>NZ_CP070223.1:550000-4728845 GCF_016903055.1 Hydrogenophaga sp. YM1 | reverse complement strand
TCGGGAAGACGGGAGACGGTTTGTAGTTGTGGACAAGGGGCGTGGCCCCAGGGCGCGCATTGTAGGCACGCGCGGCAGTTATCCACAAGCGCCACCGGGCGATCTCAGGGCGCCCGACGCCGCGCCGGCCGGATACAGGGCTATCCGCATTGGCTTGCCGCGAAGGGGGGTTTCTGGCGATAATTGCGGGTTTCCCCGATTTCAGAGCCCTCATCATGAAACGCACCTATCAACCCTCCAAGATCCGCCGCGCCCGCACCCACGGCTTCCTCGTGCGCATGAAGACGCGCGGCGGCCGAGCGGTCATCAACGCCCGCCGCGCCAAGGGCCGCAAGCGCCTGTCGGTCTGAGTCGGTTCAGCCTCGCCCGCCGGTGATCCAGCGGCTGCGGACCCGGCCCCAGTTCCAGGCTGTGCTGGCCAGCGCCCCGGTGGCCAAGACCCCCCATTTCGCCCTCCACCGCCTCGTTCTCGACGAGGCCGAGGTTCAGGCCGCGCTGTTTCCTGTCGCCGACCCCTGGCTCGGCGTGCTGATTCCCAAGCGCTGGGCCCGCCGGGCGGTCACCCGCAACACCATCCGCCGCCAGATCTACGCCACCGCGCCAGCGGCGGCGGGTTTGCCCGTGGCCGCGCATGTGGTGCGCCTGCGCGGAGCCTTCGATCCGAAACGCTTCATCAGCGCCCGATCCGACGCGCTGCGCAGCGCCGTGCGCGCCGAGCTGATCAGCCTGTGGTCGCGCGCGTCCGCGCCCAACCCGCCCCGCGGCCATGTGGCGTGACCTGCCCCGCCGCGCGCTGATCGCCCTCGTGCAGGGCTACCGGCTGCTGCTCAGTCCCTGGCTGGGCAGCGGCTGCCGCTTTGAACCCACCTGCTCCGCCTACGCGCTGGACGCGCTGCGGCGCCACGGTGCGCTCACGGGCAGCCGGCTCACGCTGGGCCGGCTGGCGCGCTGCCACCCCTGGTGCGAGGGCGGCCACGACCCGGTGCCCGCCGAGCGGCCCGACGGCCTGTTCACGCGCCTGCTTCCCCGAAACCCCGAAAACAAGAACGCGTCATGAATGACATTCGTCGCTCCATCCTGTGGGTGGTGTTCGGTTTCGCCATGGTCCTCATCTGGGACAAATGGCAGATCCACAACGGCAAGCCCGCCACGTTCTTTCCCAGCAGCACGCCGCCGGCCGTGACCGCGCCCGCCCAGGGCGCGCCCGCGCCGAAGGCCGACGCGTCGCTGCCCAGCGCCTCGAGCAATCCGGCCTCGGCCGGCGCCAGCGCGGTGCCGGGCGCCGAAGCCAGCGCGCCGGCCGCGGCCACGCGCCACGAGGTCACCACCGACGTCCTGCGTCTGAGCTTCAGCAGCGAAGGCGGCGCCCTGGTGGGTGCGCAGCTGCTCAAGCACGCGCAGGCCTCCGGTGGGGCCGACCGCGACATCAAGACGCCCTTCACCCTGCTGTCGCAGACCGCCCAACGCACCTACGTGGCGCAGAGCGGCCTGGTGGGTGGCAACTTCCCCACCCACAAGACGCCGATGGCGCTGGTGGGTGGCGCGCCCACGGCCCTGGCTGACGGCCAGGATTCGCTGCAGGTGCGCTACGAATCGGCCGAGGTGGGCGGCGTGCAACTGATCACCACCTACACGCTCAAGCGCGGCCACTACGACATCGGCGTGCAGCATGAGGTGCGCAACGTCGGCGGTGCGCCGGTCAGCCCGCAGCTCTACCGCCAGCTGGTGCGCGACGGCAGCACCGTGGAAAGCCAGACGCCCTTCTACTCGACCTTCACCGGCCCCGCCGTGTACACGACGGAGCACAAGTTCCAGAAGATCGAGTTCAAGAACGTGGCGGGCGACAAGGCCACCTACGTGAAGAACGCCACCGACGGCTACGTGGCCATGGTGCAGCACTACTTCGCCACCGCCTGGCTGCTCGACGCCGGCGTGGCGCGCGAGAACTTCGTGCGCCAGGTGGCCGACAACCTCTACTCCGTGGGCAGCCTGGCCTCGCTGCCGGCCATCGCGCCGGGCCAGTCGCAGACCGTGCAGGCGCGTCTGTTCGTGGGCCCGCAGGACGAGAAGAAGCTCGAGACCCTGGCCCCCGGCCTGGAACTGGTCAAGGACTACGGCTGGCTCACCATCCTGGCCAAGCCGCTGTACTGGCTGCTCGAGAAGATCCACGGGTTCGTGGGCAACTGGGGCTGGGCCATCGTGCTGCTGGTGGTGCTGATCAAGGCGGCGTTCTACTGGCTCAACGCCAGCGCCTACCGCAGCATGGCCAAGATGAAGGCGATCAACCCGCGCATCATGGAAATGCGCGAGCGCCTCAAGAGCAACCCGCAGCAGATGCAGCAGGAGATGATGAAGATCTACCGCGAGGAGAAGGTCAATCCCCTGGGCGGCTGCTTCCCCATCCTGATCCAGATCCCCGTGTTCATCGCGCTCTACTGGGTGCTGCTGTCCAGCGTGGAGATGCGCAACGCCCCCTTCATCGGCTGGATCCACGACCTGTCCTCGCCCGACCCGTTCTACATCTTGCCGCTGGTGATGGCCATCACCACCATGGTGCAGACGGCGCTGAATCCGCTGCCGCCCGACCCGCTGCAGGCCAAGCTGATGTGGATGATGCCGCTGGTGTTCTCGGTGATGTTCTTCTTCTTCCCGTCGGGCCTGGTGCTCTACTGGATCACGAACAACGTACTGACGATCGCGCAGCAGGCGCACATCAACCGCCGCATGGGTGTGCCGCTGAAGTTCAACCTGCCGAAGTTCAAGTAAGCCCCTGCGCCGCTGCGCGGCTTCCCCCATGCAGGGGGACGACACTTGCGGCCCGGCGAAGCCGGTTCCGCGGTGTCCCTCGGTGAGGGGGTGGCGCACCACCGCTTTTTCATGCTCCCGCACCACGCCGATCCCATCGCCGCCATCGCCACGGCCCCCGGCCGGGGCGGCGTGGGCATCGTGCGGGTCTCGGGCAAGGGGCTGGCGCCCTTCGTGCGCGCGCTGCTCGGGCGCGACCTGAAGCCGCGCGAGGCCACCTACGGGCCCTGGCGCGGGGCCGACGGCCAGCCCATCGACCACGGGCTCTCCTTGTGGTTCCCCGCGCCCCACTCGTACACCGGCGAAGACGTGCTCGAACTGCAGGGCCATGGTGGCCCCGTGGTGCTGCAGTTGCTGCTGGCACGTTGTCTGGAAGTGGCAGCCACCGCCCTGCCCGGCCTGCGGCTGGCGCGCGCGGGTGAGTTCACCGAGCGCGCCTTCCTCAACGACAAGCTCGATCTCGCGCAGGCCGAGGCCGTGGCCGATCTGATCGACGCCAGCACCGAGGCCGCCGCGCGCAGCGCCGCGCGTTCGCTGGACGGCGCGTTCTCGCGGCGTGTGCACACCCTGCAGGAGGCGCTCACGAATCTGCGCATGCTGGTCGAGGCGACGCTGGACTTTCCCGAGGAAGACATCGACTTCCTGCAGAAGGCCGACGCCCAGGGCCAGCTCGATCGCCTGCGCGAGGCGCTGGCCGTGCTGCGCGCCGAGGCGCGCCAGGGCGCCCTGCTGCGCGACGGCCTGCAGGTGGTGATCGCTGGCCAGCCCAATGCGGGCAAGAGCTCGCTGCTCAACGCGCTGGCGGGGGCCGAGCTGGCCATCGTCACGCCGATCGCGGGCACCACGCGCGACGTGGTGCAGCAGACCATCCAGATCGAGGGCGTGCCCCTGCACGTGACCGACACCGCCGGCCTGCGCGACAGCCCCGAGGTGGACGAGGTCGAGCGCATCGGCATCGAGCGCGCCTGGCAGCGCATCCGGGGCGCCGATGCGGTGCTGTTCCTGCACGACCTCACGCGCTGGGGCGAGCCGCGCTACCGCTACGCCGACGCCAACATCGCGCGCGGCCTGCCCGCCGGCGTGCCCGTGCTGCACGTGTGGAACAAGCTCGACCAGGCCGGCGGCGCGCCGCAGGGCCCCGATGACATCGCCCTGTCCGCCAAGCGCGGCACGGGACTGGACGCGCTGCGCCAGCGCCTGCTGCGGCTCGCGGGCTGGCAGCCCGGCGGCGACGGCCTCTTCATGGCGCGCGAGCGGCACCTGCAGGCGCTCGCGCGCGTCGACGGGCACCTGGAGCAGGCCGATGCGCGCCTGCGCGAGGCCGCCGCGCAGCTCGATCTGCTCGCCGAGGAGCTGCGCCTCGCGCAACAGGCGCTGGGCGAAATCACCGGCGAGTTCACGGCCGACGATCTGCTGGGCGTCATCTTTTCGCGTTTTTGCATCGGCAAATAGCTTTCCGTGCCACCGTTCACGGGTTGTGCCGCGCCGCTGGGAACCGATCTGTAAGGATGGGTTACGCCGGTGTTGCGCCGGGCGCCGCGCTGCGGTTCACTTCGCGCATGAGTGCCCCCACCGCCGCCCCCGCGCGCTTCGACATCCAGCACCTGGCGCAGGCCATGCGCCACAGCAGTGCCCTGGACGCGGTGCCCTTGAACCTGAGCGACGCGCACTGGGTGACGCTGGCCAACTACATGCAGCCGGTGGCCTTGCAGCAGGGCCAGGTGCTCATCGAACAGGGCGTGAAGGACCGCACCGTCTACTTCGTCGAGAGCGGCACCCTCACCGTGCACTACGAGGACGCGAAAGAGCGCGTGCGCATCGCCGTGGTGGGCGCGGGCTCGCTGCTGGGCGAAGGCGCCTTCTTCAGTCACCTGCCGCGCAGCGCCACCGTCAACGCGGGCAGCGACTGCCGGCTCTGGTGCCTCACGCCGCTGCGCTTTCGCGAGCTGAGCGTGCGGCACCCGCAGATCGCCCTGGAACTGACCGTGGCCATGTCGGCCGTGCTGGCGCGGCGCATGTACAACAAACCCAAGCGCGTGGCCGTGACCTGAGGCACTCGATGGCTGCTGACCGCTCCCTGGTGTTCCGGCCCCGTACCTTCCTCGAACCCGTCGCCACGTGATCTCCACCCTCAACATGTCGTTTCTGAACTGGTTGTCGGCCCGCAAACCGTTTTCGGGCAAAGGCGCTTTCGCGCGCGCGCGCCACGCCTTTCGCGAAACCACCATGCCACTGATTTCGCCGCGGCGGGGCCGGCGCCTGCTGCGGCGCGAGCAGCTGTTCGGGGTGGTGCGCGAATCGCTCATCCGGGGCGGCGTGCTGTCCACCAGCTACTCGTTCAAGGTGCTCAACCTCGACGCCAACGGCGACACCTTCATCGCACTGGTGGACCTGGCGCTGCCGGCCCAGGCCATGCCCGACGAATTTCTGCTCGAAATCGAGCGCTGGATCCAGCAAAGCGCCAAGAGCCGGCACGTGATGGACGTGCGCGGCGTGTACTGGCGCCGCAAGGCCACGCCCGAGCAGGTGGGGCAGGCGCTGCGCGCGGCGGTGCCGGCGCAGACGCGCCGCGAGGCGCCGGACACCTCCATCCCGCGCCCCAGCGTGTCCGCCAGCCGCGCGCCCGCGCAGGCCGTGAGCGAGGACGAGGTGCGCGCCTTCCGCGAGGCCATCACGTCCCTGCCCGCCGCGACCATGCGGCACCCCAAGGAGCCCCAGCTGCCCATGCCCACGCCCGAGGCGGTGAGCGACTTCGCCGCGCTCAGCGACACGCAGCACGGCAAGCTCTGAGCCGCACCGAGCGGCCCGGGTCGCCGCTCAGTGCCCGGCGAAGTCGATCAGCGTGAACAGCGCCAGGCCGCTGTCGCGCAGCTTGGCCGAGCCGCCCAGTTCCGGCAGGTCGACGATGGCCGCGCCCTCGGTCACCTCGGCGCCCAGCTTCTCCAGCAGGCGGCGGCCGGCCATCATGGTGCCGCCGGTGGCGATCAGGTCGTCGATCAGCAGCACGCGGTCGCCGGCTTTCACGGCGTCGGTGTGCAGCTCCACCGTGGCGCTGCCGTATTCCAGCTCGTAGGTCTCTTCCACCGTGTTGAAGGGCAGCTTGCCCTTCTTGCGGATGGGCACGAAGCCCACGCCCAGCTCGTAGGCCAGCACCGAGCCGATGATGAAGCCGCGCGCGTCCAGGCCCGCCACCACGGTCGGGCGCAGGGCCGGGTCCATGTAGCGGTGCACGAAGGTGTCGATGAGCACGCGAAACACCTTGGGGTCTTGCAGCAGCGGGGTGATGTCGCGAAACATCACGCCCGGGGCGGGCCAGTCGGGCACGGTGCGGATGTGCGAACGCAGGTAGGCGGCGGTGTCCATGCCGGGGATTATCGAGGACGACGCGATAATCCCTCGATGCCCGCCGCCCCCGCCGTCGACCCCGAACGCGCCCAGCGCCTCGCGCGCGACACCCTGGCCATCGAGGCCTCCGCCGTCGCGGCCCTGGCCGGGCGCGTCGACGACCGCTTCGCCGATGCCGTGCGGCGCATGTTCGCCTGCACCGGCCGCGTGGTCGTGATGGGCATGGGCAAAAGCGGCCACATCGGTCGCAAGATCGCCGCCACCCTGGCCTCCACCGGCACGCCCGCCATGTTCGTGCACCCCGCCGAGGCCAGCCATGGCGACCTGGGCATGATCACCGCCCACGACCTGGTGCTGGCGATCAGCAACAGCGGCGAGAGCGAGGAGCTCACCGCCATCCTGCCGCTGATCAAGCGCATGGGCGTGCCGCTGGTGGCGCTCACCGGCCGCGCGGCGTCCACGCTGGGGCGCCACGCCGACGTGGTGCTCGACACCTCGGTCGACAAGGAAGCCTGCCCGCACAACCTCGCGCCCACGGCCAGTACCACGGCCCAGCTCGCGCTGGGCGATGCGCTGGCGGTCTCGCTGCTCGACGCGCGCGGCTTTCGCGCCGACGACTTCGCGCGCTCGCACCCGGGCGGCGCGCTGGGCCGCAAGCTGCTCACGCACGTGGGCGACGTGATGCGCCGAGGCGAAGCCGTGCCGCGCGTGGTGCCTGAGGCGCCGCTGATGGACCTCATGCGCGAGATCAGCGCCAAGGGCCTGGGCATGAGCGCCATCGTCGACGGCGAGCGCGCCGTCGGCGTCTTCACCGACGGCGACCTGCGCCGCCTGATCGAGCGCGCGGGCAGCGGTGCCGACCTGCGCGCGCTCAGCGCGCGCGAGGTCATGCACGCCGGACCGCGCACCGTGCGCGAGGACGCCCTGGCGGTGGAGGCCGCCGAACTCATGGAGGCGCACAGCATCACCAGCCTGCTGGTGGTGGACGAGGCCGGCTGCCTCGTCGGCGCGCTCAACAGCAACGACCTCATGCGCGCGAAGGTGATCTGATGGCGCCGGTGTTGCTGTTTTCCCCCGAGCTGCTGTTGCGCGCCCAGCCCGTGCGCGTGGCCTTCTTCGACGTCGACGGCGTGCTCACCGATGGTGGCCTGTACTTCGGCGAATCGGGCGAAACGCTCAAGCGCTTCCACACGCTCGACGGCCACGGCCTGAAGCTGCTGCAACGCCACGGCATCACGCCCGCCGTGGTCAGCGGGCGCGACGGCAAACCCCTGCGCCAGCGCCTGTCCGCGCTCGGCGTCACCCACTTGCGCTTGGGCACCGAAGACAAGGCGCCCGCCGCCGAATCCATCCTGGCCGAGCTGGGCCTGGGCTGGGAGGCCGCCGCTGCCATGGGCGACGACTGGCCCGATCTGCCCCTGCTGCGGCGCGCCGCCCTGGCCGCCGCGCCACCGGCCGCGCACGACGAGGTGCGCGCGATCGCCCATCACGTCACGCGCCGCGCCGCCGGTGAAGGCGCCGCGCGCGAGTTCTGCGACCTGCTGCTCATGGCGCGTGGCGCCTACGCGGCCGAGCTCGAGGCCGCCGCCCGGTGAGCGCCGACGACGATTTTGACCTCATCCCGGGCCTGGACCGCAGCGCGCCGCCCGCGCCGCGCCGGCGCCCCGCACCGTGGTGGGACCGGCTGTCCATCTACCTGCCCATCATGCTCATGGGCCTGCTGGCGCTGGCCTCGTACTGGTTGCTGCGCGCCACGCCCCCCGCGCCCGAGCCGCAGCCCGAGCGGCCGGTGAGCGGCGAGCCCGACTACTTCATGCGCCGCTTCTCGGTGAAGTCCTTCGACCTGGCCGGCCAGCTGCGGGCCGAGGTGGTGGGCGATGAAGCCCGCCACCATCCCGACGACGACCGGGTGGAGATCGACAACGCGCGCATCCGCAACCTGGCCGAGTCGGGCGCCGTGATGCGCGCCACCGCGCACCGCGTGACCACGAACGCCGACAACACCGTCTTCGTGCTGGAGGGCGACGCGGTGGTGGTGCGCGAAGGGGGCAAGTCCCAGGCCGGCGATCCCCTGCCGCGACTGGAGTTTCGCGGCGACTTCCTGCGCGTGGAGCTCGAGCCGGTCGAGCGCGTGACCTCGGACCACCCGGTCGAGCTGCTGCGCAACGGCGACCGCATCACCGCGCAGACCCTGGACTACCGCGGCGATCAGCAGATCGCCGACTTCCGCGGGCGCGTGCGCGTCCAGCTCCTGCCCCGGACCCCGCCATGACGCCCGCCAACGCCGCTCCCCTGGTCTTCATCACCGGCGCCTCGAGCGGCATCGGCCAGGCGCTGGCCGCGCGCTTCGCCCGGGCCGGCTACCGCCTCGCCCTGGTGGCGCGCCGCACCGCCGAATTGCAGGCCTGGGCCGACGCCCAGGGATACGGGGCCGAGCGTTGCCGCGTCTACGGCGCCGACGTCGCGCAGACCGACAGCATCGTGGCCGCCGGCCAGGCCTGTCTGGCGGCACAGGGCCTGCCGGACGTGGTGATCGCCAACGCCGGTATCAGCGTGGGCATGGACACCGGCGAGCGCGACGACCTGGACGTGCTGAGCCGCACCTTCGCCACCAACAACGTGGGCATGGCCGCCACCTTCCACCCCTTCGTGCGGGCCATGCGCGCGCGCGGCAGCGGGGCGCTCGTGGGCATCGCCAGCGTGGCCGCCATCCGCGGCCTGCCGGGGCACGGCGCCTACTGCGGCAGCAAAGCCGCCGTCGTGAGCTACTGCGAGAGCCTGCGCGGCGAGCTGCGCGGCAGCGGGGTGGCGGTGGTGACCCTGCTGCCCGGCTACGTGGACACGCCGCTCACGCGCGAGAACCGCTACCCCATGCCCTTTCTCATGACGCCCGAGGCCTTCGCCGAGCGCGCTTTTCGGGCCATCGCCGAGGGCGTCAGCTACCGCGTCATTCCCTGGCAGATGGGCGTGCTCGCCAAGCTGCTGCGCCTGCTGCCCAACGCCTGGTTCGACCGCGCCTTGCAGGGTCGCCCGCGCAAGCACCGCGCGGGCGAAGGGCGCTGAAAAACAAAAACCCCGCGAGGTCGTCGCGGGGTTTGCCGGTGAGCGGGGTTCGCTCGCTCGGGGATCAGTAGCCGCCGCGGCCACCGCCGCCGTCGCGACGACCACCACCGCCGTAGGGGCTGCGGAAGCCGCCGTCTTGGCCGCCACCACCGAAGCCGCCTTCGCGACGGCCGCCGCCGAAGCCGCCGCCACCGCTGCGCGGGGGACGCGGCTCCATCGGGCGCGCTTCGTTGACCACCAGGCTGCGGCCACCGAGCGACTGGCCGTTCATGCCCTGGATGGCCGACTGCGCCTCAGCGTCGCTGCCCATCTCGACAAAGCCGAAGCCCTTGGAGCGGCCGGTCTCGCGCTCCATCATGACTTTGGCGCTGTTGACAGCACCGTAAGCCGAGAAGGCCTGTTGCAGGTCTTCGTCGCGCACCGTGTACGGCAGGTTGCCGACATAAAGTTTGTTGCCCATTCGAGGGACTCCTAAAACACAAGGTAAGAAGCGATGGAGCCCCGTCGTCCGGCACAGGAATGCAGCGCACGAAACCAACCGATCACTTGACATGCGGCCGATCTGGCGGCACGCCAAGGCATTATGCGCCGATCGTCGGAAAGTCGGTGACAAATTTCCGGAGGATGCAAGTCAAACCCCCTGCCGATGCGTGGTTACAACATGCCGGGCGCGTATACTGCCGCCCAGCGCCGATTTGATCCGGATTGCGGGCGCTCAACAAATGCCGCTAAAGGGAGCTCGGAGATGCCCGGTCTGCCTTTTGGCTCACCGGGTTTTCTGTTTCCAGGCCCTGCGCGAGCAGGGAACGAGCTTGATCGTCACCCCCGTCACCTACCGCTTCGACCAGCCGCTTGCCCTGCGCAGCGGGGCCGTGCTGCCGGCCTACGAGCTGGTGGTCGAGACCTACGGCAGCCTCAACGCCGACAAGTCCAATGCCGTGCTGGTCTGCCACGCGCTGAACGCCTCGCACCACGTCGCCGGCTGGCACGCCGACGCCAGCGGCCAGCCGCTCGCGCGCAGCGAGGGCTGGTGGAACAACATGATTGGTCCGGGTAAACCCGTAGATACCGACCGCTTTTTCGTCATCGGCGTCAACAACCTGGGCTCGTGTTTCGGCTCCACCGGGCCCACGCACACCAACCCGGCCACCGGCCAGGCCTGGGGCGCGGACTTTCCCGTCGTCACGGTGGAGGACTGGGTGGAGGCGCAGGCCCGCCTGCTCGACGCCATGGGCATCGACACCCTGGCCGCCGTGATGGGGGGCAGCCTGGGTGGCATGCAGGCCCTGGCCTGGACGCTGCAGCACCCGCAGCGCGTGCGCCACGCCGTGGTGGTGGCCAGCGCGCCCAACCTCACGGCCGAGAACATCGCGTTCAACGAGGTGGCGCGCCGCGCCATCGTGACCGACCCGGATTTCCATGGCGGCCACTACCAGCGCCACGGCACCCTGCCGCGCCGCGGCCTGCGCATCGCCCGCATGATCGGCCACATCACCTACCTCAGCGACGACGTGATGAACGAGAAGTTCGGCCGTGCGCTGCGCGCCGCCGACGGCGAGGACCCGGCAGGCGTGGCCGAGTTGGCCTACCGCTACACGACCCAGGACGTGGAGTTCCAGATCGAGAGCTACCTGCGCTACCAGGGTGACAAGTTCAGCGAGTACTTCGACGCCAACACCTACCTGCTCATCACGCGCGCGCTCGACTACTTCGACCCCGCGCGCGAACACGGTGGCCGGCTGGCGGCCGCGCTGGCGCGCGCGCAGGCCAAGTTCCTGCTCGTGAGTTTCAGCACCGACTGGCGCTTCTCCCCCGCGCGCAGCCGCGAGATCGTCAAGGCCCTGCTCGACAACCGCCGCGAGGTCAGCTACTGCGAGATCGACGCGCCGCACGGCCACGACGCCTTCCTGCTCGACGACCCGCGCTACCACGCGGCCGTTCGCAGCTTTTTCCAGCACACCGTTGGTGGGGGCGCGGTGGGCGCCGCCCGGCCACCCGACGGCGCTCACGCCGCGGCGCCCGGCGCGGAGGTTTCGCCATGACCGAACGCCATGTGCTTCACTCCATCGCACGCTTGGTGCCCCCGGGCTCGCGCGTGCTCGACCTGGGTTGCGGCGACGGCGCCATGCTGGCCCACCTGCAGGCCACGCGCGGCTGCACGGGCTACGGCGTGGAGATCGACGACGCCGAGGTGCAGGCCTGCCTGCAGCGCGGCGTCAACGTGCTGCAGCTCAACCTCGAAGAGGGCCTGACCATGTTCGGCGACAACGCTTTCGACGTGGTCCTGCAGATCGACACCCTGCAGCACCTGCGCAACGCCGAGACCATGCTGCGCGAGACCGCGCGCGTGGGCCGCATCGGCGTGGTGGCCTTTCCCAACTTCGCGCACTGGCCCAACCGCCTGGCCGTGCTGCAGGGCCGCATGCCGGTGACCAAGCGCCTGCCTTACCAGTGGTACGACACGCCCAACATCCGCGTCGGCACCTACGCCGACTTCGAGGTGCTGGCGCGGCGCAACGGCCTCACGGTGGAGGATGGCTTCGGCCTGCACGAAGGCCGCGAGGTACGCGTGTTGCCCAACCTGATGGCCAGCACCGCGGTGTTCCGCTTCTCCAAGTAAAGGGCGGCCTCAGGGCGCGGCGTTCTCGCGCGCCGCGTCCTCGGCGAAGTCGCCTTCGGGCGCGGCCTGGCCGAAGCCCGGGTAGATCACCGCGAAGTCGGCGGTGATGCGCTCCAGCGGCAGGTCGTCGAAGCTGCCGCGCTCGTTCACATACTCCATGTGGCGTTGGCCGGCCCGGTCATAGGGGTGGTACAGAGAGTCGTGCACGCCGTCGAATTCCAGCGGCAGCAGGCCGAACTTCTCGCACAGGGACAGGTTGAAGGCCGGCGTGGCCTTGCGCCAGGCGCCGTCGATCCAGAGTTCGGTGTAGCCGTGCCACACGAAGACGTCGCTGCCCATGGTGCGGCGCAGTTTCTCGGTGCTCATGTGGTTCTTGACGTCGGCGAAGCCCAGCCGGGCCGGGATGCCGGCGGCGCGCGCCACGGCCGCCATCAGCACCGCCTTGGGTACGCACCAGCCATACCCCAGGCCCAGCGTGGTGCTGGCGCGCATGCCGGCGGGCGAGAGGTCGATGCGGTAGGGGTCGTAGCGGACCCGGTCGCGCACGGCCAGGTACAGCGCCACCGAACGTTCGCGCACCGAGTCGCCGCGCGCGTGTTCGTGCGCAAACGCACGGATCGCCGGGTGGTCGCTGTCGATGGCGGGGGTGGGGTCGAGGTGGGTGGGCATGGCCGGAAGTTAGCAGAGGCCGCGCGCCCCGGTGGCCGCCAGGGCGATCCGCCGAATGCTTTGGTACTCAGATAGACGCCAGGTCGCCGCACCGCTGCCCGATAGGCCCGGGTTTGTCGTCCTTTTTCCGACTTCAGACCACGCCGCCTCGGCCGATAGTCCCTTCACCCCTATTCCCATTCCTTTCTTGCAAGAGGACAGCCAGCCATGGACATGCGCAACGAAGCCACCCACATCGCCCGCGAAGACGGCGCGCGCTCCGCCGCCCAGGCCGCCGCCAGCGCGGAGTTCCTGACCTTCCGCCTGGGCGCGGAGGAGTACGGCATCGACATCCTGCGCGTACAGGAAATCCGTTCCTACGAGGAGCCCACGCGCATCGCCAACGCGCCGAGCTTCATCAAGGGCGTGGTCAACCTGCGCGGCGTGATCGTGCCGGTGGTGGACCTGCGCATCAAGCTGGGCTGCGAGAAGGTCGAATACAACGGCTTCACCGTGGTCATCGTGCTCAACGTGCGCGGCCGCGTGGTCGGCGCCGTGGTCGATTCGGTGTCCGACGTGCTGGAGCTCGCTGGCGACCTGATCAAGCCGGCGCCCGAGATGAGCGCCTCGGTCGACACCAGCTTCATCACCGGCATCGCCAGCGTGGGCGAACGCATGCTGATCCTCATGGACATCGAGGCCCTCATGTCCAGCGCCGACATGGGCCTGATCGAAGGCGCCCAGTCGCTGCAGTAAGCCCGACTCCGGCCCTCGAGGCCATCCCGTGGAAGGAGACACCAGACCATGTTCCCCGCCAAGAACACCCAAGAGAGCAAGAGCGGCGCCTCGGTGGCACGCCGCCTGTCCCTGCAGGCCGTGGCGCTGCTGGCTGGTACGCTGGCCATCATCAGCATCAGTTTGGCCTTCGTGGTCGAAGGCAATTCGCGCACGCGCCTGGCCGACGCCGCCGGCGACAAAGCCGCGGCCCTGGCCGACTCGGTCGACGCCTTCGACGCGACGGCGCGCATGATGACCGAGCGGGCCTACCAGCCCTATCGCAAGAAATTCGCCGAGCATTTCGAGCTCGACGTCGCCAACGGCATGCTCAAGAGCTGGGGCATGCTGCTCAACGGCGACCACAGCGAGGCCGACTCCTTCCACCTGGCCAACGGCGGCGTGGCCACCATCTTCATGCGCAAGGGCGACGACTTCGAGCGGATCAGCACCTCGCAGAAGAAGGAGAACGGTGAACGTGCCGTCGGCACCACGCTGGCGCGCAACCACCCGGCGTACCCGCTGATGCTGCAGGGCAAGCCCTTCACAGGCCGCGACGTGCTTTTCGGCACCGCCTACATGGCGCACTACGAGCCCGTGAAGGACGCCGCCGGCCAGGTGGTCGGCATCCTGTTCATCGGTTTCGACATCCGCGACTTCCAGGCCTCGCTGGACAAGCTCGTGACCGACGCCACCTACTTCCAGTCGGGGGGCACGCTGATCATCGATCCGCGCGCGGCCAATGCCGAGGCCTTGTTCGTCTCGCCGCCCGCGCTGGCGGGCAAGAAGGTGCTGGAGGTGAACCCCGAGGCCGGCCCCATGCTGGACGAAATGCGCGCGGGTCAGGACGTGTTCGTGCGCCACGCCAGCGCCCTGCTGAACCCGCAGATCGCCCGGCCCTGGGCGGTCAAGCGAGACACCAGCGCCAGCGGCTGGTGGGTCATCGCCGAGGTGTCCGACGACGAGGCCATGGCCTCGCACTGGCGCATGATGTACCTGTTCTGGGGCCTGTTGCTGCTCACGACCCTGCTGCTCGGCGGCGGACTGTTCGTGCTGATCCGCCGCAGCGTGAGCGCGCCGCTGCGCGAGCTCACCAACGCCGTGACCACCGTGTCCCAGGGCGACCTCACGCAGGCCTTCCACACCACGCGGCGCGACGAGCTCGGCACGCTGGTGACCGAGGTCGAGGCCATGCGCCAGCGCTTCCTGGACATGATGCGCCAGCTGCGCACGGCGGCGGACAGCATCAACACCGCTTCGCGGGAAATCGCCACGGGCAACCAGGACCTGAGTGCGCGCACGGAGCAGACGGCGAGCAACCTGCAGGAGACGGCGGCGAGCATGGAGCAGCTGACGGGCACGGTGCGCCAGAGCGCGGACTCGGCGCGCCAGGCGAACCAGCTGGCGGCGACGGCGGCGGAGGTGGCCGCGCGGGGGGGCTCGGTGGTCTCGCAGGTGGTCACGACGATGGACGAGATCAACCACAGCTCGCGCAAGATCAACGACATCATTGGTGTGATCGACGGGATCGCGTTCCAGACGAACATTCTGGCGCTCAACGCGGCGGTGGAGGCGGCCAGGGCGGGCGAGCAGGGCCGAGGCTTTGCGGTGGTGGCGGGCGAGGTGAGGAACCTGGCGCAGCGCAGCGCGGAGGCGGCCAAGGAGATCAAGGGCTTGATCGGGGCGAGCGTGGAGCGAGTGGACGCGGGCTCGCGGCTGGTGGCCGATGCGGGGCAGACGATGAGCGAGATCGTGGGCTCGGTGCAGCGGGTGAGCGACATCATTGGTGAGATCACGGCGGCGGCGGGGGAGCAGAGCGAGGGGATCGGCCAGGTGAACGTGGCGGTGAACCAGCTCGACCAGATGACGCAGCAGAACGCGGCGCTGGTGGAGCAGAGCGCGGCCGCCGCTCAGAGCCTGAAGGAGCAGGCCGACCGCCTGGCCCAGGTGGTGCAGGTGTTCCGCATCGGGCACGACGCCGCGCCCCAGCCCGCGCCGGCCCCCGCGCCGCTGGTGGCTGTCCGGGCGCCGGCGGTGGCCAAGCCCACCGCCCCCGTGCCCACGCGCGCCACGGCCGAGAGCCAACCGGCGACCGAAAGCAAGCCCGCGATCGAAAGCAAACCCGCGACCGAAAGCAAACCCGTCGTCGGCAGCAAACCGGCCGCCGAACCCCGTCCCGCGCCACGAGTGGTGGCGCCCGCGGCCGCGTCGGCCGAGGGCGAGTGGGAGAGCTTCTGATGGTCTCCGCACGGTCTCCGGGCCGTGCGACCCCCTGTTTCCGCGCCCAGAGAGTGAGTGAAAGATGGACATCGTGAACCGTTTCCGGATCGGCCCCCGCCTGTACCTGGGCTTTGCCCTGGTGCTGATGCTGTTGGCGGGCCTGACCGCCGTGGCCTGGTACGGCTTGAAGACCTCGCAGGCCGCCACCGCGCGCGTGATCGAGATGGACAAGCGGGCCGCCCTCACGCAGGAATGGCTCATGAGCACGCAGATCAACATCAACCGCGTGATGGCCGTAGCCACCTCGCGCAACGACCCGGCGGTGGACGGCTACTTCAAGCCGCTGATGTCCCAGGTCAGCGAGCGCATCAGCGTGGTGCAGAAGACGCTGGAGGCCGAGATCCAGAGCGAGCAGGGCAAGGCCCTGCTCAAGGAAATCGCCGAGCGCCGCGCGGCCTACATGGCGGTGCGCAAGACCTATTTCGACACGCTCAAAAACGGCGATGCCGCCGGCGCGCAGCAGCTGCTGACCGGTGGCCTCATGCCCGCGGCCGACGCCTATGGCGCCAAGCAGCGCGAGCTGCTCGAGCTGCAGCACCGCGCCGTGGCCGAGGCCGTGGCGGCGTCCGAGGCCACGGTCAATCGCCAGATCGGCCTGCTGATGCTGCTGGCCCTGGCCGCCGGCGGGCTGGCCATGGTGCTGGCCTGGCGCATCACGCGCTCGGTGACGCAGCCCCTGGCCCAGGCCGTGGACGTGACGCGCGAGGTGGCCGCGGGCGACCTGCGGCGCGACGTGCGCACCGAGCGCACCGACGAATTGGGCGATCTGCTGCGCGCGCTCGGCGACATGAAGACCTCGCTCACGCGCACCGTGAGCCTGGTGCGCAGCGCCACCGACAGCATCGACACCGCCTCGCAGGAAATCGCCACGGGCAACCAGGACCTGAGCGCGCGCACGGAGCAGACGGCGAGCAACCTGCAGGAGACGGCGGCGAGCATGGAGCAGCTGACGGGCACGGTGCGCCAGAGCGCGGACTCGGCGCGCCAGGCGAACCAGCTGGCGGCGACGGCGGCGGAGGTGGCCGCGCGGGGGGGCTCGGTGGTCTCGCAGGTGGTCACGACGATGGACGAGATCAACCACAGCTCGCGCAAGATCAACGACATCATTGGCGTGATCGACGGGATCGCGTTCCAGACGAACATCCTGGCGCTCAACGCGGCGGTGGAGGCGGCCAGGGCGGGCGAGCAGGGGCGGGGCTTTGCGGTGGTGGCGGGCGAGGTGAGGAACCTGGCGCAGCGCAGCGCGGAGGCGGCCAAGGAGATCAAGGGTTTGATCGGGGCGAGCGTGGAGCGAGTGGACGCGGGCTCGCGGCTGGTGGCCGATGCGGGGCAGACGATGAGCGAGATCGTGGGCTCGGTGCAGCGGGTGAGCGACATCATTGGTGAGATCACGGCGGCGGCGGGGGAGCAGAGCGAGGGGATCGGCCAGGTGAACGTGGCGGTGAACCAGCTGGACCAGATGACGCAGCAGAACGCGGCGCTGGTGGAGCAGAGCGCGGCCGCCGCCCAGAGCCTGCGCGATCAGGCCGGCCGGCTGACGGAAGTGGTGCAGGTGTTCCGCCTCGCGCACTGAAGCGGCCGACCAGACAACCAGAAGACCAAGGAGAGACAGACATGCAAGCATTCATGCGGCAATTCACCGTGCGCCAGCGCATGATCGGCGCCATCGCCGTGGTGCTGGCCCTTCTGGGCGCCGTCGGCGGCGCCGGCCTCTGGGGCATGTGGCGCCTCTCGCATGTGGCCACCGAGTTCACCGAGCGCGCGTATCAGGAAACGCTCGTGCTCTCGCAGCTCAAGGCCTCCATGGGCGCGATGACGCGCCATGAGAAGGACATGATCATTGCCTACGAGAAGCCCGACCTGGTGGTCGCGGCCAAGGCGCGCTGGAAGACCGAAGCCGACAAGACGGCCGTGACCATGGACAGCCTGCTCTCCGGCCGCGACGCCTCGCGCGACGCGCTGGTGACCCAGGCGCAGGAGCGCCTGAAGGCCTACATGGCCGCGATCGAACCGGTGTCGCATCAGCTGGAGAGCGGCGGCTATGAAACGGCCACCATCGCCAACCGCATGCTCGGGCGCGCGCACGAGCAGCACAAGGCCCTGTCGGAACTGCTCACCCAGGTGGAGCAGGTGATGGGCGAGGACGTGGCCGGTCTGAGCGCGCGGGGCAAGGCGGCGAGCCAGCAGACCCTGTGGATCTTCGGCGTCGCGCTGGCGCTGGCCGCGCTGGTGGTGGTGCCCACCACCCTGGCCAACATGCACAGCATCTGCGCGCCCGTGGACCAGGCGCGCCACCTGGCCGACGCCATCGCCGAGGGCGATCTGACGCGCCCGGTGCAGGCCGCGGGCCGCGACGAACTCGCCGAGCTGCTGCGCTCGCTGGGCCGCATGCAGACCTCGCTGTCGCGCATCGTCGGTGACGTGCGCCTCAGCAGCGACAGCATCGGCACCGCCTCGCAGGAAATCGCCACCGGCAACCAAGACCTGAGCTCGCGCACCGAACAGACCGCCAGCAACCTGCAGCAGACGGCGGCCAGCATGGAGCAGCTCAGCGGCACCGTGCGCCAGAGCGCCGACGCCGCGCGCCAGGCCAGCGCCATGGCGGCGGCCAACGCCGAAGTGGCCGCGCGCGGCGGCGAGGTGGTGGGCCAGGTGGTCACCACCATGCAGGAGATCCAATCCAGCAGCCAGAAGATCGGCGACATCATCGGCGTCATCGACGGCATTGCCTTCCAGACCAACATCCTGGCGCTCAACGCCGCCGTGGAAGCGGCGCGCGCGGGCGAACAGGGCCGCGGCTTCGCGGTGGTGGCGGCCGAGGTGCGCAGCCTGGCGCAGCGCAGCGCCGAGGCGGCGAAAGAGATCAAGTCCCTGATCGGCGACAGCGTGGACAAGGTGCAGACCGGCACGCAGCTCGTGGCGCAGGCCGGCAGCACCATTGGCGAGATCGTGGACAACGCGCAGAAGATCTCGGCCTTCGTCACCGACATCACCACGGCCGCGCAAGAGCAGAGCGACGGCATCGGTCAGGTGAACACCGCCGTGGGCCAGCTGGACCAGATGACGCAGCAGAACGCGGCCCTGGTGGAGCAGAGCGCGGCCGCGGCCGAAAGCCTGCGCGAGCAGGCCGGCCGTCTGGCCGCCGCGGTTCAGGTGTTCCGCGTCGCGGCGTAAGGGGCCCGCCATGAACTTCAACCAACGCCTCGTGCTGGCCTTCGTGGCGCCGGCCGTGCTGTTCGTGGCCGGCCTGGGCGGCAGCATCTGGTCGCTCACGCAGACCCAGTCGCAGTTCGACCGGTACATCAACACCGAACAGGCCGTGGCCAGCGGTGTGCAGGAGATGTACGCCCAGGGCCTGCAGATGGGCCAGGCGCTGCGCAACATCGTGCTCGACCCGAACAACCCGCAGGCCTTCAAGAACCTGGAGGCCGCGCGCGAGGCGTTCGACGCCGCGCACAAGGGCACGCTGGAGGCCGCGCGCGGCACGCCGGCCCAGGCCGCGCTGGCGCCGCTGGCCGGGCTGCGCGCCGAGCAGGCGAAGGCGCAGGACAAGGTGCTGACGCTGGTCAAGACCAGCGCCGCCGAGGCGGTGGCGGCGCTCAATGCCGAAGAGACGCCCGCCTGGCGCAAGCTGCGCGGCGCGCTGCTGGAGCAGGTGAAGGCCTCGCGCGAGCTGTCGGCACAGACGCACTCGGCCGTGAACGCCAGCGCCGATCGCGCGCGCGTGGTCGCGCTGTCGCTGGCCCTGCTGGCGGTGGCGGTGGCCGTGGGCCTGGGTTTCATGGTGGTGCGCACCCTGCGCCAGGAGCTGGGCGGTGACCCGGCCGCCGCGCGCCAGGCCGTGCACCGCATCGCCGACGGCGACCTCACCGGCACCATGCCCGAGAGCGCCTACCCGCACAGCCTGGTGGGCGCCCTGGCGACCATGCAGAACGCCATGCGCGCGCTGGTGGGTCAGGTGCACCAGTCCAGCCAGGGCATCGAGGTGGCGAGCAGCGAGATCGCGCGAGGCAACCAGGACCTGAGCGCGCGCACGGAGCAGACGGCGAGCAACCTGCAGGAGACGGCGGCGAGCATGGAGCAGCTGACGGGCACGGTGCGCCAGAGCGCGGACTCGGCGCGCCAGGCGAACCAGCTGGCGGCGACGGCGGCGGAGGTGGCCGCGCGGGGGGGCTCGGTGGTCTCGCAGGTGGTCACGACGATGGACGAGATCAACCACAGCTCGCGCAAGATCAACGACATCATTGGCGTGATCGACGGGATCGCGTTCCAGACGAACATCCTGGCGCTCAACGCGGCGGTGGAGGCGGCCAGGGCGGGCGAGCAGGGGCGGGGCTTTGCGGTGGTGGCGGGCGAGGTGAGGAACCTGGCGCAGCGCAGCGCGGAGGCGGCCAAGGAGATCAAGGGCTTGATCGGGGCGAGCGTGGAGCGAGTGGACGCGGGCTCGCGGCTGGTGGCCGATGCGGGGCAGACGATGAGCGAGATCGTGGGCTCGGTGCAGCGGGTGAGCGACATCATTGGGGAGATCACGGCGGCGGCGGGGGAGCAGAGCGAGGGGATCGGCCAGGTGAACGTGGCGGTGAACCAGCTCGACCAGATGACGCAGCAGAACGCGGCGCTGGTGGAGCAGAGCGCGGCCGCCGCTCAGAGCCTGAAGGAGCAGGCCGAGCAGCTCGCCCTGGTGGTCGGCCGCTTCCGTACCACAGCTTGAGGAAACGGCCGCGCGGCGACGTCGCGCGGCGCCGCTCCTGCCTATACTCCCCCCAGGGTTCACCTGGGAGGGGCAGCGTGCCCACACCGGGGCGATCCCGATGGAGATCGCCATGAACGCCCGCCTGCCCCAGCCGCTGCCGCTCGACGCGGCGGCCCTGCAATCCCATGTCGATGCCAGCTGGCGCGATCGCATCGTGCCCGCGCTGCTCGACTACGTGGCCGTCCCGGCCAAATCCCCCGCATTCGACGCCGACTGGGCCGCCCACGGCCTGCTCGAGCGCGTGCTGCAATCGGCCGCCGACTGGGTGGCCGCGCAGCGCGTGCCCGGCCTCACGCTGGAGATCGTGCGCCTGAACGACGCGCACGGCCGCCCGCGCACGCCGGTGCTGTTCTTCGAGCTGCCGGCCAGCGCGGGCCAGGACGGCACCCCCGCCCCGGCCTCGGGCCAGACCGTGCTGATGTATGGCCACCTGGACAAGCAGCCCGAGTTCACCGGCTGGCGCAGCGACCTGGGCCCCTGGACGCCCAAGATCGACGACGGCAAGCTCTATGGCCGCGGTGGCGCCGACGACGGCTACGCGGTCTACGCCAGCGTGGCAGCGATCCAGGCCATTCAGGCGCAGGGCGCGGCGCATCCGCGCATCGTGGGGATCATCGAGACCTGCGAGGAAAGCGGCTCCGGCGACCTGCTGCCCTACGTGGACGCCCTGCGGCCGCGCCTGGGCGACGTGGGCCTGGTGATCTGCCTGGACAGCGGCGCCGGTAACTACGACCAGCTCTGGCTCACCACCAGCCTGCGCGGCATGGCCGCCGGTGTGCTCAAGGTCGAGGTCCTCACCGAGGGCATCCACTCGGGCGACGCCTCGGGCCTGGTGCCCTCGAGCTTTCGCATCCTGCGCCAGGTGCTGGACCGGCTGGAGGACAGCGCCACCGGCCGCCTGCTGCCCGCCAGCTTCCACTGCGAGGTGCCGGCCGAGCGGCTGGAGCAGGCGCGCGCCACCGCCGCCATCCTGGGCGACGAGATCTACAAGCGCTTCCCCTGGGCCCACCACGACTGCGGCGGCAGCACCCTGTTCGCCCTGCCCACCACCACCGACCCGGTGGAGGCCCTGATCAACCGCACCTGGCGCCCCACGCTGAGCGTCACCGGCGCCGAGGGCTTTCCCGCGCTCAAGGACGCGGGCAACGTGCTGCGCCCCTACACCGCCTTCAAGCTGAGCCTGCGCCTGCCGCCGCTGGTGGACGCCGCCGCCGCCGTGCAGGAGCTCAAGGCCCTGCTGGAAGACAACGCGCCCTACCAGGCCAAGGTCACCTTCGCCGGCGAGGGCGCGGCCAGTGGCTGGAACGCGCCGCCCACCACCGACTGGTTCGAGCGCGCCCTGCAGGACGCCTCGCAGGCGCACTTCGGCGCCGCCTGCGGCACCATCGGCCAGGGCGGCACCATCCCGCTCATGAACCTGCTCAGCCGGGGCTTCCCCACGGCGCAGATGATGGTCTGCGGCGTGCTCGGCCCCAAGAGCAACGCGCACGGGCCCAACGAGTTCCTGCACCTGGACTACGCGCGCCGGCTCACCGCCAGCGTGGCCCAGGTCATCGCTCGCATGCCCTGAAATGGAACACCCCCGCCGCGCTTCGCGCGACCCCCTCCAGGGGGCCATGCCTGCGGCTCGGCACAGCCGGTTCCGTGGCATTCCTCGGTTGCGCACGCCGTGCGCGGCGTGTTTGGCGAACGCCGACGGACGATGAAGAGATGAGCGACACCACGCAAGCCCCGTTCACCGCCCGCGACGGACTCAACCTCGCGCTCTACGACTGGCCCCTGCCTTCGCGCGTGCGCCCGCGCGGCGTGGTGCTCATCGTGCACGGCCTGGGCGAGCACGCCTGGCGCTACAACGACCTGGCGCACCGTCTCAACGAATGGGGCTTCTTCGTGCGCGCCTACGACCAGCGCGGCCACGGCGACTCGGGCGGCGCCCCCGGCGTATTGCCCGACGACGACGCCCTGCTCGACGACCTGCACGAAATGGTGGACGACACGCGGCGCCACATCGCCGAGCCCTGGTCCTGCCCGCTGATCCTGCTCGGCCACAGCATGGGCGGCCTGGTCAGCGCCACCTTCGTGCAGCGCGGCATGGCCCGGGTGGACGCGCTGGTGCTCTCCTCGCCCGCGCTGGACGCCGGGCTCTCGGGCTTCAAGCGCTGGTTGATCGGGCTGATGATGCGGCTGTCGCCCGACACCACCCTGGGCAATGGGCTGGACGCGGAGAAGATCTCGCACGACCCGGCCGTGGTGAAGGCCTACCAGCGCGACCGGCGCGTGCACGACCGCATCAGCGCGCGGCTGGCGCGGTTCATCGACGACAACGGTCCCCTGGTGCGCGCCGCGGCGCCGCGCTGGCCGGTGCCCACGCTGCTGATGTTCGCGGGCGACGACCACCTGGTGGACCCGGCCGGCAGCGTGGCCTTCGCGAACGCCGCGCCGGCCCCCATGGTGGTGGCGCGCCGCTTCGACGGCCTGTACCACGAGATCTTCAACGAGCGCGACAACGCCGCGGTGTTCGACACCCTGCGGCAATGGCTGGACCGCCTGGCGCCCGCGCGGGGCTGAGCGCCCCGCTGGGGCCGGTTCGGTTCTGGCCGGCCCCGGGCGGCGCCGCCTCAGCGCCGCATCAGGCCGCCGAGCAGGCCGCCCAGATCGCCCAGGCCACCGCCCCCTGCGGCGCCGCCGCCCAGCAGGCCGCCGAGCGCGTCCAGGGGGTTGCTGCCGGCCTCACCCGCCGCCGGCACGCGGCCCTGCGGCGTGAGCTGGTCGATCAGCCCGGGCAGCACCTGCGCCAGCACCGACGAGGCCTGCTGGCCGTTGCCGCCGAGCAGGCCGCCCAGCGCGCCCATGAGGTCGGGGCCCAGTGCGCCGCCGAGCTGCTCGCCCGACACCGGCTGGTTGGCGCCCGTGCCCACCCAGGACTGCGCGGCCTCGCCCAGGCCGCCGGCCTGCAGCTTGGCCAGCAGGCCTTCGATGCCGCCCGATTGCTGCAGCAGCTGCGCCACCAGCGCCATCACCTGCTGCGCGTCGAAGCCACCGGCGGCGTTCGAGCCGTTGCCTGATCCGCCCAGCATTGCATCCAGAAGTCCCATGTAGTGCTCCAGGGCGCGGAACCGCTCCGCGCGTCAGGCGGCATTGTGGGCGGCCCCCCGCCGGCGGGCAAGCCAGAGCAGGGAGAGGCCCAGCAGCGCCACCGGCAGCAGCGAGCCCAGGTTGAGCCAGGTCCAGCCCTGCGTGGTGACCAGCGCGCCCGAGGCGAAGGAGGTCAGCGCCATGGTGGCGAACACGCCGAAGTTGATGGCGGCCTGGGCGCGGTCCTTTTCCTCCGGCCGCCAGGCCTGCAGCGCCAGCGTGGTGCTGCCGGTGAAGAGGAAGTTCCAGCCCACGCCGAGCAGGAACAGGGCGATGAGGAACTGGTGCAGGTCCACGCCCGAGAGCGCGACGGCGACGCAGGCCAGGTTGAGCGCCACGCCCACGCCCATGATGGGCAGCACGCCGAAGCGGCGGATCAGGTGGCCGGTGAAGAAGCCGGGCGCGAACATGCCGATCACGTGCCACTCCAGCACCAGGGCCACGTCCTCGAAGGGCAGGCCGCAGACCTGCATGGCCAGCGGCGTGGCCGCCATCAGCAGGTTCATCACGCCGTAGCCCAAGGCGGCGCCCAGCGCGGCGACGATGAACACCGGCTGGCGCACGATCTCGCCCAGCGGCCGGCCCTGCGGCGCATCGGCCGCGCGCGCGGGGACGGGGGGAAAGCGCACGAAGGCCATCACCGCCATGGACAGCAGGGCCACCACGGTCAGCGCCAGGTAGGCGCCGGCGAAGGGCGCCTCGGTCAGGCCGCGCGTGCGCGCCGCCAGGTTGGGGCCCAGCACGGCGCCGATCAGGCCGCCCGCCAGCACCAGCGAGACCGCCTTTTCGCGAAAGGCCGGCGCCGCCAGTTCGGCGGCCGCGAAGCGGTAGAGCTGGCCGTTGGCGCTGTAGTAGCCCGCCACCACCGTGCCCAGGATGAGCAGCCCGAACGAGCCCCGGGAGATGGCCCAGGCGCACAGCAGCGCCGACAGCAGGGCCACCAGCAGGCCGAGTTGGAACGAGGCCTGGCGCCCGAAGCGGCGCTGCGCTCGCGCCACCAGCGGCGTGCTCAGGGCACCCCCCACCACGTAGCCCATCACCGGCAGCGTGGCCATCCAGCCCAGCGGCGCCAGCGCCAGGCCCACCAGCCCGTTGATGGTGATGAACACCACGTTGTTGGTGAGGAACAGGCCTTGGGCGGCGGCCAGGAGCCAGAGGTTGCGGTTCATAAGCGAGCGTTTATACAGTCGCGGCCCCCGGCCCCGGTGGCGGCGGGGCCAATGGCCTGACGTGCGGACGACACCTGGGTGACCCGATTGCTATGGAAATGAAAGCAGCCATGGCATATGTGTCAAACCAATGACGGAGGCCGGGCAGGCGTCGCTGCGACGGGCGGTCCTCAAGATGCGGGGGCCGCCTCCGAAGAAGCGGGGGTCGGCACCCGCGCGTGCCGCGTTGTCCCTGATCGGTGTTTCCCATGAACTGGCTGTCCCACATTTCCGTTCGCGCCAAGCTGGCGCTGCTGCTCGCGCTGTGCGCGCTGGGCATCTTCGCCGTGGCCGCGTCGGCCTTCGTCAGCCTGGACCGCGCCGTCGCGGCCAGCCAGCGGCTGGTGCAAACCGAGGTGAGCGCCCTGCGCGCGCTGGGCGAGGTGCGCGCCGACGTGGGCAACATGCGCCGCTTCGAGAAGGACCTGTTCCTCAACCTGGCCGACGAGGCGGCGCTGGAGCGCTACCACCAGGCCTGGACGGCCCAGGTGGCCTCGGGGCTGGCGCGCCTGGCGCAGCTGCGGCCCATGCTGCTGCCGGCGGAGCAGGCGGCGCTGGACCGCATGGCCGCGGGCCTGGGGCAGTACCGCGACGCGGTGAACGCCATCCACACCGGCATCAACCGCGGCGAGATCAACGACCCCTGGCGCGCCAACCAGGCCCTGGAGCCGGCGAAGAACGACGTGCGTGCGGCCGACGAGGCCTTCAATGAGATCAGCGCGGCCGTGAGCGGCCGGGTGGACGGCATGGTGGACGCCCTGGCCCGCCTGCAGCGCCAGGCCATGCGCGCGACCGTGCTGGCCGCGCTGGTGGTGCTGGGGCTGGCCCTGGGACTGGGCTACGTGATCAGCGGGCGCATCACGCGGCCGCTGGACGAAGCGGCGCGCGCCATCGAGCGCGTGGCGGCGGGCGATCTCACCGCTCGGGTGCAGGCCCTGGGCCGCGACGAGACGGCGCGCGTGCTCGCGGGCATCGCGCGCATGCAGGAGGGCCTGGCGCGCATCGTGGGCGAGATCCGCCAGGGCGTGGGCGGCCTGGGGGTGGCGAGCAGCGAGATCGCGCGAGGCAACCAGGACCTGAGCGCGCGCACGGAGCAGACGGCGAGCAACCTGCAGGAGACGGCGGCGAGCATGGAGCAGCTGACGGGCACGGTGCGCCAGAGCGCGGACTCGGCGCGCCAGGCGAACCAGCTGGCGGCGACGGCGGCGGAGGTGGCCGCGCGGGGGGGCTCGGTGGTCTCGCAGGTGGTCACGACGATGGACGAGATCAACCACAGCTCGCGCAAGATCAACGACATCATTGGCGTGATCGACGGGATCGCGTTCCAGACGAACATCCTGGCGCTCAACGCGGCGGTGGAGGCGGCCAGGGCGGGCGAGCAGGGGCGGGGCTTTGCGGTGGTGGCGGGCGAGGTGAGGAACCTGGCGCAGCGCAGCGCGGAGGCGGCCAAGGAGATCAAGGGTTTGATCGGGGCGAGCGTGGAGCGAGTGGACGCGGGCTCGCGGCTGGTGGCCGATGCGGGGCAGACGATGAGCGAGATCGTGGGCTCGGTGCAGCGGGTGAGCGACATCATTGGTGAGATCACGGCGGCGGCGGGGGAGCAGAGCGAGGGGATCGGTCAGGTGAACGTGGCGGTGAACCAGCTGGACCAGATGACGCAGCAGAACGCGGCGCTGGTGGAGCAGAGCGCGGCCGCCGCTCAGAGCCTGAAGGAGCAGGCCGAGCGCCTCAGCGAGGCGGTGGCGGTGTTCCGGCTGACCTGAGCCGGGTCGCGGGCTCAGGCGAGCGCCAGCGTCAGCGCCGCCAGGGCCGCGGTCTCGGCGCGCAGCACGCGCGCGCCCAGGTGCGTGGGGGCGAAGCCCGCCGCGCGGGCCTGCGCGTCCTCGGCGGCGCTCAGGCCGCCTTCGGGGCCGACCAGCACCGTGAGCGGCGCCTTGCCGCCCAGCGCCTGGGGCGCGGGCGCGCCGCCCTCGGCCAGCGAGAGCACCACGCGCGCGCCAGCGGTCTCGCGCAGGAAGGCCGCGAAGTCGCGCACCGGTTCGATGGTGGGTACGCGGTTGCGACCGCACTGCTCGCAGGCGGCCTGCGCGATGGCCCGCCAGTGCGCCTGCTTCTTCAGCGCCCGCTCGCCCGACAGGCGCAGCACGCCGTGTTGCGTGTGCAGCGGCGCGAGCCGCGCCACGCCCAGCTCGGTGGCCTTTTCCACCAGCCAGTCCATGCGCTCGTTGGCGGGCATGCCAATGGCCAGCGTGAGCTCGCGCGCCGCCTCGCGCTCGATGGCCTCGTGCGCCTCCACCCGCACCGCGACCTCGCTGCGGCCCATGCGCGCGATGCGCGCCGACCACTGGCCGCCCTGCCCATTGAACAGGGTGATGGCCTCGCCCGGCTGCAGGCGCAGTACCTGCACGTGGCGCGCGGCGCCCGGGGGCAGCGCGAGCTCGGCCCCAGGGGCGAGCGCGGCGTCGCAGAAAAAGCGTGGCATGTGAACCCTTCGCGGTGCGAGAAGCGGACTCACCCAGCGGCGCCGCGGGGGTGTGGCCTCATGTCCTGCCGAAGGACCAGCCGCTGGCCGCCTGCAGGCCCTCCACCCCGTCGATCAGGCGCAGCAGCGGCGCCAGCTCGCGGTAGCGGTGGGCGGTGGCGCGGATGTAGGCGATGAAGCGCGGCGCATCGGCCAGGTACTTGGGCTTGCCGTCGCGCAGCGTGAGGCGCGCGAAGATGCCCGCGACCTTGAGGTGGCGTTGCAGGCCCATCCACTCCACCGCGCGGTAGAAGGCGCCGAAGTCGGCGTGCCAGTCCTCGAAGTCCATGAGGCCAAGCTTGCGCGCCTGTTCCCAGTAACGCACGGTGACATCGATGACGAAGTCCTCCTCCCAGCTGAGGAAGGCGTCGCGCATGAGGCTGGCGATGTCGTAGGCGATCGGGCCGTGCAGCGCGTCCTGGAAGTCGAGCACGCCGAGCTGCGTGGCCGGCGTATCGCCGCGCTCGCGCAGCACCATCAGGTTGCGCGGCATGAAGTCGCGGTGCACGTAGACCGTGGGCATGGCCAGCACGCGGGCCACGATCAGGTCGAAGGTTTTTCGCAGGACCTGCTGCTGGCTGTCGTCCAGCACGAGGCCCTTGTGTTGCCCGAGGTACCAGTCGGGGAAGAGCTGCAGTTCGCGGCGCAGCACGGCCTCGTCGTAGGGTGGCAGCACGCCGGGGCGGCTGGCCTGCTGCCAGGGCAGCAAGGCGGCCAGGGCGTCGCGGTAGAGGTCCGCGTTGGCCTGGGGTTGCGCGGCGTCGATGACGTCCAGCATGGTCTGCGTGCCCAGGTCGTCGAGCAGCAGGAAGCCGTGGGCCCGGTCCCAGTCAAGCACCTGCGGCACGCGCAGGCCGGCCGCGCGCATCAGCTCGGCGATGCGCACGAAGGGCTCGCTGTTTTCCTTGTCGGGCGGCGCGTCCATCACGATCGCGCTGCCACCGGCCTCGTCGTCCAGCCGCAGGTAGCGGCGAAAGCTCGCGTCGGCCGAGGCCGGGCGCAGGCTGGCGGGGACCAGGCGATGTTGGCGCGCCAGCGGCGCGAGCCAGGAATGGAAGGCCGCCTCGCGCTGCGGGTCGGCCCACGCGACGGTCGTCGGCGGCGGGGTCATGGCTGGGGGAGGTGGGGGGCTGGGCGCCAGGCCCGCGACGGGCCCCGTGGAATAATCCGGCGGATTCTACAAACGCCTCCAACGCCAGCGTGCGCGGCCCGAACGCCGCCGGGCCCGATCTTGAAACGCCGCACCCTTCCGTCTCGTTCTCCTGTCCGGTACGCGCTCGCGCCGGTGGCCGCGGCGGTGGTCGGCGCCTGCCTGGCCAGCGCCGCGCAGGCGCAGGACAAGGGCCTCACGCTGCGCCCCAGCCTGCGCTTGCAGGAGCAGTTGCCGGCCGACGTGCGCAGCCAGACGCCCACGTTCGTCTCCGGCCAGCGCATCGAAGGCCACACCGGCGAGTCCACCACCGTCGAGGGCGAGGCCGAGCTGCGCCGCCACGACACCGTGATCCGCGCCGACCGCCTGAGCTTCGACGAGGGCACGCGCGAGGCCCATGCCGAAGGCAACGTGCTCGTCAACCGCAGTGGCGACCGGTTCATGGGCCCCGAGCTGCGGCTCAACGTGGACACCTTCAAGGGCTACTTCGACCAGCCGCAGTTCGAGCTGCTCAACAACAATGGCCGCGGCGACGCCGCGCGCATGGACTTCCAGGACCAGGACCATTCCACCGCGCACCAGGCCCGCTACAGCACCTGCCCGCGCGTGCCGGGCGCCGACTGGATGCCGGCCTGGCTGGTGCGCGCCAACCGCATCGAGTTCGACAACGTGGAGCAGGTCGGCACAGCCTATGGCGGCGCGCTCGAATTCAAGGGCGTGCCCATCCTGGGGGCGCCCTACTTCACCTTCCCGCTGAGCGACCAGCGCAAGTCGGGCCTGCTGCCGCCGGCCATCAACCTGGACAACCTGAGCGGCCTCGAGCTCACGCTGCCCTACTACCTCAACCTGGCGCCGAACTACGACCTGACGCTGTTCCCCACGCTGATGACCAAGCGCGGGATCGACATCGGCGCCGAGTTCCGCTACCTGCAGCCCGACTACACCGGCCGCCTGCGCGGCTCGTTCATGCCCTCGGACCGCCTGCGCGGCGAGGACCGCTGGAGCTACACGCTGCAGCACACGCAGGCCCTGAGCAACGCCCTCAACCGCCTGGGCGGCAGTGGCAGTTCCGGCCTGTCGCTCAACCTCAACCGGGTGAGCGACGACAACTACTGGCGCGACTTCCCGCGCGCCTCGGCCACGCTGACGCAGCGCTTGCTGCCCAGCGACGCCGTGGTCAGCTGGGGCAAGGGCCCCTGGTCGGCCTCGGCCGGTGTCTACACCTGGCAGACGCTGCAGGACATCGATACGCCGATCACGCCGCCCTACGACCGCCTGCCCTCGCTGGGCCTGAACTACGGCCTGAGCGACCTGAACTGGGGCGGCCTGTCGGGCCGCGGCGCGGTGTCGGTTTACGGCGAGTACACCCGCTTCGAGTCCGATCCCCTGCTCACCGGCCAGCCCAACGGCGAGCGCGCAATGGCCGTCGCGACCATCAGCCACCGCTTCCAGACGCCGGGCTGGTTCATCGAGCCGCGCGCGCGGCTGCACAGCACGCAGTACAACTTCGACCAGCCCCTGGCCAACGGCCAGCGCAGCGCCTCGCGCGCCGTGCCCACCGTCAGCCTGGACAGCGGCCTGGTCTTCGAGCGCGACGCCAGCTACTTCGGCCGCGCCTTCCTGCAGACCCTGGAGCCGCGCGCCTACTTCACCTGGACGCCCTACCGCGACCAGAGCTTCCTGCCCAACTACGACTCGGCCGCGACCGACTTCAACCTCGCGACCATCTACTCCGACAACGTCTTCACCGGCAACGACCGCATCTCCGACACGCGCGGTGTCACCCTGGGCGTGAGCTCGCGTCTGCTCGACCCCGGCACCGGTGCCGAGATCGTGCGCCTGGGCATCGCGCAGCGCTACCTGCTGGCCGACCAGGACGTCACGCTGCCCGGCGGCACCCCCGTGCAGGAGCGCTTCAGCGACGTGCTGCTGGCCGCGCGCGTGCAGTGGACGCCGCGCTGGCTGCTCGACACCACCTTCCAGTACAACCCCAGCAGCAACGAGTCCGTGCGCACCACCGTGAGCGCGCGCTACACGCCCGGGCCCTACCGCGTGCTCAGCGCCGCCTGGCGCCTGCAGCGAGGCGCCTCCGAGCAGTTCGACATTGGCTGGCAGTGGCCGCTGAGCGGCATCTTCGGCCGCAGCCCCGAGGCCGTGCCCGGCCAGGCCCTCGGCCCCGGCCAGTGGTATGGCGTGGGTCGCGTCAACTACAGCGTGCCCGACCGCAAGATCGTCGATCTGGTGGCTGGCTTTGAGTACGATGCCGGCTGCTGGATCGGGCGCGTGGTGCTCGAAAGGCTCCAGCGCAGCGCGGCCTCGGCGAACCAACGCATCCTGTTCCAGCTCGAATTCACGGGCTTCACGCGCCTCGGCTCCAACCCGCTGCAGACCCTCAGGGACAACGTGCCGCGCTACCAATACCTGCGCGAAGAAATCAACCCGCCGAGCCGGTTCCAACGTTATGACTGACCGCCCCTTCCTGACCGCTCTTGCCCTGGGCCTGGCCCTGCTGTGGCCCGCCACCGTGCCGGCGCAGACCCTGCGCACCCCGGGCGGCCTCACCCTGCCCTCGGCCACCGCGCCCGCCGCGGGCAGCCGCACGGCCGACTACATCGTCGCCCTGGTCAATTCCGAGCCCGTCACCAACCACGAGGTGCGCCAGCGCCTGCGCCAGGTCGAGCAGACCATCGCCCAGCGCAACATCACCAACGCCCCGCCGCGCGAGGTGCTGCTGCGCCAGGTGGTCGAGCAGCTCATCAACGAGCGAGCGCAGCTGCACCTGGCCCGCGAAAGCGGCCTGCGTGTGAGCGACGCCGAGATCGATCAGGCCGAGCAGAACATCGCCGCCCAGAACAGCCTGAGCCACGAAGAGTTCCGCCGGCGGCTGCGCGCCGATGGCTACGACATCAACCGCTTCCGCGAGGAGCTGCGCCAGCAGCAGCTGCTGCAGCGCCTGCGCGACCGCGAAGTCGATTCGCGCGTGCGGGTGACCGACGCCGACATCGACGAGTACCTGCGCGAACAGAAGGGCAGCAGCGGCATCGAAAACCTCGAACTCAACCTCAGTCACGTGCTGGTGCTGGTGCCCGAGAACGCCAGCGAGGCCTTGGTGGCCGAGCGCCAGGCGCGCGCGCAGCGCGTGGCCGAGCGCGCCCGCGCCGGCGAGGACTTCGCCGCGCTCGCGCGTGAGTTCTCCGACGCCGCCGAGCGCGTCAATGGCGGCGAGTTTGGCTGGCGCTCGGCCAGCCGGCTGCCCGATCTTTTCGTGAGCAGCACGCGCGACCTGGCGCCGGGCGCCATCGCCGGCCCGCTGCGCAGCCCGGCCGGTTTTCACGTGCTCAAGGTGAACGACAAGCGCCAGGCCGGCATGCCCTCCATGAGCGTGACGCAGACGCGCGCCAGCCACATCCTGCTGCGGCCGAGCGCGCAGCTCACGCCCGAGGCCGCCATCGCGCGCCTGAGCGATTTCCGCCAGCGCATCGCGGCAGGCACGGCCAACTTCGAAACGCTGGCGCGCGAGAACAGCCAGGACGGCTCGGCCGCCAACGGCGGCAGCCTGGGCTGGGCCCTGCCCGGCCAGTTCGTGCCCGAGTTCGAAGAGGCCATGAACCGCCTGCGCCCGGGCGAGGTTTCCGAACCCATCGTCTCGCGCTTCGGCGTGCACCTCATTCGCGTCGACGAGCGCCGCAACGTGCAACTCGACGAGAAGCAGCAGCGCGAGCGCCTGCGCATGGTCGTGCGCGAGCAGAAGATGGGCGAGGCGCTGGCGCTGTGGGCGCGCGACGTGCGCTCGCGCGCCTACGTCGAGATGCGCGAAGACCCGCAGCCGTGAAGCACATCGCGCGCAAGCGCTTCGGGCAGCACTTCCTCACCGACACCGGCGTCATCGACGCCATCGTGCGAGCAATCGATCCCCGTCCCGGCCAGCCCATGGTCGAGATCGGCCCGGGCCTGGCGGCGCTCACGCAGCCGCTGGTCGAGCGGCTCGGCCGCTTGACGGTGATCGAACTCGACCGCGACCTTGCGGCGCGGCTGCGCGACCACGGTCAGCTGGACGTGGTCGAGTCCGACGTGCTGCAGGTGGATTTCAGCGCCTTGCGCGCGGCCGCGTCCGGCCCCTTGCGGGTGGTCGGCAACCTGCCTTACAACATCTCCACGCCTATCCTCTTTCACCTGCTCGAGCACGTCGCTGCCGTGCAGGACCAGCACTTCATGCTGCAGAAGGAGGTCATCGACCGCATGGTCGCCGCGCCCGCCACGGCCGACTACGGGCGCCTGTCGGTGATGCTGCAGTGGCGCTACGCCATGGAGAACGTGCTGTTCGTGCCGCCTGAGGCCTTCGATCCACCGCCGCGCGTCGACAGCGCCGTGGTGCGCATGTTGCCCTTGGCCGAGCCACCGGTTCTTGATCCGAAGCACTTGGCCGAACTCGTGCAAGTCGCCTTCAGCCAGCGCCGCAAGCTGCTGCGTCACACGCTGGGCAAGTGGCTGGAGCAGCGCAACGCGGCCGGAAGTTTCGATCTGCAGCGCCGGGCCGAGGAAGTGTCCGTGGGCGAATACGTCGCACTGGCGCAAACCACGCAGGCATGAAAAAGCCCCGACAAGTGTCGGGGCTCATCCAGTGGCACCGAGGATCCGGCTTCGCCGGTCCTCAGGTGCCGCCCCCCCGTGGGGAGTGACGCGCCGCTGGCGCGGCGCGGGGGGCGTTGTTCACGCCGCGGCGAGCCAGTACCCGGCGTTGAATGGGCTGCTCATGCGCAGCGCCTGCGGGCTCACGTCGAGGATTTTGTCCGTCGGCATGGGTTCCTCGTTCTGCACTTCGATCGGCTCCTCCCCCTTGGGGCTGCGCGCCACCGAGAAGGAATAGAAGCAGCGGAACGGGATCTTGCGGTCGCTCCAGTAGTCGGCGGCGTCGCGGAAGATGTCGAGCAACTGCTCACGCGCTTCCTTGTCGAACTTGCTGTGCGCGGGGATGTGCTCAAGCACCACGATGAAGCCGGTCTGCGGGCCGGACTTGTGGACCATGTCGGTCATGCAGTCGTACAGCGCATCGAAGTTCTTGCCGAAGTGCGCGGGCAAGGTGTACTGGGCGGCGATCAACTCCAGCACGTCCTGCTTGCTCTGCGCCTTGGCCAGGTTGGCGTAGAGGAAGTGGTGGCCGAGGTACTCGGCCGCCGCTTGCAGGTCTTTCACGCCATAGGCGCGAATCGACTGAACGATGTTGGGTCGTACATTACGAAGTGGCGTGTCCATCTCCGCGTCTCTTTCACAGTCAAAGGTTGAAATACCGATCGATCGCCGGAGGCTCACTGCACGATGCGCTTGAAGCTCGAGTAGTGGTCCTCGGTGTAATAACAGGCATCAGGCACGGCGGGCCGCGCGCCGCCACACACAATACGCCGCGCGCCCCGGTGGTTCAAACCCGGAGTGGGTACGGTGTATTCCCGGTAGTACCCCCGCTGTTCCCTGGGCAGCAGACCCTCGCGATTGAAGAAGACAGTGCCGTCCTTTTCGTAGCGAAAGGGCCCACCCTGGCGGATCTGGCCCAGAACCTGCTGACCCTGCGTTGGCAGGGCCGATACCGACATGGACGCGGCAGGGGCGAGGACGGGGGACTCGGGGCCGCGGGCCTGCACCAAAAAGGTGCTTGCGCTGGCGACCACGGTGGCCGCGACAGCCGCAAATAAGCCGGCTTTTCCCCTGCCCCAGTGCTGGCGTACCCGCCGCAAATCCATGAGGTTGGCTTGCTCCTGATGCGGGTCAACCCTGGGCCAATGTCCTGGGGTTAACCCTGAATTCAAGCGCGAGAGTGTGCCCTAACCGGCGCCAAAACGCAAGCGAATGCCTAAAAAACAGGCAGTCGGCAGGGCGAAAACCGTCAAAAAAAGTTAGCGCCCGCTTTGCTTGAATGCCCTAGCGTGCCACGTTGGCGTCCGCCACTGTCAGGGCCGTCATGTTGACGATGCGGCGCACGGTGGCGCTGGGCGTCAGGATGTGCACCGGCTGAGCGGCACCGAGCAGCACCGGGCCGATGGCGATGTTGCCGCCGGCCGCCGTCTTCAGCAGGTTGTAGGCGATGTTGGCCGCATCGATGTTCGGCAGCACCAGCAGGTTGGCCACGCCCTTGAGGGTGGAATTGGGCATGAGCGCGGCGCGCGCGACCGGGTCCAGCGCCACGTCGCCGTGCATCTCGCCGTCCACCTCCAGCCAGGGCGCCTGGTCGCGCAGCAGGTCGAGCGTGCGGCGCATCTTGACGGCGGAGGGCTCGTTGGAGGAGCCGAAACTGGAGTGCGACAGCAGGGCCGCTTTGGGCTGGATGCCGAAGCGCAGCATCTCTTCGGCCGCCATGACCGTGATCTCGCAGAGCTCCTCGGGCGTGGGGTCGTGGTTGACGTGGGTGTCGACCAGGAAGACCTGGCGACCCGGCAGCATCAGTCCGTTCATGCAGGCATAAACGCGCACGTCCTGCGCGGTGCTGGGGCTGCCGCCCGCGCGTTTGCCGATGACCTGGTCGATGTAGTGCAGGTGGCCTTGGGTGGTGCCCCAGGTGCCGCAGATGAGGCCGTCGACCTCGCCCTTGTGCAGCAGCATGGTGCCGATGAGCGTGAGGCGGCGGCGCATCTCGATCTTGGCGAGCTGCTGGGTGACGCCCTTGCGTTCGGTCATGCGGTGGTAGGTCTGCCAGAAGTCGCGGTAGCGGTGGTCCTGCTCGACGTTGACCACGTCATAGTCCAGTCCCTCCTTCAGGCGCAGGCCGAACTTCTCGATGCGCTGGGCAATGATGGCCGGGCGGCCGATCAGCGTGGGCCGCGCCAGGCCCTCGTCCACCACGATCTGGCAAGCGCGCAGCACGCGCTCCTCTTCGCCCTCGGCGTAGGCCACGCGCTTGCGCTGCGCCAGCTTGGCGGCCGAGAAGATGGGCCGCATGACGGTGCCGGAGGCGAACACGAAACCCTGCAGCTTCTCGCGGTAGGCGGCCATGTCCGTGATGGGGCGCAAGGCCACGCCGCTGTCGGCCGCGGCCTGCGCCACCGCGGGCGCGATCTTGATCATCAGCCGCGGGTCGAAGGGCTTGGGGATCAGGTATTCGGGGCCGAAAGCCAGCTTCTCGCCCGCGTACGCGGCGGCCACGACTTCGCTCTGCTCGGCCTGCGCCAGCTCGGCGATGGCGTGCACGGAGGCGATCTCCATCTCGTCCGTGATGGTGGTGGCGCCCGAGTCGAGCGCGCCACGGAAGATGTAGGGGAAGCACAGGACGTTGTTGACCTGGTTCGGGTAATCCGTGCGGCCGGTGGCCATGATGGCGTCGTCGCGCACGGCCTTCACGTCTTCCGGCAGGATTTCGGGGTTCGGATTGGCCAATGCCAGGATGATTGGTTTTGCCGCCATGGACTTGACCATCTCGGGCTTGAGCACACCGCCGGCCGACAGGCCCAGGAAGATGTCGGCGCCCGCGACGACCTCGGCCAAGGTGCGTGCGCTGGTCTTCTGCGCGAACTGCACCTTGTCCTCGTCCATCAGCTCGGTGCGGCCCTCGTAGACCACACCGGCCAGGTCGGTCACCCAGATGTTCTCGCGCGGCAGGCCCAGCTTGACCAGCAGGCCCAGGCAGGCGAGGGCGGCGGCGCCGGCGCCCGAGGTCACCAGCTTGACCGCCTTGAGGTCCTTGCCCACCACCTTCAGGCCGTTGAGGATGGCCGCGCCGACGACGATGGCGGTGCCATGCTGGTCGTCGTGGAAGACCGGGATCTTCATGCGCTCGCGCAGCTTGCGCTCGACGTAGAAGCAATCGGGTGCCTTGATGTCCTCGAGGTTGATGCCGCCGAAGGTGGGCTCCAGCGCGGCGATGACCTCGACCAGCTTGTCCGGGTCCTTTTCGTTGATCTCGATGTCGAAGACGTCGATGCCCGAGAACTTCTTGAACAGCACGCCTTTGCCTTCCATCACCGGCTTGGCGGCGAGCGGGCCGATGTCGCCCAGGCCCAGCACGGCCGTGCCGTTGGTGATGACCGCCACCAGGTTGCCGCGGGCGGTGTACTTGAAGGCGTTGACCGGGTCGGCCACGATTTCTTCGCAGGGGGCGGCCACGCCGGGCGAATAGGCCAGGGCCAGGTCGCGCTGGTTCGACAAGGGCTTGGTGGCGGCAATGGCCACTTTGCCGGGCAGGGGCTGCTCGTGGTACTGCAGCGCGGCGCGGCGCAGTTCGGCGCGTTTGTCCTCAGGGGTGTTCGATGCGGTCATGCACGTCTCCGGCCTTGATTTTTGCCATGCGAAAGGCGAATTCGCATTCTAAGTCGGGCACACCGAAACCCGGGAGAGCACACAGGGCGTCCCGGGTGAAGGGCTTGTGACTGGGAAGGGGGGAATGGGCTCGCCCTGGGCGGGCGAGCGGGCTCAGGCGCGTTCGACCTGGCGGGCCTGTTCGGCGGTCTGTCGCTGCAGGTGGGCCACGACCTGGCCCGGGGCGCATTCGGCGAAGACCGAGCGCGCGCAGCCTTCGCATTGGCCGCACTGCGTGGCCACGCCGAGTTCGAGCTGGATGTCGTCAAACGCCATGCCGGACCGGGCGCACTGGGCGATGGTCTTGTCACTGACGCGGTGGCAAACGCAGACGATCATGGGGTTGGGTACCAAGAAACTTCTGCAAATGATAATGGATCGCATTCATTGCGCAAGCCTTCTTGAAAACCGCCCGACGGGCGGCTTCTCCCCTGAGTCGCCTCAGCTCACCGAACCCATCTGGCTTTGCAGGTAGTTCTGCAGGCCGACCTTCTCGACCAGCTCGATCTGCGTCTCCAGGAAGTCGATGTGTTCCTCGGTGTCGTCCAGAATGGTCTGGAGCAGGTCGCGCGAGACGTAGTCGCGCACGGCCTCGCAGTGCGCGATGCCTTCCTTGATGGTGGCCTGCGCGCCTTGCTCGAGCGTGAGGTCGCAGCGCAGGATCTCGGGCACGTCCTCGCCGATGCCGAGCTTGCCCAGATCCTGCAGGTTGGGCAGGCCGTCGAGCATGAAGATGCGGTCCATCAGCTTGTCGGCGTGCTTCATCTCGCCGATCGATTCCTCGTATTCCTTGCTCGCGAGCTTGTCCAGGCCCCAGTGTTTGAGCATGCGGTAGTGCACGAAGTACTGGTTGATCGCCGTCAGCTCGTTCTTCAGTTGCGCCTGAAGGTGGGCAATCACTTTCTTGTCGCCTTGCATGTGACTCTCCTTGTCGTTGTTGCGGCCGGGGGATTGTGAGCCCATCGCCGCTGGGGAAAAGGGGTGCGGCCTTTGCAAATGAGAATTGTTCTCATATGATGGCCAGCCTGTCACCGCCGGAGCACCCCATGAAGCCGTCCTTTCCGACCCACGCCGACGAGGAATACAGCCTGCCGCCCGTCGAGGCGCTGCTGGCCGGCACGCTCGCGCTCATGACCGGTTGCGCCCAGCACAGCGGTCCGGTGTGCCAGCGCGAACTGATGGTCGGCAAGGTGGTGAGCAATCTCACCGAGCTGGCGCAGCACCCGGCGCTGTCGCGGCCCATGCGGGTGTTGCTGGGCCGGCTGAGTTCGCGTTGGCTGCTGGAGCTGGGCAGCGCCGCGGCGCCCGCCGCCGGGCTGATGCCCCTCCTGCCGGAGCACCGCACGCTGCAGTAGTCGGCTCAGCCCCGCATCAGGGCCTCGATGGCGTCGGGCGCCACCGGCACGTCGCGGGTGATCAGTTCGCAGCCGGTTTCGGTGACCACGGCGTCGTCCTCGATGCGGATGCCGATGTTCCAGAAGCGCTCGGGCACGCCTTCGGCGGGGCGGATGTACAGCCCCGGCTCGATGGTGAGCACCATGCCTGGGCGCAGGATGCGGCTCGGGCGGTCCTTGATGGTCTCGCCGGACAGCGGGTCCTGGCGCTCGCTGACCTGGCCGACCTCGGACGGCTCGACGTAGCTGCCGCAATCGTGCACGTCCATGCCCAGCCAGTGGCCGGTGCGGTGCATGTAGAACGGAAAGTACGCGCGCTGGGCGATCACGTCGTCCACCGCGCCCACCTTGTTCTTGTCGAGCAGGCCCAGGTCGAGCAGGCCCTGGGCGAGCACCTTGACGGTGGCCTCGTGCGGATCGATGAAACGCGCGCCGGCTTTGGTGGCGGCCACGGCCGCCTCCTGGCTGGCCAGCACCAGCTCATAGACCGCGCGCTGCGGACCGGTGAAGCGGCCGTTGGCGGGGAAGGTGCGCGTGATGTCGCTGGCGTAGCCGTCGAGCTCGCAGCCGGCGTCGATCAGCACCAGCTCGCCGTCGCGGATGGGCGCGGCGTCGGCGCGGTAGTGCAGGATGCAGGCGTTGGCGCCGGCCGCCACGATGCTGCCGTAGGCCGGGTACTGCGAGCCGCCCTGGCGGAACTCGTGCAGCAGCTCGGCGTCGAGGTGGTACTCGCGCACGTCCTGCCCGGCGCGCAGCATGGCGGCGCTGCGCTGCATGGCGCGGATGTGACCGCGCGCGCTGATGCGCGAGGCGCGGCGCATGATGTCCAGTTCGTGCGCGTCCTTCACCAGGCGCATCTCGTCGAGCGGGGTGCACAGGTCGCGCTGGCTTTCGGGGCACAGGGCGCCGTAGCGCACGCGCGCGCGCACCTTCTGCAGCCAGCCATCGATGCGGCCTTCCAGCCCCGCGTGGATGGCGAAGGGGTACCAGACCACCGCGCGGTTCTCCAGCAGCCGGGGCAGGCGCTGGTCGAGTTCGGCGACGGAGAAGGCCTCGTCCACGCCCAGCGCGGCCGGCGCGGCCTCGGGGCCCAGGCGGATGCCGTCCCAGATCTCGCGCTCCAGGTCCTTGGGCTGGCAAAACAGCGTGGTGCGGCCCTCGGCGGTGATCAAGAGCCAGGCCTGCGGCTCGGCGAAGCCACTCAGGTAATAGAAGTAGCTGTCGTGTCGGTAGATGAAGTCGGTGTCTCGGTTGCGCGGACGTTCCAGCGCGGTGGGCACGATGGCGATGCCGCCGGGGCCGAGTTGCGAGGCCAGGCGCGCGCGGCGCTCGGCGTAGAGGCGGAAGTGGGTCGAAGCGTCCATCGCGCCATTGTGGCGGCAAGCGCCGGGGCGCGGGGTCCAGAGGCGATCCGGCGTCGCCCGCCCGCCGCCGGATCAGCGCCCTTGGGGGGGCGCGGCCCGCGCCGCCGTGGAGCGTGGGGGCTCCTGCCGGTTCAACTCGGCCAGGCGCTGGGGTGTTCCCACATCCGTCCAGGGCCCCGGGTACAACTCGGCGCTCACGCGGCCGGCGTCCATGGCCCGGCGCAGCAGCGGCGCCAGCGGCTCGGCGCGGCCCTGCGGGTTGCCGGGCGGAATGTCGAACCACGGCGCCTCAAACAGCGCGCGCCGGTACAGGCCGATGGTGCTGTAGGTGTGGCGCGGGGCCTCGGCGCCTGCAACGAGGTTGAGCGCCAGGCCTTCGGGGCTGAGGCCGAAGTCGCCGCGGGGGTTGTGCTCGGGGTTGGGCACCAGCCACAGGTGGGCCAGGCGCTCGCCCCGCGCGAAGCGCTCCAGCGCCTCGGGCGCGAAGGGGAAGCCGGGCGCGAAGACGTCGCCCGCGACGACCCAGAACACCTCGTCCAGCAGCGGCAGCGCGCGCGCGATGCCGCCAGCGGTCTCCAGCGCGTAGCCGAAGTCCTCGCCCTCGGCCGAGTAGGCGATGTCCAGCGCCAGGCCTTCGCTGCTGCGTGGGTATGGGCCGAAATGCGCGGGGATCTGCTCGCCGAGCCAGGCGGTGTTGATCACCAGGTCGGCGCAGCCGGCCTCGGCCAGGGCGTCCACGTGCCATTGCAGCAGCGGCTTGCCATGCACGACCAGCAGGGGCTTGGGCAACTGGTCGGTCAGCGGCCGCATGCGGTTGCCGCGGCCGGCGGCCAGGAGGATGGCGTGGGCAGGGTGGGCCATGGTGAAGGGGCGAGGCCTCGACTGTAGCCGCCCCGCGGCGGCTCAGCGACCGGCCAGCGCGAACAGGCCCGCCATGCCGGCCCCATAGACCAGCAGCAGCGCCCAGCTGTCCGGCCCCATGCCCAGGCGCTTGCGGCGCGGGCGCCACAGCAGGCCGGCCGCGACGACGCCGGTCATCAGCAGGCCCAGGGCGGTGATGTACAGCGTCTCCGCGCTGGCGCCAGGCATCACGGCCTGGCCGGCCAGCGCCGTGGCCAGCACCAGCAGCACGGGCAGCAGGGCGTTGCCGCCCAGGATGTCGCTCACCGCCAGCGCGGGCTCGTCGCGCCGCATGGCCGCCAGGCCGGTGGCGACCTCGGGCAGGGCGGTGGACGCGGCGAGCACGGTGGCGCCGAAAAGCACGCCGTCGATGCCCCAGCGCCGGGCCAGGGCGTCGCCGCTGCGCTCGAGCAGCACGCCGCCGATGAGTGTGAGCAAGGCGCAGGCGGCGAACAGCAGACTGGCGCCGCGCAGGCCGTCCGACAGACGGCGGGTAGGGCGGCGGGGCGCGGCCGAGGGGCGTTGGCTGAGCCGGCGCACCAGCAGCAGGCCACCCAGCCAGGCGAAGACGGTCAGCGCGCCGTCCGGCGTGACGCCGAAACGGAGGGCGTCGGCCGGCAGCCAGTGGCCCAGCAGCACCAGGGCCAGCAGCGCCACCACCATCAGCGCCTCGGCCAGCGCCTGGGGCGAGGCCACGCGGGTGGACAGCGGAACCGCGCCGCGGTGGCCCACGGCGTCGAACAGCGCCAGCAGCAGGGTCTGGATAGCCACGCCGCCCAGCAGGTTGGCCACGGCCACCTCGACGCGCCCGCCCGCCGCGGCGCTGGCGGTGATGGCGATCTCGGGCAGGTTGGTCACCAGCGCCAGCAACACCAGCCCGCCCATCTCGTCGCCCCAGCCGAAGGCCTGGTCCAGTCGGTCGGTGGCCTGGGTGAGCCGCACGCCGGCCCACCACACGACCAGCGCCGCGCCGGCGAAGATCGCCAGCAGCGCGGGAGAAGGCAGATCGGTCATGGGCTCGGGTGGGCGGTGGCGGCCATCGTACGGTGGGCCGCGCGCCCGGCCGCCAGGGCCGATACCCCCCGCGCGAGCGGCCGGCGCGGGCCCAGTCGCTAAAATCCGGGGTTTTCCCCAGGCTGGGCGGCGCGCGACGCGCCCACGCCGCGCCCCCACCCCACCCGAGGTCTTCATGAGCGACTCCGCCGGCGTCACCGTCTCTCCCCTGGTCATGGCCAACGCCATCCGCGCTCTGGCGATGGACGCCGTGCAGGCCGCCAACTCCGGCCACCCCGGTGCACCCATGGGCATGGCCGACATGGCCGTCGCGCTCTGGGGCTGCCACCTCAAGCACAACCCGGTGAACCCGCACTGGGCCGACCGCGACCGCTTCGTGCTGTCCAACGGGCACGGCTCCATGCTCATCTACTCGCTGCTGCACCTCACGGGCTACGCGCTGCCCCTGCAGGAGCTGAAGCATTTCCGCCAGCTGCACAGCAAGACCGCCGGCCACCCCGAGGTGGGCATCACGCCCGGCGTGGAAACCACCACCGGCCCGCTGGGCCAGGGCATCACCAACGCCGTGGGCATGGCCCTGGCCGAGAAGCTGCTGGCCGCCGAATTCAACCGCCCCGGCCACACCGTCGTCGACCACCACACCTACGTGTTCCTGGGCGACGGCTGCCTCATGGAGGGCATCAGCCACGAGGCCGTGGCCCTGGCCGGCGCCTGGAAACTCAACAAGCTCATCGCGCTGTACGACGACAACGGCATTTCCATCGACGGCAAGGTCACGCCCTGGTTCATCGACAACACCGCCCTGCGCTTCGTGGCCTGCGGCTGGAACGTCATCGGCCCCATCGACGGCCACGACGCGGACGCGGTGGACCAGGCCATCGCCCAGGCGCGCCGCCACCCCGAGCAGCCCACGCTGATCGTCTGCAAGACGCACATCGGCAAGGGCAGCCCGAACCGCGCCAACACCGCGAAGGCGCACGGCGAGCCGCTGGGCGCCGAGGAAATCCAGCTCACGCGCGAGGCCCTGGGTTGGCCGCACGCGCCCTTCGTGGTGCCCGACGAGGTCTACGCCGCCTGGGACGCGAAAGCCGCCGGCGCCGAGGCCGAGGCCGACTGGACCGCGCGCTTTCGCGCCTACCGCGCCGCCCACCCCGAGCTGGCCGCCGAGTTCGAGCGCCGCATGAAGGGCGAGCTGCCGAAGGACTTCGCCGCGCTGGCCGCCGACGCGGCCCGCCAGGCCCACGCCAAGGCCGAGACCGTGGCCAGCCGCAAGGCCAGCCAGCTCGCGCTGGAGCACCTCACCGCCGCGCTGCCCGAACTGCTGGGTGGCAGCGCCGACCTCACCGGCTCCAACCTCACCAATACCAAATCCACGCCGCCGCTGCGCCTGGACATCGCCGGCAACGTGGTGCGCGACGAGGCCGGCCGCCTGGGCCGCCACATCAACTACGGCGTGCGCGAGTTCGGCATGGCCGCCATCATGAACGGCGTGGCCCTGCACGGTGGCTACATCCCCTACGGCGGCACCTTCCTCACCTTCAGCGACTACTCGCGCAACGCCATTCGCATGGCCGCGCTGATGAAGCAGCGCGTGGTCCACGTCTTCACGCACGACTCCATCGGCCTGGGCGAGGACGGCCCCACGCACCAGTCGATCGAGCACGCCGCCAGCCTGCGCCTGATCCCGGGCCTGGACGTCTGGCGCCCCGCCGACACCGCGGAAACCGCCGTGGCCTGGACCGTGGCGCTGGAGAACCGCGACCGGCCCACGGCGCTGCTGCTGTCGCGCCAGAACCTGCCCTACCTGCCCAAGAGCGGCCTGGGCGACATCGCCAAGGGCGCCTACGTGCTGGCCGAACCCGCCGGCAAGCAGAAAGCCCAGGCGGTGATCATCGCCACCGGCTCCGAGGTGCAACTCGCGCTCAAGGCGCAGGCGCTGCTGGCCCAGGAGCACGGCATCGCGGTGCGCGTGGTGTCCATGCCCAGCACCACCCGCTTCGACCGCCAGGCCGCCGCCTACAAGAAGGCCGTGCTGCCCGCCGGCCTGCCGCGCATCGCGGTCGAGATGGGCGTCACCGATTTTTGGTGGAAGTACGGCGTCTCGGCCGTGGTCGGCATCGACACCTATGGCGAGTCGGCGCCCGCGCCGGTGCTGTTCAAGCACTTCGGCTTCACCGAGCAGAACGTGGCGGACACGGTGCGCGCCGTGCTCGCCGGGCAGTGACCCTTTTCCGGTTTTTCCGAATCAACCCCTGGAGATGACAGCATGACGATCAAGGTCGGTATCAACGGTTTCGGGCGCATCGGGCGCATGGTGTTCCGCGCGGCGGTCGCCAACTTCAAGGACATCGAAGTGGTCGCCATCAACGACCTGCTCGAGCCCGACTACCTGGCCTACATGCTCAAGTACGACAGCGTGCACGGCCGCTTCGACGGTGACGTGAAGGTCGAGGGCTCCAGCCTCATCGTCAACGGCAAGAAGATCCGCCTGACCGCGGTGAAAGACCCGGCCGAGCTCAAGTGGGGCGAGGTCGGCGCCGACGTGGTGATCGAGTCCACCGGCATCTTCCTGGACAAGGCCGGCGCCGAGAAGCACCTGGCCGCGGGCGCCAAGAAGGTCATCATGTCCGCGCCCAGCAAGGACGACACGCCCATGTTCGTCTACGGCGTGAACCACGAGACCTACGCCGGCCAGGCCATCATCAGCAACGCCAGCTGCACCACCAACTGCCTGGCCCCGGTGGCCAAGGTGCTCAACGACAAGTGGGGCATCAAGCGCGGCCTCATGACCACCGTGCACGCCGCCACCGCCACGCAGAAAACCGTGGACGGCCCCAGCAACAAGGACTGGCGCGGCGGCCGCGGCATCCTGGAGAACATCATCCCCAGCAGCACTGGCGCGGCCAAGGCGGTGGGCGTCGTGATCCCCGAGCTCAACAAGAAGCTCACCGGCATGAGCTTCCGCGTGCCGACCAGCGACGTGTCCGTGGTCGACCTGACGGTGGAACTCAACAGCGCCGCCACCTACGCCGAGATCTGCGCCGAGATGAAGGCGCAGAGCGAGGGCAAGCTCAAGGGCGTGCTGGGCTACACCGAGGACAAGGTGGTCGCCACCGACTTCCGCGGCGACGCCCGCACCTCGATCTTCGACGCCGACGCCGGCATCGCGCTCGACGGCACCTTCATCAAGGTGGTGAGCTGGTACGACAACGAGTGGGGCTACTCCAACAAGTGCCTGGAAATGGCGCGCGTGGTGGCCAAGTAAGCCGTCGCTCGCGTCCGCAGAAAAGGCGCCTTCGGGCGCTTTTTTTGTGGGCGGAAAGGCCCGGAGCAGCCAAGACAGCGGCGACCGGCGCTTCGCCTCGGCACCGGTCGCCGCGTCGCCCAGACGACAGCTTGACCGCCGGGGGTCATTGACGCTAGACCGATCGGTCTAGAGAATGACTCGCATGCCCGCCCCACCGCCTGTCGAGCCCGCCCGCGAGCGCCTCATCGCCGCCATGACCGACGCCCTGCGCCGGCGCGGCCTGCACGGCATTGGCCTGACCGAGCTGCTGCGGGCGGCCCAGGCGCCCAAGGGCGTGCTCTACCACCACTTCCCGGGCGGCAAGACCGAGCTGGCCGTGGCCGCCATCGACCAGGTGGTGGAGCGCATGACCGCCGGCCTGGACAAGCTGCTCGCCGGCACGCCCGACCCGCTGCTGGCCCTGCGCCGCTGGATCGCCGGCGCCACCGCCCGACTGCAGGAGACCGGCTTCGAGGCCGGCTGCCCGCTGGCCACGGTGGCGCTGGAATCCGGGCCCGAGGACCGCGCCCTGCGCGAGGCCCTGGCGCGCGCCTTCGGGCGCGTGCGCGAACGCATCGCCCAGGCCCTGGCCGGCGCCGGCCTGCCCGCCGAGCGCGCCCAGGGCCTGGCCGCGCTCATCGTCGCTGCCTACGAAGGTGGCCTGCTGCAGTCGCGCGTCGCGCACAGCGCCGAGCCCATGCAGCGCGCCACCGACACCCTGCTGGCCCTGCTGTCGGCCGACCCGTCCTGCGCCCCTTTTCAGGAGCCCTCGCCATGAACCCCCTCACCCAGGACCGCGCGGCCGACGCCGTGCGCATCGAGTCCCTGACCCTGCACGCCGCCGACGGCTACCCGCTGGCGGCCCACCGCTACCGCGGCCCGGCGCCGCCGCGCGCGCACCTCGTGGTGGGCGGCGCCACGGCGGTGCCCCAGGGTTTCTACAAGCGCTTCGCGCAGCACGTGGCCGCGCAAGGCGTCGACGTGCTCACGCTCGACTACCGCGGCATCGGCCGCTCGGCGCCGAACAGCCTCAAGGGCTTTCGCATGGACTACCTCGACTGGGGCCGGCTCGACCTGGCCGCGGCCGTGGCCGCCATGCGCGCGCCCGGCGTGCCGCTGTGGCTGGTGGGCCATTCCTACGGCGGGCACGCCCTGGGCCTGCTGCCGCACCCGGAGCACGTGGACGCGGCCTACACCTTCGCCACCGGCGCCGGCTGGCACGGCTGGATGCCGCCGCTCGAGCGCCTGCGCGTGCAGATCATGTGGAACCTCATCGGCCCCTTGGCCACGCGCCTGGCCGGCTACCTGCCCTGGAGCAAGCTCGGCATGGGCGAGGACCTGCCGATCGACGTCTACCGCCAGTGGCGCCACTGGTGCCGCTTCCCGCGCTACTTCTTCGACGACCCGCAGATGCGCGAGGTGACCGCGCGCTTCGACGCCGTGCGCTTTCCGATCGTGGCGGTCAATGCGCTCGACGACGCCTGGGCGCCGCCGGCCTCGCGCGACGCCTTCATGGCCGGCTACCGCAACGCGCCCGTGAAGGCCGTGACCCTGGACTCGCGCCGCGACGGTCTGGGTCCCATCGGGCACATGGGCTACTTCCGCCCGCGCGCCCAGCCCCTCTGGAACGAGGCCCTGGCCTGGTTCGACGGCCAAAGAATGGCGTCGGCCATGTGATGAAAAGGAATTGCAAATTCCTTCTGGGGTAACTCCGCATGGGCCCGGTCGGAGGCGCCGAAAATTTGGTGTGCCCGCGTGCTACAACCCGCCCATGGTTTCAAAGCTGTTGCGCGGATGTGTGCTGGCCCTGGCCGCTCTGGTCTTGGGGAACGTGTTGGCCGCGCAGCCGGTGGCCAGTGGCGATGCACCGGCCTTCGGCCTCATCGTTGGCTACCGCGACGGCGCCAATCCGCTGAGCCGCGAGGAAACCGACCGCGGCCCCTGGGCCGACCGCGAGGCCCGCCTGGCCGGCGCCTGGCAACGGGCGACCCAGCGCTCGCGCGAACAAACCGAGCGGCTGGCGCGCGACACCGGTGTGCGCGCCGTCTCCGTCGGCGAGGCGGGCCGCGCGGCCCTGCTGCGCTTCGACCGCCCGATGCAGGGCCGCGCGCTGGCCGACGCCCTGCGCCGCGTGCGCCTGCACCCGGACGTGGCCTGGGTCGAGCCCAACGTCCTCGTGCGCCCGCAGTTGGTGCCCAACGACGCGAACTACGGCTTGCAGTGGCACCTGCGCGGCCCGGGCGACGGCGAACCGGCGGGGCTCAACCTGCCGCCCGCGTGGGATCTCGGCACCGGACTCCAGTCCACGGTCGTGGCCGTGGTGGACAGCGGCGTGCGCTTCAGCCACCCCGACCTGGCCGGCAAGCTGCTCGCGGGGTACGACTTCGTGAGCGAGTTGCAGGTGGCCAACGACGGCAACGGCCGGGACGCCGATGCGACCGACCCCGGCGACTGGATCTCTCCGACCGATCTCGGCAACCCCTTGTTCTCCGGCTGCGACCTGGCCTTCAGTTCCTGGCACGGCACCTTCATCGCCGGCCAGATCGCCGCGGCGACCGACAACGGCATCGGGGTGGCGGGCCTCAACTGGGAGGCGCGCATCCTGCCCGTGCGGGTGTCGGGCAAGTGCGGCGCCCTGGTGTCCGACCTGCTCGACGGCGTGCGCTGGGCCGCCGGCCTGCCGGTGGCCGGGGTGCCGGCCAATCCCACGCCGGCGCGCGTGATCAACCTGAGTTTCAGTGGCAGCTCGGCCTGCAGCCCGGCGTACCAGACCACCGTGGACGACGTGCGGGCGGCGGGCGCCTTGCTGGTGGTGGCCGCAGGCAACGAGTCGGGCCCGCTCACGCGCCCGGCCGATTGCCAGGGGGTGATGGCCGTGGCCTCGGTGCAGCGCGACGGCGCCAAGGCGGACTATTCCAACTTCGGGGCCAACGTGGCCCTGGCCGCGCCGGGCGGGTCGGGCACCACGCCCCTGGACCCCGACAACCTCTACTCGACCACGAACGCCGGCTTCACCGGGCCGGGCGGCGACACCTATGGCTACAAGAAAGGTACCAGCTTCGCCGCGCCCCAGGCCGCCGGCGTGGCCAGCCTCATGCTCGCCCTCAACCCCCACCTCACCCCGCAGGCGCTGATGGAGCGCATGCAGGCCGGGGTGCGGTCGCACACCGTGGCGGGCGGGCTGGCCTGCGGACCGGCCAACGGTGGGGTGTGCCAGTGCACCCCCACCACCTGCGGCGCCGGCCTGCTGGACGCGGACCGGTCCTTGCAGCTGGCCACGGGCCCTGCCGCCGTGATCCAGGCGGTGAACGTCGTGGTGCCGGGCGCTTTTGTCACGCTCGATGGCCAGGCCAGCGTGGCGCTCGCGCCAGCGACCCTCACGGGCTACCAATGGACCCAGGACAGCGGCACCACCGCCGTCGCCATCCCCAACAACACCCAGTCCGTGACCGGCGTGCAACTGCCCGCCGTGGAGGGCCGCTGGGTGTTCCGGCTCAAGGTCACCGACAGCAACGGCGGCACCGGCAGCGACGCCGTCGTCGTGCGCGCGGTGGCCCCGCCCACGCCGCCAGCCACGGGGGGCGGCGGCGGCGCCTTCGGGGCCTGGTGGGGCCTGGGGCTGGCGTTGTGGGGCCTGGGCGTGGCGCGGGCTTCGCGCCGCCGCCGCTGAGCGCCACCCGGTTTCGCGCGCCGGATCGGACGCGTCAGTTGCAGCGCTGCAGGCTGCGGCCCGCCATGGCCGGGCCCAGGGCCTCGATGCGCGCGCGCGTGGTCTCGCCGATGGCCGGCAGGCGCAGCGAATAACTCAGGCCCTCGGCGCGCTCCTGCACCACGCGGGCCGTGCGCACATTGCGCCGCTCGGCCAGCTGCAGGCCTTCTCGCGCCGCTTCCTCGCTGGAAAACGTGCCCAGCGCGATGCCGGGCGCCAGACCGCTGGTGTTGACGTCGCGGAATTCCACACCCATGGCGCGCAGCTCGGCCTTCTTGCGGCTGGCCTGTTCGGCGCTGTCGTAGCGCCCCATGTAGACGATCCAGCGCCCGGGGCTGCGTGTTTCGGTGAGTTGCCAGTCGCTGCCGCCCAGGCCGAGCAGGCGCAGCTCGGCGCGCAGCAGCTCGGCCTGCTCGGGGCTGAATCCGCTGGCTTGCCAGCAGGCGCGCGGCTCATTGGCCGCGGCCGGCGCGGCAGCGGTCGGCGTGGCCGTGGGCGCCGCCGGGGCCGTGAGGGGCGGCGCCTCCACGGACGCTGGCGCCGCGGCCACGGCAGGGTGGGCCGGGATGGCGGATTCGGGCGCGGGCGCCGGGGCCGGCGTGGTGGGCGGCTCGGCGCCGCGCGGCCCATTGAGCAGGCGCACGTGCTCGGGCGCGATCTGCTGCGTCAGGCGCTGCGGTTCGCGCGGCTCGCTGGTCGGTGGGAAGCCGATGGCCGCGAGGTGACCCTGCGTCCAGGCGAAATACAGGCCGTTGGCCGCCAGCAGCACGGCGATCGTCCACCTCAACATGGGCGCACGCTCACTTCCGCACTGTCCACGCGGCGCAACTGGCCGTTCACGCGCACCAGCAGCGCGCCGTCCTCGGCCACGCCGCAGGCGCTGCCGATGCTGCCATCGCTCAGGCGCAGCTCGCGGTCTTTCAGCGCGTCGCGCGCCGCGTAGCGCGCGGCGAACGGTGCAAAACCTTCGCTGGCGAAGCTCAGCACCTCGCGCACCAGCGGTGGCACCAGCCGGGGCAGCAGCTCGGCGGGGGTCACGCCCACTTCCACCTCGGCCAGCCCGGCCGGCGGCACGCCCCCCATGGGGCTGGCGGGTGCGCCAGCGAGCGCCGATTCGGCCGGCCGCGCGACGTTGATGCCCGCGCCGATCACCACCGAGCGTGGCCCTTCGCGGTCATCGGCGTGGCCCGCCGTTTCGACCAGGATGCCGCCGAGCTTGCGGCCCATGAGCCAGAGGTCGTTCGGCCACTTGATGCGCACGTCCGGGTGCAGTTGCTCGGCCAGCACCAGGCCCACCGCGAGCGACAGACCCGACCAGCTGCGCGGCGCCAGCGACAGGCCGAGCGAAAACGTGAGCGACTGGCCGGGTCGGCTGTGCCAGCCGCGTCCCAGCCGACCGCGCCCGGCGGTCTGGCGCTCGGCCACCAGCAGCACCGGGTCCAGCGGTGCGGTGCGCGCGCGGCGCATGAGCTCGGTGTTGGTGGAATCGACCTCTTCCAGCACCTCGACCGTGAAGCCGGGCAGGTCGGGCACCACCGCCTGCCAGATGGCCTCGGCACCGCCCGCGAGCGAGGCGCTCATGGCCTTACCCCAGCTTGGTGGCGCGCCCGCCGCGCTTGGGCGCCAGCAGCGTGCCGCGGCACTTCTTGGCGCCGCACCAGCAGGGGTACTGGGCCTTGAGCTTGGGCGTGAGCGGCTCGTCGATGACGAGGCCGTAGTCGTAGAACAGCTCCTCGCCGGCCTCGATGGCGCGCAGGCTGCGGATGAACACGCGGCCATCCTCGATGTCGGCCTCGCAGTTGGGCTTGCAGCTGTGGTTGATCCAGCGCGCCGAGTTGCCGCCGTACTTCGCATCGATCACGTGTTCTTCGTCGATGTGGAAGTAGAAGGTGTGGTTGGGGTCGCTCGGGTCGTGCGGGTGGCGGTCCAGCGCTTCCGCCCAGGTGATGACTTCGCCCGTGTACTCGATCAGCGTTTCGCCCGGCGCGATGTCCACCAGCGCGAAGACGCCCTTGCCGTGCACCCCGGAGCGGCGCGTCTGGATGCGGCGCGCGTCGCTGGACTTGGCCGGGGATGGGGTGCGTGCCGAGGGCGAGCGCGGGGTTTTCGTCACGTCGGATTTCTTTGGTAAGGTTGTTTCATGCGAGTGCGCGCGTGGGTGCGCGCACGACAAGCGCGCGCACGTGTGTGCATGCGCGAGCGCGCGTGGGAGCGGATTGTAGAGATGAAAACCGAAGGTTCTGCCAAAACACTGGTCATTGCCGAGAAGCCGTCCGTGGCGCAGGACATCGTGCGCGCGCTCACGCCGGTGGCGGGCAAGTTCGACAAGCACGACGAGCACTTCGAAAACGAGCGCTATGTCGTGACCTCCGCCGTGGGCCACCTGGTGGAGATCGCCGCGCCCGAGCAGTTCGACGTCAAGCGCGGCAAGTGGAGCTTCGCCCACCTGCCGGTGCTGCCGCCGTACTTCGAGCTCAAGCCGATCGACAAGGCGAAGTCGCGACTCAACGCGGTGGTCAAGCTGGCGCGGCGCAAGGACGTCGGCGATCTCATCAACGCCTGCGACGCGGGCCGCGAGGGCGAGCTGATCTTCCGCCTGATCGAGCAGTACGCTGGCGGCCAGAAGGGTGGCCAGTACCAGGGCCTGGGCAAGCCGGTGCGCCGGCTGTGGCTGCAGTCCATGACACCGGCCGCGATCCGCGAGGGCTTCGACAAGCTGCGCAGCGACGCGCAGATGCGCGGCCTGGCCGACGCGGCGCGCAGCCGCTCCGAGGCCGACTGGCTGGTGGGCATCAACGGCACGCGCGCCATGACCGCCTTCAACTCGCGCGATGGCGGCTTCTTCCTCACCACGGTGGGCCGGGTGCAGACGCCTACCTTGTCCATCGTCGTGGAGCGCGAGGAAAAGATCCGCGCGCACCGCCCGCGCGACTACTGGGAGGTCCACGCCAGCTTCCTGGCCGAGGCCGGCGAGTACCCCGGCAAGTGGTTCAACCCCGACTTCAAGAAGCCCACGGGCGAGGACGCCGACGCCGATCTGCGCGCCGACCGCGTCTGGAGCCTGCAGGAGGCGCAGGCCATCGTGGACGCGGTGCGCGGCAAGGCCGCCAGCGTGAAGGAAGAGAGCAAGCCCACCACCCAGGCCTGCGGCCAGCTCTACGACCTGACCAGCCTGCAGCGCGAGGCCAACGGCCGCTTCGGCTTCTCGGCCAAGACCACGCTGCAGCTCGCGCAAAGCCTGTACGAACGCCACAAGGCCCTGACCTACCCGCGAACCGATTCGCGCGCCCTGCCCGAGGACTACCTGGGCACGGTCAAGGACACCTTCGAGATGCTGGCCGGCAGCGGCATGGGCCACCTGGCACCGCACGCCAAGACGGCGCTGAGCAAGGGCTACATCCGCCCGAGCAAGCGCATCTTCGACAACAGCAAGGTCTCGGACCACTTTGCCATCATCCCCACGCTGCAGGCACCCAGTGGCCTGTCCGAGGCCGAGCAGAAGCTCTACGACCTGGTGGTGCGCCGCTTCATCGCGGTGTTCTTCCCCAGCGCGGAGTTCACCGTGACCACGCGCATCAGCAGCGTGCTCAACCACCACTTCAAGACCGAAGGCAAGGTGCTGGTCAACCCGGGCTGGATGGCGGTCTACGGCAAGGAAGCCGCCGACGAGGTGGAAGGCGCCAAGCCCGGTGAGAAGGGCCAGAACCTGGTGCCGGTGCGCGAAGGCGAGACCGTGCGCACCGAGTCGGTGGAGCACAAGGGCCTGCAGACCCGTCCGCCCGCGCGCTACAGCGAAGCCACGCTGCTGGCCGCCATGGAAGGCGCCGGCAAGCTCATCGACGACGAGGAGTTGCGCGAGGCCATGCACGAAAAGGGCCTGGGCACGCCGGCCACGCGCGCGGCCATCATCGAAGGCCTGCTGGCCGAGAAGTACATGCTGCGCGAGGGCCGCGAACTCATCCCCACCGCCAAGGCCTTCCAGCTCATGACGCTGCTGCGCGGCCTGGAGGTGGAGGAGCTGTCCAAGCCCGAGCTCACCGGCGAATGGGAATACAAGCTCGCGCAGATGGAGCACGGCAAGCTGTCGCGCGACGCCTTCATGGCCGAGATCGCGTCCATGACCGAGCGCCTGGTGAAGAAGGCCAAGGAGTACGACCGCGACACCGTGCCGGGCGACTACGCCACGCTGTCCACGCCCTGCCCCAACTGCGGCGGCGTGGTGAAGGAGAACTACCGCCGCTTCGCCTGCACCGGCGCCGACGGCACCGGCGAGGGCTGCGGCTTCTCGTTCACCAAGTCGCCCGCCGGGCGCACCTTCGAAACCACCGAGGCCGACGCCTTCCTGCGCGACAAGCGCATCGGCCCGCTCGAGGGCTTTCGCTCCAAGGCGGGCTGGCCGTTCGTGGCCGAGCTCGTGCTCAAGCACAGCGAGGAAGACCGCAACTGGAAGCTCGAATTCGACTTCGGCGACGACCGCAAGGACGAGGAGACCGGTGAACTGGTCGACTTCTCCGGCAGCGAATCGCTGGGCGCCTGCCCCAAGTGCGGCGGCGCGGTGCACGAGCACGGCGCCAACTACGTGTGCGAGCGCGCCGTGCCCACGGCGCAGCAGCCCACGCCGAGCTGCGATTTCAAGAGCGGCAAGGTCATCCTGCAGCAGCCGGTGGCGCGCGAGCAGATGAGCAAGCTGCTGGCCACCGGCAAGACCGACCTGCTCGACAAGTTCGTCTCCATGCGCACGCGCCGCTCGTTCAAGGCCTTCCTGGCCTGGGACGCCGAGGCCGGCAAGGTGAACTTCGAATTCGAGCCGCGCGACAGCAAGTACCCGCCGCGCAAGGCGGGCGCGCGCCCGGCCGCCAAGGCCACCGCGCCGGCGAAGAAGGCCGCCGCGAAGAAGGCGCCCGCCGCCAAGAAGGCGCCGGCCGAGAAGAAGGCCCCGCGCAAGGCCACCGCCGCCACCGGCAAGCAGCCCAGCGCGGCGCTGGCCGCCGTCATCGGCGAAGGGCCGGTGTCGCGGCCCGAGGTGGTCAAGAAGCTGTGGGACTACATCAAGGCCAATGGCCTGCAGGACCCGGCGGACAAGCGCCGCATCAAGGCCGACGCCAAGCTGCGCCCGGTCTTCGGCAAGGACGCCGTCACCATGTTCGAGATCGCCGGCCTGGTCGGCGATCACCTGAGCTGAATTTCTTCAACACTTCCAGGAGACCGATCCCATGGGCCTCAAGCTCTATTACGCGTCCGGCGCGTGTTCCTTCGTTCCGCACAGCTCGCTCGAGCTCGCTGGCGCCAGCTTCGAGCCGTCGCCGGTCAAGCTGCACAAGGGCGAGCAGCGCGCGCCCGAGTACCTGGCCATCAACCCGCGCGGCCAGGTGCCGGTGCTGGTGGACGGCGACGAGGTCATCACCCAGATCCCGGCGATCGTGCTCTACCTGGACGCCCGGTTCCCCGAGGCCGGCCTGCTGCCCGCCTCGGGCGTGGCGCGCACGCGCGCGCTGCAGACCCTGGCCTGGATGAACAACACCGTGCACCCCACCTTCACGCACGTGTTCATGCCGCAGAAGTTCACCGCCGACGAGGCCGCGCAGAAGGCCGTGAAGGCGCACGCGGTCGAGGTCTACCGCGGCCTGCTCGGCGAGCTCGAGGCGCTGGCCCAGAAGGCCAGCCCCTGGCTCGGCGGCGACAAGCCCGGCGCGCTCGACGCCTACGCGCTCACCCTGCTGCGCTGGGGCGGCTTCGCCGGCATCGACCCCAACAGCCTGCCCGCCACCTGGGCGCTGGTGCAGCGCTTCGCGGCGCTGCCGGCGGTGGCGCGCGCCATGGAGCGCGAGCGCCTGGAGCTCAACGTCTACAAAGGCTGAAGCGGCGGCGGGCGGCGGGCTTCACTCGCTCGCCTGCTTCGCCACGAAGCGCACCGACACACGCAGCCCCGGGCGGCCCCGCTCCGGGTGCGCGTCTTCCATGTGCACGGTGGCGCCGTGCTGTTGGGCGATCTCCTGCACGATGGCCAGGCCCAGGCCCGAGCCGTCCACGTCGGTGCCCAGCGCGCGGTAGAAGGGCTGCATCACCAGCGCCCGTTCGCTCACCGGGATGCCCGGGCCGTTGTCCTCCACCTGCACCAGCTGCACGCCGCTGAAGCGGTCCACCAGCACGCGCGCCGTCACCACGCCCTTGGGCCCGCTGTAGGCCATGGCGTTGTCCACGAGGTTGCGCACCATTTCCTGCAGCAGGGTGGGGTTGCCGGTGAGCTGCAACTCCTCGGGCACCTCGTGGTCGCCTTCCACACCCAGGTCCACACCCAGCTCCAGAGCGCGCGGCACGGTGTCGCGCACCACGGTGGCGACCAGCCGCGCCAGATCGACGCGCGCGCTCGGCAGGGTGCGGCCGGTGGTCTCGGCGCGTGCCAGCGCCAGCAGCTGGTTCACGGTGTGCGTGGCGCGGGCGCTGGCGCGCGCGATCTGCTGCAGCGAGCCGCGCAGGCCGGCCGGGTCGGACTCGCGCTGCGCCAACTCGGCCTGCATGCGCAGGCCAGCCAGCGGCGTCTTGAGCTGGTGCGCGGCGTCGGCCAGGAAGCGGCGCTGCGTGGTCAGCGAGGCCTTCAGTCGCGCCAGCAGGTCGTTGATCGAGGACACCAGGGGGGCCACCTCCTGCGGGATGTCGGCCTCCTCGATCGGGCTCAGGTCGTCCGGGCGGCGCGCGCGGATGCGCTGCTCCAGGTCCGACAGCGGGCGGATGCCGCGCACCAGCGCCAGCCAGACCAGCAGCACCGCCAGCGGCAGGATGACGAACTGCGGGACCATCACGCCCTTGATGATCTCGTTGGCCAGCGTGGAGCGCCGGCCCGTGGTTTCGGCGACCTGCAGCAGCACCGGCTGCCGCGGGTCGGGCCGCGCGAGCCAGGTATAGGCCACGCGCACCGCATCGCCGCGCAGCACGTCGTCGCGCTGGCGCACGCGCCCGGCCTCGGGCGCCTCGTCGGGGGGCGGTGCGGGCAGCTCGACCTCGCCGCTGACGAACTGGCCATGCCCGTCGACGAGCTGGAAGTACACCAGGTCGGAGTCATCGGCGCGCAGCAGGTCGCGCGTTTGCGGGTCGAGCGCGAAGCGCAGCGCGCCGTTCTCCACCACCACCAGCTGCGCCAGCGCCTGCAGGTTGTATTCGAGCGCGCGGTCGAAGGGCTTGTTGGCGATGCCCTGCGCCACCACCCAGGTGAGCGCGAGCGACAGCGGCCACAGCAGCAGCAGCGGCGTGAGCATCCAGTCCAGGATCTCGCCGAACAGGCTGCGCTGCTCGCGCTGGAACAGGCCGAAGGAGATGGGGGTGGTCTGGCGCGCCGTGCCGTCGTCCGGCGCGGGCTGGCTCACACCTTCTCCAGGCAGTAGCCGAGGCCACGCACGGTGGCGATGCGGATCGGGCCCTTCTCGATCTTCTTGCGCAGGCGGTGGATGTAGACCTCGATCGCGTTGGTGCTGACTTCTTCGCCCCATTCGCACAGGCGCTCGACCAGTTGGTCTTTGCTGACCAGGCGGCCCGCGCGCTGCAGCAGCACCTCCAGCAGGCCCAGCTCGCGCGCCGACAGCTCGATCGGCTTGCCGTCGATGGTGGCCACGCGGCCGGCCTGGTCGTACTCCAGCGGGCCGTGGCGGATGAAGTTGGTGCTGCCGCCCATGCCGCGGCGGGTGAGGGCGCGCACGCGCGCCTCCAGCTCCTGCAGCGAGAAGGGCTTGGCCATGTAGTCGTCGGCGCCGAAATCCAGGCCCTTGACGCGCTCTTCCACGCTGTCGGCCGCGGTGAGGATCAACACCGGCATGGCCGAGCCGCGCGAGCGCAGCCGCTTGAGCACTTCGAGGCCGTGCAGCCGCGGCAGGCCCAGGTCGAGGATGAGCAGGTCGAACTCGTTATTGGTCATCAGGGCCGCATCGGCCTCGGTGCCGCTGGCCACGTGATCGACCGCCGCGCCGGCCGCGCGCAGGCTGCGCAGCAGGCCGTCGGCCAGGACGTGGTCATCCTCCGCGATCAGGATGCGCATGGCTTGTCTCCTCAGGTCGTCGGGCATTGTAGGGACGGCGCCGCGCCCCGAGCGGCGCTTCAGGCCTGCGCATAGGCTTCCAGGCCGATCGCCACCACCGTGGCCACCTCCTGGCCCACCTGGGCGGCGAACTCGGCCTCGGCCTGGGCGACGGCGCGGCGAAAGGCGTCCAGCCAGAGCAGGCCGTCGGGCGTGAAGACGATGCGGCGCGCGCGCGCGTCCCTCGGATCGCTTTCGCGCCGCACCAGGCCCCAGGCCTCGCACTGCGCGACCAGGTCGCCCATGGCCTGCTTGCTCATGCCGGCCGCCTGCGCCAGCTCGGTGAGCCGCGAGCCGCGCAGCGACAGGTGCCGCGTGATGTGCACGTGCGCCGCGCCGACCTGCTGGCGCGCCGCCAGGTTGGACAGGGCCAGCGGCACCTCGGCGTCGTGCGCCATCAGGTGCAGCACGCGGGCGTCGAAGCGGCGCAGGGCCTCGCCCAGCAGGCGGCCCAGGTGGCCGCCGCGCCAGCGGTCGTCGGGCAAGGAAACCATGGCGCTGATTGTCAGGCAAACTGACCAAAGATTGGCTTGTCGGCGAGAAATACGCGGCTAAACTGCTGGCCATGCATCCAGTACTGGATGCGATCACAGTCAGCCTAAGTCAACACCCACTCACCGCTCAGGAGCCACCGATGGATGCACCCGTGAAAAACGCCGCCCTCAACAGCGAAAAGGCCAAGGCCCTGCAGGCCGCGCTGGCCCAGATCGAAAAGCAGTTCGGCAAGGGCACGATCATGAAGCTTGGCGAGGGTGAGCAGATCGAGGACATCCAGGTGGTCTCCACCGGCTCGCTGGGCCTGGACATCGCCCTGGGCGTCGGCGGCCTGCCGCGCGGCCGCGTGATCGAAATCTACGGCCCGGAATCGTCCGGCAAGACCACGCTCACGCTGCAGGTCATCGCCGAGATGCAGCGCCTGAACGGCACCTGCGCCTTCGTCGACGCCGAGCACGCCCTGGACGTGCAGTACGCGCAAAAACTCGGCGTGAACCTGCCCGAGCTGCTGATCAGCCAGCCCGACACCGGCGAACAGGCGCTGGAGATCGTCGACTCGCTGGTGCGTTCCGGTGCGGTGGACCTGGTCGTCATCGACTCGGTGGCCGCGCTCACGCCCAAGGCCGAGATCGAGGGCGAGATGGGCGACCAGCTGCCCGGCCTGCAGGCGCGGCTCATGAGCCAGGCCCTGCGCAAGCTCACGGCGACCATCAAGAAGACCAACTGCACGGTCATCTTCATCAACCAGATCCGCATGAAGATCGGCGTGATGTTCGGCAGCCCCGAGACCACCACCGGCGGCAACGCGCTCAAGTTCTACGCCTCGGTGCGCCTGGACATCCGCCGCACCGGCACCATCAAAAAGGGCGACGAGGCCATCGGCAACGAGACCAAGGTCAAAGTGGTGAAGAACAAGGTCTCGCCGCCATTCAAGACCGCCGAGTTCGACATCCTGTTCGGCGAGGGCATCAGCCGCGAGGGCGAGATCCTCGACCTGGGCGTGGTGCACCGCGTGGTCGAGAAGTCCGGTGCCTGGTACGCCTACAACGGCGAGAAGATCGGCCAGGGCCGCGACAACGCGCGCGAGTTCCTCAAGGAAAACGTCGAGTTGCGCGTCGAGATCGAGAACAAGGTGCGCGAAGCCCTGGGTGTGCCGCTGCTGCCGCTGGATGGCGCTTCGGGCGAGGAAGAGGTCGCGCCCGCCAAGGCCCGCAAATCCAAGGCCAAGGCCGACGCCGCCGACGCCGAGGCGGCCGACGCCTGAGCGCCGTGGGCTTCGACAAGCCCTCCCTCAAGGGCCGCGCGCTGCGCCTGCTGGCGCAGCGCGAGCACTCGCGCGCGGAGCTGCAGCGCAAGCTGGCCTCGCACGAGGAAACGCCCGGTGAACTGGCGCAGGCGCTCGACGAGCTGCAGGCCAGGGGATTCATCGACGAGCAGCGGGTCATCGAGTCGGTGATCCACCGCCGCGCCGCCCGCTTGGGGGCCTCGCGCGTGCGGCAGGAACTGCAGGCTAAGGGCCTGCCGGCCGAGGCGGTGGCCCAGGCCGTGGACGGCCTGCGCGGCAGCGAGCTGGAGCGCGCGCGCGAGGTCTGGCGCAAGAAATTCGGCCGCGCCCCGGCCGACGCGGCCGACTGGGCGCGCCAGGCGCGCTTTCTGGTGGCGCGCGGCTTCGACGCCGGGGTGGCGCGGCGCATCATCGGCGACGCGGGGTGCGACGACATGCCCTGAGGGTAGTGGTCATTCGGCTGGGATAGATGGCCGGGCGTCCTGCCACACAGGCGGTTTGTTCACCGCCCTGTCCCATGAAACCGCCTCCCCTTCGCGCCCTGCGCCGCGGCCTTGTCCTGCCGGGACTGTGCGGCCTGCTGGCCTGCACCACCATTGACGACTTCCGGCGCTATTCGCCCGAGCAGCGCGCGCAGCTCGTCTGCGAACGCGACACGGCCATCCGCGCGCAGGACATGCGCCTGGCCGAATGGCACCGGCTGCACGCGCAGACGCAGGCCGCGCTCGATCGCGGTTACCTCGTACACCGGCAGTGCCGCCGGGTGGCGACGGCCACCACGGAGGTGTGCGAAACGCAGGGCAATCGCCGCGTGTGCCAAACCAAGGAAGGGGAGCCGCGGTGGGCCTGCGAGGACACCCCGGTGCCGCTCGTCGCCGCGCTCGAGCGAAGCAAGCTGGCGGCCTATGCGGAGAACATCGTGCGCGGCACGCAGGAGCGCGACCAGGCCTGGCAGCGCTGCTTCGCGGGCGTGCTGGCGCTGAGCCCGGAGGCGGCCTTCAGCCGGTTCTGAGCCGGCTTTCGCTCACAGCCCGAGCATCAGCTTGAGGTTCTGCACCGCCGCGCCGCTGGCGCCCTTGCCCAGGTTGTCCAGGCGCGCGATCAGTACCGCGTGGCGGTGCGCTTCGTTGGCGAACACGCGCAGCTCGATCAGGTTGGTGTCGTTGAGCGCGGTGGCGTCGAGTTTGCCGTCGTCCGTGGGCGGCAACACCTTCACGAAGCCGCCGGCGGCCGCGCTCGCGGCGTAGTGCTTGCGCAGTGCCTCGTGCAGGTCGGCGGCCTTGGGCTGGCCCGGCAGCGCGTCCAGGTGCAGCGGCAGTTGCACCAGCATGCCCTGGCGGAAGTTGCCCACGGCCGGGATGAAGATGGGGCGGCGGCGCAGGCCCGTGAGCGCCATGATCTCGGGCAGGTGCTTGTGCGACAGGCCCAGCGCATAGGCCTCGAACAGCGGCGCGGTGCCGGCCTCGTAGGCCTCGATCATGGAGCGGCCGCCGCCCGAATAGCCGCTGACCGAGGGCAGCGACAGCGGGAAATCCGGGGGAATCAGGCCGGCATCGACCAGGGGGCGGATCAGCGCGATGGCGCCGGTGGCATAGCAGCCGGGGTTGGCCACGCGGTCGGCCCGCTGCACGGCCTGCGCCTGCGTGGCGGTGAGTTCGGGAAAGCCGTAGACCCAGCCCGCCGCGGTGCGGTGCGCAGTGGAGGCGTCGATGATGCGCGGTTTGTGGCCGGGCAAGGCGTCGACCATCGCGACCGATTCGCGCGCCGCGTCGTCGTGCAGGCACAGCACCACCAGGTCGGCTTGCGCCATGAGTTCGCGCTTGGCTTCGGGGTCCTTGCGGCGTTCGGGCGCGATGCTGAGCAGCTGCACGCCCGGCTCCTGCACGAGCCGCTCGCGGATCTGCAGGCCGGTGGTGCCGGCTTCGCCGTCGATGAAAATCTGGTGGGCCATGCGCGGTTCCTGTGGCGGGACGGGCCGACGAATGCCCTGGGCGGGCACCGCCGCGACCCGGATTGGTGCGATGCACCATGATACATTCCCTGGTTGCTCCGTCCGAGAGCCCGTCTACCGGCCGCTGCTGCCGCGCCGGACACACGATCCATCCCTGAGAGAGACCTCATGAAGATTCACGAATACCAAGGCAAGGAAATCCTGCGCCAATTTGGTGTGCCCGTGCCGCGCGGCATTCCCGCGTTCACGGTGCAAGAGGCGGTGGAAGCCGCGCAGAAGCTCGGCGGGCCCGTGTGGGTCGTCAAGGCGCAGATCCACGCGGGGGGACGCGGCAAGGGCGGTGGCGTGAAGGTCGCCAAGACCATCGACCAGGTGAAAGAGCTGGCCGGCCAGATCCTGGGCATGCAGCTCAAGACCCACCAGACCGGCCCCGAGGGCCAGAAGGTGCGCCGCCTGTACATCGAAGACGGTGCCGACATCCAGAAGGAGTACTACCTCTCCGTCGTCACCGACCGTGGCACGCAGAAGGTGGCCTTCATCGCCTCCAGCGAGGGCGGCATGGACATCGAGGAAGTGGCGCACGCCACGCCCGAGAAGATCATCAAGGTCTTCGTCGACCCGCTGATCGGCCTGACCGACGCGCAGGCCAAGGAGCTCGCCAAGGGCATCAACCTGCCGGCCGACTCCGAGGCGCAGTTCACCGACGTCTGCAAGAAGCTCTACAAGTGCTACATGGAGACGGACGCCTCGCTGGTCGAGATCAACCCGCTCAACCGCGACGGCAAGGGCAACATCATCGCCCTGGACGCCAAGTTCAACTTTGACTCGAACGCCCTGTTCCGCCACCCCGAAATCGTGGCGCTGCGCGACCTGGACGAGGAAGACCCGGCCGAGATCGAGGCCTCCAAGTTCGACCTGGCCTACATCAGCCTGGACGGCAACATCGGCTGCCTGGTCAACGGCGCCGGCCTGGCCATGGCCACCATGGACACCATCAAGCTGTTCGGCGCCGAGCCGGCCAACTTCCTCGACGTGGGCGGCGGCGCCACACCCGAGAAGGTGACCGAGGCCTTCAAGATCATGCTCAAGAACCCCAAGGTCAAGGCCATCCTGGTCAACATCTTCGGCGGCATCATGAAGTGCGACACCATCGCCACCGGTGTCATCACCGCGAGCAAGGCGGTGGACCTGAAGGTGCCGCTGGTGGTGCGCATGAAGGGCACCAACGAAGAACTGGGCAAGAAGATGCTGGCCGAATCGGGCCTGCCCATCATCAGCGCCGACTCCATGGCCGAAGCGGCCCAGAAGGTCGTCGCCGCCGTCAAAGCCTGAGCCGAGGAACAACCATGTCGATCTACATCAACAAAGACACCAAGGTCATCACCCAAGGCATCACGGGCAAGACGGGTCAGTTCCACACCGAGAAGTGCCAGGAATACGCGAACGGCAAGAACTGCTTCGTCGCGGGCGTGAACCCCAAGAAGGCCGGCGAGTCGATCTTCAACATCCCGATCTACGCCTCGGTGAAGGAAGCCGCGAAGCAGACCGGCGCCACCGTCTCGGTGATCTACGTGCCACCCGCGGGCGCGGCGGCCGCCATCTGGGAAGCCGTCGAGGCCGACCTGGACCTGGCGATCTGCATCACCGAAGGCATCCCCGTGCGCGACATGCTGGAAGTGCGCAACAAGATGAAGGCCAAGGAGGCTGCCGGCGGCAAGAAGACCCTGCTGCTGGGCCCCAACTGCCCGGGCCTGATCACGCCCGACGAGATCAAGATCGGCATCATGCCCGGCCACATCCACCGCAAGGGCCGCATCGGCGTCGTGTCCCGCTCGGGCACGCTGACCTATGAAGCCGTGGCGCAGCTCACCGAAATCGGCCTGGGCCAGTCCAGTGCCGTGGGCATCGGTGGCGACCCCATCAACGGCCTGAAGCACATCGACGTGATGAAGGCCTTCAACGACGACCCGGACACCGACGCCGTGATCATGATCGGCGAGATCGGTGGTCCCGATGAGGCCGAAGCCGCGCTGTGGTGCAAGGCGAACATGAAGAAGCCCGTGGTCGGCTTCATCGCCGGTGTCACCGCGCCCCCCGGCAAGCGCATGGGCCACGCGGGCGCGCTGATCAGCGGCGGCGCCGACACGGCCGATGCCAAGCTGGCCATCATGGAAGAGTGCGGCTTCAAGGTCACGCGCAACCCGTCCGAGATGGCCAAGCTGCTCAAGGCCCTGATCTGATCGCCGGGTATGGGTGTGCAAAAGGCAACGCGCGCGTTGCCTTTTTTTTTGCCTGTTGCGCGCAACGTGACGCTTGTCACCGATACAGCTTGTCGCCGCGAGGGTGGCTGCAACAAAATGCAACACCTTTCGGGCCGCGTCGGCCGGCCCTGCCTTCGGCGCCCCCAGCCCCAGCGGTCGTCCGCCGACGAGCGCGCCTCGATTCCCCTATCGGTATAACGCCACCTTCATGAATTTCGAGTTTCACGCCCTGACCGATCCAGGACTCGTCAGGGACAACAACGAGGACTCGGTGGCGCTCGACCCCGACAACCGCCTGGCCATCCTCGCCGATGGCATGGGCGGCTACAACGCGGGCGAGGTGGCCAGCGCGATGGCCACCACCTTCATCAAGACTGAACTCGGCCGGTGGATCGCCGACGGCGGCTTCGAGTCCAGCGCGCGCGAGCTCAAGCGGGCGATGGAAATCTGCATCGACAACGCCAACCGCTCCATCTTCAACGCCGCCAACGCCAACGCGCAGTACGCCGGCATGGGCACCACCCTGGTGATGGGCGTGTTCCTCGACGGCCGCGTGATGATCGGCCACGTCGGCGACTCCCGCTGCTACCGCCTGCGCCGCGGCGAGTTCGTGCAGATGACGCGCGACCATTCCCTGCTGCAGGAGCAGATCGACGCCGGCCTGATCTCGATGGAGCAGGCGCAGTTCGCCACGCACCGCAACCTGGTCACGCGTGCGCTTGGTGTGGAAGACACCGTGCTGCTCGAAGTCAACGAATACCGCGTTGAGGACGGCGACCTCTACCTCTTCTGCTCCGACGGCCTGAACGACATGCTCAGCGACGAACGCATTGCCGCGCTGCTGGTCACCGCCGGCACATTGGAGGAAAAGGCAACGGCCCTGGTGGAGGCCGCCAATGGCGCGGGCGGGCGCGACAATATTTCTGTGATACTGGCGTTTGCTCGCGCCCGACCCACCCGCCGCGGCCTGCTGTCGCGCATGCTGGGTCAATAATCCGCTCTGATCCCACACCAAGTCCTACAGGAATCCCAGAGGAGTCGGCCATGCCGAAAATGATCGTTTCCATTGACGGCGTCGTCATCAAGGAGGTCCAGCTCACCAAGGACCGGACCACCCTGGGTCGCCGTCCTTACAACGACATCGTCATCGACAACCTGGCCGTCAGCGGCGAGCACGCCGTGCTGCAAATGTCGGGCGCCGACGTCTTCCTGGAGGACCTCAACAGCACCAACGGCACCTACGTCAACGGCAAGGCGATCAAGAAGCAGCAGTTGCAGGGCGGCGACACGGTCGAGATCGGCAAGTACAAGATCAAGTTCGTCAACGACGGCGCCGAGTCCCAGGAGAAGACCACGGTGATCAATGCCGGCACGGTGGTGTCTGGCGCGGAACCTGCCGGCGCGGCCCTGGGCCCGGCGGCCATCAAGGTGGTCAGCGGCTCGGCCGCTGGTCGCGAGGTGGCGCTGACCAAGGTCGTCACCACCATCGGCAAGCCCGGCGTGGCGGTGGCCGCCATCACCCGCCGCCCGCATGGCTACGTGGTGGCCATGGTGGAAGGCACAGTCAAGCCCACGGTCAATGGCAAACCGCTGGGCACCGACGGGATCGACCTGCACAACGGCGACCTGCTGGAGCTGGCCGGCACGCAGATGCAGTTCGTCCAGCCTTGAGCCCAAGGGGGCGCTTCGCGCCCATCCCGGCGCGACCGCCGAAACGCCACGCGCGGGCGCGTGCCGAGGAATAAGTCACATCCCGTGCGGGCGGTGGGGGGTACCCTCGGGGCCCTCCATGTTCTCCACCCGATGCCGATGAGGGTTCGCGTACTCGGGTGTTCCGGTGCCATCGCCCAGGGATGCCGGACCACCGCCTTTCTGATCGACGACGACACGCTCATCGACGCGGGCACGGGCGTCGGCGACCTGCGCATCGACGAGATGCTGCGCATCGACCATGTGCTGCTCACGCACGCGCACCTCGATCACGTGGCCTCGCTGCCGCTCATGCTGGACGCAGTGGCGTCGCGCCGTCTGGCCAGCGGCCGGCCGGCGCTGCAGGTGCACGCGCTGCCCGGCACCATCGCGGCGCTGAGGGCGCACATCTTCAATGACCTCATCTGGCCGGATTTCTCGCGCATTCCATCGGAGGGGGCGCCGCTGATGCGTTTCACCTCCTTCGACGTGGGCGATGTGGTGAAGGTCAATGGCAAGTGCTTCGAAGCCCTGCCGGCGGTGCACACGGTGCCGGCGGTGGGCTTCGCCGTGGCGCGGGACAGTGGCGGCCCGCACTGGGTGTTCAGCGGCGATACCGGACGCAACCCGGCGTTCTGGCGCCGGGTCAATCAGCTCGACGTGGCGCAACTGGTCATCGAAACGGCTTTCAGCGACCGCGAAGCGGAACTGGCGCGCCGCAGCCAGCACCTGGCGCCCGTGTTGCTGGCCGAAGAGCTGGGCCAGATCGCGCCCGGCCGGCGCTACCCGATCCACATCACCCACACCAAGCCGGCGGAAACCGAATTGATCGCGGACGACATCCGTCGCTTGGGCGCCGGCGTGCCGCAAGACATCCGTTGGCTCAGCGCGGGGCAGGTTTTCGAGGTTTGACAAATTCTGTCGATCACCCGGCGAGGTGACGAAATTTGTCCGACGAAAATTAGGCCAAAAGGATGAGTCTGACCGCCCATTGGCCGGTCATCCTCGCAGCCGGTACGCTCATCCGGTCCACGAAGCTGGCACGCCATCTGCAGAAGAGCAGGGGTCTCAACCCAACCCCCCTTCTGGAGGAGTTCTCAATGAAGCGTACGATTCAAAAAGGTTTCACCCTGATCGAACTGATGATCGTGGTGGCCATCATCGGCATTCTGGCGGCCGTGGCGCTGCCGGCGTATCAGGACTACACAAAGCGCGCGAAGGTGTCGGAAATCGTGTTGGCCGCATCCCAGTGCCGCACCAGCGTGACTGAAGTTCGCCAGACGATCAGTAACCCCGCTTCAATCCCGGCGGGTGGCAACTGGGGTTGCGAGCAATCCACGCCTTCCACGCAGTACGTGGCACTTGTCGAAACCAGCAACGAAGGCGGCATTCGTGTGACCGCTCGCAACATCGGCGCCGGTGTTGATGGTGGGTTTGTGATTCTCTGGCCGCAGCTGAACGGTTCGGAGGTGGGCGGGTGGCTCTGTGGCCCTGGTGGCGCCATGCTGCCCAAGTTTCTGCCGGGCTCCTGCCGCGACACCACGGTTGCCAACCTTGGCGCTGGCTGGGCATCGCAGTAATTAAGCTTGAGATGATGTCGGCCGGTTGAGGTCGACACGCAAGAAAGAATACAGCGCCCCCCGTGGGCGCTTCTTTTTTTAGGTCACCTATCACACATGAACCATGTCTTTGCCGCACTGCTCATGTTGACTGGTTGGCTCAATTCCAATCACTTTCTTCCTTGGGTGAGCTGGCATTCAGAACTTCCGTTCTTCCTCCTCATGTGGCTGGCAGCCGCATTCGCGCTACACAAAGGGGAAAGCTGGATCGAGATGCCCGCGCCCATTTGGCCTATCGCGCTTTTGGTCGCGGTGTTGTGTATCCAGGGGGTTGTCGGGGCTGTCGCTTGGCGAGGGCAGGTGTTGACGGTGTCGTTGTACCTGGGACTGATGGCGGTCGCCATGACATGGGGTTGGCGCGAGGCCAAGTCCAGCCCGAATGACCCAGTGTTGCCTAAGGCGCACCGTGCCGGGGAGTGGTTGGCGTGGAGCGTGATAGTCGGGTGCATATTGTCCATTGGAATTTCGCTGGCGCAGGTTCTTCAGGTGTGGGGCGATGCCTCCTTTATCGTTCGACAGCCAGGCATTCGCCGTCCGGGTGCCAACCTTGCCCAGCCAAACCACCTTGCCACTTTGCTCGTTATGGGTATGGGTGCTGCTCTGTTTTTGAACATGCAGCGCCGGATCGGCGCGGGTGTGCTGGCGATGCTGGCGTTTCTTTTTTCCATGGGCGTCGCCGTGACGGAGTCAAGGAGCGGCTTGCTGGCTACCTGGATGCTGTGCGGTCTGTGGGCGTGGAAGCGGCCGTCAGAGGGCGCCGCGATAGCGCGAACATGGTCGTTATGGCATGTGGTAGCAACGACGACCATGTTCGCTCTCTGGCCCACGTTCTATCGGTGGTGGGCCGGCGGCTACGATGGCGAGGCTGGAATGGAGCGTTTGGTGGCCAGCGGCGAGGATCCACGTTGGCTGCTGTGGCGCCAGATGTTTGAGGCGTCATTGCTTCAACCTTGGTTCGGTTGGGGCATTCGAGATACGGCGGAAGCGCACAACGCCGTTGTCCATGAGGCCAGCAGCGCGCTTGCCGTAACCTACAGCCATAACATCGTTCTCGACTTAGCCGTCTGGATCGGTTGGCCGTTGGCGATCGCGATGGTCCTCGCGATCATCATGTGGTGGTGGGGGCGTCTTCGCGTAGTGGACAGTGCACCACTGACATGGTTCGGTATGGCATTGCTGATCCCGTTTGGGGTGCATAGCCTGTTCGAGTTCCCATTCGCCTACGCGTATCTTCTGATGCCCGCGATGTTGGGTGTGGGCTACTTGGCTGCGGTCACCAACCCTGGCGCTGCGGCGGTTCGTGTCCACCGCTGGGTGGCCGCGGTAGCGATTCTCGCTCTCGGCGTGTTGGGCGCCTGGTCCGTCGTTGATTACGTGCGTGTTGAGGAAGACTTCCGAATGGCGCGATTTCAGATGCTGCGTATTGGCCCACCTCCGAGTGAGCCACCGCCAAGGGTTCTGGCGCTGAATCAACTAAGCGACTTGGTTGCCTCCACTCGCGTGCCTCTGCAACGTGCGCTGGGCGTTGAGCAGATGACTCTTTTGCGCGAGGCCGCATTGCACTATCCTTGGTCGGGTAGTCAGTATCGGTATGCGACGGCGCTCGCCCTCAATGGGGACTCCGACGAGGCGCGGCGTCAGTTGCGGGTGCTCTTGGCGCAGCAGGGGTTCAAAGTCTATCGTCCCCTTGCGGCTCAGCTCGAGCAGGAACTGGCGAAGCGTGGTCTGCCGGCTCTAGGCGTTCCGCTCGAAAAGCAGCAGTTGCAGCAATGACCTCGATGCTAGTTCCGCGTCTGCGAGCGGCGGTCAAGGCCGCCGCCATTCATTTCGGTTTGTCGATGCTGCTGGCTGCTGGAGCCGCCTTGCTTGTATGGGGTATCTGGTATCCGCATCCGTTCGACCAACTGTCAGGGGGGCGGCAGTTGTTCATACTGGTCGTCGTCGTCGATGTCATCTGTGGGCCGGCGCTTACCCTGATTGTGTTCGATCGCTCCAAACCCAGAGCGGAGCTGATAAAGGACTTGAGCATCATCGGCTTGCTGCAGTGCGCGGCGTTGCTGTATGGCCTGAGTACCGTGTACGAGGCGCGACCGCTGTTTCTCGTCCATGACGTGGAGCGTTTTCGTGTCGTGGCGAAACCGGACTATCTTGGGGTCGATGTCACGTCCCAGATCAATGGGTTACCCGAAGCTCTGCACCCCCGCCTCTTTTCAGGGCCGGTGCTAGTCGGGGCGCATCCGCCTCAGGATCCGGCGGCGCGTCAAGCGATCCTTGTGGAGGCACTGCGTGGCGGCCGTGACTTTGCCCAGCGGCCTGAGTACTACGTTCCCTATGATGACGCTTACGCCCTTGCCGTGACCCGGCGGGCGCGTCCGCTGAAAGTGTTTGTAGATCGATTCCCTGATGCCGCTGGCGAGGTGGAGGCCGTGCTTGTTCGTGCCAAAGTGCCCGTAGTGGACGCCATGTATCTGCCGGTTGTTCACCGGCAGGATTGGATTGCCATCCTCGATGGCCAAGGCCAATTGCTTGGTTTTGTTCCGGGTGACGGGTTTGCGGTTCATTGACCAATGTGTGATCAGCGGGTCATCGGGCCTTCCGCCACAAATCCTCCGCTCTTCCCCCCCCTCTTCTCCCTCAACCGGATCCCCCCCATCGCCATCCCCCGATCCGCCGCCTTGCACATGTCGTAGATCGTGAGCAAGGCCACCGACGCGGCGGTGAGGGCCTCCATTTCCACCCCCGTCTGCCCCGTGCATTCGGCGGTGGCGGTGCACAGCACGCTGTGACTGGCCGAGTCCACCGAAAAGTCCACCGCCACCCGCGTCAGCGCGATCGGGTGGCACAGGGGGATGAGGTCGCTGGTCTTCTTGGCGGCCATGATGCCGGCCAGGCGCGCCACCCCCAGTACGTCGCCTTTCTTCGCCGTGCCCGATTCGATCAGGGCCAGCGTCTCTGGCTGCATGGTGATCCGCCCTTCGGCGACCGCCACGCGGTGGGTGCTCGCTTTCGCGCCGACATCCACCATGTGGGCCTGGCCCTGGGCGTCGAAATGGGTCAGCGGGCTGTCGGTGGGGGCGGATGGGGTGGGAGGCTGGGGCACGTTCGTGACGCTTGGTAACGCCGCTTCATGGCGGCTTTGCGCGGGGGCGCGGTGAACCGGAGGGGGTTGGCGGCATCATACGGCCATGTTTTCGACCCCTGCGGGCCCCCGGCGGCCTCCGCGACTGGCGCTGTCCCTCCTCGCGCTGGCCCTGGCCTGGCCTGCGACGGGCGTTCAGGCGCAGACCAGCGGCGCCGCGCGCGCCCCGGCCCAGAACCCCAGCCCGAACGCCCATCTCGCCCTGCCCAGCCTGGGTGATGGTGAAGGCCTCACCGTGTCCGCCGAGCGCCGATTGGGCGACCGCATCGCGCGCAGCATCTACCGGGACCCGGATTACCTCGACGACCCCATGCTGGTCGACTACCTGCAGCTGTTGTGGCAGCCCCTGCTGGCCGCCGCCAAGCAGCGCGGCGAGGTGGCGCCCGAGCTGGCCGAGCGCCTGGCCTGGGAGCTCATGATCTCGCGCGACCGCAGCGTCAACGCCTTCGCGCTGCCGGGCGGCTACCTGGGTGTCAACCTGGGCCTGCTCGCGGTGACGGAACGGCCGGAGGAATTGGCCTCGGTGCTGGCGCACGAACTCAGCCACGTCTCGCAGCGCCACATCGCGCGGATGATGTCCAACGAGCAGCGCATGGCGCCCTGGATGATCGCCGCCATGGTCCTGGGCGCGCTGGCGGCCGGCTCCAACCCCCAGGCCGCGGGCGCCGCCGTCGCCGGCGGCACGGCCGTGGCCGCGCAGCAGTCGCTCAAGTTCTCGCGCGACATGGAGCGCGAGGCCGACCGCGTGGGCTTCGGCGTGCTCACCGGCGCGGGCTTCGACGGCCAGGGCTTCGTGAGCATGTTCGACAAGCTGGCGCAGGCCTCGCGCCTGAACGACGACGGCGCCTTTCCCTACCTGCGCAGCCACCCGCTCACGGGCGAGCGCATCGCCGACATGCAGTCGCGCCTGCCGTCGGCCGCCGCTGGCGTCGGGCCGCGCGCGGACGCGCCCGTGCGTTCCATGGGGCTGCCGTCGGCCGCGATGCATGCGCTGGCCTCGGCGCGCGCGCGCGTGCTGGCCGAGCGCAACAGCGCGCGCTGGTCGGCCTGGGTGCAGACGGCGCTCGCGCCCACGGCCCGGCCCGGCGAGCTGTACGCCGGCGCCCTGGCCGCGCAGCGGCTGGGCCAGCGCGAGCGTGCAACCGAACTGGCCCAGCGCCTGCGCACCGCCGTGGCCGGCAGCGACGCGCGCGGCATGGCCGACGCCCTGATGTTGGAGCTGCTGATGTCGCCGGGCATGCCCGCCAACCCGACGCTGCTGGCCGAACTGCGCGACGGCGCGCTGGCGTCCGGCTCGCGCGGGCCCTTGCTGCTGGGCGCGCAGGCGGCCATCGCCAGCGGCGAGGCCGGGCGCGCCGCGTCGCGCCTGCAGGTGTGGGTGGTGGACCACCCGCGCGATGCGCAGGCCTGGCAGATCCTCGCGCGCGCGCACCAGGCCCAGGGCCACACCCTGCGGGCGGTGCGCGCCGAGGCCGAGGCGCGGGCCGCGCAGTTCGACTGGGACGGCGCGCTGGAGCGTCTGCGGGCCGCCCAGGCCCTGCCGCCCGCGCAGCGCAACGCGGATCCGATCGAGCTGGCCATCGTGGACAGCCGCCGCCGCGACGTGGAAGAGCGTTTGCGCGAAGCGATGCGCGAGGAAGACAAGCGCTGAGCGCGCGCCGCGCTCAGGCCACGGTGTGGTTCAACCCAGGCGCAGGCTGCGCAGGGCGGCGTCCACCACCAGCATGATCACCGAGTAGATGAGCGAGCCCAGCAGGGCCGCCCAGAAGCCGGCGACATAGAAGCCGTCGAGCACGCTGGCCGCCGCCCAGAAGAGCAGGGCGTTGATGACGAACAGGAACAGCCCGAAGGTCACCAGCGTCACCGGCAGCGTCAGGATGACCAGCACCGGGCGCAGCAGCAGGTAGAACAGGCCGATCACCGCGGCGGCGATGAGCGCCGACGGGAAGCTGCGCACCTCCACGCCGTCGTACAGCCAGGCCACCAGCAGCAGCGCGCAGGCCGCCAGCATCCAGCGCAGGATCAGCCGCATGCCCGCCTCAGGCCTGGTCGGCGGCCGCGGCGCGCTGCGCGACGCGGCGGTTGTGCAGGTAGCCCAGCGTGAGCACCACCACGATGGTGAGCGCCACGAAGCCCCAGTAGGCCGCCAGGTGCGTGGGCTCGCCGCCCTTGAACCAGGGCGCCAGCAGCTTCTCGTTGACCACCATCTTGCCGGCGGTGAAGGCCAGCACGCCCGCGCCGATGTACATGATGGCCGGGTACTTCTCAACCAGCTTGAGGATCAGCGTGCTGCCGAACACCACGATGGGGATGCTGATGAGCAGGCCGAGGACCACCAGGTCGAAGGCGCCCTGCGCCGCGCCGGCCACACCCAGCACGTTGTCGATGCCCATCACCGCGTCCGCGATGATGATGGTCTTCATGGCGCCCCAGAAGGTGGTGGCGCCCGGGCCGTGTTCGTCGCCGTCGCCCTCGTCCTCGGCGATCAGCTTGTAGGCGATCCACATCAGCGCGATGCCACCGATGGCCATCAGGCCCGGGATGCGCAGCAGCCACACCACCACCAGCGTCATGGCTGAGCGCACGACGATGGCCCCCACCGTGCCCCAGATGATGGCCTTGCGCTGGTGCTGCTTGGGCAGGTTGCGGGCGGCCAGCGCGATCACGATCGCGTTGTCGCCGGCGAGCACGAGGTCGATGAGGATGATGGCCAGCAGGGCGGACCACCAGGCAGCGGACATGAATTCCATGGTGAAAAGGGGCTCCAGAGGGGACGGGTTCTGAAGGTCTTGCCCGGCGCCACGTGTCCGTGGGCCCAACGCGCCGGGTGCCGCGCAGCGGACACCGTACTGACGACGCGTTGACCGGCGCGGCTTGGCGCCAGAAGGAGCCGCCACGCGCCCGGGAGCTACTCCCCTTCCGCGAAACCCCGGATTGTATGCGGCACGGCCGCGGGTCCGCCAGCCATCCCCCCGGTGGAAATGCGTACGCGGTAACCCTCACGGGGCGTGGCGGTGAGCATGCCTACACTGGGGGGGTGGCGCCCCGGGCGCCGTCTTTTTGGCCGCTGCCGGCCGTCGAAAGCCACACCATGGAATTGCTGTCGAGCCCCCAGTTCTGGCTGGGCCTGGGCCAGATCATCTGGATCAACATCATTCTTTCGGGCGACAACGCGGTGGTGATCGCGCTGGCGGCGCGCGGGCTCGGGCCGCGCCAGCAGAAGCAGGCCATTTTCTGGGGCACCGCCGCCGCCGTGGTGCTGCGCGTGGTGCTGACCGTCGTGGCGGTCAAGCTCATGCAGCTGCCCTGGCTGCAGGTGGTGGGCGGCCTGCTGCTGCTGTGGATCGGCGTGCAGCTGCTCAACGGCGGCGACGACGAACAATCCGAGGGCAAGACCGATGGCGGCCTGCTCGCCGCCATCCGCACCATCCTGGTGGCCGACCTGGTGATGAGCCTGGACAACGTGATCGGCGTCGCCGCTGCGGCCAATGGCAACGTGCCGCTGCTGATCGCCGGCCTGGCCATCGCCATCCCCATCGTGATTTTCGGCAGCACGCTGATGCTCAAGATCATGGGGCGCTTCCCCGTCATCGTGACCCTGGGCGCGGCGCTGATCGGCTGGGTGGGCGCCGAGACCCTGGTCTCCGACAAGGTGATCGAGCCCTGGGTGCCGCACAACTCCCTGGGCTTCTACGCCGCGGCCGCCCTGGGCGCGCTGCTGGTGGTGGTCACGGGCAAGTACCTGCAGAACCGCAACAACAAGGCGACCTGATCGCCCCGGCGGTGCGTGGGGGCGCCGCCCGGCGGGGGCGCCGTATGATCGCCCTCCCCATGGCCGGCATCCACATCACCGACATCGAGGCGGCCATCAACTGGTGGCGCGAACGCTCGCCCTCGCCCGACAACGTCTCGCTGCCCGCGCCCACGCGCGCGCTGGCCGAGGTCTACGCCCTGATGGTCTTCTTCCGCGAGACCGAGGCCGACGAGCACACCCTGCCGCCCGAGGCACGCGAGGCCTGGCTGGCCTGGTACGCCACCACGCCGGACACGCCCTGCATCGCCATTTGCTCCACCAGTCAGGGCGACGAGGTCTGCAAGGGCTGCGGCCGCCTGTTCGAGGAAGTGCAGCGCTGGACCGAAATGACGCCCGGCCAGAAGCGCGCCACCTGGCGGCGCATCACCATCGAGGGCGATGCCTGGCGCTTCAACCGCTACCGCGAGCGGGCGCTGGACGCGGCCACCTGAGGCCGGCCCGCCCGGCGGCGGGTGTCCGCAAGGCGGTCAGGACCGGCGGGCCAGTTCGGCCGCCTTGCCGGTGTAGCTGGCCGGCGTCATGGCCAGCAGCCGTTCCTTCTCGGCGTCGGGAATCTCCAGGCTGCGGATCAGCGCGTGCAGGGCCTCGGCGGTGACGGTTTTGCCGCGTGTCACTTCCTTGAGCTTCTCGTAGGCGCCGGGTACGCCGAAGCGGCGCATCACCGTCTGGATGGGCTCGGCCAGCACCTCCCAGGAGGCGTCGAGGTCGGCGGCCAGCGCCTCCTCGTTCAGCTCGAGCTTGTTCAGGCCCACGCCCAGCGCGTGGTAGGCCAGCACGGCGTAGCCCAGGGCCACCCCCATGTTGCGCAGCACGGTGGAGTCGGTCAGGTCGCGCTGCCAGCGGCTGATGGGCAGTTTCTCGCTCAGGTGGCGCAGCAGCGCGTTGGCCAGGCCCAGGTTGCCCTCGGCGTTCTCGAAGTCGATCGGGTTGACCTTGTGCGGCATGGTCGAGGACCCGATCTCGCCGGCCTTGAGCTTCTGCTTGAAGTAGCCCACGCTGACGTAGCCCCAGATGTCGCGCGCGAGGTCGATCAGGATGGTGTTGGCGCGCGCCACCGCGTCGAACAGCTCGGCCATGTAGTCGTGCGGCTCGATCTGGATGCTGTAGGGCTGGAAGGTGAGGCCCAGGCCCAGGGGCTCTGGCGTCTCCACCACCTTGCGGCTGAAGGCCTCCCAGTCGAAATCGGGCCAGGCCGAGAGGTGGGCGTTGTAGTTGCCCACCGCGCCGTTCATCTTGCCCAGCAGCTTGACCGAGGCGATGCGCTCGCGCGCGCCCGCCAGGCGCACCACCACGTTGGCGAGTTCCTTGCCCACGGTGGTGGGGCTGGCGGTCTGGCCATGGGTGCGGCTGAGCATGGGCACGGCGGCGAAGGCATGCGCCATCTCGCGCAGCTTGTCGATGACCGCGTCCAGCGCGGGCAGCAGCACCAGTTCGCGCGCCCCCTTGAGCTGCAGCGCGTGGCTGGTGTTGTTGATGTCCTCGCTGGTGCAGGCGAAGTGCACGAACTCGGCCGCGCGCTCCAGTTCGGGCCGGGCCTCGAACTTGGACTTGATCCAGTACTCGACGGCCTTGACGTCGTGGTTGGTGGTCTTCTCGATCGCCTTGATGGCTTCGCCATCGGCCTCGCCGAAGTTCTTCACCAGGCCCAGCAAGTAAGTGCGCGCACCCGGCGACAGGGGCTTGAATTCGGCAAAGCCGGCGTCGGACAGGGCAATGAACCAGGCGATCTCGACCTGCACGCGCCGGTGCATGTAGCCCAGTTCGCTCATGAAGGGGCGCAGCGGCGCGAGGCGTCCCGCGTAGCGGCCGTCCAGCGGCGACAGGGCGGTGATGGGGGAGAGTTCGGCGCCCGTGGGCGCGGCGGAGGCAGGTGTCTGGCGCATCCCGGAATTGTAGGAGTGCGCCCGCCGCGGGCCGCCCCGGCGCCGGGCGTGTCAGGCGAAAGGCCCAGGGTGCTGGCTAAAATCGCCGACCGTTCCAGAACCCCACAGACCATGAAACTCATCGGAGCCATCACCAGCCCCTACGTGCGCAAAGTGCGCATCGTCATGGCCGAGAAGAAACTGGACTACCAGTTCGTGCTGGAAGATGTGTGGTCGGACGCCACCACCATCGGCGCGTCCAACCCCCTCCACAAAGTGCCCTGCCTGGTCATGGAAGGCGGCGAGGCGGTGTTCGATTCGCGCGTGATCGTCGAGTACCTCGACGGCCTGTCGCCGGTCGGCAAGCTCATCCCGCCCTCGGGCCGCGAGCGCGCCGAGGTCAAGACCTGGGAGGCGCTGGCCGATGGCGTGCTCGACGCGGCCGTGCTCGCGCGGCTTGAATCCACCTGGCCGCACCGCACGGCCGAGCAGCGCAGCCCGGCCTGGATCGAGCGCCAGATGGTGAAGATCCACGCCGCGCTCAAGTCCATGAGCCAGGGCCTGGGCGACAAGCCGTTCTGCTCGGGCATCCATTTCAGCCTGTCCGACGTGGCCGTGGGCTGCGCCCTGGGCTACCTCGATTTCCGCTTCCCCGCCATCGACTGGCGCGGCGACTTTCCCAATCTGGCCAAGCTGAACGACAAGCTCGTGCAGCGCCAGAGCTTCATCGACTCCCAGCCCGTCTGAGCGGCGGCGGCCCTCAGGCCAGCACGCCCGGCAGGGCCTGGCGCAGCGCGCCGCGTTCGCTCAGGCGCGGCACCAGCGCGAAGCGGTCGATCAGCGCGCGCGCCGCGTGCAGACCCGCTTTCAGGCCGTCCTCGAACAGGCCGTTGCCGCACCAGGCGCCCGCGTACCAGGTGTGCCCCTGGCCCTGCAGGGCCGGCAGCCGGGCCTGGGCGCGCAGCGCCGCGAGGTCGAACACCGGCCGTTCGAGCGCCCATTGGCCCAGCACGCGGTCGCCGGCGATCGGCTCGCCGGGGTTGCGCGAGAGCAGCACCGGCTGCTCCACCGGCAGCGGCTGCACGCGGTTGAGCCAGACGTGCAGGCTGGCCGGCGCCGGGCCGGCGGCGGGTGCGACGTTCCACGCCGCCCAGTCGCCGCGCGCCGCGGGCAGCGCGCTGGGGTCGGTGTGCAGCACCACGCGCTCAGGCTCGAAACGGAAGGCCCCCAGCACGGCGCGCTCCTGTTCGCTGGCCGCGGCGCCCAGCAAGCGCAGCGCCTGATCGGCGTGGCAGGCCAGCACCACGGCGTCGAAACGCTCGACCTGGGTGTCGGTGACCAGGCGCAGGCCTTGCCCGTCGCGCGCGAGCTGGCGCACCGGCGTGGACAGGCGCGCATCGGCCAGTTCGGCCAGCAGGGCCTGCACGACCCGGCGCGTGCCGCCCGCCACGCCGCGCCAGGGCGAGGCCCCGCCCAGCGTGGGCAGGCCGTGGTGGTGCCAGAGCCGCAGCGCGGCGGCGGCGGGCGCCTGCAGCAGCGCGTGCGCGGGGCGGCCGCTGAAGCCGCTGCACAGCGGCAGCAGGTAGGCGTCGCGGAATTCGGTCGAGAAGTGCCGCGCGCGCAGGAAGCCGTCCAGCGGGACCAGCAGGGCGTCGTCGGGGCTGTCCAGGGCGGGGGCCAGGGCCGCGCACAGGCGCTGCCAGCGCGGGAGGTCGGCCAGCAGGCGCCAGAAACGCGGGCTCATGAGCTGGCGGCGTGGCGAGAGCGCGCGGCCCAGGTCGGGGCCGCCCCAGGCCAGCGCGCCACCCCGCACGAAGAAGGAGGCGTCCGCCTCGGTCGGTGCCAGGTCCTGCCGGGCCAGCAGCGCCAGCAGGTTGGGGCTGGTGCGTTCGTTGAACACCAGCACGCCGGTGTCCACGGTGAAGGCCACGGGCGCGCCGCTGGCCCCGGGCAGCGCGACGTCCAGGGTGTGGGCGTCGCCGCCGAAGCGCCCGGCGGCTTCGAATAGGCTGACCTCGGCCAGCCCTTGCAGCGTGTGGGCGGCGGCCAGCCCGGCCACGCCGCCGCCGACGACGGCCACGCGGATCTGGGGTCGGTGGTGAGGGCTCATGGCGCGCGGGCTCCAGTCAGGCGAGGGGCCCGGGCCGGCACCGCCGGCCGCGGCCGGCGATGGGGTGGACAAGAAGCTGCGAAGCGCCCCGGCGCGAACGAGGGAGGGAGGGAGGAGGAGGAGAAGCGCCCCGGGATTGCATCCGGCCCCGGTGGGGCTGGAAGGCTTCGCAGCGGAAAACGGTGGTCGGTGGATGTCTCCCTCCCCGACACGGCGGGTTGGAGCGGGCGGCGGCGGGGGAAGTTCCGCGGGGAAAAGGAAACCGTTTCTGTGCGAGGCATAGGGCAATCCGGGTGCCCGTTATACCCCCCGCCTACAATGTCGCGCGTTTTTTGCCCAGACCCAGAGAGATGACCATGCTGTATCCCGAACTGTTCAAACAACTGGAATCCGTCCGCTGGGACATGGACAAGGACATTCCCTGGGCGCAGTTCGACGCCAGCCGGCTCAGCGACGAGCAGGCCCAGACGATCAAGATGAACGCCATCACCGAGTGGGCGGCGCTGCCGGCCACCGAGATGTTCCTGCGCGACAACCGCGACGACTCCGACTTCTCGGCCTTCATGTCGATCTGGTTCTTCGAGGAACAGAAGCACTCGCTGGTGCTGATGGAGTACCTGCGCCGCTTCCGCCCCGACCTGGTGCCCACCGAGCAGGAACTGCACGACATCCGCTTCGAGTTCGATCCCGCGCCCGCGCTGGAGACGCTCATGCTGCACTTCTGCGGCGAGATCCGGCTGAACCACTGGTACCGCCGCGCGGCCGAGTGGCACAGCGAGCCGGTCATCAAGCACATCTACACCACGCTGAGCCAGGACGAGGCGCGCCACGGCGGCGCCTACCTGCGCTACATGAAGCGCGCCATCGGCAAGTTCGGCAACGAGGCCCGGGCCGCCTTCGCCAAGGTGGGCGTGCTGATGGCCAGCGCGCGGCGCACCGCGCAGGCCCTGCACCCCACCAACCTGCACGTGAACAAGGCGCTGTTCCCGAACGACACCATCCAGAGCCGCCTGCCCAACCCTGAGTGGCTGGAACACTGGCTGGACCAGCAGATCAACTTCGACGCCGTGTGGGAAAGCAAGGTGGTCGACCGCATCCTGCACAACCTGAGCCTGCTCATGGACGGCAGCTTCAAGTCCGTGCAGGAACTCAACCGCTTCCGCAAGTCGCTGGGCACCGCGCCGGCCGCGGCCTGAGCGCGGTTCAGCCGCTGGCGCGGCGCGCGCGCCAGCGGTCCCAGCCCACGCCCAGCGCGCCGAGCAGCGCGCCCCAGGCGGCGCCGCCCAGGTGGGCGGCGCGCACCACCGACATCTGGCCACCCGGGTCCCACACCACCGGACCGGACCAGCCCCGCTCCAGCCAGAGCTTGAGCAGCAGGCCGCTGGCCAGCAGCAGGCCCCAGGGGCGCAAGGCCTTCGGGCCGTCCAGCAGCAGGCACACGGCCAGCACCGCCACGCCGGCGTGCAGCACGCCCGACAGCCCCACCGCATAGCCGATCAGCGGCCACAGCAGCAGGCTCAGCTGCAGCAGCGGCCAGCTCAGCGCCCAGGCCAGCGTGGCCGCGCGCGAGGGCCGCAGCCGCCAGCCGATGGCGGCCAGCACGCCCAGCGCGAGCAGGTTGCCCACCAGGTGGGGCGCGTTCAGGTGCACCCAGGCGCTGGTCCACGGCGTCCAGGGCCGCTGCGCCCAGTCGGCCGAGCGCCACACCAGGGCCTGCGCCAGCGCCGCTGGCGAGGCCCATAGCACCAGGCTGGCCACGCCGTGCAGGATGCACAGCGCGAGCCAGCTGCGCGAGCCCCTCATGGGCGGTTCAGGCGGCGGGGCCCAGCACCTGCCGCCACAGCGCGCGCACGGCCTCGGCCTCGGTCGCCAGCTCGGCCGGGTCGACCTGGGTGGAGGTTTCGTCCAGCCGCGCGCGGTGTTGCACCTGGCGCAGCCGGCGGTAGGCCAGCGCGGCGGCCTGGCCCATGCCCGCGGGCAGCAGGCCCGCCGCCTCGGCGCGTTGCAGCAGGTTGATGTTGCCGGTGTTGGCGCGCAGCTCGGGGTGCGCGTTCGAGTGCAGCAGCACCAGGTACTGCACCACGAACTCCACGTCGACCATGCCGCCGGCGCTGTGCTTGACGTCGAAGCGGCCCGCGCGCACCGCGTGCGCGGCGCGCAGCTTGTCGCGCATGGCCACGATCTCGGTGCGCAGCGCGGCCTCGTCGCGCGGCGCGGTGATGACGGCCTCGCGCACGGCGTCGAAACGGCCCGCCAGGCCGGCGCTGCCGAGCACGAAGCGCGCGCGCGTCATGGCCTGGTGCTCCCAGGTCCAGGCGGTGTTGCTGCCGCGCCGGGTCTGGTAGTTCTCGTAGGCTTCGAAGCGGGTGACCAGCAGGCCCGAGTTGCCGTTGGGCCGCAGCGCGGTGTCGATCTCGAACAGGTCGCCCTCGCCGGTCTTCACCTGCAGCCAGTTGATCATCTTGCGCACGAAGGCGGCGTAGATCTCGGCCGCGTTCTCGTGCTCGTCCTCGTAGACGAAGACGATGTCGAGGTCGCTGCCGTAGCCCAGCTCCTTGCCGCCCAGCTTGCCATAGCCAATGATGGCGAAGGCCGGCACCTCGCGGTGGCGGGTCTTCAGCCGCGCCCAGCACCAGCGCGCCGTCAGGCGCAGCACGGCGTCGGCCAGGGCCGAGAGGTCGTCGGCCACCTGCTCCACGGTCAGCACGCCTTCCACGTCGCGCGCCAGGGTGCGGAAGGTCTCGGCGTGGTGGGCGCGGCGCAGCAGGTTGAGCAGGGTTTCCTCGTCGTCTTCGCCGGTCACGCGCAGCGAGGCCAGGCGCGCCTCGCATTCGGCCTCGAAGGCCTCGGCGTCGAAGCGCTCGGCCAGCAACTGCCGGCTCGCCAGTTCGTCGATCACGCCCGGGTGCTGGATGAGGTAGCGCGCCGGCCACTTGGCCGCGCCCAGCAGGCGCAGCAGGCGCTCGTGCACCGAGGGCCGCTCCTGCAGCAGCGCGAGGTAGCTTTCGCGGCGCAGCAGCGATTCGATCCAATCGATCATGCGCAGCGCGGCGGTTTCGCCCACACGGCCTTCCTCGATCCAGGAGCCGGTGCGCTGCACCAGGCGCACCAGCCGCGCGCGGGTGTCCTCGCGCAGGGCCAGCACGCGCGGGTGCTCGGCCCAGCGCTGCACGCGCTCGGCCAGCGCGGCGGGCAGCTGCGGCAGGGTGGCGGACAGGTCGTCGTCGGCGGGGCGCGGAGCGCCGCCGTTGCAGCCCTTGCCTTTGCAGGTGCCCTGGCCGCTGCCGCCGAGCAGGGTGTCGAATTCCTCGGCCACCAGCTCGCGGTGCGCGTCCAGCGCGTGCAGGAAGGCGCAGGTGTTGGCAAAGCCCAGGGTGGCGGCGATCCAGGCCAGGTCGTCGTCGCGCTCGGGCAGCACATGGGTCTGCTGGTCGTCCAGGTACTGGATGCGGTGCTCCACCCGGCGCAGGAAGACGTAGGCCTCGGCCAGCGCCTGGGCCTTCTCGGGCGGCATCAGGCCGGCCTTGGCCACGCGCTGCAGCGCGCCCAGCGTGGGGCGCGTGCGCAGCTCGGGGAACTGGCCGCCGCGCACCACCTGCAGCAGCTGCACGGTGAACTCGATCTCACGGATGCCGCCGCGCGAGAGCTTGACGTCGTTGGCGCGGCCGGGGTTGCCGGCGGCGCGGCGCGCCGCGTGCTCGCGGATCTGGCGGTGCAGCACGCGCAGCGACTCGAACACGCCGTAGTCGAGGTAGCGGCGGAACACGAAGGGCAGCACGGTGCCGCGCAGCGCGGCCATGCCGGCGGCATCGGCCAGGGCCGTGGCCGGCGCGATCACCCGGCTCTTGAGCCAGGCGAAGCGCTCCCATTCGCGGCCTTGCACCAGGAAGTACTCCTCCAGCGCGCCCAGCGAAACGGCGCTGGGGCCGGAGTTGCCGTTCGGCCGCAGCGCCAGATCGACGCGGAACACGTTGCCGTGCTCGGTGGTCTCGCCCACGGTGCTGTAGAGGTGCTTCACCGCCTTGGCGAAGTACTCGTGGTGGCTGATGCGGTTGCGCCCGTCGGCGTTGCCCGCGGTCTCGCCGTCCTGGTCGTAGACGTAGATCAGGTCGATGTCGCTGGACACGTTGAGCTCGCGCGCGCCGAGCTTGCCCATGCCGATGACCCAGAGCTGGGCGCGCGCGCCGTTGGCGCACAGTGGCGCGCCGTGCAGGGCGTCGAGTTCCTGGAAGGCCAGGGCGCAGGCCTGGTCGAGCGCGAACTCGGCCAGCCAGGTGACCGGGCCGGTGACCGCCTCCAGCGAAGCGCCGGCCTCGCAGTCCATCACCACCAGGCGCTCCAGCACCAGCTGGCGCAGCACGCGCAGGGCGGCGGGCAGGGCCAGGCCGCGGGCCATGAGGGCGTCCAGGCAGGCGCGCATGGCGGCCTTGTCGGGCGCGCCGGGCGGCAGGCAGGCCAGCTCGGCGGCGTAGCGGCGGCGCACGCGCTGGACGAATCGGGAGTGGTCGGCCTGGCGGGTGGCCGGGGTCTGGGCGTCGACGGTGTTCACAATCGTTGACAAGCGGTGTTCAACGCAACTGGAACCTGCCCAGAGGCGCACCCTCATAATTTGCGGTGGACATGAACCGATCTCTTGACGCCAGCGCTTCGCGCGCCAAAGGCGACGCCCCGGCCGGCCGGGGGCTGCGGCTGTGGGCGCGCGCGATGCGCGTGCTGCTGTGGCTGCTGGCGGGCCTGTGGGGCGTGTTCATCCTGTCCTGGCTCGTTTTGCAGGCGTGGATTGTGCCAAGGATCGAAACCTGGCGCCCCGACCTGGAACGCTGGGCCACACAGGCGGTCGGGATACCCGTGAGCATCGGCGCCATCCGCGCCGTCGAGGCCCCGAAGCTGGCCGGGGTGCTGCCGCCGCTGGTGCCCTCCTTCGAACTGCTCGACGTGCGCCTGCACGACGCCAGCGGCCGCAGCGCCCTGGAGCTGCCGCTGGTGCGCGGGGCGGTGTCGGTGCGCTCGCTCTGGAACGGCGGCTTTGAACAACTGTTGATCGCCCAGCCCAGCCTGGACGTGCGCCGGCGCGCCGATGGCCGCTTCGAGATCGCGGGCATCGACGTCTCGGGCCAGGGCGACGGCGACCACGCCGCCGCCGACTGGTTCTTCGAGCAGACCGAATTCGTGGTGCGTGGCGGCACCGTGCGCTGGATCGATGAGCAACGCCAGCAGCCGCCGGTGTTGTTGCGCGACCTCGACTTCGTGGCGCGCAACGGCACGCGCGCCCACGAGCTGCGCCTGGACGCCACGCCCGAGCCCGAATGGGGCGAGCGCTTCAGCCTGCGCGCGCGCCTGCGCGAACCCCTGCTGCGCCTGCCGCTGGAGCGGCCGGCCGGCCAGGCGCCCTGGGACGACTGGAGCGGCGAGCTCTACGCCGAGTTCGCGCGCGCCGACATCTCGCGCCTGCGCGCCCACGCCGACCTGAGCGATTGGGGCGTGAGCGTGCGCAGCGGCGAGGGCGCGCTGCGCGCCTGGGCGCGGGTGCAACAGGGCCAGGTGCAGGGCCTGACGCTGGACCTGGCGCTCGACGGCCTGGACCTGCAGCTCGCGCCCGATCTGCCCGACCTGGCGCTGTCGCAGGCGCGCGGCCGCCTGGAGGCGCAGTGGTCCGAGCGCGGCATGGCCCTGGGTTTCGACGACCTGGCTTTCATCACGCGCGAAGGCCTGGTCTGGAGCGGCGCCCGCGTGCGCCTGGAGCACACCCTGGCGCGCGAACGCCAGGGGGCGCGCACCGCCGTGCAAGCGCAGGCCGTGGACCTGCAGACCGTGGCGGCCATCGCCGAGCGGCTGCCACTGCCGGCGCACGCGCGCGGCTGGCTTGCGCGCCTGCAGCCGCGCGGGCGGGTGGACACCCTGGACCTGGTCTGGCAGGCGCGCGGCAGCGGCCCCATGGCCGACCACGTGGTGGCGCGCGCCAAGGGCCGCGTGAGCGCGCTGGCCCTGGCCGGCGAGCCCAGCGGCCGCCGCTCGCGCAGCGGCCGTTTCCCCCTGCCCGGGCGGCCCGGCGTGGAGGGCGCCGACATCGACTTCGACCTCGACCAGAACGGCGGCCAGGCCACGGTGGCCGTGCGCCAGGGGGCCTTCCTGCTGCCCGACGTGTTCGAGGACCCGCGGGTCGCGCTCGACCGCTTCGACGGCCGCGTGCGCTGGCAGATCAAGGGCGACAGCCTCAACGTCGAGCTCGACCAGGCCTCGCTGGCCAATGCGCACGCCGAGGGCACGGTGCGCGCGCGCTGGCACACCGGCGACCCGGCGGCCCAGCCCGCGCAGCCGCGCCTGCCCGGCGTGCTCGACCTGAGCGCCCAGCTCACGCGCGCCGATGGCACCGCCGTGCACCGCTATCTGCCGCTGTCCGTGCCCGAGGACGCGCGCCACTATGTGCGCGAGGCCGCGCGGGCCGGCGGCGCGCGCCAGGTGGGCTTCCGCATCCAGGGCCTGGTGGACGACATCCCCTTCGACGAGGCGCGGCACAGCCCTGGCACCTTCCGCATCGAGGCGGCGCTGGAGGGCGTGGACTTCGACTACCTGCCGGCCGCCCTGCAGCCACCGGGCGAGGCGCGCTGGCCCGGCGTGCGCCAGGCCAGTGCGCGCTTCGTGCTGGACCGCGGCAACATCCACATCAGCGACATCCGCGGCCGCCTGGACGGCGCGCCGGGCGTCGCGCTGGACCAGGGCGGCGTGGACATCGAGGACATGGCGCACGACACGCGGGTGCGCGTGCGCGCCCATGGCCAGGGCCCGGCCGCCGAGCTGCTGGGCTTCGCGCAGCGCTCGCCGGTGAACGCGCTCACCCAGGGGGCGCTGGCCACCGCCAGCGCCAGCGGACCGGGCGAGGCCACGGTGCAGATCGAGCTGCCGCTCAGGCACCTGAAGGACAGCACGGTCAGCGGCAGCGTCAAGCTCGACGGCACCGACCTGCGCCTGGCGCCCGGCGCACCGCTGCTGGCTCGCACGCGCGGCACGCTCAGCTTCACGCACCAGGGGTTCGCCTTCAGCGGCGCGCGCAGCCAGGTCCTGGGCGGCGAACTCAGCTTCGACGGCAGCCTGCGCCCCGACGCCCAGGGCCGCGCCGTGGCGCAGTTCCGCGGCAGCGGCAGCGCCAGCGCGGCCGGCCTGCGCGAGAGCGGGCTGGGCCCGCTGTCGGCCCTGGCCGCGCACGCCAGCGGCAGCGCGCGCTACACCGCCACGCTGGCCTTTCGCGGCGGCGCGCCCGAACTGCGCCTCGACAGCAACCTGCAGGGCCTGGCGCTGAACCTGCCGGCGCCGCTGGCCAAACCCGCCGAGGCGGTCTGGCCGCTGCGCGTGGAGACCAGCGTGCTGGCCCAGCACAACGACCAGGCCAGCAGCGACCGCCTCAGCCTGCAGCTCGGCCCGGCCGCGCAGCCGCTGGTGGACCTGCTCGCCGAGCGCGAGCTGCGCGGCGACGGCGCGCGGCTGTTGCGCGGCACCCTGGCCGTGGGCCTGCCGGCCGGCGAGCGCCTGGCCCTGCCGCCGCAGGGCCTGCACGCGCAGGTGCGCGTGGGCGAACTCGACCTGGACGCCTGGCAGGCCCTGCTGCGCAGCAGCGGCACCGACGCCCTGGCCAGCGCGGGCGAGGCCGTGCCGCAGGCCGTCTCGCTGCGCGCCGACGCGGTGCTCACCGGCGGGCGGCGCTTCCACCGCGTGGTGGTCGGCGCCTCGCGCGAGGGCGCGGTCTGGCGCGCCAACGTCGACGCGAACGAGCTCAACGGCTACGTGGAATTCCGCCCCGCGGGCCCGGCCGGCGCCGGCAGCCTCTACGCGCGCCTGGCGCGCCTCACGCTCTCGCCCGCCGCACCGAGCGAGGCCGACGCCCTGCTGCAGCAGCCCAGCAGCGTGCCCGCGCTGGACGTGGCGGTGGACGACCTGCAGTGGGGCGGGCGCTCGCTCGGCCGGGTGGAGATCGAGGCCGTCAACCGCGGCGGGCCCACGCGCGTGGGCGAATGGCGGCTCAACGCGCTGCGCGCCACCCTGCCCGAAGCGCGCCTGAGCGCCTCCGGCAACTGGGCGCCGCTGGGCGGCGGCGAGGGCGGCGCGCGCCGCACCGCGCTGCAGTTCCGCCTCGACGTGGACGACAGCGGCGCGCTGCTGCGCCGTTTCGGCAAGGACGGCCTGGTGCGCGGCGGCAAGGGCCGGCTGGAGGGGCGCGTCGGCTGGATCGGCACGCCCTTCGACCTCGACCTCGGCACGCTGGCGGGCACGCTGCGCCTGGACGTGGAGCGCGGCCAGTTCCTCAAGGCCGACCCGGGCGCGGGCCGCCTGCTCGGCGTGCTCAGCCTGCAGGCCTTGCCGCGCCGCCTGGTGCTGGACTTCCGCGACGTCTTCTCCGAGGGCTTTGCCTTCGACTTCGTGCGCGGCGATGCGCGCATCGACCAGGGCGTCATCCACACCAACAACCTGCAGATGAAGGGCGTGAACGCGGCGGTGCTGATGGAAGGCTCGGCCGACCTCGCGCGCGAGACGCAGGACCTGAAGGTGGTGGTGGTGCCCGAGCTCAATGCCGGCACGGCCTCGCTCATCGCCACCGCCATCAACCCGGCGGTGGGCCTGGGCAGCTTCCTCGCGCAGTTCCTGCTGCGCCAGCCGCTGCAGAGCGCGGCCACGCAGGAATTTCGCGTCAGCGGTGGCTGGGCCGACCCGCAAGTGGAGAAGCTGGCGCGCCCGACCCCAGCGCCCACGCCCAGTCCCCCGCTGCAGTAAGCTCGCCGGCTCCCCCCCACCAGGGCGCTGGCACGCCCCCTTCCGCCGGAGGATTGACCGCATGAAAGTCGCCGCCATCCAGATGGTCTCGGGCATCAGCCTGGACGCCAACCTCAGCGAAGCCCTGCGCCTGCTGCGCCAGGCCGCCGCCTGCGGGGCCGAGCTCGCGGTGCTGCCCGAGTACTTCTGCTTCATGGGCGCCAAGGACGAGGACAAGCTGCTCATCGCCGAGAACGAGGGCCTGGGCCGCGTGCAGGACTTCCTGGCCGACGCCGCGCGCGACCTCGGGATGTGCATCGTCGGCGGCACCCTGCCCATGGCCACCAGCGACCCGTCGCACGCCGCCAACGCCTCGCTCAGCTTCGACGCCAAGGGCCACCGCCTGAGCCGCTACGACAAGATCCATCTCTTCCGCTACGACAACGGCCGCGAGCGCTACGACGAGGCGGCGGTGCTGCAGGCCGGCGACACGCCCACCCACTTCGAGCTGCGCGCGCGCGACGGCGAGAACTGGCGCATCGGCCAGAGCGTGTGCTACGACCTGCGCTTCGCCGAGCTGTACCGCCTGCTGGCGGCCGAGGTGCTGCTGGTGCCGGCCGCCTTCACCTACACCACCGGCTCGGCCCACTGGGAGGTGCTGCTGCGCGCCCGCGCGATCGAGAACCAGGCCTTCGTGATCGCCAGCGCGCAAGGCGGCGTGCACGAGAACGGCCGCCGCACCTGGGGCCACAGCATGGTGATCGACCCCTGGGGCCAGGTGATGGCCCTGCACGCCGAGGGCCCGGGGCTGGCGCTGGCCGACATCGACATGGCGCGCATCCGCCAGGTGCGCGAGCAGCTGCCCTGCCTGGAACACCGCGTGCTCTGCTGAGTGTTCTCGTTGGCCGTGGGGCTCGTGTGGTGTTGAGACATTGCGCTCGTGGCTGGGTGGGCGTGCCCAGGGCCTGGGACACAGCCCCGACACCGCCAGCCACCGCGACGGACTGTCGGTGGTATCGCGCAAACACCAGGGGGGTGGCTTCGTGAAATCCCATCGCTGGCCGCTGTGGGGCGCCTTGCTGCTGCTGGTGGCCGCGCTGCTCGCGGTGCTGGTGTTCCTGGCGGCGGAGTACGAGGTGGGCCGCGACCAGGCCGCGCTCGACCAGGACGCCACCACCGTGGTCGGCGAGATCCGCAGCGCGCTGCTGCGCAACGTGCAGACCCTGCAGTCGCTCAACGCCTTCTCGCCCACGCCCACGGGCTGGGACCCGCCCGCCGCCGAGCTGCTGGCGCAGCGGCGCGAGCTCGTGCGGCTGGAGTGGCGCGATCCGGCCATGCAGGTGCTGGCGCAGCGCCTGTCGCCCTACCGGCCCGACGTGTTCGACCTGCTGCCGCGCAGCCAGGCCCTGCCCGAGGTGCGCCAGGCCTGCGACGCCGCCCTGCGCCTGTCGGGGCCTGCCTATTCCGCCAGCTACTTCTGGCCCAAGCGCGACGGCCGCGGCCTGGAGGTGATGGAGCTGTGCCTGCCCCTGAGCGAGGCCGGCGAGTCGCGCGGCTTTCTCATCGCCACCTATTCGCTGCCCGCCATGCTGGCCGAGCTGACCGACGCGGCCACGCTGCGCGGGCGCGGCCTGAGCTTCGTGGAGAGCGACGGCGCGCGGCTGGCCGTGCACAGCGTGGTGCCGTTGCAGCGGCGCACCCTCAGCGCGCACGCCCTGCTCGACTTGCCCGGCCACACCCTGCTGCTGCAGCTGGAGAGCCCGCGCCGCGCGCTCGGCCTGTTCCCCAACGTACTCACCGGCGTGGTGGGCGCGCTGTCGCTGGCGCTGCTGGCCGTGTTGGCCCTGCTGGCGCGCGACATGCGCCGGCGCCAGCGCGCCGAGCAGCGCGCGGCCGACGCCCTGGCCTTTCGCAAGGCCATGGAGGACTCACTGGTCACCGGCCTGCGGGCGCGCGACATGAGCGGGCGCATCACCTACGTGAACCCGGCCTTCTGCCAGATGGTGGGCCTGAGCGCCGAGCAGCTCGTGGGCAGCGGCCTGCCCGCGCCCTGGTGGCCGCCCGAGCTGGTGGACGAGTACCAGCAGCGCCAGGCCGTGCGCCTGGCCGGGCAGACGCTGCCGCGCGAAGGCTACGAATCGGTGTTCCGGCGCAGCGACGGCACGCGTTTTCCGGTGCTCATCATCGAGGCCCCGCTGATCGACGCGCAGGGCGTGCAGACCGGCTACATGAGCGCCATCATCGACCTCACCGAGCAGCGCCGCATCGAGGAGCTCAACCGCGCTTCGCAGGACAAGCTGCAAGCCACGGCGCGCCTGGCCACGGTGGGCGAGATGGCCTCGCTCATCAGCCACGAACTCAACCAGCCGCTGGCCGCCATCGCCAGCTACGCCAGCGGCACGCTCAACCTGCTGCAGCAGGAGCCGGACCGGGGCGAGGACCCGGTGGGCGACGACATCGAGCGCGCCATCCGGCGCATCGCCGAGCAGGCCGAGCGCGCGGGCCGCGTGATCCGCGGCGTGGCCGACTTCGTGCGCCGCCGCGACCAGGTGCGCGAGGCGGTGGAGCCGCATCTGCTGATCGAGGGCATCTCCACGCTGCTGACGCTGCAGGCCAAGAAGCGCGGCATCCGGCTGCAGGTGGAGATCGCGCCCGGCACGCCGCGCGTGTGGTGCGACCGCACCATGGTCGAACAGGTGCTGCTCAACCTTGCGCGCAACGGCATGCAGGCCATGCCGCTGGGCGACCCGGGCACGGCCAGCGGCCTGCGCGTGCTGCGCATCGCCATCGCGCCGGTGATGGGCGAGGCCCACGAGCCGGGCACGGGGCGCTGCGCGCGCTGGGTGCGCGTGGACGTGATCGACCACGGCCAGGGCCTGCCGCCCGAGGTGGCCCAGCGCCTGTTCACGCCCTTCTTCACCACCAAGGCCGAGGGCATGGGCCTGGGCCTGAGCCTGTGCCGCACCGTGGTGGAGCAGCACGGCGGCGCCCTGCACTTCGAGCCGGCCTTGCCGCGCGGCACGCGCTTTTCCTTCACGCTGCCCGTGGCCGAGGCGCACGCGGCGCAGCCGCTGGAGGCCCACGCCGCCTGAAGGGCCGGGCGGGCCGCGCTCCTATCATCCGCCCATGACCGAATTCCCCGACGCGAAGATCTACCTGGTGGACGACGACGCCGGCGTGCGCGAGGCGCTGGCCTGGCTGCTGCGCACGCGCCGCCTGATCAGCGACGGCTTCGACAGCGCCGAGGACTTCCTGGCCGGCGCCGCCGTCGCGCGCCAGGCGCCCGACGTGCCCTGCTGCGTGCTGCTGGACGTGCGCATGCCCGGCATGAGCGGCCTGGCCCTGTTCGAGAAGCTGCGCCTGCTGCCCTGGCAGGCGGCCATGCCCATCATCTTCCTGTCGGGCCACGCCGACGTCGCCACCGCGGTGGCGGCGGTCAAGCGGGGCGCCTTCGATTTCTGCGAGAAGCCGTTCTCCGACAACGCCCTGGTCGACCGGGTCGAGCAGGCGCTGCGCCAGTCGGCCGCGCAGCTGGCCGAGCGCGCCGTGCGGCACGAGCTGCAGCAGCGCCTGGACAGCCTGACTGAGCGCGAGCGCGACGTCATGAACCTGGTGGTGGCCGGCCTGCCGAACAAGCTGGTGGCCGATCAGCTGCAGATCAGCGTGCGAACGGTGGAGGTGCACCGCTCGCGCGTGTTCGACAAGATGGGCGTGAAGTCGGCGGTGGAACTGGCCAACCGCCTGCGCGATGCATGAACAGGCGCCCGAACGCGGGAACGATCAGCGCCCGGGCGGGTCCTGTTCCCGGGCGGCCGGCTTGTCGCGTTCGGCGTCCTCGGGCAGTTCGCCCTTGCGGCGACCGGAGAACATGGTCCACCACACGATGAACACCAACAGGAGCAGCGCGCCCAGCGCTTCGAGCAACAACAAGGTCATGGCGGACGGAATCGAAGGAATGAACAGGCTGGCGCGGTGGGCCGTGGCGGCGGGCATTGTAGGCAGCCTCGCGGCCTGCGCCGTGGGCCCACGGGTGGTGCCCGAACCGCGGCCGGAAGTTCCCGCGCCGCAAGCGGCGATGGGCCCGGCGGCCAAGCAGCACAGCAAGAGCCGCTGGGTGCCGGTGGACTGGACTGCCCTGCCCGGCTGGGGCCAGGACGGCCTGCACGAGGCCTGGAACGCCCTGCTCCAGGGCTGCGACCGGCCGGCGCCGGGCTTCGAGGCGGTGTGCGCCGAGGCGCGGCCGCTGGCCTTCGCCGACGCCGCGCGCCAGCAGGCCTGGATGCAGGAGCGCCTGCAGCCCTACCGCGTGCTCGAGGCCGACGGCCGCGAGCCGGACGGCCTGCTCACCGGCTACTACGAGCCCATCATGGACGCCACGCGCGAGCCCACGGCGACCCACCGTGTGCCGCTGTATGGCGTGCCCGCCGGTCTGCCCGCCACCGCCAGCGGCCAGCGCTGGTACACGCGCCAGCAGATCGACACCCTGCCCGAGGCGCAGGCGGCGCTGCGCGGGCGCGCCATCGCCTGGCTGGCCGACCCGATCGACGCGCTGATCCTGCAGATCCAGGGCACGGGCCGCGTCAACCTGACCGAGCCCGATGGCCGCGTGCGCCAGGTGCGCCTGGCCTTCGCGGCGCACAACGGCCACACCTACCAGAGCGTGGGGCGCTGGCTGCTCGACCAGGGCGCGATCCGCGAGGCTTCGTGGGAGTCCATCAAGGCCTGGGCACGGCAGAACCCCGAGCGGCTGAACGAGATGCTGTGGAGCAACCCGCGCACGGTGTTCTTCAAGGAAGACCCGCTGAGCCCGCTGGACGCGCGCTTCGGCCCGCGCGGCGCTCAGGGCGTGCCGCTGACGCCGGGGCGCTCGATCGCGGTGGACCCGCAGAGCATTCCCTACGGCACGCCGGTGTGGTTGGCCACGCAGGGCCCCGCCCTGGTGGCCAACCGCCTGGTGCTGGCGCAGGACACGGGCGGCGCCATCCTGGGCGCGGTGCGCGCGGACCTGTTCACCGGCTGGGGCGGCTGGAACGACGAGGCCTACCGGCAGGCGGCCACGCTCAAGCAGCCGCTGCGCCTGTGGGTCCTGTGGCCCCGCTAGCGCCCCCCCAGCACCTCCAGCAGGAAGGCGCTGGTGCGCACCGCCGCCCCCCGGCTGGCCGGCAGGCGCAGCGTGGCGGCAAAGTGGGCCCGCTGCTGCGGCGATGAGAGCAACTCCTTGGCCCGGTTGACCCGTGTCGCGGCGTCGGCGGGCCAGTGGCCGCCCGCGGCGATGAAGTCCGGGTGCGTCAGGCGGATCATCAGGCGGTAGTGCTCACGCAGCTGCGCCGGCTCGAAGTCCGGTGTCAGGCCCAGCAGGGTGAAGGGGTCTGCGCCCGGGCGCAGCATCACGGTGCGCACGAAGTAGCGCGCTGCGCGGCGCAGCTCGGCCTCGTTCCAGGGGGTCGCGGGCAGGCCCTGGACCGCCCGCCCGCTGGCCAGCAGCATCACGCTGCCGACGCCGTCGAACAGGGGGCGCGGCTCACGCAGCCGCACCGGGTAGCGCCCGGGCGAGCGCTCGAAATCGAGCAAGGTGGGCAGCAGGCGGTTCCAGTCGGGCGCGGGGCGGCCGGGCGCGGTCACTGCACGGCCCTCATGCCGAATGCGGGCCCATGGTGGGTTCGATGCGGGGCTGGGCCGTCAGCGGCACCGGGCTGGGGGCCGGCCGGGCGGTGCGCGGCGCGCGCCGCTCACCCGGGGCGTGGCCGTGGCCGTAGTAGTCCGCGTAGGCGCGGTCGATGATGTGCTCGCTGCGCGCGTGCGTGAGCACCACGCCCATCGGGCGCAGCCCGGCGGTGCGCAGGCGGCGCAGCGCGTCCTTCAGGCTCTCCTTGCGCGTCACACCGGCCCGCACGGCCAGCACGATGTTGTGCACCTGGTTGCCCAGCGCGATCGCGTCCGAAATGCCCAGCAGCGGCGGCCCGTCGATCACGATCTGTTCGTAGCCCAACGCCCGCGCCTGGTCCAGCAGCAGGCCCAGGCGCGGGCCCATCAGCAGCTCCACCGGATCGGGGGGCACCGGCCCGGCCGTGATCAGGCCCATGTGGGGCACCGGCGTCTCGCGGATCAGCATCGCGCTGTCGAGGTCTTCGCTCAGGAAGCTCGACAGGCCGCTGTCGTTCGGCAGCTTGAGCAGGGTGTGCATGCCGCCCTTGCGCATGTCGGCGTCGATCAGCAGCACCTTCTGGCCCATCTGCGCGAAGTTGATGGCCAGCGCGAGCGCCGTCGTGCTCTTGCCCTCGTTCTTGCCGCAGCTCGTCACCATGAAGCGCTCGGGGGCGCCATCGGCCGTGCTGAACTGCAGCGCGGTGCGCATGGATCGGTAGGACTCGGCGAAGGTGCCGCGCGGCTCGTGGTGGGCCAGCAGCGCCACCGCCTCCTTGCGGCCTTTCGGCGGGCGCGTGAAGGGGATCAGGCCCAGCAGCGGCAGGCGGTAGCGCGTTTCGATGTCGTTGGCGTTCTTCACGGAGTCGTCCATCTGCTCGCGCAGCAGGGCCAGCAGCAGGCCCAGGAACAGGCCGGCCATCAGGCCCAGGCCGACGTTGAGCTTGACGTTGGGCGAGGCCGGAAACAGCGGCACCGCCGCCCGGTCGACGATGCTCACGTTGTTGGTCGTGAGCCCCGCTGTCACGCTCACCTCCCGCAGGCGCTGCAGCAGGCTGTCGTACACCTGCCGGTTCGTGTCCAGCTCGCGGCTCAGCAGGTTCATGTCCACGCTGCGGTCCTGCACGCTCAGCACCTCCGCGCGGGTGCTGGCCACCTTGGCGCGCAGCTGGTCCTCGGCCTTCTTGGCCGCCAGGTACTGCCCCTGGATGCTCGACAGGATGTTGTTCACCTCCGTCTTGATGCGCCCGTCCAGCTCGGCGATCTGGGCGCGCGCCTGCACCATGCTCGGGTAGTCGGGCTTGAAGACGGAGCGGTTCTTGGCGTAGTCGGCTTCCAGGCGCGCGCGCTGCTCCTTGTAGGCGCGGATGGCTTCGTTGACCACCGCCTGGGGCGCGCTCTCGGGGTCGAGCCTGACCTGGTTGTAGAGCGTCTCGGCCTTGATGCGGTCCTGCTCCGCCTTGGCCAGCGCGGCGGAAAAATCCACGAAGGTCTGGGTGGCGGCGCTGCCCTTGTCGCCCAGGTTCAGGATCTGGTTCTTCTTGGCGTAGGTGTTGATGACCCGCTCGCTCTCTTCCAGCTTGGCCTTGGTCTGGCGGATCTGCTCCTCCAGGAACTGGCGCGCGTAGAGCGAGGACTCCAGCTTGCGCTCGATGTGCGTGGCGAGGAAGGCCCGGGCGGTGGTGTTGGCGATGCCGGCGGCCAGTTGCGGGTCGGCGTTGCGCACGCTGATCTGCACCAGGCGCGAGTTGCGGATGGGCTCCACGGCGAGCGACTGCTGGAACTGCGCCAGCGCGCTGGCGCGGTTGAGCGTGTTCTGCTCGGGTGGCGCGGCGGCCACCAGGCCATGCAGCCGGGCCAGCCAGCCGCCCAGCAGGGCCGTGGCCTGTTCGAGCGGCCCGGCGGGCGCCGCGGCCACGGCATCGCCTTCGCCCGGCGCGGCGGCCGGGGGCGCCGACGCGCCGGGCTTGTACAGGCCCATCTCGTCGATGACGCGCTCGGCCAGGCTGCGGCTCTTGAGCAGCTCGACCTGCGTGCGCAGCTGCAGCTGCTCGGACAGCGGGCCCTCCTCGACCTCGAACTCGGTGTTGAAGCCCACCACCTTCTGCGCCGCGCGGTCGATCTGCAGCATGACCGTGCTCTCGTACTGTGGCGTGATGCGCAGCGTGTACAGGCCGGCCGCCAGGGTGAACAGGGCGGTCACGCCCAGGATGAGCCGCCGGTGCCGCGCCAGGGCGCGCCAGAGGGTCTTGAGGTCGATGCGGTCTTCCGCCGGGGCGCTGGATTCGCTGCGCGCGAGCAACAGCTCGGACAGGGCGGCTTCGCGCTGCACCGCCAGCGCGTCCCTCGGATCGGGCATCGCGGGCAGCGGGTGTCGTTCAATGGCCATGGATCCCTCCCCGTCAGTTGAATGGGTTGAGCGTGTTCAGGATGTCGCTGAAGAGCGAGTCCCGCAGGGCCGTTCGCCGGGCGTTGCGCTGGACCACGATGACGTCGTCCGAGCGGATGTCGGGGTCCTTTTCCTGGCCCGCGCGCACCTTGTCGAGGTCGTAGGTGAACTGTTCGCGCGCGCCGCCCGCCTGGTTGCGGTAGACGACGATCTTGTTGATGTCGGCATAGGGCGCGAAGCCGCCCGACAAGGCCAGGGCGCGCAGCAGCGTGAGCTGGCCCGCGATCGGGTAGACGCCGGGACGCAGCACCGCGCCTTCGATGGCCACGCGGCGCGTGGTGAACTCCTTGATGAAGAGCGACACCTGGGGGTCCTGCAGGTACTTCTCCTGGTAGCGGTCGGCGATCAGCCGCGCCGCCGCCTGCGTGGTCAGCCCGGCCACCGGCACCTGGCCGATGAGCGGCAGCGAGACCTCGCCCGTGGCGTTCACGCGCAGGTCGCGTTTCATGTCGGGCACGCCGAACACGTCGAACTCCATCAGGTCGTTGGGCGAGATTCGGTAGTTCGGGTCCACGCCGTCGGCCGGGGCCGCGCTGAGCGCGGCGGTGGCGCCAGCGGCGGTGCCCGGCGCCTCGAGCGGCGCGCTGGCCGGCACGGCGTGCGCGGCCCCAGGGCCGGCCTCGGGCGGCGTCTGGGCCCACAGCGGCACGGCGGCCGCCACGGCCAGCAGCGCCGCGCCCGCCAGGGCCCAGGGCCGGGCGTTCGCGAAGGGGTGGTTGTGCATGATCAACTCCTTTCCGGCCCGGGTGGGGCCTGCTTCAGACGGCGGCCCGGCGGGTGTCGCTCGGGCTCGCCTGCGCCAGGGCCAGCAGCTGCGCCTCGAACCGGCGCAGGACGGCGTCCCGGCTCAGTTCGGCCTCGGCGTAGCGGCGGCCGCTGGCGCCCATCGCGGCGCGGCCGGTCGGGTCGGCCGCCAGCGCGCGCAGCGCCTCGGCCATGGCGGCCGGGTTCTCGGGTGGGACCACCTGGCCGCAGGCGGCGTCGTGGGTCACCACGCGGCACAGCTCGGTGCCGGCCATCGCGGTGGCCAGCACGGCGCGGCCGCTGGCCAGCATGCCGGTGAGCTTGGATGGCATCACCAGGTCGGCCGCGTCGGCCCGCTGCGGCAGCAGATGCACGTCGGCCAGGCCGAGCCAGTCGTTCAGCCGCTCCAGCGGCTGCAGGTCCAGGAAGCGCACGTTGGGCAGTCCCGCGCAGCGCGCCTGCAGGGCGGCCCGCCCCGAGCCGCTGCCGCCCAGCACGAAGCGGATGCGGGGTTCGTCCCGCAGCAGGCGCGCCACGTCGGCGATGACCTCCAGCCCCTGCTTGTTGCCCATGTTGCCGGAGTACAGGGCGACGACGGCGTCCGGCGCCAGGCCCAGCTCGGCCCGGTAGGGGCTGGGCGCGGCCAGCGGCGCGATACCGTCGATGTCCACCCAGTTGGGGAAGTGCACCACGCGCTCGGGCGCCACGCCCTTGTCGAGGGTGCGCTCCACCATGCGGCCGGAGAGGGTGGAGACACGGTCGAAGCGCCGCATCAGCCAGCGCTCGGCGCGCTGGACCGCGCCGCGCAGCGCGCGGCCTTTGACCAGCCCCAGGTCGAAAGCGGCGTCGACTTCGTGGTCCTGGATGTGCAGCCAGGCGCTGGCCCCGCGCAGGGTGGCGAACAGCGCCGCGGCGGGCGCGCACATCAGCGGCGGCTCCACCACCCACACCACATCGGGCTTCCAGCGCCACTGGGCGCACAGCGCGGGCAGGCTGCTCAGCGCGAAGCTGGCCAGGTGCAGCAGGCGCTGCAGGCCGCCTGGCTGGCGCGGCACCCACAGCGGGGCGCGGATGACCCGGACGCCCTGCCAGTGCTCGCGGCGGTAGCGGCGGGCGCTGTGGCCCTCCTGCACCCGCCAGGCCGGGTAGTACGGCGGGGCGGTGATGGCGCGCACCTCGTGCCCGGCCTGGGCCAGCCACTGCGCCATCTCGCCGGTGTACTTGCCGATGCCGGTGAGCTCGGGCGCGAAGTTGATGCCGTAGACGAGCAGCTTCATGGCGCGCCCCTTGGCTGGGGGGGCCTGGCGGGCCGGGCCGCCTCGCCCGCGAACGCGCGCACGCCCATGAACGTCAGGGTGTAGTCGCTGATGTTCTTGTGGCTTTGCGCCGAGACGATCAGGTAGAAATTCTGTCGCCGCGCGATCTCGGGCACATAGGGGTGCGAGGCCTCGAGCACCGGCCGGCCATTGAGCCACCAGCGCACGCTGAGGGTGTCGGGCGAGTAGGACACGCCGAAGACGTTCGGCTGGGTGCGGTCCAGCGGTTCTTTGGAGGTCGGGTTGGGGTTCTGGATTTTTTTGTAGTGGGGGTAGATGCCGGACCACGAAATGGCCGTGTGGTGCCCGCCGGGGCCGAAGCCGCCTTCGTCGATGTCCAGCTCGAACCAGCGCTCGAAGCCCTTGGGATCGCCTTCGTAGACGTCTTCCATGCGCGGGTTGTGTTCGATGGGCATGAGCCAGACGGCGGGAAAGTTGTCGCGGTCGTTCGACGAGATCGCCACCTGGGCCTCGATGTAGAACGGCCGGTCGCCCCGAAGCAGGGGGAACTGGCCGGGGTGCGCGGTGGCCTTCGCGGTGGCCAGCAGGCCGCCGCGCTTGAGGACCACGCCGTCGTCGGCGGGCCCGTAGAGGCTGGGGCCCTTGAGCGGCGCGAAGGAGACGCCGCTGTAGTACTTGTGCCCGTCGGCCTTGCCGGTGAAGTCCACGTCGCCGAGGCGCGGGCAATCGCGGAACAGCGCCTGCACCGCGCCCACCTGCAGGGCGCCCGGCGGCGGCGTGGCGTCCTCGCAGATGAGGGCGCCGCCGGCCTGAGTCTGGGCCTGGGCCAGGACGGGCCCCGCCAGGCCCAGGGTGGCCAGCAGGCCTAGGCGCCAGGGGGAGAGGGAGAACAGGTGCATGCCATGCCCTCCGGTCAATGCCGCGGCGCCAGCCGCTGGTCGCCGACGTCCACGTCCGGGGTGGTGTCGCTCTGCGCCACCAGCTTGTGCCCGGTCAGCCGGCTCAGCTCGGCGCAGATGGCGGCCTTGTCGTGCAGGTGGGCCACGGCCTGTTGCAGCTCCATGACCCGGGCCCCCACCAGGAAGCGGTACCAGTAGCCCTGCAGGAAGTGGTAGACCAGCCCGCTGCGGCCGTCCAGGAAGCCGCGCTGGAAGACATAGCGCCACACGAAGTACAGCGTGGCGCTGAGGGTGAAGGGGATGCGGTTGTAGATCCGCTCCTTGGCCCAGCGCTTGAAGGCCGCCTGGTGCGAGGCGCCGCGGGCGTTGAGCGCGCCGTCCTGGGCGAACAGGCCCAGGCGCTGGTTGAGCACCTCGATGGCTTCGCGCGTGGCGTACCGGTTGTGTTTGTCGATGAAGTAGGCCAGGTCCTTGAGGTTGTGGTCGGCGAAGCCGCCATCGAAGGTGACCGTGCGCCCGCCCCAGACCACCATGTGCTCGTCCATCCAGCGGTTCTCGATGCGGCCGTGCCCCTGGCGCCACAGGCGCAGCATCCGCAGCGGGTAGCGGCCGCCGTGGCGCACCCAGCGGTCCATGAAGATGTGCTTGCGCTTGAGGTTGACGCCGACCACGTCGGTCGGCAGCCGGGGCAGCTTCTCGGCGATCTCGCGGGCGAGGTCGGGCTCGATGATTTCGTCGGCGTCCAGGCGCAACACCCAGTCGCCGCGGATGTCGAGCGTGTCCAGCGCCCATTGGAACTGCCGGGCCTGGTTGACGAAGGCGTGGGTGCAGACCTGCGCGCCCAGGCGCCGGGCGATGTCGGTGGTGCCGTCCGTGGAGCCGGAGTCCACCACGAAGATCTGGTCCGCGAAGGCCTGGATGGAGCGGATCGCGCGCTCGATGTGGAGGGATTCGTTGTGGGTCAGGATGATCGCCGTGATGCGCATCAAGCTCTCCTCAGGCGTGAAGGGTGGCGATTTCCGCGGCAGGCCTTCTCGGCGAGAAGGCCACGCGGGTCTGCGGGGCGGCCGGTTCACCGAAGGCGATCATCAGGATCAGCCGCTCGCCGGCGGGAATGCCGCCCGCGCGGCGGATCGCCGATTCGGTCTTGTGGTCGATCGCCAGGTTGAGCGGGCAGGCGCCCCAACCCAGGGCCCGGCAGGCCAGCAGCAGGCACATGGCAAACAGCGCGCCATCCACATAGGCCTGGTTGCGCTGGCCGGGGCCGCCCCAGGCGCAGATGTCGGAACTCACCACGAACAGGTTGCCGACCGTGTCGGCGAAGCCGCGCGAGCCGCCCTGCAGCGCCAGCAGTGCCTGGATGCGGGCCGGGTCCTGGTAGGTGTGCACCCGGGTGGCCTGGCGGTTGCATTGCGAGGGCGCCTGCTGCGCGAGCGCGATCGCCTCGAGGATGCGCGCGGGGTCGAGCGGCGCGGGCGACAGCGTGCGCACGCTCGAGCGGCCGGCGATCAGGTGCTGCAGGTCGCCGGCGGGCTGGCCGTCGAAACGGTAGTCCCGCGTGCCGCCCCGCCACGGCCTGGGCAGCCGGGTTTCCCACTGCTTCAGGTAGCCGCTGATCTCGTCGAGCAGGGGGTCGCTGGCGCCGGCCTGGGCGTGGAAGGCCAGGTAGGCCTCCAGCGCGCCCAGCGACATGTGGGCCGGCACCGGCGAGTGCCCGATGTCGTAGCGCGAGAGCGCGCTCATCACGAAGCGGACCTTGTCCTTGCCGAACAGCGGCTTCGGGCTCGGCAGCGACAGGCCCTTCTCGATCGTGTGGGCCTCGATGATGATCTTGTAGAAGGCGCGCCGGGACTTGTCCACGAACGGCGAGTACGAGTTGAAGCGCAGGAACAGCGCCGCGTCGCGCAAGGCCTCGCTGAAGATGCCCGCCAACTTGGCCACCTTGTCAAACATGGGCCTCTCCCAGCACGCGGTCCTTGATCTTTCGGCACGGGTGCCCGACGCAGACCGACCAGGCCGGCAGGTCCTGCGTCACCACCGAGCGCGCGCCGACCACGGTGCCCTCGCGGATCGACACATTCGGGTGCACGAAGCACTCCGCCGCGATCCACACGTGGTCCTCGATCGCGATGGGTCCGGTCACCAGGGGCCGCGACAGGCTGCGGATGTCGTGCGAGCCGGCGCACAGGAAGCTGCGCTGGCTGACGGCGACCTTGGAGCCGATGGTGATGCGGCCCATGCTGTAGCAGTCCACGCCGTCGCCCAGCGCGGAGAACTCGCCCATGGTCAGGTTCCAGGGCGCCCAGACGCGGCACGAGGGCGCGATGCGACAGCCCGCGCCGATGCGCGCGCCGAAGGCGCGCAGCAGGCAGCGCCGCCAGCCGTGCAGGGCCCAGCGCGGGGTCGGCCGAAAGGCCAGCAGCCAGACCAGCTCCCACGCGAGCCGGCGCAGCAGCGCGGCGCCGCCGAAACCGCTGCGGTAGCGCAGCGAGCGGAAATCGCTGAGGGAATCGCTCACTGCAGGACCTCCCGTGCAACGCGTGGCGGCGCTGGGCGCGGCGGGAGCGGCCGGGCCTCGCCCGGCACCACCGCCTCCAGCTGCGCGCGCAGGAACGCCCGGCCGGTGTGCCGCATCGCCGCCAGGCGCTGCTCCACGTCGGCCCAGTCGATGTCGCTGGCCACCAGCGAGCGCACGTTCGGCGCCGAGAACCCGGCGGCGAAGCGCCGCTCCAGGCCGACGGCGCGCAGCAGGTTCAGCGCGCGGGCGTTGGCGCTGGCCTTCTCGCCGGTGAGCCCGGCCACGATGAAGGGCTTGCGGAACAGCAGGGCGAACACTGTGCCGTGGAAGGAGTTGGTGACGACGAACTGCGCGTGCTGGACCAGCGAGACCCACTCGCCGGGATCGGGGTACACCGTGTGCCCGATCTCCGGCCAGCGCCGGTGCGGGTTGTGTGGCGACAGCACCGGGCAGCCGAGCTCGCGCGACACGCACTCGGCGCTGGAGCGGATGTTGTCGGGCGAGCGCAGTCCGTAGCAGAAGACGTAGGGCCCGTGGTGCGGGGCCGGCGCGCGCTCGGTCAGCGCCGAGTAGTCGCTGTGCAGCAGGGTCGGGTCCGGCACGTTGGCCGGCGGCTGGCCCGTGGCCCGTTCGACCAGGGCGACGCCGGAGGCCTCGCGCACGGAGATGGCGTCGAAGTGCTGCAGCAGGTAGGGCAGCTGCGCGGCCTCGGTGGGCGACACCTGGTCCCGGCCGAAGCTGGCGGCGTAGGCGATCTTGCGGGCGCCGAAGGACTCGGCGAAGGCCAGGAAGTAGTTCGGGTCGAAACCGAAATGCTGGGACGGGCTCCAGATCTGGTCGCTGCCCGCCACGATCAGGTCGAAGGCTCGGGCGGCGGCCAGCGAGGCGCGGTTGTCGCTGGGCGCGGCGGCGCGCCCGACGCCGAGGTGCTGCTCCCGAAACCGCAGGAACTTGTCGCGCTGGCCGGGGTGGCCGAAGTGCTGGTGGACGAAGGACGACAGCGCCAGGTAGGCCACCTTCACATTGGCCTTGAGCCGGGCGGGCGAGGTCGGCAGGCTGAGCCGGCCCCCGCGCTCGATGTGCACGGGCCGGTAGTCGATGAAGCTGGCGCGGTGGCCTTGCTCCGTCAGCCAGCGGCGCAGGGCGTAGGCCTGCAGCGCGGCGCCGTAGTTGTCGCTGAAGTGGAAGGTCAGGATGCCGACGTTCATCGCTTCACCATCGGGGTGGCGGTGCCGGGCACCGCGGGCTGCGGGGGCGTCTGCTGCGGGGCCAGCAGTTGCGCGAGCCTGTGCTGGAAGCGCGCGGCCACGGCCGGCCCGCCGAGGCGGGCGGTTTCCGTGTTCGCCAGTTCGGTGCGGTTCCAGTGGAAGTCCTCGCAGTACTGGCGCAGGCGCTCCCGCAGCGCGCTGGCGCTGCCGGCCTCGAACACGTAGCCGTTGCGCCCGTTTTCGATCAGGTCGCTGGCCCCGCAGCGGTTGCTGCAGATCACCGGCGTGCCGACCATCAGGGCTTCGTTGACCACCGCGCCCCAGCCGTCGAACCGGCTGGGCAGCACCAGCACGTCGGCGCCCGCCATGGCGGCCACGGTCTCGGCGTTGGGCAGGCCGGGCGAAAAGCTCACCCGTTCGGCGATGCCCAGCCGCGCGGCCAGCCGCCGCAGCGCCGGTTCTTCCGGGCCCTGGCCGAGGAGGCGCAGGCGCGCCGTGGGCACGTCGAGCTGGCTGAAGGCCCGCAGCAGCAGGTCGACGCGCTTGCGCGGAATCAGCTGGCCCACGTACAGCACCTGCAGATGGCCGTGCGACACCGGCGTGCGCGGCACCGGCGTGGGGTCCACCACGTGCACGAAGGGCACGGTGCGCGAGCGGGGGTAGCCGCAGGCCGCGAAGAACCGGGCGCCGCCATAGCGGCCCGCGTGGCCGATGCAGAACACGCCGCTCAAGTGCCGGCGGTGGCGCAGCGCGTCCCAGGTGTAGACCAGCCAGCGCGGCAGCAGACGCGCGCCCGGCTCGTAGCGGTTCTCCGTCATCAGGAAGCGGTGCACCGGCGCGCCCCGGCTGGCCTGGAAGGCCGCCAGCGGCAGCGCGAAGCCGCGCAGGCCGAAGAACACCTGCACCGAGCCGGGCAGCGTGGCCAGCTCGGCGACCTGCGCCGGCGTGGGCGCGACGTGGACCTGGATGCGGCCGGTGTCGGGCTGCGGGTAGCCGCGGTCGCGGTAGTGCGCGGGCAGGGCCTGCGTCACGCACCAGTGCACGGTGTTGCCGGGCGTGTTCGCCAGCTCGCGGATGTACGCGGCCTGGTGGAACATCAGGTAGGAATGCCAGAAGACGAAGTGCATGTCGGATCGGCCTGTCAAATGGGGTCAAGCGGTGGCGGGCTGGAACAGGCGCGAGACGCCCGAGCCCATGCGCTGCGACACCCAGCGCGTCAGCACCGAGAACACCAGCAGCGGCACCAGGGCCAGGAGCAGCAGCGCGAGCGGGCCGTAGGGGTAGCTCTGGGCTTCCAGCCAACGGATCCAGGCGGTCTGCGTCAGGTAGATCTCCAGGGTCAGGCCGCCCAGCAGCGCGACCACGGGAAACAGCGGCGTGGACCGCAGGGGCTTGAGCAGCGCCTCCGAGGCGAAGACGTGGAAGCAGCCATAGACGATCGGGTACAGCAGGGCCTGGAACACGAACTGCAGATGGCCCAGGCCGAGGCGCAACAGCGTGAGCTTGGCGACGAGGAACAGCAGCAGGCCGCTCAGCAGCCAGGCGATGGCGGCGGGGCCGAGCCGGGGCGTCAGGCCCAGGCGCGCGACCAGGCAGCCCATCAGCGTGAGGCCGAAGTAGTTGATCCACTTGAAGTGGTTGGCCCAGGTGAAATCGTTGCCCCGCCCTTCCACGACGAAGGTGGACAGGTCCAGCTGGCTGTAGAACAAGGCGTAGGGCACCAGCAACAGCGCCATGGCCGTGGCGATGCCGGCGGGGCGCAGGCGCGCCAGGTAGAACACCGGCACGTAGAACACCATGACCGCGGAGATGAACCAGAACGGCGTGGGCCAGACGAAGACCGCCGCCAGTTCGGCGATGCCGCCGACGTGGACCATGCCGGCCGCGAGCATGGCGCAGGCCACGATGAGGACGGCGGGGTAGAGGCGAACCACCCGTTTGCGCAGGTAGGTCGACAGCGAAGGCGGCGCGCCCCCCGCCGCCTCGGCGTTCAGGCTCTTGGCCAGGCCAAAGCCCGAGAGGAAGAAGAAGAGCGAGTTGCCGATGGCGCCGCCCGTGGCGATGCGCGGGTCCGGCACGAAGGCGTCCAGGTGCGACAGGGTGATCAGCACCGTCGCCAGGCACAGCATCAGCGTGGTGTCCGTGTCTCTGTGTGTCATGTCAGGCTCCCAGGGGGGGTGAAGGCTTCGCGGTCCATGGGCCATGCGCGCGCCGCCGCTCGCGCGCGCCGGGCCCGCAGGTCCGAGGGCATGGCCCGCAGGTTCAGTTGCAGGATCAGCACGAGGATCCAGAGCGAATAGGGGTTGCCCACGCCGATCAGGTACCGGTTGAAGACCGACTGGGCCAGGATGAAGACCACCATCAGCCCGGCCATGAACAGCGGGTAGTGCGGCGGCTGGGCCTGCAGCCCGTGCTTGAGCGCACGGCAGCCGGTGACCGCGAAGGCCAGCACGATGAGCGAGCCGAAGAACAGCCCGTGCTCCAGCGCCAGGTTGATGTACGAGCTCTCGACCGGGAAGCCGATGATCTCGGGCAGGGCCGAGCGGATGCCCCGCCCCGTGAACAGCAGCGCGCCGTCGGAGAACACCAGTTCGACGCCGGCACGCCAGAGATCGGTGCGCCCGGTGGCGCCGGACTCCACGCCCCGCGTGGGCGAGTCGACATCGAGGATGAGGGAGAGGTAGTCCTTGATGTCGGCCCACTTCAGAAGCACGAGCGCCAGGCCGGCGAGCACCGCCAGCGCCAGGCCCATGCGCGCTCGGCGCGAGCCGCGCCAGGCGATCAGGGTGACGCCCGTCGCGCCGGTGATGGCCAGCGCCAGCATCCCGGCGCGCGCGGACGCGGCCAGCAGCACGCACAGGCACAGCCCCGCCATGGCCAGCGCGAACAGCTGTCGGGGCCGTTGCCGCACGGCCAGGCTGTGCTGGAAGAACAGCAGCGCCCCCCCGCCGTAGACCAGCCCGCTCAGGTTGGGGTGCATGCCCAGCGGTTGGTAGCGCACCAGCCCCTGGCCGTACTCCACGTGGCCGGCGAGCGAGGCGAACAGGGCCTGGGGCTCCACCAGCAGCAGCGTGCCGAGCAGCGCGACATAGGCCCACCGGAACACGGCGACCAAGCCGTCCGCCCGGCCGTGCCGGACCATCAGGGCGATGGCCGCCAGCACCAGCAGCAGCATGGCGCCGTACATCGTCGACAGCGCGTTGCCCCTGGCCCAGGCCACCAGCATGGCGAACAGGAAGGCGGCGCTGAACAGCCATTCGACGAGGCTGGGCCGGATGCGCAGCGTGTCGCCCGACAGCAGGGAAAAGAAGCCGGCCATCAGCAGCAGGCTGATGGCGCCCATCTGGGCGGCCTGAAGCGCCGGCCCTTCGTAGTACCAGCCCGTGAGGTAGATGGCGCCGCCCAGCAGCCAGCGCGACAGCTGCGTGCTCAGCCCGCGCATGGGGTACCTCTCGGGACGAAGGCCGCGTGCAGCGCCTGCATCGCGGGCCGCAAGTGGGCCGAGCCCGTGATGTGCCACAGGAGCGACAGCGTGCCGACCAGGCGGCGTGGCTGGTCGGTCGAGAACAGCAGGCGGTGCTGGCCGCGCGCCAGCGCATAGGCCAGCGCCAGCGCCCCGGTCGCGGTCATCGGGTCCGTGCCGGGGGGCAGGAGGCTGGCCAGCTGGTCCTTGAGCCGCGGGTCCTGTTCCATCCGCTGCGCGATGGCCGGGGCGATGCACCGGAACGCGCCGTGCTGGATGTCCGTGGGCCCCGCCGGCGGCCCTTCGGTGCCGGGCAGGGGGCAGCGGTACTGCCGCACCGCCCCAAAGCGCACCAGCCGGGCGGCGGATTCGCCGGTGGAACTGCCATAGGCGCCCAGCTGGCCCTGGGCCACGCGGCGCTCGAGCAGCGGCTCCAAGGGCGCCAGCGCGTCGTGCGCCTGCGCCTCGTGCAGCAGCAGGCCCTCCACCCGCTCGGTTTGCAGCAGGCGCAGGCTGGTGTCGAAGGAGCGGGCGATGAAGTCGGGGTGGAACTGCGCGGGCGCGGCGCGCTGGGCCATGCCTTTGAGCACCGCGCTGCGCAGCCCCGGCACGCGCTGGGCCAGGGGCCGGACGATGGCGCGCGCCGTGTGCAGCAGGCCGGGCGAGGCGGGGCGCGCCAGCCCGGCCTTGGTGAACACGGTGACGGGCTCCTGCCGGCCCTTGAGGGCCTCGCCCAGCACCGCTTCCGACATGCCCAGCCCATAGGGTGGCGCGGTGTCGAAGTGGCGCAGCCCCATGTCCAGCGCGGCGTGCACCAGCCGCAGGGCGTTGGCCTTTTCATGGCCGCCCTTGAGGCGGCCGCAGCCAAAGCCCAGGCGCTGGGCGATGAGGGCGGCGTGGCTGTCCATGCTCATGCCGTGGCCGCCTCGCGGCCCAGCTGGTCGGCCAGGCGGGCCGTGAGCGCCATGGCGGTGAACGTGGGGTTGGCGTAGCTGGAGGTGCGGAACACCGCGGCGCCCGCCACGTACAGGTTGTGGGTGCCGAACACGCGCAGTTCGCGGTCGACCACGCCGTCGCGCGGGTGGTGGCCCATGCGGGCGCCGCCGCACTGGTGGTAGGTGTCGGTGGCCCGGTCCAGCGCGCGCGGGTCCTCGTCGGCGAGCAGCGGATCGATCTCCACGCGGGCCAGCCCGGCGGCCTGCAGGCTGCGCCCGGCGCGGCGCACGAAAGCGGCCATGGCCTGCACCTCGGGCCGCCCGCCGATGCGCCAGTCCAGCGCGGCCAGGGGCATGCCGAAGCGGTCCTTGCGCTGGTGGTCGAGGGCGATGCGGCTGTCGTCGCGGGGCAGTTGTTCGGCGTGCATGACGAGCCAGACGCCCCGGTCGGCCGGGTTGTAGATGCGGTGGTGCCGCAGGTACTGCACGGCCATCGGCAGCCAGGCGCTGCCCATGCCCCGCACGTGGCGCAGCACCTCGCCCAGGCCCTGGCGCGGCAGGGCGCCGCGGGTCAGCGAGCGGGCCAGCACCTTCAGGTGCTGCAGGTGCTCGGCGATGCTGGACTCGAACGCGAAGTAGCCCGAGACCTGGAGCGCGGGGTCCGCACCGGTGTTCAGCCGCAGCTTGGGCTGGTACTTGTGGCCGCCCAGCACGATGTTCTGGAAGGTGCGCAGGAAGCGCGGCCTGTCGATCGGGTGCACCTGGCCGCCGCGCATTTCCAGGTGGTCCTGGAAGCCGGCGCCGAGCCAGGGGTTGGCCGCCCACGGGGCCTGGGGCTGCTCGGCCGCGCAGGCCAGCAGCAGGCGGGCGATTTCGATGGTGCCGTTGGCCAGCACGACGCGCGGGCTGCGCAGGGTGGCCGAGCGGCCGTCGGGCCGCGCCACGCGCACGGCAGCGACGCACTGGCCGTCGGCCGACAGCTCCAGGCCGGTGGCGTGGGCGTGCAGCAGGACGGTGAGCCGGGGCGCGTGGCGCAGGCGCTCGCCGAAGTACCGGGCCATGGCGGGCTCCTTGAGCCAGCGGGTGAGGAACAAGGTGAAGCCCGGGATCTCGGGGTAGCCGTTGCCGAACAGTTTGTGCGCCTGAGGCGTGTCCTCGTCGAGTGCGTCGGCCAGGCGCAGCTCCCGGGCCACGGCGTCGTACCAGGGCAGCAGGTCCTGGTAGGCGATCGGCCAGGGCGCGTCGGACACGCCCGCGCGGGCCTCGAAGTCGGACGGCACGAAGCCGGTGAGCTGGCCGCCCCAGAGGTTGGAGGTGCCGCCCAGCGCGCGCCCGCGCGCCACGGCGATGCCGTTGTGGGCGCGGCCGATGACGCTGGCCTCGTTGAGCTGCTGCGCCGGCGTTTCGAAGCCGCCGCCGCCGGTCTCCAGCACCAGCACGCGCTGGCCCTGGCGCTCCAGCAGCACCGCCAGCAGCAGGGCCACCGTGCCGCCGCCGACGACGATCACGTCGTGCGGCGTGTCGGGGGGCGGGGCGTGGACGAGGTCGACGATCATGCGGCGCCTTTCGTGGCGTGCAGGCGCTGCACCGCGCGCGTGGCGGTGAGCCAGACCAGGGCCTCGCCCAGCACCATGGCGCCCACCACGCCCGCCATGCCGGCGCCGCGCCAGACCAGCCAGGCCACCACGAGCGAGACCACGGCGGCGGCCAGGCTCTGCGCGGCCAGGCCGGCGTGGCGGTTGATGGACATGAGCACGACGCGCGGGACCTGGGTGGCCGAACACACGGCGGCGTAGAGCAGGAACAGCGCCATGCCGCTGGCGGTGAAGGGGATCTGGCCGTGGGTCCAGACCTCCAGCAGGTGGGGCGAGGCCGCGTACACCAGCGCGGCGCCGGCCACCGCGATCAACAGGCCCAGGCGCTTGGCCCGGCGGTAGAGCCGCCAGAAGGCGGCGTCGTCCCGCTGGCCCTTGAGGGCCGTGAGCTCGGGCCAGAGCGGGTTGCTCAGGGCGTTGGTGACCTGCACCACGACCCGGGCGATGGTGCGGTAGGTGTTGAACACGGCGGTGGCGGCGGGGCCCAGGGTGGCGGCCACCAGCAGCGTGAAGCCCTGCAGGCTCAGCGCGTTGGTGAGCGAGAGCGAGAGGAACAGCATGCCGGGTGCCGCGGTCTGGCGGATGTCGGCCGCGTTGGCGTGGCGCAGGCCCCAGCGCAGGAAGTCGGTGCGCCGCTGGCTCAGCCAGAGGCTGAGCAGTGTGTAGCCCAGGCGCGCCAGCAGCATGGCCGCGGCGACGCCGATGAAGCGCTGCGTGAGCGCCAGGCCGACCAGGCCGCCGGTCCAGTCGACCAGGCGGCCGGTAGTCACGAGGTAGGTGCCGGCCGCGTAGCCGCCGGTGGCCTTGTAGATGACCTCGGCCAGGCTGCAGAACAGGCTGAGCACGACGCTCAGCGACAGCAGCATGAGCACCGCCTTCCAGCCGGGCGCCTGCAGTGTGCCGGCGGGCAGCAGCAGCAAGGTGCCGCCCACGGCCAGCAGGGCCAGCAACGAGACCGCCGCCACGAAGGCCACGGCGCTGTGGAACACCTCGACGGCGCGCGCCTTCTGGCCTTGCGTGATCAGGCCGATCATGCGGTTGCACGCGGCGTGGGAGATGCCGGCGTCGGCCATCGACAGGTAGAAGGGCAAGGCCGTCAGGGCCAGCCAGTAGCCGTAGGTGGCCATGTCCCAGTAGTGCAGGAACAGCGGCAGCGAGACCAGCTGCGTGCCGATGCTCACCGCCTGCGCGTAGCCGTAGGCGCCCGCGCCCGAGGCCATGCGCCGCGCCAGGGGCGAGCGGGCCAGGGCCGATGGGCGCAAGGGCTGGGGGAGCAACATGGCCGTGCGTCCGCTGGGTCAGTGCTCGCCGGACACCGCCACGGCGTAGCCGTGGGTCTTGAGCAGGGCGTGGCGGCGGGCCTGCGCCAGGTCGGCGGCCACCATCTCCGTCACCATCTCGCGCAGGGCGATCCGCGGCACCCAGCCCAGCGAGGCCTTGGCCTTGGCGGGGTCGCCCAGCAGCGTCTCCACCTCGGTGGGGCGGAAGTAGCGCGGGTCCACCTGCACGATCACCTGGCCCGGCCGCAGCGCCGGCGCCTGGTCGCCCTCGACGGCCTGCACGATGGCCCGCTCGTTCGCGCCCTCGCCCTCGAAGCGCAGGCTGATGCCCAGTTCGCGCGCGGCCATGTCGATGAACTGGCGCACGCTGTACTGCACGCCGGTGGCGATGACGAAGTCCTCGGGCCGTTCCTGCTGCAGCATCATCCACTGCATGCGCACGTAGTCCTTGGCGTGGCCCCAGTCGCGCAGCGAATCGAGGTTGCCCATGTACAGGCAGCGCTCCAGTCCCTGCGCGATGTTGGCCAGGCCGCGCGTGATCTTGCGGGTGACGAAGGTCTCGCCGCGGCGCGGGGACTCGTGGTTGAACAGGATGCCGTTGCAGGCGTACATGCCGTAGGCCTCGCGGTAGTTCACCACGATCCAGTACGCGTAGAGCTTGGCCACGGCGTAGGGGCTGCGCGGGTAGAAGGGCGTGGTTTCCTTCTGCGGGATCTCCTGCACCAGGCCGTACAGCTCGGAGGTGCTGGCCTGGTAGAAGCGCGTTTTCTTCTCCAGCCCGAGGATGCGGATGGCCTCGAGCAGGCGCAGCGTGCCCATGCCGTCCACGTCGGCGGTGTACTCGGGGCTCTCGAAGCTCACCGCCACGTGGCTCTGCGCGCCGAGGTTGTAGACCTCGTCGGGCTGCGTTTCCTGCACGATGCGGATCAGGTTGCTGGTGTCGCTCAGGTCGCCGTAGTGCAGGTGGAAGCGGGCGTCGTCGATGTGCGGGTCCTGGTAGATGTGGTCCACCCGCTGGGTGTTGAACTGGCTGCTGCGGCGCTTGATGCCGTGCACGACGTAGCCCTTGTCGAGCAGCAGCTCGGCGAGGTAGGAGCCGTCCTGGCCGGTGACGCCGGTGATGAGGGCGACGCGGGGCTTGGCGTGGGGGAGGGGCGGGTTGGTGGTCATAGCGCGGCGATCGGCAATTGGCGGAGGGCGGTGGTCTGGAGGAAGTCCTGGTAGGTCAGTGCCAGTCCCTGGGGCAGGTCGACCTGGGCCCGCCAGCCCAGGCTGTGCAGGCGGTCGCTGTTCATGAGCTTGCGCGGCGCGCCGTCGGGTTTTCTGGCGTCGAAGCCGATGCGGCCCTTGAAGCCCACGACGCGGGCGATGCCGTGCGCGAGTTCGGCGATGCTCAGGTCCGACCCCGAGCCCACGTTGATGTGGCTGAGCATGGGCTGCGTGTGCTGCGCGTAGCGGGCCTTGGGCAGGTTCATGACGTGCACGCAGGCGGCGGCCATGTCGTCGACGTAGAGGAACTCGCGCAGCGGCGCGCCGCTGCCCCAGATGGCGACCTCGGGCGCGTCGATCTCCTTCGCTTCATGGAAGCGGCGGATCAGCGCGGGGATGACGTGGCTGTTGTCCGGGTGGTAGTTGTCGCCCGGCCCATACAGGTTGGTGGGCATGACGCAGCGGTAGTCCACGCCATGGCTGGCACCGAACTGGCGGTTGTAGCTTTCGCACAGCTTGATGCCGGCGATCTTGGCCACCGCGTAGGGCTCGTTGGTGGGCTCCAGCGGCCCGGTGAGCAGGGCCTGCTCGCTCATGGGCTGGGGCGCCAGCCGGGGGTAGATGCAGCTGGAGCCGAGGAACAGCAGCTTCTGCACGCCGTTGCAGAACGCGGCCTCGATCACGTTGGCCGCGATCATGAGGTTCTGGTAGATGAAGTCGGCGGGGAAGACGTTGTTGGCGTGGATGCCGCCGACCTTGGCCGCGGCGAGGTACACCTGCTTCGGCTGGGTCCGCGCGAAGAAGGCGCGCACGGCGGCCTGGTCCGTCAGGTTGAGCTCGGCGTGCGTGCGGGTGAGCAGGCGGCTGGCCGGGTGGCCGGCGGCGAGCAGCCGGCGCACGATGGCGGAGCCGACCATGCCGCGGTGGCCCGCGACGTAGATGCTGTCGGGTGTGTTCATCAGCAAGCGCCTTCCTGTCTGAGAACCACGCGCACGGTGCGCAGCATGATCACGAGGTCGTACCAGAGCGACCAGTTGCGCACGTACCAGAGGTCCATGTTGATGCGGTGTTGAAAGGTGCTGGCGCTGCGGCCGCTGATCTGCCACAGGCCGGTGATGCCGGGGCGGGCCTTGCCGTAGGCGGCGATGCTCTTGCCGTACTCGCCGAGCTCGCGGGCCAGCAGCGGCCGCGGACCGACCAGGCTCATCTCGCCGCGCAGCACGTTGATGAGCTGGGGCAGTTCGTCGATGCTGGTGCGTCGGATCAGGCGGCCGATCGGGGTGACCCTGGGGTCGTTGGCCAGCTTGAAGTTGCTGGCCAGGTACTGCACGTAGAGCTTCTCGTTCTCGGTTTTCCAGCGCTCCAGCGCGGCGTCGGCGTCCATCACCATGCTGCGGAACTTGATGAAGTCGAACAGCTGGCCGTCCACGCCCACGCGCTTCTGCACGAAGAAGACCGGGCCGGCGTCGTCGCGCTTGATGCGCCAGGCGACCCAGGCCAGCAGCGGCGCCAGCAGCACCAGCAGGGTGGCCGCGCCCACGATGTCGAGCGCGCGCTTGAGCACCTGCGGGCCGCGGCGGTTGAGGTTGTTGCGGGCACGCAGCAGCAGCACGTCGTGGCTGAAGAAGTGCGAGACCTCCATGCCGTAGATGGGCAGGCCGCCGAGTGCGGGCACCATGACGAGGTCGTCGCGGGTGAGCATGAGCTCCTGCGCGAGTTCGCGCAGCCAGTTGTTGTCGCGCAGGCCCAGCACCCCCACCAGCTGGTGGGGCCCGGGCCGCGCGAGGAAGTCGCGCACGCCGGGCGTGAGCGCCGTGGGCGCGACCACGTGCCCGCCGGCGAGCTTGACCAGCCGCGCGCCGGGGTCGGGGCAGACGACGGCCACCGGCCGGTAGCCCAGCAGGGGCTCGCTGGCCAAGGCGGCGGCGGCCTTCTCGACGTCGCCAGGGTGGCCGATGAGCACGTAGGGTTGCGTGAGCAGGCCGGCGCGCAACAACAGGCCGCGCACCGCCAGGCGGGCCAGCGGCAGACAGATGAACACCAGGCCCCAGGTGGCGCCGGTCCACAGGCGGGAGAGCGGCCACTTGGCGAGGTAGATGACCATGGCGTCGAGCAGGGCCGCGAGCACGATCACCTGGATCAGCTGGCGCGCTTCGTCCCACCAGGGTTTGCGGCGGTGCGCTGTGTAGTGGCCCTGCACGGTCCACATCCAGCTCACCATGGCCACGGCGATGGCGGCGAACAGGGTGAGGCGCAGGTGGCCGTTGGCGGCCCACCAGACGTTCATGGCCTGCGAGAGGCTCACCTCGTCGCGAAGCCACGCCGGCAGGCGCCCGGCGATGAAGCACAGGCCGAGCACGCACAGGTCGGTGAGCACCAGCCAGGCCCTGACCTGTTGTTCGCGCCGGCCGAGGTCGGCCCAGGGCGCGAGGCTGTGGGCGAGGTCGTGTTCGGTGTGGAGCGGGACGACGACGCCCGGTCCGCCTTGCGCGGATCGGCGCCTCTCCAGCCCTTGGGCGTGCGCGCGGGCCATGTCAGGGCCCACCGCGGATGCTGGGGTTGGACGGGCGCGCCCTGTGTGGGTGCTTGGTATGCACCTGGAGGGCGCATGGCAAAGGCTGGCGGCTGAAGCACGGCATGCATGACTCCCTGCGTGTCGGGGTGGTTGGGGGGTAAGGCGCGGACAGGCGGGGCCCGCGCTCGCCAATTCATTCTTGGAGCCCGCCCCTGGGCCGCATGTAACGAAGCTTGAGTTGCGCCGCGTGATGCATGCGACCGATACCCGCGCAGAAATTCGTTCGCGCGCATCGGTGTACAGCGCGCCAGAATTGATTGAACTTATGCCCGCGAGAAGGGCTCAGTCGCCCAGGAGGTAGCCAAGATGCGGGTGGCTGAAGCGATCGAGACGGATGCGAAAACCGAGCGCGAATTGCGCGCGCTGTCCAAGGGGCGGCGCGTGCAGGCCCGCGTGCAGCAGCGCGCCCGGCTGATCCTGCTGGCGGCGCAGGGCTGGCGCAACAAGGACATCGCCGAGGAGGTGAAGCTCGATCGGCGCCAGGTGGCCTTGTGGCGCCGGCGCTTCATCGAGGGTGGCGTCCAGGCCTTGCTGCAGGACGCGCCGCGTTCGGGGCGCGCGCCGAGCGTGACCGCCGCGGTCGAGTGGTACGTGTTGCGCGCGACGCGGGACGAGCAGCCGGCTGCGGGCACGAACTGGAGCACGCGCAGCCTGGCGGCTTACCTGGGTCTCAGCGCCACGACCGTGCGCCGGGTGTGGCAGCGCCACGGCATCGCGCCGCACCTGTCCGCGCGCCCCCGCCGATAAGTACAGAACAGATTGGCGCAGCCGCGCCGCGAGGCCACGCTCGAATGCGTGATCGGGGCGTGAGGCTTACATCCCGACACGGCGTTTCGTGGGCGAACGGCCACGGCGCGCGGGGATCAGATGGCCGAGATGTCGGTCTGCACCGGCCAGTGCAAGGCGCTGGCCTGGCTGTCGCGGGTGCCGAAGCGGTGCTGCAGCAGCACCGTGTATTGCCCCGGGCGGGTGCCGCAGAGGCGGTAGCCGTCGACCGTGGGGCTGAGCTGGACGCCGCTGTTCGGGTCGGCCTGCAGCTCCCAGGTGCCGAGTTGGGGCGCGGCGCGGCGCAGCGAGACACAGAACCCGTGCTTCAGGTTGGATAGCACCACCAGGCGCTGCTGGGCACTGGCCTCGCCGCCGGCGGAGGCGTCGAGCTGGTGCGGGTGGCTGTTCTCCAGCACGCGCATCACCGGCGGAATGACGATGCGGAAGTCCAGCGCGGCACTGGCATTGCCCCGCGATGCCCACGCGCTGTCGCCCATGCCGGTGGCCGGCGCCAGCAGCAGCGCGCAGGCGGCCGCGGCGGGCAGGAACGGGCGAAGGGGGGTGGACATGCACCCCTTATCGTGCTTTTGGGCCCGAACTTGAATGGGGCGAGGCCCCGTTCGTCAGCGCTTATTCATTGCGCTGCACCGGGAGGCTCACCGACACGCTCTCGCGCCGGCGCACCTCCAGCAGGGCCTGGCCCTTGTCGACCACGCCCCAGGGCAGCGGCAGGCTGTCGTTGCGCACGCTGAGCGTGCGCGGCCCGCTGGCCACGAAGGGGAATTCGAAGCGGCCCTGGCTGTCGGTGCGCACGGCGTAGCGGTTGTCCAGGTAGACGGTGGCGTTGGGCACGCCGGCCTCGCTGGCCTCCTGCGTGCCGTTGCGGTTGGTGTCGAAATACACCGTGCCTTCGATGCGCCCGCCGCCGTCGGCCGCGCGCCCGCCCAGGGGCACGCTGCGGCTGCCGGCCTCGAACTCGTAGCGCAGCAGCACGTAGAACGAGCGGTCCGAGTCCGGCACGGTGAGCGGCAGGAAGGGCGCCAGCGGGTCCAGCGACGGCGCGAGGCGGCTGCGGCCGGTGGAGCGGTTGTAGTGGGCTTCCAGGCTCCAGCGCGGGTCGATGCGCCAGTTGGCGCTCAGGTTCAGGCTGTGGCGCGACTGACCGTTGTCGCCGCGCTCGGTGGCGAGGTTGCCGCGCAGGCCGGCGCGGTTGCCCAGCGGCGCGGACAGGCTCAGCGCGGCGTTCCAGGCGTTCTCGGCGGGCTGGGCCTGGACGGCGTCGTAGTTTCGCAGGCCGAGGCTGGTGGAGACCGCCCAGCCCTGTTGCGTGGCCCACTCCTGGTCCCAACTCAGCCAGCGCGAGTCGGGCTCGCCCTGGCCGTGCGTGAGTTCCAGGCGCAGGCCGGTGGTGCCCCAGCCATTCTGGAAGCGCCAGTCGCCCCAGGTGCTCCAGGCGTCGCCGTCGAAGCGGCGCAGCGTGGCGCCGGCGCCCAGGCTGTGGTCGCGGTTGAGGCGCCAGCGGGCCGAGCCGGTGGCGAAGGTGCCGCTGCCGCTGCGCCCGCTGAGGGAGTCGAGCCAGTCGATGGAGCCCTCGGCCGACCACTGCCGCGTGCGCCAGGCCGTGCGCGCGTAGGCGCCGACCAGGTCGTTGGCCATGGGCAGGTTCGCCCAGCTCAGGTCCGGCTGCAGGCGGTAGGCGCCCAGGCCGTGGGTGCGCGGGCCGTCGTCCCATTCGCCGTCGAACCAGAAGCCGCTGCGCGAGCCGCTGAACTGGCTGGAGCGGGTGCTCATCAGCTGGCCCTGCAGGCGGTAGCCGGCGTCTTCGCGCCGCAGGGCCAGCAGGGTGGAGTCGGCGTTGACGGTGTCGCTCGGCTGAGCGGGGGTGTCCAGCACCGACACGCGCCGCCCGTCCTCGTGGCGCAGGGCGAGCGTCCAGCCCTGGGTGGCCAGCGGGTTGGCCTCGTCGGCGCCGAGGCGCCACTGGCCGCCGAAGGCCGTGCGCTGGCCGGGCAGGCGGCGAAAGCCGTTGGCCGGCAGGAAGTCGAGCCGGCCGGGTTCGCCGGTGCTGGCCTGCAACTGCAGGCCGCGGCCCGGGTTCTCCCACTCGGCGCTGGCGCCCTGCAGCAGCGCGCTGGGCACGAACACGCGCGCCGGCAGGCGCAGGATGCCCGGCATGGGCGGGTTGATCACGCCCAGTTCGTGGCTGGCCAGCCAGCCGCCGTCCAGCGGCATGGCGCGCTGGCGCAGCGTCAGCGTGCCGCTGCTGTCGGCCGGGGTGTAGGTGCCATCGATGGACAGGCTGCCGTGGTTGGGCGTTTCCAGCAGGCCGTACAGGCCGTAGCCGATGCGGGTGCGGCGCTGCTGGTCGAAGGGCAACGAGCCCACGCGCGCCTCCAGCCGCAGGTAGCGCGGCCAGCCGTCGCGGTCGTAGGGATAGTCGGCGGCGGTGTCCGCCGGTTCGGGCGGCAGGTTCTCGATCACGCGGTCCACGTAGGGCGCGGCGCCGCCGGCGGGCGGGGCCTCGCCGGTCTGGGCGCCCAGCCAGGGCGCCCAGGAGAATCAGCAGGCCGAGGCGCGGACGCGGCATCGGGGCCTTCACGGCGCGAAGCGGGCGTCCAGCGGCAGGCGGTTCTTGCCCCACTCCAGTTGGCCCTTGACCGTCAGCGGAAAGTGCAGCTCGGGCGCGGGCTTGCCGTTCTCCGGCACCGGGAGGATCGCCACCGAGCGGGTCTCGCCCGGCAGGATGGGCAGGTCGGCCGGCGCCATTTCCACGCGCGTGCCGCGGGCGTCGGTGCCGTTGACGAAGCCCTCCAGCCGGCCATGGGCGTTGCCGCTGTTGCGCACGTCGACCACGGCGGTGGGCTGGCCTTGCACCGTGACCACGCGCGTGCCGGTGATGGCCAGCTGCGGCGCGGCGTCGCCGACGCTGGCGTAGACGATCACGCCGATGCGCCCGCCCACCGGGAAGTTCAGGTCGCCCTGCACGCGCGTGGTGTCCAGGCCTTCGATCATCAGCGCGAAGCGGCACTCGCGCGCCGGCGTGCCCGGCGGCGGCGCGATCTCGAAGCGGTAGCGGTAGCGCGCGCCGGGTTCGATGGTGAGCTCGCGCCGCTCGATCGCCACCCAGGGGCGGCAGCTGTCGGGTGCCAGGGCGTCGCTGAAATCCACCGACTGGTCGGCGCGCAGGCTCCAGTCGTTCGTGTAGAGGCGGTAGCTGCCCTTCTGCAGGCCCGCGTGCTGGATCTCCACCACCTGGCGCGAGGCCTCGCCGGCCTTGAGCTGCAGCTCGAAGCGGGGCGGCGTGATGTAGGCGGCGAAGCCCTGCGCCCCGGCGGGGACGGTCTGGAGGGCGAGTGCGCCGGCCCCGGCGGCGAGCAGCAGGCGTGTCAAGGAGGCGATGCGCATGGGGCGTTCAGTCCACGTCCAGTTCGAAATGGAAGTCCAGGCGGCGGCTGTTGGCGGTCCAGTCCGGGTTGGCGCGCAGGTGCACCTGCAGTTGGTCCTGCAGCGTCGGGCCGGGGATGGGGCCGGCGTACACCAGGGCCCTCTCGCCGGACAGCAGCCGCCCGGCCTGCAGCCGGCCCTGGGTGGTCCAGACGGCCTCGACGCGGGAGGCCTGGTCCGAGGGCAGCACCATGTAGACGCGGCCGCTGCGGCCGGCCCACTGGCGGGTGTCGATGCGCACGTTCACGCGCAGCCAGGCCTCCATGCCCTGCCCGAAGGGCTGGCCGGGCTTGAGCGGCAGCCACTGCATCTGCACATTGGGCGGAACGGTGTAGCTCTGGGAATCGTCCAGGCGGTGCGGGTTGGCCGCCGCCGGCAGGGCCAGCGTGGCGCCCAGCAGGGCGCTGGCCAGGCGGGCCCGTGGGCGCGCGCGGCTCATGGCGCGCTCAGGGTGTAGGTCACCCGCCCGTTGTAGGTGCCCGCCGCGCGCACGGCGTTGTTGGCGTAGCTGAAGCTATGGCAGTTCTCGATGTAGGTGTTGCCGGGCACCGTGGCGAGGGTCTGCGTGGCGCCGCTGAAGGTGCCGGCGGGAATCACGTTCGGCACACCGCTGCCCGGGGCCGAGACGGTCCAGCTGATTTCGGTGAAGGGGATCGTGTCGCCCGCGGCGCTGGTGAGGCTGGCGGGCGAGGTGACGCCGAGCGTGGCGCTGGCCGAGCCGCCGTTGCGGCGGTAACCGGCGCCCACCATCACCTGGCTGGACGGCGTCGGGCAGGTGTTGTTGCCATCGCCGTACAGGCTGGTGGACTGGGTGCTGTCGCTGGTCATGGCCAGGTCGGTGCCGTTGCCCAGCTGGGCCGCCGGCACCGTGACCTGCACCAGGTTGATCGCGCCGTTGGTGCCCGTGGCGCCGTTGAAGTTGCCGCTGGCGTTGCTCACCGAACCATTGCCCACGTGCAGGAACAGGCGGCGGCTGCCGGAATTGATGTTCAGCGACCAGGCGTGGGCGGTGGCCATTTCCGCCAGGCCCAGCAGCAGCAGGCCAGCACCGACGGCGGTTCTCAGGGGGCTCGAGGGCGCGGCGCGCGGCATGGTGTCTCGGGACCTAGGGCTTCCGGGGCGGCTCGTCGAGCGTCCCATCGGGGTGGCGGATCGGGTGGGGAGGCCGGGCGAAGGGGATGGTGTGTCCCCTTCGTTCGCCGGCGCAGGCCGGGGCCTGGTGTCACAGGGGGCTGAGCCTGCGGCCGGGCCCGCGCCTTCAGGGCATGGACGCGGTGTAGGTCACGCGGCCGTTGCTGGTGCCGTAGGTGCCGGGGGCCACCACGGCCGAGTTGGCGTAGCTGAAGGTCCAGTTGGCCGAGCGGTCCGTGACCTTGGTGCCGGAGGACAGGGAGACGTTGCTCGCCGCGCCCGCGCCGGTGTTCGGGATGACCGGGCTGGGCAGCGTGGCGGCCTGGTTGCTGGTGGCGGTGATCTCGGACCAGGCGATGGTGTCGGCGCTGGCGTTGGTCAGGGCGCCGGTGGTGGAGGCCGCCAGCGTGATCTGGCCGTTGTTGCCGATCACGCGCACCGGCACCACGTTGCCGGTGATGGTGCCGGCCGCCGCACCGGTGCCGACGGCCGCCGGGTTGGCGGTGTAGTCGAACGTGACCGTGTCGATGGTGGTGTTGTTGGCCGGGGTGGCGGCGGCGGCGCCGGTGCCCACGCCCAGGAACAGCACGCGCGGCACGATGACGCGGAAATCCAGGCGGGCGGCGGCGTTGCCGGCGCCGGTGACCAGCTGGGATTCGGCGGACGCCATCAGGGGGGTGGCCAGGGCCAGGGCCAGGGCCGAGCGGAGCAGCAGGGAGTTCTTCACAAGGGTTCCTTCAAATTTGAAAGACTGAGTACTTTGTGGCGTACCACTTTGGTTCGACGTTGGGCCGAATGCTAGGCGCGGAAACTCCCTGTGACAATTCATCAGATAGGAAAAAGTCACGTTTTTCAAGCACTTGAGGCACATAGGTGACTTAGCGGTCGAAATTCGGCCACAAATGGACGATTGTTTTGCTTAAGTTTTGTCTGGTATTGCCGTGTGCGTACCTTTGCCCGGCAGGCCATCAGAACAAAGGCAGCGTGGCGCCGGCCGGGGCGCGGGGCGTCGGCTTTTGATCGGGCGGCGCCTTTTCAGGGCCCAGGGCGGCCGGGGCCATGCCCAGGCGTTAGGTCTTTAGGCCGAGTGCTTGGGCAGGGTCGCAAAGTGGCTCAGGGGCAGCGCGCCGCCCGCCTTGACCTCCCCCAGGGAGAAGCTGGTGTGCAGGTCCTTGACGTTGGGCAGGTTGAGCAGGACCTCGCGTGCGAAGGCGCTGAAGTGGTGCAGGTCGCGGCTCACCACCTGCAGCTCGAAGGTGCCGGAGCCGCTGATGTAGTGGCAGGCCACCACCTCGGGGATGGCGCGGATGGCCTGTTCGAGCTGGCGCGTGGTGTCGCCGTTGTTGCGGTCGGCGTCCAGCCGCACGAAGGCCAGCACCCCCAGGCCGAGCTTGTCGCGGTCCAGCACGGCGCGGTAGCCCTGGATGAAGCCCCGCTCTTCCAGTGAGCGCACGCGCCGCCAGCAGGGCGCCGGCGACAGGCCCACGCGCTGCGCGAGCTCTGCGTTGGTGAGCCGGCCATCGGCTTGCAGTTCTTGCAGGATCGAGAGGTCAAACTTGTCCAGTGTTTCCATGATGGGCGGAATGAAGAAATATTCTTTCTGAATGATGCAAATTCCGGGCATGAAAAGCAAACACCTATCGGAAGCTGGGGCATACACTGCGCGGCAGACTGGGGGCCGGTCCCTACCCGGGGCCGGCCCCCGCACGCCTGCGTCCACGAGACGCCCCGCCCACGAAGGAGACAGAACATGAACGCGCCGCTGCCCGAGCACATCCGCCAGGCCCTGGAAACCGTCACCCTGGACGACAAATACACACTGGACCACGGCCGCGCCTTCATGAGCGGGGTGCAGGCCCTGGTGAAGCTGCCCATGCTGCAGCGCCAGCGCGACGCGCTGATCGGCAAGAACACGGCGGGGTTCATCAGCGGCTACCGCGGTTCGCCGCTGGGGGGCTATGACCAGTCCCTGCAGAAGGCGGCGCCGCACCTCAAGAAGCAGAACATCGTCTTCCAGCCCGGCGTGAACGAGGAGCTGGCGGCCACGGCGCTGTGGGGCACGCAGCAGCTGGGCTTCGCGCCCCCGGGCACGAACCGCTTCGATGGCGTCTTCGGCATCTGGTATGGCAAGGGCCCGGGCGTGGACCGCTGCTCCGACGTGTTCAAGCACGCCAACATGGCCGGCACCAGCCCCTGGGGCGGCGTGATCGCTGTGGCCGGCGACGACCACGTGGCCAAGAGCTCCACCGCCGCGCACCAAAGCGACCACATCTTCAAGGCCTGCGGCCTGCCGGTGTTCTTTCCGGCCAGCGTGCAGGAGATCCTGGACCTGGGCCTGCACGCCTTCGCCATGAGCCGCTTCTCGGGCGTGTGGACGGGCATGAAGACCATCCAGGAGATCGTCGAATCGAGCTCCACCGCGCTGATCGACCCCGAGCGCGTGCAGATCGTGATCCCCGAGTTCGAGATGCCACCCGGCGGCCTGCACATCCGCTGGCCCGACCACGCGCTGGAGCAGGAGGCCCGCCTGTTCGACCACAAGTGGTACGCGGCCCTGGCCTACGTGCGCGCCAACAAGCTCAACCACAACGTGGTGGCCGGACCCAACGACCGCTTCGGCGTCATCGCCAGCGGCAAGGCGTACAACGACACGCGCCAGGCGCTGGTGGACCTGGGCCTGGACGACGCCACCTGCCGCCGCATCGGTTTGCGCTTGCACAAGGTGGCGGTGGTGTGGCCGCTGGAGGCTCAGACCACGCGCGAGTTCGCCACCGGCCTGCGCGAGATCCTGGTGGTGGAGGAAAAGCGCCAGGTCATCGAGTACCAGCTGAAGGAAGAGCTGTACAACTGGCGGCCCGACGTGCGCCCCAACGTGCTCGGCAAGTTCGACGAGTCCGAGGACGATTTCAGCGGCGGCGAATGGTCGCGCCCCAACCCCAGCGCCAACACCCTGCTGCGCGCCAAGGCCGACCTCAATCCGGCGCTGATCGCGCGCGCCATTGCCAGGCGCCTGAAGAAGCTGGGCAATGTGCCCGAGGACGTGATGGCGCGCATCGACGCGCAGCTGGCCATCCTCGACGCCCAGGAGCGCTCGCTGCAGACCCTGTTGACCCAGGGCGTGCCCGGCGCCGAGCGCCAGCCCTGGTTCTGCTCCGGCTGCCCGCACAACACCAGCACCAAGGTGCCCGAGGGCTCGCGCGCCATGGCCGGCATCGGCTGCCACTTCATGAGCATCTGGATGGACCGCGCCACCGTGGGCTTCACCCAGATGGGCGGCGAGGGCGTGCCCTGGGTGGGTCAGCAGCCCTTCAGCACCGACAAGCACATGTTCGCCAACCTCGGCGACGGCACCTACTTCCACTCGGGCATCCTGGCGATCCGCCAGAGCATCGCCTCGGGCGTGAACATCACCTACAAGATCCTCTACAACGATGCCGTGGCCATGACCGGCGGCCAGCTTGTTGGCGAGCGCCACGGCGAGGAAGGAAGCCTGTCGGCTTCGGGCCACAGCGTGGTGCAGATCGCGCAGAGCATGCGCGCCGAGGGGGTGAAGAAGATCACCATCGTCACCGACGAGCCCGACAAATACGACGGCGTGACGGGCATTCCCGAGGGCATCGCCATCCAGCACCGCGACACGCTGGACGCCGTGCAGCGCGAGTTCCGTGAGATCGAGGGCACCACGGTCATCATCTACGACCAGACCTGCGCCACCGAAAAACGCCGCCGCCGCAAGCGCGGCACCATGGCCGAGCCGAACCAGCGCGTGGTCATCAACGAGCTGGTGTGCGAGGGCTGCGGCGACTGCGGCGAGAAGTCCAACTGCCTGTCGGTGGAGCCGCTGGAGACGCCCTTCGGTCGCAAGCGCCAGATCAACCAGAGCACCTGCAACAAGGACTTCTCCTGCGTGAACGGCTTCTGCCCGAGCTTCGTGACGGTGGAGGGCGGCCAGCTGCGCAAGAAGAAGGGCGCGGCCAAGGTCGGGTGGGAGGGCGGCGCGCTGCCGCACCCGACGTTGCCAGCGCTGGGCCACGACGCCTGGGGCATCATCGTCGCCGGCGTGGGCGGCACGGGCGTCATCACCATCGGCCAGCTGCTGGGCGTGGCCGCGCACCTGGAAGGCAAGGGCATCGTCACGCAGGACGCGGCGGGCCTGGCGCAAAAGGGCGGCGCCACTTGGAGCCACGTGCTGATCGGCGACTCGCAGGAGCGCATCCGCACCACCCGCGTCTCGGCCGCCTCGGCCGACCTGGTCATCGGCTGCGACCCGATCGTGGCCGCCAACAAGGAAACCTGGCAGCGCCTGCGCGAAGGCCGCACGCACGTGGCCGTGAACAGCAGCGCCACGCCCACGGCGGCCTTCGTGAAGAACCCCGACTGGCTCAGCCCTGCGCAGGCCTGCGTGGACACCCTGGTCAACCACCTGGGCCATCAGGCGGTGGGCGTGGTGGACGCCGAGCACCTGGCCACCCGCCTGCTCGGCGACAGCCTGTACACCAACCCGCTGATGCTGGGCTACGCCTGGCAGAAGGGCTGGATCCCGCTGGGCCAGGCCGCACTGATGCGCGCGATCGAGCTCAACGCTGTGGCGGTGGAGCAAAACAAGGCCGCCTTCGAATGGGGCCGCCGCGCCGCGCACGACCTGCCGGCCGTGCTGGCCGCCAGCGGTCTGGCCGGTCCGGCCGCGCAGGTCATCCAGTTCCAGCCGCGCGAGACGCTGGAGCAGCTCATCGCCCGCCGGGCCGATTTCCTCACCGGCTACCAGAACGCGGCCTACGCCCGCGAATACCGCGACTTCGTCGAGCGCGTGCGCCAGGCCGAGTCGCAGGCCCTGGGCAAGACCGCGCTGAGCGAGGCTGTGGCGCGTTCGCTGTTCAAGCTCATGGCCTACAAGGACGAGTACGAGGTGGCGCGCCTGCACACAGACGCCGCCTTCCACGACAAGATCGCGGCCCAGTTCGAGGGCGACTTCTCGCTCAAGGTGCACCTGGCGCCGCCGCTGTTCGCCAAGAAGAACGAGCGCGGCGAGCTGGTCAAGCGGCCCTACGGTCCTTTCATGTTCACGGCCTTCCGCTGGCTGGCGAAGTTCAAGGGCCTGCGCGGCGGCGCGCTCGATCCCTTCGGCCGCACCGCCGAGCGCCGCATGGAGCGCGCCCTGATCGCCCAGTACCGCGCCGACGTCGAGGCCCTGCTGTCCGGGCTCACGCCCGACAGCCAGGCGCTGGCGCTGGAGATCGCGCGGTTGCCCGAGCAGATCAAGGGCTTTGGCCACGTGAAGGAGCGCCACGCCCAGGCCGCCGCCGCGCGGCGCGAGGCGCTGCTGGCGCGCTGGCGTGAAGGCGCCACCGCGGCGCCGGCGCGCCAGGCCGCCTGACGCGGCGGCGGCTTCAGCGGCTGAGAAACCCGCCTCTGTCAAGGGGGCGGCATACAATCGCCGGTTGTTCTGAACCCGCTGGAGACCGCCTGTGTTGATTTCCCCCGCCTACGCCCAAGCCGCCTCTGGCGGCACCGAGTCCACCCTGCTGGGCCTGCTGCCCCTGGTGCTGATGTTCGTGGTGCTGTACTTCGTGATGATCCGCCCGCAGCTCAAGCGCCAGAAGGAGCACAAGGCCATGATCGAGGCCGTGGCCAAGGGCGACGAGATCGTCACCGCCGGTGGCTTCCTCGGCAAGGTGTCCAAGATCGGCGACACCTACATCGGCGTGGAACTTGCCGCCGGCCTGGAAGTCCAGATGCAGCGCACCGCCGTCGTGCAGGTGCTGCCCAAGGGCACGATCAAGTAAACCCCGCACGGGCCGGCCGACACCGGCCCGTGGCCCCGTCAAGGGGGCCACGCGAGCGGACCGGCGCAGGCCGGTCCGTCGCGTTTCTGACCAAGACCTCGCGAGCGCCGAAGGCCCTGTATGAACCGATACCCGCTGTGGAAGTACGCGATCATCGTGATCGCCCTGCTGGTTGGCGCGATCTACGCGCTGCCCAACCTGTTCGGCGAAGCGCCGGCGGTGCAGGTGTCGGCGGCCAAGGCCACGGTGCGCGTGGACACGGGCACGGTCGCGCGGGTCGAGCAGGCGCTGTCGGCGGCCTCGATCACCCCCAGCGCGCTCTCGCTCGAAGGCAGCTCGGTGCGCGCGCGCTTCGATGACACCGATACCCAGCTGAAGGCGCGCGACGCCATCGACCGCGCGCTCAACACCGACGCCGCCGATCCCAGCCACGTGGTGGCGCTGAACCTGGTGCCGCGCACGCCGGCCTGGCTGTCGGCCCTGCACGCCCGGCCCATGTACCTGGGCCTGGACCTGCGCGGCGGCGTGCACTTCATGCTGCAGGTGGACATGAAGGCCGCCCTGGAGCGCCGCGCCGATGTGCTGGCCACCGACCTGCGCAACGCCCTGCGCGAGAAGAACATCCGCCACGGCGGCATCCAGCGCAGCGGCCAGACCATCGAGCTGCGCGTGCGCGACGAGGCCACGCGCAACGCGGTGGTCGACCTGGCGCGGGCGCAGTTCACCGAGCTGGTGTTGACCGAGACGGCCGAGGGCAGCGACACCCGCATCACCGCGACCATCCGCCCCGAGGCCGCGCGCGCGGTTCAGGATCAGGCGCTTAAGCAGAACATGACCACCCTGCACAACCGGATCAACGAGCTCGGCGTGGCCGAGCCGGTGATCCAGCAGCAGGGCGCCGACCGCATCGTGGTGCAGTTGCCCGGCGTGCAGGACACCGCCAAGGCCAAGGACATCCTGGGCCGCACCGCCACGCTGCAGGTGCGCCTGGTCGACGAAAGCGCCGACGGCCTGGCCGCCGAGCGCGGCACCGGGCCCGTGCCTTTCGGCTCCGAGCGCTACCTGGAGCGCAGCGGCCGCCCCGTCATCGTCAAGCGCGAGGTGCTGCTCACCGGCGAGAACCTCACCGACGCACAGGCCGGCTTCGACGGCCAGTCCCACGAGCCCGCGGTGCACCTCACGCTCGACAGCAAGGGCTCGCGCATCTTCCGCGACGTCACGCGCGACAACGTGGGCAAGCGCATGGCCATCATCCTGTTCGAGAAGGGCAAGGGCGAGGTCGTGACGGCGCCCGTGATCCGCACCGAGATCGGCGGCGGGCGCGTGCAGATTTCCGGCGCCATGACCACCATGGAGGCCAGCGACACCGCGCTGCTGCTGCGCGCCGGCTCGCTGGCCGCGCCGATGGAGATCATCGAGGAGCGCACCATCGGTCCCAGCCTGGGCGCCGAGAACATCTCCAAGGGCTTCCACAGCGTGACCTGGGGCTTCGTGGTGGTGGCGGCTTTCATGTGCGTCTACTACATGATGTTCGGCGTGTTCTCCGCCATCGCGCTGGGCTTCAACGTGCTGCTGCTGGTGGCCGTGCTGTCCATGCTGCAGGCCACGCTCACCCTGCCCGGCATGGCGGCCATGGCGCTGGCGCTGGGCATGGCCATCGACGCCAACGTGCTCATCAACGAGCGGGTGCGCGAGGAGCTGCGCCGTGGGGCCACGCCGCAGGCGGCCATCAACGCGGGCTACGACCGCGCCTGGGCGACGATCTTCGACTCCAACGTCACCTCGCTGATCGCGGGCCTGGCGCTGCTGCTGTTCGGCTCGGGTCCGGTGCGCGGCTTCGCCGTGGTGCACTGCCTGGGCATCCTCACCAGCATGTTCTCCGCCGTGTTCTTCTCGCGCGGCCTGGTGAACTTTTGGTACGGCCGCCAGAAGAAGCTCAAGTCCATCTCCGTCGGCACGGTGTGGCGCCCCGAGGGCGACGCCACCCCCGCCAAGGCCGACTGACCCCCGCACCCGGAGCCCACGATGGAGTTCTTCCGCATCCGCCGCGACATCCCGTTCATGCGGCACGCGATCGTGCTGAACGCGATCTCGTTCATCACTTTCCTGCTGGCCGTGTTCTTCCTCGTGACGCGCGGCCTGCACCTGTCGGTGGAATTCACCGGCGGCACCGTGGTCGAGGTGGCCTACGAGCAGCCGGCCGACCTCGCCGCCGTGCGGCGCGTGGTCGAGGATCTGGGCTACCTCGAGGTGCCCGTGCAGAACTTCGGCAGTTCGCGCGACGTGCTGCTGCGCCTGCCCGCCGTGCAGGGACAAAGCTCCGGCCAGCAGGCCGAGGCCCTGTTCGCCGCGCTCAAGGCCCAGAACCCGGCCGTCACGCTCAGCCGCACCGAGTTTGTCGGGCCGCAGGTGGGCGAGGAGCTGCTGCACAACGGCCTGATCGCCCTGGCCCTGGTGATCGGGGGCATCATCATCTACTTGGCCGTCCGCTTCGAATGGAAGTACGCGGTCTCGGCCATCATCGCCAACCTGCACGATGTGGTCATCATCCTGGGCTTCTTCGCCTTCTTCCAGTGGGAGTTCTCGCTGGCCGTGCTCGCGGCCACGCTGGCGGTGCTGGGCTACTCGGTCAACGAATCGGTGGTCATCTTCGACCGCATCCGCGAGACCTTCCGGCGCCAGCGCAAGATGACGCCCCAACAGGTGGTGGACCACGCCATCACGTCTACCATCAGCCGCACCATCATCACGCACGGCTCGACCCAGATCATGGTGCTGTCCATGCTGCTCTTCGGCGGCCCCACGCTGTTCTACTTCGCCCTGGCGCTGACCATCGGCATCCTGTTCGGCATCTATTCCTCGGTGTTCGTCGCGGCGGCCATGGCCTTGTGGCTGGGCATCAAGCGCGAAGACCTGGTCAAGCCAACCAAGAGCGAAGGCGATCCGGACGACCCGAACGCCGGCGCCGTGGTGTAGTCCGTGGCGTAGTTGCCATACCAAGCCCGCCCAACGGCGGCGTCCAGGGGTTTCGCGGGCATGGAACGCAGGGTCTTCGTGTCATACTGAAAAACATGGTGTCGCCTTCCCAACCGACGGGGTTTGCCCTTGCCCAGCAGGCGCGTGAGCGCCATGTGCTGCACGTGGGGCGGTCCCTGCCGGACCTGGCCAAGGCCATCGAACAGCGACTCACCGTCCTGCTCGACCAGCCGGGCACCTCGAGCGACGTGCAGATCCGCCGCGACACCTGGGCGGCCTTCAAGAAGCGCCAGACCATCTGGGTCGAGGACTGCCGCAACGCGCTGCGCAAGAACCTGGCCGCCCGCGCCGGCCTCACCGAACCCGCCAGCCTCTCGGGCCAGCTCGAACTGGTGACCGAAGGCGCCATCGACGATCAGATCCTGGCCTCGCGCATGGCCATGCGCGTGCTCGACAAGACCTCGTCCGAACTCAATGACCTGCGCCTGCGGGTGCAGCACCTGGAGCGGCGCACCGAGCTCTCCAAGAGCGACATCCTGCTGCCCGACGTGCTGGCGCGGCTGCTGGTCGAGCAATGGAAATCCGCCGGGCTTGAGCGCGAGGGCCTGGGTCTGGTCCAGGACCACATCGCGCCCATGCTGGGCGCCATCCTGCTCGATGGGTACAAGGCCGCCAATGGCCACCTCGTGGCCAACGGCGTGATGGAAAAGATCGACCTGCAGGCGCTGGTGCGCCGCAGCCCGTCCGGCACCACGGCGCCCGCGCCGCCCACCACCCGGCCGGGCGCGCCTGGCGGGCCCACCACGGGCGGTGGGCTGCACACCCCGTTCCGGCGGGTGCAGGAGCCGGGCCGCCCGGGCGGCCCCGGCGCGGGGCCCGCCAGCCAGGCGGGCGGTGCCAGCGGCCTGTCCGGCCATGGCCAGGTCCACACAGGGGGCCGATCCGCCCCGCACAGTGGCTACCCCGGCTCCTCCGGCATGGGCGTGAACGACGAAACGCGCATGCTCACCGGCACCTCGCCCCTGGCGCGCGCGCGCATGCGGGCCCAGGGCGTGGTGGGCCGTCTGCGGCGCATGCTGATCGACCGCGTGGGCCCCGAGTTCGAGGCAACCGAGATCCTGCCGCCCTCGCCCGCGCTGCAGCAGGTCATGGCGCGCCAGGTGTCCTTTCCCAGCACCGGTTCCGGGCTGGGCGGGGTGGCGCCCACCGGCGGCGGTGCGGTGTACGTGGATGCGGGCACGGTCGAGCGCACGGCGGTGGCGCTGCGCGAACGCACCCAGGAGCTCAAGCAGGCCGCGTCCACGCCCACCGAGAAGGCCACCATCGAGGTGGTGGCGCTCATGTTCCAGGCCATCCTGGCCGAAGAGCGCATCCCGCCGAGTGTGCGCGTGTGGTTCGCCCGCCTGCAGATCCCCGTGCTGCGCGTGGCCCTGGCCGAACCCGAGTTCTTCAGCGCCCTGCAGCATCCCGCGCGCCGGCTGATCGACCGCATGGGCTCCTGCGTGATGGGGTTCGAATCCAACGTCGGCTCCGTCGCGCTGGAGGCCGAGATCAAGCGCGTGGTGCAGGTGATCGAGCAGTACCCGGAGACCGGGCGCCGCGTGTTCCAGCTCGTCTACGACGAGTTCCAGAAGTTTCTGTCCACCTACCTGAGCGAGCAGAGCAGCGCCAGCCGCTTCGTCAGCGTGGCCCAGCAGGTCGAGCAGAAGGAAACGCTGTCGGTGCAATACACCATCGAGCTGCGCAAGCTGCTCGACGATGTGCCGGTGCGCGCCGAGGTGCGCGACTTCCTCTTCAAGGTCTGGGTCGACGTGCTGGCCGTGGCCAGCGTCAAGCACGGCGTCAAGCACCCGGACACGCAGGCGCTCAAGCAGGCCGCGTCCGACCTGCTGTGGGCGGCCAGCGCCAAGCCCAGCCGCGACGACCGCGCGCGCGTCATCCAGCAGCTGCCGGGCATCCTGCAGCGGCTGCGCCAGGGCATGGCCCTGCTCGGTTTTCCGCAAGGCCTGCAGGACCAGCACATCAAGTCGGTGAGCGACACGCTGGCCGACGCCTTCATGTCGCGCACCGAGTCGATCGCGCAAAGCCAGCTCGACGCCCTGTCCAAGCGCCTGGCCAACCTCGAGGACTACCTGCCCGAGGGTGGCGTGGGCGATTTCGACCTCAACGCCGACAGCATCGAGCTCATCACTGGTGTGGACGCGAGCAACATCGAGGTCATCAACCAGGGCGGCAGCCAGCCCAACGAGGCCATGCGCGCCTGGGCGGTGGAGCTGCAGATCGGCGCCTGGTTCGGCCTGGACCACAACGGCAAGCTGGTCAGCGTGCAGCTCGCCTGGCGCAGCCAGCATGGCCAGCTCTACCTGTTCGTGAGCAACGCGGGGCGCTGCTTCCTCATGCCCGCCTCGCGCGTGGCGGCTTACCTTCAGGCGGGCCTGCTGGTGCCGAGCGAGGACGAAACGCTCACCGTGCGCGCCACGCGCGAGGCGCTGGCCAAGCTCGACGCCAACCCCGAGCGCCTGCTGGCCTGAGGCCCGCGCCCAAGGGGCGCCGGTTCAGCCTTGCGCGACGCGCTGCAGCAGGCCGCCCGGCAGGCGTGCCACCAGACCCTGCAACTCCAGTTCGAGCAGCCGCGCCTGCAGCGCGCTGGTCGGCAGGCCGGTGCGCGCGAGCAGGTCGTCCAGGCCCACGGGGTCGTGGCCCAGGGCGCTGAGCAGGCCGTCGTCCGCTCCGCCGACGGGCAGGGGCGAGGCTTCCTCGGCCGCGCGGGGGGCCGGATCCGCCAGCCGCAGTTCTTCCAGCACGTCCTGCGCCGACTCCACCAGCTTGGCGCCCTGGCGGATCAGCGCATGGCAGCCGCGCGACTGTGGCGCATGGATGGAACCGGGGATGGCGAACACCTCCCGCCCCTGCTCGCTCGCCAGCCGCGCGGTGATCAGCGAGCCCGACTGCAGCGCGGCTTCGACCACCAGCGTGCCCATCGACAGGCCCGCGATCACGCGGTTGCGCTGCGGGAAGTGGTGTGCCAGCGGCGGCGTGCCCAGGGGGTACTCGCTGATCAGGGCGCCCTGGGCGACGATGCGGTGGGCCAGGTCGCGGTGGCGGCTGGGGTACACGCGGTCGAGGCCGGTGCCCACCACCGCCAGCGTGAAGCCGCCCGCGCGCAGCGCGCCCTCGTGCGCGGCGCCGTCGATGCCCAGGGCCAGCCCCGACACGATGGTCAGGCCGGCGGCCGCCAGCGACTGCGCGAAGGCCTGCGCGTTTTGCGCGCCCTGCGGCGTGGGGTTGCGGCTGCCGACGATGGCCAGCCGTTGCGCGTGCGACAGCGCGTCCAGGCGCCCGTGCACGAACAGCACCAGCGGTGGGTCGGCCGTGTCCAGCAGCGAGGCGGGGTAGCGCGGGTCGGCCAGGGTGATCGCGTGGCGCTCGCCGCCCTGTGCCAGCCAGCGCTCGTGGGCCAGAACGGTGTCTTCGAAGCCTTCGGCGGGCTGCGCCATGGCCTGGGCCAGGGCCGGCTCCACGACGCGGCCCCAGGTGTCGGGTGCCTGGGCCCAGATGGTTTCGGGCAAACCGAAGGCCGCCAGCAACTGGCGGGCGGTGGTGCGGCCCAGGCCGGGTGTCAGGAGCAGCCGCAGCCAGGCGGCCAGCTCATCACGCGGCATGGGGTTCAGGGGTTGAGGAAGCGGTCGCCCACCTGCACGCCGTCGTCGATCTCGAGCACGATGGCATAGGACACGCGGTCGAAGGTGCGGAACACCATCATGAGGCCGTTGCGCTCGCCGGGCAGGCGGATGTTGGGGCGCGCGGAATCGGTGGTGTCCTTGACGAGGTTGCTCTCGCGCAGGAGGGCCAGCACGTGGCCGGGTTCCAGGCCGTTCTGCTTGCCGCGGTTGATGGTCACCACCATGTTCTGGGCCGCGTAGTTCACGGCATTGCCGTACACGGAGACCACGTGGCCGGACTGCGGGCCCTGCGGCGCGCGCGGCACGAAATTGAGGAACTCGCGCGGAGGCTCGGGCAGCAGGCGGTCGCCCACGCGCATTTCCTCCTTTGCGGCGACGATGTCGATGCCGGCCGGCACGATTTCCTCGACCTTGTCGCCCTTGGCGTCCACGCCTTCGCGGCGGCGTTCGTTGGAGACCACGTTGGCCTTGCCCACGTACTGCGCCTCGTAGCCCAGGATTTCGTTGGTGATGGGGTCGCGCAGCGGCGTGGCGTTGCGGAACACGCGGTAGCCGATGGAGCGGCCGTCGACCACGGCCAGGGGGGCGGCGTTGGGCTGCTCGCTGGAGATGGCGCGCGCGTAGGCGCGGTCGCCACGGCTGAGCAGCACGCGGTTTTCCTGCGTGGCCACGATGCGTGGCGCGCGGTTGATCGCGTTCTCGTCGACGATCAGCGGCTCGGTCAGGAAGGATTCGATGGTCTGCAGCGAGATCGGCGGGATCGCCGTGTCGGCCAGCGACTCATAGCGGGTGCGCGGCGAGACCTTGATGGTGCCGGGCTCGCCGCTGCCGCCCGGGCGCGTGCTGAGCGTGGCGCGGCCGTTGGCCTTGATGAGGTACAGCGTCTGCCCCGGGTAGATGCGGTGCGGGTTCTTGATGTCGTCGAGGTTCATGCCCCACAGCTCGGGCCAGCGCCACTGGCTGCGCAGAAAGACACCGGAGATGGCCCAGAGCGTGTCGCCGCTCTTCACGGTGTAGCTGTCGGGGGCGTTGGGCGCCAGTTCGGACAGTGGCACGCCGGCCTGGGCGACCTGGTTGGCGGTGGCGCGCTGGCCGGGGGTGACGGGGTAGCGCTGCTCGGCCGGAATGGGGCCGCTTTGCGCGAGGGCCGCCTGTGCGGCGCAGGCCAGGCCGACGGCGCTGGCGATGGTGGAGATCAGGCGGGTGTTCGATCGCATGTTCGGAGGCCCCTGGGCGGCTGCCGTCGGCCGGTGCGATGACGCCGCGGGAGCCGGCGTCTCAACCACCGCCTGGGGCGCGCGAGTCTTGACAAAACGCGTTTGATTCTGCGCGCAAGCCTTTGATTGCGCAATGTTTATGGCGGCGTGCAATTTCGCGTCGTCGCAAAAGTGGCGAAAATAGCGACACCGGTTTCCGCTCGTCAGCGTGCCACCGCCTGCTGTCGTTCCCGACCCCAACGGAGACCTCTTGAGACCCCGATCCGATCAGTCATGAGCGCCCCCGACACCCTGCCCATCCTGCGCTACCCCGACCCGCGCCTGCACACCGTCGCCCAGCCCGTCGCGGCGGTGGACGAGCGCATCCGCGCGCTCATTCCCCGCATGCTCGCCACCATGTACGAGGCCAACGGCATCGGCCTGGCCGCGACGCAGGTCGACATTCACGAGCGGCTCATCGTCATCGACGTGAGCGAATCGCGCGACCAGCCGCTGGTGCTCATCAACCCGGTGATCGAATGGGCCAGCCCCGAGACGCGCAAGGGCGAAGAGGGCTGCCTGTCGGTGCCCGGCATCTACGACGGCGTGGAGCGCTCCACGGCCGTGCGCGTGCGCGCGCTCGACGGCGAAGGCGCGCAGCGTACGATCGAGGCCGAAGGCCTGCTCGCGGTCTGCATCCAGCATGAAATGGACCATCTCGTGGGCAAGGTTTTTGTCGAGTACCTGTCGCCGCTCAAGCGCAACAGGATCAAATCCAAGCTTGTGAAAGCCCAGCGCGAAGCCCTGCGCGAGTGAGTCCGCCATGAAGCCTGTTGCCGTATTGCGTGGTATCGCCTTGCTGGCCCTGGTGTGGCTGGCGGGTTGTGCGGGCTTGCCCGAGCGTTTGCCGTCTGGCGCGTCGCGCGAGCAGGTGATCGAGCGCCTGGGTCCGCCGAGCGCCGAGTACGCCCTGGCCGACGGCTCGCGCCTGCTGTACTCGCGCCAGCCGCTGGGCCGCCAGGTCTACAACGTCGACTTCGGTCCCGACGGCCGCCTGCGCCGCGTGGTGCAGGTGCTGGACACGAACTGGATGCTGCAGCACATCGCGATCGATCGCTGGACGCGCGACGACGTGCTGCGCCACCTCGGCCGGCCGGCGCTGGTCGAGCGCGTCGCGCGCTTCGACGGCGACATCTGGACTTACCGCTACCTCGAGAACAACAACGAACGCCTTGCGCATGTGCACATCGACCGCGCGGGCGTGGTGCGCAAGCTCCTCTTCCTGGACGAGTTCACCCCGCCGTCCGACCGTTCCTGATCCCGCGCCGGCGCCCGCCGGCCGGTCCCTGTCCTGATGAAACTCATCTTCGCCGGCACGCCGGTCTTCGCGCGTGTCGCGCTCGAACGCCTGCTGGGCGCGGGCTTTCACGTTCCCCTCGTGCTGACGCAGCCCGATCGACCCGCCGGACGGGGCATGAAGCTGCAGGCCTCGCCGGTGAAGGCGCTCGCGCTGGAGCACGGCATCGCCGTCGCCCAGCCGCGTGGCCTTCGGCTCGACGGCAAGTACGCCGATGACGCCGCGGCCGCGCGCGCCGCGATCGAGGCCGCCGGGGCCGACGCCATGGTGGTGGCGGCCTACGGGCTGATCCTGCCGCGCTGGGTGCTGGACGCGCCGCGCCTGGGTTGCCTGAACATCCACGCCTCGCTGCTGCCGCGCTGGCGCGGCGCGGCGCCCATCCACCGCGCCATCGAAGCCGGCGACGCCGAGACCGGCGTGACCATCATGCAGATGGACGAGGGCCTGGACACCGGCGGCATGCTGCTGCGCGAGCGCCTTCCCATCCGCGGCGACGACACCACCGCCAGCCTGCACGACCGCCTGGCCGTGCTCGGCGGACGGCTCATCGTCGAGGCGCTGGAGCTCGCCGCCTGCGGTGGCCTGCGCGCCGAGCCGCAGCCCGCGCAGGGCGTGACCTACGCGCACAAGATCGAGAAGGCCGAGGCCGTCATCGACTGGGCCCAGCCGGCGGCGCTGATCGCGCGCCGCGTGCGCGCCTTCGACCCCTTTCCCGGCGCGCACACCATGCACGCCGGCGAGGCCATCAAGGTCTGGGCCGCCGAGCCCGTGGCCGGCGCGGGCCGCGCGGGCGAGGTGCTGGCCGTCGGGCCCGAGGGCATCACCGTGGCCTGTGGCGAGGGCGCGCTGCGCCTGACGGTGTTGCAGCGCGCGGGCGGCAAGCGCCTGCCCGCGGCCGACTTCCTGCGCGGCTTCGCGCTCGCGCGCGGCGAGGCGCTGGGGGGCGGCGGCGCATGATCCTCTTCCTCAAGCGCGAGCACCGCGCGCGCCCCGAGTACTTCGAGGGCATCCGCGATCAGTTCTCGGTGGCCATGGGCATCGGCGCCTGGGGCCTCATGACCGGTGTGGCCATGGTGCAGTCCGGCCTGTCGCCGCTGGAGGCGGTGCTGATGACGCTGATCGTCTACGCCGGCAGCGCACAGCTCGCGGCCATTCCCATGATGGCCGCGGGCGCGCCGCTGTGGGTGATCCTGGTGGCGGCCTTCTGCGTCAACCTGCGCTTCGTGGTGTTCTCGGCCCACCTGCGGCCCTACCTCATGCACCTGCCGCGCTGGGAGCGCCTGGCCAGCGGCTACGTCACGGGGGACCTGAGCTACGTGTTCTTCGCGCGCCGCTACCCGCACCCCAGCGACGACCCCGATCAGCGCGCCGCGCAGCAGGCCTACCTGATGGGCAACTGCGCCGTGAACTACGCCGCCTGGATGGGCACCAGCCTGCTGGGCGTGGCGCTGGCCAACGCCATTCCCCTGGCCTGGGGCCTGGGCTTCGCGGGCATCCTGGCGCTGCTGGGCGTGATGTGCTCGCTCGCCACCTCGCGCCTGCGCGTGGTCTCGGCGGGCGTGGCGGGCGCGGCCGCGGTGGTGGCCTGGGCGCTGCCGCTCAAACTCAACATCCTGGTGGCCATTGCCTGCGCGGTGGCGCTGTGCCTGCTGCTTGAGCACCTGCGGCCCGCGCGCGAAGGGGCCGGCCGTGTTTGACCTCGATCCCTGGACGCTGCTGACCATCCTGGCCTTGGGCGCGGTCACCGTCATCGCGCGCGGCTTCTTCTTCCTGTCCGACAAGCCCTGGACGCTGCCGCGCTGGGCCCAGCGCGGCCTGCAGTACGCGCCCATCGCCGCGCTGTCGGCCGTGGTCGTGCCCGAGGTGGTGATGAGCCACGGCGCGCTGGTGAACACCTGGCAGGACGCGCGCCTCTACGCCGCCTTGGCGGGCGCGGCCTGGTTCTTCTGGCGCAGCGGCGTGCTGGGCACCATCGTGGCCGGCATGGTGGTGTACCTGCCGCTGCGCATCGGCCTGGGCTGGTAGCGCCGCGCGCGGCGCCTCGGCGGTGCTATTCGCTGCGGCGCGCGCGCGCCGCGGCCGTGCCGGGGTGGGACCGCACGAACTGCCAGCCCGTGAGCGAGACGCTGGCGCAGATCAGCAATGTCCACATCGTGTGGCTGGGAAAGTGCGCACCGCGCAGCGTCTGCACCACGCCCGAGAGCAGGCCCACGCCCAGCGCGGCGGCCAGCCAGCGCAGGCCGACCACGCGCCGCCGCTGCACCCCTTCGGGCGGCAGCAGCCAGGGCAGGCACAGGGCGAGAAACGCGAAGCCGCTGGACGCGTGGCCACCAGGAAAGCAGCGGCCGGTGCCGCCGTCGGCCTGGCCCCAGGCCCAGTGCGACACCCATCGGGCGTTGCGGCCGAAGGCCTCCAGCTCCCAGGGGCAGCTGGTCAGGCTGTTGTACTTGACCAGGTTGACCGCGAGCAGCGACAGCACGGCCAGCGCCAGCACGGCGATCCGCTCGCGCCGCGGCAGGTGGGCGCGCGGCCACAGGGCCCAGCCGCACAGCAGCACGAAGGCCGCGACCATGGTCTTGTGCAGGCCGTCGTGCAGCACCCGCTCCAGCAGCCAGTCGTGGCGCAGCGCGAAGCCCTGGGGGCTGCCCACGGCGCGCATCACGGCCATGTCCAGGCCGGACAGGTCCCACAACAGGGTGAAGGCGAGAAACCCGCCCAGCCACAAGAAGGGGCGGGGCGGGGCGCGGTCGAGGGGGGGCGCTGGCGGGGGGGTGGCGGGCATGGCGCGGCACTGTTGGGTGCCACCGTTAACCCCAGCTTAAATTGCTTAATTTGCCGCTAAGGTGGCTGCCCATAATCGATGGCCTCGATTCCCAGAACCTCAGGACGGTCCGATATGCGCGCACTCGTGGTGGAAGACGACCCCGGCATCGCCAGCGGCTTGGAGCTGGCCCTGCGCCGCGCGGGTTACGCGGTGGACCTGTGCGCCACGCGCGACGCCGCCTGGCACGCGCTGTCGGTCGAGCCCTTCGACGTGCTGCTGCTCGACCTGGGGCTGCCCGATGGCGAAGGCATGGACCTGCTGGTGCGCCTGCGCCAGCAGCCGGCGCCGGTGGCCGGCCGCCAGGCGCTGCCGCACAAGGACATGCCGGTGCTCATCATGACCGCGCGCGATGGCGTGAGCGACCGCGTCGTCGGCCTGGACGGCGGCGCCGACGACTACCTGGTCAAACCCTTTGACGCCAACGAACTGCTCGCGCGCCTGCGCGCCATGCTGCGGCGCGCCGGCGGGCGCAGCAACCCGCTCATCGAGCACGGCGAACTGGTGATCGACCCGGCCGCCCATACGGTGCTGCGCGCGGGCCAGCCGGTGGCGCTGGGGGGCAAGGAGTTCGCGCTGCTGCTCACGCTCATGCAGGCGCGCCCGCAGGTGCTGTCCAAGACGCGGCTGGTGTCGGCGCTCTATGGCTTCGGCGAGGAGCTGGAGAGCAACGCCATCGAGGTGCACATCCACCACCTGCGCCGCAAGCTCGGCGAATCGCTGATCCGCACGGTGCGCGGCGTGGGCTACTTCATCCCGCGCGACGACGCGGCGGCGGACGGGCCGCGATGAAGGCGCCGCGCCTGCTGCGGCACTACCTGCTGCGTTGGACCCTGGGCATGCTGCTGATCCTCTGGCTGGCGGTGGTGGCGCAGGCCTGGACCACCGCCTTTCGCGAGGCGCGCAAGTTCTCCGACGGCCAGATGGTGGCTGTGGCCCGGCTGTGGCTGGTGGCGTCGCCGATCGGCGAGTCGCGCCCCCTGCCGCAGGCCGGCGCCGACCTCGAGCACGAGTTCCTCCAGGACGTGGCCGTGCTGGCCTGGGAGGGCGGCCGCCTGGTCAGCGACACGCACGGGCTGGCGGACAAGCTGGACCTGGCCGCGTTGCCCGCAGTCGGCTTCTTCTCTGTCGAGCTGAACGCACCGAACCTGCCGACCGCCTGGCGGGCGTTCTCTGTGCAGACCGGCGACGGCGCCGAGCAGCGCCGCGTGCTGGTGCTGATCGACCGGCGCCAGCGCTTCGAGCTGGGCACCGACATCGCCATGCACGTGGCCGAGCCCGCCTTGCTGGTGCTGCCCGTGGTGCTGCTGCTGCTGGGCTGGGGCGTGCGCCGCGGCCTGCGCCCGCTCGACAGCCTGTCGCGCGAGGTGGCCGCGCTCGACGGCTTCGCTGGCGAGCGCCTGAGCACGGAACGCCGCTTCCGCGAATTCGCGAGCACCGTCACCGCCATCAACGCCCTGGTGGACAGCCTGCAGGCGCGCGCCCAGCGCGAGCGCGAGTTCGCCTCCGACGTGGCGCATGAGTTGCGCACGCCGCTGGCCGCGCTGACGCTGCAGGCGCGCGCGGCGCAGCACGACCCCTCGCCGCAGCGGCTGGAGCAGCTGGAGCAGGAGTCGCTGCGCGCCGGGCGCATCCTGCAACAGCTGCTGGACCTGGCGCGCGCCCAGCGCAACCAGGGCGCCGAGGATGGCGTGCCGGTGGCCCTGGGCGAGCTGGCGGCCCGGCTCGTCGCTTCGCATGCGCCGGCGGCGCTGGAGAGCTGGCAGGAAATCTCGCTGCAGCAGCCCGACGAACCCGTGGTGGTGATCGTCCAGCCCATGCTGCTGGAGCTGGCCCTGCGCAACCTGATCGAAAACGCGCTGCGCCACACGCCCCCGGGCACCCAGGTGCTGGTGGAGGTGTGGCGCGACGCCGACTCGGTCGGGGTCTCGGTCAGCGACGACGGCCGCCGCCCGACCGCCGCCCGGGTGCGGCCGGCCGAATCGGGTGGCCTGGGGCTGGGTTTGCGCCTGGTCCAGCGCATCGCCGAGCAGCTGGGCGCCCGCCTCGACACCGACGGGGCCCAGGCCCCCATGACCACGCGTTTCGCCCTGCGCTGGCCGCGCGCCTAAGGTTCAGCTAATCCGGGGCGCTCACGCTCTCGGGGGCCGCGACAAGCGGCTTCCCGAGAGCTGTTCATGCCCACCCCGTTTCCCTTCCCTTTCGCGCGCGCCCTTCGTTTCTCAACCGCCGCGGCGCGCGTGCGGGTGCCGCGCGCCGCGGCCATGGTGTGGGGCCTGGCGCTGTGGCTGGCCCTGGTGGGCAACCTGCCGTTGTGGCAGCGCATCGACGGCCTGGGGGGCTCGCTGGGGTACCGCGTGGTGCTCATCGCGGGCCTCGGGGCGCTGCTGACCTGCGCCATCGCCGCGCTGCTGTGGCTGTTCGCCTGGCCGCGGGTGTTCCGGCCGGTGGCGAGCGTGCTGCTGGTCGTGGCCGGCGCCAACTCCTATTTCATGTGGCGCTACGGCGTGGTGATGGACCCGACCATGCTGGCCAACACGCTGCACACCGACGTGCGAGAGGTGCGCGACCTGATGTCGTGGTCGCTGCTGGGGGCGCTGCTGCTGGTGGCGGGCCTGCCGCTGTGGGCGCTGTGGCGCCAGCCACGCTTTCTGCACGGTGGCTGGCGCCGCGTCGGGCACAACGCCGCGGGCTTGCTGGCCGCCTTCGCGCTGCTGGTGGTCACCGCGCTGATGAGCTACCAGGGCCTGGCCTCGCTCATGCGCAACCACAAAGACCTGCGCTACATGGCCAACCCGCTGAACAGCGTCTATGCCGCCACGTGGGTGGCGGCGGAGCGCCTGCCGCGCCAGGCGAAGCCCCTGCTGCCGGTGGGCGAGGACGCCCGCCTGGGCGCCAGCTACGACCACCAGGCGCGGCCGCCCCTGCTGCTGCTGGTGATCGGCGAGACGGCGCGCGCGCAGAACTTCGGCCTCAATGGCTACGCACGCGACACCACGCCCGCGCTGGCGCGCTGGCGCGCGGGCGGCGACCTGGTCAATTTCAGCCAGGTGCGCTCCTGCGGCACCAATACCCTGGTCTCGGTGCCCTGCCTGTTCTCGCCGCTGTCGCGCACCCAGGGCGGCAACCAGCCGGCCGACCGTGAGAACCTGCTCGACGTGCTGCAGCGCGCCGGCCTGGCCGTGCTCTGGATCGACAACCAGGCGGGCTGCAAGGGCGTGTGCAACCGCGTGCCCCACGTCTACACCAACGACCAGCCGGTGCCCGCCCTGTGCCCGGGCGGCGAATGCCTGGACGCGGCCATGCTTGACGGCCTGGACGCGCGCCTGGAGGCCCTGGACCCGGCGCGTCGCGCCCGGGGCGTGGTGCTGGTGATGCACCAGATGGGCAGCCACGGACCCGCCTACGCCGCCCGCTCGCCCGACGGCGCCAAGCCTTTCCTGCCCGAGTGCCGCAGCAACGCGCTGCCCGAATGCTCGCAGCAGGAACTGGTCAATGCCTACGACAACTCCATCGCCTACACCGACCGCTTCCTCGACCAGGCCCTTCAGTGGCTGAGCGCGCGCGCCGCGCAGGGCCGCAACGACACCGGCCTGGTCTACGTCTCCGACCACGGCGAGTCGCTCGGCGAGAACGGCCTGTACCTGCACGGCGTTCCCTACGCGCTGGCGCCCGATCAGCAGACCCATGTGCCCATGGTGGCCTGGTTCTCGTCCGGCCTGCGCCAGCGCGCGGGCCTGTCCCTGGAATGCTTGCGAGCGCGCTCGGCCGAGCCGCTGTCGCACGACAACGTTTTCCACACGGTGCTGGGCCTGATGGACGTGCGCACCCGCGCGCGCGAGCCCGCGCTGGACGCGCTGGCGCCCTGCTCGAGCAATGGCTGAGCGCCGGCGGGCGCGCGCGCTTTCCTACAATCCCGGGGTTTGTCCACAGAACCCGGGATTGCCGCCATGACCGCCTTCATCCGCTTCGCTGACCTTTGCGCGCAGGGCCGCGCCAAGGGCCAGCGCGTCTTCATCCGCGCCGACCTCAACGTCCCCCAGGACGAACGGGGCCGCATCACCGAAGACACGCGCATCCGCGCCAGCGTGCCCGCCATCCGCCTGGCGCTGGACGCCGGCGCGGCGGTGATGGTCACCTCGCACCTGGGCCGCCCGACCGAGGGCCAGTTCAAGCCTGAGGACTCGCTGCAGCCCGTGGCCACGCGCCTGGCCGAGCTGCTGGGCCAGCCGGTGCGCCTGATCACCGACTGGGTGAATGGCGACTTCGCCGTCTCGCCCGGCGAGGTGGTGCTGCTGGAGAACTGCCGGCTGAACGTGGGCGAGAAGAAGAACAGCCCCGAACTGGCCAAGAAGCTGGGCGCCCTGTGCGACATCTTCGTGCACGACGCCTTCGGCACCGCGCACCGCGCCGAGGGCACCACCTACGGCATCGCCGAGACCGCGCCCGTGGCCTGCGCGGGCCCGCTGCTGGCGGCCGAGATGGACGCCATTGCCAAGGCCCTGGCGCAGCCGAAGCGCCCGCTGGTGGCCATCGTGGCGGGCAGCAAGGTCAGCACCAAGCTCACCATCCTGCAGAGCCTGGCGAGCAAGGTCGACCAGCTCATCGTGGGCGGTGGCATCGCCAACACCTTCATGCTGGCCGCGGGCCTGAAGATCGGCAAGAGCCTGGCCGAGCCCGACCTGGTGGGCGATGCCAAGGCCGTCATCGAGGCCATGAAGGCGCGCGGCGCCGAGGTGCCCATCCCCACGGACGTGGTGGTGGCCAAGCGCTTCGCCGCCGACGCCGAGGCGACGGTGAAAAAGGCCTCCGACGTGGCCGACGACGACCTGATCCTGGACATCGGTCCCGAGACCGCCGCGAAACTGGCGGCCCAGCTCAAGCAGGCCGGCACCATCGTGTGGAACGGCCCGGTGGGCGTGTTCGAATTCGCGGCCTTCGAAGGCGGCACCAAGGCCATCGCCCGCGCTATCGCCGACAGCGCGGGCTTCTCCATCGCGGGCGGCGGCGACACGCTCGCGGCCATCGCCAAGTACGGCATCGAGAAGGACGTGGGCTACATCTCCACCGGCGGCGGTGCCTTCCTGGAGGTGTTGGAAGGCAAAACCCTGCCGGCGTTCGAGGTGCTCGAACGCCGCGCGCAGGCCTAAGGCACAGACGATCCGCCGCCGGGCCGCCCCCAGGCGGATCAGCCCCCTCGGGGCTGAGCCCGACGGCTCCGAGCCTGCCTGCGCTGGCTCGGACGGGCGAAGAGGCGCTGACTCTGGCAGCGCCGCGGCCTGCAAGGCCTCACGACCCGTGCAGCGGCGGAGCGTGGGGGCATCATGTTTTGCGGGTGGGAATGCGCGCGACCACCCACACGCCGATCGCGGCGGCCACCAGCACCACGCCCAGCAGCACGGGCCGCTCGCGCAGGCCCCAGGCCGACAGCGACACCATCAGCAGCATGGTGACCTGCGCGAAGCGCTTGGTGCGCCGGCTCAGGCTGCGGTGCTCTTCCCAGTCGCGCACCATGGGGCCGAAGAAGCGGTGCCCGCGCAGCCAGCCGTGCAGGCGCGGCGAGGCCTTGGCGTAGCAGGCCGCCGCGAGCAGGACGAACGGGGTGGTGGGCAGGCCTGGCAGCGCCACGCCCAGGATGCCCAGGCCCAGCGACACCGTGCCGGCCAGCCAGAGCAGCCAGCGCAGCGCGCGGGGGGTTTCGTCGGGAGAGGGCATGCGCCGGCATGATAGCCAGCGCCCCGCGCGCCGTGGGGCTCAGGCCGCCGCGCCGATCGTGAGCGACACGCCGCCCACGCCCTCGACCCGGCCCTCGAGCCGGTCGCCCGGCACCACCGCGCCCACGCCCTCGGGCGTGCCCGTGTAGATCAGATCGCCGGCCTGCAGGTGGTAGAAGCGCGAGAGGTCTTCGATGATCTCGCGCACGTTCCAGATCAGCTTGTCCACGTCCGACTTCTGCTTCGTCGCGCCGTTCACCGTGAGCTCGACGGCACCGCGCTCGATCACGGTGAACGGCAGGGGCACGATCTCGCTGCACACCGAGCCCTGCTCGATGTCCTTGCCCAGGTCCCAGGGGCGGCCCTTGTCGCGCGCCACCAGCTGCAGGTCGCGCCGCGTCATGTCCAGGCCGGCGGCGTAGCCGTAGATGAGCTCGTGCGCGTCGGCCGCGGCCACGCGAAAACCCGCGCGGCCGATGGCCACCACCAGCTCCATCTCGAAGTGGTAGTTGCTGGTCTCGCTCGGGTAGGGCACGGTGCTGCCCGAGGGCGTGAGCGTGGAGAGCGACTTGGTGAAATAGAAGGGCCGCTCGACCGACTTGTCCACGGGCTTGCCCATTTCCACCGCGTGCGCGTGGTAGTTGCGGCCGACGAAGAACAGTCGGTTGACAGGGAACAGCTCGCTCTTGCCCTGGATGGGCAGGGCGGCGACGGCGGGCGGGTTGAAGAGGTACTGGGGCATGGTGGGTCCGGGGGTCAGGGCATCTGCGGTTGGTTGTCGGGGCGCACCTCGTAGACGCCGAGCTTGCGGTGCAGCGGCGACTCGTCGGCGACGAAGAGGAAGGCGGGCTCGCTGGCCGAGGCATTGACCAGCGTGGTGGGCGTGTAGCCCGGGATGCAGCAGGTGTCGGCCTCCTTCAGGTCGAAGTCGTGCCCCTGCACGCTCACGCGCGCGCGCCCTTCGATGGCGTGGTACACGCAGGCCGGCGAGCGCGCGGGCAGCGCGAGCGTCTGGCCGGGGCGCAGCATCAGCGCGTGGAAGCCGAGCACGTTTTCGGCGTCCTCGCCGGTCTCGGGGTTGGTGTAGGTGACCTGAACGTGCTGCAGGTCGGCCCGGTCCTCGGCGATGGACAGCAGCGCGGCCTTGGCGTCGGCCCAGGGGTAGCGCAGCATGGGGTAGCGCTGGCCGGCGCGGCCGAACACGGGCGTGGGCACCACGCCGGCGCGCGAATAGGCGCGGTCGCCGCGGCCGGGTTTCACCGCCTGCCGGCCGCCGTTGAGGTGGTAGCTCACCTCCAGGTAGTACATGAGCGGCAGGTCCAGCACGTCGAGCCAGACCACGGGCTGGTCGCCGTCGTGGCCGTGCTCGTGCCAGCGGCCGGTGGGCGTGAGGATCAGGTCGCCGCGGCTCATGGGGCACTTCTCGCCGTCCACCGTGGTCCAGGCGCCCTCGCCTTCCACCACCATGCGCACCGCGTTGGGCGTGTGGCGGTGGCTGGGCGCCCACTCGCCGGGCAGCAGCAGCTGCATGCCCAGGTAGAGCGCGGCGCTGGCCTGCATCTTCTCCAGCGTGTGGCCGGGGTTGGCCAGCACCAGCACGCGGCGCTCGGCCTTCTCGATCGGCGTGAGCTCGCCGGCCTTCAGCAGCAGGGGCTTGATGTCGGCGTAGGCCCAGTGCGTGGGCTTCGTCTGGCGCGTGGGAATCTGCGGCGGCAGCACGCCGCGCAGGCTGGGCCACAGCGGCACCAGGTTGCGCTCCCGCAGGGCGGCCACGTAGTCGGCGGGCAGGTCTTCGAGGCGTCCGAGGTCGTTCATCGAGGTCTCCGTTGGGTTCAGTGCGCGGCCAGGCAGTGGTCCACCCGCCAGCCGTAGAGCCATTCCACGGCATCGTAGAAGCGTTCGGGCGAGCGGCCGCGCCACAGGTCGTTGCGCACCAGGCGCTCCACGCCCTTGGCGTGGTAGATGCGGCCCATCTCGCGCGAGCTGAGCACGATGCGCGCGGTGCGCGCGATGCGCGAGCGCTGGTACAGGTCCAGGGCCTTCTCGAAGTCGCCCTGGTGCACGCGCAGGGCCTCGCCCAGGGTCACGGCGTCCTCGATCGCCATGCAGGCGCCCTGCGCCATGTACTGCGTGGTGGGGTGGGCCGCGTCGCCCAGCAGCGTCACGCGACCAAAGCTCCAGCGCCCGATCGGGTCGCGGTCGGCCGTGGCCCATCGCTTCCAGCTCTTGGGCAGTTCGATGAGCTTTCGCGCCTTCGGGCAGATGCCCTGGAAGTAGCTCAGCACCTCTTCCTTGCTGCCGTCCTTCACGCCCCACTCTTCCGTCTCGCGGCTGTGGAAGGTGACGACCACGTTGTACTGCTCGCCGCCGCGCAGCGGGTAGTGCACCAGGTGGCAATTGGGGCCGGCCCACAGGCTGGCGGCGTTCCAGCGCAGGTCCTCGGGGAAGTCGGCCTTGTCGACCACGGCGCGGTAGACCACGTGGCCGGTGACGCGCGCCGGGTCGCCCACGAACTGTTCGCGCACCACGGACTTCACGCCGTCGGCGCCGATCAGCGCCAGGCCGCGGTGCGCCTGGCCGTGCTGGTCGTGGGCCGTCACGCCGTCGGCGTCCTGCTCGATGCGCTCGATGCGCGTGGCGGTGTGGAAGCTCACGCGGTCGCTGGCCTGCACACCCTCCAGCAGCGAGCCGTGCGCGTCGGCGCGGTGGATCACGGCGTAGGGGTTGCCGAAGCGCTGGCGGAAGGCCTCGCCGGTGGGCACCCGTCCGATGGTGTACTCGTCGATGGCGTCGGTCATCACCATCTCGTCGATGTAGACCGCGCGCGAGCGCGCCGCCTCGCCCACGCCCAGGGCGTCGAAGGCCCAGAAGGCGTTGGGGCCGAGCTGCATGCCGGCGCCGATCTCGCCGATCTGCGGCGCCTGCTCGAACACCTGGACGCGAAAACCCTGGCGCACCAGCGCCAGCGCCGCGGCCAGGCCGCCGATGCCGCCACCGGCCACGAGGACGGGGAGGTCCTTGTCTTGTGTCGCCATGCCTGTCTCCTTCACAAGATTTGCATACTGATGATCAGTACACTCATCATAAGTGCCCTGATAGCATGCTGTCCACTTCCTCCCGTCGTCCTGTCCCGCCGCCCTTCATGAAACGTTCCGAGCCGTCCAACGTCAGCATCGACGACCAGCCGGGCCACTACATCCGGCGGCTGCACCAGATTTCGGTGGGCATCTTCCTGCAGGAACTGTCCGAGCTGGGCGTCACGCCGGTGCAGTACGCGGCGCTGCAAACCGTGGCCAATCAGCCGGGCATCGATCAGCGCACCCTGGCGCGCACCATCGCGCTGGACGCGTCCACCACCGGGGGGGTGGTCGACCGGCTGGAGCAGCGTGGCGCGCTGGAGCGGCGCACCGCGCCCACCGACCGGCGCGCGCGCCAGCTCTGGCTCACGGCCGCGGGCGAGAAGCTGCTGGCCGAGGCGGTGCCGGCCATGCTGCAGGCGCAGCAGCAGATCCTGGCGCCGCTGACCGAGCGCCAGCGCGCCGAGTTCATGCGCCTCATGCGCATCGTGGTGGATGAGAACAACGCGCTGAGCCGCGCGCCGAGCGAAGCGGCGAAGTGAAGGGGGCGCGCCGGCGCGCGCTCAGTCCCGCAGGTGCGCCACCACCGCCCGCACCACGGCCTCGTCGCGCAGCAGGCGCGTGTGGCCCAGGCCGCGGGTCTCCATCAGTTGGGCGCCGGGGATCGCGTCGCGGAAGGCCTCGGCGTCGGCGAAGCGGTTGATGCGGTCCTCGCGGTCGTGGACGATCAGTGTGGGCTGGGCCACGCGCGGTCCCACGGCGGCGGGCTCGAACTGGCGCATCAGGATGCCCTCGCGCGCTTCCACGCGCTGCTGCAGGCGCGCGCGGGTGTCCTCGCTCAGGCCGAACACGGCAGCGAACAGCCGCGTGTAGGCGTGCGGCGAGGCCGGCGGCGCCAGCAGCGCCAGGCGCGGCACGGCCAGGCCGCGCGCCGCCGCGTAGGCCAGCGCGTTGGCCGCCAGCGAATGCGCCACCACCGCGCGCACCTCATGGCCCTGCTGCTGCTGTCGCGCGACGAGGTAGTCGATGGCGCGCGCGAACTGCGGCAGGTTGCTGGTGCTGCCCTCGCTGCGCCCGTGCGCCGGCAGGTCCACCAGCAGGGGCCGCAGGCCCTGAGCGCTCAAGGCCTGCGCCAGCGGCAGCATCTGCGCGGCGTAGCCGCCCCAGCCGTGCAGCAGGACCACCACGGGGCCGTGCGGGCCGGGTGGCGGTTGGTAGAGGGTGAGGCTGGCGTCCTCGAAAGGCAGGCGCGTGATCCGCCAGCGGGCCAGGTCCGGCTGGCGTCGGTGCAGCCACTTGGACGGCAGGGGCGTGCCGAACACGCGGTAGGCGCCGCGCACGGCGAGCGCCGGCCACACGCGCTCGGACAGGGTGAGCGCCCAGCGCAGCCAGCGTGTGCCGGGGTTGGCCTGGTAGTAGGCCGAGGCGGTTTGCAACGAGGTGCTGTTCATCACGGATCTCCTAAAATCGCACGATCGTGCGAAATATGGTCGAACAAAAGAAGCGGCCCAGCACCGCTTCTCAGCTTTCGTAGGTCTTGAGCAGCCGCGCCCAGGTGGCCTGGGCGCGCTCGGCGGCGCGGGGATCGCGCAGGAAGCGCACGTCGTGGACCAGCCCGATCGCCAGGCTGCAGATTTCGCCCACCAACTGCTCCGGGTCGGTGTCGGCCTTCAGGTGGCCGGCCTCGATGGCCTGCAGCACGGTGCGGCGCAGGGCGGCGCGCCAGCGCGTCACCTCGCCCAGCAACAGCTCGCGCAGCTCGCCCTCGCGGTCGTCGAGTTCGAAGGCGCCGGAGGTGTAGAGGCAGCCCGTGTGCGCCTCCACGTCGCGCAGGCGGATCAGCCAGCGCCGCACGATCTCGCCCAGGCGCGGCAGTCCCTTGGGCGACTGCATGGCCGGCACGAAGACGTCGGCCAGGAAACGGCGGCCGAACTCCTCGATGACGGCTTTCTGCAGCGCCTCGCGCGAACCCACGCGCGAGAACACGCCGCTCTTGGACAGGCCGATGCGGTCGGCCACCGCCTGCAGGGTGATGGCCTCCAGGCCCTCGGCCGAGGCAAGGTCGAGCGCGGCGCCAACGATGGCGGCGCGCGTCAGTTCGCTTTTTTGTGTCCGGGCGTCCATGGCGGCGGAATTTAGCACGTTCGTGCGAAACTCGGAACACCGCCCGCTGGCGGTGGCCCGGCTTGGTCGATGAAAGGTCGCTGGCTATGATCCGCGCGTTCCGCGCCGCTGGCCCCATGAACCCACCCCTGCCCCCACTCAAGCCCGAGTTCCTGGCCATGCTGGTCAAGGGGGTGTCGCTCATGCTCAGCAGCTGCGACCTCGATCTGACGCCCAGCGTGATGCGGGCCGTGGGCAGTCGCATCGACGACGGCGGGCGCCGCATCACCGCCTATCTGGGGCGTGCCCAGTCGCGCCAGCTGTTGGCCAATATCGCGGCCAGCGGGCGGCTCGCGGCGGTGTTCAGCCAGCCCAGCACCCACCTGACGGTGCAGTTCAAGAGCCGGCGCGTCCGCTTGCGCGAGCCGCAGGCCGACGACCAGCCTTACCTCGAGCGCTACCGGCAGTCGCTGGAGCAGGAGCTCTCGGTGCTCGGCTTCGCACCGCTCTATGTGCAGGCCTTGCTGGCGCATGCGCCAGACGATCTGGTGGCCGTCGAATTCGAGCCCGACGAAGCCTATGACCAGACACCCGGCTCCCGGGCGGGCAGCCCGTTGATGGCCGCTTGAGTCCTCCATGAACGCCACAGCCGCCATCGGTCCCGAGCAGCTCGCCACCATGGCCGAACTCAGGCCCTGTCTGGAAGGCGCGATCCCCGCCGTGATGGCCACCGTGGCGGCCGATGGCACGCCCAACGTGGCGTACCTGTCCCAGGTGCACCATGTGGACGAGCACCACGTGGCGCTGTCCTTCCAGTTCTTCAATCGCACCCGGCAGAACCTGCTGGCGCATCCGCGCTCCACGGTGCTGGTGACCAACCCGCTGAATTTCCACTTCTACCGCCTGCACCTGAAGTACCTGCGCACGGAAGACGAGGGGCCGGTGTTCGAGCGCATGAAAGCGCAGTTGGCGGGCATCGCCTCGCACGAGCGCCTGGAAGACGTGTTTCGCCTGCGCGGCGCCGACATCCACCAGGTGCTGGCCATCGAGCGCGTGCCGGTGGGCAAGGCCCCGCCCTTGCCCGCGCCGCTGAGGCGGCCCGAGCCCCTGGCGGTGCTGCGCCGCCTCAGCGGGCGTTTGTCCCGTGCGCGCACGCTCGATGCGCTGCTGGATGCCGCCCTCGATGGACTGCAGCAGGAGCTGGGCCTGTCGCAGGCCATGGTGCTGATCGCCGACACCGCCTCGGGGCGGCTCTACACCGTGGGCAGCCGGGGGTACCCGACCTCGGGCGTGGGCTCGGAAATCGCGGTGGGCCACGGGGTCATTGGCGTGGCCGCGCGCGAAGGCACGCCGGTGCGCATCAATCACATGACGAGCGCCGCGCGCTACAACCAGGCCCTGGCCGACAGCCTGGGCCGGCGCGAAGCGGGCGCCGAGATTCCTTACCCCGGCCTGGCCCGGCCGGGCAGCCAGCTCGCCGTGCCGCTGCTGTCCGCCGGCCGGGTCCTGGGGGTGCTGTTCGTGGAAAGCGAGCACGAGATGCACCTGAACCACGAAGACGAGGACCTGCTGGTCGCGCTCGCGGGCCAATTGGCGGCTGGCATCGACCTGATGCATGAGTCCGAGGAGCCTTGCGGCGACGACGGCGCGGCGGCCGCCAGCGCGGCGGTGGCCGCCAGCGCGGCCCCCTTGCTGCGCGTGCGCCGTTACCGGCGCGACGACAGCATCTTCGTCAACAACGCCTACCTCATCAAAGGCGTGGCCGGCGCCATCCTGTGGAAGCTGCTGAACGACCACCTCGGCGGCCGCAGCGAGTTCACCAACCGCGAGTTGCGCCTGGACACCACGCTGGGCCTGCCGGACGTGAGCGACAACCTGGAGGCGCGCCTGCTGCTGCTGCACCGCCGCCTGGGCGAGCAGTGCCCGGCGCTGCGGCTGCAGAAGACCGGGCGCGGCAGCTTCCGCTTCGACGCCCTCGCGCCGGTGGAGCTGGCCGATAGCCCCTAGCGCGCGGCTCAGGCGCTCACCAGCCCGGGCACGGGCGGCAGGTTCATGCCACGCGCCAGCTTGGCCCAGTCGCGCGGGCTCAGGTGGGCGCGCGCCAGGTCCAGCACGGCGGCCACCGCCGGCGCGGGCGCCTTGGCTTGCATGTCGTTCACCATCAGGCAGCGCTCGATGGCGTTCGACGCGGGCAGCATCCAGCGCGCGACGGTCATCATCTCCTGCGGCGGGATGCTGGCCACCAGCTCGTCGTGCAGGGCCAGCAGTTCGAAGTCGTTGTAGGTGGCCCAGAGTGCGCCGTTGTGCGCCGTTTCCTCGGCGTGCATGTGCCGCAGGTTGTCGGCCACGAACAGGGCCAGCGCCAGGTACAGCGCGTGCATCGCGCCGGCGCGCTCGTCGGCCGGCACGGCGGCCAGGGCGCGCGCGGCCCCGCGCAGCTGGGCGGTGTGGCGCAGGTGGTCCTCGTGCTCCTCGGCGACGGCATCGCACACGCCGGGGCAGCGGGCCCGCAGCGCGGGGTGGATGAACCGGTTCTCGTGGTCCAGGTGGCGCTCGAACATCTCCATCAGTTCGATGGTGCGGTCAGCGGCGTCGTGCACCTCGGCCTCGTCGGTGGGGTCGGCGCGGCCGAGGGCGAGCAGGGTGTCGGCCATCATGGCGCGCAGCGCCTTGTGGATGCCGGCGTACAGGTTGAAGCGGCCTTCGCCCGCGCGGGCGGCGGCGGCGATGGCGGCGATTTCGATCGAATGGGAATGCATGGTGGGAGGTCCTTGGGCACCGGTGACGCCCGGCGCTCGGCGGTGGCGGCGGCGCCCCATGCGCCGCTCGTCCATGCCCGGAAGTCTCGTGAAAGCCCCCCGGTCGCGCCGCTAAATTGCGCTTAAGCGCTTCCTAAAAGGACCTTAAGCCTCCCCCGGGCGGGGGATGGAACGCTCAGTCCAGCCCGCGCGGGCGGCCGCGCGCCTGCTTGGTGGCCGATCGCTGCGCCTTGCCCTCCAGGCGCCGCTCGCGCGAGGCGCGCGTGGGCCGCGTGGCGCGGCGCGCCTTGGGTGGCACGGCCACCGCGTCCACCATGGCCTGCAGTCGCGCCAGGGCCTCGGCCTTGTTCTGCTCCAGACTGCGGCTGCCCTGGGCCTTGATGACGATCACGCCATCCTGCGTCAGGCGGGTGTCGCTGAGCGCCAGCAGGCGCGCCTTCACCGCCTCGGGCAGCGAGGAGGCGCGCACCACGAAGCGCAGGTGCACGGCGTTGCTGACCTTGTTGACGTTCTGGCCGCCCGCGCCCTGGGCGCGGATGGCGGTGAAGGCCACCTCGTCGGGGGCGATGGTCGGGCGCTCGGGCATGGCGGCAGTCTAGGCCCTGGGCCGCCGCGACCGGTTCAGTAGCGCTCTTTCACGCCGGTGACCATGGCCTTGACCAGGCGGGTGCGCTCCAGGCGGCCCATCACGATGGCCGCCGCGGCGTGCAGGCCGGCCAGCCCGATGAGGCCGTCGGCCAGGCTCTCGTGCGCCTCGCGCAGGGCCTCGTTGCCCCAGAAGCGGTCGGTGCCCTGCAGCCAGCCCGTGAGGCCCAGCAGCAGCACCAGCAGCATGAGCGCCAGCATCATCAGCGCGCCCAGGGGGTTGTGGCCGGGGACGTGCATTTCATCGCCCCGGAACCAGGCGCGCAGGTGGTGGCGCAGGCGCGTGGGCGTGGGCCAGAAGTCGCTGAAGCGCGCGTAGCGCGGGCCGATGAAGCCCCAGACCACGCGCAGCAGCACCAGGGCCGCGGCCGCGTAGCCCAGCCAGCGGTGCGGCCGCTCGCCTTCTTCCAGCACCCATTGGTTCAGCACCACGGTGCTCACCAGAGACCAGTGGAAGACGCGCACGAACGGGTCCCAGACCCGCTCGGCGCTCGGCGGCGTGTTCATTGGGACTTGACCGGTTTGCCCGACACCGGGTCGAAGTAAATCTCGACCTTCTTGCCGGCCTTGTCGTGGCCGTAGATTTCGTAGCAATTGCCCTTGGTGACCTTGAAGGTCTTGATCTGGTAGCCCTGGGCTTGCAGGTCCTTCTTGAAGTCGGCCTCCGGCTTCCAGCCCTCTTTGCTGGGCGCGCAGGTGGGGCTTGCCAGGGCGTTGCCGGCGGCGAACAGGGCCAGGGTGGTGGTGGCGATGGCGATGGCGAGAGCTTTCATGGAGATGCGGGGAGTGACGCCCGCACATGCGGGCGCCGCCATTGCAGCCGGGCCGGCTGAAATGCGCCTTAAGCGGCGCGGCCCCGCGCGCGCCAGGGTTGCCGGGCCGCTGGGATAATCCGCCCCATGGCAGCGAAGCATCGGGTGGTGGTGGGTTTGAGCGGGGGAGTGGACTCCGCGGTGAGCGCGTACCTGCTCAAACAGCAGGGCCACGAGGTCGTCGGCATCTTCATGAAGAACTGGGAGGACGACGACGACAGCGAGTACTGCTCCAGCCGCCAGGACTGGCTGGACGCCGCCAGCGTGGCCGACGTGATCGGCATCGACATCGAGCACGTCAACTTCGCCGCCGAGTACAAGGACCGCGTGTTCGCCGAGTTCCTGCGCGAGTACCAGGCCGGGCGCACCCCCAACCCCGACATCCTCTGCAACGCCGAGATCAAGTTCAAGGCCTTCCTGGACCACGCCATGCGCCTGGGCGCCGAGAAGATCGCCACCGGGCATTACGCCCGTGTGCGCTGCGTGGCCGCCGACACGGGCGAGCCCGTGGGGTCGGACGGCACCTCGCGCGCCAGCGCGCGCGATGGCGCGGGTGTGCGGCACCAACTGCTCAAGGGCCTGGACCCGCTGAAGGACCAGAGCTACTTCCTGCACCGCCTCACCCAGGCCCAGCTCGCCAAGACGATGTTCCCGGTGGGCGAGCTGCCCAAGACCGAGGTGCGCCGCCTCGCGGCCGAGATCGGCCTGCCCAATGCCAAGAAGAAGGACAGCACCGGCATCTGCTTCATCGGCGAGCGGCCCTTCCGCGAGTTCCTCAACCGCTACATCGCCAGCGCGCCCGGCCCCATCAAGGACGAGCGCGGCCGCACCATCGGCGAACACGTGGGCCTGAGCTTCTACACCCTGGGCCAGCGCCAGGGGCTGGGCATCGGCGGCGTGCGGGCCAAGGGCGCGCAGAAGGGCGGCAGCGAGCACGAGCCCTGGTTCGTTGCGCGCAAGGACATCGCGCGCAATACCTTGTGGGCCGTGCAGGGGCACGACCACCCCTGGCTGCTGACGCCGCGCCTGCGCGCGCACGACGCGAGCTGGGTGGCCGGCGAGCCGCCGCCGGCCGGCGCCATGGCCGCCAAGACGCGCTACCGCCAGGCCGACGCGCCCTGCGCCATGGAGCCCCTGGGCGGGGCCGGTTTCGTGCTGCGCTTCGAACAGCCGCAGTGGGCGGTCACACCCGGCCAGAGCGCCGTGCTGTATGACGGTGAAGTCTGCCTGGGTGGTGGTGTGATCCTCACCGAGGCGGCCTCGGGCGACGAGGCCTACGGCCCGGCCGCGGCGCTGGCGGCCTGAGGCCCCTCCGCCCGGCGCGCATACTCCCCCCGGAACTAGTGCCGTCGCAGTATTGAGGCGGTCGCGCGCGGCCCGAATACTGGTCCCTGCTCGGTCGGCCCGCCCCCCGCGGGCCGCGCGTGTCGCGGGGTGACGATGCACGGTGGGGCGCCAGTCGGTCAGGGATGGCGGCGGGGCATGGCCTGGGTCTGGCTGTGGCTCGTGCTGCTGCCCTGCGCCGCCTCGCCACTGCCTGAGCGGGTGGCGCTGAGCGCGCCGGACAACGCCGTCGCCCTCACGCCCGAGCTGCAGTTCCTCGACAACCGCGCGCACCCCTGGCGCCCCGACGCCGCCGACGCGGCCAACGCCGATTTCGAGCCCCTGCCGCCGGCCTGGCAAGCGGGCAACCTGGGCCAGGGCTCCTTCGACCTGTGGTTTCGCGTGGTGCTGCACGCCGGCGCCGACGCGCCCGCCCATTGGATGTGGGTGGTGGACAACGCCAACCTGGACCTGGTCGAACTGTGGTCCGGCCCGCCGGGCGAGGCCGTGCGCCTGGGCCTCAGCGGCGACAGCCTGCCGCCCGGGCGGCGCGCCCACTCACACCGCCTGCCGGTGATCCCACTCACGCTGGCGCTCGGCGCCGATACCCCGGTCTACATGCGCGTGCGCACCGACGGCATGGCCCAGCTGCCGGTCAGCCTGTGGCCGCGCGAGGCGCTGGCGCGGCAGGACCAGTGGGTCTATGGCCTGCACGGTGTTTTCTTCGGCTTGCTCGCCGGCCTGATCCTCTACAACGCCATGCTGTACTTCAGCATCCGCGACCGCGCCTACCTCTATTACGTGGGCCTGGTCAGCGCGCTGGGGGTCTGGCAGTTCGGCAACCAGGGCTTCCTGGCCCAGTACCTGTGGCCGGGCGGGGCGCTGCTGCAGCACTACGTGGTCAACCTGTCGCTGGCGCTGGGCGGCGGCCTCTTGCTGCCCTTCGCGCGCCGCTTCCTGCAGACCGCCGCGCACGCGCCGCGGCTGGACCGCGCCGCGCGCCGGCTCACCTGGGGCTGGGGCGTGGTCTTTCTCCTCAACCTGCTCCCGCCGCTGTCGCCCGGCCAGCGTCTGGTGCCCTGGGCGGTCGCCGCGACCACGCTGATGCTGGTGGCCATGGCGTTCGACGGCCTGCGCGAACGCCGCCCGGCCGCGCTGCCCTTCACTGTGGCCTGGGCCTGCCTGTGGGTGAGCGCGCTGCTCTACGTGTTCTATCGCCTGGGCTGGCTGCCGGGCCATCCCCTGGTGGTCAACGCGCTGCCCATCGGCGCCGCGCTCGAGATGGTGCTGCTGTCCTTCGCGCTGGCGGACCGCTTCCGCGTCGAGCGCCAGGCCGCCGAGCGCGCGCAGGCGGACCGCCTGCGCACCGAGCTCGAGCGCGACATGGCGCGTCGCGCCACCGACGAGAAGTCGCGCTTCCTCGCCGCCGTGAGCCACGACATGCGCCAGCCGCTCTACGCCATCACGCTCGCGGCCGAATCGCTGGAGCGCCAGCGCCCGCTGCGCTACCCGGGGCCCCTGCTGCAGCAGATGAAGGCCGGGCTGGAGACGGCCGATCGCCTGCTCGACGCGGTGATGACCGTGGCCCGGCTGGAAACCGGCTCGCTGCGGCCGCAGCCCGCGACCTTCTCGCTGGAGCCCCTGATGGAGCAGGTGGACGGCACCTTCGGGCCGCAGGCCCGGGCCAAGGGACTGCGCTGGTCGGTCACGCCCTGCCTGGCCCTGGTCAGCACGGACGCGCGGCTGCTGCAGCGCCTGGTCTTCAACCTGGTGAGCAACGCCGTGGCCTACACCGAGGCGGGTGGCGTGCTGGTGTCGTGCCGCGTGCGGCGCCGGGGCGCCTTGCTGCAGGTGTGGGACACCGGCGGTGGGCTGCCGCCGGAGCCCGAGGCGCAGGTGTTCCAGCGGCACTTCCGGGGCGAGCCCGGCACCGAAACCGACAGCGGGGTCGGGCTGGGTCTGGTCATCGTCAAGCAGACCGCGCTGCTGCTGGGCCTGGAGCTGTCGGTGCGCTCGCGCCCGGGGCGCGGCAGCTGCTTCTCGCTCTGGCTGCCGCTGGCGCCTTCAGCCACCGAACACGCTGGGGTGGGTGTGCAGCCCGTCCAGTGGCAGCCGGCGGCCGGCCAGGTGGTCCTCGATGCAGCGCAGCACCAGGGGGCTGCGGTGCCGCGCGGCTGAGGCGCGCACCTCGTCCGGCGTGAGCCAGCAGGTGCGCACGATGCCGCGATCGAGCGCGCGGCCGGCCACGGCCTCGCCCACGGCGCCGCAGAAAGCGAAACGCAGGTAGGTGATGGACTCGTTGGCCCGCTCGAAGCGCGCCAGGTACACGCCCACCAGCGCCTCGGGCGCGAAGGGGTGCGCGGTTTCCTCCAGCGCCTCGCGCGCCGCGGCCTGCACCAGGCTTTCGCCCGGCTCCAGGTGGCCCGCCGGGTTGTTCAGGCGCAGGCCTTCGGGGGTGTGCTCTTCGACCAACAGGTAGCGGCCGTCGCGCTCGGCGAGGCAGGCCACGGTGACGCTCGGTGCCCAGCGGGAAGTCATGGGCTGCGATTATGGGCGGGCCGCCGTTCGCGACAGGCTTTCAGTTAAGCTCGCCCGTTGATTTTTGAACCGAGCGCGAGGAGACACCCATGCTCATTGGCGTACCCGCCGAAACCGTGGCGGGCGAGACCCGTGTGGCCGTGACGCCGGAGACGGCAAAGAAGCTGGTGGCCCAAGGCCATGTGGTGCGTGTGCAGGCCGGCGCCGGCCTGCACGCCAGCGCCACCGACGCCGCGTACGAAGCGGCGGGTGCGCAGATCACCGACGCCGCCGGCGCCCTGGGCGCTGACCTCGTGCTCAAGGTGCGCAGCCCGCAAGCCAGCGAACTGCCGCTGATGAAAGCCGGCGCCACCCTGGTCGGCATGCTCAACCCCTTCGACGCCGAAGGCCTGCGGGCCCTGGCTGCGGCCGGGCTCACCGGCTTCGCGCTGGAGGCCGCGCCGCGCACCACGCGCGCGCAGAGCATGGACGTGCTGTCCTCGCAGGCCAACATCGCCGGCTACAAGGCCGTGATGCTCGCGGCCAACGCCTACCCGCGCTTCTTTCCCATGCTCATGACGGCCGCCGGCACCGTGAAGGCCGCGCGTGTGGTCATCCTGGGCGTGGGCGTGGCGGGCCTGCAGGCCATCGCCACGGCCAAGCGCCTGGGCGCGGTTATCGAGGCCAGCGACGTGCGCCCCAGCGTGAAGGAGCAGATCGAGTCCCTGGGTGGCAAGTTCATCGACGTGCCCTATGAAACGCCGGAGGAGAAGGAAGCGGCCGAGGGCGTGGGCGGCTACGCCAAGCCCATGCCGCCGAGCTGGCTGCAGCGCCAGGCCGCCGAGGTGGCCAAGCGCGTGGCCATGGCCGACGTGGTGATCTCCACCGCGCTCATTCCCGGCCGCGCGGCGCCCACGCTGATCACCGAAGAGATGGTGAAAAGCATGAAGCCGGGGTCGGTGATCGTGGACATCGCGGCGGGCAAGGGGCCCGCCAATGCCGATGGCAGCGTCGGCGGCAACTGCCCGCTCACCGAAGCCGACAAGACGGTCGTGAAGCACGGCGTGACGATCATCGGCGAGACCAACCTGCCCGCGCGGGTGGCGGCCGACGCCTCCGCGCTGTACGCGCGCAACGTGCTCGACTTCCTCAAGCTCGTGCTGCCGAAGGACGCCGCGGCCGTGCAGGTGCCGCTGGACGACGACATTGTCGTCGCCTGTCTCATGACCCAAGCCGGCGAGGTCAAGCGCAAATGAGCGACACCGCCAGCCGCGTGATGCTGCGGGCCAAGCTGCACCGCGCCACCGTGACCGAAGCCGACCTGCACTACGAAGGTTCCTGCGGCATCGACGAAGACCTGCTGGACGCCGCCGACATGCGGGAGTTCGAGAAGATCGAGCTCTACAACGTCAACAACGGCGAGCGTTTCTCCACCTACATCATCAAGGCCGCGCGCGGCTCGGGCGCCATCTCGCTCAACGGCGCGGCCGCGCGCAAGGCCCATGTGGGCGACCTGCTGATCATCTGCACCTACTCGCCGGTGGCCGACAGCGCGGTGCCGGGCTGGAAGCCGCGCGTGGTGCTGCTGGGTGAGGGCAACCGCATCACCGAGATCAAGAAAACCTAGGAGCCGCCCATGGACGCCGTCTCTCCCACCCTCATCAACCTCATCATCTTCGTGCTGGCCATCTACGTGGGCTACCACGTGGTGTGGACGGTGACGCCCGCGCTGCACACGCCGCTCATGGCCGTGACCAACGCCATCTCGGCCATCGTGATCGTGGGCGCCATGCTGGCCGCCGCGCTCACCGAAACCCCGCTGGGCAAGACCATGGGCGTGCTGGCCGTGGCGCTGGCGGCCGTCAACGTCTTCGGCGGCTTCCTGGTCACGCGCCGCATGCTGGAGATGTTCAAGAAGAAAGAGAAGAAGGCCCCGGCCGCGGGAGACAAAGCATGAGCATGAACCTGGTCGTCCTGCTGTACCTGATCGCCTCGGTCTGCTTCATCCAGGCCCTCAAGGGCCTGTCGCACCCCACCACCTCCATCCGGGGCAACGTCTTCGGCATGACGGGCATGGCCATCGCCGTGCTCACCACCGCCGCGCTCATCGTCGAACTCGCGGGCGGCAAGGCCCAGGGCATGGTTTACGTGCTCGGCGGCCTGGTGGTCGGCGGCGGCGTGGGCGCTTACATGGCCAAGAAGGTCGAGATGACCAAGATGCCCGAGCTGGTGGCCTTCATGCACAGCATGATCGGCCTGGCGGCGGTGTGCATCGCCGTGGCCGTGGTGGCCGAGCCCTGGGCCTTCGGCATCGCCGCGCACGGCCAGTCCATCCCGGGCGGCAACCGCATCGAGCTGGCCCTGGGCGCCTTCATTGGCGCGGTCACCTTCAGCGGCTCGGTCATCGCCTTCGGCAAGCTCTCGGGCAAGTACAAGTTCCGCCTGTTCCAGGGCGCGCCCGTCACTTTCGCCGGGCAGCACAAACTCAATCTGCTGCTGGGCCTGGCCACGGCGTTCTTCATCTTCGGCTTCTGGCATTCGCAGAGCTGGATGGACATCGTGCTGGTGATCGCCCTGGGCTTCATTCTGGGCGTGCTCATCATCATCCCCATCGGTGGCGCCGACATGCCGGTCGTGGTCTCCATGCTCAACAGCTACTCGGGCTGGGCGGCGGCGGGCATCGGCTTCAGCCTGAACAACAGCATGCTGATCATCGCCGGCTCGCTGGTGGGCAGCTCGGGCGCGATCCTGAGCTACATCATGTGCAAGGCCATGAACCGCTCGTTCATCAGCGTCATCCTGGGCGGCTTCGGCGGCGAGGCCGGCGCGGCGGCCACCAGCGGCGTGCAGCGCACCGCCAAGAGCGGCAGCGCCGACGACGTGGCCTTCATCCTGGGCAACGCCGAAACCGTGGTCATCGTGCCGGGCTACGGCCTGGCGGTGGCGCGCGCGCAGCACGCGGTGAAGGAACTGGCCGAGAAGCTCACGCACAAGGGCATCACGGTGAAGTACGCGATCCACCCCGTGGCCGGGCGCATGCCGGGTCACATGAACGTGCTGCTGGCCGAGGCCGAGGTGCCTTACGACCAGGTGTTCGAGATGGAAGACATCAACGGCGAGTTCGGGCAGGCGGACGTGGCCATCGTGCTGGGTGCCAACGACGTGGTGAACCCGCTGGCGCTGCAGAAGGGCAGCCCCATCTACGGCATGCCCATCCTGGAGGCCTACAAAGCCAAGACCGTGATCGTGAACAAGCGCTCCATGGCCGCGGGCTACGCGGGCCTGGACAATGAACTGTTCTACATGGACAAGACCATGATGGTCTTCGGCGACGCCAAAAAAGTCGTCGAGGACATCACCAAAGCCGTGGAGTGAGACCTCGCCCGCCGGGCGCACAACGAGAGGAGACCTGCATGCCGACCGCCACCGCCGACCGCCCCTGGCTCGCCGCTTACCCCGAAGGGGTGCCCGCCGACATCGACGTGAACCAGTACCCCTCGCTGGTGCACCTGATGGAGGAGAGCTTCCGGCGCTTCGGCGAGCGGACCGCCTACAGCTTCATGGGCAAGGACGTGAGCTTCGCGCAGACCGACGCGGCCTCGCAGTCCGTGGCGGCCTACCTGCAGGGCCTGGGCCTGGTGAAGGGCGACCGCGTGGCGATCATGATGCCCAACGTGCCGCAGTACCCGGTGGTCGTCGCGGGCATCCTGCGCGCGGGTCTGGTGGTGGTGAACGTGAACCCGCTGTACACCGCGCGCGAACTGGAGCACCAGCTCAAGGACTCGGGCGCCAAGGCCATCGTCATCATCGAGAACTTCGCCCGCACGCTGGAACAGTGCATCGCGGCCACGCCGGTGAAGCACGTGGTGCTCGCGGCCATGGGCGACATGCTGGGCTTGCTCAAGGGCGGCCTGGTGAACTACGTGGTGCGCAAGGTCAAGAAGATGGTGCCGGCCTTCAACCTGCCGCAGGCGGTGCGCTTCAACGACGCCCTTGCGCGCGGCGCGCGCGGCGCGTTCAAGAGGCCCGAGATCAAGGCCGACGACATGGCCGTGCTGCAGTACACCGGCGGCACCACGGGCGTGAGCAAAGGCGCGGTGCTCCTGCACCGCAACATCATCGCCAACGTGCTGCAGTCCGAGGCCTGGAACGACCCGGTGATGAAGAAGGTCCCGGCCGGCGAGCAGCCCACCAGCGTGTGCGCGCTGCCGCTGTACCACATCTTCGCGTTTACCGTGAACATGATGCTGAGCCTGCGCGTGGGCGGCAAGACCATCCTCATCCCCAACCCGCGCGACCTGCCCGCGGTGCTCAAGGAGCTGAGCAAGCACCGCTTCCACAGCTTTCCCGCGGTGAACACGCTGTTCAACGGCCTGGCCAACCACCCCGACTTCAACACCGTGGACTGGAGCCACCTGAAGGTCTCGGTGGGCGGCGGCATGGCGGTGCAGGGGGCGGTGGCCAAGCGCTGGCTCGAGAAAACCGGCTGCCCGATCTGCGAAGGCTACGGCCTGTCCGAAACCAGCCCCTCGGCCACCTGCAACCCCACCACCAGCACCGAGTACACCGGCACCATCGGCGTGCCCCTGCCCAATACGCGCCTGAAGTGCCTGGACGACGAGGGCCGCGAGGTGCCCGTGGGCCAACCCGGCGAGATCGCGATCCACGGCCCGCAGGTGATGGCGGGCTATTGGCAGCGCCCCGACGAGACCGCCAAGGTCATGACGCCCGACGGCTACTTCAAGAGCGGCGACATCGGGATCATGGACGAGCGCGGCTACTTCAAGATCGTGGACCGCAAGAAGGACATGGTTCTGGTCAGCGGTTTCAACGTCTACCCGAACGAGGTCGAGGACGTGGTCGCGCAGTTGCCCGGCGTGCTGGAGTGCGCCGTCGTGGGCGTACCGGACGACAAGACCGGCGAAGCCGTGAAGCTGGTGATCGTGAAGAAGGACCCGTCGCTCACCGAGGAGCAGGTGCGCGAGTTCTGCCGCGCCAACCTCACCGGCTACAAGCAGCCGCGCGTGATCGAGTTCCGCACCGATCTGCCCAAGACGCCGGTGGGCAAGATCCTGCGCCGCGAGCTGCGCGACAAGTGAAGCGCTGAGCCGGCATGACGCTTGCGCTGGTCAGCGCCCTGCCGCAGGAGCTCGAGGCCGTGCTCGCACTGCTGCCCGACGAGCAGCGCACCGCGTTCGCCGGGCGCGGCTTCTGGCGCGGCCACCTGCATGGGCAGGAGGTGGTGGCGGTGCTCTCGGGCATCGGCAAGGCGGCGGCGGCCACCACCACCGCGCTGCTGATCGCGCGCTTCGGCGCCAGCGCCGTCGTGATGACGGGCGTGGCTGGCGGCCTGCGCGCAGGCGTGAAGGTGGGCGACGTGGTGGTGGCGGCCGAACTGCTGCAGCACGACATGGACGCTTCGCCGGTCTTTCCGCGCCACGAGGTGCCGGGTTACGGGCGCTCGCGCTTCGCCACCGACGGTGCCCTGAGCGATCGCCTGGCGCGCGCCTGCGAGGCCACGCTGCGCGAGGCCCCAGCCGCGCTGGGCGCCGCGGCGGTTGAGGCCTTCGGCCTGGACGACTCGCGCGTGCACCGGGGCCTGCTCCTGACGGGCGACCGCTTTGTGTCGCGCACCGCCGAGAGCCAGGCCCTGCAGCGCGAGCTGCCGCACGCGCTGGCCGTGGACATGGAGAGCGCGGCCGTGGCCCAGGTGTGCGCGGATTTCGGCGTGCCGCTGGCGGTGGTGCGCACCATCTCCGACCGCGCCGACGACGCGGCCCACATCGACTTCCCGCGCTTCCTCACGCAGGTGGCGAGCCGCTACAGCGCGGCCATCGTCGAGCGCCTGCTCGGCGAGTCAGCGTAGCCAACCCCTTTTCCTGAAGTAGAGCATCGGCACCACGGCCGACAGCACCATCAGCCCGATCGCCAGCGGGTAGCCGAAGCGCCAGGTCAGCTCGGGCATGAACTGGAAGTTCATGCCGTAGCTGCTGGCCACCAGCGTCGGTGGCAGCAGGGACACGCTGGCCACCGAGAAGATCTTGATGATCTTGTTCTGGTTGATGTTGATGAAGCCGACCGTGGCGTCCATCAGGAAGTTGATCTTGTCGAACAGGAAGGCCGTGTGACCGTCGAGCGAGTCGAGGTCGCGCAGGATCTGGCGCGCGTCCTCGAACTGCTCGGCGCTCAGCAGGCGGCTGCGCATCATGAAGCTCACCGCGCGGCGCGTGTCCATGACGTTGCGGCGGATGCGGCCCGACATGTCCTCGTGGCGCGCGATGGCCGACAGCGCCTCGCCCAGGGCCGAGTCGCTGGCCTCGCTGGACAGCACCTTGGCGCTCACCGTTTCCAGGTCGTCGTAGATGTCCTCCAGCGTGTCGGCGCAGTACTCGGCGTCGGCGTCGAACAGCATCAGCAGCACGTCCTTGGCGTCGTCGATCAGGCCGGGCATGCGCCGCGCGCGCATGCGCAGCAGGCGGAACACGGGCACGTCTTCGTCGTGGATGGAGAACAGCACGCCGCGGCTCTTGAGCGAGTCGTTGTGCTCGTTGAGGATGAAGGCCACGCGCACCGCGCGCGGGTCTTCGTCGTCGTCGATGAGGAAGTCGCTGCGCACGTGCAGCTCGCCGTTGTCCTCCTCGAAGAAGCGCGCCGACTCCTCGATGTCCTCGTCCATTGCGTCTTCCGGGATGGACAGGCCGAAATGCTGCTTGACCCAGCGGCGTTCTTCGGGGGTGGGGTCTTCCAGGTCGACCCAGATGGGCTTGAACTTGGCGAGCTCTTCCAGGGACTCGATCTCTTCCTGGAAGAGGCGGCCGTTGGCCAGGGTAAAGACATTGAGCATGGCGCGCTCCTGCGTGTCGGTGGCGGTCTGGCGGTGGCCGGGAATCCGGCCGGCGGGTTCGGTGGCGCTTTCAGCCAGCCGCCCGTCCAGGCCGCAGCGTCGGGGCGCTGCTCAGACGGTCGCGGGGAGGGCTGAAAGCACACGACTGGGGGGTGTGCTGTCCATCAAGGGCTCCGTGTGCAAAACGGCCGCGATTATCGCACCGGGTCTGACGCCGCGGGGCGGCCAGCGGGTGCCAGGAAGGCCTTCAGCTCGTCCTGGCGGCGCCAGGCGTCGTGCTCGCCCAGGGCCATGAGCGCGTGCACGAAGCCGGGCTCGAACAGCAGGTAGCTGGCCAGGGCGGCGGCGCTGGCATTGGCGCCGCGCCGCGTGTCCAGCGCGCCCAGGCCGATGAGCGTGTGGCGCGTGGTCACGGGCAGTTCGTTCACGTGCTTGAGCGCGAGTTCGTCGAGCGACACGCTGGGCTGGATGGCCATCACCTCCACCGGGTGGTAGGGCAACAGGGTCGAGACCTCGGGTGGCAGTCGCGCCAGGGTCTGGCTCACACGCATGGTCTGCTCCACGTCGGCCTGCAGGGTGTCGTGGAAGACGCTGGCCATGGCGTGGCCGGCGATGGTGCCCGCCGTGAGTTCGGCGGTGTCGTGCCGCCCGGCCAGGCCCGCGCGCTGCGGCTGGCCCACGCCGACGACCAGGATGCGGCGCGCGCCGAACTGGATGGCGGGCGACAGCGGCGAGAGCTGGCGCATGGAGCCGTCGCCGAAGTGCTCGCGGTGGCCGCTCACCCACAGGGGCACGGCCGGGAACAGGAAGGGAATGGCGCTGGAGGCCATCAGGTGTTCGATGGTGATGGGCTGGAACTCGGCGCGCCGCCCGGGCCGGTGCCAGGCGGGCACCGTGCTGTCGGCGCGGGTCTGGCAGAAGGTCCAGTGTTCGCCGGTGGAGTAGCTCGACGCGGTCACGCCGAGCACGTCGATCGCGCCGCGCTCCAGCGCCGTCTCCAGCCCTTGCAGATCGATGTGGCGGTGCAGGGTGTTCACCAGCGGCAGGGTGTCGAGCAGGGCGCGGTGGCGCTTGACCTGGCGCGCCAGCGTCCAACCCGCGAGCACGCGACTGGCGCGCACCCAGGTGGGCGCTTCCAGGCGGTAGACCTGGTCGGAGCGCAGTTTCAGCCAGAACTCGCCGAGCGCGGGCAGCGCGGCGGCGCCATCGTCCGCGCGGCAGGCCAGGAAGCTGGCGTTGAGGGCGCCGGCCGAGGTGCCGAACAGCCAGCGGAAGGGAAAGGCCGCGCCGCCCTCGGGCCGCATGGCGGCCACGGCCTTGAGCACGCCGGCCTGGTAGGCGGTGCGCGCGCCGCCGCCCATGAGCACGAGGGCGCAGCCGTCGGCCCTGGGCCCGCCGGGGTGGCGCAAGGGAATGCTGTGGCTGAGGACGGTGTCGAGCGACATGCCGGGGCCGCGGGTCGTGCTCAGCGTGGCCGGGCGGAGGCGGCCAGCAGGGCCAGGCTGGTGCGGCGCGTGACCGGCGCGGCGAGGGGGCCATGGGTGGGGGGCATGCGGGGCTCCTGGCGAAGTCGTTCGGCCCGCTACGCTATCACGGCGATTCGGCCGGCGGCTGGGTGGGCCAAGCGATCCTCGATCGCGCGCGATGCGCCGCCAGGGCGTTGTCCACCGGCGGGAGCACAGGCGCGCGCGGGCGCCGCGACACAGCATCGGCGACACTCGGCCACCCCGCTTCGATCGCTGCCCGTGACCGATCCCTCGCCCCTCAGTTCCACGCGCGAACGCTGGCTGCTGCTCACCGTGGCCGGCATCCAGTTCACCCACATCCTGGACTTCATGATCGTGATGCCCCTGGGGCCGCAGTTCACGCGGCTCTTCGGCATCAGCGACGCGCAGTTCGGCCTGCTGGTGTCGGCCTACACGCTGTCGGCCGGCGCTTCGGGCCTGCTCGCCGCCACCTATGTCGACCGCTTCGACCGCCGCACGCTGCTGCTGTGGCTCTATGGCCTGTTCGCCCTGGCCACGCTGGCCTGCGGCCTGGCCCCGGGCTATGGCTTCCTCATGGGCGCGCGCATCGCCGCCGGCGTGTTCGGCGGCGTGCTGTCGGCGCTGGCGCAGACCATCGTGGCCGACGTGGTGCCCTTCGAGCGGCGGGGCCGCGCCATGGGCATCGTCATGTCCGCGTTCTCGTTTTCCACGGTGGCCGGGGTGCCGCTGGGCCTGTGGCTGGCCGGCTGGGCGGGCTGGCACGCCACCTTCATCGCCATCGCGATGCTGTGCGCCGTGTGCCTGGCCGGCGCCAGCCTGACCCTGCCGCCGCTGCGCGGCCACCTGCGGGCCGGCCCGTCCACGGTCTGGCGGGGCTTGGTCTCGGCGCTGGCCGAGCGCAACCACTGGCGCGCTTTTGCGCTGTCGGCGCTCATGATGTTCACCGGCTTCACGGTGATCCCCTTCATCACCATCTACATGCAGGCCAACGTGGGCCTGGGCGACGCCGACATCCCCATGCTGTACCTGGTGGGCGGCGCGGTCACCCTGCTGACGGCGCGTTGGTTCGGCCGTTTGACCGACCGGCACGGCAAGGTGCCCACCTTCAGCCGCCTGGCCCTGCTCGTGGCGCTGCCGCTCATGGCCACCACGCTGCTGCCGCCGGCGCCGCTGTGGGTCGCGCTGGTCGTGTCCACCGGCTTCTTCGTGCTCATGTCGGGCCGCATGATCCCGGGCATGGCCATCATCACCTCGGCCGCCGAACCGCGCCTGCGCGGCACCTTCATGGCGCTCAACGCCGCGGTGCAGTCGGCCGCCATGGGACTGGCCTCGCTGGTCGGCGGGCTGATCATCGTGCGCGATGCCGCCGGTCGGGTGGAGCACTACTGGGTGGCGGGTCTCATCGGCGTGGCCGCCAGCTGCGCCAGCGTGGCCGTGGCGCGGCGGCTTCGCCTGCATGGCGCGCAGCAGGGGCCCGACCGCCGGTCCTGAAGGCGATCCGGAAGTCACGATTTCTGACGGTTTCGGCTTGCGTGCTCAGGGCATCGTCGGCATAGTGGGTCTCAAGCCATCCCGTGGTCGCCGGATGGCCCTGCCGCCGGCGGCCTGTGTCAACCCGGAGCAATTGGAGGCTCATCCATGAACCTGACGATCAACGGTCACGACCTCGAGGTCACTCCCGCCCTGCGCGGCTACGTCACCAGCAAGCTCGAACGCATTTCCCGACACTTCGACCAGGTCGTCGACATCCGGGTGCTGTTGAAAGTGGACAACCTCAAGGAAAAGGCCCTGCGGCAACGTGCGGAATGCAACATCCACGTGAAAGGCCGTGACCTGTTCGCCGAGAGCGCCCATGCCGATCTGTACGCCGCCGTCGATGAGTTGGCCGACAAGCTCGATCGCCAGGTGCTGCGCTACAAGACCAAGACCCAGGAACACAACCACGAAGCCGTCAAACGCCTGATGTGAAAACGGTCACAACCCGCACCGTTGGCGGGTTCCCGGCCGTGCTGCACTGCAACAAGCCGCTTGAATTGTCAAGCGGCTTTTTTGTCCTTTTCATCTAGGCGTGGGAAAGCAGAAGCGCATAATCCGCGCCCGAAAGGGCCCCCATGAACCGACTGTCTGCCATATTGCCCGCCGCGCAGGTGCTCGTCGCCGTCGACGCCACCAGCAAAAAGCGCGCCTTCGAGGAAGCGGGCCTGCTGTTCGAAACCCTGCACGGCCTCAACCGCGCGCTCATCACCGACAGCCTGTTCGCGCGCGAGCGCCTGGGTTCCACTGGCCTGGGTCATGGGGTGGCCATTCCGCATGGCCGCATCAAAGGCCTCAAGCAGCCGCTGGCGGCGGTGTTCCAACTCGACAGCCCCATCGGTTTCGACGCCCCGGACGAGCTGCCGGTGCAGCTCATGATTTTCCTGCTGGTGCCTGAAGCGGCCACGCAGAAACACCTGGAAATCCTGTCGGAGATCGCCGAGCTGCTCAGCGACAGCGCCTTGCGCGAGCGCATGAAGTCCTCGTCCGACGCCGGTGCGCTGCACGGGCTGATTGCCAACTGGCAGTCCGCGCACGCCGCGGCCTGAACACCGTTCTCCATTGAAACCCACCGTCGTCAGCGCCGACGTCCTCTTCGAGGACCACCGGGACACGCTGAAGTGGCAGTGGATCGCGGGCCTGGGCGCCTCCGAGCGCCGCTTCGACGAGGTGGCGATCCGCGCGGCGCGCTCGGGCGCCGACCTGGTCGGCTACCTCAACTACATCCACCCCTACCGCCTGCAGGTCATCGGCGAGCGTGAGGTGGCTTACCTCACCAGCCCCAGCACCGAGGACAACAAGCGCCGCGTGGCACGCATCGTGACGCTGGAGCCGCCGGTGCTGGTGGTGGCCGACGACAAGCCCGCGCCCGACGAACTGCTCGCCATGTGCGAGCGCGCCCAGATCCCGATGTTCGCGACCCACGAGTCCGCGGCCTTCGTGATCGACGTGCTGCGCGCCTACCTGTCGCGCCATTTCGCCGACCGCGCCACCATGCACGGCGTGTTCATGGACATCCTGGGCATGGGGGTCCTGATCACGGGCGAATCGGGCCTGGGCAAGAGCGAGCTGGGGCTGGAACTCATCTCGCGCGGCCACGGCCTGGTGGCCGACGACGCGGTGGACCTGTACCGCATCAACCAGACCAGCGTGGAAGGCCGCTGCCCCGAGCTGCTGCAGAACCTGCTGGAGGTGCGCGGCATCGGCCTGCTCGACATCAAGGCCATCTTTGGCGAGACGGCGGTGCGCCGCAAGATGCGGCTGCAGCTTATCGTGCACCTGGTGCGCCGCGAGACCATGGAGCGCGACTACGAGCGCATGCCCTACGAGCCGCTGTACCAGGACGTGTTGGGCGTGCCCGTGCGCAAGGCCGTGATCCAGGTGGTGGCGGGGCGCAACATCGCCGTGCTGGTGGAGGCCGCCGTGCGCAACACCATCCTGCAGCTGCGCGGCATCGACACCTACCAGGAGTTCGTGCAGCGCCACCGCGCCGCCATGTCGCGCGACGAGTGACGAACGCCGCGCCTAGCGGTGGCCGCCGGGGACCTTGCCGGCGCTGCGGTGCGGGCAGTCGCCCTTGGTGCAGTTCGCGTAGAGCGACAGCGCGTGCTCCTGCAGCGCGAAGCCGCGCGACTTGGCCACCATCTGCTGGCGCTTCTCGATCTCCGCATCGAAGAACTCCTCGACGCGCCCGCAGTCCAGGCAGACCAGGTGGTCGTGGTGCTGGCCCTCGTTGAGTTCGTAGACGGCCTTGCCCGATTCGAAATTGCTGCGCGTGAGCAGGCCGGCCTGTTCGAACTGCATCAGCACGCGGTAGACGGTGGCCAGGCCGATGTCGCTGCGCTCGTCGAGCAGCACGCGGAACACGTCCTCGGCCGTCATGTGGCGCTGCGTGGCGTTCTGAAAGACCTCCAGGATCTTCAGGCGCGGCAGCGTGGCCTTCAGGCCGGTGCTCTTGAGGTCTTCGATGTTGGACATGGCGCTCGCTTCGGGCTCACTACAATGGCCGACCGATTATCGTCCGCCTTGCGCCGGCCGCGCCAGTGCAGGGCCAGTAGGCCCCCACCCGGGTTTTCGCCATGTCCTTCTCCAAGTTTCGAATCTCGCTCGCGCTGGCTGCCCTGCTGGCGCTGGGCGGTTGTGGCAGCGTGGCCAACTGGGTCACGCCGTACAAGATCGACATCCTTCAAGGCAATGTGATCACCCGCGAGCAGGTTGAGGCGCTCAAGCCCGGCATGCCGCGCGAGCAGGTGCGCGACATCCTGGGTTCGCCCCTGCTGGCCAGCGTGTTCCACGCCGACCGCTGGGACTATGTCTTCACCCTGCAGCGCCGGGGCCAGGAGCCCTTGCGTCGCCGCGTGACCGTGTTCTTCAAGGACGGCGTGCTCGAGCGCCACGAGGCCGACGAGCTGCCCACCGAGGCCGAGTTCGTGGCCTCGCTGGACGCGCGCCGCGACAAGAAGGCCAAGCCGCCCGCGCTCGAGGCCACCGAGCAGCAGCTCAAGGACTTCGCCGAGCGCAACAAGCCGCAGGCCCCGCCGCTGCCCGCCAGCGCCGCGCCCACGCCCGCCACCACCAACTTCCCGCCGCTGGAGTCGGGCCGATGAGCGTTGCCACCACCCCCCACCGCGTCTGTGTCGCGGGGGCCAGCGGCCGCATGGGCCGCATGCTGATCGAGGCCGTGCGCGACAGCGGCGACTGCCGGCTCAGCGGCGCGCTCGACGTGGCCGCCAGCCCCGCCATCGGACAGGACGCCGGCGCCTACGCCGGCCAGCCGACCGGTGTGCCAATCACCGCCGATCTGGCCCAGGGCCTTCAAGGCAGCGACTGCCTGATCGATTTCACCCGCCCCGAGGGCACCATGGCCCACCTGGACGCCTGCGTGGCGCAGGGCGTCAACCTGGTCATCGGCACCACCGGCTTCAGCGAGGCGCAGAAGGCCCGCATCGCCGAGGCCTCCCAGCGCATCGCCATCGTGATGGCGCCCAACATGAGCGTGGGCGTGAACGTCACGCTCAAGCTGCTGGAGATGGCGGCCAAGGCCCTGTCCACGGGCTACGACATCGAGATCATCGAGGCCCACCACCGCCACAAGGTGGACGCGCCCAGCGGCACCGCGCTCAAGATGGGCGAGGTCATCGCCGGCGCCCTGGGCCGCGACCTCAAGGACTGCGCGGTCTACGCGCGCGAAGGCGTCACCGGCGAGCGCGACCCGTCCAGCATCGGGTTCGCCACCATCCGCGGCGGCGACATCGTGGGCGACCACACCGTGCTGTTCGCGGGCACCGGCGAGCGCATCGAGATCACGCACAAGTCCGCCAGCCGCAGCACCTACGCCCAGGGCAGCCTGCGCGCGGTGCGCTTCCTCGCCGGCCGCCGCGCCGGGCTGTTCGACATGTTCGACGTGCTGGGGCTGCGCCAGGCCTAGCCGGCCGGTGGCGGTTCACCGACGAGGGCGCGCGCCGGCGGCGCCCGCCGGGCGCGCGGCCTAAAATCCCCGCTCCCACGGGCGAGCCGCGCCCGTCCGGCTTCTCTGGTCTTCCCCGTTCCCATGCAAGACAAATACGCCCACCAAGACGTCGAGCGCGCCGCGCAGGCCCACTGGACCGCCCGCGACGCCTACCGCGTCACCGAAGACGCCGGCAAGCCCAAGTTCTATGCCTGCTCCATGCTGCCTTACCCCAGCGGCAAGCTGCACATGGGCCACGTGCGCAACTACACCATCAACGACATGCTCACGCGCCAGCTGCGCATGAAGGGCTACAACGTCCTCATGCCCATGGGCTGGGACGCTTTCGGCCTGCCGGCCGAGAACGCGGCGATCAAGAACAAGGTGCCGCCCGCGAAGTGGACCTACGACAACATCGCCTACATGAAGCGGCAGATGCAGGCCATGGGCCTGGCCATCGACTGGAGTCGCGAGGTTGCCACCTGCTCGCCCGATTACTACCACTGGAACCAGTGGCTGTTCCTCAAGATGCTGGAAAAGGGCATCGCCTACCGCAAGACCCAGGTGGTGAACTGGGACCCGGTGGACCACACCGTGCTCGCCAACGAACAGGTCATCGACGGCCGCGGCTGGCGCACCGGCGCGCTGGTCGAGAAGCGCGAGATCCCGGGCTACTACCTCAACATCACCGCTTACGCGGGCGAACTGCTCGACCACGTGCAGATCGGCAACCCCAAGGCCACGCTCAGCGGCTGGCCCGACAAGGTGCGCCTGATGCAGGAGAACTGGATCGGCAGGAGCGAGGGCCTGCGCTTCGCCTTCCCGCACCAGATCCGGGACGCCAGCGGCGCCCTCATCGGCGACGGCCGCCTCTACGTGTTCACCACGCGCGCCGACACCATCATGGGTGTCACCTTCTGCGCCGTGGCGCCCGAGCACCCGCTGGCCACGCACGCGGCCGCCAGCGATCCGGCGCTCGCCGCCTTCATCGAGGAATGCAAGAAGGGCGGCACCACCGAGGCCGAGCTGGCGCTGAAAGAGAAGGAAGGCCTGCCCACCGGCCTGAGCGTCACCCACCCCATCACCGGCGCGGCCGTGCCGGTGTGGGTCGGCAACTACGTGCTCATGGGCTACGGCGACGGCGCCGTCATGGGCGTGCCCGCACACGATGAGCGCGACTTCGCCTTCGCCAGGAAGTACGGCCTGGCGATCCCGCAGGTGGTGGCCGTCGAGGGCGAAAGCTTCAGCGCCGACGCCTGGCAGGAGTGGTACGGCGACAAACAGCGCGGCGTCTGCGTCAACAGCGGCTTCCTCGATGGCCTGGGCTACCAGGCCGCCGTCGACAAGGTCGCCGAGGCGCTGGCCGCCCAGGGCCTGGGCGAGAAGAAAACCACCTGGCGTCTGCGCGACTGGGGCATCAGCCGCCAGCGCTACTGGGGCACGCCCATCCCCATCATCCACTGCCCCGAACACGGCGCCGTGCCCGTGCCCGAGAAGGACCTGCCCGTGGTCCTGCCCGAGGACTGCGTGCCCGACGGCAGCGGCAACCCGCTCAACCACCACGAGGGCTTTCACGCCGGCGTGGTCTGCCCGGTGTGCGGCGCCGCGGCGCGGCGCGAGACCGACACCATGGACACCTTCGTGGACTCGTCCTGGTACTTCATGCGCTACTGCGACCCGAAGAACAGCGAGCGCATGGTGGCCGAGGGCACGGCCTACTGGATGCGCGACCAGAAGCTGGCCACCGGCGGCAGCGGCATGGACCAGTACATCGGCGGCATCGAGCACGCCATCCTGCACCTGCTGTACGCGCGCTTCTGGACCAAGGTCATGCGCGACCTCGGCCTGGTCACGGTGGACGAGCCCTTCACCCACCTGCTCACGCAGGGCATGGTGCTCAACCACATCTACAGCCGCCGAACCGACAAGGGCGCCAAGGAATACTTCTGGCCGCACGACGTGGACAACGTGCTTGACGAGGGCGGCAAGATCGTCGGCGCGAAGCTGAAGAACGCCGTGGGTGACCTGCCCGTGGGCACGCCCATCGACTACGAGGGCGTGGGCACCATGTCCAAGTCCAAGAACAACGGCGTCGACCCGCAGGACCTGATCGAGAAGTACGGCGCCGACACCGCGCGCCTGTACACCATGTTCACCGCGCCGCCCGAGGCCACGCTGGAGTGGAACGATGCCGCGGTGGAGGGCAGTTACCGCTTCCTGCGCCGGGTCTGGGGCTACGGCCACAAGCGCCAGGCGCAGGGCCCATCCGGCACCACGCAGGGCGCGCTGGCCGCGGGCGTGGGCCAGGCCTCGCTGTCCAAGGCCGCCAAGGCGCTGCGACTGGAGATCCACACCGTGCTCAAGCAGGTGGACTACGACTACCAGCGCATGCAATACAACACCGTGGTCTCGGGCGCCATGAAGATGCTCAACGCGCTGGAGGGCTTCACGCCCGAGGGCGCGGGCGACGAGGCCGCCGCCGCCGAGGGCTTCGGCATCCTGCTGCGCTGCCTGTACCCGGCCACGCCGCACATCGCGCACACGCTCTGGACCGAGCTCGGCTACGCCGCGCACGGCGGCGAGCTGCTGGACGCGCCCTGGCCGCAGGCCGACGCGTCCGCGTTGCAGCGCGATCAGATCGAACTCGTGCTGCAGATCAATGGCAAGCACCGCGGCAGCGTCACCGTGCCGGCCAGCGCCGACAAGGCCGCCATCGAGGCCGCCGCGCTCGCCAGCGAGGCCTTCGTCAAGCAGGCGGCCGGCGCCGCGCCCAAGAAGGTCGTGGTGGTGCCGGGCCGCCTCGTCAACGTGGTGGTGTGACCATGAACAGGCGTCTCCTGCTCGGTGGTGCGGCGGCCCTGGCCTTGCCGGCCTGCGGCTTCAAGCTGCGCGAGGCGCCGCACTTCGCGTTCGACGCCGTGCAGCTCACCGGCGTGGCCGGCTACGTGACCGCGCAACTGCGCCGCGAGATGCAGGTCAACGGCCTGCGCGTGGACGGCAACCCGTTGCCGCCGGTGATTCTCACCGCCCAGGTGGACCAGCGCGAGCGCGTGGTGGTGGGCCAGACGGCCGCCGGCCAGGTGCGCGAACTGCAGCTGCGCGTGCGCTTTCGCTTCAACCTGCGCACGCGCGAGGAGCGCATGCTCATCGACGACAGCGAGCTGCTGCTCGAGCGCGACCTGAGCTTCAACGAAACCGTGGTGCTCGCCAAGGACGCCGAAGAGCAGATGCTCTACCGCGACATGACCACCGACATCGCGCAGCAGGTGATCCGCCGCCTCGCGTCGGTGCGCCAGCTCTGACGGCATGCAGCTCGCCGCGAACCAGCTCCAGGCCCAGCTCCAGAAGGGCCTGCGCAGCCTCTACACCCTGCACGGCGACGAGCCGCTGCTGATCCAGGAAGCGGGCGACGCCATCCGCGCCGCCGCGCGCGCCCAGGGCTACACCGAGCGCACCGTGCACACCATGGCCGGCGCGCACGCCGACTGGTCGGCGGTGCTGGCCAGCGGCGCGTCGCTGAGCCTGTTCGCCGACAAGCAGATCGTCGAGGTGCGCGTGCCCTCGGGCAAGCCCGGCAAGGACGGCTCGGCCGCCCTGCAGCAGCTCGCCGAGTCCGCCGACGGCAATGACAGCACGCTCACCCTGGTGGTGCTGCCGCGCCTGGACATGGCCACCCAGAAAAGCGCCTGGTTCGCCGCGCTCGACGCCCACGGCGTGACCGTGCGCGTCGACCCGGTGGACCGAAAGGCGCTGCCGCAGTGGATCGCCACGCGCCTGCAGGCCCAGGGCCAGCGCGTGGCCGCGGGCGAGGAGGGCCAGCGCACCCTGGCCTTCTTCGCCGACCGCGTCGAAGGCAACCTGCTGGCCGCGCACCAGGAGATCCAGAAGCTCGCGCTGCTGCACCCACAGGGCGAGCTGGGCTTCGAGCAGGTCGAGTCGGCCGTGCTCAACGTGGCGCGCTTCGATGCCTTCAAGCTCGCCGAGGCCGTGCTGGCCGGCCAAGTGGCGCGTGTGCAGCGCATGCTCGACGGCCTGCAGGCCGAGGGCGAGGCGCCCGTGCTGGTGCACTGGGCGCTGGCCGAGGACATCCGCACGCTCAACCGCGTGCGCGGCGCGGTGGACGACGGCCGCCCGCTGCCCATCGCCCTGCGCGAAAGCCGCGTCTGGGGCGTGAAGGAAAAGCTGGTCGAGCGCGTGCTGCCCACGCTGGGCTCGGCGCAGCTGGCGCGCTGGCTGGACGACGCCCACACCGTGGACGGCATCGTCAAGGGCCTGAAATTCCCCGACTGGCCCGCCGAGCCCTGGCAGGCCCTGCACCAGCTGGCGATGAAGGTGGCGCGCGCCTGCGCGCCGCGCTGAAGCGCTTCGCTCAGCCCGCGCGCTGGGCCGTGGCGCGGTAGTCCGACGGCGTGCGCCCCGTGTGCTCGCGGAACACGCGGCTGAAGTGCGCGGTGTTGTTGAAGCCCCAGGAAAACGCGATCTCGGTGATGGTGCGCGTGGCGCTGGCCGCATCGCCCAGCTCGCGCATGCAGCCCTGCAGGCGCTGGCGCAGGATGTACTGGGCCAGGGTGTCGTCCTCGGCGCTGAAGGCCTTGTGCAGGTGGCGCTTGCTGCAGTTCATGGCGCTGGCGATGTGGTCCAGCGACAGGCCGGGGTCGCGCAGGTGGCGGCCGATGTGCACGCGGATGCGGTCGCGGAACGCCTCCAGCTGCGTGCGCCCGTCGCCGCGCCCGGCCAGCTCCAGCAGCGACAGCCGCACCAGCTCCACGATGGCCTCGCCCGCGCCGCGCGCGGCCGACTCGCTCATGCCTGGCAGCTCCTGGTAGGTGGTGCGCATGGTCTCCAGCGCCACGCGTGCGATGCCCGAGACGCCACCGAACTGCCGCGCCATCAGCGGCTCCAGCGCCAGGCCGCGCTCGGCCAGCTGGGCCTTGGGCAGCATCACGATCAGGTGCTCCACCTGCTCGGGGTTGGCCACGGCGTAGGCGTCGGTGGTGTCGTAGATGGCCCAGCCGCCGGGCCGCACCCAGGCCTCGCGGCCCGATTGCTGCACGCCCGCGCTGCCGCGCCAGGGCGCCACGATCTTGAGGTAGGGCCGCTCGCCCGCGCGCGCCTGGCGGTCGCTTTTGATCACGCGGTGTCGGTTGGCCTCCAGCCGCGTCAGTACCACGTCGCCCGCCTGCGAGGCGCTCATGTGGCCTTCGAAGTCGGTGTCGCCGTAGAGGTCGGAGTCCAGGCCGCCGAAGTGCGTCCACACCCACTCGCGCCAGATCGCCGCGCGCTCGGCGGGCGCCACGGCGTCGGTGCTCATCGGGGTGGGATCGCTCACGGTGGTCGGGGTTGGCGGGCTGGGGCTGCCATTGTTGCGTGATGTCTCAGGTCCCGCGAGGGCGTTGGATTGCGGGTAAACCCGCACCCCCATGCGCGATTGGTCAAGCGGACAGTGCGTCCACGGTACAGCGGCGCGCGGGCGCATTTCCTACCATGGCGGCGTCCGAGGACAACCCCCAACACCAGGAGACGAGCATGGCCATGAGCAACCGCCGAGTGATGATCCAGCAGACCGCCGCCGCCGTGGGCGCCATGGCGGTCGCCCCGCAGCTGATGGCGCAAAGCGCGCCGGTGCGCGTGGGCTACAGCATGTCGCGCACCGGCCCGTGGACGGGCGGCGCCCAGACCAGCCAGGAACCCAACTTCCTGCTCTGGGCCGAGCAGCAGAACGCCGCCGGCGGCCTGGACGTGAAAGGCGTGCGCCGCAAGATCGAGCTCATCAGCAGCGACGACCGCAGCGACGTCGAGACCGTGGTGCGCACCTACGAAAAACTCATGGGCAGCGACAAGGTCGACCTCATCCTGCCGCCCTGGGGCTCCAACGCCAACTTCGCCGTCGCGCCGCTGGCCAACCGCTTCGGCTACCCCTTCCTGGCGCCCACCGCGCTGTCCAAGCGGCTGGTGGACCTGAAGCTGCCCTACTTCTTCCTGTTGCTGCAGCAGCCCAAGCCCATGTGCGACGCCCTGGTCGACATGCTCAAGGCCAGCGGCGCCAAGACCGTGGCCTGCATTTACGTGGACGACCTGTTCGGTCTGGAGAACTACGCTGCCCTCAAGGTGGCGCTGCAGGGCAGTGGCATCAGCCTGGTGCAGGACACCAGCTACCCCGGCGGCGTGAAGGACCTCAGCCCCACGCTGCGCGCCATCAAGGACAAGAACCCCGACGCGTTCGTGGGCTTCACCTACCCGCCCGACACCATCCTTGCCAGCCGCCAGGCCAAGGAGATCGGCTTCAATCCGAAATTCTTCTACGCCTCGGTGGGCACGGCCTTCCCGCTCTACAAGAACGTCATCACCGCGGCCGGCGCCGAAGGCGTGCTCGGCATGGGCTCGTGGAACAGCAAGACCAGCCCCGGTGCCAAGGCCTACTTCGACGCCCACGTGGCCAGCCAGAAGAAGGAACCCGACCGTTGGGCCAGCGGCGCCTGCTGGGCCGGCATGGAGATCCTCACCAACGCCGTCAAGCAGCACGGCCTGGACCGCAAGGCCATCCGCGACTACGTGGCCAACACCACGCACAAAACCATCCTGGGCGACATCAGGTTCCAGGGCAGCGAGAACGTGGGCACGCCCGGCACCGTGGGCCAGTGGCAGAACGGTGAGTTCGAGGTGGTGTGGCCGCAGCAGGTGGCCACGGCCAAGCTGAACCCGAACAAGCCCGCCTGGAGATAAGACCACCCCCGCGCCGCGCCCGCGGCGCGTCACCCCCTCAAGGAGGCAACGCCTGCGGCCCGGCAAAGCCGGTTCCGCGGCGTTCTGGATCACTCCCCCTCATTCATCGAATGTCCTTCTCTTCCTGGCTTGAACTGATCGCCTCCGGTCTCATCACCGGGGGCATCTACGCGCTCGTCGCGCTGGGCCTGAACCTGCAGTACGGGCTCATGCGCATCCTCAACATCGCGCACGGCGAGTTCCTGATGGTGGGCGCCTTCATCACCTGGATGGCGGCCGCCACCTTCGGCCTCTCGCCGCTGTGGATGATCCCGGTCTCCTTCGCGCTGCTCATGGCCATCGGCGTGGCCGTGCACTGGCTGTGCTTTCGCCGCCTCACCGCCACCTCGCCCAACCTCGACGTGTTCGAGGCGCGCGGCCTCATGGTCGCCTTCGGCCTCATGTTCTTCGTGCAGAACGCCATCTCCTGGATCTGGGGCGGCGACCTGCGCGGCTACGACTACCTCACCCAACCCTTCGCCATTCCGCTGCCCGGCGGGCAGGCCCAGTTCGCGGTGAACAAGCTGCTGGTCTTCGGCCTGGCCCTGCTGTTCGCGGGCGCGCTCATCGTGCTGCTGCGCACCACCCTGCTGGGCAAGGGCGTGCGCGCGCTCATGCAGTCGCCCACCGGCGCGATGCTCGTGGGCATCGACACCAAGCGCCTGCACCCGCTCATGTTCGGCATCGGCCTGGGCCTGTCGGGCGTGGCCGGCTGCCTGCTGTCCATGGCCTACACCATCAGCCCTTCGATGGGCGAGCCCTACACCGTCACGGCGCTCATCGTCATCACCCTCGGCGGCTTCGGCAGCATGGGCGGCGCGCTCGCGGGCGGCCTGCTGCTGGGCGTCATCGAGGCCATCGGCATGCACTTCACCAACCCCTCGCTCAAGGCCTTGCTGAGCTACATCGTGTTCATCGGCGTGCTGCTGCTGCGCCCTGAAGGCCTGTTCTCGCGCAAGACAAGAAAAGCATGACCCCCACGCTCGTCACTTCGTGTACTTCGCTGCCCCCCGAGGGGGCTCTCGGCTCCTTGGGGCGGCCCGGCGGAGCCAAGGCATGACCCCGAGACAGTTCCTCATCCGCGATGCGCTCGTGCTCTTCGGCCTCACCGGCTGGGCCGTGGCCCTGCCCGGCTTCGCCAGCGACTTCGTGGTCTCCATGGCGCTCACCTGCCTGATGTACATCGCGCTCTCCTCGAGCTGGGCGCTGTTCTGCGGCAGCACGCGCTACCTCTCGCTCGCCACCTCGGCCTTCTTCGGCATCGGCGCCTACACCAGCGCCATCGGCCTGGAGACCTTGAGCTGGCCGGTGGCCATCGCGACCGGCGCGGGCATCGCGGCCGTGGTGGCGGTGGTGATGGGCGCGGCCGTGCTGCACCTGCGCGGCACCTACTTCGCCGTGCTCACCTTCGGCATGACGGAGTTGATCCGCCACGCCATCAGCTACTTCGAGAAGAGCGTCACCGGCACCGTGGGCCGCGTGCTCATGGTGGTGCCCGAGCGCGACACCATCTACTTCACCGTGCTGCTGCTGGCGGTGCTGGCGGTGGCGCTGTCCATCGCCATCCGCCGCACGCGCTTCGGCCTGGCCATGATGGGCATCGGCGCCGACGAGCAGCGCGCCCAGACGCTGGGCGTCAACACGCGCCTGGTCAAAACCGCCGGCTTCGCGCTCACCGCGGCCATCGCCGGCGCCGTGGGGGCGGCCATGAGCGTTCGCTGGACCTACATCGACCCGCACACCGTCTTCAACCCCTTCATCGGCTTCCAGACCGTGCTCATCGCGCTCATCGGCGGCGCCATGACGCTGTGGGGCCCGCTGATCGCGGCCATCGTCTTCAGCGTGCTGGCCGAGACCCTGCGGCTGCAGGTGCCGCAGGTCTACATGATGTCGCTGGGCCTCTTGCTCATCCTCTCGGTGCTGTACCTGCCGGGTGGCCTGGCCTCGGTGCGCGCCGACACCTTCAAGGGCTGGTGGCGCGACGGCAAGGCCTGGTGGAAGCAAACCAAGGACGACCTGAGCGGCGAGACCGAGCGCCGCAAGCAGCGCGAGAAAAAACAGCGGGAGGCGCGCCATGTCTACTGATGCCAACATGGCGCCCCCACGCTCCGCCGCTGCGCGGGTCGCTGCCCCCCAAGGGGGCGCGGCCGAGCGTGGGGCGGCCCGGCGCTCGACCCAGCCCCTGCTGGTGGCCCAGGACATCACCGTGCGCTTCGGCGGCCTCACCGCGGTCGACCAGGTCAGCGCCAGCTTCATGCCCGGCGAACTGGTCGGCATCATCGGCCCCAACGGCGCCGGCAAGACGACCTTCTTCAACGCCATCTCCGGCGTCACCCCGCCCACCAGCGGCCGGCTGGCGCTGCGCGGCCGCTCGCTCGCGGGCCAGGCGCCGCACCGCTTCGCGGCCCAGGGCCTGGCGCGCACCTTCCAGACCCCGCGCACCTTCGGCGACATGCTCGTGCGCGACAACATCGCCTTCGGCCTCAAGTTCGCCGGCCGGCGGCGGCGCGAGTACCTGTTCTGGGGCGACGAGGTCGGCGTGCCCTGGGTGCTGCGCACGGCCGACAGCATCCTCGGGCTCATCGGCCTGGGCGCGCAGGCCGAGCTGCCCGCCGCCGCCATCACGCCCTCGCAGCAGCGCCTGCTCGAAATCGGCATGGCCCTGGCCACGCGGCCCCAGCTGCTGCTGCTGGACGAAGTGGCCGCCGGCCTCACCGAAAACGAAGTGGAGGACATGGCCCGCCTGATCCGCCGCCTGCGCGACGAGCTGGACCTCACCGTGGTCTGGATCGAGCACGCCGTGAGCACCCTGCTGCGCCACGTGGAGCGCGTCATCGTGCTGCACCAGGGCCGCAAGATCGCCGACGACGTGCCGCGCGCCGTCATCCGCAACCCCGAGGTCATCGAGGCCTACCTGGGCGACGAGATGGGCGAGGCCGAAGCCGAAGGGGCCGTCGCATGATGTGGTACCGCCAAGACCCCTTCCGCCTGGGCGGCGCGAGCCAGGCCCACCTCAAGATCGACGGCCTGAGCGCGGGCTACGGCGCCTTCCTGGTGCTGCGCGATCTGAAGCTTGAAGCCAGGCCCGGCCTCACCGTGGTGCTGGGCCCCAACGGCGCCGGCAAGACCACGCTGCTCAAGGCCATCAACGGCCTCATTCCGCGCCAGGGCGCGGTGCTGCTGAACGGCGAGGAACTGGCCGAGAAGACGCACGAGATCGTCCAGGCCGGCGTTGCGTTGGTCCCTGAAGGCCGGCAGCTTTTCCCGCAGATGAGCGTGAACGAGAACCTGGAGCTCGGCGGCTGGCTGGTGCCCAAGGCCGAGCGCGCGCGCCGCATGGACCAGGCCTTCAAGGACTTCCCGAAACTGCGCGAACGCGCCCATCAGTTGGCCGGCACCATGAGCGGTGGTGAACAGCAGATGGTGGCCGTGGCCCGCGCCATGATGTGCGCGCCGCGCCTGCTCATGCTCGACGAGCCCTCGCTGGGCCTGGCGCCCAAGATGGTGGACGAGCTGCTGGGCATCGCGCGCCGCATCGCCGACGCCGGCACCACCGTGCTGATGGTGGAGCAGAACGTGAAGAAGGCACTGGCCGTGGCCGACCGCGGCTACGTGCTGGAGCGCGGCGCCATCGTCGCCAGCGGGCCTGCCCAACTGCTCGCGCGCTCCACCGTCATCCGCGAGGCCTACCTGGGCGCCGACAAGGACCCGGCCACCGGCACCACCAGCGCCACCGACGCGGTGCAGCGCCGCAAGGCCGTCGCTGCCTGACCGCACCCGCACACACTCACAAACGACCGCACACGCCCAAGGAGAACCCATGTCCGACCTGTCCATGCTCATCAACGGCCTGAAGGTCACCGCCGAAAAAGGCGCCACCTTCGAACGCCGCAACCCGCTCGACGGCAGCGTGGCCACGCGCGCGCCCGCCGCCAGCCCGGCCGACGCGGTGATGGCCGTCGAAGCCGCCGCCGAGGCCTTCAAGACCTGGAGCGAAACCGGCCCCGGCGAACGCCGCGCCCTGCTGCTGAAAGCCGCCGACGCGCTGGAAGCCAAGACGCCCCGGTTCATCGAAGCCGTGGCCGCCGAAACCGGCGGCACCGCCATGTGGGCCGGCTTCAACTGCATGCTCGCGGCCGGCATGATCCGCGAGGCCGCCGGCCTCACCACGCAGATCTCGGGCGAGCTGATTCCCTCCGACGTGCCCGGCTCGCTCGCCATGGGCGTGCGCCAGCCGGCCGGCGTGGTGCTCGGCATCGCGCCCTGGAACGCGCCCATCATCCTGGGCGTGCGCGCCATCTGCGTGCCCCTGGCCTGCGGCAACACCGTCGTCTTCAAGGGCAGCGAGAACTGCCCGCGCACCCACCAGCTCATCGTCGAGTCCTTCCAGGACGCGGGCTTTCCCGCCGGCGTGGTGAACTACATCACCAACGCCCCGGCCGACGCGGGCGCGGTGGTGGAAGCCATCGTGGCCCACCCGGCGGTGCGGCGCGTCAACTTCACCGGCTCCACCAAGGTCGGCAAGATCATCGCCATGACCTGCGCCAAGTACCTCAAGCCCGTGGTGCTGGAGCTGGGTGGCAAGGCGCCCATGGTCATCCTGGACGACGCCGACATCGACGACGCCGTGAACGGCGCGGCCTTTGGTGCCTTCGCCAACAGCGGCCAGATCTGCATGAGCACCGAACGCCTCATCGTCGACAGCAAGATCGCCGACGAGTTCGTGAAGCGCTTCGGCGACAAGGCCAGCCAGCTGCCCGTGGGCGACCCGCGCAAGCCCGAGCCCGTGGTGCTGGGCTCGGTCATCGGCATGAACACGGTGAACTTCTGCAACGAGCTCATCGACGACGCCCTGGCCAAGGGCGCCAAGCTGGTGTGCGGCGGCAAGAGCACCGACACCCTGATGCCCGCCACCGTGCTCGACCACGTGACGCCTGAGATGCGCATCTACCGCGAAGAAACCTTTGGACCGGTGAAGTGCATCGTGCGCGTGAAGGGCGTGGAAGAGGCCATTGCCTGCGCCAACGACAACGAATACGGCCTGAGTGCATCCGTCTTCGGCAAGGACATTGCGCGCGCCTACAACGTGGCCCGCAAGATCGACAGCGGCATCTGCCACGTGAACGGCCCCACCGTGCACGACGAAGCGCAGATGCCCTTTGGCGGCGTGAAGGGCTCGGGCATCGGCCGCTTCGGCGGCAAGGCCGGCATCGCCGAGTTCACCGAGCTGCGCTGGATCACGGTGCAGACCACGCCGCGGCACTATCCGTTCTGAGTTGGGGTAGCGGGGAGGGGGAGGACGAAGGCCCTGGAAGTGGATGCTTCCAGGGCCTTTGTTTTGGCTGGTGCTTCCTTCGTCACGCAAAGGATGCCAATGGTGTGCCCCAAACACCGCCACCCCTCTGCGACTCGACCCAATACTCACTGCCTTCACATCACCTGGGAGTTGGGTTTGAGCTTATCCAGACATGTCATCAAAGCGAGCTTTCAGTCGTTGCACGACTACCGAGAGAAGGCCTCCGCCCTGGCCAATGCCGCGCTGACGGTGATGCGCGAGCAGCGCGAGAATCGGCCCGCCTCAGATGGGGAGTTGATCGTTGGGGTCCTCCTGAGCTTGTTGGAGCGGAGGGACGATCTTCTTGATGCGGAGGCTGGGTTGAGCAGTATGTTGGATCGGTCGGCGGCGGAGGCTTGACGCTGGATTGAGCGGGCGATAGGGCTGTCCGGCCGCTTGAGACTGGGTGCGGTCGGTTGGGCTAGCGCTGTGAGCGTCCTATCTGCGCCACGTTGCAGTCTTTCAGACGCTTGCCTTAGACGTTGATCGCTTGTGCGCCATCAAGCCATGGCAGACTGCCGCAATCGGCCAGGAGCGGACTTCGAAACATGAGAATCTTCTACGCAATCTGGTTTCTCTTTTGTTCTGGAGGGGGCTATAGCGCCGCGACATTTCCTGCTGAGTCGGCACCGCCATTGACCCATGCTGTCATCACGTTTCCCGTGGCGATTGCAATGGTGATGGCGTCCATTTGGTGGGAGTCGACGAGAGCCAAAGGACGACGGTTTCCCGCGCCATCGCTGCGGCTCACGCCGTGGGGAGGTCCCATTGGATTCGCCGTCTTCTTGGGCTTTACCTTTGCGTTCGTTGGCGCATGGGGCATCGTTCTGGCATTGATGTTCGACCTTCCTAGCCCGACCATTGCGGTGCAGGTGTTCGCTATGGGTCTAGGCTTCGTTGTCGGTTGCTATGCGCTGAGGTGGCTCATGCCAGACCGCTTTATCAGCGCTGCACGTCGTCCTGAATAGTTTGGTCCGCTATGGGCCCGTTGCGGTCGTAGGCTTCTACCTCTTCTTGCGATAGAGGAAGCCAAACCTCTTTTCGTCCGCTAGGGCCACGGCGCGAGCGTTTGGCTCTGCCAGATTCAGTTCCGAGGCTGCCTGCTTAACGTCGTTGGGCACAACAAGGCCGTGCTTGATTCCAAGGTCTGAGAGGGCCGCGATGATGTGCTCATCGTTGTGCGAATCATCGATCCAGCCTACTACTATGCGTACCCCATCGGGAGCGTCGCCAACAGACTTCTCCGCAAACTCAATCAATTGCTGCGCACCAGCTTCAGAGTTGGCGAAAGTTGATTCTGCGTAGCCTCCGGGCTGTTCAACAGCAACCTGTAGTTGCCCTGAAAGCACTAGAACCGCAATGAGCTTGAGCATTTCGTGATTTCCGCTTCTGGCCGGAGGTTGCCGTTCAATGGTGTGGCGCTCGGTGAGTGGCGTCAAGGTAGCGTCGAATTACGTTGGCGGCTTCCTTGGCGGTGCATGTAGACGTGTCAATCACCACGTCGTATGGTCGAGCGAACGCTGAATGTCCGACTTGCTCCTGCGCCATGCCAGTCGCTCGGTCCTCACGGAGACTTTCCCGACGCTCAAGGGTTTCGAGCGGAGCCGTGATACCGACCAAGCAAAGCGGACGGTCTGACAGAACGTCAATGCAGGCCTGTAGTTCCTCTACATCACGAAGCACCGTGTCGAGGATGATTTCAAACTCCGTGTCGACAAGCCGGCGAAGTGTGGAGCGAAGGTTCTCGCAGTGGATGCGATAGGCCAGGCGTTGCTCTTCTGCACTTCGCATATCGCGCCGCCTAGACATCGTCACAAACGCGTCCAAGGTCACATGAAATGCGGGAGCCTGAGCGCAATCCTGAAGCGCGGTCGCTGTGGTCGATTTTCCAGCGCTGGTCGGGCCGTGCAGGACGATGGCGAAGGGTTTCATGTAGTCCTTGAATGACTGGTCATGAGGAAATTCTGCCCGGCGACTTGATGACTGCTTCTGGCCGAAGACTGTCATGCTAGCTGAACAGACTCAGTCGCTGGGCATCACTTGCACGGGGGCTCAGCATCGACTTGAGCGATGAATTCAGCCAGAACTGGAGGGGCGCAAGTGAACGGACAGAGGATTTCCTGCGCCTTCCGACTCTTTTCCTGAATGCTCATCTCTGGCCAACCTTCGACCCGTCGTGCTCGAAGTACTGAGGCACGCCATTCGTCACGCGACTTGTCAATTGCGAGCCAACCCGCCCATCGCTGCCGGGCGGACTCTCCGTCTTCCTTCACGTTCCGCTCAATGAGTGCATCCATCACACGCAGAAACAGTGCATTGACTCGCGGACTATCTGAAATCTCATTGTCGTCCGGCAGCGCTGAGAACTTGGCTTCTCGGAACACTCTGTGCAGCGCATAGAGCTCGGAGGTGTCATCTACGCTAAACGACGCCATTCGGTCTTCCCAATTTAATGTCCGCTTCTGGCCGATTGCGGCAGCCTAGCCCTCACCGATCCAGCGGCGAGCAGTCGATCTAGTCGAGGAGGAATGAACGACCGCAAAGTGGCGTAGAGCGCACATTGAGCGAGAAGGCTCGACCGACAGCAACCGCTGCACAGCAGCCACTTACCACCCTCAAACCCTCATCGCCGCCCAAGTCGTCGTCTTCGCAAACGCCGCAAACTCCCGCTTCGTCGCCCCCACCTTGCTCTTGCGGCTCCAGGTCTCACCCGTGGGCAACTGGTAGGTCACCCCGATCTCCGGCGCATGGCCCTCGCTGTCCAGGTCGCCGCGCTCCTTGGCCCGGCGGGGGCTGGTGAAGCCCGCGCCTTCCGCCAGTTCGGCCAGCGTCTCCTCCGCTTCGTGGGACTTCATCATCTTGATGAGGTGGATGACGGCGTCCTTCTTCGTCTTGCCCATCAGGCTGAGCTTGTCCGACAGGAAATTGAGCGTGGATTCGAATTCCTTCGTCGCCTGTTCTTCGGCCTGTTTCATCAACCGCTCCGCGAATTCGCGCAGTTCGGTCGAGCTCATTTTGGTGGTGTCTTTGGCGGGGTGGGTCACCAGAGGTTCTCCTGGGGCAAGGTGTGGGTAAGGCGGTCCGTGCGCGCACGGACCAGCGGCACAGGCGCTTGTGGCATGGGCGTTGGATAGGCAATGGCCGTGCCACATCGGGCATGGCTGCCGGGCCGAATGCTGGCTGCGTTGGCGGGCTGGCGAGAGTCTAGTCCTTCGGCCGGACGGGGCCTGGAGGGCACCTCGGGCATTGGGAGAGCCCGGGTGTCGGTCCCTCAGACCGGACGCAGCGCCTGGCCGCGTCGTCGGGCGCCTCGGTCAGCCAGGCGTCCAGATAGGCCGCGATGTCTTCGGTGGTTCTGAGGTACGCCGCCACGTCGAATGGCGTGGTCTTGGTTCTGGTCTTGCGTTTGCTGGCGGGGCCGGTGGTGATGGCCTTTCGCGTGGCGTTCATTCCTCGTAGCTTGGGATCAAGGCAGTGGCCTTGGTCTGGGTGGATCGGCACCACCGACCAAAAGCACCCGCAGCACGTTGACGTGCTTGCCCGTTGACCCGGGAGTGGGGTATCTGGACAGTGCGCGTTAGCGCGTCGCGACAGACCACGCCAACAGCAGCTGCGCCACAAAGTACGTCGGCCAACCCCACAGGTGGTTCACCGGCGACGGACGCACGAAGCGCTGCCGCGCCACCGCGATGTCGGAGACCGCGAACAGCACGGCGCCCCACAGAACGATCCAGCGCCCGCTGGCGACGGCATGCCCCGCTGCCGCGGCGCACATGGCCAGGATCACCACCACGTAGACCAGCACCGGCGCCTTGAACGGTGCCGGTGTGTGCGGCCGCAGCCAGCGCAGCACCACGACGCCGGCGGCGCAGGCCGCGACCAGCGCCACCGCCATGGCTGGCCCATTCAGCGGGCCGCTCACAAAGGCCGTGGCGTACAGCCCGTGCGACAGCAGGAAAGCCACCAGCCCGGCCATGAACGCGGCCGAGCGTTTCCCCAACAGCAGCGCGTCCCCCAGCCATCCGAGCACCAGTGCGCCCAGCACCCATTGCCCGTAGCGCGATTGCATCGCGCCCAAAACAATGGCGAGCCACACGAAGCAGGTGCTGGCGCCGAGCTTGGTGAAGGCGCGGGCCAGCGGCCACTGCAGCCGGTCCACCACCAGCAGGGCGATCACGAACAGCAGGCAGGCGGCGGTCAGTGCAATGGGCGAGTTCATCATCGGGCGTGGGTGGGCGGGCCAAGGACGGCCCGAGCTTAGCCGCCGGCCAGCCGCACAATGCGCGCCTGGTCACGTCCACCTTGACCTCCAAGGAACGCCATGTCACTGCTCGCCTTCGCCGTCGCGGCCCTCGTGCTCGCCATCACCCCCGGTCCGGGCATCGCCTACGTCGTCGCGCGCACGGTCGCGGGCGGGCGCTCCGAAGGGCTGGCCTCTTGCTTGGGCACGGCCATCGGCGGCCTGCTGCACGTGCTGGCCGCCGCGCTGGGCCTGTCGCTGCTGATCGCGCAGTCGGCGCTGACCTTCGCTGTGCTCAAGTACCTGGGCGCGGCCTACCTGGTTTACCTGGGCATCCGTTTGCTGATGCGAAAGGAGGCGGCGTTCGCGGTGAAGGCCGTGCGCTCGCAAGGGGCGCGCCGCGCGCTGCTCGAAGGCATCGTGGTGGAGGCGCTGAACGTCAAGACGGCGCTGTTCTTCCTCGCCTTCCTGCCGCAGTTCGTTGCACCGGCCGATCCGCTGGTGCCGCAACTCGTGCTGCTGGGCAGCGTCTGCGTCGCGCTCAATACCTTGGTCGACGTGATCGCGGTGTTCACGGCCGCCCGCCTGCTTCGCTCGGGCCCCGCGCGCGCCGTGCGCGCGCGGCTGATGACCCGCGCCTCGGGCTTCACCATGCTGGGCCTGGGCGCCTGGCTGGCGCTGGCGCGGCGCGAGGGCTGAGGCGGCGGCGCTCAGCCCTGCGGCCGCCGCACGATGCGGATGGGCTGCGCCACCACCGGCCGCCCCAGCGCGCCCGACAGCTGGCGCCCCTCGGGGTCCGCCAGCGCGGCGAGCCTCAGCTCGCGCAGCCGCTGCGCCGTGGCGCCTTGCTGCGCTTCGCCGAGCAGGGCGGCCAGGTTGCGGTGGCCGCGCCGGTTGGTCTCGCCATAGCCCTTCACCAGGTTGCCCGCCAGGGCGATCTCCAGCGCCGCCGCCGGGTCGGGCAGGTGGCTTTCGATGGCGTCGAGCCAGCCGCGCATGGCGGCCTGCTCTTGCGCGTAGCGAAAGCCCCGGCGCCGGAAGACCTTGAACGAGCGCAGCGTGCACAGCACCAGGAAGCCGCGCAGCGTGTCGGTGCGCACCAGCAGGCCGCGGTGCCACGAGCGGCCTTCGGTGGCTTTCAGCAGCGCACGGGCCAGCGCGGGCGGCAGCAGCGAGGCGATCTCGTCGATGCCGGGTTTCAGGTACTCGGTGGTGCGCAGGGCGTCGCCGGTTTTGACGCCCACCTCGCGGCGCACGCGCTCCAGGCGCTCGCGCCGGGTCTTGAGCTGGGCCACGCGCACCACGTCCTCGTAGCACATCCACAGGGCCAGGTAGCGCGCGGCCTCGCGGGTCACGGACCAGTCGCTCTGGCCCAGGCGACGCTGCGCGTCCAGCAGGCGTTCGACGGTGTCGAGGTACTGCTCGGCGTAGCGCGGATCCTGATACTCGGTGGTGAGTTCGATGCCCGAGGCCAGCACCTCGTGCAGCGCCGCCGGCCAGGCCCGCGCGCGCGCGGGCAGGCGATCGATGCCCTGCAGGCGCTCGGCGAGTTGCGTGCTGGCCATCACGCGGCCCGAGGCCGCCTCGAAGCCGGCGGCGAAGCCGCGCAGGCTGGCCTGCACCGACTTGCCGGAGCGCTCGATGGCCTGCTCGCACTCCTCGCGCGAGAAGGGCAGCACGCCCGATCCGGCCATGGCGCCGAACAGCACGGTGTTGATGACGGTGCCGTGCTGCTGCGCCAGCGCGCGCATGTCCAGCAGCACGGCGGCGCGGGCCTGGGCCTGCGCGGCCTGCAGCACGCGCTCGCTGTCGAAGCGGCCGTCGCCCATGGCGGCCTTCTCGGACACCGCGTACTCGCGGTGGGTGGAGGCGATCAGCAGGGTGTTGGCCGGGTGCACGTAGCCGTTCTGGATGGCTCGGCCGGCCTCCACCAGTTCGGACGCCACCATCAGGTCCACCTGGCCCGCCGTGGGCGTGAGCGAGAGCACGGGCTCGCGCCCGCCGAGTTCGGCGCGGCGCTGGGGAAAGATCTCCACGTAGTAGGTGGTGGCGCCGGTGCGCTGGGCCACGCCGGGCACCGAGGTGCTTTGCACCGGGAAGCCGGCCTGCATGGCGGCGTCGACCAGCCAGTCGGACAGCACGCCGCCGCCTTCGCCACCCATGGCGCCGATGAGGATGCACAGGGCCTGTGTCATTGGACTGCTCTCCGTGTTGCGCGCTGCGTTGCCAGCGCCTTCGGGCGGCCGTGCGGCGCTCATGCCGCCAGCCTGTCGATGAGGGCGCCGCGCACGCGGGCCATGAAACGTTCGAACGCCGTGGGGTTCTGCACCACCTCGGCTTTGTAGAAGGACGGGCACAGCACGGCGGCGTGCGCGTTCTCGCCGCACAGGCCGCAGCCCACGCAGGCGCTGTTCACGCTGGCCACCGGGTCGGTGCGCAGCGGGCTGGGGTTGGGCTTGATGGTGAGCGAGGGGCAGCCCGACAGGCGTATGCAGGAGTGGTCGCCGGTGCAGGTGTCTTCGTCGATGCCGAAGCGCGTGCGCACCACGCGCTCGCCGCGCTTGAGCTGTTCGGCCACGCGCGGCTTGTTGCGGCGCTGGCGCTCCAGCTGGCATTCGCCGTCGGCGATGATGACCTTGAGCCCGCCCTCGGGCGTGGACATGGCCTCCTCCAGCGTGTCGCGCATTTCCTCCACCTGGTAGCTGCCGACCTTGCGGATCCATTTCACGCCCACGCCGTGCAGGGCCTTCTCGATGTCCAGCGTGAGCGGGCGCGCCGCCGGCTGCGAGGGCGAGGAGGGAATGGCCTGCGTGCCCGTGGCCGAGGTGTAGCCGTTCTGCAGGATGACCAGCACCGAGTCCTGGCCGTTGTAGACCGCGTTCACCACGCCGCTGGTGAAGCCGTTGTGCCAGAAGCCGCCGTCGCCCATGATGCTGAGGGTGCGGTTGGGCAGCAGCGGGCCCACGCCCGAGGAGCTGGCCAGGCCCAGGCCGTAGCCCAGCACCGTGCTGCCCACGTTGAAGGGCGGCAGGGTGCCGAAGGTGTGGCAGCCGATGTCCGCGTTCACGTGCACCTGGCCCAGCTTCTCCTGCATCTGCTTGATGGCCGAGAACACCGGCCGCTCGGGACAGCCGATGCAAAAGCCCGGCGGGCGCGTGGGCACGGGCGCGCCGATGGCCTGGCTGGCCTGGGCCTTGTGCTCGCGCAGCGCCTTGGCCTGGGCGGCGATGGGCGCGGCGGCCAGGCCGGCGGGCGCTGCGGCTTCCACGAAGCGCGCCAGGGCCTCCACCATCACGTCGCCGGTGTACTCGCCGGCCATGGGGAAGATGTCCTTGCCGTGCAGGCGGGTGTCGATGCCGGCCTTGCGCAGCACGGCGTGCAGCGCGTCCTCGATGTAGTTGGGCTGGCCTTCTTCGACCAGCAGCACGGACCGCTTGTCGCGGCAGAAGTCCAGCACCTCGTCCGACACCAGCGGGTAGACCACGTTGAGCACGTAGATCGGCAGGCGCGAGGCGCCGAAGGCGTCGGCCAGGCCCAGGCTCTGCAGGCCGCGGATCACGCCGTTGTACAGGCCGCCGGGCACGATCAGGCCGACGTCGGACAGGTCGCCGTCGAAGCGCTCGTTCAGGCCGGCCTCGCGGATGTAGCGCTGGGCCGCGGGCCAGCGCTGCTCCACCTTCTGGCGCTCGTGCTGGTAGATGGAGGGCGGCAGGTTGATGCGACCGTAGTCGTAGGCGGGCTGTTCGATGGGCTGGCGCATGGACACCGCCGGCGAGCGGTTGTCCTTGCAGGCGAAGCTGCCATGCACGTGGCAGGCGCGGATGCGCAGCTGCAGCAGCACCGGCGTGCTGCTGGCCTCGGACAGCTCGAAGCCGCGCTCCACCGCGTCCACGATGGAGCCCAGGTTGGGGCGCGGGTCCAGCAGCCACATCTGCGACTTCATGGCGAAGGCGTGGGTGCGCTCCTGGATGATGCTGGAGCCCTCGCCGTAGTCCTCGCCCAGGATGACCAGGGCGCCGCCGGTCACGCCGGCCGAGGCCAGGTTGGACAGCGCGTCCGAGGCCACGTTGGTGCCCACCGTGCTTTTCCAGGTGACGGCGCCGCGCACCGGGTAGTGGATGGACGCGCCCAGCATGGCGGCGGCGCCGGCCTCGGAGGCGCTGGCCTCGAAGTACACGCCCAGCTCGTCGAGCAGGCCGCGCGCGTCGCCCAGCACGTCGATCAGGTGCGACACGGGCGCGCCCTGGTAGCCGCCGATGTAGCTGACGCCGGACTGCAGCAGGGCCTTGGTGACGGCGAGAATGCCTTCGCCGTGAAAGGTCTCGCCGGCGCCCAGCCGCAGGGACCGGACTTCGGCAGCGAACGATCGCTCCATTTTTTAATGCCTCCAGGGGTGGCGCGCGGGCGCCGGACAATCCCGGGATGCTAGGGAGCGGCCAGCGGAAGACCTATCCATGGCATCCTTGTTACATATCGACGGACAAGATGGACCACCACCCCACGCGCTTCGACCTGAACCTGATCCGGGCCCTCGTTGCCATCTACGAGACCCGCAGCGTGACCCAGGCCGCCGAACGCCTGGGCCTCACGCAGCCCACCATCAGCCATTCGCTGGCGCGCCTGCGCGAGGTCTATGGCGACCGGCTGTTCTCTCGCGGCAGCGCCGGCCTGGTGCCCACGGCGGTGGCCGAGCGGCTGTACGAGCAGCTCAGCGTGGCCCTGCACGCCATCGAGGGCACGCTGGACGCGACCGCGGCCTTCGATCCGTTCAGCTCCACGCGGCGTTTTCGCATCGCGCTGTCGGACATCGGTTCGCTGTTCTTCACGCCGCCGCTGCTGCGGCGTTTCCAGACCATCGCGCCGCGCATCCAGGTGGAGTTCGTGCAGCTGTCCGGCGGTCTGCAGGACGACCTGGCGCGCGGCACCCTGGACCTGGCCATCGGCAACCTGCCCAGCCTGCACACGCACACGCGCAATCAGCTGCTGTTCCATGAGCGCTACGTCTGCCTGATGGCGGACAACTACCCCGGCGTGGGCGAGTCCATCGACCTGGAGACCTTCAGCCGCGCGCGCCATGTGATGGTGAGTTCGCCGGCCTCGGGCCATGCGCTGGTCGACGGCGCGCTGGCCGAGCGCGGCGTGCAGCGCAACGTGGTGGCGCTGGTGCCGCAGTTCTCGGTGCTGCCCAGCCTGCTAGAAGACAGCGACCTGGTGGTGGTGCTGCCCTCGCGCGTGGCCCAGCTCTACGCGCGCGAGCGCCGGCTGCGCACCGTGGAGCTGCCGGTGCCCATCGCGGGTTTCGAGGTGCGGCTGCACTGGCACGCCCGCCAGGACGCCGCGCCCGCGCACCGCTGGCTGCGCGAGGAGGTGATGCGGGACCTGAGCGGGCTCTGAGAGGGCTTGGATTGCGCTGGTTCGTCGCCTGGGTGGGCGTGTCAGGGGTGGGCCCAGGGCCTCGGCGGCTTCGATGCGGCGCCCCTCGCTGCGCGAGGGGTCCCCTGCGATGCTCGCGCCAGCGGCGCGCGGCGGAACTCGCTGCGCGCCCTCCAGGCGCTTCGCTCGGACAGCCGCCGCGAGTCAGTTCACCAAGCGCGCTGCGCGCGCCGCCGCAGTCCCTGCGCTTCTCGGCACCGCATAGGCGCCGCCAAGGCCCTGGGCCCACCCCTGACGGGTGGTACCTGGGTTCGCCTGCAAGGGAAGCGCATGTCCGCTTTCCTCTTCCTTCCTCCTTCTTCCCCTTTCGTTTGCCAGTCACGTCGCTGGCCGAGGGCCCGGGGTGCGCTGCGGCGGGCGCCTATGCGCAGGCGAGGAGCGCAGGGTGAGTGGCCCGCGCGCGCAGCGCGCTTCGTGAACCGACTGGCGGCGGCTGTTTGAGCGGAGTGGGCAAAGCCCACGCAGCGAGTTCCGCCGCGGGGCCGCTCACCCGAGCACCGCAGCGAACCCCTCGCGCAGCGAGGGGCTGTGCATTGAAGCCCGCCGCAGCGCACCCCGGGCCCTCGGCTCGCCCATCCGCTGCATGTGAAGCAAAAAAACCCGAGAGAGCCTCAGACAGTCAAGTGCGCCTCCAGCCGCTCGCGCCCCAGCTCCGCCATCGCCCCTTCGAGCACGCATTCCCCGCGGTCCAGCACCAGCACCTCGTCGGCCACCGCCTCCAGGAAGGACAGGTTCTGCTCCACGATGAGGAAGCCCGCGCCCTGGCGGCGGCGTTCGGCCACGCAGGCCGCCATGCGGTGGATGTTCTCGGGCTGCACGCCCTCGGTGGGCTCGTCCAGCACGCTCAGCGCCGCCGCCGCGCCCAGGGTGCGCACGAAGGACAGCAGCTTGCGCTCGCCGCCGCTGAGCGAGCCGGCGCGCTGGGCCCGCCGCTCCCGCAGGCGGGGAAAGGCGTCGAGGTAGGCCTCGTAGGCCTCCAGGCCGCGCGTGCGCCGGTGCAGCCAGAGGTTCTCCTCCACGCTCAGGTCGCCGAACACCACGTTCTCCTGCGGCGCCAGCGCGATGCCCAGGCCCCAGCGGGCGTGCGCCGGCACCCGCGCCAGGTCGCGGCCCTGCCAGTGGATCCGGCCTTCGCGCAGCGGCAGCTGGCCCGCCAGCGCGCGCACCAGGGTGGTCTTGCCCACGCCGTTGCGGCCCAGCACGCCCAGCACCTGGCCCGGCCGCACGCGGCCGCTCAGGCCGCGAACCACCATGGTGTCGCCATAACCGCAGACCACCCCCTCGAAGCGCAGCCCCTCGGCCACCGCCGCGCTCATTTGTGCCCCCCCGCGTAGACCGCGCGCACCCGCGGATCGGCTTGCACCTCGCGCAGGCTGCCGCGCGCCAGCAGCCGGCCCTGGTGCAGCACGAAGACCTCGTCGGCCAGGGCCGCGACGGCGTCGATGTCGTGTTCGATCAGCAGCGCGGCCGCGCCCAGGCGCCGCACCGCCGCCTGGATGGCCTCGGCCATGTGCCGGGTCTCGGCGCTGGACAGGCCCGCGCAGGGCTCGTCCAGCAGCACCAGGCCGGGTTCGGGCAGCACGGTCATGAGGAACTCCAGCGCCTGCCGGTGGCCCTGCGACAGCGCGCCGGCCGGCACCCCCCACTGCTCGCGCAGGGCGGGGAAGCGCGCCAGCAGCTCGTCTTGCAGCGGGGTGGTCCAGCGGTGGGCCGCCAGGCCGAGCGCGTCGCGCGCCGACAGCCGCCCGGCCCAGACCGCGATCAGCAGGTTGTCGCGCACGCTCAGCTCGCGGAACACCGTCGGCACCTGCATCTTGCGGCCCACGCCCCGCGCGGCCACGCGCCAGGTGGGCCAGCCGGTGACGTCTTCGCCGCCCAGCCGCAGGCGCCCGCCGCGCACCGGCAGGCGCCCGGTGAGCGCGTTGAAGCTGGAGGTCTTGCCCGCGCCGTTGGGGCCGATCACCGCGCGGATGCCGGGGCCTTGCAGGTCCAGGGACAGGCCGTCGAGGATGCGCACGCCGTTCTGCGCCACCGAGAGTTCGTCGATCGCCAGCGACAGGTTGGACACCGGCGCGCGCCGCGCGGGCGCCGGCGTGCGCGGGCCTTCGGCCGGGGCGGCGGCGGCGCGGCGCGCGCGCAGCGTGGCCACCAGGCCGGCCAGGCCGTCGGGCAGGTAGCGCACCACCAGGATGAAGACCAGCGCCACCAGCACCTCCCAGAAGGCGATGCGGTCGCGCAGCTCGGACGAGGCGTAGCCCACCACCACCGCGCCCAGCAGGGCGCCCAGGGGACTGAGCTTGCCGCCCACCGCGGCCCAGATGACGAACTCGGTGGCCAGCACGAAGCCCATGGCCACCGGCGTGACGATGCCCTGGTGCGCGGCGAACAGCCCGCCGGCCAGCGCCGCCAGAGCGGCCGCGAGCGCGAAGGCGGCGGCCTTCATGCGGTCGGTGGCGTAGCCGAACAGCTGCAGGCGCTCCTCGTCTTGCGCGATCGCGTGCCACAGCACGCCAATGGGCCGGCGCAGCAGCGCGCCCAGCAGCGCCGTGCTGGCCAGGGCCGCGGCGGCCACCACCCAGTAGAGCGTGCTGAAGCGCTCGGTGCCGGGCAGGTCGGGCACGCCGGACAGGCCGTTGAAACCGCCGGTGACCGAGGACCATTGCTGCGCGACCAGGAAGCCCAGCATGGCCGCGGCCAGGGTGATGAGCGAGAAGTACGGCCCGCTGCGCTGGCTGCGCGCGAACACCAGCCGCGCCAGCGCGTAGGCCAGCAGCGCGGGCAGCAGCACCGCCAGCGGCAGCGCCAGGATCCAGCCGGTCTGCGCCTCGGCGGCCTTGAGCGCGCCGCCCGCCAGGTAGGCGCCCAGGCCGAAGAACAGCGACTGCCCCAGCGGCAGGAAGCCCAGTCGCCCCCAGCACAGGGCCACGCCCTGGGTGGCGATGCCGTAGATCAGGAACAGCGCGACCTGGTAGGCCAGGAAGCCGTCGCCCAGCACCGGCACGGCGATCAGGCCCAGGGCGAGCAGGACCAGGGGCAGCAGGGGGCGCGGGCCCGGGCGTGTCGTCGACGGCATGGCGTTGGGGGCGGCCTCAGCGGCGCGAGAAGAGTCCATTCGGTCGCAGCCACAGGAAGAGCATGGACAGCACCAGCACCACCGCGTAGCCGCTGGTCTGGCCCGAGACGCTGCTCACCACCGACTGCGTGCCGCCGATGACGCCCACGCCGCCGACCAGGCCGCCCAGCGAACCCAGGCCACCCACCACGAGCACGAAGAAGGCGTCGAGCAGGTAGTCCACGCCGATGCCGGGCTCGATGCGGATCAGCGGCGCCAGCAGCACACCCGAGAGCCCGGCCATGACCACGCCGACCACGAAGGCCTGCGAGGCCAGGCGGCGCGTGTCGATGCCCAGGGCCTGGGCCAGCAGCGGGTTGCCGACCATGGCCCGCACGCGCAGCCCCACGGCGCTGCGCCGGTACCAGACGAACAGGAACAGGATCACCCCCACGCTGAAGGCGATCAGCCCCAGCCGGTAGGCGGGGTACTGCAGGCCGGCCAGGTTCATGGGCATGGCCAGCTCGCTCTCGACGTTGCGGTAGCCCTTGCCGAACACCGCTTCCACGCTCTTGCGCATCAGCATGGCCAGCGCCCAGGTGGCCAGCAGGGTGTCAAAGGGGCGCTGGTACAGCGGGCGGATCAGCCAGCGCTCCACGCCATAGCCCAGCGCGCCGCAGACCGCCATGGCCAGCGGCACCGCCGCCAGCAGCGGCCAGCCCCAGGACTGCACGGCGACCACGGCGTAGGCGCCGAGCATCACGAACTCGCCGTGCGCCATGTTCATCACCCCGAGCAGGCCGAACACCACGGCCAGGCCCAGCGTGGTCAGCGCCAGCGTGGCCAGTTCGTAGGCGATGTTGAGCAGGTGCAGCAGCAGGCCCGGGTCCATGCGCGGTCAGACCTTGCAGGTTTGTCCCGCGCCGATGCGCGGGAAGGTCTTGACGACGCGGAAGCCCTTGTCGGTGACGTCGGCGACGAACACGTCCTGCTCCACGTGGCGCGCACGCATGGTGACGGTGCCGCGCGGGCCCTGGTAGCTCGCGCCCTCGCTGGCGGCGTCCATCTTGGCCACGTCCAGCGACTTGGCCTTGGTGGCGATGGCCTGCAGCATCAGGAAGCCTTCGTAGACCGATTCGGTGAGCGTGCTCAGCCCCGGGGCCTGGGCGCTGAAGCGCTGGTTGAAGCGGTCCAGGAAGGCCTTGGCCGCGGGCGAGGTGGAGCCGGCGAAGTAGCCGGTGCTGGCGTAGAGGTTGCGCGCGTTGGCGGCGCCGATGCCGGCCAGCGTGTTCTCTTCGATCAGCGTGCCCAGGCGCAGGGCACGATCGCTCATGCCCAGGCCGGCGAAGGCCTTGTTGAAGCTGACCGAGGCGCCGCCCACCAGCGAGACCAGCACCGCGTCGGCGCCGCTGTCGCGGATGCGCGCCAGGCTGGAGTCGAAGTTGTCGACCGTGAACGGCAGGTACTCGTCACCCACCACCTCGGCGCCGGTCTTCTGGATGTAGCCCTTGGCGGCGGCGTTGGTGTTGCGGCCCCAGACGTAGTCGTTGCCGATCAGGTACCACTTCTTGGGCTTGCGCTCGGCGGCGATCCAGGGGATGACCGGCTCCAGCTGCTGCGAGGGCGTCTCGCCGTTCATGTAGGTGCCCTTGGCGCACTCGCCGCCTTCGTAGACCGGCGTGTAGAAGTAGGGCACCTGGCCCTTGAAGAGGTTGACCAGCGCGCCGCGCACCGCGCTGTCGTGCATGCCGATGACGGCGCCCGCGCCCGCGCCGCGCCACAGCTTGAGCGCCGACTGCGCGGCCTCGGCTGGCGCGGCGCCGGCGTCGCCGAAGGCCAGCTTGAGCGGGCGGCCCAGCACGCCGCCCTGGGCGTTGATGACCTCGGCGGCGAGCTCGGCGCAGGCCTTGGCGGTGGGGCCGAAGAGGCCGGCGGGGCCGCTCTGCGGGATCATGACGGCCACCGTCAGGGGGCTGGCGGCCTGGGCCGCGCGGCCCAGGCCCAGGGTGGCGGCCAGGCCGGCGGTGGCTTGCAGGAGGGCGCGACGGTCCATGGAGAACTCCTCGGAAGAAAGTGAAGGGACGGTGGGGAGGGGAAACGCCCGGGCGTTCAGGGCGCTGGGGACGCGATGGGGCGCGCCGGTGGGAACAGGTCCTCGACGGACGCCGCGATCGCCAGCAGCGCGCGGTCCGCGCCGATGGGCGCGTCCAGCGCCAGGCCGATGGGCAGGCGGCCGTCGAAGCCGATCGGCAGCGTCACGCCGGGCAGGCTGGCGTTGCTGCCCGGGTCGGTGTTGCGGATGAAGGTGGGGAAGGTCGGCAGGCGCTGGCCGTTGAGTTCGACGGTCTCGTCCTCGCCGATGGCGGCGGCGGTGCGCGGCGTGGTGGGGAACACCAGGGCCTGCACGCGCGCGGCGCGGAAGGCCTCGGTGTAGAGGGACTGCAGGCGCCGGCGCGAGGCCAGCGCCTGCTCGTACAGCGCGGGCGGAATGGCGCCGCCGGCCAGCAGCGGCTGGCAGGCCGCCGCCACGTCGGGGCTGGCGATGGCGGCCACCAGCGCCTCCAGGCCCACGCCGCGCTGCGTGGTCTCCAGGTAGGCGCGCATGTCGCGCACGAATTCGTACAGGGCGATGGGGAAGCCGGCCGCGTCGTTGGCTTCGCTGAGGCCGGGCAGGGCCACGTCGACCAGTTCCACGCCGGCCTCGGCCAGGGCCAGCAGGGCCTGGTCGGCGCAGGCCCGCACGGCGGGCTGCAGGTCGTCCCAGAAGCGCTCGCGCGGCACGCCCAGGCGCAGGCCGCGCAGCGGCGTGGGCACCAGCCCGGGGGCGGCGCCGGTGAGCACCGCGTCCAGCGTGGCGCAGTCGCGGATGTTCAGCGCCAGCGGCCCGGCGGTGTCGCGCGTGCTGGAGATCGGCGCCAGGCCCTCGCCGGGCACGCGGCCCACCGTGGGCCGCAGGCCGGCCACGCCGCACAGCGCGGCCGGCACCCGCACCGAGCCGCCGGTGTCGGTGCCGATGGCCGCCGGCACCACGCCCGCCGCCACCGCCGCGCCGCTGCCGCCGCTGCTGCCGCCCGGGATGCGGGACGGGTCGCGCGGGTTGTGCACCGCCTGCGTGACGGCGTTGTTGTTGGTGATGCCGAAGGCCAGCTCGTGCATACCCACCTTGCCGGCGATGAGCGCGCCGGCGCCGCGCAGGCGCGCCACCAGCGCGGCGTCCTGGCGCGGGTGCAGGCCGTGCAGCGCGCGCGTGCCGGCGCCGCAGGCGAAGCCCAGGGCGTCGATGTTGTCCTTCAGCGCCACGGGGATGCCGAGCAGCGGCAGGCGCTCGCCCGCGCGCAGCCGCTGGTCCGCCGCGTCGGCCTGCGCCAGCAGCCCGGCCTCGTCGAAGTCCACGTAGATGTTCAGGGCGCGCGTGGCCTGGGTGCGCGCGATGCAGGCCTGCGCCAGCTCGCGGCTCGACAGCTCGCGGGCGTCGAGCGCGCGCCGCAGCGCGTCCAGGGATTGACCGATGAGTTCCATGCCAGCTCTCCAACGATGGCCCGAGGCTAAGTGGCACCGCCGCGGGCCGCACCTAACAGGATTGCTAGGCCGCCGGGTCGGTGGGCGGGCCGACCCTCGGGTCAACCACGATGACGCCGGCCCGGGGCGCCGCTAGGCTTGCGCATGCTTCTTGCATGAGTGCGCGCCATGTTCCTGTCCTCGTCCCAGACCAAAGCCCTGTCCCAGGTGATGTGCCTCACGGCCGAAGCCACGGACGCCGATCTGCTGCGCGAGCAACTGGCGCTGCCCATGCTGTCGCTGCTGAACGCCGACACCTACGTGTCGATGGCCTGGAACACCGGCATGCGCCGCTTCGAGCGCGCCAAGGCCTTGAACATGTCGCTGGAGCACCTGCGTTCCTGGGACGACTACTACCGCTTCATCGACCCGCTGACCCAGCCCATGATGCAGCGGCGCCGCCCCACGGTGGCCACGCAGGTGATGCCGCAGTCCGAGCTCTCGCGCACCGAGTTCTTCAACGACTTCCTGCAGCGCGACCGCATGCACTGGGGCGTGAACGTCTACTTCCACGCGGGCGACACCTGCGTGGGCGATTTCCGCATCTGGCGCCACAAGGACCGCGGCAATTTCACCAGCCACGAGATCGAGGCGCTGCGGCTGGTGGAGCCGGCGGTGACGGCCGCGCTGGCGCGCACGCGCGGCGAGGCCTCCGAGGCGCCCGCGCCGCGCGTGGCCGATCAGGTGGAGCGCCTGATGCGCCAGCCCGCGCAGCTGAGCCGGCGCGAGGCCGAGGTGGCCTGGCTGGTGAGCAGCGGCTGCCCCGACAAGGAGATCGCGCGCCAGCTCAAGGTGCAGTTCCCCACCGTGCGTTACCACCTGGGCAACGCCTTTCGCAAGCTGCAGGCCGACAACCGCGCCGGCCTGGCCGCGCGCGTGCAGTGCCTGCTGGACGGCGACCCGCTCGCGCACGCGGCCTGGGAGCCGCGCGGGGTGCCGCTGGGCTGAGTTCAGGCCCCGGCCTGCCAGGGGGGCGGGGCCCAGGGGAGGCTGAGGTTGGCCTGGCCGAGCTCGCGCGGCGAGGCGGCGCCCATCAGGGTGAGCGTGCGTTCGAACTCGGTGCCGATCAGCTCCAGCGAGCGCGCCGCGCCGGCCTCGCCGTCGGCGGCCAGGCCCCACACGGCGGGGCGGCCCACGAACACGCCGCGCGCGCCCAGCGACAGGGCCTTCACCACGTCGCTGCCGCGGCGGAACCCGCTGTCCACGAACACCGGCAGGCGGCCGTCGACGGCCTGCACGATGCCCGGCAGCACCGAGATGGTGGAGGGCGCCGCGTCCAGCTGGCGCCCGCCGTGGTTGGAGACGATGAGGCCGTCGACGCCCTCGCGCGCGGCGCGCGCCGCGTCGTCCTTGTGCAGCACGCCCTTGATGAGCAGCGGCCCCTGCCAGAGGCGGCGCAGCCAGGCCAGGCTGTCCCACACCAGGGTGCGGTCCATGGCGCGCGCGAGCAGGGCCGCCTGCACCTGGGCCGACGCGGCGCCGCCGGTGCGTTCCGACAGGTTGACGAAACCCGGCGCGCCGTGGCGCGCCATGCCCAGGGACCAGCGCGGGTGGCTGGCCAGGTCCCACAGCGTGCGCGGCCCGGGGCGAAAGGGCAGCTTGAAGCCGTTGCGCACGTCGCGCTCGCGCAGGCCGCTCACGGGCACGTCGACGGTGAGCACCAGGGCCTCGAAGCCCACCGCGGCGGCGCGGCGCACGATCTGTTCGGCGATGGCGCGGTCGGACATCACGTAGAGCTGCATCCACTGCGCGGCCTCGGGCGCGGCGGCGCGCACCGCTTCCAGGCGCGCGTTGGAGGCGGTGGACAGCACGAAGGGCAGGCCCTGCGAGGCCGCGGCGCGCGCCAGCAGCACGTCGCCGTTCGGCCGCACCAGGCCGTTGAAGCCCACCGGTGCCACGCCCAGCGGGCGCTTCCAGGTGCGCCCGAAGACCTCCACCGAGGTGTCGATGGCGCTGGTGTCGCGCAGGCAGTTCGGAACCAGGCGCAGCGCGGCCAGGTCGCGGGCGTTGTGGTCCAGGCAGCGCTCGTCCTCGGCGCCGCCGTCCACGTAGTCGGCAACGAAGCGCGGCAGGTAGCGCCGCGCGCGCTCACGGACATCGTCCATGCGCAACCAGCTCATGCGTGTTCTCCTCGAATCCCGGGCCCCGTCGGCCGGCGGCGCGATGGTACGGAGCCGCCGCGCGCGGCCGTATCGATGGCTCAGCTGTTGCACATCGACGCGGGCCATGGGCGCGGCGCACAATGCGGCGCACCGCCACCCTCCGAAAGCCCCGCGTGCGACGCCTCGTCCTGCTGCTCCTTCTCGCGCCTCTCGCCACCGCCGCCGCGGCCGACGAGATCGGCTCCGTCGACACCGTGTTCAAGTTCATCGGTCCCGACCACAAGATCGTGGTCGAGGCCCACGACGACCCGGGCGTGCAGGGTGTGACCTGCTACATCTCGCGCGCCCGCACGGGCGGCATCAGCGGCGCCCTGGGCCTGGCCGAGGACAAATCCGAGGCCTCCATCGCCTGCCGGCAGGTGGGGCCGATCGCCATTCCCAAGCCGATCAAGGCGCAGGAAGAGATCTTCAGCGAGCGCACCAGCCTGGTCTTCAAGCGCCTGCGCATCGTGCGCATGGTGGACCCGAAGCGGCACTCGCTGGTCTACCTCACGTACTCGGACCGCCTGATCGAGGGCTCGCCTCAGAACTCGGTGGCGGTGGTCGCGGTGGACCGCGGCACGGCGATTCCGCTGCGCTGAGCGCGCGCCGGCTCAGGCGCCGAGGCCCAGCACGGCCCGGGCCGCGGCCACGCTCAGCGGCTTGACGAGGTAGCTGCGAATCAGCGGCCGCGCCGCGGCGCGCTGCCGGTCGGCCAGCGAGTCGGAGGACGAGAGCAGGTGCACTTCCAGCAGACCGCTGCCTGCGTGCGCCAGGGTCAGCAGCTGGTCGGCGGTGTCGAAGCCCGACAGGATGGGCATGTTGATGTCGAGGAACACGCAGGTGCGGCGGTCCGGCGGCGAGGTTTGCAGGAAGCGCAGCAGGTCCGGCCCGGTCTCGAAGCGCAGCAGCTCGCCGCCGTAGCCCGCCTTTCTCAGCACGATGCTGTGGAAGTCGTTGTCGAGTTCGTTGTCGTCTACCAGGATGACCCGTTCGATCGCGCTCACTGGACCACCCTCCGTGCTGTGCACTGCGGGGCTGAGCGCTTTGGGACCGGCACGGTGACGCTCATTGTGCGAGCCCCTGCGTGGCGGCGGGTCGGGGCAGCAGCAGGCTGAAGCGGCTGCCCGCGCCGGGCGCCGACCGCACGCGGATGTCGCCGCCGTGCATGTGCGCGATGCGGCGGCAGATCGGCAGGCCCAGCCCGGCGCCCTCGCTGACCCGGCGCGTGTTCAAGCGCGCGTAGGGGCTGAAGATCGCTTCGTGGTGGACCGGGTCGATGCCGGTGCCCTGGTCGTCCACGTGCACGGCCAGCGTGTGGCCGGCCTCGTCCGCGTGCACGCGCACCTGCGCCGGCTCGCCAGGCCGGGCGAACTGGATGGCGTTCGACACCAGGTTTTCGAGGCAGATGCGCAGCAGCGAGGCGTTGCCGTGCACGCGGGGCAGTGCTTCGACGTGGACCACCGCGCGGTGGCGGGCGATGAGACCGTGCAGCGCCTGCACGGTCTGGCGCGCCACCAGGTCCAGCTCCACGGATTCCATGTCCAGCGTGTGGTTCTCCACCTCGAAGAAGCGGCGCAGGTCCTCGATGACCCGCTTCATGCGGTTCGAACCCTTGATGACGTTGTCCAGGTACTTCTGCCCCAGGGCCGTCATGGCGGCCCGCTCGTCTTCGTCGATGAGCGCGATGAAGTTGCCGATGGTGTTGAGCGGCTCCTTCAGGTCGTGCGACAGCACGTGGATGTACTGCTGCTGCTGCAGGGTTCTGAACTCCAGCAGCTTCACCGTGGATTCGAGCTGCAGCTGGCGGGTCTTGAGTTCGTGGATGTCGTGGATGCGCGCCACCACGCCGGTCGGGCGGCCCTGTTCATCGCGCAGCGCGGGGATGTAGGTCACTTCCACGTGGCGGGGGCCTTGGGTGGGGAAGTTGATGACGGTCTGGAAGCGTTGTTCCTCGCCGTCCAGCGCGGCGTCCAGCGAGGGCTTGAGGGAGGAGGCGAACACCTCGGGGGTGAGCAGTTCGGGCACGGTCTGGGCGAGCAGGGCTTCTTCGGTGAGGTTCCAGTAGGCGAGGTAGCTGCCGTTGACGTAGCGGTAGCGGTAGTCGCAGTCGATGAAGGCCTTGAGATCCAGGCCCGCGGCGCCCATGGCCTGCAGCACGGCCTGCTGGTGCTGCCAGCGCCGGGCCTGGCACGAGAAGTGGGTGTGCACGGCGCGGGTGTGATCGAACATGCGGTTGACCACCAGGGCCAGCTGCTGCAAGGCGTCGAGCTGACGCGGGCTGAGCCGGCGCGCCTCGTGATCGATGACGCAGACCGTGCCCAGGGCGAAGCCGTCTGCGGTGACGATGGGGGCGCCTGCGTAGTAGCGGATGCGGGGCTCGCCCAGGACCAGGGGGTTGTCGCGGAAGCGCTCGTCCTCATGCGCGTCCGGGACCTCCATGACCGTGTCCGGCGCCAGGATGGCATGGGCGCAGAACGCGAAGTCCCGCGCGGTTTCCGTGGCCTGTAGGCCCAGGCGCGACTTGAACCACTGGCGGTCGGTGTCGATGAGCGAGATCAGCGCCACCGGGGCCTCGCAAACATGGGCCGCAAGTTCGGTGATGGCGTCGAACGCCGCGTCGGGCAGGGTGTCGAGGATGCCCAGTTGGTGCAGGCGTGCAACGCGTTCGGCTTCTTGTTCTGGCGTGCGCGCGATCTTCATGTCTGTCGTCTTCGGTTGTTGTTCTGAATGCCGATGCTCGCCCCGGCACGCAGCTCCGTGCCATTGTGGGGAAGCGGCGGCGCAACGGCATTGGGGCTGACACCGCTTGGCGAGTGGACCGATCTCGGGCACAGTGCACCGGTTGGGTGGTGGGGCCGGCCGCCGGTCCTGGGCAACGTGGGCATTCCACGTCACAGGAACAGCGCCATGGGCAACACCCCCACACATGACCAAGCTATTCCTGCCGCTGGGCCTCGACGCCAGCGAGTTGGCCGTCGCGCTCTTCATCTCGTCGCGCCGGCGGGGCGCGGACGTTGCCCTTGCCGACGCCCTTACTGGAACGAGGCCCAGGGCCAGTTCCCGTGCGAACAGATCAAGGCCGACAGCGATTGGCCGCCGCGTTTCTTCAAGCGCCTGCGCATCGTGCGCATGGTGGACCGCGGCACGGCGATTCCGCTGCGCTGAGCGCGGCGCCGCGCGCGCTACAGCAGGCCCGGGTTGCGCTGCCAGACCGAGAAGCTGAGCGCGGTGGCGAAACAGACCCAGGCCAGGTAGGGCGCCAGCAGCACGGCCGCCAGCGGCCGGATGCGCGCGAAAACCGCCATGGTGGCGACGATGAGCGCGACGAGGAGCAGGATCTCGATGAAGGCCCACTGGCCTTGCCGCCAGGCGAAGAAGAGCCAGGTCCACGCCGCGTTGGCGGCGAGCTGGGCGAAAAACAGCACATAGGGCGTGGCGCCCGCGTCGAGGCGGCGTGCGCGCCACACCAGCCAGGCCGACAGGCCCATCAAGACGTAGAGCAGTGTCCAGACCGGACCGAACAGCCAGGGCGGTGGCGCCCAGGCGGGGCGGTCCAGGCTGAGGTAGAAGGCCGGCGCGCTGGCCGAGGCGATGGCGCCGACGCCGCCCGCCGCCAGGGTGAGCAGCAGCCAGAAGGCCAGGCTGGGCAGGCGGGAACCGGTGTCCGGGGAGGTGGGGTTCATGGGGATAGGGGGCAATCGGTGTGCCGGCTGTGGGGGCTCACACCGAGCCGGCGTGCTCCACCACCAGGATGCGCGCGGCGCCGCGCGGATGCGCCACGTGCTCGCAGCCCACGTCGGCGAAGAACACGTCGCCCGTCTCCAGCACCACCATGGATTCGACACCGCCGGCGCGGTAGTGCATTTCCACCACGCCATCGAGCACGGCGAAGACCTCCTGCCCGTCGTTGACGTGCCAGCGGTAGGGCTGGTCCGTCCAGTGCAGGCGGGTGGTGATGCCGTTCATGCAGGCAATGTCGAGCGCGCCCCAGGCGCGTTCGGCGCGGTACTCCTTTGCGCGGACGATCTTCATGGTGGCTTGACTCCTTCAGGCGCCAGGGCGGATTCTGGCGGAGCTTGTCGGCCGGGAACAGACAGGGGGCGACTTGCCCGACGGCCCCGCCGGGGGGATGGGGGAAATTGGCCGACACTGCGGGGTCCATGCCCACGCCACCGCACCCGCCCACCGTTCTGGCCCGCATCGGCGGGTTCATTCTGGACGCCGCGCAGGCGCGCGGGGTGGAGCTGCCTGTGCTGCTGGCGCGCACGGGCTTTGATCCGGCGGTGCTGGACGAGGCGGACGCGCGCATGGCGCTCGCACAGGAAAACGCGCTCTGGGACACGGCGGCCGAACTGGCGGGCGATGCCGGCTTCGGTCTGTGGGCGGCCACGCGCATCCGCCCTGGCGCCTTCGATGCGCTCGACTACGCCGTGCGCACCGCCCCGGACCTGCTGAGCGCCCTGCAGCGCCTGGCGCGCTACAACCGCCTGGTGCATGACCTGGCGAGCTTTCGCGTGATCGACGAGGGCACGCGCGTGGCGGTGGAGCACGGCTTTGCCGCGCCGGGCCAGGCACCGGGCTGGCAGGCCAGTGACTTCACCCTGGCCTCGCTGCCGGTCGTGGCCTCGCAGATGCTCGGCCAGCGCGTGACCGCGCTGGCGGTGGAGGTGGCGCACGCGGCGCCGATCGATGCGCGGCCCTACGTGCAGGCGTTCGGCGTGACGCCCCGGTTCGACGCACCGGTGTCGAAGCTGGTCTTCGACGCCGCCCTGCTGCGCCGGCCGCTGCCCAACGCAGACCCGGGCCTCTCGCGCATCGTCACGGCGCACGCCGATCGCCTGCTGGCCGAGCGCGCGCCCGGCGGTATCGACGGCGGCGTGGTGGCGCAGGTGGGCCAGCTGATCGGCGAACGCATCGCCAACGGGCCGCCCAGCCTGGGCGAGATCGCCCGCGCCCTGCACACCAGCGAGCGCGGCCTGCAGCGGCAACTCGAGGCGCAGGGCACGCGGTTTTCCGAACTGGTGGACCGGGTCCGGCATGAACTTGCCTTGCGCTACCTGGCCGACCGCCGCCTGGCGCTGGGCGAGGTGGCCTACCTGCTGGGCTATGCCGAGCCCAGCCCGTTCCACCGGGCGTTCAAGCGCTGGACCGGTAGGACGCCGGCGGCGGCCCGGCGGGAGGGCCCGCGGCGGCACTGAGGGCGTTCGCATGGCTCAACGGGCGCGCGCGGCCAGGCGTTCCCGCAAGAAGTCCAGCACGCGCGGGGCGACCTGGCCGGGGCATTCCAGGTGCGGGTAGTGTCCCGCGCCCTCGACGAGCATCAGCTCGGCGCCGATGCCCTGCGCCAGCCAGCGCGCCTCGGCCGTGGCGTCCGCGAAGTCGGGGTCTCGCGTGCCCATCACCACCAGGGCCGGCACGCGGCTGTCGGGCAGCATGGCCTCGGTGTCGGCCTTGGACAGGCCCACCATGGCGCGCAGGGCGTCCATGCGGCCGGGTTCGCGCAGGTTGCGGCGCAGGGCCTCCCTGGCCTCGGCATGGTCCGGCGGGCGGCGCAGCGGAAACAGGCTGTTCCAGTAGGCCATCCAGAAGGCCAGGCGCCAGGGGCCGGCGAAGCCGAGGCGCAGCACGGCCCGCATCAGCGGATTCGGCGGCGCATCGCGCACGATGGGGCCGAGCAGCACCACGCCGTCCACCCCTTGCGGTGCCTGGCGCGCGGCCCACAGTGCGGCGCCGGCCGCGAAGGAGTTGCCCAGCACGATGGCGGGCCCGCTGCGCAGGTGCTCGATGAGCCGCACCACGTCGCGGCCGACGGCGCGGGCCGACAGCTCGGACCACGAGGCGGAGGAATCGCCGAAGCCGCGCACGTCCAGGGTGAGCACGCGCCAGCCGGCCGCCACCAGGGCGGGGCGCAGCGCGCGGTATTCGCCGCGCAGGTCGCCCATGCCGGGCACGCAGACCACCACGGGGCCGGCGCCACCTGTGTCGTCGTAGGCCAGGCGCCCGCCTTCGGTGTCGAGAAAGCGGGTGGGCAGCGGGGTGGCGGCGCTCGCCGCCGGGGCGTCCATCGCCGTGGCCAGGGTGATGCGGGAAAGCATGTCGATCTCGGTGTGTGTCTGGAGGGCCCCAGTGTGCGGCGCGGCGGCCCGGCCGGCGATGACCTCGGGCGCCAGCCTCTTGACGCGAGGCGACAAGGCGCGGCCTTGGCCTACACGGCCGGGGCCCGGCGGTGTCGGACAATCCCCCCATTCAAGCGCTCAGGAGATTGCCGATGGACGAGACCACCCCCCGGATGACCAACCTGTTCCTGCAGCTGGGGCTCGATGCCGGCGAGCGGGAGATCGCGGGCTTCATCCAGGCCCACCAGCTGGCGGCGGACGTGGCCCTGTGCGACGCCCCGTACTGGAACGAGGCCCAGCGCCAGTTCCTGAGCGAACAGATCAAGGCCGACGCCCCCTGGGCCCTGGTGGTGGACCAGTTGAACGAAGCGCTGCACGAGGACGCGGTCCGGCGCCGGGCCGAGCGCGGCTGAGGCGCGCCGCTCAGCCCACCTGGATATCGGCCTTCACGTTCAGGGCCCGCCGCAGCGCATCGCCCACCGGCGAGTGGGCCTCGGCCCAGTGCACCAGCTCGCGCAGCGTGGGCTCGGGCACGCCCGGGGCGGCGATGCGCACGCTGAGCACCACGTCCAGCGGCCCGGCCGCCACGCCCTCGGCGCCGAGCAGGCCGCGGTTGTCCGAGCGGCTGCCCACGGTCACTTCCAGCTGGCTCAGCTCGATGCCGAGCTGGGCCGCGCGCAGGGCGATCATGGTGGCGTCGCAATTGGCCAGCGCGGCGCGCAGGTACCAGCCCGGCGTGGGCGCGCTGCCGCCGCCGCCGATGGGCGCCGGCATGTCGGTGATCAGCGTTTCCCCCTTGGGGCCCACGGCCTTGCAGCGCAGGCCCGATTCGAGGGTGGCCACGGCCGGTTTGTCCTGGGACAACGCGTCCTGCGGCCGCTCCGCGAAGTGCTTCGCGAGCTGTTCCACGGATTGGCGGATGTGTGCTGCGCTCATGGGTCCACTCCTGGCGGCGCGGGGCCGGTTGGGGAACGTGCGGGGAGAGCCGGTGCGGATGATGGCAGCCAGCGGCGGGCGAGCCAAGCCCGCTCGCCGGCGCCTGGCCTGGCCTGCGCTCAGTGCGCGCCCGCCGCCGCTTCCGCCGCGGCCGCCGAGGGCGCGCCGTCGCGCCGGGGCACGCGCGTCAGCCACACCAGCGGGATCAGCGCCAGGAACAGCATGGACGACAGCCAGAAGATGTCGTTGGCGGCCATGGTGAAGGCCTGTTGCTGCAGCATCCGGTCGATGGCGGCCAGGGCCTGCGGCTGCGTCATGCCGCCGTTGGCCAGGCCGGCCAGCGCCGCCTGCGCGGCCGGGCTGCCGTGGTTGATGGCCTCGGCCAGGTGCGCGTGGTGCAGGGCGGCGCGGCTCTCCCACACCGTGGTGGCCACCGAAGTGCCCACCGCGCCGAAGGTGATGCGCACGAAGTTGGACAGGCCCGCCGCCGCCGGGATGCGGTCGGGTGTGAGGCCCGAGAGCGTGAGCGTGTTCAGCGGAATGAAGAAGAAGGCCACCGCCACGCCCTGCACGATGGTGGGGATGAGGATGGTGTTGAAGTCCGCCTGCGTGGAGAAGTGCGAGCGCATCAGCATCACCAGGGCGAACACGCCGAAGGAGAAGGTGACGTAGCGGCGCGCGTCCACCTTCGCGATGGTGCGGCCCACGAAGGGCGAGAGCACGATGGCCAGCAGTCCCACCGGCGCGGTCACCATGCCGGCGTCGGTGGCGGTGTAGCCCATGAACTGCTGCAGCCACAGCGGCAGCAACACCACGTTGCCGAAGAACAGCCCGTAGGCCACCGAGACGGCCATGGTGCCGGCCCAGAAGTTGCGGCCCTTGAACAGCTTCAGGTCCACCACCGGGTGCTCGTCGGTCAGCTCCCAGGCGATGAAGAAGGCGAAGCCGACGACCGCCGTGAGCGCCAGGCCCACGATCAGCGGCGAGGCGAACCAGTCGTGCTCCTTGCCCAGGTCCAGCACCATCTGCAGGGCGGCGATCCACACCACCAGCAGCGCCAGGCCGATGCGGTCGATGGGCAGCTTGCGCACCGCGCTTTCGCGGCGGTGGTAGACGCGCCAGATGAAGAAGGCCGCCAGCAGGCCCACCGGCACGTTGATGTAGAAGATCCAGGGCCAGGCGATGTTGTCGGTGATCCAGCCGCCCAGCAGCGGGCCCATCACCGGCGCCACCAGCGTGGTCATGGCCCAGGCGGCCATGGCGCGGCCGGCCTGTTCGCGCGGGTAGCTCTGCAGCAGCAGCGCCTGCGACAGCGGGATCATGGGGCCGGCCACGAAGCCCTGCAGCACGCGAAAGGCGATCAGCGTGGGCATGTTGGGCGCCAGGCCGCACAGCAGCGAGGCCAGCACGAACAGCAGCACGCTGGTCACGAACAGCCGCACCTGCCCCAGGCGCTGCGTGAGCCAGCCGGTGAGCGGCACGGCGATGGCGTTGGCCACCGCGAAGCTGGTGATGACCCAGGTGCCCTGGTTGGGGCTGACGCCCAGGTCGCCAGCGATGGCGGGCAGCGAGACGTTGGCGATGGACGTGTCGAGCACGTTCATGAACGTGGCCGCCGAGATGGCGAGCGTGCCCCACAGGCGCGCGCTGCCTTCGAGCGGCGGGTGCGCGCCCGCGGGCGGCATGCCCGGCTTCGCGGGGGCCGCGCCGGGCGCGGCGGCGGTGTCGGCCATGGTCAGAGCGCGCGCTGGGCGAGGGTGGAGGCGCCGAGGTTGGCCTGGATGATGCGCCGCACCAGCGCGTCGGCGTCGGCGCCGGTGTGCTCGAAGGCCTGGGTGGCGGCGTGCGCGGCGGTGGGCGCGCTGGCCAGGGTCTTGCCGTCCTGCTGGCGCACGTTCACCGTCGCTTCCATCGACAGGCCCACGCGCAGCGGGTGCTGGTCGAGCTGGCCGGGGTCGAGCGCGATGCGCACCGGCACGCGCTGCACCACCTTGATCCAGTTGCCGGTGGCGTTCTGCGCCGGCAGCAGGGCGAAGGTGGAGCCGGTGCCCACGCCCAGACCGACCACCTGGCCGGTGTAGCGCACGTCCTTGCCGTAGACGTCGGCGGTGAGCTCGACGGGCTGGCCCAGGCGGATGTGGCGCAGCTGCACCTCCTTGAAGTTCGCGTCCACCCACACCTGCTGCAGGGGCACCACGGCCATCAGCGGCGTGCCGGCGGCCACGCGCTGGCCGAGCTGCACGGTGCGCTTGGCGACGTAGCCGTCCACCGGCGCGGGCAGCGTCAGGCGCTGCGTGGCGAGCCAGGCCTCGCGCACCTTGGCGGCGGCGGTCTGCACCTGCGGGTGCCGCTCGACCGAGGTGCCCTCGGTCATGGCGCGGTTGCTGGCGAGCTGTTCGCGCGCGGCGGCCAGCGCGGCCTCGGCGGCCGACTGCACGCTGCGCGCGGCCGCGAGCTGGGCCTCGGCGTGCTGCAGCTCTTCCTTGGAGACGGCGCCGTTGCCGGCCAGCGACTGGCGGCGGTTGAGGTCATCGCCCGCGCGCGCCACCTCGTTGCGGGCCTTGGCCACGTCGGCCTGGCGTGCCGCCACCTGGGCGTCGAAGGCGCCGTTGTCGGCGTAGAGCTTGCGCACCTGGCGCACGGTCTGCGCGAGCTGCGCCTCGGCCTGTTCGAGCGCCAGCGTGGCGTCGGCCGGGTCGAGTTTCACCAGGGGCTGGCCGGCTTTCACGAAGTCGGTCTCGTCGGCCAGGATGGCCTGCACAGTGCCGCCGATCTGCGGCGTGATCTGCACCACGTCGCCCTGCACGTAGGCGTTGTCGGTGGTTTCGTAGTGGCTGGCGATCAGCCATTCGTAGGCGCCGGCGGCCAGGCCGCCCAGCACCACCACGGTGGCGATGGCGAGCAGGGCTTTCTTGCGGCGCGGGTTGCCGGCGGGGGCGTTCGGGGCCGTTGCGGTGTTCGTGCTCATGGTGAAGGAGGGGGTGTTGGGCTTCAGGGTTGTTCGGTGGACGCGCGCCAGCCGCCGCCCAGGGCCTGGGCCAGGTTCACCTGGGCCTGCAGGGCGCGCGTGCGCAGGTCGACGTCGAGGCGGCGCTGGGCCAGCACGGCGGTTTCGGCGGACAGCAGCTGCAGGTGGTTGGACAGGCCCGCGCGGTAGCGCTGCTCGGCGATGGAATAGGCCGATTCGGCCGATTGCAGGGCCTGCTGCTGCTGGGCGCGCTGCTGGGCCACCGAGCGCGCGGAGGCGAGCTGGTCGGCCACCTCGTGCACGGCCTCGATGACGGCGGCGTTGTAGCTCTCGATGGCGGTGTCGAGCTCGGCGTTCTTGCCGCTCAGGTTGGCGCGCAGGCGCCCGCCATCGAAGATCGGCAGGCGCACGGCCGGTCCGATGCCCCACTGCCGGGCGCCACCGCTGAAGAGCTGGTCGAGCCCGATGCTGGACAGGCCGATATAGGCCACCAGGTTGATGTTGGGATAGAACTGGGCGCGCGCGTTGTCCACCTCGCCGCGCGAGGCCTGCACGCGCCAGCGCGCGGCGGCCACGTCGGGGCGCCGGCCGAGCAGGTCGGTGGGGATGGCCTGGGGCTCGGGCAACGGGCGCAGGCCGGCCAGACGCGGCGCCTGGGGCGCCGGGTCCTGCGTGGGCTGGCCGCTCAGCGCCGCCAGCGCGTGGCGCGTGAGCTGCATCTGCTCGCCGATGGCCTCGATCTGCTGGCGCGCCTCGGGCACGGCGCCCTCGCTCTGGCGCTGTTCGAGCACGCCGTCCAGCCCGGCCGAGACGCGCTGATTGACCAGGGCCAGCATGCTCTCTCGCTGCGCGAGCGCGCGCTGCGCCAGTTCGTACTGGTCCTGCAGGCGCGCCAGCTGCACGTAGCCGCGCACCACGTTGGTGGCCAGCAGCGTGCGCGCGGCGGCGGCTTCGGCCTGCGCGGCCTGGGCCGTGCCCAGGGCGGCGTCGAGCGCGGCGCGGTGCTTGCCGAAGAAATCGATTTCCCAGGAGCCGTTGAGCTGCAGCGTGGCCGTGTCCTCGACGCTGCCGGCCAGGGGTGGGGGCACCATGCCCTTGGCGGTGAAGCGCTGGTGCGTGGCGTCGAACTGGCCGTTGAGCTGCGGGCCGCTGGTGGCGTCGACGCCGTCGACGGCGGCCATGGCCCGGGCCACGCGCGCCTGCGCCACGCGCAGGTTCGGGTTGCCCTGCAGGGCCTGCTCCACCAGGCGGTCGAGCTGCGGATCGCCGAGCGCGCGCCACCACTGGGGCTCCACCGGCGCCACCTCGGCGGCGGCGCGCGATTCGCTCAGGCCCAGCGAGGCGGCGTCGCGCAGCTGCGCGCTGGACGGCGTGGTGCCTTGCATGCTGGCGCAGCCCACGAGCGCGGCGGCGGCCAGGGGCGCGAGCAGCCAGCGGCTCTTGAAGGAACGGTTCATGCGCGCTCCTTCGTGGCCAGCGTTTGCGCGTTGGCCAGCATGCGCCGCAGCAGCGACTTCAGCGTGTCGAACTCCTCGCGCGTGAAGCCGGCCAGCAGCTCGTTCTGCACCTTGCACAGCGCGCTGGGAATGTGTCCGGCGGTGGCGCGTCCTTCGGGCGTGAGCTCCAGCTTCACCACGCGGCGGTCGGCGGCCGAGCGCTCGCGCTGGATGAAGCCCTTCTCTTCGAGCCGGTCGATCATGCGCGTGGTGGCGCCGGTGTCGATGCGGCATTCGCGCGCCAGCTCGGACGAGGTGCTGGCCATGGCCATGTGCAGCTTGAACAGCGGCATCCACTGGGCCTCGGTCAGGCCCAGGGGGGCGAGTTCGCGCTCCACCTCGTTCGCGCTGGCGACGAGGATCTGGCGCATCAGCCGGCCCACGGAGTCGTCCGGGCGCAGGGTGTCGGGGTGGTAGAAGGCCGTGGCGCCGGCCGGGGAGGGGGGTGGGTGTTTCATGGCTGGGCAGGAATTTAACTGCCTAGGCAGTTATTGACCAGGCATTAAATCACTGCGAACAGGGGTTTTCCGGCCGGGGGGCGGCAATGACGGCCTTGCGGACAGGGGCTTTCTCGGCTACTTAGTGGCTGGCGCGCGGCCGGCACGCGCCTTGCCGGCCGTCACGCCACCCGGGGAGGCCCTCAACACCGCCACAGGAGACGCCCATGCCCATCGACACCTTCGATGCCATCGTCGTCGGCGCCGGCCAGGCCGGTCCGGCCATCGCCGCGCGCTGCCACCGCGAAGGCCTGCGCACCGCCGTCGTCGAGCGCGCCGAATTCGGCGGCACTTGCGTGAACCACGGCTGCATCCCCACCAAGACGCTGGTGGCCAGTGCGCGCGCCATCCACCTGGCGCGGCGCGGCGAGGAGTTCGGCTTCGCCACCGGCCGGTTGCGGGTGGACTTCGCGCGCGTGATGGCGCGCAAGGAAGCGGTGGTGGCCCAGTCGCGCGAGGGCGTGGAGCAGTGGATGCGGGGCCTGGACAAGGTGGAGGTGATCCTGGGCGAGGCCCGCTTCGTCGCGCCCGGCCGCCTGCGCGTGGGCGAGCGCGAGCTGCGGGCGCCGCGCATCTTCCTCAACGTCGGCGCGCGCGCCGCGCGCCCGCCGCTGGACGGCATCGACCGCGTGCCCACGCTGGACAACCAATCGATGCTGCGGCTGGACACGCTGCCCCGGCACCTGGTGATCATCGGCGGCAGCTACATCGGCCTGGAGTTCGCGCAGGTGATGCGCCGCTTCGGTGCCCGGGTGACGGTGGTGGAGAAGTCCGCGCGCCTGCTGCCGCGCGAGGACGAGGACGTGGCCCAGGCGATCCGGGAGATCCTGGAGCGCGAGGGCGTGCGCTTCGAGCTGGGCGCGGAGTGCATCGCGCTGGCGCCGCGCCAGAGCGGCATCGCGGTGGGCGCGCGCTGCGAGCGCCGGCCGCCGCGCCTGGTGGGCAGCCATGTGCTGCTGGCCGTGGGGCGCCAGCCCAACACCGAGGGACTGAACCTCGGCGCGGCCGGCATCGAGGTGGACCCGCGCGGTTACATCCGCGTGGACGAACAATGCCGCACCAGCGCCGAGGGCGTGTGGGCGGTGGGCGAATGCAACGGCCGCGGCGCCTTCACGCACACCGCCTGGAACGACCACGAGGTGGTGGTGGCCAACCTGTTCGATCAGGACCCGCGCCGGCTGTCGGACCGCATCGAGGCCTACGCGCTCTACACCGACCCTCCGCTGGGCCGCGTGGGCCTGGCCGAGGCGAAGGCGCGCGAGAGCGGGCGGCCGCTGCTGCGGGCCACCCTGCCCATGCACCGCGTGGGCCGCGCGCGCGAGGCCGGCGAAACGCAGGGCCTGATGAAGGCGGTGGTGGACGCGCAGACCCGCCAGCTGCTGGGCGCGAGCCTGCTGGGCTACCGCTGCGACGAGGCCGTGCACGGCCTGCTGGACCTGATGAGCCTGAAGCAGCCGGTGGACGGCCTCATCCGCTCGATGCCGATCCACCCGACGGTGTCGGAGTTGCTGCCGACGCTGCTGCAGGCGCTGGAGCCGGTGAAGGACTGAGCGCCCGGGGCCTCAGGCCAGGCAGCGGCGCAGCGCCCCGGTCAGGGCGTCCACCTCGTCCGCGCGCAGGGCGATCAGTTCCAGGGTGAGCACGCCCTCGGCCACGCCGTGTTCCATCACCCAGACCGGCGGGTCCTGCCGCCGCAGCGCCTGCGCGGCGGCGCGCGCCGCTTCGGCGCCGCCCGCGAAGCGCAGCCGCACGCGCGGGACGGGCGCGCCCAGCGGGTCGGGCATTCGCATGGCCTGCACGCCGGGCAGGCCGCCCAGGGCGTCCACGGCCTGGCGCACCTTGGCTTCCTGCTGGCGCGACCAGGCGCCCAGGTCCAGCGCGCGCCGCTCGTGCAAGGCCGCGAGCACGCCCACCAAGGCCTCCTTGCTCGGCTTCATGGCGCGGCCGATGCCCTTCTGCTGCGCGCGCACCGCCTCGATGAAACCGGCCTCGCCCACCACCAGGCCCGCCGTTGGCGCGGCCAGGTACTTCTGCGCGCTCAGCACCACGGCGGCCGGCTGCAGCGCCACCAGCTCGCGCACGCGCAGGTCCTGCGCGGCACCGTCGATGACCACGGGCACGCCGGCCGCGCGCGCGGCCTCGGTCGCGGCGGCGAAGTCGAACGCCGGGTCGCGCGTGAGGCGCGAGGACACCAGCAGCAGGCAGCCCACCTCGGGCGCCGCCAGCGCGGGCAGCCAGTCGTCGGCGGTGCAGCGTTCGGGCTGGCCGCAGGCGCGCACCGTGCCGCCGGCCAGGCGGATGTCGGTGGCCAGCGGGTGGCCGTAGTCGATCAGGTGCGGCGCGGGCACCACCACCGCGCGGCGCAGGCCTTCGCTGTCGGGCAGCTGCGCGATGCGCCGCGGGTCCGTGCCCGCCATGGCCGCCGCCACGCACAGCGTGATGCCCGCCGCCGCGCAGTGCACCACCGTGCCCGCCGCCGCGCCGCTGAACGCGGCGAGTTCGCGCGAGGCCAGGTCCTGCCATTCGTCGATGACCAGAAAGCGCTGCAAGGCCCAGGCCGTGGCCTCGGCCACCGCGGGCGAGGCCCGCGACACGCCCACGGGCGTGAAGGTGCCGGCGGCGTTGAGGGGCTGGTCGAACGGCGGCAGTCCGTGCAGAAAGGCTGGTGTGGTGGTCATGGCAGCTAGGGGATTCCCCAGGAACGATTCGCTTTGTCAATCATTCTGACAAGCCTAGATTGCGCGGTTCCCCTCAATTCACCGGAGACCCGCCATGACCCCCCGCCCAACCACCGCGCTGCGCCGACTCGGCCAGTGGCTGATGCCGCTGCTGGCCCTCGGCGGCGCCATGCCCCTGGCCGCGCAGACCTGGCCCACCCGCCCGGTGACGCTGGTGGTGGGCACGCCGGCGGGCGGCGCGGTGGACGTCTATGCCCGCACGCTCGGCGAGCAGCTGGCGCGCCAGACCGGCGGCACCTTCGTGGTCGAGAACCGCGCCGGCGCCAACGGCAACCTCAGCGCCGAGCAGGTGCGCAAGGCCGCGCCCGACGGGCACACGCTGTGGATCAGCACGCAGGCCATGTTCACCATCAACCCCTCGGCCTACCCGGCGCTGCCGTGGAAGCAATCGGACTTCAAGCCCATCGCCAAGGGCGTGGAGAGCCCGCTGGTGCTGGTCGTGCACCCCTCGGTGCCGGTGGACCGGCTGGCCGATCTGGGCCCCTGGCTCAAGGCCCACGCGGACAAGGCGGCCTACGCCTCGTTCAGCCCGGGCACGCCCTCGCACTTCCTGGGCTTCCAGTTCAGCGAGCGCCTCAAGGTGCCCATGGTCCACATCCCCTACAAGGGCTCGGCGCCGCAGATCACCGATCTGCTGGGTGGCCAGGTGCCGCTGGGCTTCACGCAGCTGCAGAGCGCCCTGCCGCACGTGCAGAGCGGCAAGCTCAAGGCCCTGGCGGTCACCTCCGCCCAGCGCTCGCGTTTCCTGCCGCAGGTGCCCACGCTCGCGGAGCTGGGCCATGGCGACCTGAATACCACGGTGTGGTTCGGCCTGATGGCGCCCGCCGGCACGCCGCCGGCGGTGACCGACGCGATCATGGCGGCGGCGGTGAAGGCGCAGGCCGACGCCGGCTACAAGGGCAAGCTCGAAGCCCAGGGCTTCGACGTGCCGACCGAGAGCGGCGCGGCGTTCGAGAAGACCATCGCCACGGAAACCGCGCGCTGGGCGCAGGTGGTCAAGGCCACGGGGTTCAAGGCGAATGACTGAGCGCGTGGACACCGCCGCGCCGGCCGCCCCGGGGCTCGACTTTTTTGCGCAGCTCAGCGTGCAGGTGGGGCCGGTGCACGAGATCGGTCCCACGCCGGCCGGCAACCGGCGCGTCATTCCCATCACGGGCGGAACGGTGCGCGGCGACGGCTGGACGGGGCGCGTGCTGCCGGGCGGGGCCGATTTCCAGGCCATCGTGACGCCCTCGCTGGCGCGACTGGACGCGCGCTACGTGCTCGAGACCGACGGCGGCGACCTCATCTACGTCAGCAACCAGGCGATTCGCGTGGCGCCACCGGCGGTGACCGCGAGCCTGGTGCGTGGCGAGCCGGTCGATCCCTCGCTGGTGTATTTCCGCTGCGTGCCCGCGTTCGAGACCTCGTCGGCCGCGCTGGGCTGGATCAACGAGCGCCTCTTCGTCGGCAGCGGCGTGCGCCACCCGGACCGCGTGGACATCGCCTGCTTCGCGCTGCGCTAGGCTCAGGCGCGGCGCGCCGCGCCGGACCAAGGACCGCCGATGGACATCCGCCAGCTCAAGTACTTCGTCGGCATCGCCGAGGCCGGCAGCCTGACCGAAGCCTCGCGGCGCCTGCACATCGTGCAGCCCGCGCTGAGCCAGCGCCTGGGCGACCTGGAGCGGGGGCTGGGCGTGAAGCTGGTGGTGCGCGGCCGCGTGGGCACCGCGCTCACGCCGGCCGGGTGGTGGCGCTGGCCGACCCGAACGTGGCCTCGCGCATCGAGACCTCGGGCGCGGAGCCCGGTGGCGCCGGAGGTGCCGCCTTCGGCGCCTTCGTGGCCAGCGAGTCGAAGCGCTGGCGCCAGGTGGTGGTGGACGAGAAGATCACCCAGGATTGAGGGGGGCGGGGCACGGGCCGCGCCCCGCCGAGGCAGACTCGGGCCCATGACCACCCCGCACAGCGTCGATTTTTTCGACCGCCAGTTCCAGCGGCAGATCGCCGAGGGCGAGCACGCCCTCAACCCCTTCGAGCGCGCGACCCTGCCGCACCTGCGCGGGCGGACGCTCGACTTCGGCTGCGGCCTGGGCCACCTGGCCCTGGAGGCGGCGCGCCGGGGCTGCACGGTCGAGGCGCTGGACGCGAGCGCCTCCGCCATCGCCCACCTGCGCGCGGTGGCGGCGCGCGAGTCGCTGCCGCTGCGCGCCACCGAGGCCGACCTGCGCGATCGCACGCCCGAGGGCCGCTACGACACCGTGGTCTGCATCGGCCTGCTGATGTTCTTCGACTGCGCCAGCGCCTGGCGCCAGCTGGCGGCGCTGCAGGCGGCCACCGAGCCCGGCGGCGTGCTGTCGCTCAATGTGCTGATCGAGGGGACCACCTTCCTGGGCATGTTCGGGCCCGAGGGCCACTGCCTGTTCGAGCCCGGCCGCGTGCGGGAGCGTTTCGCCGGCTGGGAACGGCTGCACGAGGCCATCGACAGCTTCGAGGCGCCCGGCGGCACCACCAAGCGCTTCCTCACCCTGATCGCGCGCCGGCCCCTGGCGGCCTAGGTGCATGGCGCGGGCGCCCGGGCGCTTGTCGGCCCCCGGTGCGAAAATCCCGACCCATGAACGCCAGCAACACCACCGAACTCATGCACACCCTGGGCCAGCAGGCCCTGGCGGCGTCGCGGCTCATGGCCAAGGCCAGCGTCGCGGCCAAGGCCCAGGCGCTGCGCCGCCTGGCCGCCCTGCTGCGCGAGGCCGGTGAACCACTGGCGCTGGAGAACGCCAAGGACCTGGAGCGCGCCCGCGCCAACGGCCTGGCCGAGCCCATGGTCGACCGCCTGAAGCTCACGCCCAAGGTGATCGAGACCGCCGCCCAGGGCTGCGAGCAGCTCGCCGCCATGCCCGACATCATCGGCGAGCTGATGGGCATGCGGCAGATGCCCAGCGGCATCCGCGTGGGCCAGATGCGCGTGCCCATTGGCGTCTTCGGCATGATCTACGAGAGCCGCCCCAACGTGACGATCGAGGCCGCCTCGCTCGCCATCAAGAGCGGCAACGCCGCCATCCTGCGCGGCGGCTCCGAGGCCATCGACTCCAACCGCGCCCTGGCCGCCCTGGTGCAGCGCGCGCTGATCGACGCCGGCCTGCCGGCCGACGCGGTGCAGCTCGTGCCCACCACCGACCGCGCGGCCGTGGGCCAGCTCATCGCCATGCCGCAGTACGTGGATGTGATCATCCCGCGCGGCGGCAAGGGCCTGATCGAGCGCATCAGCGCCGAGGCCAAGGTGCCCGTCATCAAGCACCTGGACGGCAACTGCCACACCTATGTGGACGACCCCTGCGACATCGCGCTCGCGGTGAAGGTCACCGACAACGCCAAGACGCAGAAGTACAGCCCCTGCAACGCCACCGAAAGCCTGCTGGTGGCGCGCGGCGTGGCGAAGGACTTCCTGCCGAAGATCGGTGCCGTGTTCGCGGCCAAGGGCGTGGAGATGCGCGCCTGCCCCGAGAGCAAGGCCCTGCTGGCCGGCGTGGCCGGCGCGACCCTGGTGGACGCCAGCGAGCAGGACTGGTTCGAGGAGTACCTCGCGCCCGTTATCAGCATCAAGCTGGTGGACGGCGTGGACGAGGCCATCGCCCACATCAACCGCTACAGCAGCCACCACACCGACGCCATCCTCACCACCGACCACGGACACGCCCAGCGTTTCCTGCGCGAGGTCGATTCGGCCAGCGTGATGGTGAACGCCAGCACCCGCTTCGCCGACGGCTTCGAGTACGGCCTGGGCGCCGAAATCGGCATCAGCACCGACAAGTTCCACGCGCGCGGCCCGGTGGGCGTGGAAGGCCTGACCTCGCTCAAGTACGTGGTGCTGGGCGAGGGTGAGGTGCGCGGCTGAGCGCCACCCCCCAGGCTCGGCGCGGTTTGCGCGCCCGGGCCTGAACCGGCTACGCTGTCGCCGGTCGATGGAACCGGAGACAGCCATGGCGATCAGGGTGGTGCGGCTCGGCAGCCCGCGAGCGAACAACGAAGGCCTGCGCATCGGCACGGTGCGGCGTCCGCCGCGCGGCGTGCCCAAGAGCGAGTTCGCGCGCCAGGACTGGTACGACGTCTGGTTCCCCAACCTCGCGCCCAGCCTGCAGACCATGAAGCAGGCCCAGCAGGCCAAGACGCCGGCCGAGTGGGCCGCGTTCACACGCCGTTACCGCGCCGAGATGGCCACACCCGAGAATGCCCATGCGATCGCGCTGCTGGCGGCGATGTCGCACGGCAGCGACTTCTCGGTGGGCTGCTACTGCGAGCACGAGTCGCACTGCCACCGCTCCGTGCTGCGCGAGCTGCTGGCCGCGGCCGGCGCGGACCTGGCCCACTGAACCCGTTCTTCTGGAGACACCGCCCATGAGCGAATTCCTGCTGCTGTCCCGAGGCCAATGGGACGCCGACCGGTCCCCCGAACAGATCCAGGGCGCCATCGACGCCTTCTACGCCTGGTTCGGCGAACAGGCCGCGGCCGGCGTGCTGCGGGCCGGCAGCCGCCTGGGCACGGCCTGCCGGCTGGTGACGCGCGAGCGCGTGCTCGACGGCCCCTTCACCGAGGCCAAGGAGATCATCGGCGGCTACTGGTTCATCACCGCCGGCAGCCTGGACGAGGCCGCGCGCATCGCCTCGCGCAACCCCTGCCTGGCCTTCGGGCTGAGCTTCGAGATCCGACCGCTGGAGGCCGAGCGCGCGAGCGCGTTCCGCGACGGCAACGAAACGCCCAGCGGGCGGGCCGCGGCGGCGCGCTGAGCCCGCGGCGTCGGGGTTTACCCGGGGCGTGTCGACAACCGGGGGTGTCGGCCGTCGTTTGGGTTTCCCCAGCCCCCGAAAGGACCTGTCCATGAGCACCCCACTGCAACGCCTGAACTACCGCACGCACATCCACGCCCCCGTCGAACGGGTCTGGGCCACCATGCTCGCCGACGACGGTTACCGCGACTGGACCTCGGCCTTCATGGAGGGCTCCTACTACGAGGGCAGCTGGGAGCAGGGCGCGCGCATCCGTTTCCTCTCGCCCTCGGGCGAGGGCATGGAAGCGCAGATCGCGCAGAACCAGCGCCACGTGTTCCTGTCGATCCGCCACCTGGGCATGGTGTCGCCGGGCCAGCCGGCCGTGCCCCACGAGGGGCCGCCCGCCTACGAGAACTACCGCTTCGCGCCGGAGGCCGGTGGCACGCGGCTGGACATCGAGCAGGATGTGCCCCCCGAGTACGCGGCCATGATGGACGAGAGCTGGCCCAAGGCCCTGGCCCGCCTCAAGGCCTTGTGCGAAGCGCCCGCGCGCGCCTGAGCGTCCCATGGCCACGCTGCTGCAGGGGATCGCCATCGCCGCCATCGTGGGCGGGGGCCTGGTCACCGGCCTGCTTTACGCCTTCTCCCTGGTGACCATGCGCGCCCTGCTCGAACAGCCGGCCGAGGCCGGCATGAGCACCATGCAGAGCATCAACCGGCTGATCATTCGCCCGCTGTTCCTGCTGCCCTTCCTGGGCACGGCCGTGCTGTGCCTGCTGCTGCTGATCGGCGCGCTGTGGCAGGGCGGCGCCGGGGCGATCGCCTGGTGCGCGGGCGCGCTGGCCTACCTGATCGGCCCGCTGGGCGTGACCATGGCCTGCAACGTGCCGCTCAACGACCGCCTGGCGCGCTCCGACCTGCGCGAGGCGCCGGTGCTGTGGCCGCGCTACGTGCGCGACTGGCTGCGCTGGAACCACGTGCGCAGCGCGCTCGGCGCCGTGTCGCTGGCGCTGCTGGCGCTGGGCCTGGCGTTGAAGGCATGAGCGCGCTCTCGCCGCGGCTCGCCGCGATCGTCGACGCGCTGCCGCTGCGCCCGGGCCTGCGGGTGCTGGAGATCGGCTGCGGCCCGGGTGTGGCGGCGCGCGCGGTGGCCGAGCGCCTGGGGCCCTCGGGGCACGTGCTGGGCATCGACCGCTCGGCCAAGGCCATCGCGCAGGCCCTCGCGGGCTCGCGCGAGGCGCTGGCCTCGGGGCGCCTGGCGTTTCGCGAGGTGGCGGTGGAGGACTTCGCGCTCGCGCCCGGCGAAGCGCGCTACGACATCGCCTTTGCCGTTCGCGTGGGCGCCCTCGATGGGCGCCACCCCGAGGCCGGCCGGCGCGCGATCGAGCGGCTGCGCGCGGCGCTGGTGGACGGCGGGCGGCTGTTCATCGACGGCGGCGACCCGCTGCGCGAACTGGCGCTCGGTGGCCGCGAGGCCCGCCCGCGTTAGCATCGCCCGGTCCGATTCCCCGGAGACCCCGCCCATGCTTGCCACCCTCGCCAACGCCGTCGTGCTGCTCGTGGCCCTGCTGCACGTCTACATCCTCGTGCTCGAGATGTTCCTGTGGGACAAGCCCAAGGGCATGAAGGCGTTCAATCTCACGCCCGAGTTCGCGGCCCAGACCAAGACGCTGGCGGCCAATCAAGGCCTCTACAACGGCTTCCTGGCGGCGGGCCTGTTCTGGGGCCTGGCGCTGGGCCCCGAGGGTTTCGCGGTCAAGGTCTTCTTCCTGCTGTGCGTGCTGGTGGCCGGCCTCTACGGCGCGGCCACGGCCAGCAAGCGCATCCTGTTCATCCAGGCGGTACCGGCCACGCTCGGCCTGGTGCTGCTGCTTCTGGGCCGTTGACCATGCCACGCACCCTCATCTCATCGGGCTCCACCTTCGAACAGGAGATCGGCTACTCGCGCGCCGTGGTCCAGGGCGACTGGGTCTTCGTTTCCGGCACCACCGGTTTCGACTACACCACCATGGACATCGCGCCCGGCATCGAGGCGCAGACCGAGCAATGCCTGCGCAACATCGAGGCCGCGCTGCAGCAGGCCGGCGCCGGCCTGCGCGACGTGGTGCGGGTGACCTATGTGCTGCCCGACGGCAGCGAATTCCCGAAAACCTGGCCGGTGCTGCGCCGCTTCTTCGGCGAGGTGCGGCCGGCGGCCATGATGATCTCGGCCGGCCTGGCCGACCCGCGCATGCGCATCGAGATCGAGGTGACCGCGCTCCGGTCGTCGGGCTGAGGCCCCTCGGGCGCCGGCGGGCCACCGAGCCGCCAGCCGGGCGCGGGGGCGCCGGCGGGCGCTTGGAATGCCCGTCACCGTCCCCATTTACACTGGCCCTCCCGCCCGGTTCCCCCGCCCCGCCATGGTCCCCCACCTCGTCACCGCCCTCACCGGCCCGATCAACGAACTCGAGCAGCGCATCCTCGAATCCACGCCGGTGATCGAGCGCTGGTTCCGGCTGGAATGGATGGAGCACACGCCACCGTTCTACTGCTCGGTCGACGTGCGCAACGCGGGCTTCAAGCTCGCCCCGGTGGACACCAACCTCTTTCCCGCCGGCTGGAACCACCTCACGCCCGAGATGATTCCGCTGGCCGTGCAGGCCGCCATGGCCGCCATCGAGAAGATCTGCCCCGAGGCCAAGAACCTGCTGCTGGTGCCCGAGAACCAGCGCGACAGCTTCTACCTGAGCAACCTGGCCACGCTGCAGAAGATCTTCTACATGGCCGGGCTCAACGTGCGCCTGGGCTCGCTGTCGAACGAGATCACCGAGCCCACGCGCATCGACCTGCCCGACGGCGGCCACGTCACGCTGGAGCCCCTGCAGCGCGGCAAGCGCCGCCTGGGCCTGAAGAACTTCGATCCCTGCACCATCCTGCTCAACAACGACCTGAGCGCGGGTGTGCCTGGCATCCTGGAAGAGCTGCACGAGCAGTACCTGCTGCCGCCGCTGCACGCGGGCTGGGGCACGCGGCGCAAGAGCCTGCACTTCAAGGCCTACGAGGAAGTGTCCAAGCGCTTCGGCAAGCTGCTGGGCATGGACCCCTGGCTCATCAACCCCCTGTTCGCGCAATGCGGTCAGGTGGATTTCGAGGCCGACGCGGGCCTGGAATGCCTGCGCAGCAACACCGACGCGCTGCTCACCAAGGTGCGCCGCAAGTACAAGGAATACGGCATCAACGAGAAGCCGTTCGTGGTGATCAAGGCCGACAACGGCACGGGCGGCATGGGCATCATGACGGTGCGCGACGCCAAGGACATCGACAAGCTCTCGCCCAAGACCAAGGCGCGCATGGCCACGGTGCAGGCGGGCCAGGCGGTCAGCGAGGTGATCATCCAGGAGGGCGTGCTCACGCACGAGCGCATCAACAGCGCCGTGGCCGAGCCCGTGGTCTACATGATGGACCGCTACGTGGTCGGCGGCTTCTACCGCATCCACGCCGACCGCGGGGAGGACGAGAACCTGAACGCCCCGGGCTCCAGCTTCGTGCCCCTGGCCTTCGAGCAGAGCGCCCAGCTGCCGCAGCCCGGCGTGAAGCCTGGCGCCAGCGTGCCCAACCGCTTCTATATGTACGGCGTCATCGGCCGCCTGGCCATGCTGGCGGCGAGCTATGAGCTGGAAGCCACCGACCCCGAGGCCGAAAACCTCGACTGACAGGCCGGTCGGGGTTGTTGCGGTGCAACAAAATCCACGCAGACCATGGCTTTAGGCGTCCCAGCCGGTGGTGCCCCGCGTCTGGCGGGCGCAGAATCCGCCTCTTCTGAGTTCACGCCCCGCGGCAACCCGGTGGGGCTTCTCGCTTGAATTCCCGCGCTCCGTCCTCGCTGGCCGCCCTCACGCTGGGCGCCATCGGTGTGGTGTACGGCGACATCGGCACCAGCGTGCTGTACGCCGTGAAAGAGATCTTCGGGTCCGGCCACGTCCCCTTCACGCACGGCAACGTCTATGGCGTGTTGTCCATCATCTTCTGGACGCTGACGACCATCGTCTCGCTCAAGTACGTGGTGCTGGTGCTGCGCGCCGACAACGCGGGCGAAGGTGGCCTCATCGCCATGCTCGCGCTGGCTGCCAATGCGGTGAAAGACAAGCCGGCGCTGCGCCGCATGCTGATGGTGATCGGCATCTTCGGCACCTCGCTGTTCTATGGCGACGGCGTCATCACGCCCGCGATCTCGGTGCTCTCGGCGGTCGAGGGCCTGACGGTGATTTCGCCCGCGCTGCAGCACTACGTGATCCCGCTGACCCTGCTGGTGCTGCTGGTGCTGTTCGCGGTGCAGAAGCGCGGCACGGGCGGCATCGGCCGCTACTTCGGGCCGATCACGCTGTTGTGGTTCCTCGCGGTGGCCGCGCTGGGCGTCTCGCACATCGTGCACCACCCCGAAATCCTGGGCGCGCTCAGCCCGCACCATGCGCTGCGTTTCCTGTGGCAGCAGCCGGGCGTAACCTTCATCATCCTGGGTGCGGTGGTGCTGGCCGTCACCGGCGCCGAGGCGCTGTACGCCGACCTCGGCCACTTCGGCAAGAAGCCGATCCGCCTGGCCTGGTTCGCGGTGGTCATGCCCTGCCTCACCCTGAACTACTTCGGCCAGGGCGCGCTGCTGCTGGCCGACCCGAGCGCGGTGAGCAACCCCTTCTTCCGCATGGCGCCCACCTGGGCGCTGCTGCCGCTGGTGGTGCTGGCCACGGCGGCCACGGTGATCGCCTCGCAGGCGCTGATCTCGGGCGCCTTCAGCGTGACCAAGCAGGCCATCCAGCTCGGCTACCTGCCGCGCCTGAACCTGCGCCACACCAGCGTGCGCGACACGGGGCAGATCTATATCCCCTTCGTCAACTGGGCGCTGTTCACCGCCATCGTGCTGGCGGTGGTGATGTTCAAGTCCTCCAGCAACCTGGCCTCGGCCTACGGCATCGCGGTCACCCTGGACATGCTCATCACCACCACGCTCACCTTCTTCGTCATCCGCTACGGCTGGAAATACCCGCTGTGGCTGTGCGTGGGCGCCACGGGCCTGTTCTTCGTCATCGACCTGGCCTTCTTCAGCTCGAACATGCTCAAGCTGTTCCATGGCGGCTGGTTCCCGCTGGTCATCGGCGGCGCGGTGTTCACGTTGATGATGACCTGGAAGCAGGGACGCCGCCTCATGTCCAAGGCCCAGCAGGCCGAGGCACTGGAGCTCAATGGCTTTCTCGACGCGGTGTTCGTCGAGCCGCCGCTGCGCGTGCCCGGCGTGGCGGTGTTCCTCACCGCCGACCCGGGCATCGTGCCCAACGCGCTCTTGCACAACCTCAAGCACAACAAGGTGCTGCACGAGCAGAACCTGTTCGTCACCGTGCGCTCGCACCAGGTGCCCTGGATCGGCATGAGCGAGCGGCTGGAGGTCGAGCCCCTGGGCCACGACTGCTGGGCGGTCACCATCCACTACGGCTTCAAGAACGACCCCGACGTGCCCGCCGCGCTGGAGCCGCTGCGCCTGCGCGGCTGCGAGATCGAGCCCATGACCACGAGCTACTTCCTGTCGCGCGACGTGGTCACGCCCACGCTGGGCAGCGGCATGGCGCCCTGGCGCGAGAAGCTCTTCGCCGCCATGCACCACAACGCCGCCGGCGCCGCGGCCTTCCTGCACCTGCCGGCCAACGCGGTGGTGGAGCTGGGCTCCAAGGTCGAGATCTGAGGCCTTGGAGGCCCGCGAGGGCAACAGGGATTTGGCGGCTCTATAAGATCGAAATAAAATAGATCTTATTGATCCCTGCCCCCGGCAGCGGCGACGAGGAAGTCCCATGACCACGACCGATCTGTGCACCGAGGAAGAGCTGAAGGTGCTGGTGCACGCCTTCTACGCGCGCGTGCGCCAGGACGCGGTCCTTGCGCCCATCTTCAACGCCCGCATCGACGATTGGGACCACCACCTCGACAAGCTGGTGGACTTCTGGTCCTCGGTGCTGCGGCGCACCGGGCGCTACACGGGCAACCCCATGCAAAAACACGCGGCCCTGCCCGAGTTGAGCGCCGAGCTGTTCGAGCGCTGGCTGGCGCTGTTCGGCGAAGTGGCCGACGCGCAGCCGAACCGCCGCATGGCGGTACAGGCCCGCGCGCTCGCCGGGCGCATCGCCCAGAGCCTGTGGATGGGTTGGCAGATGGGCCGCGACCCCCAGGCCCTGCCCCGTGGCCTGAACCCGGCCGGCGCCACGCCCTGAGCCGGTCGACGCCATGCGCCTGACCACGCTGACCGACTACGCGTTGCGCCTGCTGATGTACGTGGCGCGCCAGCCCGGGCGGCTGTGCACCATCGCCGAGGTCGCGCAGGCGCACGGCATCTCCGAGGCCCACCTCATGAAGGTCACGCACCTGCTGGGCCGCCAGGGCTGGATCGAAACCGTGCGCGGCAAGGGCGGCGGCATGCGGCTCGCGCGCGCGCCGGCCGATATCAACCTCGGCGCGGTGGTGCGGGGGATGGAGCCGGACTTCCTGCTCGTCGAGTGCTTCGGTGAGGACAGCCGTTGCGCGCTTACCGGCCGTTGCGGGCTGGCGGGCGTGCTGGACGGCGCGCTCCAGAGCTTCCTCTCGCACCTGGACGGCCACACCCTGGCCGACCTGCTGCCCCCGGCGGCGGCGGTGCTGCGGCGGGCCTGAACCATGGACCTGCTGATGGCCTACCCCTGGATCAAGGCCGCGCACGTCGCGCTGGCGCTGACCAGCGGCGGACTGTTCGCCGCGCGCGGCGTGGGCGTGCTGCTGGGCTCGGCCGCGCCGCTGGCGGCGCCGGTGCGCCGCCTGAGCCAGCTCATCGACACCGCCCTGCTGATGGCGGCCCTGCTGCTGCTCGCGGCGCTGCGGCTCAACCCCTTCGCCACGCCGTGGCTGCAGCTCAAGCTGGGCCTGCTCGTGGCCTACATCGTGCTCGGCACGCTGGCCCTGCGGCGGGCGCGCACGCCGACGGGCCGGGCCATGGCCTTCGCGGCGGCCCTGGCCTGTTTCGCGGCCATGGTGGCGGTCGCGCGGGCGCACGATCCCGCGGTGCTGCTGCGCCTGCTGCCGGCGGGCTGAGCCCGCCGGCCTGTCGGGCCCGCGCCAGCGGCGCCGGGCCTGTCCCGGCAGAATCGCGCGATGCGATTCTTCAAGGACCTCAGCCTTTCCGCCGCCACCGCCGGCTTTGTCGCGGTGCTGGTGGGTTTCACGAGCTCGGTGGCGATCGTCTTCCAGGCGGCGCAGGCCTTCGGCGCCACGCCGGCGCAGATCACGTCCTGGATGTGGGCGCTGGGCCTGGGCATGGGCCTGTGCTCGGCGATTCCCTCGCTGCTGCTGCGCCAGCCCGTGATGGTGGCCTGGAGCACGCCCGGCGCGGCGGTGCTGGCCAGCGCGGGCCTGGCCGGCGGTTTCACGATGTCCGACGCCATCGGCGCCTTTCTGGTCTGCGGCGCGCTCATCACCCTGGCGGGCGCCACCGGCTGGTTCGAGCGGGTCATGAACCGCATTCCCATGGCCATCGCCGCGGCGCTGCTGGCCGGCGTGCTGGCGCGCTTCGGCCTGCAGGCCTTCGGCGCGGCGCAGACCGCGCTGGGCCTGGTGGTGCTGATGCTGCTGGTCTACCTGGTGGCGCGCCGCCTGGCGCCGCGCTACGCGGTGGTGTTCACGCTGCTCGCGGGCGTGGCGCAGGTACTGGCTACCGGCCGCTTCAACGCGGGCGCGCTCAGGCTCGAATGGGCCGTGCCGGTGTTCACCGCGCCGAGCTTCAGCCTGGCGGCGCTCACCAGCCTGGCGCTGCCGCTGTTCATCGTCACCATGGCCTCGCAGAACCTGCCGGGCGTGGCGGCCATCCGCGCGGCGGGCTACGACATGCCCATCTCGCGCATCCTCACCGTCACGGGCATCGCCACGCTGGTGCTGGCGCCTTTCGGCGCCTTCGCGCTCAACCTCTCGGCCATCACCGCGGCCATCTGCATGGGTCCCGAGGCCCACCCCGACCGCGACAAGCGCTACACCGCCGCAGTGGTGTGCGGCGCGCTGTACGTGGCCATCGGTCTGGTGGGCGCGCTGGTCACGGGCCTGCTGATCGCCTTCCCGCGCGAGCTGGTGATGGCCATCGCGGGCATCGCCCTGCTGGGCAGCATCGGCGGCGGGCTGCACGCCGCGCTCAAGGACGATGAGCACCGCGAGGCCGCGCTCATCACCTTCCTCGTCACGCTCAGCGGCGTGGTGATAGCCGGCATCGGCTCGGCCTTTTGGGGGGTGGTGGCCGGCGCCGCCGCGCTCTTTGTGCAACAGTACGGCCTCGCGAAAAAACACCCCCGCCCATGACGAAGAAGATCCTGGTCGTCGCCGACCCGCTCGAAGCTTTCAAGACCTACAAGGACAGCACCTTCGCGATGATGCGCGAGCTGCAGCGCCGCGGCCACGCGCTCGCGGCCTGCGAGCCGCGCCACCTGCAATGGGTGAGCGGCGGCCGTGTCACCGCCCAGGTGCGGCACCTGCGCCTCACCGGCGAACTCGACCACTGGTTCGACGTGAGCGGCGAGGGCCGCGAGGCCCTGGCGAGCTTCGACGCCGTGCTGATGCGCAAGGACCCGCCCTTCGACAGCGAGTTCTTTTACGCCACCCACCTGCTGGAGCAGGCCGAGCGCGAAGGCACGCGCGTGTTCAACAAGCCCGCCGCGCTGCGCGACCACCCCGAAAAACTCGCGCTGATGGAGTGGCCGCAGTTCGCGCCGCCCACCCTGGTGACGCGCTCGGCCGAGGCCGTGCGCGCCTTCCACGCCGAGCAGCGCGACGTCATCCTCAAGCCGCTCGACGGCATGGGCGGCATGGGCATCTTCCGCGTGCGCGAGGACGGTCTGAACCTGGGCTCCATCATCGAGACCCTGAACCAGGGCGGCGCCACCAGCGTGATGGTGCAGCGCTACCTGCCCGAGATCGTGGAGGGCGACAAGCGCCTGCTGCTCATCGGCGGGAAGGTGGCGCCCTTCGTGCTCGCGCGCATCCCGCAGGGCAGCGAGGTGCGCGGCAACCTGGCGGCCGGTGGCAAGGGCGTGGCCCAACCGCTGTCCGACGACAACCGCGCCGTGGCCGAGGCCATGGCGCCCACGCTGGCCGCGCGCGGCCTGCTGCTGGTGGGCCTGGACATGATCGGCAACCGCGTGACCGAGATCAACGTCACCAGCCCCACCTGTTTCCAGGAGATCCAGCAGCAGACCGGCTTCGACGTGCCGGCGATGTTCGTGGACGCGCTGGAGGCGGCGCTGGGCTGACGCGATGGCCTGCCATCGCGGCCGGTGGCCTGGGCGCCGCCAAGCCCTCACACTGTGGCGATGAACCCCCCCCCCAAGACCCCCGCCGCGCCGGTCTCGCCGCCGGTGGACCCGCTGTTCCTCGCCACGCCGAAGGTCGGCACCTTCCTGGGCGAGCAATCGCTCACCAACGCCAGCGGCTTCTTCTTCGCGCGCGACGAACACCTCTTCCTCGCGACCAGCCGCCACGTCTTCATCGACGAGGGCAGCGAGCACCGGCCGGACCGCATCGAGATCACCCTGCACCTGGACCTTCAGGACCTCACGCGCTGCACCGGCTTTTCCATGCCGCTGTACGCCGACGGCACGGCGCTGTGGCGCCAGGGCCAGGACAGCGGCGGCGACATCGACGTGGCCGTGCTCGAAATCGATCGCGAGGCCCTGCCGAAGGAGTCGGTGCTGTTCGCCTTCACGCCCGCGCACATCGTTCGCGACTTTGACGCCGTGCCCGTGGACGCCACGCTGTTCATCGCGGGTTTTCCGCTGGGCTTTCACGACGAGGTGCACCAGCTCCCGGTGCTGCGCCGCGCCGCCATCGCCTCGCCCTTCGGCATCCGCTTCCAGGGGCAAGGCACCTTTCTCACCGACGGGCGCGCGCACCGTGGCATCAGTGGCGCACCGGTGGTCATGCGCGACCCCGTGCCCGCGACCGGTGTGCTGCCCTGGCGGCTGCTGGGCGTGCACTCCTCGCGCCTGGACATGGGCAACCGCGACCAGGCGCTCGACGAATCCCTGGGCCTGAACTGCGCCTGGTACGCGGACATCCTGCTCACGCTGACGGAGCCGCCCGCGGCGGGACAGAGCGGTCCCGCGTAGAGAACGACAGGGGGTATGCCCCCGTCGCGCTGTGCACACTGGCGGGCCGTTCACCACCCGCCGCTGCCGCCCATGCGCCTCCATCGACTCATCCTGATCGCCGCCCTCACCGTCTTGGGCGCCTGCTCATCCCCCTCGACGCGCCCATCCGCCCCGTCCACCGCGCCCGCCGCCGACGGCACCCAGAGCGCCACCTCGCGGGACGGCTCCTTCCAGGGCGAGGTCACCGGCAAGGCCCGGCCCGGCAGCCGCTTCGCCCGGCTCCAGATCGGCATGGGCATGGACGAGGTGCAGACCCTGATGGACCGTGCGCCCGACCGTTCGCATTCCTACGAATCGGGCAAGCGCTGGATTCCGTTCTATTTCGGCAACGACGCGCGCCGCCTGCAAGCGCTCTACAAAGGCGAGGGCTGCCTGATCTTCACCGGCGGCAACGTCTGGGGCAGCGCCGGTGGCGACCTCATCGCCATCCACCACGACGCCACGGGCGCCTGCTACCAGCCCTGAGGCGCCCCGCTCAGCGCGGCTGCTTGACGATGCGCAGGTAGGGCTTGAGCGCCTTCCAGCCATCGGGGAACAGGGTCTTGGCGTCCGCATCGCTCACCGAGCCCGCGATGATCACGTCCTGCCCCTGCGTCCAGTTCGCGGGGGTCGCCACCTTGTGCCTCGCGGTGAGCTGAATCGAATCGAGCGCGCGCAGGATCTCGTCGAAGTTGCGGCCCGTGGTCATGGGGTAGGTCATCATGAGCTTGATCTTCTTGTCGGGCCCGATGATGAAGACCGAGCGCACCGTGGCGTTGGTGGCGGCGGTGCGGCCTTCGGCGCTGCCGGGTTCTTCGGCCGGCAGCATGTTGTAGAGCTTGGCCACCTTCAGGTCGACGTCGCCGATCATGGGGTACTTGACCGTGGCGCCCTGCGTTTCCTCGATGTCGGTGACCCACTTGCCGTGGCTGTCCACCGGGTCCACCGACAGACCGATGAGCTTGGTGTTGCGCTTCGTGAACTCGGGTTCGATGCGGGCCATGTAGCCCAGCTCGGTGGTGCAGACGGGGGTGAAGTCCTTGGGGTGCGAGAAGAGGATGGCCCACTGGTCGCCGATCCAGCTGTGAAAGTCGATGACGCCTTGCGTGGTCTGGGCGCTGAAGTTCGGTGCGGTGTCGTTGATGCGTAGGGACATGCCGGGCTCCTGGGCGGGTGAAAAGCCGCTAGTGTGCGCAGTCCGAAAGACCGTGTCCATGAAGGAGTTACCTGCACCATGACCACCGTTCGCCCCTTGGCCGAGCCCGAAGCCGATCCGCGCGTGAAGGCCGTCTTCGACGACATCCGCGCCACGCGCAAGACCGACTTCGTCAACAACCTGTGGCGCGCCCTGGCCTTCGACCCCGCGCTGCTGGAGGGCACCTGGGCCGAGGTGAAGCGGCTGATGGCCACGCCCTCGCTACTGGACCCGCTGACCAAGGAACTGGTCTACATCGCGGTCTCCGTCGCCAATGGCTGCGGCTACTGCGTGCACTCGCACACGGCGGCGGCGCGCGCCAAGGGCATGACGCACGCCCAGCACGCGGAACTGATGGCCATCGTCGGCCTGGCCGCCAAGACCAACCACCTGGCCACGGCCCTGCAGGTCGAGGTCGACCCGGTGTTCGACGCTGGCCGCGCCTGAGGCGGCGGCGCGCCTCAGTACAGGCGCACGGCGACGTCGAAGTGCCAGCTGCGGCGGATCTCGATCACGTCGTACTGGCGGGCCATGGCCGGCGGGAAGGCGGTGTGCGCCATGCCGTGCACCAGGCGCGGAATGGCCTCGTCGATGGTGGCCACGCCGCTGGTGCGCACCAGCGTGACCGATTCGATCGTGCCGTCGCTGCGGATGGCGACCGTCACCACCGGGTCGGTGTAGCGCTGCCGGGCCGCCTCGCGCACCAGTTCCACCGGCATGTTCATCTCGATGCGCTTGGCCCAGGCCTCGGCGTAGAGGACCAGGTCGCGGTTGGGGTCGTAGCGCCCGAAGAGTCGGACGCGGCGCAGGCCGCTGGCGGACGGGTTGCGCTGTGCCTCGGCCTCGGCGGCCGCGCGGCGGTCGGCCTCTTCGTTGAGCTGGCGACCGATGGCGCGGCGTCTCTCCTCGCGGGCCTCGTCCTCGGCCTGCCGTTCGGCCTGCAGGCGCGCGGCCTCGGTCCTGGCGGCGGCCTCGCGCTCGCCTTGCAGTCGGGCGACTTCTGCCTGGGCGGTGGCTTGTGCCTCCGCTGCGGCCGCCGCCGCGGCGCGAGCAGCCGCCTGGCCTTCGGCCTCTAGCCTTGCCGCCTCTGCCTGAGCCTGAGCCTGAGCCTGAGCTTGAGCTTGAGCTTGAGCTTGAGCTTGAGCTTGAGCTTGAGCTTGAGCTTGAGCTTGAGCTTGAGCTTGAGCTTGAGCTTGAGCTTGAGCTGCGGCCTGTTGCGCGGCCGCCAGTTCGTTGGCCCGGCGCTCGGCCGCGGGTTGAGCGGCTTCGGCCTCGGCTGCTCGCTGCGCTTCCTGCCTCGCAGCCGCGTCGCGCTGAGCGGCCTGTCGTGCGGCCTCGGCCGCCTGCTGTTCGGCCTCACGCGCCGCCTGCTGTTCCGCCGCGAGGCGTTCGGCCTCGGCCCGCTCGGCCGCCTGCCGAGCGGCTTCGCGCTGTGCGGCGGCTTGTTGCTCCGCTTCCAGCCGTTGCGCCGCTTGCTCGGCCTGGCGCTGTGCTTCCAAGCGCTCGCGGGCCAGCTGTTCGTTGGCCAGCCGTTCGGCTTCTGCCCGTGCAGCCTCCGCCCGCGCGGCTTGCTGGCGGGCGCTCTCTTGGCGGGCCGCTTCCTGGCGAGCGATTTCCTGCCTAGCCGTCTCCTCCCGAGCGGTGGCCTCGCGTTCGGCCTGCTGCGCCTGTTCGGCCGCCCGCTGCGCGGCCTCCCGGCGGAGCGCTTCCTGTCGCTCGACTTCCTGTTGCTGCTGCTGTTGCTGAGCGTCCCGCGCGGTGGCCTGCCGCGCCGCTTCCACGCGCTCGGCCTCGGCGCGGGCGCTCGCCTGCCGCAGGGCGTCCTGACGTTCGACTTCCAGGCGCTCCATCTCGGCGCGCTGCGCCGCCACCTGTTCGGCCGCTTCGCGGGCCGCGGTGGCTTCGCGTGCCGCCAGCTCGCTCTCGGCCTGCTGGCGCGCGGCGGCTTGCCGGGCCGCCTCCTGTTGGTCGGCCGCGACCCGCGCCGCGTCCTGTCGGGCGGCCGCCTCGTGTTCGGCGGTTTGCCGGGCGGTGTCGGCCTGTTCGGCCGCCGCCCTGGCCGCCACTTCCCTGGCCGCCGCCTCGCGCGCTGCGGCCTGCTGGGCCGCCAGTTCGCGTGCCCTGGCCTGCCGGGCCGCCTCGCGTTGGGCCGCCGCCGCCTGGGCCGCGGCCCGGCGCTCGGCCGCTCGCCGCTCGGCCAACTGGCGCGCCGCTTCCGCGCGCTGGGCTTCCCGGCGCGCGGCCTCCTGCCGCAAGGCTTCCTGTCGCTGGGCCTCCTGCCGTCGGGCCTGCAGCGCGGCGTGGTCGAGCACCGTCAAGGCCCCGGCGCTCGGGGGCGCCGGCGGGGTGGGGCGAGGCGCAGACACGCTGGCGGGCGGCGCCGCTTCGGCGGCGGGCGCTGGTGGCGGTGACAGGCGCGCTCGCAGTTCCGGCACCTCGGTACGCCGCTCCTTCCACGGCAGCTCCAGCCCCGGCAGGTCCAGACCGTCGCCGAAGGTCAGGCTCAGGACCAGCGCGTGCACCAGCAGCGAGACCGACCACGCGAAGGTTTGCCGGCGCGGCTCGGACACCAGCCAGCCGCGCGGCCGCCAGCGGTAGGCCAGCACCGCCGCCAGCGGTGGCAGCGGCCGTCGCACGGGCGCCTCGTTGTCCTTCGCGGTCTGCATGGGGCGCATTGTCTCGTCCAAACCGGCGCGCTCGCGGGGCGATGGTCGCGACAGGCCGTGCAACGCTCGTTTTTTTCAGGACCGCTGTCGATTCCAGGGTCCCATGGCCGTCGTCATGTTCAGTGGTGGCCGGGCGCGCGGGCCGCCACGGCGTTTTGTCCACGCCCGCGCGAAGGAAGACCTCCATGGCCTCGAACGACAAACCCCAGGGCCCCGCGTCCTACTTTCCTTCCATCGAGAAAAAGTACGGTCAGCCCATTGAGCATTGGATGGGCGTGCTGCGCCAGGCCGGCCCGCTCAAGCACATGGCGCTGGTGGCGCTGTTGAAGGCCGACCACGGACGGGCCATGGACACGCCAATGCGCTGGTGGCGTGGTTTCTGGCCAAGCGCGGGTAAGCGAGCGCTTACGGCCGCCCGCCAGCCCGCCCCGGGTTCATCCGCTGCCAAGCAGTGCGGCGCCCTTCGCCTGGTATCGCGCATGCTCTTCTGCCGGCACGAGTGAGCCCCCCGTTGCCCAGATGACGTGGGTGGCATTCGGGTCATCGGGTCGCAGGCCGTGGGCGTCCAGGTAGGCGCGACCAGCCTCGGACTGCGCGAGGAACAAGGGGCCGCGCGCTGCCGCGATGGCCGACGGTTCAAGCAGCACACCTTCCGTGCGCTGGAGGCGGCACACGTCGCGCAGCAGGTCGTCGTCGCGCACCGTGAACACACCGCCGAGCCGGCGCTTCATCATCGGCGCCACCAGGTGCGAGGCCTGCGCCACGGCCAGGCCATCGGCATCGGTCCTGTTGTCCAGACCGATGTCGTAGACCGAGAGCGGGCCCTGGCCACTGGCGCTCAGTTGCACCAGCATGCAGGGCGCGGCCACCGGCTCCGCGAAGAAGGTGTGTACCGCGTCGCCGAACAAGGCTTTGAGACCGTAGGTGATGCCGCCAGGTGAACCGCCCACGCCGCAGGGCAGGTGCACGAACAGCGGTCGCTCGCGACGGGGCGTGCGGCCGATCGCGTCGAGCTGTCGCGCGAGTTCCTGTGCGGCGACCGCATATCCCAGGAAGAGGTCGGCCGAGCGCTCGTCGTCCACGAAGTGCACGCTCGGGTCCGTGGCGGCGCGCTGACGGCCGCCCTCCAGTGCATCGGCGAAGTCGCCCGCGTGTTCGACGACGCGGATGCCCCGGTCGCGCAGGCGCCGCTTCTTCCATTCCTTGGCGTCGGCGGACATGTGCACTTCGGCCTGAAAGCCCAGGCCGGCGGCGATGAGTCCGATGCCCAGGCCCAGGTTGCCCGTGCTGCCCACCGAGATGGTGTGCCGTGAGAAGAAGGCGCGCGCCGCGGGCTGTTGCAGCACGATCGGGTCTTGCCCCGGCTGCAGCAGGCCGTGTGCGGTTGCCAGGCGTTCAGCGTGCGCCAGCACCTCGTGAAAGCCCCCTCGCGCCTTGACCGAGCCCGCCACCGGTAGCGCGTGATCGCCTTTGAGGAACCAGGTGCCTTGCCCCCCGAGCAGAGCGGAAAAGCGCGGCAGCGGCAGCAACTCGGACTCCACGCGGCCCTCGAGCGGCTCCAGCGCCGGGAACAGCGCGCGCATGAGGCCGCGAAAGCGTTTGAAGCGTGAGGCCGCGGATGCCATGTCGAAGCCGGCGTCCAGCGCGTCGACACCGGCGGCCATGGACTCGGCATGGGGGTTCACCCACAGCAGCGGCTCGCGCTCACGCAGCCGGGTCAGAAGGGTTGGATCGATGCGGGCGGCGGCATCGGAGAGGTGTTCAGCGGAGGCGGCCATCAGCGGGCGAAGTCGGGTGCGTCGCGGTGGAGCTTGCGCACGAAGGCGGCCCACATGAAGCGTTTTTGTTCGTGGCGGTCTTCGAACAGCGCTCGGCCTTCCTCGGCCACCTCGTCGCGCATGGGAATGTGAGGGCGTGCGCCGGCCAATACCTGCACCTGAATGCGGCAGGCCTTCTCGAGGTAGTACATGTAGAAGAAGGCGTCGGCCACGGTGGGGCCGCAGGTCATCATGCCGTGCGACTCCATGATCAGCGCGGGATGGTCGGCGATGCAGGCCACCAGCCGGTCCTTCTCGTGCTCGGGAAAGTGGATGGTGTCGTACGAGTAGCGGCCGATGCGCTTGTAGAAGTGCAGCGACATCTGGTTGAGCGGCAGCAGGCCCTCGGGCATGGAGGCCACCGTCATGCCGGCCAGGGAATGCGTGTGGATCACGCAGTGCGCATTGGGGCTGCGCGTGTGCACGGCGCTGTGGATGTCGAAGCCCGCGGGGTTCACCGGCCAGGGAGAGTCGCAGATCTTGTGGCCATTGACGTCGATCTTGACGAGCGACGTGGCGGTGACCTCCTCGAACATCATGCCGTAGGGGTTGATGAGGAAGGTGGGCACATCGGTGTCGGGGATGCGCACCGAGATGTGCGTGAAGATGGCATCGTCCATGTTGAGCGTGGCGATGAGGCGGTAGGCCGCCGCCAGATCGACGCGCGTTTGCCATTCGCCGGCGGAGTAGCGCGCCGGGTCCGGGTTCGGGATGTCGGGCATGCGCTCCGCCATGGCATTGCTTTTTTCCTCGACATGGACGGGTTTGGTGGATGGGTGGGAACGGGTGGGAAGCACGGTGTCTCCAGGGGACTACTTGAGCAGGCCGGGGATGGCCAGGGACAGGGCCGGCACGTAGGTGATGACACCGAGTGCGAGCAAAGAGGCGGCGATGAAGGGCAGGATTTCTTTCACCGAACTCTCGAAGGACACACCGGCGACGCGGCTGGTGACGAACAGCGACAGGCCCACGGGCGGCGTGATGGAGCCGATCATGAGGTTGACGTTGACGATCACGCCGAAGTGCACCGGGTCGATGCCGTACTGCTGCACGACCGGCATCAGGATGGGCACGAAGATCACCATCGCGGCGAAGTTGTCGAGGACCATGCCCACGAGCAGGAGCAGCACGTTGATGATGATCAGCAACATCAGCGGATCGGAGGTCAAGCTCAGCATCGCCGAGGCCACGCCCGCGGGGATCTGCTCGGCCACGATGACCCAGGCCAATAGGCTGGCCGATCCGATCATCAGCAGGATCTCGCCCATGCCTTTGGCCACGTCCCAGGAAAGGTGCAACAGCTGGTCGACGCGGATGCGACGCATGAGCACGGCCAGGGCCAGCGCGTAGGCCAGGGCCACCGCGGCGCCTTCGATGGGCGTGAAGACGCCGCCGCGGATGCCGCCCACGATGATGATCGGCAGGATCAGCACCGGAATCGCCCGCCGGAGCGCGATGCCGGTCTTCAGGGCCGGCGCGGCGTCGTGGGCGGGGATGCGCCCGCGTCGCGACAGCATGTTGACCGTGAACATCTGGAAGGCGACGATCACCACGCCCGGCAAGATGCCCGCCATGAAGAGGTCGATCACCGACACGTCGGCCAGCACCGAGAACAGGATGAAGGTGATGCTGGGCGGAATGATGGGCGCCACGATGGAGCCGGCCGCGGTGAGCGCCGCCACGAAGGATGCGCGGTAGCCTTGCTCGACCATCTTGGGCTTCATCAGCGCCGTCAGGGCGGAGGCGTCCGCCAGGGCCGAACCCGAGATGCCCGCCATCATCATGTTGGTGCCCAGGTTGGCCATGGCCAGACCCGCGCGCAGGCGGCGCAACAGCACGTGCGCCAGATCGAGCAGGCGCGCCGTCAGGCCGGAGGTGTTCATGACCTCACCGGCCAGCATGAACATGGGCACGGCCAACAACAGGAACGAGTCCATGTTGTTGAACATGCGCTGCACGATCAGGTTGGTGGGGAATCCCTGCACCCAGATGTAGCTCGCCGAGGCGAGCCCGATGGTGGCCCAGATGGGGGCGCCCACCAGCAGCAGCACGCCGCCGACCAGCAGCAGGAGCGCCATGGCTTCATTCATCGCGACCTCGCCAGATGTGCAGGAGACGCAGCAGGGCACCGCCGATGACGATGAGCCCGGCGATTGGAAACACCGCATACACCCAGTTCAGCGGGATTTCGGCCGCGGACGATCTGGGCGAAAACTCTGCGAGGAAAGACACCCGCGCCCCGTTGGTCACGAGGAGCAGCGCGAAGCCGATGGCCGCCAGCGAGGCCAGCGTGCGGCTGGCCTTGCGCAGCCAGGGGCGTTGGCTGTCCTTGATGGCGGAGAAGGCGATGTAGCGGTCTTGCGCCGCCAGCGTCGCCGCACCCAGCAGGCCTGCCCAGATCATCAGGAAGGTGGAAACCTCTTCACCCCATGCGAGCGAACTGCCCAGCACGTAGCGGAAGAACACCTGAGCGATCAGAAGGCCGGCCACCACCAGGGTGGCGATGCCGACGGTGCCGCGATAGAGACTGGCCAGACGAGCCATGGCTCAGTGCCTTCAGCGAGCGGCGTTGACGGCGGACTGCCAGGCCTGCAGTGCGGGGGCGCCCACGCGGCGTTCCACGTCCTTGATCACAGGCGGTTGCGAGGCCTTGGCCAGTTCGGCCATATTGGCGGCCGGCATGTCCATGACTTTCACGCCGAAGCCCGGCAGATCCTTGGTTTCTGCCTTGGTGACGTCTTCGTCGACGTACTGGCGCTCCTGCGGCGTGAGCGAACTCAGCGAGTGGAATACCAGGGTTCGCAGATCGGCGGGCAGCTTGTCGAAAAATGCCTTGGAGCCCAGCACCAGGATCGGGTCGTAGATGTGCTTGGTGAGCGTGAGGAACTTGAGCTGCTCGTGCACCGGGGTCTGCGAGAAGATGTAGCTGGGGTTCTCGACGCCGTCGATGATTCCTTGCTGCAGCGAGGTGTAGACCTGGGCCCAGCCGATGGGCGTGGGGTTGGCGCCCACGGCCTTCCAGGCCGTGATGTGCAGCGGCGCTTCCATGGTGCGCAGCTTCAGGCCCTGCATGTCGGCGGCCTTCATGGCCGGGGCCTTCACCGTGGCCAGGTTGCGAAAGCCCTGTTCCCAGGCCGCGAGGCCCACCAGACCCACCTTGCCAAGGTTGGCGAACAGCATCTTCTCTCCGCCGTTGTCCAGGAACTTGCGCGCGTGCGCCGAGCTGTCGAACTGGAACGGGATGTCGAGCAGGGCAAAAGTCGGGTCGAAGGCGGCCGCAATCCCGTTGGGCGTCAGGGTGATTTCGATCGACCCGGCCTGCAGACCTTCGACGCCTTCGCGCTGGCCGGCGAGCTGACTGGAATGAAAGATGCGTACCTCGATCTGCCCTTTCGAGTCGGCCTCCACCTTCTCCTTGAACTTGAGCATGGCCTTGTGGCCCGGGTGGTTCACGGTGACCGCGTGCGAGACCTTGATCACGTGCTTCGCCGCCCAGACGGGGCCGGCCAGGCACAGTGCGCAGGCGACGGCCGCCACTTTCAAGGCATCGCGCCTCAGACCGGGAAAAGTTCTCATGGGTACCTCTGTGGTGGTGTGGGGAGGGGTGGAATGCGGCGCCATCGTATGTGTCACCAATGTTAACTGTCAACTGTTGCATGTTAACTGTCGACAAGAGGTCGTTCTCTTGGGCATAATCCGCCCGCGCGGTGGCCATGAAAAGGCCGCGCCAAAGGAGAAACCGTGAGCTTTGAAATGGACGCAAGCCCCCTGTCCGACCTGGCCCCCGTGAGCCGCGACAGCCTGCAGCATCAAGCGAAGCAGGCCATCGTGCGGTCCATCCTCAACGGCCTGTTCATGCCGGGGGAGCGTGTGGTGGAGACCAAGGTGGCCGAGGGACTGAACCTGAGCCGCAGCACGGTGCGCGCGGCCCTGCAGACCTTGATCCAGGAAGGACTCCTGGAACAGGAGAGCTTTCGCGGCACCATCGTGATGCCGGTGACGGTGCGCGGGGCCGAGGAGCTGGAAACCATCCGCGAGTCACTCGAGCAGCTCGCCGTGCGGCAGGCGATCGTGCACGCCTCCGATGCAGAAGTCGCCGAGTTGCGAGCGCGGTACGAGCGCGCCCTGGCCGCCGCCGCCAACCAGGACGTCGGCCTGGCGTACCACCTGGACCTCGCCATGCACCAGCAGATCGTGGCCATGGCGCACCACAGCCTGCTGTCGCGGCACTTCGCGCTGATCGAACACAAGATGCTGCTGTACATGGCGCACGCCGGCGGGCCGCATCTGTCGGCCGAGGGCTTTCGCCGCCAGCACGAGGACGTGATGGAGGGCATCGCCAGCCGCGATGAGGCCCGTGCGCTCAGGGGGCTGGACCGGCATTTCGTCGAGGCCACCAGCTTCCTGGTGGGCATGTTCACCAACAAGGAGACGACACATGGTTGAGGCCTCGACGGTGCCCGATCTGGTGATTCGCCAGGCGACGGTGATCGATGGCACCGGCGCCCCCGCACGCGTCGCCGACGTCGCCGTGTGCGGCGACCGCATCGTGCAGGTGGCGGACCGCATCGAGGCACGCGCAGCGGTGGAGATCGACGCCAAGGGCCAGGTGCTTGCCCCGGGTTTCATCGACGTGCACACGCACGACGATCGCGTGGTGATCGACGACCCGATCCACCTGTGCAAGATCAGCCAAGGCGTGACCACGGTGGTCACCGGCAATTGCGGGGTGAGCCTGGCCCCCTTGTCGCTGGAGCAGCGGCCGCCGCCGCCGCTGGACCTGCTCAGCGGCGATCCGCGCGCCTTCTTCGCGCGTTTTGCCGACTACCTGGCCTACCTGTCGGCCGAACCCGCGGCGGTGAACGTCGCGGCCCAGGTGGGGCACTCGACCTTGCGTGTGGCCACCATGAGCGATCTGCGCCGCCCGGCCACGCCGGACGAAATCTCCGCCATGCGCCGCCTGCTCGACGCCAGCCTGGATGCGGGCGCGATCGGCCTGTCGACCGGCCTGTTCTACCGGACGGCCGATGCATCCAGCACGGAAGAGGTGATCGCGATCACCGAAGCCATGCGGGGTCGGCCGCGCGCGCTCTACACCACCCACATGCGCAACGAAGCGGACCACATCGACGAGTCGCTGCGAGAGACCTTCCGCATCGGCCGCGAGACGGGCGTTCCGGTGGTCGTGTCGCACCACAAATGCTGCGGCACGCGCAACTTTGGCCGCGCGCCAGAAACGCTGGCGCTCATCGACGAGGCGAACGCCCGGCACCCCACGGGGCTGGACGTGTACCCCTACGACGCCGCGTCGAGCGTGCTCGACGTCGAGAAATTTTCCGACGCGAGCCGCATCCGTATCAGCTGGTCACAGGCCGAGCCCACGGCGGCGGGACGTGACCTCGCCGAACTCGCGGCGGAGCGCGGCCTGAGCATGAAGGCCATGGCCGACCGTCTTCAACCCGCGGGGGGCATCTACTTCATGATGGACGAGGCCGACGTGCAGGCCATCCTCAAGCACCCGCGCAGCATGATCGGCTCGGATGGCTTGCCGAGCGACACCCACCCGCATCCGCGCCTGTGGGGGACCTTCCCCCGCGTGCTGGGGCACTACTCGCGCGACCTGAAACTGTTCCCGCTGGAGACCGCCGTGCACAAGATGACGGGCATGTCCGCCCGGCATTTCGGGCTGGTGGACCGTGGCGAGATCCGCGAAGGAGCGTTTGCCGACATGGTTCTGTTCAGCGCCGACGACATCATCGACACCGCCAGCTTCGATGCGCCGGCGACCCCGGCGCGTGGCATCCGGTCGGTGTTCGTCAACGGGCGCAAGGTGTACGCGGACGGTCAGGCCACCGGGGCGCGCCCTGGCCAGGTGCTGCGAAGACCCGACTGAGGCCGCGCCACCCACCGCGTTCCGGCCGCGGGCCGGACGCTTACAGCTTCTCCGTTTCCCCGGCCTTGGGCTGCCACTTCATCAACCGCTTCTCGATGCGCCCCACCATCGCGTCCAGCACCAGCGCGAAGGCGGTGAGCACCAGGATGCCCGCCATCACCGTGTTGATGTCGAACTGGCCCTCGGCCTGCAGGATGAGGTAGCCCACGCCCTGCGAGGAGCCCAGGTACTCGCCCACCACCGCGCCCACGAAGGCCAGGCCCACGCTGGTGTGCAGGGAACTGAACACCCAGCTCGTGGCACTGGGCAGGTAGACGTGGCGCAGCAGCTGCTTCTGGCTGGCGCCCAGCATGCGCGCGTTGGCCAGCACCACCGGGCTCACCTCCTTCACGCCCTGGTAGACGTTGAAGAAGACGATGAAGAACACCAGCGTGACGCCCAGCGCCACCTTGGAGCCCATGCCCAGGCCGAACCAGACCGCGAAGATGGGCGCCAGGATGATGCGCGGCATGGAATTGAGCGCCTTGATGTAGGGCTCCAGGATGGCCGAGGCCATGGGCGACAGCGCCAGCCACAGCCCGCCCGCCAGCCCCGTGACGGCGCCGATGCCGAAGGCCATCAGCGTCTCGGCCAGCGTGATCCACAGGTGCACGTAGATGTCGGCGTCGCCGACGAACCAGGCCCAGATGCGGGCGAATATCTTCAGCGGCTCGCCGAAGAAGAACGCGGCCTGGCGGTCGTTGTCGAACATGAAGGTCGGCACCAGGCCGGGCGTGGTCATCACGTGCCAGAACACGAAGATGAGCACCAGCAGCGCCAGCTGCCACAGGGTGAGGTTGCCCGGACGGGGCTTGATGAACTTCCACATGCGATGACGGGGCGGTGAAGGGCCGCGCTCAGGCGGCCTTGCGCAGTTGTTGCTGGTAGCCCTTGAGCACCTCGTCGCGCAGCACGGCCCAGATGGCGGCGTGCAGTTCGAGGAAGCGCGGCGTGGTCTTGACCTCGGCCACGTCGCGCGGGCGCGGCATGTCGATGGTGAAGTCGCCGATGGGGCGGCTGGCGGGGCCGGCCGACATCACCACCACGCGGTCGCTCATGGCGATGGCTTCGTCCAGGTCGTGCGTGATGAAAAGCACCGCCTTGCGGGCATGGCCCCCTGGCGCTTCGCGCTGCTCCCCCGAGGGGGCGCGCGCCGAGCTGGGTGCGGCCCGGCGCTCGTCGCCCGACCACAGCTGCAGGACCTCGTTCTCCATCAGCTGGCGCGTCTGGATGTCCAGGGCCGAGAAGGGCTCGTCCATGAGGATGATGTCGGGGTCGAGCACCAGGGTCTGCGCCAGGCTGGCGCGCTTGCGCATGCCGCCGCTCATCTGGTGCGGGTAGCGGTCGCCGAAGCCGCCCAGGCCGACGCGGCGCAGCCAGCCGTCGGCTTGTTCGCGCGCCTGGGCGGCGCCCACGCCGCGGAACTGCAGGCCGGCCATCACGTTCTCGAGCGCGGTGCGCCAGGGCATCAGGCTTTCGGCCTGGAACATGTAGCCCGCGCGCGAATTGATGCCCTTGAGCGGCTCGCCGAAGATGCGCGCGCTGCCCCTGCTCGGCTCCAGCAGGCCGGCCGCGACGTTGAGCAGCGTGCTCTTGCCGCAGCCGGTGGGGCCCACCACGCTCACGAACTCGCCCGCACCGACCCGCAGGTCCACCTGGTCGACGGCGGTGTAGCGCTGGCCCGGGGCGTCTTTGCTGATGAAGGTGCAGGCGACGCCCTGCAGTTCGATCGCTGGTGCCGACATCTCAGCCTTTCGGGTACTTGGCGTTGGCCTTCTGCGCGAAGCTGTTGGTGTAGACCGCGCTCAGGTCGAGCTTGGCCTTGGCGATGGCGGCGTCCACGCTGCCCAGGGCCCGGAAGGCGGTCTCGGGGCCCTTGGTGGGGAACAGGCCGTCGGGCGACAGCGCCTTCTGCGCGGCCAGGAAGCCGTCGATGTAGACCGCGCGGTCGCCGAGCAGGTAGCTCTCGGGCACCACCTTGATGATGTCGCCCGCGCCGGCCTTCTGGATCCACTTGTTGGCGCGCACGATGGCGTTGGCCATGGCCTGCACGGTGTTCGGGTTCTTGTCGATGAAGGGCTGCGGGCAGTACAGGCAGGCCGCGGGCATAGGGCCGCCGAACACCTTCTCGGCCTCGCTCACGATGCGCGTGTCCGAGACGATCTTCAGGTCGCCCGAGCGCTGCAGCAGGGTGATGACCGGGTCGAGGTTGCTGATGGCGTCGATCTGGCCCGCGCGCATGGCGGCCACGGCGCCGTTGCTCGCCCCCACGCCGACGATGCTGACGTCGCTGGGCTTGAGGCCGGCCTTGGCCAGCACGAAGTTCACCAGCACGTTGGTGGAGCTGCCCGGCGCGGTCACGCCGATCTTCTTGCCCTTGAGGTCGGCCACGGTCTTGAAGTTGGCCATGGTCTTGGGGTTCACGCCCAGCACGATCTGCGGCGCCAGGCCCTGCAGCACGAAGGCGCGCATGGGCTGGCCCTTGAACTGCATGTTCACCGTGTGCTCGAAGGCGCCCGACACCACGTCGGCGCTGCCGCCGACCACGGCCTGCAGGGCGCGCGAGCCGCCGGCGAAGTCGACGATGGTCAGGTCCAGGCCCTCGTCCTTGAAGTAGCCCAGCTGCTCGGCGATGGTCAGCGGCAGGTAGTAGAAGAGGTTTTTGCCGCCCACGGCGATGGTGCACTTGGGCTTTTCCAGGCCCTGCGCGGCGGCGAAACGGGGCAGGGCGGCGGCGGCGAGGCCGCCGGCGACGAAGTGGCGTCGTTGCATGTCGGGTCTCCTGAGGGGCGGGGCGGGTGGCCCCGCTGGGGTGGTGGCCCGGCGATGATAGTCCGGGGGGTTTCCCAGTCGCGCGGCGCGGGACTGGGGATTGCCCTTAGCCCCGCCTCAGGCCGCCTTCAGGCCACCGGCAGCCCGTCCACGAAGACCTTGAGCTCCTCGGGCGCGAAGGGGGTCCACACCTCGTTGCGGGTGAGCGGCGTGGTCACGATCACCGCCGCGCGGTCGCCGGGGTGGTTGAGCTCGGCGAAGTTCACCGTCCAGTCGCGGTCTTTCAGCGTGGCCAGCGAGAACGGGTGCTGGCGCACCAGCCAATGCAGGTGGGTGCTGCAGTGCGCCCACAGGGCTTCGCCGTTGGAGAGCAGGAAGTTGAAGCTGCCGAAGCGGCGCACCTGCGGCACCAGTTCGCGCAGGGTGCGGGTGAGCTCGTCCACGCTGGGCAGGGACGCGTGCGACTTGGCCATTTCCTGCATCAGCCAGCAGAAGGCGCGTTCGCTGTCGGTGCTGCCCACGGGGCGGAAGTGGCTGTGCAGGTTCGGCTCGTAGTCCTTCAGGTCGCCGTTGTGCGCGAACACCCACTGGCGGCCCCAGAGCTGGCGCACGAAGGGGTGGGCATTCTCCAGCGCCACCTCGCCGATGGTGGCCTTGCGAACGTGGGCGATGATGTTGCGGCTCTTGAGCGGGTAGCCCTGCAGGAAGGCCGCCATGGGCGAGTCGTGTGCGCTGCGGTGGTCGATGAAGAGGCGCAGGCCCTTGCCCTCGAAGAAGGCGATGCCCCAGCCGTCGGCGTGGTGGTCGGTCTTGCCGCCGCGGTCGCAGAAGCCCGTGAAGCTGAACGAGGCGTCGGTGGGCGTGGCGCAGTTGAGTCCCAGCAGTTGGCACATGGCGCGGATTCTGCCCTTTCGCTGGCGGCCTATCCCCGGGCAGTATGCCGTTCGGGCGGCGATGGCGGTTCGGCGGGGCCCGGGGGCTTCAGCCGGGCGGCGGCCAGCAGGGCCAGCGCGCAGATGGCCGCGAGCATGAGGAAGGTTTCGTCGAAGGCCGCGAGGCGCGACGGCGTGGTGGGCGAGGCGTCGAGCGGCGCGCCGTGCGCGGCCAGCCGCCACTCCAGGAAGATGCCGCACAGGCTCACGCCCGCCGCGCCGCCCAGCATGCGCAGGAAGTTGATGACGCTGGCGCCCTGCGGGATGTGGGCGTGGCCCAGCCCGCGCATGGCGCCGATGTTGAGCGAGGGCAGGATGAAGCCCAGCCCGATGCGCCCGACGATGGCCCAGAGCACCAGCAGCGGGATGATGCGCGCCGCGTGCTCCAGCCGGATCGTGACCATCAGCGCGAACGAGGCCGCCAGCAGCACCAGGCCGATGCACACCAGGCGGTGCGTGGGCTGGCGGTCGGCCAGGCGGCCGACGCTGGCGATCGTCACCGCCAGCACCAGGCCCGAAGGCAGCAGCACCGTGCCCACCACGGAAGGCGAGAGCTGCAGGCCCATCAGCATGTACACCGGCAGCAGGTAGGTGGAGCCGAACAGCGCCACGCCGTAGATGAAGGCCACCAGGCTGCCCATGGCGAAGCGGCGGTCGGCGAACAGGCTCAGGTTCATCAGCGGCTCGGGCCCGTGCGCGTGGCGGTGCGCCTGCAGCATGCGCCGCGCCAGCCAGACGAAGACCAGCAGCAAGGCGCCGGCCGTCAGCAGCAGCGTGGCCGCGGTGAGCGGCGTGCCGCCCTGCAGTTCCACCAGGCCATTGAGCAGGCACAAGGTGCCCGCGGCGGCCAGCAGCAGGCCGCGCCAGTCGAGCGCGGCGCCCGCGCGGTTGGCGGCCTGGCCGCCGGGCGCGGAGGTGGGGATGAGCTTGCGCGCCATCCACAGCGAGGCGATGCAGAACGGCACCACCATGAAGAAGATGGAGCGCCAGCCGAACCAGTCCACCAGGACGCCGCCGATGCTGGGCCCCAGCGCCGGCGCCAGCACCACGCCCATGCCGAAGACGCCGCTGGCGCGGCCCTGCTCGGTCGAGTCGAAGGCGCGCAGGATGATGATGGCCGGGATGGGCTGCACCACGCCCGCCGCCAGGCCCTCGGCCACGCGCGCGGCCAGCACCAGCGGGTAGTGGTTGGCCAGGCCGCCGGCCATGCCGCCCACCAGCAGCAGCCACATGCAGCCCGAATAGGTGGCGCGGTAGCCATAACGCGCCAGCAGCCAGGGCGTGGTGAGCATGGACACGGTCATCGCCGCCATGAAGCCCGAGCTGACCCATTGCGCGCGCTCCTGGCCCAGCGTGAAGTGCTGGCTCATGTCGGGGATGGCCACGTTGACCACGGTGGACGACATGATGGACGCCATGGTGCCCACCATGACGGCGAGCAGCAGCAGCCAGCGGTAGCGCGGTCCGTAGCGTTCGCGCAGCGCGGGCAGCCCGTGGGGCGAGGGCGGTGGTGCGGGCGGTTCGCTCATGGGCGGGGTGCCAGCGCCTGGCGCACGCAGGCCTGACAGACGCAGGCCTGGCGGCGCGCCGCCTCGGGGATGCGGGCGAGCAGCTCGGGGCTGAAGGTTTCGCTCACGCACCAGCACGGTGGCTGCGGCTCGCCGGTGGCCTTCTCGATCTCCACCGCGCAGCGGTTGTCGCCGCCGCACAAGGGGCAGCGCGTCGCGTCGATGGGGGTGGGCGGGTGGGCGGGCATGGGAGGGAGTATCCGCCGCGCCATTGTCGCCGCTGCGCGGGACGGGGCGATCAGGGGTGCTCGGGGTCCTGGAAGAGCTCGATCACCAGTTCGCGGAACCAGCGTTGCAGGGGGTTGTTGTGTGTGCGGTCGTGCCACAGCAGCACGACCCCGAACGGCTCCAGGTCCAGCGGCGGCTCGAAGATCTCGATGTCGGTGAACTGGGTGAACCCCTTGGCGACTTTCTCGGGCACGGTGGCGATCAGGTCGGTCTGCTCGATGATGAAGGGAATGCCCAGGAAGGTGGGCTTGGACATCACCGTGCGCCGGGGGCGGCCCGCGCGCTCGAGCGCCTGCTCGATCTGCGCGTTGTACATGGTGGCCTGGCCGGGCTCGACGATCACGTGGCCCTGGTCGCAGAAGCGCCGCAGGTCCATGGCGCCGGACAGCAGCGGATGGCCGCGCCGGGCCACGCCCACGAGGCGGTCGCGGAACAGCGGGCGCACGCGAAGGCTGGCGGGGGGATTGGGGAAGTAGGTGATGGACACGTCCACTTCGCCGCTGCTGAAGATCTCGCCGAAGCGCGTGGGGTTGGGGCCGACGATGCGCAGGATCACGTGGGGCGCGCGCCGCGCGAGTTCCTTCACCAGCGACGGCACCACCACGAAGTCGATGTAGTCGGTGACGATCAGCGTGACCGTGTCGTGCGCCTGCGAGGGATCGAAGTCGCGGCGCTCGTGCATCAGCGCGTCGACGTGGCGCAGCGTGTCGGCCAGGCGCGGCGCGATCTCCTGCGCGCGCGCGGTGAGCACCAGGCCGCTGCCGCTCTTCACCAGCAGCGGGTCGTTGAACACCGTGCGCAGCTTGGACAGGGCCAGGCTCATCGACGACTGGCTCATCTCCAGCCGTGCCGCGGCTCGCGTGACATGCGCCTCGCGCAGCAGCGCGTCCAGCGCCACCAGCAGGTTCAGGTCCAGGTCGCGTAGCCTCATGGGGATCGTCTTGTCGATGGCGGCTATCGGTGTGGCGAATTGCGATCGAAGGCCTCGTTTGAGTTTAATCAAGGACAGCAGAGAACAACGGAGACAAGCCATGCATTCCCCACCGGCCGGTGGCGCCGCGCGCCGCTAGCGCGCGCCCGCGCCACGCGGCCTTTCCCTCCCCTTCACTCCGCGGCGACGAGCCGCGCCTTTCGTGCGACACCGCATCGCGCGCGGCTGCGTGCCGCCTGCCTGCGCGCCGCTTCCCTTCAGGAGACCCACCATGGAACAGAAGATCCCCACCATCCGCGTCACGCGAGAGCAGATGCGCCAGCGCGTCGCGCTGTTCAGCGAGATCCGCGGCCACGACGGCGGCCTGCCCGACAGCCGCCACCCGAGCGCGCTGCGCAAGCTCTACAACATCATCGGCTTCCAGCCGCCGAAGAAATCCGATGGCACGGTGGTCGTGTCCCCCGTGGGCGACGAGGCGGCCGAGGCCGCGCACATCAAGATCAGCGAAGGCTTCAACCTGGGCTTCTGCGAGGCCGCGCCGGGCAAGGGCCCGATGATGCACAACCACGACACCAACGAGACCTTCATGCCCATGACGGGGCAGTGGCGCTGCTCGTGGGAGGTGGACGGTCAGGTCGAGAGCTTCGACCTCGGTCCGTTCGACGTGATCTCCTTTCCCGCCGGTGTGCAGCGCCGGTTCGAGAACGTGAGCTTCGGCGAGCCGGACAAGACGCACTGGCTGATGTTCGTGATCGGCGGCGACGCGCCGCAGGCCGAGTTCTCGCCCGAGGCGCACGAGCGCTTGATCGCCGAAGGCTTCATGTCGGCCGACGGAAAGTACTGAGCCATGCAGGAAATGCTCGACCGGCTGGAAAGCCGCTACGCCTGGTCTTCGCTCGAGGTCGATGGCGTCGAGTGGCGCTGGCTCGACACCGCCGGCAAGGGGCCGGCGGTGGTGCTGCTGCCCGGCTCCGTGGGCGATGGCGCGATGTTCGTTCGCACCCTGCTGTCGCTGGGCGAGCGGCTGCGCCTGATCGCCGTGACCTACCCGGCGCTGCCCGAGGCCCCGCGCCTGGCCGACGGCCTGAAGGCCGTGGTCGACCACCTGGGACTGCCGCCCTGCGTGGTGGTGGGCTCGTCCTTCGCCGCCTGGTGGGCGCAGTTCTTCGCCCTGCAGTACCCGCAGCAGGTGCGCCGCCTGGTCATCGGCAACGGCTTCACGGACGGCGGCGACCTGGCCGCCAACCCGCTGTTCGACCCCGCCTGGGTGGCGGGCGTGTCGCCCGAGGCGCTGCACGCCACCTGGCTGGAGCGCGTGGCCAGCGCGCCGGTGTCGCCGCTGCAGCAGCTGCAGCGCGTGATGCTGGCCAGGCGCCAGTCGCCGGCCAGCCTGCACTCGCGCTTCGCCGGCGTGACGCAGGCGCGCGCCTGTCCCCCACTGCCCCTGGAGCCGTCGCAGATCGTGGTGCTGGACTGCGCCGACGATCCGCTGATCCCGCCCGAGGCGCGCGATCGCCTGCGTGAGCGCTACCCCGGGTCGCGCCACGTGCGCCTGCAGAGCGGCGGCCACTACCCGCACCTGCTCAACCCCGAGGCCTACGAGAGCCTGCTGCTCGACCTCAGTTTCGAATGACCCCTATCCGAGGAGACAAGCCATGACATTCGCCCATTCCCTGCTGGCCGCCGCGCTGGCCCTCGCCGCGTCGATCGCCCACGCCGACAACTTCACCCTGCGCATGGGCGGCGGGCACACCACCGGCCTGACCTACATCAGCGTGTACGACGGCTTCTTCGCCGACGAGGTGAGCCAGCGCGTGAAGGCGCGCACCGGGCACAACCTGCGCTTCATCAAGGCCTGGGGCGGCAGCGTCGCCAAGGTCGACGGCGCTCTGGAGGCCGTGCAGAAGGGTTCGCTGGACATCGGCCTGTCGCCGATCGGCTTCGAGCAGGCGCGCGCCGGCCTGCTGAACTACAGCGCCTACATGCCCTTCACCGCCGACGACCCGGTGCTGCAGCAGAAGGTGGCCTCGCGCATGCTGAAGGAAGTGCCGGCGCTGCAGGAGAGCGTGAAACCCTACAACGCGCACATCCTGGCGCAGATGGTGACCGAGGCCTATGGCGTGGCCACCAGCTTCGACTGGCAGCGCGTGGATGAGCTCAAGGGCAAGCGCATCGCCATGGCCGGTACCAACGCGCCGCTGTTCATGCCCACGGGCGCGGTGCCCGTGACGCTGGGCATCGGCGAACACTACCAGGCCATGCAGAACGGCCTGGCCGACGGCAGCCTGTTCATGGTCTCTGGCATGGAAGCCTTCAAGCTGCGCGAGGTGGCCAAGGTCTGGACCAAGACCGGCTTCGGCTCCTACAGCACCTTCGTGTCGTTCATGAACCTGAACACCCGCGCGCGCCTGCCGAAAGAGGTGATCGCCATCATCGACGAGGTGGCCGAAGAGGCGACCGCGAAGATCGCGGCCGCCAGCCGCCAGCGCGACCTGGACATCGAGGCTCGCCTGCGCGGTTCGGGCACGCAGATCCATGCGCTGTCCGATGCCGAGAAACGCCGCTGGGCGGAGCTCGTGAAGGACCTGCCGGGCCGCGCCGCCAAGGAGCTCGACGCCAAGGGGCAGCCCGCGACGCAGGTCCTCAAGACCTATGTCCGCTTCCTCGAGGAAGCCGGCTACAAGTTCCCCATCGCCTACCCGCTCTGAGCCGCCGTGAAGAACCCATTCGACACGTTGCTGAAGGCGCTGCACGCCATCGGTGCCGCGCTGCTCGCGCTGCTCACCCTGGTCATCTGCTATGACGTCGCGGGCCGGTTGCTGTTCAACCACCCGTTCGCGGGCACGGCCGAGCTGACCGGTGCCGGCCTGGTGCTGCTGACCTTCCTGCAAGCGCCCAGCGCCATGCGCCGCGGCAAGCTGCTGCGCGTCACCTTCCTGCTGGAGCGCCTGCCGGCCCGCGCGGCCGGCGCACTCGTGGGCGCCGCCTGGCTGATCGGCGCGCTGGTGTTCGCCACCTTCCTGGCCTCGGGCTGGGCGCCCGCCATCGAAGGCTGGCGAAGCGCGGAGTTCTACGGCAACGACGCGTTCCGGCTGCCCGCCTGGCCCCTGCGCTTCGGCACCTTGCTCTTGTGGTCCGTGGGCGCGCTGGTCTGCCTGCGCTTGTGCGCGGACGCCTGGCGCGGCCGCGGACCGAGCGAGCCGGTCCCGGCCGATTGAGAGGAGATTCGCCATGTTCTTCGAAACCTGGGCCGCGCTGTTCGTGCTGGTGGCCCTTGTCATCCTGGGCGTGCCGGTGGTGTTCGCCTTCGCCGGCAGCGCGCTGTTCGGCCTTTACTTCGCGCTCGGCGGCGTGTGGCCGGCCATGGACCTGGTGGGCCAGACGGCGCTCTCCGGCATCAAGGACTACAACCTGGTGGTGATCCCCTGCTTCACGGTGATGGGCATGTTGATCGCGCACTGCGGCGCGGCGGCCGACCTGTTCAGTGTGATCAACCGGCGCCTGCGCGGCGTGCCCGGCCGCCTGGCCGTGGCGACCGTGGGCGGCAACGCCGTGTTCGCGGCTGTGACCGGCGTCGGCGTGGCCTCGGCGGCGGCCTTCAGCCACGTGGCCTATCCCGTGATGCGCGACCACCGCTACAGCCGCAGCTTCGCCACCGGCTGCATCGCGGGCAGTTCGGTGCTGGGCCTGCTCATCCCACCGTCGGTGTTCATGATCGTCTGGGCCATACTCACCGAGCAGTCGGTGGGCAAGCTGTTTGCGGCCGGCGTGGTGCCGGGCCTGCTGCTGGCCCTGATGTACGCGCTGTACTGCGGCGTCTACGCGAAGCTGCGGCCCGACGCGGCCCCGGAGAGCGACGACGCGGCAGCGCCGGCCGAGCGCGGCGCGGCGCTGGGCGCGGCCGGCGTGGGGGCGCTCATCGTGGTCACGCTGGGCGGGATCTGGTTCGGCTACTTCACGCCCACCGAGGGCAGCGCGGTGGGCCTCATGGGTGCGCTGGTGGTGGCCTGGCTCAAGGGCATGCGCTGGACCGGCATCCGGGGCGCCTTCGTCGAGGCCGGCCACACGGTCACGCCCATCATGCTGCTGCTGCTCACGGCCACCATGTTCAGCAAGCTGGTCGCGCTCAACGGCATTCCGCAGGAAGTGCAGGCGCTGCTGCAGGCCTGGGGCCTGGGGCCCACGGGCACCATGCTGTTCATGGTGGTGGTCTGGTTCGTGCTCGGCATGCTGATCGACAGCATTTCCATCATGCTGCTCACGGTGCCGATCTTCTGGCCCATCGCCATGTCCATGGGGTTCGATCCCATCGTGTTCGCCCTGATCGGCATCCTGGTGATCGAGGCCGGCGTGCTCACGCCCCCGTTCGGCATCAGCGTCTTCGTGGTGAAGGCGGCGGTGCCCGACCCGTTGCTCAAGGTGCAGGAGATCTTCCGCGGCGTGGCGCCCTACTGGATCCTCATCCTGCTGCTGGCCTGGACCATCCACACCTGGCCCGCGCTGGCGACCTGGCTGCCCTCGCGGATGTGAGTCCCGGGCATGGGCTGGCTTGCCACGGCCGCGGGTGCGGATACCCCTGGGAGAACCGCTCCGGTCGGCTGTGGCAGGGCTTTGACCGTCATTCGGACTAGGCGACCGCCCAAACCGGTGGGGTCTACACCGTGCTGGTGGAGGGCGACGACATGACCGAACCAGTGGCCGACGAGACCCGGTCCATTCTCGATGGGCACATCGTGCTGTCGCGCGAGCTGGCGGCGGCCAACCACTACCCGGCCATCGACGTGCTGGCCTCGGCCTCGCGGGTGATGGGCGCCCTGGTATCCCCTCAGCACAAGGCCGCGGCCGGCCGGGTGCGCGAGCTGCTGGCGAAGTACGACGAGATCGAGCTGTTGCTGAAAGTCGGCGAGTACAAGAAGGGCGCCGATCGGGTGGCCGATGTGGCGATCGAACGCCGCGAGGCCATCAACGCCTTTTTGCGGCAGCCCATACACGAGTTGTCGGGCTTCGACGCCGCGATCAAGCAACTGCGGACCCTGGCGGCCTGAGCCGCCCAGCGGGCCCTTGCATTTCCCTTCTTGCCCGCGGCCGTCGGCCGCTGCATCGGTGGTACCGTTGTACCGGCCGTGCGACCGACCGGTCGGATCATGTCTCCGTTGCATGGACTGTCAAATTTGACAGGGGTGAAGTTGGAGATTCAAAGATTTTGAGGTAAAATTGAGGCGGGTGCCGAGAGGTGCCTCCCGCTTTTCCTCCCTGAGCGGGTGCCTTAGTGTGTGACAGCAAAAAGGCTTCCCAACCCGGCCCCTGGCCGGGTTTTTTTTGTCCATTCGCCTGCTGAGAGGGTGTTGGATCGCGCGAACTACACTGCCCGGATGCTCTGGGTCAAAGCCTTTCACATCGTGTTCGTGGCCAGCTGGTTTGCTGGCCTGTTCTACCTCCCGCGCGTCTTTGTGAACCTGGCCATGGTGCCGCCCGAAAGCGTGGCCGAGCGGGCGCGCCTGCTGCTCATGGCTCGCAAGCTGCTGCGGTTCACCACCCTGCTGGCGGTGCCGGCGCTGGCGCTGGGGCTGTGGTTGTGGCTGGGGTATGGCATCGGGCGGGGGCCGGGCAATGGCTGGATGCATGCCAAGCTGTTCGTGGTGGTGCTGGTGCTGGGCTACCACCACGCCTGCGGCGTCTTGTTGCGGCGCTTCGAGCGCGGGGCGTCGCGGCACGGCCATGTCTGGTTCCGCTGGTTCAACGAGGCGCCGGTGCTGCTGCTGGTGGCGGCGGTGGTGCTGGTGGTAGTCAAGCCCTTTTGAGCGCCGGCGCCATGGTCACGGGCTCTCGGACGTCGGCCTGGCCTTTGGCCGTGCTGTACGCGGGTCTGATCGCTTATGCCAGTCTTTATCCCTTCACGGGCTGGCGCGTCCAGGGCGTGGAGCCGTGGTCCTGGTTGTGGGCGCCGTGGCCGCAGTACTGGACGGGTTTCGACCTCTGGACCAACTTCGTGGGCTATGTGCCGCTGGGCGCCCTGATGGTGGGGGCCGCCCTTCGGCTGGGTTGGCGTCGCGGGGCGTTCTGGTGGGGCGCCGGCGGTGCCGTGGTGCTGTCGGGCCTCGTCGAGAGCCTGCAGACCTTCTTGCCGGGGCGCGTTCCCTCCAACGTGGACTTCGGCCTGAATTCGACCGGGGGCGCGCTGGGCGCCGGTCTCATGGTCCTGCTGGACCGCTGGGGCGTGCTGGCGCGCTGGGGCCGCTTTCGCGACGGTTGGTTCGCGCCCGGGGCGCACGGCGGGCTCGTGCTGCTGGCGCTGTGGCCGCTGGCCCTGCTGTACCCGGCTGCGGTGCCCTTTGGGTTGGGGCAGGTGGCCGATCGCCTGATGCTGGCGCTGGCCGACTGGCTCGGCGACACCCCGTTCCTTGCGTGGTTGCCGACGCGTGCGGAGCCGGTGGTGCCGTTGAGTCTGCTGACGCAGGCATTCTGTGTGGCGCTGAGCCTGCTGGCGCCGCTGCTTATGGCCTTCGGCGACATGAAGGGCGGGTGGCGGCGGGTGCTGTTCCTGCCGCTGTTCTTTGGCGGCGCCACGCTGGTCGCGGGGCTGTCGTCGGCGCTGACGCACGGGCCGGACCATGCCTGGGCCTGGCTCAGTCCTGTGGCGGTGGTCGGCATGCTCGCGGCCTTGGTGGTGGGGCTGGCCTGCCTGCCCCTTCCCCGGCGGATGTGCCACGCCCTGATGCTGCTGTGCCTGGCCGTGGCGCTCTCGCTGCTCAATCGCGCACCCGAGGTGCCCTACATGGTGCAGTCGCTCGAGGTCTGGGAGCAAGGGCGTTTCATCCGCTTTCACGGCCTGTCGCAGTGGCTGGGGTGGCTGTGGCCTTTTGCTGCCATTCTGTTCGGGCTGCGGGCCGTGGCGCGTCCGCCAGGACACCAGGAGGCGGCGGCCTAGAATCGCGCCATGGCCGATGGCACCGCTACCCCTCCCGCTTCCTACTATCAGCGGCATATTTTTTTCTGCCTCAATCAGCGCGAGGGTGGCGAAGCCTGCTGCGCCGACCACAAGGCCGAAGACGCTTTTGCCCGTTGCAAGTCGCGCGCCAAGGCCCTCGGCCTGCTCGGGCCGGGCGGCGTGCGCGTCAACCGCGCGGGCTGTCTTGACCGCTGCGCGGGTGGCCCGATCGCGGTGGTGTACCCGGAGGCCGTCTGGTACAGCTATGTCGATCAAGCGGACATCGATGAAATCGTCGAGTCGCATCTGCGCGATGGCGTCGTGGTCGAGCGGCTGCTGACGCCTCCCGACGTGGGCCGCTGAGGTGAACGCGCAAACCGAATCGCGTCTGATCGACGGTCCGGCCGGCGCCATCGAGCTCGCCATCGACCGGCCCGAGGGCGCGGCCCGCGCCACGGCCGTCATCGCCCATCCGCATCCCTTGCACGGTGGCACGCTCACCAACAAAGTGGTGCAAACCCTGGCGCGCGCGGCCGTGCTGGCGGGCATGGTGGCGGTGCGTTTCAACTTCCGCGGCGTGGGGCGCTCCGGCGGGCAGTACGACGAGGGGCGCGGCGAGACCGACGACCTGATGGCCGTGGTGCAGTCGGAGGCGCCTTCCGGGCCCCTGGCCCTGGCCGGCTTCTCCTTCGGCTCCTACGTCACCAGCCAGGCCCTGCAGCGCCTGCATCCCGTGCGCGACGTCCGCGAGTTGGTCCTGGTCGGTACCGCCGCCAGCCGATTTCAAGTGGCGCCGGTTCCGCAGGAACTTCAGGCCCGAACGCTGGTCGTTCACGGCGAGCTTGACGACACGGTGCCGCTGAGCGCGGTCATGGACTGGGCTCGCCCGCAGTCCCTGCCCGTGGTGGTGGTGCCGGGCGGCGGCCACTTCTTCCATGGCCAGCTGCCCTTGCTGCGCGAGCTGGTGTGGCGCCATTGGCGGCCTTGAGCCGCGGTGGCGCCGATTTTTTTGAGGACTTTGCGTTGATGACCCGTTTCCGTTCCCTGATCGCCGGCCTGGCGCTGTCGCTGGCCGCGCTGGCGCCTGCCTGGGCGCAGATGCCGCAACCTCCCGAGATCGCGGCGCGTTCCTATTTGCTGCTGGACGTGACCACCGGCCAGGTGTTGGCCAGCAAGGAGCCCGACGCGCCGGTGGAGCCGGCCTCGCTCACCAAGCTCATGTCGGCCTACCTGGTGTTCGACGCGCTGCGCGCCGGCAAGATCACGCTCACGCAGACCTTCGGCGTGAGCGAGCGCGCCTGGAAGATGCCGGGCTCGCGCATGTTCATCGAGCCGCGCATGCAGGTGCCGGTCGAAGACCTGATCAAGGGCATGATCGTGCAGTCGGGCAACGACGCCACGGTGGCGCTGGCCGAGGGCGTGGCGGGCTCTGTCGAGCGCTTCGTGGAACTCATGAACCAGCAGGCCAAGGCGCTGGGCATGACGGCCACCAGCTACCGCAACGTCGAGGGCCTGACGGCCCCGGGCCACACCACCACGGCGCGCGACCTGGCCACGCTGGCCACGCGGCTGATGAACGACTTCCCCCAATACGTCGGCTACTACTCCATCCAGCGCTATCGCTACCCGGGCACGCCCGCCACCAACGACACGAACCGCAACCTGCTGCTGTTCCGGGACCCGACCGTCGACGGGCTGAAAACCGGTCACACCGACGCGGCGGGCTACTGTCTGGTGGCCACCGCGCGCCGGCCGGTGCCTGGCCTGGGCGATGGGCCGGCTGGCCAGCGCCGCCTGGTGTCGGTGATGCTGGGCGCGTCGAGCGAGAACGCGCGGGCCGCCGAGTCGCAGAAGCTGCTCAACTGGGGGTACACCGCGTTCGATACCGTGCGCCTGCTGGCGGCCAACCAGCCGGCGGCCGAGCCGCGCATCTGGAAGGGCAAGGCCGACACCGCCAAACTCGGCCGCGCCGAAGGCGTGGTGGTGTCGGTGCCGGCCGGCCAGGGCGCTGGCCTGAAATCGACGGTGGTTCGCCCGGATCCCCTCGTCGCGCCCCTGCAGAAAGGGCAGCCGCTCGGCACGCTGCGCGTGACCACCGCCGCGGGTCAGCCCGTCGTGGAGGTGCCACTGACGGTGCTGGAGACCGTGGAGGAGGCGGGCATTTTCGGCCGCGCCTGGGACGCGATCCGCCTCTGGATCCAGTGACCCGTTCCCCGGGGGCGGGGGGCGGCTTGGCGCGGCTGACGCGCCAGTGCTACACTAGTAGGCTTTTCGGAATTTTCCGAAAGGCTTTGTCGTTTTCAAACGTTTAGGGACGTTTTCAATGCCAACCATCAACCAACTCGTGCGCCACGGCCGGGAGGTCGAAAAGACCAAATCCAAGAGCCCGGCCATGGAAAACTCGCCGCAACGCCGCGGCGTGTGCACCCGTGTGTACACCACGACCCCGAAGAAGCCGAACTCGGCGCTTCGCAAAGTTGCCAAGGTCCGCCTGACCAACGGCTTCGAGGTCATCTCCTACATCGGCGGTGAAGGCCACAACCTCCAGGAACACAGCGTGGTGCTGGTTCGCGGCGGCCGTGTGAAAGACCTTCCCGGTGTGCGCTACCACATCGTGCGTGGCTCGCTGGACCTGCAGGGCGTGAAAGACCGCAAGCAGGCCCGCTCCAAGTACGGCGCCAAGCGTCCCAAGAAGGCCTGATCGGTCTCATTCGGTGCCGCCCGGTTTTGACGAGCCGGAACGGCGTAGTGGCCTTGAACAAAGGCCGAGTAAGTGCAGGCTCCTGATGGGTCTGCGGGGTGTCTGGATCAAGAAGGACGTCCGGACATCAACTGAAGCAAGAGGTGAAACATGCCACGTCGTCGCGAAGTCCCTAAACGTGAAATCCTGCCGGACCCGAAGTTCGGCAACGTCGAAGTCGCCAAGTTCATGAACGTGATCATGCAAGGCGGCAAGAAGGCCGTGGCCGAGCGCATCATCTACGGTGCGTTTGAGCAGATCGAGAAGAAGTCGGGCAAGGACCCGCTCGAAATCTTCTCGACGGCCATCAACAACGTCAAGCCCATGGTGGAGGTGAAGAGCCGCCGCGTGGGTGGCGCCAACTACCAGGTGCCCGTTGAAGTGCGCCCGGTGCGCCGTCTGGCGCTGTCGATGCGCTGGATCAAGGAAGCGGCCAAGAAGCGCAGCGAAAAATCCATGGCCCTGCGCCTGGCCAACGAGCTGATCGAGGCCACCGAAGGCCGTGGCGGCGCGATGAAGCGCCGCGACGAAGTGCACCGCATGGCCGAGGCCAACAAGGCCTTCAGCCATTTCCGCTTCTGATTCGGACCTTATCTTTCCGATCAACCTGACCCGAGAGCCCGCGGGCCCCTTACAGGGGTGGCGGGCTCGAACCATTCCGGAGTATTTCCATGGCCCGCACCACGCCCCTTGAGCGTTACCGCAACATCGGCATTTCCGCGCACATCGACGCTGGCAAGACCACGACGACCGAGCGCATCCTGTTCTATACCGGCGTGAACCACAAGATCGGTGAAGTGCACGACGGCGCCGCCACCATGGACTGGATGGAGCAGGAGCAGGAGCGCGGTATCACGATCACGTCCGCCGCCACCACCTGCTTCTGGAAGGGCATGGACCTGTCCTACCCGGAGCACCGCTTCAACATCATCGACACCCCCGGCCACGTCGACTTCACCATCGAGGTGGAGCGTTCCATGCGCGTGCTCGACGGCGCGTGCATGGTGTACTGCGCCGTGGGTGGTGTGCAGCCCCAGTCGGAAACCGTCTGGCGCCAGGCCAACAAGTACAAGGTGCCGCGTCTGGCGTTCGTCAACAAGATGGACCGCACCGGCGCGAACTTCTTCAAGGTCTATGACCAGATGCGCCTGCGCCTGAAGGCCAACCCCGTGCCGGTCGTCATTCCGATCGGTGCCGAGGACAACTTCAAGGGCGTGGTCGACCTGCTCAAGATGAAGGCCATCATCTGGGACGAGGCCTCGCAGGGCATGAAGTTCGAGTACCACGACATCCCGGCCGAGCTCGTCGAGACCGCCAAGGAGTGGCGCGAGAAGATGGTCGAGGCCGCGGCCGAAGCCAGCGAAGACCTCATGAACAAGTACCTCGAGGAGGGTGACCTCTCCGAGGAAGAGATCAAGCTGGGCCTGCGCACGCGCACCATCTCGACCGAGATCCAGCCCATGCTGTGCGGCACGGCCTTCAAGAACAAGGGCGTGCAGCGCATGCTCGACGCCGTGATCGACTTCCTGCCTTCGCCGGTGGACATCCCCCCGGTGGCGGGTACCGACGAGAAGGAAGAGCCCGCGACCCGCCAGGCCGACGACGGCGAGAAGCTGTCCGCGCTGGCGTTCAAGCTCATGACCGACCCCTACGTCGGCCAGCTCACCTTCGTGCGCGTCTATTCGGGCGTGCTGAAGAAAGGCGACACCGTCTTCAACCCGGTCAAGGGCAAGAAGGAGCGCATCGGCCGTATCGTGCAGATGCACGCCAACAACCGCCAGGAAGTGGAAGAAATCCGCGCCGGCGACATCGCCGCCTGTGTGGGCCTGAAGGAGGTGACCACGGGCGAGACGCTGTGCGACCCCGATGCCGTCATCACCCTGGAGCGCATGGTCTTCCCCGAGCCCGTGATTGCGCAGGCCGTGGAACCCAAGACCAAGGCCGACCAGGAAAAGATGGGCATCGCGCTGCAGCGCCTGGCCTCGGAAGACCCCTCGTTCCGTGTCAAGACCGACGAGGAATCGGGCCAGACCATCATCTCCGGCATGGGCGAGCTGCACCTGGAGATCATCGTCGACCGCATGAAGCGTGAATTCGGCGTGGAAGCCAACGTGGGCAAACCCCAGGTGGCCTACCGCGAGACCATCCGCAAGAGCGTGGACGAGGCCGAAGGCAAGTTCGTGCGCCAGTCCGGCGGCAAGGGCCAGTACGGTCACGTGGTGTTCAAGATCGAACCCAACGAGGCCGGCAAGGGCTTCGAGTTCGTGGACGCCATCAAGGGCGGCGTGGTGCCGCGCGAGTACATCCCGGCGGTGGAAAAGGGCGTGATCGAAGCCCTCAACACCGGCGTGCTGGCGGGCTTCCCGGTGGTGGACGTCAAGGTCACGCTGCATTTCGGTTCGTACCACGACGTGGACTCGTCCGAACAGGCTTTCAAGATGGCCGCCATCTTCGGCTTCAAGGAAGGCTGCAAGAAGGCCAACCCGGTCATCCTCGAGCCGATGATGGCCGTGGAAGTCGAGACGCCCGAGGACTACGCCGGCAACGTGATGGGCGACCTGTCGTCGCGTCGCGGCATGGTGCAGGGCATGGAGGACATGGTCGGTGGAGGCAAGGCCATCAAGGCCGAGGTGCCGCTGTCCGAAATGTTCGGCTACTCCACCACGCTGCGCTCGATGTCGCAGGGTCGTGCCACGTACACGATGGAGTTCAAGCACTACTCGGAAGCGCCGCGCAACGTGTCCGAGGCCATCGTGGCCGCGCGCGCGAAGTAAAGGTAAGTCGGTTCGACGGGGTGGGTGCTTCGCGCGCCCACCCGCCGATCCAGTCGGTCTGCGACGCCACGCCGTCCTGTGCCCGTGCGGGACGATCCAGCAGTGGCGTGCAGACCTTAAACCCTCACACGGGCTTTGTTCTTTTTAAGGAATCGACATGGCTAAGGAAAAATTCGAGCGGACCAAGCCGCACGTGAACGTTGGCACGATCGGGCACGTGGACCACGGCAAGACGACGCTGACGGCGGCGATCACGACGGTGCTGGCGAGCAAGTTCGGCGGCGCGGCCAAGGCCTACGACCAGATCGACGCGGCTCCGGAAGAAAAGGCGCGCGGCATCACGATCAACACCGCGCACGTCGAGTACGAGACGGCCAATCGCCACTACGCGCACGTTGACTGCCCGGGCCACGCCGACTACGTCAAGAACATGATCACGGGTGCGGCCCAGATGGACGGCGCCATTCTGGTGTGCTCGGCCGCGGACGGCCCGATGCCCCAGACGCGCGAGCACATCCTGTTGGCGCGCCAGGTGGGCGTGCCCTACATCATCGTCTTCCTGAACAAGTGCGACATGGTCGACGACGCCGAGCTGCTCGAGCTGGTGGAGATGGAAGTGCGCGAGCTGCTGAGCAAGTACGACTTCCCTGGCGACGACACGCCCATCATCAAGGGCTCGGCCAAGCTGGCGCTCGAGGGCGACAAGGGCGATCTGGGCGAGCAGGCCATCATGCGCCTGGCCGAGGCGCTGGACAGCTACATCCCCACGCCCGAGCGCGCGGTGGACGGCGCCTTCCTGATGCCGGTCGAAGATGTGTTCTCCATCTCGGGCCGCGGCACGGTGGTGACCGGCCGTATCGAGCGTGGTGTGGTCAAGGTTGGCGAGGAAATCGAGATCGTGGGCATCTCGGCCACGCAAAAGACCACCTGCACGGGCGTGGAGATGTTCCGCAAGCTGCTGGACCAGGGCCAGGCGGGCGACAACGTGGGTATCCTGCTGCGCGGCACCAAGCGCGAGGAAGTGCAGCGCGGCCAGGTGCTGTGCAAGCCCGGCTCGATCAAGCCGCACACGCACTTCACCGGTGAGGTGTACGTGCTGAGCAAGGACGAGGGTGGCCGTCACACGCCGTTCTTCAACAACTACCGTCCGCAGTTCTACTTCCGCACGACCGACGTCACGGGCTCCATCGAGCTGCCCAAGGACAAGGAGATGGTCATGCCCGGCGACAACGTGTCGATCACCGTCAAGCTGATCGCGCCCATCGCCATGGAAGAAGGCCTGCGCTTTGCCATCCGCGAAGGCGGCCGCACCGTCGGCGCCGGCGTCGTGGCCAAGATCATCGAATAAGGAGCGGTGTCCATGGCTACCACCAAACAGAAGATCCGCATCCGCCTCAAGGCCTTCGACTACCAGCTGATCGACGCATCGGCCGCCGAGATCGTCGAAACCGCCAAGCGCACCGGCGCCATCGTCCGGGGTCCCGTGCCCCTGCCGACGCGCATGCGCCGCTTCGACATCCTGCGTTCGCCGCACGTCAACAAGACCAGCCGCGACCAGCTCGAGATCCGCACCCATCAGCGCCTGATGGACATCGTGGACCCGACCGACAAGACGGTGGACGCGCTCATGAAGCTCGACCTGCCGGCCGGCGTGGACGTCGAGATCAAGCTGCAGTAAGGCCAGGGGCCCTGGTTTGCCGGGTTTTCGCCCGGCGGACTTGCACAAGGAAAGCCCGCTGGCTATACTGGCGGGCTTTCCGGCTTTTGGGCCGGATATTTCGTGGCGTCGGCACCCTGGTGCTTGCCATTCAGGCGCGGCCTTCGGGTCGCGCACCATCAGCCCCGGCCAATTGAAGTCGGGAACGGAGAAAACAATGAGTCTGAGCAACTCCCTCGGGTTGTTGGGCCGCAAGGTGGGCATGATGCGCCTGTTCACCGATGACGGGGACGCAGTGCCTGTCACGGTGGTCGACGTGTCGAACAACCGCGTCACCCAGGTCAAAACCCAGGCCAACGACGGCTACGACGCGCTGCAAGTCACCTTCGGCAAGCGCCGCGCCTCCCGCGTCACCAAGCCGGTGGCCGGCCACCTGGCCAAGGCCGGCGTCGAAGCCGGTGAACTCATCATCGAATTCCGCGTGACCGCCGAGGTTGCCGCCCAGTACAAGCCGGGCGACGTGGTCGATGTCAACAAGCTGTTCTCGCAAGGCCAGAAGGTCGACGTGCAAGGCACCTCGATCGGCAAGGGCTTCGCGGGCACCATCAAGCGCCACAACTTCGCGTCGCAGCGCGCGTCGCACGGCAACAGCCGTTCGCACAACGTGCCGGGCTCGATCTCCATGGCGCAAGACCCGGGCCGCGTGTTCCCGGGCAAGAAGATGACGGGCCACCTCGGCGACGTCACCAAGACCATCCAGAACCTCGACATCGTGCGCATCGACGAAGCCCGTCAGCTGCTGCTGATCCGTGGTGCCGTGCCCGGTGCCAAGGGCGGTTTCGTCACCGTGCGTCCCGCCGTCAAGGCCAGCGCCGCCAAAGGAGCGAACTGATGCAAGTCGAACTCCTCAACGACCAGGGCCAGGCCGCGTCCAAGCTGGACGTGCCCGAGACCGTGTTTGGTCGTGACTACAACGAAGCCCTGATCCACCAGCTCGTGGTGGCGTACCAGGCGAACGCCCGTCAAGGCACGCGTGCTCAAAAAGACCGCCAGATGGTCAAGCACTCGACCAAGAAGCCGTTCAAGCAGAAGGGCACCGGCCGCGCTCGCGCCGGCATGACCTCCTCGCCGCTGTGGCGTGGGGGCGGTCGCATCTTCCCGAACAGCCCCGACGAGAACTTCACCCAGAAGCTCAACAAGAAGATGTACCGCGCCGGCATGGCGTCCATCTTCTCGCAGCTGGTCCGTGAAGGCCGTCTGTCCGTGGTCGAGTCGATCAAGGTCGATTCGCCCAAGACCAAGCAGCTGGCCGACAAGTTCAAGGCGATGAACCTGAAGTCGTCGGTGCTCGTGATCGCTGACGAAGTCGACGAGAACCTGTACCTGGCTTCGCGCAACCTGGTCAACGTGCTGGTGGTCGAGCCCCGTTACGCCGACCCGCTGTCGCTGGTGCACTACAAGCAAGTGATCGTCACCAAGGCGGCGATCGACCAGCTCAAGGAGATGTTCGCATGAGCACCGCCCAATTCGACGAAGGTCGCCTGATGCAGGTCCTCGTGGCACCGATCGTGTCCGAGAAGGCCACCCAGGCCGCCGAACAATCCAATGCCGTGCTCTTCAAGGTGCTGCGCGACGCCACCAAGCCCGAGATCAAAGCCGCCGTTGAGCTGATGTTCAAGGTGCAGGTCAAGGGTGTGTCGGTCGTGAACCAGAAGGGCAAGACCAAGCGCTTTGGCAAGACCATCGGCCGCCGCGACCATGTGCGCAAGGCCTATGTCACGCTGATGCCCGGTCAGGAACTCAACTTCGGTGGGGAGGCCGCGTAATCATGGCTGTCATCAAGATGAAACCGACCTCGCCAGGCCGTCGCGGCATGGTGAAGGTCACGCGCGAAAACCTGCACAAGGGTGCCGGTTACGCGCCGCTGCTGGAGCCCCAGTTCCAGAAGGCCGGCCGCAACAACAACGGCCACATCACGACGCGCCACAAGGGCGGTGGTGCCAAGCACCACTACCGCGTGGTCGACTTCCGCCGCAACAAGGACAACATCCCGGCGAAGGTCGAGCGCATCGAGTACGACCCGAACCGCACCGCGCACATCGCGCTGCTGTGCTACGCCGACGGCGAGCGCCGCTACATCATCGCGCCGCGCGGCGTCGAGGTGGGCGCCACGCTGCTGTCGGGCTCGGAGTCGCCGATCCGCGTGGGCAACACCCTGCCGATCCGCAACATCCCCGTGGGTTCGACGATCCACTGCATCGAGCTGCAGGTCGGCAAGGGCGCGCAGATGGCGCGTTCGGCCGGTGCCTCGGCCGTGCTGCTGGCCCGCGAAGGCATCTACGCCCAGGTGCGCATGCGCTCGGGCGAAGTGCGCAAGATCCACGTGGACTGCCGCGCCACCATCGGCGAGGTCTCCAACACCGAGCACAGCCTGCGCCAGATCGGCAAGGCCGGTGCCGTGCGCCACATGGGCATCCGCCCGACCGTTCGCGGCACCGCGATGAACCCGATCGACCACCCGCACGGTGGTGGTGAGGGCAAGACCGGCGAAGGCCGCGCTCCGGTGGATCCGTGGGGCAACCTCACCAAGGGTTACCGTACCCGCAACAACCGCCGCACGCAGTCGATGATCGTCTCGCGTCGCAAGAAGTAAGGGGTTGACCACATGACTCGTTCGCTCAAAAAGGGTCCTTTCGTGGACCACCACCTGATGGCCAAGGTCGAGAAGGCCCAGGCCACCAAGGACAAGAAGCCGGTCAAGACCTGGTCGCGCCGCTCGATGGTCCTGCCCGAGTTCATCGGCCTGACCATCGCCGTGCACAACGGCAAGCAGCACGTGCCCGTGTACATCACCGACCAGATGGTCGGTCACAAGCTCGGCGAGTTCTCCCTGACGCGCACCTTCAAGGGGCATCCGGGCGACAAGAAAGCCAAGAAGTAAGGAACCACCATGAGTACGGAAACCCGCTCTGTCGTCCGTGGCGTGCGCCTGTCGGTGGACAAAGGCCGCCTCGTGGCCGACCTGATTCGCGGCAAGAAGGTCGACCAGGCCCTGAACATCCTGACCTTCACCCAGAAGAAGGCCGCCGGCATCGTCAAGAAAGCCCTGGAGTCCGCCATCGCCAATGCCGAGCACAACGACGGTGCCGACATCGACGAGCTGCGCGTCAAGACGATCTACGTCGAACAAGGCACGACGCTCAAACGGTTCGAGGCTCGCGCCAAAGGCCGTGGCAACCGCATCAGCAAACCCACGTGTCACATCTACGTGACGGTCGGCAACTGAGAGGCACAGGAACATGGGACAGAAAATCAACCCGACCGGCTTCCGCCTGGCCGTCTCGCGCAACTGGGCCAGCCGCTGGTACGCCAGCAACCGCGACTTCGCGGGCATGCTGGCCGAAGACATCAAGGTGCGTGAGTACCTGAAGGCCAAGCTCAAGAACGCCGCTGTGTCGCGCGTGGTCATCGAGCGCCCCGCCAAGAACGCCCGCATCACCATCTACTCGGCGCGTCCGGGCGTGGTGATCGGCAAGAAGGGCGAGGACATCGAGAAGCTGAAGAAGGAACTGGCCGCCAAGCTCGGCGTGCCTGTGGCTGTGAACATCGAAGAAGTGCGCAAGCCCGAAATCGATGCCAAGCTGATCGCCGACTCGATCACCCAGCAGCTCGAGAAGCGCATCATGTTCCGCCGCGCCATGAAGCGCGCGATGCAGAACGCCATGCGCCTCGGTGCCCAGGGCATCAAGATCATGAGCGCCGGTCGCCTGAACGGCATCGAGATCGCCCGCACCGAGTGGTACCGCGAAGGCCGTGTGCCCCTGCACACCCTGCGCGCCGACATCGACTACGGCACCTCCGAAGCCAAGACGACCTATGGCGTCATCGGCGTGAAGGTGTGGGTCTACAAGGGCGACACCCTGGGCCGCAACGACGCCCCCGTGGTGGCCGAGCCGCGCGCCGAAGAAGAGCGCCGCCCGCGTGGTCCGCGCCGTGAGCGCAGCGAGCGCCCGGCCGGCCCGACCGCCCGCGCCGCCGTGCGCCGTGGCACCAACACCGCCCCGGCCGATGGCAGCGACAAGCCCGCCGAAGCCACGGGTGGTGATTCCAAACCCGCCGTTAAGCGCGTACGCAAAGACGCACCCGCACCTGCAGCTGCGGACGGCAAAGGAGAATAAACATGTTGCAACCCGCTCGTCGCAAGTACCGCAAGGAGCAGAAGGGCCGTAACACCGGCGTCGCCACCAGCGGCGCCACCGTTGCCTTCGGCGACTTCGGCCTGAAAGCCACCGACCGTGGCCGCATCACGGCCCGCCAGATCGAGGCCGCGCGCCGCGCGATCTCCCGTCACGTCAAGCGTGGTGGCCGCATCTGGATCCGTGTGTTCCCGGACAAGCCGATCTCGCAGAAACCCGCCGAAGTCCGTATGGGCAACGGCAAGGGTTCGGTCGAGTACTACGTGGCCGAGATCCAGCCCGGCAAGGTGCTGTACGAAATCGTGGGTGTGCCCGAAGCGCTCGCCCGCGAGGCCTTCGCTCTGGCCGCCGCCAAACTTCCGCTGCGCACCACGTTCGTGACGCGCCTGCTGGGCCAGTGATTCAGGAGAACACGTTATGAATACTGAAGAACTGCGCCAGAAGGACGCGGCCGGCCTCGAGGCCGAGATCAAGTCGCTGCAGAAGGCCCACTTCAATCTGCGCATGCAGAAGGCCACGCAACAACTCAACAACACCGCCACGCTGGGCGACACCCGCCGTGCCATCGCTCGCGCCAAGACCATCCTGGCCGAGAAGCAGCGCGCAGCCGCCAAGTAAGGAGCCAACCATGACCGAAGCCAAAACCGCCCTCAAGCGCACCCTGGTCGGCAAGGTGGTGAGCGACAAGCGCGCCAAGACCGTGACGGTCCTGGTCGAGCGCCGCGTCAAGCACCCGATCTACGACAAGATCGTGATCAAGTCCAGCAAGTACCACGCCCACGACGAAAAGGGCGAGTACAAGCTGGGTGACCTGATCGAGATCACCGAGAGCCGCCCGATTTCCAAGACCAAGAACTGGGTGGCCAGCCGTCTGGTGCAGAAAGCCGCCATCGTCTGAGTCCGTTTCCCGGACCTGCGCAGCGCGCATCAAAAAAGCGACCGACAATCCGGTCGCTTTTTTGTTTTCAGCCCCCAACCGAACAGGAGAAACCATGATCAAGGTCGGAGACAAGCTGCCCGCCGGCACGCTGATGGAGTACAGCGAGGTCGAAGGCAATGGCTGCAGCATCGGCCCGAACCCGGTCGACGTGCAGACGGCCGCCGCGGGCAAGACCATCGCCATCTTCGCGCTGCCGGGCGCCTTCACGCCCACCTGCTCGGCCAAGCACGTGCCGGGCTTCGTGCAGCAGGCGGCCGACCTCAAGGCCGCCGGCGTGGACGAGATCTGGTGCATCAGCGTGAACGATGCCTTCGTGATGGGCGCCTGGGCGCGCGACCAGAAAACCACCGGCGTGGTGCGCATGCTGGGCGACGGCAGCGCCGACTACACCAAGGCCACGGGCTTGACGCTGGACCTGACCGCGCGCGGCATGGGCCTGCGCAGCAACCGCTATTCCATGCTCGTGAAGGACGGCGTGGTCAAGACGCTCAACATCGAGGCGCCGGGCAAGTTCGAGGTGAGCGATGCCGGCACGCTGCTGGCCCAGGCCAAGGCGGCCTGATTCAGAGATCGACCTTGAGGTAGTGCGCGCCCTGCAAGGGGTTGTGGTAGTACGGCGCGATCTCGACGAAGCCGCTGTCCTGGTAGAGCGCGCGCGCCGCCTCCATGTCCGACAGGGTGTCGAGCAGCATGGTGGCGTAGCCACCCATCTGTCCGAGCATCAGGATGCGGTCGACCAGCAGCCGCCCCAGGCCGAAGCCGCGAAAGGCGGGGCGCACGAACAGGCGCTTCATCTCGCAGGCGTCGGGGTGGTCGGCGCTGGGCAGCGGGCGCAGGGCGCAGCAGCCGGCGGGCGCACCGTCCACCAGGGCCAGCAGCAGCGCGCCGCCGGGAGGGGCGTAGTCGCCGGGCAGCTTCGCCAGTTCGTCCTGGAAGCCCTGGAAGCACAGGTCCACGTCCAGCGAGGCCTGGTAGTCCAGGAACAAGGCGCGCACCGCCAGGATGTCGTCGGGGGATTCGGCCAGCCGCAGTTCAATGGCGGCTGAAGGCGTCTCGGGCATGGGTTCGGGGGGCGGCCGGCGGGGCCGCAGGGGGAGGGCGAACCGGCAATATAAGTCAATCCGCCCGAGCGGGGCCAGCCAGCGCCGCGGCGGGCCAGGCCGTCAGGGCGCGTAGCCGACGCTGACCAGCCAGGCCACGAAGGCCGAACACACCCCCAGCAAGGCACCGGCGAGCGCCCGGTCCCAACGGCCGTCGCGCGAGGGCGGCAGGGGCGCGGGCAACTGCTTGTCTCCCTTCAGCATGGGTTGGACCAGTGGCTGGCGCTTCACGAACAGGTACCAGGCGATGGCCAGCAGGTGCAGCACCAGCAGGCCGATCACCAGGTACTGGCCCACGTCCTTGTGGAAGCCGGTGGCGGCCGAGACCGTCTCGCCCGAGACGAAGCGCGCCAGCGGCCCGAAGGTGGCGATCTCGTCGTCGCTCATGAGGCCGCTGCCCACCTGGGCCGCCAGGGCCAGCAGCAGGGCGAACACCGACAGCGCGCCCAGGGGCGTGTGGCCGGCGGTGTGCTCCAGGGGCGCGCGACCACGCAGGTAGCGCAGCAGCGAGCGCGGCGAGTAGACGAAGCTGGCGAAGCGCGACCAGCGCCCGCCCAGAAAGCCCCACACCAGCCGGAACAGCAGCAGCGCCAGCACGGCGTAGCCCAGCCGCAGATGCCACTCCATCCAGGCGCCACCGAGGGTGCCGGTGGTGATGAGCCCGATCACGCAGAGCGCGAGCAGCCAGTGGAACAGTCGGGTGGGCAGGTCCCAGATGCGGATGGTGTGCATGTTGGCGAAGCGTGGGTGACGACCGAGCGGTGGATCGGGAAATGCCGGATCGGTTCAACGGAACTTTACCCGTCGTGGCAACCTCAGCGAGCGCCGGCCTGCAGAGCCGGCGTTCAACATCCCCACAGGAGATTCAATGAAGACAGTCGCTCCGCTCGTCCTGGCGCTGGCCGCCAGCGCCCTGGCCGCCCCGGCCATGGCCCAGTTCCAGAAACCCGAGGACGCCGTGAAGTACCGCAAGGCCTCGTTCACGGTGCTGGCCGCGCACTTCGGCCGGGTCGGCGCCATGGCCAACGGCCGTGTGCCTTTCGACGCCAAGGTGGCGGCCGAGAGCGCGGCCATCGCGGAGACCATGAGCAAGCTGCCCTGGGAGGCCTTCGGCCCCGGCACCGACAAGGGCGACACACGGGCCGAGCCCGCCGTCTGGACCGAGCAGGCCAAGTTCAAGGCGGCGAGCGAGAAGATGATGGGCGAGGTTGCCAAGCTGAACGCGGCCGCCAAGACCGGCAACCTGGACCAGATCAAGGCCGCCTTCGGCGCAGCCGGCGCGAGCTGCAAGGCCTGCCACGACGACTTCCGCAAGAACTGAGCGCGGCGCCCCGCGCCCAGCAAAAAGGCCGGGGGATCCCGGCCTTTCATCTTGAGGACCCGCGCGCCGCGCTCAGGCCGCCAGCAGTTCCTCGATCAGCTTGTGAAGCGCGTCCATCTCGGGTTCGCCCACGTAGCGCTTGACGATGCGGCCCTGCTTGTCGAGCAGGTAGGTGGTGGGCGTGAGCTTCACGTCGCCCCAGGCCTTGGCGATTTCGCCGGTGTTGTCCAGCGCGACCTTGAACGGCAGCTGGCGCGACTGCACGAAGTTCACCACCCAGGCCGGCGGGTCGTAGCTCATGGCCACGGCCATGGTCTCGTAGCCGCGCGACGCGTATTTCTGGTGGGTGGCCACGAGCGCGGGCATTTCCTTCACGCAGGTCACGCAGGTGGTGGCCCAGAAGTTCACCAGGGTGACCTTGCCCTGCAGGTCGGCCGTGCGGGCCTGGCTGCCGTCGAGCAGCACGAAGGTGGAATCCGGCGCGGCCTCGCGGCCCGCGCAGCCGCTCAGGCCGAACACGCCGGTGGCGCCCAGCGCCAGGCCCGCGCCCAACACCTGGCGGCGGTTCGGTTCGGGCCTCTTGGTCATCGGGTTTGTCATTTCCTGCTTCACCATCTACAGTGCCCGCCTCGGATCAACGTGAGGGAGCACCCACATGCAACGCCGCCAGTTTCATCGCCTGTCCCTGGGCAGCGTGGGATTGCTGATTGTCGCCGCCCAGCGCCAGGCCTGGGCATTGTCCCTGTCGGACCTGACGGACAAGGACGCCGCGGCCGGCATTCGCACCGCGCTCGAAAAAGGCGCGCTGGCCGCCGTGGCTTTGCTGGGCAAGACGGATGGATTCCTCGGCAACCCGAAAGTTCGGATTCCCCTGCCCGGTTATCTGGAAGACGCGGCCAAGCTGCTCAGCTTCGCTGGCCAGGGCAAGCGGGTGGACGAGCTCATCACCGGCATGAACCGTGCCGCCGAGCAGGCGGTGCCCCTGGGCAAGGACCTGCTGGTCGGCGCGGTAAAGTCCATGAGCGTGACCGACGCCAAGAACATCCTGACGGGCGGCGACGACTCCGTCACCCGTTTCTTCGCCGACAAGACGCGCGCCCCGCTGGGCGAAAAATTCTTGCCCGTGGTCACGAAAACCACCCAGAAGGTGGGCCTGGCGCGCAGCTACAACCGCGTGGCCGAGAAAGCCTCCGGCTTCGGGCTGGTGAAAAAGGAGGACGCGAACATCGAGCGCTACGTCACCGGCAAGTCGCTCGACGGCCTCTACACCATCATCGGCGAGGAGGAGCGCAAGATCCGCCAGGACCCGGTGGGCACGGGCAGCGACATTCTCAAGAAGGTGTTCGGCTCCTTGAAGTGAGTGGGCGCTATCGTTTGAGGGCTTTTCGCGCGGACTCCAGCCGCTCGTCCAGGTAGCTGCCATAGAAGTCGGTGGAGGTCACGCCCTCCAGCCGCTCGGCCAGTTCGCGGCCCTCGGGGCCGAAGAAGAAGACCGTGGGCGTCAGGCGCACCCGCCATTCCTCGGCCAGGGCGGCCGGCGTGGTGGTGCGGCCGCCGAAGTCCTGGATGGCGGTGGCCTTGTCCTGCAAGTCGAGCTGCACGGCGATCAGCCGGCCCTCGCGCATGAGCGGGTGCAGGTAGCTGTTGCGCACCAGCTCGCAATAGACGCAGCCGCGCAGCGTGATCATCACGACCAGGGGTTCGCCGCGCGCGGCCGTGGCGTCGGCCGCGGCGCGCAGCGATTTTGGGGTGGGCAGGGGTTGGTAGGCCATGGCGGTTCAGATCGCTCCGCTGCCGCGGAGTTGCGCGAGGCGCGCGGCGTCGGCGCCCAGCCACTCGGCGAGCACCTCTTCGGTGTGTTGGCCCAGCAGCGGCGGCGGGCGGTGATTGCGCACGGGGGTGGCGCTCATCTTGATGGGGCTGGCGACCAGGTCCATGGCGCCGGCCAGCGGGTGTTCCCAGGTGTGGACCATGCCGCGCTCGCGCACCTGTGGGTCGGCGAACACCTCGGCCAGGTCGTTGATGGGGCCGCAGGGCACCTTGGCGGCTTCCAGGGCGGCCAGCCAGTCGGCCTTGCCGCGCGTCTTCATCACGGCCTCCAGCAGGGGCACCAGCACGGCGCGGTGGCGCACGCGGTTCTGGTTGCGCGCGAAGCGCTCGTCGCGGGCCAGTTCGGGGCGGCCGGCGACGTCGCAGAACTTGGCGAACTGGCCGTCGTTGCCCACGGCCAGGATGATGTGCTGCGCCTGGCCGCTGCCGTCGGGCGCGACCTCGAACACCTGGTAGGGCACGATGTTGGCGTGCGCGTTGCCCGCGCGGCCCGGCACCTTCCCGTCGGCACGGCCGCGCACCAGGTAATTGGCGCCCAGGTTGGCCAGCATGGCCACCTGCGTGTCGAGCAGGGCCATGTCGATGTGCTGGCCTTCGCCGGTGCGCTCGGCGTGGCGCAGCGCGGCCTGGATGGCGACGGTCGCGTACAGCCCGGTGAACAGGTCGGCCACGGCCACGCCCACCTTCTGCGGGCCGCCGCCGGGCAGGTCGTCGCGCTCGCCGGTGATGCTCATGAGGCCGCCCATGCCCTGCACCGCGTAGTCGTAGCCCGCGCGGTCCTTGTAAGGGCCGGTCTGGCCGAAGCCGGTGATGGAGCAATAGACCAGGCGCGGGTTGAGCGCGCGCAGCGCGGCGAAGTCCAGCCCGTAGCGCGCCATGTCGCCCACCTTGTAGTTCTCCACGAACACGTCGGCCCGGGCGGCCAGCTCGCGGATCAGCGCCTGCCCGGCGGGCACCGAGAGGTCGCAGGTGATGGAGCGCTTGTTGCGGTTGGCGCCCAGGTAGTAGGCCGCCTCGGCGGTGTCCTGGCCATCGCGTCCGCGCAGGAAGGGCGGGCCCCAGCCGCGCGTGTCGTCGCCGCCGGGGTGGCTGGGCCCGCGCGGGCGCTCCACCTTCACCACGTCGGCGCCCAGGTCGGCCAGGGTCTGCGTGCACCACGGGCCGGCGAGGACCCGCGAGCAATCGAGGATGCGGATACCATCCAGAGCATTCATCCGTGCATTGTGCGCGAGACCCTCGCGCCTCCGGTGCCGCGCCCCGCGGACCGGCCCCCGTCCAGTTCCATGATCCGTTCCCGACGACTCGCCGGCGCCCTGACCGGGCTGCTGCTCATCGCCGCCTGCACCCCCACCTTCAACTGGCGCACCGTGCGCGCGGATGGCGCACCCGTAGAGGCCCTGCTGCCCTGCAAGCCCGAGCGCGCCGAGCGCGAGGTGCCGCTGGGCGGCCTGAACGCCACGCTGCACATGCTCAGCTGCGACACCGGCGGCCTGACCTTCGCCGTGGCCTGGGTCGACGCGGGCGATGCCGCGCGCGCGGCGCGGGCGCTCGAGGCCTGGCGCCGCGCCACGCTGCTGGCGGTGCAGGCCGACCCGGCCCTGGCCGACGACCCCGCCGCGTCCTGGCCGGCTGGCGTGCCGGGCAGCGACCGCGCGCTCGGCCTGCAGGCCAGTGGGCGCAGCCCGGGCGGTGAGCCCGTCCAGGTGCGCGCCCTGCACGCCATGCGGGGCGGCCAGCTGCTGCACGCGGCCATCTACGGCCGCGCCATCGAGCCCGAGCTCGCCGCCACCTTCTTCGAGGGAGTCCGCCTGCCATGAGCGTTTCCAGCGCCCACGACGAACTGCTCACCCCACGCGTGGCGGTGACGGTGTTCCTCGTCTTTGCCGGCACGTATTTCCTGTCGGCCCTGGTGCGCGCGATCACGGCCACGCTCTCGCCCACGCTGAGCGCGGAGCTCTCGCTCACGCCGGGCCACCTGGGCCTGCTCGCGGGCGGCTATTTCTTCGGTTTCGCGCTCACCCAGCTGCCCATGGGCCGCTGGCTCGACCACCACGGCCCCAAGCGCGTGGTGCTGGCCTTTCTGGCCATGGCCGTCGCGGGCAGCGTGGCCTTCGCGCTGGCCGACAGCTTCTACAGCCTGCTGGCCGCGCGCGTGCTCACCGGCATGGGGCTCAGCGCCTGCCTCATGGCGCCGCTCACGGGCTTTCGCCGCTGGTTCAGCCCCGCCGTACAGCTGCGCACCAACTCCTGGATGCTGATGACCGGCTCCATGGGCATGGTGGCGTCCACGCTGCCGGTGCAATGGCTGCTGCCGGTGATCGGCTGGCGCGGCCTGTTCTGGGCGCTGGCCCTGCTGTTCGTGCTGTCCATGGCGGCGCTGGCCTGGTCGGTGCCGGCGTGGACGCGGCACGCGAACGCGCCCGCGCCGGCCGCCGGTTCGCCCGATGGCGGCTACGGACTCATCTGGCGCGACCACTACTTCCGCACCATGGTGCCCGTGGGCTTCATGAACTACGGCGGCATGGTGGCCGTGCAGGCGCTGTGGGCCGGGCCCTGGATGGTCAAGGTCGCCGGCTACACGCCGGACGAGGCCGCCATGGGCCTGTTCGCCATCAACCTCAGCATGCTCGCGTCCTTCTGGACCTGGGGCGTGGTCAACCCGCACCTGGCGCGCCGCGGCATCCGGCCCGAGTCGCTGATCGGCTGGGGCCTGCCCATCAGCCTGGTGGTGATCGTGGCCATCGCCTGGCTCGGCCCGCGCGCGGGCTGGCTGCTCTGGGCGCTGTTCTGCGTCAGCTCCACCTTCGTGGCGCTGTCGCAGCCCGCCGTGGCCCTGGCCCTGCCGCCGCAGGCCGCGGGCCGCGCGCTGTCGGCCTACAACCTGGTCATCTTCGCCGGCGTATTCGTGCTGCAGTGGGGCATCGGCCTGGCGATCGACGCGTTGGACGTTTTCGGCTGGAGCGAGCCCGACCGCTACCGCGGCGCGGTGGCCCTGTTCGCGCTGTGCTGCGTGGCGGCCTACGGGCTGTTCTGGCGCGGCTGGCGCCGCATCGAGCGGGACCGCGCCGCTACACTGCGCCCATGAACGGCATTCTGCTGATCGCGCACGCCCCGCTGGCCTCGGCCCTGCGGCAGTGCGTACTGCATGTCTTTCCCGACGCGCAGGACGCGGTGGTGGCGCTGGACGTGCAGCCCAACGTGCCGCCCGAAGAAACCCTGGCCCAGGCGCGCGCGTTGCTGGCCCAGATGGCCCGTCCGCAGACCCTGGTGGTCACCGACATGTTCGGCGCCACGCCCTGCAACGTGGCCCAGCGCCTCATCGACGGCGTGCGCAGCAAGCTCGTCTGCGGCGTGAACCTGCCCATGCTGCTGCGCACCGTGAGCTACCGCCACGAGTCGCTCGACGCGCTGATCTCGCGCGCCATCATCGGTGCCACGCAGGGCGTGATGCAGGTGGCCGTGACCGCTCCGCAAAACCAGGCCCGACGATCCCCGCATGATCAAGACCACCGCGACCATCAGCAATAAGCTGGGCCTGCACGCCCGCGCCTCGGCCAAGCTCACCAAGCTGGCGGGCACCTTCATCAGCGATGTCTGGATGTCGCGCGGCGAACGCCGCGTCAACGCCAAGAGCATCATGGGCGTGATGATGCTGGCCGCGGGACTGGGCAGCACGGTGGACATCGAGACCGACGGCAGCGACGAGCGCGCCGCGATGGACGCGCTGCTGGCCCTCATCAACGACAAGTTCGGCGAGGGCGAATGAAGAGGCCCCCACGCGCTGTCGCTTCGCGGGTCGGGGCTCCCCGAGGGCGCGGTTTCGCCTCCAGGCGCTCCGGCGGCGACACATGACGTTCTCCGTTCATGGTCTCGCCGTGTCCCGAGGCGTGGCCATCGGGCGGGCCGTGATCGTCGCCGCCAGCCGCGTGGACGTGGCGCACCGCCTCATCGCGGCGCACGAGGTGGAGGGCGAGATCGAGCGCTTGCGCCAGGCGCGCAAGGCGGTGGCCGAGGAGATCCTGCGCGTGCAGCAGGGCCTGGTTGGCCTGGGCCAGGTCGATGCCCACCCCGAGCTCGCGGCACTGCTCGACGTGCACCTCATGCTGCTGCAGGACGAGCAGCTCACCGACGGCGTGAAGCACTGGGTGCAGGACCGGCACTACAACGCCGAATGGGCCCTGACCACGCAGCTGGAGGTCATCTCGCGCCAGTTCGACGAGATGGAAGACCCCTACCTGCGCGAGCGCAAGGCCGACCTGGAGCAACTGGTGGACCGCATGCTGCGCGTGATGCGCGGCCAGGCCACGCCGATCGCCGCACCCGCCGTCGCGGCCGCGCGCGCGAGCGAGGACGAGCCGCTGGTGCTCATTGCGCACGACCTTTCGCCGGCCGACATGCTGCAGTTCAAGCAGAGCGTGTTCGCCGGCTTCGTCACCGACGTCGGTGGCAAGACCAGCCACACCGCCATCGTGGCGCGCAGCCTGGACATCCCGGCCGTGGTGGGCGCGCGCTCGGCCAGCCACCTGATCCGCCAGGACGACTGGGTGGTGATCGACGGCGACGCCGGCGTGGTGGTGGTCGATCCCTCGCCCATCGTGCTGGCCGAGTACGGCTACAAGCAGCGCCAGGGCGAGGTCGAGCGCGAGAAGCTCTCGCGGTTGAAGAACACGCCGGCCGTCACGCTCGACGGCCAGAAGATCGAGCTGCTGGCCAACATCGAGCAGCCCGACGACGTGGTGGGCGCGCTCAAGGCCGGTGCCGCTGGCGTCGGCCTGTTCCGCAGCGAATTCCTCTTCATGGGCCGCAACGGCCGCCTGCCCGACGAGGAGGAGCAGTACCGCGCCTACCGCCGCGCCGTCGAGGGCATGCAGGGCCTGCCGGTCACCATCCGCACCGTGGACGTGGGCGCCGATAAGCCGCTGGACCGCAGCGCCGCGCGCGGCGACGACCACCTCAACCCGTCCCTGGGCCTGCGCGCCATCCGCTGGAGCCTGGCCGATCCCGCCATGTTCCTTGAGCAGCTGCGCGCCATCCTGCGCGCGGCCGCGCACGGACCGGTCAACCTGCTCATTCCCATGCTCGCGCACGCGAGCGAGATCCGCCAGACCCTGGCTTTGGTGAACCGCGCGCGCGACCAGCTCACCGTGGCCGACGTGCCCTTCGGCGAGGTGCGGCTCGGCGCCATGATCGAGGTGCCCGCGGCGGCGCTGACCATCCCGCTGTTCCTGCGCCACTTCGACTTCCTGTCGATCGGCACCAACGACCTGATCCAGTACACCTTGGCCATCGACCGCGCCGACGAGGCCGTGTCGCACCTGTACGACCCGCTGCACCCGGCGGTGCTGCAGCTGGTGGCCAGCACCATCGCGCAGGCGCGCGCCCAGGGCAAGGGCGTGAGCGTGTGCGGCGAGATGGCGGGTGACGTGACGCTCACGCGCTTGCTGCTGGGCCTGGGGCTGCGCAGCTTCTCCATGCACCCCTCGCGCATCCTCGCGGTCAAGCAGCAAATCCTGCGCAGCGACACGGGCAAGCTGGCCGCCTGGGCGCAGACCGTGCTGCAGTCCGACGACCCGGCCGCGCTGCTGGTCGACTGAGGCGGTCTCAGCGCGCGCGCGTGGCCAATACCGCCGCGCCCACGATCATGGCGGCCGCCACCAGCACCGAGGCACTGGGCCATTCGCCGCGCACCGCCAGCAAAGTGCAGGTCGACAGCAGCGGCGTGAGAAAGCTCAGCACGCCGATCTGGCGTGCGTCGCCGCGCTTGAGTGCCGCGTCCCACAGGAAGAAGGCGCCACCCAGTGGGCCCTGGCCCAGCAGCGCGATCAGCGCTCCATCCCGAGCCGACAGCGCCACCGGGTGCTCCAGCGCCGCGTGGCACAGCAGCGACAACGCGCCTGAAACCGCGGCGAAGCCGCCGATGGCGGCCGTGGGGAAGTGTGTCACGCGCTGGGTGAGCAGCGAGTAGGTGGCCCAGATGAACGCCGAGCCCAGCGCCGGCAGGTAGCCCCAGGCCCAGGCGGTGCCAGCGCCTCCCTCGGCGCGGCCGAGGATGGCCAAGGCGGCGCCCGCGAAACCGATCAGCGCGGCGATCAGGTGGCGCGCGCCCAGGCGCACGCCCGGCAGGATCAGCGGCGCCATCACCACGATGCCCAATGGCCAGAGGTAGTTGATGAGGTTGGCCTGCACCGGTGGTGCGTGGCGCAGGGCGATGAACAGCAGGAAGTGAAAGCCGAACAGGCCGTAGATGCCCAGCGCCAGCGTGCTCGGTGGCACGCGCCAGCGGCGCAGGTCGAAGCGCGACAGCGGCAAGGCGATCAGGCTGCCGACGAGCAGGCCGAGGCCGGTCAGCAGAAAGGGCGGCACGTGGGAGAGGGCCACGCCGAGCGCGGCGAGCGAGGCCCACAGCACGATCGCGCCCAGGGCGAGCAGGTTGGCGGAACGCATCCCGCGATCATCGCGCGGCACGCCGTCGCGCGGCGCGGGTCCATCGTCGCGCGGCGCGGCTCAGGCGCGGCTCAGGCGCGGCGGCGCAGCGCCGCCGTGAGCGCCGAGGGCGAGCGGTAGCCGCTGCGCCGCGCGGCCTCGGCCACGGGCAGGCCCTGGGCGCGCAGCCGGCGCGCCTGCTCGAGCTGCAGCCCGCGCAGCCAGCGCTGCGTGCTCAGGCCCAGCTCCTCGCGGCAGCGGGCGGCGAACTGCGCCGGGCTCAGGTGCGCGCGCGCGGCCAGATCGGCCACCTCGATGGCCTCGTGCGCCCAGCGCGTGCGCGCCCAGTCGGCCAGCGCGGACCAGTCGATCGCGCGGCGCGCGCGCCGGGGCGCGGCGCCGTCGGGCAGCCAGCTCTCCAGCAGCAGGGCGGGGCCCAGGGCCTGGGCGCGGGGCAGGCCACGCGCGCAGGCCTCGGCGAGGTAGCGCGCGAGCGCCTGCGTGGCGGCCGTGGGCCTGGCCGTGGCCAGGGCCCAGTCGCTGACGTGGCTGTCCAGCACCAGGCAGCGCGCGCCCTGGCGCGCCTCGAAGTCGTGGCGCTCGCCCGGCGGCACGATGCAGCCGTCGCCCGCGGCGATGCGCTGCCCGCGGCCCGCGATCTCCAGTTCGAGCGCGCCCTCCAGGCCGACCAGGATCTGGAAATGCCCGTGGTCGTGGCAGCCATGCGAGGCGCCGTAGGCGCGCACGCTCAGGTGGTCGCGGGCGGAGGCGGTGCGGCCCATGGGGGGGTCCTCAGGCCTTGTTCTTGGTGGCCACCAGCCGCATGCCGGGCATCAGCCGCGTGGCGAGTTCGGGTCGCTCCAGCGCGTAGTCGAGGTTCATGCGCGCGATCTCCACGTGCTCTTCACCGAGGGCCTGGGCGCGCGAGCCCTGGCCGCGCTCGATGGCCTGCACCATGGCGTGGTGCGTGCGCTGGGCCAGACGCATCCATTGCTGGCCCTCTTCCATGGACGACTGCATGGGCAGCATGGAGCTGGGCGAGGCGAAGGGCATGGCGTCCAGCATGTCCATGATCCGGCGCAGCACCGAGTTGCCGCAGCCGTCCATGATGAGTTGGTGGAAGCGGTCGTTGGCCTCGACGTAGGCCGTGTAGTCGTCCAGCTCCATGGTCGGCTTGTTGACCGTCTGGTCGCCGCGCTCCAGGCATTCGTGCAGCTCGCGCAGCAGCTGGCGCGGTGCGCCTTCCTCGGCCAGCAGGCGGGCGGCGAAACCCTCGATGAGGCCGCGCACGCGGATCGCGTCGGCGATCTGCTGCGAGGTGAAGCGGCGCATTTGGTAGCCCCCCGTCGGCGAAGGCTCGATCAGGCCTTCGTGCTCCAGGCTGGCCAGCGCCAGGCGCACCGGCGTGCGCGAGGCGCCGAGCTTCTCGGCCAGCGGGATCTCGGCCAGGCGCTCGCCCGGCACGAACTCGCCTTTGAGGATCAGGTCGCGCAGCTGCACCAGCACGCGGGATTGTTGGGAGTCCATGCGGTTGAACAGGGGGATGCGGGCGGGGAATTCTAGGAGAGCCGGCCGCGAATGCACGCCGCGGCGATGAGTTGGCATGCAAGCTGCATGCAATGAGTCGGGATTGATTTTGAAAGCCAGTTGATTGCTCCAAATTGGTGCCAATCAAATAAGGGTTAACCCTTTATTTCTCCATCTACATCGTTCGCTTGTCGCCTGTTTGTCCGACTGTGTTGGTTTGATGAATTCACTTGCATACAATGCGGCGCCCCGATACCCCCGAACCGGAGTGAGCCCATGACCCGCAGCACAACGACCCGGCCCCTGGTCATCGTCGGCGCCTCCTACGCCGGACTGCAGCTCGCCAGCAGCGCGCGCGAGCTGGGTTTCGAGGAGGACATCCTCATCGTCGGCGATGAACCCCACCCGCCCTACCAGCGCCCGCCACTGTCCAAAGGCCTGCTCACCGGCAAGGCCACGGTGGACCAGCTCTGGCTGCGCGCGCCCGAGTTCTACGCCCAGAAGCGCATCGGGCTCTGCCTGGGCCGCCGCGTCGCCGCGCTGGACCTGGCGGCGCGCCGCCTCACGCTGGACGACGGCAGCGTGCTCGAGCACGGCTGGCTCGCGCTCACCACCGGCGCGCGCGCCCGCGCCCTGTCGCTGCCCGGCGCCGAACTGGACGGCGTGCTGCCCTTGCGCACCCTGGACGACGCGCTGCGCGTGGCCGAGGCCGCCGCGTCCGCGCGCTCGGTCTGCGTGATCGGCGGCGGCTTCATCGGCCTGGAGGTGGCGGCCGCGCTGCGCGCGCGCGGCGCCGAGGTCTGCGTGGTCGAGACCCAGCCGCGCCTGCTGGCGCGCAGCCTGCCCGAGCGCATGGCGGCCTTCGTGGAAGACGCGCACCGCCAGCGCGGCGTGCGGGTGCTGACCGGGCGCGGCGTGCGCGGCCTGTTGGGCGCCAACGGCCGCGTGGCCGCCGTCGAGCTGGCCGATGGCCAGCGCATCGACTGCGATCTGGTGGTGCTGGGCATTGGCGTCTGGCCCAACAGCGAGCTCGCGCGCGACGCCGGCTTGACGGTGGACAACGGCATCGTCACCGACCCGCTGGGCCGCACCTCGGCCGAGGGTGTGCTGGCGGCCGGCGACGTGGCCGCCGTGGCGCCCGCGCCCGGCGCGCCGCGCGTGCGGCACGAATCCATCCAGGCCGCCACCGACGGTGCGCGCGCCGCCGCCAGCCTGCTGGTCGGCCAGCCCCGCCCCAACACCGCCGTGCCCTGGTTCTGGAGCGACCAGTTTGACCTCAAGTTCCAGATGGCCGGCGTGGCCCGGGCCGACGACGAAGCCGTGGTGCGCGGCGAGCCCGACAGCGGGCGCTTCAGCGTTTTCTACCTGCGAGACGGTGCGGTCGCGGCCGCGCACAGCGTCAACCGCCCGGGCGAACACCTGCTGAGCCGCCAGCTCATCGCGGCGGGCGCGCGCCTGTCGCCCCAGGTCCTGGCCGACCCGGCCAGCGACCTCAAGGCCGCGATGGCCGCGCTGGGCGCTGCGGCCTGAACCCCCTTTCGCATTTTTCCCTTCCCCACGGAGCCCCACCATGACCCTCACCAAACGACAAGCCATCGCCGCACTCGGCCTGGCCGGCCTCGGCGCCCTGGGCGCGCTCGGGGCCGCGCAGGCCGCCGAGCCGCTGCGCATCGGCCTGATCGCCACCTACTCCGGTCCCTACGCCGACTACGGCCGCCAGTTCGACGCCGGCATCGCGCTCTTCCTCAAGGAGCGCAACGGCCAGATCGCCGGCCGGCCGGTGCAGATCGTCAAGAAGGACACCGCCGGCCCCGCGCCCGACGCGGCCAAGCGCTTCGCCCAGGAACTGGTGGTGCGCGACAAGGTGAGCTTCATCACCGGCCTGGACTTCAGCCCCAACGCCTATGCCGTCGCGCCCATCGCCACCCAGGCCAAGGTGCCCACCATCGTGGCCAACGCCTCGTCCTCGGCCATCACCACCAGCTCGCCCTACATCGCACGCGTTTCGTTCACGGTGCAGCAGGTGTCGGACCCGATGGCGCGCTGGCTGCTGCGCAAGGGCGTGAACAACGTCTACACCGTGGTCGCCGACTACGCCTCGGGCGTCGATGCCGAGACCGCGTTCAAGAAGGCCTTCACGGCCGGCGGCGGCCAGATCGCCGGCGAGCTGCGCACGCCCATGAACAACCCCGACTTCTCGGCCTACGTGCAGCGCATCAAGGACGCCAAGCCGCAGGCGGTGTTCTTCTTCTTCCCCTCGGGCGTGATGCCGCCGGCCTTCCTGAAGGTGTGGAAGGAGCGCGGCATGGAGGCCGCCGGCATCCAGCTCTTCGCCACCGGCGAAGCCACCGACGACAGCTACCTCGACGCCACCGGCGACGTGGCCCTGGGCCTGGTCACCAGCCACCACTACTCCTATGCGCACCCCTCGGCCAAGAACCAGAAGTTCGTGAAGGACTTCGAGGCCCAGTTCGGCAAGGCCATGCGCCCGAGCTACTTCGCCGTCTCGGCCTACGACGCGCTCTCGGCCATCGAGGCCGCGCTGGCCAAGACCCAGGGCGACACCCGCGGCGAGAAGGTCATGGACGCCCTCAAGGGCCTGCAGTTCGAGAGCCCGCGCGGCCCGGTGGAGATCGACGCCGCCACGCGCGACATCGTGCAGACCGTCTACATCCGCAAGACCGAACGCGTGAACGGCAAGCTCGTCAACGTGGAGTTCGACCAGTTCGAGCGCGTGAAGGACCCGGCCAAGGCCGCCCCTTGAGCGCGCGCCCGGCGGACTTGTGAACGGATCCCCATGGCGATCGTGATCTTCGACGGAGTGGCCTACGGCATGCTCCTGTTCCTCATAGCAGTGGGCCTGTCCATCACGATGGGCCTGATGAACTTCGTGAACCTGGCCCACGGCAGCTTCGCCATGGTGGGCGGCTACGCGGCGGCGCTGCTGATGAACCGCTACGGCCTGGGCTTCTACCCCGCGCTCGCGGCGGCCTTCGTCGCCGCGGCGCTGGTGGGCGCGCTGTTCGAGGCGCTGCTCTACCGGCGGCTCTACAAGGCGCACCCGCTCGACCAGGTGCTGCTGTCCATCGGCATCGTGTTCGTGTCGGTGGCGGCCTTCACCTGGTTCTTCGGGCCCACGATGCAGCCGTTCACGCTGCCCGAGTCCCTCGACGGCCGCCTGTCCCTGCTGGGCCTGGAGGTGAGCCGCTACCGCCTGTTCCTCATCGTCTGCGGCCTGCTGGTGCTCGCGGCGCTGCTGCTGGGCCTGGGGCGCACGCGTTACGGCGCCATGGTGCGCGCGGCGGTGGACAACCAGCGCGTGGCCGCCGGCACCGGCATTCCGGTGCAGCGCCTGTTCTTCCTCACCTTCTCGCTGGGCTGCGGCCTGGCGGGCCTGGGCGGCGCGCTCAGCCTGGGCATGCTGGGGCTGGAGCCCAGCTTTCCGCTGAAGTACCTCGTGTACTTCCTCATCGTGGTCTGCGTCGGCGGCGCCGGCACCATCACCGGCCCCTTCGTGGCCGCGCTGCTGGTGGGCATCGTGGACGTGGCCGGCAAGTACTACCTGCCCGAGGCGGGCGCCTTCCTCATCTACGTGGTCATGATCGTCATGCTGCTCGTGCGGCCCAACGGGATCGTCCCGCGAAAGGGCTTGGCGTGATCCGAACACCCCCGCCGCGCTTCGCGCGACCCCCTCAAGGGGGCGGCACCTGCGGTCCGGCCAAGCCGGTCCCGCGGTGCCTCTGCTTGGCCTCGCTTCAAACGCCGCATCTGGGGCGCCGCTGATATGAAACCCATTGTTTTGAAGCCCGCGCAGCTGCGGGCGGCCGAGGTGTTCTTCTGGCTGGCCCTGGGCTCGTGCTACTTCCTGCTGCCCGAGCACCTGAGCCTGATGAGCCAGATCCTCATCTTCGGCCTGTTCGCCGTGTCGCTGGACATGGCCCTGGGCTACGCCGGCATCCTCACCGTGGGCCACGCGGCCTTCTTCGGCGCGGGCGCCTACGCGGCCGGCCTGCTGGCCAAGCATGGCTGGGGCGAACCCTTCTCGGGCCTGCTGGTGGCGCTGCTGGTCTGCGTGGCGCTCGGCTACCTGCTCAGCGCCCTGGTGGTGCGCGGCACCGACCTGGCGCGGCTGATGATCACCATCGGCGTGTGCATGCTGCTGGCCGAGCTGGCGAACCGGCTCTCGGGCATCACCGGCGGCACCGACGGCCTGCAGGGCATGGTGGTGCAGCCGCTGTTCGGCCGCTTCGAGTTCGACCTGTTCGGCCAGACCGCCTTCGTCTACGCCTTCTTCATGGTGCTGCTGGTCTTCCTGGGCGTGCGGCTGATCCTGCGCTCGCCCTTCGGCCTGGCGCTGCGCGGCATCCACGACAGCCGCAAGCGCATGCTGGCCATCGGCTCGCCGGTGGACGCGCGCCTGCGCCTGGCCTACGCGCTGTCGGCCGGCGTGGCCGGCGTCGCGGGCGCGCTGCTGGCGCAGACCACGCAGTTCGTCGGCATCGAATCGATCGGCTTCAACCGCTCGGCCGAGATCCTGATCATCCTGGTGTTGGGCGGCACGGGGCGCCTGTACGGCGGCCTGATCGGCGCCATCGTCTACATGCTGGTGCACGACTGGTTCGCCGACATGAACCCGCAGTACTGGCAGTTCTGGCTGGGCCTCTTCCTCATCGCCGCGGTGCTGATGGGCCGCGGTGGCCTCATGGGCGCGCTCTCGCGCCTGTTCCAGACCCGGGAGGACGCCCGATGAACACGCCCGCCCTGCAGACCCATGGCCTGGGCATCTCCTTCGGCGCCTTCCGCGCGGTGAGCGAGGTGAGCCTGTCGCTGGAGCCCGGCGCGCGCCAGGCCCTGATCGGCCCCAACGGCGCCGGCAAGACCACGCTGATCAACCTGCTCACCGGCGTCTACAAGCCCTCGGCCGGCCGCGTGCTCATGAACGGCGAGGACGTGACCGCGCTGTCGGCCGACCGCCGCGCGCGCCGCGGCCTGGCCCGCACCTTCCAGATCAACACCCTGTTCCCCAGCCTCACGCCGCTGAGCTCGGTGGTGCTGGCGATCAGCGAACGCGAGGGCCTGGGCGCCGTGTGGTGGCGCCCGCTCAAGCGCCACGCCGCCGTCTACGCGGAGGCGCACGAGCTGCTCGGGCGCCTGAAGCTCGATGCGCTGGCCGAGGTACCGGTGGCCGAGCTGCCCTACGGCAAGCAGCGCCTGCTGGAGATCGCGCTGGCCATGGCGGCCAAGCCGCGCATCCTGCTGCTCGACGAGCCGGCCGCCGGCGTGCCGGAGGACGAGAGTGGCGAGCTATTCGAGGTCATCGCCGCGCTGCCGGCGGACATCAGCGTCCTCTTCATCGAACACGACATGAAACTGGTCTTTCGCTTCGCGCGCCGCATCTCGGTGCTGGTCACGGGGCAGGTGCTCACCGAGGGCACGCCGACCGAGATCGGTCGCGACCCGCGCGTGCGCGAGGTTTACCTGGGCCAGTCCCACACGCAGGCCACGCGCGCCATCCCCGTGGAGGTGGCGCATGGCTGAGCTGCTGGCTTTCGACCGGGTGGTGGCCGGCTACGGCAACGCCGTCGTGCTGCACGAACTGGGCTTTTCGCTCGACGAGGGACAGAGCCTCGCTGTGCTGGGCCGCAACGGCGTGGGCAAGACCTCGCTGCTCGAAACCCTGATGGGCAACACCCGCGTGATGCGCGGCGCCGTGCGCTGGGCCGGGCAGGACATCACGCGCTGGCCCTCGCACCGCCGCGCCGGCGCCGGCCTGGGCTGGGTGCCGCAGGAGCGCGAGGTCTTTCCCTCGCTCACGGTGGAGGAGAACCTCACGGTGATCGCCACCAAGGGGCCGTGGAACCTGCGGCGCGTGTACGGGCTGTTCCCGCGCCTGCGCGAGCGGCGCGGCAACTACGGCAACCAGCTCTCGGGCGGCGAGCAGCAGATGCTGGCCATCGGCCGCGCGCTGATGACCAACCCGCGCCTGCTGCTGCTGGACGAGCCCATGGAAGGCCTGGCGCCCATCGTCGTGGAGGAGTTGGCGGTCTCGATCCGCCGGCTCTGCGAGCAGGAAGGTCTGGCGTCCATCGTCGTGGAGCAGCACCCCGTGCTGGCGCTGGAGATGACGCACCAGGCCATCGTGCTGGAGCGCGGCACCGTGGTGCACGCGGGGCCGAGCGCGGCGCTGGCCCAGGACGCGGCCCTGCTCGAAGGCCTGCTGGGCGTGGGCATCGCCGAACCCGCCTGACCCCCCGATTCCATCGCGGGCGCCGGGGCGCCCGGTTCAACCCCCCATGAGGACACCTGTCATGCCATTCCCTTTCCAGAAAGCCCTTGGTGGCGCGCTCGTCGCCTTGGGTCTGGCGGCCGCACCCGCCGCCTTCGCCCAGGACACCGTGCGTGTCGGCGTCATCGCCGAGATGTCCGGCCCCTTCGCCGAATTCGGCAAGCAGATGCAGGCCGGCATACGGGCCTACCAGAAGATGCACGGCGACAGCGTGGCCGGCAAGCGCGTGGAGGTGGTGATCAAGGACGTGGGCGGGCCCAACCCCGACGCGGCAAAGCGCATCGCCACCGAACTGGTGGTGCGCGAGAAGGTGAACGTGCTCGCGGGCTTCGGCTTCACGCCGAACGCGCTGGCGGTGGCGCCCATCGCCACCCAGGCCAAGGTGCCCATGATCGTCATGAACGCGGCCGCCGGCGGGCTCACCGCCAAGTCGCCCTACATGGTGCGCACCTCCTTCCACTACCCGGAGACCGTGCCGCCGATCGCGCAGTGGGCCATCCAGCAGGGCGCGAAGAAGGCCTATGTGATCGTGGCCGACTACTCGCCGGGCCACGACGCCGAGGCGGCCTTCATCGCGGCCTTCAAGAAGGCCGGCGGCGAGATCGTGGGCAGCGTGCGCACGCCGCTCATGACGCTGGACTTCGCGCCCTACATGCAGCGCGTGAAGGACGCCCGGCCCGATGTGCTGTTCTCCTTCGTCAACGGCGGCGACGTGGCGCCGGCCTTCATCAAGGAGTACCGCGACAAAGGCCTGCCCGAGGCCGGCATCCAGCTCATCGGCACCGGCGACATCGTCGACGAGGCCCTGGTCGAGGCGATCGGCGAGCGCGGCGTGGGCATCACCACCGTGTACCCCTATTCCATGCACCACAAGTCGGCGCTGAACGAGCGCTTCGTGCGCGAGTTCAAGGCCCAGCGCGATGCGAAGTCGCGCCCCACCATCATGGGCGTGGCCGCCTACGACGGCATGGCCGCGCTGTACGCGGCGCTGGCCAAGACCGGCGGCAAGGCCGACGGGCCGACGCTGATCGCCGCGCTCGCCGGGCTGAAGATCGACAGCCCGCGCGGCAGCCTGACCATCGACAAGAACAGCCGCGACGTGGTGCACGACCAGTACATCCGCCGCTTCGAGAAGCAGGACGGCGCCTACTACAACGTCGAGTTCGAAACCTTCAAGGCGGCGCCCTGATGGCCGTCGACGCCCTGTCCCTGGACGTCGCCGGGCTGACCGCGGCCTACCGCGATGGCCGCCTGCACCCGCTGCAGGCGCTGGACCAGCTGTTCGACGCCATCGAGGCCGACGCGCGCGGCATCAACGCCTTCTGCCTGCTCGACCGCGCGGCGGCCGCGCGCGAGGCCGAGGCCTCGGGCCGGCGCTGGCATGAGGGCCGGCCCCTGTCGGTGCTGGACGGCGTGCCGGTCTCCATCAAGGACCTGGTGAACGTGGCCGGCTGGCCCACGCGGCGCGGCTCGCTGAGCGGCAGCGACGACCCCGTGCCGCAGGACGCGCCCGGCGTGGCGCCGCTGCGCGCGGGCGGCGCGGTGCTGTTCGGCAAGACCACCACCACCGAGTTCGGCTGGACCGTGGGTTCGTCGAACCCGCAGGCCGGCACCACCCGCAACCCCGCGGCGCCGGGCCGCGAGATCGGCGGCTCCAGCAGCGGGGCGGCCGCGCAGGTGGCCGCTGGCTGGGGGCCGCTGGCCCTGGGCAGCGACGCCGGCGGCTCGGTGCGCCTGCCCGCGTCGTGGAGCGGCACGGTGGGCTTCAAGCCCAGCTTCGGCGCCATCCCGCTCGCGCCGGCCAGCGCTTTCGCCGAGTTCGCGCACCTGGGCACGTTCACGCGCTCGGTGGCCGACTGCGCCCTGGCCATGCGCGTGCTGTCGCAAGCCGACGCGCGCGACCCTTCTTCGCTGTTCGCGCGGACCGAGGCGCCGCCCGCCCGCGCCCTGCGCGTGGCCTGGACGCTGTCGCTGGGCTCGTCGCGGGCCGTGCAGCCGGCCATGGCCGAGGCCGTGGCGGCACTGGTGGAGCGCCTGGCCGGCGCGGGCCACACGCTGATCCACTGGCCCGAGGCCGCGAGCGACCGGGCCGAGGACATGTGGCGCGTCTGGCTGTCGCGCATCCATGAGTCCTTCGTGGACTGGACCGAGGCGCAGCGCGAGCGGCTCTCGCCCGGCCTGCGCGACGCGTACGGGCAGGGCGCCGCGCAGGCGCCGGCCGAGCTGGCGCGCGCCCGCGCCCGCCTGCGCGCCTGGACCGGTGCGCTGGCGCAGCGCTTCGCCGACGTCGACCTGCTGATCACGCCGGCCACGCCGGGCGCGGCGCCGCCGCTGGGCGAGGTGGGCGCCGGGCCCTGGTTCGAGGCCGTGGGCGGTTTCACCTACCCGTTCAACCTCACGCAGCAGCCGGCGCTGAGCCTGCCGCTGGGCGCCGACGCCGAGGGCGCGCCCTTCGGCGTGCAGGTGGTGGGGCCGCGCTTCCAGGACGCGGCGGTCTTGCAGGCCGGCGCGCGCATCGAGGCGCTGCTGGCCGGGGCCCGCTGAGCGGGCCGGGCGCTCAGCGCGGGCCGGCGGAAGCCGGCGCCGCCAGCGCTTCCAGCACGCCGTGGGCCTGCTGGTCGGCGTGGTAGCTGCTGCGCACCATGGCGCCCACGGCGGCGTGGGTGAAGCCCATCTCGTAGGCCTTGGCCTCGAACATCTTGAAGGTGTCGGGGTGCACGTAGCGGCGCACCGGCAGGTGGTGGCCGCTGGGCGACAGGTACTGCCCGATGGTGAGCATGTCGATGCCGTGCGCGCGCATGTCCTGCATCACCTGCAGGATCTCCTCGTCGGTCTCGCCCAGGCCGACCATGATGCCGCTCTTGGTCGGCACGTTCGGGAACAGGGCCTTGAACTTCTTGAGCAGGTTCAGGCTGAAGGCGTAGTCCGAACCCGGGCGCGCTTCCTTGTACAGGCGCGGCACGGTCTCCAGGTTGTGGTTCATCACGTCGGGCGGCGCGGCCTTCAGGATGTCCAGCGCTCGGTCGTCGCGACCGCGGAAGTCGGGCACCAGCACCTCGATGGTGGTCTGGGGGGAGAGCTCGCGCGTCTTGCGGATGCACTCGACGAAATGGCCCGCGCCGCCGTCGCGCAGATCGTCGCGATCCACGCTGGTGATCACCACGTATTTCAGCTGGAGCTGGGCGATGGTCTTGGCCAGGTTGACCGGCTCGTCCGCGTCCAGCGGATCGGGGCGGCCGTGGCCGACGTCGCAGAACGGGCAGCGGCGCGTGCACTTGTCGCCCATGATCATGAAGGTGGCCGTGCCCTTGCCGAAGCACTCGCCGATGTTGGGGCAGCTGGCCTCCTCGCACACCGTCACCAGCTTGTTGCTGCGCAGGATGTCCTTGATCTCGTAGAAGCGGGTGCTCGGGCTGCCCGCCTTGACGCGGATCCACTCCGGCTTCTTGAGCGTCTCGGCCGGCACGATCTTGATGGGGATGCGCGCGGTCTTGGCCTGGCTTTTCTGCTTGGCGGTGGGATCGTAGGTCGTGCTCATGGCGAAGGGGGTGGCGATGGGCTCAAGGGGCCAGCAGTGCGCCGAGCTTCTGGCTCAGGACAATGGCCGCGTCGTCCCAGGTGACGGGGACGCCGATTGTAGAAAGGTCCACCGTTTGCAGCCCGGCGTAGCCGCACGGGTTGATACGGTGGAAGGGTTGCAGGTCCATGGCCACGTTCAGGGCCACGCCGTGGTAGGTGCAGTGCCGGCTCACCTTGATGCCCAGTGCCGCGATCTTGCCCAGGCCGGCGAAGTCGGGCGCGGGCGGCGGGCTGCCGGGCTCGCGCCGCGCGGGCGCCTGCGGCAGCCGCGCGTGGCCGCGCGGATCGTCCAGCCGCACATAGATGCCAGGCGCGCCGGCCACGCGGTGGCCGGTGACGCCGAAATGGTCCAGCGTGCGGATCACCGCTTCTTCGATGCGGTAGACGTATTCCTTGACGAAGTAGCCCGCGCGCTGCAGGTCGATCAGCGGGTAGGCCACCACCTGGCCCGGGCCGTGGTACGTGACCTGGCCGCCGCGGTTGGTGGCCACCACCTCGATGTCGCCGGGCGCGAGCAGGTGGTCTTCGTGGCCGGCCAGGCCCTGCGTGAACACCGGCGGGTGCTCGCAGACCCAGAGCTGATCGGGCGTGTCGGGCGTGCGCGCGGCGGTGAAGGCCTGCATGGCTTCGTAGGTGGGCCGGTAGGCGGCCCGGCCGAGCCAGCGCACGTCCATGGAATCAGAGCACGACCTTGACCATGGGGTGCGTGGTCAGGGTGCGGTAGACCTCGTCGAGCTGGTCGCGGCTGGTGACGAACACGGCCACCGTCAGGCCCATGTAGTTGCCGGCCTTGCTGGGCCGGCGCTCCAGCGTGGCGGCGTCGAAGGACGGGTCGAAGTTGCGCACCACCTCGACGATGGCCTCGGCGAAGCCCTCGACGTTGTCGCCCATCACCTTGATCGGGAAATGGGTGGGGTAGGTGATGAGCGACTGCTCGGGCGGGATGTCGGGTGGCGTGTCCATGGCGTGGCCTCAGAGGGATTGCTCGGCCACGGCGCGCTGGTAGGCGGCCAGCAGGCGCGCGCCCACCGGGCCGGGCTGGCCATTGCCCACCGGGCGGCCGTCGAGCGTGGTGATGGGCAGCACCTCCTTGGTGGCCGAGGACAGCAGCAGCTCGTCGGCGGCGAGCACCTCGTCGCGCGACACGGGGCGCAGCTCGAAGGGGATGCCGTTGTCGCGGCAGATCGACTCGATCAGGCCATAGCGGATGCCTTCCAGCACCAGGTGGTCCTTGGGCGGCCCCATCACGGTGCCGTTCTTCACCACCCAGACGTTGCTGGCCGCGGCCTCGCTGAGGAAGCCGTCGCGAAACATCACGGTTTCCAGCGCGCCGGCGTCGGCGCTGATCTGGCGCGCGAACACCGCGCCCAGCAGGCTGGTGCTTTTGATATGGGCCTTCTGCCAGCGGAAGTCGTCGGCTGTCACGCAGGCCACGCCGTTGGCGCGCTGCTCGGCGCTGGGCAGCTTCATCTCGCCGGCCATCACGAACACCGTGGGCGTCAGGCCCGGCACCATCACGTGGTCGCGCGGCGCCACGCCGCGCGTGACCTGCAGGTAGATCAGTTGGTTGGCCACGCCCGCGGCCTGGCGGTCGGCGATCAGCCGGCGCGCGATCGCCAGCCATTCGTCGCGCGTGTGGGGGTTGGCGATGCGCAGCTCGCGCAGCGAGCGGTCCAGCCGGTCCATGTGCTCGGTGAAGCGGAAGATCCGTCCGCTGTAAGCCGGCAGCACCTCGTAGACGCCATCACCGAAGATGAAGCCTCGATCGAGCACGCTGATGCGCGCGTCGCGCAGGGCGGTGTAGTCGCCGTTGAGAAAGCAGAGCGAATCGGGCAGGGGAGGGTTCATGAGGGGATTATCCGGCTGGGTGTTTTCGCCCGCGCGCGACCGCTCCCGAGCCTTGACTGGCCCATCGGGTTTCTACGTATAATCAATGGCTTTGCGAACCTGACCGGTCCGTCATCTTTCCGTCAACCGCGTTGTCGACCCATGCTGACTGCCAAGCCGACGCCGCCCCTGACCGATGACCCCGGAGATGGGGCGCAAGAACCCGAATTCAAGCCGTTGACGCGCGAGGAAGCGCGGCAATGGCGCGCCAGCCAGCCGGGGCTATCGCTCTGGCGGCTGGTGGGGGTGCAGTGGCTGGTGGGGCTGCTCGCCGCCGCGGTTGCCGCGTTGCTCACGCAACGGGCCTCTGTCGCGGTGTCGGTCCTGTACGGCGCGGCAACGGTGGCGATCCCTTCGGCCCTCATGGCCTACGGATTGACCTCCAGCGCCTTGTCCCGGCTCTCGTCGGGCTTTGCGCAGGCCGCGCTGGTCGGTTTCCTGTTCTGGGAGGGCGTGAAAGTCCTGCTGTCGGTGGCTCTGCTGGCCGCGGCGGTCTGGATCCTGCCCGAGCCGAACTGGATCGGGCTGCTGATCGGGCTGGTGTTGGTTCTCAAGGTCTACTGGTTCGGGGTGCTGCTCCAGACCCGCAGACCGGTCGCAAACGGTTGACTCCGCGTTTTGGTGCACACAAATGGCTGCTGAAGGCACTCTGACCCCGGGCGAATACATTCGCCACCACCTCGTTCACCTGACGAACCACAAGCAGTCGAGCATCGTCGACTTCTCCGTGATCAATGTGGACTCGGTGGTCGTCAGCAGCCTGCTGGGCCTGCTCATGTGCGTCGTGCTGTGGCTGGCCGCGCGCAAGGCCACCGCCGGCGTGCCGGGCCGCTTCCAGGCCGCCGTCGAGATCCTGGTTGAAATGGTGGACAACCAGGCCAAGGCCGTCATCCACAACGCCACCAGCCGCAAGCTCATCGCCCCTCTCGCCCTGGCCGTGTTCGTCTGGATCTTCCTGATGAACTTCATGGACATGATCCCGGTCGACCTGATTCCCCAGATCTGGCACAGCGCCGGCCCCGCCATGGGCTTCAAGGACTACCTGCGCGTCGTGCCCACGGCCGACCTGTCCACGACCCTGGGCCTGTCCGTCTCCGTCCTGTTGCTCTGCCTGTTCTACAACATCAAGATCAAGGGCCTGGGTGGCTGGGCGCATGAATTGGTGTCCGCTCCCTTCGGCACCAGCAAGAACCCGCTCTGGGCGGTGCTGTTGGGCGTGGTCAACTTCCTGATGCAAATGATCGAGTTCGTGGCGAAGACGGTTTCGCACGGCATGCGGTTGTTTGGCAACATGTTCGCGGGTGAGCTGGTGTTCATGCTGATCGCGCTGCTGGGGGCCTATGCCACCCTCTCGCTCGGCGGTGGACTCTTCTTCGTCGGACACCTGATCGCCGGCACGGTGTGGACCTTGTTCCACATCCTGGTCATCACCTTGCAGGCGTTCATCTTCATGATGCTGGCCCTTATCTACCTGGGGCAGGCGCATGACGCTCACTGACGCGACCGTCCAGGACGCGCTCGGGTAATTTCGTTCCTTTTCTCAATCAGCAAACTTCCATCTCAATAGGAGTCATCATGGAAAACGTTCTGGGTCTCGTCGCTCTGGCTTGCGGCCTCATCGTCGGTCTGGGCGCCATCGGCGCTTCCATCGGCATCGCGCTGATGGGCGGCAAGTTCCTCGAGTCGTCGGCCCGTCAGCCCGAACTCATGAACGACCTGCAGACCAAGATGTTCATCCTGGCCGGCCTGATCGACGCGGCTTTCCTGATCGGCGTGGCCATCGCCCTGCTGTTCGCCTTCGCCAACCCCTTCACGCTGTAAATCGGTTGGTCGGCCCCGCGCGGGCGTGGCCATCGCGGTGAGCGGGCGCAGCGCCCGCCGCCGCCTCGGTCCGTCCGCCGGGTCGCCGGTGTGTTTTTCCCTTAGTCCACACAGAAAGGCGTTGCGATGAACATCAATGCAACCCTCTTTGCGCAGGCCATCGTCTTCGCGATCCTGATCTGGTTCACGATGAAGTTCATCTGGCCACCGATCGCAAAGGCCCTCGATGAGCGCGCGCTGAAGATTTCCGAAGGCCTGGCCGCCGCCGAGAAGGCCAAGACCGAACTCGCCGCGACCAACAAGCGCGTCGAAGAGGAGCTGGGCAAGTCGCGCAACGAGTCCGCCACCCGCCTGGCCGACGCTGAGCGCCGCGCGCAGACCATCATCGAAGAGGCCAAGGCCCGCGCCAACGACGAGGCCGCCAAGATCGTGGCCGCCGCGCGCCAGGAAGCCGAGCAGCAGGTCGTCAAGGCCCGCGAGACGCTGCGCGAGCAGGTGGCCGCGCTGGCCGTCAAGGGCGCCGAGCAGATCCTGCGCAAGGAAGTCAACGCCGGCGTGCACGCCGACCTGCTCAACCGCCTGAAGACCGAGCTCTGATCGGTCCAACACGAGACGACCATGGCCGAAATCGCCACCATTGCCCGCCCGTACGCGGAAGCGCTGTTCAAGGCCTGCGGTCAGGATGCCGCCGGCACGGCGGCCTGGCTTGACGCCCTGGCCACCGTGGCCGCCGATGCGGGGCTGCGCCAGTTCGCCGACAACCCCAAGGTCTCGCCCCAGCAGGTGTTCGATCTCATCGGTGGCGTGCTCAAGAGCCCGCTGCCGACCGCCGGCCAGAACTTCCTGCGCACGGTGATCGACAATGACCGCCTGGCCGCGCTGCCCGAGATCGCCGCCCAGTTCCGCGCGCTCAAGAACGCCCAGCAGGGATCGGCCGACGCCACGGTGTACAGCGCCTTCCCGATCGAGCCCTCGGCCCTGGCCGACCTGTCGGCCGTGCTCGAGAAGCGCTTCGCCCGCCCGCTCAACCTGCAGGTGCAAGTGCAGCCCGAGCTCATCGGCGGCATTCGCGTGGTGGTCGGCGACGAGGTGCTGGACACCTCCGTCAAGGCCCGCCTGGAACAGATGAAAGTTGCCCTCACGGCCTGATGGCCGGACGTCGGGCGCGCCGCATACCAATCAACGAAAGAAGGAAAGAGTCATGCAACTCAATCCCGCCGAAATTTCCGAACTGATCAAGTCCCGCATCGAGGGCCTGGCGGCCAGCAGCGACGTGCGCAACCAGGGCACCGTGGTGTCCGTCACCGACGGCATCGTGCGCGTGCACGGCCTGTCCGACGTGATGCAGGGCGAGATGCTCGAATTCCCGGCCAACAAGGACGGCGTGCCTTCCTTCGGCCTGGCGCTCAACCTCGAGCGCGACTCCGTCGGCGCCGTGGTGCTGGGCGAGTACGAGCACATCTCCGAAGGCGACACCGTCAAGTGCACGGGCCGCATTCTGGAAGTGCCCGTGGGCCCCGAGCTCGTGGGCCGCGTGGTGAACGCCCTGGGTCAGCCCATCGACGGCAAGGGCCCGATCAACGCCAAGCTGACCGACGTGATCGAGAAGGTCGCCCCGGGCGTGATCGCGCGCCAGTCGGTCGACCAGCCGGTGCAGACCGGCCTGAAGTCCATCGACTCCATGGTGCCTGTCGGCCGTGGCCAGCGCGAGCTGATCATCGGCGACCGCCAGACCGGCAAGACCGCCGTGGCGATCGACGCGATCATCAACCAGAAGGGTCAGAACATGACCTGCATCTACGTCGCCATCGGCCAGAAGGCGTCGTCGATCAAGAACGTGGTGCGCGCCCTGGAGCAGGCCGGTGCGATGGACTACACCATCGTCGTCGCCGCCTCGGCCTCCGAATCGGCCGCCATGCAGTACCTGTCGGCCTACTCGGGCTGCACCATGGGCGAGTACTTCCGCGACCGTGGCCAGGACGCCCTGATCGTGTACGACGACCTGTCCAAGCAGGCCGTGGCCTACCGCCAGGTCTCGCTGCTGCTGCGCCGCCCGCCGGGCCGCGAAGCCTACCCCGGCGACGTGTTCTACCTGCACAGCCGCCTGCTCGAGCGCGCCGCCCGCGTCAACGCCGACTACGTCGAAGCCTTCACCAAGGGTGAAGTCAAGGGCAAGACCGGCTCGCTGACCGCGCTGCCCATCATCGAGACGCAGGCCGGCGACGTGTCCGCCTTCGTGCCGACCAACGTGATCTCGATCACCGACGGCCAGATCTTCCTGGAGACCAACCTCTTCAACGCCGGCATCCGTCCCGCCATCAACGCGGGTATCTCGGTGTCGCGCGTGGGTGGTGCCGCCCAGACCAAGCTGATCAAGGGCCTGTCCGGCGGTATCCGTACCGACCTCGCGCAGTACCGTGAACTCGCGGCCTTCGCGCAGTTCGCCTCCGACCTCGACGAAGCCACCCGCAAACAGCTCGACCGCGGTGCCCGCGTGACCGAACTGCTCAAGCAGGCCCAGTACAGCCCGCAGTCCATCAGCCTGATGGCCGCGTCGCTGTTCGCGGTGAACAAGGGCTTCCTGGACGACGTCGACGTGAAGAAGGTGCTGGCCTTCGAGTCGGGCTTGCACGCCTTCCTGAAGGACAAGCACGCCGCGCTGCTGAGCAAGCTGCAGAACGACAAGGCCATGGACAAGGACGCCGAAGCCCAGCTGTCGGCGGCCATCGCCGAGTTCAAGAAAACCGGCACGTACTGAGCGCCCCAGGGCCAACCAGGAGCAGCGATGGCTACAGGCAAGGAAATCCGCGGCAAGATCAAAAACTTCGAATCGACGAAGAAGATCACCAAGGCCATGGAGATGATTTCCGTGTCCAAGATGCGCAAGGCGCAGGACCGCATGCGTGCGGCCCGGCCTTACGCCGAGAAGGTGCGGCAGATTGCGGGCAACCTGAGCAAGGCGAACCCCGAGTACACGCACCCGTTCATGGAAACCAACGAGGCCAAGACCGCGGGCTTCGTCGTCGTGACCACGGACAAGGGCCTCTGTGGCGGCCTCAACACCAACGTGTTGCGCGCCTTCACGAACGAGCTCAAGGCCCTGCAGGCCGCGGGTGAGTCGGCCGAGATCGTGGCCATCGGCAACAAGGGCCTGGGCTTCATGAACCGCATCGGCGCCAAGGTGGTGTCCAGCGTCACGAACCTGGGCGACCGGCCCCACCTGGACAAGCTGATCGGCCCCGTCAAGGTGCTGCTCGACGCCTACACCGAGGGCCGCATCAAGAGCGTGCACCTGGCCTACACCCGCTTCATCAATACGATGAGGCAAGAGGTCGTGGTGCAGCAGCTGCTGCCCCTGACCGCCGAGGACCTGCAGGAAGGCGCGGGCGGCCGCGACTGGGACTACATCTACGAACCCGACGCGGCCACCGTCATCGACGAGCTGCTGCTGCGCTACGTCGAGGCCCAGGTCTATCAGGCCGTGGCCGAGAACATGGCGTCCGAGCAGGCGGCGCGCATGGTGGCCATGAAGGCCGCGACCGACAACGCGGGCAACGTGATCGGCGAGCTCAAGCTCGTCTACAACAAGACCCGCCAGGCCGCCATCACCAAAGAGCTGTCCGAGATCGTCGCCGGCGCCGCCGCCGTCTAAGGTCCGCGCCCCTCCGAATCCAGAGAAAACAGAAGGTAAACATCATGTCTCAAGTGCAAGGCAAGATCGTCCAGTGCATCGGCGCCGTTGTGGACGTGGAATTCCCGCGCGACCAAATGCCGCGCGTGTACGACGCGCTGAAGATGGAGGGCACGGCCCTCACGCTGGAAGTCCAGCAGCAGCTCGGTGACGGCGTGGTGCGCACCATCGCCCTGGGCTCGTCCGACGGCCTGCGCCGCGGCATGCTGGTGACCAACACCAACGCCCCCATCACCGTGCCCGTGGGCAAGGCCACGCTGGGCCGCATCATGGACGTGCTGGGCAACCCCATCGACGAGCGGGGCCCGGTCGACCAGACCCTCACCGCCTCCATCCACCGCAAGGCTCCCGCCTACGACGAGCTGTCGCCGTCGCAGGAACTGCTGGAAACCGGCATCAAGGTGATCGACCTGGTCTGCCCCTTCGCCAAGGGCGGCAAGGTGGGCCTGTTCGGTGGCGCCGGCGTGGGCAAGACCGTGAACATGATGGAGCTCATCAACAACATCGCCAAAGCGCACTCGGGCCTGTCCGTGTTCGCCGGCGTGGGTGAGCGCACCCGCGAGGGCAACGACTTCTATCACGAGATGGCCGACTCCGGCGTCGTGAAGCTGGACGACCTGGCCGAGTCGAAAGTGGCCATGGTCTACGGCCAGATGAACGAGCCCCCGGGCAACCGCCTGCGCGTGGCCCTGACCGGCCTGACCATCGCCGAGTCCTTCCGTGACGAAGGCCGCGACGTGCTGTTCTTCGTGGACAACATCTACCGCTACACGCTGGCCGGCACCGAAGTGTCCGCCCTGCTGGGCCGCATGCCGTCCGCCGTGGGCTACCAGCCGACGCTGGCCGAAGAGATGGGCCGCCTGCAGGAGCGCATCACCTCCACCAAGGTGGGCTCCATCACCTCGATCCAGGCCGTGTACGTGCCCGCGGACGACCTGACCGACCCCTCGCCCGCCACCACCTTCGCCCACCTGGACTCCACCGTGGTGCTGAGCCGCGACATCGCCGCGCTGGGCATCTACCCCGCCGTGGACCCGCTGGACTCCACCAGCCGCCAGCTCGACCCGCTGGTCGTCGGCGAAGAGCACTACAGCACGGCCCGCGCCGTGCAGGGCACGCTGCAGCGCTACAAGGAACTGCGCGACATCATCGCCATCCTGGGCATGGACGAACTGTCTCCCGAAGACAAGCTGGCCGTGGCCCGCGCCCGCAAGATCCAGCGCTTCCTGTCGCAGCCCTTCCACGTGGCCGAGGTGTTCACCGGCTCGCCCGGCAAGTACGTGCCGCTGGCCGAGACCATCCGCGGCTTCAAGATGATCACCGCCGGTGAATGCGACCACCTGCCCGAGCAGGCCTTCTACATGGTCGGCACCATCGACGAGGCCTTCGAGAAGGCCAAGAAGCTGGCGGCGGGCTGATCGGTCCTTGCCTGAGGAAACACCATGAGCGCCGCCCGGCCGCCCGAAGGCGCTCGCACCGCAGTACGCAGTACGGAGGCTATTCAGTGAGCACCATCCACGTCGACGTGGTCAGCGCCGAGGAGTCCATCTTCTCGGGCGAGGCCAAATTCGTCGCCCTGCCGGGCGAGGCGGGTGAGCTCGGCATTCTGCCCGGCCACATTCCGCTGATCACCCGCATCAAGCCCGGTGCCGTGCGCATCGAAAAGGCCGACGGCGGCGAAGAGTTCGTCTTCGTGGCCGGCGGCATCCTCGAGGTGCAGCCCAACGCCATCACCGTGCTGTCCGACACCGCCATCCGCGGCAAGGACCTCGACGAGGCCAAGGCCTCGTCGGCCCGCCAGCAGGCCGAAGAAGCGGTGAAGAATGCGAAAACCGACGTCGACCTGGCCAAGGCCACGTCCGAACTCGCGGTCATGGCCGCGCAGATCGCGGCGCTGCGCAAGTACCGCCAGAAGAAGTGAAGGACGTCTTCCCTTCGCGAGAGACCGGCCCTGCGCCGGTCTTTTTTTGCCCGCGCCGCTGTTCAGCGTTCGGGCGCTTCACTATGATGGCCGCGTCCCCCGCGCGCCACCCGCTGCATGTCCTCGCTCTTCGACAGTCCGGAACTCGCTCCTGAAGAAGTCGCCGCCCGGCTGCTGGTCACGCCGACGGCGCTCGCCGATCTCACGATCGCGGACGCGATGAAGGTGGTGGGCTACATGAAGCCCAAGCTCATCAAGGCCGGCACGGTGATCATTCACGAGGGCGAGGTGCGCGGCAACGACTACATGCTGCTGGTGCTTGAGGGCGACATCGCTGTCGAGAGCGACCTGCCCGGCCTGCACGAGAGCATGGTGGTCAACGTGATGGGGCCGGGCCACCTGCTGGGCGAGATGGGCGTGCTCGACGGTGCGCCGCGCTCGGCCACCTGCACGGCCAACACCGACATCGCCGCCGCCGTGCTGTCGCGCACCGCGCTGATGCGCCTGCTCAAGGACGACCCGCGCCTGGGCTCGCGCCTGCTGCTGGCCATCTCCAAGCGCCTGGCCGACCGGCTGCGCGACACCACGCGCAAGCTCAAGACCTTCGCTCAGATGAACAAGGCCCTGCAGCAAGAGTTGCAGGTGGTGATGAACAACCGCACCAACCTGACGCGCGGGCGCGGCTGATCGGCGGCGCGAATCGGGGGCACCTCCGCGCGGCGCATGGCGGCGCGAGCGCTGGCGGCGAGCTGTGCGGCGCTCAGGCGCGCAGCACCGTATCGGGCAGCTCGTTCTCGCCGGGCGCCGTGGCGTCGGACGGGAAGTGCTGCACCAGCAGCGCCGACACCTCCTCCAACGCCTGCGTGAGGCCGTCCTCGAACCCACCCGCGCGCAACTGCGCGCCGAGCCGGTCGACGATCGCCTGCCAGGTCTCGGGCGCCACCCGGCGCGCCAGCGCGCGGTCGGCCACGAACTCGATGGCGTGTTCGGCGAGCAGCAGGTAGATCAGCACGCCGTTGTTGTGTTCGGTGTCCCACAGCCGCAGGCGACCGAACCAGGCGAGCGCGCGGTCGCGCACCACGGCGGCCAGGGGCTCGTCGGGGCCGATGCGCAGCAGGTAGCTGGTGGGCAAGGCGGCCTCGACCACCAGGCGCACCTCGCCGGTGTGGCGCGCCTCGCTGGCCGTGACACGCCGCGTGAGGCGCTCGGCCATGTCGTCGGGCACGGCGCGCGCGCTGTCGTGCCGGTCCATCCAGCGGTGTCTGAACAAGCGCCACCAGCGTTTCATGGCCAGGTCCTCACCAGCCGCCGGAGGCGCCGCCGCCCCCGAAGTTGCCACCGCCGCCGGAACTGAAGCCCCCGCCGCCGCGGCCGCCGCCGAAGCCGCCACCCCCCCAGCCCCCGCTGCCGCCCCAAGGGCCGCCACGGCCGCGCGACGACGGCATCGACGCGGGCATGAAGCGAGCGAGCACCGCCACCAGCATGCCCAGCACCGCGGCCCCGGCCGCAACCCACAGCACCGAGGTGAGCAGCCAGGCGATCACGCCCGTGGCCGCGCCGGTGAGCGGGATGCCCAGCCCACGCCCGAAGGCCCGGCGCATGAAACCGGCGACCATGGGCACGGCGAACAGCAGGAACACCAGGGCATCGGTCCATTCACCGGCGCCGCGGCGGGTGCTCGGCGCCGGGGCGGGCGGCGGCAGCGCCTCGCCGCGCACGGCGGCCATGATCTGCGTGAGCCCGGCGTCGATGCCGCCCGCGAAATCGCCCTGCCGCAGGGCGGGCGCCACCGCCTGGTCGAGGATGCGGCGCGCCAGCAGGTCGGGGATGGCCCCTTCGAGGGTCTTGGCCGGCGCGATGCGCATGCGCCGGTCGTCCTTGGCGATCACGAACAGCAGGCCGTCGCCGACGTCGCGGCGCCCGATCTTCCAGGCGTCGCCCAGTCGCTGGGTGTAGTCGGCGATGTCCTCGGGGGCGGTGCTCGCCACCATCAGCACCACGATCTGCGTGCCGCGCTCGCGCTCGAAGCCGGCCAGGCGCTCCTCGATGCGCTGCAGCGCGGCGGCGTCCAGCGTGCCCGTGAGGTCCATTGCCCGCGCGCGCAGCTCGGGCACGGGCTGCAGGCCCTGCGCCCAGGCGAAGGCGGTGGCCAGGCCCAGGACCAGGGCCATCAGCGCGCGCGACAGGAGGGTGCTCATCGGAGGAGGGCGCGGCCGCGCGGGGTTCAGGGCACGGCCAGGCGCGGCATCACGGTTTCTGCGTGCCGAAGTCCACCTTGGGCGGCTGGCTGATCTGCGCCTCGTCGGCCACGGTGAAGTTGGCCTTGGGCTGGTAGCCGAACACCATGGCCGTGAGGTTGCTGGGGAAACTGCGCGCCAGCACGTTGTAGGCCTGCACGGCCTGGATGTAGCGGTTGCGCGCCACGGCGATGCGGTTCTCGGTGCCCTCGAGTTGCACGCGCAGGTCGGAGAAGCCCTGGTTGGCCTTGAGGTTGGGGTACTGCTCCACCACCACCATCAGGCGGCTGAGCGCGCTGCCCAGTTCGCCCTGCGCGGCCTGGAATTTTTGCAGCGCCGCCGGGTCGTTGAGCAGCTCGGGCGTGGCCTGGATCGAGGTGGCCTTGGCGCGCGCGTTGATCACCGCCTCCAGCGTGCCGCGCTCGAAATTGGCCTCGCCCTGCACGGTGGCGACGATGTTGGGGATGAGGTCGGCGCGGCGCTGGTACTGGTTGAGCACCTCGGCCCAGGCCGAGCGGCTTTCTTCGTCCAGGCGCTGGAAATCGTTGTAGCCGCAGCCGCCCAGCACGGCGGTGGCGCAGAGCAGCAGCAGCGAGAGCAGGCGACGCATGGGATCTCCTTGGGGTTCCGGGTTCGCGGGCACTATACCCCGCACCCGTGGCGCGGCGGCACAATGCGCGCATGCGCAAACCCAAGCTGCCACCGGGTACGCCGGACGACATCGAAGCCGCGTTCTACGACGCCCTGCAACACGCCGACATCGACCGCCTCATGGCCTGCTGGGCGGACGAGGACGACATCGTCTGCGTGCACCCCAGCGGCCCGCGCCTGCTGGGGCACGAGGCCATCCGCGCCACCTTCGAGGCCATGTTCGCCAACGGCAGCGTGATGGCCATGCCCGAGAAGCTGCACCGCCACGACGACGGCCACTGCGCCGTGCACAGCGTGGTTGAGCGTGTGGCCGTGCTCGGCGACGACGGGCCGCGCCACGCCTTCGTGCTTGCCACCAATGTCTACATCAAAACGGCGCAGGGCTGGCGCCTGATCGCGCACCACGCCAGCCCGGGCACACGCACCGAGCCGGCCGAGGCGTCCGCCCAGAAGCCCCTGCTGCATTGAATTGAAACCCGAACCCTTGGTCGATCTGTCCGCCTACCGAGCGCCCTGGTGGCTGCCCGGCGGGCACGCGCAGACCATCTGGCCCGCGCTGCTGGCGCGCCGGCGTTTCGGCCCGGCGCCCCTCTGGCGGCGCGAGCGCTGGACCACGCCCGACGGGGACTTCATCGACGTCGACCACGCCTCGCATGCGGCGCACGCGCAGTCGCCGCGCCTAGTGCTGTTCCACGGGCTCGAAGGCTCTTCGGCCAGCCAGTACGCCGTGGCCTTTGCCGATTTCGCGGCCGAGCGCGGCCTGGCCTACGCGGTGCCGCACTTTCGCGGCTGCTCGGGCGAGATCAACCGCGCGCCGCGCGCCTACCACTCGGGGGACTTCGAGGAGATCGACTGGATCCTGCGCCGCTTCGCCCAGGCCGAGCCGCTGCGTCCATTGGTCGCGGTGGGCGTCTCGCTCGGCGGCAACGCGCTGCTGCGCTGGGCCGGTGAATCCGGCGACGCGGCCAGCGGCGTGGTCAAGGCGGTGGCGGCGGTGTGCTCGCCGCTGGACCTCGCGGCGGGCGGCCACGCCATCGGGCGGGGCCTGAACCGGCAGATCTACACGCGCATGTTCCTGCGCAGCATGAAGCCCAAGGCCCTGGACAAGCTGGCCCAGCACCCGGGCCTGTTCAACGCCGAGGCCTTGCGCGCGGCGGCCGACCTGCACGCCTTCGACGACATCTTCACCGCCCCGCTGCACGGTTTCCGCGACGCCGAGGACTACTGGGCGCGCGCCTCCGCCAAGCCGCACCTGGCACGCATCCGCGTGCCGGCGCTGGCCGTCAACGCGCGCAACGACCCCTTCGTGCCCGCGCATTCGCTGCCGACCGCGCGCGAGGCCGGGGCGCGCGTGACGCTGTGGCAGCCGGCGCACGGCGGCCACGTGGGCTTCGCCGCCCCGCTGGGCGCCTGGGGATTGCCGGGCCATGTGCGCGCCATGCCCGAGGCGGTGGGACACTGGTTGCTCGCCCACACCTGAGGCCACTGTCATGGACGACATCGTCAAGGCCGCGCTCGCCAAATGGCCCAACGTGCCGCACTGCCACGGCTGGCTGGGGCTGGACGCGCGCGGCCAGTGGTACATGCGCGACGACCGCGTGCAGGCCGCCGGCCCTTTCGCCCGCAGCAGGGGTTCGCCGCTGAGGCACGACAAGCTCATTGCCTTCATCCACCGCAATTACGCGGCCGATGAGCTCGGCCAATGGTTCTTCCAGAACGGCCCGCAGCGCGTCTACGTGGAGCTGGAGAACACGCCGTGGGTCTGGCGGTTGCAGCCCGACGGTGGCGTACAGGCCCACGACGGCGAGCCCGTGGCGGTGCGCGCCAGCCTGCTCGACGAGGAGGGCCGGCTCTACCTCGACACCGATCGTGGCATCGGTCTCGTGCACACGGCCGACATGGCGCTCGCGGCCGATGCGGTGGAGGCGGGCCGCTGGCAACCCGAGACCGTGCGCGTGGACGAACTGCCCGCGCGCTATGGCTTCGTGCGCAGCCCCGAGGCCATGAAAAAAGCCGGTCATTGACCGGCTTGTGCTCGGTGGCGCCACGCGGGCTTACTTGGCGCGGTCGACCAGGTATTGCACGGCGGCCTTGATTTCGGCGTCCGAGGCGGCCATGGCGCCACCCTTGGGCGGCATGGCGCCCTTGCCCTTGATGGCGCTGGCGGTGAGCGCGTCCACGCCCTGCGCGATGCGCGGGGCCCAGGCGGCTTTGTCGCCCGTCTTGGGCGCGCCGGCCACGCCCGCGGCGTGGCACACGGTGCAGGCCTGCTTGTACAGGGCTTCGCCGTTGGCGGCGACAGCGGCGGCGGGGGCCGCCGGTGCCGGGGCGGTGGCAGGAGCGGCGGCCACGGGGGCCGCAGGGGCGGGTGCGGCCGGTGCGGGTGCCGGCGCGGCGGCTTCGGCCGCCGGGGCGGGGGCCGCCAGCTGCGGCTCGGCAAACTTGGCACCGGCGGCGTTGGCCATGTGCACCACGGCGCGGCCGATTTCGGGGTCGCGGAAGGCGCCGCCACCCTGGGCGCCCATGGCGCCCTTGCCCTTGAGGGCGGAGTTCAGCAGGGCCTCGTAACCGGTGGCGATGCGCGGAGCCCAGGCGGCGGCGTCGCCGAACTTGGGAGCGCCCGCGAGGCCTGCCGCGTGGCAGGCGGCGCACTGGGCCTTGTAGACGTTCGCGCCCGACTCCAGCGGGCGGTTGGCGTCGCGGATTTCCACGGAGCCGATTTTTTCGATGCGCTGGGCGACCGCGATGTCGGTGTCGACCGCGCCGGCGCCGGGCTTGTTGGCCGAGGTCACGAAGTAGACCAGGCCGATGATGACGAACACAGGAACCACGAACGCGAAGAAGGACGTCCACAGCAGCTGGGCGGGCGTCTTGATGGGGCCGGTATGGGAATCGTGGTCGCTCATGGGGTCCTCAGGGGTGGCAGGCGGGCCTTCAAGGCCTTCTGGCAATGTGCGCCGGGGCACCGGCGGACAGCCCGCGATTATATCTAGCGCCTCTGGCGGGCCGGGCGATCCCGAGCAAGCCGCTAGAATGGGCGCCACCGCGCGGCTGTAGCTCAGTGGATAGAGTATCGGCCTCCGAAGGCTGTCGTCATCGGAGCAACGCGCAGTAGAACGAGTATTGGTCTTTTCCAGCCACGCGGCTGTAGCTCAGTGGATAGAGTATCGGCCTCCGAAGCCGAGGGTCGTGGGTTCGATCCCCGCCAGCCGCGCCAAATCAAGGACTTACGCGCATCCAAGCGTGAGTCGGGCATCTAGTTCAGCCCAGATCACGCCCCCGAAGCCTTCGTTTGTAGGCCACATTTTGGTACTGAGGCTGTGGTCATCGATCCGCTTGGCATGTCGGTGTAGCCCATTCCTAGCCCATCGCTAGCCCAACTGCATGGCTAAGTCGTGGATCTGCTTCGCAAACTGACCATTGGCCCCTGGCCCCTGACCCGTGACCAGTGACCAGTGACTGCCGCCCCAGCTGCGCGCGCCAATCATGAATGAGAAGTGCATGTTCTGCGGGCTGTGGAACTAGTCACCTACGTGGTGAGAGCTGTCATTCAGTTGTCGACGGTCTGGAGTCTTATGCAGTATGCATACTGCATAAGACTCCAGACCGCACCACGGAGGATCCTAAATTCCTGCCGTATCCCCGTTGTCTTCCACTGATCTCTGACCCAGTTAGAGCGGGTCAGAGATCAGTGGAACTCAACATGACCGGTACTTGGCGCAGATTCGACGCTAACAGCGCCAACTCATTCTGCCGCACCAAATCTGGTGCGGACTATCCCTGCGAGACAACTCCGTGGCGATGGAGGTGAGAGCCTTCGAAATCGGTCCTTGTGCAACTACGTTGTCTCAAGCGCCTTCCATGCCTTGCGCTTGCCCATACTCATCGCGACGAAATAGCGCTCGAGCATCGACGCACGCGGGGTTACCTGGCCGGACTCCCATTTCCACAAGCTAAGGGAAGAAATGCCAAGCAGTTGGGCCATTTGTGCTTGGCTCATCCCAAACGATTGACGCTTCGCTTTCAGCCGCTCGGCATTGAAGGTTCGCTTACGTCCGGGGCGTCTAGTAGGCTCTTCCTCGGCAGCAGCTGGGGTACTGCGGGCGACAGCCTTTTGCGCGGAGCGCAGCTGTGCGCTGAGGTCTTTGACCGCACGTTTAAGTGAGGCAATTTCAGACCGGTAAGCAGTTGAGGCCTTGCGAAGCGCGGCAATGTCCTTTCGGACCTCCTTGCGAGCGATGCGCGATATCTCTTGCTTGAGCGATTGGGCAAAGTTTGGCATATCCAGATAGTACTCTTGTGACGTGCACGGCCTCATCGCGAATGACGCGGGGTAGCGATCGAGCTCAATGCCACGTGCGCTGGCGCATCCCGAGATCGAAGAGACAAGAAAAAAAGGACTCCCGCGGGAGTCCTTTTCCGTGACGAGCGAGCGATCTACAGCGCGGCGTCCTTGACCTTCTTGAAGAAGCGCGCCTTCACCTTCACCGACGCCGGCTTGGCTGCGAACATGCGCTCGACCTTGGTAAAGGGATCGATGCCCTTGCGGGCCTTCTTCGCCGGCACCTGCAGCGCGGTGATCTTGAGCACGCCTGGCCACGTGAAGGCGCCGGCCCCCTTCTTGGACAGCGATGCATGGATTGTGGCCTCAAGGGAGCCCAGGACGGCCTTAACTGTCTTGGCGTCGGCGCCCGAGGCCTGCACCAAGTGGCCGACCAGACTGGTCTTGTTGAAGGTTTCCTTGATCGGCTTCAGAACGCCGGCGCCCTTCGGCGCAGCCTTCGTGACTGCCTTGGGGGTGACTTTCACGGCCTTGGTCTTGGCCACGGGCTTCTTGGCAGCGGCCTTGGGGGCCGCCTTCTTTGCAGTTGCCATGCTTCGAGAACTCCAGTTTTCATTGGCGAAATGCCGCGCAAGTCGCACGGCGTCTGCAGTCTACAGGCTGGCATGCCTGCGATTTTTCCCGGTTTCCCAGCCAGTCGTCGACAGCCCGACATTTGAGCAAAGCTCGGCGTGAGCAACGTCCCTTTTGGACTGAACTGGGTCATTCAAGGTCGAAGATCCGAGTGTCCGCAACCGCAAACAACGGTAGCTGAAGCGCCCAAACCGCAACAGAAACTGAGCCTCAGATTGAACCGGTGAACTTTCAAGCCGCATCAGCCTGCAGCCCTCCTATCATTCCGGTCAGGACATTCACACGCGTTCTTGCCTGCGCTGCCCATGGACCTGTTCCACGTCTATTTCGACACCAACTATCTCCACGACACCCCGTTTGGACACCCGAATTTCGTCCGCATGCTTCGCCGGGCACAGCAGGGCGTGGCGAGACTGTATCTCCCGCAGATCGCGTTGGAGGAGCGCCGCACGCAGCTTCTCGACGATTTTGATCGGCACATCGGGGCGGCGGTGACCCAGCTGAACGAGTTGAGCAAGGGGCAACTGGGCATGTTGCTCGCCGGACTCCCGAAAGTAGAGCTCATCGTGCCCACGCGAGAAGACGCGGATCGTCAGTCGGCTATCGCGTTGGCCAAATATCTGGCTGAACACAAGATCGAGGTGCTTGCTCACACTGGCGAGCATGCAGAGAAGGCTTGGCAGCGCTATTTCGGCACGAAGCCCCCATTCAACCCGCGGGAAAAGCGTGAGAACCGGCGAAAGGATCTGCCTGACGCCTGGATCTTGGAAGCTGTGCTGACCAACACCGATAGACCAGGTCGTCATTGCGTTGTGACCAAAGACAAGCGACTCGCCGCGACCCTCACCGACTCTGGTGTGGAGGTCTGGGACGACCTGGAAAAGCTCGATGTCGAGATCGACGTCAGAACCGCGGTAGTGCCGATTCGCGCTGCTGTACCGGCAGTCCAGCCTGCCGTGCCGCTAGATCAGCTGCGAAGCAAGGAGTTCGTGAACCTTGATCGCATCCTGCTCGGCGTCATTGAAACCTGGAAGACGCCTGGCAAGGAGGTCTTGCTCTCTCGCCTGGAAACTCTCGGCATCCGCAGGGCCGTTGTTGAAGTTGAAGCCACGGCCCTAGAGGTATCAGGCGCGTTGACCGACACCGGCAGCCACTGGGTGCCAACGAACCGGGAAACGGCCAAATTGGCCTCGTTGGACCCAATCGTCCAAGAATTTCTGTTGAAGGCGCTTGACCATGGATTCTGATCTGCGCCGGGCCACCCTGGCCAAGTTGATCGACAACCCGTCGCCGGCGGTAGAGAAACGTCTCAGCGAGGAGCTGCGCAGCGTAGAGAACGTGCTCGCGAGTGACGCTGAGTTTGATCGGCTTCAGGACGCGCTCAAGACCTTGGCGGTTCTGGCGCCCCGGTTCCACGGCGCCGTGGTGCCGATCGTTTCGGGCTTCGTCCGGTCAGTCGGTACGCGAGTACTTCTGCACGAGGGCCAGCCCATCGAGGAGCAGGAGTACCGTTACCGATCGGCGGGCCATCTGATCCGTGACGCGATCGAAGTTCCGAACACGATCCGGTATGCCCACATTCCGGAAGTCGTGGACTTCCTGCTCGAGTTGTCGCGCTCAGCTGATGCCGAAGTTCGCCAGAAGGCCGAGGGCGCACTGGAGGACTTCGCAAAGTTCAACCTTCATCACTTCAATAGCCTTGGCGCACAGCCGCAGCTGGAAATCGTGGCTCGGCTGGGTAGTTTGGACGACGACCAGTTGCGCGACAACGCCGCAGCGGTCCGCCGTGTGTTGAATACGGTTTTGTCGTCTGTGATGGAGGGGCAGAACTGGACATACAACATGTTGACCCTTTCCCGCGGTTCAGTGCCCAGCGGGGGTGGCGTTGCCGAGATGCGACTGTCGGCGATCGAGTTGCTGAAGCGCATGTATCCGCTGAAGGTGGAGGTGGCGTACAGGAAGTCAATTCTTAACGCGCTCGATTCTGCCACCCATAGAGAGCGCGTCTCCCAGAGCGCTGAGAGCAATCGAATGTTCGAGCGAGACGCTCGCGTGGTCCTGGAGTTCATGTGCGACCTCGTACCGACAGAACCTTTGCCCGTCGTCCAGACCATCGAGCATGACGCCTATTGGGACTTCTACCATGCGCCTTCTGCCGACGTGGAAGCCGCCGCTCTGAGAGTCCGTGATGCAGTGGCGGGGCACGCCGAGTATCAGCTTTACAAACAATTTGTCGGTTTCGACGGGATCTTCGGCGACTGGGAAAAGCTGCGCTCCCACGATGAGGAATGGGACCACTCGAACACCAAGCGTCAGGAGGCTGCTCGAGCGTACGCGCAGTCGATCAACAATGAGAATCAAGCCGAATGGCATGCGCGGATTCTCGAGTTCGCGAAGACGGAATCGGACGATGTCGCGACCTTCCCGGTGTTCTACCATTTCCTGGAGTTACTTGCCCAGCGCAAGCCTGATCTGGTGATGGGATTGATCGAGGGCCACGAGGCGCGTATGCGCCCGTTCCTCATCCCCATGCTCATCGGGCTGCATTCGAGCTCGCGAAAGGCGGATGTCGAAGCTTTGGAGCGACGCTGGATCGTTGCTGGAGAGCATCTGATCGCAATCGCCAAATCCATGTTCAAGGACAACGGTGATCGTGTGCCGACGCTTGCCACCATCGTCCGTCGTGCTACGGAAATAGACGATCGAGACACGCTGGCCATATCAATGGGCATCGCCGCAAGCTTGTACGTCCGTGGATCTGAGCCGGCCAAGCAGGTGTTCATGGACGGCTTGCGTGCACTGGCGCTGCATCACGACGCGCGTTGGGCCCGACGCTACTGGTTCGGCAGCGACTTCAGGGCGCTGGCCGTGAAATTGGAGCCTCACGAACGGACCGAGGTGCTGAGCAGTCTCATTTCTCTGCCTGAGCTGGACTACCAGACTGAGGAGGTGCTGCGTGCCATCGGTGAGCATGACATCGAATCCATCGTGAGCTTCCTGTCCAAGCGCCTCGAAGCCGAGACCCAAGAACGCGCTGACCGTCGTGCTCAGGGTCGCAGCGCGCTGGAGGATAAGTTCGAAGCCATCCCCTATAGCCTGCACGGTTTGCAGAAGCTCCTTTCGCAATATCCAAAAGAGCTTCTGACAATGGTGCGTGAAAGCTTCAAGGATGACGAGGCTCGCGTGATGTTCCCGTATCGAGGTGGAGGCAGACTGCTGAAGGGCGCGTTCCCGAACTTCGAGCATCAGCTTCAGGCACCGCTGCTCGGGTTCGTCGCGAGCGGGGATGAGCAGGACCTCGAGTTCGCGCTGGCAGTACTTCGTACCTACGGCGGTAACGCGCCCATCCTGGATGTCTGCAAGGCGATCGTGATGGTTGTGCCTGAGAACTCGCGAGCGTGGCGAGAACTGGCTGCTGCTCTGGAGACAACGGGCGGCGTTTGGGGCGAATACGGCTTGGCGGAGGCGTATGAACGCAAGCGCGATGAGCTTGCTGCATGGCTGGCAGATCCAGACGACAAGGTTCGCTCATTCGCACAATGGCTGTCTGCAAAACTGGACAGCTTGAGCGCCGCTGAGCGTCAGCGCGCTGATGAGGACATTGCGCTCAGGAAGTATCAGTACGGCGAGGGCAATCTGGACGGTTGACGCGTATGCGCCCACCCTATGGCGGTTGGGATGCCAGGCGACGCAGCGCCTGTTCGCAGGAGTTAGCACAACGCTCGCTTGGAGCGAGGGTGGTCGCGCATGTGCGCCACCGCAAGCAACCAGCACTGCACCTGATTGTGCGCTCCTAGGTCATCATGTCCAGTGGCCGCATTGTGGCAGTCAACGTGAGTACGGCTGTCCCAGCGAAGGACAGCAATCGCTGCGGAGTTGAAGACCGGGTTCCTCGGGGCGGCTCAAGACTGGGGCGGTCGATCAGTGTTTGAACCTGGCCGGCTGCTTTGCAGCCAATTGTCGTCGTTCGAACTCCTCAGACAAGAGCCTGCGGATGGCCCAAAAAAAGGCGCTGCGCAAGTTTGATGGGGCACACGTAGCATTGGCAATTTCATCCGCTGGGAGAGCGCTTTGGACAAGCCCGATATCTACTGTCTCTTCTGGCAATGGGGCTGGGAAATTACTTGCATGCCGCGGAGCGAGTGGGCCACATGGGCCCAGGCGATTTTTTCCGTGGTAGCCATCATCATTCCTGTCTGCGTTGTGCTTTGGCAGCGAAGTCAGGATCGGAAAGAGCCCTCCGGTGACGGCACTGCAGCGACCGTCGACAATCGCGACACTCCGGTCAGTGGTCGTTGCAGTGTTATTTCAAGACTGGACGGAGGCATTCGTATCCGGAGGGTCGAAGGTTGGCGCCGAACGAGACTAGCCATTCGGGCAGTCTACGAGGCCGAGTTGATTAATCATCGAGCGCATGGTGAACCAGGGGGCGGAGGCGTTCGCGACTCTGGAATGGGTCATGATTCAACTACCCTTGCCTGCTTGAATCCTTCGGGTAGATACCCCGGCAGAGGCTGAAGCAAACCACCATGGCAACTCGCAAGTCAGAATTTGCCACGCGGCGACCAAACTAAACCCAAAGAGCCTCGGCGGAACCGAGGGCGATTCAGATGATCACCAAAAGTCCAAGCGAACTCTGGTCAATGTCGGTCCGGCAGTTCAATGAGTGGCGTGCGTCGAACGACATTCCGGTTCTACTGAGTCGCTTGTCCGAGCTGTTGCCAGAGTTCGAGGTCTGGCTTACAGAGCAGGGCATGACGGTCGACCTACTGTGCCAAGTTGTCCCGACAAGCGCGATTTTTAAGGGGCTGCAGGACTCCCAGTCGATTCAGAGCCGTGGAGTTATGCAAAAAGCTTCCGAGACGATCGTGCTCACCCGAGTGGTCGATGACAAAGAGGTTGGTGGGCTTCTTCGCGCTGTCGACCCTGACCCCAGCCTAAGGCGAGGACTGTTCGGCAAGAGCACCGAAGACATCACAAGTATCGTTCCCTATTTCACTTGGCTGCGCAAGCAACGAGGCGGTCGTGTAGCCATCCCGTTCAACAAAGCAAATCGACAGGTTGCAGACAGCTTCCGATATTCCCTGTGGGAATCTTACGATGTGCCTGAATCCAGTCGTGCGTGGCTCTTCGGCGAAGTTCAAGTACTGAAGCTCGGCGGCTTCAGGCTGACTGGTCGTTCCGGCCTTGGTGGTCGCAACCTTGACTTCGCGGACCTGGATTGGTTGACGCTCGATGGTGTTATGACCAATTCCCAGTTTTCAGTTGTCACATTCTCTTCGGTCAAGCACCTCAAGATCCTGAATTCAGAACTCCCTTTCCTCGGGTTCGATGAGTGCGCCATGGAGGGCACTCGCTACGAAAACTGCAGAGTTCAAGACCACTACTACAGGAATATCGGCGCAGGGAGGATCATCTTTCGTGGATGCAGTGTCTATCGCCTCGGCTTTCACGCGTCTAGCGTGTTGCCCATGTTCGAAGGCTCAGACATCAAGGCGGTGACCTTCGAACCAGACAAAAAGCGAGGAACATATCGAGCCAATGCAGAGACCTTCCGGCTGTTGCGAATCGCCGCCCAGTCCAACGGACTTCGCCGAGAAGCGTCCGAGTTCTACTACCGTGAACGGGTAGAGTTGCTCAAGGCGTCCTGGGCGCCTTATAAAGAAGAGAGCTCACGGCTCAAAGGCTACCCCGGTCGTTTGCAAGACATGGTCGAAAACTTCCGGATCGGCCGAACGAACAAGGTCGAGCTGAAGATGCTTCTGAAGCGATATGCTCTGTTCTACGTTGGCCTTGCCCTGCCGAGAAGCGCATTGGCGATGCTGCAGGTAAAGCTTAGGTGGGCCGCCCAAGTTGTGGAGTGGGGCATATGGGGATTCGGTGAGAGGCCTGTGCGGATACTGGGAGTCTCCATTTCCGTGATCGTCGGATACGCTTGCGTCTACTCGTTCTATCCGGAGGCAGTTCACGCAAACTGGACGAATGAGCCAGGCTGGCGCGAGTACTTCTACTTGTCTCTAGCAAGTTTCACATCTCTAGTGTTTGGAGACATTGGGCCAAAACCAGGCCCGCTTCAACTCGTGTGTGTGTCAGAGGCGCTGTTGGGTGCACTCGCGGCGGGCCTCCTAATTGCTGGCTTCAGCAACCGGGCTCGCTACTAGCACGAATGCCGAGCCACTCCAGGGTAGATGTCCACGTGCTTACCAAGTGGACGTCGCCATGGATTCGACCAAGTCCGATGGATGGCTTCGAGTTTGTCTATCAATGCAGGGGAAGCCTCTTCGGCTAATGTGATGGGGTCATGCTCGCGGTCATTGAATCGGGGCTGCATGGCTCCCTTCAACGTTCCAGGGTGTGCGGTAGCCCGGGCCGCGGCACGTCGTACAGCCGGCCTTCATGCAGCCCACAACCGGTCTAGTTCAGCGACCGCCTTGCGTCAGCCAACCGCAGTTTGGCCAGAGCGGGCGACGGACTGCGCTCACTGTGCAGCCAGAGACGGCGCACCGAGGTCGGCTCAAGACTGAACAGAGCCAACTGCGGTCGCGGATCCGAGCGGCAGCTATGGTCGTCACCGGACTCTCGCCGGCCACGCTGTTCCTTGACTTCCGTTATGCCGGACAACGGCTGCGCGAGTACACCGCTCTTGCAGACACGCCGATGAACCGCAAACGCCTGCAAAAGGCTCTCGAGCGCATCGAAGGCGAAATCGCCCTCGGCTCGTTCGACTACGAGAAGACCTTCGGTAAGCCGATTCCTGCCAAGTTTGGCCAGGTGGGCTCCGAAGCTTCGACCAACGACGCTGAAGCCACTCAGCCCACCACGCGCACCGGCACGCCCTTGTTCAAGGACTTCGCCGACATGTGGTTTGCCGAGTGTGAGGTGTCCTGGCGTCGCAGCTACCGCGTGACACAACGCGGATCTCTGGACCAGTACCTGATCCCGTACTTCGGGGACAAAGAGGTCGGCCACATCACCAAGGCAGACGTTCTGGCTTTTCGGGCAACACTCGCCAAAGTACCCGCCCGAAGAAGCTCTTCCACGCTGTCCAACCGTCGCATCAACTCCGTGATGAAGCCGCTGCGCCAGATCCTCAACGAGGCGGCCGACCGGCTGGAGTTTACGTCCGCGTTTCGCAACATCAAGCCGCTGAAGATGAAGCGCAGCGACGTCATGCCCTTCACGCTCGAGGAGGTCCAGCAGATCCTGACTACCGTGCGAGCGGACTACCGCCACTACTTCACCGTGCGCTTCTTCACCGGAATGCGCACGGGGGAGGTGCATGGCCTGAAGTGGAAGTACATCGACTTCGAGCGCCGTCTGATCCTGGTTCGCGAGGCCATCGTGATGAAGGAAGAGGACGAGCTCAAGACCGATGGCAGCGTGCGCGACATCCAGATGACGGATCTTGTCTTTGACGCCCTGCAGGCGCAGTTCAAGGTGACTGGGAAGCTCTCGGAGTTCGTGTTCTGCAACCGCAAGGGCGAGCCGATCGACAACCAGAATTTTCTGAATCGGGTCTGGTCGCCGCTGCTGCGCCATCTCAATCTGCCGCACCGCAGGGCGTACCAGATGCGGCACACGGCGGCCACGCTGTGGCTGGCCGCGGGCGAAGCGCCGGAGTGGATCGCGCGCCAACTCGGCCACACCAGCACCGAGATGCTGTTTCGGGTGTACAGCCGCTATGTGCCCAACCTGACCCGCCGCGACGGCTCTGCCATGGAGCGACTCCTGAAGCAGCACATCTCGGTGGCGCCGGTGCAGGGGATCGTGATGCGTTTGCCGGAGGAGACCGTCATGCTGCCTGGCACCGAGCAAGCCACTGCGCACGCTGCCAACTCCGAAGCCGCGGCCAACGATGCACTGGATCCGTCAACGCTCGAGGTCGAGGCGATTGAGGTGCTGCCCGCGCCACGGCGTCGCAAAGGCGCGGGCGTCGGTGCCGGAGAGAGGAGTCGAACCGGCACGGACCGGGGCGATGTCGAGATCGCGGCCTTGCTGAAGCCCCCACCCTTGCCACCGTTCCTGAGGCACGGATGAGCACCTGGCGCTAAGCGCTCGGGCGCAGACCCCGACTCCCACCACAACCCTCTGACCACTTGTTGAACCGGCCGGACCGAAGTGTCCGCTGCACCGGCAAGGCTAAGCCTTGTCTCAAACAGCCCAAACACGTCGCCAACGCCTCAAAACCACCGTTCAGGACGACCTGATTTCAGAACCCAGAACCCATTCACCAGTTTTCTCATTCATCACCGAGGACCCAAACCATGAACCCGAATCTCAAGATCACCGCCCAGATCAACAACACCATCATCGACCAGGCCAATGACGGCACCGGCCACATCCAGCCGCACGTCGACCCGGTTGCCCACGCCCTGGCCATGCCGAACATCCTGCATGAACTCTCCAAGAACATGGGCGAGTTCGAGAAGGACGTGCGCAGTCAGCTCTCGGCACGCCTGAACAAGCAAGCCGCCAACGATGGTGCGCACGCCGAGGGCTCGGATCGAGCTCGCTTCGACGCCGGCTCGGGCACCGGTGGCTTTGCGCCCTACGCCGTATCCCCTGGCGAAGAGATGCCCAACCTGCTGGGCGAACTTGCCGAGCCCGGCTCGGTGTTTCGCATGAACACGCTGCTGAGCGCGGCTTTCACGTTCGGCCCTGTGGGCCCGTACACGAATCAGCACGGTCAGATCTGCCAGCGCCGTGAAGGCAGCGTGTCGATTGCCCTGCTCGGCAGCGGCGACCAGACGCTGGTGCTGCCCACGCCTTCGGAGCAGACCGAGATTGCCCAAGCCTCTTCTCCCCGTGTTCGCTGGATCCGTGCCACCAAGACCCGGGTGCCGGGCGTGCCGGGTGACGCACTGCTGGTCACGGGTATCGATCAGCCGCGCTCGGGCCGCGGCTCCGGGCCCTGGCTGCTCGACCACCTGGGCTTGTCCGACGGCATCACCGCCGATCTGAATCACGCCATCCTGAGCCTGAAACCCGCCCATCAGGCGCTCTTCATGGCCGCCATCGCCCGACCCGACATCGAGCAGGCGCTGGTGTCGTTGCTGCCAGAGGTGCGTGCGCGCAGCGTGGTGCACCCCCTCGCCCTCGGTGTGGCCGCGGCCGAGCAGGTCAACAGTCCTGAACTGAGCCGCGACGAAACCTCGCTGGTTCGCGTGGCCTGCCTGATCGCCGAACTGGGATCGCTGCACGCAGCACCGGATCTGGTGACGGGTGGCGGCTATTCCTCCAGCGAAGCCCTGGCGCGAGAGCGCGAGGCCGAGTGCGCCGCGCACCCGCTGACCCGGCTCACGCTGCGCGGGCTGCTCTCCCGCTTCATCAACCTGGAGCCGGCGAGTGCCGAGGCCGATGGCCAGGGTGGCATGAAGGAGGCGGTCAACGACGGTGTCTGGCTGCAACTGCTGCTTTCTGACGCGGTGCACCAGCAGTACCGCATCGGCAGCAAGCACGGCCCCCTGGGCAAGAACCCGGTGAATCCTAGGTTCTCTCTCATGGCGCAGACCTTTGGTGACGCCATGCGACTGGCCCGCCGCGAAGCCTATGCTCGTCTGCGCGATGCGCGTCCTGATGCGCAGCATTCGCTGCCGCTGGAGCCCGTGCCGACGCTGGTGACCGCGGCACTGGCCCGGGTGCCGGGGGATGCGGCAGCGGTGGACGATGCGGCTGCCTCGGCCGCTGAGCGCTACGTGCGCGGCGACGTGAGTGGCGACCCGAGCGGCAATGCGCACGATGACGCCCAAGCTGATCTCGACCTGGCGTACGAACCCGACGAAGGCCCGCTCACCGAGATGCCCGAGATCGACGACAGCGATGTCGATGATTCCGCGGGGTTGTGGTCCCTGGCCATGCTCTCGGGCGCGGGCTTGAAGCCGACACCGGTGCGCATCCCCGACCACGAGCGCCGCGCCTATGAAAACCGCTCCATCCCCTGGCCCCGCCCGAGCCTGTCCTGGGCGGCCGGCATGCTCGATGGCGACGGGTGCATTGCCATCGTCAAGCAAACGTACCCCAACCGCGCCAGCACCTACCGCCTGGTGGTGCAGGTGACGCAGAACTGCCTGCAGACCCTGAAGCACTTCCGGGTGTGCGTGGGCGTGCCAGGGACCATCCATGAGGTGAAACGCCGCATCGGGCACAACCGGCAGGTCTACGCCTTGCACTACGCCGGTCCCAAAGCCGTGCTGGTGCTGCAGCGCCTGGCGGCACACCTGGTGCGCAAGCGCCCGGAAGCCGAGGTGGCGCTGTCCTTCATCGAGAAGGGGCAGGTGGGCCGGCGTTTCGGTTCGCGTGGGGTGCCGCCGGCGATCGAGCAGATCCGCATCAGCCACTACAACAAGCTGCGCGCGCTGAAGTGAGCGGGGAGGGACCTGACATGATGGACAACAAGAACTGGCCCCACGAGGCGCCGAGCACAGGCCGACACGGCGACACGAATGCGGAGCCGCAAGGCCATCACGATCTGCAAGCCTTGGGCCAGCCGCCGGCCGGGGAGGGCGGCGAGCGCCGGGAAGGCAAGCAGGGCCAGGAGATCGAGGAGAACAGCGCTCAAGTGGAGGGCCCTGTAGCTGAAACCCGGACCGCGGACTTCGAGTTGCCGCCGGCGCCGGGGCGGGCGAAGTACTTTTCCGAGCACACCTTCGTGCCATTCAAGCCCCTGGATCACCGGATCCCGGAGCTTTACTTGCCCATCGGGCTCGTCGAACGCTTGTTCCAACAGGAGCAAGACCAGCTCAACCGCGAGTCCGAAGAGCGCCTCGCTCGGATGGATGCGCGCAGAAAGGAACAAGAAGCCGAGCGGGAGCGTGCCGAGCAGGAAAGGAAGAAGCTCGAACAGGAGCAAGCGAAGGCGAAGACCGCGGTCGTGAACAAGGCCGGCGGGCCGAAGGGCAATCCGGAAGCATTCCGTCTGGCTCTGGAAAAGACCTCGAAGAAGCGCCGGCTGCAGGTCTACTCCCTCGACGCCGTGGAAAAGATGCGCAGTACGGCCAACACGGCGGACACCGACGTCGTCAAAAGAAGTGAGGCCATCGGCCGTCTGCTGATCGAGCGCGGACCGTACCGCCGGGTGGGCATCCCGCGCTCGGTCCAGACCGTCCTCGACCTCAAGCAGGACCACCCGCACTTCACCGAGGTGATCGAGTTCGTCGCCAACCACGTCGCGCTGCAGCGCGTGAGCTCAAAGCCGGTGCGCCTGCCGCCGATGCTGTTCTTCGGCCCGCCGGGGGTGGGAAAGACACACTTCACCGAGGCGCTCGCCAAGACCATGGGCGTGCCGGTGCGCCGTCACCCCATGGACCAGGCCGAAACGTCTTCTGCCTTCCTCGGTTCCGAGAAGACCTGGGGCAACTCGCACTACGGCCTGGTGTTCGAGCTGCTGGGTCTGGGCGACTATGCCAACCCCGTAGTGATCCTCGATGAACTGGACAAGGCGCAGACGATGGGCTCTTCCTCCGGGCGGGCGATGTCACCGACGACGGTACTGCACTCGCTGCTGGAGCCAGTCTCGGCAGCCCATGTGCGGGACAACAGCCTGGAGCTGGAACTCGACGCGAGCCTCATCACCTGGATCGCGACTGCCAACTACCCGCAGTTGATCGCGCCGACGCTGCGCAGCCGGCTCAAGGAATTCCTGATCATGCCGCCAAATGCGGAGCAGGCGATCCAGGTGGCCAGGAGCGTGGTCAGGAATGCGATCCAGCAATCGGGTGTGAGCATGGCGGAGCCGGACAAGCGCTTCATCCTTGCGCTCACGCCGTTGAGCCCGCGGGAGATCTATCAGGCGGTGATGGCCGCGGTGGCGAAGGCGGTAGCAGCCAGGCAACTGATGCTGGGCATCGAACACCTTCCGGTCGAACTTCTGGAGGATGAATGCATGAATGAGGCAGGGGAGCGGTGTGCGAAGTTTCACTGACCAGAGGCTATCCCGGGAATGTGAGTTAGGCGTGATCTGTCGATGAACTTCGGTTTGAGAACGTCGAAATCAACGGGGCATGCCTGATCAAGGTGTGAACCTCGCGCTGAGTTCTCTGGTTCGAGCCGACTGGCGCTCTTGAGTGTTCGAGAGATCTACCAAATCTCTAGCTCAGCCATTGCACAGGCAGTGCGACAGGGCCGGGCACAGCGCTTGCAGGGCTTCGCAGAATTGCTTCGTGTCCCGTCTTCCCGGGGCAGACTGTGCGCGTTTTGAGTACTACATTGAGAGGCGATATTTGCTCATTGTTGGAGCATTCCAAGAATGAAGGCTCCCCAGACTTTGTCTGTAGCTTTCGAGAGCGCGGAGGATATTTTGCATGTTGATTGAGCAGCGCACCTACACCTTGAAGCCAGGGACCGTGCGCGAATACTTAGCGCTGTACCAGTCCGAGGGTCTGGATGTTCAGCTGCGTATGCTGGGGCGGCTGGTGGGTTATTACTCGACGGAAATCGGTGAACTGAATCAGGTTGTCCATCAGTGGGCATTCAGCGATCTGCTCGAGCGACAAGAACGTCGCGCAAAACTGCTGGCCGACCCGGGATTTCGCGCTTACGTCAACAAGATTCTCCCACTGCTGCTCAGCCAGACATCGCAAATTTTGCTACCCGCTCCGTTCTTTCAGCCCGTTTGGATGTCCCTATCGGATCCTCGTGCCTAAGCGCCTCTGGCACGACGGCTTCGTGCGATATCTACGGTAGGTGCTATCCCGCTCTGCGTGCGAAAGCGCATGTTCTGCCCAATTTCCACTCACCGAGGACACTCCAATGACAACCCGACGCGCCTGCATGGCGATGGCCTTGCTGGGAATGACCTGCAACTTCGCTACTGCACAAAGCTGGCCGGATCGGCCTCTGAAAATCGTGCACGGCGGCGGACCTGGCGGCAATGGTGACTTGGTTTCGCGCAGTGTGGCAACGCTTCTGGGGGGGCGGCTCAATCAGAGCGTGACGGTGGAGCCGCGGCCCGGCGCTGGTCAAAGCATCGCGATGACCGCAGTCGCTCGATCGACGCCGGATGGCCTCACGCTGGGCCTGCTGAACGCGGGAATCGGGGTGCAGGCTGCCTTGAACACCAAGCTGACCTACGACTTGCGCCGTGACTTCGCCCCTGTGGGCATGGTGTCCAGTTTTCCGCTAGCCATCGTCGTCAACCCCGCGAGTCCCATCAAATCCGTGAGGGACCTGCTTGAAGCGGCGCGCCGAGCGCCGGGCAAACTGAACTACGGAGCCATTGCTGGTACGACCCAGCACCTGGGAGCCGAGTACTTGGCTTCCGTTGGCGAGTTTCGCTGGACGCACGTTCCCTATCCTGGCTCGACGGGCCTGATCAGCGACATTCTGGGCGGCCGACTGGACGTCGTGGTGGACACCGTGCCGTCGCTGGTCGGCCAGATCAGGTCCGGCAAGTTGCGTGCACTGGCCGTGACCTCGCTCAAGCCTTGGCCCAGTTTGCCCGAGGTGTCGACCGTGGCCGAAACCCTGGCGGGTTTTGAGGTCTCTTCATGGACCGGGCTGGCTGTGCAGGCGGCCACACCGCTGGCGGTGCGAGAGCGTCTGGAGCGCGAACTGGCGTCGATCGTCGGCTCCGAGGCCTTCATTGGCCAGGTGAGGCAACTCGGTGGCGAGCCTCTCAGCATGACGTCGCGCGACATGAACGAGTACATCGCCCGAGAAGTATTGCGCTGGCGCGAGTTGGCACAAAAGGCAAACATCGTGCTCAACTGACGCAGATGGGTTCGCTCCCGAGCGACGCTTCAGTGCAGCCCTAGGTAGCGCACCAGAAGGGCTTGTTTGCTGCTCACGCCGAGGCGGGCGTAGGCGCGCTTGCGGTAGGTCTCCACGGTTTCACTTCCCACGCCCAATTGCCGTGCGATTTCCGGCAGTGTCATTCCGGCAATGAGCCTTGCGCAGAGCTGTGCCTCGCGCAGCGGAAGCCTTGAATCGGCGTATTGCAGCGTTCGTTCAATCTCGGGCAGCCTGTCCTTCGTCACCGGCTTGGGCGACCGCTGTGTGCGCATGATCTGGTGGTGCTTGTAGAGTACTCGCAGCAAAGGATCCGCCACCGTGGCCAGCGACTCAAGCTGAGCACAGCTGAATGGCCCGCGCGACTCGCCTCGGACCACGCTCAGACCGAAAGTGGCGTGTGGTCGTAGACGACACATGATGATTCGTTCCCGTATGCGGTCCTCGCCGTAGAGCTGATCGCGTATTAGGGTGTCGCGCACTTGCCGCGGATCCATGCGGACCACGATGGGTCCGCAGTCTCTCGCTTGTTGGCGGGCCATGGCCAGAGCCGGATCGCGACGCCAAAATCTGGGTTCGGCATACTGCTGAAGCCTACGGCAGGCTTGGTCCGAGCCGTTCTGGCTGGCCGCACCCACGCCCAGCATGTGGTTCTCACTCAGTTCCCACGCGCCGCAGTGTTCGCCGCCCGCAATGGTTTCCAGGAACTCGATCAGGCAGCGCCAGAAGTCTGCATTGCCAATGCCGTCGATCAATGCGTTCAAGCGCGTGAAGGGCGCGGGATGCGAGGCTGTGGGGTGGTAGATCGTCAGAGCATCAAGCATGGCGGCTGTTCTATGGGCACAAGGTGCCCGCGATTATCGGGAGCGGGGCGCGGTCCTTGGCCCTTGGCGGTGGCTGCATCGGGAAAACCATAGACCCAAGCCGAGTGGCGCAGCCAGGCGGCCAATGTCCCCTTGGCGGGTGACTGACAGCCTGGGTTCGCATTTCCACAATGAAGACATCGATCTTCAACAGGAAACTCCCCATGACCGTCGCTAAGCCCGCGCCGCTGTCAAGCGCGGCTCCCCGCCCCGCCAATCCTGGCCTGACGCCCCGCATGCTGAACCATGCCGCGTGGATTACCCACGATGTGGCGGCGACCACCGACTTCTACGCGCGCATCATGGGCATGGAACTGGCCAGCACCATCTTCGACGACCAGGTGCCGTCCACCGGCGATCCGATTCCCTATTTCCACATCTTCTTCCGAATGGGCGATGGCTCGACCCTGGCGTTCTTCGAGCTGCCGGGGGTGCCGTTGCCCTCGCCGCCGAGCCATCCGGCGTACCCCATCTTCAACCACATGGCCCTGCAGGCCAAGGACGAAGCCGAGGTCCTTCAGTGGTACGACTGGTTGCGCAGCAACGGTCTGGACGTGGTGGGTCCGACCAACCACAAAGGGCTGATCCTCTCCATCTACTTTCACGATCCGTCGGGCTACCGCCTGGAGATCACGACGCCGCTGGACAAGAAGTGGAACCGCCACACGGAGCAAGGCTACGCCGACCTCAAGCTGTGGCTGGACGCCAAGGAAGCTGCCGTGCGCGAGGGCCGCGACGTTCCCCAGGCCATGATCGAAATGATTCGCGAGACGCGTAAACGCTACCAGTGAGCGACCGTCGCCGCAGCCAGCGGCGTCACACGACAAGACCGCACAAGGCGGCAGGGAGCGATGGCACCGGTTCATCTGTTCTGACGAAGGAGACTCACATGCTCAAGATCCTCAGCAAAAGGCTTTTCATCGCAGCCCTGGTGGCGCTGCCGCTGGCCGCGAGCGCCCAAGAGGCCGCGAAGTTTCCGACGCGTCCCATCACCTGGATCATTGGCGCGCCTCCCGGTGGCGGTTCAGACACCTTTGCCCGAACGGTGGCGCAAGCCATGTCCGTCAACATGGGGCAGCCGGTGGTGGTGGTCAACCGCCCGGGGGCCTCGCAGATGATCGCCGCCGAGCAACTGAAGCTGGCCGCCAGCGACGGTTACACCATCTTCACAGCCGACAACGGCACGCTCGTGTTCAACGCGGCGCTGTTTCCCAAGCTTCCATACGACGTGAAGAAGGATTTCGACCTCGTCACTTTGATGATGAGGGCGCCGCTGTTCCTGATGTCCAACCCCGGCTTTCCCGCGCGGGACTACCGTTCCTTCGTGAACCTCGCGAAGAGCCAGCCCGGCAAGTTCAGCTATGCGTCACCGGGAACTGGAACCCCTCACAACCTGGCGACGCAGTTCATCCTAGCGCGAGAGGGGCTGGACGTGGTCGCGATTCAGTACAAGGGCGCCGGGCCTGCCGTGCAGGACGTCATCGCCGGGCATGTGCCCTTCATGGTGCTCGATGCCATCACGGCGAGTCCTTTCATTCGAAGCAAGAGCCTGCACGCCATCGCAACGCTCACAGAGAAGCGACAGCCGAGCTTCAGCGAGGTGCCCTCAATGTCGGAGTCCGGCGTGAACGATGTCGAACTGTATGCCTGGCAGGGGCTGGTGGTGCCGCGAGGCACGCCTCCTCAGGTCATCGAGAAACTGAGAGCCGAATACGCCAAGGCGCTTCTGAACCCCAGCGTGGAACGCAAGACGCGCGAGATGGGGGTCGAAACGCTGACCAGTTCCAGGGAGGAGTTTGGCGCTCTGCTCGACCGGGAAATCGCGCGCTGGCACCCGCTGATCACGCAGCGCGGCATTCGCGGTGAATGAGCGCGGCTTCGACCCATAGGCGGCCAGTTCCACAGAACCATTGAAAACCTGAAATGACCAACACAGTCGACTGTGTGGATGCGCAGACAGGAAGCCTGCGCACGAACATCGCTGATCCGATCTTCAAGTTCGCGGCACAACGTTCGCAGGCTCGCGCTGTCGTCGAGCTGGGTATCGGTGATGCCGAGCAGCGCCAATGGAGCTACGACGAACTCGCCTCGAAAGTGGATGCCGTGGCCGCTTCACTGCGCCATCTGGGGCTGCGCCGGGGTGACCGCGTGGCCATGCTCATGCGCAACTCGCTGGAATACGTACAGGTGTTCTTCGGGTGCGCGGCGGCCGGCATGGTGGTGGTGCCGATGAGCGTGCGACTGCTGGAGGCGGAGCACCTTCACTTCGTCAAGGACGCCGAGGCCGCCGTGCTGATCGGAGACGATGAACTGCTGGCGGCGCGGCCAACGCTGTGCGCGGTGCCTGGCGTGCTCAAGGTCGCCCGAAGCGAGCTGATGCAATGGACGGGCGACGGCAGCCGCCGGGAGCCCGAGGCGGTGGATGCCGACGAGCTCTGCTCCCTGATGTACACGAGCGGGACCACCGGCTTGCCCAAAGGGGTGATGCTGTCGCACCGCTCGTGGCGCGAGGCGGCCGAGTACATCAAGCACTACCTCGACTACCAGGATGCCGAGAAGACCTTGCACGTCGCGGCACTGACCCATGGCGCCGGCTTTCTGATGTTGCCGACCTTCGACCTGGGTGGCACCAACTTCGTGTCCTCGAAGTTCGACGTGCGAGTGTGCTTGCAGTGGTTCGGTCAACACGGCATCAACAATTGCTTCCTGGTGCCGTCGATGATCCGCATGCTGCTGAACCAGCACAGCGACGAGACCTTCCCCGATCTGCGCACCTTGTACTACGCCGGCTCGCCGATCGACCAAGCCACCTTGACCGATGCGCTGAGGGTTTTCGGCCCCCAGACGCTGGTGCAGTCCTTCGCGCAGATGGAGTGCCCGATGTTCCTGACGGTCATGGACCGCCAGACCCATGCGCTCATTGCCTCGGGCGAGAAGTCGGGTCTGATCCGCTCCGCTGGCAAGGTCTGCCGCGGCGTGTCCCTGCGCATCGTGGACGAGGCCGATCAGGCACTGCCGCAGGGCGAGCTCGGCGAGATCTGCGCGCAGGGACCTCACCTGATGAAAGGTTACTGGCGCCGCCCCGAAGCCACCGAGTCCACCTTGCTCGGCGGCTGGCTGCACACCGGTGACATCGGCTACTTCGACCCGGACGGCAACCTGTTCGTGGTGGACCGCAAGAAGGACATGATCATCAGCGGCGGCTCCAACGTCTACGCGCGTGAGATCGAGGATGTTCTGGCCTCGTTCGAGGGCATTGCCGAAGCCGCTGTGGTGGGCCTGCCGGACCCCCTTTGGGGCGAAGCCGTCACGGCCTTCCTGGTGCCCTCCGGCACCACCCGGCCCCAGACCAGTGACATCGCCGAGCGATGCAGCCGCGAGTTGGCCGATTACCGCCGACCCAAGTCCTTCCACTGGGTCGATGAACTGCCGAGGAACGCCTACGGCAAGGTGCTCAAAAGGGAACTGCGCGAACGGGCGATTCAAGGAAAAGCGAAATGAATCCATGCATCATCGGATGGGCCCACACCAAGTTCGGTCGGCTGAGCGATGAAACGGTCGAGTCGCTCATGGTCCGTGTGACGTGCGAGGCTCTGGCCGATGCCGGGCTGAGCGGGGCGGACGTGGACGGCACCTTCGTCGGCCTCTTCAACAACGGTTTCTCCGAGCAGGACTTTCCGTCCTCCTTGCCCTTTCATGCCGACGAATCGCTGCGTTTCAAGCCGGCGACGCGCTTCGAGAACGCTTGCGCCACAGGTTCGGCCGCGGTCCACGGGGCGCTGAACTTCATTGCGGCCGGCCGCGGGCGAATTGCCTTGGTCGTCGGTGCAGAGAAGATGAGCCATGTCACGCCGGCCGGCGCCACGAACGCCTTGCGCGGAGCCTCCTATGTGCGTGAGGAGGCGGCCCATCCCGCCGGCTTCGCCGGCGTATTCGGCGACATCGCCGCCGCGTACTTCGAGCGCTGGGGGGACCACTACGATGCCTTGGCGCGCATCGCGGTGAAGAACCACGCCAACGCCATGCACAACCCGTATGCGCAGTTTCAGCGCGAGCTCGATCTGGACTTCTGCCTGAACGAGTCGCCCGGCAACCCCCTCATCGCCGCACCGCTGAAGCGCTCGGACTGCTCGCCGATTTCCGATGGCGCAGCCGCCGTGATCATTGCCCATCCGGACGTGGCGCGCACGGCGCAGAAGGCCGTCGAATTCCGCAGCGTCGCCCATGTGAACGACTTCCTGCCGGCCAGCCGGCGAGATCCGACGAGGCTCGAAGGTGCCGCCGTGGCGTGGCAACGCGCTTTCGAGGCCTCTGGTGGCCTGGCGCTGAGAGATTTGAGCTTCGTTGAGTCCCACGACTGTTTCACGATCGCTGAGCTCATGGAGTACGAGGCCATGGGGCTCACGCCGCCGGGTCAGGGCCACAAGGCGCTCGATGAAGGCTGGGTTTTCAAGGGTGGGAAGCTGCCGGTGAATGCTTCCGGAGGCCTGAAGGCCAAGGGCCATCCGATCGGCGCAACCGGTGTGTCGATGCACGCGGTGGCGGCGATGCAGCTGTGTGGCCAAGCGGGGGGCATGCAGATTCCTGGCGCCACCGTCGGCGGCGTCTTCAACATGGGTGGGCTTGGCGTAGCTAACTACGTGAGCATCCTCCAGCGGCAACGCTGAGCGCAAATCGACCGCAACCGACCGCTAGAGTCGATCGATTGCGAGGAATAGAAGGAATAGACGTGAAAAGTAGGAGATACGGATGATTTTTGCCACTTTGAACAACGACACGCCCGATGGCGAACTGTTGGTCGTGAACAAGGCCCGCTCGCGGGCTGTGCGGGCCGGTTCGATTGCACCGACCTTGCAGTCCGCGCTCGATCGATGGGACGCGGTGATGCCGGTGCTGCGGGAGCTCTCCGACAAGCTGGAGAGAAACGAGGTATCGGACGATTTCGAGATTGACCTCAGCGCACTGATGGCGCCCCTGCCCCGTTCATACGCTTACTTCGATGCGGGCTGCTATCCACATCATCTCATCCCGATTCGCGCGGCGCGTGGCGCCAAGATTCCGGAAGATTTCTACGAGAAGCCTTTGATGTACGAAGGCTGCTCGGCACCGATTGCTGGGCCTAAGGAACCACTACGCCTGCTCAAGGACGACGAATGGGGTGTCGACATCGAGGCAGAGGTCGCGGCGGTGTTGGGGGATGTCCCGGCGGGCGTGAAGCGAGAAGACGCAGCCCGATACATCCGCCTGCTCGTGCTGTACAACGACACCTCGCTGCGCCAGCTCACTGCGCCCGAACTGGGCCGCGGATTCGGCTTCCTGCAGAGCAAACCCATGAGTTCGATGGGTCCGTTCGCCATCACGCCGGATGAGGCGGGCGAGCTTTGGAATGGTGAGTTTTTGGGCGGCCGGTACCTGCTCCACGTGCGCGGCGAGGTGATTGGCGACCTCGACCCCGGCAAGGACAACATATTCACCTGGCCCGATCTGATCGTGCACGCCGCCAAAACGCGTCCCCTGATCGCGGGCACTCTGATGGCCGCGGGGACGCTGGGGAACGAGGACAGGCGCCATGGCTGCGGATGTCTGGCCGAACTGCGCAGCCGCGAACAGCTGACCGAAGGCAGTGCGCGCACGCCGTTTCTGAAGTTTGGCGACAGCTTTCGCCTTGAGTTGCTCGATCGGGACGGCCAATCCGTGTTTGGTGCCATTGACCAGCGGTTGGAGCAATTGCCGGAGCCCAAGCATGAGCATGCATAAAGATCCGATTCACGTGCCGGTGTTGATCGTCGGTGCTGGTGGCTGTGGTCTGAGCTCGGCCATTTTTCTGGCGGATGCCGGCGTTCGAAGCCTGACGATCGAGCGCCACCCCGGTCCGCCGATCAACCCCAAGGCCCGTTACATCAACCAGCGGGTGATGGAGATCTTCCGCCAGCACGGTATCGCCGAGAGCATTTACGAGCGCTCCATTCCGCTGGAGTACTTCTACAAGATCAGCTGGCGCACCAGCCTGGCCGGCGACGGGCCGCTCGATCGGCGGACCTTCTACAGCACCGAGTCCATGGGCGGCGGGTCGATGACGGACTACGCGAAGGACAGCCCTTGTCCGAGCACGGTGTTCCCCCAACTGCGCCTGGAGCCCATGCTGAAGTCGGTCGCGGACGACCGGTCGGGGCAGGTGCTCTACAACCATGAGTTCCGTTCGCTCGAACAGCACCCCGACTGCGCGATCGCCACCGTCGTCAACCGCGCCACTGGCGAGGAGTTCCAGGTCCGCGCGCAGTACGTCATCGGCGCCGATGGCGGCAAGGGCATTGGCCAGATGCTGGGCGCGAAGATGGAGGGCGTGAGGGACATCGCGTCCATGGTGACGGTGTACTTCAAGGCCGATCTCTCCGAATGGATCGATGACGACCACGTCATGTCGTGGTGGTTCTGCAACCCCGACAACGGTGGGTCCTGGGCCAGCGGCGTGCTGGGCAAGCTCGGTCCCACGCGCTTCGATCGCCATTCCGAAGAGTGGATGTTCCACTTCGGCTTCCGTCCCGACGATCCGGCGCAGTTCGAAGACCACATGCTGCTGCCGCGCATCCGCGATCTGCTGAAGCTGCCGGACCTCGACCCTGAGATCCTCGCTGTGGGGCGCTGGAAAGCCGAGGGGGTGCTCGTCGACCGTTACCGCTTCGGGCGCGTCTTCCTGGCTGGCGATGCGGCCCATCGCCATCCCCCGACCACGGGCTTGGGCTTGAACTCGGCGGTCCAGGACGCGCACAACCTCGCATGGAAACTCGCCATGGTTCTGCAAGGCCAGGCACCGGACGCCCTGCTCGACACCTACGAAGAAGAGCGTCGCCCGGTGGCGCGCCGCAACGTCGACTGGGCGCTGCTCACGCACAACAACCACCAGCTCACGGACGCCGCCATCGGCCTGGTCCGCACGGACCCGGTGACCAGCAAGCGCAACTTCAGCGCCTTGTTCGCCCTCACGGACGATGGCGCATCCCGTCGCGCCCGCCTGCAACACGTCATGGACGTGCATTCGCTGGAGTACAAGGCGCACGACCTGGAACTCGGTTACCGCTACGTGTCGCGGGCGATTCAGCCTGATGGCACGCCAGAGCCGCCGCACGATCCCTGGGGCCGACATTTCGTGCCCAATGCGCGGCCCGGCCATCGGCTTCCGCACGTGTGGGTGAACGGCGGCGGGGAAGCAACCAGCACGCTGGACCTGGTGCGGCCCGGCCGCTTCCTGCTGATCGTCACCGAAGGCCTGTCGGCCTGGCAAAGCGCGGCGGCCGCGGTGACGCAGGAGCTGGACACCCCCATCGATGTCGTCGCCATGGCTTGGGACGCCCGGGTGGCGGACGGCGAGTACGCGTGGCGCGACGTGGCGGGCGTCGGCGAACGAGGCGCGGTGCTGGTGCGACCCGATCAACACGTCGCCTGGCGTGAGCAGGTCGAGCCTGGTGCCGAGCAACGGAGTCTGGCCACGGCCGTTCGCCATGCTTTGGCGAAAACCGATTCACAGCTTGTGCAGAACGCGAAAGAGGTAGAGGCATGACGCGAGCGTTTCGCATTGGCCAGATCGTCCCCTCGTCGAACACGACGATGGAAACCGAAATCCCCTTGATGCTGAGGGCACGGGAACTGGTCGAGCCCGAGCGCTTCAGCTTCCATTCCAGCCGCATGCGTATGAAGCATGTGACGAAGGAGGCGCTGGCGGCCATGGACCGCGACAGCGATCGTTGCGCCCTGGAGCTGTCCGATGCCCGGGTGGACGTCATGGGCTATGCCTGCCTCGTCGCCATCATGAGCATGGGACTCGGCTACCACCGCGAATCCGAAGAACGCCTGCAACGACGCGCACAGGAGAACGGCGCAGCGACACCCGTGGTGACGAGTGCTGGCGCGCTGGTCGACGGCTTGCACGCGCTGGGAGCGAAGAAGGTGTCCATCCTGACGCCGTACACGAAGCCGCTCACCCAACTCGTCGTGGACTACATCGAACACGAAGGCATCGAGGTGGTCGACAGCCTGTCGCTGGAGATCAGCGACAACCTGGAGGTCGGGCGCCAGGATCCCATGGCCCCGGTGGAGATCACCAAGAAGCTCAACACGCGTGGCGTGGACGTTGTCGTGGCCTCGGCCTGCGTGCAGATGCCGTCGCTGGTATCGGTGCAAGTCATCGAGGACCGGATCGGCATGCCGGTGGTCTCCTCGGCCGTGTGCACCACTTACATGATGCTCAAGCGCCTGGACTTGAAGACCGTGGCGCCCGGCTTTGGCTCGCTCTTGTCCGGTCGGTACTGAGCGTCGATGCTTTGCGTTCGCGAGGGCGCCACCGTGAGGGCAGACAGAAACGCCGATGTGGGCGGGCCGCTACCCGGATGGGACTGGCGGCCAGTTTTCCCGCTATACGCGGGCCTGCCGACTCCACAGCGACAAGTACCAGTTCAGCAATTCGCGTTCGCTGCCGATGTGCAGGCGCTGGTAGGCCCGCTTGCGGTAGGTCTTGACCGTTTCTTCACTCACCTCGAGGTCGATGGCGATGCCGGCCGAGGACAGGCCGTAGAGGATGCGCGCGCACACCTCCGCTTCTCGGCGTGGCAATGTGGCGTCCGCCGCAACGCAGCACTCGATCTCCGGCAGCGAACGCAAGGCCGCGCCCGCGTCGACGGGTTGACCCAGACGCTTGTGCTGGCCCAACAGGGCCACCAGCAGTTCGGCGTTGTCCGCCAGCATGGTGATGGCACCGCTGCCAAAACTGCCGTGGGCCTGTTCGCGCAGTACGCTCAAGCCGAAACGGCTGCCACCGACGCTGCCGCACAGCAGCAGGCGGTCGCTGATGTCTGGGTACATGTTGGCACGCAGTGGCGCGTAGTCGCTGTGGGCCAGATCGGATTGAATCAGCAGCGGCCGTGGGGCCTCCATGTTGCGCTGTGCCGCCGCCATCGCCGGGTCGAGGCGCCAGCCGCCCTGGCCGATGTAGCGGTCCACGATGTGGCGGTTGGTGTGCGCGGGTTCGACGCAGCAGGCCGCGACCTCGGTCAGCTCCGCCGCGTCGATGTGGAAGGCCGCGAAATGGTCGGCACCGCACAGGTTGTGCAGGTAGGCCGCCAATGCCGGGCCGAGCGAATCCGTGCCGATGGCGCCCACAAGGCGCGCCAGCGCACCGTATTGAACCTGCCGGCTGGAGTCCGGCGGCGGGAGAGCCGAAATTTTCAAATGGTCCATGGGCCAGCGATACGCCTATCCGTTCGGGGGTGCGCGCTTGCATGCACCTGATCACCCCTTCGCCTAGTTCCTGAAAGGATACCCCTAATGAGTACCGAAAACAATATCCACACCGAATGGGTGCATCTCGCTTACGACGAGCGCTCCGTCTTCAACGAAACCTATGGTTTCGCCGGCAACCAGGGCAAGATCAACGTGGAAGGGCTGCGCCTGCGGCCGGCCGCCCTGACGCCCTCGGACACCTTGCTGGTCTACATGCACCCGTCGTCAACCATGCAGCTGCTGCCGGTGCCGCGCGCCATGGCGGCCTCGGGCGCGCACGTGCTGTGCGCCGGCAGCCGCTACCAGCGCAACGACTCCGCCCTGATCATGGAAAAGGTGCTGCTGGACCTGGGCGCCTACATCCGCCATGCCAAGGAGGTCTGGAAGTACCGCCACGTGGTGCTGGTGGGCTGGAGCGGCGGTGGCTCGCTGGCGGCCACCTACCAGTCGCAGGCGGAGTCGCCGACCATCACACACACCCCGGGCGGTGACCCGGTCAACCTGGTGGACGCCGGCCTGATCCCCGCCGACGCCGTGATCTGGCAAGCCGCCCACCTGTCGCGCGCCCACTTGCTGGCCGAAGGCCTGGACCCCTCGGTGCGAGACGAGCTCAACCCCGACGACCGCGATCCCGAGCTCGACATCTACGACCCCAGCAACCCCAACCAGCCGCCATACACGCCGGAATACATCGCGCGTTACCGCGCCGCGCAGATGGCACGCATGCGCCGCATCACGGCGTGGGCCAAGGCCACCCTGGCCCGCCTGAAGGAGCGCAACGGCGCGGAGATGGAGCGCGGATTCGTGGTTCATCGCACCTACGCCGACCCGCGCTTCATGGATCCCTCGCTCGATCCCAACGGCCGCAAGCCCCGCTGGTCTTACCTCGGCAATCCCGAAGCCGTGAACAACGGTCCTATCGGCCTGGGGCGTTTCAGCACGCTGCGCTCCTGGATCTCGCAGTGGTCGCTGGACGACACCTGCGCCAACGGGCTGAAGTGCATTGCGAAAGTGCGCGCACCCGTGCTGGTGATCGAAAACGGTGCCGACGATGCCGTGCCCCAGCCCCATTCCCGCATGCTCTTCGAAGCGGCAACTTCCTCGGACAAACGTTTCCATCTGATCCCCGGCGCGACGCACTACTACGCGGGGCAGCCGGACCTAATGAACGAGGTAACGCAGCTGATCCGCGACTGGCTCGGGGAGCGCGGGATCCGGATCTGAGGCAACCGACCTCGTCAGCGTCACGGGCGCAACGGCTCCGTGCGCTGGCTAGTAGGCACGCCGCGACCTGAGACAATCGATCCCCAACCCTCTGCATACGCGCAACGACGACTCGCGCATGGCCAAGACCAGCAGCATCGTGGAGACACCCGCTCAGACCGACGGGGCCAGCCGCTCCGCTGTCCAGGCGTTTCGGGCCGACGGCAGCGCGGCGAAAGGACCATTGTCCGCAGCCACCACGTCGACGATATCGCCCAAGCTTCACCCGCCGCAACGCCTGGCCGCCGAAGTCCCGCGCGTCGCGCTGTGCGAGCGCATCTTCGCGGCTGGCGAGGCCCGCCTGGTTCTGCTGCGCGCACCGGCGGGATTCGGCAAGACCACGGCCATGCTCCAGGTGCGGGAGCGCTTCCAGAAGCTGGGCGTGCCGACCACCTGGCTGACCTTGGACCGCGGCGACAACGACCTCGTGCGCTTTCTGGGCGCCTTGTCGGCCGCCCTGGCCTCGGTCGTGCCCGGGCTTCCTGCGGTGGACGGGCACGACGGGAGAGGACTCGATCGTCTGGCTCTGTCGCTGATCGATGGCGTCGCCTCGCATTCGGCACCGTTCGCCTTGTTCTGCGACGACTTCGAGGCGGTGCACAACCCGGTGGCACTGGCCTTCATGGGTGAACTGATCGACCGCCTGCCGCGCGGGGCCCAGGTGATCATCGGCTCGCGCGGCGTGCCCGATCTGGGGCTGGGCCGCTTGCGTGTGAGTGGTCGCCTGCTCGACGTGGAGCCCGCGCACCTTCGCTTCACCGAGGCCGAGGTCGACGGCTTCCTGCGGCAGCAGCGCGGCATCGAGCTGACCGCCGCTGATATTCGCCGCCTGCACACCACGACGGAAGGCTGGGCCGCCGCGCTTCGGTTGGCCAGTCTTTCGCTCGAACGCCGTGAAGAACCGGGCCGTTTCATCGCGGGCTTCAGCGGGTCCAACTCCGCGGTGGTGGGCTACCTGGCCGAAGACGTGCTCGCGCGTCAGAGTCCAGATCTGCGCGATTTCCTCTTGCGCACCAGCCTCCTGGCCGAACTCAACCCCAGCCTGTGCGATGCCGTCTGCGGCCGCCAGGACAGCGCCAGCCTGTTGCGGTTGGTGGACCAGGCGCAGCTGTTTCTCACGCCGCTGCAGGGCGACCGTGGCCAGTACCGCTACCACGGCATGTTTGCCGAATTCCTGCGCGGTGAGCTGGTGCACCTGATGCCACAGGAGGTGCCCCGGATTCACCGCACGGCGGCGAGCTGGTTCGCTGCCCAGGGCCGCCCCATGCCGGCCATCGAACACGCCTTGGCGGCTGCCGATCTGGCTTTTGCGCTGCCTTTGCTGACGACACACGCGCAGACACTGCTGGCCCAGGGCCGCGTGCGCCTGCTGTCGCGCTGGCTCGGGCCCTTGCTCGACAGTGGTCGTTTGGAGGGGCACCCGATGCTGCAGGTGGTGCATGCCTGGTCGGTGTTCTTCGCGCGCGGACCGCGCGCCGCGGAACCCCTGCTCGAACGGCTGGAAGCGCGTGCCGACGCCGACGCGACCGTGCGCGCTCACTGCCTGGCCATGCGACCGCTGTTCCTCATGCTCAGCGATCGCATCGACGAAGCCTTGCCGATCGCAGAAGCCGTGCAGGCGCAAGTGCCGCCCGACCTCAGTTTCGTGAGCGGCTTCCTGGAGGTGACGCGCGCCAACCTGGCCCTGATCAGCGGACGCTACCAGGAGGCCTTGCGACTCGTGGACGTCGCGCGGGCGCAGCAGCCCTCGCACTCCAGCGACCTCAACCTGGCGCTGTCCGAGGCGGTCGAGGCCGTGGTCAATATGGTGCAAGGGCGCCTGCGCCAGGCCATCGCTGGCCTGCGCCTGGCCACCAGCGCCGGAGCGACCGACGCCACCCGTGCCACCAATGGCAACGTGCTGGCCGGCGTGCCGCTCGCGCTGGCCTTGTATGAGTCCGGGCAACTCGAACAGTCCGAGCGGCTGCTGGCCATCTACATCCCGCTCACCCAGGGCGTCTGCGTGCCGGATGAGCTGATCGTCGCGCACGTGGTCATGGCCCGAATCCTGATCGAACGGCAGCAGACCGAGGGTGCCGAACAACTGCTGATGGAGCTGGAGCGCATCGGCCATCGCAAGGGGCTTGCGCGCGTCATCGCCAGCGCCCGCCTGGAGCGGGTGCGCCTGCTGCTCTTGCAGGACCGGCTCGCGCACGCCAGGGAGGCGCTCGATCGTTGCGGGAGCCCGAGCCTGTGGGCGCATGTCGCGCGGCTGTCCTACCGTGCGAACGAGGTCGAGACCTTCGACGTGTTGTATGCGCGCTGGGCGATCCGTGCCGGGCAGCATGCCGAGGTGCTGCCGGGCCTCCATGTCGAGCTGGCCGCGGCGCGGCGCACACAGCGCGAGCGACGCGCACTGACGCTGACGCTGCTGATTGCCCAGGCGCTGTACCGCGACGGGCAGCGCAACAAGGCGATGCGCCAGCTCGCCACGGCGCTCACGGCCGCGTCGCGCGAAGGTTATGTGCGCGCCGTGCTCGACGAGGGCTCCTTCATGGTGCAGATGTGCGCCGAGTTGCGGGCGCAGCACGGCCTGTTCAGCGATGGCCATCTGCCGGGGGAGGTCCTGTCCTTTCTGGACGTGCTGGTGCCGCAGCAGAGCAAGTGGGTGCTGAAGCCGGTGGATGCAGCCACCCCCACGGAGGCACCCGCGCTGAACAGCGAGCTGCTGAGCCGGCGTGAACTCCAGGTGCTGCGGCTGGCGGCGGAGGGGCTGTCGAACCTCGAACTCGCCGAGAAGCTCTTTCTGGGCGAGACCACGGTGCGCACGCACTTACGCAACATCAACGGCAAGCTCGACACGCGCAGCCGCATGGAAGCCATCGCCGTAGCGCGGCGCCGGGGCCTCATCGCCTGAGTGCGAGACTCACCGCTCCCGCGCCGGCCGAAGCTTCGTCGGCGCTTGATTAGTCTTATACGACGATGCGTTGGCGCCAGCCCGGGCCTATCGTCACAGCGTCGTTCTTCGCTTCAGCGCCATGTGTTGACTGCCTAGGCGCACGGAGTGCGAACGATCCTCGTGAGGTGCATGGGTCATCTCGGTTGCGGCGCCTGGACTTTCCGCCTGGCCACGCCGCATTCACGAAGCGGGTTTTGAATCAGGCGCGTCCATACAAGCAAGGAGACACATCATGAACACCGAGTTCGGCCGCGGCGCTGCCCCCATCGGGCGCAGGCGCCTGCTGACGATCGCAGGCGCAGTGGCTGGCCTGAGCGCCATTCCGCATGTCCACGCGCAAAGCGCCTGGCGGCCGTCCGGTCCGGTCAAACTGGTCGTCACGTTCCCGCCCGGGGGCGCGACGGATATCCTCACACGCATGATCGCGCCCGGCCTGAGCGAGCACCTGCGCCAACCGGTGGTCGTAGAGAACCGTCCCGGAGCGACCGGATCGATCGGCTCCGCCCATGTGTACAACGCACAACCCGACGGAACCACCTTGTTGATCGGCGCGCCGGACGCACTCTCGATCTACCCGAACCTGTCGAAGACCCCGTACGACGCGTCAAAGTTCGTGCCCCTCGCCATGCTCGGCACCACGGCCTTCATCCTGCTCGCCCGGCCCGGCCTGCCCGCGAACAACCTGCAGGAAGTCATCGCACTGGCCCGCAAGCAGCGCCTGACCATCGCCAACGCCGGCATTGGCGGCAGCGGTCACCTGGTGTCGCTGGCTTTCTGCCAGGCGGCTGGCATCACGGATGCCACGCACGTTTCTGTGGGCGGCATGGCGCCGGCCATGCAAGGCTTGATGGGTGACCACTACGACCTGATGTTTTCCGTTGTGGCGGGTTCGGCCCAGCTTCGCGGCAAACTGAAGTTCGTGGGTGTTGCAGCGGCCGAACGGGTCGGCGCCGTTTCCGAGGTGCTCACCTTCGCCGAGCAGGGCCTTCGCATGCAGAACGAGAACTGGATCGGCGTCCTGGCACCGCCCAGCACGCCCGCGAACGTGGTGGCCGAGCTGGGCAAGTCGATCGGCGACATCGTGGCCTCGTCGACCTACAAGGCCAAGGCGGCCGAATTGGGTTTCGTTGCCCCCGCGATGACGCAAGTCGAGTTCCGGCAGTACTACGAACAGGACGTTCGCAAGTGGGCGGAGTTCATTCGAAGCTCGAACGTGAAACTCAACTGAGTGAGCGATCCGGACACCCGCGATGGGGCGGGTGTCCGGTCGCGTGAGTCGGCCGCACGCTGGCTCATCGCTGCGGCATGTCCTTCTGAGAGTAGCCCAGGATGACCGAGGCATCGTCGGGAATCGGGGGCATGCTGGCGTTCCAGGCTTCCCAGTGGTCGCGCATGGCCGCGAGGCGACCGGCCTGTTGCGCGGCGAGGTTGGCGCGCTCGCGTTCGTCACTGGGCAGGTGGAACAGGTAGTCGTGGCCATCCACGCGCAGGTACTTCCAGTCGCCCTCACGCAGCGCGCGCTGGGCCCGGTGGTTCATGCGCCAGTGGAGCGGCCGCGGGAACTCCCGGCCCTCGGCCTGCAGCACCGGCAGGATGGACACGCCGTCCAGGGGATAGCCGGGGGCGGCGCTCGCGCCGGCGAGCTCCAGCATCGTGGCCGACCAATCCATCGTCATGCAGACCTGGCTGCTGGTTCGCCCGGGTACGATCACCTCGGGCCAGTGCGCGATCCAGGGCACGCGGATGCCACCCTCGGTCAGGTCCATCTTGCCGCCCACCAGAGGCCAGTTGTCCGAGAAGCGTTCGCCGCCGTTGTCGCTGGTGAACACCAGCAGCGTGTTATGAAGCTGGCCGTTCTGGCGCAAAGCCTCCACCAGCCAGCCGATGCCCTCGTCCATGTGGTGGATCATGCGGCGGTAGGTGTGGATGTTGCCGCCGTTCAAGTGGAACAGCCCCTTGTTGAGCGCCTGGCTCACGCCCTGGTCGTCGCGCGTTTCCCAGGGCCAGTGGGGCGCGGTGTAGTGGAGGCTGAGCAGGAAGGGGGCCTTCTGCCGCGCCATGCGATGCACATAGTCCACCGCGCGCCGCGACAGAAGATCCGTCAGGTAGCCTTCTTCGGTCTGCGCCGCCTCGCCCAGGTAGAGGTCGTGAGCGCCGTTGTTGGTGCAGTGGCTGAAGTAGTCCACGGCGCCGGACATCGGTCCGAAGAACTCCTCGTAGCCGGATTTGAGTGGGCCGAAGCCGGGCAATGCGCCCAGGTGCCATTTGCCCACCAGGGCGGTGCGGTAGCCCTGCGCCTGCAGCAACGAGGGCAGTGTCGGGTGCCCGGGCGGCAAGCCCAGCGTCATGCCTTGGCCAGGTCGACTGCTCAGCGGCTCATCGATCCCCGCGCGCAACCGGTACTGGTAACGCGCCGTGATCATGGCGAAGCGCGTCGGGGAACACACCGGTGAGTTGGAATAGGCCTGGGTGAAGCGCAGGCCCTGGGCCGCCAGGCGGTCGATCTGCGGAGAGACGGGGCCAAACTCGGCGTCGCGGCCGCCGTAGCAGCCCAGGTCGGCGAAGCCGAGATCGTCGGCCACGATGAAGATGATGTTGGGTCGGTTCACAAGGGCGGGATGCGGGTGGTTGGTAGCGGCTATCCAGGGTCAAGGGCGAGCGCGATCAGTCGAGGATCAGGCCGGCGGCCTTGAGCGGTTTTTCCCACTTGGCCAGGTCCTGCTGCTGTGTCGCGGCCAACTCGGCGGCGCTGGAACCGACGGGCTCGTAGCCCAGCTGGTTCAAGCGCTCCAGCATGCCGGGGTTCTTGACGGCCCTGGCCACGGCTTGCTCCAGCCTGGCCTGGCTGTCGGGCGCCAGACCTGCGGGTGCGTACACGGCGAACCAGGCCGTCGCATCCACCGGGATGCCCGACTCCATCAGCGTGGGCACCTCTGGCAGCAGCGGGTCGCGCTTGGGGCCCGTCACGGCCAGGATGCGAACCTTGCCGGCGCGGTAGGGCTCGGCCATTTCCGCGGCGACGTCGAAGCTGTAGCCGATGTGGCCGCCGAACAGCGCGGCCTTGGCCGGTGCCGTGCCCTGAAAGGGCACGTGGTTGAGGCGGACGCCCGCAGTTTGCTCGATCATGATCCCGACGAACTGGGGCAGGGTGCCGAGCCCTGGCGTGCCGTAGGTGAGGCTGCCCGGACTGGCCTTCGCTTGAAGAACCATGTCCTGGATCGACTTCGCCTGAGCGCTCGGTCCCGCCACCACCACGAACTGGAAACGCGCGATGAGCGAGATGGGGGTGAAGTCCTTCGTGGCGTCGTATCCCAGTTTCTTGAAGGTGTGCGGGTACACCACGGTGAGTCCGCTGGGCGTGAGAATTAGGGTCTGGCCATCGGGCTTCGCGTTCTTCACCTGCTGCATCGCGATGCGGCCCGCCGCGCCGGGTTTGTTCTCGACCACGATCGTGCTGAAGTCCTTACGCATGCCCTCGGCCAGCAGCCGAGCGAGGTGGTCCATGGGCCCTCCGGGAGGAAAGCCCACCACGATCTTCAGCGGTGGCTTTTCTTGCGCCGAGACACCGGATGTTGTGGCGAGAAGCGATGCACACAGGGAGGCGAAGAGAAGGTATGGTTTGCGCATGGTGATCGGATCGCCTTGTGTCTGTCGTTAATGGCGTACGGACTCTAGCGATCAGACTTTGATTTGTTCAAATCAACTTTCTCTAGGACATACCCTGATGCCCCACACGCGGCCGGGTTCACTTGACGGCATGGAAGGCTTGCTGCTCTACCGCATGGGCCGCGTATCGCTGACGGCCGGCCGCCTGGTGGTGCGCATGTGCGAGGGGCGCTACGGCATCACGCGCCGCGAATGGCACTTCCTGGGGCAGCTGGCGCTGCAGGACCGCCTGGCGCCCTCGGAGTTGGCACAGCGCTCGCATCTGGACAAGGCGCGCACCTCGCGTGCCATCACCTCTCTGGTGAACAAGGGCCTGGTGCAGCGCCACGTGAAGGCGTCAGACCGCAGGCAGGCCGAGGTGGCTCTGACCGAGGCGGGTCGATCGCTGTATGAAAGCCTCATGCCGCAGGTGCGGAGTTTGAATCAGGAGCTCCTGGGCGCTTTGAGCGACGCCGAAGCCAGCCTGCTCTACGGAATGCTTGATCGCCTTCAGCGGCGGTCCGAACTCATGGTGGACGAGCACCGCGCCGAGTGGCCCAAGGCCATGCGCCACAAGGGGCGAACCAGGAGAAGCGGTATCTAAAAAAAACCCTGCCGAGCGCAAGCCCGACAGGGTCAATCGAACCTCGATGCCCGTTCGATCTGTCGATGAAAGAACCCGTGGTGCTACTTCTTACGAAGCCGCTCGCCGGGGCTGGAACACCGGTGTGTGGATGCCATCGGGGTCGGGCCGGAAACTCACTTCCACGGCCTGGCCGATGTGCACGTCCTCCAGCCGCTCGGTGCCGACGATGTGGGTCATCATGGTCGGCCCTTCGTCGAGCGTGACGTAGGCAATCACATAAGGCTGTGGCACACGGCGCTGGATGCTGAAGGAATACACGCTGCCGCGGCCGACGCTGGGACGCCACTCGGTGTTCAGGCTGTGGCAGAACGGGCACTTGCTGCGCGGAAAGAAGTGGTGCTCGGCGCAGTCCAGGCAGTAGCCCAGCAGCAGTTGTCCTTTCTGCGCCGCGGCATGGAAGGGCTGGATTTCCGGGTTCCAGTTGGGCGCAGACGCCTTGTTCTCCGTGCTCATCGTTCAAACCCTTTCCAGAATCAGTGTGGCGGCCCCGTGCCGGGTGCCGAGCGAGCCGCCGGTGCCGTTGGCCAGGGCCAGGTGGCAGTCCTTCACCTGCACCTTCGGGTGGGCTTCGCCGCGCAGCTGGCGCACGCACTCGATCACCTTGGTCATGCCTCCGCGGTTGCCGGGGTGATTGCTGCAAAGGCCACCGCCGTCGGTGTTGAAGGGCAGCCGGCCGACGCCGGAAATCAGATTGCCGTCGGCGACGAAACGCCCCCCTTGGCCCTTCTCGCAAAAACCCAGGTCCTCCAGCTGCATCAGCACGGTGATGGTGAAGCTGTCGTAGATGGATACGTACTGGATGTCCGAGGGCTTGACGCGGGCCATCTCGAAGGCGCGTTCGCCGCTCCAGCGCGTGGCCGAGAAGCTCAGATCGACCTTGCCGCCGTTGAGGTGCTTGATGGCTTCGCCGGCGCCGCGCAGCATCACCGTCGGCCGCTTGAGCGTCTTGGCGATGTCGGGGTGCACGACGACCAGGGCGCCACCGCCGTCGCTGACCACACAACAATCGAGCTTGTGCAGCGGGTCGGCGATCAGGGGCGAGTTCACCACGTCTTCCACGGTGACCACCTCGCGCAGCATCGCGTGGGGGTTGTGCTGGGCGTGGTGCGAGGCCGCAACTTTGATCCAGGCCAGCTGCTCGCTGGTGGTGCCGTACTCGTGCATGTGCCGCTGCGCCACCAGGCCATAGGTGTTGGCGACGGTGTGTAAGTAGGGATTCTCGAACGGCACTTCCGGCACCGTAGGGCCGAAGAAGGCCTTGACCATGAGGTCCGGCGGTGCCTTCTCCGCGCGGGGGCGGCCCGCGCAGGTGATCAGCGCCACCGAGCAGCGGCCCGCCGCGATGGCTTCGGCGGCGTGGCCCACGGCCAGCACATAGGCCGAACCACCGGTGTCGGTGGAGTCCATGTGCCGCACCTTCGTCAGGCCCATGTACTCCAGCATGGACGCGGCGCCCAGGCCGGGGGCATCGCCGGCGCAGAAGTAGCCGTCCACATCGTCGAAGCTGAGACCGGCGTCGTCGAGCGCCCCTTGGGCGACCTCGGCGTGCAGCTGGGCCAGTGATTTGTCGTCTGCCTTGCGTGTCGGGTGTTCATAGGCGCCCGCGATGCAGGCTGCACCATTGAGACTCATGATTGCTTAAGATTCTGATTAGTCGAAGAGCAGGCCGATGGTTTCGATGACCAGGGCGGGTTTGGGCTCGCCTTCCACCTCGACGTGCACGTCGCTGAGAAAGCGCACGCCGCCGGCGATGGGCGTGAGTTCGCGAACCGTTTCCTGCAGGCGGATGCGCGCGCCGCACTTCACCGGCGCGGTGAAACGCAGCTTGTCGGCGCCGTAGTTGACGCCGCTGCTGGTGTGGCGCACTTCGTAGAGTGCGGCCCGAAGCCTGGGCATCAGCGAGAGCGTGAGCAGGCCGTGCGCGATGGTGATGCCGTAGGGACTCTCGCGCGCCGCGCGCTCGGGGTCGCAGTGCAGCCATTGGTGATCGCCCGTGAGGTCGGCGAACTGGTCGATCAGTGTCTGCGTGACCGTGAACCACTCGGCCGCTGGAAAGGGCTTGCCGATCCATTGGGCGAGGTCGCCGGGCCGTTCGATGGTGACCATGCTGGCCCCCCTCAGCTCAGGCCCAGGGCCTGCAGCCGGGCTTCGAGATCGCCCAGGGGGCGGGGATCCACGGCGCGGGCGTTGTTCATCTGGCCGAAGCTCTTGGCGGCGTCGGCCACCATGTCCGCCGTCACGGGCTCGGTCGGGTTGAACTGCACGCCTTCACCTTCGACGAAACGCTGGCAGGCGAAGTAGCCGGCGACGGCGTTCACCACCAGGCCGCTTTGCGTGCAGGCCTCGCTGGCCAGCCAGGCCACGGCGGGCGACACCAGATCGGGCCGCAGGTGTTGGCCGATCTGCGGTGGGATGAGCGCCTGAGTCATGCGTGTGGCCGCCGCGGGCGAGATGGCGTTGACCAGCACGCCGTTGCGTGCCCCTTCCAGCGCCAGGCAGTTCATCAGGCCCAGAGTGCCCATCTTGGCGGCGCCGTAGTTGCTCTGGCCGAAGCCGCCGACGATGCCGGCCGCAGAGGTGGTGAGCACGATGCGGCCGTAACCCTGTTCGTTCATGATGGGCCAGGCCGCCTTGGTGCAGTACACCGTGCCCATGAGGTGCACCTTGAGCACCAGCTCGAAATCCTCGACCTCCATCTTCGCGAAGGTCTTGTCGCGCAGGATCCCGGCGTTGTTCACCAGGATGTCCAGTCGCCCATAGGTGTCCATGGCGGTCTGCACGATGCGCTGAGCCGCGCTGAACTCGGCCACGCTGTCGAGGTTGGCCACGGCCTCGCCGCCGGCGGCACGGATCTCGTCCACCACCATCTGCGCCACGCGACGGTCGTCGCCGGTGCCCGCGACGCTGCCGCCCGGGTCGTTCACCACCACCTTGGCCCCGAGCCGGGCCAGCAGCAGGGCGTGTTCACGGCCGAGACCGCCGCCGGCGCCCGTCACGATGGCCACGCGGCCTTCCAGATTCACTGTCATGTCGTCTAACTCCTGTGGATGGATGGGCGGTGCACGGCCTCAGGCGGGCGTGCCGGACGCGAGGTGGTCCTGACGGATGACCCGCTTGAGGATCTTTCCGGAGGCGGTCGCCGGAAAGGGCGTGCGCCTGAATTCGATCTGGCGCGGGCACTTGTAGCGGGCGATGAGGCCGCGGCAGTGTTCGATGAGTTCGTCGGCCGTGACCGACATGCCCTCGCGCGGGATCACCACGGCGAGCACCGATTCGCCCCACTTGGCGTCGGGCACGCCGATGACGGCGCACTGGGCCACGGCCGGGTGTTTGGACAAGGCGTTCTCGACCTCGGCCGAGTACACGTTCTCGCCGCCCGAAATGATCATGTCCTTGATGCGGTCCACCACGTGCAGGAAGCCGTCTGCGTCGAGGTAGCCCGCATCGCCGGTGCGCACCCAGCCGTCAACCAGCGCCTTGGCGGTCTCCTCGGGCTTTTTCCAGTAGCCCAGCATGGCCACCGCACCGCTCACCGTGATCTCGCCGACCTGGCCCCGCGGCAGTGGCTCGCCGCCGGGACCGAGGATGGCGAGTTCGGCGATGCCGAAGGGCTTGCCGGCGCTCTTGAGATGGCCGCTGTCGGGGCCGGACAGGCAGTGGTGGCGCGGGGCGAGCATGCTCGCCGGGGCGAACTCCGTCTGCCCGTAGAGCTGGACGAAGCGGCAGCGGAACCTGGTCAGCGCCGTCTCCAGCAGGCTCTCCGTGATGCTGGAGCCGCCGTAGATGATGCAGCGCATGGACGACAGATTGAAGGCATCGACCTGCGGATGGTCGACCAGCATCTTCAGCATGGTCGGCACGAGCGGCAGCAGGGTGATGCCCTCGCGCTCGATGGTGGCGAGCGTGTCCAGAGGGTCGAAGGAGGGCCGCATCACGTGGCTGCCCCCCGCCACGTTGGTGGCCACCATGTTGGAGGCGTCGGCGATGTGGAACATCGGCGCGATGTGCAGCATGACGGTGCTCTCGTCGTAACCGACCTCGGCGGTGGTGGCCAGCGCCGAGGTGATCAGCGCGCGGTGCGACAGCATCACGCCTTTGGACACGCCCGTGGTGCCACCGGTGTAGAAGATGCCCGCGAGCTCGTCGCCGTCGCGGCGCGCGTCCTCGCAAGGAGCGTTGTGCGCCACCATGTCTTCGTAGGCGTGCCAAGCCGCCACCTTGGGCACGCCCTCGGTCTGGATGACGGCGCGCACGCCGGCGCAGCGGCTCGCGAGTTCGGCGGCTGCGTCTGAAAAGTGGGCGTCGACTATCAGCACCGTGGCGCCCGAATCGTCCAGGCCGTACACGTTCTCGGCGATGGACCAGCGCGTGTTGAGCGGCACCCAGACACCACCGGCCCAGGTGATGGCGTACATCGCCTCCATGTAGTAGTCGGCGTTGAGGGCCAGGATGGCCACCCGGTCGTCCGCCCGGATGCCCAGGCCACGCAAGCCGCTGGCCACACGCTTCAGGCGGCTGGCCAGCTCGGCCCAGGTGCGTGTGCGTCCGGCGCAGCGGGTGGCCACCGCATGGGGTTGAAGCGATTCGTGTCGGCGGATGCTACGGGTCAGTTGCATGTTCTTCGTTCGGCCGGAATGTCGGGGTCGGTGCTGCCGGGCGTGCGCTGGCCGCACGGCCGGTTCAAGGTGTGCTGGCTTCAGCCCGGCAGGTCCAGCACCTGGCGTGCCAGGATGTTGCGCTGGATTTCGTTGCTGCCGCCGTAGATCGATGAGGGCAGGGCGTTGAAGGTGGGCGAGAGGATCTGCAGCGAAGCGCCTTCCACCTGCTGAGCGCCGATTAGGGCGCCTTGCTCATCCGCCGATTCTGCGAGGCAGGCCGCGACGCGTTGCCAGGTTTCCGTGCAGCAGATCTTGAGCAGCGAGATGTCCGGCCCGGGTTGCTCGCCGCGCCTGAGGATGTCGGCGAAGCGGTTGTAGAGCGCGTTGAGGTCGGCCGTGTCCATGGCCAGCTGGGCGTAGCGCGCCGCAAAGGCCGCATCGTCGAACAGCCCGCGCGATCTCGCCAGTTGCGTGAGCTGGGTCATGGCATACATCACCGGCGAGGGGTTGCCAATGAACAGCCGCTCGAAACCCAGCAGGGCCTTGGCGATCATCCAGCCGCTGTTCAGGGCGCCCACCAGGTTGGCGGCCGGCACGCGCACGTCGTCGAACGTCACTTCACAGAAGGGTTCGTCGTCCGTCAGGTCCTGGATGCGCCGCAGCGAGATGCCCGGGGTTTTCATGTCCACCAGCAGGAAGCTGATGGCGGCGCTGGCCTTGGCTTTGGGCTCGGTGCGCACCAGCAGGAAGATGTGCGTGGCTTCCTGGGCATGCGAGGTCCAGATCTTTCGCCCGTTGACCACGAACTCCTCGTCCACCAGTTCGGCGCGGGTGCTCAGCGAACCGAGGTCGGAGCCGGCATTCGGCTCCGAATAGCCCTGGCACCAGACGTGCTCGCCCGTGAGGATGCGGGGCAGGTAATGTTCGCGCTGCGCCTCGGTGCCGAAGCGCATGAGCAGCGGGCCCAGCATCTCGACGCCGGGATCGATCCAGCGCGCCACGCCGTAGCGCTCCATCTCATCGTGAAAGGCCATGAGCTTGTCGGGCGACAGGCCCATGCCGCCATGCTCCTTGGGCCAGGCCGGCGCGCCCCAGCCCCGGCGCGAGACGGTCACATACCAGTCGCAGACCTCTTCCCAGTGCAGCCCACGCGGAAAGTGGCGCAGGGCCGGCGGGTAGTTCTGCTCCAGAAAGGTTCGCACCATCTGCCGGAACGCCGCTTCCGTCATGCCATCCCAGTCGCCGGTGGCGGCCGCTGCGGGCTCGTCGCAGGCCGTCTGCGCCGGGGCGGCTTCGTGCGGCTCGGCCGTGCCCAGGGCGTCGTCGAAGTAGCGCCGGCGGTGCGCCGCCACGCTGCCCAGGCTGGCGTTCAGCGCAAGCGCGCGCTTGAAGTACAGGCCGATCTCGCATTCGTCGGTGTTGCCCATGGCCCCGTGCAGCTGGATCGCCTGGCGCGTGGTTTCCAGCGCCGCGTGCGCGCAGCGCGCCTTGGCGCGGCTGGCCAGGCGGGCGCCCTGCGCGCCGACGTAGCCGTGCAGGGCCTCGTGCAGCGTGGCCGTGGCGAGCTCGATCTGGAGAAAGACATCGACGAGGCGGTGCTGCAAGGCCTGGAAGACGCCGATGGGTTTGCCGAACTGCACGCGGGTGCGCGCGTAATCCAGGGTGATCGCCAGCGCGCGCCGCGCCACACCCACGAGTTCGGCCGCCTGCACCAGGCGCGCGCCGTCGCAGGCGGTGCGCACCGCGGCCATGGCCTCGCTGCCTTCTGCCAGCAGGTCCGCGGCGTCGAGCCGAACCTCGTCGAACTGGAGTGTGGACACGAACTGCCCGTCCACGCGGCGCTCCTGCCGCAGCGACACGCCCGCCGCGTCGGCGACGACCCAGAACAGTCCGACGCTGCTGCGCATGCGCGCCAGCACGAGCCAGCCATCGGCGCCCGGACCCGGGTCGACGAACAGCTTCTGGCCCGACAGGCTCCAGCCTTCGGCGTCTTCCTTGGCGGTTGCCTCGTTGCGGCCCGGCACCAGTTGGCCGGCGCGTTCCTGCCAGGCCAGGCCGCAGACGGTGGAGCCGTCGGCCAGGCCGCTGAGCAGCTGCGTGCGCCGCGCGCTGGCGCGCAGCGGCGCCAGCGCCAGGGCCGGCATCACGCCCGCCATCACGAAGGGTTCCGGGAGCAGGTGTTCGCCCGCCGTTTGCGCCACCGCGGCGGCCTCCTTGAGCGTAAGGCCGAGACCACCATCTTCTTCGGCGATTACGATGGAAAGCCAGCCCGCCTCGGCGATCTCCTGCCACACCGGGCGTTCGAACGAGGCCGCTTCTGCGCTGCGCAGTCGGCGCACGCGGGCGCGGTGGTCCTGGCGGCCGAGGAAATCGGCGGCGCTGTCGGCGAACTCGGCGTTGATGCTCTGTTGCAGGCCTGGCGAGATGGAAGTGGTCATGGAGTCAGTGAAAAACGGTTCCGTGCCGTGGGCGGCAGCGATGGCCACACTGTAGGGAGCGAGGTCCGATCGCGCATCGTCGCAAACGATGAATCACCAGTTCCCGCAGAACGCGAAGCGCACCAGCGACGGGTGTCGCTGGTGCGTTGTCACGGAACCGGGCGCGGCGGTCGAGCGGGCCTCAGCCCGCTCGACCGCGGGCTCAGAAGGCGTGGCGGATGCCGAAGGAGGTCGCCTTCACGTCGGAGTTGAAGCCGCTCGCGGGAAGTACCGAGACCGTGGCCGACAGCGGCGAGTTCGAGTGCGCGTTGTTGCGGATGGAGCCGAAGTTGCCATAGAGCACGGTGCGCTTGGACAGGGGGTACTCATAGCCCAGCAGCAGCGCGGTGGACTCGCCGTCCGGTCCGGTGGCGTACTCGAACTTGTTGCGGCCGATGGAGGCCAGCAAGGTGCCCGAGCCCAGCGGTACGCGGGCGCCGAACCACACCGAACGCTCCTCCTGCCAGGAGTAGGCGAAGAGGTTGGCCGTCGGGCTGCCCAGCGTCGCGGCCGCGCTCAGGTTGCCCGCGTTCTTGGGCCCCTTCGCGCCGTGCACGCCGGTGAAGAGTTCGGCCCAGCCGAACTTGTAGGAGCCGCCCACGATGTACTGCGACAGCCATTCGGGTTCGGCGGTGGCGGTGATGCCGGCCGCGCCTTGCTTGTGTCGTGCATACGAAGCGCGCAACGTCAGAGGGCCGCTGGCGTAGGTGATCGCTGGGTTGATCAGGCGGCCGGTCTGGCGCGCGTTTTCGTTGCCCAGGCCGATCATGAGTTCACCGGTGAAGGCGCCCATGGTGCCGGAGAATAGGATCGAGTTGTCGACTCGCGCAGAGCCCTGGAAGAACCCGCTGCCGGGGGCTTCGCCCACGCTGGGCCAGAAGGGGTAGCCGGAGTTGGTCTGCACGCCGCCCCAGTAGAACCCGTAGGTGGGGGTGGCCAGCGCAAAGGCCGCATTCATGGGCGAGTACTGGCGGCCGGCGGTGAGGGACCACGCCTTGCCGGAACCGATGCCCACAAACGCCTGACGGCCAAAGGCCAGGCCACCTTGCTGCAACCCTCCCGTGTCCACACCGATTCCGGATTCCAACACGAACTTGGCATGCAGCCCACCTCCCAGATCTTCTTGGCCGCGGAAACCGAGGCGTGAGCCGGGACCGACGCCAGAGTCCAGCTGGGTGCCGCTGCGTTTGGCCATGGCAGCACCCGCGCCTCCTGGGAGCCGCGTGCCAGCGGATGTCGAATATGCCGTCACGGCGGCATCGAGCAATCCGTAGATGGTCACGTTGCTTTGGGCGTGGGCGCTGCTGGCCCAGCCCAGGGTGGCAATGGCGCCCGCGACCGCGGTGAAGGTCTTTTTCATGAAGTCTCCTCGTTTGTTGGTTGAGAAATGCCACGGCGAATCGCTGCGCCGGTGCTCTTCATCCACGCAGGGCTGGTGGGACAGGTGTACGAAGCCCTGGCTGCAGATCGAGCGGACCGGTCGGAGGCTGTGCCTCGGATGGGGCGCAAATCTAGAGAGGGCTGCGTGAATGCGCGTCGTCCTAAACGATTAATCGGTGGACAGGGGCATGGCGCGGGCGCGAGTACCTTGGGTGGACCCGGCACCGGTCCCCCTGCGTGGTGACTGACTGCGCGCGGCGGCCTTCCCACAATCGGCGCTGGGACCGAGGGGCACGCCGTGCCCTTGGATGCGGCGCTATTGCGGCGCGCTCAGCGCGCCCGAGCCGATGTGGTCCCGATCACCATCAACCAATGAAGAAGGAACGCGGATATGAGCGACAAGCTGGACCCCCAGGGCGCAGGTGCGCCCGGCCACAAACTGGTGCCCAAGATGCTCAACCACGCGGGTTGGATCACGAAGGACATGGCCGCCACGGCGGACTTCTACCACCGCATCCTGGGCATGGAGATCGGCAATGCGATGGTCGACGATCGTGTGCCGTCGACGGGTGAGCCGTTCCCACACCTTCATCTGTTCTTCTGCCTGGGCGACGGATCGACCGTGGCGTTTTTCGAGACGCCCACCTTGCCGCCGGCCTCCGAGCCGTCCCATCCCGCGTACGACATCTTCAATCACTTCGCCATGCAGGTGGATACGAAAGAAGAGATCCACCAATGGAAGAAATGGCTCGAACAGAATGGTGTGGCGGTGGTGGGGCCGACCGACCACAAGGGCGACATCTACAGCATCTACTTCCGCGATCCGAACGGCATTCGGCTGGAGCTCACAGCGCCTACCGATCCCAGCTGGAACCGCCGGGCCGAGAAAGGCCGGCATGCCCTCAAGCGCTGGGTTGAGACCAAGGAGGGCGCGCAGCGAAGTGGCCAGGACGTGGGTCAAGCCCTGAGCCGCCTGGCGGGCGAACTGCGCGAGCAGTACTGAGCGGTCCATGGACTTCGTGATCTACGCCTTGAACAGGCCCGGCGGCGAAGGGAAACGGCTGACCGTGCGCGATGCGCACATGGCCTGTGTCAGTGCGCACGCCACTCATTTCATCTATGCGGGTCCGCTGTTGGACGAAGGGGGCGGCGCGAAAGGCAGCGTGTTCGTGCTCCGTTTCGACGACCGCGCGGCCCTGGACGCCTATATGGCCGCGGACCCGTTCTTCGGTGAGGGCATCTTCGAGACGGTGCTGGTAAGCGCATCGCGCCAGGTGATGCCCGCGCCTCTGCCGGTGGCGGCATGAACCCCGAGCTGCCCATCCGACTGAGCCGAGAGAACGGTGTCGCGGTGCTGAGCCTGTGCCGACCGGACCTTCGCAACGCCGTGACCCCGCAATGGGTCGCCGCCTTGCAATCGCACGCCGACAGCCTGCATGATGACGCTGAGTTGAGGGCCGTGTTGCTGATGTCCGAGGGACCGATGTTTTGCATCGGTGCCGACGTCAAGCGCATGGCCGAGCACCTCGACGATCTGCCTGCATACGTGGACTCGCTGATCGCGCCGGCGCATGCCGCGCTGCTGCGCCTGCTCTCGCTTCCGGTGCCGGTCGTTGGGCTGCTGCGGGGCACCGCCGCCGGCGGCGGTGCGTCGCTGGCACTGGCCTGTGACGTGCTGGTCGCGGCTCGTTCGGCGCGCCTGGTCTTTGCATATCCCCAGCTGGGCACGACCCCCGATCTGGGGCTGAGCCACTCGCTGACCGAGCGGCTGGGCCCGCAACGGGCCTTGCAGCTGTTTCTGACGTCGGACAGCATCTCGATGGACGACGCCGAGAGCATGGGCCTGGTCTGTCGAGTCTTCGACGACGAGGCGGCTGAGGCCGAGGCAAAAGCGCTCGTGGAGCGGCTGGCCGATCTGCCATCGGCGTCCGCCAAGACCTTGTTCAAGCCCAGGGGGCCAGAGGCCTTAGCCTCTCGGCTCGATGAGGAGCGTGCGTCCTTTCTTCGCTGCGCCAGTACGCCAGCCTTCCGCCAACGCGTGAGCGAATTCGCGAGCCGCCGCCGTTAGGGAAGGTCTTACATGGACGTCTCCAGAAGAGCAAGATTCGGCGGCGTGAAGGTCTGAAGGGTTTGCAGTCTTACATTCGGCCTGTCGGTTCAGGGTGTTCGTCCTGCTGGCCCTGATGGCATTCGCGGGTGAGGCTCCTGTCTGCACATCGGGCTTGATGCCCTGCTTCCCTACCGCATCGGCAGCAAGCACGGCCCGCTAGGCAAGAACCCCGTGAACCCCAGGTTCTCGCTCATCGCGCAGACCTTCGGAGATGCCATGCGCCTGGCTCGCCGCGAAGCCTATGCCCGTCTGCGCGATGCGCGTCCTGATGCGCAACAGCCGCTGCCGCTGGAGCCCGTGCCGACGCTGGTGACCGCGGCACTGGCCAGGGTGCCGGGGGATGCAGCAGAGGTGGCCGATGCGGCTGCCTCGGCCACTGAGCGCTACGTGCGTGGCGACGTGAGTGGCGACCCGAGCGGCGATCCGCATGATGACGCTCAAGCTGATCTCGACCTGGCGTACGAACCCGACGAAGGCCCGCTCACCGAGATGCCCGAGATCGACGACAGCGATGTCGATGATTCCGCGGGGTTGTGGTCCCTGGCCATGCTCTCGGGCGCGGGCTTGAAGCCGACACCGGTGCGCATCCCCGACCACGAGCGCCGCGCCTATGAAAACCGCTCCATCCCCTGGCCTCGTCCCAGTCTGTCCTGGGCGGCCGGCATGCTCGATGGCGACGGGTGCGTGGCCATCGTCAAGCAGACGTACCCCAACCGCGCCAGCACCTACCGCCTGGTGGTGCAGGTGACGCAGAACTGTCTGCAGACCCTGAAGCACTTCCGGGTGTGCGTGGGCGTGCCAGGGACCATCCATGAGGTGAAACGCCGCATCGGCCACAACCGGCAGGTGTACGCCTTGCACTACGCCGGTCCCAAGGCGGTGCTGGTGCTGCAACGCCTGGCGGCACACCTCGTCCGCAAACGCCCCGAAGCCGAGGTGGCGCTGTCCTTCATCGAGAAGGGGCAGGTGGGCCGGCGCTTCGGTCCGCGTGGGGTGCCGCCTGCGATCGAGCAGATTCGCATCAGCCACTACAACAAGCTGCGCGCGCTGAAGTGAACGGGGAGGGACCTGACATGATGGACAACAAGAACTGGCCCCACGAGGCGCCGAGCAACGGCCGACACAGCGACACGAACACGGAGCCGCAAGGCCATCCCGATCCGCAAGCCTTGGGCCAGACGCTGGCCGGGGAGGGCGGCGAGCCCCGGGAAAGCAAGCTGGGCCAGGAGATCGAGGAGAAAGACGCCCAGGCGGATGGCCCTGTCGCTGAAACCCGGGCTGCGGATTTCGAGTTGCCCCCATCGCCGGGGCGGGCGAAGTACTTTTCCGAGCACACGTTCGTGCCATTCAAGCCTCTGGACCACCGGATCCCGGAGCTTTACTTGCCCATCGGGCTCGTTGATCGCTTGTTCCAACAGGAGCAAGACCAGCTCAGCCGCGAGTCCGAAGAACGCATGGCTCGGATGGAGGCGCACCGAAAGCAACATGAAGCCGAGCGGGAGCGTGCCGAGCAGGAAAAGAAGAAGCTCGAACAGGAGCAAGCGAAGGCGAAGGCCTCGGCCTCGGACAAAGCCGGTGGGCCGAAGGGCAATCCGGAAGCATTCCGCCTGGCCTTGGAGAAGACGCCGAAGAAGCGCCGACTGCAGGTCTACTCCCTCGACGCTGTGGAAAAGCTGCGCAGTACGGCCAATACGGCGGACACAGACGTCGTCAAAAGAAGCGACGCCATTGGCCGCTTGCTGATCGAGCGTGGACCGTACCGCCGGGTCGGTATCCCGCGCTCGGTCCAGACCGTCCTCGATCTCAAGCAGGACCACCCGCACTTCACCGAGGTGATCGAGTTCGTCGCCAACCACGTGGCGCTGCAGCGCGTGAGTTCAAAGCCGGTGCGGCTGCCGCCTATGCTGTTCTTCGGCCCGCCGGGGGTGGGCAAGACGCACTTCACCGAGGCGCTCGCCATGGCCATGGGCGTGCCGGTGCGCCGCCACCCCATGGACCAGGCCGAAACCTCCTCCGCCTTCCTGGGGTCCGAGAAGACCTGGGGAAACTCGCACTACGGCCTGGTGTTCGAGCTGCTGGGCCTGGGCGACTGCGCCAACCCGGTGGTCATCCTCGACGAACTGGACAAGGCGCAGACGATGGGGTCTTCCTCCGGGCGGGCGATGTCTCCGACGACGGTGCTGCACTCGCTGCTGGAGCCGGTCTCGGCGGCCCATGTGCGGGACAACAGTCTGGAGCTGGAGCTCGATGCGAGCCTCATCTCCTGGATCGCGACGGCCAACTACCCGCAGCTCATCGCGCCGACGCTGCGCAGCCGACTCAAGGAGTTCCTGATCATGTCGCCGTGTGCGGAGCAGGCGATTCAGGTGGCCAGGAGCGTGGTCAGGAATGCGATCGAACAATCGGGCGTGAACATGGCGGAGCCGGACAAGCGCTTCATCCTGGCGCTCACGCCGTTGAGCCCGCGGGAGATCTATCAGGTGGTGATGGCGGCGGCGGCGAAGGCAGTGGCCTCCAAGCAGTGCGCACTTGGGCTCGAGCATCTTCCAGAAGATCTGGCGGAGGTTGATGCCGAAGACGGAGTAACCGAGCGTCGGGCCCAGCTCCACTGACAAGGCGGGAAGTGCCCTCGGGCAGATGCGGGCGCCAGAGCCACGGTGTACGAACAGGTTCTGCTCCGGGGCTGGTAGGAGGCGCGAAGCGCCGAGGCGATTGAAGGCATATCGGTCACCCCGGAACGTCTCCACGCAGTTGAGATGCCAGGCTTTCGCAGGTCGCTCTCAATTCCCTCACATATCGCTCCTGGTTCTCTGCCATGCGTGCCTTGCGTGTGCCCACAATCAGCGCCATGGCCGGTTGGTCCGGGATTGGCGGCAGGGCCATCGCCAATGTCGCCCTGTCCGGCAAGGGATAGTCAACGGTCAACGCCCAACCACGCTCTCGAATGGCTGCGATCTCCGTCATCAATTCGCCCGTGGGCACTTTGTCCTCCGGTTGGGCCTCGGCGTTGGCCCTGCGGGCGATCTTCAGAATCTCCGAGTTCGGCAATGCCGACAGTAGGATCTTGCCGACGGCCGACCGGCAGACCGGCCGCAAGACACCGACGGGATACTGGAGGGTCGTCGACCGTGGGCCACGAAGGGAAAGGATGAACCGGACATGGATGCCCTGCCTCAGGCCAACCATTACGGTCTCACGCGTCCGCTCTCGCAATGCGTTCATCGCAGAGATGAGGCTGCCCGAGCCGAACAGTTCGTCCTGCAGCCAGGAGCCCAGAAGCATCACTCGCAGGGTGGGGATATAGGTGCGTTCCGAGGCCTCGTAGCGCAAGTAACCCAGCGTCTCCAGCGTCCCCAGCAGCATCGAAGTGCTCGACTGGGGGTAGTCGAGCGCCGTGGCCACCTGCATGACGGTCGCCCTGCGCTTGTCGTGCGCGAAGAACTCCAGCAGCTGCAAGACGCGCTGCGCAGATTTCACGAGTGGAGGCGCATCCATCATGTACATGATACCGGATGGCCTCATCTCATGGCTTCATCTCATGGCATCTTCGCAAGTTTCCCGCGCGGTGCGATTGGTTGCCGCCTCACTACAACCACCGGAGATAGACATGGAGAGTGCTGGAAAGTTTTTCATCGTGACGGGCGGCGCATCGGGCCTTGGCGAGGACGCTGCACGGGCGCTGGCGGCAAAGGATGCGAAGGTGGTGATTGGGGACATGCAGACCGACAAAGGCGACGCCGTTGCGCACGAGATTGGCGGCGCCTTCGTGCGCTGCGACGTAAGCAGCGAAGCCGATGGTCAATCCTCCGTGGCGCAGGCCACTGCGCTGGGGAAGCTTGTCGGCCTGGTGGACTGCACGGGCATCGCGCCGGCCGAGAAGACGGTGGGCAAGAACGGCCCGCACGCGCTGGCAGTATTCAGCAAGACGGTGATGGTCAACCTGATCGGCACCTTCAGCATGATCCGCCTGGCGGCTGACGCGATGGCCAAGAACGAGCCTGAATCCATGGGCAAGCGCGGCGTGCTGATCTCCACCGCCAGCGTGGGGCTTACGACGGCCAGATCGGGCAGGCCGCTTCCAGCGCCTCCAAGGGCGGTGTTGTCGGCATGACGATGCCGATCCGCCCACGACCTGGCGCGCAGCCATCTGCCTTTGTAAGTGCGCGGCTTTGAAACAGCCGAAATTTGGGCCGCTCAACGGCCGCGTTGTTGAGGAGAAATATCGAATGGCTTCCACGGTAATGGTCGAGATCCAGGGCAATATCCAGATCATGACGCTGAGTCATCCCGAGGCGCGCAACGCAGCGACGCGGGAAATGGCGGAGGCTATGGTTGCTGCGCTGGATGCGTTGGACGATGACCCGGTGGCGCAGGTCGGCGTCCTGACGGGTGCGGGCGGGACCTTCTGCTCCGGAATGGACCTGAAGGGCTTTCTTCAAGGCAAGCGCCCCTTTGTCCCTGGCCGTGGCTTCTGCGGCCTGACGCAGAAGCCGCCGCGTAAGCCTCTGATCGCCGCTGTCGAGGGATACGCCGTGGCAGGAGGCTTCGAGCTTGCGCTGGCATGCGACATGATCGTCGCGGCCCGCACGGCCCGGTTCGGCCTTCCGGAGGTCAAGAGGGGACTGGTGGCGATCGGCGGTGGCCTGCTGCGCTTGCCCAAGCGCTTGCCCTACCACATCGCCATGGAGTGCATCCTGACCGGCGCGGAACTGAGTGCCGAGCGCGCCCACGCCCTTGGGCTCGTCAATCGCCTGGCCGAGCCGGGCCAGGCCCTCGGTACGGCGCTGGAGATGGCCGAGGCGGTGGCCGCCAACGGCCCGTTGGCCCTGGCGGCCAGCAAACGCATCGTCCAAGAGTCAGCGGACTGGCCCCAGGTCGACATGTTCGAGCGGCAGTCAACGATCACGGGCCCTGTCTTCTCGTCCCAAGATGCGCGCGAAGGTGCCACGGCGTTTGCCGAAAAGCGGGCACCGGTCTGGAAGGCGAACTGAAGCTGTGGGCCGGGCTTCGCGCCAACTGGTGTAGCGAAGGTCTCGGCGGGACCGTATGCCCGACGCCTCGGCCAGCGGCAGGCTGCGGGCAGCTGTGAGGTTGGTCGGGCCAACCTGGGCATCCGCGCCGTTAGCGGTCCTTCAGGCCGCCTCGACATCGAGACGTCTTCGTCAGGGCGAGCGTACTTCGCGGCGCCGGCGCCGGAGGCGCGCCCGGAACTGTTGGAAAGCTTTCGGCGTGGTGCGCCGAAGCGTTGGCCTGCGGTTCGCGAAATGCTTTCGTGTGCCGTGGACGATGTCGAGCGCTGCGGCTACGGAAGCTCCTTCTAGGAATGGCATCGCTACATCAACGCGATTGGATTCACGATGCGCGGGCCGCACGGCGAGCTCTATACGGTGAACTGTGGTGGACCGGCCTGCAACTTGCTGGCCAAGACGCTGATCTCGGAGGCCGGGCCTGCGGCGCTCGCCACGCAGCGAGCCGTTGCCCAGGTGTGTGGATCGGCAAGCTTCAACCGGAGCCCAGGACGGTAGCCGGTACTGATTGGCTATGCGGACGGCCAGACAGGGCTCGTAGGGACGTCGCAGCGCCGTTCTGATTGCCAATGCATGCCTACACCGCACAAAGCTGGCGCGAGGCTGAGACGCCATTGCTACTGAGCCGGCGCTCTCCAACTGCTGCTGCGTGCAGCCCGCTCCTGGACGCTCAGCATCACGCGTTGAGCCCCTCGCCGGCACACTGTTCTGCTGGGATCGCTCTGCCCGCCGACGGATAGCAGCGCGGCGGTCAGTCCTGGCAGCCCCTCAAGCGCAGCAGCAGATGCATGAGTGAGACTGTGCGTGAACTATCGGCCCGTCCCGCGTACGCGACGAACTCGCTCCTGTGTGCGAGCAAGTGACCGCGCCAGCAGCGCCTGGTGCACGGGGGCCGGCGAACACGTGCGCAGCCTTGAAGCGTCTTTGGCATGGCGCGGCAAGCCCCTGGCTGCGCGACACCGCGTCGCGTAAGTCGGCGGAGGGATCTTCTTTCGTCCGGTTGGCCCTCACCGAAGCTGCGCTGCGGTGCAGTCAGGCACTCATGGTTACCACCTATACCTCCATCACATACATGATATTGATTTCTTGGTCCACCCATAGACTTCAAGCTTATATCCAGCCAGTTCGTAGAAGGAGACATCTGTGGCTATCTACAAGAACCAACGATCCCAGCTCATTGTTCTGCTCGGAGCCGCCGCCTTTAGCCTCTCCTCGTTTGCGCAGACGGGCTTTCCCAGCAAGCCGGTCACGCTGATCGTGCCTTACGGCGCAGGAGGGTCCGCCGATGTCATGGCCCGTTCACTCGGCGACAAGCTTTCTAAGGCATGGAACGTGCCTGTCGTGGTCGAGAACCGCTCGGGGGCCAACGGCATCGTCGCGACGCAGGCGCTGATGAAGGCGCCTGCAGACGGTCACACGATCCTGATGCACCTGACGGGCGTGATTCAGAACGCAAGCCTGTACAAGAAGCTGCCGTACGACCCGTTCGCCGACATCGTTCCGGTTACGCAAATCGGTACGCAGCCGATGGGGCTGGCAGTGGGCTCGAAGAGCCCCTACAAAAACGTGCAGTCGCTGGTCCAGGCCTTGAGCAGCGATCCTTCAAGGGGCTCATACGGATCGTTCGGCACCGGTTCAACCGGGCACATCTTCGGCGAGTTGCTGCGCAGTGCCGCACGCTCTGAGATGCCGCACGTACCCTACCGCGGCGAGGCACCCATGATTCCGGAGATCATGACCGGCCGCGTGGATGTCGGCTTCGTTTCGACGGCCACGGCGGCGGAGCGGGGTAATGACGGCACGCTGCGCATCCTCGCGGTCACAGGGTCGAAGCGGCAGCCCACGCTTCCGAGTGTGCCCACCATGGATGAGGCCGGACTGAAGGGTTTCGACATCGTCGGCTGGTACGGTCTGTTCGTGCCGAAGGGGACGCCGGCGAAAACCGTCGAACGCATCGCGGAAGACACGAAAGCGGCCTTGGCTCGGCCCGAGATGGTCTATCGGTTCAAGCAGTTGGCCATCGAGCCGACGGGCACCACGCCGAAGCAGTTCGAAACCATCATGCGCGAGGACTTCCGCCGCTGGGACGCGCTGATCAAGCGCTTCAACATCACCAACGAATAGGTCGCGGCATGGACGACTTGAGCAACCGGGCCGCGGCGTCCCCTCAGGACATTGCCGCCCACGACGCGCAATCGGGGCAGTGCATCACCTATCTGCACCTTCACGAGCGCTCGGCGCGGCTTGGGGCAGCGCTGGTGAAGGACGGCCTGCGCCCGGGCGACAGCGTTGCTCTGTTGATCGACCACAGCCTGCTCGACCACGAGATTCGATGGGCTGCACGGCGCGTCGGGCTCGCCTGCGTCACTGTTTCCGCGGCCGAGACGTCCAGGATGCAGGAGCTTCTGGAGCACTGCGAAGCAAAGGTTCTCTTCGCCGCCTCGAAGTACCGCCGGCAGATCGAGGCCCTGCCCGACGGCCTCACGCGCGAGATCGATGTCATCTACGTTGACGGCACCGCTGCACGTGAGATCGTCGACGGCTATGAATGGACCGTCTCATACGGAGAGATGGACGAATGCTTTGCTGTCATCGCCAAGGCGGGGAGGACATCCAGTGAAGCCGCGTGAAGGTAGCCGCCTAGAGGGGCCGCTCGCGGGCTTGAAAGTCGTCGAGGTTGCGGGCCTGGGACCTCTGACGTTCACGTGCATGTTGCTCGCGGACATGGGGGCGGATGTCGTTCGAATCATCCGGCCCGGCCACGATGACATGGAGAAGGGGGCCACGCTGCGCGGTCGGCGCACCCTCGCGCTCGACTTGCGCGCGACAGAGGGCCGGGAAGTGGCTATCGCGTTGGTGCGCTCGGCCGATGTTCTGCTCGAAGGATTCCGGCCTGGAGTCATGGAGCGGCTGCAACTCGGACCCGAACAGGTGATGCCGACCAACCCTCGGCTGGTTTACGGCCGAATGACTGGATGGGGCCAGACCGGCCCCAGGTCGGCTCAGGCCGGCCATGACATCAACTACATCGCCGTGGCCGGTGCCTTGCATGCCATCGGGGACTGCGAGCCGGTTGTTCCGCTCAACGTCGTCGGGGACTACGGCGCGGGCGCCCTGTATCTCGCGATGGGCACGCTGGCCGCTGTCCTGCATGCGCGCGAAAGCGGTACAGGGCAAGTCGTTGACTGTGCGATCTGCGATGGAACCGTCTCGCTGCTGTCCCTGATGCATGGATTGCACCATGTGGGCCGATGGAAAGACCAGCGACGGAGCAACACGATCGACGGGGCGGCACCCTTCTATCGCACCTATCGCTGCAAGGACGGCAAGGCGATATCCGTCGGCGCGATAGAGCCGCAGTTCTACAAGTTGCTGCTGGAGCGGCTGCAACTGCATGAGACCTCGCTGTTTGCTCGGCAGCACGATCGGTCGCTGTGGGGTCAGCAGATCTCAGCACTGGAGCCGCTCTTCCTGACGCGCAAGCGGGACGAGTGGGTGGCGATTTTTGCCGACTGCGACGCCTGCGTGGCCCCGGTCAACTCGCTCGAAGAAAGTCTGAAGGACGAGCACCTTCTGGCGCGTCAGGCCTTCACCGAGCTTGCGGGCGAGCTGCAACCGAGCCCGGCGCCGCGCTTCTCCGTTTCTCCATCGCGAGTCCGTCTCTCGGCGTCCGTTGCGAACGTCGAAGAGATTCTGGAGGGCTGGCAGCCCGCGGAGAAGGCATAGGCCAGGCCCGCTGGGCGGGCCTGATCAGGCGTATCAACATCAAAGTCGAATGACGAGCAGAAGTGAGCATTTCATGAGAGTCTGGGTAAGTCGGGAACCTGGTGGGCCAGAAACACTGGTGCTGGAGCAATGGCCGGTTCCTGCGCCTGCGGCTGGAGAGCTGCTGATCCGCGTCCAAGCGGTCGGCGTGAATTTTCCGGACGCTCTGCTGATCAGGGATCTGTACCAGGTCAAGCCGCCGCGCCCCCTGGTGCCCGGAAGCGAGTTCTGCGGCGTCGTCGAAGGCGTGGGCGAGGACGCGACCGATTTCGCCAGCGGTGACATCGTCATCGGCCGGTGCGGCTGGGGCGCGATGGCGGAGCGCATGGTGCTATCGCAGGACCGCTGCGTAAAGGTCCCGCCCGGGCTGCCCAGGGCGGAAGCCGCCGCCTTCCAGTTCGCCTATGCGACGGCCTACCACGCGCTGTACGACGCCGGAAAGCTGCGTGCTGGCGAGACCCTGCTTGTCCTGGGTGCTGCCGGTGGCGTCGGCGCTGCGGCGGTGGAAATTGGGCGGGCCATGGGCGCCAATGTCGTCGTCGCCGCATCGACCCCCGAGAAGGTCGATTTCGCGAAATCCCGGGGGGCCACCGCTGGGCTGGTCTACGACCGGGATCTGCAGGCCGGTGATGGCCAGAAGGCATTCGCGGGCGAGCTTAAGAAGCTGCTTCCCGCCGGCGCCGACGTGGTCTTCGATCCGGTCGGGGGCCCCTACACCGAGCCTGTGGTGCGCAACCTGGCACGGGAAGGGCGCCACCTTGTCGTGGGGTTCACGGCGGGCATCCCGCGCGTGCCGCTCAACCTGACCCTGCTCAAGCGCAGCCACATCATCGGGGTCGATTGGCGCATGTTCATCCAGGAGGACCCTGGCGGGAACAAGCGCAACGTGGAGGCCCTGCTCAAGATGTGGCAGGACGGGCTGCTCCAGCCTCAGGTGACGGAGCGCTATCCGCTCTCTGCTGCCCCCGACGCCATTGCGCGCCTGGAATCGCGTGCCGCACTCGGAAAGATTGTCGTCACCCTTGATGAGGTGTGAGTCCCGACAACATCCGCTCATTGCACCAACCCGCCATTGCCTCAAATGACCACCCTCGCACACTTCTCCAAGAAGAACCCCGAAAAGCCCGCAGTCATCATCGCGGAAACCGGCCAGCAGCTCACCTACCGCGACCTGGACGAGCGCTCTGCGCGCTTGTCGCATTTCTTGGCCGGCCGCCTCGAACAAGGCGAGGTGGTTGCCGTTCTTCTTGGCAATCGCCTCGAGTATTTCGAGGTCTGCTTCGGCGCGCGGCGCGCGGGGCTGTATTTCGTGCCCGTGAGCACGCACCTGACCACCGGCGAGCTGGAGTACATCCTGCGCGACTCCGGGGCCAAGGTGCTGTTCACCGAAGCGCGCTTTGGCGCCGTGGTCGAGGCCCTGCCGCAGGATCTGCGCGATGCGCTGAAGGTGCTGCAGGTCGACGCCCAGGCTGTGGGTGAGGCGCCGTCCTACCGCTCCATCGTCTCGGACGGGCCGCGACCCGTCTTGCCCAACCGTGCGGTCGGGCTTGATTTCGCGTATTCGTCGGGTACCACGGGGCGACCCAAGGGGATCAAGCACGCCTTGTCCGGCGATCCTGGATTGGAGCAGGCGCTCGGCAGCGGCGGCTGGATTTCGTTCTTCAAGCTGGACGAGGACAGCATCTATCTTTCTCCAGCGCCGCTCTACCACGCGGCCCCGCTGCGCTTCTCGATCCGTACCCTGACCCAGGGCGGCACGGTGGTCAGCCTCCTCAAGTTCGACGCTGAGCAGGTGCTGTCCATCATCGAGAAGTACCGCATCACGCATTCCCAGTGGGTGCCGACCATGTTCATCCGCATGCTCAACCTGGAAGAGAAGGTGCGCAATGCCTACGACCTGTCGAGCCATCGGTATGCGCTGCACGCGGCGGCTCCGTGCCCGGTGGATGTCAAGCGCCGCATGATCGATTGGTGGGGTCCCATCGTCTGGGAGTACTACAACGGCTCGGAGCGAGTGGGTGCCACCGTGATCTCGCCGGAGGACTGGCTCACCCATCCCGGCTCGGTCGGACCGGCCGTGCATGGAACACTCCACATCCTCAACGAGAACTGGGAAGAGTGCGCGACTGGCGTGGACGGCCTGGTGTGCTTCGAAGGCGGCCCCAAGTTCCAGTACCACAACGATCCGGCAAAGACCGCGGATGCTCACACGCCTCAAGGCTGGGCGACGCTCGGGGACATCGGCCATCTCGACGAGGACGGCTACCTGTACCTCACGGATCGCCGCGCGAACATGATCATTTCCGGCGGCGTCAACATCTATCCGCAGGAAGCTGAGAACGTGTTGTCGGGGCATCCCCTGGTTCACGACGTGGCGGTCATCGGCGTTCCCAACGCGGACTTCGGCGAGGAGGTCAAGGCGGTGGTGGAACTCAAGGACCCGCAGGCGCGCACGGAAGAAACCGCTGCGCTGCTGATCGAGTACTGCCGCGAGCGCCTGTCCCACATCAAGTGTCCCCGCACGGTGGACTTCGCCACCGGTTTGCCGCGCACCGACACGGGCAAGCTGCTCAAGCGGCTGATCCGGGATCAGTACCGCGCCGCATCCAAGGCTTGACGACTCGTCGCCGAATCCCATCAACCCGAACATCGAGCTTCACCATGAACTTTGAACTGACCGAATCCCAGTTGGACCTCCAGCGCCGGGCGCGCACCTTCATCGAGGCGGAGGTGCTTCCGTTCTACAAGGAGTGGCCCATCACGACCGCTGAATACAGCGCTGAGCTGACCACGACCCTGAAGCAGAAGCTCGCCGACTACGGCCTGACCAAGCTGATCGTCCCCAAAGAATACGGTGGCCAGGGCCTGGGCGCGATGGAGGATGTGATCGTGCTCACCGAGTTCTCGAAGTCGCCGCGCAAGATGCCGGGCGGTCCGTTCGCTCCCTGGCCGGTCATGTACAAGGCGCCCGAGCCCATCAAGGAAAAGTACCTCTATCCGGTCCTGGAGGGCAAGACCGGCTGGTCGATGTGCTTCACCGAGCCGGAAGCAGGCGCTGACCTGGCGGGCATGCGGACCACCGCGGTGCGCAAGGGCGACCATTGGGTGCTCAACGGCAAGAAGATGTGGCGCACCGGTCACCATGGCGCCTCCTACACGGCCGTAGCTGCGGTGACCGACGCGTCCAAGGGCTACCGCGGCATCAGCATCTTCTTGGTCGACAACGACACGCCCGGCTTCGAGAAAACGCGCGACATCCCCGTGCTGGCGCGCACCTGGGGCATCGAGCAGGAGGTGAAGCTCGAGAACGTCATCGTGCCGGCGGAGAACCTGCTCGGAGAGGAAGGTGCCGGGTTCGAGATCGCACAGCACCAGTTCAACCGCTTCCGCCTGCGCCTCGGCGGTCTGGCACTCGGCGTCTCGGAGCGCAGCCAGCAATTGGCGGTCGAGTATGCCCAGACCCGCGAGGTTTTCGGCGGCAAGCTCGGAGACAACCAGGCCATTCAGTGGATGCTGACCGACAACCAGTACGACATGGAGTCGATCCGCTGGAACACCTACTACGCCGCATGGATGGTGGATCGCGGTGGCTTCTCCGCAGCGCGCCTGCAGGCATCGATGGTCAAGGGCTACTGCATCGACGCCGGCCTGCGCGTGGTGGATCGCTGCATGCAGGTTCTGGGCGGTCGTGGCCTGGCGATCGATGACTACCCGTTCGGCGATTTCTACAACCACCTGCGCATGTGCAAGCAGATGGAGGGATCCACCGAGATCATGAAGATCGTCATGGCTCGCGAGATCCTGGGCCTGGGCAAGGGCAAGAACAAGGGCAAATAAGCCAACTGCCGGCGCAGCGTCCCGCTCAGCGCAGTCCGGGGCGCTGCGTCGGCGATGGCGACGAGGTTGGTCGATTCCCCTCTCATATGCATGCAGCGAGCACACCGGTTGCAGCCGCAAGAGGAAGAGGAGGGCGCCGCCAGCCAGCCTGTGAGCAGGCAGACAAAGTGCCACTTTTTTGGAGACAAACCATGAGAAGCAAAACCCCATTCGTCAACCTGCTGTGGATCCTTGCCGCGGGGCTGATTTCGTTCCCAGCGCTGGCCCAGAAGATCTACGATCCCGGCGTCACCGACGCCGAAATCAAGATCGGTCAGACGATCCCGTACAGCGGCCCCGCTGCAGGTTTCGCGCCCATTGGCCGGGCGATGACGGCCTATTTCCAAAAGGTCAACGAAGAAGGCGGGATCAACGGCCGCAAGATCAACCTGCTCTCCCGCGACGATTCGCTCAGCCCACCGCGCGCGGTCGACGAGACGCGCCGCATGGTCGAGAACGATGGGGTCTGGGCGATCGTCGGGTCGTTTGGCTCGCCGACCAACGCGGCGACCCAGAAATACCTGCATGCCAAGAAGATCCCGTCGGTTTTGATCAACTCCGGTGCAGAACAGTTCTCGGATTTCAAGCGCTGGCCCTGGTCGCAGGGCTTCCAGCCGAACAACCGGGACAAGGGCGCCATCTACGCGAAGTACATCCTCCAGAAGCACCCGACCGCCAAGGTCGGCGTGATCTACCAGAACGACGACTTCGGACGCGACTTCCTGACGGGCCTGCGCGCAGGCCTTGGCGACAATGCCTCTCGGCTGATTGTCAAAGAACTGAGCTACGAGGCCTCGGATCCGTCCATCGACACCCAGCTGGTCAGCATGAAGGGGGCAGGTGCCACGGTGTTAGTCAACATCGCGACGATCAAGTTCACGGCGCAAGCCATCCGCAAGATGGGTGAGATGGAGTGGAAGCCGGTCCACATGATCAGCGACGCCGCTGCGTCCATCAAGAGCGTCCTGGAACCGGCCGGACTGGATCGATCGGTCGGCGTCATCACCGTCGCATTCCGCATGGACCCGAACGACCCGGCGTTTGCCTCGGAGCCCGGGATGATCGAGTACCGCAACTTCATGGCGAAATACCTGCCCGGCAGCAACGCCAACGACAGCCTGTACTCGATGGGCTTCGTGATGGCCAAGCTGTTCGAGCAGGCCGTGAAGCAGTGCGGTGACAACCTGACCCGGGCGAATCTCATGAAGCAGATGACCAACATGCGCGGGGTCGCCGTGCCCATGCTGCTGCCCGGCATCACGGTCAACACGACGCCCGAGCACACGGTGTCCATCCAGCAACAGAAGCTGTTTCAGTTTGACGGCAAACAGTGGGTGCCCATCAGCGAAGTGCTGAGCTCGCGATGAGCGCGGTGCCCCTAACGACAGGGCCCTGCGCGGAACCCCGCCAGGTGCCGAAGGCGGCGCCGCTGCTGAGCGTCAACGACATCGTCGTGCGCTTCGGCGGCGTGGTGGCGCTCGACGGCGTGTCCTTCGACGTCCAGCCAGGACAGATCTGCGGGTTGATCGGTCCTAACGGCGCAGGGAAGACAACCTTGTTCAACTGTCTTTCCCGCTTGTACGCATGGGCCAGCGGTTCCATCGAGTTCGACGGAAGGTCTATCGAGAGCATGCCCCGGCACGGGATGGCGGGCGCGGGCATCGGTCGCACCTTTCAGAACCTCGCGCTCTTCCCGTCCATGGACGTCCTGTCGAACGTGCTGGTGGGGTGCTATGGCTGGCAGCAGCCGGGCTTTCTGGGCGCAAGCATGCGTCTTCCGGCGGCACGGCGTCAGGAGCGGGAGGCGCTGGAGAACGCGCGCGAGCTTGTCGAGTTCTTTGGCCTCGCATCGGTGGCGCATCGACCCGTCGGGGAATTGCCCTTCGGAACCCGCAAGCGGGTCGAGTTCGCGCGTGCGCTGGCTGCGAGGCCCAAGCTCCTGCTGCTGGACGAGCCCGCCTGCGGACTCAATCACGAAGAGGTCGAAGGGCTCACGCAGCTGATCTCCCGGGTGCGCGAGCAGTTTCGCCTGACGGTCCTGCTAGTGGAACACAACATGGGCCTGGTCATGGGCCTGTGCGAGCACGTGGTGGTGCTCAATTTCGGCAAGACCATCACCCAGGGGACGCCGGCTGCCGTTCAACGCCACCCCGATGTGGTCGCGGCCTATCTGGGCAAGGAGAAGGCATGACGGTGCTGCTTGATGTCAAAGGCCTGCAGGCCTCCTATGCGTCTTCGCGCGTTCTGCACGGACTGGATTTTGCTCTGCAGGAGCGGTCCATCACGGCCTTGCTGGGTTCGAACGGAGCCGGCAAGACGACCACGTTGCGCGCGCTGTGCCGCATGAAGGTGGAAACGCAGGGCAGCGTGACGCTGGCCGGAAGGCGTATCGATGCCCTCGACACGGCGGCGATCGTTCGCGAAGGTGTGGGGCATGTGCCGGACGGCCGTGGAACCTTCCTGGAACTGAGCGTCGCTGACAACCTGAGGCTGGGTGCCTACGTGCGCCGCGATGGTGCTGGCGTGGCCGGCGACATCGAGCGCATCTACGGCTATTTCCCGCGCCTGCGCGAACGCAGCGGGCAGCAGGCGGGCACGCTCTCCGGCGGCGAGCAGCAGATGCTCGCGATCGGTCGTGCACTGATGTCCAGGCCGCGGTTGTTGCTGCTGGACGAGCCGTCCTTCGGGCTGGCGCCGATCATCGTGGCCGAGATCTTCGACATCCTGCGCAAGATCAACGAGGCGGACGGCATGACGATTCTGCTCGTCGAGCAGAACGCCGCGCTGGGCTTGAGCGTATCGAGCTTTGCGTACGTGCTGGAGTCGGGTCGCATCGTTCTGTCCGGTGCCGCCAAAGACATTCAGGGCGACGCCACAGTGCGCCGCGCGTATTTGGGCGGATAGGAGTTCGCACGTGGAAGCATTCATCGACCATTTTCTTGCCAGCCTGCCCAATGGCGGCATCTATGCCAGCGTGGCGCTCGCGCTGGTTGTCATCTACCAGGCCACGCACCACATCAACTTCGCCCAGGGAGAGATGGCGGTGTTCTCGACCTACGTCGCCTGGATGCTGATCGAGGCGGGGCTGGGGTACTGGGCCGCCTTCGCGCTCACGCTCGCGCTGTCGTTCGCGCTCGGCATGGCGATCCAGTACTTCGTCCTGCGCCCGCTGAACAACGCCCCCAAGCTCTCCATCGTTGTCACGTCCATCGGCTTGCTGATGATCTTCCACGGACTCGCGGGATGGGTGTTCGGACATACCTTGAAGGCGTTCCCGAGCCCGTTCCCGTCAGATGCCTGGTACGGCAGTCCCAACATGTCGGCCCATGCGGTGGGCGCGGTGTTCGTGACCATGGTGGCGGTCGTCGTCCTGTTCCTGTTCTTCCGGTTGACCAAGGTGGGCTTGGCGATTCGGGCGGCCGCGTACAACCCGGATTCGGCGAGCTTGGTGGGCATCAGCGTGGGTGCGATGCTGATGCTGGGTTGGGGCCTCGCTGCGGCCTTGGGCGCGGTCGCGGGGATGATGGCCGCGCCCGTGGTCTACCTGAGCCCGGAGATGATGGGGGGCGTTCTGCTTTACGCGTTCGCGGGCGCGGTGCTGGGGGGCATCTCCAGCCCGATCGGCGCCGTCGTCGGCGGCATGCTGGTGGGGATCGTCGAGAGCCTGGCCAGCGTCTATCTGGTGGGAACTGAATTCAAGCTCACGGTGGCCCTGGTCATCATCGTCGGCGTGCTGCTTGTCCGGCCTTGGGGCCTCTTTGGAAAACCTGTTGTGAGGCGTGTGTAAGCCATGGAACGCAGTCCTGCCATTTCCGACGACGTATCGTTGCGGTCCGAGTCCGTCATCCTGCAGCAGGGATCCAATCCCAGCCGCACGCCTGCCTTTTCCTGTGCTTCGTCGCCCATCCGGACGTGCGCCATCGCCACAGTGACAACGGGCCTGATCGCGCTGGCACTGGCCTTCGTTCTGCCGGACTATCGGCTGTTCCAGGGCACTATGCTGATGGCCTACGCGGTGTCACTGCTGGGGCTCAACCTGCTAACTGGTTACAACGGCCAGTTTTCACTGGGCCATGGGGCCTTCTTCGCGATCGGGGCGTACACGGTGGCGATCCTCGTCGACCGGTACGAGCTCTCATTCGTCCTCAGTCTGCTCGCGGCCGGCGTGCTCTGCTTTGTCGTGGGCTATCTGTTCGGCTTCCCGGCGCTGCGCTTCGAGGCGCTGTATCTGGCGCTCGCGACCTTCTCGCTGGCCCTGGCGTTGCCCCAGTTGCTCAAGGCACGGCCGTTTGAAGGGCTCACCGGAGGCGTGCAGGGCGTGGCGCTGATCAAGCCGGACGCGCCGTTCGGATGGCAACTGACGGCGGACCAGTGGTTGTATTGTTGCGCCGTGGTGCTGACCGCCGTCATGTTCTTGATCGCTGCTGCCCTGGTGCACAGCGCCGTCGGCCGTGCGCTGATCGCGATCAAGGATCATCCGGCTGCAGCGGAAGCGATGGGCGTCAACATCAATCGCCACAAGGCCATCACATTCGGGATCTCGGCGCTCTATACCGGTGTGGGCGGCGGGTTGTCCGCTCTCGCCGTGCAGTTTGTCGCACCCGATTCCTTCACGGCATTCCTGTCCATCTCGCTGGTGATCGGGATCGTCGTCGGCGGCGTGGGCACCTTGAGCGGCGCCCTGTACGGCGCTGTCTTCCTCGTCTTCACACCGGTGTTGACCGATAGCATTTCCAAGAATGCGCCTTGGGTCGTGTATGGCGTGGTACTCATCGCGGTGATCTTCCTCATGCCAGCGGGCATCGCCGGCGGACTGCACAACCTCATCAGCAAGTACCGCGCATCGAAGGACGCTGCCCGTAACTAGACGGCCGTGCAGGTGCAGCGGCGTCCGCTTCCCCGCGAAGCGGGCGTCGCTTCATGCGGCATGCCAGAGGATCGACATGAAAGCATGGCTCAGTCATACGCCCGGCGGCCCGCACAGCCTCGCGCTGGAAGAGATTCCCGTTCCCGTCGCCGAAGGCAGCGACCTGCTCGTGAAGGTGGAGGCCGTTGGCGTTAACTTTCCGGACAGCTTGCTCTTGCGCGATCAGTACCAGGTGCGGCCGGCCCGCCCCTTTTCTCCGGGAGGGGAATTCTGCAGCGTGATCACGGACCTGGGCCCCGATGCGTCCGGGTTCAGCGTCGGCGACGTGGTCGTCGGACGCTGCGTGCACGGCGCGATGGCGCAATTGATCGCCATTGGCTCGGACCGGTGCCAGAAGGTACCGGCGGGAATACCGTGGACCGATGCCGCGGCCTTCCTCTTCGCCTATGCCACCGCTTACCACGCGCTGCGAAGCGCGGGAGGGTTGGTGGCGGGCGAGACCGTGCTGGTCCTCGGCGCGAGCGGGGGCGTAGGCTCCGCCGCGGTCGACTTGGCACGGGCCCTCGGCGCGCGGGTGCTCGTGGCCGTCTCATCGCAGGAGAAGCTGGAGTTCGCGAAATCGTGCGGCGCCGAGGCCGGGATCGTCTATCCGCCGCGCCTGGAGTCGGCCGAACAGAAGAAGGGCCTTGTCAGCCGAGCTCAAGGCGTTGGCCGGCGCGTCCGGCGTCGACCTGGCGCTGGATCCTGTCGGCGGCGAGTATTCGGAGCCTGCGCTTCGTTGCCTTGCCTCACTGGGTCGCTACCTCGTGGTCGGGTTCACCGCTGGAGTTCCCAAGATTCCGCTCAATCTGGTCCTGCTGAACGGCCGCAAGGTCATCGGGGTTGACTGGAAGACGTTGGTGACCCGAGAGCCCGCCGTGGCGCGGACCAACCTGCAGCACCTGTTCCAGTTGTGGGGGCAGGGGGTGATCTCACCGAAGGTGACGGCAACCTACGACTTCTCCCAGGTGCCCGAGGCGATCGAGCAGCTCGAGTCCAGGGCCGCATTGGGGAAGGTCGTGGTCAAGATCGATCACGACGCGTAGGGTGGAGCTCGCACAGATAGCGGAAAGACCGATTGAAATGATCCATATTCATCGCGACCTGGGCGTCCTCGAAATCGTCCTTGACCGGCCTTCGAAGCGCAATGCTTTGAATGGTGAGCTGTATGAGCAAGCGGCGCGTGCGCTCATCGATGTCAACACGGAAGGCGACACTGCGGCGGTTCTCATCCGGGCGGAAGGCGAATACTTCTGCGCGGGACAGGACGTCTCGCAATTGGCCGCAGGGGGGCCGAGGCTCCCCATCGAGGACCGGCCCGTCTTTCGGTTCATGCGCAGCGTGCTCCATTGCGAACGCCCCATCGTGGCCGCAGTGCAAGGGCCTGCGATCGGGATTGGCGCGACGATGTTGATGCTTTTCGACCTGGTGTATGTCGCCGACGATGCCTGGCTGTCCTTTCCCTTCTGCTCTCTGGGGCTGTCTCCGGAATTCGGTGCCAGCGTTCTTCTGCCGAGGTTTGTGGGATCCGGAGCTGCGACGCGTGCGCTGCTGCTGGGAGAGAAGCTCGGCGCGCAGGAGATCGTGGGATCAGGCTGGGCGGTGGCTGGTGGTTCAGCGGCGGCGACACTGGCCTCCGCGAAGAGTGCGGCAGCGCGCTTGGCCGGTGCGTCAAAACCGGCGATACAGGCCACGCGCAGGCTGATGCGGCAGGAGGACCGCGCGTCCTTGGAGGAAGTGCTGATGCGGGAATTCGAGGTCTTCGATGCTCTCAGGAACACTCCCGAGCACCTTGCCGTGATGAGCGCTTGGCGCGCGCGATAGGGGAGAGCCGGGATGCGTGCCTGCAGGCAGGAGCCCGACCCTCTCGGATGGTCGATCCGGTGGGTGCTGCGCAGTACATCGACGAGCAGTGGTCGCCCGACAAAGTGCGGCTGCGCTATGAATGGTTGTTCGAGCACAAGGTCGACGAAGTCCCTGTGTGACCTCGTCTGAAACCGCCCGCTCGAAGCGTGGCGGCAACTCGAAGTATGCCCGCCTACCGCGGGCATATGTGCTTCAGGCCACCGCCAGCGTGTGCGGCCTCGATGTTCTGAGCCAGCGCTTGGCGACCCGATGTCGACCTCGAGCGCCTTGAGGCGCTCGGTCACGAGCAGACCTGCAAGCCTTCGGAGCGCAATGCATGCGGTAAGAGCCGGCTCATGAGGCAGGTTGCGACAGAGAGGCAACCTCTCGGGCCAGCGCGAAACCGTGTTCCCACGCTTCCCCAATCCTGGGCACCAAGTCCCGCGGCACGCGCTCATCTTGTCGGATGAAGGACAGGGTGGCGCACCGAGCAGAGCTGGTTGCCACAGGTGGCGCTGTAGTTCAGGGTGAGCGTGTTGCTGTTGCGGTCGCTGATGGAGAGCAGCCGGGCTTTCTGGTTGGTGTCGGTGGCGGTGCCGTTGACGCTCTCGAACACGTAGCGCAATCGATTGGTTTCCGGTCGCCGGTTTGAGCAGGTCGTCGTCTCGCCGCGCGGTGAGATGGCTCTGATGCGCACGGTTCATCCCTCGGACTTCATCGCCGTGAAGCGCGAGCTGGCGGAGAAGCCAGGCCGAGAAGCTGAGAAGGCGCCCAAGGATCGGCTGCAGGCAGACGTTGTGCAGTACCTTTGGGAGGAGACGCTGTCGCACTTGGCGCCGGCGTCGTAGGCCGGGGGTGCGGCTAAAAACTTGGACTACCTGGAGGTAGTTCATGTATTCCTACGAAGACCGAATCCGAGCCTCCTGGCGAACCAGCGCTTCGTTGACCTCGCTGTGTGCGAAGTCGAAGCCGGCCAGGTCGCGGTAGGCGGGGAAGCGAGCCACCTTGAGCTGGTACGCCACCGAGCGGACCTCGCGCTCGGCGGTCTCGGCCTTGAGCAACTGGGACAGGATGGGCTGGGCAGCCGTGAAGGCCGGTGCGCCTTGCTCGGCCAGTTCAGAGACGGCCTGGGCCATGCCATGCATCTTGAGCTCGCGCAGCATGATCACGACGGCAGCGATGGCGGGGTCATGACGCATGGCGAGCCTCCCGCAGGCGGTCGTAGCGCACGACGTTGGACTGTGGCTCCACCACTAGGCGCAGCGCCTGCGGCGCGGTGACCGCACGCACCGCGCCCTTGCCATCGAGCAAGCGGTGCAACACGTTGAGCACGTGGGTCTTGGTGGGTGCGCCCGCCTCCAGGGCGAGCTCCACAGCGGCCAGAACGGCCTGCTCGTCGTGGTGCAGCACCAGGACCAGGATCTCCACCATCTCCCGATCCCCGCCGGGCTGCTTGAGCAGCGCGGCCTGCAGCCGCTTGAACCCGGCGGGCAACTGCTCGAAGGGCGCGCCGTTGCGCAAGGCGCCGGGCTTGCGTTGCAGCACCGCCAGGTAGTGGCGCCAGTCGTAGACGGTCTGACCCAGGCCGTGGTGATGTCGCTCGATGATGCGCGGGTGCTCGCAGATCAAGCGCCCCTCGGCACACACGACGATCCGATCGGCATACACGCGCAGGCTCACCGGCCGGTTGGCGTAGGAGGCCGACACGCTGTAGCGGTTGCGCTCGAAGTGCACCAGGGAGGTGGGGGAGACTCGCTTGGTGTGGTCCACAAAGCCGTCGAAGGGGCGCGGCATGGGCATGAGTTGCGAGCGCTCGCGCTCCCACGCCTGGGCCACGGTGCCGCCCAGACGGCTGTGATCGATCTCGTGCCACAGCGCCTGGCAGCGCTGCAGCAGCCAGTCGTTGAGATCGGCGAGCGAGGCAAACGCCGGCGCTGATTGCCACAGGCGATGGCGGGCATCGCGCACGTTCTTCTCGATCTGCCCCTTCTCCCAGCCCGCTGCCGGGTTGCAGAACTCGGGCTCGAACAGGTAGTGGCTGACCATGGCGCCAAAGCGCGCGTTGACATCGCGCTTCTTGCCCTTGTGCACCCGATCCACCGCGGTGCGCATGTTGTCGTAGATGCCCCGCCGGGGCACGCCTCCGAGCACCTCGAAGGCGTGGTTGTGGGCGTCGAACAGCATCTCGTGCGTCTGCAGCGGATAAGCCCGCAGGTAGAACGCGCGGCTGTGGCTGAGCTTGAAGTGCGCCACCTGCAGCTTGGTGCGGGTGCCGGCGATCACCGCCCAGTCCTCGCTCCAGTCGAACTGGAACGCCTCGCCGGGCTCGAAGCTCAGGGGCACAAAGGTGCCACGCCCGGTGGTCTGCTGCTCGATCTGGCGCTGCGCATGCCAGGCCCGTGCAAAGGCCGCCACGCGGTTGTACGAGCCGCTGTAGCCCAGGGCCTGCAGATCAGCGCACCTTGTTCGAGCCACTTCTCCAGCGTTCTCTCGTCGAGCGTCACGACGACCCGCCCCGAAAGGCGCACGCGCCGGGCGAGGTCGATGGAGGTCGTCACAAGGACATCGACCAGAAGCACCGGTCCGCTGCTGCCGGGCAGAGACAGCGGCACGACGTCATCGGCCGCCGCATCGCTCCAAAGTCTCGACAGTGCCGGATCGGCGATCGATTCCGGCCTGGCAAGCGTCTCGATCAGCGCAAGCCAGAGCATCCTCCGCTCGGCAGCCGTGGACGGCACGACGGGACGCGCAGCACCCAGCCTCTCGATGACCGGCTGCATCGCATCGGTCCAGCCGGGAACCTGCGCCCAGATCGGGCTGTCGCGGAGGTCGGCAACGGCGTTGAGGCGTACCACCTGCCCGCCGATCTCGAGACACCCATGGCGCATCAGGAACCAGGCGAGCGGATGCTCCACCTCGATCTTGGGGTAGGCGTTCATCGTGCTGTGCCCGAACTTGAGACGCGCCTGGAACTCGCCCTTCGACAGACGCTCAAGGTAGTGCTTGCTCAGCCTCGCATTTGCAACGCCTTCCAGTCTGGGCAACAGACGGAAACCCGCCGGCATGGCCATTAAGCCGGGCTCCAGGTAGTTCCAGGACGCGGAGTTCGAGTGCGTGGTCCTGTACAGGCGACGACAGCGATCGAGCCAGTCGTTGAGGACGACAGATTGCCCGACGACACTGTCGTAGCTTCCGGGGCCGACATCCCCCTCTGGCAGCGGCTTCACGCCCAGTCTTCTGAGCGCATCCAGGTCTCGAGCATGCGTGCCCATGTCCACAAGCATCAGCCGGCTGACCGACTGATCGGCCTCCGCGACGATCGCGCCTGGAAGAAGCACATCGTCCTGCATGGTCCAGCACCCGTCCGCGCGCCTCACCTGGACGCGACCGCGGTGGGCCAGGATGAAGTCGGCACGGACTCCCGCCGGGGCTTCCCTGAGCATCTCCCAGAACGCGCGCCAGCCGCTGTCCGCCGCTGCGGGCGGCTGGCGGGGAACCGCGTGCAGCCGTTCCAAGAGGAGCTCGTCCCAGATCTGGTCGCCGAGCGGCCTCACCCCGAGCACCGCAGTCAGGATCGAACGGGCCTCGTGATCTGACTGAAGCCTCGCGTCGACCACGGACAGGCCCGCCACCTGGGTGCCCTCCGGCGCCAGCATGACCTGAGGGGGCGTCTTCAGCGCCCCGCCAGTGTCGGGGATGATCTGCAGGCCGTCGCGAACGCCCATCCACTCGAAGGCTTTGCAGTCCTCGGCGAATGCCTTTGCGAGTTTGAGCACCTCGACGGCGCGTGCCGCATCGGACGATGCAACGACGGCAAACCACGACGCGGCGCTGCATCGCTTGAGATTGCGCGCACCTTGCTCATCGGGTCGCGCAGCAAGCCGGTGCGCCAAGGCGTCCAGCCTCGCGGACCGCAGACGATCGTGGCACTTGGGATGCACGAGCCCGGCCGCGGTGCTCGGGCCCGCCAGTGACTGCCACTGCCTTGCCAGTTCCTCGCTTTCGCGAGGGTGTCTCAACAGCGCGGCGGCAGGTCGGAGCGTTCCCGTGGCATCGGGAATCACTGGCGCTGTCTCGATCGCCTTCCAGAGCGCCTCCACCAGAGGGGCTGCATCGTCGTCGCGGCGATCGAGCTGTCGCGGAAACGCGTCCAGCGGCAGTGCGGGATCGTCGTCCGTGCGAAGCGACGGCATCGTCTCGGCCACGAGAGCCGCAACCTCGGACATGAGCGCGCGATTCCACTCGCCGCCAATGATGGCATTGCGGTCGCTGTTCAGCTTCCAGGGCGCATTGAGGATGCCGCGCATGAACGTCGGCGTATGCGTCGGGAAAAAGGCCCAGAACCGGCCGGCCTCCTCGCGCCGCCCTTCGACCGGCACGGCCCACGCCACTGGGACCGAATCCCGCGCGTGGATGTGCGTCGCATCCGCCAGTGCCTTGGGGTCGACGACCCGGACCTCGCGTCGCGCCACAAGCCAGCGCGAGGTCTCCTTGCCGTCTTGCAGGACCAGCCACTCTCCGTCCGGCTTGACACCGAGCTCGCGCGCCGGCTGGTCGCCGTCGTCCAGCACCAGCTCCACGGGAACGGGAAAGAAGAGCAGGAATTCAGCCGGGAACGACCGGATCTCCTGCCTCAGGTGCTGAAGGGTTTCCTCGGATTCGACGCCGACGCGCACGACCGTCTCCGCCCACCCGAGGCCGGCCAGTTCACGGTCGTCGAGGCGCTCGCGGTCGTCCAGCGGCCACGCCAGCCGGAGGCCAGGTGCGTTCGCCACCTCGAACCTCTCGCTGAGCATTCGTCGGCAGCGAGGCGGGTCCAGGCGGATCGCGCCTGAGTTCCGGGTGAATAGGTCGATCGTGCCACCGAGTGCCAGAAGCGACTTGAAGCCGAGCCCGAATCGGCCGATCTGGTTGCCGCGCTTCGGCGAGGAATGCGAGCTCAGCAGCGCACCGACCCCGTCATGGCTCAGCGGAGCTCCGGTGTTGGCCACGTAGAGGCGACTGCCCCTGAGCAGCACCTGGACGCGGCTGTGGGAGGGTGCGGCAAAGCCGGACTCGTGCGCCTCCAGGATCGCATCGGCTCCGTTCTGGACCAGCTCCAGGATCTGGCGGTAGCCGTAGCCGCCGGCCATGACCGTCTGCTCGATCCCGTGATGCTCGCGGATCAGGGACTTGTGCGCCGTGTAGGCACTCAGCAGCCCGTGGTTGTGGAGTTCGATGTAGGACCGCAGCTCTGTCGCAGTGTCGCCTGTCATCGTGGCTGCCCCCGCCGGGACGGCGCTGCCGTACCGCCCTCCGACCAACGGCCGATGACGCGCTCGTAGCTGAGGATTCCCTCGGGCAGGTCGTCGTCCTGCACGTCGATTACCCTGCACGATAGCGTGCCGCCGTTCTTCGGGCCGCGCAGCCCGCGTCCGACCGTCTGCTCGTACAGCGCTGCGCTCATGGTCGGTCGCGTGATGACCACCGCACCGACCTTCGGCGCGTCGAAGCCGGCTGCAAGCACGCCGACCGTGCAGAGCACGCGAGGGCCGCCGCGCTCCCGGAACTGCTCGATGACGAGTGCTCGCTCTGCGCGCGGCGTGGCGGAGGTGATCGCCGCTGCCGTTCCCGCGCCGCAGGCCGCATCGATGCATGCCGCAAGCATGTCCGCATGCTCGATGGAACAGGCGAACACCAGCGTCTTGCACGTCGAGCCGAGCCGCTTGACGCGCCTGAGGATCTCGCGGTTGCGTTCGCCGAACCTGGCCAGCTGGTCGAGGTACTCCGCGGGGATTTCGTGGAACCGCTCGACATGGTCCCGCTGTCTTGCCGTCATCGGCGGCACGTACGGAATCCGGATACGTTCCGCCATGACGCGCGAGAGGATTCCCCGGTCCTGCAGCCGGGATACCGGCCTCGTTCCGAGCTCCGCAGGCGTCACGAGATGGCTGCTGAAGAATCGGCGCAGTGCCGCATCCTGTTCGTCCGCCTTGCGCCACGGCGTTGCCGTCAGTCCGACGAGCAGCGGCGCCCCGCCGGCAGGAAGCCACCGGCGATCGGCCTTGAATCCTAGGGCCTCGAGGACCGTGCGGAACTCGTTCGTGATGACGCCATGCGCCTCGTCCACGACGGCGCACGCGAACCGTCGGCGCTTCAGGCGTTCCAGGGCCTCCGGCGATCGGCGGGACCAGCTGGCGAGCTGGTCCACGCTTGCGATGAGCACCTCCGGCCCCTCGCCTTCATCGCCGATCGTGGCAGGGTCCCGTCCGCCCCAGCGGCGCACCAGCCGAAGCGGCTGTATACGCCGGATGGACGACTTGCCCTCCCGGCGCGGAGGCACCTGCCACACCTCCCGGAAGCACTCCCACGCTTGAGCCTGGAGCTCGGCGGAGTGAGCGATCCACAGCACCGTGTCCGCGCCACCCTTGCCGGCTGCCTCTGCAAGGTGATCGCAGATGGCCTCCACTACGACGCGGGTCTTGCCCGCCCCGGTCGGAAGGGACAGCAATGCGGTCCGACCTCGGGCGCGTCGCGCCAGCAGCTCGCGCAGCCGCGCATATGCGCCGCGCTGGAAATCGTGAAGCGGCGGCAGCGGCTCGGACGGCACGACGTCCTCATCGTTGAGCTGCAACGTTCCGTTGCGCTGCCAGACTACGGCGGGCAGTCCGAACGTCTCGCAGAACAGCCGAGCCCATGTGCCGCCCTGGTGCCAGTACGCGGCGACGGCAGTCGGAGTGCTGCCGCGCTGCGAGGCGTTCCGGCGGACAGCGATGGTCTTCTGGCTGTCCAGGGCGGCGTACGCAGTCAGGAGGCGCGACCATGCTGGTCCTGAGGCACGCCGCAGCAGCTGCTCGCGGATCCAGGGTCCGCACTTCGGAGCCTGCATGACTCCGTGCCCTAGCATATGGGCAATGCGTGCCGCCTTCGCGACCTTGCTGGCCGCACCGGTCGCCTCGACGCCCGCGAGGGCCTCGTCTATCGCACGCAGACGCCGGCGCAGGGGGCGCCCCCCGGAGGTCGCCAGGAACTCCTGCCAAGTGGCCGACGGAATTCGGCGCAGGACCCTCACTATCTGATCACGGTCACCTTCCTCCACGCTGCGCCTCCCGTGGGACTTGTCGCCAGTTCAGGCGACCTTGAACACCTTCATCACCTCGTCCCCGAGGTGGTTGATCACTTTGACTGCGATGCGGCCAGACTAGGGCTTGCCGAACGGACTCGAGGTGTTGATGTTGAGCGTGGCCCACGCATCGACGTCGATCTCGGCCTTCAGCGTCGTCTTCAGCGCCTTGTACGGATCGCTGGCGCCCAGGAAGTAGGCATGGCGGACGAAGAAGCTCCAGTCGGCCGGGTTGCGAAGCGCTCGCCACTTGTCGACTTCGGCGCGCACGCCGTTGATGATGGCCGAGTGATACTGCGTGTTCTGGGTCGACAGCCCCTCGTCGAAGAGCAGCGACTCCTGCTTGCCGGCGACTTTCTGCTTCTTCAGTTTCGGGATGGGCATGATGAACTCGGCCGGGCGGCGGGACTCGACGATGCGCTGGGTGGACTGGCCGGTGGCATCCAGCTCCCAGAGCCGCGTGGGAGCGGCATAGGGGGAGTTCAGAATGGGCCGCGGGAAGAAGTCGTCGCTCATCGTCGTCCTCCTTGCCGTGCTCCGCTGCTCATCCCGCGACTCCGCGTCGTCGCCCGCTTAAGGCGGCGAACAGGCTCGCACCACAGGGCCAACCAGAGCCCGCTCGTCGGGCGGGCGGGAGACCGCTCAAGGCTGTGCATCCTTGGCACGGGCTACCTTTGTCGCTGCCCCTTTGGGGCGGGCCTTTCGCGGCGCCTTGGCAGGCGCAACGCAGAGCTGGACCGCAGCCTCCAGGGCATCGGCGACGAGCTTCATGTCGTCGCCGACAGGCAGCGAGGGAACCTCGCACGACAGGAACCATCTCTTGGTGGTGTCCTGGCGCGCGTACCAGAGGCGACCTCCAGCCTCGAACGATGCGGCGATGTCCTTCCCTTTCCTCAGCTTCTCGCCCTCGGCGAAGTGGAAACGCAGAACTGGGAACCGTCTTGGTGGGTTTCCTGCTTCGGCATGCAGGACTTCCACCGTGTGCTCCGCCGAAGGTAGTCGAACCAGCCACGAACGTGGATTCGCTCCCGACCCTGCCACCTCGTATCCGGCCCGCATCAGTTGCTCGAGCCAAGCCTGCTGGATGGGGTCCATCTCCGCGGCGCGAGGGGTCTTCCACTCGGCAAGGACCACGTCACCGATCGAGAGGACTTGGACGATCTCGGCATCGCCGCAGCGCTCAGTCGCGCGTACGAGCGGGGCCTCGCCATTCACGACTTCCGGCCATGCTCGCAGGAGTGCAGCAATCGCCGCGGACAGCTTGTCCACCAAGCGCCGCTTGTTGTCCCACGAGTCCCCGATCACTCCGACCTTCAGACCGACTAGGAACGACGCAGTTGCCGCGACGCGCGGCCCCGCCGGCTTCTCCGCATTCAGGAACGTCAGGAGCGCCGCGGCGTCGTCCGCAAACGCGCCAAGCAGCGCAGCCCGGAGCAGGATCGACCTCTCGTCGGATAACAGGTCCCCGTTCAGTTCGATCTGACCTCGTCCGACATCCCTGGCTACATCGAGCCACCGCCCGGCCACCTCGCCGACCCGATCCTCGGGCTTTGAGAGTGCTTTGAATTTTCGGGCCATCGATTCGACGATCTCGCGCGAAGAGCGGCCTTCCGATCCGGCGAACGCGGCAAGTACGGCATCGACAAGCTGCAGGACCGGCGGGTGCAGGCCTTGGCTCAGATGTCGAAGGAGGGCCTGAAGGTCAGGCTCCTGCTGAACTGAACCGTGCCCGCTCCCCCGGACGAAACCGAGGATCGGTTCTCGGGCGGCTTCGTGCCGGTTACCCACCTCGAGCAACGTGAAGACGGCCGCAACGATGCGGTCCGCGAGTCGCCCTATCGCTACGGCGGGACTATCTTCAGGATTTCGGAGCATGAAACGAGCGTCACCCGGCAAGCCGAACAGCTCGGGCTCGACGCTCCAGGCAAGGTCAACTGGGTCGAACTCCTCGACAGGGCGATACCGGAACGCGTCGGCCTCGTCCTGACTCCGAAACACGAGACGAAGCACGTCGACAAGTCGGATGATCCTTGGCGAGGTTGCGTCCGGTTCGCCATCGAGCTCGATGAGCAGCGGGAACCGCTCTGGGGCAGCGCCGCAGATGAGTGCGCCTTCCTCTTCCCGGAGACCTTGAGACACGACGACGACGCCCGAAGCGTCGACAGGCAAGCGCACTGTCCGCTCGGGGAACCAGTGCGAGATGCATAGCCCTCCCAGCAGAAGCAGAGCGTCCTCGCGATTGCACGGGAAGAAGGCTCGGCGACTCCCGATGGAGCCGCCAGAGGGCTGCTGGGCGCCAGATGCCTGTGCACCACACGGCACCGTATCTTCTTCCTTCAAGGCTTTCTCCACCAGGCTGCGCGCTTTTCCGAGTAGGCGAATCCTAATGGCTTGAGCTTGCCTTGGAGCCGCAGATCGCCCTCTACCCATATGGCACCGCCATTCTCGCTGCGATCGTCGACGACCAGCGACTCGCTCCGGACCACGCGCGCGAGCGCCTTTCGCCAGTCCTCCTTCGGCACGCGCTTGGCGACCTCGGACGCATGTGCTGCACCGTCCGAGGTCGCGACAGGTTGGGACGGAGTCATGGCCGATGAGCCGTTCCCGGCGAAGCCCTCACGTTCAAGCACTTCCGGACCGGGCAAACAACTGGTGTAGGGGGGCGGCGCACCTCCGATGTCGAAGTCAGCCAAGTGAACCCACTCACGGGCTCGCGATACCCCCACGAACATCTGCATCCTGAACCTGTCGAGACCGTACAGACCTACCCTTGCCTCGCGCAGCCCGACGATCATCACTGCATCGAACTCGAGACCCTTGCAGCTCTGCATGTTCAGCACGGTGACGACATCGCCCACGTCGAACTGCAGGTTGGCCACCGGGTTCTGGTCGCGGGACTTCCACGAGTAGGTCTGCACGGTGATCGATCGCCCCTTCGTGCCTTGCAGCGCGGTCGTCAACTCGCGCGTCAGAGCATCGCGCGTGCCCTCGTCGAACACGAGCACACCGGTCTCCTTGCCCGGGTTGTTGCGAACCCAGTTCCGGATCCGTTCCACCGCCTGCGCTCTCGAGCGCAGCATGCTGAAGACCGGCCGCTCGGAGGACCTCGAAGGCAGTCTAGGAAGAACTCCGACATCGTTGAAGAAGGATCGCGCAAGCTCGGCGATCTCCCTGGAGTTGCGGAAGTTGTCCAGTAGCGTGTATCGGTGCTCGGCGGCAACTTTCAACGCCGTGGCGATCTCCTCCAGTGTCGAGTTGTCTTCCGTGATCTGCTGGTTCTCGTCGGCGAGAACGAAGCATCTGGGCGGATGCTTGATCCTCCCCTTGCGAGAACCCGCGATAGCACACATAACCTGCAGCGTCTTGTAGAAGCCGGGCGGAAAGTCCTGCCCTTCGTCGATGAGCAGCGTGCCGATATCGAGGGCGTCGTCCGGAATCGAGTCCTCGTGCTGCAGGATGTGCTTTGCCACCTCGTCCCAGGCAATCCGGTACGCATTGCCGTCCACGATCGGCGGCTCGTGCCAAAGCGTCCACTTTCCAAAGGCTTCTGGCGACGCGAAGTACTGCTCGGCAGATATCTGCCACGCGCCGGGCCGTCGGCCCCAGGGCCGCCAGGCGTTCTTGGACCATGTCGCTCCGGCCTGCCTCAGCTTGTCGTTGTCTTCGAACGGCGCTTGGATCAGGATCTGGCCGCCCACCGAGTTGTTGGGGGGCAGACCCGACCGCTGCCACCATTTCCTGAACCAGATCACTAGCGTCTGCGACTGCATATCCCCTTCGCCTGACGCATTGGACGAATACTTGGCTAGGACCCGATTGAACATGCCAAGCACGTAGGGCGAGCCCCTCTTGCCCAGCTCCTTCGCCCGCAGGCAGGCGATCAGCGTCTTGCCGGTGCCTGGGGGGCCCTGGACGAGGACATGCTTGTCCGTCGGCGCGTACAGATAGACGCGCTTCTGTTCCTCGGTGAGATCACGGATCCTCGGCAGTCTCACGCGCGCTCCGCCATGGCAAGCAGCCCCCAGCCCTCGTCGAACAGCGTCCGTCGATCGAGCAGCGTGTTTGCATGTGTGCAGCTGGTCTCTGATACAAGGCTACAGGCGTGGCATGCAGCGCGGTTGAAGCCGCCCAGTCCCTGCCCAGCGGTCTCCGAACAGACCGGGTCCGAGGAGCACCAACGCCCCTGGTCCACGGCTTCAGCGATCGATTGCGCCAGTCGGTCGCGTCGCCCTTGGCGCACGAGACCACCCAGGGAGCCTTCGGAGTCGCCGTCCGCCGTGTAGATCATGATGCCCGCGTGCCCCTGATCGGCATTGAAGTACAGGCGCTCGCGTAGCGACGAGGACGAGTATCCGCACTCAAAGGTGATGCGCCTCAGCAGTAGATGCGAAAGCGTGTGCATCGCGATGAAGGCCGGATCGACCTTGGGCAGGAACCAGAAGTTCTCGGCCGTGCGCTTGCTCTCTAGTTCAACCAGTTCCGCCGTCTCTGCAGCGGGGATTGCAGCGCGCCAGCGCTGCAGGAGATCGCTGTCCAGTTCCAGCAGGATGCCTTCGCCATAGGTCTCGGCCGCGGGAAGCCAAGGCTGCGGCGCACCGACGTCGGGCTTGACCATGGCGTCTAGGTCCCCGGGCTCGACCCGGTGGAACCCGAGGTACGCCCTTACCTCGCGCAGCCGCCGGAGCAGGAGCACTCCTTTGACCAGTCGCTTCATCCACGGTGGCGCGCTCGCGGCGAGTTCCTCCGCCACGGCCGCGAATGTCGGACCGACGATCTCGCCGGAACGCAGAGCGGCCTTAAGTGTCCTCCACTCCTCGTCCAGCAGCTGCGCCTGGTCGATCGGACCCGATTGCGCCTCTGCGGCGCCTTCGATGGGCCGGCCTTCCGCGTCTGCACGGGCGATCTGGTGCGCGACGGCGACATCGCATCCGACCGCGTTCGCGACCAGCTCGGTCAGGCTCTCGACCAGTTCGCGGGCGCCGTCATCAGCGCTCCTGAGCAACTCGACGATGCGCTGGTATTTCGGATGGGCCCTCACCTGAGCGGCGAACTCGGCTGCCGGAACTTCGACCGCATCGCCCGGGATGTCCAGCGCGGACACGGTGCTCGGATAGTGGAGGTTGGTCGCTCCCCGCTGCAGCACGACGACATCGGCATTGCACTCATCACGCTGGCCGAAGCGCCAGGGGTGCCTGCCGCTGCAGGAACCGAAGACTTCCTTGACAAGCGACTTGTTGCCCAGATCCTCCAGGGTCCTGTAGCTCCCGCACTTGCAGGACACCATGATCGATGCCAAGCCGGCGGTCGCTGCGCCGGGCACCACCTTGAAAGATATGGCGTCAGGAATCCTGCATCCCCGGTTTCCGCGAGGTCCGCTGTGGGCCCAGTACCGCCAGTCGACATCGTCGAGGTGTCCGCGATCGCAGGCGGCGACGAAGCGCATCGCAACTAGCGGACCTCCGCACGCGGCCTCCGGACAGATCGGCTCGCTGTCCGGCTTCTCCATCTCGACCTTCCAGTACGTCACCTTCCGGCACTTCTCGCAGAACATGGCCCTCGGGAACCTGCGCACCATCAGGCTGGGGTTCTCCTCGGTCGGGGCCTTTAGCGCCTTGTGCAGCCGGGCGGACAGGCGCTTCAGCTCGACGATCCGAAGTTGCCCCTGTCGCCACGTGTCAATGCCCGGGACGACGAAGGACTCCTTGCCGACGTCGACGATTGCACCAACCCCTGCAACGCCAGCCACCGCGCTGGACCGGATCTCTCGCTTCATCGCTGCACCACCCCCGCGGAATTGCCCGCGTTTCCTGCTTGCTGTATGGGCACGACGAGCCTCAGAGGAGTGTCGACATGCCTCAACGACTGAAGGGTCTCCCAGCCTTCGCCCGGCGCGCGGAACGGCCTGATGAGCGGGTGGTTCTGCCTCCCTCCGCTCTGGAAGCGCAGATTGGCACCCCACCGAGCCGCTCTGTCGCACCAGTCACCGATGAATCGATCCATGCATGCTGCACTCTCGGCCGGGTCTCCGTCGGCGGCTGCCGCTACCCGCCGCAGGAAGTCGCTCGCGAGTGCACGGATTTCGTGCTCGGCCGAGCTGATCCGCGACGCATGCCTGTTGTCGTGCAGCGTCGACACCATGCGCACGAGCGCGAGGAATGCGCCGTGCAGCCCGCGATCCTGAGCTGGCAGGGCGAACGGCGTGACGCTCGTCGGCTCCACATGACGGTAGTACGCAGGATGGAAGGACCGAAAGAACTCGTAGTGGGATCTGTCACGCGGCTTCGACGGCGAGAAGAGCGCCAGCACGATCCCCGGGGGGCGCGCGCTGTCTCGCCCGACGCGGCTGGACGCCTGGATGTACTCGGACACGGTCTTCGGCTGACCGTTGACCAGCATCAGGCCGAGCCGCTTGACGTCCACACCGACCGAGAGCATGTTCGTGCAGGCGACGAAGTCCAGCGTCGCTGGGTCAGGCAGGCCAACGCTCAAGTGATGCAGCGCCTCGGGGATCTCGGAGTCCCTGAGATTTGCCGATAGCTCCTTTACGCCGTTCGGCTTCAGCTGCCTGTTCTCCCCCAGCGCGCGCAGCCGCGCCGGAACGTCGTCCCGCGCCAGTGACAATGTCTTGCCCAACTCCCGCTTGCTGTTGTGGTACGCGACGAGGGTCCAGTAGGTGTCCGCCTTTTCCTGGAACTTCGCCCTTGCCGCTCCACCGGCGGCCAGCAGCGCGGTCGAGACGATGACGTTCGAGAAGGTGGGCGTGTGCCCCTGCCCCATGGCCCCGACGTACAGCCGGCCCGCCTTGCCCGTCTGCGAGCGGGAGAAGAACGAGTCCGCCGCATCGAGCCCCGGCGGCGGGAACAGCGCCGCGTCGCGCCCGTACAGTTTTCTGATCTGGTCGTCGGCGCGCCTTATGGTCGCGGTGGCACATATGTACTTGGCTGGCCGCCCCAGTTTGGTGATGACCGTGTCTATCGCCGCCTCGTAGATTCCCGCGATCGTGCCGAGCGGGCCGGCGATCAGGTGAAGCTCGTCCTGTATCACCAGGGATGGCGGCGCGCAGTCGCGCCCGACGCCGAAGAACGCTCGCGCGTCATCTCGCCAGGCAAGCATCGCGAACTTGTCGACCGTCCCGAGCAACATCGTCGGGGGCGATTCGTACAGACGATCGTCGACGTAGTCGATAGGAAGTCCGCCATGGAACGAGCAATCCGCGTTTGGGCAGAACACCTTGACGCGGCCTCCTTCCTGCCGGAGGCCAACGCCATCGGATCCTTCGCCCTTGCTCGGCGGGACGATAGGAGTCGCGCAGACTGGACAGCGCTTTAGAGGCATCCTCGTGCCTTCGACCCGGCCCACCGTGGACAGGATCTTCTCGAGGTCCGCGACGGCTTCGCGATCGCTGTTCGGCGAGGAGTCCTGCCCGACCCATAGTCCCAGGCTGAACGGTGCGCCCCCGATGGCGCCGGCCCTGCGCAAGGTCTCCAGCGAGCAGATTAGGCCGCCAGCGCGCTCGAACTGCTGGATCGTGAGCAGCCGCAGGGTGTAGCGCTTGATCACCGCTGTTCCAGCGCCACGATCGCCTTCCACGAGACGCCGACGGATCATCTCGAACGCAGCAACGGCAAGGTACGCCTCCGTCTTGCCGCCGCCGGTCGGGAACCAGATCAGGTCGACCACCGAGCGATCCGCGTGCTCGGGATTCCACAGGCCTCTCAACGAGATAAGGAAGAATGTCAGCTGGAAAGGACGCCAAGTGAAGGCGCCCTCATCCAAGGCTGACGTGTCGACATCCAGAAAGGGCTGTGTCGGCAAGCGGTTCTCGTTGGCAGCCGCTCGGGCAAGGTTCAGCAGCATCGCCCGGTTGGCCTGACGGAAAACCCGGAGCGCAAGCGCGTCAGCTGCCAGGAGACCGGCGCCATCTTCCAAGCGTGATATGACCGCATCCAACCGCGCGATGACCCTTCGCTTGGGGGCGTCAAAGCGTTCCGCGACCCTTGTTACATGGAGCGCGTCGCGCCATGCCTTGTAGGCAGCGATTAGGCTGCGGATCCCCGGGGCCGGGTCGAAGTCCTCTTTCTGCAGATTGACCATCGACAGGGCCGCCTCCGCCGCTCCGGGAAGCCCGTCGATCCGCGTGGTCACAGGAGGGACCTCAACCGAAGGAACGTGGTCGATAGCCACCCAGTCCACTGCCTCGTTACGAGCTGTCGGCCAGGCTGCGCTGCAGCCATGGCCGACGGCGTGCGTCGGCCGAGATCGGTACTGGAGCGCGAGTTCCTCGGCCTCCGCGTCCATGCTGATGCTGGGCGCATCGGGATAGGCCGGAACGCCACGCTCCGGTGCGCATCGCATGGCGATCTGGAAAAGGATGTCTTCGACATCCACTGGGCTGTCTTCCTCGGTCTGGCGCTCGTTCACCAGCGAAACCGTGGCAATCAGGACCCCCCGGGCTCGCCGCATGAACAGTTGGACGCTTGCGCGACCGTCGAAGACCAGCTGCCTGTGCCGGCCAATGGTCGTGGCGAATTCCACCGACTCCTCACCACCCTGCGCGGGCAGTGGGCGTCGCTTCCATGCCCAGCCCGGGCCGGCTCGCTTGCGCTGCGCGCCTTCCTCAGCGCCACCGTCGGCGAGAACCTCTGCGGGGGTTCGCTCGTATCTGCCCCCGGAGACTGTCACTCGCAGCTTCTTCTCGTCCTCGGACAGCGCAAATGTCAGGCCGACGGATGCAGGCAGTCGCTGGAACAAGAGATCCATGGGCGACTCGATCTCGGGCGAGTCCTCGTCGTCGCTCTCGTCATCTTGGAGCTCCTCCTCGTCGGCAATCGCTACACCGGCGCTCGCGCCGCGTGGGAACAGCATTCCCGTGAGATAGGCGTTGTGAACGTCGATGACGGTTGACAATGACATGCGCCTGCCTTTCGGGCAGCCGTCCACGCGCTGAACGTAGTAGCCCCAGATGGCCTGCAGCGAATGGTCCCGAAGAAGGAATGGCGTGCCGGAAGCCCGCCCAGGCGCGGGCTGTTGAGGCTCGGTGGACCAACCTTCGCCCGTAAGAAACCTGCACCAGTCAGCGACGAGATCGTCGTTGTCAACCCGCACGTACCAAGGCCGAGCGTGTCCCACCTGGTCCAGTCGCAGCATCGAGTTGGCCCTGTGCATGGCCTTCATCCCTGATTCCCTTGCCTGCGTCGGAAAGGTGTTTCGGGCGCGAGCGGCGGTCGGCGTGAACCCACGGGCATCTGGCTCCTCGACAGAAATGGCCGACGCACCTGCCGTGACTTGGTGATCACGGTCGACCTGGGGAAGGAGGTCGACGACGCGAATCACTGGCTGCCAGGCATCGGCCTCCATGCGAGTTGACCTGGCACGGTCACGCAGGGGTGACAGGAGCTCGACGGGCCAAGGCACGAAGTAGCTCGCCTGAACCGCCAGATAGATCTGGCCCGGGTCTACGTCCCAATGCTCACGGTCCACGAGGTGGTTGATCGCGACGTGCAGGCCGCCGCGCTTCAGATCCAGCGTGAGCAACTCGCCGTGCAGCGCCTCTTCACCGATCGCCAGCGTCATGGCGCCACGCGCGCTCAATCCGGTGAGCAGAGAGATGGCCTCGACGATGGTGCCGGGGGACTGCACCGCCAAGCGCGCGCGCAAGTCGGCTTGGTAAATGGCCATTTGAGCCGGCGTCAACTGGCGGTGGTTGCGTACACCTGCGCGATCCTTGACGTTGGCGCTTAGCGCGGTGGCACGGATATGGGTCTTGTGCTCCTCCCCAACCTCTGACAATTTGAAGTGGGTGGGCGCTCGCCTACCGAGGCGCTGGGCCACGATGGCTTGCAGTCGCTTGACCTTACCTGCGAAGGCCTTGCGCCAGTATTTGCCGACGCCCAGGGCGCGAAGATCGGCTGCCGTCTCTGGTCCCTCGTGACCAGGCGCGGGAATCTTCTTCAGGTCGCGTCGCAGCAGCTTCAGGTAGTCCACCTGCAGGCGTCGGCCCTGTGCCAGTGCCAGCGCGAGCTCCGCGCCGAGCGCGACAGGGATCTCAAGGCAGCGAGGATCCAGCTCTGTGCACAGGGCCCAACTCCCGTGAGTGCCCAAGCGCCCGGTCATGTGCGCGAGCGGCGTTCCATCCAGTGGGATCTGGCGCTTGGCGTATGCGGCCAATTGGTTCGTCAGTTCGAATTGGCGGACCTCCGCGTCCCGATAAAATTCGTGTTCTTGAGCGTAGGCCACTAGTGCGCCAGCCATGGCATACATTGCCTGGCTGAAATTGGGCTGATCAGGCGGTACATCAATGCAACCGAGCAGCCGTTTGGCAAGCCCATCGAGTTCGGGTGGCAGGCTTAGAAAGAATTCGTCTTGTGGACTGGGAACGGCTTTCAGGAATCCAGGGTGTGACACTCAGGGAGCTCGCGACTGTTGTTTGTCGCTCGCCTTATCCCTGCCCATCAGAGGATTCGACTCGCGACCATTCAATGGCTGTCGCGTGAAATCCATCACAGTCCAATCTGGTCGTCCTGATGAGGAGGTTCGCGCGTCAGCTCCCTACAAGATATGCGAGGGATGGGGCTCCCGCCAAACCGCCCTTGGGCCAGATGCTGTCAAAATTGTAATTACGATATCTCTTTTACAATCAACGACTTGCGCGTGAGTTTAGTTTTCTGCCGGAATTGAGTAGGGCGTGTGAACTGTTCTTATTATTTCCGAAGGAAAATGTGCAGAATCCTGTGCTTTCAAAAACTAGTACCCGGGCGGGCGACGAACGGCATTTGCGTTCTTGCAGATAACCATTTGCATCGCATGGTTATTCTGATGTGGTGATCGCTGCCATTCAGGATGGGCTATGGTCATACCCTGTAGGTGTACCGCTGGGTAAGCCTTTGAGGTTTTTGCAGCGAGTTTGTGACATCTGAAGTGCTGTGGTCACTGACAGGCACTAATTGATGTCACAACAGAGATGCGCCAAGTCGTTGATCTGATTGAACAACGCCTGCGAATCCTGATTAACGCATCTCGAAATCGCTGTATCTACGCAGCGATTGCCTGGGCTCCGAAGCCGATTCCCGCGCTGGCCCTGCCGGTGTCGCTGGTCGGCGCGCTGGCGGCCATGTGGTGGCTGGGCTTCTCGCTCAACAACCTGTCGGTGATGGCCTTGATCGTGGCCGCCGGCCTGGTGGTGGACGACGCCATCGTGGTGCTGGAGAACATCCAGCGCCACCTCGAGCGCGCGCGCGCCGCTCTGGCCGCCACCGGCCGGCGCGAGATCGGCCGGCGCACCGTCTGGCGCGCCGCCTTCACCGGCGCGGGCGAAGTCGGCTTCACCCTGCTCGCCATGAACGGCGCGCTGATCGTGGTCTTCGTCTCCACCCTGTTCATGGGCGGCGTGGTGGAGCGCCTGTTCCGCGAGTTCTCCCTCACCCTGGTGGCGGCCATGCTGATCTCGCTGGCCGTGTCGGTCACGCTCACGCCGGCGCTGTGTGCGCATGGCCTGCCGGCCGGCCCGCGCACGCGCGCGCCGGGCCCGCTGGCGCGCCTCATCGCCACCGCGCTGGCCGACGTGCAGGCCGGCTACGCGCGCAGCCTGGCCTTCGCGCTGCGCCACCACTGGCTCACCCTGCTGCTGCTCGTGGGCACGGTGGCGCTCAACGTCTGGCTCTACGTGGCCATCCCCAAGGGCATGCTGCCGCAACAGGACACCGGCCAGCTCAGCGGCTTCGTGCGCGGCGACGACGGTTTCTCCTTCCAGGGCATGCAGCCCAAGGTGGAGGCCTACCGCCGCCTGCTGGTGGCCGACCCGGCCGTGGCCGACGTCACCGGTGTCAGCGGCGGGCGCACCGGCACCAGCAATTCCTGGTTCCGCATCCGCCTCAAGCCCCTGGCCGAGCGCGGCGAGCCGGCCTCGGCCGTGGTCGCGCGCCTGCGCGCCGCCGCGCCGCCCATCGCCGGCGGCATCCTGTTCGTGTCGGTCGATCAGGACATCCGGCTGGCCAGCGGCGGCGGCGACGGCGAGTACCTGTTCGTCATGCGCTCCGATTCGCTGGCCGACCTGCGCCAGTGGACGCGCCCGGTGGGCGAGGCGCTGCGCGCGTTGCCCGAGCTGGCCGGCGTGGACTTCGGCGCTGGCGAGGACGCGCAGCAGGTGGTGCTGCAGGTGGACCGCGAGGCCGCGCGCCGCCTGGGCGTGGGCATGGACACGGTGACCACCGCGCTCAACAACGCCTTCTCGCAGCGCCAGGTGGCCACGCTGTACGACGCCCTGAACCAGTACCGCGTGGTCATGGAGGCCGACCCGCGCGGCAACAGCGAGCCGAGCGCGCTGGAAGAGGTGCAACTGCTCAACGGCGCGGGCCAGCGCGTGCCGCTCAGCGCCATCGCCACCTGGCGCTATGGCCTCACGCGCGACCGCGTGCAGCACGACGCGCAGTTCGCCTCCGCCGGCATCAGCTACGGCCTGGCGCCGGGCGTGAGCCTGCAGCAGGCGCAGGCGGCCATCGAGCGCGCCGTCAACGGCCTGCTGCTGCCCACCAGCATCTCCACCGGCGAGCGCGCGGGCGACCCGAACAGCCTGCAGGCCACGCTCAAGCGCCAGCCCTGGCTGATCCTGGCCGTGCTGGTCACCGTCTACCTGGTGCTGGGCATGCTCTACGAAAGCCTGCTGCACCCGCTGACCATCCTGTCCACCCTGCCCTCGGCTGGCGTGGGCGCGCTGCTGGCGCTGCGGATCTCGGACACCGAGTTCAGCCTGATCGCGCTGCTGGGCCTGTTCCTGCTGATCGGCGTGGTGATGAAGAACGCCATATTGATGATCGACTTCGCCCTCGCCGCGCAGCGCCAGCGCGGCCTGGCGCCGCGCGACGCCATCCACGAGGCCGCGCTGCGCCGCCTGCGCCCCATCCTCATGACCAACCTGGCGGCGCTGTTGGGTGCGGTGCCGCTGGTGCTGGGCCTGGGCGAAGGCTCGGAACTGCGCCGCCCGCTGGGCATTGCCATCATCGGCGGCCTGGCCATGAGCCAGCTGCTCACGCTCTACACCACGCCCGTGGTCTACCTGATGCTGGAACGGCTGCGCGCGCGCCGGGGCCCACCCACCGCGCCCGCCGCCACCACCGCCTGACGCCATGCCCTTGTTGCCCCTGTCCGCTTCCTTGCCCCGCCGTCTCGCGCTCGCGGCGCTGCCGCTGTTCCTGGCGGCCTGCGCCAGCGGCGGCCGCGAGGCGCCCGCGCCTCGCATCGAGCTGCCCGCCAGCTTCCGCCACACCAACGCCAACGCCGAGGCCGCGCCGGCCGGGCCGCGCGAGCCCATCGCCCCCGAGTGGTGGCGCGCTTACGGCGACCCCGAACTCGACGCCCTGTTGCGCCGCGTGGCCGAGGCCAATCCAGAGCTCGCGCAGGCCGAGGCGCGCTGGCGCCAGGCCCTGTCGCAGGTGGACGCGGCGCGCGCGCTGGCGCTGCCGCAGCTCGGTGCGGGCGCGTCGGTCACGCGCAGCGGCGGCGGTGCCACCAGCAGCGGCGCCAGCGCCGGCACGCGCCGCCTCTACGACGCCGGCCTGGATCTGTCGTGGACGCCCGACCTCTGGGGCCGCGTCGCGCGCGAGCGCGAGGCCGCTGCGGCCGGCGCCGACGCCCAGGCCGCGCTGCTGGACGCCGGGCGCCTGGCCTTGCAACTGGCCGCCGCGCAAGGCTACGTTCGCCTGCGCGCGCTCGACGCCCAGTTGGCGCTGCAGGCCGAGGCCGATGTCGCCTACACGCGCTCGCTGCAGATCACGCGCCTGCAGTACGAGGCCGGCCTGGTCGCGCGCGCCGACGTCATCCAGGCCGACACGCAGCTGCAATCCCTGCGCACGCAGGCCTTCACCCTCCAGCGCCAGCGCGCGCTCGAGGCCAATGCGCTCGCGCTGCTGGCCGGTGCCACGCCCACGGACTTTCCCGTGGCGGCGCGGGAAGGCGCCTTGCCCGCCGTGCCGCCGGTGCCCGCCGCGCTGCCCGCCGAACTGCTGCGCCGCCGCCCCGACCTGGCCGCCGCCGAGCGCCAACTCGCCGCCGCGCACGCGCGCCTCGGCATCGCGCAGACGGCCTGGCTGCCGGACCTCACGCTGTCGGCCAGCGCCGGCTGGCAGGCGTCGAGCTTCGCCCGCTGGCTCGACACGCCCTCGCGCGTGTGGTCGCTGGGCCCGCGCCTCGCGGCCACGCTGTTCGACGGCGGTGCGCGCCGCGCCAATGAGGCCCTGTTCACCGCCGCCTACGACGAGCAGGCCGCGGCCTGGCGCGCGGGCGTGCTCGCCGCCGTGCGCGAGACCGAGGACGCGCTCGCGCAGCTCGCCACCCTGGCCGAGCAGGAGCGCCAGCAGGCGCGTCTGGTGGAACTGGCCAACGAGAACGAGCGCGTGGTCGGCTACCGCTACGAGGCCGGCGAGATCAGCTTCCTGGAGGTGGCCACCGCGCAGAACCTGGCGCTGTCGGCGCGCCGTGCCGCACTGGACGTGCGGGCCCAGCGGCTGGCGGCGAGCATGGCCTTGGTGGCGGCGCTGGGGGGCGGCTGGCAGCCGCCGCCGTGAGTGCCCATGCCGTGCGGCAGGGCCGCGTCAGGCCAGCTGTCATGGGCCCGTCGGGGGTGCCGAATCCCAGGACCGCACGCACAGCTTGACCGACAGCTCCGGGTCAAACCAAGGGATGGGACCGCTGGGCGCCTGGATCGACAGGCCGAGGACCCGGTCTTCCGGGCGGCTCTCGGCATTGAAGAAGCGCGCCGCTGCTTCGGTGGAGACCAGGGCGGGTGACAACAGGAAGCCGGTCTGGCCCGCCTCGCGCAGGTACCGGAAGTCGGCACTTCCCGTCGGGGTGGCCATCGTCATGCGAAGAGCGGGGGGGCCGGTCAGCACGCCCAGGATCCGCCCGAGCCAGGTGCTGGCGACCTCGATCTCGGCCCAGACCGCTTGATCCGGACCCACCCAGGGAACCAGCACGGGCTGATCGAATTCCACGTCGGACGTGCGGCACACCTCGGACTGGGCCAGCGGCGACGCACGGCGCGTCAACAGCAGGGCGTTCGGTGCCTGCCGGTCCAGCCGGTAGTGCCGGCGGTAGGCACCCAGGGTGAGCGGATCTTCCAGCGCGGCGTAGCGGCCATCGATGGGCTCGACGCTGAACACCACCGACCGCGGCGCCTGCGGGCTGGCGAGGAAGTCCGCGTTGCGCTCGGACATATGGCGGCTGGTCGCGAAATAGGACTGAAAGGCGGGCCGTGTGGCGATCGGCAACCCGGACGCGTACGCCAGACTGAACTCGAAGGGGAAGACATCGATGGGACCTTCGACATCGGCAAACGGAATGGCCGAGCGCGCCTGCGCGACCGCCATCGCCTGGCGGCGGCCCAGTTCGGCGTTCAGTAGGGTCTCGTAGCCGGGGTCCACCACGCGGCGGATGCGGTCCTCCACGGTGTGGACATACCCATTGATGAACCCTCCCTGGTACAGCGATGCCGTGATGTAGGTGACCAGCGAGGCCGCTGCAACGGCCACTGCCCCGATCACGCGCCGCTGGTTGCGGGTCATGCGGTCGACGCTGGGACTCCAGAGTTGGACCAGGCATACGAAGGCCAGCGCGAGAAACGCGTTGCCGGGGTGGGCGCCATGCCGAACAAAGCCCATCTTGTAGGCGACCAGCAGATACCCCAGCGTGAGGAGGCCCAGCACTGTGCTGGCGGCATGGGTCATGCGCAGGGTCGTCGCGACCAGGACCGCCGCGCCAACGATGAAGGCACCGTGCAGTGCAAACGGCGCGGGCAGTCCCATATCCGCGTTGTAGGCCAGCGAGACATCCACATAGCCGCGCACAAAGTCGGCGAAGCCTGAGACCTGCTGGCCGGACAGCCAGAACAGCAAGACCAGAGACAAGCCGAAACACACGGGGACGACGGGCCTGTAGTCCCGCACGCTGAAGCGGTAGAGGCTCGCCAGGGCAATGGCGGGCACGGTGAAGAACAGGGCATTCGCCTTCACCAGGCAGGCAAACGCCGCGCCGAATGCGAGCAGAACGGACAGCGCGAGTTGCGCCGAATGACCTGGCTGCCTGCGGCACTCATGGTGACACAGCAGCAGGGCCGGCAGGAGCAGGTACACATCCCGCCACATCAGCAGGTGCAGGGTCAGGCCACACCAGGCCAGAAGGGCCCAGGCACTCCGGATGCGCAGTACCGAGAAACAAGCAATGCCCAGGATCAGCAGGTAGACGGCCCGGTAGAGCAGCTTCTCCTGATGGGATGATACGGAGTAAATGGCCGATTCAATAAAGGACAAAGGTCCGTAGTTGAATAGGATCTGGCTGCCGTGTTGAAGCCGGTTCTCGTGGGCGTACACCAGCATCGCATGCCAGGACAGATCGAGCCCGCGCATGGACGGTGCATAGATCACATCGAGCAAATAAGCCAAAACGAACAGCGTTCCAAACACCGGCACGGCGAAAGAGAATATTCGGGCTTTCATTTCATCGTGGTGTCGATCGATCGTTGACTAATGTTTGGAAAGCCCGCGTGAGTTCTCTGTGCCAGCGATTGGGCTAGGCGGCGCGCATGGTAGCATCGACAGAATGCGTCTACGCCACCTCTCAATTGCAATGCTATTTCGAGACATCTGGCGTCAATGCATTTCCCCTGACATCTGTTCGAGTCCATTCATGCAATGTGTTGGTGATGGCCTCATCCGGGCCTTCGGCCGCGCCATGGCTGTCGGGTCGGAGAGGCGCGCCGCCTGGCTGAACCACGAATGCGTTGTGGCCGGGGCAGCCTGATGGAGTTGCACGGCTGGGGTCGCTATCCGAGGCAGGAAGCCCGGGTGGTCGAGCCCTTGTCGAGACAGCAGTGCCTGCGTGCGGTGCCCGACGCCCTGCCACTCATTGCGCGCGGACGAGGCCGCAGCTACGGCGACAGCGCGCTGGGACCACGGGTTCTTTCAACACGCTACCTGGATCAGCTTCATGCCTTTGATCCGGCGACGGGTTTGCTGTCCTGCGCCGCGGGCACTTCGCTGGACGACATTCTGCGAACCTTTGTCCCCCGTGGCTGGTTCCTGCCGGTCATGCCCGGCACACGCTTCATCACCGTGGGCGGTGCCATTGCCAGTGACGTTCATGGAAAGAACCACCACCGCGATGGCACGTTCAGCGCGCATGTGGCGTCCCTTCAGATTCTTTTGGGGAATGGGGAGTGTGTCGGTGCTTCCCCATCGGACAAGGCCGAGCTGTTCCATGCCACCTGTGGCGGGATGGGGCTGACCGGCGTCATCGTGTCCGCCGTGTTGCGGCTCAAGCGAATCGCCGCCAGCGATGTCCTGGAGACACGGATCAAGGCACCCAGCCTCGACGCCGTGCTCGAGGCATTTGATGCGCATGCCGCAAGCGCCTACTCGGTCGCCTGGATCGACTGCATGGCGCGCGGCGCCAGCCTGGGGCGCTCCATTCTGGTGACGGCTGAGCCGTGCGCTGATGGCCCGCTGGTGGCCCGGCAGGTCAAGGCCCCTGGCGTTCCCGTTGAAATGCCTTCGGGCCTGCTCAATCGCTCGGTGGCCAGGGCGTTCAATGCCACGTATTACCGGCGGGCACGCGCGCGGGCGCAAACGAAACGAAAGCCGTTCGAGTCATTCTTTGCGCCATTGGATGCGATGGCCGGGTGGAGCGGCTGGTATGGCCGACCGGGATTCCTGCAGTACCAGTTGGTGCTGCCCAAGGCGGCGGGCGCGACCGGATTGCGGGACATACTCCAACGCATTGGCCAGTCCGAACGGGGCGCCTTCCTCGCCGTCCTGAAACTGTTTGGCGACGCGAACGCCAATCCGTTGAGCTTTCCCATGAAGGGGTACTCGCTGGCGGTGGATTTCAAGGCGGAAGGGCCCGTCTTCGAACTGCTCGACGGCTTGGACGGCATCGTCACCGCGCTCGGCGGGCGACTCTATCTCGCCAAGGACGCTCGGATGAGCGAAGCCACATTCAAGGCGGGGTACCCACGGTGGCAGGCGTTCGAGGAGGTGCGCGCACGCTGGCACGCCCATGGCAAATTCATGTCGGCCCAGTCCCGTCGGCTGGGTCTGGCCTGAGCGATGCGCCCGGCCCCGCAACGCCCTGCACGTTCATCCCCAGTCCTCGAAACATGAGCAGGATCTTGATCATCGGTGCGACATCGGCCATAGCGAAGGCGACCGCGCGCCTGTGGGCGTGCGAAGGCCATGCGCTCTACCTGGTCGGGCGCGACGTGGACCATCTGCACGAGGTCGCGGACGATCTGAGGGTCCGTGGCGCTCGATCGGTCGCCTGTGCTGCCCTGGACGTGAACGACCTGGCACGGCATGCCGAGGTGATCGACGCCGCCGCCGGCGCGCTGGGGGGGCTTGACGTGGCCCTCATCGCCCACGGCACGCTGGGGGATCAAAAGGCCTGTGAGCAAGACGTCCGGATCGCGCTCCAGGAACTGAACACCAACGCCATCAGCGTCATCTCACTGCTCACGCACCTGGCCAACCGGTTCGAAGCGCAACGGCACGGCTCGATGGTCGTTCTCGGTTCGGTGGCCGGCGAACGTGGCCGGCAGTCCAACTACGTGTACGGCACCGCGAAAAGCGCGGTGTCGACGTTCCTGCAAGGCGTGCGCAACCGCTTGCACCCGTCCGGCGTCCAGGTGCTGACGATCAAGCCTGGGTTCGTGGACACGCCGATGACGGCCGCCTTTGACAAGAAGGGGCCGCTTTGGAGTCCCCCGGACGCCATCGCCCGTGCCATTCTCCGCGGGGTGGCCAGGCGACGCGATGTCGTTTACGCGCCGTGGTACTGGTGGGGCGTGATGTTGGTCATCCGGTCGATTCCCGAGCGCCTCTTCAAAAGACTGTCGCTCTGAGCCGTCCAGCCGGTGCCTCCCCGACAATGCGCGGCGTGGTGACCGCTGCCTGTGGCCTGGCCAGCGGCGCCCACGAGAGGCACCCATGGAACTGAGGCAACTGCGCTACTTCGTCCGCATCGTCGAGCTCGGCGCCATGAGCCGCGCGGCGGCGGAACTCGACATGGTCCAGTCCGCGCTGAGCCAGCAGATCAGCCGGCTGGAAAGCGAGCTCAGCACGCGCCTGCTGCAGCGCACGCCGCGCGGCGTGTTGCCCACCGAGGCCGGCATGGCCTTCTTCCGCGAGGCCAAGCTCACCCTGCGCCACGCCGAGCAGGCCGTGCGCGCCGCGCAGGCCGCGCGCCTGTCGGGCTCCGTCAGCGTGGGCCTGGCGCCCACCACGGCGGCCGTGCTGGGCCTGCCGCTGATGCAGGCCATGCGCGAGCGCTACCCCGACGTGCGCCTGCACCTGGTGGAGGGCATGTCCGGCCATCTCGCGGCCCAGCTCAAAGCGCGCGAGCTCGACCTCGCCGTGCTGTTCGATCCGCGCGCGGGACAAGGTGGCCCCGTGCCGGGGGACCGCTTGATGGACCGCCAGCCCCTGTTCACCGAGGACATCTTCCTTGTCACGCAGGCCAGGCGGCGGCGACGCAAGCGCCTGGCGCTCGCCGACCTCGGCGACGAGCCCCTGATCCTGCCCACGCACCCGCACGGCCTTCGCCTGACGCTCGACGCCGCCTTCGCGCGTGCCGGCATCCGCCCCCAGGTGGTGATGGAGGTGGACTCCTTGTCCATGGTGATGGCCGCCGTGGACGCCGGCCTGGGCAGCAGCCTGCAGCCCTACGCCGCCGTGCACGGCGTCCCCGATGCGCAGCAGCGCCTGCGCCTCTCGCTCATCGACGACGCCCAGGTGCGCCGCACCAACCTGCTGTGCAGCTTGAGCGAGGACGAGCTCTCGCCCGCCGCCCTGGCCACGCGCGTGGTGGTGGTGGACTGCGTCAAGCGCCTCATCGGGTGCGGTGCCTGGCCCGGCACGCGCCTCTGGTCGCCAGACAGGCTTCACAAAGACTGATACCCCCATGCCAGGCGCCCGCTTCCCGGCGAAGCGGCACCAGCCTAGAGTGCGGCCATCGCCGGCGGAAGGCCGCTGGCGGCTTTCCCGCGAGGCTGGTTTGGAACCCGATGTCCTGGTCATCGGCGGTGGCAACGCCGCCCTGTGTGCCGCGCTCATGGCGCGCGAAGCGGGCGCCAGCGTGCTGCTGCTCGAAGCCGCGCCGCGCGCCTGGCGCGGCGGCAATTCCGCCCACACGCGCAACCTGCGCTGCATGCACGACGCGCCGCAGGACGTGCTGGTCGACGCCTACCCCGAAGAGGAGTTCTGGCAGGACCTGCTCAAGGTCACCGGCGGCATCACCAACGAACACCTCGCGCGCCTGACCATCCGCGCGTCGTCGACTTGCCGCGACTGGATGCGCCGCCACGGCGTGCACTTCCAGCCGCCGCTCTCGGGCGCGCTGCACGTGGCGCGCACCAACGCCTTCTTCATGGGCGGCGGCAAGGCGCTGGTCAACGCCTACTACCGCAGCGCCGAGCGCCTGGGCGTGACGGTGCGATACGAAGCGCCCGTCGAGCGCCTCGAGCTCGAGGACGGCCGCTTCGTCGCCGCCCACCTGCGCGGTGGCGAACGCATCGCCGCGCGTGCCTGCGTGCTGGCGGCCGGTGGCTTCGAGTCCAATCGCGACTGGCTGCGCGAGGCCTGGGGCCAGAACGGGCGCGGTGAATGGCCGGCCGACAACTTCCTCATCCGCGGCACCGCCTTCAACCAGGGCGTTCTGCTCAGGCACATGCTCGACGACCACCGCGCCGACCGTGTCGGTGACCCGACGCAGGCCCACATGGTTGCCATCGACGCGCGGGCCCCGCTGTACGACGGCGGCATCTGCACGCGCATCGATTGCGTCTCGCTGGGCGTGGTCGTCAACCGCGAGGCGCACCGCTTCTACGACGAGGGCGAGGACTTCTGGCCCAAGCGCTACGCCATCTGGGGCCGGCTGGTGGCCCAGCAGCCGGGGCAGATCGCCTATTCCATCATCGACAGCCAGGCCATCGGCCGCTTCATGCCGCCCGTGTTCCCCGGCGCAAAGGCCGACAGCCTGCCCGAACTCGCGCGCCGGCTCGGCCTGGACGAGACCACCTTCATGCAGACCCTGAGCCAGTACAACGCCGCCTGCCGTGTCGGCCATTTCGACCACGCCGCCCTCGACGATTGCCACACCGAGGGCGTGTCGCCCGCCAAGACGCACTGGGCCCGGCCCATCGACACGGCCCCGTTCTATGGCTACGCACTGCGCCCCGGCGTCACCTTCACCTACCTGGGCCTCAAGACCGACGACACCGCCGCCGTGCGCTTCCATGACCGGGCCAGCGAGAACCTCTTCGTGGCCGGCGAGATGATGGCCGGCAACGTGCTGGGCAAGGGCTACACGGCCGGCGTGGGCATGTCCATCGGCACCGCCTTCGGGCGCATCGCGGGCACGAACGCGGCCGCCGCCGCCATGAAAAAGGGAGCGCGACATGCAGTCGCTTGAAGCCCTCACGCGCGACGCGCGCGCCCTGGCTCAGGGTGAGGCCGTGCCGGCCACGGGCCCGGAGGCCGAGGTCGCGCGCCAGCTCCAGATCTGCAACGCCTGCCGCTACTGCGAGGGCTTCTGCGCGGTCTTCCCGGCCATGACGCGCCGGCTCGAATTCCCCAAGGCCGACGTGCACTTCCTGGCCAACCTCTGCCACAACTGCGGCGCCTGCCTGCACGCCTGCCAGTACGCGCCGCCGCACGACTTCGCGATCAACGTCCCCAAGGCCATGGCCCAGGTGCGCGGCCAGACCTACGCCGACTACGCCTGGCCGCCCGCGCTGGGCCGGCTCTACCAGCGCAATGGCCTCGTGCTGTCGGTGGCACTGGCGCTGGGCCTGGCGCTGTTCCTGCTGCTGGCCGCGGCCTTGCAGGGCTCGCTGTGGGCCGGCGCGCCACGCGGCGACTTCTACCGCGTCTTCCCGCACCAACTGCTCGTGGGCATCTTCCTGCCGGTGTTCGCCTTCGTGGTCTTCGCGCTCGGCATGGGCGTGCGCCGCTTCTGGCGCGACATCAAACCGGTGACCGGGGGGGTGGATGTGGCGGCCCCCGCCGCCGCCGAGGCCACGCACGACGTGCTGCGCCTGAAGTACCTGGACGGCGGCCACGGCGAGGGCTGCCCCAACGAGGACGACGCCTACACCCTGTCGCGGCGGCGTTTCCACCACCTCAGCTTCTACGGCTTCCTGTTGTGCTTCGCAGCCACCAGTGTGGGTACGCTGTACCACTACCTGTTCGGCTGGGTCGCGCCCTACGACCTGCCCAGCCTGCCCAAGCTGCTGGGTGGCGCGGGCGGTGCGATGCTGATGCTGGGCACGGCGGGCCTGTGGCGCCTGAACCGCCGGCGCGATCCCGCGCATGGCGACCGGGCGCACAAGCCCATGGATTTGGGCTTCATCGCGCTGCTGTTCCTCACCGCGCTGACGGGCCTGCTGCTCTGGTGGGGGCGCGGCACGCCCGCGATGACCGTGTTGCTGTGCGCGCACCTGGGCGCGGTGATGGCGCTGTTCGCCACGCTGCCGTATGGCAAGTTCGCGCACGGTGTGTTCCGCACGGCGGCGCTGCTGCGGTTTGCGGTGGAGAAGCGCTTGCCGAATCCGGTGGGGCTGGGGGCGGACTGAGGGCCGGGCCGCTGCCTGCGGGTGCGGCTGGCGCCAGTATGGCGCGGCGCCTCACGGTCGGCTGTCGACGAGCCAGGCCACGGCGCGGCGCGCGAGCGGCGCCATGACCAGCACCACGGGAAACGCCACCACCCAGGCGGTCAGCCAGGCGCTGGTCCATAGGCCAGCGAAGCCCTGAACGAAGCCGACGGCCCGGTAGGTGGAGATGCCGGACACCAGCAGGGACATGAGGCCCGACAGGATGAAGCCGAAGAGAAGCGGGGCGTATTTCGCGGGAAGCATCGAGGGGTCTCCATGGGGGACAGCGCTCAGGCCGGCACCGCCACGCGGTTCAGGCTCTGGGCGAAGTGTCGGCCAAACAGTCGCGCGGTCTTGATGTCGCCGGGCACGAAGGCGTCTGCCGGGGCCGAGTGGCCGGCCTGGGCCATCAGCCCCGACCAGGAGCCCAGCCGGTTGGCGGCCTCGTCGTAGGGCACGCCGCTGTGCTGCTCGGGCAGGATCGGGTTGCCCATCCACAGCATGCCGTGCTGCATGCTGAAGACGAACATCGACAGCAGGGTCGACTGCTTGTCCCCCGACGGCAGCGAGGACACGGTGAAGCCCGCGGCGAGCTTTCCCCTGAGTTGCTGCGTGCGCCAGAGGCGGCCGGTCGAATCCATGAAATCCTTGAACGGGGCGGATACGCCGCCCAGGTAGGTCGGCGAACCGAAGATGAAACCGTCGTAGCCGATCAGATCGTCGGGCGTGCGCGCGATGTCGTCGGCCTTGACGAGGCGGGCGTCGACGCCGCCGACCTCCTGCGCGCCGATGCGCACCAGGCGGGCGATGTGTTCGGTGTGGCCGTGGGCGCTGTGGTAAATGATGGCGAGTGTGCTCATGGGTGAGGCTCCAGGACGTGGAGGGACTTCGGGTGGTGGAGGGCCTTCGTCGAGAAATCCCGATCGATGAAGGCGCGGATCAGTGAGACGCGGCCAGGGCCGCGGCCGCCAGGTACAGGCCGGCACCGAACACGGCGTGGTTGGCCAGGTTGCGCAGGCAGTTCTTCAGCGGCGTGGGCGTCTTCAGGGCCAGGAAGCCGGCGCCCATGGCGGGCTGCATCACGAGCCAGGGAGCGGCCACGGTGGCGAGCCCGAACACCAGGGCCGGCAGGACCGTTGGCTGCGCCAGCCAGTCCAGGCCCAGCGCGGCGATGAGCAGCGCGGCGTAGGCGATGCCGACGAGGTAGTGGGTGAGCCAGCCCAGGCCGCGCTCAAAGGGCAGGGGCGGGGCCTTGGCGATGGCCGCGTGGGCGAACCGCCCCCGGGCGATGTGCCCCACCCAGCGACCGACCATGGCGAAGCCCGCGGTGGGCACGCCCAGGCGCGCCAGGACCAGCAGCCAGACGTCCATCAGGGCCGTGGCGCCAATGCCGATGAGAACGGTGTGTGCGATGAGGGGCAGGGAAGGCATGGGGGATCTCCAGGAATCGATTGACTTTTTGATGCGATGGAGAAAGCATAGAAGTTGAAGTCAACTTCAAGTCAAGCGGTTTTTATGGACATCTCGGAAGTCGCCAAGCAATCCGGCGTGGCCGCCTCGGCGCTGCGCTACTACGAGCGCAAGGGGCTCATCCGTTCCCTGGCGTCCGCCGGGGCGCGGCGCCGCTTCTCGCCGGCGGTGCTGGACCAGCTGGCGCTCATCGCCCTGGGTCAGGCGGCGGGGTTCTCGCTGGACGAGATCCGGGAGATGTTCACGCCCGGTGGCGCGCCCCGCATCGACCGGGCCATGCTGTCGTCCAAGGCCGACGAACTCGAGCGCATGGTCAAGCGCCTGAAGGCCATGGCCGAGGGCCTGCGGCACGCCGCGGCCTGCCCCGCGCCGAGCCACGCGCAGTGCCCTTCGTTCCAGCGCCTGCTCAAGGCCGCGTCGGCCGGCGCGCTGGAGAACCGTCAGCGGTACCGGCCGCTGCGCCACGGCGAATGAGCCGCATCAGCCGACGGGGACGGCGGCGCGTGCGCAAGCTTGATGCGCATCAACATCGGCGGGTGGCACCGGACTAGATTGCGCTTCCTGGGTCAAGGCAGTCGCCCACGGTCGAGGCGGTCCACGGGCCCTGGAAAGGGGTGCGTATGCGGAACATGTTGCGCGAACCGGTGGCGATTGCCGGCGTCGGGTGTTCGCGATTCGGTGACCTGCTCAGCACGCCCGGTCTCAAGGGACTGAGCCTGCAGGAGCTGACCGCCACAGCGGTGAAGGAGGCCCTCGACGACGCCGGGCTGAGCGGCCAGGACGTCGATGCGGTGTTCGCCGGCAATGCCATGGTGCACAGCTCGCAGGTGCCGGGCACCTATACCCAGCTCGCGAAATGGACCGGAACGCAGTTCAAGGCTGGCGTGCATTTCGAGGCGCAGTGTTCGACCACCAGCGTTGGCGCGGCGATGGCGGCGATGGCGGTGGCGGCCGGGGTCTATGACGTCTGCCTGGTCTATGGCCTCGAGACCACGCGCACCAAGGTGAAGGGCTACAGCCCCTACGAGCGCGAGCCGATCAGCCACCAGCAGACCTGGCTCTGGACCGACATGGCGGTGAATCAGGCCTATGGCGTGCCGCAGGGCTACGACATCTTCTCCACCTACAACGGCCTGGTCGCGCTCGGCTACTGCCGCAAGTACGGCATCTCGATCGAGGACTACGACCGCGGCATGTTCGAGCTCTGCCGCACGCGGCGGCTGCACGGTTCGATGAACCCGAAGGCGAACGTGCAGGAGACCCTGGAAGCGAAGGCCGCGTCCGAAGGCTTCTCCGATCCCTACGATCTCTGGCGGTCCGACCAGCACAACCCCTTCGTCGCCTGGCCGTCGCGGCTGATGAGTCTGGTCACGACCGCCGACGGCGCGTCGGCGCTGGTGATCGCGCGGCCCGGGGCCTTGCGCGGTGCCAAGGCGGCGCCGATCGGCTTCAAGGGCTTCGGCATCTGCTACAGCGACCTGCCCTGGTATGGCGAGGACCCCACGCAGTGGGAGTTCGATCGGCGCGCCTGCCAGGCGGCGATGGACATGGCGGGCATCAAGGCCGGCGACCTCGGCTACCTGCACACGCACGACTGCTCGCACATCTCCGGGCTTTGCACGGCGGAGATGATCGGCTACCTGAAGGCCGGCGAAGGCTTGACGGCGGCGCGCGAGGGTCGCCTCCGGTTCGACGGCGATCGGCCGATGTCCACGCACGGGGGGCGGCACGCCTTCGGGCACGCCTGGGGCGCGAGTGCGGGCTCCGACATCTACGAGGCCGCGCTGCAGATGCGCGGCCAGGCGGGCCGGCGCCAGATGCCGAAGCGGCCCGAGGTCGCCATGATCCACACGCATGGCTACGCGATGATCAGCACCGCGGTTGTTCTGGGAGCCATTTGACATGAGCAACGAAGAGACCCGCCCCAGCGCGATCCGCTGGTACTACGAGGGGCTGAAGGAAGGTGTGTTTCGCGCCATGCGGTGCAGCACCTGCGGCCAGTTGACGTTCCCGCCCACGGGATGCTGCGAGCACTGCGGCAGTTGGTCGGTCGAGGGCGCCGAGATCAGCGGCGAGGGCACGCTGCTCTTCGCGACGCACAACATCGCGCCGGCCTGCCACCCGCGCTTCGAGGCGATCGCACCGTATGTCTACGGCCATATCCGGCTGAAGGAAGGCAACATCGTCCAGGCGATCGTGCTGGGCGTGGAGGCGGTGCCGGACCAGTTGCACGCGCTGTTCAAGCGTGGCCCGGTGCCGGTGAAGGCCGAGACGCTGACGATGCAGGACCTGCCGGTGCTGGCGTTTCGGCTCGCCGGCTGACGCGGGCACGGCTGCGCCGGGCGCTCAGTCCCGGCAGTAGCCCTCGCCGGTCCGGACCTTCAGGCAGTCCTTCTTGCCGGCCAGCCACTTCATGCCTGTCTGCTCGCCGTTGCTGGCGCGCAGGACTTCCTGCTTTCCATCGCGTTCGAACTCGATCGCATCACCCACCGCCATGCCGACGAAGGTTCGCGGCCCATCCAGGTTCTGCACGGTGACGTCGTAGTGGCCGTTGCCGCCCGTGATGCGGACGAAGGTCCCTTCCGGACCGTTCCACTGACCGATCCACTGGTCGGTGCTGGGGGCGGGGGGCGGGGCCGGCGCCGGGCTTGGCGCCGGTGATGCGGGGGCCGTCGGAGCGGCGGTGTCGCGGTCCCCGCAGGCCGCGAGCGACAGGGCCAGCGCAAGGGCCGCTGTCAGATGCCATGGCGTTGACGTGTTCATGGGAACAGTGTGCCGTGGTGTCCGCCGGATGAGAAGCCAAAGCCGCTCGCGTTGCTGGTTCATCCGTTGACCATGCGGTTCAGAGTCCTTGCTCCCACAACATCTAGACTGCCGCGCTTCGCGGGGTGTGCCTTGTGCATGCTCAATGTAGTGCTATTGTTTTCATAGGGGGCGATTCAGTGAACCGACATCAGGGAACGGTAGGGAACGCAGCACTGGTCTTGGCCGGTTTGGCCACCAGTGGCCTGTCGCAGGCGGCCAGCTTCACGGCGTCCAACGAAGCGGAACTGATCGCGGCGATCCATGCGGCCAACGCGAGCGCCGACCCGAGTTCCACGATCGGCCTGATCGGCTCCTTCACTGTCACGGCGACGCTGCCACCGATCCGAGGGAACGTGGCCCTCTCGCCCAGCGGCGGCACCTTGACGGTGGAGTCTGCTGCCGGGGCCGGGCTGACGTTCGAAGCCGGTGCGAGCTATGGCACCCTCGGCGGATTGCAGGTGGGGCAAACGGCGGGCACCGCGGGCGCATTGACCGTTCAGGGCGCGGGCACCTCGGTGACGTCGACCGTGCTGCAGGGAGTGTCCGGGCAGGCCCGCATCCGTGTGCTGGACGGGGGCTTCCTTGCCTCGACCGGACCCTCCGGCATGCGCTTCGGGGGCACCTCGGCCACGGTGTCCAGCGGCGGCATCGCCGATGTGCTCGTCAGCGGTGCCGGCTCGAGACTGCGCTCCTCGGTCCTGTATATCCATCAGCGCGGCACGCTGGAGGTGTCCGACGGCGGCGCGTTGGAGGGGGCGGTGCTGCATCTGGGCTCCATGCCCGGCGGTTTCACAGGTCTGGTCACGGGGGCCGGCTCCAGGCTCGCGTCGACCACCGCCACCATCAACTTGGGCGCGTCGGGCTCGGCCACGCTGACCGTGGCCGACGGTGCGGTGGTCTCCGCCAACAGCGGGGCCTCTGCCATCAACCTGGCCGCCAACGCCGCCGGCTCCGCCGTCCTGAACATTGGCGGCGCCGTGGGCCAGGCCGCGGTCGCGCCAGGCGCGGTGATCGCCTCCGTCGTGAACGGCGGCGCCGGCACGGCGGTGCTGAACTTCAACCACAACGCCGCCGCGTACAGCTTCGCGCCGGCCATCACCGGCAGCATCAGCCTCAACCACGTGGGCAGTGGCACGACCACGCTCACCCGCGCCAGCACCTACAGCGGGGCCACCCACATCACCGGCGGCACGCTGCGCGCGGGCGTGGCCAACGCCTTCAGCGCCGCTTCGGCGCACACGGTCGGCGCCTCGGGCGCGCTCGACGCCGGCGATTTCGACCAGACCCTCAGCACGCTGAACAACGCCGGCACGGTCTCGCTGCCCGGCGGCACGCTCACCATGACGGGCGCCTACGTGGGCCAGGGCGGCACCTTGCGCGTGGGCACGGCCCCGGGCGCGGGCGGCCTGGCCAGTGGCCGGCTGGTGCTCAATGGCGCGGGGGCCAGCGCCACCGGCACCACGCTGCTGGGCATCGCCCACTTCGGCGGCCTGGGCGCGCCTACCACGGGCGATGGCATCGAGGTCATCACCGCCACCGGCGGCGCCACCACCACCGCGCAGACCACCAAGGACGCGTTCCGCCTGGCCAACGGTGTCGTGGGCGGTGGCGCCTACCAGTACCGCCTGTACGCGGCCGACGCCAACGGCGTCGGCGAGAACTGGTACCTGCGCTCCGACGGCCTTCGCAGCGAAGTGGCGCTGTACGCGGTGGTGCCCGAGCAGTTCCGCGCGCTCGACATCGCCATGCTCGGCAACCGCCAGCAGCGCATGGGCGAATCGCGCGCAGGCACCGACAACAGCGGGCGCGAGCGCCAGGCCTGGGGCCGCGTGTTCAGCGTGGACCGCGACATCGCGCAGCAGGGCACGGTCAGCCCCATGAGCAACGGCCGCCTGAACGGCTTCCAGACCGGCACCGACCTGTGGAACGAAGGGGATTGGCGCGCGGGCCTCTACCTGGGCCAGCTCGAGGGCGACATGGATGTGCGTGGTCAGGCCAGCGGCGCCGCGAACTACCTGTCCGGCCGCAACGACCTGCGCAGCCAGTACCTGGGCGGCTACGCCACCTGGCAGCGCGACAGCCTGAGCCTGGACGCCGTGCTGCAGCTGGGCCACCACCGCTACAGCGCCACGCCGGCGCAGGGCGAATCGAGCGCCGGCACGGGCGACAGCCTGATGGCGTCGTTGGAAGCCGGCCAGGGTTTCGCACTCTCGCCGCGCTGGCTGATCGAGCCCTCGGTGCAACTGGCCTACCAGCGCCTGAGCCTGGACGAGACCGGCCTGAGCGGAGCCTCCGTGCAGCAGGACACCGGTGGCAGCTGGATCGCTCGCATGGGGGTGCGCGTGAAAGGGCTTTTCAACGCAGGCCCCGGCGCGCTGCGCCCCTACGCCAGCCTGAACCTCTACAAGCGCAGCAACAGCACGGACATCACGCGCTTCGTCGGCGGCGCCGGTGGCACCGACATCAGCAGTCGCACCGGCGGCAGCAGCAGTGAGCTGAGCGCGGGCCTGGACTGGCGACTCGGCCCCACCGTCAGCCTGTACGGCGAGGTGAGCCGGCTGTGGGACCTGGGCGGCGACGCGCGCACCGGCAGCGGCCTGAGCGGTGGCGTGGGCGTGCGGGTGCTGTGGTGATCCGGGTCGGGGGCGGAGCGGCGCACGGCGCCTAGTCGCGCGCCCGGCCAGGCCCCGCGGCCTGCACTTCTTCCACGATCACCTTCTTCCACGCCGCGATGCGCGACTCCGTGACCATGGTGGCGTGCGCGGCGATGCTGATGGCCAGGTGCGGCGTGCCCTCGCTCGCGGGCAGGGCGCGGCCCATGCCGAAGCCGTCGTCCACCACCGTGCCCTGGCTGATGGCGAAGCCGCTGCGGCGCACCAGGGCCACGGCGGCGCGCAGGCTGTTGGCGTTCAGGCGCGGGTAGCGGTCCAGCCCCGGCGCCACGGCGCGGATCATGTCGTCGGCGCGCGCGGGCTCGAGCGCGGCCAGCAGGGCGGTGGCGCCCGCGCCCACGCCGAGCAGGCGGCGTTGGCCCACGTCCACCGGCACGAAACGCACCACCGCGTTGCCGTCCACCTTGAGCAGGCACACGGCCTCGGTGCCGCTGCGCCGCATCAGGTAGGCGGTGACGCCCGTGCGCGCCGCCACCGCCTCCACCGCGTGGCGCCAGCGCCTCACGTCCTGCGAGCCCGCGGCGGGCGTGAGACCGAACTCGTGGATCAACGGGCCCATGCGGTAGCGGCGGCCATCGGCGCGCTCGACCAGGCGCTCGTCGAGCAGGCAGCCCAGGATGCGGTGCACCGTGGAGCGCGGCAGCGCCAGGCGCTGCGCGATGCCGGCGAGCGAATCGCCTTCGGCGCCGGCCTGGGCGATGGCGCGCAGGATGCTGGCCGCGCGGTGCACGGCCTGCGTGCCGTCGGAACTGGGGGGTGGCGGCGCGGCGGTGCGGGGCATGGTCTTGGTGGTCCGAGTTTTCGATCCAAGCATTCTGTCCACATCGTGGAACACTGGGAATGTGTTTTCCCCTAAAGCGGAGGCCGCCAGGTTTCAGAGAGAGAAGGCCGTTCCTAGAATCGCGCCCCACTGGCCGCTTCCAGGCATGCAGGTCAGATGTTCCATCAATTGAAACAGGAGACAGACCCATGCCCCGCACGCCGATCCACCGCCCTTCTTCGCCGCGCCGCCGCTGGCTCGCGCGCGCCGCCGCCAGCGCGCTGGCGCTGGCCGCCGCTGCCGGCGGCGCCTGGGCGCAGGCCGATTTCCCGAACCGGCCGGTGAAGCTGGTCGTGCCCTTTGCGGCCGGCGGCTCCGACACCATGGCGCGCGCCTTCGCCGAGAAGCTGGGTGCCGTGCTCCGGCAGCCGGTGGTGGTGGAGAACAAGCCCGGTGGCGCGGCCATCATCGGCTCGCAGCATGTGGCGCAGTCGCCGGCCGACGGCTACACCATGCTGTGGCTGGGCGGCGGCAGCCTCACGCCCGTGCTCATCAAGGACCTGAAGTTCGACATCCTCAAGTCGCTGCGGTCGGTGGTGAGCATCGCCCGCGGTGGCATGACGCTGATGGTTCCCGGCGCGATGCCGGTGAACAACTTCAGCGAGTTCATGGCCTACGCCAAGGCGAACCCGGGCAAGCTGAACTACTCGCACACGGCCGGCAGCATCCTGCTGGCCACCGAGATGCTGAAGTCCAAGGCCGGCTTCGAGGCGGTGGCCATTCCGTACAAGGGCTCCACGCAGGTGGCCACGGCGCTGATGACGAACGAAATCCAGATGGGGATCGACGTGCCGGTGTTCTACCTGGGCATGATCAAGGAGGGGCGCATCAAGGCGATCGCGCACGGGGCGCAGGAGCGCTCCCCCTCGCTGCCCGACGTGCCCACGCTGGCCGAGGTCGGCGTGCGCGATCTGCAGTTCGCCTTCTCCTATGGCATCTGGGTGCCGGCTGGCACGCCCGACGCGGTGGTCGAGAAACTCAACGCGGCCTTCAACGAGGTCCTGAAAGACCCATCCATCCGCGAGCGCCTGGCGCAGGCCGGCGTGGTGCCCGTGGGCGGTGGCACCGAGGTGCACGCGCAGAACACGAAGGCCGAGCAGGACATGTGGGCGGCGGCGGCCAAGCAGATCGGGTACCACCCGCAATGAGCGTGCCGGGTTTGTTCTCTCTGGTGGGCAAGACGGTCGTCGTCACCGGCGGCGGCAAGGGCATCGGGCGTGGCATCTCGGACGCGATGGCGCGGTGCGGTGCGAACGTGGTGGTGTCGGGGCGCGGCGCCCTGGCGCTGGACGAGACGGTGCGCGGCGTGCAGGCCCTGGGCGCGCAAGCCCTCGCGGTGGTGGGCGACATCACGCGCAGCGACGACCGCGACCGCCTGATCGCCGCCACGCTCGAGCGCTTCGGCGCCATCGACGGCTGGGTCAACAACGCCGGCAGCGCCAGCCCCGCCGACGTCGGGCCGCTCGACACCATCGGCGAGGCGCAGTGGGACCGCGTGGTCGACCTCAACCTCAAGGCCGCGTTCTTCGCCGCGCAGGCCGCCGCGCGCGCCATGGTGCGCGGGGGATCGATCGTCAACATCAGCTCGCGCAGCGCCTCGTATCCCAACCCGGGCACGGGGCACTACGGCGCGGCCAAGGCGGCGCTGGAGAACCTCACGCGCACCATGGCCGCCGAATGGGGCCACCGCGGCATCCGCGTGAACGCGGTGGCGCCCGGCGTGGTGATGACGGATGAGCTGGCGAAGACCTTCGACACGCCCGAACGCATCCGCCGCCAGGTGCAGACCGTGCCGCTGCAGCGCCTGGGCCGCCCCGAGGACGTGGGGCCGCTGTGCGCCTACCTGGTGAGCGACGCGTCCGCGTGGACCAGTGGAACGGTGATCGGCGTCAACGGCGGCAGCTTCGTGCCCATGGGCTACCTGAGTTACCTGCACCAGGTCAACCGCGACGCCGCACCCGCCTGAAAGAACGACAGGGACTCACATGGATTTCTCGTGGACCGAGGAGCAGACGGCCTTGCGCGAACGCGTGCGCGACCTGCTCGCGCGCGAACTGCCGCCCGATTGGGCGCGCCTGAGCCGCCACGGCCCGGGCAGCCCGGAGCAGACGGCCTTCTCGCTGAATTTCTGCCCGAAGCTGGCCGAGGCCGGCCTGCTGGTGCCGCACTGGCCGGTGGAGCACGGTGGCCGCGGCGCGCCGCCCTGGCACCACTTCATCATCGGTGAAGAGCTCTGGGCCGCTGGCGAACCGCGCGGCGCGCAGTACATGAACGTCAACTTCATCGGCCAGACCATCATGCGTTTCGGCTCGGTGCCGCAGCAGCGGCGCTACCTGCCGCCGATGGCGGCGGGTCAGGCGATCTGGTGCCAGGGCTTCTCCGAGCCGTCGGCGGGCTCGGACCTCGCGGCCTTGCGCACGCGCGCCGAGCGGCGGGGCCAGGACTATGTGATCAACGGCTCCAAGATCTGGACCTCGTACGCCGGCCTGGCGCAGACCTGCTTCCTGCTCGCGCGCACCGGCGGCGCGGGCCGCCAGGGCATCTGCATCTTCCTCGTGCCCATGGACACGCCGGGCATCACCGTGCGCGGCATTCCTTCGCTGATCGGCGAGGGCGACATCCACGAGGTCTTCTTCGACGACGTGGTGGTACCGGCCGATGCGCTGCTCGGCGAGGAGGGTCAGGCCTGGCCCATCATCGGCTGGGCGCTGTCGCACGAGCGCGTGGGCATCGCGCGCTACGCCTTCTCGCGCCGCGTGCTCGACGGCTTGGTGCGCCAACTGCAGTCGCAAGGCCGCTTCGACGATCCGCTGATCCGGGCGCGCGCGGGCCAGGCGCTGGCCGCCATCGAGGCCGCGCGCCTGCTGGTCTACCGCGTGATTCACCAGCGCGCGCGCGGCCTGCCGCCCACGGCCGACGCCAACGTGGCCCGCACGGCCGTGATCGCGGCCGACCACCAGGTGTCCGATTTCGGCATGCAGTTCCTGCCCGACAGCTACTGCGGCGACGCCTTCCCGCTGCACCTCTCGCACCACGAACGCGCCATCGCCGCCGGCATCGCGGCGGGCGCGGCCGAGGTCCAGCTCAACCTGGTGGCGCAGGACTTCCTGAAGCTGCCGCGCGAGGCCCGCGCATGAACTTTGAACTCAACGACGACCAGCGCGCCCTGCTCGACGCGGTGGAGCAGGTGGTGCAGCACCACCTCGCGCGAACGCCCGCGCCGGCGCGCGTGGAGTGCCTGTCCGAACTGGACCGCGACCTGGAGCAGGGCGGCTACTTCGAGGCCATGACCACCGAAGGCCTGGGCCCGGTGGCCGCCGCCGCGATGGTGATCGCCCTGGCGCGCCTGCCGTTCTGCACCGAGCTCGGCGCGTCGGCGCTGCTGGCGCCGCGGCTGGGCCTGCCGCGCGTGTGCGCGGTGCTGGGCGAGGACCGGCACGCGCCGGCGCGCTTTCTCGCGCAGGCGGCCTGCGCGGTGGCCATCGAGGCCGATGGGGTGTTCGCCGCGGCGCTGGCGCCGGGCGACGCGCGCGAGGTCGAGAGCCTGTGGGCCTACCCCATGGGCGAACTGGTCGCGCCCGAGGCCCTGTCCTGGCGGCGGCTCGACACCGACCCCAAGGCCTGCCTGGACCTCTGGCGCGTGGCCATCGCCGCCGAGATCGCCGGCTGCCTGTCGGCCGCGCTGGCCAGCGTGGTGCAGCACGTGAGCGACCGGCGCCAGTTCGGCCGCCCGCTGGGCAGCCTGCAGGCCGTGCAGCACCGGCTGGCGCACAGCGCCGTGGCCGTGGAGGGGGTGCGCTGGCTGGCGCTGGCGGCGGCGGCGGGCAGTGTGCCGGCCGCGCTGGCCCTGGGCCAGGCGCAGCAGGCCGTGCGCCCGGTGGCCTACGACCTGCACCAGTTCATGGGCGCCATGGGCCTCACGCTGGAACACCCGCTGCACCGCTGGACCTACCGCGCGCGGCGCCTGCAATCGGAACTCGGCGCGGCGGATCGCCAGTTCCAGCTCGCGGCCGGTCAGGCCTGGCCCGCATGACATGAGTTCAGGAAAGACCCGCACATGAAACGCCTGCCCCTCACCGGCATCCGGGTCCTGGACCTCAGCCGCATCCTCGCCGCGCCGCTGGCCGCGCAGTCCCTGGGCGACCTCGGCGCCGAGGTCATCAAGATCGAGCGCCCGGGGCGCGGCGACGAGGCGCGCCGCTGGGGACCACCCTTCCTGAAAGACCGCGACGGCCGCGACACGCGCGAGTCGCCCATGTACCTCTCGGCCAACCGCAACAAGCGCTCCATCACCATCGACCTCGCCCGCCCCGAGGGCCAGGACCTGGTGCGCCGACTCGTCGAACGCAGCGACGTGCTGATCGAGAACTACAAGGTCGGCGACCTTCAGCGCTACGGCCTGGACTACGACTCGCTCCAGCGCGTGAACCCGCGCCTGGTCTATTGCTCCGTCACGGGTTTCGGCCAGACCGGCCCCTACGCCGCGCAGCCCGGCTACGACACGGTGTTCCAGGCCATGAGCGGCCTCATGTCCGTGACTGGCCTGCCCGACGGCGTGCCCGGCGGCGGCCCCATGAAGACCGGGCCCAGCCTGGCCGATTTCATGGCCGGCCAGTTCGCGACCGCCGGTGTCCTGGCCGCGCTGTACGAGCGCGACACCCACTCGGGCGAGGGCGCGCACATCGACATCGCCTTGCTCGACAGCACCATCGTGGCGCAAACGCATTCGGTGGCGACCTACCTGGCCACCGGCCAGGTGCCGCCGCGCCGCGGCACCGAGGGCAACGGCGGCTTGCCTTCGCAGGCCTTTGCCTGCGCCGACCGCAGCGTCATCGTCATCTGCGGCAGCGAGGAGCAATACCGCCAGTTCTGCGAGGTGCTGGGCCATCCCGAGTTGGCGAGCGACCCCCGCTTCGCCACCAACAGCGATCGCCTGCGCCACCGCACGGAACTGGCCTCGACCTTCGGCGCCATCACCGCGCGCTGGACCTCGGCCGAGCTGCTCGCCGCGCTCAAGAACGCCGGCATTCCCAGCGGCCCGGTCAACAGCTACCCCGAGGTGTTCGCCGACCCGCAGGTGCAGCACCGTGGCGTGGCGCTCGTGGCCGAGCACGCGCAGGCCGGCCCCACGCGCTTCTGTGGCAGCCCGATCCGCTTCACCGGCGTGGCCGACCGCGCGCCCATGGCGCCGCCGGTGCTGGGCCAGCACACCGACGAGCTGCTGCGCGAGGTGCTGGGGCTCGATGAGGCCGCCATCGCGGCCTTGCGCGGGAAGGCCGTGCTCTGAGCCCGGGGGCCGCGATGCACGCGTACGACACCCTGTTGCTCGGCGTCGACGGCGGCGTGGCCCGCCTGACGCTCAACCGCCCCGAGGCGCGCAACGCCATCAGCCGCCGCATGGCCGATGAGCTGACCGAGGCGCTGCGCGCGCTGCGCGCGCGCGAGGACGTGCGCGTCCTGGTGCTGCACGGCGCGGGCGAGCACTTCTGCGCCGGCGGCGACGTCAAGGGCATGGGCGAGGCCGGTCCGCGCGGCGCGCCCGAAGCCCGGGCCGGCATGGCGCGCTACCGCCACATGACCGAGGCCCTGCACGGTTTCGACAGGCCAGTCATCGCCGCCGTGGACGGCGTGGCCTACGGCGCCGGCTTCAGCCTGCTGCTGCTGGCCGACCTGGTGCTGCTGAGCGAGCGCGCGCGCCTGTGCATGGTGTTCGGGCGCGTGGGCCTGGTGCCCGATTGCGGCGCGCTGCACACGCTGCCGCGCGTGGTGGGCCTGCAGCGCGCCAAGGAGCTGGTGTTCTCCGCGCGCGAGGTCCGCGCGCCCGAGGCGCTGGCGCTGGGGCTGGCGATGGAGGTGCTGCCCGCGCAGACCCTGCTCGACCGCGCCCTGGCGCTGGCGGCGGCGCTGCGCGAGGCCTCGCCGCTGGCTTTGTCGCTCGCCAAGCGCGCCTTGAACCGGTCCTTCGACCAGGACCTCGCCGGCCTGCTCGACGCGGAGGCCGATGCGCAGGCGCTGGCCTTGTGCAGCGAAGCGCACGCCGAGGCGGTTCGGCGCTTCGTGCACAAGGCACCCGCACGCTTCGCCTGGCCGGACTGATCGGGCGCGCTCAGAGGCGGCGCCGCAGCGCCTCGAAGAACAACTCGGACTGCAGGCGTTCGCCCAGGGTCTGTTCGGCCACGCGCGCGGCCATCTCGGGCGTGCTGGGCGCCAGCGGCAGGCCACTGGAGGCGGCGAGCACCTGCGCCATGCAGGCGCGCTCCAGGTAGTAGAGGTCGTCGAAGGCGTGGTCGATGCGCGCGCCGCAGACGATGACGCCGTGGTTGGCGAGGAAGGCCACCTCGGCGCCGCCCATGGCGCGCGCAATGCGCTCACCCTCGGCGTGGTCGAGCGCGAGGCCGTTGTAGACCGGGTCGCTGGCCACGCGACCATGGAAGCGCATGGCGTTCTGCGACAGTGTGCTGTCCAGCGCGCGCTCGCGCGTGAGCGTGAGCGCGGTGGCGTAGGGCATGTGGGTGTGCAGCACCACGGCCTGGCGCGCCACGCGGTGCACGCCGGCGTGGATGTGCATGGCCGTGCTCTCCACCGGGTGGCGGCCCGCGAGCGCACGGCCCTGCGTGTCCACCATGACGATGTCCTCGGCCTGCACCTCCTGCCAGAGCAGGCCGCGCGGGTTGAGCAGGAAGCGGCCCGAGCCGTCGGGCAGCTCCACGCTGAAGTGGTTGCACACGCCTTCGGACAGGCCGAAGTGCGCGGCGGCGCGCAGCGCGAGCGCGAGGTCGGCGCGCAGGCGGCGCACGGGTTCGGTGTGGAAGTCTTGTTCGTGGTTCATGCGTTGATGTCGGTGAGATCGGCCGCCACCAGCCGGGCGGCCGCGAGGTCCCAGCCCGCCCAGCCGCAGTTCTTGAAGAACACCGGGCCCGCCGGGCGCGGGCGCGCCAGCCAGTCGGCCAGCGTGGGCACGGCGGGCACGTCGAGGCCGGCCTGCAGCAGGTCGCCGGCCTCGTGGTCGGCGTCGCGCGTGTCCACCGCCAGCGCGCCGCGCGCGGCGACGTGGCGGCAGACCTCGGGCGCCCATTCGAGCATGGTGGGCGTGAAGGCGCCCACGGCGGCGATGAAGGCGTCGTCGCGCGGCAGGGCGCGCAGCGACGCGGCCTGCGCCGGGGTGGCGCTCACCACCAGCGGGCAGTCGGCGAGCGCGGCGTTGGCGTCGTCCACGCGCCGGGCGTCCAGGCCGAGGTCGCGCGCGTGCGCGACCAGGGCATCGGCGCTGGCCGCACCGCGCGAGGCCACGCGCACCTGCCGCACGCCCAGACCACTGGCGAAGGCCTCCAGGTGGGCGCGCCCCTGCACGCCGGCGCCCACGATGAGCAGCGGGCCGTCGGTGTGCGGCGCGAGCGTGCGCGCGGCCAGCAGCGAGACGGCGGCGGTGCGGCGCGCCGTCACTGTGGGGCCGTCGAGCAGGGCCAGGCGGCGGCCGTCGCGCGCGTCGAACACCACCACGTCGCCCTGGATCGCGGGCAGGCCGCGCGTGGCGTTGTCGGCGACGAAGCTGATCAGCTTGGTGATGGCCACGCGCGCGTCGGTGGCGGGCATGGCGAAGAAGGTGCCGCCCGCGGGCAGGGGCAGCACGGTGCGCGCCGGCACCTTCACCGTGGGGTCGCGCAGCAGCGCGGCGATGGCGTCGGCGAGCGCGGGGTAGGGCAGGGCGGCGGCGGTGGCCTCGGCGGCGTACAGGCGGGGTGGGCTCATGGACCGATGATGCGGCATGGCGCCGGACCCGCGGACAAAAAAAAGCCCGCCGGGCGGCGGGCTTTGTCTCGGGGCCGGACCGTTCAGATCTTGGCCGAGGTGATGTAACTGTCGTAGCGCCACTCGGAGAAGCGGCTCCACAGGATCTGGTCGCGCTGGAAGGCGCGCATGTCCTGGTGGATCTTCTTGAACTCGGGCGACTTGGCCTCGTGCTCGGCGAAGACCTCCATCGCGGTCTTGAAGCCGGCGTCCATCACGGCCTTGGGGAAGGCGACCAGCTTGGTGCCCGAGGCCACCAGGCGCTTGAGGGCGATGGGGTTCTGCGCGTCGTACTTGGCGGTCATGTCGCGCGCGGCCACGGCACCGGCGGCGCGCACGATGGCCTTGTTCTCGGCGGACAGGGCGTCGAAGGCCTTCTTGTTGATGAAGAACTCCAGCTCGGCGCCGCCTTCCCACCAGCCGGGGTAGTGGTAGAAGGGCGCGACCTTGTTGAAGCCCAGGCGCTCGTCGTCGAAGGGGCCGACGAACTCGGTGGCGTCCAGCGTGCCCTTCTCCAGGGCCTGGTACACCTCACCGGCGGGCATGTTCTGCGCCACCACGCCCAGCTTGGCCATGGACTCGCCGAACAGGCCGCCGCCCATGCGCATCTTCAGGCCCTTGAGGTCGGCCACGGTCTTGATTTCCTTGCGGTACCAGCCGCCCATCTGGGTGCCGGTGTTGCCGGAACTCATGGAGAGGATGTTGTACTTGGCGTAGAACTCGTCCATGAGCTTGCGGCCGTTGCCGTGCTCCATCCAGGCGTCCATGTGGCGCGCGGTCAGGCCGAAGGGCACGGCGCAGCCGAAGGCGAAGATGGAGTCCTTGCCGGTGAAGTAGTAGGACGCGGTCTGCGCCATCTCGATGGTGCTGTCCTGGATCGCGTCGACCACGCCGAAAGCGGGCACGATCTCGCCGGCGGCGTGGATGGAGACCTCGAACTTGCCGCCGGACAGCGCCTTCACGGTCTCGGAGAACTTCTCGGCCGAACCGAAGATGGTGGGCAGCGATTTCGGGAAGCTCGACGCCAGGCGCCAGCGCACGGCGGCCTGGGCATGCACCGCGGGTGCGATGCCGGTGGCGAGCACGCCGGCGATGCCGGCGTTCTTGATGAGGGAACGGCGATCCATGGAAATTGACTCCTCGGGAAACGGGGGGTGGGGTTGCGGACGCAACCACCTATAGGGAGGGGCAGTATGCCACCCCCCATTCCTAGGGTTTCCACTAGATGGCGCCCCACCCCAAGGCCTGGGCCGCGCGCGCCTGGGCCTGGAGGATCAGGCAAGCATCTCGCAGCCCTGTGCTAACACCCCCGGGGGACGCTGGCCAACACTCCCGGCCATGCCGGTGGCCTGGGCCCCGGCATGGCCGATCCGCTTCCTTTTCCCCTTGGGAGACCCCATGACCACCCTTCAAGTCAATGGCCGGAACCACACGCTCGATGTGGACCCCGGCACCCCCGTGCTCTGGGCCCTGCGCGACAACCTGGGCATGACCGGCACCAAGTTCGGCTGCGGCGCGGCGCTGTGCGGCGCCTGCACCGTGCACCTCGATGGCCAGGCCATCCGCTCCTGCATCACGCCCGTGGGCAGCGTGGAGGGCCGGGCGATCACCACCATCGAGGCCGTGGCGCAAGGCGAGGACCGCGTGGGCCGCGCCGTGCACGAGGCCTGGGTGAAGCACGACGTGGCGCAGTGCGGCTACTGCCAGAGCGGCCAGATCATGAGCGCCACGGCCTTCCTCAAATCGCTGCCCAAGGGCCAGCGGCCGAGCGCCGCCGACATCGACGCGGCCATGGCCGGCAACGTGTGCCGCTGCGGCACCTACGAGCGCATCCGCGCCGCCGTGGCCGAGGCCGCGCGCGCCATCGCCTGACGGAGGAACGGACATGCTGCCTTCCACCTTCACCCCCGAACTGCCCCGCGCGCTGCAGCTGATGCTGGCGCGCGGCGGCGCGCCCGCCGAGGGCGCGGCCGAGCTGCCGCGTCGCGGCTTCCTCAAGCTCGCCGTGGCCAGCGGCTTCGCGCTGGGCCTCGCGCCCCTGGCCGCCCAGGCCCAGGGCGCGGGCGCGCCCGACGCGGCGCTCAAGCCCACGCAGCGGCCCGGCGCCTTCGTCGCCATCGCCACCGACGGGACCGTCACCGTCACCGTGAACCGGCTCGAATTCGGCCAGGGCGTGCAGACCGCGCTGCCCATGGTGCTGGCCGAGGAGCTGGACGCCGACTGGAGCCAGGTGCGCAGCCAGCTCGGCACCAATGACCCGGCCTATGCCGACCCGCTGGCGGGCATGCACCTCACGGGCGGCTCCACGGCCGTCAAGAACAGCTTCACGCAGTACCGCGAACTCGGTGCCCGCACGCGCGCCATGCTGGTGGGCGCGGCCGCCGCGCGCTGGCAGGCCGACCCGGCCACGCTGCGCACCGAGGCCGGCCACGTCATCGGTCCCGGCGGCCGCCGCGCCAGCTACGGCGAACTGGCCGAGGCCGCGATGCAGCAGCCCGTGCCCGAGCGCGTGGCGCTGAAGGACCCGAAGCGCTTCAAGCTCATCGGCCAGCCCACCACGCGGCTGGACGCGCGCGCCAAGAGCAGCGGCCGGCAGGACTTCGGCATCGACGTGCGCCGCCCGGGCCAGCTCACGGCCGTGATCGCGCGCCCGCCGGTGTTCGGCGCCAAGCTGCGCTCGGTGGACGACGGCGCCGCGCGCGCCGTGAAAGGCGTGAAGGCCGTGCTGCGCGTGCCACTGGACCGCGGCGCCGAGGGCGTGGCCGTGGTGGCCGAGGGCTACTGGCCCGCCAAGCTCGGGCGCGACGCGCTCAAGCTCGACTGGGCCAGCGACGCGGTGGACAAGGTCGACAGCGAACGCCAGCTCGCCCAGTACCGCGAGCTCGCCGGTCGGCCCGGCGCGGTGCATTTCGACGCCGACATGGCGCCGCTGGCCACGGCGCCGAAACGCATCGAGGCCGAGTTCGTCTTTCCCTACCTCGCGCACGCGCCCATGGAGCCGCTCAACTGCACGGTGGAGCTCGCCGAGGGCGGCGCCACGCTGTGGGTGGGCACGCAGATGCCGGGCCTGGACGGCCTGGCCGCGGCGCGCGCCCTGGGCCTCAAGCCCGAGCAGGTGCGCGTGAACGTGCAGGCGGCCGGCGGCGGCTTCGGCCGGCGCGGCGTGCCCAGCAGCGAGTACGTGGTCGAGGCCTGCCAGATCGCCCGCGCCGCGCGCGAGGCGGGGGTGCGCGCGCCGGTGCGCACCGTCTGGAGCCGCGAGGACGACATCAAGGGCGGCTACTACCGCCCCATGCACCTGCACCGCGCGCGCATCGGCTTCGATGAGCGCGGCCGCGTGCTGGCCTGGGACCACGTGATCGTGGGCCAGTCCATCATCGCCGGCAGCCCCTTCGAACCCTTCATGGTGAAGAACGGCGTGGACCAGACCGCCGTGGAAGGCATGCGCGCGCCCTATCCGCTGCCCATGCGCCTCACCGTGCACCACCCCCAGCTGAACGTGCCCGTGCTGTGGTGGCGCAGCGTGGGCTCCACGCACACCGCTTTCGTGATGGAGACGCTGATCGACCAGATCGCGCGCGAGACGAACCAGGACCCGGTGGCCTACCGGCTGGCGATGTTCGGCGATCAGCACCCGCGCCACCGCGACGCGCTGAAGCTCGCGGTGGACAGGAGCGGCTACGGCAAGCGCAAGCTGGCCGAGGGCCGCGCCTGGGGCGTGGCGGTGCACGAGAGCTTCGACTCGGTGGTGGCCTACGTGGTCGAGGCCTCGGTGAAGGACGGCGCACCCGTGCTGCACCGGGTGACGGCGGGCGTGCACTGCAACCTCGTGGTCAACCCGCGCACGGTGGAGGCGCAGGTGCAGGGCGCGGCGCTGATGGGCCTGGGCATGTGCCTGCCCGGCGCGGCCATCACGCTCAAGGACGGCGTGGTCGAGCAGGGCAACTTCGGCGACTACCGCGTCGCGCGCATCACCGAGATGCCGACGGTGGCCGTGCACACCGTGCCCAGCGCCGACCCGCCCACCGGCATGGGCGAGCCCGGCCTGCCGCCGCTGGCGCCGGCGTGGGCGAACGCGCTGGCGAGGATCACCGGCAAGCCCTTGCGCGACCTGCCCTTCAAACTGGGGTAGCACCCCCGCCGCGCTTCGCGCGACCCCCTCGAGGGGGCGGCGCCTGCGGCCTGGCACAGCCGGTTCCGCGGTGCCTCTGGGGGCGCTGCTTCAGGCGGGCACCGGTGTGTATCCCTCGCCGGTGCCCAGCGCGCTCTCCAGGTCGCGCAGCGGCGACAGGCCGAACTGGCGGCTGTACTCGCGGCTGAACTGGGAGGCGCTCTGGTAGCCCACGCGGTAGCCGGCGCTGCCCACGTCCAGCCGCTCCACCAGCATCAGCCGGCGCGCCTCCTGCAGGCGCAGGCGCTTCTGGTACTGCAGCGGCGTCATGGCGGTGACCAGGCTGAAGTGGTGGTGCAGGGACGAGGCGCTCATGCCCACCTGGCTGGCCAGGGCCTCGATGCGCAGCGGCTGCCTGTAGTTCTGGCGCAGCCAGGCGATGGCCTTGGCGATCTTGTTGCTGGGGCTGTTGGCCGAGGCGATGCGCAACAGGGCGGGGCCGTGCGGACCGGTGAGCAGGCGGTAGAGGATCTCCTGTTCGATCAGCGGCGCCATGGCCGCGATGTCCTGCGGGCGCTCGAGCAGGCGCACCAGGCGCAGCATGGCGTCCAGCAGCTCCAGCGGCGCCTTGTGCACGGCCACGCCGCGCAGGCTGTCGCCGCGCAGCGCCTCGGGCGGCAGGCTCACGCGCGACAGCACCTCCTGCAGGCGCGCGCCGTCGATGGCCATGCCCAGGCTCAGCTTGGGCCGCTCGGGCGTGGCCTGCACGATGCACGAGATGACGGGCAGGTCCAGCGTCACCACCAGGCAATCGCCGACGCCGTAGTGGTAAACCTCCTCGCCCAGGGTGAGGCGCTTGGCGCCCTGCGTGACCAGCGCGAAGCAGGGCCACTGCGCCGTGTGCATGGGCAGCGAGGGCGAGCTCTGGCGGGCGAAGAACAGGTGGTCCACCGCGGTGGGCGTGAGGCCGTCGCGGTCGGTGGATCGGGCAATGATGCCGTTGATCTCGCTCAGGTAGTCGTCGGGCTTGAGCATGGGGCGTTCAGACGTAGGGGCGGCGCCGGGATGATCCCGCAAATGGCCCGATCCTCCACGCCCGTGGGGTCAAACGGGCGCGGGTCCGCAGGATCGGGCAAGCCCGGCGGAGGATCGTGGCAGCCGCCCGTCGGGCTGTCGCGCGGCCCTGGTCACAATCGCTCCCTCCCATCCGTCTGGCGCGTCATGAACGATCACACCCTGGACAGCTTCCTGCGCCTGCGGCCCCGGCTGCGGGGCATCGCCTACCGCATGCTGGGCTCGGCCGCCGACGCCGACGAGGTGGTGCAGGACGCCTGGCTGCGCTGGCACGGCACCGAGCACGCGTCGGTGGACAACGCCGAGGCCTGGCTGGTCTCCGTCACCACCCGCCTGGCCATCGACCGGCTGCGCGCGGCCCAGTCGCGGCGCGAGCAGTACGTGGGCACCTGGCTGCCCGAGCCCATCCTCACCGAGGCCGAGGCGCCGCACACGCCCGAGCAGATGCTGGAGCGGGCCGACCAGCTCTCGCTCGCCTTCCTCGCGGTGCTCGAGCGCCTGGCGCCCGAGGCGCGCGCGGCCTTCCTGCTGCGCGACATCTTCGAGGCCGAGTACGGCGAGGTGGCGGCGGCGCTGGGCAAGAGCGAGGCGGCCTGTCGCCAGCTGGTGCACCGCGCGCGAACCCTGCTCAAGGACGGGCGCGCGCGCCAGACCGTGCCGCCCGAGGACCAGCGGCGCCTGCTGAGCGCCTTCGCCGAGGCGGCGTCGCGCGGCGACATCAGCGGCCTGAAGGCCGTGCTGGCCGAGGACGCGCGGCTCGTCAGCGACGGCGGTGGCAAGGTGCCCAGCTTTGGCGTGCCCCTGCTGGGCGGCCAGCGCATCGCGCAGCTCTACCTGGCCACCAGCCTGCGCTTCGCGGGCCGCGTGCACTACGAACTGGCCCCGCTCAACGGCGAATGGGGCCTGCTGCGCTTCATCGACGGCGCGCTGGAGTCGGCGCAGGCGCTGCGGATCGAGGACGGCCGCGTCGTGGGCATCCAGGTGCAGCGCAACCCCGACAAGCTGCGGCACATCGCGCAGGCACTGGGTCACGCGCAGCTGGACCCATCGGTCACGAACTACGTCACAGGAGACGGCGCCGCTTCGTCTTGAAGGGGTGAAGGCTTTCTTCATTTCTTCTCACAACGAAAGGTGATCCCCGTGAACGCTCCCCGTCTCCCCTGGACCGAGATCGCGCCCAAGACCTACCAGGCCATGGCCGCCGTCAAGGCCAGCACCATGCGCTCCACGCTGGGCAAGGGCCTGATGTCGCTGATGGACCTGCGCGTGTCGCAGATCAATGGCTGCGCCTTCTGCGTCGACATGCACACGCGCGAGCTGCGCCAGCACGGCGAGGCCTGGCAGCGCATCAACAGCCTGTGCACCTGGCGCGAGACGGTGCTGTACAGCCCGCGCGAACGCGCGGCGCTGGCCTGGGCCGAGGCATTGACGCGCCTGCCGGACGGGCACGCGGGCCACGACGCCGCCTTCGACGCGCTGCGCGACCACTTCAACGACCAGGAGATCGTTGAACTCAGCTGGACCATCGCCCAGATCAACACCTGGAACCGCATGGCCGTGGGCATGCACGCGCCGCTGCCCGACAAACCGATCGAATAACGGTAGCCGCTGCGCTTAACCGGCCCCGCGCGCGTTGGCCAGCAGGATCTCGGCCAGGCGCTGCGCGGCCGGGCCGGCGCCCTCGCGGTCGCCGAACACCAGGTACAGGTCGGCGAAGCGCTCGCCGCCGCGCCGCATGGGCAGGGGCTTGAGCCGGCCCGCGTCGAGGTCCTGGCGGATCAGTTCCTCCGGCAGCCAGGCGAAGCCGTGGCCGCCGCGCGCGGCCTCGATGGAGGTGGAGATGTGGCTCACCGTCCAGCGGCGCGGCGTCTGCACCGCCGGCTCGTGGCCGCGCTGCGGGCTGGTCTCGCGCACCACCAGGTGGCGGTGCTGCCGCAGGTCGCGCAGCGTGACGGCGCGGTCCAAGCGGTGCAGGGGGTGGTCCGGGTGGGCCACCAGCAGGAAGCGCACGCGCATCAGGTGCTGGCCCTCGTAGCCCGTGGGCACGGTGCCGTAGATGGCGATGTCGATGCCGCCTTCTTCCAGCAGCGAGCTGCGGTGGCCGAGCACGGCCTCCACCACCTCGACGCGCGTGTGCTCGGCGCTCTGGCCGAAGCGCTCCAGGCAATCGAACAGGCGCCGGTTGGGGTAGATCACCTCCACCGCCAGCCGCAGCTCGGCTTCCCAGCCCAGCGACAGGCAGGCCGAGGCCGATTCCAGCGCGGCGGCCTCGGCCACCAGGTAGCGCGCGCGCTGGTAGAGCTGCTCGCCGGTGGGCGTGAGCCGGGCCTTGCGGCCCTCCAGCTCGAACACCTGCACGCCCAGCTGCGCCTGGATCTGCTGCACCGCGTAGGTGACGGAGGACTGGCTGCGGCTGAGCTGCTCGGCCGCGCGCGCGTAGCCGCCGGCCTCCACCACGGCCACCAGGGCGTTCCATTGATCGAGCGTGACGCGGGGGTGGGCCATGGCTTTTATGATCGATTGAGTAGATGGTTTTGAGCGGAATTTTGCGCTTTTTCATTCGATCAGTCGATGTTTCAATGGCGCATCCCAACAAGGAACCCGCCATGAAAACCCTGCTCCTGATCCGCTCCAGTCTCCTGCTCGGCAACGGCCAGTCCAACCGCCTGGCCGACCGCTACGTCGCCGCCTGGCAGGCCGCCCACCCCGAGGGCCGCGTCGTCGTGCGCGACCTCGCGACCCAGCCCGTGCCGCACCTGGACCTGGCGCGCGTGGGCGCCTTCTCCACGCCGGCCGAGCAGCGCACGCCCGAACAGCAGGCCCTGGTGGCCGAGTCCGACGCGCTCATCGCCGAGCTGCAAAGCGCCGACGTGGTGGCGCTGGGCCTGCCGCTCTACAACTTCGGCATCCCGTCCACGCTCAAGGCCTACTTCGACCACATTGCCCGCGCCGGCGTCACCTTCCGCTACACCGCGGCCGGCGCCGAGGGCCTGGTCAAGGGCAAGCAGGTGCTGGTGTTCGCCGCGCGCGGCGGCCTCTACCAAGGTCAGCCGCACGACACGCAGACGCCCTATGTGCGCAACTTCCTGGGCTTCCTGGGCATGACCGACGTGCGCTTCGTCTTCGCCGAGGGCCTGGCCATGGGCGAGGAACCGCGCCGCGAAGGCCTGCGCGCCGCCGAGGCGGACATCGACGCCCTGCTGGAGCCCGTGGCCGCCTGAGCGCGGTGGCGCCGCAGCCCCTTAGGCGGCTCCCGTGGCCGAACGGCCCAGGTGCTGCGCCAGCGCGCGCAGCAGCGGCGCCGCCGCGGGCGTTGGCGGCACGCCGCGGCGTGCGATCGAGAAAAACTCCATGGTCACCATGGGCTGGCCCATGCGGTGCACGTCGACCGCATAGCGCCGGCAGGTGCTGGCCGCGAAGGCGGGAAGCACCGCCACGCCCTGGCCGGCTTCGGCCATCGCGATCAGCGTGTGCAGGTGAGCGAACACCGGCCGGTCCTCGCGCGGCAGCGCGGGCGCGAGGCGGGCGTCCACGAGCTGCTGGATCGCGTTGTCCGCAGGCAGCGCCAACAGCGGCCGCGCCCGCAAAGCGGCCCAGCTCAATGTGCCGCGGCCATTGAGGGCGGCGGTCAGCGTGCCGCGCGCGCCCACGGCCACCAGCGGCAAGCGCAGCAGCAGCTCGCGCGTGGTGGCCGGCGACTCGCGCAGCAGCACACCCACGCCCACATCCACTTCGCCACGTTCCACCATTGACTGGATCTGTCGGCGGTCAACGTCCTTCACCACCACGCGGATGTCGGGGTGCGTGCGCGCGAGCTCGCGACAGGCCTGCGGAAGAACGTCGGCTGCCACCAGGGGGGTGGCCGCCAGGTGCACGGTGCGCGCGGCGTCGGCCGACAGCTGGCCCAGTTGGCTGGCGACCTCGCGGAAGTCGCGCAGCGTGCGCTCGGCCAGCGGCAGGAGGCGCTCGCCTCCCTGGGTGAGCGACACCGAACGCGTGGTGCGTTCGAACAGGCGGCAGTCGAGCTGGGCCTCCATGTCGCGCAGCATCAGGCTCAGTCCAGCCTGGGTGATGTGGATCTGTTCCGCCGCGCGCGTGAGGTTGCGGCAGCGCGCGATGGCGGCGAAAGCCTCAAGCTGGCGCAAGCTCAAATTCATAAGCAAGGAATATTAATTGATCAGATAACAAAACTTCCCATGTTGAATTCGCCTGGTTCCAATGGCGCCTCTTCAACGAGAGGTGCGCATGGCGAAGGACATCAGCGTCGCGGTGGTCGGCGCGGGCATTGGGGGGCTGACGGCGGCGCTGGCGCTGCTGCGAGCGGGCATCGACGTCGAGGTGTTTGAACAAGCCACGCGCTTCGGCGACGTGGGCGCAGGCATCCAGATGAGCGCCAACGGCACGCGCTGCCTGTTCGGCCTGGGTCTGGAAGAGCCGTTGCGCGCCGTGGCGAGCGTACCGGCGGGCAAGCAGATCCGCCTCTGGAGCACGGGGCAGCGCTGGACCCTGTTCGACCTGGGGGAGCGCTCGGTGGAGCGCTACGGCTTTCCTTACCTGATGCTGCACCGCGCCGACCTGCACGCGGTGTTGGTGCAGGCGGTGCGTGCGCTCAAGCCCGAGGCCATCCGCCTGGGCGCCCAGGTTCAGGAGCATCACGAGCGCGAGGACCGGGTCTGGGTGAAGGCCGCGGGCGCACCGATCGCCGGTTTCGATGCGTTGATCGGCGCCGACGGCATTCACTCCCATTGCCGCGCGCGCCTGTTCGGCGCCGCCACGCCCTGGTTCACCGGGTGCATGGCCTGGCGCGGCCTGGCGTCGGCGAAAGAACTGCCGGACCACCTGTCGGCGCCGGTGGGCACCAACTGGGTCGGCCCGGGGGCGCACGTCATCACCTACCCGGTGCGGCGCGGCGAACTGATCAACGTCGTTGGCGTGGTCGAGCGAAGCGACTGGACGCACGAATCCTGGAACAGCCCCGGTCGCGTGGAGGACTGCTTGAGAGACTTCCGGGGCTGGCACGAGGACGTGCAGCGCTTGTTCCGCGCCATCGACACGCCTTATCAGTGGGCGCTGCTGGGCCGCGACCCCATGCTCCGCTGGAGCAAGGGCCGCGCGACCCTTCTGGGCGACGCCTGCCACCCGACGCTGCCCTTCCTGGCGCAGGGCGCGATGATGGCCATCGAAGACGGCGTGGTGCTCGCGAGATGTCTGGCGGCGTCGCCGCGGGATCCGGCGTCCGCCTGGCGACGCTACGAGTCACTGCGCCACGAGCGAACGGCGCGCATCGTGCGCGGCTCCGCCGACAACGCGCGGCGCTTCCACAACCCCGAGCTCGCCCATGCCGAAGGGGCTGCCGCTTACGTCGACCGGGAATGGTCGCCCGAACAGGTGAGTCGCCGCTACGACTGGCTCTTCGCCTACGACGCCGCGCGCGCCGCAGAAGGGGTGGACGCGGCAGTTCGCACCTGATCGCGTGTGCGCCTACCGGCTTGATCTGTCAAGAGGGTAATCTACATGTTGCGACGTCAACGTTGAGGTAGCAACATAATTTCCACAACAACAAGATCCGGCAGGGAAGGCGCGGCATTCGCCGCAACCACCAAAGCCTGTTCAAACCCCAGGAGACAGACATGATCCGCAGACGCAGCCTTCTCAAGACCGGTGCCGCCGCCGCGGTGGCCGGGCCCATCTTCCAAAGCTTTTCCCAGCAGGCGGTGAGCCTGCGCATGCACACGTTCATGGCGCCCACGTCCAACGTCTGGACGATCATGCTCAAGCCCTGGATGGACAAGGTGGAGAAGGAATCGGGAGGGCGCATCCGGTTCGAGGGCTACCCCGCCATGCAGCTGGGTGGCACGCCGCCCCAGCTCTACGACCAGGCGCGCGACGGGGTGGCCGACATCGTGTGGACGCTGCCGGGTTACACGCCGGGGCGCTTCGTGCGCGGCGAGGTGTTCGAGCTACCGTTCATGATGAACGAGGCCGGCGCCACCTCGCGTGCCTACTGGGAGTTCATCCAGACGCAGGCGCCCGACGAGTTCAAGGACACAAAGGTACTCGCCCTGCATGTGCATGGCCGCGGGTCCTTTCATTCGACGCAGCAGATCAAGACCGTCGCCGACCTCAAGGGCATGAAGCTGCGCGCGCCCACGCGCCTCATCACGCGCCTGCTGGCCATGTACGGCGCGGTGCCCGTGGGCATGCCGCTGCCGGGCATTCCGGACGCGCTGTCCAAGGGAACCATCCAGGGCGTGGCGACGGCCTGGGACGTGGTGCCGTCGGTGAAGGTGCACGAACTCACCAAGTTCTCGACCGAATTTGCCGATGAGGTGCCGGCCTTCTACACCGGCACCTTCGTCATGGCCATGAACCGCGCCAAGTACGAGTCGCTGCCGCCAGACCTGAAGCAGGTGATCGATGCCAACTCGGGCATCGACACCTCGGCGCAGTTCGGGACCATCACGCAGTCGAGCGACGCGATCGGTCGCAAGGCGGTGATGGACCGGGGCAATCCGATCTACACGATCTCCAAGGCCGAGGCGGCCGAGTTCATCCGCCTCGCCGGGCCGCTGAAGGATGAGTGGGTGGCCGACATGAACAAGCGTGGTTACGACGGGCAGAAGCTGCTGGCCTCGGCCAAGTCGCTGATCGCCAAGTACGCCAAGACCTGACACCGCCCTCGAGGCGGAGGAATGAGAGAAAGGACCTTCCCATGTTCATCCTGAACACCTGGTACATCGCGGCTTGGGGCCACGAGATCGCCGACAAACCGCTCGCGCGACGCATCTGCGATCAACCCGTCGTGCTGTTCCGTGACCTGAAGACAAAGCAGGTCGCGGCGCTGGAGGACAAGTGCTGCCACCGCGCGGCACCGCTGTCCATGGGTGTGGTGGTGGAGAGCGGCCTGCAATGCGGCTACCACGGCGTTGTGCACGACTGCGCCGGGCGTTGCGTGCACATTCCGGGGCAGGACAAGATTCCCGCACGCGCCAAGGTGCGGGCCTACCCCGTGTTGGAGAAGAACGAGTTCATCTGGATCTGGATGGGCGACCCCGAACTGGCTGACGCTTCGGCGATCGTCGACTACCCCTTCAACGACGACCACCGGAACTGGCCCCACCACCGCGGCTTCTATCACATCAAGGCCGGCTACATGCTCATGGTGGACAACCTGATGGACCTGACCCATCTGGGGTACGTGCACGGCTCCACCATCGGCGGCAATCCGCAGACCCACGTGGAGGCCTTGATGGATGTGACCAAGACCGAGGACAGCCTGAAGTACGTGCGCTGGATGCTCAACTCGGTGCCGCCGCCGACCTACCTGGCCGCCGTGCCCTTCAAGGGTCGGGTGGACCGCTGGCAGGAGTTCGAGTTCTCGCCGCCGAGCAACGTGCTGCAGTGGAGCGGCGCGGTGGACGCCGGCACCGGCGCGCGTGAGAACGGCAACCGGTCAGGCGGTTTCTCGCTGCGTATCTTCCACGGCCTCACGCCCGAGACCGACAACACCTGCTTCTACTTCTACGCGCCCGCCAATGGCTACCGGCCTGAAGATGAGGCCGCGACGGCCGCCCTGATGGACCACATCTCGGAAGCCTTCATGGAAGACAAGCTGATCTGTGAAGGCCAGCAGGCGCGGCTCGACGAGCTGGGTGATGGTGGTCTGGTGGACATCGTCTCCGACGCCACGCGCGTGCAGCTTCGCCGCATCATCCAGCGCATGGCCGAGGCCGAGGCGCGTCAGAACGCCGCGCACGCGCAGGAGGCAGCGCCTCGCGCGGCCGTGCCGCAGGCCTGAGCGAAAGAAGGCGTTCGTGGAGATGCAGGCTTTGCGGTTGCGCGTGGCGCGCAAGTCCCGGGAGGCGGTCGGCGTGGCCGCCTTCGAATTGCGCTCGATCGATGGTTCGGCGCTGCCGCCGTTCACGGCTGGCGCGCACGTGGATGTGCTGTTGCGCGACGGCCTGGTTCGCCAGTACTCGCTGTGCAATGCGCCCTGGGAGCGCGATCGCTATGTGCTGGGCGTACAGCGAAAGGCCGACTCGCGCGGCGGCTCCGTCGCCATGCACGACGAGGTGCATGAGGGGGCCATCGTGGGCATCGGCCTGCCGCGCAACCTGTTTGCGATGGCGCCGGCGAAGCGATCGCTGCTGTTTGGCGCGGGCATTGGCATCACCCCCTTGCTGTCCATGGCCGAAGTCCTGCACGCGAGCGGGCAGACCTTCGAACTGCACTACAGCGCGCGCTCGCCCGAGCAGGCGGCGTTTCGCGAGCGGCTGGCCACCGCAGCCTACGCCGATCGCGTGCGCTTTCACTTCAGCGCGGGCCCTGGTGCCAACCGGCTCGAACTGCCACCGCTGCTGGCCACGCCCGATCCGCAGGCGCGGCTCTATGTTTGCGGCCCCCCTGGCTACATCGGAGACATCACCGACTTTGCCGCCGCGCACGGCTGGCGCGCGGACCAGGTGTGCGTCGAGCGGTTTGGCGCCGCCACCGCCAGCAGCGAGGGCGATCCGGCCTTTGACGTCGTGCTGGCGCGCAGCGGGCGGCGCTTCACCATCGCGCCGGGTCAGGCCATTCACGAGGTGTTGCTCAGCGAAGGCGTGGACGTGCCGCTGTCCTGTGAGCAAGGGGTCTGCGGCACCTGCCTGACGCGGGTGCTGTCCGGCGTGCCGGACCATCGCGACAGCTTCCTGGACGCCAGCGAGCGGGTGCGCAACGACTGCATGACCGTGTGCTGCTCACGCGCGAAATCGCCGGAGCTGCTGCTCGATCTTTGATCTACGTTCCATGACCGAAGCCGACATCGACATTCCCACCGCCGACGGCGCGATGAACACCCGCGTGGTGTCGCCCGCCGGCGCCGGTCCGCATCCGGTGGTGCTGTTCTATATGGACGCCTTTGGCGTGCGCGAGGAGCTGCACGAGATGGCGCGCCGCCTCACCGCCGAGGGCTACTTGGTGCTCTTGCCCAACCTCTATTACCGCGAGACGCGCCGCTTCGTCATGAAGCCCGGCGAAGAGGGCATGAGCGAGATGCGCGCCATGATGGGGCGGCTGGACATCGGTGCCGTCAACCGCGACACCCAGGCCTTGCTGAACGCCCTCGAGACCCTGCCCGCTGCCGATGCGCACCGCGTGGGCGCGGTGGGTTACTGCATGAGTGGGCCCTTCGTGTTCGCGGCGGCCACCGAGTACCCGGACCGGATCGCCGCCATTGCGTCCATCCACGGCGCGAACATGGTGACCGAGCGTACCGACTCGCCGCACCGCATGGCCGAGCGCTTGCGTTGCGAAGCCTATGTGGCCTGTGCCGAAGTCGACAGATGGGCATCGGCCGCCGACATGGCGGTGCTGGACAGTCAGCTGCGGGCCAGTGGCGCGCCGTACCGGCTGGAGTGGTACCCGGGCGCGCAGCACGGCTTCGTGTTCCCTTCGCGCAGCGGCGCCTATGAGCGCGAGAGCGCCGAACGCCATTGGCAGCGCCTGTTCGATCTCTTCGGGCGCCGGCTCTGAACGGCTGGGGCGCGCCGCGCCCCAGTCCTTCAGCCCACGCGTCGCAGCGCAGGCCGCCCCGCCACGGCCTGAAGCCAGCGATCGATGGCCGGCGTGTCGCCGAGTTGGCCGTCCGAGAGCTGCTTCACGCGCTGCAGCCAGCCCGCCGCCGAACAGAAGGTAGGGATGTCCGCGATCGAGTACTCGCCACAGATGTACTCGTTCGCCTGCAGACGCCGCTCCAGCACCTTGAACAGGCGCACCGCCTCGGTGGTGAAGCGCTCCACCGTTCCAGGCACTTTGTCGGGCAGGTCCGCGTAGTGGTGCAGCTGCGGCAGCGTGCCGCCCACCGAGCCCGTGCCCCAGACCAGCCAGGCCAGAACGTCGTAGCGTTTCGCACCCGCCGCAGGCAGCAGCCTTCCGCTTTTTTCCGCCAGGTAAGTGAGGATGGCCGCCGTCTCGAACACAGGCACCTCGCCATGCGGCGTGTGGTCCACGATGGCGGGGATCTTGTTGTTCGGCGAGATCGCGAGGAAGGCGGGGTCGAACTGCTCGCCCTTGGTGATGTCGATCTTGCGCGTGTCGTAGTGCTCGCCGGACTCCTCCAGCATGATCTGCGCCTTGCGGCTGTTCGGGCCGGGGTAGGTGTAGAAGGTGATCACGCCCACTCCTCAGCCGGCCACGGTTTTGGAATCGATCAGCTCGATCTTGTAGCCGTCTGGGTCTTGAACAAACGCCAGGTGCAGCGTGTCGTTCTTCATCGGCCCGGCCTCGCGAACGATGTGAGCGCCCTTGGCCTTGAGGTCCGCGCAGGTGGCGTAGATGTCGTCTACCGCGATGGCGATGTGGCCATAGCCGCTGCCGAGCTCGTAGGGCTTGTCCTGGTCCCAGTTGTGGGTCAGCTCGATGACCGCGTGGTCGATCTCGGCGCCATAGCCCACGAAGGCCAGGGAGAAGCGGCCTTCGGGGTAGTCCTTGCGACGCAGCAGCTTCATGCCCAGCAGGCGCGTGTAGAAGTCCAGCGACCGCTCCATGTCCTTCACGCGGATCATGGTGTGCATCACGCGGTGCCGGGGCTGGTGGCCCGGCGTCGTTCCCGTCTGGCTCATGTCTGTCTCCATTCAATGGAGGAAGGCCGGATGGACAGCCTTCCCGTGGGTGGTAATCACCTCTTGATGTTGCAATTGCAACGTTGAGGTGGCAACATTATGCGAAGAATTCCAACGATCGCCAACCACCTTTTCGAGGAGACACGCATGGCCATGGCCGTCCCGTTCAAGCACGTCACCGAGGAAGCCACGCTGGATCGCATCGCGCGGCAGGTGGCCGACTACCGCTGGCCGCGCACGCCCGCGGGCGCCAGCTGGCCTCAAGGCGCCGATCCGGCGACCATGCGGTACATCGTTCAGCGCTGGCTCGAAGGCTTCGATTGGCGCGCGCAAGAGGCCAGACTCAACGATCGGCCGCAATTCCAGGCGAGCGTGGCCGATCTGCGCTTGCATTTCGTGCACCAGCAGGCCGCGGCGCAGGCGGGGCGCCTGCCGGTGCTGCTGATGCACGGGTGGCCGGGCTGCTACCTCGAGTACCTCGATGTCGCGGACCGGCTCGTGGCCGCCGGCCACGACGCGGTGGTGGTGTCGTTGCCCGGCGCGGGGCATTCGGACGCGCCCGAGCAAGCCATGGGCCCGCGCGCCATGGCGGGCCTGATGCACCGCCTGATGACCGAGGTGCTGGGCTACCCGCGCTACCTCGCGCATGGCGCCGACTGGGGCTCCCTCATCGCGGGCTGGCTGGGCTTCGAGCATCCGCAGGCGTGCGCGGGCGCGCACATGACCATGGTGAGCCCGCGCTTCGTTGCCGGCGCGGCAACCGCGCCTCAGGAACAGCAATGGCTGGCGGCCTTTCGCGAGCGCTTCGAGGACGACGGCGCCTACTTCCGCCTGCAGACCTCGCGCCCGCTCACCGCGGGCTATCTGCTCAACGACAACCCGGTCGGTCTGCTGGCCTGGATGCTGGAAAAATTCGCCGCCTGGGGCGACCCGGCCGAGGCGGGCCAGCCGGTGGCTTTCCAGACACCCGAGCGCGCCGACCGCTTGCTGCGCAACGTGATGCTCTATCTGGTCACCGGCAGCGCGGCCACGTCCACCTGGATCTACCGTGGCCTGGCCAGCGAAGGCCCGCCCGGCTACCCCGGCGGTCAGCGCGTGGAGGTGCCGGTGGCGATCGCCGCCACGCGCGATCCCATGTTCCAGTTGCCGCCGCGCAGCCTGGTGGAAAAGGCCTATCGCGTCACGCGCTGGACCGAGCTGGCCGGTGGCGGGCACTTTCCGGGCTATGAAGTCCCCGACGCGCTCAGCGAAGACATCCGCGCATTCGCCCTCGGCCTGTGAGGGCTCCGGGCGCCGCTGGGTCAGCTTGTACAGTACGTCCCTGTTGAATCCACGCTAGGGACTACTGAATGGCAACGTCGGTGAAAAAGGCCGCCACGGACCAGAGCAAGAAGAAGCGCGAGGTGCTCAATCTTGCCTACTACGTCACCTACTTCTTCACGGTCCTCGCGAACAAGCTGTCGAGCGGCGCCTCGCGGCTTTACCTCAAGCGCTTCGGCATCGGGATCATCGAGTGGCGGGTGATGGCCATGGTCGCGATCGAGCCCGACATCGCGCCGGCCCGCATCACGCAGATCATCGGCCTGGACAAGGCCTCGGTGAGCCGGGAATCGCGCCGGCTGGAAGAGAAGGGTTACCTGGCCGTGGCCGAAGACCCGAGCAACCAGCGCCGCAAGCTGTTGAGCCTCACGCCCCTGGGCTACGAACTGCACGACCGCATCATTCAGGTGGCGCTGGAGCGCGAACGCCGACTGTTGTCGGACTTGAGCCCCGATGAGGTGGAAACCCTGGTGGACCTGCTGCAGCGCACCACCGCCAAGATCCCCCACGTCAACGAGTTCGACCCGGGCTCAACGGCGGCGGCCACCACCAAGCCGCGGCACCGCAAGAACACCATGATGCGCTGAGCCAGCCCCCGCCGCTGGCTCGGTCCAGGCCGGTCGCCCCCTTGGCGATCGGCCTTTTTTTAGGCCTCTTATCGATGTAAGTGCCAGCTTCCTGGCATGACCTGGTGCTAGGGTTTTCCCGATCTTCTTCAGAGCTATGGTCCTATATAGTTCATTGCAGTTGGCGCAGACCAACGCACCCATCCACCACCAGATCCAGGAGACAAGATGTCCAGCACATTCGCTCGAAGGGCGGCCTTGGCCGCCCTCGCCACCGCCGGGGCGCTGGTCGGCGGCCTGTTCGCCACCGCGGCCTCGGCCCAGGAAATCACCATCAAGTACGCCAACGTCATGGCGCCGGCGCACGACACCAGCAAGGGCGTGGACAAGTTCGCCGAACTGGTGGCGAAGAAGTCCAACGGCCGGATCAAGGTGCAGCACTTTCCGGGCGGCCAGCTGGGCAGCGACAAGGAAACCTACGAGGCTGCGCAGCAGGGCCTGCTGCAGATCGCCGGCGGTTCGTACGCCAACCTCGTCACCATCACCCGCGCCTTCGAGGTGCTGCACCTGCCCTACATCTTCGACAGCCGTAGCGAGGCGCACCGCGCGCTCGACTCGGCCAAGGTGCGTGAGGCCATCAACAAGGAACTCGACCAGGTCGGCCTGCGCTGGTTGATGACCTTCGAATTCGGCTTCCGCGACATCAACACCACCAGCAAGAAGGTACTGGAGCCCGGCGACCTGGGCGGCCTGAAGATCCGCGTCTCACGCTCGCCCACGGAGGTGGGTGGCGTGAAGGCCTTCGGCGGCACGCCGGTCACCGTCGACTGGCCCGAGGTCTACAACGCGCTGCGCTTCAAGGTGGTCGATGGCGAAGCCCAGCCCTTCGGCACCATGGTCAGCGCCAAGCACCACGAGATCATCAAGGAGCACCTCGAGCTCGACTGGCAGTACTACGGCTTCGTGGGAATGATCAGCACCAAGCAGTGGAATGCCTATCCGCAGTGGGCGCGCAAGGTCATCGAAGAGGCCGCGACCGAAGCGGAGCAATACCACCGCCGCATCTGGGCCGAGGAAGACGAGAAGGCGAAGGCGGCCTACCTCAAGGCGGGCGGCCAGATCACCGTGCCCACGCCGGCCCAGCGGGCCCTCTGGGTGAAGGCGGGCCAAGGCATGTGGGGGTCGTCCGGCATCGACAAGTCGCTCATCGACCTGGTCCGCGCCGAGGCCACCGCCACCGCGCCGGCCGCCAGCGCCACCACCGCCGCCAAGTGAAGTCGCGCCCCGCCTGGTGTTCGGGCGGGGTGTCACCCTAGGGATACGCCCCATGGAAAAGCTGCTCGATCGCGCCACCGCCGCGCTGGTGGCCCTGCTCGTTGCGACGATGGTCGCCGTCATCCTCGCCTCGGTCTTCACGCGCTACGTGCTCAACGACCCGCTGAGCTGGGCCGAGCAGGTGGCCAAGTACCTGATGATCTGGGCCGCCTTCCTGGGCGCCAGCATCGGCATCAAGGAGGGCGCGCACATCGCGGTGACGGTGCTGGTCGACGTGTTGCCGCCTTCGCTGCAGCGCATCTGCTCCTACCTGGGGTACGCGCTCACCGCGGCCTTCCTGTCGGTGGCGCTGTACCAGGGTGTGCTGTTCACGAACAAGGTGCGGCCGCACTCGGATCCGCTGGTGTGGGAGATGAGCATGGCCTGGGCCTATGCCGCCATTCCGGCCGGCTGCCTGCTCATGCTGGTGCAGTTGGCCTTCGTGTTCTTCAAGGGCGACGGCGGCCAGAAGATGTCGTCTACCGCCAGCATGACATGAGCCCGGCGCGCCCCCTCGGCCCGGTGCCCCTACTTCCCTTCATTCCTGTCTGACACGAGGTTGCTCATGGGTGCCACCCTGATGCTGACGTTCCTGGGCGTGCTCGCCATCGGCGTGCCCGTCGCCTTCGCCCTGGGCATCGCCGCCATGGTCATCTTCACGGTGATCAACCCTTCGCTTCTGGCCCTGGTGCCGCAGCGCATCTTCACCGGCATGGACCTGTTCGCGCTGGTGGCCGTGCCCTTCTTCATCCTCGCCGGCGAGCTCATGGGTGGCTCGGGCATCCTCGACCGCATCATGGCCTTCTCGCGCATGGTGGCCGGCGGCATCCGCGGCAGCGTGGCGCAGGTCACCATCCTGGTGAGCATGATCTTCGGCTGGATCAATGGCTCGGGCGTGGCGGGCGCCAGCGCCGTGGGCTCGATGATGATCCCCACGGCGACCAAGCAGTACGGCAACGCGGGCTTCGCCTGCGCTGTCACCGCCTGCGCCTCGACGGTGGGGCCCATCATTCCGCCGTCCGTGCCGATGATCATCTACGCCCTGGTGGCGCAGAACGTCTCGGTGGGCGCGCTGTTCGCCGCGGGCGTGGTACCGGGCCTGCTGATCGGCCTGGGGATGATGGCCATCGTGTACTTCATCGCGCGCCGCCGCAACTACCCGGCCGACGGTGGCCGCTACACACTGGGCCAGCGCTTCGTGATCTCGCGCCAGTTCCTGGTGGCCCTGCTGCTGCCGCTGATCATGGTGGGTGGCATCGTCTCCGGGGCCTTCACACCGGTGGAGTCGGGCGCCATCGCCGTGCTCTACGCGATGCTGGTGGGCTTCTTCGTCACGCGAACCCTGGACCTGAAAGGCCTCTACGCCGCGCTGCGCAAAACCGGGGTGATCTCCTCGGTGGTGTTCCTGATGATGGGCGTGGCCAACGTCGCCGCCTGGATCATGACCACCGAGCAGGTGCCGCAGGCCGCGGCCGAGGCGATCCGCGCGTTCACCGACGACCCGCTGGTCTTCCTGCTGCTGGTCAACCTCATCCTGCTGATCGTTGGCTGCCTGTTCGACACCGTGGCCGCGATGGTGATGTTCGGCCCCATCCTGATCCCCATGGCCGAAGCCTTCGGCATCGACCCGCTGCACTTCGGGGTGATCGTCTGCATCAACCTGATCATCGGAATGGTCACGCCTCCGGTGGGCATCTGCCTGTTCGTGGTGTCAGGCATCGCCAAGACGCCGATCGAGCGCGTGGTAAGGGAGAGCCTGCCGTTCCTGTTCTGGCTGCTGGCGGTGCTGGCCATTGTCACTTACCTGCCGCAGAGCTACCTGTGGCTGCCCCGGCTGATGGGCTACGCCTGAGCGGCCTTCCTTCACGCCCTTGCCCGATTCAACATGAACGACAACGCCTATCCCTCAAGCCTCGAGCTGCTGGTGGCTGGTCAATGGCGCGGCCTGGCGGGCCGCGACAGCCTGCCGGTGGTCAACCCCGCCACACAGCAGGAAATCGGCCGCCTGCCCGTTGCCACCGATGCGGACATCGACGACGCACTGGCTGCCGCGCAATCGGCCTTCGAATCCTGGTCGCGCACCAGCGCCTGGCAGCGCGCCGCCGTGCTGCAACAGGCCGCCCGGCTCATCGATGCGCGGCGCGATCGCATCGCCACCCTGCTGACGCTGGAGAACGGCAAGCCGCTGGCCGACGCGCAGGGCGAGATCGACCGCGTGCTGGAGGCGCTGCAGTACTGCGCCGAAGAGGCCAAGCGCGCCTACGGCCGCATCCTGCCGCCGCGCGCGCCGCTGCTGGTGCAGTCCACGGTCAAGCGCGCCATCGGGCCGGTGGCCGCGCTGGTGCCGTGGAACTTCCCGGTCTTCCTGGCGGCGCGCAAAGTGGCGGCGGCGCTGGCCGCGGGCTGCACGGTGGTGCTCAAGCCCGCGGAAGAGACCCCCGCCGCTTGCGTCGAGCTCGTGCGCGCCTTCGTCGACGCCGGCGTGCCCACGGGCGCGCTGAACCTGCTCTATGGGGTGCCGGCGCAGATTTCGCAGCGGCTGATCGCCTCGCCCGTGATCCGAAAAATCTCCTTCACCGGCTCGGTGCCGGTGGGCCGGCTGCTGGCCACGCAGGCCGCGCAGCACCTCAAGCCCTGCACCATGGAGCTGGGTGGGCACGCGCCGGTGATCGTGTTCGACGACGTGGACGTGGACAAGGCCGCGCGCGCCTGCGTGGCCTTCAAGTTCCGCAACGCCGGCCAGGTCTGCCTGTCGCCCAGCCGCTTCTATGTGCAGTCGGGCGTGCAGGAGGCCTTCACGCGCCGCTTCACCGAACTGGCCAAGGCCATTCGCGTGGGCGACGGCCTGCTGCCCGACACGCAGATGGGGCCGCTGCAGAACGCGCGCCGCCTGGAGGCCGCCAGCCGCCTCGTCGAACAGGCGCACGGCGAAGGCGCGCGCGTCGAAACCGGCGGCGGCCGTCTGGGCCGCCAAGGCTTCTTCTTCGCGCCCACCGTGCTGAGCCAGGTGCCCGCCAGCGCGCGCATCTTGGCCGAGGAGCCGTTTTGCCCGGTCGCGCCCATCGTGGGCTTCGATACCTTCGACGAGGCCATCGCCCAAGCCAACGCCACCGAATTCGGGCTGGCGGCCTACGCCTTCACCCAGCGCCTGGACCGCGCCGCCGAGTTCACCGAGCGCATCGAGGCAGGCTGGATCGGGGTCAACAGCTTCACGCCCTCGCTGTCGGACGCGCCCATCGGCGGCATGAAGGACAGCGGCCTCGGCTACGAGGGCGGCCCTGAGGGCCTGGACGCCTACCTGCACATCCGTTTCATCAGCCAGGCCAACGCGCTGGCCTGATCGATCGACTTCATCAGGAGAACACACATGACCAACACCGCCAAGGCCCAACCCCTGCGATTCACGGGCTACCAGCAACGCAACAAGCCTGGCCCTGACCTGGAGCTCACCAGCACCGAACCCGGCACGCCCATGGGCGAGTACATGCGCCGCTACTGGCAGCCGGTGTGCCTGTCCGAGGAACTGAAGGACGTGCCCAAGGCCATCCGCATCATGAGCGAGGACCTGGTGGTGTTCCGCGACAAGAGTGGTGACATCGGCGTGATGCACCGCCACTGCTCGCACCGCGGCGCTTCGCTCGAGTACGGGATCATCGCCGAGCACGGCATCCGCTGCTGCTACCACGGCTGGCACTACGGCATCGACGGCCGACTGCTCGACGCGCCGTGCGAGGCCGATCCCACGCGCCTGAAGGAGACCGTTTGCCAGGGGGCCTATCCCGCCTTCGAGCGCTACGGCCTGGTCTTCGCCTACATGGGCCCGCCGGAGTCGCAGCCGCCGTTCCCCGAGTTCGACAGCTACGGCTTTCCCGCCGATACCAAGCTGGTGCCGTTCTCCAACATCTACCCCTGCAACTGGCTGCAGGTGTACGAGAACATCATGGACCACATGCACACCGCCGTGCTGCACAACAAGATGGTGGTGGACGGTGTGGACGCGGCGGTGGCCGACGGCGTCTCGCTCGAAGGCTTCGGCGACATGCCCGTCATGCAGTGGGAGCCCACCCGAACGGGCAATGGCTGCGTCTTCGTGGCTGGCCGGCGCTTGCCCGACGACAAGGTCTGGGTGCGCATCACCGAGATGGTCTTCCCGAACTACCTGCAGATCGGCTCCCTGCTGCCGACCGCCGCGCGCGAGCGCCACGGCACCTCGGGCTGTACCCGCTGGAACGTGCCGGTGGACGACGAGCACATGATCATCTTCGGCTACCGCCACTTCAACAGCACCGTGGACCCGGACGGGCTCGGGGTGGAAGCCGACTGCGGCGTCGACAAGATCGACTTCCTGGAAGGCCAGACCGGCAACCGCAGCTACGAAGAAGGCCAGCGCGCCCCGGGCGACTGGGAGGCCCTGGTGAGCCAGCGCCCCATCGCGATCCACGCCCTGGAGCACCCCGGCAGCTCCGACGTGGGCGTGTACCTGTGCCGCAAGCTGCTGCGCGAAGCTGTGCGCGGCAAGGCCTCGCCCGACCCCTTGTACGAGCGCCTGACCGCCGAGGGCCGCAGCCTGCCGCTGTACGCGCAGGACAGCGTGCTGCACGCCGCGGAGCTGCCGCGCGCCGAGGACCGCAAGCTCGTGCTCTCGCTCGGCAAGCGCGTGCTCGACATCATGCGATCGGCCGACGATCTGCCGACGCCTGCCCAGCGCGACGCCTTCGTGCGCGAGCAGCTCGACCGCATCGACGGCGGCCTGCAGGCGCTGGGCCAGGCCGAGACCCAGGCGGGCTGACCTCAAGCAGGAGCCGTTCCGTGAAGCTGCGAGTCCGATCCATCACGCACGAGGCCGAGGGCATCCTGTCCTTCGAACTGGTCGACCCGGCCGGCGCGCCGCTGCCAGCCTTCGAGGCCGGCGCGCACCTGGACGTGCGGGTGCCTGGCGCCAGCATGTCGCGGCGCTATTCGCTGTGCGGCCCCACCGGGGACACGCGGCACTGGCGCATCGCCGTGCTGCGGGTGACCCACAGCCGCGGCGGCTCGCGCGCCATGCACGAGCGCGTACGCCCCGGCGATCTGCTGGAGGTGTCCGGGCCGCACAACTTCTTTCCGCTGTGGGAGCAGGCCGAGCGCAGCCTGCTGCTGGCCGGCGGCATCGGTGTCACGCCGCTGCTGGCCATGCTGCACCGCCTGCGCGCGCAGGGCCGGCCGGTGGTGCTGCACTACTGCTCGCAGAGCCCCGAGCGTACGGCGTTTCGCGAACTGCTTGAGCCGCTGGTGGACGAAGGCCTGGTCCACTTCCACCACGACAACGGCGACCCGCGGACCGGGCTCGACATCGAGGCCCTGCTGCGGCCGGTACCCGATGGCACGCACCTCTACTACTGCGGGCCGGGCGGCTTCATGCAGGCGGTGCAGCGGGCCAGCGCCCACTGGCCCGAGGGCAGCGTGCACTGCGAGTACTTCGGCGCCGAGCCGGCGGCGCCCGCGCCCTCGGCGGCGCCCGGCGAAGGGGATGGCGACGGTGTGCCGGTGCGGCTGTTGCGCTCCGGTCGGACCCTGCAGGTGCGGCCGGCGCAAACGCTGCTGCAGGCCTTGCGCGAGGCCGGGGTCGATTGCGCCAGCTCCTGCGAAGCCGGTGTCTGCGGCACCTGCCAGGTGGCCTACCGCGACGGCACGCCCGAGCACAACGACCTCATCCTGAGCGAAGAAGAACGCGCCTCGCAGGTGCTGGTGTGCTGCGCCCGCGCCCGCGAACCCTTCAGCCTGGACATCTGAGCACCGGCATGATCCGCACGGCTTTCCACACACGATCCGCACCCGGGCATGGGGCCCGGGCACACGCCACCAAGAAGGGAGGGGCGCGCCATGAGCACCGTTGAAGAATTCTTCCAGGTCCTGCAACTGCCCGACCGCAGCGGCCGACCCAAGTACCAGCGCCTGGCCGACACGCTCGTGGACGCGATCCGCCAGGGCCTCTGGCGACCCGGTGACCGCCTGCCGCCCGAGGAGGAGCTGACCCAACTCACGCCGTTCAGCCTGGGCACGGTGCAGCGCGCCCTGCGCGACCTGTCGGAGCAGGGCCTGGTGATCCGCCAGCACGGCCTGGGCAGCTTCGTGGCTGACCCGCCGCGCGAGCTGCAGGACCCCTGGCACTGCCGCTTCGTCGGCGACGACGGCGAAACCCTGCTGCCCATCTTTTCGCAGGCGGTGGCCCGCGTCGCGGTGCAGGGGCAGGGGCCCTGGACGCGCCACCTCGGCGTGGAGGCCGAGGTCATGCGCCTGGACCGCGTGATCATCGTCAACGACGAATTCCGCATCTTCAGCCGCTTCTATGGCGACCGCCGCGTGCTGCGCCACCTGTGGGAGATGCCCATGGAGGAGCTGCACGGCGCCAACTTCAAGAAGGTGATCGTGCGCCAGTGCCAGCTGCCCATCACCGAGATCACGCACTGCGTGAGCACGCGAACGTTCGATGACGAGGCCTGTGAGCGCATCGCCATGCCCGCCGGCACCAGCGGCCTCTACATGTACGCGAGCGCCTACGCCGGCCGCGAGCGCTGCGTCTACTTCCAGGAATTTTCGATCGCGCCCAACGGGCGATCGCTGCAATTTCCCGAGACCACCGTCTCGCCGTTCTGACCCGACCGACCCCCTTTCCCGAGGCAAGACCGCCATGAAAACCCCCGCCCGCAACCTGATCGTCATCATGTCCGACGAGCATTCGCCCAAGGCCCTCGGCTGCTACGGCAGCGAGATCGTGCGCACGCCGAACCTGGACGCGCTGGCTGCGCGCGGCACGCGCTTCTCGGCCGCGTACTGCAGCAGCCCGGTGTGCATTCCCGCGCGCGCCTCGTTCGCCGTCGGCAAGTACATCCACCAGGTGGGCTACTGGGACAACGCCGACGCCTACGACGGCGCCATCCCGAGCTGGCACCACCACCTGCGCGAGCGCGGGCACGACGTGGTCTCGATCGGCAAGCTCCACTTTCGCAAGACCGGCGAAGACCACGGCTTCAGCGACGAGATCATCCCCATGCACATCATCGAGGGCAAGGGCGACCTGATGGGCCTGGTGCGCAGCGAACTGCCGGTGCGCAAGGGCGCTTACAAGATGGCACGCTATGCCGGCCCTGGCGAGAGCCAGTACACCTTCTACGACCGCGAGATCACCGCGCGCGCCCAGGTGTGGCTGCGCGAGGCGGTGCGCCGCGAGTCCGACAAGCCCTGGGTTCTGTTCGTGTCGCTGGTGGCGCCGCACTTCCCGCTCACCGCGCCGCCCGAGCACTACTACCACTACTACGAACAGAACCTGCCCATGCCCAAGCTCTACGAGAAGGGCGAGCGGCCCACGCACCCCTACCTGGTCGACTACGCGCGCAGCTTCAACTACGACGACTACTTCGACCGCGAAACCGTCAAGCGCGCGGTGGCCGGCTACTACGGCCTGTGCTCCTTCCTCGACGAGAACATCGGCAAGATCCTGCGCACGCTGGAAGAGACCGGACTGGCCGACAGCACGCGGGTGATGTACACCTCGGACCACGGCGACAACATGGGCACGCGCGGCCTGTGGGGCAAGTCCACCATGTTCGAGGAGACCGCCGGCGTGCCGCTGATCATGGCGGGCGAAGGCATCCCGCGCGGGCACACGGTGGACACGCCGGTCAGCCACGTGGACGCCTACCCCTTCATCCTCGACGCCGTGGGCCACACCGATCCCTCGCTGCGCGAGGGCTACCCCGGCGTCTCCCTGTTCGACACCGCCGCTGGCGCGGTGCCCGACCGCAACGTGCTGGTCGAGTACCACGGCATGGGCTCCACCACCGGCGCCTTCATGATCCGCCACGGCCGCTACAAGTACGTGCACTACATCGGCTATCCGGCGCAGCTGTTCGACCTCGAAACCGACCCCGAGGAGCTGAACGACCTGGCCTCCAACGGGCGTTACGCGGCCGTGCTCGACGAATGCCACCAACGCCTGCTGCGCGTGTGCGATCCCGACGAGGTGGACCGCCGCGCCAAGGCGCGCCAGGCCGAGCTGCTGGCGCAGAACGGTGGCCGCGAGGCGGTCATCGAACGCGGCGACCTGGGCTTCACGCCGGCGCCGGGCGCCGTCATCGCGTTCGATTGACGGGGGCCGGGCATGAGCGACCAGGGCTATGACTTCATCGTTGTCGGCGCGGGTTCGGCCGGCGCCACGCTCGCCTCGCGCCTGGCCGAACGGCAGCGCGGCCGGGTGCTGCTCGTGGAGGCCGGTGCCTCGCGCGAGCGCGACTTCTGGATCCGCGCGCCCATCGGTATCGCGCGGGTGGTGGGCGATCCGCGCTATGTGTGGACCTTCCGCACCGAAGCGCAGAACGCCCTGGTGGGGCAGAACGTGTACTGGCCGCGCGGGCGCATGCTGGGTGGCAGCAGCGGCGTCAACGGCACCATCTACGTGCGCGGCGAAGCGGACGAGTTCGACCATTGGCGCGAGCTGGGCTGCGAGGGCTGGGGCTACGCCGACCTGCTGCCGTACTTCCGCCGGCTGGAGACCACGGCCGTGGGCGACGCGGCCTACCGCGGGCGCGAAGGCCCGGTGCACGTCAGCACGCTGGGCGACATGCGCGATCCCTTGTCCGATGCCTTCCACGCCGCCTGCGTGAGCGCCGGCATTCCCGCCAACCCCGACTACAACGGCGAGCGCTACGAGGGCGTGGGCTACCTGCAGCTCAATACCCGCCACGGCCAGCGCTGCGACACGGCCACGGCCTACCTGAACGGGCGGCGCGCCGAGCACCTGCACGTGGTCACCGAGGCCACGGTCACGCGCGTGCTGTTCGATGGCCGCCGCGCGGTGGGCATCGAGTACCTGCAGGGCGGCGAGCGCCGCCAGGCGCGGGCGGCGCGCGAGGTGATCCTGTCGGCCGGCCCGATCAAGTCGCCGCAGTTGCTGGAGCTCTCGGGCATTGGCCAGGCCGAGCGCCTGCGCGAGTTGGGCATCGGCGTGGTCCATCACCTCGCCGGCGTCGGTGAGAACCTCATCGACCACGTGCAGACGCGCGTGACCTACGAGGCCAACCGGCGCGTCGGGCTGAACCAGGTGGTGGGACACCCCATCCGCCAGACGCTGATGGGCCTGCGTTACCTCACCACGCGCAAGGGCCTGATGGCCACGCCCGCCTTCACCATCCACGCGCTGGCGCGCACCGCCCGCGATCGGCAGCTGGGCCGCACCCGTCCCAGCGTGAAGATCCAGCTCGCCCAGCTGAGCGGCAACGCCCGCTTCGAGATGACCACTGGTGGCACGCCGGGCGCCATGCTGGACGACTACCCGGGCTTCTCCATCGGCTGCTTCCAGCTGCGCCCGCGCTCGCGCGGCCAGGTGCACGTGGCCAGCGCGGACGCGATGGCCGATCCCGTCATTGACCCGCGCTACCTCACGCACGAGGACGATTGCGCGGACGTGGTGGCCTCGGTCCGCCTGGCGCGCCAGGTCGCGTCGCAGCCGGCGCTGGCCGGCTTCATCGTGCGCGAGACGCGCCCGAGCGAGCAGGCGCGCAGCGATGACGAGCTGCTGGCCTACGTGAAGAAGTCCGCCGCGACCTCCTTCCACCCCGTGGGCACCTGCCGCATGGGCGCCGACGAGCAGGCCGTGGTCGACGCCGCGCTGCGCGTGCGCGGCGTCGACGGCTTGCGCGTGATCGATTCGTCCGTGATGCCGACGATGCCTTCGTCGAACACCAACGCGGCGTCCATCATGGTGGGCGAGAAGGGGGCCGACCTGGTCCTGGGGCGCTGAGTGCCGCCGGGGCTGTCCGAGCTGGCGCCGCTCGCCTGGCCCCACGCGCCCTGGCTGCTGCTCCTGGCGGTGCTGGTGTCCTTCGTGGCCGGCGTGGTGCGCGGCTTCGCCGGCTTCGGCTACTCGGCGCTGGTGGTGGCGGCCTTGTCGCCCTTCGTGCCACCGGGGCCGGTGGTGGTGGCGGTGCTGGTGCTCGAGGTGCTGGCCTCGCTGCGCGTGCTGCGCCAGGCCGGGCCTTTGATGGACCGGGGCTGGCGCGACGCCCTGCTGGGCGGCAACCTGCTGTTCGTGCCGCTGGGCATGGCCGGCCTGGCCTGGCTGGACCCGGGCGTGGTGCGCGTCGTGGTGGCGGCCCTGCTGCTGGCCGGTGCGCTCGGCGTGCGCCTGGTGATCGGTCGCCGGCTACAGGCCACGGTCTCGCTGCGCGCCACGGCGGCCGCGTCCTCGGGCCTGCTGAACGGCTTCGCGGCCTCGGGTGGCATCGTGGCGGCGCTGCTGATGGCGGCCACGGGCATGCCGGCGACCACGCTGCGCGCCACCATGATTAACCTGCTGATGTGGATCAGCGCCTACGCCTTGCTCTGGGGCGCGGCGCTGTCCTTCGTGGGCCGCTCGCCGTTGTTCGGCGCGCAGGCCCTGGGCTGGCTGCTGTTGCTGTGGGTGCCCCTGCTGGCGGGCATGCGCGTGGGCGGCCGCGCCTTCGAGCGCACAGACGCGCGGCGCCAGGCGCGGCTGGTGCTGGACGTGCTGATCGGCGCCGCCGCGCTGGGGCTGCTGGTGGCCTGCCTGGCCCGCCCCGCCTGAGGCCTCACAGCGTGCGCGCCAGCGCCTGCGCCGCCTCCGCCAGGCGCGGCAGGAACGCGGGCAGCCGCGCCAGCGGCACGCGCGCCGACGGCGCCTGCAGCGCCAGCGCGCAGCGCAGGCCGCGCTCGCCGCTGGCCCGCACCGGCACCGCGATGCAGACCAGGCCGTCGACGAACTCCTCGGCGTCGAAGGCGTGGCCCTGGCGGCGGATGGTCGCCAGCTCGGCCTCCAGCGCGTCGCGCCGCACCAGCGTGGTGGCCGTGTGGTGCGTGAGGCTCAGGCCATCGAGCAGGGCCCGGCGCCGCGCCGGATCCAGGTGCGCCAGGAACAGCTTGCCGCTGGCCGAGCAGTGCAGCGGCACGCGCGTGCCCGGGCGCAGCTCCAGCCGCAGCGGAAACGCCGACTCCACCCGGTCCAGGTAAACCACCTCGGCGCCCGACAGGGCCGTGAGGTTGCAACTCTCGCCCAGCTCGGCCACCAGCTGGCGCAGCACCGCGTGGCGCACGCCGTGCTGCGTGCTCGCGCCCAGCGCGTCTTCGCTCAGGCGCAGCAGGCGCGGCGCCAGCGCGTAGCGCCGGCCGTCCGGTTCGCGCTGCAGCCAGCCGCCCATCTCCAACTGCTGCAGCATGCGGTGCACCGTGGGCTTGGGCCAGCCGGTGCCGGCCACCACCTCGGGCAGGGCCAGGGGCCGGCCCTCGCGCACCAGGTGCTCGATCAGGTCCATCAGGCGCAGGCCCGGACTGGTGGGGGAGGCGGGTTCTTCCATGTCTCGAATTCCGAGACAAATCAATAAAAGTTTTCGAGACACAGTGTAGGCGCCCCCTACAGTCGCCGGCAACAACCCACAGAGGAGGCCCGCGCCTTGCGATTCCACAACGCCGTGCTCACCGGCGCCTGCGGCGGCTTTGGCCAGGCGCTGGCGCGCCAGCTCATCGCGCAGGGCGCCCGGGTGGCCCTGATCGGCCTGAACCGCGCCGCGCTGGACGAACTCGCCGCGCTCGCGCCCGAGCGCTGCGCCGTCTACACGCCCGACGTGAGCGACGCCGCCGCCATGGCCGCCGTGGGCGCCGACTGGCTCGCCCGCTTCGGTGCGCCCGACCTCGTGATCGCCAACGCCGGCGTGGCCGGCGGCTTCGACACCGCCCGCCCCGACGACCTGCGCGTGATGCGCCGCATGCTGGAGATCAACCTGCTGGGCGTGGCCACCAGCTTCTCGCCCTTCCTGGGCGCCATGAAGGACGCCGGCCGAGCGGCCGCGCTGGTGGGCGTGGCCAGCATCGCCGGCTGGCGCGGCATGCCGGGCAACGGCGCCTACTGCGCCAGCAAGGCCGGCGTCATCGCCTACCTGCAAAGCCTGCGCGCCGAGCTGCGGCCCACGGCCCTCACCGTGCACACCGTGAGCCCGGGCTACCTGCGCACCGCGCTCACCGCCGGCAACCGCTTCGCCATGCCCGGCCTGCTGGAGCCCGACGAGGCCGCGCGCCGCCTGCTCGCGGGCGTGGCGCGCGGCACCGAACACATCGTGCTGCCGCGGCGCATCGGCTGGCTCTCGCGCCTGCTCGACCTGCTGCCCGACAAGCTGCACGACAAGATCCTGCTGGGCCAGCCGCGCAAGCCGCGCGCCGGCGAACCCGGCGCCACCGACATCCCCGGACTGAAATGACGACCACCCCTGCCGAGCTTCGCGCGACCCCCTCAAGGGGGCGACACCAGCCGTCTGGCCAAGCCTGCCCGGCGGTGTCCCTGGGTCAAACCCGCTGATTCCCATGACCGCTCCCACCGAACAACAGATCGCCCTCATCGGCGCCGGCCCGTCCGGCCTGGCCGGCGCGCGCTGCCTGCAGAAACTCGGCGTGCCCTTCCAGGGCTTCGAGGCGCACGGCGACGTGGGCGGGCTGTGGAACATCCACAACCCGCGCTCCACCGTCTACGAATCGGCGCACCTGATCTCCAGCAAGCGCATGACGGAGTTCCTGGAATTCCCCATGGCAGAGGGCGTGGCCGACTACCCCAGCCACCGCGAGCTGCTGGACTACTTCCGCGCCTTCGCCGACCACTTCGGCCTGCGCCAGCACTACCGCTTCCACACCCGGGTGCTCAAGGCCGAGCCCGTGTCCGACGCGCCCGACACCCTGTGGCGCCTGACCACGCAGACCGGCGAGGCCGCGCCACAGACCGCGCTCTACAAGGGCCTGGTGGTGGCCAACGGCACCCTGGCCGAGCCCAACATCCCGCGCTTCGAGGGCTCGTTCAGCGGCGAGATCTGGCACACCGCGCAGTACAAGTCGGCCACGCAACTCGCGGGCAAGCGCGTGCTCATCGTCGGCGCGGGCAACTCGGGCTGCGACATCGCCGTCGACGCCGTGCACCACGCCAGAAGCATCGACATCTCGGTGCGGCGCGGCTACTACTTCGTGCCCAAGTACGTGTTCGGCAAACCGGCCGATTCGGTGGGCGGCAAGATCTCGCTGCCGCCCTGGCTCAAGCAGCGCATCGACAGCACCATCCTGCAGTGGTTCACCGGCGACCCGGTGCGCTTCGGCTTCCCCAAGCCCGACTACCTCATGTACGAGTCGCACCCGGTGGTGAACTCGCTCATCCTGTACCACATCGGCCACGGCGACGTGGCCGTGCGCCCCGACATCGCGCGCCTGGACGGCCCCACCGTGCACTTCAAGGACGGCAGCGCGCAGGACTATGACCTCATCCTCACGGCCACCGGCTACAAGCTGCACTACCCCTTCCTGGACCACGCGCTGCTGAACTGGCAGGGCATGGCGCCGCAGCTCTACCTCAACATCTTCGCGCCGCGCTTCGACCGCCTGGCCGTGCTGGGCATGGTGGAGGCCAGCGGCCTGGGCTGGCAGGGCCGCTACGAACAGGCCGAGCTGGTGGCGCGCTACCTCAAGGCCCTGGACGCGGGCGCGCCGCAGGCCGCCGCGCTCAAGGCCGCCAAGGCCGGCCCGCCGCCGGACCTGTCGGGCGGCTACCGCTACCTCAAGCTCGAGCGCATGGCCTACTACGTGCACAAGGGCACCTACCGCAAGGCCGTGCGCGAGGCCGCCAACGCCTTCTCGCAATGAGGATGAGGAGACACCGCCCATGCTGCCCGTCGACGAGATCCGCCTGAACTTCAACCCCGCCTCGCTCGCCGTGCTGAACGCGGTGCTGGCCTTCCTGATGTTCGGCATCTCGCTGGACACGCGCATCGAGGACTTCAAGCGCGTGCTGCGTTTGCCGCTGGCCTTCACCGTGGGCATCGTGGCGCAGTTCCTGTTCCTGCCCGCCATCACCTTCGGGCTCACGCTGCTGCTGGGCGTGGCGCCCAGCATCGCGCTGGGCATGATCCTGGTGGCCTGCTGCCCGCCGGGCAACGTGAGCAACATCCTCACCCACCGCGCCAACGGCAACGTGGCCCTGAGCGTGTCCATGACGGCGGTGTCCAACGCCATCGCCATCGTGGCCATGCCGCTGAACTTTGCCTTCTGGGGCGGCCTGCACCCCACGGCCTCGACCCTGCTCAAGACCATCGCGCTGGACCCGGTGCAGATGGTGGGGCACATCCTGCTCATCATCGGCATCCCCTTCGCGCTGGGGCTGTGGGTGGCGCACCGCTTCCCCCGGGCCACGGCGCGCTTCAAGAAGCCGGTGCGCATCGTCAGCTTCCTCGCGCTCATCGGCTTCATCGTCGGCGCCATCGCGGGCAACTGGCGCTACTTCCTCGACTACGTGGGCCTGGTCATCGTGGCCGTGGCCATCCACGACGCGCTGGCCTTCGGCATCGGCTGGCTCAGTGCGCGCGCCGTGGGCCTGCCCGACTACGACCGCCGCGCCCTGTCCATCGAGGTCGGCATCCGCAACGCGGGCCTGGGCCTGGTGCTGATCTTCAGCTTCTTCGGCGGCCTGGGCGGCATGGCCGTGGTGGCCGGCGTCTGGGGCTTCTGGGACATCATCGCCGGCATGCTGCTGGCGGGCTGGTGGGGCAGGCGCCCGTTGCGGGGCGGCGTGCCGGGGCAGGCCCGCGCATGAGGTCCGCATGAAAGCGAAGAGCATCCTCATCACCGGCGCCGACGGCTTCCTGGGCCGCGGCCTGGTGGCCGCGCTGGCGCGGCGCGGCGGCACCGACACGGTGGTGGCCACCGACGTGCGCGAGGTCGAGCCCGCGCGGCGCCTGCCCGGCATCACCTACCGCCGCGTCGACGTGCGCGACGACGGGCTGGGCGCGCTGCTGGCCGAGCACCGCGTCGACACCGTGGTGCACCTGGCCTCCATCGTCACGCCCGGCAAGGGCTCCACGCGCGAGCTGGAGTACGCGGTGGACGTGGGCGGCACGCGCAATGTGCTCACGGCCTGCCTGGCGCAGGGCGTGCAGCACCTGATCGTGTCCTCCAGCGGCGCGGCCTATGGCTACCACGCCGACAACCCCGCCTGGATCACCGAGGACCACCCGCTGCGCGGCCACGAGGCCTTTGCCTACGCGCACCACAAGCGCCTGGTGGAAGAGATGCTGGCCGAGGCGCGCCGCCAGCACCCCGGGCTGGCGCAGACCGTGCTGCGCATCGGCACCATCCTGGGCGAGCGCGTGGACAACCAGATCACCGCCCTGTTTCAGAAGCCGCGCCCCATCGCCATCGCCGGCAGCGACAGCCCCTTCGTCTTCGTCTGGGACGACGACGTGGTGGGCGCGCTGCTGCACGCGCTGAGCGGCGACGCACCACCGGGCTGCTTCAACCTCGCGGGCGACGGCGCGCTCGGCATCCATGAGATCGCCGCGCGCCTGGGCAAGCGCGCGCGCGTGTTCCCGGCCGGCCTGCTGCGCGCGGCCCTGGCCGTGGGCCGCGCGCTCGGCGTGTCGCGCTACGGGCCCGAGCAGATCGACTTCCTGCGCTACCGCCCGGTGCTGCTCAACACGGCCCTGAAGGAGCGCTTTGGCTACGTGCCGAAGAAGACCAGCGCCCAGGCCTTCGAGGCCTTCGTCGCGGCGCGGCGGGCGCAAGGGCGCCCGCTGTGAGCGCCCCCCTTCCGTTCTCGCGTGGCGATGCGCTGCGCGCCCTGGCCGTGGTCGTGATCTGGGGCCTGAACTTCGTGGTGATGAAGCTGGGCCTGCAGGCCATCAGCCCCATGCTGCTGGGCGCGCTGCGCTTCGCGGCGGCCTCGCTGCCCTTTCTGCTGTTCGTGAAACCGCCGCCGCTGCCCTGGCGCTTCGTTGCCGGCTACGGCTTGGTGCAGGGCCTGGGCCAGTTCGGCTTCCTGTTCCTGGGCCTGCAGCTGGGCATGACGGCCGGCATGGCCTCGGTGGTGATGCAGACCCAGGCCTTCTTTACCTTGCTGCTGGCCGTGCCGCTGCTGGGCGAGCGCGTGCGCGCCCACCAGTGGCTGGGCCTGGGCGTGGCGCTGGCGGGCCTGCTGCTCATCGCCTCGGCCCACGGCGAAGGCCCGGGCCAGATGACGCTGGCGGGCTTCGTGCTCACGCTGTCGGCCGCGGCCATGTGGGCCTTGTCGAACATCGTGGCGCGCCGCGCCAGCCAGATCGCGCGCTACGAGCCCTTTCCCTTCGTGGTGTGGAGCAGCCTGTTCCCCATCGTGCCGTTCGCGCTGATCGCCCTGGCCACCGACGGCCCGGCCAGCGTGCAGCGGCAACTGCAAGGCATGGGTGCCGGCGCCTGGTTTGCGGTGGTGTACCTGGCGCTGGCCGCCACGCTGCTGGCCTACAGCCTGTGGACGCGACTCTTGCAACGCCACGCGGCCACGCGGGTCACGCCGTTTTCTCTGCTGGTGCCGGTGGTGGGGCTGTGGGCCGCCTGGGTGGCGTACGGCGAGGCGCCGCTGGGGCTGCAGTGGCTGGGGACGGGGGCGGTGCTGCTGGGCTTGGTGGTGAATCAGGTGGGGGGGCGGCGGGCGGGGTGATCGGCTGATCCTGGTCCTGCAGGGCGCGCGCGAACCGCTTCATACAGCAGGCGCCGGCCCGCAGCCTCGCCCACGGGCAGCAGGTCGGTGTTGCGCAGCTGCGGGTCGGTGCCCAGCGTGAACAGCAAGGGGCCGAGGGCTAGAGGCTCGCCCGGCGCGGGCGCCCACAGCGCGCTGATCCACTCCAGCGCCCAGCTCGGGCCCGCACCGCGGTGCCGCTCCAGGCGCGCAATGCCGCTGAGGTCTGCGACGGGAATGTGGGCCAGCAGGTCCAGCAGCGTCGTGTCCCAGGCCACCAGCGAGGTCTGCGAAACCATCTGACCGTTGAAGGACACGTCGTGGACCAGCAGGTACCAGGGCCGCTCCAGCGCGAGCGTGATGGCCGGCCAGTGCGTCTGGCGCGGGGCGACCTGGGCGGGGTGGAGGTGCTGGACGAGGCCGGGGGCGGTGATGAACACGGTGGGGCTCCCCAAAAAACCGACCGCAAATTGTGCCCCAAACTAGCAATCCGCCTGTGTTCGGTGCCAACCTTTTTTGGTGTCCGAACAAGCCCCTGAAACCCCGCTCCTTCTTGCCCAGTTGGCGGCGAACCTCCGCGCGCTTCGAGCAAAGGGCAACTGGACTTCCAGCGCGCTGGCGGAGCAAGCGCACATCAGTCGGCGAATGCTTCAACTGCTGGAGCAGGGGGGCGTCAACGTCTCATTGGGCGCCGTGGACAAGTTGGCGCGGGCCCTCGGCGTCACAACGGGTTCACTGCTCGGGAAAAGGCCCCAGGCCCGGCAGGACGGTGCCGTCTTGATCGAGCAGGTTCTGGCAACGAACCTCGTCTCGGCGAGAAAGCGGTTGAACCTGACCCAGGAAACGCTGGCTCAGCAATCCGGTGTCAGCAGAGCCGTCATTGCGCACATCGAACGTCAGGCGCGCAACCCCTCGCTTCACACGCTGGCGAGGCTGGCCGCTTCGCTGGATTTGTCGCTTGAAGCGCTGTTGAGCAAGTAGCTCGGGCTGGGGCGATTGGGTGGGTACCGCGCCGGCTCATGAAGTCGGATTTGCAGCGATGGCGGCCGGCTGGGCTCGCGCGCCGAGCGTCCGTTCTATGCCACGTTGCGGGCGTTCAGGCCTTTGCGAGACCGGTCGATAGCTTGCAGGCTGCGCAGCCATGGCTAGACTGCCGCAATCGGCCAGAAGCAGTCGTACCTCACCGACCAGATTGAGGCCTAGAAGGGGAGTCAAGATGGCTGGGCCAACCATGTCGGACGAAAAGTATCGGGCGCTGACCAAAGGACAGCGAGTGTTCTACTGGGGCGTGCTCGCCGCCGTCGCTGCAGTCATCGCGTACCTGCTCTTCGTCTATCAGCAATGAGGCTCAAGGCCCGCTATGGGCCCTCAGCGGTCTCTGTTCAGCGCTTGCCATGGTCGGTCAGGATCTGGACGCGGATTTCGGAGATCAGCCCGCTTGGCGGAGAGCTCCTTGAAGACGCAAACTATTCTCAGGACAACGGAGACGCCAGCGACCAGCATCAACGGAACCAGGATGCGCAGCAGGTACGGCGAGTGGAAGTAATCGAAGTTCGCGAGGGCAAGGAGGAGACCGCAACTCGCAATTGCAATGATCTGGAACACCATACGAAAGCGTCGATAGACCTCGGATCTTTCCATTTCAGTACACGCGCGATAGGGCCTTCAAATGTCCGCTCATGGCCGAAAGCACCATGCTAGCCGAGACGGGACCGGGCCCAAAGCAGTTGTCAGCTCCTGGCCACGACGCCTTACAAGAATTCAGTCTGCAATGAATCAGGCGAATGAAATCCGCATCCTTACCGGTACTCCTGGTGCAGGAAAAACGACCACAGCCAAAGCGTTGGCAGAGACGTCAGGCTCGCCCAAGGTGCATCTTCATTGCGACGACTTCTGGCGCTTCTCGCGCTGATCGTCCTGGCCACCGACGGCCCCGCCAGCGTGCAGCGGCAACTGGAAGGCATGGGTCCCGGCGCCTGGTTCGCCGTGGTGTACCTGGCGCTGGCCGCCACGCTGCTGGCCTACAGCCTGTGGACACGTCTGTTGCAACGCCACGCGGCCACGCGGGTCATGCCGTTTTCACTGCTGGTGCCGGTGGTGGGGCTGCAGTGGCTGGGGATGGTGGCGGTGTTGCTGGGCTTGGTGGTGAATCAGGTGAGGGGGCGGCGCGCCGCTCTGTTCAGTGGTAGTCGTTTTCGCGCTGGTGCCGGATCGCCGCGATGGTGATGGCGTGCGCTTCCACCTCGTACAGCGCGACTGAGCCCGTTCTGCCAAACGATATGAGCAACTCCCGCTCGAATGGCGAACCGACCTTGCGCCCCATGAACGGGTTCGACGGCAGCAGCTGCAAGGCCAGTCGAATGGTGTTCAGCGCTTGCTCGGGAAGCGCCCAGTTGGGCGTGGAACTCTTGAGCTCGCGCTCGACGATGAAATCAAAGAGGCGATCGAGGTCGTCCCTGGCCTCGGGCGTGAAGCGCAGCAGCCTCACCGGGCGGACGACGCTTTGGCGGCCCGAAGCCGGTCGTCGAGCCGAGACAGGACCTCATCCGCATCAAGGTAGTTCCCCGTCTCCTTGGCGCGTGCCAGCGAGGCGAAGCCGCGCTGGTGGAATTCGGCGTCGGCCATGCGGCGCATCAACTCCTGGCGCACCGCATGCTCGACGAGCGAACTCAGGGTTTCGCCCTCGGCCAGCACCTCTTCGAGCTGCTGGCGAAACTCGGGTTCGACTCGAATCGGGGGAAGGGAAGCGGATCTCATCCGGCGAATGTATCGCAGATGCGATGCGACGCGCTGAGCCGCTGGTCGAAGGCGCAGGCCTGTGGGATTCGGCTTTCACGCAGGCCTGCCACGGAGCCCGTCGGCCATGCCGCGCTCAGTTCAGGCGGATGTTGGCCCCCCGAATCACCCCGCGCCATTTCTCCGTCTCCCCCGCCAGAAACCGCTGCATCGCCTCCGGCGTCGAGCCCACCGCTTCCATGCCCTTGGCCGCGGTGCTTTTCTTGAAGGCCTCGTCCGCCAGCACGGCGTTGACCAGGCCGCTGAGCTTGGCGATGTTCTCGCGCTTCATGCCCTTGGGCGCCACGAGCGAGATCCAGGTCATGGCCTCGTAGCCGGGGTAGCCGGCCTCGGCCACGGTGGGCACGTTGGGCAGGGCAGAGGGGCGCGCGCTGCCGGTGGTGGCCAGGGCCACGATGCGGCCCGACTGGATCATGGGCAGCGCGGCCGTGAGGTCCAGGAAGCCGAGGTCCACGCGGCCGCCGCCGATGTCCTGCAGCGCGCCGGGCGTGCCGTTGTAGGGGATGTTCACCATGAAGATGCCGGTCTTCTGTTTGAACAGCTCACCCGCCAGGTGGTGGCTGGTGCCGGTGCCGTTGGTGGCGTAGGACAGCTCGCCGGGCTTGGCCTTGGCGCGCTGCACCAGGTCCTTGAGCGACGTCAGGCCCGATTCGCGGCTGGCCACGATCACCACCGGCGCCTGCGCCAGCATGGAGATCGGCGTCAGGTCGGTCTCGGGGCGGTAGCCCAGGTTGGGGTAGAGCTCGGGGTTGATGACCAGCGCGCCGGTCACGCCCACCAGGATGGTGTGGCCGTCGGGCGCGGCGCGCACCACCTGCCCGGTGGCCAGGTTGCCGGCGGCGCCGGGCTTGTTCTCGATGATGAAGATGCCGTGGCCCTGGCTCTGCAGCTTGTCGGCCAGCTCGCGGGTGACGGCGTCGGCCGAGCCGCCGGGCGGGAAGGGCAGCACGAACTTCACCGGCTTGTCCGCCGGGTAGTCCTGCGCGGCGGCCAGCGTGGCGATGAGGGCGCCAAGGCCCAGGGCGATGAGGGAGCGAAGGGCGGACGTGAACATGTGTCTCCTTGTGGTGTGTGTCGGTGAAAGAAAGGGGAGGGGCGGGCCCGTGCTCAGGCGAGCACGTGGTCCTCGGGCCTGAAGCGGGCGGTGAGGTTCCAGTACTCCAGCATGCCGAAGGGCCAGGTCTGCGCGGCGCGGCCGCTCTTGTTTTTGTACCAACTGCTGGTCTTGGCCACGGCCCAGGCCTTGGTCTGGTTGCCCTGGTCGATCCAGGCGTTGTATTGCGCGTAGGGCTCGGGCCGGCAGTCCACGGTCCTGTGGCCCTGGCTGAGCACGTGGCGCAGCGCGCGCAGGGTGTACTCCACCTGGCACTCGGACGAGAAGATGGCGCTGCCGTTCACCACCACGCCTGTGTTGGGGCCGCTGGTCATGAACAGGTTGGGAAAGCCCGGCACGGAGATGCCCAGGTAGGCGCGGCAGTCGCCGTCCCAGTGGCGGTGCAGGTCCTGGCCGGCGCGGCCGGTCACCTTCAGCGGGTAGAGAAAGTCGGCGGCCTTGAAGCCGGTGGCGCAGATGATGAGGTCCACCTCGTGGCGCTGGCCGTCGGTGGTGTGGATGGCGTTCTCGCTCAGGTGCGAGATGCCCTGCGTCACCAGGTCCACGTTGCCGGCCTTGAGCATCTGCGGCCAGGTGCCGTTGTCGCGCAGCATGCGCTTGGCGCCCGGCGGGTAGTCGGGCGTGGCGTGGGCCAGCAGGTCGGGCCGGTCGGCGAACTGCTGCTGCAGCATGGCCAGGCATTCCTGGCGCAGGGCCTCGTTGCCGGCGCTGATGGACACCGGGTGTTGCCACGCCGGGTCCAGTTCCACCAGGTGCAGGCGGCCTTCCACGCCGATCCAGAACTGCCAGAAGCGCACCCAGCGGCCGTAGCTGGGCACGTGGCCCAGCAGCCAGCGGATGCCGGGCTTGAGGTCGTCGTGGTAGGTGGGCGTGGGCAGCATCCAGGGCGGGTTGCGCTGGAACACGCTCAGGCGGCTCACCTGGGCATAGATCTCGGGGCCGATCTGGAACGCGCTGGCGCCGGTGCCGATGAGCGCGACGCGCTTGCCTTGCACGCTCACGTCGGGGCGCCAGGCGGCGGAGTGCACCACCTCGCCCTTGAAGGACGCCAGGCCCGGGAAGTCGGGGATGTGCGGCCGGTTGAGCAGCCCCATGGCGGTGATGACGAAGTGGAAGTGCTCCACGTGCGCGCTGCCGTCGGCGTGGCGCGCCGTCACTTTCCAGGCGGCTTTGTCTTCGTCGAATTCGAGCGCCTCGACCTCGGTGTTCACGCGGATGTGGGGCCGGATGCCCGTGCGGCGCACCACGTCGAGCAGGTAGCGCAGGATCTCGGGCTGCTGCGAGAACTGCTGCGTCCAGTCCTGCTTCTGCGCGAAGGACAGGCTGTAGGCGAAGTTGGGCGTGTCCAGGCGGCAGCCGGGGTAGGTGTTCTCCCACCACACGCCGCCGATCTCGCGGTTCTTCTCGAACACCGTGAAGTCCAGGCCGGCCTGCTTGAGCCGGTAGGCGGCGGTGATGCCGGCGAAGCCGGAGCCGATCACCGCCACCTTGGTGCCGGCGGCCTGCGGGAAGTCACTCACGTGCCAGCCGGGCGCGCCGCGGTCGTCGGGCACGTTGACCTCGTGGCGCAGCAGGTCCATCAGGTCCTCGTGGCCGTCGCGGATGAGGAACTGCACGATGCGGTCCAGCCACTCGGGCGAGGGCGTGGGCGCCTCGGGACAGCCGGCGTCGCGGTAGCGGATGAGGGCCTGCGTGGCCAGGGCGCGGGCCTTGGCCTGGGCCTCGGCCGACAGGCCGCCCTGTGGCGCGATGCGCGCCGTCATCGACGGCGAGGGCGGCTTGAGATCGTCCGCCAGCAGGGCCGGGTCCTGGGTCAGCATGGCCAGGGCCGCGAGCAGGGCGGGCAGGTCGGCGTCGCGCACGGCGGCCTCGATCTCGGCGTCGGAGGCCGCGATGGGCTGGACGCGGTCGAAGGCGGCCAGGGTGTCGTCGTCAAGGGTCGGGGGCAGGTCCCCTTCGGTCAATCGCATGGTGCTTGCTTGGGCTCTCGGGTAGGAAGGGAAACGGGGGCGGCGTTCACGCGAACACCTGGGGCTGCGGGCCCGGTGCCCAGGGCAGGGGCCGGCCGTGCACGAAGTCCAGCCAGGCGGCCTGCATCTGCTGCGTGAGGCGCTGGCCATCGGCGGGATGCAGCCCGGCGAGCAGGGGCGCCGAGGCGAAGGCGCCGTGCGTGCCGAACACGAAGGGCAGTTCGGCGCAGTGGCAGGCGCCCAAGGGCAGGCCGGGCGGGCCGTCGAAGCGGTAGAGCCAGGCCTGGGCGCCGGCGCGCGCCGACTGCGCGGCCCACTGGCGCGCGGGCGTGGCGAAGCGGCGCTCCGTCTCGGCCTCGTTCACCGCTGCGCCGGGGGCGGCGAAGGCGCGCATCTCGTCGCGGTTCCAGCCGGCGAGCACGTCGACCCGGCCAGCCGCGTGGGCGGTCAGCGGCGCCGACAGGGGCGGCAGCGTGTCGCCGTCGAGCACCGGGCCGAAGAGGCCGTGGCCGTCGGCCGCCGCGCGCGTGGCGGCCACCACCTCGGGCGCGAGCTGCGCGCGCAGCAGGCGCTCCACCGGCAGGTCGCGGGCCTGGCGCAGGTCGGCCGCGCCCGCCGCGCGCAGCAGCGTGCGGCCGATGAACCGCGCGGCCTCGGCCGAGCGGGCGCCGCGGCCCAGGGGCGCGCTCTGAAGGATCGCGCGCTGGAAGCCCGAGGCGCCGCGCATGCCCAGGGCCGCGACGTTGACGCCGCCCGCGGACTGCCCCATGGCGGTGATCCGCGCCGGGTCGCCGCCGAAGGCCGCGATGTGGGTCGCCACCCATTGGAAGGCCAGCTCCAGGTCCAGCAGGCCGAGGTTGGCCACGCCGCCGTCGGCCAGCAGCCAGCCCAGGGGACCCAGGCGCGCGTTGAGGCCCACCACGACCACATCGCCGCGGCGCGCCAGGGCCTCGCCGCTGTACCAGTCGAGCACGCCGCCGCTTTGCCAGGCGCCGCCGTGGCACCACACCAGCACGGGGCGGCGCGCCGCGTCGGCCCCGGGTGTCCAGACCGTCAGGTGCAGGCAGTCCTCGGACTGCGGCGCCTCGCAGGCGCCCAGCACCGGGGCGAGCGCCGAGGGCAGCTGGGGCGCGATCGGGCCGGTGCCGGTGGCGTCGACCTCGCCGCGCAGGGGCAGGGGCGCGGGCGGGGCGAAGCGCCGCGCGCCCACCGGTGCCAGCGCGTAGCGCAGCCCGCCAAAGCGCGACACGCCCCGCCGCCGCAGGCCCAGCAGCCGGGCCTCGCCCAGGCGCAGCGCCACGCGCTCGGGCGGGGCGTCGGTCGCGGGCGAAGGCGGGGGGTGATCGGGGCGGTCGTTGCGGCGCACGGGGTGTCCCTGGGGGGCATCGGTCGGCGGGGGGAAGGCCGCGATTGAAGTCCAGATCCGTTCATTCGTAAATCGATAGTTATTCAAGCATCCATAAAATGACTTCATGAATACGTCCCGCGTCACCGGCCTCACCCTGAAGCAGCTGCGCGCCTTCGTCGCGGTCTACAAGCTGCGGCGCCTGAGCACGGCGGCCGCCCAGCTCTACGTCACGCAGTCGGCCGTGAGCGTGCTGATCCGCCAGATGGAAGAGGTGCTGGGGATGCGCCTGTTCGACCGCACGACGCGTTCGCTGCAGCCCACGCCGGCGGCGCACGACGTGATCGAGACCGCGCAGCGCGTGCTGCGCGACATCGACTCGCTGAGCGCCGGCCTGGACGACCTGTCCTCGCTGCGGCGCGGCCGTGTCACGGTGGCCTGCACGCCGACCCTGGCGGAGGTCCTGCTGCCGCCGGTGATCCGCGCGTTCCGCGAGCGGCACCCGGACATCCAGGTCAACGTGGACGACTGCGCGCCCGACCAGTTCATCGCGCGCCTGATCGGCGAACGCGCCGACTTCGGCATCGGCACGCCCGACCGCGCGGACGACGGCGTGCAGATGCAGCGCCTCATGGGCGACCACCTGAGCGTGGTGCTGCACAAGGACGACCCGATGGCGGCGCGCAAGTCGGTGCGCTGGAAGGACCTGGACGGCGTGCCCGTGGCCACCGTGCGGCCCGGTTTCGGCGTGCGCCCGCTGATCGACCATTCCGCCGCGCAGGCGGGCATCCGGCTCAACGTGGCGCGCGAGGTGTCCCTGCTGTCCACCGCGCTGTGGATGACGTCCTGCGGCATGGGGCCGTCCATCATGCCGGCCGCCTATCTGCGCTACTCGCGCGACCCGGACCTGGTGGCGCGGCCCCTGAGCGGGCCACGCGTCTCGCGCGACATCTACGTGCTGGTCAAGGAAGGCCGCTCGCTGTCACCGGCGGCGCGCCAGCTGGTGCAGGTGCTGCACGCGCGCATGAAGGCGTTCGCAGGCTGAGGGGGCGGCGCCCCTCAGCCCGCCACCAGTTCGCTCTGGAACAGGAAGCTGTCGGAGTAGAAGAAGGCCGGGTCGGCCCCCTGCGCCGCGAGCTCGGCCTTGGCGCTGGCGATCATGGCGGGCGAGCCGCACATATAGAAGGCGCACTCGCCGAGTTCGGCGCCCAGGTCTTCGATCACCGCCTGCTGCACGTGCCCGCGCCGGCCGCTCCAGGCCTCGCCCGCGCGCGAGAGCACGGGCACGTAGCGGAACTCGTAGAGGCCTTCGCCCCAGGCGCGGATCTCGGCGTCGAGGTAGAGGTCGGCCTCGGTGCGCGCGCCCCAGTAGAGGTGCACGGGCGGGCAGTCCTCGTCGCCCTTGAGCGATTCCAGCATGCTCTTGAGCGGGGCCAGGCCGGTGCCGGTGGCCAGCATCACGATGGGGCGGTAGTCCTGCGGGTGCAGTCGGAAGCTGCCCAGGGGCAGCTCCACCTCCAGCGCGTCGCCGGGCTGCAGCTGCGTGAGCTCGCCGTCGGTGAAGCGGCCGCCCGGGATGCGGCGGATGTGGAAGTCCACGCGCGCGCCGGCCGGGCAGGAGGCCATGGAGAAGCTGCGGTGGCTGCCGTCGGGCAGGTGCACGTTCATGTACTGGCCGGGGTGGAAGCGGAAGTCGGGTTCCACCGGCAGTTCCAGGCACAGGCGCGTGACGTCGCCGCACAGGGCCTCGACGCTGTCCACGCGCGCCAGCAGGCGCTGCGGCGGCGGGCCCAGGTCGGGCTCGACGCTCACCACCAGGTCGCCGCAGGCGCGCGCCTGGCAGAGCAGGGCCTGGCCGGCGGCGGCCTCTTCTTCGCTCAGGCCCATGGGCAGCTCGTCTTCGTAGCGCACCTGGCCCTCCACCACGCGCACGCGGCAGGTGCCGCAGGCGCCGTTGCGGCAGTCGTAGGCGAAGGGCACGTCGTGGCGGCGCGCCGCGCTCAGCACGGCCTCGTCGGCGCCGGCGTCGAAGCAATGGCCGGTTTCCAGCCAGGTGATGCGGTGGGCCATGGCGCGCTCCGGCGACGGGACCATCAGTACTTCAGGTCGGCCTTGACGACCACGTCCAGGCCTTGCCCGGCCAGCAGGTCCTTGAGGGCCTGCAGCGCGGCCAGGCCGCAGGCGGTGTCCTGCTCGCCGTTGCCGCCGCTCAGGCCCACGCCGCCCACCACCTCGCCATTGACCACGATGGGGAAGCCGCCGACGAAGACGGCGAACTTGCCGTCGAAGCTCCACTGGATGCCGAAGGCCTCGTTGCCGGGCAGGGCGGGGCCGTTGGGCGGCGTGTTGAACAGGTGGGTGGAGCGCTTGTGGCCGGCGGCCGTGAAGGCCTTGTTCCAGGCGATCTGCGGGCCGGTGACCCGCGCGCCGTCCATGCGCTCCAGCACCAGCGGGAAGCCGCCTTCGTCGGTGATGCAGACGGTCTCGGGCACGCCCAGGGCCTGGGCTTTGTCGAGGGCGGCGGCGGCCATGCGGCGCGCTTCGGGCAGTTGCAGCTTGAGAGCGGATTTCATGTGGGTCTTGTCCTTGTAAGAGCGGGGCGGGTTCAGAGGCCGCGGTAGACGACCTTGGTCTGCGTGAAGAATTCCAGGCCCACGCGGCCGGACTCGCGGAAGGTGGAGGTGCTGGAGTTCTTCATGCCGCCGAAGGGCGCGTTCACCAGGTTGCCGGTGGTGGTGCGGTTGATCTTCACCGTGCCCGACTGAATGTTGTTGGCGAAGTCGTGCATGTAGCGCGGGTTGCGCGTGGCGATGGCGGCCGACAGGCCGTACTCGCTGTCGTTGGCCATGGCCATGGCGCTGGCGAAGCTGTCGGCCTCGAGCACGGCGATCACCGGGCCGAAGATTTCTTCGCGCGCGATGCGCATGGACTGCGTGACCTTGTCGAACACGGCCGGCGTCACGTAGTAGCCCTTGTCGTAGGGCGCGCCGCTGAGGCGCTCGCCGCCGCACAGCAGCCGCGCCTCCTGGCGGCCGATGTCCAGGTAGTGCAGCACGGTCTCGAGCTGCTTGGCCGTGGCCAGCGGGCCCAGGTCCATGCCGGGCTGGTGGCCGGGGCCGATCTTGAGCGTCTTCACGCGCTCGACCAGCTTCTTGGTGAAGGCCTCTTTCACGGCCTTCATCACGATCACGCGGCTGGTGCCGGTGCAGGCCTGGCCGGTGAGCGAGAAGCCGCCTTTGATGGCGAGTTCCACGGCCTGGTCCAGGTCGGCGTCTTCCATCACGATCAGCGGGTTCTTGCCGCCCAGCTCCATCTGCAGCCGCGTGGTCAGGTGCACGGTGCGGTGGATGTGCATGCCGGCCTGCGTGGAGCCGGTGAAGGAGATCGCGCGGATCGATTTCGAGGTGGTGATGATGGGGCCCACGTCGCCGGCGCGGCCGGTGATGTAGTTGATGACGCCCTTGGGGATGCCGGCCTCGACCAGGGCCTCGACCAGGCGCAGGCCGCTCAGCGGCGCGTCCGACGAGGGCTTGAAGACGATGGTGTTGCCGGTGATCAGCGCGGGCGCGATCTTGCGCGCCGGGATGGAGGCCGGGAAGTTCCAGGGCGAGATGACGGAGACCACGCCCAGCGGCTCGCGCTGGCTGTAGACCATCATGTTGGCGTCGTCCTGCGGGTAGGTCTCGCCGCCGAAGGTCTGGCCCTCGATGGCGTAGAAGCGGAAGGTCTGGGCCGCGCGCAGGAATTCGTCCTTGCCGAGCGCGACCGACTTGCCTTCCTCGCGGCTGAGCTCCTCGCCGAAGCGCTGGGCGTTGGCCTCCAGGTAGTCGGCGGCCTTGTTCAGGATCTTGGCGCGCTGGCTCGGCGCGGTCTTGCGCCAGTCCTCGAAGGCGGCGGTGGCGGCGTTGACCGCGTCCTCCGCGTCCAGCGCGGTGGAGGCCTGGAAGCGGCCGATCAGCTCGTCGGTGTGGGCCGGGTTGCTGTTGTCGAAGGTGCGCGCGCTGCGGCACTTGACCCATTGGCCGTCGATGTAGTTCAGGAACTCCTCGACCGGCCGGCCCGGGGCGCTGATTTCGGTGAGGAAGGCTTCGGCTGTCGTGCTCATGGTGCGGGTGTTCCGGTGGAGGAGGAAAGCGGTGTCAGGAAATCGCCCAGGCAGTGCGCGAAGGCCTGCGGGTGCGTCAGCTGGGGGAAATGGCCCGCGCCCGCCAGGGTGCGGCGCGTGGCATGGGGGGTGGCGGCGGCCAGGCGGTCCACGCCGGGGCCGAAGGCCTCGGGGCTGCGGTCGCCCTGCGTGAGCAGCACGGGCAGCGGGCTGTGGGCCAGCAGTTCGGGAGACAGCGCCAGCCGCTCGGGGTCGCGCGACTGGTCGAGCCAGGTGGCGGCGTTGGCCACCCAGGTGGCGCGCATGCGCGCGTCCATGACCTCTTCCCAGGGCTGGCCGGTGAGCGCGACCTGTTCCGCGAAGACCCGCGCGCCGAGCGCGGCCTCGCCGTTGTCGATGAGCGCCGCCGCGCGCGCCATGGCCACCTTGGTGGCTTGCGCCAGCGGCGCGTGCGCGGGCGATTCGCCCAGCACGCCGAACAGCGGCGGCTCGTGCAGGCACAGGCTGCGCAGCCGCTCGGGGTGCCGCGCGGCGTACAGCAGCGCCACGCAGGCGCCGTAGGAATGGCCCACCAGGTGCACGGGGCCCTGGCCGATGGCCTCGATCACGCCGTGCAGGTCGGCCACGTCCTGGCTGATGTGTCCCTGTCCACCGGGTTCGGTGCTGCCGCCATGGCCACGGCGGTCGTAGGCCACGACGCGCCAGCGCGGCGACAGCAGCGCGGCCACGGCGTCCCAGGCGCTGTGGTCGTCCCAGGAGCCGTGCACGAAAACCAGGGTCTCGCCCTGGCCGGCGCTGCCGACCAGGAGCTCGACCTCGTCCAGGGTCAGCCGGTGGTGGTTCATATCGGAAGGAGGGGCCGGGTGGGGCGGGCCGCGCCGCGGCCCGCCGCGGAGGCTCAGGCGGCCTTGGCCAGCACCGGCTTCTGCTGGGCCGGGGCCACGTAGTCGTTGTAGAGCGCGGTGGTGTAGAGCAGGCGCATCTCGGCGCCGATCTCGCAGATGCGCAGGCAGCGCTTCTGCAGCTCGGGCGTGTTGGCGTGCTCCAGCACGATCTGGTAGCCGCGCTCGCCGTGGATCTCGTCGGACACGATGTGCAGGTCGAAGAACTCGACTTCCTCGTCGGTGAAGCCGTACTTCTCGCGCAGCGTGGGCGTCTGCTTGCGGTAAATGGACGGCACCTGCGACTCCAGGCCCACCACCAGGCCGGCCACGGCGACCACGGGGTCTTCGCGCATGGCCACGGCGTAGCACCAGCTTTGCAGGGCGCGCGTGGTGGGGCTCATGTTGTCGGCGTCGACGATGCGCTCGCGCGTGGTGCCGCAGGCCTCGCCGAAGCGGATCAGCAGGTCGGTGTGGCGGTCGCCGCCGATTTCCTCTTCATACATGTTGGCCAGCAGGAAGTCCTTGGCCTCGGTCATGTGGTCGGGCGTGCGCGCGTACAGGTAGCCCAGGTAGTCGGCGAAGGGGCCGACGTAGTGGTAGTGGTTCTCGGCCCAGCGCGCGAGGTGCTCGCGCGAGAGCGTGCCGCCGGCCCAGGCCAGGCTGAAGGGGGACTGGTTGGCGCTCTTGCCCTTGATGGCGTTTTCGAGGGCGGTGCGGAATTCGTCTCGGCTGAGCAGTTGGGACATGGGGCTCTCCTGGTGGGTGATGGGTGGACACCGGCATCGGGGCGGTCTCTCGCGACCGATTGGCGTATACAGTATACATATCGGTCGATTCCAAGGCAAAAACCGACCGAATCAACGGGCAAATGAGCGCCGTCGTTAAAAGTATACTGTATACTTTCTCCGAATCCAAGACCAGTCCAGCCCTGCCGATATGCCCATCGTCACCTTCCACAAGAACGGCCAGACCTACCGCGACGAGGTGGCGCCCAAGAGCAACCTGGTGGTGCGCGCGGGCATCAAGGCCTATCCCTACCCGCACCTGCAGTACCAGTGCGGCATGGGCAAGTGCGCCACCTGCGCCACCCGCGTGCTGTCCGGTGCCGAGCACCTGCCGCCGCCCAACTGGAAAGAGAAGAAGCAGCTCGGCGAGCGCCTGGACCAGGGCTGGCGCCTGACCTGCCAGCTCTGGATCGAGCACGACATCGAACTCCAGCAGGACTGACCCCCCGCGCCCGCGAAGGACCGCCCCATGACCACCTACGTGATCCTGACCAGCAAGCCCGGCCAGTTCCGCACCGAGCCGAGCGACGGCCTGGTGCCGGTCGAGGCCTGGGACTACCACTGCGACGGCCGCGTGCGCGCCCGCTTCCTCGTGGCCGAGCTGCCCGCGCCCACGCGCGTGCGGGTGATCGATGAAAGCGGCCAGGACACCGTCAACTCGGTGCCTTCCAAGTTCCTTGAATCCTTTGCGGACCTCGAATCGGCCCGCCGGGAGCTGCGCAATCTGTGCAGTTACGGCAGCACCCAGGCCGAGCTGCGCCCCCGCGATCCCGCCGCCTTCAACACGCCATGACCGTCAACATCACCTTCATCAGCAACGACAACAAGCTCGTCAGCGCGCCGGACAACAGCAACCTGCTGCGCGTCTCACTGCGCGAGAAGGGCGGCATTCCCTTCAAGTGCGGCGGCGGCCTGTGCGGCACCTGCAAGTGCCGCATCGAGCAGGGCCTGGACAACACCGACGAAGTGAAGGCCAAGGAGCGCAAGCACCTCAGCGACGAGGACCTGGCCGCGGGCTTCCGCATGGCCTGCCAGACGTTCGTGAAGGGCGACATCGCCGTGTCCTGGTGAGCGCCATGGACTGGCTGTCCACCGACCTCGTGCAGGGCGTCAGCGGCCTGCACTACCTCGCGGCCGGCGTGCTGGTGCTGGTCGGTGCCTGCCTGCAGGGCGTCAGCGGCCTGGGCTTCGCCATGTTCGCCGCGCCCCTGGCCGCGATGTGGTTCCCCGAGCTGGTGCCGGGCCCGCTGCTGGTGCTGAGCTGCCCGCTCGCGTTGATGGGCGGCCTGCGCGACCGCGCGGACATCCAGTGGAACCTGGCCAGCGTGGCCGTGGCCGGCCGCCTCGGCGGCACCGTGCTGGCCGCGGCCTGCCTGGTGCTGCTGCCGGTGAAGACGCTGTCGCTGATGTTTGCGCTGCTCATCCTCACCGGCGTGAGCCTGAGCCTGACCGGCTGGCGGGTGATGCCCTCGCGGCGCAACATGGCCGTGGCCGGCGTGGCCTCGGGGATGATGGGCACCATCACCTCGGCCGGCGCGCCGCCGTTCGCCATCGCCATGCAGAACATGGGTGCGGCCCAGCTGCGTGGCACCTTCGGCGCCATCTTCTTCATCGGCTCGGCGGTGTCGATCACGGTGCTCACCGTGGTGGGCCGCATGGGCGCCCACGAATACCTGCTGAGCGCTCTGCTGATGCCGTGGATGTTCGCCGGCTTCTTCGCTTCCAACCCGATCAAGCGCTTCGTGCCCGCGCCGCTGGTGCGCAAGATGCTGCTCGCCATGGCGGCGATCGGCGCCATCGTCGTCCTGCTGCGCACGCTGTCCGCGGCCTGAACCCTTCACCACCATGCAACACATCACCGACGCCGTCGTCGACGCCACCATCAGCCCCGAGGACGCGCAGGCCGTGCTGGACGATGCCTTTGCGCGCTTCGGCCGCGGCGAGGCCGCGATGCAGGCGCGCGTGCGCACCGAGGCGGGCGGCGTCAAGCTCTCCACCCTGGGCGCGGTGGTGCCGGGCCAGGGCGTGGTCGGCGCCAAGGTCTACACCACCATCCAGGGGCAGTTCACCTTCGTCATCCTGCTGTTCGCCGCCGACGACGGCCGCGCGCTGGCCTCGTTCGACGCCGGCGCCATCACGCGCCTGCGCACCGCCGCCTGCTCGGTGATCGCGGCGCGCCACCTGGCGCGCGCCGACGCGCGGGTGATGGCCCTGTACGGCGCCGGCGTGCAAGGCCGCATGCACGCGGTGCAGATGGCGCGCGCCTTCTCCCTGGGGGAGATCCGCGTGAGCGACCCCTACGCGCCGCCCACGCTGGCCGGGGAGCTGCAGGCCGCCTGCGGCGTACCGGTGCGCCTGTGCGCGCCGGAGGCCGCGGTGGAGGGCGCCGACATCGTGGTCACCGCCTCGCGGTCCACCACACCGCTGTTTCGAGGCGAGCAGCTGGCACCGGGCAGCTTCGTCGCCGCCATCGGCTCCAGCCTGCCGCACACGCGCGAGCTCGACGACGCGGCCCTGCGCCGGGCCGCGACCATCGCCGTGGAGTGGAAGCCGCAGACCCTGCAGGAAGCGGGCGACCTGGTGCTGGCCACGCCCGGCGCGCTGGACCCCGCGCGCATCGTCGAGTTGGGCGAGCTGGTTGCGGGCCTCAAACCCGGCCGGCAGGACGCGCAGGCGGTGACGCTCTACAAGTCGGTGGGCGTGGGCCTGGAAGACGTGGCGCTGGCCGGTTTGGTGTGGCAGCGCCTTCAAGGCGCGGCGAACTGAGACAGCCCCAAGGCCAGAGATACCGCGGAAGCGGCTTTGCCGGGCCGCTGGTGTCACCCCCTTGAGGGGGTCGCGCGCAGCGCGGCGGGGGTGTTCCTGTTCAGGGTTCCATCTGCGCCGCGTTGTACACGTGGCGCATGGCGAGCAGCGAGGCGAGTTCCGCGTCGCCCTTGATCACCGCGCGCAGGATCGCGGCGTGCTCGTCCCAGTTCTGTTGGCCGCGCGTGCGGTTGAGCGGGGCGAAGATCAGCGCGGTGCGGTCGCGCAGCGAGCGCATCAGCTCCTGCAGCACCGAATTGGCGGCGATGCTGCCCAAGGCGTCGTGGAAGCGCTGGTTCATCTCCAGCAGCGCGGCCTGGTCGTCGCTGGTGGCCATGCGCGTGCCCTCGGCCAGGATGCTTTCCATCGCGGCGATCTGCTTCTCGTCGTGCCGCTGCGCGGCGAGCTTGGCGTTGAGGCCTTCGAGCGTGGCGCGCACCTCGACCAGTTCGCGCACCTGCTCGGGCGAGAAGGCGGTGACCGAGGCGCCGCGGCGCGGCTCGATGGTGACCAGGCCTTCGGCGGCCAGTTGGCGCAGGGCCTCGCGCACGGGCATGCGCGAGACGCCGAGTTCGTCGGACAGGCGGCTCTCCACCAGGCGCTCGCCCGGCGAGATGGCGCCACCCATGATGCGTTCGCGCAGGGCCTCGACCACCAGCGTGGTCAGGGGCGAATGGCTCGCCCCCAGCGAGGCTTCCTTGCGTGGCAGGTTCATGGTGTGGGCGTGGCTCTGTGTTCGGCGGGGCGTCGGGCGGGGCCGGGGCTGGGTCCGAAGCCGGCCGATTCTATTCGAGCGCCCAAAAAAGACCGCGGCCCGAAGCCGCGGCGAATGCCCTGACGTGAAGGGCTCCAAAGGAAAACTCGACGGATGAACAGCGGGGGGAACACGGCCCCCCGCGCGTCTGCGTCAGAACAGGTGGTACATGCCCACGCCCAGCACGCTGCCGTCCTGGTCGGCGGCGCCCGGCGTCTTGATGGTGTTGGCGCGGTAGCCGCCGTACAGCGTGGTGCGCTTGCTCAGGCTGTAGAAGGCCGCCACGCTCCAGCCCGTGCGCTTGACGTCCGGCGCGCCGGGCGCCACCGTGGTGACCAGCTTGCCCGTGTAGTTGGGGTCGCCCACGAAGCCCGTGACCGAGCCCTTGGACTGCGCGATACCGCCCGACAGCAGCCAGCCACCGGCCAGGGGCACGTCGGCGGCGATGGTCCATTCCTTGGTGTCGTCCGCGCCGTAGGCCACGCGGCCGTAGCTGGCCAGCAGCTTGGCGGGGCCGAAGTCGTACGAGCCGTTGACGCGCGTGAACTTGATCGCCGTGGAATTGCTCGTGGCCTTCTCGTTCTGGAAAGCGACGCCGGCGAACACCGGGCCGCCCGCGTACTTGACGTGCACGCTGGTGATCGAGCCGGCGCCATCGGCGGCGGTCTTGTTCTCGCCGGTGCCGTAGCTCACCACGCCGCTGAAGCCGCCGAAGTTGGGCGAGGCGTAGTAGACGCCGTTGTTCGGCGCGTCCTTGTACGAGGTGCTCAGCCACGCGCCCTGGTTGGGCGCGAGCACCGAGTTCTTGGCCGCCAGCGCCGTGCCGCTGATGTCGTCGAACGCGCTCCAGGCCTTGCCGAAGCGCAGGTCACCGAAGCCGCCCGAGATGCCGACCCAGGACTGGCGCGTGAACGACAGGGCGGGGGCGCCGCCGCTGTCCATCGCGAAACCCGACTCGAGCTGGAAGTTGGCCTTGTAGCCGCCGCCCAGGTCTTCGCTGCCCTTGAAGCCGAAGCGGCTTTCATAGACGCCGCTGCTGTCGAGCTTGCTCATGCGCAGGCCGGTGGCGGGGTTCTTCTGGCTCGACAGGTACATGTCGGCCAGGCCGTACAGGGTGACGCTGGATTGCGCCATGGCCGCGCCGGTGGCCAGCGTGGCGGAGATCAGCAGGATGCTTTTTTTCATGGGAATACCGCAGGTTTGGGGGTGGTGGGGGAGGGGATTCAGAACAGCACGACGGCCAGCACGGTGGACGCCGCCAGGCCGATGAGCACCGGCAGTGCGAGCACGCGCACCAGGTCGGTGACCGGGACCCGCGCGAAGCCGGCCACGGCGATCAGCGAGGACCAGGCGATCAGCGTGCCGCCGCCGGTCCAGATCGCGCCCATCTGGCCGATCGCGGCGAGCGTGGTGGCGTCGATGTTGGAGACCGGGCCCAGGGCGCCGGCCAGCGCGCCGGTCAGCGGCAGGCCGGAGAAGCCCGAGCCGTCGATGCCGGTGACCATGCCCACGATCAGCAGGCCGAAGGCCACGAACAGCGGGTTGTGCGGGATCCAGTCCTGCGCGCTGCGCACCAGGTCGAACAGCAGGCTGGGGGTTTGTGATGCGTCGCCACCGAAGATGGCGGCCGCGGTTTCACTGGCGCCCAGGAAGAAGAAACCGGCGATCGGCAGCACCGAGCCCATGGCGCGGAAGGCGAACACGAAGCCCTCGGTGATGTGGTCGGCGCTGGCTTCCAGCATCTGACGCGCGCCCTTCATGGCCAGCGTGGCGAAGATCATCAGCAGCGCGGCGGCGCCGCCCACCAGCGACGCGCCCGCGCCGCCCTTGAAGTCGCCCAGCGGCACGCCCAGCTTGGGCAGCACCATCAGCACGATCACCGTCAGGAACACCAGCGGCGTGACGATGGCGAACAGCTTGGACCACTTGAATTCTTCGGCCGGCACGCTCTGCAGCTCGCGCTTGAGGTCCTGGCTGGTCACCGGCTGGTGCTCGCGGCTGGTGCCCTGGGCGATCTCGGCCTTGTGGGTCGTGCCTTCGTGCTCGTGCGCCAGTTCGCCCTTGACGGCCAGTTCCTGCCAGCGCTCCAGGTGCAGTGGGCTGGCGGGCTGGAATTTGCGGCGGTGGAAGATGAAGATCAGCACCAGCGCGACCACGCCGGTGATGATGGACAGCGCCAGCGCGCGGTCGGCGATCACCGCCGCCGCCGCGCCCGCGGCCTTGGCACTGATGCCGGGGGCCACGCCGATCACGTAGTCGGACGACAGCGCCATGCCCTGGCCGGCCACGGCGATGGCGGCCGCGCCCACGATGGGCGGCAGGCCGGCCGCGATGGCGGCGGGCAGCAGCACCGCGCACACCAGCGGCACGGCGGGCGTGGGCCAGAAGAACAGCGAGATGAAGTAGGTGATGGCCGCCAGCAGCAGGTACGACACCGGCCCGTTCTTCATCAGCAGGCGGAAGGGCCGCACCATCAGGATGTCGGACTTCAAGGCCTTGAGGGCGTTGAGCAGCGACGTCATCAGCGCGATCACCAGGAAGATGTTGAACAGCTCCTTGGCGGCCACCAGGCTGGCGCTGTAGACGCTGCCCACGCCAGCGAGGGGGTTGCCCGTCCAGGCCAGGCCGACGAGAAAGGTGGCGGCGATCGAGGGCACGAGCACGTTCGCGCGGAACACCATCGTCACGATGATGCTGATCACGCCGAGCAGGTACATCCAGTGCGCCGCTGTCAGGGTTACGTTGGAATCCATGGGTTTGTCCGTGGGTGTGGTGCCTGCAGGGTCAGGCGGTGGTTGGTGGGCTGCGACCGGTGCGGGCGGCACCGTGGGGTGGTTGGCCGGCGGCCTTCCCTCTTGTTTCTGCCGGCGGGGTTCTGTGCTTGGCTGTCCTGTGTTCAGGCGCAGGTGCTTCGGTGGCGGGCGAGATCGTATACAGAATACTGTTTTAGCGTTTCAGGGTTTTCCCGCGCCACAACGGGGCCTGTATCGGCCCAGAGTGGTGCGTTTTTGCCCGTCTCAGGGGTGGTTTTGGGGTGTTTGGGCTGGAGTGAGGGCATCTGTGAATACCGTATACATCAGATGCGGCCACGGAATGCAGGCTTCGTGCCAGGCCTTGTGCCCACCCCCAAGGAAAGGGCTTGCCCGGAAAGCGAAGGGCTTGGACAGGCGTTGCCCGGGGGTTTGTCGCTGCCCCCATGTGTTTGTATACTGTATTCTTTTGAGCGGACGACCTATGCACAACAGCCCCCTTCCCTGCGCGGTTCGCGGCGAGACGGCCATGGTGGCGACCGGCCACCCCTTGGCGGCGCAGGCCGCGGCGGGCGCGCTGGCCCAGGGCGGCAGCGCGGTGGACGCGGCCATTGCGGCGGACGCCGTGATGGGCGTGGTGGAGCCCATGGCCACCGGCATCGGCGGCGATCTGCTGGCCATGCTGGTGCCGCCGGGCGCCGAACCCCAGAGCTACAACGGCTCGGGCCGCTCGCCGATGGCTTTCGAGGCCGGGCTGCTGGCGCCGTTTCCCGGCGCCCGGTTGCCCGAGCGCCACGTGCACACCCTCACCGTACCGGGCGCGGTGCGCGGCTGGCACGACCTGCATCAGCGGCATGGGCGGTTGCCCTGGCGTGGGCTGTTCGCGCCGGCGATCGCCGCCGCGCGCGACGGCTTTGCCGTCGGCGCCGTCGCGGCGCGCGAGTGGGCGCTGTTCCAGCCGGTGATCGCCAGCGACCCGGTGAGCGCGCGCCTGTACCGCGCCGACGCCCCGCCACGCGCGGGCGAGGCTTTCCACAACCCCGAACTGGCGGCCACCCTGGAGGCCATTGCCCACGGCGGCCCCGACGCCTTCTACCGGGGCGCGCCCGCCGCCGCGGCCGAGCAGGCCAGCCGCGCGCGCGGCGGCGTGCTGGCCGCCAGCGACTTCGCGGCCCACAGCGGCGGGTTCTGCACGCCCCTGCGCGGGCGCTTCCGGGGCCTGGAGGTGCTGCAGTGCCCGCCCAATACCCACGGCCTGGCCGTGCTGCACGCCCTGCAAGCCCTGGATGCGCTGCCCCTGGACCCCGAGGACCCGCGCAGCGCGCTGGACATGGTCCGTTGCATGGGCGAGGCCATGGCCCACGCCAAGCGCGTGGTCGCCGACCCGGCGGGCAATACCGTGTGCACGGTGGTGGTCGACGCCGAGGGTTTCGCGGTCACGCTGATGAGCAGCGTGTTCAAGCGCTTCGGCAGCGGCATCGGCGTGCCGGGCGCGGGTTTCGCCTTGCAGAACCGCGGTTTCGGCTTCGCCCCACCCGGCCAGCTCAACGGCGCCGCGCCGGGCAAGCGCCCCTACCACACGGTGGTGCCCGGGGCCGCGCTGCGTGGCGGCGTCTTTCACGCCGGCTTCGGCGTGGTGGGCGGTGCCATGCAGCCGCAGGGCCAGGTGCAGCTCCTGGTGCGCCTGGCCGCCTGGGGGCAGGAGTTGCAACAGGCCATCGCCGCGCCGCGCTGGCGCCTGGAGGGCGAGCGCGCCCTCGCGATCGAGGCCGGCACACCCGAGCCCGTGGTGCGCGCGCTGCGCGCGGCCGGCTACGCCGAGCCCACCGGACAGGGCGAGCTGGGCGGGCGCAGCGACTTCGGCGGCGCGCAGATGGTGCTGCGCGCGCCCGATGGCCAGCTGCTCGGCGGCTCCGATCCGCGCAAGGACGGCATGGCCCTGGCCTGCGAGGCCGCCACCCGCTGAACCCGCCTTTTCACCGACCCCCGCAAAGGACCCCCATGGCATTGACGATCTATGGCATCGCCGCGTCGCGCGCGATCCGCCCGCTCTGGGCCGCCGAGGAACTGGGCCTGCCCTACCGGCACGTGCCCTGGCACTACAACGGCCCCGAGACCCGCGAGCCGGCCTACCTGGCGATCAACCCCAACGGCACCGTGCCCGCCATCGATGACGGCGGCCTGCTGTTGTTCGAGTCGCTGGCCATCACGCTGCACCTGGCGCAGACGCGCCCGGCGGGCGGCCTGTGGAGCGACACGCCCGAGGGCGTCGCCGGCGTGTACCAGTGGACGCTGTGGGCCGCGACCGAGATCGAACCGCTGGCGCGCCAGTGGTTCCACCACACCAGCTTCCTGCCGCCCGAGCAGCGCATCGAATCGCTGGCCACGGCCGCCCTCGACAAGCTGCAGGCGCGCCTGGCGGTGCTCGAGCGCCACCTGGCCGGGCGCGAGTGGCTGGTGGGCGAGCGCTTCAGCGTCGCCGATCTGAACCTGGCCGCCGTGCTGCAGCGGCTCGACGCCCTGGGACGCGGTGAGCTGCCCCACACCCGGGCCTGGCACCAACGCTGCCTGGCCCGACCGGCGGCGCAGCGCGCCTGGGCCCTGCGCCAAGCCAAGGCCTGAGCGGCGCTCAGGCGCGGGCCGGGCCGCTGGCGCCGCCCGCGTCCAGCAAGCGGAAGAAGCCCACCACCTCGGCCAGCCGCGCCGCCTGCGTGCGCAGGCTGTCGGCCGCGGCGGCGCTTTCTTCCACCAGCGCGGCGTTCTGCTGCGTGGCCTGGTCGAGCTGCGCGATGGCGCTGTTGACCTGGCCGATGCCCTCGGTCTGCTCGCCGGTGGCGGCGCCGATCTCCGAGATCAGGTCCGTCACGCGGCGCACCTGGCCGACGATGTCGTCCATCGCCGCGCGCGCGTCGCCCACCAGGCGCGAGCCCGATTCGACCTTGCCCACGCTGGCGCCGATCAGGGCCTTGATCTCTTTCGCCGCCTCGGCGCTGCGCTGGGCCAGGCTGCGCACCTCACCGGCCACCACGGCGAAGCCGCGGCCCTGCTCGCCGGCGCGCGCCGCTTCCACGGCGGCGTTGAGCGCCAGGATGTTGGTCTGGAAGGCGATGCCGTCGATGACGCCGATGATGTCGCCGATCTTCTGGCTGCTGGACTGGATGTCCTGCATGGTGGCCACCACCTGGCCCACCACCTCGCCGCCCTTCACGGCGGCCGAACTGGCCGAGGTGGCCAGTTGCGTGGCCTGGCGCGCGGTGTCGGCGCTGTTGCGCACGGTGGCGTTCATCTGCTCCATCGAGGCGGCGGTCTGCTGCAGGTTGCTGGCCTGCTGCTCGGTGCGGGTCGAGAGGTCGGCGTTGCCCGAGGCGATCTGGGCGCTGCCGGTGGCGATGCTGTCGCTGCCCTGGCGCACGTCACCCACGATGCGCACCAGGCTTTCGTTCATGGCCTTGAGCGCGGCCTGCAGTTCGCCCAGCTCGTCGCGGCGCGTCACGGCGATGCTGGAGCGCAGATCGCCCGAGGCCACGGTCTGCGCCACGCTCACCGCTTCCTGGATGGGGCCGACGATGGAGCGCGTCATCAGCAGGGCCAGCATCAGCGCGGCCACCACGGCCACGGCGCTGGCGCCGAGCATCAGGTTGCGGTTGCGGGCATAGCTGGCGTTCGAGGCCTGGACCTCATCCGCGGCCTGCTCGGCGGCAAAGTCCAGGTAGGCGTGACCGGCCTTGACCAGGGCCTCGAGCAGCGGCCGGCAGTCGGTCTCCATGCGCTGCACGGCGCCTTCGCGATCGCCCTTCACGGCGCGGTCCAGGATGTCCAGCGCCACCGGGCCGTACTTCGCTTCCACGGCCACGAGTTCGTCGAACAGGCGGCGCTCCTGCGGGCTGGTGTGCTCGTCGCTGTCCAGTGCCTGGCGCAGCGCCTTGAAACCCTCGACCACCTGGCCGTGGGCGACGGTGGTGGCGTTCTTTTCCTGTTCCCGGGCCCCGGGCGTGCCGACGAGCACGAGGTTGCGCACGCCGATGGCGCGCGCATTGGCCGCGTCCAGCACGTTGTTGGCCAGCATCACGCGGTGCGAGGTCTCGCCCACGTACTGATTGAAGCTGTCGTGCTCGTGCCCGAGCGAGCGCATCGACAGCGTGGCCACCGCGAGCACGATGACCGCGAGCAGCATGAAGCCGGCCATCAGCCGGGCTTTGACGGACAGACGATCGATACCCATGACCCTGGCTCCCTTCCTTGGTGAACGTGTGGCTACCGGTGGGGTATGCGGTCCCGATGGGGGTTCCGCCTTCCGGATATCGACACGCGCCGCGCGGGGATTTCATGTGGCGCGACAGCCGGCCGGCGCCTTGCCACTTTGGTTGCCAGGGGGGTGGGTTCTGGTGCTGAAATGCGGGCCTTTGATCTACAGGTCGGCGCCGGCCCGCGCCGGTCGTCACGACCTTAAGTCGCCCAGCGGGCCTTGCCCGCTGCCGTCACCAGGGCATGGAGAAGGTCTTGCAGTTGGTGAAGGACTTGATCGCCTCCTGCACGCCTTCCTTGTAGCCCAGGCCCGAGTCCTTGATGCCGCCGAAGGGCGTGAGCTCGATGCGGTAGCCCGGCACCTCCCACAGGTTCACCGAGCCCACCTTCAGCTCGCGCGCGAAACGCGCGGCGTCGTCGAAGCGGTTGGTGCAGATGCCCGAGGACAGGCCGAAGGCCGTGCCGTTGGACAGTCGGATCGCTTCGTCGATGTCCTTGAAGCCGATGATGGGCGAGACCGGGCCGAAGGTCTCTTCGCGCACCACCGTCATCTCGGGCCGCACGCGGTCGAGCACCGTGGGCGAGTAGAGCGCGCCGTCGCGCCGGTTGCCCACCAGCAGGCGGGCGCCCTGCACCACGGCGTCGTCCACCACGCGCTGGAAATGCGCCGCCGCGGCCGCGTCGATCACCGTGCCCATCTCGTTGCGGCGGTCCATCGGGTCGCCGTAGGTCCAGGCGCGGGTCTTGGCCACCACGCGCTCGGTGAAGTCGGCCAGCACCTTCTGGTGCACCAGCATGCGCTTGACGGCGGTGCAGCGCTGGCCCGAGTTCTTGTACGAGCCTTGCACCGCGAGCTCGCTGGCCTTGTCGAGGTCGGCGTCGTCCATCACGATCAGGGGGTCGTTGCCGCCCAGCTCCAGCACCAGGCGCTTGTAGCCCGCCTTGGCGGCGATGTACTTGCCGATGGCCACGCCGCCGGTGAAGGTGATCAGGTCCACGTGCGGGTTCGTGATCAGCTCGTCGGCGATCTCGCGCGGGTCGCCGCTCACCACCTGCAGCATCTCCGGTGGCAGGCCGGCCTCGTACAGCAGGTCGGCGAACCAGTAGGCCGACAGCGGCACCTTCTCCGAGGGCTTGAGCACCATGCGGTTGTTGGTGGCCACGCTGGGCACCACCTTGTGCGCCACCTGGTTCATGGGGTGGTTGAAAGGCGTGATGGCCGTGATCACGCCCAGCAGCGGCTCGCGCGTGGTGATCACCTTGCGGCGCTTGCCGTGCGGCGTGAGGTCGCAGGAGAACACCTGGCCGTCGTCGCGCAGGGCCTCGTTGGCGCCGAAGTTCAGCACGTCGGCCACGCGGCCGATCTCGTACACGCTGTCCTTCTTGCTCAGGCCGGACTCGGCGGTGATCAGGTCGGAGCCGGCCTCGGTGCGCTCGCGCAGCAGCGCCGCCGCGCGGTTGAGGATGGCCGAGCGCTCGTAGCGGCTGAGCCGGGGCTGGTAGGCCTGGGCGATGTCCATGGCGCGGCGCACGTCCTCCACGCTGGCCATGGCCACGCTGCCCACGCGCTCGCCGTTGTAGGGGTTGAGCACGTCGAAGCGGCGGCCCGTGTGCACCTGTTCGCCGCCGATGCGCAGCGCTTCTTCCCGGAAGCCGTGGCTTTCCATCACCTCGCTCATGCCATTTCCTTTTCGGCGCTGCCGATGAAATTGCGGCCGCGCGCGCCGGTCAGGGCGTGCGCCACCATTTGTTCGGCCTGTTCGTCGCTCACGCCGTAGTCGGCGAAGCGCGTGCGCACGCCCAGGCGTTCGATGAAGGCGGTGAGGCGCCCGGGCGCCTCGTCCAGGTCGCCCAGGGCCTGGGCCAGCACGGCGTCGCGGTCGGCCCGGCGGCCGATGGCGCGCGCCAGCACCAGGGGCAGCGGGAAGGAGCAGGCGATGCCGTGCGGCAGGCCGTAGCGCAGCGTCATCTCGTAGGAAATGGAGTGCGCCAGCGCGGTGCGCGTGTTCGAGAAGGCCATGCCGGCCTTGAGCGCGGCCAGCGCCATGCGCGCGCGCAGCTCGCGGTCGTCCAGGCGGTGCATCAGTCGCGGCAGGGCGTCCAGGATGTCGTGCACCGCCGCCACGGCGAAGGTGTCCGACACCGGGTTGGCGTTGACGTTCCAGATCGACTCCAGCGCGTGCGACAGCGCGTCCAGCCCGCTCTGCAGCGTCACCGACGCGGGCAGCGAGAGCATCAGCTCGGGGTCGATGATCGCGGCCGTGGGCCAGGTCTCCTTCAGGTGCAGCGAGTGCTTCACCTGGCGGCCACGGTCCCAGATGGTGGCCCAGGGCGTGACTTCGCTGCCGGTGCCGGCGGTGGTGGGCACGGCGATGAGCGCCTTCACGCCGGACGGCGCGAACGGCTGGCCCGAGGCCAGCGCGGCCACCAGGGTGGCGAAGGCGCCGTCGGGCGTGCCCACCATCAACGCCTTGGCGGTGTCGATGGCACTGCCGCCGCCGAGCGCGACGATGGCCTCGGCGCCGCGGTCGTCGCGCCAGAAGGCCTCGTAGGGCGCGGCGAGCTCGGCCACGTCGGGATTGGGGCGCACGTCCTCGACGACGCCCACCAGGCCATCGCCGAGCAGGGCCTCGACCCGGGCCACCAGGCCCAGCGCGCGCGCCTCCGGAAAGGTCACCAGCAGGGCCTTGCGGCCGGCGAGCAGCCCGGGCAGGGCACACAGGGCCCCGGCCCCGTAGACGCTGCGCACGGGGTTGTAGTAGTCATGCGGCATGGGGACCTCTAGCGGTTGACGGCCACGTGGTTGAGCGCGAGGTCGAAGACGTCGAAGTTGCGCAGCCGGCGGGTGGCGGGCACGCCCTGCAGCGGGCGGTTGAACAGCAGCGGCACCTTCTGCTCGGAGATGCCGCCGTGCGAGCGCAGCGGCACCGTGAGGCCGGAGAGGTCGTGCTTGTGCTCGCTGGTGCCCAGCACCGTGAGGTGGTCGCTCACGATGACCAGGTCGCCGATGCGCTCAGGCGGCAGTTCGAAGCGGCTGGCGGCCTGCTCGCGGCTGAGCACCACCTCGATGCCCGGCAGGGCCTCGATGGCGGCGCGCGCGCGCGCGATGGCCTCGCCGCCGGGCAGGTGCACGGTGGCGTAGGAGCCCAGCGCGCCGTGGTGCACCACGTAGGGGTCGGTGATGGGCAGGATCACGCGCGCCTGGCCTTCGCCGAGCAGGCCGTCGAGCACCTGCTGCAGGTAGAGCACGCGCGGGCGGCCGGCGGCATCGGTCTTGGCGCTCATGCCGTGGTCGGCGGTGAGGCCGATCACGGCGCCCAGGGCGTCGAGCCTGGCCAGGTAGCCGTCCATCATCCGGTAGAAGGCGTTGGCCTCGGGCGTGCCGGGCGCGCACTTGTGCTGCACGTAGTCGGTGGTCGACAGGTACATCAGGTCCAGCGGCCGCGTCTCCAGCAGGCGCACACCGGCGGCGAAGACGAACTCGCTGAGCTCGGCGCTGTAGACCGAGGGCACGGGCTTGCCCACGAGGTCCAGCACGCCGTCGATGCCGCACTCGGCCACCGTCGCCTTGTCGGCCTTCTCGGCCGAGAAGCAGATGCCCTGCAGGCCGTGGCCCAGCAGCGTGCGCAGCTTGTCCTTGGCGGTGACGGCGGCCACCTTGGCGCCGCTGTCGGCGAAGGCCGCCAGCAGCGTGGGCACGCGCAGCCAGGCCGGGTCGTTCATCATGACCTCGCGGCCACTGTCCACGTCGTAGAAGTAGTTGCCGCAGATGCCGTGCACCGAGGGCGGCACGCCGGTCACGATGGACACGTTGTTGGGGTTGGTGAAGCTGGGCACCACGCAGTCCCCGACCACCGACGCGCCCTTCTCGACCATGCGCTTGAGGTAGGGCGCCACGCCGGCCTGGATGGCCTGGGTCACGTAGTCGGGCTCGCAGCCGTCCACGCAGACCACCACCACCGGCTGCAGCGGCCGGGCATACCGACGGCCATTCACCGTCACCGAATCGACGCGGGCGTCCATCAACGCGCTCCCTTCTGGATCCAGGCGCGCAGCCTGGTGGACACGTAGTCGGCCGCCATCACCATCACGATGATCACCACGATGCAGGTGGCGGTGTCCTGGTATTGAAAGAGCTTCATGCTGCCGACCAGCTCGAAGCCGATGCCGCCCGCGCCCACCATGCCCAGCACCGTGGCCTGGCGCAGATTGGTCTCGAAGCGGTAGAGAACGACGGCGATCCACGCGGTGATGACCTGCGGGATGACACCGAAGATGACGGTCTGCACCGGGCCCGCGCCAGTGGCGCGCAGAGCCTCGATGGGGCCCTGGTCGATCTCCTCGATCGACTCGGAGAAGAACTTGCCCAGCATGCCCGCGCCGTGCACGGCCAGGGCCAGCACGCCGGGGAAGGGTCCCAGGCCCACCGCCGCCACGAACACCAGCGCGAGGATGATCTCGTTGATGCCGCGCGTGACGTTGAACACCTGGCGCGTGAAGTGGAACACCGCCAGGTTGGGCGTGAGGTTGCGCGCCGCGAAGAAGCACACCGGCACGGCCATGACGACCGCGAGCAGCGTGCCCCACAGGGCGATCTGCACGGTCTCGATGGCGGGCACCCAGAGCTTGTCGAGGAAGGCCCAGTTGGGCGGCACCATGCGCGCCAGGAAGTCGCCGATCCAGGGCAGGCCCTTGCCGAGCTCGCCGAAGCTGACCTGGGCGCCGCGCGCGGCCCACCAGAGCGTCACCAGCGCCAGCGCGCCGAGGCCCAGGCGCGGCCACCAGCCGGCCGAACCGGTGGGGCGTGCGACGAGCAGGGAGTAGGAACCGATGTTCATCACGCCTCCTCCAGGGCCAGATTGGGCCGCGGCGCGGCCTGGGCGGCGCGCGCGGGACTGGCGGCTCTCGCGCTGCCGTCGTCCAGGCCCGGGTAGATGCGGTGCAGCACCTCGTCGGTGAGCTGGTCGGGCCCGCCTTCGAACACGATGCGGCCGGCCGACACGCCCACGATGCGCTCGCCGAACTCGCGTGCGTATTCGATCTGGTGCAGGTTGCACACCACCGAGATGCCCAGCTCGCGGCTGGCCTGCTTGAGGTACTGCAGCACCGTGCGCGAGGTCTTGGGGTCCAGGCTGGCGACCGGCTCGTCGGCCAGGATGATCTTGGGCTGCTGGGCCAGGGCGCGCGCGATGCCCACGCGCTGCTTCTGCCCGCCCGACAGGGTGTCGGTGCGCAGCTCGGCCTTCTCTTCGAGCTCCACGCGGCGCAGGCACTCGCGGGCGATCTCGATGTCGCGGCGCGGGAAAAGCTGCAGCCACGAGGCCACCGAGGGCATGGCGCCGAGCCGGCCGGTGAGCACGTTCTTGAGCACCGACAGGCGCGGCACCACGTTGTAGTGCTGGAAAATCATCGCCACCTGGCGCCGCGCGCGGCGCAGGCTGGCGCGCTCGGCGGTGACCCGCTGGCCGTCGACGTGGATGTCGCCCTGCGTGGGTTCGCACAGGCGGTTGATGCAACGCAGCAGGGTGGATTTGCCGGCGCCCGAGGGGCCGAGCACGACGAGGAACTCGCCGGGGGCCACGTCGAGGTCGATGCCCTTGAGGGCGTCGAAGTCGCCGTAGCGCTTGGTCAGGCCGCGGATCTTGATCACTTCATCTTCCTCAGGTCGAGGTTGAGGGCCTTGGCCGTGTCCCGGATGATGTTGTAGGCCGCGTCGTTGGTGGGGTGAAAGCCGTTGAGCTCGCCCTGGTCGGACCAGGGGATGTTCTTGACCTGCAGGAAGGCGGCCTGCACGCGCTTCTTCAGCTCGGGGTCGAGGTCCTTGCGCCAGACCGTGGGCGACTCGGGGATGGGGTCGGACTTCCACACCGTCACCAGGTCCTCGCGCTTGGCCAGGCCCTTGTTGATGGCGGCGTCGAGGATGCGGTCGGCGATGGCCACCGCGTCGACCTTGCCGTTCTGCACCGCGACCGCGTTCGAATCGTGCGAGCCCGAGAAGATGACGCGGCCGAAGTCCTTGTCGGGGTTGAAGCCGGCCTTGATCAGGCCGGCTTTCGGGAACAGGTGGCCCGAGGTGGAGCTGGGGTCCACGAAGGCGAAGGTCTTGCCCTTGAGGTCGGCCACGGTCTGGATGCCGCTGTCTTTGCGCGCGACGACCAGCGAGTGGTAGAAGGTGCGCCCGGCCTTCTTGGTCTCGGCCACGGCGAAGGCCTCGATGTCGGCCACCGTGGTGCCCAGCACATACGAGAAGGGGCCGAGGTAGGCGACGTCGAGCCGCTTGGAGCGCAGCGCCTCGATGACGCCGTTGTAGTCGGCCGCCACGAAGGGCTTGACCGGCATGCCCAAGGCCTTGGACAGCATGTCCATCATGGCCTGGCTGTTGGCGATCATGGCGCGCGAGTCCTCCGACGGGATCAGCCCGACGGTGAGCACGCTATTGGCGCGGGCGCTCGGCGACAGGCCGAGCAGGGGCGCGCCGAGCAGGGCCGGCGCACTGGCAAGAAGGGAACGGCGGGAAAGCGGCATGGGGTGTCTCCGGTTGCGGTACTTGAAGCTGTCCGTCAGTTTTTGGGCGTCACATGTCCGATCCGTGACGCTGTGTCGCACTGTCGGTGCGAGGACGACATTCATCCAATTCAAGTTTTTACACCGATGTATTGAGAGAATCTATAGTTGAGCAGGGATAACACGGAGACCCTTCCATGCGACTGACACAGCTGCGTTCCTTCCACGCGGTGGCCACCACGGGCAGCTTCACGCGCGCGGCCGAACGGCTGCACGTGAGCCAGCCCACCGTCACCACGCAGGTGGGCCAGCTGGAGGCGCTCTACAAGGTGGAGCTGTTCCACCGCTCGGGCCGGCGCGTGCGGCCCACCGAGATCGGCGAACGGCTGCTGCAGCTGTCGCGCCAGATGTTCGACCTGGAGGCCGAGGCGGTGCAGCTGCTGCGCGAAACCGGCGAGCTGCGCTCGGGCCACCTGCGCGTGGCCGCGGTGGGGCCCTCGCACGCCACCCGGATGCTGGTGGCCTTCAACCAGCGCTACCCGGGCGTGAAGATCTCGGTCGCCACGGGCAACTCACAGGAGGTGCTGGACCGGCTGGCCGACTACAGCGCCGACGTGGGGGTGCTGGCGCAGGTCTCGCTGGACAAGCGCTTCGTCTCGGTGCCCTACAGCGAGCACCCGGTGGTGATCTTCTGCAACGCGGCCCACCCCTTCGCGCGCCGGCGCAGCATCCGCACCGCCGAGCTGCAGGGCGAGAAGCTGATCCTGCGCGAGGAGGGCTCGACCACGCGCAAGGCCATCGAATCCGCGCTGCGCGCCGCGCGCGTGCAGCCCGAGGTGGTGATGGAGGTGGCCAGCCGCGAAATCATCCGCGAGGCCGTGGCCCAGGGCGTGGGCGTGGCCGCGGTGTCCGACGTGGAGTTCGTACCCGGCCCGGGCCTGCACGCGGTGCGCATCAGCGACGCGCAGGTGCGCACCTACGCGCACGTGGCATGCCTGGCCGAGCGGCGCGACACGCGGATGGTGCGGGCGTTCTTCGAGGTGATCGGGCACGAGGTCTGAGCGCCCGTGGCCGGGGGCGCTCAAGCCCCGCCGCAGGCCGCCCGGTAGCGCGGCTCGTTGTCCAGCACGTGCTCTCGCAGCAGCGCGCCGGCCGCGTCCACGTCGCCGTCGCCCACGGCGTCCACCAGCACCTGGTGGCTGCTGACCGCGTTGTCGATGGGCGAGCGGTGCCGCAGCGCGGTGAGCTGCGAGCGCAGCACCTCGTAGCCGGCGCGCACGTAGGGACTGGGGCAGTGCTCGAAGAGCTGCCAGTGGAACGCCATGTCGATGCGCGCCAGCGCGGGCAGGTCGCGCGCGGCCTCGGCCGCCTTCATCTCCTTCACGCACTGCTTCATGCCCTTGAGCAGCGCGGCGCGGTTGGCCGCCATGGCCTCGCGCAGGGCCTCGGTCTCCACCAGCGCGCGGAAGCGGCAGAGCTGGCCCACCTGCTCGGGCGTGAGCCGAAAGACGAAGGTGCCGCGCTGCGGGTGCACCTGCACCAGGCCCTGCGACTGCAGGCGCACCAACGCCTCGCGCACCGGTGTCTTGCTCACGCCCATCAGGGCCGCCAGCTGCGCCTCCGACACCTGCTCGCCCAGCTTCAGGTCGCCGCTGACGATGGCCTCGCGAATGCGCTCGCCCACCACGTCGGTGAGCAGGCGAGGGCGTTCAAGCTCAAGTTGTCGGGTCATGGTGGTTTCGGATCGTGGGTGGGCAGTGTAAGGGCTTTCCCCAAATCCTATATCTGAGATATCAGATACGATTGCGGCAAAACCCTGAGTCGAACCACCGGAGACAGCGCACCCATGGCGTTCAGCGAATCACCGGCCCGCCCCTCGCTCGCGGGCCGCCTGGAGCACGGTTTCGTGCGCCTCAACCAGGCCCTTATCGTGCTGCTCATGGCCTCGATGGCGATCCTCGTGTTCGCCAACGTGGTCATGCGCTACGTGTTCAACCAGTCCATCTTCTGGGTCGAGGAGTTCACCCAGATCCAGATGATCTGGGTCGCCTACCTGGGTGCCGGCCTGGCGCTGCGCGAAGGCCGCCACGTGGCCGTGGACATGCTGCAGGACGTGCTGCCCGCGCGCCTGCGCCACGCCCTCCGCTGGTTCATCGCCCTGGCCATGGCGCTGTTCCTGCTGACCCTGTTGGTGCTGGGCGTGCAGATCGCCGAGTTCACCTGGAACCAGGAAACACCGGCCATGGGCCTGCCCGCCGGCCTGCCCTACCTGGGCATTCCGCTGGGCGCGGCGGCCATGCTGCTGCACCTGCTGCTGTTCTGGCGCCAGTTCATCGCGCGCGACTTCGTGCAGGTGGAAGAGATCGGCGACGACCACGCCGAGGAGGCGCACGCATGAGCCCCGCACGGCCGCCCGAAGGGGCTCGCAACGCAATGCACCGCGCGGAGGTTGCCGAATGAGCGCGGTCCTCTTCATCGTCTTCGTGGTCGGCCTGGCCATCGGCGTGCCCATCGCCCTGGCCATGGGCGGCGCGGGCCTGCTGGCCCTGGCCATCGACGGCAACCTCTCGCTGCTGTCGGTGCCGCAGCGCTTCTTCGACGGCATCAACAGCTTCCCGCTGATGGCCGTGCCCTTCTTCATCCTGGCGGCCGACCTGATGACGGCCAGCGGCATCACCACCGCGCTGCTGCGCTTCGCCGGCGCCATGGTGGGCCACGTGCGCGGCGGCATGGGGCATGTGAACGTGGTCACCTCGGTGATGTTCGCGGGCATCAGCGGATCGGCCCTGGCCGACGCGGCCGGCCCGGGCGCGATCGAGACCCGCATGATGGCCAAGAGCGGCTACGACAAGGCCTACTCCGCGGCACTGTCGGCGGCCACCTCGGTCATCGGCCCCATCATTCCGCCGTCCATCGTGATGGTGATCTACGCGCTGACCGATAGCCGCGTCACCGTGGCCGGCCTGTTCCTGGCCGGCGTGGTGCCGGGCCTGCTGATGGGCCTGGCGCTGATGGCCATGAACCACTACCTCTCGGTCAAGCGGGGCTATGGCACGGTGGGCACGGCGCCCGGCTGGGGCGTTCGCCTGCGCGCGCTGTGGAGGGCCACGCCGGTGCTGCTGATGCCGGCCATCATCATCGCGGGCATCCTCACCGGCCTGTTCACACCCACCGAGGCCTCGGCCGTGGCGGTGTTCTACGCGCTCTTCATCGGCCTGTTCGTCACGCGCACGCTCAACGCGCGCCTGATCTGCCGCGTGCTGCTGCAAAGCGGCCTGGTCACCTCGGCGGCGCTCATCATCGTGTCCATGGCCTCGCTGTTCGCCTGGCTGCTCACGCTGCTGCAGATCCCGCAGGCCATCGGCGCGGCCATCGGCGGCATGACCACCGACCCGGTGGCCATCATGCTGATCGTGATGGTCTTCGTGCTGATCTGCGGCCTGTTCATCGACACCCTGCCGGCCGTGATCATCCTGGTGCCCGTACTGGCGCCGCTGTCGGACCAGTTCGGCATCCACCCGCTGCACTTCGCCATGGCCATCGTGCTCAACCTCACCATCGGCCTGGCCACGCCACCCGTGGGCGGGGTGCTGTTCGTCATGAGCTCGGTCGCGCGCCTGCGGCTCGAAGAGCTCACGCGCGCCATCCTGCCGCTGCTCGCCGCCCTGCTGGTGGTGCTGCTGGCGGTGGTGCTCATCCCCTCGCTCAGCACCTTCGTGCCCGGCCTGTTCGGCTACGCGCGCTGAGCCCCTGCTCTTCCGTTCCCCAACCACAAGGAGACACCCGCCATGAAGTTCAAGACCCTCGTCGCCGTGATGGGCCTGGCCCTCGCGCTGCCCCTGGCCGCGCACGCGCAGAAGACGCTGAAGTACGCGCACTTCCAGCCCGCCAAGGACGACCAGCCCAAGCACGTGGCGGCCCTGGCCTTCAAGGAGCACGTGGAGAAAGCCACCAACGGCTCGATCAAGGTCGAGATCTTCCCGGCCGGCCAGTTCGGCAAGGACCAGCCCACCATGGAAGCGCTTCGCCTGGGCACGCTGGAGATGGCCGTGGCGCACGACGGCGCCATCGGCACCGTGCACAAGCCCATCGGCGTTCTGGGCATTCCCTTCCTGTACGACAACCATGAGCACGCCTGGCGCGTGTACGACTCCGAGTGGCTCAAGGGCTTCTCGGACGACATGGTCAAGAAGACCGGCATCCGCGCGCTGGGCTTCGCCGACAACGGCGTGCGCCACTTCACCAACAGCCTGCGCCCGATCCAGACGCCGGCCGACATGAAGGGCATGAAGATCCGCATCCAGCCCTCGCCGGTGTTCAAGGCCCTGGTCGAGTCGCTGGGCGCCTCGGCCTCGGCCATCCCCTGGGGCGAGCTGCCCACCGCGCTGCAGCAGAAGGTGGTGGACGGCCAGGAAAACGGTGTGACCAACATCCTGGCCGCCAGCCTGTACCAGCACCAGAAGTACGCCACGCTGGACGGCCACGTGTGGTCGGTGCACGGCTACCTCGTCAACGACCGCTTCTACACCCGGCTCACCGACGTCGAGCGCAAGGCCGTGGACGAGGGTGTGAAGAAGGCGATGGCCATCCACCGCAAGATGACCGCCGAGCAGGACAAGAACGCCAAGAAGATCCTCGAAGGCGTGGGCATGCAGGTCTATGAACCCACCGCCGCGCAGATCGCCGAGTTCCGCAAGCTGGCCCAGCCGCCGGTGCGCCAGTGGGCCGAGGGTGAGATCGGCAAGAACTACGTCGATGCGCTGTTCAAGGCCGTGGAGGCAACCCGCAAGTGAATGGACTGAACCAGGGAGGCGGGCTCGAGCGGCTCGTCGTCGCCATCGACGACGGGTACGCGAGCTACGACCAGGAAGAGGCCCTGCTGGGCGCCGAGGGGGCGCGTTTCGAGGTCCGCCCCTGCCGGCGCGACCCGAAGCGCGCGCTGGACGCCGCGCGCGAGGCCGACGTGGTGCTGGTGCGCGAGTCGCCGCTGCCACGCGAGGTGATCCAGGGCCTGGCGAAATGCAAGGCCATCGTTCGCTACGGCATCGGCGTGGACAACATCGACCAGGTGGCGGCCAGCGAACGCCGCATCGCGGTGGCCAACGTGCCCGACTACGGCACCGACGAGGTGAGCTCGCAGGCCGTGGCCCTGGCCCTGGCGGTGTCGCGCCGCCTGTGGCTGCACGACCGCGAGGTGCGCGAGGGCCGCTGGTCCACGGGCGTGCTGCAGCCCATGTTCCGCCTGCGCGGGCGCACCCTGGGCCTGGTGGGCTTTGGCCGCATCGCGCGCATGACGCTGGAGAAGTTCGCCGGCTTCGGCTTTGCCCGCGTGCTGGTGAACGACCCGCGCGCCGAGCTGCCCGATGGCGTGGAGCGCGCCGACATCGACACCCTGTGCGCCGAGTCCGACGTGATCTCGCTGCACGCGCCGCTGAACGAGCAGACGCGGCACCTGATCAACGCCGAGCGCATCGCGCGCATGCGGCCGACGGCCATCCTGGTGAACACCGCGCGCGGCGGCCTGGTGCACACCGATGCGCTGCACGAGGCCCTGGCCGCGCGCCGCATCCTGGGCGCCGGGCTCGACGTGTTCGAGCAGGAGCCGCCCGGCATCCACAAGCTGTTCAGCCTGGACAACGTGGTGGTGAGCAACCACATGGGCTGGTACAGCGAGGAAGCGATGCGCGACCTGCAGCGCAAGACAGCCGAAGAGGCCGCGCGCGTGCTGCGCGGCGAGGCGCCCCTGAATTGGCTCAACCGGTGGTGAGGCCACCAACGACACCACCAACGACACCAGCAAACATTGCAAGAAAGCAGGACATGAAAGAACTGATCGACGGATTCAACCAGGTTGCCGTGGCCTCCGTGGCCGACGCGGTGGACAAGGTCTGCGGCAAGCGCGGCTACATGGCCGCCTGCATCAAGCCGCGCATCAACGACAAGCGCATCTGCGGCCCCGCCGCCACCGTGCTGGAGGCGGCCACCGACGAATTCGTGCCGCCGCAGCATGCGCTGGACCTGATCGACGAGGCCCCGGCGGGCAGCGTCATCGTCATCAGCATCGAGGGCGGCGAGCCCGACGTGGCGGTGTGGGGCGGCCTGATGACCGCGGGCGCCGTGGCCAATGGCCACGTGGGCGCCGTGCTGGACGGCGGCGTGCGCGACCTCACCGAGATCCGCCGCGACTACGGCTTCCCGGTTTATGCGCGCGACGTGAGCCCCGGCACCACGCTGGGCCGCTACCGCACGGTGGCCTCTCAGGTGCCGGTGCGCGTGGGCGACGTCCTGGTGCACCCGGGCGACATCCTGGTGGGCGACGTGGACGGCGTGGTGGTGGTGCCGCGCGCCCAGGCCGAAGAGGTGCTGAAGGTGGCGCGCGAGATCGACGAGCGCGAGCTGGAGCAGGCCAAGCTCATCATCGCGGAGAAATCGCTGCGCAAGGGCCTGGCGAAGTACGGCCGGATCTGAGATGGCGAAGGGAGCAGTCGTGGCGGGAGAAGCACTCGACATCCTCGCCTTGGGCGAGGCCATGGTCGAGTTCAACCAGACCGGCGAGGGCCAGGGCCGCCTGTACCTGCAGGGCTTTGGCGGCGACACCTCCAACTTCGCCGTGGCCGCCGCCCGCCAGGGCGCGCGCGTGGGCTACCTCGGCGCGCTCGGCGACGACCCGTACGGCGCGATGCTGCGCCGCCTGTGGGACGAGGAGGGCGTGGACCACGCGAGCGTGCGGGCCGATCCCGAGGCCTTCACCGCGATCTATTTCGTCACGCACGACGAGCGCGGCCACCACTTCAGCTTCTTTCGCACCGGCTCGGCCGCGAGCCGCTACACGGCGGCGCAGCTGCCGCGCGAGCGCATCGCCGCCGCGAGGGTGCTGCACCTCTCGGGCATCTCGCTGGCCATCTCGCCGACGGCCTGCGACACCGCCTACGCGGCCATGGCCATGGCGCGCGAGGCCGGCACGCTGGTGTCCTTCGACACCAACCTGCGCCTGAAGCTATGGCCGGTGGACCGCGCGCGCGCCGTCATGAGCGACGTGATCGCGCGCTGCGACATTTGCCTGCCCAGCTACGACGATGTGGTGGCCATCACCGGCCTGAGCGAGCCCGACGCCCTGGTGGACCACTGCCTGCGCCTGGGCGCGAAGGTGGTGGCGCTCAAGCTCGGCGAGAAGGGCGCGCTGGTGGCGGACGCGAATGAGCGCCACCGCATCGAGCCTTTTCCCTGCCAGCCGGTGGACGCCACCGGCGCGGGCGATGCCTTCGGCGGCGCCTTCGTCGCGCGCCGCCTGGCCGGCGACGGCCTGCTGGAAGCCGGCCGCTACGCGGCGGCGGTGGCCGCCTTGTCCACGCAAGGCTATGGCGCGGTGGCGCCGATCCCGCGCGCGGACGAGGTGCGCGCGCGGCTGGCGGGCTGATCAGCCGCCGTAGCGGCGCTCCAGCGCGGCCCAGCGATCGAAGCCCACGATGCGCTTGTAGTCCTCGAAGCCCACGCCGGAGCCCACCAGGCGCAGCTCGCCGCTGCGCAGGTCCTCCAGGCTGGCCATCATGGTCTTCACCGAACGCATCAGCAGCGAGATGCCGTAGATGACGATGCGAAAGCCCAGGTCCTCCAGCTCGGCGGGCTTGAGGATGGGCGTGCGCCCGCCTTCCAGCATGTTGGCCATCAGCGGCACGCCCTGGAGCGCGCGGCCCACCTGCTCCAGCTCGGCCACCGATTCGGGCGCCTCGATGAAGAGGCCGTCGGCGCCCGCGCGCGCGTAGCGTTCGCCGCGCCGCAGCGCCTCGTCCATGCCGACCACCTCGCGCGCGTCGGTGCGCGCGATGATGAAGGTGCGCGGGTCGCGCCGCTGCTCGGCCGCGGCGCGGATGCGCCGCTCCATCTCCTCGCAGGGCAGCAGTTCCTTGCCCTTGATGTGGCCGCAGCGCTTGGGCGAGACCTGGTCCTCGAAGAACAGGGCTTGCGCGCCCATCCGTTCATAGGTGTGCACCGCGTGCACCACGTTCTTCACGTCGCCGTAGCCGTTGTCCACGTCCACCAGCACGGGCAGGTCGGACACGGCCATGATGTCGCGGTAGGCCGCGCTGAGCTCGCCCAGCGTCGCCAAGCCGATGTCGGGCAGGCCGTGGCGCGCGCCCACCACCGGAAAGCCGCCGATGAAATAGGCCTTGAAGCCGGCCTGCTGGATGAGCAGGGCGGAGATGGCGTCGTGCGCGCCGGGCAACACCAGCGGGCGCTCGCTGGCGACGAGCTCGCGGAAGTGGGGGTGGGGCGCTGACGCCGTCGGGTCTTGGGACATGGGACTCACTGATCGATCTTGATGTTGCCTGCCTTGATGACCGCGGCCCAGCGCTGGCCGTCCTCCTGAACGAGCCGCTCCAGCTCGCGCGGGCTGCCGCCCAGGGGCTCGGCGCCCTGGCGCTGAAACTGCGCGCGCAGGTCGGGGTCGCGCAGCACGGTGTTGACGTGGCGGTTGAGCTCGCTCACCACCTTGGGGTCCAGCCCGGCGGGGCCCATTAGGGCGAACCAGGTGGTGCCGTCGAAGCCCTCGAAGCCGGCCTCGCGCAGCGTGGGCAGGTCCGGCGCCAGCGGCGAGCGCTGGGCGCTGCCGATGGCCAGGGCTTTCACCTTGCCGGCCTGCGCCTGGGGCAGCGTCCACACGATGCTGTCGAAAGCGAAGTCGATCTGGCCGCCGTTCAGGTCGGGCAGGGCCTGGATGCCGGTCTTGTATGGGACGTGCGTGGTGGGCAGCTTGGCGCGCTGCGCGAAGTCGGCGCCGATGAGGTGCGTGACCGAGCCATTGCCGCTGGACGAGTAGTTCAGCGTGCCCGAACGCGCGCGCGCCGCCTGCAGGAACTCCGCCACCGTGGCGACCTTCAGCGCCGGGCTCACCACCAGCACGTTGGGCGCCGTGGCCAGGCGCGCGATGGGCGTGAAGTCGCGCTGGGCGTCGTAGGGCAGGGGGCGCAGGTGCGGCAGCACCGCGTGCGTGCTGCTGGTGGCCAGCAGGAAGGTGTAGCCGTCGGGCGCGGCCTTGGCCACGGCCTGGGCGCCGATGGCGCCCGCCGCACCCGCGCGGTTGTCGATCACCACCGGCTGCTTGAGCGCGGCCGAGAGCTTCTCGCCCACGATGCGCGCCAGGGCGTCGGTGCTGCCACCGGCGCCGAAGGGCACGACGATGCGCAGCGGACGGTCTGGCCAGGCGGGGGACTGGGCGTGGGCGGGCGCGAGCAGCGCGGCCAGCAGGGCGAGTCCGCCGGCGCGCAGCCAGCGGACGGGGTGGAAAGAAAAGGGCATGGCGTGTCTCCGGTCGTTGTTCTGGATGCAAGGGGTTCATGCGCTCCGCTTCGCACTCTAGGAAAGGGTCCCGTTGGCATCAAATGATTTGTTTCCATTCCCGTTCATGAAGCAGATTGATAATGGGACATGGACTTTCGCCGCCTCGACCTGAACCTGCTGGTGGTGTTCGACGCCGTGCTCAGCGAGCGCAGCGTCACGCGCGCGGCCGAGCGGCTGGCGCTCACGCAGCCGGCGGTCAGCCACGCGCTGTCGCGCCTGCGCGCGGCCTGCGGCGATCCCATCGTGGTGCGCCAGGGACATGGCATGGTGCCCACGCCGCGGGCCGTGGCCCTGCACCCGGAGGTGCGCGCCCTGCTGGCGCGCGCGCAGCGCGTGTTCTCGCTGTCCAGTGCCTTCGATCCGCGCCAGTCGCAGCGCCAGTTCCACCTCGGCTGCTCGGATCACGCGGCCCAGGCCCTGCTGGGGCCGGTGCTCGAGGACCTGCTGCGCGACGCGCCCGGCGTGCGCCTGCAGCTGCTGCACGCGGGCCGCAGCAACGCCGCCGACATGATCCGCGCCGGCGCGCTGGACCTGGCCCTGGGCGTGTTCAACAGCGCCGACGACACCATCGCCGTGCGCACGGTGCGCGAGTCGCCCTATGTGTGCCTGATGCGCGCCGGCCACCCGCTGGCCACCGGGCGCTTGACGTTGGCGCGCTACCTCTCGGCCCAGCACCTGCAGGTGCTGGTGCAGCCGGGCGCTTTCGGCGGCATCGACCAGACGCTGGCGCGCCTGGGGCATGCGCGCGACATCCGCTTGGTGGCCGCCCACTTCGGCGCCGCCTTGGGCTTGCTGCCGCGCAGCGAGCTGGTGCTGACGGTGCCCGACGACCTGGCGCCGGACGCCGCGGCCCGCGGCCTGGTGCGGCGCGCCCTGCCGTTTGCCCTGGAGCCGTTTCGCCACCAGCTCGCCATGAGCCGGCGCGCGGGCGAGGACCCGGGCCTGGCCTGGCTGGTCGAGCGCGTCGCCGCTGCCCCCGGCCGTCGCGCCCGTTCGGCGCGCTGAAGCCACCGCGCGGCGTCGGCCGTGCACTCACCTGTGCACTTTCCCACGCCTTGCCGTTGGTCGCCCCTTAACTTTTGTTCACATCTGTCGAGATTGGGCGGGCCCAGAGGACCAACTCAATCGGAGGAGTGAGATGAAAGCAAAAAGAGGGGTGACCTGGCTGGCGGTGCTGGCCACGGTGTGGCTGGCGGGTTGCGCCAGCATGCAAAGCCACCACGAGACCGCCACGCAGATGCAGGCGGCAGGACAACAAGGGGACTTCAAGACCGCACTGACGCGCCTGGACGAGCGCCACGCCTCGCCCGAGGCGCGCAAGGAACTGCTCTACAACCTGGAGAAGGGCGAGCTGCTGCGCCTGGACGGCCAGATCGAGCCCAGCACCGAGGCCTTCCTGGCCGCCGACGCCAAGGTGCAGGAATGGGAGCAGGCGGCCAAGACCGACCCGCAGAAGCTCATGGGCACCGTGGGCGCGGCGCTGGTGAGCGAGCGCCTCAAGGTGTACGAGGGCCAGGACTATGAGAAGGTCTGGCTCACCACCCGCCTCGCCCTCAACCGGCTGGGTCAGGGCCGCATCGACGAGGCGCGCGTGGACATCAAGCGCACCCATGAGCGCGAGGCCGTGATCGCCGAGTTCCGCAGCAAGGAAACGCAGAGCACGGTCGACGAGGCCAAGGGCCGCGGCGTGCAGGCCCAAGGCCGCGAGATCAACGGCTACCCGGTCGAACTGCTGGACGACCCCGAGGTGCTGGCGCTGCAGAACGGCTACCAGAACGCGCTGAGCCACTACCTGGCGGGCTTCGTCTACGAATCGCTCAACGAGCCGGGCCTGGCCGCGCCGGGCTACCGCAAGGCCATCGAGCTGCGCCCGGGCGCGCCCGCGCTGGAAGAGGGCCTGCGCGGCCTGGACGAGCGCACCGGCTTCACCTGGAAGCGCAAGCAGCGCATGACCGACGTGCTGTTCGTCGTCGAGGCCGGGGTGGCCCCGGCGCGCGTGCCCAAGGCCTTCACGCTGCCGGTGCCGGTGGGCTCCAGCATCCGCACGGTGAGCATCTCCTACCCGGTGATCGATCCCTCGCGCGACGCCCCGCTGGAGAGCCTGCAGGTCGGCGAGCGCGCGCTGCCCCTGAGCAAGGTGGTCGACCTCAACGTGATGGCGCGCCGCGCCCTGCGCGACGAGATGCCGGGCATGGTGATGCGCGGCTTCTCGCGCGCCATCGCCAAGGGCGTGGTGCAGGACCAGCTGCAGAAGCAGGGCGGCCTGCTGGGCGGCCTGATCGGCATCGTGGCGTCGGCCGCCACCGAACAGGCCGACGACCGCATGTGGCGCATGCTGCCCGGGCGTGTCTACCTGGCGCGCGCGCACCTGCCGCCCGGCGAGCACGACATCAGCTTGCACGGCGTGAGCTTCGGCAAGGCCCGCGTTGACGGCCAGTACGCCGTGGTGCCGCTGCGCCTGTACGAAGGTCGCCCGCTGGCGGGCGCGGTCGGCCAGTTCGGCCAGCTGCCCCTGGTGGAGGCGGTGGCCACGCCGGCCGTGGCGCCGGCCGCCAAGCCCGTGGCCGTGAAACCCGCGGCCAAGCCGGCCCGCAAGCCCCGCCCGACGACGTCCGCCAAGGCCGCGGCCGCCGCCCTGTGAACCCCAACCCCATCCAAGCATGAACCCTATCCTGAACTGGTGCGCCCGGGCCTCGCTGGCCGGCGCTTGTCTGCTGGCGGCGCCGCTGGCGCTCGCCGACGCCGTGCCGGCCTCGGTGTCGCCCGCCGTGGCGGCCAAGCTGGCCTGGCGCGGCGAAGCGCCCGACATGGCCGTGCCCGAGATCCGTGTCGCGCGCAAGGGCGGCTTTCTCTCCGTGCAGTCCGACCTGCGCAACGGCGGCGAGAAGGACCAGGCCCTGTACTACCGCTACCGCTGGCTCGACCAGCACGGCAACCAGGTCGGCGACGGCGACGCCTGGAAACAGCTGAACCTGTTCGCCAAGGCGCAGCAGACCCTCAAGGGCACGGCCCCGCACCTGAGCGTGGCCGACTTCCGGCTCGAACTCAGCTTCGAGACGCCCTGATCCCCTTTCACGACCAACGGACCTTCTTCCCATGAAAACCCGAATCCTCCTTGCCCTGGTGCTCGTCGGCGTGCTTGCCGGCTGCGCCACCAAGCGCAGCCAGCCGGTGGTGCGCTTCGACCGCCAGGTCAACTACGGCGACGCCAAGGCCGTGGAGCTCGTGACCAATGAGTTCGGCTCCTCCGACCTGCAGCTGATCGCCGAGTCCATGGTCGGCAGCCTGCTCGAGACCGAGGTGCTGCAGGGCCGCCCCACGGTGACCATCGCCACCGTGCGCAACAAGACCAGCGAGTACATCGACACCACCAACGTGATGAACTCGATCCGCACCGCGCTGACCAAGTCGGGCAAGGTGCGCTTCGTCGCCAACATCAACGAGATGCAGAACCAGGTCGACGAGCTCAACCGCCAGAACCAGAGCGGGCTCTACAAGACCAACACCACGGCCAAGCTCGGCAAGATGACGGCGGCCAAGTACCGCTTCGAGGGCGAACTGACCAGCATCGTGAAGCAGAACAGCTCCACCAAGGACGTGTACTACAAGTTCACGCTCAACCTGTTCGACAACGAGGAGGGCTCGCTCGAATGGGCCGACGAGAAGGAAATCCGCAAGACCAGCAAGCGCTGATCCGGAGGCACACCATGACCCCCCTCAAACCTTCCCGCCGCGCCTTCGCCGCCACGCTCGCGGCCGGTGCCGCCCTGTTCGCCGGCGCCGCCTTCGCGCAGGCCGCGCCGCGGATCGCGGTCACCGACCTGGGCTACACCCAGCGCGTGGCCGAGTACTTCGAGGCCGCCACGGCCAGCCAGCAAAGCGCCATGAAGGCCACGCCGACCTCGCTCAGCGCGAGCGGCAGCGCCAGCATGACCTACGTGGCCGGCACGCATTCCTACATGGAGCACCGCGAGCTGCGCGCTTTCAGCAACGACATCCGCGGCGCCCTGCTCAAGGGCACGTCCTTTCGCCTGGTGCAGGGCAAGGGCTTCGACGCCGGCGACCCGCAGCCCACGGCGGCCGAGCGCGCCCTGCAGCAGGTCAAGACCGGCAAGATCGCCAAGCCGGTGCGCCAGCCCGACGTGAACGACATCATCGCGCGCATCCGCAAGGGCGAATTCGCCGGCGCCGACTACGTGCTGTTCGGGCAGCTCTCCAGCATCGAGTTCCGCGACGCGTTCTCGCCGCTGCAGGGCACCAGCAGCGCCACGCACCAGTACGGCCTGGACCTGCTGGCCGACTTCTCGCTCATCGACACGCGGACTTACGAGATCAAGGCCGCGTTCTCGGCCCAGGGCGCGGGCAACGACACCAAGCTGCTGTCGGCGCGCGGTGACGTGATGCCACCCAACCGCGCCAAGGTGATGCGCGAGACCTCGCAAAGCCTGGCGGCCGAGGTGTTCGCGCAGCTCGGCGAGCAGCTCTCGCTGGACCGCGCGCTCGCGCCGCGCCTGCGCGGCGCCTCGCCGGCGGGGGCGGCGAACGCGCCGGCCGGCGCGGCACCGGCCCAGCCCGAGGTGATGATCCTGCGCTGAGCCGGTGGTGCCCGGCGTTTCCCTGCGCGCGAAGCCCTGGCGCGGCCTGCCGCGCACGGCCGCCGCGTTGCTGCTGGCCTGCGCGGGCGCGGCGGCGGCCGCGCCATCGGCCTTGGCCGCGCCCGACGGGCCGAGCGCCGCGCTCCGTGCGCCCTGGAGCCGCGTGGACCTGCCCGGATCGGCGCCGGGCCGCCGCGTGCCCGTGCTGCGGCGAGAGGCCAGCCCCGACGCGGCCGCGCCGCGCGTGGTGGTGGTGCCGGGCTCGGGCTGCGCCGGTCTGGGCCCCATCGCCCCGGCCTACTTCGCGGGCCTGGAGCGCGCGCAGGTCTGGGTGCTGCACAAACCTCTCACGAACCCCTGGGTGCGCACCGCGCCCGACGGTTGCGGCGAGGCCTTCGCGCGCGACGACCGGCCCACGCGTTGGCAGGCCGACGCCCTGGCCGCGCTGCAAGCGCTGCGGGCGAGCGAGCCCGAACGGCCCACCTGGCTGGTGGGCATCTCCGAAGGCGGCGACCTGTTGCCCGCGCTGGGCCAGGCCTTGGGCACCTCGCTGCGTGGCCTGGTGTTGCTGTCGGCCAGCGGGCTGGACCCGGCCGAGACCCTGCGGCTGCAGGCGCAGCGGATCGGCCGCCCCGATGCCTGGGCGGAGATCCGTGCGGCCGCGGCCAGCGCGCGGTCCGACGACGACCTGGTGCACGGCCGCAGCCTGGGCCATTGGCGCGACCTGTTGGCCTGGCGCCTGTTCGAGCCGCTCACGGCCCCGGTCTGGGCCGTGTGGCAGTGGTGGGGCGACGCCGATGAACTGATCCCCGCCGAGGCCTATGAGCGCTTCGGGCGCGAGGCGGTGGCGCGACCCGCGCGGCTGTGCGTTCGGCGCTGGCCCGGTGCCGACCACGGCCTGAACCGGCCGGGCGCCGGTCCGGCCCAGCCCGCCCTGTGGCTGGCGTTGCTGGCCGCTACCGAGGCCGATGACGCGGGCTGCGGCCTGCCCTGAGCACCGGCCGCCACGGCAGTGGCACCGCGTGCCCCGGTTCGGCTAGGTCTCCGGGTCGTGCCCAAACTCGCGCAGCTCCTGCGAACAGCGGCAGGCGGTGGCGATCCGGGCGGCCCACACGATGGCGGCGTCGCGCGATGGCAGCCGCAGGACGCAGAAGCCGCCGTCGAACCCCTTCGTCTGCGGATAGGTGCCGGGGGTGACCGTGCGGTCCGAGGCGACCATGAGCGGTGCGACGTCTCCATTGATGCCCCCGCCGAACACGTACACGCCAGCTGCCTTCGCCTCGCGGATGACCGCGCGCGCGGCGTCGCCCACGGCCGCCATCTCCTCGGCGGGAACGCTCATCGCGCCGGCGGGAAAAGAGATCAGGTAGTTCGTCATCGTTCGCTCCCTCGGTTGAGGCCGGTGTGGGTCGGACCCGCCGCGCCCGGCGCTCAGGGCAGTTCCAGGTCCGTCGACGGCGCGCGCAGCTCCACGAAGAAGGTGCAGCCCTGGCCAGGCGCGGTGTCGCACCACAGCCGGCCTTCGTGCCGCAGCACGATGCGCTGCGCCAGCGCCAGGCCCATGCCGATGCCCTCGTAGTCCATGGAGTGGTGCTGGCGCTGGAACATCACGAACAGCGACTTGGCCTTGGCCAGGTCGAATCCCACGCCGTTGTCGCGCACGAACAGGGTGTGCAGCCCGCCCACCGGTGGCAGCTGGCCGACCTCGACGCGCGCCTGGGCCACGCGGCGCGTGAACTTGGCGGCGTTGTCCAGCAGTTGGCCGAACACCTCGGCCAGCAGGATGGCGTCGCCGCCCACCACGGGCAGCTGGGGGTCGACCACCCAGTCGATCTCGCGCGGCGCGTTCTCGGCGCGCAGCCGGCCCACGATGCCCAGGATCAGCGGCGTGAGCGAGACCGGCGAGGGGTCGACGCTCAGGCGGCCCAGCCGCGCGTACTCCAGCAGGCCGTCGATCATCTGGCCCATGCGCTTGGCGGCGGTGCCGATGGCGGTCTGGAACTGCAGCAGCTCGTGGTGCTGCGCCGGGTCCAGGCCCTCCTGCGTGAGCGCGACGTACTGGCCGATGTGGCGCAGCGGCGCGCGCAGGTCGTGCGCCACGGTGTAGGAGAAGGCGTCGAGGTCGCGGTTGGCGGCGTCCAGCTGCTGGGTGCGCTCGGTCACGCGGTGCTGCAGCTCCTCGTTCAGTCGCGCCATCACGTCGGCCAGGCGCTTGGATTCGCTGAGGTCGTGCGTGATGACCGACAGGCCTTGCAGCCGGCCTTGCGGGTCGCGCAGCGCGGTCAGGGTGGCGTGCGACCAGAAGCGCGTGCCGTCCTGGCGCTGGCTCCAGCCCTCGTGCTCGGCGTGGCCTTCCTCCAGGCAGACGTCCAGCATCACCTGCACGTCCAGGCCCGCGAGGTCCTTGTCCTGCGGCTCGAACAGCGCGTCCAGCGAGCGGCCCAGGATCTGGCCGCGCTCGAAACCATGCAGGCGCTGGGCGCTGTCGGTCCAGTCGGCCACGCCGCCGTCGGGGTCGAGGAAGAAGATGGCGTGGTCGCGGATGGCGTGCGACATCAGGCGAAAGCGCTGCTCGCTGGCGTAGAGCTCGGCGCTGCGCTGGGCCACGCGCTCCTCGAGGTCGAGGTTGGCGTTGAAGACGAAGTCCTCGGTGCGGCGGCGCTCGGTGATGTCGATGAGCTCGATGAAGAAGCCGTGCACCTCGCCGTCGTGGCTGTCGGGCAGGTAGTGCACCTCGTGGTAGCGCGGCGTGCCGTCGGCGTCGGGGCGTTCGGCCTCGTGGCTCAGCGACTCGCCGTTGAGCGCCTTGGCCACGCGCGGCAGCACCTCGGGCAGCACCTCGGGCGACAGCACGCGGCTGAGGTCGATGCCGATGACCTCGTCGGCGGTGAGCCCGTAGCCGGCCGCGTAGGCGGCGTTGCAGAAGCGGCAGACCAGGTCCTTGTCGTAGTAGGCCAGGCGCGAGGGCGTGCGGTCGGTGATGGCCTGCAGCAGGCGCAGCCGCGCGACGATCTGGCGCTCGATGCGGTCGCGGCCGGTGACCTCGACCACGGCGGTGTGCGAGCGCAAGAAGCGCCCGCTGGCGTCGCGCACCGCGAGCGAGACCAGCTCCACGGAGAAAAAGGCGCCGTCCTTGCCGAACAGGCGCAGGGTGAGCGGGAGCGCGCGGCCCTGGGCGCGCAGCTCGTGCAGGTGGTCGCGCAGCTGCTGCAGGTCGGCCTCGTCGCGCAGGCGGGCGAGCGTGGGAAAGTCCAGGTCGCCGCCGCTGGCCAGCCGGTCCACGTCGGCGCGGTCGTGGCCCAGCCAGTCGAGCAGGGTGTCGTTGATGGCCAGCACGCGCAGGCCGGTGTCCAGCGCGAGCAGGCCGCAGGGGGCGTTGTCCCACAAGGCATGGCCTTCGGCGATCGCCCGTTCGCTGCTCGTGTGTTCCATATTGGTGTGGCCTCCCACCCGTCGTGTGCGGGTCTTGCGGGGGGTATCCCCCGGAGCGGGCACTCTAGCCGCCGATGGCGTGCTATGCAAATGGGGGCTGGGGCCACCGGTTCGGCGGCCGGCGTGGCCGGTCGGGCGCTCAGCCAGGGGGCGGTGTTGCTCAAACCCGGCGGACACCGGTGTCTTCGAGGGGAATGGCTGTATTCCCCCTGTGCACAGAGGCGTCTGTAACGTAGAGTTGCCGCACGCCCGATAGAACGACCGTCAGGGAGGCTGGCGGAGCGGGCCAGGAGGAAGCCCCCGGCATGGCGGGAGACCGCAAGCGCTCGGTACAACTCTGGTTGCCACTGCTGCCCGCAGCGGTGGCACTGGTGCTGCTCGCGCTCATGGTGTGGTCGGTGGAGCGGGTGGTGGGCGACGAGCTCGAGCGGCGCGCCCAGCAGCGGGTGGAGCAGACCGCCGCCATCTATGCCGACCGGCTCTCGCGCGTGCTCGCGCGCCACGCCGCCGAACTCGACCTGCTCACGCTGACGCCCAGCCAGCAGGTGTCGCCCCAGGGCTGGCGCCTGCAAATGGACCGCCTGCGCCAGCGCCACCGGGGGTACGTGTGGATCGGCGCCACCGACAGCGAAGGCCTGGTGCTGGCCGCCAGCGATGGCCTGCTCGAGGGCGTGTCGATCGCGCAGCGGCCGGTGTACCTCAAGGGCCGTGAAGGCACCTGGTTCGGCAGCCTGCATCCGCCCGTGTCGCTGCGTGAGCCGCTGGCGGCGCTCCAGCGGCCGGTGCCCACCGAACTCGCCGACCTCGCCATGCCCTATCACGGCGCCGACGGCCAGCCCGCCGGCGTGCTGGCCGCCCACCTCGACGCCGCCTACTACGACGCGCTGCGCCGGGATGTGCTGGGCCCGACGGACGCCCGCCGCGGCCTGCAGCTGGAGCTGGCCGACCAGGACGGCCGGCGCCTGCTCGGCGAGCGCGCGGGGTTGTCGGCCACGCAGTGGCTGGACCTGCTGGGCACGCCCGTGGGCACGCCGCGGGTCTTTGAGGACGAGCAGGGCGAGGCCATCCTGCTGGTGCGCCACGGCATCGACCGCGCCACCCTGCCGGTGAAGACCGACTGGCAGGTGGTGGCCTGGCAGCCCCTGGGCATGACACTGGCGCCGGTGCGCGAGCTGGAGCGCTACGTGCTGGTCTGGGGCGGCGGCACGGTGCTGCTGGTCAGTCTGGGCGGCTTCTGGCTGTCGCGCCGGCTCGCCCGGCCGTTCAACCAGATGCTGGACGTGGTGGCCGAGCGCCTGGGTCCGCAGGCGGACGCCGCGCCCGGCACGGTGCTGCGCGTCATCGCCGAGCAGATGCGACGCCTGCCCGCGCAGGGCGGCGGCGGCTCGCGCAGCGAACAGACCCTGACGCAGGTGCTGCACGACGCCAGCCGCCTGCAGGCCGTGCTGCAGCACCTGCCCGCGCCCATGTACCTGGTGGACATGGACTTTCGCGTGCTGTTCTGGAACGACGCGGCCGAGCGCATGTTCGGCTGGAGCGCAGCCGAAACCGAGGGCCGCCACGTCGACGAAATCTTCCGCGACAAGGACCCGGCCAACAGCGCGCGCCACGCCATCCGCCCGCAGATGATCGCCGGCCAGGGGCCCTGGACCTTCGAGACCCACCTGCTGCGCCGCGATGGCAGCGACATCTGGGGCGAGTGGCGGCTCACCAAGGTGTTCGGTGCCGACGGCGAACCCATCGGGCTGCTGGCCCAGGTGCGCGACCTGACGGCCGAGCGCCTGAGCGAGATGCGCCTGCGCGAGCAAGGCGAGGTGCTGGGCGCCATCATCAACGCCGCCAGCGATGCCGTCATCAGCGTCGACATGGTCGGGCGCATCACCATGTTCAATCCGGCGGCCGAACGCATTTTTGGCCGCGAGGCGCTGGCCATGATCGGCCAGCCGCTGGACAGCCTGCTGCCGCCCGAGCACCGGGGCGAGCACCTGGCCCTGATGCAGCGCTTCGGCAACTCGCGGGTCACCACGCGGCCCATGGGCTTCGGCCGTGTCAAGGGCCTGCGCGCGGACGGCGCCGAGCTCGAACTCGAGGCCTCGATCTCGCACGCCGTGGTGCGTGGCCACAAGCTGCTCACCGCCATCCTGCGCGATGTGACCGAGCGCGTGCGCGCCGAGCAGGCGCTGGCGCGGTACCAGCTCGAACTCTCCGAGCTCACGCACCGCCTGCTGAACCAGGAGCAGGTCACCACGCGCGAGCTGGCCCAGACCCTGCACGACCAGCTCGGCCAGACCCTGGGCGCGATCCGCCTGTCCTTCGACTCGCTGGCGCAGATGACCCGCGAGCTGCTGCCGCCGCGCGCGCAGGAGCGCTCGGACACGGTGGGCCGCCAGATCGACCACGCCATCGCCGAGGTGCGCCAGGCCCTGGTGCGGCTGCGCCCGCCCATGCTGGAAGACATGGGCCTGACGGCCGCGCTGGACAACGACATCCGCCAGCGCGCGGCCGAGGCAGAGGGGGTGGCGCTGCACCTGCAGACCGTGGGCGACGTGGTCGCGCAGCGCTGGCCCGACGACGTGGAGTACGCCGCCTTCATGGTGGCGCGCGAGGCCGTGGCCAACGCGCTGCTGCACGCGAAGGCCAGCCGCATCGTGGTGCGCCTGGAGGGCGACGCCACCCACCTGCGGCTGGACGTCGTCGACGACGGCGTGGGCCTGCCCGAGGAACTGGCCTTCGGGCGACCCGGGCACCTGGGCATGGTGGGCATGCGCGAGCGCGCGCTGGCCATCGGCGCGCGGCTCAGCGCCCGCGCGCGCAGCGGGCGCGGCACGCGGATCACCCTGATCTGGACCGCCCGTCCCGGCAGCGTGTTCGGCGAACTGCCGGACACCGACAACTGAATCGAGCCACGGCCGACACGACCACAACGGAGAACCCCCCTCATGAGCGACATCTACCTGGTTGACGACCACGCCATGCTGCGTGACGGACTGAAGGCCGTGCTGGAGGACGCCGGCCACCGCGTGGTGGGCGAGTCCGCCGACCCCACGGCGGCCCTGGCCGAGATCGTGCGCCTGGCGCCGTCGGTGGTGCTGCTGGACCTGCACCTCGGCCTGCGCTCGGGCTTCGAGCTGCTGGAGCAGCTGGTGCAGCGCAAGGCCCCGTCGCGCGTGGTCATGCTCACCATGTCGGCCCAGCCGCGCCACGTGGCCGAGGCCATGCGCCTTGGCGCTTTCGGCTACGTGCTCAAGGGCTCGCCCGCGCGCGAGGTGCTGGAGGCGGTGGAGGCCGTGGCCGGCGGCCGCAAGCACCTGGGCGGGCCGGTGGCGCAGCTGGCCGTGGAGGGGCTCACGCAGGCGGACGACAACAACCCCCTGGCCGCGCTGTCGGTGCGCGAGCGCCAGGTGATCCAGCTGGTGGTGCAGGGCCACACCAGCGCGGCCATCGGCGAGCAGCTGCACCTGTCGCCCAAGACGGTGGAGAGCTACCGCAGCCGGCTCATGGCCAAGCTCGGCGTGAGCGACCTGCCCGCGCTGGTGCGGCTGGCGATCCGCGAGGGCCTGATCAGCGCCGACGACCTCTGACACGGGGTTCCCCGCTGCCCGCGCGTCCAGATTTCCCCGCAGCGCCGGCGCGGCCGCGCGCGCACCATCCTTGCCATGGACCTGGAGATCGACATGGCACCCACCCTACCCCCCGGCCTCGGGCACGGCAGCCTGCAGGTGCTGGTGCTCTGCCCGCGCGGCCAGGCGCTGCAGGACGTGCGCGAGCAGGTCGCCCGCTGGCCGGTGCCCGCGCAGGTGCGCTGGACCAGCGACCCGGTGGAGGCCCTGCGCCTCGCGCTGGCGCAGCCGCCGGCGCTGGCGATCGTTGACGCGCGCCTGGACCGCGCGGGCGGCCGCGCCTTGGTGGGTCAGCTGGCGCGCTGGCGCTCGGACCTGGAGGTGTTCATCTTCGACGACCCGCCGGCCGAAGGCCTGCGTGGCCAGGGCAGCTTGTGGCACTGGTGCGAGCTGCCGCGCGTGCTGCGCTGGTGGGCGAGCCGCCACCTGCCGTCCCAGGCCGTGCCCGACAGCCTGCCTGTCCCGCTGGCGCGTGCCGCCTGAACGTTCTGGCCGTCTGTCCGGCCGGACGCAGAAGCAGGTTTTCCCGGCACAAGTTGGCCGATTTCCCGCCGAGAACCCGGGTACTCGCCCAAGGAGCACAAGCATGCGCAACAACGGACCGGTCACGCAGCGTGAATACCTGATGCAGGAAGGCCAGACCCTGGTCTCCACCACCGACCTCAAGAGCCGCATCGTCTACTGCAACCCCTCGTTCGTCGAGGTGAGCGGCTATGAGCGCGAGGAACTCCTCGGCCAGCCGCACAACATGATCCGCCACCCCGACATGCCGCAGGAGGCCTTCCGCGACATGTGGGCCACCATGCAGGGCGGCCACCCCTGGTCGGGCCTGGTGAAGAACCGCCGCAAGAACGGCGACCACTACTGGGTGCTGGCCAATGTGACACCGGTGATCGACGGCGGGCGCATCACGGGCTACATGTCGGTGCGCACCAAGCCCACGCGCGAACAGGTGCAGGCGGCCGAGGCGCTGTACGCCCGCATGCGCGAGGAAGCGGCGGTCGGCCGCGCGGTGCACGTGCTGTCGGCCGGCGAAGTGCGGCGCCGCGCGCCGCTGGCGCGCCTGGGCCGCGCGGCGGGCTGGGTGTTCGCGCAGCGCACCCTGCTGTCGCTGCTGGCCATGGGCGCGGCCGGCGCGCTGCTGGGCGCTTACCTGCCCAGCCACGCCGCCGCCATCGGGCTCACCAGCGTGGCCGCGCTGCTGGCGGGTGCCTGGCTGCAGCGCCAGGGCGACCGGCCGCTGGGCCGCATCCTGCAGTCGGCCAACCGGCTCGCCGCCGGCGACCTGGCCACGCGCAGCGCCGACGCCGCCGGCGGCCTGATCGGGCGCATCCACCGCGGCCTGTCGCAGCTCAACGTGAACCTGCAGGCCGTGGTGAGCGACGTGCGCACCCAGGTCGAGGGCATGCACCACGCCACGCGCGAGATCAGCGCGGGCAGCGCCGACCTGAGCGCGCGCACCGAGGCCCAGGCCGGCAACCTGCAGCAGACCGCGGCCTCGCTGGAGCAGATAACGGCCACCATCCGGGCCAACGCCGAGTCCTCGGGCCGCGCGGCCGAGCTCGCGCGCCAGGCGCGCGGCCAGGCCGAGCGCAGCGGCGAAGCCATCGAATCGGTGGCGCGGCGCATGGCCGACATCCAGGCCGCCAGCGAGCGCATCACCGAGATCGTCGGCGTGATCGACGGCATTTCCTTCCAGACCAACCTGCTCGCGCTCAACGCGGCGGTGGAGGCCGCGCGCGCCGGCGAGCACGGCCGCGGCTTCGCCGTGGTGGCCGGCGAGGTGCGCTCGCTGGCGGCGCGCGCGCGCGATTCGGCCAAGGAGATCAAGGCGCTGATCCAGGCCTCGCAGGAGCAGGTGGAGGCCGGCGCGCGCCTGGTGGGCGAGACGCGCGCCACCGTGCAGGAGAGTGCCGGCAGCATCGGCCGCGTGAGCGAACTGGTGGCCGAGATCAGCGCCGGCTCCAACGAACAATCCCAAGGCGTGGCGCAGGTCAATGCGGCCGTGGCCCAGCTCGACAGCCTGACGCAGCAGAATGCGGCCATGGTCGAACAACTTTCCGCATCGGCCGCCTCGCTGGCGGCGCAGGCCGGCACCGTCACGCAGACGGTGCGCGTCTTCAAGCTCTGATGGCGGCGATGGGGCTTGCCGGCGGCGGCCGTTCCTGGCCCTGGGTGGCCATCACGCTGCTGTGCGGGGCCCTGCTCACGGCCGTGGCGGTGCTCCACCGCGAACGCGCCAACGACGCCTACGTGCGCGCGCGCTTCGAGGCACAGTCGCGCGAGGTGGCCGACGACATCACCCACCGGCTCTCGCTCATCCAGTACGGCCTGCAGGCGACGCGCGGCGTGGCCCAGCAGGCGGGCGAGCATGGCCTGACGGTGGACGACTTTCGCGCCTACATGCGCTCGCGCGACCTCGAGCACGAATTCCCCGGCGTGCGCGGCTTTGGCTTCATGCGCCGCCTGCCGCCCGGCGGCGAGGACGACTACCGCCGCCTGCGCCAGCGCCTGGGCGTGGCGGACGCGCCGATCCACGGCCAGGGCCCGAACGGGGGCGAGCGCATCGTGGTCGAGCTGGTGGAGCCCCTGGCGCTCAACCACCAGGCGGTCGGCCTGGACATCGCCGCGGAGCCGTTTCGCCGCGAGATGGCCGCGCAGGCCGTGCGGCGCAACCGCCCGTTCATGTCGCGCCCGACGACGCTGGTGCAGGCGCCGGGAGCGCGTGCCTTTGTCGTCATGTTGCCGGTGTTTCGCCGGGGCATGCCGATCGACAGCCCGCAGGAGCGCGACGCCGCGGCCTATGGCTGGGTCTATGCGCCGATCGTGTTCGATGACCTGATCGCCGGACTGCCGCTGCGCGAGCAACTGATCTCGCTCACGCTGACCGACATCACCGAGCCCGAACTGGCCGAGCCTTTCTTCAGCACGGCGGCGCTGGGCGAGGCGCCATCGGCCGGCGCGCTCTCGCAGGCCCTGCTGCGCGTGCCCTTCGGTCGCTCCTGGGCGATCCACACCGAGGCCCGGCCCTCGTTCGCTTCGCAGTTCGACCTGCCGTCGCCGCGCGGCGTGGCCTGGACGGGCGCGCTTGGCACGGTGCTGCTGGCGGCGCTGCACGCGCTCTGGCTGAACCTGCGCCGCCGCCACCGCCAGACGGCCGAGCTCAACGCCCGCCTCGAAGACCGCGTCGCCGAGCGCACGCGCTCGCTGGAAGACACCGAGCGCTTCCTGCGCACGGTGCTCGATGCCGTGCCGTCCATGATCAGCTACTGGGACCGCGACCAGATCAACCGCGCGGCCAACCGCGCCAACCTGCACTGGCGCCAGCCCGAGGGCGGCACGATGGTGGGCCTGCGCGTGAAGGACACCCTCGACGAGGCCACCTACGCCCGCCTGCAGCCGCGCATCGAAGCCGTACTCGACGGCCGCCAGCAGACCTTCGAGGTCACCGTGCGCACGCCCGCCACCGGCGAGCCGCGCGAGCTGCGGCTGACCTACCTGCCCGACGCGCGCGACGGCCGGGTGCATGGCTGGTACGCCGTCGTCGACGACGTGACCGAGCGCAACCGCAACCGCCGCGAACTGGAGGCCGCGCTCACGCTGCAGGCCACCGAGCGCCTGCGGTTGCAGAGCATCCTGCGGGGCACCAACGCCGGCACCTGGGAATGGAACATGCTGACCGGCGATGCGCGCTTCAACGAGCGCTGGGCCGAGATGCTGGGCCACGACTACGACGTGCTGAGGCCCAGCCACGTGCGGGCCTGGCGGGACCATGTGCACCCCGAGGACCTGACGCTGGCGCGCGAGCGCCTGCGCCGGCACATCGACGGCGAGCTGCCGTTCTACGAATGCGAGGTGCGCATGCGCCACGCCGACGGGCGCTGGGTCTGGGTGCTCGACCGCGGCCAGGTGCAGACGCGCAACGAGGACGGCGCCCCCGAGTGGATGTACGGCACCTCGCAGGACATCAGCGAGAGCAAGGCCAACGAGCAGAGCCTGCGCGAGGCCATGCGCGCGGCCGAGGCGGCCAGCCAGAGCAAGAGCGCCTTCCTCGCCAACATGAGCCACGAGATCCGCACCCCGCTCAATGCCGTGCTGGGCGTGGCCCACCTGCTGGGCGACACGCCGCTCGACGCCTCGCAGCGCGCCCTGCTCGACAGCGCGCAGACCGCGGGCCGCGCGCTGCTGGGCATCGTCAACGACGTGCTCGACGTGGCCAAGATCGAGGCCGGCGAAATGCGCCTGGCCGACGAGGCCTTCGCCCTGGGGGGCCTGCTGCGCGAGGTGGAATCGGTCTATGCGCTGCCGGCGCGCGACAAGGGCCTGTCGCTGTCGCTGTGCCTGCCCGAGGACGTGCCGGCCTACGTGATGGGCGACGCCGCGCGGCTGCGCCAGGTGCTGGTCAACCTGGTGGGCAACGCGCTCAAGTTCACCCAGCAGGGCGGTGTCGTCATCAGCGCCGAGGTGCTGCGCGGCGGCGAAGGCCCGCAGCTGCGCCTGAGCGTGCGCGACAGCGGCATCGGCATCCCGCCCGAGGTGCAGGCACGGCTGTTCCAGCCCTTCACCCAGGCCGACGAAACCACCACGCGGCGCTTCGGCGGAACCGGCCTGGGCCTGTCCATCGTGCGCCGGCTGGTCGCGCTCATGGGTGGGGACGTGGGCATGAACAGCGAGCCCGGCCGGGGCAGCGAGTTCTGGCTGCGCGTGGCGCTGCGCCCGGCCAAGGCCTCGGACCTGCCGCGGCCCGCGCCGCCCCCCGCGGCCAGCGACTCGAACGGCCTGGCGGGCCTGGCCGTGCTGCTGGTGGATGACAGCGAGATCAACCTGGACATCGCGCGGCGCATGCTGGAGCGCCAGGGCGCGCGCGTGCAGACCTGCGGCGACGGCGAACAGGCCCTGGGCTGGCTGCGCGCCTCGCCCGCCGCCTTCGACGTGGTGCTGATGGACGTGCAGATGCCCGTGATGGATGGCCTGGAGGCCACCAACCGCATCCGCAACGAGCTGCGCCTGGTGGATCTGCCGGTGATCGCGCTGACGGCCGGCGCGCTGGCCGACGAGCGCCGCCGCGCACTGCAGGCGGGCTTCAGCAACTTCCTGGCCAAGCCGATCGACCCCGAGGAACTGATCGAGGCGGTGCGCCGCGCCGCCTCGGCGCGCGGGGCCTTGGCGGCGCATGCGCCGGCGGCGGTGCCGCGACCGGCGCCCGTGGCGCCCGGCCCCGTGACGCCCCGAGCACCCGCCGGGGACTGGCCGGCGATCGAGGGCATTGATGCCGCGGCCGCACGGCGCCAGCTCGGCGGCGATCTGTCGCTGTTCCAGCGCCTGCTCGCGCGCCTGCTGGCCGAACACGGCGACTGGGCGGCGCTGCCGCCCGGGGCCGCCGACCGCTGGGACGCCGAGGCGCGCGTGGCCTGGCGGGCCCGGGCCCACCGCCTGCGCGGCAGCGCGGGCGTGCTGGGTGCATCGGCCCTGTCTCGCGCAGCGACCGCCTTGGAGACCGCACTGGAGCCGGGCGGCGAGCCCGCGCCCGCCGGCGCGGCACTGGCGGCCGTGCACGCCGCGTTCGACGCGCTGCGGGTGGCCGTGCCGGCCGAGGCCACGCGCCCGCGACCGGTGCCTTTGGCGACGCCCGGCCCCGATCCGGACGCACCGGCGCTGGCCGCGCAGCTTGAGCGGCTGGCCGAGCAACTGGCGACGCAGGACCTGGACGGTGTCGAGACCTTCGAGGCCTGCCGCGCCGCGCTGGAGGTTCACTTCGGCGCCGAGCGCGTGGCCGCGCTGGCCGCGGCCATCGACGGCCTGGATTTCGCCACCGCGCGGCGCCTGCTCGACGGCACCTCGGCCTGACGGGCCCGTCCGGCGCGCTCAGCCCGGCGTGCAGGGCTGGCGCAGGCGCTGCACCAGCCGGTCGATGGCCTCCAGCAGGTCCTCGCCGGTGTTGGGCTTGTCGATCAGCTCGGTGATGCCGGCGGCCGCGGCGTCGCGGCGCAGCTCGGTGCTGAGGTAGCCCGAGGTGATGGCCATCGCCGCGCCGGGCTGGTGCTCGCGCAGCGCGCGCACCAGCTCCACGCCGTTCATGCCGGGCATGGAGTGGTCCAGGATCGCCAGCTCGTAATCCACCTCGCCATTGCCCACCGCGCGCAGGGCCTCGATCGGGCTGGTGAAGACGCGTGGCTCGTGCCCCGCGCGGCGCAGCAGGCGTTGCATGAGGTCGGCGATGAGTTCGTCGTCGTCGACGTAGAGGATGCGCGCGCCGCGCACGGCCGGCGTGGCGCGGTGGGCCTCGGGCGCCGCCGCCGGTTCGCCGCCGTCCACGGGCGCAGCCGCCGCGCGGAAGTACAGGTCGAACCGCGTGCCCTCACCCGGGCGGCTGCGCACCTGCACCACGGCCTGATGGTCGCGCAGGATGCCGTGCACCACCGCCAGGCCCAGGCCCGTTCCCTCGCCCGGTGGCTTGGTGGTGAAGAAGGGCTCGAACAGGTGGGCCAGGGTGGCCTCGTCCATGCCCATGCCGTTGTCGCGCACGCTCAGGCGCACGCCGAGCGCGGGCCAGTCCTGCGTCGGGCCCTGGGCCAGCACGCCGGCCACCGGCAGGGGCGGCGGGCCGGCGTGCGGCTGCAGTTCGATCTCCAGCCGCCCGCGCGAGCGCTCGGGCATGGCCTGCCAGGCGTTGGTGCAGAGGTTGAGCAGCACCTGTTGCAGTTGCGTCGGGTCGGCCAGCACCGGGGGGGTGTCGGGGTCGCAGCGCACGCTCAGCTCCACGCCCTTGGGGATGGTGGCGCGCAGCAGGCGCACCGATTCGTCCACCACCGGTTGCAGCGGCATCACGCGCCGCTGCAGCGCCTGGCGGCGGCTGAAGGCCAGGATGCGGCGCACCAGGTCCTTGGCGCGCGCGCCGGCCTTGAGGATTTCGCCCACGCTTTCGGCCACGGCGGGCGCTTCGTGGGCGTCGTCGAGCGCCAGGCGCGCGTTGCCCAGGATGGCCGCAAGGATGTTGTTGAAGTCGTGCGCCACGCCGCCGGCCAGTGTGCCCAGCGCCTCCAGCTTCTGCGACTCGCGCAGCTGGGCCTCCAGCGCCAGGCGTTGGTCCTCGGCCCGGCGGCGCTCGGTGAGGTCGAAGTCGATGCAGAAGATCTCGACGCCGCGCTCGGGGTGCTCGGTGATGATCTCGCTGCACTGGACCTCCACCGCGGCGCCGTCCTTGCGCAGCAGCCAGTGCACGCCGGTGTTGAGCGTGGCGCGCCCGTCCAGCGTGCGCTGGTGGTTGCGGTCGAAGCTGCCGCGCAGCTCGGGCGGGATCACCAGCTCCAGCATGCTGCGGCCGATGGCCTCGTCGGCGCGGTAACCGTAGACGTGCTCGGAGCCCTTGTTCCAGTAGCGCACGATCATGTCGGGCCCATAGGCCTGCACGGCGATGTTGGGGATGCTGTCGAAGATGCGGCGGAAGCGGTCGTCGCTGGCCAGGTCGAGCGAGCGCGCCCGCACGCTGTCGGTCACGTCGCTCACCAGCACGGTCCAGTGCACGCGGCCGTCGGGCTGGGGGCGCGGTTTGCCCATGGCACGCAGCCACTTCTGGCGGCCCCGCGCGTCGACGATGCGCCACTCGTGCGCCCAGGGCGTGCCGCGCCGCGTGGCCTCTCGGAAGCCGCTGCGCAGCAGGCGGCGCTGCTCGCGCGGCGCCATGAGCCAGATCACCGCCTCGTGGGCCAGGATGGTGGCGGCGTCCACGCCCCAGAGCTCGGTGCAGCCTTCGCTGATGTACACCAGCGATCCCTGGCCCCGGGCGTCGAAGTCGTAGCGCATCAGGGCGCCCTGCACGAGCAGGGCGAACGCGTCGAGTTGCGCGAACTCGTCAGGCGTCTCCTGGGAACCGGAACTGAGGTTCAACCGTTTCTCCGCGCGGGCGTGAACACCGGGCTGTTGGGGAATGTACGACCAACAGCCTTTTCGGCGCGACCGCGCCAGTCTTGAGCCGACCGACAGGGTGGCGTCAGTCCCGGGGGTCGGCTTCGGGTTCGGCGGTGGCGCCCTGCGCGATGGCCTGCAGCGCCTCCGCCTCGGTGCGGTACAGGTGCAGGCGCTCGTTCTCGTACAGGTGCCCGGCGGTGCGCAGCACGCGCTCCACCGGCAGCTTCACGCCCACCAGGTGCAGGTGCACGCGCTGGTCGTCGAGGCGCTCGCGCAGGCGGCCGAAGGCCTCGGCACCGGTGGCGTCGATCCAGTTGATGGGGTGCGCGACCAGCATCACGTGCGTGGTGTCGGGCTGCTGCTGCAGGTGGTCGGCCACGGCGCGCTCCAGGGCGCTGGCGGTGGCGAAGTCCAGCGCCGCGTCCATGCGCAGCGCGCACAGGCGAGGGGCCAGCGGCGGCAGCTGCCACAGGTGGCGGTCGCGCAGGCTGCCGTCGGGGTGCAGGCCCACCTCGATGATGCGCGGGTGCAGGCGCAGGTAGAGGAACAGCGTCAGCGCCATCACCACGCCGGCCAGAACGCCCCAGTACAGGCGCGGCGCGGCCAGCAGCGTGATGGCGAAGGTGGCGCCGGCGATCAGCGCTTCCACGCGCGACAGGCGCCACAGGAGCACGAAGGCGCGCGGCTTGATCAGGCCCCACACCGGCAGCACCACGATGGCCGCCAGCACCGCCAGCGGCACATGGTGCAGCAGCGGCATGGCCAGCAGCAGCGCCAGCAGCACCACCGCCACCGAGAACACCGTGGCCCAGGCGGTTTGCGCGCCCGCGTACAGGTTAAGCGCCGAGCGCGAGAACGAGGAGCTGGTGGGCATGGCGCCGGTGAGGCCCGAGGCCAGCTTGGCCAGGCCCTGGCCGATGAGGTCCTGGTCCTGGTCCCAGCGCGCGCCGCGCTGTCCGCTGTCCACTTTGGCGCTGCTGGCCGTCTCCAGGAAGCTCACCAGCGTGATCATGAGCGTGGGCAGCACCAGCGCGCCCAGGGTCTCCCAGCCCGGCCAGCCGGGCAGGAAGAGCGCGGGCAGGCCCTGCGGCAGCGTGCCGATGACCGGGCCGCCCTGGGCCTCGAAGCCCAGCAGCCGGCTCAGGCCCGCGCTGACCAGCACCAGCACCAGCACCGAGGGAAAGCCCGGGCGCAGCCGGCGCGCGCCCACCAGCAGCGCCAGCGCGCCCAGGCCGAAGGCGAAGGCCTGCAGGTGCCAGCCGCGGCCCGCGAGCAGGGCGCCCATGTTGTCGAAGCCGGTGAGCGCGGGCAGCTGCGAGGCGATGATCAGCACCGCCGCCGCCTGGGTGAAGGCCATGAGCACCGGCGAGTTCACCAGGTTGAGCAGCCAGCCGTAGCGCACCAGCCCCAGCAGCACCTGCAGGGCGCCCGACAGCAGGGCCAGCCACACCGCGAGCTGCACCCATTCGGCGCTGCCCGGCGTGGCCAGCGGCGCGAGCGAGGAGCCCACCAGCAGGCAGGTGAGCGCCGTGGGGCCCACCGACAGCCGCGGCGAGGCCGAGAACAGCACCGCGATGAGCGCCGGCAGCAGCGCGGCGTAGATGCCCGTGACCAGCGGCATGCCGGCCAGCGCGGCGTAGGCCACGCCCTGCGGCACCACCATCAGGCCGACGGTGAGGCCGGCGAGCGCCTCGTTGCGAAGCAGCGAGCCGTCGGGGCGGGGCCACTGCAGGAAGGGCAGGAAACGGTGCAAGCGCGGCATGGGGCGGTCGGTCGACGGGAACGGGAAGCCGGAGCCGGCGATTATCGACGGCGGGACCGCGCGGCCCTCCGCCGCGCCCGGCGGACCTCAGGCCACGAAGTGCGTGAAGCGCGTGTCCAGGTAGGCCTCCATGCCTTCGATGCCCGATTCGCTGCCGTGGCCGCTGTCCTTCACGCCGCCGAACGGCGCCTCGGGCACGGACACGCCCAGACCGTTGATCGCCAGGCTGCCCACCTCCAGCCGCTCCGACACCTTCAGGATGGCCTTGGCGCTGTCGGTGAACAGGTAGCCGGCGAGGCCGTAGGCGTTGTCGTTGGCCCGGGCGATGGCTTCGTCGAGCTGGTCGAAGGGCGCCACGCAGGCCACCGGGCCGAAGGGCTCGTCCTGCATGGCCGGCGCGTCCTGCGGCGCATCGGCCAGCAGCGTGGGCGCGACGAAGCAGCCGACCGCCGGCGCCTCGCCCGCGAGGCGGCGCGCACCGCGCTGCACGCTGCGCTCGATCAGGTCGAGCACGGCCGCGCGGCGGCGCTGGTTGGCCAGCGGCCCCATCTGCGTGCCGGGCGCCAGGCCCGGGCCCAGCACCAGGGCGCGGCTGGCCTGCGCGAAGGCGTCGATGAAATCGACGTAGAGCCTGCGCGCCACGTAGAAGCGTGTGGGCGCCAGGCAGGCCTGGCCGGCGTTGCGGAACTTGTGCGCCACCATCAGCGGCACCGTGCGCGCGAGGTCCGCGTCCTCGCAGACGATGACCGGCGCGTGACCACCCAGCTCCAGGGTGATGCGCTTGAGGTGGCGGCCCGCGAGCTGCGCCAGGTGGCGGCCCACGGGCACCGAGCCGGTGAAGCTCAGCTTGCGGATAACCGGCGAGGCGATCAGCGCCTCGGAGACCTCGGCGGGCACGCCATAAACCAGCTGCAGCGCGCCGGGCGGTAGCTCCTCGGCCAGGCAGGCCACCATGGCCGCCACGCTCGCTGGCGTCTCCTCGGCGCCCTTGAGGACGATGGAGCAGCCGGCCGCGAGCGCGCCGCCGAGCTTGCGCGCCGACAGCACCAGGGGGAAGTTCCAGGGCGAGAAGGCCGCGACCGGGCCCACCGGCTGCTTGAGCACCGTCATGCGGCTGTCGGGCTGGCGCGCGGGGACCACGCGGCCGTACACGCGCCGCGCTTCCTCGGCGTACCACTGGATGAGGTCGGCGGCCATCAGGCATTCGGCGCGCGCCTCGGCCAGCGGCTTGCCCTGCTCCATCGTGAGCAGCGTGGCGATGTGTTCGCAGCGCTCGCGCATGCGCGCCACGCCGCGCGCCAGGCGTTCGCCGCGCTGGTGGGCCGGCACGCGGCGCCAGTGCTCGAAGCCCTCGGCGCTGGCCCGCAGGGCGTCCTGCAGGTCCTTCGCGCTGGCCAGCGCGAGTTCGTCGAGGGTCTGGCCATCGGCCGGGTTGACGATGGCCTGGCGGCGCTCGCCGCCGCCGCGGCGCCACGCGCCAGCGATCAGCAGCTCGGGGCAGCGGTAGACGTGCAGTTGTTGGGGAGCGCTCATATGTTGCGTCCCCCGTCCACGTCCAGGCAGACGCCGGTGAGGTAGGCGGCCTCGTCGGAGGCGAGGAAGGCCACGGCCGAGGCCACGTCGCCGGGGCGCGTGAAGCGGCCCAGGGGAATGCGCGCCAGGAAGCGCTCGCGGTTCTGCGGCGTGTCCTCGGCGCCCATGAAGTCGCCCAGCATCGCGGTCTCGCCGATCATGGGGTTGACCGCGTTGACGCGCACGCCCGAGCGCGCGAACTCAAGCGCCAGGCCCTTGGTGAGGTTGATCATGGCGGCCTTGCTGCCGCTGTACCAGGTGAGCCCGGGGCCGGGCCGCACGCCGGTGGTGGAGGCCACGTTGACGATGGTGCCACCGCCCTGCGACACGAAGCCCGGCAGCACCGCGTGGGCCGACCAGAACAGGCTCTTGAGGTTGACGCGGTAGACGCGGTCGAACTCTTCCTCGCTCACGTCCAAGGCGGGCTTGTTGCGGTGCGTGGTGCCGGCGTTGTTCACCATGATGTGCAGCCCGCCCAGGGTGTCGCGGGTGCGCGCCACCATGCCGCGAAAGGCCTGCTCGCTGGCGACGTCGCAGGCCGTGGCGCCGGCGCGGCCGCCTGCGGCGCGGATCTCCTCGGCCACCCGTTCGGCGCCGTCGAGGTTGAGGTCGGCGATCATCACGGCGGCGCCGCGCTGGCTGAGCAGGCGCGCGATGGACGCACCGAAGCCTGAAGCGCCACCCGTGACGATGGCGACTTTGTCGTTGAGTTGCATGGATTTCCTCTAGATGTCGAGCACCAGCCGGTCGCCGGCGCATCGCGAAACACAAACCAGCACCCGCCGCTGGGCCGCGCGTTCCTCGGTCGAGAGCACGCTGTCCAGGTGCAGGGCCTCGCCGTCGAGCAGGGGCGCCTCGCAGGTGCCGCACAGGCCCTCGCGACAGGCGAAGGGGTGCTCCACGCCCAGCCGCTCCAGCGCGTCGAGCACGCTTTCGTGCGGGGCCACCGTGGTCTGCAGCCCGCTGCGCGACAGCCGCAGGACGAAGCCGCGGCGCTCGCCGCCGTCCTCGGTTGCGCTGGCCTTGAAGCGCTCCATGCGCACCGAGCCCGCGGGCCAGTGCGCGCTGGCGCGCGCCAGCGCGTCGAGCATGGGCGCGGGGCCACAGGCGTAGAGGCCGTCCCAGCGCGCTTCGGCGAGCAGCGGCGCGGCGTCGATCGGTCCGCCCTGTTCGTCGTCGAAGTGGGTGCGCAGGCGCGCGCCCGCCAGGGCCTTGAGTTCGTCGTGGTAGGCCAGGCGCGAAGCGCTGCGCGCGCAGGCCAGCAGTTCCCAGTCCAGACCCTGCGCCGCGCAGTGCCGCGCCATGGCGACGATGGGCGTGACGCCGATGCCGCCGGCCACCAGCAGTACGCGGCGGTGCGCGGGGTCCATGGCGAACAGGTTGCGCGGGGCGCTCACGCGCAGCACCTGCCCGGTGCGCAGCTGGTCGTGGATCCACGAGGAGCCGCCACGGCTGTGGGCGTCGCGGCCCACGGCCACCAGATAGTGGGGCTGGCGCTCGGCGCCATCGGCGTTGACCAATGAGTACTGGCGCGTCAGTCCGTTGGGCAGCGCCAGGTCGATGTGCGCGCCCGGCGCCGCGCCGGGCAGGGCCGCGCCGCCGCGGTGGCTGAGCTCGATCGCGAGCACGTCGCGGGCGAGCGAGCGCACCGCGCTGACCACGACCTCGGTGTCGCCGTTCATGCCTGCGCGCCCGCTTCGGCCTTGGCCAGGCGATCGATCAGCCAGCGCGCCTGGTTCAAGCCGGCGTCGGCGGCGATTGGAACCAGCGGCCGGTCCGGCGCCTGGCGCATGACCTTCTGCTGCGCCTCGATCATGGCGCGGTCTTCCTCGAAGGCCACCACCACGTCGCGGTAGATCTGCTCGGTCATGGCGTCGTTGTCGAGCTCGAAGTTGCGCGCCTGGCAGAACCAGTAGTGGCTGGTGTGCTCGGTCTCGGGGGTCTGGATCGAGGTGTGGCGGAACTGCAGGGCCTCGGGCACGCGCGTGCCCTGCGGCGCGCCGCTGCCCGCGGGCGCGGAGCCGGCGTCCATGCGCAGCACGGCCGGCGGCGTCCACTGGTAGATCTGCCAGCGGTCGACCTTGCCCTCGAACCGGGCCACGCGCTTGTGCAGGTTGGGCATCTCGTCGTCGAGGTACCAGCGCGTGATGGTGAGGCTGCCGTTGCCCGTGGTGTCGCGTTCGATGCGCGGCTTGAGATCGGCCGCGCTGCTGGTGCCCAGCGTGGTGGGGTGCACCCAGGCCAGGTGGGTGAAGTCCAGCAGGTTGTCCACGATCAGCCGGTAGTCGGCCTGGTAGTGGATGTAGCCCGGCTTCATGCGCCACTCGGGCGAGTCGTGCCAGAAACAGTCGACGATATCCTCGGCTTTGGCCAGGGCCGGATCGCCCATCCAGATCCACACCAGGCGGTTGCGCTCCACCACCGGGTAGCTGCGCACGCAGGTCTTGGGCGGGATCTGAGCCTGGCCCGGGATCTCGACGCAGGCGCCCGAGGGGTCGAACTTCAGCCCGTGGTACAGGCAGCGCACGCAGTCGCCTTCCTTGCGGCCCAGGTGCAGCGGGGCGGCGCGGTGGCAGCAGCGGTTCTCCAGGGCCACGGCGCGGCCCTGGCTGTCGCGGTACAGCAGCACGGGCTCGTTGAGCAGGGTGCGTTCGAACAGGCCCTCCGGGGGCACTTCGATGTCCCAGGCGGCGACGTACCAGGCGTTGCGGATGAACATGTCTCGCTCCAAAAACGTTTTACGAAGAGGCTTGCTGGCGCGCCTCGCGCGCCCGCCAGTGCAGCCGCAGGCCGCGCACCAGGGGCTGCAGCACGGCCAGCGCGCAGGCGGCCAGCAGCGCGGCGGCGATCGGGCGCATGAAGAAGATGGACCAGGACCCGGAGGAGACGCTGAGCGACTGGCGCAGCGTCGACTCCAGGATGTCGCCCAGCACCAGGCCCAGCACCAGCGGGATCACCGGCAGGCGGCCCAGGGCGCAGGCCCAGCCGAGCACGCCTGCGCCGAGCGCGACCCACACGCCGTACATGGAGCTGCTGGTGGAGTAGGCGCCGGTGAAGCACAGGGCCAGGATCGCCGCGCCCAGCCAGCGCGGGTCGAGCCGGCTGAGCCGCGCGAAAGGCCGCGCCAGCACCAGCAGCAGGAGCATGGTGGCGATGTTGATCGACACCAGCGCAGCGAAGATGCCATAGACCAGGTCGGGCTGGTCGGTGAACAGCGTGGGGCCCGGAACGATGCCGTGCACGATGAACACGCCCATGATGATGGCGGTGATGGCGTCGCCGGGGATGCCCAGGGTGAGCACGGTCAGCATGGCGCCGCCGCTGTTGGCGTTGTTGGCGGTCTCGGCGGCGACGATGCCCTCGGGGTTGCCCTGGCCGAAGCTCTCGGGCTGTTTCGCGGCGCGGCGCGCGGCGAAGTACGACATGGTGGTCGACAGCGCCGAGCCCACGCCGGGCAGGATGCCGATGGCCGTGCCGATGCCCAGCGAGCGCAGCAGGGTTCGCGGGTAGCGCAGCGGCTCCAGGAAATGCTCCAGCCGCGGCTTGCCGAAGGCGGCCATGGGCTCCGCCGTGCGCTCGCCGGGCGGGCTGGACAGCAGCACCAGGGCCTGCGCCACGCCGAACAGGCCGATCACCACCGGCACCAGGGGCAGGCCGGTTTGCAGCGCGGTGAGGCCGAAGGTGAAGCGCTGCTCGTTGGAGGTGGGGTCGATGCCGACCGTGCCGATCAGCAGGCCCAGGCCGATCATCATCACCGCGCCGGCGATCTGGCGCTCATAGGCGCGGGCGATGAAGATCATGGCCAGCAGCGCGGCCATGAAGTTCTCGGCCGCGCCGAAGCGGCTGGTGAACTGCGAGACCGGCGCGGCGACGAAGGCCAGCACCAGCGCGCTCACGATGCCACCGACGAAGGCCGAGGCGAAGGCCAGCGACAGCGCACGCTCGGCCTCGCCGCGCTCGGCCATGGGCGCGCCGTCGAACATGGTCATGATGGATGAGGCCTCGCCCGGCGTGCGGATCAGGATGGAGGTGACCGCGCCGCCGTAGTACGCGCCGACGTAGATGCCCAGCAACAGCGTGATGCCGGCCAGCGGGTTCATGCCATAGGTCAGCGGCAGCATCACCGCGATGGCCACGCCCGGGCCGATGCCGGGCAGCACGCCGATCACCACGCCGGTGAGGGCGCCCACGGCCACGGCCAGCAGCACGGCCGGGTGGGCCAGCCCCGCGAAGCCCATGAAGGGTTCGATCCAGCTCATGCCAGCCACCCTTTGATCCATGGTTCGATCCAGGGCTCGGGGAACCACACGTGGAACAGCTCGACGAAGACCAGCTGCAGCACCGTGGCCGCGATCACGGCGAACAGCGCCGAGGCGCGCCAGGGCAGGCCGGCGCCGCGGCAGGCGGCGAGCAGGAACAGCGCCACGCCCGGGGCGAAGCCCAGCAGCAGCACAGCGGGCACCAGCAGAACGAAGAGCGCGAGCCCGGCCAGCGCCACGCCGAGGCGGCCTTCACCGGTCTCCACTTCCTCGTCGCCCAGGGCCGCGTCGCCGCGCTGGTGCAGGCGCAGCAGGTGGACCAGCGCGCCCAGCAGGATCAGCCCGGCCGCCAGCAGCGGAAAGGCGCCGGCGGATTCGTACCAGTGCGCGGCCAGCTCCGTGCCATTCACCAGCGCCGGCAGGTTCAGGGCGATGGCCCCGGCCATGAGGCCCAGGACCACCGAAAGGGATCGCGCCACGGCGCCCGGCAGACTCATCGCGCGCTCACTTCTTCACCAGACCCAGCGATTCCATGACCGGGCGCAGCCAGGCCGCGTCCTGCTGCATCAGCGCGCTGGTCTGCTCGGGCGAGAGGTGCTCGAACAGCGTGCCCGATCTGTCGGCGTAGGCCTTCACCAGCGGGTCCTGCAGCGCGGCGTCGAGCGCCGTGGCCAGCGTCTGGATGATCTCGGGCGGCGTGCCCTTGGGCGCAAACAGGCCGGTCCAGATCGACACGTCGAAGCCGTAGCCCAGCTCCTTGGCGGTCGGCACGTCGGGGAAGGCGGGCAGGCGCTTGGGCGTCATGGCCACCAGCACGCGCGCGTTGCCGGCCTTGACCTGTCCCATGATGTTGATCGACTCGACCGTCACCACGTCGGCGTCGCCCGCGTTGAGCTGGGTGTAGCCCGGCGAAGGGTAGGAGACCAGCTTGGGCTTCCAGCCGTCGATGCCGGACATGCGCACCACGCTTTGCGTGGGCACGGCACCCGGACCGAAGTTGCCCAGGATCACTTCCTTGCCCTTGGCGTGCGCGGCCAGCTCCTTCATGGTCTTGAAGGGCGCGTCGGCCTTGGCAGCCACCACGAAGGGCAGCACGTTGTAGATGCCGATGGGCGCCATGTCGGTCATGGCGTAGGGTGCATTGCCGGCGATCACCTGCGAGACCGCCGGGCCGATGTTGATCGAGCCCAGGGTGTAGCCGTCGGGCGCGGCCTTCACGAACTCGGCGGTGCCGATGACCGCCTGGCCGCCCGGCTTGTTGATCACCTGCACCGGCACGCGCAGCTGCTTGCTCAGCGCCTGCGAGACGGTGCGCATGCCGACGTCGGCCGAGGTGCCGGCGGGCCAGGGCACCACCACCTCGATGGGCTTGCTGGGGTACTTGGCCTGCGCGTGCGCCAGGCCGGCGATGAGCAGGCCGGTGGCCGCGGCGAGAGTGGTGCGCAGCAGGAAGCGGCGCCGCTGGAGGAAGCTCATGTTGTCTCCTGTCGTTTGTGTGGGGAGAGGGTGGGAGCGATGCTAGGGAGGGTTCGTGATCGGCACCAAATCGCTTTTGCCGACCTATGATCCGCAAACCCGATCTCCGTAGAAACCCTGGACCTCATGAAACTGCAGACCCTGCAAGCGCTGATCGGCATCGAGGAGCTGGGCAGCATCCGCGCCGCCGCCACGCGCATGCACATGTCGCAGCCCGCGCTCACGGCGGCGATCCAGCAGCTCGAGGCGGAACTGCAGGCGCCCTTGCTGGCGCGCAGCAAGCAGGGGGTGAGCTTCACGCGCTTCGGCCAGGCCTTCATGCGGCACGCGCACCTGATCGTGTCGGAGAGCCAGCACGCGCAGGATGAGATCGCGCAGATGCGCGGCCTGTGGGAGGGGCAGGTGCGCTTCTCCACCTCGCCAGCGATCGCGCTGGCGGTGCTGCCCCAGGCCCTGACCAGCTTCTCGGCCAAGTACCCCGGCGTGGTGCTGTCGGTGCGCGACGGCCTGTACCCCGGCGTCACGCCCGCGCTGCGCGAGGGCACGCTGGACTTCGCGATCACGCCCGCGCATCGGCAGGAGGTGCAGAGCGACATCGTGGCCGAGCCGCTCTACCAGAGCGACATCGTGATCGTTGCGCAGCGCGAGCACCCGCTCGCGCAGGCCACTAGCGTGGCCGAGCTGCGCGACTGCCAGTGGGTGCTGTCGAGCGCGCCGGGCGGGCCGGGGGCGGTCATCGATGAGGTGTTCGCGCGCGCCGGCCTGGGCGAGCCGCGGCTGGGCATGGTGTGCGAATCCTTCCTCGCCCTGCCGGGCGTGGTGACGCATTCGCGCATGCTCTCGACCATGCCGCGCACCCTGTTCGAGATGAACGCCTTTCGCGAGTCGCTGTGCATCGTGCCGGTGCGCGACGCCATGCCCAGCCCGACGATCTGCGTGCTGCGCCGCCACGACCTGCCCCTGACGCCGGCCGCGCGCGAGCTGATCGGCTGGATCCAGCACGTGGCGCTGGCCGGCCGGCGCGCGCTGGCCGATCAGCGCTGAGGCATGTCCTTATACGAGTAGCCCAGGCTCACCGTCGCGTCCTCGGGGATCGGCGGCATGCTGGCGTTCCAGGCCTCCCAGCGCTCGCGCATGGCGGCGAGGCGTTCGGGTTCGCGCGGCGCCAGGTTGGCGCGCTCGCGCGCGTCCTTGGCGATGTTGAAGAGGTAGTCGTTGCCGTCCACGCGCAGGTACTTCCAGTCGCCCTCGCGCAGCGCGCGCTGGCCGCGGTGGTTCATGCGCCAGTGCATGGGGCGCTCGATGCGCGCGCCAGCGTCGCGCCACACGGGCAGCAGCGACACGCCGTCGGGCGCGCAGGCGGGGTCGGGCGCCACGCCGGCGGCGTCCAGCAGGGTGCGCGAGAAGTCCATGCTCATGCCGTGCTGCGCGGTGCTGCCGCCGGCCGGCACCTGCGCGGGCCAGTGCACGATCCAGGGCACGCGGATGCCGCCCTCGGTGAGGTCCATCTTGCCGCCCACCAGGGGCCAGTTGTCCGAGAAGCGCTCGCCGCCGTTGTCGCTGGTGAAGACGACGACGGTGTTCTCGGCCAGGCCGTGCCGCTTGAGCGCGTCCATGATCCAGCCGATGCCTTCGTCCATGTGGTGGATCATGCGGCGGTAGCTCTCCACGTTGCCGCCGTGCAGGTGGAACAGGTTTTTCGCCAGCTCGGGCGCGACGTGGGCGTCGTCGCGCGTTTCCCAGGGCCAGTGCGGCGCGGTGTAGTGCAGGCTCAGCATGAAGGGCGTGCCGCCCTGGGCGCCTGCGGCCATGCGGTCGACGTAGTCCACGGCGCGCCGGCTCAGCAGGTCGGTGAGGTAGCCCTCCTCGGCCTTTTCCTCCTCGCCGAACCACAGGTCGTGGTCGCCGGTGCTGGCGCAGTGGGTGAAGTAGTCCACGCCGCCGGCCATGGGGCCGAAGAACTCCTCGTAGCCCGAGCGCAGCGGCCCGAAGGCCGGCGGGTAGCCCAGGTGCCACTTGCCGATCAGCGCCGTGCGGTAGCCCGCGCCGCGCAGCAGCGAGGGCAGGGTGGGGTGCTCGGGCGGCAGGCCCAGGGTCTGGCTCTTGCGCGCCTTGCTGTTGATGGGCTCCTCGGCCGCGCCGCGCAGCCGGTACTGGTAGCGCATGGTCATCAGCGCGAAGCGCGTGGGCGAGCACACCGGCGAGTTGGAATAGCCCTCGGTGAACTTGAGGCCACCGGCGGCCAGCGCGTCGATGTTCGGCGAGACGCGGCCGAAGCCGGCTTCGCGGCCGCCGTAGCAGCCCAGGTCGGCGTAGCCGAGGTCGTCGCAGACGATGTAGATGATGTTGGGGCGGTTCATGTCGCGATCATTCCACTTTCATGCCGGTGGCCTTCACGATCGCGCCGTAGCGCGCGTTCAGGTCGGCCAGGCGCTGGCTGGCGGCGGCGCCGGTGAGGCCTTCGTAGAACAGGTCCAGGCCGTTCATGCGGGCCTTGACGTCGGGGCGCCGCAGCGTCTCGGCGATGGCCTTGCCGATCTGCTGCACCAGGGCGTCGGGCGTGGCGGCGGGCGCCATCACCACGTAGAGCACCTCCTGCTCCAGGCCTTTGAAGCCGAGCTCGCCCACGGTGGGGATCTCGGGCGCGAGCGCCGAGCGCTGGCGGCTGGTGACGGCCAGGGCGGTGATCTTGCCGGCCTTCACGTGCGGCAGCATGCCCGGCGTGGCCAGCGCGCCGCCGTCCACCTCGCCCGCGAGCACGGCGGTGACGGCCGGTGTGTTGCCGCGGTAGGGCACGTGGGTGAGCTTGTGCCGGGTGGCTTCGGCGAACACCTCCACCGCCAGGTGGCCCGGGCTGCCGCTGCCGGCCGAACTGAAGTTGACGTTCTTCGCCCCGCTCTGCTCCACCAGCTGGGGCAGGGTCTTCAGGCCGGTGGAGGGGTGCACGCCGATCAGCAGGCCCGAGGAGGCCATGATGATCACGGGCTTGAGGTCCGCGGCCTTGAAGCCCTGGTTGGGGTAGAGGTGCGGGTTGATGGTGAAGGTGGTGTCGATGCCGAACAGCAGGGTGTTGCCGTCGGGCGCGGCCTTGGCGGCGTCGGCCGCGCCGATGTTGCCGGCCGCGCCGGGCTTGTTGTCCACCACGAAGTTCTGCTTGAACCGCTCGTGCAGCCCCTGGGAGACCGAGCGCGCCAGGATGTCCGCCGGGCCGCCCGCGGGGAAGTTGGTGACGAAGCGCACGGTCTGCGCGGGCCAGGCCGTCTGGGCGTGCAGGGCGGGGGCGGCGAGGGCGGCGGCGAGGGCAAGGCCCAACAGCGCGCGGCGGCGAGCGGTCATGAAAAAAACTCCTTCGGACAAGGCGGGTGCTCAGTCGAGCTGGATGCCGGTGGCCTTGATCGGGGCCTCCCAGCGCTTGAGGTCGGCCGCCTGGGCGGCGGCCAGTTCGGCGGGCGTGGAGCCCACGGCGTCGTAGCCCAGGCCGAGCAGGCGCTCGCGCAGGGCGGGCGTCTTCACCGCGGCGGCCACGGCCTTGGACAGGCGGTCGCGCGCGGCGGGGTTCATGTTCGCGGGGCCGTACATGGCGAACCAGGCGGTGGCCACCATGTCGATGCCGCTTTCCTTGAGCGTGGGCACCTCGGGCACCTGCGGGTCGCGCTGCGCGCCGGTCACGGCCAGGATGCGCACCTTGTTCGTGCGGTGCAGCTCGGCGGTTTCGGAGACGACGTCGAACTTGTAGTCGATGTGGCCGCCCAGCAGCGCGGTGTTGGCCGGGCCGCCGCCCTGGAAGGGCACGTGGTTGAGCTTGGCGCCCACCTGCTGCTCGAACAGCACGCCCATGAAGTGCGGCAGCGTGCCCAGGCCCGGCGTGCCGTAGGAGGCCACCCCCGGCTGCGCCTTGGCGGCCTGCACCATCTCGCCCACGGTCTTGGCCTTGCTGGCGGGGCCGGCCACCACGCCGAACTGGAAGTTGGCGATCAGCGAGACCGGGCTGAAGTCCTTCACCGCGTCGTAGTCCAGCTTCTTGTAGACGTGCGGGAACAGCACCATGGGGCCGCTGGGCAGCACGATCACGGTGTGGCCGTCGGGCTCGGCGCGCTTGACGAGGTTGAGCGCGATGCGCCCGCCCGCGCCGGGCTTGTTCTCCACCACGATGGGCGCGTACTGGTCGCGCAGGTGCTCGCCGAGCAGGCGGGCCAGGGTGTCGGCCGAGCCGCCGGGCGGAAAGCCCACCACGATCTTCAACGGGGTCTTGTCCTGCGCGAAGGCACCGCCGCCCAGGGCGAGGGCGGCGAGCAGGCTGGCATGGATCAGGCGGCGGCTGAAGGTCATGGTGTGTCTCCGGGTGTGGTTGTCGTGGTGCGGGTGGTCCCGCTTGGAGCCGGCCATGCTAGGGATTCACAATCGATTGCGGAAATCAACCGTTCTACGGGTTTACCCTGATGTCATCCCCCCCTGCCGGGACCGACCGGCTGCTGCACCCCGAGCGCCAGGCCGACTTCCTGCTCTACCGCCTGTACCGCATCCACATCACGGCCGGGCGCACGGTGGTGCGGATGTGCGAGGAGCGGCACGGCATGACGCGGCGCGAGTGGCGCGTGCTGTCCTTCCTGGCCGAGAACGAGGGCGTGCTGTCATCGGCGCTGGCCGAGCGCGCCATGCTGGACCGGGCGCGCACCTCGCGCACCCTGACCTCGTTGGCGGGCAAGGGGCTGATCGAGCGCCGGCCCAAGCCGCACGACCGGCGTGAGGTGCAGATCTTCCTGAGCGAGGCGGGGCGCCGGGTGCACGACGACATCTTCCCGCGCATCGCGGCCATCAACCACGCGCTGGTGCAGGGCCTGACGCCCGAGCAGCGGCGCGCGCTGGACGCCATGGTCGCGCACGTGCAGGCCCTGGCCGACGGCATGCTGGCGGGCGAGGCGCCGCTGGCGCGCGACAACCCGGACGACGACCACTGAGGCGGCGCGTCGGCGCTCCCCCGGCTGATCCACGGCGCGCCCTCCCGCGTACAAGGGCCATTCGCCACTTCATGGGGGCCCGCATGGCGCTCGATCTGTCTTCCGTGGCCCTGCAATGGGCCGAACGTGGCTGGCTGCCCGAGCCGGCTCTGCGCCTGGGCATCCGGCGCCTGCTGCGCGAGCGGCTGGACGAGACCCGCCACCAGGACCCCGAGGGCGCCGCCGCGCTGACGCAGGCCTTCCTGGCCTCGCTGCGGGCCGCGCCCCTGGCGCTGCACACCGACAAGGCGAACGAGCAGCACTACGAGCTGCCGCCCGCCCTGTTCGAGGCCATGCTGGGCCCGCAGCGCAAGTACAGCTGCTGCTGGTGGCCCGAGGGCGTGTCCTCGCTGGAGGCCGCCGAGGAGGCGGCGCTGGCCGAGACGGCCGCGCGCGCCGGCCTGGCCGACGGCCAGCGCATCCTGGAGCTGGGCTGTGGCTGGGGCTCGCTCAGCCTGTGGATGGCGGCGCACTACCCGAACGCCAGCATCCTGGCGGTGTCGAACTCGGCCTCGCAGCGCGCCTTCATCGAAGCCCAGGCGCGCGCGCGCGGGCTGGGCAACCTGCGCGTGCTCACCTGCGACTTCAACGCCTTCGGCGAGGACGGCGCGCACGACGGCCAGTTCGATCGCGTGGTGTCGGTCGAGATGTTCGAGCACCTGCGCAACTGGCCCCAGGCCTTCGCCAAGGTGGCGCGCTGGCTGCGCGACGACGGCCGCTTCTTCATGCACGTCTTCGTCCACCGCGAAGCGCCGTACGCCTTCGAGGCCCGCGACGCCAGCGACTGGATGAGCCGCCACTTCTTCTCGGGCGGCATGATGCCCAGCGACGACCTCGCCCTGCTGTGCCAGGACGACCTGGCCCTGCTGGAACGCTGGCGCTGGGACGGGCGCCACTACGCGCGCACCGCGGCGGCCTGGCTGGAGCGGCTGGACGCCCATCGGGAGGCCCTGCGGCCGGTGTTCGAGTCGGTCTATGGCGCGCGCCAGGCGCCGATGTGGTGGCAGCGCTGGCGGCTGTTCCTGCTGTCGGTGGAAGAGCTGTTCGGCTACGACCAGGGGCAGCAGTGGTGGGTGAGCCACTACCTGTTCGCGCCGCGGCGCTGATCCCATGGAGGCCAACCACGCGCTGCTCGCCGCCGCGGCCGCGGGCCTGCTGACCGCCTTCGCGATCGCGCTGCCCACCTGGCTGGCCAGCCTGGCGCTGCGCGACGCCAGCGTCGCCGACCGCGTCTGGCCGGCCTTCGTCGCGGCGCCCGCCCTGGTCTATGCCTGGCGGCTTGGCGCCGACGCGCGGGCCCTGGCCATGCTGCTCATCGCGCTCGCCTGGGCCTTGCGCCTGGGCCTGTTCATCACCTGGCGCAACTGGGGCCACGGCGAAGACCGCCGCTACCGCGACATGCGCGAGCGCCACGGGCCCGGCTTCGCGCTCAAGAGCCTGTACCTGGTGTTCCTGCTGCAGGCGCTGCTGGGCTGGGTGGTTGGCTGGCCCCTGCTGGTGGCCATGGGGCGCGCTGGCGCGGCCTGGGGCCTGTGGGACTGGGCGGGCGCGGCGCTCGCCCTGGGCGGCCTGCTGATGGAAACCGTGGCCGACGCCCAGCTGGCGCGCTTTCGCCGCGACCCCGCGAACCGCGGCCAGGTGATGGACCGGGGCCTGTGGCGTTGCTCGCGCCACCCCAACTACTTCGGCGAGGCCTGCGTGTGGTGGGGCCTGGGCCTGATGGCGCTGGGGGCGGGCGGCGCGGCCGGCGCCTGGTGCCTGGTCTCTCCGCTGCTGATGACGGTGCTGCTGCTGCGGGTGTCGGGTGTGACCCTGCTGGAAAAAGACATCGGCGAGCGCCGCCCCGCCTACCGCGACTACGTGGCGCGCACCAGCGCCTTCTTCCCCTGGCCGCCCCGGCGCGGAGGCGCGCGGTGAGGGCCTGGCGCGGGTGGGCGCTGGCCTGGCTGCTGGCGGGGGCCGCGGCGGCGCCCGCGCGGGCCGAGGTCTGGGCCTTCGAGGTGCGGCTGGACGGCCGGCCGATCGGCTCGCACCGCTTCGAGCTGAGCGGCCCGCCCGAGGCGCGCGAGGTGCAGAGCGTGGCGCGCATGGACGTCACCCTGCTGGGCGTGCCGCTGTACCGCTACCGCCACGAGGCGCGCGAGCGCTGGCGTGGCGATTGCCTGGACGGGGTCAGCGCGCGCACCAACGACGGCGGCGAGACCAGCCAGGTCGAGTGGCCCGACGACACGGCCGGCGCCAGCGGGCCTGTCCGGCCCGCCTGCCTCATGAGCTACGCCTACTGGAACCCCGCGCTGACGCGCCAGACGCAGCTGCTCAACCCGCAGACCGGCCAGCTCGACGCGGTGCGTTTCGAGCGCCTGGCCGATGCGCCGCTGGCGGTGAACGGGCGCGAGGTGACGGCCGCGCGCTGGCGGCTCGTCGCCACCGCGCCCACGCCCGCCGCGACCCGCCAGACGCTGACCCTGTGGCTGGAGCGCGCCAGTGGCCGCTGGATCGGCCTCGACGCCCTGGTCCGGGGCGATCGGCTGCTGAGCTACCGGTTGCCCTGAGGCCTGTCTTTTTCTTTTTTTTGGCGGAGACCCCCATGCCACACGCGACTTCCCACGCCCCGGCCGCGACGGCCTCGACCGGTGCCGCGCCGGCCTGGCGCTGGCCGCTGGCCTATGCGCTCACCGCGCTGGTGTTCCTGGCGCTGGACGCGGTCTGGCTGAGCAGCATGCACACCACGCTGTACCAGCCCGCCATCGGCCATCTGTTGTCCGGCACCGTGGACTGGACGGCCGCCGGCCTGTTTTATGTCCTGTACATCACCGGCCTGCTGGTGTTTGCCGTGGCGCCCGCGCTGTCCTCCGGCCGCTGGGGCACCGCGCTGGGCCGCGGGGCGCTGTTCGGGCTCCTGGCCTACGCGACCTACGACCTCACGAATCAGGCCACGCTGCGCGACTGGCCCTGGCGCGTGACGCTGGCGGACCTCGCCTGGGGCGCTTTCGTCAGCGGCACGGCCTCGGGCCTGGCGGCCCGGCTCACCCTGGCTACATGCCGACGAGCCCGCCCAGCCAGCGGGCGATGACCCCATCGAAGGCCAGCCGGCCGTCGACCGAGGCGAGGCAGATGCACTCGCCACCGTCCTGCACCACCGGCTGGTGGTGGACATCGGCATCGGCGAGGTCGAAGTCGCCCGGGCCGAACAGGGCGCGCCCGTCATGGAAGTGGCCGTAGAGGATCTGCGTCAGCTCGGTGCCGCGGTGGGTGTGCCGGGGCAGGTACTTGCCGGCGCCGATGCGCAGCAGGAAGACGTTGGCATCGGGCGCGTCGGGCACGTTCACGCGGCTCCAGCGCATGCCCGGCCCCAGCCAGCGCCAGCGGGTGGCGCTGCAATCGGCCAGGGCGCGTGGCCACACGGCGCCCAGGGGCAGCGGGGGCGGCGCGCTGGGCCGGCGCGGCGCCCGGTCGCCCAGCGTGGGGACGGGCGGGTGTGGCTCGATGCGCGCGATCCGATCGAGGGCGCGCGCCAGCGCGTCTTCCCGCAGCGGCGCGGGCGGCTGCTCGTCCAGCAGCACCCCGCCCAGGGCGCGCAGCGCCGCCACGCGCTGGCGGCAGGTGGCGCAGAGTTCCAGGTGGGTGGCCACCACCAGCCGCGCCCCGATCGGCAGGCCGACCGCGGCATGCGACAGCAGCAGTTCGTCGCTGGGGTGGTGGTGAATCTCGGGGGCGTCCATGGTCGGGTTCGGCAAGGGGATCGTTGGGTGGCCTCAGGTGTCGAGCAACTTGCGCAACTGGGCCACGGCCAGCCGGATGCGCGACTTGACCGTGCCCAGCGGCAGGCCGAGTTCGGTCGCGATGCGCGCGTGCGGCTCGTCTTCGTAATAGGACAGGCGCAGCACCTGCGCCTGCTCGGCGGGCAGCCGCTCCAGCGCCTCGCGCACGCGCTGCGCCAGCCGCTGTGCGTCGGTCTGCTCGGCCAGCCCGGGGCCGTCGGCCGGGAGCTGGTCGAACTCGAAGCATTCGTCGCCCGCGAAGTCCAGCCGTTGCCGGCGCGAGGCGTCCACGCGCAGGTGGCGCGCGATGGTGAACACCCAGGTCGACACCGCGGCCTGCGCCGGGTCGAACAGCGCGGCCTTGCGCCAGACCATGGCCATGGCCTCCTGGGCCAGGTCCTCGGCGGCCTCGTCGCTGCTGCCGGTGCGCATCAGGTAGCTTTTCACGCGCGGGGCGAAGTGCTGGAACAGGCGGGCGAAGGCCTGCGGGTCCCGGTGTTCGGCGATGCGGCGCAACTGGGCCGGCCAGTCCTCGGACGGGTCGGGCGCGGCGCGGTCGGCGTGGAGCGGAACGATGGTCAAGTGCGGCGTCCTGGGCGGGCTCGGCGGGGTCCCGCCCGGGGGGGTGACCCAGGGGGTGGAGGATTCGTCGCGTCGAGCTTGGCCCATGGCCCTTCTACGCGGCGCGCGGGGGATTGGATCATCGCCCAGTCCGGGATGGCGCGGCGGGGAATCCAAAACCGCCCGGCCTGCGTACAAGCTGGGCCTCACCGACCGAAAGCCACCCCCATGAGCCGTTCCCCCGACCTCGATACGCCACCGCGCGCCCGAACCGGCGGCGACCGCCTGCGCATCGCCGTCGTCGGCGGCGGCATCGCCGGCCTGTCCTGCGCCTGGCTGCTGTCGCGCCGCCACGCCGTCGAGCTGTTCGAGGCCGAGGCGCGGACCGGCGGCCACAGCCACACGGTGGACGCGCCCTGCGGCGCGCGGCAGGTGCCGGTGGACACCGGCTTCATCGTCTATAACGAGCCCGCCTACCCCAATCTCACCGCGCTCTTTCGCCACCTGCGGGTGCCGACCCGGGCCTCGGACATGTCGTTCGCGGTGAGCCTGGACCGGGGCGGCCTGGAGTACGCCGGCACCGACCTCGGCGGCCTGTTCGCGCAGCGCGCCAACCTGCTGCGCCCACGCTTCTGGCGCATGCTGGCCGAGCTCTGGCGCTTCTACCGCGAGGCCCCGCGCGACGCGGCGGCCTGCGGCGGGCTGTCGCTGGACGCCTACCTGGACGCCCGGGGCTACGGCCGCGCCCTGCGCGACGACCACCTCTACCCCATGGGCGCGGCGATCTGGTCTTGCTCGGCCGAGCGCATCGGCCAGTACCCGGTGGCCGCCTTCGTGCGCTTCTGCGAGAACCACGGCCTGCTCCAGGTATCGGGCCGGCCGGTCTGGCGCACCGTCGACGGCGGCAGCCGCGAGTACGTGCGCCGCCTGGTGGGCGACTTCGACGGCCACATCCACCACGAGGCGCCGGTGACCGCGCTCGAGCGCGGGCCCGCGGGCGTGCGGCTGCGTCTGCGCGACGGCGGCTGGACGCCGGCCTTCGATCAGGTGGTGCTGGCCACCCACGCGGACCAGTCGCTGCGCCTGCTGGCCGAGCCGACGCAGGCCGAGCGCCGCCTGCTCGGGGCCTTCGGCTACACGCGCAACCTCGCGGTGTTGCACAGCGACCCCGCGCTGATGCCGCGCCGCCGCGCGGTCTGGTCGAGCTGGAACTACCTGGCCGAGCGCGGCGCCCAAGCCGCGCCGACGGTGACCTACTGGATGAACCGGCTGCAGCCGCACCTGCCCCAGGGGCGGGAAGCGCCGCCGCTGTTCGTCTCCCTCAACCCGGCGGCGGCGCCGCGGCGCGAGCACCTGATCCGCACCGAGGTCTACGAGCACCCGAGCTTCGACGCCGCGGCCATCGCGGCGCAGCGCGAGCTCTGGTCGCTGCAGGGCGAGCGCAACACCTGGTTCTGCGGGGCCTACTTCGGCTCGGGCTTTCACGAAGATGGCCTGCAGGCCGGGCTTGCGGTGGCCGAGGCGCTGGGCGGCGTGCGCCGGCCCTGGACCGTGGACGGCGAGTCCGCGCGCATCCACCTGCCCGGGGCCTTGGCGTGACGACGCCTCGGCCGGCGCCACCGCCCCCCGCCGCCGCGCCGGCCCTGGCGTGGCGCTCGGCGCTGTACGACGGGCGGGTGGTGCACCAGCGGCCGGGCCCGGTGCGGCACCGCCTGGCGTACCGCATGTTCTCGCTGCTGCTCGATATCGATGAGCTGGCGTCGCTGCACGCGCGCCTGCGCTGGTTCTCCGTCGGGCGCTTCAACCTGTTCAGCCTGTGGCCCTCGGACCACGGCGACGGCAGCGCCCACGACGCCGCGGGCCTGCGCGCCCAGCTGGACGCGCGCCTGCGCGAGGCCGGCCTGCCGGTGGGTGGCGCCATTCGCCTGCTGGCCCTGCCGCGCGTGCTCGGCTATGCCTTCAACCCCCTGAGCGTGTGGTTCTGCGACGCGCCGGACGGGCGCTTGCAGGCCATCGTCTATGAGGTCAACAACACCTTCGGCGAGCGCCACAGCTACCTGATCGAGGTGCCCGAGGCGCAGCGCGGTGCGCGCCTGATCGAGCAAGGCTGCGACAAGCGCCTGTTCGTGTCGCCGTTCCTGGACATGGAGCTGGCCTACCGCTTCCGCATCGAGCCGCCGGGCGAGCGCCTGTCCATCGGCGTCGGCGTGCACCGCCGCGACGGCGGCGCCGCCGTGCTGCACGCGCGGCTGGACGCCCGGCGCCGGCCGCTCAGCGATGGCGCGCTGTGGCGGACCTTCTTCGCCTACCCGCTGCTGACGCTCAAGGTGATCGTCGGCATCCACTGGGAAGCGCTGCACCTGTGGCGCAAGGGCGCGCGGCTGCGGCCGCGCCCGGCCCCGCCGGCCCAGGCCATGAGCGTCGTGCGCTCCGGCGATTCTTCTTCCTCCTGACGCGAGCACCCATGTCCCACGACACCCCTTCCTTGCGGCCCGTCCCCCACCACGCGGCCCCGGCGGCGCCGGCGGCCACCCTGAGCGGCGACGCCTCGGGCCTGCGCCAGGCGCCGCTGCGCCGGCTGCTGTCGCGCGTGCGCGCCGGCCGGTTGCTCCTGACCCTGCCCGACGGCGCGCGCCTGCAGGCGCAGGGCGCCGCGCCGGGCCCGAGCGCGGAGCTGCGCCTGCACCGCTGGCGCCCCTTGCTGCGCCTGCTGCAGCAGGGCGACCTGGGCCTGGCCTGGTCGTACCGCGACGGCGACTGGAGCACGCCCGATCTGGTGGCCCTGCTGTCCTTCGGGCTGGCGAACGAGGCCGCGCTGGACGGCGCCATCTCCGCGCCCGCGCCGGCGCGCTGGCTCGCGCGGCTGCTGCACCGCCTCAACGCCAATACGCGGCGCGGCAGCCGCCACAACATCGCCGCCCACTACGACCTGGGCAACCGCTTCTATGAGCGCTGGCTGGACGGCAGCATGCTGTACTCGAGCGCGCTGTACGACGGGCCGGCGGACTCGCTGGAGGCCGCGCAGGCGCGCCGGCTGGAGCGCATCCTCGGGCTGCTGGACGTGCGGCCGGGCCAGCGCGTGCTCGAAATCGGCTGCGGCTGGGGCACGCTGGCCGCCACGCTGGCGCGGCGCGGCGCCGAGGTGGTGGGCGTCACGCTCTCGACCGAGCAGCTGGCCTTCGCGCGCGAGCGCGCCGCCGCCTGGGGCGTGGCCGATCGGGTCGATCTGCGGCTGCAGGACTACCGCGACGTCGAGGGCCGCTACGACCGCGTGGTCTCCATCGAAATGATCGAGGCCGTGGGCGAGGCCTATTGGCCGGTCTACTTCGCCACGCTGCGCGAGCGGCTCAAGCCCGGCGGCGTGGCCGTGCTGCAGGCGATCACCATCGACGAGCGCCGTTTCGAGGGCTACCGCGACAACCCGGACTTCATCCAGCGCTGCATCTTTCCCGGCGGCATGCTGCCTTCGCCCGAGCGGATGGCGCAGCAGGCGCGCCAGGCGGGGCTGCGCCTGAGCACCGAACTGCGCTTTGGCCACAGCTACGCGCGCACGCTGGCCGATTGGCGGCGGCGCTTCCAGGCCGAGTGGCCGGCCATCGAGGCCCAGGGCTTCGACGCGCGCTTCAAGCGCCTGTGGGAGTACTACCTCGGCTACTGCGAGGCCGGCTTCCTGGCCGGGCGCGTCGACGTCGGCCTGTACCGCCTGGTCCACGAGAACTGAAGGCGCGCCGGGGGGCGCGGGACAATCGGGGCCACGACAGCGATCCCGGAGTGTTCCCATGCCCATCCAATACGCGCGATTCCTTGTCGGCCGCGAGCGCACGCTGGCGGCCAACCGGCAGGTGGGGCTGCTGCTGGCCTTCGTCGCCGGGGCCATCAACGCGGGCGGTTTTTTGGCCGTGCGGCAGTACACCTCGCACGTGACCGGGCTGGTCTCGTCCATGGCCGACCACCTGGTGCTGGGCGAGGGCGCGCTGGTGGCCTCGGCGCTGGCGGCGGTGCTGGCTTTCCTGCTGGGCGCCATGTGCTGCGCGGTGATGGTCAATTTCGCGCGCCGGCGCGCCATGGCCAGCGAGTACGCCTTGCCGCTGCTGCTGGAGGCCCTGCTCATCCTGTGCTTCGGGCTGATGGGCGCCTGGCTGGCGCGCTTCGAGGGCCTGTTGATCCCGGCCACCGTGGCCCTGCTGTGCTTCATCATGGGCCTGCAGAACGCGGTGGTGACCAAGCTGTCGAACGCGGTCATCCGCACCACGCACATGACGGGCGTGGTGACCGACCTGGGCATCGAGCTCGGCAAGCTGCTGTACTGGAACCGCGCCGAAGGGCCCCAGCCCGTGGTGCGCGCCGACCGCGACCGCATGCGCGTGCTGGGCGGCCTGCTGGGCGCCTTCGTGGGCGGCGGGGTGGTGGGCGCCTACGGCTTCAAGCGCCTGGGCTACGGCTTCACGGTGCCACTGGCGGTGGCGCTCACGGTGGTGGCGCTGGTGCCGGTGTGGGACGACTGGCAGCGGCGGGGGCGCAGGGACTGAGGCGGGGCCCTGGTGGACGGCGCGTCGACCGTGGACAAAGCCCGATCGCGCATCCCCGTCCGCTCACGAACCAACCGCTGTCCGGCATGGTGGGGCTGTCAGGGATCCAGAACGAATCGGAACGGGATCCGCACCGTGGACTCCGTTTCCAGGCCGTCGCGGTCCCTGGCAGGGTGAAAGCGCGAGGCGGACACGCTGTCCAGTGCGGCCTGATCGAGGCTGGCGTAGCCGGAACTGGACGCGACGGCTGGGCGCAGGGGGACACCGTCCGCCCCGATGCGCACGCGCACGCTCACGACGCCGGTGTGTCCGTGCCGACGCGCGGCGGCCGGGTAGGCCGGCGGGACCGTGGTCCGCGCGGCCGGCTTCGTCACGGCCCGCCGCTGCTCCATTCTTTGCTCGTCTTGCGCGAGGGCCTGTGCCTGCGCGGCGTAGCGGGCGGTGGCGTCCTGGTCCCCCACACGCTCTGCCTGGTCACGCAACCAGTCGACGATGGGGCGCTCCCATGGCGTGGGCGCTCCCGGTAGGCGCATGGCCTCATCGAGGGCCTTCCTTGCCCAACTGGCGGCCGCTTCGGATGAGCCCTTTCGATCCAGTATGCGAGCCAGAGTGAACTGGCCATTCGCGATGACTGCGCCGGATGCCTGGTGCTCGGTCCAGCGGCGCATGGCCTCTTGCAGTACGGCCTGTGCCTCATCGAGTCGGGCCTGGCTCAATAGGCTGGACGCCAGGGTGTTGTAGGCGTTCGGCCGCAGCCTGGCATGGGCTGGGTTGGCTTCGACGATGGCGATGAGGCGGCGCACGGTCTTCTCGGCCCGGTCGGCGTCCCCCAAGGCCAAATGGTGTTCGGCCTGCGTTTGCAGAACCATGGCGGTCATCTCGCTCGAGGGGCCCAGAGCCGCTTCGCTGTTTCGCAAGGACGACTCCAGCAAGGCCTGTGCGCGCTGCGGCTGCTGCCGGCTCCACAGAAGACGGCCGTGCGCGAGCTGCAGCTGGGCGGCGAGGTCGCGCTCTGCGTCGGCGGGATCGGCGAGAACGTCCAAGGCCTGCTGGTAGTGCGCATCGGCTTCGGCCAGGTGGCCTTGCCGCTCTTGGAGGCCAGCGAGGACGCCCAGATAGGCCGCCATGAGGGCGGGGGGCGCCGGGGGCAGCTGGCGCAGCACCGCAATCGCCTGCTGCATGGGGCGTTCGGCCTTCGCATACAGCCCTTGCGCCCGGTAGGCCTGCGCCAACGACACGAGGCTCACCACCCGTGGATGGCTGATGGGCGGCAGCAGCTGTTCCGACAGGGTGTCGAGCCGTTGCGCCGCGGCGGTAGCGTCCGAATACCGGTGCGCGTCCGACAGCGCTTCAACCTCCTTTCGCAGGTCGTGCCATTGCGCCGGCTGCGCCCAAGCCGCCGTGACGATCGCCCCTGCCAGACAGGCGGCGCGGACACATTGGGTCATCAGCATGTCGGGTCGTCCCCAGAGCGCACCATGAATGGGATGGCATTTAACCTCAGGTGCCGGCCACGCGGCGCCACACCGCCGCCGCCTCGGTCGCCTCGCGGCCGCGCCAGGCCACCACCTGATCGGGTCGCACCAGCAGCAGCTGCCCGTCCAGCACGGGCGCGGCCTCGGCGTCCGAAGGGCAGCGCAGCGCCACGTCCAGGCCGCGCGCCCGACCGGCCTCGGCCAGCGCCTGTCCGTCGGCCTGCAGCGCGGGCGGTGCGAGCACGGTCCACTCGAACCCCAGCTCGTCGAACAGCGAGCGCTCGCCGCCCAGCCAGGCGTGCGGCAGGCGGCCCCCGGGGTTGTTGGAGGGCTCGTAGTGGTTGGCCGCGTCGGGCGGGATGCGGCCGGGGTCGCTGAAGACGATCGGCGAGGCGTCATACCGCTCGCCGAAGGTCACGCCGGGGATGTTGAACTCGCGCCGCACGTGCTCGTTGAGCACCGCGCTGGCGTGTTCGCGCAGGGCCTCGCCCTCTGCACCGGCGGCCTCGAGCGCGGCCGTGGTCTGGAACAGGCCGATGGAATCGGCGAAACCGCGCGCGTAGTTCGTGTTGCGCAGGCCGATGGGGCGGCGCTCGGTCTCGTAGCTGTTCAGCAGCGCGGGGGCCGAGAGCCCTTTCAGTACCGACGCCAGCTTCCAGCCCAGGTTCACCGCGTCGCCCACGGCGGTGTTGTAGCCCAGGCCGCCGGTGGGCGTGAACAGGTGCACCGCGTCGCCAGCCAGGAACACGCGGCCCTGCTGGTAGCGATCGGCCACCAGCGAGTGGCCCGCGATCCAGGTGCCGGTGGACAACACCTCGACGGGCAAGTCCATGCCGCTGGCCTGCGCGAACAGGCGCTTCGCGTCCTCGTGCGTCCAGTCCGACGGGTCTTCATGCGCGTGCACGGCCGCGTGGAAGGCGAACTCGCCCTGGCCGTCCACCGACGCCATGAACACGCGCCGCTCGTGGTTCACGCTCACGTACATCCAGGCCACGTCGTGCGGCAACTGCTCATAGAACGTGGGTGCGCGCAGGTAGACCGCGAACATGCGCCCGCCCATGAACTCGCGCTGCACGCCGGTGGCGCCGCCGTAGGCGATGCCCAGGGCCTGGCGCACCACGCTGCGCGCGCCGTCGGCGCCCACCAGGTAGCGCGCGCGCACGGGCACGGCGGTGCCGCTGCCGTCGGCCGGGGCCACGAGTGCGTCCACGCCCTCGGCGTCCTGCTCGAATTCCACCAGCCGCCAGCCAAAGCCCACGGGCCGGCCGGTGCGCGCCTCGGCGTGGCGGCGCAGCACCGCTTCCACGAACTTCTGCGACACGCGGTGCGGCAGCTCGGCCGCGTTCCAGGCGCCGCGCAGGCCGCGCACGTGCTCGCTGGCCTGCGCCGCCGTGGGCAGGCGCAGCCGCGCCAGCTCGTGCGTGGCGAAGCGCGTGAAGTAAGCGATGTCGGTCGGGTGGTCGCCCGGCAGGCCCATGGCGCGGATCTCCTGCGCGATGCCGATGCGCCGGAAGTGCTCCATGGTGCGCGCCTGCGTGGCATTGGCCTGCGGGTTGAAGGCCGTGGTGGCCTTCGGGTCCACCACCAGGCAGCGGATGCCGCGCAGGCCCAGTTCGTTGGCGAGCATGAGGCCGCAGGGGCCGGCGCCCGCGATGAGCACGTCCACGGCGATCGTCGCGCCCACGCGCTGGGCGTCTTGCAGTTCCTTCACTGTTTCTCCTCGGGTCTGATTCGCAGGGGCCGGCGCCGCGGCCTGGCCGATGCGGGATTGGACCGCCAGAATCGCCCCGGTGGCGCGGCGCGGGCCCCCTGGAAAAGAGTTTTCCAGCGTGCTGGCGTGTATGGTGTGGCCTCGATCTGGAGGAGAAGACCCCATGCAACTCATCGTCTCGGTCGGACTGATCCTGGCCATCGTGCTCTGGGGCGTGCTGTCGCCGGCCTCGCTGGGCGCGGTGTTCGACACGCTGCTGGCCGTCATCACGCGCGATTTCGGCTGGCTCTACCTGTGGGTGGTGCTGGGCCTCGTGGTCATGGCCCTGGTGCTCGCATTCAGCCGCTACGGCGACCTCAAGCTCGGCGGCGAGGACGAGGAGCCCGAGTTCTCGCTCGGCTCCTGGTTCGCCATGCTGTTCGCCGCCGGCATGGGCATCGGCCTGGTGTTCTGGGGCGTGGCCGAACCGATCTCGCACTACGGCAACCCGCCGCCCGGCATCGCGCCCCAGACGCCCGAGGCCGCCAACGCCGCCATGCGCTACAGCTTCTTCCACTGGGGCCTGCACCCCTGGGCGGTGTACAGCGTGGTGGCGCTGGCCATCGCTTTCTTCCAGTTCCGCAAGGGCGGTTCGGCGCAGGTGAGCACGGCGATCGAGTCGCTGCCCTGGGGTTTTGCCCGGCGCCTCGGGCCGCTGGTCAATGTGCTGGCCGTCATTGCCACCGCCTTCGGCGTGGCGGCCTCGCTCGGCATGGGGGCCTTGCAGATCAACAGCGGCCTGGCCGCGCTGACCGGCATGCCGGTGGGCCCGGCCTGGCAGGTCGGCATCATCGCCGTCACCACGGTGCTGTTCGTGGGCTCGTCGGTGTCGGGCGTGGGGCGCGGCATCAAGTGGCTGTCCAACGCCAACCTGCTGCTGGCGGCGCTGCTGGCGCTCACGCTCTTCGTGCTCGGCCCCACGGTGGCCATCATCGACACCTTCACCACCACGCTGGGCAGCTACGTCAGCGAGTTCGTGCGCATGAGCCTGCGCATGACCCCGTTCCGCGACAGCGGCTGGGTGGGCGGCTGGACGATCTTCTACTGGGCCTGGTGGGTGAGCTGGTCGCCCTTCGTGGGCCTGTTCATCGCGCGCGTCTCGCGCGGGCGCAGCGTGCGCGAGTTCGTGCTCGGCACGGTGCTGGCGCCCACGCTGGCCGGCTTCCTGTGGTTCTCGGTGTTCGGCGGCACGGCGCTCACGCTTGAGGTGATGCGCGGCGTGCCCTTGTCCGAGGCGGTGAGCGCCGACGTGTCCACGGCGCTGTTCGCGATGTTCGAGGCCTTGCCGTTGGGCAGCGTCATGAGCGTGGTGGCCACGGTGCTGGTGGTGGTGTTCTTCGTCACCTCGGGCGATTCGGCCACGCTGGTGCTGAGCATGATGAGCACGGGCGGCGACGAGAACCCGCGCGCGCGGGTCAAGCTCATCTGGGGCGCGCTGATCTCGGGCATCGCGATCTCGCTGCTGCTGGCCGGGGGCCTCAAGGCCGTGCAGACGGCCACCATCGTGTTCGCGGTGCCGTTCGCGGTGGTGATCGTGCTGATGGCCGTCGCGCTGTGGCGTGGCGTGCGCGACGACTGGGCCGAGGAGAACCGCCGCGAGCGAGCGCTGCGCCGGCGCATGCGGGAGATGGTGGAGCCGCCTCAGGGAGGGAACGGGGTGAGGGGGCCATGAGCGTCGAACTGAGCCTGGCGTTCGGCAAGAGTTTCCTGTTCGTCTTCGCCGCGCTGCTGCCCATCCTCAACCCGGCGGCCACGGCGCCGATCTTCCTCGGCCTCACCGAGGGCGCGTCCGAGCGCACGCGCGCCATGCTGGCGCGCAAGATCGCGCGCAACATGTTCGCGCTGATGGTGGGCAGCATGCTGGTGGGCTCGCACGTGCTGGCCTTCTTCGGCATCTCGCTGCCCATCGTGCGCGTGGGCGGTGGGCTGATCCTGGCGGCTACCGCCTGGCGCCTGCTCACGGCCACGCAGTCCACGGCGGACAGCCGCACCGAACTGGCCGACGCCTTCACGCCCGAGATGGCGCGCCGCCAGGCCTTCTACCCGCTGACCTTCCCGATCAGCTGCGGCCCGGGCTCCATCGCCGCGGCCATCACCGTGGGCGTGTCGCTGAGCAACGACCGCGTGGGCCTGGCGCTGGCCAACATCGGCGGCGGCGTGCTCGCGCTGCTGGCCATCGGCCTGCTGCTGTACCTGGCGTTCCGCTACGCCGAGCACCTGCTGCGCCCGCTGGGCGAGGCCGGCGCGATCATCTTCCTGCGCCTGTCGGCCTTCATCCTGCTGTGCCTGGGCGTGCAGATCGTGTGGGACGGCGTGAGCGAGCTGGTGCGCGGGCTGATGAGCAGCCTCTGAGCGGGCTCAGACCAGCACGTCGCGGATCGACGGGTCCTTGTCGAACTGGGCCTTGGCGAAGGGGCACAGCGCGACGACCCGGGTCTTGGTCTCGCGCGCCCAGGCCACCAGCGCGTCGAGCAGCTGGCGCCCCGCGCCCTGGCCCTTGAGGCGCTCGTCGACCTGGGTGTGGTCGATGATGATCAGCGTGGGGTTGGTGCGGCTGTAGGTCATCTCGGCGAGGCGCTCGCCGGCCTGCTGGATGAAGAAGGCGCCGGTGCTGCCGGCTTCCTGGTGTTCGATGGAATGGGTCATGGGAAGGGTTGTTTCAGGTGGGCCGCCGTCGATCCATTGGACAGGCACCCCTTGCCGCAGCGTGTTGTGCACCTCCGCCACCGCATCGGTTTCGCGCAGCAGCCGGGCAATGGTGTCCGGTGGCGCGGGCGACTGTACCCGCGCCCGGTAGCGCACGTCGCGCGCGGCCAGGCCGATGCCGGCGAATTCGGCCTCGGCCTGCACCTCCACCCGCTCCAGCACCACGCCCAGGCGCGCGGCCTCGCGGTACAGGTCGTTGCAGTAGCAGGTGGCCAGGGCCAGCATGAGGAACTCGCCGCCGTTGGTGGCCGAGCCGCCGCCCGCGGCCTTGGGCGCGACGGGCAGCGTGTGTTCGGCGTCGCCTGTGCGCAGAACCACCTGGTGCTGGCCCGGTGCGTGGGTGAGCGAAGCCGAAATGCGCATGCTTCGGCTCATGCCGGTTCGCGCGCGGGGCCGCGCGGGCGCCGCGGGTGGCGCTTGCCATTGAGCAGCTGGCTGATCCAGCCGTGGCGCACGAACAGCGCGTAGCTGCCCAGGCAGACCAGCGTGGTGGCGGTGATGTTGAGCGCGATCTTGGCCGCGGCCGGCAGGGACTGCTCGAACAGCAGGGCGCCGAACAGGATGGTGAGCGGGTAGTGCACCAGGTAGACCCAGTAGGCGCTGTCCGCGAGGTAGCCCAGCACCGCCTGGCGCGAGGACAGCCAGCGCAGGGCCAGGCCGATGGCGGCGAAGCTCCAGAGCCAGGCGATGCAGTGGTAGCTGTACCCGATCAGCAGCGCCGGGCCCTGGCGCAGCGCCACGGCAAAGGCGATGAGGTAGCAGGCCAGGCCCGCCACCGCGTAGCCCGCCCAGTGGCGCTGGAACCGCGCGAACAGCTCGGCCTGCCGCCCGTGCAGCATCAGCCCGAAGGCGAAGAAGCTGCCGTAGTAGAGCCATTCGTTCCACTCGGGCAGGAAGGCGCCGGCGGGCTGCAGGACGGCGTTCGGGTAGGCCGCGCTGGCCAGCAGCAGCGGCAGTGCCAGCGCCACGCAGGCCCAGGGCTGGCGCGCCAGCCAGGCCAGCGCCGCCTCGGCCGGCGCGAACCAGGCGCGCGGCAGGCGCCACAGCGCGGCGGTGAAGACGCACAGCCACAGCAGCATCCACAGGAACCACAGGTGGATGGTGTTGGGGCCGCCCAGGATGGGCAGCTCCGGCAGCACGCCGGGGTCCAGCCCCCAGCGGTGCAGCACCATGCGGTTCATGAAGAACAGCGCCGCCAGGCCCGAGGCCAGCCAGAGCGGGGGCCAGAACAGCGCGAAGGGCAGGCCCAGGCGCAGCAGGCGGTGGCGCAGCAGGCCGTCGGGGCCGCGCGAGCGCGCCAGCAGCGCCGCGAAGAAGCCCCCCAGGATGAAGAAGGCCGGCATGCGAAAGGCGTGGATGGACGAGACCACCACGTCGGCCACCAGGGTGCGCTGCTCGTCGCGCCAGGCGTTGGGCAGGTGCTGGGTGGCGTAGATGGCCTCCACGTGCAACACGATGCCCAGCCACATGAGCAGCGCGCGCAGGTTGTCCAGCGCGTGCAGGCGCTGTCCGGTGCTCGTAACGGGCGGGTGTTCGCTCATTGGGCGGGCACATTAGCAGCCCGCCGGTGATCGCGCCACCCCGCGCTGGGGACGGCCGCTCAGCCGGTGCCGCCGCCCGCGTCCGTCTCCAGCGCCAGCGTGCCGCGCACGCCCAGGTCGGCGCGGTGCCGCGCGAGCCAGGTTTCGGCCGCGCCGCGGCCCTGCTGGAACAGGCGCTCGAGGAAGGCTGGGTCGGTGCGCGTTTTGCTGCCCGCGCCCAGGGCGGCCAGTTCGGCGCCGCCGTCCACCCGGTGCAGGCGCAGCGCGGCGATGCGGCGGAACACGGGGCTGCGCAACTGCCGCGCGACCCAACCCTCGGCGGCCAGCAGCTCCTTGAGCAGCGCGATGCTGCGCAGCTCCTTGATCAGGCTGGCGTTGAAAGTGACCTCGTTGATGCGGTCCAGGATCTCGTTCGCGCGCACCGGCAGCGCCTCGCGCGCGGCGGGGTTGATCTGCACCAGCAGCAGGTCGTCGCCCGGGCTCTCCAGCAGCGGCAGCAGCGAGGGGTTGCCGGCATAGCCGCCGTCCCAGTAGGCCTCGCCGTCGATCTCCACCGCCTGGAACAGCAGCGGCAGGCAGGCCGAGGCCAGGATCACGTCGGCCGAGAGCTCGTGCTGGCGGAAGATGCGCAGCTCGCCGGTCTTCACCCGCGTGGCGGCGATGAAGAGCTGGGTGCGGTGGCAGGCGCGCACGCGGTCGAAGTCCACCGTGTCGCGCAGGATGTCGCGCAGCGGGTTGAGGTTGAGCGGGTTGAGCTGGTAGGGCGAGGCCTGGGTGCTGAGCCACTGCGCGTAGGAGCGCACCGGCCCCAGCCAGGGCGCGGCCCAGGGGCTGTCGGGGTCCAGCCAGGGCGCCGCCGGCGCCGACTCCAGGCCGCCAAAGGGGTTGATTTCGCCCACGCGCGTCCAGAACCGCCGCAGCGCGGCGCGCGCGCCGTCGCGCCCGCCTTCCATCAGGCCGCTGGCCAGGGCGACGGCGTTCATCGCGCCCGCGCTGGTGCCACTGATGCCGGTGAGGCGCAGGGAGGGGTCCTCCAGCAGGCGGTCCAGCACGCCCCAGGTGAAGGCGCCGTGCGAGCCGCCGCCTTGCAGCGCGAGGTCGATCGGGGTTTTGTGGGCGGGGACGGCTGGCTTGCTCATGGCCCATTGTTGCACTGCAGCATGAATCCGGGGCCATTCCCGGGCTCGGCGACAATGCCGGGCTCCATGATGAACGCCGAGCACCGCGAAGACCCAGCCAACGCCCCCCAGGGGCCGTTGGCGCGTGAGGCGATCGCGCTGGCCGCTTTCGACCACGTGGTCTCGCACGCGCCGGGCTTCCGGGCGCGCCCCGGGCAGCGCGAGATGGCCGCCTTCATCGCCGAAACCCTGGCCGGCGTGAAGCTGGGCGACGACAGCGTCTCGGGCGAGGCCGGCGCGCCCGAGCGCGGCATCGCCGTGGTGCAGGCCGGCACCGGCGTGGGCAAGTCGGCGGCCTACGCGGCCACGGTGATCCCGCTGGCGCTGGCGCAGCAAAAGCGCGTGCTCATCAGCACCGCCACCGTGGCGCTGCAGGAACAGCTCATCAACAAAGACCTGCCCGCGCTGGCCGCGCTGCTGCCCCAGCCCTTTGCCTACGCCCTGGCCAAGGGGCGCGGGCGCTACGTCTGCCGGCTCAAGCTGGACCAGCTGGCCGGCGGCGAGGCGCAGGACGCCGACCTGTTCGGCGAGGAGGGCGCCGGCCCGGCCAGCGGCGCCGCGAAGGACGACTGGGCGCAGCGCGCGCGCCAGTACGCGCAGTGGACCATCGCGCTCGACCAGGGCGACTGGAACGGCGACCGCGACCGCCTCGACGAACCGCCCGATCCCGCCCTCTGGGCGCCGGTGGCGGCCGAGCGCCACACCTGCACCGCGCGCCACTGCCCGGCCTACAACAGCTGCAGCTACTACCAGTCGCGCAACCGGCTGGCGCAGGCGCAGGTGATCGTGGTCAACCACGACCTGCTGCTGTCCACCCTGGGCCTGCACGCGCTGCCCGCGCCGGCCGACTGCTACCTGGTGCTGGACGAAGCGCACCACCTGCCCTCGGTGGCCCAGGGCCAGTTCACGTCGCAGATGGACCTGATGCGCACCGGCTGGCTCGACCCCCTGCCCAAGGCCTTCGAGGAGGTCGCGCGCGCCATCGCGCACCGCCACGACCTGGACCTGGCCGAGGCCACGCGCGGCGCCAAGGCGGCGCTGGCCGATCTGGCGCGCCTGGGCATGGACCTGCTCGGCCCGGCCGTGCGCGAACACCCGGCCGAGGCGCCGCCGCTGGTGCACCGCCTGGACGCGGGCGCCCTGCCGGCCGGCTGGGCCGAGCCCCTGGCCCAACTGCAGGGGCACGCCCAGCGCCTGCTCAAGCTGGCCGAGGCCCTGGCCACGCAGCTGCGCGCCAACGCGCGCGACAACCCCGGCGAGGCCGCGCGCTGCGCCGAGCACTACGCGCGCATCGGCCGCTTCGCGCCGCGCCTGCAAAGCCTGCACGACACCACCAGCCAGTGGCTGCTGCTGGCCAGCGAGGGTGCGCCGCCGCAGGCCAAGTGGATCGAGGCCCGCGTGGAGCGCGGCATGGTTGCCATGAGCGCGCACGCCTGTCCCTTGCAACCGGGCAGCCTGCTCAGCGGCCACCTGTGGCGCCAGGTGCGCGGCGCGGTGGTCACCTCAGCCTCGCTGGTCACCTGCGGCGGCTTCGACCACTTCCTGCACGAGGCCGGTCTGGCCTGGGACGCCGCCGTGGCCACGCGCGAGGTGCAGAGCCCCTTCGACCACGCGAAACAAGGCCGCCTGGTGGTGGTGCAGACCCGCGCCGACCCCAAGGACGTGGACGGCTACACGCGCGAGATGCTGGACCTGCTGCTGGCCGACCTGCGCGAGGTGAAGCGCGGCGCGCTGGTGCTGTTCACCTCGCGCGCGCAGATGCGATCGGCCCAGCAGTTGCTGGAGCGTGGCGAGCACGCGCGCCTGCGCGAGCGCGTGCTGGCGCAGGGCGAGGCCTCGCGCACGGTGCTGCTCAAGCGGCACGCGCAGCGCGTGGGCGAGGGCGAGGCCTCCATCCTGTTCGGCCTGCAGTCCTTCGGCGAAGGCCTGGACCTGCCGGGCGAGCTGTGCGAATGGGTGTTCATCACCAAGCTGCCCTTCGCCTCGCCCAGCGACCCGGTGGGCCAGGCGCGCGCCGAATGGCTCAAGAGCCAGGGCCGCGACCCGTTCAGCGAACTCGTGGTGCCCGCCACCGGCGCGCGCCTGCTGCAGTGGACCGGGCGCGCGCTGCGCACCGAGACCGACGAGGCCACCGTGGTCTGTTACGACGGCCGCCTGCTGCGCCAGGGTTATGGCCGGCGCATGCTGCAGGGCCTGCCACCCTACCGCCTGCAGCGGCGGCAGGCGGGGGTGACGGCCGACGTGTGAGGCCGCTCAGGGGGTGAGGGCGCGGGCGCAGCGGGCCGGGAAAACGTTCACCTTGTTGACGATGGCCTGCTGCGTCAGCGTGGGGTCGAAACGGTGCAGGTGCGCGGAGGTGGTGGGCGAGGCCGCGGCCTCGCTGGAGCTCCAGTACCAGCTGTCGGCGATGCCGCCGATGTCGCCGTTCTCCTTCAGGCGGCTCTGCATGTTGCCCGCGAGCAGCGGCGCCGCCTGCGTGCCGCAGACGCCACCACCGAAGGTGTAGCCCAGTTCGCAGATGGCGGGCAGGTACCAGTCGGAGAACCCGCTCGCAGCGCTGTCCTGGCAACGGCCCGCCGCGGACGGGATGGCGCCCACGGCCATGACGATCTGGTTGGTGTTGCTGGCGCCGTCGGTCAGGCTGCTGGCGCCCATGAGGCTGGCAGGGCCCCAGTCGCCCATCGGCGTGGCGTCGCTGGGCGCGGCGACCTTGCCGCCGACGCTGCCGCTGGCGACGGTGGTGTCGTCAAGGTCGAACACCCAGCCGCCTTGGTACCAGCTGCCAAAGGTGATCACCTGGAGCGCCGCGTTCACGCTGTTGGTGTTGCTGCCCTCCACCTCGAGCAAGGCGGACGCGGGGGCGGCGTTGCCTGGTGCGGCCGTGGGCGTGGCGCCGGGCGTGACCGTGGCGGTGCAACTGGCGCCCGCCGCCAGCGTGGCGCCGCAGGTCGAGATCTGGCTGGTGCCCGCGGGCAGGCCCGTGGTGTTCAGGGCCAGGTTCAGCGCGGCGTTGGCACCGGTATTGGTGATGGTGAGCGTTCTTGCAGTGCCCGACACCGCCAGCGCCAGCTGCGACACGCTGAGGCTGAGCGTGGTGGCCGGTGCGGGCGGGGGCGCGGGGGCCGGGCCTGGCGAGGGAGAGGAGTTGCCGCCGCAGGCGGCCAGGCTTCCAAGGGCGAGCAAGGCCATGGCCCTGCGCAACAGGGGGCTGATCGACGGCATCTGCTGGGGTCTCCTGAACGATAGGGGTGACGGCGGCGCCGCGCACGATATCACCGACTCGGGCCGGGCCGCCGCGCCGAACGCCCTTTGCTACGATGCCCCGGGCCCACCGCCGGCCGCTTTCTTCCCCTCTCCACCCGATCGCCATGCTCTACGCCGTCCTCAAACTCCTCCACGTGCTCGCCATCGTCTTCTGGGTCGGCGGCATGGCCTTCGCACACGTCTGCCTGCGGCCTTCCGTGACCATGCTGCCGCCGCCCGAGCGCCTGCGCCTGCTGCACGCGGTGATGCAGCGCTTCTTCCGGGGCGTGCTGGTGGCCGCGCTGCTGGCGCTGGTCACCGGCCTGTGGATGATCGGCCGCGTGGCCAAGGAGTCGGTGCAGGCGGGCGTGAACTTCGCCATGCCGCTGGACTGGACCCTCATGGGCGCACTGGGCATCCTGATGATCGCCATCTTCGGCCACATCCGTTTCGCCCTGTTCAAGCGCCTGTCGCGCGCCGTGGCGGCCAGCGACTGGCCGGCCGCCGGCGCGGCGATGGCCTCGATCCGCCAATGGGTGCTGGTCAACCTGGTCATCGGCGTGGCCATCATCGCCATCGCGCTGCTGCTGACCTGAGCGACGTGCGTGCGACACCTGGCCCCGCCCGCCTGCGCCGCGCCGCCACCGCCGGCCTGATCGCCATGCTGTCCGTCCTGCTGCCGGCCTGCGCGCTGCCCCCGCTGGACGGGCGGACCGAATCCCATGCCCTGGCGCCGGCTGAAGCGGCCGGCACCGCACTGGGCCGCGCCCTGGCGCCGCAGGCGGCGGCCCACCCGGGGCAGTCGGGCATCCTGGCGCTGGAGGACGCGCTGGAGTCCTTCGCGGCGCGGATGCTGCTGGCGCGCGCCGCCGAGCGCACGCTGGACGTGCAGTACTACATCTGGCGCGACGACATCACCGGCCACGCCCTGCTGGACGAACTGCGCCAAGCGGCCGCGCGCGGCGTGCGCGTGCGCCTGCTGCTGGACGACAACGGCCAGTCCATGGACGCCACGCTGCTGGCGCTCGACGCCCACCCCGGCATCGAGGTGCGGCTGTTCAACCCGTTTTCGGTGCGCCACCCCAAGGCCCTGGGCTACCTCACGCACTTCTCGCGCGCCAACCGGCGCATGCACAACAAGGCGCTGATCGCCGACAACCAGGCCGCCATCGTGGGCGGGCGCAACGTGGGCGACGAATACTTCGGCGCCACCGATGGCGTGCTCTTCGCCGACCTCGATGTGCTGGCCACCGGCGCGGTGCTGCCCGACCTGTCGGCGGACTTCGACCGCTACTGGGCCAGCGGTTCGTCCTACCCCATCGATCGCATCGTGCCGGCCGGGCGCGCGGCCGACGCGCGCCCGGACAGCGAGGCGCTGGCGCGCCAGGATCCGCGCGCCGCGCGCTTCTCCGAGGCCCTGCGCGCGTCGCGCTTCCTGCCCGATCTGCTGGCCGGCACCCTGGAGCCCCTGTGGGCCCAGGTGGAGATGGTCAGCGACGACCCGCGCAAAGGCCTGGGACAGGCGCGCGACCAGGACCTGCTGGCCCACCAGCTGCGCCGCATCCTGGCGCGCCCGCCGCGGGCCTCGCTGGACCTGGTGTCGCCGTACTTCGTGCCCACCGACGCGGGCGTGGGCGTGTTCGCCCGGCTGGCCGCCAGCGGTGTGCGCGTGCGCATCCTGACGAATGCGCTGGAGGCCACCGACGTGTCCGCGGTGCACTCGGGTTACGCGCGCCACCGCCAGGCGCTGCTGCGCGCGGGCGTGGAGCTGTATGAAATGCGGCGCGGCGCTACGGTGCCCGGCCGCTCCGGCCTGATGGGCAGCTCGGGCTCCAGCCTGCACGCCAAGACCTTCGCCATCGACGGCCAGCGCGTGTTCGTGGGTTCCATGAACTTCGATCCGCGCTCGGTGCGGCTCAACACCGAACTCGGCTTCATCATCGACAGCCCGGCCATGGCCCAGGCGGTGGAGCGCGCGTTCGGGCGCGAGATCCCGGCCGCCGCCTACGCGGTGCGCCTGGACGGGCAGGGCGGCCTGGTCTGGATCGAGCGCGGCGAAGGCGGGCGCGAGATCCGCCACAACCGCGAGCCCGGCGTCGGCCTGGGGCGCAGCGCCTGGATCGGCCTGTTGTCGCTGCTGCCCATCGAGTGGCTGCTGTAGCCGGCGCTCAGTCGGCCTGGGCCCGCAACCCCGGTGGCGCCACCCGCTCGCCCCACAGGCGGCGCCACAACCAATCCAGGCCCTGCGCCACGTCGATGCGCATGCCTTCCAGGCGCGAGGCGCGCGGCCCGTTCGCCCGCTCGGCTTCGGTGCCGAGGTCGAAGTGGAAGGTGTAGTGCGGCTCCTGGCCCATGCGCAGGTCGGTCACGTAGAGCCGGCCCCCGTCTTCCAGGACGCGGAAGAAGCCGTGGGTGAACGCGGCCATGCGCCGCAGGCCCTCGACGCCGGCGTGGCGCTCGGCCAGCGCGGCGCCGCGGGTGTAGCGGCGCCAGTCGATCGCGCGGCCTTCGTCGAGCAGCGAGTAGTGGCCTTCGGCGTACTGCGTGGGGCCCATGGCGACCACCCGCCAGAGCACGGTGTTGAAGGGCGCCGGCGTCACCAGCAGTCGATCGGCCGCGATGCCCTGCTGGCGCAGCGAGTCGCGCGCCACCTGGGCCACGTGGTGCTGCGCCGCCACGCTCCACGCCAGGTAGGCGCTGCTCAGCAGCAGCCCGATGGCGTTGGCCCTGAGCCCGGTGCGCGGCGCCGACAGCGCCCACACCACGCCCACGATCAGGGGCAGGGTGTACGCCGGGTCGATGATGAACACGCTGCCCACGCCGAAGGGGTGGTTGCTGAAGGGCAGCAGCAACTGCGTGCCATAGACCGTCATGGTGTCCAGCAGCGGGTGCGTGACCAGGGCCAGCCACAGGGCCAGCCACCAGCGCCGAAACAGCGCGCCCTCGCCGTGCAGGCGCGACACCCCCCAGGCCAGCAGCGGCGCGAACAGCGTGAGGTAGAACAGCGCGTGCGACTCGCCCCGGTGCAGCACCATGTTGAGCACGGCGTCGCCGTGGTCGATGAAGGCGTCGAGGTCGGGCAGGGTGCCGGCGATGGCGCCCCACAGGGCGGGCTTCCAGGCGGCGGTGCGCCGGCCCATGACGGCCATGGTGACGGCGGAGCCGAGCGCGATCTGGGTGAGTGAGTCCATGGTGGACGCCGATGCTATCGGCGCTCTATCAGGCCTGGACGACGATGGGGAATGTGGCCTTCACGCCATCGCCGTCGGGCGTGAACGGCCGGGTGAGCGCCGCGCGGGCGGCCTCGTCCAGCCGGCGCCAGAGGCCGTCGCGCGGGTTGCCGGGGTCGCCCTGCACGTAGAGCTGGGTGGTGAGCAGCTCCATGCGGTCCAGTTTCACCTTCACGTGGATGTGCGGCGTGCGCCCGGTGTACGGCACGGGGCGCAGGGCGCGGAAGCGGTAGCGGCCCTCGCGGTCCAGCGCCGCGCGGCCGAAACCCTGGAAGGTCGGATCGGCGCGGTCGCCGTCGCCCGGGTGGTGGTAGTGCCCGTCCGCATCGCATTGCCAGATCTCGACCACCGCGCCCCGCAGGGGCCGACCGTCCAGATCGACCACCGTGCCCTCGATCCAGGCGGCCTGGCCCTTGCCGTAGCGCACCTGGCCGTTGCGCAGCAGGTCGGCGTCGGTGTCGGCGGGCAGCGCCACGGGGTAGAAGGGGCCCTCGGTCTGGCGGGGCGTGGGCCGCAGGCCGCCTTGCGCGATGGCCGCGCTCAGCCAGCCGGGGGTGGCGATCAGCGCGGCGCTGCCAAGCAGCAGGGAGCGGCGGGTGCGGGCGGGATTGGGGGTGGCCATGGCGGTTTCGAAGCGCGGGTGGCCGGTGAGTTCCGCGCGCCGCCTCGTATCAGTAGGGTTCGCGCCCCGGTGGGGGCGGGGTGTCGGGCGCGGCCTCGCGGCCGTTGTCGCGGGCCGAGGCCATCCAGGCGATCAGCGAAGAGCGCATGGCCTCTTCCACCGACATCTCGACCGGCGTGACCCAGCTGCGCGGCACGAACACCGTGTAGCCGCCGATCATGTAGCCCATGGGCAGGTAGACGGCCACCTGATCGAGTTCACCGAGCGCGCCGGGCAGACCGCTGAAGTTTTGCCGCGTCACCAGGCCGACGATGGACATCTCGCCGCCCGGTGCGCGCAGCAGGACCACCTGCTGCTGCGGGTGGTCCTTGTCGTGCGGGGCGAAGTAGTCGGCGAAGTTCTTCAGCGAGGAGTAGATGCTCTTGACCACCGGCAGGTTGGTGAAGGGCAGCTCCACCACCGAGAGCACGCGCGCGACCTCGGGGCGCGAGACCAGCACACCCAGGCCGAAGATCAGCGCCGCCACGATGACGATGCCCAGGCCCGGCAGGTAGAAGTCGCCGACGAAGGGGCTGATGAGCGCGCGCGTCAGCGATTCGGTCCACACCACCAGCAGGTACAGCGCGTACAGCGTGAGGGCGGCCGGCAGGAAGGTGATCAGGCCGCGCAGGAAGGTTCGGGTCAGGGTCGATTTCATGGGCGTGGGGGAGAATAGCAGTCCCTGGTGGCGAACGAATGCCGCCGACGGGCGGGCCTTGCAATGGCCGTGCCCGCCCCCAGGTGCCGGATTCGCCCGCATTTCCGCCGCGGGACGCCGGAACTCACGTGACCCCATCCGCTCTCTCACCCATGAATCCTGTTGCCGATCTGCTGGGCCGCGTCGCGGGCTTTGCTCTGCGCCTGGCGCTGGGCCTGGCCGCGGCGGTCTTCCTGGTGAGCCTGTTGCTGGCCTCGGTGCTCGCCGTGGCGGGCATGTCGCTGTGGGCCTTGTTCACCGGGCGCCGGCCGGCGCCGCTGGTGGTGTTCGGCCGCATGCGCGAGCGTTCGCGCCAGTACTCGCAGGGCGTGTGGCGCGCCGGCCCGGCCGCGCCGGGCGCTGCGCCGCGCGGCGAGGTGGTGGACGTGGATGCGCGCGAGGTCGAGGAGCCGCGCCGGCCTCAGCCCTGAGGCGGTGGCGCGCGGCGCGCCAGCGCCGCCTCGTACAGCGCGTTGCGCGGCGCGCCGGTGATGTCGGCGGCCGCTTTCACGGCGGCCTTGAGCGGCAGGTCCGCGAGCAGGCGGTCGAGCACGCGCAGGGCGGCTTCGGGCAAGGCGTCGTCCTCGGGGGATGAACCCTCGCGCGGGTGCACCAGCAGCGCGAACTCGCCGCGGATGCGGTTCGCGTCGCCCGCCAGCCAGCCCGGCAGGGCGTGGGCCGCCAGGTGCACCACCTCCTCGAATTGCTTGGTCAGTTCGCGCCCCAGCGTGATCGGGCGGGGCCCCAGGGCCGCGGCCAGGTCGCGCGCCAGCGCCTCGATGCGGTGCGGCGCTTCGAGCAGGACACAGGCCTGTGGATCATCGGCGATGGCTTGCAGCCCGCGCTGACGCTCCGCGCCCTTGGCCGGCAGGAAGCCGGCGAAGCGGAAACCGCCGTCCCAGCCCGTGTGGCCGCTCACGCTCAGCAGCGCTGTCAGGCTGCTGGGGCCGGGCACTGGCACGCAGCGCAGGCCGGCGTCGCGCACGGCGGCCACCAGGCGCGCGCCGGGGTCGCTCACGCCGGGCGTGCCGGCGTCGCTCACGTACACCACGCGCTGGCCTTCACGCAGCAGGGCGACGACGCGCACCGCGGCCTCGCTCTCGTTGTGCTCATGCGCCGCGATCAGCGGCTTGTGCAGCCCATAGGACTGCAGCAGCGCGGCGGTGTGGCGCGTGTCCTCGCAGGCCACGCAGTCGGCCAGGTCGAGCACGTGCAGGGCGCGCAGGCCGATGTCGGCGCGGTTCCCGATAGGGGTGGCCAGCATGTACAGCGCGCCCTGCGGAAAATGCTGCGCACCCGCCGCGGCGCGCGCGGCGTGGAGCAGTTCAAGGGCAGGGGGTGACACGTGCGGTGGTTTCCATCAGGGGCGCCGAAGCCGGCGCGCGAGGCCGGCCAGCGGGCCGAGGACAGGGCCTTGGCGCACCTGCAAGGCCAGGGGCTGAGCTTGGTGCAGCGCAACTTCCGCACGCCCGGGCGCGGCGGCGGCGAGATCGATCTGATTATGCGGGAGCCCGACGGCACGCTGGTCTTCGTCGAGGTGCGCCAGCGCCGATCAGGGGCCTATGGCGGAGCGGCCGCGAGCATCGATGCCACGAAGCGCCGGCGCATCGTGTTCGCGGCGCGGCACTTTCTGGCGCGGCAGCGGTCCATGCCACGTGCACGCTTCGACGCCGTGCTCATCCACGGCGACGGCGGGGAGCTTCAGTGGCTGCGCGCGGCATTCGACGCCAGCGATCCGTTTTCTTTTTGACACGAGGCCCACGGCTATCATCGCGCCCATGCTCTTGCAGCGCATTCAACAGCAATTCATCGACAGCGCCGACCTCAAGTACCAGAGCGCGCCGGTGCTCGCCCCTCTGGTCGAGGGCGCGGTGTCGGCCTTGCTGGCCGGCCTCACGGGCGGTGGCAAGGTGCTGGCCTGCGGCAATGGCGCCGGTGCCGCGCTGGCCCAGCAGTTCGTGGTGCACATCCTGGGCCGCCACGAGCGCGACCGCCCCGGCCTGGCCGCGCACTCCCTGTCGGCCGACGCCGCCGTGCTCACCGGCATCGCCAACGATTTCGACGGCCGACAGGTCTTCGCGCGCCAGATCCATGCCCTGGGCCTCGCGGGCGACGTGCTATTGGTCTTCAGCACCGACGGCCAGGCCGGCAACCTGGTGGCCGCCATCGAGGCCGCGCACGAGCGCGAGATGACCGTGGTGGCCCTGACCGGCGCGCGCGGTGGCCGCGTGGCCGCCCTGCTGCGCGACACCGACGTGCACATTGGCGTCCCCCACGAGCAAGCCTCGCGCGTGCTCGAGGTGCAGCTGCTGGTGCTGCACTGCCTGGCCGACGGCCTCGACGCCCAACTGCTCGGCCTGCCCGATTCCACCCCCATCGACACGGAGAACCCCGCATGACCACGACCCGACCTTCCGCGAACCGAACCCGCCTGGGCACCGCCGTGCTGGGGGCTGTCGGCCTGTCGCTCGTGCTGTCCGCCTGCGCGCCGCTGGTGCTGGGCGGCGCGGCCGTGGGCACCGCGCTGGTGGCCTCCGACCGCCGCAGCTCGGCCACGCAGCTGGAGGACCAGACCATCGAAATGCGCGCCGGCAGCCGCATCCGCGATCAGCTGGGCGGGCGCGCCAATGTCTACGTCAACAGCTACAACCGCCAGGTGCTGCTCACCGGCGAGGTGCAGAACGAGGCCACCAAGGCCGAGGCCCAGAGCATCGTCTCGGGCGTGGACAACGTGCGCAGCATCGTCAACGAGCTGCAGGTGATCAACTCGCCGGGCTTCTCGCAGCGCACCACCGACACCTTGATCACGGGCCGCGTCAAGGCGGGCTTCGTGGACGCGCGCGACATCCCCACCACCGCCATCAAGGTCACCACCACCAACAACGTGGTGTATCTGATGGGCCGTGTCACCGCCAAGGAAGCCGAGCGCGCCACCCACGTGGCCCGCAACGTGGACGGCGTGCAGCGCGTGGTGCGCGTATTCGAGGTGCTGACCGAAGAAGAGCTGAAGCGACTGGCGCCGGAGCCGTCCGTTCAGCCCTCGAACGTCGTGACGCCGCCGCCGGGCAGCAGCGCGCCTGCGACCACCGCGCCGCGCCAGTGAGCGCGACGGGGTGCGCAACACCCCGTGAGTGAGTTGTGATGGAACCCGTCCCCGACAGTGGGCGGGGCGTGCGACTGGCCTCAAGAATCCCTCAAGCTTTCCCCAACTACTGTTGAGGCGGTATTCGGCGTTCTGCCTCGCGCTGATGTGATCGTGCATTCCGTGCCCATGGCGCGGCGTTGTGACTCGCATCAGGGGGCAGGGGATGAGCAGCAAGACGCGCCAGCGCATGGTGTTTCAGCGCATGGCCATGGCGGTGGCCGTGGCCATGGGTGCTTGGTCGATCGGTACGCCAGCCTGGCCGCAGATCGTGGCCGACCCGGGGGCGCCGGGGCGCCAGCGGCCGACGGTGCTGTCGGCGGGCCGCGGCGTGGCATTGGTCAACATCCAGACGCCCAGTGCGGCGGGCGTGAGCCGCAACAGCTACCGCCAGTTCGATGTGGGCGCCGCGGGGGCGATCCTGAACAACAGCCGCGGCGAGGCGCAGACCCAGCTGGGCGGCTGGGTGGCGGGCAACCCTTGGCTGGCCACGGGTGGCGCGCGCATCATCCTCAACGAGGTCAACTCCAGCGACCCCAGCTGGCTCAAGGGCCCGATTGAAGTGGCCGGCCAGCGCGCCGAGGTGGTCATCGCCAACCCCTCGGGCATCCAGGTCGACGGCGCGGCCTTCCTCAACGCCAGCGGCGTCACGCTCACCACCGGCACGCCCGTCTTCAACGGCGGCGCGCTGGACGCCTACCTCGTGCAGGGCGGGCAAGTCCGCGTCGAGGGCGCGGGCCTGGACGCGCGCGGCGCCGACGCCACCGCCATCCTGGCGCGCGCCACGCAGCTCAACGCCGCGCTCTGGGCGCAGCGCCTGACGCTCGTCAGTGGCGCCAACACCATCGACGCGGCCAGCCAGCGGCCCACGGGCGCGGCCCCGCCCACGGGCGAGGCCCCCGCCTTCGCGCTGGACGTGGCCGCCGTCGGCGGCATGTACGCCGGCCAGATCCAGCTCATCGGCACCGAGGCCGGGCTGGGCGTGAACAACCAGGGGGTCATCTCCGCCGAGAGCGGCCCGCTGCAGCTGCGCGCCGACGGCTGGCTCGTCAACAAAGGCAGCCTGCAAAGCGAGGGCGAGCTGCAGGTGAAGGCCCAGGGCGTGGACAACGCCGCGGGCGCCGTCATCGTGGGCGAGCGCGTGGGCCTCGGCGCCGACACCGTCAACAACGGCGAGGGGGCCGTCATCGCCGCGCGGGGCGATCTGTCCATCCAGGCCCGTGAATCCATCAGCAACCGGCGCGGTGGCCTCATCCTCAGCGGCGCGGACATGGCCCTCGCGGCCGAGCGCATCGAGAACCGCAGCGCGCGCATCGAAGCCCTGGGTGAGCTGGACGTCAAGGCGCGCGTGCTCATCAACGCCAACGAGCACCTGCAGACCGAAGTCACCACGGACGGCGGCACCACCACCACCCGCACCCTGTACTTCACCCCCAGCGGCGAAGTCGATGCGAGCGAGATCGCCTGGATGGCCGTCAAACCCCTCTCGCTGATGCAGGGCAGCGAAGGCTGGAACGACTACGTGCGCTATGGCCGCCCCTGGATCCTCACCCGGGCCAGCGCCGAGGCCCTGGGCGTGAGCGACCCGCGCTTCAATGCCTGGTACCACGGCCCCGAGCCCTTTGTCGCCGCCGGCATCGTCACCGTGGGCAGTGGAGACAGCGAGGCCCAGGTCTGGCAAGACGCGCAGTTCAACTACCGCCGCGGCGACCCCATCTGGGCCGCCCTGGGCGTGGCCCCACCGCCCGGCGAGCCTCCGGGCCCCATGCCCCGCCCGCCAGTTCCCGACGGCGCCGTCCCCGTGGACCTGAGCGCCTACCAGCGCGAACTCGCCGCCTGGCAGGCCCAGGCCGCCCCCTGGGTGGCGCTGGGCGAGACGCTCGGGGCGGTGAGAGGCGCCATCAACGCCGAGCTGCGCCCCTTCGACATCTACCAAACCGTCACCGAAACCCGCCCCACGCTCAAGACCGTGCACAGCGAGCCCGGGCAAATCCTCTCGGGCGGCGGCATGCGCATCGACGCGAGCGAACGGCTCAGCAACCAAGACAGCGAGATCGTGGCCGGCGGCGTGCTGAACACGCCGGGCGCGGCGGTGGACAACCAGGCCAGCGAGGTGGCCGCCAGCCTCACCCGCCGCGGCACGGCCTACACCTGGGGCGTGGTCGACCACACCTGCGAAGGGCTCACCTGCCAGACCCACTACGGCTGGGTGCAGACCCCCATCGACCAGCGCATCCCCCTCTCGCTCAAGGTGAGCGCGCTGCGCCAGGAGCAAGGCGCCGCCGACGCGCCCACGGCGCCCTCCGTGGACCTGAGGAACGCCCTGTTCAAGCCGGCGGCCAACCCCGCGGCCACCTACCTCATCGAGACCGACCCGCGCTTTGCCGAGCGGCGCCAGTGGCTGAGCTCGGACCACCAGTTGGCCCTGCTGGGCGTCGACCCCAGCACCCTGCACAAACGCCTGGGCGACGGCTTCGTCGAACAGCGCCTGGTGCGCGAGCAGATCGCGCAACTCACCGGCCAGCGCTTCCTGGGCGACTTCAGCGACGACGAAGCGCAATACATGGCGCTCCTGGAGGCCGGCGCCACTTATGCCCAGGCCCACCAGCTGCGCCCGGGCATCGCCCTCACGGCCGAGCAGGTGGCCGCGCTCACCAGCGACATCGTCTGGCTGGAGACCCAGGTTGTCACGCTGCCCGACGGCAGCCAGCAGACCGCTCTGGTGCCCAAGGTCTACCTCATGCCCAGGCCCGGCGACCTGGCCCCCGATGGCAGCCTGATCGCCGGGCGCCAGGTGCAGCTGAACCTCAGCGGCGCGCTGCTCAACGGCGGCACGATCGCCGGGCGCGAGCTGGTGCTCATTGACGCCCAAGGGATTCAAAGCAGCGGGCGCATCCGCAGCGAGGGCGTCACCGCGCTCAGGACCCAGGACGACATCGACGTGCGGGGCGGTGAGCTGAGCGCGCGAGACGCGCTGCTGCTGGACGCCGGGCGAGACCTCAAAGTGAGCAGCACCACGGCCCACAGCGCCGACGGCACCGACGGCACCGACGGCCAGACCGAGGTGCTCGATCGGGTGGCCCGCCTGAGCGTGAGCGGCCCGGCCGGCCAGCTCATCGCCCACGCCGGGCGCGACATCGAGCTGCTGGGCGCGGGCGCTCAGGCCGACGGGGTGGACATGCACGCCGATCGCGATATGCGCCTGGGGACCGTGGACACCCGAGAAGCGCTGGACGCCACCCGAGACGAGAGCAACTACGGCCGGGTGCAGCGCAGCGCCGAGGTGGGCAGCTGGGTCGCTGGCAGGCAAGTGAACCTCTCGGCCGAGCGGGACGTGCAGATGCGCGCCGCGCAGGTGCAGGCCAACGGGGATCCGGCCAACAACGCAGGCCCCAACAACGCGGACCCCAACAACGCGGACCCCAACGGCCGGGACCAGCCCGCCCAGTCCCCTTACGACGAAGACCCGGCCAACGGGCGCCTGCGCGTGCACGCCGGGCGCAACCTGGACATCGACGCCGGCGAGGCCCGCTACCAGGTCGAGCACGGGCTGCACGCCAAGAGCAGCGACATCCTGGGCGCCTCCAGCACCACAACCCGCCGCCTGGACAGCCACACGCAGGCCCAGGGCAGCGCGCTGGGTGGGCGCCACATCGACCTCAGCGCCGACGGCGACATCACCTTCCAGGGCTCGCACGCCGTGGCCGATCAGGACCTGGACGTCAACGCCGGCGGCAGCGTGCGCGTGCTGGCACAGCGCACCGAGCACCGCCAGGAGCGCTTCCAGCAAGACAGGAGCAGCGGCGTCTTCGGCAGCGGCGCGGGCCTCACCCTGGGCAGCCAGCAACGCAGCAGCGAACAGAACGCCTCCGGCAGTGGCGCGGCGGGCAGCACGCTGGGCTCCCTTCAGGGGAACGTGAACATCCACGCCGGCCAGACCTACGAGCAGGTGGGCTCGGACCTGCTGGCCCCCCAGGGCGACATCGACGTGCACGCCCAGGCCGCGCGGGTCAGCGACGCGCGCACCGGCGAGCGGCGCTGGCAGCAAGACAAGATGAGCCAGAGCGGCTTCACCGTGGGCCTGAGCGGCGCGCCGGTGCAGGCCATGCAGGGCTTTGCCGACACCGTGGAGGCGCTTGGCAAGACCGGCGACCGGCGCCTGCAGGCCCTGGGCGCGGCCACGGCGGGGCTGCAGGTGCAGCAGGGCATGGGGGCGGCGGCCCAGGCGCAGGGCAATGGAGACGCCACGGGTGGCGCGGGCGTGAACTTCAGCGTCGGCGCCTCCAGCAGCCGCAGCACCAGCGAAGGCAGCGCCGACAGCGCGCAGGGCAGCCGCGTCTACGCCGGTGGCAACGTGACGTTCATCGCCGAAGGGGCCGGCCAGGACAGCGACATCCAGGTCCGCGGCAGCGAGCTCAACGCGGGCCGGACCGTGCACCTGAAGGCCGAGGGCAACGTGGACCTGGGCGCGGCACAGAACACCGTGCAGGAGCGCACCGAGAGCGAGAACCGCTCGGGCAGCGTGGGCATCGGCTGGCAGTTGGGCGGCGCCAACTCCGGCTGGGGCGTCACCGCCAGCGCCAGCGCGGGGCGTGGCCACGCCGAGGGGCAGGCCATCAGCCACACCAACACCCACGTCACGGCGGCAGAGAAGGTGGTGGTCGAGTCCGGGGGCGACACCGCCCTGGACGGTGCGGTGATCAGCGCCCCGCGCATCGAGGGCGATGTCCAGGGTGACCTGCACATCGAGAGCCTGCAGGACAGGGCCAGCTACCACGAGCGCAGCCGCCAAGCCGGTGGCAGCGTGAGCTTCGGGGCCAATGCGGGGGGTGCCTCCTTCAGCAGCGGCGCCACGGACATTCACAGCGAGTACGCCAGCGTCACCGAGCAGAGCGGCATGCGCGCGGGCGATGGTGGGTTTGATGTCCGGGTCAAGGGCAAGACCGTGCTCAAGGGCGGGGCGATCACGAGCACGCAGGCGGCGCTGGAGGAGGGCAGGAACCACTTCGCCAGCGACGGCGGGGTCGAGCTGCAGGACGTGCAGAACGAGGCCAGCTACAAGGCCCACTCCAGCAGCGCGACCGTTGGCGTGGGCGGCCAGCTGGGCAGCAGCGGCGCGGGGGTGGGCTCGGACAAGGGGCAGGCCAGCAGCACCACCAAAGCCGCCATCACGGGCATCGCGGGCGACAAGGACGCCCGCACAGGTGATGCGCAGAGCGGCATCGCGCCAATCTTCGACGAGGAGCAGGTCAAGGACGAAGTCAATGCCCAGGTGGGCATCACCAAGGCATTCGGTCAGCAGGCCGTGCCGGCGGCGTCCCACTTTGCCGACAAGAAGGCGGTGGCCTTGCGCCGAGAGGGCAACGAAGAAGAAGCGCACAAGTGGGACGAAGGGGGCGAGTACCGCGTCGGCTTGCACACGGCCATCGGCTTGCTCACGGGTGGCGTCGAAGGCGCGGTGGGGGCGGGGGCTGGTGCGGCTCTGGTGCCGGTGGTGGGCGAGACCATCGCGGACTTGAACCTGCCCGAACCGGTGCGCCAGGCCGCCACGCAGTTGACGGGCATGGCGCTGGGCGCGGTGGGAGGTGAAGCGGGGGCTGCGGCCTCGTTGAACCAGACCGCCCACAACTACGTTTCTCACAGCCCCTACCGGGAGGTCAATCGCAGGGTGAGCCAGGAGAACGCGCGCTTGACCAATGAATGCGGTGTGAACTGCACGGCCGAGGACTTCCGACGCATCGACCAGCAGATGGCCAAGTTGGAGGCCGCGGGCACCCTGGCCGAAATCGGCAAGCGCGGCTATCTCACCGAGGAGCAGGCCCAGCGGCTGGCGCAACTGGCCGTTGAACTGGCGCCGTTCTACGGCACGGGCGAATCGCTGATGCAGCTGATCACCGGGCGCAGCAGCGTCAGCGGCGAGGAGGTCAGCCGCTTCTGGACGGCGGTGGGCGTGGTGCCGCTGGCGGGAGGGGTGCTCAAGAAGGTCGGTGAACCGGCGGTGGAAGGGTTGCGGGCGATTTTCAAGGGCGGCGAAGCGGTCAAGATGGCTGGGGCCACAGCGGAGGATGCTCAACGGGCGGCCAGTGCGGCCCAGGGTGGGCGACTGAAAACCGAACTGGGCGATTGGGCAAAGATGTTGCCCGACACCAGCAGGGATGCGGAGTACCTCGCCAAGACGGATCGGCAGGTACTGCAGCAGAACAACTTCGACATGGACCACGTGCTCACGGGCGAGGTCAATGCCAAGGGCAAGGCCACTGGCTATCACGCGGAGTTCGCAGCTGAGGGGGAGGCGCGCATACAGCCCGGAGCTGAGATCAAATACAACGCCAACGGAACATATGAGGCACCGGTGCAGATTTGGGATGCGGCAAAGGGGGCGTGGGTGGATAAGGTTCGAAACTCGACTTTCTTCCCGCCTTCGTGGTCCCAGGCGCGCATCGAGTATGAGGTGTCGGAGGCGTTCAAGAGCAAGCAAATGCTGGATGCCACTAAGTGGCAAGGAACATCGCCAAGTGGGGTGGTCATTGAAGGATTCGTTACCCCGACGCGAACGACCTTCTACCCTACCAAATAGGAACTCTGATGAGCTTGTTGTTGCGTGCCACCTTGGTCGAGCATGTGGCCGATGCCGATCCGTCGAAGAAGTGGATCGGAAGATGGCTTGAGGTTGTTGACACGCATGCGCAGTCTTCTGGATCTCGCTGGGAACTCTGTGAGCCTCAATTCCGGATGATGTGCAGCGCGATCATGTCTGACATCCAAACCGCCGAAGGCTCCGGGGCAATCGCGCTCAAGGAGATCTGCCGCATCGAAGCGGGTGAAATCGCCTACATCGAATCCGACGGCAACGCCTGGGTGGCCTACATCACCCCCGACAAGGTCTGGTTCGAGGGCCTGTACAGCCAAGGCGAAGGCGGCGAGGTCAGCTTCGCCCAATACAAGCTCGCCGTACAAACCTATGTGCGCTTTCTCGCCGATCCGGAACACAAGTCGATTGAAGTTGAATTTCCTTCCTGACGTACCCAGTCGTATGGGCCCATGAAGACCAATGAGTCTCCTGAGCCGCTACTGCTCGCAATCCTTGCTGCGGACGGTGAGCGCATTCGTGATTTCGCGATTCGCTGGGTTAAGGAGTACACGAACGCTGGCGAGTGCGCGCTAGCTTTTGACAGCCTTGCCGCTGAGATAGAGGACGGCAGCTACAAGCCTTCGGCACGTGCTTGGGGCCTGATCGAACTCGCAGCAACGGCGCTAGATTTGCCTTGTCCGACATTCAAGGCGTGATCCTTAGAACTGTGAAGACGAGGTCGAGGCCCAGGTGGACATCACCCAGGGCTTTGGGCAGCAGGCCGTGCCGGCGTGGCGCGACTACGCGAACCGGCAGTTCGAAGACGCCGTCAAGGCGGGTGACGAGGAGGCCGCGCACTGCTGGGGGCCCGACGGGGCTTGCCGGGCGGCAGGACACGCCTTGGTCGGCGGACTCGCGGGTGGCATCGAAGGCGCCTCCGCGGCGGCATTGAGCAGCGCCGGCGCACCACACCTCCAGGCGTTTCTGCAGTCACAAGGCGTGCCCGACGAGGCTGCGCGAGCCATTACGCAACTCGGTGCACTGGGCGCCGGTGCCGCGGTGGGCGGCTCGGCAGGTGCCTCAGCGGGTTTGAACGAGGCCTCGCACAACGCAGTGATGGCGATTCCGATACTGGTGGACGGGGTCGTCGCCGGCGGTGCGGCAGCGGCTCGGGCATGCCTGAGTTCACCCGCGTGCCTGAACGCTTTGCGCATGGGAGGGGCGGCGCTCGTGGCGAAGGTGGCGTCATTGGTCGATCCGGCTGACCTCGCACAGATACTGGGGTTCGACGGCACCAACCCCAATCCCTCAGGAGTCAACACCGCCAGTCCCATTGCCGGGCCGGCAGGTGACGTCAGCACGACGAAGCCGGGGGCCACGGTGAACCCGCTGGGCACGCCTCCCAACGTCATCGCAGGCCCTGTTGCCGAAGCGGGCGCAACGGTGAGCCCGGCGACTCAGAATGGCGCAGGATCTACGATCGTATTGAATCAAGGAATCCCGCCTTCCATTCTTGGTTCGGATGGCCAGTTGCCTTCCGGGATCGGCGGACTTGGAACTCCTGTGCCGATGCCTCCGACACCAAATCCTGACCAGACCGCTGAAGATTTTGCTCGGGACGCATTCAACGGACAACAGCCGGTTTCAATAACTCCGGGGATTACAGGGCCGGGGAGTTGGTTGGCAAAACTTCCCGGTGGGACCACTATCTTGTATCGTCCGAGTGGTCAAGGTACGCGTACCGATTCTGATACGGCAAGTGTCGATATCAATAATGCCGGTGTTCGAGCGCAGAATAATGGTGTTTCTGCTAAATTCAAATTCCCGAGAAATTGACATGAGTAAAAATCAGGACATCTTTCGAGCATATCAGGCGTCGTTAATTTATGCCTGCCTGGACGACTTTACAGCGACGAGCGCACTACATAACCTATATGGCGGGCAAGATGGGAAGAGGGCCCAAGACTGGGCGCTTGCAACGGTGCGTTTTATCTATCGGAATCTAGTCGTCGGGTTGATTCAAGTTTCTCCGCATCAGCCATCATTTCACGAAATGTCACCCGAAGGGCTTTGTGAGCTTTTGCGTCAAAATGCCCCTCATCTGAACTCAGCCGTGGAAAACGCTGATTTATGGGTCAGCGTACTGTTTTGTGCCACTCCATTGCTGGAAGAGTTGGTGGCGAGATACCATCTCCTGAGTTGGTCTGCATTCAGTGCGCCTCTGAATATTTTATTTTCTAACGAAATCCGTGAGATGTATCGTTTGCGCGGGGTCGGTTTTGAGAAAGATGTTTTCAATTCTGATGAGTGATGAATATTGAGTGGATTTGTTGGATTGATCGGCTTGTCGCCCACCGCTACTGTGCCAGCTTCGGTGAATAATTCAGGAACTTGGTGGGCGCTCTGCGAGTTTCGGTTCGCCGGGCAAACCCTAGGTGTGTTATCTCACCGATTCGGAATGTGAGCGGATCAAAGTGATTTTCCCGAACTGATGTGATGGGGACACTGAACGCCGAAACCTGTGGCCGGATCAGGCTGTTGATGACCTGCGTGGCGGTTGCCATTGGTGCCGCACTGACGAGGTGCGCCGCTCCGCCTGTTCAGTACTATCCCGACGACGAACAAGCGATCGAAGATGAGGTGGGCTCCGCGCCTCCGCCAGGAAGCGCCGTCGTCGAGTTCACGACGAACTCCGTGGCGACCGCGGTCTTTCAGCGGCGTGTGGGAGACAAGCTGTGTGAGCCCGAATCCGAGGACATGGTCGCCCGTGTCAGAAGGCGCGAGATGCTCCCTGCTTCAGTACAGCGCTTTCATGGTCTGGCCAATTTCATGTCCTTGGGCAATCTCAATCGGATCGAGAAACTTCCAAGGACCAAGATCACCCACTACCCCGCTGGCCAGGCGATCGCCTTCGCGGCCACCACTTACACCAACGACACCTCCTGCGGCCCATTGTTTCTGCGGTTCACACCGGAGGAGGGCAAACACTATTCGCTGTCGACGGATTTGCAGGACCACATCTGCCGATTGAGCATTCAAGCCTTGGACGAAGCATCACAGGCGCGTCCCGTGAAGCACTCGCGTTGGCGCTGCGTCAAGCCATTCCTGGGAATCGGCAAGCCCTCGCTCATTGGCCCCAACGAGATCAACTGGCGGCGGCTTAGAGGGGCGACAATTGCGCGCAATGCGTGCTCAATTGTCAGGCAAACCCAATTGCCGCATGGCCTTGGCTATGCGCTGGCGCAACGGGTTTTCAGCGCTGCCCATAGAGAGGTAGGACGACACGGTTAGGCCTGGTTGTTGACGATCATTCAAAACTGACCCACCTGTAAGGGGCGCGATCGAGCAAATCTGACCCACGTGTAGACACTGCCCTGCTCAATGTTTGAGCAGGGGAACCAGGAGTGATCAACGTGGGCATGTTGGCCAAGATCAGGCGAATGCACCTGAGGGATGGGAAGTCCATCCGGGAGATCAGCCGAGTCACCGGGCTGTCCAGGAATACGGTGAGAGGGTGGTTGCGCCAGCAGGACGTGACCGAGCCGAAGTACCCCAAGCGAAGCGAGGTCAGCGTCGTGGACGCCTGGGCGCAGCACCTGGAGGCGGCGCTGCGAACCGACCAGCACCGCGCGGCGCGCGAGCGGCGCACCGCCAAGGGGCTGTTCGAGCAGATCCGCGCACTCGGCGACAAGGGCAGCTACCCGCGGGTGGCGGTGTGGGTGCGCCGCTGGCGCGAGCAGCAAGCCAACGCGCCCCGGCGCGCGGCGTTCGTGCCGATGAGCTTCGAGCTGGGCGATGCGTTCCAGTTCGACTGGAGCTGCGAGTACGTCTTCGTGGGTGGCCTGCGCCGGCGCCTGGAGGTTGCGCACACCAAGCTGGCCGCCTCGCGCGCGTTCTGGCTCACGGCCTACCCGGCGCAAAGCCACGAGATGCTGTTCGATGCCCACGCCCGGGCGTTTGCCGCCTTCGGCGGAGTGCCGCGGCGCGGCATCTACGACAACATGAAGACCGCTGTGGACAAGGTGGGAACGGGCAAGGCCCGCAGCGTGAACGTGCGCTTTGCCGCCATGTGCTCGCACTACCTGTTCGATGCAGAGTTCTGCAACCCGGCCTCGGGTTGGGAGAAGGGGGTGGTGGAGAAGAACGTGCAGGACCGGCGCCGCCAGGTCTGGCGCGAGGCCGCCGAGCGGCGCTGGGCGGATCTGGAGGCGCTCAACACCTGGCTGGGCGAGCGCTGCCGCCAGTGCTGGGAGGACAGTGCCCACCCCGAGTGGCCCGAGCTCACCGTGGCCGAGGTGTTCCAGGACGAGCAGGCGCGCCTCATGCCTTGCCCAAAGCCCTTTGATGGCTATGTCGAGCAACCGGTTCGGGTCTCGGCCACCGGGCTGATCCACTTCCAGCGCAACCGCTACAGCGTGCCCACCCGCCACGTGAACGCGATCCTGAGCCTGCGGGTGTACCCGCGCGAGCTCGTGCTGGTGGCTGAAGGGGTGGAGGTGGCGCGCCATGTGCGCTGCTTCGAGCGCGAGCAGACTGTCTACGACTGGCGCCACTACATCGATCTGGTGCAGACCAAGCCCGGGGCGCTGCGCAACGGCGCACCGTTCAAGACCATGCCTGAGGCGCTGCAGGCGCTGCAGCGGCACTTGCTGCGCCACGCCGGTGGAGTCCGGGTGATGACGCAGGTGCTCGCCGCTGTTCCCGTGCACGGCCTGGAAGCGGTGATCGTGGCTGCGGAGGTGGCGCTGGAGGCGCAGCGCCCAAGCGCCGAGCACGTGCTCAACGTGCTGGCCCGCCTCAAGGAGGGCTTGCCTGTGCTGCAGCCGCTGGAGGCGAACACCCCGGCGCTGCGGGAGGAGCCGCGTGCTGACGTGCAGCGCTACGACCGGCTGCGGGAGGTGCGCGCATGAGCACCGAGATCGTTGCACGCCTGAAGGCGCTCAAGCTGCACGGCATGGCCGCCAACTGGCCTGAGCTGGTGGCGCGCTGTCGCCACTCGGCGCTGGGGCCGGAAGCCCTGGTCGAGCAACTGCTCAGCGCAGAAGGTGCTGAGCGCGAGCTTCGCTCCATCAGCTACCAGATGAAGGCCGCGCGCTTCCCCGCGCACCGCGATCTGGCCAGCTTCGAGTTCGAGGGCAGCGCCATCGACGCGGAGTTGATCAATAAGCTGCACACGAGCAGCTTCACCGACTCGGCCCACAACGTGGTCTTCATCGGCGGTCCTGGGACCGGCAAGACGCACTTGGCTACAGCCCTGGGTGTTCAAGCCGTGCACCGCCACGGCAAGCGGGTGCGCTTCCACTCCACGGTGGAGCTGGTCAACGCGCTGGAGATCGAGAAAGCCCAGGGCAGAGCCGGGCAGATCGCACACCGCCTGATGTACGTGGACATGCTCATCCTGGACGAGCTGGGCTACCTGCCGTTCAGCCAGTCGGGCGGTGCGCTGCTCTTCCACCTGCTCTCCAAGCTCTACGAGCACACCAGCGTGGTCATCACCACCAACCTCAGCTTCGGGGAGTGGAGCCAGGTCTTCGGCGATGCCAAGATGACCACTGCGCTGCTCGATCGCCTCACGCATCACTGCCACATCGTGGAGACGGGAAACGAGTCCTGGCGCTTCAGGCACAGCAGCACGAGCGCTGCGCGCTCACCAACCACCAGCAAACGAAAGAAAGGAGCTAAGACGGAGAGTCCAGACAAGGACTTATCCACAGAACCGGCTGCCGTCAGGTAGCCTTGAGGGTGGGTCAAATTTGAATGATCACGACGGGTCAGTATTGGGTGATCGTCAACACTGGCTGTGCAACTCGACGAGTTCGGCAGTGACGATAAGTTGGCGGTTGCGAATGCTGTAGCGCCCCGAGAAAACAAAGTCGATACCCAGATGGAGCTTGATTTTGTGGAGCTCTTTGGCGTCATGCAAGACGGAGGTAGTCCGCAGGGAAATCACCCGCAATCCAACGCTATGGGACAGGCGCGCGATGACCCCTTCGGCAATCAGTTCGCCGATCACCCAGTGCATAGATTCCGCAGTGTCTGCCCGAAAAGGTACCACGGCCAATCCCGGTCGAGGGTCGCTGCCCAATGCCACCGCTGCGCGGAGCGAGACGTCTGAACATTTTGGGCGGGCACGAAACAGGCGAACTGTTTGATCAAGCCGCCCGGCACGTAGCCCCAAGTCCTCAAAGTCTGCATCGAGACCGTTGGCCAGCCTGTCGCGCAGTTCGGCAGTCACCAGAACGTCTCCGGGTCCGGCCCAGGTGGTTAGTGCCGAGATCGATTGCATGTCCCCATCGAGCGGCTCATCCTGATCGCTGAGGTGGTGGGCCAGATGGGCAACGGTGCGCAAGTGCAGTTGCCTGGACTCATCGACTCGCGCATTCAGGGAATCTGCCAACTGGTTTAGTGCAAATGCGGCTTGCACGCAGTCACGAACATTTTCGAAGGCCATCAAAAGCCCTGTGCCTATGTTCCTGACGATCTGACCGCCGTGATGCGACAATACGCGCCGGTCTGCATCTCCTATCCATCGAAGCCACTGCTTTGCGGGTACTTCTTCTCCACTCGATGCGCCCGGGTCGTGCCCAGAAATGTCGATCGCCAATAGCGGGTGCTCTACGAATCGATGGTTTGAATCGGGGGCGTCGGCAGCTTGCAAGATGGGGCAATAACGAGAGCGTTCTGTAAAGAGAGGGCGTGGTTGACGGGGGTCGGATACTCAAGTCTCGGGAAGTCCCAGTTGTCGCATGGCATGGGCGATGCGCTGGCGCAGTGGGCTTTCGTTGCTGCCCATCGAGACGTACGACGAGACGGTCAGTTCTGGCGCCTCGGCTCGCAACTGGGCCATGATGGCCTTGCCCTCGTCGATTTTCCCCAACTCCGCGTAGGCTGTTAGAAGCAATCGCAGCGTGGGAACATGGTGTTTGTTGGCCCTCAGGGATAGGCGGCCACAGGCGAGCGCCTGTTCCAATTGGTGGTCGGCCAGCAAGGCGTTGCCCGTGAGCAGGTTGAAGAAGTATTGCAAGGGGTCGACCGGCGAGAGGGATCGTGCGACATACGCCTCGGTCACGGACAAGGAGCTAGATCCCCAAGCGGCCGAACAAAGGCTCTTGAACAGCCAAGCCATGGGTTCGCTGGGATTGGCCTTGACGGCCGACGTCAGGTAACTGTTCGCCTGCTGAGGATTACCCAGCAACTGGCAGTGGATGTAGCCCTCGACCGCAAGGGCCATCGCATTGTTGGGCTCAGCTTGCTGCGCGTACAGCGTCTGTTCGCGCGCCAGCTTAATGTCACGAGCCGCATTGCCGCTTGTTCCCTTCACTACGTTCAAGGCATGCCACATGGCCAACCATGCGCGGGGCAATGCGTGTTCGGGATGCCGCTCTGTCAAGGCGCTCAAGACTTCGCGCCCGCGGTCGAAGGCCTTGCTGGAATGGCTGTGCACCATCGATATGCCGGCGAGCATCAGAAAGCTGCTGTCTAGACTTGGCAGTGGGCGCGTCAAGGCCTGGTTCACCTGCGCCTTGTCCAGGGCCTGCGCCACCATGCGCGCCAGCTCGTGCAGAAGTTCGCTTTGTTCTTGCAGCAGGTCGTTCAGCGCGTGTTGCAACTGACCGGTCCATAGCAGGGTGTGGCTGCGTGCTTCAGCAAGTTCGGCGGTCACGACGAGTGTGCTGTTGTGAGTGCGGTAGCTGCCCGACAAGATGAAGGTCGCACCCAAGTGTCGTTCGATCTCAGCGAGCTCGCCGCTGCCACGCAAGGCAGACGTGGATTGCCGCGCGATCACGCGCAAGCCGATGCTGTGGGACAAACGTGCGATCACGCCGTCGGCGATCAGTTCGCCGAGTATCCAGTGCTTGACTTCTGGCACGCTGGCCTGAAAGGGAATGACGGCCAGGGTCGGGCGAAGGTCCTTGTCCACTGCAGCGAGGCGGTCAGGGAGCGCTTCGTGTCTCGAGTGAGCACGGAACAGGCGCACAGGTTGAACAAATGATTCCACCCAATGGCCCAGATCCTCGAAATCGGCATCGAGGCCGTTGGCCAGCCGGTCGCGCAATTCCGCGGTGACCAGGATTTCCCCAGGCTCGGCCAATGCCGTTAGCTCCGAGGTCAGCTGCACGTCCCGATCGACGGGCTCGCGTTGACCAAGGCCGTAGCTGGCCAGATGAGCTCCAGCACGCAATTGCAGTCGTTTCGATGCGTTGGCTCGCGCGTTCACGGCATCGGCCAACTGATTCAGCGCAAAGGCAGCTTGCACGCAATGGCGAGCGTCGGCGAATTCCATCATCAGTCCATGGTTCGTTTGCCTGACCACGTGACCCTTGTGATGTGACAGCAATTGCCAATACGCATCGCCCGCCCAGCGTTTTAGTCGGTCCACTAGCGGGTCGGCCTCGCCCCAGGCGCCTTGCGTGTTGTCGACCATCTCCATGGCCATCAGCGGGCGTTCCTCGACCTGGAAGCTGTGAAGGGTCGCAGCATCTGCAGCATTCATGGCGTGACCTCACGGCGAAATGTGGTGATTTCTCGATAGGGAGGCGGGCTTCTCCGCGCTGCCGCCGGCCCATACGCCGGCGATGAAAATGCCTGAGCTGACCAGGGTAGCCGCCAGGACTTCATGGGTTTGGGTGCTGTCGCCCGCGATCGTTCGCGCAAACAGCAAGGACAGCACAGGAATCGCGGCGATGAAGACAGAAAAACGTTGACTGCCGAGCTCGCGGGTAGCGTAGCTGGCCAAGAAGACGACGCCTGCCCCCATACCAAGTCCCTGGAAAGCGGCCTGCGCCAGAACCTCGGTGCTTGACGCCGTCCAAAGCGTGGACGGCGCAGGCCACGCCAACAACAGCAAGCCACCAGCAACCCCCGAATAGACCGCCACCAGCGCGGTCGCTTGTGCAGGTTCCACTTCGTGCTGCTGGACATAGACGAGATAGACCGCCGCCAGCCCCGATGACAGCAGAAAGAGCAGATCGCCAATCCACACCTTGCTGTCGATGGACGACCAAGAGGAATAGCTGAGGAGCACGAGCGAACCAATGGTCGTCAGCGCCAGGCCAATTGTTTGCAGCCGGCCAGGTGCTGCACCGTATCCAATGCGGCGCCACAGCATGACCCAGACAGGGAGAAGGCCAGGCCCCAGTGCAGACGCGTGGCTGGCGGGAGAGAACTGAAGGCCTGCGATTGCTGTCAGGTGCATTCCCCAGCCATGAAAAAAGGCGAGAGCCAAGCCAGTCACCGCCAATCTCCGGGGCAACCGCCGCCAGTGGAGCAGCAGGAACGGCAGGAACACCAGCCCGCCGATGCCGCAGCGCAGCAGAACGAGGTCCAGTGGTCGCAGGTCATGGGTGAGTGAGAGCCGCGTGACAGCGGGTGCGCTGGAGGCGAACGCCACAACGGCCAATGTGGCTCCGTAGGCGCTCAAGCGGCGGCCAGATAGCGCAGTTTGCACGGTACTCCCCCTGGTGGTCTGATCGACCCGGCTCTCGAACGAGCCAGTCTAGTCCTTTCTTTGAAACTTTCAGGAGAATCTGATGAGCATCACACAAAGCACAAGCCAAAACCGTTCATTGACGAAGAAGGTCGTCACAGGCGGCGGCATGATCACCACCCCGGCCGTCATGACGCACATGCGTAGGAAAATGCTGAGCGCAGATTCACCTGCGCTTCAGAATCAAGTCGCCAGCAGGCGAGCTGTTATTGGTGGCGGCATGATCACTACCCCGGCCGTCGTAGCGCATAACCGCAGTAAGAAGGCGTCAACGCCGGGCTGATCTTCTAAAGAAGGCTTTGCACCATGCCCCAGCAGCCGGATAGGCAACAGCAACCCACCATCAAGTTCCACCGCATCTATCCGGCTGCCATCTCGCCCATGCGGGCCGACAAGTCCGCGCTGGGCCTGATGCCCACAATGGCTTATCGCCATTGCGAGGCCATGCGAGTGGCCTCTTCTTTCGGTTGGTATGCCTTTCCGGCGGAGGAAGTCCACCTCCGCTGGAACGGCGCCGACGTTTTCGTCAGGGAAGGTGGCGGCCAGTGGCAGCCACTGGTGCGGTCCGAGTTGCCGGGGTTCGCGGACCACTGGAACGAACACGCGCCCGAGGACCTGCTGGACCTGGCCCCCCCCTTTCTGACACGCCTGCCCATGCCCGGCCTGGTGCAGGTCTGGACCGGCCTGCTCTGCAGCACCGCCCCCGGCTGGAGTGTGCTGGTGCGGCCGCCGAGCAACATGCGCGGCAGTTTTCTCTATTCCGCGTTCGAGGGGATCATCGAGACCGACCGCTACCGGCCGTGTCCCCTGTTCATGAACATCCAGCTCCTGGCCACCGACGTGGACATCATGCTGCCCAAGACGGTGCCGCTGCTGCAGGTGCAGCCGCTCTTGCGCGAGACCTACGACGAGCGCGCGCATTCGTCGCAGGAAGTGGATGGCCTGGGCGCGCAGGAGGACGGCGCGCCGGCCCTGAGTCCGCAGGAGTGGCAGGCCTACCGGCGCACCATCCGCGTCGAGACCGAGGGCCTGCCGCCGGAGTCGGGCCACTACGCCGCCGACACCAGAAAACGGGACAAGTCCGGCGACTGAGGCCGGACGCCGCTCACTTCAGCCGCTTGATCAGGCTGGACGTGTCGTAGCGCTGGCCGCCCATGGCCTGCACGTCGGCGTAGAACTGGTCCACCAGCGCCGTGACGGGCAGGCGCGCGCCGTTGCGTTTGGCCTCGTCGAGCACCAGGCCCAGGTCCTTGCGCATCCAGTCCACCGCGAAGCCGAAGTTGAACTCGCCGGCCACCATGGTCTTGCCGCGGTTGTCCATCTGCCAGCTCTGGGCCGCGCCCTTGCCGATGACCTCGAGCACGAGGTTCATGTCCAGCCCGGCCTTCTGGCCGAAGGCGATGGCCTCCGACAGGCCCTGGACCAGGCCGGCGATGCAGATCTGGTTGACCATCTTGGTGAGCTGGCCCGCGCCCGGCGCGCCCATGAGCGTGAAGGCGCGCGAAAAGGCCATGGCCACCGGCTTGACCGCATCGAAGGCCGCCTGGTCGCCGCCGCACATGACGGTGAGCAGGCCGTTCTCGGCGCCCGCCTGGCCGCCCGAGACGGGCGCGTCCACGAAGGCGATGCCCAGTGCCTTGGCGGCGGCGTACAGCTCGCGCGCCACGTTGGCCGAGGCGGTGGTGTGGTCCACGAGGATGGCGCCGGGCTTCATGCCGGCGAGGGCGCCGTCGGCGCCCAGGGTCACCGAGCGAAGGTCATCGTCGTTGCCGACGCAGCAGAAGACGATATCGGCGCCCCCCGCGGCTTCGCGCGGCGTGGCCTTGAAGGCACCGCCGTGCTGCTGGGCCCAGGCCTCGGCCTTGGCGGTGGTGCGGTTGTAGACGGTGACCTGGTGGCCGGCCGCTTTCAGGTGGCCTGCCATGGGGCTGCCCATGACCCCCAGTCCGAGGAAGGCGACGCGGCGCGAGGGAGTGGGTTCGTAGGTCTTGGGGTTCAAGGCGGGTCTCCTGGGTTGGCTGTGGTGCAACCCGGAATGGTACCCAGACCCCAGGTCAGACGATGGTCAGGTGCTCGGTGCCGGCCGCCAAGTCCAGGGTCTTGGCGCGCTGGCTGTTGAGCTTGATCTGCAGGCGCAGGTCGTTGAGCGAGTCGGCGTTGCGCAGCGCGTCCTCGTAGGTGATGAGGTTGGACTCGAAGGCGTCGAACAGGGCCTGGTCGAAGGTCTGCATGCCCATCTGGGTGCTCTTCTTCATCACTTCCTTGATCTCGGCCACTTCGCCCTTGAAGATCAGGTCGGAGATGAGGGGCGAGTTGAGCAGGATCTCGACCGCGGCGTAGCGGCCCTTGTTGTCCTGCCGCGGCACCAGCCGCTGCGAGATCAGCGAGCGCAGGTTGAGCGACAGGTCCATCAGCAGCTGGGCGCGGCGCTCTTCGGGGAAGAAGTTGATGATGCGGTCCAGCGCCTGGTTGGCGCTGTTGGCGTGCAGCGTGGCCAGGCACAGGTGGCCGGTCTCGGCGAACTGGATCGCGTGCTCCATGGTCTCGCGGTCGCGGATCTCGCCCATGAGGATCACGTCGGGCGCCTGGCGCAGGGTGTTCTTGAGCGCCGCCGCCCAGCTCTCGGTGTCCAGGCCGACCTCGCGCTGCGTCACGACGCAGTTCTTGTGCGGGTGCACGAACTCGATCGGGTCTTCCACCGTGACGATGTGGCCGTAGGAGTGCTCGTTGCGCCAGTCGACCATGGCCGCGAGCGAGGTGGACTTGCCCGAGCCGGTGGCCCCCACCAGGATGCACAGGCCGCGCTTGGACATGACCACGTCTTTGAGCACCTGCGGCAGGCCCAGCTTGTCGATCGTGGGCAGCACGGCGGGAATGGTCCGCAGCACCAGGCCGACCTTGCCCTGCTGGATGAAGGCATTGCAGCGAAAGCGCCCGATGGCGGGCGGTGAGATCGCGAAGTTGCACTCCTTGGTGCGCTCGAACTCGGCGGCCTGCTTGTCGTTCATGATGGCGCGCGCCAGCGCCAGCGTGTGGCCCGCCGTCAGCGGCTGAGGCGAGACCTTGGTGACCGCGCCGTCGACCTTGATCGCGGGCGGGAAGTCGGCCGTGATGAACAGGTCGCTGCCGCCGCGGCTGAGCATGAGCCGCAGCAGGTCGTTGATGAATTTGGATGCCTGGTCGCGTTCCATCTGGTGCCCCTTGCCCCGTGTGGGATCAGCCCGGGAAGTTCTCGGGAATCTTGGCCTTGCTGCGCGCCTCGGCCGGGCTGATGATGTTGCGGCGCACCAGATCGGTGAGGTTCTGGTCCAGCGTCTGCATGCCCGCGCTGTTGCCGGTCTGGATGGCCGAATACATCTGTGCCACCTTGGCCTCGCGGATGAGGTTGCGGATGGCGCTGGTGCCCAGCATGATCTCGTGCGCGGCGACGCGGCCGCTGCCGTCCTTGAGCTTGCACAGCGTCTGCGAAATGACGGCCACCAGCGACTCGGACAGCATGGAGCGCACCATCTCTTTTTCCTCGGCGGGGAAGACGTCGATGATGCGGTCGATGGTCTTGGCGGCGCTGGAGGTGTGCAGGGTGCCGAACACCAGGTGGCCGGTTTCGGCCGCGGTCATGGCCAGGCGGATGGTCTCCAGGTCGCGCATCTCGCCCACGAGGATGGCGTCCGGGTCTTCGCGCAGGGCCGAGCGCAGGGCGTTGGAGAAGCTCAGGGTGTGCGGACCCACCTCGCGCTGGTTGACCAGGCACTTCTTGGATTCGTGCACGAACTCCACCGGGTCTTCCACCGTGAGGATGTGGCCGTACTCGGTCTCATTGAGGTGGTTGATCATGCCGGCCAGGGTGGTCGACTTGCCCGAGCCGGTGGGCCCGGTCACCAGCACCAGGCCGCGCGGGCGCAGCGCCAGGTCGGCGAAGATCTTGGGCGCGTTGAGCTGCTCCAGCGTGAGGATCTTGCTCGGGATGGTGCGGAACACGGCGCCGGCGCCGCGGTTCTGGTTGAAGGCGTTGACGCGAAAGCGCGCCAGGCCTTCGATCTCGAACGAGAAGTCGCATTCCATGAACTCCTCGTACTGCTTGCGCTGGCTGTCGTTCATGATGTCGTACACCATCGAATGAACGGCTTTGTGGTCCAGCGCGTCGACATTGATGCGTCGCACATCGCCATGCACCCGTATCATGGGCGGCAACCCGGCGGACAAATGAAGATCGGAAGCTTTGTTCTTGACGCTGAATGCCAGCAGTTGGGTGATGTCCATCCCGGGTTTTTCCGTGTGATGAGGGGCAGTTGCAAACGATTATGACGACGATCGCAGGCAATCTCCAGCAAGTGAAGGAGCGCCTGTGGCGCGCTTGCGATGGGGCTTCGCGAGGCAGCGCAGAGGTTACGCTGCTCGCGGTTTCAAAGTCCTTCGGACCCGATGCCGTCCGTCAGGCCCATGCCGCCGGCCAGACGGCTTTCGGCGAAAACTATGTGCAGGAAGGCGTCGAGAAGATCGCGCTGGTGGCCGAGTCGCTGCCGCGCGCGGCCATCGAATGGCATTGCATTGGGCCGGTGCAGAGCAACAAGACGCGGCTCGTTGCCGCGCAATTCGATTGGGTGCAATCGGTCGATCGCCTGAAGATCGCGCAGCGCCTGAGCGAGCAGCGCCCGCCCGAGTTGCCGCCGCTCAACGTGTGCCTGCAGGTCAACGTGGACGGGGGGCCGAACAAGGCCGGCGTGCCGCCGGCCGAGCTGCCCGCGCTGGCCGAGGCGGTGGCCGCGCTGCCACGCCTGCGCCTGCGTGGCCTGATGTGCATTCCCGAACCCGCGCCCGACTTCGAGTCGCAGCGCGCGCTGTTCGCGCTGGCGCGCGCGGCCTACGACGACCTGCGCGCGCGGGGCCACGCGCTGGACACCCTGTCGATGGGCATGAGCGAGGACCTGGAGGCCGCGGTGGCGGCGGGCGCCACGATGGTGCGCGTGGGCCGCGCGGTGTTCGGCGCCCGGGCGCCGAAGCCGGTGGCGTCGCCCGCGGCCTGATCGCGCCGCGGGCGCCGGCGATCCCGTGGCCCGGGCCGCTGGCGGCGGACGAGGTCATGCCCTGCCCGTCGAGCCGCTGCCAACGCGGTATTCACCGTCGCATCCCCCGCGGTGTCACAGCGGCAGGCGCGTGCTGGTTTTCACTTCCTCCATCACGGCGTAGGTGCGCGTCTCGCGCACGCCGGGCATCTGCCACAGCACCTGGCCGGCGAAGGCGCGGTAGGCCGCCATGTCGGCCATGCGCGTCTTGAGCAGGTAGTCGAAGCCGCCGGCCACCATGTGGCATTCCAGAATCTCGTCGTGCACCTGCACGGCGGCGCGGAACTGGTCGAAGACATTGGGCGTGGTGCGGTCCAGCAGCACCTCCACGAAGACCAGCAGGCCGCGCCCGAGCTTGTGCGGGTCCAGCCGCGCCTCATAGCCCTGGATGACGCCTTCGCGCTGCAGGCGCTGGGTGCGCGCCAGCACGGCCGTGGCCGACAGGCCCACGGCCTCGGCGAGCTTGAGGTTGGGCAGGCGGCCATCGGCCTGCAGCAGGCGCAGGATCTTGAGGTCGATGCGGTCGAGCTCGGGAGGGGGGTGCATGCCGAGTTATTCTCTTTGAATGGCCAAATAATAGACAAAAATTCATCCAAAAGGCGATCAGGATGCGGGAATTCACTATCTCGCGGACCACCATCGCCATGCTCGACCCCATCCCCCAGGCCCCGCTCCCGCACACCGACCGCCTGCCCGACCCCTACCGCGCCGAAGCCGGCGTGCTCGCCGACCGCCTGGCCGCGCTGGACGGCGCGCTCGACTGGGCCGCGGTGAAGGCCCAGGCCGCGCCCTGGGTGCGCGCGGTGCGCGAGAACCCCCCTCCCTTCTGGGCCCTGGAGCGCCTGCTCACCGAATACCCCATCAGCAGCGACGAAGGCCTGGCCCTGATGCGCCTGGCCGAAGCCCTGCTGCGCGTGCCCGATACCGAGACCGCCATCGCGCTCACCGCCGACCAGCTGGGCCGGGCGGATTTCGACGGGGCGTCCGACGCGGCGATGGCGCGGCTGTCCTCGGCCGCCATCGCGCTGAGCAAGCGGTGCTTGCCCGCCGAGGGTGAGGCCCCCGGCCTGGTGGCGCGCGTGGGCGCGCGCTCGGTGGTGGCGGCCACGCTGCGCGCGGTGCAGTTGCTGGGGCGCCAGTTCGTGCTGGGCGAGGGCATCGAGGACGCGCTGCGCCGCGCCGAGGCCGGGCAGCGTGCCCAGCCCAGGCTGCGCCACAGCTTCGACATGCTGGGCGAGGGCGCGCGCACCGAGGCCGACGCCGCGGATTACCTGGACAGCTACCGCCAGGCGCTGGAGGCCATCGCGCGCCGCGCCGACCCCGCGCGCCACCCCTCGCTCAACGACGGCCTGTCGATCAAGCTCAGCGCCCTGCACCCGCGCTACGAACCGGCCCAGCACGAGCGCGTGATGCGCGAGCTGGTGCCGCGCGTGTGGACCCTGTGCGAACGCGCCGCGCAGGCCTCGCTCAACCTCACCATCGACGCGGAAGAGGTGGAGCGGCTGGAGCTGTCGCTCGATGTCTTCGAGGCCCTGGTCGCTCGCGTGGGGCGCGAATGCCCGCGCTGGGAGGGCCTGGGCCTGGCGCTGCAGGCCTACCAGACGCGCGCGGTCGAACTCATTGGCGAGGTGGCCGCGATCGCGCGGCGCCACGGCGTGCGGCTGATGTGCCGGCTGGTGAAGGGCGCCTACTGGGACAGCGAGATCAAGCGCGCGCAGGAACTGGGGCTGGCCGGCTACCCGGTGTTCACGCGCAAGCACCGCAGCGACCTGAGCTACCTGGCCTGCGCGAGCGCCCTGTTCGACGCCGCCGATGCGGTCTTTCCGCAGTTCGCCACGCACAACGCCGGCACCATCGCCGCCGTCCTGCAGATGGCGCGCCGGCGCGGCACGGCGCGTTTCGAGCTGCAGCGCCTGCACGGCATGGGCGAAGGCGTGTACCGAGAGGTGCTGCGCGAGGGGTCGGTGGGCTGTCGCGTCTACGCCCCTGTGGGCGCGCACCGCGACCTGTTGGCCTACCTGGTGCGCCGCTTGCTGGAGAACGGCGCCAACTCGTCCTTCGTGCACCAGCTCGCCGACGAATCGGTGGGGCTGGACACGCTGCTCGAGTCGCCCTTCGCGCGCTGCGCCGGCGAGGAGGGCGGGCCGGCCTTCGCCCCACCCACGCGCCTGTACGGCGCGGCGCGCCCCAACAGCGAAGGCCTGGACCCGGCGGTGGGCGCGCACCGCGAGGCGCTGGCCACCGCCTGGCGCCAGGCGGCCGTGCCCCTGGTGCCCGAGGCACGGCCCGACGAGATCGCGCCGGCCGTGCGGCGCGCCGTCGAGGCCTTCGAGGCTTGGAACCAGCGCCCGGTGGCCGAGCGCGCCGCCGTGCTGCGCCGCGCCGCCGACGCGATGCAGGCGCGGCTGCCGCCGCTGTGCGCCCTGCTGGTGGCCGAGGCGCGCAAGACCTGGCCCGACGCCATCGCCGAGGTGCGCGAGGCGATCGACTTTCTGCGCTACTACGCGGCCGAGGCCGAGCGCCTGCTGGCGCCGCTGGCGCTGCCCGGCCCGACCGGCGAGCGCAACACCCTGCGCCTGCAGGGGCGTGGCGCCTGGGTCTGCATCAGCCCCTGGAACTTCCCGCTGGCCATCTTCACCGGCCAGGTGGTGGCCGCGCTGGTCACGGGCAACACCGTGCTGGCCAAGCCGGCCGAGCAGACGCCCGCGATCGCCCATGAGGCCGTGCGCCTGCTGCACGCGGCGGGCGTGCCGGCCGCGGCGCTGCAGCTGCTGCACGGGCCGGGCGACACCGTGGGCGCCGCCTTGGTGGCCGAGCCCGCCGTGGCCGGCGTGGCCTTCACCGGCTCCACGCCGGTGGCCAAGGCCATCCAGCGCGCGCTCGCGGCCCAGGACGGCCCCATCGTGCCCCTGATCGCCGAGACCGGGGGCGTGAACGCCATGCTGGTGGACAGCAGCGCCCTGCCCGAGCAGGTGGCCGACGCCGTGGTGCAGAGCGCCTTTCGCAGCGCGGGGCAGCGCTGCTCGGCGCTGCGTCTGCTGTGCGTGCACGAATCCATTGCCGACGGCGTGATCGAGATGGTGCGGGGCGCGGCCCACGCGTTGGTGGTGGGCGACCCTTCCGATCTGGCCACCGACGTCGGCCCGCTGATCGACGACGACGCCTTCGCCGGCGTGGCGCGGCACCTGGCGCGCCTGCGCGCCACGGCCGTGGCGCTGCTGCCCGAGGGGGAGGACGGGGCCACGCACACCGTGGCGCCGCAGCTGTTCGAGATCCGCGAGGTCGCCGAGGCCTCGCAGGAAATCTTCGGCCCGGTGCTGCAGGTGCTGCGCTGGCGCGGCGACCCGAAAGCCGTGATCGCCCAGGTCAACGCCCTGGGCTACGGCCTCACGCTGGGCCTGCAGACGCGCATCGACAGCCGTGCGCTGGCGCTGGCCGCCCAGGCGCGCGTGGGCAATGTCTACGTCAACCGCAACACCATCGGCGCGGTGGTGGGGGTGCAGCCCTTCGGCGGCGAAGGCCTGTCGGGCACCGGTCCCAAGGCCGGCGGGCCGCACTACCTGCCGCGCTTCTGCGCCGAGCAGACCCTGAGCGTCAACACCACGGCCGCCGGCGGCAACGTGGCGCTGTTCAGCGCGTGAGAAGCGGCCTGTCTCGCGGGGCGGGGCCCGGCGTACAGTCGCGGCCATTCCTCTTCTTCACCCGCGACGCCCCATGGCCGACACCCCCAGCAGCGACCCGCAACGCATCCAGCAGTGGCTCGACGAGCACCGCATCACCGAAGTCGAGTGCCTGATCCCCGACATGGCGGGACAGGCGCGCGGCAAGATCGTGCCGCGCCACAAGTACGACCCGGCCGTGGGCCTGCGCCTGCCCGAGGCCGTGCTCACCATGACCGTGACCGGCGACTACCCCGAGAAGGACTACACCTCGGTCGCCGACCCCGACATGCAGCTGCGCCCCGACCCGGCCACGCTGCGCCCGGTGCCCTGGGCCAAGGAGCCGACGGCGCAGATCATCCACGACTGCTTCTCCTTCGATGGCAAGGCGGTGGACCTGTCGCCGCGCAACGTGTTGCGCCGCGTGCTCAAGCTGTATGAGGACGAGGGCTGGAAGCCCATCGTGGCGCCCGAGATGGAGTTCTACCTGGTGCAGGTCGAGCCCGACGAGGACATTCCGCTCAAGGCCCCGGTGGGGCGCACGCGCCGCAGCGAAGCGGGCATGCAGAGCTTCTCGATGGACGCCATCAACGAGTACGACGACATCTTCGACGTCATGTACGACTGGTGCGAGGCCGAGGGCATCCAGCTCGACACCCTCATCCACGAGATGGGCACGGCGCAGATGGAGATCAACCTGGACCACGGCGACCCGTTGCCGCTGGCCGACCAGGTCTTCCTGTTCAAGCGCACCATTCGCGAGGTGGCGATCCGCCACCAGATGTACGCCACCTTCATGGCCAAGCCCATGCAGGGCCAGCCGGGCAGCGCCATGCACATCCACCAGAGCGTGGTGGGGCTGGCCGACGACCAGAACATCTTCAGCCGCGCCGACGGCGAAGCCTCCGACCGCTTCTTCCATTTCATCGGCGGCCTGCAGACCTACCTGCCGGCGGCCATCGCCTTCTTCGCGCCCTATGTGAACTCGTACCGGCGCCTGTCGCGCTACACCTCGGCGCCCATCAACCTGAGCTGGGGCTACGACAACCGCACCTGCGGGCTGCGCGTGCCGCATTCGGTGCCGCAGGCGCGGCGGGTGGAAAACCGGCTGGCGGGGGTGGACGTGAACCCCTACCTGGCGCTGGCGGCCAGCCTGGCCTGCGGCTACCTGGGCATGAAGCAGGGCATCAAGCCCACCGATCCCCTGTCGGGCAGCGCCTACGAGCAGCCGCACCAGCTGCCGCGCCACCTGGACGACGCGGTCGAGAACCTCATGCGCTGCGCGCCGCTGGTGGAGCTGTTCGGCGAGCACTTCATCCAGACCTACGCGGCGATCAAGGACACGGAATACCGCGAGTACTTCGACGTGGTCAGCCCTTGGGAGCGGCGCTTCCTGCTGCTCAACGTCTGAGGCGGGCGGGCGCGCTCAGCCCACCACCACCATGCCCGACACGGGGTTGGAAAGCAGCACGTCCAGCGCCTCGACGGGCAGCGGCTTGGCGAACAGGTGGCCCTGGAACTGGTCGCAGCCCTGGTAGGCCAGGAAGTCGCGCTGCTCGATCGTCTCCACGCCCTCGGCCACCACCTGCAGGCTCAGCGATTGCGCCAGCGCAATGATGGCGCGCGAGATCGCCGCGTCGTTCGGGTCGGTCAGCACGTCGGCCACGAAGGCGCGGTCGATCTTCAGCTGGTCCAGCGGCAGCCGCTTGAGCAGCGACAGCGAGGAGTAGCCCATGCCGAAGTCGTCCAGCGAGAGCGTCACGCCGAGCGACTTCAGCATGCCCATCTTTTCGATGGTGATCTCCATGCGGTCGGCCAGCAGGCTCTCGGTGAGCTCCAGCTTCAGCCGCTGCGGCCGGATGCCGCTGGCGCGGATGCAGGCCATCACCGAGTCCACGAAGTCCGGGTGGCGGAACTGGCGCACGCTCACGTTGACGGCGATGCTGAGGTTGGCCGTCTCCGGCCGCTTGGACCAGGCCGCCAGTTGCCCGCAGGCCGTCTCCAGCGCCCACAGGCCCAGTGGCAGGATCAGGCCGGTGTCCTCGGCCACGGGAATGAAGGCCGCTGGCGAGAGCAGGCCGCGCTCCGGGTGGTTCCAGCGCAGCAGGGCCTCCACGCCGATGATCATGCCGGCCTTGTCCACCTGCGGCTGGTAATGCACCACGAACTCGCGCCGGCGCAGGCCGTCGCGCAGGTCGGACGCGGTGCGCGCGTTGTCGCTCATTTCGGCCTGCATCGCGGGGTCGAAGAAGGACAGCGTGTTGCGGCCCATGGACTTGGCCTGGTACATCGCCAGGTCGGCCTGCTTGAGCAGATCGCCCACGTCGGCCTGCGTGCCGTGGAAGATGGTGACGCCGATGCTGGGCGTGGCGAAGTGCTGGTGTCCGGTGAGCGCGAAGGGCTCGCGCAGGGTCTGCAGCACCTTGTTGGCCAGCACGCGCGCCTTGTGCGCCGCCGCCACCGGACTGGGACTGAGGTCGTCGGCCATCACCACGAACTCGTCGCCGCCCAGGCGCGCCACCAGGTCGGTCTTGCGCACGCTGGAGGTCAGGCGCTGCGCGACCTTCTTGAGCAACTGGTCCCCCATCTGGTGGCCCAGGGTGTCGTTGAGGATCTTGAAGTTGTCCAGGTCGATGAACAGCAGCGCGCCGTGCTGGCCGCTGCGCGCGCTGCTGGCCAGGGCCTGCTGCAGCCGGTCGAGCAGCAACTGGCGGTTGGGCAGGTCGGTCAGCGGGTCGTAGAAGGCCAGGTGGCGGATCATGTCCTCGGCCGTCTTGCGCTGCGTGATGTCGCGCCCCACCGCCACCCAGTGCGTCACCTCGTCCGCGCTGGGCTGCACCGACACCACCTCCAGCTCGACCCAGAACAGCGCGCCGTTCTTGCGCCGCACCATCAGCTCGGTGCGCGCCTTCTGCGTGTCGCGCAGGCCGCGCGAGATCTCGCGCAGCTTGGACACCGCCGGGTCCAGGTCGAGCAGCATGCCGGGCGACTGGCCCAGCACCTCGGCGCGCGAGTAGCCCGTGTGCAGCTCGAAGGCGTCGTTGACGAAGACGATCTTGGGCTCGTTGCGCAGCTCCTGCGCGCCGGTCTCGGCGATCAGCACGATGTCGTTGAGCCGCGCGACGCTGGTCTCCAGCAGCATCAGCTGTTCCTGCGAGCGGCGGCGTTCGGTCACGTCGCGGAAGTACACGGCCAGGCCTTCGGCGAAGGGATAGGCCCGCACCTCCAGCCATTTGCCCAGGGTGGCGAACCAGTCCTCCAGCTCCACGCGCCGGTTGGTCTGCAGCGCGCGGCCCAGGTGTTCCTTCAGGCGCTGCGCGACGCTGGGCGCGAAACCGTGCCAGACCTCCACGCCCAGCAGGTCGGCCGTGGTTTTTTGCAGCAGGCGTTCGCTTTCCTGGTTGAGGTAAGTGAAGCAGCACTGGCGGTCCAGCGTGACGAAGGCCTCGGTGATGCTGGCCAGCGTGGTCGTCAGGCGCATGGCCAGGCGCAGGGTTTCCTGCTGGGCCTGCTTGGTGGCCGAGATGTCGTGCACGGTCACCTGCACGCGCATGGGGTCCCCGTTGTCGTCGAGCACGGCGGCGCCCACGACTCGCACCCACTTGGGTCCGCTCGTCTCGATCAGCACCTGCACCTCTTCGTCGAAGGGGTCGGCGCTGGCGGCGCAGCGCTCCAGCCGCTGGCGCAGGCCCTGGCGCCACTCGGGCGCATGGTGTTCCAGCAGGTCCTCCAGGGTGCGCGGCTGGGCCTCGGGGCCGAGGCCCAGCAGGCTCAGCAGGCCGGGCGAGCAGTCCACCCGCTCGCCCGAGGTCTCCACCGACCAGCTGCCCAGGCCCGCGGTGCGCTCCACCAGCTCGATCTGGCCCTGGTGGCGGCGCTGCATCGCCACCTGCGTGGCCAGCAGCTCGCGCTGGCGGCGCTGGGTCAGCACCAGGTCGGCCGCCGTTTCGCTCACCAGGCCGATGCCGATTTCGTTGCGGCGCTCTTCCCGCGGGTGGTGGTCCAGCAGCAGCAGGAAAGCGCCCGGCGCGCGGGCCAGCGGCAGCCAGTGCAGGTGGTGGACGGCGCGGCGGCCGCGGCCCAGCTCCAGCGGGACCCAGCGCGATTCGCGGTTGGTGTCGCCCACCCAGGCCTCCTGCGGGCCCAGCGTGTGGACGATGTCCAGGGCGAGCGCCTCCATGGGGGCATCCAGCCCCCAGCGGCCCAGCACGCGAACACCTGTTTCCAAGCGTTCCAGCAACAAGGCCGCCGAGACACGGCCTTCGCGCGCGGCCAGGTGGGCGACGCGGTCGAAGGCCTCGCGCGGCTCGGGAAGCCGAGTGGCATCGGCGGTCGGCACATTTGAGGGACGGGCGGTGGGCATGATGGCCTTAGGATAGCGAGCCTGGCGCGGCCCGCGACCAGCCGGCGTTGCCGGGCGGCATTCGCCATTCGTGAACTACCGCACGCCACGCCGCGCAGCGACGGATTTTTGTAACAGACTTGTGACTTTTTGTAGCCTCTGCCCTAGCATCCGACCCATTGTCATTGGTGCACCGCGATTCAAGGACACACTCCATGCAAGCCATGTCCACCACTGACATCCGAACGGATGGGGGAGCCCGCAAGGTGAGCGCACTCGCAGAACTCCGGCAGCACAACGATGTGTCGAGCCTGAAATCGGCCCTGCACCAGCTGTGCAGCGAATTCGGCCGCATTTCGCGGCTGGACATCCTCACGGCCATGCACGAAGGCACCAAGCAGGCCATTTGCTTTCTGCGCATGGAACGCCCCGAGCAGGAACAGCAGCTCATGAAGACCCTGGGCGTGGGTCGTTTCGGTGGTGAGGTGGTGTTCGTGCTCAACCTCAACGTGCCGAGCAAGCAGAACGACTTCGGCCCCTCGTCGCAGTGGTGCGACTCCGACATCTACTGAGCGGCCCCGAGGCACGTTCCCACCTCCCCTAGACCTTGCGCTCGCCGCTCCAGGCCCAGGTCGTCCAATGGCTGGTGCAGCCGGGCGATCCGGTTCGCCTGGGCCAGCCGCTGCTGGTGGTCGAGGCCATGAAGATGGAGCATGAGCTCCCGGCGGAGCGCGACGGCCGCCTGGCCGACCGCCTGGTGGCCCCGGGCGACACCGTGAACGCGGGCGATCCGCTCTGGCGCATCGAGCCGCTGGTGGTGCCGGCACCGACCCCCGCCGCCGAGCCTCCATCGCCCGCCGCTCCCGCCGCCGACAGCGAAGCGCTGCATCGGCTGCGCGCGCGGCTCGCCTTCGTGGAAGACGCCGCGCGCCCCGAGGCCGTGGCGCGGCGCCATGCGCTGGGCCTGCGGACCGCGCGCGAGAACGTCGCCGACTTGTGCGACCCGGGCAGCTTCATCGAATACGGCGCGCTCGCCGTGGCCGCCCAGGCCGCGCGCCGCAGCGAGGCCGAGCTGATCGCGCAGACGCCGGCCGATGGCCTGGTCACTGGCATCGGCGCGGTCAATGGCGCGCTGTTTGGCGCCGAGCGCTCGCGCACGGCCGTGCTGGCCTACGACGCCACCGTGCTGGCCGGCACCCAGGGCATGCGCAACCACCAGAAGACCGACCGCCTGCTGGGCATCGCGCTCGACCAGCGCCTGCCCGTGGTGCTGTTCGCCGAGGGCGGTGGGGGCCGGCCGGGCGACACCGACATGCCCATCGTGGCGGGCCTGCACGTGGGCACCTTCGCGGCCATGGCGCGCCTGTCGGGGCGGGTACCGAGCATCGGCATCGCGGCCGGCCGCTGCTTCGCGGGCAACGCGGCCCTCTTGGGCTGCTGCGACCTGGTCATCGCCACGCGCGGCAGCAACATCGGCATGGGCGGCCCGGCCATGGTCGAGGGCGGTGGCCTGGGCCGCTTCCCGCCCGAGGCGATCGGCCCGGCCCAGGTGCAGCACGCGAATGGCGTGATCGACCTGCTGGTGGACGGCGAGGCGCAGGCCGTGGCCGCGGCGCGCCGCGCCCTGGCCTTCTTCCAGGGCCGTGTGGCACCGGTGCCCTCGCCGCCGCCCGAGCGGCTGCGCGAGGCCTTGCCCGCCAGCCGCTCGCGCAGCTACGACAGCCGCGCGGTCCTGCATGGCCTGGCCGACGGCGGCAGCGCGCTCTGGCTGCGCGAAGGCTTCGGCCCGGGCATCCACACCGCGTTGGCGCGCTTCGACGGCCGCGCGGTGGGCGTGCTGGTGAACAACCCGCGGCACCTGGGCGGCGCCATCGATCCCGACGCGGCCGACAAGGCCGCGCGGTTCATGCGCTGGTGCGATGCCCATGGCCTGCCGCTGCTGAGCCTGGTCGACACGCCGGGCTTCATGGTCGGCCCCGAGGTCGAGGCGCGCGCCCAGGTGCGGCACGCGAGTCGCCTGTTCGTGGCGGCGGCGGCCTTGCGCGTGCCGTTCTTCAGCGTGGTGTTGCGCAAGGGCTTTGGCCTGGGCGCTATGGGGATGACGGCCGGCGGGTTCCATGCGCCGGGCTTCACCGTGGCCTGGCCGGGCGCCGAGTTCGGCGCGATGGGGCTGGAAGGGGCGGTGCGCCTGGGCTACCGCAAGGAACTGGAGGCGGTGCCCGAGGGGCCGCAGCGCCAGGCGCTGTTCGATGAACTGCTGGCGCGCCAGATCGCCCAGGGCGCGGCGATTCCCATGGCCACCACGCTGGAGATCGACGCCGTCATCGACCCGGCGGACACGCGGGCCTGGCTGTTGCGCGGGCTGGAAGGCGCCAAGCTGCGCGACGGGCCGGCCGTGCGCACCGTGGACCCGTGGTAAGGCGCCGCTAGAGCAGCTCGCCGAAACCGGTGCTGCGCACGCCCGCGGTGGCCAGTGGCGGCGCGGTCTGGTTGATGTTCACCCAGAACTCGCACACGTGTTTCATGGCGCTGAGGAACTGCGAGAACTCGGTCGGCTTGGCGATGTAGGCGTTGGTGCCGGCGTCGTAGGCGCGCAGCAGGTCGCTGGGCTCGGTGGACGAGGTGAGCACCACCACGGGGATGTTGTGCAGGATGTCCGAGCTCTTGATCTCGCGCAGCACGCCGATGCCGTCGAGCAACGGCATCTTCAGGTCCAGCAGCACCAGCACGGGGTTGCTGCCCGGGCGGTTGGCGAACTGGTTGCGCCGGAACAGGTAGTCCAGTGCCTGCATGCCGTCGGAGACGTGCGTCACGCGGCCGTCCAACCCGTGGCGCGAGAGCGCGAGCTTGGTGAGTTCGGCGTCGTCGGGGTTGTCCTCGACGAGAAGGATGGCATCGGCGGTCTTGTTCATGGTTCCAGGGGGGCCGGCATGGAATCGGTGGGATCGGGTGCTCGGGGGCCGTCGATGGGAAGGGCGAAATGGAAGACGCTGCCTTCACCCAGGCGGCTTTCCGCCCAGATGCTGCCGCCATGGCGCTCCACGATACGACGGGTCAGGGCAAGGCCGATGCCTGTGCCCTCGAATTCCGACGCGCGGTGCAGGCGCTGGAACACGCCGAAAAGTTTCTGCGCGTACTTGGTGTCGAAGCCGACGCCGTTGTCGCGCACGGAGAAGGTGTAGCCGCGCACCGGGTCCAGGTGCCAGCTGACCCCGATGACGGCGCGCTCGCGTGGCCGCGTGTACTTGAAGGCGTTGCCCAGCAGGTTGGCCCAGACCTCTCGCAGCAGCAGGGCGTCGCCGTGCACGATGGGCAGGTCGGAAGCGATCTGCCAGTCCACCACGCGGCCGTCGGTGTCGTGCGCAAGCTGCGAGACCACGGCGCTGACGAGGTGGTTGAAGTCGACCGGCGCGATGTTCACCGCCGCGCGCCCCAGGCGCGAGAAGGCCAGCAGGCCATCGATGAGCTGGCTCATGTGGCGCGCCGAGTTGCCGATGGTGGCGAGGTAGCGCGTGGTGGTTTCGTCGCGCTGCAGGCCCAGGTGCTCTTCCAGCAGGCTCACGAAGCTGGAGATGTGGCGCAGCGGCGAGCGCAGGTCGTGCGAGACCGAGTAGGAGAAGGACTCGAGGTCCCGGTTGGCGGCCAGCAGCTGCTCGGTGCGTTCGACGACGCGCTTTTCCAGCTCGTCGTTGATGTTGCGCATGAGGTCATCGAGCTGCTTCGCGTCCGTCATGTCGCGGTTGATCTTGGCGAAGCCCTTGAGGTCGCCGCGCTGGTCGCGCAGGGCGATCAACACCGAGTGCGACCAGTAGCGCGAGCCGTCCTTGCGCAGCTGCCAGCTCTGCACGTCGTGCTGGCCGCGCGAGGCGGCCAGGCGCAGCATGCGCTCGGCGTCGGCGCGGCCGGCGGCTTCGTCCACCGGGTCGAACAGCACGCCGTAGTGGCGGCCCAGCATCTGCACGGGCGAGTAGCCGTCCATGCGCTGGGCGCTGTCGGTCCAGTCGGTGATGAAGCCGTTGGCGTCGAGGAAGAAGATGCAGTAGTCGCGCAGGTTGTCCACCATCAGGCGGAAGCGCTGCTCGCTTTCCAGCAGCTCGGCCGAGCGTTCCTGGATGCGCTGCTCGAGCTCCTCGTTCAGGTGGCTGACGCGCTCCTCGACGCGCTTGCGCTCGGTGATATCGATGATCTGCACGAACACACCGCGGACCTTGCCGTCCGGCCCTGGGTCGGGCAGGTAGTTCGCGCTCATGAAGATCGGCGTGCCGTCGGGCATGCGGCGCCAGGCCTCGAAATGCTGCGAGGTGCCGGCCAGGGCGCCGCGCATGCGCGGCTCGATGTCGGCCCAGATGTCGGGGGCGACGCAGCGGCTCAGGTGCTGGCCGACGATGCGCTGCGGGTCCATGCCGTAGACCCGCAGGTGCTCGGCGTTGGCGAAGCGGAAGTGCAGGTCCGCATCGAGGTAGGCGATGAGGCCTGGCACGCGGTCGGTGATGGACTGCAGGAAATGCTGCTGGCGGCGCAGCGCGTCCTCGGCCGCCCGGCGGCGGGTGATGTCGACCACCGTGGTGTTGCTGCGCAGGAAACGGCCCTGCGCATCGCGCACCGTGGTGGACGAGACCAGCGCGTAGAAGCGCGTGCCGTCGCGGCGCAGCATCTCGTATTCCACACCGTCGAGCGCGTCGTCCTGCAGCATGCGGTGCATGTGCGAATCGAGCAGCGGCACCTGGTGCGGCGGGATCACGTCGCGGAAGTTGAGCTTGCCCACCACCTCGTCGCGCGTGTAGCCCAGCCACTCCAGCTCGGTGTCGTTGATCGAGACGAATATGCCGTCGATGTCGAGCGAGTGGTAGCCGCAGGGCGCGCGGTTGTACAGGGCGTTGGCTTGTTCGAGCGCGCGCGCGAGCCGCTGGTTGGCCTGCGAGACACGGTCTTCCGAGGCCTTGCGCTCGGTGATGTCGATCATCTGGATGATCAGGCCCTGCACCTGGCCATCCATCTGGAAAGGGATGTACTCGATGCTGGCGTAGTACGGCTCGCCGCCGGGGAAGCGGCGCTCGCCTTCGAAACGCTGCGGCTCGCCCGCGAGCGCGGCGCTCAGGCGCTCGCGCACGGACTCGTAGACCTTGCGGTCGGCGATCTCGCTCAGGTGCAGGCCGACCACCGAGTCGTGCGAGCGGTCTTCCCGCCAGCGGGTGTAACTGGCATTGGCGAAGCGGCAGATGAGGTCGCGGTCGAAGAAGGCGATCTGCACCGGCGCGTTGTCGCTGATGGTCTGCATGAACCGGCTCTGCGCGGCCAGCGCCTGCTGCGCCGCCTTCAGGGCGGTGATGTCGATCAGTGTGTTGTTGGAGCGCAGGAAGCGCCCCTTGCTGTCGCGCACGGCCGTGCTGCTGACGAGCGCCGAGAAGGTGCTGCCGTCGCGGCGGCGCACCACGGTCTCGATCGGGTCGAGCTTCTCGCCGGCGACCAGGCGGTTCAGGCGCTCCAGCACCTGTTCCTGGTTGCCGTCGCCGGGCGGCACCATGTCGCGCACGTTCAGCTTGCCGATCACCTCGTGGCGCTCGTAGCCGAGCCAGTCGAGTTCGGTGCGGTTGATGAGCACCAGGGTCCCGTTGGCGTCGAACGAGTGGTAGCCGCAGGGGGCCTGGTTGTAGAGCGCCTGCGCCTCGGCCAGCGACATGCTCACGCGCTCCTTGGCTTCGGCCAGTTCCTCGGTGCGTTCCTTGACGCGCTTTTCGAGCTCGGCATTGAAGCGGCGGATCTCGTCCTGCTGCTGGTGCAGTTCGGTGATGTCGCGCGAGACCGCCAGCAGCATGGCGGGCTGGCCTTGGGCGTCGCAGATCGGCGTGAGCGCGGTGTCCCACCACTTGGGCGTGCCCTTGAAGGTGTTGCCGAAGGCGACGAAGCGCGAGCCCTTGCCTTGCCGCGCGGCGGCGACGGCGTCGCGCGCGAGCGTGCCGCCCTCGTCGGGCCACCAGGTGGTCCAGTCGCTCAGGCGAACTTCTTCGAAATCGTCCACCTCGACCAGGCGGCAGCCCTGCTCGGTCATTTGCACCACGCGGCCTTCCAGGTCGAGCACCTTGGTGCAGTCGGGGCTGCTGGCGATGATCTGGCGGTTGAGTTCGTCCTTGATGCGGGCCTCGGCCTCGAGCACGCGCATCGGGGTGATGTCCTGCACGAAGCCGAGCTGGCTGACGACGCGGCCGCTGGCGTCGCGCAGCGGGGCGTTGCGCGTCAGCACGTACACGGTCTCGTTGCCCGGCTTGACGATGCGGAACTCGACGTTGAGGCTCTCGCCGCGCGAGATGCCGCGCACCCAGGCGGCCTGCACGCGCTCCAGGTCTTCGGGGTGCACGCGGGCGAGCCAGCCGAAGTTGGGAAAGTCCTCGCGCTGCAGGCCGAAGATCTGCTGCAGCTGGCTGTCGATGTGGGTCAGCAGCCCGCCCTCGTCGGTGCGAAACACGCCGATGGGGAACACGCTCGCGAGCGCGGCGAACAGGGCCTCGAACTCCAGTTTGGCCTGGGCGGGACGGCCGTCGCGGTCGGCGTCCAGGGCCGAGACCAGCGACAGCGGCAGGTCGGCGCGCAGCCCCGGCTGGCTGGCGTCGGCCGCCGGGTTCAGGCCGCTGAGCTGCTGCGCGTAGCGCTGGCGCAGGTACTCGTTCTCGGCGCGCAGCGTGCGCAGCTCCAGCTGCATGGCCCGCTCGCGTTCGCTGACGCCCGCCTCGCCGTCGCGGCGGGCCAGGGGCGCATCGGTGGGCGAAAGGCGGGCGCTCATTGGAGGCAATGTACCCCAGCCCAGGGGGCCTGCCGCGTGGAACAGCGCCCTAAAACCGGGGGAGATCGGGGTGCGGCAACCGCCCGCCGCGCACCAGCAACCGCCCGTACTCCGCACAACGTTGCAAGGTCGGGATCACTTTGCCAGGGTTGAGTAATTCTTTGGCATCAAAAGCGCGCTTGATACCGAACATCTGATCGTTCTCTTGCGCGCTGAACTGCACGCACATACTGTTGAGCTTTTCCACACCGACGCCGTGCTCGCCGGTGACGGTGCCGCCCATGGCGACGCTGGTCTCCAGGATGTCGGCGCCGAAGCGCTCGCAGCGCTGGAGCTGGTCGGGGTCGTTGGCGTCGAACAGGATCAGCGGGTGCAGGTTGCCGTCGCCCGCGTGGAACACGTTGGCGCAGCGCAGGCCGTAGGTGGTCTCCATGGCCTGGATGGCCAGCAGGATGTCGGCCAGGCGCTTGCGCGGGATGGTCGAGTCCATGCACATGTAGTCGGGGCTGATGCGCCCGCTGGCCGGGAAGGCGTTCTTGCGGCCGCTCCAGAAGCGCAGGCGCTCGGCCTCGTCGCGGCTGACGGCGATGGCGGTGGCGCCGCAGCCGCGCAGCACGGCGCTCATGCGGTCGATTTCCTCGGCCACCTCCTCGGGTGTGCCGTCGCTTTCGCACAGCAGGATGGCCTCGGCGGACAGGTCGTAGCCGGCGTGCACGAAATCCTCGACGGCGGCCGTCATGGGCTTGTCCATCATCTCCAGCCCGGCCGGGATGATGCCGGCGGCGATCACGGCGGCGACCGCGTCGCCCGCCTTTCGCACGTCGTCGAAGCTGGCCATGATGCAGCGCGCCAGCTGCGGCTTGGGCACCAGTTTGACCACCACCTCGACGGTGACGGCCAGCATGCCCTCGCTGCCGACCACCAGGGGCAGCAGATCGAGGCCGGGCGTGTCCAGGGCCTCGCCGCCGAAGGTGACCGGCTCGCCCTCGATGGTGAAGCCGCGCACCTGCAGCACGTTGTGGATGGTCAGGCCGTACTTGAGGCAGTGCACGCCACCGGAGTTCTCGGCCACGTTGCCGCCGATGGTGCAGGCGATCTGGCTGCTCGGGTCGGGCGCGTAGTACAGGCCATGCGGCGCGGCGGCCTCGCTGATGGCCAGGTTGCGCACGCCGGCCTGCACGGTGGCGGTGCGCGAGCGCGGGTCGATGCGCAGGATGCGGTTGAACTTGGCCAGCGACAGCACCACGCCCAGGGCATGCGGCATGGCGCCGCCGGACAGGCCGGTGCCGGCGCCGCGCGCCACCACCGGCACGTCCAGCGCGTGGCAGGCCTTGAGCACGGCGGCCACCTGGGCCTCGGTCTCGGGCAGGGCCACCACCATCGGGCGCTCGCGGTAGGCGGTGAGGCCGTCGCATTCGTAGGGGATGGTGTCCTCGGGCTGCCACAGCAGCGCGTGGGCGGGCAGCAGGGGCGTCAGGGCCCGCACCACGGCGGCCTGGCGCTCGGCGCGGGCCAGGCGCTGGGCCTGGTCGGGGTGGGGTGGGGCGTTCATGGCGGGGGCGTGGGTGGCGGGCCAGTGTAGGCGCGCCGGGCCCGGCGGGGATTGAAAAATCCTGCAGCGGCTGTTGACGAGCGGCGGGCGCGCGGGGTCTTGAAATGTTCGGGGGGCGACTTCAGTTTCGAGACACCCCGGTGCCGCGGTGGTCGCGGCGCCCTCGAATCTGGAGGACTTTCACCATGACCGGACTCATTGCCCGCAACAGCCTGTTCGATGACCTGTTCCGCGACGTCGCGCCCGGCTTCTTCGTCAAGCCGCTGCACGGCGACGCCCTGCCCGCGCAGATCAAGGTGGACGTGAAGGAAACGCCCGTGGCCTACACCGTGGACGCCGAGCTGCCGGGCGTGGCCAAGGACGACATCCAGGTCACCATCGAGGACGACGTGGTCACCCTGCGCGCCGAGGTCAAGCAGCAGGACGAGCAGCGCGACGGCCAGCGCGTGCTGCGCAGCGAGCGGTACTACGGCGCCGTCTCGCGCGCCTTCCAGCTGCCGCAGCGCGTGGACAAGGACGCGTCCAAGGCGCGCTTCGACAACGGCGTGCTGCGGCTGACGCTGCCCAAGAAGGCCGCCACCTCGGCCCAGCGCCTGGCGATCGATTGAGTGAGAGTGCGGTGGGCGCCGTGGGCGGTGCTCACCCCATGGCCTGCTGCAGCCAGCGCGCGAACGCCGCGCATTCCCAGCGCTCCATGGTGCCGGTGCGCCAGCACAGGTAGTGCGCGTGCGGGCTGGGCACGCGGCGCGGGTACAGGGGCACCAGGGCGCCGCTGTCCAGCCAGGGCGCGGCCAGCTTGTAGCGCAGCAGGCCCACACCCATGCCGGCGGCGGCGGCGTCGCACATCAGGCCGATGTCGTTGAACTGCGAGCCCTCGGTGGGCTCGGGCCAGTCCAGGTCGTGCGCGGCGAACCAGGTGCGCCAGGGCTCCAGAGGGCTGCGCAGCAGGGGCAGGCCTTCCAGGTCCTCGGGTGCCTCGAAGGGGCCGTGCTCGCGCGCGAAGGCCGGCGAGGCCATGGGCGAGACCTCGTCCTTGGCCAGCAGCAGGTACTCCACGTCGGCGTAGCGGCCGGTGCCGTAGCGCACCATCAGGTCGGCGTCCTCGGCCACCACGTCCAGCAGCGGGATGCTGACCTGTAGCGTGAGGTCGATCTCGGGATAGGTGTCGCTGAACTGCTTCAGGCGCGGCAGCACCACCGAGCGCGCGAAGGTGGGGGTGATGGCCAGGCGCAGCTTGCGCCGCCCGGGCGCGGCCTTCTGGCTGGGGAAGCGCTGCAGGGCGCCCAGGCCGTCGCGCACGTGGGTGAGGTACTCGATGCCGTCGGTGGTGAGCGAGAAGTCCGCGCGGCCGAACAGCTTGGTGCCCAGGATCTCTTCCAGCTGGCGGATGCGGTGGCTCACCGCGCTGGGCGTGACGTTGAGCTCGTCGGCCGTCTGCGTGACGCTGCGCAGCCGCGCCAGGGCCTCGAAGGCCAGCAGGCACTGGATGGGCGGGATGCGCGCCGTCATCACGCCCCCACGCTCCGCCGCTGGCGCGGGTCGCTGCCCCCCGCGGGGGCTGGCCCGCCTTGGGGCGGCCCGGCGGCGGTCCGTTCGGCGTTGATGAGGTCTTGCATCACTTGAACACGACGGTCTTGTGCCCGTTGAGCAGCACGCGGTGCTCGCCGTGCCATTTCACGGCGCGCGCCAGCACCTGGCTTTCGGTGTCGCGGCCCAGGGCGGTGAGGTCTTCCACCGTGTCGGTGTGGTCCACGCGGGCCACGTCCTGTTCGATGATGGGGCCCTCGTCGAGGTCGGCCGTCACGTAGTGGGCGGTGGCGCCGATCAGCTTCACGCCGCGGTCGTGCGCCTGGTAGTAGGGCTTGGCGCCCTTGAAGCTGGGCAGGAAGCTGTGGTGGATGTTGATGGCGCGGCCCGAGAGCTCGCGGCACAGCTCGTTGGACAGGATCTGCATGTAGCGCGCCAGCACCACCAGCTCGGCCTGTTCGGCGCGGATGATCTCCAGCTGCTTCGCCTCGGCCTGGGCCTTGGTGGCGGCCGTCACCGGGATGTGGTGGAAGGGCACGTTGTAGCTGGCCGCCAGTTGGTAAAAGTCGCGGTGGTTGCTGACGATGGCGCGGATGTCCAGCGGCAGCAGGCCGCTCTTCCAGCGGAACAGCAGGTCGTTGAGGCAGTGGCCTTCGCGGCTCACGAAGAGCACGGTGCGCAGCGGTTGCGCCAGCGGGTGCAGGCCCCAGCGCATGCCGAAGGGTTCGGCGAAGGCGCCCAGGCGCTCGCGCAGCTCGGCCTGGCTCAGTTGCGCGCAAGCGAATTGCACGCGCATGAAGAACAGCCCGGTGTCGTGGTCGTTGTACTGGGCTGCCTCTTCGATGTTGCCACCGTGCTGGAACAGAAAGCCCGAGACGGCGTGCACGATGCCGGGGCGGTCCTGGCAGGACAGGGTGAGGACGTAGGTGTTTTCCATGGCGGCGCGATTGTCGCAGGGCGGCCGCCAGTGGGCCTGGCGCGGGGTCGGGCAGTGGCGCCCCCGGCGCGCGGGGGCGGTGCCAGAATGCCCGGATCACCGCTCGCAGGAGACGCCGCATGGCTTACAACGACTTCAACATGGACAACCAGTGGTTGCCCTTCACGCCCAACCGCAGCTTCGCCAAGGACCCGCGCATCTTCGTCGCCGCCGACGGCATGCACTTCACCACGCACGACGGCCGCCAGGTCATCGACGGCATTTCCAGCCTGTGGTGTGTGGGCGCGGGCCACAACCGCCAGCCCATCAACGAGGCCATCAAGCGGCAGCTGGACACGCTGGACTACGCCACCGCCTTCAGCGTGAGCAACGACAAGGCTTTCCGAGCCGCCGAGATGATCGCGGCCCTGGCGCCCGGCGACCTGAACAAGGTGCTGTTCTGCAACTCGGGCAGCGAAGCGGCCGACACCTCCATGAAGGTGGCCCTGGCCTACCACCGCGCGCGCGGCGAGGGCCAGCGCAACCTCTTCATCGGCCGCGAGCGCGGCTACCACGGCGTGGGCTTCGGCGGCATGTCGGTGGGGGGCATCCCGGCCAACCGCAAGGTCTACGGCACCAGCCTGCTGCCGCGCGTGGACCACCTGCGCTTCATCCACGACCCGGTGAAGCACGCCTTCGTGCAGCACCAGGAGCCGGTGTGGGAAGAGGACATCCTGCTGGAGCTGGAGAACCGCATCCTGCCGCTGCACGACCCGAGCAACGTGGCGGCGGTGATCGTGGAGCCGGTGGCCGGCAGCGCGGGCTGGTACGTGCCGCCCCAGGGCTACCTCAAGCGCCTGCGCGAGATCTGCGACAAACACGGCATCCTGCTGATCTTCGACGAGGTCATCACCGGCTTCGGCCGCCTGGGCACGGCCTTCGGCGCCGACTGGTACGGCGTGCAGCCCGACATGCTGAACTTCGCCAAATGCGTCACCAACGGCGTCATCCCCATGGGCGGCGTGGTCTGCAGCCAGCGCATCTACGACGCCATGATGGGCGCACACGGCAACGCGCCCGACCACGCCATCGAGTTCTTCCACGGCTACACCTACTCGGGCCACCCGGTGGCCTGCGCGGCGGCCATCGCCACGCTGGAGCTGATGCAGAAGGAGCAGCTGTTCGCGCGCGCCGGCCAGATGGGCCAGGTGCTGAGCGACGCCATGTTCAGCGCCATCAAGGGCCTGCCGCACGTCATCGGCATCCGCAGCCTGGGCCTGGCCTGCGCGGTGGAACTGGCGCCGCAGGCGGGCATGCCCGGCAAGCGCGCCTTCGACGTTTTCCTGGACTGCTTCCACCGCGGCGTGCTGGTGCGCAACGCGGGCGACAACCTGGTGTTCGCGCCGCCCTACATCGTGGAGCGCGAGCACATCGAGACCATGGTCTCGGTGCTGGCCGACGCGATCCAGCGCCTGAAGGACTGATCAGCGCTTGAAGCGCTCGCGCAGCCCGGCGCAGTGGTCGCGTTCGGGCAGCGCGGGCGTGGGCCAGACCACGTCACCCGGCGCGTCGGCGCCGGCCGCGCCCGCGCGCGCCACCACCACGCGGCGGGCCTGGCCGGCGGGCAGGTGCAGCGGCACCCCGATGTCCGTGCGCACATGGCCGTTGCCCGCGATCAGCAGCACCGTGCGGCCCGGCGCCAGGGCCTGGAGCGCGGTGTCCGCCAACGAACGGTCGCGCGCGAGCTGGATGCGCGTCATTGGCGCGATCTGGCTGTCGGGCAGCAGATCGCAGTGGCCTTCGCGCACGGCGGCGCGCTGGCGGTCCAGCACCGGGGCGTCCACCGACCGGTCCAGCGCGGTGTCGGCCATGGCCTCGCGCATCCGCGCGCGCGGCAGGTTGCCACCGAGCACGGGCACGCCCGCGCGCACGGCGGCCATCACCACCGGCCCGTAGACCGGCCAGGGCCAATTGGCCCCCTGGTCCCAGGCCAGGGCCTGGCGCACGGTCTCTTCGCTGGCGTCGCGCGGCAGCTGGCGCGTGTCGTGGCCGGCCTCGGCCATCTCCATCACCACGGCCGCGAGCTCGCCGCGCGTGGCCAGGGTCTGCACCAGTTCGCGCTGCAACTGCTGGTGCTCGGGCGCGTCGTGCTGCTCGCCCACCAGCAGCAGGGGCGTGGGCTGGGTGCGGGCGAGCAGGGCGGACAGGTCCCGAGGGGGTGTCTGGGCGCAGGCCGCGAGCCAGAGCACGGCCAGGCCAGTGGCGGCAAGGGAGGGCTTCATGCACCGATACTACGGGCCCCGATGGCGCCCTCCGCGCCGCCCGAGATTTCCCGAGTGCCTCTCCCTGTGTCGCGCTTCGGGCCGGCGTCCTGGACGCGCACGGCCCTGACCCTTTTGCTCGCCTACGCCGCCGCCCGCCTGTGCGTCTGGCTGGGCACGCCCATCCCCTGGATGATCGGACCGCTGCTGGCCAGCGCCCTGGTGTCGGTGCTGGGCGCGCCCACCGAAAGCTGGACACCGCTGCGCAACGCCGGGCAGTGGGTGATCGGCGCGGCCCTGGGCCTGTACTTCACCCCCGAGGTGGGCGCCCTGGTCGCCGGCTTGTGGTGGGCGATCGTCCTGGGCGTGGCCTGGGCGCTGCTGCTGGGCCTGGGCTTCGCGGCCTGGCTGCGGCGCCAGCACGCGGCGCGCCTGCGGCTGCCGCCCGCGCAGTTGATCGCCACCACCTATTTTTCGGGCGCCATCGGCGGCGCGTCCGAGATGACCCTGTTGGCCGAGCGCCAGGGCGCGCGCACCGACTTGGTGGCCGCCGCCCACACCCTGCGCGTGCTGCTTGTCACGGTCACCATTCCGTTCGCCCTGCAGGCCGCGGGCGTGCATGGGCTGGACACGCTGCCGCCCGCCATCCGCGAGGTGCACGCGGGTGGGCTGGCCCTGCTGGGGCTGCTCACGCTGGCCGGTGCCCTGGCCATGCAGCGACTGGGCCGCGCCAACCCCTGGTTCATGGGCGCGCTGGTGGTGACCATGGCGATCACGCTGGCGGGCGTGCAGCTCTCGGCCCTGCCGCTGGCCTTCACCAACGCGGCCCAGCTGTTCATCGGCGTGAGCCTGGGGGTGCGCTTCACGCCGGCCTTCGCGCACACGGCGCCGCGCTGGCTGGGTTCGGTGGCACTGGCCACTTTCGCCATGATGGCCCTGTGCGCCGGCTTCGGCTGGGTGGTGGCGCGGCTCACGGGTCTGCACCCGGTGACCATGCTGCTGGGCACCTCACCAGGGGGCATCGCCGAGATGGCCATCACCGCCAAGGTGCTGCAGCTGGGCGTGCCGGTGGTCACCGCCTTCCAGGTTTGCCGCCTGGTGGCGGTGCTGGTCCTGGCCGAGCCGGTGTACCGCTGGCGCTGCGCGCGGGCACAAAAAAGCCTGGCATAGCCAGGCTGGGCTGTGGGTTGTCGGGGCGCCCTGGTGCGCTCAGTGCATCACGACCGGGTTCTGGGCCAGCGAGGCGTAGCCCTCCAGCGTGTTCTCCACCTCTTCCTGCGAGGGGCTGTTGCGCTGCCATTCCACGATCTGGGCCTGGAACATCTCGGCCCAGGAGCCGTCGAGGTAGACCTCCTTGCCCGAGCGCTTGTCCACGATTTCAAAGCCATGGCGCGGGATCTGCGGCCCGGTGTCGGTGGGGGCCTCACCGTCGGCCGGCGCGTTGGCCAGGATGTGGACCACCGCGAACGCTTCCGAGTCGTACAGCATGTGCATGGACTTGATTTCCTTTCCGCCAATCGCTTTCGGCGCTGATGCCGTTATATCGGCAAATTGCATCCCCACTGGAGCAGGGGTATGCCCCAGTTGGGGACGCGACGGCGTTTTTCAATCGGCTTGTGGCGTTTGAGCCGAAACGGGTTCCGGGGTGCTCGGCGGCTAGGGCAAACGGGCGAGCCGTTGATCGGCCACATCGCCATTCGGCTGGGCGATGCGCAGGCGCACCGGCAGGTGGCCCAGGGAGGGCGCCAGCCAGACCTCGACCGTGCTGTCGTGCGGCTTGCGCGGGGTGCGTTTCAGCAGCCGGGCCTCGATGTTGCCGGCCGGCAGGCGCAGGGTCTCCAGAGCGCCCACCTCGAACTGCCAGATCTCGGCATCGCCCAGGCCGGCCACCTGGAAGCTCAGCACGTCGCCGGTCTGGCGCGGCTGGGCGCGCAGCAGGCCGGCGAGCTGCAGGAACAGGCTCAGGCGGTCCTGCGCGCCAGGCAGCCACTCGGCCTCGGGGGCGTTGTTGCTGAAGCGGATGCGCTTGGCCTCGGGCTCGAACTGCACGGCGCGCTCGCTGCTGCGCTTGTCGGCGAACCGCGTCGGCCGCAGGCCGTCGGGGCCCACGCTGCCCTGGCTGGTCTGCACGCGCTTGCCGAGCAGGGGCATGGCGAGCTCCAGGCGGGCCTCGTAGTTCGGGCCCTCGCGGCGCCAGGAGAGGCTGCCGGTGGCGCGGTAGTCGAAGCCCTTGGCCTGGCCGAACACCTCGTAACTCAGCTCACTCGCCGGGGGCGGGTCGCTGCGCGGGGCGGTGGAGCTGGCGGCGGGTGCCGGTGGCGCGGCGGCGAACGCGGTGCCGCCCCCCTGGGGGCCGAGCGCCGCGGCGAGGGCCGCCAGCACGCCGGCGCCCAGCCACAGCCAGGGGCGGGATCTCGGGCCCACGGGGGTCTTGAGTGGCTTCATGGCTCGTCGGACCGGGGCGCCGCTTCGCGGTGCCCGAGATCGGCGCTGAGCCGACGGGCGGCGTCGCGCAGCGCGGTCGCCGGGCCGCCGTCCCAGTCGGTGTCCAGGGTGGCCACCGAGCCCAGCACCACCATGGCCAGCACCATGCGGCCTTGCACGTCGAACACGGGGGCGCCAAAGCCGGCCACGCTGGCCTGCAGGCTGTGCACCACGCGCGCCACGCCGCGGCGGCGCACCTCGTCGAGCATTTCCTGCACCTCGGCCATGGAGGTGGGCAGGTCCAGCGGCAAGGGGCCGTTGCGCGGCAGCTTCTTCAGGCGCGCGAGTTCCTCGCGGATCATGGGGCCGACGCGCTGGGCGTCGTGGCCCTCGTCGCCCATGAAAGCGGCGAAGCAGCGGCCGGTGGCGGACGACAGCAGGGGCATCACGTCGCCCAGGCGCAGCGCCACGGGCACGGCCTGGGGCGCCTCGGTCCAGTGCACCATGGTGGGCCCCTGGTTGCCCCAGACGGCGATGGCCAGGGTGTGACCGGTGAGCGGCAGCAGGGCGTCGATGCGCTCGCGCGCCAGGCGCACGGCGTCGATGCGCGACAGGCTGGCCAGGCCCAGGCGCAACGCGGCCGGTCCCAGGTCGTAGCGGGTGCTGGCGCTGTCCTGCGTGACCAGGCCCAGGCGCTGGAAGCTCACCAGGTAGCGGTGGGCCTTGGCCGCGCTCATGCCGGCGGCGGCGGCCAGGTCGCGCAGCATCAGTGCGCCGCTGGCCCTCGACAGGGCGTTCAACAATTCAAAGCCGACCTCGACCGATTGGATGCCCGCGCGCTGGGGTTCGCTGTCGTCGCTCTCGTTGGCGGGGCTTTGGTCTAGAATCTCGCTCTTACGCATAGGTTAATCGATTTCACTACCCGTAATTATCGCCCCAAAGCCCCCGGGGCACCCATCCACTCAGAAGGCAGCAGGAGATACGCATGAAACTCGCCACCTACAAGGACGGCTCGCGCGACGGACAACTGGTGGTGGTCTCGCGTGACCTGAGCACGGCCCATTATGCGACCGGCATCGCGAACACCCTGCAGCAGGCCCTGGACGACTGGAACTTCATCAGCCCCCAGCTGCAGGACCTGTACGTGACCCTGAACCAGGGCAAGGCGCGCCACGCCTTCCCCTTCGACCCGGCCATGTGCATGGCGCCGCTGCCGCGCGCCTACCAGTGGGCCGACGGCTCGGCTTACCTGAACCACGTGGAGCTGGTGCGCGCCGCGCGCAACTCCGAGGTGCCGGCCAGCTTCTACGAAGACCCGCTGATGTACCAGGGCGGCAGCGACGACTTCATCGGCCCGATGGACGACGTGGTGGTGCCCAGCGAGGACTACGGCATCGACTTCGAGGCCGAGATCACCGTCATCACCGGCGACGTGCCCATGTGCGCGACGCCCGAGCAGGCGCTCGAGGGCATCCGCCTGGTGATGCTGGCCAACGACGTTTCATTGCGCAACCTGATTCCCGCCGAACTGGCCAAGGGCTTCGGCTTCTTCCAGAGCAAGCCCGCCACCGCCTTCAGCCCCGTGGCCGTGACGCCCGACGAGCTGGGCGACGCCTGGCAGGGCGGGCGCCTGCACCTCACGCTGCAGAGCACCTGGAACGGCCGCAAGGTCGGCATGTGCGAGGCCGGCCCCGAGATGACCTTCCACTTCGGCCAGCTCATCGCCCACATCGGCAAGACGCGCAACGTGCGCGCGGGTTCCATCGTGGGCAGCGGCACGGTGAGCAACAAGGGTGTGGAAGTCGACGGCCGCAAGGACTGGCCCAAGGGCTACAGCTGCATCGCCGAGAAGCGCGCGATCGAGACCATCCTCGACGGCAAGCCCTCCACCGCCTTCATGAAGTACGGCGACACCATCCGAATCGAGATGAAGGGCAAGGACGGCCAGTCCATCTTCGGCGCGATCGACCAGAAGATCGCGCCGCTGACCAAGGCCTGAACCCGGCCCCGGGGCGCGGACCGCGCCCGATCAGCGCTCGGCCCGCGCCTGGCAGTCCAGGCAGCGGTCGGCCGTGGGCTGCGCGTGCAGGCGCGCGGCGGGTATCTGCGCGCCGCAGTCCACGCACAGGCCATAGCTGCCGTCGGCGATGCGCGCGAGCGCGGCGTCGATGGCGGCCAGTTCGCCCGCTTCACGCTCACCCAGTACCGAGCCGAGGTCGAAGGCCGGGTCCGCGACGGCGTCGTTGTCGTCGGCCGCCTGGGCGCGCTTGTCGGCGGCCACTTCGGCGCGGCTGCGGGCACCGCCCCGCTGGGCGTACAGGCGCTCCAGCAGCGCCTGGCGCGCGGCACGCAACTGGATCTCGAAGGTGTCGGAAATGAACGTGCTCATGGGGGCCTCCTGCGTGGCTTCCATCTTGGGCCCGGCCGGCGCCGTGGCGCTTGATGCAGGTCAAGCACAATCGATCGGTCCAAGAGCAAACGACCATCAGGAGACCACCATGAGCCCGACCATCGACTACAGCCGCTACCAGACCCTGGAGATCAGCCGCCGTGGCCCGCTGGTGAACGGCACGCCCAGCGTGCTCGACATCCGCATGCGCGCCGATGGCCCCGGCGGCAACGGCAAGCTGCCCACCGCCGGCCACGAAGGCCACTGGGAGCTGAGCGAGATCTGGCGCGACGTGGGCCGCGACGACAGCGTGCGCGCCGCCGTGCTGCGCGGCAGCGGCATGGGCTTTTCCGGTGGCGGCGACCTGGCCCTGGTGCAGGACATGGCCACCGACTTCGAGGTGCGCTCGCGCGTCTGGAAGGAGGCGCGCGACCTGGTCTACAACGTCATCAACTGCGACAAGCCCATCGTCAGCGCCATGCACGGCCCGGCCGTGGGCGCGGGCCTGGTGGCCGGCCTGCTGGCCGACATCTCCATCGCCGCGCGCAGCGCCAAGATCGTCGACGGCCACACGCGCCTGGGCGTGGCGGCGGGCGACCACGCGGCCATCGTCTGGCCGCTGCTGTGCGGCATGGCCAAGGCCAAGTACTACCTCATGCTGTGTGACGCCGTGAGCGGCGAAGAGGCCGAGCGCATCGGCCTGGTCTCGCTGGTGGTGGACGACGACCAGCTGCTCGACAAGGCCTACGAGGTGGCCGACCGCCTGGCCGGCGGCAGCGCCAGCGCGATCCGCTGGACCAAGTACTCGCTCAACAACTGGCTGCGCCAGGCGGGCCCGAGTTTCGACACCTCGCTCGCGCTGGAATTCATGGGTTTTGCCGGGCCCGACGTGCGCGAAGGTGTGGCATCCTTGCGCGAGCGCCGCGCGCCGCGCTACGGCGTCGACGGCTGATCCCCGGTCCTTCCATCGAGGAGTTCGCCATGAGCGATGCGTCCGCCAGCGGCTTCGGCAAGTTCGTGCCGGGTTTCGATTTCCTGCAGAACCTGGCCACGCAGGCCGCCGGCGGCATCGCCCAGGGCATCGGGCAGAACATCCCGCAGCTGCCCAACCTCAGCCACTGGGTGGCGCCCACCTTCAACGTCGAGGAACTCGAGAAGCGCATCGAGGAGCTCAAGGCCGTGCACTATTGGCTGGACCAGAACGCCAAGGCCCTGGGCGCCACCATCCAGGCGCTGGAGGTGCAGAAAATGACCCTGTCCACGCTGAAGTCCATGAACTTCAGCATGGGCGACGTGGCCAACGCGCTCAAGCTGAAGACGGCCGAGGTCGCCGCCAAGGCCAACCCCTTCCCGGGCCTGGAGGTGCCGCCGCGCACCTACGGCACCGAAGTGGCCAAACCCGCGCCCGCGCGGCGCAAGCCGGCCGCGAAGAAAGTGGCGCCCAAGGCCGACAAGGCCGGAGTGGCCGCTCCGGCGGGCGGTGTGGTCGATCCGCTGCAGTGGTGGGGCGCCCTGTCCCAGCAGTTCCAGCAGATCGCCACCAACGCCCTGAAGGACGCGGCCAAGCAAGGCGCGCTGGACACCACGCGCCAGGTCGCCACCGACCTCACCGATGCCGCCGTGAAGACCGCCACCGGCCTGGCCGGCCAGGCCGCGCGCAGCGCCGCCGGCACGGTGGGCCGCGGCATGGGGGCGGCGGCGGGCGTGGGCCGCGCGGCGGCGCGTGCCGTCTCGTCCGGCGCCCCGGCGGCACCCGCCAAGAAGGCGGCGCCTCGAAAGACGCGCGACAAACGCGCTTGAACCCGCGGGCCCCGCGGGGCTCGAACACCGCATGAAACGTTTCCCCCAGGCGCACGCCACCCACCCGCAATGGCGCATGGCCGCCGCCATGGTGGTGGCGCAGCTGCGCGCGCAGATGGCCCTGCCCGACCACGCCAGCCAGCCCTCGCTGGGGCTGCTCTACATCACCGACCACTACGCCGGCGAGGCCGAGGCCCTGCTGGAGTGGATGAGCGCCGAACTGCCCGAGGTGACCGACTGGGCCGGCACCGTGGGCGTGGGCGTCTCGGCCAGCAACGTGGAGTACTTCGACGAGCCGGCGCTGTCGGTGATGCTGTGCGACCTGAGCCCCGACCAGTACCGCGTGTTCAGTGGCGTAGCGCCGCTGTCGGCCAGCGGGCGCGCGGACGGCGGCGAGGGCTTCGTCGCCCACACGGCCCTGGTGCACGCCGACGCCGGCACGCCCGAGGTGGGTGAGCTGATCGCCGAAATGGCCGAGCGAACCGGCAGCGGCTACCTGTTCGGCGGCCTGGCGGGCAGCCGCGGCCCCACCGTGCAGTTCGCGCTGGGCAGCGCGGGCACCCTCAGCGGTCACGGCGCGGCCAGCGGGGTGTTCCACGGTGGGCTCAGCGGCGTGGCCTTCGGGCGCGAGGTGGGCATCGTCTCGCGCGTCACGCAGGGCGCGCAGCCGATCGCGGCGACCCACGTGGTCACCGAATCCGACGCTCACCTGGTGACCCGCCTGGACGGCGAGCCCGCGCTGGATGTGCTGCTGCGCGAACTGGAGATCTCGCTCGACCACCCCGAGCACGCCATGCTGCGGCTGCGCCACACCCTGGTGGGCGTGACCCGCCCTGGCCCCGACGGCACCCCGGTGGCGACCAGCGAGGCCTCGCACCGGCGCGGCGCCTTCGGGCACGAGGTGATCGTGCGCCACATCATCGGCCTGGACCCGGTGCGCCGGGGCGTGGCCATCGCCGAGCTGGCGCCCGAGGGCTCGCGGCTGGCCTTCTGCGAGCGCCACGTGCAGGCGGCGCGCGCCGACCTCATGCGCGTGTGCGCCGAGGTGCGCGAGGAACTGGAGCCGGAGGAGCTGCTGTTCGGCGCCGGTGCGGCCGAGGTGGAGGCCGCGCCGCGGCCGGCGCGCGCCATCGCGGGCGCGGTGTACGTGAGCTGCGCGGGCCGCGGCGGGCCGCACTTCGGCGGGCCGAGCGCCGAGCTGCAGATCGTGCGCCACGCGCTGGGCGACGTGCCGCTGGTGGGCTTCTTCGCCGGTGGCGAGATCGCGCACCACCGGCTCTACGGCTACACCGGCGTGCTGACGGTCTTCGTGCGCGAGGGCTGAGCCGGCCGCGCCCTCAGCGGCGCTGGCGTGCGCGCTCCAGGGCGCGCTGCGCGTCGTCCGGCGTCATGCCATAGCCGTCGGCGAAGGCCGCCACGCTCAGGCCGCTCGATTCGAACGCCCGCAGCAGCGCGGCCTCGCGCGCGATGCGCGCGCTGGCCTCGTCCAGCGCCGCCTCGGTGGCCGCGTTGATCGCCTCGTCGCGCCCGCGCACCAGCGTGGCATAGGCCTCGCGGCCCAGGCCGCTGGCCTCGAAGGCGCGCGCGATGCGTTGGCGCAGCTGCGGCGCCAGGTCTTCGGGGCTGCGCGACTGGCGGCGGCGGTACACCTCCACGATGGCGTGGTGGCGCTGCTCGGGGGCGACCACCTCCACCGCCTGGCCTTGCAGGTCGCGGCGCGGCTGGCCCGAGCCCACGGCGTTGAGGTAGCGCGTGCTGCGCGTGTGCAGGCCCAGGGCGGCCTTCAGGGCCTCGGCCTCCAGCGCCTCGCCGTGCGCGGCGATCAGGTCTTCGAAGATGCCGCGCTTGAGCGGGCGCGGCTCGTCGCCGAACAGGGCGGGGTGCCACTCGGCGAGCTGCGCCAGCAGCGGGTGGCGCGGCGCGGACGGGGCCTTGGGCGTCTTGGGGCCCTGGCGCGGGCGCCGGGGCTGGGGTCGGGTCTCGTTCATGCAGGGGTCGGTTCGACAGGCAAGCCCGCGATCATGCCAGCGGCGCGGCCGGTTCAGCGGCGCAGGTGGGTGAAGGCCTCGAATTCCCAGCGGCGCATGGCCAACACCAGGGTGTAGCCCTCGCGGTCCTTCTCGGCCAGTTTCTGGTCGGTCTGGTGCTGCTGCGCGAAGTCCTGCGCCACGCGCTGCAGGCGCTCCAGGAACAGCGGCGCCAGCGTGCGGCTCACCGAGCCGTGCACCAGCATCAGGCCCTCGCCGGGGCCGTCGAAGCCGCCCGCGAAGTAGTCAAGCAAGGCGTGTTCGCGGAAGAAGTTCATCACCGCGCCGTGCGGCCGCCAGCGGAAGGTCTTGGCCAGCTTGAGGCGGTAGCGGTTGAGCGGGCGCAGCTCGATGATGCCGATGCGGTCGAGCTGGGCCAGGGACTTCACGCAGTCGGCCTCGCTGAGCCGGTAGGTGCCGGTGATCTGCTCCACCGTCCATTGGCTCAGCACGCAGATGGCCACCAGCAGCAGCTTCTTGTCGGCCACCACGGCCCGCTCCTGCGCGGGCGTGAGCTCGGTCACCAGCGGCTGCGCGTCGGCGACGCGGCGCGCGAGTTCCGCGAAGTCGAGCTTGAGCGCGTGGCAGATGGCGTCGATGCGCGAGAGCGACATGTCGCCCTTGGCCAGCATGCGCTTGACGCTGGACTCGGCCATGCCCATGGCGATCGCCAGGTCGGCGTAGGTCATGCGCGCGGATTTGAGTTCCCGCTTGAGGGCGGTGACGAGGTCGGCGGTGGTGCTCATGGGTGGTCAGAGTATCGAAATTCGGTACCCTGGATGGTGCCAGTCGATCCCGTATCGAAATTCGCGCGGTGGACGGTGGGGGCGGGCAGAATCCGCCGCGCGCCTTCCCGGCGCCCACCCAGAGGAGGAGACGCCATGACCACCGCCACGCTGTCCCCGGACACCGGCGCCGTGCCCCAGGCCCCGGGCCACAACCAGTTTGCCCTGCTCAAGCAGCGCCGCTTCGCGCCCTTCTTCTGGACGCAGTTCCTCGGCGCCGCGAACGACAACCTCTTCAAGTTCGCGTTCACGGTGCTGGTCACCTACCAGCTGCAGATCGGCTGGCTGCCCGCCAGCCTGGCAGGCCTGGTGATCGGCGCGCTCTTCATCCTGCCCTTCCTGCTGTTCTCGGCCACCAGCGGCCAGCTCGCCGACAAGCTGGACAAGCGCTCGCTCATGGTCTTCGTCAAGCGGTTGGAGATCGGCATCATGGCGCTGGCCGCCTGGGGCTTCTTCGGCCAGCACGTCGCCGTGCTGCTGGCCTGCACCTTTCTCATGGGCCTGCACTCCACCCTGTTCGGCCCGGTGAAGTTCGCCTACCTGCCGCAGCACCTGGGCGAGCGCGAGCTCACCGGCGGCAACGGCATGGTGGAGATGGGCACCTTCGTCGCCATCCTGCTCGGCAACGTGGCGGGCGGCCTGATCATCGCCGTGCCCGAGATCGGCGCGCACCACGTGGGCTTCGCCTGCGTGGGCCTGGCGCTGCTGGGGCGCTTCGCCTCGCACCATGTGCCGCCCACGCCGGCCACCGATCCTGCGTTGGTCATCAACTGGAACCCGGTGAGCGAGACCTGGCGCAACCTCAAGCTGGCCCATGGCAACACGGTGGTGTTCCGCTCGGTGCTGGGCATCAGCTGGATGTGGTTCTTCGGCGCCGTCTTCCTCAGCCTGTTCCCCGCCTTCGCGCGCGACGTGCTGCACGGCAACGAGCAGGTGGCCTCGCTGCTGCTGGTGGTGTTCTCGGTCGGCATTGGCGTTGGCTCGCTGCTGTGTGAGGTGCTGTCGCGCCGGCACGTGGAGATCGGCCTGGTGCCACTGGGCGCCATCGGCATGAGCGTGTTCGCCATCGACCTGTACTTCGCCACGCGCGGCCTGCCGCCGGCCGGGGTGATGGCGCTGGGGGCCTTCCTGTCGCAGCCGGCGCACGCGCGCGTGCTGATCGACCTGGCGCTGCTGAGCCTGTTCGCCGGCCTGTACAGCGTGCCCATGTACGCGCTGATCCAGATGCGCAGCCGGCCCACGCACCGCGCGCGCATCATCGCCGCCAACAACATCCTCAATGCGCTGTTCATGATCGCCAGCGCGCTGGTGGCCGGCGCGCTGCTGCAGATGGGGTTCACCATCCCGCAGATGTTCCTGGTGGTGGGTCTGGCGAACGCCGTGGTGGCGTTCTACATCTTCATGCTGGTGCCCGAGTACCTGCTGCGTTTCGTGGCCTGGGTGGCCTCGCGCCTGGTCTACCGCTTCCAGGTGAGTGGCGACGAGAGCATCCCCACCGAAGGCGCGGCGGTGCTGGTGTGCAACCACGTGAGCTTCGTCGACGCGGTGCTGATCATGGCCGCCAGTCCGCGCCCGATCCGCTTCCTCATGGACCACCGCATCTTCCGCCAGCCGCTGCTGGGCGGGCTGTTCCGCCTGGCCAAGGCGATCCCCGTCGCGCCGCAGAGCGAGGACCCCGGTGCCTACGACGCCGCGTTCGAGCGCGCCGCCCAGGCGCTGCGCGAGGGCGAACTGGTGGCGATCTTCCCCGAGGGCGGCATCACGCGCGACGGTCAGCTGCAGGCTTTCCGGGGCGGCGTGATCAAGATCCTGGAGCGCGCCCGCGCGGACGGCCTGGAGGTGCCCGTGATCCCCATGGGCCTGACCAACCTGTGGGGGTCGTTCTTCAGCCGCATCGAGGAGCGCCAGGGCGCGCGCGTGGCCATGGTGCGGCCGTTCCGCCGCGGCCTGTTCAACCGGGTGGGCCTGAACGTGGGCGCGCCGCTGGCCGCGCCGGGCCTCACGCCCGACGGGCTGCGCGAGCGGGTGGCGGCGCTGCTCGCCTGAGGCTCAGGCCTCCAGCGCGGCGAGCAGGGCGTCGGGCTCGACGGGTTTGTGCAGGAGTGGGAAGCCGAGTTCGGAGGCTTCCTGGATGCGCTGGGGGGAGGTGTCGCCGGTGAGGATGTAGGTGGGCACGGGGGCGGGCAGGCAGGCGTGCACGGCGGCGATGGCCTGCACGGCGGTCATGTTGCCGCCGAGGCGGTAGTCGGAGAGCAGCAGGTCGATCTCGTGGGCGTGAGCGATGGCCAGCACGACGGCCTCGTCGGCGGAGTTGGCGCACCAGACCTGGTGGCCCCAGACCTGCAGCAGCTGCTGCATGCCCATGAGGACCTGCTCCTCGTCGTCGATGACGAGCACGCGGCGCGCGCCCGGGGCTGGCGCGGCGGCGGGCCGCCCGCTGCGCTGGGTGGGCTCGGGGGGGGAGGGTGCGTGGGCGTGCGTAGGTGTGTGTACGGGTGCGGGTGCGTTGGCGTTGGCGTTGGCGTTGGCGTTGGCGTTGGCGTTGGCGTGCGTGTGCGTGTGCGTGTGCGTGTGCGTGTGCGTCGGTGCGCGTGGCACGCTGATGCAAAAGAGCGAGCCGCGCCCGGGGGTGGAGCACACGCGCAGCGGCGCGTCGATGAGGCGGGCCGATCGTTTGACGATGGACAGGCCCAGCCCAAGGCCATGGGACTGGCTGCGCCGCGAGTGGGCGGCATCGATTTGGTAGAACTCCTCGAAGATGGCCTCCAGCTGCTCGGGGGCGATGCCGATGCCCTGGTCCCAGACCTGAATCTCCAGGCGATCGCCGCGCGATCGGGCGCCCAGCAGGATGCGCCCGCGCTGGGAGTAGCGGATGGCGTTGGCCATGAGGTTGGAGAGGATGCGGCGCAACACGGTGGCGTCGGTGCGCACCCAGGCCGAGGAGCTGGCCACATGCAGGCGCAGGCCCTTTTCGTGGGCGAGCTCGGCGAACTCCTGGTCGAGTTCGGCGAAGAGCTGGGCCAGGGGCAGGGCGGCGAGCTCGACCTGCACGGCGTTGGCGTCGAGACGGGAGACGTCGAGCAGCATGTTGAGCAGCTGGCCCAGGCCGTCCAGGGAGGACTGCATGCGCCGGCAGATCTGGGTGAGCTCGGAGCTGGGCACGCAGGGGGAGCGGGCCATGGCGCGCAGGGCGGTGAGGAACAGGCCCAGGGCGTGGATGGGCTGGCGCAGGTCGTGGCTGGCGGCGGCCAGGAAGACGGACTTGGCGCGGTCGGCGGCCTCGGCGCGGTCCTTCTGCGAGCGCAGATCCTCGATGAGGGTGTGGATGCGCGCCTGCGCCTGGCGCCGGTCGCGGATGTCGCGGATGACCGTCATGCGCAGCCGCTCGCCCTTGATTTCCATGGTGCGGCCGATCAGCTCGACCGGGATCGTCTCGCCGTTCGCGTGGTGGATCTCCGACTCGAAGTAGGCGTCCGCCCCGCTGCCGATGGCCACGCGCGAGCGGTCCCGGTGGCGCCTTGGGGTCATCGACACCACCGTGCGCCCGACAAGTTCGGCGTGGGGGTGGCCCGAGAGCTGGCAGGCGGCCGGGTTGGCGTCGGTGATGGTGCCGTCGCGATGGAACAGCACCCCCTCCGCGCTGACCTCGAGGAAGCGCGACAGCCGTTCGCGCGAGGCGCGCAGGGCCCTCTCGGCGCGGTGGCGTTCGGTCACGTCGGTCATCAGCACGAAGGTGCCGCGCAGACGGCCATCGGGCGAGCGGTCGGCGGAGAGGGAGACCTCCAGGACCTCTTCCTCGTCCGCGCGGCGGCGCCGGTGCAGGAAGGTCAGGTCCTGGCCGCTGCGGGCGTACGGCCTGCCCGCCCTGCGCAGCTGAAGGCGTTCGTCGGGCGTGAGCAGGTCGGCCACGGTGCGGCCCAGGATCGAGGTGTCGTCGTGGCCCATCGCGCGCGCGAACCGGTTGTTCGCGAACAGGCAGCGCACCTTGGGCGGGGCGCTGAAGTACGCGAGCTGCATGGGCAGTTGCTCGAACAGTCGGCGGATCCAGCCAGTGAGCGCGTCGTGCGCCTGCCGCTCCACTTCCTGGTCCGTGACCTCGACCAGGTAGCAGCCGTGCGCGCGCTGCACCGGGTCCCACCATCCCGCGCAGCGGTAGTGGGCAACGCCCCGTGCGGGGTGCCACAAGCGCAGGGTCAGGGTGAAGTCGCGCGCGCGTGGCAGGGCCTGCAGCAGGTGCAGCCGGCTGTCGCGATCGAGGCCGTTGCGCCAGTCGCCGCCCCAGGGCGCTTCTTGCATGCACGCCTGCCAGCCGGGCGACGCCGCCAGCACCTCGCCCACCGCCGACAGCAGCGCGCCGATACCGGGCACCAAAGCCCAGGCGGCGGCGCTGTCGGGTGGCATGGGGATGGCAACAGGCGGCAAGGTGCTGAAGCCGGTCAATATAGTTCCCGCGCATTATTGAATCGGGCTGCTCGCGCGCCAAGACTCAAGGGGTCTGATCTGCAAGGAGGATGAGCGTGCACGCAGCCGGTTCCAACCCGCGTTTTTCCCCACCGTCCGGCACGCCACCGCGGGTGGCCGTCTCGCCAGGCGCGCTGCCGGTCGGTGCGGTCCTGAGCCACGTGGCCCGCATGGCCATGGATGCGGCCGACGCCCGCCAGCGCACGGTCGCGGCGGTCGACGCCTGCGCCCGCTTGATCGCCGCGCGCCAGCGCCTGACCCTGGCGCTTGACGGCCAGCAACGCATCGAACAACTCATGCAATTGGCCGATGGACGCGAGCGGGCGCGCCGCCTGCGGCCGGATGAGCGCGAGGCCCTCCAACCGCACCTTGAGGCGGTGTGGGCCCGGGCGGCTCAGGCCTTGAGCGAATGGCGCGACGCGGGCCAGCATTTCACCGGCGTGACCCATCTGTTGCCCACCCAGTTGTCGCACGCGGTGGCGCAGGCCCCCGCGCTGACCGTGCAGGCCTGGCAGGCGCTCATGCAGGCCCAGGTGCGCGAGGCGGGGGGCGGACCTTCCGACGAGGTCGACGTGGCCTTGTGCCGGTACATGGCCGCGCACCGGCGCTGCGAAGAGGCCCAGGCACGGGCCAGCGCCGCGCGCGCGGCGCGCGGCCAGGCCGAATCCGGTTGGCGCATGGGTCGAGGCAGCCTGTCGGGCCTGGCCGGCGCCTGCCTGGCCGAAATGGCGAGCGTGGACACCTGGCTCGCGGCCGAGGCGCGGCGGGCCGCTGCGCGTGGCGCCTTGTGCGCGCTGGCGGGCGGCCTGGTGTGGCAGCTGCCGCTCGAGCGCTGAGGAAAAAGTGGGGTGGGGCATAAAAAAAGCCGTTCACGCCCGAAGGCATGAACGGCTCGGTGCATGGGCCGCCGGCCGAATCAATGCACCGCGGTGGCAAACCCTTCAACCGTCGCGGGCGTGCGGAACCACAGGCCCGCGAAGCCGCTGTAGCGCGTCAGGTTGCTGAGCCGGATGCGCTTGTCGATCTTTTTCTCGAAGTACGGCAGGCGGTTCAGCATCTGGATCACGTTCGGCTCCCAGCGCAGCACCTTGATGAAGGCGGCATAGATCTCCATGCCCGCGGGGCTGAAGCCCACGGGGCGCACGCTGACCCGCACGAGCTCGGGTGTCAGACCCAGGACCTGGAAGCACTCGTTGATGAGGGTCTCATAGTCGGCGGCGATGGTGGTGGGCATGATTGCCGAGTCGATGTCCGAGTCCATCTGCTCGTCGCTCATACGGGTCGTGCTCCGGATGCCGAGTCGCTGCATCACGCCGTTGGCCAGTACTTGTCTCATGGTTCCACCTCGTTGGTGAGTGAGCGTTCGTGCGCTGGTCGGAGGGAGGCTGCACGCACGTTCAACATGGACTTCAGTATCCGGACGCGGGGCGTCTGTCTCAATAATGCGCGAGCACTATTTTGATTTTTCGCTCGTGAACACGGGTCCCGACGACCCGGTTTCCCTCTGAGAACGAGGGCGCGAATGCTCAGAGGTTGGAGCCGACGTCGGGGGCTTCCATGAGCCCCGACTGCATCGCGTAGGCCGCGATCTCGGCGCCGTTGTGCAGGCCCAGCTTGAGCATCACGTTCTGCCGGTGCTTGCGCGCCGTGAGCACGCTGATGTGCAGCGCGTCGGCGATTTCCTGGTTGGTGCCGCCGCGCGCGATCATGCGCACGATCTGCTGCTCGCGCTGCGTGAGTGTCTGCGGCAGGCCCTGAGCGTTGGGCCGCTTGTTGGCGGAGCTGTCCAGACCCTTCGCCACCTGAGGGCTGATGTAGCGCCGACCCTCCATGACGGCGCGGATCGCGTCGAGCAGTTCGGCGCCCTGCTCGTGCTTCAGCACGAAGCCGTTGACCCCGGCACCGAAGGCATTGGCCACCGACCCCGGGTAGACGTTGCCCGTGACGACCAGGATGCGCAGGTTGGGGGCCACGCGCCGCACGCGCCGTGCCACCTCGACGCCCGAACTGTCCGACAGGGCCAGGTCGAGCAGCAGCAGGTCGGGCTTGTGGAACTGCACCAGCAGTTCGACATCGCTGCCCTTGGCCGTTTCGGCCACCAGATCAAAGTCGCCAGCGGACTGCAGCAGCATGCCGATGCCTTGGCGAACGAGTGCGTGGTCTTCAGCAACAACAACCCGGACCATGAGAACCTCTTGAGATGAACAGTTAAAACCCCGTCGAGAATAATCAATTGGTCAACAGATTGCAGCGGTATTTACTCCATAAGCATCAATTTTTTTGAGCTGCCGGGGCCGTGCGGCCAAAAAAAACCCACCGTTGCGGTGGGCCAGATTACGCGGTTTGCGCGAATTCAGAAAGGGATGTCGTCGTCCATGTCGTCGAAGCCCGTGGGCTGGCGCGCCGGCGCCGGCGCGGGGCGGGGCGACGGGGCCGGGCGGCCAGCGGGCGCCGCCGCTCGGGGCGCCGCTGCGGCGCGCGGTGGGGCGCCGCCGTCGTCGCCGCCACCCATGCCTTCACGGCCGCCGAGCAGTTGCATCTCGGTTGCGATGATGTCCACGGTGTTGCGCTCGACGCCGCCCTGGTCGGTGTACTTGCCGTACTTCAGGCGCCCTTCGACGTACAGCGGGCGGCCCTTCTTGACGTACTCGCCCGCGATTTCGGCGAGGCGGTCGTAGAAGGTCACGCGGTGCCACTGCGTCTCTTCCACGGTCTCGCCGGTGTTGCGGTCCTTGCGGCGGCTGGAGGTGGCGATGCTCACGTTGGCCACGGCCTGGCCGGAGGGCAGGTAGCGGATCTCGGCGTCGCGGCCGCAGTTGCCCACGAGGATGACTTTGTTGACGGATGCCATGGGAATTCCTTGCGTGTCGGTTGGGGCCGCGTGTGGCACGCGGCCGGCCGCAGGATTGTGCCGCATGCACCCGGGCGCGCCGGTGCGATTTGCCGCGAAGGGAATAATCGGCCTTCATGAGACAGCGCGAGCCCGACTTCTTCCAGAACCTGCAGGATGAATTTTCCGATCTGAGGGCCTGGGTCGATCGCAGCGTGGTGCTCGCCTATGCCGTGGTCGCCGGGCTGTTCGTGGTGGCGTTCACCTGGCTGAGCGAGGCGGCTTTCGAGCTGTTCAAGCACCTGCACGGGCGCGCGCCGTGGGCCGTGCTGGTGTGGACGCCTTGCCTCACGGCCCTCATCGTGTGGTGCACGCGCCGCTTCGCGCCGGGCGCGGGCGGCTCGGGCATCCCGCAGGTCATGGCGGCCCTGGACCCCGGCATCACGCCCGGCATGCGGGCGGGCCTGGTGTCGCTGAGGCTGACCTTCGCCAAGATCGTGCTGGGTGTCGCGGGGCTGCTGGCGGGCTTGTCGGCGGGGCGGGAAGGGCCCTCGGTGCAGGTGGCCGCCGGCGTCATGCACGATGCGCGCCGGTGGCTGCGCCCCGGGTCGGCGATGGGGGAGCACGCTTTGCTGGTGGCCGGCGGTGCCGCCGGCATGGCCGCCGCATTCAACGCGCCGCTGGCCGGCGTCGTCTTCGCGATCGAAGAGCTGTCGAAGAAGATGGAGTCGCGCAACAACGGGCTCATCATCGCCGCCATCGTGGTGGCGGGTCTGGTGGCGATCTCGGTGTTCGGCAACCTCACCTACTTCGGCTCGATCGAAGTGCCGCGCCTGAGCTGGCAAGCCTTCTGGCCGGGCCTGCTGGTGGCGCTGGTGTGCGGCGTGCTCGGCGGCCTGTTCAGCCGCTTGCTGGCCGCGTCGCTGCAAGGCCTGCCCGACCGCGTCAGCGCCTACCGGCGGCGCTATCCGGTGCGATTCGCCGCGGTGGCCGGCATGGGGGTGGCGGTCATCGGGCTCGTCACCGGCGGCGCCACGTTCGGCGCGGGCGCCGAACAGGTCCGGCTCATGCTCGCTGGCGAGGCCGAGACCTCGCCCTTGTACGTGCTGCTCAAGCTGGTCGCGACCTGGCTGACCTCGTGGAGCGGCGTGCCCGGAGGCATCTTCGCTCCCTCCTTGTCCATCGGCGGCGGCATTGGTCATGACATCGCCATGCTGCTGGGCGGCGACAACGCCCGCCTGCTGGCACCCAGTCTGATCGCGCTGGGCATGGCGGGTTTCCTGGCCGCCACCACGCAGGCCCCGCTCACGTCCTTCATCATCGTGATGGAGATGATCAACGGCCGCTCCATGGTGCTGAGCCTGATGGCGTCGGCCATGCTCGCCAGTCTGGTCGCGCGCCTGATCAGCCGGCCGCTGTACTCCGCGCTGGCCGGGATGATGGTGCGCAAGCTGCGCCCGCGCGCGGCAACCACCGCGGCGCCGGACTCGGATCTGCCCAGCGAGCCGGCCAGGCAGCCGGAGCCCGACGCGCAGCGGTCGGGCACTGCCCCGCCCCACGCCGAGCCGGCGGCCGAAGCGACCGCTCCGCCGCAAGCCGACCCCCAGCTGGACCCGGACACCGACCGCCCGCCCGAAGCGGAGCCCCCCAGCGAGCCCGGCCCCTTGCCCGCGCCGCCGCGCTGATCAGTGCGCGGCCGCGCTGGGGCGCATACCCCAGGCGATCAGCAGCCAGAGGGCGAGGATCGCGGCGCTGGCGCCGAAGACGCCCGGCGCGCCCCACGCGCGCGACACCAGGCCCCCCAGCGAGCCGCCGACGAAGATGCCGAGCGACATCAGCGTGTTGAAGACCCCCAGCGCGGTGCCCCGCTGATGGGGCTTGGCCAGCCGGGAGGCCAGGCTGGGTTGGCTGGCCTCCTGGGTGTTGAAGCCCACGAAGTACAGGCACAGCAGCACCCCCAGCAGCGGCAGGCTGGGCTGGTGGAGCTGGGCGAGAAACCCCAGCTGCACCACGCCGAGCAAGGCGATGGTGCCGAGGTAGACGGCGCGGAAATGGCCGCGCCGCTCCAGCCGGAACAGGAAGCCGCCGACGATCAGCAGCGAGACCACCAGCGCCGGCAGATAGGCCTGCCAATGCCGCGCCGTGTCCAGCCCGGCCTGCACCAGCAGGGCCGGTACGGACAGCCAGGTCATGATCTGCGCCGCGTGCAGGGCGAACACCCCGGCATTCACGCGCAGCAGATCGCGTTGGCCCAGCACCTCGCGCAGGCTGGCGCGCGGCGCGTGCGCCTGCCGGGCCGGCTCGGGCGGCACCACCCAGGCCACCACCGCCATGGCCGCCAGGCTCAGCGCCAGCGTGATCAGGAACAGGCCCGACAAGCCGACATGCGGCACCAGCGCCGGCGCGGCCACCAGGGACAGCGCGAACATCAGCGCGATGCTGATGCCCACCAGCGCCATGGCCTTGGTGCGCACGCTGTCGCGCGTGAGGTCGGCGAGCAAGGCGGTGACGGCCGCGGAAATGGCGCCCGCGCCTTGCAGCGCGCGGGCCGCCAGCAGCCAGTGCACCGACGGCGCCCAGGCCGCGAGCGCGCTGCCGGCGGCGAAGACCGCCAGGCCCAGCAGGATCACCGGCTTGCGGCCGAAGCGGTCCGAGGCCATGCCCAGCGGCACCTGCAGGAAGGCCTGGGTGAGGCCGTACATGCCCATGGCCAGGCCGATCAGGGCCGGGTCGTCGCCGCCGGGGTAGCGCCGCGCTTCCAGCGCGAACACCGGCAGCACGATGAACAGGCCCAGCATGCGCAGGGCGTAGATGGCGGCCAGCGCCGCACTCGCGCGGCGTTCGCCGGACGTCATGCGGTGCTGATCGACAGGCGGGGCGGAGGGGGAGGGGGCGGTGCGCGAAGCGGTCAAGGCGGACAAGGGGGTCGACAGGCCAACCCTGCATTGTCCGTGATCGGCGCGGGCAGGTCGGCGGCCGGCCGGATTCGGCCCCGCGCGCCGGCGCCGGTTCAGGCCGCCGCCGCTTCCACGGCCCGGGCGGGTTCGTCGAACACCTCGCAGCCCTGCGCGCGCAGCCAGGCCTGCTGCTCGGCGCCGAGGATGCCGCTGAGGACGAGCCGCGCCGCCGCCGGTTCGGCGCGCAGCCGCGCGATGCCTGCCTGCAGCAGCGGCCACACGCCCGGCGCCTGGGCCGCGGCCGCGAGGAACACGGCGAGCGCGCGGTACTGGCCGCAGGTGGCGGCGTCGTGCAGCGACTGCACCAGCACGGCCGGCTGCGCGAAGACCTGCCCGGTCACGTCGATCGGGTTCAGCGTGGACGCGAAGGGGATGGCCTGCTTCAGCCGCTGCGCCGCCGCGTCGGGCAGCGGCGGCAGGCGCAGGCCCAGCTCCTCGGCGCGGTCCGCCATCATGATGCCCACCCCGCCCGAGACGCTGAACAGGGCGATGGCCTGACCGGCCGCGGGGGCGGCCACCGCGCCGGGCCGCGCCGCGTCGCCGAACAGCTCGCCGATGCGCGAGACCTGGCGCGCGCCGCAGGCCTCGAACAGGTTCCGGTAGACCTCGGCATCGCCGGTGTCGCTGCCCGTGTGCAGCTGGGCGGCGCGGGCGCCGGCCGGCGTGTGGCCCACCTTGACCGCCGTCACCGGCTTGCCCGCCGCGCGTGCGGCCAGCAGGGCCTCGCGCAACCGGCCCAGGTCGCGCGCCCCTTCCAGGTACACCAGGATGGCGTGGCAGCGCGGCTCGCGCACCAGCCAGTCGATCGCGTCGGCCGCTTGCACGCCGGCTTCGTTGCCGGTGGTGATCCAGTGGCCGATGGCCACGCCGGCCCGCCGCGCGAGCGTGTAGGCGTAGCCGCCGAAGGCGCCGCTCTGGCTGACCAGGGCCACAGAACCGCTGGCAGGCGCGTCGTCCAGCACGACGGGCGAGAAGGTGGCGAACAGGCGCTCGTGGAAATTCATGGCGCCCAGGCAGTTCGGGCCCAGCAGGGCGATGCCCGCGTCGCGCGCCCGCTCGCCCAGGCGCCGCTGCTGGCGCGCCCCGTCCGTCGACACCTCGGCGAAGCCGGAGCTGAAGACGATCGCCGCGCGCGCGCCCGTGCGCACCAGCTGGTCCATGGCATCGTCGCAGGCCGAGGCGGGCACCGCGACGAGGACCAGGTCCACCGGCGCGCCGATCGCATCGAGCGAGGCGTAGGCGCGTTGGCCTTGGATCTCCGGGGCCGTGCGGTGCACCGGGTAGATCGCGCCCGTGTAGCCGTGCCGCAGCAGCAGCCGGATCGGCATGCCGCCGACCTTGTTGGGCTCGGTGGAGGCGCCGATGACGGCGATGGAGCGCGGCGCCAGCAGCGCGCGCAGATCAGGCCGTGAGGCGCTCAAGGCGGCTCCAGGCCCGCTCCATGCCATCCACCAGGCCGGCCATCTGCTCGGCCACGGTGGTCTCGCCCCGGATGGCGAACACGCTTTGGCCGGCGGCTTCGTAGATCAGGCGCGGATCGCCGTGCTCGTGCATGGAGGCGAAGACGTCGCCGGTCAGCACCTGCTGCAGCGGCATGTCCAGCGGCCGCGGCGCGCCGGGTTGCTGCCAGGCGTCGATCCATTCGCTGCGCACCACGCGGCAGGGCTTGCCGCTGTGCGCGCGCGTGATCAGGGTGTCCTCGCTCGCGCTGTCCACGAGCCGCTGCAGCAGCGCCGCCGGCGTGTGGTTCTCGCGCGCCGCCATCCAGAGCGTGCCCAGCCAGGCGCCCTGCGCGCCCATGGCGATGGTGCCCAGCACCTGTTCGCCGGTGCCGATGCCGCCGGCGGCCAGCACCGGCCGGCCCTCGGCCACGGCGATGACCTGCGGCAGCAGCGACAGGGTGCCGACAGGGCCCGTGTGGCCGCCGGCGTCGTAGCCCTGGGCCACCAGCACCTCGACACCCATCTCCATGGCCTTGCGCGCGTGGCGCACCGAACCCACCAGCGAGAAGGTGAGCTTGCCGCGCGCCTTGGCCCGTTCGATGAGGTCGGCGCGCAGGCCGATGGCGGTGGCCACGCCGCGGCAGTTGGACGCCAGCACGGCCTCGATCTGTTCGTTGAACAGCGCCTCGGATCGCACCTGCGTGGTGAAGAAGCTGGGCTTCACCGGCGGCTTCACGTCGAAGCGTTCGCGCAGCCCCTGCACGAAGTCCCGGTGCTCGGCCGGCAACGCCCCGCGCAGCTCGTCGATGGTGGCGGCCTGCGGCACGCGGCTGGGCAGCATGAGGTCGATGCCGTAGGGCATGTCGCCCATGCGCCGCTGCACGTCTTGCAGGATGTGCGGGATCTCGTGCGGCAGCTCGCGTGCCAGGCCGAGCACCGGGAAGCCCCCGGCCTGGGCGATGGCCACCACGACGTCGACGGAGTGCGAGAAGCCGAAGATCGGGTGGCGAACGCCCAGGCGCTCGCAGATCGGGGTGCGCAGCGCCATCACTGGGGTTCGATGCCGGCTTGCTTGATGACGCGGCCCCAGCGGGTGAACTCGCTGCTCACGAGGGCGTCGAAGTCGGGGCCGCTCTGCGGCGCGAACTCCATGCCCATGCCTTCGAACTTGGCCTTCATGTCGGGCATGGCCAGCACGGCCGCCACGTCGGCGGACAGCTTGCGCATGACGGGCTCGGGCACCTTGGCCGGGGCCACCAGGCCGAACCAGGTGCCGACGTCGTAGTTTGGCAGCTTGGCGGCCTCGGCCACGGTGGGCAGGTCGGGCGCGGCGCTGGCGTGCTTCGCGGTGGTCACCGCCAGGGCGCGCAGCTTGCCCGCCTTCACGTGCTGCATGGCCAGCGCCGCCGTCAGCGGCATCATGTTCACGCGGCCCGCGAGCAGGTCGTTCAAAGCGTCGGGCTGGCCCTTGTACGGCACATGGGTCAGCTTGATGCCGGCCTCCTGCGCGAGCAGCTCGCCGGCCAGGTGGTTGGAGGTGCCGATGCCGGCGGTGGAATAGGTCACCGGCGCGCTGCTTTTCTTGGCCAGGTCGATCAGTTCCGGCAAGGTGTTCGCCGCCACGCTCGGGTGCACCACGATGATGTTGGGCACCACCCCGATGCCGGCCACAGAGCGGAAGTCGCGCACCGGGTTCCAGGTGACGTTCTTCTGCAGGCTGGGGATCACGGCGTAGCCCGGGCTGACCAGCAGCAGGGTGTAGCCGTCCGGGTTCGACTTGGCCACGAAGTCGGTGCCGATGGAGCCGCCCGCGCCGGTCTTGTTCTCCACGATCACGGGCTGCGGGTAGCGCGCGGACAGCTTGTCCGCGATGGCGCGCGCGATCGAGTCCACGATGCCGCCGGCCGAGAAGGGCACGATGATGCGCACCGGTTTGTTGGGGAAGCCGTCCTGGGCGAAGGACGGCGCGGTGGCCAAGGCCAGTGCGCTGGCGGCGCTGGCCAGCAGGGTGCGGCGGCTGAGGGTCATGCTTGTCTCCTGGTTGTGGTGGGGTCAATCGGTCGCGGCCATGGCCATGGTCCGCTTGGCGATATTGGTCAGGTGGATCTGGCTCGTGCCTTCGTACAGCCGGAACAGGCGCACGTCGCGGTAGAAGCGCTCCGCCACGTTGTCGTTGATGTAGCCCTGGCCGCCGAACACCTGCACGGCCCGGTCGGCGACGCGGCCGCACATCTCGCTGGCGAACAGCTTGCACATCGAGGCTTCCATGGTCACGTCGAGGCCGTCGTCGCGTTTGCGCGCGGTCTCCAGCAGCAGGGCGCGCGCGGCGTGCACCTCGGTGTTGCTCTGCGCGATCATTTGCTGCACCAGCTGGAACTCGGCGATGGCCTGGCCGAACTGGCGGCGGCTGGCCGCGCGCGCGACCATCTCGTCGACCAGGCGGATGGCCGGGCCGATGCACAGGCCCGCCAGGTTGATGCGCTGCTTGTTCAGGGCGCGCATCGCGGTGCGGAAACCCTGCCCTTCCATCTCGGGGCCGCCGACGATGGCGCTGGCCGGCACGCGCACCCGCTCCAGCACCACCTCGCCCACGGGCGAGCCGTGCTGGCCCATCTTGCGGTAGGCCTCGGGCGTCGACAGGCCCGGCGCGCCGCGCTCGACCAGGAAAGCGGTGATGCCGCGGGCACCCTTGCCCTGCGGGTCGGTGCGCGCGAACACGGTGAACAGGTTGGCCAGGGGCGCGTTGGTGATGAAGCACTTGCGCCCCGTGATCAGGTAGTCGCCGCCATCGCGCACGGCCACGGTCTTCTGCGCGGTCGCGTCCGATCCCGCCTCGGGCTCGGTGAGGGCGAAGCAGCCGGTCAGCTGCCCGCTGGCGAGCCGCGGCAGGTACTGGCGCCGCTGTTCTTCGGTGCCGTCCACCACCAGTGACTCGGAGGCGATGCCGGTGTTGCCGCCGAAGCGGGCGCGAAAGGCGGTCGCGCACTGCGAGACCTCGATGTTGACCAGCGACAGCTCCTCGCTCGTGAGGCCGGCGCCGCCATAGGCCTCGGGGATGCTGTGGCCGAACAGCCCGAGGGCGCGCATGCGCTCCACCAGCGGCTCGGGGATGCGGTCCTCGCGGTCAACGTCCGCTTCGGCGGGGATGCACTCGTCGCGCACGAAGCGACGGACTTCGGCGAGCAGCGTCGAAAAGGCGTCGGGGTCTCGGATCATGGCGGCGGGTTCTCAGTTGGTGGCGCGAACGCCGTAGGCGAGCTCGATCTGGCGCACCGCTTCCAGCAGCAGGGGCGCCACCTCGCGCGAGAGCTTGTCCTTGGGCAGGCTGTAGCCGATGAGCGTGCAGTTCATGGCCACCGGCTGCTCGCGCGCGGGCAGGCGGATGGGCGCGGCGATGGCGTGGACGTCCTTGCGCCAGTCGCCGCGCGAGTGGCAGAAGCCGTGGGCGGCGAACAGCTTCTGGTCGGCCTCCCAGGCGGCGCGGTGCTTGTCGTACATCTCGCGGTCGTGCACCTTGAGGTAGTTCAGGATCGCGGTCTGCTCCGGCTTGGGCAGGCTCTGGATGAGCGCGCGGCCCATGGCCGAGGCCAGCAGCGGGCGGGTGCTGCCGATGTCGGGCCAGTGGTAGTTGGCCTTGTCGGCGCGCACGGCATCCAGGTACACGACGTCGGCGCGGTCGCGCATGCCCAGGTTCACCGAACAGCCGGTCGCGCGCGCCAGCTGCTCCATGAAGGGCCGCGCCACCTGGCGCACCTGGGCGCCGGCGAGCACGGGATGGCTCAGGGACAGCACGCCGCTGCCCAGCCGGTACTTCTGCAGCGCGGGATCGCGCGTGAGGTAGCCCAGCAGCGTGAGCGTGTAGGTGAGCCGCGAGACCGTGGGTTTGGGCAGGCCGGTGCGCTCGGCGATCTCGCGGTTGCCCAGCACCGGATCCGCCACCGTGAAGGCGCGCAGCACGTTGAGTCCACGCGCCAGGTTCATGGAGAACTGGCGGTCCTCCGCGAGGTCGTGGGGATCGACGAGACCGGGGAGCGTGATCGAGGTCATGCGGCGTTTCGCTTGCTTGGTGGCCATGATGGGTACTTCGAAAGACGGGGTAAACGGCTGTTTCGCTGTGCGAAACATCGATTGTGGGCAGCGAAAGGCTCTGGCACAACGGCGTGGCGCGGCCGACCGCGGCCACAGACCCAAGGACCTCACCGTGACCCCGACCCCCCGCTCAGCAGGCGCCCTCGCGGGCGTGCGCATCCTCGACATGGCCACCGTGCTGGCGGCCCCCATGGGCGCCACCCTGTGCGCCGACCATGGCGCCGAGGTCGTGAAGCTGGAACTGCCGGATGGCAGCGACGCCCTGCGCGGCCTGCAGCCGGTGCAGGACGGCGTGCCGCTGTGGTGGAAGGTGGCCAACCGGGGCAAACGCGGCATCACGCTCGATGTGCGCCAGGCGCGCGGGCGCGAGCTGTTCTTGTCCCTGCTCCCGCGCTTCGACGTGCTGGTGGAGAACTTCCGCAGCGGCACGCTGGACCGCTGGGGCCTGGACATCGCCACCTTGCACGCGGCCAACCCGCGCCTGGTGGTGGTGCGGCTCACCGGCTTCGGGCAGACCGGGCCGTACAAGGCGCGGCCGGGCTACGCGCGCATCTTCGAGGCCATGAGCGGCTTCACCAACCTGACCGGCGAAGCCGGCGGGCCGCCGCTGCACAGCAACTTCCCGGTCGGCGATGCCGTGGCGGGCCTGTTCTGCGCCTTCTCCATTGCGTCGGAGATGGTGCGCCTGCGCGGCGACCCGAACGCCAAGGGCGTGGAGGTGGACCTGGCCGCCACGGAGGCGCTGTTCCGGCTGCTCGATTGCCTGCCGGTGGAGCACGAGCGGCTGGGCCAGGTGCGCCGGCCCGAGGGCAACCGCGCCAGCTACACGGCACCGTCCAACATGTACCGCAGCCGCGACGGCCAGTTCTTCTCGCTGGTGGCCTCGTCGAACGCGATCTTCGCGCGCCTGTGCGAGGCCCTCGGCGAGCCCGAGCTGGCCAGCGACCCGCGCTTCAACACCAACCCGGCGCGCGTGAAGCACCTGGTGGCGCTGGACGAGCACCTGGGCGGGTGGTTCGCGCGGCACGACTACGCCGCGCTGGCCGAGCGGCTCGAACGCGCGGGCATTCCCTTCAGCAAGGCCTACACCATCGAAGACATCGAGCAGGACCCGCACTTCATCGCGCGCGGCGCCATCGTGCGCCTGCCGGACCCCGATTTCGGGAGCCTGCCCGCGCCCTGCATCGTGCCGCGCGTGGTGGGCCGGGAAATGAACGTGCCGCGCACCGGGCCGTCGGTGGGCGAGCACAACGCCGAGGTGTATGGCGCGCTGGGCGTGGGCGCCGATGAGCTGGAGCGGCTGCGGGCGCAGGGTGTGATCTGAGGCCCTGAGGCCTCTATGGGCGCGGTGGCGAACCGCGCCCTTGTCTCAGTTCGTCGGCGCGCGGTCCGGGTCGCAGAGGTACATGCACTGCACCTCCATGGTGTGCACCGCGGTGCCGTGCTGGTTCACGATCTCGCGCCGGAAGCCGACGACACCGCGGTCGCCCTTGCTGGTGGGGCGCGTCTCGATCACCTCCATCACCAGGTGCACGGTGTCGCCCGCCTTCACCGGCGCGTGGATGCGCCACTTGTCGATGCCCAGCATGGCCACCAGCGTGCCGTCGTTCAGGCCGGACTGGCAGAGCAGGCCGGTGGACACCGCGAAGACCAGCGGGCCGTGCGCGATGGGCTCGCCATAGGGCTGCGTGCGGCAGAACTCGTGGTCCATGTGCGGGGCGTTGAAGTCGCCCGAGACGCCGGCGAAGTTGACGATGTCGGTTGGCGTGATGGTGCGCCGCGCGGTCTGGAAGCGGTCACCGACCGCGAACTCGTCGAAGTATTTGCCGCGTGGGCGGGTGGTGGTGCTCATGGGCTCAGGCCCCCTCGAAACGCAGCAGGGCGCGGCCCGAATTGCGGCCCGCCAGCTGCGCTTCGCTGAAGGGCAGCAGTTCGTCCAGGCCGATGAAGCCGAGCTGCGGGTTCAGCCGGTCGAAGTCGGGTTTCCAGTCGCTGCCCAGGCGCGCCCACAGGCGGTGGCGCTGCTCCCAGGGCGCGTTGGCCACGATGCCCACCAGCTTGATCGCCCGCATGATGAAGGGCAGCACGCTGCCGTCGAAGCCGTTGCTGGCCGCGTTGCCCACGCAGGCCACGCAGCCCTGGTCCTGGGTGGAGCGCAGCAGCCAGGACAACATGGGGCCGCCGACGTTGTCGATGGCCGCCGCGAACTGAGGCTTCTCCAGCGCGCGCGGTGGCGCGGCCAGGATCTGCGTGGCATCCAGCACCTCGCTGGCGCCGGCCGCGCGCAGCGCCTCGGCTTGCTCCATGCGGCGCGTGATGGCGGTGGCCCGGTGGCCCGTGCGGGCCAGGATGCCCAGCGCGTTCAGGGCCACGGCGCCGCCCGCGCCGGTGATGGCCACGGGCCCCGAGTCCGGCCGCAGGCCTTCCATCTGGAAGCGCTCCAGTGCCATGGCCGCGGTGAAGGCCGGCACGCCGAGCGCGGCGCACTCCAGGGCCGTCAGGCCGGCGGGCAGGGCCTGCACGTGGGCCGCGGGCACGCGCACGATCTCGGAGAAGCCGCCGTCGAAGGCGATGCCGGTCTGGAAGCCGTGCACCAGCACGGTCTGGCCCGGGGCGAAGGCGGCGGCGTCCGAGTGCAGGACGTCGCCCACCAGCTCGATGCCCGCCACGCGGGGGAAGCCGGTGATGATCTTGGCCTTGCCATGCAGCGACAGGCAGTCCTTGAAGTTCACGCCCGCGTAGCGGTTGCGGATGACCACCTCGCCGGGGCTGAGATCGTCCAGCGTGAGCTCTTCCAGGCGGCTCTCGGTGCGACCGTCCACCACATGGGTGCGGACGGCGCGAAAACGCGGGGGGATGGGGGTGTTGGCTTGGGGCATGGCGTGTTGGCTTGAATCAGTAGTCCACCAGGGAGCCTTCGTGCAGGCAGGGGTTGCGTTCGGCGCCGCGCGCGCGGCGCACCCAGTCCCGCCCGATCACGGTCTTGTGCACCTCGCTGGAGCCTTCGCCGATCTGGTTGAGCTTGGCGTCGCGGAAGAAGCGCTCCAGGGGAAAGTCCTGCAGGTAGCCGCGCCCGCCGGTGAGCTGCAGCGCGTCGGTGACGACCTTCATGCACAGGTCGGTGGCCTGCAGCTTGGCCATGGAGGCGTAGGTGGCGACGTCGGCGTCACCGCGGTCGTACTTCTCGGCCACCAGCGACAGCAGCGCGCGCGAGGCCTCGATCTGCGTCGCCATGTCGGCCAGCATCCATTGCACGCCCTGGTGTTCGCCCAGGGTCTTGCCGAACACGCTGCGGTCGAGGGCGTAGGCGGCGGCGATCTCCACCGCGCCGATCGCGCGGCCCAGGGCCATGGCGGCGTGGCCGATGCGCGCGCGCAGCAGGGCGTCCTGCGCCAGGCTGAAGCCCTCGCCCTCGGCGCCCAGGCGGTGAGACGCCGGCACGGCCACCTCGGTCAAGCTGAGCGAGGCGATGGGCACGCCGTACCAACCCAGCTTGCCCACGTCGGGGCTGATGGTGAAGCCGGGCGCGTCGCGCGGCACCAGCGCGGCCAGGAAGGTCGAGGGCTCGTCCTCGGCGCAGCCCACGATGACGAACCAGTCGGCGGTGCTGGCGCGGGTGATGAACTTCTTGCGGCCGGTGATGCTGTAGCCGCCGGGCGTGCGCCGGAACACGGTCTTGAGGCCGCGCACGTCGGAGCCGGCCTCGGGTTCCGTCAGACCGAAGGCGGCCTGCAGCTCGCCGGTGCACAGGCCGGGCACCAGCTGCTGCTTCAGGGCCTCGCTGGCGCCGGCCACGATGGCGCGCGTCGACAGGTCGGTGCCCGTGATGAGCGAGGCCGAGGTGCTGCACACGCGCCCCAGCTCTTCGATGATTCGGATGCGCAGCTGCTGGCGCGCGTCGCTGCCGCCATAGGCGCGGGGAAAGGCGGTGCCCACGATGCCCTCGCGGGCCAGCAGGCGGAAGTTGTCCCAGGCGAACACGTCCTGTTGGGCCACCTCGGCGGCCTTGGGGCCCAGGGTGTCGCGGCAGAGCCCGCGCACGCGCAGCACCATGGCCTGTTCGTCGCTGGTCAGTCGGTGCAGGAAGTGGTCGCCGAAGAGGGTGGGGTGGTTCATGGTGCGGGCCTTTGCGCGGCATCATGCGGCGCGGGGCAGGCCGAGTCGAGACGGTGTTTCGATGTGCGAAACGGCGCCTTGCGCCCGCGCCGGGGCGGTGGCCTGATGGGCGCTCCACACCGGCCGCGCCATGCCCTCGACCCCTTGCCTTCGACCGTCCGCCCACGCGCCTGGGGAGTGCCCGCCATGACGCGGCAAGGCCCGCTGGCCGGCCTGCGCGTGCTGGAGATCGAGGCGATCGGCCCGGTGCCGCTGGCCGCCATGCTGCTGTCCGACCTGGGCGCCGACGTGTTGCGGGTGGACCGGCCGGCGGCGCCCGAGCTCGGTGTCCCGCGCGACCCGCGCTTCGAGCTGAGCGCGCGCGGACGCCGCTCCGTGGTCATCGACCTGAAGGACCCCGCCGGCGTCGAGCGCGCGCTGTGCCTCGCCGAGCGGGCCGACATTCTTCTGGAAGGCATGCGCCCCGGCGTGATGGAGCGCCTGGGCCTGGGGCCCGACGAATGCCTGGCGCGCAACCCCAAGCTGATCTACGGCCGCATGACGGGCTGGGGCCAGCACGGGCCCTTGGCCGACACGGTGGGCCACGACATCAACTACATCGCCACCACCGGCGTGCTGCACGCCATCGGCCCGCGCGACGGGCCGCCGTCCGTGCCGCTCAACCTGGTGGGCGACTTCGGCGGCGGCGCCCTGGTGCTGGCCTTCGGCGTGCTGGCCGCGCTGCACGAAGCGCGCGCCAGCGGCCAGGGCCAGGTGGTCGACGCCGCCATGGTCGATGGCTCGCTGGCCCTGCTGGCGCCGGTGATCGGCCGCTGGCAAAGCGGCGCCTGGCGCGATCAGCGCGAGGCGAACGCGCTCGATGGCGGCGCGCACTTCTATGGCTGCTACGCCACCTCGGACGGCCAGGCGGTGGCGGTGGGCGCCCTGGAGCCGCGCTTCTACGCCGCGCTGCTCAAGGGCCTGGGCCTGTCGCCGGACGCGCTGCCGCCGCAACACGACCGCAGCGCCTGGCCCGCGATGCGCGCGCGCCTGGCGACCTTGTTCGCCCAGCACCCGCGCGAGCACTGGGTGAAGGTGTTCGAGGGCACCGAGGCCTGCGTCTCGCCGGTGCTGTCCATCGCCGAGGCCATGCGCCACGCGCACCTGCACGCACGCGGCAGCCTGCTCGAGCTCGACGGCGTGCTGCAGCCGGCGCCCGTGCCCCGCTTCTCGCGCACGCCCGGGGCGGTGGCGGGGCCACCGGTGCCCCGGGGCGGTGGCGGGGAGGACGCGCTGGCCGACTGGGGTCTGGCGGCCCCGGGCTAGGCGGTCCGGGGCGCGAATGCGCTGCGGTTTATCATGCCCGGTTGCCCTGCACGAACCGCGCCTTGAACCTGATCCCGCCCGCCGATATGCCGCCCACCGACCCGCGCCCGGGCGATACCGCCGCCCCACCGAAGGTGGCCGAAGCCGACGCCCGCTACCTCGGCGACGCCATGCGTTTGCGCGGCGCCACGCTGTCGGTGCGCGGCGCGCGCACGCACAACCTCAAAAACATCGACCTCGACATCCCCAAGCACCGGCTGGTGGTGATCACGGGGCTGTCGGGCTCGGGCAAGTCCAGCCTGGCCTTCGACACGCTCTACGCCGAAGGGCAGCGCCGCTACGTGGAAAGCCTGTCGGCCTACGCGCGGCAGTTCCTGCAGTTGATGGACAAGCCCGACGTGGACCTGATCGAAGGCCTGGCGCCGGCCATCGCCATCGAGCAGAAGGCCACCAGCCACAACCCGCGCTCCACCGTGGGCACGGTGACCGAGATCCACGACTACCTGCGCCTGCTCTACGCGCGCGCCGGCACGCCGCACTGCCCCGACCACGACCTGCCGCTGGCCGCGCAAAGCGTGGCCCAGATGGTGGACGCCACCCTGGCCCTGCCCGAGGGCACGCGGCTGATGGTGCTGGCGCCCGTGGCGCGCGCGCGCAAGGGCGAGTTCGCCGAGCTGTTCGCCGACATGCAGGCGCGCGGCTACGTGCGCTTTCGCGTCGATGGCGCGGTGGTGGAGGCCGAGGCCCTGCCGGCGCTGAAGAAGAACGACAAGCACGACATCGACGTCGTGATCGACCGCCTGAAGGTGCGCGCCGAGGCCGATGCCGCCGGCACCCACACGCAGCGCCAGCGCCTGGCCGAGAGCTTCGAGGCCGCGCTGCGCCTGGCCGACGGCCGCGCCCTCACGCTCGACATGGAATCGGGCGAGGAACACGCGCACTCGGCGCGTTTCTCCTGCCCGGTGTGCCACTACACCGTGGCCGAGCTCGAACCGCGCCTGTTCTCCTTCAACTCGCCCCTGGGCGCCTGCCCCACCTGCGACGGCCTGGGCCACACCGAGTTCTTCGATCCCGCGCGCATCGTCGCCTTCCCTTCGCTCAGCCTGGCCAGCGGCGCCATCAAGGGCTGGGACCGGCGCAACGGCCACTACTTCTCGCTGGTCGAGAGCCTGGCCGCGCACTACGGCTTCGACGTGGACACGCCCTGGGAGTCGCTGCCCGAGGCGGTGCGCCAGGTGCTGCTGTTCGGCTCGGGCGACGAGGAAATCCGCTTCCAGTACGCGCTGGACGGCGGCGAGCGCGCGAACAAGCGCGTGAACAAGAAGCACGCCTTCGAGGGCATCGTGCGCAACTTCGAGCGGCGCTGGCGCGAGACCGACAGCGCCACCGTGCGCGAGGAACTCGCGCGCTACCGCGCCACGCGGCCCTGCCCGGAGTGCGGCGGCGCGCGCCTGCGCCGCGAGGCGCGCCACGTCTTCGTGGGCGAGGGCGCGCAGCGCCGCGCCATCTTCGAGATCGGCCACGTCACGCTGGGTGAGGCCCTGCGCTGGTTCGCCTCGCTCGCGCTGAGCGGCGCCAAGGGCGAGATCGCGGGCCGCGTGGTGCACGAAATCCGCCAGCGCCTGAGTTTCCTCAACGACGTGGGCCTGAATTACCTCAGCCTGGACCGCAGCGCCGACACGCTCTCGGGTGGCGAGGCCCAGCGCATCCGCCTGGCCAGCCAGATCGGCAGCGGCCTCACCGGCGTGATGTACGTGCTCGATGAGCCCAGCATCGGCCTGCACCAGCGCGACAACGACCGCCTGATCGGCACCCTGCAGCACCTGCGCGACCTGGGCAACACCGTGCTCGTGGTCGAGCACGACGAGGACATGATCCGCGCCGCCGACCACGTCATCGACATGGGCCCGGGCGCCGGCGTGCACGGCGGGCGCGTGATGGCCCAGGGCAGTTGCGAGGACGTGGTCGCGGTGCCCGAGTCGCTCACCGGCCAGTACCTGGGCGGCACGCGCCGCATCGAGGTGCCGGCCCGGCGCACGCCCTGGCAGCCGGCGCGCGCGGCCACCGCGCCGGCCGAACCCGTCAAGCCGCGCTTCCCGAGCGCCAGGGGCCGCGCGGCGGCCGCGCCGCCGGCCTCGGCCGCCGATGGCGGCCAGGCGATCCGCGTGCTCGGCGCCAAGGGCCATAACCTGCGCGGTGTCTCGGTGGATTTCCCGGTCGGCCTGTTCACCTGCGTCACCGGGGTCTCGGGCTCGGGCAAGTCCACGCTCGTCAACGACACGCTCTACGCCGCCGTGGCGCGCGCCATTTACCGCTCGCACGACGAGCCGGCGCCGCACGACGCCATCGAGGGCCTGGAGCACTTCGACAAGGTCATCAACGTCGACCAGTCGCCCATCGGCCGCACGCCGCGCAGCAACCCGGCCACCTACACCGGCCTGTTCACCGGCATCCGCGAGCTGATGGCCGAGGTGCCGGCCGCGCGCGAGCGCGGCTACGGCCCAGGCCGCTTCAGCTTCAACGTGGCCGGCGGGCGCTGCGAGGCCTGCCAAGGCGACGGCGTGGTCAAGGTCGAGATGCACTTCCTGCCCGACGTCTACGTGCCCTGCGAGGTCTGCCACGGCCAGCGCTACAACCGCGAGACGCTGGAGGTGCTCTACAAGGGCAAGAACATCGCGCAGATCCTGGAGCTCACGGTGGAGCAGGCGCACGCCTTCTTCGGCGCCGTGCCCACGCTGGCGCGCAAGCTGCAGACCCTGCTGGACGTGGGCCTGTCCTACATCCAGCTCGGGCAGGCCGCCACCACCCTGTCGGGCGGCGAGGCGCAGCGCGTCAAGCTCGCGTTGGAGCTGTCCAAGCGCGACACCGGGCGCACGCTCTACATCCTGGACGAGCCCACCACCGGCCTGCACTTCGCCGACATCGAGCTGCTGCTCAAGGTGCTGCACCAGCTGCGCGACGCGGGCAACACCATCGTGGTGATCGAGCACAACCTGGACGTCATCAAGACCGCCGACTGGGTGATCGACATGGGCCCCGAGGGCGGCACCGGCGGCGGCACCGTGGTGGCGCAGGGCACGCCGGAAGCCGTGGCCGCGAACCCGGCCAGCCACACGGGGCGTTACCTCAAGCGCCTGCTCTGAGGCCGGCGGCGCATGAAGCCCACCCGTCTCAGCGGTTGCGGTAGGCCAGCCCCAGGCCCGCGCTGAAGGTGGTGGGCCGCGTGGCCAGCGGGCTGCGCCGCGCGGCGCCCTGCAGCTGCGCCACGCCCAGGCCCGCGTAGCCCACCCAGTGCCGGTTGATGGCCGAGGTGAGGCGCCAGCCCAGCGACAGGCTGTCCCAGCCCGAGCCGATGGCGTAGGCGGGCAGCCCGGTGGCCGCGGCGCCCTCGGGGCCGATGCCGTAGTGCGTCTGGCGGAACGTGCCGTTGGCCCAGCCGGCACCGAAGGACAGGTCCCAGTGCGTGTCGCGCGAGAGGCGGTGGCGGTAGTTCAGGCCCGTGTCCAGGCGCAGCCCGCCGTCGCGGCCCAGCAGGTCCTGCGAGGCCCGGCTGGTCAGGCTCCAGTGTTCGCTGAGCGTCAGGCCGAGGGTGAGTCGGCCGCGCACGGTGGCGCGCACCTTGCCCAGGCCGTGGTAGCGCGGGTCCTTTTCGTCGCGCCAGTCGCGGCCCTCGTCGATCGAGAGCGAGGTGTTGAGCGTGAGCCTGTCGCCGCGCGCGAGCTGGGTGCTCACGCCGCTGTCCACGGTTTCGCGGCCCTGGTTGAGCAGGGCGCTGGCGCCGGAACTGGCGAAGCGCCAGCGCCCGAGCTGAAAGGCCCAGATGCCGCCCAGCGAGAGCTTCTGCTCGGCGGTGCCCAGCGGGTTGGCCGAGGAGCCGATGGCGGCGCCGATGAGGTAGTCGCGGCTGGCCTGCAAGGCCACGTCGTCGCGCGGTGCCGATGCCGGCTCGGCGGCGGCGGCGGGGGCGGCGTCGCCGCGTGCTTGCGCGAGCCCGGCCGATGCGGTCACCAGCAGCGCCGCGGCGGCCAGCGCGGGCTTCACAGACGGCCCAGGTCTTCGATGGCGTCGACCACGATGCCGGTGCCGATGGCGATGAGCAGGATGTCGGTGGCCACGCGCACGTACTTGTGGCCCGCTGGCGGCACGCCCAGGCGGATGGAAATGGCGTCCGGCACGGGGTAGTAGACGACGTCGCGCGGCAGCGGCGCGCCGCGGTGCCACTTCTTGGCCTGGCCGGGGGGCATGCAGCCGTTGTGCTTCTTCGCCAGGCCGGGCGGGCAGTGGCCGGCGCGCCAGCGGGGCTCGTAGTACTCGACGGCGGCGCGGCGCTGCGTGTCGGTGAAGTAGCCGCCGATCTGCACGTTCACCGAGAGGTTCGTCCGGTCGCCATCGGGACGGACATACCGGGTGCCGCCGTCGCGATCGCCACGGTCATCGCCCTTGTGGGGTTTGCCACCTTTGTGTTTCTCCTCGGACTGGCCGTGTTTGCCGCCGCCGGCGTGCGGGGGTTTCTCGGCCAGCGTGGGCGCGGCAGCCAGGGCCAGGGCGGCGCCCAGTACGAGGGCGGACAAGGAGCGGGAGGGAATGGGCATGGCTTGAGGCTCTGCGGTTCAGGGGAAAACGAAATCCTGGTCGATGGTGTCGCTGGCGGCCGCGGTCAGGGGACCGGCGGTCTTGCTCACACCGCCCGTGGTGGCGCGCAGCGTGAAGTGGCCCGCCGCCGCGTTGTCGGCCGAGAAGCTCAGGCTGTTGCCGGCGGCGTGCTGGGCCACCTGCGGCGCCGCCACCGCGTTGCCGGTGTAGGCGTATTCGCCGGTGACGGCGTTCACGGGCCGCTCCACCAACGTGAGGGTGTCGCCGGCCGTGAGCGTCTGGCGCAGGGCCACGGTCGCGTCGAGCTCGGTGGGCACGGGCGTGAGCGAGACCTGTCCCGTGAAGATGGCCGTACCCGAGGCGGGCGGGTCGATGCGCTGGCCGGCCGGCGCGGCGCGCACCAGCTGGCCGCTGAACACCTGCAGCTGGCGCACCGCCGCCGTGGCCCGCCCGGGCGTGACCACCACCAGCGTGTACTCGCCCGGCTCCACGGGTTGCAGCTTGAACAGTCCGTTGGCGTCGGCCACGGTGGCGCGGCGCACCTCGCCGTTCTGCTGCAGCGAGACGCTGGCGCCCGCCGTGGCCGCAGCGAGGGAGACCTCGCCGATCACGCCGGTCTCCACACGCGGCAGCGTGCGCAGCACGGGCTTGAGCAGGTACTGGCCCGAATTCCCGGCCACCACCACGGACCGGCAGGCGTCGAAGTCGATCACCACGTCGGTCAGGCCGTTGCGCTGCACCGCCAGGCTGGTCTGCACCTTCAGGCCGGACGGCTGGCCGCTCGGGGTTTTGAGTGGCACCCTCACGCCCGGGTTGCCGCTGAGCACGATCCAGTTGCGGTCGGCCTGGGCGCCGGTGTTGGCCGCCAGCACCAGGCGCAGGCGGGTATAGGTGCCCGCGGGCACGCGCGCCTGCCCGAGGTCGAGCAGGGCGCCGTTGGTGTAGTCCAGCAGGTTGACGCGCTGGGGCGGGTCGACGGGGATCGAGCGCCAGCCCGGGTCGCTGTCGGGCGCGTCGGCGGTGTGCACGCGCACCTCGTTCACCGTGACCACCACCTCGTCGTAGCCACACGCGGGGTTGTCGGTGAGGGCCACGCGCAGGGTGCCGCTGCCGCCGTCGCCATCGCCGCCACCACCCCCGCCGCAGGCGGCCAGCAAGCCCAGCAGGGCCGCGCCCAGCGCGGCGCGCATCCAGGACATCGTGTTCATGTTTGTCTCCAACGCAACGAGACACCGCGCTCCCGTGGCGCGCGAGCGGCCATTGTTGGCCGAGGCAGCGCCCGCGTGGTAACCGGCTGTAAGGTGGCGGGCTTCAGGGGAACTGTGGTCTGATCGACCCATGCCCCAGGAAACCGAGCTCAAGCTCGCGCTGCACCCCAAGGACGCCGCGCGTTTGCTGGCCCACCCGCTGCTGGGCGGCCTGCCGCGCGCGGGGCAGCGCCTGTTCAACACCTATTTCGACACCCCCGAGCTGGCGCTGCGCGAGGCGCGCCTGGCCTTGCGCGAGCGCCGCGTGGGCGCGCGGCGCTGGCTCACCGTCAAGACCTCGGGCAGCACCGTGGGCGGCCTGTCGCGGCGCGGCGAATGGGAGGTGCCCAAGCCGCGCGGGCGGGTCGATTTCGCGCGCGTGGTGGATGAGCCCGCGCTGGCCGCCGCCCTGCAGGACTGGGCGCCCCGGCTGCGCGCGGTGTTCCGCACCGACTTCGTCCGCCGCGCCGTGGTGGTGGAACACGCGGGTGCGCGCATCGAGCTGGCCGTCGACGACGGACACATCAGCGTGGGCAGCGGCCGGCGCGCGCGCCGCGAGCGCCTGCTCGAGGTGGAGCTGGAGCTGCTGGACGGCCCGGTCGACGCGCTGTTCGACCTGGCGCACACCCTGGCGCTCGGCCCCGAGGGCCAGGCGGCGCGCGCGCTGCGCCTTCACCCCGAGCCGCGCAGCAAGGCCGAGCGCGGCTACGCCCTGTTCGCCGGCCAGGCCGCCATGCCCCGGCGCGCCACGCCGCTGGCCTTGGCGCGCGACATGGCGGTGCGCGAGTCCTTCCAGGCCGCCAGCCTGGCCTGCCTCACGCACCTGCAGGCCAACGAGGCCGAACCGCGCGCGCTCGCCGACCTGCCGCTGGCCGGCGCGCCGCTGCCCGACCCGGAGTTCGTGCACCAGCTGCGCGTGGCCCTGCGCCGCCTGCGCACCGGCCTGCGGCTGTTTCGCGAGCACCTGCCGCGCCGCTGGGTGGCGCACTGGTCGGCGCACTGGAAGGGCCTGGCCGACGCGCTGGGCGCGGCGCGCAACTGGGACGTCTTCGCCACCGAATGGCTGCCCGATCGCCTGCCCGACAGCGACACCCGCGCCGAGGCCCAGGCCTTGCGCGCCTGGGTGGACGCCCAGCGCCGCGCGGCCAACCTCGCGGTGGCGCGCCGGCTGGCCGACCCGGCGCACGCCCTGGCCTTGCTGGCCTTCACGCGCTCGGTGTTCGCGCTGCCGGTGCCGCGCGCGCGCGTGAACCTGCCGCGCTGGGCGGTGGCCCGGTTGCGCGCCGGCCATGCGCGGTTGCGCGAACAGGCGCGCGACGCGCGCCGCCTGGGCCCCGATGGCCGCCACGAGCTGCGCCTGGCGCTGAAGAAGCTGCGCTACACGCAGGAGTTCCTGATCGGCCTGCTCGACCCCCAGCGCGCCGCGCGCAGCACCGCCACGCTGGCCGAGGCGCAGGCGCTGCTGGGTGAGCTGAACGACCTGGCCACGGCACAAGGCCTGCTGCAGCAGGTGCCGGCCCGCGTGGCGCCCGCGCTCGTGGCCGCCTTGCAGTCGGGCCTGCAGGCGCAATTGGAGGCGGGCCTGCTGGCCTTGCCGGCCATGGAGAGTGCGCTGGAGCGCTCGCCACCGCCCTGGTGAGCGACCCGCGCGGGGGGCGGGGCCGGGCCCGGGCCCTCAGGCGCGCGCGCTCACCCAGTGGTTGTCGAGTTGCAGCGCGGCGGACAGGGCCTGGCGCTCGCCGTCGTGCCAGGTGACCGCCGCGCCAGCGGCCCAGGCGTGCCCAGGCCGTGCGGCCAGGGCGCCGGCCGAGGGCAGGTTCACCCGCTCGGCGATGGCGCCGCGTGCATCGAGTCCCAGCAGCGCGTTCGCGCGCGTGGCGCTGAGCCAGAAACCGCCGCCGGCGCGCGCGCAGATGTCAGCGCCATAGCCGCGCGCCTGCGCCATCGGGGGCGCGGCGCGCAGCGCGCTGCCGTCCCAGGTGGCCAGCAGGGGGGCGTCGCGGCGCGCGGCCTCGTCGTCGTGCTCGGCCTGCAGGGCGATGCCCACGCGCCGGCCCACCGGGTCCCAGGCAAGGTGGCGCACGCTCAGGCGCGGATCGTCCAGGCGCCACTGGCCCAGCAGGGCGCCCGACGCCGGGTCGAGCGCCACCAGCGAGGGGTCCATGCGCGACAGGTCGCGGTGGCTGCGGCCGGTCTCGCTCTGCGTGGGGATGCCGCCGTTGGCCACGAGCAGCGCGCCGGCCGGGACGCGGCCCAGGGCCTCGGGCAGCACCAGCATCTCGTGCGGGTCCATGCCCTGCGTGGCCCACTCGCCGGTTTTCTCCAGCGTGCGCGGATCGCGCACGCCGATCAGCCCGGCGGCGTCGGCCTGGTTGGTCTCGGTGGTCCACACCGCGCGCCGGTCGGCGGAGGGCAGCACATGGCCGTTGAGCCGGCGGTCGTCGTCCACCCAATGCCACTGGGCCGCGCCGCTGTCGGGCCGCCAGCGCAACAGCCAGTCGCCGGGGCGGCGCGCGGCCACCAGCACGGCGCCGTCGGCTTCCAGGGCGAGGCCGTGCGCGCGCGTGGGCAGCGGCAGCTGCGCCAGCACGGACACGCGCGCCTCGTCCATTTGCAACAGCCCGGCCCTGTACTGCCCACCCTCCGCCCAACTGGCGACCAAGAGGCTGTTCGGGGCGCGCGCCAGCGCGGGAACGCCGATGCCCGCCGCCAGCCAGGCGAGGATGCCGCGGCGGGTCAGACCTGCCGCGGGCGAAGCATCCAGAAACACCGCGGATCCGGCTTCGCCGGTCCGCAGGTGTTGTCCCCGGAAGGGGACGCCGCGCAGCGGCGCAGGGGGGAGCCGTCTAGTCGCCATCGGCACTGGAAAACCCCAGGTTCACTTCGAGGCTGCCCGCCACCTCGGACTGCATCAGCGTGGTCAGCCTCTTGAGCGTGCGCGCCGCCGCGTCGACGCTGGCGGGGGCGCCAGGCTGAACGCCCTGCATCGCGCGGTCGGCCTCGTCCACCGTCGCGCGCCAGCGATCGGCCAGTGCGATGTGCCCGCGCCCGCGCAGGTAGGACTCGATGCTCACCCGGCCCGCGCCGATGGCGGGCGCGCCGTTGTCGGGTTGGCGCGCCAGGGCGCGCAACTCGGCCCAGCCAGCGGCCCAGGCCGCGCCGGTCTGGCCGCTGGGCAGCCGCGCGAAGGCGGGCGCGGCACCGCGCGTCTCGGCCTCGCGCAGGGGTTTCTCCATGCCCGCCCAGCGCAGGCGCTCCAGGCCGCCCAGCCATTGGTTGATGAATTCCACGAAGGCCGTGACGGCGGCGTCTTCTTCGGGCGGTGCGGCGGCCAGCGCGTCGAAGGCGGCGCGCAGGGCCTCGGCTTCGCGCTGCACGGCCTGCGCGGCCAGCACGGCGTAGGCGCAGGCGCTGCTGCGCGGCGCGGCGGGCGCGCTCCACAGCAGGTACTCGATGGCGGGTAGGCCCTTGGCGGGCGTGCCCACACGCTCCATGTCGTCCAGGGTCTTGGGTTCGCGCGCCAGCGAGCGCTTGAGCAGTTCGGGGCGCAGCGGCTGGAAGTCGATCTCGCGCAGCGAGCGGCGCTCGATCAGCGGGCCCACGGCCACGGCGGCCAGGCGCTCCCAGGCCAGCGCCGTCTGCGTCCAGGCCGCGCGCGCCGGCGCCAGCGCGGCCGGGCCGGCGCAGTGGCCCTGCAGCGCCTGCACCAGCCTGGGCGCCTGCTCGGCCAAGGCGCGCGCCAGCGGCGCGGTGTGGTCGCGGTACAGGGCGGCCACCGCGTCGGGCGGGTAGTAGTAGGGCGCGGCGGCCTGCGCCCACAGCGCGCCGGGCGCGCACAGCAGCAGGGCGAGTGCCGCGCCAAGCCGCCAGCGGGATCGGGTACGCATCAGAGGCTCTCCACGAATTTCACCAGGGCGCGGCGGTCGGCCTCGCCGAACTTCAGCACCTGCTGCTTGCTGTCCTCGGCCTCGCCGCCGTGCCAGAGGATGGCCTCGAGCACGCCATTGGCGCGGCCGTCGTGCAGCAGGCGGGTGTGGCCGTTCACGTCCTTGATCAGCCCGATGCCCCACAGCGGCGGCGTTTTCCACTGGCGGCCGTTGGCCAGGAAGTCGGGTCGGCCATCGGCCAGGGCCTCGCCCATGTCGTGCAGCAGCAGGTCGGTGTAGGGGTGGATGGTCTGGCCCTGCAGGGCCCGGCTGGTCAGGCGCGGGAAGGGGCCTTCGGCCGTGGTGTAGGTGGGCCGGTGGCAGACCGCGCACTGCGCCTGAGCGAACAGCCGCTGGCCCCGCAGCACCTGCGGGTCCTGGATGTGGCGGCGCGCGGGCGGCGCCAGCGTGGCCTGGTAGAACACCACCTCGTCCAGGGTCTTGGGGTCGATCTCGGGCTGGCCGTTGCGCGAGCCCTTGGGCGCGGCCAGGCAGTCCTTCTGCCGGGGCGTGCAGGTCTCGTCGGGGAACTGCGCCGAGGTGATGCCGATGTCGCCGTGGAAGGCGCCCGCCGTCTGGTGGGCGACGGTGGCCACGTTGGCCTTCCAGCCGAAGCGGCCGAGCATCTCGCGCTGCGCGAACACGTCCCACACGCGGTTGGGCTGTCCCTTGATGGGGCCGGGCAGCGCCGCCTGAGCCTCGGCGTTGGCCAGGACCTCGCGTTCGGGGATGGCTTCGAGCAGGCCCACGCCGATGACCTGCGGCGCGATGCGCGGGCTGATCATCACGCCCGGGGCGAAGGGGCCGTAGGCGAGGCGGTCGACGATGTACTCGGGCTTTTGCAGCGTGTAGGGCGTGCCGTCGGCGAAGCGGCCCTGGATGGCTTGCCAGCGCAGGCGCACCCGGCCCTCGGGCTTGACGCCCTGGACCGCTGCGGTGTTGAGCTGGTCGCCATAGACGGGGTCGTGCTTCGGGCCGCCGTGCGCGTCGGTGCCGGGCACCGACAGGCGCAGCAGCAGGGCCAGCGGCTCCTGATCGGAGATGCCGCGCCGCCACGGCGGCGGCTCACCGCGGCCGTCGAACAGGTGGCAGGCGCCGCAGGAGCGCGCCAGGAAGTTCGGGCCCAGGCCGTCGCGCGCCTTGGTGCTCGCGGGGGCCTCGACCCAGTTGCGCTTGAAGAAGGAGTTGCCGATGACGAAGCGCGTGCGCTCCGGGTCGGTGAGGTTGGCGGCGGGGAAGGAGAAGGCGTTCTGCCCGGTGGCCCAGACCGTGGTGGCGCCACCGACCTTCTCGCCCAGGGGATCGGGCGCCGCGTCGGTGGGGCTGGTGGGGGCAGGCGCTTGTGCCGCCGCCTGCAGCGCGGCGATCGAGGTGAGCGCCGCCACGCCCAAGGCCGCGGCGACCCAGGCCGCTGGCCTCACGGTTGCACCAGCGTGAGTTTGGCGATGCCCACGGCGGCCGCGGCGGCCACGATGTCCTTGGACTGCTCGGTCAGGCTTTTGATGGTGGCCTCGATCTTCGGGCGGCCCGCCGAGCCGGCGACGATGGCGCGGTCGAAGGGCGCGGGAATGGCCTCGGCCGACGCCACCGAGGTGCGGATCTGCTGGGTGGTCTTGTCGGCCACGCCGGCGTTCCTGGCGCTCACCAGGTCGCGCAGGCTGGGGCCCTGCAGGGTGCTGCCGTCGGCGCGCACGTAGCGGCCCAGCCAGACGTTCTCGATGCCCTTGGCATTGGCCACGGCGTCGCGGTGGGTGTTGTCGGAGAAGCAGCTGTGCTCGTCTTCCTGGTCCTGGCTGGCCAGGGCCACCTCCAGGCGCTCGCCGGCCAGTTCGCCGCGCGAGAGCGAGCCCATGGCCACGAACATCTTGCGCAGGGACTCGTTGCCGCCCTTCTCGAACGTCGCGCGGTAGTTGTTCTTGGCGCCCGGCGCCCAGGCCTTCACCAGGCCGCCCAGGTCGTCCACCAGCAGGTCGGTGACGGTGTTGAGGTACTGGCGGCGGCGGTCGGCGTTGGGGGCCTTGCCGTCGACAAAGTCCTCGAAGCTGCGGTTGCCCGGACCGGTTTCGGACAGGTCCTGGCCCCAGAGCATGAACTCGATGGCGTGCCAGCCGGTGGCGATGTTCTCCTCGCCGCCTTTTTCGTTCAGCGCGGCCAGCGCCTTCTTGGTGAGGGCCTGCTTCTTGTTGTTGACCAGGCCGGCGGTCTTCTTGCCGTCCACGTAGTCCACGTAGGACTCGTCCATGGGCCAGGCGTTGAGCCGGCCTTCGGGGCCGTTGTCGTTGTCGATGGGGCCGCCATAGAAGCGGAAGGCCTCGGTCTGCCCATAGAACTCGCGCGCGGCCAGCCAGGCCTTGCGGGCGGCGTCCTGGGTGGGCTGCGAGGGCGCGGCGGTGAAGGCCTTGACGGCGGCCTGCAGCGCCTTGGCGGCGTTGAGCGTGTCCTCGTAGTTGGCGTGCACCAGGGCCGCGTAGTGGGTGGCCACGCTGGCGGGGGTGGCGGCGGTCTGGGCATGCAAAGGGGCGGCCAGGCTCAGGGCGAGCACGGCGGCGGCGGCGAGGGGCTTCAGGCGCATGGCGGTTCTCCAGGACGGAAGGGAGGAAACGCCGAATTCTAAATGCAAATAATTCTTATCCTTGACTTAAGCGGGTTTGACGGGGCCGCCGTCCGAGCGGGAGGGCTGCCGCTCCGCCACCCGATCCCGCCACGCCGCCAGGGCGGCGAGTCCCTGTTCCCCCGGCTTGAACTTGAGCAGCCGCGCGAATTCGATGGTGCAGAAGGCCGTGATGTCGGCGATCGTGAAGCGCTGCCCCGCCACCCAGGGCTGGCCGCGCAGCAGGCCGTCGAGCCAGCGCAGGGTCTCCATCGCCTTGGCCTGCTGCGACGCCCCGAACGCGGGGAATTGCGGTTGCTCCAGCACCGCCAGGCCGGGGTGCTGGTGGCGGATCGCCTGCGCCAGCGGCAGCGTCACGTACCACTCCACGTGCCGGTCGGCCATCTCGATGAAGGCGCGCTCCTCGGCGTCGCGGCCCATCAGGTTGGGCTCGGGCTGCAGGCCCTCGAGGTAGGCGCAGATCGCGCGCGACTCGCTCAGCGCGCGCCCGTCGTCGAGTTCGAGCACGGGGATGCGCGCCATCGGGCTGCGCGAGAGCACGGGGTGCGATTTGTGCTCGTGCGCATTGATGTCGACCAGCACCTCCTCGATGCCGGTCATGCCCTTTTCGGCGATGAACATCTGCACGCGGCGCGGGTTGGGCGCGCGCTCGGACACGTAGAGCTTCATCGGCGGTCCTCCTTCAGGCTCTGGCCGGTTTCCATCAGCTGGCGCGCGTCTTGCGAGAAGCGGCGCGCCGCTTCGTCGCCATCGCGCGTGAGGTCCACCTTCGACGGCGGCGATTCGATGCCGCGCTGCACCGCCGGGCGCGCGCGGATGGCGTCGCGCCAGCGCTTGAGGTGCGGCAGGTCGTCGATGTCCACGCCGGACCAGCGGTGCGTGCGCACCCAGGCCCAGTTGGCGATGTCGGCGATGGAGTAGTCGCCGGCCAGGTACTCGTTGTCTTTCAGGTGGCCGTCGAGCACGCGGAACAGGCGCTTGGTCTCGCCCTGGTAGCGATCGATCACCGCCGGGATCTTCTCGGGGAAGTAGCGGAAGAACACATTGGCTTGCCCCATCATCGGGCCCACGCCGCCCATCTGGAACATCAGCCACTGCAGCACGCGCGAGCGGCCTTTCGCGTCCGTGGGCATGAGCCGGCCGGTCTTCTCGGCCAGGTAGATCAGCACCGCGCCCGACTCGAACACCGCGAAGCCGCCGGCCCCGTGGTCCACGATGGCGGGGATGCGGCCGTTGGGGTTGATGGCCAGGAAGTCGGGGCGCTTTTGCTCGCCGGCCGTGAGGTCGAGCACCTTGAGCGTGTAGGGCAGGCCCAATTCCTCCAGCGCGATCGAGGCCTTGTGGCCATTGGGGGTGGCGGCGGTGTAGAGATCGATCATGGGGGCATGCTAGTGCGCCCCGTCGCGCGCGGGTGTCGCGCGCGCTCCGACCGCCGGGCCCTCAGGCCATGAACCCCAGATTGCCCGGGTAGTCCACGCTGTTGAAGTTGCCGATGTAGGGCAGCACCTGGCCCAGCTCGCCGCCGCTCACGCCGAACCACTGCGCCAGCGTGGCCGCGTACTGGCTCACCGAGGTGCTGGGCAGCAGCCGGCCCTGGCCCACGTGCCACTGATCGAAGCTGTCGCTGGTGCTGTTGGTCACGCTCACGGGCGGGGCCTTGCCGTAGAAGGCGCGGCCGCGCACGGCGCCACCCACCATGAGGTGGTGCGAGCCCCAGCCGTGGTCGGAGCCGTCGCCATTGGAGGTGAGCGTGCGGCCGAAGTCCGAGGCGGTGAAAGCGGTCACCTTGTCGGCCACGCCGAGCTGCACGGTGGCGTCGTAGAAGGCGGTGAGCGCGCCGCTCAGGCGCTCCATCAGGCCGGCCTGGCCGTTGAGCAGGTTGTCGTGCAGGTCGAAGCCGCCGAGCGAGACGAAGAACACCTGGCGCCGGCTGCCGAGCTGGTTGCGCGCGGCGATCAGCCGCGCGACCAGGCGCAGCTGGCTGGCCAGGCCGTTGTTGGCCGGGAAGCCGCTGAACGGCGCGGTGTTGGCGGGAAAGGCGTTGAGCGCGCTGGTGATGGCGCCTTCGGTGCCGTAGGCGCGCGCGGTGACGAGGTTGTATTCGTTCTCCAGCGCGTGCGCGCGGGTCTGCATGGCGATGTCCACCAGTGCCGAGCGCACGGCCGGCGAACCATAGACGTTGCTGTTGAGGCAGTTGATGCGGACCGCCCCGCCGCTGCCGACCTGGTAGCTCAACGCCTCGTCGCCCGAGAGGAACACGGTGTTGCCGGCCACCGAGACGCAGGTGAGCACGCTGTTGGTGTTGCTCGATCGCGCCAGGTCGCCCACCTGGCCGCCCCAGCCCGTGGTGCTGCCTTCGGCGGCCGAACTCATCCACACCGATTGCTGGTCGTTGTGCGAGAACAGCTTGGGCGGGCGCGGGAAGGAGGCGCTGTTGCTGTTGTACTGCTGGCGCGTGAGCGGCACCACCAGGGGCCCGACGTTGAGCTGCACGGCGGCCGCGCCGGCGTTGAAGAGGTTGGCCAGGCCCGTCATGGCAGGGTGCAGGGCGTACTGCTTGCCGTCGGGCAGCGGCACGGCGGGGTTGAGCACCGTGGCCGCCAGGTCGGCGCGCGGGATGGCGATGCCGCCGCGGATGGCGGCGTACTGGGCGTGGCTGGTGGCGTCGTAGTTGATGACGGTGTTGGCGTAGTCGTTGCCACCGAACAGGAAGACGCAGACCAGGGCCTTGTAGTCGGTGGCGTCGAAGGCCGCGGCCTCGCCGATGGCGGCGAGGTTCATCACCGTCGGCAGGGCGGTGCCGGTGAAGGCGAGCTGGCCAGCGCGGCGCAGAAAGGCGCGGCGGGTGTGTCGGGCGGGGGCGATGAAATGCATGGCGCGCTCCTCACTTCTGGATCAGGTACTCGGGGCAGGCCATCACCATGAGCACGGCGGCCCAGACCCGGCGGTTCTTCGCGTCGGCGCTGCTGCCGGCCGTGACGCCGGTGGCGTTGAGCGCGTTGACCATGAGCGTGCGCGTGGCGGGGGAGATCTGCCCCGCCGCCAGCACCAGGTTCAGGTGGTCCACCAGCGCGGCGGCGTTGGTCACCAGCGCGAGTTCGCGCGCGTAGTTGGCCTTCACGTCGTAGGCGTAGTTGTTCCACGCGGCATACGGCACGCCCGGGTTGGGGCAGTTGATGCCGCGCTCGATCACCCCCTGCATGAAGTTGAGGTAGCCGCCCACGCTGGACTCGTTGACGAGCTGGAACTCCGGCGCCGTGGCATTGCGGGCCGCCAGGGCGGTGTTGGGCGGCACGTAGCCGGGGCGGAAGAAGTTGAAGACCGAGGGCGAGCGCAGTGGGCTCTGGCCGAGTTGGGTGCCGGCGTCGGCCAGGTCGAAGACCTTCCAGCTGCCCGCCGCCGACGTGACGTTGAAGCTGCGCGCCCACTGGATGAAGCGGACCATGGGCTCGCGCAGCTTGCCGTGGGTGCTGCTGGCCAGCGAGAGGCCGCCGCGCGCCTCGGGGTCGAGCAGGATGGCGACCATCACCGCCTGCAGGTCACCGCGCTGCCCCTTGCCGTTGTTGTTGAACTTGCTCGCCACGCGCGCCACGTAGGCCGGGCTGGGGTCGCTGGTCACCAGGCGCTGGATCATCTGGCGCGCGAAGAAGGGCCCGGTGTTGGGGTGGTTGAACAGCGTGTCCAGGGCGATGCGCAGCGCCGCGCGCCCCGGCGTGCCGGCCGGCACCGTGGCGCCCAGGAAGCGCGCCTCCAGCGTGGAATGGCGGCTCTCGCGCAGGCTCATGGGCTTGCGCGCGAAGGCGCTGGATTCGATGGTGTAGTTCTGCCCGACCGGCGTGTGCCGCACGCCGTCGGAGGTGTCGAAGTCCCAGCCGGTGAAGACCCGCGCGAGGTGGGTCACGTCGTCCTGGGTGTAACTCTCGATGGGGCGGCCACCGCTCATTCTGGGCGTGCCGTCGAGGTTGAGTTCGAGCAGGCCGATGGTGAAGAGCTGCATCACCTCGCGCGCGTAGTTCTCGTCGGGCACGCGGCCGGTGGAGGGGTTCTCTTTCTGGTTGCCCTTGGTGTTGAGGAAGTAGCCCATGGCCGGGTGCAGCGTCACGTCCTCGAGCAACTGGCGGAAGTTGCCGAAAGCGTTGCGCATGAGCATGTCCCACCACGAGGCGTAGGCGTGGCTGCGCCAGGTGAACTCGGCCGTGGTCAGCGAGCTGACGAAGATCTCGGACAGCGCGAGCGCGACGCGCTTGCGCATGGCCTCGCCGCCCGACAGCAGCTGGCTCCAGAGCATGAAGTCGGCCGGGTACTGGTTGAAGAAGTAGCTGTTGCTGTCGATGGCGCCGTAGCCGCGCGCTTCCAGCCAGTCCCAGCCGCTCTGGCCGCGGGGCTGCTGGAACTGGCGCGCCAGCCACAGGGCGTAGCCCTCGCCGCGCAGCGCCGCGATCTCCTGCGGCGTGGAGGAGAACTGCGCCTGCTGCAGGAAGCGCGCCGCCTCGGCGTCGTTGTTCGCGGCGAGGTAGGTGTAGCCGTCGAGGGGAAAGTCCACCACGGGCACGAAGGGCGGTTCGGCCGATCCGCCGTCGCTGCCACCGCCGCCACCCCCGCAGGCGGCCAGCGCCGCCGTGGCCGCTGCCGCGGCAGCGGCGATCCCTGCGCGGGTCCGCGCCGCCGGGTCTTCTTGCTCGATCAGCGCATCGCTGGGCAGATCGTCCTGTTCGATCGTCGCCATGGCCACCCTCCATCTGGATGGGGCGCGAGTCTAGGCAGGCGACCGCGGGCGCTGATGGCGCGTTGCGCTTGGTTACAGGGGGGTGTCGTGGCGTCGCCGCATCCGCTGAGCGGCTTACCGTACGGGGGTATTTGTCAAGCCGTCGGTCGTTCAGCCGATGCGCGCCGCGTGCAATTGATCACGCGTTTTGAGGGCCGCCTGGCGCGCCGCGGCGGCGAAATCGTCGCCCGCCGAGGCGTAGAGGATGGCGCGCGAGGAGTTCACGACGACGGGGCCGGTGATGGCATCGCCCTGCACGCGCAGGCCCGCGCGCACGGTGGCCGCGGCGTCGCCGCCCTGCGCGCCCACGCCGGGGATGAGCAGGGGCAGCGTGGGCGCGAGTTCGCGCACGCGCGCGATCTCGGCTGGGTAGGTGGCGCCCACCACGAGGCCGAGCTGGCCATTGAGGTTCCAGGGTCCTTGCGCGAGGCGCGCCACGTGCTCGTACAGCAGGGGCTCGCCGGCGACGGAGGACAGGCGCTGCGCCTGCAGGTCGTCGCCGCCGGGGTTGGAGGTGCGGCACAGCAGGAAGGCGCCCTTGCCGTGGCGGCGCAGGTAGGGCTCCACCGAGTCGAAGCCCATGAAGGGCGAGAGCGTGACGGCATCGGCGCCGAAGCGCTCGAAGGCCTCGATGGCGTACTGCTCGGCGGTGGCGCCGATGTCGCCGCGCTTGGCGTCGAGGATCACGGGCACGCCGGGCGCGGCGCGGCGCATGTGCGCGACCAGGCGCTCGAGCTGGTCTTCGGCGCGGTGCGCGGCGAAGTAGGCGATCTGCGGCTTGAAGGCGCAGACCAGGTCGGCGGTGGCATCGACGATGGCGGCGCAGAAGTCGTGGATGCGCGAGGCGTCGTTCTTCAGGTGCGCGGGGAACTTGGCGGGGTCCGGGTCCAGGCCCACGCACAGCAGGCTCGCGTTGTCGCGGGTGGCGGCCTGCAGCTGGTCGATGAAGGTCATGGGCCGGGATTTTAGGTGGGGGCCTCGGCCGCCCGCCCGGTGGACGGGATTTGGAACAACCGTACGATCGGCGGCATGCACTCGATATCGCGCCGGCAACTGGTTCTGCTCGTCCTCCTCACCCTGGTGTGGGGCATCAACTGGCCGATCATGAAGATCGGCATCTCGGGTTATCAGCCGCTCACCTTTCGCGCCCTGAGCATGTGGATCGGCCTGCCGGTGCTGGCCGGCGTGCTGTGGTGGCGCGGGGCGCCGTTCCGGATGGCGCGCGAGCACTGGGGCCAGCTGGCGTGGCTCACGGTGATCAACATGCTGTTCTGGCACACGCTGGCGGTGCTGGCGATCCAGTCGCTGTCCAGCGGGCGCGCGGCCATCCTGGGCTACACCATGCCGGTGTTCTCGGCCATCGTGGGCGCGGTGTGGTTCGGCCAGCGCCTGCCGGTGCGCGCCTGGGGCGGCGTGGCGGCGGCTGGCCTGGGCGTGCTGCTGCTGCTGTGGCACGAGTTCGTGCGCCTGTCGGGGGCGCCGCTGGCGGTGGGCATGATGCTGCTGGCCGCGGCGATGTGGGCCTGGGGCACCCAGCAGATGCGGCGCACCACGCTGCCCTACGACACGCTGACGATCTCGTTCTGGATGATCGCGCTGACCACGGTCTGGATGAGCGCCCTGTCCTGGCTGTTCGAGCGCGAGGCCTGGGGCGTGATGCCCGGCCCGGTCGTGTGGTGGGCCATCGTCTACAACGCGCTGGGCGTGTTCGCCTTCGCTCAGGTGGCCTGGCTGGTGCTGGCGCGCGACCTGCCGCCGATCGCGTCCACGCTGAGCGTGATGATGATCCCGGTGCTGGGCGTGTTCAGCGGCGCCTGGCTGCTGGGCGAGGTGCTGCACTGGCAGGACTGGGTGGCGGTGGCGCTGATCATGCTGGCGATCGCGGCCGTGCTGTGGCCGGCGAGGCCGGCCGCGCCGGGCGCCGAGCCGCCGAGGGCCTAGCGCCCGCGCCAGGCTCTACCGATCGATCTCCATGGCCAGGCACAGGTCGGCCCAGGCCTTGGCCTTGTCGATGGGCGTGCGCAGCAGGTAGGCCGGGTGGTAGGTCACGATGACCGGCACGCCCTCGTAGCGGTGCAGGCGCCCGCGCAGGCGGCCGATCGGCTCGGTGGTCTTGAGCAGCGACTGCACCGCGAAGCGGCCCATGGCGATGATCAGCTTGGGCCGCACCAGCGCCACCTGGCGCGACAGGAAGGGTTCGCACTGCACCACTTCCTCGGGCGCCGGGTTGCGGTTGGCCGGCGGGCGGCACTTGAGCACGTTGGCGATGAACACGCCGCGCGCGTCCATGGCCTGGCGGTCGCGCCCGCAGGCACGCAGCATGGCGTCGAGCAGCTGGCCGGCGGGGCCCACGAAGGGCTCGCCCTGGCGGTCTTCCTGTTCGCCGGGGGCCTCGCCCACGATCATCCAGTCGGCTTCGGTGTGGCCGACACCGAACACGGTGTTGCGCCGCGACTCGCACAGGCCGCAGGCGCGGCAGTCGGCCACGGCCTCGCGCAGCGCGGGCCAGTCGAGCGTGGCGATGTCGCTGCGCGCGGGGCTGGGGTGGGTGGGCGGTGCCGGCATCGGCGCAGGCACCGGCACCTGGGGCGGGCGGACCGCCGCGGGTGGGCGACCGGCGGGTGCGGGCGTGGCCGTCGCGGCGGGCGCCGCCACGGCGCTGGTCGCCGGCTCGGCGCTGGCCGCGGGCGCGCGCGGCGGGGCGGGCACCCAGACCTTCACGCCCATCTCGGCCAGCATGGCGCGCTGGCGCGCGTCGAGTTCGCGCACCCAGCCGTCGGGCGTGTCGATCCGATCGGTCATTCGGTGCCCTGCGTGCCGTCCAGGCCCAGTTGCATCACCACCGCGTCCTCGCGCTGCAGCGCCGACAGCGGGTAGTAGCCGCGGCGCACGCCCACCTCGCGAAAGCCGTAGCGTTCATACAGCCGGCGCGCGGGCGCATTGCTCTGGCGCACCTCCAGCCACAGCGCGCGCGCGCCCTGGCCGCGCGACCACAGCGCCAGCGCGTCGAGCATGAAGCGCGCCCAGCCCTGGCGCTGGTGCGGCGGGTTCACGGTGAGGTTGAGCAGGTGCACCTCGTCCACGCCGGGCATGGCCACCAGGTAGCCGAGCAGCCAGCGGCCGTCGGGCCGGGGGGGCCAGGGGCTTTCGCCCGCGTGCGCTTCGCCGATCAGCATCACGGCCGGGTAGCCGGCCTGCAGCGAGTCGCGGAAGTGCCGCGGCGACCACGGGTGGCCGTAGGCACTGGTCTCGACCGCGTGCACCGCGTCCAGGTCGGCTTCGGTCATGGGCATGAAGGCGATGGCGCGCGCCTCGGCCTCCAGCGGCACGGGCAGGGTGTCCATGGGCGCGGGCCACAGGCCGGCGGTCCATCCGGGCAGGGTGGCGGCCGCATCCATCGAGGGATGCCGCGGCACCGGCTTTGCCGGGCCGCTGGCATCGCCCCCTGGAGGGGGTGACGGGCAAAGCCCGGCGCGGGGGTGCTTCATGTCCCGGCCTCGCGTTCGGCCGTGGTGCGCGCGACCTTGTCGCGCACGTACAGCGGCAGGGCCTCGGCGGCGCCGACCGCGGCGCCCCGGGCCATCAGCGCCGGGGCCAGGCGCAGCAAGGCGTCGGCCGTGGGCAGGGCCGCGCGGCGGCGGCCGGGCGCGTCGCGCAGGGCGTCGGCGTAGGCCGCGAAGGCGTTGCCCGCGAGCAGGGTGCGGGTGCCGTCGGCCAGGCCCTGGTCGTGCAGCCAGCCCGCGAGGTCGGCGGGCGCGCACAGCCGGGGCGGGGCGAGGGCGCGCAGCGATTCGCCGTCGAGTGCGTAGGCCGCCAGGTAGAGCTCGTCCATGCGCGCGTCGAGCAGGGCCACGATGTGGGCGGGCGCCGTGTGGCCCTCGGCCGCGTCGTCGGCGCGGGCCTGCTCGGCCAGGGCCAGCAGGGTGTCGATGGGCAGGACGGGCAGGCCCTGGGGGTGGCGCGGCCCGCGCGTGCCGTAGGCCAGGCCCTGGGCCACGGCGCAGGCGGTGCGCAGGCCGGTGAACGAGCCGGGGCCGCGCCCGAAGGCGATGGCGTCCAGTTCGTCCAGCGACCGGCCGGCCTCGGCCAGCAGGCGCCGCACCTGGGGCAGCAGTTCGGTGGAGGCCTGGGCGCCGCCGGGGCCCTGGAAGCGGTGCACGGCCTCGCCGGCCCGCCCGGTGCCCAGGGCCAGCGAGAGGGTGTCGGTGCTGGTCTCGATGGCCAGGAAACACGGGGCGGCAGGCATCGGGGGATTATCGGCCACCGGCCTGGAGGGACCTGCCGGGGCCCGGCCGATAATCCCCCGCGTGAACCGATTCCTGTCGTCCCTGCTGTTGGCGCTGGCCATCGCCCTGCCGGCCTGCGCCCAGGGGCCTTCGCGCGAGGCGCTGCCGCCACCGGTGGCGGCGGCGCTGGCACGGGCCGAGGTGCCCGCCACCGCCTTCGCCGCCGTGGTGGTGCCGCTGGACGGCCATGAGGCGCGGGTGCGCCACCAGTCGGGGATGCCGGTCAACCCGGCCTCGGTGATGAAGCTGGTGACCAGCTACGCCGCTTTCGACCTGCTGGGCCCCGGCTACACCTGGAGCACGCGCTTCTACACCGACGGCCCGCTGGAGGCCGGTGCGCTGCGCGGCAACCTCTACGTGCGCGGCGGCGGCGACCCCAAGTTCGTGCTCGAGCGCATCCAGGAGGCCTTCGCCGCCCTGCAGGCGCAGGGTGTGCAGCTCATCCTCGGCGACATGGTGCTCGACAGCAGCGCTTTCGACCTGCCGCCCTACGACCCCGGCGCTTTCGATGGCGAGGCCCTGCGCCCCTACAACGCCGGGCCCGACGCGCTGCTGGTGAACTTCAAGTCGGTGGTGCTGGGTTTCCTGCCCGACGCCGCGGCGGGCGTGGCGCGCGTGGTCAGCGAGCCGCCGCTGGCGGGCCTGGCCATCGACGCCAGCGTGCCCCTGTCCAACGGCGCCTGCGGCGACTGGCGCGGCGGGCTGCGCGCGCGCTTCGACGACCCCGGCCGCATCGCCTTCCAGGGCCGCTACCCCCTGCGCTGCGGCGAGCAGAAATGGCCCGTGGCCTACCAGGACCCGGCCAGCTTCGCGGCGCGCGCGATGGAGGGCCTGTGGCGCGCCAGCGGCGGCCTGCTCACGGGCCAGGTGCGCGCCGGCCTCACGCCGCTGGACGCCAAGCTGCTGCTCGACGCGCCCTCGCTGCCGCTGACCGACATCCTCACCGACGTGAACCAGTGGAGCAACAACGTGATGGCCCAGCAGGTGTTCCTCACGCTGGGCCAACTGGCGCCGCAGGCCACGGCGCTGCCCGGCAGCGGGCCGCTGCCCTGGAAGCGCAGCGGCTTCGAGCAGGCGCGCACGGTGCTGGGCAACTGGTGGCGCCGCACCTTCGGCGAGCGCGTGCCGGCGCCCGTCATCCAGAACGGCTCGGGCCTGTCGCGCGACGAGCGCATCACGCCCGAGGCCCTGGCCCTGCTGCTGCGCCACGCGGCGCGCCATCCGCAGGCCGACGCCTTCGTCGGCACGCTCTCGCTGGCGGGCGTGACCGGCACGGCGCGCCGCTACGCCGCGGATGAGCGCAGCCCGGTCTACGGCCACGCCTGGCTCAAGACCGGCACGCTGCGCGACGTCACCGGCGTGGCCGGCTATGTGAACGCGGCCAATGGCGTGCGCTACGTGGTGGTGGCTTTTGTGAACCACCCCAACGCGCCGGCGGCGCGCCCGGCGCTGGAGGCGCTGGTGGAGTGGACCGCCCGGCTGGCGGACTGACTGGGCGTTTTTCCCCTCCAAGATCTCGCGCTGACGGTTGGCTTCTCGCCACCACCCGTCCCACCTGCACCCAAGTGCACCACCAGGCATTCCGATCCCCCTGAATTGGGGCAGATGCCAACCCATCACCGAGCGGGGGGCGGTCCGTTGCTTGTCTTGGCTGGCCACGCCGTCGGCCCAAGAAGAAGCAGAGGCACGAAGCCCTGCCCTACCCAGACCTTTTGACCAGCGACAGATCGAACGCCGGTCGTTCGATATCAGGCCGCCGCGCGGCTCAAGCGGTCGCGCACGCCGTCCCACTCGGGGCCGTCGGGTGGCGTTTCCACCCAGATCAGGCGCACGCCGGTGGCGTCGAGTTCGCGCAGCACGGCGAACAGCTCGCGCGCGGCGGCTTCGGCGTCGTCGGGCATGCGCCGGCGCGGCGCGCCGCGCGCGGCCTCGATCGGGCTGCGCGCGTACAGGGCGATGTGCCGGGCGTCCTCGCCCAGCACCTGGAAGGCCGCGCGCAGCTGCCTGGCGTCCATCAGCCGCACCTTGGCGCGCGGCGCGTAGTGCGATTCCAGCGTGCCCGAGGCGCGCGGCGCGGCCCCGTCGCGCGCGCGCAGCGGCTGGCCGGCGATGGCCTCCAGCCGCGCCTGCGTGAGCACGCCGGGGCGCAGCAGCACCGGGTGGCCGCGCGTGCAGTCCACGATGGTCGATTCGATGCCCACGGGGCAGGCGCCGCCGTCGAGCACCAGCAGCGCGTCATCGGCCAGCGCGGCGAACTCCTCCATCACGTGCGCGGCGCTGGTGGGGCTGACGCGGCCGAAGCGGTTGGCGCTGGGCGCGGCCACGCCGTGCACGCCATGCGCGGCGGCGGCGCGCAGCACGGCCTGGGCCACGGGGTGCGAGGGGCAGCGCAGGCCGACCGAGTCCTGCCCGCCGGCGGCCACGGCGGCCACCTCGGCGCGGCGTGGCAGGATCAGCGTGAGCGGGCCGGGCCAGAGCGCGGCGATCAGGCGCTCGGCGAAGGCCGGCACCTCGCGCGCGTAGTGGTCGATGGCGGCGCGTGGCGCATCGGCCGCGACGTGCACGATCAGCGGGTGGTCGGCTGGGCGGCCCTTGGCCTCGAAGATGCGCCGCACCGCGCTGGCGTTGTCGGCGTCGGCGGCCAGGCCGTAGACGGTCTCGGTGGGCAGGCCCACCAGGCCGCCGTCGGCCAGGCGCCGCGCGCCCTGTTCGATGGCCTCGGGGCGCGACGCGTCGAGCAGCAGCGGCATGGCGGGCCTAGAGCGGCGGCAGGCCCAGCAGGGCCAGCGCTTTCGCGGCGGTGCCGCGCACCGCGGCCACCGTGGGGCCGGTGATGTTGAGGTGGCCCATCTTGCGGCCCGGGCGGGCGCTGGCCTTGCCGTACAGGTGCAGGTGCGTGCCGGGCAGGGCCAGCACCTCGTCCCAGGGGGGCGTGACGGGCGTGTCGCTGGCCCGCGCGTGCCGCGCGTTCGGGGCGAACCACAGGTCGCCCAGCAGGTTGAGCATGATGGCCGGGCTGTGCTGCACCGGCGCGCGCAGCGGCAGGCCGGCGACCGCGCGCACCTGCGCCTCGAACTGCGAGACGTCGCAGGCGTTCTGCGTGTAGTGGCCGCTGTTGTGCGGGCGCGGCGCCATTTCGTTGACCACCAGGTCCAGGCCGCCGCGGCCGTCGTCGACCAGGAAGTACTCCACGCAGAGCACCCCCACGTAGCCGAGCTGGCGCGCGATGGCCATGGTGGCGGCCTGAGCGCGCCGCGCCAGGGCGGGGTCGATCGCGCCCTCGTAGACCTCGGTGACGGCGAGGATGCCGTCGCGGTGGGTGTTCTTCTGCACCGGGAAGCTGACGCACTGGTCGTCGGCGCCACGCGCCACGATGACCGAGCATTCGGCGCGCAGCGGCATGAGCCGCTCCAGCACGCAGGGCACGCGGCCCAGGCGGTCCCAGGCGGCGGCGAGTTCGGCGCGGTCCTTCACGCGGGCCTGGCCCTTGCCGTCGTAGCCCAGGCGCGCGGTCTTCAGGATGCCGGGCAGCAGCTCGGCCGCCACGGCGGCGAGCTGATCGGGGGTGTCGATGCTGGCGTGGGGCGCGGGCCGCACGCCGTCGTTGTCGGCCGCGCAGCGCTCGAAATGCGCCTTCTCGGCCGCCCGGTCCTGGGCGATGGCCACGCTGGCCGCGCCGGGCGCCACCGGCCGCAGCGCCGCCAGCGACGCCAGCGCGGGCGCCGGCACGTTCTCGAACTCGGTGGTGATGGCGTCGCTGCACTGGGCCAGCTGTGCCAGTCCCTTCGGGTCGTCGTAGGCGCAGCGGATGTGGTGGTGGCTGATGAGGCCGGCCGGGCTGTCGGCGTCGGGGTCGAGCACGGCGGTGCTGAAGCCCATGGCCTGCGCGGCCTGCACGAACATGCGGCCGAGCTGGCCGCCGCCCATCACGCCCAGCGTGGTGGGGCGGCCCGAGGCGTCGGTGGCGCCGGGAAGCAGGGGGGGCGTTGCGGTCATGCGTGGGGAGGCAGGGTCATGGCCCGCGCGGCCTCGGTCTGTTCGGCGCGGAAGGCCTGCAGTTTCTGTCGCAGGACCGGGTCTTCGCCGGCCAGCATGGCCACCGCGAACAGGGCCGCGTTGGCCGCGCCGGCGGGGCCGATGGCGAAGGTGGCCACGGGCACGCCCTTGGGCATCTGCACGATGCTGTGCAGCGAATCGACCCCACTGAGGTGCTTGCTCGCCACGGGCACGCCCAGCACGGGCACCACGGTCTTGGCGGCCAGCATGCCGGGCAGGTGGGCGGCGCCGCCCGCGCCCGCGATGATGGCCTTGAGGCCGCGCGCCGCGGCGGCCTCGGCGTAGGCGAACATGTCGTCGGGCATGCGGTGGGCCGAGACCACCCGCGCCTCGTGCGCGACACCGAACTGCTGGAGGATCTGCACGGCGTGCTGCATGGTGTCCCAGTCGCTGCTGGAACCCATGACCACGCCCACGGGGATGGGGTTCATGGAATCGGCTTTCGGCCCGCGGGGCCTCCGGTAAAGTCGCGATTTTACGTTTTGCCCCCAATTACCCGAGCGCAGCCATGATCGACGTCACCATCGCCAACTTCGAAGCCGAGGTCATCGAGGCCTCGATGCAGACCCCCGTGCTGGTGGACTTCTGGGCCCCGTGGTGCGGGCCCTGCAAGGTCATCGGCCCCATCCTGGAAAAGCTCGAAACCGAATACGGCGGCCGCTTCAAGCTGGTGAAGGTCGATTCCGACCAGGAGCAGCAGCTCGCCGCGGCCTTCGGCATCCGCAGCATCCCCACCTGCGTGCTGCTCATGAACGGCCAGCCGGTCGACGGTTTCATGGGCGCGCTGCCCGAAGGCCAGGTGCGCGCCTTCCTCGACAAGCACGTGCCTGGCGAGGGCGAGCTCGTGGCCGAGGCCGAGGAAGCCGCCGCGCAGGAGGCGCTGGCCGACGGCGACACCGAGACCGCGCTGGAGCGCCTGCGCCAGGCCGTGCAGGCCGACCCGGAGAACGACGACGCGCGCTTCGACCTGGTGAAGCTGCTGCTGGAGCTGGGCGAGGACGACGAGGCCAAGGTGGCCTTCGCGCCCGTCATCGCCAAGGCCGCGGCCGTGCGCCGGCTCGACTCGCTCAAGCGCTGGATGGACGCGCGCGACGCGCAGGCCGAGGTGGCCGAGCCCGAGGCCCGCATGGCCGCGCTGGACACCGCCATCGCCGCCAACAAGCGCGACTTCGACGCGCGCTTCGCCCGCGCGCAGCTGCTGATGGCCTACGGCCAGTGGACGGCCGCGATGGACGAGCTGCTGGAGATCCTGATGCGCGACAAGTCCTGGAACGACGAGCTCGCGCGCAAGACCTACATCGCGGTGCTCGACGTCATCGAGCCGCCCAAACCCAAGGTGGCCGAGGGCCAGGTGCCGCCGGAGGACCCGACGGTGGCGAGCTACCGGCGGCGCCTGTCGTCCGTCGTGCTGAGCTGAAGCGGGCGCTCACGCAGCGCCGCGGCGCGGGCCGCGCCTCGCAGGCCGCGGCCGGGCAGGCGGCGAAGCCTCAGCCGACGAGGCGCGTGAGCGCCTCGCGGTACTTCTCGGCGGTTTTCTCGATCACCTCGCGCGGCAGGCGCGGCGCGGGCGCGGTCTTGTCCCAGGGCTTGCCGTTGACCTTGGCGCCTTCGAGCCAGTCGCGCAGGTACTGCTTGTCGTAGCTGGGCGGGTTGCTGCCCACGGCGTAGCTCTCGGCCGGCCAGTAGCGCGAGCTGTCGGGCGTCAGCACCTCGTCCATCAGCACCACGCGGCCGGCGGCGTCCAGGCCGAACTCGAACTTGGTGTCCGCGATGATGATGCCCTTTTCGAGCGCGATGGCGGCGGCCGCCCGGTAGAGCCGGATGGCGATGTCGCGGATCTGCGCCGCGACCTCGGCGCCCACCATCTCCACCGTGCGCTCGTAGGTGATGTTCTCGTCGTGCTCGCCCATGGCGGCCTTGGCGGCCGGCGTGTAGATGGGTTCGGGCAGCTGGGAGGCGTTGAGCAGGCCCTCGGGCAGCGGCACGCCGCAGACCGAGCGGCTCTCCTGGTACTCCTTCCAGCCGCTGCCGGCCAGGTAGCCGCGCACCACCGCTTCCACCGGAATGGGCTTGAGGCGCTGCACCAGCATGGACCGGCCCACCACCTGCGCCCGCTCGGCCGGCGTGACCACGCTTTCGGGGTCTTCGCCCGTGAGGTGGATGGGGCAGATGTTGAGGCCCTTGGGGCCCAGGCGGTCGAACCAGAACAGCGACAGCCGGGTGAGCAGTTCCCCCTTGCCGGGAATGGGTTCGCCCATGATCACGTCGAAGGCGCTGATGCGGTCGGACGCCACCATGAGGATGCGGTCGTCGCCAACGGCGTAGTTGTCGCGCACCTTGCCGCGCGCGAGCAGCGGCAGCGACGTGAGGTTGGAGGTGTGCAGGGCGGAGGTCATGGCGCGGTAGGAGTCGAAGGCAAGAAAAAGGCCCGTTGAACGCTCAACGGGCCTTGCGCAGTTCGGCCGGATTATCGCAAGTTGGCGCGACCGCCGGGGCAATGCCCCACCCGGGCCCTCACTTGGCGGCCAGTCCGAGGCGCTCGATCAGGGCCTTGTCCTTGGCGAAGGTCTCGCCGGCCCACTTCTTGTAGTCCTCGCCGCTGCGGTACCACACGGCCTGGTTGAGCTGGGCCAGCACCTCCATGTGCTTTGGCTCGTCCATGGCCTTCTTGAAGGCGTCGTGCAAGGCCTTGACCACGGCCGGGTCCATGCCCTTGGGGCCGGCCAGGCCGTAGGGCGAGGTGGACACCACGCCGTAGCCCAGCTCCTGCGCGGTGGGCACCTCGGGCCAGCGCTGGGTGCGCTGCTCGCCGAAGGTGACAAGCAGGCGCATCTGGCCGGCGTCGACGTACTTGTCCCAGCCGCTGGCGTCGCTCTGGGCCATCACGTGGCCGCCGAGCAGGGCGGCCTGCAGGTCGGCGTTGCCCTTGAAGGGCACGTGCACCAGCTTGACCTTGGCGTTGCCGGCCAGCTCTTCCATCAGCAGGTGCGGGCTGCTGCCGGTGCCGGTGGAGCCGTAGTTGATCTCGCCCGGGCGCTGGCGCGCGGCCTCGATGTAGTCCTTGAAGGTTTTGTAGGGCGAGTCGGCCTTGACGGTGAGGCCGAAGGTGTAGCCCGAGACGCCGATGATGTAGGTGAAGTCGTTCAGCGGGTCCCAGCTGGTTTTCTGCATGTGCGGCATGCGCAGCAGGCCCAGCGGGAACTGGGCGATGGTGTAGCCGTCGGGCTTGGCGGTCTGCGCCATGGTGCTGGGGCCCAGGGTGCCGCCGGCGCCGGGGCGGTTCTCCACGGTGATGGCCTGGCCCAGGTGCTTGCTGGCGAGTTCGGCCAGGGTGCGCAGGTGGCGGTCGGTGGAGCCGCCGGCCGGCCAGGGAATGATGAGCGTGATGGGACGGCTGGGGTAGGCCTGCGCCTGGGCCGCGACCCAGGGGGCGGCGCCGGCGCTGGCGGCCACGCCGGCCAGCAGCAGGCTGCGGCGGCGCAGGGTCGGGGCGTGTTCTGTCGGGCGGGTCATCGTCTTGTCTCCTTGCGGGTGGTTTGCCGGATGGCGATGGGTGCCGCGCAGCGCACGGCGCGGGGGATCACGGGGGCGCGGCGGCGTCGCGCGCGGCCTGCTGCTCCTGCAGTTCGCGCCACATCACCTTGCCGCTGCCCGAGCGGGGCAGCGAGGCCACGAATTCGACGATGCGCGGGCTCTTGTAGGCGGCCATGCGGCCGCGCGCCCAGTCGATCAGGTCCTGCTCGCTCACGCGGCCGCGCTGTCCGGGGCGCAGCACCACCAGGGCCTTGACCGTCTCGCCGCGCCGCGCATCGCGCGCGGCGATCACGCAGGCCTCCTGGATGGCGGGGTGGTGGTACATCAGCGCCTCCACCTCGGCGGGCCAGACCTTGTAGCCACTGGCGTTGATCATGCGTTTGAGGCGGTCGGTCATGAAGAAGTAGCCCTCTTCGTCGACGTGACCCAGGTCGCCGGTGCGCAGGAAGCGCTGGCCGCCGATCTCGATGAAGGCCTGCGCCGTGGCCTGCGGCTGGCGCCAGTAGCCCTGCATCACCTGCGGGCCGCGCAGCACGATTTCGCCGGTCTCGCCCACGGGCCGCTCGGCCCCGGTCTCGGGGTCGATCACGCGGGCGTCCACCTCGAACACCGGCAGGCCCAGGCACTGCGGCTTGGGCCGGTGCGGCGGGTTGATGTGGGTGGCGCCCATGGCCTCCGTCATGCCGTAGCCCTCGATGTAGTCGCGGCCGGTGAGGGCCTTGAGCCGTGCGGCCAGGGCGTCGGGCATGGCCGCGCCGCCGCCGCGCACGCAGCCCAGGCGGGAGAGGTCGACGCGCTCCAGGTCCGGCTGGGCAAGGAAATCGATCACCATGGTGGCGATGGCCTGCCACACCGTGACGCCGTAGCGCTGCATGCAGTGCACGGCGGCCTCGCGGTCCCAGCGCGAGAGCACCACCAGCGTGGCGCCCGCGTACAGCGGCCCGTTGAGGCTGCCCGACAGGCCGGTGACGTGGAAGAAGGGCAGCACCGCGAGGCAGACCGCGTCGGGCGTGGTGCCGAACCAGCGCACGCCGCCCACCAGCGTGGCCATCACGCTGCGGTGGGTGTGCATGCAGCCCTTGGGCAGGCCGGTGGTGCCCGAGGTGTAGGGCATGGCGCAGAGATCGTCGGGGCCGGCGGTGAGCGGGCCCGGCGTGAGCCCGGCCGCCAGCGCGTCGGCCCAGGCGGCGAGGGCGGGATGGTCGCCCAGCGGCTCGCGCGGCGCGCGCACGAAGTCGGGCACGCGCAGTTCGGTGGGCTCGCGCAGGTGGTCGCTGTAGGTGGCGACGAGGACGTGCTGCAGGCCGGTGCCGTCGGCGCTGGCGCCGTCCGCCAGCAGGGGGCGCAGTTGCGGCAGCAGGTCCTGCGCGGCGATGGCCACGCGCGCGCCGCTGTCGTTCACGCAGTGGCGCAGCTCCGCCACGCGGTTCATGGGGTTCACCGGCACCACCACCGCGTTGGCGCGCAGGATGCCGTAGAAGGCCAGCGCCCACTGCGGGCTGTTCTGCAGGCACAGCAGCACGCGGTCGCCGGGCCGCACGCCGCAGCGCTGCTCCAGGAAGGCGGCGATGCGCTCGGCTTCGCGCAGGGCCCGCCCGTAGCTCAGCGGCGTGTCGTAGTAGACGGTGAAGGGCTTGTGCGGGTGGCGCGCGGCCGAGGCCTCCAGGTTGTGGAAGACGTTGGCCTCCGGCGCCGCGAGCGGGCGCGGCAGACCGGGCGGCCAGTGATCGGCGAGCGGGCGCATGAAGCTTTGATATTCCGCTGATCGGAAAAACAATCCGTGTGCGATCAATATGCGGCGCGGTCCACCGGGGCGTCAATGCGATTCAGGGAAATCGAGCCCCCTGTTCGTGGGTGATGGGCCTTAAATTCCGATCAGCGGAATAAGACGAAAGCCACCGATCCATGGGACGCCAGCGCCACCCCCTTTCGCCCACACCCGACGAGGCCGATCCCTCGCAAGACCGGCGCTTCGTCACCGCGCTCGCGCGCGGCCTGGCCTTGCTGCGCTGCTTCGGCCCGGCCGACCGCTGGCTCGCGCACCAGGCGCTCGCGCGCCGCAGCGGCCTGCCGCAGGCCACGGTGTCGCGCCTCACGTTCACGCTCACCAGCCTGGGCTATCTGCGCCACCGCGCCGCCACCGGCGAGTACGCGCTGAGCCCGGCGGTGCTGTCGCTGGGCTTCAGCGTGCTCTCCAATTTCGAGATCGGGCGCCTGGCGCGGCCCTTCATGGAAACGCTGGCCGAGGACACGCAGGCCGCCATCTCGCTGGGCGTGCGGCACGGCACCTCGGTGGTCTACGTGGCGCATTGCCGCAGCACGGCGCGCCTCATCCTGGGGCTGGACGTGGGCACGCGCCTGCCCTTTGCCGAGACGGCCATGGGCCGCGCGATGTGGTGCGCCTCGGCGCCGGGCATGCGCTCGCTCGTGGCGCAAAGGCTGCGGGCCGAGGACCCGGCGCGCTGGCCCGAACGGGAGGCCGGCCTGCGCCGCGCCGAGGCCGATCACGCGGCGCGCGGCTACGTGGTCTCGGCCTCGGAGTGGGAGCAGGACATCGCCGCCATCGGCGTCGGCGTGGACCTGGGCGATGGTCGCGAGCCCTTGTCGCTCACCGTGGGCGGGCCGGCCGCGCGCCTGAAGGGCGCGCTGCTGCACGAGCACTTCGCGCCGGCGCTGGTGCGCACGGGACGCGAGATCGTGGCGGCGATCCAGGCGGGGGACTGGGAGGACTGATCCGCCGCGCCCAAGAAAAACGCCACCGTCGGCCAGGCCGAGCGGTGGCGTCAGCGCCTCGGGCGCGTTGGGGGATCAGTTCACGACCTGGGCCAGTTCGCCCTTGGCGTACCTGGCGGCCACCACCTGCAGGCTGTCGCCCTTGATCTTGCCGGCCTGGCCTTCGCAGCCGAATTCGATGTAGCGCTGCTTGCAGACCTGCTTGGCGGCCTCGCGCGCGGGCTTGAGCCATTCGCGGGCGTCGAACTTGTCGGGGTTCTCGGCCAGGAACTTGCGCACCGCGCCGGTCATGGCCAGACGGATGTCGGTGTCGATGTTGATCTTGCGCACGCCGAACTGGATGGCCTTCTGGATTTCCTCGACCGGCACGCCGTAGGTTTCCTTCATCTTGCCGCCGTACTGGTTGATCTGGGCCAGCAGCTCCTGCGGCACGCTGGACGAGCCGTGCATCACCAGGTGCGTGTTGGGCAGGCGGCGGTGGATTTCCTTGATGCGCTCGATGGCCAGGATGTCGCCCGTGGGCTTGCGCGTGAACTTGTAGGCGCCGTGGCTGGTGCCGATGGCGATGGCCAGGGCGTCGAGCTGGGTCTTCTTGACGAAGTCGGCGGCCTGCTCGGGGTCGGTCAGCAGTTGCTCGCGCGTCATGGTGGCGTCGGTGCCGTGGCCGTCTTCCTTGTCGCCCTTCATGGTCTCCAGGCTGCCCAGGCAGCCCAGCTCGCCTTCGACGGTGACGCCCAGCTTGTGGGCCATGTCGACGACCTTGCGGGTCACGTCCACGTTGTAGTCGTAGCTCGCGATGGTCTTGCCGTCGGCCTCCAGGCTGCCGTCCATCATCACGGAGGAGAAGCCCAGGTTGATGGCGCCCTGGCAGACGTCGGGGCTCTGGCCGTGGTCCTGGTGCATGACCAGGGGGATGTGCGGGTACATCTCGATCGCGGCCTGGATCAGGTGCTTGATGAAGGGCTCGCCCGCGTACTTGCGTGCGCCGGCGCTGGCCTGAAGGATGACGGGAGCGCCCACTTCGTCGGCGGCCGCCATCACGGCCTGCACCTGTTCGAGGTTGTTCACGTTGAACGCCGGGATGCCGTAGCTGTTGGCGGCGGCGTGGTCGAGCAGTTCGCGCATGGAAACGAGCGCCATGGGATTCCCCTTTATCCGTTGAATCGTTGGTAACCGTGGTGTAACCCGCCATTTTAGCTTTCGGGTCCTGCCAGGCCGTGTCGTCACCAATGGTCACAACCCCATGGGGAACTGTGGGCGTGCAAAGCCACACGTTCAGGCTTTTGCAGAAGAAAGGAACCGCCATGGCACGCCGCCCCCTGATCGCGACGCTGACGTCCGCCGCCCTGCTGGCGCCCGCGCTCACTCAGGCCCAGGTCACGCTCAAACCCGACGGCCAGTGGCGCTACCTGCTGAGCGCGGGCGCCAACTTCTCCTCCGGCAACAACGACGCCGCGACCCTGAACCTGGCCGCCGAGGGCGCGCGCCAGACCAGCATGGACAAGTGGACCTGGGACGCCAAGGCCGACCGCGCCCGCAGCAACGGCGTGGACACCGTGGAGCGCTATGGCCTGCGCACCCAGTACAACCGCGACTTCTCCATCGACTGGTTCGGCTTCGGCTCGGGCGAGCTGATGCGCGACCGGCTGGCGAACATCTCGGGGCGCTACTCGCTGGCCACGGGTGTGGGCCGCCACATCTGGAGCGACGCCTCCGGCTTCTTCGACATCTCGGGCGGCCTGGGCTACAGCTACGACCGCTACATCACGCCCACCGTGATCGCCGACGAATTGCGGGGGGCCTACGGCCGCCTGGAGCTGGTGCTGTCGGAGGAGTCCAGCCACAAGCTCACCGACACCACCAGCTTCCGCCAGAAGTTCTCGGTCTTTCCGGACCTGCGCGATTCGGGCAAGTTCCGCGCTGTGCTGGACCTGGGCCTGACGGTGGCGATGACGCAGCGCGTGAACCTGACCGCGGGCCTGAACCACCGCTACGACAGCGACCCCGGCACCAACCTCAAGAAAGCCGACACCATGTTCGTGACCGGCGTGTCGATGCGGTTCGACTGAGCGCCGGGGCTCGGGCTCAGCCCGCGCGGCAGATCTTCAGCGTGTTCGTGCCGCCGGGCTGGCCCATGGGCTCGCCCACGGTGATCGCGTAGACGTCGCCGGCCTGCACGATGCCGCGCTTCTTCAGGTGCGCCTCGGCGTCGGCCAGGGCGTTGTCGCGGTCCACGTTGGTTTCCATCAGCAGCGGGCGCACGTTGCGGTAGAGCGTCATGCGCCGCTGGGTGGTGAGGTTGGGCGTCATCGCGTAGATGGGGGTGCGCACGATGTGCCGGCTCATCCACAGCGCGGTGGAGCCCGAGTCGGTGAGCGCCACGATGGCCTTGGCGCCCAGGTGGTGCGCGGTGAACAGCGCGCCCATGGCGATGCTGTGGTCGATGCGCGTGAAGGTCTTGCCCTGGAAATCGGCGCCGAGCTCGTGCAGGTCGGCCTTCTCGGCCTCCAGGCAGATGGCGGCCATCTCCTGCACGGTCTCCAGCGGGAACTTGCCGGCGGCGGTCTCGGCGCTGAGCATCACCGCGTCGGTGCCGTCGAGCACGGCGTTGGCCACGTCGCTCACCTCGGCGCGCGTGGGCACGGGGTTGACGATCATGCTTTCCATCATCTGCGTGGCGGTGATGACAACCTTGTCCATCTCGCGCGCCAGCCGGATCATGTGCTTCTGCAGCGCCGGCACGGCGGCGTTGCCCACCTCCACCGCCAGGTCGCCGCGCGCGACCATGATGCCGTCCGAGGCCTTGAGGATGTTGGCGAGTTCGGGGATGGCCTCGGCGCGCTCGATCTTGGCGATCAGACCCGGCTTGTGGCCGCCGCCGGCCACCGCGCAGAGCTGGCGCGCCAACTCCATATCGGTGGCGTTCTTGGGAAAGCTCACCGCCACGTAGTCGGCCTTCAGGCCCATGGCGGTCTTGATGTCGTCCATGTCCTTGGCGGTGAGCGCGGGAGCGGTGAGGCCGCCGCCCTGCTTGTTGATGCCCTTGTTGTTGGACAGCTCGCCGCCGAGCTTGACGGTGGTGTGCACGGCCGGGCCCTGCACGGCGTTGACGGTGAGCACGATCAGGCCGTCGTTGAGCAGCAGGGTGTCGCCGGGCTTCACGTCGCGCGGCAGCTCCTTGTAGTCCAGGCCCACGCCCTGTTCGTCGCCGGGTTCGGTGCGCTCGGCGTCCAGCACGAACTTCTCGCCCGGCACCAGCTGCACCTTGCCCTGGGCGAACTTGCCGACGCGGATCTTGGGGCCCTGCAGGTCGGCCATGATGCCCACCTCGCGGCCGGCGCGCTGCGCGGCCTCGCGCACCAGCGCGGCGCGGTCGATGTGGTCCTGCGCCTTGCCGTGCGAGAAGTTCAGCCGCACCACGTTGACGCCGGCGCGGATCATGGCCTCGAGCAGGGCCGGATCGCTGGAGGCAGGGCCGAGGGTGGCAACGATCTTGGTGGCGCGCGTAGCCATGGGGTGCAGTCTCCTGAAAGGGCCGGAACACCGGCGGGCATGTAATTTGGTTTCATTATCCCTGAAGAAATTTCCGCGTGGTTACAAGCGCGGAACGGCCGGGTGCTCCTTGTAGGACAGTGCCGACACGCCGAACCGCCACCGTCCTGCGCGGCGTGGGCCGCGGCGTCCCTACAGTGGCGCTGGCGATCGATCGGGGGCGCGCCGCGCGGCAGCCCCGACGTCCAAGGAGGACCCATGCGCCACGCCGCCCTTGCCATCCTGGCCTACCTCAGTACCGTCGTCATCGCGGTGGCGGCCAGCCTGGCGCACCCGCCGTCCGATGGGGAGCGCCATTTCGTGAAGGCCGTGGTGGAACTCGGCACCGCGGCGGCCAGCGCGCTCAGCTGGCGCTGACGCCTCCCTTCGAACCGGCGGCGCGGCGCCGCTTCACTCCGATACCGCCGGCTCGGCCGCGGGCGCTGCCGGCAAGCGTGCCTCGATCAGGGTGCCCTGGCCCGGGGCGCTGGTGATGCGCAGCTGCCCCGCGTGCGACTCCACGCGCACGTTCATGCCCAGCAGGCCGTGGTGGCCGGCGGGCACGTCCTCGATGTCGAAGCCGCGCCCGTCGTCGCGCACCGAGAGGTGCACGGCGTCGCCGCTCTGCGCGAGCCTCACCCACACCTCGCGCGCCTGGGCGTACTTCTGCACGTTGGTGAGCGACTCCTGCACCAGCCGGTAGGCCGTGAGCTCGGTGTCCTTGCAGAGCGTCACCGGCGAGAACTCGGTGTGCACGGGGATGCCCAGCCGGCCGGCGGCCTCCTGGCACAGCATCTCCAGCGCGGGGATCAGGCCCAGTTGGTCGAGGGAGGACGGGCGCAGGTGCTCGATGATGCGCCGCTTGACCGCGATGCTCTCGTTGACGCGCTGTTCGAGGCCGGCCAGGCGCTCTTTCGCCGTCTCGGGCAGGTCGGGCACGCGGCGCAGGCGCGCCAGCTCCAGCTTCATCGCCGTGAGCAGGCCGCCCATTTCGTCGTGCAGCTCGCGCGCCACGCGCCCGCGCTCGTCCTCGCGCGCGTTCACGTGGTGGCCGGCCAGGTGGCGCAGCGCGCTGGTGCGCACGGCGACCTGCTTGGCCAGGCGCTCGTTCTCCTCGGCCTTGCGCTGGTCGGACTCGCGGATCTGTCGCATGAACAGGCTCAGCGCCAGCAGCGAGACCAGCACCAGCCCATGCAGCGCCACGCGGTTGACGAGCAGGGCGTCGTGCAGCGAGATGCGCGCGCGGGCCTGCACCGCGCCAGCGCGCTCCAGCACGCCATCGAACTCCTGGCGCAGGTCGGCGTAGAGCTGGCGGCCATGGTCGCCGCTGGCCAGCACCTGGGCCTGCGTGTTCTGGCCCTTCTCGGTCATCTCCACCCACAGCGCCAGCATTGCGTTGCGCTCCACCACGCGCTCGCGCACCTTGTCGATCGAGGCCTTGCGTTGCGGGTCGAGCGCGATCAGCCATTCGAAGGCGCCGGGCCGAGCGACGGCCATGTCCTGCATGGCCGTGCGGTAGTTGGCCAGGTCGCCTTCGTTGCCGCTGGCGATGAAGGCGCGCGCCGCGGTCTCGGCGTCGGTGAGCGCCTGCAGCGTGCGCGCGGCCTGCATGCGGGCGTCGGTGAGGGCGATGCCCTGTCGCAGCGTGTTGTTCGAGTGCTGGTAGCTGCTCTCGTTGATGGCCATGACCACGATGGCCAGGGCCACGATGAGCGGCATGACCCAGCGGGTGCGGGCGACGCGTTCGATCGACGACTTGATCATGCGGGTGGGTCCTCGGGCAAGGCGGTGGGCTCGGTGGGGCGTTCGCGCCCGGGCAATCGGACCTCGACGTGTGTGCCGTCGCCCGGTGCGCTGCGCACGGTGAAGGTGCCGCCCAGCGACTCGATGCGGTGGCGCAGGTTGCGCAGGCCCAGGGCCGAGGTGGAGCCGCCGCGCTCGGCGAAACCGCGCCCATTGTCGGCCACGGACAGCGCGATGGCGCCGTCCTCGCCGCTCAGGCGCAGCACCACCCGGCTGGCGCCGGCGTGGCGCTCCACGTTGGACAGCGCGCCCTGGGCCACGGCGAACAGCGCCTGCCGCGTCGAGGCGTCGAGCTCCAGCGGCTGCAGATCGCGTTCGACCGCCACGCCGGTGCGCTGGTGCAGCTCGTCCGCGCGCTGCTCCAGCGCGGCCTGCAGGCCCAGGTTCTGCAGCGCCGAGGGCATCAGGCCTTCCATCAGGCGCCGCTTGGTTTCGATGCCCTGGTCGAGCGTGGCGCTCAGGTGCTGCAGGCGCGCGCTCACGTCGGCGCTGGGCGCGGACAGGGCGTGGCGCAGGCGGGTCAGGTCGAGCTTGGCCGTGGTGAGCAGCGCGCCCAGGTCATCGTGCAAGGCGCGCGCCAGGCCGCCGCGTTCGCCCTCGCGCATTTCCTGCAGGCCCAGGTTGAGCAGGGCCAGCTCCTCGGTGCGCTGGCGCACCTGCTGCTCGAAGGCGTCGCGCTCCGCCCGCAGCTGGGCCGCGTGCGTCACCTGGCTGGCCTGCAGGGCCGCGTTGTTGCGCAGGAAAAAGATGTAGGCCAGCAGGCTCAGCAGCGCCAGGCCGTGCACGCTGAGGCGGCCCACCTCCAGCGTGCGGTAGATGGCGGCGCGCTCGCCCGCGATGCGGCGCTCTTCGGTGGCCAGCAGCACGTCGGCCACGCGGCGCACCGCCTCCATCTTTTCGCGCCCGATGTCCGTGAGCACCAACCCCTGCCAGGCGGCGTGCGAGCCGGCGTCGTACAGGGCGATGGTCTCGGCCGCCTCGGACACCTTCTGCAGCGACTTTTCCTCCAGCGTGTCCACCAGCCGCGCAAGCTCGGGGTCGGTGCGGTAGTGCTCATGCAGGCGGCCGATGGCGTTGCCGAGGTCGGCGCGCGCGGCCTGGTAGGGCTGCAGGTACGCGGCGCGGCCGGTGAGCAGGTAGCCGCGCTGCGCGGACTCGATGTCGAGCAGGCGGCGCATCACGGTTTGCAGGGCGTTGCGCGCGGTGTCGCGCCCGCCCAGGTTGACCAGGGAGTCGAGCGCGCGCTGGTAGGTCCATTCGGCGCCAGCGAACACGCCCACGGCCAGCAGCACGGCCAGGGCCACGCTCAGCGGCATGTGCCACCGGGCGGCGCGCCAGTGGGCGCGGCGCCAAGGGCGGGGGCGGGGGGTCGGCATGACCGCCGCGCCTCAGTGCAGGTCGCCCGGGGCGGTGGCGGTGCCGTCGGAGATGCGCTCGCAGTAGCTGATCAGGTCCTCGAGCTCGCAGGACTTGTCGAATACGCGATCGGCCCCGAGCTGGGCGCAGCGCTTGCGGATGTCGGGCGTGGCGTAGTTGGTGAGCACCACCCGCCGCCCGGGCAGGCCGGCGTCTTGCGCGGCCTTGAGCACGCCCAGGCCGGAGCCGGTGAGCAGGAAGATGTCCACGATCATGAGGTCGAAGCGATCGCCTTCGGCCTCACCCATGCCGCCGGCCCCGGTGAGCCAGTTCACCGCTTCCGTCTCGTTGCGGGCATGGCCCACGACTTCGACATTGGCCAGTTCCTGGAGGGTGGACACCAGGTTGTCGTAGATGACCTTGTTGTCCTCGACGATGAAAGTGCGAAGCGGTGACACGGGGCAGGCGGAAACGTTGGGCGGGCGAAGGTCCCGCGAAAAGGGAACGGGCGCGCGGGCACAGCCATGATGCCGTGTTCGCGCGCCCCCCGGGCTTCCTGTCCGCTGATGGTGTTGTAGGAGGTTTCCTACAGGGGCCGGCGGGGAGGCGCCGGGGGGCGCGCCCCGCTCAGCGCACCACGATGTCGTTGCGCACCGACTTCACCCCCGGCGTGTTGCTGGCCAGGCGGGCCGCGGCGCTGCGCTCGGCCTCGGACTTGGCGAAGCCCGAGAGCTGCACCGTGCCGTTCAGGGTCTCGACGTTGAGCGACATCGCGCTCACCGCCGGGTCCTCGGCGAAACGCGCCTTCACGCGGGTGGTGATGGTGGCGTCGTCGATGTAGGCGCCCACGGTCTGCTGGTCGCGCGCGACCGAGCAGCCGCTGACCTGGATCAGCGCCAGGCCGGCCGCGGCGGCGAACACGGCGGTGGTGAGTCGGGTGGCAATCATGGACATCTCCTGGTGGGGTGGGTGATCAGCTGGCCTGGACGGTCAGGCGGTTCTCGACCTTCACCACGCCCTGCACGGCCTGGGCCAGCGTGGTGGCGCGGTCGCGGGCCGCGGCGGTGGGCGCCGTGCCTTTCAGTTCGACCTGCCCGTTGGTGGTGTCGACGTCGATCGCGAGCGCGCTCAGCTGATCGTCGGCGGCCAGCGCGGCGTTCACCTTGGCGGTGATGGCGGCGTCGGAGGCATCGCGGGCGATGGTGTCGGTGGCTTCCTTGCCGGCCGCCTGCATGTCCTGGCCCGCCTGGCGGGCGTCATCGCGCATCTCGCGGCCGGCTTGCTGGACTTCGTTCACGGCGCTGTCCATGCGTTGGCCGACGGTGGCGTCTTCGCGTTCTCCGCAGGCCACCAGCGCCAGGGAGGCGAGGGCGGCGGCGGCAAGGGCGGTGTAGCGGGTGCTGGGTTTCATGGTGATTCCTTTCGGGGGCCGGCGCCGAAGGCCGGCCGGGAGGGTGAATGGGGTCGGGGCTGGCGGCCGCTCAGTGCGGGCGGCGCGTGCCGCTGCCGGGGGGGTCGAACCAGTCGTCGCTCACGGTGCGCTCCCACGCGGCCACCTGGCGCTCGGCCTCGTCCTTGGCGCAGCCATAGCGCTCCTGGATCTTGCCGGCGAGCTGTTCGCGGCGGCCGGCGACGACGTCGAGGTCGTCGTCGGTGAGCTTGCCCCACTGCTCGAGCATCTTGCCCTTGACCTGTTTCCAGTTGCCTTCGATGCGATCCCAGTTCATGTGTTGGCTCCTTGAGGGTTGCGGGTTGCTTAGCGCCATCCGGGGGGATGGCGTCGGCCGTTGCGCGCTGCGCCAGCCGTGAAGCCACTGTAGGAAGCCGGGGCCGCGCGCGCTGTCGGGCGGATCGCCGCGCGGCTGTAGGACGGCGCCGATGCGCGGACCCCGCTTGTAGGAAGCGTCCGACCCCGGGCGCGCGGCGGGCCTGCTAAATTGCAGCGCTCCGCTTCATCCATGAAAGACACATGATCAAGGTAGGCATCGTCGACGACCACGCCATCGTGCGCTCCGGCTTGCGGCAGTTCCTCGGCGAACACGTGGACCTGAAAGTGACGGGCGAGGCGAACAACGGCCGCGAGGCCCTGGAGCTGGCGCGCGGCGGCGAGGTGGACGTCCTGCTGATGGACATCTCCATGCCCGACCACAGCGGCGTGGACGCGCTGCAGGCCATCAAGGCGCGCTTTCCCGATCTGCCGGTGCTCATCCTCAGCGGCTTTCCCGAGGCGCAGTACGCCACCACGCTGCTGCGCTACGGCGCCAGCGGCTACCTCAACAAGGAATGCGAGCCGGAGGAGATCGTCAACGCCATCCGCCTGGTGGCGCGCGGGCGGCGCTACATCAGCCCCTCGGTGGCCGAGCTGCTGGCCGACAACGCGGTCGGCGACGCCGAGCGCCTGCCGCACGAGCTGCTGTCCGAGCGCGAGCTGCAGGTCTTCCTGCGCCTGGCCAAGGGCGAGACCGTGGGCAGCATGGCCGAGTCCATGTTCCTGAGCGTCAAGACCGTGAGCACCTACCGCACGCGTGTGCTGGAGAAGCTCAAGCTCGCCAGCAACAGCGAGCTCACGTACTACGCGCTGAAGAACGGCCTGATCCAGTAGGCGGCCGCCGCCGGCTCACAGCCAGCGCTCCAGCAGCCGCCCCACGCCCTCCATCAGCCGCCCGCCCAGGCCGCGCCGTTCCCAGGCCTCCAGCGTCACGGCGCGTGAGGCCTGGCGGTCGCGCTCGAACAGCGCGTTCATCTGGCCGCCGAACTCCTCGCCCAGCACGATCACGTTGAGTTCGTTGTTGGCGACGAAGCTGATCCAGTCCAGGTTGCTGGAGCCCACCGTGGAGAACACGCCGTCGATCACGGCCGTCTTGGCGTGCATCACGGCCTGGTCCATCTCGAAGATGCGCACGCCGGCCTGCAGCAGCTGCGTGTAGTACGACCTCCCTGCGTGCAGCACCAGGGAGGAGTCGCTGCGGCCCGGCAGCACCAGCTCCACCGACACCCCGCGCCGCGCGGCGTCGCACAGCGCCTGCACGAACACCTCGCCGGGCGCGAAGTAGGCCATCGCGATGTGCACCTCCACCTGCGCCGCGTCGATCGCCGCGACCAGCGCCGTGTAGATGCGGTTGCCGTCGTCGCGCGGGTCGCTGGCCAGGACCTTCACCACGCGTTCGCCGGGCTCGGCGGCGAGCGGCTTGTCGGGCGGCTCACCGAGCCCGCCCGGGCAGCCCTGCTCGCGCCAGGTGGTCTCGAACACCTTCGCCAGCGCCGGCACCACGGGGCCGCGCAGCTCGATCTGGGTGTCGCGCCAGCCATCGTCGATGGGCGAGGCCCCGGCCGGGGGCGCCGAGCGGCGCCACGAGGCCGATCCCGAGCCGTACACCCGGCTGATGTTGATGCCCCCCGTGAACGCCACCTGCTGGTCCACCACCAGCAGCTTGCGGTGGTCGCGGTGCGTGATGCCCCAGTAGCCGGGCCGGCGCACCGGGTTGATGGGGTTGAACTCGCACACGGCGACACCCCCGTCCTTGAGCCGCTGGAAGAACGCCACCGGCGTGGTGATGGAGCCCACCGCATCGTAGATCACCGCCACCTTCACGCCGTCGGCGGCGCGGCGCAACAGCAGATCGGCCACCTCGGCGGCCACGCCCTGGTCCTCGAAGATGTAGCTCTCCAGCAGGATGCGCCCGCGCGCCTGGGCGATCGCCGCCTTCATGGCGCCGAAGGTGGCCGGGCCGTCCACCAGCAGCCGGGTGCGGTTGCCCCGGTACAGGTCGGCGTCGCCCGATTGCGTGAGCGTGCGCAGGTGGTGGCGCAGCAGTTCGTGGCGGCCTTCCTGGCTCAGCTCGCGCAGGGTCTGGCGTTTCTCTTCCTTCGACAGCACGCCGTCGGCCCCGCGCACGGTGACCAGGCCGGGGCCGCCGCCGGCCTGGGCCAGCTGCGGCTCGCGCGGCGGCAGGCTGGTGCAGCCCGCCAGCAGGTACAGCGTGAGCGCGCACAGCCAGGCCCAGGCGAACCACCAGCGGGCGGGGGGCAGGGGGCGGGGCGGGTCGAGGTCCTCGTGGCGCATGGTGTGGGGGGCGCAGTGGGGTCGCCCGCAGTGTGCGGCGCGGCCCCGCGCGGCGCCGTCGGCGTGCGCGACGGGTCGGCGTCGGACGGCACCGACACGGCGCCCGTCCGTCGGTGGGGTCCTACAGGTCGATGCGGTGCGCACTTGCAGCGCGCGGGTCGGCGAATGCCTAGAGTGAAGCCATCACAACGGTGGTCGTTGTGAATGCAACGCCGGGGTCGCGGCAGCGGCCTCGCAGAGGAGCCAGACATGCTGCATTACGCCGTGGTTTTCTTCGTCATTGCCTTGATCGCTGCCGTGCTGGGTTTTGGTGGCATCGCCGCCAGCGCGGCCGGCATCGCCAAGATCCTTTTCGTCATCTTCCTCGTGCTGGCGCTCGGCTCCATGCTGCTGGGCCTGTTCCGGGGCCGGTAGAGACGTATCGAACAGCGGTACCGATTGTCTCCAGCGTTTGAACCGGTTCCAAGAACCGGTTCTTTTTTGGCACTCGCTCCGTGGTGCGCTCCTCCGGGGGGGCGCGTCGGTCTTCATAATATGAAAAAACGCAATTAAAACTTGAACATCATGCTCATTTGAGTATGATGAGCCGTTCCACCCCATCATCAACCCGCGTGCACCCCGTGCCACGGTGTGGGGGGAGCCCCGGCGGTGCCGGGCGCCCTTGGGCGATTCGCTTCCCGCATGGCCGGCTCCGCCGGCCGCCCGCCTCGGACGTGCACCGGCCGATCGACGTCTTCTCCCCGCTGTTTCCAGGTTCTGTCCGGCGCTGCCCGGTCCGACCGCCGTTCCCGAAGCACCGCCTTGGCGCCGACCGGCCATCCGAACAGGAGGGCAGCACCGCCATGTGTGGACTTGCAGGAGAGATACGTTTCGACGGCCGGGCCGTCGACCCCGGCGCGATCGCGCGCATGAACGACCGGCAGAGCGCCCGCGGGCCCGACGGCCAGGGCCTGCTGGTCGTCGACCGCCTCGGCCTGGGCCACCGGCGGCTCAAGATCATGGACCTGTCGGACGCCGCGCAGCAGCCCATGACCGATCCGCTGTTGGGGCTGGGCGTGGTCTTCAACGGCGCCATCTACAACCACCATGAACTGCGCGAGGACCTGGTCGCGCGCGGCTACCGCTTTCATTCCAGCGGCGACACCGAGGTGCTGATCAAGGCCTACCACGCCTGGGGGCCGGGCTTCGTGCGGCGCCTGCAGGGCATGTTCGCTTTCGCCCTGTGGGAGCGCGACAGCGGCAAGCTCCTGCTGGGGCGCGACCGGCTGGGCATCAAGCCCCTGTACCTGGCGCCGGTGCCGGGCGGCCTGCGCTTCGCCTCCACGCTGCCGGCGCTGCTGGCCGGGGGCGGGGTGGACGCCGGCATCGACGCCATCGGCCTGCACCACTACCTGTCGCTGCACGCCATCGTGCCGGCGCCGCGCACCCTGCTGCGTGGCGTGCGCAAGCTGGCGCCCGGGACGCTGCTGCACGTGGACCCCGACGGCCAGCAGCGCGAGGAGTGCTACTGGTCCCTGTCCTTCGAGCGCGACGCCAGCGACGAGCAGCGCTCCTTCGACGACTGGCAGGAGCTGCTGCTCGACGGCCTGCGCACGGCCGTGAAGCGCCGCCTGGTGGCCGACGTGCCCGTGGGCGCGCTGCTGTCGGGCGGCGTGGACTCCAGCCTCATCGTGGGCCTGATGGCCGAGCAGGGCGTGCGCGACCTGCGCACTTACAACGTCGGCTTCGAGGACGTGGGCGGCGAGTGCGGCAATGAGTTCGTGTACGCCGACACCGTGGCGCGCCACTTCGGCACCACGCACGAGCGCCTGTTCGTGCCCGAGTCCGAGCTGCTGGACCGCCTGCCCGCCGCCATCGAGGCCATGAGCGAGCCCATGGTCAGCCACGACTGCATCGGCTTCTACCTGCTCAGCGAGGCCGTGGCGCGCCACAGCAAGGTGGTGCAAAGCGGGCAGGGCGCCGACGAGGTGTTCGGCGGCTACCACTGGTACCCCAAGCTGGACGGCAGCCAGCGCCCGGTGGACGACTACGCGGCCGCCTTTCTCGACCGCGACCACACCGAGATGCGCGCCGTGCTGCAGGACCCCTGGCTGGGCGAGGACCACACGCGCGCCTTCGTCGCCGAGCGCCTGCACGCGCCGGGCGCGAGCGACCCGGTGGACCAGGCCCTGCGCCTGGACACCACCGTGATGCTGGTGGACGACCCGGTCAAGCGCGTGGACAACATGACCATGGCCTTCGGCCTGGAGGCGCGCGTGCCCTTCCTGGACCACGAGCTGGTGGAACTGGCCGCGCGCATTCCCGCGCGCCACAAGCTGGCCGATGGCGGCAAGGGCGTGCTCAAGGCCGTGGCGCGGCGCATCGTGCCGCGCGAGGTGATCGACCGCCCCAAGGGCTACTTCCCCGTGCCCGCGCTCAAGCACCTGCAGGGGCGCGTGCTGGCCATGGTGCAGGACGCCCTGCACAGCCGCGCCGCGCGCGAGCGCGGGCTGTTCCGCGAGGGCTATGTCCAGACGCTGCTGGCCGCGCCGGGTGAGCACATCACGCCGCTGCGCGGCTCCAAGCTCTGGCAGCTCGGCCTGCTGGAGCTGTGGCTGCAGACCCACCTGCGCTGACCCACCAGAGGAGACACACGAGATGAGCACCGTCCGCCACCACGCCCCGCGCGCCCTGCGCCTGGGGCGCTCGCCCATTCCCCACCAGGCCGCCGAGCGGCGCGACGCCAGCGTGCACTGCGGCTGGGGCCGCCTGATCGCCGGTCACACCTTCGACGACCCGGCCGCCGTCGCCCAGGCCCTGCTGCAGGAGACGCCGGGCGAGCGCGACATCGCCTTCTACCTGGACAAGCCGCACGTGGTGGTCTCGCATGCGCCGCAGCAGCTGTTCGTCGACCCGTCCGAGACCTTCCGCCTGGCGCTCAACACCTACGCGGCGCAGCGCGCGCGCCGCCAGGGCTTCACCATCCGGCGCCTGCGCTCGCGCGCCGACGTCGCGGCCATCAACGCCATCTACCGCGCGCGCCGCATGGTGCCGGTGGACCCGGCGCGCGTCTGGGGCGAGCGCGGCGACCGCGCCACCGTCTACGTGCTCGCCGAGGACCGCCAGAGCGGCGAGGTGCTGGGCGTGGCCATGGGCCTGGACCACAGCGAGGCCTTCGGCGACAACAATGGCGGCAGCAGCCTCTGGGCCCTGGCTGTGGCGCCGCAGGCCAGCCACCCGGGCATCGGCGAAGCGCTCACGCGCTACCTGGCCGAGCTCTTCATCGCGCGTGGCCGGGCCTTCATGGACCTGTCGGTGCTGCACGACAACGCCCAGGCCATCGCGCTCTACCGCAAGCTGGGCTTCCAGAACATCCCCGTGTTCGCGGTGAAGCGGCGCAACGCCATCAACGAGTCCCTGTTCACCGAAGGCAGCGACAGCGACGGCCTCAATCCCTACGCGCGCATCATCGTGGACGAGGCGCAGCGGCGCGGCATCCGCGTCGAAGTGATCGACGCCGAGCACGGCTACTTCCGCCTCACCCACGGCGGGCGCGGCGTCACCTGCCGCGAGTCGCTCAGCGAACTCACCAGCGCCGTGGCCATGAGCCGCTGCGCCGACAAGCGCGTGACCTCGCGCCTGCTGGCGCGCGCGGGACTGGCGGTGCCGGCCCAGGCCACGGCCAGCGACCGCGAGCACAACGAGGCCTTCCTGCGCCAGCACGGGGCCGTGGTGGTCAAGCCGGTGGACAGCGAGCAGGGCAAGGGCATCGCGGTCAACCTCACGTCCATCGACGAGGTGGAGACCGCGATCGAACACGCCAGCCACTTCGGCGGTGGCGTGCTGCTGGAACAGTTCTGCGAAGGGCAGGACCTGCGCATCGTGGTCATCAACCACCAGGTGGTGGCCGCCGCCGTGCGCCAGCCCGCCACCGTGGTGGGCGACGGCCAGTCCACCATCGCCGAGCTCATCGACAAGCAGAGCCGCCGCCGCTCGGCGGCCACGGGCGGCGAGTCGCGCATTCCCGTGGACGGCGAGACCCGGCGCTGCCTGGCCGGCCAGGGCCATGCGCTGGGCGACGTGCTGCCCTTCGGCGAATCGCTGCCCGTGCGGCGCACCGCCAACCTGCACACCGGCGGCACCATCCACGACGTGACGGACCGCCTGCACCCCGCGCTGCGCACGGCGGCCGAACACGCCAGCCGCGTGCTCGACATCCCGGTCACCGGCCTGGACTTCCTGGTGCCCTCGGTGGAGGGCCCCGACTACGTGGTCATCGAGGCCAACGAACGCCCGGGCCTGGCCAACCACGAGCCCCAACCCACGGCGCAGCGCTTCGTGGACCTGCTCTTTCCTGGCACCGCAGCGGCGGCGCCCACCGCACCATGAACACCAGCGACGACGCCCGCACCCCCCTGCCGCCGCTCGACGAGGCCTACCTCGAAGAGACCCTGCTGCAGCTGCTCGCCATTCCCAGCCCCGTGGGCCTGACCGACGCCGTGGTGCGCTACGTCGCGGGCCGGCTCGATGGACTGGGCATTCCCTACGTGATCACGCGCCGCGGCGCCATCCGCGCCACGCTCCGTGGCCAGGAACGGCACCCGGCGCGCGCCATCGTGGCCCACCTGGACACGCTCGGCGCCATGGTGCGCGAGCTGAAGGACAACGGCCGCGTGGGCGTGGTGCCCATCGGTACCTGGTCCTCGCGCTTCGCCGAGGGCGGGCGGCTCACGCTGTTCACCGACACCCAGCAGATCCGCGGCACCTGCCTGCCGCTGATGACCTCGGGCCACGCCTTCGGCGATGCCATCAACGCCCAGCCCAACACCTGGGACAACGTCGAGGTGCGGCTGGACCTGCCGCTGCACAGCCGGGCCGATCTCGCCGAGGCCGGCGTGCACGTGGGCGACTGGATCGCCTTCGACCCGCAGCCCGAGGTGCAGCCCGGCGGCTACATCAACGCCCGCTACCTCGACGACAAGGCCGCCGTGGCGGTGCTGCTGACCGCCTGCAAGGCGATGCAGGACAGCGGTGCGCCCCTGCCGGTGGACGTGCACCCGCTGTTCACCATCACCGAGGAAGTGGGGTCGGGCGCCTCGGCCGCGCTGCACGGCGACATTGCCGAGATGGTGAGCCTGGACATCGCCATCGCCGCGCCCGGCCAGGCCACCGACGAGCGCGCCGTCACCATCTGCCTGCAGGACCTGTCGGGGCCTTTCGACTACCACCTCTCGCACAAGCTCATCAAGCTGGCGCAGGCGCATGGCATCGAGCACCGGCGCGACGTCTTCAAGTTCTACCGCAGCGACTCGGCCGCCGCCGTCGAGGCCGGCAACGACATCCGCACCGCGCTCATCGGCTTCGGCGCCGACGCCTCGCACGCGCAGGAGCGCACCCACCTCGATTCGCTGCGCGCGCTGGGGCGCCTGTCGGTGGCCTATCTGATGTCGGCGCCCGTGGCGCGGCGCGACCGCCGCAGCATGGGCTCCATCGAGGGCTTCACCGAACAGCTCAGGCCCGAGGAGATGCAGGTCAACACCACGCCGCTGCCCGACCCGCAGGCGTTTCTGGAGCCGAAGGGCTGATCAGCGCGGCGCCGCTTCCTCGGCCAGCAGCGGGCGCAGCGCCCACAGGCCGAGCGCGGGGCCCAGGGCCAGCCAGGGCAGCAGCGCGCCCAGCGGCACCGAGCCGGCCAGCCACACGAACAGCAGGATGCTCGCGATGCTGATGCCGAAGCCGATGCTGTTGGTGAGCGTGAGCACGCTGCCCACCGCCTGCGGCGGCGCATTGCGCGCGGTGAGCGTGCTGAACTGCGGCGAGTCGCCCGACACCGTGATGCCCCAGAGCACCAGCCAGGCGTAGAAGGCCGCGTCGGGCGCGCCCAACAGCAGCGGCGTGGCCAGGCAGCAGGCGCCGCTCATGGCCAGTTGCGCGCCCGCCACGCGCGCGCTGCCCCAGCGCTGCGCCACCCAGCCGCCGCCCGCGCAGCCCAGCGCGCCCGCGCCGAGCACGAGAAACGCGGCCCAGGACAGGTCGGTGCCCGACAGCCGCGTGGCCAGGATCAGCGGCACCATGACCCACATGGTGTAGAGCTCCCACATGTGGCCGAAGTAGCCCAGCACCGAACTGCGCACGCGCGCATCCGTCCACACGGTGCCCAGGGCGCGCCACTGCAGCTGGCTCACGCGCGCCGCCGCGCCGGGCGGATCGCCCAGCGCGGCGTACAGCAGCACGCCGCCCGCGGCCGCCAGCGCGGCCACGCCCAGCATCAACGTGGGCCAGGGCAGGGCGTCGCCGAGGGCGCGCAGGGCGTGCGCGCTGGCCGAGCCCACCACCAGCGCCGCGATCAGCAGGCCCAGGGCCGCGCCCAGACCCTTGCTGTACCACTGGGCGGCGATCTTCATGCCCACCGGGTAGATGCCCGCCAGGAAGAAGCCGGTGGCGAAGCGCCACAGCAGCAGCGAGGTGAAGTCGCGCACCGTCCACCACGCGCCCACGGTACAGGCCGCGCCCGCCAGGGCGCAGACCAGAAAGACCAGGCGCGGCGGAAAGCGGTCGGCGATGGCCAGCAATGCGAACACCAGCGTGCCCGCGATGAAGCCGAACTGCAGCGCCGAGGTGAGCGTGCCCACCGCACTGGTGGCCCAACCGAGCTCGCGCTGCAGGTCGGGCATGACCGCGTTCACCGCGAACCAGAGCGAGGTGCCCGCGAACTGCGCGAGCACCAGGACGGGCAGGACGTGGCGGGGGGGCGCGGGCCGGTTCATGGTGCGCAGCTTAATCGCGCGCCATTTGCTGCGCTGCCGCGAAGGTTCAGACCCCGCGCGCGCGCTCCGCGTGGAAGCGCTGCCGGAACTCGCCGAACGTGCCCGCCTCCAGCGCCGCGCGCACCTCCTTCATGAGGTTCAGGTAGTAGTGCAGGTTGTGGATGCTGGCCAGCATGGGCCCCAGCATCTCGCCGCAGCGGTCCAGGTGGTGCTGGTAGGCGCGGCTGAAACCCTCACGCCCGCCCTCGGCCCAGCTGACGCCGCCGCTGCCCGCGCAGGCGTAGCAGGTGCAGGTCTCGTCCAGCGGGCGGTGGTCGGCCTTGTGCCGGGCGTTGCGGATCTTCAGGTCGCCGAAGCGCGTGAACAGCGTGCCGTTGCGCGCGTTGCGCGTGGGCATCACGCAGTCGAACATGTCCACGCCGCAGGCCACGCCTTCCACCAGGTCCTCCGGCGTGCCCACGCCCATCAAATAGCGCGGCTTGTGCGCGGGCAGGCGGTGCGGGGTGTGGGCCATGATGCGGCGCATCTCCTCCTTGGGCTCGCCCACGCTCACGCCACCGATGGCGTAGCCGGGGAAGTCCATCTCCACCAGCGCGTCCAGCGACTCCTGGCGCAGGTGCTCGAACATGCCGCCCTGCACGATGCCGAACAGCGCGTTGGGGTTTTCCAGGCGCTGAAACTCGGCCTTGGAGCGCTGCGCCCAGCGCCGGCTCATCTCCATGCTCTGGCGCGCCTCGGCCTCAGTGGTGATGTGGCCCTTGGTCTCATAAGGCGTGCACTCGTCGAGCTGCATCACGATGTCGCTGTTGAGCCCGGTCTGGATCTGCATGCTCACCTCGGGCGACATGAAGAGCTTGTCGCCGTTGACGGGGCTGGCGAAGTGAACGCCCTGCTCGGTGATCTTGCGCATCTCGCCCAGGCTCCAGACCTGAAAGCCGCCCGAGTCGGTGAGGATGGGCTTGTTCCAGCGCTCGAAGGCGTGCAGGCCGCCGAAGCTCTTCATCACCTCCTGTCCGGGGCGCATCCACAGGTGGAAGGTGTTGCCCAGGATGATCTGCGCGCCCATGGCCTCCAGGCTGGCGGGCGTGACGCCCTTGACCGTGCCGTAGGTGCCCACGGGCATGAAGATGGGCGTCTGCACCACGCCATGGTTGAGCGTGAGCGTGGCGCGGCGCGCGTGGCTGGTGGGGTCGGTCTTGAGCACCTCGAAGGTCAGCATGGAATCTCTCGTGTCTCGATGGATGGGCGCAGGGGAGCGGTGCGGCCTCAGGCCGGCAGGTCGCCGAACAGCCGCGCCACCAGGCCGCGCAGCCACAGGTGGCCGGGGTCGCGGTGCAGGTGGGCGTGCCAGAGTTGGTGGATGGTGTTGGTGGGCAGGCGCAGCAGCAGCGGTCGCATGACCAGATCGAAGGGCCCGAGCGCGCGCTGGGCGAAGCGCTCGGGCACGGTGGCGATGAGGTCGGTTTCCGCCAGCACATGGCCCAGGGCCACGTAGTGCGGCACCGTCAGGTGCACCTGGCGTGCCACGCCCAGGCGCTCCAGCGCGGTGTCGACCTGGCCGTGGCTGGTGCCGGCGGCCACCACGCGCACGTGCGCGGCCTGCCGGTACTGGGTCGCGCCCAGGGCCTTGCGGGTGCCGGCCAGGGGGTGGCCGGCGCGCATCAGCGCCACGTAGGGCTGGCGGAACAGCGCCTGCTGGAAGAAGCCCGACTGCAGCTGCGGCAGCGAGCCCAGCGCCAGGTCGACGTGGCCGCTGGCCATTTCCTCGCGCAGCGCCTCGTGCGCCACGGGCACGCAGCGCAGGGTCACGCCCGGCGCCTCGGCGGCCAGCGCGTCCATCAGCACCGGCAGGAAGTAGATCTCGCCCACGTCGCTGAGCGCCAGCGTGAAGCAGCGCTGGCCATGCGCCGGGTCGAAGGAGGCGCGCACGTTGAGCGCCTCGCGCAGCGTGCCCAGGGCCTGGGCCACGGGCTCGGCGAGCTGCTGCGCGTAGGGCGTGGGCTCCATGCCGTGCGGCTTGCGCAGGAACAGCTCGTCGCCCAGGCATTCGCGCAGGCGGCGCAGCGCGTTGCTCACCGCCGGCTGGCTTTGCCCCAGGCTGGCCGCCACGCGCGAGACATTGCGCTCGCGCAGCAGTTGGTGCAGCACCACCAGCAGGTTCAGGTCGATCTCGGACAGCTCCATGGCGGCCGGTATTCTATTTGTGAATATCTTGTATCACCTGGATTCCGTTGCCGGATGACGCGCGGCGCGCCACCATCCCGGGGTGCCCCACGCGCACCGACCCTTGGAGACAAGACCATGAACCCCACGCCCGATACCGGCGGCGCGCCGGACGCTTTGCGCTGGGAAGCCGGCGACACCAGCCGCATCCCCTTCGCCGTCTACACCGATCAGCAGCGCCACCAGCGCGAGCTCGAACGCTTCTTCTACCGTGGCCACTGGTGCTACGTGGGCCTGGAGGCCGAGATCCCCCAGCCGGGCGACTACCGCCGCTCGGTGGTGGGCGAGCGCTCGGTCATCATGGTGCGGGCCGAGGGTGGCGCCATCCACGTGGTGGAGAACGTCTGCGCCCACCGCGGCATGCGCTTCTGCCGCGAGCGCCACGGCAACAAGAAGGAGTTCGTCTGCCCTTACCACCAGTGGAGCTACGCGCTCAATGGTGATCTGCAGGGCGTGCCGCTGCGCCGCGGCGTGCGCCAGGACGGCCAGGTCAAGGGCGGCATGCCGGCCGACTTCGACCCCAAGCAGCACCACCTCACGCAACTGAAGGTGGCCGTGCGCGGCGGCGTGGTGTTCGCCTCCTTCGACCCCGAGGTGGAGTCGCTGGAGGACTACATGGGCCCGACCATCCTGGGCTACTTCGACCGCCTGTTCAACGGCCGAAAGCTCAACATCCTGGGCTACAACCGCCAGCGCATCCCCGGCAACTGGAAGCTGATGCAGGAGAACATCAAGGACCCCTACCACCCGGGCCTGCTGCACACCTGGTTCGTCACCTTCGGCCTCTGGCGCGCCGACAACAAGTCGGAGCTGCGCATGGACGCGCACCACCGCCACGCGGCCATGATCTCCACGCGCGGCAGCGCGGGGCAGGCCACGGGCAGCGCCTCGCAGGTCACGCAGGTCTCCAGCTTCAAGTCCAGCATGCAGCTGGAGGACCCGCGCTTCCTGGACATCGTGCCCGAGCCCTGGTGGGGAGGACCCACGGCGGTGATGACCACGCTGTTCCCCAGCGTGATCTTCCAGCAGCAGGTCAACAGCGTGTCCACGCGCCACATCCAGCCCGATGGCCACGGCGCCTTCGATTTCGTCTGGACGCACTTCGGCTTCGAGGACGACACGCCCGAGATGACCCAGCGCCGCCTGCGCCAGGCCAACCTGTTCGGCCCGGGCGGCTTCGTCAGCGCCGACGACGGCGAGGTGATCGAGTTCTCGCAGCAGGGCTTCGAGAGCAAACCCGGCCACCGGGCGCTGGCCGAACTCGGCGGCCGCGAGGTGGGCGAGACCGACCACATGGTCACCGAGACCCTGATCCGCGGCATGTACGCCTACTGGCGCCAGGTGATGGAGGCCCCGCTGTGAACCGCGACACCACCTCTCTTGACCTGTCGCTCTACCACGAGCTTCAGGCCCTGTACGCCGACTACGCCTTGGCCGTGGACAGCGGCCAGTGGGACCTCTGGCCCGGCTTCTTCACCGAGGACTGCGTCTACAAGCTGCAGCCGCGCGAGAACCACGAGCGCGGCTTCCCGCTGGCCACGCTGTCCTTCGAAAGCCAGGCCATGCTGCGCGACCGCGTGTACGGCATCAAGGAAACCCTGTTCCACGACCCCTACTACCAGCGCCACGTCGTGGGTGCGCCGCTGGTGCGACGGATGGACGAGCAGGGCGCGCTGCACTGCGAGGCCAACTACGCGGTGTTCCGCACCAAGCTGGACGGCCCGAGCACCGTGTTCAACGTCGGGCGCTACCTCGACGTGGTGGTGCGCACCCCGCAGGGCCTGAAGTTCGCGCAGCGCCTGTGCGTGTACGACAGCGAAATGATCCCCAACGCCATCATCTACCCGATATGACCCAGAACAACCAAGAGCCCGATCCCCACGGCGGGCCGCTGCGGCGTTTCAACGACCCGGCCTACGTGCCCCTGTGCCGCAACCTGGCCGAGGTGCGCGAGAACATCGACGCGCTGGACCAGAAGATCGTGGCCCTGCTGGCCGAGCGCGGGCGCTACGTGAAGGACGCGGCCCGCTTCAAGCGCGATGCCTTCCAGGTGTCGGCGCCGGCGCGCCAGCAGCAGGTGATCGACAAGGTGCTGGCCCTGGCCGATCGCCACGGCGCCTACCCCGAGGTGGTGGAGGCCTGCTACCGCGCGCTGATCGCGGGCTTCATCGCGCGAGAACAAACAGACTTCACCCAGATGAGCGACGTCGAAACCGGAGACCCGACATGAACCGCATCCAGAACCGCTGCGCCGCGCTGCTCGCTGGCCTCACGCTCGCCGGCGCCGCCGGGCAGGCCCTGGCCCAGGCGGCCCCGGCCGCCGATTGGCCGCAGCGCCCGGTGCGCGTGGTGGTGCCCTACGGCCCGGGCTCCTCGCCCGACATCCTGGCGCGCCTGGTCAACGAGCGCCTGACGGCCCGCCTGGGCCAGGCCTTCATCGTGGAGAACCGGCCCGGCGCCGGCGGCAACTCGGGCACCGAGTACGTGGCCAAGGCCACGCCCGACGGGCAGACCTTCCTGCTCTCGGTCAACGCGCCCCTGGTCTACAACACCATCCTCTACAAGAACCTGCGCTACGACCCGTTCCGCGAGCTGGTGCCGGTGACGCTGGCCGTGACGTCGCCCAACGTCTGCGCCGCGGCCAACAGCATGGGTGTGGACTCGGTCAAGGGCTGGCTGGACGCCCTGCGCGCGCGCCCGGGCCAGTACAACTTCGCCTCCACCGGCAACGGGTCCATCTCGCACCTGGGCGTGGAACTGCTCAAGCTCAAGACCAAGTCCTTCGCGGTGCACATCCCGTACGCCTCGTCCTCGCAGGCGGTCACGGCCATGCTGCAGGGGGACGTGCACTTCGCCTGCCTGCCCGGCGCCACCGTGATGCCGCAAGCCAAGGCCGGCAAGCTCAAGGTGCTGGCCATTACGTCGGCGGAGCGCTCGCCGCTGCTGCCCGAGGTGCCCACGCTCAAGGAGTCGGGCGTGCCCGACATCCAGGCCGCGCCCTGGTTCGCCTACATGGCGCCGGCCGGCACGCCGCCGGCCATCGTGCAGCGTTTGAACCAGGCCCTGGTGGCCGTGCTGCGCGAGCCCGAGGTCACCGAGAAACTCAAGGCCCAGTACTTCGACGTCATCGCCAGCACCCCGGAGCAGCTGGGGCGCTTCATGCGCGAGGAAGAGGCGCGCTGGCGCCCGGTGATCCAGCGCGCCGGCCTGACGCCCGATTGACGCCGCGACGCAGGAGCACGCCATGACCACCCCCCAATGGACCGACGTGGCCGCCGAGGCCGACCTGTTCGAGGGCGCCGGCATTCCCGTCGCGCCCGAGGGCCACGACATCGCCCTGTTCGCGATCGACGGCGAGGTGTTCGCCACCGACAACCTCTGCACGCACGGCCACGCCAAGCTCTGCGACGGCTTCCTGGAGGGCCACGAGATCGAGTGCCCCTTCCACCAGGGCCGCTTCGACGTGCGCAGCGGCGCGCCCACCTGCGCGCCGGCCACCGAGGCCGTGAAGACCTGGCCGGTGAAGGTGGAGGGCGGGCGGGTCTACCTGGACCTGGGCTGAGGCGGGCGGGGGCGGCGCCCGCAACTTGCGCCGCGTCAACATGGGTGGCACCGGCGCCTCCTAGGATGAATTCGAGGGTTCGCCACTGCGGCTTGGTGGTGAGGCCTTCGCTTCAACCCCACTGGAGGCATCCCATGAAGAAGTCGATCAAGTACGCGGCCGTGGCGGCCGGTCTGCTGGGCACCCTGGCCGCGCAGGCGCAGGCCCCCCAGGCCAGCGTTGACCTGGGCAAACTGGAGTTCACCGACAACTGCGCCGCGTGCCATGGCGTGGACGGCAAGGGCAACGGTCCGCTCGGCGGCCTGTTGCAGAAGAGTCCGCCGGATCTGTCGCAACTGGCGAAGAAGAACGGCGGCGTGCTGCCGGTCAACCGCATGTATGCGGTGATCGAGGGCACCGCCGCCATACCCAGCCACGGCGTGCGCGACATGCCCGTCTGGGGACGGGAGTACCGCATCGAGGAGGGGCAGCGACTGCGCGAGGCGCGCGGCCTCTACGAGCCGGCCGAGGTGGTGCGCGCAAGGATCCTGACGCTGATCGAGTACATCAGCCGGCTGCAAACGCCTTGAGCCGCCGCGGGGTCAGCGCCGGCACAGCAGCATGGCGTCGCCGTAGCTGAAGAAGCGGTAGCGCTGTTCGATGGCATGGCGGTACAGCGCCATCACGCGCTGATACCCGGCGAAGGCGCTCACCAGCATCATCAGCGTGCTCTTGGGCAGGTGAAAGTTGGTGATCAGCCGGTCCACCACCTGGAAGTGAAAGCCCGGCGTGATGAAGATCTGCGTATCGCCCTCGGTGCGGCCGAAGGCGGCCCAGCTCTCCAGCGTGCGCACGGTGGTGGTGCCCACCGCCACCACACGCCCGCCGCGCGCGCGGCAGGCGTCGATCGCGGCGATGGTGGCCTCGGGTACGCGGTACCACTCGGCGTGCATGGTGTGCTCGGCGATGTTCTCGGTCTTCACCGGCTGGAAGGTGCCTGCGCCCACGTGCAGCGTGACCTCGGCCGTCTGCACGCCGCGCGCGCGCAGCGCGGCCAGCAGGGCCTCGTCGAAGTGCAGCGCGGCGGTGGGGGCGGCCACGGCACCGGGGTGCTTGGCGAACACGGTCTGGTAGCGGCGCTCGTCCTCGGCGGTGTCGCCGTGCTCGATGTAAGGCGGCAGCGGCACGTGGCCGTGCGCGGCCATGAGGGCGTGCGGCTCGCCGCTGAAGCGCAAGCGGAACAGGGCGCCGTCCTCGTCGGGCCAGCGGCCGATCAGCTCGGCGCTGAAGCCGCCGTCCATCTCCAGCACCGCGCCCACCAAGGGCTTCTTGCTCACCTTCATGTGCGCCACCACCTCGTGGTTCTGCAGCACGCGCTCCACCAGCAGTTCCACGGCACCGCCCGTGGCCTTGCGACCGAACAGGCGGGCCTTGATGACCTGGGTGTCGTTGAAGACCAGCAGGTCGCCGGGGTCCAGCAGGCCGGGCAGCTCGTGGAACACGCGGTCCACCGGCGCGTCGGCGCGGCCGTCGAGCAGGCGCGAGGCGCTGCGCTCGGGCGCCGGGTGCTGGGCGATGAGTTCGGGGGGCAGAGCGAAGTCGAAGTCGCTCAGAGTGAAGCGGCGGTGGTCGACGGGAGAAGTCATGTCGCTTGAGGGCCGGACGGACCCGTTCCAAGGAAGGGGGAGGGGCGAAGGCAGAATTGTCCCATGGCCGAACCCGCCGCCACCGCCGCCCCGACCCCGCCCAAGGCCCTGTCCGCGCCGCAAAAGGCCATGCACAAGCTGGGCCTCAAGCGCGACATCGACCTCGCGCTGCACCTGCCGCTGCGCTATGAGGACGAGACCCGGGTGGTGGCCCTGCGCGAGGCGCGCGAGGGCTCGGTGGTGCAGATCGAGGGAACGGTCACGCACAGCGAGGTGCAGTACCGTGGCCGGCGCCAGCTGCTGGTGACGCTGGACGACGGCAGCGACACCTGCACGCTGCGCTTTTTCAGCTTCTACCCCTCGCACCAGAAAACGCTGGCGGTGGGGGCGCGCATCCGCGCGCGCGGCGAACTCAAGGGCGGCTTCGCGGGCTACACCATGCTGCACCCGGCGTTCAAGCTGGCGGGCGGCGAGCTGCCGAACGCGCTCACGCCCATCTACCCCACCAGCGCGCAGCTGCCCCAGGCCTACCTGCGCAAGGCGGTGGTGGGCGCGCTGGCCCGGGTGGACCTGCGCGAGACCCTGCCGCCCGATCTGCTGGCCTCGCTGCAGCGCTCGGCGCGCGTGAGTCCCACGCTGCGCGAATCGCTGCAGCAGCTGCACCACCCGGCGCCCGACGTAGCCTTGGCCGCGCTGGAGGACGGCAGCCATCCCGCCTGGCAGCGCCTCAAGGCCGAGGAGCTGCTGGCCCAGCAGCTGTCCCAGGCCCTGGCCAAGCGCGAGCGCGACACCCTGCGCGCGCCCGCGCTGCCGCTGCGCCGCGAAGGCCTGCACGAGCAGCTGCTGGCGGCGCTGCCCTTCGCGCTCACGGCGGCCCAGCGCCGCGTGGGCGAGGAGATCGCGCTCGACCTGGGGCGCCAGGTGCCCATGCACCGCCTGCTGCAGGGCGATGTGGGCTCGGGCAAGACGGTGGTGGCCGCGCTGGCGGCGGCCATCGCCATCGACGCGGGCTGGCAGTGCGCGCTGATGGCGCCGACCGAGATCCTGGCCGAGCAGCACTTTCGCAAGCTCATCGGCTGGCTGGAGCCGCTGCTCGAACCCCTGGGCAAACGTGTGGCCTGGCTCACCGGCAGCCAGAAGAAGAAGCAGCGCACGGAGATGCTGGCGCTCATCGCCAGCGGCGAGGCCGCGCTGGTGGTGGGCACGCACGCGGTGATTCAGGACCAGGTAGTGTTCCAGCGCCTGGCACTGGCCCTCATCGACGAGCAACACCGCTTCGGCGTGGCGCAGCGCCTGGCGCTGCGCGGCAAGACCGGCGGCGCGCTGGAGCCGCACCTGCTGATGATGACGGCCACGCCCATTCCGCGCACCCTGGCCATGAGCTACTACGCCGACCTGGACGTCTCCACCATCGACGAGCTGCCGCCCGGGCGCACGCCCATCGTGACCAAGGTGGTGAGCGATGCGCGCCGCGCCGAGGTGGTGGCGCGCATCCGCGGCCAGATCGACGAAGGCCGGCAGGTCTACTGGGTGTGCCCGCTGATCGAGGAGAGCGAGGCCCTGGACCTGAGCAACGCCACCGCCACGCACGCCGAGCTGTCGCAGGCGTTGCCGGGCGTGCTGGTGGGCCTGCTGCATTCGCGCATGTCGCCGGCCGAAAAGAAGGCGGTCATGTCGCTGTTCGAGCAGGGCCAGATGGGTGTGCTGGTGTCCACCACCGTCATCGAGGTGGGGGTGGACGTGCCCAATGCCTCGCTCATGGTGATCGAGCATGCGGAGCGCTTCGGGTTGTCGCAGCTGCACCAGCTGCGCGGGCGCGTGGGGCGCGGCGCGGCGGCCTCGGCCTGCGTGCTGATGTACTCGCCGCCCGAGGGCGGGCGCCTGGGCGAGACCGCGCGCGAGCGCCTGAAGGCCATGGTCGAGACCAACGACGGCTTCGAGATCGCGCGCCGCGACCTGGAAATCCGGGGGCCGGGCGAGTTCCTGGGCGCGCGCCAGTCCGGCGCGCCGCTGCTGCGCTTCGCCGACCTGGCCACCGACAGCCACCTGCTGGACTGGGCGCGCGGGGCCGCGCAGGCCATGCTGGACCGGCACCCGCGCGAGGCCGAGCAGCACCTGGCGCGCTGGCTCGGCAGCAAGGCCGAGTACCTGAAGGCCTGAAGCCAGTCCGGCGCGCGTGTCTGATCCAGACACGCCGTGGAACCGGCTTCGCCGGGCCACTGGCGTGGTCCCCCTGGGGGGAAGACGCGCAGCGGCGCAGGGGGGCACAATAAGCCCATGACGCTCACCGAACTCAAGTACATCGTGGCCGTGGCCCGCGAGAAGCACTTCGGCAAAGCGGCCGAGGCCTGCTTCGTCTCGCAGCCCACGCTGTCGGTGGCGATCAAGAAGCTCGAGGAGGAACTCGAGCTCAAGATCTTCGAGCGCAACGCCAGCGAGATCGCGGTCACGCCGCTGGGCGAGGACATCGTGCGCCAGGCCCAGACCGTGCTGGAGCAGGCCGCCGCCATCAAGGAGATCGCCAAGCGTGGCAAGGACCCGCTGGCCGGCCCGCTCAAGCTCGGCGTCATCTACACCATCGGCCCCTACCTGCTGCCCGAGCTGGTGCGCCAGGTGATCGAACGCACGCCGCAGATGCCGCTGGTGCTGCAGGAAAACTTCACCACCAAGCTGCTCGAGCAGCTGCGCCTGGGCGAGATCGACTGCGCCATCCTGGCCGAGCCGTTTCCCGACACCAACCTGGCCATCGCGCCGCTGTACGACGAGCCCTTCATGGCCGCCGTGCCGCACACGCACCCGCTGGCCGCGCAGGGCCACATCACGGCCGACGAGCTCAAGCGCGAGACCATGCTGCTGCTGGGCACGGGCCACTGCTTCCGCGACCACGTGCTGGAGGTCTGCCCCGAGTTCGCGCGTTTCTCCAACGACACCGAGGGCATCCGCAAGAGCTTCGAGGGCTCCTCGCTGGAGACCATCAAGCACATGGTGGCCGCCGGCATGGGCGTGACCCTGGTGCCGCGCCTGTCGGTGCCGCGCTCGGCCCTGGGCGGCCCCCAGGCGGCCCGCGACGACCTGGGCGATTCGCCCTACGTGCGCTACCTGCCGTTCCAGGGCGAGGCGCCCACGCGCCGCGTGGTGCTGGCCTGGCGGCGCAGCTTCACGCGCTACGAGGCCATCGCCGAGCTGCGCAACGCCATCTACGCCTGCGAGCTGCCGGGCGTGAAGAGACTGTCGTGACGACCACCGCCCCCGCTTCGCCGGCGCCCTCGCGCCTGTCGCTCTGGCTCGACCTGATCCGCTGGAACCGCCCCGCCGGCTGGCTGCTGCTGCTGTGGCCCACGCTGTCGGCGCTGTGGGTGGCGGCGGGCGGCTTTCCCGGCTGGCACCTGCTGCTGGTGTTCACGCTGGGCACCGTGCTGATGCGCAGCGCGGGCTGCTGCGTGAACGACGTGGCCGACCGCGACTTCGACCGCCACGTCAAGCGCACCGCGCAGCGGCCCGTCACCTCGGGCCGCGTGTCGGTGAAGGAGGCGCTGGCCGTGGGCGCGGTGCTGGCGCTGATCGCCTTCGGCCTGGTGCTCACCACCAACGCGCTCACCATCGCGCTGTCCTTCGCGGCGCTGGCGATCACCCTGGCCTATCCCTTCGCCAAGCGGGTGGTGTCCATGCCGCAGGCGGTGCTGGGCGTGGCTTTCAGCTTCGGCATTCCGATGGCCTTCGCGGCGGTGCAGGGGGCCGTGCCCCCGCTGGCCTGGGTGCTGCTGCTGGGCAACCTGTTCTGGGTGCTGGCCTACGACACCGAGTACGCCATGGTCGACCGCGACGACGACCTGCGCATCGGCATGAAGACCTCGGCCATCACCCTGGGCCGCGCCGACGTGGCGGCGGTGACGGCCTTCTACCTGCTGCACCTGCTGATCTGGACCCTGGGCCTGTGGCCGCAACTGCGCCCCCTGGCGTGGCTGGCCGCGCTGGCCGTGGCGCTGGCCCAGGTGGCATGGCACTTCACGCTGATCCGCGCGCGCACGCGCGAAGGCTGCTTCGCGGCCTTTCGCGCCAACCACTGGTTGGGCTTCACGCTGTTCGTGGGGGTGGCGGTTGGCCTGGTCTGAGCGCGGCGTGCGTGCGGTCTCCGCTCGCCTTCGCACCAGGTGCCATGGAGGCGAACCCGCTGGCCGACGCCGCCTCGGCGCGGCTTACTTGCCGTCGCAGGTGCCCGGCTGCGCCAGGCTGAGCTTGGCCACATCGGCCTTGCCCTGTTCTTCCGGGATCTGCTCCAGATCGGCGCCGCCCACGAAAGCCCCGAATTTGATGAACTGGCGGACGAAGTAGTTTTTGCCCGCTTCCATGAACACCTCCAGGGCGTTGGGTGAGAACTCCGACTCCGTTTCGATCTTGTGCTTCGTGTTGCCCTCGAGCTGCGTGTAGAAGAACACGTTGGAAGCGCTCTCACCCAGGCAGTTGCCGTTCACCCAAACGTCCTTCTTCAACGCTTGCCCGACGATGCTGTTGCGGTAGACGTAGAGCCCGGATTTGCCCGCGTCGGGGGCGCTGAACTGCTTGGCCTTGTCGGACTCCTCTTTGCTGGCCATGTTGACCGAAGCACATCCACTCAGCACGGCGGCGGCGAGGGCGAGCAAGGTGATTTTGATGTTGGACGTCATGGGTTCGTTTGTTGGAAACAGGTGATAAACGCGGTTTCGGTTCCTCCCGGAAACTCGACCTCCCCCCGGGGCGCGCGGCGCCGCAGGCGCGGGGATCATAGGCGTGCGTGGTCCAACCCGTCCCCCGGTGCGCCTGCTCTGGCTGACACCTAGGTGACGCTCACTTCCCGAACTCGCGCCCCAGTTCCTCGGCGCGCTGCTGCGCCGCTTGCAAGGCTTTCTCGAACGACGCCTTCATCCCCGCCGCCTCCATCGCCGTGAGCGCGGCGTACGTGGTGCCTCCCTTGGAGGTGACGCGCTCGCGCAGCACCTGCGGCGGCTCGCCCGAGCGCTGGGCCAGCGTGGCCGCGCCCACGAAGGTGCCCACGGCCAGTTGCAGCGCGGTGTCGGCCGGCAGGCCCATGCGCGCGCCGGCGTCGCGCATGGCCTCGAGGAAATAGAACACGTAGGCGGGGCCCGAGCCCGAGAGCGCGGTGACGGCGTCGAGGTCGCGCTCGGCCGCCACCCACACCAGCTCGCCCGTGGTGCGTACCACGCGCTCGACCAGGGCGCGGTCGGCGGCCGAGGCACCGTCGCGCGCGAACAAACCCGTCATGCCCAAGCCCACGAGCGCGGGCGTGTTGGGCATGGCGCGCACGATGCGCTGCGTGCCCAGCCAGGCGGCCATGCTGTCGCTGGTGATGCCGGCGGCCACGCTCAGGTGCAGGGCGTTGCCCAGGTGCGGGCCGGCGGCCAGCGCGGCGTCCTTGAAGGTTTGCGGCTTCACGGCCCAGACCACCAGGTCCGACGGCTTGAGCCCTGTGCCCGCCGCGTCGAACAGCGCCGCGCCGGGGAACTGCTGCGCCAGGCGGGCGCGCTGCTCGTCCCAGGGCTCGACGATCTGGAGGGCGCTGGCCGCATGGCCCTGGCGCAGCAGGCCGCCGATGACGGCGCTGGCCATGTTGCCGCCGCCGATGAAGGTGATGAGGGGGGAGGGGGATGCGGGCGTGTTCATGCGCGCGATTGTCGCCGCGCGCCGCGGCCCTAGGCGGCGGTGGTCTGCCGCACGGCGTGCTCCCAGGCCGCCATCTTCTCGGCCGCCCGCGCGCGCGAAATCTGGGGCTCGAAGCGGCGCTCGGCGCGCCACTGCGCGCTGAGCTCGTCCGTGCCCTGGTACACGCCCGCGTGCAGCCCCGCGAGGTAGGCCGCGCCGAGCGCGGTGGTCTCCACCACGGCGGGGCGCACCACGGGAATGCCGAGCAGGTCGGCCTGGATCTGCATCAGCAGGTCGTTCACGCTGGCCCCGCCGTCCACGCGCAGCTCGCTCACCGGCACGCCGCCCGCGGCCACGGCGTCGCGGCTCATGGCCTGCAGCAGGGCCGCGCTCTGGAAGGCGATGCTCTCCAGCGCGGCGCGCGCGATGTGCGCGATGGTGGTGCCGCGCGTGAGGCCGGTGATGGTGCCGCGCGCGTCGGGTTGCCAATACGGCGCGCCCAGCCCGGTGAAGGCCGGCACCACCACCACGCCGTCGGCGTCGGGCACGCTTTCGGCCAGGGCCTGCACCCCGCTGCTGGCTTCGATGGCGCGCAGGCCGTCGCGCAGCCACTGCACCACCGCGCCGCCGATGAACACGCTGCCTTCCAGCGCGTACTGCGCCGGGCCCGGCGCCTGCGCGCAGGACGTGGTGATGAGGCCGTTCTGGCTGGCCTGGAAGCGCTCGCCGGTGTGCATGAGCATGAAGCAGCCGGTGCCGTAGGTGTTCTTGGCCATGCCGGCCCGGAAGCAGGCCTGGCCGAACAGCGCGCTCTGCTGGTCGCCGGCCACGCCGCCAATGGGCAAGGCGGCGCCCAGCCAGTCGGCGTGCACCTGGCCGAAGTCGGCGCTGGACGGCAGCGTCTCGGGCAGCAGGGACCGCGGGATGCGCAGCAGGTCCAGCAGCTCGTCGTCCCAGTCGCGTGTGTTCACATTGAACAGCATGGTGCGCGCGGCGTTGCTGTGGTCCGTGACGTGGCGCGCGCCGCGCGTGAGCTGCCAGATCAGCCAGCTGTCCACGGTGCCGAAGGCCAGCTCGCCGCGCTCGGCCTGTTCGCGCGCGCCGGGCACGTGGTCCAGGATCCACTGCAGCTTGGTGCCCGAGAAGTAGGCGTCGATGCGCAGGCCGGTCTTGCGCTGCACCAGGGCCTCGTGGCCTTGTTCGCGCAGTTCGGCGCAGGCGCCCTCGGCGCGCCGGTCCTGCCAGACGATGGCGTTGTACACCGGCTCGCCGGTGCGGCGGTTCCACACCAGCGTGGTTTCGCGCTGGTTGGTGATGCCGACCGCGCGCACCTCGCCGGCGCGCAGGCCGGCCTTGGCCAGCACCTCGCGCGCGGTCTCCCGCTGGGTGTGCCACAGATCGCGCGGGTCGTGCTCCACCCAGCCGGGCTGCGGGTAGATCTGCGGGAACTCGCGCTGGGCCATGGCCACCACGCGGCCCTGGCGGTCGAAGACGATGCTGCGCGAGCTGGAGGTGCCCTGGTCCAGGGCCAGCAGGTGGGTGGGGTTCATCGGTCGTGTTCCGGGGCTTTCAGGTGGCGAGCGCCGCGCGTTCGCCGGCCACCACGCATTCCACGTGGCTCTGCTCGATCAGCGCGTTGAAGGGCTCGGGCGGCGCTTCGTCGGTGAACAGCGCGTCGAGGTCGTCGAGCCGCGCCAGCTCCACCATGGCGGGCCGGTTGAATTTGCTGTGGTCGGCGGCCAGCCAGACCTGGCGCGACTGCGCCACGATGGCGCGCGCCACCTTCACCTCGCGGTAGTCGAAGTCGCGCAGCGTGCCGTCGGCTTCGATGCCGCTGATGCCGATCAGGCCGATGTCGACCTTGAACTGGTGCATGAAGTCCACCGTGGCCTCGCCCACGATGCCCTGGTCGGCCGCGCGCACCTGTCCGCCGGCGACGATGACCTCGCAGTCGGGGTTGGTGCTCATGAGCGAGGCGATGTGCAGGTTGTTGGTGATCACGCGCAGGCCCCGGTGGCGCTGCAGCTCGCGCGCCACGGCCTCGATGGTGGTGCCGATGTTCATGATCAGCGAGCAGCCGTTGGGCACGCGCGCCGCCACGGCGCGCGCGATGCGCTGCTTGGCGTCGGCCTGCATGGCCTGGCGCTGGCGGTAGGCGATGTTTTCGGTGGTGGAGCCGGGCAGTCGCACGCCGCCATGGAAGCGGGCCAGCAGGCCGGCCTCGGCCAGGCGCTGCACGTCGCGGCGAACGGTCTGCAGGGTGACGCCGAAACGTTCGGCCAAGGCTTCGATGGTCTGGGGGCCGTGCGCGCGGACCTCGTCGAGCAGTTGGGTGTGGCGGGGATTCAGGTTCATGTCGGGGTGGCCGGCGATCGGGTTCCGAACATATCGGAAAACACTGATGGACTTCTAAGGGTATGTACCGAACATAAAAAGAAAAGAAACGAACAAAGATACGCGCAAACGAAAGCGCGACGCCGGACTTATTGCACGCGCGCCCACCACGCCCATGCAGCTGTCACTGGATCACATCACCAAGACCGTGGGGCCTTCGGTCCACTTGTACCCGCTGAGCCTGGCGCCCGTGCCGGGCGCGGTCACGGTGCTGCTGGGCGCCACGCAGGCGGGCAAGACCAGCCTGATGCGTGTGATGGCCGGGCTGGACACGGCGAGTTCCGGGCGCGTGCTGGTGGACGGCGAGGACGTGACGCGCCGCCCGGTGCGCGAGCGCAACGTGGCCATGGTCTACCAGCAGTTCGTCAACTACCCCTCGATGACGGTGGCGCAGAACATCGCCTCGCCGCTGCGCCTGCGCGGCGAGCGCGACGTGGAGGCCCGCGTGCGCGCGCTGGCCGCGCGGCTGCACATCGAGCCCTTCCTGGACCGCCTGCCGGCCGAGCTGTCGGGCGGGCAGCAGCAGCGCGTGGCGTTGGCGCGCGCCTTGGCCAAGCGGGCGCCGCTGATGCTGCTCGACGAGCCCCTGGTGAACCTGGACTACAAACTGCGCGAGGAACTGCGCGAGGAGCTGTCGGCGCTGTTCGCCGCAGGCGAGGCCACGGTGGTCTACGCCACCACCGAGCCTGGCGAGGCCCTGCTCCTGGGCGGCCACACGGCCGTGATGGACGCGGGCGAGCTGCTGCAGTACGGCCCCACGGCCGAGGTCTTCCACCGGCCGAAGAGCCTGCGCGTGGCGCGCGCCTTCAGCGACCCGCCCATGAACCTGCTGCCCGCGCGGCGCAGCGCCCAGGGCGGCCTGCGCGTGGCCGGCGCGCTGGACTGGCCGCTGGACCTGCCCCTGTCGGCGGGCGATGACTTCGTGCTCGGCGTGCGCGCCGGGGGCCTGCGCGAGCGCGCGCAACCGGGCGACCTGGCCATCGAGGGCCGTGTCGAGCTGGCGGAGATCGCGGGCTCCGACACCTTCGTGCACGTGCACAGCGCCGTGGGCGAACTGGTGGCGCAGCTGGTGGGCGTGCACAAGCTGGACCTGGGCGCGCCCATCCGGCTGTACCTGCACCCCGACCAGCTCTTCGTCTTCGACGCGAGCGGTCCGCTGGTGCGCGCGCCGCTGGCGCGCCAGGGGGCGCACTGATGGCCCTGATCGAACTCGACCTCGCCCACGCCTACGGGCCGGACCCGCGCACTGACGAGGACTACGCCCTGCTGCCGCTGAAGATGGCGTTTCGCGACGGCGGCGCCTACGCGCTGCTGGGTCCCTCGGGCTGCGGCAAGACGACCATGCTCAACATCATCTCGGGGCTGCTTGTGCCTTCGCAGGGCACGGTGCGCTTCGACGGCCGCGACGTCACGCGCGAGTCGCCCCAGCAGCGCAACATCGCGCAGGTGTTCCAGTTCCCCGTCATCTACGACACCATGACCGTGGCGCAGAACCTGGCGTTCCCGCTGCGCAACCGCAAGGTGCCGCAGGCCGAGATCCACCAGCGCGTGGGGCGCATCGCCGAGATGCTGGAACTCAGCGGTCAGCTCGACCACCGCGCCGCCGGGCTGAGCGCCGACCAGAAACAGAAGATCTCGCTCGGGCGCGGCCTGGTGCGCTCGGACGTGTCGGCCGTGCTGTTCGACGAGCCGCTGACCGTGATCGATCCGCACCTGAAGTGGCAGCTGCGGCGCAAGCTCAAGCAGATCCACCACGAACTCAAGCTCACCCTGATCTATGTCACGCACGACCAGGTGGAAGCCCTGACCTTCGCCGACGAGGTGGTGGTGATGTCGCGCGGCCGCGCGGTGCAGAAGGGCACGGCCGCGGACCTGTTCGAGCGCCCCGCGCACACCTTCGTGGGCCACTTCATCGGATCGCCCGGCATGAACTTCCTGCCCGCGCAGGCGGTGCGCGGCGGCGTGCTGGTGAACGAGCAGCCGCTGGCCTTCCAGGACGGGCGGCGGCTGCCGGAGGGACCGGTCAAGCTGGGCATCCGCCCCGAGTACCTGCGCCTGGGCGAGCCCGGCGACGGCCGCTCGCTGCCGGCCCGTGTGAGCCGCGTGCAGGACATCGGCACCTATTTCCTGCTCAGCTGCGAACTCGGCGAACACACGCTGAAGTGCCGGCTGGGCGCCGAGGCCGCGCCGCCCGCCGTGGGCGACACCGTGCACTTGCGCCTGCTGGACGCGCACACCTGCTTCTACCGCGACGAGCAACTGGTGGAGAACATGGCATGAGCGCCGCACGCCCGCCCGAAGGCGCTCGCACCGCAGTGCGCCGTACGGAGGTTTTTCCATGAGCGCGATCAACAAACCCGTGAACCAGAAGGCCTGGTGGCTGGTGTTGCCGGTCATCCTGTGCGTGGCCTTTTCGGCCGTGCTACCGCTGATGACGGTGGTGAACTACTCGGTGCAGGACATCATCTCGCCGCAGCGGCGCGTGTTCGTGGGCACCGAGTGGTTCGCCATGGTGATGCGCGACAGCGAGCTGCACCTGGCGCTGTGGCGCCAGATCCAGTTCTCGCTGGCGGTGCTGCTGGTGGAGATTCCGCTGGGCATCGCGCTGGCGCTGTCCATGCCCGCGCAGGGCTGGCGCGCCTCGGTGGTGCTGGTGATCGTGGCGCTGTCGCTGCTGATCCCCTGGAACGTGGTGGGCACCATCTGGCAGATCTTCGGGCGCACCGACATCGGCCTGCTCGGCCACACGCTGGAGCGCCTGGGCTTCGCCTACAGCTACACCGGCGACCCGAGCCACGCCTGGTGGACCGTGCTGGTCATGGACGTGTGGCACTGGACGCCGCTGGTGGCGCTGCTGGCCTACGCGGGCCTGCGCAGCATCCCCGACGCCTACTACCAGGCCGCCCGCATCGACGGCGCCAGCCCCTGGGCGGTGTTCCGCTACATCCAACTGCCCAAGATGCGCGGCGTGCTCATGATCGCCGTGCTGCTGCGCTTCATGGACAGCTTCATGATCTACACCGAGCCCTTCGTGCTCACCGGCGGCGGCCCGGGCAACGCCACCACCTTCCTGTCGCAGTACCTCACCACCAAGGCGGTCGGCCAGTTCGACCTAGGGCCCGCGGCCGCCTTCTCGCTGATCTACTTCTTCATCATCCTGCTGTTCTGCTTCGTGCTCTACAACTGGATGCAGAGCCTGGGCACGTCGGACAAGGAGCAGGGCCATGCGTGAATCCCGCTTCCGCGCGCGCACGCTGTTCCTGATCGCCTACCTGGTGTTCGCGCTGCTGCCCATCTACTGGATGGTGAACATGAGCTTCAAGACGAACGGGGAGATCCTGTCCTCGTTCACGCTGTGGCCCGAGACCTTCACCTGGGACAACTACCGCACCATCTTCACCGACGCCTCGTGGTACTCGGGCTACATCAACAGCCTGATCTACGTCGGCATCAACACCGTGATCTCGCTCACTGTGGCGCTGCCCGCGGCCTACGCTTTCTCGCGCTACCGCTTCCTGGGCGACAAGCACGTTTTCTTCTGGCTGCTCACCAACCGCATGACGCCACCGGCGGTGTTCCTGCTGCCCTTCTTTCAGCTCTACACCACGCTGGGCCTGATGGACACGCACATCGCCGTGGCGCTGGCGCACCTGCTGTTCAACGTGCCGCTGGCGGTGTGGATCCTCGAAGGCTTCATGAGCGGCATCCCGCGCGAGATCGACGAGACCGCCTACATCGACGGCTACAGCTTCCCGCGCTTCTTCTTCACCATCTTCCTGCCCCTCATCAAGGCCGGCGTGGGCGTGGCCGCGTTCTTCTGCTTCATGTTCAGCTGGGTGGAGCTGCTGCTGGCGCGCACGCTCACCAGCGTGAACGCCAAGCCCATCGTGGCGACGATGACGCGCACGGTGTCGGCCTCGGGCATGGACTGGGCCACGCTGGCGGCGGCCGGCGTGCTGACCATCGTGCCGGGGGCGATCGTCATCTGGTTCGTGCGGCACTACATCGCGAAGGGCTTCGCGATGGGCCGCGTCTGACAAGTCTGTTCCCAACGATTGGAGGACCCCATGTTCGACTGGATGGTCTGGACCCCGCCGGTGGCGATCTTCTTCACCGCCATCGCGCTGCTGCTCTTTGGCATGACGGTGTGGGAGGTTCGCGCGCCCACCATCGAGCGCAAGGGCTTTCTGCCCATGAAGACCACGCGCGGCGACCGGCTCTTCGTGGGCCTGCTCGGCGCCGCCTACGTCAACCTGGCCTTCGTCGGCATGGCCGGCCGCTTCGCCGAATGGTTCCGGCTGGAGCAGGAACCCTCGGCCTGGATCGGTTTCGCCGTCTCGATGCTGTGGCTCGCGCTGGTGATGCGCAAGGGCTGAGCGACGTTTTCAACGACCGGACCGCCGCTTCCCCGGTGCCGTGTCGATCCGCTGGCGGGGAGGCACACCATCAACACCCAAGGAGACAACATGAAACTGCGACACACGGCGCTCGCTGCGCTGATCGCGACCGGCGCCGCGCTGCCCGCCTGGGCGGACGAGGCCGCCGCCAAGCGGTGGATCGACAGTGAGTTCCAGCCGTCGACCCTGAGCAAGGCCCAGCAGGCGGCCGAGCTCAAGTGGTTCATCGACGCCGCCGAGAAGCTCAAGGCCAAGGGCGTCAAGGAAATCTCGGTGGTGTCCGAGACCATCACCACGCACGAGTACGAGTCCAAGACCCTGGCCAAGGCCTTCAGCGAGATCACGGGCATCACCGTCAAGCACGACCTGATCCAGGAAGGCGACGTGGTCGAGAAGCTGCAGACCTCGATGCAATCGGGCAAGTCCATCTACGACGGCTGGATCAGCGACTCCGACCTCATCGGCACCCACTACCGCTACGGCCAGATCCTCAACCTCACCGACTACATGGCCGGTGCGGGCAAGGACTTCACCAACCCGGGTCTCGACCTCAAGGACTTCATCGGCACCAAGTTCACCACCGGCCCCGACGGCAAGCTCTACCAGCTGCCCGACCAGCAGTTCGCCAACCTCTACTGGTTCCGCGCCGACCTGTTCGCGCGCCAGGACCTGAAAGACAAGTTCAAGGCCAAGTACGGCTACGACCTCGGCGTGCCGCTGAACTGGAGCGCCTACGAGGACATCGCCGAGTTCTTCACCAACGACGTGAAGACCATCGACGGCAAGCCCATTTACGGCCACATGGACTACGGCAAGAAGGACCCGTCGCTGGGCTGGCGCTTCACCGACGCCTGGCTCTCCATGGCCGGCACCGCCGACATCGGCACGCCCAACGGACTGCCGATCGATGAATGGGGCATCCGCGTGGCCGCCGACAAGTGCACGCCGGTGGGTGCCTCGGTGGCGCGCGGCGGCGCGACCAACTCCCCGGCGGCCGTCTACGCGCTCACCAAGTACGTGGACTGGATGAAGAAGTACGCGCCCAAGGAAGCCACGGGCATGACCTTTGGCGAGGCCGGCCCGGTGCCCGCCCAGGGCCAGATCGCGCAGCAGATCTTCTGGTACACGGCCTTCACCGCCGACATGACCAAGCCGGGACTGCCGGTGGTCAATGCCGACGGCACGCCCAAGTGGCGCATGGCCCCCGGCCCCAACGGCCCGTACTGGAAGCAGGGCATGCAGAACGGCTACCAGGACGTGGGCTCCTGGACCTTCTTCAAGAACCACGACGCCAACCGCACCGCGGCGGCCTGGCTGTACGCGCAGTTCATCACCGCCAAGACCACCTCGCTGAAGAAGACCATCGTCGGCCTCACGCCGATCCGCGAGAGCGACATCCAGAGCAAGGCCATGACCGACATGGCGCCCAAGCTTGGGGGGCTGGTGGAGTTCTACCGCTCGCCCGCGCGTGTGGCCTGGAGCCCCACAGGCACCAACGTGCCCGACTACCCCAAGCTCGCGCAGCTGTGGTGGCAGAACGTGGCGCAGGCCGTCACGGGTGAAAAAACGCCGCAGCAGGCCATGGACGGCCTGGCCGACCAGATGGACCAGGTGATGGCCCGCCTGGAGCGCGCCGGCATGGAACGCTGCGCGCCCAAGCTCAATCCCAAGGGCGACCCCAACAAGTGGCTGAGCGACAAGGCCGCGCCCTGGAAGAAGCTGGCGAACGAGAAGCCCAAGGGCGAGACCATCGCCTACGATCAGCTGCTCAACGCCTGGAAAGCGGGCAAGGTCCGCTGACCGATATCCCGCGCCGCGTTGCCCCGGGCGCCTCATGCCCGGGGCCCGTCCGCCCTGTTTCGCATGAACCGAGAACAACGACTCGCCTCCCTTGCCGAGACCGAACGCTTCGACCTGGTGGTCGTGGGCGGTGGTGCCACCGGCCTGGGCGTGGCGCTCGACGCCGCGCTGCGCGGCTTCTCTGTCGCCTTGTTCGAATCGCATGATTTCGCCGGCGGCACGTCTTCGCGCGCCACCAAGCTGCTGCACGGTGGCGTGCGCTACCTCGCGCAAGGCAACGTGGCCCTGGTGCGCGAGGCCCTGGCCGAGCGCACCACGGTCATGGCCATCGCGCCCCACCTGGCTCAGCCGCTGCCTTTCGTCATGCCCAGCCACCAGTGGTGGCAGACGCCGTTCTACGGCATCGGGCTCAAGCTGTACGACCTGCTGGCCGGGCGCGCCGGCCTCGGGTCCACCGAGTTCCTCGACCGCGCCCACACCCTGGAGGCCCTGCCGGGCGTGAACCCCCAGGGCCTCAAGGGCGGTGTGCGCTACTGGGACGGCCAGTTCGACGACGCGCGCCTGGCCATCGCGCTGGCGCGCACCGCCGAGGTCGCGGGCGCGTCGGTGTTTAACCATGCCGAGGTGAGCGCCATCGCCGCCGACGGCGACGGCCACGCGCTCACCGTGAAAGACCGCGTGGGCGGCGCCGAACACCGGGTGCGCGCGCGCTGTGTGGTCAACGCCACCGGCGTCTGGGTCGACGCCCTGCGCGAGGCCGCGGGCACGCCCTCGCACATGGTGCGGCCCAGCCAGGGCGTGCACCTGGTGGTCGACCGCGACTTTCTGGGCGGGGAGCACGCGCTGCTGGTGCCCAGGACGCGCGACGGCCGCGTGCTATTCGCCGTGCCCTGGCTGGGCAAACTGATCCTGGGGACCACCGACACGCCGCGCCAGGACCTGGCGCGCGAGCCCGAACCGTTCGCGCAAGAGCTGAGCTTCATCCTCGACGAAGCCTCGCGTGCGCTCAGCCGGCCGGTGCGACGTGCCGACATCCGCAGCGCCTGGGTCGGCCTGCGCCCGCTGGTGGCGCCGCCGAGCGACGGCGGCGCCGGTACCAAGGCGCTGTCGCGCGAGCACACGGTGGTGGTCGACCGCAACGGGCTGGTCACGGTCACCGGTGGCAAATGGACCACCTACCGCGCCATGGCCGAGGACGTCCTGCAGCAGTGCTTCGACGCCGGCCGCCTGCCGCCCCGCGCCGGTGGGCAGAGCGCCAGGCACCGGCTGGTGGGCGCGCCGGTGCGCGCATCGGTGCCGATCCATGCCGCGCCCGGCTGGCACCTGTACGGCACCGAGGCCGAGCGGGTGCGTGGCCTGCCCGGCGCCGACCAGGCGCTGGGCCTGGGCCTGCACGCCGCGATGGTGCGGTTCGCGGTTCGTTGTGAGCATGCGCTCACTGTTGAAGATGTGTTGGCCCGCCGCTGGCGTGCACTCTTCCTGGACGCCATCCAGGCGGCGCGCATGGCGGGCTCGGTGGCCGCCATCCTGCGCGAAGAGGGCATCGCCGATCCGCGCACCGACGACTTCCTGGCGCTCGCCCATCGTTACGCCGCGCCCGGCCTTTGACGCAGTTTTCGATTCATGCCATAATGCGCGGCTTCGCTCCCTTTTGGGGGTGATGTATCTTGGCGAAAGCCTTCTGCCCACCGAAGGGTGGCCTCCGCCGCGGCAGCAGCCGCTTGCAGTGGAAGCCCTCCAACGACGGGCCCAAGACTGATCGCTGCTGTCCGTGGTGGACAACAGCATTCAAGTTGGGACTTAAATCAAATGATTCAAACGCAATCTCGACTCGATGTTGCTGACAACACGGGTGCGAAATCCGTGATGTGCATCAAGGTGCTCGGCGGCTCCAAGCGCCGCTACGCCAGCGTGGGCGATGTCATCAAGGTCAGCATCAAGGAAGCAGCGCCTCGCGGCCGCGTCAAAAAGGGCGAGGTCTACAACGCCGTGGTGGTGCGCACCGCCAAGGGCATTCGCCGCCAGGACGGCGCACTGATCAAGTTCGATGGCAACGCGGCTGTGTTGCTCAACGCCAAGCTGGAGCCCATCGGCACCCGCATCTTCGGCCCGGTGACGCGCGAGCTGCGCACCGAGAAGTTCATGAAGATCGTGTCGCTGGCCCCTGAGGTCCTCTGAGGTAAGCAGCATGAACAAGATTCGCAAAGGTGACCAGGTCATCGTCCTCACGGGGCGCGACAAGGGCAAGCGCGGCACGGTGCTCGAGCGCACCGACGAGCAGCATGTCGTGGTCGAGGGTGTCAACGTCGTCAAGAAGCACGCCAAGCCCAACCCGATGAAGGGTGTGACCGGCGGCATGGTCGAGAAGACCATGCCCATCGATCAGTCCAACGTGGCGATTTTCAACGCGGTGACCGGCAAGGCCGACCGCGTGGGCATCAAGGTTCAGGCCGATGGCAAGCGCGTTCGCGTCTACAAGTCCAGCGGCGAAGAGATCAAGGTGGCATGACCATGGCACGTTTCAAGCAACACTACGCCGAGAAGGTGGCGCCCGAGCTGACCAAGAAGTTCGGCTACAAGTCGCCGATGGAGGTGCCGCGCATCACCAAGATCACGCTCAACATGGGCGTGAGCGAGGCGGTCGCCGACAAGAAGGTGATGGACAACGCCGTGGGCGACCTCACCAAGATCGCTGGCCAGAAGCCCGTCGTGACCAAGGCCAAGAAGGCCATCGCCGGCTTCAAGATCCGTGAGCAACAGGCCATCGGCTGCATGGTCACGCTGCGCGGCGCCCGCATGTACGAATTCCTCGACCGCTTCGTCACCGTGGCCCTGCCCCGCGTGCGCGACTTCCGCGGTATCTCGGGTCGTTCGTTCGATGGCCGTGGCAACTACAACATCGGCGTCAAGGAACAGATCATCTTCCCCGAGATCGAGTACGACAAGGTCGATGCCCTGCGTGGCCTGAACATCAGCATCACGACGACCGCCAAGACCGACGAAGAGTGCAAGGCTCTGCTGGCGGGTTTCCGTTTCCCCTTCAAGAACTGAGGTGGCGTGTGGCTAAACAAGCACTGCTCCAACGTGAACTCAAGCGCGAGAAGCTCGCCGCCAAGTTCGCCAAGAAATACAACGAGCTCAAGGCCATCGCCGGCGACGCCAAGAAGTCGGACGAAGAGCGCGACGCCGCCCGCCTGGCCCTGCAAAAGTTGCCCCGCAACGCGAACCCGACCCGTCAGCGCAACCGCTGCGAGATCACCGGTCGCCCGCGTGGCACCTTCAACCACTTCGGCCTGGCCCGCGCCAAGGTCCGCGAAATGGCTTTTGCCGGTGAAATTCCCGGCATCACCAAAGCCAGCTGGTAAGCCTTAGGAGAACCCCACATGAGCATGAGTGATCCTATCGCCGACATGTTGACCCGTGTCCGCAACGCGCAGATGGTCGAAAAGGCCACCGTGGCGATGCCGGCGTCGAAAGTGAAAGCGGCGATCGCCCAGGTCCTGAAGGACGAGGGCTACATCGAAGACTTCAAGGTGGTCAACGAAGGCGGCAAGAGCGAGCTGGTCATCACCCTGAAGTACTACGCCGGCCGTCCCGTGATCGAGCGCATCGAGCGCGTGAGCCGTCCCGGCCTGCGCGTCTACCGTGGCCGCAACGCCATTCCCCAGGTCCAGAACGGCCTCGGCGTGGCGATCGTGACCACCCCGCGCGGCGTCATGACCGATCGCAAGGCGCGCGCCACCGGTGTCGGTGGTGAAGTGCTGTGCTACGTGGCCTGATGCGGGCATCGAGGAGAGACTGAAATGTCACGTATTGGAAAACTGCCGATCACGGTTCCCACCGGGGTCGAGGTCGTTGTCAAGGACGGCCTGATCAACGTCAAGGGCGCCAACGGGGCCCTGAGCCTGGCCGCCAACGCGCTGGTCAAGATCGACATCAACGCCGGCAAGGTGACCTTCGCGCCGGTCGACGAGTCGCGCGAGGCGAACGCCATGTCGGGCACCATGCGCCAGCTGGTCAACAACATGGTCACTGGTGTCAGCAAAGGCTTCGAGAAGAAGCTCAACCTGGTCGGTGTGGGTTTCAAGGCCCAGGCCCAGGGCGCCAAGCTCAACCTCACGGTGGGCTTCTCGCACCCGGTGATCATGGACATGCCTGCCGGCATCAAGGTGGAAACGCCCGCGCCCACGGAAATCGTGATCAAGGGTGCCGACCGCCAGCGCGTCGGCCAAATCGCGTCGGAAGTGCGCGCCGTGCGTCCGCCCGAGCCCTACAAGGGCAAGGGCATCCGCTATGCGGATGAGAAGGTCGTGATCAAGGAAACCAAGAAGAAATAAGGAGTCCGATCATGCTGACCAAGAAAGAACAACGCCTGCGCCGCGCGCGCCAGACCCGCATTCGCATCGCCCAGCAAGGCGCGGTGCGCCTGACGGTGAACCGCACCAACCTGCACATCTACGCCAACGTCGTGTCCGCCGACGGCTCGCGCATCCTCGCCTCGGCTTCCACGGCCGAGAAGGAAGTGCGCGCCCAACTGGGCGCCTCGGGCAAGGGTGGCAATGCCGCCGCTGCCGCCGTCATCGGCAAGCGCATCGCCGAGAAGGCGAAGGCCGCCGGCATCGAGAAAGTGGCGTTCGACCGCTCGGGCTTTGCCTACCACGGCCGCGTCAAGGCCCTTGCAGACGCCGCCCGCGAGGCCGGCCTGCAGTTCTGATGAAACGGGATCAACGACATGGCTAAGTTTCAGGCAAACATCAAGAACGAAGCGAACGAGGACGGTCTGCGCGAAAAGATGATCGCGATCAACCGCGTGACCAAGGTGGTCAAGGGCGGTCGCATCCTCGGTTTCGCAGCGCTCACCGTCGTCGGCGACGGCGATGGCCGCGTGGGCATGGGCAAGGGCAAGGCGCGTGAAGTGCCGGTGGCCGTGCAGAAGGCCATGGAGCAGGCACGCCGCAACATGATCAAGGTGTCGCTCAAGGATGGCTCCCTGCACCATGCGGTGCACGGCGAACACGGCGCCTCGAACGTGATGATGCTGCCGGCCGTCAAGGGTACCGGCATCATCGCCGGCGGCCCGATGCGCGCCGTCTTCGAAGTGCTGGGCGTGACCGACGTCGTGGCCAAGAGCCACGGTTCGAGCAACCCCTACAACCTGGTGCGCGCCACGCTGGACGCGCTCGAGAAGTCCACCACCCCGGCCGAGGTCGCCGCCAAGCGCGGCAAGACGGTCGAGGAAATTCTGGGCTGAGAGGAATCCCGATGAGCACTCCCAACACCCTGAAGGTCCAGCTCGTGCGCAGCCCCATCGGCTGCAAGCAGAGCCACCGCGACACCGTGCGCGGCCTGGGCCTGCGCAAGCTCAACAGCATCAGCGAACTGCAGGACACCCCGGCCGTGCGCGGCATGATCAACAAGATCAGCTACCTGGTCAAAGTCCTCTGATCGGAGACGACGACATGGAACTCAACAACATCAAGCCAGCCGAAGGCGCCAAGCACGTGAAGCGTCGCGTGGGCCGCGGCATCGGTTCGGGCCTGGGCAAGACCGCGGGTCGCGGCCACAAAGGCCAGAAATCGCGGGCCGGTGGCTACCACAAGGTGGGCTTCGAAGGCGGCCAGATGCCGATGCAGCGCCGTCTGCCCAAGCGTGGCTTCAAGTCCGCGCTGCTGCAGTTCAACGCCGAAGTGACCCTGGGCCAGCTCAACGCGATCGAGGCCGCCGAGATCGACGTTCTGGTGCTCAAGCAGCTCGGCCTCGTGCCCCAGCTCGCCAAGCGCGTGAAGGTCATCAAGTCCGGTGAGATCACGCGCGCCGTGACGCTCAAGGACGTGCTGCCGACCGCTGGCGCCAAGGCCGCGATCGAAGCCGCCGGCGGCAAAGTCGCCGCGGCCGCCTGAACACGCCCGTTCGAAAGGACCTCGTGGCAACCGCTTCCCCGTCCCTGGCCAAGACCGGCAAGTACGGCGACCTGCGTCGCCGGCTGGTCTTCCTGCTGCTGGCGCTGGTGGTGTACCGCATCGGCGCGCACATTCCTGTGCCGGGCATCAATCCGGAGCAGCTCCAACAGCTCTTCCAAGGGCAGCAGGGCGGCATCCTGAGCCTGTTCAATATGTTCTCGGGCGGCGCGCTTTCGCGTTTCACCGTGTTCGCGTTGGGCATCATGCCGTACATCTCGGCCTCCATCATCATGCAGCTCATGACGTACGTGATCCCCACGTTCGAGCAGCTGAAGAAGGAGGGCGAAGCGGGCCGCCGCAAGATCACCCAGTACACGCGCTACGGCACGTTGGCGCTGGCGATCTTCCAGGCCATGGGCATCGCGCTGGCGTTGGAAGGCCAGGCGGGTCTCGTGATCGATCCGGGCATGGGCTTTCGCCTCACGGCGGTGGTGAGCCTGGTGGCGGGCACGATGTTTCTGATGTGGCTCGGCGAGCAGATCACCGAGCGCGGCCTGGGCAACGGCATTTCGCTGCTGATCTTCGCTGGTATCGCGGCGGGTCTGCCCAATGCGGTCGGCGGTCTGCTCGAGCTCGTGCGCACGGGTGCCATGAATGTGCTGGTGGCGCTGTTCATCATCGCGCTGGTGATCCTGGTCACCTATTTCGTGGTGTTCGTGGAACGTGGCCAGCGCAAGATCCTGGTGAACTACGCGCGCCGTCAGGTGGGCAACAAGGTGTACGGCGGTCAGTCGTCGCACCTGCCGCTCAAGCTGAACATGGCTGGCGTGATCCCGCCGATCTTTGCCTCGTCCATCATCCTGCTGCCCACCACGGTGGTGAGCTGGCTGAGCACGGGTGACTCGACCCGCTGGCTGCGCGACCTGGCTTCGGCCCTGTCGCCCGGGCAGCCGATCTACGTGGCGCTGTACGCGGCGGCCATCATCTTTTTCTGCTTCTTCTACACCGCCCTGGTCTTCAACAGCCGGGAAACCGCGGACAACCTGAAGAAGAGTGGCGCCTTCATCCCCGGTATTCGTCCGGGCGACCAGACGGCCCGCCACATCGACAAGATCCTGCTTCGGCTGACGTTTGCCGGTGCGATCTATATCACCGCGGTGTGCCTGCTGCCCGAGTTTCTGATCCTGGAATACAACGTGCCCTTCTACTTCGGTGGCACGTCCCTCCTGATCATCGTGGTCGTGACCATGGATTTCATGGCCCAGGTGCAAAACTACATGATGTCGCAGCAGTACGAATCGCTGCTCAAGAAAGCGAATTTCAAGACTTCCCTCGGCAACTGAACCATGGCCAAGGACGACGTGATCGAAATGCAGGGTGAGGTGGTTGAAAACCTCCCCAATGCGACTTTCCGCGTCAAGCTCGAAAACGGGCACGTGGTCCTCGGCCACATCTCCGGCAAGATGCGCATGCACTACATCCGCATCCTGCCTGGCGACAAGGTCAAAGTGGAGCTCACGCCCTACGACCTGACCCGTGCCCGCATCGTGTTCCGCGCCAAGTGAAGCGCCTGTACTGAACGTTTACCGGATTTCTAGGAGAAGAAAATGAGAGTTTCGGCTTCGGTCAAGAAGATGTGCCGCAACTGCAAGATCATCAAACGCCACGGCGTCGTGCGTGTGATCTGCACCGATCCCCGCCACAAGCAGCGTCAAGGCTGATCGATTCGTCAAGAGGATTCACATGGCTCGTATTGCAGGCATCAACATTCCGCCGCACAAGCACGCCGAGATCGGCCTGACGGCGATCTTCGGTATCGGCCGCACCCGCGCTCGCCAGATCTGCGACGCGTGCGGTATCGCGTACAGCAAGAAGATCAAGGACCTCTCCGACGCGGAGCTCGAGAAGGTGCGTGACCAGGTGGGCACGTTCACCATCGAGGGTGACCTGCGCCGCGAGACCACGATGAACATCAAGCGCCTGATGGACATCGGCTGCTACCGTGGCTTCCGCCATCGCCGCGGCCTGCCGATGCGTGGTCAGCGCACCAAGACCAACGCACGCACGCGCAAGGGTCCGCGCAAGGCCGCCCAGTCGCTGAAGAAGTAATCGGTTCGAAGGAAAACCATGGCCAAGTCCCCCTCCAGCAGCGCCGCCGCCCGCGTTCGCAAGAAAGTCCGCAAGAACATCGCGGACGGCATTGCGCACGTGCACGCGTCGTTCAACAACACCATCATCACCATCACCGACCGCCAGGGCAACGCGCTGTCGTGGGCGTCGTCGGGTGGCCAGGGCTTCAAGGGTTCGCGCAAGTCGACCCCCTTCGCGGCCCAGGTGGCCTCCGAAGTGGCCGGCCGCGCCGCGATGGAACAGGGCATCAAGAACCTCGACGTCGAGATCAAGGGTCCCGGCCCGGGTCGCGAGTCGTCGGTGCGTGCGCTGGGTGCCCTGGGCATCCGCATCACCTCGATTTCCGACGTGACGCCCGTGCCCCACAACGGCTGCCGCCCCCAGAAGCGCCGCCGCATCTGAGCCCGTCTTTACCTGGCGTTTGGCTTCGCGCTAGAATGCCAGGTTCTCCGAGCGCCACCGTAGTCATGCTGCGGTGGCATTTTTGCTAAGCCCACCGCCCCCGCCATCGCGGGATGGCTCCCGCAATCACAGTCCCTGTGGGTTGCGGCAGACGACAAAAGGAAACCAACGTGGCACGTTACCTCGGCCCCAAGGCCAAACTGTCCCGTCGCGAAGCCAGCGACCTGCTGCTCAAGAGCGCGCGCCGCTCGATCAGCGACAAGGCCAAGTTCGACTCCAAGCCCGGCCAGCACGGCCGCACCTCGGGCCAGCGCACCTCCGACTTTGGCGTGCAGCTGCGTGAGAAGCAGAAGGTCAAGCGCACCTACGGCGTGCTCGAGCGCCAGTTCCGCCGCTACTTCGCCGAGGCCGACCGCCGCCGCGGCAACACCGGCGCCAACCTGCTGTTCCTGCTCGAGTCGCGCCTGGACAACGTCGTGTTCCGCATGGGCTTCGCCTCCACCCGCGCCGAAGCGCGCCAGATCGTGTCGCACAAGGCCATCACGGTGAACGGCCAGTCGGTCAACATCCCGTCCTTCCTGGTCAAGGCCGGTGACGTGGTCGCTGTGCGCGAGAAGTCCAAGAAGCAGGCCCGCGTGATCGAGGCGCTGGAACTGGCCAAGCAGATCGGCTTCCCCGGCTGGGTCGAAGTGTCGGTCGACAAGGTCGAAGGCGTCTTCAAGAAGACCCCTGACCGCGATGAATTCGGCTCGGACATCAACGAGTCGCTCATCGTCGAACTGTATTCGCGTTAATCCCGTCCCCGGCCGGGCGCGGCATCCGCTGCGTCGCCGGGCCATTCCATGCTCCGTCTGCCTTATCGGTGTAACGAGCCGAGGGAACTGAAGGAAGTCTGAATGCTGAACAACCTGCTCAAGCCCAAGTCCATCAACGTCGAGCAACTCTCGGCCAATCGCGCCAAGGTCACGCTGGAGCCCTTCGAACGTGGCTACGGGCACACCCTGGGCAACGCCCTGCGCCGCGTGCTGCTGTCGTCCATGGTGGGCCATGCCCCCACCGAAGTGACCATCGCTGGCGTGGTGCACGAATACTCGTCCATCGACGGCGTTCAGGAAGACGTGGTCAACCTGCTGCTCAACCTCAAGGGCGTGGTGTTCAAGCTCCACAACCGCGACGAGGTGACCCTGAGTCTGCGCAAGGACGGTGAAGGGGTCGTGACGGCCGCCGACATCCAGACCCCGCACGACGTCGAGATCGTCAACCCCGACCACGTCATCGCCACGCTGTCGGCCGGTGCCAAACTGGACATGCAGATCAAGGTCGAGAAGGGCCGCGGCTACGTGCCCGGCACCCTGCGCCGCGGCGACGAAGCCGCCCGCTCGATCGGCCGCATCGTCCTCGACGCCTCCTTCTCGCCGGTCAAGCGCGTGAGCTACACGGTGGAAAGCGCCCGCGTCGAGCAGCGCACCGACCTCGACAAGCTCGTGCTCGAGATCGAGACCAACGGCTCCATTGGCCCCGAAGAGGCCGTGCGCGCCTCGGCCAAGATCCTCGTTGAACAGCTCGCCGTGTTCGCCCAGCTGGAAGGCGCCGACCTCTTCACCGAGGCCCCGCAACAGCGCAGCTCGCAGCAGTTCGATCCGATCCTGCTGCGTCCCGTGGACGAGCTCGAACTCACCGTGCGTTCGGCGAACTGCCTGAAGGCCGAGAACATCTATTACATCGGTGACCTGATTCAGCGCACCGAGAACGAGCTGCTCAAGACCCCGAACCTGGGCCGCAAGTCGCTCAACGAAATCAAGGAAGTGTTGGCCTCGCGTGGTCTCACGCTGGGCATGAAGCTCGAGAACTGGCCGCCCGCCGGCCTCGACAAGCACTGATCTCAACCCTGAGCCTTCGGGCCAGGCCATGACGAACCGCCGGTACCTGATACGGCCGGCGGCAAAAGACGGAAAGGAAACACCATGCGTCACGGACACGGACTTCGCAAACTCAACCGCACCAGCGAGCACCGCCTGGCGATGCTGCGCAACATGATGAACTCGCTGCTCACGCACGAGGCCATCAAGACCACGCTGCCCAAGGCCAAGGAACTGCGCCGGGTCGTCGAACCCATGATCACCCTGGCCAAGGAGCCGACGGTGGCGAACCGCCGCCTCGCCTTCAACCGCCTGCGCGACCGCGATGTGGTGGTCAAGCTCTTTGACGAACTCGGTCCGCGCTTCAAGGCCCGTCCCGGTGGCTACACCCGCATCCTGAAGATGGGTTTCCGCGTGGGCGACAACGCGCCCATGGCCCTGGTGGAGCTGGTGGACCGCGCCGAACCGGCCGCCGACGCCGGTGAAGCCGACAAAGCGTGATATAATTTTTGGCTTGACGCGGAGTGGAGCAGCCTGGTAGCTCGTTGGGCTCATAACCCAAAGGTCGCAAGTTCAAATCTTGCCTCCGCAACCAAACAAACCCAGTGCCAGCTGGTGAAGAAGGCCCTCAAATCGAGGGCCTTTTTTCTTTGTGGCGCCGCGAGTGTCCGCCGCGCGCGGCGTCGGCAGGCGAAGGCCCGGATGCCATAATCGCCGCACTGCGGGAGAGCGGGGCCTCGGGCCCCCGCCGAAGGCGCAAACTCCCATCATCGCTCAGGCACCAGGACCGCAGCCACCTATTTCGCCGACTGGAGAGTGGCCTTCGCACGGCCCACCGAAGGGGCAAGCCGCGTCAGCGGCTGAAACTCTCAGGTTCAAGGACAGAGGGAGAGGCGCAGCAGGTTCGTGTCGATGCGACGCGAACGCCTGCGACCACCTATTGGAGTCCTGGTGCCTTCCCCCATCCCGCACAACCCCACGTCCCGGGTCGCGTCGACGCGCTTTGCCATCGCTCTCATCCTGGGCCTGCTCGCCGGCCTCTCGCTGGGCGGGGCCTACGCGCTTCACCGCCTGTGGCTGGAGCTGCCGAGCGTGGCGGCGCTGACCGACTACCAGCCCAAGCTGCCGCTGCGCATCCACGCCAGGGACGGCCGCCTGTTGGCCGAGTACGGTGAGGAGCGCCGCGAGCTCGTGGCGATCGAGCAGATTCCCAAGCGCATGCGCGAGGCGCTGCTGGCCATCGAGGACGCGGGCTTCTACGCGCACCGCGGCGTGGACTTCTCCGGGCTGGCGCGCGCCGCCTGGAGCAACCTGTTCGCCGGCGGGCGCGCGCAGGGCGGCAGCACCATCACCATGCAAGTGGCCCGCATGTTCTTTCTTAGCCCCGAGAAGACCTACCGCCGCAAGATCATGGAGGTCTTGCTGGCCTACAAGCTCGAGTTGCACCACGACAAAGACACGCTGCTCGAGCTGTACATGAACCAGGTCTACCTGGGCGAGCGCGCCTATGGCTTTGCCGCCGCCGCCTCGGTGTACTTCGACAAGGCGCTGCATGAGCTCACGCTGGCCGAGGCCGCGATGCTGGCCGGCCTGCCCAAGGCACCGTCGGCCTACAACCCCGTGGTCAACCGCGAGCGCGCGGTCGTGCGGCAGCGCCACATCCTGTCGCGCCTGCTGGCGCTGGGCTGGATCGACCAGCCCGCGCACGACCAGGCCCTGGCCGAGCCCCTGGTCCTGCGGTCACCCGAACGCTTGGGTGGACTGTACGTGGGGCATGCCGTGGAGCAGGCCCGCCAGCGGGTGGTGGAGCGTTTCGGAGACGAGGCGTACACGCGCGGCCTGGACGTGGTCCTCAGCATCGACGCGGACCTGCAGCGCGAGGCCATGCGCGCGCTGCGCGGCGGTTTGCTGCGCGCCCAGCAGCGGCACGGCTACGCCGGACCGGAAGCCCGGCTGCCCCCGCCCTGGCGCTTCGACGGGCCGGGGCTGAGGCGCGCGCTGGCCCCGTACCCCGACAGCGGCGAGCTGCAGGCGGCCCTGGTGCGCGGGGTGTCGTCCGCGGGCCTGCAGGCCCACCTGCGCGACGGCAGCGCCATCGCGCTCGCGCATCGCGCCGGGCGGGGTCCGCGCATCGAGGCGGGTTCGGTGATCCGCGTGCGGCGCGATGGGGCGCAAGCCTGGCGCCTGGCCCAGTTGCCGCGGATGGAGGGCGCCCTGGTCTCCATCGACATGGACACCGGCCACATCCTGGCCCTGGCCGGTGGCTTCGACCCGCGCCTGGGCCAGTACGACCACGCCATGCAGGCCCTGCGCCAACCCGGCTCCACCTTCAAGCCATTTGTCTACTCCGCGGCGCTGGAGCGCGGCTACTTCCCCGGCACGCTGGTGGAAGACCGCCAGCGCGTGGTGACGCCGGCTGCCCCGGGGCGCCGCGCCTGGGCCCCCCGCAACTACGGCGACCGCTACGACGGCTTCCTGACCGCCCGCGACGCGCTGGCGCGTTCCCGCAACGTGGCCACGGTGAACCTCATGGAGGCGGCGGGCGCGGCGCACGTGCGCGATTTCGCGGCGCGCTTCGGTTTCGATCCGCAACACAACCCGGCGACCCTGCCGCTGGCCCTGGGCGCCGGCGCGGTCTCGCCGCTGGGGCTGGCGCAGGCCTACGCGGTGTTCGGCAGCGGCGGCGAATGGCGCCCCGCCGTGCTGATCACCCGCGTGAGCGAGCGTGGCGGCGCCGTGCTGTTCGACGCCGCCGACCGCGCGCCGGCGGTGCGCGCCGTCTCCGAGCGCAACGCCTACATCGTGGACAGCATGCTGCGCGACGTCGTGCAGCAGGGCACGGCGCGGCGCGCCCTGCGCCTGGACCGCCCCGACGTGGCGGGCAAGACCGGCACCTCCAACCAGGCCCGCGACGTGTGGTTCGCGGGCTATTCGTCGGGGGTGTCCACCGTGGTGTGGATGGGCTACGACCAGCCGCGCAGCCTGGGCCGGGCCACCGGGGCCACGCACGCGCTGCCTGTGTGGACCGAGTTCATGGCCCGCGCCGTGGCCGACCGCGCGCCGCGCCTGCGCGAGCGGCCCGGCGGCGTCGTGGTCCATGCTGGCGACTACGCCTATGCGGAGTACGTGAGCGACGTGTGTGTGCAGGACGACAACGGCCGGGTGGCGGGGCCGTTCGACTGCGCGCCGCAGGCGCCAGGCGAGGCGCCGCCGGGTTGAGGGTCCGCAGGCCGCCGCAGCGGCCCGCGAGCCCGTGCGTCAACCCCGCGCCTCGCTCAGGCGCTGCCCGGCCCGGGCCGGCGCGCCGCTGCGGTCCAGCAGGCCCAGCACCACCTGCAGCGCCAGCGCCACGGCGCCGCCGATGAACACCAGGTCGCCGAAGGTGCGCACCCAGCGCAGCGTCTGCAGCAGCGGCTGCTGCATGAAGGCCTCGCTGCGGGCGTACCACAGGCCCTCGCCCACGCTCGCCATGAACTGGATGAAGCCGATCGGCAGCAGGCTGGTGAAGATCATCAGCACCAGGCCCAGGTTCAGGCCCCAGAAGCCGGCCTTCATCAGCGGCTCGCTGAACACGGTGCGCGGTCGCAGATAGCGCAGCACCATCAGCGTGAAGCCCAGTGCCAGGAAACCATAGACGCCGAACAGGGCCGCGTGCGCGTGCACGGGCGTGGTGTTCAGGCCCTGGATGTAGTACAGCGAGATCGGCGGGTTGATCATGAAGCCGAAGACGCCCGCGCCCAGCATGTTCCAGAAGGCCACGGCGACGAAGCACAGCAGCGGCCACTTCAGGTCGTCCATCCACGGTGCGCGGGTCTTCAGGCGCCAGTTCTCGAAGGCCTCGTGTCCCAGCACGATCAGTGGCACCACCTCCAGCGCGCTGAACGAAGCCCCCACGGCCATGACCGGCGTCGTGGTGCCCGAGAAGTACAGGTGGTGGAAGGTGCCCGGGATGCCGCCCAGCAGGAACAGCGAGGCCGAGGCCAGGCTGGCCGTGGTGGCCATGCGGCGCGACACCAGCCCCATGCTGGAGAAGACGAAGGCCAGGGCCGTGGTGGCGAAGACCTCGAAGAAGCCCTCCACCCAGAGGTGCACCACCCACCAGCGCCAGTACTCCATCACCGACAGGCTGGTGCGCTCGCCGTAGAACAGGCCCGCGCCGTAGAACAGGCCGATGGCGCCGACCGAGGCCGTGAGCAGGGCCAGCAGGTTCTTGTCCTGGCCATCGCGCGCGAACAGCGCGGGCAGCACGCCGCGCAGCATCAGCACCAGCCAGAGCAGGATGCCGACCCACTTGAGGATCTGCCACATCCGTCCCAGGTCCACGTACTCGTAGCCCTGGTGGCCCAACCAGAAGTTCCACTCGGGCGGCATCTTCTGCGCGATGGCCAGGTAGTTGCCGACGAAGGAGCCGACGCAGACGAAGACCAGCGCCCAGAACAGCACGTCCACGCCCAGCTTCTGGAACCTCGGGTCCTTGCCGCCGTTGATGACGGGCGCGAGGAACAGGCCCACCGCCAGGAAGCCGGTGGCGATCCAGAACAGCGCGGCCTGGATGTGCCAGGTGCGCGTGAGCGAGTAGGGGAACCACTGCGACAGGTCAATGCCGTAGAAGCTGCGCTCCACGGTGTAGTGGGCGGTGAAGCCGCCGATGAAGACCTGGAAGACAAACAGCGCGACCACCAGGAACAGGTATTTGCCCAGCGCGCGCTGCGAGGGCGTGAGCGCGAAGGCCGTCAAGGGGTCGCGCGCCGGTGCGGCCGGCAGCGGCTCGTCGTGGTCGCGCAGGAAGGCCCAGGCCCAGACCAGCAGGCCGATGCCGGCCAGCAGGATCACCACGCTGGCGATGGACCAGACCACGTTCTCCTTGCTGGGCACGTTGCCGATCAGCGGCTCGTGCGGCCAGTTGTTGGTGTAGGTCACCTGCGTGCCGGGCCGCTCGGTGGCCGCGGCCCAGGCGGTCCAGAAGAAGAACTGCGTGAGCCGCTCGCGCCGCTCGGCGCTGGGCAGGGTGTTCTCCTTCATCGCGAAGCTCTCGCGGCTCTTGGCCAGCGCGGGCGCGTCGGAGAACAGCTGGTCATAGTAGGCGGCCGTGTGCGCCATGGCCATCGCGCGCCGCTCGCTCACCACCAGCGCGCCATCGGCGCCGACGCCATTGGCGCGGTACTCGGCGCGCAGCTCGGCGCGCAGCGCGCCCTGCAGGCCGGCGTCGAGGTCCGCGTAGGCGCGCCCGTGCCGCTCGCGGGCGGCCAGGTCGAGCCAGGCCGTGAGTTCGCGGTGCAGCCAGTCGGCCGTCCAGTCGGGGGCCTGGTAGGCGCCGTGGCCCCAGATGGAGCCGAGCTGCATGCCGCCCACCGACTGCCAGGCCGTCTGCCCGTCCAGGATGTCCTCTTGTGTGAACAGCGCCTTGCCTCCGGCGGTGCTGACCTGCGCCGGCACCGGCGGCGCCGAGCGGTAGACCTCGGCGCCGAAGTAGCCCAGCAGCGAGAACATGACGATGCACACGCCGATCAGCGCGAACCAGTACTTCTTGTAAATACCCATGAGGCTTCTCCCGTGCGTCAGTGCACGTCCGCCGGCGCGAAGCGCTCGAACAGCACGTTGTTTTCCAGGTGGATGTGGGCGATCAGGTCGTCGCGGAAGGCGACCAGGCCGCTGTAGAGCGCGCGCCAGGTGGTGCAGGCGCCGCGCGGCGGCGTGAAGTCCTGCGTGAGTTCGCTCAGGCGGCGCAGGGCCGCGCCGTGCTCCTCGTGCTCGCCGCGCATCACGCCGATGGGCATGCCACCCATGGCGCCGTGTCCGCGTGCGATCAAGGGGAACAGCACCAGCTCTTCCTTGCGCATGTGGCTCTCCAGTTCTTGGCCCATGGCCATGAGGTGGTCGGCCAGGCCCTGCGGGCAGTCCGCGCGGTCGCCGTGCACCTGCTCGACGCGCCGCGCCAGCCGGATCAGCTCGGGCAACTGCTCGCGGTGCACCGCGTGGTAGCGCGCCAGGATGTGGTCCACCAGCTCGGTGTCGGTGGCCCGGCCCCAGTCGGGCGCCTGGGACGGCGCCTCGCGCGCCTGCAGCGCCAGCAGCTCGGCCGCGATGGCCTCGCCGTCGACGCCGGCGGCCGTGGCCGCCGTGCGCAGCGTGCGGTTGCCCGCGCAGCAGAAGTCGAACCGGTGCGCATCGAACACGCGGGTGGCGCCGGGAATGCGCCGGGCCAACTGGCCCAGGGATTGGTCCATCAGGTCCATGCTTGCTCCTTGGTGAATGGGTCGCCAGGCGATATGCGATCCGCGTGCCAAAAAAATTCCCTTACCAATCAAAGGCTTGGATTGACCTGGGTCAAATCCACCCGGGTCGCGCCACGGTACAAATCACCGCATGGGGTACGAATGACCATCGACACGACGCAACTGCTGCTGCTGACCGACCTGGTGGCCGAGTTGCCGGCCGCGGTGCGCCTGCAGCGTTTGGTGGGCAGCCTGCGCGCGCACTTCGCCTGCGGGGCGGTGGCGCTGCTGCGGCTCGAGCAGGAGCACCTGCGGCCCCTGGCGGTGGACGGCCTGGCCAGCGACGCGCTGGGCCGGCGCTTCGCGCTGAAAGACCATCCCCGGCTGGCGGCCATCCTGGCGCGGCGCGGCGCCACCCGCTTTCCCCACGACAGCGCGCTGCCCGATCCCTACGATGGCCTGGTCGACGGCCACCCCGGCCAGCCCCTGCCGGTGCACGACTGCATGGGCATGGCGCTGGACGTGGAGGGGGAGCGCTGGGGCGTGGTGACGCTGGACGCCTTGGACATCGGCCGCTTCGACGCCCAGGCCCCGCGCGAGCTGGAACAGCTCGCCAGCGCGATCGAGGCGGCGGTGCGCCTCACGCGGCTGGAGGTCGAGGTCCGCGCCCTGCGCACGGCGGGCTGGCCGGCGCCGGCCGGCGCGCGCGCCCACCCGCGCGAGGACAGCGACATCGTCGGCCAGAGCGAGGCCATCGTGCACCTGCTGCACGAGCTGCAGGTGGTGGCCGATTCCGAACTGCCCGCGCTGCTGCTGGGCGAGACCGGCGTCGGCAAGGAGCTGTTCGCGCACCGTCTGCACCAGCTGTCCCGCCGCGCCGGCAAGCCGCTGGTGCACGTCAACTGCGCGGCCTTGCCCGAGTCGCTGGCCGAGAGCGAGCTGTTCGGCCACGCCAAGGGCGCCTTCTCGGGCGCGATGAGCGAGCGGCCCGGCCGCTTCGAGGCCGCCGACGGCGGCACGCTGTTTCTGGATGAGGTGGGCGAGCTGCCGCTGGCCATCCAGGCCAAGCTGCTGCGCACGCTGCAGAACGGCGAGATCCAGCGCCTGGGCACCGACCGGCCGCGGCGCGTGAACGTGCGCGTGATCGCGGCCACCAACCGCCAGTTGCGCGAACTGGTGCGCGAGGGCGCGTTCCGTGCCGACCTCTACCACCGCCTCTCGGTCTACCCCATTCCCATTCCGCCGCTGCGCGAGCGTGGCAACGACGTGCTGCTGCTCGCCGGCCGCTTCCTCGAACTCAACCGCGCCCGGCTGGGGCTGCGCAGCCTGCGCCTGTCCGCCGACGCCGACGCGGCGCTGCGCCGCTACCGCTGGCCCGGCAATGTGCGCGAACTGGAGCACGTGATCAGCCGCGCGGCGCTCAAGGCGGTGAGCCGGGGCGCCGACCGCCGCGGCATCGTCACCCTGGAGCCGGACATGCTGGACCTCGACGAGGGGGACGCGCCGGCGCAGGACCGCGCCGCGCCGGGCGCCAGCGCCGCGCCGCTGCCCGCGCTGGCGCCGCTGCACGAGATGGTGGCGGCCACGCAGCGGCAGGCCATCCAGCAGGCGCTGGTGCTGCACGGCGGCAACTGGGCCGCCGCGGCCCGTGCGCTGGACCTGGACGCCAGCAACCTGCACAAGCTGGCCCGCCGGCTCGGGCTCAAGGCCTGAGCGCCAAGGCCCCGCGGGGGCCTCGCGGTGAACGCGCCCTAGCAGTGCTCGCCCACCGCCTTGTAAATGCCCGCGCGCACCGGGCCATGCTCACGCAAGCCGGTGCGCATGGCTTCCAGGTAGGCGTTCCAGTCGTAGCCGGCGGCGGCGGCGAAGTGCATCAGCAGCTGTCCGTTGACACCGAGCACGTACAGCAGGCCGATGTCGGGCTGCTGCAGGGCCTGCGTCTCTTGCGGATCGAGCTCGTAGGCCGACAGGTACTCGTCCGGCGCCGAGCGGAACCGCTGCAGCGCCTGCGGGCTGCGGTTGAGTTCGTAGATCACCTTCTGCACGCCATAGAGGCTCATCGTCTTCTCCGGTTCGGGCGGCGGCGCCGGGACCTCACAGGTCCAGCACGAGCCGCGGGGAACGGGCCCGCGACACGCAGATGACCATCGAGCGGCCCGCGTCGCGCTCCTCCTGCGACAGCACGTAGTCGTGGTGCTCGATCTCGCCCTCAAGGACCGTGGTCTCGCAGGTGCGGCACAGGCCCTCCCGGCACGAGCACGGAACGCCGATGCCATGGGCTTCCAGCACGTCCAGGATGCTTTGGTTCTGCGGCACCTGCAGGCGCAGGCCGCGCCGGCGCAGTTCGACCTCGAAGGCGCCGCCGGGACCCGCCGCTTCGGCGCCGGGCGCGGGCGCCGAGAAGTACTCGAAGTGCAGGCGCTCGGGCGGCAGGTGCGCGCCCTGGGTCCGCACGGCGTCCATCAGCGCGCTCGGCCCGCAGCAGTAGACGTGCTGGCCCTCGCGCACATCGGCCAGGGCCTCGCGCACGTCCAGCGCCGCCCCGCCGCACAGGGCGTCGAAGTGGAAGCGCACCGCGGCGCCGTGCTGGCCCAGGGTGTCATAGAAGGCCGCGCGTTGCGGGCTGCGGGCGGCATACACCAGCCGCCAGGGGCGCTGGTGCGCGATGCACCAATGCACCATGGACATGATGGGCGTGATGCCGATGCCCCCCGCCACGAACAGGTAGCTGTCCAGGTCCGGGTCCAGCCGGAAGTGGTTGCGCGGCGCGCTGGTCTCCAGGCGATCGCCGCAGCGCAGGCTGCGGTGCACGAACGCCGAGCCGCCCCGGCTGGCCGGCGACAGGCCCACGCCGATGACGTAGCGATCGCGCTCGCGGCAGTCGTTGCTGATCGAGTAGTGGCGCACCAGGCCGCCGGGCAGCCGGATTTCCAGGTGCGCCCCGGGCTCGAAAGCGGGCAGCGGGGCGCCCTGCGGGTCCCGCAGCTCCAGCAGCAGCACGCCGCAGGCCTCGGCCCGCACGTCGCTGACCTGGAGCACCAGGCCGTCCTTCTGATTCGACATCGCGCGCCTCAGGCCGTGGCCCGCTGGGACACCGGCATGGCCACCGGCTGGGCCGCGGACTTCGCTGCCTGCTGCTCGGCCTTCACGCGCTCATCGAACACCCAGCGGAAGTGCGACAGCGCCGCGTCGGCACCGATCGCCAGCATCTTGAAGTCAGGGTCGGCGTCGAGCAGCTTCTGCTGCCCTTCGATGAAGGCCTTGTCCTCCATGAAGCCTTCCTCGATGCTGTTGCGCAGCGAGCGCGCGATGTTGGGGTCGTCGAGGTCGAAGTCGTGCAGGTAGTTCCAGAAGAAGTGGGTGCTGCGCCGCGTCTCCGGGGTCATGAACTGGCAGTTGCAGTAGCTGCGCGCGCCTTCCTTGTTGCCGTCCTTGAGGCCGCTGCCGGCCGGCGCGAAGGTGGTGTAGAGGAAAAACATGCCGGGGATCTGCATGTGGCCGATGTTCTTGCGGTCCACCTTGTCCGTCTTGTTCGGGATGACCTTGCGGTGATAGGGCGGCGGGTCCGAATCCAGGTGCCAGCGCTCTACGCGAAAGCCGTCCTCCAGCCGCTCGATGGCCACCGGCTTGGTCTTGTAGGCGTATTCCTCCGAGCCGCCCAGCGTATTCGTGTGCACGAAGGCCAGGTGCGCGAAGTCGCTGAGGTTGTCGACGATCAGCATCCAGTTGGCGTCGTAGTGCATGTAGTCGGGGATGCCGCGCCAGGCCGGGTCGCGCATGGCCGGGAAGTCCACGATCTTGGCCGGATCGGCCTGGTCCTCGTCGCCCATCCAGATCCACACGATGCCGTCGCGCTCGACCACCGGGTAGCTGCGCACGCCGAGCTTGGGCGGCACCCGTTCCTGGCCCGGGATCTCGATGCACTTGCCGGACGGGTCGAACTTCATGCCGTGGTACATGCAGCGCAGGCAGTCGCCCTCGATGCGCCCCAGGTCCAGCGGGGCGGCCCGGTGGCAGCAGCGATTGTCCAGCGCCACGACACGACCGCTGTCGCCGCGGTACAGCACGACCGGCACCTCCAGCAGCGTTCGCGCCAGCTTCCTGCCGTCGATGAGGTCGTGCGACCACGCCGCGACGTACCAGCAGTTCATGAGAAAAATCCCGTCCTTGTGTGCCATTGCTTCTCCTGATGTGGGGTTGATCCAAGCGTTTGGATGGCGCCGAGATTAGGGTTCGCCAGCCCTGGCATCTACGGGGTCTCGGTGGACACACTGTCCCCTGCGCTGGACAATCGACCCATGACGAGCAACTGGGACGACTACGACCTCTTCTGCCACGTGGTCGAGCACGGCAACTTCTCCGCGGCGGCGCGCGCGCTGGACCGCCCCAAGTCGAGCCTGAGTGCGGCGGTGATCCGCCTCGAAACCTCGCTGCAGGCGCGCCTGCTGGAGCGCACCACGCGCCGGCTGCGCATGACGGAAGCCGGCGAAGCGCTCTTCCATGGCATGGGGCCGCTGTTTGCCGCGCTGCGCGAGGCCCACCTCGCGGCCCTCGAGCAGCGGCAGGGCGTGAGTGGCACGCTGCGCATCGCTGCGCCCTACGAGTTCGGCGCCGAGCACCTGGCGCCGGTGGTGTGCGCGATGATGGATCGCTACCGGCAGCTGCGCATCGAACTCGACGTGCACCATGCCTCGCTCAATCCGCTGGAGCAGGGCCACGACCTGGCGTTCGCGATGCTGGAGTCGGCCTTGCCGGCCTCGAACATCGTGGTGCGCCGGGTGATGTCGCTGGAGCGAAAGCTCTACGCCGCGCCCGCGCTCATCAAGGCCCACCGCTCGCCCAGCACGCCGCGGCAGCTGGCCAAGATGCCCATGCTGGCGGGCCTGAGCGACACCGAGTGGCGCTTCCGGGGCCCCGATGGCGGCACTGAGAGCATCACCCTGCAGTCGCCCCGCTTGGTCAGCGGGAACGCCGACGTGCGGCTGCAGGCGGCCATCGCCGGCCACGGCGTGCTGCGGGTGGCCGAGCCCTTCGCCACGCCCGCCATCGGCGCGGGCCTGCTGCAGCGCCTGCTGCCGGACTACAGCTGCGACCCGCTGCGCGTGTATGCCCTGTTGCCGGCCAAGCGCCTGATGCCGGAGAAGGTGCGGCTGTTCCTCGAGATGCTGGAGCAGCAGGTGCGACAGGACGTGACCGGCCGGGGCAGCCTCATGGGCTGGACCAGCCGGCGGCTCATAGGCGCAGCGCCTGAGGCAGCCACAAGGTGATGGCGGGCAGGGCGATCAACAGGCCCAGCCGCACCAGGTCCACCAGCACGAAAGGCATGACGCCGCGCCAGATGGCGCCCGTCGGCACTTCCGGCAGCATGCTGCGCAGCACGAAGACGTTCATGCCCACGGGTGGCGTGATCAGGGAGATCTCGGCGACGCAGACGATCAGCACGCCGAACCAGACCGGGTCCAGGCCCATGTGCGTGATCAGCGGAAAGAAGATCGGCACCGTGAGCAGGATCATCGACAGGGTTTCCATCGCCGCGCCGAGCACCACGTAGATCAGGCAGATGCCCACCACTACCATGAGGGGCGACAGCCCCAGGCCCATGACCGCGTCGCGCAGGTCGGTGGGCATGGTGGTGTAGTTGATGAAGTTGGCGAACAGCGAGGCGCCGATCAGGATGGTGAAGAGCATGGCCGAGGTGCGGCCCGATTCGCCCAGGATCTCGATGAGCCGACCCCAGGACAGGGTGCGCCGCAGCGCGGCGAACAGCAGGCCGCCCATGGCGCCCACGCCGGCGGCCTCGGTGGCGGTGAACAGCCCGCCGTACAGGCCCCCCATGACGACGCCGAACAGCAGCAGCACCGCCCACACCTTGCGCAGCGCCTGCCAGCGCTCGCGCCAGGGCGTGTGCTCGCCCGGCGGGCCCAGTTCGGGCGAGCGGGCCGTGACCACCGCCGCGGCCACCATGTACAGCGCCATCGCCAGCAGGCCCGGCAGCAGGCCGGCGGCGAACAGGGCGCCGATGCTCTGCTCGGTCATGATGCCGTAGATGACCAGGATCACGGACGGCGGAATCAGGATGCCCAGGGTGCCGCCGGCGGCGATGGTGCCGGACGCGAAGGAGTCGGCGTAGCGGTAGCGCCGCATCTCGGGCATGGCCACCCGGGCCATGGTGGCCACGGTGGCGAGTGAGGAGCCGCAGATCGCGCCGAAGCCTGCGCAGGACACCAGCGTCGACAGCGACAGCCCGCCGCGGCGGTGCCCGAAGAAGGCGAACGAGGCGCGGAAGAGTTCGCGCGACATCCCGGCCTGCGTCACGAGCTGGCCCATGAGGATGAACAGCGGCACCACCGACAGGGTGTACTTGGCGACGTCCAGCACCTCCGTGGTGGCCGAGGCGCCGGCCGCCGGCCAGCCGCGCATGAAGCCCATACCCACCACGCCCACGATGCCCATGGCGAAGGCCAGCGGCACGCGCAGGAACATCAGCAGGAAGAGGCCCCCGAACCCGAGCATGGCTTCGTTCATGGCGTGGCCTCCGGTGGGGTGTCGTCGATGGAAGGGGCGGGCGCGAACGCCAGGCCCAGGTGCATCGCGGCCGTCAGCAGCAGCAGCGCCGCGATCGCGTAGTGGAAGTTCGCCAGCCCGATGGACAGGATGGGCGTGGTGTCGCCGTACGAGGCGGTGCGGGCCGCCCGCGCGAACAGCAGCACGCCGATGCCGGCGAGGATCGCCGCGCAGCACAGGTCGGCGAGCCGGGACTGCAGGTGCTTCAGGCGGGCGGGCAGCCAGGGATCGAACAGGTCGAACAGCACGTGCTCGCCTTGGAGGGAGGCCAGCGGCAGCCCGGCGAACACCGTCACGAGCATCAGCAGCTCGACCAGTTCCACGACACCGGGCAGGCCGATGCCGAGCAGCTTGCGCGCGACCACGTCGGCGCATTGCAGCAGCATCATGGCGAAGATCGCGGCGGCCACCGTCCAGGTCAGCAGCGTCTGGATCCGCGCCGTGACCGCGATCCGTGGGGCGGGCGCGGCCGCCGGCGCGGCGGGGCTCGCGAGCATCAGCGCTGCTGCTTCGCGATTTCGGCGCGAAGCTCCTGCAGGACCTGGGCCGCGTTCGGCAGGCCCTTCTGTTTCGCCGCGTCCACCCATTGCTGCTCCAGCGGCGCGGTCTTCTGCCGGATCGCCTCGATCAGCGCTGGCGAGGAGGGCGAGGAGTCCACGCCGATGGCGTCCAGCGCGGCACGGCCGCGCTGGTCGGCGGCGTCCCACTCGCGGCCGATGCGCCGGGCCAGCGGTTCGCCCGACAGCTTCTCGATGGCCGCGCGGTCGGCGGCGGGGAGCCGGCCCCAGGTGCCTTCGTTCATGAACATCGCGAAGCTGGTGTTGTAGAGGCCGCCCGGGATGTTCGTGCGGTACTTGATGAACTTCTCCAGGCGGTACACGGGCACGGATTCGGCCGGAAAGAAGACGCCGTCGACCACGCCGGCCGACATCAGCTCGTAGGACTCCACCGAGGGCTTGAGGATGGCGCTGGCGCCCAGGGCCTGGGCCACGTCCTTGACCATGCCCCCGCCCACGCGGAACTTCAGGCCGCCGAGGTCCGCGAGGGTCTTGATCGGGCGCTTGGACAGGTAGATGTCGGCCGGCCCGTGCGTGAAGACCGAGAGCACCTTCAGGCCCTTGTGCTCCTTCGCGAAGGCGTCGTGGCGCTCGAAGATGCGCTGGTAGGCGACGGAGGTGATCTCGGCCGAGTGGCCCAGGAAGGGCAGTTCGGCCACCGAGGTCAGCACGAAGCGGCCCGGCGTGTAACCGTGGATGCCGAAAGACAGGTCGGCGAGCCCGTCGCGCACCGCGTCGAAGGTGGCGGCCGGGCCCGCCACCGGCTTGGGCAGGATGTTGCAGCTCACGCGCTTGTCCGTGGCCTGGGCCACGTCGTCGCACCACTGGCTGACGGCCTTCATCACGGGATGGGTCTGCGGCACGAACATCGAGGTCGTGAGCACCGTCTGCGCCGACGACAGCAAGGGCACCAGGGCCAGTGCGAGCAGCAGCGTGCGAGGGGTCGCCAATTTCATGGTGTTGTCTCCTGGAGAAAGCGGCACGGCTGTGCCTCGTGGGGGAAAGGGTCGTCAGGCCAGCGCGGCGGTCGCGGCCTCTTCGCCCGTGGCCATCACGCCGATGGAGCAGCCGCAGGCGAAGATGGGGATGGGCTCGTAGCACCAGACCTCGCCGGTGTGGCCTGCGCAGGCGCCGGCCACGGCGATGAAGGTGCGGATCTCGTAGCCGCCCTGGCCGCCGTCGCGCTGGGTCTCTTCGTCGGTGTAGGCGCACAGGGCCTCGCGGTCGTTGCGCGTCCAGCGCGCCAGGAACTCGCGGTCCCAGGCCTCGTTGATGCGCCCGGAGTCCGGCGTGCAGGGCCAGTGCGAGATGCCGCCGGTGCCGATCAGGGCGACGCGCGCCGGCATGGCGTCGGCGGCGCGCCGGATGGCCTCGCCGAGCGCGTAGGCGCGCTGCAGCGGCGCCAGCGGGGGGCCCTGGCAGTTGATGTTGACCGGAATGATGGGCAGGTCGTTCTGCGGCACCAGGTGGTGCAGCGGCACCATGATCCCGTGGTCCAGCTTCCACTCCTCGCAGAAGCTCAGGTCCACCGTGGCCGACATGCCTTCGATCAGCTGCAGCGAGAGCGCGCTGTTGCCGGGCACGCGGCGGCGCGCAATGCCCAGCCACTCGGGGTCCTCGATGGGGCCTTCGTAGTGGTCGGCCATGCCGACTGCGAAAGCCGGCATGTTGTTCATGAAGAAGTTGGCGAAGTGTTCGGCGGCGATCACCACCAGCACGTCGGGCCGGCTCGCGCGCAGCGCCTCGCGCTGGGCCTGGTAGGCCGCTTCCAGCCGCGCGAGTTGCCGGGGGTCGGCGCGATCGCGCCGCGCGGTGATGCCGGGGCCATGGCTGCAAACGCCCGCGAAGACGAGGCTCATGCCAGGTCCACCAGAGGCGCATCGGCGCCCGCCATCTCGGCCGGCAGGTCGTAGGCGCGCACGCCGCGTTCGCGGGCCACCACGCGGCGCACGGCGCCGCGTTGCCAGACCCGCTGCGCCAGGGCGCGGTAGCGGGGCCGGGGCGGCATCTCGCCGCTCAGCCGCTCGTCGAAGCTCCAGAGGTAGAACACAAAGAGGTAGGCATCGACCGCGCTGAAGGCATCGCCCAGCGCATAGGGCGTGTCGCCCAGGCGCCGCTCCACCGTCTGCAGCGCGCGCGCCAGGCGCTCGTGGCCCTGGGCGCGCACGGCCTCCACCACCTCGGGGTGGTCGCCGCCGTAGCCCTGCGGACGGAAGACCGAGCGGTAGGCGGCGTGCAGGCTGCTGGAGATGAAGTTCATCCACTCGTGGGCCCGCGCCCGCGCCAGCGTGCCGGGCCGCGGCAGCAGTTCGCGCTCGGGGACCAGGTCGGCCAGGTAGCTCAGCAGGGCCTGCGACTCGGTGAGGATCTGACCGTCGATGGACAGGGCGGGCACCGTGCCGCTGGGGTTGAGCTGCAGGTACTCGGGGCGAAGGTGTTCGCCAGTGCGGATGTTGACGGAGCGGGTGGCGTAGGGGAGCCCGGACTCCTCCAGCACGATGTGGGGCGCCAGGGAGCAGGCCTTGGGGCTGTAGTAGAGGATGAGCTCGGGGGGAAAGGGTGGGGCGTTCATGGGGTGGTGGCGTCGGCTGCGGGCGCAGTTTTATGGAGGGGGCCGGCCGCGATAAGGGGGGCGGACGTGGACAAACTGTCCACCCACTTGGACAATGCCCACGCTCCCTGCGGTGCACCCGCGCCCGGTAGCGCGCGGCGGGGTGGCGCTGGCCTCGCCCCCGGACCAGCGCATTCGGCCTTTGCGGCGTCAGCCGCCCCGGACCGTCGTTTCCATGAGATTGCGCGTGACGCGCGGCGGCTCCAGGCCGATGTGGAAGGCCAGCCGGCGGTCGCGCAGGTCGACGTCGGAGGCGGTGGAGCGGTCGAAGCGGCGCAGGTGGTCCGTCCACGACTCGTCCACGATGACCTCGACGAAACGCCCGGGCTTGTTGATGTCGTGCAGCAGCTCCCAGGACAGCGCGCCCTGGCGCAGGCGGCTGCGCCGGCTCTCGTTGAACATCAGGTCGCGGAATTCCTTGGCGCGCGCCGGGTCGATCAGGTACTCGATGGTCAGCATGATGTGACCCCGCTGGGGCGGCGACTCGACGCTGGTCGCCGTGGTGAGCACGCGCTGGGGCGTGAGGTCGCCCTCCGGGCCGCGGTCGGGCATCCAGCGGTTGGCCAGGGCCATGGCCACCCAGCCGCTCGCGGCCGCGATGCCCAGGGCCACGGACAGGCTGGTCCAGGTGGCGATCTGGCCCCACAGGGCGGCGCCGCTGGCGCTCGCGCCCATGATGGACATCTGGTAGATCGACATGCCGCGCGCGCGCACCCAGTCGGGCAGGCCCATCTGGATGGACACGCTCAGGGTGTTGGCGGTGGTGATCCAGGCCGCGCCGCCGAAGAACATGGCGGGCACGGCCACCCAGACGCGGTCGGTCAGGGCCATCACCGCCATGGCCGCGGCCTGCAGCAGCGCGCCGCGCAGCACCAGCGCGTCGCGCGCGTAGCGGCGACGCAGGCGCGGTAGGAAGAAGGTCGACACGATGGCCCCCGCGCCCATGGAGGCCAGCAGCAGCGTGAAGGTGCCCGCGCCGCCGCCCTGCATGCCGCGCGCCAGCAGCGCCAGCAGGGCCAGCAGCGCGGTGGAGTGGAAGAAGAAGATGCAGATGCGCAGCAGCACGCCCTTGAGCAGGTAGGACTGCGACACGTACTGCCAGCCCACGCGCATGGCCGTGCCCAGCCGCTCGCGCCCGAGCGGGTGGGGCTTGTGCTCGCGGTGCCAGCGCGCGATGCCCGCCGCGGCCACCAGCGAGAGCACCGCGTTGAGCAGGAAGACCCAGGCGCTGCCCGCGCCCGCGATCAGCGCGCCGGCCACCAGCGGGCCGATGATGCGCGAGGCGTTCATGGCCACGCCATTGAGGGCCAGCGCCGCCGGCAGCTGCGGGCGCGGCACCAGCTCCGGCACGATGGCCGAGAACACCGGCCAGCGCATCGCGAAGCCGATGCCGTTGGCGAAAGTCAGCGCCAGCAGCAGCAGCGGCGACATCACGCCGAAGAAGACGAAGCCGCTGAGTACCATGGCCACCACCGCCACCCAGAGCTGCGTGACCAGGTAGTAGCGCTTGCGGTCGAGGTTGTCGGCCAGCGCCCCGCTGGGCAGGCCGAGCAGGAACACCGGCAGGGTCGAGGCCGTCTGCACCAGCGCCACCCAGATGGGGGTGGTGGTCAGCGAGGTCATCATCCACGCCGCCGCCACGTCGTTCATCCACATGCACAGGTTGGCCACCAGCCAGGTGCTCCACAGCAGGCGGAACACGGGCAGGCGCAGGGGGGCGATGGGGGAGAGGCTGTCGTCGGTGGCGGGCATGCGGGGACGCGAGGGCATGCGGAGACCGCCGAGCCTACCGCAGTTCAACCCCGCACTCACGTGCGACATTGCGCGGCCCGTTTGACGCCCCGCCGCCCCTTGCCTAGACTCGCCGCATGCCTTCTCGCCGGATCCACGCCCATTCGCATCGCGCCACCGCGCGTGTGCTGCCGTGCGCGCGTCACATCCAGGGCCCTTCTACGGCTCTGCGCGGCCACCGACTGCTGGCCGCACATTCCTCCGCCCGGCGATAACCCTTCCCCCTCGAACGCACACCTTCCATCGCCGGGCCCAGCAGCCAGTGCGATCCCTGCCGCGCGCCTGTTCCTTTTTTCTGGCGTCGGCGACCCGAAGGAGCCGTTCATGTCTTCCATCGTCCGCAGTGAGTGTGTTCTCACCGAGCTGGACCACGCGCGCCTGAGCAAGCTGCAGGACACCGCGCGTGGCGGTGCCCTGGCCGATCTCCTGGCCGAGGCCGATCTGGTGCCCTCGCAGCGCGTGCCCGCCGATGTGGTCACCATGTATTCGCAGGTGCTCGTGCGCGACCACGCGTCGGGCGAGGTGCGCAAGCTGACGCTGTGCTACCCGGGCGACGCCGAGCCCGACGCGGGCTTCATCTCCGTGCTGTCTCCCATGGGCGCCGCGCTCATCGGGCGGCGCGTGGGCGAGCGCGTGCGCAGCGCGCTGCCCGCCGGGCTGGAGCGTGAGATGACCCTCGAGGCCATCCTGTTCCAGCCCGAAGCCAGCGGCGACTACAGCACCTAGGCGCGCCCACCGCGCCTTCCCCCTTGTTGGCCGACGGTGGCGTGTCCACCGGGTTGGGCCCTGCCTGGGAGTTACCTGCCATGAAATTCTCTTCCCTCATTGCCTGGGACGACGCGGCCCTGCGCGAGTCGCTGCCCGCCAGCGCCAGCGCTGGCGCCACGGACGACCGCGCGCAACGGGGTGCGCGCGCGAACGACACGGTCGCGCCGCCCTGGCTGCTGGTGCTGACCACCCTGTCGGCGGTCACCGGCGACCACCTGGCGAAGGTGGCGCGCGCGGCGGCGGAACTGGGCGTGGGGCTGCGGCTCGCGTACTACGCGGGCGAGCAGCCCATCGGCCTGCTCGATCCTCTGGCGCGGCTGGCGCAGCGCGCGCGCTTCGTGCGCCGCCAGCACGGCATTGGCGTCGAGGTGGTGGCCCACGAGGTGCGCAGCCGCTACCAGCTGCTGCGGCTGTCGCGCGCCGCCGGCCTGACCTGCCTGCTGGACGCCAACGAACGGCCACGGCGCTCGCGCCTCGGGCCCGACCTGCTGTCGCTGCTGCTGCGCGAGGGCCAGGGGCCGCTGTGGGTGGTGAACGCTTCGGACACCGCCCCGGCGGCGCCGCTGTGCTGTTTCGCGCGCACGGCGCCGCTGGGGCGCGAGCGCGATCTGATGCGTTGGTCGCGGGTGTTCGCCCAGGGGCGCGCGGTGCAGCTGGTGCACGTGCTGCAGACCGCGGTGTCACCGCCCGATTCGGGGGACGCCGCCGAGCTGACGGTGTTCGACCACGTCTTCCGGCAGCTGCGCCTGCAGGCCTTCCAGGCGCTGGACACCTTGTCGCGGCCGCTGCGCGAGGCCGGCTGCGAGACCACCTTCACTGTGCTCGCGGGCGATGTCGAGCAGCAGCTGCGCCAGCACCTGCGCGCCACGCGGCCCGCGATGGTGCTCATCGGTCACCGCTGGCGGCCGTGGTCGGTGGGCGCGGCGCGCTCGCGCGTGCAGGGCATCGGGGAGCAGGGCGCCGACGCCCTGGTGGTGCCGCTGCCGCGTGGCGCCTGGTGGTCCTGGGTCGCGCGCGCGATCGGCTGGCGGGGGTGATGGCCATGGAACTCTCCAAAGCCTTCGTGAAGGCCAAGAACCCCTGCGCCGACGGTTTTCGCTGGTTCCTGCGCCACCGCCCGCAGGGCGAGGACTACCAGCCGCTGCTGGACGCGCTGGTGGCCGACGGTCGTGTCGACGACGCCTGCTGGCTGCTGGCGCAATTCGGCCCCACCAGCGCGGTGCTGCAACTCGACGAGCTGTCCTGCGAGTCCATCGTGTTCGCGGGCGCCATCGAGGTGCGCGGTGGCATCGACGCCGGCGCGCGCGTGCGCGCCGGCCGGGGCATCCGCGCGGGCGGCGACATCCGGGTCGGGCGCGAGCTGGTGGCGGGCGAGACCATCGCGGCCGGCGGTGTGGTCGAGGCCACCACCCTGGAGGCCGGCGGCGACCTGCTGGCCGGCGCCGCGGTCATCGAAGGTGCCCTGCGCGCGGGTGGCCAGCTGCGGATCGCGCGCGACCTGGTGTGCCGCCGCGACCTCGACGTGGGCGCGCAGGCCAGCGTCGGCGGCGTGCTGGTGGTGGAGGGCGAGGTGCGCGTGGCCCGCAGCCTGCGCGTGCGCGGCACGCTGCGCGCGGGCGGCGGCGTGCGCGCGGGCGATGGCGTGCTGGTCGATGGCGCGATCGACTGCGGCTCGCACCTCGACGCGGGCTGGGGCATCAAGGCCGGTGGGCCCATCACCGCGCGCGGCGCGATCCGCGCCGGCGAAAGCCTTTGCGCCGATGGCGAGATCGTGGCCGGCGCGGGCTATGGCGTGTACGCCGGTCTGTGCGTGCAGCGCGAAGACTGGGCCGGCAGCGCGCGCGTGGTCGCCACCGAGCGGCCGGCCGAGCTGTTGAGCGGTTGCTGGGTCGGCCCGGCCGTGCTGGCCTGAGCGCGGCGGCACGGGCGGGGACCGCCCGAGCGCGCCCGTGCGGCGCGAAGCGGGCCGCCTCAGCTGAGCGCGCCCGGCGCCTGCAGGGCGATGAAGGCCAGCGTGCCGAGGAAGACCAGCACCAGCACGAAGGCCACGGCAATCAGCACCAGCGGGTGATCGCTCGGCGCCTCCAGCCGGCTGCGCCGCGCCACGCCAATCAGGCCCCACAGCACGGTCTTGATTTCGCGGGTGATGCTCATGGCGGGGCGCTCCTTCAACGGACCTTCTGCACGTCCAGCGGCAGCACGCGCGAGGCGGTGTTGCCCCAGGCGCCGCGCACGTAGCTGGCCAGCGCCGCGATCTCGGCGTTCGACAGCTCCTGCCCGAAGGGCGGCATGCCATAGGGCCGGGGGTTGCCGGGCGTGCTGGGCGGGAAGCCGCCGCTCACGATCACGCGCACCAGGTTCGCGCTGGAGGCCATGGTCACCGTGCGGTGCCCGGCCAGCGAGGGGAACTCGGGCGCGGCGCTGGTGCCGTTCTCGCCGTGGCATTGCGCGCACTTGGCCTCGTACAGGCGCTGGCCGAGCACCAGCACCTGGGGCTCGGCCCGCTCCGTGTCGGGTGCGGCCGGCGCCACCACGGGCAGCGACTTCAGGTAGGTGGCCATGGCGTTCAGGTCCGCCTCGTCCAGGTGGCGGGTGCTGCCGGCCACCACGTCGGCCATGGGGCCCAGGGTGGCGCCGCGCGCGCTGTGGCCGTCGCGCAGCAGGCGCACCACCTCGGCCAGCGGCCAGTCCTGCACGCCGGCTTCCTGGGGCGAGGCCAGCGAGGGCGCGTACCAGCCCTGCATGGGGATCTGTCCGCCGCTGAAGTCGGGCTCGTTCGCGGTGGCGCCCAGCGCGTTGCGCGGCGCGTGGCAGGCCATGCAATGGCCCAGGCCCAGGGTCAGGTAGGCGCCGCGGTTCCACTCGGCCGACTGCGTGTTGTCCGGGCGGAAGGGCTCGGGCGAGAAGAACAGCGTGCGCCAGGCCACCAGCGCGGTCTGCGTGCCGTAGGGGAAGCGCAGGTCGTGCACGCGGTTGGGCGCGCGCACCGGCGGCAGGCTCATCAGGTAGGCGTGCAGGGCGTCGCTGTCCTCGCGCGTCACGCGGGCGTAGTCGGGGTAGGGGAAGGCGGGGTAGAGCAGGCGGCCGTCGCGCGACTGGCCGTGGTGCAGGGCGCGCCAGAAGTCGTCGGCGTTCCAGCGGCCGATGCCGGTGTCGGCGTCGGGCGTGAGGTTGGAGGCGTACACCGTGCCGAAGGGCGTGGCGATGCCCAGGCCGCCGGCGTAGGCCGCGCCGCCGCGCTCGGTGTGGCAGGCCGCGCAGTTGCCGGCCCTGGCCAGATAGGCGCCGCGCTCCACGAGCTCGGCGGTGACCGGCACCGCCGGCCCGGGTTCGATGGGCAGCAGTGTGGTGGCGCGGTTCACCCAGAGGGTGACCGCGCCGAGCAGGACCAGCAGCACCCCGGCGGCGATGAGCAGGCGGCGCTTGTTCATGGCAGCACCTCCGCGCTGCCGCAGCGCATGGGCCAGGGGTTCGGCGCGGCGCTGGCCGGCGCGGGCCCGCCCGTGACGGGCTGCGAGGACAGCCACACCGCCATCGCGCTCACGTCCTCGGGGCTCAGGCGGCGCGCGATCTCGCCCATGCAGTCGGGCGCGCTGGCCTGGCGCTGGCCGTTGCGCCAGGCGCCGAACTGGCCCAGCAGGTAGTCGCGCGGCAGGCCCAGCAGGCCGGGCATGGCGGGCTGGATGCCGGTCATCGCGGCGCCGTGGCAGGACGCGCAGGCGGGGATGCCCAGGGCCGGGTCGCCCTGGCGCACCAGTTGCTCGCCGCGCGCCAGCACGGCCGGCGGCGCGCCGGTGGTCTGCGGCGCGGGGTAGGGCAGGTCCAGCCCGGCGAAGTAGTCGGCGATCTCGCGCAGGTAGGCGTCGGACATGTGGTCGACCAGGTAGGTCATGGTCGGGTTGATGCGCCGGCCCGCGCGGAAATGCTGTAGCTGGTTGTAGAGGTAGCCCGCGGGCTTGCCCGCGATGCGCGGGAAGTAGCCCTGGTTGGTGGCGCGGCCGTCCTGGCCATGGCAGGCCACGCAGGCCAGCATGCGCCGCGCCATCGGGTCGGTGGGCAGGGTCTCGGCGGCCTGGGCGGCCAGCCCGGGCAGGGCCAGGGTGGCGGCCAGCAGCAGGCCTTTCCAGAAGGGGGCGCGCGGGCCCTGGGGCGCGCGGAGGGTCTTGTCGGAGGTCACGGCCCCGACTGTGCGCCCGGCGCGGCGCCGGCGGTAGGCTCAGATTGCGTTCAAATCGACCAGATCAGCCGCATCAGATCGGCGGCCCACCGAGAGAGCCCCGCCCCGTGACCACCAAATACGAAGCGCTCGCCAAGGACATCGAAGCGCTCATCGCCAGCGGCACGCTGGCCATCGGCGACCGCCTGCCTTCGGTGCGCGACACCGTGGCCGCGCGCGGCCTGAGCCCGGCCACCGTGTTCGAGGCCTACTACCTGCTGGAGGCGCGCGGCCTGGTCGAGGCCCGCCCGCGTGCGGGCTACTTCGTGAAGGCCGTGCCCGCGCCGCGCGAGGAACCACGCAGCGCCACGCCGCACCAGGGCTCGCGGCCGGTGGCCATCCACGACGTGGCGCAGGCCGTGCTGGGCCCCATGCGCAACCGCCAGGTGGCGCCGCTGGGCTCGGCCTTTCCATCGCCCGAGCTGTTCCCGCTCGATCGCCTGGCGCGCGGCATGGGCGCGGCCATGCGCCGGCTCGACCCGCGCCAGCTGCTGGAAGACCTCACGCCCGGCAACGCCGAGCTGCGCCGCCAGATCGCGCTGCGCGGCGTGGCGCAGGGCGTGAACATCGGCGTGGACGAGGTGGTGGTCACCAGCGGCGCGATGGAGGCGCTCACGCTCGCCCTGCAGGCGGTGACGCAGCCGGGCGACGTGGTGGCCATCGAATCGCCCGCCTTCTACGGCTGCCTGCTGACGCTGGAGCGGCTGCAGCTGAAAGCGGTGGAGGTGGCCACGCACCCGCGCACGGGCGTGCAGCTGGACTCGCTGGCCGAGGTGCTGCGGCGCCACCCGGTGAAGGCCTGCTGGTTCATGCCCAACTTTCAGAACCCGCTGGGCGCGCTCATGCCCGAGGACGCCAAGCGCGCGATGGTCGCGCTGCTGGCCCGCCACGGCGTGCCGCTGATCGAGGACGACGTCTACGCCGAGCTGTACTTCGGCGCGCAGCGCCCGCTGCCGGCCAAGGCCTGGGACCGCGAGGGCGGCGTGATGCACTGCAGTTCGTTCTCCAAATCGCTGGCGCCGGGCTACCGCGTGGGCTGGGTGTCGGCGGGGCGTTTCGCGCCGCAGGTGAACCGGCTGAAGTTCATGAGCACGCTGGGGGTGTCGGTGCCGTCGCAGCTGGCGGTGCTGCACTTTCTGCAGCACGGGGCGTTCGACAAGCACCTGCGCCAGCTGCGCGCCGCGCTGGCCGCGCGGCAGCAGCGCGCGCTGCTCGCCATCGAAAAGCACTTTCCCGATGGCACGCGCGTGACGCGGCCCGAGGGCGGCTACTTCTTGTGGGTGGAACTGCCGGACGCGGTGGACGCGATGGCGCTGCAGCAGGCGGCGCTGGCGCGGCACATCAGCGTGGCGCCGGGTTCCCTGTTCTCGGCGGACAAGCGCTTTCGCCACCACCTGCGCCTGAACGTAGGGCATCCCCGGCTGGATCAGCTCGACGCGGCGCTCAAGACCCTGGGGCGCCTGGTGGGCTGACGCCGTCCCGGTCCCGCGCCGCCGGGGCCTGGGGCTCAGCGCGCTGCGGGCAGCACCGCCCGCAGCGGCTCGGGAATGGCCCGCGGCGGCAGCCGGTGCAGCTGGGCCACCGCCGCCAGGAAGCCCTCGCGGTCCGCGCGCACCGGCCCCAGGTAGCGCAGCACGCCAGCCGGCCGGCAGATCGCCACGCTGGGAAACGCGGTGATGCCCAGCTCATCCGCGTCCAGGCCCTCGTCCTCGATGTCCACCCAGTGCAGCGCCTCGGCGGGCAGGTCTGCGGCCACCTCGCGGAAGGCACGGCACTGGGTGCACCACTCGGCGCAGAGCACCACGATCGACACCTCGGGCGGCAGGGCAAGGGCGCTGGGGTTCATGGCGGTGGTGGAGTCGCCGATGGACCGGACGTTCCCTTGGTTCACCTCGGTTTGGCCTGATTTGGGTCAAAGTTCGGACTTTTCGGGCCGAATTCGGCCCACTAGCATGCCGGGCAATGCCAGGCCGCAGCGCCGGCAGAGGAGACAAGACGTGAGCTGGAAAGGCCTCAAGAACGGCGAAAAGACGCTGCTCGACCACGTGTTCTGGTCGAGCGGCATCTCGCGCGACGCGCTCGCGGCGGCGTCCTCTTATTCCAAGAGCCGCGCCAACGCCGCCGTGGCCGAGCTGCTCGAACAGGGCCTGCTGGAGCCCACCGGCGAACTCGCCAGCACCGGCGGGCGCCGCGCCGAAACCCTGCGACTGAGCCGGGGCCTGGGCGTGCTCATCGGCGTGGCCGTGGGCGCCACCGGCCTGGAGGTCGGCGTGCTCAGCCCCGACCTCACCGTGCTCGCCCACCACAGCGAACCCGCCGACGTGCGCGACGGCCCCGCGCCCGTGCTCTCGCGCATCCGCGCGCTCATGCGCGATCTGCTCGCGCGCTGCGGCGTGCCGCCGCGCCAGGTGATCGCCATCGGCATCGGCCTGCCCGGCCCGGTGGACTTCGACAGCGGCCAGCTCGTGAACCCGCCGCTGATGCCGCAGTGGGACGCCTACTCCATCCGCGACGACCTGGCGGCCGACTTCAGCGCGCCCGTGTTCGTGGACAACGACGTCAACGTGATGGCGCTGGGCGAGCTCTGGCGCATGCAGCGCGGCCTGCAGAACTTCCTGGTGGTGAAGGTGGGCACGGGCATCGGCTGCGGCGTGGTCTGCCACGGGCAGGTCTACCGCGGCGCCAACGGTTCGGCCGGCGACGTGGGCCACATCTGCGTGGTGCCGGACGGGCCGCGCTGCCACTGCGGCAACCTTGGCTGCGTGGAGACCCTGGCCGCCGGCCCCGCCATCGCGCGCATGGCCACCGAGGCGGCCGAGGCCGGTCAGAGCCCGCGGCTGGCGCGCCTCATCGCCGAGCGTGGCCCGCTGCGCCTGCAGGACGTGGCCGAGGCCAGCCGCGCGGGCGACATGGCGGCCAACCAGGTGGTGCAGCGCGCCGGCGCGCTGGTGGGGCAGATGCTGGCCTCGGTGGTGAACTTCTTCAATCCCTCGCACGTCTTCATCGGCGGTGGCATCACGCGCGTGGGACCGCTGTTCCTGGCCGCCGTGCGCCAGAGCGTGTACCACCGCTCGCTCGCGCTCTCCACGCGGCACCTGGAGATCCAGTACACCCCGCTGGGCGAGCGCGCCGGGCTCATCGGCGCGGGCGTGCTGGCCATGCAAGAAAGCCTGCGGCAGATGGAGGCGGCGTAAGTGAAACACCCCCCGCGCCGCTTCGCGGCTCCCCCCTCTCTCGCCTGCGGCGGGAGGGGGGCGCGCCCTGAGGCCTGGCGGAGCCAGTTCCTCGGGTACCCTGGGGGCTTCGCTGGCGCTCGCCGGCTGGGGGCACTGACATGACGGGCGTGCGCGTGGCGCTGCGCGGCATCGTCAAGCGCTTCGGGCCGGTGCAGGTGCTGCACGGCGTGGACCTGGCCTTCGAGCCCGGCCGCATCGTCGGCCTGCTGGGCGAGAACGGCGCCGGCAAGTCCACGCTGATGAAAATCCTCGCCGGCTACGAGCCGCCCAGCGAGGGCGAGCTGCGCGTCAACGGCCGCCTCGTGCGCTTCGACGGGCCGCGCGCCGCCGAGGCCGAAGGCATCGTGCTGATCCACCAGGAATTCAACCTGGCCGAAGACCTCACGGTGGCGCAGAACATCTTCCTGGGCCACGAGAAGCGGCGCGGCTGGTGGCTGGACGACGCCGCCATGCGCGCCGTGGCGCGCCGCGTGCTGGACGACGTCGGCCTGCGCCAGCTGGACCCCGACGCGCGCGTGCGCGAGCTCATCGTGGCCGAGCGCCAGCTGGTGGAGATCGCCAAGGCCCTGTCGCGCCGCGCGCGCGTGCTCATCATGGACGAGCCCACGGCCACGCTCACGCCCGGCGAGACCGGCCGCCTGTTCGAACTCGTCGCGCGCCTCAAGGACGAGGGCGTCGCGGTGGTCTTCATCTCGCACAAGCTCGACGAGGTGGAGCGCCTCACGGACGAGGTGGTGGTGATGCGCGACGGCCGCGTCGTGGCGCGCGAGCCCACGGCCGAGCTCACGCGCGCGCAGATGGCGAAGCTGATGGTGGGCCGCGAGCTGGCCGACCTCTACCCGCCGCGCGCCGAGGTGCCGGCCGGCGCGCCGGTGCTGCTCTCGGTGCAGGGGCTCAGCGTGCCCGGCTGGGCGCAGGACGTGAGCTTCGAGGTGCGCGCGGGCGAGATCCTCGGCTTCGCCGGCCTGGTGGGCGCGGGGCGCACCGAGCTGTTCGAAGGCCTGCTGGGCCTGCGCGAGCGCACGGTGCGCGCGATCGACATCGCGGGCGTCCCCTGCCGGCCGCGCTCGCCGCGCGAAGCGGCCAACGCCGGCCTCACCTACCTGAGCGAGGACCGCAAGGGCCGCGGCCTGCACGTGCGCTTCGGTCTGCGCGAGAACCTCACGCTCATGGCCCTGGACCGTCACGCGCGGCCCTGGCTCCAGCCCGCCAGCGAGGCCGCCGCGCTGGAGCAGGCGGTGCGCGAGTTCGGCATCCGCTGCGGCTCGCTGGACGTGAACGCGGGTTCGCTCTCGGGCGGCAACCAGCAGAAGCTGGCGCTGGCCAAGGTGCTGCACCCCGGGCCGCGCGTGGTGGTGCTGGACGAGCCCACGCGCGGCGTGGACATCGGCGCCAAGCGCGAGATCTACGCCCTCATCCGCCGCCTGGCCGACGAAGGCCGCGCGGTGGTGGTGGTTTCGTCCGAACTGATGGAACTCATCGGCCTGTGCCACCGCGTGGCGGTGATGCGCGCGGGCCGCCTGCAGGCCACGCTGTCGGCCGCGCAGCTGAACGAACAGGAGCTGATCGCCCATGCCACCGGAACGCACTGACGCCCCGGCCGCCCCGGCCCCGACCCGCCGCGGCTGGCGCCTGCCCACGCTCGGCCCGCTGCTGGGCCTGGCGCTGCTGTGCGTGGCCGGCACCTTGCTCAACGGCGAGTTCGCCACCGTGGACAACGCCATGAACGTGCTCACGCGCACGGCCTTCATCGGCATCATCGCGGTGGGCATGTGCTTTGTCATCATCTCCGGCGGCATCGATCTGTCGGTGGGCTCCATGGCCGCGCTGATCGCGGGCGTGACCATCCTGCTCATGAACAAGCTGGTGCCGCTGGGCTGGCCGCCGGTGGCGCTGGTGCTGGTGGGCATGGCCACGGCCGTGCTGCTGGGCGCGCTGTTCGGCCTGGCGCACGGCCTGCTCATCACGCGCGGGCGCATCGAGCCCTTCATCGTCACCCTGGGCACGCTGGGCATCTTCCGCGCCTACCTCACCTACTTCGCCGACGGCGGCGCGCTCGCGCTGGACAACGACCTGGCCGACGCCTACGGCCCGGTCTACTACGGCAGCCTGCTGGGCGTGCCGATCCCCGTGTGGGTGTTCGCGCTGGTCGCCATCGGCGGCGCGCTGCTGCTCCAGCGCACGGCCTACGGCCGCTACGTGCAGGCCATCGGCTCCAACGAGCAGGTGGCGCGCTACGCGGCGGTGGACGTGGACCGCACCAAGGTGCTCACCTACACCCTGCTCGGCGTGTGCGTGGGCATCGCCACGCTGCTCTACGTGCCGCGCCTGGGCTCGGCCTCGCCCACCACCGGCCTGCTGTGGGAGCTGGAAGCCATCGCGGCGGTGATCGTGGGCGGCACCGCGCTGCGCGGCGGCGCCGGCAGCATCGGCGGCACGGTCATCGGCGCCATCCTGCTTTCGGTCATCAGCAACATCCTCAACCTCACCAGCATCATCAGCGTGTACCTCAACGCGGCGGTGCAGGGCTTCGTGATCATCGCCGTCGCATTCATGCAGCGGCGGCGTCCCTAGGGCTTGCAACAAGGCCCTGTTTTCCTCTGTCAGCATCACCACCCCTCAAGGAGACAAGCATGAAGTACCGTTCCCGTCTGCTCGCGCTGGCCGCCGTGGCCGCGCTGGGGCTGTCCAGCCCGCTGCTGGCGCAGGCCCAGAACAAGGTGAACCTGGGCGTGGCCATCCCGGCCGCCACCCACAGCTTCGCCGCCGGCCTGGTGTACTGGGCCAACGAAGCGAAGAAAGAACTGGAGAAGGACCCCAACATCAAGGTCACCATCAAGACCGCCAGCGGCGCGCCCGAGCAGGCCAACCAGCTGCAGGACCTGGTGACCGCGACCAAGATCGACTCGCTGGTGATCCTGCCCTTCGAATCGGCCGCGCTCACGCGCCCGGTGCAGCAGGTCAAGGCCAAGGGCGTGTACGTGACCGTGGTCGACCGCGGCCTGACCGATACCAGCGCGCAGGACGCCTATGTGTCCGGCGACAACACCGCCTTCGGCAAGGTGCCGGCCGAGTACCTGGCCAAGTTCCTCAACGGCAAGGGCAACATCGTCGCGCTGCGTGGCATCCCCACCACCATCGACAACGAGCGCATGGACGCCTTCACCGCGGTCATGAAGAACCACCCGGGCATCAAGATCCTGGACGCCAAGCACGGCAACTGGAACCGCGACGACGCCTTCAAGGTGATGCAGGACTTCCTCACGCGCTTCAAGGAGATCGACGCCGTGTGGGCGGCCGACGACGACATGGCCTTCGGCGTGCTGCGCGCCATCGAGCAGGCCAAGCGCAAGGACATCAAGATCGTGTTCGGCGGCGCGGGCGCCAAGTCCATGGTCAAGACGCTCATGGACGGCAGCAACCCGCTGATCCAGGCGAACGTGTCCTACTCGCCCAAGTTCCTCTACGAGGCGATCAAGATGACCGCGCTGGCGCGCAAGAAGGGCGAGAAGCTGCCGGCCTCGACCATCGTGCCGTCGGTGCTCATCACCAAGCAGAACGCCAAGGACTTCTACTTCCCCGACAGCCCGTTCTGAACAAGGAAACGCCCCCGCGGCGCTTCGCGCCACCCCTGAAGGGGGCGACACCTGAGGCCCGGCAAAGCCGGTTCCTCGGTGTCTCTGGACGATGCGCAGACACTGCCGCCGGAAGGATCTCTTTATGAAAACGATTCAAGGCCCCGGGATCTTCCTGGCCCAGTTCATCGGCGCGGCCGCGCCCTTCCATACGCTGGAGGGTCTGGCGGGCTGGGCCGCGTCGCTGGGCTACCAGGGCGTGCAGATCCCCACCAGCGACGCCGCCATCTTCGACCTGAAGCGCGCCGCCGAGAGCGATGCATACTGCGACGAGGTGAAGGGCCTGCTGGCCGCGCACGGCCTGCGGGTGACGGAGCTCTCCACCCACCTGCAGGGCCAGCTGCTGTGCGTGCACCCGGCCTACGACCTGCAGTTCGACGCCTTCGCGGCGCCGGAGGTGCGTGGCAACCCGGCCGCGCGCACGGCCTGGGCGCGCGAGCAGCTGCTGCTCGCCGCGAAGGCCTCGCAGCGGCTTGGCCTGAAGGCCCACGCCACCTTCTCGGGCGCGCTCGCCTGGCCCTACCTCTACCCCTGGCCGCAGCGCCCGCCTGGTCTGGTGGAGGCCGCCTTCGCCGAACTTGCGGCGCGCTGGCGGCCCGTGCTCGACGCCTTCGACGGTGCGGGCGTGGACGTCTGCTACGAGCTGCACCCCGGCGAGGACCTGCACGACGGCGTCACCTTCGAGCGCTTCCTGGACGCCGTGGGCCAGCACCCGCGCGCCAACATCCTCTACGACCCCAGCCACTTCGTGCTGCAGCAGCTCGACTACCTGGCCTTCATCGACCACTACCACCCGCGCATCCGCGCCTTCCACGTGAAGGACGCCGAGTTCCGGCCCAACGGCCGGCAGGGCGTGTACGGCGGCTTCTCGAATTGGATCGACCGCGCCGGGCGCTTCCGCTCGCTGGGCGACGGGCAGGTGGACTTCAAGGCCATCTTCTCCAAGATGGCCCAGTACGGCTACGCGGGCTGGGCCGTGCTGGAGTGGGAGTGCTGCCTCAAGCACCCCGAGGACGGCGCGCGCGAGGGCGCGGCCTTCATCCGCGAGCACATCATCCGCGTGGCCGACCGCGCCTTCGACGATTTCGCCGCCAGCGCTGGCGACGCGAAGACGCTCTCGGCCTTGCTGGGCCTGGCGCGATGAGCCAGGACCGATCGATGCGCCGCATCCGCCTGGGCATGGTCGGCGGCGGCGAGGGCAGCTTCATCGGCGCCGCCCACCGCATCGCCGCGCGGCTGGACGACCAGTTCGAACTGGTGGCCGGCGCGCTCTCGTCCACGCCAGCGCGCGCGCACGCCAGCGCCGCCGCGCTGCACATCGCGCCGGAGCGCAGCTACGCCGACTACGCCGAGATGGCGCGCGCCGAGGCGCGGCGGCCCGACGGCATCGACGCCGTGGCCATCGTCACGCCCAACCACCTGCACGTGCCGGTGGCGCGCGCCTTCGTGGAGCAGGGCATCCACGTGATCTGCGACAAGCCGCTGGCCACCTCGCTGGCCGAAGCCCAGGCCCTGGCGCAGCGGGTGCGCGAGCGCGGCGTGCTGTTCCTGCTGACGCACACCTACAGCGGCTACCCCATGGTGCGCCAGGCGCGCGAGCTGGTGGCCGAAGGCGCCATCGGCGAGGTCCGCATCGTGCAGGTGGAGTACGCGCAGGACTGGCTGGGCGAGCCGCTCGAGCGCCAGGGCAACAAGCAGGCCGCCTGGCGCAACGACCCGAAGCAGGCCGGCCCGGCCGGCGCGCTGGGCGACATCGGCACGCACGCCTACCACCTCGCGGGCTACGTGAGCGGCCTGCGCCTGGGCGAGCTGGCGGCCGAGCTGAGCACCTTCGTGCCGGGCCGCCCCTTGGACGACCACGTGCAGGTGATGCTGCGCTACGAGGGCGGCGCGCGCGGCATGCTGTGGGCCAGCCAGGTGGCCAGCGGCAGCCGCAACGGCCTGCGCCTGCGCGTGTACGGCAGCACCGGCTCGCTGCAGTTCGACCAGGAAAAGCCCGAGGAACTGTGGCTCACCCGCCCCGACCAGCCGTCCCAGTGCCTGTACCGCGGCGTGCCCGCGCGCGCCGGCGTGGCGGCCCTGCCGCACCGCATCCCCGCCGGCCACCCCGAGGGCTACCTGGAGGCCTTCGCCCAGCTCTACCGCGACTTCGCGCGCGCCTGGCGCGGCGAGGTCGGGGTGGCGCTGCCGGGGCTGGCGGAGGGTCTGGAGGGCATGGCCTTCATCGAGGCCGTGTTGCGCAGCCACCGCGAGGGCATGCGCTGGGTGCGCTTGTTCACGCCCTGAGCGGGAAAACCCGGGGCCGCGGTCGACAGGCGGTCTTGGTTTGTTACCAAGCGTGTAGGATCGCCTTTTCATTTACTGCATTTGCAGTAATTTTTGGGTGAGCAGGACCGAGGGGAGCGGCGGGATGCGCTTGGCCGCACTGGATGACGACGTGTCGCAGCTGGACCTGATCCAGCGGTCGGTGAAGGCGATTGGCTACGAGTGTCAGGTGTTCGAGCGCGGGCAGGCCCTTATGCGTGAGCTGCGCCGCGACAGCTTCGACCTGCTGATCGTCGACTGGCAGCTGCCCGACATCGCGGGCCCGGACGTGGTGCGCTGGGTGCGCGCCCACCACGAACACCCGGTGCCCATCCTCTTTCTCACCAACCGCAGCGAGGAGCGCGACATCGTCGAAGGCCTGGGCTGTGGCGCCGACGACTACATGACCAAACCCATCCGTGTGCACGAGCTGATGGCGCGCGTGAAAGCGCTCATCCGGCGCAGCTACCCGCCGCAAGACAGCGCGCTGCTGCGCTTCGGCGGCTACTGCATCGACCTGGCGGCGCGCACCATCGCCTTCGAGGGCCGGCCGATCGAACTCAAGCAGAAGGAGTTCGAGCTCGCCCGCTGCCTGTTCGCCAACCTGGGGCGCCTGCTGTCGCGGGCCTACCTGGCCGAGACGGTCTGGGGCCGCGCGGTCGAGGTGCCCTCGCGCAGCCTGGACACGCACGTGTCCTCCCTGCGCGCCAAGCTCGAGCTGCGCCCGGCGCGCGGCTACCGCCTGAGCGCGGTCTATGGCCAGGGCTACCGGCTGGAGGCCGTGGGCGACGGCGCGCACGCGCTGCCGCTCGCGGGGGAGGCGGCGTGAGCCCCCGCCGCCTCGCCGCCCTCAGCGCCCTCGCCCTGCTCACCGCCGGCGCTGGCGCGCCGGCCCAGGCCGAGGGCCCGCTGACGCCCTACGAGGTGCGCGCCGGCGACACGCTGTACCGGCTCGCCCAGCGCTACCTGGAATCGCCCGAGGACTGGCGCGCGCTGGCGCGGCTGAACCGCGTGAGCGACCCCAAGCGCCTGCCGATCGGCGCCACGCTCTTGGTGCCCGCCGACCGCGTGCGCGGCGTGGCGCGCCACGCCACGGTGCTGTACCTCAAGGGCCTGGTGGTGGCGGACGCGCCCGCGCGCGAGCTCCAGGTGGGCGACGAGTTGCCCGAAGGCACGGCCCTGCGCGTGCACGAGGGCGCCTTCGTCGGCCTCGGCCTGGCCGACGGCTCCACGCTGCACCTGCCGGCGCGCAGCCAGCTCACGCTGGAGCGCCTGCGCCAGTCCGATGGCATCGGTGGCGCCCGCAACACCCTGCGGCTGGACCGGGGCCGCGTCGATTCGCGGGTGCGCCCGCAGCCCACGGGCTCGCGCTTCGACGTGCGCACGCCGCTGGCCGTCACGGGCGTGCGCGGCACCAGCTTCGGCGTGGCCCTGTCCGAGGACGGCGCGCGCGCCTTCTCCGACGTCATCGCCGGTCGCGTGGCCGTGGCGGCCGGCGAGCTGCCGCAGGCGCCGGTCGAGCTGGGCGCGGGGCAGGGCGCGGTCACCGAGTCGGCCACGCAGGTGCCGCGCGTGCTGCCGCTGCTGCCGGCGCCGGGCCTGGGCGCGGCCGAGCTGCGCGTGGAGCGCCTGCCGCACGCGCTGGCCCTGGCGCCGCTGCCCGGCGCCCAGGCCTACCGCCTGCAGGTGGAAGAAGCGGCGGCGGGCGCCGACGGCCAGGCCACGGCACGGGTGCTGTTCGACGCGGTCGCGCGCGGCGCCCCACCGCCCTTGAGCGGGCTGCCCGACGGCGAGTACCGCCTGCGCCTGCGCGCCATCGACGCCGAGGGCCTGATGGGCGGCGAGGCCACCGCGCGCCTGCGCGTGAAGGCCACGCCCATCGCGCCGCTGGCGCGCTCGCCCGAAGCGAACGCGCTGGTGGGTGTGGGCCGCGTGGCGCTGCGCTGCACCGAGGTGCCCGGCGCCATCGCCTACGATCTGCAGGTGTCCCGAGACCCCGCCTTCCAACAACCCTTCGCCGAAGCGCGCCAGAGCGGCCGCTGCGCGTTCGAGGTGCCGATCGCCGAGCCCGGCGCGCTGCACTGGCGCGTGGCCAGCGTCGCGCGCCGCGCCGACGGCGCGCTCGACCGTGGCCCCTTCAGCGACCCGAGCCCGCTGACCCTGGTGCCGCCGCCGTCCGCGCCCGCCGTGCCCGAGGCCGGCGAGGACGGCCAAAGCCTGCACTGGGCCGGCGCGGCGGGCCACCGCTACCGCGTGCAGCTGGCCAGCGACGAGGGCTTCACGCACATCCTGCAGGACCTGGAGGTCGACCAGCCCTCGGTGCGCCTGGACCTGCAGGCCTGTCGCCCGTATTTCGTGCGCCTGCGCAGCCGCTCGCCCCAGGGCCTGGACTCGCCGTTCTCGGCGCCGCGCCGCGTGGGCGCGCGCGCCGGCCTGTGCAGCCACGATGGCGTGCCGGTGCGTTCGCCCCACGGCGTGGACTGGGACACCCAGCCGCGCTGACGCGAAGCCGAGCGCGGTCCGCATGCGCCCCTCCACCCCCATCCCCTCGCTGCCGGCGCCCGTCGCGGTGTTCGGCCGCTGGGGCCTGTTCTGGGGCGCGATGCTGCTCGCCGCCGCGCTGGCGGGTTTTGCCAACGGGCTGGGCCGCGTCGACCTCGCGCTCACCGACCAGATCGCCGCGCTCGACACGCGGCCGGTCTCGCCCGAGGTGCTGGTGGTCGCCATCGACGAGCGCAGCCTCGCCGCACTGGGCCGCTGGCCCTGGCGGCGCGCCGTGCACGCGGCCCTGCTGGACCAGCTGTCCACCCAGGGGGCGCGGGCCATCGGCCTGAACCTGCTGCTGGGCGACGCCGACGCCGCGCACCCGGGCGACGACGAACGCCTGGCGGGCGCCATGCGCCGGGCCGGCCGGGTGGTGCTGCCGATGTACGCGCAGTGGCCCGACGGACTGCGCGTCGAACCCGCGCTGCCCCTGCCGGTGCTGCGCGAGGCGGCGCACGGCCTGGGCCACATCCACGTCGAGCTCGACGACGACGGCGTGGCGCGCAGCGTCTTCCTGCGAGAAGGCGCGGGGGACCAGCGCTGGGACCATTGGGTGCTCGCCCTGCTGGCCGCCGGCGGCGAGGCCGTGGACCCGGCGCGCCTGCCCGGCGCGCGCCGCGGTGCCGCGCCGGCAGCGGACGAGGGCGTCTGGCGGCGCGACCACCACGCCCTCATTCCCTACGCGGGGCCGCCGCAGCAGGTGGCGCGCGTGTCCTACATCGACCTGCTCGAAGGCCGCGTGCCGCCCGAGCAACTGCAGGGCCGCTACCTGCTGATCGGCGCCACCGCGGCCAGCCTGGGCAACGGCTACGCCACGCCGATGGCCAGCCGCGACAGCCTCATGCCCGGCGTCGAGGTCTCGGCCCAGCTGCTGGACGCGCTGCGCCAGGGCGTGCACCGGCGCGCCGCCACGCCCTGGGAGAACGCCGCGTTCAGCGCGCTGCCGGTGCTGCTGGCGGCGCTGGCGCTCACGCGCTGGCCGCCGCGGCGCGCGCTGTGGTCGCTGCTGGGCCTGGTGCTGCTGGTGGCGGTGTCGGCCTGGCTGCTGCGCCGCGCGGCGGGCGTGCAGGTGGCGCCGCTCGCGGCGCTGCTGGGCCTGGCGCTGGCCTACCCGGCCTGGGCCTGGTTCCGCCTCGATGCGGTGGTGCGCTACCTCGGTGGGGAGTTCCGCCAGGCCCAGCGCGGCGGCGTGCTCGCCGCGCCGCTGCCGGCCACTGGGGGCGGCGATCCGCTGGACCACCAGATGCGCGCCATGGCCAGCGGCGTGCAGCAGCTGCGCGCGCTGCAGCGGCTGGTGCACGACAGCCTGGACAGCCTGGGCGACGCGGTGCTGGTGCTCGACGACCAGGGCCGCGTGCGCCTGGCCAACGCCGCCGCCGCGCGCTACTTCGGCGACGCCGAGCAGGGCCTGCGCGATCAGCCCCTGCTCGGGCTGCTGGCCGCGCGCCTCACGCTGGCCGACCGCTCGCCGCTGCCCGAGCTGCGCGCCGCGCTGCAGGGCCGCGGCGGCCAATGGCACGTGATGGACGCGCAGCGGCGCGACCTGGTGCTCAAGTGCCACCCGCGCCTGTCGGTGGACGGCCGCCTGGACGGCAGCATCGTCAGCCTGGTCGACATCTCCAGCGTGCAGCAGGCGCAGCGCCAGCGCGAGGAGGCCCTGCGCTTCCTCTCGCACGACATGCGCGCGCCGCAGTCGGCCATCCTCACCCTGCTCGAACTCGAGCGCCTGGAGCCCGGCGCCGACCCTCGGGTGCTGGAACGCATCGAGGCCCACGCGCGCCGCGCGCTGGCGCTGGCCGAGGACTTCGTGCAGCTGGCGCGCGCGCAGTCCGACGCCTTCGAGACCGAAGCGGTGGACCTGAGCGACGTGCTCATCGACGCCGCCGACCGCCACTGGGACCAGGCGCGCGCGCTGTCGGTGGAGATCCTCACCGAAACGCCGCCTGCGCCGAGCTGGTGCCGCGCCGACCGCGAGCTGCTCACGCGCGCCGTGGGCAACCTGATCGACAACGCGCTCAAGTACGGCCCGCGCGGCGGGCAGGTGCGCTGCCGCCTGGCGCGCGAAGGCGAGCGCCACGTGATCACCGTGATCGACCAGGGGCCGGGCGTGGCGCCCGAGGACCGGGCGGACCTGTTCGACCCCTTCAAGCGCCTGGGTCGCGAGGCCCGCACGCGCGGCGCCGGCCTGGGCCTGGCCTTCGTGCAGGCCGTGGTGGCGCGCCACCACGGCAGCGCGCGGGTGGGCGGCGTGTCGGGCGAGGGCGCCGAATTCCGCCTCGAGCTGCCGGCGCTCGAGGTCGGGGAATAGGCGCCTCGGCAGGGCCGGCAAGGGGCGCCAGGCCCCGTTCCGTGACGGGTTGAACGCCCCCGCGCGGGGCCACTGTCAAACATTGTCAATTCGCTGGCGCGCGATGAAACGGCTTCTTACATTCGCGCCGCACTGAGCCGAGCGCCCGCCACGACGGCGGCGCGTTCGCCCGACGTTTCCCCCATCACCTGAGGGTGTTCACACCGCGGTAGCGACCGCGGTGAGGGGGCGTTCGTGCGTCCGCCGCGCGCGGGCGCGGGCGGCGTGGTTTCGGTGCACGAACCGAAGCAGACACATGAAGCCCTACCGAACGTCGATGCCGCAGCGCGCGCTGCGCCGCGCCCTGCTCACCGCGGCCCTTGGCCTGATGGCGCTAGGCAGCGCGCACGCCCAGCTCATCATCTCCAGCATCCCCGACGCCCCGGACCCGGTGCCCGCGGGCGGCACCGTCACCTACACGGTGCGCGTGGCCGAGACCAACGGCACGCCGCTGGCGGGCGGCGCCTTCGGCTTCAGCGTGCCGGCCAATGGCCAGTACGCGGGCACCGGCGCGCTGCCCCCGGGCGTGAGCTGCAGCGGCATGGCCGAGGGCCAGACCGGTCCGGGCCTGCTGAACTGCAGCGGCATCGACCTCGGACCCAACGCGGTGGCGCAGGTCCCGCTGCGCGTGCGCTCCACCCTGCAGGGCACGCTGTCGGTGACGGCCACGCCCACGCCGGGCGGCGCGGCGCAGACCGAGCTGACCACCGTCAACGCCGGCGCCGACCTGGACCTGTCGCTCAGCGCGCCGGCCAACGCCCCCGCCGGCAGCACGCAGAGCGTGGTGCTCTCCGTGACCAACCACGGGCCCGACGCCTCACCCAGCTCGCTGCTGAGCTACAGCATCCCGCCGGGCTTCGCGCTCACGGGCACGCCCGCGGGCTGCTCGCTGGCCGGCAGCACGCTCAACTGCAACCTCGGCGCCATCGCCGTCAATGGCTCGCGCAGCGTCACCGTCAACGGCATCGTGGGCGTCGGTGGCGGCTCCACGCTCACGCACACGGCCGACGTCGCCGCCACGGGCGGCGTGGGCGACGGCGTGTCCGACAACAACACGCGCAGCACCAACACCCTGGTGGCGCCGGGCAGCTCCGTGTCGGTGGGCAAGACCAAGTCGGCCAGCGACCCGGTGGCCACCGGCACCGCCTTCAGCTTCACGCTCACCCCGCGCTACAGCGGCGACTACCCCACGGGCGTGCAGGTGCTCGACAACGTGCCCGCGGCCTTCTGCTTCGCGGGCGGCGCCACCAGCTTCACCAGCGGCGCCTGGAGCTGCACGGCGTCCAGCGCCTGCCCCACGGCCGCGCCGGTGGTGTCGTGCACGCGCAGCGGCGGCGGGGCGGCCGGGGCCAACGTGGCCCTGGGCGACATCGTGATTCCGGTGCAGGCCATCGCCACCGGCGCGGGAGTGGTCAACACCGCCACCATCTCGGCCCCGGGCGCCACCTCGGCCAACGGCTCGGTGGCCACCACCGTGATCGACCCGGTGTCGGACCTGCGCGCCAACAAGGCCAAGAGTTGGCTGCAGGCCGCCGTGCCGCTGAACACGCCGTTCGACTACACGCTGTCCACCACCAACCTCGGGCCCACGCCGTTCCCGGCCAGCGGCACGCTCACCATCACCGACACCCTGCCCGCAGGCCTGCGGCTCAACGGCATCGCCGCGCCAGCGGGCTTCAGCTGCAGCTCCAGCGCGGGCGCCAGCTTTCCGCAGGCCGGCCCGGTCACGGTCACCTGCACCAGCAGCAACCTGGCGCTGGCGGTCGACGCCACCACGCCGGGCATCACGCTCACCGTGCAGGCCACCAGCACGGGCGGCGTGCTCACCAACACCGCCTGCGTGGCCGGCACCGGCGGGCCGGTGGACGACAACGCGCCGAACAACTGCGCCTCGGTGGGCGTCACGCCGCAGACGGGCGTCGAGCTGGCCGACGTCTCCGCGCTCAAGCGCGTGATCGGCACCGGCGACGCGCCCGGCAACCGCCAGCTCGCGGGCCAGCCCGTGCTGTGGGAGATCGAGGTCGTCAACGCCGGCCCGGCCACCGCCACCAACGTGGCCGTCACCGACGTGTTCGACAGCGCCTTCAACGCCTCACCGGCCGACTACAGCCTGAGCACCCTGCCGGGCAGCGCCAGCTTCGGCAGCTGCAACGTGGTGGCAACGTCCAGCCACCTCGCGCTCGACAACTGCGTTATCGCCAGCCTGCCGGCCTGCACCCCAGGCCTGGACTGCCCGCGCATCCGCGTCAGCGCGCGCCACTTCGGCGATGGCACCGCGGCCGACCACAACTTCCAGGTCATCAACTCGGCCTTTGTGCTCGCGCAGCAGCAGGGCGACCCGGACCTCGACAACAACAACTCCGCCAACGCCACCGCCTACTACACGGCGCGCGCCGACGTGGCGGTGAGCAAGTCGGACAACCCCGACCCGGTGCCCGCGGGCCAGGTGCTCACCTACACCATCACGGCGAGCAACCCCGCGGCCACCAGCGCCAGCCGCGCCTATGGCGTCTCGATCACCGACACGCTGCCGATCGGCGTGGTCTTCCTCTCGGCCACGCCCAGCGGCGGCGGCAGTTGCGCCACCGCGCCGGCCACGGGCGCCGCCACCACGGCGGGCAATCGCACGCTGGTCTGCAGTTGGGCCTCCATCGCGCGCGGCGCGCAGGAGACCGTGAGCCTGCGCGTGCGGCCCCTGGCCGCGCACAGCGTGGTCGGCGGCGGCAGCGGCAGCATCAGCAACACGGTGAGCGTGGCCACCACCACGCCCGAGATCGCCGGCGGCGCGGCCAACAACAGCGCCACCCAGCCGACGGCCGTGACCGCGCCGGTGTTCGACCTGCTGGTCAACAAGACCGACGACGCCGACCCGGTGAACGTGGGCGACGACGTGACCTACACCGTCACCGCCACCAACAACGGGGCGTCCACGGCCGAGAACGTGGTGCTCACCGACACCCTCCCCGCGGGCGCGGGCGCGCCCACCTTCGTCGAGGTGGTGGCGCCGCTGCCATCGGGCGTGAGCTGCAACACCGCTGGTGTCACCGCGGGCGCCGCCGGCGGCAGCATCGTCTGCAGCATCGCGCAGATCGGTGGCACCGGCGCCGGCTCCACCGGCGAGTCGTCCAGCGTGGCGGTTCGCATCCGCCTGCGCGGCGCCGACAAGGGCCAGTACACCAACCAGGCCAGCGTGGCCCTGGCCGACGCGACCCTGAACGCGCTCGACCCGCAGCCCGGCAACAACAGCAAGGGCGAGCCGACCACCTTCCGCTTCAAGGCCGACGTGCAGGTGGTGTCCAAGCGCGCGGTGCGCCCGGGCACCACCACCGCCGTCACCGAGGTGGCGGCCTCGCAGACCTTCGACTGGCTGGTCGAGGTGCGCAACAACGGCCCTCAGGCCGCCGAGACCACCAGCTTCACCGACACCCTGCCGGCGGGCCTGGTGCTCGCCAGCGCGCCCAGCTTCACGATCACCGCCGGCAGCTTCACGCCCGCCGCCGTGAGCTGCACGGGCGTGGCCGGCGACACCGCCGTGAGCTGCGCCATCACCAGCATGCCGGCCAACGGCACGGCCACGGTGCGCATCCCCGTGCGCTTCAGTGGCGCGCCGGCCAACGGCACGGTGCTCACCAACACCGCGCGCATCGTCACCACCGGCTCGGGCGACAGCAACGGCGGCGCCGACCCGAACGGGGGCAACAACTTCAACAGCGGCAGCGTGACGGTGCAGACCTCGGGCGTCAGCGGTCGCGTCTACCACGACCGCAACGCCAACGGCATCAGCGAGGGCGGCGAGCCCGGCGTGGCGGCCACGGTCACGCTCACCGGCACCGACCAGTGGGGCGCGCCGGTGAGCCTTTCCACCACCGCCGACCCGGTCACGGGGGCCTACCACTTCGACGTGCCACCGGGCACCTACACGCTCGCGCTCACGCGCCCGGGCGGCTGGCTGCCAGGCCTCACCCGGGCCGGCGGCGTCAGCGGCGCGGGCTCCAGCCCGGGCACGGTGCCCACCAGCGGCGCCGGCGTCACCGCGGGCCCCAACGGCTCGGACGCGCCGCTGATCCAGACCATCGTGCTCGACGGCGCTGGCGCCGCGTCCACCAACAACTGGTTCGCGCTGCTGCGCGCGGCCAGCCTGGCCGGCAGCGTCTACCTCGACCAGGGCCTGGCCAACGGCCAGCGCGACCCGGGCGAAAGCGGCGTCGCGGGTGTGGCGGTGGCCATCACCGGCACCGACTTCTACGGCAACGCCGTCACGCGCGCGCTGACCACCGACGCCGACGGCCGCTACGCCGTCACCGACCTGCTGCCCGGCAGCTACCAGATCGACGAGACCCAACCCGCGGACCTGGCCGATGGCGCCGAGCACCTGGGCAGCGTGGGCGGCGCGCCGCGCGGCAGCGCCAACCCCGGTGGCGTGAACGACCGCTTCGGTGGCGTCGCGCTCGGCTCGGAAGAGGCCGGCACGGATTACGACTTCGGCGAACTCGGCGGCCAGCTCGGCGGCCACGTCTACATCGACCGCGACAACGACGGCCAGCGCGACCCGGGCGAGCCCGGCATCGCGGGCGTGACCATCACCCTCAGCGGCACGGCGGCCAACGGCGCGGCGGTGAACCGCACGGCGGTGACCGACGCCACCGGCCGCTTCCAGTTCGACGGCCTGCTGCCCTCCGACGCCAGCGGCTACACGCTCACCGAGACCCAGCCCGCCGCCTACGGCGACGGCCTCGACACGGCCGGCCAGGTGAACGGCGCGCCCATGGGCCAGGCCGGCAACGACCTCATCACCGGCATCGTGCACCTGGGCGGCGCGGGCGATGGCTACCTGTTCGGCGAGCGCGCCGCCTCCATCGCCGGCAGCGTGTTCAACGACGTGGCCGGCAACGGCGTGCGCGAGCCCGGTGACCTGCCGCTGGCGGGCGTGACCATCACCCTCACGGGCACCGACGCCGACGGCCACCCGGTCACGCGCACCGTGACCACCGGCGCCGACGGCAGCTACCGCTTCGACGACCTGCCGCTGTCCAACGGCGCGGGCTACACCCTCACCCAGACCCAGCCGCCGGGCTACGCCCAGGGCGGCGAGTCGGTGGGCTCGCTGGGCGGCAGCGCGCCCGGCCCCAACACCCTGGTGGTGCCGCTGACCACGCCCGGCGCGCAGGGCACGGGCTACGACTTCTGGGAGCGCGCGCTGGCGCCCTCCACGCTGAGCGGCACCGTCTGGCAAGACAGCGACAACGACCGCCAACGCGCGCCCGGCGAGCCCGTGAAGGCCGGCTGGACGGTGGAGCTGCTGGTCTGCGCCGACGGCAGCGCCAGCTGCGCGCCGGCCGACATGATCGTGCTCGACAGCCGCGTCACCGCGGCCGACGGCAGCTACCGCTTCGAGCAATTGGTGCCGGGTGACTACCACCTGCGCTTCCGCACGCCCTCGGGGCAGGTGATCGGCGGCGCCTGGCCGACCGACCCGGTGCTCAACGCCGCCGGCGGCGCGCAACCGACCACGCCGGGCATGCGCCCGCTGCCCATGATCCCGGTGCCCATCGGCGCCGGCATGGCCGTGGTCAACCAGGACCTGCCCCTGGACCCCAGCGGCATCGTCTACGACAGCGTGACCTCGCAGCCCGTGCCCGGCGCGGTGGTGGAGTTCCGTGGCCCGCCCGGCTTCGATCCCGCGCTGCACCTGCTGGGCGGCAGCGGCAGCGTGACCACGGCGGCCGACGGCCTCTACCAGTTCTTCCTCATGCCCGGCGCGCCGGCGGGGGAGTACACGCTGGTCGTCACGCCGCCCGGTGGCTACATCCATTCGGCCACGCACCTGCCCTCGGCCGGGCCGCTGAACGCGCAGACCTGTACCGCGCCCGCCGGCGTGGTGGACCCGGTGCCGGGCGACCCCTGCGTGGTCTCCACGCCGGCGCCGCTGCCCGGCGTGCCCTCGCCGTACTTCCTGAGCGTGCTGTTCCCCGGGGGCGGCGCGCAGAACGTGGTCAACAACCACCTGCCGCTGGACCCGGTGGGCGGCTCGCTCATCGAGCTGCGCAAGACCACGCCCAAGCTCACCGTGAAGAAGGGCGAGCTGGTGCCCTACGTGATCACCGCGCGCAACACCCGCGCGGTCGCCCTGGCCGACGTGGTCCTGGTCGACACCCTGCCGCCGGGCTTCAAGTTCGTCGCCGGTTCGCTCACCGTGCAGCGGCTGCCGGGCGGCGCCATCGAACCCGTGGTGCCGCTGGTCGAAGGCCGCCGACTCACGCTGCCGCCGCGCGCCTTCGCCCCGAGCGAAACCCTGCGCGTGTCCATGGTGCTCGGCGTGGGCACCGGGGTGGGCGAGGGCGTCTACGTGAACCAGGTGCTGGCCCAGCAGTCGGCCACGCAGGCCGCGCTGTCCAACACCGCCACCGCCTCGGTGCGCGTGGTGCCCGACGCGCTGTTCGACTGCACCGACGTGATCGGCAAGGTCTACGACGACCGCAACGCCAACGGCTACCAGGACGAGGGCGAGCCCGGCCTGCCCAACGTGCGCCTGGCCACGGTCAACGGCCTGCTGGTCACCACCGATCCGCAGGGGCGCTACCACATCGCCTGCGCGGCGGTGCCCAAGGAGGGCACGGGCAGCAACATCGTGCTCAAGCTGGACGAGCGCACGCTGCCCTCGGGCTACCGCGTGACCACCGAGAACCCGGCGGCCGAGCGCGCCACGCGCGGCAAGTTCGTGAAGATCAACTTCGGCACCACCGTGCACCGCGTGGTGCGACTGGCGCTGCGCGCCGAAGCCTTCGAGCCCGGCGCCACCGCGCTCCAGCCGGCCTTCGCGGCCGAGCTGCCGAAGGCCATCGCGGCCTTGGCCGAACGCCCCTCGGTGTTGCGCCTGGCCTACCGCGCCGCGCCGGGCGAAGCGCCCGAACTGGCCGAGGCCCGCACCCGCGCCGTGAAGGCCGATCTGCTGGAGCGCTGGCGCCGCCACGGGGCCGCGCAGCAGAGCCCCCTGTTCAACCTGGACATCGAGGTCGAGCACGTGTCGCCCTCCGTCGCCCCCTGACGGAGGACCGCATGCACCCCACGCACGCCCCCCGGACCTTTGCCGAGCCGACCATGAACGCCCGCCTCCGCCTGAACCGACGCTTCCGCCACGCGGCCGTCTCCGCCGCCGTGGCCGCTGCCTGCCTGGGCATGGGCGCCGCCGCGGCGCAGGACGCCCGCCCCAGCGGCCACCACAGCGGCGGCGACTGCCGCACCGAGGCCCGCGGCCGCTTCGATGACCGCTGCGCCAGCGACGCGCGCGCCGTCGAGATCGATGGCCGCGACCACCCGCCCGCCGCCGCCGAACGCGAGCTGCCCCGGCTCAGCGTGGTGCTGGGCGATCCGCGCGCGCTGCGCGAGACCACCGAACAGCGCCAGGAAACCGTGCCCGGCGCCGCCGCGCCCCGCGACGAGGCGCACACCGCGCGCTTCGACTCGGGCGAGGACCTGCTGCTGGACAGCGACCGCCAGCGCCTCGACCAGATCGTGGCCCAGGTGAAGGGCCGCCCCGCGCTGCACTTTCAGATCGTGGGCCACACCGACGCGCAGCCCATCAGCCGCCGCCTGCAGCCGCGCTTCGCCGACAACCACGCCCTGGGCCTGGCGCGCGCGCGCCAGGTGGGCCGCTACCTGGCCGGGCGCCTGGGCCTGCCCGAGAGCGCCTTCGCCTACGCGTCCAAAGGGCCCGACGAGCCCCTGGCCACGCCGCGCGAGGACCGCGCGCACTGGGCCGCGAACCGCCGCGTGGAGGTGCGCGCCTGGTGGACCGACCAGGCGCCGCCCACCACCGTGGTCCACACCACCGTGCGCCGCAGCGACCCGAGCGAGTGCCACATGCTCTCGCCCTACGAGAGCGACGAATCGCCGCTGCGCCTCACGGTGGACGGCGCGCCCCTGATCGGCGCCGACGCGTCCAGCGCGGACCGCCAGCGCTGCATCGACGTGCAGCTGGAGCGCCACCAGCTGCGCCTGCAGGTCGACAGCCTCTCGCAGCCGCGCCGCCTGAACGCCGCCGCCTGGCCCACCACCGTGGCGCCCGGCGACACCGTGCGCTTCGCGGGCCACAGCAACTACCTGCTGTTCCTGCACAAGGCCGAGCTGCGCCTGTTCACCCTGAACGCCGGCGGGCAGCGCCAGCCGCTGGCCGCCATTGCCCTTGACGCGAACCTGCGCGGCGAATGGACCGTGCCCGCGGGCCTGCTCGACGGCCTGGGCGCGGCGCGCGACGGCAAGGTCTTCTACCGCCTGCGCGTGTTCGACGCGCAGGGCCGCTTCGACGAGACCGAGGACTTCTCGCTCACGCTGGCCATGCGCCGCCCCGACGCGGCGCAGCCGCACGAACCCGAGCGCGAGCTGCTGCGCGGCTATGGCGACAGCCGCCTCGCGGTGAGCCACATCCCCATCCGCGCCGGCACCGTCACCGCCAGCGGCCAGGCCATCCGCGCCGACCAGCGCGTGCGCGCGCTGGGCTACGCGGTGCCGGTGGACCCGAACGGCCGCTTCGTTTTCCAGCAGCTGGTGCCGCGCCGCGTGCAGACCGGCGAGATCGCCGTGCTGGAGGCCGACGGTTCGGCGCGCGTCTACCGGCGCGACGTCGAGCTCCCCAAGCAGGACGGCTTCTTCATCGGCCAGGCCGACCTCACCCTGGGCCGCCAGCGCGTCAGCGGACCGGCCGCGCTGCTGACCATGGACCCGAACCGCCAGGACGGCGGCTCCTGGAGCGAGGGCCGCCTGGCCTTCTACACCAAGCGCCAGCTCGACGAGCGCTGGACCTTCACCGCCAGCCTGGACACCGAGGAGCGCCCACTCAACGAGCTGTTTCGCAACCTCGACCGCAAGGACCCGAGCACCCTGTTCCGCCGGCTCGACCCGGTGGACTCCTGGGCCACCTTCGGCGACGACTCCACCACCGTGGAGGACGCGCCCACGCAGGGCCGGGTCTACGCGCGCATCGACGACGGCCGCTCGCACGCCATGTGGGGCAACTACAAGCTCAACCTGGACGAGACCGCGCTGGCCCAGATCAGCCGCGGCCTGTATGGCCTGCACGGCCGCTACCTGAGCGAGGACAGCACCGCGCACGGCGAGGCGCGCCTGCGCGTGGACGCCTACGCCGCCGAACCGGGCACCCTGTCGGCGCGCGAGGAGTTCCGCGGCACCGGCGGCTCGCTGTACTACCTGCGCCATCAGGACATCACGCGCGGCGCCGAACGCGTGTTCGTGGAGATCCGCGACCGCGACTCCGGTCTGGTGCGCGCGCGCCGCCTGCTGGTGCCGGGCTCGGACTACGAGGTCGATCACCTGCAGGGCCGCGTGCTGCTCAACGGCCCGCTGCCCAGCTTCTCGGACGACGGCGCCATCGTGCGCGCGGGTGGCCTCACCGGCCAGCCCACCTACCTGGTGGTGGACTACGAGTACGCGCCCCTGCTGGGCTCGCTCGACACCCTGGCCACCGGTGGCCGCCTCTCCTGGTGGGCCAGCGACGCGCTGCGCCTGGGCGTGACCGCCTCGAAGCAGGAACAGACCGGGGGCGACCAGACCCTGGCCGGCGTGGACCTGCTGCTGCGCCACGGCGAGAACACCTACCTGAAGGCCGAGGTGGCGCGCTCCGACGGGCCGGGCACGGGCGAGCTGCGCTCGCTCGACGGCGGCTACCACTTCGCCGGCGAACCGGTGGACCCCACGGCCGACGCGAACGCCTGGCGCCTCGAAGGCCAGGCCGACCTGAAGGACCTGGGCCTGGCGGACGGCGGGCGCATCGCCGCCTACGCGCAGCGGCGCGGCGCGGGCTTCTCCGCGCCGGGCCAGCTCGTCAGCAACGAGACGAAGCAGGTCGGCGTGGACGCCGCGCTGCCCCTGGGCGAGCGCACCGAGCTGCGCCTGAAGGCCGACCGCCGCGACGAGCGCAACGGCTTCGACAGCGACAGCGCCGAGGCGCAGCTGAGCCACCAGCTCACGCCGCACTGGCGCCTGGGCGCGAGCCTGCGCCGCGACGACAAGCGCAGCGACAGCGTCGTCACCAACGGCGGCCTGCCCTGGGGCGCGGCGGTGGAAGGCGCGCGCACCGACCTGGGCGTGCAGGTGGACTACGACAGCCTGGCCAGCTGGGCCCTCTATGGCTTCGCGCAGCGCACGCTGTCGCGCAGCGGCACGCGCCTGGACAACGACCGCCTGGGCGTGGGCGCGCGCTACCGCGTCAACGACAAGCTCGCGCTCAACGGTGAGCTCTCGGGTGGCGACGGCGGCGCGGCCGGCCAGCTGGGCGTCGACTACCAGTACGACGACCGCTCCAGCCTGTACCTGACGTACGTGCTGGACACCGGCCGCACCGACGAGAACACGCAGGGCCGTGGCGGCACGCTGGTGTCGGGCGCCAAGTCGCGCATCAACGAAGGCCTGAGCGTCTTCACCGAGCACCGCCACAGCGTGGGCGCGCAGCCGGGCCTGACACACGCCTATGGCGTGCAATACGCGCCCGACAGCCGCTGGACCCTGGGCGTGTCGCTGGAAAACGGCCGCGTGGGTGTCGAGACCCTGGGCGAGCTGCGCCGCGAGGCCATCGCCTTCAACGCCGGCTACAGCAGCGACACCGTGCGCTACAGCGGCGGCGCCGAGTACCGCTCCGACCGCGGCAGCGTGGAGTCGCGCCGCAGCTGGCTGCTCAAGAACGCCTTCAGCCTGAAGGACGGCGAGGACGCGCGCTGGGTCGGCAAGCTCAACTGGGCCGACAGCGACAGCAGCGCGGGCGCGCTGGCCGCCGCGAAGTACACCGAGGCCAGCCTGGGCTATGCGCTGCGCCCGGTGAACAACGACCGCGTGAACCTGCTGCTCAAGTACACCTATCTGCACGACCTGTCCTCGCCGGGCCAGGTGTCGGCGACGGGTGTCTCGTCCACCCAGGTCTTCACCACCGGCAATCACTACCAGCAGCGCAGCCACGTGTGGGCCGCCGACCTGAGCGTCGACCTCACGCCGCGCTGGACCCTCGGCGGCAAATACGCCTGGCGCCAGGGCGAGCTGCGCGCCAGCCGCGACAACAGCGCGCCCTGGTTCAAGAGCAGCGCCGACCTGGCGGTGCTGCGCCTGGACTGGAAGGTGGTGCGCCGCTGGGACTGGCTGCTGGAGCTGCGTTCGCTGCGCGCCAAGGAACTGGGCGACCGCCGCACCGGCTGGCTCACGGCGGGCTACTACCACATCAACGAGAACGTGAAGCTCGGCCTGGGCTACAACTTCACCGACTTCTCGGACGACCTCACCGACATGCGCTACCGCAGCCGGGGCTGGTTCATCAACCTGCTGGGGAAGTTCTGAACACGCCTGCGCTGGTCACCGTCTTCCTGGATTTCGATGGCGTGCTGCATCCCGTGGGGGCCCCGCGGGACTGGCTGCTCGACAAGGCCGGCATGCTGGCCGCCTCGCTCAAGGACCTGGAGGGCGTGGAGATCGTGGTGTCCAGCGGCTGGGCGGCCTACCACCCGCTGTCCGAGATCCAGGCCCTGTTCCAGCCCTGGCCCGCGCTGCAGGCCCGGGTGGTGGGTCGCACCGAGCCCTGGGTGCGGCCGCCGGGCCACGGCGCGGCCATGCCCGAGCGCGAGCGCCAGTGCCGCGACTGGCTGCGCGCCAACGGGCGCTCGGCGCGCCATTGGCTGGCCATCGACAACCAGCGCCACCACTTCGCGGCGCGCGACCGGCTGGTGCTGGTGGACGGCCGCCAGGGCCTGCGGGTGGGCAACCTCTACCGGCTGGTGGAGATGGTCCACCGGCTGCGGCGCGAGGCCTGAGCAGAAGGCCTGAGCGCGTCGCTCAGGCCCGCAGGCCGATGCGCGCCAGGGTCTGGTCGATCCAGGCCGTGTCGAGCCGGCCCTCGGCGATCTGCCGCAGCGTCACCTGTTCCGCCTGCGACTTGTTGCGCGCCGCGTCGAGCACGGCCGCGGCCTCGTCCTGCGGCACGCAGAGCACGCCGTCGGCGTCGCCGATGATCAGGTCGCCGGGGTGGATCACCATGCCGTCGATGGCGATGGGCGCGTTGATTTCGCCGGGGCCGTCCTTGTAGGGGCCGCGGTGGGTCACGCCCGCCGCGAACACGGGCAGGGCGCCGGCGCCGATGACGTCGAGGTCGCGGATCGCGCCGTCGATGACGAAACCGGCCAGGCCGCGCCGGATCGCGTAGGTGGTCATCAGCTCGCCGATCAGCGCGTTGCTGAGGTCGCCGCCGCCGTCCACCACGATCACGTCGCCGGGCTGGGCGATCTCCAGCGCCTTGTGGATCATGAGGTTGTCGCCGGGCCGCGTCTTTACGGTGATGGCGGGCGCGGACAGACGCGTCTCGCGGCTCAGCGGGCGCAGGCGCGCGCCGGCCGCGGTCATGCGGGTCATGCAGTCGCTGACGTTGGCGACGGGCACGCCGCGGAAGGCCTCGACGAGGTCGGGCGCGACGCGGCGGGGGACGGGGAGGATGCGCAGTCCAAGCATGGCTTCAGTTCCGTTGGGCGGGGATGAGGTGGCTGGGGTCCAGGTCCTCGGGCCGCAGCACGCCCATCAGGGCCATGTTGCGCGAGACCTCCGAGCGCAGCAGGTCGATGGCGCGGTGCGCGCCGGCCTCACCGGCCACGGCGGCGGCGAAGGCGAAGGGGCGGCCGACGAAGACGAAGCGCGCGCCCAGGGCCAGGGCCTTGAGCACGTCGCTGCCGCGGCGCACGCCGCTGTCGAGCATCACCGGAATGTCGGGGCAGGCCTCGACGATGCGCGGCAGCACCGCCAGCGGCGCGGCGGCGCCGTCGAGTTGGCGCCCGCCGTGGTTGCTCACGATCACGCCGTCGACGCCCTCGTCGGCCGCGCGCCGCGCGTCGCGCGCGTCGAGCACGCCCTTGACCACGAGCTCGCCGCCCCAGACGCGGCGGATCATTTGCAGGTGGCGCCAGTTCAGGTGGCCGCGATCGGAGAGGTTGCGCTCCACGTGGGGCGAGAGGATGGGCGCGCCGCGCGTGGCGTAGCTGTTCTCGAAATGCGGCATGCCGTGGCGCAGCAGCGTGCGCAGGAAGGTGCCGAACAGCCAGCGCGGGTGCGTGAGGCCCTGCCAGGCGAGCGCGGGGCCGGGCCGCACCGGAATGGTGAAGCCCGCGCGCAGGTTGCTTTCGCGGTTGGCCGCGGCCGGCGTGTCCAGGGTGATCACCAGCGTGCGGTAGCCGGCGGCCTTCACGCGCTCCAGCAGCGCGAGGATGCCGGCGTCGTCGCCGGGCAGGTAGGCCTGGAACCAGGCCCCCGGGTTCACCGCGATCACCTCTTCCAGGCGGATCAGCGAGGAGCCGCTGAGCACGAAGGGAATGTTCTCGCGCCGCGCGGCCCGGGCGATGACCAGGTCGCCGCGGTAGGCCGAGAGCGCGGCCAGGCCCATGGGCGCCACGCCGAAGGGCGCGCCGTAGCGCTGGCCGAACAGCTCGACGCCGGTGTCGCGCGGCGTGATGTCCACCAGCACGCGCGGCACCATCTCCCAGGCCTGGAAGGACGCGCGGTTGGCGCGCAACGACTGGTTGGTCTCCGCCGCGCCGGCCACGTAGCCGAACACCGGGCGGGGCAGGTGGCGCCGCGCCTCTGCCTCGAAATCGTCGAGGCACAGCAGGCCCTGCAGCCACCGGGGGGCGGCCGGCGCGTCGGCGCTGCGGCTCATGCGCGGGGCTCGCGGTGCTCGGGCAGGGCCTTGCCCGAGAGCGCCCGCACCTGCAGCGCCAGCGCGGCCCAGTCCCAGTCGGCGCGGCCGCCCTCGCACAGCTCGTCGAGCAGCCGCTCGGCCAGCGCGGCGGTGGGCAGCACGGTGCCCGTGGCCTGCGCGCCCTGCAGCGCCAGGCGCAGGTCCTTGCGCATCAGCGCCGCGCGAAAGCCCGGCGTGAACTGGCCGGCGGCGATGCGGGGGGCGTGTTTTTCCAGCGAGAAGCTGCGCGCGGCGCCGCCCAGCAGGGCCTCGCGCATCGGCGCCGGGTCCACGCCCTCGGCCTCGGCCAGCGCGAGGGCGTCGGCCACGCCCAGCAGCGCGCCGGCCACGGCCACCTGGTTGCAGGCCTTCACCACCTGGCCCGCGCCCACGCCGCCCACGTGCAGCACGCTCTTGCAGAAGGCGCCCAGCGCCTCGCGGCAGGCGTCCACGCTGGCGGTCTCGCCGCCGACCATGCAGCTCAGCACGCCCTCGGCCGCGCCCTGCTGGCCACCGCTCACGGGCGCGTCCAGGAAGCCGATGCCGCGCGCCGCGAGCGCGGCCGCGAACCCGCGCGCCGACGCCGCCGCGATGGTGCTGGTGTCCACCACGGTGCTGCCCGCCGCCAGGCCGTGCACCAGGCCGCCGTCGGCGAACAGCACCTCATGCACCGCCGCGTCGTCGGGCAGGCTCAGGAAAACGATGGCGCTGCCCCGGCCCACGTCGGCCGGGCCGGTGCCGGCCGTGGCGCCCTGGTCCACCAGGGCCTGCACGGCGCGCGCCTCGCGCGCGAAGACCTTGAGCGGGTAGCCCCGGCGCAGCAGGCAGCCGGCCATGCCGGCGCCCATGGCGCCCAGGCCGATGAAGCCGAAGGAGGAACCGGGCGCGCGGCTCATTTGCCGATGGCCTTGCCGATCAGGTCCACCGCCGCGACGACCTCGGCCTGGAAGGCCGCGCCGTCGGCGTAGTCCTGGGTCAGGCCCGACTTGGCCACGTAGTCCTTCCAGCCCGGCGCCTGCATGGCCTTGTGGAAGGCGTCGTGCAGGTAGCGCCGGATGGGCTCGGGCAGGTTCGCGGGCGCCATCAGGCCCTTCATGTTGTCCAGGGCCACGGGCACGCCCAGTTCCGTCATGGTGGGCACCTCCGGCAGGGCCGGCAGGCGCGCGCGAGAGAACAGCGCCAGCGGGCGCACGCGGCCCGCGTCGATCATGGCTTTCATTTCTTCGTAGGCGCCAAAGGCACTGTCCACCTGGCCCGCGAGCAGGGCGGTCATGGAGTCGGCCGCGCCGCGGTAGGGCACGTGCAGCAGCTTCAGGCCGGCGGCCTTCTCGAACACGATGCCGGTGGCGTGGAAGATGCCGCCTTCGCCGGTCGAGCCGTAGGACACCTTCTCGGGCGCCTTTTTCGCTTCGGCGATGAGCGCCTTCATGTCGGCGAAGGGCGAGTCGGCGCGCACCGCCAGGATGCTGGGCGCGCGCGAGACCTTGATGATGGGCGTGAAGGAGCGGCGCGAGTCGTAGTTGAGCGGGCGGAAGTGGCCGACCGAGGTGGTCTCGCTGCCGCCGCCCACGAACAGGGTGTAGCCGTCGGGCTTGGCGTCGGCCGTGGCCTGCGCGGCGATGGCGCCGGCCGCGCCCACGCGGTTGTTCACCACCACCGGGACGGGAATGATGTCCTTGGCCGCGTACGAGAGCTGGCGCGCGATCTGGTCGGCCGAGCCGCCGGGCGCGAAGCCCACCAGGATGGTGATGGGCTGGGTGGGCTGCCAGGCCTGGGCGCGCGCGGCCAGGGGCAGGGCCGACAGGCCCAGCGCCGCGCCGGCGGCGCCCACGAGGTGGCGGCGTCGCAGGCCGGTGGAATGAATGCTCATGCGCTGTCTCCTTCTGTTGTGGGGCCCGGTCCACCCGCTCGGGTGGATCCGGGGCGCATTCTGGGAAGATGCCTTGTGGATGAAAAGCGATATATTTCGATCGCTCTTGTTCGCCTTTTTTCAACAAAAAGGATTGTGCGGCGCCGGCCATGACGCTCAAGCAGCTCGAAGCCTTCTACTGGGCCGCCACCGCCGCGAGCTTCCTGGTCGCCGCGCAGCGGCTGCACATTTCGCAGTCCACCTTGTCCAAGCGCATCGGTGAACTGGAGGCGCAGCTGCGCACCACGCTGTTCAACCGTGGTGGCCACCGCGCCGCGCTCACCGAGGCGGGCGAGCAGCTGCTGCCGCTGGCGCGGCGCATGCTGGCGCTGTCGGAAGACATGCGCGATCAGCTCGCGGCCGGCGGTGGCGTGCGCGGCCTCTGCCGCTTCGGCGTGGGCGAGCTCGCGGCCCTCACCTGGCTGCCCGACCTGGTCTCGCACGCGGCCGCTAAGTACCCCGAACTGCGCCTGGAACCCTGCGTGGACCTGGGCTCGGCGCTGGAGCAGCGCCTCGAAAGCGGGGAACTGGATTTCGCCGTGGTGGCCGGCCACTCCACGCGCGGCGCCATCGCCAGCGAAGCCATCGCCCAAGTCCGCTTCTGCTGGGCCGCCTCACCCGCGCTGGTGGGGCGCCGCCGCGCGGTGGACGCCGCGCTGCTGGAGCGGCACGCGCTCATCACCCAGCCCGGCGCGGCCGGTCCCACGCGCATGCTGGAACACTGGCTGGCGCTCAACGGATTGCAGGCGCCGCGCCGGCTGGTGTGCAACAACCTCGCGGCCATCGCCAGCCTGATCGCCTCGGGCGTGGGCGTCGGCCTGTACCCGCGCGGCTGGCTGCGCCGCATGGCCGCGCGCCGGGCCGTGGTCGAGCTGCGCGGCCCCCAGCCCCTGCCGGCGCTGCAGTACACCTTCCAGCACCGGCGCGACGACCACCGCGCGCTGCTCACGCGGTTGCGCGAGCTGGTGCGCGAGACGGTGGACTTCGACAAGTCCGGCCCCTTGTGGGGCGGCTGAACGGGGCGGTGCCAGAATCGCCTGGCGCCAACCACTGGAGGGGACCATGCGCCGCCACGAGATGAACCCGCCGCCCGGATCGCCGCGCGGCCCACGATCGCCGCAGGCCCGCCATGGCCGCTGATGCCGCCTCCACCCAATTGGTCCCGGTCGTCATGCTGCTGGGGGCGGCGGTGGTGGCGGTGCCGCTGTTCAAGCGCATCGGCCTGGGCTCGGTGTTGGGCTACCTGGCGGCGGGCCTGGCCGTCGGCCCCTTCGGCCTGGGCTGGTTCAGCGACCCCCAGACCATCATCCACACCGCCGAGCTCGGCGTGGTGATGTTCCTCTTCGTCATCGGCCTGGAGATGCAGCCCTCGCACCTGTGGGCACTGCGGCGCGCCATCTTCGGGCTGGGGAGCCTGCAGGTGCTGGTCTGCGGCGCCATGCTCACCCTGGTGGGCGTGGCCTTCGGCTTTTCGTGGCGGGTGTCCTTCATCAGCGCCATGGGCTTCGTGCTCACGTCCACGGCCATCGTGATGCAGCTGCTGGGCGAGCGCGGCGACATCGCCACGCCGCGCGGGCAGCGCATCGTCTCCATCTTGCTGTTCGAGGACCTGCTCATCGTGCCGCTGCTGGCCGTGGTGGCCTTTCTCTCGCCCGATGCGGCGGCCGAGGTGGCGGGCCCAGCGGCGGCGGCCTCGCGCTGGCTGTCGGTGGGGATCGCGGCCGGATCGGTGGCGCTGCTGGTGGCCGTGGGCGTGTGGCTGCTCAACCCCATGTTCCGCGTGCTCGCGAACGCGCACGCGCGCGAGGTCATGACAGCCGCGGCCCTGCTGGTGGTGCTGGGCGCGGCGCTGCTCATGCAGCTGGGCGGCCTGTCCATGGCCATGGGGGCCTTCCTGGCGGGCGTGCTGCTGTCGGAGTCCACCTTCCGCCACCAGCTGGAGGCCGACATCGAGCCCTTCCGTGGCCTGCTGCTGGGCCTGTTCTTCCTGGGCGTGGGCATGTCGCTGGATCTGTCGGCGGTGGCGCGGCACTGGGTCCTCATCCTGGCGGGCGTGCTTTCGCTGATGGCGGTGAAGGCCCTGTGCATCTACGTGGTGGCGCGGCTCACGCACAGCCCGCACGCCGACGCGCTGGACCGCGCGGTTCTGATGGCGCAGGGCGGCGAGTTCGCCTTCGTTCTGTTCGCGGCGGCGCTCGCGGGCCGCGTGATCGACCCGGTGGTGAACGCCAACATGACGGCCATCGTGGTGCTGTCCATGGCGCTCACGCCGCTGGCGGTGCTGGCGCTGCAGCGCTGGGCGCCACGCACCGGCCCATCCGCGGAGGGCGCGCCCGTGCCCGACCACGAGGCCGGCGCGGTGCTGATCATCGGCTTCGGCCGCGTCGGCCAGATCGCGAGCCAGAACCTGCTGCTGCTGGGCGCGGAGATCACCATCATCGACGCCGACCCGCAGCTCGCGCGCGAGGCCGAGCACTTCGGCTTCAAGGTCTATTACGGCGACGGCACGCGGCTGGACATCCTGCACGCGGCGGGCGCGCAAGACGCCAAGGTCATCCTGGTGTGCGTGGACGAGGCCAGCGCGGCCACGCTGATGGTGGAGCAGTGCAAGCACGCCTTCCCCCAGGCGCGGGTCATCGCGCGCTCCTTCGACCGCGGGCACGCCGCTGAGCTGGTGAAGGCGGGGGCGGACGTGCAGGTGCGCGAGACCTTCGAGTCCGCCATGGTCATGGGGCGCGAGGCCTTGCTCGCGCTGGGCACGGAGCCGATGGCGGTCGACGCCATCGTGGCGGACATGCGCCGCCGCGACGCCGAGCGTTTCCAGATGGAGCTCGACGGCGGCGGGCTGGTGGCGGGGCGGCCGATGATTCTGGGCAATCTGCGCGGGCGCCCGGGGCGCTGAGCGCCAGGACCGGGGCCGTGCACTGAAGGCGGGCGTCCTCGCCGGGCCGGCCGGCGCCCACCGCCACCGTGGAATGGGGACAACCCCTATTCATTGAATACTGTATCCAACATAGATTGCGGCACGGTGTTCGGTCCCGCGGCATGCCGGCCACAGGCCGTCGGTCGGGGCCCCGCGTTTGCAACGCCGGTTCGCGCCGCCCCACCAAGGCTGGCACATGAATTGCATACAGTATTTCGACAAGCCCGCCCCTCAACGCGCCACAGGAGTTCGCCATGTTCCGAATCCCCCGTCCATCCCCCTCATCGTTCTGGTCGCGCGCGGTCCATGCCACGGCCACGCTGGCCCTGGGCCTGGGCCTGGTGTCGCCGGCCGCCGCCCAGTCCGCCAGCGCGCCGGTGAAGGTGCGCTATGAGGAGGTGGTGCGCTCGGTCCTGTACGCCCCCGCCTACGTGGCGATGAGCCAGGGCTTCTTCCGCGAAGCCGGGCTCGACGTGTCGATCAAAACCTCGCAGGGCACCGACAAGGGCATGGCCGCCCTGCTGTCGGGCAGTGCCGACATCGTGCTGATCGGCCCCGAAGCCTCGGTCTACGTGGCCAACAGCGAATCGCCGGTCAAGCCCAAGATCTTCTCCGGCCTGACCGCCACCGACGGCTTCCTGCTGGTGGCGCGCGAGAAGCCCGCGGGCGCGTTCGCCTGGGACCAGCTCAAGGGCAAGGCCGTGATGTCGTTCCGCCCGGGCTCCAACCCCGACGTCTTCCTGGAGACGGCGATGCGCAAAAACGGCCTCGACCCCAAGAAGGACCTCAAGCTGGTGAACAACATCGGCCCGGCCGCGCGCACCGGCGCCTGGCTGGCGGGCCAGAACGACTACGGCATCTTCCTCGAGCCCGAAGCCACCATGCTGGAGAAGACCGGCAAGGGCGTGGTCGTGGCCTCCGTCGGCCGAGTCGTGGGCCCGGTGGACTACACCGTGTTCACCGCCACCGATGTCTACCTCAAGCAGAACCCCGCCGTGGCCCAGGCCTGGACCAACGCCATCGTGAAGGCCCAGAAGCACGTGGCCAGCGCGCCCCCGGCCGATCTGGCCAAGCAGATCGCCGAGTACTTCCCCGCCATGGCCCAGGCCGATCTGGTGGCCGCCATCGAACGCTACCGCGGCATCGGCCTGTGGAAGACCAACCCGATGGTGCAGCGCGAGGCCGTCGACAGCCTGCAGGACATGCTGATCGCCAGTGGCGTGCTCGACAAGGCCAAGCGCGTGAAGTACGAGCAGGTCGTGGTCACCGACTTCGCCGCGAAGGCCGCGCCATGAGCGCCGTGCTCGAAGCCGAAGCGCCGGTGGCGCAGCAGGTGCAGCCGCGCATCGAGATCAACGACGTCTCGCTGCGCTACTTCACCGACGCCGGCGAGACGCAGGCGCTCGACCGCATCCGCCTGTCGGTGGCGCCGGGCGAGTTCGTGAGCCTGATCGGCCAGTCGGGTTGCGGCAAGAGCACGCTGCTGTCGCTGATGGCCGGCATCCTCGAACCCTCGTCGGGCGAGGTGCGGGTGCACGGCGAGCGAGTCAAGGGCCCGTCGCCGCGCGTGGGCTACATGCTGCAGCAGGACTACCTGTTCGAATGGCGCAGCATCCTGGACAACGCCACCCTGGGCGCGCAGATCCAGGGCCGGCCGATGCGCGAGGCCCGCGAGCGGGCCGCGCACCTGCTGCACAAGTGCGGCATGGGCGACTTCCTGCACCACTTTCCGCGCCAGCTCTCGGGTGGCATGCGCCAGCGCGTGGCTTTGGCGCGCACGCTGGTGACCGACCCCGATGTGGTGCTGCTCGACGAGCCCTTCTCTGCGCTGGACTCGCAGACCCGCCTGGCGATCGCCGACGAGGTGGTGGAGGTGCTGCGCGACGAGGGCAAGTCGGTGGTGCTGGTCACGCACGACATCGGCGAGGCGATCGCCATGACCGACCGCGTGGTGGTGCTTTCGCGCCGCCCCGGGCGCATCAAGTCGCAGCACCTGATGCGCTTTCCCAGCCACGGCGCGGGCCGCCCGAGCCCGTTCGTGGTGCGGTCCCTGCCCGAGTTCAATACCTATTTCGCGCTGCTGTGGGACGAGCTCGACGTCCACGTGGAAGGATGACGCCATGAACACCACCGCCTCCGCCACCCTGGCCACCATGGCCACCCCCACGCCGCCACCGGCCGGGCGCGAACCCAGCCCCGCGTACCGCGAATGGCAGTCGCGCCAGCGCCGCCGCCGCCAGCGCATCCTGCTCACCCGCCTGGCCCTGCTGGTGGCCTTCCTGGTGCTGTGGGAGGTGCTGGCCAAGACGCATGTGGTCAACCCCATGCTGACCAGCTACCCGAGCGCCTTGTGGCCGACCTTCCTCGATCTGTTGCACAACGGCAAGCTGCTGATGCACACCTGGGTCACCTTCAAGGCCACCCTCATCGGCTTCGTGCTGAGCATGGTCATCGGCATCGGCGTGGCCGCCGGGTTGTGGTGGTCGGACTTCGCGCACAAGGTGCTGGACCCCTTCCTGGTGGTGGCCAACGCCATGCCCAAGATCGCCTTCGTGCCGATCTTCTACATCTGGCTGGGGTCCGAGTACTCGGTGTACGGAATGGCCGTGGCGATCGCCGTGTTCGTCACCATCATGGTGGTGTACGACGGCTTCCAGAGCATCGACCCGAACAAGATCAAGCTGGCCCGAACCCTGGGCGCCAGCCGCGCCCAGGTGTTGCGCCTGGTGGTCATGCCGGGCAGCGTGCCCACGCTCGTGGCGGCGCTGAAGATGAACATCGGCCTGGCGCTGGTGGGCGTCATCGTGGGCGAGTTCCAGTCGGCCAGCGCCGGCCTGGGCTTCCTCATCGTCAACGGCAGCCAGGTCTTCCAGCTCAACGTGGTGATGACCGCCATCGTGGTGCTGGGCCTGCTGTCGGGCCTGATGTACCTGGTGATCGCGCGGATCGAGGCCGCCATGGCCAAGCGCTACGCCTGAACCGAGAGGAGCGAGCATGCAGTTTCCCGAATGGGTCGTCGAGCGCGTGGTGGCGCGCCAGGGCCGCCTGCACCCCTATGACACGCTGGCGGCCGAACGCACGGCCTTCGTCGTCATCGACCTGCAGAACTACTACACGCAGCCGGGCTATCTCGGCGAGTGCGCGCCCGCACGCGCCACCTTCCCGGCGGTGAACCGGCTGGCGAACGCGCTGCGCGAGGCGGGCGGGCATGTCATCTGGGTGCAGACCAGCGCCGACGGCGCCGATGACTTCTGGTCGCACCACCACGCCCACATGCTCACGCCTGCGCGCAGCGCGCGGCGCCTGCGCGAGCTGGCGAGCGCGCACGAGGGCTTCCAGATCGCGCCCGGCCTGCAGCCGCACCCGCAGGACGAGCGCGTGGTCAAGCGCTGCTACAGCGCGCTGGTGCCGGGCTCGTCGCGCCTGGACGAGGTGCTGCGCGAGCGCGGCGTCACGCACGTGCTCATCGGTGGCACCGTCACCAACGTCTGCTGCGAATCGACCGCGCGCGACGCGATGATGATGGACTACGCCACCATCATGGTCGACGACGCGCTCTCGGCCGTCACGCCGGCCGAGCACGAGCACTGCCTGAACAACTGGATGCTGTTCTTTGGCGACGTGCTCAGCACCGACGAGGTGGTGCAGCGGCTGGTGCCGGTGGCCGCGCCCGTCGGCGCCTGAAAAAAAGCCCGCCGAGGTCTTCGGCGGGCCTGGGGCTTCAGCGGCCGCGGTGGCGGTCGCGGGCGGCGCGGATCAGAAGGACTCCCATTCGCCGACCTCGTCGCTGGCGGGGGCCTTGGCCGCAGCGGCCAGGGGTTTGCCGGCGGCCGGTGCGGCGGGCTTGGGCGCCACCGCCACGGGCTTGGCCGTGGCCAGCGGCTTGGCCACGGGTGCCGCGGGCTTCGCCAGAGGCGCCGCGACCGGCGCCAGCTGCGGCTCGCGGCGCTGGTGCCGCTCGCCCGCCGGCCGCGCGGCGATGCTGCCCGAGGCGGCGGTGCCATCCAGGCGGAAGATGCGCACCACCTCGGCCAGGCGCGCGGCCTGGTCGTTCATGCTCGATGCGGCGGCGGCGCTTTCTTCCACCAGCGCGGCGTTTTGCTGCGTCATCTGATCGAGGTTGGAGACGGCGGCGTTGATCTGGTTGACACCATCGGCCTGCTCGCCCGAGGCGCTGGCGATCTCGCCGATGATGTCGCGCACGCGCACCACGTTCTCCACGATCTCGCTCATGGTCTGGCCGGCCTGGCTCACCAGTTCCGTGCCCACGGTGACCTTGTCCACGCTGGCGCCGATCAGGCCCTTGATCTCCTTGGCGGCCTGCGCGCTGCGCTGCGCGAGGTTGCGCACCTCGCCGGCCACCACGGCGAAGCCGCGGCCCTGTTCGCCCGCGCGCGCCGCTTCCACGGCGGCGTTGAGGGCCAGGATGTTGGTCTGGAAGGCGATGCCGTCGATGACGCCGATGATGTCGTTGATCTTGCGCGAGGCCTGGTTGATCTCTTCCATGGTCGAGACGACCTGGTTCACCACCTCGCCGCCTTTTTGCGCGCTCTGGCCCGCCACGTCGGCGAGCTGGTTGGCCACGCGGGCCGAGTCGGCCGACTGCTTGATCGCGCCCGACATCTGCTCCATCGAGGCGGCGGTCTGCTGCAGGTTGCTCGCGGTCTGCTCGGTGCGGCTGGAGAGGTCGTTGTTGCCGGTGGAAATCTCTTTCGCGGCCACGGTGATGTTCTCGGTGCCGCGCTTGACGTCGGCCACCACGCTGACCAGTCGGTCGCGCATGGTGCCCAGCGCACGGGTCATGGCGCCGAACTCGTCGCCGCGATCGTTGTTGAGCGTGGCCGTCAGGTCGCCGTCGGCCATGCGCTCGGCGAAGGCCATGGTGTCGTTGAGCGGCTGGCGGATGTTGCGGATGAGGAAGAACGCGCCGACGGCGATGCCCAGGATCAGCAGGCCGACCTGCGTGGCGGCGATGGTGATACTGGTCACGCGCTCCTTGGCCTGCGCGGCCTGCGCTTCCTGCAGTATGCGGTTCTGCATGCGACCGAAGTCCTGCACCGCGTTGAGGTAAGGCGTGACGGCGCCATTGAAGTTGGTGGTGATCTCGTGCGCGGCGCCGGCGTAGTCCTCGGCGGCCTTGAGCTTGGTGGCCTTGCCCAGCGAGCTCAGCACGGCGGTGCGCAGCTCGGCGATGCGGGCCAGCGCGGCGACCTCTGCCTCGGTCTTGGGCATGGCGTCCAGCGCCTTCTGCAGCTCGGAGATGCGGGCCGAGCCGGCCGGGATCAGGTCCTTGTACAGGGCGGTGATGGCCGGGTCGCTGGACAGGGTGGAGGCCTGCACGCGGGTGGTGGTGGTCTCGGTCACGCCGGCCCATTCCACGGCCAGGGCGGTTTTGTCGGAGAGCTCGGTCAGGATGCGCTCGGACTGTTCGGTCATGCGGGCCGAACGCAGGCCCGCGCTGATGACGGTGGCCAGCAGGGCCAGGATGATGGTGGCGACGCCGGCCCAGAGTTTGGTGCCGACGGACATGTTGCGAAGGAAATTCATGGTGAGGCGCGGGGCGGGGGATCGGGTGGGGGCGTGAACAGGTGTCGCCCGCGGCCGCTTGGAAGGCACGGGCGTTCGCCGCCACTATCGGCCGCCTGCCGGGAAAACTTGATTGGATAAGGCGGGCAAAACCCGCCCAGTTCGCGGGCGGGCGCGGGCGCCCGCCCGGCGGCGCGCCTTCAGCCGCCGCGCCGCCCCTCGTCCAGGGGCAGGGTGATCACAAAAGTGGTACCGGCCTCGCTGGAGCGCAGGGAGAGGCGGCCCCGGTTCACCCGCACCGTGTTCTGACAGAAGGCCAGGCCCAGGCCGTTGCTGTGCGTGTCGGCGGTGCTCACGAAGGGGCGGAACACGCTGCGTTGCAGGGAGCGTGGGATGCCGGGCCCCCGGTCGCGGATCTCCATCACGCCCTGGCCGCCGCGCACGTCGGTGGCCAGCGTGATGTCACCCGGCTCGGGCGTGCCCTTGTGCTGGCGCAGGGCGACCAGCGCGTTGCGCAGCAGGTTGTGCACCACCTGCGTGAACAGGCGCCGCGTGCCGAGAAAGTGGAAGTCGGGGCCGGGCGCCAGCGCCACCGCGCGTCGCTCGGCCTCGGCGCGGAAGGGAAAGCTGTCGATGGCGTCGGCGATCAGCGCGCGCGCGGCGATGCGCTCGTCGCCGCGGCGCAGGACGAGCAGCTGCGCGTTCACGATCTGCGTGTCGATCTGCTGGTGCAGGTTGCGCATCAGCCCCTCCAGCCGCTGGCCCGAGCGGCGCGCTTGCGGCGACTCCCCGTTGTCGCGCAGGCTTTCCACCAGCAGGCCCATGCTGGCCAGCGGCGTGCGCAGTTCGTGGGCCATCACGCCCAGGGCGTTCATGGTGGCCTGCTGGCGCTGGCGGTCCTGCTGCGCCGAAGACAAGCCCAGCAGCAGTCCGCACAGCCACGACAGGCCCACCATGAAGCCGTGCTCGCGCGCCAGCGCGGCCGGCAGCCGGTCGGTGCCGGCGCCGAACAGCAGCCCGCCCGCGAAGGCCAGCACCAGCATGGCGGTGGCGTAGCGCCAGTCGGTGATCACGTACATGAGCAGCGCGACCAGGCACAGGGCCAGCACGCGCGGATCGGTGCCGCCGTTCATGAGGTAGAGCCAGACCTGCAGCACGGGGCCGGCCAGGGCCAGGTAGAGCAGCACGTAGGCGCGCGCGCCGGGCGACTCCGCCACCTCGTCGGGGTCGAACAGGAACAGCGGCAGGGCCCCGAGCGCCGCGGCCAGGCGCAGGGCCAGGCTGTCGTAGGGCTGCGGCGCGACCTGGGTGTACACCAGCCAGGCCGACAGGTGCACGATGAGGTAGATCAGGCCCAGCGCGACCAGCCGCGCGCGCGACAGGTGCAGCACGGGCTCGAGCGGGTGGGAGAACAGGGCCTGCAACGGCGTGCGCGGCATCGGGATCGGGCGAAGCGGGGGCATGGCGGGCCGCGGGAACGGGAATGCACCCATGCTACGCGCCAGCGGCGCCGCCACCAGAGGGAAGTCCGGCGTCCCGCTGTGGGGGAAACCCGATGGTCGCGCCTCAGCCGGGCGCCCAGCGCCTGGCGCGGTGGGTCTCGCCCGCCTCGCCGGGCAGCAGGGGCAGCTCGATCACGAAGGACGAGCCGGCGGCCACGCGCTCGAAGCGCAGCTGGCCGCGGTTGGCTTGCACGGTTTCGCGGCAGAAGGCCAGGCCCAGGCCGCTGCTGTGCGTGGTCTGGGTGCTGAAGAAGGGCTCGAAGATGGCGCGGCGCAGGTGCCCGGGCACGCCCGGTCCCTTGTCGCGCACGCGGATGGTGCCGAGCGCACCGCCCGCCGACACCTCGATCTGGATGTCGCCGCGTTCGAAGCGCCCCTGGGTGCGGCGCAGCGCGAACACGGAGTTCTTGAGCATGTTGTGGATGACCTGGATGAACAGGCGCTCGCTGCCGTGGAAGCGGAAATCGGCGCGCATGTCCACGCTGACGGCCAGGCGCTCGCGTTCGCTGAGGAAGGGGTAGGACTCGATGGCGTCGCGCACGAGCTGGCCGGCGCGCAGGGTCTCGCGGCCAGGCTGGATGCCCAGCAGCTGCGCGTTGACGATCTGCGAATCGATCTGGTGGTGGATGGCGCGCAGCAGGCCGTCCATGCGTTGCGTCAGGCGCTCCACCTCGGCGGGCTCGGCCTCGCGCAGGTTCTCGTTGACCAGGGCCGCGCTGGCCAGTGGCGTGCGCAGCTCGTGCGCCATCACGCCCATGGCCAGCAGCGTGGCGTTGAGCCGCTGCAGCCGCTGGCTGGCCGAGGACAGCGCCAGCGCCAGGGCGGACAGCCAGGCGAAGGCAAAGGTGAGGTTGCCCTCGGTCACGCGCCACCAGGGCATGGCGAGCTGCGGCTCCAGCAGCGCCACCAGCGCGCGCGCGGCGATGGTGCCCGCCGCCAGCGCCGCCGTGGCCACGCGCCAGTCGAGGATGTGGTACGCCAGGAAGCACATCAGCGCCGCGCTGGTCATCCACACCGCGTTGCCGTGGTTCATCAGGAAGAACCACTGGAACAGGAACGGGCCCGTGTAGGTCATGTAGGCCAGCAGGTAGAGCCGGATGCCGCGCTGGCGCATCACGCGCGACGGCGTCCACCACAGCAGCGGCAGCGCGCCGGCGGCGGCCAGCGCGCGCAGGAGCAGGTTCTCGTAGGGCTGCGGCACGAGCACCGTCCAGAACCAGTGGAAGGCCAGGTGCCCGATGGACAGGAACAGGCCCAGCGTGACCAGCCGCGCGCGCGACAGCTGCTGCAGCGGCTCCAGTGGCTGGCGAAGCAGGGCGATGGCCCGGATGAGGTGGTGGTGGTGCACGACGGGGCGGATTCTAGGGAGCGCCCTCCAGCGCCTGGCGTGAAAAAAGGCGCCAAACCGGCCGGCTCAAGTTCTCCCACGAAGTGCCGATATGCTCCCCTGGTCCGGGCGCGCGTGCGCCGCGTCCCGTCCACCCCCCGAAGCGAGCCAGGCATGTTGTTCCCCTGCATGAGAGCGTCCTCGCGCATCTCCTTCATCGACGACGACCCGTCGTTCCTCGACGCCATGGCGGACGCCGTGGCCTCGGTGCGGCGCTGCGAGTTCCTGCACCACCCGGGCGAGCTCGACCACTCCTATGCCGAGCAGGAAGCGCTGCTGCGGCGCGAGCAGCAGATGCTGGCGCGCGTGGTGGGCGCGGAGTCGCCGCTGGCCGCCGCGCTCGACTACTTCGCCTGGGAAGGGCGGCACCGCATCTTCTCGGTGCTGGTCACCGACCAGGTGATGCCCGCGGAGGATGGCATCTCCATCTGCGAGCGCCACGGCCATTTCGGCCTGCGGCGCATCCTGCTCACGGGCGCGGCCGACGCCGACCTCGCGGTCAAGGCCTTCAATGGCGGTGCCATCGAATCCTTCCTGCCCAAGCAGACGCGCAACCTGGGCTTCAACCTGCGCCGCGCGCTGCAGGAGCAGTTCCTGCACAACTCGCTGGAGCGCGGCCGCCACCTGGCCATGCAGATGCGCCACGAGCGGCTGCAGGCGCTGCAGTCGGACGACGTGTCCAACGCGCTGATGGTGATCCTGGGGCGCGGCCGCGTGGACGAATACCTGGTGCTTGGCGAGCCCTTCGGGGTGCTGGGCCTGCGCGCCGACGGCCGCCTGAGCTGGATCCAGATCGAGACCACCGCCGGCCTGCGCGAGCTGGCCGACTCGCTGGCCGAGTTCGGCTGGGACGCGCCCGGCCTGGACCGCGTGCGCGCGGGCCAGGCCCTGCCCAACCTCGAGCTGGTGTCGCAGCTGGAGGGCATCGCGGCGGCCATCGCGCCCGTCGAGGTGCTGAGTGAGGCCGATGGCGTGCTGGCCGCCGAGTTCCTGTTCGACTGGCCCGCCGCGGTGTCGTGGCGCGCGCTGGCAGAGGAACGCGGCGGGTGAGCGAGGATCCCTCGCGCGCCAGCGGCCTCGCCCTCCTGGGCGAACCGCCCGAGCCGGCGTCGCCCCCCAACGCGCTCGATGAGCGCATGCAGGCCTTGGCCGCGCGTCTGCGCGGGCGCGGCTTCGCGGGCCTGGCCTTCGTGCGGCCCGACCCTTTCGGCGTGGCTGGCGAGCGCCTGGTGCAGGCCCTGAGCAGCGCCGCGCTGCAGGCCCATGCCGAATGGATGGCACGCGCCGTGCCGCCGCGTGGTGGCACCGTCGAGCGCCTGCCCGTGGCGGCCCTGGGCGAGGAGGCGGTGCGCCGCCTGGGCGGCCTGGGCTACCAGCAGCTGCTGCTGGTGCGCCTGCCGCTGCTGGGCGAGGCCTGCGGCGAGTTCTGGCTGCTGTCCACCAGCGCGCACCTGCGGGAGGAGCAGCTGGGCACCGCCGCGCTGGAGGTGCTGGGCGACTGGCCCGCCTGGCGCGAGGCGCTGCGCGCGGCGGTCTGCCCGCTCACCCCGCGCGAGCGCGAGGTGCTGCGCGCCGTGGCCGAAGGCCTGAAAGGTTCGGAAGCGCAGCAGCGTTTCGGTTGCACCGAGCGCACCTTCCGCCTGCACGTGGAGAACGCCAAGCGCAAGCTGCGCGCGGCCAACGGCGCGCAGGCCGTGTACCGCGCGCAGCTGATGGGCGGGCTCTGAGGCCGGGGCGGCTGCAACCCGGCGCTGGCGCGCCGCCTCAGGCGCGCCGCACGGTGTTGGCGAGGCAGCCCACGCGCTCGATGTCGACCTCGACCCGGTCGCCGTCCTTCAGCCACACCGGTGGCTGGCGTGCGAAGCCCACGCCCGCGGGCGTGCCCATCACGATCACGTCGCCGGGCTCCAGGACCATGCACTCGCTGAGAATCTCGATGGTCTCGGCGACGCCGAAGATCATGCTGGAGGTGTTCGCGTCCTGCATCACCTGGCCATTGACGCGGCACTGGATGCGCAGGTCGCGCCCGCCGGGCGGCAGATCCTCGGCGAGCACCAGGGCCGGCCCGAAGGCACCGCTGGCATCGAAGTTCTTGCCGATGGTCCATTGCGGCGTCTTCTTCTGGTAGTCGCGCACCGACAGGTCGTTGAAGCAGGCGTAGCCCAGCACCAAGTCCAGCGCCTGCTCGCGCCGCACGGCCTTGCCGCGCCGGCCGATGACCACCGCCAGCTCGGCCTCGTAGTCGACCTGAGTGGAGACCGCCGGCAGCGGCGCCGGCTCGCCATGGCCCAGCAGCGAACTGGCCGCGCGCAGGAAGAACCAGGGGTAGGTGGGTTTCTCGCGGCCGCCTTCCTTGGCGTGGTCGAAGTAGTTCAGGCCCAGGCAGACGACCTTGCCTGGCCGCGCCAGCAGCGGGGCGAAGCGCGCGGCCGCGGCGGGTACGCGCTCGGTGGCCGCCTGGGCCAGTTGCGGCAGATCCTCGCCGCGCGCGATGCGCTCGCCGAGTTCGTCCGGCAGCGTGCCGGTGGAGGGCAGCAGGCGGTAGTGGTCGCCGTCGGGAACGGCGGCGCGCGCGGCGCCTTCGTGGAGAAGGTTGACGAATGCCATGGCGCTCAGTTCAAGAGCAGGGCCGCGGCTTCGCGCGCCGTCTGGCCGACCCGAACGCCCTTGGCCTGGGCGACGCGGTTGGCGGCGCTGATCACGCCGTCGAAGTAGGTGCTCTGGCCGTCGCCCATGCGCGCCGTCAGCGCGTCGACGGACGCGCCGGCGATGCCATCGGCCTCCACGTCCTGCAGGGCGGAGATGCCCGATTGGTTCTTGCCGATGCCGCCGTCGGAACAGATGAAGGCCCAGGGGCGGAACTGGCGAAAGTAGTCGACCACGCTGCGGCCGGTGTGGCCGGCGGTGCACAGCACGTTGCGTTCGCGGTCCTCGGGCAGGGCGAAGGCGATGGAATCGGTGCAGACGATGCTGCGGCCCTGCGGGTTGGTTTCGATCACGAGGCGGCGCGCGGGGTCGAAGCGCGCGGGCTTGAGCGCGCCGGTCTTGAAGGCCTCGGCGACGTCGCGCACGCGCATGCCGGGCGCGATGCCCAGGCGCTGGGCCGCGTCGTTCACGCGGCTGACGATGCCGTTGTCGTACAGATCCGCGCCGTTGCCCATTTCGGCGGTCAGGGTGTCGGTGGCGGCGGCCGGCACGCCCAGGGCCTCGTAGTACCAGAGGCCGGCGATGCCGGCGCCGTCCTTGCCGATGGCGCAGTCCAGGCCGATCGCGGCGCGCGGACGTGCCGACATGACCATGCGCGCGCACAGCACGCCGGAATAGGACGCGTTGACGATCACGTCGCCCTGGCAGGGGTGGGTGGCCACGTAGGCCTCGACATGCGTGGCCGAGTCGAACACCAGCGTGCGGCCGGCGGGGCTGTCGTGGAGGGTGGGCAGGTGCAGTGCCATGGGCGTGTGTCCTCAGCGGATGGGGGAGAAGCCGGTGGGCGTGAGCAGCCGGTTGTTCATGGACTGGAGCATGGGCCGGATCTTCACCAGGTAGTCCTGCCACACGGGTTCGGCGGCGAGCAGGGCGCGGCGGCGCGCGCGCTCCTCGAAGCTGTCATAGCCCCACAGGTGCACCAAGGCGTTGAGCTCGCCGACCTCGGTGACGAAGTAGCCCAGCAAGTTGCCGAGGGTCTTCATCTGCAGGTCCAGCGCGCCGGTCTGGCGGTAGAGGTCCAGGTACATGGCCGGCGTGTACTCGGCGTGCAGCACGTAGCAGCGTTCTTCGATCAGCATGGTGGTGGAGGTCTCCGTGGGAAGCTCATTGGGAAGCGGGTGGGGAAGGGGCGGCGAGCTGTTCGCCCGCGATGAAGCCGAAGGTGAGGGCGGGGCCCAGGGTGATACCGGCGCCCGGGTAGTTGCCGCCCATGATGCTGGTGCTGTCGTTGCCGACGGCGTACAGCCCGGGAATGGGCTGGCCGGCTTCGTCCAGCGCCCGCGCCGCTCCATCGGTGCGGATGCCGCTGAAGGTGCCGAGGTCGCCGATGGTGAGGTGGATCGCGTAGAACGGAGCGTCGGCGATGGGGGCCACGCAGGGGTTGGGCTGGTGCTCGCGGTCACCCAGGTAGCGGTTGTAGGCGCTGCCACCGCGACCGAAGCGCGGATCTTCGCCGCGCACGGCGCCCTGGTTGAATTCGGCCACGGTGGCCACCAGGCCCTCGGGCGAAATACCCGCCTGCCGCGCCAGCGCCTCCAGCGTGCGCCCGCGCTTCAGGTAGCCCGAGCGCAAGTGCGGCAGCAGCGGCAGCGGGAAGGGCTTGACGAAGCCCATGCCGTAGCGCCTCAGGGCGCGGTGGTCGCAGATCAGGAAGGCCTCCGCGGGCTCGCCCGGCGCGGCCGCGCGCTGCATGGCGATGCCCACGTCGTGGTACGAGTGGGCCTCGTTCACGAAGCGCTCGCCGCGCCGCGTGACGGCGATGATGCCGGGCTTGTAGCGGTCGATCAGGTGCGGGAACACGCCCGCCGGCCCCTGGCCGCGTGGCACGGCGGACACGGGGATCCAGGCCGCGGCGTTGGGCAGGTGCGTGTCGAGAGCCGCGCCCACGGCGCGCGCCAGCCGCAGGCCGTCGCCGGTGTTGCCGGCGGGCGCGGGCGAGCGGTGCTCGGTGCCAGTGGGGGCATGGGGGAACAGTTGGCGTCGGCGTTCGGTGTCCTGCGGGAAGCCGCCAGCGGCCAGCACCACGCCGCGCCGCGCGTTGACGCGCAAGCGTTCGCCACCGCGCTGCACCACCACGCCAATGACGCGGTCGCCCTCGCGCAGCAGCTCCACCACGGGTGTGTCGAGCCACAACTCCACGCCCAGCCCGAAGGCGCTTTGGGCCAGGCGCGCGGCCAGTGCGTTGCCATTGGTCAGGCGCGTCGCGCGGCCGTGGCGCAGCATCTCCACCGCGTGCGCGGCGAGGCGTCGGGCCACGTAGGCGGCCGAGCGCAGCGAGCGCGTCACCTTGAAGAAGTGCTGCACCTCCTCGCTGGCGTTGAACATCATCCCCATGAAGGTGATTTCCTTCAGCGGCGGGCGCAGCTGTTTCATGCGCGGGCCGAGCCGGCGGGCGTCGTAGGGCGCCGCCAGGATGGAGCGGCCGCCCTGGCTGGCGCCGGGGCGATCGGGGTGGTAGTCGGGGAACTCGGGCAGGTTGACGAAGGCGACCTCGGTCTGGCGCGTGAAGAAGTCCACCATGCGCGGGCCGTGGCGCAGGAGGGCGTCCACCTTGTCGGCGTCGAAGGCCGCGCCGCATTCGCCCTGCAGGTAGCGGCGCGCCGCCTCGGGCGAGTCGGGGCCGTTCGATCCGTCGCCCAGTCCGTGGCAGGGCACCCAGAGCACGCCGCCCGAGCGCGCGGTGGTGCCGCCATAGAGCGAATCCTTTTCGAGCACCAGCACCTGCAGGCCGAGCCGCGCGGCGGTGACCGCCGCGGCCAGGCCACCAGCGCCCGAGCCGACCACCACGGCGTCGACGCTGCGATCGCTCCCGCCCTGGCTCACTTCAGTTCCTTGCCCGCCAGCTCGCCCAGCAAGAACTTGTTGGGCTTGAGGAAAAAGGACAGCACGAGCGCGCCGCCCGGGGAGCGTGCGACGTGCCGATTGCCCTTGGGGCGCCAGACGTAGTCGCCCTCGCGCACCTCGCCTTCGTCGTCGACGATGCTGCCAGACAGCACATAGGTCTGCTCGATCTCCACGTGCTCGTGCAGCGGCAGCGCAGTGCCGGGTTGCCAGCGGAACAGGGCGGTGAGCAGACCGCTTTGCGTGTCCTCCATCAGCACTTTCATGTCGATGCCCGGCGTGGGCGTGGGCTTCCAGGGCAGCGCGCTGACGTCGACGTAGCGCGAGTCCAGGGGGGCGAGCGCTTGCTCGCCGGCGAGGCCGGGGGTAGTGGCCATGGTGTTCACCTTTCTTTGTGTGTTTGCGAAAAGGGCTCAGTGGCCGTGGCCGCCGTATTGGTCGGCCTGGGGCTGCGCATGCATGAGCGGGGTCTCGAGGAAGCCGCCGTCGACGACCAGGTCCTGGCCATTGACGAAGCCGGCGGCATCGCTGGCCAGGTAGGCCACCGCGTCGGCGATGTCGTGCGTGGCGCCGAGCCGGCGCACCGGGACCAGGCGGGTGCGCGACTGCAGCAGCGCGTCGTTGGCGTAGTGCACGGCCGACAACGGCGTGCGGATGAAGCCGGGGCTGACCGCGTTGGTTCGGATGCCGCGCGGCCCCCACTCCACGGCGGTGTGACGCGTGAGCGCCAGCACGCCGGCCTTGCTCACGCTGTAGGCCGGCGAGGCGTTGGGCTTGCCGGCCGCGATGGAGCCGATGTTGACGATGCTGCCGCGCCCGCGTGCCAGCATGTGCGCGCCGAAGGCGCGCGTGCACAGGAAGGGACCGCGCAGGTTGATGTGCATCAGATGGTCCCAGTCCTCCAGGCTCACGCCCTCGAGCGCGGCGTGCCGGCCCAGCACGCCCGCGTTGTTCACCAGGATGTCGCAACCGCCGAGCTGCGTGTGCACCAGGTCCGCCGCGGCCGCCACCGAGTCGGGGTCGGCGATGTCGCAGACGCCGGCCAGGCCACGCGTGGGCAGGGCCTGGCGCTGCCGCTCCAGCTCGCTCGCCGTGCGCGGCAGGTCGAGCAGCGCCACGCGGGCGCCCAGCGCGGCGAGCCGCTCGGCGATGGCGGCGCCGATGCCGCCAGCGGCACCGGTCACGACCGCGACGCGGCCATCGAGACGGTAGCGCTCCGTGGGCGCGTCCGTGCTGTCGTTCATGGGGGCTCCCTTCCCGGCACCGGCCAGGCTTGAATGAAAGTGAATCTCAAAAAGAGATAAATACCATCATATGCGACTTTTGATTTTTGTCCTTATTCGGGAAAATCACTAGAATCCGCCGGCCCAGCCGGGACTATCCTTCGACCCCGTTCAGGCCCGCCAGGCGGGCCGGCGCCCCGCTCACCCCATTCCCCCCCAGACACAGGAGACTCCCCCATGAAGCTTCGTCATCTCGCCCTCGTCGCCACCCTGGTGGCGGCGTCCGCCAGCGCACTGGCGCAAGACGTGCGCGACCGCGTGATCAAGTTCGGCCACCTGGTGCAGCCGGGCCACCCCATCGCCCTGGGCGCCGAGAAGTTCGCCGAGCTGGTGGCCAGCAAGAGCGGCGGCAAGATGAAGGTGCGCGAGTACGGCGCCTCCGTGCTCGGCAGCGAGGCGCAGCAGGTGGGCGCGCTTCAGGGGGGCGTGCAGGAAATGTTCGCGCCGGCCACCACCTCCGTGGCCTCGCTGGTCAAGGAGATGAGCCTCATCGACACGCCGTTCTCCTTCAGCAGCGCCAAGCAGGTGGATGCCTTGCTGCAAGGCCCCTTCGGCCAGACCATGCTGAAGAAGCTGGAAGACAAAGGCCTGGTCGGCCTGGACTACTGGGAGACCGGTTTTCGCAACGTCACCAACAGCCGCAAGCCCGTGACCAGCCCCGACGACGTCAAGGGCCTGAAGATCCGCGTGATGGGCAACCCCCTGTTCCTCGAGTCGTTCTCGGCGCTCGGCACCAACCCCGTGCCCATGGCCTTCGGCGAGCTCTACGGCGCGCTCGAATCGCGCGCGCTCGACGCCCAGGAGAACCCCTACAGCATCGTGCTGACCAGCAAGTTCTACGAGGTGCAGAAGTACATGAGCGTGACCAACCACGTGTACACCGCCAACCCCGTGTTGGTGAGCAAGAAGTTCTGGGACCGCCTGACGCCCGACGAGCAGAAGATCCTGCGCGATGCCGCCCGCGAAGCCGGCGCCTACCACCGCGCGCTCAGCCGCGAGGTGGCCGCCAAGGACCGCCAGGCCCTGCTGGCCAAGGGCATGCAGATCAACGAGGTGCCCAAGGAAACCATCGCCAAGATGCGCGAGACCACCAAGCCCGTGGCCGACAAGTTCGCCGCCACCTACGACCCGGCGCTGGTGGAGCTCTACCGCGCCGAGATGAAAAAGATCCACGAGACGGTGCACTGACCACCGCGGGGCCCGAATGAAGCGCCTGATCGACCTGTACTGCCGCCTGCTCGACGTGCTAAACGCCGGGCTGCTGGCGGCCATCCTCGTGCTTGTGTTCGGCAACGTGGTGCTGCGCTACGGCTTCAACTCGGGCATCCTGATCTCCGAGGAGCTGTCGCGCTGGCTCTTCGTCTGGCTTACCTTTCTTGGCGCCATCGTGGCGTTGAACGAGCGCTCGCATTTGGGCACGGATATGGTCGTCCTGCTGCTGCCGCGCCGGGCCCGGCTGGTCTGCTTCGGCGCCGCTCAGGTGGTCATGCTGTACGTGTCCTGGCTGCTGCTGTCCGGTAGCTGGACCCAGGCGCAGCTCAACCTGGACGTGTCCGCGCCTGTGAGCGGCATTCCGGTGGCGGTCTTCTACGCCTCGGGCATCGTCTTCGGCGTGTCGGCCATCGTGCTGCTGGGCTACGCGCTGGTCCGCCTGCTCGGCGGGCGCCTCAGCGACGCCGAGACCGTGATGGTGCGCGAGTCCGAGGAAGAGCCTCACGCCCACCCGACCGCTTCCCCGGAGTCTTTCCGATGACCGTCGTCATCTTCCTTGGCGCGCTGCTGGCCGCCATGGCCATCGGCATCCCGATCGCCTATTCCCTGCTGGTCTCTGGTGTTGCGCTCATGTGGCACCAGGACATGTTTGACGCGCAGATCCTGGCGCAGAACGTGGTCAACGGGGCCGACAGCTTCCCGCTGCTGGCCGTGCCGCTGTTCATGCTGGCCGGCGAGATCATGAACGTGGGCGGCCTGTCGCAGCGCATCGTCAACCTGGCCATGACCCTGGTGGGCCACAAGCGCGGCGGCCTGGGCTACGTCACGGTGATCGCCGCCTGCCTGATGGCGGCGCTGTCGGGGTCTGCTGTGGCCGACGCCGCGGCCTTGTCGGCGCTGCTGCTGCCCATGATGGCGCGCGCCGGCCATGACCCGGCCCGCGCTGGTGGCCTCATCGCGGCCTCCAGCGTCATCGCGCCGGTCATCCCGCCTTCCATCGCCTTCATCATCTTCGGTGTCGCCGGCAACGTGTCGATCGGCAAGCTCTTCATGGCCGGCATCGTGCCCGGCCTGTTGATGGGCGTGGCGGTGGCCGCCACCTGGGCCTGGGTCAGCCGGCGTGAGCAGACCGAGCTGCCCCCCCGCGCCTCGCGCGCGGAGCAGTTGCGCGCCCTGCGCGACTCGCTGTGGGCGCTGGCGCTGCCGGCCATCGTCCTGGTGGGCCTGAAGATGGGCGTATTCACGCCGACCGAAGCCGCGGCCGTGGCGGCGGTCTACTCGCTCTTCGTGGCCACGGTGGTCTACCGCGAGCTCAGCCTGCGCGCGCTCTACCGCCTGTTCGTCTCGGCGGCCAAGACCACGGCCGTGGTGATGTTCCTCATCGCCGCCGCCATGGTCTCGGCCTGGCTCATCACCGTGGCCAACATTCCCGGCGAGATCACGCGCCTGCTGGAGCCGCTCATGGAGCACCCGGTGCTGCTGCTGCTGGCCATCATGCTGCTGGTGATGGCCGTCGGCACCGCCATGGACATGGCGCCCACCATTCTGATCCTCACCCCCGTGCTCATGCCGGTGGTGGTTGCCGCCGGCATCGACCCGGTGTACTTCGGTGTGCTCTTCATCATGAACGCCTCCATCGGCCTGATCACGCCACCCGTTGGTACAGTGCTCAACGTCGTGGCCGGCGTGGGGCGCATGTCCATGGACCGCATCACCCGTGGTGCGCTGCCCTTTCTGCTCGCCCAGTTCGGACTGCTCCTCCTCCTCGTGCTCTGTCCGTGGATCGTCACGGTGCCGGCGCGCTGGTTCGGCGGATGAGGCAGTCGCGTCCCGGCCTCGCCGCCCTCAACCCGAACCGAACCTGAGCACACCGTGAACAGCAGCTTCGCCAAAGGCCTGAGCATCCTGGACTGCTTCCAGGAGGGCCGCATCAGCGCCCACCTCGACGACATCGTCGAGGCGCTCGGCACTTCTCGCGCCACCACCTACCGCTACCTCGGCACCTTGTGCGACGCCGGCCTGCTGGCGTCCATGGCAGGCGGCGTGTACGTGCTGGGGCCGCGCATCATCGAACTCGACCGCCTCATGCGCATCAGCGATCCGCTGCTCACCGCCAGCAGCAAGCTCATGCACGAGGTGGCCGGGCGGCGCAAGCTCAACATGATGCTGGCCAGCTTCTACCGCGACAGCATCATGTGCGTGGACATCGCCTGGCCCGACGCGTCCATCCCGCGGCATTTCGAGCGTGGCCGGCCCATGTCGCTGTTCCGCGGCGCCATGGCCAAGATCATCCTGGCGCACCTCTCGCCCTACCAGCTGCGCAACATGGCGCTGCACCACGCGGCCGAGATCCGCGCCGCCGGCCTGGGCAGCAACTGGGCCGAGTTCCGCACCCACATGGCGCAGCTGGCGCGCCAGGGCTACGCCATCACGCGCGCCGAGATGGTGGCGGGCACCGGTGGCATTTCGGCACCGATCTTCGACCCCGAGGGCAAGGTGCTGGGCAGCATCACTTTTGTGGTGGCTGAGAGCCGCTGGGACGACACCGATTTCGAGCGCCTGCGCCGCGCGATCGTGGAGACCGCCCAGCGCATCACCGACACGATTGCCCAGAACAAGCCCGGCGAGGGCGGGGCGGTGCCCTCAGACGCCACCCCCGAACCGGTAACGCAACCCGGGCCCACCGCGCGCGGCCGGGCCGCATCGAAAAAGAAGAAGGAAACCCCCACGTGATGGACGTGCGAGACAAGCTTGAGGCCCTGGAGGACAACCGGTCCCTGAAGGCGCGGTATTGCCGCTACATCGACACCAAGCAATGGGCCCGGCTGCGCGGTCTGTTCAGCGCCGGCGCGCGCTTCGAGGGCTTCGGCTCCGCGCCCGACGGCGCGGACGCGGACGCCTTCGTGGCCGGCGTGTCCGCGCGCCTGGCCGAGGCGGTGTCCGTGCACCACTGCCACACGCCCGAGATCGTGTTCCTGTCGCCCGATCGCGCGCGCGCCGTGTGGGCCATGCAGGACCACCTGGAGTGGCCGCAGCCCATCCGCCTGAAAGAGGCGCCCGAGGCCCGAGGCTTCGTCGGCTGGGGCCACTACGAAGAGGCCTACCTGCGCGAGAACGGCCAATGGAAGATGGACTTCCTGCGGCTCACGCGCCTGCGCATCGATCCCTTGCCCACCGGCGGCACTTTCCCCGACACCCGTGCGCTGCGGCGCGCCTCGCCGGACTGGCTGGACCATTGAACGTGAAACACGCACTCGTCGTCGGCTCGTCCGGCGTGATCGGTGGCGCCATTGCCCGCCACCTCGCCAGCGCCAGCGGCTGGCGCGTCACCTGCGCCACGCGCGGCGGTTCGGCGCCCGACGGCGCCCAGGGCCTCGCGGTCGATCTGCTCGACCCCGCTTCGGTGCGTGCCGCCGCGGCCCAACTGGCGCCCGTCACGCATGTGTTCTACGCGGCCTACCAGCACCGGCCCACGCGCACCGAAGAAATCCCGCCCAACCTGGCCATGCTGCGCCACGCCATCGACCTGGGCGAAGCCCAGTCCGGCGCGCTGCGGCGCTTCGTGCTGGTGACGGGCGGCAAGTACTACGGCCTGCAGTGGGGCGCCATCAAGACCCCGGCGCGCGAGACCGACCCGCGCCACCTGGGCCCCAACTTCTATTACGCGCAGCAGGACCACCTGGCCGAGCGCGCCGACGCCGCGGGCTGGACCTGGTCGCACCTGATCCCGCCCTACGTCACCGGCTTCTCCGAGCGCGCGCCCATGAACCTGGTGATGGCCATCGGCGTGCTGGCGACGCTGTCGCGCGAGCTGGGGCTGCCGCTGCGTTTTCCGGGACCTGCGGCCTCGTGGAACGCGCTGCACCACCTGGCCGACGTGGAACAGATCGCCGCCGCCAGCGCCTGGGCCGCCACCAGCGAGACGGCCGCCAACCAGATCTTCAACATCGCCAACGGCGATCCCGGCCGCTGGCGCAACAGCTGGCCCGTGGTGGCCGAGCACTTCGGCCTGGCCGTGGGCGAGCCGCTGCCGGTGCCGCTGTCGCAGGTGGCCACGGAACTGGCGCCGCTGTGGCAGCGCATCGCCGAACGCGAGGGCCTGCGCCAGCCCGACCTGCACGCGCTGGTCGATTGGCAATGGGCCGACTACATGTTCAAGACCGCCTTCTCCAACGACGTGCTGTTCGAGCTCGGCAAGATCCGCCGCGCCGGCTTCAGCGGCTGCGTCGACTCCGAGACCGCCCTGAGGGGTCGCTTCGACGAGTTGCGCGCGCAGCGCCTGATTCCTTAGACAAGGACCCGCATGACGATCTATCGAAGCGCGCTCATCAACCGGCGCGAAGGCCTGAGCGAGGCGCGGTTCCGCGAGCACTGGATCCGTGTGCACGGCGCGCTCGCCGCGCGCCTGCCGGGCCTGGGCACCTACCGGCAGAACCACATCGCCGAGCGCTTCCTGGAAGCGCGCGACGTGCCGGTGCAGACCATCGACGGCATCTCGCAGCTGTCCTTCGACAGCATCGCCGCGATGGAGGCGTCCGACGCCTCTCCTGAGTACGCGCTGTGCAAGGCCGACATCCCGCTGTTCCAGGGCGGCATCACCATCCTGGTGCTGCGCTCCGAGCGGCTGTTCGGCAGCGAGACCCTGGCGCGGGGCCAGCACGGGGCCAAGCTGGCCTGGCTGTCCACACGCCGCGCCGGCGTGCCGGCCGAGGGCCTGCACGAGCGCTGGCTGAGCGGGTCGGGGCCGGCCGGTGCGGCCGTGCCCGGTGCGCGCCGGCAGGTGCAGAACTTCGTGGTGGACCGCAGCCACCCCGTGCAAGCGGGCGTGCCGGCCGGCAGCGCGGATGCGGTCGAGGCCTTCAGCGAGCTGTGGTTCGACGATGCCGAGTCGCTGCGCGCGGGCCTGGCCTCGCCGGCCGGGCAGCGCCTGGTCCATGGCGACCCGCTGCTCGCGCCGATCGCGGTCTACCGCATCGACGAAGTCCACATCGTCTGAACAGAGGAGATCGCGCATGTCGGTTCTTGGACGAGCGGCCTTGGCCATGTGGTGGGACATGGCGCCCGAGCGGCTGGACGATTTCCAGCACTGGCACGCGCACGAGCACTTTCCCGAACGGCTCGGCATCCCGGGTTTCCTGCGCGCCTCGCGCTGGACCAGCGCCGACGGTGGCGAGGGCATCTTCGTGATGTACGAGTTGCGCGACCACGCGGTGCTGTCCTCCGCGCCCTATCTTGAGCGGCTCAACGCGCCCACGCCCTGGTCCACGCGCCTGATGCCGCACCATCGCCACATGGTGCGCAGCCAGTGCCACGTGCTCGAAAGCCGTGGTGCGGCCGTGGCGCGGCACGCGCTCACCATCCGCCTGTCGCCCGCGCCGGGGCAGGACGCGCGCCTGCGTGGCGCCATCGCGGTGATGGCGGGCGAGGCCGTGGCGGCGCCGGGCATCGTGGGCATGCACCTGCTGCGCCACGAGGCGCCGCCGATCGAGGCGACGCGCGAACAGAAGATCCGCGGCGGCGACGCCGTGGCCGACTGGGTGCTGGTGGTGGTCGCTTACGACCCGGCGGCGCTGGGCGCCCTGGCAGCCTCGCAGTTGGCGCCCGACGGTCTGGTGTCGCTCGGGGCCGTGTCCGGCGCGCTGCACGGCACGTACACGCTCGCGCAATCGGCCACGCCGCTCGACATGGCCTGAACGGGGCTGGCGCCTGGCGCGCCAGCCGCGCGTCAGAACGGCAGGCCCGACACCGCCGCCATTTCCAGCCGCACCTTCAGCGCGCCCGTGACCAGGCCCTTGGCGTAGGCGTTGGGGGCGCTGGCCAGCAGGGTCTGCAACTCTTCCCCGCTGCAGTGCTCGACTTGCAAGGTCTCGTACCTCTCGAACCAGTCCGGGTGCTGCTGTTCGATCAGGCGCATCTCGTTCAGGTTGCTCATCGCCACCTCGGCCTCCAGGCGCTGAAGCATCTCCAGGGTCTCGATGGGCGGAATGCCGAAGGCGGTGGGGCGCATGCCGTGGGTGGCGGGCAGGGTGGTCATGTCGAGGTCCAGGTACATGGTCGCGTCCTTGAGGGCACGAAGGGTCTGTCCCGTGTTTCGACCCCCGCCTGAAGTCCCTTCATCGCACGCCCTGTCACTTTTGACAGGGCGTGCGAAGAAGCCCCGCGCGATGAGGATTCCGTCACGCTCGCAGCGCCCCCGGGGGCGTTTCGCCGTCTTGCAACGCGCCCGCTAACGCTTTTCGGTTCCTGTCCAGCGCGTGGCCACCGCTCATCCCCATTCGCTAACCGCGTGGCGCCCGACGCCGGCCATGGCCTGGGATGGACATGCTTTGGTATTTGAACTTCGCGTATCGTTACAAACGCAAAGTGAAAAACAAATGAGCGCCATCACCCCCTTGTTGCAACGGCTGCCCCCGCCCGCCCGCATCGCCTCGGCCCTGCGTTCCGAAGCGGTGGCCAAGCTGCTGCCGGTCGTGTTCCTCGCGATCGCCATCACCGCGCTGGTCATGATGTTCGTCTGGCAGAACCAGTCGAACTACCGGCCGGTGTTCGGTGCGCGCGAGAGCGTGCCCGCCGCCGACATGATGTCGGTGCTCGACGCCGAAGGCATCGCCTACCGCCTGCACCCCGAAACGGGGCAGGTGCTGGTGTCGGCGTCGAACCTGGGCCGCGCGCGCATGCTGCTGGCCGCGCGCGGCGTGGTGGCCCGCCTGCCCGAGGGCCTGGAGCTCATGGACAAGAGCGACCCGCTGGGCGTGACGCAGTTCGTGCAGGACGTGCGCTTTCGCCGCGGCCTGGAGGGCGAGCTGGTGCAGAGCATCACCGCGCTGGAGCCGGTCAAGAGCGCGCGCGTGCACCTGTCGATCGCGCGTTCCTCGACCTTCGTGCTCAACGCCACGCAGGCCAGCTCGGCCTCGGTGGCCTTGCACCTGCACCCGGGCCGCGAGCTGGAGGCCGAGCAGATCGCCTCCATCATCAAGCTGGTCTCGGGCAGCGTGTCCAACCTCGCGCCCGACCGCGTGACCGTGGTCGACCAGGCCGGACGCCTGCTGTCCAGCCGGGTCGACATCAAGGCCGGCCTGGACTCCACCGGCTTCGCGAACGAGGCGCAGCGCAAAGCGCAGGACACCCTGCTGCGCAACGCCCACCAGCTGCTGCAGCCGGTGCTGGGCGCCAACAACTACAACGTCAGCGCCTCGGTCGAGCTGCACCAGGACAGCGTGAAGGAAACGCAGGAGCGCTACGAGGGCGATCCGCGCATCACCAGCGAGGCTTCGCGCGAGGAACTCAGCCGCCAGCCGCAGGCCCTGGGCATCCCGGGCTCGCTGAGCAACCGCCCGGCCAACCCCCCGCCAGCCGAGGGCGAGCCGCCCAGCACCGCCGAGCGCAACGCGGCCACGCGCCAGTACGCCTATGACCGCAGCGTCACCACCATCGAGCGCGCGCGCGGCCAGGTGAAAAAAATCAGCGTCGCGGTGGTGCTGAACAACGCCGCCGCGCCCGCCGGCGCGAGCGCCTGGGCGCCGGCCGAGATCGCGCGCATGGAGCAGGTGCTGCGCGGCGGCCTGGGCATCGACACCGCGCGCGGTGACCAGCTGGTGGTCTCGGCCATGGCCTTCCCGGCGCCGCCGCAGGCCGTGGCCTGGTACGCCGAGCCGCAGTCGGTGTTCACGATGGCGGGCTGGGGCCTGAGCGCGCTCGGCGCGCTGCTGGCCTACCTGCTGATCGCGCGCCCGCTGATCCGCCGCTTCACGCGCGAGGCCGCGGCGCCGCGCGAGGTGGGCACGTCCGAGCTGCTGGAGCTGGGCCCGCGCGGCGGCGAGGGCGCCGCGGCGCCGGCCGGGGCCCTGCCCGCCGGATCGGCCGCCGTGGCCGCGCTGCCGCAGCCCGAACGGCCCGCGGGCCAGCGCGACTCCATGGGCTCGCTGCTGGAGAACTACAACCTGCCGCCGCCGGGCTCCCCGGTGGATGTGCTGGTCGATCACTTGAAGGACCTCGCGACCAAGGAGCCCGAGCGCGTGGCCGAGGTCGTCAAACAATGGGTGCAGAAGAATGGCCACCAACCCGCCTGAAGCCGGCGCCGAGGACGGCGCCATGACCGCGATCGAGCAGGCCGCGATCGTGCTGCTGAGCATGGGCGAGGCACCCGCCGCCGCCGTGCTGCGCTGCCTGGAGCGCGAGGAACTGCTGGCGGTGACGCAGGCCATGTCCGCCATGAGCGGCATCAAGGTCGATACCGCGCGCAGCGCGCTGCAGCGCTTTTTCGACGACTACCGCGAGCAGAGCGGCCTGCACGGCGCCTCGCGCACCTTCCTGAAAAACTCGCTCGACCTGGCGCTGGGCAGCAGCATCAGCAGCAGCGTGCTCACGCGCATCTATGGCGACGCCATCCGCCCGAAGATGGCGCGCCTGCAGTGGGCCTCGCCGCGCTGGGTGGCCGACCGCATCGCGCAGGAGCACGTGCACATGCAGGCCGTGTTCCTGGCCTTCCTGCCGCCGGCCATGGCCAGCGAGGTCATTGCCAGCCTGCCCGAGGACGGGCGCGACGAGCTCATCGTGCGCGTGGCCCAGCTCGGCCACGTGGAGCACCGCCTGCTGCAGGAGGTGGAGGTGCTGGCCGACGCCTGCCTGCAGAGCCTGGAGACGCAGAGCGCCACCATCGAGGGCGTGAAGCAGGCGGCCGAGATCCTGAACCGCCTGCCGGGCGACAAGGCCCGCATGGTGGAGCAGCTGCGCGAGCGCGACCCCGGCGTGGCCGGTCAGATCGAGCGCAGCATGTACGACTTCTTCATCCTCTCGCGCCAGAGCGAGGAGGTGCTGCTGCGCATCATCGAGGCGGTGCCCATGGACGAGTGGGCCATCGCGCTCAAGGGCGGCGACAGCGACGTGCGCCGCGCCATCCTGGGCTGCATGCCGCAGCGCCAGGTCAAGACCTTCCAGGACGCGATCCGCCGCACCGGGCCGGTGGCCGCGCGTCGCGTGGAAGATGCGCGCGCCGCCATCATGCGCGAGGTCAAGGCGCTGGCCGACGCTGGCGCGATCGAGGTGCAGCTGTACACCGAGGCGACGGTCGAATGAGCAGCACGGCAACGAGCGCTTACCGCAGCCATCGATTCCCGCCGCTGGCCGATCGCGAGATCGCCCAGGCGCTGGCCGCCCAGGGCGCGCCCGAGGCCTTGCAGGCCGCGCTGGCCGACGGCCATGCGCGCGGCCTGGCGCGCGGCCACGAGGAAGGTTTCGACAAGGGCCTGGTCGAGGGCCGCGCCATCGGCGAGGCGCAGGGGCGCGAGCGCGGCGAGGCGCTGGGCCGCGCCGAGAGCGAGGCGCAGTTGCTCGCGCGCTGGCAGCGCGTGGCCGCGCCGATGCAGGCCGCCACCGAGGCCCTGCGCCAGGTGCAGGCCGACTACCAGGCCGCGCTGCGCCGCGAGATGGTGGAGCTGGTGGAGCGCGTGGCGCGCCAGGTGATCCGCGCCGAGCTCACGCTCAACCCCACGCAGATCCTCAAGCTCGTCGAAGAGACCCTGCAGAGCATGCCGCCGGCCGTCAGCGCCGTGGAGGTGTTCCTGAACAACGAGGACCTGCGCGCGATCCAGGCCATCGAAGGCGCCGACACGCGCGGCTGGAACCTGATCGCCGATCCCGCGCTGGAGGCCGGCGAGTGCCGCGTCCAGGTGGCCGGCTTCGAGGCCGACGCCGGCTGCCGTCAGCGCCTGCAGGCCTGCATGGGCCAGGTGGCCGCGCAACTGCTCGGGGCGGAAGAGTCCGCGCCGGCCGAGGCGCCCTTGAGCGGGGCCGCCGCGTGATCGCCGAACAGCTGCGCCGCATCGCCGTGCCCGAGGTGTCGGTGTCGACGCCCACCGGCCGGCTGGTGGGCGCCACCGGCCCGCTGCTGCAGGCGCGCGGCGTGCGCCTGCACGTGGGCCAGCGCTGTCGCATCGAGTCGGCCCTGGGCGCCGACATCGAGGCCCAGGTGGTGGGCTTCAAGGACGAGGCTGCGCAGCTCATGGCCTTCAAGCGCACCGAGGGCCTGGCCGCCGGCGCGCGCGTCTGGCCCCTGCCCGGCAACGGCCACCTGCTCATCGGCGAGGCCTGGCTGGGCCGCGTGGTCAATGGGCTGGGCGAGCCCATGGACGGGCGCGGCCGCCTGGCGGGCGAGCACCTGCTGCCCAGCGCGCCGCCCTGGGTGGACCCGCTGCGCAAGCGCCCGGTGGAGGGCGCCATCGACGTCGGTGTGCGCGCCATCAACGGCCTGCTCACGCTGGGCCGTGGGCAGCGCGTGGGTCTGATGGCCGGCTCCGGCGTGGGCAAGAGCGTGCTGCTGGGCCTGATCACGCGCCAGACCGTGGCCGACGTGATCGTGGTCGGCCTGATCGGCGAGCGCAGCCGCGAGGTGCGCGAGTTCATCGACCTCTCGCTCGGCGAGGCCGGCCTGCGCCGCGCCGTGGTGGTGGTGGCGCCGGCGGACGAGTCGCCGCTGATGCGCCTGCGCGCCACCGAGCTGTGCCACACCATCGCCGCGCACTACCGCGACCAGGGCCGCCACGTGCTGCTGCTGGTGGACTCGCTCACCCGCTACGCCATGGCGCAGCGCGAGGTGGCGCTGTCGCTCGGCGAGCCACCGGCCACGCGCGGCTACCCGCCCTCGGTGTTCAGCGCCCTGCCGCAGCTGGTGGAAAGCGCGGGCAACGGCAGCGGCGAGGGCTCCATGAGCGCCATCTACACCGTGCTCGCCGAGGGCGACGACCAGCAGGACCCGGTGGTGGACACCGCGCGCGCCATCCTGGACGGCCACATCGTGCTCTCGCGCGCGCTGGCCGAGCGCGGGCACTACCCGGCCATCGACATCGGCCAGTCCATCAGCCGCTGCATGGGCCTGGTGGCCGGCGCCGACCAGCAGCGCGTGGCGCGCGAGGTGAAGGCCCTGCTGGCGCGCTACCAGCAGGTGCGCGAACTGCTGCCGCTGGGCGCCTACGTGCCCGGCGCGGACCCCCTGAGCGACCGCGCCGTGGACCTGTGGCCGCGCATCGAGGCCTTTCTTCACCAGGGCACGCAGGAGTCGGCGCCGCTGGACGACTGCCTGCGCCGCCTGATGGAGATCGTCGAATGAATTTGCGCGCGCTGGAACAGGTGGTGCGGCTGCGCGAGCGCGAGCAGGACCGCGTGGGCGCCGTGCTGGCCGAGCAGGAGCGCACGCGCCAGCGTTTCGTCGCCAGCATCGAGCGCCTGGGCGGCCTGCTGGACGAGGCCGGCGCCTCCGGCGCCGCGCCCACGGCCTCGCCCCGGCTGTCGCCGGCGCTGGCCAGCAACCGGGGCGCCTACAAGCTCAGCGTGCTCGACCTGGCCGACCGCCACCGCCACGCCCTGGCCGAGCACGAGTCGCGCATGGACCAGACCCGGCTCGCGCTGCACGAGGCCTTCCGCCGCCGCGAGGCGGTGGCGCAGCTGCACGGGCGTCGCGTGGACGAAGGTGAGCGCGCGCTTCAGGTGGCCGAGCGCAAGCGCACCGACGACATCGCCCAGACCGTGTGGATGAGGGGACGCGCGTGAGGCCGCCACCGAAAAAGTCGCGCCGCGAGCTTCAGAAATGCCCCGCCCCGGTCGCCCTGGGCTTCGGAGGCGGCGTTCCGGACCGCCCGCGACCCCTGGAGTAACACGATGGAATTCGATCCCACCACCACCGCGACCCAGCTGGCCACCCTGCTGGTGCAAGGACCGCAGCAGCAGATCGACCGCGAGTCCCAGGTCGCCAAGGCCACGCAGGCGGGGCTGGAGAAGCTGCGCTCGGCCCTGTCCGGCTTCACCACCGCCTTGAGCGGCCTGAGCAGCGTCGCGGGTGGCCTGAAGAAGAACAGCGCCACGCTGAGCGCCGGTGCCGGCGCCACCGCCACCGCCAGCGCCAGCGCGCAGCCCGGCTCCTACAGCTTCTTCGTCGAGCAACTGGCCTCCACGCACCAGATCGCCTACGCCGACCTGCCCGCGGTGCCGGTGGCGCTGGGCGGTCCGCTGGTGGTGCAGCGCGCCGACGGTTCGGCCTTCAACGTCAACCTGCTGGCGGCCGACCAGGACGGCGATGGCAACCTCAACGCCACCGAGATTGCGCGGGCCATCAACCAGGCCAGCGGCAACGAGGGCAAGGTGACCGCCCAGGTGGCCAACACCGCCTCGGGCCCGCAGCTGATCCTGTCGTCCGGCCTGGGCGGAGAGGACGGCGCGATCACCATCGACGCCTCCGGCCTGCCCGACAGCGCGCTCAAGACCTCGCTGGGGAGCGCGCCCACGCAGCTGGCCGCCGCGCGCGACGCCGTCATCTGGCTGGGCGAACAGGGCAGCGGCCTGCGCGTCCAGCAAGGCAGCAACAGCTACACCGGCATCGCCGGCGTGTCGGTCACCTTCACCCAGGCGCACAGCGCCGGCGGGGCGCCGCTTCAGCTCGACGTGGCGGCCGACAAGGCCGGTACCGAAGAGAGCCTGCGCAAGTTCGTCACCGCCTACAACGCGCTGCAGACCGAGCTCAACAACCTCACGAAAACCAGCGAGGACGCCGCCTCGCGCGGGGCCTTCTCCACCGACGCGGGCGTGCGCAACCTGCGCAACCGCCTCAACGACCTGATCCGCCAGGACTTTGGCGGCCTGCGCATCAGCGACCTGGGCATCAGCGCCGACCGCCAGGGCCAGCTCACGCTGGACACGGCGCGGCTGCAGAAGACGCTGACCGCCAACCCCGAGGCGCTGGACACGGTGTTCGGCTCCGCCGCGCTGGGCAAGCGCTCGGGCGTGCTGGGCGCGGTGACCGATCACCTGGAGATCTGGACGAAATCCGGCACGGGCCAGCTCGCGCGCCGGTTGGACAACGTGCAGGTGCAGCAGAAAGACCTGACCCAGCGCCGCGACCGCCTGGACGAGCTGTTCAACGTGAACTACGAGCGCTACCTGCTGCAGTTCAGCCAGTTGCAGACCGTGCTGGGCCAGATGAACCAGACCTCCGGGCTGTTCGGCCAGCTCGGCGCCGCCTGAGCCCGGGTGGCACACCGACAAGAGGAACCCATTGAGCTACGACGCATACCAGAGCTACCAGGCCGTTGACCTGGGTGCCCAGACGGCGAAGGCCTCGCCGCTGGAGCTGGTGCTGATCCTGATGAACGGCTTGCTCGACGAGCTGGCCCGGGCCCGGGCGCACATCGAGCACGCGCGTTTCGAGGCCAAGGCCAACAGCCTGAACCGTTGCGTCGCCATGCTCAATGGCCTGTCCAGCGCGCTGGACACCGACGCCGGCGGCGAGGTGGTGGGCCAGCTCGCCGAGCTGTACGACTATTGCGCGCGCCGCGTGAACGAGGCCGGCATCCGCATGGACGTGGCGCTGATCGACGAAACCGCGCGCCTGCTGGGCACCGTGCGCGAAGGCTGGGAAGGGGTGCACGATGCCCGCGGATGAACGCGCCCACGCGCTCGATCTGGCGCGCCGCCTGCACGAGCGCACCCAGGCCGGCGACGTCGCCGCGCTGAGCGCGCTCGACCGCGAGATCGGCACGCTGCTGATCGGCCTGGCCGGTGCCCGCCCGCTCGACGCCGGCACCCGCTCGGCCTGCGCGCTGCTGCAGGCGGCGCACCAGCGCGCGCTGGCCCTGGTGCGGCGCGAACACGACGCGGTGCAGGCGCAACTGCTCGACCTGTGCGCGCACCGCGGCGGCCGCGACGCCTACGCCTTCGCCGCCGAATGACAAGGAGAACGCCATGAACGCCACCTTTGCGCTCGGCGCCACCGCACCCGTTACCCCGGTGGCCGAGGCCGTGCTGGCCCCCGGACTGTCCGACGGCCCCCGGCCGCTGTTCGCCCAGGTGCTGGACCAGGCGCCGGCCGCCGACGGAGAACCCCCCGACGGCCGCGAGGCGCTGGACGCCGCCTTGTCACCCTGGCTGATGGCGCTGGACTCGCAACAGGCGCCCGCGCTGCCGTTCACGCAGCCGTTCTCGCGCCTGCTGGGCGCCGCCGCGCGCCAAGCCCAGGGCGAGGACGAGGGCGCGGCCCCCTGGCGGGATGCCGATGCGGCCGGCGACGCCCGCCACCCACTGGCTCCCCATGCCCTGGCCGGGCCCGTGGCCAGCGCCCGCCCGGCGGGCGCCGATGCCGGCCCCTGGCCGCCCCAGGCCCTGGCCGCCGCCTCGCCCGCCGATGCGGCCGGCGGCGCGCCCGCGACGGCCGTGTCGCCCGCGCGTTCGCCCGCCGATGCCGCCGCGGCGCGCGCCCTGCCGCCCGAGCTTGCCCTGGCGCTGGCCGTGCCCCGTGCGCGCGAGACCGCGCCCGCCTCGCCGGACGCCTTCGCGGCCGCATTCCACGCGAACGCGGGTCCTTCGGGGGGCGAGGCCATCGAACCGGTCGTTCGCCTGGACCCCGCGCGCAGCGAGCTCTGGCAGCGCCCGCTGGCGCAGGCCCTGGGCGATCGGCTGCAGTGGCAGGCCACGCAGGGTGTCGATCAGGCGCGCATCCGCCTCGATCCGCCCGCGCTCGGCCGCATCGAGATCGTGGTGCGCCAGGAAGGCGCGCAGCTGCAGGTGCAGCTCACGGCCTCCAGCCCCGAGGTGGCGCGCCAGCTCCAGCACATGGGCGAAGGCCTGCGCCAGGACCTGGGCCAGCGCCAGGGCCAGGGCGTGCAGGTGCAGGTGCAGGTGCACGAAGGCGGCGCGCAGGCCGATGCGCGCGGCCAGCCGCGCCAGGGCCAGCCCGCCCGCGAGGAGGCCGAACCCGGCCAGGCCCTGCGCAGCGAACACCGCGCCGGCCAGGCCTTCACGCTGGCCTGACCCCCACCGAACGAGCTTTCGACATGAGCAAGAAGATCTGGATTTCCCTGGCCGCCGGCGCCTTCGTGCTGCTGGGCGCCGGCAGCGGCCTGGCCGCCTGGCACTTCATGGGTCCGCCCGCCAGCGAGACGGCCGCGCCCGTGGTCGACACGCGCGAGTACCGCTACGTCTCGCTTGACAAGGTCATCGTCATGCTGCGCGCGCGCGAGGGCGGGCCGCTGAGCAACTACATGGCCGTGGACCTGGTGTTCAAAACCCCGGTCAAGGCCGAGGTCGTCACCAAGCAGCAGCTGCCCAAGCTGCGCAGCGTGGCCGTGGCCTCGCTGTCCGAGCTCACGCTGGAGCGCGCCAGCATGCTCAGCATCGCCGAACTCACCGACTTCCTGCAGCAGGCCTACGGCGAGAGCTTCGAGCGCGAATCGCGCGAGTCGCCTTTCACGGAAGTGATGGTCGGCCGTCTGGTCATCGAATAGGCGAGGCCCCGGTGCACAGCGGATACGGCGAGATGAACAGCCTGGCTGCGGCGGAGAGCTCCGCCGCGGCGGAGCAGCGCTGGCTCGTCGAGCACACGCCGCTGGTGCGCCGCGCGGTGGCCCAGCTCGCCTCGCAGGCGGGTGGCGCCATGGACCGCGAGGACATGCTGCAGATCGGCCTGATGGGCCTGCTGGAGGCCTTGCGCCGCTACGGCGAGCCCGACGAACGTTTCCCCGGCTACGCCGCGCAGCGCGTGCGCGGCGCCATTCTCGACGAGCTGCGCCGCCAGGACTGGCGCCCGCGCAGCGTGCGCCAGGAAGGCCACCGCCTGCGCGACGGCATCCGCGAGCTGCGCCGCCGCCTCGGCCACGAACCCTCCGAGGCCGAGGTGATGCAGCACCTGGGCGTGAGCGCCGAGGACTACCTGGCCTACGAGCAGCACACCAACGCCGAGACCCTGGCCAGCTTCGACGAAGTGATAGAGGAGCTGATGCTCACGCCCTCGGCCGCGCGCACGCCCGAGGCCGAGCTGATCCAGCGCCGCTCGCTGGAGCAGGCCCTGGCCTGCCTGAACCCGAAGGAGCAGCACGTGGTGCAGCTCTATTACGAAGCCGAGCTCAGCCTCAAGGAGATCGGCGCCGTCATGGGCCTGACCGAGGCCCGCGTCTGCCAGATCAACAAAAGCGCACTGCACAAGTTGCGCGGCGCGCTCTCGCCCGACTGACCCCCGAACCACCCCACCGGCCACCACCATGCAGTTCTTCCTTGGCGTCTTCATCGTGTTCCTCTGCGTCTTCGGCGGCTTCCTGCTCGCGGGGGGCGACCTGGGCGTGGTCTGGGAACCCGTCGAGCTGCTCATCATCGCCGGCGCTGGCGCGGGGGCCATCGTCATCGGCAACCCGCGCCACGTGCTGGCCGAGATGGGCGTGCAGTTGCGCAAGGTGGTGGCGCGGCGCAAGCGCGGCGACGAGTTCCAGCGCCAGCTCATGCTGCTGATGTACGAACTGCTGCAGACCGCGAAGAACGGCCTGAAGGCCCTGGACGCGCACGTGGAGCAGCCGCACGAGAGCCCGCTGTTCCAGCGCTACCCCATGGTGCTGGAGGAGCCAAAGCTGCTGCACTTCATCGTCGACAACTTCCGCGTCATGGCCATGGGCAAGATCTCGGCGCACGAGCTGGAAGGCGTGCTGGAGCAGGAACTGGAGGCCATCCACGAGGAGCTCTCGCAGCCCGCCAAGTCGCTGCACAAGGTGGGCGAGGCCATGCCGGGCTTCGGCATCCTGGCCGCGGTGCTGGGCATCGTGATGGCCATGAACTCGGTCAGCGCGGGCGCTGGCGCGGGCGAGATCGCGGCCAAGGTCGCGGCCGCCATGGTGGGTACCTTCATCGGCATCTTCCTGTGCTACGCGGTGCTCGACCCCATCAGCAACATGATGAAGCAGCTCGTGAAGGAAGAGATGAGCAACATGGAGGCGGTGAAGGTGGTGCTGGTGACGCACCTCTCGGGCAAGCCCGAGCTGGTGTCCATCGACGCCGGTCGCCGCCTCATCCAGCTCAACATCAAACCCAGCTTCGCGCAGCTCGAATCCTGGGTCAACCAGCTGGAGGAGAGCCCTGGTGTCTAAAGCCCACGGAGCCGAGCACGGCACCATCGTCAAGCGCGTCTCGCGCCGCCACGAGGAAGAGGCCCACGGCGGCAGCTGGAAGGTGGCCTTCGCCGACTTCACGCTCGCCCTGATGTGCCTGTTCCTGGTGCTGTGGGTGCTGGCGGCGCGCGACAAGGAAGAGGCCACGCGCGCGCTGGAAAGCGGCGGCGGCGCGGTGATGGCCGAGATCTCCGGCGCCAAGATCCCCGCCGAGGGCGGCCCGCGCGGCAGCCTGATCGACCGCAAGCCCATGCCGCGCAAGGGGCAGGGCGAAGGCCCGGACGAGGTTCGCACCGTGCCCGGCCTGATGAACCCGACGCCGCTGCGCGCGCGCTACGACACCCCCGAGCAGATGGCCGAGCTGGCGGCGCTGCTGGCGCGCCTGAGCCTGGAGGCCGGCCTGAGCGCCAACCTGCAGACCTTCGTCACGCCGCACGGGCTGCGCATCATGCTGCACGACACCGACAACGAGGGCATGTTCCAGCTCGGCAGCGCCACGCCCACGCCCCGCTTCGCGGCCCTGCTGGACCGCATGGGCCCGCTGTTCGCGAAGATCCAGAACCCGATGCTGGTCGTGGGCCACACCGATGCCGCGGCCTACGCGCGCAACGACCCCTTCGGCCCCTCGAATTCGCGCTTGTCCAGCGACCGCGCCGGCGCCGCGCGCGCGCACCTGCTGCGCGGCGGCACGCCCGAGGCCTCGGTGCTGCAGGTGGTGGGCATGGCCGAGCGCGCGCCGGTGCGGCCCGACGAACCCCTGGCCAGCGTGAACCGGCGCATCGAGATCATGGTGCTGACGCTGGAGCAGGCGCGCTTGATGACGGCCATGTTCGGCCAGCCCGCGCAGGCCGAGCCCCTGCTGCCCGGTTTGCGGGCCCAGGCGCCCGCGCGCGACGCGCTCGCCGCGCTGCGCGAATCGGTGGTGGCCGCGGGCCGCCAACTGCCCGGCTTCGATCGCGCGCTGGCGCCGTCGGCCGAGCCCACCCTCACGCGCTGAACCGGGAGCGCGGCATGCGGACACGAAGCACACGAGGCGATCAAATGAGAGTCAACACCTCCCACAACGCAGCCCCCCTGGCGCCGGTGCGCGCACCGCAGCCGGCCGCCGAGGCCACCGGCGCGGCCGAGGCCACGCCGGCCGCGCTGCAGTCCGGCGTGCTGGGTCCGGCCATGCAGGCGCTGCGCGAGATGCCCGAGATCGACGAGGCCCGCGTGGCGCAGCTGCGCGAGGCCTACCAGCGCGGCGAGCTGCGCTTCGACGCCGGCAAGCTGGCCGCGCTGATCCAGCGCTACCACGGGGAAGGCCGGTGATCGCCGCCGCCGACGCCATGGCCCTGCTCGACGGCCTGCGCCAGGAGCGCGACGGCTTCGCGCGCATGCGCGCTCTGCTGCAGGCGCATTTCGACGCCGCGCTGAAGCACGACAGCGAGCGCGTGCGCGTGTCGGCCGAACGCATCACCGCGCTCACGGAACGCCTGGACGCGCTGTGCTCGCAGCGCCAGCGCCTGGTGCAGCGCCTCAGCGGTGGCGCCACGCGCGACGCCCACGAATCCCTGGCACTGCGCCTGCCCGCCAAGGCGGCCGACCTGCTGCGCGAGCAGATGCGCGAGCTGCAGGCGCTGGTGGGCGAATGCAAGCGCTTGAACGTGCGCAACTGCGAACTCGTGGTGGGCCAGCAGGACATCATGGCCCGCGTGCTCAACGACGGCGCCCCCGGCACCTATGCGCCTGCCTGAGTTTCCCTCCACCCCGGGGGCCTTCGCGGCGCCGCCGCTGCCGGTGCGCGCGGCGGCGGGCGGTGCCGGCGCCGGTTTCGGCGCGCACATGGGCGCACCCATCGGCGCGGACGCGCTTGGCGGTTCGGTGCGGCAGGAGGTGCAGCGCTTCATCGAGAGCGGCAGCGGCGCAGCGCTGGGCGGGCTGTCGCCGCAGGCGGCCTGGCGGCGCTCCCTGGCCGCGCCCGCCTTGTCACCCGAGCCGGGCAGCGCGCCCGAAGGCGTCCCCGACGGCGCCAGCCGCGAGGAGCAGCGGGCTTTCCTCGACCGCATCGCGCCGCTGGCGCAGCGCACCGCCGCGCGCCTGGGCGTGGCGCCCGAACTGGTGGCCGCGCACGCGGCGCTCGAATCGGGCTGGGGCCGGCGCCCGCTGCGCGCGGCCGACGGCCAGATCCTGCACAACCTGTTCGGCATCAAGGCCGGCGGCGGCTGGCGCGGGGCGGCCGCCGAGGCACCGACCACCGAATTCGAGGGCGGCGCGGCGGTGAAGACCACGCAGCCCTTCCGCCACTACGAGGACCTGGAGCAGGCCTTTGGTGACTACGCCGAGCTGTTGCTCAACAGCCCGCGCTACCGGGGCGCCCTGGGCGCGGGTGGTGATCCGCGCGCCTTCGCCGACGCGCTGGCGCGCGGCGGCTACGCCACCGACCCGGCCTACGCCGACAAGCTCGCCGCCGTGGCGCGGCAGATCCAGGGCGCGCGGTGAGGCGCTACTTCACCGGCTCCACTTCGTCGGGGCCCACCACGCGCGCCTCGATCACGCGGCCCGAGGCCAGGTTGCGCACGCGCACCGCGTCGCCGCGCTTGCCCTGGCCCAGGCTTTCGCCCGCGCTCTCCACCGCGATGGCGCCGCCGTGCCGCGCCACGATGCGCACCGGCCGGCCGCGCCGCACCAGCACCGGCTCGTGCAGCAGCTTGGCCTGCAGCAGCGTGCCCTCGCGCAGGGCGCGCCGCGGCACGAGGCCCGCAATCGCGTCCAGCGAGCCGATCGCCTCGGGCGTGGCACTGAGGTCGCGCGCCTCGTACCGCAGGTCCGCTTCGGTCAGTGCGGCGCCGGCCCCGATGTCGCGCGCGGCCACCAGCACCTCGGCGCGCAGCCGGGCGCGCGCCACCACCGGCTCGCGCCAGCGCTCGCCGCAGCGCAACACCAATTTCATTCGGCTGGGGTACCGGCCATCGACCACCACCACCTCGGGCGGCTGGTCACACTTTGGTTCGTGTTCCGGCGCGGAAACCACGCTCACGTCCACTTGGGCGCCGCGCCAGCCCCGCCCATCGGCGTGTTCGAGCCAGTGCGCGGTCACGGTTTTTACAATTTGCGGAATATTATTGGCGCAGAACGCGATTGATGGCGAACACAGGATCGCCGCGCACAACAGCAAGGAAAGAGGACGGCTCATGGCAATTCACTTCGGACAGGTCATCAGCGGACACGCACAGGCCTTGCAGCTGCGCGGTCAGCGGGCCGAGATCATCGCAGCTAACCTCGCCAACGTGAACACGCCGGGCTACCAGGCGCGCGACTTCGATTTCAGCGCGCGCTACGACGCTGCCCTGGCCGCGCGCGACGATGGCCTCGCGCTCGACCTCGACAGCGGCGACTTGCAGTACCGCGTGCCGCACCACCCTTCGGGCGACCACAACACGGTGGAGCTGGGCGTGGAGCAGGCCGCATTCGCGCAAAACGCCACCGGCTTCCAGGCCAGCCTGACCTTCCTGCAGATGAAGCTCAAGGGCCTCGCGCAGGCCATTCAGGGGCAGTGAGCATGTCCTTCGACAGCATCGCCGCCATCGCCGGCTCGGGCATGAACGCCCAGACCGTGCGCCTGAACACCATCGCCAGCAACCTGGCCAACGCGCAGTCCGCCGCCGGTTCCGAGGACGGCGTCTACCGCGCGCGCAAACCCGTCTTCGCCGCCCTGATGGAAGAGGGAACGGGCAACGGCGCCAAGGTGCAGGTGCTCGACGTCGTGGAGAGCGACGAACCTGTGCGCAAGGTGCACGAGCCCGAGCACCCGCTGGCCAACGCCGACGGCGACGTCTTCTACCCCAACGTGAACCCGGTGGCCGAGATGACCGACATGATGTCGGCCTCGCGCGCTTTCGAGACCAGCGTGGAGGTGCTCACGCGCACCCGCGCGATGCAGATGGCCGTGCTGCGGCTCGGGGAGTCCTGACCATGCTCGACACCACCATGAACACCGGCGCCGCCGGCAGCGCCACTGCCTCGGGCGATGGCGTGGCGAAGAACGGCATGTCGGTGCCGCAGGACATGTTCATCCGCCTGCTGGTGGCGCAGGTGCGCAACCAGGACCCGCTGGAGCCCAAGGACCCGAGCGAGTTCGTCTCGCAGCTCGCCACGCTCTCGCAGACCGAGGCGCTGCAGACCCTGGTGAGCCAGAACAACGGCACCGCCGCCATGCTCGACAGCCTGCAGGTGCTGAGCCTGGGTGGCCAGGTTGGCCACACCGTTGCTGTTCGAACTTCGCGGATAGATATCGAAGGAAATAGTGTTTCTGGCTCGTTCACGCTCGACGCGTCCAGCCAGACCACGGCCGTGGTGCTCACCGCGGCCGATGGCCGCAAGCACCGCGTCGAGCTGGGGCCGCGCGCCGCCGGCACGGTGGATTTCCGCATCGACCCGGCCGCGCTGGGCCTGCCCGAAGGCCGCTACTCGATCGCGGTCGACGCTGGCGAGGGTGTCCCGGCGCCGGGTGTCGACGTGCGCGGCGTGCTCTCGGGCATCCGCCTTTCGCCCACGGGGGGCGTGCAGATGAACGTGAGCGGCGTCGGCGAGGTCACCCCGGCCGAGATCACCGGCTTCTTCGGTCGCGAGACCACTTCTTCCAACGGATAAAGGAACGCAGCATGAGCATGGAAATCGCCCTGTCCGGCGTGAAGGCCATCAACGCCGAGCTCGAGACCATTTCGAACAACATCGCCAACGCGGGCACCTACGGCTTCAAATCCAGCCGCACCAACTTCGCGTCCATGTACGCGGACACCTCGCCCATGGGCGTGGAAGCGGCCTCGCGCACGCAGTCCATCGGCATCGGTGGCGGCACGCTCAACACCGGCCGCGGCATGGACGTGGCCATCAAGGGCAAGGGCTTCTTCGCGGTGAAGGAGCCGTCGGGCCAGACCCTGTTCACGCGCGTGGGCATCTTCACCGCCGACCGCGAGGGCTACGTCACCGACAGCTTCGGCCGCCGCCTGCAGGGCTATGGCGTGGTGCCGGGCTCCGACGTGCTGGGTCCCATGGGCGACATTCGCGTCAGCAAGGAACAGCTGCCCGCGGTGTCCAGCTCGCGCCTGGACTACGTGGCCAACCTCTCGGCCGACTGGACCGCGCCCACCGTGGCGGTCTTCGACCCGACTGAGCCCCTGAGCTACAACGGCTCGAACGTCTCGGTGATCTACGACTCGCTGGGCTCGCAGCACACGCTCACGCAGTACTTCGTGAAGACCGGTCCGAACGAGGTGACCGTGCACTACGGCTTCGACGGCGCGCCGCTGGCCGCCGGCACCGAGACCGTGCTGCAGTTCGGCACCGATGGCCGCCTGACCCTGCCCACCGGCCCGGTGGCCAAGGCCCTGCCGCTGCCGGCCACGGTGGACCCGATCACGCTGGACCTGAACTACGCCGGCACCACCCAGTACGCGGGCCAGACCACCACCACGGTGAACGACGCCGACGGCAACTCCTCGGGCGCCTTCCTGTCGGTGAGCATCGACGAGGACGGCGCGGTGCTGGCCCAGTACAGCAACGGCCTGCGCCAGCGCGTGGGCACGGTGGCCCTGGCCAACTTTCCCAACGAGGACGCGCTGGCCAACGTGAGCGACACCAGCTGGACCGTGACCAACGCCAGCGGCGAGCCGCTGTACGACGCGCCGGGCGTGGGCCAGGCCGGCTCGCTCGTGGCCGGCGCGCTGGAGCAGTCCAACGTGGAGATGACCTCGGAGCTGGTGAGCCTCATGACCTCGCAACGCAACTACCAGGCCAACACCAAGGTGTTCCAGACGCAGAACCAGATCATGCAGTCCTTGATGCAAGCGATCTGAGCGGACTGAGCCATGGACGCCCTGATCTACACCGTCATGAGCGGCGCCGAGCGCTCGCTGCGCGAGCAGCAGGTGCGAGCCAACAACCTGGCCAACGCCGACACGCCGGGCTTTCGCGCCGACAAGAGCTTCGCCACCGCGATGCGCACGCCGGGCTATGGCTACGACGCGCGCCACATGAGCGAACTCAGCGCCAACGGTGTCAGCGAACGCGCGGGGCCGATCCGCCAGACCGGGCGCGAGCTCGACGTGGCGATCACCGGCGAGGGCTATCTGGCCGTGCGCCATGAGGGCGGCGAGGCCTATACCCGTGCCGGCGGCATCGCCATCGACGCCGAGGGCATGCTGTCGGTGAACGGCCGCCCGCTGCTGGGCGATGGCGGCCCCATCGTGCTGCCGCCCTCGGCGAGCGTGCAGATCGGTGCCGACGGCACGGTGTCGGTGTTGCCGCCGGGCCAGGCCGAGATGCAGCCGGTGGACCGCCTGAAGCTGGTGAAGCCCGAGCCGGGCGCGCTGGTGAAGAACGAGGCCGGCCTGCTGGTGCCGCGCGACCCGCAGGCCGGCGCCCTGCCCCTGGACGAGACCGTGCAGGTCAAGGCCGGCTACCTGGAAGGCAGCAACGTCTCGGCCGTCGAGGAGATGGTGGCCACCATGGCCACCAGCCGCGACTTCGAGATCCAGATGAAGCTCTACGGCGCCGCCGAGCGCATGGCCCAGGCCGGCGACCGCCTGGTGCGCGGCTGAGCCCTCTCCCCATCACGCACACGAGGAACCGACCATGAACGCAGCCATGTGGACCGCCAAGACCGGCGTGCAGGCGCAGGACGCCAAGCTCCAGGCCATCGCCAACAACCTGGCCAACGTCAACACCACCGGCTTCAAGCGCGACCGCGTGGTGTTCGAGGACCTGTTCTACCAGGTGGAGCGCCAGCCCGGCGCCGCGCAGGCCGAGGGCATGAACACGCCCGTGGGCGTGCAGCTGGGCAATGGCGTGCGCGTGGCCGGCACGCAGAAGGTGTTCACCACCGGCAGCCTGCAGACCACGGGTCAGCCGCTGGACATCGCCATCCAGGGCCAGGGCTTCCTGCAGGTGGAACTGCCCGGCGGCGAGACCGCCTACACGCGCGCGGGCCAGCTGCAGCGCAGCCCCGAGGGCCGCCTGATGACCGCGCAGGGCTATCCGCTGGTGCCCGACATCACGCTGCCGGCCAACGCCAAGTCCATCACCATCGGCGAGAACGGCACCGTCAGCGTCAGCCTGCCCGGCGACACCGCGCCGCAGGAGATCGGCCAGATCACGCTCGCCGGCTTCGTCAACCCGGCCGGCCTGCTGGCCCTGGGCGACAACCTGTACCAGGAGACCGCCGCCAGCGGCGTGCCCACCGAAGGCATCGCGGGCGAGGAGGCCCTGGGGGCCATCAAGCAGGGCGCGCTGGAAGGCTCCAACGTGCAGGTGGTGGAGGAGATGGTGGACATGATCACCGCCCAGCGCACCTACGAGATGAGCACCAAGGTGCTGAGCGCGGCCGACGGCATGCTGCAGAACCTGGCGCAGGCGGTGCGCTGATGCGCGCCGCGCTGGGGCTGCTCGCGGCCTTGCTGGCCGGTTGCGCCGCCGTCGCGCCGCCGCGCGCGCCGGCGCTGGCCGACGATCCCGCGCCGGTGGTGCGGGTGGCGCCGAGCCTGGCGCGTTCCGGCGGCGTGTTCACGCCGCAGGCACCGGGCTCGCTGGTGGCCGACACGCGCGCGCGCCGCGTGGGCGACGTGATCACCGTGATGCTGCTGGAGACCACCCAGGCCAGCAAGCGCTCGGGCACGCAGATCGACAAGGGCAGCAGCGCCGGCATCGGCGCCCTGCGCATCGACGGCAAGGACGTGACGCCCCCCATCGGCCTGAGCGCGGACCGCGCCTTCGACGGCAACGCCAGCAGCACGCAGCAGAACGCGCTGAGCGGTGCCATCACCGCCGTGGTGGTGGAAGTGCTGCCCAACGGCTTGCTGCGCATCGCCGGCGAAAAAAGCCTGTGGCTCAACCAGGGCGAGGAATTCATCCGCCTGAGCGGCTACGTGCGCGGCCAGGACATCGACGCCGCCAACCGCGTGTCCTCGCAGCGCATCGCCAACGCGCGCATCGCCTACTCGGGCAGCGGCACCCTGGCCGATGCCAACTCGCCGGGCTGGCTCACGCGCTTCTTCAACAGCCCCTGGATGCCTTTCTGATCGGGCCATCAGCATGAACTCCCGCACCCTGCACCAGGGCCTCGCCGGCCTGCTGACCGCCCTCTCGCTGCTCGCGGCGGCGCCCGCCGTCGCGCAGAAGGCCAGCGCCGACGCCGCGCGCACCACGCCGCTGGGCCACCTGGTGCAGGTGGAGGGCATGCGCGAAAACCAGCTCATCGGCTATGGCCTGGTGGTCGGCCTGCAGGGTTCGGGCGACAGCAGCCAGATCCGCTTCCAGGGCCAGTCGGTGGCCAACATGCTGCGCCAGTTCGGCGTCACCCTGCCCGAGCGCAACGACCCGCGCCTGAAGAACGTGGCCACGGTGATGGTGAGCGCCACCTTTCCGCCGGGCTACCGCAAGGGCCAGACCATCGACATCACCGTCTCCTCCATGGGCGACGCCAAGAGCCTGCGCGGTGGCGTGCTGCTGCTCACGCCGCTGATGGCGGCCGACGGCGAGGTGTACGCGCTGGCGCAGGGCAACGTGGTGGTGGGCGGCTTCTCGGCCCAGGGCCAGAGCGGCTCCAGCGTGACCGTGAACACGCCCACGGCCGGCCGCGTGCCGAGCGGCGCCACGGTGGAGCGCGAGATTCCCACCGATTTCGACACGCGCGAGACCGTCACCCTGAGCCTGCGCCGCCCGCACTTCCAGACCGCCACCAACATCGTTCGCACCATCAATGGCCGCTACGGCGAGATCGCCAGCACGCGCGACGCCACCAGCGTGGAGGTGGTGGCCCCGGCCAACCCGACGCAGCGCGTGGCCTTCGTGGCCGAGCTGCAGAAGCTCGGCGTGCAGGTGGGGCAGGAGCTGCCGCGCGTGGTCTTCAACTCGCGCACCGGCACGGTGGTCATCGCCGACGGCGTGCGCGTGCGCCCGGCCGCGGTGGCGCACGGTAACCTGAAGGTCATCATCGGCGAGCAGCCCGTGGCCAGCCAGCCGGCGCCGTTCGGCCGCGGCGAAACGGTGGTGCTGCCGCAGTCCAGCGTGGTGGCCGAGCAGGACCGGGGCCGCATGTTCAACTGGGCGCCGGGCAGCAAGCTGCAGGACATCATCGACACCATCAACCGCACGGGCGCCTCGCCCGACGACATCATGGCGATCCTGCAGGCGCTCGATCAGGCCGGCGCCATCGATGGCGAGCTCATCGTTATATGAAGACGCACCCCCGCCGCGCTTCGCGCGACCCCCTCAATGGGGCGACACCTGCGGCCCGGCCAAGCCGGTTCCGCGGTGTCTCACGGTTCGACCTGGGCGATTGAGATGGAGCTGCGAATCACCTCACACGAATCCCCGGCCTCCAGCGACGCCGCGGTGCGCGCACGCGCCGAGGACGCGGCCATCAAGTTCGAGGCCTTCTTCGTTGGCCAGATGCTCAAGCAGATGCGCCAGGCCACGCAGGCCCTGGCGGGTGAGGACAGCCCCTTCAAGGACCGCATCCACCAGGACATGCTGGACATCGCCGACACGCAGGTGGCCGACGCCATGGCGCGCCAGCGCGCCTTCGGCATCGCCGACGTGATCCTGCGCCAGCTCCTGCCGCCCGCCATGCCCGTGCCGCTTAAGTCCGGCGCCGATCCGGTCGCCCTGTCAGGGCAAGGCGCGGGCGCTTCGCCCGCCGACGCCACCGGGCCCACACCATGAAGATCCAGCAGATCGCCCTGAGCGGCGCGATGGCCGCGCAGGCCGCCCTGAACACCACCAGCCACAACGTCGCCAACGCGATGACGCCCGGCTTCACCCGCCAGGGCGCGCTGTTCTCGGCCGTGGGGCCCACGGCGGCCGGCGCGGCCGGCAGCGGCAATGGCGTGCGCGTGCCCTCGCTCATCCGCTTCAGCGACGGCTACAAGAGCCACCAGCTCTGGTCGGCCGCGTCCGAGCTGGGCCGCCACGAGACCGTGCAGCCCTACCTGAAGCAGATCGAGCAGGTGATGTCGGGCGAGGGCTCCAGCCTCAACAAGGGCCTGGACGCCTTCTTCGGCGCGCTCAACGCCGCCAGCGTGGACCCGAACTCGGCGCCGCTGCGCCAGCAGATCATCACCGAGGCCGAGGCGCTCGCGCAGCGCTTCAACGGCCTCAACCAGGTGCTGCTCAACCAACGCCTCTCGATCGGCCAGCAGCGCGGGGCTTCGGTCACGCAGATCAACAACCTGGCGGAACAAATCGCCCGGCTCAACGGCGAGATCACCGCCGCCGAGTCGATCAACGTCAACCCCTCGGCCCTGGTCGACGAGCGCGACCTGCGCATCGACGAGCTGTCCCAGCTGGTGGGCCTGTCGGTGGTGGACCAGCCCGACGGTTCGCGCAGCGTCTCGCTCAAGTCCGGCGTGCCGCTCGTGGCGGGCGGGGTGGCGGGCCGCATGGAGCTCGTGAACCAGCTCGACGGATCGCAGGCCATCGAGGTGGCCTTCGCCAAGGAGTCGTTCAAGGTACGCACCGAGGGCCTGGCGGGCCAGCTCGGTGGCCTTTACGAGTTCGAGGACGGCGTGCTCATGCCCACGGTGGCCTCGATTGCCTCGCTGGCCGAGGAGCTGGCCACCCGGGTGAACGGCCAGCTGGCGGCGGGCTTCGCGCCCGACGGTTCGCCCGGTACCGACCTGTTCGTCTTCAACGGCGCCAACGGTCTGCTCTCGGTGCGCCCGGGCGTCACGGGCGATGAACTGGCGTTCTCCAGCGATCCGCTGCAGGCGGGCAACAGCGACAACCTGCTGGCGATCATCGGCCTGCAGAACCAGTCGGTGCCCATCGCCGGCCTGGGCACGGTGCGCATGGGCGACGTCTACACCCAGCTGCTCGGCGGCATCGGCATTCGCAGCCAGCAGTCCCAGGCCTCGTTCGAAACGGCCAAGACCGTGCGCGACCAGGCGCAGCAGAGCTGGGCGTCCACCAGCAGCGTCAACACCGACGAGGAAGCCATCAACCTCGTGCAGTACCAGCAGATGTACACCGCCAACATGAAGGTGATCCAGGTCGCGGGCGAGCTGTTCGACGCGGTCATCGGGTCGCTGCGCTGAGCCAAGGGAGCCGGACATGCGCATCGCCAGCAACCAGTTCCACATCACCATGAGCACCTCGCTGCAGGCGGCCACGGCGCGCGTCGAAAAGGTGCTCACGCAGATGGCCTACGGCCAGCGTGTGCTGCTGCCGTCCGACGACCCGATCTCCAGCGTGCGCCTGGCGCGGCTGGACCGCGAGGAGGCCGCCCTCAGGCAGTACCGCGACAACGTGGGTTCCCTCATGTCGCGCCAGCGCCAGAGCGAATCCATCCTGGACAGCATCAGCAACGACATGCTGCAACTGCAGGACCTGCTGCTGTTCGCCGCCGACGGCTCCAACAGCAGCGCCGATGTGAACGCCGTCTCGGGATCGCTCGAGTCGCTGCGCGACAGCGTGCTGGCGTTCGCGAACACGCGCGACCAGGAGGGGCGCTACCTGTTCTCCGGCACGGCCAGCCTGTCTCCCACCATCAGCTTCGATCCCGCCGCCGCGCCCGGCGCGCGCTACACCTTCACCGGCAATACGCAGCAGCAGATGGTGGTGGTGGGCGAGGGCATCACGCAGCCCGCCAATACCTCGCTCGACGACCTGGCCGCGATGCTCAACCAGCTCGATCTCACCATCGTGGACCTGAGCGCCCCCGGCGTGAACCTGAGCGACCCGGGCGTGCGCGGGCGCCTGGTCGCCACCACCGACCTGGCCGACGCCACCTTCGACCGCCTGGGCGAGCGCATTGCGCGCCTCGGGGGCCAGCAGGCCCTGCTGAACAACCTGGACGGCGCGCACGCCAACATCAGCCTCTCCAACCGCCAGGCCGCGCTCACGCTCGGCCAGCTCGACTACGGCGACGCCACCGTGAAGCTGCAGGCCTACAACACCTCGCTGCAGGCCACGCAGAAGGCCTACGCCAAGATCACGGCGTTCTCCCTGTTCGACGTGATCTGAACGGGACGACACCAGCCGCATGCAGATCGCTCCCTCCCTGCCGGGCGCGCCAGCCCACCGCCTCGACCCCGACACCCGGGGCGTTGGTCCGGGCGCCGCGCCCCGCGCGGCGGCGGGTCCGGCCGACGACCGCCTGGCGCCGGGTGGCTCGCCGGCACCCCGCGCGCCGCTCACGCGCGGGCTCAAGGACTTCGACCCCACGCGCCAGAGCGGCGTGGCCGGCGCGCAATTGGCGGGTGTCTTTCTCGACCGCCTGCAGCAGGGCCTGCAGGCCCTGCGCCAGCACTACGCGGCCCAGCTCGGTGCCGACCCGGCCCAGCCCGGCGCCAGCGCGGCCGCCGCCGACGTCCTGCGCGCCGGCCTGAAGGCCGGCTGGTCACAGCGCGAGCGCGCCACCGCCGGCGCGCTCGACGCGCAACTGCGCGTCGGCGAGCCCGGCCATGCGCGCCAGGACTTCCGCGTGCGGGGCCTGTCCCGCGCCGCGCTCAGCGCGGGCGCGCGCGAGGTGCTCACCGTGGTCACGGGCAACGCGCCCGCACCGCTCACCGCCACCGTCGACCCCGAACTGCCGGTCTCGGCCAACCTGCGCCGGCTCGACCAGGCGCTGGCGCCCGTGGGCATCCGCGTGCGCGCCGACGGCGCGGGCGAGCCCGTGTTCAGCGTGCCCGAGGCCGAGTGGCCGCGCTTTCAGGACCGCATCCTCATCAAGGGCGAAGGCCGCCGCTTTCCCGATGGCCAGGCCCAGCCCGTGCGCACACCGGTGCTGCCCCCGGCACTGGGCGAGGCCGTGTTCGAGGCACCGGGCGCCGAGCCTGCCGCGCTGCGCGAGGCCCTGGGCCGCGTGACCGCGGGCATCGCCGCCGTGGCCGGCGCGCAGCAGCGCGCGCAGGCCCTGCTCGTCGAACAGCAGCAGGGCCTGGCCCCGGTCGGCGGCGCCGCGGTCACCACGCCCGAGCGCGCGCGCGCCCTGGCCGACGGCTTCGCGCGGCGCCTGGCCGAGGCCGGCTACGCGCGCTTCGAGGCCGTGGCCCCGACGGTGGCGGGCATCAGCCGCGAGCGCGTGCGTTCGCTGCTGGGCTGAGCGCGCGGCGCGCCAAGAATTTTCGGTGTCGCGCTTAAGGTTCTCCGCGCGGCGGTCGCTCAGTAAGGGGGAGGACGTCGATACCCGACGGACCCGACCAACAGCCCACAGGAGAAATCCACCATGCTGAGTCTGCACACCAACGCCGCTTCGCTGAGCACCCAGAACGCCCTCGGCGGCGTCCAGAAGTCCCTGAGCAATTCGCTGACCCGTCTGGGCACCGGCTACCGCATCAACTCGGCGATGGACGACGCCGCCGGCCTGCAGATCGCCACCCGCATGAACGCGCAGGCGCGCGGCATCACCGTGGCCATGCGCAACACGCAGAACGGCATCTCGATGATGCAGACCGCCGAAGGCGGCCTGAAAGAGATGAGCAACATCCTGACGCGCATGAAGGACCTGGCCACCGAAGCCGCCAACGGCAGCTCCACCCAGGAAGACCGCGACGCCCTGCAGGCCGAATACGACCAGCTCGGCGAGGAACTGGGCAACATCATCAAGAACACGGCTTTCGCCGGCGAGCGCTCCTTCTCCAGCGGCACCACCACCGACGGCACGGGCGGCAAGCTGTCCGCCGCCGTGACCTTCCAGATCGGCGCCTCGACGGGCGAGACGATGGAAGTCGACGTGTCCACGGCGCTGGGCGACCTGACCACGGCCCTCGACGGCCTGGCCGCTTCCTATGCCGCCGGCGCCGACCCGGCCGCCCCGGGCACCGAAATCGCCACCTCGGCCGCCGCCAACACCATCATCGACACCATTGGTGACTCGCTGGACACCATCGGCGCGCTGCGCGCCCAGATGGGCGCCGCCAGCAACCGCCTGGAAAGCGTCTTCAACAACCTCGGCAACATGCGCATGCAGACCGAGCAGTCCAAGGGCCGCATCATGGACGTGGACTACGCCAGCGAGACCGCCAACATGACCAAGAACCAGATGCTCATGCAGGCCAGCACCTCGATGCTGCGCTCCAGCAGCAGCATGTCGCAGCTGGTCATGTCGCTGGTGCAGTAAGCGCCGCAGGGGCCGCCTCCGCGGCCTTCGCACAGCAAGGCCAGCCGCGACCCGGCTGGCCTTTTGTCTTCACCCCTCCGAGTCCGTGGAGCGGCGTCGGCCGTTCCTTGCCTGGCCTGACCCATGAACCTCGAGCGCGTCCACGCCGCCCCCGCCCTCAGCGCCCGCGCGCCGGAAGCGCCCGTGCGCCCGGCACCACCCGAGGTGGGCCAGCGCCTGCGCATGCGCTTCGACGGGCACGACGGCGACGGCGTGCTGCTGAGCGAGGACCAGGGCCGCCGCTGGCGCCTGGCCGATGGCGCGGGCTGGTCGCGCCACCTGCGACTGGGCGACATGCTCTGGATGCAGGTGCGCGCCACCGAGCCCGCGCTGGAACTGGAGTGGGTGCTGCGCCCGCCGGTGCCGGCGCGCGCGGACACCGCCGCGCAGCCGGAGGACGTGGCCGCGATGCGCCCGGACCAGGCCGCGCAGCGCCTGCACCAGTGGCGGTTGCCGTCCGCCGCCGAACTCGCGGCGGCGTGGCGCGCCATCCTGTCCTCGCGCCACATGGAACTGGGCCTGCGCAGCCTGGCCCTCATGGAAGGCCCCGCGCGCCTGCCCCCGGCGGCGCCGCCGGGCGAGGGCGTGGTCCTGCGCGCGGCGTCCGAGCCGGTGCCGCACTGGGTGTTCCACCTGTACTCGCTGGGCAGCCTGGCGGTGGCGCTGCGCGTGGCCGCGCGCCGCCCCTGGGCGCGCGAGGAGGCGCTGGCCGCGCACCCGCCGCAGACCGAAGCCGGCCTGGAACTGGAACTGGGCCTGCCGGGTGGCGGGCAGGTGCTGCTGCAGTTGTGCTGGCGCCAGTCGCGCCTGGCCCTGGCGGTACTGCCGCGCCAGCCCGAGCACCTGGAGCTGCTGCGCGTGGTGCTGCCCGACATCGTGGCGGCCATGGGCCGCGCGGGCGCGGCGCCGGCCGTGGTGCAGCTGGGCGCGCCACTGACGGCGGTGCCCGCCAGCGGCATGGGCTACCGGCCGGGGCCGGTGTCCTCGGCGCTGCTGCAGGTGGGGGCCGAATTCACCACGGCGCTGATGCAGATCTGGCCGGTGGGCATGGAGCCGGCGGCGTCGCCGCCCGGCCCGGCCTGAGCCCCGGGCGGGGTTTTCCACCCATCCGCTGGCCCGCGCGAAAGGCCGCCCCCCGCCGGGTGCGGCCGCGCCCGCTCAGGCGGCCGGGCTGCGCAGGCGAAACACCTGCACCACCTCCGCCAGCCGCGTGGCCTGGTCGCGCAGGCTTTGCGCGGCGGCGGTGCTCTGCTCCACCAGCGCGGCGTTCTGCTGCGTCATCTGGTCCAGGTGGCTGACGGCGGTGTTGACCTGGCCGATGCCGTCGCTTTGCTCACCGGCGGCGGCCGAGATCTCGCCGATGATGTCCGTCACGCGCTGCACCGAGCCCATGATCTGCTGCATGGTGTCGCCCGCGTTGGCCACGAGCTGGCTGCCGGCCTCCACCTTGTCCACGCTGGCGCCGATCAGCGCCTTGATTTCCTTCGCTGCCTCGGCGCTGCGCTGTGCGAGGTTGCGCACCTCGCCGGCCACCACGGCGAAGCCGCGGCCCTGTTCGCCCGCGCGCGCCGCTTCCACGGCGGCGTTGAGGGCCAGGATGTTGGTCTGGAAGGCGATGCCGTCGATGACGCCGATGATGTCGTTGATCTTGCGCGAGGCCTGGTTGATGTCGTCCATGGTGCTCACCACCTGGGTTACCACGCTGCCGCCGCGCTGGGCGATCTCGGCGGCCGTGCTGGCGAGCTGGTTGGCCTGGCGCGCGGCGTCGGCGCTCTGGCGCACGGTGCTGGTGAGCTGCTCCATGCTGGCCGCGGTCTCCTGCAGATTGCTGGCGGTCTGCTCGGTGCGGCTCGAGAGGTCCTGGTTGCCCGAGGCGATCTCGGCCGACGCGGTGTTGATGCTGTCGGTGGCGGCGCGCACCTGGCCCACGGTCTTCACCAGCGATTCGCGCATGCGCGAGAGCCCGCCGAGCAGGCGGCCGAGTTCGTCTTGGCGGTCCACCTGCACTTCGCGGGTCAGGTCGCCTTCGGCCACGGCGTCGGTGGCGCTTAGGGCCTCCTTCAGCGGCTCGGTGACCGAGCGCGTGATGGCCCAGGCCACGAAGGCGGCCAGCGCGACGGCGCACACCGCCAGGGCGGCCAGCAGCGTGATCTGGCGCGTGACCGCGGCGCGCGAGCTGGTGGCGGTCTGCTCCATCAGCGCGCGCTGACCGCTGATCATTTTCTGCTGCTCGGCGCTGTAGGCCTCGACGGCGGGCGGCAGCTCCTTGTCCAGGATGTCCTGCGCGCCGGCGTAGTCCTCCATCTGCAGCGCGTCGAAGAAGCGCTTGCGCACCGCCAGGTAGGCGTTGCGCTTCTCATTGATGGCGGCGAGCAGGGCCTTGCCCTGTTCGCTGGTGATGCGCTCCTCCAGCCCCTTCTGCAGCTCGGCGACGTCCTTGGACGACTGGGCCATCAGGGGCTCGAAGTGCTGGACCACGCGCGGGTCGTTGCGTGACATGGCCTGCGCCATCACGCGGTTCACGTTCAAGGTGGTCTGCGCGGCCCATTCCGTGGTCAGGTTGAGGCGCTGCTGCACCGAGACAATGTCCTCGGTGGCGCGCAGGGCGGAGTTGAGACCCACCCAGGCCAGCACGGTGGTGCCGACCAGCAGGGCCAGCACGGTGGCGAAGCCGATCGTGAGGCGGGGGCCGATGTTGATGTTCTTGAACATGGAAATCCGGTTTCGGGTTGAGAAAGATGTATATCGGTTGCGGGCTCAACCAATTGAGCCCACGACCACCACGCTTCGGCTGTCTGGCATTTCGTTGTATGAAAGGACGTGGAGGCCGGGCGCGAACAGCCGCGCGTAGCGCGCCATCACGGGGCGCAGCTGCGGCAGCACCATCAGCACCGGGGCCGCGGCCATCTGCTTCATCTGCTCGCGCGCCAGCGGCAGGTGCGATTGCAGCTGGGTGAGCAGGTTGGGCTCGATGGGGAAGTTGTCCAGCGCCGCCTTGCCGCCCTGCGTGGCCTGGCTCAGCGCGCGCATCAGCAGGTCCTCCAGGGGGCTGCCCAGGCTGAAGGCCTTGACCTCGCCGGTCTGGCCGCAGGCCTGGGCCACGATCTGGCGGCGCAGGGTCAGGCGGGCCTCGGCGGCGAGCAGGATCGGGTCTTTGGTGAGTTCGGCGTTCTCCAGCAGCGTGGTGGCCAGGGGAACGATGTCCTTGAGCGACACGCCCTCCTGCAACAGGGTGCGCAGCACCTTGAGCAGCAGGCTGGGGCTGTAGGCCTTCTCCAGCGCGGCCGCGAGCTTGGGGGCCTGCGCGGCGCAGCGCTCCAGCAGGGCGGGCACGTCCTCATGCTGGAACAGCTCGGGCAGGTTTTCGCGGATCAGCTTGGTCACATGCGTGGCGACGACGGTGGGCACGTCCACCACCTGGTAGCCCATGCCCAGGGCGTGCGCCTTGTGCGCCGCCTCGATCCACACCACGGGCATCTGGAACGAGGGATCGGCGCCGGGGATGCCGTCGATCTCGCCATAGACCTGGGGCGAGGGAATGGCCATGAGCCGCTCGGGAAAGACCTCGGCCGAGGCCATCACGCTGCCGTGCAGCAGCACCTGGTAGTGCGTCGGTTTGAGGCCCAGCTCGTCGCGCGTGCGGATGGGCGGCAGCACGACGCCCAGTGACTCGCTGAGCGTCTGGCGCACGCCCTTCAGGCGCTTGGTCAGCGCTGCGCCCTGCGACGGGTCCACCAGGCCCACCAGCTTGTAGCCCACGGCCACGGCCAGCGGGTCCACCACGGGCAGGCTCTTCCAGTCGATGTCGGGCGCGGCCTCGGTGACCAGCGCGGCCTGCAGCGCATCGGGCTTGGGCGGTGGCGCCACGGCCTGGCGCTGGCCGAGCCGCCAGGCCACGTAGCCCAGCACACCCGCGAAGGCCAGGAACATCAGCGTCGGCATGCCGGGCACCAGGCCCAGCACCAGGAGCAGGCCGGCCACGCCGTACAGCACATTGGGCGAAGCCAGCAACTGCTGGCCCACCTGCTTCTCGATGTCGCCCGCGTCGCTGACGCGCGTGACGATGATGGCGGCCGCGGCCGACAGCAGCAGCGCCGGGATCTGCGCGGCCAGGCCGTCGCCGATGGTGAGCAGGGCATAGAGCTTGAAGGACTCGCCCAGGCTCAGGTCGTGCATGAGCGCGCCGATGAGCACGCCGCCAACCATGTTGAGGATGAGGATCAGGATGCCGGCGATGGCATCACCCTTGACGAACTTGGAGGCCCCGTCCATGGCGCCATAGAAGTCCGCCTCGGCCGACACTTCCTTGCGGCGGGTCTGCGCGCCCTCCTGGTTGATGAGGCCGGCGTTGAGGTCGGCGTCGATCGCCATCTGCTTGCCGGGCAGGGCGTCCAGCGTGAAGCGCGCCGACACCTCGGAGATGCGCTCGGCGCCCTTGGTGACCACCAGGAAGTTGATGATCATCAGGATGACGAACACCACGATGCCGACGACGAAGTTACCGCCGATGACGACGTGGCCGAAGGCCTCGATCACCGAACCGGCGGCGTCGGTGCCTTCGTGGCCGCGCAGCAGCACCACGCGCGTGGAGGCCACGTTGAGCATCAGGCGCAGCAGCGTGGCGCCCAGGATGACCGTGGGGAAGAGCGAGAAGTCCAGCGGGCGGCGCACGTTCACGGCCACCAGCAGAACAATCATCGCGAGCACGATGTTGAAGGTGAACAGCACGTCCAGCAGCAGCGGCGGCAGCGGCAGGATGATCATGGCCAGCAGGGCCATGAGCAGCAGCGGCGCGGCCACGCGCAGTTGTTTCAGGTCGTTGAACAGGGTGTTCATGGGGTTCATGTCGGTCCGTCGCCGCTCAGGTGGGCGGGCACGTCGAGGTCATGGGGCAGGTGGGGTTCGCTGCGGCGCTGGCCCTGGCGGAACGCCTTGAGGGCGAGCACGTGGCGCAGCACCACGGCCACCGCCTGGTACAGCGCGGCGGGGATCTGCTGGCGCACCTGGCTGGTGTGGTACACGGCGCGCGCCAGCGGCGGCACGCGCAGCACCTCGACGCCGGCCTCCTCGGCGATGCGGCGGATGTACAGCGCCATTTCGTCCAGGCCCTTGGCCACCACGTAGGGCGCGTCGGCCTTGTGGGTGTCGTACTTGATGGCGACGGCGTAGTGCTCGGGGTTGACGATCACGACGTCGGCCGTAGGAACGGTCTTGCGCACGCCGCGGCGCGCGATCTGCTGCTGGATCTGGCGGATGCGCTGTTTCACCTCGGGCCGGCCCTCGGTGGTCTTGTGTTCTTCCTTGATGTCGCGCTTGCTCATGCGCTGCTCGCGCAGATAGACCAGGCGCTGCACGGGCACGTCGATGAGCGCGTAGAGCACGAACACCGCCACCAGCGAGAACACGGCCGCCTGCGCCAGCGAGAAGGCCTGCGGCAAGGCCTCGCCCAGCGGCAGCGCGCTCAGGCGAAGGAAACCGCCGAGGCTGCCGCTCATGACCCAGTACAGCACGCCGAACAGCGTGAAGGCCTTGAGCGCGGTGGTGGCGAAGTCGGCCAGGTGCTTGGGCTTGGTGATGCGCTGGAAGTAGCCCAAGGGATTGAGCCGCTCCAGCTTGGGCATCAGGTTCTGGGCGCTCAGCACCCAGCCGCCGGGAAACAGCGAGGCGATCAGCACGCACAGCGGGATGATGAACAGCGGCAGCAGCATCTTGGCCAGCAGCAGCGTCACCGGAACGAAGGCGTGCGAGAACAGGTTGTCGAGCGCGCCGTCGCCATCGGCCACCACGAAGCCGAGCGCGAACAGGCGGCGGAAATCGGCCAGGTAGCCCGGCGCCAGCAGCACGATGGCCTGCAGGCAGACCACCAGGCCCACGGCGGTGGCCAGGTCCTTGGAGCGCGCGACCTGCCCCTGCTCGCGCGCCTTGCGCAGCTTCTGCGGCGTGGCCGCTTCCGTCTTGTCGCCGGTCTGGTCCTGGGACACCGTTCAGCCTCGCATGAGCTGTTCCAGCATTTCCAGCACCCGGGTGGTGAGCTGAACGTATTGCTGGGGGATGAGCCGCAGCATGCCCGCGAGAACGAACAGGCCGAAGACGATGATGAGCGAAAAGCCCAGGGAGAACAGGTTGAAGGTGGGCGCCACGCGGTTGAGGAAGCCGAAGCCGATCTGCACCACCAGGGCCGAGAAGATCACCGGCAGCGCGAGCAGCAGCGCGGCCGAGAACACCCAGCCCACCTGAAGCGGCAGCACCGCCAGGGCCTGCGCGGGGATGCCCGCGCCCACCGGCCAGGCGCGAAAGCTGGCGCCCACGACGCCGTTGAAAACCAGGTGGCCGTCGACGGCGAAGAAGATCAGGATGGTGAGCACGTAGATGAGCCCGCTCACCACGTCGGAGGAGGCGCCGCTCATGGGATCGTTCATCTGCGCCATGGCCAGGCCCATCTGGCTGGAGGCCATGTAGCCCAGCAGCCCGAACACGGCCATGACCATCTGGAAGCCGAGGCCGATGATCAGGCCGATGGCCACCTGTTCGACGGTGATGACGATGCCCAGCAGCGAGAACGGCGAGACCGGCTGCGGCGGCGCGGCCACCGGCAACAGCACCACGGCCAGCGCCAGCGCCAGCAGCACGCGCACGGTGACGGGCACCAGGTTGTCGCCGATCACGGGCATGAAGCTGAGGACGGCCAGCACCCGGACGAAGGGCCACCACAGCGCCATGAGCGTGGCGAGCAGTTGGCCGAAGACGGGTTCCATGCGCGGCGCCCGGACTCAGAGCGCCAGCTGAGCCGCGCGCTCGAAGATGGCGCGCGCGTAGTCCATGAGCTTGCTGGTGAGCCAGGTGCCCATGACGATGATGGCCGCCAGCGTGACCAGCAGGCGGGGCAGGAAGCTCAGGGTCTGTTCGTTGATCTGCGTGGCGGCCTGGAACAGGCTCACCAGCACGCCCACGACCAGGCTGGGCGTGATCAGCACGGTGACGATCAGCACCACCAGCTTCAGGCACTCGGCCACCAGTTCGACGGCGATCTCGGGTGTCATCGCATCGCCCCTAGATCGCGCGCACGCTGGTCACCAGCGTGTTCACGGTGAGGGTCCAGCCGTCCACCAGCACGAAGAGCAGCAGCTTGAGCGGCAGCGAGATCACCAGCGGCGACAGCATCATCATGCCCATGGCCATCAGCACCGAGGACACCACCAGGTCGACGACCAGGAAGGGGATGAAGAGCATGCAGCCGATCATGAACGCCGTCTTGAGCTCGCTCAGCACGAAGGCGGCGAGCTTGACGGTGAAGGGGTGTTGGGCCGGGTCGCTTACCTCGGGCGCCCCCGAGAGCGTGGCGATCTGCTGCAACGAGGCCTGGCTGGTCTGCGCGAGCATGAAGCGCGAGAGCGGCGCCTCGGCCCGGTTCAGCGCTTCCTGCAGGCCGATGCTGCCCTGGTCGTAGGGCAGCATGGCCTCCGTCCAGATGCGATCGCCCACGGGGCGCATCACCAGCAGGGTGAGTATGAGCGCAATGCCGGTGAGCACGCGCGCCGGCAGGCCCTGCTGCAGGCCCAGGGCCTGGCGCAGCAGTGAGAGCACGATGATGAAGCGCGTGAAGCTGGTCATCATCAGGACCATGGCGGGCAGCAGGCCCAGCAGGGTCATGACGATCAGGATCTGCGTGCGGACGGTGTAGTCGGTGGTGTTGCCGTGGGTCGTGCTGCTGAAGACCTGCAGGCCGCCGCCCGCCGTGTTCGCCGCCTGCGCCAGCGCGCCCTCGGGCCAGGCGAGGGCGGCGAAAGCGAGCGCGGCGCTGCCGGCGGCGAGCGCCAGCCGCGCCGCGCCGCGCGGGCGGGCGATGGGGCTCATGGCGCGAAGCTGTCCAGGTCCAGGCCGCTCACTTCGAGGACCTTGAGGCCGTAGTTCTCGCCGCTGACCACCACCTCGGCCTTGCCGATGGCCACACCGTTGATCTTCATGGTGAGCGGTTCGCCGGCGAGCACGTCGAGCTCGACCACGCTGTCGGGGCGCAGCTGGGCCACGTCTTCCAGCGAGACCTCGGCCGAGCCGAGTTCCAGCGTGAGCGTGACGGGGATGCGGCGCATGAGCCGCCCCAGGCCCAGGGCCGCCGCCGCGGCCGGCGCGGGTGGCGCCGTCTCGGCCTGGCCGGCGCCGGCCATCTCCTGCATCACGGCGGCGAAGGCGTCGTCGCCGCCGGGCGCGGCGCTCAGGGCGTCGAGGGCGGGGGAATCAATGGACATGGTCAGACTTCCTGCAGTTGGGTCAGGCACAGGCGGCCCTTGTGCTCGACCACCAGGGCCTTGAGCACGGGCTTGTCCTGGATGCGCACGGTGGCACTTTCCAGCGGGATGGGGAGCACGTCGCCGGGCCGCAGGCCGAGCAGCTCGCCCAGGGGCAAGGTCTTCTGGGCGAGGCGCACGTCCAGGCGCAGCGGCAGCGCGCGGCGCAGGGCGGCGCTGTCGGCCGGGCGGGCCGCGCCCTGGCGGCGCGCGGGGGCGAGCTGGCGCAGCGCGGCGGCCAGGGTGTCGCTGTCGAGGGCGAACACCACCAGGCCCAGGGGCTCGGCGCCCGCGAGCACCTGCGCCCACAGGAACATCACCGGCCCGCTGATGGGGCAGCGCGCGCTGGACAGGTTCTGTTCGAGCCGCGGGGAGGGATCGCCGTCGGCCGCGGACCCGCCGCCGATGCGGTGCACCAGCGCTTCGGTGAGCACCTGGCCGAGCTGGGCGGCCAGGCGCTGCTCGGTGGCGGTCTCCAGCGCCGGCACGCAGCGCGCGCCGAGCGCCCAGTCGCTGGAGCCGTAGCGGCGCGCCAGCAGGGCGGTGAGGGCGGAGCGTTCGATGGCGAAGGCGCTGCGGCCCAGGTGGCTGTGGTAGCTGGCCCAGCGCAGCGGCGTTTCGATGGGGGTGGACCGGCCGTGCGACACGCCGCCCAAGCGCACCGGTGCGCCCACGCGACCGGGGAAGGCGGTGGCCAGGCCGTGGTCCAGGTCCTGCTGGGTGAGCTGGAACAGCGAGTCGAGGGCGTGGATGGGACGGCCGAGTTCGCAGGGGTCGAGCGCGGACAGGCGCGCGCCCGCGGCCGGTGGGAGGATGTGCGAGACGTGGCCCATGCGGCGCTCAGATCGGCAGCTTCATGAGCTCGTCGAAGGCGCCGACGACCTTGTTGCGCACCTGCATCATCATGTTGAAGTTGAGGCTGGCTTCCTGGCTCTTGAGCATGGCGCCGACCAGGTCGTTGCTGCGGCCGCTCTCCACCGCACCGACGGCGGCCTGCGCGGCGTGGCCCTTGTCGTCCGCGGCCCGCAGCAGGCCGCCCACGTGCTGGGTGAAGGACGGCCCCTGGGCGGCGCCCGACGGCAGCACCTCGGTGAGTTGGGCCTGCGCGGCCTGCATCTGCTGCAGGCTGGCCTGAATGGAGGAGAGCATCGACGGGTTCAATTGGGGCCCCTGGAAGGTTTATTTGTGATTTGTGGAAATGTATTGCCGCGAATCGTAATATGGACGGATGACGCGTCAAGCGAACGGCCACGCGCCAGCGGTGCCGGTGGGATGAACGGTGGGACGCAGGCGCCTGACGGCGACGGCCGTGCGGCGCGGCGCCGACGCCCGGCGCGGGCTCAGAGCTGGATCTGGACGTGCGGCAAGAAGCGCACGCTCGCGTCCTCGAAGCGCTTCTTGTCGTAGCGCAGGGTGGCGGCCCAGAGCACGATCGAAGGGTCGATGGCCGGGTTGACCGGGTGCACGATGCAGCGCACGGCCTTCTCGTGCTGGAAGGTCTTGGCCACGCAGTCGGGGAACTTCAGCGCCAGATCGACCAGGGAGTCGTCGGCCACGGCGGCGCGGCGCGTGCCGGTGTCGCGCACGATCCACTCCACCCACTGGTCGCGCAGCTCGTCGCGTAGGGCGGCGCCGATGCGGTCGAAATGGATCCAGCCGGTCTCCTGCACCGTGTCGCGGCGCGCCTGTTCGCGCGTGAGGTGGAAGTTGTCCACGCGGTAGTTCAGGTCGACCATGAGCACGCGGTTGAGTCCGGCCGCGCGCTGGTGCTCCTGCGTCCAGCGCGCGGCGGCCACCAGCGCCGCCTGCTTGGCGCTGGCGCCGTAGACCCCGGTGATGAGTCCGGCCGAGCGTTCGCTGCTCTGGCCCGCGAAGCCCAGGCCGCAGTCTCGCAGGCGGATGCGCTCGGGCACGTCGCGCGTGTGGGCCAGGAAGGACAGCTGCACCATGTCGCGTTGCTTGGCCACCATGCGCGTCTCCGTTGTCGTGGGGCGCTCAGGCCCGGCGGGCCGCGGCCTGGCGCGCGGCGGGGGCCGCCGGGGCGGCGGCCTTCTTCGATTTCACACCGGGTTTGCGTCCGGTCTTCTCGCGCGTGGGCGGGTGCTCGGGCGTGGGGATGCGGAATTCGGTGTCGAGGTCCACGCCGCGCAGGGCCCAGACCTTCTTCGCCACGCGCTCGAGCACCTCGCGCGGATCGTCCACCTGCTTGAGCTTGCTCAGGATGCACTCGATCACGGCGTAGGCGGGCAGGTCGGTGTCGTTGCGGCGGCGGTCGTCGGACAGCCACTGGTACTGGCGCGCCGAAGAGCGGCCGAAGATCTTGGCGAAGCGTGTGCCCAGGTCCACGCGCGCCCAGGTTTCCAGCTCGGTGCCAAGAAAGGGCGCCAGCGCCGGGTCGTACATGAGGTGGAACAGTTCCTTGATGGAGTAGCGCGCCCAGCCCCGCTCGCGCGGGATTTCCTCGTACAGGCGGATGAGCAGCTCCAGCGCCTCGGGCAGCAGGGGCAGGGCGCACATCTTGTTGTAGTGGTTGGAGTTGCGGAACCCCAGCGCGTACTGCGCGTCGTGCTTGGACAGGTTGTTCTCGCCGCGCCATTCCTCGATGTCCAGCCCCATCATGGGCCGCTGGGCGCGTGGCCGGGACAGATCGACCAAGGGTCGCTTGAGGGCGGTTGCGTTCATGTCTCGTCTCGCCGGGGTGTGGCCCCGGGCGGCTCGGGTCTTGTGGACTTCCCACTTCGCGGAGTTTACTTTCAACAAAGTGAGTTAGTGAGCGCCGACGCCGCGGCCAGGCCGCTGGCGGACGAGCGGCGCGGCGCGCCGGCCTCAGGCGCGCAGGGGCTCTAGCAGGCCGAAGGCGCTGTTGGCCCGCATCTCGAGGAAGCCGCCCGCGCACATGCGGGCGGTGTAGAACTGCTCGAAGCTGGCGACCGGGCCCAGGCCGTCCACGAAGCTGCGGTAGGCGGTCCACAGCTGCTCGAACAGTTCGGGCGGGCAGGGATAGCGGCGGAACACGTCCTGCAGGCGGCTGCGCTCGTAGCGCCAATGCAGCTCCTGCGGATCGCCCTCGGTGGCGGCGCGCTCGATGCGCGCACCCAGTTCCTCGAAGGCCAGCAGGCGCTGCAGGTCGAGCCGGATGGTGGGGCCGCCGGGCTCCAGCGGGCGGGCGCCACCATCGGCTTCACCGGGGGCGGGCGCCACGGTGCCGCACAGCTGGCCGTGGTGGGCGACGGCGCGGCGCGCCACCACCCAGGCGGCGTTGCCCAGAACCGCGGCGCCGCGCGCGTCCAGGTCGGGCAGCGAGAGCTGGACCCGGCCGGGCAGGCGCCGCGAAGGCTCGGCGCGCAGCTCCACCACCAGGAAGAGCACGGCCTCGGCGTATAGGCGCAGCACGCTCTGGCGGTCCCCGCGCGGCGCCCCGGTGTCGGGCATGCCGCGCCCCTGGACCACCTCGCCGCTGGCGTCGTGCGGGCGGGTGCTGAGGTGCATGGAGAGGCGTTCCAGCGGCACGCGGGGTGGGCGCAGCTGCTCCACGGCCCAGGCCAGCGCGCGGGCCGGCTCCTTCCATTCACCGTGCATGACCGCCTCCCGGGCGCCGCGCACGCGCGGCGACGCCGGCCGAATTTATGGTTCGCGGATATATGCACATGCAAATCATTATTCACCAAAACGGCGAATGGTGCACGGTTCAGCGGCGGAAGTGTTGTTCGAGCTCGGTGAGCACGCCATCGATGCCCTGCAGCGTGCCCGCGAGGTCGCGGCAGAGCTGCAGCCATTCCTGGCGTTGGGCGGCGTGCTGGGGGTCGGTGTCGGCGGCGATGAGCTGCACCGTGGCCTCGAGGTCGGTGCCGGCGCGCTGGCGCAGGCCCATGGCGTGGATGAACAGGCCGCGCGCGGTTTCCTGGGTGTCGCCCATGGCGGCGCGGGTGTCGCCGCTGCTGGTCATCACGTCGGCCATCAGCAGGTTGCGGATGGTCTCCAGCGTGCCGGTCAGGTGGCGCATGCGCTCGCAGACGGCGACGAGCTTCTCGAAAGCGTTTTCCATGGCCCATCGACCTTAGCGCAGTGGGCGGTCGGTGTCCTGTGAAGGGGATCACGGGGCGCGCCGGGCGGATCGGCGGAGGGGCGCCCGCGGGGGATCAGTCCTCGCGCGCCTCCGCTTCGCGCGGCACGAAATCCACGTCGCGGCCGTCGCAGAGCAGTTGGCGGATGCGCACCGGCGCGCCGTGTTCGTCGAAGCACACCAGGCCGATGCCGCTGCCATTGAGCAGGCGCCGGCCGTGTGGTGTGCCCTCTGGCTTGCGCGGCGTGACCTTCATGTGCCGGCGCCGCGTGAAGCGGTTGAGTGGCGAGCGCGGCGAGAACAACCAGCGGTTGAGGTGGTCGAGCTTGTCGAGCAGGCCATCGGGGAAGCTGTTGCGCAAGCCGCTGCTGCAGATCTGCCAGATGTGCGGGCCCGGGTGGTCCATGGTCTGGCGCCGCCCGCGCGGGCGCAGTTGCACGTCGTAGACGAAGGAGTAGTGCACGTCGCCCGACAGCACCACGAAGGTCTGGGGGGTCTTCGGGTGGCGGAAGATGTTGAGCATGGCGCTGGCCGCGCCGGGGTGCGACATCCAGTTCTCGGCGTCCACCAGCAGCGGGTGGCCGAAGAAGCTGAAGACCCGTTGCACCGTTTCGATGAGCTTGACGCCGAAGATGGGGGCCGAGGCCACCAGCAGCACGGCGGGGTGGCCGCGCAGGGCCTGCTGCAGATCGGTGAGGGCTTCCCAGTCCATCAGACCCGAGGGCCGGCGCGGCGAGACCTCGGACCGCCAGCGGTGGGTGCGGCTGTCCAGCACCATCAGCGGCGGCGTGGTGGGCCACACGTAGTGCCAGTCGCGCCAGTGCAGCAAGCGCTCGATGAGCGCCTCGTGCGCCTCACCGCCGGGCTCGTCGAGCGCGGCCTGCGTCTGCTGCAGGAGTGTGTCGCCACCGAAGGCCTCGGGCCGGTTGCCCCAGGCCTGGTTGAGCAGATAGGCGACGAGCGCATTGCCGATGACGCGGCGCGAGAAGGGGTGGCCGTAGGCGACGTCCTCCCACTCGCGGCTGAGGTTCCAGTCGTCGGTGACGTCGTGGTCGTCGAAGACCATGGCCACGGGCAGGTGGGCGAGCGCACGCCGTGCGGCGGCCAGGCCTTGCTGGAAACCCGCGATGGCGCGCGATTCGCTCGCGTAGCGTTCGGCGTTCTCTTCGTCCAGTCCGGGCGGTGGCGACAGATCCAGGCCCTGCCAGGGCAGGGGCGACCAGGCCAGCAGGTACATGGCCAGCACCTCGCCCAGGGTGATGAGGTGGTTGTGCGCGTTGTCGGTGGTGAAGATGGGCTTCTTCACGCCCTCGAACACCAGGTCGATCAGCCGCTCGCTCTTGGGCGTTCGGGGCAGCAGCCGCTCGCGCCGGTAGTAGGTGTCGGGGTGGGCAAGCAGGTCGCTGGTGCAGCGCACCGCGCTGCCGTCGGCGCCGGCGATGGCCTCTTCGCGCAGGCCCAGGCGCCGCATGAGGCCGTGGATGGCGCGCAGCATGGGGCCGGCCACGTCGTCGCAATAGACCTGGTCGCCGCTGAGCACGAGGGCGGAGGGCCACGGCGTGGTCTCGCTGACCGCCCCGCTCAGCAGCTGATCGAGGTGCGCGTCGGCGCGCGCCAGGCCGTCGCCGCCGCCCGCGTGGTGGGGCTTGCGACAGGAGCCATGCAGCAGCGCGCGCACCTCGGGCGCGAAGCGCAGGCCCGGGGTGTCGCGGCCGGGGTAGCTGAGGGCGGGGTCGTCGAGCGCGGTCCAGGTGCCGTCGGCGTGGCCGAACTCAAAGCGGTAGCCGGTCCAGGCGCCGGGCACCAGATCGGCGTCGAGTTCGAGATCGACCAGTAGGATCGCCAGGCGCTCGCCGGCGCGCAGGGTGTGCACGGCGGGGCTGTGGGTGGTGGGGGGGCCATCCTCCGGCAGGAGGGTGAGGCGCACGCGCGCGGGGGCCTGGCTGCAGGCCAGCCACCAGGCGATGCGCCGCGCCTGCACGCGGCGCAGCACGGGTCCCGCGAGCACGGGCGGCAGGGAATCGGGTGAAGCCTCGGTCATGCGCGGACATTGTGGCGGGCCTGTGTGAAGCCGGCCGCGGCGCGCCAGCGGCAGGGGCGCCGGCTCACGCCGCCTGCCGCAGCGTCTGCACCAGCACGCGGTGCAGCGCGTCCACCGCGGGCGAGCCGCGCGAGGCGCGGCTGCGGTAGGCCGCCACGGCCATGGGCGCGAGCGGCCCCAGCCCGTGTTCGGGGCCCAGCACCTGCAGGTGCGGTGGCGCGCTGCACTGCGTGAGCACGGCCACCGCCAGGCCGCTCTCCACCGCCGCGATCTGGCCCGCCAGGCTGGAGCTGTGGTACACGACCCGGTGCCGGCGGCCCTGCAGCGACAGCGTGGTCAGGGCGTGCTTGCGCGCCAGGCTGCTGTCCTCGTACACCGCGATTGGCAGGGGGTCGCGGCGCCAGACGTCGAACTGCGGAGAGCCCACCCACACCAGCGGTTCGTGGAACAGCAGGCTGCCGCGCTGCGCGTGGTCGCGCGAGACCAGGGCGAGGTCCAGTTCGCCGCGGGCCACGCGGGGGATCAGCCGGGTCGATTGCTCGCAATCGAGTTCGATCTCCACCGCCGCGTGCCGCGCGGCGAAGCGCTTGAGCACGGGGGTGAGGTAGCGCGCGGCGTAGTCGTCTGGCACACCCAGGTGCACGCGGCCCATCAGGGTGTCGGGGCGCAGGGCGGCGCGGGCCTCGGCGTGCAGGTCGAGCAGGCGGCGCGCGTAACCCAGCAGGGCCTGGCCATCGGGCGTGAGCTCGAGCCGGCGCGGTCCGCGCAGCAGCAGCGGCCGGCCCACCGCGCGCTCCAGTTTCTGCAGTTGCATGCTCACCGCCGACTGCGAGCGGCTCACCTCGGGCGCGGCGGCCGAAAGCGAGCCCGCGTCGACCACGGCGACGAAACACTTGAGCCAGTCGATCTGCAGGTCGTCGGCGCGCATGAATCTGGTTATCGAATGAAAGTCATGCGAATTATCCGCTTCTCGAAAAATTGTCTGGAGCCCACAGTGCGGGCATGGACGCCCCTGAACACACGGAACGCTTGGCCGCCTGGCGCATGGCCGCGGGCGGCCTCATCCTGGGCACGCTGGGCGTGTTCCTGCTGGAGTCGGGCAGTGACCCGGCCTCGGCCGCCTGGTTCCGCTGCGCCTTCGGGCTGCTGGCGCTCACGCTGTGGGCCTGGGCCGCGCGGCGGGCGCCGCTGTGGCGCCTGCCGGCCGGCACGGTGGGGCGCGTGGCGCTCGCCGCCGGCCTGGTGGTGCTGAGCTGGGTGGTGTTCTTCGCGGCCATCCAGCGCCTGTCGGTGGGTCTGGCCACGGTGGTCTTTCACGTGCAGCCGCTGTGCCTGATGGTGGCCGGCGCCTGGTGGCTGGGCGAGCCCTTGCCGCGCGCCCGCCTGGCCGCCGCGCTGCTGGCCCTGCTGGGGCTGTCGCTGGCCACGGGCCTGGTGGGTGGGGTCGGGGCCGCGGTGTCGATGGCCGGCGTGGGCCTGTGCCTGGTGGCCGTGGTGGGCCAGACGGTGGTGGGCCTGCTGCTGCGCGCGCGCACGCCGGTGCCGCCGCTGGCCCTGGCCTGGTGGCAGTGCGCCGTGGGCGCGCTGGCCTTGTGGCCCTGGGTGCTGGTGGCGGGCTGGCCCGCCTGGGGCCCGGCCTGGGGCTGGCTGGCGGCGCTGGGCGTGGTGCACACGGGGCTGGCCTATGTGCTCATCTATGGCGGCATGGCCCGGCTGACCACCTCGCGCACCGCCTTGCTGCAGTTTGTCTACCCCGGCGCCACGCTGGTGTGCGACGCCCTGGTCTATGGACGCTGGCTCGCACCGGGGCAGCTGGTGGGCGTGGCGCTGATGGCGCTGGCCCTGTGGTGGGGCAGCCGCCCCGCGCGCGGCGGCGCGGGCGGCGCCACGGACCTCACTCTTCCAGAAGGGCGCGCAGCATCCACGCGGTCTGCTCGTGCACGGTGAGGCGCTGCACCAGCAGGTCGGCGGTGGGCTCGTCGTTGGCCTTGTCGACCAGGTCGAACATGGCGCGCGCGGTGCGCGCCGCGCCCTCGTGGCCCTTGGCCAGGATGGCCACCATCTCCAGCGCCTTGGGCGGCGCGGACGGCGCGTCGGGCAGCGAGCTGAGCTTGGCGAACTCGGCGTAGCTGCCGGGCGCCACATGGCCCAGCGAGCGGATGCGCTCGGCGATCGGGTCCACCGCGTTCCACAGCTCGGTGTACTGCTGCATGAACATCGCGTGCAGGCTGTTGAACATGGGGCCGGTCACGTTCCAGTGGAAGTTGTGCGTGGTCAGGTACAGCGTGTAGGTGTCGGCCAGCAGGTGGCTCAGGCCCTTGGCGATGGCGGCGCGGTCCTTCTCGCTGATGCCGATGTTCACGGCCATGACGGGTTTGGCGGTCTTCTTGCTCATGGATGCGGGCTCCTGTAAGGGTGAACGACGGCCGTAGCTTATCGCCGCTGGCGTGTCGCCACGTTGACCGGGGTCAAGCGCGGCTCAGCGCCGCTGGGCCCAGCCGTGGTCGAGCGGGCCGTGGCCGTGGCCCAGGCGCCAGCCGGCCGAGGCCCGCAGCGCCGCGCGCACGTACTCGCGCGCGGCGGCCACGGCCTCGCGCAGGGTGTCACCGCGCGCCAGGCCGCAGGCGATGGCGCTGGACAGGGTGCAGCCGGTGCCGTGGGTGTTCGGTGTGTCGATGCGCTCGCCGCTCCAGCGCGCGACGCCCGAGCCGTCGAGCAGCAGGTCGGTGAGCACCGGGCCGCTCAGGTGACCGCCCTTGAGCAGCACGCCGCGCGCGCCCATGGCGCGCAGCTCGTGCGCGGCGCCTTCCAGGGCGTCGGCGTCGGGGATGGCGTGGCCCACGAACCAGCCGGCTTCGTCGAGGTTGGGCGTGATCACGGTGGCGCGCGGAAACAGCTCGGCCACCAGCACGGCCACGGTTTCCTGGGCGATGAGGCGGTCGCCGCTGGTGGCCACCATCACCGGGTCGAGCACCACGCGCTCCAGGCGGTGGCGGTCGATGGCGCGCGCCACGGCGCGCACCACCTCGGGGTCGTGCAGCATGCCGATCTTCACCGCGTCCACGCCGATGTCCTCCACCACGGCGTCGATCTGCTGTTCGAGCAGCGCCGGGGGCAGGGCCTGGATGGCGCGCACGCCCTGGGTGTTCTGCGCGGTGATGGCGGTGATGGCGGTCATGCCGAAGCAGCCGAGCGCGCTCATGGTCTTGAGGTCGGCCTGGATGCCGGCACCGCCGCCGGAGTCGCTGCCGGCGATGCTGAGGACGCGGGGGGGATGAAGGTTCATGTCGCAGGTTCCTGCCCGGGGTCCGAGGGGACCGCAGCGGGCGTGCCCGATTGTTCCATCTGTTCGGGTTCGCCTGTCGTCACGGCGCCCCAGCCCGGTCTCGCCCGAGGCGCCGCGGCTTCCGGGGCGCATCGCCGGCCTGGCGCGGCCTGTCCGCGGGCGCGCGGCGGTGAAGGGTGTTCCGTTTCGACACACAACGGGCGTAGGTGAGGGTGGGGTATTGCCCCGCCGCTTGTGGCGCGGCGGACACCACACCCACAATGGTTCGGCCCGGCACGACCGGGTTCCACCAACGAGGAGACACATGACCCAAGGCCGATGGCACGGCCGGCAGGAGCGACGTCGCGGCCAACGATGGCACGACGCCATGTCGGTGATCGCCCAACCCCTGACCGGTGCCGAAATCGACAACCTGGCCACCTGGTACCTGGCTACGCCACCGAGCGTGCAGCGGCCATGAGGGCGCTTCGTCAAACCGTGCCGGGCGCCTGGCTCTGCTTGTGCGGTGGCGCGCTGGCCCAGGCGGTGCCCGCCCCCGATGGCGGTGCACTCGCGCCCGTGGTGATCACGGGCAACGCCAGTGCCGCGCAGCGCTGGCTGGGCAGTGCCAGCGTGGACGTGATCGATGGCAGCGAGCTGCGCGACGGGCAACTGCAGATCAACCTGTCCGAGGGCCTGGGGCGTGTGCCGGGGCTGGTCATTCGCCAGCGCGAGAACTACGCGCAGGACCTGCAGGTGTCGATCCGCGGCTACGGGGCGCGCGCCACCTTCGGCGTGCGCGGCGTGCGCTTGTTCGTCGATGGGATCCCCGCCAGCGCGCCCGACGGATCGGGCCAGGCGGCCAACTTCCCGCTGGGCAGCGCCGACCGCATCGAGGTGGTTCGCGGTCCCTTCGCCGCGCTGTACGGCGCCTCCAGCGGCGGCGCCATCCTGCTCTACACACAGGACGGCACGCGCCCAGGCGAGTGGCGGACCGGCCTGGCCGTCGGGCCCCATGGGCTCTGGCGCCTGTCCACGCAGGTGGCGGGGCAGACCGGCACGGCGGCCTCACCCGGCTGGTCCTATCTGCTCGACGTGGGCCGTTTCGAGACCGACGGCCAGCGGCCGCAATCGGCCGCGCGGCGCAGCACGGCCAATGCCAAGCTGTCGCGCGCGCACGAGGGCGGCCGCACCACGCTGGTGTTCAACCGCCAGAGCGCTTTTTCGTACGACCCCCTGGGCCTGTCGCGCGCGCAGTTCGACGCCGACCCCGAGCAGACCGATGCCAGCGCGATCAACTTCAACACGCGCAAGTCGGTGTCGCAGACGCAGGCCGGCCTGGCCTGGGACCAGTCGCTGGGCGGTGGGCACCGCATCGAGCTCATGGGCTACGCGGGCCAGCGCCGCGTGGTGCAGTTCCAGTCCATTCCCACCGGCGCGCAGGCCGCGCCGGGCAGCTCGGGCGGGGTGATCGACCTGGACCGCGACTACTGGGGCTTCAACGCGCGCTGGCGCCTGAAAACCGATTGGCAGGGCGGTGCGCTGGACCTGAGCGCGGGACTGGCCATGGACCGCCAGAGCGACGCGCGCCGTGGCTACAACAACTTCGTGGGCACCACCCTGGGCGTGCAAGGCATCCTGCGCCGCGACGAGAGCAACCGCGCCGACACGCTGGATCCGTATCTGCGCGCCGCGTGGACGCGTGAGGACTGGACGCTCGAGGGCGGCGTGCGCCGTGTGCGCACGCACTTCGAGTCGAGCGACCGCTTCCTCGCCAATGGCGACGACAGCGGCAGCGCGCGCTACAGCGGCACACTGCCCGTGGTCGGCGCGCGCTGGCGCATCGCACCGAACCTGCAGGCCTTCGGCAGCGTGGGGCGGGGGCTCGAAACGCCCACGCTCAACGAGGCCGCCTACCGCAGCGGCGGCGGCGCCGGCCTCAACACCGACCTGAACGCCGCGCGCAGCACCAGCGCCGAGATCGGCTTGCGTGGGCGCCACGCCAACGGCGTGTGGAACGCCACGCTGTTCGACATTCGCACGCGCGACGAGATCGTGGTGCAGAACAACACCGGCGGGCGCTCGACTTTCCAGAACGCCGGCCGCACCGAACGCCAGGGCCTGGAGCTGGCCGGTGAATGGGCCCTGGGCGAGTTCGCGCTGACGGGCGCCTACACCGCCATGAGCGCGCGCTACCGCGACGGCTTCCTCACCTGCACCGCGACCCTGTGCCCCAACGTGAACCCGCCCACCCCCATCCCCGCGGGCCGGCGCATGCCGGGCCTGCCGGCGCAACAGGTGTTCGCGCAACTGGCGTGGACGCCGCGCTGGGCCGCGCCCGTGGGCGGCGTGTTCACGCTGGAGGCCCGGCGCAGTGGACGCGTGTTCGTGAACGACCTCAACACCGACGCGGCCGAGGCCTACACCCTGTTCGCGCTGGGCGCGCGCTTCGAACAATCCACGGGGCCCTGGACCTGGCGCCAGTTCCTGCGCCTGGACAACCTGACGGACCGCCGCCACGCAGGCTCGGTCATCGTCAACGAAGGCAATGGCCGCTTCTTCGAGCCGGGCGCGGGGCGCTCGCTGTCGGCGGGCGTCGAGCTCACGCGGCGCTTCTAGGCCGACACCCCGCCATCGCGCGATCAACGGTCACCCTGGGCCGGTGAGCGTGAGCGCTCGCGTGCCAACGATCGGTAGCATGCGCGAGGTCTGCATACCGATATAGGGTATCTGCCAGCCCGCTGGCCGAACCGCCCAGGAGGCCCGTCCGATGCGTTCCCCGCCGCGCCCTGTCCCCATCGCTGGCCTGACCCGCCGCGCCTTTGCCGCCACCGCCCTCGGTGGGGCCGCCAGCCTGGCCGCGCCGGCCCTGCTGGCGCAGAGCAACCGCATCGTGCTGGGCCAGTCGGCCGCGTTCAGTGGGCCGGCCGCCCAGCTGGGCATCCAGTTCAACGCGGGCGCGCAGCTGTACTTCGATCACCTCAACCAGCAAGGCGGCGTGAACGGCCAGCGTGTCGAGATCGTGAAGCTCGACGACGGCTACGAGCCCGACCGCTGCGCCGAGAACACGCGCCAGCTGCTTTCGCGTGGCTGCACCGCGTTGTTCGGCTACATCGGCACGCCCACGAGCCTGGCGGCGCTGCCGCTGGCCACCAAGGCCGACACGCCTTTCATCGCGCCCTTCACCGGCGCCATGGGCCTGCGCCAGCCCTTCAACCGCCTGGCCTTCCACCTGCGCGCCTCGTACAACGACGAGACCGAGCTCATCGTGCGCCAGCTGACCGGCCTGGGCTTGAACAATGTCGCGGTGTTCCATCAGAACGACTCGTACGGCAAGGCCGGCCTGGACGGTGTGACGCTCGCGCTGCAGCAGCGCCAGCTCAAGCCCAAGGCGACGGCCACGGTGGAGCGCAACTCGGTCGACGTCGCCCAGGCCGTGGCCACCATCGTCGCGGCCAAGCCGCAGGCGGTGGTGCAGATCAGTGCCTACGCATCCTGCGCGGCCTTCGTGCGCGAGGCGCGCAAGGCCGGCTTCGGCGGCACCTTCTTCAACGTGTCCTTCGTCGGCACGCAGGCCCTGGCCGATGCGCTCGGCAAGGACGGCGCGGGCGTGGCCATTTCGCAGGTGGTGCCCAACCCCTTCTCCACCGCGCGCCCCATCACGCGCGAGTTCCTCGACGCGATCGCGCGCGGCGGCAACAAGGTGCAGCCCAACTACTCCAGCCTCGAAGGCTTTCTGGCCGCACGCCTGCTGGCCGAAGGCGCGCGCCGCGCGGGCGGCCGCGTCGGCGCGGGCACGCTCGTGAGCGGGCTCGAAGCCATCGGCGACACCAGCTTTGGCGGTTTCAGCATCTCGCTGAGCGCCGACAACCACGTCGCCTCGCGCTTCTCCGAGCTGTCGATGCTCACCGGCGACGGCCGCGTGCGCACCTGACAGTTCTGACAGGGGAAGGGGCGTCAGGATTGACAGGTGTCCCTTCTGGGGCAGGGCTGGTGCCGTCTGGCCGAACGTTGCATGATGCGGCAAACACGCCCCAGGGCGAGTTGTCACCGAGCGAGTGCCTGCCGTGTCGAACCGTCCCTTGTTGTCCGTGTTACCCGTGGCCGAATGGCCGCTGCCCCCGGGCGACCGGTTGCCCTGCGCGCTGCTGCTGATCACCGCCGACGGGGTGGTGCACAGCGCCAATACCACGGCGCACGCGTGGTTCGAAGGCCAGGCCCATCCGATGACGCCGCTGGCCCACTTCCTGGGCATCTCCGAACACGACGAGCGCGTGGCGGCACTGGACGGGTTCGTCGAGGGCCTGCGGCACACGGGGCAGATGCGCGAACTGCGGCTGGCCCTGTACCGCCATACCGGTGAGCGCTTCTCGGCCCTGCTCATCGGTATGCCCTTGATCGATCCGAGCGGCCTGTACCTGGGCTTCGACGCCATGGTGCTCGACCTGTCTCGCTGGCAGGACCGCGAGACGCTGGTGCCCTACACGCGCGCCGAGAACCTGCAGGCGCAACTGGAGTCGCGCACGCGCTCGCAGGGCCTGGCGCTGCGCGACATGGACGCCTTCGCGCAGATCCTGTCGCACGACCTGCGTTCGCCGCTGCGCCACGCCCGGGGCTACCTGCGGCTGATGCGAGAACACGCGGAGAAGGTGGACGACCCGGTGCAGCGGGAGTACACCCAATCGGCGATGCAGGCCATCGAAGGCATGAGCGGCATGCTCGATGCCCTGCTGGATTTCACCCGCCTGTCGCGCGTGCGCGTGGAGGCGCAGGCCGTGCCGCTGGGGCCGCTGGTGCAGGGCCTGCTGGTGCATTTGAACCGCCATCCCCACGCGGCCCGTGTGGCGTGGCGCATCGACCCGGACCTGCCGGTGGTGCGCGGCGACCCGATGCTGCTGGCGCAGGCCTTCTCGCATGTGCTCGACAACGCGCTGAAGTTCACGCGCTCAGTGCAAGAACCCCGGATCGAGGTGGGCTGGCAGGAAGCGACTGATGGCACGCGGTTGTTCTACGTGAACGACAACGGCGTGGGTTTCGACCGGCGCGCGGCCGACAAGGTGTTCACGCTGTTCCAGCGCCAGCACCACTCGCTCGACTACGAGGGCATGGGCGTGGGCCTGGCGCTGATGCGCCGCATCATCGAGCGCCACGGCGGCATCGTGCGCTGCGAGTCCTCGCCCGGCCAGGGCTGCCGGGTGAGCTTCACGCTGCCCCCCGACCTGGCGGACAGCGCCCGCGAGGGCTGAGGCCCGGCCCTGGCTCAGCCGGCCTGGCCCACCGGGTCCGGCAGCACGGCCGTGACCTCGATCTCCACCTTGGCGCGCGCCTCGACCAGCCGGCGCACCTCCACGCAGGTCATGGCGGGGAAGTGCTTGCCCATGACCGCGCGGTAGGCCTCGCCGAGCTCGCGCAGGCGGGCGTTGTACTCGTCGCGGTCGAGGATGTACCAGGTCATGCGCACCATGTGTTCGGGACCGGCGCCGCCGCTGCGCAGCACGTCGTGCACGTTCTGCAGGGCCTGGCGCGTCTGTGCGATGAAGTCGTCGCTTTCGAACCGCTGCTGGCTGTTCCAGCCGATTTGGCCGCCGACGAAGATCTGCGTGCCGCGCGCGGCGATGCCGTTGGCGTAGCCCTTGGGTGGCGTCCAGCCGTCGGGGTGGAGGTGTTGCAGCATGGTGTCAGGCCTTGGCGGGGGAAGCGTTTTGACGAAGGGCGAAGCGTTGCAGCTTGCCGGTTTCGGTGCGGGGCAGCCGTTCGACGAAGACCACCTCGCGCGGGTACTTGTAGGGCGCCATGCTGGCCTTGGCGTGGTCCTGAAGCGCCTTGACCATGGCCGCGTCGCCCGCGTGCCCGGGCTTGAGCACCACGTAGGCCACGATCACCTGCCCGCGCTCCTCGTCGGGTCGCCCGACGACGCCGCACTCGGCCACGGCCGGGTGCGCCAGCAGCGAGGACTCGACCTCGGGACCGGCCACGTTGTAGCCCGCCGTGATGATCATGTCGTCGGTGCGCGCCTGGTAGAAGTAGTAGCCGTCCGCGTCGCGCTGGAAGGCGTCGCCGGGGAAATTCCAGCCACCTTGCACGTACTGCGCCTGGCGCGGCTCATCGAGGTAGCGGCAGCCGGTGGGGCCGATCACCGCCAGGCGGCCGATTTCGCCATCGGCCGCGGGTTGGCCGGCGTCGTTCACGATGCGCGCGGTGTAGCCCGGCACCACCGTGCCGATGGCACCGCGCCGCACGGCCTCGGGCGCGGCCGAGATGAAGATGTGGAACATCTCGGTGGCGCCGATGCCGTCGAGCATCTCGATGCCGCTGGCCTGTTTCCACAGCTGGCGCGTGGCATCGGGCAGGCCCTCGCCCGCGCTCACGCACAGGCGCAGCCGGCCGATGCCGTGCTGCTGCGCGAAGGGCGCCATCTGCCGGTAGAAGGTGGGCGCGGTGTAGCAGATGGTCGCGCCCTTGTCGGCGATGAGCTTGACCATGGCCTCGGGCGTGTAGGCGATCGAGGGGAAGTAGACCGAGCAGCCGGCCCACATCGGGAAGATCAGCAGGCCGCCCAGGCCGAAGGTGAAGGCCAGCGGCGGTGAGCCCACCACCACGTCGTCGGGCGTGGCGCGCAGCACGTGGCGCGGCCAGCACTCGCAGGCGGCGAGCACGTCGCGGTGCGTGTGCACGGCGGCCTTGGGCACGCCCGTGGTGCCGGAGGTGAAGGCCAGCAGCGCGATGTCCTCGCCCGCGGTGGGGCAGGGCGTGGCCTGAGCGGGCTGGCGAGCGGCCAGCGCTTCGAGGCCGTCGGCGGCGTCGGTGTTGAAGCGCAGCAGCGGCAGCGCGCTGCCGCAAGCCTCGAGCTCGCCGGTGAGCGCGGCGTCGCACAGCAGCAGCGCGGGCTGGGACTTGTGAATGATGCCCTGGAGCTCCTTGGCGCGCAGCAGCGGCATGGTGGCGACCACCACCAGCCCGGCCTGCACCACGGCCAGCCAGGCCAGCGCCATGGCCACCGAGTTGCCGCCGCGCAGCAGCACGCGGTTGCCGGGCACCAGGCCGTGTTCGCGCACCAGCAGGTTGGCGATGCGGTTGACCTGCTCGCGCGCCTGCGCATAGCTCAGCGTGCGGGCGTCGCTGCGCAGGAAGGGGCGCTCGGCGTGGCCCCGGGCGAAGGCCTGGTCGAACAGGGCCTGCACCAGGTTCACCTGCGCGGGAATGGCCTGCAGCTCGGGCGTGTCGAAGCGCAGCTCGGGCCATTGCCCCGGTGGGGGCAGCCGGTCGTGCACGAAGCGGTCGGTCTGGGCGGATGTCATCGGTGTCTCGTGGTTCAACGCAGGGCGTTCTTGCCGAGGATCAGGAGCTGCACCTCGCTCGCGCCCTCGTAGATGCGCAGCGAGCGGATGTCTCGGTAGAGGTGTTCCACCACCTCGCCCACGCGCACCCCGCGCCCGCCGAACATCTGCACGGCCATGTCGATCACGCGCTGCGCGTTCTCGGTGGCGGTGAGCTTGGCGGCCGCGGCGGCGGCGGTGTAGGCCGGCGTGCCGGCGCCTTGCGAAGCGCTTTCGTCGCGCATCCAGGCGGCGCGGTAGGTGAGCATCGCGCCGGCGTCGATCAGCGCGCTCATCTCACCCAGGCGCGCCTGGGTGAGCTGGAAGTCGGCCAGGTGCTGGCCGAACATCTCGCGCCGCTTCGCGTGGGCCACCGCCTCGGCGAAGGCGCGGCGTGCCATGCCCAGTGCGGCGGCGGCCACCGAGGCGCGGAAGATATCCAGCGTCTGCATGGCCAGCTTGAAGCCCCCGTCCACTGCGCCCACCAGCGCGTCGGCGCCGACGCGGCAGTCCTTGAAGCGCAGGGTGGCGAGCGGGTGCGGGGCCATCACGTCGATGTGCTCGGTGGTGTCCAGGCCCGGCGCGTCGGCCGGCACGACGAAGGCGCTGATGCCGCGCGCGCCGGCGTCGGGCGTGGTCTTGGCGAAGACCACGTAGAAGTCGGCCAGGCCGCCGTTGCTGATCCAGGTCTTGCTGCCATCCAGCGCCCAGCCGCCGTCCACCGGGCGGGCGCGGGTCCGCATGCCGGCCACGTCGGAGCCGGCCTCGGGTTCGCTGAGCGCGAAGGCGGCGATCTGCGCGCCACTGGCCACGGCGCGCAGGCGCTGTTCGCGCTGCGCCTCGCTGCCCCCGAGCGTGATGCTGCCGCTGCCCAGGCCTTGCATGGCGAAGGCGAAGTCGGCCAGCGGCGAGTGGAAGGCCAGGGTTTCGCGCAGGACCACGAGCGCGCGCGAGTCGAGCTTGTCGAGCGCGCCGCCGTGCGCGGCGGGCACGCAGTAGCGCAGCCAGCCGGACTCACCCAGGCGGCGCACCCAGTCGCGGCAGGCGCGGCGGTCGTCGGATTCGTCCACCTGTTGCGCGCCGGCCCAGTCGGCCAGGCCCAGGGCGAGCGCGCGGTGGTGCTCGCCGAAAAAGGGCAGTTCCCACTGCGCCTGCGGCGGGGTCATGCCATGGGGGCGGTCGAAGGCGACCATGGGCTCAGTCTCCCTCGAAGACCGGGCGCTGCTTCGCCGCGAAGGCCTCGTAGGCGCGGCGGAAGTCCTGCGTCTGCATGCAGATGGCCTGGGCCTGGGCCTCGGCCTCGATGGCCTGGTCCAGCGTCATGGCCCATTCCTGGTGCAGCATGGTCTTGGTCATGCCGTGCGCGAAGGTCGGGCCCTCGGCGAGCGAGGCCGCGAGCTTGAGCGCGGCCCCGGGCAGGGCCTCGGGTTCGTGCAGGGCATTGAAGAAACCCCAGGCCAGGCCTTCGTCGGCCTTCATGGCGCGGCCGGTGAACAGCAGCTCGCTGGCGCGGCCCTGGCCGATCAGGCGCGGCAGCAGGGCGCAGGCGCCCATGTCGGCGCCGGCCAGGCCTACGCGCGTGAACAGGAAGGCGGTGCTGGCGCGCGCCGTGCCCAGGCGCAGGTCGCTGGCCAGGGCCATCATGGCGCCGGCGCCGGCGCACACGCCGTCGATGGCGGCCACGATGGGCTGCGGGCAGGCGCGCATGGCGCTCACCAGCGCGCCCGTCATGCGCGTGAAGGCCAGCAGCTCGGGCATGGTCATCTTCGTCAGTGGGCCGATGATCTCGTGCACGTCGCCGCCGGAGCAGAAGTTGCCGCCCGCACCGGTGAGCACCACCGCCTTCACGTCGGTGGCGCGTTGCAGGCCGTGGAACCAGTCGCGCAGCTCGGCGTAGGAGTCGAAGGTGAGCGGGTTCTTGCGGTCCGGGCGGTTGAGCGTGACGGTGGCCACGCCGCCCGCGATGGACAGGGCGAAGTGCCGGGGCGAGGCCTGGGCCGGCGCGTACTGGCCGCGCATGGGGTTGTGGTCGGGGATGGGGTGTTTCATTCGATGGCGTCCGTCAGGCGCTGGTTGAGTTCGAGCTGGTGCTGCTTGACCTTGCCCAGCAGCTTGTAGAGCTGCTCGAGGTCGCGCGGCGACAGGCCCTCGAAGGCCTCCACGATCCAGTGCTCGTGCTGTTCGGCCATCTGGGTGAAGGCGCGACGGCCGCGCTCGGTCAGGCGCACGCGAAAGGCGCGGCGGTCGCCCTCGACGCCGGTGCGCTCGACCAGGCCCTCGGCCACGAGCTGGTCGGTGATGCCGGTGACGTTGCCGCCCGTGACCATGAGCCGGTGCGACAGCTCCTTCATCTTCAGTCCGTCCGGGTGACGTTCGAGCTGCGCCATCAGGTCGAAGCGCGGCAGCGTGGTGTCGAAGTGCTCCCGAAGCCCCGCACGCACGCGCTTCTCGATCAGCTGCGAGCAGGTGAGCAGGCGCAACCACAGGCGCAGCTCATGCGCGTGCTCGCTGTGCGCGCGCGCCTCGAGGTCCAGGTTTTCGAGAGCGTTCATTTGCTGGCCTCCTCTTCCTCTTGCGCCTTCATGGCTTGCTGGCGCGCGATCTCCCGGTAGAGCTGGTCGCGCCCGCTCAGGTAGGGCGCGGGCCAATCGATGGCGCGGGTCTGCAGCTTGGCGGCCTCGTGCAGCGTCCAGGCCGGGTTGGCCAGGTGCGGGCGGGCCACGGCGCACAGGTCGGCGCGGCCCGCGGCCACGATGCTGTTGGCGTGGTCGGCCTCGCTGATGGCGCCCACCGCCATGGTCAGGATGTCGACCTCGTTGCGCACGCGGTCGGCGAACGGTGTCTGGTACATGCGGCCATACACCGGCCTGGCCTGGCGCGTGGTCTGTCCCGAGGAGACGTCGATCACATCGCAGCCAGCGGCCTTGAACAGGCGCGCGATGGCCACCGCGTCGTCCGGCGTGTTGCCACCGGGTGCCCAGTCGTGCGCCGAGATGCGCACGCTCATGGGCCTGTCGGCGGGCCAGGCGGCGCGCATGGCCTGGAAGACTTCCAGCGGGTAGCGGCAGCGGTTCTCCAGCGAGCCGCCATAGGCGTCGGTGCGCTGGTTGGTGAGCGGACAGATGAAGGCCGAGAGCAGGTAGCCGTGCGCGCAGTGCAGCTCCAGCCAGTCGAAACCGGCGGCGGCGGCGCGCCGCGTCGAGTCGACGAAGGCGGCGGTCATGGCGTCCATGTCGGCGCGGGTCATGGCGCGCGGCACCTGGTTCTGCTCGCCGTAGGGCAGGGCGCTGGCCGACAGCAGTGGCCAGTTGTCGCTGGGCAGGGGCTCGTCGATCTGTTCCCAGCCCAGTTGCGTGGAGCCCTTGGGGCCGCTGTGGCCGAGTTGCAGGCCGATCTTCGCGCCGTCGCCCTCTTCATGGGCGAAGCGAACGATGCGCTCGAAGGCGCGCTGCTGCGCGTCGTTCCACAGCCCGGGGCAACCGGGGGTGATGCGGCCCTCGGGCGTGGGGCTGGTCATCTCGACCATCACCAGCGCCGCGCCGCCGGCGGCGCGCGCGCCCAGGTGAACGAAGTGCCAGTCGCCCACCACGCCGTCCTGCGCCTTGTACTGCGCCATGGGCGACACGACGATGCGGTTCTTCAATGACAGGCCGCGCACCTTCAGCGGCAGCAGCATGGGCGGCGTGGGGTGTTTCGCGGCCGCGCTGCCGGCGCGATTCGCGAGCCAGTTCTCGTAGCCTTCCAGCCAGCGGGCGTCGCGCAGGCGCAGGTTCTCGTGGCTGATGCGCTGGCTGCGCGTGAGCAACGAATAGGCGAACTGCTCGATCTCCATGCCGGTGTAGCGGTCCACGTGCTCGAACCACTCGGTGGAATTGCGCGCGGCGTTCTGGATCTTGAGCACCTCCACGCTGCGCCGGGCCTCGTAGGCCTGCAGCACCGTGGCGACGTCGGCCTCGGGGTGGCGCTCGAACTCGGTGGCCAGGTCGATGGCGTCCTCCAACGCGAGCTTGGTGCCGCTGCCGATGGAGAAGTGCGCCGTGTGCGCGGCGTCGCCCATCAGCACGATGGGGGTGTTCCTGCCCTCGATGGCCTGCCAGTGCACCCAGGTTTTGCAGATCACGCGCGGGAAGCGGATCCAGATGGCCGAGCCGCGCAGGTGGCCGGCGTTGCTGATGAGGCGGTGGCCGTCGAGGTAGGGCGCGAAGAGCTTCTCGCAGAAGGCGATGCCGTCTTCCTGGCTCATCTGGTCGATGCCGTGCGCCTTCCACACGTGTTCGGGCGTCTCCACGATGAAGGTGGAGGTGTCGGCGTCGAACTGGTAGGCGTGGGCCTGGAACCAGCCGTGCTCGGTCTGGACGAAGGCAAAGGTGAAGGCGTCGAAGGTCTTCTTGGTGCCGAGCCACACGAAGCGGCACTGGCGGTTGTCGATGTCGGGCTCGAAGGTGCTGGCGTAGCGCGTGCGCACGCGGCTGTTGAGGCCGTCGCTGGCGATGACCAGATCGGCCCGGTACAACGCGGCCAGGGCCTGGTCGTCGGTGACGTCGGTCTCGAACACCAGCTTCACGCCGAGCTGCTGGCAGCGCGCCTGCAGCACGTTGAGCAGACGCTTGCGGCCAATGCCGCAGAAGCCGTGGCCGCCGCTGCGCACGCTGCGGCCTTTGTAGAAGACCTCGATATCGTCCCAGTGGTTGAAGGCGTCGCCGATTTCCTGCGCCGTTTCGGGGTCGGCCGCGCGCAGATTGCCCAGGGTCTGGTCGGACAGCACCACGCCCCAGCCGAAGGTGTCGAAGGGGCGGTTGCGCTCGACGACCGTGACCTCCAGCGAGGGCTGTCGCCGCTTCATCAACAGCGCGAAGTACAGCCCTGCCGGGCCACCACCGATGCACAGGATGCGTTGCAGCGACGTTTTCATGTTTAATTAGTTTAGACATGAAACATCAGCGAACAACCGGGTAAACCCTTGGCAGTGAAAGCCGTGTTACACCAGCGCACTGGCGTGGCCGCCCCCAAGGGAGTAAGGTCGGGCGTTCCGCGTTCGAGAAACGACATGAGTGTGTACCGCTTCAAATCCCGGGAGACCGGCGATCTCGTCATGCTGCCGGCGCACGGCAAGCGCATGCTGGAGATCCTGGGCAAGGACCCTGACAGCCCTGGGGTGCTGCTGCCTGACGACATGCCGCGCGCGATCGACGCGATCCGCGCCGCGGTGCTGGCCGAGGAAGCCGAGCACAAGCGCCTGCGCGACGAGGCCGAGGCCAAGGGCGAGGTCCCGCCGACGTTCGAGAGCGTGAGCCTGCGCATGCGCAGCACGCCCTTCATCGAAATGCTGCAGCGCGCCCTGAAGGAGCGCGTGGAGGTGGTCTGGGGGGTGTGAGGCCGCCCGCCGCCGTCAATCCACCTTCGCGCCCGAGGCCTTCACCACGGCCTCCCACTTGCGGATTTCCGCGTCGATCAGCGCCGCGAACTCGGCAGGCGTGTTGCCGCTGGGGATGGCGCCCTGGGCCAGCAGGCGTTCCTTCACCGCCGGGGCGCTGAGGGCCTTGGCGGTTTCCTGCTGCAGGCGGTTCACGGTGTCGGCCGGCGTGCCGGCCGGCGCGAGCAGGCCGAACCAGGAACTGGCCTCGAAGCCCGGCAGCTTGCCCGCCTCGGCCACCGTGGGCACGTCGGGCAGGGCGGCCGAGCGCACCGCGCTGGTCACGGCGAAGGCCTTGAGGTTGCCGGCCTGGATGTGCGCCATGGACGAGGGCAGGTTGTCGAACATCACGTCCACGCCGCCGGCCAGCAGGTCGGCCAGTGCCGGGCCCGAGCCGCGGTAGGGGATGTGCGTCATGAAAATGCCGGTGCGCGACTTGAACAGCTCGCCGGCCAGGTGGATGGAGGTGCCATTGCCGCTGGAGGCCATGTTCAGCCGCCCCGGCCGGGCCTTGGCGACCTTGATGAAGTCGGCCACGCTCTGGATGCCGAGCTCCTGCGCGCGCTTGGTGCCCATCACCATCACGTTGGGCACGCCGGCCACCAGGGTCACGGGCACGAAGTCCTTCTGCGGGTCGTAGGGCAGCTTGCTGTAGAGCGACTTGTTGATGCCGTGCGTGCCCACGGTGCCCATGAGGAGGGTGTAGCCGTCACCGGGCGACTTGGCCACCACCTCGGCGCCGATGTTGCCGCCCGCGCCCGCGCGGTTCTCCACCACGAAGCTCTGGCCAAAGGCCTTGCTCAGCTCGGGCGCGAGGGTGCGGGCCAGGATGTCGGTGGTGCCGCCCGGCGCGAAGGGCACGACGATGCGCACCGGCTTGTTCGGCCAGGCACCCTGCGCGAGCGTGGCGGCGGGCAGGGCCAGGGCGGTGGCGAGGGCAATGAGGGATCGGCGGCTGAGGCGCATGCGGTGGTCTCCTGCTTGAACGGTCGGTGACCGTCAGCCTACCGGTCAGCGTCGGGGAGTCAACCGGAGGACTACTACCCGGCGAGCGCAGGTGTCAGCCCAGAGACACCCGCGCAGCGCGCACGGGTGAAAACCCAGAGACACCGCGGAACCGGCGTTGCCGGGCCGCAGGTGTCGCCCCCTTCAGGGGGGTGGCGCGAAGCGCCGCGGGGGGTGTTTCCCTATTAATCGGCGTACTGGCCGGCCGCGTCGATCACCACCTTGAGCTTGGCGATCTCGTTGGCCACGAACTTCTTGTGGCCTTCGGGCGTGACGCGGTCATCGGTCACCACGATGGCGCCCAGTTCTTCCTGGCGCTTGATGAACTCGGGGTCCTTGAGCGCGACCTTGAGGGCGTCATTGAGCTTTTTCAGCACGTCGGGCGGCGTGCCTTTCGGGGCGTACATGCCGTGCCAGATGGTGAGGTTGAAGCCCTTGAGGCCCATTTCCTGCAACGAAGGGTAGTGCTTGAGGATGGGGTGGTTGCTCAGCGGCTTGGCCGTGGTCACGGCGAAGGCCTTCACGCGGCCGCCCTCGATCTGCGCGGTGGTGTTGGTGGTCTGGTCGCACATCACGTCCACCTGGCCGCCGATGAGGTCGTTCATGGCCGGGCCGGTGCCGCGGTAGGCAATGGTGGTCATGGACTTGTCCAGCTTGACGGCGTGTTGCCACATCAGGCCGCAGATGTGCGAGGCCGAGCCCAGGCCGGCGTGCGCCAGGTTGAGCTTGCCGCCGTTGGAGCGGATGTAGGCCTCGAAGTCGCGGTAGGTATTGGCATTGAGCTTGTTGGAGCCCAGCAGCGTCATGGGCACGTCGTTGATGGCGCCCAGGTACTCGAAATCGTCCAGCGCGCTGAACTGCTTCTTCTTGTAGAGGCTGTCGGTGGCGGCCATGCCGATGTGCCACACGAGCAGGGTGTAGCCGTCTTTGGGGGCGCGGGCCACGCGGGTCGCGGCGATGGTGCCGCCGGCGCCGGCGGTGTTCTCGACCACGATGTTGGCGTTGTTGCCCAGCGGCTTGCGCATGGCCTCGGCGAGCTGGCGTGCCACGAGGTCGGTCGGGCCGCCAGCGGCGAAGGGCACCACGAAGGTGATGGGTTTGCTGGGGAAGGCCTGGGCGAACGCGCCCACCGCCAGGGTTGTGCCCAGGGCCAGGGTGACGAGCTGTTTCATGGTTGTCTCCTGTAGGGAGGTTAATGACCCGCGCATGCTATGCGGGCCCACGGGGGCGGCCATCGCGGGAAATACGTAGCCCCCCACCCGTACAAACCCCTGTCCCGGCGCCCTTCAGCGGTAGCTGCGGGCGTCCTCGATCACCTTGCCGTCGTTGGGCAGGCTGCCGGGCGCCACCAGCTCCACCTCGCCGCGCAGCTTGGTGATATCGCGCACGGCGGCGGCGATGCTTTCGCGCAGCGCCTCGGCAGCCTGGCCGCCCGGCTCGGCTTCCACGCGCAGGCAGAGCTGGTCGCTGGCCATCTCGCCGCTGACCACCAGGCGGGCCTTGCGGATCTGCGGGAAGCGGCGCGCGATGTCGGCCACCTGCGAGGGGTGCACGAACATGCCGCGCACCTTGGTGGTCTGGTCGGCGCGGCCCATCCAGCCCTTGATGCGCGGCGCCGTGCGGCCCGTGGGGCAGGCGCCCGGCAGCATGGCCGAGAGGTCGCCGGTGCCGAAGCGGATCAGCGGGTAGGCCGGGTTGAGCGAGGTGACCACCAGCTCACCGACCTCGCCTTCGGCCACGGGATCGTCCGTGCCTGGACGCACGATCTCCACGATCACCTGTTCCTCCACCACCAGGCCCTCGCGGGCGGCGGTTTCATAGGCCACCAGACCGAGGTCGGCGGTGGCATAGGTCTGGTACACGGCCACGCCGCGTTCGGCGAACCAGGCGGTCAGGCTGGGCGGGCAGGCCTCTCCGCCCACCACCGCCTTCGTCAGGGATGAGAGGTCCGCGCCGGTCTCGGCGGCCTTCTCGATCAGGATGCGCAGGAAGCTGGGCGTGCCGGTATAGCCCTCGGGCCGCAGCTCGGCCATGGCCTGCAGCTGCTGTTCGGTCTGGCCGGTGCCGGCGGGAAAGACGGTGCAGCCCACCGCGTGCGCGCCCGACTCCAGGATGAAGGCGCCCGGTGTCATGTGGTAGCTGAAGGCGTTGTGCACCAGTTCGCCCGCGCGAAAGCCCGCGGCGAACAGGGCGCGGCCCGTGCGCCAGTAGTCGCGCGTGGCGCCCTCGGGTTCGTAGATCGGACCGGGCGACGCGTACAGGCGCGTCATCGCCGGTCCCCGCACCAGGGCGCTGAAGCCGCCGAAAGGGTCGCGGGCGACCTGGGCGCGCTGGCGTCCCAGCAGGCTGCTTTTGCGCGTGACCGGCAGCTTCGCCAGCGCGGCACGGCTGTTCACGCCGGCCGCGTCCACGCCGCTCAGGATCTCGGCGAAGGCTGGGCTGTGGGCCTGCGCGTGCGCGACCTGCCGCGCCAGCGCGGCCATCTGCTCGGCCTCTCGTTGCGCGGGGGCGCGCGTCTCCAGCGAATCGAAGAACGGATTCATCACGCCAGCCACCTTTTCCTCCGCTTGTAGCTCTTCACGTCCTTGAAGCTCTTGCGTTCACCGCCGCCCATGCCGAGGTAGAACTCCTTGACGTCCTCGTTGTTGCGCAGCTCGGGCGCGGGGCCGTCCATGACGATGCGCCCGCTCTCCATGATGTAGCCGTAGTCGGCGTAGCGCAGCGCCATGTTGGTGTTTTGCTCGGCCAGCAGGAAGGTCACGCGCTCCTTGTGGTTGAGGTCCTTCACGATCTCGAAGACCTCCTCCACGATCTGCGGCGCCAGGCCCATGCTGGGCTCGTCGAGCAGCACCACGCTGGGGTTGGCCATGAGCGCGCGCCCGATGGCGCACATCTGCTGCTCGCCCCCGCTGGTGTAGGCGGCCTGGCTGGTGCGCCGCGTCTTCAGGCGCGGGAAGTAGGTGTAGACCTTCTCCAGGTTGCGCGCGACCTCGGCGCGGTCCTTTCGGGTGTAGGAGCCGGTCATGAGATTCTCCTCGATGGTGAGGTGCGCGAAGCAGTGGCGCCCCTCCATGACCTGCACCACGCCGCGCTGCACGAGGTCGGCCGGCGAGAGGTTCTCGATGCGCTCGCCGCGCAGTTCGATGCTGCCCTTGGTGACCTCGCCGCGCTCGCCCTTGAGCAGGTTGGAGACGGCGCGCAGCGTGGTGGTCTTGCCCGCGCCGTTGCCGCCCAGGATGGCCGCGATCTGGCCCTCGCGCACGCTCAGCGAGACGCCCTTGAGCACCAGGATCACGTGGTTGTAGATGACCTCGATGCCGTTGACGTTGAGGACGATGGATGGGTCGGTGCTCATGGGGATTCCTTCGTGTCCATGTGCAAGGGCAGCGCGCCGCCCTTGCAGATGGCGCCGCGCGCGAGGCGCGGCGCAGGAGGGATCAGGAACCGCAGTCCGAGGCAGCCCGGCGCGACATCTTTTTGTCGGCCAGGTACTTGTCGGCGCCCGCCTTCACCATGGGCTTGATGATCTGCTCATCGGCCTGCATGAAGTCGGAGCTGAAGTTCCACTTGGCGCCGTCCCAGGTGTGCACGCGCGCCCAGGTCGAGCCCATGTGGTCGTTGCACGAGGTGGACAGCGGGCGCATAACGCCCGCGAAGCCCAGCGCGTCGAGCTTCTTCTGGTCCAGCGCCAGGTTCTCCAGGCCCCAGCGCACCTGCTCGCCCGTCATGACCTTGCCCTTGCCAAAGCGCTCCTGCGCGCGGCGAACGGCTTCCACGCCCAGCATCTGGATGATCACGCCGCGCGTGTACAGCACCGAGCCCACCTCGTCCTTCGGACCGGTGCCCTGGCCCTTGTCGTGCACCAGCTTGAGGATGTCCTGGATCACCTTGGGCTGCTGGCCCGAGGTGTTGAGCGCGAGCGCGTTGTAGCCCTTGGCGCCCTGGCCCACGTCCTTCACGTCGGGTTCGGCGCCGGCCCACCACACACCGTACATCTTCTCGCGCGGGTAGCCCGTGGCCTGGGCTTCCTTGAGGGCGGTGGAGTTCATCACGCCCCAGCCCCACAGCAGCACGTAGTCGGGGCGGCTTTGGCGCACCTGCAGCCAGGCGGCTTTCTGCTCCACGCCGGGCGCGGTCACGGGGATCAGCTGCAGGTCGAAGCCGTGCATGCGCTGGCGTTCCTGAAGCAGGGGGATGGGTTCCTTGCCGAAGGGCGAGTCGTGGTAGACCAGGGCGATCTTCTTGCCCTTGAGCTTGTCCAGGCCGCCTTCCTTCTGGCCGATGTGCTGGATCAGGATGTCGGCGCCCGTCCAGTAGCTGCCCATGAGCGGGAAGTTCCACTTGAAGGCGTTGCCGTCCTGGGAGACCGACAGGCCGTAGCCCAGCGTGATCAGCGGGATCTTGTCGGTGGGGACTTTCTCGGTCAGCGCGAAGGTGATGCCGGTGGCCTGCGGGTCGAACAGGGTCACGCCTGGGCGGCTCTTGAGGCGCTCATAGCACTCCACGCCGCGGTCGGTGGCGTAGCCGGTCTCGCATTCCTCGAACGTGAGCTTGACGCCGTTGATGCCGCCATCGCGCGCGTTGATGAGCTTGAGGTAGTCCTGCTTGCCGTTGGCCCAGGGGGTGCCGTTGGGCGCGTAGGGCCCGGTGCGGTACGACAGGAGCGGGAAGAACTGCTCCTTGGCCTGGGCGAAGGCGCTGGTGGCCACCAGCGAAGTTGCGCCGCACGCCAGCGCGGCGACGGCAAGGACCAGATGGCGAAGCTTCATGGTTTGTCTCCTGTGGATGAAGTTGACGCGGGCGAAAAACGGGGAAGAAATTTCGGGGCGGGTTCAGTGGGGGAAGGGCCACAGCCGCAGCTTCTGCTTGCCGATGGACCACAGCTTGGCCAGTCCATGCGGCTCGACGATCAGGAACCAGACGATCAGGCCACCGAAGACCATGAGCTCGACATGCGAGACGGCGGCGGTGGACAGGCTCACGCCGAACAGTTCGCCGAGGGCGGGCAGCGCCTGGTTGAGCACGATGGGCAGCACCACGATGAAGGCCGCGCCGAAGAAGGCGCCCATGATGGAACCCAGGCCGCCGATGATCACCATGAACAGCAGGCGGAAGGACAGGTCCACGCCGAAGGCGGCGGGCTCCCAGGCGCCCAGGTAGACGAAGGCCCACAGGCCACCGGCCACGCCGATGATGAAGCTGGAGACCGCGAAAGCGGTGAGCTTGGCGTACATCGGGCGGATGCCGATGACCGCGGCGGCCACGTCCATGTCGCGGATGGCCATCCACTCGCGGCCGATGGCGCTGCGCACCAGATTCTTGGCCAGCAGCGCCAGCACGACCAGCACCGCCAGGCAGAACAGGTACTTGCTCACCGCGCTTTCGATCGGCAGGCCGAAGATCTGCAGGTGGTTGACCGACACCGAACCCGAGGGCGAGTCGTTCACGAACCACTTCACGCGCAGGAACATCCAGTCGGCGAAGAACTGAGCGGCCAGCGTGGCGACAGCGAGGTACAGGCCCTTGACGCGCAGGCTGGGCAGGCCGAACAGCACGCCGAACACCGTGGCGCACAGGCCGCCCAGCAGCAGGGCGGGCACCAACGGCATGCCGGGGATGCGCACGAAGAAGTTGTAGGCCATGTAGGCGCCCACCGCCATGAAGGCGCCCGAGCCCAGCGAGATCTGGCCGCAGTAGCCCACCAGGATGTTCACGCCCAGCGCGGCCAGCGACATGATCAGGAAGGGGATCAGGATCGCGCGCATCATGTAGTCGCTGGCCAGCAGCGGCACCGCCACGAAGGCCAGTGCGATGAGGGCCAGCACGAGCCACCGGTCCTGGTCGATGGGGAAGATCTGCTGGTCGGCGCGGTAGGAGGTCTTGAACTGACCGTTTTCGCGATAGAACATGGTCAGCTCCTCAGACGCGATCGATGATCTTCTCGCCGAACAACCCTTGGGGTCGGAAGAGAAGGAAGACGAGGGCGAGCACGTAGGCGAACCAGATCTCGATGCCGCCGCCGACGAAGGGGCCGAGGTAGACCTCGGAGAGCTTCTCGCCCACGCCGATGATGAGTCCGCCGATGATGGCGCCGGGCACGGAGGTCAGCCCGCCGAGGATGACCACGGGCAGCGCGCGCAGCGCCAGGGTGGTGAGCGAGAACTGCACGCCCAGCTTGGAGCCCCAGATGATGCCGGCGACCAGGGCGGTGACGCCGGCGACGAACCACACGATGACCCAGATGCGGTTGAGCGCGATGCCGATGGACTGGGCGGCCTGGTGGTCGTCGGCCACGGCGCGCAGCGCGCGCCCGGTGCTGGTCTTCTGGAAGAACAGGCTGAGCGCGCCCACCAGCAGCGCGGCGATGCAGGCGGCGTAGACGTCTTCGAGGTTGATGAGCACGCCGCCGGGGAAGGTGCTCTCCATGAGGAAGACCGGGTCCTTGGGCATGCCCACGTTGATGGCGTAGATGTTCGAGCCGAACAGGGTCTGGCCCAGGCCGTCGAGGAAGTAGGTGATGCCCAGGGTGGCCATGAGCAGCGTCACGCCCTCCTGGTTGACCAGGTGGCGCAGCACCAGGCGCTCGATCAGCCAGGCCACCACCCACATCAGCGCGGCGGCCAGCACGAAGGCGATGGCGTTGGCCAGGATGAGGCTTTCGATGCCGATCCACTGCGGCACCCAGGTCGAGAAGCGCGCCATCGCCAGCGCGGCGAACAGCACCATCGCGCCCTGCGCGAAGTTGAACACCCCCGAGGCCTTGAAGATCAGCACGAAGCCCAGCGCCACCAGGGAGTACAGCATGCCGGCCATGAGGCCGCCGAAGAGCGATTCGAGGAAGAAGGCCATGGCTACATCTGCTCCATCAGTGGCTCGTGCCGAGGTAGGCGCGGATGACCTCCTCGTTGCCGCGCACCTCTTCGGGGGTGCCGTCGCCGATCTTCTTTCCGTAGTCGAGCACCACCACGCGATCGGAGATGTCCATCACCACCCCCATGTCGTGCTCGATCAGCACGATGGTGGTGCCGAACTCGTCGTTGACGTCCAGGATGAAGCGGCTCATGTCCTGCTTCTCCTCCAGGTTCATGCCCGCCATGGGCTCATCGAGCAGCAGCACCTGCGGCTGCATGGCCAGCGCGCGGCCCAGGTCCACGCGCTTTTGCAGCCCGTAGGGGAGCGTGCCCACCGGCGTCTTGCGGTAGGCCTGGATCTCCAGGAAGTCGATGATGTTCTCGACGAAGGCGCGGTGCTGCTCCTCCTCCTGCTGCGCCGAGCCCAGCCACTTCAGGCCCGCGAACGGGTGGCGAAACGCCTGCGCGAGCAAGCCGCTCTTGACGCGCAGGTTGCGCCCGCTCATGAGGTTGTCGATCACGCTCATGCCCTTGAACAGCGCCAGGTTCTGGAAGGTGCGCGCGATCCCCATCTCGGCCACCTGGCGACTGTTCATGTGCCGGAAGGTCTGGCCACGAAAGCTGATCGAGCCCTCCTGCGGCTGGTACACCCCGTTGATGCAGTTGAGCATGGAGCTCTTGCCCGCGCCGTTGGGCCCGATGATGGCGCGCACCTCGTGCTCTCGCACGTCAAAGCTGATGTCGGTCAGCGCCTTGACCCCGCCAAAGCGCAGGCTGATGTTCTTCACATCCAGGATCACCTCGCCGATCTTCTTGGCGCCCGCGCTGGCGGCCGCGCCCCCGGCGCTGCCCGACTCGCCCGTTTGGTCCATGTCGATCTGCCTCATGCCGCCTCCTTCACCGGGGCGAAGGTCTTGGCGTCTCGGATCTGCAGCGTGGCGCTGACCGAGCCCGTGCGACCGTCCTCGAACTTGACCTGCGTCTGGATGAACTGCTCGCGCTTGCCCGCGTACAGCGCCTCCACCAGCGCCTGGTACTTCTCGCCAATGAAGCCGCGGCGCACCTTGTTCGTGCGCGTGAGCTCGCCGTCGTCGGCGTCGAGCTCCTTGTGCAGCACCAAGAAGCGGCTGATCTGGCTGCCCGCCAGCCGCTCGTCTCGGCTGAGGTCGGCGTTGACCTGCTCCACGCACTGCGCGATGAGCTCGTAGACCTCGGGCTTGGCCGCCAGGTCGGTGTAGCCCGTGTACGGCAAGTTGCGCCGCTCGGCCCAGTTGCCCACGGCCTCGAAGTCGATGTTGACCATCACGCACACGCGATCTCGCCCGTCGCCAAAGGCCACCGCCTCCTTGATGTGCGAGAAGAACTTGAGCTTGTTCTCCACGTACTTGGGCGCGAACATGGCGCCGTCGTGCGCGCCACCGCTCAGGCGCCCCACGTCCTTGACCCGGTCGATGATCTTCAGGTGCCCCGCCGCGTCGATGAAGCCCGCGTCGCTGGTGTGGTACCAGCCCTCGGCGTCCAGCACCTCGGCCGTGGCCTGCGGGTTCTTGTGGTACTCCTTGAGCAGCCCGGGCGAGCGCACCAGGATCTCGCCCGTCTCGCTGAGCTTGATCTGCACCCCCTCGCAGGGCACCCCCACCGTGTCGGCCCTGGCCTCGTGGTCGGGCTGCAGGCACACGAAGACGGCCGTCTCCGTGGAGCCGTAGAGCTGCTTCAGGTTCACCCCGATGCTGCGGTAGAAGCTGAAGAGGTCCGGCCCGATGGCCTCGCCCGCGGTGTAGGCCACGCGCACGCGGCTTAGGCCCAGGTTGTTGCGCAGCGGGCCGTAGACCAGCCAGTCGCCTAGGCGGTACTTCAGCCGGTCCCACGCGCCCACCGGCTTGCCGTCCATGAGGTCCGGGCCCACGCGGCGCGCCAGCCCCATGGCGCTGTGAAAGAGCCAGCGCTTGAGCGCGCCCGCGTCTTCCATGCGGATCATCACGCTGGTCAGCAGGCCCTCGAAGACCCGGGGCGGGGCGAAGTAGTAGGTCGGCCCCACCTCCTTCATGTCGATGCTGACCGTGGCGCTGCTCTCCGGGCAGTTGACCACGTAGCCGCTGACCAGCCACTGCGCGTAGGAGAAGATGTTCTGCCCGATCCACGCCGGCGGCAGGTAGGCCAGCACCTCGTCGCTCGGGCCCAGCTTGTCAAAGCGCGCGCCCGCCCCCGCGCGGTCGAGCAGGCCGCGGTGCAGGTGCACCACCCCCTTGGGGTTGCCCGTCGTGCCGCTGGTGAAGAACATCGCCGCCACGTCATCGGGCTGGCCCTGCTCGACCTGCTCGTCGAAGAACCCAGGGTGCGCCCGATCGAACGCCTCGCCCGCGCCCACCAGCGCGTCCAGGCTTTGCAGCCCCGCCTGCTCGTAGTTCCTCAGCCCGCGCGCATCGTCGTACCAGATGCGCTCGAGCTGCGGGCACTGCCCCCGGATCTCCAGCATCTTGTCCACCTGCTCCTGGTCTTCCACCACGCACAACCGCACCTCGGCGTTGTTGATCGGAAAGACGCACTCCCCAGCCACCGCGTCCTGGTACAGCGGCACCGCGATCGCCCCCAGCGACTGCGCCGCCAGCATCGTCGCGTACAGCCTCGGCCGGTTCGCCCCGATCACCACCAGGTGCTCCCCACGCCTCAAGCCCGCCTCGTGCAGACCACACGCCAGACACCTCACCAGCCGCAGCATCTCGCCCCAGCTCGTCGTCTGCCAGATCCCGTACGCCTTCTCTCGCATCGCGGGCGCGTCGGGCCGCTGCGTCGCGTGGTCCCGCAGCATCCGCGGAAAAGTCGTCTGCATGCCTCGTCTCCTGTGGTCCCGACGCGGGCGCTCGCTGGCGGCACCGGGCGGGGGTATGGAACGCATGGTAGGCCCGGGTTTGACGTTATGTTGTCTGTGTGACGACAATTGAGGGTCTACCCTGCTAGGACTTTCCCCATGTACCTTGCCGCCCGCCGCAGCGCCATCCGCGAGCGCGCACGCCGCCCCACCGAGGCCGAGCTCGCCGGCATTCCCTGGTTGCCGCCCTTGCAGGGCGAGGCGCGCGAGCGCGCGCTGGACGCGCTGCAGGTGGTGGAGGCCGAGGCCGGCGACTACGTCTGCCGCATCGGGCGGCCAGTGACCTACTGGTTCGGCCTCGTCGATGGTCTGCTCAAGATGACGAACGACGATTCCAGCGGCCCCGCGATCACCTTCACGGGGGTGGCGCCCGGCGGCTGGTTTGGCGAGGGCACGGTGCTCAAGCACGAGCAGTACCGCTACAACATCCAGGCCTTGCGCAAGAGCCTGATCGCGGGCCTGTCGGTGGAGACCTTTGACTGGTTGCTGGACCATTCCATCGGTTTCAACCGCTTCGTGATGCACCAGCTCAACGAGCGCCTGGGCCAGTTCATCGCCGCGCGCGAGGTGGACCGCCTGGGCAGTCCCGACCTGCGCGTGGCGCGCAACCTGGCGGCCCTGTTCCACCCGCTGCTGTCGCCCAACGTGGGTGGCATCCTGCGCATCACGCAGCAGGAACTGGCCTACCTGGTGGGCCTGTCGCGCCAGCGCGTGAACGAGGCCCTGGGCGCGCTGCAGGCGAAGGGGTGGATCCGCATCGAGTACGGGGGGCTGCGCGTGCTGGACCTCCAGGCATTGCGCTCGGGCGATCTGGGCTGAGCGCTTCCCGGCCGCGGGCCGGCGTGGCCGGGGCCGTCCTTCTCCTACACGCCGCGGCGCACCTTTCCTACGCCGCGCGCCCGCGCTCCGGCGGAACATGGCGCATCCCAACCCCAAGGAGGTCAGCCATGAACGTCAAAATCGCCACCGCCGTCGCCCTGTGCGCCGTGTCCGCCTTCGCCACCGCCCAGACCATGAGCAAGGCGGAGTACGACGCGGCCAAGGAGCGCATCGAGATGAACTACAAGACCGCGAAGAAGGCCTGTGATGCCATGAAGGACAACGCCAAGGACGTGTGCCAGGAAGAAGCCAAGGGCACGGAGCGCGTCGACAAGGCGGCCCTGGAGCAGCAGTACAAGGCTTCGCCGGACAACGCCCGCAAGCTCGAGAAGGCGAAGGCCGACAGCGCCTACGACATCGCCAAGGAGAAGTGCGAAGACCAGACCGGCGACGCCCAGAAGGTGTGCAAGGCCGACGCGAAGGCCGAGCACGAACGGGCCCTGAAGGCCGCCAAGGGCAAGGCCTGACCGCGGCTCGGACGACGGAGATCGCCCTTCGGGGCGATTTCTTTTTTTGTCGGTGGTGGGGTTGGCGACAATCGCTGCCATGGCATCCGATCCCCCCAAGCGAACGCTCAAGCTCAAGCCCGCGGCTCCCAAGCCCCCGGCCGATCCGCGCGCGCCCCGCCGCCCGCCGGTGCGGCCCCCCGGCCCGGCCCGCGCCCGCCCCCTGAGCAGCGCGCAGCGGCCCGAACTGCCCGTGCAGCCCGCGGCCACCGCCACGGCCCCCCGGGCCAGCGAGCCCGGCAAGGCGCCCCGCCGCGACGCCGCCCCACCTCCTGCGCCCGCCACGCCCCGCGACGGCACGCGCCTCAACAAGCGCCTGGCCGAGCTGGGCCTGTGCTCGCGCCGCGAGGCCGACGAGTGGATCGCCAATGGCTGGGTCAGCGTGGACGGCGCCGTGGCCGCCATAGGACAGGCGGTGGGGCCCGGCGCCCGCATCGAGGTGCTGCCCGCCGCGCAAAGGGCCCAGGGCGAGCGCGTCACCATCCTGCTGCACAAGCCCGTGGGCTATGTGAGCGGCCAGCCCGAGGACGGCCACGAGGCCGCCGTCGTGCTGCTGAACGCCAGGACCCACTGGAAGGACGACCGCAGCCCGCGCCGCTTCTCGCCCGCGCAGCTCAAGGGCCTGGCGCCGGCCGGCCGGCTCGACATCGACTCCACCGGCCTGCTCGTGCTCACGCAGGACGGGCGGGTCGCCCGCGCCCTTATCGGCGAGGACAGCGAGGTGGAGAAGGAGTACCTGGTGCGCGTGGTGTGGGCGCCGCACGGGCCGAAAGGGCCGGGCGTGGTCGAGCAGGACGTGCAGGCCGTGTTCCCCGCCGAACGGCTGGCGCGGCTGCGCCACGGCCTGTCGCTCGATGGCCAGCCGCTCAGGCCCGCGGGCGTGGACTGGCTCAACCCCGAGCAGCTGCGCTTTGTGCTCACCGAGGGCAAGAAGCGCCAGATCCGCCGCATGTGCGAGGCGGTGGGCCTGCACGTGGTGGGCCTCAAGCGAGTGCGCATCGGCCGCGTGGCCCTGGGCCAGCTGCCCCAGGGGCAGTGGCGCTACCTGCTTCCCGACGAAGTGTTCTGACGCCGCCGGTCCCCCGGCCGGTGTGCGCCCCGGGGCCTGTCCACAATGGGGCATGGCCGCCTCCCCACCGCCAACCCCCCGCCAGCGGCACCTGCGTCCCAGCGATCTGCGGGCCGCCGCCCAGCTGGCCACGCAGGCCACGCTCGGCGTGGTCGGCATTGCCGAGGGCGTGCACCAGGCCGTGCGCCAACGCATTGGCCTGCCGGCGGGCGAGGCGCCGGAGCGTGCCGGCGGCCTCACCGGGCGAGTCTATGGGGCCATTCGTGGGGTCGCGCACGGCGTGGGCGCAGGCATCGACGGTGTGTTGCACAGCGTTCTGCCCTTGTTTGACGACCCCACCGAGGCCGGGCAGGACTCGCCCGGTCGTGAGGCCGTGGTGGCGGCGATCAACGGGGTGCTCGGGGACCGCCTCGCGGCCATGGGCAACGCGCTCGCCCAGCCGATGGAGTGGCGCCAGGGCGAGCGGGTGTTGCCCACGCGGCAGGCCGAACGGTTCGATCGGGCGCTGCAGGGGGCCAGGCCCCACCTGCTGCTGATGGTGCACGGCCTGTGCATGAACGACACGCAATGGCGGCGCGGCGGACATGACCACACCGAGGTGCTGAGCGAGGCGCTGCGGGCCACCCCTTTGCGCCTGCGCTACAACAGCGGCCTGCGCATCGCGGCCAACGGCCGCGAACTGGCGCACCAGCTGGAACGCGTGCTGACCCTGTGGCCGCTGCCCGTGCAGGGCATCACCATCGTGGGCCACAGCATGGGCGGACTGGTGGCGCGAAGCGCGGTGCACGAGGCACGCCGCGCGGGATACCGCTGGCCCGACCTGCTCAAGCACCTGGTGTTCCTGGGGACACCGCACCACGGTGCCCCTCTGGAGCGGGCGGGACACGGCGCGGATCTGCTGCTCGGCTCCTCGCCGTTTTCCGCTCCGCTGGCGCGACTGGGTCGCCTGCGCAGCGCGGGCATCGTCGACCTGCGGTATGGCCACCTGCGGCACCCGGATGAGGGGCGCATGGATGAACCGCTGCCTTTGCCCGACGGCGTGGCCTGCTTTGGCGTGGCGGCCTGCCTGGCACCGCGCCGGGGCCTGCTGGCGGAGCGCCTGGTGGGCGACGGCCTGGTTCCCCTGCGCAGCGCCCTGGGTGAACACGACGAGCCCGCGCGCCGCCTGGCCTTCGCGCGCGGCAGCCTGCGCGTGGTGTACCGCACCGGGCACCTCGACCTGTTGTCCAGCCCGCCGGTGGCCGAGCAGCTGCGGCAGTGGCTGAGCGCCGCGCCAGCGTTGTCGGCCGCTTGAGACGGGGGGCTTGAAAAGCCCTTCCACCGCCCCCAGTTGCGCGGCGCTCGGTGCGCGCCGGTGCGCTGCCGGCGAGCGTTTTCCGTTTCCCTCATCATTCCCGCCATGAGCAAACAGACCCATTCCTTCCAGGCCGAGGTGGCCCAGCTGCTGCACCTCGTCACGCACTCGCTGTACTCCAATCCCGACATCTTCCTGCGCGAGCTGGTCTCGAACGCCTCCGATGCCTGCGACAAGCTGCGCTTCGAGGCGCTGAACAACAGCGCCCTGTACGAGGACGCGCCCGAGCTGGAGGTCCGCATCGCCTTCGACAAGGACGCGCGCACCCTCACCATCACCGACAACGGCATCGGCATGAGCGCGCCGGAGGCGATCGACCACCTGGGCACCATCGCCAAAAGCGGCACGCGCGACTTCATGAGCCGGCTCACGGGCGATCAGAAGTCCGACGCCCAGCTCATCGGCCAGTTCGGCGTGGGCTTCTATTCGGGCTTCATCGTGGCCGACAAGATCGTCGTGGAGAGCCGGCGAGCGGGCCTGCCGGCCAGCGAGGGCGTTCGCTGGACCAGTGGCGGCAGCGGCGACTTCGAGGTCGAGGCCATCGAGCGCGCCGCGCGCGGCACCAGCGTGATCCTGCACCTGCGCGAGGACAAGACGGAGTACCTCAACCACTGGAAGCTCAAGTCCATCGTCGGCAAGTACAGCGACCACATCAGCTTGCCCATCCGCATGCAGGAAGAGGAGTGGGACGCCGAAAAAGGCGAGTACCGCCTCAAGGACGAATGGACCACGGTGAACTCGGCCAACGCGCTGTGGGCGCGGCCGAAGAAGGACATCACCGATGAGCAGTACGTCGAGTTCTACAAGAACCTGAGCTACGACAGCGAGGCCCCGTTGAGCTGGAGCCACCACCGCGTGGAGGGCAGCACCGAGTACACGCAGCTGCTCTACCTGCCGGCCAAGGCGCCGCAGGACCTGTGGAACCGCGACCGCAAGGCCGGCATCAAGCTTTACGTGCGGCGCGTCTTCATCATGGACGAGGCCGAGGCGCTGATGCCCGCTTACCTGCGCTGGGTCAAGGGCGTGGTCGATTCGAGCGACCTGCCGCTCAACGTGAGCCGCGAGCTGCTGCAGGAAAGCCGCGACGTGAAAGCCATCCGCGAGGGCAATACCCGCCGCGTGCTGGGCATGCTCGACGAGCTGAGCAAGGATGCGGAGAAGTACGCGGCGTTCTACGCCGAGTTCGGCGCCGTGCTCAAGGAGGGCCTGGGCGAGGACTTCACCAACCGCGACAAGCTGGCCAAGCTGCTGCGCTTTGCCAGCAGCACGCAGGCCGAGCCGGGCTCGCTGGCCGACTACAAGTCGCGCATGAAAGAAGGCCAGAAGGCCATCTACTACATCACCGCCGACTCCATCGCCGCCGCGCGCAACAGCCCGCAGCTGGAGGTGTTCCGCCAGAAGGGCATCGAGGTGCTGCTGATGGCCGATCGCGTGGACGAGTGGGCGCTGTCTTTCCTGCCCGAGTTCGACGGCACGCCGCTGCAGAGCGTGGCCAAGGGCGCGGTGGACCTGGGCGACCTGCAGGACGAGGCCGAGAAGCAGGCCGCCGAAGCCGCCGCCGAAGGTTTCAAGCCCGTGCTGGAGAAGCTCAAGGAAGCGCTCAAGGACCGCGTGAAAGACGTGCGCGCGACCTCGCGCCTGGTGGATTCGCCGGCGTGTCTGGTGGTGGAGGACGGTGACTACTCCATGCAGCTCGCGCGCCTGCTCAAGCAGGCGGGCCAGAAGGCGCCCGAGGTCAAGCCCATCCTGGAGGTGAACGCGGGCCACCCGCTGGTGAAGAAGCTGGAGGGCAACGAGCGTTTCGACGACCTCGCGCACGTGCTGTTCGACCAGGCCCTGCTGGCCGAGGGCGGCCTGCCCGAAGACCCGGCGGCCTACGTTCGGCGCGTCAATGCCCTGCTGGTGTGACGAACGGGTGCCGGGGCGGGGCACTTTGCGCCGGCGCCGGGTTCACAATCGCATGTCTCCCGATCGAAAGCCCACCGTGACCGTCCGCCTCTCCCGCACGCTTGCCGCCTTGTCCCTTGCCGCCCTGCTGGGGGGCTGCGCCAGCGTGGGCGTGGGTTTCGGCATCCCCGTGGGGCCGGTGACCATCGGTGTGGGTGCCAGCAACAGCGGCGTGAGCCTGGGCGTGGGCGCGGGCGTGGGGCCGGTGGGTGTGGGTGTCGGCGTGGACCAGGGCGGCCGCGTGAACGCGGGCGTGGGCGTGGGCGCCAGCACCGAGATCGGCAACAGCGGCGTGCGCGCGGGTGTCGGCGTGGGCACGGGCACCACGATCTACGACCCGAACAGGCCCAACCGCTGAGGTTGGCGCGCCCACAAAAAACCCGCCGGGCCCGGCGGGTTTTTTCATGGGTGCGGGGACGGGCTCACGCCACGGTCAGCGTGACCGGGATGTTGCCGCGCGTGGCGTTGGAGTAGGGGCAGACCTGGTGCGCGGTGTTCACCAGGTCCTCGGCCACGGCGCGGTCCATGCCGGGCAGGTGGATGGTCATGCGCACGGCGATGCCGAAGCCCTGCGGAATGGGGCCGATGTCGACCTCGGCGTCGATGGCGGCGTTGGCCGGCACGGCGATCTTCTTCATGCCCGCCACGTGCTTCATGGCGCCCATGAAGCAGGCCGAATAGCCCGCGGCGAACATCTGCTCGGGGTTGGTGCCGTTGCCGGCGCCGCCCATGGCCTTGGGCGGCGCGAGCTTGACCTCGAGCAGGCCATCGTCGGAGCGGGACGTGCCTTCGCGGCCACCGGTGGTGTGGGCGCGCGCGGTGTAGACGACTTTGTCGAGCGTGGTGGGCATGGTGGTTTCTCCTGGGTGGGTGCTGGTGACAGCGGGTGGAATGGATGGGGGGTGGGGTCAGGCGCTGAGCCGGTCGCGCAGCTGCCGCACGTCGCGCGTGAGGGCGATGGCTTCCTGCACGGTGCATTGCGCGGCCTGCAGCACGCACGAGGGGATGCGCGCGGCGCGGGCCTTGAGCCGGCGGCCGGCGGTGGTGAGGCGAACCAGCACGCGACGTTCGTCCTGCGTGTCGCGCAGCCGGGCGACCAGGCCGATGGCTTCCAGGCGCTTGAGCAGCGGGGTGAGCGTGCCGGAATCGAGGGTGAGGCGCTCGCCTAGGGCGGAGACGCTCAGGCTGTCCTCTTCCCACAGCGCCAGCATGGCCAGGTACTGCGGGTAGGTCAGGCCCAGCTCGTCCAGCCAGGGCTTGTACAGCTTGGTCATGGCCAGCGAAGCCGAGTACAGCGCGAAACACAGCTGGTGGTCGAGCTTGAGCAGGTCGCTGGTGGAGGGGGGCGTCGATGCCATGGCGAGAGTGTGGGTTGAATTTAGATTGTGTGCAATTCAATTGAGTAAAAGACAACTGCCAGAGCAGGGCCTTTCGCGCGCGGCGCGGCCGAGCTTATGCGAGTGCTTTGGTGTTAACCCCTGAGGGTGTGCCCCGGCGGGGCCGGCATCAGGCCTGCAGCGGCGCTTGCTGCATGGCCTCGATCTGTTCGCGCAGCAGGTCGACCTGGCCGCGCCAGTGGTCGCGGCCGCCGAACCAGGGGAAGTTGATCGGGAAGGCCGGGTCGTCCCAGCGGCGCGCGATCCAGGCGTTGTAGTGCACCAGCCGCAGGGTGCGCAGGGCCTCGATGAGCGCCAGTTCGCGCCGGTCGAAGGGGCGGAACTGCTCGTAGCCGTCGAGCAGGGCGGACAGCTGCAGGGTCTGCTGGCGCCGGTCGCCGGACAGCAGCATCCACAGGTCCTGCACGGCCGGGCCCAGGCGGGCGTCGTCCAGGTCCACGAAGTGCGGGCCCGCGCCGGGCAGGCCTTCGGGTGTCCAGAGCACGTTGCCCGGGTGGCAGTCGCCGTGCAGGCGCAGGCGTGCGATGCCCTGCGGGTCGCTGTCGCCGCCGGCGCGCAGCACGGGATGGGCCTCGATGAGCGTGAGCGCCTCGTCGAGCGCGGCGCACCATTCGCGCCGCACCTCGGGGGCGATCATTTCGTGCTCCAGCAGCCAGTCGCGTGGCTCGCGCGCGAAGCTGGCGCTGTCGAGCGCGGGTCGGTGCGCGAAAGGGCGCGCGGCGCCCACGGTGTGCAGCCGCGCGAGGAAGCGGCCGATCCACTCCAGCACCTCGAGGTCGTCGAGCTCGGGCCGGCGCCCGCCGCGGCGTGGCCAGGCGCCCCAGGCGAAGCCCGCGTGGTGGTGCAGGGTGGCGCCGTCGGCGGCCAGCGGCGCCACGGCCGGTACCTCGGCGGCGGCCAGCTCGGCCGCGAAGGCGTGCTCCTCGGCGATCTGCGCGTCGCTCCAGCGGCCCGGCCGGTAGAACTTGAGCACCACCACCTCGTGGCCGTCCACCGGCCGCTCCAGGTGCGCCTGGTAGACGCGGTTCTCGAAGCTGTTGAGCGTGGTCAGGCGGCCATCGCCGCGCAGGCCGACGGCATCGAGCGCGTCGAGCACGGCGTCGGGGGTGAGGGTGTCGAAGGGGTGCGGGGTCGGCATGGTCATGCGCGATTGTCCAGGGTCGGTTCGCGGCGCTCACCTATCATCGCCGCATGCCTTCCGTTTCCCGTTCCGCCGCGCGGCCCAAGCCGGCGCAAGACCTTCACGCGCAACTGCCCGAGCTGCGGCCGGAGCAGTCGATCGAGCTGCTCAAGGAGTTGCACATCCTCACGCGCGAGGGGCGGCTGAACCAGGACACGCGGCGCAAACTCAAGCAGGTCTACCACCTGGTGCAGTTCATTGAGCCCCTGCTGGCGCAGGTGCTGGCCGAGCGCGGCGACGTGGTGCTGGCCGACCATGGCGCGGGCAAGTCCTACCTGGGCTTCATCCTGTACGACCTGGTGCTCAAGCCGCGCGGCCAGGGCTCAGTCATCGGCGTGGAGGCGCGCGCGGAGCTGGTGGAGCGCTCGCAGGTGCTGGCGCAACGCCTGGGCTTCGAGCGCATGCGCTTCCTGGCCGCGACGGTGCAGCAGGCCATGCAACACAGCGAGTTGCCCGCGCGCGTGGACGTGGTGACGGCGCTGCACGCCTGTGACACAGCCACCGACGACGCGATCGATTTCGCTTTGGCGCGCGAAGCGCAGTATCTGGTGCTGGTGCCCTGTTGCCAGGCCGAGGTGGCGGGCGTGATGCGCCAGCACAAGGCCTTCGCGCTCAAACAGACGCCGCTGGCGGAGCTGTGGCGCCACCCGCTGCACACGCGCGAGTTCGGCAGCCAGATCACCAACGTGTTGCGTTGCCTGCGCCTGGAAGCGCATGGCTACGACGTGACCGTCACCGAGCTCGTCGGATGGGAGCATTCCATGAAAAACGAACTCATCCTGGCCCGTAGAATGGCCGACGATCGCCACGGCCGCCAGGAGCGCGCGCGCCAGCGATTGCTGCAGGTGCTTGATCAGTTCGGCCTGCAAGCCATGCAGACCCGATTCGCGGTCTGAGCCGCGGCGGCCCCACGGGCCGCCAGTCCATGAACCGATGGCCCCCACTCGGGGTCACGGCGCCCGACGACGACCGGCCCGCGCCGGCGCCGGTCCGACGGCGTCACCGAGGAGAGCCTTTCCGTGATTCCTTCCGACATCGCCTTCCTGCTGCAGGCCATCGCCTGGCCCCTGGTGCTGCTGCTGGCCTGGTTCCTCGCCGAGTGGCTCAATGAGCGCTGGCAACTGCCGCGCGTGACCAGCTATGTGGCCGTGGGCCTGCTGGCCAGCCTGATCAACCTGCCCGGCCTCACGCCCGACATCGCGGGCCTGCCCTTCCTGGCCACGGTGGCGCTGTCGCTGGTGCTGTTCGAACTCGGTTACCGCATCAACCTGCGCTGGTTCCGCCACAACTTCTGGGTGCTGCTGCTGGGGGTGGTCGAATCGCTGGCCACCTTCGGCGCGGTGTACTGGGCCACCGGCTGGTTCGCGCTGCCCACCGACCAGCGCCTCATCATCGCCGCGGTGTCGATGGCGGCCTCGCCCGCGGGCGTGTTGCGCGTGGCGCACGAGCTGCGCAGTTCGGGCCAGGCCACCGAGCGCGTGCTGCACCTGTGCGCCATCAACTGCCTGATGGCGGTGCTGGCGCTCAAGCTCGTGGTGGGTTACTGGACGCTGTCCACCTCGGGCGATTTCGCGCTCGCGGCCTTCGGCAGCATCCACGTGGTGGGCACGTCGATTGCCGTGGGCGCGGTGCTGGGCGTGGCCATTCCCTGGCTGCTGCGGCTGCGCAATACGCACGGGCACGGCGTGACCGTGGTGTTTGCGCTGGCCGTGCTGCTGCTGACCACCGCCGCCTACGGGCTCAAGCTGTCGCCGCTGCTGGCGGCGCTGACCTTCGGCATCGTGGCGCGCGAGCGTCGCGTGCACCTCACCAGCGCGCAGCGCGACTTCGGCACCGCGGGCGACTTGCTCTCAGTGTTCCTGTTCGTCTACATCGCCTCGCTGCTGACCTGGACCGACGTGCCCACCACCTTCATCATGGGCCTGGCCCTGATCCTGGTCCGCACCGCCGTCAAGGTGTTCTGCAACGTCTCGGCGGCGCGGCTGTCGGGCATTTCCGAGCGCAAGGGCCTGCTCACGGGCCTGGCGCTCACGCCCATGTCGGCCTTCGCGATCCTGCTCATCGAAGAAACGCGGCTCTATGGCTTCGAGCCCGCGGTGCAGGTGCTCGCGGCCATGGCCGGCATGATGCTGCTGCAGGAATTGCTGGGCCCCATCGTCACGCAGCGCGCCCTGATGGCCGCGCGCGAGACCCACGTCACGAAGGAATAAGCCATGCCATTGGAAACCTTCAAGGCCTCCGACTCGCTGACCATGGGCGTGGAGCTGGAGCTGCAGCTCGTCAACAGCTACGACCACGACCTCTCCAGCAGCGCCAACGACCTGCTGGACCTGCTCGCGCGCAAGCCCTTCCCGGGCGTGGTCACGCCCGAGATGACGCAGAGCATGATCGAGATCGCCACCGGCATCCACACCCAGCACGGGCCCTTGCTGCAGCAGCTGCAGCAGATCCGCGACACGCTGGTGGCCGCGGGCGACCGGCTCAACATCGAGCTGGCGGGCGGCGGCACCCACCCCTTCCAGCGCTGGTTTGAGCAGCGCATCTTCTCCAAGCCACGCTTCCACCAGCTCTCGGGCCTGTACGGCTACCTCGCCAAGCAGTTCACCGTGTTCGGTCAGCATGTGCACATCGGCTGCGCCTCGCCCGACGAGGCGCTGTTCCTGCTGCATTCGCTCAACCGCTACGTGCCGCACTTCATCGCGCTGTCGGCGTCCTCGCCGTTCTCCCAGGGCGTGGACACGCTGTTCGATTCGGCGCGCCTGAATTCGGTGTTCGCCTTCCCCCTGAGCGGGCGCGCGCCCTTCGTGCTCAAGTGGGACGAGTTCGCCAACGTCTACTTCACCAAGATGGAGAGCACGGGCGTGGTCAAGTCCATGAAGGACTTTTACTGGGACATCCGGCCCAAGCCCGAGTACGGGACCATCGAACTGCGCGTGTGCGACACGCCCCTGACGGTGGAGCGCGCGGCCGCGCTGGCCTGCTACCTGCAGGCCCTGTGCCGCCACCTGCTGGAGCGCAACGAGCCACCACCCGAGGAAGACGACTACCTCGTCTACACCTACAACCGTTTCCAGGCCTGCCGTTTCGGCCTCGACGGCATGATGGTCAACCCCAAGACACGCGAGCAGATCAGCATCCGCGAGGACGTGCTGGCCACGCTGCGCGAGCTCACGCCGCACGCGCTGGCGCTCAACAGCCTGGCCGCGCTCGACGAAATCGAGCGCACGGCCGCCCACGCCGGCAACCACGCGAGCTTCCTGCGCAACCGCTACCGGGACAGCCGCAGCGTGGAGGCGGTGGTGCGCGCCAGCGTGGAGGCGCTGCGCCACGGGCCTTGAATGGCGCCCGGCCGACCGCGCCGGGAAACCGTGACGGGCCGCACGGTGGGGCGCCGGGTGGAGCGCCGCTCAGGCGCAAAGGGCGACCGCTCATGGCCCGGTGCGTGATGTGCATCACGAATTGCCTGCGGGGGGATTCCCGACAGCTGTCGGGGAACTTCCTACACGCGGGATGGTGAGGCGCCGACTTAACGCCCCGGGAGGGCATCGATACAGTTTGTTTCCAAGGACACGCCCGCTGTCTCATCTGTATCTCTCAGGAAGCCCGCCATGAACTCGTTCGCCAACCGCACCAACCCCTTCGTCCTGATGCTGGACCCGGAGGCCGTGATCAACGCCATGGAGAGCAGCCAGCCGCTGCGTGGCCTGCGCGGCCGAGTCTGCCGCCCGCTGGACAAGCCGCTGATCCCCAAGCTGTTCGACACCACGACCCGCGAGTTCGACGCCGCGATCGACCAGGAAGCGTTCATGGACAGCGGCTCCGAGGCCTACCTCGATGCCCAGCCGGGGCTGCACCAGGTCCATTGACCCCAAGGCCCAGGGCGTGCCCGCGCTCAGGCCCTGATCCGGTTCGCGTAGAGCACGAGGGCCCCGTCGCCGCTCCCGCTCATGCCGAACAGGACCAGCAGGGCGTGGTCGGCGTCGTATTGCGCCAGCCCCTGAATGCCCGTGCCATCGGGGAACTGGCAGCCCGCCCCGGTAGCGAGCAGGCGGGCATTCAGAATGTTGACGGCCGGTGAGGCCGCCGTCAGCGCACCACGGAGCCGGCACTGCTCCTGGCCGTCTTGCCAGCCGGCCAGATCGATGCCGCCGCTGTCGCCCAGGGTCGCCAAGTAGGTGATGGTGGGCCGACCATTGCCGTAGAGGGTGACCTCATAGGTGCCCGCGAGCGCCGCCAGGTCGGCGCCATGCGCGGAGCGCGGGTCGTACACGGCGCTCACCACCGGCGCCCCGCTGTCCGATGCCAGCAGCAGCTGCGACTGGGGCTGGTAGCTGCCCGTCAAGGACCAGCGCTGGAGCGCGTCGGGCAACTGCATATCCACCGCGTCGAAGCCACTGGGCGACACCAGGCCGTGCTGGGCCGTGAGCGTGCCGCGCAGGAGGCGGTTCGTGTCGCTGCCGCGCAGCAGGCCATAGGCCTGGCCGTCGGCGGCGACGAAGAGCTGGCCGCCGCCGCGGCTGTCCGTCCAGGCGCCGGCCAGTGCGTGCACGGGCGCCGCGCCGGTGGACGGCGCGGGTGGCGAGTCGGGGGCGGCCGCGCCGTCGATGGCGCCGTTGCCCCCGCAGGCGACCAGGCCGATCAGGGCCCAGGCGCCGAGGACTGCACGAAGGTGTCGCATGGGACCTGGCTCAGGCTCGGCTGAGGTGGCCGTTGCCGGCCCATGGCAGGCCCACGGATTCGCGGTGGCCGGGCAGCTGCAGCTCGCCCGTGCAGCGTCCGTTGATCGATTGCGTTCCAAACGGGCAAGAACCTGGCATGGAGGACTCCAAAGGAAGTGAAGCCCCCATGGGTGGCGACACCCTCGCTTCGGTTCGGCCCGAAAAGGCCTATGCGCCAAGGCGTAGGTCAGCGGGACGATGCGGTGCCGGTCAGGGCCGAAGCGTGCCGGCCAGCAGGCCGGCGGGCGATGCCGGCGTTGGGCCACGGGCCCCCGGGCTGTGCCCTCAGCGCGCGAAGCGCTTGCGCGTGAGGGCCAGCGCGAGCCAGAACGTTCCGATGGCGTAGACCACCAGGACGAGCAGGTGCAGCGCCGCGTCCGTGGGCCATTGGTCCAGGAACAGCGGGCGCACCAGCTGCACCGCGTGCGTCAGCGGCAACAGGTCGGAGAACAGCAGCACCGGCGCCGGCAGCTGCTCGCGCGGGAAGAACACGCCCGAGAGGAACATCATGGGCGTGATCACCAGCGTGAAGTAGTAACTGAAGAAGTCGTAGCCCTTGGCCAGCGCGTTGAACACCAGCGCGATGCAAGAGAAGGTGATGCCCACAAGGCCCAGCACCGGCCAGGCCACCAGCAGCTTGGGCGAGTGCGTGATGCCCAGGCCCAGCATCACCAGCAGGATCACGGACACGGTGAACAGCGACTTGAAGCCGGCCCACAGCATCTCGGCCAGCACCACGTCGTCGAGGCGCACGGGCGCGTTCATGATGCCGTCCCAGGTCTTTTGCACGTGCATGCGCGAGAAGGCCGAGTACAGCGCCTCGAAGGTGGCCGCGTTCATGGCGCTCATGCAGATGCTGCCGCTGGCCAGGAACAGGATGTAGGGCACGGCCACGGAGCCGCCGGGCGTGCCCATGTTCACCGTGCCCACCAGCGCGCCCAGGCCATAGCCGAAGGCCACCAGCCAGATCAGCGGTTCGGCGATGTTGGCCACCACGCTGGGCAGGGCCAGCTTGCGCCAGACCAGCAGGTTGCGCAGGAACACCGGCCACCAGCGCCAGGACAGGCGCGGCGGGGCCCAGGGATTCATGGGGGTGAGGGTGGTCGTGGTCATCAGCCGTCTTCCCTGATTTGTCGTCCGGTGAGCTTGAGGAACAGGTCCTCGAGGTTGGCGGGCCGGTGCAGCGTGCGCAGCTGGTGGTGCTCGCCCAGCGCGGCCAGCAGCGGCTGCGCCTGCGCGGTGTAGAAGAACACGGTCTCGCCGCTCACCTCCACGCGCGCGGCCAGGGCGCGCAGCGGGGCGTGTTCCTCGCGCTGGGCGAGGTCCAGCGCGCCGGGGCCGTAGACCTCCACCACGTCGGGCTCCAGGTGCTCGGCGATGAGCGCGCGCGGCCGGCCTTCAGCGATCTTGCGGCCGTGGTCCAGCACCAGCAGGCGCGAGCACAGGCGTTCGGCCTCGTCCATGAAGTGCGTGGTGAGCAGGATGCTCTTGCCCTGCTGCAGCAGCACCTGCAGGCGCTCCCACATCAGGTGGCGGGCCTGCGGGTCCAGGCCGGTGGTGGGCTCGTCGAGCATCAGCAGGCGCGGGTCGTTCACCAGCGCGCGCGCCAGGCTCAGCCGGCGCTTCATGCCGCCCGACAGTTCGCCCGGACGGGCCGTGGCCTTGTGCGTGAGCGCGGCGAACTCCAGCAGGCGCGGGATGCGCTCACGGATGACGGCGTCCTTCAGGCCGAAGTAGCGGCCATAGACCAGCAGGTTCTCCGCGCAGTTGAAGTCCGGGTCCAGCGTGTCCATCTGGGCCACCACGCCGAGCTGCGCCTTGATGGCCATGGCGTCGCGCGGCATGTCCTTGCCAAAGGCGTGGATGCGCCCGCTATCCGGCGCGGTGAGGCCCAGACACATGCGGATGGTGGTGGTCTTGCCGGCGCCGTTGGGGCCGATCACGCCAAGGCATTCGCCAGGGTGGATGGCGAAGCTCACGCCGTTGACCACCGTGTTCTCGCCGTAGCGTTTGACCAGCTCGGCGGCTTCGAACAGGGGTGTGCTCATCCGAGGCATTGTGCCTGCCGCCTCAAACCCCCACGGGTTCCACTTTTACAATCCGCCACCCATGTCGCTGGCCGTCCAACTCCAATACCTTTTGCCCAAGGGGGCGCTCACCCGCCTGGCGGGCGCCTTCGCCGGCGCGCGCGCCGGCGCGCTCACCCAGTGGGCCATCCGCCACTTCATCGCGCGCTACCAGGTGAACATGGCCGAGGCGGCGAACCCCGATCCCACCGCCTACGACACCTTCAACGCGTTCTTCACGCGTGCCCTGAAACCCGGCGCGCGCCCGCTGGCCGACGCGGCCTTCGTCTGCCCGGTGGACGGGGCGATCAGCCAACTGGGCCGCATCGAAGGCGACCGCATCTTCCAGGCCAAGGGCCACCACTACGACACGCGCGCGCTGCTGGGCGGCGACGCGGCGCTGGCCCAGGCCTTCCAGGGTGGCAGCTTCGCCACCATCTACCTGAGCCCGCGCGACTACCACCGCATCCACATGCCGGCGGCGGCCACGCTGCGGCGCATGCTGCACGTGCCGGGCGAACTGTTCTCGGTGAACCCGGCCACGGCCGCGGGCGTGCCGGGCCTGTTCGCGCGCAACGAGCGCGTGGTCTGCCTGTTCGATATGCCCGTGGGCGAGCGCACCGTGCCCTTCGCGCTGGTGCTGGTGGGCGCCACCATCGTGGGCAGCATGGCCACCACCTGGCATGGGGTGGTCAACCCGCCGCGTCCGGGCACCGTGCGCGAATGGCGCTACGACGACACGCCGCTGCGGCTGGACAAAGGCGCCGAGATGGGCCGCTTCCTGCTCGGCTCCACGGTGGTGCTGCTGTGGCCGCCGGACACCATCGCCTTCAGCCCCGACTGGACCGCCGCGCGGCCCGTGCGCCTGGGCGAGGCCATGGGCGCCGCCCGCTGAATTCTTCTTTTCTCAGGACATCACCATGACCACGCTCGGCACGCCGCTGTCGCCCTCGGCCACCAAAGTCATGCTGCTGGGCAGCGGCGAACTCGGCAAGGAGGTGCTGATCGCCCTGCAGCGCCTGGGCGTGGAGACCATCGCGGTCGACCGCTACGAGAACGCGCCCGGCCATCAGGTGGCGCACCGCGCGCACACCATCGCCATGAGCGACCCGGCCCAGCTCAAGGCGCTGATCGAGCGCGAGCGCCCGCACCTGGTGGTGCCCGAGATCGAGGCCATCGCCACGCCCATGCTGCAGGAACTCGAGGCCGCGGGCGTGGTGCGCGTGATCCCCACCGCGCGCGCCGCCCGGCTCACCATGGACCGCGAGGGCATCCGCCGCCTGGCGGCCGAGACGCTGCGCCTGCCGACCAGCCCCTACCAGTTCTGCGATTCGCTGCAGGAGCTGCAGGCGGCCATCGACAGCGGCATCGGCTACCCCTGCATCGTCAAGCCCGTGATGAGCAGCAGCGGCAAGGGCCAGAGCAAGATCGACGGCCCTGCCGACGTGCAGAAGGCCTGGGACTTCGCCATGGCCGGCGGCCGGGTGAGCCACGGGCGGGTCATCGTCGAGGGTTTCATCCGCTTCGACTACGAGATCACCCTGCTCACGGTGCGCGCGCTGGGCGCTGGCGGCCAGGCCGAGACGCATTTCTGCGAGCCCATCGGGCATGTGCAGGTGGGCGGCGACTACGTCGAGAGCTGGCAGCCGCACCCCATGAGCGCCGAGGCCCTGCGCAAGAGCCGCGAGATCGCCAAGGCCATCACCGACAACCTGGGCGGCCAGGGCCTGTTCGGCGTGGAGCTGTTCGTGGCCGGCGACCAGGTGTGGTTCAGCGAGGTCAGCCCACGCCCGCACGACACCGGTATGGTGACCATGGTCACGCAGTGGCAGAACGAGTTCGAGCTGCACGCGCGCGCCATCCTGGGGTTGCCGGTGGACACCGCGCTCAAGAGCCCGGGCGCCAGCGCCGTCATCTACGGCGGCGTGGAGGCCCAGGGCATCGCCTTCGACGGCGTGGACGAGGCCTTGCGCGTGCCGGGCACCGAGCTGCGCCTGTTCGGCAAGCCCGAGAGCTTTCAGAAGCGGCGCATGGGTGTCGCGCTGGCGCGCGAGGCCGACGTGCAGCGCGCGCGCGAGAACGCCAAGCTCGCGGCCTCGACGGTGAAGCCGCACCGGGCCGCCTGACTCAGCCCTTGACCTGCTGCGCCGCGAGCGCCACCGCTTCCTTGATGCGCTGGTAGGTGCCGCAGCGGCACAGGTTGCCGCTCATGGCCGCGTCGATGGCGGCCTCGTCGGGCCGGGGGTTGCTCTTGAGCAGCGCGCAGGCGCTCATGAGCTGGCCGCCCTGGCAGTAACCACACTGCACCACGTCCACCGCCGTCCAGACCGCGCGCAGGGCGGCGATCTCGGGGCCGGTGATGCCTTCGATGGTGGTGATGGCCTGCCCCGCGACCGCGGAGACCGGCGTGACGCAGGCGCGGATGGGCTGCCCGTCGGCGTGCACCGTGCAGGCGCCGCACAGGGCCATGCCGCAGCCGAACTTGGTGCCGGTGAGTTTCAGGTCGGCGCGCAGCACCCACAGCAGCGGCGTGTCGGCGTCGGCATCGACGCTGACCTCGCGGCCGTTGACCTTGAGCGTGGTGGTCATGGTCGGTTCCTCAGGCAAGTGTCAGGGGCAGGCTGCGCAGGCGCTGCCCGGTGAGCGCGAACAGCGCGTTGGCCACGGCGGGCGCGATCGGCGGCACACCGGGCTCGCCCACACCCTCGGGGTGGCCGTCGCCCGGCAGGATCAGGCAGTCCACGCGCGGCGCCTCGTTCAGGCGCAGGATGGGCTGGTCGTGGAAGTTGCTCTGTTGCACCTGGCCGTCGACGATCTCCACGCCGCCGTGCAGCGCGGCCGACAGGCCGAACACCACGCCGCCCTCCAGCTGCTGGCGGATGCCGGCCGGGTTGACGGCGAAGCCGCAATCGATGGCGCACCACACGCGGTGCACGCGGATGGCCTTGTCGGGGCCGAGCGAGACCTCGGCCACCTGCGCGACCGTGGAGCCGAAAGAATCGTGCAGCGCCAGCCCGCGCGCGGTCTTGGCGCCGTCCGGCGCGGGCGGCGAGGGCGTGCCCCAGCCCGCGGCGTGGGCGGCGGCCCGCAGCACGGCCAGCTGTTTCGGGTGCCGGCGCAACAGCGATTCGCGAAAGGCCAGCGGGTCCTGGCCCGCCGCGTGCGCGCACTCGTCGACGAAGCCCTCCTTGAAGAAGGCCTGGTGCGAATGCCCCACGGAGCGCCAGAAGCCGACCTGCAGCGGCGCGTCCACCTTGACGTGCGCGATGCGCGCGGCCGGCCATTCGTAGGCCTGGTCGAAGGCGCCCTCGCTGGTGGTCTTGTCGGGCCCGCCGCCGGGCAGGCCGAAGGCGCGCGTGAGCACCTGCGGCACGATGGCCTGGCCCGCGCTGGTGTTCTTCCAGGCGACGAGCCGCTGGTCGGCGTCGAAGCCGGCCTCGAAGCGCGCCGCGCAGGCCGGGCGGTACAGGTCGTGGCGGATGTCCTGCTCGCGGCTCCACATCGTCTGCACCGGATGCCCCGGCACCGCCTTGGCGATGGCGGCGGCCTGGGCGATGAAGTCCACCTCCAGCCGGCGGCCGAAGCCGCCGCCCAGCATCAGCACCTGCACGGCCACGGCCTCGTCGGGCAGGCCCAGGGCCCCGGCCGCGGCCTGGCGCGCCAGCCCGGGCACCTGGGTGGACACCCACACCGTGGCCTTGTTGCCCTCGAACAGCACGGTGCAGTTGATGGGCTCCAGGGCCTCATGGGCCAGGTAGGGCGCGCGGTACTCGGCCTCGATGCGCGTCGTGGCGCCCGCGAGCGCGGCGTCCACCTCGCCGGTTTCGTAGAAGGCGAAGCCCCTTTCGGTGCGCGCGGCGGCGGCGAAACCCTCGATGGCCTGCGCGCTGGAGAAGCTGGCGAGCGCGCCGTGGTCCCAGTTCACGTCCAGCTTGTCGGCCGCCTGGCGGGCGCGCCAGGGGTGGTCGGCGATCACCGCCACGCCGCCGGTACCGCCGCGCAGGGGTTCCACGGCCAGCACGGCCTTGACGCCGCGCACCGCGCGCGCCGCGGCGTCGTCGTGGCTGTGCGCGCGACCGCCCAGGGTGGGGCACAGGCGCACGCTGGCGTACAGAAGGCCATCGGGCAGGGCGTCGATGCCGAAGCGCGCGCTGCCATCGATCTTGGCGGGCGTGTCCAGGCGGCGCGTGGGCTGGCCGATGCGCTTGAAGCGCTCGGGTGCCTTGAGTGGCGGGTCGCGCGGCAGCGCCAGCTGAGCCGCCGCGGCGGCCAGGGCGCCGTAGCCCAGGCGGCGGCCGTCGGGCGCGATCACCTCGCCGTTCTCGGTGCCGCAGTCGGCCGCGGCAACGCCCCATTGCGCGGCGGCGGCGGCCACCAGCATCTGGCGCGCGGACGCGCCGGCCTGGCGCATGGGCAGCCACAGGTCCTTCACGCTGGACGAGCCGCCGGTCATCATCACGCCGATCTCGCGCATGGCCTTGGCGGTGAGCCAGCGCACGGCGTCGACGGCGAGGTTGTCGGTGTCGGGGTGCACCGGCAGGCCATCGACCACGCTGGCGATGTTGTTGTAGATGCCGTCGATGGGGGACTGCTGCCAGCGCACGCGCGACCAGTCGGCGTCCAGCTCCTCGGCCAGCAGCATGCACAACGAGGTGACCACGCCCTGGCCCATCTCGCTCTTGGCCAGCGCCACGGTGACCGTGCCGTCGCGCGCGATCCGGACCCAGCCGTTGAAGGCCACCTCGCCCTCGGCCGTGGGCAGCGGCTGCGCCGTGGTGAGGCGCTGGCGCGGTGGCATCAGGCCCCAGCCCACCACCAGGGCGCCGGCGATGCCCAGGGTGCCGAGGACGAACTTGCGTCGGGTGCTCGCCATGCGGCTTCTCCTTACTGGAAGGCCACCTCCGCGAAGCTCCTGAGCTTGCGGCTGTGCAGTTGGTCCACGCCGCCCGCGCGCAGCAGCTCCACCGCGCGGATGCCGATGCGCAGGTGCTGGTCCACGCGCTCGCGGTAGAAGTGGTTGGCCATGCCGGGCAGCTTGATCTCGCCGTGCAGCGGCTTGTCGCTCACGCACAGCAGGGTGCCGTAGGGCACGCGGAAGCGAAAGCCGTTGGCCGCGATGGTGGCCGATTCCATGTCCAGCGCCACCGCACGCGACTGCGAAAAGCGCCGCTGCGGCATGTTGTCGGGCAGCAGTTCCCAGTTGCGGTTGTCGGTGCTGGCCACCGTGCCCGTGCGCATGATGCGCTTGAGCTCGGCCGGCGGCACGCCGGTCACGTCGGCCACCGCGGCCTCCAGCGCGAGCTGGATCTCGGCCAGCGCGGGAATGGGCACCCACAGCGGCAACTCTTCATCGAGCACGTGGTCCTCGCGCACGTAGGCGTGGGCCAGCACGTAGTCGCCCAGCTGCTGCGTGGTGCGCAGGCCGGCGCAATGGCCCAGCATCAGCCAGGCGTGCGGTCGCAGCACGGCGATGTGGTCGGTGATGTTCTTGGCGTTGGCCGGGCCGACGCCGATGTTGACCATCGTGATGCCGCTGCGGTCCTCGCGCACCAGGTGGTAGCCGGGCATCTGCGGCAGGCGCGGCGGCGCGTGGCCCAGCTCGTCGCCGGGCCGCGCCTGCAGGCCCTTGCGCCGCGTGACCACGTTGCCCGGCTCGACGAAGGCCACGTACGGGCTGTCGGGCTTGTCCATCTCGGCGTGGCCGAGCTTGATGAATTCGTCGATGTAGAACTGGTAGTTGGTGAACAGCACGAAGTTCTGGAACCAGTCGGGCGAGGTGCCGGTGTAGTGGCGCATGCGCTGCAGCGAGTAGTCCACGCGCGGTGCGGTGAACAGCGCCAGCGGCTGTGCCTCGCCCGGGCCGGGCTGGTGCGTACCGTTGGCGATGCCGTCGTCCATGGCCGTGAGGTCGGGCAGGTCGAAGACGTCGCGCATGAAGGCGCGCCGCGTGGCGCCCATCTGGCCCTCCACATGGTCGTGCTCGGCGAACGAGAAATGGATCGGGATGGGCTGGGTGCTGGTGCCGATCTCGATCTCGCCGCCGTGGTTGGCCAGCAGCAGGCGGAACTGCTCGCGGTAGTAGTCGCCGTACAGGTCGGGGCGGGTGAGGGTGGTTTCGTAGCGGCCCGGGCCGGCCACGAAGCCGTAGCTCAGGCGCTGGCGGCCGAGTTCGTCGGCGCCTTCGCCCAGGCGCAGGTTGCTGTGGCTCACCAGCCGCGCGTAGGGGTAGCAGGCGCGCACGCGCACGCCGTGGAAATCGGCGCCGCCGACGTAGTCGTGCAAGGCCTGGCGCAGGAACTCGACGCTGTGCTGGTAGATGCGGCGCACCTGGTCCAGCGCGGCGTCCGGGTCGTCGAAGCGCTGGGGGGCGGTAAATTCGGGCGTTTTTTGCATGCGGCTATTGTGAAGTGAACGGCCTGAACTCCCCCGATTTGTCCCACGCGGCCGCCACCCTGGCCGTGGCGCTGGGCTGCGGCCTGCTGGTGGGCATCGAGCGCGAGCGGCGCAAGGGCGCGGGGCCGACGCGCGCCCTGGCCGGCCTGCGCAGTTTTGCGCTCACCTGCGTCACGGGCGCCGCCGCGGCGCTCACCGGGCTCAGCGGCATTGTGGTGGCGGGCGCGGCCTTCGTCGCGGGCCTGGGCCTGGTGGCCTACCTGAAGGACCGTTCCGAGGACCCCGGCGTGACCACCGAAGTGGCCTTGCTGCTGACCTACCTGGTCGGCGTGTTGAGCGCGCACAGCGCCGCGCTGGCGGCGGGCCTGGCCGTGGGCTTGACCGTGGTGCTGGCGGTGCGCGATCGCGCCCACCGTTTCGTCAACCACTGGCTGCGGGCGGCCGAGCTGCGCGACGGCCTATTGCTGGTGGCGCTGGTGCTGTTGGGCCTGCCCCTGCTGCCCGATCGGCCGCTGTGGGGCGAGGCGCTCAACCCGCGCACCATCGGCACCTTGCTGGCCCTGCTGCTGACCCTGCAGTCGGCGGCCCACCTGGCGCGCCGGTTGCTGGCCACGCGGCACGCGGTGGCGCTGTCGGCGCTGGCCTCGGGCTTCGTGTCGAGCACCGCCACCATCGCCAGCATGGGCCTGGCGGCGCGCGAGGGCAGCGCCCCCGCGCGCGCCATGGCCGGCGGTGGCCTGCTGTCTTGCGTGTCGACGCAGTTGCAGCTGCTGCTGGTGGCGGCCGCCGTGCGCCCGGCCTGGCTGCCGGTGCTGTGGCTGCCTGTGCTGGTGGCCGCCACGCTGGCGCTGGCCTGGGGCTGGTGGCTCGTGCGTGGCGAGGTCAAGGACGTGGTGGTGACGGGCGCCACCCCGCGCACCGAGGCCTTACCGAGCGCGCGCGACGACCGCATGTTCAGCCTGGGTGGCGCGCTGGCCGTGGCGGTGCTGCTGGCGGCCGTGCAGGCCCTGGTGCACGGTCTGCAGACCTGGCTGGGCCAGGCGGGCTTGATGGCCGGCGCCGTGGTGGGCGCCCTGGCCGATCTGCACGCCTCGGTGGCGGCGGTGTTCAGCGACGCGGCGCCCGCTGAAGGGTCTCGGCGCGCGTTGATGCTGGTGCTGCTGGTGCACGCGGGCAGCAAGTCGGTCACTGCGTTCGCATCGGGCGGCTGGGCCTACCTGCGCTGGCTGGCGCCGGGGCTGTGGCTGCACACGCTGCTGGGCGTGGCCCTGCTGGCCTGGTGGGGCTGAGGGGGCCGAGGGGGACGCGAGTCCCGCCGTCCGCTCAGCGGCGCACCGGCTCGCGCATGGTGACGAACTCCTCGGCCGCCGTCGGGTGGATGCCGATGGTGCTGTCGAACACCGCCTTGGTGGCGCCGGCCTTGAGCGCGACGGCGAAGCCCTGCACGATCTCGCCCGCTTCGGCGCCGACCATGTGCAGGCCGACCACGCGGTCGCTCTGGGTGTCCACCACCAGCTTCATCAGCGTGCGCTCGGTGCGGCCCGACAGGGTGTGCTTCAAGGCCTTGAATTCGCTGCGGAAGACGGTGACATCGCCAAAGCGCTCGCGCGCCTGGGCTTCTGTGAGGCCCACGGTGCCGATGCTGGGGTGCGTGAAGACGGCGGTGGGCACGAAGTCGTAGCTCATCTCGCGCGCGGCCTTGCCGGGCGCGGGGCCGCAGATGTCGTCCACCACCACCATGGCCTCGCCCAGCGCCACGGGCGTGAGCTGTACGCGGTCGGTCACGTCGCCGATGGCGCGGATGTGCGGCACGTTGGTCTGGTAGCGCCCGTTGACGAGCACCTCGCCCTTGGCGCCCTGGGCCACGCCCGCGGTGTCCAGCCCGAGCCCCTGGGTGTTGGGGACCCGGCCGGTGGCGTAGAGCGCGGCGTCCACGGTGAAGGTATTGCCGTCCTCGCAGCGCACCACCAGGCCGTCGGGGGTCTTGCGGATGTCCACCACGCCGGCGTTGAGGCGCAGGTCCACGCCGGCCTTGGCCATCTCGCCCGCCGCGAAGTGGCGGATCTCGTCGTCGAAGCCGCGCAGCACCTGCTCGCCGCGGTAGAGCTGCGTCACCCGCGCGCCCAGGCCGTTGAAGATGGAGGCGAACTCGCAGGCGATGTAGCCGCCGCCGACGATGAGCAGGCGCCGCGGGAAGGGGTCGAGGTCGAACACCTCGTTGCTGGTGATCACGTGCTCGCGCCCGCTGAAGTGCGGCACGTGGGGCGTGCCGCCGGTGGCGATCAGGATGTGGGCGGCGCTGAAGCGCTGGTGGCCCGGTGAGCCGTCGGCGTGCAGCGTGGCGAGTTCGATCTCATGGTCGCCGGCCAGGCGCGCGAAGCCGTCGAGCCGCGTGACGCCGGAGCCGCTGAGCAGGTTGGCGTAGACGCCGTTCAGGCGCGCGATCTCCTTGGCCCGGTTGGCCTTCAGCGTGGCCCAGTCGAAATGGGCTTCTCCGACGCGCCAGCCGAAGCCGGCCGCTTCCTCGAAGGCTTCGTGGTAGTGCGCGGCGTAGCTGTACAGCTTCTTGGGTATGCAGCCCACGTTGACGCAGGTGCCGCCCAGGCCGTCGGTGCCCAGCACCTCGGCCAGGGCCACGCGCTGGCCGCGCTGCGCGGCCATGCGGGCGGCGCGCACGCCGCCGCTGCCACCGCCAATGACGAAGAGATCGAAGTCGTATGCGCTCATGGGGGTGATGGTAGGCCGCCATCAAAGGCCCGGCGCGCGCCGGGCCATCGTCAGTACGTGTACACCCCGCGCCCCGTCTTGCGCCCCAGGTAGCCCGCGGCCACCATTTCCTTGAGCAGCGGGCAGGGGCGGTACTTGCTGTCGTTGTATTCCTCGACGTAGACGTTCATGACCGCCAGGCACACGTCCAGGCCGATCATGTCGGCCAGCGCCAACGGACCGATGGGCTGGTTGGTGCCCAGCTTCATGCCGGCGTCGATGTCCTCGGCTGTGGCCAGTCCTTCGGCCAGCACGAAGAAGGCTTCGTTGATCATGGGCACCAGGATGCGGTTGACCACGAAGCCCGGCGCGTTCTTCACCGTGATGGGCGTTTTGCCCAGGGCCTCGGCCAGGGCCTTCACCGTGGCGTGCGTGGCGTCGCTGGTCTGCAGGCCGCGGATGATCTCCACCAGCGCCATCATGGGCACGGGGTTGAAGAAGTGCATGCCGATGAAGCGGTCGGCGCGCTTCGTGGCGGCGGCCAGTTGGGTGATGCTGATCGAACTGGTGTTGGTGGCGACGATCACCTCGGGCGCGAGCAGCGCGTCGAGCTGCTGCAGGATCTTGAGCTTGAGGCCTTCGTTCTCGGTGGCGGCCTCGATCACGAGCTGCGCGCCCTTGAGGTCCTCGTAGTTCGTGCTGGCCCGGATGAGCGACAGCGCCTGGGCCTTGCCTTCGGCCGTCAGCTTCTCCTTCTTGATCAGCCGGTCCAGGCTGGCGGCCACGGTGGCCAGGCCTTTGTCCAGCGCGGCCTGCGCGATGTCGACCATCACCACGCGGATGCCGCTGGTGGCGCAGGCCTGGGCGATGCCGTTGCCCATGGTGCCCGAGCCGATGATGCCGACCGTCTGGATGCTGTTGCTGCTCATGCGAAGAACCTCGGAGAGAAAGGGGTGGGGATCAGGGGAAACCCGCGTGGCGCGGGCGTCTTGGCTAGGCAGGCCTGCCTACACCGCGAAGGGGGCGCCTGCTACCTTGGCCGCCGATTGTCGCGTACCCACCCGGGTCCCGGCGGCAATGCAGGAGACAGCATGTACGACGTGATCATCGTGGGCGGCGGATCGGCCGGCTGCGTGCTGGCCGGCCGGCTCAGCGAGGACCCGGCTCTGCGCGTGGCCCTCATCGAGGCCGGGCCGCCCGACCGCAGCGTGCTCATCCACTGCCCCGCCGGGCTGGCGGTGCTGGCCAAGAACGGGCAGGCCAACTGGTGCTACGAGACCGTGCCCCAGCCCGGCCTGAACGGGCGGCGCGGCTACCAGCCGCGCGGCAAGGTGCTGGGCGGCTCCAGTTCGGTGAATGCCATGATCTACGCGCGCGGCCACCCCAGCGACTACGACGCCTGGGCCGCCGCGGGCAACCCGGGCTGGGCCTGGTCCGACGTGCTGCCGATCTTCAAGCGCGCCGAGCACAACGAGCGCGGCGCCGACCCCTTCCACGGCACCGGCGGCCCGCTGAACGTGCGCGACCTCACCAGCCCCAACCCCTTCGTGCCGCACTTCATCGCGGCCGGGCGCGAGGCGGGCTACCCGATCAACGCCGACTTCAACGGCGCCGAACAGGAAGGCATCGGCCACTACCAGGTCACGCACCAGCACGGCGAGCGCTTCAGCGCGGCCAAGGCCTATCTCACGCCGCACCTGGGCCGGCCCAACCTCACGGTCATCACCGACGCGCTGGTCTGCCGCGTGGTGCTGGACGAGGAGGCCGGCCAGTCGCCGCGCGCCGTGGCCGTGGAGTACCGTGCCAGCGGCGGGCGCGGCCCCCTGCAGTTGGCGCGCTGCCGCGACGGTGGCGAGGTGGTGCTCAGCGCCGGCGCCTTCGGCTCGCCGCAGCTGCTCATGCTCTCGGGCATCGGGCCGGGCGATCACCTGCGCGAACGGGGCATCCGCGTGGCGCACCACCTGCCCGACGTGGGCGCCCACCTGCACGACCACGTGGACGTGGTGCAGGTGGTCAGCGCGCCGCGCGCGACCGAGCTGTTCGGCCTGTCGCTGCGGGGCGCGCTGGCGGCGCTGCGCGGCATCGTCGAGTGGCGGCGCACGCGCACCGGCTTGCTCACGACCAACTTCGCCGAGGCGGGCGGCTTCATCCGCAGCTCGCCCGACGAGGCCATTCCCGACCTGCAGCTGCACTTCGTCATCGGCAAGCTGGTGGACCATGGGCGCAAGACGGTGTTCGGTCACGGCTACTCGTGCCATGTGTGCCTGTTGCGCCCCAAGAGCCGGGGCACGCTGCGCCTGGCCAGCCGCGACCCGCAGGTGATGCCGCTGATCGACCCGGCCTTCCTGAGCGACCCGGACGACACCGCACGCCTGGTGCGCGGCTTCCAGCGCATGCGGCAACTGCTGAACCAGCCCGCGCTGGCTCGCTTCGGCGGTGTGGAGTCGCGGGCCTCGGCCGATGCACGGAGCGAGGCGCAGATCGAACAGTTCGTGCGCGGCCACGCCGACACCATTTACCACCCCGTGGGCACCTGTCGGATGGGGCCGATGGGTGGGTCGAGCGGGGGACCGGGCGAGGGCGCCGTGGTGGACCCGCAGCTGCGCGTGCACGGCGTGCGCGGCCTGCGCGTGGTCGACGCCTCGGTGATGCCGCGCATCGTCAGCGGCAACACCAATGCCCCCGTGATCATGATCGCCGAGAAGGCGGTGGATATGATCCGCGCCGCGCGCCGCGCCGCGGCCGAGTCAACAACGGAGACAGCCCATGATCCTGGAACACGCGGACATCCGCATCGACCCCTCAAAGGCCTCGGCGTTTGAGGAAGCCATCCTGCGCGGCGCGAGCACCGTCATCTCGACGGCCAAGGGCTTCCAGGGCTTCAAGGTCAACCGCAGCATCGAAAGCCCGGGCCGCTACCTGCTGATGATCTACTGGGACACGCTGGAGGACCACACCGTAGGCTTCCGCGGCTCGCCGGCCTTCGCCGAATGGCGCGCCATCGTCGGGCCGTTCTTCGCGCAGCCGCCGGTGGTGGAGCACCTGGAGCTGGTGGGCAAGAGTTGACCCCCCTGCGCCGCGCTGCGCGCGTCTCCCCCCAGGGGGCGATGCCGCGGCCCGGCAGAGCCGGTTCCGCGGCATCCTCGATCAAGTCACGCGCGCCGGTGCTTGCTTTCTCATGAGGGTGGACTTGCCGAACAGGCTTTCCACGAGATCCACCGCCAGTTCGGCCGTGCGGTTGCGCACGTCCAGCGCCGGGTTCAGCTCCATCACGTCGAGCGAGGCCAGCCGGCCGGTGTCCGCGATCATTTCCATGCACAGCTGCGCCTCGCGGTAGGTGGGGCCGCCGCGCACCGTGGTGCCCACGCCGGGCGCGATCTCCGGGTCCAGGAAATCGACGTCAAAACTCACGTGCAGGTGGGTGTCGCCGTCGACGCCGGCCAGCGCCAGCTCCATGGTGCGGCGCATGCCCATCTCGTCGATGGTGCGCATGTCGAACACCTCCAGCCCGTGCTCGTGCACCAGGCGTTTCTCGCCCGCGTCCACGCTGCGGATGCCGATCTGGCGGATGTCCTGCGGGCGGATCGCGGGCGTGTGGCCGCCGATGCCCGTGAGTTCGGGCGGGCCCAGGCCACACAGCAGGGCCACCGGCATGCCGTGCAGGTTGCCGCTGGGCGTGAGGCCGGCGGTGTTGAAGTCGGCGTGCGCGTCCAGCCACAGCACACGCAACTTTTTGTGTCTTTCGCGGCAATGCCGGGCCACCGCGCTGATAGAGCCCAGGCCCAGGCAGTGGTCGCCGCCCAGCACGATGGGCAGGTGGCCGGCGCGCAGCTCGTCCAGCACGGCGCCGTGCAGGCTCTGGTTCCAGGCCGCCACCTCCTCGATGTGACGGTAGCCGCCTTGTGGCGGACGCCAGGGGTTGGCCGGGCCGGACAGGTTGCCGCGGTCGTGCACCCTGAGGCCCTGGGCCTGCAGAACGGCCACGAGGCCGGCCACGCGCAGGGCCTCGGGGCCCATGGACGCGCCGCGCGCGCCAGCGCCGATGTCGGTGGGCGCGCCGATGAGCGTGATGGGGGCTTGCATGGCTCGGCATTCTCCGCGCGACTGTTACGAATCGCTACCCTGCGCGGGGCGCAGGGGGCCATCCGACACCGGATACTCCCCCGTCCCATCTCCTGCGCCGGGCCACCGCCCGGCCCCGCGCCCGTATGCTCCTTCGTCTCTTGTGCATTCCCGCGCTGCTCGCCGGCCTGGCCGCTTGCGGCGGTGGCGGTGGCTCCGATGGCCCCGGCCAGTCCCCGTCTTCTCCTCTGCCGCCCTCCAGCGTGACGCCTTTGCCCCCGGGCGCGGGCCCTGGCCTGGGCAATGCCTGCGCCAGCCCGGCCGGCCGCGTGCTTGAGGTGGGCCCTGGCAAAACCTATGCCTCGCCCGCCGCCGCCGCGGCCGCCGCCCAGTCGGGCGACACCATCCGCATCAGCGCGGGCGACTACCGCGGCTCGGCCGCCGTCGCGCAATGGACGGCCGGCAACCTGACCATCTGCGGCGCGGGCGGCCCCGCGCGCATGTACGCCGACGGCCAGAACGCGCGCGGCAAGGGCATCTGGGTCATCGGTGGCGCCAACGTCACGGTGGACGGCATTTCCTTCCACAACGCCACCGTGCCCGACCAGAACGGCGCCGGCATCCGCGCCGAGCACACCAGCGGCACCTTGCGCATCCTCAACAGCGGCTTCTACGACAACGAGAACGGCCTGCTGGCCAACCCGGGCAACGGCAGCATCGATATCAGCTACACCGAGTTCGCGGGCAACGGGCGCGGCGACGGCTACACGCACAACCTCTACGTCAACCAGATCGACCGCCTGGTGGTGCGCGCCAGCTTCTTCCGCCAGGCCCGCATCGGGCACAACCTGAAGAGCCGCGCGCGCGACAACCTGATCGAGAACAGCTACTTCATGGATGGCCCCAGCGGCACCGCCAGCTACCAGACCGACTTCCCGAACGGTGGCCAGGTCGTCCTGCGCGGCAACCTCATGCAGAAGGGCCCGAACGCCGACAACGCCTACCTCGTCGCCTATGGCTTCGAGGGCTACACCAACCCCTCGCGCTCGCTGCAGCTGGTGCACAACACCCTGGTGAGCACGCGATCGGGCGGCGGCTACCTGTACGTGGCCAGCGGCGCCAGCACCGTGAGCCTCACCGCCAACCTGTTCGCGGGCACGGGCAGCCCCACGCTGATCGCCGGCGGCTTCTCCAGCGGCAGCGTGGGCCAGAGCCAGAACGTCTTCGACACGGCGGCCAACATCCCCGGCGCCAGCAACGTGGGTGCGCCGAACTTCTGGCCCAACGCCACGCTGCAGGCCCGCATCGGCCTGTCGGGCGTGCCGGACGCGGCCTATGTGAACGACACGCCCAGCCCCTTCGTGCTGCGCGCCATCACCGGCGCAAGCCGGGTGGCCGGGGCCCTGCAGTCGGCGCCCTGATCAGCCCTTGCGCACCACGCGCAGCGCCGAGGGTCGCACCACCACCTGGACGGAGCGGGCCAAGCCCAGCCATTCGCCATCGGCGGCCAGCGGCAGGTCGCCCCGGGCCAGGATCAGCAGGGCCTCGAAGGCCTGGGTGTGGATGCGGGGGTGGCCCAGGTGGCGGCCGCGCAGCAGGCGCGGCAGCATGCGCAGCGCGCCGCCGCGTGTGAAAGGCCCGGCCAGCAACAGGTTGAGCAGGCCGTCGTGCGTGCGCGCGCCCGGCGTGGCGGGCATGCCGCCACCGAAGCTGGGCGTGTTCAGGCTGGCCGCGAACAGGGCGGGGCCGCTGTGCAGGTGCTCGCCGTCCACGGTGATGTCCAGCGCCCAGGTGCGCAGGGCCGCGAGCTCGCGCAGCGTGGCCCAGAGGTAACGCGGCAGGCCGCGCAGGTGGGGCGGGCCGTCGATGGCACGGCGCGCCACGGCGGCGTCGAAGCCCGCGCTCAGGCTGGAGATGAAAGGTGTCTCGTGCGGGCGGCCCTGGCCGTCGTGCCAGAGGGCCAGGCCGAGGTCCATGAAGCTGGGCGGGGCGTTGAGCGCGTGCGACAGCCAGGCCAGCGGCGCCTCCCGCCCCAGGCCGAGCGCGCGCGCCACGTCGTTGCCGCTGCCCAGGGGCACCAGGCCCAGCTCGTGGTCGCGCGCGATGAGCGCGGGCAGCCAGCGGTGCAGGGTGCCATCGCCGCCCACGGCCACCACGCGGCTGCCGGGGGGCAGGGCGTGCAGCACGGCGAGCGCCGCCTCGGCGCTGTCGGGCACGTGCAGGGCCACGTCGGCGGGCAGGGCGCGGCGCAGCCCGGGCAGCAGGGCCGAGGCCCGACCGGCGCGGGCGGCGGGGTTGAAGAGGACGGCGCGCACGGAGGCGGCGCCGTCACATGTTGCGCCGGTACTGGCCGCCCACCTCGAACAGCGCGTTGGTGATCTGACCCAGCGAACAGCAGCGCACCGCGTCCATCAGCACCTCGAACACGTTGCTGTTCTCGATCACGGCGCGCTTGAGGCGCGCCAGCATCGCGGGCGACTCGGCCGCGTGGCGCGCGTGGAAGTCCTGCAAGCGCTTGAGCTGGCTTTGCTTTTCGTCTTCGGTGGAGCGCGCCAGCTCCAGCGACTGCGGGATCGGGTCGCCGTGCGGGTTGCGGAAGGTGTTCACGCCGATGATGGGCAGCTCGCCGGTGTGCTTGAGCATCTCGTAGTGCATCGACTCGTCCTGGATGCGGCCGCGCTGGTAGCCGGTCTCCATGGCCCCGAGCACGCCGCCGCGCTCGGCGATGCGCTCGAACTCGGCCAGCACCGCCTCCTCCACCAGTTCGGTCAGCTCCTCGATGATGAAGCTGCCCTGGCTGGGGTTCTCGTTCTTGGCCAGACCCCACTCGCGGTTGATGATGAGCTGGATCGCCATGGCGCGGCGCACCGAGTCTTCGGTGGGCGTGGTGATGGCCTCGTCGAACGCGTTGGTGTGCAGGCTGTTGCAGTTGTCGTAGATGGCGATCAGCGCCTGCAGGGTGGTGCGGATGTCGTTGAACTGGATTTCCTGCGCGTGCAGGCTGCGCCCGCTGGTCTGGATGTGGTACTTGAGCTTCTGGCTGCGCTCGTTGGCGCCGTACTTGTCGCGCATGGCCACGGCCCAGATGCGCCTCGCCACGCGGCCCATCACGGTGTACTCGGGGTCCATGCCGTTGCTGAAGAAGAAGCTCAGGTTGGGCGCGAAGTCGTCGATGTGCATGCCGCGCGCGAGGTAGGCCTCCACGAAGGTGAAGCCGTTCGATAGCGTGAAGGCGAGCTGGCTGATCGGGTTGGCCCCGGCCTCGGCGATGTGGTAGCCGCTGATGGACACCGAGTAGAAGTTGCGCACGTCGTGGTGCACGAAGTAGCTGGCGATGTCGCCCATGACCTTGAGGCTGAACTCGGTGCTGAAGATGCAGGTGTTCTGGCCCTGGTCTTCCTTCAGGATGTCGGCCTGCACCGTGCCGCGCACATTGGCCAGCACCCATTCGCGGATCTTGGCGGCCTCGGTGGCGGTGGGCTCGCGGCCGTTGTCGGCCTGGAACTTCTCCAGGTTCTGGTCGATCGCCGTGTTCATGAACATGGCCAGGATGGTGGGGGCCGGGCCGTTGATGGTCATGGACACGGAGGTGGCCGGGTGGCAGAGGTCGAAGCCGCCGTAGAGCACCTTCATGTCGTCCAGCGTGGCGATGCTCACGCCCGAGTTGCCGACCTTGCCGTAGATGTCCGGGCGCGGGTCGGGGTCGTTGCCGTAGAGCGTGACCGAGTCGAAGGCGGTGGACAGGCGCTTGGCCGGCATGCCTTCGGACAGCAGCCGGAAGCGCCGGTTGGTGCGGAAGGGGTCGCCCTCGCCGGCGAACATGCGCGTGGGGTCCTCCCCTTCGCGCTTGAAGGCGAAGGTGCCGGCGGTGTAGGGGAAGCTGCCGGGCACGTTCTCCAGCATCAGCCACTTGAGCAGTTCGCCGTGGTCTTCGTAAGGCGGCAGCGCGACCTTGCGAATCACTGTGCCCGACAGGCTTTTGGTGGTGAGCGCCGTGCGGATCTCCTTGTCGCGGATCTTCACCACGTACTCGTCGCCCGCGTAGGCCTTCTGCATGTCGGGCCACTGCGCCAGCAGCTTGCGCGCGCCCGGGTCCTGGTCGAGTTCGCGCACCTGGGCCAGGTCGATCACCGCTTCGGCGGCGCGGGCGCGCTCGGGCTTGTCCTTGCGCAGCATGCCCGCCGTGGCCTGCAGCTGCTGGATCTCGCGTGCCAGGCGCGCCTGTTCGCGCACGGACTTCTTGTAGCCGCGCACGGTGTCGGCGATCTCGGCCAGGTAGCGCGTGCGCGCGGGCGGCACCACGGGGGTCTGGTTGGTGCTGTGGCGCACGTCCACCACGGGCAGGCTGCCCTCCTTCAGCGCCAGGCCCAGCCCGGCCAGGCGGGGCTTGAGCGCCTGGTACAGCGCGGTCACGCCGTCGTCGTTGAAGCGCGCGGCCATGGTGCCGAAGACGGGCATCTCGTCCGCTCGTTTGCCCCAGGCCTCCTTGTTGCGCTGCACCTGCTTGGCGACGTCGCGCAAGGCATCGGCCGCGCCCTTGCGGTCGAACTTGTTGATGGCCACGAACTCGGCGAAGTCCAGCATGTCGATCTTCTCGAGCTGGCTGGCGGCGCCGAACTCGGGCGTCATCACGTACAGCGGCACATCCACGTGCGGCACGATGGCCGCGTCGCCCTGGCCGATGCCTGAGGTCTCCACGATCACGAGGTCGAAGCCCGCGGCCTTGCAGGCGGCGATCACGTCGGGCAGGGCGGCGCTGATCTCGCTGCCGAAGTCGCGCGTGGCCAGGGAGCGCATGAAGACGCGTGGACCGTTCTGCCACGGCGCGATGGCGTTCATGCGGATGCGGTCGCCCAGCAGAGCGCCGCCGCTCTTGCGCCGCGAGGGGTCGATGCTGATGACGGCCGCGCGCGCGGCGTCGCCCTGGTCCAGGCGCAGGCGGCGGATGAGTTCGTCGGTGAGCGAGGACTTGCCCGCGCCGCCGGTGCCCGTGATGCCGAGCACCGGCGCCTTCACCTGCGCGGCGGCCTCGCGCACGGCCTGCACCAGCGCGGCATCGGCCTGGCCGTTCTCGATCACGGTGATGAGCTGGGCCAGCGCGCGCCAGTGCATCTCGCCATGGCCCTGGATGGCCTTCAAGGCTTTGGGCGCGTGCGATGAGAGGTCGTGGTCGCAGCGCATGACCATCTCGCCGATCATGCCCTGCAGGCCCATGCGCTGGCCGTCCTCGGGGCTGTAGATGCGCGCCACGCCGTAGGCCTGCAGTTCCTGGATTTCGCTCGGCACGATCACGCCGCCGCCACCGCCGAAGACCTGGATGTGCGCGCCGCCGCGCTGCTTGAGCAGGTCCACCATGTACTTGAAGTACTCGACGTGTCCGCCCTGGTAGCTGCTGATGGCGATGCCCTGCACGTCTTCCTGCAGCGCGGCGGTGACCACCTCGTCCACGCTGCGGTTGTGTCCGAGGTGGATCACCTCGGCGCCCATGCCCTGCAGGATGCGCCGCATGATGTTGATGGCCGCGTCGTGCCCGTCGAACAGGCTGGCCGCGGTGACGAAGCGCACCTTGTGCTTGGGGCGGTACTGGGTCAGGGCCTGGTAGTCGGCGCTCAGCTGGGTCATGGCTCGTCTCTCTGGGGTGGATTCATTCGACGCGCAGATTTTTCAGCGCGGGGTCGTCGGGCGGGAAGCGCAGCGCCAGTCGCTGCAGGGTGTCGCGCACGATGGTGGCGACCATCAGGTTGCGGTGGGTCTTGCTGTTGGCGGGCACCACGGTCCAGGGCGCCCAGGGCGTGCTGGTGACTTCCAGAAAGTCCTCGTAGGCCTTCTGGTACGCGCCCCACTGCTTGCGCACCTCGAGGTCGCCCAGGCTGAACTTCCAGTGCTTCTCGGGGTCGTCGATGCGGTCCTGCAGGCGCTGGCGCTGTTCGTCGAAGCCGATGTGCAGCATGAATTTCAGCACCACGGTGCCGGTCTCGGCCAGCAGGCGCTCGAAGTCGTTGATGTGCGCGTAGCGCTGCTGGGTCTGGGCCTTGTCGATCCAGCCATTGACCACGGGCACCAGCACGTCCTCGTAGTGGCTGCGGTTGAAGACCACGATCTCGCCGTTGCCGGGCATGGCTTGGTGGATGCGCCAGAGGTAGTCGTGCGCGCGCTCGGCCTCGCTGGGCGCCTTCCAGCCCACGGTGCGCACGCCCAGCGGGCTGGTGCGGCCGAACACGCCGCGCACGGTGCCGTCCTTGCCGGCGGTGTCGGTGCCCTGCAGCACCACCAGCAGCTTGTAGCGCGCGTCGGGGTGGAACACGTTCTGCAACTGGTCGATCTCGTCGGCCAGCCGTTCCACCGCGGCCTTGTCGGCGGCCTTGTCACCGCCCGAAAAGGGCTTCTCGGCGGGATCGAGCGACTTGAGCGAGACCTGGGGCCGCGCGGTCTCCGGGTCGATCTGCCAGCGGTGCCAGGCCGAGCCCTTGGGCGCGCGCAGCACCGACGCGGGGAAGGGCAGACGGAGGTCGCTGGGGCTGGGCATGGCGGGTCTTGGCGGGGGCGCGACGGGTATCCTAACCGGGCTTGGTCGAATTGACGTTAACGTAAACGTCAATGGTAGCGGCAAACCAGAAAAAAAGGGGCGCCGAAGCGCCCCTGTGCGGGATGAGCGGTGGTCAGTTGTAGAGCACCGAGGGCAGCCACAGGCCGATCCCGGGGAACAGATACAGCAGAACGATGGCGATGATCTGTATGCCCATGAAGGGAATCATGCCGGCGAAGATCTGATTCAGCGTCACGTGCTTCGGCGCGACGCCCTTCAGGTAGAACGCGCTCATGGCCACCGGTGGGCTCAGGAAGGCGGTCTGCAGGTTCAGCGCCACCAGAAGGCCGAAGAACAGCGGGTCGACACCGAAGTTGTCCAGCAGCGGGATGAAGATGGGCATGAAGATCACGATGATCTCGGTCCATTCGAGCGGCCAGCCCAGGATGAAGATGATCACCTGCGACAGGATCAGGAACTCTGTCTTGGACAGGTTCATGCCCAGCACCCATTGCTCGACCAGCTCCTGTCCGCCCAGCAGCGCGAAGGCGGCCGAGAAGATGGCCGAGCCCACGAACAGCCAGCACACCATCGCACTCGTCTTGGCCGTGAGGAAGACGCTTTCCTTGACCACGCTGAAAGTGAGCTGCCGATAGGCGGCCGCCAGGAGAACACCGCCGAAGGCGCCGACAGCGGCCGCTTCGGTGGGCGTCGCCAGGCCGAACACGATGGAGCCGAGAACGGCCAGGATGAGCACCATCAGCGGGAAGAAGCTGGCGAGCAGCATCTTGAAGATCTCGACCCTGGCGTAGCTGAACAGCGCGTAGAACACGGCGAGCGCGAGCGCTCCCACGGCCACGCCGATCCAGTAGCCACTGCCCGCGCCGCCCTGAGCGGCGTCGGCGCCCGAGGTGCCGTCAGCCGCGCCAGCCGGCGTCGCCGAAGGCTCGGCGAGGCCGCCGGTCGCGGGCTCGCCCAGCGCCTCGGGCTGGTCCGCGGAAGGCGGCTCGGCGAGTCCATCCCCGCCTTCGCTGCTGGGCGGCTCGCTCAGTCCGCCATCGGGCTCGGCCAGTCCCTGGTCGTCGGCGCCCGGTGGCTCGGCGAGGCCGCCGCCGCTGTCCGGCGCACCGCCGCCCAGGCCCAGGGGCACCAGACCGGCCGGCACATCGGCCGCCAGCGGCTTGGCGCTGGGGTAGCTGAGCACCGCCACGGCCACGAACAGGACCGCTGGCAACAGCACCACGCCGAGTTGGCGCAGCAGGTAGCCGGTGGACACGCCCTGGTTGTTGCGGCCCTTGAGCGCCGACAGCAGGCCGAGCAGGGCCGACTTGCCGGCGGTGGCGCCCACCCTCAGCAGAGGTTCGGGCAGCGGCACGCGCCGCTGCTCGGCCGTCAGGGGCGGTGCCCAGGTCGGCTTGAGCTTGGCCATGACGATCACGTACACGATGTACAGGCCCGCCAGCATGAGTCCGGGGAAGAACGCGCCAGCGTACAGCTTGACCACGGAGACACCGGCGGTGGCGCCGTAGACGATGAGCAGCACCGACGGCGGGATCAGGATACCCAGGCAGCCGCCTGCGGTGATGGCGCCCGCCGCCAATCGCGTGTCGTAGCCGCCCTTGAGCATCTGCGGCAGTGCCAGCAGGCCCATGAGCGTGACCACCGCCCCGACGATGCCGGTGGCCGTGGCGAACACCGCGCAGGTGACCAGCGTGGCCACGGCCAGGGAGCCCGGCACGCGCGCCAGCGACAGGTGCAGGCTGCGAAACAGCTTCTCGATCAGGTTCGCCCGCTCGACCAGGTAGCCCATGAACACGAACAGGGGGATGGCGATCAGCACGTCGCTGGCCATCACCGAGAAAGCGCGCTGCACCATCAGATCCAGCGTCTGCGTGATCGCGCCGGCCGCGGTCTGGTTGCCCGAGTGGTAGGCAAAGAAGGTGAAGATCATGCCCATGCCCATGAGCGTGAAGGCGGTGGGAAAGCCCAGCATGATGGCCACCACCACCAGCGAGAGCATGAGCAGGCCGTAGTGGCCGTTGGTCATGGTGTCGACGCTGAACACCATGGCCAGCACGCCGGCCACGATGATGCCCATCAGCGTGAAGCCGAACCAGAGTTCCTTGCGGATCGCCATCACTGACCACCTTTCTTGGTGACCAGCGTCTGGTCCAGGGCTTCGATGTCGGCGTCTTTCACGTGCACCATTTCCTTGAGCTTGTCGACGTCGACCTCTTCGACGTCCTCTTCCTTGCTGGGCCAGGCGCCGGTGCGAAGGCAGATCACGCAACGGATGATCTCGGCGATGCCCTGCAGCAGCAGGAAGGCGCCGGCGATGGGCACGAAGAACTTGAAGGGGTAGACCGGGAGCGGGTCGGCGTTGAAGGTCTGCTCGCGGATCGCGAGCGATTCGTTGGCGAAGGTCCAGCCCGCCCAGGTGAGTGCGATGACGCCCGGCAGAAAGAACAGGATGTACAGCGCGAGGTCGATCGAGGCCTGCGTGCGCGGGCGGAAGAAGCCATAGAGCACGTCGCCGCGCACGTGGCCGTTCTTGGCCAGGGTGTAGGCGCCGGCGGTCATGAAGAGCACGCCGTACAGCATGATCTGGGCGTCGAGCACCCAGGCGTGCGGGGTGTTGAGCACGTAGCGGGAGAAGACCTCCCAGGTGATCAGCGCCGTCAGGAGCACCACCGTCCAGGCGCAGGCCTTGCCGAACCAGGTCGATATGGCGTCGACCGTGAGAAGTAGTTTTTGCATGGGGTTCCCCGGAAACAGAAAGGGCGCCCAAGGGGGCGCCCTTTCCTGGGCTGGCTGTCGGTGATCAGCTCTTCTTGGCGCCGCGGCCGAAGTAGTGGTTGTAGGCCATCTTGAAATCGACCGTGTAATCGTTCTGCCACTGGCCCGCGCGGGCGGCAAAGGCCTTCTGCGAGTCGAGCACCTTCTTGAACAGCGGGTTCTCGCCGGACTTCTTGGCGATGGTCGCGTCCCAGGCCGCGAGCTGCGCGCGCAGCACCGGGTCGGGCGTCTTGAAGAATTTGACACCGGCTTTCTTGAGTTCGATGTAGTCCTCGCTGTTGCGGTGGATGGCCTTCCAGCTCATGTCGGCACTGGCGGCCTGCACCGCGTAGTCGATGATGGCCTTGAGTTCGCCGTTGAGGGCCTTGTACTTGGCGCCGTTGAACAGGATCTCGAACTGCTCGCCGCTCTGGTGGAAGCTCTGCAGCATGCAGTTCTTGGCCACGTCGGCGAAACCCAGCACGCGATCGGACGAGGCGTTGTTGAACTCGGCCGCGTCGATCAGGCCGCGGTCCAGGGCGGGAACGATCTCACCGCCGGGCAGCGGGTTAACCGCGGTGCCCATGGCGGTGAACACGTCCACGGCCAGGCCCACGGTGCGGAACTTCAGGCCTTTCATGTCCTCGACCTTGGCCACCGGCTTCTTGAACCAGCCCAGGGGCTGGCAGGGCATGGGGCCATAGAGGAAGGACGCGACGTCCATGTTCAGGGACTTGTAGATCTCGTCCACCAGGTCCTTGCCGCCGCCGTAGTAGTGCCAGGCCAGCACCATGTTCGGGTCCATGCCGAAGGCGGGGCCGGAACCCCAGAGGGCCAGGGCCGAGTTCTTGCCGTAGTGGTAGGCGATCACGCCGTGGCCGCCGTCCAGCGTGCCCTTGGACACCGCTTCCAGCAGTTGGAAGGCCGGCACCACCGCGCCAGCGGGCAGCACCTCGATCTTGAGGCGGTTGCCCGCCATGTCGTTGACTTTCTTGGCGAAGTCGTTGGCGTACTCGTGGAAGATGTCCTTGGCGGGCCAAGTGGACTGGAAGCGAAGCGTGGTGGTTTGCGCGGTGGCCACCATGGGCACGGCCATGGCGCCGGTGGCGACGGCGGCACCCTTGAGCACGCCGCGACGGGACGTGACGGTTTTCTTCTCGGACATCGGTTTGTCTCCAGTGAGGGTCAGGTGGAGCGGGCATCATCCTTCCGGGTGCATGCTTACCAAGACAGGGTTTTCACGGAGCGTGTGGCACGGTGTCAGCCTCTTGTCCGCCTTCTGCCAGCGAAGGGGACGGCGGTCAGTGAACCGCGTGAATTTTTTTGAAGCGGGCGATGAAATTCTTCAAAATTTCATAATGTGAATTGTGGCGCTGCGTGTGTCTCAGGGCGGGTGTCGGCCCGCCGGCGCCAATGGCACCGATCTGGTGCTGCTGCAGTGCAGCCGAAAAGGCGTGGGAGTGGCGGGCTGGACGCGTAACCGAATGCGAAACCCAGCCACAACATGTTGCGAAAAAGAAGCGCCTGCCCGACCACTGGTCGGTTTTCCAAACTCAAAGTTGAGACGAAAGCGTCAAGCCCCCTGTCAATCCTGACAGGGTTTGTGCGATCCGTCACACATTTCTTTTTTCAATGGAGTCCTGGGTCTTTAAAGGGAACTCCATGACAACGTTGGGAATACTCGAACTCGCGGCGCCGAAAGATCCGCCGCTCAACCCCGCTTTGCGCGCGCGTCTGGAGCGGGACTTTCTGCCCCGCTGGGAGGGGGACTGGGGCGGCAAATTCGTGTTGCACGGCAGCCAGCCCGGTCCCAACGCGGTGCGCCTGGACGGCAACGACTACCTGAGCGTGACCGGCCACCCGGACATCGTTTCGGCACAGGTCGCGGCCCTCACCCGCAACTCGGAATTCGTGGTGCAGTCGGGCGTGTTTCTGCTGGCGCAGCACCCCTCGCGGGCCCTGGAACTGGAGATGGCGAACTGGGTGGGCAAGGAGGACGGCCTGATTTGCCAATCGGGCTACTCGGCCAACGTGGGCCTTCTGCAGGCCATCGCCAACGCCGACACGCCGGTCTACATCGACACCATGGCCCATACCTCGCTGTGGGAAGGCGCCCATGCGGCGCGGGCACCCGCTTCTCCGTTTCGCCACAACGATCCGGACCACCTGGACCGGGTGTTGACCAAGAAGGGCCCGGGCGTGGTGGTGGTGGACTCGGTCTACAGCACGACCGGCGCCGTCTGCCCGCTGCGCGAGATGGTCGAGGTGGTGGAGAAGCACGGTGCCATGATCCTGGTCGACGAATCGCATTCGCTGGGCACCCATGGCCCGCGCGGCGCCGGTCTGTGCGCCGAACTGGGCCTGACCGACCGGGTGCACTTCATCACCGCCAGCCTGGCCAAGGCGATGGCCGGGCGCGCTGGCTTTTTCACCATGCCGGCCAGCATGCGCTACTACGTGCTGAGCTCCAGTTTCCCGAACATCTTCAGCTCCTGCCTGCTGCCGCACGAGGTGGCCGGCCTGCGCGCTACCGTGGGCGTGCTGCAGCGCGCCGACGCGGCACGCGAGCGGCTCATGGCCATCACCCGGCGCCTGCGCGCCAGCATCAGCGACATGGGCTACCCCATCCACCAGGGCAGCGAGCAGATCATTGCGCTGGAGGCCGGCACCGAGTCCGGGACCATGCGCCTGCGCGATGAGCTGGAAGCCCGCGGCCTGTTCGGCGCCATCTTCTGTGCTCCCGCCACCAGCCGCAACCGCGCCATGGTGCGACTGACGCTGAATGCCGCGCTCACCGAGGCCGAGATCGGGCACATCGAGGCGGTGCTGCGCGAGGTGGCGCCCATCGTGCAGCCCTGGGAGTGGCCGATCGCCCGCCGCGCGCGGGCGGGCGCGGTCGACTGAGGGGCACGGGCGGACTCGCGCCGCCTGGCGCCTCAGTGGTCCTGCACCATGCGGTGGTTCTCGGACTGCAGGAAGTTGCGGTACGGGTAAATGGGCTGGGGCAATTCGGTCCCTTCGAGCTGGAAGGGCGCGGCCATGAGCAGGCCGTCCTCGCCGATGGCGATGGCCGGCGCTGTGCGCACCCGCCCGGGCAGGGCGAGCTGCTGGTGCAGTTCCACCGCCGCCAGCCGCTGGCCGGCGCGGATGGCCTGCACCACCTCCATGCCCAAGGCGGCCGAGGCGGCGAGATCGGCCAGGTCGGGCAGGCTGGAGGTGGGTTCGAGCTGCAGCCAGTGCACCTGGCCGGCCATGTCCAGGCCGATCAGGCCGAAGGGCTCGCCGATCACCACGTACTCCACCCAGTGGTGGTGGGTGTAGTCGCGCAGCCACTGCGCCACCGAAGGGATTTGCAGCAGCGACAGCTGATTGGGCCGCAGCACGCCGCGCCACAGGGTGTTCAGCCGCGGGTGGGGCGCCTGGGCCAGGCGGCGCAGCACGCCCAGCAGGTGGCGGGTGATGTCGGTGGCCTGTTTCGGCACGAACTGGTCGATCAGGCCATTGTTGAAGGCCTGGATGGCGATCTGCTCGTCGGCCTGGCCGGTCAGCAGCACGCGCGCGCCCGGCCAGTCGAGCAGGGTGTTGAGCACCGTCAGGCCGTCGGTGCCGGGCATGGCGTAGTCGACCACACAGACCTGGGCCAGGTGGTAGCGCTCGGGGCGGCTGGCCCAATAGCGCAGGACCTGGGGAATGAGGGGCTGTCCCTGGCGCCAGCGGTCGATCATCTGCAATTGCAGGGCGGCGTCGGCCTCCCAGTGCGCGGGCTCGGCCTGCATGCGGGCCAGGAACCCGGAGGGCCGGGAGTAGAGCTCCACCTGGGTCTGGGCGGGCACCACCATGCCGAGCATTTCGAGGTAGTCCGGGTCGTCGTCCAGGAAGAGGACGCCGCCTGGGCGCTGGAAGAGGGAGAGGGTCAGAGCCATTGGGATTGGGCGGTGGCGGCGGGCCGAACGGGCGCCGTGGCGGTCAGGGGCAGGTCGATCATGAAGACGGCGCCCAGTCCGGGTTCGGAGTGCACGCTGAGGCGGCCGCGCGCGGCCTCGACCACGTTCTTGCAGAAGGTGAGGCCCAGTCCGTTGCCTGCGCCGGCCTGCGAGGAATAAAAAGGTTCGAAGATGCGATTCTGCAACTCGTGCGAAATGCCGACGCCGTCGTCCGAGACGGCGATGCGGCCCTTGCCGTGGTGGATGCCCACGTTGACCCGCAAATCGCCCGGTTGCGGCGCGTGGCTGGCGGCCGCCAAGGCGTGCAGGGCGTTCTTCAGCAGGTTGATCACCACCTGGGCGAACAGCGAGCGCGAACCGAGGAAGCAGAAGTCCTGCTGCACCTGCACGCGCACGCAGTCGCGCTCGCGCGAGCTGCGGTAGGGGTAGTTGGCCACCACCTCCTGCACCAGCTCGGCCGCCTGGATGGTGCTTTGTTCGCGGGGCAGGCGCAGCAGCTGGGCGTTGGAGATCTGGGTGTCGATCTGGCGGTTCATGCTGCGCACCAGGTTTTGCAGCCGCGTGGCCAGTTCCTCGAACTTCTTGCGCTTGGCGTCGCTCACGTCGTGCTGCGAGAGGTTGCGCAGCACGTCGCCCATCAGGTTCACGGTGGCCAGGGGGGTGCGCAGTTCATGCGCCATCACGCCCATGGTGGAGAGGGTATTGAGCAGCCGGGCGCGGCGCAGGTTGGCGCTGGAGATGCCCAGCATCAGGCCCATGGTCCAGGCGAAGGCGATCACGACCACGTTGGCCAGGGGCTGCTCCGGACCCACGGGGCTGGCGCCCATGAGGTGCGCCGAGTACAGCCCCGCCGCACCGCCGGTGAGCAGGCCCAGCGTGGCCAGGCGCCAGTCGGTGGCGTGGTAATAGATGAGGACCATGGCCGCAACGCTGCCCAGCCAGGCGGGGTTGCCGCCGTTCATGGCGTACATCCAGGTGAAGAACCACGGCAGCTGGATCCAGGTGGCCAGGCTGAACAGGCGCCCGCTGGCGGCCGAGGTCGGGTCGCGGCGCAGGCTGGGCATGAGGTAGATGAGCGCCGTGAACGCCATCAGGAGCCGGGCCAGCGGGTTCTCGTAGGGCTGGGGCACGGCGTGCGCCCAGATCCAGTAGATCAGCAGGTGCCCGCTGAACGTGAAGAAGCCGATCCACACCAGCCGGCGCGGCGATGGGTGCAAAATGGGCTCCAGCGGCGTGTGCACGACTTCGTCGAGCAACCACTGCCGCCACCTTGCCCACCCGCTTTTCCACTGCAACCGGTTCAGCCGCAATATGGTCTCCTGTCCTGACTGGCCTCTCGCGGGCGTCGCCTCCGACGCCCGGGTTGCGCGCATTCTGCAACCTCGCGAGGCCTCGCGCCCATGACACTCCCTGTCAACTTTGACAGTGTGGGCGTCGACAGCATCCTGGCCGACTGGCTGATGGCGCTGCGCGAACAGGGGGTGGAGGTGGTGCTGGTGCTGGGCCCGGACCCCCTGGGCCCACGCGAGCGCCGCGAGTTGCTGGCCGTGCATCCCCCCCGCATGCTCGCACCCGCCGAGGCCTTGGCGGCCAGCGTGGATTTTGGCGCGAGCTGGCGTGAAAGCGACGCACCCCTGGTGGCGTGGCAGGATATTTCCAAGTCGGCCGCCGAGCATTCCAGCCGCTGGCGGCGCCTGTTTCTGGCCCACGGCCAGCAGAGCCTGGTGCGGGTGGCCTTCCCCTTGCCGGCCGGCCGGGCCTTCGAGTGTTTCATGTTCAGCCCGCGTGCCTACGACAGCCGCCTGGAGGCCGCCACGCTGGCCTGGTCGGTCTTCAATGTCTGGCCCATGCTCAAGCGCGCCCTGGCCGAGCAGCGCGTGAGCCTGAGCCCGCGCGAGCTGGAAAGCCTCAACCTGGCCTTCGAGGGCCTGACCGCGCGCGAAACCGCGTTGCGCATGGACTGCTCGGAGCGCACCGTGAACTACCACCTGGCCAACGCCATGGCCAAGCTGCAGACCGACAACAAGCTCGGCGCCGTGCAGCGGGCCTGCTGGCTCGGCCTGATTTGACCCCCACCACCCTATCCAGGGGGAGCCCGGTCGGACCGGTTCCCGCGCGCCACAGGCCCATCCCCGCCGGGTTCAGGCCCTTGTCATAATCGCGCCCCATGGCTTTTCTCGCCCTGGATGTCGGCAACACACGCCTGAAATGGGCGCTGTACGACGAGCCGCGTGTCGGTGCCCGGCTGATCACGCACGGGGCGCAATTCCTCGAGAACATCGAAACCCTGGAAGAGGGCGATTGGAGCCGCCTGCCCACGCCGCGCTGGGTGCTGGGCTGCGTGGTGGCGGGCGACGCGGTCAAGCGCCGCGTCGAGGAGCAGCTGGAGATGTGGGACGTGACCCCCCAGTGGGTGGTGTCGGGCAATGCCGAGGCCGGCGTGGTCAACGGCTACGACCACCCCGCGCGGCTCGGCTCCGACCGCTGGGTGGCCATGATCGGGGCGCGCCAGCGCCTGCTCGCCCAGGGCCGCCAGCGGCCGTGCGTGGTGGTGATGGTGGGCACGGCGGTCACGGTCGAGGCCATCGACGCCGGGGGCAAGTTCCTGGGCGGCCTCATCCTGCCGGGGCACGGCATCATGCTGCGCGCCCTCGAATCGGGCACCGCCGGCCTGCACGTGCCCACGGGCGACGTGCGCGACTTTCCCACCAACACCAGCGACGCGCTCACCAGCGGTGGCACCTTCGCCATTGCCGGCGCGGTGCAGCGCATGGTGGAGAACCTGAGCCGCCACTGCGGCGAGGCGCCCGTGGTCTACATGACGGGTGGTGCGGGCTGGAAGATGGCGCCGTCCATGTCCACCGAGGTCGAGCTGGTGGAGAGCCTGATTTTCGACGGGCTGCTGCACATCGCCAGCCAGCGGCTGGCGGTGGCCTGAGCGGCCCCGGCGGTCATTCAGGGCCCCAGGGCAGCATCAGCGTCAGGGCCAGCAACTGCTGGAAGGCCGGTTCGAAGCCGTCGATGATGGCCTGCGGGTCGGGGCAGAGCCCGGCGTCGGCGATCACGCCGAACTGCACCCCGCCGCCGTAGCTCAGCACCGACACGCCCAGGCCCACGGTGCCGGACTGCGGCACCCAGAACATGGTCTGCTCCAGGGTGCTGCCGCAGAACTGAAGCTTGTTGCCCGGTCCGGGCACATTGGTCATGACGGCGGTGGTCTTGCGCCCGAAGAGATTGAGCAGCGCGTCCTGCGCCGGTTTGATGAGCAGGCCCGCCACCGACAGCAGGGCAAAAGTGAGCAGCGGTTGCAGGCTTCCCTTGAGCTGGCGCATGCCTTCGCGCACGGCGTAGAGCCGCTCCACCGGGTTGGTCATGCCGATGGGCAGCAGCAGCGGCACGAGGCCGAAGCGGTTGCCCAGCTTCCAGGCGTCTTCCAGCGGCCGCAGGTTGATGGGCACCATGGCGCGGATCTCCTGGCCCGCGGTGTCGTCGCCGTGGCCGCGCAGGTACTGGCCGATGGCACCGGCCACACAGGACAGCAGCACATCGTTGACCGAGGCGTCGAAGGCGCGCCCGATGGCCTTGACCGCGTCCAGCGGGATCGGCTCGCACCAGGCCACGCGCTTGACGGCGCCGGGCGTTCCCTTGAGCCGGGTGGCCGAGTCGTCGGGCATGAGGGCGAGCGCGGCCACGTCGCTGGCGAGCTGGGCGCCGATGTGCGCCGCGCCCACGGCCTGGTCCAAGGCGCCGGCCAGGGTCTGCTGCGGCGCGGCCATGAGCGAGAGCGATTTCGCCGCGCCGCCGCCCGCCACCTGCAGGGCGCGCGCGGTGAGGTCGCCCAGCGGGCGGATCAGGGTGTCGGCCAGCCAGTCCTCGGCGCCCTCGTTGGCGCGCCTGGCCCGCCGCGCGCGCGGCGCCGGGGCCTGACCGCCGTCCACCAGGCTCATCATCACGCCGATGAGCGCGATGCCGTCGGCGATGCAGTGGTGGATGCGCGCGATCAGCGCCGAGCCGCCGGCGCAGTGCTCGATCAGCTCGAAGTGCCAGAGCGGGTGGAGGGGATCGAGCCGCTGCACGGCGAGTTGGCCCACCCGGTCCTGCAAGGCCTCCCGCTCGCCCTGGCCGCGGCGGCGGCGCAGGCGGTGCGTGGTGACGTGGCGGGCGAGATCGAAGTCGGGGTCGTCGATCCAAGCGGCGCCGGCCGCGTCCTCGCGGGCGATCTGCCGGAAACGCCTGTAGGGCAGCAGCCGCTCGCGCACCCGCTGTTCCAGCGCCTCGCGCGCCACGCCGGGTCGCAGCACCCACACGCCCACGATCATCATGAGGTTGACCGGCGAGTCCATGCGCAGCCAGGCGGTGTCGACCTTGCTCATGCGCTCGCCTTCGAGCCCGAGCGTGCTGCTCAGCGCCTGCGTGACGGCCGCGACGCGGTGGTCCATGGTGTCTCCTCGGGTGGGTTCTCTATTGTGGGCAGGCCGGGCTCCGTAAGATACCGGGACAAACCGCCATCCCCTTGGCGCCCCCCTTCAGGAGACCCCATGTCCGACCTCAAAGCCCGTTTCGAGACCGCCGTCGCCAATTCCAAGAAGCTCGCCGAGCGCCCCGACAACGCCACGCTGCTCAAGATCTACGGCCTCTACAAGCAGGCCACCGCGGGCGACAACACCGAAAAGAAGCCGGGTTTCAGCGACATGGTGGGCCGCGCCAAATGGGACGCCTGGAACGGCTTCAAGGGCGCCTCGTCCGACGACGCGATGCAGCAGTACATCGATCTCATCGAGAGCCTCAGCTGACGCCCCCGCCGCGCTGCGCGCGACCCCCTCCAGGGGGCGGCACCTGAGGCCTGGCCAAGCCGGTTCCTCGGTGCCACGGGATCAAGTCACCTGGGCGCCTAGGTGGTTTTCTTTTTGGCGGCCGCCTTCTTCGCGGCGGGCTTCTTCGCCGCCAGCAGGGTGTCCAGGTTTTTCACGATCTCGGCCTCGATGCGCTCCTTGAAGGCACCGAGCAGGAAGCCGAGCTTGGCGTCGAGCACGAAGCGGTCGCCCTCGACCCGCAGGCAACCGCTGACGCCCGAGCGCGTGAACTGCACGGCGTCCTCGCGGGCGCCTTCTTCGTAGGTGCAGCTCATGTCGAACTCTTCCTCGGCCTGCTCGGCCCATTTCCAGGCCAGCTGCCGTGCGGCCGCCAGGCCCAGGGCGTGTTCGCGTTCGATGTGGATGTCGGCCATGGGACGGGGTCTCCTGGTGTTCAGCGGGTGATCGCCAGCGCCTGCAGGCGCTGGTGGCGCTCGGCCTGGGGCAGGGCGGCGAGCGTGCGCACCGCATCATAGAAGCGCGCGAAGTCGCGGCCCTCGCGTGCGAACAGGGCTTCGAAACCGGGCACCAGCTGGTCGTAGGCGCCTTGGGCGCCCAGCAGGGCGTTGTTGGCGCGCGCCACCCAGGGGTCGTAGGCCGCGAAGCCGCCCCAGAAGGCCTTCAGCGCCTCGTACTCGCGGCGGAAGTCGGCCATCACCCGCGCTTTGCGCTCGAGCTTGGCCGCGTCGTCGAGCGAGGCGTCGCCATACACCGCCTGCAGCCGCGCGCGCACCGAGGCGGTGAGGGCGCGGAAGGCGCGGCGGCGCTGGTCGAAGGCTTCGTACGCCACGCGCGCGCCGGGCGTGGACGCTTGCGCCAGCCAGCGCTGCACGCCCAGCCGCTCCACCGCCGTGGCGAAGGACTCGTTGAAGGTGGTGTCGTCCTTGGCATAGACCACCTGGTGCGCCAGCTCGTGGAACAGCAGGCGGGCGAGTTCGCCCTCTGGCTGGCGAATGAAGGTGTTGAGCAGCGGGTCGCCGCCGGCCCAGTTCATCCAGCCCAGGGTGGAGTAGGCGGGCACCGGGTACACGGCCACCTCCAGACCCCGGTCCAGGCCGGCGGCGAAGGCGCGCGCGTCGGCCTCGCGGTAGTAGCCGCGGTAGCCCACGCAGCCGGCCACGGGGAAGCACCAGGTCTGCAGGCTGAGCGAGAGCGCCGGTGCGGCCACCACGTTGTAGACGGCGGCGTTGCGCCCCAGGTCGGCGTAGCGGTGGTAGCTGGCGTTGTCGGGCAGGCCCAGTTCGCTCACCGCGAAGGCGCGCAGGCGCTGGGCGAGCAGCAGGCGGTCTTTCAGTGGCCCGGGCGTGCCGGCGTCGGCCAGCCAGTCGTCGATGGGGCGGGCGCGCCACATCAGGTCGACGTGGCCGCTGAGCGACTGCCAGTAGTAGCCCAGGCCCTGCGTGCGGGCGCAACCCGAGACCAGCGCCGTCGCCGCCAGCAGCAGCGCGGCCGCGCGCATCAGGCCGAGGCCTCCAGCGGCGCCACCTGCACGTGGCAGTCGTAGAAGGTGGGGCCGCGGCCCATGTCGGTGAGGCGCTGGCTGGTCACCTCGTTGACGTTGGTGCCGAAGGGGCCGAGCTTGCGCCACCAGATGCCCAGGCCGTTGACCACGCCGGGGCGCGCGCGCTCGGACACCTCGGCCACGCAGCGGTACTCCCCGCGCGGGTTGAACACGCGCACCATCTGACCGCTGGCGATGCCGCGCGGCGCGGCGTCGTCGGCGTGGATTTCCAGCCGCGGCTGGCCCTCGATGCCGCGCAGGCTGGCGACGTTGACGAAGCTGCTGTTGAGGAAGTTGCGGGCGGGCGGCGAGATCATCGCCAGCGGGTAGTCGGGGTTTGCGCCGCCGGGCTCGGCGTTGGGGATGTGGTCGGGCAGCGGGTCCAGGCCCTGGGCGGCCAGACGCTCGCTGTGGAACTCGCAGCGGCCGGACGGCGTGGGGAAGCCGCCCTCGGCGTAGGGCGCTTCGGGCTCCGGCAGCGTGGCCCAGCCGACGTCCAGCAACTGCTGGAAATCGACCCGGTCGCCGAAGGCCGTGCGGCACAGCGTGAGGTCGTCGTCGGCGAAGCAGGGGTCGTCGAAGCCCAGGCGCGCGGCCAGGGCGCGGAAGACCTCGGTGTTGGGGCGCGCCTGGCCCTGCGGGGCGATGGCCGGGCGGTTGAGCAGCACGTCGGTGTGGCCGTAGCTGGTGTGGATGTCCCAGTGCTCGTGCTGCGTGGTGGCCGGCAGGATGTAGTCGGCGAAGTCGGCGGTGTCGGTCTGGAAGTGCTCCAGCACCACGGTGAACAGGTCGTCGCGCGCGAAGCCCTTGACCACCCGGCCCGAGTCGGGCGCCACCGCCACTGGGTTGCTGTTGTAGACGATCAGCGCCTCGACCTTCGGACCGAAGGCGGGCGAGGCCTCGCGCAGCAGGTCGTCGCCGATGGTGCTCATGTTGATGGTGCGCGGCGCGCGCCCGGCCAGCAGCTCGGGCCGCTGCAGCTCGGCGCGGCGCACCGGGAACAGGCCGGAGCTGGACAGCAGCAGCCCGCCCGCGCGGTGCCGCCAGGCGCCCACCAGCGCCGGCAGGCAGGCCACCGCGCGGGCGGCGTTGCCGCCGCCGCGCACGCGCTGCATGCCATAGTTCAGGCGGATCGCGGCGGGCTTCGTGGTGCCGTAGGCGCGGGCCAGCTCAGTGATCTGCCGTTCGGCAATGCCGCAGACCTCGGCCGCGCGCGCGGGCGGCCACTGCAGGGCGCGCGCGCGCAGGCCCTCCCAGCCCAGGGTGTGGCGGGCGATGTAGTCGTGGTCCAGCCAGTCGTGGACGATCAGCTCGTGCATCAGCGCCAGCGCCAGGGCGGCGTCGGTGCCGGGGCGGATGGCCAGGTGCTCGTGGCACTTCTCGGCGGTTTCGCTGCGCCGGGGGTCGATGCAGACCAGGCGCGCGCCGTCGCGCTTGGCCTGCTGGGCGAGCCTCCAGAAGTGCAGGTTGCTGGCGATGCTGTTGCTGCCCCAGATCAGGATCAGCCGGGCCTCGGCGAAGTGCTCCACCCTCATGCCGACCTTGCCGCCCAGGGTCTGGGTCAGGCCCTCGCTGCCGGCCGAGGCGCAGATGGTGCGGTCCAGGAACGAGGCGCCCAGGCGGTGGAAGAAGCGCGCGGCCATGCCCTCGCCCTGCACCAGGCCCATGGTGCCGGCGTAGCTGTAGGGCAGGATGGCCTGCGGGTCGCGTGCGGCGATGGCCTTCAGGCGGGCGGCGATATCGTCCAGCGCCTCGTCCCAGCCCACCGGCTCGAAGCGCCCGCTGCCCTTGGGGCCCGTGCGGCGCAGGGGTTGCAGCAGGCGCTCGGGGTGGTGGGTGCGCTCGGCGTAGCGCGAGACCTTGGTGCAGAGCACGCCGTCGGTGTGGCGGTGCGCGGGGTTGCCCTGCACCCGCACGGCGCGGCCATTCTCCACCGTGGTCAGCAGGGCGCAGGTGTCGGGGCAGTCGTGCGGACAGGCGCCGCGGACAACAAGTGATGCTTCTGTCATGGCGGAATGGGGGTGTGGCCAAGCGATCATAGGCCGCCGCGTCCGCCCGTTCCGGGGCGCCGCCTGGCGGATGCCCCTGCAGGCATATGAACGCTTGTTTATACCCTTGCGGCTGTCCGAGCCCGTTCCGTCCCCCGAGGAGCCTGCCATGAGACGTCGCCGCCTGCTGACCGCCACCGGTTCCGCCGCCCTGCTGCCCGGCCTGGCCCTGCTGCCCGCCCGCGCCAGCGCCCAGGGGGCCTCCGCCGGCCTGAACGACACCACGCTTGTGCTGGGCCAGTCGGCCCCCTTCAGCGGCGCGGCGGAGCAGCTGGGCCTGCAGTTCCACCTGGGCGCCCAGCTCTTCTTCGAGCAGCTCAATGCCAAGGGTGGCGTGCACGGCCGGCGCATCGACCTCAAGCGCCTGGACGACGGCTACGAGCCCGACCGCTGCGTGGCCAACACCCGCCAGTTCATCGGCGAGGGCGTGTTCGCGCTGTTTGGCTACATCGGCACGCCCACCAGCGTGGTGGCGCTGCCACTGGCCACCGAGGCCAAGGTCCCGTTCTTCGCGCCTTTTTCGGGCGCCGAGGCCCTGCGCACGCCCTTCAATCGCTACGCCATCCACGTGCGGGCCTCGTACTTCGACGAGACGGCGGCCATCGTGCGCCAGCTCACGCAGGTGGGCATCAAGCGCATTTCGGTCTTCTACCAGAACGACGCCTACGGCAAGACCGGCCTGGAAGGCGTCACGCGCGCGCTCAAGGCCCTCAACATGGAGCCCGCGTCCACCGGCACGGTGGAGCGCAACACGGTGGACGTGGCCGAGTCGCTCAAGTCCATCCTGGCCGGGCGGCCCGAGGCGATCGTGCAGATCAGCGCCTACAAGTCCTGCGCCGCCTTCATCCGCGCGGCGCGCAAGGCCGGTTTCGCCGGCAACCTCTACAACGTGTCCTTCGTGGGCACCCAGGCCCTGCTCGACGAGCTCGGCAAGGACGCGCGCGGCGTGGCGGTGAGCCAGGTCATGCCGTTTCCGTACAGCCCGGCCACGTCCCTGTCGGGCGAGTACCTGGCCGCCGTGCGCGCCAAGCAGGGCCGCGCGCCCAACTACTCCGGCATCGAGGGCTACGTGGCCGCCAAGGTGTTCACCGAGGCGCTCAGCCGCGCGGGCCGCGGCCTCAGCCGCGAGGGCTTCATCAACGCCATCGAAGGCATCCGGGGCCTGGACCTGGGTGGTTTCCCGGTGGACTTCGGGCCCAACAAGCACACCGGCTCCCGGTTCGTGGAGCTCACCCTGCTGACCGAGGACGGGCGCGTGCGGCGCTGAAGCGCGGGCCCCCGAGGCCTTGCCCGACGGCCGCGCGGGGCTGTCGCCGCGGGCACGCGCGGCGGCGCCTGCTACCGCTACCATGCCCGGTTTCGGAGACCGGACATGAAGCTCATCGATTCCATCGTTACCCAGGCCGCGGGCATCGCGGCCGTGCGGCGCGACATCCACGCACACCCCGAACTCTGCTTCGAGGAGGTGCGCACCGCCGACCTCGTCGCCGCCAAGCTCACCGAATGGGGCATCCCGATCCACCGCGGCATGGGCACCACCGGCGTGGTGGGCATCGTGCACGGCCGCGACGGCGGCGCCTGCGGCCGCGCCATCGGCCTGCGCGCCGACATGGACGCCCTGCCCATGCAGGAGCACAACCGCTTCGCCCACGCCAGCCAGCACGCCGGCAAGATGCACGCCTGCGGCCACGACGGCCACACCGCCATGCTGCTGGCCGCGGCCCAGCACTTCGCCAAGCACCGCCACTTCGACGGCACGGTTTACCTGATCTTCCAGCCGGCCGAAGAGGGCGGCGGCGGCGCGCGCGAAATGATCAAGGACGGCCTGTTCAGCGAGTTTCCGATGGAAGCGGTGTTCGGCATGCACAACTGGCCCGGCCTGCCCACGGGCAGCTTCGCGGCCAGCGCCGGGCCGGTCATGGCGTCCACCAGCGAATTCAAGATCACCATCCGCGGCAAGGGCGGGCACGCCGCGCTGCCCCACACCGGCATCGACCCGGTGCCGGTGGCCTGCCAGATGGTCATGGGCTTGCAGACGATCATCACGCGCAACAAGAAGCCGGTGGACGCGGGCGTGATCTCGGTCACCATGATTCACACCGGCGAGGCCACCAACGTGGTGCCCGACCACGCCGAGCTGCAAGGCACCGTGCGCACCTTCACCTACGAGGTGCTCGACCTGATCGAAAAGCGCATGAAGGAAATCGCCGAGCACACCTGCGCGGCTTATGGCACCGCTTGCGAATTCGAGTTCAAGCGCAATTACCCGCCCACCGTGAACCACCCGGCCGAGACCGCCTTCGCGCGCGAGGTGCTGGCCGAGATCGTCGGTCCCGAGCGCGTGCTGGCGCAGGAGCCCACCATGGGCGCCGAGGACTTCGCCTACATGCTGCAGGCCAAGCCGGGCTGCTACGTGTTCATCGCCAACGGCGACGGCGGCCACCGCGAGGTCGGCCATGGCGAAGGGCCCTGCGTGCTGCACAACCCGAACTACGACTTCAACGACGACCTGATCCCCCTGGGCGCCACCTACTGGGTGCGCCTGGCCGAGAAATGGCTGGCCCAGCCGCGCGCGAACGGGGGTGCGGCGTGATCGAGATCCGCGACGCGTTCTCCCCGACCTACGCCAAGGCCCGGGTCAAGTTCCTCGAGGCCGCCGCCGCGGCGGGCCTGGCCATCCGCAGCCACGAGCACCCGCTCAAGGGCCGCGAGGGCGAAACCCTGGCCATGGACACCGCCCTCGATGGCTCGCCCGACGCCGAGCAGCTGCTCATCGTGAGCAGCGCCTGCCATGGCGCCGAAGGCTTCTGCGGCTCCGGCGTGCAGGTGCACGCCCTGCACGACGCCGAGTGGCGCGCCAAGGCGCGCGACGCCGGCGTGGCGGTGCTCTACATCCACGCGCTCAACCCGCACGGCTTTTCCTGGCTGCGCCGCGTGACGCACGAGAACGTGGACCTGAACCGCAACTTCCAGGACTTCTCCGGCCCCCTGCCGGTGAACGAGGACTACGCCGATCTGCACCACCTGCTGCTGCCGCACGAGTGGCCGCCCACGGCCGAGAACGAAGCGGCCGTGCGCGGCTGGATCGCCCGGCGCGGCATGACCGCCTTCCAGGCCGCCATCACCATGGGCCAGCACCGCTTCGCCGACGGCCTGTTCTTCGGCGGCACCGCGCCCACCTGGAACAACGACACGGTGCGCCGGGTGCTGCGCGAGCAGGCCGGGCGCGCGCGCCGCGTGGCCTGGATCGACCTGCACACCGGCCTGGGTCCCAGCGGCCTGGGCGAGCGCATCTTCGCCTGCCGCGACGACGCGGCCGCCTTCGCGCGCGCCAAGGCCTGGTGGGGCGGCGACGGCGCCACCCCCATCACCTCCATCTACGACGGCTCGTCCACCTCGGCCCTGCTCACCGGCCTGATGTGGGTGTCCATCTACCAGGAATGCCCGCAGGCGGAGTACACCGGCATCGCGCTGGAATACGGCACGGTGCCCATTCCCGAGGTGATCGATGCGCTGCGCGGCGACCACTGGCTGCACCAGCACCCCGATGCGCCGGCCGAGCTGCAGGCGGCCATCAAGCAGCGCGTCAAGGACGCCTTCTACACCGACACCGACGTCTGGCGCGGCCAGATCGTGAGCCAGGCGCGCCAGGCCATGTTCCAGGCGGTCGACGGCCTGAAGGGCTGAAGGCCCTGTGATCGAGGCGTGAATTCCACCGCGCCGCCGCGCCGCGGCCCGGTTCTCCCGACGTCAAATGCCGGCCCGCGCGCCACCGGGGCGCCGCGTGCAAGGAGCACCGATGGAGATCGAATGGGGTTCGCGCTACGAGTTGCCGCCGCCGCGGCCCGAGCTGCCGGCCGCCTGGGCCCTGGAAGAGCTGGCCGACGAGCTGATGCGCCTGCGGGTGGGCGGCGTCAACCCCAGGCTGCTGGGTGTGCCCGACGCGTTCGGCGCGGGCGGCTGGTGCATCCACCCGGAGGGCCCGGTCTGGGTGGTCTACTACGCCGAAGGGGGGCGCCGCTGGCGCCCCTCGGTGTTCACCAGCCCCTTCGACGCCGCCAACTTTTACCTGTGGCTGCACCTGGCCGACATGGCGCCAGCGGCGCGCGGCGCGGCGCGCTTCCTGGGCTTTTCGCTCAGCGCTGGTACGCCGACGACAGCGCCATGAGGTGCTGGCGCTGCGCCGGCTCCAGGTAGGGGGCGAGCTGGTGCAGCACGTGCTGCGCGCCGCGCAGCAGCGCCGCCTGCGCGTGGTCGGGCTCCAGGGCGTGGCGCGGGTCGCGCACGTACTCGAAGCTCAGCCAGAACGTGAGCAGGGCCACCATGCCATCGGCCGTGGGGTCGAGTTCGCGGCTGTCGATCTGGACCGCGCCCGAGCGGCCCAGGCCGCCCAGCAGCTGGCGGATGGCGCGCGTCTTGGCCGCCAGCAGGCCCTGAAAACGCGTCTCCAGCAGGCGGTTCTTGGACAGCAGGTCGTTCAGGTCGCGGTAGAGGAAGCGGTACTCCCAGATGCGCTCGAACAGCGAGTGCAGGAAGAACCAGGCGTCTTCCACGTGGCGCACGCCCTCGGCCGCACCCAGCAACTCGTTCAGGGACCGCTCGTAGCGCTCGAACAGCGAGTTGATGAGCTCGTCCTTGGCCGGGTAGTGGTAGTACAGGTTGCCGGGGCTGATGCCCAGTTCGGCCGAGATCAGCGTGGTGGAGACGTTGGGCTCGCCGAAGCGGTTGAACAGCGCCAGCGTGGCTTCCAGGATGCGTTCGGCCGTGCGGCGCGGGGCTTTCTTGGGCATGCGCGCGGGGTTCAGTGGAATGCCCGCCGCGGGGCTGAGCGCCTTGGGAGCGGCCCGGCGGCGCGCTCTGCGGTGGCCGGCAGGCGGCGCTGCAGTTCGTCGAGCACGCGGTGCAGCCGCGTGGCCACGGCGCTGTCGGCGGGTCGGTAGCGCGTGTCGATCAGGCGGCGTTCCGGGTCGGCGAGCGCGGCGTGGTCGATGGTGATGCCGTGGCGCGCCAGCTGCGGCGCCAGGCGGCCCGCGCGCAGCCGCAGCAGCGCGCGGGTGCGCTGGAAGGCGTGTTCGGCCATTTCGCGGCGCTGGCGGTAGCTGAAGGTGTTGGCGAAGAACAGCTCGGCATCGCGCTGGTCGGGCTCGATCAGCACGATGTCGGTGTGGGGGTAGATGCGCTCGTAGCGCTCGAAGGCCAGCACCAGGCGCGAATGGATCATGGAGCGGAAGGTCTGGCTCATCACCACCGGCAGCCCACCCTCCACCAGCGCGGGAATGCGGCCGCCGTGCGTCGATTCCGGGGTGGCGTGGTAAGGCACCAGGGGATTGAGGCACAGCAGCAGGTCCACGCCGTCGTCCAGGGCGACCGAGGCGTGCATGGTCTTCTTGAGCGCGCCGTCCACGTAGTGGCGCCCGCCGATCTGCACCGGCGGGAACAGGCCAGGCAGGGCGGCGCTGGCCTGGATGGCGCGCGAGATCGGCACCTGGTCCCAACCCGGCTGGCCGAAGGGCGCCGCCTCGCCGGTGTCCAGGTCGGTGGCCACCAGGGTCAGGCGCGCGCGCAGGTCGCTGAAGCGGTTGCTGCGGCCGGGCCGGCTGAACAGCCGGGCGATCTCGCGGTGGATGGTGTCGTTGTCGAGCACGCCGGCGGGCAGCGCGGCCCCCAGTCGCTCCAGTGCCTGGCTCAAGGCCTTGCCCTGGACCAGCCAGGACCAGGCGGCCTCGCCCGCCAGGCGCGGCAGCGTGCGCAGCCGCTGGGCGAACTCGCCCCAGGCCGGCTGCATCAGCCAGGCCGGGTCGAAGCCGTCGAGCCGGGGCCGGTCCTCGATGAAGGTCTCGCACAGTTCGCGCGGCGTGATGCCATTGGCCAGCGCGGCGGCGATGAAGCCGCCCGCCGACACGCCCACGTAGTGCTCGCAGGCGTTGAGGTCCAGGCCGTCGAGCGAGTCGTCGAGCGCGCACAGGGCGCCGATCTCGTAGATGGCACCGAGCGGGCCGCCACCGGCCAGGGCCAGCCCGATGCGCGGCGGACGTGGGCCGGTGCGGGTACGCGGGGGGGTACGGCTCATGCGAGCGAGTGTAGGGGGCGCCCCGGCTCAAGCGTGCTGCGCTGCAGCAGCGCGGCTCAGGTGGCGGCCTTCTTCGCCGCGGCTTTGCGGGCGGGGCTGCGCTTGGCGGGCGCCTTGCGGGGCGCGGCCTTGGCGCTGGCCGAGGCCTTGCGCGCGGGCTTGGTGGCCACGTCCACGCCGCCGAGCTTGAGCACCTGCTGGTTGAGCGCCTCGATGCGCTCCATCAGCGCCTCGACGTCGCGCGCCGAGGGCACGCCCAGCTTGCCCAGGGCCTTGGCCACGCGCTCCTCGAACAGGCTCTCCAGCTTGTCCCACTGGCCGGCGGCCTTGCTCTGGATGTCGTTGGCCATGCTGCTCACGCGGCTGGTGGCCTCGCTGATGCGCTCCTCGGCCGCGGTCTGGGTTTTGCGCTGGATGTTGATGCCTTCCTTGACCAGGGTCTCGAAGGCCTTGCCGCCTTCCGCCTGCGCCTTGGCGAAGGCGCCGAGGCCGGCCAGCCAGATCTGCTGGGCCGATTCCTTGATGGCGCCGGCCAGCGGCGAGGCGCCGCTGCCCTTCTCGTCGCCGCCATTGGTGCGGGCGCTGCCGCCCTTCTTCTGGATCTTCTTGACCATGCTTCGGGCTCCTGAATGGTGGTTGCTGCGGATGCGCTGGCGGCCTGCGGGGCGTCGCCATTGCCGCGCATGGTGGCGGCCCGCGCCGGGCCTGTGTAGGGGCATGCGACTAAATCGGCCACGGGTTTCTGCGGACTGGGCCGCCCGATCGCGTGCAACAGAATCGCGAGCGATGCCCTTGGCGGCACCCCAGCAACAACACACAGGAGCCCCCCATGCAGTACTTCGTGACCGGAGCCACCGGCTTCATCGGCAAGCGCCTCGTTCGCCGGCTGCTGCAGCGAAAGGGGGCGGTGGTGCACTTCCTGATCCGGCGCGAAAGCGAAGGCAAGGTGGCGGCGCTGCGCGATTACTGGGGCGTGGGGCCGGCGCGCGCCGTGCCGGTGTTCGGCGACCTCACCGAGAAGAAGCTCGGCGTCTCGGCCGACGACGTGAAGGCCCTCAAGGGGCAGATCGACCACTTCTTTCACCTGGCCGCGGTGTACGACCTGGGCGCCGACGAGGAGAGCCAGGTGGCCGTCAACATCGACGGCACGCGCCACACGCTGGAGCTGGCCAAGGCCATCGGTGCGGGCCACTTCCACCACGTTTCGTCCATCGCCGCGGCGGGCTTGTACGAGGGCGTGTTCCGCGAGGACATGTTCGAGGAGGCCGAGAACATCGACCACCCCTATTTCATGACCAAGCACGAGAGCGAGAAGCTGGTGCGCGCCGAGAGCAAGCTGGCCTGGACCGTGTACCGCCCGGCGATGGTGGTGGGCGACAGCCAGACCGGCGAGATGGACAAGATCGACGGCCCCTACTACTTCTTCAAGCTGATCCAGCGCATGCGCCAGATCCTGCCGCCGTGGATGCCCAGCATCGGCCTCGAGGGCGGGCGCATCAACATCGTGCCGGTGGACTTCGTGGTCAATGCGCTCGACCACATCGCCCATGGCCCGCGCCAGGGCGGCGAGTGCTTCCACCTGGTGGACCCGGTGGGCTACCGCGTGGGCGATGTGCTCGACATCTTCAGCAAGGCCGCGCACGCGCCCAAGATGAACCTGTTCGTCAACGCGGCGCTGCTGGGCTTCATCCCGAAGAGCGTCAAGAAGGGCCTGATGGCCCTGGCGCCGGTGCGCCGCGTGCGCGACGCGGTGATGAAGGACCTGGGCCTGCCCGAGGACATGCTCACCTTCGTCAACTACCCCACACGCTTCGACTGCCGCGGCACGCTGGCCGCGCTCAAGGGCAGCGGCGTGGAGTGCCCGAACCTGAAGGACTACGCCTGGCGCCTGTGGGACTACTGGGAGCGCCACCTCGACCCCGACCTGCACCGCGACCGCAGCCTCAGGGGGACCGTCGCGGGAAAGGTGGTCCTGGTCACGGGCGGTAGTTCCGGCATCGGCCTGGCGGCGGCGCACACCTTCGCCGAGGCCGGTGCCACCACCATCATTTGCGGCCGTGACCAGGACAAGCTCGACGAGGCCTGCAAGGAGGCCAAGGCCAAGGGATACCAGTTCATCGCCTACCCGGCCGACATCGCCGACATGGCTGATTGCGACCGCTTCGTGCAGCTGCTGGTGCAGCAGCACGGCGGTGTGGACTTCCTCATCAACAACGCCGGCCGCTCCATTCGCCGCGCCATCGAGGGCAGCTACGACCGCTTTCACGACTTCGAGCGCACCATGCAGCTCAACTACTTCGGCTGCCTGCGCGTGACCATGGGCCTGCTGCCGGGCATGGTGCAGCGGCGCCGGGGGCATGTGGTCAACATCAGCTCGATCGGCGTGCTCACCAACGCGCCGCGCTTCTCGGCCTACGTGGCCAGCAAGGCGGCGCTGGACGCCTGGACGCGCTGCGCCAGCAGCGAGTTCGCCGACCAGGGCATCACCTTCACCACCATCAACATGCCCCTGGTGCGCACGCCCATGATCGCGCCCACCAAGATCTACAACAACGTGCCCACGCTGAGCCCCGAGGAGGCCGCCGACATGATCGCCCAGGCCTGTATCGACAAGCCGGTGCGCATCGCCACCCGCCTGGGCGTGACCGGCCAGGTGATGCACGCGCTGGTGCCGCGCATCGCGCAGGTCGTGATGAACACCAGCTTTCGCATGTTCCCGGACTCGGCGGCGGCCAAGGGCGAGAAGGGCGCGAAGGCGCAGCTGTCGCCCGAGGCGATCGCCATGCAGCAGATGATGCGGGGCATCCATTTTTGAAGTCCCCCCGCGGCGCCTTGCACCACCCGCCGAGGGGGCAACACCTGCGGCCCGGCGAAGCCGTTTCCGCGGTGTTTCGGGGTTGAGGGCCTGGCGTTCGGTGCCTCTCTAGAATCGCGGTTTTGCTTCTCTCGGAAGAACCTCGCGCATGTCCACCGCCCCCGACATCACCACCATCGCACCGCGCGACCGCGCGGAAATCCTCGCCCAGGCGCTGCCCTACATCCGGCAGTTCCACGGCAAGACCATGGTCATCAAGTACGGCGGCAACGCCATGACCGATCCGGCCCTGCAGCAGGATTTCGCCGAGGACGTGGTGCTGCTCAAGCTGGTGGGCATCAACCCGGTGGTGGTGCACGGCGGCGGCCCGCAGATCGAGACCCTGCTCAAGCGCCTGGGCAAGAAGGGCGAGTTCATCCAGGGCATGCGCGTCACCGACGCCGAGACCATGGAAGTCGTCGAGTGGGTGCTGGCCGGCGAAGTGCAGCAGGACATCGTGGGCCTGATCAACCAGGCCGGCGGCAAGGCGGTGGGCCTGACCGGCCGCGACGGCGCCATGATCCGCGCGCGCAAGCTGCGCATGGCCGACCAGGCCGACCCCTCGCGCGAGCACGACGTCGGCCAGGTCGGCGACATCGTGGGCATCGATCCGGCGGTGGTGAAGGCCCTGCAGGACGACCAGTTCATCCCGGTGGTGAGCCCGATCGGCTTCGGCGAGCACAACGAGAGCTACAACATCAACGCCGACGTGGTGGCCGCCAAGCTGGCCACCGTGCTGCAGGCCGAGAAGCTGCTCATGCTCACCAACATCCGCGGCGTGCTCGACAAGGACGGCCAGCTGCTCACCGAGCTCACGCCGCGCCGCATCGACGAGTTGGTGGCCGACGGCACCATCTCCGGCGGCATGATCCCCAAGATCGCCGGGGCGCTGGACGCCGCCAAGAGCGGCGTGAACGCGGTGCACATCATCGACGGCCGCGTGCCGCACGCGCTGCTGCTCGAGGTGCTGGGCAACGAGCCCTTCGGCACCATGATCAAAAGCCACTGATCCCATGCGCCTGCTGCTGGTCGAGGACGACGTCATGGTCGCCAGCGGCATCAAGCTGGGCCTGGCCGACGCGGGCTACACCGTCGACTGGGTGGGCAGCGCCGAGCGCGCCGAGCAGGTGCTGGCGCGCGAGGGCTTCGACGCCGCCATCCTCGACATCGGCCTGCCCGGTGGCGACGGCCTGGCGCTCACGCGCCACATCCGCGCGCAGGGCCTGGCGCTGCCGGTGCTGATCCTCACCGCGCGCGACGCGCTGCACGACCGCGTGCAGGGCCTGGACCTCGGCGCCGACGACTACATGGTCAAGCCCTTCGAGCTGCCCGAGCTGCTGGCCCGCCTGCGCGCGCTGCTGCGCCGCTCCCAGGCCGCCACCTCGGCCGTGCTGGGCTTCGGCGCGCTGGAGATGGACACCGCGCACCGGCGCGTCACGCTCGCGGGCCAGCCGCTGGAGCTGGGCCCGCGCGAATGGACCGTGCTCGAGTACATGCTGATGCAGACCCCCAAGCCCGTGGCCAAGGACAAGCTGCTGGCCGCGCTCACCGGCTGGGACAAGGAAATCACGCCCAACGCGATCGAGGTCTACGTCTCGCGGCTGCGCGCCAAGCTGGAGCCGGCGGGCATCGCGGTGCGCGCCATCCGCGGTTTCGGCTACCGCCTGGAGTGCGCCGATGCCGCGGGTCGTGCCGACGCCTGAGCCCGGCGCACCGCGCGACCTGATCGGCGGCCTGCGGCGCCGCCTCATGGTCATGCTGCTGGCCACCATCGGGGCCATCGGCGCGGCCACGGTGGCCTTCCACTACCAGGGCGCGGGCACCGCCGCGCTGCAGCAGGACCAGCGCCTGCTGCGCCTGGTGCCCATGCTGGCCGATTCGGTGGTGGTGCCGCGCGGTGGTGCCCCCACCGATGGCACCGACCTCACCCTGCTGATGGCGCCCCCGATCCAGGAGTTCCTGGCCGACCGCGACGGCCACACCGCCGTGGGCGTGTTCAGCCCGCAGGGCGAGCGCCTGGTCGGCGCCGACTGGCTGCCGGTGCTGCTGCCCACCACCGAGGCCCCCGAGTTCGTGAGCGTGGTCGATGCTGGCGTCACGCACCGCGTGGTCGCCCAGCGCGCGGTCACCGAGGCGGGCGAGCTCATCCTGGTGCTGGCCGACGGCAGCGACGCGCGCCAGCACTGGCTGCGCAACGTGCTGCTGCGCGTGCTCCTGCCCAACCTGGCCCTGTTCGCTGTGGCCGCGGGCGTGCTGGGCTGGGGCGTCACGCGCGCGCTGCAGCCGCTCATGGACCTGAGGCAGGCGGTGGAGCGGCGCTCGCCGCGCGACCTGAGTCCGATCGACGAGCGCCAGACGCCGGCCGAGGTGCGCCCGCTGGTCAACGCCCTGAACCGCCTGTTCGCGCGTGTCAACGAGCAAAGCGACACCCAGCGGCGCTTCGTGGCCGACGCCGCGCACCAGCTGCGCACGCCGCTGGCCGGACTGCAGGCCCAGGTGGAGGCCTGGGCCCAGGCGGCGCGCAGCATGGGCGCGGGCGACCTGCTGAGCCTGCGCGCCGAGCAGGTGCTGCGCCTGCGCGACGCCACGCGCAACACCACCCAGCTCGCCAACCAGTTGCTGGCCTTGTCGCGGGCCGACGCGCTGCGCGACGACGATACGGCCCGCGAGACGGTGGACCTGGCCGAGCTCTGCGAGACCGTGCTCGCGCATTTCCTGGACGCCGCCGGCGCGCGCCGCATCGACCTGGGGCTGGAGGCGGCGCCCGCGCGCGTGCAAGGCCACGCCTGGCTGCTGCGCGAACTGCTGATCAACCTGGTGGACAACGCCATCAAATACACCCCCGTGGGTGGCGCCGTCACCCTGCGCTGCGGTCAGGGCGATGGCGGGGCGGGCGCGGCTTGGATCGAGGTGGAGGACGACGGCCCCGGCATCGCGCCGGCCGAGCGTGCGCGCGTCCTGCAGCGCTTTTACCGCGTGCCCGGTACCGGCGGCAGCGGGCACGGCCTGGGCCTGGCGATTGCCGATGGCATCGCGCGCGTACACCACACGCAGCTGCGGCTGGGCAGCGGTGCCGCGGGGCATGGCCTGTGCGTGCGCGTGGTTTTCGATGCGGTTGCCCACTAGCTGCGCAGACCGCGCCGATGCTGGGTAACCAGATGTAGCCGGCTGTGCGAGAATGCCGCGCGAATACCCCCGAGCCCCCTCGGGGGCCGCGTCCACCGGACTGACAGCCACCTCACGGACCACCGACCATGACCCCTGCTGCCGCGCCCGACAGGCCCTCGCCCGACGACGACACGCTGGACGCCGCGTCCGCCACGGAAGCGGTCGAAGCCACCGGCCGCAAGCGGCCCAAGCCGGGCGAGCGCCGCGTGCAGATCCTGCAGGCCCTGGCCACCATGCTCGAGCAGCCCGGTGCCGAGCGCATCACCACCGCGGCCCTGGCGGCGCGGCTGGAGGTGAGCGAGGCGGCGCTGTACCGCCACTTCGCGAGCAAGGCCCAGATGTTCGAGGGCCTGATCGAGTTCATCGAACAAACCGTCTTCGGCCTCATCAACCAGCTCGACGAGCGCGAGCCCGATGCCCAGGCGCGCTGCCGCAAGCTCGTGGCCCTGCTGCTGCAGTTCGGCGAAAAGAACCCTGGCATGACGCGCGTGATGGTCGGCGACGCCCTGGTGTTCGAGAACGAACGCCTGCAGCAGCGCATGAACCTGTTCTTCGACAAGATCGAGGCCACGCTGCGCCAGAACCTGCGCGAGGCCGCCACGCTCGGCGGCGCCGCCACGCCCACGGTGGACGCGCAGGCCGACGCCTCGGTCATCACGGCCTTCTGCGTCGGGCGCCTGCAGCGCTTCGCGCGCAGCGGCTTCAAACGCTCGCCCAACGAAAGCCTGGAGCACAGCCTGGCGCTGCTGCTGCCCGGCGGGCGGGGCTGATCCGCCGCTTCAGGCGGCAGGCGCCTTGGGCGCCGGCATCGCGTCCCGGCCAGCCCGGGGCGGGCGACCGCGCGGCCAGTCCTTCGGTCGCAGCAACCCCGCCGCCTTAGGCAGCTGGCTCTAAATCAAACCCGCGCAAATGCCCTCGGGCTTGCCAGCTGCGCCGGAATCTGGGTAAAAATAGAACGACCGTTCGTTTCTTTCGGCCGACACCCCTCGGCCGATCCACCCAGGCCCCGCATGAGCGACACCACCGCCAGCCGTCCCCGCCGCGCCGCGCCCGCCAATGGCCGCTCGGCCAAGCCCCAAGCCAAGGGCCAGCAGACCAAGGCCGCCATCGTCGACGCCGCCTTGGGTCTGGCCACGCAGATCGGGCTCGAGGGCCTGTCCATCGGCGCGCTCGCCGAGGTCATGCAGATGAGCAAGTCCGGTGTCTTCGCGCACTTCGGCTCGCGCGAGGAGCTGCAGATCTCGGTGGTGCGCGAGTACCACACGCGCTTCGAGGACGAGGTTTTCTACCCCGCCATGAGCGCCCCGCGCGGCCTGCCGCGCCTGCGCGCGATGTTCGACAACTGGATGAAGCGCACCTCGGTCGAGATCGACTCGGGGTGCATCTACATCAGCGGCGCCGTCGAGTTCGACGACCGCCCCGGCCCCGTGCGCGACGCGCTCGCGAGCTCGGTCAGCACCTGGCAGGAGGCCCTGCGGCGCGCGATCGAGATCGCCGCAGAGGAGGGCCACCTGTCGGCCGACACCGACGCGTCACAGGTGGCCTTCGAAATCCACGGTCTGATTCTTGCCCTGCACTACGAGGCGCGCTTCCTGCGCAGCCCCGGCTGCCTCGACCGCGCCTGGCGCGGCTTCGGCGCCATCCTTGAGCGCAACGGCGCGCGCCAGTCCGCCGGCCGCAAGGCCTGAACGCCCCCTTTTCATCTCGACGAAACCACAGGAGAACCCACCCATGCCCGTCTACTCCCCCCCGCTGCGCGACATGCAGTTCGTGATGCACGAGGTCTTCAATGCCGTGGAGGAGCTCAAGGCCTGCCCGCCGCACGCCGACATCGACGCCGACACCATCAACGCGGTGCTGGAAGAGGGTGGCAAGTTCGCGGCCGAGGTGACCTTCCCGCTCAACATCAGCGGCGACGCGGAAGGTTGCGTGCTGGACCAGTCCACGCACGAGGTGAAGGCGCCCAAGGGCTTCAAGGAGGCCTACGCGCAATACGTGCAAGGCGGCTGGCCCGCGCTCTCCTGCGACCCGGCGTTCGGCGGCCAGGGGCTGCCCCTGATCGTGAACCAGTGCTTCTACGAGATGCTCAACAGCGCCAACCAGGCCTGGACCATGTACCCCGGCCTGTCGCACGGCGCCTACGAATGCCTGCACGCCCATGGCTCGCCCGAGCAGAAGCAGCGCTACCTGCCCAAGCTCACCAGCGGCGAATGGACCGGCACCATGTGCCTGACCGAGCCGCATTGCGGCACCGACCTGGGCCTGCTGCGCACCAAGGCCGAGCCCCAGGCCGACGGCACCTACAAGCTCACGGGCCAGAAGATCTTCATCAGCGCGGGCGAGCACGACCTGGCCGAGAACATCCTGCACCTGGTGCTCGCGCGGCTGCCGGACGCGCCCGCGGGCAGCAAGGGCATCAGCCTGTTCCTGGTGCCCAAACACCTCGTGAAGGCCGACGGCACCCTCGGCGAGCGCAACGCCATCCACTGCGGCGGCCTGGAGCACAAGATGGGCATCCATGGCAACGCCACCGCCCAGATGGTGCTCGACGGCGCCGTGGGCACCCTGGTGGGTGAACCCAACAAGGGCCTGCCCGCCATGTTCGTGATGATGAACGCCGCCCGCCTGGGCGTGGGTAACCAGAGCCTGGGCCTGACCGAAGTGGCCTACCAGAACGCCCTGGCCTACGCCAAGGACCGCATCCAGATGCGCAGCCTCTCGGGTGTGAAGGCCAAGGACAAGCCGGCCGACCCCATCATCGTGCACCCCGACGTGCGCAAGATGCTGCTCACGGCCAAGGCCTACGCCGAAGGCGGCCGCGCGCTGCTGATGTTCTGCACCCTGCTGCTCGACAAGGAGCTGCACCACCCCGACGAGAAGGTGCGCAAGGACAGCGCCGACCTCGCCGCGCTGCTCACGCCCATCGCCAAGGCCTTCCTCACCGACAACGGCTTCGAGGCCACCAACCACTGCATGCAGGTGTTCGGCGGGCACGGCTACATCAAGGAATGGGGCATGGAGCAGTTCGTGCGCGATGCCCGCATCAACATGATCTACGAGGGCACCAACACGGTCCAGAGCCTGGACCTGCTGGGCCGCAAGGTGCTGGGCAACAACGGGGCCACGCTCAAGAAGTTCGGCAAGCTCGTGGCCGCGCTGGTGGAAGAGGAGGGCGTGAACGAGAAGATGGCCGAGTTCATCAACCCGCTGGCCTACCTGGGCGAGCAGATGACCAAGTTCACCACCGAGATCGGCTTCAAGGGCCTGCAGAACCCCGATGAGGTGGGCGCGGCCGCCGTGCCTTACCTGCGCGTGGCTGGCCACCTGGTGTTCGCCTACTTCTTCGCGCGCATGGCCCAGGCCGCGCAACGCGCCATCGACGGCGGCAGCAGCGACCCGTTCTACGCCGCCAAGCTGCAGACCGCGCGCTTCTACTTCGCCAAGCTGTTCCCCGAGACGGCCACGCTGATGCGACTGGCGCGATCGGGCAGCCGGGTCCTGATGGACACCAACGAAGCCCTCGCCTGATCGATCGCCGTTCAACCAGGAGACCGCCATGTTGCTCAAGACCACGATCGCCGTTTCCCTGCTGGCCCTGGCCGGCCTGGCCCACGCGCAGATGACGCCCGCGGGCCTGTGGAAAACCATCGACGACGACACCAAGAAGGAGAAGTCGCTGGTGCGCATCACCGAGAACAACGGCGTCTTCAGCGGCCGCATCGAGAAGCTGCTCGACCCGGCCAGCGACCCCAAGGGCGTGTGCGACAAGTGCACCGACGACCGCAAGGACAAACCCATCGTGGGCCTGGAGATCCTGCGCGGCATCAAGGCCGGCGAGAGCGACAAGACCGTGTTCGAGGGCGGCAGCATCGTCGACCCGAACAACGGCAAGAGCTACCGCGCGCGCCTCAAGCCCGTCAATGGCGGCGCGCAACTTGAGATGCGCGGCTACATCGGCCCCTTCTTCCGAACCCAGGTCTGGCAAAGAATGGAATGACACCCCTGCCGCGCTTCGCGCGACCCCCTCAAGGGGGCGACACCAGAGGCCCGGCACAGCCGGTTCCTCGGTGTCCCTCGACCACTCCCCCTCGTGCGAGGCGCAACAGCTAGCCCGCCAAGGAAAGTACTTTCAATGAACCGATTCAACGTCAGAAAAGTCGCCGTGCTCGGCGCGGGCGTGATGGGCGCGCAGATCGCCGCCCATCTCGTCAACGCCAAGGTGCCTGTCGTGCTCTTCGATCTTCCCGCGAAGGAAGGCCCGAAGAACGGCATCGTCACCCGGGCGATCGAAAACCTGAAGAAGCTCAAGCCCTCGCCCCTCGGCGTGGCCGCCGACGCCGACCTCATCGTCGCGGCCAACTACGAGGAGCACATGCCCCTGCTGGGCGAGTGCGACCTGGTCATCGAGGCCATCGCCGAGCGCATGGACTGGAAGCGCGACCTGTACCAGAAGATCGCGCCGCACGTCGCCCCGCACGCCATCGTGGCGTCCAACACCTCGGGCCTGTCGATCACGGCGCTGAGCGAGGCGCTGCCCGAGGCCATCCAGCCGCGCTTCTGCGGCATCCACTTCTTCAACCCGCCGCGCTACATGGTGCTGGTGGAGCTGATCGCCACGCCGGCGACGCAGCCGCTGATCCTGGACCAGCTCGAAACCTTCGTGACCAGCGGCCTGGGCAAGGGCGTGGTGCGCGCCAAGGACACGCCCAACTTCATCGCCAACCGCATCGGCATTGCCGGCATGCTGGCCACGATGAAGGAGGTGGAAAACCACGGCCTGACGTTCGACGTCGTGGACGACCTCACCGGCAAGCGCCTGGGCCGCGCCAGCAGCGGCACCTTCCGCACCGCCGACGTGGTGGGCCTGGACACCATGGCCCACGTCATCAAGACCCTGCAGGACAACCTGAGCGCCGAGAGCGACCCGTTCTACGGCAGCTTCGGCACGCCGCCCGTGCTCAAGGCCCTGCTCGACAAGGGCCACCTCGGCCAGAAAACCAAGGCTGGCTTCTTCAGGAAGGTGGGCCGCGACATCCAGCGCTTCGACCTGGCGAGCGGCGACTACGTGCCCTCGGGCGAGAAGGCCGACGAGGTCTATGGCCGCATGCTCAAGAAGCCCGCGGCCGAGCGCCTGCGCCTGCTGAAGGACAGCACAGGTCCGCAGGGGCGGTTCCTCTGGGCCATCCTGCGCAACGGTTTCCACTACGCGGCCGTGCACCTGGCGAACATCGCCGACACCGCGCGCGACGTGGACCTGGCCATGCGCTGGGGCTTCGGCATGAAGCAGGGTCCCTTCGAGCTGTGGCAGGAAGCCGGCTGGCTGGAGGTGGCGAAGATGGTCCAGGAGGACATCGACGCCGGCAAAGCGCTGTCGACGGCGCCGCTGCCCGACTGGGTGTTCAAGGGCCCGGTGGCCGAGGCCGGCGGCGTGCACACCGCCCAGGGTTCGTGGAACCCCACCAAGGGCGTGTTCGAGGCGCGCCGTGAACTGCCGGTCTACCAGCGTCAGCCTTTCCCCGAGCTGCTGCTCGGCGAGGCGGGCCCGCGTTTCGCCAATGCCGGCACCACCGTCGAGGAAACCGACGCGGTGCGGCTCTGGACGCTCGACAACGAGGTCCTGATCGCCAGCATCAAGACCAAGATGCACGCGATCAGCCCCGAGGTCTGCGAGGGCCTGATGCAGGCGGTGGAACTCGCCGAGGCGCAGTACCAGGGCCTGGTGGTGTGGTCGGGCGACGAGCCCTTCAGCGTGGGCGCCGACCTGCAGGCCATGCTGCCGGCCTTCCTGGCCGTGGGCGTGGCCGCCATCGAGGACGCCGAGGGCTTCATGCAGCAGACCATGCTGCGCCTGCGCTACGCCAGCGTGCCCGTGGTCTCGGCCATCCGTGGCATGGCGCTGGGCGGTGGCTGCGAGCTGGCCGTCTACAGCGGCCGGCGCGTCGCGCACATGGAGAGCTACATCGGCTTGGTGGAGGTGGGCGTGGGCCTGATCCCGGGCGCGGGCGGCCTCACCTACGTGGCGCGCCGCGCGGCCGAGAACGCGGCCAGCTCCACCGGCAAGGACCTGCTGCCGTTCCTCACCGAGGGCTTCACGGCGGCCGCCATGGCCAAGGTCGGCACCAGCGCGATCGAGTCGCGCGCCATCGGCTACCTGCTCGAGTCCGATCTGATCGTGCCGCACAAGGACGAGCTGCTGTTCGTCGCGCTCAACGAAGCGAAGGCGATGTTCCGCGCCGGCTACCGCGCGCCGCACAAGCGCCTGTTCCCCGTGGCCGGACGCGACGGCAAGGCCACCATCCTGGGCCAGCTCGTGAACATGCGCGACGGCGGCTTCATCAGCCAGCACGACTTCCACATCGCCAGCCTGATCGCGAACGTGGTCACCGGCGGCGACGTGGACCCTGGCACCCTGGTCAGCGAGGAGTACCTCATGACGCTGGAGCGCCAGGCCTTCTGCGCGCTCATCACGCACCCCAAGACGCAGGAACGCATCCTCGGGATGCTCAACACCGGCAAGCCGGTGAGGAACTGATGAACACCCCCGCGCCGGGCTTTGCCCGTCACCCCCTCGAGGGGGCAACACCAGCGGTCCGGCAAAGCCGGTTCCGCGGTGTTTCTGGACCAATACCTCTGGAGTTCCTCCAATGAAGCAAATCCAAGACGCCTACATCGTCGCCGCCACGCGCACGCCCATCGGGCGTTCGCACAAGGGCGCGTTCAAGCACCTGCGGCCCGACGACCTGCTGGCCCTGGCGTTGCGCTCGGCGCTGGCGCAGGCGCCGGGGCTGGACCCCAAGGCCATCGAAGACGTGATCTGCGGCTGCGCCATTCCCGAGGCGCAGCAGGGCCTGAACGTGGCGCGCATCGGCGCCATCCTCGCCGGCTTGCCCAACAGCGTGGGCGGCATCACGGTCAACCGCTTCTGCGCCTCGGGCCTATCGGCCGTGGCCATGGCGGCCGACCGCATCCGCGTGGGCGAGGCCGACGTGATGGTCGCCGCCGGTACCGAAAGCATGAGCATGGTGCCCATGATGGGCAATTCGCCCAGCCTGTCGCCCGCCATCTTCGCCAACACCCAGGACGTGGAGCAGTACGGCATTGCCTACGGCATGGGCCTCACGGCCGAGAAGGTGGCGCAGCAGTGGAAGGTCTCGCGCGAGGCGCAGGACGCGTTCGCTCTGCAGTCGCACCAGCGCGCGCTCATCGCCATGAAGAACGGCGAATTCGCCAACGAGATCACGCCGGTGGAGGTGACCGAGCGCGCGGTGAACCTGGACACGGCCGAGGTGAACAAGCGCACGCGCACGGTGAACCTGGACGAAGGCGCGCGCCCCGACACCAGCCTGGAAGGCCTGGCCAAGCTGCGCACCGTGTTCGCGGCGCGCGGCTCGGTCACGGCGGGCAACAGCTCGCAGACCAGCGACGGCGCGGGCGCGCTGATCCTGGCCAGCGAGGCCGCGGTCAAGCGCTTCGGCCTCACGCCGCTGGCGCGCTTCGTGAGCTACGCCAGCCGCGGCGTGCCGCCGCACATCATGGGCATTGGCCCGGTGGAGGCGATTCCCGCCGCGCTGCGCTACGCCGGCCTGAAGCAGGACGACATGGACTGGATCGAGCTCAACGAGGCCTTCGCGGCCCAGTCGCTGGCGGTCATCAACACCCTGGGCCTGGACCCGGCCAAGGTCAATCCCATGGGCGGCGCGATCGCCCTGGGCCACCCGCTGGGCGCCACCGGCGCCATCCGCTCAGCCACCGTGGTGCACGCACTCAAGCGCCACCAGAAGCGGTACGGCATGGTCACCATGTGCGTGGGCATGGGGCAGGGCGCGGCGGGGATTTTCGAGCGGGTGTAAGGACCGCCGCCGCCATGACGAAGGCGCCCCCCGGGGCGCCTTTGCTTTTGGGGGGCTGCGCCGCGCCGGCGCGTCGGCGGCCCGGCCATATGGATGGTTGGGGGAACGTCGCCAGGCGGCTGTCCACTGAGGCTGCGGGCGTTTCAGCCGGCCGCCATCCCTTTCCCCAGGAGACCCACTTGCACTTCAACAGACTCACCGCCTGGATCGCGCTCGCGTTGGTGCTCGGCGTGGCGACCGGCTACATGTGCCATGCCATGGCCCCGAACGCGGCCGCCGCCAAGGAGTGGGGCGACCACTTCAGCGTGGTGGCGGGCATCTTCCTGCACCTGGTCAAGATGATCATCGCGCCCCTGGTGTTCGCCACCCTGGTCGCGGGCATCGCGGGCATGGACGACGAGAGCCGCGTGGGCCGCATGGGCGCTCGCGCCATGGCCTGGTTCGTCGGGGCGTCCTTCGTGTCGCTGCTGCTGGGCCTGTTGTGGGCCAACGCCCTGCAGCCGGGCGCGGGCCTGCGCCTGCCGCTGCCCGACGACCAGGCCACCACCCACCTGAAGACCAGCTCGCTGAACGTCAAGGACTTCCTCCTCAACGTGTTCCCGACGAGCATCGTGAGCGCGATGGCCACCAATTCGGTGCTGCAGATCGTGGTGTTCTCGCTCTTCTTCGGCTTCGGGCTGCGGGCGGTCAAGTCCCATGTGGACCCCGCGCTCGTCTCGGCCATCGACGCCTTGGTGCTCGTGATGATCAAGGTCACCGACTTCGTCATGCTGTTCGCCCCGGTGGGCGTCTTCGCCGCGGTCGCCGCCGCCATCGCGGTGCAGGGGCTGGACGTGCTGGGGTCCTATGCCAGGTTCATCCTCAGTTTCTTCGTCGCGCTGGGATCGCTGTGGCTGGTGCTGATCGCCGCCGGCTACCTGGTGTTGCGGGGGCGCGTGTTCCATCTCTTGAAGCTACTGAAGGAGCCCGCCCTCATTGGCTTCTCCACGGCCAGCAGCGAGGCCGCCTACCCCAAGACCCTGGAGCAGTTGCAGAGGTTCGGCGTGCGCCGCGAGGTGAGCGGCTTCGTATTGCCCTTGGGCTACGCCTTCAACCTCGACGGCTCGATGATGTACCTGACGTTCGCGGTGCTCTTCGTGGCCCAGGTCTACGGCATCCAGATGCCCCTCGCCACCCAGCTGACGCTGCTGCTGTTCCTGATGCTGAGCAGCAAGGGCATGGCCGGCGTATCCCGGGCCTCGCTGGTCGTCATCGCCGCCACGCTGCCGATGTTCGGCGTGCCCGAGGCCGGCCTGCTGCTGATCTTGGGCGTGGACGTGCTGCTGGACATGGGGCGCACCGGCACCAACGTGATCGGCAACAGCATCGCGACGGCGGTGATCGCCCAGTGGGAAGGCAAGCTCGACGGTCCCCAGGCCCTCGCGCGCGACTGGCCCGTGGCCGATCGGCCGGTGGCGGTGCCGGTCAAGGCGCCAGACACGGTCTGAGCCGTCACCCCCCGCCCCACCGGGAGGCCCACCCACGCGCCGCCTGCGGGCGGCTGCTTTACAGCGGCTTCTTGATCAGGTTCGCGATCTCGCCCACCACGCCGCGGCGGAAGGCCAGCACGCAGATCACGAAGATCACGCCCTGCACCACCGTCACCCAGGCGCCGAGCTGGGCCAGGTAGTTCTGCATCGAGACGATGATGGCCGCGCCCACCACCGGGCCGAACAGCGTGCCCATGCCGCCGAGCAGCGTCATCAGCACCACCTCGCCCGACATGCTCCAGTGCACGTCGGTGAGCGAGGCGAGCTGGAACACGATGGCCTTGGTGGCACCGGCCGCGCCGGCCAGGCCGGCCGAGAGCACGAAGGCCAGGTGCTTGTAGCGGTCGGTGTCGTAGCCCAGCGAGGTGGCGCGCGCCTCGTTCTCGCGGATGGCCTGCAGCACCTGGCCGAAGGGCGAGTGCACCACACGCCAGATCAGCAGGAAGCCGGCGAAAAAGATCACGAACACCACGGCGTACATGGCCATGGGCTGGCTCAGGTCGACCAGGCCGAAGAGCTGGCCGCGCGGCACCGCCTGGATGCCGTCTTCACCGCCGGTGAACCGGGCCTGCAGGCTGAAGAAGAACACCATCTGCGCCAGCGCGAGGGTGATCATGGCGAAGTAGATGCCCTGGCGGCGGATGGCCAGCGCGCCCACCACCACGCCCAGCAGCACCGCGCAGCAGGTGCCGAAGAGGATGGCCAGCTCGGGCGTGAAGCCCCAGACCTTGGCGGCGTGCGCCGAGGCATAGCCCGCCCCACCGAGGAACATGGCGTGGCCGAAGGACAGCAGGCCGCTGAAGCCGATGAGCAGGTTGAAGGCGCAGGCGAAGAGCGCGAAGCACATCACCTTCATCAGGAACACGGGGTACACGACCACCGGCGCGATCAGGAAGAACGCGGCCATGATGGCGAAGGCGATGACCAGGGACGAGGTGCCGGCAGGGGCCTTGTGGGCGCTGCCCGCGTGGGCGATGGTGGTGGTCGAGGTGCTCATCAGGAATTCCCGTCGATGGCCCATCGCGTGGCACGCGGGGCTGTGCGGCCAGGGGTGCCACGGAACCGGCTGTGCCGGGCCGTAGGCGCCGGCCCCTTGAGGGGGGCGCGCGAAGCGCGGCGAGGGTGTTTCATTTCTGGGTTCCGAACAGCCCCGCGGGCCGGATCAGCAGCACGATGGCCATGATGACGAAGATCACCGTGCTGGAGGCCTCGGGGTAGAAGACCTTGGTGAGGCCTTCGATGATGCCCAGGCCGAAGCCCGTGAGGATGGCGCCCATGATGGAGCCCATGCCGCCGATCACCACCACCGCGAACACCACGATGATCAGGTCCGAGCCCATCTGCGGGCTCACCTGGTAGATGGGGGCGGCCATGACGCCGGCCAGTGCGGCCAGGCCCACGCCGAAGCCATAGGTGAGCGTGATCATGCGCGGCACGTTCACGCCAAAGCCCTGCACCAGCGTGGGATTCTCTGTGGCCGCACGCAGGTAGGCGCCGAGCTTGGTGCGCTCGATGACGAACCAGGTGCTCAGGCAGACAACCAGCGAGGCGGCCACGACCCAGCCGCGGTAGTTGGGCAGAAACATGAAGCCCAGGTTCTGCGCGCCCATGAGCTGCGGCGGGATCGCGTAGGGCTGCCCCGAGGAGCCGTACTCGTGGCGGAACAGGCCCTGGATGATGAGCGCGATGCCGAAGGTCAGTAGCAGGCCGTAGAGGTGGTCGAGCTGGTAGAGCCGCTTGAGCATGAAGCGCTCGATCAGCACCCCGGTGGCCCCGACCACGACGGGCGCGATCAGCAGCGACCACCAGTAGCCGATGCCCAGCTTGTTGAGCAGCAGCCAGGCCACGAAGGCGCCCATCATGTACTGGGCGCCGTGCGTGAAGTTGATGATGTTGAGCAGACCGAAGATCACGGCCAGCCCCAGCGACAGCAGGGCATAGAACGAGCCGTTGATCAGCCCGATCAGCAATTGCCCGAACAGGGCCGCGGTGGGGACGCCGAAGATCTCGGTCATGCTCAGAACGCTCCGGTGCTTACTTCACGAGCGGGCACTCGCCGTCCTTGAGGGGACGGAAGGCCTGGTCGGCGGGGATGGTGGCGCGGACCTTGTAGTAGTCGTAAGGGCCTTTCGACTCCGAGGGCTTCTTGACCTCGAACAGGTAGGCCGGGTGGATCTTGCGGCCGTCGGCGCGGATCGTGCCCTTGCCGAACAGCGGATCGTCGGTCGGCATGTCCTTCATCTTGGCCACCACCTTGGTGCCGTCGTCGGTCTTGCCGGCCTCCACCGCCTTCAGGTAGTGCAGCACCGAGGCGTATACGCCCGCGTGGTCGGAGCTGGGGTACTTGCCGCCGTTGCGCTCGGCGAAGCGCTTGCTCCAGGCGCGGGTCTGGTCGTTCAGGTCCCAGTAGAAGGTCTCGGTGAAGATCAGGCCCTGCGCGGTGGCCAGGCCCAGGCCGTGCACGTCGGGCAGGAACACCAGCAGACCGGCCAGGTTCTGGCCACCCTTGGTGATGCCGAACTCGGCCGCCTGCTTGATGCTGTTGATGGTGTCGCCGCCGGCGTTGGCCAGGCCGATGATCTTGGCCTTGGAGGCCTGGGCCTGCAACAGGAAGGAGCTGAAGTCGCTGCCCGGGAAGGGCGTGCGCACCTTGCCCAGCACCTTGCCGCCGTTCTTCAGCACCACGGCCTCGGTGTCGCGTTCCAGCGCGTGGCCGAAGGCGTAGTCGGCGGTCAGGAAGAACCAGGTGTCGCCGCCGGTTTTCACGATCGCCCCGCCGGTGCCGTTGGCCAGCATCCAGGTGTCGTACAGCCAGTGCACGGTGTTGGGGCTGCACTGCTTGCCGGTCAGGTCGGAGGTCGCCGCGCCGGTGTTGATGAAGGCCTTGCCCTTTTCCTTGGTGATCTGATTGATGGCCAGCGCCACCGACGAGGTGGGCACGTCGAAGATGGCGTCCACCTTGTCCACGTCGTACCAGGTGCGGGCCACGGTCGAGCCCACGTCGGGCTTGTTCTGGTGGTCGGCCGAGACGACCTCGACCTTCATGCCCTTCTTCTCGGGCGCGAAGTCCTCGACCGCCATGCGTGCGGCGAGCACCGAGCCCGGTCCGCCGATGTCGGCGTACAGGCCCGACATGTCGTTCATCACGCCGATCTTGATCACGCCATCGGAGATCTGCGCCTGCGCAACCCCCGCCGTCAGCATGGCCGCCGCCGCGGTGGCCAGCAATTTCTTCGTCGTCTTCATGTCGTCGTCTCCTTCATCGGTGTGTGAACGTGGAAAGACCCAAACCCGGCGACCAGGGTCAGACGCCGAGGTACTCGTGCAACATGCCCATCTTCGCGTCGAGATCGGCGGCGCCGAAGCCCTCCACGATGCGGCCATGTTCCATGACGTAGAAGCGGTCGGCCAGCGGCGCCGCGAAACGGAAGTTCTGCTCGACCATCACGATGGTGAAGCCGCGCTCGCGCAGCGTGCGGATGGTGCGCGCCAGCGTCTGAACGATGACCGGCGCCAGGCCTTCGGAAATTTCGTCGAGCAGCAGCAGCTTGGCACCCGTGCGCAGGATGCGCGCCACCGCGAGCATCTGCTGTTCGCCGCCCGACAGGCGCGTGCCCGGGCTGTGGCGGCGCTCCTTGAGGTTGGGGAACAGCTCGTAGAGTTCGTCGAGTGGCATGCCGCCGTCGGCCACCACGGGCGGCAGCAGCAGGTTCTCCTCGCAGCTCAGGCTGGCGAAGATGCCGCGTTCCTCGGGGCAGTAGCCCAGGCCCAGGCGCGCCACCTGGTGCGTCGCCATGTTCACGGTCTCCTGCCCGAAGAGCCGGATCGAGCCCGCGCGCTTGCCCACCATGCCCATGATGGCCTTGAGCGTGGTGGTGCGGCCCGCGCCGTTGCGGCCGAGCAAGGTCACGACCTCGCCGCGGTTCACTTGCAGGTCGACGCCGTGCAGGATGTGCGACTCGCCATACCAGGCGTTCACGCCGCTGAGGCGGAGCAGTTCTTCAGCGGCCATCAATGCGCCCCTTGCAGCTGCGCGTCGGCGCTGCCCATGTAGGCCTCCAGCACCTGCGGGTTGGCCGATACGGTGGCGTAGTCGCCCTCGGCGATCACCTGGCCGCGCTGCAGCACGCTGATGGTGTCGGCGATGCTCGACACCACGTTCATGTTGTGCTCCACCATCAGCACCGTGCGGTTGGCCGACACCTTCTTGATGAGCTGCGTCACGCGCTCCACGTCTTCGTGGCCCATGCCCTGCGTGGGCTCATCGAGCAGCATCAGCTCGGGCTCGGTGGCCAGCGTGGTGGCGATCTCCAGCGCGCGCTTGCGGCCATAGGACAGCTCCACCGTGACCCAGTCGGCGAACTCGGACAGGCCCACGGTGTCGAGCAGCGCCATCGCGCGCTCGTCGAGCCGGTCGAGCACCTTCTTGCTCTTCCAGAAGTGGAAGGACTGGCCGGTGGCGCGCTGCAGGCCGATGCGCACGTTCTCGCGCACGCTCAGGTGCGGGAAGGTGGCCGAAATCTGGAACGAGCGCACCATGCCCCGGCGCGCCACCTGGGCGGGCTTTTGCGGCGTGATGTCCTCGCCGTTGTAGAGGATTTGCCCGCGCGTGGGGATGAGGAACTTGGTGAGCAGGTTGAAGACCGTGGTCTTGCCTGCGCCGTTGGGCCCGATGAGCGCGTGGATCTGGCCGCGCCGCACGCGCAGGTTGACGTCGTTCACGGCGACGAAGCCCTTGAACTCCTTGACCAGTCCGCGCGCTTCGAGAATGCAGTCGTTGGGGGTGTTCGGTGCCATGTAGGAGGGGCATTGTGAGCACGCGACCCATATCAAGAATGAGGGGAAACCCCACGCGGCGCGGCGGCGCTGCTATGGATTTCGGCGGAACGCCCGCCGCCCGTCATGCGCTTGTCGCGCAGGCAACAGCCGGACTGTCGGTCGGCGGACAGTCGGGGGGTGGGTGCACGCCGCTGGTGCACACTGCCCCGGATGAATCCGCACCTTTTTGACCGGGCCATTGCCCTCGACGCCATGGCCGATGGCCGTTACAGCGGCCGCACCGATCCGGCCTGGGCCAACATGGTCGGCCCCTTCGGTGGCATCACGGCGGCCACCGCGCTCAACGCCCTCCTGCTGCACCCCGATCGCCTGGGCGAGCCGGTGGCGCTCACCGTCAACTTCTGCGCCGCGCTGAACGACGGCGCTTTCGAGGTGGAGGCGCAGACGGTGCGCACCAACCGCTCCACGCAGCACTGGGCGGTGAGCATCGAGCAGGGCGGCGAGACCGTGCTGAGCGCCACCGCGCTCACCGCGGTGCGGCGCGACACCTGGGGCGCGCAGGAAGAGCCCCTGCCGCCGGTGCTGTCGCCAGCGGCGCTGGGCAAGCCCTCGATGATGGCGCCGGTGGAATGGGTCAAGCGCTACGACCTGCGCTTTCCCGAAGGCGCCATGCCGCGCGTGTGGGACGGCACGGGCGAGTCCAGCCGCACCACGGTGTGGATGCGCGACGAGCCGCCGCGCCCGCTGGACTTCCCGGCCCTCGCGGCGCTGTGCGACGTCTTCTACCCGCGCGTGTGGCTGCGCCGCGCCACGCGCGTGCCGGCGGGCACGGTGTCGATGACGGTGTACTTCCACGCCGGGGCCGCCGAGCTGGCGGCGGTGGGCGAGGGCTGGCTGCTGGGCCAGGCGCAGGCCAGCGCCTTTCGCAACGGCTACTTCGATCAGCGCGCGCAGGTGTGGAGCCAGGCGGGGGCGCTGCTGGCCACCACCCACCAGGTGGTGTACTTCAAGGAGTGAGGCGCTTCGCCAGCGACCCGGGGCGGCGGGCGTTCAGGGCCGGCCGAGGAACAGGTACAGCCCCGTGAAGCCCTTGGGCGCGCTCACCACGCTCAGGTACAGGGGACCGATCCCCGTGTCCGCCCCCACGAACAGGCTGCCGCCGGCGAGCAGGTGGCGAAAGGACACGTCGCGCCGGTCCAGCCAGGCGTTGCCCGCCTCGATGGAGCCGCCCGCGAACATCGCGCGCGCGATGCCGATGTTCCAGGGCAGGCGGCGGTAGTAGGTGAGGCGGCCGAAGGCCAGGTAGTTGCCAGCCACCTGTCCCGAGCGGAAGCCCGAGAGGTTCTGGAACCCGCCCAGCGAGTACTCGTCGATCGCCCCGATGGGGATGTTGTTGGCGTGCGCGAAGCGCAGGCCCAGGTTGAAGGTGTGCTCGCCGAAACTGCGCACGCCGGTGTACGAGCCCTCGAGCCGCGCGAAGCTGCTGCGCTCGCCGCCGCGCACGTGGCGCTTGCCCACCACCACCTCGCCGAAGGCCCGGTAGCCGCGCGACGGGAAGTTCGCATAGTCGAGCTGGTCGGCCATCACGGCCGCGCGCAGGCCGGCTTCGCGCCAGTGCACGTCCAGCACGTCGGGCTGCAGGTTGAAGCCCGGCTGCACCAGCTCCAGCGACGAACGCCGTGAACTGGCCACCACGCCCAGGCGCATGTCGCCCACCGAACCCTGGCGCCCGATCGGCCAGCCGATGTCCGCGCCCACGCGCAGCGACTCGCGCTGGATGCGCGCCAGCGGGCGGCTTTCCTCGCCGTAGAGGTCGACCTTGCGCACGCTCAGGTCGCCATAGGCCGATACGAAGGTGTTGGCCAGCGGGTCCAGGGGCTGGTAGATCTCGGAGTACAGGCCCAGGGTCTCACCCAGCTGCACGCGGTTGCGCCACTCGGTGCCGCTGGGCGTGAGCCAGTGGCGGTTGTGGCTGATGCGCAGGTTGAACGCGCCTTCGCCGCGGAAGTCGGTGCGAAGGTCCAGGCCCACGCGCAGGTAGTTCGGCCCCCAGCTGTTCTCGCGCAGGCCCACCACCAGGTCTTCGCCGCCGCTGTCGGTGTTGCGCACCAGGCGGTAGTCCACGCGCTCGTAGTCGCCGGTGGCGGCCAGGGCCTCCATGTCGTTCTCGATCAGCTGCACGTCGGCGCGCTGGCCTTTCAGGTGCTCCAGGCCCACGCCCAGGCGCTGGGCGCGCGTCTCGTCCACGCCCTCGAAGCGGATGCCCGAAATGGTGCCCACGCGCGTGGCGTTGAGCTCGGCCTGCGTGCGCCGTGCCCCGGTCCAGGCGGCGTACTCGCGCTCGCCGACCGAGAAGCGCTCCAGCGCCGCGTTCACGGTGCGCCCGTACGCATTGCCCAGGCGCACCAGTTCCTTGGCCTGGTCGAAGTCGGACGAGCTGAGCGTGCCCAGCGGCGGCGTGAGCAGCAGGTCGCGCGGGGTGAGCAGGGCGATGCTGGCCTTCACGTTCTGCTCGGTCAGGATGTTCACCATCTGCGTGGTGATGCCCACCAGCGAGCCCAGTGTCTCGCGCCCGGCCAGCGGCGTGCCGATGTTGACGGCGATGACCACGTCCGCGCCGAGCGCGCGCGCCACGTTCACCGGCAGGTTGTTCACCAGCCCGCCGTCGCCCAGGATGCGGCCGTCCATGCCGAGTGGAGAGAACACGCCCGGCACCGACATGCTGCCGCGCAGCGCGGCGGCCAGGTCGCCGCGGTCCATCACCACCTCCTGGCCGGTCTCCATGTCGGTGGCCACGGCGCGGAAACGCGTGGGCAGGGCGTCGAAGCTGCTCAGGTGGCGCGTGGGCAGGGTGTAGCGGCGCAGCAGCATTTCCAGCGAGCGCGAGGACACCGCGCCCGTGGGCAGGCGGAACTCGCCGTCGCGAAAGCCCACCAGCAACACGGGCGAGAGCTCGAAGTCCTCTTCCTTGCGGCGCTGCGACAGCACCTGGCGCGGCTGGCGCGTATTGAAGAGGCCGCTCCATTCCACGGTCAGGATCTCGCGCTCGAGCTGTTCGCCGGTCATGCCGCTGGCGTACAGGCCGCCGATGATGGCGCCCATGGAGGTGCCGACGATCAGGTCCACCGGCACGCGCGCGGCCTCCAGCGCCTTGATCACGCCCACGTGCGCGAAGCCGCGCGCGCCGCCGCCCGAGAGCACCAGCGCCACGCGCGGCCGGGGCTGCGGGGGCAGGGGCTCGGCCGCGGGCGCGGACGTGGGCGGGGTCTGCGCGGCCAAGGGCAGTGCAAGGCACGCGGCAAGGCAGGTCAGCAGCAGGCGGGTCAACATGGCGGGCGGCACGGGCGGGGGAAACGCCGAAGTTTAGGTGGGCCACCCGGTGGCCTTCGTGTTAACTTGCCCGGCTGCTGTTTTCAACCCTTTCCCGCCAACGACCATGAGCGACATCCTCGTCCACACCGAAGCCGGCATCCGCACCATCACCTTCAACCGCGTCGACAAGAAGAACTCCTTCACCTCGGCCATGTACGGCGCCATGGCCGAGGCCCTGGCCTCGGCGGTGAACGACCCCGGCGTGCGCGTGGTGCTGCTGCAGGGCCACGAGACCGTGTTCTCCGCCGGCAACGACATCGGCGACTTCCTGAACAATCCGCCGGCCGGGCTGGACTCGCCGGTGTTCCGTTTCCTCCAGGGCATCGCCACCTTTCCCAAGCCGCTGTTGGCGGCGGTCTGCGGCCCGGCGGTGGGCGTGGGCACCACGCTGCTGTTCCATTGCGACCTGGTTTACGCGGGCGACAACGCCGCCTTCTCCATGCCCTTCGTCAATCTGGGCCTGTGCCCCGAGGCCGCCAGCAGCCTGCTGGTGCCGCAGATGCTGGGTTACCACCGCGCGGCCGAGGCCTTGCTGCTGGGCGAGCCCTTCATGGCCGAGGCCGCGCTGGAGGTGGGCCTGGTCAACCGCGTGCTGCCGCCCACCGAAGCGAACGGCTACGCGCAGTCGGTGGCGAAGAAGCTCGCGGCCAAGCCGCTGAGCTCGCTGATCGAGACCAAGCGGCTCATGAAGAAGGGCCAGGAAGAGCGCGTTCTGCGCACCATCGCCGAAGAGGGCGAGAGCTTCGGCCGCATGCTGCGCGAGCCGGCGGCGAAGGAGGCCTTCGGGGCGTTCATGGAGCGCCGCAAGCCGGATTTTTCCGCGCTCTGAACCGAGCGCCCCGCCGGTGGCGGGCCCTTGGCGGCGGACGTCAATCGGCCAGGGGCGATGGCGCACGGGTGCTCATGGGCGTCGCCGTGGGGGGGCAGCACGCGAGCCGCACCTGGAAGCAATTGCCGGCTTGGCCACCGGGCCGTGCCGGCAGCAGCTTCAGCGAGCCGCCCAGCCGCTGCATGATCTGCCAGCTGATGGCCAGGCCCAGCCCGGCGCCCTGGGTCGCCGAGCGCGTGTGCGCCCAGCCGCGCGAGAACTTGGAGAAGATGCGCTCGCGCTCGCTCGGGTGGATGCCCGGTCCGTTGTCCTCGATCAGCGCGACGTACATGCCCTCGCGCACCGCGCTGCTGACAAGAACCCGCGGCGCATCGCTGGTGTTGTGCTGGATGGCATTGGCGATCAGATTGATGAATACCTGGGTCAGGTGATCGACGTCGGCCATCACCCGAACGCCGTCCAGGCGCGCCAGGCGCCGCGGCCGCACGCCGCTGGCGCTGCCCAGGCCCTCGCACAGGCTGAGCGCATTGTCCAGCGCGACCTCGGGGTCCACCGGCGTCAGCATCCAGGAAGCGGCGCCGTCTTCCAGCACGTTGAGATCGAGGATGCCGTCGAGCAGGCGTGTCATGCGCAGGCTCTGCTCGTGGATGATGCCCAGGAAGCGCTGCACCTGGGCGCGCTCCAGGTCGCCGCTGTCGAGCAGGATCTCGGCGAACGAGCGGATCGAGGTCATGGGCGTGCGCACTTCGTGGCTGACGTGGCTGAGGAAGTCGTCCTTCTGGCGGTCCAGCTGCGTCAGCCGTTCGTTGGCCAGGCGCAGTTCCGCGGCCGCCTCGGCGAGCTGGCGCGACTGGTTCTCCAGTTGCAGGTTGTAGGCGCGGATGCGCTCGGTCTCGTCGGCGATGCGCAGCAGCGCCGACAGGCTGATGGTCTCGCCGGTCACCACCTGAGAGATCATGGCGCGCGCCGAAGCGGCGCCCACGCTGCCGGCGAGCTTGCGTTCCAGCTCGGCGATCAGCGTTTCGTCGGCGATCGGCTCGTTGGCTCCCGCGTCGCTGCCCGCGCCGCCTTCCAGCAGCTGGCGCGCCTCGTCCACCCCCATCAGGCGCTGGGCCAGGATGTTCAGATCGGAGGTGGTGGCCGAGCGACTGACGAAGCGCGAGGTGTCGCCCAGCGGGTCGCGGAACACGTCGATGAACAGGGCGCTTTGCAGCCGCTCCAGCGGCTTGGGATCGCGCAGCAGCGACACGCCGACGAACAGCAGCACGTTCAACGTGAAGCTCCAGAACACCGAATGGACCAGCGGGTCCAGTCCATCGAGGCCGAACAGCGCATAGGGGCGCAGCCAGTGCAGGCCGAAGGGCCCGTCGGCCATGGTGGCCGCCGACAGCAGCCAGTCGCCTTTGAAGCTGGGCAGCAGCAGGGTATAGGCCCACACAGCGGCGCCAGCGCAGAGCCCTGCGGCCGCGCCGCGCCCGGTGGCCTGGCGCCAGAACAAGCCGCCGAGCAGGGCGGGCAGGAGCTGAACGATGCCGGCGAAAGAGGTCAGTCCGATGGATGCGATGGGGTTGAAGCGCGCGTTCAGCCTGAGGTAGAGAAAGCCCAGCAGCAGGATCAGGCAGATGCTGATGCGTCGGCTGCGCAGCAGCAGGCGGCGCATGTCGCCACTGGCGGCCAGCGACAGCCGCGGCAGCCGAAGCGCCACCGGAAGGATCAGGTGGTTCGACACCATCGTCGACAGCGCGATCGCGGCGACGATGACCATCGAGGTCGCCGCCGAGAAGCCGCCCAGGAACGCCAGCAGCGCGACCTCGGGGCGCTGGGCCCACAGGGGCAGCGTGAGCATGAACATGTCCGGATTGGCGCCGGCCGGCAGCCATGTCAGCCCGGCGATCGCGATCGGCAGCACGAACAGGGTGATCAAGAACAGGTACAGCGGGAACAACCACGAGGCGGTGCGCAGGTGGCGCTCGTTGCCGATTTCCACCACCGTGACCTGGAACTGGCGCGGCAGGCACACCACCGCCGCGGCCGACAGGAAGACCACCGTGACCCAGCGTGGGCCGAGCACCTGCTCGCTGCGCAGCAGCTGCGCCGGCATGTGCGCGAAGATCTCGCCCGGACCGTCGGCGATGCCGAACACCACCAGCAGCCCGACCCCGAGCATCGCCACCAGCTTGACCATCGCTTCGAGCGCGATGGCCGCGACCACGCCGTGGTGGCGCTCGTCGACGTCGATGTTGCGCGTGCCAAACAGGATGGCGAACACCGCCATGCCGACGGCGACCCCGAGCGCCAGCGTCGAGTCGCCCCGCGGACCAAACATGCCGCCATCGGCGTGCGCGCCGCTGATCACCTCGAAGCTGGCGACCACTGCCTTGAGCTGAAGTGCGATATAGGGCGTGGACGCCACCACGGCGATGACCGTCACCAGCGCCGCCAGCGCCGTGCTCTTGCCGTAGCGCGAGGACACCATGTCGGCGATGGACGTGATGCGGTGCACCCGGCCGATGCGAACCAGCTTGCGCAGCAGCAGCCACCAGCCGACGAACACCAGCATCGGGCCGATGTAGACCGCGGCGAACTCGATGCCGTCGCGCGTGGCCGATCCGACCATGCCGTAGTAGGTCCACGACGTGCAGTAGATCGAGATCGACAGCGTGTAGACGACCGGTGAGCTCAGCCACCCCAGGCGCCCCTGGCCGGCCCGCCAGTCACCGAAGAAAGCGACGGCGAACAGAAGCGCGACGTAGATGAGCGCCGCGGCGAGGACGACGTCGCCGGACAGCATCAGCCAGGCGGTGGCTCGGGCGGCCGGCGCTCGGAGGCGCTCAGGCGGCGCGCCAGCAGCGCGGCCAGGGCGATCAGCAGGCCCCACACACCGAACACGTAGAGGACCATGACCGGGATGCCGGCCAGCCGCGCGTCGGGCGGAAACAGCCCGATGAACGGAGGCATGAGCAGGAACAGGCCGGTGAACGGCAGCAGCACGGCCGCGTCTTTGAGGCGGGCCCGGGCGGCGAAGCGCGAATCCATGGCGGGGCCTGCGGTGTCTAGGCGGCCTCGGCCATGCGCCGCAACTGCTCGACAACGTCCCGATTGGAGAACGGCTTGGTCATGTAGGCACTGGCGCCAACTTCCTCGGCGATGCGCCGATCGGACGCCTGCGTCTTGGCCGTCAAGACCAGCACCGGCAGCCCCTGCAGCGCCGGGTCAGCGCGCACCTGTTTGAGTACCTCGAAGCCGTTGACGCCGGGCAGCATCACGTCGAGCACCAGGACCTGCGGCGGGTCGGCGCGCAGGCGGCGCAGCGCGCTCTCGCCGTCCGCCACGCAGGTGACCTGGAAGCCCTCTCGGCCCAGGATGAAGCGCAGGGATTCGGTGATGTTCGCCTCGTCCTCGGCGATCAAAACGCGCATGGTCATCGATGTCTCCGTCGACCGGGGCGCTTGCCGGCCGTGCAGCAAAGTCTATGCCGACCCGGCGTCGGTGGATATCGAGTCAATCCCTGCGTGGATGATGGGTTCTTCCTCGCGCCAGTCGCAACCGGGGCGCAGGCACAGCCGGCAGGTCTGGCCCACGGGGACGGCCGGCGCGGCCGAGGAGAGGTTCAGCCCGTCGGCGTACACCATCTGGTCGGCTTGCAGGGCGTCGCAAGACAGCATCACCGAGACGAAACGCCGAGGCACCTGCCAGGTCAGGCGCGGCTTTTCCACCGCCCGCGCCAGCAGCAGGAAGCGCTGGGCGTTCGGAAATTCAACCAGCTGGCGTTCCAGAACGCCTGGGGTCTGGAAGGCTTTGTAGACCGCCCACAGCGGGCAAGCGTTGCCGTAGCGCGGCAGCGGCATGCCGGGCAGGGGGAAGCGCTTGGTCATGTGGCCGGCCGGATCGGCGCGCATAAAGCCGAAGCGCACGCCTTGTGCACCGGGCCGCCGCAGCGTGACCAGCCGGTGGCATACCTGCTCGAAGCTGGCATCGAAGCGGCGGCACAGGTGGTCGATGTCGTAGCGCGTGCGGCGGGCGGCGGCCAGAAAGGCGTCGTAGGGCATGAGCACCGCGGCGGCCGTGTAGGCGCCGAGCGCGCGCCGGGCACCCCGTCGCGCGGCATCGGTTTGCAGCGAGGCGTCGAGCAGCGCATCGATGGCTTCTCCCGACGCCAGTTGGGCCGCCAGGCGCGCCAACTCGAAGCGGCGCGTGGTGCCGGGCAGAACCTCCAGCAACGTGCAGCGTCGGGCGTGGGCATCGAACCAGGTGCCATGCCGCGCGTGCGCGGCGTTCGCTGGTGGCTCGGCCGCGAACACCACCTGCACGCCGTGCATGCGCTGCAGGTAGCGCACCAGCCGCCGTTCGATGTCGCTGTCGGGGCCGCCGACGGCGGCGCGCAGCGCCAGCGCAGCGTCTTCCAACGCCGGGAAGTGGCTGTCGTGTTCTGCGATGAAGTCGTCCACGTCGTCCATCGGCGTGAGCGAGCGCGCGCTGACGCGAGAGGGCTCGAAGAAATCCGCGAGCGCGCTTGCCACCTCCGCCAGTCGTCGGCTGTCGTCGCCGATGATGGCCAGGAAGCGCGAGCGTTGCGCCGCGTCAAGTTCCCCCTGGTCGGCCATGATTTCGCAGGCCGAGCGGATCGCCGTCACCCGCGTCAGCAGGCGATGCACGGCGTCGCCCAGGAAGGGGTCTTGGTTCAGCCGGTCGGACAGCGCGGCGGCGGCCTGTCGGCTGTCGCGCAGGCTGCGATGGAGCGACACCAGCGCCTGGGCCCATTCGGGGTGCCCGGCGGCGAGGTCGGCCGCGCTGGCCGGGTCGGGCGCGCGCGAGGCGATGGCGGGGTCGGCCGCCGCCTCGCCCAGGTCGTCGATGAGCCGGCGCTCGGCCGCACGGTCGAAGTCGTCCACCGGCACCGACAGCGCGTCGGCCACGCGCTTGAGCAAGGCGCCGGCAATCGGCCGGCGGCTGCTCTCGATCAGGTTCAGGTAGGAAGCCGATATGCCGATGCTGTGCGCCAGCCCCGCCTGGGTCAGGCCGAGCGCCTTGCGGCGATCGCGGATCTTGGGGCCGACGAGGGTGCGGGGCATCGGGGCGCGGGCGGGGCGAATTTGCTGCGTCGCAGTGTCAATTGTTGACAGCGCTTTGACAAGCGATTTTCGTTTCTTCACCAAATCGGCGGCCATGCTCCAACCGCTGTTGCGGGGCGCATGGGCAACTGCGATCCTGCATTCAGACAGGCAGCCGCCACGCGCAAGGCGTCGGCCTCCGCGGCAATGGCCTGGGCCGAAACCAGACCCCTCTCCACGAAAGGAAAGCAGTGTCCAAGTTCACGCTCCCCCAGGAAACGACGCCCCCCATCTCGCGCCGCGACGTGCTGTACCGAGGCGCAGGCATCGCCGGAACGGCCTTGCTCGGCAACTTCGCTGGCGTGCAATGGGCCTACGCCGAGGACAAGTCGGCCATCGGCACCTGGCCGGCCGGCTCGCAGGGCGACACGGTCTACATCGGTGCTGCGGTGCCGCTCACCGGCACCTACGCGGCGCAAGGTGAGGACGAGCTCAAGGGTTGGCAGCTCGCGGTCGAGCACATCAACACCAACCACGAGTTGATGAAGAAGCTCGCGCCGAAGATCGACAAGGGCGTGCTCGGCAAGAAGGTCGAACTGCTCTCGGCCGACTCTGCTGCCAAGCCCAACCAGGGCGTGCAGGTGCAGCAGACCTTCATCAACCAGAAGAAGATCATTCTGATGACCGGCTCCACCTCGTCGGCGGTGGCGGTGGCGCTCAACAAGTTTGCGCAGCGCGAGAAAATTCTCTATATGCCGGGCATCTCGGGGTCCAACGACACCACCGGCAAGGACTGCGTGCGGTATGGCTTCCGGCAAGGCTTCTACGGCGAAATGGCGGCCAACGCGATCGGCCCCATCCTGGTCAAGACATTCGGGAAGAACCGCAAGGCGGCGTTCATGACGCCGGACTACACGTACGGCCACACCACCACGAAATCGGTTGAGGACTACCTGACCAAGAACGCCGGCTGGACCGTCGTCACGAACCAGGTATCACCGCTGGGCACGCAGGACTTCAGCCAATACCTCACCAACATCATGAATTCGGATGCCGAGTTCCTGATCAACGTCAACTGGGGTCGAGACGCCGTGCTGTCGACGCAGCAGGCCAAGCAGTTCGGTCTCATCCCCAAAATGACACTCGTTCTGCCCTACCAGATTCCCTTCATCGCCAAGGAGGCGGGACCGGACCTCACCGCTGGCGTTTTCGCCGCGACCGACTTCTGGTGGACGCTGGAAGACAAGTACCCGCTGGCGAAGATGTTCGTGGACGCCTTCCGCCAGAAGCACGGCTACCGACCCGAGTGGGGCGCCGAGAACGCCTACGTCAGCTTCGCGCACTGGGCGCGCATGGTCACGCAGGCCGGCAGCTTCTACCCGCCCGACGTCATCCGGCAGTTCGAGAAGGGTGAAACGATTCCTTCTCTGCTGGGCGATGTCCACTACCGGCCGCAGGACCACCAGTGCGTGCGCCCCGTGGTCATCGTGCGCGGCAAGGCCAAGAAGGACATGAAGAACAACGAGGACTTCTGGGAAGTGGTCGAGATCGTGCCCGGCGACACAGTGATCCAGCCACCCGATGCGTTCGGCTGCAAGCCGGGTGACTACACCTGAGGGTCGCTGCGTCCGCTTCGCCGGACGCAGCGCTGCGCATCGGCCTGCGGGTCGATCCATCGACGAAAAGGGCTGTACCGCGTGATCAACTGGGCCAATTTCATCTCGCAATGCTTCAACGGGCTGGTGCTGGGCGCATTGCTGGCGCTCATCTCCTCCGGCCTGACGATCATCTATGGCACGCTGGGCGTACTCAACCTCGCGCACGGCGCCATGTTCATGCTGGGCGGCTACGCGGGCTGGGTGGCCTGGAGCTACTCGGGCTCTTTCCTCGTGGCCATCCTCGCCGGCTCGTTGTTCGTCATGCTGGTGGGCCTGTTGACCGAGCGGCTGATCATCCGGTATTTCTATGCGCGTCCTCCCGAAGACCAGTTGCTCGTGACCTTCGGGCTGGGCATCGTGTTCGTCGAGGCCGTGCGCTTTTTCTTCGGCAGCCTGTCGAAACGGCTGCCGCCGCCCGACGCGCTGGTGGGCATCACGCCGCTGGGTTTCATGATGTACCCGACCTACCGGCTGGCCCTGCTGGGCATTGTGGCCGCGGCGCTGGTGTTGCTGTATTTCGTGCTCTATCGAACGCGCATCGGCATGATCGTTCGCGCAGGCATCGAGGACGCGACCATGGTCAGCTCGCTCGGCATCAACGTCTACAGGATCTTCATGCTGGTGTTTGGCATCGGCGCGATGGCGGCTGGCTTCGCTGGCGTGGTCAATGCCCCGGTCGTCGCAATCGCGCCAGACGTCGGCGACGCCATCCTGGTGCAGACCTTCGTCGTCGTGGTCATCGGTGGCGTCGGATCTTTCCCCGGGGCCGTCCTGGGAGGACTGATCGCTGGCGAGATCATCTCCATCACCTCCATGTTCAATCCTGCCTATTCCTACGTCATGCTGTTCGTGGCGATGACGCTGGTGCTGGTGCTGCGTCCTCACGGGCTGCTCGGCACGGCAAGTCGCGAGTAACACCGCTCTCCCGATGCACAGACAACGCCCCTTTCTCGTCGAAGCACTGACGCTGCTCGCGCTGATCGCCGCCCCCTTCGTCCTGCCCCTGCTGGGCTTCTCGCCCACCACCATCAACCGGATCCTCATCATGGGGCTGGTCGGCATCGGCTTCGACCTGTTGTTCGGCTACACGGGGCTGCTGTCGTTCGGCCAGTCGGCGTTCTTCGGCACCGGCGGCATGTTCGCCGCCTACCTGCTCACGCAGACGACGTTCGACAACACGGTCGTCGCAGTGGTACTCGGAACGCTCGTCGCAGGGGCCATCGGTTACGTGATCGGGCTGATCGCCCTGCGGCGCACCGGCATCTACTTCGCCATGATCACCGTGGCGATCGCCGAGGTCTTCTTCTTCGTCGAGTTCAACCCGCTCTCGGCCTTCACGGGCGGCGAGAACGGTCTGCCGGGCGTGCCGCCACCGAATCTGAAGCTGGGCTTCACGACACTCGGCTTCGAGAGCAACCAGGCGATGTACGTGTTCTTCGCGTTCTGGTACTTCGTCGCGCTGGTGCTGGCGCTGCGCATCGTGCGCTCGCCGGTGGGCCTGCTGTTGCGCGCCATCCGCGACAACCCGCAGCGCGCGCAGGCGCTCGGTCACAACATTCACGGCTACAAGCTCACCATCTTCGTCGTCGCCGCGATGTACGCGGGATTCGCCGGTGGCCTGCTCGGACTCATGCAAGGCTTCATGCCGCCCGATGCGTTCATGTTCCACACCTCGGGAGAGATCGTCATGATGACGGCCATCGGCGGCGCGGGCACCCTGTTCGGTCCGCTGGTGGGCGCGGCGACCTGGCTGCTGCTGAGCGATTTCCTGCAGACGACGCTCCACCTGGGCGCCACCTGGAAGCTGGTGCTGGGCCTGGTGTTCGTGTTGCTCGTGGTGTTTCTTCGCCGCGGAATCGTGGGAGCCCTCGTCGATGCCTATCGGATCGTCACGCGTGGCCGCGGGCCGGCGGCGCGGCGGTCAAATGGCGCTGCGTCCATGGCATCCGGGTCGGCGTTCGCTAGCACGGCCACCACCAGCCGTCACAAGCCGACCACCAGCCGCAGCGGCCCCGTGCTGCAGGTGACGGGTCTGAGCAAGCGCTATGGGGGACTGATGGCCAACAGCGATATCGACTTCACCGTCGATCACGGCGAGATCCGCGGGATCATCGGACCGAACGGCGCGGGCAAGAGCACCTTCTTCAAGATGCTCACCTGCGAGGTCACGCCGAGCGCCGGCAAGATCGTGTTCGATGGGCGAGACATCACCAGCCTGGGCGTTACCGATGCCTGCCAGCTCGGGCTCACGAAGAGCTACCAGATCAACCAGCTCTTCGAGCGGCTGACCGTGCAGCAGAACCTCAGCATCGCCGCGCTCGGCGAGGTTCGCGGCAAATTCAGGCTGGACCTGTTCCGCAGCCTGTGGAAGGTGCCGGGCCTGGACGCGCTGGTGCACGACACCGCGGCGCTGGTTCATCTGAGCGACCGGCTCGACACGCCCGTGTCAGAGCTCGCCTATGGCGAGAAGCGGCGGCTTGAGATCGGGCTGGCACTGGCCACGTCCCCCAGCCTGCTGCTGTTGGACGAGCCGCTCGCCGGCATGAGTCCGCAGGAGCGCGTCGAGACCGTGGCGCTGCTCAAGTCGATCGCGTTGGGTCGCACGATGATCGTTATCGACCACGACATGGATTCGCTGTTCGAGCTGGTGCAGAAAGTCACTGTGCTGCAGGAAGGTCGCGTGCTGGTGGAAGGCACGGCCGATGAGATCAAGACCAACGTGAAGGTCCAGGAGGCCTACCTTGGCGGGCTGCATGCCCAGGAAGAGGCATTGAACGCATGAGACACCGATCCGCAGATCCGCAGAGGGCTTGCGCCGCCATCCCGAGGGCGGAGGGCACCTCATGAACTTGCTCGAAGTCACTGGGCTGAACAGCCACTACGGCGATAGCCACATCCTGTTCGATGTCGCGCTCCAGGTGAAAAAGCACGAGGTGGTGGCGCTGCTGGGCCGCAACGGCGCGGGCAAGTCCACCACGCTCAAGAGCCTCATGGGCGTGGTTCGGCCGACATCCGGGAGCGTCAGACTCGACGGCGCGGAGCTGGTCGGCCGGCCCGCGCACGACATTGCGCGGGGCGGCGTGCAGCTGGTTCACGAAGACCGCCGCATCTTCGGCAGCCTCAATGTCGAGGAGAACATCGTCCTTGCCGGGCTGACCGCCGACAACCGATGGCCGCTGGAGCGCATCTACGACATGTTTCCACGGCTCAAGGAGCGACGCGCCAGCCGGGGCACCGACCTCTCGGGAGGCGAGCAGCAGATGCTGGCGATCGCGCGCGCGCTGGTGCGAAATCCGAAGATCGTGTTGCTCGACGAGCCGTTCGAGGGGCTCGCGCCGGTCATCGTGGAGGACCTGGTGCGCATCTGCCACGAACTGGCGCGGGCTGGGCAGACCATTGTGCTGGTCGAGCAGAACCTGGCCGCCACGCTGGCATTGGCTAACCGCGTGTACATCATCGGCAACGGCCACATCGTGCACGAAGCGCCCGCCGCCGAGCTCAAGGCACAGCCCGATCTTCTTCAGCGCTACCTCGGCGTCTAGGCCCAGAGGGGCCGCTGCCGCTGAGGCGCCGCAATGCCGATGGACGTGGGCTTGTTGCCTGGAGCGCGATTGTTTGGCACGCAAGGCGGTGGCGAAAGCGCCATGCGCCCCTCGCGCCTGGGTAGGATGCGCGTCTTCGTCGCTTCCTTGCCCGCCGACATGTCAGACGACACCACCGAACGCGCCAAGGCGCATTTTTTTGCCGGCAACGCGCACTTCGAAGCCGGCCGCCTGGACGCCGCGCGCGCCGACTACGAGGCGGCGCAGGCGCTCGTGCCGGGCCGGCCGTCGGTGCTGGCCAACCTGGGCGTCACGCTGTGCCGGCTGGGCCAATGGGACGCCGCCATCGAGCGCCTGGACGCCGCGCTGCTCGCCGACCCGACGCACCGCGACGCCTGGGCGGCCCTGGGCCTCAGCCGCGAAGCGCTGAACCAGTGGGCTGGTGCGGCGCACGCGCTGCGCCAGGCTATCGCGCTGGGTGCCCTCCTGCCGAGCCTGTACCTCGCGCTGTCGCATTGCGAGCTGCGCCAGGAGCGCTGGCGCGAGGCCCTGCAGGCGCTCGACGACGCGCTGGAGATCGACCCGCGCGAGCCCGAGGTTTGGAGCCAGCGCGGCCACTTGCTGCGCGAGAGCGGTCAGCTCAAGGAGGCCGCGCGCTCCTACGAACAGGCCCTGCAGCACGGTGCCGAGCCCGCGCTGCACCGCCACTACCTCGCTTCGGTGCAGGACCTGCGCGATCCGCCGCCCCCGCCGCCGGTGTACGCGGGCGCGCTGTTCGACCAGTACGCGGACGACTTTCAGGACCACCTGCTCGCGCAGCTGCGGTACGCCGCGCCCGATACCCTGCTCAAGCCGCTGCTGGCCGAGGGTCGGCGGATCGGCCTGGTGCTGGACCTGGGTTGCGGCACCGGCCTGTGCGGCCGCTTGATCGCGCCGATCGCCGACGCCGTCGAGGGCGTGGACGCGTCGCACGCCATGGTGGAACGCGCCCGCGCCAGCGGCGCGTACCGCGGGGTGGTGCACGGCGACCTGCTCGGCTTCCTGCGCGCCAGCAACGTCCCGGCCGATCTCATCGTCGCCGCCGACGTGTTCATCTACGTGGGGCCGCTCGACGCGGTCTTCGCCGCCGTCGCCGCCCGCCTGGCCAGTGGTGGCCGCTTTGCCTTCAGCGTTGAGCGAGCCGATCCCGGGCGCGACCTGCAGCTGCGCCCCAGCCTGCGCTACGCGCATTCGCGCGAACAGATCGAGCGCCTGGCCGCCGCTCACGGTTTCGCGGTGCAGGCCATCGAGGCCGGGCCGATACGGGAAGAGCAGGGCCGGCCCGTGATGGGCTGGTACGCCTGGCTGCGCCGCGCCGCCTAGCCCGCGCGGCGCCGCGCCACCCAGATCACCGCGCCGGCCTCGCCGTAGCGTTCGGCGTGCGGCACCTCGTGGCCCAGGGAGAAGGGCGCACCCGCCCGCAGGTGCTGCGTGTCTTCGCCGCAGGATAGCCACATCTCGCCCTCGGCGACGAAGGCCTTCACCGAGAACGGGTGGGTGTGGGTGCCCAGCACCGTGTTCGGCGCCCAGCGGCGCTCCAACACCTCATCGAAGCCTTCGGCCAGGGCCTGGTCACGGAACGCATCGAACGGTGGGGTGTTCATGGCGGGGCATTGTGCGTCTAGGATGCGCGCTTTGCCTACCGGGAGAACACGCAGGTGTCTTACATGCTGCTCATCATCGAACCCGCCGGCCAGCGCGCCGAGCGCACCGAAGCGCAGGGCCGCGAGGTCTATGCCCGCATGCAGGCCTTCGGCGACGCGCTGCGCGCGCAGGGCAAACTCAGGGCGGTGGAGTCGCTCGCCGGCCTGGGCGACGCGGTGCGCGTGAGCCAGGCGCCTGGTGCGGCGCGCCGGCTCGACGGACCCTTTGCCGAAGCCAAGGAAATGGTGGGCGGCTTCTTCCTGCTCGACGGCGTGACGCGCGAGGAGGCCATCGAGCTGGCCCGCCAGTGCCCGGCGGCCGAGTGGGCCACGGTCGAGGTGCGCGGCCTGGCGCCCTGCTTCGACGAGAGTCGGGCCTAGGGTTTTTACCTAGATTCACCCCGTCGAAACCCGGCGCGATGAGCCGTCGTGGGGATGAAGCGGGCGAAACGGTTGCCCGCGCCGTCCAGGAGAGTCCCATGCGATTCATGATCATCGTGCGCTCCATCCCCGAGTTCGAGGCCGAGACCACACCCAGCCCCGACCCCGCCGTGTTCGACGCCATGCTGCGCTTCCACGAGGAGCTGGCCCGGGCCGGTGTGCTGCTCGACGCCTCGGGCCTGCACCCCAGCCGCAAGGGCTGGCGGGTGCAGCACGGCCCCGGCGCGCCGCGCGTCGTCGACGGCCCCTTCGCCGAGGCCAAGGAACTCATCGCCGGCTACACCCTGATCCAGGTGCGCAGCCGCGACGAGGCCATCGAGTGGTCGCGCCGCTTCCCCAACCCGGTGGGCGAAGGCAAGCCCGCCGTGGTCGAGGTGCGCCAGCTCATCGAGCTCGACGAAATCCAGGCCGACGGTCCCAGCGTGGAGGCTTTCCGCCAGATGTTGCAGGCCTGATCCCGCCGCCCCCACCACCCACCCCCGACCCAGGAACCTCCCATGTCCCGCCAGATCTTCGTCAACCTGCCCGTCGCCGACCTGCCGCGCGCCCGCGCCTTCTACACCGGCCTGGGCTTCACGCTCAACCCGCAGTTCAGCAACGACCAGGGTGCCTGCATCGTCATCAGCGAACACGTCTACGTGATGCTGCTCGTGCGCCCCTTCTTCCAGACCTTCACCCACCTGCCGGTGGCCGAGCCGGCCAAGGCCACGGCCGTGCTCAACGCGCTGTCGTGCGAGAACCGCGCCGAGGTCGAGTCCTTCGTCGCCAAGGCCCTGGCCGCCGGCGGCAGCACGCCCAACCCGGCCAAAGACCACGGCTTCATGTACCAGCACGGTTTCGCCGACCCGGACGGCCACCAGTGGGAGGTGTTCTACATGGACGAGGCGGCGTTCGCCCAGCAGGCGCAGCAGGCCTGAGGCGCGGCGACCGATGCACAGTGCCATCCACCAGCGCATCGCCGCCACCTGGCGACTGGAGTCGGCCCAGGTGGTGGCGGCCGTCATGCGCCGCGTGCGCGACCTCGGCGTGGCCGAGGACATCGCACAGGACGCGCTGGTGGCGGCCCTGGAGCACTGGCCGAAGGACGGCATCCCCGACAAGCCCGGGGCCTGGCTGATGCGCACCGCGCTCAACCGCGCGCTCGACCACCTGCGCCAGCGCGCCACGCGCGAGGGGCACGAGGCCGACATCGCCGCCGACCTGGTGGCCCTGCAGGCCGACCGCGCGCCCGACGTGGCCGAGCTGGTGGACGCCGCACGCCGCGACCCGATCGGCGACGACCTGCTGCGCCTGATCTTCACCGCCTGCCACCCCGTGCTCTCGGCCGACGCGCGCGTCGCGCTCACGCTCAAGCTGCTGGGCGGCCTGAGCACGCACGAGATCGCGCGCGCCGTGCTGCAGACCGAGTCCACCGTGGCGCAGCGCATCGTGCGCGCGCAGCGCACCCTGCGCGACGCGGGCGTGCCCTTCGAACTGCCGCACGGCCCCGCGCTGGCCGAGCGCCTGGGCTCGGTGCTGGAGGTCATCTACCTCATCTTCAACGAGGGCTACACGGCCACGCGGGGCAGCGACTGGATGCGCCCCGCGCTGTGCGACGAGGCGCTGCGCCTGGCGCGCGTGCTGGCCGATCTGATGCCGCGAGAGCCCGAGGCGTTGGGCCTGCAGGCGCTGCTGGAGATCCAGGCCTCGCGCAGCGCCGCGCGCACCGACGCGCAGGGCCACCCCGTGCTGCTGGAGCAGCAGGACCGCGCGCGCTGGGACCGCCTGCTCATCCGCCGCGGGCTGGACGCGCTGTCGCGCGCCGACCTCATCACCGAATCGCCCGGCCCCTACCAGTTGCAGGCGGCCATCGCCGCCTGCCATGCGAGCGCCGCCTCGGTGGAGTCCACCGACTGGGCGCGCATGGCCGCGCTGTACGCCGAGCTGGCGCGCCTGGCGCCCTCGCCCGTGGTGGAGCTCAACCGCGCGGTGGCGGTGTCGCGCCACGCTGGCCCGGCCGCTGGCCTGGCCGTGCTCGCGCCGCTGTTGCAAGAGCCCGCGCTGGCGCGCTACCCCTGGCTCAGCGCGGTGTGCGGCGACCTGCTGCAACAGCTGGGTCGCCGGGCGCAAGCGCGCGAGGCCTTCGAGCGCGCCGCCAGCCTCACCCAGAACGAGGCCGACCAGGCCCTGATGCGCGAGCGCGCCGAGGCGCTGCGCGACACCCCGGCGCAACCGCCCCGAGCCGACCGCGCTTAACGCGCCTGTCATCTGCGCGCCGCACAGTGCGCGGATGGCCGACCAGACGCTTCCCTTCGCGCCCGCCAGCCCCTGGCTGCGGGTCGACATCTGGCTGTTCCGCCGCCTCGGCGCGGGGCGCGGCCCGGTCGCCGCGCTGGTGCTGGCGCGGCTGGTCGCGCGCTGGAGCTGGCTGCCGCTGCTGGCGCTCGTGGTGCTGGTGTCGCTGCCGCACCCGCTGGGGCCGGCCCTGACCTTGCTGTGCCTGGCCTGGGCCGGGCTGGTGCAGCTGGCGGGCAAGCGCCTGGCGCGCCGCTGGCAGGCGCAGCGGCCCTTTGCATTGGGCTTGTGCCCCAACCACTTGGGCCACGGCGGCCGCGCGGGCTTCCCGAGCAGCCATGCCCTGGTGATGGGCGCCGTGTTGGGCGCGCTGCTGCCGCACACCGGCAGCGGGGCGCTGATCACCGCCATGGCGGCCGTGGCCTTGGCCACCGGCTGGGCGCGCGTGCACACCGGCGCGCACTTCCCGCTCGACGTGCTCGCGGGCCTGGCCCTGGGCCTGGCGAGCGGCCTGGCCTTCGGGCTCGTGCTGCCGACGTGATGGCCCGCTCAGGCCGGTTCCCTGACCCCGATGCCGGGGCGGTGCTGGTGCTGGGTCCCGCTCGCTGGCCCTGGCGGCGCCTCGTCCGCCGGCCACCGTGACGGACGGGTGCCCCGGCCGGCCTGCGACCCATGGAGGATGGCCAGCAGGGCGATCAGCGCCTGGCGCCCGCCGGGCGGCGTGTCGAACGCGCTCAGCAGGGGAAGCTTCTCGACATCGTCGATGAAGCGCCGAAGGGCGCTGGGGGCGCCCGCGCCCTGGCGCAGCTGGTCCTCGATCAGCGGGCCGATCAGATCGTGCGCCGGGTCGGGTGAACCGCCGCACAGCGCGGGCAGCAGTTCCGGCAGGCGCTGCATCAGGGCGGGCAGGCGCTCGTCCAGCAGCAGCGCCAGGTGCAGGTCCATGCGGTGCAGGGCGAGGGCCTTCGACACCGGCGCCGGGCCAGCCTCGATCGCCCGGTCGCGCTCGGCGCTCACGGCGAAGGGCATGGCGTGGCGCGCGTAGCCCATCGGTTCGCCTTGCACCGACACGTGGCTGAGGGCGTCGTGGCAGTCCTGGCCTCCGCCGGCCACCGTGAAGGGGGCGGCGGCGAACAGCGTGGCGGGGCGCCCCAGCCAGACGGCCATGCTGGCGGCCAGGGCCGCGCCCATGCCGTGACCGGTGAAGAACAGGCGGCCAGGGTCCTGTCCCTGCCGCTGGGCCGACGCCACCACCGCGAGGCAGTGCGTTATCGCCTGGCGCCGCAGCTCAGTGCCGATCTCGACTCCTTGGCGGCCGAGCACCAGGCTCAGCCCCAGCAACAGCTCGGGCAAGTCCTGCCGCGCAGGGCCCGGCAGCGCCGAAGGCAGGTCCCGGCCTCGGTAGGCCACCACCATGTCCCCCGTGGACGGGTTGAGATACGCCCTGGCGCCGAAGCCGCCGCCGTGCAGGGCTTGCTCAGCCTGCGCCGCCAGGGGCGGCGCTTGCAAGGCCTTCCAGCCCGGCAGCAAGGGGGTGCGGTGCGACCCCCCGGACAAGGGGCCGATGCCGACGGCCCACGCGAGATGGGCGCATTCAATGAGGGATGCCATACGTTGGTTTCTCCATGGGGGTGGACCGCGGGGCCGGCCGGCGCCGGGCTGGGCACGATAGGGTGTGCACTGCGGCGGGAATACACGGGCGGGGTACAGGCGGCTCCCCCAGGTGGGGGAGGGCCGTGCGCGGTCCTTCGGGTGCCCGCCACGGGCGAACACCGATGGCGTGCGACGAAGCGCACCCTCACACTCGCGTCCACCATGACCGAGTCCGCCGCCCCCAACGATCGCCACACTGTCCTCATCGTCGGTGCCGGGCCCGCGGGCCTGGCGGTGGCCGGCGGCCTTCGCCTGCTGGGGCGGGACGCCACGGTCATCGACGAGGCCGCGCAACTGGGCTCGTCCTGGCGCGAGCACTACGAGCGGCTGCACCTGCACACGGTCAAGTCGCACTCGGCCTTGCCGGGCCTGCCGTTCCCCGACGAGGCGCCGCGCTACGTGCCACGCCAGGGGGTGGTGGACTACCTGGAGGCCTACGCCCGCCACCACCGCATCGAACCCGTGGGCGGGCAGACGGTGGTGCGCATCACCGCCGGCGCCGCCGCCGACCCCGGCGCGCGCTGGCGCGTGCACACCGCTGGCGGCCGGGTCCTGGACGCCGCGCAGCTGGTGCTGGCCACCGGCGCCAACCGGGAGCCGCGCAGGCCGGTGCTGCCGGGGCAGGACGCCTTCACCGGCCGCGTGCTGCACAGCCACGACTACCGCAACGCCCAGCCGTTCAAAGACCAGTGCGTGCTCGTGGTGGGCATGGGCAACACGGGCGCGGAGATCGCGCTGGACCTGGCCGAGCAGGGCGTGGCGGTGGCGCTGTCGGTGCGCTCGCCGGTCAACATCGTCAAGCGCGACGTGCTGGGCCGGCCCACGCAGCTCTCCAGCATCGCGCTGGCCCGCCTGCCCGAACCCATGGGCGACGCCTGCGCCACGCTGCTGCGCCGGCTCACCGTGGGCGACCTGTCGCGCTGGGGCCTGCGCACGCCGGCCGCCTCGCCGCTGCGCCAGTTGCGCCGCGAGGGCAAGACGCCGGTGATCGACGTCGGCACCCTCGCGCGCATCCGGCGCGGCGAGATCACCGTCTACCCCGGCATCGCCACGCTCATGCGCGGTGGCGTGCGCTTCACCGACGGACGGGGGCAGGGCTTCGACAGCATCGTGCTCGCCACCGGCTACCAGCCCCTGGTGCAGGGACTGTTCCCGAACCACCCGCTGCCGCTGGATGAACGCGGCCTGCCCACGGTGCTGCACGGTGAAGGCGCATTGGCGGGGCTGCACTTCGTGGGTTACGACATCCGCCAGCCGGGCGGGCTGCTGCGCACGATCGCGATGCAGGCCGAGCGGGTGGCCGGGCGCATCGCGGCTTCGCTGGCGCCGGCCTCAGGCACCGCCGGCCGGGTGGCCCAGTCAGGCTGATGGAAGACGGCGCATCAGCACGTCGCACAAAAACTCCGCTGGCGGCGACAGCGGCAGATCGGGTCGGCGCACCAGCACGATGGCGGGCGCCGGCAGGCGCTCGCGCACGGGGATGACGTCCAGCAGGTCACGCGTCATGGCGAAGTCCAACCACTGCCGAGGCAACATGGCCAGCAGGTCGGTACGCACCAGGGCCACCTGCACCGACAGCGCGGAGTGCGCGCTCAGCATCACGCGCGGCGCGGCCCGACCGTGGGAGGCAAACAGCCGCGCCAGGTCCTGCTCGGCGTTGTGGTCGATGGTGGTGCTGGCCCACTCGGCGCCGGCCAGCGCCTTGAGGCTGCGCACGCGCGCCAGCGGGTGGCCTTTGCGGCAAACCACCACGCGCGTGTTGTCGCACAGGTGCCGCATCGCCAGGCCCGGCGCCAGCTTCTGCGATGGCGCAGCGCCAAGGTAGAACTCCAGCCCGCCGTCGCGCAATGCGCTTTCCACGCCGGGCATCAGGCTCTCGGTGATGTTGAGCCTGACCTTCGGATAGGCATGGCGGAACACCGGCAGCGCATCGGGCAGCATGCCCAGGTGGGGCATGATCGACAAGGCCACCGATACCGTTCCCTCGTAGGCCGGCCCCGGGTGCTGCACCTCTTCCCGCGCGCGCTGAGCCTCGCTGGTGATGACGCAGGCCCGGCGATGAAAGCGCACGCCTTCGGCGGTCAGGACCATGCCCGTGGTCTCCCGCGCAAACAAGCTCACACCCAGTTCCCGCTCCAGTGCCCGCACGCTGCGCGTCAGCGCGGGCTGGGGCATGTCCAAGCGCCTGGCGGCCGCGCGCAGGCTGCCGTGTTCGACGATGGCCATCAGGTGCTGCAGCTGATCGAGCTTCATGCCTTGACTTACCTGTTGTTCATTCGGGGAGATATCAGATTCGAATCACTTTTCGAATATTTCCATCTTATTTGAATCTTTAGGCCTGCCTACAGTCCGCCCCATCCCGCGCCGGGAACACAGACAACGAGACGGAGACACGCCATGAACCCCATTTCCAGAAGGCGCCTGCTGGCAGCGGCCTGTCTGCTGTCCACACTGGGCAGCGCCGCGGCACAGGACTGGCCCAGCCGGCCCGTGCGCATGATCGTTCCGGTGGGCGCGGGTTCTGCGCCAGACGTGATTGCGCGCATCGTTGGCGAGCGGCTTGCCAACGTCTGGGGCCAAGGCGTTGTGGTGGACAACCGCCCCGGTGCAGGCGGCATTCCAGGTATGTCGGCGCTGGTGCGCTCGGCGCCCGATGGCTACACCATTGGCTTCGTCCCGGCCGCCATGGGCACGATCACTCCGCTCGTGTTCAAGAACCCGCAGTTCAACCCGGACACCGACCTCGCCCCCGTGGCCACGGTGGGCATCAGCCCGCTGATGCTGGCGGTTCCGGCCAGCAGCGGCATCCGATCCATGGCGGACCTGGCCCAGCACGCTAAGGCCCATCCGGGCAAGGTGAACTTCGCCGCGCCGCAGCTCAACTCGCTGCCGCACCTGGCCGGCGAGATGGTCAGCAAGGCCGGGGGCATGGGCCTGTTCACCGTGCCCTACCGCACGCCGCCCGACGCGGTGGCGGCCGTGCTGGCGGGCGACGCCGTGCTCACGGTGGATGGTGTGCCGGGACTGCTGGAGCATGTGAAGTCGGGCCGCCTGCGCGCCGTGGGCGTCACCTCGGCGCAGCGCCTGCCCGGCATCGATGCGCCGCCGGTGGCGGACACCTATCCCGGTTACGAGGCCATCGGCTGGTTCCAGATCATCGCGCCGGCGGGCACACCGCCCGGCGTCATCGAACGCATCAACGCCGACGTCAACCGCATCACCGCCTCGTCCGAAGTCACCCGTCGGCTGGCCGACATGGGGGTGTACCCGCGACAGGACAGCGTGAGCGCCGCGCACGCGTTCTTCGTGCAGCAGCAAGGCGCAATGAGGCGCCTGGTGACCGCACTCGGCGTGCAGCCCCAGTAGCACTCGCCGCAACGTTTTCCAGACCCGATGGCGCCGGCGCAGCTGGCGCCCTGGGCCGACTCAAGCTTTCACAACCGAAACAGGAGCCTCCCAACATGACCCCCCGCAAGAAGGCCCTCGTCACCGGCGGTGGCACCGGCATCGGCCGCAGCGCCGTGCTGGCGCTGGCGAAAGCCGGCTACGACGTGGCCATCAACTACGCCTCGAGCGCCAAGGCCGCGCAAGCGGTGGCCGAAGAAGCCCGGACTCTGGGCGCCCAGACCCTGGTGCTGCCCTGCGACGTGAGCGACGACAGTGCCGTGCGCCAGATGCTGGCCGAGGTGGGTAGCGCCTTCGGCCACCTGGACGCGCTGGTCAACAACGCCGGCACCACCGCCACCTGGAAGGTGAAAGACCTCGACAGCCTGGACATGGACGCCTGGGACCGCACCTTCGCGGTCAACGTGCGCGGCAACTTCCAGGTGAGCCGCGCCTCGGTGCCGCTGCTGCGCAAGAGCAGGGCACAAGGAGGCGAGCCCTGCATCGTCAATACCGCGAGCATCGTGGGTCTGCGCCCCGGCCCGCAGCCGCCACCGTACGCGGCCAGCAAGGCCGCCGTGGTGAGCCTGACCAAGATGTTGGCCTGGAACCTGGGCCCGGACATCCGCGTGAACGCGGTGGCGCCGGGCTGGATGGAAGGCGACTGGATGCAGCGCATGCTGGGCGACAAGTACGAAACGCTCATGGGCGCGCGCGCCAAGGCCACGCCGCTGAAGCGCTGCGTCACCGCCGACGACGTGGCCGAGGTGATGCTCAACCTGATCCAGGGCATGCGCTTCGTCACCGGCGAGGTGGTCGTCATCGACGGCGGCTTCACGAGTTCGACCTGAGGCCGCGCCCGCGTTGCCCCATCCCCCTTGATCCTCCGGAGACTTCCCATGCTTGAAGGATTCGTTCCCTTTCCGCCCGACTGCGCCGCGCGCTACCGCGCCAAGGGCTACTGGCAGGACCGCTCGCTGGCGCAGGAGTTCGACGCCGTGTTCAAGCGCTTCGCGGACCGCGTCGCGCTGATTGACGGCGACGTGTCTTTCACCTACGCCGAACTCGACCGCGTCACCACTAACCTGGCGCTCAACCTGCTCGAGCTCGGCCTGCGCCCGCTGGACCGCGTGGTGCCCACGCTGCCCAACGTGCACGAGTTCGTGCTGCTGTACTTCGCACTGCAGAAGATCGGCTGCATCCCGATCGCTGCGCTGGTCACGCACCGTTATGCCGAGATCAGCCAGTTCGTTCGGCTCTCGGGCGCGACCACTTGTGTCTACCCCGGCACCGCAGGTGACTTCACTTTCGCGCCGATGATCGAACGCGTGCAGGCCGAGAACGCCTCGCTGAAATTTCGTCTGGTGCTGGGCAACGCGGGGCCGGGCGAGGTCTCACTGCGTGCGCTGATCGACACGCCGGCCAAGCTGCCGGCCTCGCGCCTGGCCGAGATCCGCATCGACCCCGAAGACCCCTGCATCTTCCAGCTCTCGGGTGGCACCACCGGCATCCCCAAGCTGATCCCGCGAACCAACAACGACTACGCCTACAACTCGAAGGTGGCCGCCGAGGTGACCGAGATCGACGCGGAATCGGTGCTGCTGCTGGTGCTGCCGATCGCCCACAACCTGCCGCTGGCCTGCCCGGGCATCCAGGGCTTTCTGTTCAAGGGCGCCAAGGTGGTCCTGCACGCCAACACGCGCCCGACGGACATGTTCGCGCTGATCCAGAAGCACCGGGTCACGCACCTCAAGGTGGTGCCCGCGCTGCTGATCCGCCTGATCAACGACGAGGCCGCCAGCGCCTACGACCTGTCCAGCCTCAGGCTGATCCAGAGCGGCGGACAACGCATGCAGCCCGAAGTGCGCGCGAAGACACGCGCGCTGATACCCGGCGTGTTCGTGCAGGAGAACTTCGGCATGTCGGAAGGCACCTTGATGTTCGTGCGCGCCAGCGACCCGGAGGACGTCAAGCTCGAGACCTGCGGCCGTCCCGTGTGCGAGGACGACGAGGTGCTGCTGCTCGACGACGAGGGCCGCGTGGTGCCCGACGGCGAGGTCGGCGAGTTCACCGTGCGCGGCCCCTACACCTTGCGCGGCTACTTCGGTGTGCCTGAGTACAACGCGCGCCAGTTCACGCCCGACGGGTTCTACCGTTCCGGCGACCTGATGCGCAAGCACCCCAGCGGCAACTACATCGTCGAGGGCCGCAAGAAAGACCTGATCAACCGCGGCGGCGAAAAGATCAGTGCCGAGGAGGTGGAAAACCTGATCCTGATGCACCCCGCGGTGCAGAACGTGGCTTGCGTGCCCATGCCCGACGCCAACCTGGGCGAGCGCATGTGCGCCTTCGTGATCCTCAAGGCCGGACACGAGTTGCACCTGAAGGAGCTCGTGGGTTTTCTGCTGACCAAGGAAATCGCCAAGTTCAAGTTGCCCGAGCGGCTGGAGGTCTTGCCGGACTTTCCCGTCTCCACCTTTGGCAAGGTATCCAAGAAGGCGCTGGGCGAACTCATCGGCCAGCGGCTGGCAGAAGAAGAGGCCGCGCGCCGCATCCCCCACTGACCGAACCCCCGAGAGACCCCATGCGCATCATCGACCTGCACTGCTACCCGGGTACGTCCACCTGGACCGATTCCCAGGGTCCCTATCCCGCCGAGCTCGCCCGCTACTGGAAGCGGGACTGGGTGGGCAAGAGCGAAGACGAGGTGATCGCCGAGTTCGCCGGCGCGGGCGTCGAGGCCTGCCTGGTGGCGCTGGACCTGGAGACCACCATTGCCGCGCCGCCCTGCACCAACGAGTACGTGCACGGCATGTGGAAGCGCCACCCGAAACGGATCATCCAGTGCTGGGGCGCGGTGGAGCCGGCCAAAGGCGAGATCGCCATGATCCAGGCCCGCAAGGCCGTGCGCGAGCTGGGCTTCATCGGCTTTCACTTCCACCCCATCATGCAGCACTTCGGTGTCAGCGACCGGCGCTACTACCCGCTGTTCGAGGAGATCGACGCCATGGGCGCCGCGGTGATGATCGACGTCGGCACCACCGGCATGGGCGCGGGCATGCCGGGTGGGCACGGTGCGGTGATCCGCCACGCCCACCCCCAACACATCGATCAGCTCGCGGCCGATTTCCCGACGCTGAAGATCATCATGGCCCACCCCGGCTGGCCCTGGGTGGACGAAACCACCGCCGTGGCCCTGCACAAGGGCAATGTGTTCTGGGAGATGTCGGGCTGGGCGCCCAAGCACTTCCCGGGCAACCTGAAGGTGGACATCCGCGGCCGCCTGCAGGACAAGATCATGTTCGGCAGCGACTACCCCAGCCTGCCCTATGAGCGCATCCTGCGGGAGTGGGACGGGCTCGGCTACACGCCGGAGATCATGGAAAAGATCATGCACGGCAACGCCGAGCGCGTGCTGGGGTTGTGAGCATGGACGCCTTCCTCTGCGACGGCGTGCGCACGCCGATCGGGCGCTACGGCGGCGCGCTCTCGGGCGTGCGCACCGACGACCTGGGCGCCATCCCGATCCGCGCGCTGATGGCGCGTCACCCCGGCCTCGAGCCGGCGCTGATCGACGAACTGGTCTTTGGCTGCGTGAACCAGGCCGGCGAGGACAACCGCAACGTGGCGCGCATGAGCGCGCTGCTGGCGGGGTTGCCGGTCGAGGTGCCGGCGCTCACCGTCAACCGGCTGTGCGGCTCGGGCCTTGAGGCCGTGGCCCAGGTGGCGCGCGCGCTGCACGCGGGCCAGGCGCAGATCGCCATCGCGGGGGGCGTGGAAAGCATGAGCCGCGCGCCGTTGGTGATGCCCAAGCCCACGGCGGCCTTCTCGCGCCGCGCCGAGGTGCACGACAGCACCATCGGCTGGCGCTTCGTGAATCCGCGCATGGAAACGCTGCACGGCGTGGACAGCATGGGCGACACGGCGGAGAACGTGGCGCAGGAACACGGCATCTCGCGCGCCGACCAGGACGCCTTCGCCCTGCGCAGCCAGCAACGCGCGGCGGCCGCCGCGCGGGCCGGAGTGCTGGCGCAGGAGATCGTGCCCGTGGAGGTGCCGGGCCGCCGAGGCGCCGTCGTGCGGGTGAGCGAGGACGAGCACCCGCGCGCCGACGCCACGGCCCAGAGTCTGGCCGCGCTCAAACCGGCGTTTCGCCCGGGCGGCACGGTCACCGCCGGCAATTCATCGGGCGTGAACGATGGCGCCGCCGCACTGTTGCTGGCCAGCGAAGCCGGGGCGCAGCGCCACGGCCTGCGGCCCCTGGTCCGTGTGCTCGGCTACGCGAGCGCGGGCATAGCCCCGCGTGTGATGGGTTTCGGCCCGGTGCCGGCGGTGCGGCGCCTGCTGGCACACACCGGCCTGCGCATCGGCGACTTCGATGTCATCGAGCTCAACGAGGCCTTCGCGGCCCAGGGCCTGGCTGTGATGCGCGCGCTCGGCCTGAGTGACGACGCACCGCAGGTGAACCCCCACGGCGGGGCCATCGCCTTCGGTCACCCGCTGGGCATGAGCGGCGCGCGCCTGGTGCTGGCCGCCGCGCGGCAGCTGCAACGCAGCGGCGGGCGTTACGGCCTCGTGACGATGTGCGTGGGCGTGGGGCAGGGCGTGGCCATGGCCATCGAACGCGTGGGAGACCCCCGATGAGCGAACCCATCCTGATCGAGCGGCGCGGCCATGTCGCGCTGCTCACCCTCAACCGTCCCGACACCCGAAACGCCCTTAGCGGCGAAGCGATGTTCGCGGCCTTCGAACAGACCTTCGCCGCGCTCAACGCGGACCTCAACGTGCGCGTCGCCATCCTGACCGGCGCGGGAACAGCCTTTTGCTCCGGCGGCAACGTGGCCGAGATGCGCGAGCGCCGTGGCATGTTCGCTGGCACGCCCGAGCAGATCGCGCAGGCCTACCGCGACGGCATCCAGCGCATTCCACGCGCCTTCGAGGCGCTGCAAGTGCCCATCATCGCCGCGGTCAACGGCCCGGCCATCGGCGCCGGCAACGACCTGGCTTGCATGTGCGACCTGCGCATCGCCTCCCGCCAAGCGCGCTTCGCCGAGAGCTTCGTCAAGGTCGGCATCGTGCCCGGCGACGGAGGCTGCTGGCTGCTGCCGCGTGTTGTCGGCTACGCGCGCGCGGCCGAGATGGCGCTCACCGGCGATGCGATCGATGCCGAGGAGGCCCTGCGCATCGGCCTGGTCTCGCGGGTGGTGGCGCCCGAGGCGCTGCTCGACGAGGCCTTGCAACTGGCCGCCCGCATCGCGGCCAACCCGCCCCAGGTGCTTCGATGGACGCGCCAGCTGCTGCAGCAGGCACGCACCGCAACGCTGGACGAGGCTCTGGGCAGCGCGGGTCGCCTGCAGGGCCTGGCGCACCACACGGCCGACCACGCCGAAGCCGTTGCCGCCTTCTTCGAGAAACGCGCGCCGCGCTTTCAGGGCGCAGCCACATGAGCACCGCGAGCGACTGCTTGTTGCAGGCGAACCCCATGGATGGCGTGGCGCTGCTGCGCCTGAACCGCCCGGCCGTGCTCAATGCGCTCAACCTCGAGCTGCGCCATGCACTCGCCGAGGCCTTTCTGCGACTCGACGCCGACGACCGGGTTCGCGCCATCGTGCTGGCGGGCGGTGAGCGCGCGTTCTGCGCCGGGGCCGATCTCAACGAGTACGTGGACGCCACGCCGGCGCAGATCATGGCGCGCCAGATGGACCGGCTGTGGGGCGCCATCGCCAACTGCCGCAAACCGGTGATCGCCGCCGTGCGGGGCCACGCGCTTGGCGGAGGCTGTGAACTCTCGATGCACGCCGACATCCTCGTCGCGGGCCAGGGCGCGCGCTTCGGCCAACCGGAGGTGAAGCTCGGGATCATGCCCGGGGGTGGGGGCACGCAACGTCTCACCCAGGTGGTGGGCAAATTCGCTGCCATGCACATCCTGCTGCGGGGCGAACCCTTCGGCGCCGACGCGGCCCTGGCCATGGGCTTGGCCAGCGAAGTGGTGAACGACGACGAAGTGGAAGCGCGCGCGCTGCAGATCGCCTGCGAGCTGGCCGCACTGCCCGTGCTGGCGCTGCGCCTGATCAAGGAAGCCGTGCTGGAAGGCATGAGCAGCGGGCTGGAGAGCGGGCTGCGGTTCGAGCGGCGCTCCTTTCAGACGCTTTTTTCCACGCACGACCAGCACGAAGGCATGCGCGCGCGGCTGGACAAGCGCGCACCGCGCTTCACCGGGGGCTGAGGCCCGCAGCGCACGGGCACACCTTTCGTTCGACCTCTACCAGGAGACAGCCATGACCCAGCGACTTCTTCCCTCCCTGCTGGCCGGCCTTGCGCTGGCCGTGCTGAGCGCCGGCAACGCGCAGGCGCAGGCGCCCGCCTACCCGAGCAAGACCATTCGCCTGCTCGTCGGATCGCCGCCGGGCGCGCCCTCCGACATCACGGCCCGTCTCTTCGCCGAACGGTTGTCGCAGCGCTTGGGCCAGAGCGTGGTGGTCGAGAACCGCCCGGGCGCCGGCACCAGCCTGGCCGCCGGTGTGGTGGCGGCTGCCGAGCCCGATGGCTACACCCTGGGGGTCAGCCCGGACACCGTGGTGACCGTGAACCCGCTCGTGTACCCCAAGCTCACGTTCGATGCGCGCAAAGACCTGATGAACCTCTCCGTGCTGGCGAACTTCACCCAGATGCTGGTGTGCCACCCAGGCACGGGCGTGAAGACCGCGGCCGAGCTGGTGGCCCGAGCGAATGCGAACCGAATGATCTACGCGTCGGGTGGCGCTGGCGTGCCGGGCCATCTGGCCGCTGAAATGTTCTTGCGCGAGGCCGGCGTCGGCATGGAGCACATCGCCTACCGCGGCCCCGCGCCAGCCACCACCGCCGTTCTGGCCGGCGAGGTGAACTGCGGCTTTCTGGCAACGCCCACGGTGCTGCCGCATGTGAAAACCGGCCGCTTGGTGGCGCTGGCCGTCTCGTCCGCCGAGCCGTCCGCGCTGGCGCCGCAGGTGCCGACGCTGGCCGAGGCACTCCACAAGCCGACCCTGGACATCAGCTTCAAGCTGCTGCTGCAGGCGCCCAAAGGCCTGCCCGCGGCGGTCGCCAGCGCACTGGAGCAGGCCGCCGGCGCCATCATGACGGCCCCCGATGTGCAAACCCGCCTGCAAGCGCTGGATTTGCGTGGCGTGGGCAGCACGCGCCAGGTGGCCGAGGCGCAGGTGCAGGCCGATACGGCGCGATGGGCGCCAGTGGTGAAGCGGTTGAATCTGACGCTGGACTGACCGCACGCGCCGTGGCCCCCAGCGCTCCCGTGGATCCTGCAACACCCCTTGCCATGCAACCCAATGTGATCTTCATCGTTGCCGACGACCTTGGGTTCGCCGACCTGGGTTGCTACGGTGGGCGCGAGGCGGCCTTCGGCCGCGTTTCACCGGTCCTCGATGCGCTGGCCGAGAACGGCATCCGCTTCACCGATGGCTACGCGAACTCATCGCTCTGCTCGCCGACGCGCTTTGCACTGATCACGGGACGTTACCAGTACAGACTGCGAGGGGCGGCCGAGGAGCCGATTCACGCGGACAGCAAGGGCAGCGCGACGCTCGGTATGCCCCCGGGACACCCCAGCGTTCCCTCGCTGTTGAAGCGGGCGGGTTACCAGACCGCCTTGATCGGCAAATGGCATCTCGGGTACCCGCCGCATTTTGGTCCCCTCAAGTCGGGGTACGACGAATTCTTCGGCCCCCTGTCGGGTGGGGTGGACTACTTCTCTCACTGCAGCGGCAACGGCGACCACGACCTGTACCTCGGCGAGCAGAAGAGGCACGAAGAGGGCTACCTCACGGACCTTCTCTCGCGACGCGCCGTCGACTGCATCAATCGCATGGCTGGAAAGAAAGAACCGTTCTTTCTCAGCCTCCATTACACCGCCCCCCATTGGCCTTGGGAGACGCGGGATGACGAACACCTCGCGCCAGACGTCAGGCAGAACCTCTTCCATCTGCATGGTGGCAGCGTCCACACCTACCAGCGGATGATCCACCACATGGACGAGGGCATCGGCTGGGTGATGGAGGCGCTGCGCCGGAACGCCATCGCCGACAACACGCTGGTCGTCTTCACCAGCGACAACGGCGGCGAACGGTTCTCGGACAACTGGCCGCTCGTGGGCGGCAAGATGGACCTGACCGAAGGTGGCATCCGCGTGCCATGGATCGCGCACTGGCCGGCCGTGATTCCGCGCGGTGCCGTGACCGCGCAACACTGCATGACCATGGACTGGTCCGCCACCGTTCTGGAGGCGGCGGGCGCGCGTCCGGATCCGGACTACCCGCTGGATGGGTTGTCGCTCCTGCCGGTTCTGCACGCGCCCCAGGCCCACTTCGATCGTCCGCTGTTCTGGCGGATGAAGCACCGAGAGCAGCGGGCGCACCGCAACGGTGACTGGAAGTACCTGCGCGTGGATGGAATCGACTACCTGTTCGATATCGCCTCGGATGCGCGCGAGCGCGCGAATCTGGCCGCGCGGGACCCACAGCGGATGAGCGACATGCGGGAGGCATGGGAAGCGTGGAACCGCACCATGCCTCCCATCCCGGAGGACGCCCGCGTGAGGCAGGGTTACGGGACCAGGAACATGCCTCAGCGCTAGGTCGAGGCGGCAACGGGCGCGCGCGCCGCACAGGGAGAAACGGCGCCGATGACAAGTCAATGACCCCATGCGGTCATTCCCGATCGCCACAGGCTTGCAATGAGCCGCAAATGCGCCCAGGATGCGAGACATCCCCATCCCAACACACCCGAGGAGCGCCCATGAAGGCGATCTGGAACGGCACGGTGATTGCCGAAAGCGACGACATCGTGCTCGTCGAGGGCAATGCCTACTTCCCTGCGAGCGCGTTGCGCCGCGAGTACCTGCAGCACAGCAACCACCACACCTACTGCCCCTGGAAGGGCCAGGCCAGCTACCACAGCCTGCTCATCGACGGCGAACTCAACCGCGACGCCGCCTGGTTCTACCCCGACCCCAAGCCCGAGGCCGACATGGTGCGCGACCGCGTGGCCTTCTGGCGCGGCGTGCAGGTGGTGGACTGAGCATGCGGCGCGACGCCACCGCCGACGCCGCCGCGCGCTACGCCGAGGTGCGCGCGCGCAGCGAGGCGCTGTGCGCGCCGCTGGCCATCGAGGACCACGTGGTCCAGCCCGTGGTGGACGTGAGCCCGCCCAAGTGGCACCTGGCGCACACCAGCTGGTTCTTCGAGGCCATGCTGCTCGCGCACGCCTCGCCGGGCTACGCGCCGTTCCACCCGGCCTACGGCTACCTCTTCAACAGCTACTACGAGGGCGAGGGGGTGCGCGTGCCGCGCGCCCAGCGCGGCCACCTGAGCCGGCCGACCGTGGCCGAGGTGCTGGCCTACCGCGCGCACGTGGACGCCGCCGTGATGGCCTGGCTGGCCACGCAGCCACCGGCCCGGTGGCTGGACCGCCTGGCGCTGGGCCTGCAGCATGAGCAGCAGCACCAGGAACTGCTGCTCACCGACATCAAGGCCATCCTGGGCCACAACCCCCTGCGCCCCGCCTACGCCAGCGCCGACACCGCCGTGGTGAGCCTGGCCGGCGAACACCTGCCTCAAGCCGCCATGGTGGGATGGCTCGAGCACCCCGGCGGTGTGGTCGCCATCGGGCACGCGGGCGATGGTTTCGCCTTCGACAACGAGGGCGCGCGCCACGAATGGCTGCTCGCGCCCTTCGCGCTCAGCGACCGGCTGGTGAGCAACGCGGAGTACGCCGCCTTCATTGGCGCCGGCGGCTACCAGGACCCGCGCCACTGGCACGCCGACGGCTGGGACTGGCTGCGCCAGAACGCCATCGCGGCGCCGATGTACTGGTTCCGCGGCGAGGGCGGCGACTGGTGGCACCAGACCCTGGCCGGCCCCTTGCCCCTGCCACCGCAGGCGCCGGTGACGCATGTGAGCTGGTACGAAGCGAGCGCCTACGCCGACTGGGCCGGCGCGCGCCTGCCCACCGAGTTCGAATGGGAGGCCGCCGCTGGCCGGGGCATGGCCTGGGGCGACCGCTGGGAGTGGACCGCCAGCGCCTACGCGCCTTACCCGGGCTTTCGGCGCGCCGAAGGCTCGGTGGGCGAATACAACGGCAAGTTCATGGTGAACCAGCAGGTGCTGCGTGGCGCGTCGTTTGCCACACCGCCGGGGCATGAACGCCTGACGTACCGCAACTTCTTTCAGCCGCCGCTGCGCTGGCAATACACCGGCATCCGCCTGGCCCGGCCATGAGCGCCGGCGGGCACCGAGCAAGGTTTGCAGAATGACCCGAGGCCGCGACCCCGCATCCGCCATCCAACCCGCGCGCGACACCGCGCCACCCGAAGCCGGGGCCGCCGCGCCGCGCGGCCTGGCCGCCGACGTGCTGGCCGGCCTGTCGGGCAGTCCCAAGCGGCTGTCGTCCAAGTACTTCTATGACGACCGCGGCTCGCGCCTGTTCGAACGCATCATGCGCCTGCCCAGCTACTACCCCACGCGGGTGGAGGCCGCCCTGCTGCGCCGCCACGCCAGGGACCTGCTGGGCGCGCTGGACACCGGCGGCTCGCCGATCGAGATGCTCGAGCTCGGCAGCGGCGACGGGCGCAAGACGCTGGCGCTGTGCCGCGCCTGGCTCAAGGCCGGCGCCGAGCTGGTTTACCGCCCCATGGACATCTCCGCCCAGGCGCTGGACCAGTTGAGCGCGCGCATGGCGCGCCAGTTGCCCGCGCTGGCGGTGCACCCGCTGTGCGGCGACTACTTCCAGACCTGGCCCATTCCCAGCGCGCGGCGCCGCCAGGTGGCGCTGTTCCTGGGCAGCAACCTCGGCAACTTCACCGACGAGGAGGCCCGGCGCTTCCTGCGCCGCGTGCGCGCCCACCTGCGCCGGGGCGACAGCCTGCTGCTCGGCCTGGACCTGCGCAAGGACCCGCACACCGTGCGGGCCGCCTACGACGACCCCGAGGGCGTGACGGCCGCCTTCAACCTGAACCTGCTGCGCCGCCTCAACCGCGAGCTGGGCATGGACTTCGATCTCGAGCGCTTCCGCCACTACGCGAGCTACTGCCCGCTGCAGGGCGTGGCGCGCAGCTTCCTGGTGAGCCAGGCGCGCCAGACCGTGCGCAGCGCGCTGTTGCAGCGCGAGTTTCACTTCGGGCCCGGCGAGTTCATCTACACCGAGCAGTCGCAGAAGTACGAGCGCGCGGGCGTGGAGGCCATGGCCGCCGACACCGGCTTCGAGTTGCGGGCCTGGTTCGAGGACCCGGCGCTGCCCTACGCCCTTGTGGCCTGCCACGCCACGGGCTGAGGCGCCGTGCCGCCGCTGTCGGGCCGGCGACAGCGGGCATTGGTATTTTCACCAAGCATCCGCTTGCTATAAATGAATGGCGCTGCTAACGTGGCGCGCCATGGATCCCCAGGCCACCCCCGCGCCCGAACGCCGCAGCCGCGGACGCCCCCGCAAGACCGCCGATGAGCGCGACGACGGCAACCGCCGCCAGGCCCTGCTGCGCGCGGCCGCGCGCCTGTTTCGCCAGAAGGGTTTCGCGGCCACCAGCACGCGCGACATCGCCGCCGCCGTGGGCATGCGCTCGGGCTCGCCCTTCTACCACTTCGAGAACAAGGAAGCTCTGCTCGCCGCCGTGATGGAGGAGGGCATGCAGCGCGCCCTGCGGCACCAGCGCGAGCGCATGGACGCGGCCGTGGCCGCCGCGCCTGGGCCGCTGTCGGCCAGCGAGTGCCTGCGCGTGCTGGTGCGCGGCCACTTCGACAACCTGCTGGGCCCCGAGAGCGACCACATCCCCGTGATGCTGTACGAGTGGCGCTGGCTCGCGCCGCAGCCCAAGCGCGTGGTGAGCGAGCTGATGGCCGAGTACGAGGCCGTGTGGGTGCCGGTGCTGCAGGCCCTGCGACGCGAAGGCGCCCTGCGGGGCGACACCGCGCTGGCGCGGCTGCTGATCTTCGGCGCGCTCAACTGGACCGCGCAGTGGTACGACCCCGAGGGGCCGACCACGCTGGACGGCCTCACCGAGGCCGCGCTGCAACTCTTCGTCAAGGACATGGAATGAACCCAGGCCCCCACGCTCCGCCGCTGCGCGGGTCGCTGCCTCCCGAGGGGGCTGATCCGGCGGGGGGCGGCCCCGCGGCGGACCGCTACCGCTCCGTCTTCCGGCCCGGCCTGTTCGCGGGCCAGGTCATCGTGGTCACGGGCGGTGGCTCGGGCATCGGCCGCTGCACCGCGCACGAACTGGCCGCGCTGGGCGCGCACGTGGCCCTGGTGGGCCGCAAGCCCGAGAAGCTGCGGGCCGTGGCCGAGGAGATCGCGGCCGATGGCGGGCGCGCGAGCTGCCACGCCGGCGACATCCGCCAGGAAGACGCGGTGCGCGCCCTGGTGGCGGACATCGTGACCGCGCACGGCCGCGTGCACGGCCTGGTGAACAACGCGGGCGGCCAGTACATCAGCCCCTTGGAAAAGATCGGTGCCAAGGGCTGGCAGGCCGTGCTGGACACCAACCTCATGGGCGGCTTCCTGGTGGCGCGCGAGTGCTACCTGCAAAGCCTGCAGGCGCACGGTGGCGCCATCGTCAACATCGTGGCCGACATGTGGGGCAGCATGCCCGGCATGGGCCACAGCGGCGCGGCGCGCGCGGGCATGGTGAGCTTCACCGAGACCGCCGCGCTGGAATGGGCCCGCAGCGGCGTGCGCGTGAACGCGGTGGCGCCGGGCTACATCGCCTCCAGCGGCATGGACCACTACCCGCCGGAGGCCGGTCCCATGCTGCGCGAGATGCGCGAAACGGTGCCCCTGGGCCGCTTCGGCAACGAGGCCGAAACCAGCGCGGCCATCGCCTTCCTGCTGTCGCCGGCCGCCAGCTTCATCAGCGGCAGCGTGCTGCGCGTGGACGGCGCGCGGCCCCAGGTGCGCCTGGGCTGGGGCCAGGTCGCGGCGCCGGCCGAGGCGCAGTCGCGCGACGCCGTAAAGCCTTTCGATGGTTTCCACCGCTACGTTGTGCCCCAGGTGTTCCAGCCATGAGCTTCGCGTCCTGCTTCAACCCCCACACCGAAGCCGCGCAGCTGCGCCGGGTGGCCATGCTCGAGCGCATCGCGCAGCTGCGCGCGCTCGAGCAGCGCGCGGCCACCGCCTCGGCCCAGGCCAAGCCCGTGTTCGACAAGCGCGGCCAGTTGTTGCCGCGCGAGCGCATCGCGCTGCTGCTGGACCCGGGCGCGCCCTGGCTGCCGCTGTGCTCGCTCGCGGGCTTTCTGCAGGACACCAAGGACCCCGCGAAGTCGGTGGCCGGCGGCGGCGTGGTCGCGGGCATCGGCTTCGTCAGCGGCGTGCGCTGCATGGTGGTGGCCAGTGACTCGGGCATTGAGGCCGGCGCCATCCAGCCCCGTGGGCTGGAAAAGATTCTGCGGGTGCAGGACATCGCGCTGGAGAACAAGCTGCCCTTCGTTCACCTGGTGGAGAGCGCGGGCGCCAACCTCACCAAGTACAAGGTCGAGGGCTTCGTGCACGGCGGCTCGCTGTTCCGCAACCTCGCCCGGCACTCGGCCGCGGGCCTGCCGGTGATCACGGTGCAGCACGGCTCGGGCACGGCGGGGGGGGCGTACATGCCGGGGCTGTCGGACACCGTGGTGATGGTGCGCGGGCGTTCGCGCGCCTTCCTGGCGGGGCCGCCGCTGCTCATGGCCGCCACGGGCGAGGTGGCCACCGAAGAGGAGCTGGGCGGGGCCGAGATGCACACCGGCGTGTCGGGCCTGGGCGAGTACCTGGCGGAGGACGACCGCGAGGCGCTGGGGCTGGCGCGGCGCATCGTCGACCAGTTGCGCGACGGTGTCGCGCGCCCGGTGGCGCCGGTGGTGGCCGAGCCGCTGCTGCCCAGCGACGACCTGCTCAGCCTCATGCCCACGCACCATCGCGAGCCGGTGGACATGCGCGAGGTGATGGCCCGCCTGGCCGACGGCTCCGACCTGCTGGAATTCAAGCCGCTTTACGGCGCGGCCACGGTGTGCGCGCAGGCCCGCATCGGCGGCCACGCGGTGGGCCTCATCAGCAACAACGGCCCCATCGACGTGGCCGGCGCCAACAAGGCCACGCACTTCATCCAGTGGATGTGCCAGCTGGGCCACCCCCTCATCTACCTGCAGAACACCACCGGCTACATGGTGGGCAAGGACAGCGAGCAGGGCGGCATGATCAAGCACGGCAGCAAGATGATCCAGGCCGTGACGGGCGCCACCGTGCCGCAGATCACCATCCAGTGCGGCGCCTCCTTCGGCGCCGGCAACTACGGCATGTGCGGGCGCGGCTTCGGGCCGCGTTTCCTGTTCAGCTGGCCCAACGCACGCACGGCCGTGATGGGCGGCGAGCAGGCCGCGCGCACCATGCAGATCGTGGCCGAGGCCGGGCTGGCCCGCAAAGGCATCGCGCCCGACCCGGCGCAGATGCAGCAGCAGTTCGAGCAGATCGTGCAGGTCTTCGAGAGCCAGGCCGACGCCTTCCACACCAGCGGCCTGCTGCTGGACGACGGCGTGATCGATCCGCGCGACACGCGCGCCGTGCTGGCCTTCTGCCTGGACACCTGCGCCGAGGCCGAACAGCGCCACCCGCGCCCCTTGCCGTTCGGCGTGGCGCGCATGTAGACCCCTCACATACCCACCCCGAGGAGACCCCCCATGCAGTTCACGCACGAGCACCGCGAAATACAGAAAACGCTCAAGCGCTTCATCGACGACCACATCAACCCCCACGTGGACGAGTGGGAAGCGGCCGAGATGTTTCCCGCGCACGAGGTCTTCAAGGGCCTGGGGCAACTGGGCCTGCTGGGCCTGACCAAGCCCGAGGCGCACGGCGGCGCCGGCCTGGACTACAGCTACAGCGTGGCCATGGCCGAGACCCTGGGCCACATCCACTGCGGCGGCGTGCCCATGGCCATCGGTGTGCAGACCGACATGGCCACGCCAGCGCTGGCGCGCTTCGGCAGCGAGGAACTGAAGGCGCAGTTCCTGGCCCCCGCCATCCGCGGCGAGGCGGTGGGCGCCATCGGCGTGAGCGAGCCGGGCGCCGGCAGCGACGTGGCCGCCATCAAGACCACCGCCCGCAAGGACGGCGACGACTACGTCATCAGCGGCCAGAAGATGTGGATCACCAACAGCCTGCAGGCCGACTGGATCTGTCTGCTGGTCAATACCAGCGACGGCCCCGCGCACAAGAACAAGAGCCTGGTCATGGTGCCGCTGCGCGAGAACGGCAAGACCGTGAAAGGCTTCGAGGTCGGCAAGAAGATCCGCAAGATCGGCATGCACAGCAGCGACACCGGCCTGCTGTACTTCGACGAGGTGCGCGTGCCGCAGCGCTACCGCATCGGCCAGGAGGGCGCGGGCTTCGTCTACCAGATGCAGCAGTTCCAGGAAGAGCGCCTGTGGTGCGCGGCCAGCACCCTGCAGAGCCTGAACAACTGCATCGAATGGACCATCGAGTGGGCGCAGGAGCGCAAGCTGTTCGGCGCCCAGCTGGCCGACCAGCAGTGGGTGCAGTTCAAGCTGGCCGAGCTCAAGACCGAGGTCGAGGCCCTGCGCGCGCTCACCTACCTCTCGTGCGACCGCTACGTGGCCGGCGAGGACGTGACCGAGTGGGCCACCATGGCCAAGCTCAAGGCCGGCCGGCTCAACCGCCAGGTGCCCGACACCTGCCTGCAGTTCTGGGGCGGCATGGGTTTCACGCTGGAGAACAAGGTCTCTCGCATGTACCGCGACGGGCGCCTGGCGTCCATCGGCGGCGGGGCCGACGAGGTGATGCTGGGCATCCTCAGCAAGATCATGGGGATCAAGAAAACCCCCCTGAGCGGCTGACGCCGCTTCCCCCAAGGGGGACGCCACCCGTGGCCCGGCCAAGCCGGTTCGACGGTGGCCCGCGACATCAGCCCTTCGCTCGCTCAACTCTGCAGAAAGTGACCATGGCCAGTTTGCTCATCGATCGTCGGCACGACGTGGAAACCTGGACGCTGAACGAACCCGCCACGCGCAACGCGCTGAGCGACGCGATGGTGCTGGCCCTGTTCGAGGCCTGCCTGCGCGCCAAGGCCGATGCTTCCTTGCGCGGCGTGGTGCTGACGGGCGCGGACGGCGCCTTCTGCGCGGGCGGCAGCCTGGGCGGTTTCGCCAGCGCCATTGGCCAGGCCTTGCCCCCCGGCGAGCCCGATCCGCTGATCGCCATGAACCGCGGTTTCGGCGATCTGTTGCACGCGTTGATCGGCCTGCCGCAGTGGCTGATGTGCGCCGTCGACGGCCCGGCCATGGGCGGTGGCTTCGGCCTGGTGTGCTGCGCCGACGTGGTGATCGCCACCGAGCGATCGGCCTTCGCCACGCCCGAGGTCACGCTGGGCCTGCCACCGGCGCAGATCGCGCCCTTCGTGTGGCGGCGCCTGGGCGACGCCACCGCGCGCCAGTGCCTCTTGAGCGGCACGCGCTGGACCGCGCGCGAGGCGCAGGCCGTGGGCCTGGTGAACACCGTGGTGGCCGACGACGCGCTGGACGCCGCCGTGGCCTACGCCGCCAAGGCCCTGGGCCGCGCCGCGCCCGGCGCGCTGGCGGCCACCAAGCAGCTGCTGCACCGCCTGCACCAGCACCTGCCCGACCTGCGCGACGAGGCGGCCATCGCCTTCGCGAATGCGCTGCGCAGCCCCGAGGCCGCCGCCGGTCTGGCCGCGTTCGCGCAAAAACAGCCCGCGCCCTGGGCCAAGGGAGACGCGTCTTGAAGCGCCTGCTCATCGCCAACCGCGGCGAGATCGCGCGCCGCGTGATCCGCACCGCGCACCGCATGGGCATCGCCACCGTGGCGGTGTTCAGCGAGCCCGACGCGCGCGCGCCGCACGTGCGCGAGGCCGGCATGGCCTTCGCGCTCGGCGGCGCGGGCTCGGCCGAGTCCTACCTGCGCATCGATCGCCTGATCGCCGCCGCGCGCGCCACCGGCGCCGACGCGCTGCACCCCGGCTACGGTTTCCTCAGCGAGAACGCCGACTTCGCGCAGGCCGTGATCGACGCCGGCCTCACCTGGGTGGGTCCGCCGCCCGAGGCCATCCGCGCGCTGGGCAGCAAGTCGGCCGCCAAGGCCCTGGCGCAAGCGCATGGCGTGCCGGTGCTGCCGGGCTACTTCGGCGCCGACCAAGGCGACGGGACCTTCGCCGCCGAGGCCGAGCGCATCGGCTACCCGGTGATGGTGAAGGCCGTGGCGGGGGGCGGCGGGCGCGGCATGCGCCTCGTCGCCGAGGCCGCGCAGCTGCCCGCCGCGCTGGCCAGCGCGCGCGCCGAGGCGCTGGCCGGCTTCGGCAGCGCGGACCTGCTGATCGAGTCGGCCGTGCGGCGCCCGCGCCACGTGGAAGTGCAGGTCTTCGCCGACGCGCAGGGGCGCTGCATCCACCTGGGCGAGCGCGACTGCTCGGTGCAGCGGCGCCACCAGAAGATCGTCGAGGAAGCGCCGAGCCCGGCGGTCACGCCGGAACTGCGCGAGCGCCTGGGCGAGGCCGCGGTGGCGCTGGCGCGCGCGGCGGGCTACGTGGGCGCGGGCACGGTGGAGTTCCTGCTGGACGGCAACCGGTTCTTTTTGATGGAGATGAACACCCGCCTGCAGGTGGAGCACCCGGTGACGGAGATGCTCACCGGCCTGGACCTGGTGGAGTGGCAGATCCGCGTGGCGCGCGGCGAGCCGCTGCCGCTGGCGCAGGACCAGGTGCGCCTGCAAGGCCACGCCATCGAGGTGCGCCTGTGCGCCGAGGACGAGCGCTTCGCGCCCCACACCGGCACCGTGCGCGCCTTCGCCGAACCCCCGCTGGGCGAGGGCCTGCGCTTCGACCACGCCATCGAGACCGGCACGGAGGTGACGCCGCACTACGACGCCCTGCTGGGCAAGCTCATCGCCCACGCGCCCACGCGCGCGCAGGCCATCGAACGCCTCGCGCACGCGCTGGACGCGACCGTGCTCCTGGGCCTGCCCACCAACCGCGCCTTGCTGGCGGCCTGCCTGCGCCACCCGGTGTTCGGCGCGGGCGAGGCGCTCATCCCCTTTCTGGCGGAGCAGGGTGAGGGCCTGCGCGATGCCTTGCGGCCGCCGGCCGAGGCGGTGCTGGCCGGGGTGCTGGTCGCGGCCTGCGCGGATCGGCCCGCGCCCGGCGCGCTGCCGTGCCCCTTCGCGCGGCCGCTGCGCTGGCGGCACGGCGACGCGGTGCTCGACCTCGCCGTGCTGGAACACGGCCACGGCCGCCTGAGCGTCGTGCTGGGCGATCGCACGCACGAGGCCCTTCTGCAACCCCAGGGCGTCGCCATCGACGGCGTGCGCCACGCCACCACCGCCGTCGCGCTGGGCGACGGCCACTGGCAGGTGCAGGTGGGCCCGCACACGCTCACGCTCAGCGACCTGAGCCACCGCGCGCGAACCCGTGCCGGCGCCGCTGGCGCGGTGGGCGAGCTGCGCGCGCCCTTCAACGGCAAGCTCGTGGCCGTGCACGCCCGGCCCGGCGCGCGCGTGGCCAAGGGCGAGGCGCTGTTCGCCATCGAGAGCATGAAGATCGAGCACCTGATCGCCGCGCCGCGCGACGCCACGGTGCAGGCCGTGTCCGTGTCGGCCGGACAGCAGGTGGCGCCGGGGCAACTGCTCGTCAGCTTTGTGGCAGAGGCAACGGCATGAACTGGGACCCCACCGACACCCAGGCCCTGCTCGACACGGTGGACCGCTTCGCGCGCGACGCGCTGGTGCCGCACGTGAACGACTGGGACGCCCGGGCCACGTTCCCGCGCGGGCTCTACCGCGAGGCCGCGCGCATCGGCCTGCTGGGCCTGGGCTACCCCGAGGCGCTCGGCGGCACGCCCGCGCCCTGGCGCGCGCGCAACGCCGTGTCGCAGCTGCTGGCGCGGCGCACCGCCAGCGGCGGCCTGCTGGCCAGCCTGTTCAGCCACAACATCGGCCTGCCGCCGGTGCTCAAGCATGGCTCGCCCGAGCTGCAGGCCGAGGTCGTGCCGCCGGTGCTGCAGGGCGAGCGGATCGCCGCGCTCGGCATCACGGAACCCGGCGCGGGCAGCGACGTGGCCAGCCTGTGCACCAGCGCGCGCCGCGAGGGCGGCGACTACGTCATCGACGGCGAGAAGGTCTTCATCACCTCCGGCCTGCGCTGCGACTGGATCACCCTGGCCGTTCGAACCGATCCGAACAACAAGGGCGCCAGCGGCATCAGCCTGATCGCCGTGCCCTGCGACGCCAAAGGCCTCCGCCGCACGCCGCTGCACAAGATGGGCTGGCACTGCAGCGACACCGGCCACCTGCGCTTCGACGGCGTGCGCGTGCCGGCGCGCTACCTGATCGGCGAGGAGAACAAGGGCTTTCGCTGCATCATGGGCAACTTCAACGGCGAGCGCCTGGCCATGAGCGCGCTGGCCCTGGGCTTTGCCGAGGCCTGTCACGACGAGGCGCTGGCCTGGGCGCGCGAGCGCCAGACCTTCGGCGAAGCGCTGATTCAGCGCCAGGCGATCCGCCACAAGCTCATGGACATGCGCATGCGCATCGGCTCCACCCAGGCCTGGCTGGACGCGCTGGGCGATCGCATCGACGCGGGCGACGAGGGCCCCGACTGGGTGGGCCACGTCTGCCTGCTCAAGAACCACAGCACCCAGGCCATGCAGGCCAACGCCGACGCGGCCGTGCAGATACTGGGCGGCATGGGCTACATGCGCGGCACCGCCAGCGAGCGCCTCTACCGCGAGGTGAAGGTCATGATGATCGGCGGCGGCGCCGAGGAGATCATGAAAGACCTGGCGGCGCGGCAGTTCGGCGCCTGAGCCGGCAGCACCTTCCGGAGGACACCATGAGCACCGCCAAAACCCCATCCGCCGTGTGTTTCGAACCCGAGTTCCTGCAGGCCATCGTCGAGCTCTTCGAGCAGAAGATCGTCTTCAACCAGCACATCGGCCTCAAGATCGACGAGGTCCGGCCCGAACGCGTGAACGGCCACCTCGACCTGCGGCCCGAGCTGATCGGCCACTACGCGCACCACCGCCTGCACGGCGGGGTCATCAGCGCCGCCATGGATTCCATGGGCGGTCTGGCCGTGCTGGCCGCCATGGCCGCGCGCCACATGGACGACAGCGTGGAGCAGCGCATGCTCCGCTTCGCCAAGCTGGGCACCATCGACCTGCGCGTGGACTACCTGCGCCCGGCCGTGGGCAGCGCGCGCTTTCGCATTGGCGCTGAAACGCTGCGCCTGGGCTCGCGCGTGGCCAGCACGCGCATGGAATTTCACGGCGCCGATGGCACGCTGCTGGCGGTAGGGTCGGCGGCCTATATCGTGTCCTGAGGCGCGCGGCGCGGACCCATCGAGACCAGAAGGAGACCTGGGCATGAGCGATTTTCAACTGACCTATTCCACGATGTTCGCGCCGCCGCGCGCGCTGCACGAGCGTTTCGACGCCGCGCTCGCGCGCGTGCGCCAGCGGCTGGGCCAGGACCATGGCCTGTTCATCGATGGTGCTTTCGTCGCGCGCGCGGCGACGCTGGACAAGCACAACCCCGCGCGCCAGAGCGAGCGGCTGGGCCGTTTCGCCCAGGCCTCGGTGGACGACGTGGAGCAGGCCGTGGCCGCCGCGCGGCGCGCGCTGCCCGTCTGGCGCCGCACCCCCTGGCGCGAGCGCGTGGCCCTGCTGCGCCGCGCCGCGCGCCTGGTGGACGAACGCCTCTACGAGATGGCGGCCATCGTGTCGCTGGAGGTGGGCAAGACCCGCATGGAGGCCCTGGGCGAGGTGGCCGAGGTCAGCGCCTTCTTCGACATCTACGCGCGGCAGATGGAAGAGAACGCGGGCTACGACCATGCCCTGCCCGACGACCCGCTGCCCCACATGAAGAGCCGCAACCGCAGCGTGATGAAGCCCTACGGCGTGTGGGCCGTCATCGCGCCGTTCAATTTCCCCTTCGCGCTGGCGGGCGGTCCCACGGCGGCGGCGCTGGTCACGGGCAACACGGTGGTGCTCAAGGGATCGGTGGAGACGCCCTGGTCCGGCCTGCTGCTGGCGCAATGCCTGAAGGACGCGGGCCTGCCCGACGGCGCCTTCAACTGCCTGGTGGGCGATGGTGCGACCGTGGGCGAGGCGCTGATCCAGCACGACGGCATCGGCGGTGTGACCTTCACCGGCTCCTACGAGGTGGGCATGCGCATCCTGCGCGCGCAGGTGAACCGGCGCTGGCCGCGTCCCTGCATCGCCGAGATGGGCGGCAAGAACGCGGCCATCGTCACCGCGCGCGCCAACCTGGACGCGGCGGCCCAGGGCATCGTGCGCTCGGCCTTCGGCATGTCGGGGCAGAAGTGCTCGGCGCTGTCGCGCGTGTACGTGGACCGCTCGGTGGCCGATGCGCTGATCGAGCGCCTGCGCGTGGCGGTGGGCGCGATCGCCGTGGGCGAGCCGCAGATCGAGTCCAGCTGGACCGGTCCCGTGGCCACGCGCGCGGCCCAGCTGCGGCACGCCGACTGCCGGCGCCAGCTGGACGGCGGGGGGGCGCGCATCGTCGCGGCGGGCCCGCTGCCGGCCGATGCCGACGCGGGCTTCTATTGCGCGCCCCTGGTGGCCGAGGCCCCGCTGGACCACCCGCTGTGGCGCAAGGAAATGTTCGCGCCGCTGGTGATGCTGGGCCGCGTGGACAGCGCCGAGCAGGCCATGGCAGAAGCGAACGCCAGCGACTTCGGCCTCACGGCGGGCTTCTTCGGCGCGGAGGACGAGGTGGCCTGGTTCCTCGACCACATCGAGGCCGGGGTGACCTACGTCAACCGCCCGCTGGGCGCGACCACGGGCGCCTGGCCGGGCTACCAGCCGTTCGGGGGATGGAAGGGCTCGGGGAGCACGGGCAAGGCGCTGGCGTCGTTCCACTACCTGCCGCAGTACATGCGGGAGCAGTCGCAGACGCGCATCGAGCCCTGACCGCCGGCGGCAGGCCGGGCCTCAGCGCGCCCAGCGCTTGGCCGCTTCGATCGCCGCCGCGTACGCCAACACCAGCGCCAGCACCACGGCGGTGGCCGCCCAGCCCAGCGGCACGAAGCCCAGCAGCGCGGCCGGCGGGCCGCTGTAGGGCAGGGCCAGGGCCAGCGCGGCCATCGCGATCAGCGCGCCCGACAGCAGTTCGCCCGGGCGGCTGCGCCACACCGGACCGTGCGTGCGCAGCACCAGCACCGCGGCGAGTTCGGTCAGCAGCGACACCTGGAACCAGGCCGTGCGGAACACCGCTTCGTCGGCGCGCAGCACCCACAGCAGCCAGGCGAAGCAGAGCAGGTCGAACAGCGAGCTGATCAGGCCGAAGCCCATCATGAAGCGCCGCAGGCCGTGCAGGTCCCAGCGCAGTGGCCGCCCCAGCACCGCGGTGTCCACGCGGTCCGTGGACAGGGCCATGGAGGGCAGGTCCGACAGGAAGTTGTTCAGCAGGATCTGGGTGGGCGTGAGCGGCAGGAAGGGCAGGAAGGGCGCCGCGATGGCCATGCTGACCATGTTGCCGAAGTTCGCGCTGATGCTCAGCGCGATGTACTTGAGCGTGTTGGCGAAGGTGCGCCGGCCCTCCTCCACGCCGCGGCACAGCACGTCGAGGTCGGGCTGGAGCAGCACCACGTCGGCGCTTTCGCGCGCCACGTCGACGGCCTGGTCCACCGACAGGCCGACGTCGGCCGCCAGCAGCGCGGGCGCGTCGTTGATGCCGTCGCCCAGGTAGCCCACGGCGTGCCGCGTGCGCTGCAGCGCACGCACGATGCGTTCCTTCTGCGAGGGATCGACCTCGACGAACAGGTCGGTGCGCGGCGCGTGGTGCCACAGCGCTTCGTCGCGCATGGCGGCGATCTCGGCGCCGGTGAGCAGGGCCGAGGGGTCCAGGCCCACCTGCCGGGCCACGTGCGCGGCCACATGGCGGCTGTCGCCGGTGACCATCTTCACACGCACCTTGTGCGCGCGCAGCGCCCGCACCGCCTGCGCCGCGCCGGGCTTGGGCGGGTCGGTGAAGGCCAGGAAGCCCTCCAGGCAGAGGCCGGCTTCGTCGGCCAGGCCCACCCGGTCGGCCCGCACCGCGCGGGTGGCCACCGCCAGCACGCGCAGCCCCTGCCCGCCGAGTTCGCGCACGTGCTCGTCGATGCGGGTGCGCCGCGCCGCGTCCAGCGGGGCCTCGCCGCCAGCCTGGCGCACGCGATCGCACACCGCCAGGGTCTGTGGCACCGCGCCCTTGGTCACCAGCAGGCGTTCGCCATCGGCGCCGCGCTGCGCCACGATGGTGAGGCGCTTGCGCACGAAGTCGTAGGGAATCTCGTCCACCTTGCGCCAGCCTTCTAGCGTCAGGCCGGCGCGCTCGCCCGCGGCCACCAGGGCCTGGTCCAGCGGGTTCTCGATGCCGCTCTCGAAAGCCGCGTTCAGGTGCGCCCAGCGCAGCACGCCCGCGTCGGGCTGGCCGTCGGGGTCCACCGCGGCGTCCAGCGTCATCACGCCCTGCGTGAGGGTGCCGGTCTTGTCGGTGCACAGCACGTTCACGCCGCCCAGGTCCTCGATGGCCTCGAGCCGGCGCACCAGCACGCCCTGGGCGGCCATGGCCCGCGTGGCGCGCGCCAGCATCACGCTCACGATGGCGGGCAGCAGCTCGGGCGACAGGCCCACCGCCAGCGCCACGGAGAACATCAGCGAATCGATCAGGGGGCGGCCCAGCCACTGGTTGACCACCAGCACCGCCAGCACCACGGCCAGCATCAGGCGCAGCAGCATGTCGCCGAAGCGGCGCACGCCCTGGGCGAAGCGGGTTTGCGGCGGACGCTGCTTCAGCTCGGCCGCCAGTTCGCCGAACACCGTGGCCGCGCCGGTGCGGGTGATGAGCACGGTGGCGGTGCCGCTGCGCACCGAACTGCCCAGGAAAACGCTGTTGCCGCGCTCGCGCAGCGGCGCGTCGGCCGCCACGGGGCCGGGGCGTTTTTCCACCGGGAAGGACTCGCCGGTCAGGCTGGCCTCGGTGACGAGGAAGTCGCGCGCCTGCAGCACCACGCCGTCGGCCGGCACCAGCTTGCCCGCGCTCAGCTCGATCAGGTCGCCCGGCACCAGTTCGCGCGCGGGCAGCGGGCGCCAGGCGCCGTCGCGCCGCACGCGCGCGTTGAGCGCCAGCCGCTGGCGCAGGCGCGCCACCGCGTCCGAGGCCCGCCACTCCTGCCACCAGCCGAGGCCCGCGCTGCACAGCACGATGGCGAGAATGGTGGTGGCTTCGGCCCAGCTCTTGAGCGCGGCGGACACCAGGGCGCCCGCCACGAGGATGAGCACCAGCGGGCTGGCGAACTGGCGCAGCACCAGCCGCCACGCCGTGGCGGCGGCCTGTTCGGCCACGGCGTTGGGGCCGTGCCGCTGCAGGCGGGCCAGGGCCTCGGCCTGGCCCAGGCCCTGGGGGCCGCTGGCGTGGCGGGCCAGCAGCTCGGCCTCGGGCAGGCTCCAGTCGGGGGCGCTGGCGTCCGGCGGGCGCGCGGGGCGGTGGGGGTGTCGGGGGGTGTCCATGCGGCGCGCGCGCCACGGCGAGGGCGAAGCGGGCCCGCCGATGGTGGCCTGGCCGGCCCTGTCGCACCTTGCGCTGGCTCAAGCCGGCGCCGCGTGGCCCCGGCCAGGCGGCCGATGGTGGAAACCAGGGTGGGCGATTCACCACTCATGGCCGTTCTCCGGTGCCCACCAGAGCGCCCCTTGCCCCAGTCACCGCATGACCGTTTCAGCCGCCCGCCGCGTTTCTCCCGCCCCGTCCTCGAAGACGCGCCCCGCGCCGCTGCCGACGCGCGCCGCCCAGCCTGTGCCGCCCGACACCTCGACGAGGGAGGGCAAGGCCCTGTTCACGAAGCCCGGCGTGAGCCAGCCGCCGACCCCGGACGATGCCCAGGTCCGCCTGCGGATGGGCATCACCGATTTTTTCAGCCGCCTGCTGACGGCCCGTCTGGCCGAGGATCCCGACGCCCGCGTCGCCGCCGAACTGCTGCGGCGCGGGGCGCCGTCGACGGCGGCCGAGGAGCGGCGCCGGGCGCGCAAACAACGGACGCGGCGCCTCAGCCAGTACGGGCGCCAGCCCTGAGCGGGCAGCGCCTCACTCCGGCTTGAAGCCCGAGGCCTTGACCGGCGCTTCCCAGCGCTTGAGGTGCTCCACCACCATCGCGCCCGTCTCGGCCGGCCCGGCGTGGCTGGGCACCAGGCCGTAGCCGCGGATTTTTTCCTGGATGCCCGGGTCCGCCAGCGCCACCGCGACGGCCTTGCTGATGCGGTCCGCCGCCTGCGGGTTCATGCCGGCCGGGCCGAAGTAGGCGAAGAAGGCGTCCGCCGCCAGGTTGATGCCTTGCTCTTTCAGCGTGGGCACCTCGGGCAGCGCGGCCGAGCGCTGTTCGCCCGTCACGGCCAGGATGCGCAGGCGGCCCGCGCGGTGGTGTTCGATGGTCTCGGACGCGGTGTCCACCATCAGCGGGATCTGCCCGCCCAGCAGGTCCTGCGCGGCCGGCGCGCCGCCGCGGTAGGCCACGTGCGTGAGGGGGATGCCCGTGGCCTGGCCGATGAGCAGGCCCGCGAAATGCGGCACCGTGCCGGCGCCGGAGGTGCCGTAGCTGGCCTTGGCGGGGTTGGCCTTCATCCAGTCCAGCACGTCCTTCAGCTTGCCCTGCGGCGCGCCCGGGCCGGCCGTCACGGCGAAGTCGAACACCGTGGCGCGCGCGATGGGGCTGAAGTCCTTGATGGGGTCGTAGCCCACGTTGGGGTACAGGTAGGGCGAGATGACCAGGGCCCCGCTGGGCGCCAGGATGATGGTGTTGCCGTCCGGCGCGATGCGCCGCAGCTCGCCCAGGGCCAGCCGCCCGCCCGCGCCGGGCTTGTTCTCGACGATCACGTTCTGGTTGAGCGTGCCCCGCATCTTCTCGGCCACGATGCGCGCCACCGTGTCCACCGATCCCCCGGGCGGAAAGCCCACCCACACGCGCAGCGTGCCGCTGTCTTGCGCCTGGGCCAGGCCCGGCAGGCCCAGTTGGGCCGCGGCCAGCAGGCCAGCGCCCGCCAGGGCATGGAAGTGTCGGCGTCGCATGCGTGTCTCCTCGTTGTGTGGAGCACCGATTCTGGGAGGGCGCACCCGATGGACGCATGCGTGTTTTCCCGAAAAGGTATGCTTGCTAACGGTCCTGCGCGACGGCGCGGGCGCGCGACAAACAAGGACAACACCGGAGACACCACATGCCCGTCATCGACGTTCACACCCACATGTACACGCCCGCCTGGCTGGAGCTGCTCAAGGCCAAGGGCGGGGCCTACAACATCCAGCGCCGTCCCGACGGGCAGGACGAGATCTTCCGCGGCGACACGCCGGTGGCCATTCCGCAGCCCGGCCACTTCGACTACGCGCTGCGCATCCGGCAGATGGACGCGGCGGGCATCGACATCTCCATCGTCTCGCTGACCTGCCCCAACGTGTACTGGGGCGACGAGGCCACGAGCCGCCAGGCGGCGGTGGAGTCGAACGACGCCATGGCGCGCGCCCAGGCGCAGTACCCGGACCGCATCCGCTGGTTCACCTCGCTGCCCTGGGAGTACCCCGAGCGCGCCGTGCAGGAGCTGGAGCGGTCCTGCGCCAACGGCGCGGTGGGCGTGATGGTGCTGGCCAACATCTCGGGCCGCAGCCTCACCGACCCCTTCTTCGAGCCCGTGTGGGCCGCCATCGACCGGCGCGGCCTGCCGGTGCTGGTGCACCCCACCGACCCGCCGGGCGTGGACCTGATGGACATGACGAAGTACGACCTGAGCTGGTCCGTGGGCTTCATGTTCGACACCACGCTGGCCTTTACGCGCATGATCTTCGACGGCTTCTTCGACCGCTTCCCGAACATGAAGCTCATCGCCTCGCACGGCGGCGGCACGCTGCCCTACCTGGTGGGCCGCTTCGAGAAAGGCGACGAGGTGGAGATCCCCCAGCGCCGGCGCATGCAGCGCAAGCCGACCGACTACCTGCGCCACATTTACTACGACAGCATCACCTACGACCCGCGCTCGCTGCAGTACCTGGTGTCCATCGTGGGCGCCTCGCAGGTCATGCTGGGCACCGACTGGCCGCACCAGGTGCACGACGTGAAGGGCGCGCTGGGCAAGATCGACACCCTGGCGGCCGACCAGCGCGAGGCGGTGCGCGGGGGCAACGCGCTCAGGGTGTTCGGCCTCTGAACGGCCGCACCCACCACCACGCCAGCCCCACCAGCGCCGCGAAGGCCGTGTAGGCGGCCACGAACACCCACCACGGCGCCTCCCAGTAGAGCAGCCGCGAGAGCCAGTGCCCGATGAAGCTCTCGCGGTGGCCGGTCTCGCCGGCCGATCGCCGCAGGTCCTGTTCCCAGACCGTGAGGGGGCAGAGTCGGCCCAGCCAGGCCTGGACCGCGATGAAGAGCATCAGCCCCAGGTGCGCGGCGCGCAGGCCGGCGTGGCGCACCCAGCGCCAGCCCAGGGCGCCGCCCAGCAGCACCAGGGGCAGCAGGCCCACCACGAACAGCACCACCCCCACGTGCAGCGCGAGCAGGGCGTCGGCGAGCCGGAGGGCGGTGTCGGGGGCCATCCTGGGCATTGTGCGATGCACCGGCGGCCGCTTGCGCCGCCCGTTCGGTGAGAACCCGCTGGCGGAGATGTATCCGTCTGTCACACTCGCGGCGTTGCGGTTTCGGAGCACGCATGGGCTGGCTTTCACTCTTTGGCGACCTGCGGTTCATGACCGGGGCGATGGTCGCCTTGCTGGGGGTGATCTTCATCGCCTACGCCAACCGGGCGTCCTGGCCCTACGTGCGCTGGCTTGCGGGCTCGGCCGTGCTGTTCGGGCTCGCGCAGCTCGGTTTTCGGGTGGCCCAGCTGCATTTCGGCGTGCGGGCCGAGGGCATCGGCGGCCCGGCCGCCGCGGTGGTGGTGTTCGCGCTGACCGCCCTGCTGGTGGGGCTGCACACCTACCTGACCCCTGGCGCCCGCCGCCAGGGGTGGCGTTTTGCCTGGCTGAGTGCGCTGGGCCTGGTCTGGGTGGTGGGGCTGGTGAGGGCGCTGGGCGACAACCCCTTCCGCGGCCCGCTGGCCTCATCGGGGGTGCTCGTGGCGGCCTCGCTGTGGCTGCTGTGGCGCTGGTGGCACGACCGCTGGAGCGGGCAGTTCGCCCTGGCGGCGGCGCTGCTGGTGCAGCCGCTGCTGCTGTTGCTGGCCATCCGCGTGGGCCTGGACGTGCGGACGTTTCGGGAGATCACGCCGCTGCCCATCGTGCTGGTGTACTTCTTCGTGCTGACGCTGATCCTGCAGCGCGACGCGCGCCGGCTGGCGAGCGAACTGCGCCGCAGCGAACAGGCCGAGGCCGCGCTGCAGCGCCTGGCCGACGGCCTGGACCGCACGGTGCACGAGCGCACGGCCCAGCTGGAGGCGATCAACCAGGGCCTGCGCGCCTTCTCGGGCATGGTCTCGCACGACCTTCGCGGCCCGCTGCGCAACATCCACGGCCTGAGCGAGATGGCGCGCGAGGCCATCGAAGAAGGCCAGCCGGCCCAGGCCCTGCCCCTGGTGCGCAAGCTGGGCCACGAGTCCCTGCGCGCCAGCCGCATGGTGAGCGACCTGCTGGACCTGGCGTGCGTGGAGCAGCAGGCGCTGCACAAGGCGCAGGTCGACTTCGGCGAGCTGGTGCGCGAATGCGTGGAGCAGCTGGCCATGGAATACCCGAGCGCGCGTCAGGCGGTGCGCGTGGGGCCGCTGCCCGTGGTGGCGGTGGACCGCGGGCTGATGGCGCACGTGGTGACCAACCTGGTGGGCAACGCGCTCAAGTACGGGCAGGGCCGGCCCGGGCTGGCGGTGGACGTGGGCGCGCAGCGCGAGGACCAGGCCTGGCGTTTCGCCGTCAGCGACAACGGCCCGGGTTTCGACGAGGCGCGCGCCGGCGAGCTGTTCAAGCCCTTCAGCCGCCTGGCCGGCGAGGCGGTGCCCGGCACCGGCCTGGGCCTGACGGTGGTGCGCCGCGTGGTGCAGCAGCACGGTGGCGAGGTGGGCGCCTGCGGCCGGGTGGGCGAGGGCGCGCGCTTCTGGTGGACGCTGCCCGCCGCCTGAGCGGCGGCGTGGCCCTGGCAAAAAAAAGCCACCGGGGCTTGCGACACCGGCGGCTGCCGCGCATGGCCCGTCGAGCGGGCGGCGCGAATGCTCAGGAAACCGTCAGCCGGGACTCACTTGCCGGTGGTGGTGTTGATGTACTCCGTGACCACCTTCCAGCGGTTGTTGTCCAGCATCGAGATGCGGGTGGCGTTGCTGCCCAGGCGCTTGGTGGGGCCGAAGGTCTGCTCGGCGCTGCCGAAGATGTCGGGCGGAATGGTCATGGTGTCCATGGCCTTGATGAAGCTGTCGGTGCTGAGGTTGGGGCCGGCCTTGGTGGCGGCGCGAATGAAGGCGTCGATGGCCAGGTAGCCGTAGACCGAGAACACCGTGGGCTCTTCGTTGAACTTGGTCTGGTACTTGTTGGCCCAGAAGCGGATGGGCTGCGAGGCCGCGTCCAGGTAGGGGTGCTGCACCGTCATGGTGGCGTACAGGCCGTTCATGGCCGGGCCGCCGAGCTTGTGGATGAGGTCGGTGTAAGCCGCGCTGGAGCCGATGAAGGTGGGGTTGAAGCCCAGGCGCTTGGCCGTGGCGATGGCGCCGATGGTCTCGCGGATGATGGTGCCCAGCACGACCATGTCGCACTGCTCCGAGGCCAGCTTCTGCATTTGCGAGGCGAAGTCGGTGGCGCCGCGCTTGTAGGTGGTCTCCACCGCGAGCGACAGGCCGTTGGCCTTGAGGCCGTCTTCCGCGCCGCGCTTGACCTCCAGGCCGAACTCGTCGTCCTGGTACATGGTGCAGACCTTCTTGGCGTTCTTCTCCTTGGCCAGCTTGGGCACCGCGACGCGCATCTGGTCGTAGTAGGTGGCGGCGAAGCTGTACTTGAGCTTGTGGAAGGGCTCGTACATCTCGCGCGCGGCCGTCACGGGGAAGAAGTTGATGACGTTCTTCTGGAACTGCACCGGCATGGCGGCCATGTTCTGCGCGGTGCCGATGTGGCCCACCATGGCGAAGATCTTGTCCTGGTTGACCAGCTTCTGCGCCGCGAGCACGGCGTTGCGCGGGTCGTACTTGGAGTCCTCGACGATGAGCTTGATCTTGCGGCCGTTGACGCCGCCCTGCTCGTTGGCCTCGTCCACGCGCAGCATCATGCCCAGGCGCACCTGCTTGCCGAAGCCGGCGATGGGACCGGAGAGGTCCTGGATGGAGCCGAGCACGATCTCGTTCTTGCTCACGCCCTGTGATTGCGCCATGGCGGCGCCGGTGCTCAGCGCGATGGCCGCGCCGATCAGACTCAGTGTCGTTTTCATCGCTGTCGTCTCCGGTGGGTTGTCGTTTCTGCGGGGATGATGGGGTCTTTGACCGGGCCGGTGATGCGGAAAAACCCTTCCCGCCGCACCGGGCCGAGGCGAGCGCTCAGTTGTTCACATAGTCCGAGACGACCTTCCAGCGGCCGTCCTGGATCTGCGACAGGCGCATCGCCATGCTGCCGTAGCGGCGCTGCGGGCTGAAGCTGAGCGGCGGCGAGCCGAAGATGTCGGTCGGCACGCTCAGGCTGTCCATGGTCTTGACGAAGCTGTCGGTGTTGAGGTTGGCGCCGGCCTTGCCCGCGGCGCGGGCGAAGATGTCGATGGCGTTGTAGCCGTAGACCGAGAAGACATTGGGGTCTTCGTTGAACTTGGTCTTGTACTTGTTGGCCCAGAAGCGGATGGGCTGGGAGGCCTCGTCCAGGTAGGGGTGCTGGGTCGTCATGGTGGCGTACAGGCCGTTCATGGCCGGGCCGCCGAGCTTGTGGATGAGGTCGGTGTAGGCCGCCTGCGAGCCGAAGAAGGTGGGGTTGTAGTCCAGCTTGCGCGCCGTGGCGATGGTGCCGATGGTCTCGCGGATGATGGTGCCGAGCACGATGAAGTCGCAGTTGGCGGACTTCATCTTCGCCACCTGCGAGGAGAAGTCGGTGGCGCCGCGCTTGAACGAGGTCTTCTCGACCATCTGCAGGTTGACCGCCTTGAGGCCTTCTTCGGCGCCGCGCAGCACCTCCAGGCCGAACTCGTCGTCCTGGTAGATGGCGCAGACCGCCTTGGGCTTCTTCTCCTGCACCATGCGGGGCAGGAAGGTGCGCATCTGCTCGTAGTACGGGCCGATGTTGGCGAACTTGAGCCGGTGGAAGGGCTCGTACATCTCGCGCGCGGCCGTCACGGGCAGGAAGTTGATGACGTTCTTCTGGAACTGCACCGGCATGGCGGCCATGTTCTGCGCGGTGCCGATGTGGGCCACCATGGCGAAGATCTTGTCCTGGTTGACCAGCTTCTGCGCCGCGAGCACGGCGTTGCGCGGGTCGTACTTGGAGTCCTCGACGAGCAGCCGGATCTTGCGGCCGTTGATGCCGCCCTGCTCGTTGATCTCGTCCACCCGCAGCACCATGCCCAGCCGCACGGACTTGCCGAAGCCGGCCAGCGGGCCGGAGAGGTCCTGGATGGAGCCGAGGACGATCTCGTCCTTGCTCACGCCCTGCGACTGGGCCAGGGCGGCGCTGGCCGACAGCGCCAGCGCGAAAGCGGTCAGGGTGTAGCGGGTTTTCACGGCGCGGGTCTCCTCGGGTGGTGCCGCGCGGGGCGGCGTCAGTGGTACATGGCCTCGATCTGCTCGGCGTACTTCTTCTGCACGAGCTTGCGCTTGAGCTTCATGGTCGGCGTGAGCTCTTCGTCCTCGGCGGTGAGCTGGGTGTCGAGCAGCCAGAACTTCTTGATCTGCTCGACGCGCGCGAACTTGCGGTTGGTGGCGTCGATGAGCCCCTGGATGAGCTGCTGCACCTCGGCCGTTCGCGTGAGGCTGGCGTAGTTGGAGAAGGGCACGTCGTTGTCCTGCGCGAACTTCTCGACGTTCTCCTGGTCGATCATGATGATCACCGTGAGGTAGGGGCGCTGGTCGCCGATGACGACCGCGTCGGTGACGTAGGGCGAGAACTTCAGCTCGTTCTCGATCTCGCTGGGCGTGATGTTCTTGCCGCCGGCCGTGATGATGATGTCCTTCATGCGGTCGGTGATGCGGAAGAAGCCTTCCTCGTCCACCACGCCCACGTCGCCGGTGTGCAGCCAGCCCTCGGCGTCGATGGTCTCGGCGGTTTTCTCGGGCAGGTTGAGGTAGCCCATGAAGACGTTGGGCCCGCGCACCAGGATCTCGCCGGTGGCGGCGTCGAGGCGGACCTCGTTGTACTGCGCCGCCGGGCCGATGCTGCCGGGCTTGATGCGCTGCGCCGGCACGCCGGTGGAGGCGCCGCAGGTCTCCGTCATGCCCCAGACCTCGAGCATGGGCACGCCCAGCGCGAGGTACCAGCGCACCAGGTCGGGTGAGATGGGCGCCGCGCCCGTGACGAGGAAGCGCGAGCGGTGGATGCCGATGAGCTTGCGCACGTTGTCGAGCACCAGCAGGCGCGCGAGCCGAAAGCGCAGCTTGAGGCCACCCGGCACGGCTTCGCCCTTGAGCACGTGATCGGCCACGCGCTGGCCGACGCCGATGGCCCAGGCGTAGGCGGCCTGCTGCAGCCGGCTCGCTTCCTTCAGGGCGATCATCACGCCCGAGTAGAACTTCTCCCACACGCGCGGCACGGCGGTGAAGACCGTGGGCGCGATCTCGCGCACGTTCTCGGGCACGGTCTCGGGGTTCTCGACGAAGTTCAGCCGCGCGCCGGTGTAGAGCGAGAAGTACTCGCCGCCCATGCGTTCGGCGATGTGGCACAGCGGCAGGAAGCACATGCACTCGTCGCTGTCGTAGCGCGGCAGGATGGCGTTGTAGCCGCGCACGGTGTAGACGAGGCCTTTGTGCGAGTGCATGGCGCCCTTGGGCTTGCCCGTGGTGCCCGAGGTGTAGACCAGGATGGCGAGGTCGTCCGGGCCCACGCCGGCCACGCGCTGTTCCAGCATCTGCGGGTGCTGCGCCAGGTGGTCGCGGCCCAGGGCGCGCAGGGCGTCCAGGCTGATCACCTGGTCGTCGTGGAAGTCGCGCAGGCCTTCCATGTCGACCACCACGATCTTGCGCAGCAGTGGCAGCTGGGCGCGCACGGCCAGGGTCTTGTCGAGCTGCTCCTCGTCCTCCACGAACAGCACGGTGGTGCGCGAGTCCTCGCAGAGGTAGTGCACCTGCTCGGGCGCGTCCGTGGGGTAGATGCCGTTGGCCACGCCGCCCGCGCTCAGCACGGCCAGGTCGGCCAGCACCCACTCGATGGTGGTGTTGGACAGGATGGACGCGGTTTCCTTGGGCGCGAAGCCCAGGGCCATGAGGCCGTGGGCGATCTCGCGCACGGCCTGGCCGGTCTGCGTCCAGGTCCAGCTGCGCCACAGGCCCAGGTCCTTCTGGCGCATCCACACGTTCGGGCCGCGCGCGCGCACGGCGTTCCAGAACATCGCGGGAATGGTGTCGCCGTCCAGCACGCTGGCCGTCTGGGGCTGGATGTGGGAGAGGTCCCAGAGGTAGCTCATGTCGTGTCCCCTTCGTCGCCGCTCAGCGCCAGTTCTTCTTCTTCTTCCAGCGGCGGTCGGCGCGCACGCCGGCTTCTTTCATGCCGAGGTAGAACTCCTTGATGTCGTCCTTCTCGCGCAGGTGGGCGCAGGTGTCTTCCATCACGATGCGTCCGTTCTCCAGCACGTAGCCGTAGTCGGAGGCGTTGAGCGCCATGTTGGCGTTCTGCTCCACCAGCAGGATGGTGGTGCCGCGCTCGCGGTTGATGCGCACCACGATCTCGAAGATCTCCTTGGTGAGCTTGGGCGACAGGCCCAGGCTGGGCTCGTCGAGCAGCACCAGATCGGGGTTGGCCATGAGCGCCCGGCTGATGGCCAGCATCTGCTGCTGGCCGCCCGAGAGCAGGCCGGCGTCCTGCGCGGCGCGCTCCTTCAGGATGGGGAAGTAGCCGAAGACCATTTCCATGTCGCGCGCCACGCCGTCGCGGTCCTTGCGGGTGTAAGCGCCCATCAGCAGGTTGTCGCGCACGCTCAGCAGCGGGAACACCTCGCGCCCCTCGGGCACGTGCAGCAGGCCTTGCTGCACGATCAGCGCCGGGTCCTGCGCGGTGATGTCCTGGCCCTTGAATTCCACCGTGCCCTTGCGCGGGTCGATGATGCCGCTGATGGTCTTGAGGATGGTGGTCTTGCCCGCGCCGTTGCTGCCCAGCACGGTGGCGATCTCGCCGCGGCGCACCTGCAGGCTCACGCCGCGGATGGCCTTGATGGGCCCGTAGGCGCTCTCCACGTTGGACAGCTTGAGAACCGGCGCGTCGCTGGTGGGCACGCTCATGACGTCACCTTGTGGTTCTCGCGGCGCAGGCTGGACACGTCGTCCACGCTGCCCAGGTAGGCCTCGATCACGCCCGGGTGGCTCTGCACCTCGGCCGGCGTGCCGGTGGCGAGTTCCGTGCCCATGCTCATGGCCAGCACGCGGTCGGACACCTTGGACACCAGGCTCATGTCGTGTTCGACCATCAGCACCGTGATGCCGAGCTCGTTCTTGATGTCGGTGATCCAGAAGGCCATGTCCTCGGTCTCTTCCACGTTCAGGCCGGAGGAGGGCTCGTCCAGCAGCAGCAGGCGCGGCTCGGTGCACAGGGCGCGCGCCAGCTCCACCACCTTGCGCACGCCGTAGGGCAGGCCGGCCACCAGGCTCTCGCGGTGGTGCTGCAGGTCCAGCAGGTCGATCACCTGCTCGGCCTTCTCGCGCGCCTCGACCTCGGCCGCGCGGGTCTTGCCGGTGAAGAAAATCTCGCTCCACAGGCCGGTGCGGCGGTGCGTGTGGCGCCCGATCAGCAGGTTCTGCAGCACGGTGGCGTGCTCGAACAGCTCGATGTTCTGGAAGGTGCGCGCGATGCCCAGGCGGGCGATGCTGTGCGGCGCCTGGTCCGTCAGGCGCACCGGGCCGGCGGGACCGGCGTAGTCGATGCTGCCGGTGGTGGGCGTGTAGATGCGGCTGATGAGGTTGAACACCGTGGTCTTGCCCGCGCCGTTGGGGCCGATCAGGGTGAAGACCTCGCCCTTCTTCACGTCGAAGCTGACGTTGTTGACCGCCAGCACGCCGCCGAAGCGCACGCTGAGGTTCTTGGCGGAGAGAAGCACATTGCTCATACGGTTCTTCTTGCCGACAACGCAACGCGCGCAGGCGCGGAATCGGGAGGTGCCGCGGAACCGGCTTTGCCGGGCCGCGGGCGCCGCCCCCTTGAGGGGGGAAGCGCCGAAGGCGCTGCGGGGGTGGTCCTCATTTCAGGCGGTCCGACTTTTGGAACGACTTCTGCCGCTTGAACATGCCCTGGCGGTAGAACGGGAAGAGCTGGAAGTAGGCGCGCACCTTGAGCCAGCGCCCGTACAGCCCCATGGGCTCGAACAGCACGAAGGCGATCAGCACCGCGCCGTAGACCGCACCCTGCAGGCCGGCGGACTGGCCGATGGCCTCGGGCAGGGTGTCCTTGCCCAGCGCGATGAGCTGCGGCATGACGATGAGGAAGATGGCGCCGAGGAAAGCGCCGTGGATGGAGCCCAACCCGCCGATCACCACCATGAGCAGCAGGTCGATCGACTGGATGATGGAGAACTGCTCGGGCGACAGGAACTGAATCTTGTGCGCGTAGAGCGCGCCGCCCAGGCCCGCCAGCGCGGCCGACAGCGCGAAGGACAGGGTCTTGTAGCGCGCCAGGTGGATGCCCATGCTCTGGGCCGAGATTTCCGAGTCGCGGATGGCGACGAAGGCGCGGCCGGTGGAGGAACGCATCAGGTTCACGATCGCCAGTGTGCTGAGCACGCACACCACCAGGCAGAGGAAGTAGAACTCGTTGGTGGAGTCCAGCGCCCAGTCGAAGAGCTGGGGCGGGTTGACCATCAGGCCCTTGTTGCCACCGGTGACCGACTCCCAGCGCGCGATGCCTTCTTCCACGATGAAGCCGAAGGCCAGCGTGGCCATGCCCAGGTAGATGCCCTTGACGCGCAGCGCCGGCAGGCCCACCACCACGCCCACCGCCGCCGCCAGCAGGCCCGCGCAGGCCAGGGCGATGGGGAAGGGCACGCCCGCGTTGACCAGGGCGGCCTGCGTGTACGCGCCCACGCCCAGGAAGGCCGCGTGGCCGAGCGAGAACAGGCCGGTGAAGCCGGCCAGCAGCATCAGCCCCAGGCCCACGATGCCGTAGATCAGCACGAAGGTGAGCTGCGCCAGCCAGTACTCGTCGATCACCCAGGGCGCGGCCAGCAGGAACAGGCACAGCAGGCCGTACCAGAACACGTGGCCGCCGTGCTTGGCGAGCCGGATGTCCTGGTCGTAGTTCGTCTTGAAGAGGAATCGCATCGTTCGGCCTCAGACTTTCTTGCGCAGCTTCTCGCCGAACAGCCCGTTGGGCTTGAGCACCAGCATGATCAGCACCACGAGGTAGGGCGCGATGTCCTTGAAACCCTCGGGCAGGTAGAAGCCCGCGATGGCCTCGACGATGCCGATGATGAGTCCGCCCACGATGGCGCCGGGCAGGCTGCCGAAGCCGCCCACCACCGCCGCCGGGAAGGCCTTGAGGCCGATGAAGCCCATGTTGGCGTGCACGAAGGTGATGGGCGCCAGCAGCAGGCCCGCGATGGCCGCCACGCCCGCCGCCAGGCCCCACACCAGGCCGTTGAGGCGCTTGACCGGAATGCCCATGTAGTAGGCCGCCAGCTGGTTCTGCGACGAGGCCTGCATGGCGACGCCCAGCTTGCTGTAGCGGAACATGGCGAACAGCAGCGCGCACAGCACGGCGGTGGCGCCGATCACCACGATCTGCTCGGCCGAGATGACCAGCGTGCCCAGCTTGAGCACCTGGCCCGCGTAGGGCACCGGCAGGGTGTGTGTCTCGGTGCCGATGTTGGGGATCATGGTGATGAGCCCGCGCAGCAGGTAGCCCACCCCGATGGTGAGCATGACGATGGAGAAGGCGGGTTGCCCCAGGATGGGGCGGATCACCAGGCGCTCGAGCACGATGCCGAACAGGCCCATGCCCACGACGGCGGCGACGACGGACAGCCAGAACGGGAAACCCAGCAGCGTCATGGTGAGCAGGCCGCCGAAGGCGCCCACCATCATGAGGTCGCCCTGCGCGAAGCTCACGGTCTCGGTCGCCTTGTAAATGAGCACGAAGCCCAGCGCGATGAGGCCGTAGATGCATCCCTGGGCCGCCCCGCTGATCAGCAGTTGCAGCAGTTGCACGGAACCGTCTCCTGTCTTGTATTGCCCCGGGGCTGGTGCGCAGCTTGCTGCAAGCTTGGGAGCGGGCCGCACCGCAGGGGTCGAAGATTTATAGCTGTCCTCCCCGGGACTGCCGCTAGGGGTTCTCCCCCATCGGCAGTCGCGCAGGCGCCATGAAGATGACAACCACCCCGCCGCGCTTCGCGCGACCCCTCAAGGGGCGGCACCTGAGGCGCGGCAAAGCCGGCTCCTTGGCGCCTCTGGATGGCACCCGGTTCACGAACATCTTTTATGAAATCAGTCCGCATCGGCGCCGGCCTGGGCTTCTACGGCGACGCCTGGGAGCCCATCGCCGCGAGCATCGAACGCGGCGGCGTGCAGTTCATCGCCAGCGACCACCTGGCCGAACTCACGCTCGCCATCCTGCAGAAGGACCGCCAGCGCGACCCCGGCCTGGGCTACGCGCGCGACGTGGTGCCGCTGCTGCTGCGCCTGTGGCCGCTGATGCAGCGCCAGGGTGTGCGCTTCGTCTGCAACGCCGGCGGCCTGAACCCGCGGGGCGCGGCGCAGGCGGTGCTGGCCGCCTTCGCCGCCAAGGGCCTGAAGGCGCGCGTGGCGGTGGTCAGCGGCGACGACGTGCTGCCGCGCCTGGCCGACCCGGCCGGCGGCGCCTTCGAGCACCTGTTCACCGGCGCGGCGGTGGCGTCGGTGCGCGAGCGGCTGGTGTTCGCCAACGCCTACCTGGGCGCCGCGCCCATCGTGCGCGCGCTGGACGGGGGCGCGCAGATCGTCATCACCGGCCGGGTGGCGGACGCGGCGCTGTTCCTGGGCCCGATCGCGCACGCGCACGGCTGGCGCCTGGACGGCGCGCGCGAGGGCGAGGGCGAGACGCTCGACCGCCTGGCGCAGGGCCTCACCGTGGGCCACCTGCTGGAGTGCTCGGGGCAGGGCAGCGGCGGTAACTTCGGCGCGCAGGGCCATTGGCAGTCCATTCCCGATCTGGCGCACATCGGCTACCCCATCGCCGAGGTCTGGGCCGATGGCCGCGCGCTCATCACCAAGGCGCCGGGCACCGGCGGGCGGGTGAACTTCGACACCGTGCGCCAGCAGCTGCTGTACGAGGTGCACGACCCGCACGCCTACCACAGCCCCGACGTGGTGCTGGACATGAGCGGCATCCACCTGGAAGACCTCGGGCAGGACCGCGTGCGGCTGAGCGGCGCGCGCGGCCGCGCGCCCAGCGAGCGGCTGAAGGTGGTGGCGGGTTTCCGCGACGGCTACAAGGCCGAGGTGACCTGGGGCTTCTCCTGGCCCGACGCCTGGGACAAGTCGCAGCAGGCGCAGGCGACCATCCGCGCCCAGCTGAAGGAGCGGCGCGTGCCGCACGACGAGCTGTACGTGGAGTACCCCGGCCTGAACTCCGCCCATGGGCCGCTGGCGCCGCTGCCGGCGGTGGACGCGCTCAACCAGCTCAACGAAATCTGGACGCGGCTGGTGCTGCGCACGCCCGAGAAGGCCGCGGCCGAGGGCTTCGGGCGCCTGTTCCCCTGGATGGGCCTCAGCGGCCCGGCCTACACCTGCGGCTTCACCGGGCTGCACAACGTGAGCGAGCTGCTGGGCATTTGGCCCACGCTGGTGGACCGGGGCGAGGTGGAGGCGGGTGTCCAGGTGGCGTTCATGGGAGAAGCCGCATGAGCCGGGTCCGCATTCCGTTGGCGCGCATCGCCCACGCGCGCAGCGGCGACAAAGCCGATTGGGTGGACTTTGGCCTGTTCGCCTGGAACCCGGCGGGCTACGCCCTGCTGGCGCGGGAGGTCACGGCCGAGCGCGTGCGCGCGCACTTCGCGCCGTGGCTGCCGGGCGCGGTGGAGGCCTGGGCGCTGCCGAACATCCTGGCGCTCAAGTTCGTGCTGAAGGGGGCGCTGCAGGGCGGCGGCGCCCGCAACCTGCGCCTGGACAACCTGGGCAAGGCCATGGCGGCGGCGCTGCTGCGGCTGGAGATCGAGGTGGAGGCGGCCGAACTGGAAGCCGCCTTGCAGCAGCCGCGCGTGGGCTGGTGGGGGGAGGCATGACCCCCACGCTCCACCGCTGCGCGGGTCGCTGCCCCCCGAGGGGGCTGATCCGGCTTGGGGCGGCCCGGCGCCGGATCGCATGACCGTCCGCCTCGAATCCCTCGACGACGGCATCCGCGTCGTCACCCTGGACCGCCCCGAGGTGCGCAACGCGGTGGACAGCGCCACCGCGCGCGAACTGCACGCGGCCTTCCTGGCCTTCGAGGACGACGCCGCGGCACGGGTCGCGGTCTTTCACGGCGCGCACGGCCACTTCTGCGCCGGCTGGGACCTGCAGTTCGGCGCGCGCGCCGCGCGGGCCGGCGAGGGCGGTGCCCTGGCCGATCTGGACTTCGACAGCGCCGACGCGCGCGCCCTCGGCCCCATGGGACCCTCGCGCCTGCGCCTGTCCAAGCCCGTGATCGCCGCCGTGAGCGGCGCGGCCGTGGCCGGCGGCATGGAGCTGGCGCTGTGGTGCGACCTGCGCGTGATGGAGGCCGACGCCTACTTCGGCGTCTACTGCCGCCGCTTCGGCGTGCCGCTGATCGATGGCGGCACCGTGCGCCTGCCGCGCCTGATCGGCATGGGCCACGCCATGGACCTGATCCTGACCGGCCGCAAGGTCGAGGCCGACGAGGCCTTGCGCATCGGCCTGGCCAACCGGGTGGTGCCGAGCGGCCAGGCGCGCGAGGCGGCCATCGCGCTGGCGCGCCAGCTCGCGGGCTTCCCGCAGGCCACGATGCTCGCGGACCGCGAGAGCGCCTACGCGCAGTGGGACCTGCCCCTGGGCGAGGCCTTGCAGCAGGAATGGCGGCGCGGCCAGGCGCGCATTCCCGACGCGCTGGAAGGCGCGCAGCGCTTCGCGGCGGGCGAAGGGCGCCACGGCCGGTTCTGACCCGCGGCCCGGGCGCGGCCGCCCGGTCGGGGACAATGCCGCCATGCACCTGGCTTCGTTTTCCTGGCGCCGCCGCCACTGGCTGCTCGCCCTGGGCGCCTGGCCCTGGTGGCTGGACCCCGCCGCGGCCGCCACCTGGCTTGAGGCCGGCAGCGGCCAGGCCTGGAACGAGCCGCTGGCCCGCCAGGCCCTGGCCCTGCTGGCCGGCGCGGGGGCGAACGGCCTCGATCCGGGCGACTACCAGGCCGAGGCGCTCCAGCGGCAGCTGGGCGAGGCGCTGGCCCGCCCGGACGGGGCGGCCGGCGCCCGGTTCGCCACCGAGTTGGGCGCCGCCATGCGCCGCTACCTGCACGACCTGGCCTTCGGCCGCGTCGATCCCCGCGCCGTGCACCAGCGCTTCAGCGTGGCGCCGAGGGCCTTCGATCCGGCGAAGGCGCTGGCCGACGCCCTGGCCCAGGGACGGCTCGACGCGGCGGTGCGGGCGGCGGTTCCCCCGCTGCCAATCTATGGCCAGCTGCAGAAGGTCCTGCGCGACATGGACGCGCTGGCCGGCCACCCCGCCTGGTCGCGGCGCCTGCCGCCCTTGCCGCGGCCGGCGGGTGCGCGCTCGCCCAAACTCGAACCGGGCGGCAGCTGGGCGGGCCTGCCCGCGATGGCCCAGCGCCTGGCGTTGCTGGGCGACCTGGCTGGCGGCGCGCCGCTGTCCGACCGCCTCGATGGCGCCGCGCTCGAGGCCCTGCGGGCCTTCCAGCGGCGCCATGGCCTGACGGACGATGGCGTGCTCGGCGCCGCCACGCTGGCGGCCTTGGAGGTGCCGCCAGCGGCGCGCGCGCGCCAGACGGCGCTGACCCTGGAGCGCCTGCGCTGGACACCCCTGCTGCAAGGGCCGCGCATGATCGTGGTCAACATCCCCGAGTACGTGCTGCGCGCCTACGAAGTGGTGGACGGTCGCATCGAGGTGCGCCTGAGCATGCGCGTGATCGTGGGCAAGGCCGTGGGCCACGAGACCCCGCTGTTCGACGAACGCCTGCGCAGCATCGAGTTCAGCCCTTACTGGAACGTGCCGCCATCGATCGCGCGCCAGGAGACGGTGCCGCGCCTGCGCCGCGACCCGGGCCATTGGGTGCGCCAGGGCTTCGAGTTCGTCGGCGGCGACGGCAGCGTGGACACCGTGCTGAGCCCGGCCAAGCTCGACGCGGTGCTGGCCGGCCGGCTGCGCATCCGCCAGCGCCCGGGGCCGGCCAATGCGCTGGGCGACATCAAGTTTGTCTTCCCCAACCGCGACAACATCTACCTTCACCACACGCCCTCGGTCGGCCTGTTCGCGCGCGAACGGCGCGACTTCAGCCACGGCTGCATCCGCGTGGAGGACCCGGTGGCGCTGGCGCGCTTCGTGATGGCGGGCATGCCCGGCTGGGACGAAGCGCGCATCCGCGAGCAGATGGCCGCCGGCACGTCCACCCACGTCGCCCTGCGCGACCCGCTGCCGGTGCTCATCGCCTACGGCACGGTGCTCGTCAAGCAGGGCCGCCCCCACTTCTTCGCCGACGTGTATGGTCACGACGCGCGGCTGCAGGCCGCCCTCGACGCCCGCCCCCGGCCCCAACCGCAGCCATCCCGATGAACGACCGTCCCTTCTCCCCTGCCTCTCGCCGCCGTTTCCTGCGCCAAGGCCTGGGCGCCGCGGTGGCCGCGCCGCTGCTCGCCCTGCCCCGGCACGTGTGGGCCGCGCCCCAGCGCGCGCTGGCCTTCGACCACCTGCACACGCACGAGCGCATCGACCTGGTCTACGCCACGGGTGCCGACTACCTGCCCGAGGCCCTGGGCCGGCTCGACCATTTCCTGCGCGACCACTACTCGGGCGATGTCGGCCACATCGACCCCGGCCTGCACGACGTGCTGCACGCCCTGCGCCGGGTGCTGGGCACCGAGCGGCCGTACCAGGTGGTATCGGGCTACCGCTCGCCGCTCACCAACGCACACCTCAAGGCCACGCGGGGCGGCGGTGTGGCCACCCGCAGCCTGCACATGGACGGTCGCGCCATCGACGTGCGCCTGCCCGGCGTGCCGCTGGCCGACCTGCGCGATGCCGCGCTGTCGCTGCAGGCCGGCGGCGTGGGCTTCTACCCACGCGAGCAGTTCGTGCACATCGACACCGGGCGCGTGCGCCGCTGGGGCGGCTGAGCGCCCCCGCCCGCGCTCAGGCCGGCGCCGTCCAGGCCGACTTGGCGTCGGCGGGAATCGGCCGGGGCCGGCCCTCCAGGTCGATGGCGACATAGGTCAGGCTGGCCTCGGTCACCTTCAGGTACTGGCCCTGCGAGGAAATGCGCTCGGCGAACACCTCCACCATCACGGTGATGGAGGTGCGCCCGATGCGCGTGACCTGCGAATAGAAGCTGAGGATGTCGCCCACGCGCACCGGCTGCTTGAAGATGAACTGGTTCACCGCCACCGTGGCCATGCGCCCACGCACGAAGCGCGCCGGCAGCACGGCGCCGGCCAGGTCGACCTGGGCCATGACCCAGCCGCCGAAGATGTCGCCGTTGGCGTTGCAGTCCGCCGGCATGGGGATCACCTTGAGCACCAGTTCGCGGTGGTCCGAGGGCAAAGAGGGCAAAGGCGCGTGGGCGGCGCTTGAATCGGTGGGCATGGGCACAATCTCCGGCTGACTCCCACGATTGTCTTGCATGCGTCCCGATACCCCCACCCAAGGCCGTATGGCCTTGCCGTCCGCGCCCGGCGAGCCCGCCGCGGCGCCCGCCCGCCGCTCCGACTGGGCCACCCTGCGGCGCCTGCTGCCCTACCTGTGGCAATACAAATGGCGCGTGATCGCCGCGCTGGCCTTCATGGTGGCGGCCAAGCTCGCCAACGTGGGCGTGCCGGTGCTGCTCAAGCAACTGGTGGACGCCATGAACATCCCGCCGGGCAGCGCCCAGGCCCTGCTGGTGGTGCCGCTGGGCCTGTTGCTGGCCTACGGCGGCCTGCGCCTGTGCACCAGCCTGTTCACCGAGCTGCGTGAACTCGTCTTCGCCAAGGCCACCGAGGGCGCCACGCGCCACATCGCGCTGCAGGTGTTCGGCCACCTGCACAGCCTGAGCCTGCGCTTCCACCTGGAGCGCCAGACCGGCGGCATGACGCGCGACATCGAGCGCGGCACGCGCGGCGTGCAATCGCTGATCTCGTACTCGCTCTACAGCATCGTGCCCACGCTGATCGAGGTGGCGCTGGTGCTCACGCTGCTGGGCACGCAGTTCGACATGGGCTACGTGTGGATCACGCTGGCGGCCCTGGTGCTGTACGTCGGCTTCACCGTGGTGGTGACCGAGTGGCGCACCCAGTTTCGCCGCCGCATGAACGAACTGGAATCGGCCGGCCAGACGCGCGCCATCGATTCGCTGCTGAACTACGAAACGGTCAAGTACTTCAACAACGAACACTACGAGGCCACGCGCTACGACGAGGCCCTGCAGAAGCTGCGCCGCGCGCGCCTGGTGAGCCAGCGCACGCTGTCGCTGCTGAACGCGGGACAGCAGCTGGTCATTGCGGTGGCGCTGGTGTTCATGCTGTGGCGCGCCACGAACGGCGTGGTGGCCGGCAAGCTCACGCTGGGCGACCTCGTGATGATCAACGCCTTCATGATCCAGCTCTACATCCCGCTGGGTTTCCTGGGCGTGCTCTACCGCGAGATCAAGCAGAGCCTGACCGACCTGGAGAAGATGTTCTCGCTGCTCGAGAAGGAGCGCGAGGTGGCCGACGCGCCCGGCGCGAAGCCGCTCGTGCTCGACGGGCCGCCCACCGTGCGCTTCGAGAACGTGCATTTCTCCTACGAGCCCGCGCGCGAGATCCTGCACGGCCTGAGCTTTGACATCCCGGCCGGCAAGACGGTGGCGGTGGTGGGCCCCTCGGGTTCGGGCAAAAGCACGCTGGCGCGCCTGCTCTACCGCTTCTACGACACCAGCAACCGGGCCAATGGGGAAGGCCGCATCACGATCAACGGCCAGGACATCGCCGAGGTCACGCAGTCCAGCGTGCGCGAGGCCATCGGCATCGTTCCGCAGGACACGGTGCTCTTCAACGACACCATCGAATACAACATCCTCTACGGCCGGCCCGAGGCCGGGCACGAGGCGGCGGTGGCGGCGGCCGAGGCGGCGCACATCCGCGGCTTCATCGAGCGCTTGCCCCAGGGCTGGCGCACCATGGTGGGCGAGCGCGGGCTCAAGCTGTCGGGCGGCGAGAAGCAGCGCGTGGCGATCGCCCGCACCCTGCTGAAGAACCCGCCGATCATGATCTTCGACGAGGCGACCAGCGCGCTGGACTCGGCCAACGAGCGGGCGATCCAGGCGGAACTGCGCCAGGCCGCGCGCCACAAAACCGCGCTCGTCATCGCGCACCGCCTGTCCACGGTGGTCGACGCCCACGAAATCCTGGTGCTGGAGAACGGCCGGATCGTCGAACGCGGGCGCCACGCCGACCTGGTGGCGCGGGGCGGCGCCTACGCCCGGATGTGGGCGCTGCAGCAAGCCGGCAACGACTGAGCCCCGGATCGAGAAAACCCCAGCGGGTGTCGGCCCGCCACACCACCATAATCGCGCGCCATGGAAACCAAGTGGCTGGAAGACTTCGTCAGTCTTGCCGAGACCCGCAGCTTCAGCCGTTCGGCCCAGCTGCGGCACGTCACCCAGCCGGCGTTTTCCCGCCGCATCCAGTCGCTGGAGGCCTGGGCCGGCACCGACCTCGTCGATCGCTCCTCCTACCCCACGCGGCTCACGCCGGCCGGCCAGACCCTGTACGAGCAGGCGCTGGACCTGCTGCAGACCCTCAACACCACGCGCGCCATGCTGCGCGCGCACACGGCGGCGGCGCAGGACGTCATCGAGTTCGCCGTGCCGCACACCCTGGCCTTCACCTTTTTCCCGCAATGGCTGTCCGGCCTGCGCGAGACGGTCGGCCCGGTGAAAAGCCGGCTGATCGCGCTCAACGTGCACGACGCCGTCATGCGCCTGGTGGAGGGCAGCTGCGACCTGTTGATCGCGTACCACCACGCGGCGCACCCCATCCAGCTGGACACCTCGCGCTATGAGATGTTGCCCCTGGGCACCGAGGTGCTGGCGCCCTACAGCCGACCCAACGCCCAGGGCGGGCCGCTGTACGCGCTGCCCTCGCCCGGTGGCCAGGCGCAGCCCTTCCTGGGCTACGCGCCCGGGGCTTACCTGGGCCGCGCGGTCGAGCACCTGCTCAAGGACACCTCACTGGCTAGCCAGCTCGAGCGCGTCTATGAAACCGACATGGCCGAGGGCCTGAAGGCCATGGCCGTCGAGGGGCATGGCATCGCCTTCCTGCCCGCCAGCGCGGTGCGCAACGAGGTGGCGGGCCGGCGCCTGGTGCCGGCGGCCGACGGCCTCACGCTGACGCTGGATATCCGCCTGTACCGCACGCGCCCCATGGACACCAGCAAGGGCAAGCGGGCCGCCATCGGTTTCTGGAACCGGCTGAGCGACCTGCTCGGTTGAGGCTTCCCCCGGGTGCCGCCGATCGGGGCGGCGCTTCCGTTGGCACGTTCCTCAGAAGAAATACCGCATTCGCGGTAGCGGCCGACCCGCCGGCGCGACGTATCGTCCCGCCCTTCGTGGACGCAGGACACACCGTGAGGACGCCCGCCATGCCCCAGCCCCCCTTGTTGCTTGCCCTGCGCGCGGCGCTGGCCGCGCTGGTCCTCCTGGCGTGGGCCGGGCCCGCGCCGGCCAGCGATTCGGGTCCCGTGATCGAGCAGATCCGCGCACAGGGGCGCCTCGTGATCGGCCACCGCGAATCCTCGGTGCCGTTCTCCTACCTGGGCCCCGACAAGCGGCCCATCGGCTACGCGGTGGACGTCTGTCGCCGCCTGGCCGCCGCCGTGCAGGCCCGGCTGGCGCTGCCGGCCTTGCCGATCGAGTACCTGCAGCTCACCCCGGCCAACCGCATCGAGATGATCGAGACCGGCAAGGCCCAGCTGGAATGCGGTTCCACCACCAACAACGCGGAACGGCGCGAGAAGGTGGCCTTCACCATTCCCCACTTCATCACCGGCGCGCGCATGCTGGTCAAAGCGAACAGCGGCATCGACCGCATCGACCAGCCCGAGGTCAAGCGCGTGGCCATCACCCGCAACACCACGCCGCTGGCCGCGGTGCGGCGCATCCAGGCCGAGCGGGGCCTGCGCTTCGAGATCGTCGAGACCGAGGACCACGAGAAAGCCGTGCAGATGGTGGAGCGCGGCGAGGCGCAGGCCTTCGTGATGGACGACGTGCTGCTCTATGGACTGGCGTCCACCCGGCCCGACCCCAAGGCGCTCAAGGTGGTGGGCCGCTTCATCACCACCGAGCCGCTGGCCATCATGCTGCCCAAGGGCGATCCGGCGTTCAAGAAAATCATCGACGATGAAATGCGCCGCCTGATCTACAGCCACGAAATCCACGCCATCTACCAGCGCTGGTTCGAGCAGCCGATCCCGCCGAACAACCTGCCGATGAACCTGCCCATCAGCTACCTGCTGCGCGACTTCTGGAAGTACCCCACCGACCAGGTGCCCTGAGGCCGGCCGAAGCCATCCGTGGTGGCTGCGACAATCGCGGCACCATGAGCGCCGCCACCCCCGACTCCCTGACCCTCACCCGCCCCGACGACTGGCACCTGCACGTGCGCGATGGCACCGCCCTGCAGGCCGTGGTGCCCCATACCGCCGCCCAGTTCGGCCGCGCGATCATCATGCCCAACCTCAAGCCGCCGGTGACCACGGCGGCGCAGGCGCAGGCCTACCGCGAGCGCATCCTGGCGGCCGTGCCCGCCGGCGTGGCCTTCGAGCCGCTGATGACGCTCTACCTCACCGACAACCTGCCGCCCGAGGAAATCGCGCGCGCCCGGGCGGCCGGTGTCGTGGCCCTCAAGCTGTACCCCGCCGGCGCCACCACCAACAGCGACGCGGGCGTGACCGACATCCGCAAGACCCACAAGACCCTGGAGGCCATGCAGCGCGAAGGCCTCAAGCTGCTGGTGCATGGCGAGGTCACGTCCGCCGACATCGACCTGTTCGACCGCGAGGCGGTGTTCATCGACCAGGTGCTGATCCCCCTGCGCCGCGACTTCCCCGAACTGAAGATCGTGATGGAGCACATCACCACCAAGGAAGCCGCGCAGTACGTGGCCGGTGCGGGCCCGCACACGGCGGCCACCATCACCGCGCACCACCTGCTCTACAACCGCAACGCCATCTTCCTGGGTGGCATCCGTCCGCACTACTACTGCCTGCCCGTGCTCAAGCGCGAGACGCACCGCGTGGCCCTGGTGCAGGCCGCCACCAGTGGCAGCGACCGCTTTTTCCTGGGCACCGACAGCGCGCCGCACCCCGCGCACCTGAAGGAGCACGCGGTGGGCTGCGCGGGCTGCTACACGGCGCACGCGGCCATGGAGCTGTACGCCGAAGCCTTCGAAGCCGCCGGCGCGCTGGACAAGCTCGAGGGCTTCGCCAGCTTCCACGGGCCCGACTTCTATGGCCTGCCGCGCAACGTCGGCACGGTCACGCTGCGGCGCGAGACCTGGACGCCGCCCGAGTCCTATGCCTTCGGCGAGGCCGAACTCAAGCCCCTGCGCGCGGGCGAGGCGCTGCGCTGGCGGCTGCTGGCCTGAACGCCGGCGACGGCATGGCCATTCACTGGTCGGCCCCGTGGTTCGCCTCCGTGGCCGAGGCGGGCCGTGCGGTGCAGGCCGCGCAGGCGCAGGGCCTGCCCCTGCCCGAGGCCCTGAACCGGCATGCGCCGGGTCCGCTGCGCGCCGTGTCCCAATCGGCCTTGCCCGAGGGCCAGGCCTATGAGGCCTTCATCGCCGCCACGGCCAGCGTGCCCACGCGCGAGAACCTTCACGACCTGTTCAATGGGCTGATCTGGCACCGCTTCCCCGCGAGCAAGCGCCAACTCAACCGCCTGCAGGCCCAGGCCATCGCGGCCGACGGCGTGGGCGCGGTGCGCGGGCCGCTGCGAGACGCCATCACCCTGTTCGACGAGAACGCAGCCCTGCTGCAGGCCCCCGAGCCGCTGTGGCGGGCCCTGCGGGCGCGCGACTGGACCGAGCTGTTCGTCGCGCAGCGGGGGGCTTGGGCGCGCGCGCGGCTGCTGCCCTTCGGGCATGCGCTGCTGGAAAAGCTGGCCCGGCCTTACAAATCCATCACCGCGCACGTGTTGGCGCTGCCCGTGCCCCAGTCGCTGGGCGACGACCTCGCGGCCTGGGACGCCTGGCTGGCCGCGCAACTGGACGCCGCGCGGCTGCGCGCCAAACCCTTCACGCCGCTGCCCGTGCTGGGCGTGCCGGGCTGGTGGGACGGCAACGCCGACCCCGCGTTCTACGCCGATGCGGCGGTGTTCCGTCCACCGCGCGCGGCTTGAAACCGGCGCCATCAACCCCACTTTCGGTGCCGGTATCATCCGCTGCCCTTGACCCGGCACCGGGAACCTGAAGGCCCGAAACCGGGTCAGTGGCGCAGCCGGCCCCCACGCGCCGGCGCCTAACGGAGCACACATGAAACGCATCCTGCTGTTCGTCCTGACCAACGTCGCCGTGATGGCGGTGTTGCTCATCACCACGCGCATCCTCGGCGTGGACCGTTTCCTCACCGCCAACGGCCTGAACATGACGGCGCTGGCGGGCTTCTCGCTCGTCATCGGCTTCGGCGGCGCGATCATCTCGCTGCTCATCAGCAAGCCCATGGCCAAGTTCAGCACCGGCGCGCGCGTGATCAACCAACCGCAGACGGCCGACGAAGCCTGGATCGTGCAGACGGTGCAGAAATTCGCCGACAAGGCTGGCATCGGCATGCCCGAGGTGGCCATCTTCGAGGGCGCGCCCAACGCCTTTGCCACCGGCGCCTTCAAGAACAGCGCGCTGGTCGCCGTGTCCACCGGCCTGCTGCAGAACATGACGCGCGAAGAGGTCGAGGCCGTGATCGGCCACGAGGTCGCGCACGTGGCCAACGGCGACATGGTCACCATGACGCTGATCCAGGGCGTGATGAACACCTTCGTGGTGTTCCTGTCGCGTGTCATCGGCTACGCGGTGGACAGCTTCCTGCGCCGCGGCAGCGACAGCAACTCGGGCCCCGGCATCGGTTACATGGTCACCACCATCGTGATGGACATCGTGCTGGGCTTCCTGGCCGCCATCATCGTGGCCTGGTTCAGCCGCCAGCGCGAGTTCCGGGCCGACGCCGGCGCCGCGCAGCTGATGGGCCGCAAGCAGCCCATGATCAATGCCCTGGCCCGCCTGGGTGGCCTCACGCCCGGCGAACTGCCCAAGACCATGCAGGCCCTGGGCATCACCGGTGGCCTGGGCAAGCTGTTCAGCACCCACCCGCCGATCGAAGAGCGCATCGCCGCGCTGCAGCAAGGCTGATCGCGCCGCGAGCGCCCGGCAAAAAGGCCACCCTGGGGTGGCCTTTTTTCTTGAGTTGCCGGGTAGCGGAAGAACTCAGCGGTTGCGCTCGAAGCGGGGGTAGCCGTGGTCGTGGTAGCCCGGACCGGGGTGGCCGCGCCAGCCCGGGGGCCGGAAGTAGCGCTGGCCGCCAATGATCACGACCTCGGTGGAGATGTTGGAGTAGCCCGGCGCGTAGCCGTCGCTGTACACCACGGGCGGCTCCGGCGTTTCGTAGCGCACCTGCGGGCGCGAAGGGTAGGCGGGGGGCGGCGGGGGCATGGCGTCCACGGGCGTGACGTTCAGGCGCACGTAACGGCCCGGGTCTTGCGCCATCTGGGTGCGGTACTGCTGACCGGCGTACTCGTAGACCACGTCGTAGGCCACCGTGCGGGGCTCGTAGAACGTCTGCGTGCCGCAGTTGCGCACGATCTCGGTCTGCGGCGGGCTGGAGCCTTCGATGCGGTTGCCCAGCATGGCGCCGCCGATGAGGCCGATGACGGTGGCCGCGGCGCGGCCGCTGCCATCACCGATGGCGTTGCCCGCCGCGCCGCCCGCGATGGCGCCCAGCACCGCGCCGGCGCCCGACTTGCGGCCCGGGTAGGTCACCTGCTGATCGGAGCAGACATCGCGCGGCACGGCCACCTGCTGGATGATGGGTGTGCTGCTGATGACGCGGCCTTGCGCTTCCTGGGCGTGGGCCGCGCCGGTGGCGGCGGCCAGCGCGGCCGCCAGGGGAAGCCAGACGAGCGATCGGGGGGTGTTCACGGAAGGCTCCTGAAAGAGGAATGGGGAAGCTGCATGCTGCGCCTGGGACGTCAAGCCGGCGCGCCAAGCTTGTCATTTTTTGTAAAGCCCCCGACGGGCGGCAGGCCGAGCAGGTCCCGGGCCAGGGCTTCGGCCACTTTCAGGCCGTCCACGCCGGCCGACAGGATGCCGCCGGCGTAGCCCGCGCCTTCGCCCGCCGGGTACAGGCCGCGCGTGTTCGGGCTTTGCAGGCCTTCGTCGCGGTGAATGCGCAGCGGCGCAGAGGTGCGTGTTTCCACACCGGTGAGCAGGGCGTCCGGCAGGTCGTAGCCGCGGATCTGGCGGCCGAAGGCGGGCAGGGCTTCGCGGATGGCCTCGATGGCGTAGGCCGGCAGCGAGGGCGCGAGGTCGGTGAGGTGCAGGCCGGGCTTGTAGGAGGGTTCGACCTCGCCCAGCGCGGTGCTGGGCCGCGCGGCGAGGAAGTCGCCCACGCGCTGGCCGGGCGCGCTGTAGTCGCTGCCGCCGAGTTCGTAGGCGCGGCTCTCCAGCTGGCGCTGCAGCACCACGCCGGCCAGTGGGTGGTGACGGCCTTGGGCGCGCAGGGTCTCGGCCTGGGCGGCGTAGCGCGCGCCGTCGGCTTCGCCGAAGGCGGCGGTCCACAGCGGCGTGTCCCGCGGAAAGCTCTGCGGGTAGTCGTTGGGCTCGATGCCGACCACCAGGCCCGAATTGGCGTTGCGCTCGGCGCGTGAGTATTGGCTCATGCCGTTGGTGACCACGCGCCCGGGCTCGGACGTGGCCGCCACCACCGTGCCGCCCGGGCACATGCAGAAGCTGTAGACCGCGCGGCCGTTTTTCGCGTGGTGCACGAGCTTGTAGTCGGCCGCGCCGAGCAGCGGGTGGCCGGCGTGGCGGCCCCAGCGGGCGCGGTCGATCAGGCTTTGCGGGTGTTCGATGCGGAAACCCACCGAGAAAGGCTTGGCTTCCATGGCCACGCCCTGGTCCCAGAGCCAGGCAAAGGTGTCGCGCGAGCTGTGGCCCAGCGCCAGTACCAAGCGCCGCGCGGGCAACTCCAGGTGCTCGTCCGTGTCGAGCCGGTGCACGCGCAGGGCGCGCACGCGCCGCGCGGCGCCATCGCCTTCGGTGACCAGGCCCGTGAGCTGGTGCTGGAAACGGATCTCGCCGCCCAGGGCGATGATTTTTTCGCGCATGGCCTCCACCACCTTCACGAGCTTGAAGGTGCCGATGTGCGGGTGCGCGGTGTAGAGGATTTCGCCCGGCGCGCCCGCGTCGACAAACTCGTTCATCACCTTGCGGCCGAGGAAACGCGGGTCTTTGATCTGGCTGTAGAGCTTGCCGTCGGAGAACAGGCCCGCGCCGCCTTCGCCGAACTGCACGTTGCTCTGCGGGTTCAGCACGCGGCGGCGCCACAGGCCCCAGGTGTCCCGGGTGCGCTCGCGCACGGGCTTGCCGCGCTCCAGCACGATGGGCCGCAAGCCCATCTGCGCCAGGGCGAGCGCCGCGAACAGACCGCAGGGGCCGAGGCCCACCACCACGGGGCGCTCGTCCCCGGTGCGCGGAAACCCCTCGGGCGCGTGGCCGGGCGCGGTCCACGACATGTCGGGCGTAGCACGCACATGCGGGTTTTGGGCGTGGCGCGACAGCAAACCCGGCTCCGCCGAGGCGTCGGCGAGGGCCACATCGACGATGTAGACCGCCAGCAGCTCGGCCTTGCGGGCGTCGAAGCTGCGCTTGAAGACCGTCAGCGCGGCGATGGCGGCGGGGTCGATGTCCAGGGCCTGCGCGGCCAGTCGGGTGAGCGCCTGAACCGGGTGCGGTGGCGGCGCGCGGTCGGCCTCGGTTTCGCTGGGCGCGTCGGCGGCGCGGCGCGCTTCGGCCGGCACCTCGGCCAGGGGGAGTTTGAGTTCGGCGATGCGGATCATGGGTCGTGGGGCTTGTGGCGATCAAGCAGACGAAGCCGCGCATTGTCCCCAATCCCGCGCCCGACCCGGTTTTTAATTGATCCGGGCAAAATAAAAATACCCGGGTATAATTTCAGCCATGTCTGCAAAATCTCCCTCCCGGTGCACCGCCTTTCTGGGCGCGCGGCGCGTGGCTTTTGGCGCTTGCGACGAGGTCGCCCGCGCCTTGGGCGCGCTGGACCTGTCGGCTGGTGGCCTGCTGGTGTTCGACGACGCCAGTGGTGCGCTCGTCGACTACCCTTTCCCGGCCCCGCCGCCCGATGCCCCTGTCGCCGCCGCGCCGCAGGTGGGCCGGCCGCGCCTGGGCGTGGTGGCGCGCGAGGTGACGCTGCTGCCCCGCCACTGGGACTGGCTGGCCCGCCAGCCCGGCGGCGCCTCGGCCGCGCTGCGCCGGCTGGTCGACGAAGCGCGTCGCGTGCACGCCGGCCGCGACGCGCGGCGCGAGGCCACCGAACGCGCCTACCGCTTCATGAGCGCCATCGCGGGCGGCTTTCCCGGCTTTGAGGAGGCCGCGCGCGCGCTGTTCGCGCACGACGCCGAGGCCTTCGCCCGCCAGATCGCGCCCTGGCCGCCGGACGTGCAGGCGCACGCCAGCTGGCTGGCGCGCGAGGCCTTCATGGCCACCGGCCCCGCCGATCCCGACGCCGACCCCAACGACTGATCCACCCTTTCCGGACCCTTCCCATGCCTCCCTCCACACAAGGCCCGCTCTGGCGGGTCTACCTCGTGTTCCTCGTGCCCATGGTGCTGTCCAACATCCTGCAAGGGCTGTCGGGCACGCTCAACGGCATCTTCATCGGGCAGATGCTCGGCACGCACGCGCTGGCGGCCGTCTCGGGCATGTTCCCCATCGTGTTCTTTTTCATCTCGCTGGTGATCGGCCTGGGCGCGGGCGCCTCGGTGCTGATCGGCCAAGCCTGGGGCGCGCGCGAGCCGCACAAGGTGAAGGCCATCGCCGGCACGGCGCTGATGCTGGGGGCGCTGATCGGCCTGGTGGCCGCCGCGCTGGGCGTGGCGTTCGCGCGGCCCGCCATGCAGGCCCTGGGCACGCCGCTGGACGTGCTGGACGATGCCGTGGCCTACGCGCGCGTGATGTTGCTGATCATGCCGCTGCTGCTGGTGTTCATCCTGTTCACGCAGCTGCTGCGCGGCATCAGCGACACGGTCTCGCCGCTGCTGGCGCTGCTGATGTCCACGGTGCTGGGGCTGTTGCTCACGCCGGCGCTCATCAAGGGCTGGCTGGGCCTGCCGCCGCTGGGCATTCAAAGCGCGGCCTACGCGGGCCTGGTGTCCTACGCGCTGGCGCTGGTGTTCCTGGGCTGGCGCCTGGCGCGCCAGGGCAGCGTGATGGCCTTCGACGCCGAGATGCGGGCCGCGCTGCGGCTGGACCGCGCCATCCTCGGCAAGGTGATGCGCATCGGCCTGCCCACGGGCGTGCAGATGGTGGTGATCTCCGTCTCGGAGCTGGTCATCCTGGCGCTGGTCAACGGCCACGGATCGCAGGCCACGGCGGCCTACGGCGCGGTCACGCAGGTGGTGAACTACGTGCAGTTCCCGGCGCTGTCCATCGCCATCACCACCTCCATCCTGGCGGCGCAGTCCATCGGTGCGGGCCGGGTCGACCGGCTCGGCGCCATCCTGCGCACCGGCCTGTGGCTCAACCTGGTGCTCACCGGCGCCTTGGTGCTGCTCGGCTATGGGCTGTCGCACCACCTGCTGGGGCTGTTTCTCACGCAGGCCGAGGTGCGGCTGCAGGCCGAGCACCTGCTGCACATCATGCTGTGGAGCATCCTGGTCTTTGGTTTCCAGGCCATCGTCGGCGGGTTGATGCGCGCCAGTGGCGTGGTGATGGTGCCCATGGCGATCTCCATCTTCTGCATCCTGGGCGTGCAGCTGCCCGCCGCCTGGCTGCTGGACGCGCGGCTCGGCCTGCCGGGCATCTGGCTCGCCTTCCCCGTGGCCTACGTGGCGATGCTGCTGCTGCAGACGGCGTTCTACCGCTTTGTCTGGCGGCACCGCCGCATCGAGCGGCTGATCTGAGGACGCGAGATAATCGCGCCCGTGAAGCGCGCCAGACCGCCGCTGGCACAAGACCCGAAAGGGTGTGCTGGAGGAACGTCCGGACTGCGCAGGGCAGCGTAGGAGGTAACACCTCTCCACCGACAAGCCCCGAGGGTTCGCCCGCGGGGCCCTAAGGTGAGGATCAGAGCAACAGAGACGAGTCGGTCCGGGGCAACCCAGACCGGGTGAAACGGGCAATCTCTACGCGCAGCAACACCAAATAGGCCAGCGTTGATGTGGCTCCGCGGAGCTGGCGGGTAGGTGGCATCGAGCCGTTCGGGTGACCGGCGGCCCAGAGGAATGGCGGTCACGTTCCGGGCAACCGGGGCGCACAGAATCCGGCGTACCGGCGCGCTTCACACTTTTCTTCCTGCCGTCATGTGCCGGCCGCGCCAGCGGCCAGGTACGGCGTTTGCCCTATCGGTCCCGGAGGGTTTTTGACCGAAAGGACCGCACATGACGCACCTCAGCAGAACCATGCTCGTTTCCCTGCTCGCGGCGGGGCTGGCCAGCGCCGCCTCCGCCCAGCAGGTCCAGTCCCCGTCCGACCCGAAGCTGTACGGCGAGATCGGCTTGTCGCAGCTGAAGATCACCGCCAAGGACGGCCCCCTGAGCGCCGAGGCCAAGCCCGGCCTGCTCACGGGCACGCTGGGCTACCGCCTGTGGCCGTTTCTGTCCGTCGAAGGCCATGTGGCCGGCGGCGTGATGAAGGACGAGATCAAGCTCAATGGCGTGAACACGGGCATCGATGCCAAGGTGCCCAGCACCTACGGCCTGTTCCTCAAGCCGACGCTGCCGCTGGGCGAGCGGGTCGAGCTGTTCGGGCGCGTGGGCGTGGCGCGGACCAAGCTGGAGCTGTCGGCGGGCGGCATCAACCGGGACGACACCGGCACCGACACGGCCTACGGCCTGGGGGTCAATGTCCACCTGAGCCCGGTGTCCTACCTGCAGGCCAACTGGATGAACTACCACGACAAGGACGGCGTCAAGGCCGAGGGCGTGGGCATCGTGTACGGCCGGCGCTTCTGAGCGCGCGGCGCAGGCCAGGCCGCCAGCGGCCTGGCCGCCGTCCTCAGGCGTTGAAGCCGCCCAGGGCGCGGATGCGCTCCACGTGGGCGAGCAGCGAGCGCCGCGCCACCGGCCACAGGCGCTCGGGCACGTCGTCGTAGGCCAGCGGCACCCAGTCGTCCAGGCCGCCGTCGGGCCGGACCTGCATGGCGCGCGCGATTTTGGCCTCGCGCGCGAGCCGGTGCGCCTTGAGCTGGTCGATGGCGCGCCGCGCGCCGCCCTCCACCGGCGCCGAGGGGTTGTCGGCCGTGCGCCGCAGGTCGCCCAGCACGTGGCCGTGCGCGGGCAGGATGAATTCGATGCCCTGTTCGTCGCACAGCGCGGCCAGGCGGTCCAGCGACGCCAGGTAGGCGCTCATGTCGCCGTCGGGCGGGTCGATCACCGTGGTGCTGCCATTGAGGATGTGGTCGCCCGAGAACAGCAGGCCGTCTTCCAGCAGCACCAGGCACAGGTGGTTGGCCGCGTGGCCGGGCGTGTGCACGGCCATCAGCGTGTGCGTGGTGCCGTCGGGCGCCAGCAGCGCCAGGCGCTCGCCGTCGGCCAGCGCGCGGTCGGGCGTGAAGCGGCTGTTCTCGCGTGCGGTGGCCGCGCTGGCCAGGCCCAGGATGGGTGGGCGCGTGGCGCCGGCCTGCACGCACAGGGTCTGCAGGCGCGCGGCGCCGGGCGAGTGGTCGGGGTGCGAGTGCGTGCAGACGATGGCGCGCAGGTCGGCGCCGCAGGCGCGCCACAGGCGTTCGATGTGCGCGCCGTCGTCCGGGCCCGGGTCGATGGCGATGTAGCCGCTGGCTGGGTCGCCCACGATGTAGCTGTTGGTGCCGGGGCCGGTCATGACGCCGCTGTTGGGCGCGGTCAGGCGCATCACCTGCTTGAGCAGCGGCACCGGCTGTTCGTGCTGCCAGTCCAGCGGGTGCACGATCTGGCCGTCGGGGCAGACCAGGGCCAGCTCGCCGAAGGGCGGCTCGTGTTCCATGTGGCGCGACTCGCGGCCCCGGACCAGGCCGGCGCGCGGGCAGCTGGTCCACAGCGGTTCGTCGTGCGCGGCGCAGGCGTCCAGCACCGCTTGCACCGAGGCGTGGGCCTGCAGGCGCTCCAGCGTGCGGATGGTCGGGAAGATGATGAAAAACTGGCCGGCGGCGTGGCGCGCCAGCGCGTCGGCCGGGCGCACCCACAGGGGCTCGAACTGCTCGCTCTCGTCGGCCACGGGCTCCTGGCCCTCGGGCATGCGTGCGATGAGGAACGGCACATCGAAGCGGCGCGAGAGGTCGCGGTCGGTGATCCAGTGGGCGAGCACGAAGACCTCGTCGGCCGCCAGCTTGAGCCCGCGCGCGGTGCATTGCGGCGCGAAGGGGGCCTTTCGGTCGAGCGCGGCGATGTCCTCGGCCGTGGCCCAGCCGCCGTCGGCGCGGCGCGCGAGCAGCACGCCCAACTCCTCGAAGCTCTCGCGGATGGCGGCGATGGCCTGGGTCAGGCGCAGGTCGGTCTGCGTGGGGCGGCGCGCGGCGGCGCCGAAGGCCTGGGCGTCGGCGGCGTCGATGCCGCCACCCGGGAACACGTAGGCGCCGGGCGCGAAGCTGGCCGTCATGGAGCGGCGGGTCATCAGAACCTCGACACCATCGGGTCCGTCGCGCAGCAGCAGCACGGTGGCGGCGGGGCGCAGCGGCGCGGCAGGGCGGGGCGGGTGCAGGAGTTGGGTGGGGCGGACCATGGCGGGATTGTGGGGGAGGGCGGCACGGTCTTGCGTCGTGCGCGCGTCAGGGGCCGCGGGCAACGCGGATAATCCGCCTCCATGCGGATCCGCTTCACCAAGATGCAAGGCGCGGGCAACGACTTCGTCGTGCTCGACGAGACGCGCGGACGGCTCGGGCTCAGCACGGCGCAGTACCGCTTTCTCGCCGACCGCCACTTCGGCGTTGGCGCCGACCAAATCCTCTCCGTGCGCGAGGCCCCCGAGCCGGGCCTTGACTTTGAATACGTCATCCACAACGCCGATGGCGGCGAGGTGGAGCACTGCGGCAACGGCGCGCGCTGCTTCGTGCGCTACGTGCACGACAAGGGCCTGAGCGAGCGAAACCCGCTGCGCGTGAAGGTGAAGAACGGCGTGTTGGAGCTCAAGCGCCTGCCCGACGGCCGCGTCACCGTGGACATGGGCCCGCCGGTCTTCGCGCTGCCCCAGGTGCCCTTCGACGCCAAGGGCCTGAAGGCCGAGAAGCTCGGCAACTTCGAGCGCTGGCCGCTGGCCGTGCCCTACGCGGGCGACCAGTACGTGGCGGTGCTGTCCATGGGCAACCCGCACGCGGTGCTGCTGGTCGACGACGTCGACACCGCGCCGGTGGCGGCCTGGGGCCCGCTGATCGAAAACCACGAGCGCTTTCCCCGGCGCGTCAACGCCGGCTTTCTGCAGGTGATCGACACCCGCACCGTGAAGCTGCGCGTGTACGAACGCGGCGCGGGCGAAACCCTGGCCTGCGGCACCGGTGCCTGCGCCGCCGTGGTGGCGGGCATCCGCCTGGGCTGGCTGGGCTCGCGCGTGGACGTGCACACCCGTGGCGGCGTGCTCACCATCGAATGGGTCGACACGCCCGAACACGACGCCCCCGTGTTCATGACCGGCCCCGCCACCCCCGTGTTCGAGGGCGAGATCACCGTGCCCGACGAGCTGAACCAACCGTAGTCTTTTTCGCCCACCACCATGACCCAGCCGATCCCGCCCATCACCGAGGACGACATCGCCCAGTACCTGGCCAACAGCCCCGACTTCTTCGAGCGCCACGCCAGCCTGCTGGCGGCGGTGCAGCTCACCAGCCCGCACGGCGGGCGCGCCGTGAGCCTGCAGGAGCGCCAGGCCGAGATGCTGCGCGAGAAGATCCGCGGCCTGGAGCTCAAGGCCGCCGAGATGATGCGCCACGGCAAGGAGAACACCGCCATCGCCGACAAGCTGCAGCGCTGGATGCGCGAACTGCTGCTGGTGCGCGAGGCGCGCGACCTGCCGCGCGTGGCCGCGACCGAGCTGTCGGCGCAGTTCCTGGTGCCGCAGGTGGGCATCAAGGTCTGGGGCGTGTCGGCCGAGTTCGCCGGCGAGGACTACGCCCAGGGCGCGAGCCAGGATGCCCAGGCTTTCGCGGGCTCGCTGGCGGTGCCGTACTGCGGCCACAACCCGGGCCTGGAGGCCGCGCAGTGGCTGGTCGATCCCTCGTCGGCCCAGTCGCTGGCGCTGATCCCGCTGCGCGCGGGCGCCGCGCCCGAGGCCTTCGGCCTGCTGGTGCTGGCCTCGCCCGATCCGCAGCGCTTCGCCTCCGACATGGGCACCGACTTCCTCGAACGCATCGGCGAACTCACCAGCGCCGCGCTCTCGCGCCTGCGCCCGGTGGTGGCCGCGGCCACGGAATGAGCCACGCCGGGCCGGCCCGCAGCGACGACGCCGGCCTGGTGCGGGCCTACCTGGACCACGTGCGCGTGGACAAGCGCCTGGCCGATCGCACGCTGGCGCTCTACACGGGCGATCTGGAGAAGCTGCAGGCGAACGCGCGCGAGGCCGGCGTGGCCCTGGCGGACGTGATGCCCGCGCATGTGCGGCGTTGGGTGGCGCAGATGCACTCGGGTGGGCGCAGCGCGCGCGGCATCGCGCTCATCCTCTCGGGCTGGCGCGGCTTCTACGGCTGGCTGGGCCGCCAGGGCCTGATCCAGCAGCACCCGGTGAACGACGTGCGCGCGCCCAAGGCCGGCAAGCCCCTGCCCAAGGCCCTGCCGGTGGACGAGGCCGTGCGCCTGATGGGCCACGCAGACGCCGAGGACGACCCGGCGCTGGAGGCGCGCGACGCCTGCATCGCCGAACTGCTGTACGGCTGCGGCCTGCGCATCGGCGAACTGGTGGGGCTGGACGTGGCGGCCAGCGCCACGGCGCGCGGCTGGATCGACCTGAGCGGCGCCGAGGCCCACGTGCTGGGCAAGGGCAGCAAGCGGCGCAGCGTGCCCGTGGGCCGCGCGGCGCTGGACGCGCTGCGGCGCTGGCTGGACCTGCGCCCCGCCTTCGCGCGGGACGACGCGGCGCTGTTCATCGGCCAGCGCGGCGGGCGGCTCACGCCGCAGTACATCCGCGTGCGGCTCAAGCGCCGTTCCATCCAGGCCGGCCTGGCCACGCCGGTGCACCCGCACATGCTGCGCCATTCCTACGCCAGCCATGTGCTGCAGTCCAGCGGCGACCTGCGGGCCGTGCAGGAACTGCTGGGCCACGCCAGCATCGGCACCACGCAGGTGTACACCCGGCTGGATTTCCAGCACCTGGCGCGCGTCTACGACGCCGCGCACCCGCGCGCCCAGGCCCGCAAGCCACGCGCCAAGTAAGGCCACCCCACCCCACGGACACGACCGGGCATGAAATCCATCCGACTCAGGCCCGGCAAGGAACGCTCCCTGCAGCGCCACCACCCCTGGGTGTTCGACGGTGCCATCGCCAAGGGTGGCGGCGACCCCGGCGAAACCGTGCGCGTGGAGGGCGCCGACGGCCAGTTCCTCGCCTGGGGCGCCGTCTCGCCCGCCTCGAAAATCCGCGTGCGCGCCTGGAGCTTCGATCAACGGCAGCGCATCGACGCCGCCTTCTTCAAGGAGCGCCTGCGCGCCGCCCTGGCCCTGCGTGAGCGCCTGGCGATCGACAGCGATGGCGTGCGCCTGGTGCACGCCGAGTCCGACGGCCTGCCCGGCCTGGTGGTGGACCGCTACGGCGACACCCTGGTCGCCCAGTTCGGCGCCGCCGGCGTCGAGCGCTGGAAGGACGTGATCGCGGACGCCCTGCTCGAGCTCAGCGGCTGCGAGCGCCTGTACGAGCGCAGCGACACCAGCAGCCGGCGCCTGGAAGGCCTGGCCGACGCCACCGGCTGGCTGCGCGGGCAGGGCGAGACGGCGCTGGTGCTGCAGGAACACGGCTGGCGCCTGGGCCTGGACATCGCCAGCGGCCACAAGACCGGCTACTACCTCGACCAGCGCGACAGCCGCGCCGCCTGCCGCGAACTGGTGGCGCGGCACCGCCTGGCCGAGGTTTTCAATGGCTTTTGCTACACCGGCGGTTTCACCGTGGCCGCGCTCGCCGGCGGTGCCGAGCGCGTGCTCTCCGTCGACTCCTCGGGGCCCGCGCTGGAGCTGGCCCGGGCCAATGTGGCCCTCAATGGCTTCGACGCCGGCCGCTGCGAGTGGCGGGACGCCGACGTCAATGCCACCCTGCGCCGCCTCATCGACGAGGGCCGGCAATTCGACGGCATCGTGCTCGACCCGCCCAAGCTGGCCCCCACGGCGGCGCACGCCGAGCGCGCCGCGCGCGCCTACAAGGACCTCAACCGCCTGGGCTTCAAGCTGCTGCGCCCGGGTGGCGTGTTGTTCACCTTCTCCTGCTCCGGCGGGGTGGGGGTGGAGCTGTTCCACAAAATCGTGGCCTCGGCCGGCCTGGAAGCCGGCGTGGACGGCGTTTTCCTGCTGCGCCTGGGCGGTGCCCGTGACCACCCGATGACGGTGAGCTTCCCCGAAGGCGAATACCTCAAGGGCCTGGTGGTGATGCGCCGGCCCTGAAGCCGGTTCGCACCGGGCTGGCCTACACTCTTCCGCCTTCGTTTTCCCCACCCCCTACGCACCATGGCCCTGATCCCCGCCACTATCCTCACCGGCTTCCTCGGCTCGGGCAAGACGACCCTGCTCAAGCGCGTGCTCACCGAGGCCCACGGCCAGAAGATCGCCGTCGTCGAGAACGAGTTCGGCGAAGAGAACATCGACAACGAAATCCTGGTGGCCGACACCACCGAAAACATCATCCAGATGAGCAATGGCTGCATCTGCTGCACCATCCGCGACGACCTGCGCGCCACGCTGGCCGACCTGGCGCAGAAAAAGCGCAAGGGCGAACTCGACTTCGAGCGCGTGGTGATCGAAACCACCGGCCTGGCCGACCCCGGCCCCGTGGCCCAGACCTTCTTCATGGACGACGAGGTGGCCGAGCAGTACCTGCTGGACGCCATCGTCACCCTGGTGGACGCCAAGCACGCCGCCCAGCAGCTCAACGACCGCCAGGAGGCGCGTCGCCAGGTGGGCTTCGCCGACCAGATCTTCATCAGCAAGGCCGACCTGGTCTCGGCCGACGAGGTCGATGCCCTGGTCCACCGCCTCAAGCACATGAACCCGCGCGCGGCCATGCGGCCCGCGCACTTCGGCGAAGTGGCCATCAACGAGGTCTTCGACCTGCGCGGCTTCAACCTCAACGCCAAGCTCGAGATCGACCCGGACTTCCTCAAGGCCGACGACCACGACCATCACGACCACGATCACCATGGCCACGACCACCATGGCCACGACCACGACCACGCCCATGGCGAGCACTGCGACCACCCCTCGCACCAGCACGGCCACGGGCACCACCACCACCACGACGACGACGTCAAGAGCTTCGTCTACCGCGCCGAGCGCCCCTTCAGCCCCGAAAAGCTGGAGGACTTCCTGGGCGCCATCGTGCAGGTCTACGGCCCGCGCATGCTGCGCTACAAGGGCGTGCTGCACATGCAAGGCACCGAGCGCAAGGTCATCTTCCAGGGCGTGCACCAGCTCATGGGCAGTGACCTGGGCCCCGAGTGGGGGCCGGACGAAAAGCGCGTGAGCAAGATGGTGTTCATCGGCATCGAACTGCCGCGCGACATCCTCGAGCAGGGGCTCGAGCAGAGCCTGGCCTGAACCGGGCGCGGGTCGGGCCATTCAGCGCAGGGGGCCGGGCCGTGTCGTTTGTCTCACCACGGCCTGCCCCGGTCTGCCGGCCGGCGCGGGCTGCGCTTCGCGCATGGCTACAATCGCGCCCCGAATCAACCAGGGCATTTGTCACACGGCAAGGGGGTATAACAGCGCCTTTGCCGATGGCGGGCCCGGGTTGGAGCCCGTCGCCATCGGTCCACGAGCCGGGCGCGATCCCTGTGAAGGGGCGTGCCGGCCATCCCAAGGAGACCCGTTGTGAAAGCCCCGGCTTCCAAGGCAGCGAAAGCAGGCAAGTCCGTCGCCTCGGGCGCCACGGCGCGTGCCGGCAAGCCGGTGGCACACAAGAAGGCCTCCCCGGTCAAGGCTGTGGCCAAGAAGGCGCCGGTGGCGAAGAAGGCCGTGGTCAAGGCACCGGCGAAGGCACCCGTGAAGGCGCCCAAGGCCGTGGCCAAGAAGGCGGCGCCGAAACCGCTGCCCAAGGCCGTGGCCAAGCCGCCGGTGAAACCCGCTGTCAAGGCCGTGGCGAAGCCCGTGGCCAAAGCGCCGACCGCCAAGAAGCCGGTGGTGAAAGCCGCCGCCAAGGCACCGGTCAAGGCCAAGGTCGCGGCATCGCCCGCCGCCAAGGCGGCGGCCGTGGCCAGCGACCTCATTTCCAAGGTGGCCAGCGCTGCGGCGCCCACCGCGACCGAACCCTCGCCGGCGCCCATGGGCAAACGCGAGGCGCGCAAGGCCATGCTGGCGCAGATGTCCCAGCCGGCCTCCGCGCCCAGCCATGCCCCAGACGCCCCCAAGGCGACTTTCTCTCCCGTGAATGAACGAACCGTCATGACGTCCCCCGCCCCCCCATCCCTGCAGAAGGACCCCAAGCGGGCCAACAACTGGAAGACCCTCAAGGTCGAACAGCTCACCGACGCTGACGTGCTGGCCATGCCCGACAGCGAGTACATGAACGACGTGCAACTGGCGTTCTTCAAGACCAAGCTCAAGGGCCTGAAGACCGACATGCTCAACAACGCGGGTGAAACCACCGAACACCTGCGCGAGGACACCGTCGTCGTGCCCGATCCGGCCGACCGCGCCACCATCGAGGAAGAGCACGCCCTGGAGCTGCGCACGCGCGACCGCGAGCGCAAGCTGCTCAAGAAGATCGAGCAGGCCATCGCGCGCATCGAGGCCGGCGACTATGGCTATTGCGAGGAAACCGGCGAGCCCATCGGCGTGGGCCGGCTCATCGCGCGGCCCACGGCCAGCCTCTCGCTCGAGGCGCAGCAGCGCCGCGAGCTCAAGCAGAAGATGTTCGGCGACTGAGTTCGACCGGCACCGACCCGATCCACAGCCCGGTTCCAATGTCCAAGGACGAATCCAGCGGCGGCTTCCTCTCCAAGGTGGTGAAGTTCGTTCGCCACCCCACCACGAGCTGGGCCGACCTGGACACCCGTCAGTCGGACCGCGAGAGCGAATACAGCAAGGCCGCGCTCAAGGAGATGATCGAGCGCAAGCGGCGCAACGACTTCGTGCGCAAGCGCGAGTTCGACATGCTGCGCAAGATCCGTTCGCGCGAGGGCTCGCCCGCCGAGGCCCAGGGCATGCGCCCGTCCTTCTTCCAGAGCAGCATCCCCTCCAAGCCCGATGACCGGGCGATGACGCTCAAGAAGATCGACGAGATCGAGGCGCAGATGTCCATGCAGTGGTGGAAAACCAAGGGCGCGGACTCGATCACCAGCACCGGTTCACCGGGACCCAACAGCGCCGCGCAGCCGCCCGGAACCTTGCCGCCGAAGGCCCGCGAGGCCTCGCCGATCCGGCCCTTGCCTCAGGTGGACCCGGCGCGCCTGCGCGCCCAGTACGACGTGACCGAGCCCGCGCCGCTGCTGCATCCCTCGGCGCAGCGCGAGCACCAACCCACCGAGCCGATGGCGCTGCGGCCGTCGCAGGCGACGGCGCCCGCGCCGATCAAGCCCCCCAGCAGTCCCCGCACGGGCCTGATGGCGCCGCGCGCGGGCACGCCCAGCAGCCAGCAGTTGGGCTCGGAGTTCTCGGCCTCGCACTTCTACGCGCTGGACGTGCAGGAGGTGGCCCAGGACCCTGAGGTGGAGGAGGCCGCCATCCGCTTCGCCAATGGCGACGATGCTGGTGCGGAACAGGGGCTGCTGGAGGCCGTGTCCGACGGCGGCGCCCGCGTCGACCAGGAGGCCGATTGGCTCGCCCTGTTCGATCTGTACCGCGCCACCGGCCAGCTCGCGCCCTTCGAGAACCGGGCGGTGGAGTTCGTGAACCGTTTCGACCGCTCGGCCCCGCAGTGGTACGACATGCCGGCCGCGGTGCAGCGCATGGTGGTCGCGGCCGACGCGCCGATCGCCGCCGGGCACGCACGCGCCGTGTGGGCCTGCGAGGCCGAACTTGACGCGCACGCCGTGGGCTCGCTGCAGAACGTGCTGACGCGCGCGCGCCAGCCCTGGGTGATCGACTGGAGCCTGCTCAGCAGCATGGACCCCAAGGCCGCGCGCGCGTTGCTGGGCCTGGTCACGCTCTGGACCGACCAGGACGTGGAGCTGCGCTTCGTGGGCGGCGCCAGGCTGCGCGACGTGCTCAAAAGCATGACCCATTCGGGCCGCCGCGACGTCGAGCAGCTGTGGTGGGAGCTGCGCATGGCCGTGCTGCGGCTGATGAACCGGGCGGATGAGTTCGAGCTCACTGCGCTGGACTTCTGCGTCACCTACGAGCTGTCCCCGCCGGGCTGGGAGCGGCCACGCTGCCGCTACCAGTCGATGCGTGGCGATGGCGACGAAGGCCATTCCGTGCTGGGCGAATCGGTGATCGAGACCCTCTCGCCGCCATCCACGCTTTCGGGCGAGTCGGCCATGGACTCGCAGCCCGGGTCGATCAACCACCTTGGCCTGGTGGAGCTGTCGGGCGAAATCCGCGGCGACGCGCAGAGCACCATCGACATGCTGGAGCAGCGGCTGGAAGGTGCCGACGTGCTGATCCTCTCCTGCCGCAACCTGATCCGCGTCGATTTTTCGGCCGCGGGCACGCTGCTCAACTGGGTGTCGAACCACCACGCGCAGAACCGGCTCGTGCAGTTCGTCGACGTGCACCGACTGGTCTCGGCCTTCTTCCACGTCATCGGCATCACCGAGTACGCGAAGGTGGTCCTTCGCAACGACTAGCAGGAAGCACCCCCGCCGCGCTGCGCGCGACCCCCTCAAAGGGGGCGACACCAGCGGCCCGGCAAAGCCGGTTCCGCGGCGTCACTGGGTTGGACCGCGTGGTGCGTGGCGGGTTGTGCGCCGGCTTTTTCTCCATTGCCCCTTGAGGGGGGCCATCGCATCCCCATCTGCCACCCCATGGAATCTTTTCACGGCACCACCATCGTCTGCGTCCGCCGCGAAACGCCGCAGGGCGTGCAGGTCGCTATCGGCGGCGACGGCCAGGTCACCCTGGGCCACATCGTCATCAAGGGCACGGCGCGCAAGGTGCGCAAGCTCTACCACGACCGCGTGCTGGCGGGCTTCGCTGGCGCCACGGCCGACGCCTTCACCCTGTTCGAACGCTTCGAGGCCAAGCTGGAGAAGCACCAGGGCCACCTGGCGCGCGCGGCCATCGAGCTCACGCGCGACTGGCGCACCGACCGCGTGCTGCGCCGCCTGGAGGCCATGCTCGCGGTGGCCGACCGCAGCGCCGCGCTGGTCATCACCGGCAATGGCGACGTGCTCGAGCCAGAGCACGGCATCGTCGCCATCGGCTCGGGCGGTGCCTACGCCCAGGCCGCGGCCAAGGCGCTCATCGACCACACCGCGCTCAGCGCCGAAGATGTGGTGCGCCAATCGCTCGCAATCGCGGGCGAGCTGTGCATCTACACCAACATGAACCACACCATTGAAACGCTCGACTGAGGCCGTTTGACATGTCTTCGATGACACCCCAGGAGATCGTCTCCGAGCTCGACCGCTTCATCATCGGCCAGAAGGGCGCCAAGCGCGCCGTGGCCATCGCCTTGCGCAACCGCTGGCGGCGTCAGCTGGTGGACGAAAAACTGCGCCCGGAGATCACGCCCAAGAACATCCTCATGATCGGCCCGACCGGCGTGGGCAAAACCGAGATCGCGCGCCGCCTGGCCAAATTGGCCGACGCACCCTTCATCAAGGTCGAGGCCACCAAGTTCACCGAGGTGGGCTACGTCGGCAAGGATGTGGACAGCATCGTGCGCGACCTGGCCGACATCGCCATCAAGCAGACGCGCGACGCGGCGATGCGCCAGCAGCGCGCGCGCGCCGAGGACGCGGCCGAGGAGCGCATCCTCGACGCACTGATCCCGCCGCCGCGCGCCGTGGGTTTCGAGCCCCAGCCCACGCCCGACAGCACCGCGCGCCAGGCCTTCCGCAAGAAGTTGCGCGAGGGCCAGCTCGACGATCGCGAAATCGATATCGAGGTGGCCGAGCCGCGTCCCACGATGGAGATCATGGGGCCCGCCGGCATGGAGGAAATGGCCGAGCAGCTCAAAGGCCTGTTCGGCCAGTTCGGCGCCGGACGCAAGCAGCAGCGCAAGCTGCGCATCGCCGAGGCACTGAAACTGCTGATCGACGAAGAGGCGGCCAAGCTCGTCAACGAAGACGAGATCAAAGCCCGCGCTCTGCACAACGCCGAGCAGAACGGCATCGTCTTCATCGACGAGATCGACAAGGTGACCTCGCGCAGCGAGAGCGGTGGCACGGCCGAGGTGTCGCGCCAGGGTGTGCAGCGCGACCTGCTGCCGCTGGTGGAGGGCACGACGGTGTCCACCAAATATGGGCCGATCAAGACCGACCACATCCTGTTCATCGCCAGCGGTGCCTTCCACCTGTCCAAGCCCAGCGACCTCATCCCCGAGCTGCAGGGGCGCTTCCCGATCCGCGTGGAACTGCAGTCGCTGTCGGTGGACGACTTCGAGGCCATCCTCACGCAGACCCATGCGTCGCTGGTGCGGCAGTACCAGGCGCTGCTGGAGACGGAGGGCGTGACGCTGGTGTTCCAGTCCGACGGCATCCGCCAGCTGGCCCAGATCGCCTGCGAGGTGAACGAGCGCACCGAGAACATCGGGGCGCGGCGGCTCTCCACGGTGATGGAACATCTGCTCGACGAAGTGAGCTTCGACGCGGCCAAGCTGCAGGGCCAGACTGTGAACATCGACGCCGCCTTCGTGCAGGGGCGGCTGGGCGCGCTCAGCCAGGACGAGGACCTGTCGCGCTACATCCTCTGAGCGGCCTGGCTGGTCGGGGCTCCTTTCCCGCCGCCGACCCACCCTCACCGCCCGTCGCCTCGTGAAACGCCCGTGGAACCACCCCACGGGCGTTCCTGTTTTGAAGCTTCACTTGCACTGACCTTTGTAAGTGCTTGCTTTTTATGTGCTTTTTGGTCCTGGATTCCCCGCGAAATCACTTCTAAGTGGTTGATTTCATTGAAAAAAAGTGTGCATGACCCCTGGTGCGCGAGTGTTTTCCTGCTACAGTGGGAATAAGTGCAATTAAGTGGTGGTATGTCCCACCTGAAGGTCAAAAGCGGTGTTCCAGGGCGCGTCTTCGCTGAGTCTCGATGCCAAGGGGCGGCTGTCCGTGCCGACCCGGCACCGCGACGCCCTGGGTGGCTCGCTCACGATCACCAAACACCCCCATGGTTGCCTCATGGTCTTCCCGCGCGAGGCCTGGGAAGACTTCCGCGACCGCATCGCCAACCTGCCCATGCAGGCCCAGTGGTGGAAACGTATCTTCCTCGGCAATGCCATGGATGTGGAGGTGGACGGCACCGGTCGCGTGCTGGTTTCGCCCGAACTGCGCGCCGCGGCGGGCATCAGCAAAGATGTCGTGCTGCTCGGCATGGGCGCCTACCTTGAACTGTGGGACGCCCAGGTGTATGCCGCACAGGAGGCCGAGGCCATGAAGGCCGAGATGCCCGACGTGTTCAAGGACTTTTCCTTCTAAGGGCGGTGGTGGAGACGACATGGGCCCATCAGACCGTCCTGTTGAACGAGGCCGTGCAGGCGCTTTCGATCAACCCGGACGGCCACTACGTCGATGCCACCTTCGGTCGCGGCGGGCACAGCCGCGCCATCCTGCAAAGGCTGTCGCCCCAAGGGCGGCTGACCGTCTTCGACAAGGATCCCCAGGCCATCGAGGTGGCGCACCAGCTGGCCGCGCAGGATGCGCGCGTCTCGGTGCGGCACAGCGGCTTTGCGGCCATGACCGAACTGCCGCCGGCCTGCGCCGACGGCATCCTCATGGACCTCGGCGTGAGCTCGCCGCAGATCGACGACCCCGCGCGGGGTTTCTCGTTTCGCCACGACGGCCCGCTGGACATGCGCATGGACACCACGCGTGGCCAGAGCGTGGCCCAGTGGCTCGAGACGGTGCCCATTTCCACCCTGGCGGAGGTCATTCGTGACTATGGCGAAGAACGGTTTGCTGCACCGATTGCAAAGGCGATTGATCGTCGCCGACAGGAACGGGGCCCTGTTCGAACCACCGGCGAGCTGGCCGAAATCGTGGCTGGCGCGGTCAAAACCCGCGAGCCGGGCAAGGACCCTGCAACGCGCACATTTCAGGCTCTTCGGATTTTCATCAACGCCGAGCTTGAAGAGCTGCAACAGGCGCTAGAAGCCAGCCTGTCCCTGCTCAAGCCCCAAGGTCGCCTCGTGGTCATCAGCTTCCACTCCCTGGAAGACCGCCCGGTCAAGCAGTTCATGGCGCGCCACTCGCGCGCCGTGGTGGACCGCCGCGCGCCCTTCGCCGAGCCCGCGCCCACGCGCCTGGCCGAGGTGCACCGCGTGATGCCGTCCGAGGCGGAGGTGCAGGGCAACCCGCGCGCGCGCAGCGCCGTCATGCGCGTGGCCACGCGAACGGGGGTGGCATGAGCGCCGCGCCGGACCGCCTGCAGCCAGCTCGCGTCCCTTCGGGGGATCGCGCAGCACACGCAGTGGCCTGCGTGAGGGCCTTGCCATGATCCGGCTCAACCTCGTGCTGCTGCTGGCCGTCCTGGCCAGCGCCTTCTACCTGGTGCACACCCAGTACGAGTCGCGCCGCCTCTACTCGGCGCTGGACCGTGCGCAGACCCAGTCCAAGCGGCTCGACGCCGACCACGAGCAACTGGCCGTGCAGCGCCGCGCGCAGGCCGCGCCCGCGCGCGTGCAGCAACTCGCCCAGCGCCAGCTGCAGATGCGCCAGGTCACGCCGGGCATCACGCAGTACGTGAGCGAACGCGCGGCCACGCCGGCCCCGGCGCCCGCAGCCGAAGGCGGGGAGGGCGCGCGATGAGCCGCAGCATCAACTACGCCTCCAGCCCGCTGCTGGCGAGCAAGACGCCCGTGTGGCGCAGCAAGTTCATCGTCTTCGGCCTGGCGCTGGCCTTTGCTGGTCTGGCCGGGCGTGCCGCCTACGTCCAGGTCATCGGCAACGACTTCTTTCAGCGCCAGGGCGAGGTGCGCTTCGCGCGCACGCTGGAGCTGCCGGCCAACCGCGGCCGCGTGCTCGACCGCAACGGCCTGATCCTGGCCTCCAGCGTGGTGGCGCAGAGCATCTGGGCCATCCCCGAGGACGTGGACAAGAACCACTCCAAGCTGCGCGAACTCGCCCGCCTGCTCGACATGCCGCTCGCCGATCTGCGCAAGCGCCTGGCCGACAACGACAAGACCTTCGTCTGGGTCAAGCGCCAGGTGGATGAGCCCGTGGCGCAGAAGATCGCCGCGCTGGGCATCAAGGGCATCTACCAGCGCCGCGAGTACAAGCGCCAGTACCCCGAGGGCGAGGCCACGGCCCACGTGGTGGGCTTCACCAACGTGGAAGACCGTGGCCAGGAGGGCGTGGAACTGGCGTTCCAGTCGCAGCTCGCGGGCAAGGCCGGTTCGCGCCGCGTCATCAAGGACCGCCTGGGCCGCGTGGTCGAGGACGTGCAGGACGTCGTGCCGCCCGTGGACGGCCCCGACCTCAGCCTGTCCATCGACAGCAAGGTGCAGTACTTCGCCTGGCAGAAGCTGCGCCAAGCCGTTCTACAGCACAAGGCCAAGGCTGGCAGCGTCATCGTGCTCGACACCCGCACGGGCGAGGTGCTGGCCCTGGCCAACTACCCCAGCTACGACCCGAACCAGCGGCGCAACCTCAGTGGCGAGCAACTGCGCAACCGCGTGCTCACCGATACCTTCGAGCCCGGCTCGACGATGAAGCCTTTCATTGCCGCGCTCGCGCTCGACAAGGGCCTGGTGCGGCCCAACACGCCCATCCAGACGGCGCCTGGCCGCATCGTCATCGGTGGCTCCACCATCCGGGACACCCACCCCAAGGACGTGCTGACGGTGTCGGAGGTGATCCAGAAATCGAGCAACGTGGGCACGGTCAAGATGGCCATGCAGATGAGCCCGCGCGAGATGTGGGAGATGTACGCCCAGGTGGGCTTCGGCCAGAAGCCGCAGGTGCCGTTCCCGGGCGCGGTGGCCGGCCGGCTGCGCCCCTACAAGAGCTGGCGCCCGATCGAGCAGGCCACCATGAGCTACGGCTACGGCCTGTCCGTCTCGCTCTACCAACTCGCGCAGGCCTACACCATCTTCGCGCGCGAGGGCGAGCTCATCCCGCTGACCCTGCTCAAGAGCGACACGCCCGCGCAGGGCGTGCGTGTCTTCAGCGCCCAGAACGCGCGCGCCGTGCGCGACATGCTGGGCCTGGTGACCAAGCCCGGCGGCAGCGCCACGCGCGCGCAGACCATGGGCTACTCCGTGGGCGGAAAGACCGGCACCGCGCGCAAGCAAGAGGGCAACGGCTACGCCGAAGGCAAATACCGCGGCTTCTTCGTCGGCATGGCGCCCATCGAGCAGCCGCGCATCATCGTCGCGGTGTCGATCGATGAACCGAGCGAAGGCGGGTTCTATGGCGGCCTGGTGGCCGCGCCTGTGTTCAGCGAGACAGTGCAGGAAACCCTGCGCATCCTCGGCGTGCAGCCCGACATGAACGTCAAGCCGCAGATCTTCGGCGAGCCGGTGGAGGAGACGTTCTGATGGTTCAGACGCTCGTCCATCCCGAAGCCGTGGCCCAGTGGCTGCGCGCCAGCGTCACCGGCGGGCTGGTGTGCGACAGCCGCCGCGTGCGCCTGGGCGACGGCTTCGTGGCCTGGCCCGGCGCGGCCACCGACGGCCGCCGCTTCGTGGCCGACGCGTTGCGTGGCGGCGCCAGCGCGGCCGTGGTCGAGCGCGAAGGCCTGGACGCCTTCGATTGCCGCAACGACCCACGCGTGTTGGCCGTGCCCGGCCTCAAGGCCCAGGCCGGCCCCATCGCCAGCGCCTGGTGCCACGAGCCCAGCGGTGCGCTTGACGTGATCGCCATCACCGGCACCAACGGCAAGACCTCCAGCGCCTGGTGGGCGGCGCAGCTGCTGTCGGCCTGCAACCGGCCCGCGGCGGTGGTGGGCACGTTGGGCATCGGCCGCCCCGGCGCGGCCTTGCTGGCCACCGGCCTGACCACGCCCGACCCGGTGATGCTGCAGCAGGAGCTGCGCGGCTTCGTGGACCAGGGCCTGCGCGCCTGCGCCATCGAGGCCTCGTCGATCGGCCTGGAGGAAGGGCGCCTGAACGGCACGCGCGTGGCGGTGGCCGTGTTCACCAACTTCACCCAAGACCACCTCGACTACCACGGCAGCATGGACGCCTACTGGGCCGCCAAGCAGCGCCTGTTTGATTGGCCCGGCCTCAAGGCCGCGGTGGTCAACGCCGACGACCCGCACGGCGCCGGCCTGCTGGCGCGCCTGCAGGGGCGGGGGTTGGATCTCTGGCCCGTGGCCATCGACAGCGAGGCGCGGCTCGAGGCGCGCGGCGTCGTCACCACGCCCGCCGGCCTGGCCTTCGAGCTGATCGAACGCGACCCGCGCGGCCAGGAGCGGCAACGCCAGGCCTTGAGCCTGCCGCTGGTGGGCCGATACAACGTGCACAACCTGCTGGGCGTGCTGGCCACGGCGCGCGCGCTGGGTGTGCCTTTCGCCGCCGCCGCGCAGGCCTGCGCGGCGCTCACGCCCGTGCCCGGCCGCATGCAGCAGGCACAGGCCGACGCACCTGGCGCGCCGCTGGTGCTGGTGGACTACGCGCACACGCCCGACGCGCTGGAGAAGGCCCTGCAGGCGCTGCAACCGCTGGCCGCGCGGCGCGGCGGGGCGCTGTGGGTGCTGATCGGCTGCGGTGGCGACCGCGACCCGGGCAAGCGCCCGCTGATGGGCGCCGTGGCCGAACGCGAGGCGCGCCACGCCGTGCTGACCAGCGACAACCCGCGTGGTGAAGACCCGGCCACCATCCTGGCGCAGATGGCGCGCGGCCTGAGCGACCCGGCCGCCGCGCGCACCGTGCTTGATCGCGCCGAGGCCATCGCGCTGGCGGTGCGCGAAGCCGCGCCCGCCGACGTGGTGCTCATCGCCGGCAAGGGCCACGAGGACTACCAGGAGGTGCGGGGCGTGAAGTCGCCGTTCTCCGACATCGAGCACGCGCGCCGCGCGCTCGCGCTGCGCCGGGAGGCCGCATGAAGACCCTGGCCGAACTGCTCACCACGCTGCCCGGCGCGCGCGCCGTCGGCCGCATCGCCGCGCCCATTGAGCGCGTGCATTCCGACACCCGCAGCCTGCGCGCCGGCGACCTGTTCGTCGCGCTGCAGGGCGAGCGCTTCGACGCCCATCACTTCCTGGCGCAGGCGGCGGCCGCTGGCGCGGTGGCCGGGCTCGCGCAGCGTGGCCTGGCCGAGGCCGGCCTGCCCGGTGCCGAGGTGCCCGATTCGCGTGCCGCGCTGCTGCAGCTGGCGCAGGCCTGGCGCGCCCAGTTCACGCTGCCGCTGATCGCCGTGACCGGCAGCAATGGCAAGACCACGGTCACGCAGATGGTCGCCAGCATCCTGCGCGCGCACGCCGGCGAGGCCGCGCACGCCACGCAGGGCAATTTCAACAACGACATCGGTGTGCCGCTCACGCTGCTGCGCCTCAATCCGCAGCACCGCTGCTCGGTGATCGAGCTCGGCATGAACCACCCGGGCGAGATCGCCCAGCTCGCCGCCGTGGCGGCGCCCACGGTGGCCCTGGTGAACAACGCGCAGCGCGAGCACCAGGAGTTCATGAGCTCGGTGGAGGCCGTGGCGCGCGAGAACGGCGCCGTCATCGCGGCGCTCGGCGCCGATGGCGTGGCCGTGTTTCCCAGCGACGACGTGCACACCCGCGTCTGGCAGGCGCTGGCCGGCGCGCGGCGCAGCCTGACGTTCAGCGACACCGACCCCGAGGCCACCGTGCGCGCGCACAGCGCGGAGTGGCGCGACGGCGCCTGGGCGCTGCACATCGCCTCGCCGCTGGGCGATGCCGAGGTGCGGCTGCGCATCGCGGGCCGGCACAACGTGCGCAACGCGCTCGCGGCCGCGGCCTGCGCGGTGGCCGCCGGTGTGCCGCTGGACGCCATCGCGCGCGGGCTGGAGGCCTTCGAGCCGGTGGGCGGCCGCTCGCGCGCCATCACCGTCACCGTGGGTGGCCGCGTGCTCACGCTGATCGACGACAGCTACAACGCCAACCCCGATTCCGTGCGCGCCGCGATCGATGTGCTGGCCTCGCTGCCCGCGCCGCACCTGCTGGTGCTGGGCGACATGGGCGAGGTCGGTGACCAGGGCCTGGCCTTCCACCTGGAGGTGCTGCGCCACGCCTTCGCGCGCGGCATCGACGAGGTGCGCGTGAGCGGCACGGCCATGTGCGAGGCCGCCGAGGCCCTGCGCGCGGCCGGCGAGCCCGCGCCGCGATGCGTCGCCGAGGTGGACGCGCTGGCCACCGACGTGGCCGCCGAGGTCGCCACCGGGGTGGTGGCCAGCGTGCTCGTCAAGGGCTCGCGCTTCATGCGCATGGAACGCGTGGTGCGGGCCGTGCGCGCGCTCGACCCGACGCAGGCCGACAACCACAAGGATTCTTCCCATGCTGCCTAGCATCGCCCTCTGGCTGCAGGGCCTGTCCCCCGAGCTGGGCTTCCTGCGGGTGTTCCAGTACCTCACCTTCCGCGCCGTCATGGCCGCCATGACGGCCTTGGTGGTCGGCCTGGTGGCGGGCCCCTGGTTCATCCGCCGCCTCGCCGCGCTCAAGATCGGCCAGCCGATCCGCGAGTACGCGATGCAAACCCACCTGAGCAAGGGCGGCACGCCCACCATGGGTGGCGTGCTGATCCTGTTCGCCATCGCGGCATCCACGCTGCTGTGGTTCAACTGGAGCAACCGCTTCGTCTGGATCGTGCTCATCGTGACCCTGGGCTTCGGCGCCATCGGCTGGGCCGACGACTGGCGCAAGGTGGTGCACAAGAACCCCGAGGGCATGCGCTCGCGCGAGAAGTACTTCTGGCAGTCGCTGATCGGCCTGGTGGCGGCCTTCTACCTGGTGTTCGCGGTGTCCGAGACCAGCAACGCGCGCGTGCTGGAGCTCTTCATCGACTGGGTGGGCTCGGGCTTCACGCTGGACCTGCCGCCGCAGTCGGGCTTCATCGTGCCCTTCTTCAAGGAAGTGAGCTACCCGCTGGGCGTGGCCGGCTTCGTCATCCTCACCTACCTGGTCATCGTGGGCGCCAGCAACGCGGTCAACCTCACCGACGGTCTGGACGGCCTGGCCATCATGCCGGTGGTGATGGTGGGCTCGGCCCTGGGCATCTTCGCCTACGTCACGGGCAACGCGGTGTTCGCGCGCTACCTGCTGCTGCCGCACATCCCGGGCTCGGGCGAGCTGCTCATCTTCTGCGCCGCCATGGCCGGCGCCGGCCTGGCCTTCCTCTGGTTCAACACCCACCCGGCGCAGGTCTTCATGGGCGATGTCGGCGCGCTCGCGCTGGGCGGCGCGCTGGGCACCATCGCGGTCATCGTGCGCCAGGAGATCCTGCTCGCCATCATGGGCGGCATCTTCGTGGTCGAGGCGCTGTCGGTGATGTTGCAGGTCAGCTACTTCAAGTACACCAAGAAGCGCTACGGCGAAGGCCGGCGCCTGTTCCAGATGGCGCCGCTGCACCACCACTTCGAGAAGAAGGGGTGGAAGGAAACCCAGGTGGTGGTGCGCTTCTGGATCATCACCATGCTGCTGTGCCTGATCGGCCTGTCCACGCTCAAGCTGCGATGAAAGACCAGCACGTCCTCATCCTCGGTCTGGGCACCTCAGGGCTGTCCATGGCCTGCTGGTGCGCGCGCGAAGGTGCGCACGTGACCGTGGCCGACACGCGGGCCGCGCCGCCGCAGCTCATGGCGCTGCAGGGCGCCTGCCCCGAAGCTCGCTTCGTCAGCGGCGCTTTCGACGAGGCCTTGCTGGCCCGCGAGCCCTGGGCCTTCATCGCGCGCAGCCCCGGCCTGATGCCGGCCGAGCTGCAGGGCGTGTTCGCCTTCGCGCGCGAGCGCGGCGTGCCGGTGCTCACCGAACTGGATCTGTTCGCCCAGGCCTTGCAGGGCCTGTCGCGGCGCGAGCGCTTCCCCTACCGGCCGCAGGTGCTGGCCATCACCGGCACCAACGGCAAGACCACGGTCACCTCGCTCGCCGGGCAGTTGCTGGACCGCGCGGGCTGGTCCGTGGCCGTGGCGGGCAACATCGGCCCGGCCCTGCTGGACGTGCTGGCCGCCGCGCTGCGCGCGGAGGCCGTCGCGCAGGCGGCCGACGACGAGCGCGAAGCGGCGCAAGCCGCCGAGGCCGAGGCCCTGGCCGAACAGGCGAAGGCCGTGGCAGCGGCGTCGCCCGCCGAGCCCGAGCCCGGGGACACGCCGCCGGGCGAAGCGCCAGCCGAGGCAGAGGCCAACGACGGCCCCGTCTCCGCCGAAACCTCGGCCGCCGACGAAGCCGCGCCCGCCGCAGCGGACGACGAGGGCCCCGCGCTCATCGCTCCGCCGCCGCCCGAGCCGCCCCAGCCCCCGCACCTGCCGCGCGTATGGGTGCTCGAACTGTCCAGCTTCCAGCTCGACGGCACCGCTTCGGGCGCCTGGGCCTCGGTGCCCACGGCGGCCACGCTGCTCAACCTCACCGAGGACCACCTCGACTGGCACGGCGGCATGGACGCCTATGCCCAGGCCAAGGCCGCCGTGTTCGGCGAGCGGGCGCTCATGGTGCTCAACCGCGACGATGAGCGCGTGATGGCCCTCAAGCCCGGGCTGGTGACGGTCAAGATCGGCAACCGCAACCGCCAGGTGCCGGCGCGCCAGTGGTGCAGCTTCGGGCTGGACGCACCCACCCGCGCGGGCGATTGGGGCCTGGAAACCGTCAATGGCATGACCTGGCTGGTGCGCGCGCTGGCGCTCGACGAAACCCGCGCCAAGGGCCGCGCGCAGGAGGACGAAGAGATCTATCTCCAGCGCCTCATGCCCGCCGAGGCCTTGCGCATCCGCGGTCGCCACAACGCGGCCAACGCGCTGGCCGCCCTGGCGCTGGCCACCTCCACCGGCGCGCCGCTGGCGCCCATGCTGCACGGCCTGCGCGAGTACCGCGGCGAGCCGCATCGCATGGAGCCCGTGGCCATCGTGGACGAGGTCGAGTACTTCGACGACAGCAAGGGCACCAACGTGGGCGCCACACTGGCGGCCGTCAATGGCCTGGGCGCCGAGCGCCGGCTGGTGGTGATCCTGGGCGGCGATGGCAAAGGCCAGGACTTCCTCCCCCTGGCCGGGCCGCTGGCGCGCCATGCGCGTGCCGTCGTCCTGATCGGCCGCGACGCGCCGCGGGTGCGCGCTGCCGTGGAGGAGGCGCTGCGCGGTGCCGGCGTGCCCCTGCACGACGCGGGCGAACTCGCGGCCGCCGTGCCCCTGGCCGCCGAGCTCGCGCGCCCTGGCGACGCCGTGTTGATGTCGCCGGCCTGCGCCAGCCTGGACCAGTTCCGTAACTACGTGCACCGCGGCGAGGTGTTCGTCGCCGCCGTGCGCGAGCTCGCCGAGGCGCGCGGCATGAGCCTGGAGGGCGGCCTGTGAGCCGGCGCAAGGCCGCTGCCGCCCCGGGGCCCGGCCGGATGGCCCGCCTCGGGGCCGGCCTGCGCGAGCGGCTGCGCGGCTGGCTGCCGTCCTGGGCCGCTGGCGCGCTGGTGGGCGCGGGCGGCGACGGCATCCCGGTGCGCCTGTCCAGCCGCAGCTACGGTCGCCAGCGCGGCGCGCCCGTGGGGGTCACCGGCTTCGACCAGCCGCTGCTGTGGGTGGTGTTCTCGCTGATGGCCTGGGGCCTGGTGATGGTCTATTCGGCCTCCATCGCGCTGCCCGACAACCCGCGCTTCGAAAACTACGCGCACACGCACTTCGTGCTGCGCCATGGCCTGTCGATGGCGATCGCCTTCGTCGCCGCGCTGCTGGCCTTTCAGGTGCCCATGCAGCGCTGGGAGCAACTCGCGCCCTGGCTGTTCGGCCTCGCGTTGCTGCTCATGGTGGTGGTGCTGGTGGTGGGCAAGGGCGTCAACGGCGCGCACCGCTGGATCTCGTTGGGCGTGATGAACTTCCAGCCCTCCGAGCTGGGCAAGCTCGCGGTGTTGCTCTATGCCGCCAGCTACATGGTCCGCAAGATGGAGATCAAGCAGAATTTCTGGCAGGCCGTGCTGCCCATGGCCGTGGCCCTGGGCGTGGTGGGCGTGCTGCTGCTGGCCCAGCCCGACATGGGCGCCTTCATGGTGATCGTGGTCATCGCCATGGGCATCCTGTTCCTGGGCGGCGTCAACGCGCGCATGTTCTTCCTCATCGCCCTGGTGGTGGTGGGCGCTTTCGCGCTGATGATCATGGCCAGCGAGTGGCGCCGCGAGCGCATCTTCGCCTACCTCGATCCCTGGAGCGCCGAGCACGCCCTGGGCAAGGGCTACCAGCTCTCGCACGCGCTGATCGCCTTCGGTCGCGGTCAGATCTTCGGCGTGGGCCTGGGCGGCAGCGTGGAAAAGCTCAACTGGCTGCCCGAGGCGCACACCGACTTCCTGCTCGCCGTCATCGGCGAGGAGTTCGGCCTGCTGGGCGTGCTCACACTGATCGCCCTGTTCCTGTGGCTCACGCGGCGCATCATGCACATTGGCCGCCAGGCCATCGCGCTCGACCAGGTCTTCTCCGGCCTGGTGGCGCAGGGCGTGGGCCTGTGGTTCGGCTTCCAGGCCTTCATCAACATCGGCGTGAACCTGGGCGCGCTGCCCACCAAGGGTCTGACGCTGCCCTTCATGAGCTACGGCGGCTCGGCCATCCTGCTCAACCTGGTCGCGCTGGCGGTCGTGCTGCGGGTGGATTTCGAGAACCGCCAGATGATGAAGGGGGGCCGCACGTGAGCACACGCCCGCCCTGCGCCCTGATCATGGCTGGCGGCACCGGCGGCCACATCTTCCCCGGGCTCGCGGTGGCCGAGGCGCTGCGCGCGCGCGGCTGGCGCGTGCACTGGCTGGGCGCGCCGGGCAGCATGGAAAGCCGGCTGGTGCCGCCGCGTGGCTTCGCGCTCGAGACCGTCGAATTCGGCGGCCTGCGCGGCAAGGGACTGGTCACGAAGCTGCTGCTGCCGCTGAACCTGCTGCGCGCCTTCTGGCAGAGCCTGCAGGTGGTGCGCCGCGTGAAGCCCGACGTGCTGGTGGGCCTGGGCGGCTACATCACCTTCCCGGGCGGGATGATGGGCGTGCTGCTGGGCAAGCCCCTGGTGCTGCACGAACAGAACTCCATCGCGGGTCTGGCGAACAAGGTGCTGGCCGAAGTGGCCGACCGCCGCTTCTGCGCCTTCCCGAACGCGCTGTCCAAGGCCCAGTGGGTGGGCAACCCGATGCGCGCGGCCTTTCTGAACCAGCCCGCGCCGGCCGAGCGCTTCGCGGGCCGCACGGGCCCGCTGCGCCTGCTGGTGGTGGGCGGCAGCCTGGGCGCGCAGGCGCTCAACCGTGTCGTGCCGCAGGCGCTGGCCCTGATCCCCGAGGCCCAGCGCCCGGTGGTGCTGCACCAGAGCGGCGAGAAGCAGATCGACGAGCTGCGCGCCAACTACGCCAGCGCCGGCGTGGCGGCCGAGCTCACCCCCTTCATCGAGGACACCGCCAGCGCCTACGCCGAGGCCGACTTGGTGATCGGCCGCGCCGGCGCCAGCACGGTGACCGAACTGGCCGCCGTGGGCGCGGCCTCGCTGCTGGTGCCGTTTCCTGCCGCGGTGGACGACCACCAGACGCACAACGCGCGTTTCCTGGTCGACGCGGGCGCGGCCTGGCTGGAGGCGCAGGCCGGCCTCACGCCCGACAAGCTCGCCCTGCTGCTGCAGGGCCTGGACCGCGCCCAGCTGCAGGCCATGGCCGAAAAGGCGCGCGCCGTGGCCAAGACCGGCGCCACCGAGGCCGTGGTCGGCGCCTGCCTCGAACTCGCGAAAGTCAGAACCGAATGAAGCACGCCATCCGTCACATCCACTTCGTCGGCATCGGCGGCGCGGGCATGAGCGGCATCGCCGAGGTGCTGCTCAACCAGGGCTACACCATCTCCGGCAGCGACCTGGGCGAGAGTGCGACGACGCGCCGCCTCGAGTCCCTGGGCGCGAAGGTCTGCATCGGCCACGAGGCCAGGCACATCGAGGGCGCCGACGCCATCGTCACCTCCACCGCCGTGAAGGCCGACAACCCCGAAGTGGTGGCCGCGCACGCCAGGCTGGTGCCGGTGGTGCCGCGTGCGGTGATGCTGGCCGAGCTGATGCGCATGAAGAAAGGCGTGGCCATCGCCGGCACGCACGGCAAGACCACCACCACCAGCCTGGTGGCCAGCGTGCTGGCCGAGGCCGGCCTGGACCCGACCTTCGTGATCGGCGGGCGCCTGAACAGCGCCGGCGCCAACGCGGCCCTGGGCAGCGGCGAGTACATCGTGGTCGAGGCCGACGAGTCCGACGCCTCCTTCCTCAACCTGCTGCCGGTGATCTCGGTCGTCACCAACATCGACGCCGACCACATGGACACCTACGGCCACGACTTCGGCCGCCTCAAGGGCGCCTTCGTGGACTTCCTGCACAAGATGCCGTTCTACGGCGCGGCCGTGGTCTGCGTGGACGACGCCGCGATCCGCGAGATCCTGCCGCAGATCGCACGCCCCATCACCAGCTACGGCCTGAGCGAGGACGCCCAGGTGCGCGCGCTGAACGTGCGCGCGGTCGGTGGCCAGATGCACTTCACCGTGCAGCGCCGCAACGGCGTGGCCCTGCCCGATCTCGACGTGGTGCTCAACCTGCCGGGCCAGCACAACGTGCTCAACGCGCTCGCCGCCATCGGTATCGCGGTCGAGTTGGGCGTGCCCGACGCGGCCGTGCTGCAGGCGCTGGCCAGCTTCAAGGGCGTGGGCCGGCGCTTCCAGCGCTATGGCGAGGCACGCCTGGCCGACGGCGGCCACGCCACCATCGTCGACGACTACGGCCACCACCCGGTGGAGATGGCCGCGACCATCGCTGCCGCGCGCGGCGCCTTCCCGGGGCGGCGCCTGGTGCTGGCCTTCCAGCCGCACCGCTACACCCGCACGCGCGACTGCTTCGAGGACTTCGTGAAGGTCATCGGCCAGGCCGACGCCGTGCTGCTGGCCGAGGTCTACGCGGCTGGCGAAGCGCCCATCGTGGCGGCCGACGGCCGTTCGCTGGCGCGCGCGCTGCGCGTGGCCGGCAAGCTGGAGCCGGTGTTCGTGGACGACGTGGCCGACATGCCGCGCGCGGTGCTGGACAACGCCCGCGACGGTGACGTGGTGCTGTGCATGGGCGCCGGCACCATCGGCACGGTGGCGGGACGAATCATGGAGTTGGCGAAATGACTGGCAAGGATTTCGGCAAAGTGGCGGTGCTCATGGGCGGGCGTTCCGCCGAACGCGAGGTATCGATCATGTCGGGCACCGGCGTGCTCAAGGCCCTGCGGTCCCAGGGCGTGGACGCGCACGCCTTCGACCCGGCCGAGCGCGACATGAGTGAGCTCAAGCGCGACGGCTTCGCGCGCTGCTTCATCGCGCTGCACGGCCGCTTCGGCGAGGACGGCACGGTGCAGGGCGCGCTGGAGCTGCTGGGCATTCCCTACACCGGTCCCGGCGTGATGGCCTCGGCCGTGGCCATGGACAAGCTCATGACCAAGCGCATCTGGGTGGCCGAGGGCCTGTCCACGCCGGCCTGGCGTCAGGTGCGCAGCGCGGCCGAGACGCGCGCCGCCTTCGAGGCGCTGGGCTCGCCCATGATCGTCAAGCCCGTGCGAGAGGGTTCCACGATCGGCCTCACCAAGGTGGTGAGCGCCGACCAGTGCGAGGCCGCCTATGCCCTGGCCGCCCAGCAGGACCCGATGGTGATGTGCGAGCAGTTCATCGCTGGCGACGAAGTCACCTGCCCGGTGCTCGGCACGGGCGGCTCGGCCCGCGCGCTGCCGGTCATCCGCATCGTGGCGCCCGACGGCAACTACGACTACCAGAACAAGTACTTCACCGACGACACGCAGTACCTGGTGCCCTGCGGCCTGCCCGAGGGCGAGGAGGCCGCCATCCAGGCCCTGGTGCTCAAGGCCTTCCTGGCGCTGGACTGCCGCGGCTGGGCGCGCGCCGACGTGATGATCGACGCCGCCACGCGCAAGCCCTACCTGCTGGAGATCAACACCTCGCCTGGCATGACCGGCCACTCGCTCGTGCCGATGTCGGCGCGCGCGGCGGGCATTTCCTACGAAGACCTGTGCGTGCGCCTGCTGGCCACCGCCGCGCTGGACAACGCCTGACCCACCCCCCATGCCCACGACGACCGACATACCCCTGGACGTGAAGCTGATGGCCCTGGCCACCCAGCTTCTGCTGGGTGTGTTCGCCTTGCTCGCGCTGGGCGCGCTCGGCACCTGGGCCGTGCGCCACCCGGCCTGGACGGTCAAGGGCATCAGCGTGCACGGCGACGTGGCGCACCAGAACGCCGTGGGCCTGCGCGCCCAGCTGGCCACGCAGATGCGCGCGCGCCTGTCGTCCAGCTTCCTCACCGTCGACCTGGATCAGGTGCGCCAGATGTTCGAGCAGGTGCCCTGGGTGCGCCGCGCCGTGGTGCAGCGCGAGTTCCCCAACCGCCTTCGCGTGACCCTGCAGGAGCACGACGCCGTGGCCTGGTGGGGCGAAGCAGGCTCGGGAGAACTGGTCAATTCCCACGGCGAGGTCTTCGAGGCCAGCCCGGACGACGTCGACCAGTTGCCCGAACTCGCCGGCCCCGAGGACCGGGCGGGCGAGGTGCTGGCCATGCACAAGACCCTGCAGGCGCAGTTCGCGCGCCTGGAGCTCGGCCTGGACCGCCTGGAGCTCGGCGAGCGCGGCGCCTGGCGCGCGCGGCTGCACAGCGGCGCGGTCGTCGAACTCGGCCGCGGCACGCCCGAGGAGCTGCAGGCCCGCGTGCAGCGCTTCGTCGGCACCTTGCCCCAACTCACCGAACGCACCGCAGGCGCGCTGCAGACCGTGGACCTGCGCTACCCCAACGGCTACGCGCTGCGCATCCGCGGCGTGACGACCACCAGCGACCACCCCGCCAACCCCCGCACACCCACGAACCGGTAACGCCCGCACCATCATGCCCAAGGAATACAAGGACCTCGTCGTCGGACTCGACATCGGCACCGCCAAGATCATGGTGGTGGTGGCCGAGGTGCAGGCCGGCGGCACGCTCAAGCTGGCCGGGCTGGGCGTGGCCGCGAGCCACGGCCTCAAGCGCGGCGTGGTGGTCAACATCGACGCGACGGTGCAAAGCATCCAGCAGGCCCTGAAAGAGGCCGAGCTGATGGCCGACTGCCGCATCGCGCGCGTCTACACCGGCATCACCGGCAGCCACATCCGCGGCATCAACAGCAGCGGCATGGTGGCCATCAAGGACCGTGAGGTCAGCGCCACCGACGTGGCGCGCGTGATCGAAACCGCCAAGGCCATCAACATCTCCACCGACCAGCGCCTGCTGCTGGTCGAGCCGCAGGAGTTCGTGATCGACGGCCAGGAGGTCAAGGAGCCGATCGGCATGAGCGGCATCCGCCTCGAAGCCAAGGTGCACATCGTCACCGGCGCCCAGAGCGCGGCGGAGAACATCATCAAGTGCGTGCGCCGCTGCGGGCTGGAAGTCGACCAGCTGATGCTCAACCCCCTGGCGAGCAGCCAGGCGATCCTGACCGACGACGAGAAGGAGCTGGGCGTGGCGCTGGTCGACATCGGCGCCGGCACCACCGACGTGGCCATCTTCTCGGGCGGCGCGATCCGACACACCGCGGTGATTCCGATCGCTGGCGACCTGATCACGAGCGACATCGCCATGGCGCTGCGCACGCCCACCAAGGACGCCGAGGACATCAAGGTGGACAGCGGCTGCGCCAAGCAGCTGCTGGCCGACCCCGACACGCAGGTGGAGGTGCCGGGCCTGGGCGACCGCGGCCCGCGCCTGCTGGGCAAGCAGGCCTTGGCCGGCGTGATCGAACCGCGCGTGGAGGAAATCTTCTCGCTGGTGCAGCAGGTGCTGCGCGACAGCGGGCACGAGGAAATGCTCTCCAGCGGCATCGTGCTCACGGGCGGCAGCGCGGTCATGCCGGGCATGGTGGAACTCGGCGAGGACATCTTCCTCAAGCCGGTTCGCCGCGGCGTGCCCAACTACCACAGCGCGCTGTCCGACATGGTGGCGCAGACGCGCGCGGCGACGGTGATGGGCCTGCTGGAGGAAGCGCGGCTGGCCCGCGTGCGCGGCCACAAGGTGGCGCAGAAGGCGGGCTCGATGTCGGGCACGCTGGAGCGCGTGAAGAACTGGTTCATGGGAACGTTCTGATGCCTTGGACGATCTCCCTCACCACGCACGGCCCGCCGCAGTGGCGGCCGCCGGGGCGGCGCCGACGACGAGGACGGTGTGCCAAACACACCGGTCCTCCCGGATGACCCGAACCCTTGTCCCGATTTCCGTTTTCACATTCCAAGCATCGCCGGTGGCACGGCAACAGAACAGGCAACTGCAAAGGAGCACCCAATGAGCATCGAAATGATCGAAGTTGAAGAATTCAACCTGGGCACGCAGATCAAGGTCATCGGCGTGGGCGGCGGCGGCGGCAACGCCGTCGAGCACATGATCGCCCGCCAGGTCCAGGGCGTGGAGTTCATCTGCGCCAACACCGACGCGCAGGCGCTGGCGCGCAGCGCCTCGCACAAGACCATCCAGCTGGGCGTCACCGGCCTGGGCGCGGGCAGCAAGCCCGAGAAGGGCCGCGAGGCCGCCGAAGGCGCCGTGGACAGCATCCGCGAGGCCATCGAAGGCGCGCACATGCTGTTCATCACCGCCGGCATGGGCGGCGGCACCGGCACCGGCGCGGCGCCCGTGATCGCGCGCGTGGCCAAGGAGATGGGCATCCTCACGGTGGGCGTGGTCACCAAGCCCTTCGACTGGGAAGGCGGCCGCCGCATGGTCAACGCCGACCAGGGCCTGGCCGAACTCGAGGCCAACGTGGACTCGCTGATCGTGGTGCTGAACGAGAAGCTGCTGGACGTGCTGGGCGACGACATCACCCAGGACGAGGCCTTCGCGCACGCCAACGACGTGCTCAAGAATGCCGTGGGCGGCATCGCCGAGATCATCAACGAGTACGGCAACGTCAACGTGGACTTCGAGGACGTGCGCACGGTGATGGGCGAGCCCGGCAAGGCCATGATGGGCACCGCCACGGCGTCCGGCCCGGACCGCGCGCGCATCGCCGCCGAGCAGGCCGTGGCCTGCCCCCTGCTGGAGGGCATCGACCTGTCGGGCGCCAAGGGCGTGCTGGTGCTGGTGACGGCGGCCAAGGGCTCGCTGAAGCTGGCCGAGTCCAAGCTGGCCATGAACACCATCCGCGCCTACGCCTCGGCGGAAGCGCACGTGATCTACGGCGCCGCCTACGACGACAGCCTCGGCGACGAGATGCGCGTCACCGTGGTCGCCACGGGCCTGTCGCGCCAGGGCCAGCAGCGCCGCCAGCCGCCGCTGCAGGTGCTGCGCACCGGCACCGACGACGTGCCGTTCAACGTGCCGACGGTGAACCAGGCCGTGGGTGGCCCGGGCGCGGGCACGGCCCAGCCGGACTACCAGCACATGGCCGTGCCCAGCGTGTGGCGCACCAACCGCACCCAGGCGGCGGCCAAGGTGGACGCGCTGGCCTCGGGCGGCATGGACGACTTCGAGATCCCGGCCTTCCTGCGCAAGCAGGCCGACTGAGCGCCAGGGGGGCGGGCAAAGCCCGCCCCTATCGCGGTCATCGCCTTTTCCCACCATGGCCTGGGGTCGAGAAACCTACAATTCGAGGATGCTTGCGCAACGCACCCTCAAATCCCTGACCAAGGCCGTCGGCGTCGGCCTGCACAGCGGTCAGCGCGTTGAGCTGACCCTGCGCCCCGCCGCGCCCGACACCGGTATCGTGTTCCGCCGTGTCGACCTGCCCGAGCCGGTCGACATCCCCGTCAACGCGCTGTCCGTCAGCGACACCCGCCTGGCCTCCACCATCGCCAACGGCGGCGCCAAGGTCCACACCATCGAGCACCTGATGAGTGCCTGTGCCGGCCTGGGCCTGGACAACCTGCTCATCGACATCACCGCCGAAGAGGTGCCCATCCTCGACGGATCTTCCGCTTCCTTCGTCTACCTGCTGCAAAGCGCGGGCATCGCCACGCAGAACGCGCCCAAGCGCTTCATTCGCGTCATCGAACCGGTGGAGGTGCGCGAAGGCGAAGGCCGCGGCCTGAAGTGGGCGCGGCTCGAGCCCTACCACGGCTACAAGCTCAGCTTCGAAATCGAGTTCGATCACCCGGCCGTCAACGCCTCGGGGCAGCGCGTGGAGTTCGACCTCGGCAGCGGCAACTACGCGCGCGAGATCGCGCGCGCGCGCACCTTCGGCTTCACGAAGGACGTGGAGATGATGCGTTCCCACGGCCTGGCGCTGGGCGGCGGGCTGGACAACGCCATCGTCATGGACGACGTCAAGGTGCTCAACGCCGACGGCCTGCGCTACGGCGACGAGTTCGCCAAGCACAAGATCCTCGACGCCATGGGCGACCTGTACATCGTCGGCAAGCCGCTGTTGGCCGCCTACAGCGCCTTCCGCAGCGGCCACGCCATGAACAACCAACTGCTGCGCGCGCTGCTCGACCGGCCGCAGGCCTACGAGCTGGTGAGCTTCGAGAACGAGCGCGAGGCCCCGCGCGGTTTCGCCCAGGTGGCCCCGGCCTGGTGAGGCGGCGCCGCGCATGCTGCTGTTCCGCTGGGCCGTCCTGCTGCTGCTGATCGCGGCGGGCGTGTGTTTCGCCTTCTACGTGGGCACCGGCCAGCCGCGCTACCGCCAGTGGGGCCTGGTGATCCTCAAGTGGACGGTGATCGCTGCCCTGGGCTTCTTCGCGGTGCTGGTGCTCGAGCGGCTGCTGTAGTGATCCCCAGCCGCCCGGGGGATACCCGGGTGCCCGGGCCCGGCTCGGGTGGGCCGGGTGGTAGCATGCCCAATGCTCATGAAGACCGACCCTGACCAGACCCCGGCCACGCCGCCTTCCGGCGACGAAGGCGTGCCCGTGTCCGTCAAGATCCGCGAACGCCTCAAGGCCGCGCGCCAGCGCTTCCACTCCAACGACAACATCGCCGAGTTCATCCAGCCCGGCGAACTCGAGAAGCTGCTCGACGAGGTCACGGAAAAGATGCAGGGCGTGCTCGAGGCCATGGTGATCGACACCGAGAGCGATCACAACACCGGCAACACCGCGCGCCGCGTGGCCAAGATGTACCTCAAGGAGGTCTTCGCGGGCCGCTACGTCAAAGGCCCGGCGGTCACCGAATTCCCCAACGCCGAGCACCTCAACGAGCTCATGATCGTGGGCCCGATCACCGTGCGCAGCGCCTGCAGCCACCACTTCTGCCCGGTCATCGGCAAGCTGTGGATCGGCGTCATGCCCAATGAGCACACCAACGTCATCGGCCTGTCCAAGTACGCGCGCCTGGCCGAATGGATCATGGGCCGCCCGCAGATCCAGGAAGAGGCCGTGATCCAGCTAGCCGACCTGATCCAGGACAAGACGCAGCCCGACGGCCTGGCCATCGTGATGGAGGCCAGCCACTACTGCATGGCCTGGCGCGGCGTCAAGGACATGGACAGCAAGATGATCAACTCGGTGATGCGCGGCGTCTTCCTCAAGGACGCCAACCTGCGCCGCGAATTCCTCGCCCTCGTGCCCCGCTGAGACCCCTCCACCGGAAAGAACCAACATGCTGGTCCGTCTGCTCTACGTCAGCCGCGCCGTCGACAAGGAGGCCAAGGCCATCGAAGGTATCCTCGAGTCCTCGCGCCAGCACAACCTGTCCAACGGCATCACGGGGGTGCTGTGCTACGGCGGTGGCATCTTCCTGCAGGCCATCGAAGGCGGCCGCGCCGCGGTCAACCAGCTCTACAACCACATCGCGGCCGACCCGCGCCACAAGGACGTGGTGCTGCTGCACTACCAGGAAATCAGCGAGCGCCGCTTCGGTGGCTGGACCATGGGCCAGGTCAACCTCGCCAAGCTCAACACCTCCATCGTGCTCAAGTACTCCGAGCGCCCCGAGCTCGACCCCTACGCGGTTTCGGGCGAGGTCTCGCTGGCGCTGCTCGAAGAGCTGATGGCCACGGCCAGCATCATCGGTCGCGCCTGATCGGCCCGGGCCCGCCCGGCACCGTTCCATGGCGCTCGATGCGTTCCTGCTCATCCTGCTCGCGGGCCTGATCCACGCGGGCTGGAACATCGCCGCCAAGCACGCGGGCGGCGACACGCGCTTCGCCTGGTTCTCCTCCGCGCTGATCGCCGTGATCTGGGCACCCGTGGGCTGGTGGTTCGCGCGCAGCGAACTGCCGCGCTGGGGCACCACCGAATGGGCCATGGTGGTGGCCAGCGGCGTCATCCACGTCTTCTACTTCACCACTTTGTTGCGCGGGTACCGGCGCGCCGACCTCACGGTGGTCTACCCGCTGGCGCGCGGCAGCGGCCCCCTGATCACCGCGCTGGTGGCGGTGCTGTTCCTCGGCGAGCGCCTGAGCGCGCTCGGCGCCGCCGGCATCGCGGCGGTGGTGGGTGGCGTGTTCCTCATTGCGGGCGGCCCGGGCCTGTGGCGCGCGGCGCACGACCCGGCCAAACGCGAGCGCCTGCACCGCGGCCTCTACTACGGCGCGCTCACAGGCCTGTCCATCGCGGCCTATTCGGTGGTGGACGGCTACGCGGTGAAGGTGCTGCTGATGTCGCCCATCCTGGTCGACTACATGGGCAACCTCGTTCGGCTGGTGCTGTTCTCGCCGCGTGTGCTGCGCGACCGCGCCGAGGCACTGCGCCTGTGGCGCCTGCAGTGGCGCCACGCGCTGCTGGTGGCGCTGCTCAGCCCGGTGGCCTACGTGCTGGTGCTGTTCGCCATGCAGCGCGCGCCGCTGTCGCACGTGGCGCCGGCGCGCGAGGTGTCCATGCTGTTCGCCGCGCTCATCGGTGGCCACCTGCTGCGCGAGGGCGACCGGGGCCTGCGCATCCTCGGCGCGCTGTGCATCGGACTGGGCGTGGCGGCGCTGGCCCTGGCCTGAGGCGGCGTGGGCTCGGCGGGCGCGGCCATGGACTTCACGCTGCTGGGCTGCGATTTCACGAGCGCGCCGACGCGGCGCAAGCCCATCGTGCTGGCCGTGGGCCGCGCCGAGCGGGGCCGCGTGCTGCTTGACGCCATCGAGCGTTTCGAATCGCTGGACGCCTGGGGCGAGCGCCTGCGCGCGCCCGGTCCCTGGGTGGGCGGCTTCGACCTGCCGTTTGGTTTGCCACGCGAACTGGTGCAGGCCCTGGGCTGGCCCCAGGACTGGCGCGCCTGCATGGCGCACTACGCGGCGCTGCCGCGCGCGGCCATCCGCGAGGCCTTCGCGGCCTTTTGCGACGCGCGCCCCGTGGGCGGCAAGTTCGCGCACCGCGCCACCGACGGGCCGGCCGGCTCCAGCCCGAGCATGAAGTGGGTGAACCCGCCGGTGGCCTTCATGATGCACGCGGGCGTGCCGCGCCTGATCGCCGCCGGCGCACACCTGCCCGGCCTGCTCGACGGGGACCCGCAGCGCGTGGCGCTGGAGGCCTATCCCGGCTTGCTTGCGCGCAGCGTGCTGGGCGCGGTGTCCTACAAGAGCGACGACAAGGCCCGGCAGACTGGCGAGCGCCTGATCGCACGCAAGACCCTGGTAAACGCGCTGGAAAATGGCCAGGCGCCCCTGCTGCAGGCGGCCGGCCTGCGGCTGAGGCTCACGCACGCGCAGCGCGACGACCTGGCCGACGACGCCAGTGGCGACCGGCTGGACGCGGTGCTGTGCCTGCTGCAGGCGGCCTGGGCGCTGCAGCGCCGGCGCGCGGGCGATGCGCGCTGGGGCCTGCCGGGCTTCGACCCGCTCGAGGGCTGGATCGTGGGCTCCTAGAATGCCCTCCATGTCCGAAGCCCCGTCCCTCATCGACCTCCCCCCGCTGCCGCGCGAGCTGCGCTTCGCCTTTGTCGAAGCGTCCTGGCACGCCGACATCGTGCAGCGCTCGCGCGACGCCTTCTTCGCCGAGATGGCGCGCGCCGGCTTCGGGCCCGGGGCGATCGACGTCTTCGACGTGGCCGGCGCCTTCGAAATCCCGCTGCACGTGCAGCGCCTGGCGCAGTCGGGGCGCTACGCGGCCGTGGTGGGCAGCGCGCTGGTGGTGGACGGCGGCGTCTACCGCCACGACTTCGTGGCCGACGCCGTGGTGCGGGCGCTGATGGACGTGCAGTTGAAGACCGGCGTGCCGGTGATCTGCGCGGTGCAGGCGCCGCACCACTTCCACGAGCACGTGGAGCACCGCAAGTTCCTGCAGCAGCACTTCGGCGCCAAGGGCACCGAGGCGGCGCAGGCGCTGCTGAGCACGGTGGCCGGCCTGCGCGGGCTTGACGCGCGCACCTGAGGCGTTTGCGCTCGTCGCCCGCGGCGGCGCCGGCATGGACCCGTCGAACCGTGGGCTTTTGTCGCTCACACCGGGCGCTGGTCCTGGGGCTCGGCTGGTGCATCATCGGGCCTTTCTGACCATTCAACGGAGCCTCCACATGAACCTTGCCAAAGTCGTCGGCGTCGTGCTCATCGCGGCAGGGGCCATCGGCCTCATCATGGGCAGCTTCACGTACACCAAGGACACCGAGGCCGTGAAGCTGGGTCCGGTGGAGCTCTCGGTCAAGCAGAAGGAAACCATCAACGTGCCCGTGTGGGCCGGCATCGGTGCCATCGCCGTGGGCGTGGTGCTGCTGGTCATGGGCGGCCGCAAGGGTTGATGCGGCGCTTCGCGGCGGCGGTGGCCGGCGCGCTGCTGGCCGGCTTCGCCGTGGCCCCGGCGGCGGGCGAAACGGTCTATTCGGCGCGTGTCATGCGGGTGTTCGACGGCGACACCCTGTGGGTGCAGCCCGCCTCGGGCGGGCGCTGGCGCAAGCTGCGCCTGGACGGCCTCGACGCCCCCGAAATCTGCCAGCGCGTGGGCGTGGCTGCGCGCGACGCCCTGGCCGCTCGCGTGCTCGATCGGACCGTGACGGTGCATGAACGCGCGCGCGACGGCTACGGCCGGGGCCTGGCGCGCCTGGAGTCCGCGGGCGAAGACACGAATGCCTGGCTGGTGCGCGCGGGCTGGGCCTGGGCCGCGCGCTGGCGCGGCCAGGGGCGCTACGTGACAGACGAAGCGCGGGCGCGAGAGGCAGGCCGCGGCGTGTGGGTGGGCGGGGACACACCCGAGGCGCCGCGCGATTTCCGCCGCCGGCACGGGCCCTGCGAGCCGCCCTGGCCGGCGCCGGCCTCAGCCGACCGCCGACGCGCCGCCGTGCGCTGAGCCGCAGACCGGGCAGTGCGGGTCGCGCTTGAGCGCGATGTCGTGGAAGGCCAGTTCGCGGCCGTCAAGCATGAGCAGGTGGCTGGTGCGGCGCGAGCCCAGGCCCGCGAGGAGCTTCAGCGCTTCGGCCGCCTGCATGCTGCCCACGATACCCACCAGCGGCGCGAACACGCCCATGGTGGCGCAGCGCACTTCTTCCACGCCGGCGTCGGGAGGGAAAACGCAGGCGTAGCAGGGCGCGTCGGCCACGCGCGGATCGAACACGCCCAATTGGCCGTCGAAGCGGATCGCCGCGCCCGAGACCAGCGGCTTGCCGTGGCGCACGCAGGCCCGGTTGACCAACTGGCGCGTGGCGAAGTTGTCGCAGCCGTCGATGACCACGTCGGCCGTGGGCACCCAGGCGTCGAGCAGGGCGTCGTCGGCGCGCTGGTTCAGGGCGGTGACCTGCACGTCGGGGTTGAGGGCGGCGACCGCCTCGCGCACGGACTCGGCCTTGGGCCGGCCCACACGCGCCAGGTTGTGCGCGATCTGGCGCTGCAGGTTGGTCTCGTCGACGGTGTCGTCGTCGATCACGGTGAGCCGCCCGACGCCGGCGCTGCCCAGGTACAGCGCCACCGGCGAGCCCAGCCCGCCCGCGCCGATGAGCAGGGCGTGCGAGGCCAGCAGGCGCTGCTGGCCCTCGACGCCGAGTTCGTCGAGCAGGATGTGGCGCGAGTAGCGCAGCAGTTGGGCGTCGTTCACGCGGTCTGGCGCGGCGGGGCCGCGCAGGAAGAGGGCGGCGGGCCGTCGCGGCCCACCGGGGCTCAGTTCTCTTTCTTCTCGTCGGGGCGCACGGTCTGCGATTTGCTGACCACCACCGGCTGGCCCTTGAGGCGGTTCAGCGCCTGCTGGAGCTGGAAGTCCTTGTCGCTGCCGAACTCGGGCACCAGGCGCTGGCCGGGGTTCTTGCGGGCTTCCTCTTCGAGCTTCTTGCGGGCTTCCTCGCGCGCTTCCTCGCGTTTCTTCTCGGCCTCGCGCTGTGCGTCCGTCATGGGGCCGTGCGGCGTGCTGCCCAGGCTGTTGTTCAGGTCGGCCTCGCGGGTGCGCAGGGCGGCGAACAGGTTGCCTTCGGCGGTTTCGTCCACCATGACGTCGGGCACGATGCCCTTGCCCTGGATGGACACGCCCGAGGGCGTGTAGTAGCGCGCGGTGGTGAGCTTGAGCCCGGTGTCGGGTCCCAGCGGGCGAACCGTCTGCACCGAGCCCTTGCCGAAGGTCTGGCTGCCCATGATGGTGGCGCGCTTGTGGTCCTGCAGGGCGCCGGCGACGATCTCGCTGGCCGAGGCCGAACCTTCGTTGACCAGCACCACCAGGGGGAGGCGCTTGTAGAAGCCCTTGGTGTTCTCGGTGAGGCGGCGGATCGAGTCGTTGCCACCGCGGCGCAGGTAGTGCTGCGGGATGGCCTTGTAGATGAACTTGCTTTCTTCCAGCTGGCCGTTGGTGGACACCACGGTCACGTTCTCGGGCAGGAACACGGCCGACAGGCCGACGGCGGCGTCCAGCAGGCCGCCCGGGTCGTTGCGCAGGTCGAGCACCAGACCTTTCATGTTCGGGTCGGCTCGGTAGAGGTCTTCGAGCTTGCGCGTGAAGTCGTCGAGGGTGCGTTCCTGGAACTGCGAGACGCGCACCCAGGCGTAGCCCGGCTCGACCGTGCGCGACTTCACGCTCACGGTCTTGATTTCCTCGCGCGTGATGGTGACGGTGAAGCTGCGGTCCTCGTCCTTGCGCAGGATGCTCAGCAGCACCTTGGTGCGCGGCTCGCCGCGCATGAGCTTGACGGCCTCGTTGATGGTGAGGCCCTTGACGGCGGTGTCGTCGATGCGCGTGATCAGGTCGCCGCTCTTGAGGCCGGCCCGGAACGCGGGCGAGTCCTCGATCGGGGTGACCACCTTGACCAGGCCGTCTTCCATGGTGATCTCGATGCCCACGCCCACGAAGCGGCCGCTGGTGCCCTCGCGGAATTCCTTGAAGGACTTCTTGTCGAAGTACTGCGAGTGGGGGTCGAGGCTGCTCACCATGCCGGAGATGGCGTCCGAGATCAGCTTCTTCTCGTCCACCGGCTCCACATAGTCAGTCTTGACCATGCCGAACACGGCGGCGAGTTGCTGGAGTTCTTCCAGCGGCAGGGGGGTGAGCGTGTTGCGCGCCACCGCCTGCAATTGCACCGTGGTGAGCGCACCGGCCACCGCGCCAATGGCCACCCAGCCAACGGTCCTGAGCTTGGAACCGACCCGCTTCGTCATGGATTCACCTTTGCAATCTGCCCAACAAGGGCCCTTGGCCCTGCGGGCCAATATACACCTTGGAGAATGGGGCCTCGTCGGGGTTCCCCACCGGCCGGCGGCGGTTTCGCCCGTCCAGGCGGGCGCAGGGGATCAGGCCTTGCCCTGAGCCGCCACGGCGGCGGCGGCCCGGGCGGCGGCTTCGGCATCGCCCAGGTAGTAGCGGCGGACCGGCTTGAGCTGCTCGTCGAGCTCGTAGACCAGCGGGATGCCGTTGGGGATGTTCAGGCCGACGATCTCGGCGTCGGAGATGCCGTCGAGGTACTTCACCAGGGCGCGGATGCTGTTGCCGTGCGCCGCCACCACGACGCGCTTGCCCGACTGGATGGCCGGCGCGAGCGCCTCGTTCCAGAACGGGATGACGCGCGCCACGGTGTCCTTCAGGCATTCCGTCAGCGGCACTTCCTCGGGCTTGAGGCGGGCGTAGCGGCGGTCGCTGCGCTCGCTGCGCGGGTCGCTGGGCTCCAGGGCGGGTGGCGGCGTGTCGTAGCTGCGGCGCCAGACCAGCACCTGCTCGTCGCCGTACTTTGCGGCCATGTCGGCCTTGTTCAGGCCCTGCAGGGCGCCGTAGTGGCGTTCGTTCAGGCGCCAGTTCTTGACCACCGGCAACCAGGTGCGGTCCATGGCGTCGAGCACGTGCCAGAGCGTGTGGATGGCCCGCTTGAGCACGCTGGTGTAGGCGATGTCGAAGTCGTAACCCTCGGCCTTGAGCAGTTGTCCCGCCGACAGGGCCTGCGACACCCCGGTGGGCGTGAGGTCCACGTCGGTCCAGCCGGTGAAGCGGTTTTCGAGGTTCCAGGTGGATTCGCCGTGGCGGATCAGGACGAGCTTGTGCATGGCGGAGTGCGGGGCGCCGGGCGCCGGAAGGATCGGAAACCGCGCATTTTAGAATCGCGGCCTTTCCCTCCAAGGTAACACCGTGAGCTTCTTCATCGAGAACTGGGTCCTGATCGCCGTGGCCTTCGTGTCGGGCGCCCTGCTGGTGTGGCCGGCCGTCAAGGCCGGCGGACGCACCGGCACCCTCAACGCCAACGACGCCGTGACGCTGATGAACCGCCAGAAGGCGGTCGTGATCGACGTCTCCGACGCCAAGGAATTCGCCGAGGGTCACATCGTCGGCGCCAGGCATCTGCCGCTGGACGAGCTGGAGGCCAAGCTGCCCGGCGCCGTCAAGAACAAGGCCCTGCCGCTGATCTTCGTCTGCCCGACCGGCGCGCGCGCCAACCGGGCCGTGGCGGTGGCCAAGAAGCTGGGCTACGAGAATCCGCAATCCCTGACGGGTGGCATGGGTGCCTGGCGCACCGCCGGCCTGCCGAGCGAGAAAGCCTGATCATTGGGTTTTGTCTGCGAGCGTCCGCATGCCCAAGGTCACCATCTATTCCAGCGACTACTGCCCCTACTGCCACCGCGCCAAGGCCCTGCTGCAGGCCCGCGGCGTGACGGACTACGAAGAGATCGTGGTCGATGGCCAGCCCGAGCTGCGCGCCCGGATGGCGGAACGGGCCGGGCGCACCAGCGTGCCGCAGATCTTCATCGGCGACACCCACGTGGGTGGCTGCGACGACCTGCACGCCCTGGACGCGCGCGGGGGCCTGGCCCCGCTGCTGCAGGCCGCCTGACAGGCGGCCGCCATTCGCGGCTGACATAATCCGCCGCTGTGCCCGCTGAGGGACTTCCCCGGCGGGCTTTTTCATTCCCGACACCCGAGACGCACCATGGCCGACACCGACACGCCCGTTTTCCAGATCCAGCGCATCTACCTCAAGGAAGCCTCGCTGGAGCAGCCCAACTCGCCGGCCATCCTGCTCGAGCAGGAGCAGCCCACGGTGGACATCCAGCTCGGCGTGGACGCCCAGCCCGTGGCCGAGGGCGTGTTCGAGGTGCGCGTGACGGCCACTGTCACCACCAAGATCAAGGACAAGACGGTGTTCCTGGTGGAATGCAAGCAGGCCGGCATCTTCGAGATCCGCAACCTGCCCGACGACCAGATGGGCCCGATCATGGGCATCGCCTGCCCGCAGATCGTCTACCCCTACCTGCGCGGCAACGTCGCCGACCTGATCCAGCGCGCCGGCTTCCCGCCCGTGCACCTGGCGGAGATCAACTTCCAGGCCATGTACGAGCAGCAGCAGGCGGGCCAGGACACGGCCGAGGCGCCGCGCATCATCACCTGATCCCCCGCGCATGACGCACGCCGCACCGCCGCGCACCGTGGTGCTGGGCGCCGGCGCCTGGGGCACGGCGTTGGCCATTGCGGGCGCGCGGCACGGGGCCACCCGCGTGAGCCTGTGGGCGCGCGACCCGGCGCAGGCCATCGCCATCGACCGCCAGCGCGAGAACCAGCGCTACCTGCCGGGCCTGGCCCTGCCCGAGGGCCTGTGCGTGGCCTCGGGCGAGGCCGCGCCCCTGCTGGCCGAGGCCGACCTGGTCATCGTGGCCACGCCCATGGCCGCGCTGCGCGGCTGGCTGCAGGAACTGCGCGGTCTGGCCGTGCCCGTGGCCTGGCTCTGCAAGGGCTTCGAGCGCGCGGCCTCGACCGACGAGGCGGGCCTGCTGGGCCACGAGATCGCCGCCGCCGTGGCGCCGGGCCTGCCCACCGGCGTGCTCAGCGGCCCCAGCTTCGCGCAGGAGGTGGCGCGCGGCCAGCCCACGGCCCTGGTGGCCGCCAGCGCGCGCGCCGACGTGCGCGAGGCCCTGGTCCACGCCTTCCATGGCCCGACGCTGCGGATCTACGCCAACGACGACGTGGCCGGCGTGGAGGTCGGCGGCGCGGTGAAGAACGTGCTGGCCATCGCCACCGGCCTGTGCGACGGGCTGAACCTGGGCCTGAACGCGCGCGCCGCGCTCATCACGCGCGGCCTGGCCGAGATGACCCGCCTGGGCCTGGCCCTGGGCGCGCGCGCCGAGACGTTCATGGGGCTGTCCGGCCTGGGCGACCTGGTGCTCACGGCCACGGGTGACCTGTCGCGCAACCGGCAGGTGGGGCGGCTCCTGGCCAAGGGCCAGACGCTGGAGCAGGCGGTGGCTTCGCTGGGCCACGTGGCCGAGGGCGTGTACAGCGCGCGCACCGTGGCGCAGCGCGCCCAGCGGCTGGGCGTGGACATGCCCATCACCGACGCGGTGGTGGCCCTGCTCGAAGGCCGGCTGCGGCCCGACGAGGCGGTGGCCGCGCTCATGGGGCGCGACCCCAAGGCCGAGGGCCTCTGAGGCCGGGTCGGCGCTTCAGATTTCCAGGTTGTCGATCAGGCGCGTGTTGCCCAGCCGCGCCGCGCCCAGCACCACCAGCGCATCGCCCGCCTTCGGGGCCTGCAGGTCCTCGCGGCGGCGCACCGTCAGGTAGTCGGGCTGCCAGCCGCGCGCGGCCAGGGCCTGCATGGCGCGCTGCTCCAGGGCGGGCAGCTGGCGCTCCAGGCCGTCGGCCGCCGCCAGCGCGTCGCGCGCCAGGGCGCGCAGCGCCAGCGAGAGCTGGACCGCCTCGGCGCGCTCGCTCTCGCTCAGGTAGCTGTTGCGCGAGCTCAGCGCCAGGCCGTCGGCGGCGCGCTCGGTGGCGGCGCTCACGATGTCGATGGGCAGCGCCAGCTGCTTCACCATGCGGCGCACGACCAGCTGCTGCTGGTAGTCCTTGAGGCCGAACAGCGCGCTGCGCCGACCCTTGGCCTCGCTGAACACGCACTGGAAGAGCTTCATCACCACCGTGCACACACCGGTGAAGAAACCGGGGCGGAAATGGCCTTCGAGGATGTCGGCGAGTTCGGCGGGCGGCTGCACCTTGAAGCCCTGGGGCTCGGGGTACATCTCGCGCTCGCTGGGCGCGAACACGATGTCGCAGCCGGCGCCGCGCAGCTTCTCGCAGTCGGCCTCCAGGGTGCGCGGGTAGGTGTCGAAATCCTCGTGCGGCGCGAATTGCAGGCGGTTGACGAAAATGCTCGCCACCGCCACGTCGCCCAACGGCTTGGCGGTCTTCATCAGCGCGAGGTGGCCGGCGTGCAGGTTGCCCATGGTGGCCACCAGGGCGGGGGAGTTGAAGGGCCGCAGCGCGTCGCGCAGTTCGGCGATGGTGTGAACGACTTTCATCTCACCAGGCGTGCAGGCTGTCATCGGGGAACTGGCCGTTCTTGACGGCGCTGACGAAATTGGCCATGGCCTCGCGCACCGAGCTGGCGCCGTCCATGAAGTTGCGCACGAACTTCGGGTTCTTGCCCAGGTTGATGCCCAGCATGTCGTGCATCACCAGCACCTGGCCGGCCGTGCCCTTGCCGGCGCCGATGCCGATGGTGTGGCAGCGCGGCAGCTGCTGGGTGATCTCGGCCGCCAGCGCGGCCGGCACCATCTCCAGCACCAGCATGGTGGCGCCGGCGTCCTGCAGTTCGAGCGCGTGGCGCTTGAGCGTGAGTGCGGCCTGGTCGTCGCGGCCCTGCACGCGGTAGCCACCGAGCGCGTGCACGGTCTGCGGCGTGAGGCCCAGGTGGGCGCAGACGGGGATGCCGCGCTCGACCAGGAAGCGCACGGTGTCGGCGGTCCAGCCGCCGCCTTCGAGCTTGATCATGTGCGCGCCCGCGTGCACCAGCTGCGCGGCGCTGCGCATGGCCTGTTCCTTCGATTCGTGGTAGCTGCCGAAGGGCAGGTCGCCGAGCAGCCAGGCCGTGCCCTGCACGCGGCGCAGGCCGCGCGCCACGCTTTCCACGTGGTAGGCCATGGTCTCCAGCGTCACGCCGGCGGTGCTGGCCAGGCCCTGGCAGACCATGCCGAGCGAATCGCCCACCAGGATGCATTCGACGCCGGCCGCGTCCGCGACGGCCGCGAAGGTGGCGTCGTAGGCGGTCAGCATGGTGATCTTTTCGCCGCGCTCGCGCAGCTCGGCCAGTCGCGGCAGGCTCACGGGCTTGCGGGCGGGCAGGGGAGAGGCCGCCGGCAGCGTGCCGTAGGGTGTGGCGGGGGTGGGGTTGCTCATGTCGTGGTCCGGCGCAGGCCGGGCGGTGAACGAGAATGCGGGACTATAGTGCATTGCACCATTCGGAGGCATGCCTCCCGGACGGTCTTTCCGATGGCTCTTTCACCGGCCTTTTTCCCACGATGAAACACCTCAGCGACTACACCTCCGCCGACATCGCCGCGCTGGCCGCGCAGGACGTCGCGCGTGCCCTGGCCGAAGACGTGGCCACGGGCGACCTCACCGCCGCGCTGGTCGATGCGGCGCGTGCGGCCCGCGCCCGCGTGATCGCGCGCGAGAGCGCCGTGCTGTGCGGTACGCCCTGGGTTGCCGCCGCCGTGCACGCGCTCGACCCCTCGGCCACGCTCACCTGGCACGTGGCCGAGGGCGCGCGCTGCGAGCCCAACCAGACCGTGCTCAGCATCGAAGGCCGCGCACAGCCACTGCTGACGGCCGAGCGCACGGCGCTGAACTTCCTGCAGCTGCTGTCGGCCGTGGCCACGCAGACGGCCGCCTATGTGGCGGCCGTGGCCGGCACCCGCGCGGCCATCGTCGACACGCGCAAGACCCTGCCGGGCCTTCGGCTGGCGCAGAAGATCGCCGTGACCACCGGCGGCGGCGTGAACCACCGCATCGGCCTGTTCGACGCGGTGCTGATCAAGGAGAACCACATCGCCGCCGCGGGCGGCGTGGCCGCGGTGCTGCAGCGCGTGCGCGACACCGCGCCGGCCGCGCGCTTCGTCGAGATCGAGGTCGAGACGCTGGCGCAGCTCGACGAGGCCCTGGCCTGCGGCGCCACCATGGTGCTGCTGGACAACATGGACCTGCCCACGCTGCGCGAGGCCGTGCGCCGCAACGCCGGTCGCGCCATCCTGGAAATCTCGGGCGGTGTCAACCTGTCCACCGTGCGGGCCCTGGCGGAAACCGGGGTCGACCGCATCTCCATCGGCGCCTTGACCAAGGACGTCAAGGCGATCGACTTTTCCATGCGCTTCGAGGCGCTGTGAGGAGCCAGTCCATGAGCAACGAAGCCATCATCGACGTCGAGTACGAACAGCCCGCCTGTCCCACGCAGCACGCCTGGGCCCGTGTGCCGGTGGAGCCCGGGCCGAAGCAGCGCGCCGAGCTCATGGAGCGCATCAAGCGCCTGCTGAAGGAGCGCAACGCGGTCATGGTCTCGCACTACTACGTGCACCCCGACCTGCAGGACCTGGCCATCGCCACCGGCGGCATCGTGAGCGATTCGCTGGAGATGGCGCGTTTCGGGCGCGACCACCCGGCGACCACGCTGGTGGTCTCGGGCGTGCGCTTCATGGGCGAGACGGCCAAGATCCTGAGCCCGGAGAAGACCGTGCTCATGCCCGACCTGGACGCGAACTGCTCGCTGGACCTCGGCTGCCCGATCGATGAGTTCAGCGCCTTCTGCGACGCGCACCCCGACCGCACCGTGGTGGTCTACGCCAACACCAGCGCGGCGGTGAAAGCGCGCGCCGACTGGCTGGTCACCAGCAGCTGCGCGCTGGACATCGTGCGCGCGCTGAAAGACAAGGGCCACAAAATCCTCTGGGCGCCCGACAAGCACCTGGGCGGCTACATCCAGCGCGAGACCGGCGCCGACATGCTGATGTGGAACGGCTCCTGCATCGTGCACGACGAGTTCAAGGCCTTCGAGCTGGCGGCGCTCAAGCAGGAGCACCCAAAGGCCAAGGTGCTGGTGCACCCCGAGAGCCCGGCCGACGTGATCGCGCTGGCCGACGCGGTGGGTTCCACCTCGGCCATCCTCAAGGCCGCCAAGGAACTGGACGCGCCCGAGTTCATCGTCGCCACCGACAAGGGCATGATGCACATGCTGCGCCAACAGAACCCGGGCAAGGTCTTCATCGAGGCGCCCACGGCCGGCAACAGTGCCACCTGCAAGAGCTGCGCGCACTGCCCCTGGATGGCCATGAACGGGCTGGCGGGCGTGGCCCAGGTCCTGGAAAAGGGTCTCAACCAGATCCACGTGGACCCCGGGCTGATCCCGCGCGCACGCCTGCCCATCGACCGCATGCTGGCCTTCACCGCCGCCCACAAGTCGGGCCAGGACGCGGGCGCGCTGGTGCCGAACATCGGCGCCGCGTGAGCGTGTCGGGCGTGCACGCCCGGCTCGCCTTCTCGGCGAGCGGCCTGGCGTCGCACGCTGCGCTGCGGCTCGACTTCGGCGCGCCGCGCGCCGTGCTCCGGGCCGACGCGCTGCCCGAGGTCGTGCCGGTGATCGAGGCCGCACAGGCCGCCGCGCGGCAGGGCGCCTGGGTGGTGGGCTGGCTGGCCTACGAGGCCGCGGGCGCCTTCGACCCCGCCCTGCCCACGCACGCGCCCGAGGGGCCATTGGCCTGGTTCGGCGTGCACGATGCCCCGCTGTCGAACGACACCAACCCGCGGCGCGACCCGCCCGCCGTGCGCGCGCACTGGGCCGACACGCCCGGCGCCCGCGCCGATTTCGACACCGCGCTGGCGGCCCTGCTGCAGGCCATCGAGGCCGGCGAGGTCTACCAGGTGAACCACACCGCGCGCTGGCGCGGCGAGCTGCACGAAGGCCGCGCGCTCGATCTGTTCGAGCGCCTGCGGCGCGAACAGCCCGCGGACTACGCGGCTTATGTCGACGGCGGCGGGCAGCAGGTGCTGAGCCTGTCGCCCGAGCTGTTCTTCGATTGGGATGGCGACCAGGTGCTGACGCGGCCCATGAAAGGCACCGCGCCGCGCGGCCTGGACCCGCGCGAGGACGCGGCGCAGGCCGCGCGCCTGGTGGCCTGTCCGAAGGAGCGCGCTGAGAACGTGATGGTGGTCGACCTGCTGCGCAACGACCTCTCTCGGGTCGCGCGGCCGGGTTCGGTGGCGGTGCCCTCGCTGTTCGACGCCCGCCCGCTGCCCACGGTGTGGCAGATGACCTCCGACGTGCGCGCGCGCACGCGGCCGGGCGTGGCGCTGGTGGACCTGCTGCGCGCCCTGTTCCCATGCGGCTCCGTCACCGGCGCGCCCAAGCGCCAGGCCATGCGCCGCATCGTGCAGCACGAGGCCGGCGCACGCGGCGTGTACTGCGGCGCCGTGGGCGTGCTGCGCCCGGGCGGCGGCGCCACCTTCAACGTGGCCATCCGCACGGTGGTGGTTCGCGAACGCGCCCTGACCCTGGGCGTGGGCAGCGGCGTCACCTCGGGTTCGCGCGCGCGCGCCGAATGGCGCGAATGGCAGCACAAGGGCGCCTTCGCGGTGCGCGCGGCCGAACCGTTCGAGCTGCTGGAAACCCTGCTGCTGGAGGACGGCCGCTGGCGGCATGAGCCACGCCACCGCGCGCGCATGGCGGGCTCGGCGCGCCACTTGGGCTTCGCCTGGACCGAAGAGGCCTGGTCGCGCGCCTTGCGCGCGCTGGTCGAGGCGCATTCCACGGGCCCCTGGCGCGTGCGCGTGCTCTGCCGCAGCGACGGCCGCGTGTGGGCCACGGCCCATGCCATGGCCACCTCGCCGACGCCGGTGCGTCTGCGGCTGGCCGAGCGCCCCTTCGCGGCCGCGCATTCGCCCTTCGTGCGGCACAAGACCACGCGCCGCACGCACTACGAAGCGGCCGAACGCGTGGCGCCCGGGGTGTTCGACACGCTGCTGTGGAACGACGACGGTGAGCTGACCGAGTGCACGCGGGGCAACATTGCCTTGCGCTTCGACGGGGGCTGGGTCACGCCCGCGCTGGACTGCGGGCTGCTGCCGGGCATCGCCCGGCAGTTGGCCTTGGACGAAGGGCGTTTGCGCGAAGCGGTGGTGCCGCTGTCGGCCTTGGAGCGGGTGCGGGAGTGGGCCTTCCTCAACAGCCTGCGCGGCTGGCTGCCGGCGGTGCTGGACGGGCGCTGAACCACCGCGCCGGCCACTGGCCGGCCATGCATACCCCCCGCCCGTTGTGACCGGGCGCCGCGGTTGTAATTCGCGCCTTTGCCAAGGCCGACCGCTTGCACCCCGTGACCCATCAACGCCCGATGCAGGCCTGTGGCCTGCTGCTTTCCCTGCTGGTCGTGCCCGCCTGGGCGCAGACCGCGGCCGAGGCCAGCGCGCGCGCCCCCACCGAACAGCGCCGGGCCGAGGAGCGCCAACTGCAGCAGCGCGAGGCATTGCAACGCGGCGCCGAGGTGTGGGGCACGCCCGATGTTCCGCTGCCTGCGCTGCACTGGCCCGAACACGAAGCGCCGTGCGTTCCCGTGCGGCACATTGCGCTGACGGGCGCCGAAAGCGATCGCTTCCAGTTTGTCCTGCAGGACCTCGTCGCCGGCGCCGATCCGGCCATTGGCCGCTGCCTGGGCACCGAGGGGGTGTCGATCGCGGTGGCCCGCGCGCAGCGGCGGCTGACGGCCCGGGGCTTCACCACCTCGCGCATCCTGCTCGAGCCGCAAAACCTGTCGCAGGGCACCCTGCGGCTGAGCCTGCTGCCCGGCCGCATCAGCGCCATCCGCTTCGCCGACGGCACCTCGCCGCGCGCCACGCAGCTCAACGCGGTGCCAGCCCGCGTGGGCGACATCCTCAATCTGCGCGACATCGAGCAGGCGCTGGAGAACCTGCGCCGCGTGCCCACGGTGGAGGCGGACATCCAGATCGTGCCCGGCAAAGGGCCCGCCGAGAGCGAACTCGTCCTCCGCTGGAGGCAGGCCCTGCCCTTGCGCCTGAACCTCTCGCTCGACGACAGCGGCACCCGGGCCACCGGCCGCTACCAGCTCAGCGCCACGCTCAGCGCGGACCATTGGTGGACGCTCAACGATCTGTTCTACCTCACGCAGGGCCGGGACCTGGGGGGTGGCGAGCCTGGCGCGCGCGGTACGCGCAACACCAGCCTGTACTACTCGCTGCCCCTGGGTTACTGGGCCTTGGGTTTCAACGCCAGCCGCTACAGCTACTTTCAGAGCGTGGCCGGCCTCTACCAGGACTACCGCTACAGCGGCTCGGGCGCGCAGCAGGACATCACGCTCTCGCGCCTGGTGCACCGCGACGGGGCGAGCAAGACCACGCTGCAGCTGAAAGCCTTCGCGCGCCAGTCGCGCAACTTCATCGACGACACCGAGATCGAGGTGCAGCGCCGCGCCACCGGCGGCTGGGCGTTTGGCGCCGAGCACCAACACCAGTTCGGGCGCGCGCGCTTCGAGCTGCGTGCGAACGTCAAGCGCGGCACCGGCGCTTTCGGCGCGCTGCCCGCGCCAGAGCAGGCCTATGGCGAAGGGACCTCGCGCTTGCAGGTGCTGAACGTGGATGCGGCCTGGTCCCAGCCTTTCGATCTGTGGGGCACTCGCCTGCACTTCAGCAGCCAATGGCGCGGGCAACGAGAACGCACACCGCTCACGCCGCAAGACCGCTTCGCCATTGGCGGGCGTTACAGCGTGCGCGGCTTTGATGGCGAGAGCAGCCTGACCGGCGAGCGTGGCTGGGTCTGGCGCAACGAACTGGGCCTGCCGCTGGGCGACAGCGGCCAGCAGCTCTACGTCGGCGTGGACCAGGGGCGCGTGGGTGGGCCCAGCGCGGTCTGGCTCGTCGGACGGCGCCTGGCGGGCGCCGTGCTGGGCCTGCGGGGCGGGTGGGGGGCGCTGTCCTACGACGCCTTCATCGGCGCGCCCCTGCACCAGCCGCCGGGGTTCCGCACGGCCAAGACCGTGGCCGGCTTTCAGTTGAGCGTGGGTTATTGAGTGTCAGGGAGAGGTCAACATGAACCGACACAAGAATTGGCGGCTTGTCCCTCGGGCACTGGCCACCGCCGTGGCCATGGGTGCTTGGTCGATCGGTACGCCAGCCTGGCCGCAGATCGTGGCCGACCCGGGGGCGCCGGGGCGCCAGCGGCCGACGGTGCTGTCGGCGGGCCGCGGCGTGGCATTGGTCAACATCCAGACGCCCAGTGCGGCGGGCGTGAGCCGCAACAGCTACCGCCAGTTCGATGTGGGCGCCGCGGGGGCGATCCTGAACAACAGCCGCGGCGAGGCGCAGACCCAGCTGGGCGGCTGGGTGGCGGGCAACCCTTGGCTGGCCACGGGTGGCGCGCGCATCATCCTCAACGAGGTCAACTCCAGCGACCCCAGCTGGCTCAAGGGCCCGATTGAAGTGGCCGGCCAGCGCGCCGAGGTGGTCATCGCCAACCCCTCGGGCATCCAGGTCGACGGCGCGGCCTTCCTCAACGCCAGCGGCGTCACGCTCACCACCGGCACGCCCGTCTTCAACGGCGGCGCGCTGGACGCCTACCTCGTGCAGGGCGGGCAAGTCCGCGTCGAGGGCGCGGGCCTGGACGCGCGCGGCGCCGACGCCACCGCCATCCTGGCGCGCGCCACGCAGCTCAACGCCGCGCTCTGGGCGCAGCGCCTGACGCTCGTCAGTGGCGCCAACACCATCGACGCGGCCAGCCAGCGGCCCACGGGCGCGGCCCCGCCCACGGGCGAGGCCCCCGCCTTCGCGCTGGACGTGGCCGCCGTCGGCGGCATGTACGCCGGCCAGATCCAGCTCATCGGCACCGAGGCCGGGCTGGGCGTGAACAACCAGGGGGTCATCTCCGCCGAGAGCGGCCCGCTGCAGCTGCGCGCCGACGGCTGGCTCGTCAACAAAGGCAGCCTGCAAAGCGAGGGCGAGCTGCAGGTGAAGGCCCAGGGCGTGGACAACGCCGCGGGCGCCGTCATCGTGGGCGAGCGCGTGGGCCTCGGCGCCGACACCGTCAACAACGGCGAGGGGGCCGTCATCGCCGCGCGGGGCGATCTGTCCATCCAGGCCCGTGAATCCATCAGCAACCGGCGCGGTGGCCTCATCCTCAGCGGCGCGGACATGGCCCTCGCGGCCGAGCGCATCGAGAACCGCAGCGCGCGCATCGAAGCCCTGGGTGAGCTGGACGTCAAGGCGCGCGTGCTCATCAACGCCAACGAGCACCTGCAGACCGAAGTCACCACGGACGGCGGCACCACCACCACCCGCACCCTGTACTTCACCCCCAGCGGCGAAGTCGATGCGAGCGAGATCGCCTGGATGGCCGTCAAACCCCTCTCGCTGATGCAGGGCAGCGAAGGCTGGAACGACTACGTGCGCTATGGCCGCCCCTGGATCCTCACCCGGGCCAGCGCCGAGGCCCTGGGCGTGAGCGACCCGCGCTTCAATGCCTGGTACCACGGCCCCGAGCCCTTTGTCGCCGCCGGCATCGTCACCGTGGGCAGTGGAGACAGCGAGGCCCAGGTCTGGCAAGACGCGCAGTTCAACTACCGCCGCGGCGACCCCATCTGGGCCGCCCTGGGCGTGGCCCCACCGCCCGGCGAGCCTCCGGGCCCCATGCCCCGCCCGCCAGTTCCCGACGGCGCCGTCCCCGTGGACCTGAGCGCCTACCAGCGCGAACTCGCCGCCTGGCAGGCCCAGGCCGCCCCCTGGGTGGCGCTGGGCGAGACGCTCGGGGCGGTGAGAGGCGCCATCAACGCCGAGCTGCGCCCCTTCGACATCTACCAAACCGTCACCGAAACCCGCCCCACGCTCAAGACCGTGCACAGCGAGCCCGGGCAAATCCTCTCGGGCGGCGGCATGCGCATCGACGCGAGCGAACGGCTCAGCAACCAAGACAGCGAGATCGTGGCCGGCGGCGTGCTGAACACGCCGGGCGCGGCGGTGGACAACCAGGCCAGCGAGGTGGCCGCCAGCCTCACCCGCCGCGGCACGGCCTACACCTGGGGCGTGGTCGACCACACCTGCGAAGGGCTCACCTGCCAGACCCACTACGGCTGGGTGCAGACCCCCATCGACCAGCGCATCCCCCTCTCGCTCAAGGTGAGCGCGCTGCGCCAGGAGCAAGGCGCCGCCGACGCGCCCACGGCGCCCTCCGTGGACCTGAGGAACGCCCTGTTCAAGCCGGCGGCCAACCCCGCGGCCACCTACCTCATCGAGACCGACCCGCGCTTTGCCGAGCGGCGCCAGTGGCTGAGCTCGGACCACCAGTTGGCCCTGCTGGGCGTCGACCCCAGCACCCTGCACAAACGCCTGGGCGACGGCTTCGTCGAACAGCGCCTGGTGCGCGAGCAGATCGCGCAACTCACCGGCCAGCGCTTCCTGGGCGACTTCAGCGACGACGAAGCGCAATACATGGCGCTCCTGGAGGCCGGCGCCACTTATGCCCAGGCCCACCAGCTGCGCCCGGGCATCGCCCTCACGGCCGAGCAGGTGGCCGCGCTCACCAGCGACATCGTCTGGCTGGAGACCCAGGTTGTCACGCTGCCCGACGGCAGCCAGCAGACCGCTCTGGTGCCCAAGGTCTACCTCATGCCCAGGCCCGGCGACCTGGCCCCCGATGGCAGCCTGATCGCCGGGCGCCAGGTGCAGCTGAACCTCAGCGGCGCGCTGCTCAACGGCGGCACGATCGCCGGGCGCGAGCTGGTGCTCATTGACGCCCAAGGGATTCAAAGCAGCGGGCGCATCCGCAGCGAGGGCGTCACCGCGCTCAGGACCCAGGACGACATCGACGTGCGGGGCGGTGAGCTGAGCGCGCGAGACGCGCTGCTGCTGGACGCCGGGCGAGACCTCAAAGTGAGCAGCACCACGGCCCACAGCGCCGACGGCACCGACGGCACCGACGGCCAGACCGAGGTGCTCGATCGGGTGGCCCGCCTGAGCGTGAGCGGCCCGGCCGGCCAGCTCATCGCCCACGCCGGGCGCGACATCGAGCTGCTGGGCGCGGGCGCTCAGGCCGACGGGGTGGACATGCACGCCGATCGCGATATGCGCCTGGGGACCGTGGACACCCGAGAAGCGCTGGACGCCACCCGAGACGAGAGCAACTACGGCCGGGTGCAGCGCAGCGCCGAGGTGGGCAGCTGGGTCGCTGGCAGGCAAGTGAACCTCTCGGCCGAGCGGGACGTGCAGATGCGCGCCGCGCAGGTGCAGGCCAACGGGGATCCGGCCAACAACGCAGGCCCCAACAACGCGGACCCCAACAACGCGGACCCCAACGGCCGGGACCAGCCCGCCCAGTCCCCTTACGACGAAGACCCGGCCAACGGGCGCCTGCGCGTGCACGCCGGGCGCAACCTGGACATCGACGCCGGCGAGGCCCGCTACCAGGTCGAGCACGGGCTGCACGCCAAGAGCAGCGACATCCTGGGCGCCTCCAGCACCACAACCCGCCGCCTGGACAGCCACACGCAGGCCCAGGGCAGCGCGCTGGGTGGGCGCCACATCGACCTCAGCGCCGACGGCGACATCACCTTCCAGGGCTCGCACGCCGTGGCCGATCAGGACCTGGACGTCAACGCCGGCGGCAGCGTGCGCGTGCTGGCACAGCGCACCGAGCACCGCCAGGAGCGCTTCCAGCAAGACAGGAGCAGCGGCGTCTTCGGCAGCGGCGCGGGCCTCACCCTGGGCAGCCAGCAACGCAGCAGCGAACAGAACGCCTCCGGCAGTGGCGCGGCGGGCAGCACGCTGGGCTCCCTTCAGGGGAACGTGAACATCCACGCCGGCCAGACCTACGAGCAGGTGGGCTCGGACCTGCTGGCCCCCCAGGGCGACATCGACGTGCACGCCCAGGCCGCGCGGGTCAGCGACGCGCGCACCGGCGAGCGGCGCTGGCAGCAAGACAAGATGAGCCAGAGCGGCTTCACCGTGGGCCTGAGCGGCGCGCCGGTGCAGGCCATGCAGGGCTTTGCCGACACCGTGGAGGCGCTTGGCAAGACCGGCGACCGGCGCCTGCAGGCCCTGGGCGCGGCCACGGCGGGGCTGCAGGTGCAGCAGGGCATGGGGGCGGCGGCCCAGGCGCAGGGCAATGGAGACGCCACGGGTGGCGCGGGCGTGAACTTCAGCGTCGGCGCCTCCAGCAGCCGCAGCACCAGCGAAGGCAGCGCCGACAGCGCGCAGGGCAGCCGCGTCTACGCCGGTGGCAACGTGACGTTCATCGCCGAAGGGGCCGGCCAGGACAGCGACATCCAGGTCCGCGGCAGCGAGCTCAACGCGGGCCGGACCGTGCACCTGAAGGCCGAGGGCAACGTGGACCTGGGCGCGGCACAGAACACCGTGCAGGAGCGCACCGAGAGCGAGAACCGCTCGGGCAGCGTGGGCATCGGCTGGCAGTTGGGCGGCGCCAACTCCGGCTGGGGCGTCACCGCCAGCGCCAGCGCGGGGCGTGGCCACGCCGAGGGGCAGGCCATCAGCCACACCAACACCCACGTCACGGCGGCAGAGAAGGTGGTCATCGAATCCGGGGGCGACACCGCCCTGGACGGTGCGGTGATCAGCGCCCCGCGCATCGAGGGCGATGTCCAGGGTGACCTGCACATCGAGAGCCTGCAGGACAGGGCCAGCTACCACGAGCGCAGCCGCCAAGCCGGTGGCAGCGTGAGCTTCGGGGCCAATGCGGGGGGAGCCTCCTTCAGCAGCGGCGCCACGGACATTCACAGCGAGTACGCCAGCGTCACCGAGCAGAGCGGCATGCGCGCGGGCGATGGTGGGTTTGATGTCCGGGTCAAGGGCAAGACCGTGCTCAAGGGCGGGGCGATCACGAGCACGCAGGCGGCGCTGGAGGAGGGCAGGAACCACTTCGCCAGCGACGGCGGGGTCGAGCTGCAGGATGTGCAGAACGAAGCCAGCTACAAGGCCAGCGGCTGGAGCGTGAATGCGGGCGTGTACGCCTCTGACAAGAAGAGCCCCGACGGTAGCCCGGTGCTGGGCCAGGACGGCAAACCCGTGCAGGAGGTGAGCCGGCCCAGTGGCGCAGGCTGGGGCGAAGACAAGGGCAGCGCGAGCAGCACCACCAAAGCGGGCATCTCGGGCATCGCGGGCGACAAGGACGCCCGCACGGGAGACGCGCAGAGCGGCATCTCGCCGATCTTTGACAAGGAGAAGGTCAAGGACGGGGTCAATGCGCAGGTGGGCATTACCCAGGGCTTTGGGCAGCAGGCCGTGCCGGCGTGGCGCGACTACGCGAACCGGCAGTTCGAAGACGCCGTCAAGGCGGGTGACGAGGAGGCCGCGCACTGCTGGGGGCCCGACGGGGCTTGCCGGGCGGCAGGACACGCCTTGGTCGGCGGACTCGCGGGTGGCATCGAAGGCGCCTCCGCGGCGGCATTGAGCAGCGTCGGCGCACCCCACCTCCAGGCGTTTCTGCAGTCACAAGGCGTGCCCGACGAGGCGGCGCGAGCCATTACGCAACTCGGTGCACTGGGCGCCGGTGCCGCGGTGGGCGGCTCGGCAGGCGCCTCAGCGGGTTTGAACGAGGCCTCGCACAACGCAGTGATGGCGATTCCGATACTGGTGGACGGGGTCGTCGCCGGCGGTGCGGCAGCGGCTCGGGCATGCCTGAGTTCACCCGCGTGCCTGAACGCCTTGCGCATGGGAGGGGCGGCGCTCGTGGCGAAGGTGGCGTCATTGGTCGATCCGGCCGACCTCGCGCAGATACCTGGGTTCGGAAGCGGACCAACTTCTGAGGCGCTGGGCCCACTTGTAAGGCCAAGTCCCGGCATGAATGGGGGTGTACTCACGACCTCGCCTGCTTACGGCAGCGAAGAAGCAATTCACACAGGCGGCGATCAGCTGAGCGACGATGGGCCGCGTGTGAATCCTCAAGACACGGGATACGGCACAGCTGGCGTACCACAATCTAACAATCTGACTTATGCAGACAATCCAAGCAAGCAGGAAAGCCCAGTTTGGGGTAATTTGTCAAATGCCGGCAATGGACGAAAAACGTCAGGCCAAGGCTCCGATCGTCGCTACTACGAATGGGATTACACGCATGGCGACATTGAGGTCTATGACAGAAGAGGCCGTCACCTCGGGTCAATGAATCCGTCAACAGGGGAAATGTACAAGCCCCCAGTTCCTGGAAGAAAGGTGGACTTATGATTTTTAGAGATATTTTGAGGGAGCTGCATCTTGGAATTTTGAGTTCTCAGCAGGCTGATGCTGTATTTGATGAACTGATGGACTCCTCGAATTCATCAAAAATAAAGGAAATACTGGGCATATCGCCTCAGGAGTGGACGGCATTCGGACAGGGGGCCAGTCTCTCTCTTTTGGCGAAATGGCGCTATGAGGGGTGGCCAAACTCTTGTCGAATTTGCGGAAAAGCCATTGAGTTTGAGAAATACGGTTGGTTTTTGTCAGGTGACGGAATGCGGCACCTGCATTGCCCTAAGTAGGGTCGAATATCATCATCGCCGGGAGAGTCATTCATATTTAGAAGCGCACTGAGAGCGAGAATCACTCGGGCAGCGTGGACACTGGCTTGCAGTGCGGGAGCACCAACACAGGCTGGGGCATCACCGCCAACGCCAGCGCCAGCGCCAGCGCGGGTATCTATGGCCCGGAATGCCAGGCAAGACGCCTTTCCCTCAAGATTGGGATGCGGACAAGGTGCTGGGAAATGTTTCGGATGTCGCCAATGACCCCGCTTCGGCTACTGTGTCAGCTCGCGGGGGGCGCACTATCGTCCGAGGTACGCGGGACGGGGTGGATATTGAAGTAATTGTTGAACCAGCCTCTCGCGGAGGACGTATCGTCACCGGCTATCCGACAAACCTACCGAGGAATCCAAAATGACTCTTTTTACACCGGAGCCTCTGTTGCAGCGCGTGCTCCAGATTGATGATGAACTTATCGAACCTTCTGCGAGTAAAGAGGCGAAGCACTTTATGGAATTTGGTGAGTGCGGTTTGGCATACGATATTCTGGTTTTTGAGATAGAAGATAAGAAATATATGCCTTCGATGGAGGGGTTAGCGCTTATTAAGCAATCCGCGAGTGCAATGGGTTTGACTTTCCCCCAACTTGGCACTGGCTAGGGATAGTCTGCGCAACGCTGTGTCGTTTTCGTGCCGCGCGAGAAAGCTGTGGCAGAAAATGAGTTCGAAGGCTGCAATATTCACCCTTTTCGCCATCTCGGTTGCAGGTGTGGATTGAATGCGAGGTGTCGGAGGCGTTCAAGAAGGGAACACCGGGGTCAAGTTTTGTGAAACCGTCGCCGAGCGGGATCGATATTCAGTCCCATTGGGACACCAAAAGCCAACGCACTACGTTCTATCCTCTCAAGGAAGCGACACCATGAAACTTAAATGCCACAAACGATTTGATCTAGGAGGTCGACGGGGCCTCAGTCGAAAAATCTATGTTGCTGATGTCGACGGGACGAACGCCGCAAGCTTCGAATTGATGTGCGCCGCGATCGGCGAGGACGTCCAAAGTGCTGAGGGCTCGGGAGCTACGGCACTCGAGGAAATTCGCCAGATTGAATCCGGTGAATCGGCCTATATCGAATCCGATGGCAATGCCTGGGTCACCCACATCACCCCTGACAAAGTCTGGTTCGAGGGGCTATACAGCCAAGGCGAAGGCGGTGAAGTCAGTTTCGCCCAATACAAGTTGGCCGTCGAAACCTATATTCGCTTTCTGGTGGATCCAGAGAAAAAACCGATTGAAGTGGATTTCCCAAACTAATGTGCGCTGGATAATGAATGCCGAAACCTGTGGCCGGATCAGGCTGTTGATGAGCTGCGTCGTGTTTTCCGCCAGCACAGTACTACCCCGATGCCGAACAAGCGGGGGCCGGCCTGGACCCCAACGTAGCCAAAGGCATCGCGGGGCTGGGCGTGGCCACGGGAATGGGCCTGGCGGCCGGTGCGGCAGGGGGCACAGCGGCTGCGGGCACGGCGTTCAGTACCGATCTGAACAACCGGCAGTTGCACCCGACGGAGAAGCAGCGCATCCGCGAACTGGCGGGAGACAAGGCGAAGGCCAGTTGCCGAGGTGACAGCGCCTGCGAGCGGGATGCGCGCGTGTATTGGAGCGACATGCTTGAGCGGGCGGCCGAGAGCCGCGTGGACGCGCAGGCCGCTGCCCACGAACAGACCTATCAGCAAGGCGTGGTCGACGCTGCCAGGCAACCTGGCAGCGAGGCGGCCATGGGTGGGGCGGAGCGCTTCTTTGCCGACCTAGGCGAAGCCCGGAAGATGTTGGACGCTGAGGCAGGCCGCCCCATCCTGGACGGCCAGGGTGGAGCGGTGCTGGGCAGCGATGGTCAGCCACAAACCTACTTCAGCGCCTCGCAAGCCCAGCGCAACGATCCGTATGGCAACGTCTTTCCGGGTGGTTCGCCCGACAACCAAGCCTCGGTCGTGCCGGGTAAGGAGCGGCGGGATGGGCAGCGGCTGGAACGCCTGAACACGCCCAGTGGGCAGGCGGTGCCAGACGCGACGCTGGAAGAGACGCTGCTGGGGTTTCGTCTGCCGGCTCGCGGCGCGAAGGTGGTGGCGCGGGGCATCGAGGGCAAGGAGGTCTCGGCCATTGCTGGCGCGGCCCGGGTCGGCGAAGGCGGCGAAGCCGCCATCAAGTCGGCGGGGGATGCTGCCCAGGCCCGACCGCCCACCAGCGCGGTCCAGGGCGAGCACTTGCGAACGGAGTTGGACGATTGGGCGAAGATGACGCCCGACACCAGCCGGGACGCGGAGTACATCGCGAAGACCGACAGCCAGGTGCTGCAACAGAACAACTTTGACATGGACCATGTGTTGACGGGTGAGGTCAACGCCAAGGGCAAGGCCACGGGCTACCACGCGGAGTTCGCCGCCGATGGGGCTGCGCGCATCAAGCCGGGGGCGGATATCACATACAACGCCAATGGGACGTATGAGGCGCCGGTGCAGGTGTGGGATGCGAAGAAGGGGGCTTGGGTGGACAAGTTCGCTGAGTCGACCTTCTTCCCGCCTTCGTGGTCTCAGGCGCGGATTGACTACGAGGTGTCGGAGGCGTTCAAGAAGGGGGCCCCAGGGACTGGCTTTGACGCCACCTCGCCAAGCGGCATTCAGATTCAGTTTCGATGGGACGCGAAGAATCAGAGAACCACGTTTTATCCAATCGGAAAACCATGAGCACGAAAAATCAGCTCTTTCTTAGATGTCGGCCCGGAGATTGGATCGTCAAGCCGGAAGAGGGGAAGCATTACAAGGTAGATCTCGACCTTCATGTTTATGACGGATTGGGAAACCTTTTGCCTGCGTTCGAGTTGATGTGCGGGGCCATCTACAGCGACATCCAAAGCGCCAAAGGCTCAGGAGCAAACTTCCTCGAAGGCATTCGCCAGATCGAGGCTGGTGAAACCTCCTACATCGAAGCCGATGGCAACGCCTGGGTGGCCTACATCACCCCTGACAAAGTCTGGTTCGAGGGGCTATACAGCCAAGGCGAAGGCGGCGAGGTCAGCTTCGCTCAATACAAGCTCGCCGTGCAAACCTACGTGCGCTTTCTCGCCGATCCGGAACACAAGCCGATCGAGGTCGAATTCCCGAACTGACGTGCTCTTGACGATGAATACCGAAACCTGTGGCCGGATCAGGCTGTTGATGACCTGCGTGGCGGTTGCCATTGGCGCCGTACTGACGGGGTGCGCCGCTCCGCCTGTTCAGTACTATCCCGATGCCGAACAAGCGATCGAAGATGAGGTGGGCTCCGCGCCTCCGCCAGGAAGCGCCGTCGTCGAGTTCACGACGAACTCCGTGGCGATCGCGGTCTTTCAGCGGCGTGTGGGAGACCAAGCTGTGTGAGCCCGAATCCGAGGACATGGTCGCCCGTGTCAGAAGGCGCGAGATGCTCCCTGCTTCAGTACAGCGCTTTCATGGTCTGGCCAATTTCATGTCCTTGGGCAATCTCAATCGGATCGAGAAACTTCCAAGGACCAAGATCACCCACTACCCCGCTGGCCAGGCGATCGCCTTCGCGGCCACCACTTACACCAACGACACCTCCTGCGGCCCATTGTTTCTGCGGTTCACACCGGAGGAGGGCAAACACTATTCGCTGTCGACGGATTTGCAGGACCACATCTGCCGATTGAGCATTCAAGCCTTGGACGAAGCATCACAGGCGCGTCCCGTGAAGCACTCGCGTTGGCGCTGCGTCAAGCCATTCCTGGGATTCGGCAAGCCCACGCTCATTGGCCCCAACGAGATCAATTGACGTGATCCCGGCAGAACCACGTTACCGTCGGTGCAGGCTCGCTGGCTGCCTCACCGCCCCGGCGGCACCAGAATCGTCGGCTTCGCCTCGGGCAGCATGCCCGGGTGGTCCAGGCTGAAATGCAGGCCGCGGCTTTCGCGGCGCAGCATGGCCGACATCACGATCAGGTCGGCCACCTGCACCAGGTTGCGCAGCTCCAGCAGGTCGCGCGTGACGTGGAACTGCGCGTAGAACTCGTGGATCTCGCGCTGCAGCAGGGTGATGCGGTGCGCCGCGCGCTCCAGGCGCTTGTCGGTGCGCACGATGCCCACGTAGTCCCACATGAAGCGGCGCAGCTCGTCCCAGTTGTGCGAGATGACGACCATCTCGTCGGCGTCGGTCACGCGGCTGTCGTCCCACAGCGGCAGCGCCGGCGTGTCGGGCGCCTGGTGCGCGCGGATGGCGCTGGCCGCCGCCTGCGCGAACACCATGCACTCCACCAGCGAATTGCTCGCCAGCCGGTTGGCGCCGTGCAGGCCGGTGCAGGTGGTCTCGCCCACGGCATACAGGCCGGCGATCTCGGTGTGGCCCTGCAGGTCGGTGACGACGCCGCCGCAGGTGTAGTGCGCGGCCGGCACCACCGGGATGGGCTCCTTGGTGATGTCGATGCCCAGCTCGGCGCAGCGCGCCAGGATGTTGGGGAAGTGCTCGCGCAGGAACTCGGGGCTCTGGTGCGAGATGTCCAGGTGCACGCAGTCCAGGCCATGCTTCTTCATCTCGAAGTCGATGGCGCGCGCCACCACGTCGCGCGGTGCCAGTTCGGCGCGCGGGTCGTGGTCGGGCATGAAGCGGTGGCCGCCCAGGTGCGGCGGCAGCTTGAGGATGCCGCCTTCGCCGCGCACGGCCTCGGTGATGAGGAAGCTCTTGGCGTGCGGGTGGTACAGGCAGGTGGGGTGGAACTGGATGAACTCCATGTTCGCCACCTGGCAGCCCGCGCGCCAGGCGGCGGCGATGCCGTCGCCCGTGGCGGTGTCGGGGTTGGTGGTGTAGAGGTAGACCTTGCCCGCGCCGCCCGTGGCCAGCACGGTGTGGCGGGCCGCGAAGGTGACCACCTCGTCGCGCACGGTGTCTAGCACGTAGGCGCCAAAGCAGCGGCGCTCGCCGCAGCCGCCGACGTGGCGCTCGGTGATCAGGTCCACCAGCATGTGGTGCTCGAACACCTGGATGCCGGGCGTGGCCTTCACCCGCTCGACCAGGGTGGCCTGCACGGCAGCGCCGGTGGCGTCGGCCGCGTGCACGATGCGTCGGTGGCTGTGGCCGCCCTCGCGCGTGAGGTGCAGCTCGCCGTCGGCGGTGGAGAAGGGCACGCCCAATTCGCGCAGCCAGGCGATGGCGGCGGGTGCGTTCTCCACCGTGAACTCGGTGGCCTCGCGGTCGCTCAGCCCGGCGCCGGCCACCAGGGTGTCTTCCACGTGCGAGGCGTAGCTGTCGCCCTCGGCCAGCACGGCGGCGATGCCACCCTGGGCCCAGTTGCTCGAGCCGTCGAGCAGGGCGCGCTTGGTGATGACGGCCACGCGGTGGGTGGCGCTCAGGTGAAGGGCGGTCGACAGCCCTGCCAGGCCGCTGCCGATGACCAGGACGTCGAAGTGTTGGGTCATGTGCTGTTGGAGGACGGAGTACGAGCCGCCGCCGGGCCGCCCCAAGGCGGCTCAGCCCCCTTGGGGGGCCGCGACCCGCGCAGCGGCGGAGCGTGGGGGCTCATGATGTGGGGGTATAGGCCAGGCGCACGTAGATGGGCGCGAAGGCCTCGGCCTGGGTCAGCTCGATCAGGGTTTCCTTGGCGAGCTCGAGCATGGCGATGAAGGTGACGACCACCACCGGCACGCCCCGGCTGGTGTCGAACAGGTCGCCGAATTCGACGAACTGGCGGCCCTGCAGCTGGCGCAGCACGATGCTCATGTGCTCGCGCACCGACAGCTCCTCGCGGCTGATCTTGTGGTGCTGCACGAGCTTGGCGCGCTTGAGGATGTCGCGCCAGGCGCTCTGCAGGTCGACCATGTCCACGTCGGGAAAGCGCGGCTGCAGCGCCTGCTCGACATAGATCTGGGCGCGCAGGAAGTCGCGGCCGTACTGGGGCACCTCGGACAGGCGCTGCGCGGCCAGCTTCATCTGCTCGTACTCGAGCAGGCGGCGCACGAGTTCGGCGCGCGGGTCCTCGGCCTCTTCGCCCTCGGCCGTTTTCTTGGGCGGCAGCAGCATGCGCGACTTGATCTCGATCAGCATCGCGGCCATCAGCAGGTACTCGGCCGCCAGTTCGAGGTTGTTGGCGCGGATTTCCTCGACGTACTCCAGGTACTGGCGCGTGACCCCGGCCATGGGAATGTCGAGGATGTTGAAGTTCTGCTTGCGGATCAGGTAGAGCAGCAGGTCCAGCGGGCCCTCGAAGGCCTCGAGGAAGACGCGCAGCGCGTCGGGCGGGATGTACAGGTCCTGCGGCAGCTTGAACAGCGGCTCGCCATAGAGCCGCGCCAGCGCCACGTTGTCGACCACCGAGGGCAGCACCTCGTCGAGGCCCTGCGGGGCTTCGTCCAGGGAGGGCGCCGGTTCGGTCATGGTCGCCGGCTCAGTTGAAGTCGGAATTCGTCTGGTAGACGTAGGGCTTCTGCGGGACCTCGGCCGCCTCGGCCTCGGCCGCGAACTCGCGGTCGATGGTCTTGTCCCAGAGCAGGCCGCGGCCCTCGCGCTGCCGGGCCTCCAGCCCCGGCCGATCGGCCTTGAGCTGCTCGATGAACTGGGTGGCTTCGGATTGGTAGTCGGGGCGGCGGAAGAAGGACATGGCGGCGGGGGAGGGTGTCCGGATCGGGGGAAACCGGCGATTTTACTGGCCGTCCCCGGTGGCCTCGGCCAGGCGTCCGGCAAAGCCCGAGCGCGCCATCAGCGAGGCCGGCTGCGGCTGCAGGCCCACGATCTCCAGCCGCCCGCCGCGCCGCCGCAGGGCCTTGTGCAGCTGCTCCAGCGCGTCCAGGCCGGAGGTGTCGAGCGAGACCATCAGGTGCGCGTCCAGCAGCAGGTGCAGCGGCCCGGGCGCGGCCTCCACCTCGGCGACGATGGGGTCGATCTTGGTGACCGCGCCGAAGAACAGCGAGCCGTAGAGCCGCCAGGTCTGGCGGCCGTCCTCGCGCCGCACCGGCTCGGCGCTGAAGATGTCGCGCTGGCGCCGCACGAACAGCACCACCGCCAGCACCAGGCCCAGCTCCACGGCCACCGTGAGGTCGAAGACGATGGTGACCGAGAAGGTGCTCAGCAGCATCAACCGGTAGTGGTTGCTGAAGTGTTTCAGACGGGCGAACTCGCGCCACTCACCCATGTTCCAGGCCACGAACAGCAGCACGCCGGCCAGCACCGCCAGCGGGATGTGAAAGGCCAGCGGCGCCGCCGCCAGCACCACCACCGTGAGCGTGAGCGAATGCACCATGCCCGCCACCGGCGAGGCCGCGCCAGCGCGGATGTTGGTGACGGTGCGCGCGATGGTGCCGGTGACCGGCATGCCGCCGAAGAAGGGCACCACCGCGTTGGCCACGCCCTGGGCCATCAGTTCCTGGTTCGGGTCGTGCTTGCGCGCGTCGGCGAGCTGGTCGGCCACCCGCGCGCACAGCAGCGACTCCACCGCCCCCAGCAGCGCGATGGTCAGGGTGGGCGTGACCAGCAGGCGCACGGTCTCCCACGAAAAATCGGGCAGTGCAAAGGCCGGCAGGCCCTGCGGGATGCCGCCGAACCGCGTGCCGATGGTCTCCACCGGCAGCTTCAGCGCCCAGGCCAGCAGCGAGAGGGTGAGCAGCGCCACGACCGGCCCCGGCACGCGCGAGGTCGCGCGCAGGGCGCCGGGCACCTCCAGGTGGTCCAGCTGGCGGCGAAAGCGCGAGTCGGTGGCCCACAGGCGCGGCCACACGAACAGGCCCAGCACGCACAGCGCGCCCAACAGCAGCGCCCAGGGGTTGACGGTGTCCAGGTGGCGGCCCATGGTGGCCATCTGGCCGAAGAAGTTGGCCGGCATGTGCGGCACGCGCAGGCCCAGCAGGTCGCGCAGCTGCGACAGCGCGATCAGCACCGCGATGCCATTGGTGAAGCCGATCACCACGCTGACCGGCACGTAGCGCACCAGCGCGCCCAGGCGGAACAGGCCCAGCAGGAACAGCAGCACGCCGGCGCTGGCGGTGGAGATCAGCAGGTTGGCCACGCCGTAGCGCTCGACGATGCCGTAGACGATGACGATGAACGCGCCCGCCGGCCCCGCGATCTGCACCGAGGTGCCGCCCAGCAGCGAGACCAGCAGCCCGCCGATGATGGCCGTCCACAGCCCCGCCTGGGGCGGCAGGCCGCTCGCGATGGCGAAGGCCATGGCCAGGGGCAGCGCCACGATGCCCACCGTGACACCCGCCCCGAGGTCGCGCGCGAAGCGGCCGCCGTCGTAGCCGCGCAGGTCCGCCAGCAGGCGCGGGCGAAACGGTGCGAGGGGCGGCAGGCCAGGCATGGGCCGATGTTACCGATGGCTACCGGCACCGCAAGGCAAGGTCCTACACTGCCGCTCACGCCGGCCGACCCCCGCCGGCCGCCAGGACAGAAGGAGCCCCCGCATGACCCGACCGAACACCCGCAGCGCCTGGTGGCGCCTGGGCCGCCTGATCACCGGCGTGCTCGCCGCCGTGGGCTTCGTGGGCGCCTGCGATCTGCAGAACATCGCCGAGCTGGAGCCCGGCGTGTCCACCGAGGCCGACGTGCGCGAGAAGTTCGGCCAGCCCGAGGCCGTGTGGGAGGGCGAGGAGGGCGCGCAGATCTATGAGTACAACCGCCAGCCCGAGGGCGTGGTGAACTACATGGTCACCATCGGCGCCGACGGCGTGCTGGTGAAGGTCTCGCAGGTGCTGACCGAGGAGAACTTCGCCAAGGTGCAGCCCGGCATGCCGCTGGAGCAGGTGCGCCGCCTGCTCGGCAAGCCGCGCAAGGTGCAGACCTTCCCGCTCAACGGCGAGACGCACCAGGACTGGCGCTTCCAGGCCAAGGGCCAGACCGAGCCCATGATCTTCAGCGTGGCCTTCGACAAGGACCTGCGCGTGATCAAGACCGGGACCATGCCGGACCCGGACCTGCAGAAGCGCTAGCTCAGCGCACCCGCATGCCCGGCACGGCGCCGGGCGTGGGCTCCAGCACGAAGATGCCGGGCTGGGCCTTTTCGTCGGCGTGGCTGGCGGCCAGCACCATGCCCTCGCTCACGCCGAACTTCATCTTGCGCGGCGCGAGGTTGGCCACCAGCACGGTGAGCTTGCCCTTGAGCTGCTCGGGTTGGTAGGCGCTGGCGATGCCGCTGAAGACGTTGCGCGTCTTGCCTTCGCCCACGTCGAGCGTGAGGCGCAGCAGCTTGGTGGAGCCCTCCACGCGCTCGCAGTCCACGATCTGGGCGATGCGCAGGTCGACTTTCGCGAAGTCGTCGATGGTGATGGTCTCGGCGATGGCTTCGCCGCCGGGCCGCCCCAAGGCGGAGCCAGCCCCCTCGGGGGGCAGGGAGGACGCGTCAGCGCCGACCGTGGGGGCCTTTTTCACCTCGCCGCCGGGCAGCGGCGCGGCTTGCACCGGCGCGGGCGGCGGCTCGAACAGCGCCTCCAGCTGCTTGGGGTCCACGCGCTGCATGAGGTGTTGGTAGGGCTGGATGGCGTGGCCCGCGCCCAGCAGGTGGGCGGCGTCGGCCCATTGCAGGGGCTGGACCTGCAGGAAGGCCTCGACCTGCGCGGCCAGCGCCGGCAGCACGGGCTTGAGGTAGAGCGTGAGCAGGCGAAAGGCCTCGATGCAGGTGCTGCAGACGTCGTGCAGGCGGGCCTCCTGGCCGTCCTGCTTGGCCAGCTCCCAGGGCTTGTTCTGGTCCACGTAGGCGTTGACCTGGTCGGCCAGGGCCATCACCTCGCGCAGCGCCTTGCCGTACTCGCGCGCATCGAACAGCGCGGCGATGGCCGGAGCCTTGGCCTGCAGCGCCTGCAGCAGGGCCGCGCCGTCGGCCGAGGCCGCGCCCAGCCGGCCGTTGAAGCGCTTGGCGATGAACCCCGCCGCTCGGCTGGCGATGTTGATGAACTTGCCGATCAGGTCGCTGTTGACCCGCAGCTGGAAGTCTTCCTGGTTGAAGTCCAGGTCCTCGTTGCGCGCCGTGAGCTTGGCCGCCAGGTAGTAGCGCAGCCATTCCGGGTTCATGCCCAGGCTCAGGTACTTCAAGGGGTCCAGGCCGGTGCCGCGGCTTTTGCTCATCTTCTCGCCGTTGTTCACGGTGAGGAAGCCGTGCACGAAGACCGCGTTGGGCGTCTTGCGGCCGCTGAAGTGCAGCATGGCCGGCCAGAACAGCGTGTGGAAGGTGATGATGTCCTTGCCGATGAAGTGGTACTGCTCGGTGGACGGGTCGGCCATGAAGGCGGCGTAGTCGATGCCCTGCCGGCCCAGCCAGTTTTTCAGCGAGGCCAGGTAGCCCACGGGCGCGTCCAGCCACACGTAGAAGTACTTGCCCGGCGCGTCGGGGATCTCAATGCCGAAGTAGGGCGCGTCGCGCGAGATGTCCCAGTCGCCCAGCTTGGTCTGGCCGTTCTCGTCGGGCGCGATCCATTCGCTGATCTTGTTCAGCACCTCGGGCTGCACCGCGCCGCTGGTGGTCCACTGCTTGAGGAAGGCCAGGCAGCGCGGATCGGACAGCTTGAAGAAGAAGTGCTCGGAGTGCTTGAGCACCGGCTTGGCGCCCGACAGCGCCGAGTAGGGGTTGATGAGATCGGTGGGGCTGTAGACCTTGCCACAGACCTCGCAGTTGTCGCCGTACTGGTCCTTGGCTTGGCAGTTCGGGCACTCGCCTTTGATAAAGCGATCGGGCAGGAACATGTTCTTCTCAGGGTCGAAGAACTGCTCGATGGTGCGCGTCTCGATCAGGCCGGCCGCCTTGAGGTCCTTGTAGATGGCCCGCGCGAGCTCGTGGTTCTCGGGCGCGTCGGTGCTGTGCCAGTTGTCGAAGGCGATGTGAAAGCCGTCGAGGTAGGGCTTGCGGCCCGCGGCGATGTCGGCCACGAACTGCTGCGGCGTTTTGCCGGCCTTGTCGGCCGCGATCATGATCGGCGCGCCGTGCGCGTCGTCGGCACAGACGAAGTGCACCGTGTGCCCCTGCATGCGCTGGAACCGCACCCAGATGTCGGCCTGGATGTATTCCATGATGTGGCCGATGTGGAAGTGGCCGTTGGCGTACGGCAATGCGGTGGTGACGAAGAGCTGGCGGGGCATGGTGGCGCTCGTGATGAAACCCTTCATTTTATGGGCGAGAGGAACCGCCTCATCTGACGGGGGTACTGACGCGGCGATGCATCGGGAGCGGTCAAAGAGCAGCAGGGCAAAGGCATTGGCCAGGCTGCAGACCCGTTCCCGCATGCCCCCCGTTGTCGATCGAAAGGAGCAGCCACATGCAAAAACACAGCGCAACGTTCCCCCAACGCCCGATTCCCCGGTTCCCCTCGACCTCGAAGAAGAACCCGGAACAAGACCCGTCCCTCTCGGCGCCGATGCCGCAGGGCACGACAGCGTCGCAGCCGGACGCCCCGGATGACCGCCGCCTCGAAGGCAGGGAAGCGCGTCCGCCTGAGCAGCCCCTCAGCTTTCCTCCCGCGGGCATGCAAGCGCCGCAGACGCCTCTGTCCCTGCCGCTGCTCGCCCTACCCAAGCCGCACGACGGGCCGTCGGTGAAGGCGGTGCTGAAGGAGCTGCTCGATGACGCGGGACAAGCGAACGAGCCGGTGCTACAGGCCTTGTCCCAAGCGACCCCGCCGATCAAGGCGCTGTTGCTGGAGATGATCACGAAAGCCATGGGATCGCCGCATTGCACGACCAGCCAGTTGTGTGCCCTCATCTCGGCCTATGCCCCTCACGTCGCCCTGCGCAGACTGCTCTCGCCCATTTGGGCGCCCTCGTCGCCCAACGAGCCACCGATATCGGGCCTCGATCGCCTCTTCGCGCTGGCCGCCCGTTTGGCCGGCGAGCCCGAGCAACTGAACGCGCTTCAACGCCAGGCCGGCGATCGGTGGTCAAGTCCCACCGCCTGGGAGGGGTGGGATGTGCTCTTCGCCCTCGGACAGTTCATCCACGATTCGCCCGATGCTGCCCCGTGGGGTGAGGGGTTGGTCATTCGGGCGTTCCTGCACCAGTCGATGCTGTCCGGCGGCCAAGCCGAACGGCGCGCCCTTTTTGACGACCTCTGGTTGTCGGCTGTGGTGAACGGTCTCTCCCCCAAGGTCCTCGACGACCATTTCATGTTCAGCGAGGTGTCCGGCGTGCCAGCGGTATCGAACGTCCTTTGGGACCGCGGTCAACACCCGCGGTTGCTGGCGCGTCTGTGCCCTGGCCGCTGCTCAGACCTCGATCAACGGCAGCAGCTCGCGCTGCTGAACGACAACCTGGCGCGCATGGCGGTGCGCAACCCGCGCTTGTTGCCGCTGTTGGCGCCTCAGCATGGCGATTCGTGGTCCGGCGAGGATGTTGAACGGGCCACGGCGTCGGTGGAGTTCACTTTGCAGTGGTGGACGGCGTCGCAGGCGTTCGAGCCGCCACTGATCGACCTTCCCCAGGAAGTCCTGGCCCCCATCGTGTTGGACGTCGGCCGCTTCTGGAGCGGCCTAGCCAGGCTGAAGCCCGAGTGGTGGGAAGGGGTGTTGTCGCGCCACCCGTGGTTGGCCCGTGTCATCGAAATCGTGAATGACAGCGATGCCAACAGCGCCAGCCACACAGGTGCCCACGACGAGGCGGCTGGGAGGGCCGTCGTGCGCTGGGTTCATCAGCACCTCAAACGATAAGGGGCCGGCCTGAGAGCGTGGCCATGCGCTGCCGCCGGCAGGCCGCGGCGGCGTCGGTTCGCCTTCGTTCTCCCGCTACAGAGCCATCAGCATGCGAATGATCCGTCGTTCTCCTTCGACGTCTCCTCGACGCCCATCGCGTGAAAGCGCTCACGAGCAGCGCCCAGAGGCCGTGCCACAGAACACCGGGCCGATGCAGCACCTGCCCGGGGGGCGCGCCTTGTCCCCGCGGGAGGGGATCGAACCGCCCACCCCCGGCGAGCTCAAGCCCCTCGTCGTTGCGCGGGGGGCGATGAGCGAGGGCGCGTGGTTCGCGCCTGTGCCAAACGATCCAGATGTTCCAAAGCCAGGACCAGTCGCCCGCGCGCGTTGGCGACGGCCGCCTGGAGTTCAATGGCCCGGTGGAACTCGACACGGGCGGGACAACCCAGCTGGCCCAGTGCATCAAAGGGCTGGTGGCGACGGGGCAGCATTCGCAGGTCTGCGACTGGCTGGAGGTGCTGGCTCCTGCCACGCGAGCCCACCTGTTCCTGTCGATGAACGTCGAGGACAAGGACGCGCTCAAGGACCACGCGGACGAGGAGATTCGCCAGCGATTCCAGCGCGCGCTGTTTGGCGTGGCGGCGCACGCTTGCCGGCACATGAATGAGAAGTTCGAGTACCACGACTTCATCGTCGAACAAGTGAGCGCCCATTGCTCGGCCCACTCGCTCGCCAAGATTGCGCTGCTGCGCGATGACTGGAGCGGCTTCTGGAGCGCCTATCGCGGGTGTTCCCGCGAGGACAAGCGCAGCCTCGCGTATGGGGTCCCCGATGCGGTGGGCGGCTTGCACGAGGTGTTGACCGGCCTTTCGACCGAGGACCTGTTTGGCTGGGTACGCCAGAACATCGAGGCGGGCTTTGACGCCAGCTTGTCGGCCGGCATGGGCGTGTGCGCGACCTGGCTGGACCGTGCGGAGGGCTTGGCGGACCCGTTGCGTCGCGCCATCCTGCGCAGTGCCGTGGCGCATGCCTTGACAGAGAACGCCCCTGCGCCAGAGCAGCCGTCGGTGCAGCTCGGCGGTTGGGCCAGCTTGCTCGAGCGGGCCTGGGCCTGCGAGCTGACGCCGGACCTGCTGGACGCCGTGCCCGAGCCGTGCCGCGAGCGCCTGCTGTCGGCGGCGGTGCAGCGGGCGGCCAATGCCGACACGGCCCACGCCCTGAACGGGCTGGTCGCTTGCTACCTGGCGTTGTGCGACGAACCGCAGGCGCATGCAGACGATCGCTTGTGGCTCGGTGAGTGCCTGAGGTCGGCGTTCAAAGACCTGCTCGCGTCCGACAGTGGCCTGGACGAGCGGGCGCGGGCCGAGGTGCAGGCAATGCAGGCGCGTCTGGACCGGGGGGTGCCGCAACAGCTGGCTCGCCATCTCCAGGAGGGATGCCCCGAGAAAGCCGCCGATGGCATCGCCGAGCTGTGCTGGTTGGCGGGGCCGGGTGTCGCCCTGGAGCACTTCGATCGGCTGGCGCAGGACGTCCAGGCGCTGCTCAAGACCGTTGGCCTGACCTACGGCTTGACCGGCCAGGGCCTGCAAATCCACGACCTGCCCGAAGAAGACGACGAAGCCCTGCGGCTCATTCAGAAGAAAGCCGATGGGCTGAGCGAGGCGATCCAGAGAGCCGAGATCACCTGGGCCGAGGACCCACGGCACAAAACACCGCAGGACCAGGAGCAGCATGCGCGGGAGCTGAGGGCGCTGGGGCGGCAGTTGGACAGGACGCGGGCGCGCTTGACGACAGTGAGGAGCGAAAGGCGGGCACGGCGCAGACCGGTGCTCCAGCGCCTGCTGGGGCTGCTGGAGCGCTGCGGGCTGGGCGAGAACCACCCCTTGGAGGGCGTGGTGCGCCAGCACCTGGACAGCGGGGCGGTGCCGCCTTGCGCCAACCCTGAGGGGGCCGGCAGGCAGGCCCGGATGGACCGGTTGCGGGCCCATGTGGAACAACTGGCCCGCCGGGCCTGGCGCCCGGCCTGGGGGGCGTGGTGGGAGACGCGCCACTGGATAGACCAGCTGCTGGACCTGGGCCTGGGCGCTTTCGGGTGCGGCGTGGGCCAGGCGCTGTCTTCCGCCGAGTTTGATGGGTGGTTGCGACCCGTGGTCAAGGACCAGAAGGCCTCCGGTCCCCTGCTGGCGGGCGTCTTGGCAGCGGCCATGGACGGCGAGGCCTGCGGCATCGCCCGCATGGTGTGGTTGTTCGAGCGCTTCGCCGACGGCCTTGATCTGCGGCGGGTGCTGGTGGCGATGCCGCCTTCTCTGCAGAGTGAGACGCCGGTGTCGGGTGTGGACCGCTTCCTGCGCATCGCCAGCCGGCTGATGTCACAGCGCGACTGGCTGGCCGACAGGGAAAGCCACACCCACCGCTGGCAGCCGGGGTGGAGGATGCTGCTGGATTTCTGCCGGTTCGTCGCGGCCAAGCCCGATCCCGCATCGACGTCGATGGAGCGGTGGCTCATCGAGTTCTGCCTCGGCCGTGGCTTCGAAGTCGAGCGCGCCGAAGGCAAGCAGCGCAGGGCATTCCTGGAAGACCTGTGGGTCAGGGCGCTGGTCAATGGGTTGACGTGTCCCGCGGAACTGCACGCGCGGCTCATGGACAACTACCTGTGGCGTGAGCGAATGCAGATTCACCTTTGGGACCATGACAACCAGGGGGTGTTCCTTTCCCTGATGGAGCCCCCGCCGGGGGCACCGACAGGCGGACCGGCCCCCGTGGTCTTGTTGCGGCACAACCTGGCGAAGGGGCTGCTGCGCTGCGGTCAGGCCCTGAACGCCGCCCGCGTCGCGGCCTGCGCGCCGAGCGGGTCGGGTGGCCCCGCGTTCCGATGGGCGGAGCATTGGGCCAGCGCCTTGGTGACGGCGTGCCGGGAGGTGCTGTCTCAGCCGAACGCCGGGGCGGTGGGGCCTGGCTGGGCCTTAAACCTCGCCGCGCTCTGGACCGCGGCGGCCGAGACCTTTCCGCAGTGGCTGGACACCGCGATCGGGCAGCACGAGGCCATCTGGGTCAAGGCCATGGTGGGCCTCTTCACGTCGACAGACATTCCCGGGGAGGACAAACCCCAAGCCCTGAAACAAGCGGCGCTGGATTGGCGCAAGGCCCTGCTGTCATCGCAGGCGCAATGAACCGGGGGGCGTTCGGGCACCAGGGCGCCCGGCGCTGAACCCCTTTCATGGCGGTGGTGTCCCCGCGGCGGTAGACTTTCGCCGCCGCAGAGCACCCGCCCCCGTATTTCCCCACGGCGTGGCGGCCATCCCCTCACCCCAGGAGCCATCCCCCCATGCCCGTCGACCAACAGGCGCTGATGCAGGCGCTGCAAGCCGTGCAGGACCCGAACACCGGGCGCGACTTCGTTTCCACCAAGGCCCTGAAGAACCTGCAGGCGCAGGACGGCGAGGTGTCCTTCGACGTCGAGCTGGGCTACCCGGCCAAGAGCCAGATGCCCGCGCTGCGCAAGGCCCTGGTGGCGGCGGCGCGGTCGGTGGCGGGCGTGGAAAACGTGTCGGTGAACCTGCACACCAAGGTCATCGCGCACGCCGCGCAGCGCGGCGTGGCGCTGCTGCCGCAGGTGAAGAACATCATCGCCGTGGCCTCGGGCAAGGGCGGCGTGGGCAAGAGCACCACGGCCGTGAACCTGGCGCTGGCGCTGGCGGCCGAGGGCGCCAGCGTGGGCGTGCTCGATGCCGACATCTACGGCCCCAGCCAGCCCATGATGCTGGGCATCGAGGGCCGGCCCGAGAGCATCGATGGCCAGACCATGGAGCCGCTGGAAAACTACGGCGTGCAGATCATCTCCATCGGTTTCCTCATCGACCGCGACGAGGCCATGATCTGGCGCGGCCCCATGGCCACGCAGGCGCTGGAGCAGCTGCTGCGCCAGACCAACTGGAAGGACCTCGACTACCTCATCGTCGACATGCCGCCCGGCACCGGCGACATCCAGCTCACGCTGTCGCAGCGTGTGCCCATCACGGGCGCGGTGATCGTCACCACGCCGCAGGACATCGCCCTGCTGGACGCGCGCAAGGGCATCAAGATGTTCGAGAAGGTGGGCGTGCCCATCCTGGGCATCGTGGAGAACATGGCCGTGCACGTGTGCGAGAAGTGCGGTCACGTGGAGCACATCTTCGGTGCCGACGGCGGCAAGCACATGGCCGCCGAGTACGGCATGGACTACCTGGGCGCGCTGCCGCTGAACATGAGCATCCGCGTGCAGGCCGACGGCGGCCGGCCCACCGTGGTGGCCGACCCCGAGGGCGAGATCGCCGGCCTGTACAAGTCGGTGGCGCGCCAGGTGGCGATCAAGATCGCCGCCAAGGCCAAGGACTTCTCGTCCAAGTTCCCCAGCATCAAGATCTCCAGCGACACCTGAGCAGGGTCGTCATGTGCCCTACCGCCGACGCGGTATGGCACCCGGGCGCGGCTTGGGCTTTCATCGCGGTTTCACCCAAGAGACCGCGCATGAAGACACCCACCCACCGCATCCAGCGCATGTCGCGCTACGACGTCGGCCTGGCCCTGCACTGGGCCGCGCGCGAGGGCTGGAACCCCGGCCTGCACGACACCGAGATGTTCCACGCCATCGACCCGCGTGGCCACTTCATGGCCTGGGTGGGCGAACGGCCGGTGGCCAGCATCAGCGCCCTGCGCTACGGCGTGGGCTACGGCTTCATTGGTCTGTACATCGTGGAGCCGGCGTTCCGCGGCCAGGGGCTGGGCCTGGCGGTGTGGCACGCGGCGCTGGAACACCTGAAGGGCTGCGTGGTGGCCCTCGATGGCGTGGTCGAGCAGCAGCACAACTACATGCGCAGCGGCTTCGACCTGGCCTGGCGCAACCGGCGCTACAGCGGGCACGGCCTGGGACCGCGCCCGGCGCACCCGGCCATCGTGCGTCTGGCGGGCCTGCCGTTCGACGATTTGGCCGCCTACGACCTGGCCTTCCACCCCGAGCCGCGCCCGGCCTTCCTGCAGACCTGGATCCGCCAGCGCCGGGGCACGGCCCTGGGCTGGCTGCAGGACGGGCGGCTGCGCGGCTATGGCGTGCGCCGCGCCTGCGTGCAGGGCCACAAGATCGGCCCGTTGTGCGCCGATTCACCGGCCATCGCCGAGGGCCTGTTGCGGGCCCTGTGCGCGGGCGTGGCGCCGCAGGAGGCCGTGCACCTCGATGTGCCGGAGCCCAACCGCGAGGCCGTGGTGCTGATGGAACGCCACGGCTTCGTCGCGGGCTTCCCCACGGCACGCATGGTCAGGGGCCCGGCGCCGGCCATCGATCTGGCGCGGCAGTACGCCTTGACGGCGCTGGAGATCGGCTGAGCGCCGGGGCCACCGGCGTGCCGGCTCAGACCGCCGCGGGTGCGGACCCCTGCAGGACCTCGATGTTGGCCAGCGCATCGCGCAACGCGGGGCCGGGAGACACATGGTCGGCCGGGGCGACTGTGTTCAGCCGGAGGCTGCCGCTTTGCGTGTGCACGCTGACCCACTCGCCGAACTTACCTTGGGAGTTGTAGGCCGCGGAGTCTTGAACGGTGAATACGCTCTTGTCCTCGTTGAAGCTGGCGCTGACGGTGCTTCCATCGTTCAGCTTCACGGTCCTGTAGGGTTCACCGGTTTTGACCATATCCGCGCTGAGTTGCGCCAGGGCTTGTTTGACCTCGGCTTCCTTGCGCGACAGAGCGCTGTCCAGGGGCTCCATGGGGAACGTCTTGGACCCCAAAATCTGTTGCTCAAACCAGCCCAAGCCAGTGGCAGGCGTGTTGTCGGCCGGCCCCTGAGTGGCGGGTTCCGGGGTGACGGGCGCTGGGGCGGCGGGCCCAGGGACGTTCAGTGCGGCGGCGTAGTCTTGGATCAGCACCTGCAGATGCGCCTGGTATTGCTCGTTTCCGGCCAGGGGCTGGTCGCTTGTCACGGCTTGGATGACGCCCTGCTGGGCCGTGGCCACGGCGACTTTGGTGGATGCAGTGGGCTTGAAGAAGTGGCTGAAGAATCTCTGAGCCGACTTCTTGGCACTCCAGCGCTGGGCCTGGGGCGGGGGTGTCGTGGTGGCTGGTGCGCCGGCGGTGGGGCCCGTGAACTTGGCGAGCGAGGCCGCTGACGGCGCGCGTTTCTTCTTGAACGGGTTGGGTACGTGAAACGAGAGGATCTTGGGCATGGTCGAGCTTCGGCTGTGCGCCGACCCTGCACAACAGGGGCGGCGCGGTTTTGGACGCTCAATCAGTAACGCCGCCCCGCCCGAGGCTCCGGGCCAGATGGCCGAGGCCATCCGCGGAAGCGCTCAGCCCGCCGCCTGCTCGCGCTCGCGCAGCCTAAAGCGCTGGATCTTGCCGGTGGCGGTCTTGGGCAGTTCGTCGAGGAACTCGATGAAGCGCGGGTACTTATAGGGCGCCAGGCGCTCCTTCACGAAGGCCTGCAGCTCGGCCGCGCTGGCCTGCTGGCCGGGCTTGAGCACCACGTAGGCCTTGGTCTTGGTCAGGCCGTCGCTGTCTTCCTTGCCGATGACGGCGGCCTCCAGCACGGCGGGGTGCTGCACCAGCGTGGCCTCCACCTCGAAGGGGCTGACGTAGATGCCGCTCACCTTGAGCATGTCGTCGTTGCGGCCGGCGTAGGTGTAGGTGCCGTTGGGGTTGCGCAGGTACTTGTCGCCGCTCTTGGTCCAGGCGCCCTGGAAGGTGTCGCGGCTCTTGGCGCGGTTGTTCCAGTACATCAGCGCGGCGCTGGGGCCCTTGATGTAGAGGTCGCCGATCTCGGAGGAGCCGTCGGCGTTGTCGGCCACGGGGCGGCCGTCCTCGCCGCGCAGTTCCACCTCGTAGCCCGGCACGGGACGGCCGGTGGTGCCGTAGTGCACCTCGCCCGGCACGTTGGACAGGAAGATGTGCAGCATCTCGGTGGAGCCGATGCCGTCGATGATTTCGACGCCAAAGTGGCGCGTCCAGCGCTCGCCGATGTCCTGCGGCAGCGCCTCGCCGGCCGATGAGCACAGGCGCAGCGCCACGGCGCTTTTCGCCGGCAGGTCGGGGCTGGCGAGCATGCCGCCATAGCCCGTGGGGGCGCCGCAGAAGATGGTGGGCCTGTGTTCCGTCATGCGCTTGAAGCAGGCCTGCGGCGTGGGCCGCTCGGCCATCAGCACCACGGTGGCGCCCACGCTGAGCGGAAAGCTCAGCGCATTGCCCAGGCCGTAGGCGAAGAAGAGTTTCGCGGCGGAGAAGACCACGTCGTCCTCGCGCATCTTCAGCACGCCCTTGCCGTAGAGCTCGGCCGTCCAGTACAGGTTGCCCTGGGTGTGCACCGTGCCTTTGGGCGCGCCGGTGGAGCCGCTGGAGTAGAGCCAGAACGCGGGCTCCTCGGCGTGCGTGTCGGTGGGCTCGGCGGGCGCGGCGGCCTGGAGCAGGGCGTCGAAGGCGTGGGCGCCCGGGGGAAGGTTCTGGCCGCGCGAGACCATCAGGTGTTTCACGCCGTGCGTGCCCAGGGCCATGGCCTCCTGCACGGTGGGCAGCAGCGCGCCGCTGACGATGGCCGCCTGCGCGCGGCTGTCGCCCAGCATGTAGGCGATGTCCTTGGCCGGCAGCAGGGTGTTCACCGCCACCGGCACCACGCCAGCGTACAGCGCGCCCAGGAAGGCCACGACCCAGTCGCTGCTGTCCTGCGCCAGCAGCAGCACGCGCTCCTCGCGGCGCAGGCCCAGGGCCTGCAGCGCGCCCGCGCAGCGGCGCACGGCGTCGGCGAGCTGGCCGTAGCTGAGCGTGCCTTGGTCGTCGATGAGCGCAGTCTTGGCCGCGCGCGCGGCATTGAGGTCGAGCAGGTGGCGGGCGAAGTTGAAGCGCACCGGTGGCGCGGCCACGGTGTCATGACTCATGGCGGTCTCCTTGATGACATAGCTGCGTGGGCCCGCCGCGCCGTTCCGTGACACCGCGGAACCGGCTTTGCCGGGCCGCGGGTGTCGCCCCCTTGAGGGGGGCGCGCGCAGCGCGGCGGGGGGGGGGTCATAACGCCAAGGGCGTGGCGCTCGCGGCCAGCGCGTCCAGCGCGGCCGTGCTGGCCTGTACCGCGCTGCGGCGGTGGTAGAAGCCCAGGGCGCGCAGGCCGCCGAGCTCTTCGCCGCCGCCCGCGCGGCCGGGGCCGCCGTGCAGGGAATGCGGCATCACGTTGCCGTGGCCGGTGTGCAGGCTGGCCACGTCGGGCGAGATGGCGTGCACGCGGCCGTGGCTGTCGGCCAGCTCCAGCGCGGCGCGCGCCACGAAGGCGGGGTCGGCGCTGTAGACCGAGGCCACGAGCGAGCCCTGGCCGCGGCGGATGAGTTCGAAGGCCTGGGCCTCGCCGTCGTAAGGCATGAGCGTGGACACGGGGCCGAAGACCTCCACGTCGTGCAGCACGCGGGCCTTCACCGGGTCGCTGGTGCCCAGCAGCACGGGCATGGCGCAGGCGGCCACGGCGGGGTCGGCGTCCACCAGGGCCTGGGCGCGGCCGTCGTACAGCGGCGTGGCCTCGGCGAGCAGCTGGGCCAGGCCTTCCTGCACGCCATCGAACTGCGCGCGGCTCACCAGCGCGCCCATGCGCACGGCCTCGTTGCGCGGGTTGCCCACGCTGACCTTGGCCAGCTTGGCGCCGATCGCCTGCGCGGCGGCGTCGTAGAGCGCGCGCGGCACGAAGGCGCGGCGGATGGCCGTGCACTTCTGGCCGCTCTTGACGGTCATCTCGCGCACCACCTCGTTCACGAACAGGGTGAAGGCCTCGCTGTCGGCGCTGGCGTTCGGGTCGAGCAGGGCGCTGTTGAGGCTGTCGGCCTCGATGTTGCAGCGCACCGAGCGCTCGGCGATGGCCGCATGGCCGCGGATCTGCGCCGCCGTGCCCGCCGAGCCGGTGAAGGACAGCACGTCGAAGGGCTGCAGCGCGTCCAGCAGGCCGGCCGAGGCGCCGCAGATCACCGACAGGGCGCCCGCGGGCAGCACGCCGGCCTCCACCACGTCCTGCACCATGCGCTGCGTCAGCCAGGCGGTGGGCGTGCCGGGCTTGACCACCACGGGCACGCCGCTCAGCAGGGCGGGGGCGGCCTTCTCCCACAGGCCCCAGCTCGGGAAGTTGAAGGCGTTGATGAACAGCGCCAGGCCGCGCGTGGGCGTGAGGACGTGCTGACTCTGGAAGGCCGGGTCCTTGCCGAGGCGGATGCGCTCGCCGTCGAGCAGGGCGCGCGCGTCGCCGAGTTTTTCGCCCCATTTGGCGTACTGGCCGATGGTGAAGATGCCGCCGTCGATGTCCACGGCCGAGTCGCGCGTGACGGTGCCGGAGTTGGCGGTGGCGATGGCGTAGTAGTCGTCGCGCTTGGCCTGCAGCACCTGGCCGATGGCGCCGAGCAGGCCGGCGCGCTCGCGGTAGCTGAGCGCGCGCAACGCGGCGCCGCCCTGTTCGCGCGCGAAGGCGAAGGCGCTGGCCAGGTCCAGGCCTTCGCGGCTCACGCGCACGAGTTCGGTGCCCAGCACCGGATCGAACAGGGGGGTTCCCGGGCCTTGGCCCAGGTGGGCTTTACCGGCGACGATGTTGGGCAGCAGGGGGGTGGTGGTCATGGTGGGCTCCATCAAACCGGGGGCTGGTTCACACCGGGGGGGCTGGTGTCGAAACCGGTGAAGCGATAAAGTGCACTATGTTGCGTGCGGCGAAATGTGCATTAAAGTGCATGTCTTGCCATTTGGCAAGCCCGCAAACCCTAAGCCCGACAAACCATGCCCCCCATGGACGCCGAAGCCAGTGCCGCCGCCTCCAGCCCCGCCGCCGAGGAGGAAGGCCGGCACCCCTTCCTCGTGGCGCTCGGCGAGCGCGTGCGCACGCTGCGCTCGCGCCGTGGGATGACGCGCAAGGCCGTGGCGCTGGCGGCCGACGTGTCCGAGCGCCACCTGGCCAATCTCGAGTACGGCACCGGTAACGCCTCCATCCTCGTGCTGCTGCAGGTGGCCGAGGCGCTGCACTGCCCCCTGGCCGAGCTGATCGGCGACGTGAGCACCAGCTCGCCCGAGTGGCTGCTGATCCGCGAGATGCTGGCGGGCCGATCCGAGACCGACCTGCGCCGCGTGCGCGTGGCCATCGGCGGCGCGCTGGGCCAGTCGCAGACGGAGAGCGACAGCACCCGGCACACGCGCATCGCGCTCATCGGCCTGCGCGGCGCCGGCAAGTCCACGCTGGGCCAGCGCCTGGCGGATGAGCTCGGCTATGCCTTCATCGAGCTGAGCCGCGAGATCGAGAAGTTCGCCGGCTGCAGCATCGACGAGATCCACGCGCTCTACGGCACGCCAGCCTACCGGCGCTACGAGCGCCGCGCCCTGGAGGAGGCGATCCAGATCTACCCCGAGGTGGTGATCGCCACGCCCGGCGGCCTGGTCTCGGACGCGGCCAACTTCAACGTCTTGCTGGCCCACTGCACCACGGTGTGGCTGCAGGCGGACCCGGCCGACCACATGGGCCGGGTGGCGGCCCAGGGCGATCTGCGGCCCATGGCCGCCAGCCGCGAGGCCATGGAAGACCTCAAGCGCATCCTCGCGGGCCGCTCGGCCTTCTATTCCAAGGCCGATCTGCACTTCAACACCAGCGCCTACGCGGGCGTGGACGAGGCCTACGCCGCCCTGCGGGAGCGGGTGCAGGCCCTGATCGCCGCCCCCGGCGGCTGAGCGACCCGGCCGACCAACGGCCGGAACATGCATAAAAATGCATTGACTGCACTTTGACGCATGCACTATTATTCCGGTCATGCCGGTGACACCTGCCATGGTCCGCCGGCCAAGCCCCACCCTCCCGAGGAGACCGCCATGAGCCACCCCGCCCCCGTCGACTACCGCACCGAACCCAGCCAGTACCGCCACTGGAAGCTGTCGGTGGACGGTGCCACCGCCACGCTGGCCGTCGACATCAACGAAGACGCCGGCATCCGCCCCGGCTACAAGCTCAAGCTCAACAGCTACGACCTGGGCGTGGACGTGGAGCTGCACGACGCCGTCAACCGCATCCGCTTCGAGCACCCGCAGGTGCGCACCGTGGTGGTGACCAGCGGCAAGGACCGCGTGTTCTGCTCGGGCGCCAACATCTTCATGCTGGGCCTGTCCAGCCACGCCTGGAAGGTGAACTTCTGCAAGTTCACCAATGAAACGCGCAACGGCCTGGAAGACTCCTCCAAGAACAGCGGCCTGAAGTTCATCGCCGCGGTGAACGGCGCCTGCGCCGGCGGCGGCTACGAGCTGGCCCTGGCCTGCGACGAAATCGTGCTGGTGGACGACCGCAGCAGCGCCGTGAGCCTGCCCGAGGTGCCGCTGTTGGGCGTGCTGCCTGGCACCGGTGGCCTCACCCGCGTGACCGACAAGCGCCACGTGCGCCACGACCTGGCCGACATCTTCTGCACCACCAGCGAAGGCGTGCGCGGCCAGAAGGCCGTGGACTGGCGCCTGGTGGACTCCATCGCCAAGCCGCAGCAGTTCGCCGCCCACGTCGCCGCACGCGCCGAGGCCCTGGCCGCGCAGAGCGACCGCCCGGCCGAGGCCAAAGGCGTGGCCCTGCCGCGCATCCAGCGCACCGACAGCGCCGACGGCATCGCCTATCAATACGTCAACGTCGCCATCGACCGCGCCAAGCGCACCGCCACGCTGACCGTGAAGGCGCCCGGCAGCGCCCAGCCCACCGACATCGCCGGCATCGAGGCCGCGGGCGCCTCGTGGTGGCCGCTGCAGATGGGCCGCGAACTCGACGACGCCATCCTCAACCTGCGCACCAACGAGCTCGACATCGGCACCTGGCTGATCAAGACCGAAGGCGACGCCGCCGCCGTGCTGGCCAGCGACGCCACCCTGCTCAAGCACCAGAACCACTGGTTCGTGCGCGAAACCATCGGCCTGCTGCGCCGCACCTTCGCCCGCCTGGACGTGTCCTCGCGCAGCCTGTTCGCGCTGGTCGAGCAGGGCTCGTGCTTCGCCGGCTCGCTGGCCGAACTGGCCTTCTGCGCCGACCGCACCTACATGCTGGCGCTGCCCGACGACGAGGCGAATGCGCCCAAGATCACGCTGGGCGAGTTCAATCTGGGCCTGCTGCCCATGGTGAACGGCCAGTCGCGCCTGCAGCGCCGCTTCTATGAAGAAACGCCCGCCATGGAGGCCGTGCGCGGCGCCGTGGGCCAGGCGCTGGACGCCGACGCCGCCGTCAAACTGGGCCTGGTCACCGCCGCGCCCGACGACATCGACTGGGCCGACGAGGTGCGCATCGCCATCGAAGAGCGCGCCGCCATGTCGCCCGACGCGCTGACCGGCCTGGAAGCCAACCTGCGCTTCGCCCAGAAAGAGAACATGCTCACCCGCATCTTCGGGCGCCTGTCCGCCTGGCAGAACTGGATCTTCATCCGCCCCAACGCCGTCGGCGACAAGGGCGCGCTCAAGGTCTATGGCAAGGGCGACAAAGCCCTGTTCGATTTCAACCGCGTCTGACCCACCCACCGAACCCGAGGAAGAACGACATGTCCACGATCAACTACAGCGAGAAGATCCCGAACAACGTCAACCTGTCCGAAGACCGCACGCTGCAACGCGCGCTGGAAGGCTGGCAGCCCAACTTCATCAACTGGTGGGACGACGTCGGCCCCGAGGGCTCGACCAACCACGAGGTCTACCTGCGCACGGCGGTCAGCGTGGACCCGCAGGGCTGGGCCCAGTTCGGCCACGTGAAGATGCGCGACTACCGCTGGGGCATCTTCCTGAACCCCGGCGACGCCGAGCGCAAGATCCACTTCGGGGACCACAAGGGCGAGGCCGCCTGGAACGACGTGCCCGGCGAGCACCGCGCCAACCTGCGCCGCATCATCGTCACGCAGGGCGACACCGAGCCCGCGTCGGTGGAACAGCAGCGCCACCTGGGCCTGACCGCGCCCAGCATGTACGACCTGCGCAACCTGTTCCAGATCAACGTGGAAGAGGGCCGCCACCTCTGGGCCATGGTCTACCTGCTGCACAAGCACTTCGGCCGCGACGGCCGCGAGGAGGCCGAGGCCCTGCTGCAGCGCCAGTCCGGCGACCAGGACAACCCGCGCATCCTGGGCGCGTTCAACGAGAAGACCCCCGACTGGCTGGCCTTCTTCATGTTCACCTACTTCACCGACCGCGACGGCAAGTTCCAGCTGTCGGCGCTGGCCGAGTCCGCCTTCGACCCGCTGGCCCGCACGACCAAGTTCATGCTGACCGAGGAAGCCCACCACATGTTCGTGGGCGAGAGCGGCGTGTCGCGCGTGCTGCAGCGCACCGCGCAGGTGATGAACGAGCTCAAGACCGACGACCCGGCCAAGGTGCGCGCCGCTGGCGCCATCGACCTCGGCACGGTGCAGCGCTACCTGAACTTCCACTACTCGGTCACCATCGACCTGTTCGGAGCCGACCAGTCGAGCAACGCCGCCATCTTCTACAGCTCGGGCCTCAAGGGCCGCTACGAAGAGGGCAAGCGCACCGACGACCACGTGCTCAAGGGCCAGACCTACAAGGTGCTCGAGGTGCAGAACGGCCAGCTCGTCGAGAAGGAAGTGCCCATGCTCAACGCGCTCAACGAGGTGCTGCGCGACGACTTCATCACCGATTCCGTGGCGGGTGTGAACCGCTGGAACAAGGTGCTGGAGAAGGCCGGCATCCCCACGCGACTGACCGTGCCGCACAAGGCCTTCAACCGCCAGATCGGCGCGCTCGCGGGCATCCGCCTGTCGCCCGAAGGCCGGGTCGTCAACGCAGCCGAATGGGAAGCGAAGAAAGCCGAATGGCTGCCCACGCCGGAAGACTTCGCCTTCGTGGCCTCGCTGATGGGCCGCGTGGTCGAGCCGGGCAAGTTCGCCAACTGGATCGCGCCGCCGGTGATGGGCATCAACCGCCAGCCCGTCGATTTCGAGTACGTCAGGTTCGGGTAAATCCCCCTGCGCGGCTTCGCCGCTCCCCCCTTAGAAAGGGGGGCGATGCCAGCGGCCCGGCAAAGCCGGCTCCGCGGCATCCCTGGTCGAGGCCCGGGCACCCCCACGGGCCTCGCCTTTTTCTGGAGTAGGTTTATGAACGCCCCTGTTGAACTCGCTGTCATCCAGCAGCACCTGATCGACCCCGAGATCTGCATCCGCTGCAACACCTGCGAGGCGACCTGCCCCGTGGGCGCGATCACGCACGACTCGAACAACTACGTGGTCGACGCGAGCAAGTGCAACCTGTGCATGGCCTGCGTGCCGCCGTGTCCCACGGGCTCGATCGACAACTGGCGCACCATGCCCAAGGCGCGCGCCTACTCCATCGAGGAGCAGTTCGGCTGGGAGTCGCTGCCCGCCGAGCTGCCGCCCGAGCAACTGGCGGCCGCCGGCGCCGAGGCGCCCGTGGCCGACGCGCCCGCCCCGGCGCCCGCGCCCACCGCCGCCACGCTGGAGGACAAGTTCGTCGCCAGCCGCTATGGCGCCACGTTGCCGCCCTGGTCGGCCGCGCACGCCTTCACCAACCTCTACGGCCCCAAGGCCGCGCAGAAGACCATCACGGCCACCGTGGTCGGCAACCTGCGCGTCACCGACGTCGGCACCGAGTACGACACCCACCACATCGTGCTGGACTTCGGCGCCATGCCCTTCCCCGTGCTGGAAGGCCAGAGCATCGGCGTGGTGCCGCCGGGCACCGACGCCAAAGGTCGCCCCCACCACGCGCGCCAATACAGCATCGCCAGCCCGCGCAACGGCGAGCGGCCGGGGCACAACAACCTCTCGCTCACCATCAAGCGCGTGCTGGAGGATTACGACGGCCAGCCGGTGCGCGGCGTGGCCAGCAACTTCATGTGCGACCTCAAGGTGGGCGACAAGGTCGAGGTGATCGGGCCCTTCGGTTCGAGCTTCCTCATGCCCAACCACCCGAAGAGCCACATCGTGATGATCTGCACCGGCACCGGCTCGGCGCCCATGCGCGCGATGACCGAGTGGCGCCGCCGCCTGCGCGCCTCGGGCAAGTTCGAGGGCGGCAAGCTCATGCTGTTCTTCGGCGCGCGCACGCAGCAGGAACTGCCGTACTTCGGCCCGCTGCAGAGCCTGCCCAAGGACTTCATCGACACCAACTTCGCCTTCAGCCGCACGCCGGGCCAGCCCAAGAAGTACGTGCAGGACGCCATGCGCGAGCGCGCGGCCGACCTCGCCGCGCTGCTGAAGGACCCGAACACCCACCTCTACGTCTGCGGCCTGAAGAGCATGGAAGAGGGCGTGGTGCTGGCGCTGCGCGACATCGCCACGGGCGCCGGGATGGACTGGGAGAACGTGGGCGCCGCGCTGCAGCGCGAAGGCCGGCTGCACCTCGAAACCTACTGACGCCCGGCGGGGCTCAGTAGAGGTAGACCGCGCCGACGTCGCTGCCGGACCGGTCGGCCTGGTCACCCCCGATGCCGGGGCTGGCGTTGACCGCCGAAGGGCTGCCCGCGGCCAAGGCCACGCTGGGGGTCCCCACGCCGCCCTGGCCCGACAGGGCGAGGGTGGAACCGAAGCCGTCGCCGCGCAGCGTGTTCGACGGCTTGATGTAGGTCTGCTGCCGCCAACCCGACGCGGTGCGCCGCAAGAGATAGGCCGCGCCGCTCCAGGGGGCGCTGTTGTCGCCCTGGTCGGCCTGCAGGCCCCGTGCGGCGCTGCCCTCGCCGGGGGCGCCCACCGCCAGCGTGTCGCCATCTCCGGACAACGCCACGCTGGTGCCGAAGTTGTCGTCGGCGTCGGCGTTCGATGCCTTGACGTAGGCTGACTGGCGCCACTGGCCGCCCGGGCGGTCAAACAGGTACACGGCCCCGCTGCCCGTGGCGGCGTTGTTGTGGGGATCGCCATCGATGCCCCTCGCGCCGCTGGCCTCGTAGGGGCTGCCCACGGCCATGACCTGGCCATCGGCCGACAGCGCGATGGCACCGCCGAAGGCGGCATTGCCCAAGGTGTTGGAGGCTTTCACGTAGGCCAGCTGACTCCAGCTGTCCCGGGCCCGGCCGAAGACGTACACCGCGCCGCTGCTCTGGGCGGTGTTGTCGTCGGGGTCGCCGCCCACCCCCGTGGCGGCGCTGGATTCGTTGATGGCGCCGATGGCCAGCGTCTGGCCGTCGGCCGACAGCGCCAACGCCGCGCCGAAGCCGTCGTCGGCGTCGGCGTTGGAGGCCTTGACGTAGGCCTGCTGCGTCCAGGCGCCGGCGGCGAGGGCGAAGACGTAGGCCGCGCCACTTCGGCGCCGGCTGTTGTTGTCGGCCCCATTGACGGTGCGGGCATCACCCGATTCGTCGGGCGCGCCCACGGCCAGGGTGGCGCCGTCGTCCGACAGCGCCACGCGCCAGCCGAACCGGTCGCCCGCATCGGCGTTCGGGGCCGCGACCCGGACCGCAAGGCCCCAGGCCGCGGCACCGCTCCCGCGCGTGAAGACAAAGGCGGTGCCGCTGTGGCCGACGCCGCCGCTGCTGCCATTCGGCGCCCCCACCGCCAGTGTCCCGCCGTCGGACGACAAGGCCAGGCTGTGGCCGAACAGGTCGCCCGGTTCCGGCGCGGGGGGCGTCAGTCGGGACGCCTGCGCCCATTGGGCGCCTGTGCGCGCGAAGACGTAGACCGCGCCGCCGCTGCCCCGGCCCGACGCGCTGCCCGGTGCGCCGACGGCCAGGAACTGCCCGTCGGCCGACACGGCCACGCTCTGGCCGAAGTGGTCGTTGTCGGCGGGGGCGGCGGCTTTGACGTAGCCGATGGCCGGCACCAGTGTGTCGCTCACCCGCAGCGCCGCGGTGTCGACGCAGTCCTGGTCGTGGCAGACCTGCAGCCGGTAGCGCGCGTTCACGCGCTCGGGCAGAAAGACCTCGTGGTCGTATTGCGTGGTGTGGGCCGGCAGATCGGCGATGGGCGTGTAGCCCGAGGCGCCGTCGGGGTCCTCGAGCAGGCGGTAGCCGGTTTCGGCGGCCGCGTCGTTCCAGCTGAAGTGGAAGGTCTTGATGGCGGTGGGCGTGAGCGCGAAGCCCAGGGTGGCGTCGCTGGGGAACCGGACGGTGGCGGACGAGGTCACGGCGCTGGAGCCGCCGCCGCAGGCCGCGAGGGCACTGGCCAGCAGAAGCAGGGAAGCGCGGATCGCGCGGCGGGTGTCGGGTGTCATGTCGAGGGCGTCGGGCGGGAAAGCCCGCGATTGGATCGGCGATCCCACGCGGCATCCATACGGCCTAGGCAGTAGCTCCCGCACCCATCAGAGAAAAATGGGCCTTCGCCGCGGCGCGGGCAAACCCCGTCGGGGCCCCGGACATCTCCTGGGGGGAGGCCGACGGATGGCGTACAGTCGTCGTTCCCTATGCATGCCACCCATACGTCCCCTGCGCCCGCCCGGCAACGCCCTCTGATCGAGGTCGATGTCGTGATGCGCCGCGAGCCCGTGCAAGGCCCCATGGCGCGCTGGCAGCCCTGGCGCTGGGTGCTGGCCGATGTGCTGCTGAGCGCCGGGCCCGACGAGGCCGCCCGGCTGGCGCCGGACGAGGCGCACCCGCCGCAGGAGGTCGAGCCTATCGATGCGGGCTCGGTGGCCGACGGCAGCCAGCACTGGCTGTACCCGCGCTTTCGTGTCGAGCTGTTCCGCGACGACGCGGAGGGCTACTTCCTCAACCTCAGCAGCCCCCGTCCCTGTTTCTGGGTCATGTGGCGCGCCGAGGGCGAGGCCCTGGTCGGGGGCGAGCCCATGGCCGTGCCCCTGATCGTGACCCTGAGCTACCACGACGCCGGCCGCTGGCTGGACGCGCAGGAGCGTGTGGACCAGGTGGCCGCGCCGCCCGAGGTGGTGGACTGGCTGCGCGCTTTCGTCGACGCGACCTACGTGCCCGAGCCGAAGCGGCGCCAGCGCCCCCAGAGCTTTCGGCCGCTGACGGACCGCTTCGGCCAGCCGGTGCGCGTGAGCACGGACAAGCCGCGCGGCGGCAACGGAGGCCATTGAGGTGGCGGACGAGGGCGGCGGCTTCCTCTCGCGCTGGTCGCGGCGCAAGCAGGCGGTGCGCGAGGGCCAGGCGCTGCCGCCCGAGCCGGCGGCCGCGCCGCAGGCCGCGCGCGTGGAGCCGGTGCCCGCGGCCCCGGGCGCATCGGACCCGTCGGCCGCTTCGGCGCTGCCGCCCGCCGACGCGCCGCGCGAAACCACCCCGTCACCCACGCTGGACGACGTCGCCCGGCTCACACCCGAGGCCGACTTCAGCCGCTTCGTCGCGCCGGACGTCTCCAGCGAGGTGCGCAACGCCGCCGTGAAGAAGCTCTTCGCCGACCCGCACTTCAACGTGATGGACGGCCTGGACGTCTACATCGACGACTACAGCCTGCCCAGCCCGCTGTCCAAGGCCGACATGGCCCAGATGGTCGGCGCGCGCTTTCTCAAGCTGGTGGAAGACCCGGAAGAAGACCGGGCGCCGGCGCCGGCCAGCGAACCCACACCGAGCGGCGGACCCACCGCCGCCATCCCCGGCGACCCTCCCGCCGACACGCCCCCTACCCACGATGACCACGCTGATCTGCAACTGCAACCAGACCATGCCCCTGGACCCGAAGGCCCTGGGCGCGGCACTGGATGAAGACCTGACGACGCACACCACGCTGTGCCGGCGCGACGCGGCCGCGTTCCAGCGCGCCAGCCGCAGCGGCGACGAACTGGTGGTGGCCTGCACGCAGGAAAGCCGCCTGTTCACCGAGCTCTCGCAGCAGACCGAGGGCGCGGTGCCGCTGGACGTGCGCCCCATCCGTTTCGTGAACCTGCGCGAGACCGGTGGCTGGGGCCGCGAGGCCCAGGCCGCCACGCCCAAGATGGCCGCGCTGCTGGCGGCCGCGCGCCTGCCCGATCCCGAGCCCGTGCCCACGGTGAGCTACCAGAGCGAGGGCCGCCTGCTCATCGTCGGTCCGCTCGACGCCGCCGAGCGGATCGCCGCGCAGCTGGCCGATGCGCTCCAGGTCACCGTGTTCGCCCAGGGCGGGCGGGGCCAGCAGGCGCGCGCCTGGCCGGTGCTGGGCGGGCAACTGGGCGCCATGCGGGGCTGGCTCGGCGCCTTCGAGGTCGAGTGGTCCAGCACCAACCCCATCGACCTGGACCTGTGCACGCGCTGCAACGCCTGCGTGGCCGCCTGTCCCGAAGGCGCGATCGGCCTGGACTACCAGATCGACCTCGACCGTTGCCAGAACCACCGCGCCTGCGTGAAGGCCTGCGAGGCCGTGGGCGCCATCAACTTCCAGCGCGACGCCGTCCCGCACCGCGAGCGCTTCGACCTCGTGCTCGACCTGCGCGAGGCGCCCGCCTTTGTTCAGCACGCGCCCCCGCAGGGCTACTTCCACCTGCCCGGCGGCCTGCGCCACGACAAGGGCCTTGAGACCCTGGTCCGCCTGCGCGAGATGGTGGGCGAGTTCGAGAAGCCCAAGTTCTTCACCTACAACCACAAGCTCTGCGCCCACGGCCGCAACGAGACCGTGGGCTGCGACGCCTGCATAGCGGTCTGCTCGGCCCAGGCCATTCGCAGTGAGGTCGAGCGCCAGCAGATCGCCGTCAACCCCAATCTGTGCGTGGGCTGCGGCGCCTGCACCACCGTCTGCCCCACGGGCGCGCTGGGCTACGCCTACCCGCGCGCCAGCGAGCAGGGCACCCGGTTGCGCACCGTGTTGGCCACCTACGCCAAGGCCGGCGGCCGGGACGCGGCGCTGCTGCTGCACAGCCAGACCGCGGGCACCGAACTCATCGAGGCCCTGGGCCGCGAGGCCGTGCTGCGGCCCAAGGCCGTCAAGGGCGTGCCCGCGCGCGTGATCCCGTTGCCCTTGTGGCACACCGCCTCGGCCGGCCTGGACCTGTGGCTCAGCGCTTTCGCCTACGGCGCCTCGCAGGTCTGGGTGCTGATGACGGAGGAAGAGGCGCCGCAGTACCGCGAGGCCTTGCGCGAGCAGATGGCGGTGGCCCAGGCCATCGTGAGCGGCCTGGGTTACGCGGGCACGCACTTCCGCCTGATCGAGGCGCGCGACGCGGCCACGCTGGATGTGCAACTGGCCTCGCCGCCCGCGCAGGGCGTGAAGCGCCGCGCGAGCTACGCGGTGCAGCGCGAGAAGCGCGCCACCATGGAGCTCGCGCTCGACCACCTGCTGCAAGACAGCGCCGCGCACCCGCGCGCGGCGGAGGCCGTGGCCTTGCCTACGGCCTCGCTGTTCGGCGCGGTGAACGTGAACAAGGACGCCTGCACCCTGTGCCTGAGCTGCGTGAGCGCCTGCCCGGCCAATGCCTTGCTCGACAACGCCGAGCGACCGCAGCTGCGTTTCGTCGAGAAGAACTGCGTGCAGTGCGGCCTGTGCGCCACCACCTGCCCCGAGGACGCCATCAGCCTGCAGCCGCGCCTGCTGCTCACCGAGCAGCGCCGCCAGCCGCGCGTGCTCAACGAGGCTCAGCCCTACGCCTGCGTGCGTTGCGGCAAGCCCTTCGGCACGCTCAAGGGCGTGGAGCTGATGCTGGGCAAGCTGGCCGGCCACGCCATGTTCCAGGGCGAGGCGCTGGAGCGCCTGAAGATGTGCGGCGACTGCCGCGTGGTGGACATCTACAGCAACCCGAACGAATCGCGTATCACCGACCACTGAGACACGCCGCCATGATGGAACGCATCCCCGTCTCCTCCACGCTCGACGAAGAAACCGCACGCGCCGAGGTCTACGGCCTGCTGGCCGCGCTGTACTACGCGCCGCCCGGCGCCGAGCTGCTGAGCCAGCTGCGCGTGGCCGCCACCGAGGCGCCGGCGGCGGGCGCCTTTCTCGAAGAGCCCTGGCGCCAGGTCGTGGCGGCCGCGCGCGAGCGCGACGATGCGGCCATCGCCGACGAGTTCGACGCCCTGTTCGGCGGCGTGGGCAAGCCCGAGGTCCACCTGTTCGGTTCGCACTACCTCAGCGGCTTCCTGAACGAAAAGCCGCTGGCCCAGCTGCGCGGCGACCTGGCCGCGCTGGGCCTGGCGCGCGAAGAAAGCATGCCCGAGACCGAGGACCACGTGGCCTACGTGTTCGAGGTCATGCGCTACCTGATCGCCGGCGACGACGTCGAGGTGGCCAACCTCACGCGCCAGCGCGAGTTTTTCACGAAGCACGTGCAGACCTGGGTGCCGCAGCTGTGTGAGACCATCGCGGCCCAGCCCCGCGCCGGCTTCTACGCCGCGCTCGCGGGCTTCACGCAGGCCTTCATCGGGGTCGAGGCGCAGGGCTTCGACATGCTGGCCTGACCGGGATCACGCACACAGGAGCAGGCATGGCAGGCAAGGGCTATTGGATCGGTCGCGTCGACGTGGACGACCTGGAGCGCTACAAGCTGTACGTGGAGGCCAACGCGGCGCCGTTTCGCGAGTATGGCGCGAAGTTCCTGGTGCGCGGCGGGCGCTTCGAATGCGTGGAGGGCGCCAGCCGCTCGCGCAACGTGGTGATCGAGTTTCCCTCGTACGAACAGGCCATGGCTTGTTATCGCTCGCCGGGCTACCAGGCCGCCATCGCGCTGCGCGCGCCGGTGTCGGTGATCGACCTGATCATCATCGAGGGCCACGAGGGCGCGCAGCCCTGAACGGGCGCGGGCGCGCTTCGACTCAATACAGGTAGACGGCGCCGACGTTCACACCCGAGGCATCGGTCTGGTCGCCGCCCACGCCGGCCGTGGCGTTGTTCGCATAGGGGCAGGCCACCGCCAGGGCCTGGCCGTCGCCCGACAGGGCCAGCGCGGCGCCGAACTGGTACACGCTGTATTCCGCCGTGTTCGAGGGCTTGATGTACGCCTGTTGCTGCCAGCCCGTGGCGCTGTGCGTGAACAGGTAGGCCGCGCCGGTGTCGGGTGCGTTGTCGTTGCCCTGGTCGCCGCCGATGCCCCGTGCGTCACTGCTCTCGCTGATGGCGCCCACGGCCAGCGTCTGGCCATCGCTGGACAGGGCCAGGGTGGTGCCGAAGCGGTCGTTCGCGCCGGTGTTGGAGGCCTTGATGTAGGCGCGCTGGCCCCAACTGGCGTTGTTCCGGGTGAAAACGTACGCCGCGCCGCTGAAGGTGGCGCCCGTGTTGCCTGGGTCACCGTCGATGCCCGTTGCGGCGCTGCTGTCGTAGGGACTGCCGACCGCCAGGACCTGGCCGTCGGCCGACAAGGCCAGGGCTTCGCCGAAACCCGACAGGAGCAAGGGGTTGGGCGCCGACAGGAAGGCCTGCAGGCCCCAGACAAGCCCGTCGTGGGCGTAGACATGCACCGACCCGCTGGTGCCACCACCCCCACCGGCCGGGGAGGGCATGCCGACGGCCAGGGTATGGCCGTCGGCCGACAGGGCGATCCGCCGGCCGAACTGATCGCCGATGTGGTTGGTGGAGGCCTTGAGGTAGGCCTGCTGGCTCCAGGCGTTGCCCTGGCGCGCGAAGGCATAGGCCGCGCCGCTTTGTGGGCTGTTGTCGTCGTCGGGGGGATTGGCACCGGTGCCACTGCCCGCTTCCTGATCCGCGCCCACTGCCAGCACGTCGCCCTGCGCGGACAGCGCGACGCTGCCACCGAAGGCATCGCCGCTGCCGGTGTTCAAGCCCGTGAGGCGTGTCTGCAGGGCCCAGGCCGCGCCCTGGCCCGTGTAGACGTAGACCGCGCCGCCATAGTTGGCCGTCTGGCTGTCGTGCGGCGCGCCCACGGCCAGGGTGTCGCCCGCGCTGGACAGGGCGAGGCTGTAGCCGAAGCCGTCGTTCGACTGAGGGGTGGGGGCCTCCAGCCGGGCCTGTTGTCGCCAGGTGGTGCCGTCGCGCGCGAACAGGTAGACGGCGCCGCTGGCGCTGTTGAGGGAGTTGCCGCCTGGCGCTCCCACGGCCAGGGTCTGGCCATTCGCCGACAGCGCCATGCCCTGGCCGAACTGGGCGTCGCTGGCCGGATCGGAGGCCTTCACGTAGCCGATGGCCTCAACCAGTGGCCCGCTGGCGGTGACGGCGGCCGAGTCCACGCACGCCGACGCCTGGCAGGCCTGCAGGAGGTAGCGCGCGTTGATGCGCTCGGGCAAGAACACGGCGTGGTCGATCTGCGTGCTGCCGGCCGGTAGCGTGGCGATCAGGGTGTAGCCCGAGGTGCCGTCGGCGTCTTCGAGCAGCCGGTACTCGCTGGCCCCGGTCACGCCGGCCCAGCTGAAGTGAAAGGCCTTGATGGCGGTGGGCGTGAGGGCCAGGACCGGTGCCGTGAGGGCGGCCGCGGGGGGGAAGGCGACCGTGGCGGAGGACGGCGCGCCCCCGCCGTTGCCGCCGCAGGCCGACAGCAGGGCGGCGAGCGCGAACGCGGCGGCGCGGGCGGCAGTGAACAGGCGAACTTGCATGAACGCTTGGCGGTGGATGGCAGGCATGGCCATTGAAGCGGATGCCTTGTGGGCCCATCCATACCCCCGACGCAGTATTCACAGCGCCACTGGCCGCGGCTGGCGGGCCGCCGCCCGGCCTCAGCCCGGCAGGGGCCGGCCGTCGTTCGTCGGCGTGGCCGCGGGCGCGCGCGGTTCGGTGAACAGGCGCACGGTGAACACCGCGCCGCTCATGCCGTCGCCGCGGTCGGCCGCGGTGATGCGCCCGCCGTAGCGCTCCACCAGGCCCTGGCTGATCCACAGGCCCAGGCCGTTGCCGTCGTTCTTGGTGGTGAAGAAGGGGCGGAACAGGCGCTCGCGCGTGGCCTCGCTCAGGCCGGCGCCGCCATCGATCACCTGCAGCTCGGCGCCGCCCTCCATGTCGCGCGTGACCAGGCGCAGACGGCCGCCCCCGGGCATGGCCTGGATGGCGTTGATCAGCAGGTTGATGATGACCTGCTGCAGTTCCTGCCGGTTGATGCCCACGCCATGCGTGGCGCCGCGCTCGCGCTCCACCGCGATGTCGGTCTGCGACAGCAGGTGGCCCACCAGCACCAGGCAGTCGTCCACCGTGCGGTCCAGTGGCAGCGTGTCGACGTAGCCGGCGTATTCGGTGGGCCGCGCGTACTGCAGCAGCTGCGTGACGATGATGCGCATGCGCTCGACCTGCTGGTCGAGCAGGCGCAGCTCGCCCTGAACCGGGTCGGTGGCGCGGCCCAGGGTGTCGCGGATGAGGTCCAGGTTGCCTTGCATCACCGCGATGGGGTTGTTGATCTCGTGCGCGATGCTGGCGGTGAGCTGGCCGATGGCGGCCAGCTTCTCGCTCTTGACGAGCTGCTCCTGCGCGAGCCTCAACGATGCGTTGCTGGCCTGCAGTTCGCGCGTGCGCTCGGCCACCTTGCGGTCGAGCTCGTCGGCCCAGCGCTGCAGGGCCTGGGTTTTCTCGTCGATGGTGTCGAGCAGCTGGTCGAGGTGGCCCGCGAGCGCGCCGAGCTCGTCGCGCGCGGGCAGCGGGCCCACGCGCGCGCCGCCCTGGCCCTGTTCCACGCGCTGCATGGTCAGGTTCATCTGCTGCACCGGCTGGAAGATGCTGCGCGCCCAGCGCAGCGAGAACCAGGCCGAGGCCGCCATCACGCCGCCGAAGATGAGGCCGATGAGCGCCAGCATGGCGTAGCGCACCAGGCGAAAGGGCGCCTCGGTGAAGCCCACGTAGAGCATGCCCACGCGCGCGCCGCTGGCGTCGGCCAGGGGCTCGTAGGCCGAGACGTACCAGTCGTTCACCACGAAGGCCAGGTCCAGCCAGGTGTGGCCCTCGCCGAGCACGGCGCCGCGCACCGCCTGCGATACGCGCGTGCCGATGGCCCGCCGGTCCTGGAACAGGCGCACGTTGGTGGTGATGCGCACGTCGTCGAGGAACAGCGTGGCCGTGCCTTGGCTGTCGAAGGGCAGGGAGCCGACCGGGTAGACGATGCGGTTGATGTGGTCGATGAAATCCAGGTTCTGGTTGAGCAGCAGGCCGCCGCTGAGCAAGCCCAGGCGCCGGCCCTGCGCGTCGACCACGGGCAGCGTGGCCTGCGCGACCATGGCGCGGTCTTCGGCGCTGCGCTGCGTGGGCGTGGCATTGCGCGTGGGCACCAGGGGGATGTCCAGCCGCGACATCAGGTGCGGCGCCAGGGCGTGCAGCGCGGCGCGGTCGAGCACCAGCAGGCTGGCCTTGGCGCGGTCGCGCCGGGCCTGGATGGACCCCCCCAGCGCGGGCGGCTGCGGCAGCAGGCCGGCGCGCTGGTCCTGCAGGCTCAGGCCGGGCGGCGCGCCGCGCGCCAGCGGCAGGCCGTCGTTGCCGTACAGCACGAGGAAGTCGAGCCCCAGGCGCTCGCGTTCGGTCGCCAGGTGCGCGGCGAGCGCGGCCCGTGCGTCGGGCGTGCCCGGGGCCAGCCCGTCGGCCAGCGCGCGCGAATCGGCCACGCCCTGGGTGCCCGAGCCGATCTCGATCAGCACCTGGTCGAAGTAGCCCCGCGCCACTGCCAGGTCGCTGCGCACCTTGGTGATGAGCAGGCGGTCGTAGGCCTGGTCGCTCCACACGGCCAGCGCCAGCACCAGCAGCGGAAAGGCCACCAGCAGCGGCAGCAGCGCCATGGCCAGCAGCTTGTTGCGCACCGAGCCCGCGAGCCAGCGCGGCGCGCGAAGCGCGGCGGGGGGGGATGTCCCTAGCTCGCCCATTCGGCCACGCGCCGCTCCAGGGTGCGGCGCGACACGCCCAGCAACTGCGCGGCGCGGGTCTTGTCGCCCTGCACCGAGTCGAGCACGGAGAGGATGTGCATCTTCTCCAGCGTGTGCAGGTCGGTGGGGCGCTCGGCCGCCGGCGCCTCGGGTGCGCCGGGGTACAGCGCCGACACGTTGAGCGTGCCGAGGATGAGCGAGCGCTCGATCAGGTTGCGCAACTCGCGCACGTTGCCGGGCCAGTCGTACTGCTGCAGGAAGGCCATCTCGGCCTCGCTGATGCGCAGCGGCTCGGCGCCCAGCGTGGGCGCCAGCTGGCCCATGAAGTGCGCCACCAGCGCGGGGATGTCGGCCTTGTGCTCGCGCAGCGGGGGCAGCGCGAGCTCCACCACCTGCAGGCGAAAGTACAGGTCCTTGCGGAAGCGGCCGGCCGCGACCTCGGCGCTGAGCTGGCGGTTGGTGGCGGCGACGATGCGCAGGTTGAGCGGCACCAGCTGCTCGCTGCCCACGGGGCGCACCCGCAGGTCCTCGATGGCGCGCAGCAGCGTGGCCTGGATGGACAGCGGCAGCTCGGCGATCTCGTCCAGGAACAGGGTGCCGCCCTGGGCGTAGTGGAAGAGGCCGTCGCGCGCGCGCGTGGCGCCGGGAAAGGCGCCCTTGGCGTGGCCGAAGAGCTCGCTGGCGATGAGCTCGGGCGAGACGGCCGCGCAGTTCACGGGCACGAAGGGGCCGGCGGCGCGCGCGCCCCGCGCGTGCAGCTCGCGTGCGACCAGTTCCTTGCCGGTGCCCGATTCGCCCTGCAGCAACACGGTGCTGTCCACACTGGCCACGCGGTCGAGGGAGTCGCGCAGGGCCGCCAGGGACGGCGAGTCGCCCACCAGCGCCGCGCGATGCACGGTGGCGGGGCCCATGGCGCGGCGCAGCACGAAGTTCTCGCGCCGCAGGCGCGAGCGCTCGTGGCACTGTTTGATGGCGTTGAGGATCTGCGGAACGCGGAAGGGCTTGAGGATGAAGTCGGAGGCGCCGGCGCGCAGGGCTTCGATGGCGGTGTCGAGGTCGGCGAAGGCGGTGATGAGGATGACCTCGCCGGTGTAGCCCTGTTCGCGCAGCTCCTTGAGCCATTCGACGCCGCTCTTGCCGGGCAGGGAGATGTCGAGCACCACGAGGTCCACGTGGTGGCCGCGCAGCCACTCGGCGCCTTCTTCGGCGCTGGTGGCGCTCATGACGAAATGGCAGCGCGGGGCGAGCGTCTTGACCAGGAAGTTGAGCATGCCCTGTTCGTCGTCGACGACCAGGATGGACCAGTTGGGCCAACCGTCCAGGGCGCGCTCAGGGCTTGTCGGGGGGGTGATCGTCTCCACCGTTCGATTCTATGAAGCAGGCATGGACGCACCGGTGCGCCGACCGGGCGCGGGACCTCGATGACCCACACGCCCGAGGCCCCGGAGCCTGATCGAATCACTCGGGCATAGGCGCCCCTGACCCTGCGCGGACCGGTGTGTGGGGTGCGACAAGTTGTCGCACTCGCTGGACAACATGGCGCAGGCAAAACCCCGAGTGGTCCTAAGTTCTGCGGGTTTGCCCGCGCTTTGGAGGGATGAATGGGCCTGTGCGGGCCGACATTGCGAGTGGTTCTCATCGATGGTGGCTGGCATGCTTATCGCTAGTCGAGGCGCCACCGCCGCTGGCCCACCTCGGCGCCCGCGCGAGGGTTTCGCGCCTTGGCCAGAGCGCTCATGCACAAGCTTGCATACCCCCAGGGGGCGAAGTAGATTCGACCTTATGCAAGGAGTCCACACGTCTGGTGTGTGGGCCCTGCACACCTGGAGACATGCATGAATGAGTCTTCCCGCTCCGGCCCGGCCGAGGGCCGTTCGCGCCTGAGCCGGCGCACCCTGTTCGCGGGTGCCGGCACCGCCGGTGCCGTGGCCGCCGTGGCCAGCGTGATGCCCGCTGTCCAAGCCCCCGAGAGCGCCGCCATCGAGCCCAAGCCCGCGCCCGAGCGCGGTGGGGGTTACACGCTCAGCGAGCACGTCAAGCACTACTACCGCACCACGCGCCTCTGATCCGGCGCGCGAGACACAGAGCCTCCCCACGAACGTCCCGTCCGCCGCCCACTGCCCCACGGCATCCCGCGGCGCCCCAGGAGACACACCATGCTGCTGACCAAAAAATCCCCCTCCGCCGCCGGCCGTGGCACGCCGGCGCACGCCACCTTCGTGAACGCCTTGCAGCGCGGCCTGTCGTCCGCGCTGCCCACCATGGACCGCCGCGCCTTCCTGCGCCGCTCCGGTCTCGGGGTGGGCGTGGGCCTGGCCGCTTCGCAGCTCACCCTGGTGAAGAAGGCCCAGGCCGCCTCGGGCGGCTCGATCGACGGCACCGGCAAGATCGAGGTGCGCCGCACGGTGTGCACGCACTGCTCGGTGGGCTGCGCCAGCGACGCCATCGTGGAGAACGGCGTCTGGGTGCGCCAGGAGCCGGTGTTCGACTCGCCGATCAACCTGGGCGCGCACTGCGCCAAAGGCGCCTCGCTGCGCGAGCACGGCCACGGCGAATACCGCCTGCGCTACCCGATGAAGCTGGTCAACGGCAAATACCAGCGCATCACCTGGGACGAGGCCTACGACGGCATCGTCAAGAAGATGAAGGCCCTGCGCGAGGCCAGCGGCCCGGACGCGGTGTACTTCGTCGGCTCGTCCAAGCACAGCAACGAGCAGGCCTACCTGATGCGCAAGTTCGTGAGCTTCTGGGGCACGAACAACTGCGACCACCAGGCGCGCATCTGCCACTCCACCACGGTGGCGGGCGTCGCGAACACCTGGGGCTATGGCGCGATGACCAACTCGTACAACGACATGCAGAACAGCAAGTGCGCGTTGTACATCGGCTCCAACGCGGCCGAGGCGCACCCGGTCTCCATGCTGCACATGCTGCATGCCAAGGAGAACGGCTGCAAGATGATCGTGGTCGACCCGCGCTTCACGCGCACCGCGGCCAAGGCCGACGAGTACGTGCGCATCCGCTCGGGCACCGACATCCCCTTCCTCTTCGGTCTGCTGTACCACATCTTCAAGAACGGCTGGGAAGACAAGCGCTACATCAACGACCGTGTCTATGGCATGGAAGCGGTGAAGGCCGACGTGATGGCCAAGTGGACGCCCGACAAGGTGGAAGAGGCCTGCGGCGTCAAGGAAGAACAGATGGCGCGCGTGGCCGAGATGATGGCCAAGAACCGCCCGTCGACGCTGGTGTGGTGCATGGGCCAGACGCAGCACTCCATTGGCAACGCCATGGTGCGCGCCTCGTGCATCGTGCAACTGGCCCTGGGCAACATCGGCGTGAGCGGTGGTGGCGCGAACATCTTCCGTGGCCACGACAACGTGCAGGGCGCCACCGACGTGGGCCCCAACCCCGATTCGCTGCCGGGCTACTACGGCGTGGCGGCGGGCTCGTGGAAGCACTTCGCCAACGCCTGGGGCGTGGACTACGACTGGATCAAGTCGCAGTACGCCGAGGGCATGATGGAGAAGCCCGGCATCACCGTCTCGCGCTGGATCGATGGTGTGCTGGAGAAAAATGAGCTGATCGACCAGGGTCCGAACATCCGCGGCATGTTCTTCTGGGGCCACGCACCGAACTCGCAGACGCGCGGCCTGGAGATGAAGAAGGCCATGGACGCGCTGGACCTGCTGGTGGTGATCGACCCGTACCCCTCGGCCACCGCGTCGATGGCGGCGATGCCGAGCGACAAGATCAACCCCGAGCGCGAGGTCTACCTGTTGCCCGCGGCCACGCAGTTCGAGACCAGCGGCTCGTGCACCGCGTCCAACCGCTCCATCCAGTGGCGCGAGAAGGTGATCGACCCGCTGTGGGAGAGCCGCAGCGACCACATGATCATGCATGAGCTGGCGCAGAAGCTGGGCTTCGCGGAGCAGCTCTCCAAGAACTACAAGATGCAGAAGATCAAGGGCCGCGAAGAGCCGATGCCCGAGGACATCCTGCGCGAAATCAACCGCTCGGTCTGGACCATCGGCTACACCGGCCAGAGCCCGGAGCGGCTGAAGGCCCACATGCGCCACATGGACGCCTTCGACGTGAAGACGCTCAAGGCCAAGGGCAAGGTGGTCGACAAGGAGACCGGCTACGACCTGTCGGGTGACTACTTCGGCCTGCCCTGGCCCTGCTTCGGCACGCCCGAGATCAAGCACCCCGGCTCGCCCAACCTGTACGACACCTCCAAGCACGTCATGGACGGCGGCGGCAACTTCCGCGCCAACTTCGGCGTGGAGCGCGATGGCGTGAACCTGCTGGCCGAGGACGGCTCGCATTCGCTGGGCGCCGAGATCACCACCGGCTACCCCGAGTTCGACCACGTGCTGCTCAAGAAGCTGGGCTGGTGGGACGACCTGAGCGCCGAGGAAAAGCAGAAGGCCGAAGGCAAGAACTGGAAAACCGATCCCTCGGGCGGCATCCAGCGCGTGTGCATGAAGCATGGCTGCCACCCCTTCGGCAACGCCAAGGCGCGCGCGGTGGTGTGGAACTTCCCGGACGCGATCCCCCAGCACCGCGAGCCCATCTACGGCACGCGCCCGGACCTCATCGCCAAGTACCCCAGCCACGACGACCAGAAGAACCGCTGGCGCCTGCCCATCCTCTACAAGTCGCTGCAGGCGAAGAACGTCGAGGACAAGCTGCCGGAGAAATTCCCGCTCATCATGTCCTCGGGCCGTCTGGTGGAGTACGAGGGCGGCGGCGAGGAGACGCGCTCCAACCCCTGGCTGGCCGAGCTGCAGCAGAACATGTTCGTGGAGATCAACCCGAAGGCGGCGACCGAGCGCGGCATCCGCCAGGGCGAGCAGGTCTGGGTAAGCACGCCCACCGGCGCGCGCATCAAGGTGATGGCGCTGGTGACCGAGCGCGTGGGCCCGGACACGGTGTGGCTGCCCTTCCACTTCTCGGGCCACTGGCAGGGCACCGACATGAAACCCTACTACCCCGATGGCGCTTTCCCCGTGGTGCGCGGCGAGGCGGTCAACACCGCCACCACCTACGGCTACGACATCGTGACGATGATGCAGGAAACCAAGACCACGATCTGCAACGTCGAGAAGGCTTGAGGAGAACACCATGGCACGAATGAAATTCATCTGTGACGCCGAGCGCTGCATCGAGTGCAACGGCTGCGTCACCGCCTGCAAGAACGAGCACGAGGTGCCCTGGGGCGTGAACCGCCGCCGCGTCATCACCCTCAACGACGGCGTGCCCGGCGAGAAGTCGATCTCGGTGGCCTGCATGCACTGCAGCGACGCGCCCTGCATGGCGGTCTGCCCGGTGAACTGCTTCTACCGCACCGACGAGGGTGTGGTGCTGCACGACAAGGACGTCTGCATCGGCTGCGGCTACTGCTCCTACGCCTGCCCCTTCGGCGCGCCGCAGTTCCCCTCGCAGGGCACCTTCGGCGTGCGCGGCAAGATGGACAAGTGCACTTTCTGCGCCGGCGGCCCCGAGGCCAACGGCAGTCAGGCCGAGTTCGAGAAGTACGGCCGCAACCGCCTGGCCGAAGGCAAGCTGCCGGCCTGCGCCGAGATGTGCTCCACCAAGGCCCTGCTGGCCGGCGACGGCGACACCGTGGCCGACATCTTCCGCACCCGCGTGATCACGCGCGGCAAGGGCGCGGAGGTGTGGGGCTGGGGCACGGCTTACGGCACCGCCGAAGGGAAAAAATCGTGATGAAACGCCTGACCCTCAGCTCTCTGGCGATGGTGGCCCTGCTGGGCCTGGCGGCCTGCGGCGAGAAGCCGCAGGAGATGAACGCCAACGGTGTGAAGCAGGACAACGCGGCCTACAGCGGCGTTGGACAAAGCCAGTACTCGCAACCGGGCTGGAAGGCCGGCGACAAGGGCAACTGGGAGCAGCAGCTCAAGGCGCGCGCCCAGTACGGCCAGAACGACTACGTGCGCATCGGCGCGCAGCAGAAGTAAAGGCGACGGCCATGCACAAGCAAGCAACCCCACGCTGGCGGGCCGGACTCGCGGCGCTGCTGCTGGGTCTGGGCGCGGTCTCGGCCTGGGCACAGGCGCCCAAGCCGGTGCCGGACGATCCCGCGCCGGCGAGCCAGCAGGCGGCGCCCGCGGGGCAGGGTGGCATCAAGAGCCAGAACATCTTCGATATCCGCCCCGACGCCGACACCGACCCGAACTACGCCGGCCAGAGCAACGCCGAGCGGCGCAAGGTGCAGCCCGGCAACAACGCGCCCATGTGGCACGACGTGAGCAAGGGCGTGACCGGTCAGACCATGCTGCCGTACCCCGAGTACGGCAACCTGATCCAGGGCTTCGTGCAGTACCCCGGCTCCAAGCTGACCACCGCCGGCGAGGCCTGGCGCCAGGTGCGCAACAACTGGATCATTCCCTATGGCGGCTCGCTGCTGCTGATCGTGCTGGTGGCGATCGCGCTGTTCTATTTCGCCAAGGGTTCGATCAAGCTGCACGGGCAGGAAACCGGTCGCAAGATCGAGCGCTTCACCTACTTCGAGCGCGCGGCGCACTGGGTCAACGCCATCGCCTTCGTCGCGCTGGCCGTCTCCGGCATCGTCATGGCCTTCGGCAAGTTCTTCCTGCTGCCCGTCATCGGCAGCACGCTGTTCGGCTGGCTCACCTACGCGCTGAAGAACCTGCACAACTTCGTCGGCCCGCTGTTCGCGGTGTCGCTGGTGGTGGTGATCTTCACCTTCATCAAGGACAACCTGCCCGCCAAGGGTGACCTGGTCTGGCTGCTCAAGGGCGGTGGCCTGCTCAGCGGCAAGGAAGTGCCCTCGCACCGCTTCAACGCGGGCGAGAAAGTGGTGTTCTGGGCTGGTGTGTTCTTCTTCGGCCTTGTCGTGGTGGGCTCCGGCCTGTTCCTGGACAAGCTGCTGCCGGCGGTGGAGTTCACGCGCGCCAACATGCAGGTGGCCCACATGATCCACGCCACGGCCGCGGCGCTGATGATGGCGCTGTTCCTGGGCCACATCTACCTGGGCACCATCGGCATGAAGGGCGCCTACAAGGCCATGAAGACCGGCTACGTGGACGAGACCTGGGCCAAGGAACACCACGCGCTGTGGTACGACGACATCAAGGCCGGCAAGATCCCCGCCCAGCGCACGGCGAACAAGCCCGAGGGCGCGTCCGGCCAGCCGGCGAAGGCCTGAGCGTTTCAGGAGACAGACCGCATGAGCATCCAGAAAATCGCCATCGCCGTGGGCCTGCTGGCAGCGGCCACCCTGGCCCAGGCCAAGCTGCCGGCACCGCCGCCGCTCACGCCCGAGGCCGCCGCCAAGGCCGACGAGGCCAAGGCCAAGGCCGCGTACAACACCAAGCTCGACGCCTACAAGCTGTGCAAGGCCATGGACAAGGCGGCGGCCAACTACTTCAAGACCACCGCAGGCGCGGGCAAGCAGCCCTCGGCGGGCGCGCCGGCCTGCACGGACCCGGGCCCCTTCTCCTACGTGCCGCCCAAGCCGGCCGAAGCGGCGGGCGCGCATTCGCCCGCGGCACCGGCGACCAGCCCGCCCAGCAACCAGGCGCCGGCCGGCGCGCCCACGCCCAAGAAGCCGTAAGCGCCGCGCGCCGTCGCCGGCCCCCGTGCCCCCGCGCGGGGCAGCGCCAAAGGCCGCACCCCCGGGTGCCGGCCTTTTTCTTTAGTAGTCTCGCCCCATGCGCCTGCCCCAACTGACCGAGGCCCGTGCCCCGCTGACCGAGTCCATCGACGCGCTGGACGAGTTCGGCCAGCCCCGCGCCATCCACATCCCCGCCGAACGCGACCTGACGGTCTACGTCGACAAGCGCGAGCTGGTCACGCTCATGACCCTGGGCGCGCGGCCCGAGTGGCTCACGCTGGGCTACCTGCTCAACCAGCGGCTCATCGGCTCGGTGGACGACATACAGTCCATCACCGTCGACTGGGAGGTGAACGCCGCGAGCGTGAAAACCCGCCACGGCATCGCCCGCATCGAGGAGCGCACGGCCCGGCGGGTGGTGACCACCGGCTGCGGCCAGGGCAGCGTGTTCGGCGGGCTCATGGACGACCTGGACCGCATCCGGCTGCCCGAGGGGGTGCTGCGCCAGTCGCAGGTCTACGCCATCGTGGACGCGATCCGCGTGAAGGAGAGCACCTACAAATCGGCCGGCTCCGTGCACGCCTGCGCACTGTTCCGCGGCACCGAGCTGGCGCTGTTCGTGGAAGACGTGGGCCGCCACAACGCGGTGGACACCATCGCCGGCTGGCTGGCCCTTCAGGACGACGCGCCGCGCGCAGGCGGCGACACGCTCGACAAGGTCTTCTACACCACCGGCCGCCTGACCAGCGAGATGGTCATCAAGAGCGCCCAGATGGGCGTGGCGGCGGTGATCTCGCGCAGCGGCATCACGCAGATGGGCCTGCAGGTGGCGCGCCGCGTGGGCCTGTGCGCGGTGGGCCGGGCCACCAACAAGCACTTCCTGTGCTACGCCAACCCGCAGCGGCTGGTGTACGACGCGGTGCCGGCGGCGGCGCCGCAGCCCATGCGCGGCTGATCAGGCCGCGCGGCCTGACGGGCCACCTCGCGACTTACCACATGGACCAGGCCGCATACGGCGGCCTGTAGTCGCCTAACGGCGCGCGTATTGTCGGCCGCTGACTTGGCGAACTGATCCGCGAAGCCATGGGATGTGCAGTGGTGCCCGGCGCCTCATGGCAAACGACGATAGACGTATCAGATGCTGGACGTTACGAACCGACCACGTCCGGTGAAAGCCAACAGGCCTTTCAACCGCGACCGGCAGGGAGGGGGAAACACATGAACGCATGGTGCGATGCCATGGCGCGTGTTGGCGCCGGCCGATTGATCGCGGGCGCTCAAAAGCCGATGGGTGAGTTCGGTGGCTGGGAAGTGGCCGGGCGTGGGCTATGGCCCAACGGCTTGTCTTCGCTGGTGCTACCGGAGGTGGTGGATGAGGGAGGCCATCCGCTGGTGATCGGCGAGGGCGTACTCGCGTTGCCGCAGATGAACGGCTCGGGGATGGTGAGGAACCTGAGGGCGGCGATGAGCCTGGCGGGCACGCAGGTTGATGAGTTGGAGGCGGCGCTTTGATGGCCCAACGCGCGTATGCGGAGCTATTCGAAAGTAATTTGAATGGAAATCTCAAGGAGAGAATAATGAGGAAATCAATTCAATTTGCCGTCATGGTGATTGTTTGTGCCATTTCGGCAGAGCAAGCAATGGCGGGCGAAGATAGAACCTTCGAGGATGCGCGCTTGAAGCTGTGTAAAGAGTTGCGCGAAATGCTCGTGCAGAAGAACCAATGCTCTGGCGAGCAAGACTGCGCCGCCCGACAACTACTGTTTTGCAGTCCGGCGAAAAGCGGGCTGAGCTTTCAATTGTGGGGTGTTCAGGACAAGGCCGCACATGCAGAGGCTATTGCCATCATTGGGCGTGAGTTCGCGCAGCAAGGCGGTCAAATGAATGCCAAACTTGTGGCGTATTCCAATGACAAGAAGACTTCGTTGGCCACATCATTCTGGGAAAAGAACAAGGTCATTCTGGAAGTTGATTTTCAAGGAGGAAAGTAATGTCCAGCATCGAACTGCGTGTGGATGTTGGTGGGGCAGATTGGATTCCTCACACCTTCATTGTGGTGACCGGGCCCGATGGTCTGGAGCGTGGTTATGGCTTTGCGCCAGCAGTCTCTGGACAACTGACCGGCGAGGGCAAGATATTTGATGACACTGCGCACGAGTATTCGTCTACGACAGGAAAAATCCCAATCGATGCTGAGGGGTATCTGAGGCTGATGGAATATGTTGAGAAATCGACGAACAATCCGCCTGATTACTATCTTCCGTATGGCGCGCAATGTTCGAATTGGGCATTTCTCGCGCTGACGGAGGCAGGGATAGACGCGGCTGCGAGTCCGAACTTGGTGCCCGATTGGTTTTTGCGTGACGTTTTTGAGACCATTGTCTGGAACCCCTACACGCAATGGCTAAACATCGAGGTGAACAATCTGTTCAACTCCGCCCGCTCCGTCGTCCTGCAACGCGACCCCCTGGTCCTGGACCTCGACGGCGACGGCCTTGAACTGAGCGCCGCCTCCGGCAACGTCCTCTTCGACCACAACGCCGACGGCATCAAGACCGGCACCGGCTGGGCGCGCCCGGACGACGGCTTCCTGGTTCGCGACCTCAATGGCAACGGCAGCATCGACTCCGGGCGCGAGCTCTTCGGCGTGGACACCGTCAAGAGCAACGGGCAACTGGCCAGCCAGGGCTTCGATGCCCTGGCCGATCTGGATTCGAACGGCGACGGCCAGATCACCAGCGCGGACACCGCCTGGGGCCAGCTGCAGGTCTGGCGCGATGCGAACCAGGACGGCATCAGCCAGGCGGGCGAGCTCAGCGGGCTCGATGCGCTGGGCATCACGCGCCTGGGGCTCAACGGCAGCGCCATGGGCCCGCAGGCGGGGCAGACGATCAACAACAACCGCGTGGCGCTGAGCACGACGTTCACGCGCAATGGGGTCAACCGCACGATGGGCGCGATCGACCTGGAGGCCAATGCGTTCTTCTCGGAGATTCCGCCGCAGGTGGTGGACGAGGCGGGCCAGCCGGTGGTGATCACGCAGGCAGCGAGTGCGCTGCCGCAGATGAGCGGCTCGGGCATGGTGAGGAATCTGAGGGCGGCGATGAGCCTGTCGGGGACTCAGGCCGACGAGCTGGAGGCGGCGGTGGCGGCGTTCGCGGCGGCGGGCACGCGGGACGCGCAGCGGGTCGGAAGGGTCTGCCACCACCATGCCCATACAACGATGGGTAGACGACACGGCGCCCACGTATCGTCGCGCGCTTGATTTTTAAGGGGAGTTTTCTTGACGACATCGAACAAGAATGCGGGCGACGCCGAGTTCGGCGACGCGGTAGCAGTGGCCAAGCCGCGTCGGCGAATCGGCCGCTGGCTGCTGGGATTGCTGCTCATCGGCCTGCTCGCCATCGCGGGGATCGTGGCCATCTGGTTGCACAAGGCCCAACGCATCACCTCGCGCATCGAGAGCCACGTGGCCTCACAGCCCTACCCCGGGTTTGCCATCGGTGACCTGGGCGGCATGCCGGTGAAGATGCCGCGCCACATGGCCGAAATGCTGGAATACGACGGCGACCCGGGCTGGGCACCCGCGCCCGACTGGCGCCCGCCGGTGCGGACCTTCGAATCGAAGATCAACAGCTTCGGCTTCGACGTTCGCTATCCGGATGGCCAGACATTGGATTCATGGGAGCGGCGAGAGGAGAAGCGGCTGACGCCGCCCTGGGAGTATCGGTGGATCAGGGTTGGAATCAAGAGTAGCAAGCACTACCCAGGCGATGGATTCTTGCAGCGCCATGAACAAGCGCTGTACAGGAATCAGACGCACAAGTCAGCGCTCTTTCGGTATCACTTGCAGCCGGAGAAAGAGTACGGGCTGGAGGTTTACAAGTTGGCCCCGCCACCCGAGGGGCCTGATCCGAAGAAATTGATGTTGAAAGAGGAGCACTTCGGTCGTGATGCCGAAGGGAAACTCGTTTCGAACATCCGGTGCACCAGGGTGCTAGGCGATATCAATCGATCCACCTGCACACAGGATTGGTCCATGGAAACAGAGGGACTTCGAGTCCAGCTGACGGCAAGCTACCGCCGCCCGTTGCTGCAGCACTGGCGCGAGATTCAACCCATGGTCACCCATATTGTGCTGGGCTTCCGGCATGACCCCAGCAAGCCCGAGGAAGCGCCCACGGCGCCGCGCTGACCCATTCACTTGTCACATCAAACACCAACATTCAGGAGGTAACCCATGTCACAACCACAAGCACTGACCACCGCGCAACTTGAAGCGTACTCACAGCAGCTTGCCAACGGCACGCTGGCCGATGTGGAGCAGGTCTATGCCGATCTCTACAGCAAGGGCTACAACTACGCAGGTTGGGCCGGTGGCGTCGCGAGTGAGGACACCATTGCTGGTGTGTCGGCGGTGAACTTCCTGACGGGCACGGCGATGATGGGTTGGGGTGGTGAGCAGTGCCGCAACTTGCCGGAGGCCACTCTCGATTCGATCCGCATGGAAATGGCGCGACAGTATGTTGAAACTCTCCGCGTTCGCAGCACCCAACAAGGCGGGCAGATTTCGGAGGATGTTAGCTACGAGGAAACACGTCAGTTCCACGACGATGTCTTCTCCAACCACAACCTCGCCCTCGACAACTGGACCCTCAACACCCCCATGGAGTTGGTGCGCCAGACCCAGGGCGATGAAGCCGTCGAAGCCCTCTGGCGAGAAATCCGCGACACCGGCGGCGATGACATCGACGGTACCTGGGCCAGCGTCAAGCTCTACAACACCGTGGGCCGACTGAGCTTCTCGGAAGACCCCGCCATTCGCGACGCGGCCTTGAACTGGATCGAACAAGTCCCCGGCTTCGCGAATTGGGAGGCCATCGGCCGCAGCGTCGAAACCTTGATGGAGTGGCTGGAGAACACCGAAGCCGGTCGCATGTGGAATGCGATCCATCGGATCATCGACAGCGACTCACTCTTTCTGGTCAATCCCCTACTCAACACCGCCTTCAACTCCGCCCGCTCCTTCATCAACCGCCGCGACCCCCTGGTCCTGGACCTCGACGGCGACGGCCTGGAACTGAGCGCAGCCAGCGGCAATGTGCTGTTCGACCACAACGCCGACGGCATCAAAACCGGCACCGGCTGGGCACGCCCGGACGACGGCTTCCTCGTTCGCGATCTGAACGGCAACGGCAGCATCGACTCCGGGCGCGAGCTCTTCGGCGTGGACACCGTCAAGAGCAACGGGCAACTGGCCAGCCAGGGCTTCGATGCCCTGGCCGATCTGGATTCGAACGGCGACGGCCAGATCACCAGCGCGGACACCGCCTGGGGCCAGCTGCAGGTCTGGCGCGATGCGAACCAGGACGGCATCAGCCAGGCGGGCGAGCTCAGCGGGCTCGATGCGCTGGGCATCACGCGCCTGGGGCTCAACGGCAGCGCCACGGGCCCGCAGGCGGGGCAGACGATCAACAACAACCGCGTGGCGCTGAGCACGACGTTCACGCGCAATGGGGTCAACCGCACGGTGGGCGCGATCGACCTGGAGGCCAATGGCTTTTTCTCGGAGATTCCGCCGCAGGTGGTGGACGAGGCGGGCCAGCCGGTGGTGGTCACGCAGGCCGCGAGCGCGCTGCCACAGATGAACGGCTCGGGGATGGTGAGGAACCTGAGGGCGGCGATGAGCCTGTCGGGGACGCAGGCCGATGAGCTGGAGGTGGCGGTGGCGGCGTTCGCGGCGGCGGGCACGCGGGACGCGCAGCTTGCGCTCATCGACAACCTGATCACGGAGTGGGCGCAGACCTCGAGCTACTGGAGCAGCTTGGAGGGGTACCTGGGGGGCCCGGTATTTTTGAGCCCACCCGCGGGCATGACGGGTGAGCAGTACCGCAACATGATCGGCGTGCTGGAGGTCTTCAATGGGAGCCGCTTCTATGCGCAGGCGGGCAGCGCGATGCCGGTGGGGCAATGGAGCAGCACGGCCAACGGGGTGACGAGCTACGCCCTCAATCCGGTGGCGGAGCAGGCTCAGTTCCTGCAGCAGGCGTACCAGGCGCTCAAGGAGAGCGTGTACGGGGCGCTGGTGATGCAGACGCGATTGAAGCCGTATCTGGATGCGGTGGAGCTGACGGTGGACGCGAGTGGCGTCCGGTTCGACACCTCGGGGCTTGATGCGCTGGCGCTCCAAGGCGCGCAGACCGATGCGCTCAACGTCATCAAAGACCTGACGGACCTGCGGCGCTATGGCAGCGAGGCGCTGCAGAGCGTCGGATGGGCATTCGAGGACACCATGGCCGCGGTGCTGACGTCGATTGACATCACGCCGGACGTGGCGGCCTTGCTGGCAGCGGAAAAGCTGGCATGGATGGGGCCGCAGGCCACCTCGTTTGCCGTGTCGGCCGCGCAAGCCGGGTTCACGGTGCTAGGCAATGCGCTGGACAACAGCATCACTGGCAACGCAGCTGGGTCCGAGTACCTCTATGGCGGTCAAGGCAACGACACGCTGACGGCGGTGGGCAACTGGGACGTGCTCGATGGCGGCGCGGGCGACGATGTGCTCAAGTTGAGCAACGGTGCGGAGCAGTCCACCACGTTCATTGGTGGGGCGGGAAACGACACCATGACGGGCGGCGGCTACAACGACACCTATGTTTTCAACCGGGGCGATGGCTCGGACACCATCACCGACTACGGCACGCACAGCACGAGCAGCATTTACCTGGACCGGCTGAACTTCGGCCAGGGCATCGCGACCAGCGACATCGGCGCGCGTCGCGTGGGCGTGGATCTGGTGGTCACGGTGGCGGGTGTGCCGGGCGACCAGATCACGATCAAGAACTGGTTCAACGATGGCAGCGGCTACCAGCGCATCGAGCAGATTGGCTTCTCGAATGGAACGGTCTGGACGCACAACGACCTGGCACAGCTGGCGCTGAGCACGAGCAACACCGGCACGGCCGGCAACGACACCATCAGCGGCACGCTGCACTACAGCGATCGGTTGATGGGCGGTGAGGGCAACGACACGCTGACGGCGGTGGGCAACTGGGACGTGCTCGATGGCGGCGCGGGAGACGATGTGCTCAAGTTGAGCAACGGTGCGGAGCAGTCCACCACGTTCATTGGTGGGGCGGGCAACGACACCATGACGGGCGGCGGCTACAACGACATCTACGTGTTCAACCGGGGCGATGGCTCGGACACCATCACCGACTACGGCACGCACGGCACGAGCAGCATTTACCTGGACCGGCTGAACTTCGGCCAGGGCATCGCGACCAGCGACATCGGCGCGCGTCGCGTGGGCGTGGATCTGGTGGTCACGGTGGCGGGTGTGCCGGGCGACCAGATCACGATCAAGAACTGGTTCAACGATGGCAGCGGCTACCAGCGCATCGAGCAGATTGGCTTCTCGAATGGAACGGTCTGGACGCACAACGACCTGGCACAGCTGGCGCTGAGCACGAGCAACACCGGCACGGCCGGCAACGACACCATCAGCGGCACGCTGCACTACAGCGATCGGTTGATGGGCGGTGAGGGCAACGACACGCTGACGGCGGTGGGCAGCTGGGACGCGCTCGATGGCGGCGCGGGCGACGACGTGCTCAAACTGAGCAACGGTGCGGAGCAGTCCACCACGTTCATTGGTGGGGCGGGCAACGACACCATGACGGGCGGCGGCTACAACGACATCTACGTGTTCAACCGGGGCGATGGCTCGGACACCATCACCGACTACGGTACGCACGGCACGAGCAGCATTTACCTGGACCGGCTGAACTTCGGCCAGGGCATCGCGACCAGCGACATCGGCGCGCGTCGCGTGGACGTGGATCTGGTGGTCACGGTGGCGGGTGTGCCGGGCGACCAGATCACGATCAAGAACTGGTTCAGCGAGGTCAATGGCTTCTACCGCATCGAGCAAATCAACTTCGCTGACGGGACGGTCTGGACCCACAACGACCTGGCACAGCTGGCGCTGGCCACGACGAACACCGGCACGGCCGGCAACGACACCATCAGTGGAACGGGAACCTACAGCGACCGGCTGATTGGCCTGGAGGGCAACGACACGCTGACGGCGGTGGGCAGCTGGGACGTGCTCGATGGCGGCGCGGGAGACGATGTGCTCAAGTTGAGCAACGGTGCGGAGCAGTCCACCACGTTCATTGGTGGGGCGGGCAACGACACCATGACGGGCGGCGGCTACAACGACATCTACGTGTTCAACCGGGGCGATGGCTCGGACACCATCACCGACTACGGCACGCACGGCACGAGCAGCATTTACCTGGACCGGCTGAACTTCGGCCAGGGCATCGCGACCAGCGACATCGGCGCGCGTCGCGTGGGCGTGGATCTGGTGGTCACGGTGGCGGGTGTGCCGGGCGACCAGATCACGATCAAGAACTGGTTCAACGATGGCAGCGGCTACCAGCGCATCGAGCAGATCGGTTTCTCGAATGGAACGGTCTGGACGCACAACGACCTGGCACAGCTGGCGCTGGCCACGACGAACACTGGCACGGCTGGCAACGACACCATCAGCGGCACGCTGCACTACAGCGATCGGTTGATGGGCGGTGAGGGCAACGACACGCTGACGGCGGTGGGCGACTGGGACGCGCTCGATGGCGGCGCGGGAGACGATGTGCTCAAGTTGAGCAACGGTGCGGAGCAGTCCACCACGTTCATTGGTGGGGCGGGCAACGACACCATGACGGGCGGCGGCTACAACGACACCTATGTGTTCAACCGGGGCGATGGCTCGGACACCATCAGCGACTACGGCACGCACAGCACGAGCAGCATTTACCTGGACTCGCTCAACTTCGGTCCGGGCATCACCGAAGAGGAACTGTGGTTCTCTCGCTCAGGCAATGACCTGTTGGTGCAAGTGCTCGGCGATGGCGGCCAAGTGGAGATCAACGATTGGTACGCCGGCCCCAACAACCGCATCGAGCAGATGCAGTTGAGTGACGGCCAGAAGCTCCTGGCCGCGCAAGTCGACTCCCTGGTCAACGCCATGGCCGCCTTCGCCCCACCCGCCCCCGGTCAGATCGCCCTAACCCCCGAGCAGCAAACCGCGTTGTCCCCTGTGATCGCCGCGGGCTGGAACTGAGGAAACACCTCCTAGGGAGGAGCACAACATGTCTGACCCGACGCTGGACGCGCCGGATGCCTCGGGGCCTGCGCGCGCCGATGAGGCACCGCCATTGCCTCCAAGGCGCTCCGCCGAGCGGGACAGCGGCATCGCCTGCCTGGTGATGATCGCCCGTCTGCACGGCGTGGCGGCGGACCCGGACCAGATCGCGCACGGGTTCGCTCACGACGGCCGGGCCCTGGACGTACCGGGCTTGCTGCTGGCGGCAAAGCAGCTCGGCCTCGTCGCCAAGCGCGTGCGAGTGGACCCGGCGCGGTTGGCCAAGACGCCGCTGCCGGCGATCGCGATCGGCTTGGAAGCCGTGGACGGTACGCCGGGCGGGGCCGACTTCTTCCTTCTCGCCCGCATTGATCAAGGTCGTGCGCTCATCCAGTCCCCTGGCGTCGGCCGCCCCGAGTCCCTCAGCCTCGACGCCCTGCAAGCCCAGTGGTCCGGCGAGCTCATCCTCTTCACTTCGCGCGCAACCATCGCCGGCGAGATGGCGAAGTTCGATTTCACCTGGTTCATTCCCGCCGTGGTGAAGTACCGCCGCCTGCTGCTGGAGGTGCTGGGCGTGAGCTTCGCTCTGCAGCTCTTCGCGCTCATCACGCCGCTGTTCTTCCAGGTGGTGATGGACAAGGTGCTGGTGCACCGTGGGTACACCACCTTGGACGTGATCGCCATCGCCTTCGCTGTGGTGGTGGTGTTCGAGGTGGTGCTGGGCGGCTTGCGCAGCTTCGTGTTCGCGCACACCACCAGCCGCATCGACGTGGAGTTGGGCGCTCGCCTGTTCCGCCACCTGCTGGGTCTGCCTTTGCAGTACTTCCAGGCCCGGCGCGTGGGCGATTCGGTGGCGCGCGTGCGCGAGCTGGAGAACATCCGCGCCTTCCTCACCGGCAACGCGCTCACGGTGGTGCTCGACCTGCTGTTCTCCGTCGTCTTCCTGGCGGTGATGGCGTACTACAGCGGTTGGCTCACGCTGATCGTGCTCGCCTCGCTGCCGTGTTACGTGCTGGTGACGGCGGTGTGCACGCCCATCCTGCGCGCGCGCCTGCACGAGAAGTTCAACCGCGGGGCGGAAAACCAGGCCTTTCTGGTGGAGACCATCAGCGGCATCGACACGGTCAAGGCCATGGCGGTGGAGCCGCAGTGGACGCGCCGCTGGGACCAGCAGCTCGCGGGCTACGTGTCCGCGAGTTTCCGAACGGCGACCATTGGCACCTTGGCCAACAGCGCGGTCACGTTGATCTCGAAGTCGGTGACGGTGCTCACGCTGTATTTCGGCGCGCGCTTCGTTATCGAGGGCGATCTGTCCGTGGGCCAACTGATCGCCTTCAACATGCTGGCGGGCCAGGTGGCGCAGCCGGTGATGCGCCTGGCCAATCTGTGGACGGACTTTCAACAGACCGGGATTTCGGTTCAGCGGCTGGGCGACATCCTGAACACGCGCACCGAGGTGGCGGGCCAGAAGGCGGCGCTGCCGCCATTGGCCGGACGGGTCACGTTCGAAGGCGTGCATTTCCGCTACCGGCCGGACGGCCCCGAGGTGTTGAGCGACCTGTCGTTGGACATCGCGCCGGGCACGGTGGTGGGGGTGGTGGGGCGTTCGGGTTCGGGCAAGAGCACCCTGACCAAGCTGGTGCAGCGCCTGTACGCGCCCGAGCGCGGGCGGGTCCTGGTGGACGGTATCGACCTGCTGATGGCCGATGCGAGCTCCCTGCGCCGCCAGGTGGGCGTGGTGCTGCAGGAGAACGTGCTCTTCGCGCGCAGCGTGCGCGACAACATCGCCCTGGCCGACCCGGGCGCGCCGCTGGAGGCGGTGGTGCGCGCCGCTCGCCTGGCGGGGGCGCACGAGTTCATCGCCGAGCTTCCCGAGGGTTACGACACGATGGTGGGTGAGCACGGTTCCACCCTGTCCGGCGGGCAGCGGCAACGCATCGCCATCGCGCGCGCGCTCATGACCAATCCGCGCATCCTCATCCTGGATGAGGCCACGAGTGCGCTGGACTACGAGAGCGAGCGCATCGTGCAGCAGAACATGCAGCGCATCGCCCAGGGACGCACGGTGATCATCGTGGCGCACCGGCTGAGCGCGGTGCGCGACGCGCACCGCATCGTGGTGATGGAGCGTGGCCGGATTGTGGAGTCGGCCACCCACGCGGAACTGCTGGCGCGGCCGGGCAGCCGCTACGGCCAGTTGTGGCGTCTGCAGCAGGCGTGAAAGGGCAGGCATGAAACTCCGTCTGCAATGGCAGGCCCTGCGCGACCTGCTGGGTCGCCACCGCGCCGCGTGGCGCCACGTCTGGGCGCAGCGCGCGGCGCTGGACGCACCGCCGCGCCCGGCGCACGAGACCCAGTTCCTGCCGGCCGCGCTGGCCTTGCAGGAAACCCCTGTCTCGCCCGCGCCGCGCCTGGCCATGGGGCTCATCGTGGCCTTCCTGCTGATCGCTCTGCTGTGGGCCACGTTCGGGCGCATCGACGTGGTGGCGGTGGGGCAAGGCAAGGTGGTGCCCAGCGACCGAACCAAAACCGTTCAACCCCTGGAAACCGCCATGGTGAAGGCCATCCACGTGCACGACGGGCAGTTCGTGCGCGCCGGCGAGGTGCTGATCGAGCTGGACCCCACGGCGCCCCTGGCCGACGCCGATCGGCTGGCGGCGGAGCACACAGCCGCGCTCTTGCAGCTCGTGCGCGGGCAGGCGCTGCTGACGGCGTTGGACGGCTCCGGTGCGCCGGGCCTGCCGCCGCTGAAGGGGGTGGACGCCACCCGCCGCCAGGAAGCCGCCCGCTTGCTGCAAGGCCAGTACGCCGAGTACCAGACCCGCCGCGAACGGGTGGCCGCCGACACCGCGCGCCGCGAGGCCGAGTGGCGCGCCACGCAAGCCCTGGTGCGCAAGCTGGAGCAGACCTTGCCCATCGCCACCCAGCGCGCGCAGGACTACCGCAATTTGGTGGACCAGTCCTTCGTGTCCAACCACGGCTACCTGGAACAGGAGCAGGCGCGCATCGAGATGGAGGCCGACCTGGCCGCGCAGCGCAACCGCCTGCAGGAGATCGCGTCCTCGCTCGACGAGGCGCGCGCCCAGCAGCGCGCCCTGACGGCCGAGACGCGGCGCACCGCGTTGGACAGCATCGAGCAGGCCCAGCAGCGCCTGGACGCGCTGGCGCAGGAGCGCATCAAGGCCGATGCCCGGGGCCGGCTCACGCGGCTCACCTCGCCGGTGGACGGCACGGTGCAGCAGCTGGCGGTGCACACCGAGGGCGGTGTGGTCACACCCGCGCAGCCGCTGATGGTGGTCGTGCCGGCGGACCAGCCGCTGGAGGTGGAGGCCTTCTTCGAGAACAAGGACATCGGCTTTCTTCGCCAGGGCCAGGTGGCTGAGGTGAAGGTGGAGACGTTCCAGTTCACGAAGTACGGCACGCTGCACGCGGAGCTCGCCAGCGTCTCGCACGACGCCATCAGCGACGAGCAGCGGGGCCTGATCTACGCCAGCCGCGTGCGTCTGGCGCGCACCAGCCTGGACGTGGATGGCATGGAGGTGCGCTTGTCGCCGGGCATGGCCGTGACCGTGGAGGTCAAGACCGGCCGGCGCCGGGTGATCGAGTACTTCCTGGCGCCGCTGCTGCGGCACACCGACGAAAGCCTGCGCGAGCGCTGAGCCCGCGCCAAGAACGACAAGGGCCCTTTGCTGGCCCTTGTCGTTCAGGGGGTGCCGGGCCGAGTCGCCCGGTCCGCCTCAGGCCGCCTTCAACGCCAGCCGGCTCGCGTGCTTCCACGCGCGGCGCAGCACGGCGGGCGACCAGGATTCCTCGGGGATCAGCAGCACGCCGCGCGAGCGCATCCATTGGCCCAGGTCCACGTGGCTGGTGGCCACGGTGAGCGGGATGGCCAGCAGCAGCGGAAGGGCCACGGGGGCCAGCCACAGCAGCGCGGCGGCATTGAGCAGCGCCACGCCCGCGCCCATGAGGGCGATGACGGCGGTCATGGGCGCCAGGCGACGGGCGGCATCGCCCCAGCTCACGCCGCTGGCCTCCCGCGGGGGCGACTTCCACTCCAGCTTCAGGCCGGTGAGGGCCACCAGCACGAACAGCGAGTGCGCGAGCATGCGGATCGGCGCCTGCAGCACGGCCAGCAGGGTCTCGGCGACGGCGCTCAGCATGAGCGTGCCCGTGCCGCCGAACTGGCGCTGCTCGCGCTTGAGGAAGACGGCGATCAGGCCCAGCACGCGCGGCATGAAGAGCAGGCACAGCGTCCAGACCCACAGGCCGCGCAGCTCGGCCGGCAAGGCCTGCCAGTCGGGCAGCAGGGTGCTGTCGGCCACCCACAGGGCGGTGCCGATGGTGAGGAAGCCCAGCCACAGCGGCGCCGACAGGTAGGACATGGCGCCGATGGCGAACATGCTGCGGTGCACGCGGTGAATGCCGGGCTCGGCCATCAGGCGCGCGTTCTGCAGGTTGCCCTGGCACCAGCGGCGGTCGCGCTGCAGCTCGCTCAGCAGGTCGGGCGGCTGCTGCTCGTAGCTGCCCTGCAGGTCGGAGACCAGCCACACGTGGTAGCCGGCGCGGCGCATCAGCGCGGCCTCGACGAAGTCGTGCGACATGATGCCGCCCGACATGCCGCCCGTGCCCTTGATGGGGGCCAGCGCGCAGTGCTTCATGAAGGGCTCGACGCGGATGATGGCGTTGTGGCCCCAGTAGTGGGATTCACCGAGCTGCCAGAACTGCATGCCCAGCGTGAACAGGCGGCCGGTGACGCGCGAGGCGAACTGCTGCGAGCGCGCGTGCAGCGTGGCGTGGCCCACGGCCTGCGTGGCGGTCTGGATGATGCCGGCGCGCGGGTGCGCTTCCATCAGCTTGACCATATCGACCAGGCAGCGGCCGCTCATCACGCTGTCGGCGTCGAGCACCACCATGTAGCGGTAGTCCTTGCCCCAGCGGCGGCAGAAGTCGGCCACGTTGCCGGCCTTGCGGTGGCTGCGGCGCGTGCGCAGGCGGTAGTAGACCTCGATGGAGGGCAGGCCGCTGGTGGCGAGGGCGCTGCGCAGGTTTTCCCAGGCGGCGCGCTCGGCGCGCTGGATCTCGGGGTCGTAGCTGTCGGACAGCACGAAGACGTCGAACACCTTCGATTCGCCGGTGGCGGCGAGCGATTCGCAGGTGGCGCGCAGGCCCGCGAAGACGGTGGCCACGTCCTCGTTGCAGATGGGCATGATGAGGGCGGTGCGCGCCTCGGGGTTCATGGCGTGGTCGCGCACCTCGGCCGCACGCAGGGTGTGGCGGTCGCCGAAGATCGAGACCCAGAAGCCCATGAGCGCGGTGACGAAGCCGGTGAGCACCCAGGCCGAGAGCACCACGAACAGGGTGAGCTGCGCCACGCGCAGCAGGCCATTGCCGCTGGCGGGCTGCAGTTCCCAGAACATCAGGCCGGCCATCAGCGTCCAGGCCAGGGTCAGTGCCACGAAGATCGCGCGGCGCCAGTTGGCGGCGTTCTGCCAGGGCTCCAGCGGCTCGCCTGCGCGCGCGGGCGCCTGGCCCTGGGCATAGGGCGGCAGCAGGCCGCTCGCCGTGCTGAGCAGCACGGTCCCGATGCTGTTCCAGAAGCCGCGCCAGGGGCGCGGCGCCATGGAGCCGCGGTTGATGGGGGGCGCGGTCACCGCGTTCGGGTGGCGCTCTTCTCGCAGCAGGCTGCGGGGGTTCATTCGGGCAGCAGAAGTTGCGTCCATGTTTCGCTCACGGTGTGTTGCTGGTGTTGCAGGAAGGCGCGCAGTTCGACCGGCTGGTTGGGGTCGATGCGCTCGACGCGCAGGCTCAGGCGCCAGGTGCGCGTGGCCGGGTTGGGGTAGGCGATGGCCTCAAGCACGCGGCCGTTGGCATTGGTGCTGACCTTGGGCTCGACGCTGGCGCCCGCGGGCAGGGCGTCCAGCGCGGGGCCGGCGAAGTCGAGCACGAATTTGGGCTGGGCGGCCTGCTCGGCGGCGCTGAGCTTGGTGTAGCCATAGCCGCGGCGGCTCTGCGTGACCCAGCTGGCGGGGGGGCGCTGCTGCTCGTCGCCTTGCCAGGACAGGTCGTAGCGCAGCTCCAGCGGCTGGCCGGCCACCAGCGGCTGCGCGGGCACCCAGTACGCGACGATGTTGTCGTGCGTCTCGTCGGGCGTGGGCAGTTGCACCAGCTCCACGCGGCCCGGGCCCCAGTCGCCCACGGGCTGCACCCAGGCGCTGGGGCGGCGCTCGTAGCGGGCCTCCACGTCTTCGTAGCTGGCGAAGCGGCGGTCGCGCTGCATCAGGCCGAAGCCGCGCGGGTTGCTGGTGGTGAAGGAGCTCACGGCAATGGCTTTGGGCCGCTGCAGCGGGCGCCACATCCACTCGCCCTCGCCGGTGACCAGCATCAGGCCGTCCGAGTCGTGCACCTCGGGGCGGAAGTCGCCGGGCAGGGGCTGGTTCTCGCCCGACAGGAACATGCTGGTGAGCGGCGCGATGCCCAGGGTGTTGACCGGCGCGGCGCCTTCGCGCGCGAACAGGCGCAGGCGCACGTTCATGGTGGTGGTGAACCCGGGGCGGATGACGAACTCGTAGGCGCCGGTCACGCGCGGCGATTCGAGCAGGGCCATCACCGTCACCTCGCGCGCGTCGGCGCTGGGGCGGCGCAGCCAGAACTCGCTGAAGCGCGGGAACTCCTCGCCGCTGCCGCCCACGGTGTCGATGGCCAGGCCGCGCGCCGATAGGCCATAGCCCTGTTGCGCGCCGAGGGCGCGGAAGTAGCTCGCGCCGAGGAAGACGGCCAGCTCGTCCTTGTAGGCGAGGTTGTTGAGCGGGTAGTGCAGGCGCAGGCCGGCGTGGCCCAGGTCGCCCCAGCCGCTGGTGTCGAAGCCGTTCTTGCCGAAATGGAAGTCTTGCGCGCGGTAGGGCAGGGCTCGCACCTGGCCGTCGGGGGCGACTTCGTGGATGCGCACCGGCTGGGTCTGGTACAGGCCCAGATGGAAGTACTGCACCTCGAAGGGCAGGTTCAGGTCACGCCAGGTGGAGCGCTCGGTGCGGAAGCGGATGTCGCGCAGCTGGTCGTAGGTGATGTCGGCCAGGGCCGGAGGCAGCTTGTCGCCGCTTTCGCGCCAGGGCTCGGCGGCGCGCGTCTGGGCGAGGTGGGAGAGCTGCTCCCAGCTCAGGGCCCGGGCCGGCGAGGACACCAGCGCCAGCGCGGCCAGCAGGCCGCCCAGGCGCCAGCGCAGGGCCGGCAGGGGAAGGGAAAAAACCAAAGGCATGCCCCCTTGAGGGCAAGGCCTGTGCCAGTTGGGAAAAAGCCTTTTAAATCAACGGCTTGGAACAGGCTGAAGGGGCCCGTCGGCCACACAGGGCGTCGACACTAGGGTAAACCCGCGTTTTTTGTCGCCGACCGGCGACAGGGGGAGGGGGGTACCCAAAAATCCTGAACGAAATCAACGATCTTTTTGTGTCACGTATCGGCGACAGCCTCGTCACCCGCGGCCTCGGGGGCGCCGGAGCCGTCGCTCTTGAACAGGCCCGGGGTGAGCGCGTGCTTCTGCAACAGGCGATAGAACTCCGTGCGGTTGCGCTGGGCCAGGCGGGCCGCGTCGGCGACATTGCCGTCGGTCATCTTGAGCAGGTCGACCAGGTAGGCGCGCTCGAAGCGCTGGCGCGCCTCGGCGAAGCTCAGCACCTCCATGGTGGGCGTGCGCAGCGCGCGCTGCACCAGCGCCAGCGGCACCAGCGGCGTGGTGGACAGGGCGCAGACCTGCTCGACCACGTTGTAGAGCTGGCGCACGTTGCCGGGCCAGGTGGCCATGGTCAGGGCCTTGAGCGCCTCGGGCGCAAAGCCCGAGCTGCGCTTGCCGTACTTGGCCGCCAGCTTGGAGAGGAAGTGATTGGCCAGCAGCGGGATGTCCTCGCGCCGCTCGGCCAGCGTGGGCAGGGTGAGCGTGACCACGTTGAGGCGGTAGTACAGGTCCTCGCGGAACTGCCCCTCGGCCATGGCGACCTCCAGGTCGCGGTGCGTGGCCGAGACGATGCGCACGTCCACCGGCACCGACTGGCTGGAGCCCAGCGGGCGCACGGCGCGCTCCTGCAGCACGCGCAGCAGCTTGACCTGCAGGGCGGGTGGCATGTCGCCGATCTCGTCGAGCAGCAGGGTGCCGCCGTCGGCGGCCTGGAACAGGCCCTTGTGGTTGGCCACCGCGTCGGTGAAGGCGCCCTTGACGTGGCCGAACAGCTCGGACTCGAGCAGGGCCTCCGGGATGGCGCCGCAGTTGACCGCCACGAAGGGCTTGCCGGCGCGCGCGCTGGCCTTGTGGATGGCGCGCGCCAGCATCTCCTTGCCGGTGCCCGAGTCGCCGCGCAGCAGCACGCTGGCGTCGCTCTGCGCGACCATGCGCGCCTCGGCCAGCAGGTCGTCCATGCGGTTGGAGCGGCTGACGATGTCGCTGCGCCAGGCCTCGTCGGCGCGCCGCGAGGGGCCGGCGGGCGTGCTCAGCGCCAGGGCCTGGGCGATCTTGTCGAGCAGTTCCTTGGCCTCGTAGGGCTTGGTGAGGTAGCCGAACACGCCGCGCGCGGTGGCCTCCACCGCGTCGGGAATGGTGCCGTGCGCGGTGAGCAGGATGACCGGCAGCGAGGGGTGGCGCGAGCGCACCTCGGCGAACAGGGCCAGGCCGTCGCGCCCGGGCAGGCGCACGTCGGACAGCACCAGCTGCGGGCGCTCGATTTCCAGCTGGGCCAGCGCGGCCTCGGCCGAGCCGACCGCCGTGACCTGGTAGCCGGCCGCGCCCAGGCGCATGGACAGCAGGCGCAGCATGTCGGGGTCGTCGTCGACGACCAGGATGCGGGATCGGTGGTGGGGGACGTCGCTCATGGGATGGCCTTCGCGCAACGCGCTGCGGTGTGAGCCCCGTCGGGCGGCCGTGCGCTACTCATGGTGGCTTTCTCAGGGCGCGCGCGGCGCGGGGGCCGCGGGCGCCGGCGGGCGGTTGTTGATGCTGCGCTCGATGGCGCGCATGGCCTCGAGCCGCTCGTTGAGCTGGTCGATGCGGCGCTGCTGCTCGCGCAGTTGCGCGTTCTGCTTGTCCAGGGTCTCTTCGATCTTGCGGTGTTCGAGCAGGCGCTGCGCCAGCAGGCGCGCCAGGGGCTTGAGCGGCGCGCTGTCGGGCGCGGCGCTGTTGGCCACGCGCTGCGCGAGGCCCAGGGCGCGCGCGGTCTCCACTGGCTGGTTCAGGTGCATCAGCGCCAGGGCGAGCTGCAGCTGGCGTTCGGGCGCGCCGCCGGGGTCGCCGATGGCGGCGATCTCCAGGCTCAGTTCGGCCGGGCTGAGGCCGCGCACGCGGTCGGCGTAGCGCAGCAGCCGGGCGGCGGCCTCGCCCTCGGTCGCGCTGGCCGGCGCCGGCTGCACCAGGGACGGTGCCAGCGGGGCTGGGGCTGCGGCGGCGGCCACGGGCGCGGCGGCGGGCGGATGAGCCTGCTGGGCCGCCTGGGGCGCAGCGGTGCTCACTGGCGCCGGCGCCGCCTGGGGCGCGCTGCTGGTGGCGGGCGGGGCGGGCGCCGGCGACGGCGGCAGCGGGGTGGTGGCGCAGGCGCTCAGGGCGCAGGTGGCCAGCCAGAGCCCGACCCGGGTGCGGGAGGGATCGAAGCGGGCGGGCGCCGTGGGGCGCGCGGGTTCATGTGGCATGGGGCAACTCGATGCGGAAGTGGGCGCCGGCGGGGCTGTCAAGCAGCTCGACACGGCCGCCGTGGGCGACGATGTACTCATGGACGATGGACAGGCCGATGCCGGTGCCGCGCACCGCGCCATCGGGCTGGCGTTCTCCGCGATAAAAGGGCTCGAAGATGCGGTCGCGGTCGGCCTCGGCCACGCCGGGCCCCTGGTCGACGATGTCGATGCTCACGCGCCCCGGCAGGCCCAGCAACACCAGGCGGATGGTGCCATCCTGCGGCGAAAAGCGGATGGCGTTGAGCAGCAGATTGCCGATGGCCGAGGCCATCTTCTCGCGGTCGACCTGCAGCCAGACCGGATCGCCCTCGACGCGCACCTGCAGGCCGTGCGCCTGCCAGTGCAGGCGCTGTTCTTCCACCAGGTCGTCGAGCAGGGCGCGCAGGTCGGTGCGCTCGCGCCTGAGCTGGCGGGCCTCGAAGGCCACGGCGTTGAAGCGCAGCAGTGCCTCGATCTGGGTCTGCAGCACCTGGGTGTTGTGCTGCAGGATGTTGACCACCTCGGCCTGGTCGGGGTTGAGCGCGCCGGCCACGCCGTCGCCCAGCACCGAGACCCCCTCGCGCAGCGAGGCCAGCGGCGTCTTCAGCTCGTGCGAGATGTGGCGCAGGAAGCGCGCCTTGTCGGCGTCGAGTTCGGTCAGTCGCAGGCGCAGCCAGTCGAGCTGCTGGCCGACGCGGCGCACGTCGCTCGGGCCGACGATGTCGATCGGCTGGTCGAGCCGGTTCTCGCCCAGGGAGACGATGGCGCGCTCCAGCCGCTTGAAAGGCTTGGCCAGCCACACGCCAAAGCCCAGGGCCATGCCGGCGGCCAGCAGGATGGCGCCGGTGACGACCTGCGTGAGCTGCTCCTGGCTGCGTTGGAAGCCAGCCTGCAGCGCGGCGTTGCGCGCGGCGATGATGGACTGCACTTTCTGCGCGATGGCCGCGCTGTGGCCGTCGAGCTCGCGGAAGGCGCGCGCCACGTCGCGTTCGCGGTCCAGCGCGGTTTCGGGCGGGCCGTCGAGCAGTTCGGCCACGGCCTGCATCTGTTCGCGCCAGTTCTGCGCGAACTCGGGCGGCAGCTCGTTGTCCTGCAGGCGCTGCAGGATGTCGCGCGCGTCGCTGGCGGCCTCGCCGAAACGCTGGCGCAGCTGGCTGTCGCGCAGCACCAGCGACTGGCGCGCCGCGCGCTCCATGGTGAGGCTGCGCTCGGACAGCGACTGCGCCGCCGTGGACAGGGCGATGGCCTGGGCCGTGCCCTCGCGGCTCTGCCCGAGCAGGGTCTCCAGCGAGAACAGCGTGCGCACCGCCGCGCCGCCGAGCAGCGCGCCGATCAGCAGGAAGGCGACCAGCAGCAGCTGTTGAAACGAGAGCGAGGAGGGCCGCACGAGCGAAGGGGATTCAGTCCAGGGACACCGCGGAGCCGGCTTCGCCGGGCCGCAGGTGTTGCCCCCTTGAGGGGGTGGCGCGAAGCGCCGCGGGGGTGTTCATCGCCACCTCGCCGCGCAAGGAGTGCGGCAGGGCCTGGGTGATGCGCACGTCGATCATCTGGCCGACCAGGCGCGCGCCGTTCGGGCCGCCGTCGAAGTTGACGATGCGGTTGCACTCGGTGCGGCCCATGAGCTCGGCCGCGCCGCCGGGACCGGGGCGGCGCGCGGCGCCTTCGACGAGGATGCGCTGCACGGTGCCCTCGCGGCTGGCGCTGATGCGCCGCACATGGGCCTCGATGGTGGCCTGCAGGTGCTGCAGGCGCTTGAGCTTCACCTCGTGCGGCGTATCGTCGGGCAGGTTGGCCGCAGGCGTGCCGGGGCGCGGGCTGAAGATGAAGGAGAAGCTGCTGTCGAAGCCCACGTCCTCAATCAGCTTCATCATCTTGTTGAAGTCGTCCTCGGTCTCGCCGGGGAAGCCGACGATGAAGTCGCTGCTCATGGAGATGTCGGGCCGGATCGCCCGCAGCTTGCGGATCGTGCTCTTGTATTCCATGGCGGTGTAGCCGCGCTTCATGGCCATGAGGATGCGGTCGCTGCCGTGCTGCACCGGCAGGTGCAGGTGGCTCACGAGCTGCGGGACACGCGCGTAGACGTCGATCAGGCGCTGCGTGAATTCGTTCGGGTGGCTGGTGGTGTAGCGGATGCGCTCGATGCCGGGGATATCGGCCACGTACTCGATGAGCAGGGCGAAGTCGGCGATCTCGCTGGTGCCGCCCATGGCGCCACGGTAGGCGTTGACGTTCTGGCCCAGCAGCGTCACCTCCTTCACGCCCTGGTCGGCCAGGCCGGCGATCTCCACCAGCACGTCGTCGAAGGGACGGCTCACCTCCTCGCCGCGCGTGTAGGGCACCACGCAGTAGCTGCAGTATTTGGAGCAGCCCTCCATGATGGAGACGAAGGCCGAGGCGCCGTCGACCTTGGCGGGCGGCAGGTGGTCGAACTTCTCGATCTCGGGGAAGCTGATGTCCACCTGCGGGCGCGCCTGCTTCTGGCGCTGCGCCAGCAGCTCGGGCAGGCGGTGCAGGGTCTGCGGGCCGAACACCACGTCGACGAAGGGCGCGCGCTGGATGATGGCGTCGCCTTCCTGGCTGGCCACGCAGCCGCCCACGCCAATGAGCACGCCTTTTTGCTTGAGGTGCTTCACGCGGCCGAGGTCGGAGAACACCTTTTCCTGCGCCTTCTCGCGCACCGAGCAGGTGTTGAAGAGGATGAGGTCGGCCTGCTCTGGGTCGTCGGTGGGCTCGTAGCCCTCGGCGGCGCCCAGCACGTCGGCCATCTTGTCCGAGTCGTACTCGTTCATCTGGCACCCGAAGGTCTTGATGAACACCTTTTTCTGTTGGCTCATGGCAAAGCTCCTGCGGGCGCGAAGCGCCCGTTGCGCCCCATGGCGGGGCGCGCATTCAATGGGGGATCAGCGGGTGGCGGGCAGGGTGGCCGGCTGGGCCGCGCCCTGCTGCGATTCGAAGCTGAAGTTGCGCTCCACACCCAGGGTGCGGCGGCGCTCCTTCTTCTCGGCCTCGCTCAGGATCCAGACCTGCGTGATCTGGCCTTGGCGGTCCATCAGGTAGTTGACCGTGAGTTCGCGGTTCACCAGCGAGGCCGAGCGCAGGTTGCGGTTGCTTTCGTCGAGGATGCGCGCGCCGGGCGTGAGCCGGGTGACCCGGTCGTCCATCTCGACGTGGGGCGGCAGCTTGACGGTCAGGGTGCCGCGCAGGGCTTCCTTGGGGAAGCTGCGCACGCCGACCTGCGCGCCGGGCGCGGGGGCCGGCAGGACCGTGGTGGTCGTGGTGCTGGTGGTGGAGGCTTCGGACTGCGCTTGCGCGGCGCCCGCCAGGGCCAGCGAGGTCCCGATCGCCAGGGAGGTGAGACAGCGGTTCATGGTGTTGATCCAGAGGCTGAACGAAGTCGGCGATTGTCTCACGCGTGCGTTGCCGGGCTCACCGCCAGCGCACGGGCTCCAGGCTCACGCTGCCGCGCTCGCCGCTGAGCGTGAGCACGCCCTCGAGCACCGTGGCCTGCAGCTGCATGCTGCGCTCGGCCAGCGCCCCCAGCGCGGGCGCCGCGTCGGCCGGCAGGCGCCAGACCTGCAGCTTGTCCAGCCGCGTCAGCTTGTTCTCGATGCCGCGCCACCAGACCTCGGCCGCGGGGCCGAAGGCGTAGACGCGCACCGCGTCGGCCTGGCTGCAGGCCTTGGCCAGCGGCTTGTCCTCGGGCTGGCCGACCTCCACCCACAGGCGCTTGCGGCCGGTGAAGTCGGTCAGGTGCAGGTCGGGGTCGTCCGGGTCCGACAGGCCGGCGCCGAAGGCCAGGGTGCCGTCGCCGCCGCAGATGTCCACCAGCTCGTGCGCGTTCAGCGCCAGCGCGGCCAGGCGGACCATCATGCGCTCGTCGGTCTCGCTGGGGTGGCGGGCCAGGGTGAGGGCGTGGTCGGCGTAGTGGCCGTGATCGATGTCGGCGATCTGCAGGTGCGCCTTGAAAACGGTGGACTTGAGGGCCATGGCGGATCGGGCGGCGGGAATGAAAAAGGCGGGTCCCGTTGCCGGAACCCGCCTCGCTGGTCTGGTGGCGATAGGTGGACTTGAACCACCGACATCAGCATTATGAATGCTGCGCTCTAACCAACTGAGCTATATCGCCGAAGCCGCGCATTATAGCCCAAGCCGCGACGGCCTCAGGCGCCCTTGAAATCGGGTTTTCGCTTTTCCACGAAGGCCGCCATGCCTTCCTTCTGGTCGCGGGTGGCGAACATGGCGTGGAACAGGCGGCGCTCGAACATCACGCCGTCGGACAGTGAGCCCTCGAAGGCGCGGTTGACCGATTCCTTGGCCGCCAGCACGCTGGGCAGCGAGAAGCCGCAGATGATGAGCGCCGCGCCCAGGGCCTCGTCCATGAGCTTGTCGAGCGGCACCACGCGGCTGACCAGCCCGGCGCGCTCGGCCTCGGAGGCGTCCATCATGCGGCCGGTGAGCACCAGGTCCATGGCCTTGGACTTGCCCACGGCGCGCGGCAGGCGCTGCGTGCCGCCCGCGCCGGGGATGATGCCCAGCTTGATCTCGGGCTGGCCGAACTTGGCGTTGTCGGCGGCGATGATGAAGTCGCACATCATCGCCAGCTCGCAGCCGCCGCCCAGGGCGAAGCCGCTGACGGCGGCGATGACGGGCTTGCGCACCGAGCGGATCTGCTCCCAGTTGCGGGTGATGTAGTCGCCCTTGTAGACGTCGGCGAAGTCGTACGTGGCCATGGCGCCGATGTCGGCGCCGGCGGCGAAGGCCTTCTCGCTGCCGGTGACGATCATGCAGCCGATGTCCGGGTCGGCATCGAAGGCCTTGAGCGCGGCGCCCAGCTCGTCCATGAGCTGGTCGTTCAGCGCGTTGAGCTGCTTGGGCCGGTTCAGCGCGACGATGCCGACGCGCCCTTCGGTGCGCACGGTGATGCATTCGGGGGTGGTGCTCATGGGTCTCCTCGGTAGGGGTACGCGGTTTAACCAATCACTATAGCGTCAGGGAAAATATTAGCCGACCGATCGGTTGGTTAATGGTAAATTGCCGCCGACCCACCCAACGAGGAGACACGATGAGCGACACCACCGTGGTGTACGAGGAACGCGGGGCCGTGGCCCTGCTGACCCTCAACCGCCCCGAGGCCCTGAACAGCTTCACGCGCGCCATGCACCGCGACCTCTGGGCCGCGCTGGACCGCGCCGAGGCCCATGCGGCCATCCGCGCACTGGTCATCACCGGTGCGGGGCGCGGCTTCTGCGCCGGCGCCGACCTGGCGGAGTTCGACTTCGAGCCTGGCCCCGACCTGGTTCAGCGCGCCGACCCGGGGCCGGTGATCGAGCAGGCCTTCAATCCCACGGCGCGCCGCCTCATGGCGCTGCGCATGCCCACCATCGCGGCCGTCAATGGCGTGGCGGCGGGCGCGGGGGCGTCCCTGGCCATGTGCTGCGACATCGCCATCGCCGCGCCGGGTGCGAGCTTCATCCAGGCCTTCAGCAAGATCGGCCTGATCCCCGACGCCGGCGGCAGCTGGCTGCTGGTGGAGCGCCTGGGCCTGGCGCGCGCCATGGCCCTGGCCATGACGGGCGACAAGCTGCCCGCCCAGCAGGCCAAGGACTGGGGAATGATCTGGGACGTGGCCGAGGACTGCGTGGGCAGCGCGCTCACCCTGGCCGACAAGCTCGCGGCCATGCCGACCAAGGCCCTGGTGGCCACGCGCGGCCTGCTGCGCGAGGCCTCCACGCGTGGCTTCAGCCAGCAGCTCGATGCCGAGCGCGACACGCAGTCGGCCCTGGGCCGCACGCACGACTACATCGAGGGCGTGATGGCCTTCCGCGAGAAGCGTCCGGCGCGCTTCAAGGGGGAGTGATGACGCCCGAGCAACGCGCCGAGAAGGTCGGCACGACCATGTTCGCCAACGACGTGGCCAGCAAGGACACCATGGGCATGGAGCTGCTGGCCTGCGGCCCCGGCCGCGCCACCATGCGCATGGCCGTGAAGCCGCTGCACCTCAACGGCCACCAGATCTGCCACGGCGGCTTCATCTTCACCCTGGCCGATTCCACCTTCGCCTTCGCCTGCAACAGCCACAACCGCAACGCCGTGGCCGCGGGCTGCAGCATCGAGTTCCTGCGCCCCGCGCACGCGGGCGACGTGCTCACCTGCGAAGGCGTGGAACAGACGCTGTCGGGCCGCCATGGGATCTACGACATGAAGATCAGCAACCAGCGCGGCGAGGTGGTCGCCATGTTTCGCGGCAAGAGCGCGCAGATCCCCGGTCACGTGTTTCCCGAAGAGGACAAGGCATGAACAGCTTCCCCCTGGAACCCATCGAGAAGGCCAGCGTCGACGAGTTGCGCTCGCTGCAGCTCAAGCGCCTGCGCGCCACGCTGGCCCACGCCTACGCCAACTCGCCCGTCTACCGCGCCAAGTTCGACGCCGCGGGCGTGCACCCCGACGACTGCCGCTCGCTCGATGACCTGGCGAAGTTCCCCTTCACCACCAAGGCCGACCTGCGCGACAACTACCCCTTCGGCATGTTCGCGGTGCCGCGGGAGAAGTGCGCGCGCCTCCACGCCAGCAGCGGCACCACGGGCAAGCCCACGGTGGTGGGCTACACGCTGCGCGACATCGACACCTGGGCCACGGTGATGGCACGCAGCATCCGCGCCAGCGGCGCGCGCCCGGGCGAGCTGGTGCACGTGAGCTACGGCTACGGCCTGTTCACCGGTGGCCTGGGCGCGCACTACGGCGCCGAGAAGCTGGGCCTGACGGTGGTGCCCTTCGGCGGCGGCCAGACCGAGCGCCAGGTGCAGCTGATCCAGGACTTCCGGCCCGACATCATCATGGTCACGCCGAGCTACATGCTGGCCATTGCCGACGAGTTCGAGCGCCAGGGCCTGGACCCGCGCGACAGCAGCCTGCGCATCGGCATCTTCGGCGCCGAGCCCTGGACCAACGACATGCGGCTGGCGATCGAACAGCGCCTGGGGCTGGACGCGGTGGACATCTACGGCCTGTCCGAGGTCATGGGTCCCGGCGTGGCCAACGAGTGCGTGGAGACCAAGGACGGCCCGACCATCTGGGAAGACCACTTCTACCCCGAGATCATCCACCCCGAGACGGGTGAGGTGCTGCCCGACGGCGAACTCGGCGAGCTGGTCTTCACCAGCCTCACGAAAGAGGCGCTGCCCATCGTGCGCTACCGCACGCGCGACCTCACGCGCCTGCTGCCGGGCACGGCGCGCACCATGCGCCGCATGGAGAAGATCACCGGCCGCAGCGACGACATGATGATCGTGCGCGGCGTGAACGTCTTCCCCACGCAGATCGAGGAGCTCATCCTCAAGCACGCCGCGCTCACCGCGCACTACCAATGCGTGCTCACCCGCGAGGGCCCCCTGGACTGCCTGACGGTGCGCGTGGAAACACGGCCCGGCCTGGCGCCAGAGGCCGACGAGGCGCGTGGCGCCGCGCGTGAACTGCAGCACGATGTGAAGACCTTCGTGGGCACCAGCATCGAGGTGGTGCTGCTGCACGAGGGCGGCGTGGAGCGCAGCCAGGGCAAGGCCCGGCGCGTGATCGACCAGCGGCCGCGATGAATCGCACGGGCGGCGGCGGGTTTGTGGCGAATTGAGGTCAAACCCGCTGGTCACCGCCGGAGGGGATCGCTACATTCGCGGCCAAAGCCTGCCCAGCGAGCGATGGACAAACACCTGGTCTTCTCCAAAACGGAACAGGGCCGCGAGGCCCTGAGCAGCCGCCCCGCTGGCCTGGGGCCGCGCCTGCGTTCCCTGCTGATCATGGTGGACGGCAAGCGCAGCGTGGCCGACTTCGACAAGCTGCTGGGCGCCGACGCGGCCCCCCTGCTGGAACAACTGGCCGGGCAAGGCTGGGTGCAGGGCGAGGGGGCGGCGCCGGATGGTGTGGCCACCGGGGACGGCGTGGCCCCGGTCCCCGCGCCGGCGGATGCCGCGCCCGCGCTGCCCTTTGCGGAGGCGCGCCGCCTGGTGGTGCGCTTCGTGAACGACCAGCTCGGGCCCATGGGCGAGCCGCTGGCCCTGCGCATCGAAGGCTGCAAAACGCTGGCCGACCTGCAGGCCCTGCTGCCGCGCGTGCGCGACGGCCTGCTGAACTTCAAGAACGCCGCCACGGTCGCCCAGTTCGATCAGGACGTGGCCTCGCGCCTGTCCTGAGCGGCCCGCGCGGGCCCGGGCGCTCAGGCGTTCAGGCGTTCAGCCAGGCCGCCAGGCGCGCGGCGTCGTCCACGCCCAGGCGCAGCGCCAGTTGCTCTTCGGGCCAGTGCAGGGCCAGGCGCAGGATCTGCCGATCGCGGGAGACCAGGGCCGTGAGCCGGGGGCGCGCGCCGCGCAGGGCATCGACCTCGTCCAGGCGCGCCACGCGCCAGGCCTCGGCCGGCGCGCCGCGCCGCGCGGGCGCGAACTCCACGCCCAGCCACTCGTCCCCGGCCGCGAAGCCGGCCGCCTCGGCGGCGCCACCGCGCAGCACGGTCTTGATGTGCAGCGCGCCGCCGGCCTCGCCCACGCGCAGGCCCAGGCGCTGGGCCAGCGGCGCCGCGTCGTGCTGCACCTTGGCGCCGCGGGCCTTGAGCAGGCGCTCGGCCGGCAGCCCACTGGTGCCGTGCACCCAGTCGGCGAGTTCGGCCCCATAGGCCCGGCCGCCCACGCGGCGCAGCGCGGCGCGCACCTCGCTCTCGCGCAGGGGACCGCCATCGCAGCGGCGCCAGAGCTCGCGCATCACCTCGTCGAGCGAGCCCTGGCCTTCGTCGCGCAGCGTGAGGTCCAGGCACAGCGCCACCAGCGCGCCCTTGGTGTAGTAGCTCACCGTGGCGTTGGGCGTGTTCTCGCCCACGCGGTAGTACTTCACCCAGGCGTCGAAGCTGGCCTGGGCCACGCTTTGCAGCAGACGCCCGGGCGTCTGGTTCACCTGGTTGATGTTCTTGGCCACCAGCTGCAGGTAGGTGGCGTCGTCGATCAGGCCCGCGCGGCGCAGGAACAGGTCGTCGTAGTAGCTGGTGAAGCCCTCGAAGAACCACAGCAGCTCGGTGTAGTTCTCGGCGTCGTAGTCGTAGCGCGCGAATTCCGCCGGGCGCAGCCGCTTGACGTTCCAGGTGTGGAAGTACTCGTGGCTGATCAGGCCCAGCAGCGTGGTGTAGCCGTCGCTGGCCTTGAGCGCGCGGTCCTTGGCACCGGCGCGCGGCAGGTCGTTGCGCTGGCAGATGAGGGCGGTGCTGTTGCGGTGTTCCAGGCCGCCGTAGCCGTCGCCGCTGGCGTGCAGCATGAAGACGTAGCGCTCGAAGGGCGGCGCGCCGTCGCCGTGCCAGAAGGCGATCTGCGCCTCGCAGACGCGGCGCGTGTCCTCGATCAGGCGCTCGGTGTCGACCCAGCCGCCGGCGCCGGTGAGCACGAAGCGGTGCGGCACGCCGCCGGCCACGAACTCGGCGCTGAAGAAGCGGCCCAGCGTGAACGGGCAGTCGGCGAGCTCGTCGTAGTCGGTGGCGAGGTAGTCGCCGAAGCCGTGCTCATCGGTGCGCGCGGCGCCCAGGCCGCTGGCGGCCTGCCAGTCCTCGGGCGCGTTGCCGCGTTCCAGCGTGAGGGCGTGCGGCCGGTCTTCCAGGCCGAGCGCGCGCAGGCAGGTGCTGGTGGCGTTGAAGAAGCCGCGCGTGGCGTCCAGGAAGGCGGTGCGCACCGAGGCGTCGAAGGCGTAGACCTGGTAGCGCAGCTCCAGCGCCTGGCCGGCCGCGTTGTCGGCCTGCCAGCGGTGTTTGTCGAGCTGCTTGAGCGCCACCGCCTGACCGCCCTGGCGCGCGTCCAGGCCCTGCAGGTGCTGGGAAAACTCGCGCACCAGGTAGCTGCCCGGAATCCACACCGGCAGCGCGAAGCGCTGGCGGGCCGCGGGCCGCTCGACGGTCAGCGTGACGCTGAAGAGGTGGCTGTGCGGGTTGTCCACCGCGATGCGGTAGCGCACGGCGGCGGCCGTGTCGCGCGAGGGGCGGCGCCGTGTGGTGCTCATCGGCATACCTGCGCGCGGCGCGCTGCGGGGCGAGCCCCTTCGGACAGTCGTGCGGTGCTCATTTGGCCTTGGCGGTCTTGAGCAGGGTCTCCAGGCGCTCGGCGTCGACCGCGCCCGGCACGCGCGTGCCATCGACGAAAAAGATGGTGGGCGTGCCGTTGACGCGCAGTTCGCGGCCCAGGGCCACGTTGCGCTCCACGGCGGCGGTGTCGCAGCTGGCGTTGGGGATGGCGGTGCCGCGCAGCATCCAATCGGTGTAGGTCTTGCCCTTGTCCTTGGCGCACCAGATGGCCTGCGACTTCTTCACCGAGTCGGGGCCGAGGATGGGGTAGATGAAGACGTGGATGGTCACGTCCTCGACCTCGGCGAGCGTCTTCTCCAGCCGCTTGCAGTAGCCGCAGTTGGGGTCGCTGAAGACGGCGATCTGGCGCGTGCCCTTGCCGTGCACCACCTTGAAGGCGTCTTTCAGCGGCAGGCTGGAGAAGTCGACCGCGCCGAGTTTCTGCACGCGCTGTTCGGTCAGGTCGACGCGGCTGCGCGTGTCGAACATGGAGCCCTGGATCAGGTAGTTGCCCTCGCTGTCCGAGTAGAGGATTTCGGAGCGGTTGATGCGGATCTCCCAGAGGCCGGGGAAGGGCGTCTTGCTCACCTCCTCGATGGGCGGCAGGTTGGGCAGGCGCTCGGTGAGGTTCTTGCGGATGGCGGCTTCGTTGGCCGAGGCGGCGAAGGCCAGGCTGGCGAGCAGCGGCAGCCAGAGGGTCTTGAGCGGCAGTTTCATGGACGGGTCTCGTGGATCGGGAGTCGGTTCAGAGCGACAGGCCCATGGCCTGGCGCGCGAACCAGCGCTTGAGCGGGCCGCTGCGGTCGAAGCCGGCGAGCCCGCGGTTGCGCAGCAGCTGCACGCGTGGGTCGCTCAGGCCGAAGAGCGAGAACAGGCCGTCGGTGACGGCGGACATGGCCTGGACATCGGCCGCGCGGGCGCGCTCGTAGCGTCTGAGCAGTTTGGCGTCGCCGAGTTCGCGCCAGTATTCGCGGGCGTGCAGCACGCGGGCCAGTTCGGCGGCGTCGGCCAGGCCCAGGTTGAGCCCCTGGCCGGCCAGCGGGTGCACGGCGTGGGCGGCGTCGCCGGCCAGGGCCACGGCGCCCTGTTCGGTGTGGGTGAACCAGCGCCGCGCGCGCGACAGCTGCAGCGGCCAGGCCTGCGCCGGGCCCAGGGGCGTGAGGGTGCCCAGGGCCTGGGCGCAGCGCGCCTGCACGGCCTCGGCGAAGGCCGGGGCGTCGGCCTGGAGCCATTCGTCGGCCTGCGGGCCCGGCAGCGACCAGACCAGGGCGAGCTCGTGGCCGTCGGCGCCGCCCAGGGGCAGCAGGGCCAGCACCTCGCCGTGGGCGAACCACTGGCGCGCCACGCCGCCGTGCGGCCGTTCGGCGCGCAGCCGCGCGGCCACGGCCTTGTGGGGGTAGGCGTGGGTGTCGTAGTCGATGCCCAGGGCCTCGCGCGTGGCGCTGTGCCGGCCTTCGCAGACCACGGTGAGCCGGGCCGGCGGGGCCTCGGTCACCCGCTCCACGCCGGCCGCGAAGCCCACGGCATCGGCCAGGCGCTGCTCCAGCGCGGGCACGTCCACGATCCAGGCCAGGGCCTCGGCGCCCAACGCATCCGCGTCGAAGCGCAGCTGGCCGCCGTCGTCGCCCCAGACCTGCATGGCGCGCACCGGGGTCACGGCGCCGGGCACGGCGTCGGGCCAGGCGCGCAGCGAGACGAGCAGGTCGCGCGAGGCCTTGTTGAGGGCGTAGGCGCGCACGTCCTGGGCGCGCGGGGGGGTATCGGGAGCCACCAGGGCGACGCGCAGGCGGTCCTGCGCGAGCAGCAAGGCCAGGGCCTGGCCCACCACGCCGGCGCCGCGGATGGCCACGTCGGCGCGCCGGGGGGAGGAAGAAGGGGACATGGCGGGATTCTAGGAGCGCGGCACAATCCGTCGTTTCGCCGATACCGATACCCTCATCCACCATGAGCGACACCGCCGACGTGCAAGCCACCATCGAGCAACTCTGGATCTACCCCATCAAGTCCTGTGCGGGGGTGCGCCTGGAGGAGGCCGAGCTGACCGACACCGGGCTGCTCTACGACCGCGCCTGGATGGTGGTGGACGAACAGGGCGGGTTCGTGACGCAGCGCGAACTGCCGCGCATGGCGCTGATCCAGCCCAGCTTCAAGATGGGGCAGCTGGTGCTGCGGGCCCCGGGCATGCTCTCGCTGCACCTGGCGCTGGACGCGGCCGAGGAGCCGGCCACCGTGCGCGTGTGGAGCGACACCGTGCAGGCCTACGACATGGGCGATATCGCGGCCCAGTGGTTCAGCGATTTCCTGGGGCCGGACGCGCCCGGGCCGCTCAAGCGGCTGCGCCTGGCGCGCTTCGACCCCGAGGTGCGCCGCCCCAGCGACCCCGAGTGGACCGGCGGCCGCGAGGCCGGCACCCAGTTCGCCGACGGTTTTGCGCTGCTGCTGACCAGCGCGGCCTCGCTCGACGAGCTCAATGCCCGCCTGGTGGGCGACGGCCACGCGCCGGTGGACCAGCGCCGCGTGCGGCCGAACATCGTGCTCGGCGGTCTGCAGGCGCACGACGAGGACCGCGTCGGCGCCCTGCGCATCGCCGCCGAGGGCGGCGATGCGGTGATCGAGCCCGTCAAGCCCTGCGCGCGCTGCTCGATCCCGGACGTCGACCCCGATGCCGGGCAACCCGGCCACGCCGTGGGCGATGCGATGCGCAGCTACCGGGCCGACCCGCGCATGGACGGGGCCATCACCTTCGGCATGAACGCCATCGTGCTCGAAGGCGATGGCCGGGTGCTGCGCGTGGGGCAGCGCGTCAGCGCCGACTGGCGCTTCGACTGAGCCCGGCCCCGGCGCCGAACATCGCGCCCGCCGCTGCGCCCTGTTGAACGATGGCGCCACGCGGCGCCGCCACCGCGCCCTGGGCGCAAGAGTTCAACCGCCGGCCTGCTCTTTCGCGTAGCGCGCCAGAACGGCCGCCAGTTGGCCCAGGTCGCGCCGCACCGTGGCGAAGCCGGCGTTTCGCTCGCGGCTGACCTCGTCCATGTAGATGGGCCGGCGGATCTCGATCTGCAGGCTGTGGCGCCGCCGCGCGGGCTGGCCGATGCGCGCGATCAGTTGCACGCCCTTGTACGGGTCGTTGCGGGCCACGGAGTAGCCGCGCGCGCGCAGTTCGCGCTCCACCAGGTCGACGAAGGCCGGCTCGCAGGTGCTGCCGTCGCGGTCACCGAGCACGAAGTCCGCCAGCGGGCGTGGGCTGCGGATGCCCAGCCGCTCGTAGGCGTCGTTGGGCATGGAGTGCAGGTTCAGGTGCCAGACCGCGCCGAAGCGTTCGGCGGTCTCGTCGATGCAGCGCGACAGGGCCGCGTGGTAGGGGCGGTAGCAGCGCTCGATGCGCGCCCGCACCTCGGCCACCGTGAGGCGGCGGGCGTAGATGGGGGTGCCGGCGTCGATGTTGCGCCAGACCAGGCCATAGCCCAGGCGGCTCTTCTCGCTGGGGTTCAGCGGGGTGGGCCAGGGGCCGTCGAGCAGGGCCGGGTCGAGGTCGTCCTCCGTGCGGTTGCAGTCCAGGTAGGTGCGCGGGAAGTGGGCCGCCAACAGGCTGCCGCCCACCTCGGGCACGGCGGCCCACAGCGCGTCCACGTGGGTGTCCTCGCCGCGCCGCAGCAGCGCCCGGGGCACCGCGTGGTCGTAGTCGGCCGGGTAGTCGGTGCCACTGTGCGGGGAGTCGCAGACCAGGGGCACGGCCGGCGCCACGGGCGCGTGCAGCGTGAAGGGCGGGGCGATCGGCATCGGCCTCAGTCCAGGGAGATCTTGGCCATCTTCGCCACGCGCTCGTAGCGCTCCAGGGCCTGCTGGATCTGCTGGGCGAAGGCCTCGGGCGTGCCAGGGATCAGGGTGGCGCCCGACTCCTCCATCTTCTTCACGAACTCGGGGTGCTTCATGGCCTTGTGCAAGGCGGCGTTGAGCCGGGCGACCACCTCGGGCGGCGTGCCGGCCGGCGCGACCACGCCGAACCAGCCGCCGTTGCCCATCTGGGGAAAGCCGAGTTCGCCGTAGGTGGGCACGTCCGGCAGCGCGGGCGAGCGCTTGTCGCTCAGCACCGCCAGCGCGCGCAGCTTGCCGGCCTGGATGTTCGGCAGCGCCGAGGGCAGGTTGTCGGTGATGGCGGTCACCTGGCCCGACATGGCGTCGGTCATGGCCTGGCCGGCGCCTTTGTAGGGCACGTGCAGCAGGTCCATCTTCGCCAGGGCCATGAAGTGCTCGATGTTGGCGTGGCCCAGCGAACCGATGCCAGGCGAGGCGAAGCTGTACTTGCCAGGATTGGCCTGGACCAGGGCGATGAACTCCTTCATGGTCTTGGCTGGCGTGCCCGGGTGCACCGCGAACACGCTGGGCGTGGTGGCCACGTTGGTGATGGGCGCGAAGTCCTTCTGGGCGTTGTAGCGCAGCTTGCTGCCATAGACCGCCGGGTTGCTGCCGTGCGTGCTGACCGTGGCCATGCCCAGGGTGTAGCCGTCGGCCGGCGCGCGGGCGACGAACTCCATGCCGGTGGAGCCACCGGCGCCGGCCTTGTTCTCCACCACGATGGATTGGCCCAGCTCGCGGCTGCCGTATTCGGCCACCAGGCGTGCGGCCAGGTCGGTCGAGCCGCCGGGGGCGAAGGGCACGATCAGCTTGACCGGGCGGTTCGGGTACGGGGCCTGGGCCTGGGCGCTGGCCAGTACCAGCGCGGCGCTCAGGGCCAGGGCGGCGCGCAGCAGGGCGGGGATGGGGGGCATGAACGGTCTCCTCCTTCAGGGATGGGAGCCGCAGCGTAGGGAGGCGGCCCGCACGGAGCAAACGACTTTTTCGGCCGGGGTGATGACATGATGTAATCGTTTGCATGCGCATACGAAGCCCTTCGCTGGTCGAGCTGCACGCCTTTCTGGGCGTGGCCCGCCACGGCAGTTTCCGCCGCGCGGCCGACGATCTCTGCGTGACCCAGGCCGCGGTGAGCCGCGCGGTGGCCCGGCTGGAAAGCCACCTGGGCGTGCAACTGCTGGATCGCGCCGCCACCGGGGTGCGACTGACCCCGGCGGGCAGCGAGCTGCGCGGCCAGGTGGAGGCGCCCGTGGCGGCGCTGGAAGCCGCCGCCGGCCGGGTTCGCAACCGCCCCGAGGCCCTGCGCCTGCGATTGTCCGTGGTGCCCAGCCTGGGCAATCTCTGGCTGCTGCCGCGCCTGGAAGATTTCCGCCACCAACACCCGGACATCGACATCGAGTTCCGCCAGTACCACCACGACGAGGACTTCACCCGCGCCGACGTGGACCTGTGGCTGGCGCTCAAGACCGGGGCGCGCCAGCGCTGGCCCCGGCAGGTGGCGGCGCAGTACCTCGTGGGCCGCGAGCTCGTGGCGGTGTGCGCACCCGCGCTGGCGCAGGGCGTGGTGGGCGCGGACGCGCTGCTGGCCCTGCCCAAGCTCTACCACAGCAACTACCGGGACAACTGGGCGCTGTGGGCCGAGGCCGTGGGCACCCGGCTGCCCGCGCACTGGCGCGGCACGGGCTTCGACCTGGTGATGAACCTGATCGAGGCGGCCCGCTCGGGCATGGGCGTGGCCGTGGTCCAGCGCTGCATGGTGCAGGGTGAGCTGGCGGCCGGCCGGCTGCTCATGCCGGTGCCCGGCAGCGCCACCACCGAGCGCGGCTACTACCTGTGCCGCCCGCGCACCGCCCCCGCCTCGGCGGCGGTGGAGGCCTTTGCCCGCTGGGTGCGCGGGCAGGCCGGCCGGTCCGGGGCCTGAACACCCCCGCTCAGTACAATCGGCACCCATTTCCCCCTGGCAGAACGAGGGCCGCGCCCTCGGCAAGCCGCAACTCCCCCACCCACGTCATGAGCTTGAAATGCGGCATCGTGGGCCTGCCCAACGTGGGCAAGTCCACGCTCTTCAACGCCCTCACCAAGGCCGGCATCGCGGCCGAGAACTACCCGTTCTGCACCATCGAGCCCAACACGGGCGTGGTCGAGGTGCCCGATCCGCGCCTGGCGCAACTGGCCGCGATCGTCAAACCCGAGCGCATCGTGCCGGCCATCGTGGAGTTCGTGGACATCGCCGGCCTGGTGGCGGGCGCGAGCACCGGCGAGGGCCTGGGCAACAAGTTCCTCGCGCACATCCGCGAGACCGACGCCATCGTCAACGTGGTGCGCTGCTTTGAAGACCCGAACGTGATTCACGTGGCCAACAAGGTCGACCCAATCGCCGACATCGAGGTCATCCAGACCGAGCTCTGCCTGGCCGACCTGGCCTCGGTGGAAAAGGCCATTCACCGCATCAGCAAGACCGCGCGCTCGGGCGACAAGGAGTCGATCAAGCAACTGGCCATCCTGGAGAAATGCCAGGCCGCGCTCAACGACACCCAGCCGGTGCGCACCATCGATTTCAGCAAGGAAGAACAGGCGCAGCTCAAGCAGTTCTTCCTCATCACGGCCAAGCCCGCGATGTTCGTGGCCAACGTGTCGGAAGACGGCTTCGAGAACAACCCGCTGCTCGACCGCCTACAGGCCTTCGCCGCCAAGCAGAACGCGCCCGTGGTTGCCATCTGCGCCAAGATCGAGGCCGAACTCTCCGAGATGGACGACGCCGACCGGCTCGAATTCCTCAAGGAGCTGGGGCAGGAAGAGCCCGGCCTGAACCGCCTGATCCGCGCCGCCTACCAGCTGCTGGGCCTGCAGACCTACTTCACCGCCGGCGTGAAAGAGGTGCGCGCCTGGACCATCCACGCCGGCGACACCGGCCCCCAGGCCGCGGGCGTGATCCACACCGACTTCGAGAAGGGTTACATCCGCGCCCAGACCATCGCCTTCGACGACTACATCGCGCACGGTGGCGAGCAGGGCGCGAAGGAGGCGGGCAAGATGCGCGCCGAAGGCAAGGAGTACGTCGTCAAGGACGGCGACGTGATGAACTTCCTGTTCTCGGGCTGAAGGCTGCGGCCGCTGTCCCCCAAGAAAAAAGGGCCCCGAGGGGGCCCTTTGTCATTGCGCCGGTGGCGTGCCCCGGGCAGCCCCGTCATCGGCTGGCGTGTCGCCGGCCCCGGGCGACTGGCGCAGAAAGGCCATGAGCCGGCTCAGCTCCGATTGCAGCTGGGGGTCGGCCGCCGCTGCGTCGGGCAGGTGGCGGCTGCGCATCAGGGCCACGGTGGCGTCGCGGCGGGCCTGGCGGCGGGCAAGGTGGTCCAGCAGCCATTCGCGGCGGGCGGCGTCGCGCGCGTTGGCCGTCACCGTGGACGCCCCACCGGGCCGGCGGAAGATCAGGTGCCCCTGGGGCGCGGCGGCCCGGTGGGCGGCGCCCGCCTCATCGGTGGCGGGCGCGGCGGTCGCGTCGTCGGAGGTGGGCGTGGGGGTGGACATGCGAGGTGCCTCAGGGATGTTGAAACGGGCGTTCGTTCGTGGGCGCGAGACCGGTTCAGGCGCGCGTGAGCATCGCGCTGGGGATCTTCGGGGCTTCGCCGTCGGCCGCGGCGGCGCTTTCAATGTACATGGACCACAGCAGGCGCAGGCCCTCCAGCCGCAGCATCTCGTTGGCCAGCACGATGTGCCGGCTCGACTCGTCTTGCGGGAACACGTCGTTGATCAGGAGCAGGTTCTCGTCCTCGTCGTCCTTGGCCAGGCGCATGCTGCCCAGTTCGCCCCACAGCAGGTTGAAGGTGAGGGCGGCCGAGTGCACCTTGGCGCGCGCCTCGGGCGCCGGTTCGCCCAGTGCGGTGGTGAGCACCAGGCGCAGCGGGTGCTGGGCCCACTCGACCACGCATTCGCCGCCGGTTTCGAAATGCACCAGCCAGGTGGCCTCGCGCAGTTCCACCACGGCCTCGACGGCCTCGCTGTGCTCGGCGGCGGCCACCAGACAGGCAGCGGCTTCTTCGGGGGTGCGGAGTTCGGTCATGGGGCCTCGGCGGACGGTGGCTGGGGATGTGCTGCCTTGAGTGGCCAGGCCCGCCGAGGCGTTCCCCCGGCGGGGGACTAGGTCGATGGGCCGGGTGGGGCGACCTGGGCGGCGGGCGCCGGGCGCGACACCCCGCCCGCCCACACGCTCAGGGCGATGGCCGTGGCCGCCACCACCAGGCCCACGGTGTGCAGGCTCAGCATGTGCCCTTGGGCGATCATCAGCCCGCCCAGCGCGGCCCCGAGCGCCTGCCCGCTGTACATGGCCGAACTGTTCAAAGCCACCGTCGCCGGCGCCAGGGCGGGCGACAAATGCACCAGCCGCGCCTGCTGCGCCGAGTTGGCCGAGAAGCAGCCCAGCGCCCAGGGCACCAGCACCAGCGCCTGCAGCCAGACCGAGGCGCGGCCCAGCGGCCACAGCAACAGCGTCAGCGCGATCAGGCTCAGGGTGATGAGCACCGCGCGCGGCGCGCCGATGCGGTCGATGGAGCGCGACACCAGCACGTTGCCCAGCAGGCCGAAGGCGCCGAACCACAGGAACAGCAGCGACAGCCCGGCGCCGTTCAGCCCGTGCGTCTGCGCGAAGTAGGGCGCAAAGTACGAGAACAGCGTGAATTGCGAGAAGGCCGAGAGCAGGGTTACGCCCACCGCCATCATGAGCGGCGCCGAGCCCAGGGTGCGGCCCCAGGCCTCGCGCGACAGCGCAGCGGGCCGCACGCCGTCGGGCATGGCGCGCCAGACCCAGAGGCTGACCAGCCAGGCCGAAACCGCCACCAGGCCGAAGGCCCAGCGCCAGCCCCAGGCCCCGCCGATCCAGGCGGCCAAAGGCATGCCCATCACCGACGCCACCGACCAGCCCAGAAACACGAAGGTGATGCCGCGCCCGCGCTGCTCGGGCGGCACCAGCAGGCCCACGCAGGCCGCGGCCTGCGGCGTGAACACGGCGGGCGAGATCACCGCCAGCACGCGCAGGGGCATGAGGGTGGCGTAGTTGGGCGCCAGCGCGCAGGCCGCGTGCAGCAGGCCGTACCAGATCAGCGAGCCCGTCAGCAGGCGCCGCCGGTCCCAGCCCGCCACCAGGCCGGCGAACAGCGGCGCGCCCAGGCCCATGAGGATGGCGGCGGCCGTGATCAGTTGCCCCGCCTGCGGCACCGAAATGCCCAGCGACTGGCTGATGTCGTTCAGCGTGCCGGGCACCACCATGACCCCCGTGCCGATGACGAGGTTGCCGATCATGAGGGCCCACAGGATGGGGGCGGACGGATCGCGTCTCACAAGGACAGCCCTTCGGGAAACACCCACAGCAGCGCGGCCGTCATGCTGAGGTAGCGCGCGAACTTGCCGATGGCCATATAGGCCACGCAGGGCCAGAACGGAAAGCGCAGCCAGCCGGCCACGGCGCACAGCGGATCGCCCACCACGGGCAGCCAGCTCAGCAGGCAGGCCTTGGGGCCGAAGCGCTCCAGCCAGCGCAGGGCGCGCAGCTCGGTGCTGTTGCCGCGCGCCCGGTCCACCAGCCGGTGCGTGCCCAGGCCCATGGCCCAGCTCACGGCGCCACCCAGCGTATTGCCGGCCGTGGCCACCAGCACGGCGGGCCAGAACAACTCGGGGTTGAGTTTGATGAGCCCGAAGACGGCAGGCTCGGAGCCCATGGGCAGCAGCGTGGCCGAGACGAAGGCCACCACGAAGACGGTGGTCAGCCCGACCTCAGGCAGGGCGAGCAGTTGGGCGAGGTGCTGGAACCAGGGGGGCATGGGCGCGGCGGGTGGGCCGCGCGGATTCTGTCACCGATCCAGAGACCCGCGCGCCGCCTCGGCTGGCGCGCGGGAGGGTGAACCATGCGGCGGACGGGGACTCATTGGCCCGACTTTGACGGTGACCGCTTCCACCAGGAGTTGGATAGCTGTCGGGTCACCCGCTGCAGGCGCGACGGTTTCTCATCCGTCGGCTCCTGGGGGTTCGTGGACTGCGTCGCTCTGCCGCTGGGGATCGCCGGGACCGAGAAAGCCCGCTGCCGGTCAGGAGCCGGGTCGCCGAGGCCGTAGCCCATGGACTTGGACCCCATGGGCTTGGGTTGGCGTCCTTCTTCCATCTGCACCAACAGGTTCTCCAACTCCTCGTCCACCAGCCGCCGCAGCGCGTCCGTGTGTTCCTCTGTGTCGGGAGCGGGTCCGCGCCTCGGGCTGTTGACGAACGAGGTCACCGACTCCAGGCCGGGCAAAGACGTTTGCCGCGCTTCCATGTCGTTCAGGAAATCCTCGACTTGATCGTCGAAGCTCCCCACCGGATCGGTTGGCGCTGCTTTTTCGCTGGGCCCTGCGCTGACGAGCGGGGGCATCGGCACGTCTGGCTTGGAGGTCCTTTCATCGCCGCTGTCGATGGGGCTTCCTTTGATCCGGTATTGGCCCAGCTGGCCGAGTGGCCGGCGAATGGGCATCCCGGGTGGCGTGGGGGCGTTGCGCTTGCCGATCTGCGTTCTTGCATCGACACGCGGTTTCTGGGCGGGCAGGGGGGCGCCAGGTGGCTGGTCGAGGCGGTGCGGGCGGCTCCAGTGCTGGAGCACGGTGCGCAGTTGGGCGTCGTCGCGCGCCAGCAAGGCGAGCGCCGATTGGTGGTTGGCCATCGAGGGGCTTTCCGAATCCGCCAATGCCTTGGCCGCGGCCAGCAGCGTTTCTCCCAGGTCCAGCAAGAACACGCTGTCTGGCGTGGGCAGGCCGGCGGGCAGCTGCCCGTCGGCCACGGCGCCCAGAAGATCGCGGGCGGCGGCGGTCAGGTCGCCGATCAGTTGCTCAAAGCAGGCCGCGTAGCCTTCGCAGCAGGTGCGCATTTCGCGAAGGTCGCCGTCGGACTGCGCCCGCTTGAGCGCCTGCAGGGCGTCGCTGCAGCTCTGCAGCAGGGTCTGGACATGCCGGGAAAAACGCAGTGGGGTGAAGGCCTCTTCGATGTCCTGCGGGCACGCCAGGCCCTCCCACACGTCTTGCAACTGCCTGGCCCGATGCCCATCGGGGCTATCAATTGCCGTTTGAAGGATTTGCAGCAGGGGCGCCAACTGGCCGAGTGCACCCGCCTGCGGGTTGGCCGGTGGGGGCCCTGCATCGGGCTCCCCTCGCGAGGCCTTGCCGGCGGCGTCGCGGTAGGCGTCCGACAGGGTTTGGGCGTTGTGGGCCATATGGTCTGGCGCCAGCACCGGGGTCGAGGGGCGTTGCGGGGGCTGTTGTCGCTGGTCATCGAACCGTTGCCTGTAGGCCTCATCGGCGCTTCGGGCCCGCGCCGCGGCGTCGCTGCATTGGTGCAGCTGGCGCTGCAGCATGTCCTGGTAGATGTTGAGGGCTTCCTGCACCGGCAGGCCCTTGCCAAGGGGTTGCTGAAGGAGTTGCTCCAGTTGCTGCCGGCCCTGCTTCGCGATCTCGGGGCTCAAGCTGTGCCGGTACATGTCCAGCGTCTTGAGGAGGAAGTTCAGCGCCTGCGTGCTTCCCTCCGCGAATTGCCGCCGATGGCTGAACGGGTTCAACACTCTGCCGAGCAGGCCACCGCGCCGGGCTTTCAGGTCGTCGACAGTGTCCGGGTTCAGCGTCTGGTTCTCGCGAAGGGACAACACGGCACCGGGGTGCTTCTTGTTGATCTTGTGGAGCCTGTCGACAACCGGCTGCAGGGGATGCTGGCCGGTGGGCGGGCGCTTCGTACCGGATGAGGCTTTCATGTCGGGGTCACCTTGAGAGCGCGCCAGAGGGCTGCGGTTGCTCGATTGCCGCGGCCCAGCAAGGTGATGGACTGCATGCGACACCTGGGTTGCGAGGGCGTGCAAGGGGTTCCGTGCCGTTGCCAGGCCATATGGCCGATGGTTGGGGGCGGGCCCTGGCGCGGCGGGCGCATGCGGTGGTGCCGGCAGACGCTTCGTCTGCTGAAAATTTGAGCAGATACAATCCGCCCTCCGCCGCCGGCCCGTCCCCGGCGTCCCCCTCCGAACCCGCCGTCCAGCCAGTTCCGCCACGCCATGCAGATCGGGGCCCACGTCCTGCCCAATGCCCTGTTCGTCGCGCCCATGGCCGGGGTGACGGACCGGCCGTTCCGCAAGCTGTGCAAGCGGTTGGGCGCGGGCTACGCGGTGAGCGAGATGGTGACCAGCCGGCGCGAGCTCTGGGACAGCCTCAAAACCTCGCGCCGCGCCAACCACGAGGGCGAGTCCGCGCCCATCGCCGTGCAGATCGCGGGCACCGACCCCCAGTCGATGGCCGACGCCGCCCGCTACAACATCGACCGCGGCGCGCGCATCATCGATATCAACATGGGCTGCCCGGCCAAGAAGGTCTGCAACAAGTGGGCCGGCAGCGCGCTCATGCAGGACGAGGCGCTCGCCATCGGCATCGTCGAGGCCGTGGTGCGGGCCTGCGAGCCGCGGGGCGTGCCGGTCACGCTCAAGATGCGCACCGGCTGGTGCGCCGCGGTGCGCAACGCGCCGGTGCTGGCCCTGGCCGCCGAGCGCGCGGGCGTGCAGATGCTCACGGTGCACGGCCGCACGCGCGAGCAGGGCTACAAGGGACAGGCGGAACACGACACCGTGGCCCACATCAAGAGCCTCGTGCGCATTCCGGTGGTGGCCAACGGCGACATCGATTCCCCCGAGGCCGCGCGCGAGGTGTTGCGGCGCACCGGCGCCGACGCCGTCATGGTCGGCCGCGCGGCGCAGGGGCGGCCGTGGATCTTCCGCGAGATCGCGCACTTCCTGGCCACGGGCGAGCACCTGCCGCCGCCCGCGCTGTCGCAGGTGAAGGGCTGGCTGCTCGACCACCTGGACGACCACTACGACCTGTACGGCGAAGACACCGGCGTGCGCAGCGCGCGCAAGCACCTGGGCTGGTACGTGCAGTCGCTGGCCCTGCCCGCGGGCGAGGCCGCGCGTTTTCGCGCGAGCGTCAACGCCACCCACACCATCGATGACCAACGCCGTGTCGTCAGCCAGGCCTTCGATGCCTGGATGGCCGCGGACTTCGGCGATCGCGCCGATTGGAAGCTGGCCGCATGAAAAAGACGAATCCGCTGGACGAGTGCATCCGCGACAGCCTCGAGGGCTACTTCCGCGACCTCGATGGCACCGAGCCCGCCCACCTTTACGACATGCTGGTGAAAGCGGTGGAGCGTCCCCTGCTCGAGGTGGTGATGGCCCAGGCCCAGTACAACCAGTCGCGCGCCGCGCAGTGGCTGGGCCTGAACCGCAACACCCTGCGCAAGAAGCTGCTCGACCACGGCCTGCTCGACTGAATCCCCAACCTCTCCCTTTCTTTCCCATGCGTGCCCTTATTTCCGTTTCCGACAAGACCGGCATCGTCGACCTCGCCCGTTCGCTGCACGCCCTCGGCGTGACCTTGTTGTCCACCGGCGGCACCGCCAAGCTGCTGGCCGAGCAGGGCCTGCCCGTCACCGAGGTGGCCGAGGTGACCGGCTTTCCCGAGATGCTCGACGGCCGCGTGAAGACGCTGCACCCCAAGGTGCACGGCGGCCTGCTGGCGCGGCGCGACCTGCCCGAGCACATGGCCGCGCTGCGCGAGCACGGCATCCAGACCATCGACATCCTGGTGGTGAACCTCTACCCCTTCGAGGCCACGGTGGCCAAGGCCGGCTGCACGCTGGCCGACGCGATCGAGAACATCGACATCGGCGGCCCGGCCATGGTGCGCAGCGCCGCCAAGAACTGGAAGGACGTGGCCGTGCTCACCGACGCCTCCCAGTACGCGGGTGTGGTCGAGGAGCTGCGGGCCAGCGGCAAGCTCAGCGACAAGACGCGCTTCGGCCTGTCGGTGGCGGCGTTCAACCGCATCAGCAACTACGACGGCGCGATCAGCGACTACCTGTCGTCCATCGAGTTCGACGCGGCGGACGAGGTGCCGAGGCGCAGCGCCTATTCGGCCCAGGCCAATGGCCGCTTCATCAAGCTGCAGGACCTGCGCTACGGCGAGAACCCGCACCAGACGGCCGCCTTCTACCGCGACCTGTACCCCGCGCCGGGCTCGCTGGTCACCGCGAAGCAGCTGCAGGGCAAGGAGCTCTCGTACAACAACATCGCCGACGCCGACGCCGCCTGGGAATGCGTCAAGAGCTTCGACGAGCCGGCCTGCGTCATCGTCAAGCACGCCAACCCCTGCGGCGTGGCCATTGGCGGCGGCCCGCTGCAGGCCTACCAGAAGGCCTTCCAGACCGACCCGACCAGCGCCTTCGGCGGCATCATCGCCTTCAACCGCCCGCTCGACGGCGCGGCGGCCGAGGCGATCAGCAAGCAGTTCGTCGAGGTGCTGATGGCGCCGGGTTACTCGCCCGAGGCGCTGGCCGTGTTCAAGGCCAAGGCCAATGTGCGCGTGCTGCAGATCGATCTGCCGCCCGGCGGCCCCACGGCCTGGGACAAGGGACTGAACCTGTCCGACGTGAAGCGCGTGGGCTCGGGCCTGCTGATCCAGTCGGCCGACAACCACGTGCTCAAGCGTGAGGACCTGAAGGTGGTGACGACGCTGCAGCCCACGCCGCAGCAGCTCGAAGACCTGCTGTTCGCCTGGAAGGTGGCCAAGTTCGTCAAGTCCAACGCCATCGTCTTCTGCAAGGACGGCATGACCATGGGCGTGGGCGCGGGCCAGATGAGCCGCCTCGACTCGGCGCGCATCGCCAGCATCAAGGCGGGCCACGCGAATCTCTCGCTGCAGGGCACGGCGGTGGCCAGCGACGCCTTCTTCCCGTTCCGCGACGGTCTGGACGTGGTGGTCGACGCCGGCGCCAGCTGCGTGATCCAGCCCGGCGGCTCCATGCGCGACCAGGAGGTCATCGACGCCGCGAACGAGCGCGGCGTGGCGATGGTGTTCTCGGGCGTGCGGCATTTTCGCCACTGACCCCCGCAGCGGCCTGGGGGCCGCTTCCCCCCTTTCAGGGGGCGTCGCCCGCGGCCCGGCAAAGCCGGTTCCGCGGCGACGCTCGACACGTCACGCCACTCGAGGCAGCGTCTTGAACACCTCGCTGGCCGCCGCCACGGTGTCGGCGATGTCCTGCTCGCTGTGGGCCGCGCTCACGAAGCCGGCCTCGTACAGCGCGGGCGCGATGTAGACGCCGCGGTCGAGCAGGCCGTGGAAGAGGGCGTTGAACCGGGCGCCCTCGGTCTTCATGACGGCCTGGTAGTTCTGCGGCAGCCCCGGCATGAGAAAGAAGCCGAACATGCCGCCCTCGGCGTCCACGCTGAAGGGCACGCCGGCCTGGTCGGCCGCGGCCTTCAGTCCGTCGACCAGCTGGCGCGTGCGCGCCGACAAGGCCTCGAAGAAGCCGGGCCGGCGGATCTCGGCCAGGGTGGCCAGGCCGCAGGCCGTGGCCACCGGGTTGCCCGACAGCGTGCCGGCCTGATAGACCGGACCCAGCGGCGCGAGCTGCTCCATCACGGCGCGCTTGCCGCCGAAAGCCGCCAGCGGCATGCCGCCGCCGATGACCTTGCCCATCACCGTCATGTCGGGCTCGAAGCCGGGGAGCTGGCGGGCGTAGACGCTCTGCGCGCCGCCCAGGGCCACGCGAAAACCCGTCATGACCTCGTCGAACACCAGCAGGGCGCCGTGCCGGGTGCACAGCTCGCGGCAGCGCGCCATGAAAGGCAGGCTGGCGCGCACGAAGTTCATGTTGCCGGCGATCGGTTCGATCATCAGGCAGGCGATGTCGGCGCCGTGCTCGGCGAAGGCGGCGTCAAGCTGTTCGAGGTTGTTGTACTCAAGCACCAGGGTGTGCTGCACCACCTCGGGCGGCACGCCCGCGCTGGTGGGGTTGCCGAAGGTGGCCAGGCCCGAGCCGGCCTTGACCAGCAGGGCGTCCGCGTGGCCGTGGTAGCAGCCCTCGAACTTGATGATCTTGCGCCGGCCGGTGGCGCCGCGCGCCAGCCGGATCGCGCTCATGCCGGCCTCGGTGCCCGAGCTGACCAGGCGCACCATCTCCAGGCTGGGCACCAGGGCCACGATGGCCTCGGCGAGCTCGACCTCACGCTCGGTGGGGGCGCCAAACGAGAAACCGTCGAGCGCGGCCGTTTGCACCGCTTCGAGCACGGCGGGGTGGCCGTGGCCGAGGATCATCGGGCCCCAGGAGCCGATGTAGTCGATGTAGCGCTGGCCATTGGCGTCCCAGAAGTGGGCGCCTTGCGCGCGCTGCACGAAACGCGGCGTGCCGCCGACGGCGCGGAAGGCGCGCACCGGGGAATTGACGCCGCCGGGGATCAGGGTCTTGGCGCGCTCGAACAGGTCCAGGTTGCGGTCGGGCATGGGTCGGTCAGTGTCGGGTGGTGTCCAGGGGGAAATCGCCCGCGTCCAGCGCGCTGTCGGGCGGCGCGGGATCGGTGGCGGACTCGTCGGTGGCCTCGGCGTCCTCTTCGTGGGCCCAGAACAGGCGGTCGGGCACCGCGTGGCCCATGCCGGGCTGGAAGCCGGCGTCCAGGCACTGGTCCAGGTAGGTCAGGGCCTCGGCGCAGGCGGTCTGCAGGTCGGCCCCGCTGGCGATGAGGGCGCACAGCGCGGCCGACAGCGTGTCGCCGGCGCCGGCGAAGGTGGCCTCGAAGCGCTCGTAGCGGGCCGTGGCGAGCACGGTCTCGGGCGAGGCCAGGTGGCTTTCCAGGTGCTGGTCGGCCGCGTTGAAGCCGGTCACCAGGGTGTAGGGCACGCCGTGCACCGCAGCGGCGCGGGCGACGTCGCGTGGTCCCGGCGGACGGTCTCCCTCCCACTCGGGCAGCAGCCAGCGGCACAGGGTGCTGTGGTTGCCCACCAGCACGGTGGTCTGCGGCAGCAACAGCTCGGTGCAGGCGTCCAGGTAGTTCTCGATGTCGAGTTCGTCCCACCAGGACAGGTCGGGCATGTAGGTGATCACCGGCACTTCGGTGTAGTCGCTGGTGATCTGGGCCACGGCGCTCAGGTTCTCGGGCGTGCCCACGAAGCCGACCTTGATCGCCCGCACGGGCATGTCCTCGAGCGCGCAGCGCGCCTGATCGACCACCGCCTCTTCGTCGAGGCTGAAGTGGTCGCGGATCGCGGAGGTGTCGCGCACGTAGGCGCCGGTGACGACCGGCAGCACGTGCGCCGACGCGCTGGACATGGCCGTCAGGTCTGCGCTCAGGCCGCCCGCCCCACTCGGGTCGTTGGCGTTGAAGCTCATCACGCAGGGCAGGGGGGATTCGCCCGGGGCCGTGGCCTCGCGGACGACGGAGGAATCGTCGGGATCGGACATGGTGGGGGGATTGTGCGGCCTGCGCGGGCCCGCAGGCACTGTGGTGCGGGGGCCTCTGGCGCCGTCCACTCGCCTGTGAAATGACACCGCAGAGCGCTTGAACGGGCTGGATACAATCCTTGCATTCTACGATACAGACCACAAAAACCATGAGCGACAGCAAGACTTGGATGTGCCTGATCTGCGGCTGGATCTACGACGAAGCAGCAGGAGCACCCGAGCACGGCGTACCTGCCGGCACCCCCTGGGCCGACGTTCCGATGAACTGGACCTGCCCCGAGTGTGGCGCCCGCAAGGAAGATTTCGAGATGGTTCAAATCTGAGCGGACGGTGGCCAGGGGGCCGTCGATCCGTTGTCCGGGGTCCGGGCGGCACCGCCGCATCGGGCCCGATAGTGGTTGAGGAGCCCGTCCATCGTGAGTGCAACGCCTGCCCTGAAGGTTCTCGTCGTCGACGACAGCAACACCATCCGGCGCAGCGCCGAGATTTTTCTCAAGCAAGGCGGCCATGAAGTGCTGCTGGCCGACGATGGCTTCGACGCCCTGGCCAAGATCAACGACTACCAGCCCGACCTGATCTTCTGCGACATCCTGATGCCGCGGCTGGACGGCTATCAGACCTGCGCGATCATCAAGCGCAACGCCCGCTTCGCCAGCATCCCGGTCGTCATGCTCTCGTCCAAGGACGGCGTGTTCGACAAGGCCCGCGGCCGCATGGTCGGCTCGCAGGACTACCTCACCAAACCCTTCACCAAAGACCAGCTGCTGCAGGCCGTGCAGCAGTTTGGCGCCCATCTCAACGTCAACGGAGTTGCCTGATGCCCATCCACAAGATCCTCGTCGTCGATGATTCGAAGACCGAGCTGCTGGTCCTGTCGGATCTGTTGACCAAAAATGGCTACACGGTGCGCACCGCCGAGAATGCGGACGAGGCCTTCCGTCGTCTCGGGGAGGAAAAGCCTGATCTCATTCTGATGGACGTGGTGATGCCCGGCCAGAATGGCTTTCAGCTGACCCGCGCCATCACGCGCGATCCTCAGTATTCGAGCATCCCCATCGTCATGTGCACCAGCAAGAACCTGGAGACGGACCGCGTGTGGGGCATGCGCCAGGGGGCCCGCGACTACGTCACCAAACCGGTCAACGGCGAAGAACTGCTTTCCAAGATCCGAGCGCTGGCCTGAGGCCGGTGCCCGAACCGCACCAGCATGGCCAAACGACAGTCGCTGAAGGAGCTCCAGGAACGGCTGGCCCAGCGCCTCACGGCAGCGAAGACCGAAGCGCTGACCGCGACCTGGCTGGCCATCGAGGCCGGCGGTCGCCGCTACCTGTTGCCGCTGGTGCAGTCCGGCGAGATTTTTCCGTGGTCGGCGGTGCAGGGGGTGCCGTACACCAAGCCCTGGTACCTCGGCGTCGCCAACCTGCGCGGTGGCTTGCATGGCGTGATCGACCTGGCTGGCCTGGTGCAGGGGACCGCTCGCGGCGCGGGGCGCGCCACAGAGCGGATCACCTCCGAGTCGCGGCTGGTGAGCCTGCACGGCGCCCTCGGCCTGAACGCGGTGTTCTGGATCGATCGCCTGCTGGGCCTGCGCAATCCCGGCGCGTTCAGCGCCTTGGGCGAGCGCCCGGCGGACGCGCCCGGCTACATGACACGCGTTCTGGTGGACGCACAGGGGCAGGATTGGCAGGAACTCGACCTGCAGCTGCTCGTGAGCGAACCCGAATTCCTGGCCATCGCGGCCTGACGGCGCCCCACCCGGCACCCGACGTTTTTGTTCACCCGTTGTGAGTTGGAAGGTAAACCATGGCCACGCTTGATCGATTCCAAGGGCTGTTCTCCAAGAAGAACAAGGAGGCGGATGAGCCTGACCTGGCCGGCGTGACGGATCAGGAGATCGCGGAGCTTGCCGCGGCCCGCCTGGCGCCCGACGCCAACACGGGGGATCTCGACGACAACCTGCTGATCACCGAGGACGATGGCGACACGCCCAAGGACGCGCTGGTTTCACTGCCCATTCTGGGTCGCCGCCCGGCGGAACAGCACCAGCGCTCGCTCGCGGTGCTGCTGGCCTTCGCGCTGCTGGTGCTGGGCGCCATCACGTTCTTCGTGCTGAGCCAGGCGGAAAAGATCAGCCAGCAGGTGGCCGCCAGCGGTCAGGCGCTGATGCAGTCGCAGCGTCTGGCCAAGAGCGTGTCGCAGGCGCTGGTGGGCAGCCCCACCGCCTTCCCCGAGGTGCGCGACAGCGCCAGCGTGCTGGCCACCAGCGTGCGCGGCCTCAAGCAGGGCGACAGCAACATGGCGATCGAGCCGCTGGGGCCGGAATACGGCGGCGCGCTCGACGACCTTCTGCCGCGCATCGACGCCGCCGAGCGCAACGCTTCGGCCGTGCTGGGCCAGCAGGCCACGCTGACGCAGGTGGGCGCCGCGCTGCGCACCATCAACCGCCAGTCGTCCGACCTGCTGGAGATCGCCGAGACGATCTCCTCCCTCAAGCTGCAGCAGAACGCGCCCGCCGCCGAAATCTCCGCCTCCGGCCAGCTCGTGATGCTGACGCAGCGCATCGGCAAGTCGGCCAACGAGTTCCTGACGCTGGAAGGCGTGAGCCCCGAGGCGGTGTTCCTGCTCGGCAAGGACCTGATCACCTTCAAGGAAGTGGCGGACGGCCTGCTCAAAGGCAGCGACGAGCTGCGCCTGAGCGCCGCCCGCGACCCGCAGGTGCGCGAGCGCCTGCAGGCCCTGCTGCAGCGCTACGAGGAAACCCGCGTCGAAGCCGGCGCCATCCTGGGCAACCTGCAGGGCCTGGTGGCCGCGCGCGAGGCGCAGGCCGCCATCGTGGCCGACAGCGAACCGCTGCGCGTGGGCCTGGAGAAGCTGCAGCAGGACCTCTCCGGCCGCTCCGGCCTGGGTGGCGGCCAGCTGCTGGCCCTGGCCCTGTCCACGGTGTTCGCGCTGCTGTGCGCGGGCGGCCTGGCCTATGTGCAGCTGCAGGACAGCCGCCAGCGCCAGATGATGGCCGAAGGCCAGCGGCTGTCCGCCGAGGCGCAGGAGCAGGAAGCCAAGCGCGTCAACGACGCCAACCAGGCGGCCATTCTTCGCCTGATGAACGAACTGCAGACGGTGGCCGAGGGCGACCTGACGCAGGAAGCGACCGTGACGGAGGACATCACGGGCGCCATCGCCGACTCGGTGAACTACACCGTGGAAGAGCTGCGGTCGCTGGTGGGCAACGTGCAGGCCACGGCCACCCGCGTGGCGCAGACCACGTCGGCGGTGGAAAACACCTCGACCGAGCTGCTGGCGGCCTCCACCGAGCAGCTGCGCGAGATCCGCGAAACCGGCCAGTCGGTGCTCGACATGGCGCAGCGCATCAACCAGGTGTCCAGCCAGGCGCAGGAGTCGGCCCAGGTGGCCCGGGCCTCGCTGCAGGCCGCCGAATCCGGCCTGCAGGCGGTGCAGGACGCCATCGGCGGCATGAACGCCATCCGCGACCAGATCCAGGAAACCTCCAAGCGCATCAAGCGGCTGGGCGAGTCCTCGCAGGAGATCGGCGAGATCACCGAACTGATCTCGGACATTACCGAACAGACCAACGTGCTGGCCCTCAACGCCGCCATCCAGGCCGCGTCCGCCGGTGAAGCGGGCCGGGGCTTCTCGGTGGTGGCGGAAGAGGTGCAGCGCCTGGCCGAACGCTCGGCCGACGCCACGCGCCAGATCGCGGCGCTGGTGAAGGCGATTCAGACCGACACGCAGGACGCGGTGGCCGCCATGGAGCGCTCTACGCAGGGCGTGGTCGCCGGGGCCCGGCTGTCCGACAACGCGGGCACCGCGCTGTCCGAAATCGACCGCGTGTCGCGCCGGCTGGCCGACCTCATCGAGCAGATCTCCACCGCCGCCTCCCGCGAAGCCGAATCGGCCAACGAGGTGGCGGGCAACATCCAGCACATCTTCGCGGTGACCGAGCAGACCGGCGAGGGCACGCGCTCCACGGCCCAGCAGGTGCGTGAGCTGTCGGCCATGGCCGAAGAACTGCGCCAGTCGGTGGCCCGATTCAAGATCGCCTGACGGCGGACCGCTCGAATCCATCAGGGAGGCCCATGACCGAAGCGCCCGAATCCGCTCTGCAGGACTTGCCCAACACCGACCTTGGGCCACTGGCCTGGGTCTTCGAGGAGTTGCGCAAATCGCTCGATGCGGCCAACAAGGCCATTCGGCGGTTCGTGCGCGAGAACGAGCAGTCGCGCCACGGCGATCTCGAAGCGGTGGACCCGGCGGCCCTGCGCATGGCCCGCCAGCAGCTGCACCAGGCGGTGGGGGCGCTGGAGGTGGTCGGCCTGGGCGCGCCCGCGCAGGTGCTGCGCGGCATGGAGTCGGCGGTGCAGCGCTTCGTGCAGAAGCCGGCCAGTTGCGACGAGCAGGCCGCCAGCCGGGTGGAACGCGCCAGCTTCGCCCTGGTCGAGTACCTCGAGGCGGTGCTCAACCACAAGCCCGTGCAGCCGGTGGCGCTGTTCCAGCAGTACCGCGAGGTGCTGGAGCTCGCGGGCGCCGAGCGCGTGCATCCCTCGGACCTCTGGGATTTTGATCACCGGGCGATCGATATGCCGGCGCCGCCGGGCGCCAAGCCGCTCGATGTCAGCCCGGCGGTCCGTTCGCTGTTCGACCGCCTGATCCTGCTCGTCGTCAAGACGCAGAGTGCGGCGGCCTGCCAGCAACTGGCCAAGCTGTGCGGCGGCATGTCCGCCGCCGCCGCGGAGCCGCGCCAGCGCACGTTCTGGCGCGTGGCGGCGGCCTTCTTCGAGGCCGCGGGCGGGCCTGGCCTGCCGTTCGACGTGTACGTGAAGCGGGCGGCGTCGCGCCTGCTCATGCAGTTCGGCCAGATGGCCGCCGGCACCGGCCAGGTGTCGGAAACCCTGCTGCACGACCTGCTGTTCTTCTGCGCGCAGAGCCAGCCCGCCGACGCGGCCGCCACCCAGCACCTGGGCGCCGTGCGCGAGACCTATGGGCTGCAGCGCTACCGCCCGGCCGACTACCACCAGGCCACGCTGGGCCGCTACGACCCCGCCGTGCTGGCGCAGGCCCGCAAACGCATCCAGACGGCCAAGGAGGCCTGGTCCCTGTTCTCGGGTGGCGACCATGCCCGGGCCCGCCAGGTCGGCGACCAGTTCGGCCTGATTGGCGAGTCGCTGCTCAAACTGCATCCGCCCAGCGCGCCGCTCGCGGCGGCGCTGGTCAAGGCGGCCGATCGCGCCGTGAACGAGCCCGGCGGCGTGCGCCCCGAGCTCGCCATGGAAGTGGCCACGACCACCCTGTACCTGGAGGCCGCGTTCGAGGACTTCGATCCCGCCGAGCCCGAGCTCGCGGCGCGCACGCAGGACCTGGCGCAGCGCCTGGGCAGCGTCATCGACGGCGAGGCGGCCCGCCCGCTGGACGGGTGGATGGAGCAGCTCTATCGCCGCGTCAGCGACCGCCAGACCATGGGCAGCGTGGTCGACGAGCTGAAGGTGTCGCTCGGCGAGGTCGAAAAATCGCTCGACCAGTTCTTCCGCCAGCCGCAGGAGAAAGCGGGCCTGCACGTCGCGGTGACCCAGTTGGCCCAGATGCGCGGCGTGCTGTCGGTGCTGGGCCTGGACCACGCGGTGCAGGCCGTCACCCGCATGCGCGGCAGCGTCGAGCAGATCCTGGACACCGAGGTCGACGAGGCCCTGGCCCGTGAGGCCGGCACCTTCCAGCAGCTCGGCGACAACCTGAGCGCGCTGAGTTTCCTGGTGGACATGCTGAGCTACCAGCCGGCGCTGGCCAAGAAGCTCTTCGTCTTCGACGAGGACAAAGGCGGCCTGGTCCCGCTCATGGGGCGCGCCAGCGTGGGCCGCGACCGCTCGCCGCCCGCCCGCAGCGACGCCGAGGCCTTGCAGGCGGGCGTGCGCCGCGTGGTCGACAGCGTCTTCGGTGGACTGGACGACCTCAGCGGCCTGAGCCAGCAGCTGGATTCGCTCGCCGACCAGGCCGCGCTGGCCGAACAGCCGGCGGTGGCCAAGGCCGCGCGCGAAGCCGCCGAAGCCGTGGTGCGCGATGACGCCGCGGTCGGCGCGCAGGCGCTGGTCGGGCTGACCGAAGCCGCCGCGCCCGACGCGCCGGCGGCCCCCGCCGACGCACCGGCGGCCGACGACACGGACGAAGACGACCTGCTCGACATCTTCCTGGAGGAAGCGCGCGAGGTCGTGGCCAATGGCCGCGAAGCGGTCTCGCACCTGCGCGAGCAGCCCTCCGATCTCGACCACCTGACCACGCTGCGCCGCGCCTTCCACACGCTCAAGGGCAGCTCCCGCATGGTGGGCCTCAACGAGTTCGGCGAGGCGGCCTGGGCCCTGGAGCAGTTGCTCAACGCCGTGCTGGCCGAGCAGCGGCCCGCCAGCGAAGCCTTGCTGGGCCTGTCGGGCGAGGCCCTGGACCAATTCGAACGCTGGGTGCGGGACATCGCTGCCCAGCAGGCGTCCGCCTGGCGCTCGCAGCCCTTCCGGGCCAGCGCCGAGGCCCTGAAGGCCCAGGGCGTGTGGCTGCCCCTGCAGGCGCCCCCCGCCACCGTGGCGCAGGAACCCATCGACATCGCGTTGGACGACGAGCCGCCAGGGGCCGAGGCCGAGCCGTCGGCCCAGGCACCGGCGGCCGACGCGGCCGCGCCCTCCACCGGCTTCGGCGACCTGCCCCTGCCCGAGCCCTTGTCCGAGGCCGCGCTCGAGGTTCCGCTGCTCGCCGACATCGACCTCGACCTGCTGGCGGCCGTCGCGCAACCCGCGGCCGCCGAGGCGCCCGAGCCAGCCGTGACCGACGCACCCGCCGAAGCCGAAGCCGAAGCCGAGGCCGAGGCCGCACAGGCGACGCCGGCCGAGGCGCGGGACCAGTCCCCGGTGGCCGCGCCCGTGGTGCCGCCCGAGTTCGACCAGCTGGAGGACTTCCCGCGCGAGGCCGTCGAATCCGGTTTTGCCGACATCCAGGAAATCGAGCTGACGGCGCCGGCGCCGCTGCCGCCCGCCGAGCCGGTGTCCATGCCCGTGCCCCTGGTGAGCGCCCCTGCCGAGGAGCCCGTGCGCGAAATCGGCTCGCTGCGCATTGGCCACAAGCTCTACAACGTCTTCCTCAACGAGGCCGACGAGTGGTCCCGCCGCCTGGGCACCACCCTGTCCGAGTGGGCCATGGAGACCCATGTGCCGGTGCCCGAGTCGGCCGAGGCGCTTGCGCACTCGCTGGCGGGCAGCTCGGGCACCGTCGGCTTCGAGTCGCTGTCCGGCGTCGCGCGCGCGCTGGAGCACGCGCTGGGCTCGGTGGCCGCGCGCCAGCGCGAGGGACAGCAGGCGCCGGCCGCGCTGGGCCAGCTGTTCGTGGACGCCGGTGAAGACATCCGCCGCTTGTTGCACCAGTTCGCGGCGGGCTTCCTGAAGGAAGCCGATCCCTTCGTGCTGCAGTCGCTGGTGCAGGTGGTGCACGACCCGCAGGCCTTTGGCGAACCGCCGTCGGCCGCGCCCGCCACGGCCGACGACGAGGTGTTCCTCACCGTCAGCGACGAGGTCGAGCTGCTGCCGGCCGACGACGAGCCCTCGCTGGCCGAGCCGGCGCCGACACCTTCGGCGGCCGACGAGGCCCTGGACGCCAGCGCCGGTTCCGTGACCCAGTGGGACCTGCCCGCCGCGCCCGAGCCGGCGCGCGCCGCACTGGCGCCCGCCGGCCACCAGGACATCGACGACGACATCGACGCGGTCGACACCATCGACGTCGACCTGTTCCCCATCTTCGAGGAAGAGGCCCAGGAACTGCTGCCGCAGATGGGCGCGGCCCTGCGCCAGTGGAGCGCCCGTCCCGACGACGGCAACGCGCGCGCCGAGGTGCTGCGCGGCCTGCACACGCTCAAGGGCAGTGCCCGCCTGGCCGGCGCCCTGCGCCTGGGTGAAATGGCCCACCGCATGGAAACCTCGGCCGAGCGCCTGGGTTCCGACGTGCAACGCGCCAGCGACCTGGAGGTGCTGCAAAGCGCCTTCGACGCCATCGTGGCGCGCTTCGATGCCCTGCGGCACCCCGACGCCCAGACCGGCGCCGTGGTGCAGTCCGCGCCCGAGACACAGGCGCAGCCCGCGCCCGAGGCGCAGCCCGTGGCCGAGGCCGCGGTGCCGGCCGCGCCGCTCGCCGCGACCAGCGCCCTGGGCGCCCACTTCGTCGCGCCCATCGCGCCGGCCCAGCTGGCGGCGCGCGGTGGGGCCGCCGTGCGCGTGCGCCCCGAGCTGCTCGACCGCCTGGTCAACCAGACCGGCGAGGTGATCATCTCGCGCTCGCGCATGGAAGCCGAGGTCGTCACGCTGCGTGCCTCGCTGAAGGACCTCACGGGCAACCTGGACCGCCTGCGCCAGCAGCTGCGCGACATCGAGCTGCAGGCCGAGACGCAGATGCAATCGCGCCTGGCCCAGGCCCGCGACCATGTGCAGGCCTTCGACCCGCTGGAATTCGACCGCTTCACCCGCGTGCAGGAGCTCACCCGCATGATGGCCGAGTCGGTGAACGACGTGGCCACGCTGCAGCGCAACCTGCAGCGCGCCGTGGAAGCGACCGAAGACAACCTCGTGGCCCAGGCGCGGCAGACGCGCGAGCTGCAGCGCGACCTGCTGCGCACGCGCATGGTGGAGTTCGAGGGCATCTCCGAGCGCCTGTACCGCGTGGTGCGCCAGGCCTCCAAGGAAACCGGCAAGCAGGTGCGCCTGGACATCACCGGCGGCAACATCGAAATGGACCGGGGCGTGCTGGACCGCATGACCGGCACCTTCGAACACCTGCTGCGCAACCACGTGGCCCACGGCATCGAATCGCCCGAGCTGCGCGAGCAGCGCGGCAAGCCGGCCGAAGGCCGTATCGACATCGAACTGCACCAGGAGCGCAACGACGTCTCGCTGGTGTTCGCCGACGACGGCGGCGGCATCGACCTGGAGCGCCTGCGCGAGAAGGCCCGCGAGGCCGGCCTGCTGGCGCCCGATCAAGTCATCGACGACGAGCACGCCGCCCAGCTCATCTTCGAGGCCGGCATCAGCACGGCCCGCGAAGTCTCCGAGCTGGCCGGGCGCGGCATCGGCATGGACGTGGTGCGCAGCGACGTGCTCGCGCTCGGTGGCCGCATCGAGACCGCCACGCGCGCCGGGCAGGGCACCTCGTTCAAGCTGGTGCTGCCGCTGACCACGGCGGTCACGCAGGTGGTGATGCTGCGCGCGGGCGAGCTCATGTTCGGCGTGCCGTCGAACCTGGTGGAGATCGTGCGCCGCGTGCCGCCGGCCGAGCTGCAGGCGGCCTACGCCAGCGGCCACATGCGCCATGGCGACGAGGACGTGCCCTTCTTCTGGAGCGGCGCCCTGTTGCAGTCCACGGCGCAGTCGCAGGAGCCGCAGAACCGCACGCTGCCGGTGGTGGTCTTCCGCAGCGCATCCCAGCGCCTGGCCATGCACGTCGACGAGGTGCTGGGCAACCAGGAAGTCGTGGTCAAGAACCTGGGCGCGCAGCTGTCGCGGCTGCCGGGCCTGGCAGGCATGTCGGTGCTGGCCTCGGGCGCGGTGGCGCTGATCTACAACCCGGTGGCGCTGTCCACGGTGTACGGACCGCAGGTGCCCGAATGGGTGCGCCAGCAGGCGGCCCTGCCCCAGGCCACGGAGCGCGCCGCCACGGGCGGCGACGCCGGCGCGGAGGCCGCGCTGGCCAGCGTGCCGCTGGTGCTGGTGGTCGACGACTCCATCACGGTGCGCCGCGTCACCCAGCGCCTGCTGCAGCGCGAGGGCTACCGCGTGGCGCTGGCGGCCGACGGCCTGCAGGCGCTGGAGCGGCTGCAGGTGGAGCGCCCGGCCGTGGTGCTGTCCGACATCGAGATGCCGCGCATGGACGGTTTCGACCTCGTGCGCAACATCCGGGCCGACGCCCGCCTGGCCGATCTGCCGGTGATCATGATCACCTCGCGCATCGCCGAGAAGCACCGCGAGCACGCGCGAGAACTGGGCGTGGACCACTACCTGGGCAAGCCCTATTCCGAAGACGAGCTGCTGGTGCTGGTGGCGCGCTACGCCAAGGCCACCGCCGACGCCTGAGGGCCGGCGGCCCCGGCCGCTGGCGCCTCACGCTCCCAGGCCGCTGAGAACGTCCTGGTAGAACACCCACGCCGGGTCCTTCCACAGGCCGATCGGCACCGGAAACCTCGCCGGCCGATCAGCCCCCCGCTTCTTTCACCACCGCATAACGCGCCAGGGTCTTCTCGCGGGCCTGCGCGTGGTCCACCAGCGGCAGGGGGTAGTTGTCGCCGAGCACCAGGCCGGCGGCGGCCAGCTCCACCGGGCTGGCCTTCCAGGGCGCATGGATCGCCGCGTCGGGCAGGCCGGCGAGCTGGGGCAGGTAGCGCCGGATGAACCGGCCCTGCGGGTCGAAGCGTTCGCTCTGGGTGACGGGGTTGAAGATGCGGAACCAGGGTTGCGCGTCGCAGCCGCTGGAGCTGGCCCACTGCCAGCCGCCGTTGTTGGCCGCGAGGTCGAAGTCGATCAGGTGCTCGGCGAAGTAGCGCTCGCCCCATTGCCAGTGGATGCCGAGGTCCTTCACCAGAAAGCTGGCCACCACCATGCGCAGGCGGTTGTGCATGTAGCCGGTCTGGAGAATCTGCGCCATGGCCGCGTCCACCAGCGGGTAGCCGGTGCGGCCCTCGCACCAGGCCTGGAACAGGGCGTCGGCGGCTTTGCCGTGCTCGTAGCGCACGGCGTCGTAGGCAGGCTTGAAGGCGCGCTGCACCACGTGCGGGAAGTTGGCCAGGATCTGGTGGTAGAAGTCGCGCCAGATGAGCTCGGACAGCCAGGTGCTGGCGCCCGGGTTGCCCTGGGCGTGCAGCCCGTGTGCGATGGACGCCAGCGCGCGCACGGACACGGTGCCGAAGCGCAGGTGCGCGCTCAGGTAGCTGGGGCCCTTGACCGCCGGGTAGTCGCGCGCCTCGTCGTAGCGGTCGATGCGCTGCAGGAAGTCGTCGAACAGCTGGTGCGCGCCGTCCTCGCCGGTGGGCAGGGCGAGCTGTGACAGGTTGGTGCGCTGGAAGCCAATCTCCGCCAGCGTGGGCACCGGGCGCGACAGGCCCTCGGGCAAGGGCGCCAGCGCGCCCGCGTGCTTGGCGATCGGGTAGGCCTTGAGGTGGAAGGGCGTGAGCGCCTTGAGCCAGGCGTTTTTGTAGGGCGTGAACACGCCGAAGGCCCGCTCGGACTGCGTGAGCACCTCGCGGCGCTCGAAGATCACGTGGTCCTTGTGGGTGCGCAGCAGCACGCCCTGGTGCGCCAGCGCGCCCAGCACCTGGGCGTCGCGCGCCAGCGCGGCGGGTTCGTCGTCGTGGTTGGCGAACACGGCCTGCACGCCCAGGCGCTCGGCCAGCGCGGGGATGGCGCGCGAGGCCTGGTCGTGCAGCACGATCAGGCCAGTGCCCGGCCGGCCGTGCTCGGCGCCCAGCTCGCGCAGCCGCGCGTCCAGCGCCACCAGCGATTCGCGGATGAACTCCACCCGGCGGTCGGCGCGCGGCAGCGGGTCCAGGATGTCGCGGTCGAACACGAACACGCACCACAGCTGGCGGCAGTGGCGCAGCGCGTGGTGCAGGGCCGCGTTGTCGCTGGCGCGCAGGTCGCGGCGGAACCACATCAGGCCGGCGTCGAAATGGCTCATGGTCGGTGGCTGGCGGAGGTGACCGGCGAAGCCGGGCGGGCGGGGGGCGGGACATAGAATCCACGCATGGCCGCCGATTTTGCTCCGACCAACCTGACCCATCATTTCCTGATCGCGATGCCGGGGTTGACCGACGAGTTGTTCGGCCGCAGCGTGGTGTTCATGTGCGAACACAGCGAACGCGGCGCCCTCGGCCTGGTGATCAACAAGCCCAGCGACATCCTGCTGCCCAAGCTGTTCGAGAAGGTCGAGCTGCCGCTGTCGCGCGAAGACCTCATGGAACTGCCCGTGTTCCAGGGCGGCCCGGTGCAGACCGAGCGCGGCTTCGTGCTGCACGAGGCCGTCAACCCCGAGCAGGACGGCGAGTCGGTTTACGCCTCCACGCTGTCCATCCCCGGCGGTCTGGAAATGACGACCTCCAAGGACGTGCTCGAGGCCATGGCGGCCGGCGCCGGTCCGCGCCGCGTGTTCGTTTCGCTGGGCTACGCCTCCTGGGGTCAGGGCCAGCTCGAGTCCGAGCTCGCCGAAAACGCCTGGCTCACGGTGCCGGCCGACATCGAGATCATTTTCGAGGCCCCGGTGGCCGAGCGCTACGAGCGCGCCATGGCCCTGCTGGGCCTGCAGCAGCCCTGGATGCTCTCACCCGATGCCGGCCATGCCTGAGCCGGCCATGCCCGAAGTCGCCGCCACGCTGCAGACCTTCCTGGCCTTTGACCTGGGCCAGCGCCGCACCGGCGTGGCCACGGGCAACCGGCTCACCCGCAGCGCCACGCCGCAGCCCACCATCGTGGCCACCGGCGACGCGCGCCTGGAGCGCGCGGCTGAGCGCATCCGCGAGTGGGCGCCCGACGCGCTGGTGGTGGGCGTGCCCTTCCACCCCGACGGCGCCGAGCACGCCAACACCGCCATGGCGCGCAAGTTCGCGCGCCGCCTGCACGGCCGCCATGGCCTGCCCGTGTTCGAGGTGGACGAGCGCTACAGCACCACCGAGGCGCACGCGCAGGGCGCGCGGGACGCCGACGCCGCGTCCGCCTGCATCATCCTGGAACAGTTCCTGAGGAGCCTGCCTTGACCCCACCCGATGCCGAAGCGCTCTACGCGCAGCTGCTCACGCGCGTGCGGGCCGTGCTGGAGGCCGAGCCCGCGACGCGGCTCGTGGGCATCGCCACCGGCGGCGCCTGGATCGCCGAGCGCCTGCACGCCGACCTGAAACAGCCCGGCGCCTGCGGCGTGGTCTCGTCCGTCATGCACCGCGACGACTTCGCGCGCCGCGGCCTGGCCAGCAGCGTGCAGACCCAGCTGCCCTTCGAGGTGGACGGCGCGAGCCTGCTGCTGATCGACGACGTGCTCTACACCGGCCGCACGCTGCGCGCCGTGCTCAACGAGCTCTTCGACCACGGCCGCCCCGCGAGCGTGCGCCTGGCCGTGCTGGTCGATCGCGGCGGACGCCAGCTGCCGATCGAGGCGCAGCTGAGCATGGCCCATGTCGAGGTGCCCGCCGGCCAGTCGCTCGAACTCGCGCGCGACGGCGACGGCCGCCTGCGCTTCGTGCTGGAAAGCCAAACATGACCCCCGCCCGCAACCCCCAGCTCAACAAGAACGGCGAGCTCATCCACCTGCTCTCCACCGAGGGCCTGTCGCGCGACATCCTCACGCACATCCTCGACACCGCGTCCAGCTTCACCAGCGTGAGCAACCGCGAGGTGAAGAAGGTGCCGCTGCTGCGCGGCAAGAGCGTGTTCAACCTGTTCTTCGAGAACAGCACGCGCACGCGCACCACCTTCGAGATCGCGGCCACGCGGCTGAGCGCCGACGTCATCAACCTCGACATCGCGCGCAGCTCCACCGCCAAGGGCGAGTCGCTGCTCGACACCATCGCCAATCTCAGCGCCATGGCGGCCGACATCTTCGTCGTGCGCCACAGCGAGTCGGGCGCGCCCTACCTGATCGCGCAGCACGTGGCCCCGCACGTGCACGTGGTCAACGCCGGCGACGGGCGCCACGCGCACCCCACGCAGGGCCTGCTCGACATGTACACCATCCGCCACTACAAGCAGGACTTCACGAAGCTGTCGGTGGCCATCGTGGGCGACGTGCTGCACTCGCGCGTGGCGCGCTCCGACATCCACGCCCTCACCACCCTGGGCTGCCCCGACGTGCGCGTGGTCGGCCCGCGCACCCTGGTGCCGAGCGACCTGTCGCACATGGGCGTGCGCGTGTGCCACACGCTGGAGGAGGGCATCAAGGGCTGCGACGTGGTCATCACCCTGCGCCTGCAGAACGAGCGCATGAGCGGCGCGCTGCTGCCCTCCAGCCAGGAGTACTTCAAGAGCTTCGGCCTCACGCCCGAGCGCCTGAAGTGGGCCAAGCCCGACGCCATCGTCATGCACCCGGGCCCCATCAACCGCGGCGTGGAGATCGACTCCGCCGTGGTGGACGGTCCGCAGAGCGTGATCCTGCCGCAGGTCACCTTCGGCATCGCCGTGCGCATGGCGGTGATGTCCATCGTCGCGGGCAACGAAGCGTGAGCACCCCCGCGCCCGACCCCGACACGCGCTTCTGGAGCCCGGCCCTGCGCGGGCTGAGCGCCTACACGCCCGGCGAACAGCCGCAGGGCACGGGCTGGATCAAGCTCAACACCAACGAATGCCCTTACCCGCCCTCGCCGCTGGCGCTGCGGCGCATGGCCGAGGCGGTGGACGAGCGGCTGCGCCTCTACCCCGATCCCTCGGCGCTGGCGCTGCGCCAGACCATCGCCGCGCAGCAGGGGCTGCGGGTGGAGCAGGTCTTCGTGGGCAACGGCTCGGACGAGGTGCTGGCGCACGCCTTCATGGGCCTGCTGCGCCACGGCCGGCCGGTGTTGGTGCCCGACGTGAGCTACTCCTTCTACCCGGTCTACTGCGCGCTCTACGGCGTGGCCTGCCAGCCCGTGCCCCTGGACGCCGAATTCCGCGTGCGGGTGGCCGACTACCGGCAGCCCAACGGCGGCATCGTGCTGCCCAACCCGAACGCGCCCACCGGCATCGCGCTGTCCCTGGGCGAGATCCGCTGGCTGCTGGAGCGCAACCCCGATTCGGTGCTGGTGGTGGACGAGGCCTACGTGGACTTCGGCGCGCAGAGCGCCGTGTCGCTCATCGACGAGTTTCCCCAGCTGCTGGTGGTGCAGACCCTGTCCAAGTCGCGCGCCTTGGCGGGCCTGCGCGTGGGCTTCGCCCTGGGCCACGCCGACCTGATCCGGGCGCTGAGCACCGTCAAGGACAGCTTCAACTCCTACCCGCTGGACCGCGTGGCGCTGGCCGGCGCGCAGGCCGCGCTGGAGGACCAGGCGCACTTCGCCTCGCTCACGCGGCGCATCGTCGACAGCCGCGAATGGCTCGCGCGCGAGCTGCAGGCCCTGGGCTTTCACTGCCTGCCCTCGAGCGCGAACTTCCTGCTCGCGCGGCACCCGCGCCACGGCGCGGCCCGGCTGCAGCAAGACCTGCGCGAGCGCCGCATCCTGGTGCGCCACTTCAACCAGCCGCGCATCGCCGAGCACCTGCGCATCACCATCGGCTCGCCGGCCGAATGCGAGGCCCTGGTGGCCGCGCTGCGCGAGCTGATCGATCCCGTCCGGCACCGCGATTCCAAGGTGACACCCGCATGAAAATCCTGATCCAGAACGGCCGCGTGATCGACCCGGCCAGCGGCCGCGACGAGATGGCCGACGTCGCCATCGCCGCCGGTCGCATCATCGCCATCGGCCGGGTCGCCGCCGACTTCCACCCCGCGCGCACCATCGACGCCGCTGGCTGCGTGGTCGCGCCGGGCCTGGTGGACCTGTCCGTGCGGCTGAAGGAACCCGGCCAGGAACACGCCGGCATGCTGGAGAGCGAGACCGCGGCGGCGGTGGCCGGCGGCGTCACCTCGCTGGTCTGCCCGCCCGACACCGAGCCCGTGCTCGACGAGCCCGGCCTGGTGGACATGCTCAAGTTCCGCGCCGAGAAGCTGCACCGCTCGCGCGTCTTCCCGCTCGGCGCGCTCACGCGCGGCCTGGCCGGTGAGGTGCTGACCGAGATGGCCGAGCTCACCGAGGCCGGCTGCGTGGGCTTCGGCCAGGCCGAAACCACCATCCAGAACACCCAGGTGCTGCTGCGCGCGCTGCAGTACGCGGCCACCTTCGGCTACACCGTGTGGCTGCGCCCGCAGGACCTGTGGCTGGGCAAGGGTGTGGCCGCCAGCGGCCCGCTGGCCACGCGCCTGGGCCTGGCCGGCGTGCCCGTCGCGGCGGAGACCATCGCGCTGCACACGCTGTTCGAGCTCATGCGCGCCACCAAGGGCGGCGCGCGCGTGCACCTGTGCCGCCTCAGCAGCGCGGCCGGCGTGGACCTGGTGCGCGCCGCCAAGGCCGAGGGCCTGCCCGTCAGCTGCGACGTGAGCGTGCACAACCTGCACCTCACCGACGTGGACATCGGCTTCTACGACAGCCGCTTTCGCCTGCAGCCGCCGCTGCGCCAGCAGCGCGACCGCGACGCCCTGCGCGCCGGCCTGGCGGACGGCACCATCGACGCGCTGGTGTCCGACCACAACCCGGTGGACAGCGACGCCAAGACCCTGCCGTTCGCTGAGGCCGAGCCCGGCGCCAGCGCGGTGGAGCTGCTGTTGGGCCTGGCCTGCACCTGGGCGCAGCAGGAAGGCCTGGGCCTGATGCAGGCGCTGGCGGTGCTGACGCACGGTCCGCAGCGCGTGCTGGGCGCCAGCCTGGGCACGCTGCAGGCCAGCGTGGGCCAGCTCGCCGTGGGCGGCGCGGCCGACGTGCTGGTCTTCCACCCCGACGCGCCCTGGACCGTGGCGCCCTCGGCCCTGCGCAGCCAGGGCCGGCACACGCCGTTCGAGGGCCACGAGATGCCGGTGTCGGTGCGCGCCACGCTGGTGGGCGGGCAGATCGCGCACGCGGCCGAGGGCGTGGCGGCGCCGGCGTGAACGCGCCGCACGGCCAGGCCGGGGGGGCGCGCACCCGGGGTGGGCAGCTGCGCGCGGCCTGGCGTGCCCTGCGCGCCGTGCTGCACGTGCTGCGCGGCCTATGGATCATCCGCAGCGAGTTCGGCCGCCTCACGCACGCGCAGAGCCAGCTCATCGTGCGCGAATGGTCGCGCCGCATGCTGGCCATCATGGGCATCGCGCTGGACGTGCAAGGCCAGCCGCCCGCGCACGGCGCGGTGCTGATGGTGGCCAACCACATCTCCTGGCTCGACATCCTGGTCATGAACGCCGCGCACCCGAGCCGTTTCGTGTCCAAGGCCGACGTGCAGCGCTGGCCGCTGCTGGGCTCGCTCATCACCGGCGCGGGCACGCTCTACATCGAGCGTGAGAGCCGGCGCGACGCGCTGCGCGTGGTGCACCGCATGGCCGAGCGGCTGCGCGCGGGCGAGACCGTCTCGGTGTTTCCCGAGGGCACCACGGGCGACGGCGCCCAGCTGCTGCCCTTCCACGCCAACCTGCTGCAGGCCGCGATATCGGCCAGCGCGCCGGTGCAGCCGGTGGCGCTGCGCTACCTGGAACGTGGCAGCGGCCTGCCGCACCCGGGCCCTGTGTTCATCGGCGACGACACCCTGGTCGCGTCGGTGTGGCGCACGCTGCGCTCGGACACGGTGCGCGCCGTGGTGCGCTACGGCACGCCGCAGCGCGCGGGGGCGCGCGACCGCCGCGCCTGGTCCGAGGCGCTGCGCGCCGAGGTGCAGGCCGAGTTCGACGCGGCGCGCTGAGCGGGCCCGCCGGGCCGGTTCAGGGGGCGGAGGCCTCGGTCGCCGGCGCGGCCCGCAGCCGCCGGTACAGCAGCCCGCGCGACACCCCCAGCTGACGCGCGGCGCGCGCGATGTTGCCGCCGCAGGCCGCCAGCGTTTCGGAGATCACGCGGTCGCGGTGGTCGTCCAGCGTGGAGGAGGGCGCGGCGTCGGCGATCGGTGCGTCGGGCGCGGCCTCGCCGGTCGAGGACGGCGGCGCGCCGGTGGCCACGGCGCGGTTGAAGTCCACGCCGTCGGCGCTGCCGATGTGGGCGCGCACCCAGACCGTGAGCCCATTGGGCAGCCGCAGCGCGCGCGGCTCGCGGGCGCGGTGCAAGGCCAGCAGTTCCTCGAAGGCCAGGCCGAACACCTCGTCCACCGGTGGGTGGGCCAGGGCGTTGGCGCCGGTCAGGCGTTGCGCCACCGGGTTGAGCCAGGCCAGTTGGCCGCCCACGTCGATGCCGGCCAGGCCTTCCAGCGGCGTGCCCAGCACGCGCGGGCTGGCCTGGAACTGCAGCACCAGGTGCGCGGGCGACTGCAGCCGCAGCAGCCGGTTCTCGATGGTGCTGGCGTAGAGCGCCACCAGGCCGGCGGCGTCGAAGCCGAAGGGCGAGCCCTCGATGGACAGGTCCAGCACGCCGGCCAGGCGGCCGTGCACGTCGCGGATGGGCGCGGCCGCGCAGTGCAGGGTCTGCAGCATCTCGTGGAAGTGCTCGGCGCCCTGCACGGTGCAGGCGCTGGCCACGCGCGCCACGATGCCCGGCGCCGTGGTGCCGATCTCGCCCTCGGCCAGGTTCACGCCCACGCGGCTGCCCGCGTCCAGCAGCGGCTGCGGTGCCGTGCCCAGCGGCGCGCTGGCGTGGATGACCACGCCCTGGCCGTCGGTGAGCAGCACGCGGCAGCTGGTGCCGCCCAGCGCCGCGGCGAGCTGCTGCAGGTCTTCGTTGCCGGCCAGCAGCAGCTGCTGGTTGCGCGTCAGGCAGGCGTGCATGCGGCTGCGCGTCACGGGGTCGAAGCTCACCGCCTGGCGCGGGTCGCGGCGCGTGGCGGTGCAGCGCATCCACGATTGGATGACGGCTTCGTTCACCAGCCCGGTGGGGCGTTCGCCTTCGTCGAAGAACCGCTGCCGCGCGAGCGCTGTGCGCTGCTCGGCGGTCTGGAAGAACAGGGGGCGGGCGGGCTCGGCCATGGGTTCGCTCGGGGTGGGCCAGGGCAGTATCGGTGCCGCGCGCGGGCACCGCGCTGCGGGAAATCCCTGCGCCATCCGCCCACTCTGTTCCACCGTGGAACAAAACACTTGAGGGAAATCCCGGGGGTGCCGCGCGATGGCCGGCTGCGGAACATGGCCGTCGCGGCATCCGTGTTCCGGGGGGATGCGCGAGCCTTGCCACCGACCCCACACGCCGGCCCGGACCGGCACATCAGGAGACAACATGAGCACCCATTCGCTCACCGCCCGCGCCGCCGTCGGCCTGGCGCTGCTGCTGGGCGCCGCGCTCGGCGCGCAGGCCCAGCAGGCGACGGTCAAGGGATCGGCCGCGCACATCAGCGCGGTCACGAAGAAGGTCGACGGCGCCTTCGTGCGCAGCAACGCGCGCGCCACGCCCGACTGGCCCAGCCACGGCCTGGACTACGCCGAGACCCGGCACTCCAGGCTCGACCAGGTCAACACCGGCAACGTGAAGGACCTGGGCCTGGTCTGGTCCTACAACCTGGAGTCCACGCGCGGGGTGGAGGCCACGCCGCTGGTGGTGGACGGCATCATGTACGTGACCGCCTCGTGGAGCGTGGTGCACGCCATCGACGTGCGCACCGGCAAGCGCATCTGGTCCTACGACCCGCAGGTGCCGCGCGAGGGCGGCTTCAAGGGCTGCTGCGACGTGGTCAACCGCGGCGTCGCCCTGTACGAGGGCAAGGTCTTCGTGGCCTCCTACGACGGCCGCCTGGTGGCGCTGGACGCCGCCACGGGCCAGAAGGTGTGGGAGAAGGACACCATCATCGACCGCAAGTTCAGCTACACCATCACCGGCGCGCCGCGCGTGGTCAAGGGCAAGGTCATCATCGGCAACGGCGGCGCCGAGTACGGCGTGCGCGGCTATGTCACGGCCTACGACGCCAAGACCGGCGAGCAGAAGTGGCGCTGGTTCACCGTGCCGGGCGACCCGTCCAAGCCCTTCGAGGACGAGTCCATGGCCAAGGCCGCCAAGACCTGGGACCCGGCCGGCAAGTGGTGGGAGGCGGGCGGCGGCGGCACGGCCTGGGACGCCATGGCCTTCGATCCCGAGCTGAACCTGCTCTACATCGGCACCGGCAACGGCTCGCCCTGGGCGCGCAGCAAGCGCAGTCCGGCCGGCGGCGACAACCTGTACCTGGCGTCCATCGTCGCGCTCAACCCGGACACCGGCAAGTACGTCTGGCACTACCAGGAAACGCCCGGCGACAACTGGGACTTCACCTCCACGCAGCCCATGATCCTGGCCGACCTCACGCTGGACGGCAAGAAGCGCAAGGTGGTGATGCACGCGCCCAAGAACGGCTTCTTCTTCATCGTCGACCGCACCAACGGCAAGTTCATCTCGGCCAAGAACTTCGTCGACGTGAACTGGGCCACGGGCTACGACAAGAATGGCCGCCCGATCGAGACCGACATCGCGCGCACGGCCGACCGCCCGCGCGAGATCATCCCCAGCGCCTTTGGCGCGCGCAACTGGCACTCCATGTCCTTCAACCCGAAGACCGGCCTGGTCTACATGCCGGTGCAGGGCGTGCCGCTCACGCTGATGGACAACAAGAACTGGAACTTCAACGGCGTGCGCCCGGGCGAGCCGCACAGCAACATGGGCTGGAACCTGGCCACCTTCGCCAACGTGGAGCCGCCCGCCAGCAAGCCCTTTGGCCGCCTGGTGGCCTGGGACCCGGTGAAGCAGCAGGCGCGCTGGACGGTGGAGCACGTCTCGCCCTGGAACGGCGGCACGCTCACCACGGCCGGCAACCTGGTGTTCCAGGGCACGGCCGACGGCCGCTTCGTGGCCTACAACGCCGCCAGCGGCGAGAAGCTGTGGGAGACGCCCACCGGCACCGGCGTGGTGGCCGCGCCCACCACCTATCTGGTGGACGGCAAGCAGTACGTGTCCATTGCCGTGGGCTGGGGCGGTGTGTACGGCCTGGCGCAGCGCGCCACCGAGCGCCAGGGCCCGGGCACGGTCTACACCTTCGCTGTGGGCGGCAAGGCGCCGGCGCCGGACTTCGTGGCCTACCGGCTGGGCCAGCTCGTGCAGGGCGTGAAGTACGACCCGGCCCATGTGCCCGAGGGCACCGCGCTGTACGTGAGCAACTGCGTGTTCTGCCACGGCGTGCCGGGCGTGGACCGCGGCGGCAACATCCCCAACCTGGGCTACATGGACTCGGCCTTCATCGAGAACCTGGACAAGTTCGTCTTCAAGGGCCCGGCCATGGCGCGCGGCATGCCCGACTTCACGGGCAAGCTCACGCCGGACGACGTGCAGAAGATCAAGGCATTCATCCAGGGCACCGCTGACGCGATCCGCCCCAAGAAGTAGAAGCACCCCCCGCCGCGCTTCGCGCGACCCCCCTCAAGGGGGGCGGCACCTGCGGCCCGGCAAAGCCGGTTCCGCGGTGCCGCCGGGTGGTGGATGGGCGTTGGTTCAGCGTTTGCTTCGGCTCAACATCAGTTCGGTGTTGGCCTTGCGGTCGGCGTTGAGCTTCTGCACCGTGGGCCGCTCGCCCAGGCGCTTGAGGTAGTCGCGCACGGGCAGCTCGGCCAGGAAGTCGCGGCCGTAGATGATCTTGGTGGCGCTGCTCACCAGCGGCAGGTGCACCGCGCCCGCGCAGTCGGCCAGGGTGAACTCAGGGCCGGCGAGGAAGGGCGAGAAGCTGGCGAGCTTGGCGAAGCCGGCGATGTTTTTCTCCAGCTGCGGCGCGATCTTCTCCTTCGCGGCGTCGCTGACCTTGCCGCCGAAGAAGGCCTCGGGGTAGAGGTTGCGCGCCACCAGTTCCAGGTGCAGCTCCAGGTAGCGCACCAGCTCGCGCACCTTGGCGGCCGCGAAGGCGTCGGCCGGCAGCAGCGGCGGGTGCGGGTAGGCGTCCTCCAGGTACTCCAGGATCACGGTCGACTCCGACAGCGCGCCCTGGTCGGTCTTGAGGTAAGGCACCTTGCCCAGCGGGCTGCAGCTGGGGTCGGTCTCGCCGATCCAGGCCAGTTCTTCCTCGAAGGGGATGCCCTTTTCCAGCAGGGCGAGACGGACCTTGTTGTAGTAGTTGCTGGCCGCGAAGCCGCAGAGCTTGAGCATGGGCGATGTCTCCGGTGGTCGTTCGAAACGGGGGATCGTGGCCCCGATGCCGGGGGGGCGCAAGGCCTCGGGCGTCGCGGGCGGGACCCCGCCCGTAGAATCCCGTCCCATGTTTCTGCACCGCTGGCCGCGTCGCCTCACCGCGTGGATCGCCCTCCTGGCGGTCTGCTTCGGTGCCTTCGCGCCCGTGCTGTCGCAGGCCGCGCTGCAGGCCCGCGGGCCCGACGCGGGCCACTGGGTGCAGATCTGCAGCGCCAGCGGCATCACCTGGGTGCGCGCCGACGCCAGCGACAGCGCCGACGGCCACGCGCCCGAGGCCGCGCTGACCTGTCCTTGGGGCGCCATCAGCGCCGGTGGCGCGGGCCTGCCGCCCGCGCCCGCGCTGGCCTTGCCCGAGGCGGCGCCTCAGCCCGTGCCGCTGGCGCAGGCGCAGCGCGGGCAGGACGCGCCGGCCACGGCCCACGCGCCGGCGCGCGCGCCGCCCCGGGGCATCTGAATCCCTTCCCGCACGGCGCGCCGCTCTGGCCCGCGCCGTGTCCTCCCCATTGCCGATTCGGATTCCCCATGAAACACCTGTTCATCGCCTCTTCCTTTGCCATTGCCGCCACCGCCTGGGCCCAGACGCCCGTGCAGGTGCAGGACGCCTGGGCGCGCGCCACCGTCGGCGCGCAGTCGTCCACCGGCGCCTTCATGAAACTCACCGCGCCGCAGGCCACGCGCCTGGTGGAGGTGCGCTCGCCGGCGGCCGGCGTCGTCGAGGTGCACGAGATGAAGCTCGAGGGCGACGTGATGCGCATGCGTGCCATCGCCGCGCTGCCGCTGCCCGCGGGCCAGACCGTGGAGCTCAAGCCCGGCGGCTACCACGTGATGATGATGGACCTCAAGGCGCCCGTGAAAGCGGGCGACGCGGTGCCCCTGACGCTGGTGTTCGAAGGCGCCGACGGCCAGCGCCAGACCCAGGACGTGAAGGCCACGGCCCGCGCCATGGCGCCCATGCCGGCCGCGCCCGCTGGCGCTGCCCACGGCAGCGGCCACGGCAAGCACTGAGCGCCAGCCGCCGAGGCCTTCCCATGTCCTTCCCGCCCGATACCGCGGGCGCGCCCGTGCGCGCCCGCGCCGACCTGCGCGCCATCGCCTGGCGCTGGCACGCCATCGCCGGCCTGCTGGTGATGCCTTTTCTGCTCACGCTCGCCATCACCGGCGCCGTGATGGTCTTCTACACCGGCTTCCAGACCCGCCTGGGCGCTGACCCGCGCGTGGTGCCGCTGCCCACGGCCCAGCCGGTGAGCGCGCAGGCGCTCGCCGCCCTGGTGGAGGTGCCCGAGGGGCGCTTGCGCGGCTACATCGCGCCGCGCTCGCCCGAACGCGCCGCCTGGTTCGTCATCGAGCGCGACGGGCAGACCCTCGCCGCCGCGGTCGACCCCTACCGCGCCACCGTGCTGCACTGGGTGGACAAGGGCGACACGCCCTTCGCCTGGGCCCAGCGCATCCACGGCACCCTGCTCATGGGCGATCGGGGCGATCGCCTGATCGAGATCGCGGCCTGGGCCATGCTGGTCATGCTGTTCACGGGCGTGGTGCTGTGGTGGCCGCGCGGCGGGCTTGGCTGGCGCTCGCGCCTGTGGCCCGACGCCCGCCTGCGCGGCCTGGGCTGGTGGCGCTCGCTGCACGGCAGCCTGGGCCTGGGCACCGGCGCCGTGCTGCTGGCCTTCCTGCTCACGGGCCTCACCTGGACCGGCGTGACCGGCGAGCGCTGGCTGCAGGCCTGGGGCAGCTTTCCCGCCGAGCAGTGGGACGCCGTGCCGCTCTCGGGTGAAGCGCACGCGGTGCTGAACACGGCGGGTCTGCAGGAGGTGCCCTGGGGCCTGGCCCAGACGCCGCTGCCGGCCTCGGGTTCCGGTGCCGGCAGCGAAGGCCTGGCCGCCCGCGCGCCGGTGGACCTCGACAGCGTCGCCGCCTTTGCGAAGCAGCTGGGCTTTCAGGGCCAGCACCAGATCGCGCCACCGCGCGATCCGCGCGGCGTTTACACCGTCTCGGCCAGCACCATGAGCGGCGACCTCGGCCAGCCCACGGCCGACCGCACCGTGCACCTGGACCGCTACAGCGGGCGCGTGCTGGCGGACATCCGTTTCGCCGACTACGGCGTCATGGCCAAGACCATGGCCGTGGCCATCGCCCTGCACCAGGGCGACATGGGCTTGTGGAACGCGCTGCTCAACCTGGCCGCCTGCGCGGCCGTGGTGCTGCTGTGCGCGGCCGGTGCGGCGATGTGGTGGCTGCGGCGCCCGGGCCGCGCGCGGCCCGGCTGATCAGCCGGTCGCCAGCGGCGCGCCGGGCGAGCGGTGCACGCCCGGCGCGGGCGGCGAGGAGGCCGGGCCGTTGCGCTCGAAGGTGACCACGTGGTCCACCTCGGCGCGGATGCCGATCCACTCGCCCACCGCGTGGTTGTGGTGCGAGGGCACGTGGGTCATGAGCGTCTCACCGCTGGCCAGGCGCAGGGTGTAGAGGAACTCGGAGCCCCGGAAGGCCTTGCGCACGATCTGCGCCTTCACCGGCGCGGCGTCGTCGTGCACGATGTCGTCGGCGCGCAGCAGCACGTCGCACAGCCCGGACTCATAGGCATTGGGCAGCGGACATTCCTCCATGTCCTGCAGGGCCCCCAGGGGGGTCTGCACGGCCACCTGGCCGCCGTTCTGCAGGATCTGCGCGGGCGCGAACACGCCGTGGCCGATGAACTCGGCCACGAAGCGCGTGGCCGGGCGGTGGTAGAGCGCGTAGGCCTCGTCCCACTGGTGCAGCCGGCCTTCGTGCATCACGCCGATGCGGTCGCCGATGGCGAAGGCCTCCAGCTGGTCGTGCGTGACGAACAGCGCCGTGGCGTTGGCGGCCTTCAGGATGCCGCGCACTTCGTGCGCGAGCCGCTCGCGCAGGTCCACGTCGAGGTTGGAGAAGGGCTCGTCGAGCAGCAGCAGGCGCGGGTTGGGCGCCAGCGCGCGCGCCAGCGCCACGCGCTGCTGCTGGCCGCCCGACAACTCGTGCGGGTGGCGCGCGCGCAGGCCCTCCAGGCCCACCAGGCGCAGCACCTCGCCCACGCGCGCCTCGCGCTGGGCGCGGGGCATCTGGTGGATGCCGAAGGCCACGTTGGCCGCCACGTCCAGGTGCGGGAACAGCGCGTAGTCCTGGAACACCATGCCGATGCGCCGGCGCTCGGGCGGCAGGTGGTGGCCGGGACTGCTCACGGTCTCGCCGTCGAGCACGATCTCGCCGCCCTGCGCGCGTTCCAGGCCGGCCACCGCGCGCAGCAGCGTGGTCTTGCCGCAGCCCGAGGGGCCGATCAGCACGCCGATCTCGCCCGCCGCCAGGCCGAAGCTCACGCCATCGACAGCCGGGTGCGGCGCGCCAGCGTAGCGCACCTGGAGTTGCGAGACCTTCAGGAACATGGGGCCCATTGTAGATGTCTACAATTCTCATTTGCGTTGGTGCGGTCGATCCTTTGGGCCGCGGCGCCCCAAAAGAACCTTCCATGCCGCGCTGGCCCGCTCAGGTGCTCTTGTTGCTGCTGGCCGCCGCGCTGGTGCTGCCGGTGTTCGCGCTCGCCGCCTCCTGGTTCGGCTTCGACGCCGCCGCCCGGGACGTGCTCTCGCAGATGGCGCAGACAGTGCTGCCCGAGTACACGCTCACCTCGCTGCTGCTGTGCGTGAGCGTGGCGCTGGGGGTGGCGCTGGTGGGCGTGCTCACGGCCAGCGCGGTCACCCTGTTCGACTTTCCCGGCCGGCGCAGCTTCGAATGGGCGTTGCTGCTGCCGCTGGCCATGCCGGCCTATGTGGTGGCCTATGCCTACACCGACTTCCTTCAGTTCAGCGGCCCGCTGCAGACCGGGATGCGCTCGACTTTCGGCCTCAGCGGCCGCCTGCTGCCCGAGGTGCGCAGCACGGGCGGCGCGGTCTGGGTCTTCACCTTCACGCTCTATCCCTACGTCTACCTGCTGGCGCGCACCGCGTTGGCTGAGCGCGCCGCGCAGCTGATGGAGGCCGCGCGCCTGCTGGGCGCGCCGCTGGGCCGGCGCATCCGCACCGTGGCGCTGCCGCTGGCGCGCCCGGCCGTGGCGGCCGGCGTGGCGCTGGCGCTGATGGAAACCCTGGCCGACTTCGGCGTGGCCAGCTACTTCGGCATCCAGACCTTCACCGCCGGTGTCTACAAGGCCTGGCTGGTGATGGACAACCGCCTGGCGGCCGCGCAGCTGGCCACGCTGCTGCTGCTCACCGTGGCCGCGCTGCTGTGGGTGGAGCAGCGCGCGCAACGGCGCATGCGCTTCGCCACGCTGCGCGGCCAGCGCGCCGGCAGCGCCGAGGCCCAGCCCGTGCGCCTGCGCGGCGGGCGGGCCGCGCTGGCGGTGGGGGTGTGCGCGCTGCCGGTGCTGGCCGGGTTCGTGCTGCCGGTGCTGTTCATGCTGCACCCGCTCATCGGCGGCTGGGACGTGCTGCCCTGGGGCCAGTTCCAGCAGTGGGCGCGCAACAGCGTGTGGCTGGCCGGCCTGTCGGCCGCGCTGGCGGTGCTGATCGCGCTGGCGCTGGGCTTCTCGGTGCGCGCGCGGCCCTCGGAGCTCACGCGCGGCGTCTCGCAGCTGGTGAGCCTGGGCTACGCCATCCCGGGCGCGGTCATCGTGGTGGGCCTGCTGCTGCCCGTGGGCTGGGTGCAGGAGCGTTGGCCCGAGGCCGGCGTGGGCTACTGGGTCACGGCCACGGCGCTGGGCATCGTCTGGGCCTACCTGGTGCGCTTCACGGCGGTGGCCCTGCAGTCGGTGCAGGCCGGCTACGCCCGCATCCCCTCCAGCCTGGACGACTCCGCCCGCATGCTGGGCACCACCGGCGCGGCGCTGGCCATGCGCGTGCACTGGCCGCTGCTGCGGCGCGCCACGGCGGCGGCCGCGCTGCTGGTGTTCGTGGACGTGATGAAGGAACTGCCCGCCACCCTGGTGCTGCGGCCCTTCAACAGCGACACCCTGGCCGTGGTGACCTACAACCTGGCGCGCGACGAGCGCCTGGGCGAGGCCGCGCTGCCCGCGCTGGCCCTGGTGCTGGTGGGCCTGATCCCGGTGATCCTGCTCAGCCGCACGCTGCGCGGCAAGTGAAGCAACCCGCCGCGCGCCGGCGTAAGCACTTGTATGCCGCCTTGTGCGCCGGTGCGCGTGCTGCTTCAATGCCGCGCATGGAACCGCTACCCCCCCACCCCATGCCCGACCGCCGCCAGCTCCTGGCGCTGGGCGCCGCCACTGGCGCCGCCGCGCTCATGGCCGGCTGCTCGGTGCTGCCCTCGCTGCCCGTGCCGGGCCGGCAGGCGCCGGCCGCCGACCCGGCCTACCGCCGCACCGCCGCCAACCACCTCTACCGCCGTTACCCGCAGCGCATCTACCCGGGCAAGCTGCCGCCCATGCTGTACGCCATCGGTGTGCTGGAAGTGGTGGTCGAAGGCAACGGGCGCGTCGGCTCCTTCAAGTGGCTGCGCTCGCCCACGCACGCGCCCGAGGTGGTGGCGCAGATCGAGCGCCTGGTGCGCGACGCCGCGCCCTTTCCCTCGCCGGGCAGCCGCACCAGCTACATCGACACCTGGCTCTGGGACCGCAGCGGGCGCTTCCAGCTCGACACGCTGAGCGAAGGCCAGCTGCAGGGCTGAACCGGCCCCCTCGCCGCAGGCCCTACCATCGCCCCCCATGGCGATGAACTGGGCCTGGATCGGTCTTTTCACGGTGGCCTTCGCCACCGCCCTGGTGCGTTGGGCCCTGGGCGAGGACGGCATCCTGCCGGCGCTGCTCGGCGCGCTGTTCGACGGCGCGCGCTCGGGCTTCGAGATCTCGCTCGGTCTGGCCGGCGTGATGGCGCTGTGGCTGGGCCTGATGCGTGTGGGTGAGCGCGCGGGAATGATCGAGCTGCTGGCGCGCCTGGCCGGGCCGCTGCTGCGCCGCCTGTTCCCCGAGGTGCCGCAGGGCCACCCGGCGCAGGGCGCCATGACCATGAACATCTCGGCCAACTTGCTGGGCCTGGACAACGCCGCCACGCCGCTGGGCCTGAAGGCCATGCGCGAGCTGCAGTCGCTCAACACCGCGCCCGCCGGCACCGCCAGCCACGCGCAGATCATGTTCGTGGTGATGAACACGGCCGGGCTCACGCTCATCCCGACCTCGGTGATCGCCATCCGCCAGAGCGTGGCGCTCAAGCAGGGCCTGGGCGCCGACTTCAACGCGGCCGACATCTTCCTGCCCACGCTGCTGGCCACCTTCATCGCCCTGCTGGCTGGCGTGCTGGCGGTGGCCGTGTGCCAGCGCCTGCCGCTGTGGCGCGCGCGTTTCCTGCTGCCCATGCTGGCGGTGGGCGGCCTGCTGGCGGCCGCCGTGGCGGGCATGGCCCGCCTGCCGGCCGATCAGGCCGCGCGCATCGCGGGGACCACGGGCGCGGCCGTGATCCTGGGGGTGGTGATGCTGTTCCTGCTGGCGGGCGCGTGGCGGCGCGTGAACGTCTACGAGGCCTTCATCGACGGCGCCAAGGACGGTTTCGGCGTGGCCATCCAGATCGTGCCCTACCTGATCGCCATCCTGGTCGCCGTGGGCCTGTTCCGCGCGGCGGGTTGCATGGACTTCCTGCTCGCGGGCATCGGCGCCGGGGTGTCGGCCTTGGGCCTGGACACCGACTTCCTGCCCGCGCTGCCTGTGGGCCTGATGAAGGTCTTCTCGGGCGCGGGCGCGCGCGGGCTGATGATCGACGTGATGCAGGTGCACGGCGTGGACTCCTTCGCCGGGCGCCTGGCGGCCATCGTGCAGGGGTCCACCGAGACCACGTTCTACGTGCTCGCGGTGTACTTCGGCAGCGTGGGCGTGCAGCGCACGCGCTACGCGCTGGCGTGCGCGCTGTTCGCCGACGCGGTGGGGCTGGTGGCGGCCATCGCCATCGGTTACGCGATGCTGCGCTGAGCCGGCCCCGGCCGCTTCAGGGCTGCTTGAAGTTCTTCGGCCCGCCGTTGACGCCCCAGGGCGTGCCGAAGCGGTCGGTGACCATGCCGAAGGTCTGCGCCCAGAAGGTCTCGCTCAGGGGCATGGTGACGTTGCCGCCCTCGCTGAGCGCCTGGAACACGCGCTGCGCCTCGGCGGGGGTGTCGAAGCTGATGGCCATCATGGCGCCCGCGATGCCCTTGAACTCCATGCCGGGCGGCGTGTCGCCGGCCATGATCGTGAAGCCGGGGTGCACCAGATGGGCGTGCATCACCAGCTTCTCGGCGCCCGGCGCGCAAGGGCCCATCTCGGGCGGCATGTCACCGTAGGTGAGCAGCGTTTCCAGCTTCGCGCCGAACAGCTTGGCGTAGAAGTTCATGGCTTCGGTGCAGTTGCCGTTGTAGGACAGGTAGGGGCTGAGCGAGGTCATGCGGGGTCTCCGGTTGGGGGGTGATGAAGGCTGGGGGGATGGCCCCGGCAGGCTTCATGCCCACGACGGATGGGGGCGCGGCGTTTCGACACCGGCGCGGGGCGGGCCGATGAACGGTGCGGGAGCGGGGGGAGGGGGAGGCGGGGAAGCCGGCAAGCCGGCAAGCCGGGAAGAGGGGTGGTGCCTCCGGCAGGAATCGAACCTGCATCTAGCGCTTAGGAGGCGCTCGTTCTATCCATTGAACTACGGCGGCGCGGGGAGCGGCGATTGTATCGGCGGGGTCCGCGCCGCCTGGTCGTGCGCAAGGCCTAGTCGTAGCGCAGCGTGAAGATCAGGTCGATGGCGTTCTCGCTGCCCGCGCGGGCGCGCACGGTCACGCGGCGCGACACGTCGTAGAACATGGACACGGTGCTCAGCGTGCCCGCCAGGCTGCGCTCGTAGCTCAGGTACAGGTTGTCGGCGATCTGTTTGCCCAGGGTGACGGCGGCCGAGGTGGAGCCGCTGTCGCCGGTGGCGCTGGCGCTGCTGCCGGTGAAGCTCAGCGTGTCCAGGCCCAGGGCCTGGGCCAGGCCGCCGTCGAGCGGGCCGCCGTCGCTGCCGGCCAGCAGGGCCAGCGCGGCCTGCTGCAGCACGGCGGCTTCGGCGCCGGCGCCGCTGGCCGGGCGGCCCAGCACGAGATAGGCCAGCTTCTCGCTGTCGGGCATCTCGGGGTCGGAGAACAGGCGCACGCGCGGCGCCTGCGCCGTGCCGGTGATCTGCACGCCCACGCGCTGCGCGGTGTTGGGGCGCACGGCGGTGATGTCGAGCAGGGGGTTGTCGTAGGCGCCGGCGAAGCCCAGCACGCCGGACTCGATGGCGAGCTGCTGGCCGTAGGCGCGGTAGGTGCCGCGCGCGGTGCGCACCTCGCCCACGATGCGCGGCGCCGGGTCGGGCGGGTTGGTGCGGATCTCCAGCTGGCCGGCCAGGCGCGTCTGCAGGCCCTGGCCGCGCAGCTCGAAGGACGGGCCCAGGTCGACGGTGATGCGCACGTCGGGGACCACGGGCACGCCGCCGCGCCGGTCGATGGGGTACTCGGTGCCGCGCACCACCACATCGTCGCCCAGGCTGGGCGCGGCCTCGTCGGGCAGCACGATGAGGGCCTGGTCGGCGCGCAGCTGGCCGCGCAGCCGCAGGGCCGCGCCTTCCAGTCGCGCGCTGACTTGGCCGCTGACGGTGACGTTGCGGTCCGGGCGCGAGGAGGCGCGCAGCTGCTCGGCGCTCACGTCCAGCGCGATCAGGGGCTCGCGCACGGTGGCGCCGTCGCGCTGCACGCGGCGCCATTCGGCGCTGCCGGTGGCCTGCAGCACGCCGCCGCGCTCGGCGCCGCCGCGGCCTTCGAGGCGGAAGCGCTCGATGACGAGGCGCTCGCCCGCGAGCGTGGCGCGCAACTCGCCGCCCCGGAACACGATGCCGTCGACCAGCGAGCGCAGGGCCAGGTCCTTGGCTTCCAGCAGGCCGGTCAGCTGCGGCGCGGCGCGGGTGCCGGCGATGTTGAACTCGGCGCCGAGGCTGCCGCGCACGCGCCAGCCCGGCGGCGCCAGCACGCTCCACACGCCCACCTCGGGCAGGCTGGCGCGCACGCGGCCCGACAGCGGCGCGCTGTCGGGCCAGTGCCAGGCGCCGTGTGTGGCGTCGGGGGGGGCCAACTCGCTGCCCAGGTCGGCCTCGGCCTGCCCGAAGCGCTCGCTGTCCCAGCGCAGGCGCGCGCTGACGCGCCGGCCCTCGGTGCGCAGTTCGAGCTCGGCGGTCTTCACGCCGGCCTGGATGCGGTGCGCGCTGGCGCGCGGATCGTCGAAGGCGCCCAGGGTCTGCACGGCGAGGTCGCCGCCACGGCGCTGCAGCAGGGCGCTCAGGCGCGGCGGCTCGCTGGCCTGGGCCGGCAGGTTCAGGTCCCAGCGGCCGTCGAAGACCAGGTCGCCGCCCAGGCCGGCGCGCGCCAGGGCGCCTTCGGGGTCTTCCTCGCTGAGGGTGAGCGCGTCGGCCCAAGCCAGCGGCAGGCCTTCGATGCGTCCGCGCGTCTGCAGGGCGCCGCCGCGCCAGACGAGTTGCTCCCAGGCCAGGGTGAGGGGGGCGGGCGCGGCGCCGCCGGCGCGCCTCGGCTGGGCGTGCAGGCGGGCACCGTCGAGTTCGGCGTCGATGGCCCCTGCGCGCGGCTGCCAGCGCGCGCGCAGGGGCGAGTCGCTGGTCAGCGTCCACGACACGGCGCCGCCGTTCCCGCCGGCCGTCGCCTGGCCGGCGCCCTGGCCGTTGCCGGTTGGCGTGGCCGACAGCCTGAGCCGGCTCAAGGCCAGCTGGCCGCGCCGCGCGTCCAGCGGCAGGCCGATGAAGCCCAGCTCGCCGGCGGTGTCCAGCTCGGCGCGCCAGCCCGAGGCCTCGGCGCGCGTGCGCAGCGCCACGGCCAGGGCCTCGGGCGGGCCCTGCACGGTGAGGCGCGTGGCGCCCAGTTCCAGGGCCAGGGGGGCATCGCCGCCACGGGCCAGGCGCAGGCGCTCGGTGCCCAGGCTCAGGTCCAGGCGCGGCGCGGCGGCGCGGCCCGGCCCGGGGAAGCCGAAGGCGCCCAGGCCGCCCTGCCAGCGCAGGCGGGCTTGCGCCTGGCCCTCGGCTTGCCCGTCGGCCAACGCCGCCAGGACCGGTTTCAGGTGGTCGCCGAGCAGCGGTGCCTCGCCCAGGGCGCGCACCCAGGCCAGCAGGCGCGCGCCGTCGGCCAGGTCCAGGTTCAGCTCGCCCTGGCCTTGCGCGTGCGCGAGCAGGCCGCTCCAGCGCGCGCGCAGGCCCGGCAGCGTGGCGTCGAGCGAGCCCTCCGCCAAGGGGCGCGCGGTGTCGATGCGGCCTTGGGCGTTCAGCACGCCGTCGAGCGCGTCGAGGCGCGCCTGGCGCAGGGTGAGCTGGCCCTGGCCGGGCGTGTCGCCGGGCTGCCAGCGGCCTTGCAGCAGCAGTTCGCGCAGGCGCCAGGCCTCGGCCGCGCTGCGGCGGGGCTGGCGGCCGGCGGGCGCCACGCGGGCGTCGATGTCGATGGCGGGGTGGGCGGCGTTCGGGTCGACGGCGCGGGCGTCGACGCGGGCGTCCAGGGCGGCCGGCGCCAGCGCGCTCCAGGCCAGGGCGGGGTTCAGGCCACTGGCGCGCAGCTGGCCGCGCCAGTCGCCCAGGGCGGAGGCGGCGCCCTCGGCGGGGGCGTCGCGCCGGCCCTCGGCCCGCACGCGGCCGCCGGTCAGGGCGGCGTCCAGGCGCTCCAGGGTCCAGCGCGCGCCGCTTTGCACCACCTCGGCGTCGATGGACTCCAGCGGCAGCCGGCGCCGGTCCAGCGGGCCGGCCGATTCGTTGGCCAGCGCCAGTCGCGCGCGCCAGTCGGCGCCGTCGGGTCGGGCCTGGGCGGTGCCGGTGAGCGCGGTGGTGGGGGCCTGGGGCCACAGCAGCGCCAGGTTCAGGCGGAACAGGCGCAGGTCGGCTTCGGCCAGGGGCTGAGGGGCCCAGGGGCGCAGGCGCGCGGTGCCGGCCAGGGTGGGGGTGGCCTCGGCGCGGCCCACGGGTTCGATCTGCGCGACCAGGTCGAGCGCGGCGCCGGCGCCGGCCAGCGCGCCCTGGGCGGTGGCGCGCGCGCGCAGGTCGAGGCGCCCGCCTTCGGGCACCTCGGCGCTGAGTTCGCCTTCGGCCTGCAGGCGCAGCGGCATGGGCGCCTGCGCGCCCAGCGTGGCCTGGGCGCTGTAGCGGCCCTCGGCCCATTGCAGCGAGCGCAACAGCAGGGTGTGCGCCTGTTCGGTGCCCAGGCCGGGCTCGGCGCGGCCGTAGCGGTAGCGCGCGTCGAGCGCGCGCAGCGCCAGCGGCGCCTGTCCGGGCAGCAGCAGTTCGTCCACCGACAGGTTGGCCTCGATGTCGATCGGCAGCACCAGGGACTGCAGGGGCTCGGTGGGCGCGGGCGGCGCGGGTGGGCGCTGGTCGCTCACGCGCACGCGCACGGCATGCAACTCGCTCACCAGCAGGTCGCGGCGCAGCAGGCCGAGCCAGAACAGCCCGCCCAGGCGCAGGCGCAGACCCTCCACCTGCACCGACAGCCCGTCCCGCGACCAACCGAGCGCCTGCACTTGGCCACCGCCGATGAGGCTGCCGCTCACGCCCTCGGCCTGGATGCGGCCGGCCTCGGGCGCCTTCTCCGCCTGCCAGGCCAGGCCCCAGCGCAGCGCCTGCGCCAGCGAGCCTTCGCTGGCGGCCCAGGCCCCCAGCAGCAGCGCGCCGGCCAGCCCGGCGCCGGCGAGCGCGCCGAACAGCCACACCAGGGCGCGGCCGAACCAGCCGGCGGCGCCGGGCCAGCGCGGGGCCGCCGGCGGCGCGACCGGTGGGGGAAGGGGGCGCTGGGGCTCGGCCATCGCCACCTCAGAAGACGAAGCCCACGCTCAGGTGCAGGCGCAGCTTGCGCGGCTGCACGCCATAGGCGATGTCCACCTGCAGCGGGCCCACCGGGCTGTTGTAGCGCAGGCCGGTGCCCACGCCCCACAGGAAATCGAGTTCGCTCACGCGGTTGGCGACGGCGCCGCCGTCGACGAACAGCACGTGCTCGAAGGGGGAGCGCGACACGCCGTCGCCCCAGATGGGGCGCTGCCATTCCAGGCTCACCACGGCCTTGTAGCGGCCGGCGAGCACGCTGCCGTCGGGTTGCACCACGCCGATGTCGCGCAGGCCATAGCCGCGCACCGAGGCGTCGCCGCCGGCGTAGAAGAGCTGGGTGTCGGGCACGGGCGTGGACCGCTCGGCGATCACGGCGCCGCCTTCCAGGCGCAGCGCCAGCCGGCCCAGGCGCGTGGGCGGGCGCGCGGTGGCGCGTTCGCCGGGCACGGTGGAGGGCAGCTCGGCTTCGCGGTCGAGCGGGAAGTAACCCAGCCAGCGCGCCTGCGTGCGGCCGAAGGGCTTGCGCGTGATGCCCAGGGTGCTGCCCACGCCCAGCTCCACCGCCAGCGCATGGCCGCGGTTGGGCGAGATCGGGTCGTCGAAGCGCTCGCGCGACCAGGCGTAGTTGGCCGTGATGGACGACTCGATGCGGCCCTTGATGCCGCTCAGGCGCTCGCTGTCGGTGAGGGTGCGCGCGCGGTCGTATTGCAGGTACACGCTGCGGTCGTACTCGACGCCGTCCTGCGCCCGGCCGAAGCGCGCGCGCTGGCTGGTGGTCTCGACCTGGTTGGTGTCCTGCTTGGCGGCCTGCAGCAGCGAGACCCAGCGCCAGCCCTCCTTGTCCAGCGGCGAGGACCACTCGGTCTTGGCCAGGCTGTCCTGGCGCTCGAAGCGTAGCGTGGACAAGGCCCGCCAGCCGATGCCGGGCAGGCGGTTGTGGATGTGCTCCAGCGACAGGCGCGCGCCGTTGTCGGTGCTGGCGCCAATGCCCAGCACCAGCTTCTGCCGCATCGCCTCGCGCAACTGCACCTTCACCGGCAGCGCGCCGCCGCCGGCGCCGGGCTCCACGTAGACGAAGGCGGCATCGTAGTAGCCGCTGTCGAGCAGGCGCTGCTGGGCCTGCTGCAGCAGGGCGAGGTCGTAGTCGCTGCCCGGCGTGAGTCCGGTGAGGCGCACGATGCGCTCGCTCATCTCGCGGTCGTAGCGCTGCGCGCCGTCGATCTCGATGGCGCCGAAGCGCCGGTGCGCGCCGGAGTCGAGCTCCACGTACAGGCGCGCGCTGGCGCTGGCGCCGTCCACGTCGGCCAGGCTGCTGCTGATGCGCCCGCCGGGGTAGCGCTGGGCGGTCAGGCGGCGCAGCGCGGCGGTCTTGGTGCGGTCCCACTGGTCTTGCGTGAAGCGCTGACCGGCGAGCAGGGCGGCCTCGCGCTGGATCTCCTCGCGCTGCGCCTGGGCGTCGGCGTCGCTGGCGATGTCGCCCAGAAAGCTGATCTGCACGCTTTGCACCGTGGTGGGCGGGCCGGGGTCCACCCGCACCGGGATGCGGCCCAGCGGCGCGGGGCCTTGGCCGGCGGCGGCGAGGGCGGCCTCGGTGGGCGGCAGCGGTTCGCCGATCTCGATGCGCGGCGCGAAGTAGCCGCGCGTGGCGATCAGCTCGCGCGCGTTGGCGGGCAGCTCGCTCAGCAGGCGCTCCAGCTCGGTGGCGTCCAGGCTGCGCTGCTCGCGAAAGCGCTGGATGTCCAGGTGGCGCAGCAGGAAGGCGTGCAGTTCCTCGGGGGCGTCGAGCTCGATCTCGAAGCGTGGCGTGACGGGGGGGCGGGCGGCCCGCGCGGCGCGGCGGGTGTCGGCGCCGGAAGGACGGGCGTCGTCCTCGTCCGCGGCGGGTGCTGGGGTGTCGGGCGATGCGGGGGCCGCGGCCGGCCCTGCCGTGGCGGGGTCGACCTGCGCCCAGGCCGGCGTGGCGCCGCAGGCGAGTGCCAGCACAAGCCGCCACGCGGCCCGGCGGTGGCGGGCCGGAGACAGGAAACGCATGCGCCGATTATTTCGACAGCATGCGCATCGTGTCTTCCAGGCCCTTCAGGGTGAGCGGAAACATGCGTTGGCCCATGAGCTGCTGGATGATGCTGATGCTCTGTCGATACTGCCAGACGCCATGGGGTTCCGGGTTGATCCACGCGAACTTGGGAAACGCGTGCGTGAGGCGCTGCAGCCACTCGGCGCCGGCTTCCTCGTTGTTGTATTCCACGCTGCCGCCGGGCTGCAGGATCTCGTAGGGGCTCATGGTCGCATCGCCCACGAAGATCAGCTTGTAGTCCTTGTTGTACTTGCGGATGATGTCCCAGGTCGGGAACTTCTCGGCGTAGCGGCGGCGGTTGTTCTTCCACATGAAGTCGTAGACGCAGTTGTGGAAGTAATAAAACTCCAGGTGCTTGAACTCGCTCTTGACGGCCGAGAACAGCTCCTCGACGCGCTGGATGTGCTCATCCATGGTGCCGCCCACGTCCATCAGCAGCAGCACCTTCACGTTGTTGTGCCGCTCCGGGATCATCTTGATGTCCAGGTAGCCGGCGTTGGCCGCGGTGCTGCGGATGGTGTCGGACAGATCGAGTTCGAGGTCGTTGCCCTCGCGCGCGAACTTGCGCAGGCGGCGCAGCGCCACCTTGATGTTGCGCGTGCCCAGTTCCTGCGTGTCGTCGTAGTCGCGGTAGCTGCGCTGCTCCCACACTTTCACGGCGCTCTTGCCGCCGCCCTTGCCGCCGATGCGGATGCCCTGCGGGTTGACGCCGCCGTTGCCGAAAGGCGAGGTGCCACCGGTGCCGATCCAGCGGTTGCCGCCTTCGTGGCGCTCTTTCTGTTCTTCCAGGCGCTTGCGCAGCGTCTCCATGAGCTCGTCCCAGTCCATCTTGGGCGCGTTGGCCTTCTGCTCCTCGGACAGGATGCGCTCCATCTCCTGGCGCAGCCAGTCGGCGGGGATGGGCTTGGTGAAGTCCGCGATCATCTCCACGCCCTTGAAGTAGGCGGCGAAGGCGCGGTCGAACTTGTCGAAGTGCTTCTCGTCCTTCACCAGCGCGGTGCGCGAGAGGAAGTAGAAGTCGTCCATGCTGCAGGCCTCGGGGTTGGCCGGTCCGACCACGTCGGCCTTGAGCGCCTCCAGCAGCGTGAGGTACTCCTTCACCGACACCGGCAGCTTGGCCGCGCGCAGGGTGTAGAAGAAGTCGATCAGCATGGCGATCTCCCCGGGTTCAGTCGTGCCGCGCCCGCAGGTACAGCAGCTGCGCACGCGCCTCGGGCCATTCGCCCGCGCGCATGCTGTACATGACGGTGTCGCGGATGGTGCCGTCGCGGCGCAGGGCGTGGCCGCGGATGACGCCGTCCTTCCTCGCGCCCAGCCGTTCGATGGCCTGTTGCGAGGCGAAGTTGTAGTTGTCGGTGCGCCAGCCCACCACGTGGCAGCCCAGGGTGTCGAAGGCGTGGCCCATCATGAGCAGCTTGCAGGTGGTGTTGACGTGGGTGCGCTGCGCGCGCCGGGCGTACCAGGTGTAGCCGATCTCCACGCGTTTCACCGCGGGCAGGATGTCGTGGTAGCTGGTGCTGCCCAGCACCGCGCCGCTGGCCTCGTCGACCACCGCGAAGGCGAAGCGGCTGCCTTCCTCGCGCATGCGCAGCGCGGTGTCGATGTAGTCGCGCGTCTGGCCGGGTTCGGGCACGGAGGTGACCCGCAGCTTCCAGAGCTCGCCATCGGCCGCCGCCGCGCGCAGGCCGTCCTCGTGGCGCGGCTCCAGGGGCTCCAGCCGCAGGCCGCGTTCGCTCAGGACGACGGGGGCCACGAACATCAGCGGTTCCTCTGGTTCATGAACACCAGCTTCTCGAACAGCGTGGTGTCCTGCTCGTTCTTGAGCAGCGCGCCGACCAACGGCGGAATGGCGACCTTGTCGTCGGCGCTCTGCAGGGCCTCCAGCGGGATGTCCTCGGCCATCAGCAGCTTGAGCCAGTCGAGCAGTTCGCTGGTGCTGGGCTTCTTCTTCAGGCCGGGCAGGTTGCGCACGTCGTAGAAGGTCTTCATGGCGACCTTCAGCAGGTCCTGCTTGAGCGTGGGGAAGTGCACGTCGACGATCTTGTGCATCGTCTCGGCGTCGGGGAACTTGATGTAGTGGAAGAAGCAGCGGCGCAGGAAGGCGTCGGGCAGCTCTTTCTCGTTGTTCGAGGTGATGAAGACCAGGGGGCGGTGCTTGGCCTTGATGAGCTCGTGCGTTTCGTAGCAGTAGAACTCCATGCGGTCGAGCTCGCGCAGCAGGTCGTTCGGGAATTCGATGTCGGCCTTGTCGATCTCGTCGATCAGCAGCGCGACCGGCTGGTCGGCCGTGAAGGCCTGCCACAGCACGCCCTTGACGATGTAGTTGTGGATGTCCTTCACCCGCTCGTCGCCCAGCTGGGAGTCGCGCAGGCGGCTGACCGCGTCGTATTCGTACAGGCCCTGCTGGGCCTTGGTGGTGCTCTTGATGTGCCACTGCAGCAGGGGCATGTCCAGGGCCTGGGCGACCTCCTCGGCCAGCATGGTTTTGCCGGTGCCGGGCTCGCCCTTGACCAGCAGCGGGCGCTTGAGCGTGATGGCGGCGTTGACCGCCAGCATCAGGTCTTGCGTGGCGACGTAGTTCTGGGAACCCTGGAATTTCATGGAGGCGGCCTCGGGGTGGCGGCGCGGCTGCCCGCGCGCGGGACTCGGGATGTGGCGGGAGACGCGGCGACCGCTCATATAATTCGCGGTTGATCTTTCCCGGCCGTTCTTGATTGTGCTAGCAAAATGACCCCACTGCTGAAACCGATCGCCCGTACCCTTGTCGCCGCTGCGACGCTGTTTGTCGCTGCCGCATCGGCCCAGGCGCAGGGCGTCACCGGTGACGTCGAAGCCGGCCACAAGAAGGCCGAGATGTGCATCGGCTGCCACGGCATCCCCGGCTACCAGAACAGCTTCCCCGAAATCCACAAGGTGCCCAAGATCTCGGGCCAGGGCGCGCCATACATCGTGGCGGCCCTCAAGGCCTACCAGAAGGGCGACCGCAAGCACCCGTCCATGCGCGGCATCGCCGGCTCGCTGAGCGAGCAGGACATGGCCGATCTCGCGGCCTTCTACGCCGGCCAGGCCGGCCCCGCCGCGCCGGAGACCCCGGCCGCCGCGAGCGCCGAGGTCGCCGCGCTGCTGCAGAAGGGCGCCTGCGTCTCCTGCCACGGCGTCAACTTCAGCAAGCCCATCGACCCGAGCTACCCCAAGATCGGTGGCCAGCACCCCGACTACCTGTTCGTGGCGCTCAAGTCGTACACCGTCGAGGGCAACAAGCTGATCGGCCGCAGCAACGGCATCATGGCCGGCATTGCCAAGCAGTACACCCCGGCCGAGATGCGCGCCATCGCCAAGTACCTCAGCACCGTCCAGGGCGAGCTGCAGACCGTGCCGCAGTCGCGCTTCCGCTGATCGATTCGCGAAGCGCCCCCAACAAAAAGCCGCTCACCGAGCGGCTTTTTGTTTTCCAGGGTCACCACGGAACCGGCTTTGCCGGGCCGTCGGTGATGCCCCCCTTTCAAGGGGGGACGCGCGGAGCGCGGCGGGGGGTTAATCCACTGTCGCCCGCCGGCGCACGGCGTCGATGTAGGCCTGGCCGTCGGGCGGGCGACCGGCGCGCTGGCTTTCCCAGAGCATGGCGCCCAGGCACTCCATCACCTCATGGTGGGCGGTGTGCAGGTCGCCCCGGCGCGCGGTGAGCAGTTCCACGGCCTGGCGAATGCCCGGCGGTTGGTCGATGCTGGACTGCTCGCTGATCGACAGGTGCATGGACAGGTGCAGGAAAGGGTTCTCGCGCGCCGCGTCGGGCTGGCTCAGCCGCGCCACGGCGGCCTCGGCATCGGCCAGTTCGCCGTGGTACTCGGGGTGCTCGGCGATCCACTGGGCAGCGAGCTGCTCCAGCGCGTCCATGGGCTGGGCGTCGCGCAGCTTGGCGTAGGCGCCGCAGAAGAAGCGGCGCACGTCGGCTTGGGAAGGGTTGAACATGGCGCGATTGTCCCCGGGACTCAAAGCCGCCACTGCGGCAACTGCCAATCGCGCCACAGCGCCAGGCCGCGCAGCCCGGCCGTGACGCCCACGCAGGCCAGCAGCGCCAGCCAGCCCGGTGCCGCGATCGCCCACAAGCCCGCGTAGACCCAGCCGCCCACGAAGGCGCAGACCGCGTAGGGCCGGTGGTCGCGAAAGGCGCTGGGGATCTGGTTGCAGACCACGTCGCGCAGCACGCCGCCGGCCACGCCAGTGACGATGCCCATGAGCACGGCCACCAGGGGCGGCATCTCCAGCAGCAGCGCCTGGTGCGCGCCGGTGGCGGCGAACAGGCCCAGGCCCAGGGCGTCGGGCCACTGCATGGCGCGCTCGGTGACCTCGAAGTGCCGTGTGCGCAGGAACAGCATGGCCAGCACGCTCAGGCCCAGCACGCCCCACAGCAGCTCCACGTGGTGCACCCAGAAGAACGGGCGCTGGTCGAGCAGCAGGTCGCGCAGCGTGCCTCCGCCGAAGGCCGCCAGAAACCCGACGACGACCACACCGACCGCGTCGAGCCGCTTGCGCGCGCCTTCCAGGATGCCCGACAGCGCGAAGGCCGCGGTGGCGGCCACCTCCACCAGCAGCCTGAGGGTTTCCCCCCACAATGTCACGTTTTGCATCGCCGGATTGTCTTCCGTGTCATCGCTTCCCCTCATCACCGACCCTTTCTTCTATGCCGTGGCCGTGCCGGCCGTGCTGCTGCTGGGCATCAGCAAGAGCGGCTTTGGCGCCGGCTTCGGTTCGCTGGCGGTGCCGCTGATGGCGCTGGCCGTGACGGTGCCGCAGGCCGCGGCCATCCTGATGCCGGTGCTGCTGGTGATGGACCTGCTGGGCATGGCGGCCTTCCGCAAGAACGTGGACCGGCAATTGCTGAAGTTCCTGTTGCCCTATGGCCTGCTGGGCATCGTGATCGGCACGCTGCTGTTCCGCTGGCTGGAGCCGCGCCTGGTCGCGGGCATCGTGGGCGCCTTCACGCTGCTGTTTCTGGCCCAGCGCCTGCTGTTCCCGCCCCGGCCCGACAGCGCGCCGCCGCCGCGATGGGTGGGCGCCATCCTCACCGCCACCTCGGGCTTTACCAGCTTCGTGGCGCACGCGGGCGGGCCGCCGATCAACGCCTACGTGATCCCCATGCGCCTGCCGCCGCTGCTGTTCACGGGCACCATGGCCTTCTTCTTCTTTTTCGTGAACATGGCCAAGTGGGTGCCCTACGCCTGGCTGGGGCTGATCGACCTGCGCAACATGGCCACCTCGCTGGTGCTGCTGCCGCTGGCGCCGGTGGGGGTGTGGATCGGGGTGCGCATCGCGCACCGCATCCGGCCGGTGCTGTTCTACCGCCTCATCTACACCGGCATGTTCCTCACGGGCTGCAAGCTGGTCTGGGACGGGCTCGGGCTAACATAGGCTTACCTGTGCCAGTACCGGCCGCCCCAGGGGGCCGAACTCAAGGAGACGACATGCCGATCGTGGTGGTTGCGAATCCGAAGGGGGGCGTCGGCAAGACCACGCTGTCGACCAATGTGGCCGGCTACTACGCCAGCCGCGGCCATACAGTCATGCTGGGCGACGTGGACCGCCAGCAGTCATCCGCGCTGTGGCTGCGCTTGCGGCCACCCACGGCGCGCCCCATCCACACCTGGGAGGTGTCGCACGACCAGATCGCGCGCCCGCCGAAAGAGGCCACCCACGTGGTGCTGGACACGCCCGCCGGCTTGCACGGCAAGCGCTTCAAGGATGTGCTCAAGCTGGCCAACAAGGTCATCGTGCCGCTGCAGCCCAGCATCTTCGACATCTACGCCACGCGCGATTTCCTCGACGAGCTGACCGAGACGCGCCGCGCCGCCGTGGGCATCGTGGGCATGCGGGTCGATCCGCGCACCATCGCGGCCGACAAGCTGGCCGAGTTCGTGGCCGGCCTGGACCTGCCGGTGCTGGGCTACCTGCGCGACACGCAGAACTACATCCACCTGGCCGCGCGCGGCCTCACGCTGTTCGACGTGGCGCCCTGGCGGGTGGAGAAGGATTTGCAGCAGTGGCAGGGCATCTGCGACTGGCTGGACCGCTGAGGCAGGGGCTTGTCGCGCGCCCGACATCCGATCGCGGCCCGGATTTGTAGAGTGCGCCCATGCGCACATTCGACACCCTCGAGGAATTCGACGCGCTGGTGGGCCGGGCCGTGGTCACCAGCGACTGGGTCACCATCACCCAGGAGCGGGTGAACCGCTTCGCCGACGCCACCGGTGACCAGCAGTGGATCCACGTCGATGTGGAGCGGGCCAGGGCCGGCCCTTTCGGCGCGCCCATCGCACACGGCTTTCTCACGCTGTCGCTGCTGCCGGTGTTCTTCGAGTCCGCGATGAACGTGCGCGCCTCGCGCATGGGCGTGAACTACGGGCTGAACCGGGTGCGCTTCACGGCCCCGGTGCCGGTGGGCAGCCGCCTGCGCGCGCACATGGCGCTGCAGGCCTGCGAGCCGATCGACAACGGCGGGCGCCAGATGACCTGGGCGGTCACGGTGGAGCGCGAAGGCAGCGAGAAGCCGGTGTGCCTGGCCGAGTCGCTGGTGCGCCACTACCCCTGAGCGCCGGGCTCAGCGGATGCGGGCGAGCTGCTTCGGGTCCAGCCAGTCTTCGAAGAGTTGGCGCAGGGCGTCGATGCGCGCGGCGGCCACGTGCTGGCTGTGGCGCTGGGCGATGAGCTGGAAGGCGTCGTTGCGCAGCAGCCAAAGCTCCTGGGGGCTGCGCGCCTGCTCGATCTGGCGGCGCAGGCGCAGGGCTGGCACGGAGTGCACGCAGTCCTCGATGGTGGCCAGCAGGCGCTGGCGGATGGCGACGATGTCCCGCAAGTGGGGCGTGCGCGGCTGGGGTTGGGGGTGCACCACGCCGATCCATCGGGCGATGCGCGCGATCACCGGGTGTCCCTGAGGCCCGCGGTCCCGGCGCGGACCGGTGGCGGGCAGCCGGTGGTGGCGGGGGTTGATCGTGGTCTCCATGTCGCGCATGGTGGAGCAGTTGCCACAAATGGGGGATGTTTCAGGGGGAACTCGCGTGATATGGATCACGCAACCCCGCCTTGGAAGCCGTTTTGGCGCCAGGCTTCGAACACGGTGACGGCCACCGCGTTGGACAGGTTGAGGCTGCGCTGGCCCGCCCGCATGGGCAGGCGCAACCATTGACCGGGGGCAATGTCCGCCCGGACCGCCTCGGGCAGGCCGCTCGACTCCGCCCCGAACACCAGCCAGTCGCCCGCCCGCCACGCGGTGTCGTGCACGCCGCGCCGGCCGCGCGTGGTCAGCGCGAACAGGCGCTCGGGATCGGGCTGCGTGGCGTGCAGAAAGGCTCCCCAGCCGGCGTGTCGGCGCACCTCGGCGTACTCGTGGTAGTCCAGTCCGGCGCGCCGCATTAGCTTGTCGTCCATGGAAAAGCCCAGGGGCTCGATCAGGTGCAGCGCGCAGCCGGTGTTGGCGCACAGGCGGATCACGTTGCCCGTGTTGGGCGGGATTTCGGGGTGGACCAGGACGACATTGAACATGGTGGGGCGCGCATGATAGTGGTGCGCCTCAGTCCGCGCGCTCGTGCGGTGCTGGCGTGCGGGCGAAGACCAGGGCGTCGACGCGCGCGGCGCCCGCCGCCAGCAGGGCCTGCGCGGCGGCGTCCAGGGTGGCGCCGGTGGTGACCACGTCGTCCACCAGCAGCAGCCGGGCGCCGCGCAGGCGCGACAGGTACTCGGCCGGCACCGCGAACGCGCCGCGAAGGTTGCGCAGGCGTTCTTCGCGGGCCAGGCGGTGCTGTGCGGGGCCGTCGCTCAGGCGCATCAGCGCGTCCGGCCGCAGTGCGTCTGGGTGCCGTGGCACGAGGGCCCGGGCCAGCGCCCAGGGCGGGTGGTGGCCGCGTTCGGCCAGGCGCCCGGGGGTTAGCGGCAGGGGCACGATGCCGTCGGCCGCGTCGAGCAGGGCGCCGGCGCCGGGCGCGTCCCGCATCAGCCCGGCGAAGGTCCGGGCCCAGGCGGTCTCGCCGTGGAATTTGAAGCGCGCGATCAGCCGGTCCCAGGGAAAGGTGTAGTCCACCGCGGCCACGCAGGCGCCGAGAACGCGATCGGCGGCCCGCGCCCGGCAGGGGCAAGGCGAAGCGTCGCTGGCGGGCGCGGCGCAGCGCGGGCAGCGGGGGCGCGGCGGCGCGAAGCGCTGGCGGCAGGCCTCGCACAGCGGCCAGGCCGGCCACTGGCCGCACACATGGCATTGGCTGGGCCATGACCAGCCGGGTGTCCATACGGCGAAGCGGCGCATGCGGGCTCAATATACTGAGCGCCCCCTCCCGATACCGGGGCCGGTTCGCACCGGCCCGCCGCCTTGAACCCATCCCCCTCCGACGCCGCCGACGCCGTGCCCGGCCTCGATGCCGTGGCCTGCGCCCGCTGGCAGGGCCTGCCGCGCACACACAGCCCCTGGCTGCACGAGGAAGTGGGCGGGCGCATGGCCGAACGCCTGCAGTGGTTCCGCGAGCCGCCCACGAGCTGGCTGCACTGGGAGCCTGTGCTCGGCGGCCTGAAGACGCATGCGCGCCTGCGCGCGGCGCTGCCCCGCGCCGAGTGGCAGGTGTGGTCGCGCGACATGGCGCGCGCCGCCGCGGCCACCCGGGAGGCCGCGCCCCGATCCTGGAACCCGCTGCGCCCGCGCTGGGTGGAGCCCCGAGCCGCCGACCCGCAGCGGCCGGTACAAATGCTCTGGGCCAACATGGGCCTGCACGCCGAGCCCCAGCCGCAGCGCCTGATCGCGCGCTGGCATTCGCACATCGCGACCGGCGGTTTCCTGATGTTTGCCTGCCTGGGCCCGGACAGCCTGAACGAGCTGCGCGCGGTCTGGGCCGCCGAGGGCTGGCCGGCGCCCGCGCACGCCTTCACCGATATGCACGACTGGGGCGACATGCTGGTGCACGGCGGCTTCGCCGAGCCCGTCATGGACATGGAGCGACTCGAACTCACCTACGGCAGCGCCTCCAGCCTGGTCGATGAGTTGCGCGGCTTCGGTCGCAACCTCTCGACCGAGCGCTTCGGGGCCTGCCGGGGCCGGGGCTGGCGTGAGCGCCTGTTGGCGGCGATCGAGGCGCGTGGCCCGCGAACCGACGGCGGCCGCCTGCGCCTGACGGTCGAAATCGTCTATGGCCACGCCTTCAAGGCGGCGCCCAAGCCGCCGCGCGGGGACGCCACCGTGCCGCTGGACGCGCTGCGCGAGCAGCTGCGCCAGCGCCGCGGCTGAGCCAAACCCGACCAAGGGGTCCCGGCTTGCGGTCAGGGCTCCCTATGGCGGCGGCTACAATCCCGCGGTTTGGGTTCAAGGGCATTTCCCCCTGTGCCGGCGTGCCGCGTCCGGGGGCGCGTTCCTGATTGGCGCGTGAGATGCGACTGCCTTGCACGGCGCGCGAAGCGCTGGCGCAGGCCTGGCAGGTTTTGGTGTAATCGGGGTCGATATCAATCGACACTTATATTTGAGGCGCAACAAGTGAGCAAGACGACAAAGACGCTGCAAGCCCTACGTGCAGCGCGGAACGCGGTGGGACTGGCGCTGCTGAGCGCCGGGGTCTGGACCTCGGCGGCCGCGCAGAAGGTCAACGATCTGCCGGGCGGCCCCGCGGTCAACCAGCTCAACTTCGCCCCGCCGGTCACCAAGATCGCCGAAGAGCAGCACTGGCTGCACTGGTTCATGATGGGCATCTGCGCCGTGATCTTCGTGATCGTCTTCGGCGTCATGTTCTATTCCATCCTCAAGCACCGCAAATCGGTGGGCCACCAGTCGCAGGCGCTGCCCGAGCCGATCTGGGTGGAGCTGGGCTGGACCATCGTCCCCCTGCTGATCGTCATCGGCATGGCGCTGCCCGCCACCAAGGTGCTGGTGGCACAGAAGGACACCACCAACGCCGACGTGACCATCAAGGCGGTGGGCATGCAGTGGAAGTGGGGCTACGAATACATCAAGGGCGAGGGCGAGGGCATCGGCTTCCTCTCCACGCTGGACACCTCGCACCGCGTGATGTCCAACAGTGGCAAGCCCGAGGCCACCGACGACTACCTGCTCAAGGTCGACAACCCGCTGGTGGTGCCCGTGGGCAAGAAGGTGCGCATCATCACCACCGCCAACGACGTGATCCACGCCTGGATGGTGCCGGCCTTCGGCGTCAAGCAGGACGCCATCCCCGGCTTCGTGCGCGACACCTGGTTCCGCGCCGAGAAAACCGGCGACTTCTACGGCCAGTGCGCCGAGCTGTGCGGCAAGGAACACGCCTACATGCCGATCCACGTGAAAGTGGTGTCGGCCGAGGAATACAGCGCCTGGGTGGGCGAGAAGCACAAGGCCATGGCCGCCGCGGCCGATGACCCGAGCAAGGTCTGGACGCTGACCGACCTGGTCAAGCGCGGCGAATCCGTCTACGCGGCCAACTGCGCGGCCTGCCACCAGGCCAACGGCAAGGGCGCGGGCCCCATCAAGCCGCTCGACGGCTCGGCCGTGGTGCTCGACGCCGACAAGGGCAAGATGATCCATGTGCTGCTCAATGGCCAGAACAACGGCGCCATGCCCGCCTGGAAACAGCTCTCCGACACCGAGCTGGCCGCGGTCATGACCTACGCCAAGAACAGCTGGAGCAACAAGACCGAACAGATCGTGCAGCCCGCCGAAGTGCAGGCCGCGCGCCAGTGACCCGTCCGCGCATCGAGATTGAGAACCTGAGGAACAGACCATGAGTGCAGTGCTTGACCACCACGACGCGCACGGCCACGACCACGACCACCACGCCCCCACGGGCTGGCGCCGCTGGGTGTTTGCCACCAACCACAAGGACATCGGTACCCTGTACCTGCTGTTCTCCTTCACCATGCTGATGATCGGTGGCCTGCTGGCCCTGGGCATTCGCGCCGAGCTGTTCCAGCCCGGCCTGCAGCTGGTGAACCCCGAGCTGTTCAACCAGCTCACCACCATGCACGGCCTGATCATGGTGTTCGGCGCCATCATGCCGGCCTTCGTGGGCTTCGCGAACTGGATGATCCCGCTGCAGATCGGGGCCTCCGACATGGCCTTCGCGCGGATGAACAACCTGAGCTTCTGGCTGCTCATCCCGGCGGCCCTCATGCTCGTGGGCTCGTTCTTCATGCCCGGCGGCGCGCCCGCCGCGGGCTGGACGCTCTACGCGCCGCTGACGCTGCAGATGGGCCCCTCGATGGACGCCGGCATCTTCGCCATGCACATCATGGGCGCCTCGTCGATCATGGGCTCGATCAACATCATCGTGACCATCCTGAACATGCGCGCGCCCGGCATGACGCTGATGAAGATGCCCATGTTCTGCTGGACCTGGCTCATCACCGCCTACCTGCTGATCGCCGTGATGCCCGTGCTGGCCGGCGCCATCACCATGACGCTGACCGACCGCCACTTCGGCACCAGCTTCTTCAATCCCGCCGGCGGCGGCGACCCGGTGATGTACCAGCACATCTTCTGGTTCTTCGGCCACCCCGAGGTCTACATCATGATCCTGCCGGCCTTCGGCATCGTGAGCCAGGTCGTGCCCGCCTTCGCGCGCAAGAAGCTGTTCGGCTACGCCTCCATGGTCTACGCCACCGGCTCCATCGCCATCCTGTCCTTCGTCGTGTGGGCGCACCACATGTTCACCACCGGCATGCCGGTGACGGGTCAGCTCTTCTTCATGTACTCGACCATGCTGATCGCCGTGCCCACGGGCGTGAAGATCTTCAACTGGGTCGCGACCATGTGGAAAGGCTCGATGACCTTCGAGACCCCGATGCTGTGGGCCGTGGGCTTCATCTTCGTGTTCACCGTGGGTGGCTTCACCGGCCTGATCCTGTCGGTGGCGCCGATCGACATCCAGATGCAGGACACCTACTACGTGGTGGCGCACTTCCACTACGTGCTGGTGGCCGGTTCGCTGTTCGCCATGTTCTCCGGCCTCTACTACTGGCTGCCCAAGTGGACCGGCGTGATGTACAGCGAGACCCGCGGCAAGATCCACTTCTGGTGGTCGATGATCTCGTTCAACATCACCTTCTTCCCGATGCACTTCCTGGGTCTGGCCGGCATGCCTCGCCGCTACGCCGACTACCCCATGCAGTTCGCCGACTTCAACATGATCGCGTCCATCGGCGCCTTCGGCTTCGGTTTCGCGCAGGTGTACTTCTTCCTGGCTGTTGTCCTGCCCGCCATGCGCGGCCAGGGCGAAAAGGCCCCGCAGAAGCCCTGGGACGCGGCCGAAGGCCTGGAATGGGAAGTGCCTTCGCCGGCGCCCTTCCACACCTTCGAGAACCCGCCCAAGCTCGACGCCACCGCCACCAAGGTGATCGGCTGAACGCCTCGCACGCCACGCCATGACGCCTGAACAGAAAAAGAGCAACGCGCGCCTGGGCCTGATCCTGGCCTCGGTGGCCGTGGTCTTCTTCCTCGGCTTCGTGGGCAAGATGGTGCTGCTGGGCGGCTGAGCGGAGCGTTTCGATGGGTCTGCGCCAGGAAAACCTCAAGATCGTGGGCAAGCTCTGCGTGATCGCGCTGGGCATGTTCGCGTTCGGTTATGCGCTGGTGCCGATCTACCGCCACATCTGCGAAGCCCTGGGCATCAACGTGCTGGCGGTGTCGGAAACGCGCATTCCCGGCGCGGCCCAGCTGCCCGCCAATACCCAGGTGGATCGCAGCCGCACCATCACCGTCGAGTTCGACACCAACGTGCGCGGTCCCTGGAATTTCAAACCCGCCGTGCGTTCGCTCCAGGTCCACCCCGGTGAACTCACCACGGTGCTGTACGAGTTCCAGAACATCCAGAACCGCACCATGGCCGCGCAGGCCATCCCGAGCTACGCGCCCAAGCAGGCGGCCGCCTTTTTCAACAAGCTCGAGTGCTTCTGCTTCACGCAGTACACGCTCGCGCCTGGCGAGAAGAAGGAGTGGCCCGTGGCCTTCGTGATCGACCCGCGCCTGTCCAAGGACGTCACCACCATCACGCTGTCGTACACCTTCTTCGAGGTGGGCGGCAAGACACCACCGGCGCCCGACGCGGCGGCCCTGGCGCCCGACGCCAAGGCGCAGGGGGGCGCGTGAACCGCATGGCCACGCCACCGCAATCCGGGTCCCTGCTGAGCACCGTCAAGGCCGTGCTCTGGGGTTTCCTGGGGCTGCGTCAGCGGGGCGAGTACGAGAAGGACATCAAGCGCCTCAACCCGCTGCACCTGGTGGCGGTGGGCCTGGTGATGGCCTTCATCTTCGTCGGCGCGCTCATCGCGCTGGTGAATTGGGTCGCCGGATGAGGGCGGCGACCCGCGCAGACTATTCATTGACATCGACACAGCGATAGCACAACAGGAGTGAGCAGCATGTCCGCAGCATCCCATGGCTCGACGCCGTACTACTTCGTCCCCGGACCGTCGCGTCATCCGGTCATGGCCGCCATCGGCCTTTTCTTCGTGATCCTGGGCGCCGCCCAATGGATCAACGGCCACGGGTGGGGCGCGTATTCGCTCGCCTTCGGCCTGGCCTTCTGGCTGTTCGTGCTGTTCCAGTGGTTCCGCGACGCCGTGCACGAGAGCGAGACCGGCATGTACGGCCGCAAGATCGACCTCTCGTTCCGCTGGAGCATGAGCTGGTTCATCTTCTCCGAGGTGATGTTCTTCGGTGCCTTTTTCACCGCCCTGTGGTGGGCGCGCGCGCACTCGGTGCCCAACCTCGGCAGCATCGAGAACGCGCTGATCTGGCCCGACTTCTCGGCCGTGTGGCCCAGCCTGCAGGCCGGCGCCACCGCGTCGCCGGGCAACATCGTCGAGCCCTTCCAGACCGTGGGCCCGTTCTGGCTGCCCACCATCAACACGGCCCTGCTGCTCACCTCGGGCGTCACGCTGACCATCGCTCACCACGCGCTGCAGGCCGGCCAACGCGCCAAGACCATCGGCTTCATGTGGATCACCGTGCTGCTGGGCTTCGTCTTCCTGCTGGTGCAGGGCTACGAATACGCGCACGCCTACGCCGACCTGAACCTCAAACTCAGCTCGGGCATCTTCGGCTCCACCTTCTTCATGCTCACCGGCTTCCACGGCTTCCACGTGTTCGTGGGCATGCTGATGCTGCTGTTCATCACCCTGCGTCTGCACAAGGGCCACTTCACCGCCCAGCGCCACTTCGGCTTCGAAGGCGCGGCCTGGTACTGGCACTTCGTGGACGTGGTCTGGCTGGGCCTGTACATCCTCGTTTACTGGATGTGATGCCCACCCCGGGACGATCGCCCCATGAAAAAAGCGCCGCGAGGCGCTTTTTTCTTTCGGTGCCGGCGCGCCGCGCTCAGCGCTGCACCGGTAGGCCAGTTGGCTGGATCCAGCCCATGAAATACGCCACCAGCACCAGCACGAACAGCAGGACGGAAAAGCCCACGCGAAAGGCCAGGGCGCGCGCCATCTGTCGCTTGCGCGGGGCCTCGCCCTCGCTGCCGTCGTGCACGCCGCCGCGCATCATGAACACCAGCGCCGCGGCCAGGCTGCCGATGATGGCCACGAAAGCCACGATCACCACGTATTTCATGGCCCGCATTATCCGGGGCCGGCCGCGCGCCGCTGTCGGACAAGGCCGCGCGGAGGACGGGCGATGAGCCGCGCGCGATTCCTGGTCGTCACCGTGGCCACGGCGCTCACCATGGCCGCGACCGCGTCGCTGGGCCTCTGGCAGCTCGACCGCGCGCGGCAGAAGACCGCGCTGCAGGCCGCCATCCTGTCGCGCGCCGAGCTGCCCGCCTGGGACAACGCCGCGCTGCTGGCGCAGACCGACCCCTCCGCCGGCGTGTACCGGCCGGTGCGCCTGCGGGGCCAGTGGATCGCGCGGCACAACGTCTTCCTGGACAACCGCCAGATGGACGGCCGCGTGGGCTTCTTCCTGGTCACGCCGCTGCGCCTGAGCGGCAGCGAACGCGTGGTGCTGGTGCAGCGCGGCTGGGTGCCGCGCGACTTCCACGACCGCGCGCGCGTGCCCGACGTCGACACCCCGGCGGGCGAGGTGACCGTGCAGGGCCGCTTGGCCCCGCCGCCCGGGCGCCTTTACCAGTTCGGCGAGGCCGGTACCGGGGCCATCCGGCAAAATATCGACCCCGCCGCCTACCGCCTGGAAACCGGGCTGGCGCTGCTGGACCCCTCGGTCCAGCAAACGGGCGACGACGAGGGCCCGCTGCGCCGCCAATGGCCGCTGCCGGCCGTCGACGTGAGCAAACACCACGGCTACGCCTTCCAGTGGTTCGCCCTGTGCACCCTGGTCGCTGGCCTTTACCTCTGGTTCCAGATCATTCAACCCCGCTGCCAACGCGCCCGCCTCCATGGCCAAGACGCCCGATGAACCCCTGACGCTGACGGTGCACAGCCTGCCCACGCCCGACCGTGGCGATGCCGAGCGCGCCGCCGCCACACGCAGCGGCCGCTGGAAGATGCTGGCCATCCTGCTGGTCTGCGCCTCGCCCGTCATCGCCTCGTACCTCACCTATTACGTGATCCGGCCCGAGGGCCGCCGCAACTACGGCGAGCTCATCGCGGCGCAACCCCTGCTGCCGGCGATCAACGGCACCGACGCCCAGGGCCGCTCGGTGCCCCTGAACTCGCTGGAAGGCCAGTGGCTGCTGGTCAGTGTGGCCGACAGCGCCTGCGACGCCGCCTGCGAGAAGCACCTGTACCTGCAGCGCCAGCTGCGCGAGACCCTGGGCCGCGAGAAAGACCGCCTCGACTGGGTCTGGCTGCGCACCGGCGCCAGCGAGCTGCGTGAGCCGCTGAAAGCCGCGACGGCCGCCGCCACCGTGCTGTACGTCGACGCCGCCGCGCTGGCGCAGTGGCTGCAGCCCGCGCCCGGCCATCGCCTGGAAGACCACCTCTACGTGGTCGACCCGCTGGGCCACTGGATGCTGCGCTTCCCGGCCGACATCGACCCCACGCGCGCCAAGCGCGACCTCGACCGCCTGCTGCGCGCCTCCTCGGCCTGGGACCAGCCCGGCCGCGGCGTCGGCGGGCACCCCGGCGGTTGATCGCATGGACGCCCCGTCTTCCCTGGTCGACCTCGCGCCGCTCACGCGCATGATGCTGCTGGGCATCGCGATCGCGTTCGGCCCGCTGGTCTGGATCGGCCTCAAGCACCGCCAGGCCAGCCCCGCGCAGCGCCTGCGCGTGCTGACCCTGGTCACGCTTTTCCTCACCTTCGACCTGGTGCTGTTCGGCGCCTTCACGCGCCTCACCGATTCCGGCCTGGGCTGTCCCGACTGGCCTGGCTGCTACGGCGCGGCCAGCCCGCTCGGCGCGCACGCCGACATTTCCGCCGCGCAGTCGGCCATGCCCACCGGCCCGGTCACCTTCTCCAAGGCCTGGATCGAGATGGTCCACCGCTACCTCGCCACCGGCGTGGGTGTGCTGATCATCGTGCTGGCCGTGGGCAGCTGGATCGAACGCCGCCGCATCCACGTGCACTGGGTCTGGCCGGTGGTCACGCTGGCCTGGGTCTGCCTGCAGGGCGCCTTCGGCGCGTTCACGGTGACCATGAAGCTCTTCCCCGCCATCGTCACCCTGCACCTGCTGGGCGGCCTGGTGCTGCTGGCGCTGCTGCGCGCGCAATCGGTGGCCTACCGCCTGGGCGAGCCGGGCAGCGCCGGCCCCACGCCCATCGGCGCGGCGCAGCGCGGCTGGCTATTGGCCGCCTTCGCACTGGTGTGGCTGCAGATCGCACTGGGCGGTTGGGTCAGCACCAACTACGCCGTGCTGGCCTGCAGCGAGTTCCCCACCTGCCAGGGCAGCTGGTGGCCCGCCATGAACCTGCGCGAGGGCTTCACGCTCTGGCGCGAACTGGGGGCCAACCACGCGGGTGAGGCCATCACCTTCCCGGCGCTCACCGCCATCCACTACGTGCACCGCCTCATGGCCTACGCCGTGTTCGCGCTGCTGCTGGCGCTCGCCTGGGCGCTGTGGCGCGTGCCGGGGCTGCAGCGCTTCGCGCGCGTGCTCGTGGCCCTGTGCGCCTGGCAGTTCCTCACCGGTCTCAGCAATGTCGTGCTCGACTGGCCGCTGCTGGCCGCCGTGGGCCACACCGGCGGCGCCGCCGCGTTGGTGATCGCCTTCACGGGCGCCGTGGCCGCCACGCGCAGCGCGGAGGTTTTCCCGTGAACACAGAAGTGCATCCCTTGTCCCTGCCGTCGACCTGGCGCCAGTTCCACGCGCTGACCAAGCCGCGCGTGATCCAGCTGATTGTGTTCTGCGCGCTCATCGGCATGGTGCTCGCCGTGCCCGGCCTGCCGAGCTGGCCGCAGCTGCGTCTCGCGGCCGTCGCCTGCTTCGGCATCTGGCTGGTGGCCGGCGCGGCGGCGGCCTTCAACTGCGTGGTCGAGCAGCACATCGACGCGAAGATGAAGCGCACCGCCTGGCGTCCCACGGCCAAGGGCGAGCTCACCAACTGGCAGACGCTCACGTTCTCGGCCGTACTGTGCGCGATCGGCTCGGCCATTCTCTGGTTCTGGGTCAACCCGCTCACCATGTGGCTGACCTTCGCCACCTTCGTGGGCTACGCGGTGGTCTACACCGTCATCCTCAAGCCGCTCACGCCGCAGAACATCGTGATCGGCGGGGCCTCGGGCGCCATGCCACCGGTGCTGGGCTGGGCGGCCATGACGGGCACGGTCGCGCCCGAGGCGCTGGTGCTCTTTCTCATCATCTTCCTCTGGACGCCGCCGCACTTCTGGGCGCTGGCGCTCTACCGCGTGGAGGACTACCGCAAGTCCGGCCTGCCGATGCTGCCGGTCACGCACGGTTCCGAGTTCACGCGCCTGCAGATCCTGCTCTACACCTTCGTGCTGCTGGCGGCCACGCTGCTGCCCTTCATGCTGCGCATGAGCGGCTGGTTCTACCTGGTGAGCGCGCTCGCGCTCGGCCTGGGTTTCTGCGGTTACGCCTTCGCGCTGTGGCGGAACTATTCCGACGCCCTGGCTCGAAAGACTTTCCGCTTCTCGCTCATCCACCTGTCGCTGCTGTTCGCGGCGCTGCTCATCGACCACTACCTGCCATGGTGAAGAACACCGTCTCCCGCCGCCGCCTGATGGCCGCTGGCGCCGCTTCCCTGCTGCTGGCCGCGTGTTCCGAGTCGCCGCCGGCGTTCAAAGGCATCGACATCACCGGCGCCGACTACGCCACCGGCTTCTCGCTCACCGACCACAACGGCCAGAAGCGCACGCTGGACGACTTCAAGGGCAAGGTGGTGGTGATCTTCTTCGGCTTCACGCAATGCCCCGACGTGTGCCCCACCTCGATGACCGAGATGGCCGAGGCCAAGCGCCTGCTCGGGCCCGACGGCGATCGCTTCCAGGGCCTGTTCATCAGCGTGGACCCCGAGCGCGACACGCCCGAGGTGATGAAGCAGTACGTGACCCAGTTCGACCCGAGCTTTCTTGCGCTGTACGCGGCGCCCGGCGAGCTGGAGGCCGTGGCCAAGAGCTTCAAGGTCTACTACAAGAAGGTCGAGGGCAAGACGCCCACGAGCTACACCATGGACCACTCGGCGGGCAGCTACGTGTACGACACGACGGGGCGCATCCGCCTCTACAACCGCTACAACAGCGGCGCGCAGTCGCTGGCCGACGATGTGAGGCTACTGCTGAAGGGCTGAGCATCGGCCAGGCAGGAAAAAGGGCGCCCGAGGGCGCCCTTGTCGCGTGAGCGGTTCGAATTCAATCCACCTTGGCGCCGCTGAGCTTGACCAGGCGCTCGTACTTGGCGCGCTCGCGGGCCATGAACTCGCCGAAGGCCTGGGGCGTGCTGGGCGCCGGCTCGGCCATCAGGGCGGCGAACTTGCCCTTCACGTCCGGCGACTGCAGGGCCTTGGTGAAGGCCGCGTTGAGCTGCGACACCACGTCGGCCGGCGTGCCGGCCGGGGCCACCAGGCCCCACCAGGTGTCGATCTCGAAGCCGGGCAGGGTCTCCGCGACGGTGGGCACCTCGGGCATCACGCCGCTGCGCTGGGCGGTGGTGACGGCCAGGGCCTTGAGCTTGCCCGCGCGGATGTTGGCCGCCGCGGTGGCGAGGTTGTCGAAGTTGAAGTCGACCTGGCCCGACAGCAGCCCCAGCTGCGCCGGGTTGCCGCCGTTGTAGGGGATGTGCACGGCGAACACGCCAGCCTGGTTCTTGAACAGCTCGCCCGCCAGGTGGCCGGCGCTGCCGTTGCCACCCGAGCCGTAGTTGAGCTTGCCCGGGTTCGCTTTGCCGTAGCGGATGAGGTCGCGCACGCTCTGGATGTTCAGGCGCTGCGCGGTCTCGGCGTTCATCACCAGCACGTTGGGCACACGCAGCATCTGCGTGACGGGCGCGAAATCCTTCGCCGGGTCGTAGGGCAACTGCTTGAACAGCCAGGGGTTGATGCCGTGCGAGGCCGTGGTGGCGATGCCCAGGGTCAGGCCGTCGGGCGCGGCCTTGGCGACCTGGCTCACGCCAATGTTGCCGCCGGCGCCGGGGCGGTTCTCGATGATCACCGTGCCCAGCGAATCCTTCACCGCGTCGGCCAGGACGCGCGCCGTCACGTCGATCGGCCCACCGGCCGCGAAGGGCACCACGATGCGTGTGGTGCGGGCTTGTGCCCAGGCGGGCAGGGCGAGCGCGGTGGTGGCGAGGGCGATGGCGTGGCGGCGGGAAATCATGCGGTGTCTCCTAGGGGGTGGGGGTGTTCAGACCTTGTCCGCGGCGGAAGTGAAGGCGTCGGCGAAAAAGCACTCCTCGGGCAGGCCGGCCTGCGCCACGTAGTCGCGCTTGGCCGATTCGACCACGATGGGCGCGCCGCAGGCGTAGACCTCGAAGCCGCTCAGGTCGGCGTGGTCTTCCAGCACGGCGCGGTGCACGAAGCCCGTGCGGCCGGTCCAGGCGTCCTCGGGCTGGGCGTCGGACACCACGGGCACGTACTTCAGGTTCGGCATGGCGGCCAGCTGCTCCTCGATCCAGGCGCTCTGGTACAGGTCGGCCGGGCGGCGGCCGCCCCAGTACAGGGTGGCGGGGCGCTGGATGCCCTTGAATCGCATGTGCTCGACGATGGCCTTGATGGGGGCGAAGCCCGTGCCGGAGGCGAGCAGCACCATGGGCTTGTCGCTGTCCTCGCGCAGGAAGAAGCCGCCGAAGGGGCCTTCGATGCGAAGGATGTCCTTCTCCTTCATGGTGGAGAAGACCTGGTCGGTGAACTTGCCGCCGGGCATGTGGCGCAGGTGCAGCTCCAGCCCTGGCGCCTCGGCCTGCGTGTGCGGCGCGTTGGCCATGGAGTAGCTGCGGCGGTCGCCGTCGCGCAGGATGAACTCCACGTACTGGCCCGCGCGGTACTGGAAGGTGTCGCTGGCGGGCAGCTGCAGGCGCACCACCATCACGTCGTGCGAGGCGCGCGTGAGGCTGTTGACGCGCGCGGGCATCTTCTTGATGGGGAAGGCACCGAGCTCGGTGACCTGGCGCGACTCCAGCACCACGTCGCTGTGGGCCACGCCGCAGCAGGTGAGCACGTAGCCCGCGGCCTCCTCGTCGGCCGACAGGGCCTTGGCCTGGTGCGGCCCGTGCACCACGGTGCCCGACACCAGCTTGCACTTGCAGGAGCCGCAGGCGCCGTCCTTGCAGCCATAGGGCAGGCCGATGCCCTGGCGGATGCCGGCGGCCAGCATGGCTTCGTCGGGGTTGGCGGTGAAGGCGCGCCCGCTGGGCTGCACCGTGATCGTGAATGTCATACTCGCCGTCTTCTTTCTGTCGAGGGGCGCGCTCCGGTGGCGCACCCCGTTCCAAGCAACCGCGCATTGTCGCAAAAACCCGTTTTGCATGAGTTTCCTTGGGGCCTTGCCCGCGCGCTTCCGGCGTGAACGGGTGCTGATCGTGGGCTGTGGCGACGTCGGCCTGCGAGCGGCCGGCGCCTTGGGCGCCGGTCGGCGCGCGCGCCTGCTGGCGCTCACCTCCAGTCCGGAGCGCATGCCTGGCCTGCGCGCGGCGGGCCTGGTGCCCTTGCGGGGCGACCTGGACGATGCGCGCAGCCTGCGCCGCCTGGCCGGCCTGGCCACGCGCGTGCTGCACCTGGCGCCGCCGCCTTCGGAGGACATGGCCGACTGGCGCATCGACCCACGCACGCGCGCCCTGGTGCACGCGCTGGCGCAGCGCACGCCCCCGCTGGCGCTGGTCTATGGCTCCACCACCGGCGTCTATGGCGACCGAGGTGGCGCCTGGACCAGCGAGTCGCAGCCCGCGCGGCCGCGCACCCCGCGCGCGGCGCGCCGCGTGGACGCGGAGGACCGTGTGCGCTGGCTGGGCCGCGCCCTGGGCGTGCGCGCCAGCGTGCTGCGCATCCCGGGCATCTACGCCAACGACCGTGAGGGCGGCACGCCGCGCGAGCGGCTGCTGCGCGGCACGCCCGTGCTGCGCGCCGAGGACGACGTCTACACGAGCCACATCCACGCCGACGACCTGGCGCGGGCCTGCGCGCTGGCGCTGTGGCGCGGCCGCGCGCAGCGCGTGCTCAACGTGGTGGACGACAGCGAACTCAAGATGGGCGACTACTTCGACCTCGCGGCCGATCTCTACGGCCTGCCACGCCCGCCGCGCGTGCCACGCGACACGGCGCAGGACCAGTTGCCGCTGGTGCTGCTGAGCTTCATGAGCGAATCGCGCCGCCTGCGCAACCAGCGGCTAAAGGATGAGCTGGGGCTGCGGCTGCGCTACCCCACCGTGGCCGAAGGCCTGCGCGGCTGAGGCCGGCGAGCGGCCAACAAAAAGCCCGCGTGGAGCGGGCTGGTTGCAGGGCTTGCTCTGGTGGTGCCGAAGGCCGGACTCGAACCGGCACGCCTTGCGGCGGCGGATTTTGAATCCGCTGCGTCTACCGATTTCGCCACTTCGGCCCGAGCAAGGGCGCGGATTATGGCACAGTGGCGCCATGCAATACCCCACCATCGAAGACGCCGTCGGCCGCACGCCGCTGGTGGCGCTGCAGCGCATCGGCGCGGCGGACAACGGCCCGCGCGGCAACGTCATCCTGGCCAAGCTGGAAGGCAACAACCCGGCCGGTTCGGTGAAAGACCGGCCCGCGCTGTCCATGATCCGGCGCGCCGAGGAGCGCGGCGACATCAAGCCCGGCGACACCCTGATCGAAGCCACTTCCGGCAACACCGGCATCGCGCTGGCCATGGCGGCGGCCATCAAGGGTTACCGCATGGTGCTCATCATGCCGGAGGACCTGTCCGTCGAACGCGCCCAGACCATGAAGGCCTTCGGCGCCGAGCTCATCCTCACGCCCAAAAGCGGCGGCATGGAGTCGGCGCGCGACCTGGCCGACAAGATGCAGGCCGATGGCAAGGGCCGGGTGCTCGACCAGTTCGCCAACCCCGACAACCCGCGCATCCACTACGAGACCACCGGCCCCGAGCTGTGGGAGCAGACCGGCGGGCGCATCACCCATTTCGTGAGCGCCATGGGCACCACCGGCACCATCACCGGCGTCTCGCGCTTCCTCAAGGAAAAGAACCCGGCCGTGCGCATCGTCGGTGCCCAGCCCAGCGAGGGTTCGCGCATCCCCGGCATCCGCAAATGGCCCGAGGAGTACCTGCCCAAGATCTACGACCCCAAGGCCGTCGACGAGATGATCTACGTCTCGCAGGCCGACGCCGAAGACATGGCCCGGCGCATGGCGCGCGAGGAAGGCATCTTCGGCGGCATCTCCGCCGCCGGGGCGCTCTGGACGGCCCTGCAGGTGTCGCGTCAGGTCGAGAACGCCACCATCGTGTTCGTGGTCTGCGACCGCGGCGACCGCTACCTGTCCACCGGCGTCTTCCCCGCCTGACCCCGTGAGCGGCGACGGCGCCTTCCGCTACTGCCCGCAATGCGCCACGGCGCTGCGCGAGATCGTCCAGGCCGAGGACGGCGGCGACAAGCGGCGCCTGCGCTGCCCGGCCTGCGGCTACACCCACTGGAACAATCCCACGCCGGTGCTGGCGGCCATCGTCGAGCTCGACGGGCGGGTGCTGCTGGCGCGCAACGCCGCCTGGCCGGGCCGCTTTTTCGGGCTGATCACCGGCTTCATGGAGGCTGGCGAGACGCCGGAGGAGGGCATCCGCCGAGAGATCACCGAGGAAACCTCGCTCGACACCGAGGCCCTGAGCCTGATGGCCGTGCACGATTTCCAGCGCATGAACCAGGTCATCATCACCTACCACGCCCGCTGCCGGGGCGAGGTGCGCCTGTCGCCGGAGCTGTCGGAGTACCGGCTGCTGGAGCCGGCGGCGGTGCGTTGTTGGCGGGCGGGTACGGGCCTGGCCCTGGCCCAGTGGCTTATGTCACGGGGCTTGCAGCCGCAATTCCTGGACGACACACCAAAGGCCGACGCGGCCTAAAATGCGCCGTTACCCAGACGGAGCCCTGCCTTCATGATCGCTGCTGACCGAGAACTCGACGCCCGGGGCCTGAACTGCCCGCTGCCCATCCTGAAGGCCAAGAAAGCCCTGGCCGAGATGCACAGCGGCCAGACCCTGAAGGTGGTGGCCACCGACGCCGGCTCGGTGCGCGATTTCCAGGCCTTCGCCAAGCAGACCGGCAACCTGCTCGTCCACCAGGAAACGCTGGGCGGCGATTTCGTGTCGGTGCTGAAACGGCGCTGATGCCCACGCCCATGGACGTCCTGCTCGTCGACCCGCTGGTGCCCGAAGCCCTGGCGTGGCTGCAGGAGCGCCATGACGTGGTCTACCTTCCCGAGCTGGCGGACGACCCCGCCGAGCTGCGCCGCGCGCTGGCCGAGGCCCGCGCCGTGGTGCTGCCGCCGCACGTGGTGGTCTCCCAGGAATTCCTGGACCATGCGCCCCACCTCATGATGGTCGCGCGCATGCAGATCTCCAGCGACAACACCGACCTCAACGCTTGCGCGCAGCGCGGCGTGCGCGTGCTGCAGGCGCGCAGCGCCACGGTGCGCTCCAACGCCGAGTACCTGCTCTACGGCCTGCTGATGCTCTACCGGCGTGGCATGGTGAGCGCGCTGCTGGGCCGCAAGCTGGGCCAGGTGCGCATGGGCCGCGAACTGGCGGGCAGCACCGTGGGCCTGCTGGGCCTGGCGCCGGTGGCGCACACGCTGGCGCCCATGCTGCGCAGCCTGGGCGTGCGCGTGCTGGGCTACGACCCGGCCGTGCACCACGCCGCCGAGCTCTGGGCCAAGCTGCACGTGGAGCCCGTGCCCCTGCACGAGCTGCTGGAGCGCGCCGACGCCATCTCGCTGCAAATGGTCTACGCCTCGCGCTTCAAGGGCTGGATCAACGAGCGCCTGCTCAACCACTGCAAGCCGGGCCAGCTCTGGGTGGGCGTGAGCCGCAGCGCGCTGTTCGACCCCGAGGCCCTGGCCCTGGCCCTGTGCGACGGCCGCATCGACGCCTGCCTGCTCGACGGCGCCAACGCCCAGTTCGCCGCGCCCGGTTCGCCGCTCTACGGCATTCCCAACCTGCACCTCACGCCCCGTCTGGGTTCGCACACGCGCGAGGCCAAGTTGCGGGCGAGCTGGTACCTGGCCCACCGCATCCACGAAACCCTGTCGCCCGACGACGCGCGCCGCGAGCCGGGCAGCAGCGACTTCTCCATGCTCGACAGCCTGGGCTTCCCCGAGTCGGGCGACCCGCCGCAGTCGGCCTCACCCTCGCAGTGGGCCTCGCTCGCGGCGCTGTCCAGGGACTGACCCCCACCGCGCGGCGCTGTACCCCCTGAGGGGCGGTGCCAGCGGCCCGGCCCAGCCGGTGCCGCTGTGCCCAGGGTTCAGCCCAGGCGCGCCAGCTGGGCCTGCACCTTCTCCAGCGTGGCGCCGAAGTCGGCCAGGCGCTGTTTTTCCTGCTCGATCACCGCCGCCGGGGCGCGCGCCACGAAGCCTTCGTTGCCAAGCTTGCCCTGGGCCTTCGCGATCTCGCCCTGCAGGCGGGCGGCTTCCTTGCCCAGGCGGACCTTCTCGGCCGCGACGTCGATTTCCATGAACAGGCACAGGCGGGCCTCGCCCACCACCGCCACGGGCGCGGCGCCCGCGGCCTGGGCCCAGGCGGCCTCGTCGTCGAACACGCGCACCTCGGCCAGCTTGGCCAGCGACTGCAGCACCGGCGCGGCACCGCGCAGGAAGGCGGCGTCGCCCACGGCGTAGAGCGGCAGGCGCTGGGCCGGTGACACGCCCATCTCGCCACGCAGGGTGCGGCAGGCGTCCACCAGCTTCTTCAGGCGCGCCACATGGGCTTCGGCGGCTTCGTCGATGCGCTCAGGCTGGCTCACCGGGTAGGCGGCCAGCGCCACCGATTCGCCGGCCCGCCCGGCCACCGGCGCCACCTTCTGCCACAGCTCTTCGGTGATGAAGGGAATGATGGGGTGGGCCAGGCGCTGGATGGCTTCCAGCGTGCGGATCAGGGTGCGGCGCGTGGCGCGCTGCTGCGCGGCGTCGCCGGTCTGGATCTGCACCTTGGCGATCTCCAGGTACCAGTCGCAGAACTCGTTCCAGACGAAGTCATAGATGGCGTTGGCGACGTTGTCCAGGCGGTACTCGGCGAAACCTTGCGCCACGGTGGCCTCGGTGCGCTGCAGCGCGGAGCTGATCCAGCGGTCGGCCTGGCTGAAGCTGAGGTAGCCATGGAAAGGCTGTCCCACGGCGCATTCGGCCTTGGTGTGCTCTTCGAGGCCGCAGTCCTGCCCTTCGCAGTTCATCAGCACGAAGCGCGTGGCGTTCCAGAGCTTGTTGCAGAAGTTGCGGTAGCCCTCGCAGCGCTTGCTGTCGAAGTTGATGCTGCGGCCCAGCGAGGCCAGGGCCGCGAAGGTGAAGCGCAGGGCGTCGGCGCCGTAGGCGGGAATGCCCTCGGGGAATTCTTTCTCGGTGTCCTTGCGCACGCGCGGCGCGGTCTCGGGCTTGCGCAGGCCGGTGGTGCGCTTGTCCAGCAGCGGCGCCAGCGCGATGCCGTCGATCAGGTCCACCGGGTCGAGCACGTTGCCTTCGCTCTTGCTCATCTTGCGGCCCTGGGCGTCGCGCACCAGGCCGTGGATGTAGACGTGGCGGAACGGCACGCGACCCGTGAAGTGGGTCGTCATCATGATCATGCGCGCGACCCAGAAGAAGATGATGTCGTAGCCCGTCACCAGCACGCTGCTGGGCAGGTAGACGTCGTAGTCCTCGGTGGGGCCGCCCTTGTGCTCGGGCCAGCCCATGGTGCTGAAGGGCACCAGCGCGGACGAGTACCAGGTGTCCAGCACGTCGGGGTCGCGCGTGAGGGTCTTGCCCGGGGCCTGTGCCTGGGCGTCGGCCTGATTGCGCGCCACGTAGACCCGGCCGTCCTCGTCGTACCAGGCGGGGATCTGGTGGCCCCACCAGAGTTGGCGGCTGATGCACCAGTCCTGGATGTTCTTCATCCACTGGTCGTAGGTGTTGACCCAGTTCTCGGGCACGAACTTCACCGCGCCCGAGTCGACGGCGTCGATCGCCTTCTGCGCGATGCTCTTGCCGCTGGGGTCCTGCTCGCTGACCTTGGTCATGGCCACGAACCACTGGTCGGTGAGCATGGGCTCCACCACCTGGCCGGTGCGCGCGCAGCGCGGCACCATGAGCTTGTGCTTCTTGGTCTCGACCAGCAGGCCCAGGGCCTCGAGGTCGGCCACCACGGCCTTGCGGGCCACGAAGCGGTCGAGGCCGCGGTATTTCTCGGGGGCGTTGTCATTGATCGCCGCGTCCAGCGTGAGCACGCCGATCTGCGGCAGGCCGTGGCGCTGGCCCACGGCGTAGTCGTTGTGGTCGTGCGCGGGGGTGACCTTGACCACGCCGGTGCCGAACTCGCGGTCGACATAGGCGTCGGCGATGACCGGAATCTCGCGATCACACAGCGGCAGCTTCACCGTCTTGCCGATCAGACCCGCGTAGCGCTCGTCCTCAGGGTGCACCATGACGGCGCTGTCGCCCAGCATGGTTTCGGGGCGCGTGGTGGCCACCACCACCGAACCGCTGCCGTCGGCCAGGGGGTAGCGGATGTGCCAGAGGAAGCCGTCTTCCTCCTCGCTCTCCACCTCCAGGTCGCTCACCGCCGACTTGAGCACCGGGTCCCAGTTGACCAGGCGCTTGCCGCGGTAGATGAGGCCCTGCTCGTACAGGCGCACGAAGGTTTCGGTCACCACGGCCGAAAGCTTGGGGTCCATGGTGAAGTACTCGCGCGACCAGTCCACGGTGTCGCCCATGCGGCGCATCTGTGTGGTGATGGTGTCGCCGCTCTTTTCCTTCCACTGCCAGACCTTCTGCGTGAAGGCCTCGCGGCCGAGGTCGTGGCGCTTGAGGCCCTGTTCCTGCAGCTGGCGCTCGACCACGATCTGGGTGGCGATGCCCGCGTGGTCGGTGCCCGGCACCCACAGCGTGTTCGCGCCCATCATGCGGTGGTAGCGCGTCAGGCTGTCCATGATGGTCTGGTTGAACGCGTGGCCCATGTGCAGGGTGCCGGTCACGTTCGGCGGCGGCAGCTGGATGGAGAAGGCGGGTGCGCCGGCCTTGGCCTCGCCGGTGCCGCGGAACCCGGCCTTTCCTACGCCGCGCTGCTCCCACCAGGGGCCCCAGCGGGCTTCGATGGGGGCGGGTTCGAAGGACTTGGCCAGCGAGGCCAGGCCAGGTTGCTGCACGGTGTCGGTCATGGGGGACGCCAGTAATGGCAACGGCATCCCGTGGGATGCCGTTGGAGATGACGGGGGGGAAGCGGGCATTTTAGCCCGCCACCCCCCGGGGCATGGGGCCTGGTGGCGCTCTCAGGCGGCCTCTCGGGCCGCCTGGATGCACGCGGCCAGCACCGCTGCGTCGCCGACCTGATTGGCCAGCAGCAGGATGAGGCGCGCGCTGAACGCCTGGAGTTGCTCGGGCGACAGGCCCGCCTGCGCGTCCAGCAACTGCTCGTAGAAGGTGTCGGCGTCCTGCCAGTGGGGGTTGGTGATCATGCGTGCACTCCGGTGAGGCCCAGGGTGAGGCCAATGGCCTGCACCAGGCGGCCGTCGATGGCGCCGCCGCTGGCGGCGAGGTAGCCGTCCGGCCGCACCAGGGCCCAGGCGGGTTCGTCGCCTTCGGCCAGGCCGCAGGCGCCGCGCAGGTGGCCCTGCGGGTCGCGGACGTGTTCGCTGGCTTGGGCCGGGGCGCGGCCGGCGGGCACCTGCACCGCGCGCAGCGGCGTGGTGGCCAGCACCTCGCGCAGGCGCCGCAGCGCGGGCGCATCCAGCGCGCCAAAGCACAGCAGCAGCAGTTCGCCGCCGGCCCAGTCCAGCAGCTGGTTCATGCGGCCCGCCTGGCCGTTGGCCCAGCGGAAGGCCACGTTCTGGACCGACTGGCCCGCGGCGCTGCCGGGCGCGTACTGCACGATGCGCGATTGCGTGTAGGGGTTGGCCACGGCCATGCGGCCGGTGTTGACGAGGGCGCGCGCGAAGGGGTGGCGCTTGGCCAGGGCGATGGCCGCGTCGCGGTAGACCCGCTCGATGCCCTCGGCCGGGCGCAGGAAGCGCGCGGTGCGGTTGGTCACGCGCACGTTCTCGCGCGCGGCCTCCAGGCGCTCGTCCTCGTAGCTGTCCAGCAGGCCGGGCGCGGCCTGGCCGCGCAGCACGGCGGCCAGTTTCCAGGCCAGGTTGTCGGCGTCGGCCACGCCGGTGTTGCCGCCGCGCGCGCCGAAGGGGCTGACCACCTTGGCCGAGTCGCCCATGAAGTACACGCGCCCGTGGCGCATGTGGTGCACGCACTCGCTGCGGTAGGCGTAGGGACCGACCCAGACGATCTCGACCTCCACCTCGGGGCCGAACTGGCGCGCCAGGCGCTCGCGCACCACGTCCTCGCGGCTGACGTGGGCCGGGTCGGCGTTGGGCGCCATCTGGTAGTCGATGCGCCAGACGTCGTCGGCCATCAGGTGCTGCCAGACCGCGCGGTTCTCGTTGAAGGGCGCCTCGATCCAGGTGTGGCGCTCCGTCGGCGGGCGGGTGCTGAAGCGCACGTCGGCGATGCACCAGCGGTCGTCGCCGCGCTTGCTGTCGAACGGCACCTGCAGCCACTTGCGCAGCGGGCTGTTGCTGCCGGTGGCGTCGATGACGTGCTCGGCCTCGATGCGGTAGCTGCCCGCGGGCGTTTCCACGGTGAGCGTGGCCAACTGCTCGTTCTGCTCAAAGGCGGTGAGGCGGTTGCGCCAGCGCAGCTCGACGTGGCCGAGTTGCTGGATGCGGTCGACCAGGAAGGCCTCGATATAGAACTGCTGGATGTTGATGAAGGGCGGCTGCTGGCTGAGGTTGAAGCTGCCCTGCTGGCGCAGGTCGAAGCTGTAGACCTCGTCGTCGCCAGCGAAGGTGCGGCCCACGCTCCACTGCGTGCCCTTGGCGGCGATGGGCTCGTAGACGCCCAGGCGCTCGAAGATCTCCAGCGATTTCTGCGTGTAGCAGATGCCGCGCGAGGAGGCGCCCTTGACGCCGACGGTGTCGTCCTCGTCGATCAGGATGGCCTTGACACCCAGCCGCGCGAGCGAGCAGGCCAGGGTGAGGCCGGTGATGCCGCCGCCGACGATGACGATGGGGTGGCGGGCCGGCGCCTGGCTGTGGAGTTCTGGGGGCGGCACGAAGGGGTAGGTGGGCAGCTCGTAGCCGCCGCCCTGGGTGAACTCATAGCCGTTGGTGTGGGCGACGTCCCGGTAGGTGTTCAGCGACATGGGTGCCGTCCTTCAGCCCTTGGCCCGCTCGGCCACTTCGGGCCGGTCGTTCTGCTGCGGCTTGAGCGGCGCGGCGCTCTTGCCCGCCGCGCGTTCCTTGCGCCACTGCTCCTTGCGGGCGTTCCATTCGCCCAGGCGGGCGTGCGCGGTCTTGCTTTCCTGCAGCATCTGGAACTCGTCGGCCAGCTGGGCCGTCAGTTCCAGCCGGATGCCGTTCGGGTCGAAGAAATAGATGCTCTTGAAGATGTGGTGGTCGGTCACCCCCAGCACCTCGATCCCGCTCGCCTCCAGGCGCGCCTTGGTGTTCTCCAGCTCGCCGACGGTGTTCACCCGGAAGCTGATGTGGTTCACCCACTTCGGCGTGTTCGGGCTCGGCAGCGCCGCCTCGTCGTCGCCCAGGTCGAAGAAGGCGATGAAGGAGCCGTCCTGCAGGCGGAAGAAGAAGTGCGTGTACGGGCAGTACTCGCCCGTGCTGGGTACGTAGTCGCTCTGGATGATGTGGTAGAGCGGCAGGCCCAGGATGTCTTCGTAGAAATGCCGCGTTTCCTCCGCGTCGCGCGCGCGGTACGCGTAGTGGTGCAGTTGCTGGATCGGGGCCGGCGCGGGCAGGTCGGCGCGGGGCATGGCAGGCGTCATGGCGGTCTCCTTGAACGGTGCTGGCAATTTACCATAGTGAAATGCATTTCGCAAAACGTAATTCTCTGGGCGGCGGCCATGGCCCTGGGGCGGGGGGCGGCGGCGGGGCTTCGCGATAATCGAGGTCTCCGTCGGCCCGTCTGGTTCCACCGTTCATCCATGCTATTCCTGATCTCGCCCGCCAAGGCCCTCGATTTCGAGACGCCCCCCCATGTGAAGGCGCACACCCAGCCGCTGTTCGTCGAGCAGGCGGCGGAGCTGATCGAGGTGCTCAAGCGCAAGACGCCGCAGCAGATCGCCACGCTCATGGACCTGTCGGACAAGCTGGCCGCGCTCAACGCCGCGCGCTACGAAGCCTGGGTGCCGAAGTTCACCGCCAAGAACGCCAAGCAGGCTGTGCTGGCCTTCGATGGCGACGTCTACGGCGGCCTGGACGCCAAGAACCTGTCCGAAACCGAGCTGGAGTGGCTGCAGCAGCACCTGTGCATCCTCAGCGGCCTGTACGGCGTGCTGCGCCCGCTTGACTGGATGCAGCCCTACCGGCTGGAGATGGGCACGCGCCTGAAGACGCCGCGCGGCGCCAACCTCTACGCCTTCTGGGGCAGCCGCATCGCCGACTACCTGAACCAGCGCGCCCTGGCCGACAAGAGCCCGGTGGTGATCAACCTGGCCAGCGAGGAGTACTTCAAGGCGGTGGACCTGAAGGTGTTGCGCCCGCGCGTGGTCAGCTGCGTGTTCGAGGAGCGCAAGCCCGCGGGCTACAAGGTCATCAGCTTCATGGCCAAGCGCGCGCGCGGGCTCATGGTGCGCTGGGCCGTGCGGCACCAGGCCAGCACGCCCGAGCAGCTCAAGGCCTTCGACCTCGAGGGCTACCGCTTCACGCCCGACGCGTCCGGGCCCGACCGGCTGGTGTTCCGGCGCGAGGCCACCTCCTGAGAGCGACACCGGAGACCGCCATGTCCCAGTCCGTCACGCCCGAACTGCGCCGCTGGATCATCGAGCAGGCCAGCGCCGGCTGCACGCCCGAGTCCGTGCTCAAGGCCATGCTCGACGCCGGCTGGAACGCCGGCGTGGCCGAGGCCGCGCTGGAGCGCACGCTGCTGGAGCACCTGTCCACCGTTTCGCCCGGCGCGCTGGCCCAGGCCGCCCCCGAAGTGAGGGAGGCCGTGCAGGGTGTGGTGGGGCAGGGCTCGGCGGTGCCGGTCATCGACACCTCGGGTTCGCCGCGCCGCATCGACGCCGGTGACCGCTGGGTGGACGTCATCGCGCACGTGAACCACCCGCGCGTGGTGGTGCTGGGCAACCTGCTCAGCGCCGAGGAGTGCGAGGCCATCATCGAATCGGCCAAGCCCCGGCTGGCGCGCTCGCTCACGGTGCAGACCGCCACCGGCGGCGAGGAGCTCAACCCCGACCGCACCAGCAGCGGCATGTTCTTCGCGCGCGGCCAGACGCCCGAGGTCACGGCCGTGGAGCAGCGCATCGCGCGCCTGGTGGGCTGGCCGATGGAAAACGGCGAGGGCCTGCAGGTGCTGCACTACCGCCCGGGCGCCGAGTACAAGCCGCACTACGACTACTTCGATCCCAACGAGGCCGGCACGCCCACCATCCTCAAGCGCGGCGGCCAGCGCGTGGCCACGCTGGTGATGTACCTCAACGAACCGGCGCGCGGCGGCGGCACCACCTTCCCCGACGTCGGCCTGGAGGTGGCGCCCGTGCGCGGCCACGCCGTCTTCTTCAGCTACGACCGGCCGCACCCGAGCACGCGCACCCTGCACGGCGGCGCGCCGGTGCTCGAGGGCGAGAAGTGGGTCGCCACCAAGTGGCTGCGCGAACGAGAGTTCAGTTAAAGCCGAGATGAGCCAGAACACCCCCGAACAATCGCAGCTGGGCAAGGCCTCGGCCTACGTCGACCGCTACGACCCCTCGCTGATCTTCCCGCTGCCGCGCGAGGCCAAGCGGCGCGAGATCGGCATCGCCGGCGACGTGCCCTTCGTGGGCTGCGACCTGTGGACGGCCTACGAGCTGTCCTGGCTCAACCCGCGCGGCAAGCCGCAGGTGGCCATCGCGCACATCACCGTGCCGGCCGAGAGCACGCACATCGTGGAGAGCAAGTCCTTCAAGCTCTACCTCAACAGCTTCAACAACACGCCCTTCGACAGCGCCGACGCCGTGCGCGATCGCCTGCGCGCGGACCTGAGCGCCGCCGTCTGGCATGGCGGGCCCATGCAGGCCGGCGTGGGCGTGAAGCTGCTGGCGCCCGAACGCTTCGACGCCGAACCCATCCACGAGCTTGACGGCCTGAGCCTGGACCGGCTCGACGTGGAGTGCACGCGCTACGAGCCCGCGCCCGAGCTGCTCACGGCGGCCTTCGACGAACAACCCGTGAGCGAAACCCTGGTCAGCCACCTGCTCAAGAGCAACTGCCTGGTGACCGGCCAGCCCGACTGGGGCAGCGTGCAGATCGCCTACAGCGGCCCGCAGATCGATCAGGCGGGCCTGCTGCAGTACCTGGTGAGCTTTCGCAACCACAACGAATTCCACGAGCAGTGCGTGGAGCGCATCTACATGGACCTGTGGACGCGCTGCAAACCCGCCAAGCTGAGCGTCTACGCGCGCTACACGCGCCGCGGCGGGCTGGACATCAACCCCTGGCGCAGCAGCCACCCGCAGCAGCCGCCGGCCAATGTGCGCACGGCGCGGCAATGAGGGGGCTGACCGTTGGTCAGGCCAATCGCGGAATTGCCGAAATCCTTAGGTGAATCCTGGCATCGCGCGTAGGATCGCGCGCTTCGCCGTCCTCGAACGGCCGTTCACTGACCGCTCGGTCCTCTCGGGCTGGCGGTCTTCTCAGGTGGCCCACTTCCACGTGGCAACCGCCTTCTCTCGCGGCGTCCGTGCCATTGCAGGCCGGCCCGCTTCTCTGAAAGGCTCAGTCATGAGCAGCAAACTGTACGTGGGCAACCTGCCCTACTCCGTCAACGACGACGCGCTTCGTCACAACTTCTCCGAATACGGCGCCGTGGCCTCGGCCAAGGTCATGACCGACCGCGACAGCGGCCGCTCCAAGGGTTTCGGTTTCGTCGAGATGTCCTCGCCGGCCGAGGCGCAGGCCGCCATCGATGGCCTCAATGGCCAGTCGGTCGATGGCCGCCAGATCGTGGTCAACATCTCGCGCCCCAAAGAAGGCGGCGGCGGTGGCTACCGCAGCAACGGTCCGCGCTACTAAGCCCTGACCTCTCGTCAAAAAGCCGGCGCTCGCGCCGGCTTTTTTCTTTGGTCGCCTCAGATCTGCTTGTGGATCAGCGGCCCGTGGAACAGCACCGGCCCGGTGGGACCGCGCTCGCTGGGCACGCCACCCAGGGGTTCCAGGCTGATGGCCAGCGCGGGCACCTCGCGCACCGCGCTTTCGCTGGCCGCCAGCTGCAGCAGGCGCTCGGGCGTGAGCACGCCCAGCGAGCGGGGCGCTGCGCCCGGCGGCAGCGCCCAGAGCTGCAGCGAACGGTCGGCCGCTTCCTGGTAGCCGCCCACGCGCTGCAGGCTCAGGCGGTTGTGCTTGGGGTCGAAGGTGATCAGCACCGCCGGCCGGGCCTGGTCGTCGTTGAGCACGGACACGTAGCGCACGTCGGGGGTGGCCGCCAGCTGGCGCTGCAGCGCGGCCACTTCGGCGCCGCGCCGGTCCAGTTCGCCGCGCAGCGCGGGCAGCAGCGCCAGCGCCAGCGCCACCGCGCACAGTCCGGCCAATCCGGCGCCGCGCCACAGCGCCAGGCTGTGCCACCAACCCGTGGCCGGCGCCACCGCCGCCTCCTGGCGCTGCTTCGCGAGGGCGGCGCCCTCGGCGTCGGCGCGCACCAGGTTCTGGATGCGCGTCCACACCTGCGGCCCGGGCTCGGCGCCCGCCTGCAGTTCGTTGAGGCTGGCCACGCGGGTCTGCCATTCGATGGCGGCCGCGCGCACCGCGGGCTGTTCGCGCGCGATGGCCTCGAAGCGGCGCCGCGCGCCGCCGCGCAGCGTGCCCAGGGCGTGCGCGGCGGCCAGGCGTTGCAGCAGTTCGGGGTGGCGGTGCAATTGCATGGCGCGGGCCTCAGGCGAAACGGGCCATGCAGTCGCGCAGCTTGTCCAGGCCGCGGCGTATCCAGGTCTTGACGGTGCCCAGCGGCAGCGCCAGGCGCTCGGCCAGCTCGCCGTGGCTCAGGTCGCGCAGGTAGGCCAGGCTGATCACTTCGCGCTGCTTGTTTTCCAGTTGCCCCAGGCACTGGTGCATGGCCCAGGCCTGCTGGCTCGCCAGACTGGTGTCCATGGGGTTGGGCGCGTCGCCGGGCAGCGTGTCGGCCAGGGCCTCGTCGAGCTCCTGCGTGAGGTGGGCGCGATCGGCCGCGCGGCGGCGCAGCAGGTCCAGTGAGCGGCTGCGCACGATCAGGCCCAGCCAGGCCATGGGCGGGCTCAGTGTGGCGCGGTAGTCGCCCGCGCTGCGCCAGACCTGCAGGTAGGCCTCCTGCAGCGCGTCCTCCGCCGCCTCCGCGGAGCCCAGCACGCGCAGCGACAGCCCGTAGAGCTTGCGCGCGGTGAGGTCGTAGAGCGCCTTCAGCGCGGCCTCGTCGCGCTGGGCGATGCGATCGATCAGGTCCATGAGGAGTTCGTCGGGGTCGGCGCTCATGCGGCGCATTGTGGGGGCGTTTGCATCCACCACTACGCCGGTGTTTCCCGTGTGGATTCAACGCCACCGTGCGGATGCGCACAACCCAGCAAAACAGTCGGGTTCGCTGAATCCGGTGCGGGGCCGGCCTGCGTATGGGTGTCGACGGCCGCCGCTCCCCCTCCTCAAACCCACCGCGAGAGACAAGACCATGAGCACCTCCATCGATCCACGCCGCGCCTTCCTGCGCACCGGCGCCACCCTGTCCGCTGTCGGCCTGGCGATGCTCGCCGGGCGGCCCGCCCTGGCCCAGGGCATGAAGGCCGACGTCGCCAAGGACGTCGACATCCTCAACATCGCGCTCGGCCTGGAGCACGAGGCCATCAACGCCTACCAGCTCGGCGCGGGCAGCGGCCTGCTGCAAAAGCCCGTGCTCGACGTGGCGGTGCAGTTCCAGGGCCACCACAAAGCGCACCGCGACGCCCTGGCCGCCACCATCCGCAAGCTCGGTGGCCAGGCCGTGGCGGAAAAGAAGCTCGATGAGTACGCCAGGGACCTCAAGGCCGATTCGCTGAAGAGCCAGGCCGACGTGCTGTCGCTGGCCGCGCGCCTGGAGCTGGGCGCGACCAATGCCTACCTCAGCGTGATTCCGCCGCTGAGCGACCGCGCGCTGGCCCAGGTGGCCGCACGGCTGGCCGCCGACGAGACCATGCACTTCACCGCGCTCAGCAGCGCGTTGGGTCGGCCCTTGCCCGCGAACGCCCTGTCGTTCGGCGCCTGAGACCCATTCCAACACGGGTGGGCCATGCACCCGCCCGGCTTTCTCTCCCCAACCTTTGACCGGAGTATTTCCATGATCCTCAAGACCACCCTGGCCGCTTCGGCCGTTCTCGCCATGACCGCCTGCGCCTCTTCGATGGGGGGCCAGCCCATGATGTTCTCGCAGGCGGGCCTGCCCGACGCGGTGAAGGTGCCCGCCGGCCACCGCGTGGCCATGGAGACCGTGGGCGCGGGCGACATCACCTACGAATGCCGCGCCAAACAGGGCATGGCGGGCCAGTTCGAATGGGTCTTCGCCGGCCCCGACGCCCGCCTGATGGACCGCGGCGGCAAGCAGGTCGGCAAGTACTACGGTCCGCCCGCCACCTGGGAGTCCATGGACGGCTCCAAGATCACCGGCACGCAACTGGCCGTGGCCCCCGGCGGCAGCGGCAACATTCCCCTGCAGCTGGTCAAGGCCAACCCGGCCATGGGCATGGGCGCCATGCAAGGCGTGACCTACGTCCAGCGGGTGGCCACCGTGGGCGGCGTGGCGCCGGCCATGGCCTGTGGCGCGGCCAACCTGGGCGCGAAGCAGGTGGTCCAGTACCGCGCCGACTACATCTTCTACAAGGCCGCCTGAGCCCCCGCCGCCCCGAGATCCCCTCAGGGGCGCGGCCCCGCGGGCGGGCGCCCCTTTTGCCCTGCGGACGGAGGATCGTCGCAGGGCGCTTTTTCCCGCGCGGCTCTAGGCCGCGCGCTCGAAGCCTTCGAGCAGGTTCACCGCATTGACACCCACCTCGGCCACCGCGTAGCCGCCTTCGAAGGTGAAGAGGGTAGGCAATCCCGGCGACGCCAGCGCCGCGCCGATGCCCGCGTAGTCGGCCGAGCGCAGTCGGAAGCCCGAGATCGGGTCGCCCTCGAAGGTGTCCAGGCCGAGCGGCACCACCAGGGCAGTGGCGCCAACGTCCGACACGGCCTGCAAGGCCTGGTCAAGCGCGGCGCGCCAGGCCGCCAGCGCCGTGCCGCGTGGCAGCGGCCAGTTGCGGTTGAAGCCCTCGCCCGCGCCGGCGCCGCGCTCGTCGGCGTGGCCCAGGAAGAAGGGGTACTCGGTGCGCGGGTCGCCGTGCAGGGAGAGCGTGAGCACGTCGGCGCGCTCGTAGAAAACGGTCTGCGTGCCGTTGCCGTGGTGGTAGTCCACGTCCAGCACGGCCACGCGGGCGTGGCCGCCGTCGCGCAGCGCCTGCGCGGCGATGGCGGCGTTGTTGAGGAAGCAGTAGCCGCCGTAGAAGCCCGGGCCCGCGTGGTGGCCCGGCGGGCGCGTGAGCGCGAAGGCGGCGCGCTCGCCGGCCAGCACGGCCTGGGCGGCGGCCAGGGCGCAGGCGGCGCCGCCCAGCGCGGCGCGCCAGCTGCCGGCGGTGAGCGGTGTGCCCGAATCGAAAGCGAACTGGCCCAGGCGCGCGGCGATGTTGTCGGGCCAGCCGTCCTGCCGGAAGCCGTGCCGGTTGGGCAGCGGCCAGACCGAGGGCAGGGCGTCGAGGCCCGCGTTGGCCGGGTCCAGCGCCACCCAGTCGTCCCAGGCGGTGCGCAGGAAGTCGAGGTAGCGCGGCTCGTGCACGGCCCGCACGGCGGGCATCAGCGTGGCCTCGTCCAGGGCGGGCTCGCGCAGCTCGCCCAGCGGGCGGCGGCGCAGCTCCGCCAGCACATGCTCCAGGCGCGCCGGGCTCTCATGGCTGGCCACCAGCCGGCCCCGGAACATCTCCTGGCGGCCGGCGTGTTCGGCGTGGCGCGGGTTCAGCAGCGTCAGCACGGCGGGGCGGGTGTCACTCGGCGTCCAGGAAGGACTTGAGCGGCGCCAGCGGCGCGAACCGGCCGGCGCGCCGCTCCTTGGCCGCCACGATGGCCTCGCCCACCTGGGCGTTGCTCCAGATCGCGCCCTGCAGCCAGCCCATCTGGCGCAGGCTGTCGTCCACCGAGTGGTCGCGCGCGTAGTTCACCGCCTGCTTGGTGCCCCAGATGGCCACCGGCGGCTTGCTGGCGATCTCGCGCGCGCACTGCAGCGCGGCCTCCACCGTGGCGGCGTGGCTGTCGAAGACCTCGTTCACCAGGCCCAGGGCCTGGGCGCGCGCGGCCGGCAGGCGCCGCCCGGTGTAGGCCAGCTCCTTCACCAGGCCCAGCGGGATCAGCTTGGGCAGGCGCTGCAGCGTGCCCACGTCGGCCACCATGCCGATGTTGATTTCCTGGATGCAGAAGAAGGCGTCGGCCGAGGCGTAGCGGATGCAGCCGGCGGTGACCATGTCCACCGCGCCGCCCACGCAGCCGCCCTGGATGGCGAAGATGACTGGCGCGCGCAGCGTTTCCAGCCGCGTGAAGGTGGCCTGCATCTGGGCCAGCAGGTCGAAGACCGCGGCGCGGCCCTCGGGGCTGCGGTCGTCCAGGGTGATGGCGCCGCCGAAGGTCTCCAGCGCCATGCCGGCGCTGAAGTGCTTGCCGGTGCTGCTGATGACCAGGGCGCGTGCCCGGCCCTCGTCGTGGATCTCGCGCAGCAGCGCGTCGAGTTCGCGCCAGAACGTGGGCCCCATGGTGTTGAGCGATTCGGGGCGGTTCAGCGCCAGGTGCGCCACGTCGGGCTCAGTCCAGCTCAGGGAAAAGCAGGTCGGTGTGGTCATCGCGGTGGGCCTTGTCTCGGGGCTTGGGGTGGCGGGCATTCTGGTCGGGCGCCGCGGGGCCGTCTGTCCCCGGTTTGACCAGCTTGGACGAGCGCACGCCCAGCAGGCGCAAGCGCCGCGTCAGGTCCACGCGCTTGAGGCACAGGCCGGCCGCCCGGCGGATGGTGGCGGCGTCGGCCGTGGGCTCGTCCAGCGTGAGGTCGCGCGTGACCTTGGTGAAGCCCACGTAGGTGAGCTTGATGCCGATGGTGCGCGCCAGGTAGCCCTTGCGCTGCAGGTCGCCGGCCACCTGCTCGCACAGCTCGGTGAGGATGGCGCCGAGCTCGGCGCGGTCGTGCACGGCGTGCAGGTCGCGCTCGAAGGTGGTCTCGCGGCTCATGCCCACGGGCTCGCTCTCGGTCACCACGGGGCGGTCGTCGCGGCCCCAGGCCACCTCGTGCAGCCAGGCGCCGTAGCTCTTGCCGAAGTTTGCGATCAACCAATCGGGCTCGCGTGCGGCCAGCTCGCCGATGGTGTGGATGCCGAAGGACTGCAGCTTGGCGTCGGCCTTGGGGCCCACGCCGTTGACCTTGCGGCAGGGCAGGGGCCAGATCAGGCGCTGCAGGTCCCCGGCGTGCACGACGCTGATGCCGTTGGGTTTGTTGAACTCGCTGGCCATTTTGGCCAGCAGCTTGTTGGGCGCCACGCCGATGGAGCAGGTCAGGCCCGTGGCCTCGAAGATACTTTTCTGGATGAGCCGCGCCAGCACGCGCCCGCCCTCGCGCTGGCCGCCGGGCACCTCGGTGAAGTCGATGTAGACCTCGTCCACGCCGCGGTCCTGCATCACCGGCGCGATCTCGGTGATCACGCGCTTGAAGGTGCGCGACAGGCGCTTGACCTCGTCGAAGTCCACCGGCAGCAGGATGGCCTGCGGGCAGAGCTTGGCGGCCTTCATCAGGCCCATGGCCGAGCCCACGCCGAACTGGCGCGCCGCGTAGGTGGCGGTGGTGGCCACGCCGCGGCCCGCGTACTCGCTCAGGCGGGGGAAGAACGCCACCGGGATGCGGTCCAGCGTGCCGGGGCCCCAGTCGGTGTCGGGGAAGGCCTCGCGCAGGCGCTCGAACATGGCGGTCTCGCGCCGGCGCCCGCCGCCGATGACCAGGGGCAGGCCCTTGAGCTGCGGGTAGCGCAGCAGCTCCACGGACGCGAAGAAGGCGTCCATGTCGAGGTGGGCGATGCGGCGCTCGGGTTTCAAGCCGGCCATCGTAGCCGGCTTACCATGCCCGGGTATGTCATTTGCACCGGCTGTCCGGTGCGCCACCGTCGGAGGACCCCATGACCCATCCCCTCACCCGTTTGCTCGCGGCCGCGCTGGTCGGCGCGGGCGTCGCCATCGCCGGCCTGGCCGTCAGCCACGGCCTGGAGCGCTTCCGCCTGGCCGACCGCAGCGTCACCGTCAAGGGCCTGGCCGAGAAGAACGTGGAGAGCGATTTCGCCGTCTGGACCCTGGGTTTCCGGCGCGGCGGCAACGCCTTTGGCGATGTGCAGAAGGCGCTGGCGGGCGACCGCGACGCGGTGGTGGCTTTCCTCAAGCAGCGCGGCTTCAAGGACGAGGAGATCGAGGTGCGCCCGCTCGGCGTGCAGGACCTGTTCGCGCGCGAGTACGGCTCGGGCAACCAGCCGCTGCGCTTCAATGGCACGGGACAGGTGATCGTGAAATCCGCGCGTGTGGCGGACGTGCAGGCCGCGGCGCTGGCGGTGGACCCGCTGATCCAGGCCGGCGTGCAACTGGGCGGCGAAGGCAACGGCCATGGCGGCCCGCAGTTCCAGCTGCGCGGCTTCAACGACGTGAAGGCCCCGCTGCTGGCCGAGGCCACGCGCAACGCGCGCGAGCAGGCCGAGAAGTTCGCCGCCGAGGCCGGCGCCCAGCTGGGCGCGCTCAAGAGCGCCAACCAGGGCGTGATCCAGATCAGCGGCGCCGCCGGCAGCGACTACGACGACGGCAGCTCGCGCGAGAAGCGCCTGCGCGTGGTCAGCACCTTCGTGTACGAGCTGCGCTGAGCGCGCCGCCTCGGGCCGTCGTCAGGCCGTCGGGTAGCTGCCCGGCAGCAGGATGGACTTGTCCACGGACTCTATGTTGGTGTGGCCGCAGAAGGCCATGGTCAGGTCGAGCTCCTTGTGGATGATCTCCAGCGCCTTGCTCACGCCTTGCTCGCCCAGGGCACCCAGGCCGTAGAGCATGGCGCGGCCGATGTAGCAGCCGCGCGCGCCCAGGGCGCGCGCCTTCAGCACGTCCTGACCGCTGCGCACGCCGCCGTCCATGTGCACCTCGATCTGGCCGCCCACGGCATCCACGATGGCGGGCAGGGCCTCGATGCTGCTTTGCGCGCCGTCCAGCTGGCGCCCGCCGTGGTTGCTCACGATCAGCGCGTCGGCGCCGGTCTGCATGGCCAGGCGGGCATCCTCCACGTCCTGGATGCCCTTGAGGATGAGCTTGCCGCCCCAGCGCTTCTTGATCCACTCCACGTCGCCCCAGTTGAGGCTGGGGTCGAACTGCTGCGAAGTCCAGGCGCCCAGGTTGGCCATGTCGGTCACGCCCTGCACGTGGCCCACGATGTTGCCGAACTGGCGGCGCTTGGTGCCCAGCATGCCCAGGGCCCAGCGCGGCTTGCTGGCGATGTTGATGATGTTGGGCAGCGTCAGGCGCGGCGGCGCGGTCAGGCCGTTCTTCAGGTCCTTGTGGCGCTGGCCGATGATCTGCAGGTCCAGCGTGAGCACCAGGGCGCCGCAGTTCGCGGCCTTGGCGCGGTCGATCAGGCGCTCGATGAAGGCGCGGTCCTTCATCACGTAGAGCTGGAACCAGAAGCCCTCGCCCGCGTGCTGCGCCACGTCCTCGATGGAGCAGATGCTCATGGTGGACAGGGTGAACGGGATGCCGAACTTCCTGGCCGCGCGCGCCGCGAGGATCTCGCCGTCGGCGTGCTGCATGCCCGTGAGGCCGGTGGGCGCGATGGCCAGCGGCATGGCGGCGGACTGGCCCACCAGGGTGGTGCGCGTGCTGCGGTTCTCCATGTTCACCGCCACGCGCTGGCGCAGCTTGATCTTCTGGAAGTCGGCCTCGTTGGCGCGGTAGGAGCCTTCGGTCCAGGAACCGGAGTCGGCGTAGTCGTAGAACATGCGCGGCACGCGCTTTTGCGCCAGCACGCGCAGGTCTTCGATGTTGGTGATCACGGTCATGGGCGGGTCTCCTCGTTGTCGGTAGGGGGCGGCGGGCTGGCCGCGATGGTAGCCAGCCGCCCCGCCCGGCGCGCGTGAAAGCGCGCTGGCGCGGATTGAAACATTTTCAGAAGGGCGCCCGGGGCGGGTTGACACACCCCGGGGAAGCGGGCGGATACTGGCCACTGCCATGTCCATGCGCCGCCTCCCGCTCCCCGCCCTCGCGCTGGCCGCCGCGCTGCTGCCCTGGTGCGCCGCAGCAGCGGAGATCTGGCGCTGGGTCGACCGCGACGGCTACGTGCACTACAGCCAGGCGGTGGACATCCCCGAGCGCTACCGGGCCAGCGCCGTGCCGGCCGACGCGCCCTTGCCGCCGGGCACCAGCGCCTGCGAGGCGGCCTGGCACCGCTACGCGGCCAGCCAGGCCTGCTTCGACGCCTACCGCCTGGTGGGCGGCGGCCTCAAGCCCGAGGCCTTCCAGCGCTGCCGCGAACTGCCCGAGCCCGAGCCCTGCCGCTGAGCCGGGCCCGGTCCAGGCTCACTGGTTGCTGATCTTCTGCTCGCGGATGACCTTGCCCCAGGCGGCGGACTCGCGCGCGATGTCGGCGGCCAGCGGCCCGGCCGGCATGTAGGCCGGCACGGCGCCCTGCGCGGCGGCCGCCTGCGCGATGTCCGGCGCGTCCATGACCTTGCGCAGCGAATCGCTCAGCCGCTCCACGATGGGCGCGGGCGTGCCCGCGGGGGCCAGCACGTACAGGCGCGGCACGGCCGAGAAGCCGGGCAGCGCGTCGGACAGCGGGGCGATGTCTTCGCCGCCCTGCAGCTTCACCGGGTTCATGACCGCCAGCGCGCGCAGCTTGCCGGCGCGCGCCTGGGCGATGGCCGAGGCCGCGCTCACCACGCCGATCGGCACCTGGCCGCTCATCACGTCGGGCACGATCTGCGCCGCGCCGCGGTAGGGGATGTGCACCACGTAGGCGCCGGTCTGTCCCTTGAGCATCTCGAAGCCCAGGTGGTGCACCGTGCCCACGCCCGAGGTGGCGAAGGAGTAGCGGCCGGGGTTCTTCTTCAGCAGGGACACGAACTCGGCCGGCGTCTTGGCCGGGAAGTCGTTGGCGGTGACGATCACCAGCGGCAGCGTGAACAGGCTCGCCACGGGCGTGAAGGCCTTGACCGGGTCGAAGCTCATCTTCGGCTGCAGGTACTGGGCGATCAGCAGCGAGCTGTCGCCCAGCATCAGCGTGTAGCCGTCGGGCGCGGCGCGCGCCACGGTGTCGCCGGCGATGAGGCCGGCCGCGCCGGTGCGGTTGTCCACCACCACCTGCTGGCCCAGCAGCTCGGACAGGCGCGGCGCGACCAGGCGCGCCACGGCGTCCACGCCACCGCCGGCCGAGTAGCCCACCACCAGGCGCACCGGGCGCTGCGGCCAGTTCTGCTGCGCCGAGGCGCTGGTGGTCACGCCGGTGGCGGCGAAGGCGGCCAGCAGCCCGGCGATCAGCGCGCGGCGGCCGGGGTGGGGCGAAGGGGTGTCGTGCTTGTGCATGTCTGTCTCCTGTGTTTGTGTCGCGGGGAAAATCGTTCAGGCCTTGCCGGCGCCGCGCGAGCCGGGCCGCTTGGCGAGTTCCGCCAGGCGATCGGGGTGGGGCTTGAAGCCCAGGCCCGGTGCCTCGGGCAGGCGCAGCACGCCGCGCTCGGGCTTGGGCAGGTCATCGAAGACCAGCTCGCAGCACTGCACGGCCACCGAGTGGTACTCGACCAGCGAGCCGTTGGCCAGGCCCGCGTGCAGGTGCATGTTGTGGTGCGGCCAGGCGCCGCCGTTGGCGAAGCGCGTGTTGAACGCGGCCGCCATGCCGGCGATGCGCCCGCACTGCGTGAACCCGCCGCTGATGCAGGCGTTGGGCTGCACCACGTCCACCGCCTGCGCCACCAGCAGGTCGCGAAAGCGCGTGGCCAGGCCCTCGTTCTGCCCGGCGGCCAGGGGGATGCTGGTCTTGGCGCGCAGCTTCTGCAGGTTGGGGATGTCGTTGTGCGTCACCGGCTCCTCGAAGAAGCTGATGTCGTAGGGCTCGACCCGCTTGGCCAGCTTCAGGGCGTGGAAGTAGTCCAGGCTGCAGTTGGCGTCGATGTAGATCTGCACGTCGGGGCCCACGGCCTCGCGCACGGCACGGATGCGCTGCACGTCCTCGGCGATCACCGCGTCCAGCGGGCGCGGCTCGTCGCGGCGCGCCAGCGCGTGGTGGCCCACGGTCATCTTCAGGCGGGTGAAGCCGCGCGCCACCCAGTCCTTGGCGGCGGCGGCGAGCTCGTCGCGCTCGAAGAAGGCGAAGCCGAAGGTGGCGTACACGGGCACCTCGGCGCGCGCGCCGCCCAGCAGGCGCCAGCAGGGCTCGCCCAGGGCCTGGCCCTTGATGTCCCAGAGCGCGAGGTCGATGGCGGCGATGGCGTGGCTGGCGTAGCCCGACTGCCCGCGCGGCGTGAGCAGCCAGTACAGGCGCTCCCAGATCTGCTCGTGGCGCATCGGGTCCTGGCCCACCAGGTGGTGGGCCGCGATGTCATTGACGATGCTGCCGATCACCTCTTCCTCGGTGATGGCGGTCATGCCGGTGCCGACCAGGCCGGTATCGGTCTCGATGGACACCAGGCAGACGGACAGGCTGGTGGTCTTGGTGCCGCCGCTGGCCGGCACGGTGACGGGCAGGTTCAGCGGCGTGGCCCAGACGCGGGCGATCTTCATCTTGTCTCCTGCGCCGCCGGGGGCGGCGGCGTGTGTGGGTTGCGGTTCGCGGGCAGTGTAGGAAGGGCCGCCGGCGCGCGGCAATGGCCTGCGCGTGAGGCCGCTTTCGCGTTTGGCGAAAGCCGAAGCCTGCGTGAAAAGCCGCGCGGGCGCTCAGCGCAGGAGCGCGCGCACCAGCGTGGCCGCCGCCGGGGCCAGCGGCGCGTCGGTGCGGGTGGCGATGCTGTGCGTGCGCCGGGCCCAGGCGTCGCTCAGCGGCACGGCCGCCAGCGGCAGATGGGCCAGCTGCGGCGCCACGGCCTCCAGCGGCAGCACGCCCACGCCCAGGCCAGCGGCCACCATGCGGCAGACAGCGTCGAAGCCGCGCATGCGCATGCGCACGTTCAGCGGCAGGCCGGCGTCGGTGGCCGAAGCGAGCAGGCGGTTGGACAGGGCGGTGCCGTCGCTCAGGGTGATGAAGGGCTCGTCCAGCGCCTCGGCCAGGCGCAGTTTCTTGCGGCCCGCCAGGCGGTGCGAGCGCGGCGTGAGCAGCACCAGGGTGTCGCTGAAGAAGGGCGTGAAGGTCAGGCCGGCCGGGGGCACCGGCAGGTCGACCACGCCGAAGTCGGCGCGGCCTTCGATCAGGGCCAGCGGGATCTCGGGGCTGCCGCGTTCCTCGATGTCGACGCGGATCAGCGGGTGGCTGGACAGGAAGCGCTGCAGGCGCTGCGGCAGCACCTCCAGCAGGGCCGAGGTGTTGGCCAGCACGCGCACCTGGCCTTGCAGGCCCTGGCTGTAGCCCTTGAGGTGCTGGGCCAGCCGGTCGGCGTCGGTCAGCAGGGCGCGGCTGCGCTGCACGAGCATCTGGCCCGCGGGCGTGAGCTGCACGCCGCGCGAGGAGCGCTCGAAGATGCGGAAACCCAGCGAATCCTCCAGCGCGGTGATGCGCGAGCTGGCGGCGGCCACCGCGAGTTGCAGGCGCTCGCTGGCGGCGCTGATGGAGCCGAGGTCGGCGGCGGCGATGACCACGCGCAGCGTGCCGAGGTCGATGGGCTCGAGCATGCCGTGGCGCCGAGGAGTGGCCTCAGCCCAGTCGGGCGCGGTGGCGCGCGATCTGCGCGCGCACCTGGGCCGGCGCGGTGCCGCCCAGCGTGTGGCGCGCCGAGAGCGAGCCGCGCAGGCTCAGCACCTCGTACACGTCCTTTTCGATGCTGGGGTGAAAGCCCTGCAGCACGGTGAGCGGCAGCTCGGAGAGGTCGCAGTTGTGCGAGGTGGCGGCCTTCACCGCGTGCGCCACGGTCTCGTGCGCGTCGCGGAAGGGCAGGCCCTTCTTGACGAGGTAGTCGGCCAGGTCGGTGGCGGTGGCGTAGCCCTTCTGCGCGGCGGCCTCCATGGCGGGAGCGTTCACCGTGAGGCCGCCTTCCTTGGCGCCCGTGGCCGGGTTCAACTGGCCGCCCACCATCTCCGCGAAGATGCGCAGCGTGTCGGTGAGCGTGTCCACCGTATCGAACAGCGGCTCCTTGTCTTCCTGGTTGTCCTTGTTGTAGGCCAGGGGCTGGCCCTTCATGAGGGTGATGAGCCCCATGAGGTGGCCCACCACGCGCCCGGTCTTGCCGCGCGCCAGCTCGGGCACGTCGGGGTTTTTCTTCTGCGGCATGATGGACGAGCCGGTGGTGAAGCGGTCGGCGATCTTCACGAAGCCGAAGTTCTGGCTCATCCACAGGATCAGCTCTTCGCTCAGGCGGCTGATGTGAACCATGCACAGCGAGGCCGCGGCCGTGAATTCGATGGCGAAGTCGCGGTCGCTCACACCGTCCAGGCTGTTCTGGCACACCGCGGGGGCCCCGTTCTCGTCGACCATGCCCAAGGTGCGGGCCACGCGCTCGCGGTCCAGCGGGTAGGTGGTGCCGGCCAGGGCGGCGCTGCCCAGTGGCAGGCGGTTGGTGCGGCGGCGCACGTCGGCGAAGCGCTCGGCGTCGCGCGAGAACATCTCCACATAGGCCAGCAGGTGGTGCGCGAAGCTCACGGGCTGGGCCACCTGCAGGTGCGTGAAGCCGGGCAGGATCACCTCGACGTTCTTCTCGGCCACGTCCACCAGCGCGCGCTGCAGCTCGGTGAGCAGGCCGCCGATGAGGTCGATTTCACCGCGCAGCCACAGGCGCACGTCGGTGGCGACCTGGTCGTTGCGGCTGCGGCCGGTGTGCAGTCGCTTGCCCGCGTCGCCCACCAACTGCGTCAGGCGCGCCTCGATGTTGAGGTGCACGTCTTCCAGGTCGAGCTTCCACTCGAAGGCGCCGCTCTCGATTTCCTGCGCGATCTGCGCCATGCCGCGCTGGATGTCGGCGTGGTCCGATGGGCCGATGATGCCTTGCGCCGCCAGCATCTCGGCGTGTGCGAGACTGCCCTCGATGTCGGCCTGCCACAGTCGCTTGTCGAAGAAAACGCTGGCGGTGTATCGTTTGACCAACTCGCTCATCGGCTCCGAGAATAGGGCGGACCAGGCTTCGGATTTCTTGTCGAGTTGGTTGGATGACATGGTGTTGTCAGCGGCTGGACGGGGGAGTGTGAGAGCGCCTGGGCAACCAAGCGCGGGCCTGGGTGGCCGACCGAATGGAAAACGGCATCGCTTCCCATGAAAGATTCGCGGATTTTATCGACCTTCCAGGAACTGCCCCACGCGGCTGGGGCGCGCCCGCTCACCGAGATGCCCGAGCATGTGCGGGCCCGCGTGCAGGTGTTCGATACCTGCCAGGTCGGCGTGGTGCTGCGCGCGGTGCTGTTCGTGCAGGCCGTGGTGGCCGTGGCGGCGCTGTTCACCGCCACCAGCTTCGTCACCTGGGGCGCCTCGCTGGCCATCTACACCGGCGCCGCGCTGCCCGCCGTGCTGGCCTGGCTGCTGGCCATCTGCGCGCTCAAGCGCCAGCTGGGCCGACTGGCCTCGCACTGGCAGTGGGCCGTGGGCGTCTCGCTGGGGGCGCTGGCGGGCCTGTACGGCTGCGCGCTGGTGGTCTGGCTGGGCGTTCTCACGCAGCAGCTGTGGCTGGCCTCGGCGGCGGCCGGGGCGCTGGTGGCGGCGGTGCTGGTGGCCGGGCTCGTGTGGCGGGCCAAGGCGCGCATGCCGGCGGGCACCACGGCCCGGCTGGCCGAGCTGCAGGCGCGCATCCGCCCGCACTTCCTGTTCAACACGCTCAACAGCGCCATTGCCCTGGTGCGCGAAGAGCCGGCCAAGGCCGAGAGCCTGCTGGAAGACCTCAGCGAGCTGTTCCGCCACGCCCTGGCCGATCCGAAGGAGGCGGTGCCGCTGTGGCAGGAGCTGGAGCTGGCCGAGCACTACCTGGCCATCGAGCAGGTGCGCTTCGGCGATCGCCTGCAGGTGGAGTGGGCGATCGACGAAGCGGCGTCCAAGGCCCGCCTGCCGCCCCTGATCCTGCAGCCGCTGGTGGAGAATGCCGTCAAGCACGGCGTGGAGCCCAGCCCCACCGGGGCCACGGTGCGCATCAGCACGCAGCGCCGCGGCGGGGTGGTGGTGATCAAGGTCACCAATACCGTGCCGGCGGGCAGCGGCAAGCGCGGCAACGGCCTGGCGCTGGACAACGTGCGGCAGCGGCTGACCTTGTTGCATGATGTGCAGGGGCGCTTCCAGAGCGCGCTGGTCAACGGCGTTTTCCAGGTGCGCCTCGAAATCCCGGTATAAGCGCGACATGGCAAAAGACCGACCACGGAGCAAGACATGGCACTGAAGGTTCTGATCGTCGACGATGAAGCCCTGGCGCGATCGCGCATGCGCACCCTGCTGGCCGAGTGCACGGAGCCGCGCACCGACGTGGTGGGCGAGGCCGGCAACGCCGTGCAGGCGATGGACATGATCCAGCGCACCCATTGCGAACTGGTGCTGCTGGACGTGCACATGCCGGGGGTGGATGGCATCACCCTGGCGAACACCCTGCGCCAGATGGCCGCGCCGCCCTCGATCGTGTTTGTTACAGCCTACCCGGAGCACGCGGTGAGCGCCTTCGAGGTGGAGGCGGTGGACTACCTGACCAAGCCGGTGCGCCGCGAGCGGCTGCAGCAGGCGCTGCAGAAGGTGGTGAAAGTGCGCGCGGGCAAGGAAGGCAGTGGCGATTCCGGTCCGCCGGAGGCGCTGATCATCCAGGAGCGCGGGCGCAGCGAGCGCGTGGCGCTGTCGGACATCATCTACCTGAAGGCCGAACTGAAGTACATCACCGTGCGCACGGCGGAGAAGGAGCACATCTACGACGGCGCGCTGAGCGACCTGGAGGCGCGCTACTCCCACCTCTTCGTGCGCGTGCACCGCAACGCCCTGGTGTCGCGGCGGGCGGTGCGGGCGGTGGAAAAGCACAGCGACCCGGTCGAGGGTGAAGGCTGGACCGTGCGGCTCGACGGGGTCGAGGAGCGGCTGGCGGTGTCGCGCCGCCAACTGGCGGCGGTGCGCGAAGCCTTGATGGGCTGAGGCCTGCCCGCGCGGCGCGCGGGTTCAGATTTCCGCGGCTTCCACCAGAAACCGCACCCGCCGCTGGCCCTGCCATTCGTCCAGTTCCAGCCGGAAGGCGAGCTTCACCCGCTCGGGCAGCGGTTCGGTGTGACCGAACCAGATGCCGTCCACCGCATCGCCCTGGTGCTGCAGCTTGAGCGCCAGGTGCTTCTCGCCGACGATGCGCTGGCTCACCACCCGCAGCTCCTCGCAGAACACCGGTGGTGCGAAGCCCTGGCCCCAGACCTGGCCTTGCAGCACCTCGACCAGGTCGGGCCGGCGGTACTGCCGGTCCAGCGCGCCGTCGGCCTCCAGGCGGCGCTGCAGCGTGGCGGCGTCCAGCCACTCGTGCGCCACCTGCTGCAAGGCCTGCTCGAACAGGTCCAGGTGCTCTTCCGCGACGGTGCAGCCCGCGGCCATGGCGTGGCCGCCGAAGCGCAGCAGCACGCCCGGGTGGCGCTTGGCCACCAGGTCCAGCGCGTCGCGCAGGTGAAAGCCCGGGATCGAGCGGCCCGAACCCTTGAGCTCGTGTTCCTTGCCCGGCGCCGCGCTCGCGGCGAAGACGAAGGTCGGCCGGTGCAGCTTGTCCTTCAGGCGCGAGGCCACGATGCCGACCACGCCTTCGTGGAAGTCCGGGTCGAACAGCACCATGGCCGGTGGCGGTTCCTCGCCGTCGTCGAACAAGGCCTCGGCCATCTCCAGCGCCTGCTCGCGCATCTCGCCCTCGATGGCCTTGCGCTCGCGGTTGATGCCGTCCAGGGTGCGCGCCAGTTCCTCGGCGCGCGCCTTGTCGTCGGTCAGCAGGCATTCGATGCCCAGCGTCATGTCGGACAGGCGGCCGGCCGCGTTCAGGCGCGGGCCGAGCGCGAAGCCGAAGTCGAAGCTGCTCGCGGTGTCCAGGCGCCGGCCGGCGACCGCGAACAGCGCGTCCATGCCAGCCGGCAGGGCGCCCGCGCGCACGCGCTTGAGGCCCTGGGCGACGAGGCGGCGGTTGTTGCCGTCGAGCTTCACCACGTCGGCCACGGTGCCCAGGGCCACCAGGGGCAGCAGGGCGTCGATGCGGGGCTGGTTTTTGGCATCAAAAACCCCGCGCTCGCGCAGCTCGGCGCGCAGCGCGAGCAGCACGTAGAACATCACGCCCACGCCGGCGATGCTCTTGCTGTCGAAGGCGCAGCCGGGCTGGTTGGGGTTGACGATGACGCAGTCGGCCGGCAACTGCGGGCCCGGCAGGTGGTGGTCGGTCACGATCACCTGCAGGCCCAGTTCGCGCGCGACGCGCACGCCGTCGACGCTGGCGATGCCGTTGTCCACGGTGATCAGCACCTCGGCGCCACTGTCTTTCACGCGCCGCGCGATGGCGGGGGTGAGGCCGTAGCCGTCGACCACGCGGTCGGGCACCAGGTAGTGCACGCTGTCGAAACCCAGGGGCGCGCCCAGCAGCCGGAGGCCGCGCACGCCCACGGCGCAGGCGGTGGCGCCGTCGCAGTCGTAGTCGGCCACGATGCACAGGCGCTGGTTCGCCGCCATGGCATCGGCCAGCTGGCGCGCGGCCTCGCCCGCGCCGGTCATTGTGTCCGGCGGGAGCAGGCGCGCGAGCCCGTCGTCGAGTTCTTCGGTGCTGGTGACGCCGCGCGCGGCGAACAGGCGCGCCAGCAGCGGGTGCAGACCGGCCTGTTCGAGCGCCCAGGCGGCGCGCGGCGGGACGTCGCGGGTGATGATCTTCATAGGGTCCTGAGGAGGTCTTGGGCGCTGGCGCGCGGGCGCAGGCCGACGGCGCGGGCGAGCCGCTGCATGAGGCCGGGCCGTTCGGGCACCAGCGTGACGGCGGCGCGCTCGCCGCACAGAGTGAGGGCCAGCGGTTCGCCGCGCCGCGCGCGGTCGAGCAGGGGAGCGAAGAGGCTGTGGTCGAGCGCGGTGGCGGCACGGCGCCAGGCCTCGAGGTCGCCGCCAAGGGCGGCGGCGCGCAGGCTGTCGTCCACCTGGGGCGGCGGGCGCAGGCGGGTGTGCGCGTCCAGCGCGCCGGGCGCGCTGAACCACAGGCCGTTGATGGGCAGGCGGCGTGCGGCCTCGCGGGCGTCGTTCACGCGGTGCGTGTAAAAGAGCATCTGTGCCTCGCTCTGCAGGCGTTGCAGCCAGCGCGCCGGTTCGCCGCGCGGCAGCCAGGCGGCCAGCGAGCGGCCGCTGACGCGGTCCAGGCTGGCGCAGGCCAGGTCGCGCAGGCGCTCGCCGCGCGCCCGCCAGCGGGTGGGCTCGTCGAACAGCAGTTCCACGCCGTCTTCGGCGCACAGCGGTTCGAAGGCCGCGAACAGCGCGCGCGATTCGTCGGCGTCCAGGCCACCGGCCTGTTCGGCGCGCTGCAGCATCACCTGGTCCATGCCCACCTGCAGGTGCACGGGGTGCACCCAGGCCTGTGGCGCCTGCGGTGTGTCGCTGGCCAATGCGGCCCAGGGCAGGGCGCCGTCGCGCGGGGGCAGGCCTCGTGCGCGCGCCAGGGCGCGCTCGTGGGGCGGACTCAGGCTGAGGCCGTCGTCGCTGTCGCGTACGGCCTCGCGCAGGTGGGCGAGCAGGGCGTCGAGCGCGGGCAGGGCGGGGGGCTCAAGGGCCGCGCCCAGGGCGGCGAAGGGAACCAGCCAGTGGTGTGCGGGATCCAGGACCAAGGGCTCGTCGGGCATGGTGCGATTGTCGGCGATGCCACAATCGCCCCCAGAAATGCAAACCCCCTACGAACTCCTGCTGGGCTGGCGCTACACGCGCGCCGGCCGCGCCACGCGGCGCAACGGCTTCATCTCCTTCATCTCGGGTGTGTCCATGCTGGGCATTGCGCTCGGCGTGGCGGCGCTGATCATCGTGCTGTCGGTCATGAACGGCTTCCAGAAGGAGGTGCGCGACCGCATGCTGGGCGTGCTCTCGCACATCGAGGTGTTCGAGGCCAACGGCCAGGCCATTGCCAACCTGCCGCAGGTGCTGTCCACCATCGAGGCGCGCCCCGAGGTGCTGGGCGCTGCGCCCTTCGTGGGCGCGCAGGCCCTGATCGCCCGCGGCGAGGACATGAAGGGCGCGCTGGTGCGCGGCATCGACCCCACGCTGGAACCCAAGGTGACCGACCTTGCGGCCGAGCTGGCCGACACCGTGCTGCCGCGCCTGGCGTCCGGCGGCTATGGCATCGTGCTGGGCGGCGAACTGGCGCGCAGCCTGGGTGTGGTGGTGGGCGACACGGTGACGCTGATCGCGCCGAGCGGGCAGGTGACACCGGCCGGCGTGGTGCCGCGCGTGCGCAGCATGACGGTGGTGGGCACCTTCGATTCCGGCCACTACGAATACGACTCGGCGCTGGCCATGCTGCACCAGGACGACGCCGCGCGCATCTTCCGCGTCGAGGGCCCCACGGGCGTGCGCGTGAAGATCCGCGACCTGCACGCCGCGCGCGAGGTGGCGGTGAAGATGGCGGCCGACCTGCCGCCAGGCCTGGTGGTGCGCGACTGGACGCGCCAGAACCGCACCTGGTTCGCGGCCGTGCAGCTCGAAAAACGCATGATGTTCATCATCCTCACGCTGATCGTGGCGGTGGCCGCGTTCAACCTGGTGTCCACGCTGGTGATGACCGTGACCGACAAGCGCGCGGACATCGCCATCCTGCGCACCCTGGGCGCGAGCCCGCGCAGCATCATGGGCATCTTCGTGGTGCAGGGCGCGGCGGTCGGCCTCATCGGCACCGGCCTGGGCCTGCTGCTGGGCCTGGGTGTGGCCTTCAACATCGACACCTTGGTGCCGGCGCTGGAGCACCTGCTGGGCGCGAGTTTCCTGCCGCAGGACATCTACCTCATCAGCCGCATGCCCAGCGACCCGCAGCGCGGCGATATCGTGCCCGTGGCGGTGATCTCGCTGGTGCTGGCCTTCCTGGCCACGCTGTACCCGAGCTGGCGCGCCAGCCGCGTGAACCCGGCGGAGGCGCTGCGTTATGAGTAAAGCCCCCACGCTCCGCCGCGGCGCGGGTCGCTGCCCCACGAAGGGGGGCGTTTCGCCTTGGGGCGGCCCGGCGGCGAAACAACCATGACCGATTCCGTTCTTTCCGCTCGTGGCCTGAGCAAACGCTTCGTTGAAGGCCGTCTTGACGTCACCGTGCTGCAGGGCGTGGACCTGGAGGTGCGCGCGGGCGAAACCGTGGCCATCGTCGGCGCCTCCGGTTCCGGCAAGAGCACGCTGTTGCACCTGCTGGGCGGGCTGGACGCACCCAGCGCCGGCACGGTGGCCCTCAAGGGCCAGCAGCTCTCGGCCCTGGGCCCGGCGCGCCAGGGCGAGTTGCGCAACCAGCACCTGGGCTTCGTGTACCAGTTCCACCACCTGCTGCCCGAGTTCAGCGCGCGCGACAACGTGGCCATGCCGCTGTGGATCCGCCGCCTGCCGCGCGCCGAGGCGGCCGAGCGCGCCAGCGCGACGCTCGCGCGCGTCGGCCTGAGTGAACGCCTGGCGCACCGGCCGGCCGAGCTGTCGGGCGGCGAGCGCCAGCGCGTGGCCATCGCGCGCGCCCTGGTCACGCAGCCGGCCTGCGTGCTGGCCGACGAGCCCACCGGCAACCTGGACCGCGCCACCGCCGACGGCGTCTTCGCGCTGATGATGGACCTGGCGCGCGACCAGGGCACGGCCTTCGTGGTGGTCACGCACGACGAAGGCCTGGCCGCGCGCTGCGGCCGCGTGCTGCGCCTCAGCGCCGGCCGACTGGGCTGAGCCCGTTCACGGCCTGGTGCGCACGAAGCGCAGGGGCTTGTCCATGCCCTCGACGCTCAGCGTGAGCGTCGAGCCTTGCACCTGCACGCGCTGGGCCTTCTGCAGTGCCGCCATGTAGCGGTTCTCCTGCTCGCCCACCGCGCCCGCGCAGGCCATGCGCGTCATGCCCATCTGGCCGAAGGCGATGCGGTCCTGCACCAGGGTGTAGCTGCCAAAGAATCGGTTGCAGGAGCCCAGGCCCGCCACGCGACCCGCCTCGGGAAAGGCCAGCGTGGCCGGCACGCGGTCGAGCACGCCGCTGCCGCCCAGGTCCTCCAGCCGCCATTCCGTGCCCACCAGGGACGGCGCGCCGCCGGGGCCGGCGGGCATGGCACAGGCGCCCAGGCCGGCGATGAAGGGCAGGGCGAGCGTGGCGATCCAGCGGGGTGTCATGGGGGTCCTCCTGGGGTCTTGGGGTGTTGCGGTCACAATGCCTGCCCGAGCTTATACGCGCAACGATGACGCCCTTGTGGATCGACACGCACGCCCACCTCGACGCGCCCGAGTTCGCGGCCGCCGAGGTCGCGGCCCTGCGCAGCGAGGCGCGCGGGCGCGGCGTCGCGCGCTGCGTGATCCCCGCCGTGGCGCGCTCGAACTGGGACACGGTGCGCGAGCTCGCGCACCGGCTCGATGACGCCTACGCCCTGGGCATCCACCCAATGGGCGTGCCGGCCGCGCACGACGCCGACCTGGACGCGCTGGACGAGGCCCTGCGCGTCCACCGCGACGACCCGCGCCTGGTGGCGGTGGGCGAGATCGGCCTGGACTTCTTCGTGCCCGAACTCACCGAACCCGCGATGCGCGAGCGCCAGGTCCGCTTCTACCGCGCGCAGCTGCGCCTGGCGCGCCGCCATGGCCTGCCGGTGATCCTGCACGTGCGGCGCAGCGCCGACGCCCTGCTCAAGGGCCTGCGCGAGCTGCCGGTGGACGGCGGCATCGGCCACGCCTTCAACGGCAGCCTGGCGCAGGCGCTGGCCTTCACCGAACGCGGCTTCGCGCTGGGCTTCGGCGGCGCGTCCACCTTTGACACCGCGCGGCAGATACGCCGCCTGGCCGGCGAGCTGCCCATCGAGGCCCTGGTGCTGGAGACCGACGCGCCCGATATTCCGCCGCAGTGGCTGTATGCCACGGCCGCCGAGCGAGCGGCCGGCCAAGCCCAGGGCGTGAACCACCCGCGCGAGCTGCCGCGCATCGGCGCAGTGATCGCCGGCCTGCGCGGTGTGCCGGTGGACGCACTCGCGCAGGCCACGAGCGCGAACGCGCGGCGCGTGCTGCCGCGACTGGCGGCCCTGGCATGACGCGCCTGCTCGGCCTGCCCCCGGTGGCCGATGCGCGCACGCGGCTGGTGGTGTTGGGCAGCTTTCCGGGCGTGGCCTCGCTGCGCGCGCAGCAGTACTACGGGCACCCGCAGAACGCCTTCTGGAAGATCCTGGGCGCGCTGTGGGAGCTGCCGTTGGCCCAGGCCAGCTACGACCAGCGCGTGGCGGCCGTGCTCGAACGCGGCCTGGGCGTGTGGGACGTGTACGCCAGCTGCGAGCGCGAAGGCAGCCTGGACACCGCCATCCGCGCGGCCGAGCTGAACGATTTCGCGCAGCTGCGCCACCGCTGCCCCGAACTGCGCGCCATCGCGCACAACGGTGGCGAGAGTTTCCGCCACGCGCGGCTCACGCGCGCCTTCGGCCTGCCGGTGCACCGGCTGCCGTCCACCAGCCCCGCGAACGCCAGCTGGCCGTTCGAGCGCAAGCTCGCGGCCTGGGGGGAGTTGCTGCGCCAGTACGGCGTGGCCTGATCACCGAACGCAGAAGGAGCGTTTCCATGTCCCAGGTGTCCATCCTCGTCTTCGACATCTTCGGCACCGTCGTCGACTGGCACGGCAGCATCGTGCGCGAGCTGTCGGCCGCTCACCCGCAGGTGGACGCCGACGCCTTCGCGCGCGCCTGGCGCGAGGGCTACCAGCCCGCCATGCAGCGCGTGCGCAGCGGCGAGCGGGCCTGGACGCGCATCGACGAGCTGCACCGCGGCATCCTCGATGAGATCCTGCCGCGCTTCGGGCTCGACCACCTGGACGGGGCCCAGCGCGCCCAGCTCAATCGCGTGTGGCACCGGCTGGACCCCTGGCCCGACAGCGTGCCCGGCCTCACGCGGCTCAAGGCGCGCTTCACCCTCTGTTCGCTCTCCAACGGCAACATCGGCCTGCTCACGAACATGGCCAAGCGCGCGGGCCTGCCCTGGGACTGCGTGCTCTCGGCCGAGGTGTTTCGCGCCTACAAGCCCGACCCGCGCGTCTACCGGGGCGCGGCCGAGGTGTTCGATGTCTCGCCGGCCGAGGTGATGATGGTCGCCGCCCACCAGGACGACCTGGCCGCCGCGCGCGCCTGCGGCCTGGCCACGGCCTACATCGAGCGCCCGCTGGAGTTCGGCGCGGCGCACGTGAAGGACGTGTCGCCCGACCCGGCCAATACGCGCCACGCGCGCGACCTGCTGGACCTGGCGGACCAGCTCGGCTGCTGAAGCCGCCGCCCGGTCTGGCTTCAGCGCACCTCGATGCGCGCCACCGCGGCTTCGGCCAGCGGTTGGGCGGCGCCGAGGTTGTCCAGCATTTCGAGCTTGAGGTTGTAGGCGCCTGCGGGCGGCGCCAGCCAGACCTCGGTCTGCCCGTCGCGGAAGTCCATCACGGCAGGCGCGCCGCCGCCGGCGGGGGCCACGGTGAGCTTGAAGTGGCCGGTGTCGGGGATCTTCTGCGACATCTGCGCCACGTTGAGCAGCGAGGCGTGGAAGCGCACCAGGAAGGGCGGGCGCGGGCTGGCGCCGTCCGGCAGGTCGAGGGCCAGGCCCTTTTTCTGCAGCGTGGCCGGGTCGGTGGCGTTCTGGCGCGTGACGGTGATCCTGGCAGGCTTGCTGAAGACGAAGTGCGGCAGGTGCTTCTGGTCGGCCAGCAGCATGCGCAGCGTGTACTCGCCCGGCGCCAGGTTCAGCACGGTCTCCATCTGGCCCTTGCCGAAGTGGATGTACTGGTCGTTGAAGGGCAGGGCTTGCTTGAAGTTGAGCGGCAGGTCGCGGTTGACCAGCAGGTGGTGGTGGCCGCTCTTGCCGTGCCCGCTCTGCGCGATGGGCGCCAGGCCCCAGCCGCCCGAGAGACCGAACTTCAGCACGTACGGCGTCTCGATGCGGTCGCCGTCCTTGAGGTTGGTGAAATAGGCCTCGGCCGACAGCCGCGGCGGCGCCGCCTGCCAGGGGTGCACGGTGCGGGCCGGTTCGGGGGCCGACTGCGCGAGCGCGGCGCTGGCGCCCAGGGCGGCCACCAGGGCGATGGTGGGGCGAAGAACAGGGGCGGGGCGCTGGCGCATGGTCGGTCGGTGGGGGCACCGGTAGGGGCAGTGGCCCCTCAGTTTACGGGCCGGCCATGGCGGCGCTGCGTCGGAGAGGCCGTTTCGTCCATCAGGGGTGGTGGCGCCGCGGTCTCTTGGCGCTCGGCGCGGTCCTTCCAGCGCGCCACCCAGGCGCCTTGCGCGCGCAACGGCCCCCAGGCGGCGATGGCGCATTCCGTGCCGCAGGACAGCCGCGTGAGCGGGTGCTGGACCGGCCGGTGCGGCTTCAGGGGCTGGCCCGCGAAGGCGGCCAGCAGGTTGTGCGCCAGCGCGGCGCCCGTGCGCGCCGGGTCGGCGGCCTCGGGGCCGGCCGGGCCGTCGCGGCGCGCGGCGTGGCCCGCGGCGAACACGTTCGGGTGGCTCGTGCTCTGCTGGAAGCGGTTCACCAGCACCTGCCCGCCCTCGGCCAGCGCGAGCGGCGTGCCGCGCAGCCAGGTGGGCGCCTGCGCGGCGCCGGCCACCAGGGGCACGTCGCAGCGCAGCAGCGCGCCATTGGCCAGGCGCACCCCCTCGACCGTGATGCCCGTGCAGCGTTCGTTGAGCACGTGGATGCGCTGGCGCTTGAGCTCGCGCCGCACGCGCGAGGCCACGTCGGGCGGCAGCTCGCCGGCCAGCGCGCCGCCGTCGGTGAGCAGGGTGAGGATGCTGCCGGGCAGGCCCTCGGCGCGCAGGCGCTGGGCGGCGGCGAAGACCAGTTCGATGGCGGCCGCGCCCGAGCCGATGACGGCGATGGACAGCGGCCGCTCGTGCGCCATGTCGACCACGCGCGGCCACAGGCCCAGGAAAGCCTCGCTGGGGTAGCGCGCCAGCGCCTGCTCGCGCGCGCCGGGCAGGCGCTGCTCCAGCGCCTCGCGGTCGGTGCTGGCCGCGGTGTCCAGCGACAGCAGGTCGAAGGGCAGTTCGAGGGCGGCGCCACCGTCGGCCGGCGCGGCATGCACGCGCCGGCCCTCCAGGTCGAGCGCGAGGCAGCGCCCGGGCACCCAGCGGGCGTGGGCCAGGGTGAGCAGGCCCGACAGGCCCACGCGGCAGGCGTCGGCCGTGTACCGTCCCGCGACCACCGCCGGGACCAGGGGTTCGTGCACGGGCGCAGGGGGGGGCGCCAGCAGGGTGACCTGCAGGTCGGCTGGGTGGTGCCGCGTCAGCCGGGCCAGCACCTCGCGGTGGGCCGGGCCGGCGCCGATGAGAACGAGTCGGGTGATGCCGCTGCGCATGGGCCGCGATGGTACGGCCCCCGCGCCGGCGGGCTCAGCGAGGCCCGTGACGCCCCCGCCAGTGGTCCAGCGACCAGCGCCCCGGCCCGAACAGCGCCAGCGCTGCCAGCAGCGCGCCCCAGGTGAGGTGCTGCTGGAAGGCCGCTGGCGCGATCTCGCTCAGGCTGAGCACCGCCACCACGTTGACGACCGACAGCCCCAGCGCGGAAAAGCGCCCGGCCAGGCCCAGGGCCAGCAGCACCGGCAGCACCAGCTCGCCGGCCGTGCCCAGCGGCGCGGCCAGGGCCGGTGGCAGCAGGGGCACGTGGTATTCCTCGGTGAACAGCAGCAGGGTGGTGTCCCAGTCGCGGACCTTGGTCAGGCCCGAGAGGAAGAAGACCTGGGCGATGTAGAGCCGCGCCAGCAGCGCGCCCAGGTGCTGGGCGGCGTCGAGCAGGCGGGCCAGGGGCCGCCAGCCGGCGGCGATGCGGTGGCTGAAGGTGTTCGTGTTCATGGGTGGGCTCCGTCGGGGGTGTTGGGGCGGGGATCGGACACGGGCGCCACGCCCACGCACAGGCCGCTGCGCACGGCCTCGCGCAGCCAGCCGAGGGCGTCGATGGGGGCGGCGTCCAGGGCCTGCGCGAGCGTGCGGCCGGCCAGCAGCGCGGCCTCGAAAGGTGCGGTGGCGTGGTCCAGCGGCGTGAGCCGAACGGCCTGGCCCTGGCGCCAGACGCGCACGTTCTCGGCCACGCCGTCTCGCAGGCGGCGCGCGGCGGTGGCGAGGTCGGGCTCGCCGTGCAGGTGGGCGTCGAGCAGGCTGAGCACGGGCCAGGGGCTCAGCACCACGGCGGTGCCGGGCGCGAACCGCAGGCACAGGCGCTCGGGCGGTTCGCGTTCGAGCCAGGCGAAGCTGGCGGCGTCGGGGCTGGTGCCGTCCGCGCGGGTGGCGCCATGCAAGGCCCATTCGAGGCGCGCGACGTCGGACAGGTAGGGCAGGTGGGCGAGGCCGGGCTGGTGCGCCATGAACCCGGCCAGCGCGCCACCCCATTCGCCGAGCTCGCCGCGCGTGGGTGGGTGGTGGTGCCACAGGGCGCGCGCGAGCGTGGCGAAGGTGTCTTCGCCCAGCAGCGCGGCGACCACGGGGTAGGTGTCGATCAGGGCGCGTTCGGCGTGGGCGTGGGCGTTGGCGCGGTAGGCGCCGAGGCCGGGGCCGTGCCAGCGGGACTGGGGCCCGGGTGGGCGGGCCCGCAGCAGGGCGTCGAGCAACCCGCGCTGCTGGCGGGCGAGCCGGGCGTTCATGCGCAGGCCTCCGGGATGCGCGCGTTCAGCGCATCGACAGCCAGGGCCCGCGCGTGGGCGGCCTCGTCCAGCAGCACCGCCAGCGCGGGCAGGTCGGTGTCCCATTCGATCAGTGTCGGCACGGCACCGAAGCGTGCGACGGCGTGCCGGTACGCCTGCCACACCAGCGGGGACACGCGGCTGCCGTGGTCGTCGATCACGAGGTCGCCGCGGTCGTGGTGGCCGGCGAGGTGCAGCTCGGCCACGCAGGCGGGCGGTACCGCGTCGAGCCAGGCGCGCACGGCGGGCAGCGCTGCCTGGGCGCGCCCGGCGCGTTGCTCGTTCAGCGCGTTGACGACCAGGTTGTTGACGTCCACCAGCAGCCGGCAGCCCGTGCGCCGGCTCAGGGCCGCGAGGAAGTCGGCCTCGGTCATGTCGGCCTCGGGCCAGTGCACGTAGGCCGACAGGTTCTCCACCGCGATCGGGCGGCGCAGCCGGTCCTGCACGCGCTGCACGTTGGCGCACAGCACGGCGAGCGCGGCGCGCGTGAAGGGCAGGGGCAGCAGGTCGGCGGCGTGCACGGTCTGGCCTCTCCAGGTGCCGCGCGCGAAGCTGGCGTGCTCGCTCACGAAGCGCGGTTCGGTGGCGGCCACAAGTTCGGCCAGCCGGTCCAGGTGCCAGGGGTCGAGGCCCTCGGCCGAGCCCAGCGACAGGCCCACGCCGTGCAGGCTCAGGCCGTAGGACTCGCGGGCCTTCAGCAAGGGCGCCCTGAGGGCCGCGTGGGGCGCGAAGAAGTTCTCTGCGTGCACCTCGATGAAGTCGAGCGCGGGCCGCTGCTCGAGCAGCGCGCGCTGGTGCGGCGCGCGCCAGCCGATGCCCAGCGCTGGCGCGGCGGCCTCGTGTGCGGGGGCGGTCGGCATGGCGTGCGGCTTGATGCGGTCAGCCCTTCATCGAAGCCTTCTTGGCCTCGTCGGCCGACAGGCCGCCCATCTGTTTGCAGGTGCCTGCGGGCACGTACTTCCAGTCGCCCTTGTCCATGTCCATCTTGGCCTGGCCCGCGCAGGAGTGCGTGCCCGCGAGATTGGCGCAGTCGTTCTGCCCGGCCTTGGCGATGCCGTAGCACTTCTCCTTGCCGCTGTTCTGCGCCAGCGCGGGGGTGGAGAGCAAGGCCAGCGACATCAGGGAGCCGGCGGCGGCGGCGAGGAATTGGCGTTGGTTCATGGGAGGGACTCCTCAGACCCAGTGCCCACCGCGCGATGGCTCGGTGCAGGCGATCTGGTGGGTGTGTGTCGCGGCGGCGCGTGGGTTCTTACACCGCCTGTCGTGGCGCGCCGCCGCCGCCTTCACCTACACTGCCGCGCCATGCCTTCTCCAACGTTCGAACAGGAAGTGGCCGCGTCGCGCGGCTACCTCATGAAGTTCGCGCGCCTGCAGCTGCGCAACGAGACCTGGGCCGAGGACGCGGTGTCCGAAACCGTGCTCGCGGCCATCGCCAAGCCGCAGGCCTTCGAGCGCCGCGCGCAGCTGCGGACCTGGCTCGTGGGCATTCTCAAGCACAAGATCGTCGACGCGCTGCGCCACCAGGGGCGCGAGGTGGCGCTGGGGCAGGGCGAGGACGACCGGGCCGATCCGCTGGATGACTTGCCTTTCGACGCCGGCGGGCACTTTGCCGAGCGCCCGGCGGATTGGGGCAATCCCGAACAGGACCTGGGCAGCCGCCAGTTCCTGAGCGTGCTGGAGGCCTGCACCGAGAAACTGCCCGCCGCGCAAGGGCGCCTGTTCCTGATGCGCGAGTGGCTGGAGATGAGCAGCGAGGAGATCTGTAAGGCGCTGTCGCTCACGCCGACCAACCTGTACGTCCAGTTGCACCGGGCCCGCCTGCGCCTGCGCGAGTGCCTCGAACTCAACTGGTTTGCCCGCCGAGACGCCGCATGAAGCCCCTCTACCCATTGCGCCGCACCTGCAAGCAAGCCGTCGCGCTCATGATCGCGCGCGAGGACCGCGAGCTGCCGCGCCTGGAGCGCTGGGCCCTGCGGCTGCATCTGGTCGTGTGTAAGGCCTGCCCCAGTTTCGAGCGGCAGCTGCTGACCATGCGCCAGGCCATGGGCGCCTGGCGCCACTACAGCGACGACGAGTCCCGCTGAGCCGAGCCTGCGCGCTCGCGCGTGGAGCCATCAACCGTTCGCCTCTCGGGCAAGGCACCCAACGCCTCCAGCTGCGCAGCAAGCTTGCGCTGCGACAAACACGCCCGCCCTCTTGTGCACGACAGTGTCTTCGCATGGGATCGACCCATGAGCGCTTCAACAACCACTGAAGAGGATGCGTGATGAAGAAACTTTCGATGGCGGCGATGTTGGCCGCGGCCTTGCTGGGCGTGGGTGCTCAGGCCCAGGACCAGACACGAGACCAGATACGAGACCAGACGCAGGATCAGACGCGCGAGCTCTTGCGCGATCAGAACATCTACGGCTACCAGCTGATGACGCCCGTCGAGCGGGAGCAGTACCGCGCCCGTATGCGCGCCGCGCAAACCAATGAGGAGCGGGAACGCATTCGCGCGGAGAACCATGAGCGCATGGAAGCGCGGGCCCGCGAGAAAGGCGTCAACTTGCCCGATGTGCCGCCGCCCGGCCGCGGTCCCGGATTGGGCCCTGGCTCCGGCTCCGGCCCGGGCAGCGGAGGCGCTGGCCCCGGTGGCAGTGGATCCGGTCGCGGCCGTTGAGGCAGGCCGGCGGGCTTAGCTGAGCAGGGCCTGCGCGTACTCGCGCGCGTCGAAGGTTTCCAGGTCCTCGAGTTTTTCGCCCACGCCGATGAAGTACACCGGCACCGGCCGCTCGCGCGCGATGGCGCAGAGCACGCCGCCCTTGGCCGTGCCGTCCAGCTTGGTGATGACCAGGCCGGTGAGCTGCAGCGCCTCGTCGAAGGCCTTGACCTGCGCGAGCGCGTTCTGGCCGGTGTTGCCGTCGATGACCAGCAGCACCTCATGGGGCCCCGTGGGATCGGCCTTGTTCACCACGCGCTTGATCTTGCGCAGCTCCTCCATCAGGTGAAGCTGCGTGGGCAGGCGGCCGGCGGTGTCGACCAGCACCACGTCCTTGCCGCGCGCCCGGCCGGCGCTCACCGCGTCGAAGCACACGGCGGCCGGGTCGCCGCCTTCCTGGGTGACGATGTCGACCGTGTTGCGGTCGGCCCAGACCGCCAGCTGTTCGCGCGCCGCGGCGCGGAAGGTGTCGGCGGCGGCCAGCAGCACGCTCGCGCCTTCGTCGGCCAGGTGGCGCGTGAGCTTGCCGATGGAGGTGGTCTTGCCCGCGCCGTTCACGCCCGCGACCATGATCACGGTGGGCTTGTGCTCGCCGATGACCAGGGGTTTCTGCAAGGGCTTGAGCAGGTCGGCGATGGCCTCGGCCAGCAAGGCCTTCACGGCGGCGGGCTCGGTGGCCTTGGCCTCTTTCACGCGGCGGCGCAGGTCGTTCAGCAGGTGCTGCGTGGCCGACACGCCGCTGTCGGCCATGAGCAGGGCGGCCTCGAGCTCGTCGTACAGGTCCTCGTCGATGCGCGTGCCCGTGAACACGGTGGCGATGCCGCTGCCGGTGCGCCGCAGGCCGGACTTGAGTCGGTCGAGCCAGCCCTGGCGCGGGGCCGCGGGCGCGTCCACCGGGGCGGGCAGGGGCGCGGGGACGGGCGCCGGCACCGCCACGGGCGCCGGCGCCGATGGGGGTGCGGGACCGTCCGCGGGGGGCTGGGCGGCCGGCGCTTCAGGCGGGGGCGCGGGATTTTTTTTGCGAAAGAACGAGAACATTTCAGAATCTCTGGAATCCTTGGGATTCTATGAAACGCCTCCCGACGCTCCTGGGGCTGGTGCTGGTCGCGTCCATCGCGCGCGCCGCGCCCCCCCCCAACGCCGCCCCGGCGGTCCAGCAATTCACCCTCGCCAACGGCATGTCGCTGATCGTGCGGCCCGACCACCGCGCGCCCACAGCCGTGCACATGCTGTGGGTGCGCGTGGGCGCCATGGACGAGGTCGACGGCACCTCGGGCGTGGCGCACGCGCTCGAGCACATGATGTTCAAGGGCAGTGCCACGCTCAAGCCGGGCGAGTTCTCCGAGCGCGTGGCCGCGCTGGGCGGCCAGCAGAACGCCTTCACCAACCGCGACGCCACGGCCTACCACGAGCAGGTGCCGGCCGACCGGCTGGAGGCGGTGATGGCGCTCAATGCCGACCGCTTCGCCAGCAACCAGTGGCCCGACATCGAGTTCACGCGCGAGATCGAGGTGGTCAAGGAGGAGCGGCGCCAGCGCACCGAAGAGTCGCCGCGCGCGCGCCTGTTCGAGGCCTTCAATGCGATGGTCTGGCAGGCCAGTCCCTACCGCCGGCCCATCATCGGCTGGATGAGCGACATCGACGCCATGACACCGCAGGACGTGCGCGACTTCCACCAGCGCTGGTACGTGCCGGCCAATGCGGCCGTGGTGGTGGCCGGCGACGTGGACCCGCAGCGCGTGCGCGAGATCGCCGAGCGAACCTACGGGCGCATCCCGGCGCGCGCCGTGCCCGCGCGCAAGCCGCGCACGGAACCGGCCCAGCAGGGCCCGCGCCGGCTGGAGTACCGGGCCGTAGCCGACCAGGCCCTGGTGGTGCTGGCCTGGCACGCGCCGCGCTACAGCGGCAAGGACGACGCGGCCAGCCGCGACGCGCTGGCGCTGGCGGTGCTGTCGGGTGTGCTCGACGGCTACAGCGGTGCGCGCCTGGAGCGCGCGCTGGTGCAGGGGCAAGGCACGGGCGGGCAGCGCATCGCCGACAGCGCCAGCTCGGGTTACGGCCTGATGGGGCGCGGACCGCAGGTGTTCACGGCCTCGGCCGTGCCGGCGCGCGGCGTCACGCCCGAGGCCACCATGGCCGCGCTCAAGGCCGAGATTCAGCGGATCGCGCGCGAAGGCGTGAGCGAGGAAGAGCTGCAGCGCGTGAAGACGCAGTGGACCGCGTCCGAGGTCTACAAGCTGGACTCGGTCTTCAGCCAGGCGCAGGAGCAGGGCAGCTACTGGGTGAACGGCCTGCCCACCGACGCGGGCGAGCGCCTGATGGCGGGCCTGCGGGCCGTGACGGCCGAGCAGGTGCGCGCGGTGGCGGGCCGCTACTTCACGGACCGCACGCTCAACACCGGCGTGCTGGTGCCCGAGGTCCGGGCGGCGGAGGGCCGGCCATGAAAACGATGCGAGCCATTCGCCAAACGCTGGCCGCGCTGGGCCTGGCGCTGGGCCTGGGAGCGGCCTGGGCGGCCATCCCCATCGAGCATTGGGTGCACGCGAGCGGCACCCGGGTCTACCTGGTCAACAGCCCCTCGATCCCGATGGTCGACGTGCAGATGGACTTCGACGGCGGCAGCCGGCGAGAGCCGGCGGACCGCGCCGGCCTCGCCAATGCCACGGCCGGCCTGCTGGCGGGGGGCGTGGCCGCCTACGAGGGGCAGCCCGCGCGCGACGAAAACGCGCTGGCGGCGGCCTGGGTGGACCTGGGCGCGCAGTTCGACGCGAGCGCGGGCAGCGACCGCTTCTCGGTGCAGCTGCGCAGCCTGACCGACCCGGCGATCCTGCCGCGCGCCGTGGCCCTGGCGGCCCAGCAACTGGCGCGGCCCACCTGGCCCGAGGCGGTGTGGCAGCGTGACCGCGAGCGCTCGGTGGCGGCGCTGCGCGAGGCGTTGAACCGACCCTCCACCGTGGCCAGCCAGGCCTTCGGGCGCGCCGTGTACGGCGACCACCCCTATGGTCGCTTCGCCACGCCCGACACCCTGGCCGCCATCGCCGTGGACGACATGCGCGGCTTCTACCGCCGCCACGTCACGGCCTGCCGCGCGCAGGTGGTCATGGTGGGCGCGGTGGACCGCGCGGGCGCCGAGCGCATCGTCGACGCGCTGGTGCGCGCCATCGCGCCGAACGGCTGCGCCGAGCTGCCGCCGGTGGCCGAGGTGAAGCCCCTGGCCGCGTCCACGGAACAGCGCCTGCCCATGGCCGCCGCGCAGGCGCAGGTGCTCATGGGCCAGCCCGGCATCAAGCGCGACGACCCGGACTTCTTTCCCCTGCTCGTGGGCAACCACATCCTGGGTGGCAGCGGCTTCACCTCGCGCCTGACGCAGGAGGTGCGCGAGAAGCGCGGCCTGACCTATGGCGTGTACAGCTACTTTTCGCCCGGCCGCCACGCGGGGGCCTTCCAGATCGGCCTCAGCACCCGGCCCGATCAGGCCGACGAGGCCGTGCGCGTGGTGCGCGAAACCCTGGCGCGCTACGTGAGCGACGGCCCCAGCGAGGCCGAGCTCCAGGCCGCCAAGGACTACCTCATCAACGGCTTCGCGCTGCGCTTCGACAGCAACCGCAAGCTGCTCGACAACGTGGTCAACATCGCCTGGAACGGCCTGCCACTGGACTACCTCGATACCTGGACGCAGCGCGTGCGCGCGCTGAGCGTGGACGAGGTGCGCCGCGCCATGCAGCGGGTGGTGAAGCCCGATCGCCTGGCCACGGTCGTCGTCGGGGCGAAATAAGCACCACCCTCGCCGCGCTTCGCGCGACGCCCTCAAGGGGGCGACACCAGCCGTCCGGCGAAGCCGGCCCGACGGTGTCCCCGCCTGGGGGCTGGCGCACCCAGTAAGCTCGCGGGCATGAAACGGAACTCGGGCGCGCCGCCGCAGGAAGTCCGCCTGCTCGGCGGGCAATGGAAACGCAGCAAGCTGCCCGTGGCCGATCGGCCCGGGCTGCGGCCCACGCCCTCGCGCGTGCGCGAGACCTTGTTCAACTGGCTGGGCCAGGACCTGAGCGGCTGGCGCGGCCTGGACGCCTTCGCGGGCACGGGCGCGCTGGGGTTCGAGGCCGCCTCGCGCGGGGCGCGCGAGCTGCTGATGGTGGAGCAAGAGCCCGCGCTGGTGGCGCAGCTGCAGGCCGTGCGCGCGCGCCTGAAGGCCGAGGCCGTGCGCGTGCAGCGCGGCGACGGCCTGGCGGCCCTGCGCGCGGCGGCGGGGCAGGGCCTGGACGTGGTCTTCCTCGACCCCCCTTTCGAGGCCAGCGGCCTGTTCGAGCCCGCGCTGCGCGCCGCGCGCGAGGCCGTGTCGGCCGAGGGATTCGTCTACCTGGAGGCCCCGCGCCCCTGGACCGAGGCCGAATTGGCGCCTCTGGGCCTGGCCCTGCACCGGCACGGCCGCGCGGGCGCCGTGGCCTTTCACCTGCTGCGCCCGGTCGCGCCCTGAGCCCACGGGATAATCCCCCCATGCCCGAGACCACCGCCCGCATCGCCGTCTACAGCGGCACCTTCGACCCCATCACCCTCGGCCACGAGGACGTGGTGCGCCGCGCCGCCGGCCTGTTCGACGAGGTGATCGTGGCCGTGGCCGTGGCCCACCACAAGAAGACCCAGTTCGGCCTGAACGAGCGCCTGGCGATGGTGGCGCAGGCCGCGCAGCGCCTGCCGGGCCGCGTGCGCGCGCTGCCCTTCGACGGGCTGATCATGGACTTCTGCCGCGAGCATGGCGCCCAGGCTGTGGTGCGCGGCATCCGCAACCTCACCGACTTCGACTACGAAGCGCAGATGGCGGCCATGAACCGCAAGCTGCACCCGGGCGTGGAGACGGTCTTCCTGCTGCCTCAGGCCGACCTGCAGTGCATCAGCAGCACCCTGGTGCGCGAGATCTCCAAGCTCGGCGGCGACGTGTCGACCATGGTGCATCCCTCGGTGGCCGCGCGGCTCGTGCCGCCGCCGCTGCAGGCCTGAGGGGAGGACCGCCATGGCGCTGATGATCACCGACGAGTGCATCAACTGCGACGTCTGCGAGCCCGAGTGCCCGAACCAGGCGATCTCCATGGGCGAGGAGTTCTACGTGATCGAGCCCTCGCGCTGCACCGAGTGCGTGGGCCACTTCGAGGAGCCGCAGTGCGTGCAGGTCTGCCCTGTGTCCTGCATCCCGGTCAACCCGGCGCATGTGGAGTCCAAGGAGACGCTGTGGCAGAAGTACCAGCGCCTGCAGAAGGCCGGTCAGGGCTTGTCGTCGGCCTCGGGTGAGGCACCACCGGCCTGAGGCGGCGCGGCGGGCCGCGGCGGCTTCGGCCGGGGCGGCTTGCTGGTGTGGATCAGGGCGGTGGCCTTGTCCATTTCGCCCGCGATGAGCTGGGGCAGGGCCTTGAGGCAACGGTCCAGCGCCTGCGCGATGGCGATGCGGTCGTCGGGCGAGGGCTTCTTGAGCACCCAGTTCGCCACCTCGTTCTTGTTGCCCGGGTGGCCGATGCCGATGCGCAGGCGCCAGTAGTCGGCGCTGCCCAGCTGCGCGTGGATGTCGCGCAGTCCGTTGTGGCCCGCGTGGCCGCCGCCCTTCTTGAGCTTGGCCTCGCCGGGGGGCAGGTCCAGCTCGTCGTGCACCACCAGCACCTCCTCGGGCGCGATCTTGTAGAAGCGCGCCAGCGAGCCCACCGATTTGCCCGAGAGGTTCATGAAGGTCTGCGGCTCGACCAGCCAGACCGTCTGGCCGCCCACGTTGGCGCGCGCCACCAGGCCGAAGTGCGAGCGCTCCATCTGCAGCGAGACCTTGAGCAGGCGCGCGGCCTCGTCCACCCACCAGAAGCCGGCGTTGTGCCGCGTCTGTTCGTACTCGGGGCCCGGGTTGCCCAGGCCGGCGATGAGCTTGATCATGGGGCGCGATTGTCCCAAAAGAAAAGGCCCACGCGGGGCGGGCCTTGGGGGGAGGGGAAGTGGGTTCCGGCGCCGGGCCGCCCCGAGCCGGAACGCGCCCCCCAGGAGGAGCGGCGACCCGTGCAGCGGCGCAGCGTGGGGAACCTGTTTACTTCTTGCCCTTGCCCTTCTTCTTGTCGTCGGCGGGAGCGGCGGCCACCGGTGCGGCCACCACTTCTTCCACCGGCTCCACCACGGTGGCGACGGTGATGTCCTTGCGGCCGTGGGTGACGATCTTCACGCCCTTGGGCAGCTTGATGTCGCCGGCGTGCACGGTGGCACCCTTGGTGACCTGGCTCAGGTCCACGGTGATGTGCTCGGGCAGCTGGGTGGCCAGGCACTCGATCTCGATGTCGTTGATCACGTGGTTGACCAGGCACTTGTCGAGCTTGACGGCCGGCGACTCTTCGGCACCGGTGAAGTGCAGCGGCACCTTCTTGCGCAGGCGGGTCTTGTCGTCCACGCGCTGGAAGTCGACGTGCAGCACCTGCGGCTTGAACGGGTGGTATTGCACATCGCGCAGCAGGACCTTCTCGACCTTGCCGTTGAGCTCCATGTCGAGGATGGAGGCGTGGAAAGCTTCCTTCTTGAGGGCGTGCCACAGCGCGTTGTGATCGAGTTCGATCGAGACGGGGGCGGTGGTGCCACCAAAAACGATACCGGGCGCGCGACCGGTGATGCGCAGGCGGCGGCTCGCACCCGTGCCCTGCTTGGCGCGCTCGAAAGCGACGAATTGCATGACTGACTCCAGTTGAGGGGTTCCGCGACCAGAACGCCTCGGGTTGACGAAGGCCGCCTCGCGGCGGCCGGGGCTATCGTCCGTCGATCAGAACAGGTTGTCCTGGTCGGCGAACAGACTCATGACCGACTCGCCTGAGGCAATGCGCGCGATCGACTCGGCGATCAGCGGCGCCACGGAGAGCTGGCGGATCTTGCCGCAGGCCTGGGCGGACTGCGACAGGGGAATGGTGTTGGTGACGACCACCTCGTCGAGTGCGCTGCCCTTGGCGATGCGCTCGATCGCGGGGCCCGAGAAGATGGGGTGCGTGCAGTAGGCGTAGACCTTCTTGGCGCCGCGCTCCTTGAGCACCTCGGCCGCCTTCACCAGCGTGCCGGCGGTGTCGATCATGTCGTCCATGATCACGCAGTTGCGGCCTTCGATGTCGCCGATCACGTGCATCACCTCGGACACGTTGGCCTTGGGGCGGCGCTTGTCGATGATGGCCATGTCGCAGTTGAGCTGCTTGGCCAGCGCGCGCGCGCGCACCACGCCGCCCACGTCGGGCGAGACCACCAGCAGGTCTTCGTAGTTCTTGGTGCGCAGGTCGCCCAGCAGCACGGGCGAGGCGTAGATGTTGTCGACCGGGATGTCGAAGAAGCCCTGGATCTGGTCGGCGTGCAGGTCCATGGTCAGCACGCGCTGAACGCCCACGGTCTGCAGCATGTTGGCCACGACCTTGGCGCTGATGGGCACGCGGCTGGAGCGCGGGCGGCGGTCCTGGCGGGCGTAGCCGTAGTAGGGGATGACGGCGGAGATGCGCTCGGCCGAGGCGCGCTTGAGCGCGTCGACCATGATGAGCAGCTCCATCAGGTTCTCGTTCGTGGGCGCGCAGGTGGACTGCACCACGAACACATGGCGGGCGCGCACGTTCTGGGTGATCTCGACGGTGACCTCGCCGTCGGAGAAGCGGCCCACGGTGGCCGCGCCGAGCTGCGTGCCCAGGTGCTGGGCGATCTCGGCCGCCAGCACGGGGTTCGCGTTGCCGGTGAAGATCATGTAATCCGGGGGCTGAACTTGCATGGCATTCCCAGCGGTCTGGCGGCCACCGGCGGGGCCGCGATCAAAAAACAACGGCCATCAACGATGGCCAGTGTGAGTGATGTCAGAAAAACGGTGGCAGGGGAGGAAGGACTCGAACCCTCGCATGCCGGAATCAAAATCCGGTGCCTTTACCAACTTGGCGACTCCCCTACGCTGGAGATCCGTGGCGAAACCACGAACCACCGAATTGTCGCAGGTTGCTCAACCGCTGCGCCGTCTGGTGGGCCGGCCGTTCAGCCGTCGCACCAATCGAGCAATGGATGGGCATCCATGTTGCTGCAAACCCGCACCTGCCAGGACGCTGGCGCCGGACCGAGAACCGGGTTCGCGCCGCACGGTGCGAACACCGCCGTTCCCGAACCGGTCATGCGCCCCGACAGACCTTGGTCTGTCAGCCAGTGAAGGCATTCACCGACCTCGGGGCACAGGGCCCGTGCCACCGGCTCCAGATCGTTGTGGCCGAAGGCCATCAGCGAATCGAGGTTGCCGTTTGCAGCAAAGCCTTGGATTGTAGCAGTTTTCGAATCGCGTTTGAGCGCTGGGTCGGCAAAGATCTGCGGCGTCGACGCTCCCCCCGGGGGTTTGACCAGCACGAGGTGGCCGCGCGGCAGCGCGATGGGCGTCAGGCGCTCGCCGATGCCTTCGACCCAGGCGTGATGTCCGCCGATGAAGAAGGGCACGTCGGCGCCCAGCGCGAGGCCGATGCGCGCGAGCGCCTCGCGCCGCAGGTTCAGGTTCCACAGCCGGTTGAGCGCCAGCAGCGTGCTGGCGGCGTCCGACGAGCCGCCGCCCAGGCCGGCCTGGGCCGGCAGGTGTTTGTCCAGGGTGATGCGCACGCCTTGCGTGCAGCCCGTGGCCTGGCGCAGGGCGCGGGCCGCGCGCACGCACAGGTCGTCCGCGGGCAGCGCGCCGGGCGCGCTGTCCACGCGCTCGATGGCGCCGCTGTCCAGGCGCTCGAAATGCAGGTGGTCGCACCAGTCGATGAGCATGAACACCGACTGCAGCTCGTGGTAGCCGTCCGGGCGGCGGCCCACGATGTGCAGGAACAGGTTGACCTTGGCCGGCGCGGGAACGTCGTACAGGCGCTTCATGGCTGCTCGAACACCAGCCGCAGCTCGGCCGAGGGCTGGGGCTGCTCGCGCCGGGCCACCAGGCGGCCGCTGGCGTGCTGCGAAAGGTCGACGCGCCAGCCGCCGGCCGGGGCGTCGCGGCCGGCCAGCCAGTCGAACATGGCCAGCACGGGCAGTGGGGCGCCGCTGAGTTCGGCGGTGAGCGCGTCCAGGCTGTCGCGGCGGGTGGTGTGATTGCCGCGCTGCAATTCGGCGCCCCGGGCGGACCAGCGCACCGTGGCCAGGGTCTGACCGAGCGCCGATGTGAGCTGCAACTCGCCGGTATCGGCGCTGCCGCGCAGGTCGAACAGGGCCGAGAAGGCTTGGGGCGGCGCGCTGTCCACGCGCAGCGCGAGCCGACCGGTCCAGGCGGTTTCGCCGGGCGCGCGCGGGCGGCGTGGCGTGGCGCAGCCGGCCAGGGCGGCGGCCAGGGCGACCATGGCCGAACGCCGGGTGAAGGCGCAGGCCGGCGTCACGGCTCGACGTTCAGGCGCTTGAGCGTGCTCTTCAGCGTCTCGTTGTCGCCGGCGAGCGCCAGGCCCTCCCGCCAGACGCGGCGGGCGTCGTCGCGCTGCCCCTTCACCCAGAGCACCTCGCCCAGGTGGGCGGCGATCTCGGGGTCGGGGCGCTTGCCATAGGCGTCGCGCAGGATGTTCAGCGCGCGCTCGGTGTTGCCCAGGCGGAACTCGACCCAGCCCAGGCTGTCCTGGATGTAGGCGTCGTTGGGCGCCATGGACACGGCCTTTTCGATGAGCTGCTTGGCCTCAGCCAGGCGCTCGTTGCGGTCGGCCAGGGAGTAGCCCAGCGCGTTGTAGGCGTGGTGGTGGTTCGGATCGATGGCAATGAGCTGGCGCAGCAGGCGCTCCATGTCGGCGGGCTGGCCGGCCTTGTCGCCCATCATGGCCTGCTCGTAGAGCAGCTCGGTGTCCTGCGGGAAGCGCTGCACGGCTTCGCCGTAGACCTGGTAGGCCTCGCGCCAGGCCTTGAACTCGCGCAGCAGCTGGGCTTCGCTGATCAGCTTGAGGCGCGCGTCGTCGGGCCGGCGCTCGGGCTGGCTGCGCAACAGGGCGCGGGCCTCATCGAGCCGGCCCTGGCGGGCCAGAACCGAGGCGCGGCGCATCTGCGCGGCCATGATTTCCTCGGGGTTGTCGATGCGGTCGATCCAGGCGTTGGCGGCGATGTAGTCTTGCTGCTTCTCGGCGATCTCGGCCTTGAGCAGGTAGGCCTGAGTGAGCGCGCGGCGCGTGCGCTCGTCGTTGGCGTCGCTCACCAGCTGCAGGTAGGTGTCGAGCGACACGTCGGCGGCGGGCAAGGCGTTGTCGCGCACCTGGAGCATGCCCAGCAGCAGCCAGGGGTCGGGCTGCTGCGGCGCGCGGGTGGTGAGCCGCTCCAGTTGCACGCGCGCGTCGCGCAGGCGACCCAGGTCCAGCAGCACGCGGGCGTAGGCGGTGGAGATGGTCGTGTTGGCGGGGTCCTTGGCGCGGGCGGCGTCGATGTGCTCGCGCACCACCGGCTCGGCCTCGGCCTGGCCGCGCTCCAGCAGTTCCAGCGCCAGCAGCGCGGGGTAGGGCGAGGTCGGGTCCGCCGCGTGCCCGCGCCGCGCGGCGTCGGTGGCGGCGACCGGACGGTCGAGGTCGAGTTCGAGCCGGCCGATGGTGGACCAGGCCGCGCCCGCGTGGGCCGGCTGGGTCAGGAAGGGGGCCAGGGCCTCGCGCGTGGCGGCCAGCACCTGGGCCTTGTCGCTCACCCGGGCGTACATCTGGGGAATGGCCGCGATGCCGCCGTTGCGGTCGTCGGCCGGCGTCGCCATCAGCACGGCGCGCAGGGGAGCCGCGGTCTCGCTCACCCGGCCCAGGGACAGCAGCGTGAGCAGCGTGAAGCGGCTGGCGTCGGCGTCGCTGGGGATGTCTCGGGCCCAGGCGCGCGCGGCGGCCAGCGCGGCGTCGACCTGGCGCGATTGCAGCGCGACCTCGACGGCCCGGCGGTAGAGCTCGGGGTTCTTCTGCTGCTGGGCCGCCTCGAGAAAGAGGGAGTAGCCCGCGCCGGGGTCGCCGCCGCGCACATTGAGCTCGCCCAGCAGCAGCTGATAGAACAAGGGCGCGTCGAGCGAGGAACTGCTGGCAGCCGGGTTGAGCGGGCTTTGTGCCAGGGCCGCCGGACCGGCCAATGCGCCGGCGCAGGCCAGCACGATCAGCGGGAGGCGAAGACGTCTGTGCAGCGGCGCGGGTTTCATCGGGTCATGATAATTGAAGGGTTTAAGGCCTTTGGTGTCTTGATCCCAATCCCCGGCGGGCGTTCCCCGCGCGCCGTCCCATCCCTTCCTTCGCCGAATCGCCGTGCCCGAATTGCCCGAAGTCGAGGTCACCCGACGCAGCTTTGCCGACCGCATCGCCGGCGCCTCCGTGCGCGCCGCCCGGTTGGGCAAGCCGCTGCGCTGGCCGCTGGGCGTGGCGCCCGAGGCGCTGGTGGGGCAGCGCGTGCGCTCGGTCGGGCGGCGCGGCAAGTACCTGCTGGTGGAGATGGACGCCGGCTGGCTCCTGGTGCACCTGGGCATGTCGGGCAGCCTGCAGTTCGCGCCGGCGCTGCCGCCCCCCGGCCCGCACGACCACTTCGAGCTCGACACCAGCCAGGGCTTGCTGCGGCTGCACGACCCGCGGCGTTTTGGCGCGGTGGTTCACGTGCCTTCGCTGGACCACGCCCGCGCGGTCCAGCTGCTGGGCGGGCTGGGCGTGGAGCCGCTGGAGGCCGGCTTCGACCCCGTGCGCTTCCATCAGGCCTTGCGCCGGCGGCGCGCACCCATCAAGCAGGTGCTGCTGGCGGGGGACATCGTGGTCGGCGTGGGCAACATCTACGCCAGCGAGGCGCTGTTCAGCGCCGGCATCCGGCCGACCACGCGGGCCGATCGCATCAGCGGCCCGCGCGCCGCGCGGCTGCACGCGGCCATCGTCCAGGTGCTGCAGCGCGCCCTGGCCGTGGGCGGGAGCACCCTGCGCGACTTCGTCAGCGCCGATGGCCAGAGCGGCTACTTCCAGCTCGACACCATGGTCTACGACCGCGCCGGCCAGCCCTGCCGCCAGTGCGCGACGGCGATCCGGACCATTCGCCAGGGCCAACGTTCGACCTACTTTTGCCCGCTCTGCCAGGCCCGCTGACCATGCGTCCCCGATGGGCGGCCCTGCCGAGGGGTGGGTGCTATATTGACCGATCGCCCGCAAAGCACTGCCGCATGAGTTTCATTCAAGCCTTTGATCAGCACGGCGCCTGGCGCAAGCAGTTCGCGCTGCGCCTGAAGCTCCTGTCCGAATGGCTGGCCGACCACGACCTGATGGAGCCGGGCATCCGCGAGCGGCTGGACCAGCTGCACGCGCAGATCAAGAACGACAAGATCACGGTTGCCTTCGTGGCCGAGTTTTCGCGCGGCAAGTCCGAGCTCATCAACGCCGTGTTCTTCGCGGGCTACGGCCGGCGCATCATGCCGGCGAGCGCGGGTCGCACCACCATGTGCCCCACCGAGCTGGCCTACGACGCCGACCTGCCCCCCTGTCTGCGCCTGCTGCCCATCGAGACGCGCCTGCAGCCGCAGTCCCTGCTCGACTGGCGCCACGCCCCGGCCAAGTGGGAGCGCGTCGACCTCGACGTGAACGACCCCAAGCAGCTCGCCAAGGCGATCCAGAAGGTGTCCGAGGTGCGGCATGTCCCGGTGGACGAAGCGCGCGCCCTGGGCTTCTGGCACGACGAACTGCCCGAGGACAACCCCTTGCCCGGTCCGGACGGCCTGATCGAGGTGCCGCGCTGGCGCCACGCGCTCATCAACATGGCGCACCCGCTGCTCAAACAAGGCCTGGTCATCCTGGACACGCCGGGCCTCAACGCCATTGGCGCGGAACCCGAGCTCACCGTGAGCCTGCTGCCCCAGGCGCACGCGGTGGTGTTCATTCTGGCGGCCGACACGGGCGTGACCAAGTCCGACCTGAGCATCTGGCGCCAGCACCTGGCCACCCTGGGCGACGGACAGGCTTCGCGCCTGGTTGTGCTCAACAAGATCGACACCATGTGGGACGCGCTGAGCTCGCCCGAGCAGGTGCAGCTGCAGATCGCCGCGCAACGCGCCGATTCGGCCGAGATCTTGGGCGTGCCGCAGTCGCAGGTGCTCGCGGTGTCGGCCCAGAAGGGCTTGCTCGCCAAGGTCAACCGCGACGAGGAGCTGCTCAAGGCCAGCCAACTGATCGACCTGGAGCGCGCGCTCGGCGAAGGCCTGCTGGGCCAGCGCCGCCGCATCCTGGGTGCGGCCGTGGCGTCCGGCGTCGAGGCGCTGCGCGGCGAGGCCGGGCGCATGGTGCATTCGCGCCTGCGCGACCTGGTCGAGCAGATCCAGGAGCTGGACGGCCTGCGGGGCAAGAACGCGGGCGTGATCAAGCAGATGCGCCTGCGCATCGAACAGGAGCAGGCCGATTTCGACGCCAGCGGCGCCAAGATCCAGGCGGTGCGCTCGGTGCACCTGCGCCTGCTCAAGGACCTGTTCGCGTTGCTCAGCCCCTCGCACCTGAAGGCCGAGGTCGCCACGCTCGCGAAGCAGCTCAAGAGCCCCGGCATCAAGCTCGGCGTGCGCCGCGCCTACGACGGCACATTCAACCGCCTGCGCGAAGACCTCGCGCGCGCCGATGAGATGGCCGGCGAGATCCAGTCCATGCTGGAAGGCAGCTTCAAGAACCTCAACGCCGAGTACGGCTTTTCGCTGCAGGCGCCGTCGTCGCCGCAGCTCGCGCTCTACCGCCGAGACCTCGACCTGATCGAGAAAAGCCACCTGCAGTACCTGAGCCTGGGCAACGCGCTGCGCCTGGCGCAGCCCGAGTTCGCCGAGCGCCTGGCGCGCGCGCTGATGAGCCGCCTGCGCGTGGTCTATGAGACCGCGGTCAACGAGGTCGAGCTCTGGAACAAGTCGGCCGCGGCCCAGCTCGACGCGCAGCTGCGCGAGCGCCGCCGCAACTTCACGCGCCGCATCGAGGCGGTCTCGCGCATCCAGCAGGCCGCCAGTGGCCTCGACGAGCGCATCCGCGAGTTGCAGGCGCAGCAGGCGGCGCTCAACCAGCTCGAGGCCAAGTTCGAGGAACTCACCGCGCACCTGCTCGCAGCGCCCGACGAAGAACCCGCCGAAGCCCTGGCGGCATGAGCGCCGCACGGCCGCCCGAAGGCGCTCGCACCGCAGTGCTCAGAACGCAAGGCAATCCCGTGCAGGCGCTGCCCGCGGACTTCGCGCCGCGCCTCATCCATTGGCAGGCCCGGGACGGCCGGCACGGCCTGCCCTGGCAGGGCACGCGCGACCCCTACCGCGTCTGGCTGTCCGAGATCATGCTGCAGCAGACGCAGGTGTCGACCGTGTTGGCCTACTACCCGCGCTTCCTCGAGCGTTTTCCCGACGTGGCCGCGCTCGCGGCCGCACCCATCGACGAGGTGATGGCCCTGTGGAGCGGCCTGGGCTACTACAGCCGCGCGCGCAACCTGCACCGCTGCGCGCAGGCGGTGGTGGCCGACCACGCGGGCCGCTTCCCCGCCACGGCGGCCGGGTTGGAAGCGCTGCCGGGCATCGGCGCGTCCACGGCGGCGGCCATCGCGGCGTTCTGCTTCGGCGAGCGCGTGTCCATCGTGGATGGCAACGTCAAGCGCGTGCTGGCGCGCCTGCTGGCGTACGACGGCGACGTGGGCCAGGCCGCGAGCCAGCGCGCGCTGTGGGACCTGGCCCAGGGTCTGCTGCCGCTCCAGCCGTCGGATGAGGACATGCGCGCCTACACCCAGGGCCTGATGGACCTGGGCGCCACGGTGTGCACGCGCACCCGCCCGCGCTGCGAGGTTTGCCCGGCGCGCGGGCTCTGCCTGGCCTTCGAGCGCGAGGCCATCGCGCGCTACCCCGTGAAAACGCGCCGTGTGCAGCGGCGCTTCGAGCGCTGGTGGCTGCTGTTCGCCGTGCGCGACGATGCCGTGTGGCTGCAGCGCCGGCCCGAACGCGGCATCTGGGCCGGCCTGCACTCGCCCCCGGTGTTCGCGGGCGAAGACGACATGCGGGCCGCGGTGCCGGCCGGCTGGCCTTCACTCTGGACCGCCACCGAGCCGGTGGCCCACGCGCTGACCCACCGCGAACTGCAGCTGCTGCCGCATTGGGTGGCGGTGGACGAGGCCCCCGCCGGCTGGGCCGGCGAGTGGGTGAAGCGATCGGCCTTGGCCGCGGTGGGCCTGCCGGCGCCGGTGCGCAGCCTGCTCGGCGGCGCCTGGGACCCTCAGGTCCTGGACCAGTAGTCGGCCTCGCGGTGGCGCACGCGCGCCACCCAGTCCTGGCCGAAGTGCGCGGCCAGGCGCTCCACCAGGAACACCGAACGGTGCTGACCGCCTGTGCAGCCGATGGCCACCGTGACGTAGCTGCGGTGGTCGCGTTCCATGTGGGGCAGCCAATGCCGCAGGAAGGTGCGGATCTGCTCCTCCATCGCCAGCACGTCGGGGCTGGCTTCAAGGAAACGCGCCACCGGCGCGTCGCGCCCGGTCAGGGGCTTGAGCAGCGGGTCGTAGTGCGGGTTGGGCAGCATGCGCACGTCGAACACGAAGTCGGCGTCCATGGGAATGCCGCGCTTGAACGCGAAGGACTCGAACACCAGCGTCATGGGCGTGCGCGTCGCGCCCACCAACTCCTTCACCTGGCTGCGCAGCTGCGCCGCGCGCGTGAGGCTGGTGTCCAGCACCAGGGCCTGCTCGCGCAACTCGGCCAGCAGCTCGCGCTCGTATTCGATGGCGTCGGTCAGCGCGCGGCGCTGGTCGTCGGTCTCCTGCAGCGACAGCGGGTGCAGGCGGCGCGTTTCGGAGAAGCGGCGCACCAGGGTGTCGGTGGTCGAGTCGAGGAACAGCGTGGTGAGGTGGACGTCGCGCGAGCGCAGCGCGGCCAGGCGGCGCGGCAGGCCGGGCAGCGACTGGGCGCTGCGCACGTCCATGGCGATGGCGACCTTGCGCACCCGGTCGTGTCGGTCCAGGTCGATGAAGGCCTCGAGCAACTCGGGCGGCAGGTTGTCGACGCAGTAGAAGCCCAGGTCTTCGAGGGCGGTGAGCGCGACCGACTTGCCCGAACCGGACATGCCGGTGATGACGACGAGTTCGGTGGGGGAGGGAGTGTTCATCAGGCCGACAAAAGCTCGCGCGCGTGCGCGAGCGAGATTTCAGAGCGTTCGTTGCCGCCGAGCATGCGCGCCAGTTCGCGCACGCGCGCCTCGGCGTCGATGGCCTGCACGCTGCTCAGGGTTTGCTGGCCCTGGCGCTGCTTGGCCACCAGCAGGTGGTGGTCGGCGCAGGCCGCCACCTGGGCCAGGTGGGTCACGGCCAGCACCTGCCTGTCCTGGCCGAGCTGGCGCAGCATCTGGCCGACCGTGTGCGCGACGGCGCCGCCGATGCCGGCGTCCACCTCGTCGAAGATCAGCGTGGGCGCCTGGCCGAGGCGGCTGGTGACGACCGAGATGGCCAGGGCGATGCGCGAGAGTTCGCCGCCCGAGGCGACCTTGGCCACCGGCTTGGGCGTGCTGCCGGCGTGGCCGGCCACGCGGAACTCCACCTGCTCCAGGCCGAACGACTGGGGTTCGGCCAGCGCTTGCAAGGCCACCTCGAACCGGCCGCCCTGCATGCCCAGGGTTTGCATGGCGTCGGTCACGGCGGCGGCCAGGCGCGGCGCGGCCTTCTGGCGCTGGCGGCCCACGGCGCGCGCGGCCTGGTCGAAGGCGGCGCGCGCGCTGGCTTCGCGCCGCTCCAGCGCGTCCAGGTCCAGGGTGTCGGCGAGGCGCTGGAGTTCGTGCTTCCACTGCGCGTGCAGCGTGGGCAGCTCCTCGGGCGTGGTGCGGTAGCGGCGGGTGAGCGAAATCCAGGCGCCCAGGCGCTCGTCGAGCGCGGCCAGGGCGGCGGGGTCGAGTTCGGCGTGGCGCTGGTGCTGGCGCAGCTCGTGCACCGCGTCCTGCACCTGGGCCAGCGCGCCGTTCAGGGATTCGATGGTCTGGGCGAAGGCGGGCTCCACGTGCGCCTGGGCCTGCAGCGCGGCCACCGCGCGGCTGAGCAGGCGGGTGGCGCTGTCGTCCTGCTCGTCGAGCGCCTGCACGGCGGTTTCGGCGGCGTCGATCAGGGCCTGGGCGTTGGCCAGGCGACCGTGGCGCGTGTTCAGCTCTGCCCATTCGCCGGCCTGCGGGCCGAGCTTGTCGACCTCGGCGATCTGCCAGGCCAGGCGCTCGCTGTCCTGGCGCGCGGCGTCCTGCCGCTCGCGGGCCTCGCGCAGCGTGTGGGCGGCCTGGCGCCAGGCGGTCCAGGCCGCGTTCAAGGCGGTGGCGTCGATGCCGGCATAGGCGTCGAGCAGCTCGCGCACGGCCTCGGCCCGCGTGAGGCTCTGCCAGGCGTGCTGGCCGTGGATGTCGACCAGCGCGTCGGCGGCCACGCGCAGTTGCGCGAGCGTGGCCGGGCTGCCGTTGATCCAGGCGCGGCTGCGGCCGTCGGTGTCGATGGTGCGGCGCAGCAGCAACCCGCCATCGTCGGCGAAGCCTTGCTCATCCAGCCAGGGCTGGAGGGACTCGGGTCGGTCGAATTCGGCGGCGATCTCGCAGCGCGGCGCGCCTTCGCGCACCACGCCGGCCTCGCCGCGCGCGCCCAGCGCCAGCTGCAGCGCGTCGATGAGGATGGACTTGCCGGCGCCGGTTTCGCCCGTGAGCACGCCGAAGCCGCTGGCCAGTTCCAGGTCCAGCGAGGTGACGATGACGAAGTCGCGCAGGACGATGCGTCGAAGGCTCATGGCAGGGAGTGGGTGAATCGGGCCGCGTCAGGCGCCCTCGTTCCAGTGCAGCTTGCGGCGCAGGGTGTCGAAGTAGTTCCAGCCGACCGGGTGCAGCAGGCGCAGCGCGTGTTCCGAGCGCTTCACGACGATGCGGTCGCCGTGCAACAGGCTCGTGAACGTCTGCATGTCGAAGTTCGCGCTGGCGTCGCGCCCGTTGACGAGCTCCAGGGCGATCTCGCAATGCGCGGGCAGTACCACGGGGCGGTTGGACAGGGTGTGCGGCGCGATCGGCACCATCACCCAGCCGCCGATGCTCGGGTGCAGCAGCGGCCCGCCGGCCGACAGCGCGTAGGCGGTGGAGCCGGTGGGCGAGGCGATGATCAGGCCGTCGGCGCGCTGGTTGGCCACGAAGCGGCCGTCGACTTCCACGCGCAACTCGATCATGCTGGCCACGGCGCCGCGGTTGACGACCACGTCGTTGAGCGCGGTGGCCTCATAGACGCAATGGCCGTCGCGCCAAACGCTGGCCGCCATCAGGGCGCGCGCCTCTTCCTGGTAGTCGCCGCGCAGGATGGGGCACAGGGCCTCGCGGTAGTCCTCGAAGGCGATGTCGGTGATGAAGCCGAGCCGGCCCTGGTTGATGCCCACCAGCGGCACGCCCTGGCGCGCCATCTGCCGGCCGATGCCCAGCAGGGTGCCGTCGCCCCCGACCACCAGCGCGAGCTGGGCGTGCCGGCCGATGCCGGGCACGTCGAGCGAGGGGTAGTCCGTCAGCCCCGTGTTCTGCGCGGTCTGCTGCTCCAGAGAGACCTCGCAGCCCTGGGCGTGCAGGAACTGGGCGATCTCTTCGACCACATGGCGGGCGCCCGGCGCCTGGTACTTGCCCACGATGACCACGTGGACGAAGCGCAAGGGGCGTTTCGCGGCGGGTGTCGTGGCGCGGGGATGCAGCGGGGCATTCATGCGCAAATTACATCACACGGTGTCGTGTGCGAAGGGGGTTGCGCCGCACCGCAGCGCGCGCCGCCGGGGCTTTCCTTAGAATGGTTCGGATGATGGACGATCGCGCTAAGTTGCTGCTCAAGGCGCTGGTGGAGCGCTACATCGCCGACGGGCAACCGGTGGGTTCGCGCACGCTGGCCCGGGCCGCCGGGCTGGAACTGTCGCCGGCGACCATCCGCAACGTGATGAGCGACCTGGAAGAGCTGGGCCTGATCGCCAGCCCGCACACCTCGGCGGGGCGCATTCCCACGGCGCGCGGTTACCGGCTCTTCGTGGACACCATGCTCACCGTGCGGCGCGAGGAAATGATGCCGCGCGTCACCGAGTTCAGCGCGCCGGGCGCGGAATCGCCGCAGCGCGTCATCAGCCAGGCCGCGCACCTGCTGTCCAGCCTGTCGCAGTTCGTCGGCGTGGTCATGGCGCCGCGCCGCGCCTCGGTGTTCCGGCACATCGAATTCCTCAGCCTGTCCGAGCGGCGCGTGCTGGTGATCATCGTCTCGCCCGACGGCGAGGTGCAAAACCGCATCATCCAGACCCAGGCCAGTTTCACGCAGTCGCAGCTGGTCGAAGCGGCCAATTTCCTCAACACCCACTACGCGGGGCTCACCATCGAGGCCGTGCGCGAGCGCCTCACCACCGAGCTGGACGCGCTGCGCGGCGAGATCGCCGACCTGATGAAGCAGGCCGTGGACATCGGCGCGCAGCCGGCCCAGCAGGACGAGGTGGTGGTCGCCGGCGAGCGCAACCTGCTGTCGGTGAGCGAGTTCAGCAGCGACCTGGGCAACCTGCGCCGCCTGTTCGACCTGTTCGAGCAGAAGACCCAGCTCATGCGCCTGCTCGACGTCTCCACGCAGGCCGACGGCGTGCGCATCTACATCGGCGGTGAAAGCCAGGTGGTGCCGTACGAAGACCTGTCGGTGGTGACGGCGCCCTACGAGGTGGACGGCCAGGTCGTCGGCACCCTGGGCGTGATCGGGCCGCAGCGAATGCCCTACGACCGCATGATCCAGATCGTCGACGTGACGGCCAAGCTGGTGAGCAATGCGCTGAGCCATACCAAGCAGGGGTAGGTGCGCAGGGGGCGCCCTACAATCCCGCGCTCGGGCCGTTAGCTCAGTTGGTCAGAGCAGAGGACTCATAATCCTTTGGTCGTTGGTTCAAGCCCAACACGGCCTACCAAAAAAGCCTGCTATACTGCGAGGCTTCGCGGCTGTAGCTCAGTTGGATAGAGTACTTGGCTACGAACCAAGGGGTCGTGGGTTCGAATCCTGCCAGCCGCGCCACTACTGAAAGCCCGCAGCCACAAGCTGCGGGCTTTTCTCTTTCTGGTGCCTCTTTCGCGCGTACCCGTCACCATGAGCAAGGCATTCACCCGCGAATCCGATTCGGACGACGATGACGATGGCGTCGGCGCGCCGGCCACACCAGGCGGCAAGAACTACCTCACGCGCACGGGCTACGAGCGCCTGCGCCGAGAGCTCCTGGGCCTGATGGACGAGGAGCGGCCGAAGGTGGTCGAGGCCGTGCACTGGGCCGCCAAGAACGGCGACCGCTCGGAGAACGGGGACTACCTGTATGGCAAGAAGCGCCTGCGCGAGATCGACCGGCGCATCCGCTTTCTTACCAAGCGCCTGGAGATCGCCGAGGTGGTGGATCCCTCCGCGCACCACGGCAGCGACCAGGTGTTCTTCGGCGCCACCGTCACTTACGCGGATGGGTCGGGGCGCGAGACCACCATCACCATCATCGGCATCGACGAGGCCGACAGCACGCAAGGGCAGGTGAGCTGGGTGGCCCCCGTTTCACGCGCCCTGCTCAAGGCCCGCGTCGGCGACGTGGTCAAACTCGCCGTGCCGGGCGGTGTGCAGGAGCTCGAGGTGCTGGACGTGAGCTACCCGGCGCCCACTGCCGCCTGATCAGGCCTTGGCCGCGGCCTTGTAGCGTTGGGCCTTGATGACCGAGGGCGTGCGCTTGAGGCTGCGCAGCACGTCGGCCAGGTGCTGGCGGTCGCGCACCGCCACCGAGAAGCGGATGTCCGTGGCGGTCTGCGCGGGTTCGTCGCCCATGTCCACGTGGGTGATGTCGGCCTCGGCCGCGGCGATGCTTGAGGCCACGCGCGCCAGCACGCCTTTGCCATTGGCCACGGTGACGATCACGGTGGTGTCGAAGGAGCGCACCGGTTCGTCGGCCCATTCCACCTCGAGGAAGCGTTCGGCGTCGCGGTCGCGCAGGCGGCGGGCGGTGGGGCAGTCCTCGGCATGCACCACCAGGCCTTCGCCCCGGCCCAGGTAGCCCACGATGCGATCGCCCGGGATGGGCTTGCAGCAAGGGGCGTACTGCACGGACAGGCCTTCGCTGCCGTCCAGCGTGACCACGCCCTGCAAGGCGCCATCGTTGTGGCCGGCGGTGGCGTAGCGCTCGGTGCTGATCAGCACCGCGTCGGGTTTGAGTCCGGTTTCGGACAGCAGCACCGCGAGCTTCTTGCCCACCATGCTGGCGATGCGCCGGCCCATGCCGATGTCGGACAGCAATTCGGCCCGGCTCTTGTTGCCGGTGAAGCGCAGCAGCTTCTCCCACACCAGGGCCTGCTCACCGTCTTCGCCCGGCAATTGCGCGATGCCTTCGGAGCGCAGGGCCTGGCTGAGCATGCGTTCGCCGAGTTCAAGGGATTTCTCCTGCGCCACGGTCTTGAGGTGGTGGCGGATCTTGGAGCGCGCGCGGCCGGTCTTGACGAAGGACAGCCAGGTGGGATTGGGCTCCGCCTTCTCGTCCGTGATGACTTCGACCACGTCGCCATTGGCCAGTTCGGACCGCAGCGGCCGCTGCTCGCCGTTGATGCGCGCGGCCACCGTGCGTTGGCCGATGTCGCTGTGAATGGCGTACGCAAAGTCGACCACCGTCGCGCCGCGCGGCAGCGCAAGAATCTTGCTCTTGGGCGTGAACACGTAGACCGCATCGGGGAAGAGGTCGATCTTGATGTGGTCCCAGAACTCGCTGGCGTCGTGCGTTTCCTGCTGGATGTCCAGCAGCGACTGCAGCCACTGCGTGCCCAGGCGCTGCGACATGTCGCTGCCGGGCTCGTTGGCCTTGTAGAGCCAGTGCGCCGCCACGCCCGACTCGGCCACCACGTCCATGCCATGCGTGCGCACCTGGAACTCGATGGCGGTCCCGAAGGGGCCCACCAGCGTGGTGTGCAGCGACTGGTAGCCATTGACCTTGGGAATCGCGACGTAGTCGCGGAACTTGCCCGGCAGCGGCTTGTAGAGCTGGTGCAGCACGCCCAGGGCGGTGTAGCAGTCGGTCAGTTCGGGCACCACGATGCGAAAGCCGTAGATGTCGGTCACCTGGGCGAAGGACAGGTGCTTGCTGTCCATCTTGCGGTAGACCGAGTACAGCGTTTTCTCGCGACCCATGATGCGCACCGGCATCAGCTGCCGCTTGAAGGCGGCTTCCACTTCCTGCTGCACGCGGGCGATCAGGTCGCGGCGGCGGCTGCGCGCCCGGTTCAGTGCCTTGGACAGCACCTCGTAGCGCCAGGGGTGCAGGAAGCGGAAGGCCAGGTCCTGCAGTTCGCGGTAGGTGAAATTCAGGCCCAGGCGGTGGGCGATCGGGGCGTAGATTTCGAGCGTTTCCGAGCTGATGCGCTGCCACTTGCTGCGCGGCATGTCGGCCATCGTCCGCATGTTGTGCGTGCGGTCGGCCAGCTTGATCAGGATGACCCGCACGTCCTTGGCCATGGCCAGCAGCATCTTGCGGAAGGACTCGGCCTGGTTGTGTTCGCGCGAGGTGAACTCCAGCCGCTCCAGCTTGGTCAGTCCGTCGACCAGTTCGGCCACTGGCGCACCGAAGCGCTCGACGAGTTCCTGCTTGGTCACGCCGCAGTCCTCGATGGCGTCGTGCATCAGCGCGGCCATCAGGGCCTGGGCGTCGAGTTTCCATTCCGCGCACATCGAGGCCACCGCGATGGGGTGGGTGATGTACGGATCGCCGTTCTTGCGCAGCTGGCCCAGGTGGGCTTCGTCGGCGAAACGGTAGGCTTGCCGGATGTGCTCGATGTCCGTGGGGCCCAGGTAGTCGAGCTTGCCCAGCAGCGCGGCGAAGCTGGCCGCAGCCGCGCTCGCGGCCGCTGTGGCCGCATCAGGCGGGCTGACCGCCAGGGTACCGTCGACGGTAGGGGTCATCCTGCAACTGTAGCGCCAGACGGCGTGCACCGCTTTGGGTCACCGATCTAGGCCCTGGTCGCGGGGCGGAATCGGCGCCTCCAGAAACAAAAAGACACCGTCGAACGGTGCCTTTTGTGGGGAGGGTGCGACGCTGGGGCTCAGGTCGGCACTTTTTTGAGCATCTCGAGGCCGACCTTGCCTTCGGCGATCTCGCGCAGGGCGGTGACACCCGGCTTGTTCTTGCTCTCGATCTTGGGGGCGTGGCCCTGGCTCAGCATGCGGGCGCGGTAGGTGGCGGCCAGCACGAGCTGAAAGCGGTTGGGGATCTGTTCCAGGCAGTCTTCGACGGTGATGCGTGCCATGGCGGGCTCCGGGCAATGTCAGGGGATGTTGAGCGCTTCGAAGGTGTCGCTGCGGGCGCTGCGCTGCGCCGCGTACTTCAAGCGCTGCGCGTGAACGATGGCCTTGAGGTCAAACAGGGCCCGTTCAAACAACTCATTGATTATAACGAAGTCGAAATCCCGGGCATGGGCCATCTCCAGGGCGGCATTGCGCAGGCGCAGATCGATCACCTCGGCGGTGTCCTCGGCGCGCCGCTCCAGGCGCGAGCGCAGCTCCTCCCAGCTGGGTGGCAGGATGAAGATCAGCACCGCGTTGGGAAAGATGCGCTTGACCTGCAGCGCGCCCTGGTAATCGATCTCCAGCACCACGTCGGCGCCTTGCTTGATGCGCTGCTCGATGGCGGTCTTGGAGGTGCCGTAGCGGTTGCCGTGCACCTGCGCCCACTCCAGGAAGGCGTCCTGCGCGACCATCTGGTCGAAGCTTTCCTGGCTCACGAAGTAGTACTCGCGGCCATGCAGCTCCTGCCCCCGCGGCGGGCGCGTGGTGTGCGACACCGAGGGCTGCACGCGGGCATCGAGCTCCATCAGCGCCTTGACCAGGCTGGATTTGCCGGCCCCACTGGGCGCGGCCACGACGAACAAGTTGCCGGGGTATTGCATCAGGGTCTCATTCGAGGTTCTGCACCTGCTCGCGCATCTGTTCGATGAGCACTTTCATGTCCACCGAGACGCGGGTGAGCTCCAGGCTCGACGATTTGGAGCCCAGTGTGTTGGCTTCGCGGTGCAGCTCCTGGATCAGGAAGTCCAGGCGCTTGCCCACCTCGCCGCCCCGCTGCAGCAGGCGTTCGATCTCGTCCAGGTGGGAGCGCAGGCGCGTGAGTTCTTCCGCCACGTCGATGCGGATGGCGAAGGCCGTGGCCTCGGCCAGGGCGCGGTCGCGCGCGGCCTCGCTGGCGGCGACGCTGCCCGAGGCGTCGGCGCCCAGGGCTTCCTGCCAACGGTCGAGGAAGCGCTGGCGCTGCTGGGCCACGAGCTCGGGGATCAGGGGTTGGGCCGTGTCGGTGAGGGCGCGCAACTGGCCCACGCGATCGAGCAGCATGCTGGCCAGCCGGGCGCCTTCGCGCGCCCGGGCTTCCAGCAGCTGCGTCAGGGCGGTGTCCAGCAGTTCGGGCAGGCGTTCGTGCAGATCGGCCGGCGGGGCGCTGCGGCGTCCCACCAGGGCCAGCACCTCGGCCACCGACAGCGGCTGTGCCTGCGGAAGCCAGGTGCGGATGCTGTCCTGCGCCCCCAGCAGGCGCTGCAGTTCGGCGCTGCCCGGCGCGCGCGGCGTGGCGTCGGATGGGGCTTCGATCCAGGCGCGCACCTCGACCTTGCCGCGCTTGAGCCGCTGCGTGAGGCGTTCGCGCAGGGCGGGTTCGCTCGCGCGCAAGTCGTCGGGGAGCTTGAAACCGAGATCGAGGAATCGGCTGTTGACCGAACGGATTTCGACACCGACGGACGGGCCGGATTCTCCCGCGGCCGGCTCTGCGCCAGCGTTTCGCTGGGCCGAGGCGTAGCCGGTCATGCTGTAAACTGCCATCGCTCTGGGCCGGTGGTGTTGGAGGTCCAAAACGGGGCGTTTCGGAAACCGGTCGAATTATGTCAAAGGTCAAACCCGCTCCTCTGCCACCCGACACGGTGATCGGTGGCTACCGCATCGTTCGCAAGCTGGCCGCCGGCGGTTTTGGCGTGGTGTACCTCGCGGTCGACACCGAAGGCCAGCAGGTCGCCGTCAAGGAATACCTGCCCTCGTCCCTGGCCACGCGTGGCCCCGGCGAGCTGTTGCCGCAGGTGCAGCCCGAAAAGCTGTCGCTGTACCGCCTGGGCCTCAAGAGCTTCTTTGAGGAAGGCCGCGCGCTCGCGCAGATCTCCCACCAATCGGTGGTGAGCGTGCTGAACTTCTTCCGCGAGAACGAAACCGTCTACATGGTCATGAACTACCTGGAGGGCTCGTCCCTGCAGGAATTCATCATCACCGCGCGCGAACTCAAGAAGCAGAAGGTCTTCCGCGAATCCACCATCCGCTCGCTCTACGACGAGGTGCTGCGCGGCCTGCGCATCGTGCACCAGCACAAGATGCTGCACCTCGACATCAAGCCCGCGAACATCTTCGTCACCGACGACAACCGCGCGGTGCTCATCGACTTCGGCGCCGCGCGCGAAGTGCTGAGCAAAGAGGGCAACTTCATCCGCCCCATGTACACGCCAGGCTTCGCCGCGCCCGAGATGTACCGGCGCGATTCGTCCATGGGCCCCTGGACCGACATCTACGCCATCGGCGCCTGCATCTACGCCAGCATGCAGGGCTACCCGCCCAACGACGCGCCCCAGCGCCTCGAGAAGGACCGCCTCTCGCTGGCCCTGTCGCGCCTGCGTGGCGTGTACTCCGACAACCTGATCGAAGTGGTCGAGTGGTGCATGTCGCTCGACCCGCTCTCGCGCCCGCAATCGGTCTTCGCGCTGCAGAAGGAACTCAGCCGCGAGACCGAGCGCAGCTACACAAAGCTCACCGTGGCCGAGAAGATGCGACTGCAGTTCGACAACATCGTCTCCGACAAGCAGAAGTCGCTGCTGCGCAAGTCCACCGACGTGGGCACCAAATTCCGATGAAGTTTTCGGTCTACCAGATCAGCCGGCAAGGCGGTCGCGAGCGCAACGAAGACCGCATGGGCTACGCCTACACGCGCGAGTCCGGCCTGTTCGTGCTGGCCGACGGCATGGGCGGCCATCCGGAAGGCGCCATGGCCGCGCAACTGGCGCTGCAGACGCTCTCGGCCTACTTCCAGAAAGCGGCCAACCCGACGGTGCGCGAGGTGCCCGAGTTCCTGTCCAGCGCGCTCATGGCCGCGCACCACCAGATCATCCGCTACGCCGCCGAGAAGGGCATGCTCGACACGCCGCGCACCACGCTGGTGGCGGCCGTCATGGAGCGCGGCCACATCCACTGGGTGCACTGCGGCGACTCGCGCCTGTACGTGGTGCGCGACGGCGAGCTGCTCACGCGCACGCGCGACCATTCCTACATGGAGCAGCAGGCGCACCTGGGCCGCAACACCGAGCACATCAACCGCAACATCCTTTTCACTTGCCTGGGTTCGCCGGCCAAGCCGGTGTATGACCTGTCCGGCCCGGTGCAGCTCATGCAGGGCGACCGTGTGCTGCTGTGTTCCGACGGTCTCTGGGGCACGGTCGAGGACGAAGAAATCGTGAACGAGCTCTCCACGCGCCCGCTGGAGCAGGCCGTTCCCGACCTGGTGGAAACCGCGCTGCGGCGCGGCGGCCAACGCTGCGACAACGTCACCGTGCTCGCCATGGAGTGGGAAACCGCCGACGAGTACCAGACGACGCGCGTGTCCACCGAAGACATCGAGGACGGCGTGTTCGCCTCCACCATCCAGTCGGGCGTGCCCGACCCCACCGTCGAAGACCTGGACGACGCGGCCATCGAAAAGTCGATCGCCGAGATCAATGCGGCGATCGCCCGCACGGCGGCCGCGCGCAACGCCTGAGCTTCGTATTTCCTGAGGTTTTTCTTTATGACGGCCGTCCAACGACCGGGCCAGCGGGCCGCCAATGCCCTGCGCCCGGTGCGCATCACCCGTGGCTACACCATGCACGCCGAGGGCTCGGTGCTGATCGAGTTCGGGAACACCAAGGTGCTGTGCACCGCTTCCGTGGAAGAAAAGGTGCCGCCGCACAAGCGCGGCAGCGGCGAGGGCTGGGTGACGGCCGAGTACGGCATGCTGCCGCGCGCCACGCACACGCGCAGCGACCGCGAGGCGGCCAAGGGCAAGCAGAGCGGGCGCACGCAGGAGATCCAGCGCCTGATCGGCCGCTCGCTGCGCGCGGTGTTCGACCTCAAGGCCCTGGGCGAGCGCACCATTTCGCTCGACTGCGACGTGCTGCAGGCCGACGGCGGCACGCGCACGGCGGCGATCACCGGCGCTTTCGTGGCCGCGCAGGACGCGGTGAGCCGCCTGATGGACGCCGGCAAGCTGACGGCCTCGCCGATCAGGGACCACGTGGCCGCGATCTCCGTTGGCATCCTGGACGGCGCACCGCTGCTCGACCTGGAGTACGTGGAAGACGCCGCCTGCGACACCGACATGAACGTGGTGATGACCGGTGCCGGTCACTACGTGGAGGTGCAGGGCACGGCCGAGGGCGCGGCCTTCACCCGCGCCGAGATGGACCAACTGCTGGCGCTGGCCGAACAGGGCATCGCCGAACTCGTGGCCTTGCAGAAGGCCGCGCTCGGCGCATGAAGCTGGTTCTCGCGTCGAACAACGCCGGCAAGCTGGCCGAGTTGCAGGCCCTGTTCGCGCCGCTGGGTGTGCAGCTCGTGCGCCAGGCCGAGCTGGGCATCCCCGAGGCGCCCGAGCCGCACCGCACCTTCATCGAGAACGCCCTGGCCAAGGCCCGGCACGCCGCGCGCGAGAGCGGGTTGCCGGCGGTGGCCGACGACGCCGGCCTCTGCGTGGAAGCCTTCGGTGGCCGGCCCGGCGTGGACACCGCCTACTACGCCACGCAGCACGGCTACCCCAAGGGCGACGACCACAACGTCACCGCGCTGCTGGAGCAGATGCGCGACGTCGGCGACCGCCGCGCGGCCCTGGTCAGCACCCTGGTGGCGCTGCGCCACGCCGACGACCCCGAACCTCTCGTGGCCACCGGCCGCGCGCCCGGCCTGATCACGCGCGAGCGCGTGGGCGCGCACGGCTTCGGTTTCGATCCGGTGATGTTCATCCCGGCCTTGGGCAAGACCTTCGCCGAGCTCGACCCCGAGGTGAAGAACCGGCACAGCCACCGCGGACAGGCCGCGCGCGCCATGCTCGAGCTCATGCGCGAGCGCTGGTTCGCGCCCACCCCACCGGTATGAGCGATCTACAGCCCAGCCGCGACCCGCGCCACTGGATGCGGCCCGGCACGCTGCAGCTCGGCGCGCCGCCGCCGCTGTCGCTCTACATCCACCTGCCGTGGTGCCTGAAGAAGTGTCCCTACTGCGACTTCAACTCGCACGAATGGAGCGCCACGGCCGCGGCGGGCGAGGCCATGCCCGAGGCGCGCTACCTCGACGCCTTGCGCGCCGACCTCGAGGCCTCGCTGCCCCTGGTCTGGGGCCGGCCGGTGCACAGCGTGTTCATCGGCGGCGGCACGCCCAGCCTGTTCTCGCCGCAGGCCATCGACCGCCTGCTGGCCGACGTGCGCGCGCGCCTGCCGCTGGAGCCCGACGCCGAGATCACGCTGGAGGCCAACCCCGGCACCTTCGAGAAAGACCGCTTCCGCGCCTTCCGCCAGGCCGGCGTCACGCGCCTGTCGATCGGCGTTCAGAGCTTCGACGACGCGCAGCTCAAGGCCCTGGGCCGTGTGCACGACGGCGCGCAGGCGCGCGCCGCGCTGGAGGAGGCGGCCCAGGTGTTCGACACCTTCAACCTCGATCTGATGTACGCGCTGCCGGGCCAGGCGCTCGCGCAGTGCGAGGCCGACCTGCGCACCGCGCTGTCCTTCGCGCCGCCGCACCTGTCGGTCTACCACCTCACGCTGGAGCCCAACACCTACTTCGCCAAGTTCCCGCCCCCGCTGCCCGGCGACGACGAGGCCTACGAGATGCTGGACCGCATCACCGAGCTGACCGCCGTGGCGGGCCTGCAGCGCTACGAGGTCTCGGCCTATGCCCGGCCCGGGCACGCCTGCCGGCACAACCTCAACTACTGGCGCTTCGGCGACTATCTGGGCATCGGGGCGGGCGCGCACGGCAAGCTCAGCTTTGCGCACCGCATCGCACGCCCGGTTCGCGTGCGCGAACCGCGGCTGTACATGGAACGCGCCCTGGCCGGCGACGCCGTGGCCAGCATGGACGAGGTGCCGCGCGCGCAGCTGCCTTTTGAGTTCATGCTCAACGCCCTGCGCCTGCGCGAGGGCTTCGCGCTGGCCGACTTCATGTCCGGCACCGGCCTGCCGCTGTCCAGCATCGACGCGGCCTTGCGCAAGGCCGAGGCCAAGGGCCTGGTCGAACGGGAGGGGGGCTGGGTGCGTCCGACCGAGCGCGGCTTCGACTTCCTGAGCGACCTGCAGTCGCTGTTCCTGCCGGCCTGAGGCGCGGCAGGCCGGACTCACACCATATTGAAGCCCACGCGCGTGCGGCCCGCGGCCGACTCGGCGGCCGCGAAGCCGTCGTGCATGCGCGCGATGGCGGCCACGATGGACAGGCCCAGGCCGTGGTGCGGCTTCTCCAGCTCGCAGCGCGAGGCGTCGGCGCGGAAGAAGCGGTCGAACAGGCGCGGCAGGTGCTCGGGCTCGATGGCCGGGCCGACGTTCTCCACCCACAGCCGCACGCCCTGTTCGCCCTCGCGCAGGATGCGCACGCACAGGCGCGAGTCCTTGTCGGCGTAGCGGATGGCGTTGCCCAGCAGGTTGGACAGCGCGCGCTTGACCAGGGGCTCGTCCACCGCGAGCAGGGCGTCGCCCTCGATGTCGATGCCCAGGCCGGCTTCCTCCATGGGCGCCTCGTGGAACTCCACCACCTGCTGCACCAGCTCGGCCAGGCTCAGGGGCGCGCCGCGCCGCGCCTTCACGCCGCGGTCGGCCTGCGCCAGGAAGAGCATGTCGTTGACGATGCCGGCGAGGCGCTGCAGCTCTTCCAGGTTGGACAGCAGCACCTCCTCGAGCTCGGGCGCGCTGCGCTCGCGGCTCAGCGCCACCTCGGTGTGGCCGATCAGGTTGGCCAGCGGCGTGCGCAGTTCGTGCGCCACGTCGGCGTTGAAGCCTTCGAGCTGAACGTAGGTGCGCTCCACGCGCTGCATCAGGCCGTTGAACTGCTCGATCAGCGGCTGCAGTTCTTCGGTGGGCTCGCACAGCGTCAGGCGCTGGTCCAGCCGGCGCACGTCGATGGCACGCGTCTGCGCCGCCAGGTCCATCAGCGGGCGCAGGCTGCTGCGCACGCGCCAGTAGGTGGCCCAGGCCACGAAGGCGCCGCCCGCCAGCGTGACGGCCACCAGCAGCAGCGCCATGCGCCGGCCGTACTGCGCGTCGCGCGAACAGTCCATCACCAGCCGACCCTTGAGCGGCGCACTGCCATCGGCGCGCGGCACCTCGAACCGCAGTTCGCTCGTGGGGGCGGTGGCGGGGTCGAAGCTGGGCAGGGGATCGCGGTACAGGGTGCTGCCGTCGGCGCGGCGCAGCTCCACGAAGTTGCCGGGGCGGCGCTCGCTCAGCCACAGCAGCTTTTGCACCATGTCGGCCTCGGTGCCGTGGGCATCGGTCTCCTTCAGCACCTCGATGAGCACGTGCGAGTAGCCGCGCAGCTCCTCCTGCTGGCGCGAGGCGAACAGCATCCAGGTGGCGGCGTAGATGACGGCCAGCAGCACGCCCAGGCCGATGATGGTCTGCACCGCCAGCAACAGCGACAGGCGCTTGCCGATGGAATAGGCGCAGGGCGTGGGCGCGGCGCGCAGCTCCGTCGTGGCCGAGTTGGTGGGCGGGGTGATGGCGGCGGTGTTCACGCGCGTTCCTCCAGCACGTAGCCCATACCGCGCACGTTGTGCAGCAGCTTGGGGCGGAAGGGGTCGTCCATCTTGGCGCGCAGCCGGCGGATGGCCACCTCGACCACGTTGGTGTCGGAGTCGAAGTTCATGTCCCACACCTGTTCGGCGAGCGTGGTGCGCGACAGGATCTGCCCTTTGCGGCGCGCCAGCAGGGCCAGCAGGGCGAACTCCTTGGCGGTGAGTTCCAGGCGCTGGCCCGAGCGCGTGGCCTTGCGGCTGAGCAGGTCGATCTCGAGGTCGCTCACGCTGAGCCGGCTGTTGGTGGCCTCGTTGCTGGCCGCCGGGCCGCGGCGCAGCAGCGCGCCGATGCGCGCGAGCAGCTCGGAGAAAGCGAAGGGTTTGACGAGGTAGTCGTCGGCGCCGGACTGCAGGCCGCGCACGCGGTCCTCGACCAGATCGCGCGCCGTGAGCATGAGCACCGGGGTGTTGCGCTTCTCGCGCAGCGCGGCCAGCACGCCGAAACCATCCACGCCGGGCAGCATGATGTCCAGCACCACGAGCTGGTAGTCGCCCTCGGTGGCCAGGTAGCGGCCCTCGATGCCGTCGCGGGCCACGTCGACGGTATAGCCGGCCTCGGTCAGGCCGCGCCGCACGTAGTCGGCCTGCTTGGCTTCGTCTTCGATGACCAGGATGCGCATGGCGTGGGGCAGGGGCGGAAATAGGCGTGCGCTATTCGATTGCGCACCATGAAATTGTCACGGAAAGTGAGCCGGCCTTGGGTTACGAATACGTAATTCAGGCGTTCGGAAAACGACAGCCCCGCTTCCTACAGTTCCTTCCATGCCGGCAAACAGCGGCATTCAGAGCGTCTCCTCCCCTCCATCTGTCGTCATCAAAGGAACTGTCATGAAAGCCTCGAAAAGCCTCCTGTTGCCCATCGCCTTCGCCCTCACCGCTGGCGCCGCCTTCGCCGAAGGTCCGCTGGAGGGCAATGAAGTGTTCAACTTCCAATCGACCCTGAGCCGCGCCGACGTGCAGGCCCAGGTCGCACCGGCCTACAAGGCCGACCAGATCGCCCGCGGCGAAGCCAACCCCGCGCAAGCCCAGGCCACCGTGGTGGCCAGCCAGCTGAGCCGCGCGCAGGTGCTGGCCGAGGCCGCCGAGGCCCGCCGCCTGGGCCTGGTCGCCAGCGGCGAGATCCTGCCCGTGGCCACGCCGCAGCAGGCCGAGCAGATCCGCCTGGCCGGCCTGCGCGCCGTGCAAGGCAATGCGGTGGTGCAGGCGCCGAGCGCCGTGCAGGCCCACTGATCCCGCGATCGCGCGTCTCCTCCAAGGTTTGGACAGCGGCCCATGGGCCGCTGTTTTTTTGTGCCGGCGCGGGTGCCTCGCATAATGCGCGCGACCGCCCCTGCGGGGCCCCACAGGAACCGCGATGCCGCCGCTCCCCTTGCGCAGACGCCCGCTGGCCGCCGCGTTCTTCGGCGTCTTGGCCCTGATGGCCTGGGGCGCGCGGGCCGATCCCGTGTTCGTGCCGGATGGCCCGCAGGCCGCGGCCTATGGCCAGGCGCAGGGCTACCCCGTGCCCCGGCCCGGTTTGCGGCCGGATGAGTTGCGGCAGGAACTCTACGTGGGCCTGCACAGCCACTACGACCAGGTTCGCCCCCTGAAGGAGGTACCGACCGCCGGCGCGCCGTCCCCTTTGTCGCGCGCCGCGCAAAGCCTGGAGCTGCAGTACACGCACGAAGGGCGCACCCTCACGCTGGGCGACTACCTGCGCCGCCACCCGGTGACGGGCTTGCTGATCGCGCGCGACTCGACCATCCTGTTCGAGCGCTACCAGTACGGCCGCCGCGACAGCGACCGCTTCCTGTCGCACTCTCTGGCCAAGACCATCACCGGCCTGCTGGTGGGCGCGGCGCTGGAGGACGGCGCCATCCGCTCGATCGACGACAAGGTCTCGGCCTACCTGCCCGAACTCGCGGGCACGGCCTACGGCGCCACGCCGATCCGCGCGCTGCTGACCATGTCCTCGGGCCTGGCCTTCAACGAGAGCTACCAGCCGAACGACGACGTGCACCGACTGGCCGAGGCGCTGGTCGGGCCCTCGCCCCTGGGCGCGGTGGCGGCGGTGCGGCAGTTCGACACGCGCGTCGCCGAGCCGGGCACGGTCTTCCACTACGCCAGCGCCGACTCGCAGGTGCTGGGCATGGTGGTGAGCCGCGCCGTGGGCATGCCGCTGCCCGAGTACTTCAGCCGCCGGCTGTGGGCGCCGCTGGGCGCGGAGGCCAACGCCGCCTGGGACACCGACCCGTCGGGCGAGGCGCTGGGCTTTTGCTGCGTGGTGGCCCGCCTGCGCGACTGGGCGCGCCTGGGCCTCATGCTCGCCCACGACGGCCGCTGGAACGGGCGGCAGGTGGTCTCGCGCCCGTGGGTCTACGAGAGCACCACGCCCGCGCGTGGGCTGAACGCGCCGTACGGCTACCAGATCTGGCTGTCGGGCGAGGCGCCGCGCTACTACGCCATGCGCGGCGTGCTGGGCCAGTTCGTGCTGATCGACCCGATCACGCGCTTCGTGCTGGTGCAGACCGCCGTGAACCTCAACCCCATCGACCCGGGCGCCACCGCCGAGTTGACGGCGCTGTGGCAGGCGCTGCTGGTGCAGCACGGTCCGCCCGGGCGCTTCGGGCGGACCTGGTGACTCACCCGCTTACTGCAGTTCGGGGATCTGCTTGACCAGTTCCTCGCGGGTCAGGCGCGGAAACCACTCGGCGTACATGTAGCTGTAGCCCTCGTTCTGCCACTTGGCCAGGTCGATCACGGCGGCCGGCACCACGGTGATCACGTCGTAGAACTCGTCGGGCTTGTAGCCGCGCGAGCGCGCCGCGTTGGCGCAGACGCGGATGGTCACGCCGGCGTCGGCCAGGGCCTTGAGTTCCTCGTACATGTCGGGATAGGCCGCGCGGTTCAGGCGCGAGAAGGCGTGCAGTTCGTTGCCGTGCGCCACGATCACGATGTGCGACTTCGGGTCGCCGTATTCCTTGATCGCGCGCAGGTGGTTCTTCACGTAGCCAAAGGCGGGCTTGGCGTCCAGGGGCCTGGCGAAGTTGAAGTCGTACAGCGCCTTCTGCGGCGCGTAGCGGGTGCCGTCGAACTTGGACGGGTCGTTGGGCCCGGCGATGGCGGCGCCGCTGAACAGCAGGCTGGCGAACAGGGGCGCGAGGGCGCGGCGGGTGAGGGGCATGGGGAGGGTCTCCGACAGTGTTGGAATGGGGGATCAACCAAGGGGCTGAGCCGCCGACTGTAACGGGGCCGGTGGGAGGCGCTGGCGGAGACGGTGAGATTCGAACTCACGGACCCTTGCGGGTCGGCAGTTTTCAAGACTGCTGGTTTAAACCACTCACCCACGTCTCCGCAGCGGCTGGGATTCTAGTGCGCCGCGTCCGACAGCACACAGGGTCGGCGGGCCGAGGCTTTCAGGCCGGCTGCGCCGCCTTCAGCAGGCCGCGCGTTTCGATGAAGCGCACCACCTCGTCCAGGCCTTCGCGGGTCTTGAGGTTGGTCATCACCCAGGGCCGGCGCTGGGCGTCGGGGCGCATGCGCGCGGTGTCGGCCCTCATCACCTCCAGGTCGGCGCCCACGTGCGGCGCCAGGTCGGTCTTGTTGATGACGAAGAGGTCGCTCTTGGTGATGCCGGGGCCGCCCTTGCGCGGGATCTTCTCGCCGGCGGCCACGTCGATGACATAGATGGTGAGGTCGCTCAGCTCGGGGCTGAAGGTGGCGGCCAGGTTGTCGCCACCGCTTTCCACGAAGACGATGTCGGCCTCGGGAAAGCGCTCCAGCATGCGGTCGATGGCCTCGAGGTTGATGGAGGCGTCCTCGCGGATGGCGGTGTGCGGGCAGCCGCCCGTTTCCACGCCCAGGATGCGCTCGGCCGGCAGCGCGCCGCTCACGGTGAGCAGGCGCTGGTCTTCCTTGGTGTAGATGTCGTTGGTGATGGCGATGAGGTCGTGGCGTTCGCGCATGGCCTTGCACAGCATCTCCAGCAGGGTGGTCTTGCCCGAGCCCACCGGGCCGCCGATGCCCACGCGCAGCGGGGGCAGGGGCTTGGTGCGGTTCGGGATGTGGTGCAGTGGTGTCGTGTTCATGATCGGAACAGGCGTGAGTACTGGGTTTCGTGGCGCGCCGAGAGGATGGCGAGCATGGGGGTGAAGGCCTGGCGCTGGTCGTCGGTGCCGCGCGCGATGGCCTCGTCGACGGCGGCGGGGATCTCGCCCACCAGGCGCGCGAGCAGGCGCTGGCCCATGCCCTGGCCCAGGGGCACGGCCTTGATGGCGGCCTGCACCATGTTCTCGGCCCAGCCGAAGGCCAGGCCGATGAGGGCCTCGCGCACGCTGGCCTCGCCCTGCGCGGCGGCGCAGGCGGCGGCCAGGGGCCAGGTGGGCGGGTTCAGCCCGGCCTGCGTCAGCGCGGCGCGCACCGCCTCGCCGTGTTCGCCCAGGGCCTGGGCCCAGGCGAGCAGGGACCGGCCCATCTGCTCGGTCTGCAGGCGCAGTTCGCTGGTTTCGCGCGTGTTCAGCACCCAGTGGTTCAGGGCGCGCACGCGGTCCAGGTCGTGCGCGCGCCAGGCGCCCACGGCCTCGGCCATCACCGCCAGGTCGCTGCGGGCCTGGCCCAGCTGCAGTTGGTCGATGAGCCAGTTGGCCACGCCGGCCTCGTCTTTGGCCAGGCCGGCGTCGATCGCGGTCTCCAGGCCTTCGGAGTAGGAGAAGCCCCCCACCGGCAGGGCCGGCGAGGCCAGCCACAGCGTGCGCAGCAGGCCCGCGTCAGTGGTCGTGCGGATGGCCGTGGTTGTGCTCATGGGGGGCGTGGCCGTGCGAATGGCCGTGCGAATGGCCGTGCGAGTGGCCGTGCGAGTGGTCATGCGAGTGGCCATGCGAGTGGCCAGGCGAATGGCCGTGGCCCTGCCCGCCGTAGGCCCCGCCCTCGGGCTCGAAGGCCTCGATCACTTCGGCCACGTCCAGGTGCAGGGCGCGCAGCATCTCGGCCAGCACGTGGTCGGGCTCGATTTTCAGGTGATCGGGCTTCAGTTCGATGGGCACATGGCGGTTGCCCAGGTGGTAGGCCGCGCGCATCAGGTCGAAGGCCTGCGCCGCCTGGGGGTGCGCCGGGCAGGCGGTGATGCGCAGCACCGGCTGGGGCGCGGCGATCACGCGCACCAGCTCGCCCTCGGCCGTGAGCAGCGCGTCGCCACCGCGCACCACGCGGCCGCGCGGCAGGAAGACCGCGAGCGCGCGGCCGTCGCTCAGCACGGTGTCGAAGCGGCTCTTCTGGCGCACGTCCCAGTCGAGCTCGACCGTGGGCGCGCGCTTGAGCAGCACGGGCGCCAGGCCCTGGCCCTGGGCGATGAGTCGGGAGGCGTGCAGCATCAGAACAGGAAGTAGCGCTGCGCCAGGGGCAGCGCGGTGGCGGGTTCGCAGGTGAGCAACTGGCCGTCGGCGCGCACGCGGTAGGTCTGGGCGTCGATCTCCATGGTGGGCAGCCAGGCGTTGTGCACCATGTGGGTCTTGTTCACGCCGCGGCAGCCCCGCACGGCGGACAGGGTCTTGCGCAGACCGTAGCGCTCACCCACGCCGGCGTCCAGCGCGGCCTGCGAGACGAAGCTCAGGCTGCCGCGCGCGAGCGCGCCGCCGTAGGCGCCGAACTGCGGGCGAAAGTGCACCGGCTGCGGCGTGGGAATGGAGGCGTTGGGGTCGCCCATGGCGGCCAGCGCGATGCTGCCGCCCTTGAGCACGATGAAGGGCTTGACGCCGAAGAAGGCCGGCTTCCACAGCACCAGGTCGGCCCACTTGCCCACCTCCAGCGAGCCCACGGTGTGCGAGATGCCGTGGGCGATGGCGGGGTTGATGGTGTACTTGGCGATGTAGCGCTTGACGCGGAAGTTGTCGTGGCGCGACGGGTCTTCGGGCAGGGTGCCGCGCTGCAGCTTCATCTTGTGCGCGGTCTGCCAGGTGCGCAGGATCACCTCGCCCACACGGCCCATGGCCTGGCTGTCGCTGCTCATCATGCTGATGGCGCCCAGGTCGTGCAGGACGTCCTCGGCCGCGATGGTTTCCTTGCGGATGCGGCTCTCGGCGAAGGCCAGGTCCTCGGGGATGGCGGCGTCCAGGTGGTGGCACACCATGAGCATGTCGACGTGTTCGTCGAGCGTGTTCACGGTGTAGGGCATGGTGGGGTTGGTGGAGGAGGGCAGGAAGTTCTTCTCGCCCACCACGCGCAGGATGTCGGGCGCGTGGCCGCCGCCCGCGCCTTCGGTGTGGAAGGCGCACAGGGTGCGGCCCTTCGTGGCCTCGATGGTGTTCTCCACGAAGCCCGATTCGTTGAGCGTGTCGCTGTGGATGGCGACCTGGGTGTCGGTCTCCTCGGCCACGGCCAGGCATTGGTCGATGGCCGCGGGCGTGGTGCCCCAGTCCTCGTGCAGCTTGAGGCCGATGACGCCGGCGTGGACCTGTTCGCGCAGCGCGTCGGGCCGGCTGGCGTTGCCCTTGCCGAGGAAGCCGATGTTCATGGGCAGGCCATCGGCCGCCTGCAGCATGCGCTCGATGTGCCACGGTCCGGGCGTGCAGGTGGTGGCGAAGGTGCCCGTGGCCGGGCCGGTGCCGCCGCCCAGCATGGTGGTCACGCCCGAGGCCAGGGCTTCGTCGACCTGCTGCGGGCAGATGAAGTGGATGTGGCTGTCGATGCCGCCGGCGGTGACGATCAGGCCTTCGCAGGCGATGACCTCGGTGCCGGGGCCGATGACGATGTCCACGCCGGGCTGCGTGTCGGGGTTGCCGGCCTTGCCGATGGCGGCGATGCGCCCGTCCTTGAGGCCGATGTCGGCCTTGACGATGCCCCAATGCTCGACGATGAGGGCGTTGGTGAGCACGGTGTCGACGGCGCCCTGCGCGCGCGAGCGCTGCGACTGCGCCATGCCGTCGCGGATGGTCTTGCCGCCACCGAACTTCACTTCTTCGCCGTAGCCGCCCGCGGCCAGGGTGAAGTCGCGCTCGACCTCGATGATCAGGTCGGTGTCGGCCAGTCGCACGCGGTCGCCCACGGTGGGGCCGAACATGTCGGCGTAGGCGCGTCGTCCAATGCTCGCCATCAGAGGGGTCCTTGTAGGAGGCCGCGAAAGCCGAACACCACGCGGTCGCCGGCGTAGTCCACCAGTTCCACCGTGCGCTGCTGGCCGGGCTCGAAGCGCACGGCGGTGCCGCTGGCGATGTTCAGGCGTTTGCCGCGCGCGGCGGTGCGGTCGAAGTCGAGCGCGCCGTTGGTTTCGGCGAAGTGGTAATGCGAGCCGACCTGGATGGGCCGCGTCGCGGTGTTCTTCACCACCAGCGTGAGCGCGGGCCGCCCGGGGTTGAGGGCGTGCTCGCCCTCGGCGATGAGGTATTCACCGGGTGTCATGGCCGTCAACCCGCGAGCAGGCCCCAGCCCATGTTCAGGCCCATCAGGGCCACCACGGCGCCGGCCGCGCGCGTCCACCACACGCTGTGGTGCCGCAGCCGCCGGCCCAGGGCGATGCCGGCCCCGTGGAGCAGGGCCGTGCCCGCCACCATGCCGGCCAGGGCGGCCAGCCCGCCGAGTTCCTGTCCGTGCGCCGCGCCGTGGAACAGCGCGAAGCCGCCCACCAGCAGCGCGCCCGCCGCCTCCGGCAACCTCGCGCGCGCCGCCAGCAGCAGGCCCACCACCAGCAGCGAAGCCGCGATCATGGGTTCGACGGCGGGGAATCCAATGCCCCCGTGCGCGAGCAGGGCGCCGGCCAGCAGCGTGAGCGCGAAGGCGAGGGGGGCGGTCCAGGCACGGCGCGTGGTGGCCGCGCTCCACACGCCCACGGCCACCATCGCGGCCAGGTGGTCCGGGCCGGTGATGGGGTGCAGCAGGCCGGCGAAGAAACCGTGGTGGCCGTGGCCATCGGCCCCCACGTGGGCCAGGGCGATCGATCCCGTGCCCGCGAGCGCGGCGGCGCCCAGGGCCTTGATCCAGTGGTGTTGTGTCATGCGTGTGTCTCCTCGTTCATGGAATCGGTTGGTGGACGGTGACCAGCTTGGTGCCGTCGGGGAAGGTGGCTTCTACCTGGATGTCGGGAATCATCTCGGCCACGCCGTCCATCACGTCGGCGCGCGTGAGCACCTCGCGGCCCGCGCTCATGAGCTGCGCCACGGTCCGGCCGTCGCGCGCGCCCTCCATCACGGCGGCGGTGATCAGGGCGATGGCCTCGGGGTGGTTGAGCTTGAGGCCGCGCGCGCGGCGGCGCTCGGCCAGCAGGGCGGCGGTGAAGATGAGCAGCTTGTCCTTCTCGCGCGGGGTCAGGTCCATGGGGGTCGGTCTCTCCTGCGGGCCGGGTCAGCAAGACGCATACCCGGTGAGGGTAGTGGCATGAAAGCTGCAGCGCCAGCCCCGTGAACGCCTCGCCCGCCGATCCCGCCGCCGCCGCGCCCGACGCCCCGCAGCGCATCATCAAGGTGCGGCGCGACTACAACAGCTGGGTCGGCAGCGAGACCCTGGAAGACTACGCGCTGCGCTACACGCCGCAGCGCTTTCGCAAATGGAGCGAATGGCGGGTGGCCAACACCGCCTTCGGCGTGGCCTCCTTCCTGGTGCTGGAAGCGGTGGGCGCCACATTGCTGCTCAGCGTCGGCTTCACCAATGCGGCGCTGGCCATCCTCGCCACGGGCCTGATCATCTTCCTCGCCGGCCTGCCCATCAGCGTCTATGCGGCGCGCCACGGCGTGGACATGGACCTGCTCACGCGCGGCGCGGGCTTCGGCTACATCGGCTCGACCATCACCTCGCTCATCTACGCCTCCTTCACCTTCATCTTCTTCGCGCTGGAGGCCGCCGTCATGGCCTACGCGCTGGAGCTGGCGCTGGACATCCCGCCCGCCTGGGGCTACCTCATCTGCGCGCTGGTGGTGATTCCGCTGGTGACGCACGGGGTGTCGGCGATCAGCCGCTTCCAGATGTGGACCCAGCCGCTGTGGCTGGTGATGATGGTGGTGCCGTTCGTGGCCGTCGCGGTGCACGCGCCCGCGACCTTCCGCGAGGTGGTGCACTACGCGGGTGCGTCCGGCACCGCGATGGGCTTCGACTGGCACCTGTTCGGTGCGGCACTCACGGTGGGCATCGCGCTGATCACGCAGATGGGCGAACAGGCCGACTACCTGCGCTTCATGCCGGCGCGCCAGCCCGGCCGGGGCCTGCGCTGGTGGGCGGGGGTCATCGCCGGCGGGCCGGGCTGGGTGCTGATCGGGGTGCTCAAGATGCTTGGCGGTGCGCTGCTCGCCTACCTGGCCATCCGCCACAGCGTGCCGGCCGAGCGCGCGGTCGACCCGAACCAGATGTACCTGGCCGCCTACGACTTCCTGCTGCCCCATGGCTGGGCGGTGGCGGCCACGGCGCTGTTCGTGGTGGTCTCGCAGCTCAAGATCAACGTCACCAACGCCTACGCGGGGTCGCTGGCCTGGAGCAACTTCTTCTCGCGCCTCACGCACAGCCACCCGGGCCGCGTGGTGTGGGTGGTGTTCAACACCTTCATCGCCTTCCTGCTGATGGAGATGAACGTGTTCCAGGCCCTGGGCCAGGTGCTGGGCGTGTACGCCAACATCGCCATCGCCTGGATCATGGCCGTGGTGGCCGACCTGATCGTCAACAAGCCCCTGGGCCTGAGCCCGCCCGGCATCGAGTTCAAGCGCGCCCACCTGTACGACATCAACCCGGTGGGCGTGGGCGCCATGGCGCTGGCCTCGGTGGTGTCGATCACCGCGCACCTGGGCGTGATGGGGCCCACGGCCGAGGCCTTCTCGGCCGTGATCGCGATGGTCACGGCCTTCCTGGCCGCGCCGGCGATCGCCTGGCTGACCCGGGGGCGCTTCTATCTCGCGAGGCCATCTGGCCCGCAGACACCGCAGAGCCGGCGCCGCCAGGCCGCCGGTGTGGCCCCCATTCAAGGGGGCGGGGCCAGCGCTGCCGCCGGGGGCGTCTGCGTCATCTGTGAACAGGTCTACGAAGGGCCCGACATGGCCCATTGCCCGGCCTACCAGGGGCCCATCTGCTCCCTGTGCTGCACGCTGGACGCGCGCTGCGGCGACCTGTGCAAGCCGCACGCGCGTCTGTCGGTGCAGTGGAACGGCGCCCTGCGCCGCCTCTTGCCCCGGCGGGCCTGGCCCTACCTGGACGCCGGCCTGGCGCACTACCTGCTGCTCATGCTCATCGTGGCGCCGCTGCTGGCGGCCGTGCTGGGGCTGCTGTACCGGCAGGAGGTGCAGTCCCTGGCGGCGACCCTGGGCGGCGGCAGCGCCTCCCTGCTCGACACCGCGCTGCGCTCGGGCTTCCTGCGCGTGTACGCCGTGCTGCTGCTGATCGCCGCCACGGTGGCCTGGTGGCTGGTGCTGGCGCACAAGAGCCGCGAGGTGGCGCAGGAGGAGTCGAACCGGCAGACCCACCTGCTGATGCGGGAGATCGAGTCGCACCGCCGCACCGACGAGGCCCTGCAGCAGGCGCGCCACGCGGCCGAGCAGGCCAACCAGGCCAAGACGCGCTACATCAGCACCATCAGCCACGAACTTCGCACGCCGCTCAACAGCATCCTGGGCTACGCGCAACTGCTGCAGGAGGACAGCGGCCTGGCGCCGCACCGCGCCCAGGCCATCCGGGTCATCCACCGCGGCGGCGAACACCTGCTGTCGCTCATCGAGGGCACGCTGGACATCGCGCGCATCGAGGCCGGCAAGTTCGCGCTCGACGTCAAACCCATGGCCTTCGCGGCCACGCTGGCCGAGGTGGCGGGCCTGTTCGAGCTGCAGGCCGCGGCCAAGGGCCTGCGCTTCGTCTACGACACCGACGGCCGTCTGCCCGAGGCCGTGCGCGCCGACGACAAGCGCGTGCGCCAGATCCTCATCAACCTGCTCGGCAACGCGGTGAAGTTCACGCAGACGGGCGAGGTGCGCCTTCGCGTGCGCCACGCGCGCGAAATGGCGCACTTCGAGGTGCACGACACCGGTCCCGGCATGGGCAGCGCCGATGTCGAGCGCGTGTTCGAGCCCTTCGCGCGCGGCGCGGGCGAGGCCGGTGAACGTTCTGGCGTGGTCGGCACCGGCCTGGGCCTGACCATCGCCAAGATGCTGACCGACCTGATGGGGGGTGAGCTCAGCGTGCGCAGCGCGCCGGGCCAGGGCAGCGTGTTCACCGTGCGCCTGTTCCTGCCCGAGATGCGCGGTGCGCTGCCCGTGCGCGAGCGCCTGGAGCTGCCGGCGGGCTACGAGGGCGAGCGCTGCCGCGTGCTGGTGGTGGACAACGAGGAGGCCGACCGCGAGCTGCTGCAGCGTTGGCTGGAGCCGCTGGGCTTCGAGGTGCAGCTGGCGCGCAGCGGCGACCACGCGCTGGAATTGCTGGCCGGCCTGCGACCCGGCGAGGCGCGCGCGCCGCACGCGGTGTTTCTCGACCTCGCCATGCCCGGCATCGACGGCTGGGAGACGCGCCGGCGCCTGCGCGCCGCCGGCTGGGCCGGGGTGCCGCTGGCCATCGTCTCGGCCAACGCCTTCGACAAGGGCCTGCACAGCGAACTGGGGCCCGGCGAGGCCCTGGCGCCGCAGGACTTCTTCGTCAAGCCGGTGCGGCGTTCGGAACTGCTGGCCTGGCTGGCGCAACGGCTGAACCTGCGCTGGACCGAGGCGGCCGCGGCGCCCGAGCCACCGCCGCCGGCGCGGCCCGAGGCAGCGCTCCCGGCGCGCGAGGAGATCGCGCCGCTGCTGGAACTGGTGCGCCTGGGCTACACGCGCGGCATCCTGCAGTGGCTGGACGACTGGGTGCGGCGGCGGCCGGAGCGCGCCGGTCAGGCCGCCGCGCTGGCCACGCTGGCGCGTGAGTTTCGTTTCGAGGCCATCGAACGGCAGCTGGGGCAGGACCGTGTCTGAGGCCATCGACCCGCAGCGCCTGTCGCCCCGCCTGCCGCGCGGCGAGCACCGCGTGGTGCTGCTGGTCGACGACGCGCCCGACAACCTGGCGCCCTTGCACGACGCGCTGGACGGCGCCGGCTACACCGTGCTCGTGGCGCTCGACGGCGAGAGCGCCATCCGCCGCGCGCAGCAGGCCCTGCCCGACATGGTGCTGCTCGACGCGCTGATGCCCGGCATCGACGGCTTCGAGGTGGCGCGCCGCCTCAAGGCCGATGCGCTGACGGCCGCCACGCCCATCATCTTCATGACCGGCCTGACCGAGCCCGAGCACCTGGAGGCCGCGTTCGAGGCCGGTGGCGTGGACTACGTGACCAAGCCGGTCAAGCCGCGCGAGGTGATGGCCCGCATGGCCCTGCACCTGCGCCAGGCGCGCCAGGCCCGCGACGGCGCGCGCGAGCGCAGCCAGGCGCGCCACGCGCTCGACGCCTTCGGCTACGCCACCATCACCGTGCGCGCCAGCGACGGCCGCCTGCTGTGGCAGACCCCGCTCGCGCGCGAGCTGCTGCGCCAGCACGGCGGCGGCGATTCGGTGCACGCGCCCGAGGCGGTGCTGCACTGGCTGCGCCGCCACCTGGCCGATGCCCAGGCCCTGCGCGAGCCGCCCCGGCTCACGCTGCAGAATGGTCCGCGCCGCCTGAGTTTTCGCCTGCACCAGCGCGTGGGCGACGAGGACGGCGATCCCCTGGGCCAGGGCGACTGGCTGATCGTGATGCAGGAGACCTCGGACGAATCCGCCTTCAGCGCGCTGTCGCAAGCCTTCGGCCTGACCGCGCGCGAGGCCGAGGTGCTCTACTGGGTCGTCAAGGGCAAGATCAACCGCGACATCGCCGACATCCTGGGCGCCAGCCCGGCCACGGTGAAGAAGCACCTGGAGCGCATCCACGCCAAGATGGGCGTGGAAACGCGCACGGCGGCGGCGGCGATGGCGATGCAGCGGGTGCGGCAGCTGGAGACGCTGAGGGGCTGAGGGGCGGGCCGCGCTTGGCGGACAATTCGCGTTCGCCGCCCCGTTCCCGCCATGCGACTGCGCACCAAGATCCTCCTGCTGGCCATCCTGCCGATGCTGGCCGCGCTCGCGCTCATCGCCCTGGCCGTGCAGCAGCAGGAGCGCGCGTTGGCGCAGCGCGAGCACGCCCTGGTCGAGCGCGCCTACATGGACGCGCGGCGCAGCGAGCTGCGCAGCTATGTGGACCTGGCCGTGAGCACGGTGCAGCCGCTCTACGACCGGCGCGGCGGCGAGGCGGAGCGGGAACAGGCCCTGCGCCTGCTGGCCTCGCTCGACTACGGCCCCGACGGCTATTTCTTCGTCTACGACCTCCAGGGCAAGGTGCTGATGCATTCGCGCCAGACCGAACTCGTGGGCCAGAACCTGTGGGCGCTGCGCGACCCGCAGGGCCGGCCCACCATCCAGCGCCTGATCGCCCAGGCCCGCGCGGGCGGCGGTTTCGTCGACTACCTGTGGCAACAGCCCTCCAGCGGCCTGGTCAAACCCAAGCTGGGCTACGTCATTGCGCTCGAGCGCTGGGGCTGGATGATGGGCACCGGGCTCTACCTCGACGGCATCCAGGCCACGCTGTCGCAGCTGGAGCGCGAGGCCAACCGCAACATCGCCACCACGCTGCTGTGGATCGCCGGCATCGCGGGCTTCGGCATTGCCCTCATCAGCGCCAGCGGCCTGGCGCTCAACCTCCGTGAGCAGCGCGTGGCCGAGAACAAGCTGCGCCTGCTCGCGCGCCAGGTGCAGCAGTCGCAGGAGGACGAGCGCGCTCGCCTGGCGCGCGAGCTGCACGACGGCGTCAGCCAGACCCTGGTGTCGAGCAAGCTGCTGGTGGAGGCGGGCGCGGCCGATGGCGATCGCGAGTCCCTGGCGCGCGCCCTGCGCCAGCTCGAGAACAGCCTGGTGGAGGTGCGGCGCATCTCGCACCGCCTGCGCCCCGCCTTGCTCGACAACCTGGGCCTGCCCGCCGCGCTGCAGCACCTGGCGCGCGAGGTCGAAGACGCCAGCGGCCTGGCGGTGGCCGTGCGCTTGGAGGGCGCGCCGCGCGAGCTGGGCGACGAGGTCAAGACGGCGCTGTTTCGCATCGCCCAGGAGGGCCTGACCAATGTGGTCAAGCACGCGCAGGCGCGCCAGGTCGAGTTGCTGCTGGACTTTGGCGCCGGTGGCGCGCTGCGCCTGAGCCTGACCGACGACGGCCGCGGCTTCGACGAGCAGGCCGTGCAGCTCGACCCGGAGCGCGGTATTGGCCTGCGCAACATGCGCGAGCGCCTGGCGGCCATCGGCGGGCGCCTGCGCATCCAGTCCGCGCCCGGCCATGGCACCCAGCTGGAGGCCGCGCTGCCCGCCTGAGCCGTCCCATGAACGCCCCCGGCAAGCCCATCCGCATCCTGCTCGTCGATGACCACCCCATGGTGCGCGAGGGCCTGCGCGCGCGCCTGTCCAGCGTGCCGCGCCTGCGGGTGGTGGGCGAGGCGGGCGACGCCGCCGAGGCCCTGCGCCAGCTCGAGCTGAACCCGCCCGACGTGGTGCTGCAGGACGTGGGCCTGAAGGACGGCAACGGCATCGACCTGGTGCAGGCCATGCTGGCGCGTCAGCCCACGCTGCGCGTGCTGATGTTCAGCATGTACGACAACCCCGAGTACGTGCAGCGCGCCTTGCTGGCGGGCGCGCGCGGCTACGTGCTCAAGGAAACGCCCGCCGAGGAGGTGCTGGCCGCCATCGACGCCGTGGTGGCGGGTGGCACCTTCCTCAGCCCCGCCGTCTCGCGCCGCCTGTTCCGCGGCCAGGCGCCGCGGCCCATGCTCACGCCGCGCGAAAGCCAGATCCTCAGCGCCCTGGGCCGCGGCGAATCGAGCAAGCAGATCGCCCAGGCCATGCACCTGAGCGTGCGCACCGTCGAGGCGCACCGCCAGAGCATCAAGCGCAAGCTGGGCATCGAGGGCCAGGCCGAGCTCATCAAGTACGCGGTGGAGCACGCGCGCGAAGCGCCCTGAGCCCACCGGCGCCGCCGCGCCGCGGGTAACTAAGGGTTTTCCCTTAAGTGGTGCCGCGAGGGATCGAACGTGGTGCAACGGATGCGCCACGGCGGTGCGCTGACCATACTGCCCGGCGCCTGGCGGCCCCGCCTTTTCCGGGGGCGGGGCTCAAGAGGAGACTGGCATGTCTGGACTGGGTCGCCACCTCGGGTGGTTTTTCGTGGCCGTGTTGGGCGCCTTCGCGCTCGCGGCCGTGGCGCTGGGGCGCGGCGAGGCCGTCAGCGCCCTGTGGGTGGTGGTCGCCGCCGTCTGCGTCTACCTCATCGCCTACCGCTACTACAGCCTGTTCCTGGCCACCCGGGTGCTGGGCCTGGACGGCCAGCGCATGACCCCGGCCTGGCGCCACAACGACGGCCTGGATTACGTGCCCACGCACAAGTACGTGCTCTACGGCCACCACTTCGCCGCCATCGCGGGCGCCGGCCCGCTGGTGGGCCCGGTGCTGGCCGCGCAGATGGGCTACCTGCCCGGGTTGCTGTGGATCCTGGCCGGCGTGGTGTTCGCCGGCGCGGTGCAGGACTTCGTCGTGCTGTTCATCTCCACGCGCCGCGACGGCCGCTCGCTGGGCGACCTGATCAAGCAGGAGATGGGCACCGTGCCCGGCCTCATCGCGCTGTTCGGCGCCTTCATGATCATGATCATCATCCTCGCGGTGCTGGCGCTGATCGTGGTCAAGGCCCTGGCCGAATCGCCCTGGGGCACCTTCACCGTGGCGGCCACCATCCCCGTGGCGCTGTTCATGGGCGTGTACCTGCGCTTCATCCGCCCCGGACGCATCGGCGAGGTCTCGGTGATCGGCTTCGTGCTGCTCATGCTGGCCATCGTGGGCGGCCAGTGGGTGCACGAGAGCCCGGTCTGGGCGCCGCTGTTCACCTACGACGGCAAGGCACTGACCTGGATGCTCATCGGCTATGGCTTCGTCGCCGCCTCCATCCCGGTGTGGCTGCTGCTGGCGCCGCGCGACTACCTCTCCACCTTCCTCAAGATCGGCACCATCGTCGCGCTGGCCATCGGCATCGTGATCGTCGCCCCGCCGCTGCAGATGCCGGCCATGACGCAGTTCGCGGCCGGCAATGGCCCGGTGTGGTCGGGCAACCTGTTCCCCTTCCTGTTCATCACCATCGCCTGCGGCGCGGTGTCGGGTTTTCATGCGCTGATCTCCTCGGGCACCACGCCCAAGATGCTGGACAACGAAACCCACGCGCGCTTCATCGGCTACGGCGGCATGCTGGCCGAGTCCTTCGTCGCCGTCATGGCCCTGGTGGCCGCGGCCTGCATCGACCCCGGCGTCTACTTCGCCATGAACAGCCCGGCCGCGCTGGTGGGCAACACGCCCGAGCTGGTCGCGGCCAAGCTGTCCACCTGGGGCTTCGTGATCACGCCCGAGATGCTGGTGCAGACCGCCAGGGACGTGGGCGAGAACACCATCCTGGCGCGCGCGGGCGGCGCGCCCACGCTGGCCGTGGGCATGGCGCAGATCCTGCACCAGGTGGTGGGCGGCAAGACCATGATGGCCTTCTGGTACCACTTCGCCATCCTGTTCGAGGCCCTGTTCATCCTCACCGCCGTCGACGCCGGCACGCGCGCGGGCCGCTTCATGCTGCAGGACCTCATGGGCAGCTTCGTGCCCGCGCTCAAGCGCACCGACTCGCTGCCCGCCAACCTGATCGCCACCGCCCTGTGCGTGGCCGCCTGGGGCTACTTCCTGTACCAGGGCGTGGTCGACCCGCTGGGTGGCATCAACACCCTGTGGCCGCTGTTCGGCATCGCCAACCAGATGCTGGCCGCCGTGGCGCTGATGCTGGGCACCGTGGTGCTCTACAAGATGAAGAAGGACCGCTACGCCTGGGTCACCATGGCGCCCGCGGCCTGGCTGCTGGTCTGCACGCTGTCGGCGGGCTGGCTCAAGATCTTCTCCAGCGACCCCAAGGTGGGCTTCCTGCCCAACGCCCAGCGCTACGCCGACGCCATCCAGCAGGGCGCGCTGCTGGCGCCGGCCAAGACGGCAGAGGCCATGTCGCGCATCGTCTTCAACAACCGCCTCGACGCCGTGCTGTGCGGCCTGTTCATGTTCGTGGTGCTGAGCGTGCTGGTCTACAGCGTCAAGAGCGTCTTCCAGGCGCGCGCCGAACGGCACGCCACCGCGAACGAGGTGCCCTTCGAAGCGCTGCCCGCCGGCGCCAACGCCGGTGCCTGACAAAGCCCCACCCGGTGCCGGCCTGCTCGACGACATCGGGCGGGCCGGCCGCTACCTGACCCAGAGCTTTCGGCTCATGGTGGGCGTGCCCGACTACGGCAGCTACGTGGCCCACATGAAGGCCACGCACCCCGACCAGCCGCCCATGAGCTACGAGGCCTTCTTCCGCGAGCGCCAGGCCGCGCGCTACGGCTCGCGCATGGGGCGCTGCTGCTGACAGCGAGGCCGGGCGCGCCCTGTTCGGGCGCGGCCGCCCACCCACTCCGGGGCGCGTACGCCACCCGGCGTACATACGCCACCCCCGCTTCTTCCTAGCATCCGTTCCGTCCGCTGTCAGGGCTTTCGGGCCCGCCCCAGCGGCGCGAGTCCCGTCCCACGGGCCCCCAACGGATCCAGCTGGAGAAGCGCCATGTCGTCGAACACCTCCCAACCGCGTCGCCTGACGCTCAAGACCCTCGCGGCGGCCGCCACCGCCGCCTCGCTCGGCTTCACCGGCCTGAGCGCGCACGCCCAGGACACCATCAAGGTCGGCGTGCTGCACAGCCTGTCGGGCACCATGGCCATTTCGGAAACCGTGCTCAAGGACACGGTGCTCATGGCCATCGATGAGATCAACGCCAAGGGCGGCCTGCTGGGCAAGAAGCTCGAGCCCGTGGTGGTGGACCCGGCGTCCAACTGGCCCCTGTTCGCCGAGAAGACCAAGCAGCTGCTCACGCAGGACAAGGTCGCGGTGATCTTCGGTTGCTGGACCTCGGTCAGCCGCAAGTCGGTGCTGCCGGTGGTGGAAGAGAACAACGGCCTGTTGTTCTACCCGGTGCAGTACGAGGGCGAGGAGCTCAGCCCCAACGTGTTCTACACCGGCGCCGCGCCCAACCAGCAGGCCATTCCGGCGGTGGAGTACCTCATGAGCAAGGACGGCGGTTCCGCCAAGCGCTGGGTGCTGCTGGGCACCGACTACGTCTACCCGCGCACCACCAACAAGATCCTGCGCGCCTTCCTCAAGAGCAAGGGCGTGAGCGAGGCCGACATCATGGAGGAGTACACCCCCTTCGGCCACAGCGACTACCAGACCATCATCGCCAAGATCAAGAAGTTCGCGAGCGAGGGCAAGAAGACGGCCGTGGTGTCCACCATCAACGGTGACTCCAACGTGCCCTTCTACAAGGAACTGGGCAACGCCGGCCTCTCCGCCAAGGACGTGCCGGTGGTGGCCTTCTCGGTGGGCGAGGAAGAGCTGCGCGGCGTGGACACCAAGCCGCTGGTGGGCCACCTGGCCGCGTGGAACTACTTCATGAGCATCAAGAGCCCGGCCAACACGGCCTTCGTGAAGAAGTGGAGCGACTACGCCAAGGCCAAGAACATCGCCGGCCACAAGGACAAGCCCATCACCAACGACCCGATGGAGGCCACCTACATCGGCTTCAACATGTGGGCGCAGGCCGTGACCAAGGCCAAGAGCACCGACGTGGACAAGGTGCGCGAGGCCATGGCCGGACAGACCTTCCCGGCCCCGGGCGGCTTCGTCTCCACCATGGACAAGGAGAACCACCACCTGCACAAGCCGGTGTTCATCGGCGAGGTGCGCGCCGACGGCCAGTTCAACGTGGTGTGGAAGACCCCGGGCCCGGTGGTGGCCGACCCGTGGAGCGACTACATCCCCGAGAACAAGGGCAAGAAGAACGTGCCCAGCAAGGCCGCCAAGGTGGCGTCCAAGTAAGCCGGTGGTGGAGGCCCGATGCGCGGTGTGATCGTCCGTTGCTGTGCCGCGTTGCTGGCCTGGTGCTGCCTGGCGGGACCCGCCCTGGCGTTGAGCGCGGCCGACGCGCTCGCGGTGGCGCGGGGCGACACGGACGAGCGCATCGCCGCCATCCACCGCCTCGCCGGTTCGGCCGACGGGCGCGCCGCGGCCCTGCTGCGCGCGCTCGCCGCCGAGTCGCTGAAGTTCAGCGAGACCCAGGTCTTCATCGTCGAGGGCGAGCGCGCCCTCGACGCCCTCAGTGGCCAGCCCGCGGCGCTGCCCGATGCGGCCGAAGACGCGATGCTCAACAACCGGTTGCGCGGCGCGCTGGACACCGCCTTGGCCGGCATCGAGCTGTTCACCGCCGGTCCCGAGCGCCAGCGCGAGGCCGCGCGCAGCCTGCAGCGCAACGCCTTCAACGATCCCGACCCCGAAGGCCTGCCCCTGATTGAGAAAGCCCTGGCCACCGAGCTGGACGCGGGGGCGCGCCAGTCGCTGGAACTCGCGCAGGCGGCCCTGCAGCTGGCGAGCGAGGAGCAGGCCCTTCGCCTGGCCGCCGCCACCAAGCTGGGCGAGGCGCGCCAGGCCATCGTGCGGCCCTTGATCGAGGAGCGGCTCAAGCACGAGGCCAGCGCCGACGTGAAGGCCGCGCTGACACGCTCGCTGGCGGCCATCGACCGCCGCCTGGCCCTGGCCAGCGGCCTGGGCCAGGCCTTCACCGGCATCAGCCTGGGCAGCATCCTGCTGCTCGCGGCGCTGGGCCTGGCCATCACCTACGGGCTCATGGGCGTGATCAACATGGCCCATGGCGAGCTCATCATGATCGGCGCCTACGCCACCTGGCTGGTGCAGGGCCTGTTCCGCCAGTACTGGCCCGAGGCGTTCGACTACTACCTGCTGCTGGCGCTGCCGGCGGCCTTCGCCGCCTCGGCCGCGGTGGGCGCGGTGATGGAGCGCACGGTGATCCGCTTCCTGTATGGCCGGCCGCTGGAAACCCTGCTCGCCACCTGGGGCCTGTCGCTGGTGCTGATGCAGCTGGTGCGCAGCCTGTTCGGCGCGCAGAACGTGGCGGTGGAAAACCCGAGCTGGATGAGTGGCGGCCTCACCGTGCTGGGCAGCCTGAGCCTGCCGTGGAACCGGCTCATCATCCTGGCCTTCGCGGCGGCGGTGCTGATCGGCGTGTCGCTGCTCATCGCGCGCACCCGGCTGGGCCTGTTCGTGCGCGGCGTGACCCAGAACCGGCCCATTGCCGCCTGCATGGGCGTGAACACCGCACGCATCGACACCTGGGCCTTCGCGCTGGGCTCGGGCATCGCGGGCCTGGCGGGCTGCGCGCTCTCGCAGATCGGCAACGTCGGCCCCGACCTCGGCCAGGCCTACATCGTCGACTCCTTCATGGTGGTGGTGCTGGGCGGCGTCGGCCAGCTGGCGGGCACCGTCTACGCGGCGCTGGGCCTGGGCCTGCTCAACAAGTTCATCGAAGGCTGGGCCGGCGCGGTGCTGGCCAAGATCGCGGTGCTGGTCTTCATCATCGTGTTCATCCAGAAACGCCCGCAAGGCATCTTCGCCCTCAAGGGAAGGAGCGTGGAAGCATGAGCCGGATGCCATCGCCCGCCACCGTGGTGCTGCCCGCGCGCGCGCCGCTGCTCACGCGCGCCGGCTGGAGCGCCTTCCTGGCCGCGCTGCTGGCCGTGTGCGCGCTGGCGCCGGTGCTCAACCTGCTGCTGCCCGCGGGCCACCCGCTGCACCTGAGCGACTACATGGTGAGCCTGGTCGGCAAGATCATGTGCTACGCCATCTGTGCGCTGGCCATGGACCTCATTTGGGGCTACAGCGGCATCCTCTCGCTGGGCCATGGGCTGTTCTTCGCGCTGGGTGGCTACATGATGGGCATGTACCTCATGCGCCAGATCGGCCGCGACGGCCAGTACCAGAGCGAGCTGCCGGACTTCATGGTCTTCCTGGACTGGAAGGAGCTGCCCTGGCACTGGGCGCTGTCGGACAGCTTCCTCGCCACGCTCGCGCTCATCGTGCTGGTGCCGGGCGGCGTGGCCTTCGTGTTCGGCTACTTCGCTTTCCGCTCGCGCATCAAGGGCGTGTACTTCTCCATCATCACGCAGGCCCTGACTTACGCCGCGCTGCTGCTGTTCTTCCGCAACGAGACCGGCTTCGGCGGCAACAACGGCTTCACCGACTTCAAGCGCATCCTGGGTGTTCCCATCGCCACGCCGTCCACGCGCATGGTGCTGTTCGTGCTCACGGGCCTCACGCTGCTGGGCTGCTTCCTGCTGGCGCGCTGGCTGGTGCGCAGCCCATACGGCCGCGTGCTGCAGGCCATCCGCGACGCCGAGAGCCGCACCATGTTCTGCGGCTACGACCCGCTGCCCTACAAGCTGAGCGTCTGGACGTTGTCGGCCGTGATGTGCGGCATCGCCGGCGCCCTGTATGTGCCGCAGGTGGGCATCATCAACCCGAGCGAGATGACGCCGGCCAACAGCATCGAGATCGCCGTCTGGGCGGCCGTGGGCGGGCGCGGCACGCTGATCGGGCCCATCGCCGGCGCCTTCCTGGTCAACGGCGCGAAGAGCTGGCTGACCGTGACCTTCCCCGAGTTCTGGCTCTACGTGCTGGGCGGCCTGTTCATCGCGGTGACGCTGTTCCTGCCGCAGGGCGTGGTGGGCCTGGTGAAGAAGCTGCGACGGGGAGGTTCGGCATGACGCCCGACCTGATGCAGGCCGGCGCCGAGCGCCTGCAGCGCTTCGCGGGCGTCCTGCCCTCGGGCAACACCGCCTCGGGCGGCCGCGCGGCGGGCTTCGCGCGCCCCCTGGTGCCGGGCGAGGTGGACGTCACGCACGGCCGCATCCTGTACCTGGAGGATGTGCACGTCGCCTTCGACGGCTTCAAGGCCATCAACGGCCTGTCGCTGGACATCGCGCCCGGCGAGCTGCGCTGCATCATCGGCCCCAACGGCGCGGGCAAGACCACGATGATGGACATCATCACCGGCAAGACGCGGCCGGACCGGGGGACGGTGTTCTTCGGCTCCACCATCGACCTGCTGCGCCACCGCGAGGCCGAGATCGCCACGCTGGGCATCGGCCGCAAGTTCCAGAAGCCCACGGTGTTCGAGCGGCTCAGCGTCTACGAGAACCTGGAACTCGCGCTGGCGACCCACAAGCGCGTCTGGCCGTCCCTGCGCTTCCAGCCCAATGGCGAACAGCGCGACCGCCTGGCCGAGGTGCTGACAACCATCCACCTGGTCGAACACGTGGTGCGCCCCGCCGGGGAGCTGAGCCACGGCCAGAAGCAGTGGCTGGAGATCGGCATGCTGCTGATGCAGGACCCCAAGCTGCTGCTGCTCGACGAACCCGTGGCCGGCATGACCGACGAAGAGACCGAGCGCACCGCGCAGCTCTTCCTCTCGCTCAAGGGCCGGCACTCGCTGATGGTGGTGGAGCACGACATGGCCTTCGTGCGCGCCATCGCCGCCACGGTGACGGTGCTGTGCGACGGCGCCGTGCTCGCCCAAGGCACCCTCGACGAGGTGCAGGCCGACGAGCGCGTGATCGAGGTCTACCTGGGCCGCTGAAGGACTCCCCATGCTCGACGCAAGTGACATTCACCAGGCCTACGGCGGCAGCCACATCCTGCGCGGCGTGAACCTGCAGGCCCGCGCGGGCGAGGTGACGGTGGTGCTGGGCCGCAATGGCGTGGGCAAGACCACGCTGCTCAAGTGCCTGATGGGTCTGGTGCCCACCAAGAGCGGCGAAGTGGTGTTCGACGGCCAATCGGTGCGCGCCGCGCCGCCCTATGTGCGGGCGCGATTGGGCATGGGCTACGTGCCACAGGGGCGCGAGATCTTCGCGCGCCTGACCGTTCAGGAGAACCTGCAGATGGGCCTGGCCACGCGCCCCCTGGGCACGCCAGTGCCACCGCAGCTGTTCGAGCTGTTCCCCGTGCTCCAACAGATGCTGGGCCGCCGCGGTGGCGACCTCTCGGGCGGCCAGCAGCAGCAACTGGCCATCGCGCGCGCCCTGGCGAGCCGGCCCAAGCTGCTGATCCTGGACGAGCCCACCGAGGGCATACAGCCCAACATCATCAAGGACATCGGCCGCGTGATCCGCCAGCTCGCCACGCGGGGCCTGGGCGGCGAACCCATGGCCATCGTGCTGGTGGAGCAGTACTACGACTTCGCCGAGGCCCTGGCCGACCGCTACCTGGTGATGGAGCGTGGCGAGGTCATCGCCAGCGGGCCAGGCGGTGAGATGGCGCAGAAGGGCGTGCGGCAGCTGGTGGCCATCTGAGGCCGCGGCCTCAGCCCGGGGTCAGGGTCTGGTCCGGTGGTTCGGCCAGGTCCTGGCCAACCGCGCCGCCGACGGGGTCTCTGCGCACAGCCCCTGGGCGCCGGCGCACCATGGCATGCCTGGGTGGGCGCGGCGCGCGGCGCGTTCACCCGGACGTGCCTGCAGGAACGCCGCTTGCCGCGCGCATTGCCCATCAACTGTGTGAGGGCCCTGCCATGACGCACAAGCACCCACCCCCCGACCAGGCGCTGGCCGAGCACCCGAAGGACTACTCGGACCCGGAACTCAAGGAATACACCGACGAGTTCGCCCAGGACATCCTCGACGAGGTGACGCCCATCATGCCGCTGGTGCTGCCGCTGATGGCGGCGCTGCAGATGTTCATGCTGGCCTTCATCGCGGTGGTGATGGCCTGAGCCGGACGTGGGCGTGCGCCGCCGACGCCCGGCGCGCGCGCTCAGTCCGCGGTGATCTTGCGTTCCTTGATGACGGCGCCGAAGCGCTTGGAGTCGTCCATGCCGCGCTTGCCGAACTCGGCCGGCGACAGCGGCAGGGCCTCGCCGCCAAGGCTGATCATCTTCTCGCGCACGGCGGGCGTGGCCAGGATCTTGTTGATCTCGGTGTTCAGCCGCGCGATGACGGCCGGGGGCGTGCCGGCCGGCGCGTAGAAGCCGAACACCGTGTCGGCGTCGAAGCCCTTGAGGCCGGCCTCGTCCAGCGTGGGCACGTTGGGGAACAGCGGCGAGCGCTTGCTGCTGCCCACGGCCAGCAGCTTCAGGCGGCCGCTTTTGGCGTGCTGCAAGCCGATGCCCGGGTCGAAGGTGTAGTCGATCTGATTGCCCAGCAGGTCGTTGAGCGCGGGCGCCGCGCCGCGGTAAGGCACGTGCACGGCGAACAGGCCGGCCTGGCTCTTGAACATCTCGCCGGCCAGGTGGGGCGAGCTGCCGTTGCCCGGCGAGCCGTAGCTGAGCTTGCCCGGGCGCGCCTTCACGTAGGCGATGAATTCCTGAATGTTGTTCACTTCCAGCCCGTTGCGCGCCATCAGGTAGACGGCGATGCGCGCGGCCGAGGCCACGGGCACCAGGTCCTTCGCGGGGTCGAAGGCCATCCTGGCGTAGAGGTGCGGGTTCACCGAGACCATGCCGCCCGAGGACAGCAGCAGGGTGTAGCCGTCGGCCGGCGACTTGGCCACGGCGTCGCCCGCCACGTTGCCGTTGGCGCCGGCGCGGTTCTCCACCACCACGGTCTGGCCCAGGGCGTCGGCCAGGGGGGTGGAGACCAGGCGCGCGATCTGGTCGGCCGCGCCGCCGGGCGCGAAACCCACGATCACCTTGACCGGCTTGTCGGGCCAAGCCTGCGCGAGCGCGGCGGGGGCGGCCAGCAGCGTGGCGGCGGCCAGGGCGGTGGCGGTGAGCAGGGATTTCATGCGGGTCTCCTGGATGTGTGTGTTGTGGATGGGAACGGAACTCAGTGGGCCTGCTTCTTCAGGCGCGGGTTGTGGTGCCAGCGGATGGGCTGGGCCTTGAGCGGGCGTGCGGGCGCGCCATGCTGCACCAGGGTGCGGTCGAGCGCGGTGCCGGCCTCGTCGGCCAGCGCGGCCTCGCGGGCCTGGGCCACGGCTTCCGCGGCGCCGGCCCTGGTGGCGTCGGACAGGTGGTCCACGATGTGCAGCAGGTTGTCCTTGCCGCGCTCGTTGGTGCTGCCGTAGCCCTTGATGAGCCGGCCGCATTTCGCCAGCTCCAGCCCCAGGCGCGCATCGGCGCGCGCGCCGGCTTCCACGGCCGCCAGCCAGCGGTCCATGAGCGCCTGTTCGGTGGCGAAGCGGCTGCCCAGGGGACGCAGGCGCTTGGTGGCGGCCAGCGCGCGCAGCGCGAGCAGGCCCAGCACGCCGTGGCTGGACACCTTGAGCGGCAGCGCCCAGGGCGCCTGGCCGCGCTGCACGCGGCGCTGGTCCCAGGCCAGCACGCGGCGCGCGAGGGACTCGGGCAGCATGGCGGCGAACTCGGGGGCGCCGGGCTTGAAGTGGTCGTAGACCCGCAGCAGGTCGCCGCTGCCGGCCTTGACCTCGCGGCGCACGCGCTCGGCGCGGCTGGCGCGCGCCTTGAGCTCGGCCACGCGAACGATGTCGTCGAAGGCCATCCACAGCGCGAGCCAGCGCGCGGCCTCGCGCGTGGCGGCGAAGCCCTGCGCGCCGGCCGGATCGCCCGCGCGCTCGGCGGCGAGCACGCGCTGCAGGCGCTCGAGGTAGCGCTGGCCGTAGGCGGCGTTCTGGTACTCAACGGCGCGCGCGTGGCCCAGGGCCAGGATGTCGTGCAGCGCAGTGGGGAAGGGCGCCAGCAGGGCGGTGGGCGTGGTGGTGGTGGGCACCGGCGCTTCGGCGTCGTCGTTCATCACCTGCTCGACCCAGCGCGCCTGCTCGCGCTGCGCGCTCACCGCGTCGAAGGCGAGGGCGAAGCCGCGCAGGCTGGCCTTGGCGTGGCCGCCGGCGCCGCCCACCACGGCCTCGTAGTCGGTGCGCGTGAAGGGCAGCAGGCCGCTGGCGGCGATGGCGCCCAGCATCACCGCGCTGACCACGGTGCCGGCCTCGCGCGTGAGCGCGGCCATGTCCAGCACGTGGTGCGCGCGGCTGTGCTCGCGCACCAGCGCCAGCAGCGGGGCCTCGTCGCGGCGGCCGTCGCCCATCACCATCTTCTCGGCGGTGGTGAAGGCGCGCGAGGACGAGGTGATGACCAGCGTGTGCTCGCCCGACGCCAGGCCGTTGCCGATCTGGCGGCCGGTTTCCAGCAGCTCGGAGGAGACCAGCGCGTCGAGCCGGCCGGGCAGCGGGTTCAGGCCGAACACCGGGCGGCGGCCGCGCAGCTCGGCCAGCGGCGTGGGAAAGACCTCGAGGTAATAGGTGGTGGCGCCGGTGCGCTGGGCCACGCCGGGGATGCTGGTGGCCTGGGCCGCGTAGCCGGCGTGGCGCGCGGTGTCCACCAGCCAGTCGGTCAGCGTGCCGCCGCCTTCGCCACCGAGGGCGCAGAGCAAAAGGGAAATGGGTTGGGCGGAAGACATGTCGGTATCAGGCGGCTTGCAACAGGCGGACGAAGGGCGCGCGAACGGCATCGAGCAGGCGCTCGTGCCACTTCGGGTTCTGCACCACCTCGGCGCGGTAGAAGGAGGGGCACAGCGTGGCCGCGTGCGCGTTGGCGCCGCACAGGCCGCAGCCCACGCAGCCGTCGATGACGGTGGCCACGGGGTCGACCTTCAGCGGATCGGGGTTGTCCTTGAGCGTGAGCGTGGGGCAGCCCGAGAGGCGGATGCAGGCGTGGTCGCCGTTGCAGACGTCCTCGTCCACGCCGTACTTCACGCGCACCACCCGCTGGCCCTTCTTCAGCAGGCCGGCGATCCAGGGCTTGATGCGGCGCTGGCGTTCCAGCTGGCATTCGCCCTCGGCCACGATGACCTTGAGGCCCTGGAAGTCGGTGGTGAAGGCCTCGGTGAGCGTGGCGCGCACGGTGTCCACCTCGTAGGTGTGAACGGTGCGCATCCATTGCACGCCCAGGCCCTTGAGCGTGCTCTCGATGGTCTGGTTCACGTGGGCCAGGCTCTGCGCCTTGTTGGGTGCGGCGGCCTTGGCCTCGTCGTCGGGCGTGGAGATGATGTCCTGCGTGCCGGTGGCCGAGGTGTAGCCGTTCTTGAAGATCAGCAGCACCGCGTCGTCGCCGTTGAAGAGCGCGCTCTGCACGCCGGTGAGCAGGCCGTTGTGCCAGAAGCCGCCGTCGCCCATCACCGACAGCACGCGCCGGCGCATCAGTGGCGAGACGCCGGCGCGGCTGGCCAGGCTCATGCCGTAGCCCAGGATGGAGTGGCCGAAGGAGAAGGGCTCGAAGGTGGCGAGCGCGTGGCAGCCGATGTCGCCCGCGATGTGCACCGGACCCACGTCCTGCTGGGCGAGCTTGAGGGCCGAGAACACCGGTCGCTCGGGGCAGCCGATGCACATGCCTGGCGGGCGCGCGGGCAGGGCCCCGCCCACGGCCTTGGCCACGTCGGCGCGGCGCTGCGCGTTGCCTTGCAGCCAGGCGCGGGCCGAGCCCAGCGCGGCGGCATCGCTGGCCAGGTACTTCTCGACGAAACCCGCGAGGCCCTGGGACATCACCTCGGCCGTGTATTCACCGGCGCTGGGCAGCAGGTCCTTGCCGTGCAGCGGCGTGGGAATGCCGGCGCGGCGCAGCAGCGTGGCCAGTTCCTGCTCGATGTACTCGGGCTGGCCTTCCTCGATCATCAGCACGGCGCGCTTGCCCTCGCAGAAGCGCTCCAGCTGCTCGGGCACCAGTGGGCTGGTGACGTTGAGCACCAGCATGGGGATCTTCGACTCGCCGAAGGCGTCGGCCAGGCCGAACTGCTGCAGCGAGCGGATGAGGGTGTTGTAGAGCCCGCCCTGCACGATGAGGCCGAGGTCCTTGTGCTCGCCCTCGAACAGCTCGTTCAGGCCGTTCTCGGCGATGTAGCGGCGCGCGGCGGGGATGCGCTGCTCGCCCTTGAGCTTCTCGTGGCGGAAGGTCACGGGCGGGTGGGCCAGGCGCATGTAGTCGAAGCCCGCGGGCTCCTGGATCAGCTGGCGGGTGGAGATGGCGGGCGCGAGGTTGTCCTTGGTCTCGAAGCTGCCGCGCACGTGGCAGGCGCGGATGCGCAGCTCCATGATGGCCGGCATGTTCGAGGCCTCCGACAGGCGAAAGCCGTGCTCGACCATGTGCACCATGCGCGCCAGGTCGGGCCGGGGGTCGAGCAGCAGCATGCCGCTCTTGAGCGCGTAGGCGTGGGTGCGTTCCTGGATCACGCTGGCGCCCTCGCCGTAGTCCTCGCCGACGACGATCAGCACGCCGCCGGTGACACCGGGCGAGGCCAGGTTGGACAGCGCGTCGGCCGCCACGTTGGTGCCGACGATGGACTTCCAGGTGACCGCGCCGCGCACGGGGTAGTGGATGGACGCGCCCAGCATGGCCGCGGCCGAGGCCTCGTTGGAGCAGGCCTCCACGTGCACGCCCAGGGTGTCGAGGTAGGGCTTGGCCTGCACCATGACGTCGAGCAGGTGCGAAACCGGCGCGCCCTGGTAGCCGCCCACGTAGGACACGCCGGACTGCAGCAGGCCCTTGGTGATGGCGAGGATGCCTTCGCCGTGAAATGTCTGGCCCGCGCCGAGCTGGAGGGATTGGATCTCCTCGCCAAATGAAACTTCCAAGGCCTGTGTCTCCGTGGGTTTGTCGTGTCGAACACGCGAGTATGGGCGCTCGGTCGGCATCGATCCATACAATGAGCCTACTAACTGACATTAGATTCATGCATGTCAAAGACCTCGACCTGAACCTGCTTCGGCTGTTTGCCGAGGTGTACCGCGCGGGCAGCGTGAGCCGGGCGGCCGAGCGCCTGGGGCTGACGCAGCCGGCGGTGAGCCATGGCCTCACGCGGCTGCGCCTGCTGGTGAAGGACCCGCTGTTCATGCGCGCCCCCGGCGGGGTGCGGCCCACGCCGCGCGCCGTGGCCTTGGCCGAAGCGGTGCAGGACGCGCTGGACGCGTTGGAAGGCGCGCTCGGGCGCACCAGCGTGTTCGACCCCTCCACCTCGCGCCACCTCTTCCGTGTGCACATGAGCGACATCGGCGAGGGGCGCTTCCTGCCCGAACTGATGGCCTGGCTGCACGCGCAGGCGCCGGGCGTGCGCGTGGCCACGCAGCCGGTGCCGCACGCGGCGCTGGCCGAGTCGCTGGACGCGGGCGCGATCGATTTCGCGTTTGGCTTCCTGCCACAGGTCCGCGAGACGCGCCGCGTGGAACTGCTGCACGACCGCTACGTGGTGCTGATGCGCGCCGGGCATCCCATGGTGGCCTCGCTGCGCAAGCTGCGCGGCGTGGCGCAGCTGCGCGCGCTGCAGCAGCTGGACTTCGTGGCCGTGCGCGCGCACGCGGACACGCTGCGCATCCTGCAGCGCGCCGGCCTGCAGGAGCGCCTGCGCCTGACCACGGAGCACTTCATGGTGCTGCCCTCCATCGTGCAAGCCACCAACCTGTGCGGCGTGATGCCGCGCAACATCGCGCGCGGCTTCGTTCAGGCTGGCGGCTGCACGGTGCTGGAGCCACCCTTCGAGGGCGCCGATTTCACGGTCTCGCTGCACTGGAGCCACCGCTTCGAAGCCGACCCGGCCCACCGGTGGTTCCGCGAGGTCGCGGTCCAGCTGTTCGCCGAGTGCTGAGGGCCCAGCCCTTGCCGGGCGCCGCGGCCTCAGGCCGGCCGCGCGTCGAGCAGCCCGGCGCGCTCGGGTTCCCGGTAGCCCGTCGACAGCGCCACGCCACCCGGCGTCACGCCGGCGTGGTCGCCCAGGCGCAGCGGGCGGGCGCGGTAGCTCTGGCGCATGGCGTCCACGCGCTGCTGCAGGGCTTCTCGCGTGGCGATGCGCTCGGCGTGCCGCTGCAGCACCTGGTGGGCCGATTCGATGAGCTTGGCGTTGCGCGTGCGCTCGGCGTCGGCCAGCAGCTGTTCCACCGTACCGGCGGGGTCGCCCTTGAGGCTCAGTCGCATGGCCTGTTCGGACAGGTGCAGCACGCGCGCGTGTCCCTGGCGCAAGGTCTCGGCCCAGGCCTCGTGGCCCTTGGCGGCGCAGGCCAGCAGCTCGCTCATGGCGCGGCTGGTGCCAAAGCGCAGGGCGATGGCGCCGATGGCCGCGTCGGCCCCGGCCGGCGCCGTGCCGCGCTGGGCCAGGCGAACCATCAGCGTGATCAGGTTGCAGGCGCTCTCGGTGTCGAAGCCGGGCGCGAGCACCTCGCCCATGAGCCGGACCGTGGTGTCCAGCGCGGCCGCGCCCAGCTTGTTGTGCAGGTTGTTGATGGCGGCCGCCACCTCGTGCAGGCGGCGCGGGCGTTCGGGCTCGAAGCTGCGCTCGGCGGTGCGCGCCAGCTGGTCCACGCAGCGCTGCAGGCCGCGCGTGTCGTTGTTGTCGAAGCGCGCCAGCGCCAGCAGCACCAGGGCCTGGGGGTCGAAGAGCTTGGAGTCCACGCCCAGGCGCGCCGCGCGGTCCAGCAGGGCCACGCCTTCGCCGCGGTCGCCGCCATAGAAGGCCAGCATGCCGTGCTTGAGCAGCCGGCTCACCGAGTGCGGCGTGAGCCGCGTGGCCATGGCATAGGTGCCCAGGGCCTGGTCGAACTGGCCCAGCTCGAACTGGGCGCGGCCCATGACGTCGTAGGCGTCGGCGTAGGCGTCGTCGTCCACCAGCAGGCTTTCGATGGTGCTGACGGCCTTGGCCGGCACGCCCGATTCGAGCTGCGCGCGCGCCACGCCCAGGCGGGCCCAGGGCAGGGTCTTGGCCTCGATCACGGCCTCGTACAGGCGCTGCGCCTCGCCGATGTGTCCGGCGCGCAGCAGCAGCTCGGCGCCGATGCGCGCGGCGTACAGCCAGTAGGCCTGCCGGGCTTCGAAGCGCGCCAGGCACAGCGCGGTGGCGTGGTCGAAGTCCTGCGCGTCGATGGCCGTGAAGATGGCGTGCAGCACCTGCTTGCGCTGGCGCGCGAGCTGGATGCGCTCGCCCAGGCTGGCGGCGGTGTGCGGCTTGAGCAGGTAGGCGTCGAGCGCCGACTCGGCCGCTTCGGCCACCTTGCTGTAGGTGGCCTCGGCGGTGAGCATCACGAACACCGTGTGGAAGGGCAGGATCTGGTGGCGGCGCAGGTCGTCCAGCAGTTCCTGCCCGGAGTAGCTTTCCTTGTCGAAGCGCTGTTCGCAGACCACCACGTCGTAGCGCTGCGCCTCCAGGCGGCGGCGCGCGTCGTGCACGCGCGCGCACTGCGCCACGTTGCCCACGCCCAGGTCCCGCAGCTGCGAAACGATGATCGCGCGCGATTGGGCGTTGCCCTCGATGACGAGGGCCGATGCGGTGTGCAGGGGGTTGTCGGTGACGTGCATGAAACGGCCCGGCCCGCAGGGGGCCGTTTGGGGATTCTGCGGGCTGGGCACCGGGGCCGGTGCGGGAAAAAGCGCGGTGCGAGCGGCGCAGATTCGTCGATCGGCGGTCTCAGAGCAAGGCGCGCAGCGTGGACAGGGCGCCCGCGAAGGTGGTGGTGTGCACCGCGGGGTCGGTCTCAAGGCCATGGTTCCGTCGCACGTCGTCGATGCGCGCGCGCAGGGCATTGCGCAGCTGGTCTTCGAAAGCCTGCCTCTTTTGGTTGTTGCGTGACTTGAGATGCCGCATGAACGAGGCGGTGGCCATGTACAGCTGGTCGACCTGATCGGGCGACGCGATCGCGTGGACGGCGGCGCTCAGGGCGTTGATGAACACTTGACCGGAGTTGAGGCCTCTCGGCGAGCGCTCAAAGACCTCTTGCGCGTGTTGAAGGCGCGTGGAGAAGCCGGTCCCGGTTTCTGGCGTCGCCGCGGTGGCAGGGGTGTTCACGGCAGGGGGCCGATCGGCGCTGAACGTCGCGGCAGAGGGCTCGGCGTGCGCGACCACGGCCAGCGTGGTCGCTTCCTGTGCGCCAAAGGCCTGCCGCACCGATCGACAGACCCTGTCCTGCCCCGGCGCCGGCAGGCGGCGCAGCGCCACCAGGAGCGCCTCGACCAGGGCCTGGGCATCGGGGGCGCGCTGCGTGCAGGTGAGCGCCAGCTGCACTTGTTTGTCCAGGGCGTCCGATGGCGGCGGCGTGTCCAGGTAGGGGGGCGGGACCAGCTCCTCGTCCATGGCCTGCTTCAGTGGGTTCCAGGCATCGGCAGACGGGCCCCAGGTATTGAGCAAAGCCGGGGCCTGGGGCGCCACCAGCAGAAGGCGCAGGACATTCAACACCAGCACGTCGTCGTCCAGGAGGCCGAGATCGGTGGCCAGGTTGGGAATGCCCAAGGCCCAGCGCAGCTTTTGCAGGAACATGCGGCGGTCGAAGTCTCCCGGATGGGTCTCCTTCCGACGGTAGTTCGTCACGACCTTCACCTTGAGCAGATCGGCGGGCGAGGCGACGTGGGGCAGCAGTGTCAGGGCCGCGTCGAGCAGCTGCCTGGCCGCCTCGGTCCGCGACGGGAGACGGCTGTCCTGCAGACCGGGCTCGGGTGCCACCACGGGGGCGCTCGCCATGGCGCTGTCGTATGCCGATTTCAGCCTCGCCATTTCGGCGTCGATGCCCATGAACGGCACCGTGTGGCGGCAGGGCTGGCACAACAGCTTCAGTGCCAGCGGGACACACAGCCCCTGCATGTTCTGGAGCAGGCGCCCATCTTCTGCCCGCTTGTGCGACACCACCTCGGACAGCGCGGTCTGCACAAGCAGGCGCAAGCTGTGTTCCAGCGTCGCGGCCACCAGGCATTCCGTCAAGGCGTTGTCGGGAGGCAGCCAGCTCAGCCCCTCGAGAAACGCCAGCAGTTGCTTCAGGCTCGCCGACTGCTCCTTCATGGCCGGCAGCCACTGTGTCAAGGCATTCAGCAAACCCGGGGGCACGTGGGTGTTCCAGCGCTGCCCCGCGTCGGTCGCCAACCAGTCGCGGTAGGGCTGCAGCAGCCGCTCGATGGCGCCGGCCCAGTTCAAGGTCCAGCGATCGCCCTGGCCACCGGCCAGCAGGTCGAGCGAGAGGGTGCTGCTGTAGCGGGCATCGATGCGAACCCGGTCCGGCCCGAGGAGCTGCTGGCGTTCGGCGTGCGCATTCAACCGCTGCTCGAACGCGCCGATGTTGGGTATGCCCGCGAACCCGTCCAGGGCGCCAACGCACAGGTTCATGTGGGCCTGTGTCTGAATCCGAGGCACCAGCGACAGCAGGTTGGCCAGCAGCAGGCTTTCGCCGTTGGGGTCGTTGGGGTGCTGGCAAAAGGCGGTGGTGAAGCGGTGCAGCGAGCTGGCGATGCCGTCGTCGGGGGTGGGCGGCTCCTGGTCCGGCCCCGCCTGCGCGCCAGGGACTGCCCGTTGGGTGTCGTCGGGCGCTGCATGCCCGATCGTCGGGTGCTGCGGTGCCGAGCCTGAGTTGCGGGGGCTTGGCGTCAAGAGGTGGCCCGTGGCGACCAGGTGGGGGGGAATGCTTTGGCTGCGCATGAGGGGGAGGGCGGACTGGCGTGCTGGTGAGTGATGCCGCCTGGCCGGCGGTTCCTGTCGCCCGCCACGCCATCGCCGGCCCGCCGCGGCGTTGCCGCCGTGTCCCGAGGGAGCCGGTCTCAGACCCGCCAGATGCGGGGGGCGGTGCCGCTCAGCGCCCAGGCTTGTTCGCGCAGCGCTGCCCAGGCGCGCTGCAAGACCGCCATGAGCGGTTCGACCTGCGGCCCGAGCGCACGCACCAGGAGCAGGCGCGGGTCGGGGCAGGTGGCGCCGGTCCGCACCTCGGGTGCCGCGCCGGCCAGGGCCAGGCGCACGCTGTCGAGCAGTGCCTCTCGCCGTGCGCTGGGCCAGGGCTCGCCGCTCGCCAGCCACAACGTGCCCAGGGCGCGCTGCCCGGCCAGGCCCAGGGGGCTGTCGAGCAGGCGGGTGTCGCTCGCGTCGATGCGCGCGCGCTCCAGCCACACGCCGGGCCACTGCAACTCCTGCAGCAGGCTGCCCTGGCTGAAGGCCTGGCCGGCGGCGGGCAGGCCCAAGGCGCAGACGTCCCAGCCCAGGCACTCGCCGCCCGGGGCGATCTCCAGGGTGAGCGCGTTGCGCGCCCGGCATTGGGGGTAGGCGATGGCTTCCAGCGGCAGCCATTCGAGGCGCGCGCCCTCGTCCACGCGCAGCTGCACGCGCTGCGCGGCCTCGGGCCCGTCGCTGCGGTAGAAGCGCGTGGCGCCAGGCGTGCTGATGAGTGCGTGCGCCCCGGCCTCGGCGTGCGCGCGGATGTCCAGGGTGTCGCCGCCGACCAGGCCGCCCGGCGGGTGAACGATCACGTTGTGGCAGACGCCCTCGCCCTCGGGGTAGAGGCTTTTGAGGATGCGCAGCGGTCCGTCGTGCCGGTGCCGCAGCGTGGTGCGCGGACCGTCGCGGCGGTAGCTCAGGTCGAGGGTGGCGTGCCAGGGCATGCGGCGAGTGTAGGGGCGGGTGCCGGGCCGCCGCCGGTGGTTCAGTCGATCGAATGCCAGTGCCGCAGTCGCTGGCGATCCGCCTCGGGAATGTCGGTGTTCTGGAGGTAGTGGTTGAGCAAGCTCCGGCTCCGGTCGGTCAGCGCTGGGACTTGGAGCAGCTTGGCGTTGTCGGGCCCGCCCACGCGGTAGAACGCATCGATCAGCAGACGCTCGGGGAATCGCTCGAAAAGGAAGGTGCCCCGAAAGGGGTGGTTGCCCTGCACGCCCTTGGCGGCTTCGGTCAGCAGTTGTTTGACACCGTCGAGCAGGTAGGGGCGTAACTCGGGTTCCGTCCAGTGCCTGGCCGCCCAGGCCCATTGCGCGACGAAGAAAGGGCCGCAAGGCGGGTGCTGGTTCACGAGCGCCTTCAGGCAAGCCTCTTTTTCCTCCAACGAGGCCTCTCCCAGGGTGCGCGGGTCGCGCGGCAGAAAGTCGGCGACGAAGGGGTCTTGTTCCAGCGCCTGGCGTTGGCCGGGCAGCGGCGACAGACCTGTGTCATGGGTGTCGGCATGGTCCTGCAGCGCGGCCTCGAGGTCGCTGAGCAGCCGCCACTGTTCGCCCAGCGAAAGCCCTTCCCTGTGCTCCAGGGCGAGCGCGCCGAGGCCCTTCAGGTACTCGGCGTCTTGCGTGAGGCCCTGCTGGTGCGCGATGGCCAGTGCGGTGATCGGCAGCCGTTCCAGGCAGGCACCCTGCGTGGGGTCGATCTGGCGGTGTTCGGCCAGTTGCCGGGCGGGGCCCAGCAGCCCTTTCAGGGTGTCGAGAAAATGCGGAGGATCCGACGCGGCGTCCAGCAGCACCTGTTCGGCGCGCTGGCCGATGTGGCTCAGGTCGCCCACGGGCTGGAACAGGGGCGGCAAGGTCTCGGTGGGGGGCAGGCAGACCGGCTGGGAACCGCGCACGGGCTGGTCGCCCATGCCTGGGTGGTGATCGCCCCACACCAGCGGCGGGGCGTCGCGCAGCGCGCTGTCCAAAGGCGCCCGCGTGGCTGGCAGGGCCGTGTTCCAGGGGGCGATGCGGGCGAGGGGGTGTGGCACGCGCACGGACGCCAGCGTCCATGGGCTGTGGGATGAGAACAAGGGGTTGAGGAGATGGCTTGAGCGCTTCATGGCAACGGGGCATTGCGGTGGTTGGCCCGCACGTGCGGCAGGCTTCCGCGCTCTGTGGTCGCCGCGGCGGGAGCCGGTTCCCACGCGGCTCCTGGCGGTCAAGGTTTCCAGATCGCTCTTCAGCCGCCCTGCGAGCCCCGGTGCGCCCAGCCCGTGGTGTGCTTCTCGATGAAGCTGAACAGCTCGTACATGGCCATGGCCATCACGCCCACCACCAGCAGGCCGCTGAAGGCCAGGCCCATCTGCATGGACGAGCCGGCGGAGATCAGCAGGTAGCCGATGCCTTCGTTCGAGGCGGTCATCTCCGACACCGTGGTGCCCACGAAGGCGAGGGTGATGGCGACCTTGAGCGAGCCGAAGAAATAGGGCATGGAGCGCGGCAGGCCCACCTTGGTGAGCACGTCCCAGCGCTTGGCACCCAGCACGCGCAGCACGTCCTCCAGCTCGGGCTCCAGCGTGGCCAGGCCGGTGGCGATGTTGACCATGATGGGGAAGAAGCTGATGAGGAAGGCCGTGAGGATGGCCGGGCCCACGCCGATGCCGAACCACACCACCAGGATGGGCACGAAGGCCGCCTTGGGCAGGGCGTTGAAGGCGGTCATCAGCGGATAGACCGCCGCGTAGGCCAGGCGCGAGCTGCCGATGAGAAAGCCCAGCAGCACGCCCACCACGATGGCGAGGCCGAAGCCGGCCATGGTGACCCAGAAGGTGCGCCAGGCGTGGCCCATGATGGTGGCCTTGTGCTCCAGCGTCTGTTCCCAGATGCGCGAGGGGCTGGGGAAGATGAACTCGGACACGCCGAAGCCGACGGTGATGAGTTCCCAGACCACCACGATCGCGATCAGCAGCAGCAGCGGCGAGAAGCGCTCGAGGTTCTTTCGTTGTTGGCTGGTCATGGCGCGCTCATTGGTTGATGACGGCGCCGGCCTTGCGCATGGCGCCGATGTGGCCGCGCAGCTCGTGCACGACGTCGGTGAAGTCCTTGGTGTAGGTGACTTCGAGCTCGCGCGTGCGCGGAATCTGAATCTCGCGCTTGACGACGAATCGGCCCGGGCTCTTGCTCATGCAATACACCGTGTCGGCGAGAAAGACCGATTCGCGCAGGTCGTGCGTGACCAGGATGACGTTGAAGCGCTGCGCTTCCCACAGGTCGCGCAGGGTGCACCACAGCTCCTCGCGGGTGAAGGCGTCGAGCGCGCCGAAGGGCTCGTCGAGCAGCAGCATCTTGGGTTCGTGGATGAGCGCGCGGCAGATGCTGGCGCGCTGCTGCATGCCGCCCGACAGCTCCCAGGGAAACTTCTGGCCCATGCCGCCCAGGCCCACGCTCTCCAGCAGCTTGAGCGCGCGCTCCTCGAACTCCTTGCGGCGGTCCTTGAACTGGTGGCGGTAGGGCTCGACGATTTCCAGCGGCAGCAGCACGTTGTCCAGCGTGGTGCGCCAGGGCAGCAGCGAGGGCGCCTGGAAGGCCATGCCCGAGATCTTCAGCGGGCCGGTCACGGGCTGGCCGTCGATGCGGATCTGGCCCATGCTGGGCATCTTCAGGCCCGTGGTGAGCTTCATGAAGGTGGATTTGCCGCAACCCGAAGGACCGACGATGGCGATGAACTCGCCGCGCTGGACCTTCAGGTTGATGTCCTCGACGGCGAAGACCTTGCGGGCCAGCAGGTCCTCGTTGTAGGCGAGCCAGACCTGGTCGAAATCGACGAAGGCGGCGTCGTTGGGCGGGGCGTTGGTCGACATGGGCTTCTTTCGTGAGAAGGGCCAGCCACCCGCTGGGGAGGCTGGCCCCGGTCCGCGCGGGCTTTACTTCTTCGCGGGCGGCAGGATGTCGAGTTCGGCCTTGCTGGGCAGCATGCTGCCGTTCCAGACCTTGGACGGGTCGACGCGGGTCTTGGTGGCGTAGGCGTCCGACACCTCCGAGGCCATCAGGGCCAGGCGGCCCGGCACGACCTGGCCGAAGCCTTCCCGGCGCGCGTCGGGGCTGGCCACCACGGCGTCGATGGCCAGTTGCAGACGGCGCGTTTCCAGGGGCACGTTGATGATGCCGTCGCGCGCCTTGACGGTCTCGATGGTGGCGGCCGGATTGGCCATCACTTCCTTGGCGCCCTTGGCGAAGGCCGAGAGGAAGGCCTTCACTGCGCCGGGGTTCTCGGCGATCAGCTTGGGCGTGGCCACGATCACGTTGCCGTAGAGCTTCACGCCGTGTTCGGCGAAGGGCAGGATCACCACGTCTTCCGTCTTGACGCCGCGCGCTTCCAGGTTGAGCAGCGAGGTGAACGAGAAGCCGGTGATGGCCTCGATGTCGCCGCGCACCAGCATGGTCTCGCGCAGCGGTGGGTCCATGGAGGTCCAGCTCACGCTGTTGATGTGGTTGGCCTTCTGGAAGATGGGAAAGCCCTTGCGGCCGGCGTCGAACACGGGCGCGCCGAGCTTGCGGCCTTCCAGGTCCTTGGGCTTGGTGATGCCGCTTTTCTTGAGCGCGAGCACCGCGGCCGGCGTGTTGTTGTAGACCATCATCACCGCGACCGGCTTGTTGGGCGCGTCGGGGTTGTTGGCATGGAACTCCATCAGGGCGGCCATGTCGGCGAAGCCCATGTCGTAGGTGCCCGAGGCCACGCGGGTGACGGCGCCGCTGGAGCCGTTGCCGGAGTCGATGGTCACGTCCAGCCCGGCCTGCTTGTAGTAGCCCTTGGCGGCGGACTGCAGGAACAGGGCGGCGGGGCCTTCGAAGCGCCAGTCGAGCTGGAACTTGATAGGGGTTTGCGCGTGCGCGGCGCCCGCGAAGCTGGCGGCCAGCGCCAGGGCGGCGGTGGTCTGGAGGAAGCGGCGTTTGTTCATGGTTTCTCCAAGGCTTGCGAGTCGTCGTTGGGGATAGGCGCCGCTGGCGGGGGCCGGCGGGCCATGCGGAACGGATAGCAACATCGGTGCCAGTGCGCGGCCGCTGGCGGCGGGGTGGCCGTGGCCTTTTTTGCACACGAAATCTGTATACACATTCTCCGTGCGGGGTCGGGTCGGGGTTATCCAGACATACCCTGAAATGGCACGCCCCACGGCGGTGTGGGCACCGCCGTGGGGCGCATTGTTACCCCGATGTGGTGCGCCGCACCCCCGGGCCGGTCCCGGGGGGCGCCGCACTCAGGCCTGGGCCGCAGCCAGTGCCGTCATGTTGAGCACGCGGCGCACGGTGGCCGCGGGCGTGAGGATGTGCACCGCGCCCTTGACACCCATGAGCACCGGGCCCACCGTGACGCCGCCGCTGGTGGTGGTCTTCATCACGTTGTAGAGGATGTTGGCCGCGTCCAGGTTCGGGCACACCAGCAGGTTGGCCGAGCCGGTGAGGCTGCTCTCGGCCAGGTAGGCGCTGCGGATCTCGGGCTGCAGCGCGGCGTCGCCGTGCAGCTCGCCGTCGCACTCGATGCCGGGGTGGCTGGCCACGAAGAGGTCGCGGGCGCGCGCCATCTTGCGCGCCGAGGCGCGCTTGCTGGAGCCGTAGCTGGAGTGCGACAGGAAGGCCACGCGCGGCTGGTGGCCGAAGCGCTGGACCGCGTGCGCGGCCATGGCGGCGATCTCGGCCAGCTCCTCGGCGCTCGGGTCCTCGTTGACGTAGGTGTCGGCGATGAACACCGGGCCGCGATCGGTCATGAGGGCGTTGACCGCGGCGTACAGCTTGGCGCCTTCGCGGCGGCCCAGGATGCTGTCGATGCGCTCCAGGTGCGTCATGTAGCTGCCCACCAGACCGCAGATGAGGGCGTCGGCGTCGCCGAGCGAGATCATGAGCGAGCCGATGATGGTGTTGGAGCGGCGCACCGCGGCCTTGGCGACCTCGGGCGTGGCGCCCTGGCGGCCCATCAGCTGGTGGTAGTGCTCCCAGTACTGGCGAAAGCGCGGGTCGTCCTCGGGGTTGACGTTTTCCACGTCCACGCCGAGGCGCATGCGCAGACCGGCCTTGGCGATGCGCGCCTCGATCACGGCCGGCCGGCCGATGAGGATGGGGTGGGCCAGGCCGTCGTCGATGGCCATCTGCGCGGCGCGCAGGGCGCGCTCGTCCTCGCCGTCGGCGTAGGCCACGCGCTGCTTCTTGGGCTGGGCCTTGGCGGCGTTGAACACCGGCTGCATGAGGATGCCGGTCTGGTAGACGAAACGCCCGAGCTGCTGGCGGTAGGCGTCCATGTCGGCGATGGGCCGCGTGGCCACGCCGGAGTCGGCCGCGGCCTGCGCCACGGCGGGCGCGATGCGCAGGATCAGGCGCGAGTCGAAGGGCTTGGGGATCAGGTAATCGGGGCCGAAGCTCAGCTCCTGGCCGGCGTAGGCGTTGGCCACTTCCTCGCTGGTCTCGCTCTTCACCAGGTCGGCGATCTGGCGCACGCAGGCCAGCTTCATCTCTTCCGTGATGCGGGTGGCGCCGCAGTCGAGCGCGCCGCGGAAGATGTAGGGGAAGCACAGGACGTTGTTGACCTGGTTCGGGTAGTCGCTGCGGCCGGTGGCGATGATGCAGTCGGGCCGCACGGCCTTGGCCAGCTCGGGGCGGATCTCGGGCTCGGGGTTGGCCAGGGCCAGGATGATGGGCTTGGCGGCCATGGTCTTGACCATCTCGGCCGTCATCACGCCGGGGGCCGAGCAGCCCAGGAACACGTCGGCGCCGTTCACCGCGTCGGCCAGGGTGCGCTTGTCGGTGGCCTGCGCGTAGCGCTGCTTGGACTCGTCCATGCCGCCGGGGCGGCCCTGGTACAGCACGCCCTTGGAGTCGCAGACGTAGATGCGATCGCGCGAGACGCCCAGTCCCACCATCACGTCCAGGCAGGCGATGGCGGCGGCGCCCGCGCCCGAGACGGCCACCGTGACGTCGCCGATGGCCTTGCCCACCAGCTCCAGGCCGTTGATCAGCGCGGCCGCGCTGATGATGGCGGTGCCGTGCTGGTCGTCGTGGAAGACCGGGATGTTGAGGCGCTCGCGCAGCTTCTTCTCGACGTAGAAGCACTCGGGCGCCTTGATGTCCTCGAGGTTGATGCCGCCCAGCGTGGGCTCCAGCGCGGCGATGATGTCCACCAGCTTGTCCGGGTCGCGCTCGGCGAGTTCGATGTCGAAGACGTCGATGCCGGCGAACTTCTTGAACAGGCAGCCCTTGCCCTCCATCACGGGCTTGCCGGCCAGCGGGCCGATGTCGCCCAGGCCCAGCACGGCCGTGCCGTTGGTGATCACGCCCACCAGGTTGCCGCGGCTGGTGAAGTCGGCGGCCTTGTTCGGGTCGGCCTGGATCTCCAGGCAGGGATAGGCCACGCCGGGCGAGTAGGCCAGGGACAGGTCGCGCTGGTTGGACAGCGGCTTGGTCGGGGTGACGGCGATCTTGCCCCGGCGGGGCGCGCGGTGGTACTCCAGCGCGGCGTCGCGCAAGGCCTGTTCGGCGGGGGTCATGCTTGTCTCCTCAATGGACCGGTTGCGAGCGCGGATTGTCGCAGGAGGACACGATGGGTTCGGCCGGGTCCGGGCATGACCTCGCGCTGAAGTCTCCCAGGGCAAGGCGTGACCCGCGTCACGGAGGGCAACGGACCGGCGGGTCCATGGTGCATCTGCACTATTCGGCGGCGCGCCCCCGCTCAATAGGCTTGGGTGGTCCTAGCCCATCGAGACCCATGCCCATGTCCATGAAGCCTTCCCACGCGCTGCGCGCGAACCTTTTGCTGGCGTTGCCCTTGTGGTGCGGCCAGGCCCTGGCGTTCCCGGCACTGAAGGACGAGCCCTTGCAACCGCTGATGGCGGCGGCAACCGCCGAATACCAGCGGTACATGGCCCATCCGGTCGCGCTGGCCGCGCCCAAGGACGCGCTGGCCTGGCCTTGTGCCGTGTCCCCGGCCGAACTGGATGTGTTCGCGAACACCGTCGACTCGGACAACGACCCGGTCGCGAAAGCGGAACTGGTGAACGACGCGCGTTCCGGCGGCATGCCGCCCAGCAGGATCGTGTATGCCAACAAGGTGGTCACGCCGGTGCGCGCCCAATGCGAAGGGGGCAAGCTGTCGGGCCCCGTCGAGTTCTGGGTCGAATACGACCAGACCGTCGGCAGCAGCCAGATCACGCTGAAGTACCACAACCTCATCCGCGTGCGGGCCCAGGCCCTGCAGGGCCGGCCGGACGGCGCGGTGCTGGTGACGGGGACCACCTTGTCGCAGCAGACGGAGTACGCCGACCGGGCGACCGCGGACATGATGGCGGCGCAGCCCAAGCCCAAGATATCCACCGTGTTCTTCATGGCCTTCACGGTGGCCGGGCCGACGCCCAAAACCTCGGTGGCCATCGCCCGCACCACCGTCGATGGCGCGCTCAGCCTGACCACCCGCACGCGCTTCTCGCGCCCGGACGGGCAGGTGGTCGAGGACGGCTATGGGGCGTTTGGCGGCCCCGGGCACCACGACTCCCGCACGCTGCGGCGAAACGGCAAGCTTCACGGGCCCCAGCAGACCTTCGCCGGCATGATGGGGCAGTTCCCCATTGCGGCCTCGACGGTGTGCTGGCAGGAGGGGGAAAAGGTCCTGACCAACACCTGCCCGGCGGACTGAGCATGCGCCCATTGATCCACCTGTTGTTGGCGAGCCTGGTCGCGGGCTGCGCCAGCCGGAGCTACACCGAAGCGGAATTCAAGCGCCCGGCCCACGCCGAGTGCATCGCAGGGGACTGCCGCAACGGCATCGGGACCCTGCGCTACCTCGATGGCACCGAGATCACCGGGGCGCGCGCCCATGGCGAACAGATGGCCGGCACGTACCAGATCCGCTGGCCCTGCCAGCCGGACAGGACGCACGCCCTGACCTACGACGCGCAGAAGCGCCCGGTGTCGGGCACGATCATCCGCACCTGCATGAAGGACTCGCTGGCCATGAGCCAGGCGCCGCGCGTGGCCTCGTTCTCCGGGACCTTCTTCGCCGTGAGCAATCCCTTCACCCGGGAAACCGTGTCCTCGTACAAGAGCGGCACCTACACCGACACGCGCGGCATCCTCTGGGAAGGCGAGTTCGACTACATCCCCATCCGCGATTCGGTGGAGCTGCCCGGCTACGGCAAGACCTTTCTGCGCTCGGGCGCCTTCGTCTTCGTTGGCGCCAGGATCGACACCGAGCTGGACGAAGTGGTCCGCGGGCTGTTCATCAGCGAGCCGACCCGGCCCGAAGCGGACATCCGGCTGATCCGCGCCCGCCCGGACTACCTGGAAAGCCTGCGCTCCACCTTCGTGGCGGACCGCGCCGCCAATGCGGCGGAACTGGCCGAGGAACGGCGCGCCAGCCGGGAGGCCTTCAACACCATCCTAAACGTCGCGGCCGGCGCCGCCATCATTTATGGCAGCGCGCGCGCCATGGCCGCGGCCGACCGCGCGACGCTCGACTCGATGACGGGCCTGATCCGCGGCGAGCGCTCGCCCATGGCGCCCGGTGCGCGTCCGCCCGCGGCGGCGGCCGCAGGCCGCGCCCCCACGCCGATCTCCGTGGCCGAGTTCCGCCGGCTGCAGGGGAGCGCGGACAACGCCGCCGCGCCGGGCCGGCCGACCAGCGCCCCGTCGCGGCCGGCCGCGACGCCACAGGCCGCGGCAACAGGGGACGCCGCCGCCCGCGCGACCAGCCCCGGGAACGCCCAGGCGCCCGCGCCAAACGCCGGCGGCGGCCAGCGTAGCTACCCGGGCTTGCCCAAGGTGCGGACCGACCAGTGGGACAGCCAGGTCACGGGCAAGAAGAACGCCGACGCCTGGTGCCCCAAGTGGACCAAGTCCATCCGCGATGGGTTCATCGGCAGCAAGAACGACTTCATCGGCATGGGGCCGTGTGGCTGCGAACTGGCGAAGAACTCGGTGTCCAACACCATGCCGGGTGTCTTCGTGGCGGAGTACTTCTGCAAGTTCGATTACACGTGGCGCCAGAACGTCCCGGACACCACCAGCCGCTAGGGGCCGGTCGGCGGCGGGCCTGCCAGCGCCCGGCCGCCCCGCGTGGTCCCGTCAGCGAGCGAAGCCCTCAGGCCCGCAGCAAGTCGTGCAGCGTGCGCGCGACGACCTTGGTGGCGCGTCGCAGGTCGTCCAGGCGCACGTGTTCGTCGGCGCGCTTGGCGTTGGACTCGCGCACGGTGCGCGGGCCGGCGCCGTAGATGACGCCGGGGATGCCGCGCTCGACGTAGAGGCGCACGTCGGTGTAGAGCGGCGTGCCGACGGCGGGGATGGGTTCGCCGAAAACCTGCTCGCCGTGGGTCTGCAGGGCCTTCACCAGGGCGGCGTTGCCCGCCAGGGGTTTCATGGCGCGCGCCAGCAGCATGCGCTTGATCTCGACCCGCAGCGCCTTGCCGCCGCGCGGCGGGTCGAAGCTGGCCGCCGCTTGCGCGATGGTCTCGCGCAGCGCGGTTTCCACCTGCGCGGGATCTTCCTCGGGGATCATGCGGCGGTCGAGCTTGAGCACCACCTTGCCCGGGATGACGTTGGTGTTGGTGCCGCCGCTGATGAGGCCGACGTTGAGGTAAGGGTGGCTGATGCCTTCGACGTTGGAGCGCACCTGCAGGTAGTCGCGGTTGAGCGCGTACAGGGCGTTCAGGATGTGGGTGGCGCCCTGCAGCGCGTCGGTGCCGCTGTCGGGGATGGCGGCGTGCGCCATCTCGCCCTGCACCGTCACTTCGAGCTGCAGGCAGCCGTTGTGCGCCACCACCACCTGGTAGCTGAAGCCGGCGGCGATCATCAGGTCGGGTTGGGTCAGGCCTTTGGCGAGCAGCCAGCCAGGACCCAGTTCACCGCCGAATTCTTCGTCATAGGTGAAGTGCAGCTCCACGCCGCCCTTGAGTGGCGCGCCGAGCGATTCGAGCGCGCGCAGCGCGAAGGTGAAGCTGGAGAAGTCGCTCTTGCTCACGGCGGTGGCGCGGCCGTACATCGCGCCGTCGACGATCTCGCCGCCGTAGGGGTCGTGGGTCCAGCCCTCGCCGGGGGGCACCACGTCGCCGTGCGCGTTCAGCGCGATGGTGGGACCGCCTTCGCCGAAGCGGCGGCGCACGATGAGGTTGGTGATGCTCTGCAGGCCGGCGGCCTTCACCTCGGCCTCGGGCACGGCGTGCTTCTCGGCGGCATAGCCCATGGGGGCGAGCAGTTCGGCGGTGCGCTCGGCGTGCGGCGCGTTGTTGCCGGGCGGCGAGTCGGTGGGCACGCGCACGAGTTCGCGCAGGAAGGCAAGCTGCTCGTCGAAGTGGGCGTCGATCCAGGCGTCGAGTTGGGTGTGGGCGGTCATGGTCAGGCGGTGTCTTTCGCGAGCTGCTCAAGGAGGTGGTCGAAGGCCAGCACGCTCAGTTCGATGTCGTCGCTGGTGCTGCTTTCCAGGGGGTTGTGGCTGATGCCGCTGTTTTCGCCGCGCACGAACAGCATGGCCTGCGGCATCACCTCGTGCAGCTTCATGGCGTCGTGGCCGGCGCCGCTGGGCATGCGGTGCACCGGCAGGCCCAGCGCGGCCACGGCCTTTTCCCAGCGGGCCTGCCAGTCGGGGTGGCTGGGGGCGGCGGAAGCGGCCATGGTGCGCTCCAGGCGCTGGCCCAGACCGCGGCGTTCGCAGATGGCGCTGAGCTCGGCGAGCACGTCGCGCTCCAGCGCGTCGCGCTGGGCGTCGCTGGGCGCGCGCAGGTCGAGCGAAAACTGGCAGCGCCCGGGCACCACGTTGATGGAGCCACCGGGCACGTTGAGCAGGCCGATGGTGGCGACCGAGTCGCCGTCCTGGGCGGCGCGCCGCTCCAGGTAGAGCGCGAGCTCGGCCACGGCGCAGGCGGCGTCGCGGCGGCGGTCCATGGGCGTGGTGCCGGCGTGGCTGGCCATGCCGATGACCTCGCCCACGTGACGCACGCCGGCGTTGATGGAGGTCACCACGGCCAGCGGCAGGCCCATCTCGTTGAGCACCGGGCCCTGCTCGATGTGCACCTCGACGAAACCCAGGTAGCGCGACGGGTCGCGGCGCAGCGCGCCGATGGCGTCCAGCGTGCCCGGCAGGCCGGCGGCGCGCATGGCGTCCTGCAGGCGCACGCCGTCGGCGTCGGTCTGGTCCATCCAGGCGGGGTTGAAGTCGCCGGTGAGCGCGCCCGAGCCCAGAAAGGTGGCCTTGTAGCGCTGGCCTTCCTCTTCCGAGAACGCCACGACCTCGACGCCGAAGGGCAGGCGCCGGCCGGCTTGGTGGAGGCGCTGCACGCAGGCCAGCGGCACGAAGATGCCGAGCCGGCCGTCGTACTTGCCGCCGTTGCGCACGGTGTCGAAGTGGCTGCCGGTGAGCAGGCGCTTCGCATCGGGCGTGGCTCCGTGGTACACGCCGACCACGTTGCCCACCGCGTCGATGGAGACCTCGTCGAAGCCGCATTCGCGCATGCGCGCCATCAGCTCCTGCTGGCAGGCCTGGTGCGCGGCGGTGAGGTAGGTGACGGTGAGCTGGCCGCTCTCCTTGAACCCCGGGTCGCTGTGGCGCGCCAGGTCTTCGTGCCAGTCCCACACGTGGTGGCCCAGCGCGGGTTCGGCGCCGAACTTGTCGGCCAGGCGGATCTCGGCGATGCGGTGGATGTTGCGCAGAGCCTCTTCGCGTTCGAAGTCCACCGGGTTGTGCAGGCGGCGCTGGAAGGTGGCGATGATCTGCTGGCGCGTGAAGCCGCTGCCGCGCGGCCCGCGCACCGCGAGGATGAAGGGAAAGCCGAAGCGCGCGTTGTAGTCGGCGTTGAGCTTCTGCAGCGCCTGGAACTCCTCGGGCGTGCAGTGCGTGAGGCCGGCGCGGCTTTGCTCGCCCGTGCTTTCGCTGGTGAGGGTCTGGGCCACCATGGCCTTGCCCGCCAGCTCCGGGTGGGCGCGGATCAGCGCCAGCTGCTCGTCGCGCGTGGCCTGGGCCACCGCCTGCACCAAGGCCCACTTGAGTGCGGCCAGGCTGGCGAAGGGGCGCTGGGCCAGCGTGCGTTCCACCACCCAGGGCGAGTGTTCGTACAGGCCGTCGAGCAGGCGCAGGGCTTCGTCGGGCGCGGCGGCGTTGAAGGTGTCGAGCGTGAGGGCCATGGTGTCAGACCGTGAATGGGTGTTGGGCACGCCAGTGGCGCGCGATGTCCAGGCGGCGCGCGACCCACACGCGGTCGTGCGACTGGATGTGGTCCAGGAAGCGTTGCAGCGCGGTGAAACGCCCGGGCCGGCCGAGCAGGCGGCAGTGCATGCCGATGCTCATCATCTTGGGCCGGTCCAGGCCGTCCGGGTCGCCCTCGGCGTAGAGCGTGTCGAAGGTGTCCTTCATGTACTGGAAGAAGGGATCGGCGTGCGAATAGCCCTGCGGCAGCGCGAAGCGCATGTCGTTGCAGTCCAGGGTGTAGGGCACGATGAGCTGGTGCGCGTCGCTGCCGTCGCTCTTGCGCACCTTCATCCAGAAGGGCAGGTCGTCGCCGTAGTAGTCGCTGTCGTACTCGAAGCCGCCGAAGTCGGCCACCAGGCGGCGCGTGTTCGGGCTGTCGCGCCCGGTGTACCAGCCCAGCGGGCGCTGGCCCGTCAGCGCCGTGAGCAGGCGCATGGCCTCGGCCATGTGGGCGCGTTCGGTGGCCTCGTCCACGTTCTGGTAGTGGATCCACTTGAGGCCGTGGCAGGCGATGTCGTGGCCGAGTTCGGTGAAGGCGGCGCAGACCTCGGGGTGGCGTTGCAGCGCCTGCGCCACGCCGAACACGGTGAGCGGCAGGCCGCGGCGCTCAAACTCGCGCAGCAGGCGCCAGACGCCAGCGCGCGAGCCGTACTCGTAGATGCCCTCCATGCTGATGTGTCGCGCGGGGTAGGCCGCGGGGTTGAACATCTCGGAGAGAAACTGCTCGGAGGCGGCGTCGCCGTGCAGCACGCTGTTCTCGCCGCCTTCCTCGTAATTGAGGACGAACTGCACGGCGATGCGCGCGCCGCCGGGCCAGCGGGCGTGCGGCACATCGCGGCCGTAGCCGATGAGGTCGCGCGGGTAGGGGGCGGTGGCGTCGTAGGTCATGAAGGGGCTCAGGACAGGGCGAGCGAGAGGTCGTTGGCGGGCCGGGGGCGGTCGAAGGCCAGGCTGGCCTCGACGTGCTGCAGGTGCTCCTCCATCAGGCGCACGGCCAGGGCTTCGTCGCGACCGGCCAGTGCCTTGACGATGGCGGCGTGCTCGTCGCACGAATCGGCGGCGGCCTCGCTGCTTTGGTACATGAGCGTGATGAGCGCGCAGCGCGAGATCAGGTCGCGCAGCAGGTCGGACAGCACGCGGTTGCCCATGAGTTCGGCCATGCGCACGTGGAAGTCACCCAGCAGCTCGGTGCGGCCGGGCACGTCCTGACGGAGCACGGCCTGGCGCTCCTGCGCCAGGTGCTCGCGCAGGGCGCGCAGGGTGGCCGGCGTGGCCTGGCGGGCGAAGGCGCGGGTCATTTCCACCTCGAGCATGCGGCGCACGGCGAAGACCTGGCGGGCCTCGTCGGCCGAGGGCGTGGACACGAAGGCGCCGCGCGCGGGCTCCAGGCGGATGAGGCGGTTCTGGGACAGCTGGAACAGGGCCTGCCTGACCAGGGTGCGCGAAACGCCGAAGTGATCGGCGAGCTTCTGCTCGGCGAGCTTGGTGCCCGGGCGCAGCCGGTGTTCGACGATGGCGCGCGTGAGGGCGTCGACGATCTGGGCCGTGCTGGACGTTTCCATGCGCCGCATGATAGCCAGATTCGCGCCAAAGTGTATACACTTTCGGTCGACCAAATTCACAGGAGAACGCGGCCATGGGCTTGAGCACCCACGTACTGGACACGATGCACGGTTGCCCGGCGGCGGGCATGGCGGTGGCGCTCTATGCCACGCAGGGCGAGCAGGCGACGCTGATCAAGCGCTTCACGCTCAACGCGGACGGGCGCAACCCGGATGGCCCCTTGCTGGACAACGCCTCGCTGAAGGTGGGGACCTACCGGCTGGTGTTCGATGTGAAGGGCTACTTCGACGCCCGCGGCGTCGACCTGCCGCAGCCCCGCTTCCTGGACCGCGTGGCGCTGGACTTCGGCGTGGCGCGGGTGGACCAGCACTACCACGTGCCGCTGCTGGTGAGCCCCTGGGCCTACTCCACCTACCGCGGCAGCTGAGCCGCCGTGGCGGCCGCGTGGCCGGCGCGCCGCCAACAAGAAGGCCCGCGCGAAGCGGGCCTTGAAAACGTCTCAAACCACGGAGATCACTTGTTGCGCTGTCCTTCGGTCAGCGTGTCGAGTTGGAAGTTGCCGCTCTTGTCCCAGAGCCACACGTCGGTGTAGGTGACGCGGCCCATGCGCACCGGCGCCGGGAAAGGTGCCGCGGCGCGCACCGTGCGCTCGATCTCGCGCATCACGTCGGGCGCATGGCTGGGCGCCCGCATCCAGCTCACCTGGCGGACCTCGCCGATGTCGTCCACCTCGACCTGCAGCACGCCCACGGCGTGCAGCAGCGGCGGCAGCTGGCCCTTGTAGATGCGGTGGCCGTTGCGGGCGTAGATGTGGCGCGCGCCGTCCTTGCGGTAGTCGGTCGCCGAGGCGGCTTGCGAGATGAACTTGGGGGTGGGGCGCTGGCTCACGGGCGGTGGCGGCGGTGCGGGTACCGGCGCGGGTGGGGGGGGAGGGGGCGGCGGGGGCGGCAGCGGCGCCGCGCAGGCGGCCAGCAGGGCGGCGATCGTCAGGCCGGTCCAGCGCAGCGCGCTGGCCCGGGGGGCGTCGGAGCGGGCGGGGGCGGAGGGCTTCTTGTCTCGGGTGCTCATGCGTTTCTCTCAGCGGGGCCGGCCTCGCCATACCGCGGGGCCGATGGAGTGTATGTGCGAAACCGCACACGGTGCCAATCACTACGGCCGATACTGGCGGCCCTTGGGTTTCTCTTACAGATCCATACAGCTTTGTCGACAGGAACGCCACACATGGCGGGTGAGCTGCAGACCTTTCTTCGCCGCTTGCGCGACGAGCCCGCCGTGCTGGTGACGGTGCGCGCCTCGCGTGGTTCGGTGCCCCGCGAGGCCGGCACCTGGATGGCGGTGTTTCGCAACGACACCATCGACACCATCGGCGGCGGACACCTGGAATGGGACGCGATGCGCCGCGCGCGCGAGATGCTGGCGCGACGCGCGGTCCAGCCATCCGTGCAGTCGGTCACGCTCGGCCCCAGCCTGGGCCAGTGCTGCGGTGGGGCGCTGGAACTTTCGTATCAACCCGTCGGCGCCGCCGACGCGCCGGCGCTGCGCGAGCGCCTGGGCATGGCCCTGAGGCCGGTGGCGCTGTTCGGCGGTGGGCACGTGGGCCGCGCGCTGGTGCGCGCGCTCGCGCCGCTGCCTTTCGCCATCACCTGGATCGACAGCCGCGACGAGGCCTTTCCCGACCCGCTGCCCGAGGGTGTGGCGGCCGAGCATTCCGACCCGGTGCAGGCCGCCGTGCCGGCGCTGGCCAGCGGCTCGCTGGTGCTGGTCATGAGCTTTTCGCACGCGGAGGACCTGGACATCGTGGCGGCCTGCCTGCGCCGCCTGCGCGAACGCGACGACCTCGGCTTCATTGGCCTCATCGGCAGCCGCACCAAGTGGGCCACCTTCCGCCACCGGCTGGCGGAGCGCGGCTTCGGCGAAGAAGAGCTGGCGCGCGTGACCTGCCCGATCGGCCTGCCCGGCATCACCGGCAAGGCGCCGGCCGTGATCGCGGCGGCCGTGGTGGCGCAGTTGTTGCTGCTGACGTCGACGACCTCCGCGAGCGGCGTTTGAGCGCTGTCGGGCCGCTCCCAAGGCGCTCGGCCCCGCAGTGCGCAGCATGGAGGGTCGTCCATTGAAACCGCTACACTGCGGGCCTTCTGTGGTCGCAGCGGAGCCGGTGCAACGCACCGTGTATCGCGGCCCTCGGTCGGCTCAGAGCGCCCGCGGTGGTGAGTCGAAACGCCGGATGGCCCAAGGCCATCCCTTGAACGAGGTGCCATGGAAACCTACCTGCTCGACTGGGCCAACCTGCTGTTGCGCTGGCTGCACGTCATCGTCGCCATCGCCTGGATCGGCTCCTCCTTCTATTTCGTATTCCTCGACAGCAGCCTCACGCCGCCCGAGGACGAGGCGCTGCGCCGCGACGGCGCCACCGGCGAGCTGTGGGCCGTGCACGGCGGCGGCTTCTACCACCCGGTGAAGTACGCGGTCTCGCCGCCGCAGCTGCCGGGCCACCTGCACTGGTTCTTCTGGGAAAGCTACTCCACCTGGCTCTCGGGCTTTGCGCTGTTTCTGGTGTCTTATCTGTGGAGCCCCAAGGTCTACCTGATCGATCCGCAGGTCTTCGACTGGTCGCCTGGCGCGGCCATCGCCACCGCGCTGGCCTTCCTGGTGGTGTTCTGGCTGGCCTACGACACCATCTGCCGCACCCTGGGGCAGACCAAGAACGGCGACGCCAAGGTGGGCGCGGCCGTGGCCGTGCTGGTGGCGGTGGCCGCGCTGCTGGCCACCTCGCTGTTCGCGGGGCGGGCGGCCTTCCTGCTGGTGGGCGCCATGATCGCCACGGCCATGAGCGCCAACGTGTTCTTCTGGATCATCCCGGGCCAGCGCAAGGTGGTGGCCGCGCTCAAGGCCGGCCTGCCGGTGGACCCCATCCATGGCCAGCGCGGCAAGCAGCGCAGCGTGCACAACACCTACTTCACGCTGCCGGTGCTGTTCGCCATGCTGAGCAACCACTACAGCTTCACCTACGCGAACCCGCACAACGGCTGGGTGCTGATCGCCATGATGGCCGCGGGCGCGGCGATCCGGCAGTTCTTCGTGCTGCGCCACGGCTTCAAGCTGGGCCGCAACCCGCACCCCTGGAAGTACGCGCTGGCGGGCGTGGTGGTGTTGATCGGCGTGATCGTCTGGCTCAAGCCCGCGCCGTCCGCCCCGGTGGCCGAGCGGCCGGCGGTGAGCGCGGCCCGGGTGCAGGCCGTGGTGGCGCAGCGCTGCGTGATGTGCCATGGCGAGGCCCTGCAGTCCAAGGGCGTTCGGCTGGACAGCCCGGCCGAACTCCAGCGCCACGCGCAGGCGGTGTACCAGCAGGCCGTGGTCACCAAAGTGATGCCCATCAACAACGCCACCGGCATCACCGACGAGGAGCGCGCGCTGATCGGCGACTGGTTCCGCGCCGGCGCGCCCGCCGACTGAGGCGACCGGGCGCATGCCCGGCGCCGGGCTCGGGCATGGGGAGGCGGGTTAACCTCGCGGGTGTTCCCCGCACCATTGACACCCGAGAGAGACCCACCATGAAAACGCGCGCCGCCGTGGCCTGGAAGGCCGGAGCCCCCCTCACCATCGAAACCGTGGACCTGCAAGGGCCGAAGGCCGGCGAGGTGCTGGTCGAGATCAAGGCCACCGGCATCTGCCACACCGACTACTACACGCTCTCGGGCGCCGACCCCGAGGGCCTGTTCCCCGCCATCCTGGGCCATGAGGGCGCGGGCATCGTGGTGGACGTGGGTCCGGGCGTGACCACGCTCAAGAAGGGCGACCACGTCATCCCGCTGTACACGCCCGAATGCCGCCAGTGCAAGTTCTGCCTGAGCCGCAAGACCAACCTGTGCCAGCTCATCCGCGGCACGCAGGGCAAGGGCCTGATGCCCGACGCCACCAGCCGCTTCAGCCTCGACGGCAAGCCCATCCTGCACTACATGGGCACCAGCACCTTCGCCAACCACACGGTGGTGCCCGAGATCGCGCTGGCCAAGATCCGCCCCGACGCGCCCTTCGACAAGGTCTGCTACATCGGCTGCGGCGTCACCACCGGCATCGGCGCGGTGCTGTTCACCGCCAAGGTGGAGGCGGGCGCCAACGTGGTCGTCTTCGGCCTGGGCGGCATCGGCCTGAACGTGATTCAGGGCGCCAAGATGGTGGGCGCCGACAAGATCATCGGCATCGACCTCAACCCCGAGCGCGAGGCGATGGCGAGGAAGTTCGGCATGACCCACTTCCTCAACCCCAAGGACCACGACAACATCGTCGATGCCATCGTGCAGCTCACCGACGGCGGCGCCGACTACAGCTTCGAGTGCATCGGCAACACGAAGGTGATGCGCCAGGCCCTGGAGTGCACGCACAAGGGCTGGGGCCGCAGCATCATCATCGGCGTGGCCGAGGCGGGCGCGGAGATCAGCACGCGGCCCTTCCAGCTCGTCACCGGCCGCAAGTGGGAGGGCTCGGCCTTCGGCGGCGCGCGCGGGCGCACCGACGTGCCCAAGATCGTCGACTGGTACATGGACGGCAAGATCAACATCGACGACCTGATCACGCACAAGCTCAAGCTGGAGGACATCAACGAGGGCTTCGCGCTGATGAAGCGCGGCGAGTCGATCCGCTCGGTGGTGGAGTTCTGATGGCCGTGGAGACGCTGAGCGAGCACCGCTGCTTCGGCGGCGTGCAGGGCTTCTACCGGCACGAGTCGGCCGCCATCGGCCTGCCGATGCGTTTTGGCGTGTTCCTGCCGCCGCAGGCGGCCAAGGGACCGGTGCCGGTGCTGTTCTACCTGGCGGGGCTGACCTGCACCGAGGAAACCTTCGCCATCAAGGCCGGCGCGCAGCGCCTGGCGGCCAAGCTGGGCCTGGCCATCGTCACGCCCGACACCAGCCCGCGCGCCACCGGCATCGAGGGCGCCGACGCGGCCTGGGACTTCGGCCACGGCGCGGGCTTTTACCTCGACGCCAGCGAAGCGCCTTGGTCGCGTCACTTCCGCATGGAGCGTTGGATCGTGGAAGAACTGCGCGCGCTGGTGTTCGAGCGCTTCGCCCTGCGCCGCGACCGCGTCGGCGTGTTCGGCCACTCCATGGGTGGGCACGGCGCGCTCACGCTGGCGCTGCGCCACCCGTTGCTGTTCCAGAGCGTCTCGGCCTTCGCGCCGATCGCTGCGCCCACGCAGTGCCCCTGGGGCGAGAAGGCGTTCACCGGCTACCTGGGCGAGGACCGCGCCCGCTGGGCGGAGCACGACGCCACCGAGCTTATCCAGGCGGGCAAGCGCTGCCCGCCGCTGCTGATCGACCAGGGCCGCGCCGACCAGTTCCTGGCGGCGCAACTGCACCCGGACCGGCTTGAAGCCGCCAGCCGCGCCGCCGGCCAGCCGCTCACGCTGCGCTGGCACGAGGGCTACGACCACGGCTACTACTTCGTCCAGAGCGTGGTGGCCGATCACCTGCGGCACCACGTCAGGACCCTGGAAAAGCTGGGCTGAGCCATGGTCCGCCGCTACGACCTCATCGCCTTCGACTGGGACGGCACGCTCTACGACTCCACGGCGGTCATCGCGCAGAGCATCCAGCGCGCCGTGGCCGACGTGGGCGGCACCGTGCCCACGCGCGAGCAGGCGAGCTACGTCATCGGCATGGGCCTGATGCAGGCCCTGGCGCATGCCGCGCCCGACGTGCCGCCCGACCTGTACCCGCGCCTGGGCGAGCGCTACCGCCACCACTACCTGGCCAGCCAGAACGAGCTCAGCCTGTTCGACGGCGTGCTGCCGCTGCTGCAGGCGCTCAAGGAACGGCAGCATTGGCTGGCCGTGGCCACCGGCAAGAGCCGGCGTGGGCTCGACGAGGTGCTGCGCACGGTGGAACTGAGCGGCGTGTTCGACGGCTCGCGCACGGCCGACGAAACGGCCGGCAAGCCCAGCCCGCTGATGCTGCACCAGCTGATGCGCGAGTTCGGCGTCGAGCCCGAGCGCACGCTCATGATCGGCGACACCACGCACGACCTGCAGATGGCGGTGAACGCCGGCTGCGCGAGCGTGGGCGTGAGCTACGGCGCGCACGAGCCCGACGCCTTCCACGCCCTGGGGCCGCGCTTCGTCGCGCACTCGGTGGCCGAACTGCACGGCTGGCTGCTCGAACACGCCTGAGGCCCGACCCGCATGGCGCCCGCCCCCGCCGACGACCTGCACCCGCTGTGCCACAGCCGCGACCTGGTCGATGGCGGCCAGGGCGTGTCCTTCGACGTCAACTACGCGGGCCAGACCTGCCGGGCCTTTGCCATCCGCTACCAGGGCCGCGCGCACGCCTACCTGAACCGCTGCACGCACGTGGCCATGGAGCTGGACTGGCGTCCCGACCATTTCTTCGACGACAGCGCGCGCTGGCTGCTGTGTGCCACGCACGGCGCGGTGTACGCGCCCGACACCGGCGAATGCCGCGGCGGGCCCTGCCGGGGTGGCTTGTTCCGGATCGAACTGGTGGAGCTCGACGGCGTGGTGCACTGGCGCTCCCAGTACCATCTCAAACCCGTGGAATTCTGAAAGCGAGCCCGTCGTGAACGAGGACTTCAACACCGCCGCCACCCCGCGCCCCGCCGGCGTTGCCTGGGAGCGCGAGGCCATCGAAAAGCTGCTGTTCGCCCAGCTCAAGGAGCAGCGCGCCGCGCGCCGCTGGAAGCTGTTCTTCCGCTTCGCCTGGCTGCTGGTGATCGGCGCCATCGTCTGGCTGGCCGTCAAGGCCGAGCACATGGCGGGCTCGCAGCCCAGCACGCCGCACACCGCGGTGATCGAAATCGAAGGCACCATCGGTGCCGGCGCCCAGGCCAGCGCGGAGAACGTGCTGCCCGCGCTGCGCCAGGCCTTCGAGGACCAGGGGGCCCAGGGCATCGTGCTGCTCATCAACTCGCCGGGCGGCAGCCCGGTGCAGGCCGGCATCATCAACGACGAGATCCGCCGCCTGAAGGGCCTGCACGACAAGAAGGTCTATGCCGTGGTGGAGGAAACCTGCGCCTCCGCGGCCTACTACATCGCGGCGGCGGCCGACGACATCTACGTCGACAAGGCCAGCCTGGTGGGCAGCATCGGCGTGCTGATGGACGGCTTCGGCTTCACGGGCCTGATGGACAAGCTGGGCGTGGAGCGGCGCCTGATGGTGGCGGGCCGCAACAAGGCCATGCTCGACCCCTTCAGCCCGCAGGACGAGCAGCAGAAAGCCTACCTGCAGGCCATGCTCGACGAGATCCACCTGCAGTTCATCGAGGTGGTGAAGCAGGGCCGCGGCAAGCGCCTGAAGGAAGACGCCGACACCTTCACCGGCCTGGTGTGGAGCGGCCAGCAGGCCGTGAGCCACGGCCTGGCCGATGGCTTGGGCAACCTCGACTACGTGGCGCGCGAGGTGATCAAGGCCGAGGAGGTGGTGGACTACACCCAGCGCGAGAACCTGGGCCTGCGCCTGGCGCGCCAGTTCGGCGCGAGCTTCGGCGAAGGGGCGTTCAAGGCGGCGCAGTCCGCCGGCATTCAGCTGCGGTAACCGTTCGGGTTCTCGCGCTGCCAGCGCCAGGCGTCGGCGCACATTTCATCGAGCGTGTGGCGCGATTGCCAGCCCAGCAGCTGGCGCGCCAGCGACGGGTCGGCCCAGCACTGGGCCACGTCGCCCGCGCGGCGCGGGGTCACGCGGTAGGGCACGGGCCGCCCACTGGCCTTCTCGAAGGCGGCCACCACTTCCAGCACGCTGTGGCCGCGCCCGGTGCCCAGGTTCACGGTGAAGCTCTCGCCCCGGCCCAGCAGGGCCTGGATGGCGGCGACGTGGCCGCGCGCCAGGTCCATCACGTGGATGAAGTCGCGCACGCCGGTGCCGTCGGGTGTGGGGTAGTCGCCGCCGAAGACGTTGAGGTGCTCGCGCGCGCCCACGGCCACCTGGGCCACGAAGGGCATCAGGTTGTTGGGGATGCCGGCCGGGTCCTCGCCGATCAGGCCGCTTTCGTGCGCGCCCACCGGGTTGAAGTAGCGCAGCGTGCCGATGCGCCAGTGCGGCTGCGCGGTCTGCAGCGCCTGAAGCATGTCCTCGATGACCAGCTTGGTGTGGCCGTAGGGGTTGGTGTGGCTGCGCGCGAAGTCTTCGGTGATGGGCACGCGCACCGGGTCGCCATAGACCGTGGCGCTGCTGGAGAACACCAGTGTGGGTGGCTGCGAGGGGTCTTCGACGGCCAGCGCCGACATGGCTTGCAGCAGGCTGGTGGCGCCGCCCAGGTTGTTGCGGTAGTACTTGAGCGGATCGGCCACGCTCTCGCCCACGGCCTTGTCGCCCGCGAAGTGCACGACGCCCGCCGGGCGGTGGCGGCGCAGCACCTCGGTGAGCCAGGGCGTGTCCAGCACGTCGCCGCGCTCCAGTGGCAGGGCTTGGCCGGTGATGCGTTGCAGGCGCTCCATCACCACCGGGTGGCTGTTGGCGAAGTTGTCGAGCACGACGGGCGCGTAGCCAGCCTCGACCAGGGCCACGGCGGTGTGGCTGCCGATGTAGCCGGCGCCGCCGGTGAGCAGGATCTTCATGCGGGTGCCTATTGGGGTTTGGGCTCGCGGCCGTAGACGTCCTCGAGGCGCACGATGTCGTCCTCGCCGAGGTAGGCGCCGGATTGCACCTCGATCATCTCCAGTTCCATCTTGCCGGGGTTGTGCAGGCGGTGCACCTCGCCGATGGGGATGTAGGTGGACTGGTTCTCCGACAACAGGAACACCTCCTGGCCGCGCGTGACCTCGGCCGTGCCCTTGACCACGATCCAGTGCTCGGCGCGGTGGTGGTGCTTCTGCAGGCTCAGCGAGGCGCCGGGTTTGACGCCGATGCGCTTGACCTGGAAGCGTGCCCCCGTATCGATGCTGTCGTACCAGCCCCAGGGTCGCGCCACGCGGCGGTGCGCGGCGGCCTGCGGCACGTCGCTCTTGGCCAGATGGGCCACCACGTCCTTCACCTGTTCGGCGTGGTCGCGCTGGGCCACGAGCAGGGCGTCGGGTGTGTCGACGATGAGCAGGTCGTGCGTACCCAGCGCCACCACGGGCCGGTGCGGCGCGTGGATGAAGGTGTTGGCCGCGCGCAGGGCATGGCCCTGGCCCTGCACGCGGTTGCCGTTGCCGTCGGCGGGCGCGAGGTCGGCCACGGCGTTCCAGCTGCCCACGTCGCTCCACTGGCCCTGGAAGGGCACCACGGCCACGTCGTCGTGCGGCTCCATCACGGCGTAGTCGATGCTCTGCGAGCGGCACGCCAGGAAAGGCTCGGCCACCGGGCGCACGAAGCGGCAGCGGCCCACGGACTCTTCCTTGGGCGCGGCCATGGCCTGCTCGCAGGCGACCCAGATGTCGTTCGCGTGGCGCTGCAGCGCGGCCCGCAGGGTGGCCGCGCTGGCCAGGAAGATGCCCGCGTTCCACAGCACGCCGCCTTGCAGCAGCAGCGCCTGCGCGGCCTCGGCGGCGGGCTTTTCGATGAAGCGGGCCACGCGGCGGCTGCCGTCGGGGCGCGGCTCACCCTGGGCGATGTAGCCGTAGGCCGTGCTGGGGAAGGTGGGCATCACGCCGAAGGTGACGATGGCGCCAGCCTGCGCCGCGGCCGCGCCTTGCCGCACGGTGTCGGCGAAGGCCACGGCGTCGGGGATGTGGTGGTCCGCCGGGCAGAACAGCAGCAGCCCGCTGCCGTCGCCATCGCGCAGGGCCTGCAGCGTGGCCAGGGCCATGGCGGCCGCGGTGTTGCGCGCGGCGGGTTCCAGCAGCAGCGTGCCGCCCTGGCCGCCCGACTCGATGGCGTCGGCCACCAGGAAGCGGTGCTCGTCGGCGGCTACGCACAGGGGCGGCTGTGCGCTCCAGGCCACACGGTCCAAGGTAAGGCGAAGTAAAGATTTGTTGCCCACCAGCGGGACGAACTGCTTGGGAAAACTCTGGCGCGACAGGGGCCACAGGCGGGTGCCCGAGCCGCCACACAGGATGACGGGAGTGATCTGCATTCGTGTGTATCCGGGAAGACCGCGCGTGATGCTGCGGTGCGGTGGCGTGCCGGGTCGCGGGCACGGGCCGTGGGTATTATGGTCAGCTTGTTTGTCAAATCGCTCGGGAGCAGTGCACGACATGACGACGATTCGTAAAGCCGTATTTCCCGTGGGTGGCCTGGGCACCCGGTTCCTGCCCGCCACCAAGGCCATTCCCAAGGAGATGCTGCCCGTGGTGGACAAGCCGCTGATGCAGTACGCCGTGGAAGAGGCCTACGCGGCCGGCATCCGCGAAATGATCTTCGTCACCGGCCGCAACAAGCGCGCCATCGAGGACCATTTCGACGTCGCCTACGAACTGGAGACCGAGCTGGAGGCGGCGGGCAAGGGCGCGCTGCTCAACCTGGTGACGTCCATCAAGCCCGACGACATGGACTGCTTCTATGTGCGCCAGCCGCGCGCGCTGGGCCTGGGCCATGCGGTGTTGTGCGCCGAGCGCCTGGTGGGCGACGAACCCTTCGCCGTGCTGCTGGCCGACGACCTGATGCTGGGCAAGGACCAGCTCAGCGGCGGTGCCACCGTGCTGGCGCAGATGGTCAAGGCCTACGAGCGCAGCCCGGGCACCGTGCTGGCCGTGCAGGACGTGCCGCGCGCCGAGACCAAGCGCTATGGCGTGGTCGACGTGCACGGCGCGAACGCCGCGCTGGCCGAGGTCTTCGCCATGGTGGAAAAGCCCGCGCCCGAGAAGGCACCGTCCACCCTGGCGGTGGCCGGGCGCTACATCCTCACGCCGGCGGTGTTTGAGAGCATCCGCCAGCAGCCGCGCGGCGCGGGGGGCGAGATCCAGCTCACCGACGGCATCGCCGCGCTGATCGGCAAGGAGCGCGTGCAGGCCTACCGCTACGAAGGCCGGCGCTACGACTGCGGCAGCAAGGAAGGCTTCCTGGAAGCCACCATCGACCTCGCCCTGGCCAATCCCGAGCTGAGTGGCTCGGTGCGCGCGCACCTGCAGCGCGTGATGGGCTGAGGCCCGTCGCCCGTTCAGGGCCCGAAGAGAAACACGGCGGGCAGGTCCAGCGGCAGGTCGGCCGCCAGCGTGGGCTCGCGCCGCCAATCCGCCACGCGCGCGCTGCGAATGGCTTGCGTGGGCAGCGCCAGCCCGCAGGCCACGGCCAGGCGCGTGCCCGGTTGCAGGGTATCGATCAGCGCGCGCAGCAGGGCCGCGTTGCGGTAGGGCGTCTCGATCAGGATCTGCGCCTGGCCGCTGCGCGTGGCCAGGGCGTCGAGTTCGCGCAGGCGCTTGGCGCGCGTGGGCGGGTCCTGCGCCACGTAGCCCACGAAGGCGAAGTGCTGGCCATTGAGCCCGCTGCCCGCGAGCGCGAGCATCAGCGACACCGGCCCCACCAGCGGGCACACCCGCAGGCCCAGGGCATGCGCCGCGCGCACCACGCCGCTGCCGGGGTCGGCGATGGCGGGCATGCCGGCCTCGCTGAGCAGGCCGATGCCATGGCCCTGCAGCGCGGGCGCGAGCCAGTCGCGCGCCGCCCGATCGTCCTGCGTGTGGTCGCCGCGCTTGTGCGTTTGCCGGGGCAACTCCAGGATCTGCTGCTCCTGCAGCGGCGCGGCCAGGCCCACGGCGGCGTCCACGCGCTTGAGGAAGGCGCGCGCGCTCTTGGCGTTCTCGGCGATCCAGTGCGTGAGCCGGCCGGCCACGGCCAGGGTCTCTCCCGGCAGCAGCGCCCCCAGCGGGTCCACGGCCTCGGACACGCCGAAGTCCAGTGGCGTGGGCACCAGGTAGAGCGCGCCCGGCGTCATGGCAGGCGCACGCCGGCGGCGCGCAGCATCTGGCAGGTGCGAATCAGCGGCAGCCCCACCAGGGCGGTGGGGTCGTCGCTGTCGATGCGCTCGAGCAGGGCGATGCCCAGGCCTTCGCTCTTGGCGCTGCCGGCGCAGTCGTAGGGCTGTTCGGCGAGCAGGTAGCGCTCGATCTCGCCGTCGTCCAGCTCGCGGAACGCCACGCGCACGGGAGCGATGTCCTGGCGCTCGAAGCCGCTGGCGCGGCAGACCACGGCCAGGGCGGTCTGGAAGACCACGGTCTGCCCGCGCATGCGGCGCAGCTGCAGCACGGCGCGTTCGTGGGTGCCGGGTTTGCCCAGCGGCTCGCCGGCCAGATCGGCCACCTGGTCGCTGCCGATGACCACGGCCTCGGGAAAGCGCTCGGCCACGGCGCGTGCCTTGGCCAGGGCCAGGCGTTGGGCGAGGGCGGCGGGGGCCTCGCCGGGCCGCGGCGTTTCATCGACCTCGGGCGCGGCCACCTCGAACGGCAGGCCCAGGCGCTGCAGCAGCTCGCGTCGGTAGCGGGACGTCGATCCCAGGACCACGGCCCGGGCGGGGGAGGGGGTGTTGCTCATGGGCGTATTGTCGGGGCCTGCCTAGAATCGCCCGATGGCCAGCAAGCCCCCCGCTTCCGTTTTCAATCCGCAGCGCCTGGACGCGCTGCGCTTCGCCCAGGCCGGCGCCCGGCTCGAAGGCGATCCGCCGCTCACCGGTTTCGCGCGCCTCGCCGGTGACCTGCACCCGCCCGTCGACCCGAGCGAGCGCGTGCGCTGGCAGGCCCGGGGTGAGATGCGCGACGGGCCGACCGGCGGTGCCCCGCAGGCCTGGCTGCATCTGGAGGCACGCGCCCTCGTGCCCCTGACCTGCCAGCGCTGCCTGGCGCCGGTGCAGACCCCGGTGGAGGTGGACCGCTGGTTCCGTTTCGTGGCCGACGAGGCCACGGCCGAGGCGCTGGACGACGACAGCGAAGAGGACCTGCTCGCCTTGGAGCCACGGCCCAGCCTGGTCGAGCTGGTCGAGGACGAACTGATCCTGTCCCTGCCGCTGGTGCCCCTGCACGAGCGCTGCCCGCAGCCCCTGTCGGCGGCCGACGGGCCCGCCGGTGGCGAAAAGGCGCCGGGCAGTGAGCGCCCGCACCCCTTCGCGGCGCTGGCCAAGCTCAAGGGCCGGCCGTGAGGGGAGGCCATCCGCATCCGGATAACTCGGGCTATAATGCTTGGCTTTGCGCCAGGGCGGGCCTGAAAGGCCGGGCAGCGTGCGGTTTCCACCCCGTGTCCCAGCCGATGACGCCCTCGAGTCCTCACCAACGCCTTCCAGGAGCCCAACATGGCTGTCCAGCAAAACAAGAAATCGCCCTCCAAGCGGGGCATGCACCGTTCGCACAACGCACTGACCACCCCGGGTACCGCCGTCGAGCCCACCACGGGCGAAGTGCATCTGCGCCACCACATCAGCCCCAACGGCTTCTACCGCGGCCGCCAGGTGCTCAAGAACAAATCCGAAGCCTGATCCACGGGCTGTCCGCCGGGCGTGCGCGCGCGCGTCCGCTGGCCACGGAGACACGGGCCCGCATGCCGCATGCGGGCCTTTTTCATTAGAACGACGAGGTCGCCGCGAGCGTCCCGCAGGATGTCGAGATGATCACCATCGCCGTGGATTGCATGGGGGGAGACGTCGGGCCGGCCGTGACCATGCCCGCGGCCGAGGCCTTTCTGGCCAGCCACCCCCAGGCGCGCCTGCTGCTGGTGGGGCGCGCCGAGGACCTGCGCGACTGGTCCCGTCTCACGGCGCATGAGCGCTGCACCGTGGTGCCGGCCAGCGAGGTCGTGGACATGAGCGACCCGATCGAGGTCGCGCTGCGCCGCAAAAAGGATTCGTCCATGCGCGTGGCGGTCCAGCAGGTCAAGGACGGCCATGCGCAGGCCGCGGTCTCGGCCGGCAACACCGGTGCGCTGATGGCGATCTCGCGCTACCTGCTCAAGACGCTGGACGGCATCGAGCGCCCCGCCATCGCCACCCAGATGCCCAATGCGCGTGGCGGCGCCACCACCGTGCTCGACCTTGGCGCCAATGTCGACTGCTCCGCCGAGCACCTGCTGCAGTTCGCGGTGATGGGCTCGGCCCTGGTGGCCGCCGTCACCGGGCGCGACGACCCCTCGGTGGGCCTGCTCAATGTCGGCGAGGAGGTCATCAAGGGCAGCGACGTGATCAAGCAGGCGGGCCAGCTGCTGCGCCACGCCGCCACGGCGGGCGACCTGAACTTCCACGGCAACGTGGAGGGCAACGACATCTTCAAGGGCACCACCGACATCGTGGTGTGCGACGGCTTCGTGGGCAACGTGGCGCTCAAGGCGAGCGAGGGCGTGGCCTCGATGATCGGGGGCTTCATCCGCGAGGAGTTCACGCGCGGCCTGTGGCGCAAGCTGGCGGCCGTGGTGGCCATGCCGGTGCTCAACGCCATCCGTCAGCGCGCCGACCACCGCGTCTACAACGGCGCGGCCCTGCTGGGCCTGCAGGGCCTGGTGTTCAAGAGCCACGGCTCGGCCGACGCCTTCGCCTTCGAGCAAGCGCTGGCCCGCGCGTATGATGCCGCCTCCCGCGGCTTGCTGGACAACGTGAGACAACGCATTGCGCGTGCGCAGCCGCTGCTGTCGCCCGAGACGACCATCAGCGAGCGTGGCGGCATTCCGACCATCTGATTCCTCCGCATGAGCGCTTATTCCCGCATCACCGGCACGGGCAGCCATCTGCCGCCGCGCCGCCTGACCAACGACGACATGGTGGCCATGCTGGCGCCCAAGGGCATTGAGACCAGCGACCAGTGGATCATCGAGCGCACCGGCATCCGCGCGCGGCACTTCGCCGACGACGGCGTGTTCGCCAGCGACATGGGCGTGCTGGCGGCGCAGGCCGCGCTGGAAGCGGCCGGCCGCACGGCCAAGGACATCGACCTCATCATCGTCGCCACGTCCACGCCGGACATGGTGTTTCCGTCCACCGCCGCCATCGTCCAGCACAAGCTGGGCATCGCGGGTTGCCCGGCTTTCGACCTGCAGGCCGTGTGCAGCGGCTTCGTCTATGCCCTCACCGTGGCCGACGCGATGATCCGCGCCGGCACGGCGCGCAAGGCCCTGGTCATTGGCACCGAAGTGTTCTCGCGCCTGCTCGACTTCAACGACCGCACCACCTGCGTGCTGTTCGGCGACGGCGCGGGCGCCGTGGTGCTCGAGGCCTCCGACACGCCCGGCATCCTGGCGAGTGACCTGCACGCCGACGGCAAGCACGTGGGCATCCTGTGCGTGCCGGGGCACGTGTCGGGCGGCCAGGTCACGGGCCAGCCGCTGCTCAAAATGGATGGCCAGGCGGTCTTCCGGCTCGCGGTCACGGTGCTGGAGCGCGCCGCGCGCACCGTGCTGCACAAGGCCGGCCGCGTGGACACCGACATCGACTGGCTGATTCCGCACCAGGCCAACATCCGCATCATGCAGGGCACGGCGAAGAAGCTGCACCTGCCGCTGGAAAAGCTCGTCGCCACCGTGGACGAACACGGCAACACCTCGGCGGCCTCCATTCCGCTCGCCCTCGATCACGCAGTGCGTGGCGGCCGCGTGCGCCCGGGGGACACCGTGCTGCTCGAAGGGGTGGGCGGTGGCTTCACCTGGGGTGCGGTGCTGCTCGATTTTTGAACGAACGGACGGCGCCGCCGCCGCGCGCCGTCGCAGACAGCTGAACAGAATGAAACCGTTTGCCTTTGTCTTTCCCGGCCAGGGTTCCCAGTCCGTGGGCATGCTCGACGCCTGGGGTGACCACCCCGCCGTCGTCGACACCCTGCGCGAGGCGTCGGATGCCCTGGGCGAGGACGTCGGCCGGCTCATCAAGGAAGGCCCCAAGGAGGCTTTGGGCCTGACGACCAACACCCAGCCTGTGATGCTGGTGGCTGGCGTCGCTGCCTGGCGCGCTTGGCGCGCCGAGGGCGGCGAGTTGCCCGCCGCCGTGGCCGGCCATTCGCTGGGCGAGTACAGCGCGCTGGTCGCCGCCGAGGTGCTCACGCTGGCGGACGCCGCGCCGCTGGTGCGCTTTCGCGCCGCGGCCATGCAGGAGGCGGTGCCCGTCGGCGTCGGGGCGATGGCCGCGATCCTGGGCATGGACGCCGAGCGCGTGAAGGCCGGCTGCGCCGAGGCGCAGGCCACGTTCGGCGCGGGCAGCGCCGAGGTGGTGGAGGCCGTGAACTTCAACGACCCGGCACAAACCGTGATCGCTGGCAGCAAAGCCGCCGTCGACAAGGCCTGCGAGGTGCTCAAGGCCAACGGCGCCAAGCGCGCGCTGCCGCTGCCGGTGTCGGCGCCGTTCCACTCCAGCCTCATGAAGCCGGCCGCCGAGCGCCTGCGCGAGAAGCTGGCCGGCGTGGCGCTGGCGGTGCCGCGTTTTCCGCTCATCAACAACATCGACGTGGCGGTCGAATCCGATGCCGACCGCATCCGCGACGCGCTGTACCGCCAGGCCTTCGGGCCGGTGCGCTGGGTCGAGTGCGTGCAGGCCATGCAGGCGCGCGGCATCGGTACCCTGATCGAATGCGGCCCTGGCAAGGTGCTGGCCGGCATGACCAAACGCATCGACGCCAGCATCCAGGGCGCCTCCCTGTACGACCCGGCCACGCTGGCCGAGGCCAAGGCGCTGCTGGCCTGAACCCGCCCATTCCAAAGAGGTCGATATGACGGATGTGAAATTCGCGGGCCAGGTGGCCCTGGTCACTGGCGCCTCGCGCGGCATCGGCGCGGCCATCGCGCACGAGCTCGCGCAACAGGGGCTGATCGTCATCGGCACCGCCACCAGCGGCGATGGCGCGGCCAAGATCGACGCCGCACTGAAGGCGGTGGGCGGGGCCGGCGCCGGCAGCCGCGGCGCGGTGCTCGACGTCAACGACGCCAAGGCCGCTGAAGCCCTCATCGACGAGATCGTCAAGGCGCACGGTGCGCTGCATGTCCTGGTCAACAACGCGGGCATCACGCGCGACATGCTGGCCATGCGCCTGAAGGACGAGGACTGGGACGCCGTGCTCGACACCAACCTCAAGGCCGTGTTCCGTCTCAGCCGCGCGGTCATCCGTCCCATGATGAAGCAGCGCTATGGCCGCATCATCAGCATCACCAGCGTCGTTGGTGCCTCGGGCAACCCGGGTCAGGCCAACTACGCCGCCGCCAAGGCCGGCCTGGCCGGCATGACGCGCGCGCTGGCGCGCGAGCTGGGCAGCCGCAACATCACCGTCAACTGCGTCGCGCCGGGCTTCATCGAGACCGACATGACCGCTTCGCTGCCCGAAGAGCAGCAGAAGGCCCTGCTGTCCCAGATTCCCCTGGGCCACCTCGGCAAACCCGCCGACATCGCGCACGCCGTGGCCTTCGTGGCCAGCCCGCGCGCGGCCTACATCACCGGCCAGGAACTGCACGTCAACGGCGGCATGTTCATGGCCTGATGTCCCTCGGGGTCCCGGCCCCGTCCCCCCGGCTAAAATGCCGCCCTGCATTCCAACCCACCCTTTGAGGGACCTATGAGCGATATCGAAGCACGCGTCAAGAAAATCATTGCCGAACAACTCGGCGTGGAAGAAGGTCAGGTCACCAGCGAAAAAGCCTTCGTGGCCGACTTGGGCGCCGACTCGCTGGACACGGTGGAACTCGTGATGGCCCTCGAAGACGAGTTTGGCATCGAGATCCCCGACGAAGAAGCCGAGAAGATCACCACGGTGCAGCACGCCATCGATTACGCGCTGAAGCACCAGAAAGCCTGATCGCCCCATGAGCCGTCGTCGCGTCGTCGTGACCGGCCTGGGTTGCATCAGCCCCGTGGGCAACACGGTGGCCGACTCCTGGGCCAATCTGTTGGCCGGGCGCTCCGGCATCTCCACGATCACCAAGTTCGACCCGTCGAACTTCGCGTGCCGCATCGCGGGAGAGGTCAAGGGGTTCGAGCTGGAGTCCTACATGAGCGCCAAGGAGGCGCGCACGATGGACACCTTCATCCATTACGGCATCGCAGCGGCCCACCAGGCCGTGATCGATTCCGGCCTGCCCACGGGCGAGGCATTGGGTGAGGAGGCCGCCACGCGGATCGGCTGCATCATCGGCTCGGGCATCGGTGGCTTGCCGCTGATCGAAGAAACCCACACCGAGCTGACCAACCGCGGGCCCCGCCGCATCTCGCCGTTCTTCGTGCCGGCCTCGATCATCAACATGATCTCGGGCCACGTGTCGATGCGCTTCGGCTTCAAGGGCCCCAACATCGCCATCGTGACGGCCTGCACCACAGGCCTGCACAGCATCGGCGAGGCGGCCCGCAAGATCGAGTACGGCGACGCCGACGTGATGGTGGCGGGCGGCTCGGAGGCTACGGTGTCGCCACTCGGCGTGGGCGGCTTTGCCGCGATGCGCGCCCTGTCGACCCGCAACGACGACCCCACCGCCGCCTCGCGACCCTGGGACAAGGACCGCGACGGCTTCGTGCTCGGCGAGGGCGCTGGCGTCATGGTGCTCGAAGAGTACGAACACGCCAAGGCGCGCGGCGCGAAGATCTACGCCGAGGTGGCGGGCTACGGCATGAGCGCCGACGCCGGCCACATGACCGCACCCAACATGGACGGCCCGCGCCGCGCCATGCTGAACGCCCTGCGCAACGCCGGCGTGAACGCCGACGAGGTCGACTACCTCAACGCGCACGGCACTTCCACGCCGCTGGGCGACATCAACGAGTCGAACGCCATCAAGGCCGCGCTGGGCGACCACGCCAAGCGCATGGTCGTGAGCTCCACCAAGTCCATGACCGGTCACCTGCTCGGTGGCGCCGGCGGCATCGAGAGCGTCTTCACGGTGATGGCCATCCACCAGCAGCAGATCCCGCCGACGATCAACATCGTCAACCAGGATCCCGAGTGCGATCTCGACTACTGCGCCAACACGGCGCGCGACCGCCAGGTGAACGTGGCGCTGAAGAACAACTTCGGCTTCGGCGGCACCAACGGCACCCTGGTGTTCAAGCGGGTCTGATCGTTTGACCACCCGGCCCGGCGCCCCATCGGTTGCCTATCCGGTGGGGCGTTGCCGTTTCTGGGGGCTGTCGCTGGCGGTCCTGGCGCTGGCCGTGGCCCTCTTGGCGGCCTGGATGGCGGCGTCCCTGGCGCTGAGTACCTGGCTGGCGCTGGCCGTGGCGGGCCTGGCCTGGATGGGCTGGGCCGCGCGCGTCGAGCGCCGCCCGGTCGTGGGCGTGCTGCGTTTCAGCGGTGCGCCGGGGCAGGGTGCGGCCTGGCGCTGGTCGCCGGACGGCTGCAGCGACGGCCTCGCGCTCGATGCGGTGCGGGTGGCGCTGGACCTGCAAAGCCGCGTCCTCTTGCAACTGAGGGGCGTCGCCGGCGTGCCGGCCTGGGTGTGGGTGGAGCGCGACCGGGCGCCCGCCGACTGGCTGGCGCTGCGCCGCGCCCTGGTGTCCGATCGGCCGGTTTGACGCCCCGTCCGCGCCCCTGGAGGCGGTGGGGGCATGGGGTATAGTCCCGCGCGCATGACAACGGAAGACCACACCGCTCCGCCGCCGCCCGACAGCGACGTCATGCTGGTGCAGCGCACCCTGGCCGGCGAGCGCCGCGCCTACGATCTGCTGGTCCTGAAGTACCAACGGCGCGTCGAGCGCCTCATCGGACGCATGGTGCGCGACAGCGACCTGGTCCAGGACATCGCCCAGGAAACCTTCATCCGCGCCTACCGCGCGCTGGCCCAGTTCCGGGGCGATGCCCAGTTCTACACCTGGCTGTACCGCATCGCCGTCAATACGGCGAAGAAGCAGCTGATGGAACTGAAACGCGATCCGCTGGTCTTCCAATCGCAGCTCAAGGGGGGGGAGGACGATGAAACTTCCGCTCCGGAGCGCGAACTAAACGCCAACGTAGCCGACACCGAGACGCCCGAGGCGGTGCTGGCCAGCAAGGAAATCGCCAACGCGGTCAACGCCGCGATGGAAGCCTTGCCCGAGGAACTGCGCATGGCCATCACCCTGCGCGAAATCGAGGGCCTGAGTTACGAAGAGATCGCCCAAGCACTCGAATGCCCCATTGGCACCGTGCGTTCCCGCATCTTCCGGGCGCGCGAAGCCATTTCGGCCCGCATCAAGCCCTTGCTCGACCGGCAGTCGGGCAAGCGCTGGTAAGAGGCCTGCCACGCTGAGGTCGCCGCCATGAACCAGCCCACTTCCTTCGATTCGGCCCACCCGGGCGCCGACCAGGTGTCGGCCCTGTGCGATGGCTACCTGGACGAGCGCGAAAGCGACGCCCTGTTCGCGCGCTGTCGCCTGGGCGACGAGGCCCTGGCGCAGTGGCGCGGCTACCAGCTCATCGGCGAGGTGCTGCGAGGCGATGGCGCGGCCCTGCCGGCCCGATCCCCCATGGATTTCCTGGCCGAGCTGAACCGGCGGCTCGACGCCGAGCACCAGCCCGCCGCGGACGCCGGGTCCCGGCCCGTGCGCGCGGTGCGTGGCGCGGCGGCGAACGACGCCTTGTTCCGCTGGAAGATGGTGTCGGGCCTGGCCAGCGTGGTGGCGGTCGCCGCCGTCGGCTGGACCGTGCTGGCCTCCGCGCCCGGTGGCCCGCAGGCGCCGGTGCTGGCCCAGGAGCGGGTGGCGCTGCCGCCCGCCACCCTGGCTTCGGCGCCGCCGCCGGCCGCGTCGGCCGGGGTCCCGTCCACGCGGCCGGTGGTGGTGTCCACCTCGCAGGGCCAGCTGATCCGCGACCCGGCGCTGGAGCGCCTGCTGTCCGAGCACCGCCAGCACGGCGGCATGTCGGCCTTCCAGACCTCGACCGGCTTCATCCGCAACGCCACCTACGACGCCGACGCCCGCTGATGGCCGCGCCCATGACGACCGCCGTTTTTCCCCCTGCCGTTCTGCCCTGCGCCCGTCGGCTTGGCGCGCCGCGGCTGCGCCGCTTCGGGGCCGCCCTGATCGTCTGGGCCTGTGCCGGTGGCTGGAGCGCGCCGGTGCTGGCCCAGGGGACCAGCGTGTCGCCGGGCGCGGGTTCCGCACGCAGCGTCACCGAATGGCTCTCGCGCATGCACCAGGCCTCGCTCCAGCGCTCGTACACCGGCACGCTGGTCGTCAGCTCCGGCAGCGCGATGTCGGCCTCCAAGATCTGGCATGTGTGCGACGGCACGCAGCAGATGGAGCGTGTGGAGACGCTCACCGGCGCGCCGCGCACCACCATCCGCCGCAACAGCGAGGTCATCACCTTCGAGCCGGAAACGCGCACCGCCATGGTCGAGAAGCGCGAATCGCTCGGCGTCTTTCCCGACATGCTGCGCACGCCGGCCAGCGCCATCGCGCAGTTCTACGGTGCCCGCGAAGTGGGGTACCAGCGCGTGGCGGGCCACATGGCCGACATGGTGGAGATCGTGCCTCGAGATGAGTGGCGCTTCGGCTACCGGATCTGGTCCGAGAAAAAGAGCGGCCTGATCGTGAAGCTGCAGACGCTGGGCGCCCAGGGCCAGGTGCTGGAGCAGGTGGCGTTCTCCGAGCTGCAGCTCGACGCCCCCGTGAGCATGGACAAGCTCGCGCGCCTCATGAAGGACACGCGCGGCTACGAGGTGATCAAGCCCGCGCTGCGCAAGACCACGCCGCAGGCCGAGGGCTGGCAGTTGAAGGAGTCCATCCCGGGCTTCACCGCCATGAGCTGCCACACGCGCGAAGTGCCCGGCGGCCCCCTGCCGGCGGGCCAGGCCCCCATGCAGTGGGTGTTCTCCGATGGGTTGGCGTCCGTGTCGCTGTTCGTCGAGCCCTTCGACCCGCAGCGCCACGGCAACGAGGAGCAGCAGGTGGCCATGGGGGCCACCCACTCCGTCAGCCGCCGTGTCGGCGACCATTGGGTGACCGCCCTGGGCGAGGTGCCTCCCGCCACCCTGAAACGTTTCGCCGACGCCTTGGAGCGCATCCGCTGAGACCGCCCTTGATCGACCACCGAAGAAAGCCGCCGATGTCCGCAGCCCTACTCCGTCCTTCCCTGCAAGCCCTGGCCCTGGCCGCCGCCTTCGGTGCGGCCGGATCCCTGGCCTTGTTCACGCCCACCCCCTCGCTCGCCCAGGCGGCCGCGACCAATGCGCGCGGCCTGCCGGATTTCACCGACCTCGTCGACCTGGTCGGCCCGTCGGTGGTCAACATCCGCACGCTCGAGCGCGCCGCGGCGCGCGGCAATGCCGAGGGCGGCCCCGACGAGGAGATGCTGGAGTTCTTCCGCCGCTTCGGCATCCCCATCCCGCCGGGCGTGACGCCGCGCGGCCCGCGGCAGGGCCCGCCGTCCGACGAGGCGCGTCCGCGCGGTGTGGGTTCGGGCTTCGTGCTCAGCGCCGACGGCTTCATCATGACCAACGCCCATGTCGTGGACGGCGCCGATGAGCTGATCGTCACGCTGGCGGACAAGCGCGAATTCAAGGCGCGCATCGTCGGTGCCGATGCGCGCACCGACGTGGCGGTGGTGAAGATCGAGGCCACCGGTCTGGTGCCGGTGAAAGTGGGCGACATCAACCGCCTGCGCGTGGGCGAATGGGTGATGGCGATCGGCTCGCCCTTTGGCCTGGAGAACACCGTCACGGCCGGCATCGTGAGCGCCAAGCAGCGCGACACGGGCGACTACCTGCCCTTCATCCAGACCGACGTGGCCATCAACCCGGGCAACTCGGGCGGGCCGCTGATCAACATGCGCGGCGAGGTCGTGGGCATCAACAGCCAGATCTACTCGCGCTCGGGCGGCTTCCAGGGCATTTCCTTCGCCATTCCCATCGACGAGGCCGTGCGCGTGTCCAACGAGCTGCGCGCCAGCGGGCGCGTCACGCGCGGGCGCATCGGCGTGCGCATCGACCAGGTGGGCAAGGAGGTGGCCGAGTCGCTGGGCATGGCGCAGCCCAAGGGCGCGCTGGTGCGTGGCGTTGAGCCCGATTCGCCGGCCGCGAAGGCGGGCGTCGAGCCGGGCGACATCATCCTCAAGTTCGATGGCAAGGAGATCGACAAGTCAGTTGACCTGCCGCGCCTGGTGGGCAACACCAAGCCGGGCACGCGCAGCACCATGACGGTGTTGCGCCGGGGCAGTCAGCGCGAGCTGAACGTGGTCATCGCCGAACTGGAGCCCGAGCGCCCCGAGGCGCGTGCCGCCTCCCCCGAGCCCAAGCCGGTGCCGAGCAACAACGCGACGCAGTCACTGGGCCTGACGCTGGCGGAACTCGGCGCGGACGACGCCAAGGCGCTCAAGGTCAAGGGCGGCGTTCGCGTGATCGGCGTCGCCGGGCCCGCCACCCGGGCCGGCCTGCGCGAAGGCGACGTGATCGTGGCGGTGGCCAACACCGAGGTGTCCTCGGTCAAGGACGTGGAGGCGGTGCTCGCCAAGCTGGACAAGTCCAAGCCGGTGAATCTGCTGCTGCGCCGGGGGGAATGGGCCCAGTACGCGGTGGTGCGGCCGCAGGCCCGGTGACGGGCCCGGGTGTGGAACGCCTTTCGGGTGGCTTGGGCCAATAACCCCCGCCCGTCCCCGGGCATCGGCGCCGTCCGTCGCCGGGTGTTTCGGGGACGCGACGCCCTTCAAAGCCCGTCCACGGGCTCGGCCAATAGAAAAGTTAGTGAGCACCAACGGAAATTCGGCCAGTCTTGACCGGATTCGATAAAATCCCGCGCGTTGTTGACGGATTGAAGCCGGCGCGCGAGCACCCAATTCACGATGCGGGAGCCCAGTCGCTTCCGGTGGTCCTTGATCCACAGCCGTTGCACAGCTTGTACCCAGAGCTTGTGGATAAGCTGTAAACAACTGCCCTGTTGCGGCCCGGCGACAGGGTCGGGAAGCTTGGTGGCGGCTGTCTGCGGGGGGCTTTTTGCCTACAATGAAACCCCAACTATCGCAGTTGCCATTGATTGTTGGTTACGGGCGCGTCAGCAGCTGACGCGCCCTTTTTTATGGTCGCGCGCCCTGGCCCGGCGCGCGATGAACATGGTCCCTGGCCCGGCCTTCCGATGAACCACATCCGCAATTTCTCGATCATCGCGCACATCGATCACGGCAAATCGACGCTCGCGGATCGCATCATCTCCCGCTGCGGCGGCCTCTCCGATCGTGAGATGAGCGAGCAGGTGCTCGACTCCATGGACATCGAGAAGGAGCGCGGCATCACCATCAAGGCGCAGACGGCCGCTCTGCAGTACAAGGCGCGCGACGGCCGCGTCTATAACCTGAACCTGATCGACACCCCAGGCCACGTGGACTTCTCGTATGAGGTCTCGCGCTCCCTGTCGGCCTGCGAGGGCGCCTTGCTGGTGGTGGACGCCAGCCAGGGCGTGGAGGCCCAGACGGTGGCCAACTGCTACACCGCGCTCGACCTCGGCGTGGAGGTGCTGCCGGTCCTGAACAAGATGGACCTGCCGAACGCCGACCCCGAGAACGCCAAGAGCGAAATCGAGGACGTGATCGGCATCGACGCGAGCGACGCCATCCCGTGTTCGGCCAAGACGGGCATGGGGGTCGAGGACATCCTGGAGGCCGTGGTGGCCAAGGTGCCGGCGCCGCGCGGCAACCCGGACGCCCCTCTGCGCGCCATGATCATCGACAGCTGGTACGACGCCTACGTGGGCGTGGTGATGCTGGTCCGGGTGGTGGATGGTCGCCTGCTCAAGGGCGAGCGCTTCAAGCTCATGGCCACCAACGCGGCCTACAACGCCGACAACCTGGGCGTGTTCACGCCGGCCACCCAGCCCCGCGACTCGCTGGAAGCGGGGGAGGTGGGCTACATCATCGCCGGCATCAAGGAGCTCGCGGCCGCCAAGGTGGGCGACACCGTGACGCTGGAAAAGAAGCTGCCCAACAACGCCGGCCCGGCGGAGCGACCGCTGCCCGGCTTCAAGGAGGTGCAGCCGCAGGTGTTCGCCGGCCTGTACCCCACCGAGGCCAACCAGTACGACGCCCTGCGCGACGCCCTGGAGAAGCTCAAGCTCAACGACGCCTCGCTGCACTACGAGCCCGAGGTGTCGCAGGCCCTGGGTTTCGGCTTCCGCTGCGGCTTCCTGGGCCTGCTGCACATGGAGATCGTGCAGGAGCGCCTGGAGCGCGAGTTCGACCAGGATCTCATCACCACCGCGCCCAGCGTGGTCTACCAGGTGGTCAAGGGCGACGGCGAGGTGCTGATGGTGGAGAACCCCTCCAAGATGCCCGACCCCGGCCGCATCGAAGAGATCCGCGAGCCCATCGTCACCGTGCACCTGTACATGCCGCAGGAGTACGTGGGTCCGGTCATGACCCTGGCCAATCAGAAGCGCGGCGTGCAGATCAACATGGCCTACCACGGCAAGCAGGTCATGCTGACCTACGAACTGCCGCTGGGCGAGATCGTGCTGGACTTCTTCGACAAACTCAAATCCGTCAGCCGCGGCTACGCCAGCATGGACTATGAGTTCAAGGAGTACCGCCGCTCCGACGTGGTCAAGGTCGACATCCTGCTCAACGGCGAGAAGGTCGATGCCCTGTCGATCATCGTGCACCGCAGCCAGGCGCAGTACCGTGGCCGCGCGGTGGCAGCCAAGATGCGCGAGATCATCAGCCGACAGATGTTCGACGTGGCGATCCAGGCGGCCATCGGGGGCAACGTCATCGCGCGCGAAACCATCAAGGCGCTGCGCAAGAACGTGCTGGCAAAATGCTACGGTGGTGACATCACCCGCAAACGCAAACTGCTCGAAAAACAGAAAGCTGGCAAAAAACGCATGAAACAGATCGGCTCCGTCGAAGTGCCCCAGGAAGCGTTCCTGGCCATCCTGCAGGTGCAAGACTGATGAAGTCCACGATGGGTGCGGTCACGGGGATCATCCTCGCGGCGTTCGGGCTCTATGCCGTGGCCTGGTACATGGGCGCGGTCGAGGGCAATTTCTCCCTGCTGCTGCTGCTGGCGACGCTCGTCACCGGCGTCTACTGGGTGATCGACAAGCTGGTCTTCCTGCCGCAGCGCCGCCGCGCGGCCGACCAGCTCGTGGTGGAGCACCACCAGCGCAAGGAGGCCCTGGCCAAGCAGGGCTTCAGCCAGATCGAGGGCGACATCGAACCGGCGCGGCAGCGGGCGCTGGCCCAGCCCTGGTGGCTGGATTGGACGGCGGGCCTGTTCCCGGTGATCCTGGCCGTCTTCGTGCTGCGCTCCTTCCTGTTCGAGCCCTTCAAGATTCCCTCGGGCTCCATGATCCCCACCCTGCGCGTGGGCGACCTGATCCTGGTGAACAAGTACCACTACGGCATCCGCCTGCCCGTGGTCAACACCAAGGTCTGGGACAACCAGGCGCCGCAGCGCGGCGACGTGGTCGTCTTCCGCTACCCGCCCAAGCCCAGCCTGGACTACATCAAGCGCGTGATCGGCCTGCCCGGCGACGAGGTGGCCTACCTGAACAAGCAGCTCACGGTGAACGGCCAGCCCGTGCCGCGGGTGGCGCAGCCCGACTTCTTCGACAAGGACTCGATGCGCTACGCCAAGCAATGGCAGGAAAGCCTGGGCGGCAAGCGGTACAACACCCTCAACGAGGACAACCGCCCGGCCTTCGTCGACGGTGCCACCCAGTTCCCCTTCGCCGAGAACTGCCGCTACAGCGTGGAGGGCGCGGTCTGCAAGGTGCCGGCCGGGCATTACTTCATGATGGGCGACAATCGCGACAATTCGCTCGACTCGCGGTATTGGGGCTTTGTGCCCGAAGCGAATATCGTGGGCAAGGCCTTCCTGGTCTGGATGAATTTCGGCGACCTCGGTCGCATCGGACGATTCGAGTAAGAGCGAACCCTGAGGAGGAGCGCATGAAGCTGAAGCGGCAACAACGGGGCCTGACCTTCGTCGGCCTGATCATCGTCGGCACCCTGCTGGCGCTCGCGGGCATCGTGGCGGCCCAGGTGTTCCCCACCTACCTCGAGTACATGGCCGTGCAGAAGGCGGTGCAGAAGGCCTCGGCGGGCAGCACGGTGGCCGAGGTGCGCGACATCTTCGACAAGGCGGCCACGATCGACGACATCCGCACCATCTCGGGCAAGGACCTCACCGTGGGCAAGCAGGGCGACCGCGTGGTGGTGTCCTACGACTACGTCCGCGAAATCCACCTGGCCGGGCCGGCCTGGCTGGTGATGAAGTACAAGGGCAGCTCGCAATGAGCGCGGCCCGGTTGATGGTTTGAGCCCCGATCTCACCGCGCTGCAGGGCCGGCTGCAGCACCGCTTCGCCAACCCACGCCTGCTGGAGCGGGCGCTGACCCACCGCAGCTTCGGCGCCGACCACAACGAGCGCCTGGAATTCCTCGGCGACTCCGTGCTCAACCTGGCCATTTCCGGCTTGCTGTTCGAGAAGCTGGACGCCCTGCCCGAGGGCGATCTGTCCCGCATCCGCGCCAACCTGGTCAAGCAGGACACCTTGTTCGGGCTCGCCCAGGCGCTGGGCCTGTCGTCCGGCCTGCGGCTGGGCGACGGCGAGAAGCGCTCGGGCGGGCACAAGCGCCCCTCCATCCTGGCCGACGCCCTGGAGGCCGTGATTGGCGCCGTCTACCTCGACGCCGGTTTCGAGACCGCCTCGGCCCTGGTGCGGCGGCTGTATAGCGGCGTGGAGCTGAGCCACACCATGACGGCCCTGGGCAAGGACCCAAAAACCGAATTGCAGGAGTGGCTGCAGGGCCGCAAAATGAAGCTGCCCGTCTACCGCGTGGTGGCCACGCTGGGCGAAGCCCACAAGCAGACCTTCGACGTGGAGTGCACCGTGCAGGAGTCCGGCCACAGCGAGCGTGGCATTGGCGCCTCGCGGCGCGCGGGCGAGCAGGCCGCCGCCGCGGCCATGCTGCAGCACCTGATGGCCAGCGCGCGCTGACGAACCGATCCATGAGCCAGAAGACACCCGCCCCCCCGCCCGCCGACAACCTCGAGGCCATGCTGGCGCGCGCCCTGGGCAAGCCCGGCGCGGCCGAGGCCCCTGAGCCGAGACCCGAGGTGGCCGAGGCCGACCAGCGCTGCGGCTACGTCGCCATCGTGGGCAAGCCCAACGTGGGCAAGTCCACCCTGCTCAACGCGCTGGTGGGACAGAAAGTCAGCATCACCTCGCGCAAGGCCCAGACCACGCGGCACCGCATCACCGGCATCCGCACCGAAGGCGCGTCTCAGTACATCTTCGTCGACACCCCGGGTTTCCAGACCCGCCATGGCAACGCGCTCAACCGCTCGCTCAACAAGACCGTGCTGGGTGCCGTGGCCGACGTCGACCTGATCCTCTTCGTGGTGGAGGCCGGTCGATTCAACCTGGCCGACGCCAAGGTGCTGTCGCTGCTGCCGCCGGACGTGCCGGTGATCCTGCTGGCCAACAAGCTGGACGAGGTGCACCGCCGCGGCGACCTGGCGCCCTGGCTGCGCTCCATGCAGGAGCGCCACGCCTTCGCCGAGTTCGTGCCCATGTCGGCCAAGGCCGCCAAGGACATCCAGCGCCTGTTCACCATCTGCGAGAAGTACCTCCCACAGCAGCCCTGGATCCACGACGCCGAGGACCTGACCGACCGCAGCGAGCGCTTCATGGCCGCCGAGATGGTGCGTGAGAAGCTGTTCCGCCTCACCGGCGACGAGTTGCCGTACACCTCCACGGTGATCATCGACCGCTTCGAGGAAGAGGGACAGCTGCGCCGCATCGCGGCCACCATCGTGGTCGAGCGCGAAGGGCACAAGGGCATGGTGATCGGCGACAAGGGCGAGAAGCTCAAGCGCATCGGCACCGAGGCCCGCATGGAACTGGAAAAGCTCTGGGGCGGCAAGGTGTTCCTGGAACTGTGGGTCAAGGTTCGCTCCGGCTGGGCCGACGACGAGGCCCGCGTGCGCTCCTTCGGATATGAATGAGGCCTCCGCGCTCCACCGCTGCGCGCGTCGCTGCCCCCCGCGGGGGCTGGCCTGCCGTGGGGCGGCCCGGCGGCAGGCCGATGCCTATCGATGAAGGCCCGGGTAGCCGACGAGTCCGCGTTCGTCCTGCACCGCTACGACTGGAGCGAGACCAGCCTCGTGCTGGAGGTGTTCACGCGCTACCACGGCCGCATCGCCCTGGTGGCCAAGGGTGTGAAGCGGCCCACCTCACAGTTCCGCCCCGTGCTGCTGCCGCTGCAGCCGCTGCAGCTGAGCTGGAGCGGCGATGCCGAGGTCCGCACGCTCAAGGCCGCGCATTGGGTGGGGGGACACGTCATGCCCACCGGCGAGGCGCTCATCGCGGGCAGCTACCTGAATGAACTGCTGATGCGCCTGCTGGCGCGCGAAGACCCTTACCCGCGCCTGTTCGACTGGTTCGCCACCGCCGTGCACACCCTGGCCGAGCAGCCCGACGCGCGCAGCGTGGTGCTGCGCGCCTTCGAGCTGTTGCTGCTGCGCGAGACCGGCCTGCTGCCCGACCTGCTGCGCGAGGGCGCGACGCTGGCCCCCTTGAGCGAGGCCGGGCGCTACGTGCTGCAGCCCGAGTCCGGCCTGCGCCTGGCGCACGACGAGGACCACCACGCGCTGGACGCGGCGCGCTGGCGCGGGCTGCAGCAGGCGCTGGACGGGCCCGCCCCCTTCGTGCCCGTGTTGCGCGCCTGCGCCGAGATCGCGCCGACCCTGCGCATCCCCCTGCGCAACCTGCTGCTCTACCATGGCAATGTGCGCGTGTTCGGCACGCGCCAGCTGCTGCTCGATGTGCAGGCCCTGCGCCGCCGCCGCGGGCATGCCGCCGATGCCCCTTCCACCGATCCCACCGACTCCTGACTGGGCCTGAGCATGGTGCACAACCGGACCGCGCTGTCGGTCAATCTCAACAAGGTCGCGCTGGTGCGCAACACCCGCCACCTGGGCATTCCCTCGGTCGTGCGCGCGGCCGAGCTGTGCCTTCGGGCCGGCGCCGCCGGCATCACCGTGCACCCGCGGCCCGACGAGCGCCACATCCGCGCGCACGACGTGCACGAGCTGGCCGCCGCGCTCAAGGCCTGGCCCGATCGCGAATACAACATCGAGGGCAACCCCTTCCACAACCTCATGGACTTCGTGCGCGCGGTGCGCCCGCACCAGGCCACCTTCGTGCCCGATGCCGAAGGCCAGTTCACCAGCGACCACGGCTGGCGCTTTCCCGCCGACGCCGAGCGCCTGCGCCCCCTGATCGCCGAATGCCACGCGCTGGGCGTGCGCGTGAGCCTGTTCATGGACGCCGAGGCCGACCAGATGGCGTCGGCCCGGGCGGTCGGTGCCGACCGGGTCGAGCTCTACACCGAACCCTACGCCGCCGCCTTCGGCACGCCGGCGCAGGACGAGCAGCTGCGCCGCTTCGCCCGCGCCGCGCAGGCCGCGCTGGACGCTGGCCTGGCGGTCAACGCCGGGCACGACCTCAACCGCGACAACCTCACGCCCTTCCTGCGCCAGGTGCCGGCCGTCAGCGAAGTCTCCATCGGCCACGCGCTGATCGCCGACGCGCTGGAGCTGGGCTACGGGGCCACCGTCCAGGCCTACAAGCGCTGCATCGACGGCGCGTTCGACGCATGAGCATTTACGGCATCGGCACCGACATCTGCGACGTGCGCCGCATCGCGGCCACGCTGGAGCGCCAGGGCGAACGGTTCGCCGGCAAGGTGCTCAGCGAGGCCGAGTTCGCCGTCTGGCAGCGCCGCAGCGCGCGCTGGCCGCAGCGCGGCCTGCGCTACCTGGCCACGCGCTTCTCGGCCAAGGAGGCTTTTTCCAAGGCCATCGGCCTGGGCATGCGCATGCCCATGAGCTGGCGCCGCTGCGAGATCGCCAACCTGCCCAGCGGCCAGCCCGTGATCGTGCTGCACGGCGAGCTCAAGACCTGGTTCGAGGCGCGCGGCCTGCGCGCCCACGTGACCGTGACCGACGAAACCGACTACGCGGCCAGCTTCGTGGTCGTCGAACGCACAGCCCCCCCTTCGCCATGAACCACCACGCCCCCCTGATCATCGACGTCGCCGGCCTGAGCCTGACCGACAACGACCGCCAGCGCCTGGACCACCCCCTGGTGGGCGGCGCCATCCTGTTTGCCCGCAACTGGCGCGACCGCGCGCAGCTCACGCGGTTGTGCGCCGAGATCAAGGCGGTGCGCGACGACCTGCTGATCGCGGTCGACCACGAGGGCGGCCGCGTGCAGCGCTTCCGCACCGACGGTTTCACCGCGCTGCCGCCGATGGCCGCCTTCGGCGAGCGCTGGATGGCCGGCGGCGCCGACGGCGACGGCGCGATGCGCGCGGCCGACGCCGCCACGGCGGCCGGCTTCGTGCTCGGCGCCGAGCTGCGCGCCTGCGGCGTGGACCTGAGCTTCACCCCCGTGCTCGACCTCGACCACGGGGACAGCTCGGTCATCGGCGACCGCGCCTTCGCGCGCGACCCGCGCGTGGTCACGGTGCTGGCGCAGGCGCTGATGCATGGCCTGCGCCAGAGTGGCATGGCCAACTGCGGCAAGCACTTTCCCGGACACGGCTACGTGCGCGGCGACACGCACCACGAGATCCCGCGCGATCCGCGTTCGCTCAAGGCCATCCTGGCCGACGACGCCTTGCCCTACGGCTGGCTCAGCGCCTCGCTCAGCGCGGTCATGCCCGCGCACGTGGTCTACCCCAAGGTGGACGCCCGGCCCGCCGGTTTCTCGGCACGCTGGCTGCAGGACGTGCTGCGCGCGCGCCTGGGCTTCACCGGCGCGGTGTTCAGCGACGACCTGGGCATGGCCGCGGCGCGCCAGATCGAAGGCCGCGCGGTGCGCTTCGCCGAGGCCGCCACGGCGGCGCTGCAGGCGGGCTGCGACATGGTGCTGCTGTGCAACCAGAGCGTGGTGGACGGCGGCGCGCCGATCGACGAGGCGATCGACGAGCTTTCGCGCGCCGCGCTGCAGGGCGGCTGGACGCCGTCGCCCGCGAGCGAGGAGCGCCGCCGCGCGCTGCTGCCCCAGGGCCAGGCCATGGCCTGGGACGATCTGATGGTGGATCCGCGCTACATGCGCGCGCTGTCGCTGCTGCCCTGAGGCGCCCCGGGCGGGCGCTCAGCGGTCCAGCCCGAGCTTGTCGAGCAGGTCGGCCACGAGTTCGAGGCGCAGCAGCGGGTTGTCCAGCGCCATCAGCCGCTGCTTGAGCGCCAGCGGGGCCGGCACCAGTTCGCACCAGCGGTTGGCCACCCAGCCGGCGTCGTCCCAGTGGTACGGTGGCTGGATCGGCAACTGGTCCTCGGCACCTGGCTGGCGCTCGCGCAGGTTCTCCAGCACGCGCTTGAGGCCGGTGGCCACCGAGGCCAGTTCGTCCGGCACGGGCGCGGGGAGGTCGGCCGGCAGCAGTTCGACGTCGGCCACCCACAGGCCATGCGGCAGCCGCGTGCGGCGCGTGACGTTGAAGCGCTGCAGGCCCTGGCAGCGGATCATGTAGAGCCCTGGCTGGGGTTTTTCCAGCGATTCGATGCGCGCGAGCACGCCGATCGGGTGGAAATCTTCCTTGGCGAAGCCGTCGCCGCCGGGCGGGGCCTTGGGGTCGGGCCGGCGCACCTCGCTGCCTTCGCTCAGGCTCACCACGCCGAAGGGCGCGCCGGCCTTGTGGCAGCGGCCGATCATGTCGAGGTAGCGCACCTCGAAGATGCGAAGCGGCAGCCAGCCGCCTGGGAACAGGACGGTCTGCAGCGGGAAGAGGGGCAGCTGGGCGAGCTTGAGTGCCTCAGCCGCCGGGCCGTCGCTCAATCCTCGACCACCGCGTCGGCGCTCTGGCGCTGCATCATGGCCAGCAGGCTGGCCACGGTGGCGCGCAGTTCGCGGCGGTCGCAGATGAAGTCGACCGCGCCCTTGGTCTGCAGGAACTCGGCGCGCTGGAAGCCCTCGGGCAGCTTCACGCGCACAGTGTTCTCGATCACGCGCGGGCCGGCGAAGCCGATCAGCGCCTTGGGTTCGGCGATCACCACGTCGCCCACGAAGGCGAAGCCCGCGCTGACGCCGCCCATGGTGGGGTCGGTGAGCACGCTGATGTAGGGCAGGCCCTTCTTGGCCAGGCGCGTGAGGGAGGCGTTGGTCTTGGCCATCTGCATCAGCGACAGCAGGCCCTCCTGCATGCGCGCGCCGCCGGTGGCGGTGAAGCAGACGAAGGGCACCTTCTGCGCGATGGCTTCTTCGACGCCGCGCACGAAGCGCTCGCCGACCACCGAGCCCATGGAGCCGCCCATGAAGTCGAACTCGAAGCAGGCCGCGATCAGGCTGATGCCCTTGACGGCGCCGCCCATGACGATGAGGGCATCGGTCTCGCTGGTGCTCTCCAGCGCTTCCTTCAGCCGCTCGGGGTACTTGCGGCTGTCCTTGAACTTGAGCGCGTCGACCGGCAGCACCTCCTGCCCGATCTCGTAGCGGCCCTCGGCGTCGAGGAAGGCGTTGAGGCGCGCGCGTGCACCGATGCGGTGGTGGTGCGAGCAGTGCGGGCAGACGTTCTGGTTCTTCTCGAGGTCGTTCTTGTAGAGCACGGCCTCGCAGCTGGGGCACTTCACCCACAGGCCCTCGGGCACGCTGCGGCGCTCGGTGGGGTCGGTCGGGGTGATCTTGGGGGGGAGCAGCTTTTCGAGCCAGGACATGCGGTTCTCCAGGGGGGAGTGAGGGGCGCGAGGCGGGATTATGCGTCCAGCGCTTTTCGGATGGTGCGCATGAACTGGACGGCCACGGGCACCACTTTTTCGTGCGGTTCGTCTTCTATGAGCTGGATGAGCTTGCTGCCGATCACCACCGCGTCGGCGGTGCGGCCGATGGCACGGGCGGTGTCCGCGTCCCGGATGCCGAAACCCACGCCGACCGGGATGCTCACGTGCGCGCGGATGCGCGGCAGCATGGCCTCGACCTGCGAGACGTCCAGCGTGCCCGCGCCGGTGACGCCCTTGAGTGAAACGTAGTACACGTAGCCGCTGGCCACGCGCGCCACCTGGGCCATGCGCTCGTCGGTGGAGGTGGGGGCGAGCAGGAAGATCAGGTCCATGTCGCGCGCGCGCAGGGCGCGGGCGAAGTCCTCGCATTCCTCGGGCGGGTAGTCCACCACCAGCACGCCGTCCACGCCGGCCTCGGCCGCGTCGTTCACGAAGGCGCCGGCGCCGTGCTTCTGGTCGTAGCGCTCCACCGGGTTGGCATAGCCCATGAGCACCACGGGCGTGGTGGTGTTGCGCTCGCGGAAGCGCTTCACCATGGCCAGCACCTGCGCCAGGCCGATGCCGGCGGCCAGCGCGCGGTCGCCCGCCTTCTGGATCACGGGGCCGTCGGCCGAGGGGTCGGAGAAGGGTACGCCGAGTTCGATGATGTCGGCGCCCGCGTCGGCCATGCCCAGCATCAGCTCGGGTGTGATGTCGGCAAAGGGGAAGCCGGCGGTCACGTAGGGGATCAGGGCCTTGCGGCCCTGGGCCTTGAGGTCGGACAGGGTCTTTTCGATGCGGCTCATTTGTTCTGGCCCCCCTTGACGGTGTGGCCGCGCAGGGAGGGGCGGTCGTAGAAGTCCACGCCCGAGAGGTCGGCCACGGTGCCGATGTCCTTGTCGCCTCGGCCCGAGAGGTTGACCAGGATGGATTGCGTGGGCTGCAGGGTCTTGGCGAGTTTCATGGCGTGCGCCACGGCGTGGCTGGACTCCAGCGCCGGGATGATGCCCTCGGTGCGGCAGAGGTAGTGGAAGGCCTCCAGCGCCTCGGTGTCGGTGATGCCCACGTACTCGGCGCGGCCGATGTCCTTGAGGAAGGCGTGCTCCGGCCCGACGCCAGGGTAGTCCAGGCCCGCGCTGATGCTGTGCGTTTCGGTCACCTGGCCGTTGTCGTCCTGCAGCACGTAGGTGCGGTTGCCGTGCAGCACGCCGGCGCTGCCGCGCTGCAGCGAGGCCGAGTGCTTGCCGCTGTCCAGGCCTTCGCCGGCCGCCTCCACGCCGATGAGGCGGGTGTTGGCATGCCCTATGTAGGGGTGGAAGATGCCCATGGCGTTGCTGCCGCCGCCCACACAGGCGATCACCGCGTCGGGCTGCTCGCCCGCGCAGCCGGCCTCGCGCAGCATCTCGGGCATCTGCGTCAGGCATTCCTTGCCGATGACGCTCTGGAAGTCGCGCACCATCATCGGGTAGGGGTGCGGCCCGGCCACGGTGCCGATGATGTAGAAGGTGTTGTCCACGTTGGCGACCCAGTCGCGCATGGCCTCGTTGAGCGCGTCCTTCAGGGTCTTGCTGCCGCTTTCCACGGGTACCACGGTGGCGCCCAGCAGCTTCATGCGGTAGACGTTGGGGCTCTGGCGCTTGACGTCCTCGCTGCCCATGTAGACCACGCATTCCAGGCCGTAGCGCGCGCAGATGGTGGCGGTGGCCACGCCGTGCTGGCCCGCGCCGGTCTCGGCGATGATGCGCGGCTTGCCCATGCGGCGCGCCAGCATGGCCTGGCCGATGGTGTTGTTCACCTTGTGCGCGCCGGTGTGGTTGAGGTCCTCGCGCTTGAGAAAGATCTGCGCGCCGCCCATCTCGCGGCTCATGCGCGCGGCGTGGTAGACCGGGCTGGGCCGGCCCACGAAGTGGGCGAGCTCGTAGCGGAATTCGGCCAGGAAGTCCGGGTCGTGCTGGTACTTCTCGTAGGCCGCTTTGAGTTGATTGATGGCGTGGGTGAGCGTCTCGCTCACGAAGCTGCCGCCGTAGATGCCGAAGTGGCCGCGGGCGTCGGGTTGCTGGTAGGGGGTCTGCATGCGAAATCCTGTGCGGTGAATGGCCCCCGCGCGACCCGGGAACGGGTCAGGATCGCTGCGGGGAGGGTGCTGGCGCCGGACCGACCGGGTCATCGGCGGCGCGCACGGCGGCCACGAAGGCCTGCATCTTGTCGGCGCTCTTGATGCCCTTGGACACCTCGATGCCGGAGCTCACGTCAACGGCCCAGGGCCGGACGAGCCGAATGCCATCGGTCACGTTTGCAGGCGTGAGTCCACCAGACAAAACGAGGCGAGAGCTGGCGTTTAGTCGAGGGTGTGACCACGAGAAGGCCGTCCAGTCGAAGGATTGGCCGCCGCCACCGAAACCCTCGACGTGGGCGTCGAGCAGGATGGCTTGGGCGGAGACGAAATCATCGGCGAATTGTAGGAGATCGAAGCCTTTGCCTGCCTCGCCGGCGGGAATGCGTGCCGCGCGCAGGTAGGGCCGGCCCGCGGCCTGTGCCTCGGTGGGCGTTTCGTCGCCGTGCAGCTGCAGCAGGGCGTTGGGCACCGCGCGCAGGCCGCGCGCGATCCACTCGGGGCTGGCGTTGACGAACAGCAGCACCGGCGTGACGAAGGCGGGCAGGCGGCACGCCAGTTCGCCGGCGCGCTCGGGCGAGACGAAGCGCGGGCTGGGCTCGTAGAGCACAAAGCCGATGGCGTCGGCCCCGGCGTGCACGGCCGCGTCCACGTCGGCTTCGCGCGTGAAGCCGCAGAACTTGATGCGGGTGCGGTGGGCGGACATGGATGGAAGGGCTAGGGCAGCCAGTCGAAGGCCGGCGTGCGCTCGGGCAGGCCCCAGGCGGCATCGTAGACCGGGCCTAGAAAGTACAAGCCGTCGGGGGAGAAGGTGGGCGCCGCGGCGTCGCGGCTGCGGGCGGCCAGCACCTCGGCCATCCACCCGGGCGGGCGGTTGCCGCTGCCAATGGCGATGAGGCAGCCCATGATGTTGCGGATCATGTGGTGCAGGAAGGCGTTGGCCTCGAACTCGAAGCGCCAGTAGGCGCCGCGCCGGGTGATGTCGATGCGCCGCAGTGCCTTCACCGGCGTGTGCGCCTGGCATTGCGAGGCGCGGAAAGAAGTGAAATCGTGCTCGCCGATGAGCGAGGCGGCGGCCTGGCGCATCGCGTCGAGGCTGAGCGGGCGGAACACCCAGCCGACCTGGCCTTGCTCCACGCTGGGCCGCACAGGCGATTCGAGCAGCACATAGGCGTAGCGCCGCGCGATGGCGCTGGCGCGGGCGTGGAAGGCCGCGGGCACTTCCCGCGCCCATTGCACGGCGATGTCGGGGGGCAGGAAGCTGTTGGTGCCTCGCACCCAGGCGTATTCGTCGCGCTGCAGGGGGGTGTCGAAGTGCACCACCTGCATGAGCCCGTGCACGCCGGCGTCGGTGCGGCCCGCGCACAGGGTGCTCACGGCGGGCAGGGCACAGAACTGGCTGAGCGCCGCCTCCAACTTGTCCTGGACGGTGTTGCCGCTGGGCTGGCTCTGCCAGCCGTCGTAGGCGCGGCCGTTAAAGCTCACGCCCAGCGCGATGCGGGGCATCGGGCTGGGCGTGGCGGGGGGATCGGCAGGGGTGTCGGTCAAGCGATGGCGTCAGGTCGTCAGGTCGGCCAGGAAGGTGCTGGCCTTGGCCTTGAGCGGGCCGGACGCTTCGGCCAGCACTTCCTCGGCGAGCGAGCGCGCGCCTTCGAAGTCGCCAATGGCGCGGAATTCCTCGGCCAGCGAGAGCTTGGTCTCCAGGGGGTTTTCTTCCGTGAGCTCGCCCGCGGGTGCCATGGTCACGGGCTCCTTGTGGCCGCTGTCGAGGTCGAGATTGAGCCCGTCGAGGTTGAAGTCCATCAGGTTGCCGGCGGGCGCGGGGGCGGGTGCCGCGGCATTGGCCAGGTCCAGGTCGAAGCCGGGGGCGCTGATGCTGTCGGGCGCGCCGCGCAGGCTGGGCACCTCGATGTCGGCCGGCGTGGTGGCCGAGCGCTCGGTCTCGTGGGCGGGCGAAGGCAGGTCGAGATCGAAGTCCATCGCGTGCGAGGACGCGGCACTGGCGGGCTGCACCGAGGGCGCGGTGAGGGCGTCGGTGGCGTCGAGGTCATCCAGGTCCGACATGGCGACCATGTCGGGGTGCTCGGCCGGTGCCGGGCGGGACGGCGGGGCGTCGTCCATGGGCAGGTCGAGGTCCAGGTCCAGCGGACCGGCGCCCGTGGAGGCCTGTGAATCGAGGTTGACCGTGCTGGGACTGAAGGCGTGCAGCCCGCCGGCCAGGGTGGCGGCGGCGCCGGCTTTGGCCAAGGGCTTGCCGCCGGGGTGGTAGAGCGGGTTGGTGGGGTCGAGTTCGCGGCCGAGTTCGCAGGCACGCTCCCACTCGGGGCCTTCGCCCTGTGTGAGGCCGAAGGCCTCGCTCGCCACGACCTCGAAGGCGCGGGCGTCGCGGCGCTTGGCGTAGATCTCCAGCAGCTTGGTGTGGATGGCGACGCGCGTGGGGGTGCTGCGCATGGCCTCCTTGAGGATTTCCTCGGCCTGCAGGTCGCGGCCATAGGCGAGGTACACATCGGCCTCGGCCACCGGGTCCACGTCGCCGGCGGCGTCGAGCTGGCTGGGCGAATAGACCATGGACGAGCCCGAGGCCATGGCCTCAGCGGTGTCGATGCGCTGGCCGCCGCTGGAGCCGAAGAAGGAGTCGGGCTGCAGGCGGCTTTCCAGGAAGGAGCTGTCGACGTTGGCGTTGGCCTTTCGCTGCCGCACGCGCCACAGACCGAGGCCGGCCAGCAGCGCCAGCACGCCGCCCACCACGGGCAGGAGCAGGGGGTTCTCGGTGAGGCTGCTGAGGAAGCTGGGTTCATCGGCGGCGGGCGCCGGCACGGCGGGCGGGCTCGGGACCTTCACGGCAGGGGCCGGCGCGGGCGCCGGGGCCGTGGCTTCCGCCGGCGCGGGAGCGGGTGCAGGCGTGGCCGGTGCTTCGGCGGCTGGCGCGGGGGCCGTGCTGGGCGCAGGGGCCTCGGCGGCCGGTGCCGTGGCCGGGGTGGTGGGTGCCGCCGGCGCGGGCGAAGCGGCGGCGGGCGCCGGCGCCGGGGTGGGGGCCGCCGCAGGGGCCTTGGCCTGGTCGCCCAGCTTGGCGAGCTCTTCGATGTTGCGTTGCAGTTCGGCGCTGCGCTGGGCCGCGTCGGACGACTGGCGCTGCTGCGCGATCTGGGCTTCGCTGCTGGTGCCCGGTGTGCTGCCCGAGGGGCGGCTCAGCGTCAGGCGGTCGCTGGACGGCGCCGGGGCGCTCCGGTCCTGCACCTCGCTTTGCACGCGGCCAGTGGCCTCGCGCTGGGCGGTGTCGACCCGGGCGGCGGGGGCGGCGCCGGCCAGGCGACGGCGGTACTCGTCGAAGTCGCGGCTTTGCGCGGCGATGGTCTGTCGGGCTTCACCGGCGTCGATGGCCGAGGCGCTGGCCTGCGAGGGCAGGTCGATGACGGCGCCCGCGCGGACGCGGTTGACGTTGTTGTCGATGAAGGCGCTGGGGTTGGCCTGCAGCATGGCGACCAGCATCTGGTCGAGCGAGACGTTCGCCGGGCGGTGGGCCTGGGCGATGGCGCCGGCCGTGTCGCCGCGCCGTACCGTGACCTGGCGCGGCGCGGTGCTGGCCGGTGCGGCAGCAGGCGCGGGCGCCGGGCGCGGCGCGCTGGCCACGGGGGCCGGCGCCGAAGCTGCGGGCGCAGGCGCGGGTGCGGGTGCCGCGGCCGAAGGGGCGGGCGCCGTCGGGGCCGGTGCGCTGGCGCGCGGTGCGATGGGCGTCGGCTGCGGCGTCGACGCGCGCAGGTTCGGCGGGTCGAACAGCAGGGTGTAGTCGCGCACCACGCGGCCGGTGGCCCAGTTGGCTTCGAGGATCAGGTCGACGAAGGGCTCGTTGACGGCGTTCGGGCCGCGCAGTCGCAGGTAGGCGCGGCCATCGGCGCGGCGCTGCAGGGTGATTTCGAGGCCGTTGAGGGCCGGGTTCACGTCCACGCCGGCGGCGCGGTAGGTGGCGCCGGGGGCGAGCGTCACGCGCAGGCTGGACGCCTCGTTGGCATTGATTTCAGGGACGTCGATCTCGGCGCGCAAGGGCTCGCCGAGGGCCGATTGCACCGAGACCCGTCCGAGGGCCAGTGCCTGGGCGTCGTGGGCGCTGAACACCAGCGTGGTGACCAGCGCGGCGGCTGCGATGGCGTGCAGGTTGGCCAGGCCACGCCGACTTGTGCGGTCCGACACGGACGAGGTCAAGGGCAATGGGGTGTGTCGGGTGTGGGATGGCACTGGAACCTCGATGGGAAAAACCGAGAAATGACCATAGCATCAACGGATTACGGTTACAAGCTGAGAATCCGCTTGAGTTTGTGAGCCTACCGTTCGTCCCGCTGAGCCCCTCCGGTCTCGTTGCGGGTGTGCAACGAGACCAGGGGGCGCTAGGCCTGGCCGAGGCCCTGCTCAGGCCTGCAGCAGAATCCGCAGCATGCGGCGCAGCGGCTCCGCGGCGCCCCAGAGCAGTTGGTCGCCGATGGTGAAAGCGCCGAGGTATTCCGGGCCCATCGCCATCTTGCGCAGGCGGCCCACGGGAATGGTCATGGTGCCCGTCACGGCCACGGGCGTGAGGTCGCGCAGGGTGTCTTCCTTGGTGTTGGGCACCACCTTCACCCAGGCGTTGTCGGCCGCGATCATGGCCTCGATGTCGGCCAGCGGCACGTCCTTCTTCAGCTTGAAGGTCAGGGCCTGCGAGTGGCAGCGCATGGCACCGACGCGCACGCAGAAACCGTCCACGGGCGTGGCCGGGGTACCGAAGCCCTCGCCCTGGCCGAGGATCTTGTTGGTCTCGGCCATGCCCTTCCATTCTTCCTTGGACATGCCGTTGCCCAGGTCCTTGTCGATCCAGGGGATCAGCGAGCCGCCCAGGGGCACGCCGAAGTTGGCCACCTCGGCGCCGCTGAGGGAGCGCTGCTTGGCGATGACCTTGCGGTCGATTTCGAGGATGGCGCTCTTGGGGTCGTCCAGCAGGGCCTTCACCTCGGCGTTGAGCGTGCCGTATTGCGTGAGCAGCTCGCGCATGTGCTGCGCGCCACCGCCGCTGGCGGCCTGGTAGGTCTGGGTGCTCATCCACTCGACCAGGCCGGCTTTGTAGAGGGCGCCCACGCCCATGAGCATGCAGCTCACGGTGCAGTTGCCGCCGATCCAGTCGCGCCCGCCCTTGGCGAGCGCGTTCTGGATGACCGGCAGGTTGACGGGGTCGAGGACGATCACGGCGTCGTCCTTCATGCGCAGGCTGGAGGCGGCGTCGATCCAATGGCCCTTCCAGCCGGCGGCGCGCAGCTGGGGATAAACCTCGTTCGTGTAGTCGCCGCCCTGGCAGGTGATGACGATGTCGCAGCGCTTGAGCGCCTGGATGTCGTTCGCGTCCTGCAGTTTGTTCTCGTTCTTCGCCATCGCGGGGGCCTGGCCGCCCGCGTTGGAGGTGGAGAAGAACAAGGGCTCGATCAGGTCGAAGTCTTTTTCCTCGACCATGCGATCCATCAGGACCGACCCGACCATGCCGCGCCAGCCAACCAGTCCAACCAACTTGCTCATTGAGATACGCCCTTTCGTTGAAGTCATCGGGTCCAGACCAGACCGACTTGCCCGGCTCGTCTGGCCGGGAAGGGCGCACGACGAACCAGGCTGGATCAGCCCTTAATGGTCGTGGTTTTGGTGGAGATTGCGCGCACGGCCACACCCGCCGTGGCGGCGGATGCGATGTTCAAGGCGAACGGGCGGGCGGCAAACATGGAGCGCGATTGTAGTGGATCGCCGGGCGCGCAAGGCCCCGGCGCGCTTCAGCGCAGCGCCTTCACCACAGCGGCGCCCATCTCGGCGGTGCCGACACGGGTGGTGCCGTCGCTGTGGATGTCGGGCGTGCGCAGTCCCTGGGCGAGCACCGCCTTCACGGCGGTCTCGATGCGGTCGGCGGCCTCGGGCTGGTTCAGGCTGAAGCGCAGCATCATGGCCGCGCTCAGGATGGTGGCCAGCGGATTGGCCACGCCCTGGCCCGCGATGTCGGGCGCGCTGCCGTGGCTGGGCTCGTACAGGCCCTGGTTCTTCGCGTTCAGGCTGGCCGAGGGCAGCATGCCGATGGAGCCGGTGAGCATGGAGGCTTCGTCGGACAGGATGTCGCCGAACATGTTGCCGGTGACGACCACGTCGAACTTCTTGGGCGCGCGCACCAGCTGCATGGCGGCGTTGTCCACGTACATGTGCTCCAGTTCCACGTCGGGGTACTGGGCATGAACCTCGGTGACCACGTCCTTCCAGAACTGGAAGGTTTCGAGCACGTTGGCTTTGTCGACGCTGGTGACCTTCTTGTGGCGCTTGCGCGCGGCCTGGAAGGCGACGTGCGCGATGCGCTCGATCTCCGGCCTGCTGTAGCGCATGGTGTCGAAGGCTTCGTCGGCACCCGGGAAGTGGCCGTCGACCGCAGTGCGGCGGCCCCGCGGCTGGCCGAAATAGATGTCGCCGGTGAGCTCGCGGATGATGAGGATGTCCAGCCCGGAGATGACCTCGGGCTTGAGCGTGGAGGCGCCCACGAGTTCGGGGTAGCAGATGGCGGGGCGGAAGTTGGCGAACAGGCCCAGGTGCTTGCGCAGGCCCAGGATGGCCTGCTCGGGCCGCAGCGGGCGGTCGAGCTTGTCGTACTTCCAGTCGCCCACGGCGCCGAACAGCACGGCGTCGGCCTGCTGCGCCAGTTGCAGCGTGGCCTCGGGCAGCGGGTGGCCATGGGCTTCATAGGCCGCGCCGCCGACCAGGGCGGTTTCCATTTCGAAGGAGAGGTCGAGCGCCTGGAGGACCTTCACCGCTTCGGCGACGATTTCGGTGCCAATGCCGTCACCGGGGAGAACTGCGATTTTCATGGATCAGGGGTCAGCCGTTGAGGGTGTGGGCCAGCCAGGGCTTGGTGGCCAGGCGCTGCGCTTCGTAGGCGGCGATCTTGTCCTTGTGGCGCAAGGTCAGGCCGATGTCGTCCAGGCCGTTGAGCAGGCAGTACTTGCGAAAGGGCTGCACCTCGAACGGGATTTCCTGGCCATTGGGCTCCACGACCACCTGGCGCTCCAGGTCGATCGTGAGTTCGTAGCCGGGAAAGGCGGCGACTTCGTCGAACAGGCGCGCGACCGTGGCCTCGGGCAGCACGATGGGCAGCAGGCCGTTCTTGAAGCAGTTGTTGAAGAAGATGTCGGCGTAGCTGGGTGCGATCAGTGCGCGAAAGCCGTACTGGTCGATGGCCCAGGGCGCGTGCTCGCGGCTGGAGCCGCAGCCGAAGTTCTTGCGCGCCAGCAGCACCGAAGCGCCCGCGTAGCGCGGCTGGTTGAGCACGAAGTCGGGGTTGGGCTTGCGCACGGCCGGGTCCTGGCCGGGCTCGCCCTTGTCGAGGTAGCGCCACTCATCGAACAGGTTGGGGCCGAAGCCCGTCTTGCGGATCGACTTGAGGAACTGCTTGGGGATGATCGCGTCGGTGTCGACGTTCTCGCGGTCCATCGGGGCGACCAGCCCCTTGTGGAGGGTGAACTTCTGCATGTCGAGGGCGCTTACTTGGAGATGTCCTGGATTTTTTCGCCGGCCTTTTCGATGCCGCGGCCCGTGGCCTGACCGGCTTTCTCGATGCCGCGTCCGGTCGCTTGGCCGGCTTCCTTGGCGTCTGCCTTGACGCCCTGCCAGGTGTTGCACGCCGCCAGCGAGAGCGACAGCGTCAGCGCGGTGACCATCCAGAGAGGGGATTTCATGCGGGTCTCCTGAAGTTGCGGTGGGTCAGGCGAGGGTGCGCACGTCCACGAAATGGCCGTGCACCGCGGCCGCGGCCGCCATGGCCGGCGACACGAGGTGGGTGCGACCACCAGCGCCCTGGCGGCCTTCGAAGTTGCGGTTGCTGGTGGAGGCGCAGCGCTCGCCGGGCTCCAGGCGGTCGGCGTTCATGGCCAGGCACATGCTGCAGCCTGGCTCGCGCCACTCGAAGCCGGCGGCCTTGAAGATCTCGTGCAGGCCTTCGCGCTCGGCCTGGGCCTTCACCAGGCCGGAACCCGGCACCACCATCGCCAGGCGCACGTTCTTGGCGACCTTCTGGCCCAGCTTCTTGACCATGGCCGCGGCCTCGCGCATGTCCTCGATGCGGCTGTTGGTGCACGAGCCGATGAACACCTTGTCGACGAAGATGTCGTTCAGGGGCTTGCCGGGCTCCAGACCCATGTACTGCAGCGCGCGCTCGATGGCGCCGCGCTTGCTGGCGTCCTTTTCCTTGTCGGGGTCGGGCACGCGGGCGTCGATGCCCAGCACCATTTCGGGCGAGGTGCCCCAGGTGACCTGAGGCACGATCTTCGCGGCGTCGAGTTCGACCACGGAGTCGAACGTTGCGTCGGGGTCGGAGTGCAGGCTGCGCCAGTAGGCAACGGCCTGGTCCCATTCCACGCCATTGGGCGAGAGCGGGCGGCCCTTGAGGTACTCGATGGTCTTGTCGTCCACCGCCACCAGGCCGGCGCGCGCGCCGGCCTCGATGGCCATGTTGCACACGGTCATGCGGCCTTCCATCGACAGCGCTCGGATGGCGCTGCCGGCGAACTCGATGGTGTAGCCCGTGCCGCCCGCGGTGCCGATGCGGCCGATGATGGCCAGCACAATGTCCTTGGCGGTGACGCCCTTGGCCAGTTGGCCTTCCACCTTGATGAGCAGGTTCTTGGCCTTCTTGGCCAGCAGGGTCTGCGTGGCCAGCACGTGCTCGACCTCGCTGGTGCCGATGCCGTGCGCCAGCGCGCCGAAGGCGCCGTGCGTGCTGGTGTGCGAGTCGCCGCAGACGACCGTCATGCCGGGCAGGGTGGCGCCGTTCTCGGGGCCGATCACGTGCACGATGCCTTGCCGCTGCGACAGGAAGGGGAAGAAGGCCGCGGCGCCGAATTCGGCGATGTTGGCGTCCAGCGTGGTGATCTGTTCCTTGCTGATCGGGTCGGCGATGCCGGCGTAGCCGCGCTCCCAGCCGGTGGTGGGCGTGTTGTGGTCGGCCGTGGCGACGACCGAGCTCACGCGCCAGACCTTGCGGCCGGCCTGGCGCAGGCCTTCGTAGGCCTGTGGACTGGTCACCTCGTGCACGAGGTGGCGGTCGATGTAGAGGACGGCGGTGCCGTCTTCCTCGGTGTGGACGACGTGTTCGTCCCAGATCTTGTCGTAGAGCGTGCGTCCCATGGCTTGTCTCACAGGGCCTCTGTGGGCCGGGCAAACATTTTAGGCGTCGGAGCGAAAAAAGACGCCCGCCGCGGCTGGATGCCGCGGCGGGCGCAGGGTCAGGTGAAGGGGCGCGGGGGCCGCGTCACTTCTTGGCGCCGGGCACGTCGCGGCGCGGCGAGCCGGTGAACAGCTGGCGCGGGCGGCCGATCTTGTACTCGGGGTCGCTGATCATTTCGTTGAGCTGGGCGATCCAGCCCACGGTGCGGGCCAGCGCGAAGATGCCGGTGAACAGGTTGACCGGAATGCCGATGGCGCGCTGCACGATGCCCGAGTAGAAGTCCACGTTGGGGTAGAGCTTGCGCTGCACGAAGTAGTCGTCTTCCAGGGCGATCTTCTCCAGCTGCTTGGCCAGCTTGAACAGCGGGTCGTTGCCCAGGCCCAGCTCTTCCAGCACCTCGTTGCAGGTTTCCTGCATCAGCTTGGCGCGCGGGTCGTAGTTCTTGTACACGCGGTGACCAAAGCCCATGAGCTTGACGCCGGAGTTCTTGTCCTTGACCTTCTCCATGAACTCGCCAACCTTGGCCACGCCGCCGTTGCGCTGGATGTCTTCCAGCATGTTCAGGCAGGCCTCGTTGGCGCCGCCGTGGGCGGGGCCCCAGAGGCAGGCCACGCCGGCCGCGATGGCGGCGAACGGGTTGGTGCCCGAGGAGCCGCACAGGCGCACGGTGGAGGTGGAGGCGTTCTGCTCGTGGTCGGCGTGCAGGATGAAGATGCGGTCGAGCGCGCGCTCGAGCACCGGGTTGACCTTGTAGTCCTCGCAGGGCACGCCGAACATCATGCGCAGGAAGTTGCCGGCGTAGGACAGCTCGTTGCGCGGGTACATGTAGGGCTGGCCGACGCCGTACTTGTAGGCCATGGCCACCAGCGTGGGCATCTTGGCGATCAGGCGGATGGCCGCGATCTCGCGGTGCTGCGGGTTGTTGATGTCGGTGCTGTCGTGATAGAAGGCCGACAGGCCGCCCACCAGGCCCGTGAGCACGGCCATGGGGTGGGCGTCGCGGCGGAAGCCGCGCAGGAAGAACTGCATCTGCTCGTTGACCATGGTGTGGTTGGTCACGAGCTTGTGGAAGTCGGTGCGCTGCTTGTCGTCGGGCAGCTCGCCGTTGAGCAGCAGGAAGCAGACGTCGAGGTAGTCGCAGTGGGTGGCGAGCTGCTCGATGGGGTAGCCGCGGTACAGCAGCTCGCCCTTGTCGCCGTCGATGTAGGTGATGGCCGACTGGCACGAGGCGGTGGACAGGAAACCCGGGTCATACGTGAACATGCCCGTCTGCGCGTACAGCTTGCGGATGTCGATGACGTCCGGGCCGATGCTGCCGCCGTAGACCGGCAGTTCGACGCTGGGGCTGCCGTTGGAGAACGTCAGGGTGGCTTTGTTGTCGACGAGTTTCATGCAGATTCCTCGGGTGATGGAGTGGAGCGGGCGGCGCGCAGCAAGGCAAGCACTTGCGTCACGTCGTCGCGGTCGATGGCCCCTTCGGGGGGCTTGCGGCCGAGCAGCAGATCGAGCAGGTCGTTGTCCGACAGCTCCATCAGCTGGCCCAAGGCATCGGCCTGTCGCACCGTCAGCCGGTGGGCATGGCGGGCGAAAAAGCGCTCGATGAACAGGTCGTTCTCGAGCAGTCCACGGCGGCACCGCCAGCGCAGCTTGCTGAGGCTGCGCTCGTCGAGCAGGTCGTCAACGGCGGCGGTGGCGTGCATGGCGGGTGGGACGGCGGGCGCGCTCAGACGGCGCGCAACACCATCATTTCCTTGATCTTGCCGATGGCCTTGGTGGGGTTCAGGCCCTTGGGGCAGACATCGACGCAGTTCATGATGGTGTGGCAGCGGAACAGGCGGTACGGGTCCTCGAGGTTGTCGAGGCGCTCGCTCGTGGCCTGGTCGCGGCTGTCGGCGATGAAGCGGTAGGCCTGCAGCAGGCCGGCCGGGCCGACGAACTTGTCCGGGTTCCACCAGAAGCTCGGGCAGCTCGTGGAGCAGCTCGCGCACAGGATGCACTCGTACAGGCCGTTGAGCTCCTCGCGCTCCTCGGGCGACTGCAGGCGCTCCTTCTCCGGGGGGATGCTGTCGTTGACCAGGTAGGGCTTGATGCTGTGGTACTGCTTGAAGAACAGCGTCATGTCGACGATGAGGTCGCGCACCACCGGCAGGCCGGGCAGGGGCTTCAACACGATGTCGCCCTTGAGCGTGTTCATGTTGGTCAGGCAGGCCAGGCCGTTCTTGCCGTTGATGTTCATCGCGTCCGAACCGCAGACGCCTTCGCGGCAGGAGCGGCGGAACGAGATGGATGGGTCCACGGCCTTGAGCTTCATCAGCGCGTCGAGCAGCATGCGCTCGTGGCCGTCCAGTTCGACCTGGATGGTCTGCATGTACGGCTTGGCGTCCTTCTCGGGGTCGTAGCGGTAGATCTTGAATGTGCGAAGCATGTGGGGCTCTCCGGGGGCGTGCTCAGAACGTGCGGACCTTGGGCGGCACGGATTCGACGGTCAGCGGCTTGAGGTTCACCGGCTTGTAGCTCAGCGAGTTGTCCGCGCTGTGCCACAGGGTGTGCTTCATCCACTCGGCGTCGTTGCGGCCCAGCGGGAACTGCGCGTCGTCGGCGGGGCGCTCGTAGTCGTACACGGTGTGCGCGCCGCGGCATTCGCGGCGGGCGGCGGCCGAGGTCATGGTGGCCTGGGCGCACTCGATCAGGTTTTCCACTTCCAGCGCTTCGATGCGCGCGGTGTTGAAGACCTTGGACTTGTCCTTGAGCTCGATCTTGCCCACGCGCTCGCGCATGGCGTTGATCTTCTGCACGCCTTCGTCCATGCCGGCCTGGGTGCGGAACACGCCGGCGTGCTGCTGCATGGCCGAGCGCATGTCGTTGGCGACGTCCTGCGCGTACTCGCCACTGGTGGTGGCGTCCAGGCGGGCCAGGCGCGACAGCGTGAGGTCGGCGCCGTCCTTGGGCACGGGCTTGAAGCTCTTGTTCTTGTCGTTGTACTGGACGATGTGGTTGCCGGCCGCGCGGCCGAACACCAGCAGGTCGAGCAGCGAGTTGGTGCCCAGGCGGTTGGCGCCGTGCACACTCACGCAGGAGCATTCGCCCACCGCGTACAGGCCATTGACCACCTTTTGGCCGCCCGTGCCGTCGGGCACGACGACCTGGCCATTGACGTTGGTCGGGATACCGCCCATCTGGTAGTGGATGGTGGGCACGACCGGGATCGGCTCGCGCGTGATGTCCACGTTGGCGAAGTTCACGCCGATCTCATAGACCGACGGCAGGCGCTTGTGGATGGTGTCGGCGCTGAGGTAGCTGAAGTTCAGCATGACGTAGTCCTTGTTGGGACCACAGCCACGGCCTTCCTTGATTTCCTGGTCCATGCAGCGCGAGACGAAGTCGCGCGGCGCCAGGTCCTTGAGCGTCGGGGCGTAGCGCTCCATGAAGCGCTCGCCCTCGGAGTTGACCAGGAAGGCGCCTTCGCCGCGGCAGCCTTCGGTCAGCAGCACGCCTGCACCGGCCACGCCGGTGGGGTGGAACTGCCAGAACTCCATGTCCTGCAGCGGGATGCCCGCGCGCGCGGCCATGCCCAGGCCGTCGCCGGTGTTGATGAAGGCGTTGGTGGAGGCCGCGAAGATGCGGCCCGCGCCGCCGGTGGCCAGCAGCGTGGTCTTGGCCTCGAGCAGGTAGACGTCGCCCGTTTCCATTTCGAGCGCGGTCACGCCCACCACGTCGCCTTCGGCGTCGCGCACCAGGTCAAGCGCCATCCACTCCACGAAGAAGGTGGTGCGAGCGGCCACGTTCTGCTGGTACAGGGTGTGCAGCATGGCGTGGCCGGTGCGGTCGGCCGCGGCGCAGGCGCGCGGCACGGCCTTCTCGCCGTAGTTGGCCGTGTGGCCGCCGAAGGGGCGCTGGTAGATGGTGCCGTCGGGGTTGCGGTCGAACGGCATGCCCATGTGCTCGAGCTCGTACACCACCTTGGGCGCTTCGCGGCACATGAACTCGATCGCGTCCTGGTCGCCGAGCCAGTCGGAGCCCTTGATCGTGTCGTAGAAGTGGTAGTGCCAGTTGTCCTCGCTCATGTTGCCCAGCGAGGCGCCGATGCCGCCTTGCGCGGCCACGGTGTGCGAGCGGGTGGGGAAGACCTTGGACAGCACGGCCACCTTGAGGCCGGCGCGCGCCAGTTGCAGCGAGGCGCGCATGCCGGAGCCGCCGGCGCCGACGATGACGACGTCGAACTGGCGCTTGAGAAGGGATGCAGAGGCGGTCATGGCGTCAGAGTCTCCAGAGAACTTGAACGGCCCAGCCCAGGCAAGCCAGGAGCCAGACCAGGGTGAACACGTGCAGCACCAGGCGCAGGCCGGCGGGCTTGACGTAGTCCATCCAGATGTCGCGCACGCCGACCCAGGCGTGGTAGGCCAGCGCGATGAAGACGGCGAAGGTCAGGGCCTTCATCCACTGCGCGGCGAAGATCGCGGCCCAGCTGTCGTAGCCGAGCGGGCCGCTGGTGAACAGCACCTTCACCAGCAGCACGAGGGTGAACAGGGCCATGAGGGCGGCGGTGATGCGCTGGGCGAGCCAGTCGCGCGCGCCGTAGTGGGCGCCGGTGACGACGCGCTTGGAACCGTAGTTGACGGACATGGTGTGGGACCTCCCGGCGATCAGTACAGGCCGAACAGCTTGGCGCCCAGCACCACGGTCAGGCCGATGCTCAGCACCAGGGTGACCACGGCGGAGGTCTTGCCGAACTGCTTGCTCACGGCGTCGTGGCTCACGTCCATCCAGAGGTGGCGCAGGCCGGCGATGAAGTGGTGCAGGTAGGCCCAGATGAGCGCCAGCACCACGAGCTTGAGCAGCCAGCCCGGCAGCCAGCCGCCGCCGGCGAAGGCGCTGGTGAAGCGCTCGAAGGAAATCTCGGACGACACCGAGGTGTCGAACAGCCAGACGATCAGGGGCAGGAGCAGGAACATCAACAGGCCGCTGACGCGGTGCAGGATCGACACCCAGCCGGCCGCGGGCAGGCGGTAGGTGGTCAGGTCCTTGAACGCGTTGATGTTGCGGAACTCGGGCCGCTTGCGGGTCAACTCGGGCATGGGAAGGGCTTTCGTGGGGAAGGCTCTCGGGCGGGGAGAGGGATGTAACCCATTGGTAACCGGGGTCACCGGGGCGGGCAAATTCTATTGCAATGCACCAAGCGATGGACTATGCCGGGCCGGCTATGTCCGACTGCGCCGTGGTGGTGCGCGGCGGAATCAGCTCAATTCATTGCGGTAGTGCCGGGCGTCGGTGCGGTACAGGCCGCGCCGCAGTTCCATGGGCGTGTCGTTGTAGGTGTAGGACAGGCGCTCCACGCTGAGCAGCGGGTGGCCCTCGGGGACGCTCAGGCGCTGGGCGGCGTCGGCGTCGGCCGCCACCGCCTTGATTTTTTCGGCCGCGCGCACCATGCGCACGCCGAAGCGCGATTCGAACAGCGCGTACATCGGGCCGGTGTCGCTGGCCAGGGTGTCGAGCGTGAGGCCCTTGAACGGCCCGCCGGGCAGCCAGATTTCCTCCAGGATGGCCGGCGTGCCGCCGAAGGCCAGCACGCGGCGCACCTGCAGCACGGCGTCGCCGCTGCGCAGGCCCAGCGGGCGCGCCACCTCGGCGGGCGCGCGCAGGCGGCGGCAGTCGATGATGCGGCGCTCGGCCGGGCCCTGGTCGTCCAGCGTGCCCTGGTCGGGCAGCAGGCGCAGGAAGCGGAACTGGATGTGCTGCTCGGCGTGCGTGGCGACGAAGGTGCCCTTGCCCTGGCGGCGCACCAGCAGGTTGTCGGTGGCGAGTTCGTCGATGGCCTTGCGCACCGTGCCCTGGCTGACGCGAAAACGCGCCGCGAGGTCGAACTCGCTCGGGATCATGTCGCCGGGTTTCCACTCGCCGGCCTGCAGGCTGCGCAGGATCAGCCCTTTGATCTGCTGGTACAGCGGGCTGAACGCTGGCGCGAGGGCGTCGGGGTCCGGGCTGGGGTCGGGGGAGGTGGGCGTGGTGGCCATGGGAGGGCGTGGTGGCGCCAACATGGGGCGTCGAATCATATCTTATATAAGACATAAGACAAATTGACCGCCTAGGGTTCACCCGGGTAAACTCGCCGACCGTCACCCGACCCGCCCAGCCCGCCCGCCACGCCCTGTTGGCGCGCACCGGCGCCTGCGGCTGCCACGCTTTCCAACCCCATCCCTGGAGTCTTCACCATGACCAAGAAGCCCGTTCGCGTCGCCGTCACCGGCGCCGCCGGCCAGATCGGCTACGCCCTGCTGTTTCGCATCGCCTCCGGCGAAATGCTCGGCAAGGACCAGCCCGTGATCCTGCAACTGCTGGAGATCCCGGACGAGAAGGCCCAGAAGGCGCTCAAGGGCGTGATGATGGAACTGGAAGACTGCGCCTTCCCGCTGCTGGCCGGCATGGAAGCCCACAGCGACCCGATGACCGCCTTCAAGGACACCGACTACGCCCTGCTCGTGGGCGCCCGCCCGCGTGGCCCCGGCATGGAGCGCGCCGACCTGCTGGCCGCCAACGCCCAGATCTTCACCGCCCAGGGCAAGGCCCTGAACGCCGTGGCCAGCCGCAACGTGAAGGTGCTGGTGGTCGGCAACCCCGCCAACACCAACGCCTACATCGCCATGAAGAGCGCGCCGGACCTGCCGCGCGAGAACTTCACCGCCATGCTGCGCCTGGACCACAACCGCGCGGCCAGCCAGATCGCCGCCAAGACCGGTGGCAAGGTCGGCGAGATCCAGAAGCTCACCGTGTGGGGCAACCACTCGCCCACCATGTACGCCGACTACCGCTTCGCCACCATCGGCGGCAAGGCCGTCAAGGACCTGATCAACGACCAGGTCTGGAACGAAACCGTGTTCCTGCCCACCGTGGGCAAGCGCGGCGCCGCCATCATCGAAGCGCGCGGCCTGTCTTCGGCGGCCTCGGCCGCCAACGCCGCCATCGACCACATGCGCGACTGGGCCCTGGGCTCCAATGGCCAGTGGGTCACCATGGGCGTGCCCTCCAACGGCGAATACGGCATCCCCAAGGACGTGGTGTTCGGCTTCCCGGTCACCACCGAAGGCGGCAAGTACAAGATCGTCGAAGGCCTGGCCATCGACGAATTCAGCCAGAAGTGCATCGACAAGACCCTGGCCGAGCTGCAGGGCGAGCAGGACGGCGTCAAGCACCTCCTGTAATTCCCTCCGCACACGATGGCCGACTGGAACCCCGCGCTGTACAGCCGCTACGAGGACGAACGCACCCGTCCCGCGCGCGAGCTGCTGGCGCGCGTTCCGCTGGCCACGCCGCGTTGGGTGGTGGACCTGGGCTGCGGCCCGGGTAACTCCACCGAGCTGCTGGTGCAGCGTTTCCCCGATGCCCGCGTGACGGGCATCGACAATTCCCCGGCCATGCTCGAGAGCGCGCGCCAGCGCCTGCCGGGCGTGGCCTTTTCCCTGGCCGACATCGCCAGCTGGCGCCCCGAGGGCGCGCCCGACCTCATCTACGCCAACGCCGCCCTGCAGTGGGTGCCGGGGCATGAGGCGCTGTTTCCCCGCCTGTTCGCGCTGCTGGCGCTGGGCGGCGTGCTCGCGGTACAGATGCCGGACAACCTCGACGAGCCCAGCCACCGCCTGATGCGCGAGACCGCGGCCCAGCCGCGCTTCGCCACGGCCATCGGCGACGCCAGCCGCGTGCGCGAACCGCGCCGGCCCATCACCACCTACTACGACCTGCTCGCCGGGGACGCCGAGCGGGTGGACGCCTGGCACACGGTCTACCAGCACCGCATGGACTCGGCCGCCGCCATTGTCGAGTGGGTCAGCGCCACGGGACTGCGGCCCTTCATCGATCCGCTGGACGCCGCCCAACGGTCGGACTTCCTGGCCGACTACCAGGGCCGCATCGCCGCCGCCTACCCCACCCGCGCCGATGGCCGACGGCTGCTGGCCTTCCCGCGCCTCTTCGTCGTGGCGCAGCGCCCGTCATGAGCCGCCCGCGCGACGTCCTGCTCGGGCCCCAGGCCGGCGCCATCGCGCTGCCGGTCTGCGACCACTACAGCGGCGTCGAGGCGCGCATGCGCAAGAGCCTGGCGCTGCAGGCCGAGCTCACGGCCGAGTTCGGCGCCTGCGTGTTCGACGTCACCCTCGACTGCGAGGACGGCGCTCCGGTCGGCGGCGAGGCCGAGCACGCGGCGCTGGTCACCGAGCTGGCGCTGTCGGCCCCCGCCGGCGCCCGCGTCGCGGTGCGCGTGCACGCGGTCGACCACCCGGCCTTCGAGGCCGACGTCGCCCACATCGTCGGGCGCGCCGGCGCGCGGCTCGCGCACGTGATGCTGCCCAAGGTCGAAACCGTGGCCGACGTCGACCGCGCCGCCGTGCTGCTCGACGCCGCCGGCGCACCGCAGCTGCCGCTGCACGCGCTCATCGAGTCGCCCGCGGCCGTGCACCGCGCCTTCGACATCGCCGCGCACCCGCGCCTGCAGAGCCTCAGTTTCGGCCTGATGGACTTCGTCTCCGCCCACGGCGGCGCCATTCCCTCGGCCGGCATGACCTCCGCCGGCCAGTTCAGCCACCCGCTGGTGCTGCGCGCCAAGGTCGAGATCGCCAGCGCCTGCCACGCGCACGGCAAGGTGCCCGCGCACGGCGTGGTCACCGAGTTCAAGGACCTCGCGGCGCTGCAAAACAGCGCGCGCCGCGCCGCGCACGAACTCGGCTTCACCCGCATGTGGAGCATCCACCCCGACCAGATCCGCCCCATCCTCGCGGCCTTCGCGCCCGCCGCCGATGAGGTGGACGAGGCCGCCACCGTCATCGAGCGCGCCGCCGCCGCGGCCTGGGCCCCCGTGCAGGTGGCCGGCCGCCTGCACGACCGCGCCAGCTATCGCTACTTCTGGCAGGTGCTGGAGCGCGCGCAGCGCACCGGCCGCCGCCTGCCCGAGGCCGTGCACGCCCTGTTCACCTGATCCTTTTTTTGCCTGTCCCCACGGAGAACCTGAGATGTCCAACTTCCTCGCCGACTACCGCGCCCACGCCGCCGAACGCGCCGCGCTGGGCATCCCGCCGCTGCCGCTGTCCGCGCAGCAGGTGGCCGAGCTGATCGAGCTGATCAAGAGTCCGCCGGCCGGTGAAGACGCCTTCCTGCTGGACCTGCTCACCCACCGCGTGCCGCCGGGCGTGGACGACGCCGCCAAGGTCAAGGCCAGCTTCCTGGCCGCCGTGGCGCACGGCGACCTGAAGGTGGGTCTGGTGAGCAAAGCCAAGGCCACCGAGCTGCTGGGCACCATGGTGGGTGGCTACAACGTGCACCCGCTGATCGAGCTGCTCGACGACGCCGAGGTGGCGGCCGTGGCCGCCGACGGCCTGAAAAAGACGCTGCTGATGTTCGACTACTTCAACGACGTCGCGGCCAAGGCCAAGGCCGGCAACGCCAAGGCGCAGGAAGTGATGAAGAGCTGGGCCGAGGCCGAGTGGTTCACCAGCCGCCCCGAGGTGCCGAAGTCCATCACCGTCACCGTCTTCAAGGTGCCCGGCGAGACCAACACCGACGACCTGTCGCCCGCGCCCGACGCCTGGAGCCGCCCCGACATCCCGCTGCACTACCTGGCGATGCTGAAGAACACGCGCCCCGACGCGGCCTTCAAGCCCGAGGAAGACGGCAAGCGCGGCCCGATGCAGTTCATCGACGACCTGAAGAAGAAGGGCCACCTCGTGGCCTACGTGGGCGACGTGGTGGGCACGGGCTCCAGCCGCAAGTCGGCCACCAACTCGGTGATCTGGGCCACCGGCCAGGACATCCCCTTCGTGCCCAACAAGCGCTTCGGTGGTGTCACGCTCGGCGGCAAGATCGCGCCGATCTTCTTCAACACGCAGGAAGACTCGGGCTCGCTGCCGATCGAGGTGGACGTCTCCCAACTGGAGATGGGCGACGTGATCGAGGTGCTGCCCTACGACGGCAAGCTCACCAAGAACGGCAGCACCGTGGCCGAGTTCAAGCTCAAGAGCGACGTGCTGTTCGACGAGGTGCGCGCTGGCGGCCGCATCAACCTCATCATCGGCCGCAGCCTCACCGCCAAGGCGCGTGAGTTCCTGGGCCTGCCGGCGTCCACCGTGTTCCGCCTGCCGCAGGCGCCCGTGGCCACCAAGGCCGGCTTCACGCTGGCGCAGAAGATGGTCGGCCGCGCCGTCGGCCTGCCCGAAGGCCAGGGCGTGCGCCCCGGCACCTACTGCGAGCCGCGCATGACCACCGTGGGCAGCCAGGACACCACCGGCCCCATGACGCGCGACGAACTGAAGGATCTGGCCTGCCTGGGCTTCAGCGCCGACATGGTGATGCAGTCCTTCTGCCACACCGCCGCCTATCCCAAGCCCGTGGACGTGAAGACCCACCGCGAGCTGCCGGCCTTCATCAGCAACCGCGGCGGCGTGGCCCTGCGTCCCGGCGACGGCGTGATCCACAGCTGGCTCAACCGACTGCTGCTGCCCGACACCGTGGGCACCGGCGGCGACTCGCACACCCGCTTCCCCATCGGCATCAGCTTCCCGGCCGGCTCCGGCCTGGTGGCCTTCGGTGCCGCCACCGGCGTGATGCCGCTGGACATGCCCGAGTCGGTGCTGGTGCGCTTCAAGGGCCAGATGCAGCCGGGCGTGACCCTGCGCGACCTGGTGCACGCCATTCCCTACGCCGCCATCAAGGCCGGCCTGCTGACCGTGGCCAAGGCCGGCAAGAAGAACATCTTCTCGGGCCGCATCCTCGAGATCGAGGGCCTGCCGGACCTGAAGGTGGAACAGGCTTTCGAGCTGTCCGACGCTTCGGCCGAGCGCTCGGCCGCCGGCTGCACGATCAAGCTCAACAAGGAGCCGGTGATCGAGTACCTGAACTCGAACGTCGTGCTCATGAAGAACATGATCGCCGAGGGCTACCAGGACAAGCGCACGCTGGAGCGCCGCATCCAGAAGGTGCAGGAGTGGCTGGCGAACCCGCAGCTGCTCGAGGCCGACAAGGACGCCGAGTACGCCGCGGTCATCGAGATCGACCTGAACGAGCTCAAGGAGCCCGTGCTCTGCTGCCCCAACGACCCGGACGACGCCAAGCTGTTGTCCGACGTGGCCGGCACCAAGATCGACGAGGCCTTCATCGGCTCGTGCATGACCAACATCGGCCACTTCCGTGCCGCGGCCAAGCTGCTCGGCGGCCAGCGCGACATCCCCGTCAAGCTGTGGGTGGCGCCGCCCACCAAGATGGATGAGAGCGAGCTCATCAAGGAAGGCCACTACGCTGCCTTCGGCACGGCCGGCGCGCGCACCGAGATGCCGGGCTGCAGCCTGTGCATGGGCAACCAGGCGCAGGTGCGTGAGGGCGCGACGGTGGTCTCCACCAGCACGCGCAACTTCCCGAACCGCCTGGGCAAGAACACCAATGTGTTCCTGGCCTCGGCCGAGCTGGCGGCCATCGCCTCCAAGCTGGGCCGCATCCCGACCGTGGCCGAGTACCACGCCGAGATGGGCATCATCAACCAGGACGCCGACAGCGTGTACCGCTACATGAACTTCGACCAGATCGAGGAGTACGCGGAAACGGCCAAGGGCGTGACCGTCTGAATGGCGGCGGCCGCTCGGCCGCGCTGAATTGGCCATGGCGCCACCCGGTGGGGTGGCGCCATTGTTTTTGGGGGGCCGCGCCGCGTGGGCTTGGCCCTCAGGTCACAAGGCAATGCCGTGGTGGGCGGCCACCGCTTTGATGGCCTGGATCTGCTCCAGCGCAGCGGTGCTGCGGATGTCCAGCTCGTCCATGTGAACCAGCTCGGCGGGGGTGGCGGTGCCCGCCTTCTTTTTCTCATAGAGGCGCGACCATTCTTCCGTGGCTTGCCTGTGCAGCTTGTCCTGTTGGTCTTTGCTGTGCGACAGCAGGGCCATCCGGCCTTGTGAAGCGGTGGCTTGCTTGAGCTTCTCTTCCAGATCGGCGATGGCCAGGGCGTGCTCGGTCATCAGCTGCCCTCTCAGTTGCACCTGCTTGGCGAGGTTCGCCTTGATCGGGTCGTCCTGACGGTCCCTGTCCTGATTCGCGCCGGTTTGCGGGCGCTGCGGCTTGACAGGCGCCACTTTGACGGGCGGCGATGCCGCCACGGTCGGCTGCTTGGCGACCGGTGGCTGTTTCGCCCCGCGTGGCGTTGTATTGCCCAAGGTCTGCGACAGGCTGATCCCGTCGCCACCCGCGCTGGAGGCGTCCACGCTCGACGACTCTCCCGCGTCGTCCGAGCTGTCGTCGCTGTCGCTGATGCTGGTGGAGGACGACGGGGGGATCTTCACCCGCGAGGTGTTCGAGGAGGTGGCGCGTGGCGTCGATGTCGAACCGCCGGAATCGGCATCCGAAGAGGAGGGGCCGGCGGTGCTGGTGCCCGGCTTCACCAGCGATGACAGGCGGGTGATCGGCCGGTGCCGTCCAGCGTTTCTCCTGGTCAAGGGATCGAAGGTGGATGGATCGTCTGGCCTCGGCTGGCTCTTTGTCATCTGCTGCAACCGTGTCAGCTCGGCCTGCTTGGCACTGTCGGCCTGGCGCGCCAGCGCGGCCGCCTTGATGGCCTGGGTGTCCACGGGTGGCGCGCTGCCGCCCAGGCCGGCCGACGCCATGATGGTCTGCGACGCCTGAATGGCGGTGACGCTGGCGTCGAGGTAGAAGTCGAGCAGCCCCTTGACGGCACTCGGCGGCAAGCCCTGCTGTTCGCACAGCGCCAAGACGAAGTCGTGCATGCCCAGGCAGAACACGCCGAGCCTGGTCTGCTGCTCGACACCCGTCTTCGCGGTGTCGGCGGCGGTGGGGGCCGGGGGCAGGCCCGCTGCGGCGCCTGCGCCATTCAGGAAGGGGTTGTTGCTGTGGGGCGGGGCAGGCGCGGGCTGCTCTGGCGAAAAACCGGCGCCGTTGACGAATGGGTTGGTTTGTCGGGCCAACGCCGCTTCATATTGGCCGTTGATGAAAGGGTTCAGGAAAGGGTTGTTGCTCTGGGGCGCAGCGGGCTGATCGGTCTGGCCGAATATTTGTGGCACCGCCTGCCCATCGGCGGTTGGCTGAGCGTAGGGCCGGTGGGGATCCAAAAAAGGGTTTCCTGTGGTCTGCCACGGCGGCGGCCGATGGACCGGCGAGTCGGTGGGCTGTGCCGCCGGCTGGGGAATCGCCTCCGTTCCTTGGGAAAAGGGATTGTCGGGGTTGACGGTGAAATGCCCGTTTCCCGGCGCCGCGGCGCCAGCCGGATGGCCCAAATTGGCCTGACCGTTGTTGATGGGAGGAGCGGCCTCGGCCTTCGTTTTGTCGCCGGCCCATTGGCTGAATTGATTCAGGTTGTCCGCCATCAGCTTGTCGGCGGTGGTTCTTGCTGTTGGTGCCGGCTTGTTCGCGGTGGCGGTGGGTCGCTGGGATGAAACTCGATGGGCACACATGGGAATCGGTGAGAGGAGGGTTGCTGGGTGCAGATTGGGTGGGGTCGTTACCCGTGGCGGTCAAGGCGGTGTTCGATGCCAGGGGGAAAGGCGTGGCCGGCGGAAAAAATGTCGGCGTCGCTTTGCAATTCCTCCCGCCACTCCTTCACTTGCGCCACCGTGGCGCTGATCAGGCCCGCCAGCCAGGCCGGCCCGGCCGATTCGTCGCTGGGCGGTGTGGCGGTGAGGCAGACCAGGGTGGTCTTGCGCAGGGGGTGGAAGCCGAAGCGCAGGTTGGGGTGGTCGGCGGTGCTCAGCTGCAGCGAGAGCAGCCGCTCGTGCACCGGTGCGCGCTGCTCGGCCCCGAAGAGCGCGATCTCGGCCAGCAACAGGAAGTGCGGGCGCGGTTCCTTGTGCTGGATTTCGATATGAACACCGTCCAGGGTGACGGTGTGGCCCTGGCCCAGCGAGAAGGGGTCGGGCAGGCCCAGTTCCAGGCTGGCGCGGTGGCACAAGGTACTCAACTGGTCGGTGTTCATGGCGGGCACCTGGGGTGGAGGTTCGGCTTGAGTGGCCGGTGCCGACAGGGGGTTCCGGCCGCCCGCGCGGGGCGGCTCGGCCGGATGGCCGGTTCAGCTCATCTCTTGGACCGGCCGACGCGAACACCGGGCTCGGACCACCAGCGCTTGAGCTTCTCTCGCAGCCCACCTTCCTTTTTCGAGGGGTGGGCGGTTGGCAAGTCCTTGCCGGCCCCAGCGGGGGCCGGCCGCGGCACATCCCCCTGGCTGGCGGAGCGCGTGCGCGCGAAGACGCCCGCCTTCCAGGCCGTGGCGCTCCCTTGCCGCGCCGAGGCCGCCTCAGCCTTCGCCTGAGGCGGCGCGTACTTGTCGTTCAGTGCCCGCAGTTCCCCCACCAGTCCGGGATCGTTGTCGAGGTCGAAGTCGACGCCTTCGTGCGCGCCGCTGGTGCCCGACGGCGGTGGTGCCGTGGCCCCGGTGCCCGATGGCTCCTGGCGCGTGTGGCTGGCTGGCGTTCGCCCATCCGGGGCGGCGCGCCCATTCATGGTGGGTGGCAACTCATCGCAGGCGGGCGCGGCGGGCGCGCTTGGGGGGGTGGCGGAGTCGTGGCCGAACATCTCTTGCCTGATCTGCTCCCAGGTGGTGCCCGGCGGCGGCGAGAGATCGAAAACGACGTCCTTGAAGACGGATGCCGCTTCGTCTTCGTGCTTGTCCTCGTGCTTGTCTTCCGGGTTCTCCGCCCGGTACCTGGCCAAGAGTTCCCTGGCGTTGCCTGACCGGGGCCCTGGTGTCTTCGGCGCCGGCTGCGACAGGCCGGCATCGGCGTCGCTGCACTGCAGGTTGGGGGCGTTCGGTTCCACGGGGGGCGACGAGGGCTCGGTGCCCTGGGTCGTCGCGGGCTCGACCGTGGGCTTGGTGGCCGGTGTTGCAGGCGCAGGCCTGCGCAGAACCTTGGGTTGTTGCGACGGGACGGGGTGGCGGGCACCCGTCGCAGGGAGAGTGGTGACTGGCATGAGGACCTCGGGGCGAAGAAGCACAGGGCAAGGCGCGTGGGCAGGTCGCTCCCGCGTCGCTCGCTACGGGTGGCGCATAGGCCACTGCTGCTTGTGTCGGGTGGCCCCCGAAGGCGGTTCCGGCCGGCCACCCCCCGTGGCCCGACCGGATGGCCGAGTGCGAACGGCCGGTGCCGCGCCGATGGCTCAGGCCGCCGCCGCCATGGCGCGCAGCCGCTCGGCCGTGGCCTCGTCGGCCGGGAAGAAGGTCTCCAGCGCCAGTTCCTGCAAGGTGATGTCCACCGCCGTGCCGAACACGGTGGTGGTGCTGATCAGGTTCAGTTCTCCCAGCGGCGTGTTGAAGCGAAAGGGCATGAGCACGCCCAGGTGCTCGCCGGGCAGGGCGTGGTGGCCGTCGCCGTCGCCGCCAGCCGGGGCGGGCAGGGCGCGCAGTTGCTCGGCCAACTCGGCCAGGGCGGCGTCGCCGGTGGTGGCGATCTGCTGGCGCAGGCGCTCCAGCAGGTGCTCGCGCCACTGCGGCAGGTTGTGAATGCGCGGCGCCAGGCCCTGCGGGTGCAAGCTCAGGCGCAGCACGTTCACGGGCGGCTGCAGCAGTTCCGGCGCAATGCCTTGCATCAGCAGCGGCACCAGCCGGTTGTGCATCACCAGGTTCCAGTGGCGGTCCATGGCCAGCGCGGGCCAGGGCTCGTGCGCGTCCAGGATGCGCTGCACGGCGGCGCGCGCCGCCGCCATGGCCGGGTCGTCGAGCGCTCGCTCGCGGTACATGGGCGCGAAACCGGCCGCCACCAGCAGGGCGTTGCGCTCGCGCGGCGGCACCTGCAGGCGCTCGGACAGGCGCATCACCATCTCGCGGCTGGGGCTGGCGCGGCCGGTTTCCACGCAGCTCAGGTGGCGCGTGGAGACCTCCGCCTGCAGGGCGAGTTCGAGCTGGCTCAGGCGGCGTCGCTGGCGCCAGTGGCGCAGGTGGTCGCCGAAGGGCAGGGGGGCGGCGTGGTGGGGGCGGTGGGCGTGCATGGCCGCATGGTAGGCCGGGTGGGGGCGGCGGCCATGACCTGGCAGGTCATGGACCCGCTGCTGGGGGACCGACACGATGGGCGCCATGTTCAACCCCTCTCAGGAGCCCGACATGAGCCTTTCGACCTTGCGCCTCTCCAACCCCCAGCTGCGCCGCGTGCTCGCGCTGGACGCCATCGCCGGCGCCGGCACCGCCGTGCTGCACCTGGCCTTCGCCGGCTCGCTCGCGGGCTGGCTCGGCCTGTCCGAGGGCCTGATCACCGCCGCCGGCTGGGCCTTGCTGGCCTACATCGCGCTGGCGGCGATCCTGGCACGCCAGGTGATGCCTGCGCGCGGACCGCTCATGGTGCTGATCGTGGGCAACGTGCTCTGGGGTGTCGCCTGCCTGGCCCTGGCCTGGGGCGGTGACAGCGGCGTGACGGCGCTGGGCCAGGCCTACCTGACGGTGCTGGCGGTGGCGGTGCTGGCCCTGGCCGACCTGGAGTTCCTGGGCTGGCGCGCGCCGGTCCAGCGCCTGGCGGTCTGATCCCAGCCGGCTTCCCGGGGCAAATCGCCGCCGCGCTTGCGGTGGCGCCAGAAGATCGCAGAATGGCCCTTGACCCGCACGGAACGATCTTCAGGAGCCACCGCATGGACGCCCCCACGAGCTACGCCCACCCCTTCGCCCAGACCGTCAAGACCTTCACCCCCGCGGCCGGCAAGACCGGCCGCCTCTATTCCCTGCCGGCGCTGGCGCGCGAGTTTCCCAACGTCAAGCGCCTGCCGCATTCCATCCGCATCGTGCTGGAAAGCGTGCTGCGGCACTGCGACGGCGAGCGCGTGACGCGCGAGCACGTGGCGCAGCTGGCCAACTGGAAGCCCAAGGCGGCGCGCACGGACGAGATCCCCTTCACCGTGGCGCGCGTGGTGCTGCAGGACTTCACCGGCGTGCCCCTGCTGGCCGACCTGGCCGCCATGCGCAGCACCGCCCAGCGCCTGGGGCGCGACCCCAAGCGCATCGAGCCCCTGGTGCCGGTCGACCTGGTGGTGGACCACTCGGTCATGGTCGACCACTACGGCACCAAGGACGCCCTGGACCTGAACATGAAGCTGGAGTTCATGCGCAACCTGGAGCGCTACGGCTTCATGAAGTGGGGCATGCAGGCCTTCGACACCTTTGGCGTGGTGCCCCCGGGCTTTGGCATCGTGCACCAGGTGAACCTGGAGTACCTGGCGCGCGGCGTGCACCTCAAGGGTGGGCTGTACTACCCCGACACGCTGGTGGGCACCGACAGCCACACCACCATGATCAACGGCATCGGCGTGGTGGGCTGGGGCGTGGGCGGCATCGAGGCCGAGGCTGCCATGCTGGGTCAGCCGGTGTACTTCCTCACGCCCGACGTGGTGGGCTTCGAGCTCACGGGCCGCCTGCGCGGCGGCGTCACGGCCACCGACCTGGTGCTCACCGTCACCGAGATCCTGCGCCGGCACAAGGTGGTGGGCAAGTTCGTGGAGTTCTTCGGCGAGGGCACGGCCTCGCTCACGCTGCCCGACCGCGCCACCATCGCCAACATGGCGCCCGAGTACGGCGCCACCATGGGCTTTTTCCCGGTGGACGGCAAGACCCTGGAATACTTCCGCGGCACCGGCCGCAGCGCGGCCGAGATCGACGCCTTCGAGGCCTACTTCAAGGCCCAGGGCCTGTTCGGCGTGCCGCAGCGCGGCGACATCGACTACTCGCAGGTGATCACGCTGGACCTGGGCACCGTGGCGCCCAGCCTCGCGGGCCCCAAGCGCCCGCAGGACCGCATCGAACTCGGTGACGTGTCGCGCCGCTTCACCGAGCTGTTCAGCGCCCCCATGGAGCAGGGCGGCTTCAAGCAGCCGCCGGGCAAGCTGGCGCAGGCTTTTCCCGCCGGCAAGGGCGTGGACCTGAAGAACGGCGACGTACTGATCGCCGCCATCACCAGTTGCACCAACACCAGCAACCCCAGCGTGCTGCTGGCCGCCGGCCTGCTGGCCAAGAAGGCGGTGGAAAAGGGCCTCAAGGTGCAGCCGCACATCAAGACCTCGCTGGCGCCGGGCTCGCGCATCGTCACCGAGTACCTCACCAACACCGGTCTGCTGCCCTACCTGGAGCGGCTCGGCTTCGCGCTCGCGGGTTATGGCTGCACCACCTGCATCGGCAACGCGGGCGACCTGAGGCCCGAGTTCAACGCCGCCATCACCGACAACGACCTGGTCTGCGCGGCGGTGCTCTCGGGCAACCGCAACTTCGAGGCGCGCATCCACCCCAACATCAAGGCCAACTTCCTGGCCAGCCCGCCGCTGGTGGTGGCCTACGCCATCGCGGGCACCGTCACCACCGACCTGATGACCCAGCCGGTGGGCACCGGCACCGGCGGGCAGGCCGTGTACCTGGGCGACATCTGGCCCACCAGCGACGAGATCCACGCGCTGATGAAGAGCGCCATGAACGGCAAGGCCTACCGCGACAACTACGCCCGCGTGAAGACCGAGCCTGGCGAGCTGTGGGAGCGCATCCCGGGCCTGAGCGGCACCACCTACGACTGGCCCAAGAGCACCTACATCGCCGAGCCGCCGTTCTTCCAGGGCTTCGCGCTGGACGCGATGGACGCCCAGCGCCCGGTGGCGGTGCATGGCGCGCGCATCATGGCGCTGTTCGGCGACTCCATCACCACCGACCACATCTCGCCGGCCGGCAACATCAAGGCGTCCTCGCCCGCCGGCCTGTGGCTGCAGGCGCACAAGGTGCTGCCGGCCGACTTCAACAGCTACGGCGCGCGCCGCGGCCACCACGAGGTGATGATGCGCGGCACCTTCGCCAACGTGCGCATCAAGAACCTGATGATCCCGCCGCTGGCCGACGGCACGCGCGAGGAGGGTGGCTTCACCCTGCACCAGCCCTCCCCGGCGGCGGCCGCCGCCGGTGCGCGGCCCGAGAAGCTGCCCATCTACGACGCCGCCATGCGCTACGTGGCCGACGGCGTGCCCACGGTCATCTTCGCGGGCGAGGAGTACGGCACCGGCTCCAGTCGCGACTGGGCGGCCAAGGGCACGCAGTTGCTGGGCATCAAGGCCGTGGTGGCGCGCAGCTTCGAGCGCATCCACCGCAGCAACCTGGTGGGCATGGGCGTGCTGCCGCTGCAGTTCAAGCCGGGCGACTCCTGGGAGTCGCTGGGCCTGCGCGGCGACGAAACCATCGACGTGCTGCCGCACCCCGAGCTGACGCCGCAGAGCGACGCCACGCTGGTGATCACCCGTCCCGACGGCCAGCGGCGCGAGATCACCGTCACCCTGCGCATCGACACGCCCGTCGAGGTGGAGTACTACCGGGCGAACGGCATCCTGCCCTACGTGCTGCGGCAATTGTTGACCGCTTGAGCCGGTCGGCGCATCGCGGCATCATGTGACCCACAGCTTCTTCGTCGGGGGTCGCGATGCGAAAGACAGCGAAGTACAGCCCCTCGCGCCGCGCGGCCCCGCCGGTCGACGCGCTGCCGGGGGTGCAGGCCATCGAACCGGCCGCCGAGGCGGCCGCGCCAGCGCGGCCCGTTCGCCGCTGGCGCAGCGCCCTGGCGCGCGGCGCGGCCAGCCCGCGCTTCATGTGGGCGGCCATCGCCCTGCTGTCCATCGCCCTGATCGCGCTGGTGTGGCAGCGCCAGGCGGGCGGCGCCGCCGCGCTCACGCAGAAGGACATCGACGCCGCCGTGCTGCGCACCCTCACCACCCAGGTGATGCCCTCGCCGGCCGCGCGGGCGGCCGAGAAAATCCGCCCCGCCGTGGTGCGCGTGTTGTCCTACGGCAAGGATGAGAAGGGCAAGGAGAGCGAGCAGGGGGTGGGCACCGGCGTGGTGATCGTCGACAAGGGCGTGATCCTGACCAACCTGCACGTGGTGCAGGGCGCCGACCGGCTCAAGATCACCTTCGCCGACGGCAGCGAATCGGGCGCCACCGTCACCGGGGCGCAGCCCGAGAACGACCTGGCCGTGCTGCAGGCCCAGACCATCCCCGACGACCTGATCGCGGCCACCCTGCGCTCCACCAACGACCTGAACGCCGGCGACCAGGTGGTGGCGGTGGGCTTTCCCTTTGGCATCGGGCCCTCGGTGTCGGCCGGCGTCATCTCCGGCTTCGACCGCGAGTTCAAGTCGCCCGAGGGCAAGCAGGTCATCGGCAACCTGATCCAGTTCGACGCCGCGGCCAACCCCGGCAATTCCGGGGGCCCGCTGGTCACCATGGACGGCGAGGTGGTCGGCATCGTCACCGGCATCCTCAACCCCACCAGCGCCCGCACCTTCGTGGGCATCGGTTTTGCCGTGCCCATCGAAAGCGCCGCCAGCGCCGCGGGCCTGCCCCCGTTCTGAGCCCCCCATCCACCGACCGGAGCCCTTCATGAGCGACACCAACGCCCCCGAGACCGCCCAGCTGATGGAAGAGATCCTCTACGAGGTCAAGCGCGTGGTCGTCGGCCAGGACCGGTTCCTCGAGCGCGTGATGGTGGGGCTGCTGGCGCAGGGCCACCTGCTGGTGGAGGGCGTGCCCGGTCTGGCCAAGACGCTCACCGTGAAAACGCTGGCCGAGGCGATCCAGGGGCGCTTCAAGCGCATCCAGTTCACGCCCGACCTGGTGCCGGCCGACCTGGTCGGCACGCGCATCTACAACCAGAAGACCGGCGATTTCAGCACCGCGCTTGGCCCGGTGTTCGCCAACCTGCTGCTGGCCGACGAGATCAACCGCGCGCCGGCCAAGGTGCAGAGCGCGCTGCTGGAGGTGATGCAGGAGCGCCAGGTGACCATCGCGGGCGAGACGCACCCCGTGCCGCGGCCCTTCGTGGTGATGGCCACGCAGAACCCGATCGAGACTGAAGGCACCTACCCGCTGCCCGAGGCGCAGGTGGACCGCTTCATGATGAAGGTGCTGGTGGACTACCCCAGCGACGAGGAGGAGTACGTCATCGTCGAGCGCGTCACCGGCCCCGCGGTGCGGGTGAACGCGGTCGCCACCACCGAACAGCTGGCCGCGCTGCAGGCGCTGTGCCGCGAGGTCTACGTGGACCCCTCGCTGGTGCAGTACGCGGTGCGCCTGGTGTCGGCCACGCGCTACCCGGACAGGCACGGCATCAAGGACATGGCCGGTCTCATCACCTTCGGCGCCAGCCCGCGCGCCACCATTGGCCTGGTGGAAGGCGCGCGCGCCCTGGCCATGATGCGCGGCCGCGCCTACGCCCTGCCCGAGGACATGGTCGACCTGGTGCCCGATGTGCTGCGCCACCGCGTGGTGCTGTCCTACGAGGGCCTGTCCGAAGGCCTCACCAGCGATGCGCTGATCGCGCGCATCATGAAACACATCCCGCCGCCAGCGCGCCCGCTGGAAGCGGAAAAGCGCGTGGCCTGATATGTTCAAGCGCCTGTTCGGCCGAGCCCCCACCGCGCCCCCCGGCGAGGCGGGGAGGGCGCCCGCCGCGCAGCGCGCCGATGCGCTGCTGCGCCAGTTGGAGTGGACCGTGCTGCGCCGGCTCGACGGCCTGCTGCAGGGCCACTACAAGACCCTCATGCGCGGCAGCGGCCTGGACCTGGCCGACCTGCGCGAGTACCAGCTGCACGACGATGTGCGCCACATCGACTGGAACGTCACGGCGCGGCTGCAACAGCCGCACGTGCGGGTGTTCACCGAGGACCGCGAGATGGCGGCCTGGTTCCTGCTCGACCTCAGTCCCTCGGTGGATTTCGGCTCGGGCGAGCAGCGCAAGATCGACGTGCTGCTGCGCTTCACCGCGGTGCTGGGGCGCCTCATCTCGGGCCAGGGCAACCGCGTGGGCGCCATGGTGTACGGCTCGCGCGGCCGCGCGCGGGTGGAGGCCATGCTGCCGGCGCGCGGCGGGCGCCTGCACGTGCTGCGCCTGCTGCAGATGCTCATGCCCGCCTCGGCCGGGAAAGCGCCCGCGCCCGCCGGCAACGCCGCCACGCGCCTGGGCGACCTGTTGCGCAGCGCCGTCTTCACCGTGCGCCAGCGCAGCACCGTTTTCGTGGTGTCCGACTTCATCAGCCAGCCCGGTTGGGAACGGCCGCTGGGCGAGCTGGCGCGCCGCCACGACGTGGTGGCCGTGCGCCTGGTCGACCCGCTGGAGCTGGAGTTGCCCGACCTGGGCCTGATCCCCATCCGCGACGCCGAAACCGGCGAGCAGATCGTGGTCGACACGAACGACAAGGGCTTTCGCCAGCGCTTCGCGCGGATCGCCGCGCAGCGCGAGGCGCAGTTGCGCGACAGCCTGGCGCGCGCTGGCGTGGACACGCTGGAACTCGCCACCGACGAGGACCTGACCGACGCGGTGCTGCGCTTCGTGGACCTGCGCGAGCGGCGCGTGCGCCACGGTGCGCTCGGGCGGCCCATGCCCACGCAACTGCCTCGCCGAACCCGAGAAGGAGTGCGCGCATGAGCACCGCACGGCCGCCCGAAGGGGCACGCACCGCAGCGCATCGCGCGGAGGTTTTGCTATGAACGGATGGCTGCCGCCCGTGAGCTTCCTGTGGCCGCAGATGCTGTGGCTGCTGCTGGCCCTGCCGCTGCTGGTGCTGCTCTACCTGTGGCTGCTGCGCCGGCGCCAGCGCACGGCGCTGCGCTACGCCAACCTGTCCATCGTGCGCGAGGCCCTGGGCAAGGGCCCGGGCTGGCGGCGCCACGTGCCGCCGATGCTGCTGTTGCTGGCGCTGGCGGCCATGCTGCTGGCGGCGGCGCGGCCCACGGCCAGCATCACGCTGCCGTCCACCCAGCAGACCATCATCCTGGCGATGGACGTGTCGGGCAGCATGCGCGCCGAGGACGTCTTGCCCAACCGCCTGGTGGCCTCGCAGAACGCGGCCAAGGCCTTTCTGGCCGAGCTGCCGCGCCACGTGAAGGTGGGCATCGTGGCCTTCGCCGGCTCGGCCCAGGTGGTGCAGCCGATCACCCTCAGCCGCGAAGACCTGGTGACCGCCATCGACAAGTTCCAACTGCAGCGCGCCACCGCCATCGGCAGCGCCATCGTGGTCTCGCTGTCCGAGCTGTTTCCCGATCAGCGCATCAGCCTGACCGACATGACCTACAGCCGCAACACCGACCCCTTCGCGCCGCGCGGCCGCTCGCTTGACCAGCCGCGCAACACCGAGGAGAAGGCCTTCCAGCCGGTGGAACCGGGCTCGTACGGTTCGGCCGCGATCATCCTGCTCACCGACGGCCAGCGCACCACCGGCGTGGACACGGCCGAGGCCGCGAAGATGGCGGCCGACCGGGGCGTGCGCGTCTACACCGTGGGCGTGGGCACGGTCGAGGGCGAGGTGATCGGTTTCGAGGGCTGGTCCATGCGCGTGCGCCTGGACGAGGACACGCTCAAGGACGTGGCGCGCACCACCAAGGCCGAGTACTTCTACGCCGGCACCGCCGAGAACCTGAAACAGATCTACCAGTCGCTGAGCTCGCGCCTGACGGTGGAGAAGAAGGAGACCGAAGTCTCCGGGCTGCTGGCCTTGCTGGCCGCGGGGCTGGTGGTGCTGGCGGCGGGGCTGTCGCTGGTGTGGTTCAAGCGGGTGCTGTGACAACGGCGCCTGGCGCCGCGCGGGCGTTTGGCGGCCGACGGATCACTGGTCCGGGCAGAGCAGGCGGCCAATGAGCGCGTTCGTGGCCGCGTAAAAGCGCGTATCCGGTTGCTGCTTCAGTTTGCCCAGGAGAAGGCCCACGTCTTTCGCATCCCGGGGCCATGTCTTGGCGCCTTGCAGGACCGACAGCAGGGCATTGGTCAGGCTGCTCGGCACGATCTCGTCAACTTCGACGAAATGAAGCAGCGCACACACACCGAGTTCATTGGCCTTCTCGCCGTCGAAACGGGCCAGCCACTCCAGGGCATGGGGGAAGAACTTCAGGTTGTCGTTGGAGAGCACCTCGGCCATGTGATGCCGGTCCGGGCAGGTGGACAGCGGCTTGATGATCTTTAAGGCCGACAGGGGGATTTGGGGGTCGAGCGTCATCAGGTCACTGACCCGGCGGGCCAATGCCCATGCCGTTGTGGCGCTGGCCGCAGGGGCGACGAAGGGTGTACGGGGGGGTGCCGGGAGAGACGTCTGCGTGAATGGCGGCGACGGGGTGTGCGGCGGATGTCCCTGGTGGCCGGGCGTCCCTTGCGGAGGCGGCGTATCCCAGGGGCTATTCGGAACCAGGGGGGTGAAAGCCGTTCCAGGGTGTTGTGGTGTTTGCTGTGCAACGGCCTGGTAGAGGTTGTTGGAAAAGAGTGGGGGGGCGTGCATGTCCACCTGTCCGTTCGACGGCATGTCCAGAAACTGCCCTGGCAGGTAGGGGTGGGGAACGGGGCGATTCGCCGGTGGTCGAGGCGGAACCTGGGTCAATAGCCTGGCCTGCAGTTCTCGGCCGTGGCGGAGCAGTTCCCGCTGAATAGCGGTGATCGATTGGTGGCTGTGCCGGTCCATCGGGTGGCCGGTGAATGCCACGGTGTTCCCGAAGTTCTGGAACGTGTCCGCCAGTTCCGTGATGGATTGCAACCGCAATTGGTTGAGTTCGGGTGGTGTGTTCGTTCGACGCGGAGGGGAGTCATCACGGGACTCGGCGCTGCCGCAGGCAATGGGCGAGGGGCTGGCGTCGCTGCGCTCTGTTTCGGTGAGGGATTGAATCGGGTGGACTGGTGAAGCGGCTTCGGGCAGTCGATGGCAGTCGGCGCTCTCTGTCGTCAGGCAAAAAATCGGAAAGCTTGTGTTGTTTCCGGTGTGCGGCTGGTGGATGAGGGCGTCCGGAGGGGGGTAGATGTAGCGCTGCTGCTGGGTGGTTGGTGGCGAAATGCCGCTGGGCGAGGCGCTCGGTGCTTGTGGGTGGGGGTATTGCGGGGGGTAGAGATGTGGCTGCCTGAAGGGGGGATACGTAGGGGTATTGCGGTTCAAGGGTGTTCTCCGTGATTGAGCGAATGGACGGCGCAATGCGTTTCGTGGCGGGGGCTGGCTGGGTGTTCCGCGTCGGTACCATCCCCCGCATGAACCTTCCCTTGCTCGTGGCCGGTGCCGGCATCGGCGGACTGGGTGCGGCCCTGGCCCTGGCGCGCCAAGGCCAGGCCGTCACCGTCTTGGAACAGGCCCCCGCGTTCGGCGAGATCGGCGCGGGCCTGCAATTGGGTCCCAACGCGGTGCGCGTGCTGGCCGACTGGGGCCTGCTGCCCGCGCTGCGCGAGGCCGCCGCCTTTCCCGAGGCGCTGCGCGTGCGCGACGCGCGCAGCGGCCGCTCGCTGGGCCAACTGACGCTGGGCGAGGCCGCCGTGGCGCGCCACGGCCAGGCCTATGCCTGCCTGCACCGCGCCGACCTGCACGCGCTGCTGCAGCGCGCCGTGGCGCAGGAGGTTTGCGTGTCGTGGCGCCTGGGCGCACGCGCCGAGTCCTGGCGGCCGAGTGGGCCGAGTGGGCCGGGCGTGTCGCTCACCTTGGCCAGCGGCGACCAATTGGCCGGCCAGGCCTTGATCGGCTGCGACGGCCTCTGGAGCCGCGTGCGCCAGGGCGGTTTCGACGCCGCGCCGCCCCGCCGCACCGGCCACCTGGCCTACCGCGGCCTGATCCCCGTGGCGGCGCTGCCCGCCGCGATGCGCGACTCCGCGGTGGGCGTGTGGTTGGGCCCCCGGCTGCACGTGGTGCACTACCCCGTGCGGCGCGGGGAGGCTTTCAACCTGGTGGCCGTGGTGCAGGGCGAGGCGGGCGGGCTGGAGGCCAGCAGCTGGTCGCAGCCGGCCGAGGCCGGCGAGCTGCGCGCCGCGCTCGGCCCCGTCGCCGGACCGCTGGCCGACTGGCTGGCCGCCGTGCCCGGCTGGACGCGCTGGGTGCTGCACGACCGCGATCCGTTGCGTGGCCCCGCCGACATGGCGCGCGGCGCGGTGGCCCTGCTGGGCGACGCCGCGCACCCCATGCGCCCCTACCTCGCGCAGGGCGCGGCCATGGCCCTGGAAGACGCCTGGGTCCTGGGGCACCTCGCGCGGGGCGCCACGGCGGCCGACTGGCCCGAGCGCTTCGCACGCTACGCCCAGGCGCGCTGGTCCCGCAACGCCCGCGTGCAACGCCGCTCGCGCCGCAATGGGCGCATCTTCCACGCCAGCGGCCTGCTGCGTCTGGGCCGCGACACCGCCATGGGCGTGCTGGGCGAACGCCTGTTGGACAATCCCTGGCTCTACGCCGGCCCGGGCGTCCCGCCCCGGCCCGCTTCCGCGAACCCCTGACAACCGCTGGAGACCCCCATGCCACTGAAGCCCACCACCCGACGCCAAGCCATCGCCACCGGTGCCGCCCTGGCCGCCGCCGCCGCGCTGCCCGCCGCCCTGGCCCAGCCCGCGTGGCCCAGCCGCCCGCTCAAGATCGTGGTGGGCTTTCCCGGCGGCTCCTCGCCCGACCTGATGGCCCGCACCCTGGCCGACCCGCTGCAGGGCCTGCTGGGCCAGCCGGTGGTGGTGGAGAACCGCCCTGGCGCCGGCGGCAACGTGGCCGCCGCCCAGGTGGCGCGCGCCGACGATGACCACACCATCGGGCTGATGATCAACGGCAACATGACGATCGCCAAGATCCTCAACCCCGCCACCACCTACGACCCCCTCACCGATCTCACGCCGGTGTCGCTGATCGCCGTGGCACCGCTGCTGCTGGCGGGCGCGCCGGGCACGCCCGCCGATGCGCGCGCCTTCCTGGAGGCCGCGCGCCGCAACGGCGACAAGTGGAACTACGGCACGCCGGGCATCGGCACGGTGGCGCACCTGGGCATGGAGCTGCTGAAGTCGCGCGCCGGCCTGGGCGCGGTGCACGTGCCGTACCCCGGCAACCCGCAGGTGATGGCGGCCATGATCGGCGGGCAGATCCAGATGTCGCTGCTGCCGCCGGGCCTGGCCATGGCGCAGGTCAAGGCCGGCAAGCTGCACGCCATCGGCGTCACCTCGGCCGGCCGCAGCGCCGTGGTGCCCGACGTGCCCAGCCTGGCCGAAGCCGGCGTGAAGGACTTCCAGCTGGAGATCTGGAACGCCGTGGCCGCGCCCAACAGCCTGCCCAAGGCGCACGTGAACCGGCTGGCCACGCTGCTCAGCGAGATCGTGCGCCGCCCCGAGGTGCGCGAGAAGATCCTGAACCAGGGTTGGGCCGTGGCCGGCACCTCGCCGGAGGGCCTGGCGCGCCGCATCAAGGCCGACACCGCCGCCATGGCCGACGTGATCCGGCGCAACAACATCCGCCCGAGCTGAGCGAGGGCCGGCGCCCGCGGCCGATGCCGGGGGCCGCGGGTGCGGTCGATCACGAGCGGGCGCGCAGCAGGCGGTCGATCAAGCGGGTCACCGCCTCGCGAACCAGGGCGGGTTGCTGGTTCAACTGGGACATCAGCGGGAGCGTGAAGGCTATGTCCTTGGGCCAGGTGTTCACCAGGGGCAAGGCGCGGACCACGGCTTCGGCAATGGCGTTCGGCATGAGCAGGCCACGTTCGATGTAGTTGAGTGCCGTGTGCAGCGCGAGCTCGCCCGCCGCCGATGGGTTCAGGCCGAGCATCAGGTCCAGCATGTCCAGAAATCCTTGTGCATCCGGGATGCTGGGCAGGGCCCTGCTCAGGCCTTGCCGGTTGGGGCAGGTGGCGAAAGCCCGCAGGGCCTGAGCGACCGGTTGCCGCACGATCAAGCGGCCGCCGGACACCATCGCGTGCAGTTCACCGGCGAAGCGCGACGGCCCCCAGGCGGGGGTACGCGCCGGAGAAATGCGCTCTTCATCTGCCCCGCCGTCGGGATCCTCTTGCGTCGTTTCGGTGACCGTCTGCTCATGGCGGCGCTTCAAGCTTGACGCCGAGGGCGTGCCGCGCTGCGGATACCGAACGCCGACCTGCCGGCGCAACTCCTCAATCGATACCTGTGGTTGGACGCAGGGCTGGGCCTCGTAGTCGTTCAGCCTGTTTTCAATGCGAGCCAGCGCGTCGAGCGCCTCGCTTGGCTGCTTCTTGAAATGCTCAGCGTCTTCGTCGCGGATCTGTTGGATCGCCAGTCGGCCACACGCGATGAGGACTTGCTGGTACGGCCCCAGTTCATCAGCCGGGAACTGGCGGGGCAGTGTATTCGCCAGGTCGATGTAGCGATTGGCCACCCCCATGGCGCTGCGTTCCATGCGCATTCGAATGAGACACATGCAGGCAAACGTTTCCCGCACACGCGAGTTCAGCGGCAGCCTGGCCACCAACCCGAGCACGGACCCCACCCGCATGGGGGCGGGGCCATGGCTGTGCGTCCCTGAGTTGCTGGCCGCCAGCATCTCCACCAGGGCCTGCTCTATCGTCGTGCATTGCTTTAGTTGGCGGTGTGCCTGGCTCTTCTGCTTTTCGTTGATGTGGTGGAGGGCCCTCAGCACCGGTGGAAGGGTGTTGTTCGACGGGTGTGGCCCGGGCGGGTTGTCGTCGGCGGGGGGCGGTGAACCGGGCGGTGAAGGCAAGGGGACAAAGTCGAAGCCTTGCCCAAAGTCGAACCTCAGGTCGTTCTCCTCCAGCCATGCCAGGGACTGGCTGGTGAGCGTGTTCACGACCGTGTGGTCGGGCTGGTACCCCGGCATGGGGAATGGGGTTGGCACCACGGTGTTCGGCGCCGCGTGCCGCGCGGGCGGGACCTGCTGCCGTGGCAGGAAGACCGGTGGTCTGTTCCCAGCGGGAGGGAACGGGGCGGTGTGGCGATTCATGGGGACAGAGGGCGCGTGGACAGAGGCAGCAAGGGGGTGTGCGGCGCTGGTCAGGCGAATGGGTAGGGCAGGGCGGCCGGGTGGTCGGGCGTGAGGGGCGCATCGCCGCTGTCCCCGTCGCCCTGAGGGGCGTCCGCGGCCAGCGCCTCGCGCCAGAGCCGGTGGCGCCGGCTGTGTTCGTCGAGCACCTCGGCCAGGGCCTGCGGTGGCACGGCGTGCCGTGGCCAGACATCCATCAGGTGGACGCGGGCGCTGCCCACTGGCACCACCAGCGACAGCCGCAAGCCCGGGCGGCGCGGGTGCGCCAGCGTGTGGTGCCACAGGCCCTGTGGGGTGTCCAGCTCGGTGCCGGGCGGCAGGCGGCCGGGCGAACTGAGCAGCATCACCTGGTCGTCGCCCGCGTTGCTGATGAGGCGCAGCGCGATGCCGTCGTCGCTGCGCAGCCGCCGCAGGTGGGTGGGGGTGCCGGAGGGCGCGGGGCCCAGAAGCAGTTCAAGTGAGGTGGACATGGGCCGGTGGGGCGAGCGGTGTGACAGCGCTGCCGGCTCTGTGGCGCAGGGCTGGCCGGGGTTCCGGCGTGGGGCTGCGGGCGCGTGCTATGCCCATTTCTGCATAGGGGAGAAAACGGGGCCGGCGGCATCGCCGGCTGATCTAAGCTTCGGCTGGCGGCCCCTGCGGGCGGCGCAAAGGAGGCGGTCATGGGTGCGTACGACGACACCGTGCCCGGCCCGGTGGGCTGGACGACCGAGAACGCCCGAGAGCGGGCACACGATGTGGCGGACACCTTGCTGGCGCAGGCCCGCGAGTCGCTGTCCGTGGGCGACACCGAAGGCGCGACGCAGCGCTTCCTGCGGGCGGCCAGCCTGTTTTCCGCGCAGGGGCTGTCGGGCGATGCCGAGGCGGCCCGGCTGGCGGCCGTGGCCGCCCTGATGAACCACGACCCCCGGCGGGCTGACGAGCTCTGGCAGGGCCTGGCGGTGATCGGCGACAGCTCCGGCGACGCCGCCGCGCGGCGCGGCCTGCTGGGCGCGCGCCTCTCGCGGGCCCTGGGCGAGCGCGCCGAGGCCCTGCAGCGCCTGGACATGGCGCGCCGGGGCGCGCTGGAGGTGCGCGATGCCATCACCTACCTGGACGCCGTGAGCCAGGCCGCCGCCGTGCACGTGGAGCGCGGCGAGCCGGCTCAGGCCTATGAACGGCTGGCCATGGGCTGGGCCACGCTGGTGGACCTGGTGGGGCGCGAGGCCGCGGCGCGCTGGGTGCGGCCGCTCATGCTGGAGCTGCGCGCGGGCCTGGGCGAGGAGGTCTTCCGGCGCGCGCGCGCCGACTGCGAGCGCGCCTGGCGGGGGCCGCCCAACCCCGTGGACAGCCTGCGCGGGCCGCTCTGAGCGGCCTCAGAGGTCGGTGCGCAGGCGCCAGATCTCGGGGAACAGCACCACGTCGAGCATCTTGCGCAGGTAGCTCACGCCGCCGGTGCCGCCGGTGCCGCGCTTGAAGCCGATCACGCGTTCCACCGTGGTGACGTGGCGGAAGCGCCAGAGCCGGAAGGTGTCCTCCAGGTCGGTGAGCTCTTCGCCAAGCTGGTACAGGTCCCAGTGGGCCTTGGGGTCGCGGTAGACGATCAGCCAGGCCTGTTCCACGGCGTCGCTGGCCTCGTAGGGCTGGGTCCAGTCGCGCTGCAGGTGGCTCTGCGGCACCGGCAGGCCGCGCCGCGCGAGCAGGCGCAGGCATTCGTCGTAGAGCGAGGGCGCTTCGTAGGCGGCGCGCACCGTGGCCAGTCGCTGCGGGTGGTGGGCGTGCGGCTGCAGCATGGCGGCGTTCTTGTTGCCCATGGCGAACTCGATGCAGCGGTACTGGTGGCTCTGGAAGCCGCTGGAGCGCGCCAGGTAGGGCCGCAGTGCGCTGTACTCGGGCGGCGTCATGGTGGCCAGCACGTCCCAGGCGTGCACCAGCTGTTCCATGATGCGGCTCACGCGCGCGAGCATCTTGAAGGCCGGCGGCAGTTCGTCGCGCGCGATGTGGGCCACGGCCGCGTGCAGCTCGTGCAGCATGAGCTTCATCCACAGCTCGCTGGTCTGGTGTTGCACGATGAAGAGCATCTCGTCGTGCGCGGGCGACAGCGGCTTCTGCGCGTTGAGCACGGCGTCGAGCTGCAGGTAGTCGCCGTAGCTCATGTCGTGGCTGAAGTCGAGTTGGGCGCGCTCCTCGCGCACCACGTCCTCGGGGCGTTGGGGGCTGTCGTTCATGGGGTCGTGCGGGCAAGGCATTCAGGTCACCGCGTGCTGGCGATTGAACTCGGGCCGCTGCCACTCGCCGCTTTCCAGCACCTGGCGCAGGTGCTCGACGGCGTTCCACACGTCCTCGAAGCCCAGGTACAGCGGCGTGAAGCCGAAGCGCAGGATGTCGGGGTGGCCCGCGCCGTCGCCCGCGCGGTAGTCGCCGATCACGCCGCGCGCGATCAGGGCCTGGACGATGGCGTAGGCGCCTTCGCCACCGGCGCCGGGCCGCCCCAAGCCGGTGGGCGCCCCCTCGGGGGGCAGCGACCCGTGAAGCGGTGGAGCGTGGGGGTTCACGGTGATCGAGAGGCAGACCTGCGAGCCGCGCCGCGCGTGCTCGCGCGGCGTGACCAGCGAAAGGCCGTGGCCCGCGCAGCGTTCTTCCACCAGCGCGATGAACAGGTCGGTGAGCGCCAGCGACTTGCGCCGCAGCGCCGCCATGCCGCCCAGGGGCTCGGCCGCCAGCAGGGTGGCCACGCCGCACTCGAGGGCGGCCAGGCTGATCATGGGCTGGGTGCCGCACTGGTAGCGCACGATGCCGGGCGCCGGCTGGTAGTCGGGCGTGAAGGCGAAGGGCTTGTCGTGGCCCCACCAGCCGGCCAGCGGCTGCCAGCAGCGCTCGGCGTGCTTGGGGTTCACCCAGACGAAGGCCGGTGCACCGGGGCCGCCGTTGAGGTACTTGTAGCCGCAGCCCACGGCGAAGTCGGCGTCGGCGCCGGTCAGGTCCACGGGCACCGCGCCGGCGCTGTGCGCCAGGTCCCAGACCACCAGGGCGCCGGCGGCGTGCGCGGCCTGGGTGATGGCGGCCATGTCGTGCATGGCGCCGGTGCGGTAGTTCACGTGCGTGAGCATCAGGATCGCCAGCCTGTCGTCCTTCAGGGCCTCGGCGATTTCTTGCGGCTCCACCAGCACCAGCTCCCAGCCTTTGTCCTTGCACAGGGCCTCGGCGATGTAGAGGTCGGTGGGGAAGTTGCTGCGTTCACTGACGATGCGCCAGCGGCCGGGGCGGGTCTCGGCGCTGATGCGCAGCGCGGCGCTGAGCGCCTTGAACAGGTTGACGCTGGTGCTGTCGGTGGCGATGGTGGTGCCCGGCGCGGCGCCGATCAGGCGCGCGATCTGGTCGCCCACCTTGCGCGGCATCTCGAACCAGCCGGCGCTGTTCCAGCTGCGGATCAGGTCGCGGCCCCATTCGGTGGTGACCACCTCGGCCACGCGCGCGGGCGCCGAGCGCGGCATGGCGCCGAGCGAGTTGCCGTCGAGGTAGATCGTGTCCGCGGGGATGTCGAAGAGATCGCGCAGCGCGCGCAGCGGGTCGTTCGCGTCGAGCGCGCGGCAGTCTTGTCGGGTGGTGGTCATGGTGGTGGAAAGGCCTTCGGGGGCTCGGGCCGGACGGATCGGGGTCAGAGCGATCGCAGCACCGCGCGCACGGGGGAGGCGTCGGCGGTGCTGAGCTTCAGGGGCAGGGCGATGAGTTCGTAGTCGCCTTCGGGCACGCCGTCGAGCAGCAGGTTTTCCAGCACGCGCAGGCCGCGGCGGCGGATCACCTGGTGGCTGTCCAGCGCCTTGCTGCTCGCCGGGTCGATGCTGGCGCTGTCGATGCCGATGAGCACCACGCCGAGGCCGGCGAGTTGCTCCACGGTCTCGGGCGCGAAGGCGGGCAGGTCCTGGTCGAAGGCGTCCTGCGGCATGCGGGCATAGGCGCGCACGAGCACGCGCGGCGGCGGGTCCGTCAGCGCGTGCGCGAGGTGTTCGGGCCGGATCAGCGGGCCGGCACCGATCGCGTGGATCACGCGGCAGGGGCCGATGAAGGCGTCCAGCGGCACCTCGCCGATGGGCGCGCCGTGCGGGTCGTAGTGCAGCGGTGCGTCGGCGTGCGCGCCCACGTGGGGGGAAAGCGTGATCGCGCTGACGTTCACCGGGCAGCCGGGGCCGATGCGGGCGACCCACTGCTGCGCGTACGCGGTGTCACCGGGAAACACCGGTGCGCCCGCGTGAACAGGAGGGGAAATGTCCCAGAGCGTTTTCATGGCGCGGCGAAGGTAGCACCGCAAAAATACCCGTGGTGTCGGTTATTGCCAACAGCTGACGGAAAACTTCAGGTCTGAAGTTTCGGGGCGGTGTTCACGCCGCGCCGTCGAGTGGCGGCAACTGGTGCCGGGCGCGGGCGCGGGTGCAGGCCTCGCTGCCTTCCTCGAACTCGCGGCAGGGCGAGGGCCGCCATTCGTAGATGCCGCAGCTGGCTTTCTGGCCCACCCGGCCGGTCAGCGCCGCGCAGCGCGGCGGCGAATGGTCGGTGCCGCGCAGGCGCATGGTGCTGGCGGTGAGCTCCACCGCCAGGCCGCTGGGCACGCTGCCGCCCATGTCCTCCATCTCGTGGACCGAGAAGTCCACGCGAAAGCACGCGCAGCAGGCGCCGCAAGATACGCAGTGGGACATACCGGTGTTTGTCGGGCGAAGTGACTGGGTCCAGGGCATCGCGGAACCGGTTTTGCCGGGCCGCAGATGCCGCCCCCTGGAGGGGGTCGCGCGAAGCGCGGCGGGGGTGGTTCAGTTCCTGCGGCCCAGCAGCAGGTACTCCATCAGGGCCTTTTGCGCGTGCATGCGGTTCTCGGCCTCGTCCCAGACCACGCTCTGCGGGCCGTCGATCACCTCGGCGGCGACCTCCTCGCCGCGGTGCGCGGGCAGGCAGTGCATGAAGAGCGCGTCGGGCTTGGCGAGCTTCATCATGGCCTCGTCCACGCACCACTGGGCGAAGGCCTGGCGGCGTACCTCGTTCTCGGCCTCGAAGCCCATGCTGGTCCAGACGTCGGTGGTCACCAGGTCGGCGCCGCGGCAGGCCTCGCGCGGGTCCTTGAACACCTTGTAGCAGTCGCGGTTGCTGATGCCGGCGAGCACGGGGTCGACCTCGTAGCCGCCGGGCGTGCTCACGTGCACGGTGAAGCCCAGCAGCTCGGCCGCCTGCAGCCAGGTGTTGGCCATGTTGTTGCCGTCGCCCACCCAGGCCACCACCTTGCCGCGGATCGCGTCCAGGGGCTTGCCGCTCGGCGCGGGGCGGTACTCCACCAGGGTGAACAGGTCGGCCAGGATCTGGCAGGGGTGGAACTCGTTGGTCAGGCCGTTGATGACCGGCACGCGCGAATGCGCGGCGAAGCGCTCGATCTTGGCCTGCTCGAAGGTGCGGATCATCACCAGGTCGACCATGCGGCTGATGACGCGCGCGCTGTCCTCGATGGGCTCGGCGCGGCCGAGCTGGCTGTCGCCGGTGGTCAGGTGCACCACCGAGCCGCCCATCTGGTACATGCCGGCCTCGAAGCTCACGCGCGTGCGCGTGCTCGCCTTCTCGAAGATCAGGGCCAGGGTGCGGTCGGGGTCGGCGAAGGGCTGGTACTTCTCGACCGCCTTGAACTTGCGCTTGATGAAGGCCGCGCGCTCGAAAAGGTGCGCGTATTCCTCGGCGCCCAGGTCCTTGAACTGCAGGTAGTGGCGGATGGTGGTCGACATGGGCGCGCTCACTCCGCCAGGAAGGCCTTGACCAGCGGCACCAGGATGGCGGCGATTTCATCGGCCTCGGCCGTGCTGAGGATCAGCGGCGGCACCAGTCGGATCACGCTGTCGGCCGTCACCGACAGCAGCAGGCCGGCGTCGGCCGCGCGCTGCAGGATGGCGCCGCAGGGCTTGGCCAGCTCGATGCCCAGCATCAGGCCCTGGCCGCGGATGTCCTTCACGCCGGCCTCGCCGGCCAGGCCCTTTTCCAGGGCGGCGCGCAGGTGCGCGCCCACGCGCTCCGCGTTGGCCAGCAGGCCTTCCTCTTCCATGATGCGGATGGTCTCGACGCCCGCGCGCATGGACAGCGGGTTGCCGCCGAAGGTGGTGCCGTGGTTGCCCGGCTGGAAGATGTTGGCCGCCTTAGGGCCGGCCACGACGGCGCCGATGGTCACGCCCGAGCCCAGGCCCTTGGCCAGGGGCATCACGTCGGGCACGATGCCGGCCCACTGGTGGGCGAACCACTTGCCGGTGCGGCCCATGCCGCACTGCACCTCGTCGATCATGAGCAGCCAGTCGCGCTCGTCGCACAGGGCGCGCACATCCTTCAGGTACTGGGCGCGCATCGGGTTGATGCCGCCTTCGCCCTGGATGGTCTCGAAGAACACGGCGACCACGTTGGGGTTGTTCGCGGTGGCCTTCTTCAGCGCCTCGATGTCGTTCGCGGGCACGCGCACGAAGCCTTCGACCAGCGGGCCGAAGCCGGCCTGCACCTTGGGGTTGCCGGTGGCCGACAGCGTGGCGATGGAGCGGCCGTGGAAGGCCTTCTCGTAGACCACGATCTCGGGGCGCTCGATGCCCTTGTCGTGGCCGTACTTGCGCGCCAGCTTGAGCGCGGCCTCGTTGGCTTCCAGGCCGGTGCTGCAGAAGAACACGTTGGTGAGGCCGGAGCGCTCCACCAGCATCTGCGCCAGGCGTTCCTGGTCGGGCACGTGGTAGTAGTTGCTGCTGTGGATCAGCTTGGCGATCTGGTCCTGCAGCGCGGGCACCAGCTTGGGGTGGGCGTGCCCCAGGGTGTTGACGGCGATGCCGGCGAGCCCGTCGAGGTATTCCTTGCCGTTCGTGTCCCACACGCGGCAGCCTCGGCCGTGCGACAGCGCGATCGGCAGGCGGCCGTAGGTGTTCATCACGTGGGGCGAGGCGACGGGTTTCAGCGCGGCGTTCATGCGGGGACTCTCCGAGGGCGGGCCAGAAAAAAGAAATCGGCTCAACGCCTGCGGGGCAGGAGGGGAGCCGTTGAAGCGCGATTGTAGGCACACGTTTTGCACGGGATCGATGACGCCTGGGCATCGGTGCCATGCCCTGCCGGGGGTCGCCGGGGTGCCACAAGTCTTATATAAGATATAATTCTTGGCTGCCCTCCCGGCCGGCGATCCCGGTCGCCGCGAAGGCCCGATTCCCGCACGAGCCCTCCATCCGAGGCGTACCCTCCACCCGATGGCAGCACCCACGCCCAAGCAAGTGTTCATCCAGGGCATCACCCGCGATGGACGCACCTTTCGCCCGAGCGATTGGGCCGAACGCCTCGCCGGCGTCATGAGCGGCTTTCGCCCCGGCGGCGTGCAACCGGGCAGCCACCTGAGCTATTCCCCCTGGTGTGTGCCCACCGTCGTCAACGGCATCAAGTGCGTGGTGGTGAATGGCGAACTGCGCGAGGCCGAGCCCATGGCCTGGGATTTCTGCCTCAACTTCGCGCGCGACAACGACCTGCAGGTGGCCGAGGCCTGCCTGCTCCCCGAGCCCCCACCCAAGGACTGACAACGAGCGGGCAACAAAAAAGCCGTCTGACGACGGCTTTTTTGCTTTGCTGGCAGCGCACCCGATTCAAACGGCAGGCCCCGAGGGGCCCGGGCGGCTGGTGGTGAGGCTCAGGCCGCGGCGGCCAGGCCCTTGACCTTCGCGGACAGGCGGCTCTTGTCGCGAGCGGCCTTGTTCTTGTGGAAGATGCCCTTGTCGGCGATGGTGTCGACAACGGCCTGCATCTTGGCGAACAGCTCGGTGGCCTTGGCCTTGTCGCCGGCGACGACGGCCTTCTCGACGTTCTTCACCGCGGTGCGGTACTTCGAGCGCAGCGAGCTGTTGGCGGCGTTGAGCTTGACGTCCTGGCGCGCGCGCTTGCGGCCCGACGCCAGGCGGGGGTTCTTTTTCTTCGGCTTGGTGGCCATGGTGTATTCCTTAGGTGTTTGTGGATGTTGCCAGCAAAGCCCGCGATTATAGCCCGGTGCCCCTGGCCGTCCCAGACACACCCGTCGGCTGCCGGTTAGGGGCCGCTTACACTCTGCGCCGTGTCGCTGTTCAAGTCCGCCTCCCTCGTCTCCCTGCTGACCCTGGCCTCGCGCATCACCGGCCTGGTGCGCGAGCTGCTCATGGCGGCCACCTTTGGCGCCAGCGCCATGACGGACGCCTTCAACGTGGCCTTCCGCATCCCCAACCTGCTGCGGCGGCTGTTCGCCGAGGGCGCTTTCAGCCAGGCCTTCGTGCCGGTGCTGGCCGGCACCCGCGCCCAGGAGGGCGACGAGGCCACCCACCGCCTGGTCGACCAGATCGCCACCGTGCTGGCCTGGGTGCTGCTGGCCACCTGCGTGCTGGGCGTGCTGGCCGCGCCGGTGCTGGTCTACGCCATGGCGGCCGGGCTCAAGCAGTCGCCCGAGAGCTTCGACGCCGCCGTGGTCATGACGCGCTGGATGTTCCCCTACATCGGCTTCATGTCCTTCGTGGCGCTGGCGGCCGGCATCCTGAACACCTGGAAGCGCTTTGCGGTGCCAGCGGCCACGCCGGTGCTGCTCAACCTGGCCATGATCGCCGCCGCCTGGTTCGGCGCTCCCTGGTTCGAGCGCCTGGGCCTGCCGCCCATCTACGCCATGGCCGGCGGCGTGCTGCTGGGCGGAGCGCTGCAGCTGGGCGCGCAGGTGCCCGCGCTGCACCGCCTGGGCCTGTGGCCGCGGGTGGGGCTGGGCTGGGGCGCGGTCAAGGCCGCCTGGAACCACCCGGGCACGCGCCGGGTGCTCACGCTCATGCTGCCGGCGCTGCTGGGCGTGAGCGTGGCCCAGCTGTCGCTGCTGATCAACACCCAGATCGCCTCGCACCTGGCCGTGGGCAGTGTGAGCTGGCTCACCTACGCCGACCGCCTGATGGAGTTCCCCACGGCCCTGCTGGGCGTGGCCCTGGGGGTGGTGCTGCTGCCGCAATTGTCGGCCGCGCAGGCTGCAGGCGACACAGATCGCTACAGCGGCCTGCTCGACTGGGGTCTGCGCCTGGTGGTCCTGCTGGCCGTGCCCTGCGCGGTGGCGCTGCTCACCTTTGCCCAGCCGCTGGTCGCGGTGCTCTACCACTACGGCCGCTTCGGCGCGGCCGACGTGCAGCAGACCGCCACCGCCCTGATGGGCTACGGGGCGGGCTTGATCGGGCTGATCGCCATCAAGGTGCTGGCGCCGGGCTTCTACGCGCGCCAGGACATCCGTACGCCGGTGAAGATCGCCATTGGGGTGCTCGTGCTTACGCAGGCGCTCAACCTGGTGCTGGTGCCGCACCTGGCGCACGCCGGGTTGGCGCTGGCCATTGGCTTGGGGGCGCTGGTGAACGCGGCGTTCCTGCTGATGGGTCTGCGCCGGCGTGGCGCCTACCGGCCGGCGCCGGGCTGGGCCAAGTTCGGCCTGCAGGTACTGGCGGCCAGCGTGCTGCTAGCGGTCTACCTCACCTGGCTGTCGGCGCGGGTGGGCTGGCTGGGGTTCGAGGGCGCCGCGCTGCAGCGCGTGGGCCTGCTGACCTTGGGCATCGTGGGGGCGGGCGCCTTGTATTTCGGGGCCTTGGTTCTCTCGGGCTTGAACTTGCGCCAGTTCGTCCGACAATAGCTGGACCGCACCCGCCGGCGCTCCGTCCATGGCCCTTCCGTACGAGTTCACCGCGCCCACGCCCCTGAGCTACTTCGCGTCGCTCGTGCGTGACGACGAGGCCCTGCCGCTGTTCGAGGCGGCGGCCGCGGTGGCGCAGGACGAATACCCCGATCTGGACGTGCAGCAGGTGCTGGGCGACGTGGACCAGATGCTTGCGCGCGTGAGGCGCCGCTGCCCAGACGACGCCGGCCCGCTGCAGCGCCTGCGCGTGCTCAACCAGTTCTTCTTCCGCGACATGGGGTTCGGCGGCAACGTCAACAACTACTACGACCCCGACAACAGCTACCTCAACGCGGTGCTGCGCACGCGCCGGGGCATCCCCATCTCGCTGGCCGTGCTCTGGCTGGAGCTGGCCCAGGGCCTGGGCCTGAAGGCGCGAGGCGTCAATTTCCCCGGGCATTTCATGATCAAGATCAACCTGCCCAACGGGCAGGTGGTGATCGACCCGTTCACCGGCCAGTCGCTCAGCCGCGAGGACCTGTCCGAGCGCCTGGAGCCCTACAAGCGCCGCAACGGCCTGGTGGACGACTTCGACGTGCCCGTGGGCCTGTACCTGCAGGCGGCCACGCCGCGCGAGATCCTGGCGCGGCTGCTGCGCAACCTCAAGGAAATCCACCGCACGCAGTCCGACTGGCTGCGCCTGGTGGCCGTGCAGGACCGCCTGATCGTGCTGCTGCCCGAGGCCTGGGTGGAGTACCGCGACCGCGGCCTGGCCTGGGCTGAGATCGGCGATCTGCGGCTGGCGGTGAACGACCTCGAGACCTTTGTCGACCGCACCGACGACGCCCTGGAGCGCAGCGCCATCGAGCAGCGCCTGCAGACCCTGCGGCGCGCCATGAACTGAGGGCCTGGTCCCGTATCGGCGTGTAAGCGCGGTTGACGCGCCGCATGAGCTGCAACGAATATCGACGCAGAGCCGGGCCTCACCGCAGCCTGGACCCGGAGCCCTTTCCTTGAAAACACTGATGATCGCGGGCGCCACCGGCCTGGTGGGCAGCCACGCGCTGCGCCAGGCGCTGGCGCATCCTCAGGTGCGGCTGGTGGTGGCGCCCACCCGGCGCGCCTTGCCCACGCACCCCAAGCTGCTGAACCCCCTCGTGAGCTTCGACCGGCTGCCCGAAGACGCCGAGTGGTGGGGCGTGAACGCGGTGATCTGTACGATCGGCACCACCATGAAGGCGGCCGGCTCGCGCGAGGCCTTCTACCGCGTGGACCACGACCTGCCGCTGCGCGTGGCCGAGCTGGCGCTGCGCCAGGGCACGCAGGCCTACGCCTTCAATTCGGCGCTGGGGGCGGACCTGCGTTCGCGGGTGTTCTATTCCCGCACCAAGGGCGAGGTGGAGCGCGACCTGCTGGCGCTGGGCTATCCCTCGCTCACGCTGGTGCGCCCGGGCCTGATCGGCGGTGACCGTGTGGAAGACCGCCCGCGCGAGCGCCTGTTCCTGCGCCTGGCCGAGGCCCTGCGGCCGGTGCTGCCGCGGCGCTGGCGCGTGGTGCAGGCCGAGGCCATCGCCCGCACGCTGCTGGAATCGGCGCTGACGGCCACGCCGGGTGTGCGGGTGGTGATGTCCGAGGACATCACCTAGGCGCGGCGGCCTCTCAGGCCACGACCACGGCCGCCCCGGTGCCGCGCGGCGCGATGCGGCCGATGGCGTGCACGGTTTCGCCCAGGCCGCGCAGCGTGGCGGCGCAGGCCTCGGCCTGGTCGGCGGCGATCACCACCACCATGCCGATGCCGTTGTTGAAGGTGCGGTTCATCTCGATGTCGTCGATGCCCGCGGTCTTCTGCAGCCAGGCAAACAGCTCGGTCTGCGGCCAGCTGCCCTTGACCAGGTGCGCGGCCAGGGCATCGGGCAGCACGCGCGGGATGTTCTCCAGCAGGCCGCCGCCGGTGATGTGGGCCAGGGCCTTGATGGGGTGTTGCTGCAGCGCGGCCAGCACGTTCTTCACATACAGGCGGGTGGGCTTCATCACCGCCTCGCGGAAGGGCAGGCCGTCCAGCGTGGCGGGCAGGTTCGAGCCCGCGCGCTCGATGCACTTGCGCACCAGCGAGAAGCCGTTGGAGTGCACGCCGTGCGAGGCCAGGCCCAGCACCACGTCGCCTTCGGCCACGGTCTTGCCCGTGAGAATCTTGGATTTCTCCACCGCGCCCACGCAGAAGCCGGCCAGGTCGTACTCGCCAGCGGGGTACATGCCGGGCATCTCGGCGGTCTCGCCGCCGATGAGGGCGCAGCCCGAGAGTTCGCAGCCCTTGGCGATGCCGCCAACCACGGCCGCGGCGGTGTCCACGTCGAGCTTGCCGCAGGCGAAGTAGTCGAGAAAAAACAGCGGTTCGGCGCCTTGCACCAGCACGTCGTTCACGCTCATGCCCACCAGGTCGATGCCCACGGTGTCGTGCATATTCCATTCGAAGGCCAGTTTGAGCTTGGTGCCCACGCCGTCGGTGCCGCTCACCAGCACCGGCTCTTGGTAGCGCTTGGGCACTTCGAACAGGGCGCCGAAGCCCCCGATGCCGCCCAGCACGCCCTCGCGCAGGGTCTTTTTCGCCAGCGGCTTGATGCGCTCGACCAGGGCGTCGCCCGCATCGATGTCGACGCCGGCGTCTTTGTAGGACAGGGGGGTGGTGCTCATGGGGAAAGGCGCGGCGGCGGGGCCGCGGGCAGTGGTCGGGCGGGGGGGAGGGCGGATACCCGGGGCGCCCGGGGGCGCGCCGATAGAATCCAGAACCGGATTTTACGGGCTCGCCCCGGGCCCCAGGCCCGCCACCGAGCCCCGCCCCATGACCTTCACCCCCACCCAGATCCGCATCGCCGCCTGGACCGCCATCGCGCTGGTCCTGGTCCTGCTGCTCACGCTGCTGGCGCCCGTGCTCATGCCCTTCATGGTGGCCTTGATCATGGCCTACGCCATGCACCCCCTGGTGGAACGCCTGGCCGGGCGCGGCTGGCCGCGCTGGCTCGGGGCCGGGCTGTCGGTGGCGCTGCTGATGCTGGTGCTGCTGGCGGTGGTGCTGCTCATCGTGCCGGTCATCACCCAGCAGGTGCCGCTGCTGAGCAAGCAGGTGCCGGTGTTGCTGGACCGCCTGGCCGACGGCCTGAGCGCGCTGGCGGCGCGCTTCGGTTTCGAGTTGCGCCTGGACATCAGCCAGCTGCGCCAATGGGCCAGCCAGCTCATGAGCGGCAAGGAAAGCGAGCTGCTGGCGGGCCTGCTGTCCTCGCTGCGCATCGGCGGCAGCGCCCTGGCGGCGCTGTTCGGCAATCTGTTCCTCATGCCCATCGTGGCCTTCTACCTGCTGATCGACTGGCGCGCCCTCATGGGCCGGGGCCGCGCGCTGGTGCCGCCGCGCTGGCGCGAGTCGGTCCAGGGCTTCCTGGACGAGACCGATGGCGTGCTCGGCAGGTACCTGCGCGGCCAGCTCATGGTGATGGGCATCCTGGCGGTGTTCTATTCCGCGGGCCTGGCGCTGGTGGGGCTCAACCTGGCGCTGCCCATCGGCGTGTTCACCGGCCTGGCCACCTTCGTGCCTTTCCTGGGCTTTGGCGTGGGACTGGTGCTGGCCGTGCTGGCGGCGCTGCTGGAGTTCCAGTCCTTCACCGGCGTGGCGCTGGTGTTCGGCGTCTACATGCTGGGCCAGCTCGTGGAGAGCTATTACTTCACCCCGCGCCTGGTGGGCGAGGCGATCGGCCTGCACCCGATCTCGGTGATCTTCGCGCTGCTGGCCTTCGGCCACCTGTTCGGCTTCGTGGGCGTGCTCATCGCGCTGCCGGCCAGCGCGGTGCTGCTGGTGGCGCTGCGCCGGCTCAAGCGCCAGTACCTGTCGAGCGACCTGTACCTCAAGGCGCCGGTCGGCCACAACGAACCACCGCGTCTGCCATGAGTGCATCGCCCGGCCAGCCCATGAAGCAGCTCGCGCTGGACATCGGCCTGGCGCCGCTGCCCACGCTGGACAACTTCGTGGGCGTGGGCAACGAGGCCGCGCTGGCCCACCTGCGTCTGTGGGTGCCCAACCCCCTGCGCTCGCCGGTGCCCACGTTCCTGTGGGGCGAGAGCGGCAGCGGCAAGACGCACCTGCTGCGCGCCGTGCGCGAGGCGCTGCGCGAGCAGGGCTCGCGCGTGGGCTGGATGGACGCCAGCACCCTGGACCCGGCCGAGTACGACGAGCACTGGGACGCGGTGCTGCTTGACGACACCCACCTCTACACGGCGGCCCAGCAGGCCATGGCTTTCAACTGGTTCGTCAACGCCCAGACCCCGGCCCATGGCCCGGCGCGCTGGGTGCTGGCCGCGGGTGACCGCCCGCCGGCCGACCTGGTGCTGCGCGAGGACCTGCGCACCCGCCTCGGCTGGGGCCATGTGTTCCAGCTGCGCGCGCTCGGTGAGACCGAGCGGCGCGCCGTGCTGCGCCGCGCCGCCGACGAGCGCGGCGTCTTCCTCGGCGACGAGGTGATGGACTTCATGCTCAAGCGCTTCTCGCGCGACCTCTCCAGCCTGATGCTGCTGCTCGAGCGGCTCGACGGCTACGCGCTGCGCACGCAGCGCGCGATCACCATCCCGCTCATCAAATCCATGCTGGAAGACGAGTGAGCGGGCATTCCCCCATGCGACTGGCCCTTTTCGACCTCGACCACACCCTCATCCCCCTGGACTCCGACCACGCCTGGGGCGAATTCACCGTGCGCCTGGGCTGGCGCGACGCCGAGGACTTCCGCCGCGCCAACGACGGCTACTACGCCGACTACAAGGCCGGCACCCTGGACATCCACGACTACGTGCGCTTCGCCACCGGCGCGGTGCGCGAGCGCGGCCTGGCCGAGGGCCTGCGCGCGCACGAGCGCTTCATGGCCGAGGTGATCCGCCCGGCCATGACCGAGGCCGCGCGCGCTCTGGTGCGCCGCCACCAGGACGCGGGCGACACCGTGCTCATCGTCACCGCCACCAACGCCTTCGTCACCCGGCCCATCGCCCAGGCCTTCGGCGTCGAGCAGCTCATCGCCATTGACCTGGCCACCGATCCGTCGGGCGAACTCACCGGTGCCATCGCGGGCGTCCCCTCCTTCCGCGAGGGCAAGGTCGCCCGTGTGGAACAATGGCTGGCCGATCGCGGCCTGCGCTGGTCCGATCTGGCGCACAGCACCTTCTACAGCGACTCGATGAACGACCTGCCGCTGCTCGAGAAGGTGGACGAACCGGTGGCCACCAACCCCGATCAGCGCCTCGCCACCCTCGCCAAGCAGCGCGGCTGGCGCATCCTCAATCTCTTCGAATGATCAAGAAATTCATCGACAAGCTGCTGGGCAAGGCCAGTGGCGCCCGCGCGGGCTCGCCCTTCGGCAAGCGCCAGGACGTGCCGGCCAGCGTGCACGGCATCGACCCCAAGCTGGTGGACCAGCGCGCGCTGGACGTGGTCCGCACGCTCAAGCAGGCCGGCTTCGAGGCCTACATCGTCGGCGGCGCCGTGCGCGACCTGCTGCTGGGCCTGCGGCCCAAGGACTTCGACGTCGCCACCAACGCCACGCCCGAGCAGGTCAAGGGCCTGTTCCGGCGCGCCTTCATCATCGGCCGGCGCTTTCGCATCGTGCACGTGGTCTACGGCCGCGGGCGCGAGCACGAGGTGATCGAGGTCTCCACCTTCCGCGCCTACCTCGACAGCGCCGACGCCGAACAGGTGGCGGGCAACGAGCGCACCAGCAAGGGCGAGCTCTCGGGCATGAAGCACGCGGTGGACGCCAGCGGGCGCGTGCTGCGCGACAACGTCTGGGGCCCGATCGAGCAGGACGCGGCGCGCCGCGACTTCTCGGTCAACGCCATGTACTACGACCCCGAGACGCAGACCGTGGTCGACTTCCACCACGGCATCCGCGACGCGCAGAAGAAGCAGCTGCGCATGATCGGCGACGCCGCCACGCGCTACCGCGAGGACCCGGTGCGCATCATCCGCGCCGTGCGCTTCGCGGCCAAGCTCTCGCCGCTGGGCTTCAAGCTCGACGCCAAGACGCGCGAGCCGCTGCAGGCCTCCAAGTCGCTGCTGCAGGACATCCCGCAAAGCCGCCTGTTCGACGAAATGCTCAAGCTGCTGCAGACCGGCCATTCGCTGGCCAGCCTGCAGCAACTCAAGGCCCTGGGCCTGGACCGGGGCATCTACCCGCTGCTCGACGTGGTGGTGCAGCGCGCCGACGACCCCTTCGTGCAACTGGCCCTGCAGGACACCGATCGCCGCGTGGGCGAGAGCAAGCCGGTGGCGCCCAGCTTCCTGCTGGCCTGCGTGCTGTGGGCCGACGTGCGCCGCGGCTGGGAGCGCCGCATCGAGTCGCGCCCGGGTCACAAGCCCGTGCCGGCCTTCGCGGCCCTGCAGGACGCGATCGACGAGGCCTTCGACGCGCGCATCGGCGACGTGTCGGGCCGCGGCAAGCTCGGCGCCGACATGCGCGAGATCTGGCTCATGCAGCCGCGCTTCGACAAGCGCACGGGCAGCGGCGTCTTCACGCTGGTGGAGCAGCCGCGTTTCCGCGCCGGCTTCGACTTCCTGCGCCTGCGCTCGCAGGTGGGCGAGGTGGAAGAGGAACTCGCCCACTGGTGGGAGACCTTCAGCCTGGCCAGCGACGAGCGCCGCCGCGACATGGTGGACGCCCAGCGCAACGCCGGCAAGGGCGCGCCCAAGGCGCGGCGCGTCAAGCGCGGCGACCCGGACCACCCGCAGAGCGGCGTGTCCGACGACCCTCGCTTCCGCCCGGTGGACGAGGACGGCGACGACGACGAGTCCCTGGGCGATGGGCCTTCGCAGGCGCCTGAGGCCGACGCCGAACCCGGCGGCGCGCCTGCCAAGAAGCGCCGCCGCCGACGCCGCAAACCCGGCGGCGCCGCGCGCACGGAGGGCGGCGAAGGCGGTGAGGGCAACCCGCCCGCCGGAGGCGATGGGGCGGCCTGAGCTACAGGCCTACGTCGCGCTCGGCGCCAACCTGGGCCAGGCCGCGGCCGCCGTGCGCGGGGCCCTCGGCGCCCTGGACCACACCCCCGGCCTGCGGCTGGTGCGCGCCTCGTCCCTGTACCGCAGCGCGCCGCACGAGGCGCAAGGCCCCGACTTCGTCAACGCGGTGGCCGAGATCGCCACCACGCTCAGTGCGCCTGATCTGCTGGGCGCCCTGCAGGCCATCGAAACCGCGGCCGGCCGCGAACGGCCCTACCGCCACGCCCCGCGCACGCTCGACCTCGACCTGCTGTTCTACGGCGAGGGCCGCATCGATTCGCCCACGCTGACCGTGCCGCACCCGCGCTGGCGCGAGCGCGCCTTCGTGCTGCTGCCGCTGGCCGAGATCGCGCCCCACCGGGTGCCGGCTGAGGCCCTGGCCGCTGTGGCGGGCCAGGCCATCGAGCGGCTGCGCGGGGCCTGAGCGCCCTCAGGGGGCCAGCCGCTCGCGCACCCAGGCGCCGTCCTGCAGCCGGTAGCGCAGCCGGTCGTGCAGCCGGCTCTTGCGCCCCTGCCAGAACTGCCAGTTGTCCGGCACCAGCCGGTAGCCGCCCCAGTGCGGCGGGCGCGGCGGCTTGAGCAGGAACTGCGCGCCGTACTTCGCCGCGTTGGCCACCAGCACCGAGCGGCCCTCGATCACCTCGCTCTGCGGGCTGGCCCAGGCGCCGATGCGGCTGTCCAGCGGGCGGCTGTGGAAATAGGCGTCGCTTTCGTCGGCGCTGGTGAACTCCACCCGACCCTCGATGCGCACCACGCGCTCGAGCTCCACCCAATGGAACTGCAGCGCCGCGTAGGGGTTGCCCGCCAGTTCGCGGCCCTTGCGGCTGTGGTAGTTGGTGTACCAGACGACGCCGCGCTCGTCGTAGCCCTTGATGAGCACGATGCGCGAGCTCGGGCGCAGGTCCGATCCCACGGTGGCCAGGGTCATGGCGTTGGGCTCGGGCACCTGGGCGGCGATGGCTTGCTGCAGCCATTGGTCGAACTGTTGCAGCGGGTCGGCGTGCGAGGCGTCCTCGCTCAACTCGGCCTTCTCGTAGCTCTTGCGCAGGTCGGCGATGTTCATGGCGGCAGTGTAGTGAGGCGGCCGATCAGTCGGCCAGTTGCAGCAGCTTTTCCAGCGCGTGGTCGTGGATGCCGTGGGCCTTGAGCCCTTCAAACGTGCGGCGGGCGTAGTCCAGCGTGGTGCCGTAGCGCCCGCAGGAGCGCGAGAAGATGTCGCGGTAGCGCTCGGGTGTGAGCTGGCCGGTGAAGCTGGGGCTGCGGCGCGAGAGCGTGAAGGCCAGCGCGCGCACGCTGCCCTGCGGGGTCTGCACCCGCAGCCACTTGGGGTCGTAGACGGGGTTGGGCATCTCGCGCGCCCACAGGCGCGGCATCAGCGCCTCCACCTGCTCGTGCGGCACGCGCAGCGCCAGGCCGTCGCAGCTGCCGCCCGACAGGAGCGCGAACACCAGGCCCGGGCATTCGGGCGTGCCGCGGTTGACGCGGCTCCACATCTGCAGGCCCCGGTGGTGCCCATGCACGCGGCCGGGGCGGCTCTCGGCGGCCTCGAACTCGGGCCGCCAGACCAGCGAGGCGTAGCCGAACACCCAGAGGTCCGGGCGCTCGCCCTGGGCGCGCCAGTCGGCCAGGGTCTCGGCCATCATGGCCGCGCCGTCGCGCTGTTCGGGGATCCAGGTGCGCAGGGGCTTCATCCGGCCTGCCTACAATGCCGGATTCGCCGATTCACGCACACCACAGGAGCTTTTTGCATGGCCACACAGGATAACGAACCCGAACAACGCGTCGTCGCGGTCGTCCTGATTTCCCTCATCGCACTGATCATCGCTGGCGTACTGGGCCTGGGCGTGTTCAAGGCGCGCGGCGACAAGGCCGCTCCCGCGGCATCGGCCACCGCCGCGCCGGCGCCGGGCACCATTGCCATTTCCGCCACCGACGCCAGCGTGGTGGTCGACAACGGTGTGGTGAAGTTCTATTTCGCCACCGGCAAGGCCGATCTGGCCTCCGGCGCGCTGGCCGCGCTGGCCGAGGCCATCGAGGCCGCCAAGGGCGGTTCGCGCCTGGTGGTCTCGGGCTTTCACGACGCCACCGGCGACCCGGCCTTCAACGCCGAGCTGGCCAAGCAGCGCGCCTTCGCGGTGCGCGACGCCCTGGTGGGCGCGGGCGTGGCCGAAAGCAGCCTGGAACTGAGCAAGCCGGCCGTGACCACCGGCACGGGCGCCGACGCCGAGGCGCGCCGGGTCGAGGTGGTGATCGTGCGCTGAGCGCGGCACCGTTCGCCAGACAAAAGGCCCGGTTCGACCGGGCCTTTTTCATTGGGGGCGGGGCCTCAGCGCAAGCCCTGGCCGGCGGCGTGGTCGTCGGCGCGCTGGATCAGCTCGATCTTGTAGCCGTCCGGGTCCGTCACGAAGGCGATGACCGTGGTGCCGCCCTTGACCGGACCGGCCTCGCGCGTGACCTGGCCGCCCGCGGCCTTGATCTTCTCGCAGGCCGCGTAGGCGTCGGGCACGCCCAGGGCGATGTGGCCGTAGGCCGTGCCCATCTCGTACTGCTCCACGCCCCAGTTGTAGGTGAGCTCGATCTCGGCCTGCGCCGGGTTGCTCTCGAAGCCCAGGAAGGCCAGCGAGTACTTGTACTCGGGGTTCTCGGAGGTGCGCAGCAGCTTCATGCCGAGCACGTTCGTGTAGAAGTGAATCGAGCGCTGGAGGTTGCCCACGCGCAGCATGGTGTGGAGGAGTCGCATGGGGTCGATTGTCACCGAGCTTCGAAGACCAGGCAGGTCGTTGTGGCATGCGCGTACAGGGTGCCGTCCGGGCCCACCAGGCGGGCCTCGGCGGTGGCGAGCTGGCGGCCGGCGTGGATCACCTGCCCGATGGCCCGCACGCGCTGCACCTTGGGCGTGAGGGCCTTGACCAGGTTCACGCCCAGCTCGGCCGTGGTGTAGGCCCGGCCCGGCGGCATCTTGGTGTGCACGGCGCAGCCCAGGGCCGAGTCGAGCAGGGTGGCGAACCAGCCACCGTGCACCGAACCCATGGGGTTGAGGTGGCGCGCCAGCGGCGCGCCCTGGAAGGTGGCCATGCCGTCGGCCACGGCCACCAGGTTGAAGTCCATGGTGGCCGCGATGGGCGGGAAGGGCAGCTCGCCGCGCAGCATGGCCTGCATCAGCTCCAGGCCGCTCTTGCCCGCGACCTGCTGCGGCGTGGAGACGCCCGCGCCCGGCCCTTTGGCCATGGCCTCGAGCACGGCCTTTTCCTCGTCCAGCCAGCGTTGCAGGGTGTCGCTCATCGGTCGCTCCGTGAAGGTTGTATATGCATGAATTGTAGATACAATCGTTGCCATGTCGACTGTCGCCGCCGTGTCATCCGCGCCGCCCAAGCCGCAGGGGTGCACCAACCTCAAGCTGCGCCAACTGGTGCGCGCCGTGGGCGCGCTGTACGACGCCGAGGTCGGCAAGTCCGGCCTGAAGATCACGCAGTACTCGCTGCTGTCCTACATCGCCAAGCTCGGGCCGATCCGCGCGGTGGAGCTGGCGCAGCAGATGCACATGAGCGCGTCCACGCTGTCGCGCAACCTGCGCCCGCTCATCGACGCGGGCTGGGTGGAGCAGGCCGCCGGGCCGGACGCGCGCAGCTGGCTGATCCAGGCCACGCCCGAGGGCCAGGCCAAGCGCGCCGAGGCGCAGCGCCGCTGGCGCGCGGCGCAGGAAACGGTGAACCAACGCCTGGGCGCGGCGCGCGTGGTCGCGCTGCACGCCCTCATCGATCAATCCCTGGCGCTGCTGGACGGCGCGGAGCCCCACCATGACAACGAGTGAACCCCGCGCCCGCCTGTGGTGGCTGGTGCTGCTGGCGGCGGCCGGCGCCTTCGCGCTCACCATGGGCACGCGCCAGACCATGGGCTTTTTCCTGTCGCCCCTGAACACGGCCACCGGCCTGGGCGTGGGCAGCATCAGCCTGGCCTTCGCCTTCGGCCAGCTGTGGTGGGGCCTCACGCAGCCCTTCGCGGGGGCCTTCGCCGACCGCGTGGGCGCGGGCCGCGTGCTGGTGATCGGCGTGCTGCTGGTGGCCGCGGGCACCTTCCTCACGCCCTACATGACGACCACGCTGGGCCTGATCTTCGCGCTGGGCATCCTGGCGGCGGGTGGGGCGGGCATGGCGGGGCCCTCGGTGCTGATGGCCGCCGCCAGCCGCCACATCGCGCCCGAGCGGCGCGGCATGGCCACGGGCGTCGTCAACGCCGGCGGCTCCTTCGGCCAGTTCGTGATGGCGCCGATCGCGGCCGGGCTCACGGCCAGCCTGGGCTGGGTGGGGGCGCTGCAGGCGTTGGCCTTCATCACGCTGCTGGCGCTGCCGGCGGCCTGGGTGCTGCGCGGCGGGCCCAGCGGCGCGGCTCAGGCCGCCGCCCCGGCGGCGCTGCCGGCGCGCGAGGCGCTCCAGCGCGCCTTGCGGCACCGCGACTACCTCATGCTCGCGGCCGGCTTCTTCGTCTGCGGTTTCCACGTGGCCTTCCTGGCCACGCACCTGCCGGGCGTGGTGGCGGCCTGCGGCCTGCCGGCACCGGTGGGCGCCTGGGCGCTGGGCGTCATCGGGCTGTTCAACATCGTGGGCAGCCTGGCCATGGGCTGGGCCGTGGGGCGCTGGCGCATGAAGTCGCTGCTGGCCCTGGTCTACGCCACGCGCGCCCTGGCGGTGCTGGTGTTCCTGCTGGCGCCCAAGACGGAGGCGGTGCTGCTGGTGTTCGCGGCCGTGATGGGCCTGAGCTTCCTGTCCACGGTGCCGCCCACGGTGGGGCTGGTGGCCAAGTTTTTCGGCACGGGCAACATGGCCATGCTGTTCGGCGCGGTGATGTTCACGCACCAGGTGGGCGGCTTCCTCGGCGCCTGGCTGGGCGGGCGCGTCTTCGAGGCCACGGGTTCCTACGACTGGGTCTGGTATGTGGACATCGTGCTGGCCGTGGGCGCGGCGCTCATCCATCTGCCGATCCGCGAGGCGCGGCCGGCGCCGCGGGTGGCGGCGGCGTGAAAGGGGCCTGCGGCGCCATCGGCAGCTACACGTTTGTGGGAAAAAGACTGGACCAGCGGACGTATTACTTTTGTTTTCATTAAATCCCCTTGATTGGTCCTCGCGTCCCTAGCGCGGCTTCCTAGAGTGCGGGGGCGCCGGGCAACCGGTGCCCAACAACACCAGCCAATCCAGGGAGTGTCATGAGTCCGCAAGCGCACAGAACGCCTTCGCCCCGAGCCGCCCAGCGCGGCCAGGGCATGACCGAGTACATCGTCATCGTTGCCCTGATCGCCGTGGCGGCCATCGGCGTGTACCAGTTCTTCGGGCAAACCATCCGCAACCAGACCGCGGGCATTGCCCTGGAGGTGTCGGGTCAGTCCGCGGACGCCGCGATCAACCAGGCCAAGACCGCGGCCGACAGCGCGCAGGCCGAGGGCAACAAGAAGAAGGGCCTGGGCAGCTACCAGAACAACGAGTCCCGCTGACGGCGCGGTCACAAGCGCCCAGTCACCACCGTTGATCTGAAACCATGCCAACTGCCCTTCGCCCGCTGCGCGGGCCGGGCTTGAGCGGGGGGAGCGCCATCAGTGCCCGGCAACAGGGCCAGGCGCTGGTGTACGGCCTGTTCGTCCTCATCGGCGGACTGGCCGCGCTCTTCTTCCTGTTCAACACCGGCCAACTCTCACGCGAGAAAACCAAGCTCGTCAACACGGCCGACGCCGTGGCCTACAGCGCTGGCGTGATGAACGCGCGCGCGCTCAATTTCGTGGCCTACACCAACCGGGCCCTCATCGCCAACGAAGTCACCATCGCGCAGCTGGTCAGCCTGTCGTCGTGGGCGCAGTACGTGCAGACCCATGCCGAAAGCACGGCGCGCCTGGGTTGCGAGGTGCCGCAGTACGCCGAGCCCACGGTCAAGGGCATGGTCGAGTACGCGCCGGTCTGCGTCGGCCTGTTCTACGCCAATGCCACCGGCGCGGTCGAAGCCGCCGCGCAAGCGGTGCAACTCGCCACGGAGGTCGCGGTCCTGCCCGCCGAGGCCGCCAAGCTCGCATTGCAAGCCGCCCAGGCCGCGATGGCGGTGGCCTTGCCGGCGGTGCGCCAGACCGTGATGGACGAAGTGGCGCAGGCCAATTACGCCGGCGATGGCGACGTCGTGGTCGACGCCATGCCGCTGAAGGACGGGTTCGCCGACTTCGACGACCAGCCGTTCATGCACCGCTACAGCGGCGACGAACGCGAGCGCTTCAAGCAGGCCACGCTGGCGGCCACGGGCCTGGACCCCTTCGTGCCGTCGAGGCGCTGGCGCAGCGAGGCCCGCGCGCCCACCTGTGTCGACCTCGGGCTGCACTTCGACGACGTCCAACGCGCGGGCGGCACCACACTGGTGGGCTACGACGAGTGGCGCGCCCTGGACACGGTCTCGATGTGGCGCTACCGGCTGCGCGGCCGTTGGGTCCCGCGGTGTCGCAGCGGCGAAGACCCCCTGGGCTATGGTGCCCAGGCGGCTGGCGACGGGTCTGGCGGGAACGGTGATGCGCCGGGCGCACGGGACAACCCGCGCGCCACGTCGATGGCCTCGTCCAGTGACTGGCACTACAGCGGCCTACCGAGCTTCTACGGGTTGTCGGCCGCCGCGCTGTCCCGCGGCGGAATCGGGTCGAGCCCGCTCGATGCACGGCTGGACTTCGCGGTGCGGGTCATGCGCGACGCGGCCCAGACGCGCACCTCCGACGCGCGTTCGACGGTGCGGCCCTCGCAGCGCCTGAACCGCTACTCAGGCCAGCCTGCGCGGGGCATTTATGCGGCCGTGTCGGCATCGCAGGTGCATTTCGAGAGGCCCTCGCCGCGCGCCGACGGCCAGGCCGAGCTGGCAAGCCTCTTCAATCCGTACTGGCAGGTGCGCCTGATCGATGCCGCGCCGTATGCGGCGATGGCAAGGGCCCGGCAGGGGGTCACGACGCCATGAACGCCTTCCTTCCCCTGGTCTGCGCGTTCGGGACGTCGGTATCGCGCTCCCGATTCCACCGGCGGTGCGCGCACCTTCAGCAAGGCCAGGCATTGACCGAGCTCCTTGTCGTCGCTCTGGCGCTGGTGCCGCTGTTCCTGCTGATGCCGCTCATCGGCAAGTACCAGGACATTGCGCACAGCACGCAAATGGCCGCGCGCTACACGGCCTTCGCGGCCACGGTGCGCAACGACGCGGTGGGCCGCTTCGTGCCCGAAGCCCAACTGGCCGACGAGGTGCGCCGCCGCTTCTTCAGCAACACGCAGGCGCCGATCAAGACCCACGACGCCGCGGCTGACGTCGACGCCCACCGCAACCCCTTCTGGCGCCGTCCCGACGGCGAGGCCCTGATCCCGTCCTTCGGCGCCGTGGCGCTGGGTTTTGGTCGCCAACAGGGCAGCGCGCACGCCGACGGCTTTGCCGCCGCCAGCGACGGCGACGCGTTCCCGCTGCGTGGCCCGCTGTCGCTCTCCAGTCGGGGCATCTACACCACCCACGTGCGCGTTGCGTTGGCCGATATGCCGGCGGCCTTGCGGGCCTACGAACCCTTCGACCGCCTCGGCCTCGCCCTGGTCCGCAGCACAAGCCTGCTGATCGACCCCTGGACAGGGCAAGGCCCTGCCGAGGTGCAGGCCCAGCTGAATGACCCCTTTGTCTTTCCGGGCGGGTTGTTGCGTGGGGCGTCGCCGGCCGTCGATCCGATCGTGGAGGCGGTCGAACTGCCCGGGGGATTGAAGGCACCCCGGCTCGGCCGACTCGATTTCTGGCAGGACGCGGTGCCACCGGATCGCCTGGGGCCGCAGCCATGAGCGCCGCCGGGCCGTTCCCTGGGCGCTCAGCTCCGCGGTGCGCCGCACGGAGGCTTGTCCAATGAGCACCAGACTGTCAACGCACAAGGCGCGGCATCTGGCTGTGGCGATCGGCGGGTGGGCGGTGTTGCTGGGGGTTCCTGCGCGGGCCGAACGCGCCTGGCCTGTTGTCGATCTGCCGGCGCACGCGCAGAACTGGTCGGTCGGCGACGCGCTTGAGGTCGGCGGCGTGCCCATGCGCATCCGTGGCTTTCTATCGGACCGCCCGCGCGACGAGGTGGCGCGCTCCCTGCGGCAGAGCCTGGGTCGACCGATGGTCGAGAGCCGCCTGGGGGACAAGCTGATCCTGGGCCGCGCCGACGGTGGCTTTTACCTCACCGTGCAGTTGGAGAGCGTGGCCGGTGGCACGCGCGCGCTGGTCGCGGTCAGCGACCTGGAGAGCGCCGCCCGGCACCGCGAGCAGGCCCAGCGCCCAACGCAGGCTTGGCTGCAGCGCCTGCCGGCCGACTCGCGCATCCTGAGCCAGACCGCGTCGCGCGATGGCAAGCGCCTGTCGAGCCAACTGGTCTACAGCAACGGCGCGGGCGGTGCGCTCAATGGCCGGGCCCTGACGGCCTTGATGCAAGAGGACGGGCTGCAGTTGCAGCACGACGCCACGACCGGCACGGCTTCAGACGGTCGTGTGATGTGGTTCAAAGGCGTGGGCAAAGAGGCCACGGCGGTCATCGGTCGCCTGCCGGACGGCCGCTCCAGCGTGGTGCTGAACACCGTCACGGCCTTGGAGGTGATGCCGTGATTCCCTCTCGCTCCGCCCCCCTGCCGGCCCGCGGCGCCGCACGCGGCCAGGCCAGCCTGGAGTACGTGGTCGTCTGCCTCGCGCTGGCGCTGGCCCTGGGCATCGGCCTGTGGAACGACCAGAGCGTGCTCTGGCAACTGCTTGACGCCTTGCGCGTGGCCTACCAACGGTTCGCCTACGCGCTGTCCTTGCCCACCTGAGCCCTTGCTTTCGATGAAACCCTTCTTCGCCTTGTCCGCCCTGCGCCCCAACAAGACCTGGATCGTGCTGGGTGTCGCCCTGGCCATCGGCCTGCTCGCAGCGCTCGGCGCGCGCAGCTACCTGTTCAACCAACTGGCCGAGATCGAGGCGCGTGGCAAGGGCCACATGGTCGACCTCGTGGTGGCCAAGGTCGACCTCGCCAAAGGGCAGCGCCTGTCCAGCGACAACCTGGCGGTGCGGCCCATCCCGGCCGACTACGCGCACAGCCTGGCGCTCACGCCCGAGCAGTTCGATCGCGTGGAGGGGCGGGCGCTGGCCTACGACGTGAAAGGCGGCGAGGCGGTTCTGTGGAGCATGGTCGAAGGCAGCAAGGTGCCCACCTTCTCGGCGCGCGTCGCCTCGGGCCACCGCGCCATCACCGTGCCAGTGGACGAAATCAACTCCATCTCCGGGCTGCTGGAGCCGGGCGACCGGATCGATCTGCTGGTCAGCCTCGAGCGCCAGGGCCGCAAGAGCACCTTCACGCTCTTGCAGGGCATCGAGGTCATGGCCACTGGCCAGCGCTCGGTGGACGATCCCAAGAGCGGCGAGCGGCGCCTGTATTCCACCGTCACGCTGGACGCCGACCCGCAGCAGGCGCGCAACATCACCGTGGCGCGCGAGGCCGGCAGGCTCACGGCGCTGCTGCGCAACCCACAGGACAAGGCCACCGCCCCCGGCGCCGCGCCCGACCTTGCGGCCTGGCTGGGCGGCACCAACGCCTCTCTCGCCGCCAACGTGCCGGTGCTGTACGGCGGGCGCGGCGCCAAGCTGCCGCCCGAAGGACTGCGCCTGGACCCGCGGGGCGCGCCGCCGTCGGCCATGGGGCGCTCCGAGGCGAACAACGCGACCGACACGGCGCCATGAGGACTCGAATGCCCACACCTTTCTCTTTCCTTCACACGCGGCCGTGGCGCGCCCTGTGGTTGGCGCTGGCGAGTGGCTTGCTGCTGGCGCCGGCCCACGCCGTCGAATCCGCCGCCCCCACCGCTCCCGCGGCGGGTGGGGTCGTCAATGGCTACGCGCCCATTCTCAAGCCCTCCGCCGAGGCCAAGGTCCGCCGGTCCGCGGGCGTATCGGCCCGGCCCTATACCCCGGTGAAAAAAGCCGATGACGACGGCCAGATCGCCGAAATCGAGATGTTCACCGGCGAATCGCGCGTGTTCCCCGCGCCCGGCGTGGCGCGCATTGCGGTGGGCAACGGGGCCATCCTCACGGCCGCCGCGCTCGACGACAAGGAGGTGATCCTGTTCGCCAACGGTGTGGGCACCTCGTCGCTGTTCATCTGGAACGCCGACGGGCGCTACCAGCGCATCAAGATCAACATCGTCGCGGGTGACCTGAGCCGCGTGGCGCGCGAGGTCGCCGCCTTCCTCTCCACCATTCCCAAGGCGCGCGCCTCGGTGATTGGCGACAAGGTGATCGTCGAAGGCGAGCAGCTGAGCGATGTCGATCTCGCCAAGATCGACGCCCTGGCCAAAGCCTATCCGCAGATCGTCAACTTCACCAACCGGCTCGGCTGGGAGCAGATGGTGCTGCTGGACGTCAAGGTGGTCGAGTTTCCCGTCGACGAGCTGCGCGAGATCGGCCTGAAGTGGTCCGCCGCGGGTGGTGCGGCCCTCGGCGGCATCTGGGCCCCGGCCGGCCGGGGCCATGGGCCCTACCAGATCAACGTCCCGGCCGGCACGGGTGGCCTGCCCATCACCAATGCCGACGGCACCACCACCGGCATTCCACTACCGAGCGGCCTGACGCTGATGAGCGCCCTCAACGCGGGCCTGGGCGCGCAGCTGAACCTGCTGGCGCAGAGCGGCCGCAGCACCGTGCTGGCCGAGCCGCAGCTGTCCGCGCGCAATGGCGCCAAGGCCAGCTTCCTGGCTGGTGGCGAGTACCCGTACACGGTGTCCACGGTCAACGGACCGTCGGTGCTGTTCAAGCCCTATGGGGTCAAGCTCGACATCCAGCCCCGCGTGGACGCCAGCGGGGTGATCCGCGCCACCGTCGAGACCGAGGTCAGCCAGATCGATCCATCGGTCGCCACCCCGTCGGGGCCGGCCTTGCTCTCGCGCAAGACCAGCACCGAGTTCAACGTCCGCGATGGCCAGACCATCGTGCTCAGCGGCCTCATCCAGCGCGAACAGGCCACCAGCATCGACAAGGTGCCGCTGCTGGGCGACATCCCCGTGCTGGGCGCGCTGTTTCGCTCCCGACGCTTCCAGAACAAGGAAACCGAACTGGTCATCTTCGTCACGCCGACCGTCGTCGACGCGCATTCACCCGGGCTGGTCGACCGTGCGCAGAAGATCAACGAACGCTTGCAGCAGCGGCTCGGCGAACCGCCTCACCTGAGCGAACCCTTGCAGCCGGGGCACGAACCGGCGCAGGCGGGCGCCGTGGGTGACGGCGCCGGGGTGGCGCTGCCCGAGCCTCCCCAGCCAACGGCCACCGTGGGCGCTGCGTTGACGCTGCGGCAGCTGCCCTTGAGCGATGTCGAGCTGTGGGCCGGCGCGGACGGGGCCTTGCTGCGGCTCACGCCGGACATCAACGCGTCCGTGCTGGTGCGCCTGCGGCGCGGCGATCCGATGCGTGCACTGGACCTGGCACCGCGCGGCCGGTGGCTGGCCGTTCAGGCGGGCGAACAGCGGGGTTGGGTCGTCTCGACCGGGCTCTCGCTGGTGGCGCCGGTTCGCTGAATCCGAGCGGAGAAACGCACATGTTGCAGATCGACATCGAATCCGCGGACGGTGCCGTGAGCCGTCTGCAAGCGCCCGACGAGAGCGTGATCGGCAAAGGCGCCCACAGCGAGGTGCGCTTGGAGGGCTGGCGCATTGGCAAGGAGCACGCGCGCCTGTTCGCCACGCCGTCGGGGGTGTGGCTGGAGGACTTGGGGGCCTTCGGCGCTGTGCTCGTCAACGGCCAGCGCATCAGCGGACAGCACGGGCCACTGCGGCCGGACGACGTGATCGGCATCGGGCCATACAAACTGCGCGTGACGCCGGTTCCCCCGGCGGCGAATCCCCCGCCGGCCTCTCCCGCGCCTGTGGCCGCGTCCCCCCAGGCCGTGGCCCAGCCCTCGCCCGAGGAGGGCGGTCCCTGCCGGGCTGAGCGGCTGCGGGAGTTCGAGTGGCGCCGCCGGCTGCACGGCAAGCTCATCGAAACCATGGACCTGCGCCGCCACGACGTGTCCTCCATGAGCGACGATCGGCTGCGCGAGGAGACCGCGGGCCTGGTGCGGCAGATCCTCGCCGAGCTCGATGGCGACATTCCGCCCGGCATCGACCGGGCGCAGCTGTGCCAGCAGGTGCTCGACGAGGCGGTTGGCCTGGGGCCGCTGGAAGCGCTGCTGGCCGACGAGGGGGTGACCGAGATCATGGTCAATCGCCACGACGAGATCTACGTCGAGCGGGCAGGGCGCCTGCTGCGGCACCCGCTGAGCTTCACCGGCGACCGCGCGGTGATGGGCGTGATCGAGCGCATCGTGGCGCCACTGGGGCGGCGCATCGACGAGTCCTCGCCCATGGTCGACGCCCGGCTGAAGGACGGCTCGCGCGTCAACGCCGTCATCCCGCCGCTCGCGCTCAAGGGCCCTTGCCTGACCATCCGCAAGTTCGCCAAGCACAAGCTCACCGCCGCCGATCTCGTGCGCTTCGGCTCGATCAGCGCCGAGATGGCGGCCTTCCTCGAGGTCTGCGTGGTGGCACGCAAGAACATCGTGGTCTCGGGCGGCACCGGCTCGGGCAAGACCACGCTGCTCAACATCCTGTCCAACTTCATTCCGTCGGGCGAACGCATCGTCACCGTGGAAGACGCTGCGGAACTCAAGCTGCACCACGAGCACCTGATCAGCCTGGAGTCCCGGCCGGCCAACGTGGAGGGCAAGGGGGCCGTTCCGATCCGCGAACTGGTGCGCAACACCCTGCGCATGCGGCCGGACCGCATCGTCGTCGGTGAATGCCGCGGCGGCGAAACCCTCGACATGCTGCAGGCGATGAACACGGGCCACGACGGCTCGCTGACCACGCTGCACGCCAACGCACCGCGCGATGCGCTGGCGCGGCTGGAGACCATGGTGCTGATGGCGGGCATGGACCTGCCGCTGGCGGCCATCCGGGAGCAGGTGTCCTCCGCGGTGCACCTGATCGTGCAGCAGACGCGGTTTGCCTGCGGCACGCGGCGGGTCACCAGCGTCACCGAGGTGTGCGGCATGGAAAGCGGCAAGGTGCAGCTGCAGGAGCTGTTCCGCTTCCAGCCTCAGGGCTACGGCGGCCCCGACGGCAAGATGCGCGGCCACTTCACCGGCTGCGACATGGTGCCCACGTTCTACGAAGAGCTGCGGGCCATGGGACAGGCGCTGGATCTGAACATCTTCAAGCCCGTGCAAGCGCCGGTGCTGGAGGCCTGATCGCCATGGGCCCGGTCTTTCTGTGGGTTGTCGTGGTGGTGGCCGTGTCGGGTGCTTTGCTGGCCTGGTTCGTGATCGACCTGGGCACCGTGTCGCTGCAGCGCTACCGCGCGGCCTTCACCGAACGCACCCGCTTCCAGGCGCAGGAGTTTTTCCTGTTCATCGCGCCGCAGAAATTGTTCGCGGCCAACCTCGCGGTCATGGCGCTGGGGGCCTTGGCCACCTGGCTGCTCACCGGCAGCGCGCTGCTCGCGCTGCCCGCGTTCTTTGCTCTGGCGCTGCTGCCGCGCTGCGTCTACGCGAGGATGCGCCGGCGCCGCCTGCGCCAGTTCGAGGCGCAGTTGCCCGACGCGCTCATGATGCTCAGCGGGGGCATGCGGGCCGGCGTTGGCCTGAGCTCGGGCCTGCAGCAGCTCGTCGCCGAGAGCGCGCCACCGCTGGCCCAGGAGTTCGCGCTGCTGCTGCGCGAGCAGCGCCTGGGCGTCACGCTGGAGCAGAGCCTCGCCAACCTGGCCCGGCGTGTGCCCACGCAGACCACCACGCTGGTGGTGTCGGCCATGCGCATCGCGACCACCACCGGCGGTGGTCTGGCCGAGACGCTGGAGCGCACCGCGCACACCATCCGGGCGCGCTTGCAGATGGAGGGAAAGATCGAGGCCCTCACCGCGCAAGGCAAATTGCAGGCCTGGGTGGTGGGCCTGTTGCCGCTGCTGCTGATGCTCGTGCTCAACAAGATGGAGCCCGAAGCCATGGCCATGCTGTGGCACACGCCGCTGGGTTGGGCGACGCTGGGCGTCATCGCCTTCCTTGAAGTGATGGGCGTGGTGGTGATCCGCAAGATCATCGCGATCGACGTCTGAGGTGGTCCCGCGATGCAGACCTCTTTCCTGATGCAGCACCCGGGGCTCGTGCTGACGCTGCTGGCGCTGGGGTTCATGGTGCCCGTGGCGCTGCTGGCCTGGTTGCTCGGCCGGGCGGTCGCGCAGGTGCCCGAAGAGGATCGCCAGTACAAGGACGCGCCGCCGCTCGGGTTCCGGCTGGCGTGGTGGCCGATCCAATGGATCAGCCACTACCTGGAGCCGCTGTTGCCGGTCCGTACGCGAGAGGCGTTGGCGAGGCGCCTGCGCAAAGGCGGCCTGGACTACACCCTGGAGCCGGCGCAGTTCGTTGCGTCGCGCGGCGTGTGCGCGCTGCTGTCGGCGGCCGTGGCCGCCTGGGGCGCGAGCGTCTTGGCCCCAGCCCACGCCGGCGCATGGCTGCAGGTTTTGCCCCTGGCCGCATGGATGGGCTGGGCCTACCCGGCGCTGTGGCTGGGCGACCGGCTCAAGGCGCGCCAGAAGGAGCTGCTCAGGACCTTGCCCTTCTTTCTCGACGTCATCACGCTGTGCGTGGAAGCGGGGCTCAACCTGCAGGGCGCCATGACCCAGGCCGTGGCCAAGGGCCCCGTGGGGGTGTTGCGCGACGAGCTCCAACGCGTGTTGCGCGACATCCGCGCCGGCAAGGCGCGGGCGGAGGCATTGCGCGCGATGGCGCAGCGCCTGGACGAACCCGCCGTGGGCCATTGGGTGGTCTCCGTGATCCAGGCCGAGAGCATGGGCATGAGCCTGGGTCCCGTGCTGCGGGTCCAGGCCGATCAGCGCCGCAGCGAGCGCTTTCTGCGCGCCGAGAAACTGGCGATGGAGGCCCCGGTGAAGATGCTCTTCCCGCTGCTGGCGTTCATCTTTCCTTGCACCTTCATCGTCTTGTTTTTCCCGATCGCGATGAAGTTCATGCATTCGGGACTGTGAAAGCGGGGACATGAAGCACCACCCACACACCCGCGACGCTGTCCTGCACACCGCCACGGGAGAGTATTCCCTGCGCGTTCGCGTCGCTGGCACTTTCCTGGCCCGCTGGCGCGGGCTGATGTTCGCGCCGCCGCTGCCCGCCGGCGAGGGCCTGCTGCTGATGCGCTGCGCCAGCGTGCACACCGGCTTCATGTGCTGCCCCATCGACCTGGTGTATCTGCAGAGCAATGGGGTCGTCACGCGCTGCGTGGAGAGTCTCCAGCCTTGGCGCCTGAGCGGCGGTGTCTCTGCAGCGGGCACCCGCGGCCGGCACACGCTGGAGCTGGCCGAAGGCAGCGTCGTTCGCTTCGGTGTGCGCCCTGGCGATCGGCTTGAGCACGAACTGTTCCGCGCCCCTCGCCGCGTGCAGCAATGACACACAGACCCCGCCGTCTCCGCTGCCGAGCCGGGCAGTGCGGCTCGGCCATGATCGAGTTCGCCGTGGTCGGCCCCGTGCTCACGCTGCTGGGCCTGGCGCTGCTGCAGTACGGCCTGCTGTTCTTCGCCAAGAACGGTTTCAACCACGCGGCCTTCATGGCCGCGCGCGCCGGCGCGGTGGGCAACGCCAGCCTGAGCAGCGTGCAACAGGCCTACGTGCGCGCGCTGGTGCCGCTGTACGGCGGCGGTCGCAACAGCACCGAACTGGCCGAAGCCTACGCCCGAGCCCAGGCCGATGTGGGCGGGCATCTGCGCATCGAGCTGCTCAATCCCACCCAGGAGAGCTTCGACGACTGGAATGATCCGGCGCTGCAGCGGACGCTGGGCCTGGGCCGCCGCGTCATTCCCAACGGCAACCTGGCGTTCAAGGACCCGGAGGACATCAAAAACCGATCCGGGCAGAACATCCACGACGCCAACCTCATCAAGCTGCGCTTCACGCAAGGCTATGCGCCCCAGGTACCGCTGGTGCGTCAGCTCTACAGCCAGTACCTGAAATGGCGGGACCCCGGGACCGATGCCTTTCACTCCCAGCTGGTGGCAGAGGGCCGCATTCCGGTTGTGACCCACGTCACGCTGCAGATGCAGTCGGACGCCATCGAGCCGGACCAGCCGGTGTCGATGCCCGGCCTGGGCAACAACGGACAGCCCGGCGATCCCGGTGACCCGCCGGTGGTGGACACGCCACCGCCGGGCTGCGCCGACAGCGGCTGCGCGGCCGACAGCTCGCCCACCGATCCCACCACCACGCCGGACGCGCCGTCTTGCGGTGGCGCGCAACCAACCCTGCTTACCACGCCTTGGTCCGTGTTCGCCACCGGCGGTTTCGGTTCGTCGTCTGCCACCGCGTCGCCATGAGCTTCATTCTCTCGACCCTGTTGCGCGCGAAGTCCGATCGACGAGCCCCGGCACGGGCCCTGTGGGTTCGCCCGACGCTCGCCGTGGCGCTTCTCCTGTCCGCGCCCCTTGCCCAAGCCACCTGCGACCCCAGCGTGAGCTGCTGCGCCGGTGCCCCCAGCACCGGCAGCCCCTGCGGCGGGGCGGGCGTGGCCACCCTGGGCAACACCTCGGGCGTGGACAGCGGCGCGGGCAACCCCCTCAATGTGCTGGGCGGCAACAAGTTCCAGCGCGAGGTGGACATGCCCGCGCTGCCCGGCGTGCTCGGCCTGGAACTCATCCGCTACTACAACAGCGCCGACAGCGAGCGCCACCTGCTCGGGCGCGGCTGGCGCCTGAGCTACGAGACCACGCTGCGCGTGGGCACCGGTGCGCTGGCGGGCGCGCTGGAAGTCGTGCAGGCCGATGGCACGCGCATCGCCTTCGCCCTGCCTCCAGACGAACGCCAAGGCCCAGGCCAGGGCCAAGGCGATCTCTACCGTGGCCTGAACCCGCTGCAAGGCCTGGTGCACCGACTGCACACGCCGCGCGGCAGCGAGTACCTCTGGCGCTGGGCCGACGGGCGCCAGCTGCGCTTCAACACCCGGGGCCAGCTGGAGCAGATCCGCGCGCCCAGCGGCGAATTCCTCAGCCTGCGCTACGACGGGCGTGGCTGGCTCAGCGAAGTGATCGACCCCGCCGGGCGGCGCCTGCGCCTGCATGTGCTGGACAAGGCCAGCGCCCAGGACCCGCAGCGCTACCGCGGCGTGCAGGGCATCGACACGCCCGTGGGGCGGTTTGTTTATGAACACGGCGGGCAACTGCCCGAGGGCTCCAGCGCCAGGCCCAGCGAGCCCATCGCCAACCTCAGCCAGGTCATCTATCCGGCGCAGGCGCCGAGTGAAGGTGGCGCGGCCTCGGAGATGCGCAGCCGCCGCTACCACTACGAAGACCCGCGCTTTCCGACGCTGCTCACCGGCATCAGCGCACAGCGGCTGAGCCGCCATGGCCAAGCCCGCAACGAGCGCCTAAACACCTGGGCCTACGACGAAGAGCGCCGCGCCGTGCTCAGCTTCAAGGGCGAACGCCCTTCGAGCACGACTGGTACGACTGGCACGGCGGTCGCCACGGGCCAGGATCAGGTGAGCCTGCAACACGGACCCACCGAGCACGGGCAGCGCACCACCGTGCTCGCCAACAGCCTGGGCCAGAGGACCGTCTACACCAGCACCACCATCGCCGGCGAGCCGCGCCTGCTGCAAGCCATCGGCCCGGGCTGCGCGAGTTGTACTCCGGGCAACCGGCGCTACGGCTACGACCGCGTGGGTCGGCTCATCGAAGAGACCACCCTCGACGAGAAGGGCCACCCCCTGCGCAGCACCCGCACCGAACGCGACGCCTACGGCCGCCCGGTCAAGGTCAGCACCATCACCTACCAGAACGGCAAAGCCCAACCAGCCCAATGGCGCGCGCGCTACGAGTACGCGGCCATCGATGCGAGCGATCCGTATGCGGTACCCAGCCCACAACCCGTGCTCATCGCCACGCCCAGCGTGGTCCCGGGCAAGGAGCGGCTCACCCGCATTGCCTACAACGCCGCGATGCAGCCTGTCGAGGTCACCGAAGAGGGCTTCAGCCCGGTCGACGAACAGGGTCAGTTCAATCCACAAGGGGTGGCCATCCGGCGCAGCACCACCTACGGCTACGCCCAGATCAACGGACGCAGCGTGTTATCGAGCGTCGATGGCCCCTTGCCCAACGGCCCGACCAGCCGACCCGAGGACTCGGACATCACCCGCTACGAATGGGACGCGCGCGCCGACCACCTGCAGCGCATCGTGCGCCCCGGCCCACGACCCCTGGATGTGCACCGCGAGCCCGAGAGCGGGCGCATCGTCGGCCTCAGCGGGCCGGATGGGCTGAGCCTGCCACTGCCCCAGCCGGTGCCAGTCTGGGACGCGCCCCAGCAGAGCGCAGCGCCCAACGCGGACCTGAACGGCCACGCAGGCCTAAGCGGCCGCGCGGACCTTCTCATCGAGCACGACCCCTGGGCCCGGCCCGTGGCCTGGCGAACGGTGGCAGGGGCAGCCTCAGGGACAGCGTCAGGCGACGACAGTGAAGCGCTGCTCAGCGCCACCTGGGGCCCACCGGGCAGCGTGGCCGAGTCCAGCGTGCTCGGCTTCGCCACCCCCCACGCCCAGGCCCAGCGCCGGCTCGACGACTTCGCTCGCGTCGTGGCCATCCGCCACCCCGGCCAAGGCTGGCAGTTCGCGCGCCACGACGAGGCCGGGCGTCTCCTCCTGACCATCGACCCCAGAGGCGCACGCCAGCGCGCCCGCTGGGACCTGGCGGGGCGGCTCGTGCGCCTGGAGCGCTTCGCTCCCGGTGCTGAGGCCGGCACCACCGCAGAGCAAGTCATCGAGCGCCGCTACGAGCATGAGCGCCTTGCCGAAGAACGCATCAGCGACAAGTACGGTCAACGCATCACCCGCCTGAGCTACGACGAACGCGGCGCCCTGGCCAGCGAAACCCTGCGCATCGAGCCCGCCGGGGCACTGCGGGCCGCCTTGCCCGAGCCCATCCAGTTGAGCCTGGCCTACCGCCGCGAAGCGGACGGGCGCCTGAGCCGCACGCTCACCGGTGCCGATGGGCGCCGCCTGGGCATCGCGTACCTACCCAGCGATGCACCGCTGGATGGACCACTGTCCAGGCCGCTGGGTGGGCCGGTCACCCGCATCCGCACCGAAGGCGCGCTGCCGGCCTGGCTCGGCGGCGGGCGCGACATCGTGCGCGACATCCGCTGGCAGGACCTGGGGGCGCTGCGCTACGCCACGGCCATCACCCATGGGGACGGCAGCGTCGACCGCTTCGAACCCGTCCCGCCACCGGCACAGCCAGAGACCAGCCGAAGCGGCCTCGCCGGGAGCGACACGGCGTCCTGGCTCGCCCCGCCGGGGCAAGAACACGACAGCGCGGGCCTACCCAGCCGCATCAGCACCAGCCAAGGCGTTCAGCGCCTGCACTGGAACGCGGCCGGACAGCTCGAACGAACCGAGAGAGAAGACGGCGGCCACAGCGACTACCTCTACGACGCGCGCGGGCGCCGCGTCATCCAGCTCGTGAGCGAGGCCAAGGGCCAGGTCCTCGCCAGCCTGAGCCTGTACGAAGACAGCCGCCTCGTGGCCGAAGCCGACGCCCAGGGCCGCTTGACGTATGCCCACGTCCACCTGGGCTACCGCCCCGTGGCGCAGATCCCGCTGCAGCCCGCCAGCGCCTGGCAGCGCTTCACCGCCTGGCTGCTCGGCCCAGAAGCCCGCCACCTGCACACCACGCGCGCCGGGCGCGTGCTCAGCGTGAGCGAGCAGGGGCGGACCGTCTGGCGCGACGGCGAACGAGGCGCGGAGCGAGGCGCAGGGCCGTCCGAAGGACCAGACGAAAGGCGCGACGACGGCCAGTCGCCCCGCATCCACCAACCCCTGCGCTACGTCGGCCAGGTCCACGACGCCGACAGCGGCCTGAGCTACCACGGCGCGCGCTTCTTCGAGCCGACACAAGGCCGCTTCATCAGCCCCGACCCAGCCGGCATCGCCGACGCCATCAACGATCTGCCCGCGGGCCTGCTGCTGGACCTCTACGCCTACGCGGGCGGGCGCCCCGACGCGTACTTCGATCCCGATGGCGCGGCGCGCATCCGCTACTTCGCCATCACCACCGACGCCAAAGACAAGGCGCTGGGCATCGACCAGGGCTTCGTCAAGGCGCGCTGGGCCTTCATCGTCGACGACGTGCAGGGCGGCGGGGACGCCAGTGCGCTGGGCCAGAAGCGCAATGAGTACGCGCGGGCGGCCAGTGCCTTGCTCGTGGACGTCGGAGGCAACTTCCTGGGCGGTGGGCAAGCCGCCAGCGCCTGGGGCGGCGCGGACAACCCCATGGCGGCGGACTTCTTCCAGCACTACGGCGAGGCGCTCATCGCCATTCCCGAATTCACCATCGACAACATGAGCGACGACGACGCCACCGCCTTGATCGCCAGCTACATCCAGGCCGATCGGGAACAGGTCTTTGGGCGATCGTGTCCGTCGCGCGCGGCGCTGCTGCCGCCGATTCGGTTCGCGCCAGGGGAGACAGACATCCACGTCGATCGCGAGAAGGAGCCGCCGCTGACGGGCCTGCCGGGCAACCAGGCCAACGCCCAGCGCATCCTCAACTGCAATCGCCCCACGACCTTGCCCGTGGCGTATGCCAACGACGAGGAGCGGCGGCGCATCGCCAAGTACGAAGCCGCAGCGGAGCTGCAGGAATCTCCCGCGACGTCCGCCATCTACAAGGACTGCTCGGCCAACAACGGCTGCCGCAGCAACACCGCCATCAAGATCAACGGGCACGAGTACTACGCCAGCTATGGGCGCACACAGTTCGTGGTGGAGACGTTTCTCAGAACGCTCAGGACGATGGCCAAGGGCTTGAGCGCGCAACAACGCCACCAGTTGCGCCTGGATCAGCCCGTGCGACTACCGAATGGCTCGATGGGGACCATGTTGGATATGGTGGGGATTGCGATGCGGCGTGCACAGAGGACGGGAGCTGCATTTGAGGATCAACGGGAATTTCAATTGAATTTTGGTGGCGGCATGACAGCAGCGGATGCATGGATTGCGATGAACCAGGGAGATCGGGACAGTTTCAAAAATGACACCGGCTTTGGGCAGCAAGAATTCATCGATATGTTGAGCTTCACGCCAGAAGGGCGTGCGCGTACAAATGGAGAAGCCAAGAACGCCTTTTCGTCGGAGGCGGTTATGCGCCTGCTCGACGGGGACGGAAAAGCAAGCTTTAAAGAGTGGTTGATGTGGTTGTACGCCAGCCAAGATGAGTACGCCTTTATATCGAAAATGTACCTCAAACGCACACTGTCATCGGTAGTGAATGGAGACTTGCTTCGAGACCATTTCAAAAACAGCGAAACTCCAGGATCAAATGCTCACTACCAGCGCCAGCGCGAGATTGAGACCGACCTGGCTCAGCGCATGGCTGCAATGCACAACTGGGGAAATGTTCGTCGAATAATCGTACCGGAGATAAAGCTCCCGCCCGGCGTGCAGAGCTACGTGGATGAATTCACTCAACTTGCTGGGAGAGGGGATTGGCGAGCACTGCGATGCAGTGATGAACTGAAAAATTCCCCTGGTCTTCGGATGGTGCCGCTAAAGTTGAATTGATATGAAGAAAATTCAGATGATGTTGGTTGGATTGACGCTGATTGCACTTAAAGCGCAGGCCGGGGAACTGCCCCCCCTTGACCTGAAGATGGAGCCACCATTGTGCAAGGCGCCCCCTTCGAAGCGACCCCGCCTCCAAGCCGAGCGCAGCAGGGAATCCAAAGATGCGATCAAGGTCGATTGGTATTGGCCCTTGGTGTTTGATTTCAATGGTGACGGCTGGTGCGATTTTGCTTGGGCTATTCCCTATCCGATGAATTCGAAGATGGAATCCTTCTTTTTGGAGGATATATTGGTGCTGGGGGGGGCGAGGGAGTGGCGATCGCCTTTTAAAGGCGGCAGGAGGCCATGGGTGCTGCGAATTGATACGGAAACTTGGCCTGTGTACAACGTGGATTTGACAGAGGCCATCATGATTTACCCGAAGTCCGGTGGAGCACCTTACATACTCGGGATCGGTCCGGATGGTCTGGAATATGTGGCCCCAGGTTGTCGAGAATACGTCTCCGTCCACCGCTGGGACAACGAAGTCGATGCCTTCAAGAAGGTCGATGACGTGACCCGCGACGCCGTTATCACTTTCTATTACTCGACCGTAGGCCAGAGATGCGATCGGTCAAAAAAGTGATCGATACGGCTGCGCGACATGGGCGGCGCCAACGCCCTCACGCAGGTGCTCTACGACCCGCGCGGCAGCTTCCTCGGCTCCTCCGCCAACCCGCTGGGCGCCTCGTCCAAGGCGTATGCGCAGTGGAATTCGTCCCAGCCGAAGGCCCAGGACACCGTGCAGGCCTTCGTTGCCCACTACGTCAACGACATGCTCTCGCCCGACAGCTTCACGCAAGAGATCGACGATGCCGCCGCCCTGCAGCTGCTGGAGGACCTGCAGACCTTCGGTGACGTCACGCGCAAGTACACCGCGGCGGCGTGCTCCGGTGGCAACGCGGCGGCAGGCGTGGCCGACGACCAGCTCGTGCTGCCGAGCGTGAAGCTGCGCGGACTCACGCTCTCGCCGGGTGGTATCGCAGGCATCAACGACGAGCCGGGTGGTCAGCGCATCGACCAGGGCACGGACAGCTTGACGTGCCAGCAGGCGATGACGCCCGAGCGCGCGTTCCAGCGGCTCAAGCGCGCGGTGCAGATCAAGGAGTCCGGCGGGATGGACTGCAGCAAGACGGGCTGCGCTGCGTTGGCGCAGAACCCCGCGGGCACACCGGCCAGCTACGGCTCCACCCAGTTCGTGGTCTCCACCTTTGTGGACCGAATGCTGACGTTCTCGGATGTGCGCAAACCCAGCACGAACCAGAACCTGGTCTATCAAGCCTTGTTCAACAGCCAGGCGAATTTGAACGACGAGGAGAAGAAGGCCTTGGGGTTGATCGATGCGCAGGGGCAGGACACGGGATTGAGACAGCGCTTGGACCAGGCGCTGCAGCGTGCCGTCTACGTCCTCGGTGGAACCTACAAGGGAAAACGTATTGTGGGTTGGAGAACCCGTTTGACGGCGAACACGCCGATCGACCCCGCCAGCGACAGCCAAGTGCAGCAGTTCGCCAAGGAGACAGGCTTCAGCCATACGCCCGGCAGCACGAGCAGCGAGGCGTACGGTATGTATGTCAGGATGGTGAGGTGGGCGAAGATGGCAAAGTTGATGGAGCGATACCTAATCGATGGTGGTGGAAATTCGAAGGTGGCCTACGACCTGCTTCATAAATAGGCTCAGTCGCAACTGCAAGAAGGCGTAAGCCCCACAGCCGAGCAGCAGTTCGATGCGCTGCTGGTCGATCTGGGCATGACGCGAGAGGGGTTCGGCCTCTACCTACGAGCACGGCGTTGGAACGAAGGTTGGCAAGGCTTTGCCACAGCGGCGATCTTCACCGACAAGACACTCAGGGCCATATTGGCCGATGGCCCCAATGCCTTGTTTAAGAGCCAGCAGAAATTCGATCTGATCTCCGATCGCGAGATTCGATGGAAGTACGCGGCGTACAGGATCAAGTACCCCGATGAGACGGAAGAGGACATCGTGGCGCGCATCGGCTACTTCCACAACGCAGGATCGGACGCCAAGGCCTTGTCCGTGGCACGAAACTTTGAGTACGCCAAGGGATTGGTGGGCATCTGGAGCAACACCGCCAAGATGCCTTGCGACGTCATGAACGTGCCACGACTGGTAATCGATCCCATCAAGCCAAAGTCATAGGAGAGACGTGATGACGCGAACTGATTGGATGTCGATCGCGATGGTGATGCTGGTGATTGCCCTCCCTACCCACGGACAGGAGGTGCCAATCAGCGCGAGCGCCTCAAACGTCGAAGCTACATCGTTGACGATTGATTTGCCGGCGTGTAAGCGCGACATGAAGGCTTGGAAGGCGTTTTCTCCATGGGCATATCTGCGTAAGGAAGGTGACTCGGAGGCAACGGTCGCGAGATTGACTCGGCACTGGAAAAGAGAAGATGCTGTCGATGTAACCTGGGTGGACATCGACGGCGATGGCTGGTGCGATGCGATCACCTCGGGCTATAAGGAGCCGTACAAGAACGCAAAGGGAAAGCCTGTTTTGCTGTTTCAACCTCGAGCCATCTATCTGCGAACGAGCCAAGGCTTCAAGCCATTCCTAGGAAACAGGATCACCGGAGAGTACGAAGGCCGCTCTTTCACCATCTACTGGGACACCCAATCTCATTCCGCGGTTATCTTCACTCGCGTATACCAAGGCAATGCCGTCGGCGGCATCGGCGAGGGGTCTGACGAATTCCATCTGCGCCAGATGCTGCGCGCCTCATTCGCCGCCCACAAGGCCGGCAGGGCTGACGAAGAGAACGACTACTACGTCGAAGTGGAGTCCTTCCTCTACACCACCCTACAAATCCCACGCGCCATCAGCAAGCGCATCTGGGCCGAAGAAGCCCAGCGCGCGGGCGTGGATTTGGAGTTTCCGTTCCTCGATTGACAACTCGGGGGCTTCTGGGAGGGTTGCCAAGGCGTAGCCGGTAACCGGTGCAGGCGTGCCGCATGGCACATCAGCCCAGCCTTGCATTCGCTGCGTCTCGGACCGCCGCGCTGTACTTTTCACGGACTGCTGTACGGGTCGCCCTTCGGCGAGGTGTCCGGGGGCCGCTGGGTATTGGCCTTGCCCGGCCAGCGCTTGTCGGGCTTGGGCACCTTGTCGAGGGCCTCGCCGGCCTTGTCCATGCCGCGTCCCCAGGACTGGAAGAACTTGTGCACGGGGGTGTCGCCGCGCGGGGCCTCGGCCGCCGGCGGCGCGGCCTGGCGGGACGCCGGCGGGGGCGTGCGCTTGGGCGGGGGCGACGAGGCCTGGGCCTGGGCTGCGCCCACGGTGGCCATGAGGCCGGCGCCGGCCAAGGCGATCACGAACGGCAAGTGCTTCATCGGGGACCTCGCAGGGGTGGGCGGGTGTGCCGGCCAGACACTACACCGGCACCGTGTAGTTCAACGCCATCCGCCCCCCATCCACCGTGACGATCTCGCCCGTCACGTAGCTCGCGGCGTCGCTCGCGAGCCAGGCCACCACGTCGGCCACTTCCTCGGGTTCGCCCAGGCGCTTCATGGGGGTTCGGCTGAGGATCTTGCGGCGCGCGTCGTCGCTGGTGAGCACGGCCTGGGCCGCCAGTTCGGTGGCGATGGTGCCCGGCGCCACCGCGTTCACGCGGATGCCGTGGTCGGCCAGGGCCAGCGCCATCACGCGCGTGAGCTGGTTGATGCCGCCCTTGCTGACGTTGTAGCTGGCGATGCTGGGGATGGCCATGACGCCGTTGACCGAGCTCATGTGCACGATGGCGCCGCGCACGCCGCCCTGCACCATGGCGCGCGCCACGGCCTGCGCCACCAGGAAGGCGCCCTTGAGGTTGATCCGCAGCACGGCGTCGAAGTCGGCCTCGCTGATCTCCAGGAAGTCGGCCGCCTTGAAGACGCCGGCGTTGTTCACCAGCACGTCGATGCGGCCGGCCTCGTCGAGCACCTGGACCACCAGCGCGTCCACCTGCGCCTTGTCGCCCACGTCGCAGGCGACGAAGCGCCCGTTGAGTTCGCTCGCCAGCGCTTCGCCGGGCGCGTGCGCCACGTCGGCGATGAACACCCGCGCGCCTTCGCGCGCGAAGCGGCGCGCGCAGGCCGCGCCGATGCCCTGGGCGCCGCCGGTGACGATGACGACGCGGTCGTGGTGGCCGAAATGGATGGCGTTCGGGACGGTCATGGCGGTGTCTCCGTCATCAGCAGGCCATGCAGGTGGCCAGGGCCTGGTCGACGCGCGCGCGCGTCTGTTCGATGAGGTGGTCGAGGAAGACCTGCGTGCGCCGCGGTACGAACTTGCGGCTGGGCAGGGCGGCGTACATGGTCAGGCGGTTGGTGATCCAGGGGCTGAGCACGCGCACCAGGTCGCCGTCGGCCAGCAGCGGCGCGGCCAGTTCCACCGAGGTGGCGGTGATGCCCGCGCTGTCCAGCGCGGCGTGGATCAGGGTGTCGTTGTGGTTGGCCCAGACCACGGGCTGGGCGTCCACCTCCACCACGCGGTCGCCCTCGTTGGCGTTGAGCAGGCGCCATTTGCGCGAGCGCCCCGCGGCCGGCTTGAGCCGCAGCAGGTCGTGCTGCGCCAGGTCTTCCGGGCGCTGGGGATGGCCGCGCCGCGCCAGGTAGGCGGGCGAGGCCAGCAGGATGCCCTCGGTGCTGACCACCTTGCGCGCGATGACGTTGGCGTCGAAGCTGGCGTCGGCGCCGATGAGGGTGATGTCGTAGTCCTCCACCGGCGGCTCGCGGTGGGACTCCACCTCGATGTCGAGCCGGATCTTGGGGTAGGCCTGGCGAAAACCCGCGAGCATGGGCGCGAGCACGTGCATGGCCAGCACGGGCGGCGCCAGCACGCGCAGCACGCCGGCCAGCTCTTGCGTTTGCGAGCTCACGAGCGCACTGGCCTCTTCCAGGTCGAGCAGGATCTGGCGCACGCGCTCCAGGTAGACCTCGCCGGCCTCGGTGAGCGAGACGCGGCGCGTGGTCCGGTGCAGCAGGCGGGTGCCCAGGTGTTCCTCGAGGTCGGCCACCAGGCGCGTGACGACGGCGGGGGAGAGGTCCAGCGCGCGCGCGGCGGCCGCAAAGCCACCTTCGTCCACCACTCGCTGGAAGGCGCGCATGGAATGCAATCGGTCCATGGGATCGTTGTCTGGCCGTGCAGGCCTTTAATTGTTGCGAAAACGGAAACAGTTTAGCGCGACTCGGGCGCGGCGGGCAGCTCGACGCGCACGCTCAGGCCACCGCCCTCGCGCTCGGCGAGGGTGAGCGCGCCGCCGTGCTGCGCCACGACGCGCGCGACGATGGACAGGCCCAGGCCGCTGCCCGGGGCTGTGGAGCCGTCCAGGCGCACGAAGCGGCGCGTCGCCCGCTCGCGGTCGGCCTCGGGGATGCCTGGGCCGTTGTCGTCCACCGTGAGCCGCACGCGCCCGCCCTCGGTGCGCGCCTGCACGTCCACGCGCCCGCCGTGGGGCGCGTGGCGCAGCGCGTTGTCCACCAGGTTGTTCAGCAATACGCGCAGGTCTTCCTGGTCGCCGGCCACCCAGGCGGCGTCGCTGGGCGCCAGGCCCAGGTCGATGCCGCGCTGGTCGGCGCGCGCCGAGAAGGCGGCCACCACCCCGGCCGCCAGGATGTCCAGGCGCAGCGGGCGCGGCTCGCGCTCGCGCACACCGGGCTCCAGCCGGGCCATCTGCAGCAGCTGCGCCACCAGGTGGGTGGCGCGTTCGATGCCGCGGTCGAGCTCGTCGAGCGCCGCCGTGCGCGTGGCCTCGCCGCTGCGCCGCGCCAGCTGGGCCTGCAGCTTCACCGCGGCCAGGGGCGTGTTGAGCTCGTGCGCCGCGTCGGCCAGCAGCGCGCGCTGGCTGCCCAGCAGGGCCTCGACGCGCGCCAGCAGTTGGTTGAGCGCATCGCCCAGCGGCACCAGTTCCTCGGGCAGCGCCGCGGTGCCCACGGCGTGCAGCTCGCCGCCCTCACGGCGGCGCAGGTCGCGGCCCCAGGCGTTCAGCGGCGCCAGGGCCTTGTTCACGGCGGCTTGCATCAGCAGCCACATCACCAGCACCAGGACGCCCAGCGGCGCGAGCAGGCCGGGCAGGAGCTCGCCGAAGCGCGCCAGCCGATCGGCGTTGGTGACGGCCACCTGCACGATCTGGTCGCGTTCGGCCAGGGTGTAGACCCGCCAGTCCTCGCCGTTCCAGCTCGCCACGCTCAGCCCCGGGGCCTGCAGCGGCGGCCCGCCCCCGACCACCGAGCTGTAGACCAGCCGGCCCTGGGCGGTCCAGATCTGCGTGGTGAAGTGGCCCAGGTCCTGGGCCGGGCCCTCGGGCGTGTCCGGGGCGGTGGTCGGCGCCGGCGGGGACGGGCTGGCGGCGCCTGGTGGCGGCCGCAGACCGTGGCGGACCACCGAGTAGGCGATCGATTGCAGCACGCTGTCGCGGGAGCGGTTGAAGCCGTCCCAGGCCAGCTGGTAGGTGATGAGGCCTTCCAGCGCGGCGGCGGCCACCAGCGCGCCGATCTGCCACAGCAGCAGCCGCTGGCGCAGGGACCTCATTGGGGGTCGACCGGTTCGACCAGCTTGTAGCCCACGCCGCGCACGTTGCGCACCCAGGCCGGGCCGAGCTTGCGGCGCAGGTGGTGCAGGTGCACCTCGACGGCGTTGCTGAGCACCTCGTCCTGCCAGGAGTACAGGCGCTGCTCCAGCTGCTCACGCGAGAGCACGTGGCCGGGGCGTTCCATCAGGGTGGCCAGCAGGTCGAACTCGCGCGGCGACAGCGCCAGGCGCTCGCCGTTCAGCGTGGCCTCGCGCCGCGGCGGGCTCAGCACCAGCGCGCCCAGGCGCATTTCGGGCTGCGGTCGGCCATGGCGCCGGCGGGCCAGCGCGTGCACGCGCGCGACCAGCTCGTCCAGGTCGAAGGGTTTGGTGAGGTAGTCGTCGGCGCCCAGGTTGAGGCCGGCGACGCGGTCGCTCACGGCGTCGCGCGCGGACACCACCAGCACGGCGATGTCCAGCAACTGCTCGCGCATCCAGCGCAGCAGCTGCAGGCCGTCCTGGTGCGGCAAGCCGATGTCGAGCAGCAGCACCTCGTGGCCGCCGGCCTGCAAGGCGGCTTGCGCGGCCAGGCCGTCGCGCACCCAGTCCACGGTGAAACCGGCCATGCCCAGGCCTTTCTCAAGGCCCTGGCCCAACATGGTGTCGTCTTCGGCAAGGAGCAGGCGCATGGTTTGGCGGGCAAAGAACCAAGTGTGCGCGAAAACGCGGCCCGAATCGACGGGGGCGCATCTGGTAGAAACCGGGCCTTTGCGGAGCCCCCATGAGCACCTTCACCCGCGTCATTCTGTTCACCGACACCGACGGCCGCGCGCGCTTTCGCGAAGAAGCGCTGGCGCTGGACGGCGGCTCGCCCGCCGCCCGCCTGTCGGCCCCTCAGCCGGCCAGCGGTCTGGTGCTGCGCGAAAGCCCGGTGGGGTTTCGCAGCCAGTTCCATTGCACGGACGCGCCGCAGTGGCTCATCGTGCTGCGCGGACGCATGGAAATCGGCCTGCAGGACGGCAGCAGCCGCGTGTTCGGCCCGGGCGAGCACTTCTACTCGGCCGACACCTTGCCCCCCGGCGCCACGTTCGATCCGGCCGTGCACGGCCACTGGAGCCGGCAGCTGGGCGATGAGCCGCTGGTGACGGCTTTCGTCAAGACCTGAAGCTGGCCGCAGCCGACGGACTGGGCGCGTGTCGCGTGCTCCGACCCAGGGACGCCGCGGAACCGGCTTTGCCGGGCCGACGGCGTCCCCCTCTTGAGGGGGCGCGCGAAGCGCGGCGGGGGTGGTTTAGTTGTTGCCGATGCGGCCGTAGTTGGTGCGCAGCGGATCGACGTTGCCTTCGCCGCGCTGGCCGCCACCGCCGCCACCCTTCTTGTTGTTCTTCTTCTTGAAGCGGTTGCTGGTGCGCATGGCGTCGATGCCGGTGCGCAGCGGATCGGGCTGGCCGTTCGGGTTGGCCTGGCGTGGGCGCGGCTCGCGGATGCGCAGGCTGCCCAGGTGGGCGTTGGGGCCTGGCTGGCGCTCGTAGCCTTCCTCGCCTTCGGCGCGCGGCGGACGATCGCCGCGCGGCGGGCGCTGGCGCGGCTGGCCCTGGCCGTGGTGCTGACCGCCCTGGCCGTTGCCCTGCGGGCGCGGGCCCTTGGCTTTCTGACCCTGGCCCTGGCCACGCGGCTGACCATCACCCTGGCCGCGGCCACCCCGGCCTTGGCCCTGGCCCTGGCCTTCGTTGGACTTCTTCTCGCGGATGCGCTGCACCATCTCCTGGCGCGCGGCCTTGGCCGCGGCGGCCATCACGTCGCGGCTGGGCGGCTTGCCCGCGCCGCCCCAGAGGGTCTGGCGGCCCATGGCGATGGGCTCGGCCTTCTCGCCGGGCTCGGGCATGTACTCGGCGAACATCTCCACCGGGATCTGCTGCTTGGTGAAGCGCTCGATCTCCATCATGAAGCCTTCTTCGTCCAGGCTCACGAGGTTGACCGCCTGGCCTTCGCGGCCCGCGCGGCCGGTGCGGCCGATGCGGTGCACGTAGTCTTCGCAGATGTTGGGGATGTCGTAGTTGACGACGTGCGGCAGCTCATCGATGTCGATGCCGCGCGCGGCGATGTCGGTGGCCACCAGGGCACGGATCTCGCCGCTCTTGAAGCCAGCCAGCGCCTGGGTGCGCGCGCCCTGGCTCTTGTTGCCGTGCAGCGCCATGGCCGTGATGCCGTTCTTGTTGAGGTAGTCGGCCACGTTGTTGGCGCCAAACTTGGTGCGGGTGAAGACCAGCACCTGGCTCCAGTTGTGCAACTGGATGATGTGCACCAGCAGCGACTTCTTCTTGCCCCGGCCCACGGGGTGGATCACCTGGGTGATGCGCTGCACCGTGGTGTTGCGCGGCGTGACCTGGATGTGCTGCGGGTCCTTCAGCAGGCCCTGGGCGAGGTCACGGATTTCGTCGCTGAAGGTGGCGGAGAACAGCAGGCTCTGCTTGCTCTGCGGCAGCAGGGCGAGCACCTTCTTCACGTCGTGGATGAAGCCCATGTCGAGCATGCGGTCGGCCTCGTCGAGCACGAGGATCTGCACGGCCGACAGGTCGAGGAAGCCCTGCTGCTGCAGGTCGAGCAGGCGGCCCGGCGTGGCCACCAGGATGTCCACGCCGCGCTTCATGGCGTCGATCTGGGGGTTCATGCCCACGCCGCCGAACACCACGGCGGAGGTCAGGTTCACGTGCTTGCCGTAGACGCGCACCGATTCCTCGACCTGGGCGGCGAGTTCGCGCGTGGGCGTGAGCACCAGGGCGCGGATGCCGATGCCGCCGAAGCGGTTGGTCGGGCGCTGGCCCTGGGAGAGGCGCTGCAGCATGGGCAGCGTGAAGGCGGCGGTCTTGCCGGTGCCGGTCTGGGCGCCGGCGAGCAGGTCGCGGCCCGCCAGCACGGCGGGGACGGCCTCCACCTGGATGGGGGTGGGCGTGTGGTACCCGTGCTCGTGCACGGCTTGCACGATGGCCGGGGCCAGGTTCAATTCTTCGAATGTCATTATGTGAATCTGCGCCCTTCCAGGGCGCTGGGGCATCGGCCACACGGGGAGCACCGCTCAGGTGCCGCCCCGCTCAGTCCGGGGCCGATGGATTTCAGGGGGAGTTGGCGGCGTCCGCGCGGGAGGCACGCCCCAGCAGGCAGCTGGTGTCGGGCCAACTGACGTGCCCGAACGGCCGTATTGTCGCATGGGTCGATAATCCGTGGTTTCGCGCGATGCCTCGCGCTGCAAATTTCCCACAGAAAGACCATGGCTCAGTACGTCTTCACCATGAACCGGGTCGGCAAGATCGTGCCGCCCAAGCGACAGATCCTCAAGGACATCTCCCTGTCCTTTTTCCCGGGCGCCAAGATCGGCGTGCTCGGCCTGAACGGCTCGGGCAAGTCCACGCTGCTCAAGATCATGGCCGGCCTCGACAAGGAGATCGAAGGCGAAGCGACCCCGATGCCGGGCATCCGCATCGGCTACCTGCCGCAGGAGCCTCAGCTCAATCCCGACCAGACGGTGCGCGAAGCCGTGGAAGACAGCATGGGCGAGGTGCGCGCCGCGCAGAAGCGCCTGGACGAGGTGTACGCGGCCTACGCCGAGGAAAACGCCGACTTCGACGCGCTCGCGGCCGAGCAGGCCCAGCTGGAGGCCATCATCGCCACCGCCGGCACCGACTCCGAGCACCAGCTCGAGATCGCCGCCGACGCCCTGCGTCTGCCGCCCTGGGACGCCAAGATCGGCCTGCTCTCGGGGGGCGAGAAGCGCCGCGTGGCCCTGTGCTGCATGCTGCTGTCCAAGCCCGACATGCTGCTGCTCGACGAACCCACCAACCACCTGGACGCCGAGTCGGTGGAATGGCTGGAGCACTTCCTGCAGCGCTTCTCTGGCACCGTGGTGGCCATCACCCACGACCGCTACTTCCTCGACAACGCCGCCGAGTGGATTCTCGAACTCGACCGCGGCCATGGCATTCCCTACAAGGGCAACTACTCCAGCTGGCTGGAGCAGAAGGAAGCCCGCCTCGAGCAGGAACAGCGCACCGAGGACGCGCGCCGCAAGGCCATGAAGGAAGAACTCAAGTGGGTGCGCTCCAACGCCAAGGGCCGCCAGGCCAAGAGCAAGGCGCGCCTGGCCCGCTTCGAGGAACTGAGCGACGTCGAATACCAGAAGCGCAACGAGACCAACGAGATCTTCATCCCCGTGGCCGACCGCCTGGGCAACGAGGTCATCGAGTTCAAGGGCGTGAGCAAGAGCTACGGCGACCGCCTGCTGATCGACAACCTGAGCTTCTCGGTGCCCGCCGGCGCCATCGTCGGCATCATCGGCCCCAACGGCGCCGGTAAGTCCACGCTGTTCAAGCTCATCACCGGCAAGGAGCAGCCCGACAGCGGCGAGGTCAAGATCGGCCAGACCGTGAAGATCGCCGCCGTCGACCAGAGCCGCGACGGCCTGGCCGGCGACAAGACCGTCTGGGAAGACATCTCCGGTGGCCTGGACATGATCACCGTGGGCAAGTTCCAGATGCCCAGCCGCGCGTACTGCGGGCGCTTCAACTTCTCGGGCGGCGACCAGCAGAAGCTGGTGAAGAACCTCTCGGGCGGCGAGCGCGGCCGGCTGCACCTGGCCAAGATGCTCAGCGAAGGCGGCAACGTGCTGCTGCTGGACGAACCTTCGAACGACCTCGACGTGGAAACCCTGCGCGCGCTGGAAGAGGCGCTGCTGGAGTTCGCCGGCTCGGCCCTGGTGGTGAGCCACGACCGCTGGTTCCTCGACCGCATCTGCACGCACATCCTGGCCGCCGAAGGCGACAGCCAGTGGTTCTTCTTCAACGGCAACTACCAGGAGTACGAGGCCGACAAGAAGCAGCGCCTGGGCGAAGAGGGCGCTGCGCCCAAGCGCCCGCGCTTCAAGAGCCTGGCGTGACCGAAGAGCAGGTCGTCGCCGCGACGCGGCACTGGATCGAGAAGGCCGTCATCGGCCTCAACCTGTGCCCGTTCGCGCGCGCCGTGTGGGTGAAGAACCAGGTGCGCATCGTGGTGAGCACCGCGCGCCACGTCGACGGCCTGCTCGACGACCTGGACCGCGAGCTCGAGCTGCTCGCGGCCACGCCGCCCGAGCGGATCGACACCACGCTCATCGTTCACCCCACGCTGTTCCCCGACTTCGAGGTCTTCAACGACTTCCTCGGCATTGCCGACGAGGTGGTGGCCGAGCACGACCTGGAGGGCGTGATCCAGGTCGCCAGCTTCCACCCCGACTACCGCTTCGAGGGCACCGAGCCCGAGGACATCACCAACGCCACCAACCGCTCGCCGTTTCCCACGCTGCACCTGCTGCGCGAGGACAGCGTGGCCCGCGCCGTGGCCAGCGAGGGTGGCGACGCGGACGCCATCGTGGCCCGCAACATGGACACCTTGCGCCGCCTCGGGCCGCAGGGCTGGCGCGAGCTGCTGTCGGCGCCGGGCGACACCAAGGCCTGAATTGCCGGGGCGGGCTGGCCTTTTCCGCCCTTTTGGGACTATGGTTCGCGGGGCACAATGCCCCCGCCGTTCGTCGTCGATGCCTTTGCCATGCCCAATTCCCCCCTCCCGGCCCTTGACCTCTGCCTGAAGGAGGCACTGGACCAGTGCCGGCAATGGATCCCCGCCTGGATCGACCGCGTGCACGGCCTGCTGCGCGAGCGTGAGCTGGCGCAGACCCAGATTCACGAGCGCCAGGCCCTGCTGGAGGCCCACCAGTCGGTGCACCGCCAGCGCGACGCGGTGGCCCGCCACTGGCTGTCCGCCCTGGCCGACCGGCTGGAGCAGGCCCCGGCCGCGAGCGCGCAGGCGCGCAAGCCCGCGCTCAGCCTGGACGAACTCGAACTCATGGGCGACGACCAGGTGCACGAGCGCGTGGAGATCGCCCGCGCGCAGCAGACGGCCATGCTGTCGGCCGACGACGCCTTCAACGAATTCACCGCGCGCCTGTCCACCGCGCAGGGCTTCAAGGTGGTCAACGCCGAGCTCAATCCGCTGCGCGTGCAGGTGTTCGTCGAAACCCTGCTGTCCTCGCTGAAGGGCCTGGACGTGACGCCCGCCGCGCGCGCCCGCTGGCTGCGCGTGGGCGCCACGTCGCTCGGTGAATCGCTCGATCTGCTCTACCGCCACCTGAGCGCCTGGCTCAACGCCCAGGGCGTGCAGCCGGCCGGCTACGCGGTCGTGATGGCGCCCGAGTCGCGCGCCGTGGTCGAGGAAGAACTCATGGGCCAGGACCTGCTTGAAGGCCCGATGAGCGACCAGGAGGCCCTGCTCACGCTGGACCACCTGCACCGCCTGCTGGTGGGCGACACCGAAGGCGGCGAGGGCGCTCGCCGCGCCAACGACGCCATGACCCGCGCGCTGGCCGGCGAGGTGGTGACGCTGATGATGCAGCGCATCGCCACCGACAAGCGCCTGCTCAAGCCGGTGCGCGGCCACCTGCAGGAGATGAAGCCCGCGCTGCTGGAGCTCGCCACCAGCAACCCACGCTTCTTCGCCGACCGCAACAACCCCGCGCGGCGCCTGCTCGATGCCGTGACCGCGCGCAGCCTGGCCTTCACCAGCGAACAGGACGAGGGCTACAGCGGCTTCCTGCAGGAGCTGCGGCACGTGGTGTACGAACTGCGCCGCCCCGGCAAGACCGACCTGGCCGACCGCTTCCCCACGCTGCTCGACCAGCTGCGCCAGTCCGAGGACCGCGCCGTGCCGCGCGGCGAGCGCGAGGCGCGCGGCCGCGCCGTGCAGACCCTGGTGAAGGTGGAGCAGCGCAAGCTGCTGGCCGAGAAGATCGCCAACGAATTCCGTGCCCGGCCCGACTACCCCAGGACGCCGGGCCCGGTGCGCCGCTTTCTCACCGGCGTGTGGGCGCAGGTGGTGGCCAAGGCGCGCATCGACGAGGCCGACAACCCGCCGCTCACCTCGGGCGACCCCACCTCCAAGCGCTACGTCGACATCCTGTCCGATCTGCTGTGGTCCAGCCAGCTGGCGCTGGCCAGCCAGAACCGGCCGCGCCTGGTGCGCATCATCCCGCCGGTGCTGCGCACCCTGCGCGAAGGCCTGGACGCCATCGACTACCCGCGCGACAAGGTCGAGGCCTTCTTCCAGACCCTCATGGGCCTGCACGAGGCCGCCTACAAGACCCAGCGCAGCGGCGAGGCCGCACCCGCGCCTGCCGAGGCCGACGCCAGCGTGCTCAATCCCGACGACGCCGAGCTCTGGATGCGCCAGCACGAAGCGAAGGCCACCAATTTCTACGACGACTCGCTGCCCGAGACCACGCAGCCCGGCTTCGCGGCCACGCAGCCCATGCAGCGCGAATGGGTCGACATCAAGGCCGGGATGGTGTTGCGCGACGCCACCTCGCTCGCGGTGGGCAGCTGGTTCGATCTGTACCAGGAAGGCCAGGCGCTGCGCGTGCAGCTCACCTGGGCCAGCCCGCACGGCACGCTGTTCCTGTTCGGCACCGCCTCGGGAAAATCGATGTCCATGACGCGCCGCGGCGTGGACCGCCTGATCGAGCAGGACAAGCTGCGCGTGGTGGCCGACCACAGCGTGGTCGACGAGGCGCTGGACGCGGTGGCCCAGCAGGCCCTCAAGAACTCGGGCAAGCGTTAGCCGACGCGATCCGCCGCCGTGCGGACGGGCGTTTCCTCGTCCTGGGGGTCGCCGCCGCCACTGTCCCGGCGGCGCAGCAGCTTCTTGCGCACCAGGTGGATGTTGTTGCGCAGCGCGTACAGCTCGTCGGTGTACGACAGCGGCACCACCACCTTCTCCACCTTGGCTTCCATGCCGTCGAGCTGCTCCAGCAGGTCGTCGGGCGTGGCGCTGCCCGACTCGGCGCGCTGCTCCACCTCGCGCAGCTCCGCGTACCAGCGGAACACGCGCGAGCGGATGCGAAAGGTGTAGAGCGGCGGCACGATGCGCGAGAGCGGCAGCGCCAGCGCGATGATCAGGCCCAGCGCCAGCCACATGCGCTCGACGACGCTGGCCGCCCAGAAGGGCAGGTAGCGCTGCAGGAAGGGCAGGCCGCCCTTGTAGGCGCGCTCGGCCTCACCCGCCGCGGGGAATTCGCTGTGCTCCAGGTTGGGGTATTCGCGCGCGCGGTTGAACCAGCCGGCGCCGCTGTGCACTTCCATGGCCGTCTGCGCGAACAGCTGCAGGATGGCCGGGTGGGTGTCCGAGCGCGCCAGCAGCGAGGTGGTGGAGGCCACCAGGCGCACGTTGCGCGGCGGCACGTTGCGCGCCAGGTCCACCATGCCCTGTGGCATGGTCACCGGCGTGAGGTAGCCGAAGCGGCGCGAGTAGGCCTCGGCCTGGGCGAAGTCCAGCAGCTTCACGCCCGGGGTCTGCAGCAGCATCTGCACCATCAGCGATTCGGGCGCCGAAGCGAACACCACGGCGTCGAGCTGGCCGTCCAGGAAGGCCACGGTGGCCGGCGTCTGCTCCAGCCGGCTCAGCGTGATCTGGCCGGGCTCGATGCGGTTGACCTCCAGCAGGCGGTTGAACAGGCGCGGCACGCCGCTGCCCGGTGTGCCCACGTTGACGCGCCAGCCCTTGAGCTCGGCCAGGTTGCGCAGCGTGCCATCCCTGGGGCTGATCTTGCGCGCGGCGGCCTCGCGGTAAAACAGCCAGAGCGGCTCCACGAAGAGGCTGCCCAGGGAGACGATGCTCTCGTCGTCGTCGTAGCCCATGTCGGCGGTGCCGCCCTGCACGAAGCCCAGCTCCACCGTGCCCTCGCGCAGCCGGTCCAGGTTGTCGGCCGAGCCTTCGGTGCGCACCAGCTCCACCGTGATGCCGTGGCGCTTGAGCGCCTCGGCGTAGCGCTGGCCAAAGGTGTCGTAGGCGCTTTGTTCCGGCCCGGTGGCCAGCACTACCCGCGTGGGCGGATTGGGCTTGAGCCACCACCAGGTGAAGGCCACCAGCGCGATGGTGATCAGCACGATGGGGCTGCCCGACAGCAGCATCTCCTTGAGCGAAATCAGCGTGTAGCGCAGGGTCTTGGGCATGATGGCCGCGAACATAGCACGCGGCCGCACGGGCGGCCGTTGCGCTTTGTTTCGCGCCGGCGGGCCGCGGCCGGCGCGCCACCTAGAATGCCCGGCTGCCCCACCGCGTTCTCCGAACCCCCCCACCGCATGGACCCGATTCTGCTGATCAAGGCCGCCCTCATGGGCGTGGTCGAAGGCCTCACCGAATTCCTGCCCGTCTCTTCCACGGGCCACCTCATCCTGGCGGGCCACCTGCTCGGCCTCACGGGCGAGAAGGTCAAGGTCTTCGAGGTCGTCATCCAGACCGGCGCCATCCTGGCGATCGTCTCGGTCTACGCCCAGCGCATCCTCGACACCCTGCGCGGCCTGCCCACGGGCGACGCGGTGGCGCGCCGTTTCACGGCCAACGTGCTGATCGGCTTCCTGCCGGCGGCTGTGTTGGGCTTCCTGTTCATCGGCGTCATCAAGAGCGTGCTGTTCCACCCCTTCGTGGTGGCGGCCGGCTTCATCGTCGGCGGCTTCATCATGCTCTGGGCGGAGGCGCGCCAGGCGCGCGGCGCGCCGGTGCGCGTGGACACCGTGGACGACGTGCGCTGGACCGACGCGCTCAAGGTCGGCCTGATCCAGTGCCTGGCCCTGGTGCCGGGCGTGAGCCGCTCGGGCGCCACCATCATCGGCGGCATGCTGGTGGGCTACAGCCGGCGCGCGGCGACCGAGTTCAGTTTCTTCCTGGCGCTGCCGGTGCTGCTGGGCGCGGCCACGCTGGACCTCTACAAGAACCGCGACCTGCTGTCCATGGCCGACCTGCCGTTCTTCGCCACCGGCCTCATCGTGTCCTGGCTGTCGGCCTGGGTGTGCGTGCGCTGGCTGCTGCGTTTCGTCTCGTCGCACACCTTCGTGCCCTTCGCCTGGTACCGCATCGCGTTCGGCGTGCTGATCGCGTTCACCGCCTGGGGCGGCTGGATCAACTGGACGGCCTGACGAGCGCCCGATTCAGGCCTGCGGCTGCAGCGTGAAGTAGAAGCGCGCGCCCTGGCCTGGCGCGCTGTCGGCGCGCAGCTCGCCGCCGTGGCGCAGCACGATGCGCCGCGCCGTGGCCAGGCCGATGCCCAGGCCGGCGAATTCCTGCGGCAGGTGCAGCCGCTGGAAGGGCTGGAACAGCTTGCCCGCGCGCGCCATGTCGAAGCCCGCGCCGTTGTCGGCCACCACGAACTCGCGCCGACCGTCGCGCTCCTGCATGTGCAGCTGGATGGTCGCCCTCTCGGTCTGGGCGCTGTACTTCCAGGCGTTGTGCAGCAGGTTCTGCAGCAGGGCCTCGATCAGCGGCTCGTCGGCCAGGGCCACCAGGCCCGGCTGCACCGACCACCTCACCTGGCGCTCGGGCGAGGTGGCCGCCAGCTCGCGCAGTTGCCGCGTGGCGATGGCCGACAGGTCCACCGGCGCGCGTTGCAGTTCGCCGCGCGCCATCTGCGACAGCTTGAGCAGGCCGTCGATGAGCTCGCCCATCTTCTTGCTCGCCTCGCGGATGCGCGCCAGGTGGCGGTGGCTTTCGGCCGGCAGCGCGGGGTTGTCTTCCTTCAGCGCCTGGGCGAAGCCGTTGATGATGCGCAGCGGCGAGCGCAGGTCGTGCGCGACCGCGTAGGAGTAGCTCTCCAGCTCGTCGTACGCGGCCTTCAGGGCCTGGGTGCGTTCGCGGATGCGCTCCTCCAGCGAGGCGTTGAGCTGCTGGATCTGCAGCTCCGCCCGCTTGTGTTCGGTGATGTCGAGCAGCATGCCCAGGCCGTGGGTCACGCGGCCGGTGGCGTCGCGCTCGAACTCGGCCCGCACCGAGACCCAGCGCCAGTCGCCCGTGAGGTTGAGCTGGTACTGGATGTCGTAGGGCCGGCCGAGCCGGAAGGCGTCGGCCCAGGCCTGCTGCATGCGCTCGCGGTCGTTGGGGTGGGTGGCGGCCACCATGTCCAGGTCGCTGAACACCGAGCGCGGGATGCCCATGATCACGTGCGCGTTGCCCAGCGAGGTGAACTCGCGCCGCGCCGCGTCGTAGCGCCAGCCGGCCATCTGGGCCAGTTCCTGCGCCTGGGACAGCAGCCGCTCGCTGGTGCGCAAGGCCTCCTCGATGGCCTTGCGCTCGGTGATGTCCTGCACCACCGCGATCTCGTAGTCGGGCGAGCCGTCGGCCTTGCGGATCAGCGCGACCGACAGCAGCACCCAGACGATGTGGCCGCGCTTGTGGAAGTAGCGCTTCTCCATCGTGTAGTGGTCGGTTTCGCCGCGCAGCACGCGCTGCATCTGCGCCAGGTCGGCCGCCAGGTCGTCGGGGTGGGTGTATTGCTGCCAGTTGGTGCGCTCGAGTTCTTCGCGCGTGTAGCCCAGCAGTTCGCAGTAGCTGCGGTTGATGCGGATCCAGCGGCCGTCGGGGCGGGTGTGCACGACGCCGGTGGCGCTGTTTTCGAAGGTGTCGAGCATGCGCTGGTGGCTGCGGCGGGCCTGCTCCATGGTGGCATGGAGCTCGCGCGTCTGGCGCTGCATCAGCGCGATGGAACCCACCACCACGAGCTGCGTGAGCAGGTGCCAGAAGTTGAGCCAGAAGGCCTCGTGGAGGTCGCTGATGGCGAAGCTGAAGTAGGGCTTCACCAGGAGGAAGTTGACCGCCACCATGCCCAGCAGCGTGCTGAGCATGCCGATGCGAAAACCCCCGTAGAGCGCGCAGACCGCGGCCGCCAGCGTGAGGGTGACGAAGCGCCCGCCGCTTTCTGCCGGCGCCAGCGCCACGCGCAGCGCGGTGGCGGCGGCGGTGAGCAGCACCGCCACGCCGATGCGCAGCCACCAGGGGTGGCGGTGCGGGTTCCAGGAAGTGAGCAGAAGGCGCAGCCGGCGCAAGGCTCGGGCGCTGGCGGTGTCGGGGGTGGCGTCGGCGGGCGGGGCGTCGTCGGTGGTCACGGCGGCGAGCATATATCGATGGGGGGCCTCCACCATCGGGGGCGATACGGGGGTGGTCCGGTGCCTGCGCTCAGGCCATCGCGGCCAGCAGCTCGTCGATGGCGGCGGCCGTTTCCTGGGGCCGCTCCATGGGGAACAGGTGCGAGCCTTCGATCAAACGCTGGCGTGCCTCGCCGCCTGGGCCGAGCACGCGGCGCGTCATGGCCATGCCCACCTGCTGCATTTCCTGCGAGCGGGTGCCGCCGATGAAGCCGACCGGGCAGCGCAGCGGGTGGCGGCGCAGCAGGCGGTCCAGGTTGTGGGGCAGGGTGTTGTAGATGGCCGTCTCGACCTCGCGGTCGAAGTTCAGCACGCGCTGAGGGCCCTGGGGCGTGTCGGCGTCGTGCGTGCCGTGCTCGATGTAGTCGCTCAGGCACTGCGGGTCCCAGTGCGCGAAGGCGCGCTTGTGGCGCAGGTGCTCCAGGGCGGCGGCCGCGTCGGGCCAGGCCTGGCGGCGCTTGCGGCTGATGCGTCCGGGCGAGATCGAACCCACCAGCTGCGTGCGCTTGACCAGCTCCAGCGTGCGCGCCCGCCAGCCGCCCAGCAGCGGCGAATCGATCAGCAGCACGCCGCGCACGCGCTGGCCGCCCAGTTCGGGGTGGCGCGCCGCGCACATGAGGCTGAGGAAGCCACCGAGCGAATGGCCCACCAGCCAGGGGGGCTGACCCGTGCGCGCCACCTCGGCGGCGGCGAAGTCGGCCAGCTGCTGCACCAGGTGCGGCCAGTTGCTGGTGACGGGGTAGCGCGGGTCGTGGCCGAACTGCTCCACCGCGCGCACGGTGTGACCGCGCGCGCGCAGCGAGCGGAACAGCGCCTGGTAGGTGCCCGCGGGGAAGCTGTTGGCGTGGGAGAAGACGATCACGCCGGGGCTCTCTCGCACCGCCTTAGATGAGGCGCTCGCGCGGGTTGGTGATTTTCTTGAGCGGGCCCAGGCGCTCGCTGTCGCAGATCAGCGGCACACTGGTCTGGCTGCCGTCCCAGGTGGGGTGCTCGATGTCGTCGAAGGCTTCGCGCAGCTTGCGGCCCCAGGTGCTGCGCACCATGCGGAAGTAGGGGTTGTTTTCTTCGATGCAGACGATCTTGTCGATGCGCAGGGTGTCGGCTTCGTACAGCGCCATGTCCAGCGGCAGGCCCACCGACAGGTTGGACTTGAGTGTGGAGTCCATGGACACCAGCGCGCATTTGGCCGCCTCGTCCAGCGGCGTCTCGGGCGTGATCACGCGGTCGAGCACGGGCTTGCCGTACTTGGACTCGCCGATCTGGAAGAAGGGCGTCTCGGCCGTGGCCTCGATGAAGTTGCCGGCCGAATAGACCTGGAACAGGCGCATGCCCTCGCCGCGGATCTGGCCGCCGAAGATCAGCGAGACGTTGAAGTCCACGCCCGCGCGCTGCAGCGATTCGCCGTCGCGCTGCCACACGTGGCGCACCGCCGCACCCAGCACGCGCGCGGCGTCGAACATGCTGCGCGCGTTCCAGATGGTGATGGGCTCGCCGCCCTCGTGGTCGTCGAGCTGCTCGGTCTGCAGCATCTCGCGCACCGACTGGGAGACGCTCAGGTTGCCCGCCGACAGCAGGCACATGAAGCGGTCGTCGGCCTTCTCGTAGACCATCATCTTGCGAAACGAGCTGATCTGGTCGAGGCCCGCGTTGGTGCGCGAGTCGGACAGGAAGACCATGCCGGCCTTGAGTTTGACGGCGACGCAGTAGGTCATGACGGGCTCCCGGCCTCGGTGGCGGCCTGTTGGGCGAGTTTTTTCAGCTGGTAGAGCTGGTCCAGCGCGTCGCGCGGGCTCAGCGTGTCGGGGTCGATGGCGGCCAGGGCGGCCACCAGCGGGTGCGCTTCGGGCGCCTCGGCCGCGGGCGGCGGCGCGAACAGGTCGACCTGGGTCTGCTGCTCGGCGCTGTGCGCCTCCAGCGCGGCCAGGGCGTGGCGGGCGTGCTGCACCACCGGGGCGGGCACGCCCGCCAGCCGGGCCACCTGGATGCCGTAGCTGCGGCTGGCGGGGCCGGGCTCGATCTGGTGCAGGAACACAATGCCCTTGCTGCCGCCCTCGGCCGCGCTCACGTGCACGTTCACGGCCGCGTGGTGCGTGGCGGGGAACTCGGTGAGTTCGAAGTAGTGGGTGGCGAACAGCGTGAAGCAGCGCGCCTTGTCGTGCAGGTGCGCGGCGATGCCGCCGGCCAGCGCCAGGCCGTCGAAGGTGGAGGTGCCGCGGCCGATCTCGTCCATCAGCACCAGGCTGTTGGGCGTGGCGGTGTGCAGGATCTGCGCCGCCTCGGTCATCTCCACCATGAAGGTGGACTGGGCGTTGGCCAGGTCGTCGGCCGCGCCGATGCGGGTGTGGATGGCGTCGATGGGGCCCAGGCGGCACGACTGCGCGGGCACGTGGCTGCCCATGCTGGCCAGCAGGGCGATGACCGCCACCTGCCGCATGTAGGTGCTCTTGCCGCCCATGTTGGGGCCGGTGATGACCTGCATGCGCGCCTTGGGGCCCAGCACCGTGTCGTTGGCGATGAAGGCGCCCGCGCCGGTCTCGGCCAGGCGGGCCTCCACCACCGGGTGGCGGCCACCGCGGATCTCGATGCCCGGTTCGCTGCCGAAGCTGGGCGCGCACCAGTTCAGCGTGAGCGATCGCTCGGTGAGCGCGCACAGCGCGTCCAGCGCGGCCAGCGCGCGCGCCAGGGTGGTGAGCGGGTCGATGAAGGCCTGAAGGCTGTCGAGCAGGCCTTCATACAGCCACTTCTCGCGTGCCAGCGCACGTTCCTGCGCCGACAGCGCCTTGTCCTCGAAAGCCTTGAGCTCGGGCGTGATGAAGCGCTCGGCGTTCTTGAGCGTCTGGCGGCGCTTGTAGTCGTCGGGCACGCGGTCGAGCTGGCCCTGCGTGACCTCGATATAGAAGCCGTGCACCTTGTTGAACTGCACGCGCAGGTTGGCGATGCCGGTGCGCGCGCGCTCGCGCGCCTCCAGCTCGATGAGGAAGGCGTCGCTGTTCTGCTGCAGGCCGCGCAGCTCGTCGAGCTCGGGGTCGAAACCGTCGGCGATGACGCCGCCGTCGCGCACCAGCGCCGAGGGTTCGCTCAGCAGGGCGCGCTGCAGCAGCTCGGCGCAGCCGGCGGGCGGCTGCAGATGGGTGGCCAGGCGGGCGAGCAGGGCGTCGGTGTCCAGCGGGGCCAGGGCCGACGCGAGTTCGCCGGCGCGGCCCAGGGTCTGGCCCAGGCCAACCAGCTCGCGCGGCTTGGCCTGGCGCAGCGCGATGCGCGCCGTGATGCGCTCGACGTCGCTGCAGCCCTTGAGCCGCTCGCGCAGGCGCTGCCAGGGGCCCGCGCGCAGCACGCCGATGGCACCCAGGCGCTCGCGCGCTTCGGCGCGGTCGCGCCGGGGCTCCAGCAGCCACTGGCGCAGCGCGCGACTGCCCATGCCGCTGGCGCAGGTGTCGAGCAGCGAGAAGAGCGTGGGGCTGCTCTCGCCGCGCAAGGTCTGCACCAGCTCAAGGTTGCGGCGCGTGCTCGGTGGTAGGTCGATGCGCTCGTCGATGCGCGCCACCTGCAGGCTGCGCACATGGGCCAGCGCGCGGCCCTGGGTGTGTTCGGCGTAGGCGAGCAGGGCGCCGGCGGCGGCGTGCGCGTCGCCCAGGTCCTCGGCGCCCCAGGCGGCCAGGCTGGCGGCCTGCAGCTGCTCGAGCAGCTTGCGCTGGCCCAGCGCGGCGTCGAAGGCCCAGGCCGGGCGCAGCACCGTGACCAGCTTGCCGCCCTGCGGCGTGGGCGCGCCGGCCAGGGCCATGACGCGCTGCTCGAAGGCGGGCGTGGTCTCGGCGCTGTAGAGCAGTTCGCCGGGCGCCAGGCGGGCCACCCAGTCGGCCAGTTCGTCGCTGGCGCACTGGGCCAGGAACACGATGCCTTGCGTGAGCGACAGCCAGGCCAGGCCGCAGCCCGTGCGCGCGCCCGCGTGCACGGCCATCAGCAGGGACTCGCTCTTGTCCGACAGCAGCTCGGCGTCGGTCAGGGTGCCGGGCGTGACCACGCGCACCACCTGGCGCTCCACCGGCCCCTTGGCCGTGGCCACGTCGCCCACCTGTTCGCAGATCGCGACCGACTCGCCGAGCTTGATCAGCCGCGCGAGGTAGGTGTCCACCGAATGGAAAGGCACGCCGGCCATGACCACCGGCTTGCCGGCCGATTGGCCGCGCTGCGTCAGCGTGATGTCCAGCAGCCGCGCGGCCTTCTCGGCGTCCTCGTAGAACAGTTCGTAGAAATCCCCCATGCGGTAGAAGAGCAGCGTGTGCGGATGCCCGGCCTTGAGGGCCAGGTACTGCTGCATCATGGGGGTGTGGGCGGCCAGGGAGTCGGTCACGGTCGGCGGGCGGGCGGGAGGCGGGCGAGAACAGCCGAACACTGTAGCCGATCGCCCCGGGGCCCCCGCCGCCGCGCGCACGCCGCGCAGCCCCCCCGGCGCCCGATGCGGCCCCTTAGCACCCCCAGCCGAAATGTCAATCAGCCGGCAGGCAGCGACCGGCTGCGCCGGGGGCGCATTTACCGGTGGTTGCCCCAGCCCCCCACTGGCACGCGCACCATGGACGGCCTCATGAACAAGACGTCGCCGGGCGCGACCGGAAGGAGTGTGCAATGCCCGTGCAGAGAGAGCGGGGGAGCCTGCGTGTGCTGACGGTGAACATCCACAAGGGGTACAGCTTCTTCAAGCGGCGCTTCGTGCTGCACGAGTTGCGCGAGGCCGTGCGCGCGGTCCAAAGCGATCTGGTCTTCCTGCAGGAGGTGCGCGGCGGCGGCGAGCCGGACGAGCGACACCCCGGGGTGTCGCAGTACGAGTTCCTGGCCGACAGCATCTGGAAGGACCACGCCTACGGCCGCAACGCCGTGGCGCCGCGCGACAGCTACGGCAACGCCGTGCTCTCGCACTTTCCCATCGTCAAGAGCCGCAACCACTGTCTCTCGGGGCCGCACACGGTGCCGCAGCGCGGCGTGCTGCACTGCGTGGTGAGTCACGGAGCGCTGCCCGCCCTGCACCTGATGTGCGTGCACCTGGGCCTGCTGGAGCGCGATCGCCAGGCGCAGATCGCCGCGCTGCGCGAGGTCATCGAAAGCGAGGTGCCGCCCGACGCACCCCTGATCGTGGCGGGCGACTTCAACGACTGGCGCCAGCGCGCGGACGCGCGGCTCGCGCGCATCGGCCTGAGCGAGGTGTTCCGCCAGACCCAGGGACGGCACGCGTGCAGCTTCCCGGCCGCCTGGCCGCTGCTGCGGCTCGACCGCATCTACGTGCGTGGCGTGGCCTCGGTGCGGCCGCTGCCCATGCCGCGCCACCCCTGGTCGCGCCTGTCCGACCACGCGCCGCTGGCGGCGGAGGTTCGCCTCGGGGAGGCCGCATGAACACGGCCACCCGTTCCATGAACTCGCGCTGGCTGCCGGGCAACCGCATCGAGCTGCTGTGCTGCGGCGAGGACTACTACCCCTGCGTGTTCCAGGCCATCGACGCGGCGAAGCACGCCGTGCTGATCGAGACCTTCATCTGGTTCGACGATTCGGTGGGCCGCGAGCTGCGCGCCGCGCTGATGCGCGCCGCCGAACGCGGCGTCGAGGTGCACGTGCTCGTCGACGGCTGGGGGTCGCCCGACCTGGGGGCGGAGTTCACCCAGGGATTGCTCGACGCGGGCGTGCGGCTGCGCGCTTTCGAACCGGTGCGCCGGCTCTTTGGCGCGCGCATCAACATGCTGGGGCGCATGCACAACAAGCTGGCCGTCGTCGACGGGCGCGTGGCCTTCGTGGGGGGCATCAACTACTCGCGCGACCACGTCATCGGTCTGGACCCCCAGGCCAAGCTCGACTACGCCGTGCGCCTGGAGGGGCCGCTGGTCGAGCAGATCGAGGCCTACTGCCGCACCAAGCTGAACACGCCGCAGCCCCCGCGCGAGATGTGGCTGCAGCGCTGGCGCCGCTTGCGCCAGCGTCGCCACCCGGACGACCCACCGCGACCCGACGAGGGCGCGGTGGCCGCCTTCGTCACGCGCGACAACGACCGCCACACCACCGACATCGAGCGCCATTACCGCGCCGCCATCCGCAGCGCGCGCTCGCGCATCCTCATCGCCAATGCCTACTTCTTCCCCGGCTACCGCCTGGTGCGCGACCTGCGCCGCGCGGCGCGCCGCGGCGTGCGCGTGGACCTCATCCTGCAGGGCAATCCCGACATGCCCTGGGTGCAGCGCGCCACCATGCTGCTGTACGAACACCTGCTGCGCGCGGGGGTGCGCATCCACGAATACACCGAGCGCCCGCTGCACGCCAAGGTGGCTGTCATCGACGACCACTGGGCCACGGTGGGATCGAGCAACCTGGACCCGACCAGCCTGAGCCTGAACCTGGAGGCGAACGTGGTCGTGCGCGACCAGGCCTTCGCCGCCGTGCTGCGCGACACGCTGGACCAGGTGCTGCGGCGCAGCTGCGAGCCCGTTCGCCTGTCGCGGCCCGGCCGGCTGCGCTCGGCCTGGATCGTGCTGCGCAGCCTGGTGGTGTTCCATGCGCTGCGGCGTTTCCCGGCCTGGGCGCGCTGGGCGCACCATGCCAGCCCGCGCGTGGTGCCCGTCCAGCCAGAGCCCGCGCCCGTGCAGGAGGGGCGATGAGCTCGGGCCGGGCCTTGAAGCGCCTGTGGCCGCACGCGCGCCGCTGGCTGCCCTGGCTGCTGGCGGCGGCCGTGCTCTATCTGGTGGCGCAACAGGCGCGCGAGGTGGAATGGGCCCGGGTGTGGGCCTCGCTGCGCGAGCTGCCGCTGGGCGTGGTGTCCGTGTCCATGGCGTTGGCCCTGTGCGCCCACACCCTGTTCTCCTGCTACGACCTCATCGGGCGCCGGCTGGTGCGCGCGCGCATCACCCGCGGGCGCACGCTCGCGGTGGCCGCCATCGCCTATGCCTTTAACCTCAACTTCGGCGCGCTGATCGGCGGCGTGGGCATGCGGCTGCGCCTGTACACGCGGGCCGGCCTGTCGGCGGGCACGGTGGGACAGATCGTCACGCACAGCTTCATCGCCAACTGGCTCGGCTGGTGCTGGGTGCTGGGCACCGTGCTGCTGGTCGCGCCGCCGCCGCTGCGCGCGCCCTGGGCACCGGACAGCGGCGCGCTGCGCGCGCTGGGCGCCGTGCTGCTGCTGGTGGCCGTGGGCTACCACGCGCTGTGCGCCTTCAGCGAGCGCAAGGCGCTGCGCTGGCGCGGCCACACGTTGCCGCTGGCGAGCGGTCGCGTAGCGCTGGTGCAAGCGGCGATGGGCGCCACGGTGTGGGCGCTGATGGCCCTGAGCCTGTGGAACCTGCTGCAGGGCCGCGTGCCTTACCCCACCGTGCTGGGCGCGCTGCTGCTGGCCGGCGTGGCGGGGGCGCTGACGCATGTGCCCTCGGGTCTGGGGGTGCTGGAATCGGTGGTGGCGGCGGCGTTGGCGGGCGTGGTGCCGCTGAACGAGGCGCTGGCGGCGGTGCTGGCCTACCGCGCGGCGCACTACCTGATGCCGCTGGCGCTGGCCCTGCCGGCGTATGCGTGGAGCGAGTGGCGGCCGGCGGCCCGGTCCGGGGGCGCGCCACGGCCACCGCTGGACGTTCCGCCCTGAGCCCCGACGGGTGGACCACCGTGCTCAGCGGGACGGCTGGAGCTCGAGTTGCATCGCCACCACCTCGGCCGTCTTGGCGCCGTAGCGGCCCTCGATGCGCGCGAGGGCGTCGTTCAAGGCCTGCGCAGGGGGAGCGGCGGTGATGGCCGGCAGCAAGCGCTGCGCCGGCCATTCCACGCTCACCCGATCGGGAAGGAGGCGCAGGCCATGGCGGCCTTCGATCGGTCCCGGCGCTTGCGCGAACGCCACCGCCCGCGAGCGGTAGGTTCTCGACCAGGCGTCCGCCACCAAGGCCAGCGACACCTCGTCCATTCCGGGCACGAGCTCAATGCCCAGCGCTTCGCGGTTCCAGAAGGCGAGGGTGTTGCCCATGACCGTGAGCGCAAATGGCCGGGTGAAGCGGAACGCCGCGCTGCGGTGGCGCGCGTCCCAGTGCGCCAGGCCCAGGTCGCGCGCGGTGGCCTCGGCCTTTTCGCGGCCCGCGATGGCCTCGATCAGCGTCAGCGACATCGGCATGGAGGCCGAGATCCCCGTCGTGGTCGCCACGCCCTGGTCGACCACGAAGCGCCGGTCCGCCACGTAGCGGATCGACGGCGTTCGTTCGCGCAACTGGTCCAGGTAGTACCAGTGCGTCGTCGCCCGCTTGCCGTCGAGCAGGCCGGCCGCGCCGACCACCTTGGCGCCCGCGCACACGCCGATGACGATCGCGCCCTTGGCCGCTTGGGCGCGAATCCAGGCGAGCACCCTCGGGTCGTCGTCCCGGCTCATCGCGGGCACGATGACGTAGTCGGCGCCATCGGTGTGCCGCGCATCGAACTGCGCGAGCGTCGCGTCCGCTTCCACCGTCAGCGCGGGGTAGAGCTTCACCGGACCGGCCTCGGTCGCGAGCGCCACCACATCGGCCACGCCGGATCGCCGAAGAATGCCGTAGGGCATGAGGTAGTCGGTCGTCTCGGTCGCGTCGTTGAGGCCGACGATGGCCACCAGGGGGCGCGGGCGCTTGGGTGGAGCCAGCGCCGCCAGCGTGGCCTGGGTCTGCGCCGATGGGACCGGCTGGGCGGCCGCCGGGGCGGGCGGGGCCGGCAAGGACGCGATCCAGCCCCCGAAGGCCACCAGGCCCAAGGCGGCGACAGCCAACGCGGCGCGCAGCGGTGTGCGGTGTTTCATGGCGCGCCGTCGCCGTTGCGGCGTGGGACCGGCGCGGCGGCGAACCCGCCGGCCGGCCTTGATAAGTAGAGTAGGGGTGTGAACATCTTGAGCTCCTGAGTGCCATGAGCCTACGAACCTCCCACGCGCCGGACAAGGACACAGAGGCCGCGATTCCTGCCAGACACCTGGTTCTCGTCGTGTTCGATGGCGTCGAGGCGATCGACGTCGCCGGGCCCTCCAGCGTGTTCAGCAAAGCCGAGGCGCTGCGCCCCGGCAGCTACCGGCTGCACATCGCGTCGCCCTCGGGCCACACGGTGCCGACCAACGCCGGCCTGCGCCTGGCCGACACCACGGGATTCGAGCGCTTGCCCACGCCGATCGACACGCTGATCGTCTGCGGCGGCGACGAGCCGGCGGTCCGGGCGGCCATTGCCGAACACCAGGTGGGCGCCTGGCTGGCGCGGCAGGCGCGGGGCGCGCGCCGCGTCGCCAGCGTCTGCAGCGGCGCGTTCGCGCTGGCCGCCGCCGGCCTGCTCGACGGCCGCGAGGCCACCACCCACTGGCGCGTCTGCGACCAACTGCAGGTGCTGCGTCCCCAGGCGCGCGTGCTGCGCGAACGCATCTACGTGCGCGATGGGCCGGTGTGGACCTCGGCCGGCGTCACCACGGGCCTTGAGCTGGCGCTGGCCTTGGTGGAGGACGACCTTGGCCACGCGGTGGCGATGGAGATCGCGCGCACGCTGGCGCTGCCCCTGCTGCGCGGCGCGCGCGAGCCACAGCTCAGCCCGGCCTTGAAGGCGCAGTCGGCGGCCAGCCGGCGCCTGCGCGAGGTCGTGGCATGGATCGGCACGCACCTGCAGGAGGACCTGTCGGTGGAGGCGCTGGCGGAACGCTCGGGCATGAGCGCCCGCCACTTCGCGCGGGCGTTCGCGGCGGAGGTGGGTTGCACGCCGGCCCGCTTCGTGGTTCGGGCCCGCGTGGCCGCGGCGGCGCAACTGCTGGTGCAGACGCAGTGGACCCAGGAACGCATCGCGAGCCGCAGCGGATTCCGGTCGGTGGACGCGCTGCAGCGGGCATTCGCCCGTCAGCACGCCCTCACGCCGCAGGCCTATCGAGACGGCGCTTGTCGAGACGGCGCTTGGCGCGGCGCTCAGCCGGTCGCGGGCGAAGGGCGCGGCTGAGTCCGCGAACCCGCTCAGGCCTCGGCCAGCAACCGCTCGCGCAGCCGCTCGCGCGCCGCCCCGTCCAGCCCCACCGGTCCGGCCAGGTAGGCGTCCAGGCCGCCGAACTCCTCGTCGATGCAGCGCCAGGCCGTGTGCAGGAACTCGGGCTGCACCTGCCACAGCACCTCCAGCACCTCGGGCGGCGCGGGCTCTTCCACGCGCGTGTCGCGCCGGTACAGGCGGTTGGTGAGCAGGTAGTCGGCCATCACCTCGTCGCGGTGCACGCCCAGCGCGCCCAGCAGCAGCGCGGCGGCCATGCCGGTGCGGTCCTTGCCGGCGGTGCAGTGGAACACCAGCGGTGCCTCGCGCCTCGCGATGCGCGCGAGCAATTGGCCGAAGACGGCGCCCCGCAGGCGCACGAAGTCCTGGTAGGTCTCCTGCATCAGGGCCACCGCCTCGGCCCGGCCCAGCGGCTGCCCCTGCTTCTGGCGCTCGCGCACGCGGCGCAGCACCGTGGGGTCGATGCTCAGGTGCTCGATGGTGATGCCCGGCAGGCGGTTGGGCAGGGCCCGGCATTCGGCGGGGCCGCGCAGGTCCACGCAGTGCGACACGCCCAGCGCGTTCAGGCGTTGCAGGTCCTCGTCGCTCAGGCGGCCCAGGTGGTCGGAGCGGTACACCAGCGCGCGCCGCACGCGCCGCCCGCCGTCGCCGGCCAGGCCGCCGAGGTCGCGGAAGTTGGAGGCGCCGTGCAGCGCGATGGCGGGGTCGGGGCGGTTGGGGGGCATGGCGAGCTGGCGGTGTCGGGTGCGCTCACCATTATGCGACTCGCGGGACTCTTTATCTGCTTTCGATCGGATTCGAAGCGCTTTCCCCAACCAGAAGGGGCCCTCCCATGTCCGACCACGCCAGCGATTCCCGCGAACTCTCGCACCGCCAGGTGCTGCTCGGCGGCAGAGCCACCCTCGCCGCTACCTTCGGTGGTTGGCTCGCCGCGCGATGGCCGCCCCGTGAACCCACATGCGGGCGGAGGACGACAAGCGTGCCACCCGCGAGCGCAAGGCCCTGCGGCGGCCGGCGCAACACAGCGGCCCGGACGGCCGTCGTGGAGCGACTCAGGGGGTGAAGGTGCGGGCCTTCGAGCTTGGCCCCTTGCCGGGGGCCATTCCGACCTGAGCCCCTGCGGCCACAGGCCAATGGGCACCGCGCGCGGCATCTGGCCCATGATCAAGTGGTCGTGCGGCCAAAACGGCCTTTCGTCAGTTTGAAAGAGGAGGGCAGTGCCGGCAGGGGCGAGGATACCGATACCCCCATTTTGCTGGCTGGTGAGCCGAATGGCCTCAGTCATCCTCTCGATGCGAAACGCATCCGTTTGTAACCACTCGTCGTTGCCTCGCAGACGCTTGTCTGTCGGAGCGTGCTGGCGAGCCGGGACGCGGAAACATGTCGGGATGCAAGCTCGGCTACTCCTTACCAGTAAAAAAAGGCGCTCGTTGGTGCTGAACGGCTTCACGCTGATCGAACTGATGGTCGCTGTAGCTATGCTCGCCATTCTGTTGGCGATCGCCGTACCCAGCTTTCGCAGCGCTCTGGCCGGCAATCGATTGACGGCATCCACAAATGACTTGATCAGTGCTATCGCTGCGGCACGCAGTGAGGCCATTCGGCGAGGTGGGCGCATCACCTTGTGCAAGAGCGCCGACGGCGTTTCTTGCACGGTCGCCGGAGGGTGGGAGCAGGGCTGGATCAGCTTCACCGATGTTACCCGGGCGGCCGTCAACCCCAGCGTGGATGCCGGGGAAACTGTGCTACTCCATGGTCAGGCATTGGCACCGCCTCTGTTGGTCAGGGGTAACGCCGGCGCCGCGAATTTCCTGTCATTCGCCGCCGACGGCACCATGAGGACCATGGCTGGCGCATTGCAAGGTGGTCGAATCCGAGTCTGCTACCCCGAAGTGCTCTCGAACAGCAATCGAGCGCGCGACATCGAGGTGCTGGCGACAGGCCGCCTAACCTCTACCACTCCCGGAAATGTGGATGACTCATGCCCGACACCGTGAAAACCGCAGTGACGCACGCAACATCGAGACCGCTTCGGCGTTCCTTCTTCGCGCGAGAGCGTGGCGTTGGCTTGATTGAAGTTCTGGTTGCCGTGCTGGTGCTGTCTTTGGGCCTGCTGGGAATGGCTGGCCTGCAAGCCAATGCACTGAAAGCCAATCAGAGCAGTTACGGTCGCAGCCAAGCTGTGATGTTGAGCTATTACATGCTCGATGTTTTGCGTGCAGATCGTGTTGGAGCCATTGCGTTGAACTACAACATGCCCTCCACGTGCAGTCCCGATGCGGTCGCGACTGCAGACCTGTCGGGCAATAGCCGTAAGCACTGGCTGCAAAGTATGCGTAACACGCTCGGCGATACCGATGACACCTGCGGCGCCATCAGCTGTGATGCGGCTGGAGTTTGCACCGTTACGATCGTTTGGGATGACAGCCGAGCCGGCGGCCTGGGCAACCAGACCTTCACCACCAGTAGCCGGCTATGAGGAATGTGCGCTTGGTCTATCGAATGAGCTGTCGCAGCTCACGCTCGCGTGTGCGAGGCTTCAGCCTAGTCGAGTTGATGGTGGCACTCGTTCTGGGGCTGATCATCGTTGGTGGCGTTATCAGCATTTTCCTGAGCAACCAACAGGCGGCCCGAGCGAACGAGGGGTTGGCTCGTCTCCAGGAGAACGCCCGTGTTGCTTTCGAATTGATGGCGCGAGACGTGCGGCAGGCGGGGGGTAACCTGTGCGGAGCCACCGTTACGGCGAATGTGCTGAACAATGCCGCGGCGACGTGGTGGGCCGATTGGGACGGCGGTGTCATTCGTGGTTACGACGAGACTCAGGACACGGTAGGCATCGTGCCATTCGGATTGGGCGTGGGGCAGCGGGTGGCTGGAACGCATGCGGTTGCGGTGCTCAGTGGCGGCATGTTTAACGGCTTTGTCGTGACAGGTCACAACCCCACGACCCATGTCTTTTCGTTGAATACACCCAATCACGATCTTGCAGCAGGTGACGTTGTGATGGTCTGCGATGGCGCGAGTGCGGCCATTGCTCAGCTGTCGGCCGTCTCTGGCGCACCAATCGGAAGCTTGACGCACGCTCAAGCGGGTACCCTCAACACCACCACCGATCTCGGCTTTCCCCTCGGGTCACCCAAGACCTTTCAGCCGGGCGGCATGGTGTCGCGGTACACCGCCAACTTCTGGTACGTCGGCCACAACCCTCGAGGAGGGACGTCGCTGTACAGGATGAACCGCACAGGGGTGCCGGAAGAAGTGGCTGAAAGCGTGACAGGCATGCAGGCGCAATTCTTGTTGCGCAACCAGACGAGTGGAAATCTCGGCAATGACTGGGTGACGGCGAGTGCGGTGGCCGCCTGGGACAACGCGGCCGCGGACTTGGTGGTGGCCGTGCGACTGACCTTGGACTTGGAGACCACCAATCGAGTGGGAACAGATCAGCAGCCGCTGCGGCGACAGCTGTTTCACGTCGTCAACCTTCGCAACCGTCCTGCGCCATGAAGCCGAGCCATGTGTCCTTGACCCATCGACGTCTTCGGATCGGTCGGCAGCGCGGGGTTGCCCTGGTCGTCGCGCTCATCCTGCTGGTGCTGATGACCTTGGTAGGCCTCGCTGCGATGCGCGGGGTTGCGCTGGAAGAGCGCATGAGCGCGAATACGTACGATCGCGGTTTGTCGTTTCAAGCGGCCGAGGCCGCCTTGAAAGAGGCCGAGTCGATCGTGGAAACAGCCCGTCCTACTCCGGCCGCTTTAGCCGCCTGTGTCAACGGCATTTGCGGCGCACCCAATCCCGCCAACACCGAGCGCTGGCTAGACCCCTTGTTGGCCGTGCCGCCCAATCCAGGCGGTTGGCATTCGGCCACGGTAGTTGTCAATGGAGGAATCTCCATCACTCCTCAATACATTGTTGAGTACCTGGGCGACACCTTTCCTTGTCAGCCAGGCAACCCGGCTTCCACAAACGACTGCAAGCGCTACCGGATCACCGCCCGGAGTGCACCTGGCGCCGATCGTGCAGTGGTGATGTTGCAGTCCATCTACGCCACCGATTGAGCCAGACCGAACGGAGATTCAGATGCACCATACCCCACTTCGTCGTGCTGGGCTGACTGCGGCGCTTGCCCTCGGGCTGGGCCTGCTTTACACGCCAAGCCAAGCGCTTGAGTGGCCGGCGCAGCCGCTCACCGCGATGGTCAGCGCCAAGCCGATGACCATGCTGATCGCCGGGCGTGATCACAAGTTCTTTTACGAAGCCTACAACGACGCCAGTGATCTCGACGGTGATGGTCAGCTGGACCTCTACTTCAAACCCGGCATCACCTACTACGGCTTGTTCGACTCGGGCTTGTGCTACTCATATAACAGCGCTGCGTCGATGTTCCAGCCGGCTTCTCAGGCTGACAGTCTGGGGCGTTGCACGGTGGGGGGCAGTTCGGGCGAGTGGTCGGGCAATTGGCTTAACTACGTTAGCACCAGCCGCATTGACGCCTTGCGCAAAGTGCTCTACGGCGGGTATCGGGACGTGGACACCAATTCGCAGACCGTGTTGCGCCGCGCCTATATTCCCCAAGATGCGCACAGTTGGGGCAAGGAGTTTCACAGCAGTCACAACTACAGAATCAGTGACTACACCGATCTGGATGAGCCCCCCAACGCCAGTACACGTCACTTCTTTGGCAGTCTGACAGCCAACCGCAGTCAGAGCTGCGCGACGTTGGACAATTGCAGCAATCTGCAGCCGTTATTGCGTATACGTTCCAATGTGGGCAACAACAAGCGCATCTGGGAGTGGGCGTCAAAAGAGCGGCCGGTGCTGCAAAACGATCTCTCGTCAGGGGCGTTCCCGAGCGGCACAGGAAATCAGCGGGATCTTGTCATCCGAGTCGAGGTCTGCACCGCTGCTTTTCACAATGAATGTCGCTTGTATCCGAATAATCAGTACAAACCGATCGGAATTTTGCATGAATATGGCGAAAATGGCGCAATGCTGTTTGGCCTTATCACGGGCAGCTACGATCAACACTTTTCGGGCGGCCGCTTGCGAAAAGTGGTGTCGTCCTTCTCCGATGAAGTGAATGCCACGACCGGGCAGTTCGCGAGTACAGCTTCGATCGTAAATACCTTTAATAACTTAAGAATTCGAGGTTTCAACCAGAGCAGTAGTTCGTCCGAATACTGGAAAAGCGGTCCATATATCGACTCTTCTAAGGACCCAACAGAAGGTCAATTGGTTGATTGGGGAAATCCCATCGCCGAAATGATGTATGAGGCGGTTCGCTATTTTTCCGGCAAAAAGGCGCCAACCACGGCCTTCAATACGGGCACCACGATGGACACCGCCGTGGGTCTTAGCCGGGTGACCTGGGACGACCCCTACGATAGGACGAATAGCAAAGCGAAGGCGCCGTTCTGCGCGCGTCCCAACTTGCTGACGATTTCTGATATCAGCCCCTCATACGATTCCGATCAATTGCCCGGTAGTAGTTTTCCGTTGCGCGGAACAACAAACAGCTACTTTTCGGGGGACATCACAGGTCTAAACGTAACCGCCCTCGGCGGCACAATCACGGCGATCGAGTCCAATATCACGGGGCGGCAGTTCTTCATCGCTCAGTCGGGCTCCGTCGATGACCGTTCCCCCACGCCCAAGGAAGTCAGCTCACTGGGCAATATTCGTGGCCTGTCTCCCGAAGAGCCGACCAAGGATGGCTCTTTTTATGCTGCATCAATTGCGTATTATGCCAAAACCCGAAACTTGCGGCCGGAATTCGGTGCCGGTCGCGAGGTGTATGCCGACACCTATGCTGTGGCCCTGAGCTCACCACTGCCGCGAATCGTTGCGAAATTGCCCAATGGTAAGGAAATCAGCCTGGTGCCATTTGCCAAGACGGTCGGAGGCAATGGCGTATCCAATACAAAGGGCGCCTATCAGCCGACCAACCAGATCGTTGATTTTTATGTCGAGTCCATCGTTAACTCGAGTGCCAATGATTTTGATGCGACGGTGAATGGCGGCCGGTATTCAGCACGATTTCAGATCAACTTCGAAGACGTGGAGCAGGGTGGTGATCACGACATGGATGCGATTGCGGAGTACCGGGTCGAGGCCAATGCCAATAACACGCTCTCAGTGACCGTGACGCCGCGTTATCAAGCGGGTGGCGCGCAGCAGGTGATGGGTTATGTGATCTCTGGTACGGATCGTGATGGCCCCTATCTTGTGGCGCAGGACGAAAGCTCCTCACGGTACTACTTCCTGAATGCGCCGGACCCCAGCAAAAAGTCTGGCATGTGTGATGTCGCGTCCAATCGGCCTGCCAACTGCGATCGTTTGCCGCAAATTGGCGAGACGCCCAACACTTTTGTGTTTAATCCCGGAACAACGGGGGGCGCTGCGTTCTTGAACAATCCGCTTTGGTATGCGGCGAAGTACGGCGGTTTCGTCGATCGCGACAAGAGTAAAACGCCCAATCTGTCGGTGGAGTGGGACGCGGACAACGACGGTGTTCCCGATACCTACTTTTTGGTCCAAAACCCTCTGACGTTGAAGGATACGTTGAGAAAGACCTTCAATAGCATTATTGACAAAAGCGGTTCCGCTGGAAATATTAGCTCCAACTCGACCGACTTGCGCGAGGACACCCGTGCATTCCAGGCCAAGTTCAATGCTCAAAATTGGGCGGGGGAATTGGAGGCGAAAGGCATCACCTCCAAGGGTGTGAACGAAACGGCAAGCTGGCGTGCTTCAGATCACTTGTTGAACGACGTTGGGCGGCGCATTTTCTACACCTCACCCAATGCTCTTGTGGGCAGTGCGGAGTTCACCGGCGACATTCTGACGGCCAATGGTGATCTGGCGCTCTTCAAAAATGATGCGAATTTGGTCAATTATCTTCGGGGTAATCGATCGCGTGAACTGCAGAACGGCGGTAGCCTTCGAGACCGCGGAGCGACCGTGCTTGGCGATATCGCGCATTCGTCCCCGGTGTATGCAAAAGACACCGATACCCTGTATGTAGGGGCAAACGATGGGATGCTGCACGCTTTCAACGCCCAGAACGGCCAAGAAGTCTTTGCGTACATTCCCAGCAGCGTGATGCCAAAGCCCGCCTCATGCTCAGGTTCGGCATGTGCGGGAATTCGGGCGTTGTCGGAGCTGGGTTACAACGAGAGTCATCGCTACTTTGTTGACGGCGAAATCGCGGTCACCTCGAGAAGTCAAACCACAGGGCGCAACCTTCTCGTCGCCGCTCTTGGGCGCGGCGGGCGCGGCTTGTTTGCATTGAATGTCACCAACCCAAACACCTTCGATGGCTCGAACGTTCTGTGGGAGACCTCGCTGAGCGATCCGGAAATGGACGACATGGGACATGTTCTTGGCCGTCCGGTGGTGGCGCGCATGAAGGTGGATGGCTCGGACGTCTGGGTGGTTATCGTCGGGAACGGATACAACAGCGCGAACGCGCGAGCCGCTCTCTACATCATTAATCTCGAGACTGGCGCACTCATCCGCAGAATTGCTACCAGTGCGGGTGGTGACAACGGACTGGCTGCGCCCGGTGTGTTTGACTCTGATAACGACGGCTATATCGATCACGTGTACGCCGGTGACATGATGGGCAACGTTTGGAAGTTCGATCTCAGCAGTTCAAGCCCCAGCCTCTGGGGCGTGGCTTATGCAGGTCAGCCCTTGTATGTTGCGAAAGATGCCGCGGGCAACGCACAGCCCATCACAGCCCAACTTCGCCTCGTGCGCAACTTCGTCAATGCAGATGCCAACTTCGGTAAGCTGTTTGTGCATTTCGGAACCGGCAGCTATTTTCGAACAGGCGACAATGTCACGCCGCCCGCAGGCGCTGCTTCGCAATCATGGTACGGCTTGATCGACGATGGCGCGCCCATCACCACGGGTCGCAACGAGCTTGTGCCGCGCACCATGAGTTTGTCAGTGACTTTTGCTGGGCGAAATGTCCGCACGTTTTCATCTGCATCGGCAAACGACATGGTTGGCAAGCGGGGCTTCTATATCGACCTGCCGCAACCGGAGCGCATCATCACCGCTTCCAATACCCTTCGGGCGGTCGAGCCGGCGTTGGTGGCCAGCATCATTCGTCCGCAGTTCGACGAGTGCGTGCCTGGCGGTACGGGTGTTGTCGCCGCGATCAATCCATTCACTGGGGCGGCCTTAACCCGGCCATTTTTCGATGTAAATGACAATGGCAGTTTCTTGGACGACACGGTGAATGGCGCATACATTGGCGCAGTCGATCTGGGCATTGGAATGCCGGGGGAGGCAATTTTGGTGGGTAATCAACTCGTCGTGGGCGGTTCAACTGGCACCATGGGGTCGATTAGGGTCAACCTTGGCTTGACGCCGGTGCGTGGCCGCCTGACATGGCGCGAAGTCGTTCGCGATTGATGGTTTTCGAAAAGCAAGTGATGAGGTGACTCTTCGCTTTAAGGTGTTGATGATGCAGAACCCAGATCCGATTCAACGCGCACGCTCGAGGGGTTTCACTCTGATCGAACTCATGATCACAGTAGCCATAGTGGCCATCCTCGCGGCTGTGGCGTACCCCAGTTACACCAGCCACGTGCAGAAGACGCGCCGTGCCGCCGCCGGCGCCTGTCTGACCGAACTGTCGCAATGGATGGAGCGCAACTACACCACCTGCTTGCGCTACAACGCGACCGGTGCGGGGTGCGGCACCGCCGTGACCAATGCGCAACTCCCTGCGCTGACCTGCCGCAACGATTTGGCAGGGGCCTATGTCTTTTCGTTCACGGCCAACCCCACCGCCTCGGCCTATGCACTGCAGGCCGTACCTCAGGGGCCCCAGGCGAGCGACACGCGTTGCGGGACCCTTACCCTCAACCAGACCGGCGCGAAGGGTGCCGCCGCAGCTACCCGCTGCTGGAACTAGCGTCCCTATCCGATTGCATCCGGATTCACACGTCGGTCGCGCGTCCGCATGAAGGCGGCCACGTCGTCGAGCCGGGCCCCGGCGATGGCCTAGGCGCTGGCCGCCAGCCGCACCCACTTCATCCATCCCTTGGCCGCCAGGCGTCGGCCGCTCTCCTGTGCATGGAGCAGGACCGCTGCGCGCGCTTGCTCGCCAAAGCTGGCATCAAACCCGACTGGCCTGCCTCCCCCGAAATGGGGGGAGGCCTCGGGTTTCGGAGGCTTGCCGGGCGCCGGGCGCCTGTGGATGATGCGTGAATGCCCGGCACCCGCCCACCCACGAGCCCGCCGCTCTCCCCATGCTGATCGCCCAGGTGTCCGACCTGCACGTCTGCGCGCCGGGGCAACTGGCCAACGGCGTGGTCGACACCAACGCCATGGCGCGCGCCGGCCTGGAGGCCGTAGCGGCGCTGCAACCCCGGCCCGACGCGCTGCTGCTCTCCGGCGACCTGGTGGAAGCTGGCGGCGCCGCGTCCTACGCCCACCTGCTGGAGCTGCTCGCGCCCATCGACCTGCCCCTGTACCCCGTGGCGGGCAACCACGACGAGCGCGAGGCCCTCGCCGAGGCCTTCGGTGGCCGCGCCGGCCCGCACACCGCCCGCCTGCCGGGCTTCTGGCAGTACGCGGCCAGCCTGGGCCCGCTGCGCCTGCTGGTGCTCGACACCGTGGTGCCGCGCCAGGGCCACGGCGCCTTGTGCGCGCGCCGGCTCGACTGGCTCGACCAGCGCCTGGCCGAGGACGCCACGCCCACTGTCGTTGCCATGCACCACCCGCCGTTCGCCACCGGCATCGGCCACATGGACGCCATGGGCCTGCTGGACGGCGCCGAGGCGCTGGAGGCGATCGTGCGGCGGCACGGCCAGGTGCAGGTCATCCTGTGCGGCCATCTGCACCGCAGTATCCAGGTGCGCTTCGGCGGCACGGTGGCCAGCGTCTGCCCCAGCACGGCGCATCAGATCGCGCTCAATTTGCTGCAGTCGTCGGCCGATGGATACGTCATGGAACCCCCCGCCTTCCAACTCCACCTGTGGCACGGTGGCCGGCTCGTGAGCCATACCGTGCCGATCGGCGACTTCGGCGGCACGCAGCCCTTTGCCTGAGGCGCCCGCCATGGACGCCGAAGCCCCGCTGCCGTACCAGGAGCTGTTCCAGCTTTCGCCCGTGGCCGCCTGTGTCACGCGCGTGAGCGACGGCCTGGTGATCGACGTCAACGCGGCCTGGGAGGCGCTGTCGGGCATCGCCCGGCGCGACGCGATCGGGCGCACCACGGTGGAGCTCGGCCACTGGAACGACGAGGCCGAGCGCACGGCCGCGCTGGCCCTGGTGCCGGGCACGCTGGCGCCCACGGTGGTGCGCTTCAAGGGGGGTGACCCGCACCTCGTGCGCATGCACGCGGTGCAGCTGCCCGTGACGGATGAGCGGCCCGAGGCCCTGCTGTTGGTGCAGATCACCCAGGCCGACCGCGAGGTGCTGGCCGAGGCGGCGCGCGAGCAGACCGCCCAGGCCCTGCGCGCCACCAACCTGGAGCTGCAGCAGCGCGTGGAGCTGCACAGCGTGATGGAGAGCACCGCCCACCTGGGCCACTGGACGAACGCCGAGGACGACGAGGAGGTCTTCTGGTCGCCGGGCCTGTTCGCCATCACCGGACGGCCGCGCAGCCAGCGCCTGACCCGCGCCGAGGTGCGCGCCGGCATCCACCCGGACGACCGCGCCGCCTGGCTGGCCGCGCGCGAGCGCCGCGACGGCCGCGAACTGGCCTTCCGCTGGCTGCACCCCGATGGCCAAGTGCGCTGGTTCCGCACGCGCATGGGGCTGACCCTGGTCAAGGGCAACCCGCAGACCGACTTCGGCGTGGTGCAGGACATCACCACCGAGCGCGAGGCCAGCGAGCGGCTGGCCGAGCAACTGCGGCTGCTGCAGAACATCGCCGCGCGCGTGCCGGGCATCTTCTACCAGGCCCGCCTCACGCCCGACGGGCGCACCGCGCTCGGCTACATCAACGAGGCCGTGCGCGAGCTGTTCGACGAGGACGCCGCCGCGCTCATGCGCGAGCCGCGCAAGCTATTCCAGGTGCTGCACCCCGAGGACCGGGCGCGCGTGATCGCCACGCTGGCCTACTCGGCGCAACACCTGCTGCCCTGGCGCGAAACCTACCGCGTGCTGCTGCCCACGCTGGGCCTGCGCTGGCTCAGCCTGGACAGCACGCCGCAGCGCGAGCCCGACGGCAGCGTGGTCTGGCACGGCCTGGCCACCGACGTGACCGAGGCGCGCCAGGAAGCGCTGCGCCGCGAACGCGTCAACCGCATGCTCTCGGCTATCACGCAGGCGCAGTCGGTGTTCATTGAGGCCGAGGACAAGCGCCGCGCCTTCGAGGGCCTGCTCGACGCCTTTCTCGGCGTCACCGACAGCACCTACGGCTTTCTGGGCGAGGTGCAGTACGACGACCGGGAGCAGCCCTATCTGCGCACGCACGCCATGACCGATATCTCGTGGGACGAGGCCTCGCGCCTGGCCTTCGCGGCGCACGCGGATGCCGGCATGGAGTTCCGCAACCTGAACACCCTGTTCGGGCACGCGCTGCGCACCGGAGAAACCGTGATCGCCAACGACCCGGCCCACGACCCGCGTGCGGCGGGCATGCCCGGCGGGCATCCGGCGCTCAACGCCTTCCTGGGCATTCCGCTGGCCGTGGGCGAGCGCCTGGTGGCCATGGTGGGCCTGGCCAACCAGCCCGGTGGCTACGGCACCGACGACGTGGCTTTTCTTCAGCCCTTGCTGGGCGCGCTGCGCCAGCTCGTGCTGGCCTGGCGCCACCACGGGGAGCGCCTGCGCACCAGCGCCCAGCTGCAGGCCACCGGCGCCCTGTTGGCCGAGAAAAGTGCCGCGCTGCAGGTCACGCTGGACAGCATCACCCAGGGTCTGGTGAAGATCGACACCGAGGGCCGCGTGAGCGTCTACAACCGGCGCTTCCTGGAGCTGCTGGACCTGCCCGACGAGATGATGCGCGAGCGCCCGCTGCACGACGATGTGGTGGTCTACCAGGCCCGGCGCGGCGACTTCGGGCCCGAGTTCAACTGGGTCGAGCCGCGCGCGCGCAGCTACGTGGCGCTCGACCCGCGCGCCGACCTGCCCGAGCAGTACTGGCGCCGCACGCGCGAGGGCCGCACGCTGGAGATCCACACCTTCCGCTTTCCCGAAGGCGGCCTGGTGCGCACCTACGCCGACGTCACCTCCTACATCGAGGCCCAGGAAGCGCTGCGCGGCGAGCGCCAGCGCCTGGCCTGGGTGCTGGAGGCCACGCGGCCCGGCATCTGGGAAACCAACCTGGCCGACGGCAGCATGAGCATCAACGACCGCTGGGCCGAGATGCTGGGTTACGCGCGCGCCGAGCTCGAGCCCGTGAACCATGCGACCTGGTCCTCGCGCGTGCACCCCGAGGACCTGCCGCGCGCCATCGAGGCGCGCGAGCGCCACACCTCGGGGCTCTTGCCGTACTACGAATGCGACCTGCGCCTGCGCCACAAGGACGGCCACTGGGTCTGGGTGAACTCGCGCGGGCGCGTGCACCAGCGCGATGCCGAGGACCGTGCGCTCTACATGTCGGGCACGCACCTGGACATCAGCGAGCGCGTGGCCGCGCAGGAACAGATCCGCGCCCTCAACGCCGGCCTGGAGCAGCGCGTGCGCGAGCGCACCGCCGAACTGGAGCGCTCCATGCGCGACATGGAGGCCATCTCGTACTCCATCGCGCACGACCTGCGCGCGCCACTGCGTTCGGTCAACGGCTTCGCGCAGATCCTGGCCGAGGAGGAGTCGCAGCGATTGAGCGAGAGCGGGCGCGAGATGTTCCTGCGCATTTCGCGCTCGGCGCGCAACATGGGGCAGATGATCACCGACATGCTGGAGCTGCTGCGCGTGGTGCAGGTGGAACTGGAGCCCCGGCCGGTGGACATGACCGCGCTGGCCCACGCCGTGGCCGAGTCGCTGGGGCCGCAGGCGCCGCAGCTGTCCATCGAGGTGGGCGAGCTGCCCGAGGCCCTGGGCGATGCCACGCTCCTGCGCCAGGTGCTGAGCAACCTGGTGGACAACGCCATGAAGTACTCGCGCCAGCAGGCGGAGCCGCGCGTGTGGCTGGGCCATGACCCAGCCCTGCACGCCTACTTCGTGCGGGACAACGGCATGGGCTTCGACATGGCGCGCGCGGCCAAGCTGTTCGGCCTGTTCCAGCGCCTGCACGCCAACAGCGAGGTGCCGGGCATGGGGGTCGGGTTGGCCATCGTCCAGCGCATCGTCGAGCGGCACGGCGGCCGCGTCTGGGCCGAATCGGCGCCGGGGCAGGGCGCCACGTTCTGGTTCAGCCTGCCCCGGGCCTGAGGCTCACTCGCGCTCGGCCGGGTCCTCGGTGTCCGGCGCCGCGTCCGCCTCGGGGGCGGCGGGCTTGCCCACCGTCTTGCGCGCCGCCGCGCGGGCCTGGCGCACCGCGGCCTTGTCGCCCGCGCTGGCGAACTTGCTGTACTTGCCCGTCAGGGCCACCAGTTGGCCATAGACCCGGGGGTTGGCTGCCAGGCATTCCTTCTGCTCCAGGAAGTCCGGCTCGCCGGTGAAGTTGCCGATCAGGCCGCCGGCCTCGGTCACCAGCAGCGCGCCCGCCGCCACGTCCCAGGGCGACAGGCCCATCTCGAAGAAGCCGTCGGAAAAGCCGGCGGCCACGTAGGCCAGGTCCAGCGCGGCCGAGCCCGGGCGGCGCACGCCAGCCACCTTGGGCATGACCTCGCCCAGCATCTGCATGTAGGTCTGGAAGGCGTCGCCCGGGCGGAACGGGAAGCCCGTGGACAGCAGGCAGTCGCGCAGCGAGGTGCGCTTGGCCACGCGGATGCGGCGCTCGTTCAGGTAGGCGCCGCGCCCCCGCGTGGCGCAGAACAGGTCGTTTCGGGAGGGGTCGTACACCACGGCCTGCTCGATGCGGTTGCCCACCATGAGCGCGATGCTCACGCAGTAGACGGGAAAGCCGTGGATGAAGTTGGTGGTGCCGTCCAGCGGATCGATGATCCACACGTGGTCCTTTTCGCGGCCCTTGCCGGGCTGCTGGCCGGACTCCTCGGCCCAGATTCCGTGGCCGGGGTAGGCGGTTTTCAGGGTCTCGATGATCGCGGCCTCGGCCGCGTGGTCGATCTCGGTGACGAAATCGTTGGTCTGCTTGGCCGTCACCCGCACGGCTTCAACGTCGAGCGCGGCGCGGTTGATGATGGCGCCGGCGGCGCGCGCGGCCTTGATGGCCACGTTGAGCATGGGGTGGTAGCTGGACGACATGGATTGTGACCTTCGCGCCGGGGCGCAACGGTGAAGAGCAGGGGGTGGGGGCGCGCCGGGCCCGGCGATGCGGGCGGCGACAATGGCGGGCGATTTTACTAGGCCGGCGCCCAACGCCGTTCCCCGCATGAAAACCCGCTTCGTCCTGATCGAAACCAGCCACGCCGGCAACGTCGGCGGCGCCGCGCGCGCCCTCAAGGTCATGGGCTTCGACGAACTGGTGCTGGTTCGCCCGCGCTGGCCCAATGTGCTGCGCAAGGAGGAGACCATCCAGCGCGCCAGCGGCGCCACCGACGTGCTGGCCAAGACGCGCGTGGTCGACACGCTGGACGAAGCCCTGGACGGCATCACCCACCTGTGCGCCACCGCCATGACGCCGCGCGACTTCGGCCCGCCCACGCGGGCCCCGCGCGAGCACTTCGCCGCCCTGCTGGCCGAGCCCGCGCCGCCGTCCGGCGTGGCCTTCCTGTTCGGCAGCGAGCGCTTCGGCATGGCCAACGAGGACGTCTACCGTTGCCACGCGGCCCTGTCCATTCCCACCGCGCCGGGCTATGGCTCGCTCAACCTGGCGGCCGCGGTGCAGCTCATCGCCTACGACTGGCGCCAGGCCCTGGGGGGCTTCGCGGTCGACTCGCCCGTGGCCGCGCGCCCGGGAGCCGACGCGGCGGCCGTGGCCGGCATGCTGGAGCACCTGCAGCAGGCCCTGGTGGCGGTGGACTTCCTGGACCCGGCCGCGCCCAAGAAGCTGATGCCGCGCCTGCAACAACTATTCAACCGCGCGCAACCCACCGACGAAGAAGTCCACATTCTTCGCGGTGTTGCCCGCGCCATGCTGCAGACCGCCGAGCGCGCGAAACGCTAGACTGCACGGCCCTGATACAGCCCGTCTCATGTTCGACCGCCTCCGCTCCGACGTCCAATGCATCCTTGAGCGCGACCCGGCCGCGCGCAGCACCTTCGAGGTGCTGACGTGTTACCCGGGCCTGCACGCCGTGGTGCTGCACCGCCTGGCGCATGGCTGCTGGAACCGTGGCTTCAAGTGGCTGGGGCGCTTCATCTCGCACTTGGGCCGCTTCTTCACTGGCATCGAAATCCACCCGGGCGCGAAGATCGGCGAGCGGGTGTTCTTCGACCACGCCATGGGCACGGTGGTGGGCGAGACGGCCGAGATCGGCGACGGCTGCACCATCTACCAGGGCGTCACCCTGGGCGGCACCTCGCTTTACAAGGGCACCAAGCGCCATCCCACGCTGGGCCGCGACGTGGTGGTGAGCGCGGGCGCCAAGGTGCTGGGCGGCTTCGAGGTGGGCGACGGCGCCAAGATCGGCAGCAACGCGGTGGTGATCAAGCCCGTGCCCGCGGGCGCCACGGCCGTGGGCATTCCGGCCCGCATCATCCCCAGCAAGAAGGGCGAGAGCGCCGACGTGACCGAAGACGCCAAGCCCAAGTTCTCGGCCTACGGCATCACGCAGGAAGACGACCCGCTGTCGCAGGCCATGCGCAGCCTGATCGACAGCACCGCCAGCCAGGAGCACCAGATCGCGCTGCTGTGGCAGGCGATCGAGAAACTGGCCGAGGCGCGCGAGCGCGACTGCGTGCCCCGGGACGCCCAGCGCGAAGAGCACTTCCAGGCCGACAAGCTCAACCAGCTGGTGGGCAAGTGAGGTCCTGAGCCTGTGGCGCCGCGGCACCGGTATTTGCCGGGCCGCAGCCACCGTTCCCGGGGGGAAGACGGCCGTCCGGCCGGCGAAGGGGGGTCAGTGGTGGTGGCCGTGCGCGCCGTGCGCGTGGCCGTGCTGGATTTCCTCGGGCGAGGCCGCGCGCACGTCCAGCACCTTCAGGGTGATGGTCAGGTCTTCGCCCGCGAGCGGGTGGTTGCCGTCGAGGTGCACGGTGTCACCCTTGATCTTCTTGACGGTGAACAGGTGGCGCCGGCCCTGCTCGTCGGAGCCTTCCAGCTGGCCGCCGACCTTGATGCCGGGCGGGAACTGCGTCTTCGGGATGCTGGTGACCAGGGACTCGTCGCGTTCGCCGAAGGCCAGCGAGGGCTGCAGGGTGACGGTGGTGCCGAAGCCCTTTTCCTGTCCCTCCAGCGCCACCTCGATGCCGTGCAGCGTGTTGCCGTAGCCGCCGTGCAGGTAGGCGCGCGCGGTTTTGCCTTCGTCCAGCACCTTGCCTTGGGCGTTCTGGATGCGCGCGGTGACGGTGACGACGGTGTCTTTTTCGATTTTCATGGCGGGTTCCTCGGGTGGTGGCTTCAGCGGGCGGGGCGCACCGCGTTCTTCGGGCGCCAGGCCTTGATCACTTCGTCGTGCGTTTCGATGTACGGGCCGCCGATGAGGTCGATGCAGTAGGGCACGGCCGAGAAGATGCCGTTGACGCGCACCGAGCCGTCGGCGTTCTTCGCGCCTTCCAGCGTTTCGGCGATGGCCTTGGGCTGGCCGGGCAGGTTGATGATCAGCGATTCGTCGCGGATGACGGCAACCTGGCGCGAGAGGATGGCCGTGGGCACGAAGGCCAGGCTCACCTGGCGCATCTGCTCGCCGAAGCCCGGCATCTCCTTGTGCGCCACGGCCAGCGTGGCCTCGGGCGTCACGTCGCGCTTGGCCGGGCCGGTGCCGCCGGTGGTGAGCACCAGCGCGCAGCCCAGGTCCACCAGCTCGATGAGCGTCTCGCTGATGCGCGCCTGTTCGTCGGGGATGAGGCGGGCCTCGAAAGTGATGGGGTTCTTCAGCGCGCGCGTCAGCCAGTCCTGCAGCGCGGGCAGGCCCTGGTCCTGGTAGACGCCGCTGCTGGCGCGGTCGCTGATGGAGACGATGCCGATGCGCACCGGGTCGTGCGCGGGAGAGGGTTCGCTCATGCTGGGTCGCCGGGTTCGTCGCCTTCGCCGCGCGCCAGCGCGGCCTTGACGTGTTGGAAGATCTCTCGGTAGGCCTTGCCATGGCGCTGCGCCTCGCCGGGCCGTTCCTTCACGGCCTGCGCGTCCTTGCGGGCCTGGCGGATGAGGGTGCGCAGCTGCTGCACGTCGGCCCCAGCGTCCTGGGCCAGCCAGTCCGTGAGGGCGCCGTCGTCGGCGATCAGGCGGTCGCGCCACTGTTCGGCCTGGTGCAGCTGCAGCGTGGCCTCGGCCGAGGGCCGCTGCTGCTCCTCGATGGCGGCCTCGATGGCGGCGATGGTCTCGTCGGGCAGCTTGCGCATGAGCTTGCCGATGTACTGCATCTGCCGGCGCCGGCCCTCGAAGTTGGTGATGCGCCGCGCCTCGGCCAGCGAATCGACCAAGCGGTCGTCCAGGCCCAGGCGGTTGAACAGGTCGCCGCGCAGCGTGAGCAGCTGCTCGCCCAGGTTCTGCAGGCGATCGCTGAGCTTCTTCAGGTCGGTCTTGCTCAGTTCGCCGCCCTTGGCGTCGCGCTTGAGCTCCTGGTCGAGCTCGCTGCCCTCGGCAACAAAGTGGCCGCGAACGAAATAGCCTCGGGTGGGTTTGCGCGACATGGGGAAGGGATGGGGCTTGTGCAAGGCGGCGGACGCCTCGCAAAGGGGCCCGTATCATAGCGGCCGCCATGTCCAAGACCGACTCGAACACCCCCTTGCCCGGATTCCAGTACAGCCGCCACCAGTTCGAGGAACTGGTCGATCTGGCCCTGGGCCACGCCAAATCCCTGGGCGCGGCCGACGCCGCAGCCGAAGTTTCCGAAGGCGCCGGCCTGAGCGTGTCGGTGCGCAAGGGCGAGCTGGAAAACGTCGAGCGCAACCGCGACAAGTCCCTGGGCGTCACGGTTTACCTGGGCCGCCGCCGCGGCAACGCCAGCACCTCCGACTTCTCCGCCGCCGCCGTGCGCCAGACCGTACAGGCCGCCTACGACATCGCCCGCTTCACCGCCGAAGACCCCGTGGCGGGCCTGCCCGACGCGCAGGACGTGGCCTCTCGGGCCGACCGCGCGCGCGACCTGGACCTCTTCCACCCCTGGGCCGTCACCTCGGAGCAGGCGGCCGAACTGGCCCTGGCCTGCGAGGCCGCGGCCTTTGCCACCAGCAAGAAGATCACCAACAGCGAAGGCGCCAGCGTCTCGGCGCAGCAGTCGCACTTCTTCGGCGCGCACCTGCGTGGCGGCGAGCGCGGCGGCGACGGCACCTTCAGCGGCGGCTACGCCAGCTCGCGCCACAGCCTGTCGGTGGCGCCCATCGCCGGCAAGGGCGCGCAGATGCAGCGCGACTACTGGTACAGCTCCATGCGCGCGCCGCAGGACCTGGCCACGCCCGAGGCCGTGGGCCGTTACGCCGCCGAGCGCGCGCTCTCGCGCCTGCGCGCGCGAAAGATCGCCACCACCGAGTGCCCGGTGCTGTTCGAATCGCCCCTGGCTGCCGGCCTGCTGGGCGCCTATGTGCAGGCCACCAGCGGCGGTGCGCTGTACCGCAAGACCAGCTTCCTGGCCGACAGCCTGGGCAAGCCGGCCATGGCCGCTCACCTGGACATCGACGAGGACCCCTTCGTGCGCGGCGGCAAGGGCAGCTCGCCGTTCGACGACGAGGGCGTGCGCACCGCGCCCCGCCGCGTGGTCGAGGGGGGTGTGGTGCAGGGCTATTTCCTGTCCACCTACTCGGCGCGCAAGCTGGGCATGCGCACCACCGGCAACGCGGGCGGGTCGCACAACCTCACGCTGACCAGCCGGCGCACGAAGGCGGGCGACGACCTCGACGCCATGCTCAGGAAGCTGGGCCGTGGCCTGTTCGTCACCGAGCTCATGGGCCAGGGCGTCAACCCCGTCACGGGCGACTACTCGCGCGGCGCCGCGGGCTACTGGGTCGAGGACGGCGTGATCGCCTACCCGGTGCAGGAGATCACCATCGCCGGCAACCTCAAGGACATGCTCATGGGCGTCGAGGCCGTGGGCGCGGACGCCTACAACTACGGCGCCAAGACGGTGGGATCGGTGCTGGTGAACCGCATGAAGGTCGCCGGCAGTTGATGCCAGCGGCGGCGGGCGCCGCCTGGGCGCCGCGCCCGCGGCTTATCCCGCCAGCGCCGCCTTCACCGCCGCCGACACCTGCCCCATGTCGGCCTTGCCCGCCAGGCGCGATTTCACCGCGCCCATGACCTTGCCCATGTCGCCCGGTCCCTTGGCGCCCAGTTCCGCCACGATGGCCTTCACCTCGGCCGCCACGGCCTCGGCCGACAGGCGCTCGGGCAGGTAGGCCTGCAGCACGGTCAGCTCGGCGGCTTCCTTGGCCGCCAGGTCGGGGCGATTGCCCTGTTCGAAGGCGGCGATGGAGTCCTTGCGCTGCTTGACCATCTTGTCGATCACGCCCACCACGGCGGCGTCGTCGAGTTCGATGCGCTCGTCCACTTCCTTCTGCTTGATCGCCGCCGTCAGCAGGCGGATGGTGGCCAGGCGCTCGGTTTCCTTGGCGCGCATGGCGGCTTTCATGTCGTCGGTGATGCGGGCTTTGAGGCTCATGGTGTCGCTCCGGTGGCGCTGCCGGCAGGCGCAGCGCAGGAAAGAGGGAAAGGGAAACGAAAAAGCCCGCTCTAGCGTCCTGGAGCGGGCTTTCGGTGCCGGACGGACCGGCTTCGTTCAGTACAGCTTCTTGGGCAGCTGCATGGAACGAACGCGCTTGAAATGGCGCTTGACCGCGGCGGCTTTCTTGCGCTTGCGCTCGGCGGTGGGCTTCTCGTAGAACTCGCGGGCGCGGAGGTCGGTCAGCAGGCCGAGTTTTTCAATGGTGCGCTTGAAGCGACGCAGAGCCACGTCGAAGGGCTCGTTGTCTTTGACACGGATGGTGGTCATGTATCGATCGATTCCTGAATGTGCGGCCAGAGGATGGCGGGGAAGATCAGGCCCGGCCTTCTTGGCTGCGAGGTGTCCCGTCTGAAACTAGTATTGGCCGACGGGAATTTGCCAGCAAAGCCCGCGATTATAGACGTTTCTACAGCGCTCGCTACCCGGGGCGACCCGCCGCCGGGCCGTCCCCAGGCGGATCAGCCCCCGCGGGCGGGCAGCGACCCGCGCAGCGGTGGGGCGTGGGGGCCCACCCTCAGAGCGCCTGGGCGCAGGCGTGGGCCGAGGCCCAGGCCCACTGGAAGTTGTACCCGCCGAGCCAGCCGGTCACGTCCACCACCTCGCCGATGAAGAACAGCCCGGCCTGGCGCGATTCCAGGGTCTGCTGGGACAGCTCGCGGGTGTCCACCCCGCCGCGCATGACCTCGGCCTTGCGCCAGCCCTCGGTGCCGGTGGGCACCAATTCCCAGCGCTGCAGGCGCTCGGCCAGGCGGGCCAGGGCGCGGTCGGCGGTTTCCATCACGGGGCGCTGCCAGTCGCCGTCCTGGGCGGCCCAGGCGTCGGCCAGGCGGGCGGGCACCCACTGGGCCAGTTCGTTGGCCAGCCGCTTGCGCGATCGGCGCTTGGCTTCGCTCAGGGCCGCGCCCAGGTCGGTGTCGGGCGCGAGGTTCAGGCGGATCGGCGCGCCGGCCTGCCAGTAGCTGGAGATCTGCAGCACCGCCGGGCCCGACAGGCCGCGGTGGGTGAAGAGCAGGTCTTCGTCGAAGGCCATGCGGTCTTTCTTGCCGCCGGTCTCGATGCGCACCGGCAGCGCGAGCCCGGCCAGGCCCGCATAGGGCGTCCAGGCGGCGCCGTCGAAGGTCAGCGGCACCAGGGCGGGGCGCGGTTCGACCACGCGCAGCCCGAACTGGGCCGCCAGGCGCAGGCCGAAGTCGCTGGCGCCGATCTGCGGGACGGGCAGGCCACCGGTGGCCACCACCAGCTTCGGGGCACGCACCGGGCCGCGGTCGGTGTCCAGCGCGTAGGCGCCGTCGCCGTCCTGCCGCACGGCCCGCACGGCGCAGGGCTGCCAGCGGTCGACCCCGCCGGCCTCGCCCTCGCGCAGCAGCACCTGGATCAGGTCGTCGGCCGAGCGGTCGCAGAACAGCTGGCCCTTGTGCTTTTCGTGCCAGGCGACGCCGTGGCGCTGCAGCAGGCCGATGAAGTCGGTGGGGGTGTAGCGCGAGAGCGCCGAGCGGCAGAAGTTCGGGTTCTCGCCCACGAAGTGCTTCTGCGGCGCGCGCGGGTCGAGGTCGCGGTTGGTGAAGTTGGCGCGCCCGCCGCCGGAGATGCGGATCTTCTCGGCGATCTTGGGGCTGTGGTCGATCAGCAGCACGCGCCGCCCGCGCTGGCCGGCGATGCCGGCGCAGAACAGGCCGGCGGCGCCGGCGCCGACGATGATGGCGTCGAAGGTTTGCACGCGCGGCAGTGTAGCCAGCGCGCGCGGCGCTTCCCGCGCTTCAGGCGGCGCGGCTGGCCGGCTCGGGCCGCGCCAGCGAGGCCAGGCCGCGCAGCACGTCGCCCACCACGATCACCGAGGGGCTGCCCAGGCCCTCGCGCCGCAGGCAGCCGCACAGGTCGTCCAGGGTGCCGATCGCGTGGCGCTGCTGCGGCAGGCTGGCGTGCTGCACCACCGCCAGCGGCGTGTCGCCCGGCAGGCCGGCGAGCAGGCCTTGCTCGATCTGCGCCGCGCCGCTCACGCCCATGTAGATGACCAGGGTGAGCTTGGCGTCGCGCGCGGTGGCAGCCAGGGCGGGCCAATCGGTGCCGGCGTCGCCGGGCTTGGCGTGGCCGGTGATGAAGACCACGCCGTGCGCGTGATCGCGGTGCGTGAGCGGCACGCCCAGCGCGGTGACCGCCGCCAGCCCCGAGGTGATGCCGTTGACCACGCGCACCGCGACGCCCTCGGCCTGCAGGTGCTCGATCTCCTCGCCGCCGCGGCCGAAGACGAAGGGGTCGCCGCCCTTGAGGCGCACCACCACCTCGCCCTCGCGCGCGGCCATCAGCATGAGCTTGTCGATGAAGGCCTGCGGTGTGCTGCGGCAGCCGCCGCGCTTGCCCACGCGCACGATGCGCGCCTGCGGGCTGGCGTGTTCCAGCACCGCTTCGTTGACGAGGTCGTCCACCAGCAGCACGGTGGCCGCGCCGATGGCGCGCACCGCCTTGAGCGTGAGCAGTTCCGGGTCGCCCGGGCCGGCGCCCACGAGCGTGACGGTGCCGGGCAGGAAATCAGGCGGTGGTGCGTTCATCGGCGTGGATCTCGGCAAGGATGCAGTCGGCCTGGCGCGCGATGGGCGCGGGCAGGGGGGCCTGGCCGTCGAGCACGGCGCGGGTGTAGGCGGCGGTGGCGGCCGGGTCGATGGCCGGCAGCTCGGGCAGTTGCGCGAGCGGGCCGTCCTGGGCGGCGATGCGCTCGATGCGCTGGCCGTCGCGCAACGCCTCGATGCGCGGCTGGCGGCGGGCGTCGGCCACGGGCTCGCCCTCGGTGCCGCGCAGCAGCAGCGCGTGCGCGCCGGTGAGCGCGAAGGTGGCGGCCATGTTGACGGCGTATTCGGGGTGGGTGTGGCTGCCCACGATCAGCGCGGGCCCGTCCACCGGGTTCATGAGTTTGACCAGGCTGTGGCCCGGGTTGCGCAGGCCCACGCTGCGGCGCACGTCCAGCAGGCGCTTGAGGCCGGGCAGCAGGGCCTCGGTGGGCACGAAGGCGCAGGCGCCGGGCGCGATGGCCTGGGCCGGCGCGGCCGGCGCCACGCCCAGCGCGGCGAACACCGCCTCGGCGGTGACCCGCCGGTCTTCGGTGGCGGTGCCGTGCACCAGCACCGCCGCGCCCCGGCGCGCCAGCAGCAGGGCCAGCAGCGGCGTGAGCAGCGGCAGCTTGCGCGCGCCGTTGTAGCTGGGCAGCACCACGATGGGCCGGCTGTTGCCCGGCACGCGGCGCAGGCGCGCGTGCGTGGCGTCGAGGAAGCCGGCCATCTCCTCGGGCGTTTCGCCCTTGATGCGCATGGCCAGGCAGAAGCCGCCCAGTTCGAGGTCGCTCACGGCCCCGTCGAGCACCTGGCCCATCAGGTCGGCGGCCTGCGCGCGCGTCAGCGCCCGCGCGCCGTCTTTGCCGCGGCCGATCTCCTTGATGTACTGGCTGATGCCCATGGTCGGGGGATTGTCTGGCAGGCTTGATGACTTGTCGTTATATGAAGGCCTTCCATGCCCAGAGCAGGAATCAGGCCGGCGCGGTGTCGCGCTCGCGCACCAGGCGACGCAGCTCGGGCAGGCAGGAGCCGCATTGGGTGCCGCAGCGCAGTTGGGTCTGCAGCTGGGCCAGGCGTTCCTCGTCGTTGCCCGGGGTGTCGCCCATGCGCGCCAGGCAGGCGCGGATGGCGCTGTCGCTGACGTTGAGGCAGGTGCAGACCTGCCGCCCGCGCGGGGCCTCGGCCACCGGGGCGTGGCCGCCGGGCATCAGCAGGCGCCGGCCGTAGGCGTCGGCGGGCCGGTCGTCCTGCAGCAGGGGCTTGAGCCAGGCCTCGGCGCGGGTGTCGCCGGCCAGCAGCACGGCGTCCAGCCGCTGGCCCTGGTCGTCCGTGCGGCGCAGGCGCGCGGCGCGGCGCTGGCCCAGGCGGCGGTCGGCATAGCGCAGGGTCTCGGGCGTGTCCAGGCCCAGCAGGGTTTCCAGGCGGTCCAGCAGCGCGGGCGGCGCCGGCCCGTGCGCGGCGGCGCGAAACAGCAGGCCGGTGCGCTCCCGTCCGAAGGGCACGCAGCTGGCGAACGGGAATTCGGCCATCAGGGCGCGCAGCGTGGCCTGCGTGGCCAGGGCGCGTTCCTCGGGCAGCCAGGCCAGGGCCAGCAGGGTCCAGGGCAGTTCGGCCTTGAGTACCTTCACCGCCGCGTGCTTGAGCTCGGGCTGCTGGGAGCCGGGGCAGCGGGCCGAGGTGGTGAGGGCGTTGACGCCGGCCAGCGGCTCGCCGGCGCTGCTGTGCCCGCCCAGGTACTCGGGGCCCCAGTGCATGGCGATGAAGGCCTGGGCCGGCGCGACCTGCCCGCTGGCCTGGGCGGGCAGCACGAGGCTGCCGCGCCGGCTGGTGACGTGCACCAGCTCGCCGTCGCGCAAGGCCAGGCGCTGCATGTCGCCCGCGTTCAGCTGCACGGCCGGCTCGGCCACGTGGCCGAACAGGCGGCCCAGGGTGCCGGTGCGGCCCATGCCGTGCCACTGGTCGCGCAGGCGGCCGGTGGTGAGCGAGAAGGGGTAGCGCGGTTCGCGTGGCTCGGCCAGCGGCCGGTGGGGCAGGGCGGCGAAGCGGGCGCGGCCGTCGGGGGTGGGGAAGACGCCGTCGCCGTAGAGGCGCGCCTTTCCTTGCGTGTCGCCTTCGCGCAGCGGCCACTGTTGGGGGCCGTCCCGGTCGAGCTGGGCGTAGCTCAGGCCGGTGATGTCCAGGTCGCGCCCGCGCGTGGACTCGCGGTGCTCCCGCCAGAGGGCTTCGGGCGTCTCGTGGGGAAAGAGCGCATGGCCCGGGCGCAGGCGGCGGGCGAAGTCGACCACGATGCGCCAGTCGTGTCGCGCCTCGCCGGGCGGCGGCACGGCCGCGCGCACGCGGCTGATGCGCCGCTCGCTGTTGGTGACGGTGCCGTCCTTCTCGCCCCAGGTGGTGGCGGGCAGCAGCAGGTCGGCGAAGCCGGCGGTGGCGGTGGTGGCGAAGGCCTCTTGCAGCACCACGAACTCGGCGCGCTGCAGGGCGCGGCGCACGGTGCGCTGGTCGGGCATGGACTGCGCCGGGTTGGTGCAAGCGATCCACAGGGCCTTCACGGCGCCGTCGGCGGCGGCCTCGAACAGCTCCACGGCGCTGAGCCCGGGTTTTTCCGGCACCGAGGGAATGCCCCACAGCGCGGCCACCTCGGCGCGGTGCGCGGGATTGGCCAGGTCGCGGTGCGCCGAGAGCAGGTTGGCCAGGCCGCCCACCTCGCGCCCGCCCATGGCGTTGGGCTGGCCCGTCAGGCTGAACGGCCCGGCGCCCGGCCGGCCGATCTGGCCGGTGGCCAGGTGCAGGTTGATCAGGCCGGCGTTCTTGGCGGTGCCGCTGCTGCTCTGGTTGAGGCCCTGGCAGTACAGGCTGAGCGTGGCGCCGCGGGCTTGCGGGTCGCCGCTGGCGCCGGTGGCGAACCAGCGCGCGGCGGTGATCAGGTCGTGCACCTCCAGGCCGCAGGCCTGGGCCACGCGCGCCGGCGTGCAGTCGCGCACCAGGGCCTCCAGGGCCTCGAAGCCGCGCGTGTGGGCCGTGATGTAGGCGGTGTCGGTCCAGCCTTCCCGCAGCATGAGGTGCAGCAGGCCGTGGAACAGCAGCGTGTCGCTGCCGGGCTGCAGCGGTAGGTGCAGGTCGGCCGCCTCGGCGGTGTCGGTGCGGCGCGGGTCGGCCACGATCAGCTTCATGCCGGGGCGCGCGCGGCGCGCGTCTTCCAGGCGGCGGAACAGCACCGGGTGCGCGTAGGCGGTGTTGCTGCCGGCGATGAACACGCAGCCGGCGTGGTCCAGGTCCTCGTAGCAGGTCGGGGGCGCGTCGGCGCCCAGGGTGAGCTTGTAGCCGGCGACGGCGCTGCTCATGCACAGGCGCGAGTTGGTGTCGATGTTGTTGGTGCCGATCAGCCCCTTGGCGAGCTTGTTGAAGGCGTAGTAGTCCTCGGTGAGCAGCTGGCCGCTGATGTAGAAGCCCACCGCGTCGGGGCCGTGCGTGGCGATGGCGCCGTTGAAGCGGCGCGCGGCCAGATCCAAGGCCTCGTCCCAGCTGGTGCGCTGCGGCGCGGCGCCGCGCGCGGCACGGACCTGGGGGTGCAGCAGGCGCGTCTGGCGTGCCACGTGGGGGGCGGCGGTGAGGTGCAGGGTCTGGCCCTTGCTGCACAGGCGCCCGGCGTTGGCCGGGTGCGCGGGGTCGCCGCGCACGCCGGTGATGCGATCGCCCTCGCTGTCGATGAGCACCCCGCAGCCCACGCCGCAGTAGGGGCAGGTGGAACGGGTTTCGGTCATGCGCTCTCGCGGCGCCGCGTGGGTGGGCCGGCCACGGGCCGGGTGAGGTCGGTGGCGTGCGTGGCGAGTTCGCGCGCGTCCAGGTGCACCAGGCCGTCGGCCACGCGCACCGCGAAGCGCGGCGTGCAGCCCTCGTCGGGCGCCTGGGCGCAGCCGTCGGCCAGGCCGATGGTCCAGTTGTGCAGCGGGCAGGCCACGCGCTGGTCGAACACGATGCCCTGGCTCAGCGGGCCACCCTTGTGCGGGCAGCGGTCGAGCAGGGCGAACACGCCGCCCTCGGCGTTGCGGAACACGGCCACGTCCAGGCCCACGGGGCGGCGCACGGTGCGCGAGCCCAGCACGGGGATGTCTTCGACGCGGCACACGGGCGTCCATGGGGCGGGAAGGCTCATGCGGCGCTCCCTTCAACGGCCGTGGGCTCAATGGGAATGAACTGGCGCGTGTCCAGCGCGGCCTTCTCGTGCTCGAACCAGGGGTCGGGCTCGCCGTCGAGCGCGGCCTGCAGTTGCGCCCACAGCGCCTTGCGGCCCTCGGCGTCGTCGAGGATGCGCCGCCTGACGTGGTCGATGCCCACGCGCGCCACGTAGTGCACGGTGCGCTCCAGGTACCAGCCTTCCAGGCGGTAGAGCTGCATGAAGGCGCCGGTGTATTCCAGCACCTCCTCGGCGGTCTTGAGCTTGACCAGGAACTGCGCCACCTCGGTCTTGATGCCACCGTTGCCCGCGATGACCATCTCCCAGCCCGAGTCCACGCCGATGATGCCCACGTCCTTGATGCCGGCCTCGGCGCAGTTGCGTGGGCAGCCGCTGACGGCGAACTTCACCTTGTGCGGCGCGTACATGCGCCACATGGCGCGCTCCAGGTCCTTGCCCATCTGCGTGCTGTCCTGCGTGCCCATGCGGCACCACTCGCTGCCCACGCAGGTCTTCACGGTGCGCAGCGCCTTGGCGTAGGCATGGCCGCTGGGCATGGCCAGGTCGGTCCAGACCGATTGCAGGTCTTCCTTTTTCACGCCGAGCAGGTCGATGCGCTGGCCGCCCGTGACCTTGACGGTGGGGATCCGGTACTTGTCCACCACGTCGGCGATGCGGCGCAGCTCGGCCGCCGTGGTCTCGCCGCCCCACATGCGCGGGATCACGCTGTAGGTGCCGTCCTTCTGGATGTTGGCGTGGCAACGCTCGTTGATGAAGCGGCTCTGCGGGTCGTCCCTGGCTTCTTTCGGCCAGGTGCTGATGAGGTAGTAGTTCACGGCCGGGCGGCAGGTGGCGCAGCCATTGGGCGTGCGCCAGCCCAGGCCGGCGAAGACCTCGGCGGTGCTGAGGTACTTGCGGTCGCGGATGGCGTCGCGCACCGCCTGGTGGCCGTGCTCGGTGCAGCCGCACAGGGCCTTGAGCTTCGGCGCGGCCGAGTAGTCGCCGCCGGCGGTGGCCATCAGGATCTGTTCCACCAGGCCGGTGCAGGAGCCGCAGCTGGCGCTGGCCTTGGTGTGCCGGCGCACCTCGTCCAGCGTGAACAGGCCCTTGTCCTTGATGGCCTGGCAGATGGCGCCCTTGCTGACGCCGTTGCAGCCGCAGACCTCGGCCGCGTCGGGCATGGCGGCGGCCTTGTGGTGGCCTTCGTGCCCGGTGTCGCCGATGTTGGACTCCCCGAACATCAGCTTGTCGCGGATGTCGGCCACGCTGCGGCCCTCGCGCAGCAGCTTGAAGTACCAACTGCCGTCCACGGTGTCGCCGTACAGGCAGGCGCCCACCAGCTTGTCGTCCCGGATCACCAGCTTTTTGTAGACGCCGCCGCCGGGGTCGCTCATGACGATCTCGTCGGTGCCCTCGCCGCCCATGAACTGGCCGGCCGAGAACAGGTCGATGCCCGTGACCTTGAGCTTGGTGGAGGTGAGCGAGCCGGTGTAGCGGCCGATGCCGAACTCGGCCAGGTGCGTGGCCAGCACCTTGCCCTGCTCGAACAGCGGCGCCACCAGCCCGTAGGCGATGCCGCGGTGCGCGGCGCACTCACCCACGGCGTAGATGCGCGGGTCGGTGACGGTCTGCAGGGTGTCGCTGACCACGATGCCGCGCTCGACGTGCAGCTTCATGGCCTCGGCCAGCGCGGTGTTGGGGCGGATGCCCACGGCCATCACCACCAGGTCGGCGGGGACCTCGCGGCCGTCTATGAAGCGCACGGCCTTCACGCGGCCGTCCTCGCCACCCACCAGCGCCTGCGTCTGCGCGCCGATGAGAAAGTTCATGCCGCGCGACTGCAGCGACTGCAGCAGCAGCCCGCCCGCCACGTCGTCCAGCTGGCGCTCCATCAGCCAGGGCGCCGCGTGCACCACGCTCACGCGCATGCCGCGCTTCATCAGGCCGTTGGCGGCCTCCAGGCCCAGCAGGCCGCCGCCGATGACCACCGCGTGCCGGTACTTCGCGGCGGCGTCGATCATGGCCTGGGTGTCGGCGATGTCGCGGTAGGCCAGCACGCCCTTCAGCTCCTTGCCCGGGATGGGCAGGATGAAGGGCTTGGAGCCGGTGGCCAGGATCAGGCGGTCGTAGGGCGCGCTGAGCGTTTCGCCGCTGGCGTGGCGCGCATGCACCAGCCGCTTGACGCGGTCGACCTCGGTCACCTCGAAGCCGGCGTGCAGCGCGACGCCGTTGTCCGCGTACCAGGCCCAATCGTTGAGCACGATCTGCTCCAGCGTCTGCTCGCCCGCGAGCACCGGCGAGAGCAGGATGCGGTTGTAGTTCGGGTGCGGCTCGGCGCCGAACACCGTGATGTCGTAGAGATCGGGGGCGAGCTTGAGCAGTTCCTCCAGCGTGCGGACGCCGGCCATGCCGTTGCCCACCATCACCAGTTTCATCCGTTGCCGCGGCTGGGCGCGCATGTCCATGGGGCTCTCCTTGGCCGGTGGTGGTTTCAGGCGCTGAGGGCTTCGCACGCCCGGGCCTTGGCGCCGCGCGACAGCGGCTCCACCTTGCGTTGCTTCTCGTGCAGGAAGCTCAGCACCGCGTGGCGGTAGTGGTTGTAGCGGGCGTCGTCGGACAGCGCGAGGCGATCGCGCGGGCGCTCCAGCTCGATGTCCAGGACCTCGCCGATGGTGGCCGCCGGGCCGTTGGTCATCATCACGATGCGGTCGGACAGCAGCACGGCCTCGTCCACGTCGTGCGTGATCATCATCACCGTGTTGCGCAGCTCGCCCTGGATGCGCATCACCTCGTCCTGCAGGTGCGCGCGCGTGAGCGCGTCCAGCGCGCCGAAGGGTTCGTCGAGCAGCAGCACCTTGGGCTGCATGGCCAGGGCGCGCGCGATGCCCACGCGCTGCTTCATGCCGCCCGATATCTCGGCCGGCAGGCGGTGCAGGGCGTGGCCCATGCTCACCATCTCCAGGTTGTGCAGCACCCAGTCCCGGCGCTCGGCCGCGCTCTTGCTGCCGCGAAAGGTCTTGTCCACCGCCAGCGCCACGTTTTGCTGCACCGTGAGCCAGGGCAGCAGCGAATGGTTCTGGAACACCAGCGCGCGGTCGGGGCCGGGCTCGTTCACCTCGCGGCCGTCGACGATGACGCCGCCCGCGCTGGCCTTGAGCAGGCCGGCCACGATGTTGAGCACGGTGGATTTGCCGCAGCCCGAGTGGCCGATGAGGGAGATGAACTCGCCGCGCCGCACGTCCAGGTGGATGTGGCGCAGCACGGGGTTGGCGGTGCGGCCCTTGGTGAAGGTCATGTCCACGCCGCTGATGCTGAGGTAGGCGTTGTCGTTCATGGGGAGGCTCCTGTGGGGGACGGGCGGGTTCAGCCGGCGCTGGTGCCGCGCGTGACGAGCTGGCCGAGGAAGGCGACGCAACGGTCGAGCAGGAAGCCGACGATGCCGACGCAGAAGAGCGCGAGGATGATGTCGCTGATGCGCGAGCTGTTCCACGCGTCCCAGATGAAGAAGCCGATGCCGACGCCGCCGATCAGCATCTCGGCCGCGACGATGGCCAGCCACGACAGGCCCACGCCGATGCGCAGCCCCGAGAAGATGAAAGGCGCGGCGGCCGGCAGCATGATCTGGCCGAAGTACTCGAGGCCGTTGAGCCGGATCACGCGCGCGACGTTGCGGTAGTCGTCGGGGATGTTGCGGATGCCGATGGAGGTGTTGATGATGATCGGCCAGACCGAGGTGATGAAGATCACGAAGATGGCCGAGGGCTGGCCGTCCTGGAAGCCGGCCAGCGAGATCGGCAGCCAGGCCAGCGGCGGCACGGTGCGCAGCACCTGGAACAGCGGGTCCAGGCCGCGCAAGGCCCAGGTGGATTGGCCCACCAGCACGCCCAGGCCCACGCCCGCCAGCACCGCCAGCGAGTAGCCGTACGCCACCCGCTTGAGGCTGGCCAGCAGCTGCCAGGCGATGCCGACGTCGTTGCCGCCGTTGTCGTAGAAGGGGCTGGCGATCAGCTCCCAGGTCTCCTGCACCACCTTGCTCGGCGGCGGCAGCGCCGCGCCGGGGCGCGAGCCCAGCAGTTCCCAGATGAGCAGCAGCAGGCCGGTGATCACCAGCGGCGGCAGCACGTGGGTCATGAAGCCGCGCGCGGCGCGCCGCAGCCCATCGGGCAGCGGGGTCGGGGGCGCGGCGGGCGTGGCCAGCCGGATCGGCTCGACGGTGTCGGTGGTGTTCATCGCGGGGCTCCAGGTGTCGGCAGGGGACGCGGGCTCAGGCGGCCTTGAGGGTTTTGATCGACAGGCTGTCGAGGTACTTCTTCGGGTTGGCGGGGTCGAAGACCTTGCCGTCGAAGAAGGTCTCGACGCCGCGCGAGGTGGACGTGGGGATGTCCTTGGCGGCCACACCCAGCGCCTTGGCGGCCTGGCGCCAGAGGTCCTCGCGGTTGACCTTGGCGATCAGGGCCTTGGTGTCCAGCGTGGTGGGCAGGTAGCCCCAGCGCATGTTCTCGGTGAGGAACCACAGGTCGTGGCTCTGGAAGGGGTAGCTGGCCTGGTCCTTCCAGAAGCGCATCTGGAACCGGCTGTTGGCCTCCACGCGGCCGGTGCCGTAGTCGAAGTCGCCCTTGACGCGGTCGATCACGTCGGCCACGGGCGCGTTGATCCAGCGCCGGCGCGAGCAGATCTCGGCCACCTCGGCGCGGTTGGCCGGTTCCTCGCACCACATCTGCGCCTCCATCACGGCCTTGAGCAGGGCCTGGGTGGCGTTGGGGTGGGCCTGCACCCAGTCGGCCCGCATGGCGAAGGCCTTCTCCGGGTGGTTCATCCACAGCTCGCTGGTGGTGAGCGCCGTGTAGCCGATCTTCTGGTTGATGAGCTGGCGGTTCCAGGGCTCGCAGACGCAGAAGGTGTCCATGCTGCCCACCTTCATGTTGGCCACCATCTGCGCCGGTGGCACCACGATGGTGGTGATGTCCTTGTTCGGGTCCACGCCGCCGGCGGCCAACCAGTAGCGGATCCACAGGTCGTGCGTGCCGCCGGGGAAGGTCATGGCCGCGTTCACCGCCTTGCCCGAGCCGCGCTTGGCCGCCAGGGCCTTGCCGAAGGCCTTGGCGTCCGTGCCCACCTTGAGGTCGGCGTACTCCGCCCCCACCGAGATGCCCTGGCCGCCCAGGTTCAGGCGCGCCAGGATGTTCATCGGCACCGGCACGTTGTTGGCGGTGACCGCGCCTGTGGTGATGAGGTAGGGCATGGGCGTGAGGATGTGCGCGCCGTCGATGCCGCCCTTGGGCGATCCGAGCACCAGGTTGTCGCGCGTGGTGCCCCAGGACGATTGCTTGAGCACCTCGACCTCGGTCATGCCGTGCTTCTTGAAGAAGCCCTTCTCGTCGGCCACGAACAGGGGCGCGGCGTCGGTCAGCGCGATGAAGCCGAGCTTGGCGGCCTTGGTTTCCAGCGCGGTGGCGGCGTGCGCGCGGGGGCTCAGCAGGCCGCCGGCGAAAGCGGCGGAGCCGAGGGCGCCGGCCTGTTGGATGAGGCGGCGGCGGGACAGCGGGATCGATGGCATGGTCGTGGACTCCTGTGGGGCGAATGGCGAACCGGAAACCCAAAGCACAACGGCGCCCATTTCCAGGCCCGCGAAACGCGGGAAGGAAATGGACGCCGTTGTCCGTGTCTGGGAAGACTGTCCAGACCGCGGCCGCCATTGGCCGCGAGCTGTGCTGTGCGTATTGAGCAGGGACCGTGCCAGCCCGTTTGGCCCGCGCGGGAGCGCGAATTCGGCCCCAAGGCGCCGCGCCAGTGCGCGGTCTGGTGCGCCTGCCGCCTTTTGTGCACCGCAGCAGTGCGAGTGAATCCCCAAGGCGCCGCGCGGCGGGGGTTACTTGATGACCTCGGCCATGGACAGCAGGGCCTCGGCCACGTCCACGAGGCGCCGGTTCTGGTTCATGGCCATCTGGCGCAGGGTCTTGTGGGCCTCGGCCTCGCTCAGCTGGCGGTGCGCCATCAGCAGCCCCTTGGCGCGCTCGATGAGGCGGCGCTCGTTCAGGCTGGCGCGCACGGCCTCCAGCTCGTCGCCCATGGCCTGCAGGCGGCGCGCCTGGTCGTGCACCAGTTCCAGCACCGAGCGGTCCAGCGGCAGGGAGAAGCCCTGGGCGGCGCCTGGCGCGGCGGGGCCGTTCGGATCGGCCGGCGCCAGGTAGAAGACCAGGGGGTCGGCCGCGGCCTGGGCGCTGAGCGCGCCGAAGCTGGCCAGTTCGGCCTGGGCCTGGGCGATCTTCTCGCCGCACAGGGCGCGCAGATCGGCGGTGAGGCGGTCTTCCACCAGCTTCATGGCGTCCATGCGCGCGCTGCAGACGTCGAACCAGGCCTGGCTGAGTTCCGGCCGCAGCGCGGCCCCATGCGGGGCGGTGTAGAGCACGCGGCGCAGGCGCTCCAGCTCGGCCAGGGGGGCGCTGGTGTGCGGCGCCGTCCACAGCGCGCGCGCGGTGGGTGGGGCGACGCTGTCGAACAGCTCCAGGCAGCGCTCCTGCGATTCGATCAGGTGCAGCAGGCGCTGCTGCCCGGCGCTGTCGGACTGGCCGCGCGCGAACAGGGCGGCGCCGACGGCGCGCTCCTGGCCCGCGAACTCCTTGCCCTGGATGAAGTTGAACAGCGCCACCAGGCGGCGCGAGACCTCGGGGTCGGTGGCGCTGTCGGCGGCCTCGAACACCACGGCAAGCAGAGCGGCAACCAGCCGGGCATAGGCCTCGGTGGCGCGGTCGGTGTCCCAGGCCTGGGCATCGAGCTGGCCCCGCAGCGCGTCCAGGCCGTCCAGGCCCTGCAGCACGTAGGCGATGCGGCTGAACAGTCGCGCGCCGTGGCCGGCCTGGGCGGTGCCGGTGTCCACGCGCTCGAACTGGGCGCGCCACTCGGCCTCCACCTGGCGCGAGGCGCCGATCTGCGCCGCGCGCGCCTCGGCGAAGCGCTGGCCCATGGAGCCCAGGTACAGATTGGTGAGCCCGCGCTCGCGCTGCAGCTGGTGCACCAGGCGCGCGCTCACGTCCACCAGGGTGGCGGTGAAGGCCAGGCGCTGCAGGCCATCGATCTCGCAGCGCTTGGCGGCCAACAGGAAGTCCAGGCCCGTTTTCATCGTTCACCCTTGCGACGGCACATCTCCCCGATGGGGAGCAACAAGCGTGCCGCCCTTAAACTCCCGCCCCTCATGCGAATCCTCGGCATCGAATCCTCTTGCGACGAAACCGGCGTGGCCCTGGTGGACGCCAGCGGGCAGGGCGTGCCGCGCCTGCTGGGCCACGCGCTGCACAGCCAGATCGAGATGCACCAGGCCTATGGCGGCGTGGTGCCCGAGCTGGCCAGCCGCGACCACATCCGCCGCGTGCTGCCGCTGACCGACGCCGTGCTGGCCCAGGCCGGGCTGGCGCTGTCCGACGTCGACGCCATTGCCTGCACGCGCGGCCCCGGCCTGGCCGGCGCGCTGCTGGTGGGCACGGGCGTGGCGCACGCGCTGGGCGTGGCGCTGGGCCGGCCGGTGCATGGCATCCACCACCTGGAAGGGCACCTGCTGTCGCCCTTCCTGAGCGCGGATCCGCCCGACTTCCCGTTCGTGGCCCTGCTGGTCTCGGGCGGGCACACGCAGCTCATGCGGGTGGACGGGGTGGGGCGCTACGCGCTGCTGGGCGAAACCATCGACGACGCGGCCGGCGAGGCCTTCGACAAGTCGGCCAAGCTACTGGGCCTGGGCTACCCGGGCGGGCCGGCGCTGGCGCGCCTGGCCGAGCGGGGCGATGCCGCCGCCTACAAGTTCCCCCGCCCGCTGCTGCACAGCGGCGACCTGGACTTTTCCTTCGCCGGCCTCAAGACGGCGGTGCTGACCCAGGTGAAGCGCCTGGCGCGCGCCGCGCCCGAGGGCCCGGCCACCAGCCACCTGGCCGACCCACTGAGCGAGCAGGAGAAGGCCGACGTGGCGGCCGGCGCGCAGGCCGCCATCGTGGAGGTGCTGGTGAAGAAGTCGCTGGCGGCGCTGAACGCCACCGGTCTGCGCCGCCTGGTGGTGGCCGGCGGCGTGGGCGCCAACACCCGTCTGCGCGCCGAGCTCGATGGGGCGGCCGCGCGGCGCGGCCTGCGGGTGCACTACCCGGAACTGGCGCTGTGCACCGACAACGGCGCCATGATCGCCCTGGCCGCCGGGCTGCGCGCCCAGGCCGGCCTGCTGGCCGCCGACGCCCCGGCCGGGCGCTTCGACGTGGCCCCGCGCTGGCCACTGGCCGAGCTGGCGCCCGCCGCCTGAGTGGGCCTTGGTCGCCTGACCGGCGGCGGCGGGTTTCAATAATTATGAATTAGAGTACCCGTCCTGTCGCGCAGGCGACAAGAGCGGGCCCTTTGCGGGCCCGGCGTTGACACCACGGAGTTCCGAATGACCCTGATTTCCCGCCGCCGGCTGGCCACCCTGGCCGCCGCCGTCCTTGGCCTGAGCGCCGTCCCGTCCGGCTGGGCCCAGGCCCCCGCCGCGCGCGGCGAGCCCATCCGCATCGCCATGATCGAAGGCCTCTCGGGCCCCTTCGCCAACACCGGCGAGGCCGTGTTCCGCAACCTGCTGTGGGCCACCGAGCGGGTCAACGCGCGCGGCGGCGTCAGGCTGCCCGGCGGCGCGCGGCCGCTGGCCATCGAGCGCTTCGACAGCAAGAACCAGGCGGAAGAGGCCCTGTCTTCCCTGCGCCTGGCCAACGACCGGGGCATCGCCATCGTCACCCAGGGCAACTCGTCGGCGGCGGCCAGCGCCCTGATCGAGGCCATCAACAAGCACAACGAGCGTTATCCGGCGCGCCGCCAGCTCTTCCTCAACTACTCGGCGGTGGACCCGGCGCTCACCAACGAGAAGTGCAGCTACTGGCACTTCCGCTTCGACGCCCACGCCGACATGCGCCTGGCCGCGCTCATGAGCGTGCTGCGCGAAGACAAGGCGCTGCAGCGCATCTACCTCATCGGCCAGGACTACAGCTTTGGCCAGGGCGTGCTGCGCGAGGCGCGCCGCCAGCTCGGCGCCCAGCGGCCGGACGTGAAGATCGTCGGCGACGAGCTGCACCCCATGGCGCGCATCAAGGACTTCCTGCCCTACGCCACCAAGATCAAGGCCAGCGGCGCGCAGGCCGTGCTCACGGGCAACTGGGGCAACGACCTCACGCTGCTGGTGAAGGCCGCGCGCGAGGTGGGCTTCGAGGGCCGCTTCTACACCTTCTACGGCAACGCCCTGGGCGCGCCGGCGGCGCTCGGCGACGCCGGCATCGGCCAGGTGGTGGCCGTGGCCGACTGGTTCCCCAACGTGCCCACGCCCGAGAGCGAGGCCTTCTACCAGGCCTTTCGCGAGCGCTTTCCCAAGCCCGAGGACGACTACGTGCACATGCGCATGCAGCTCATGGTCGAGGCGCTGGCGCAGGCCATCGAGCGCGCGGGTCGGGTGGAGGCGGGGGCCATCGCCGCCGAACTGGAGAAGGCCGACGTCACCCTGGCCGGCCAGCGCGCGCGCATGCGCGGCGCCGACCACCAGTTCCAGCAGAGCCTGGCCGTGGCCGTGATGGACCGCCAGGGCACGCCTGGTGTGAAGTTCGACGTCGAGGGATCGGGCTACGGTTTTCGCGTGATCCGAAGCCTGAGCCCGCAGCAGGCCGAGATGCCGCACAGCTGTACGATGACCCGTCCTTGAGCTGTACCCCCGCCGCGCCGCGCGCGACCCCTTAAGGGGGCGCTGCCTGCGGCCTGGCAAAGCCGGTTCCGCGGCACCCCTGGACGGCGCTGTCGCCGGCGGGTTTCTTTTTGGAGTGTCTTGATGCGTGACGTGGTGGCGGGCCTGGAGGGTTCGCGCATTCGGGAGGTGGCGAACGAAGGCATCGGCCGCGAGGGCGTGCTCAAGTTCTGGTTCGGCGAGAGCGACGAGGTCACGCCCGAGCCCATCCGGCAGGCCGCGATCGCCTCGCTGCAGGCCGGCGAAACCTTCTACGCGCACAACCTGGGCCTGCCCGAGCTGCGCGAGGCCATCGCCGGCTACACCGAGCGCCTGCACCCCGGCCGCGGCGCGGCCCACTGGTTCGGGCGCATCGCCGTCACCTCGGGCGGCGTCAACGGTCTCATGCTGGCGGCGCAGACCCTGGTCGACGCGGGCGACGAGGTGGCGGTGGTCACGCCGGCCTGGCCCAACCTGGCGGCCCAGCCGCTCATCCTGGGCGCGCGCGTGAAGGCGCTGCCGCTGGTGCCGCGCGGCGGCGCCTGGACGCTGGACCTCGACGCCCTGCGACAGGCCGTCACCCCGGCCACGCGCGTGCTCATCGTCAACGCCCCGGCCAACCCCACCGGTTTCGCGCTCACGGCCGAGCAGCAGCGCCAGATCCTGGCCCACTGCCGCGCCACCGGCACCTGGATCGTGGCCGACGAGGTCTACGAGCGGCTCTATTTCGAGACCGACACCGCCAATGGCGCGGCGCCCAGCTTCCTGGACGTGGCCGATCCCGACGACCGCCTCATCGTCGCCCACAGCTTCTCCAAGAGCTTCCTGATGACCGGCTGGCGCCTGGGCTGGCTGGTGCTGCCGCCCGCGCTGACCGAAGCGGTGGGCAAGCTGATCGAGTTCAACACCTCCTGCGCGCCGGTGTTCGTGCAGCGCGGGGCGGTGGCCGCCATCGCCCACGGCGACGCCGTGACGCCCGCCCTGGTGGCCCACCTGCGCCGCTGCCGCGACACGCTGGTGCCCCTGCTGCAGGCCCTGCCCGGGGTGGAGCTGGCCACGCCGCGCGCCGGCATGTACGCCTTCTTCCGCCTGCCTGGACAGGCCGACTGCCTGGACGTGGCCAAGCGCCTGGTGCGCGAGGCCGGCCTGGGCCTGGCGCCGGGCAGCGCCTTCGCCCCGGAGGCGGCCGGCTGGCTGCGCTGGTGTTTCGCCAGCCGGGACGTGTCGCGGCTGGAGGAGGGCGTGCGGCGCCTGAACGGCTGGCTGGCGGACAACCGGCCCCGCCGCTAGGCCGCCAGCGCGCCGATTCGGCTAGAATGCGCGGTTGCCGTTCCAGCTGGAGCGGCTTCACGCCCGTCGCGGCAGGCCATCCCTTCGGGTGGCCCGCGCTGCAGCGGGACGCAAGTCAACAGGAAAGCTTCACATGATCGATCAGCAAGTCAAGGCCGGCGTCATCGCCGACAACGCCCGTTCCGCCAACGACACCGGCAGCCCCGAGGTCCAGGTCGCCATCCTGACGGCCCGCATCAACGAACTCACCCCGCACTTCAAGACGCACGCCAAGGACCACCACGGCCGCCGCGGCCTGCTGCGCATGGTGAGCCGTCGCCGCAAGCTGCTGGACTACCTCAAGTCCAAGGACGCCGACCGTTACCTGGCCCTGATCCAGAAACTGGGCCTGCGCAAGTAAACCGAGCCGGGTGTGCCCGATCGAAAAGCCTGAGTTGGTTCGCTGGCTCGGGCTTTTTGCGTTTGGCGCCCCCGCTCCATCCCTCCGGAGTTCACACACCGAGCGAAGCTGTGTCATTCCAACGGGGCTGCGGCCAGCGCAGTCCCTCTGGAATGGCATCGTCTGGCGGGTGCGTTCTCCGGGTTCGTGCAAGGCATTGCACGCCACGCAGTCCCGATGAACGGGACGCCAACGGAGATACGCCATGAGCATGTTCAACAAAGTCACCAAGACCTTCCAGTGGGGCCAGCACACGGTCACCATGGAAACGGGCGAGATCGCCCGCCAGGCCAGCGGCGCCGTGCTGCTCGACATGGACGGCACCGTCGTGCTGGCCACCGTGGTCGCCAAGAGCGAGGCCAAGGCCGGCCAGGACTTCTTCCCCCTGACCGTCGACTACATCGAGAAGACCTACGCCGCCGGCAAGATCCCCGGCAGCTTCTTCAAGCGCGAAGGCCGCCCGAGCGAGCTGGAAACGCTGACCAGCCGCCTGATCGACCGCCCGATCCGCCCGCTGTTCCCCGAGGGCTTCTTCAACGAAGTGCAGGTGGTCATCCACACGCTGTCGCTCAACCCCGAGGTGGACGCCGACATCGCCGCGATGATCGCGACCTCGGCCGCGCTGTCGGTTTCGGGCATCCCGTTCAACGGCCCCATCGGCGCCGCGCGCGTGGGCTATGTCAACGGCGCCTACGTGCTCAACCCGGGCCAGACCGAGCGCCAGAACTCGCAGATGGACCTCGTGGTCGCCGGTACGCAGGCCGCGGTGCTGATGGTCGAGTCCGAGGCCCTGCAGCTGTCCGAAGAAATCATGCTGGGCGGCGTGGTGTTCGGCCATGAGCAGGCCAACATCGCCATCGACGCCATCAACGAACTGGTGCGCGAGGCCGGCAAGCCCGAGTGGCAGTGGCAGGCCCCGGCGCGCGACGAGGCGCTGATCGCCCGGGTGAACGAACTCGGCGGCGACAAGCTGCGCGCGGCCTACCAGATCCGCAACAAGCAGGCCCGCACCCAGGCCTGCCGCGAGGCCTACGCCGCCGTCATGAGCGGCCTGAAGGCCGCCGGCGTCGAATTCGACAGCGTCAAGGTCGAGGGCCTGCTGTTCGACATCGAGGCCGGCATCGTGCGCGGCCAGATCCTGGCCGGCGAGCCCCGCATCGACGGCCGCGACACCCGCACCGTGCGCCCCATCGAGATCCGCAATGGTGTGCTGCCGCGCACCCACGGCTCGGCGCTGTTCACGCGCGGCGAGACGCAGGCCCTGGTGGTCGCCACCCTGGGCACCGACCGCGACGCCCAGAAGATCGACGCGCTGGCCGGCGAGTTCGAAGACCGCTTCATGCTGCACTACAACATGCCGCCCTTCGCCACCGGCGAAACCGGCCGCGTGGGCAGCCCCAAGCGCCGCGAGATCGGCCACGGCCGCCTGGCCAAGCGCGCCCTGGTGGCCTGCCTGCCCACCAAGGAAGACTTCCCCTACACCATCCGCGTGGTGTCCGAGATCACCGAGTCCAACGGCTCGTCTTCCATGGCCTCTGTGTGCGGCGGCTGCCTGGCGCTGATGGACGCCGGCGTGCCCATGAAGGCGCATGTGGCCGGCATCGCCATGGGCCTGATCAAGGACGGCAACCGCTTCGCCGTGCTGACCGACATCCTGGGCGACGAGGACCACCTCGGCGACATGGACTTCAAGGTGGCCGGCACCACCAACGGCATCACCGCCCTGCAGATGGACATCAAGATCCAGGGCATCACCAAGGAAATCATGCAGGTCGCCCTGGCCCAGGCCAAAGAGGCGCGCATGCACATCCTGGGCAAGATGCAGGCCGCCATGGGCGAGGCCAAGACCGAGATCAGCGACTTCGCGCCCCGCCTCTACACCATGAAGATCAACCCCGAGAAGATCCGCGACGTGATCGGCAAGGGCGGCGCCACCATCCGCGCGCTGACCGAAGAGACCGGCACGCAGATCGACATCGGCGAAGACGGCACCATCACCATCGCCTCCACCGACGGCGCGCGCGCCGAGGAAGCCAAGCGCCGCATTGCCGAGATCACGGCCGAGGTGGAAGTGGGCAAGGTCTACGAAGGCCCGGTCACCAAGATCCTGGACTTCGGCGCCCTGGTCAACCTGCTGCCCGGCAAGGACGGCCTGCTGCACATCAGCCAGATCGCCCACGAGCGCGTGGAGAAGGTCAGCGACTACCTGCAGGAAGGCCAGATCGTCAAGGTCAAGGTGCTGGAGACCGACGAGAAGGGCCGCGTCAAGCTGTCGATGAAGGCGCTGCTGGAGCGCAGCGGCGGTGGCGATCGCGAGCCGCGCGAGCACCGTGAGCCGCGCGAACCGCGTGAACACCGCGACCAGCGCCCCGCGGCGTCGGTCGACGAGGCCGCGCAGCAACAGCAACAGCAGCAGTAACCCGCGCGCGATGTCGAGCATGCAAGCGGTCGAGATCAACGGCTTTGGCGGGCCCGAGGTGCTGCGCCTGGCCGAGCGCCCGCGCCCCGTCGCGGGCGCCGGCGAGTTGCTGATCCGCGTTGCGGCCTCGGGCGTGAACCGCCCCGACGTGCTGCAGCGCACCGGCAACTACCCGGTGCCGCCCGGCGCGTCCGACATCCCCGGACTGGAGGTGGCCGGCACCATCGAGTCGGGTGACGCCGCGGCGCTGGCCGAGGCTGGCCTCCAGCTCGGCGACGGGGTCTGCGCGCTGGTGGCCGGCGGCGGCTACGCCGAGTGGTGCGTGGCGCCGGTCGGCCAGTGCCTGCCGGTGCCGCGTGGCCTGGACGATGTCGCCGCCGCTTCGCTGCCCGAAACCTTCTTCACCGTCTGGAGCAACGTCTTCGACCGCGGCCGTCTGCAGTCCGGTGAAACCCTGCTGGTGCAGGGTGGCACCAGCGGCATCGGCGTCACCGCCATCCAGATGGCCAAGGCGCGCGGCGCGACCGTGATCGCCACCGCCGGCAGCGATCAGAAGTGCGCGGCCTGCCAGGCGCTCGGTGCCGACCACGCCATCAACTACCGCACGCAGGACTTCGTCGCCGCGGTGGCCGACGTCACCGGCGGCCGCGGCGTCGACGTGATCCTCGACATGGTCGCGGGCGGCTACGTCGCGCGCGAGATCGATTGCCTGGCCGAGGACGGCCGCCTGGTCATCATCGCGGTGCAGGGCGGCGTCAAGGCCGAGTTCAACGCTGGCCTCGTGCTGCGCCGCCGCCTCACCGTCACGGGCTCCACGCTGCGCCCGCGCCCGGTGGCTTTCAAGGCCGCCATCGCGCGCTCGCTCAGGGAACACGTCTGGCCGCTGCTCGAATCGGGCGCGATCAAGCCTGTCATCCACCAGGTGTTCGCCCCCGCGCAGGCGGCCGAGGCGCACGCCCTCATGGAATCGAACCGCCACGTCGGCAAACTCGTGCTGAAGTGGGCCTGATGTCATGACGAAGAAAAAGCTCATCGCCGGCAACTGGAAAATGAACGGCGGCCTGGCCGCCAACGAGGCGCTGCTGCGCGCGCTGCTGGCCGGTCTCGGCCAGCCCTCGGCCGACGTGGCCGTCTGCGCGCCCGCGCCCTATCTCGCGCAGCTGCAGGGCCTGCTGGCCGGCGGCCCGATCGGCTGGGGCGCGCAGGACCTGTCCGCGCACGAGCAGGGCGCCTACACCGGCGAGGTGTCGGCCGCCATGCTCAAGGACTTCGGCTGCCGCTACGCCATCGTGGGCCATTCCGAGCGCCGGCAGTACCACGGCGAGACCGACGCCACCGTCGCCGCCAAGGCGCAGCGCGCGCTGGCCGCGGGCCTCACGCCCATCGTGTGCGTGGGCGAGACCCTGGTGGAGCGCGAGGCCGAGCAGACCGAGGCCGTGGTCAAGCGCCAGCTGGCCGCTGTGATCCACGCCGTGGCGCACTGCACCAGCGAAATCGTGGTGGCCTACGAGCCCGTGTGGGCCATCGGCACCGGCCAGACGGCCACGCCTGAGCAGGCCCAGCAGGTGCACGCCGTGCTGCGCGCCCAGCTCGCCGCGGCCACGGGCCAAGCGGAGCGTGTGCGCATCCTCTACGGCGGCAGCATGAACGCCGCCAACGCCGCCAGCCTGCTGGCCCAGGCCGACATCGACGGCGGGCTGATCGGCGGGGCCTCGCTCAAGGCGCCCGATTTTTTGCAGATCATTGCCGCCGCCCACTGAACACAGCATCGAACCGATGGCGCCGCGAAGGCGCCGATCGACCCTTACGGAGAACCTGATGAACGTCCTGTTGACCCTCCTGCTCGTGGTGCAGATCCTCGCTGCGCTCGGCATGATCGGCCTGATCCTCATGCAGCACGGCAAAGGCGCCGACGCGGGCGCCGCCTTCGGCGGCGGCGGCGCGGGCTCGGCCAGCCTGTTCGGCGCCTCGGGCGGCGCGAACTTCCTGTCGCGCACCACGGCCGTGCTGGCGGGCGTGTTCCTGGCCTGCACGCTGGGCCTGGCCTATTTCGGCAACCTGCGCGCCGCGCCGGCAAGCTCGGGCAGCGTGCTCGAAAACGCGCCCGCCGCACCGGCGAGCCCGGTGCAGCAGATCCCGGGTGGCGCCGCCGCGCCCACCGCGCCTGCAGCCCCGGGCAATGCCCCGGCGCCCGCCACCGCACCCGCGCCCACGGGCGCGGGCCAGATTCCCGCGCAGTGATGCGAAACCCCGCCGACGGCGGGGCCTGACGCCTCGGGGACGCCCATGAAAAAAGGATGGGCCGCTCCCCAGATTGGGGAGGCGATTCAGGGTAAACTCTATGAGTTGTCCGCAGTGCTCAGTGTCCCTCATGAGCACGACAACGCAGACCCAAGCCGACGTGGTGAAATTGGTAGACACGCTATCTTGAGGGGGTAGTGGCGAAAGCTGTGCGAGTTCGAGTCTCGCCGTCGGCACCAGATCGTTGAAGGCAGGGCCAGCAGGCCCTGTCCACGGAACCGCCCCACCATGAGCCTTGACCAGTACCTGCCCGTGCTTCTGTTCATCGTCGTGGGCATCGCGGTCGGGATCATTCCCCAGGTCCTCGGCTTCATCCTCGGCCCGAACCTGCCGGACGCCGAGAAGAACTCCCCTTACGAATGCGGCTTCGAGGCCTTCGAAGACGCGCGGATGAAGTTCGATGTGCGCTACTACCTGGTGGCCATCCTCTTCATCTTGTTCGACCTCGAAATCGCGTTCCTCATCCCCTGGGCCGTGGCCTTCTCCGACATCGGCATGACGGGCTTCGTCGCCGGCGTGGTGTTCCTGGCCATCCTCACGGTGGGTTTCGCCTACGAATGGAAAAAGGGCGCCCTGGACTGGGAGTGAGTTCACCCCCGCTGCGCGGGCGCTTCGGAGCAGCACATGATTGAAGGTGTCTTCAAGGAAGGCTTCGTCACCACCAGCTACGACGCGGTGGTGAACTGGGCCAAAACCGGTTCGCTGTGGCCCATGACCTTTGGTCTGGCCTGCTGCGCGGTGGAGATGATGCATGCGGCCGCCGCGCGCTACGACATCGGGCGCTTCGGCTCCGAGGTCTTTCGCGCCAGCCCGCGCCAGTCCGACCTCATGATCGTGGCCGGCACGCTGTGCAACAAGATGGCGCCGGCGCTTCGCAAGGTCTACGACCAGATGGCCGAGCCGCGCTGGGTGCTGTCCATGGGCTCCTGCGCCAACGGCGGCGGCTACTACCACTACAGCTACTCGGTCGTGCGCGGCTGCGACCGCATCGTGCCGGTCGACGTCTACGTGCCCGGCTGCCCGCCCACCGCCGAGGCGCTGCTGTACGGAATCATCCAGTTGCAGCAGAAGATCCGGCGCACGCAGACCATTGCCCGCGCCTGAGTCACAGAACACCACCGAGCCCCACGACATGAGCGACGCATCCAACCACCACCTGGTCGCGCCCGAGACCCTGCAGGCCAGCCTCCAGGAACTGCTCGCTGGCCGCGTGCGCGCGGTCGACCTGGAACGCGGCGAGGTCACGGTCACGGTCGACGCCACCGCCTACCTCGAGGTCATGCAGACCTTGCGCGACGCGCCCCAGGCCCGCTTCGAGCAGCTCATCGACCTTTGCGGCATGGACTACTCCACCTACGGCGACGGCCGCTGGGAAGGCCCGCGCTTTGCGGCCGTCTCTCACCTGCTGTCGGTAAGCCTGAACCAGCGCGTGCGCGTGCGCGCGTTCTGCGCCGACGATGACTTCCCCGTGCTGCCCTCGGTCAACGGCCTGTGGAACAGCGCCAACTGGTACGAGCGCGAGGCCTTCGACCTCTACGGCATCGTCTTCGATGGCCACGACGACCTGCGCCGCATCCTCACCGATTACGGCTTCATCGGCCACCCGTTCCGCAAGGACTTCCCGCTCTCGGGCCACGTCGAGATGCGCTACGACGCCGAGCGCCAGCGCGTCATCTATGAGCCGGTGACCATCGAACCCCGCGAAATCACGCCGCGCGTGATCCGCGAGGACAACTACGGCGGCCTGCACTGAAGGCGCAGGACGAACCGACATGGCAGAGATCAAGAACTACACCCTGAACTTCGGCCCGCAGCACCCGGCCGCGCACGGCGTACTGCGCCTGGTGCTGGAGCTCGACGGCGAGGTCGTGCAGCGCGCCGACCCGCACATCGGGCTGCTGCACCGTGCGACCGAGAAGCTGGCCGAGCACAAGACCTTCATCCAGTCGCTGCCCTACATGGACCGTCTCGACTACGTGTCCATGATGTGCAACGAGCACGCTTACTGCCTGGCCATCGAGAAGCTGCTGGGCATCGAGGTGCCGATCCGCGCGCAATACATCCGCGTGATGTTCAGCGAGATCACCCGCCTGCTCAACCACCTGATGTGGCTGGGCTCGCACGGCAACGACTGCGGCAGTTCCACCATCCTCATCTACGCCTTCCGCGAGCGCGAGGACCTGTTCGACATGTACGAGGCGGTGTCGGGCGCGCGCATGCACGCGGCCTACTTCCGTCCCGGCGGCGTCTACCGCGACCTGCCCGACAGCATGCCGCAGTACCAGGCGAGCAAGGTGCGCAACCAGCGCGGCGTGGACGAGCTGAACAAGAACCGCCAGGGCTCGCTGCTCGACTTCATCGACGACTTCACCCGGCGCTTCCCGGTTTACCTCGACGAGTACCACACGCTGCTCACCGACAACCGCATCTGGAAGCAGCGCACCGTGGGCATTGGCGTGGTGCCGCCCGAGCGCGCGCTCAACCTGGGCATGACCGGCCCCATGCTGCGCGGCTCTGGCATCGCCTGGGACCTGCGCAAGAAGCAGCCCTACGAGGTGTACGACCGCCTGGACTTCGACATCCCGGTCGGCAAGACCGGCGACACCTATGACCGCTACCTCGTCCGCATGGAGGAGATGAAGCAGTCCAACCGCATCATCCAGCAGTGCGTGGCCTGGCTGCGCGCCAACCCGGGCCCGGTGATCACCGACAACCACAAGGTGGCGCCGCCCGCGCGCGAGGCCATGAAGGCCAACATGGAAGAGCTGATCCACCACTTCAAGCTCTTCACCGAAGGTTTCCACGTGCCCGAGGGCGAGGCCTACGCCGCCGTCGAGCACCCCAAGGGCGAGTTCGGCATCTACCTCGTGAGCGACGGCGCCAACAAGCCCTACCGGCTGAAGATCCGCGCGCCCGGTTTCGCGCACCTCGCCACGCTCGACGAGATGGCGCGTGGCCACATGCTGGCCGACGCAGTCGCCATCATCGGCACCATGGACATCGTTTTCGGGGAGATCGACCGATGAGCACCCCCGTGCAATTCTCCGCCGCGACCATCGCGCGCTTCGACCGCGAGGTCGCCAAGTACCCGGCCGAGCAGCGCATTTCGGCCGTCATGGCCTGCCTGTCCATCATCCAGCAGGAGCAGGGCTGGGTCAGCACCGAGGCAGAGGCCGCGTTGGCCGCTTACATCGGCGTCGAGCCGATCGCGGTGCACGAGGTCACGACCTTCTACAACATGTACAACCAGCGGCCGGTGGGCAAGTTCAAGCTCAACGTCTGCACCAACCTGCCGTGCCAGCTGCGCGATGGCCAGAAGGCGCTGCACCACCTCGAGCAGAAGCTGGGCATCGAAATGGGCGAGACCACGCCCGACGGCCTGTTCACGCTGCAGCAGAGCGAGTGCCTGGGCGCCTGCGCCGACGCACCCGTGATGCTGGTGAACGACCGCCACATGTGCAGCTTCATGAGCCACGACAAGCTCGACCAGCTCGTCGATGGCCTGCGCGCCGCGGAGGGCCAGTCCTGATGAACGCCCAACAGATCATCGGTCAGTTCGCCGCCACCGGCGTGCAGACCTGCTTCCATGGCCGCCACATCAGCCCGCAGATCTACGCGGACCTGGACGGCAAGAACTGGTCCCTCAAGGACTACGAGGCGCGCGGCGGCTACCAGGCCCTGCGCAAGATCCTGGGCAAGGACGGCGGCGAAGGCCTCACGCCCGACCAGGTGATCGCCACCGTCAAGGAATCGGCCCTGCGCGGCCGCGGGGGCGCCGGTTTCCCCAGCGGCCTCAAGTGGAGCTTCATGCCGCGCCAGTTCCCGGGGCAGAAGTACCTGGTCTGTAACTCCGACGAAGGCGAGCCGGGCACCTGCAAGGACCGCGACATCCTCATGTACAACCCGCACATCGTCATCGAAGGCATGGCGATCGCGGCGTACGCCATGGGCATCAGCGTGGGCTACAACTACATCCACGGCGAGATCTTCGAGGTGTACGAGCGCTTCGAGGCCGCGCTGGAAGAGGCGAGGGCGGCCGGCCTGCTGGGCGACAACATCCTCGGCTCGGGCTTCAGCTTCCAGCTGCACGGCCACCACGGCTTCGGCGCCTACATCTGCGGCGAGGAAACCGCGCTGCTCGAATCGCTGGAAGGCAAGAAGGGCCAGCCGCGCTTCAAGCCGCCGTTCCCGGCCAGCTTCGGCCTCTACGGCAAGCCCACCACCATCAACAACACCGAGACCTTCGCCGCGGTGCCCTGGATCATCCGCAACGGTGGCCAGGCCTATCTGGAAATCGGCAAACCCAACAACGGCGGCACCAAGATCTTCTCGGTCAGCGGCGACGTCGAGATGCCCGGCAACTTCGAGATCCCGCTGGGCACGCCCTTCAGCAAGCTGCTCGAACTCGCCGGCGGCGTGCGCAAGGGCCGCACGCTCAAGGCCGTGATCCCCGGCGGCTCCTCGGCCCCGGTGTTGCCGGCGCACATCATGATGGAGTGCACGATGGACTACGACTCCATCGCCAAGGCCGGCTCCATGCTGGGCTCGGGCGCCGTCATCGTGATGGACGACTCGCGCGACATGGTCGAGTCGCTCAAGCGCCTGTCGTACTTCTACATGCACGAGAGCTGCGGCCAGTGCACGCCCTGCCGCGAAGGCACCGGCTGGCTCTGGCGCATGGTCGATCGCATTGACCGCGGCCTGGGCCGGCCCGAGGACATGGCCCTGCTCGACAACGTGGCCGAGAACATCATGGGCCGCACCATCTGCGCGCTCGGCGACGCGGCGGCCATGCCGGTGCGCGCCATGATCAAGCACTTCCGCCACGAGTTCGAGGCCAAGATCAACGCCGCGCAGGCCGAAACGGGCAACAAGGCGGCCACGGCCTGAGAGCACGAGGAACACGGACATCCCCATGGTTGAAATCGAACTCGACGGCAAGAAGGTCGAAGTGCCTCCGGGCAGCATGGTCATGCATGCGGCCGAGAAGGCGGGCACCTACATCCCCCACTTCTGCTACCACAAGAAGCTGTCCATTGCGGCCAACTGCCGCATGTGCCTGGTCGACGTGGAGAAAGCGCCCAAGGCCATGCCGGCCTGCGCCACGCCCGTCACGCAGGGCATGATCGTGCGCACCCAGAGCGACAAGGCCGTCAAGGCCCAGAAGTCGGTGATGGAGTTCCTGCTCATCAACCACCCGCTCGACTGCCCCATCTGCGACCAGGGCGGCGAATGCCAGCTGCAGGACCTGGCCGTGGGCTACGGCGGCTCCGGCTCGCGCTACCAGGAAGAAAAGCGCGTGGTCTTCCACAAGAACGTGGGGCCGCTGATCTCCATGGAGGAGATGAGCCGCTGCATCCACTGCACGCGCTGCGTGCGCTTCGGCCAGGAGATCGCGGGCGTCATGGAGCTCGGCATGAGCCACCGCGGCGAGCACGCCGAGATCGAGACCTTCGTGGGCCAGTCGGTCGACTCCGAGCTCTCGGGCAACATGATCGACATCTGCCCTGTGGGCGCGCTCACCAGCAAGCCCTTCCGCTACAGCGCGCGCACCTGGGAACTCTCGCGCCGCAAGAGCGTGAGCCCGCACGACTCCACCGGCGCCAACCTCGTGGTGCAGGTCAAGAACCACCAGGTGATGCGCGTGGTGCCGCTCGAGAACGAAGCGGTCAACGAGTGCTGGATCGCCGACCGCGACCGCTTCTCCTACGAAGCGCTCAATGGCGCGGACCGCCTCACCCAGCCCATGCTCAAGCAGGGCGGTGAGTGGAAGACCGTGGACTGGCAGACCGCGCTGGAGTACGTCGCCAATGGGCTGCGGCAGGTCAAGGCCGCGCACGGCGCCGGCGCCATCGGCCTGCTGGCCAGCCCGCACGCCACCGTGGAAGAGCTGGCCCTGGCCGGCGCCCTGGTGCGCGGCCTGGGCAGCGAGAACATCGACAGCCGCCTGCGCGCGGCCGACCCCGGCGCCGTGGCGCCCCAGGGCCAGGCGCGCTGGCTGGGCCGGCCCATCGCCGAACTCTCCACGCTGCAGCGTGTGTTGGTCGTGGGCTCGAACCTGCGCAAAGACCACCCGCTGTTTGCGCAGCGCATCCGCCAGGCCGTGCGCCGCGGCGCGCAACTGAGCGCGCTGGTCGAGGCCGTGCCCCAGTGGGCCATGAACGTCAAGCACACGCTGCTCAGCGACAGTGCGGCCTGGGTATCGGCCCTGGCCGGCGTGGCCGCCGCGGTGGCCGCCGAGAAGGGCGTGTCCGCTCCGGTGCCGGTCGAGGCGACCGACGCTCAGCGCGCCATCGCGGCCTCCCTGCTGGGCGGCGAGCACAAGGCGGTGCTGCTCGGCAACGCCGCCGCGCACCACGCTCAGGCCACCAGCCTGCTGGCCCTGGCCCAGTTCATCGCCCAGCACACCGGCGCCAGCGTGGGCTACCTCACCGAGGCGGCCAACACCGTGGGCGCGCAGCTCGTGGGCGCCGTGCCGGGGCAGGGCGGCCTGCACGCCGGCCGCATGCTCGGCGGGGCGCTCAAGGCCGCGCTGCTGCTCAACGTGGAAGCCGAGGACACGGCCCCCGGGCTCCAGGGCCTGGCGAACACCGACATGGTCGTGACCCTGAGCCCCTTCAAGACCAACCTGGACGTGAGCGACGTGCTGCTGCCGATCGCACCGTTCACCGAAACCTCCGGCAGCTTCGTCAACGCCGAAGGCCGCCTGCAGAGCTTCCACGCCGTGGTGCGCCCCCTGGGCGACACCCGTCCGGCCTGGAAGGTGCTGCGCGTGCTGGGCAACCTGCTCGAGCTGCCGGGCTTCGACGCCGATTCCTCGCAGGCCGTGCTCGCGCGCGCGCTGCCGGGTGTCGAGTCGGGCGCCTTGGTGGCGGCCGAGCGCCTGAACAACCAGGCCCCTGGCACGACCATCGACACCACGCCTGCGGCGGCCCCGCCCTGCGTGGCCAGCATCTACCAACTCGACGCCCTGGTGCGCCGCGCTCCGTCGCTGCAGCTCACGGCCGATGCCCGCCGCGCGCGCGCAGAAGAAGGGGTGGCAGCGTGATCGACGCGATGTACAACGGCGGCCTGGGCCTCATCAACGCCGCGTGGTGGACCGCGGCGGCCTGGCCCGTGCTCTGGGCCCTCATCAAGATCGTCGCGGTGCTGGCGCCGCTGATGGGCGCGGTGGCCTACCTCACGCTCTGGGAGCGCAAGCTGCTGGGCTGGATGCAGGTGCGCCACGGCCCCAACCGCGTGGGCCCCTTCGGCCTGCTGCAGCCCATCGCCGACGCGCTGAAGCTGCTGACCAAGGAGCTGATCCGCCCCAGCGCGGCGAGCAACGGCCTGTTCCGCCTCGGCCCGGTCATGGCCATCATGCCGGCCCTGGCCGCCTGGGTGGCCATTCCCTTCGGCCCCGAGGCCGTGCTGGCCAACGTCAACGCCGGCCTGCTGGTCATCCTGGCCATCACCTCCATCGAGGTCTACGGCGTGATCATCGCGGGCTGGGCCTCGAACTCGAAGTACGCCTTCCTGGGCGCGCTGCGCGCCTCGGCCCAGATGGTGAGCTACGAGATCGCCATCGGCTTCTGCTTCCTGGTGGTGGTGATGACCGCCGGCAGCCTGAACCTGGCCGAGATCGTGAACTCGCAGGCCCGCGGCATGGGCGCCGGCATGGGCCTGAACTTCCTGTCCTGGAACTGGCTGCCGCTGCTGCCCATCTTCGTGGTTTACGTGATCTCGGGCGTGGCCGAAACCAACCGCCACCCCTTCGACGTGGTCGAGGGCGAGGCCGAGATCGTGGCCGGCCACATGGTCGAGTACTCGGGCATGGGTTTCGCGATCTTCTTCCTCGCCGAATACGCCAGCATGTGGCTGGTGTCCATCCTGGCCGTGTTGATGTTCCTGGGCGGCTGGCTGCCCCCCATCGACAGCGCCATTTTCAACTGGGTGCCGGGCTGGATCTGGCTGGGCCTCAAGACCTTCGTGGTGGTGTCCATGTTCATCTGGATCCGCGCCACCTTCCCCCGCTTCCGCTACGACCAGATCATGCGTCTGGGCTGGAAGATCTTCATCCCCGTCACGCTGGTGTGGCTGCTGCTCGTGGGTGCGCTCATGCAGACGCGCTGGAACATCTGGCAGTGAGGAGGGCACAAGCATGAGTACCACCACCGCCGTCGCGCCCTTCAGTTTCCGCGACTTCTTCAAGAGCTTCATGCTCGTCGAACTGGCCAAGGGCATGGCCCTGACCGGCCGTTACGCCTTCCGCCGCAAGGTCACGGTGCAGTTCCCCGAGGAGAAGACGCCGCTGTCGCCGCGCTTCCGCGGCCTGCACGCGCTGCGCCGCTACGAGAACGGCGAGGAGCGCTGCATCGCCTGCAAGCTCTGCGAGGCCGTGTGCCCCGCCGTCGCCATCACCATCGAAAGCGATGTGCGTGCCGACGGCACGCGCCGCACCACGCGCTACGACATCGACCTCACCAAGTGCATCTTCTGCGGCTTCTGCGAAGAGAGCTGCCCGGTCGACTCGATCGTCGAGACGCACATCTTCGAATACCACGGCGAAAAGCGCGGCGACCTGTACTTCACCAAGGAAATGCTGCTCGCGGTGGGTGACCGCTACGAACCCCAGATCGCCGCGGCCAAGGCCGCCGACGCCAAGTACCGCTGAGCGCGGCGCGACCGAGCCCATCCAGAGATCCCATGGACTTCACCACCGGTTTCTTCTACCTCTTCGCGGCGGTGCTGCTGTTCGCGGCCTTTCGCGTGGTCACCTCGCGCAACGCCGTGCACGCGGTGCTGTACCTGATGCTCTCCTTCTCGCAGGCGGCCGCGCTGTGGCTGCTGCTCAAGGCCGAGTTCCTGGGCATCACGCTGGTGCTGGTCTACCTCGGCGCTGTCATGGTGCTGTTCCTGTTCGTGGTGATGATGCTGGACATCAACATCGAGTCGCTGCGCCGCGGCTTCTGGCACCACTTCCCGCTGGCGGCCATCCTCGGCGCCGTGGTGGCTGGCGAGCTGATCGCCGTGCTGTGGGTGGGCTTCCCCTCCATCGCCACCACCGCCGCTACCGTGCCCGCCAACGTGTCGAACACGGGCGAACTCGGCAAGCTGCTGTATTCGGCCTACCTCTATCCCATCCAGGTCGCGGGCTTCATCCTGCTCGTGGCCATGGTCGCGGCCATCGCGCTGACGCTGCGCAAGCGCAAGGACAGCAAGGCCATCAACCCGGGTGACCAGGTCCACGTGCGCGCCCGCGACCGCCTGGTGGTCGTGCCCATGGCGGCGGCCAAGCCGGCGCCCGTGGCCGCCACCCCCAACACCGAGGAGGGCAAGGCATGAGCCACGCCCGGCCGCCCGAAGGGGCTCGCACCGTAGCGCACTGCGCGGAGGATTTCAAATGAGCGGCCTCACGCTGGGTCATTTCCTGTCGGTCGGCGCGATCCTGTTCGCGATCTCCGTCGTCGGCATCTTCCTCAACCGCAAGAACCTGATCGTGCTGCTCATGGCCATCGAGCTCATGCTGCTCGCGGTCAACATGAACTTCGTGGCCTTCTCGCACTACCTGGGCGACCTGCACGGCCAGGTGTTCGTGTTCTTCATCCTCACCGTGGCGGCCGCCGAGTCGGCCATCGGCCTCGCCATCCTCGTGCTGCTGTTCCGCAACAAGTCGTCGATCAGCGTCGAAGAACTCAACACGCTCAAGGGCTGACCGGAACATGAGCAACACGCTATCCGCCTCCACGCTGCTCGCCGTGCCGCTGGCGCCCCTGGTGGGCTCGCTGGTGGCCGGCATCCTGGGCACTGCCTTCGGTGGCAACGTCATCGGCCGGCGCGCCTCGCACGGCGCCACCATCCTGGGTGTGCTGGTCGCCTTCATCCTGTCGGTCATGACGCTGGCCGACGTGATCGACGGCGCCCGCTTCAACCAGACCATCTACGAATGGATGGTCATCGGCGGGCTGAAGATGGAGATCGGCTTCCTGGTCGACGGCCTGACCGCGATGATGATGGTGGTGGTCACCTTCGTCTCGCTCATGGTGCACCTCTACACCATCGGCTACATGGCAGACGACGACGGCTACAACCGCTTCTTCGCTTACATCTCGCTGTTCACCTTCTCCATGCTCATGCTGGTCATGAGCAACAACCTGCTGCAGCTGTTCTTCGGCTGGGAGGCGGTGGGTCTCGTGTCCTACCTGCTGATCGGCTTCTGGTTCAACAAGCCCTCGGCGATCTTCGCCAATATGAAGGCCTTCCTGGTCAACCGGGTGGGCGACTTCGGCTTCATCCTCGGCATCGGCCTGATCGTGGCCTACGCCGGCACCATGAACTACAGCGAGATCTTCGCCAAAGCGGGTGAACTCGGCGCCCTGGGCTTCCCGGGCACCGACTGGATGCTGATCACCGTCATCTGCATCTGCCTGTTCATCGGCGCCATGGGCAAGAGCGCGCAGTTCCCGCTGCACGTGTGGCTGCCCGACTCCATGGAAGGCCCCACGCCGATCTCCGCGCTGATCCACGCCGCCACCATGGTGACGGCCGGCATCTTCATGGTCGCGCGCATGAGCCCGCTGTACGAGCTGTCCGACACGGCGCTCAACTTCGTCATGGTCATCGGCGCCATCACCGCGCTGTTCATGGGCTTCCTGGGCATCATCCAGAACGACATCAAGCGCGTGGTGGCCTACTCCACGCTGTCGCAGCTGGGCTACATGACGGTGGCGCTCGGCGCCTCGGCCTACTCGGTCGCGGTCTTCCACCTGATGACGCACGCCTTCTTCAAGGCCCTGCTGTTCCTCGCGGCTGGCTCGGTCATCATGGGCCTGCACCACAACCAGGACATCCGTTGGATGGGCGGCGTGCGCAAGTACATGCCCATCACCTGGCTCACCTCGCTGATCGGCACGCTGGCGCTGATCGGCACGCCGCTGTTCTCGGGCTTCTACTCCAAGGACTCGATCATCGAGGCGGTGCACTTCAGCAACCTGCCGGCCGCCGGGTTCGCCCACTTCGCGGTGCTGGCGGGCGTGTTCGTGACCTCGTTCTATTCGTTCCGCCTGTACTTCCTGGTCTTCCACGGCCAGGAGCGCTACGACCAGAACCCCGACGCGCACCATGACGATCACCACGGCGATCACGGGCATGGCCACGGCGACGGCAAGCCGCACGAGTCGCCCTGGGTGGTGACCCTGCCTCTGGTGCTGCTGGCCATTCCGTCCGTGGTGATCGGCTACTTCACGATCGAGCCCATGGTCATCGGCGACTTCTTCCGCGATGCCATTACCGTCAACGCCGACGCGCACCCCGCGCTGAAGACCTTCGCCGAAGAGTTCCACGGCGCCTGGGCCATGGCCACGCACGCCTTCAGCACGGCGCCGCTGTACCTGGCGCTGGCCGGTGCCGTGAGCGCCTGGTACTGCTACCTGATCAACCCGGCCGTGCCCGCGGCCATCGCGCGCGCGCTGCGGCCCATCGTGGTCATCCTCGAGAACAAGTACTACATGGACTGGTTCAACGAGAACGTGCTGGCCCGCGCCGCGCGCGGCCTGGGCGTGGGCCTGTGGAAGGGCGGGGACCGTGGCGTCATCGAAGGCGGCGTGGTGAACGCCAGCTGGAAGATCGTCGGCGCCATCGCCGCCGTGGTGCGCCGCGCGCAGACCGGCTACCTCTACCACTACGCGCTGGTGATGCTCGTGGGGGTGATGCTGTTCATGACGTACTTCGTCTGGCTCGCGAAATAAGACAACGAAGAAAGAAAAGACCATGGGTTTGCTGAGCCTTGCCATCTGGACGCCGATCCTCGTGGGCGTCGTGCTGCTCGCGCTGGGGCGCGATCAGCACGCGGGCGTGGTCCGCTGGGTTGCGCTCCTGGGCGCGCTCGCGGGCCTGGCCGTCACCGTGCCGCTGTACACCGGCTTCGAGGTCGGCAGCGCGGCCCTGCAGTTCGTCGAGAAGACCGTCTGGATCGAGGGCTTCAACGTCCACTACCACCTGGGCGTGGACGGCATCTCGCTGTGGCTGGTGCTGCTCACGGCCTTCACCACCGTCATCGTGGTGATCGCGGGCTGGGAGGTGATCACCGAGCGCGTGAACCAGTACATGGGCGCCTTCCTGATCCTCTCGGGCTTCATGATCGGCGTGTTCAGCGCGCAGGACGCGATGCTGTTCTACGTGTTCTTCGAGGCCACGCTGATCCCGATGTACCTCATCATCGGCATCTGGGGCGGCCCCAACAAGATCTACGCGGCCTTCAAGTTCTTCCTCTACACGCTGCTGGGCTCGCTGCTCATGCTGATCGCGCTGATCTACCTGTACGTGCAGTCGGGTGGCAGCTTCGCGCTCAGCGACTGGTACCGCCTGCCCATCGGCGGCACCGCGCAGACCCTGCTGTTCTTCGCCTTCTTCGCGGCCTTCGCGGTGAAGGTGCCCATGTGGCCGGTGCACACCTGGCTGCCCGACGTGCACGTGGAGGCGCCCACCGGTGGCTCCGCCGTGCTGGCGGCCATCATGCTCAAGCTGGGCGCCTACGGCTTCCTGCGCTTCTCGCTGCCCATCCTGCCCGACGCCTCGCACGAATGGGCCTGGCTGATGATCGCGCTGTCGCTGATCGCGGTGATCTACGTCGGCCTGGTGGCCATGGTCCAGCAGGACATGAAGAAGCTGGTGGCCTACTCGTCCGTGGCGCACATGGGCTTCGTCACGCTGGGCTTCTTCATCTTCAGTGACCTGGGCATGAGCGGTGGCCTGGTGCAGATGGTGTCGCACGGCTTCGTGTCGGCGGCCATGTTCCTGGCCATCGGCGTGCTGTACGACCGGGTGCACTCGCGCGAGATCGCCGACTACGGCGGCGTGGTCAACACCATGCCGCGCTTCGCCGCCTTCGCGCTGCTGTTCACCATGGCCAACGCGGGCCTGCCCGGCACGGCCGGCTTCGTGGGCGAATGGATGGTGATCATCGCCGCCGTCAAGGCCAACTTCTGGATCGGACTGCTGGCCGCCACCGCCCTGATCTTCGGCGCCGCCTACTCGCTGTGGATGTTCAAGCGCGTCTACCTGGGCGAGCCGGGCAACGACGAGGTGCGTGGCCTGAGCGACATCAATGCGCGCGAATTCCTGGTGATGGCCTTGCTGGCCATCGCCGTGCTCGCCATGGGCGTGTACCCCAAGCCCTTCACCGACGTGATGGACCCGGCCGTGGCCGAGCTGCTGCGCCACGTGGCGAACTCCAAGCTGAACTGACAAGAATAGACCGAGCGAGAACAGCCCCATGATCGACAAACTCAGCTGGGTCGCGGCCTACCCGGAAATTCTGTTGGCGGTGATGACCTGCGTCATCGCGCTGGCCGACCTCGCGGTCAAGACGCCGCTGCGCGGCAGCACCTACGCGCTGACCCTGCTCACCCTGGCCGTCGTCGCGGTGTTCCTCGGCATGGCCGGCGCCTCGGGCAGCACCATCGAGGGCTTCGGCGGCATGATCGTCAGCGACCCCATGGGCAACTGGCTCAAGTGCTTCGCCACCATCGCCCTGATGGCCACCTTGGTCTACGGCCGCGCCTACGCCGGCGCGCGCGACATGCTGCGTGGCGGCGAGCTGTTCAGCCTGAGCCTGTTCGCGCTGCTGGGCATGTTCGTCATGATCTCGGGCCACAACTTCCTGGTGATCTACCTGGGCCTGGAACTGCTCACGCTCTCCAGCTACGCGCTGGTGGCGCTGCGCCGCGACGACACCGCCGCGACCGAAGCCGCCATGAAGTACTTCGTGCTGGGCGCGCTGGCCAGTGGCTTCCTGCTCTACGGCCTGTCCATGGTCTATGGCGCCACGGGCTCGCTCGACATCGGCCAGGTGATGGCGTCCATCGCCGGCGGCGAGGCCACGCTCAAGGGCTCTGTCCAGGTGCTGGTGCTGGGCCTGGTGTTCGTGGTCGCGGGCCTGGCCTTCAAGCTGGGCGTGGCGCCGTTCCACATGTGGGTGCCCGACGTGTACCACGGCGCTCCCACGTCCATCACGCTGCTCATCGGCGGCGCGCCCAAGCTGGCCGCCTTCGCCATCGTGATCCGCCTGCTCGTCGAAGGCCTGCAGCCGCTGGCCGTGGACTGGCAGCAGATGCTGGCCGTGCTGGCCGTGCTCTCGCTGCTGGTGGGCAACCTGGCCGCCATCGCGCAGACCAACCTCAAGCGCATGCTGGCCTTCTCCACCATTGCGCAAATGGGCTTCCTCATGCTGGGCCTGATGGCCGGCGTGTCCGGCGGCGATGGCAGCAACATGGCCAACGCCTACAGCTCGTCCATGTTCTACGTGGTGACCTACGTGCTCACCACGCTGGGCACCTTCGGCGTGATCATCCTGCTCTCGCGCGCGGGCTTCGAGTCCGACACCATCCAGGACCTGGCTGGCCTGAACCAGCGCAGCCCCCTGTACGCAGGCGTCATGGCGGCCTGCATGTTCTCGCTGGCGGGCGTGCCGCCGCTGGTGGGCTTCTACGCCAAGCTCTCGGTGCTGCAGGCGCTGCTGGCCTCGCCCAGCACCTTCCACGTCGGCCTGGCCGTGTTCGCGGTGGTGATGTCGCTGATCGGCGCCTTCTACTACCTGCGCCTGGTCAAGGTGATGTACTTCGACGCGCCCACGCAAAGCGCGCCCATCGAGGCCGGCCTGGACGTGCGCTCGGTGCTGTCGGTGAACGGCGCGCTGGTGCTGATTCTGGGCATCGTGCCGGGCGGCCTCATGGCCCTGTGCGCGCAGGCGGTGGCGGCCCTGTTCGCCTGAGGCCGCGGCGCGGGGAACCCTCCCGCGCCGGACCGCTCACACCGTCGCCATGAACCAAACCGCTCTGATCTGGCTGGTGCTGGCGGCCGCCCTGGTGGCCGCGAACCTGCCCTTCGTCAACAACCGCTGGCTCGCGGTGCTGCCGCGCGCGAAGCCCAAGACGCTGTGGCTGCGCCTGCTCGAACTCGTGCTGCTGTACTTCGCCGTCGGGGCCCTGGGCCTGGCCCTGGAGCAGCGCGTGGGCCAGATCTACCCGCAGGGCTGGGAGTTCTACGCCACCACGGCAAGCCTGTTCCTCACGCTGGCCTTCCCGGGCTTCGTGTACCGCTACCTCTACAAACGCCGCGGTGGCTGAGCCTCACCTGACCGAAGCGCCGCTGGCGCGCGCCGAGCTGCTGCGTGGCCACTTCCTGCACGTGGTGCGCGACACCGTGCGCCTGCCCACGGGCGCCGAGGCCACGCGCGAATTCGTGCTGCACCCGGGCGCGGTGATGGTGGTCCCTTTGCTGGAGGATGGCCGCGTGGTGCTGGAGCGCCAGTACCGCCACCCCATGGGGGCCGTCATGGTGGAGTTTCCCGCTGGCAAGCTCGACGCCGGCGAGGGCAGCCTGGCCTGCGCGCGGCGCGAGCTGCGCGAGGAGACCGGCTACGCGGCCCGGCAATGGGCCTTCGCGGGCCGCCTGGCGCCCACCATCGCGTACTCCGACGAGGTCATCGACGTCTGGTTCGCGCGCGGCCTGAGCCTGGGCGAGCGCGCGCTCGACGACGGCGAGGCGCTGGACGTCTTCACCGCCACGCCGGCCGAACTCCAGGCCTGGTGCCGCGACGGCCGGGTCATCGACAGCAAGACCCTGGTGGGCATGCTGTGGCTGCAGAATGTGCTCAGTGGCCAATGGGTCTTGGACTGGCAGGATAATTGCGCGCCATGAAGGTGCTCGATCTGCAATGCGCCCACCAGCACGTGTTCGAGGGCTGGTTCGGCTCCGAAGACGATTTCCACCAGCAGCTGGAGCGCGGGCTGGTGAGCTGCCCGCTGTGCGGGGATCAGCGCGTGGAGAAAAAACTCTCGGCGCCGCGCCTGAACCTGCGCGCGGGCCGCGAGCCACAGGGCGCGGCCCATGGCCCCGAAGGCCTCACGCTCAGCAACCACCCCGCACAGGCCGAATTGGCCGAGCTGCAGGCGCGCATGCTCAAGGCCATGCGCGAGATCATGGTCAACACCGAAGACGTGGGCGAGCGGTTCGCCGAGCAGGCCCGCGCCATGCACCACGGCGAGATCGAGCGCCGCAACATCCGCGGCCAGACCAGCGCGGCCGTGGCCCTGGAGCTGCTGGAAGAAGGCGTGGAGGTGATGCCCCTGCCCCTGCTGCCGGCGGTGAAGGACACCCTGCAATAGCAGGAATTCTCCCTCCGGCCGCTGCGCAGCTTCCTACCCGGAGCGCGTGCGCAACGCCAGAGATGCCGTGGAACCGGCTTTGCCGGGCCACTGGCATCGTCCCCCCTCCAAGCGCCGCAGGCGCGCCAGAGAAGGGGGAAGCCGCGCAGCGGCGCAGGGGGAGTCAGGGATACAAGCCGCGCAGATCGCGCGCGTGCAGGATGCGCTGGCAGGCGATGATGAAGGTGGCGGTGCGCAGGCTGACCTTGTGGTCCTCCGACACCTGCCACACGGCCGAGAAGGCGTCCTTCATGATCTTCACCAGGCGGGCGTTGATCTCGTCCTCGGTCCAGAAGAAGCTGGAGAAGTCCTGCACCCACTCGAAGTAGCTCACCGTCACGCCGCCGGCGTTGGCGATCACGTCGGGCAGCACGAGCACGCCGCGGTCGTGCAGGATGTCATCGGCTTGCGGGGTGGTGGGGCCGTTGGCGCCTTCGATCACCATGCGGGCCTGGATGCGGCCGGCGTTCTTGTCGGTGATCTGGCCTTCGAGCGCGGCGGGGATGAGGATGTCGCAAGGCACGCCCCAGAAGTCCTCGTTGGGGATGACCTGTCCACCCGCGAAGCCCGCCACGGAGCCGTGGCGGCCCACGTGGTCGAGCAGGGCGGGCACGTTCAGCCCGGCCTCGCTGTAGACCGTGCCGCCATGGTCCTGCACGGCCACCACGCGGGCGCCGGCCTCGGCGAACAGCTTGCCGGCCACGCCACCCACGTTGCCGAAGCCCTGCACGGCCACGCGCGAGCGGGTCACGTCCAGGCCGATGCGGCGCGCGGCCTCGATGCCGACGGTGTACACGCCGCGGCCGGTGGCCTCGCGCCGGCCGAGCGAGCCGCCCAGGTCGACCGGTTTGCCGGTGACCACGCCGGTGGCGGTGGCGCCCTCGTTCATGGAGTACGTGTCCATCATCCAGGCCATGACCTGCTCATTGGTGTTCACGTCGGGCGCGGGGATGTCCTTGGTCGGGCCGATGATGATGCCGATCTCGCTGGTGTAGCGGCGCGTCACGCGCTCGAGTTCGCCGCGCGTGAGCAGCTTCGGGTCGACCCGGATGCCGCCCTTGGCGCCGCCGTAGGGCACGTTCACTGCGGCGTTCTTGATGGACATCCAGGCCGCCAGGGCCATCACCTCGGACAGGGTCACGTCCTGGTGGAAGCGCACGCCGCCCTTGCCGGGCCCGCGGCTGGTGTTGTGCTGCACGCGGTAGCCCTCGAAGTGGGCCACGGTGCCGTTGTCCAGATGGATGGGCACGTCCACGATGAGGGTGCGCTTGGGCCGCTTGAGGGTGTCGACCCAGCGCCCCAGCTTGCCCAGGTAGGGCGCGACGCGATCGACCTGCTGGAGGTAGATGCCCCAGGGGCCGAGGTGGTGGGGGTCGAGGTAGGAGGGCAGGGCCTGGGTCAGCACGGAGGGAGGGGTGGGCGACGACATGGTGGGTCCTTCGATGGGGCATGGCCGCTGCGGGGCCACGGCGCCAAACACTGTACGCAGCGCCCCGGCGCTTGTCCAAGGCGGGCTGAGGATGGCTCCATGCCTGCGCTGCATGGCCTTGGCCGGCCGGTGCTAGCATCCGCCGGCCTGCTAACAGGAGGGAGGCAAGATGAACAACATCGATAGGCTGGGTGAGGCGCCGGGCGCACCGGATGCGCGGCCCCCGGTGCAGACGCTGCCGATCCGGTTCACCGGCTCAGGCAGCGAGTACTTCCGCATCTGGATCGTGAACCTGTTGTTGGTCCTGGTGACGTTCACGCTGTATTGGCCCTTCGCGCGGGCGCGGCGCATCGCGTATTTCCAGAACAACACCCTGGTGGGCGACGACCCGCTGGGTTTTCACGCCAACCCCTGGAAGATGTTCCGCGGCTACCTGGTGGTGGCGCTGTTCGGCCTGGCCTATGGCGTCACCTCGGAAACGGCGCCGCTGGTGGCCGGCGCCATCTTCCTGGTGTTCGCCCTGCTGTGGCCGGCGTTGTGGCGGGCCTCGCTGCAGTTTCGCCTGCGCAACACCAGCTGGCGCGGTGTGCGCCTGAGCTTCGAGGGCGACCTCAAGGGCGCCTACCTGGCCTTCGCGCCGCTGCTGCTGCCCGTGCTGGGTTTCGTGGCCCTGGGCCTGAGCGCGCCCGACCTGGCACCCGGCGAGGGCGCCTCGCCCGAGGAGCGGCGGCGCATGGGCCTGCTGTTCCTGGGCGTGATGGCGCTGTTCGCGCTGGTCATGCCCTGGTGTCTGGCGCGCATCAAGCAGTACCAGCACGGCGGCTACCGCTTTGCTGGCGAGCGCACCGAGCTGCGCGCCGGTGTGCGCCAGTTCTACGGGCTTGGCTTGCGCACCGGCGGCGTGATGCTGCTGGTGGTGCTGATCGTGGGCGCCATCGCGGCGCTGGGCGTGGGCTTGGCGGGGCGCACGGCGGCTGGCGTGCTGATGCTGAGCGGCGCCGTCGCGCTGGGCTATCTGCTGTTTCCCATGCTGGTGGTGACCCACTACACCGCCGCGCTGCAGAACCTGGTGTGGCAGAACACCCGCAGCCGCAACACGCGCTTTCGCAGCGGGCTGGGCTTTGGCGCGCTGGCGCGCGTGACGGCGGTGAACTGGCTGCTGATCGCGCTGACCTTGGGTCTGTATTGGCCTTTCGCCCAGGTGCGCCTGGCGCGCGCCCGGCTGGAGGCCATGGCGCTGCAGGTCAAGGGCTCGGTGAACGACTGGCTGGCGCACGCGCAGCGGCGCGACGTCGGCCCGCTGGGCGACGCCGCGGGCGACTTCTTCGGCATCGACATGGGGTTGTGAGCGGGCATGGGTGAGCCGCTGCCCACGCGCTGGTTCGATGGCCGCAGCCCGCGCGGGCGCGCGGTGCAGCTGCGCGTCGAGGGCGATGAGCTGGTGCTGGAGCCGCTGGACGCCGAGCGCGCCGAGCCGCCGCGGCGCTACCTCCTGCGCGAGGTGCGCTGGCCCGAGCGCCGCACACACGGCCAGCGCCAGACCGAATTGCCCGACGGCGGCCTGATCCAGCACGCCGACGCCGGCGGCTGGGACGCCTGGTGGGCCGCCCAGGGCCTGCGCGAGTCCTGGGTGGTGGGCTGGCAGCAGAGCTGGCGCGCCACCGCCGCGGCGGTGGTGGGCGCCGTCGCGGTGCTGCTGGCGAGCTGGTTCTGGGGCGTGCCCGTGGCCAGCCAGTTCGTCGCGCAGCGCCTGCCGCTGTCGCTGGACGAGCGCATCGGGCGCGACGGCCTGGCCCAGCTCGACCGCGCGCTGCTCAAGCCCACGCGCCTGGACGAGGCGCGGCGCCAGGCGATCGAGCGGCGCTGGCGGGCCTTCGTCGAGCGCGCCCACCCCGAGGGCGACGCGCCCGCCTGGCGCCTGTCGTTCCGGCATGCGCCCGAGTTGGGCCCCAACGCCCTGGCCCTGCCGGGCGGACAGATGGTCGTGACCGACCAACTGGTCGAGCTGCTGCACGACCGGCCCGACGCGCTGACCGGCGTGCTGGCGCACGAGCTGGGCCACGTGCGCCACCGCGACGGCCTGGACATGCTGGTGCGCGCCAGCCTGCTGAGCGCCATCGTGGGCGTGGTCTTCGGCGACGCCAGCGGCTTCATCGCCAGCGTGCCGGCGGCGCTGCTGACCCAGTCTTACTCGCGCGACGTGGAGCGCCGCGCCGACGCCTACGCGGCCGAGCGGCTGGACCGCGCGGGCCTGTCGCCGGCCGTGATGGTCTCGCTGTTCGAGCGCCTGGCCACCGCGCGAAAAAACCAGGACCGCGACGCCGACGGCGTGCTGCCGATCGCGTTGGCCAGCCACCCGGCGGACGAGGAGCGCATCCGCTTCTTCCGCGAGTGGGCGCCCGAGCGCTGAGGCTGGGCGCGGGCACGCCGCGCCGGCGGAATCAGGCGTTGAACTGCAGAGCCGCCAGGCCCGCGTACACCCCGCCGCGCGCCACCAGCTCGGCGTGCGTGCCTTGCTCCACGAGGCGCCCGTGGTCCATCACCACGATGCGGTCGGCGCGCTGCACCGTGGCCAGCCGGTGGGCGATGACCAGGGTGGTGCGGTTGCGCATGGCGGCCTCCAGTGCCGCCTGCACCACGCGCTCGCTCTGCGCGTCCAGCGCGCTGGTGGCCTCGTCCAGCAGCAGCAGCGGCGGGTTCTTCAGCATGGCGCGCGCGATGGCGATGCGCTGGCGCTGGCCGCCCGACAGGCGCACACCGCGCTCGCCCAGGAAGGTGGCGTAGCCCTCGGGCAGTTGGGCGATGAACTCGTCGGCGAAGGCGGCGCGCGCGGCGGCCTTCACCGCTTCGTCGCTGGCGCCCGGCTGGCCGTAGCGGATGTTCTCCATCGCGCTGCTGGAGAAGATCACCGGGTCCTGCGGCACGATGCCGATGCGCTCGCGCAGGTCCTGCAGCCGCAGGGCGTTGATCGGCGTGCCGTCGAGCACGATGCGGCCCTGCTGGGGGTCGTAGAAGCGCAGCAGCAGCGAGAACACGGTGGTCTTGCCGGCGCCGCTGGGGCCCACGATGGCGACCGTCTGCCCCGGCGCCACCGCCAGCGAAAACCCGTCCAGCGCCGCCTGCGCCGGGCGCGAAGGGTAATTGAAGCGGACCTGCTCGAACGCCAGCGCGCTGCCGCCCGCCGGCAGCGGCGCGTCCACGGCGTTCGCGGGCGACCGCACCGGCGACTCGCTGGCCAGCAGCTCCACCAGGCGCTCGCTCGCGCCCGCGGCGCGCAGCAGGTCGCCGTACACCTCGCCCAGCACGGCCACCGCGCCCGCGAAGATCACCACGTAGAACACCGCCTGGCCCAGTTGCCCCGGCGACAACTGGCCGTTCAGCACCGCCTGCGTGCCCTGGAACATGCCCCAGAGAATGAGCGCCGCGTTGGCGATGATGACAAAGGCCACCAGCGCGGCGCGCGCCTTGGTGCGGCGCACGGCGGTCTCGAACGCGTGCTGGGTGGATTGCTCGAAGCGTTGGGATTCGCGCCCCTCGGCCGCGTAGCTCTGCACCGTGGGAATCGCGTTCAGCACCTCGGCCGCGATGGAGCTCGAATCGGCGATGCGGTCCTGGCTGGCGCGCGAGAGCCGGCGCACCCGGCGCCCGAACCACATGGCCGGCAGCACCACCAGCAGCACCGTGGCCAGCACCAACACCATCACATAGGGGTGCGACCACACCAGCATCACCAGCGCGCCCAGGCCCATCACCGCGTTGCGCAGGCCCATGGACAACGAGGAGCCCACGACGGTCTGCACCAGCGTGGTGTCGGCCGTCAGTCGCGACAGCACCTCGCCGGTCTGCGTGGTCTCGAAGAACTGAGGGCTCTGGCGCAGCACGTGGCGGTATACCGCGTTGCGCAGGTCGGCCGTGATGCGCTCGCCGATCCAGCTGACCAGGTAGAAGCGCACCGCCGAGAACAGGCCCAGCGCCACCGCCACCCCGAACAGCGCCGCGAAATGCTCGCGCAGCGCCAGCACCTGATCACCACGCCCCGCCGGCACCAGGCCGTCGTCGATCAGCAGGCGCAGCGCCACCGGAAACGCCAGCGTGGCCGCCGCCGCCAGCACCAGGAAGAGCAGGGCCAGCCCCATTTGCAGGCGGTAGGGACGCATGAAGGGCAGCAGCCCGGTGAGCGAACGCGGGCTCTTGCCCGAGGGGCGGTCGGAGGCGGTGGCCATGGGGGAGGGGACCCGGAGGTCGGTGCCGAGGGGGGTGCTTAGCTTAGGCCAAGACGCGTGCGCCGAGCGGCGGCGCCCGCCATGCGCCGATCCAGCGCCGGCCCGGCTCGCCGCACCGGTCCAGGCGCCAGTGAAGGGGACGCCCCGAACAACAGCCGCCGAGCGGGCGTGCCAACACGTCGGCATCGGCGTTTCGGCGCCATGCTCGCAGCCGCCGTTGCTTCTTGTCCTCTCCCCGCCATCCCATTGCACGCCATCGAATCGCGTGATAACAATCGCCGCTCCGACACCCCCAGGAGTTCCCCATGCTCACCCGCACCCTGATCCTCGCCGCCGCCCTGGCGTTCACCGCCACCGGTTCCTGGGCCGACGAGGCCACCTGCCAGGCGAAGGCGATGGAGAAGAAGCTGGCCGGCGCCGCCAAGAACTCCTTCATGACCAAATGCAAGAAGGACGCCACGGCGGCCTGCACCACGGCCGCGGGCGAGAAGAAGCTTTCCGGCGCGGCCAAGACCAGCTTCACCAACAAGTGCGTGCGCGACGCCGTGGGCGCCGAGGACAAGAAGCCGTCCTGATGCCCGCTTGAGCGCGGCGCGCGCGCCGCCTCAGAGCACCAGCCGCTGGGCGTACCCGGTCATTTCCAGGTAGCCCCGCCCCACCAGGCGGCCGTTGCTGTCGATCAGCTCCGACAGGCCTTCCCAGTAGATCGCGCCGGTGCTGGCGCGGCTGTCGAGTTCCTGCGCGTCGACCAGCGCGCGCACGGTGTAGAAGTCGGCCGGCGTGCGCACCAGCCATTCCACGGGGTAGCGCGTGCGCGTGAGCGGGCTGGTCCACCAGCGTTGGGGCTTGAATTCCACCTCGCCCGGGGCGAAGCGGTGGATGGCGTTCGGCTCGCGCGCGTCGGCCGCGGCGCGGAAGGAGCCGCCCGCCCACAGGGCCGAGCCGTCGGCGCGGCGCAGCCGGAAAGCGGTGAGGGCGTGGCCGTCGAACAGGTTCATGCCGATCCAGTCCCAGCCCACGGCCTCGGGGTGCAGCAGGGCCTCGCTCCACTCGTGGTCCAGCCAGGCACTGCCGCTCACCTGGAAGCGCTGGCCGGCCAGGCCCAGGGTGCCGCTGACCTGGAGTTGCGGCTGCGAGACGTAGAAGCTGGACTGCGCGGCGTCCGGCCCCTTGCGCGAGAAGCCCCGGTCGCCCTGCAGCAGCCAGGCCTGCGGCGCGCGGGCCTCGATGTCGATCAGCAGCGTGTCGCCCACGGCGCGCGTGGCGTAGCCGCCGTCGGCGCGGCGGCGGATGAACCAGTCGCGCAGCACCACCTCGGTGTCGGTTTCGCTGGCGAACACGGCGCGTTCGGTGCTGGCGGGCCGTTCGCCGTTCCAGCGCGCGATGCGCTGGTCGTGGTGCAGGCGCCGGCCCGCGACGTCGGTGATGGCGGCGTGCGCGAACAGCAGCTGGCGCGCGGCCAGGCGGCCGGGCAGGTCGCGCGCCTCGTCCACGCGGCTGCGGAAGAAAGTGATCTGGAAGCCGAAGTCGCGGCCGCCGCCGTCGCGCGCGTGGCCGGTGAGGTACCACCACTCGGTGCGCGTGTCGGGGTGGCTGCCGTGGTCGCGCGGGAACACCAGTTCGCGCGGGCGCAGGGTGTCGCCGGGGCGGGCGATGTCGCGCGCCGGCGCCAGCGGCCAGGCCAGGGCGGCGGCGCTGCCGAGCAGCCAGTGGCGGCGGGAGAGGGGGTGCATGGCGTTCACCAGTCCTGCCTGACGGCCTGCACCGCGTCGCGGCTGGCCGCCGCGCGCCCGGCCAGCCAGGCCGTGAGCGTGCCGGCCAGCACCACCGCCAGCGCCAGCGCACCCAGCCGCGCCCAGGGCAGCACCAGGTCCATGGTCCAGTGGAAGCTCTGTGGATTGACCACGTGCACCAGCACCAGGCTGACCAGCAGGCCCAGGGCCGTGCCGGCCAGCGCGCCCAGGGCCGTCCAGGCCAGGCCCTCGGCCGCCACCACGCCCAGGATCTGGCGCCGCGTGAGGCCCAGGTGCGCGAGCAAGCCGAACTCCTTGCGCCGCACCAGCACCTGCGCGCTGAAGCTCGCGGCCACGCCGAACAGGCCGATGCCGATGGCCACGGCTTGCAGCCAGACGGTGACGGCGAAGCTGCGGTCGAAGATGCGCAGCGAGGCGGCGCGGATCTGCTCCGCCGAGGCGAACTCGATGCTGTCCTGCAGGCCCTGCGCTTGCGCGAGTGCGTCGATGGCGTCGCGCACCGCCTGCGGGTCGGCGCCGGGCGCCAGGTGCAGCGCCAGGTCGCTCACGAGGCGCTCGCCGCTCAGGCGCGCGAAGGTGTCGGCGTCGATGGCCACGCTGCCGTGCTGGCGCGCGTAGTCGCGCCAGACGCCGGCCACCACGTAGCGGGCGCGCCGGGCCTCGGGCGCGGCCAGGGCCTGGGCCAGCGCGGGCAGGGGTTGGCCCAGGCGTGCGCCATACAGGTCGGCCATGGCCTCGCTCGCATAGACGGGCACGTCGGGCGCGGCCACGGCGGCGGTCTCGCCCACCAGGGGCAGCGGCAAAGGATCGCCGCGCAGCGGGCGCACCACCAGCGTCACCGGCGGGCGCGCGGGGTCGAACTGCAGGGGCAGGGCGCGCAGCGGGTCGGCGCGCGCCACCCCGGGCACGGCCGACACCGCGTCCACGAAGGCCGGCGGCAGGTGCTGGCTGTCCCCGGCGCCGCCGCTGCCGCGCAGGTAGAGCGGGGCGGGCAGCACGGTGTCCAGCCAGTGCGTTACCGAGTCGCGAAAGCTCGCCACCATGACCGTGAGCGCCACCGACAGGGCCAGGCTGGCCACCACGCCGCTGGTGGCCACGGCGGCGGTCTCGCGCAGGCGGCGCGCGCGCTCCACCGCCAGCAGCGGCAACAGGTGGCGCGTGGTGTGCGGCGCGAGGCGGTCCAGCAGGGCCGACACGCCCAGCGGCAGCGCCGCGATACCGCCGACCAGCAGCAGGCCCACCGACACATAGGCCCCCAGCGGCAGGCCGGCCACGGGCGGCGCCAGCGCGGCCAGGCCGGCGAGCAGCAGCAGCCCCAGGGCCAGTGTGTGCCGCCGCGCCGTGGGCGCGTCCGTGCCCAGGCCCTTGAGCGCCTGCGCCGGCGCCAGGGCCTGCGCCGCGCGCGCCGGCCACCAGCCGCCGGCCACGGCCGCCGCCACGCCCAGCGCGCCGTACAGCAGCGCGGCCCACGGGCTCCAGCGCAGGGCGGGCGACACGCCGGTGAAGTAGCCGCCGCCCAGGTCGCCGCCGAGCTGGCGCAGCGCGAGCGCCGCCACGGCGCTGCCCAGGGCCACGCCGATGGCGCCGCCCAGCAGGCCCAGCAGGGCCGATTCGGCCAGCACCAGGCGCAGCCGCTCGCGCGCCGACAGGCCCAGCACGCCCAGCAGCGCCAGCGGCCCCTGCCGCCGAGCGACCGACAGGGACAGCACCGAGAACACCAGGAAGGCCCCCGTGAACAGGGCCACCAGCGCCAGCACCGTGAGGTTGACGCGGTAGGCGCGCGACAGGTTGCTGATGCGCTCGCCCGCCTGTTCGGGGCGCTGGGCCAGGGTGCCCGGGGGCAGTTGCAGCTCGTCCAGCACGCGCTCGGCCGGTGCGCCGGGGACCAGCCGCAGGTCGACGCGGCTGAGCGCGCCGATCCGCCCGGCCATGGCCTGCGCGGCCGCAATGTCCATCACCAGCACCGGCGCGCCGGGCGCGTTCACCTGGCCGGCGACGCGCAAGGCGTGATCGGCCGCGCCCAGCCGCAGCCCGACGGTGGCGGCGCCGCCGACGGCCTGGCGCGCGCTCGCGTTCAGGAACACGGCGTCGGGCGCGAACAGGTCCAGGCGGCGGCCGCCGTCCCCACCCGTCAGCGGCATCAGCGCGGGCGCCACGCGGCCCACGCTGAGAGCGTCCACGCCGATCAGGCGCGCCGGCAGGCGCTCGCCGCGGGCCGTGGCCAGCGAGGCGGGCAGCTCCAGCACCGGGCTGGCCGCCGCCACGCCCGGGTGCGCGGCCACGCGCTCGAACAGGGCGTCGTCCAGCAGGCCCTGGCGGGCGCGCAGCTCGATGTCGGGCTGGCCGTTGACGGCGCTCACGGCGTCGCGGAACTCGGCCAGTGCCGAGGCGTTGATGAGCTGCACCGCCAGCGCCAGCGCCACGCCCAGCGCCACGGCGAGCACGGCGATGGCCGTGCGCCAGGGGTGGTGGCGGAACTCGGGCCAGGAGACGGTGGCGAGCAGGCGAAGCATGCGGGCAGCATACGTGGACGGGGGTGGTGCGCGAACGCGTCCGCGTCCTGTGGTCCAATACCGGTTTTTCGTCACCCGCCGCTCTAAGGAAAGTGCCATGGGCAACAAGATCGTCACCGAGGCCGACCGCAAGGCCACCCCCCGTCCCGTCGCTGCCAATGGCGTCGTGCTGCCCACCCCCGGCCGTGGCCAGCGCCGCAGCCTGGAGCGCGGCGTGGCCACGCGCAGCAAGAAGAACCCCGGCAAGCGCCCGCACAGCGGCTGATCGCTGCGGTTCCCGGCAAAAGCCCGCTCCGGCGGGCTTTTTGTTTTCCGATGCCGGCCGTTGCCAGCCGATGCCAATGGCCTGGCTTGACTCGCATAGATCAAAAAGTTACAATCCTCGCTTCCCTAACAGTCAACAAGACATGTTGACGCACCGGGCGCTACTCGCGGATCGACCTGAATCCCGTCGCGGCGCTGGTGATACCCCGCCGGGCCTTGCCCGGCACCGGCTGGATTCCAGCCAACTGCCGCCGCGTCGCGCCACCTCGTTCACGCCCCTCGACCAGGCCCGCTGAACGGCTCCCCTTGGCGTGCACAGGCGCTGCATGCGTCGTGCTTCGTCGTCTTCAGTGCCTGCTGCGTGGCTGCGGTCCGCGGCCGCCTGCGCGTTTGTCCCCAGGCGGCCATTGCCCAAAGCCCACCCACAAGGAGGCCCGCCGCAATGGCAAAAGACATTCAGATCGACCACGTGTTCAAGGTCTTCGGCGACGAGCCGCAGGCCGCGCTCGCCCTGGTGCGAGAGGGCCGCAGCAAGCAGGAGATCCTGGCCGAGACGGGCCAGTCCATCGGCGTCTTCGACGCGCACTTCACCATCCAGGCCGGCGAGATCTTCGTGATCATGGGCCTGTCGGGCTCCGGCAAGTCCACGCTGGTGCGCCTGCTCAACCGGCTCATCGAGCCCAGCGCCGGCCGGGTCGTGATCGACGGCCGCAACATCTTCGAGCACAGCGACCGCGAGCTGCGTGCCCTGCGCCGCAAGGACATCAGCATGGTGTTCCAGTCCTTCGCGCTGATGCCGCACATGACGGTGCGCGACAACACCGCTTTCGGGCTGGAGCTGGCGGGCGTGGACAAGGCCACGCGCCTGGCCCAGGCCGACGAGGCCCTCTCGCAGGTGGGCCTCGCCGGCTGGGGCGACAGCTACCCCGACGAGCTGTCTGGCGGCATGCAGCAGCGCGTGGGCCTGGCGCGCGCGCTGGCCAGCGACCCGTCCATCCTGCTGATGGACGAAGCCTTCTCGGCGCTGGACCCGATCATCCGCACCGACATGCAGAGCGAGCTGCTGCGTCTGCAGGAGGTCAAGCGCCGCACCATCGTCTTCATCTCGCACGACCTGGACGAGGCCATGCGCATCGGCGACCGCATCGCCATCATGAAAGATGGCCAGGTGGTGCAGGTGGGCACGCCCGAGGAGATCCTGCGCGAACCGGCCGACGACTACGTGCGCAACTTCGTGCGCGGCGTGGACGCGGCGGCCGTGTTCAAGGCCGGCGACATCGCGCGCCGCAGCCAGGTGGTGGTGGCCGAAAGCCCCACGCGCGGCGCGCGTGCGGCCTTGTCCATGCTGGAGCAGCAGGACCGGGAGTACGCCTTCGTGGTGTGCACGCAGGAGCGCTTCCAGGGCATGGTGTCCGTGGAGTCGCTGCGCGCCGCGCTCAAGGGGCACGAGGGCCCGCTGGGCCTGCAGCACGCCTTCCTGCCCGGCGTGCAGGCGCTGGAGGCCGGGCACCCCGTCAATGAACTGTTCGGCCAGGTGGCGCAAGCACCCTGGCCGCTGCCGGTGGTGGGCGCGAACGGCCGGTACGTCGGCGCCATCAGCAAGACCACGCTGCTGCGGTTCATGGACCGCGGCGGCGAGTGAGAAAGGAGCAGCGATGCAGGACACGACCCCCATTTCCCCGAACGACATCCCGCTCGCGCAGGCCGACGCCGCCGCGACCGACCCCTGGGCCTCCGCCGCGCCCGCGGCTGAGCCCCAGGGGTCGGTCGCGGCGCCGGCCGGCGACGCCTGGTCCACCAGCACGCAAGCCTCGGGTGGCGACTGGTTGAACGCCGCGCCGGCCGATGCCGCCGCCGCGCCCGGCGCGGACGGCTTTCACCTCAGCCAGCTCTGGGACGGCAGCCTGCCCGTGCAGGACTGGATCAACAGCGGCCTGGGCTGGGCCGTGGACCATTTCCGGCCCTTCTTCCAGGCCGTGCGCGGCCCCATCGACGCCACGCTGGGCGGCGTGGAAGCCGCCTTGCTGGCCGTGCCGGTGCCGGTGATGGTGGCCCTGCTGGGCCTGATCGCCTGGCAGTGCGCGGGTCGCGGCGTGGCCATCGGCGCGGTGGTCTCGCTGCTGCTGGTGTCGACGCTGGGCATCTGGCCCGAGGCCATGGTCACGCTCTCGCTGGTGCTGACCTCGCTGGCCTTCTGTGTGCTGATCGGCCTGCCGCTGGGGGTGCTCCTGGCGGCCAACGACCGCGCCCAGCGTGTCGTGCGGCCCGTGCTCGACGCGATGCAGACCACGCCGGCCTTCGTCTACCTGGTGCCGGTGGTGATGCTGTTCGGCATCGGCAACGTGCCCGGCGTGATCGTCACCATCGTGTTCGCGCTGCCGCCGCTGGTGCGCCTGACCACGCTGGGCATCCGCCAGGTGCGGCCCGACCTGATCGAAGCCGCCCAGGCCTACGGCGCTTCGCCCTGGCAGATGCTGACCAAGGTGCAGCTGCCCCTGGCCATGCCCTCGATCATGGCGGGCGTCAACCAGGCGCTGATGCTGTCGCTGTCCATGGTGGTGATCGCTTCCATGATCGCGGTGGGCGGCCTGGGCCAGATGGTGCTGCGCGGCATCGGCCGCCTGGACATGGGCCTGGCCACGGTCGGCGGCCTGGGCATCGTGCTGCTGGCCATCACGCTGGACCGCATCACCCAGGCCATGGGCCAGCCGCGCCGCGGCGCGCGCCACTGGTGGCAGACCGGGCCTGTGGGCCTGGTGCTGCGGCTGGCGCGAAGCCGCCGTCACCCTTCACTTTCTTCCTCCAACGACCTCACCCAAGGAGAAACCGCATGAACGTTCCATTCCACCGATTCACGCTGTGGCGCAAGCTCTTCGCCGCCGGCCTGGTGGCCGCCACGGCGGCCACCGCCATCGCCCAGGACCTGCCCGGCAAGGGCGTCGTGGTCAAGCCGGTGAAGAGCTCCATCGCTGAAGAAACCTTCCAGACCCTGCTGGTGGGTCGCGCGCTGCAGAAGCTGGGCTATGAGGTGCAGCCGATCAGCGAGGTGGAGTACGCCACCGCCCACGTGGCCCTGGCCAACGGCGACGCCACCTACCTGGCCAGCCACTGGGACCCGCTGCACGCCGACTTCTACAAGAACGCCGGCGGCGACGCCAAGCTCTCGCGCACCGGCGCCTACTCGCCCGGCGCGGCCCAGGGCTACCTGATCGACAAGAAGACGGCCGACGCCCACAAGATCACCAACGTCGCGCAGCTGCAGAAGCCCGAGATCGCCAAGCTCTTCGACGCCGATGGCGATGGCAAGGCCGACCTGACCGGCTGCAACCCCGGCTGGGGTTGCGAGGCCGTCATCGAACACCAGCTCACGGCCTACAAACTGCGCGACACCGTGCGCCACGTGCAGGGCAGCTACTCGGCGCTGATCGCCGACACCATCACCCGCTACAAGCAGGGCAAGCCCATCCTGTACTACACCTGGACGCCCTACTGGGTGAGCGGCGTGCTGCGCCCGGGCCAGGACGTGGTGTGGCTGCAGGTGCCGTTCTCCTCGCTGCCCGGCGAGCAGGCCAAGCTGGACACCAAGCTGCCCAATGGCCAGAACTACGGCTTCGTCATCAACACGCAGCGCATCGTGGCCAACCGCGCCTTCGTGGAGAAGAACCCGGCCGCGGGCAAGCTGTTCGAGGTGATGAAGCTGTCGGTGGGCGACATCAATGCCCAGAACCTGCGCATGCGCGACGGCGAGAACAAGCCGGCCGACATCGAGCGCCACGTCGACGCCTGGATCAAGGCCAACCAGAAGACCTTCGACGGCTGGATCGCCGAGGCGAAGGCGGCGGCCAAGGGCTGAGCCCTGCTGGCGGGCGCTGGCTTGACGCCAGCGTCAACCCGCCGTCTTGGGCGTGAAGTCGCAGTACGCCGCCACCGCGCAGCGGTGGCACTGCGGCTTGCGAGCCAGGCACACGTAGCGCCCGTGCAGGATGAGCCAGTGGTGCGAGTCCACCGCGTACTCGGGCGGCACGCGCTTCATCAGCGCCAGTTCCACGGCCAGCGGGGTCTTGCCCGGCGCCAGGCCGGTGCGGTTGCTGACGCGAAAGATGTGCGTGTCCACCGCCATGGTGGGCTCGCCGAAGGCCACGTTGAGCACCACGTTGGCCGTCTTGCGGCCGACGCCGGGCAGGGCCTCCAGCGCCTCGCGCGTGCGTGGCACCGCGCCGCCGTGGCGCTCCACCAGGATGCGGCAGGTCTCCATGAGGTGTCGGGCCTTGCTGCGGAACAGGCCGATGGTCTTGATGTAGCCCTCCAGCCCCTGCAGCCCCAGGGCCAAGATGGCCTGCGGCGTATTGGCCACGGGGAACAGCTGGCGCGTGGCCTTGTTGACGCTCACGTCGGTGGCTTGGGCCGACAGCAGCACGGCGGCCAGCAGCTCGAAGACGGTGGTGTATTCCAACTCCGACTGGGGGCTGGGGTTGCTCGCCTTCAGGGTGGCGAAGAAGGGTTCGATCAGCTCGCGCTTCATGGGCGCGCAGTCTATCCATCCCTCCGAGGGTTTGCCCGGGGCCGATGCGCGGCGCGCGGTTTTGGTGACAATGCGCCATTCCGATCCGACCCCACCCCCCGTCCGCATGAGCCACACCATTCCCTTCGCCGATCGCCTGAACAACGTCGAAACCTCCGCCATCCGCGAGCTGTTCAAGCTGCTCGGCAAGCCCGGCATCATCAGTTTCGCGGGCGGGTTTCCCGACAGCGCCCTGTTCGACGTCGACGGCATCCGCGAGGCCGTGAACGCCGCGTTGAGCGAAGAGCCCGGCGCCACCCTGCAGTACGGCGCCACCGAGGGCCACCAGCCCCTGCGCGAGCAGCTGGCCGCCTTCATGGCCAGCAAGGGCGTGCGCGGGCTCGCCGCCAGCGACCTGATCGTCACCACCGGCAGCCAGCAGGCGCTGGACCTGCTGGGCAAGACGCTCGTGTCGCCCGGCGACAAGGTGATCGTCGAAGGCCCCACCTTCCTGGCCACCATCCAGTGCTTCCGCCTGTACGGCGCCGACCTGGTCACCGTACCCGTGGACGGGCAGGGCGCCCAGACCGATCGGCTGGAGCAACTCATCGCCGAGCACAAGCCCAAGTTCGTCTACCTCATCCCCACCTTCGGCAACCCCAGCGGCGCCATGATGAGCCTGGAGCGCCGCAAGGCCGTGCTGCGGATGGCGGTCAAGCACGGCACCCTGATCGTGGAAGACGACCCCTACGGCGACCTGTACTTCGGCGAAGCGCCGCCGCCCAGCCTGCTGGCCCTGGCCGACGAGGTGCCCGGCGCGCGCGACGTCCTGGTGCACTGCGGTTCGCTGAGCAAGGTGCTCAGCCCCGGCCTGCGCGTGGGCTGGATGGTGGGGCCGGCCGAATTGCTGGCCAAGGCCACCATGTGCAAGCAGTTCAGCGACGCCCACACCAGCACCTTCGCCCAGGCCACGGCGGCCCAGTACCTCAAGGCCGGTCGCATGCCCGCCACGCTGTCGCGCGTGCGTCGCGTCTACGCCGAGCGTGCCGCCACCATGACGGCCGCGCTGCGGCGCGAACTGGGCGACGCGATCGACTTCGTCGCGCCCCAGGGCGGTTTGTTCGTGTGGGCCTGGCTCACCGGCGCGGGCGGCAAGGTGGCCGACGGCGCGGTCTTCGCGAAGAAGGCCATCGAGCAGGGCGTGGCCTTCGTGCCAGGCGCCCCGTTCTTCGCCACCGACCCGGTGCACGCCACGCTGCGCCTGAGCTTCGCCACCGCGCCGCTGGACAAGATCGAGGAAGGCATTCAACGGTTGGGCAAAGCCTTGTGACATGAACACCACCACCACCGCTGCCCGGGTCGCCGGGTCCGACGACGGTCCCGAGACACAACCGGGCCCCGTGCCCGAACTGGTGATCGACGACGTCGACGTCTTCATCGATGGCGTGGGGCCCCAGACGGTGGTGATGGTGCATGGCTGGCCCGACACGCCCGCGCTGTGGGATGGCACCGTGGCCGCCCTGGTGCCCGACTGGCGCTGCGTGCGCTTCCATCTGCCGGGCTTCGACCTGGCGCGCGGCCCCCGGCCCATGAGCCAGAGCGACATCGTCGCGCTCATCGCGCGCATCGTGGACGCCGTGAGCCCCGACCAGCGCGTGACCCTGCTGCTGCACGACTGGGGCTGCGCCTTCGGCTACACCTACGCCAAGCGCCACTCAGAGCGCGTGGCGCGCATCGTGGCGCTGGACATCGGCGACGTGGGCTCGCGCGACTACTTCGAATCCCTGGGCTGGCGCGAGAAGCTCATGATCGCGGGCTACCAGCTCTGGTTGGCCACCGCCTGGTCACTGGGCCCGCGTGCGCCCGGCCTGGCCAACCGCATGACGCGCTGGATGGCGCGCCGGATCGGCTGCCGCAACGACCCAGCCCTGATCGGCTGGGAGATGAACTACCCCTACGCCATGCGCTGGTTCAATGCCTTCGGCGGTCTGCGCGGCGCGGGCCAGGCCGAGCGGCTGATCGACGAGCAGCTGCCGGGCCTGTTCGTCTATGGCCGGCGCAAGCCCTTCATGTTCCATTCCAGCCGCTGGGTGCGCCACCTCAACCGCACCACCGGCTGCGCGGCCAAGTCGCTGGACACGGGGCACTGGATCATGAAACAGAAGCCGGCCGAGTTCCACGCCGTGCTCAAGGACTGGCTGGCCAACGTGACTCAGCCCGCCTCCACCCCCAAGGCCTGAGCCACCCGGAACGCCGCCCAGGCGTCGTTGGCCGCGTAGAGCAGCTGCGCTTCGCTCAGGCTGGCGGCGGCCCAGTTGCTGGTGGCGGCCTTCTTGCTCTTGGCGAAGCGCTGGCCGAACAGCACCGCCACGGCGGCGCGCACGCCCATGTCCTTGCGGTAACCCTGGGCGCGGAAGAGGGCGTTGAGTTCGATCACGCCCGCGGGTTCGATGCCCAGCTTGGCGCGCACCCGCAGGTTGTCGTCGCGCAGGCCGAAGCCCGCCTTGGCGTGCGCCGGGTGGGCCAGCAGGGCCGCCACCGCCGCGCGGCAGCCCGGGTCGGCCAGCTGGAACACCCAGGCGCGCTCGGCGATGGCCAGTTGCACCACGTGCGGGCCGTCAGACACCTGGTCCTTGAAGAAGGTGGGCTTGGATTCTGTGTCGAAGCCCCAGACCGGGTGAGCGGCCAGCGCGGCGGCGGCGTCGCGGGCGCCGTCGGCGCTGCGCACCAGCGCGATGCGCGCGAGGTCCAGCGGCGGGAAGGGGGGTAGGGCGTCGATGGCGTCCTTGTCGGGCGTGGGTCGGGTTTCGCGCGCGGTCATGGGGCGCCAGCATAGCCGCCAGGGCCATCGCGTTCCGGCACAATTTCCCGATGACCACCCCCCTGCTGCAGGAAGTGGCGAGCGAGGCCCCCACCCCGGGCGAGTTCGTGCGCTTCCCCAACTCCCCTTTCGAGCTGTTCCTGCCCTACCCGCCGGCCGGGGACCAGCCCGAGGCGATCGACCAGCTCGTCGAAGGCATCAACGACGGCGAGGTTTTCCAGACCCTGCTGGGCGTGACCGGCTCGGGCAAGACCTTCACCATGGCCAACGTGATCGCGCGCGTTGGCCGCCCGGCCATCGTGTTCGCGCCCAACAAGACCCTGGCCGCCCAGCTCTACAGCGAGTTCCGCGAGTTCTTCCCGAAGAACGCGGTCGAGTACTTCGTCAGCTATTACGACTACTACCAGCCCGAGGCCTATGTGCCGCAGCGCGACCTGTTCATCGAGAAGGACAGCGCGATCAACGAGCACATCGAGCAGATGCGCCTGAGCTGCACCAAAAGCATCCTGGAGCGGCGCGACGTGCTCATCGTGGCCACGGTCTCCGCCATCTACGGCATCGGCAAGCCCGAGAGCTACCACCAGATGGTGATGACCCTGCGCGTGGGCGACAAGATTGGCCAGCGCGACGCCATTGCCCAGCTGGTCCGCATGCAGTACACGCGCAACGAAACCGACTTCGGCCGCGGCAAGTTCCGCGTGCGCGGCGACACCATCGACGTCTTCCCGGCCGAACACTCCGAGATGGCGATCCGCATCGAGTTGTTCGACGACGAGATCGAAAGCCTGCAGCTGTTCGATCCACTCACCGGCAAGGTGCGCCAGAAGATCCCGCGCTTCACCGTCTTCCCCAGCAGCCACTACGTGACCCCGCGCGAGCAGGTGCTGCAGGCGGTGGAAACCATCAAGCTCGAACTCGACCAGCGCCTGAAGGAACTGGTGGGCATGGGCAAGCTGGTGGAGGCGCAGCGCCTGGAGCAGCGCACCCGGTTCGACCTGGAAATGCTGAGCGAGGTGGGCCACTGCAAGGGCATCGAGAACTACACGCGCCACCTGTCGCAGGCGCGCCCGGGCGATCCGCCGTCTACCCTGACCGACTACCTGCCGCGCGATGCGGTGATGTTCCTGGACGAAAGCCATGTGCTGATCGGCCAGCTCGGCGGCATGTACAACGGCGACCGCGCGCGCAAGACCACGCTGGTGGAGTACGGCTTTCGCCTGCCCAGCGCGCTGGACAACCGGCCGCTGAAGTTCGAGGAGTTCGAGCAGCGCATGCGCCAGGTGGTGTTCGTCTCGGCCACGCCGGCCGACTACGAAAAAACCCACGCCAGCAAGGTGGTCGAGCAGCTGGTGCGGCCCACCGGCCTGGTCGACCCGGAGCTGGAGGTGCGCCCCGCCATGCACCAGGTGGACGATGTGCTGCAGGAGATCCGCCTGCGCGTGCAGCGCCAGGAGCGTGTGCTCATCACCACGCTCACCAAGCGCATGGCCGAGCAGCTCACCGACTACCTGACCGAGAACGGCGTGAAGGTGCGCTACCTGCACAGCGACATCGACACGGTCGAGCGCGTGGAGATCCTCCGCGACCTGCGCCTGGGCGCCTTCGACGTGCTGGTGGGCATCAACCTGCTGCGCGAGGGCCTGGACATTCCGGAGGTCTCGCTGGTCGCCATCCTGGACGCGGACAAGGAGGGCTTCCTGCGCTCCGAGCGCAGCCTGATCCAGACCATCGGCCGCGCTGCGCGCAACCTCAACGGCAAGGCCATCCTCTACGCCGACCAGATCACCGACTCCATGAAGGCGGCCATCGGCGAAACCGAGCGCCGCCGCGCCAAGCAGATCGCGCACAACGCGGCGCACGGCATCGAGCCGCGCAGCGTGAACAAGCGCATCAAGGACCTGATCGACGGCGTCTACAGCGAGAAGGCGGGCAAGGAGGCCGACCGCCTGGCCGCCGAAAGCGCCGCCCGCGCCGAGCTCGAGGAAATGAGCGAGAAGGACGTGGCCCGGGAAATCAAGCGGCTGGAAAAGCTCATGCTGGAGCACGCCCGCAACCTGGAGTTCGAGAAGGCCGCCCAGGTGCGCGACCAACTCGCCCAGCTCAAGGCCCGGGTGTTCGGGTCCACCGGGCACGACAGCGCGGCCTGAACGTTTTCGTGGCAAGCCGACTCCCAGAATCCGGGGGGTGTGCCCGGGCGCCTGTCCACTGGCACAAACCCCATGCCGGTACAATGCCGAGCAAATCGCTCAGCTTTTGGGCTATAATTCGACAAAATTAGTCGGGAAACCCCGCGACAGCAACAGACCCTCAAGGGTCGGGGCGGGTGGAGGAGGGGTTCGCCACGGCGGATGCCCGGCGGGCCTTGCCACGAAGGTCAAGCAACACAATAGGAGCTTGCAATGCGCCTCACGACGAAGGGCCGCTTCGCGGTCACAGCCATGATCGATCTGGCCCTGCGCCAGAACAACGGTCCGGTCACGCTGGCGGCTATCAGCCAGCGGCAGCAGATTTCCTTGTCCTATCTCGAGCAGCTGTTCGGCAAGCTGCGCCGGCACCAGCTGGTGGAGTCCACCCGCGGGCCGGGTGGTGGCTACACACTGGGCCGCAAGGCGGGCGAGATCACGGTGGCCGACATCATCGTCTCGGTGGACGAGCCGATCGACGCTACCCAATGCGGCGGCAAGGAGAACTGCCTGGGCGAAGGCCAGCGCTGCATGACGCACGAGCTCTGGGCCCAGCTCAATGCCCGCATGGTCGATTTCCTGGATTCGGTGACGCTGCAGTCGCTGGTGGACGAGCAGCTCGCCAAGGGCGTGGTGGTGGAGAACGCGCCCATGATCAAGCGCGCCATTTCCAGCACGCCGGTGGTCAAGCCCATCCGCGTGAACGCGCCGAACTCCGTGTTCGCCCTCGGAGGCGCCGCGCTCTCGAAGTGAATCCGGCCCGCGGGGCTGGCGGCGTGTTGGCCGCCGGCCTCGCCAGCCCTTGTCCAACGCCAGACAGAACAAGCCCATGAGCACCCCGCACTTTCCCATCTACATGGACTACAGCGCCACCAGCCCGGTCGATCCGCGCGTGGTGGACGCCATGATTCCCTGGTTGCGCGAGCACTTCGGCAACCCCGCGTCGCGCAGCCACGCGTGGGGCTGGGAGGCGGAGAAGGCGGTGGAGACCGCGCGCGAGCAGGTGGCCGCGCTGATCGGCGCCGACCCGCGCGAGATCGTCTGGACCAGCGGCGCGACGGAATCGAACAACCTCGCGCTCAAGGGCGCGGCGAACTTCTACAAGGGCAAGGGCAAGCACCTCATCACGGTGAAAACCGAGCACAAGGCCGTGCTGGACACCATGCGCGAGTTGGAGCGCCAGGGCTTCGAGGTCACCTACCTTGACGTGCAGGCCGACGGCCTGGTCGACCTGGAGGCTTTCAAGGCGGCGATCCGCCCGGACACCATCCTGGCCTCGGTCATGTTCGTGAACAACGAGATCGGCGTCATCCAGGACATCGCGGCCCTGGGTGCCATCTGCCGCGAGAAGGGCGTGATCTTCCACGTCGATGGCGCGCAGGCCACGGGCCGCGTCGATATCGACCTTCAGAGCCTGCCCGTGGACCTGATGAGCCTGACCGCGCACAAGACCTACGGCCCCAAGGGCATCGGCGCGCTGTACGTTCGCCGCAAGCCACGTGTGCGCATCGAGGCGCAGATGCACGGCGGCGGCCACGAGCGCGGCATGCGTTCGGGCACGCTGGCCACGCACCAGATCGTGGGCATGGGCGAGGCCTACCGCATCGCCAAGGCCGAGATGCACGAAGAGAACAAGCGCATCCAGGCCCTGCACGACCGCCTGGTCAATGGCCTGAAGGACATCGAGGAGGTGTTCATCAACGGCAACGAGGCGCGCCGCATCCCGCACAACCTCAACATGAGCTTCAACTACGTCGAGGGCGAGTCGCTGATCATGGGCATCAAGGGCCTCGCGGTGTCCTCGGGCTCGGCCTGCACCTCGGCCAGCCTGGAGCCCAGCTACGTGCTGCGCGCCCTAGGCCGCAGCGACGAACTCGCGCACAGCAGCCTGCGCATGACCATCGGCCGCTGGACGACCGAAGAAGAGATCGACTACGCGATCGCGACGATCAAGGAGAACGTCGCCAAGCTGCGTGAACTGTCACCCTTGTGGGAAATGTTCAAGGATGGCGTCGACCTGTCGACCATCCAGTGGGCGGCCCACTGATCCGAAGGAGAACAACATGGCCTATTCCGAAAAAGTCGTTGACCACTACGAAAACCCCCGCAACGTCGGTTCCTTCGACAAGGGCGACGAGACGGTTGGCACTGGCATGGTGGGTGCGCCGGCCTGTGGCGACGTGATGAAGCTGCAGATCAAGGTGAACCCGGCCACCGGCGTGATCGAGGACGCGCGCTTCAAGACCTACGGCTGCGGCTCGGCCATCGCCTCGAGCTCGTTGGTGACCGAATGGGTCAAGGGCAAGACGCTCGACGAAGCCGCCGCGCTCAAGAACAGCCAGATCGCCGAGGAGCTTGCGCTGCCGCCGGTGAAGATCCACTGCTCCATCCTGGCCGAGGACGCCATCAAGGCGGCCGTGGACGACTACCGCAAGAAGCACGCGAACTGATCCCATGGCCGTCACGATTTCCGAAGCCGCGGCGCGCCACGTCACGCGCTACATCGCCAAACGCGGCAAGGGCGTGGGCGTGCGCCTGGGCGTCAAGACCACCGGCTGTTCGGGCCTGGCCTACAAGCTGGAGTACGCCGACGAGATCGCCCCCGAGGACGTGGTGTTCGAGGACAACGGCGTGAAGGTGCTGGTCGACCCGAAAAGCATGCCTTACATCGACGGCACGCAACTCGACTTCGTGCGCGAAGGCCTCAACGAGGGCTTCAAGTTCAACAACCCCAACGAACGGGACCGCTGCGGCTGTGGCGAGAGCTTCAGAATCTGAGCGATGAGGTCTCGAATCGACCGCCCGGCGCAGGCCTCGGCGGTCTTTCTTTTTCCATGAACCTGCAATCCAGCGACTTCGAGCTCTTCGGCCTGCCCGAGTCCTTCGCCATCGACCGCGCCGCGCTCGACGCGCGCTGGAAGGACCTGCAGCGCCAGGCCCATCCCGACCGCAACGCGCACGCCGATCCGGCCACGCAGCGCCAGGCCATGCAGTGGTCGGTGCGCATCAACGAGGCCTACCAGCGCCTGAAGGACCCGCTGCGCCGCGCGGCCTACCTGTGCGAGCGGCGCGGCGCCCCGATCGAGGCCGAGAACAACACCGCCATGCCGGCCGACTTCCTCATGCAGCAGATGCAGTGGCGCGAGTCGCTCGACGAGACCGAGGGCGTGGAGGCGCTGGAGGCCCTGGCCGACGAGGTGGCCGAGGCGAGGCGCGCGCGCGTCGAGGCCTTGCGCGCCGCGCTGGACGAGCGGGGTGACGCGCCGGAGGCCGCGCGTCAAGTCAGAGCCCTCATGTTCATTGAGCGCTTTGCCAGCGACGTGGAGGATCGGCTCGATCAGCGGGGACAATAAGCGGCTCCCGTTCCCGCGATACCGACACGACAGACAACCCCGATGGCGCTCCTGCAGATTTCCGAACCCGGCCAGTCCCTTGACCCGCACCAGCGCCGGGTGGCGGTCGGCATCGACCTCGGCACCACGCATTCCCTGGTAGCCGCGGTGCGGCATGGCGTGGCGGAATGCCTGCCCGACGAGCAAGGCCGCGTGATCCTGCCCAGCGTGGTGCGTTACCTCCCGGCCTCGGCCGGCGGTTCGGGTCGCCAGATCGGGCACGACGCGCTGGCCGCGCAGGTGGACGACCCGGCCAACACCATCAGCTCGGTCAAGCGCCTCATGGGCCGCCGGCGCGACCAGGTGGTCGACGTGGACCGGCTGGCCTATGCGGTGGTCGACCAGGACGGCATGGCCCAGATCGACACCGTGGCCGGCCGCAAGACCCCCATGGAGGTGAGCGCCGAGCTCCTGGCCACATTGCGCTACCGCGCCGAGGACAGCTTCGCCGACGACCTGTTCGGCGCCGTCATCACCGTGCCCGCGTACTTCGACGACGCGCAGCGCCAGGCCACCAAGGACGCCGCGAAGCTGGCCGGCATCGAGGTGCTGCGCCTCATCAACGAGCCCACGGCCGCGGCCATCGCCTACGGCCTGGACAACGGCGCCGAGGGCGTTTACGCGGTCTACGACCTGGGCGGGGGCACCTTCGACATTTCCATCCTGCGCCTCACGCGCGGCGTGTTCGAGGTGCTGGCCACGGGCGGCGACTCCGCGCTCGGGGGCGACGACTACGACCAGGCGCTCGCGGCCTGGGTGCTGCAGCGCCAAGGCATGGCGATCGAATCGCTGGACGCCTCCGCGCGCGCGGCGCTGCACAAGGAGGCGCGGCGCGTGAAGGAGGCCCTGTCGGCCGACGCTCAGGTGCCGTTCCGCGCCACGCTGGCGGGCCGCGTGGTGGAGCAAAGCGTGACCGCCGCCGATTTCGAGGCTTGCACCGAGCCGCTCACGGCCCGCACCATGGCCGCCGTGCGCAAGGCCCTGCGCGACGCGCGCACGTCCAAGGACGAGGTGAAGGGCGTGGTGATGGTGGGCGGCTCCACGCGCATGCCGGTCATCCGCCGCACGGTGGGCAGCTTCTTCGGCACCGAACCCCTGGTGAACCTCAACCCGGACGAGGTCGTCGCGCTGGGCGCGGCGATCCAGGCCAACGCCCTGGCCGGCAACAGCAAGGATGGCGACCTGCTCCTGCTCGACGTGATCCCGCTGTCGCTGGGCATCGAGACCATGGGTGGGCTGGTCGAGCGCATCGTGCCGCGCAACAGCAGCATCCCCATCGCGCGCGGGCAGGACTTCACCACCTACCAGGACGGCCAGACCGCGCTGGCGCTGCACGTGGTGCAGGGTGAGCGCGATCTGGTGGCCGACTGCCGCAGCCTCGCGCGTTTCACGCTGCGCGGCATCCCGCCCATGGCGGCGGGCGCGGCGCGCATCCGCGTCACCTTCACCGTCGATGCCGACGGCCTGCTCGCCGTGGCCGCGAAAGAGCTGACCTCGGGTGTCGAGGCCAGCATCGACGTCAAGCCGTCCTACGGGTTGAGCGACGAGCAGATTGCCCGCATGCTGCAGGACAGTTTCGCCACCGCCCAGCAGGACATGCAGGCCCGCGCCCTGGTCGAGGCCCGCGTCGACGCCGACCGCCTGCTGCTGGCCACCCATTCCGCGCTCGCGGCCGATGGCGATCTGCTGCGGGCCGACGAGCGCGATGCGATCGACGCCCTCATGGCCGCCCTGCGAACCACCGCCGAGGGCGAGGACGCCGCCGCCATCGAGGCCGCGATCGAGGCGCTGGCCAAGGGCACCGAGTCCTTCGCCGCCGAGCGCATGAACCGCGGCATCCAGCAGGCCCTGTCCGGCAAGAAGATCGAAGAAGTCTGAGTCGAAAAACCCCATGCCCACGATCAAGATCCTCCCGCACACCGAGTACGCGCCCGAGGGCAAGACCATCAGCGCGCCGGCCGGTACCTCCATCTGCGAGGCCCTGCTCGAGAACGGCGTGAACATCGAGCACGCCTGCGACATGAGCTGCGCCTGCACCACCTGCCACGTCATCGTGCGAGAGGGCTACAACAGCCTGAACGAGGCCCAGGAGGACGAGGAAGACCTGCTCGACCGCGCCTGGGGCCTGGAGCCACAGTCGCGCCTGTCGTGCCAGGCCATCCTGGCCCAGCAGGACGTGACGATCGAGATCCCCAAGTACACGATCAACCACGCCAAAGAGAACCACTGATGCGCCAGATCATTCTCGACACCGAGACCACCGGCCTGTCGGCCGAGAACGGCGACCGCATCATCGAGATCGGCTGCGTGGAACTGCTCAACCGCAAGTTCACCGGCAACAACCTGCACCACTACGTCAACCCCGAGCGCGACAGCCACGAGGACGCGCTCAAGGTGCACGGCATCCAGAACGAATTCCTGCGCACCAAGCCCAAGTTCGCGGCCATCGCCGAGGAGCTGATCGAGTACCTGCGCGGCGCCGAGATCATCATCCACAACGCGCCCTTCGACATTGGCTTCCTGAACATGGAGTTCAGGCGCCTGGGCCTGCCGCGCGTGACCGAGGTGGTGAGCGGTGTGCTCGACACCCTGGTGATGGCCAAGGAGATGTTCCCGGGCAAGCGCAACGGCCTGGACGCGCTGTGCGACCGCCTGGGCGTGGACAACTCGGGCCGCACGCTGCACGGCGCCCTGCTGGACGCCGAACTGCTGGCCGACGTCTACATCAACATGACGCGCGGCCAGGACGCGCTGCTCATCGAGGTGGCCGACGCGCCGGGCGAGGGCGGGGTGGTGGAGGTGGTGGACCTGAGCCGCCTGGACCTGCCCGTGCTGCGCGCCAACGAGCAGGAAGCACTGGCCCACGACACCGTGCTGGCCGAACTCGACAAATCCAGCAAGGGCAAAACCCTGTGGCGGCGGCTGGAAGCGGCCTGAAAGAGCGGCCCGAAAATCTGGCTATAATGCGAGGCTTCCGACAGCGTTGCCAAGCGGCGCTGATCGGGCGGTTAGCTCAGTGGTAGAGCACTGCCTTCACACGGCAGGGGTCGCAGGTTCGAACCCTGCACCGCCCACCAGGAACCCCGTTCCAGAGAAAAGGCCTTGCGAGTGATCGCAAGGCCTTTTTGTTTGCAGAGGCCCGCCCGGTGGCGCCAGCCGAAGAGCGCCACGGGCGAGGCCCATGGCCTCTCTACTCCACGGAAATCAAGCGCTGCAAGCCGGTGTCGGGATGCAGGAGCGTGGCCGTTCCGTTCATCAGGGCCTCCTGGCGCCGCGCGCAGGCCATGGCCGCCAGGCGGCCGTCGGACAGGTGGCGGAAAAGCCGCTTTCCCCGCTGCTTGTGCCCGGCGGCCAGGCTGGCCTCCATCCCATCGCTGAGCGTCTGGGAGTGGTCGATGCGTTCCTGCAAAGCCGCGAGCAACCAGTTGTCCAGGCTGTTGAATCCCGGGGGCACGGTGGGCTTGCCGGGCAGTTTGCTCAATTTATCCAGCTTCCACACCTTCAGGGCGTTCAGTACCTCGTCGATCAGCTCAGGGCGCTGATCGATCCGCTTCAGAAACTGCCCCGCCGTGCCCATGGGGTTGGGCGTGCGGAAGCTGGGGCCCTCCAGTTCTTTGACCAACCAGGGTTTCAGTTTGGTGTGGCCGACTTCCTGAATGGCGCCGACCAGCACGTCGTGGCCCATCAACGGCGCCTGGACCTTGGGTGCCTGGGCCAGGGGCTGCAGATGGCGCGGGGACGGGACGTGCTCGCTGGGGTCGATCAGCACCTCCAGCAGCCACTGGAGCTGGTGGCCCATGACCCTTGTGGTCGTCGTTGTTGTCGTGGTGGTGGTCGTCGTCGCCGTTGCCGCCGTCGTCGTCACTTGTTCGGACACGTCCATGTGAAAGGCGGTGCGCTCGGTTCTGAACCGCTCGAGGTCGTCCAGATCGATGTTCCTTTCCAGCAGCGCGGCCCTGAACCGGGCCAGGCGCTCCTCGCGGTTCAGGCGTTTCTGGGTGGTGGCGGCCCCCCAGGGATGCAGCGCATCGCGCGAGGTCGCGGCGATCAGGTCTTGCCGCAGGCCGGCATGGGCGGGATCGTTCAGCAGGGCCAGCAGCGCCTGGTGGGTGTTCTCCACGGAGGCCGCCGGTTTGTGGAACGGGAGGCGATCGGACCGAAAGTGCCGGGTCTTGTACACCTTGGCGGCGATGGTGCTGCGGCACACGCCGAGGTAGTGCTGCTCATTCGCGCAGAGCGGGAGGCAGGTCCGCAGGTAGTCGACATCGTCATCGGACAGGCCCATCTTGCGCAGCATTTGCGCCGCGAAGCTCTCGCGCACGGCCTCGCCCTTGAGGGCGGCCTGTCGCGCGGCGCCCAGCAGATCGCGCGAGAGCCACTCGATGGCGACGAACTTGTTGTGCTTGAGCAAGGCCTGGCGTTCCAGCCCCTGGCGCAAGCCCTTGGGCGCGCTCTGCTTGGCCACTTGCATGCGCCGATCGAATTCGGTGTCGGACAGTGTGTAGATCCACTGGGTGTAGTCCGTGCCCAGCACCTTTTGCAGGTGCTGCTCGATGCGCAGCTGTTGCTTGTCTGCGTCCTTGGCCTGCTTGGCTTTGCGCAGCCGGTGCCAGATGCTGGCATAGAAGGGCGCCAGCACCGCGGCAGTGATGCCCAGGGCCACCACGCTCACGAGGCCGGCCGTGGCCACGTTGGCCACGATGATCAGGGCAAGGGCCGTGCCGCCCAGGGCGATGGCCGCCACCGGCGTGGTCAGCAGGAACACGAACTGCGCCCTGAGCGCGCGAATGCCCGTGTACCACTGGGTTTGTTTGTGCGCCTTGAACTCGCCGCGCAAGGTGGTGATCTGGTTGTCAACCAGGTACCTCCCGATGGTGGCCTGGGAGGATTCACCGACCAGGTCATTCTTGAGGCCGACCGCGTCGGCCAGTTGCCTGAATACCCCGCGGATGCCGTCGGCGGTGCTCCGGCGCTCGCGCTTGGCGACCTCCATGTCGAGTTCGGCGAACCGGAAGCTGATCGGGGTCAGCGCCAGGCCGAGCAGGGCGCCGGCAATGCCCATTCCTTGTGACGAGAGGGCGCCCAGGTGCAGGTTCGACACGATCAGGTTGGCGAGCGTGGAGGCCACCGAGGCGGGCACGGTGATTTTGTTGATCTCCCAATCGCGCATCTCCACCAATTGCCGCGGCCCCAAATCGCGGGGGTTCCCCAACAGGGCGATGCCCCGGCCTCGGGTGAAGAAGGGGCGCAGCCGGTCGAGTCGGTTCTGCCGATCGGCCTGCTCAGCGCGCAGGGTCGCCAAATGGGGATCGAGGGGTGCCGTCTTTTCCAGACGGCGAATCCGACGGCCCCCTCGGCGGACCTCCAGCTGCAGGGCCTTGAGGTCGCGGCGCGTGACGGGTGGGGTGCGCAGGTGTGGCAAGGCCTGGAGCTGATCCAGGAGGGCGTGCATCTCCTGGTCCAGCGCCGCCCTTTGGGGAGCGTTGAGAACCGTATCGGGCAGTCGCTGGCGCTCCAGCCATTTGTCTTCGGCGGCCAGCGACAGATCGCGATGGGCTTTCAGCAGCGTGGCCTGGGGGATGGTGAGGAAGGCCTTCTCGATCCCGCTCAACACTTCGGCAAGCAGCGTCACGGCGTAGCGGGTCGCGGCCAGCAGTTGCTCGGAGGCTTCGTCCAGCGGCTGCCCGTTCACCTGCCGGGCCATGGTTCGCCAATCCTCCAGGGCCTGTTCGAGCAGGCCCCGCACCTTTTTGTAGTCGCGGTCGGCGTAGCGGTGGTCGCTGTTGACGATGAAGCCGTCGTAGAAGGAGAAAAAACTCCTGAGGAAGGCGGGCGCCGGAGAGGCCTGACCGCCCACGCCCGCGCCCGCGCTCACGCTGGCCAGGATCACCTGGCCGATCGCCGTGAGCGCCCACAGCCCATAGACCACGCTCTTGTTGTGCACCGTCAATGCCACGCGGTGGCGCTGGTTCTGCGTGATCTCCGCCGCCATCGCCCCAGGGAGCCGTGGCTGGGGTGCCCAAGGCACCAGAGACTGGGGGGGGGCCATGCCGGGGGCGTCTGGCAGCGCAGGCAGCGCCAGTGGGGTGTGCACGGGCATGGCATCGCCCGACGGCTGAATCGCACCGAAGCTGCCACTCCCCCGGGGGGGACGGCGGGACCGATCGACATGCGCCTGGGCGATGTGCTTCGCCGCCCGTTGTCCGAGCAGGGGAACGGTGGGTTCCTCCGACGATTCGTCGGACGAGGCACTTCCCGATCGCTGGCGCGGGGTGCTCGGGTCTGACGTCGACCATGAATGGTGGTGCCGTTCGTAGGGCTGTCGCGTCGTCCAAGGCTTCATGTCGATGCGTTCGCTCGGGCGTTGGGTGATGGGGTGGCGCCCTCAGGCGGCGAGTGCGGAGGGTTCGCCGGCCGGGACGCGCTCTTCCAGATGGGCCTTGAGCAGCGCGTCGACCAGGATCTGGCCCCAGGCGTCCGCCGCTTGGTCGAGGGCGGTGTGGATGCTCTCCATCACCGTTGGCGCTTCGTCTTCGGGCGATACGCGCAGGTGGGTGTAGGCCAGGAGCGTCGCGTCGGGCGCGAGGGCGAACTGCAGGGCGGTTTCGGCGTAGGGGTGGTCGAAGGTCCAGTGCAGGATCTGGCGGACCAGCCAGGGAATGGCCTCGTCGGGCAGGTCCGCGTCGAGCAGCATGTCCAGGCGCAGCATGTCGGGCGACGCCGTGGCCGACAAGGTGACCCAGTTGTCGTCGTCGATCGACACGACGATCGGATCCAGGCTGTGTATGCCGAGCGCTGGTTCGCTGCGCGCGGCGTATCGCCAATCCTGCAACCAGGTCGACAGATCCGGTTCGTCCATGCTGACTCCTTTGATCCCCACGATGCTGCATGGGTGACGAAGTCATGAGCTCATGTTCCGGTGACATGGCGGCCTGGGCATTGGGGCCTACGACTGGCTGCCAAACGGTGCTGGTCGGTCGACGCCCCCGCCTTGGAATGACAGGGCGAACCCTTAGGCCGTGTGGTCGACCGGCGCGGAGCGCAGCCACAGCAGGCACAGCAGCGCGCTCGCCACCAGCGCCCCCGACACCCACAGCGCCTGCGCGCCCCAGCGCTCCACCAGCGCGCCGAACAGCAGCGGCGCGAAGGCCTGGGCCACCCGCGAGGGCGCGACGATCCAGCCCTGCCGGCGGCCATAGCCCACCGGGCCGAAATAGACCAGCGGCAGCGTGCCCTTGGCGATGGTGAGGATGCCGTTGCCCAGGCCGTGCAGCACGGCGAACACCGGCGCGGCCACCGCGCCGGCCGCCATCCACACCAGCACGCCCGCGGGGTGCATGGCGGCGGCCACACGCGCCGAGACGAGCGGGTGAAAGCGCCGCAGCCCGCCGAATTCGAGCAGGCGGCCGGCCACCTGCGCCGGCCCCACCAGCGCGCCCACCGCCAGTGCGCCGGCCAGGCTGAGGCCGCTGGCCATGAGCATGGCCGGCAGGTGCGAGGCCAGCGCGGTGCTCACAAACCAGGTGGCGGCGAACACGTAGGCCAGCACCCAGGCCACGTGGCGGGGCGCGCGCGGCGGCGCCCCCGTCTCCTGGCCGTCGCCGTGGGGCCGGGGGGGAGGCAAGGCCACCGCGCGCGGCAGGCGGGCGTTGAGCGGCAGGCCCAGCAGCAGATGCAGCGCCGCCCAGCCCAGGCAGGCTCCGCGCCAGCCCCACTGCGCCTCCATCCAGCCCGACAGGGGCCAGCCCAGCGTGCTGGCCAGGCCCGCGAGCAGGGTGATGCCGGTGATGGCGTCGCGCGCGGCCTCACCTTGCAGGCGCACCAGCGCCGAGAAGGCCGCTTCGTACAGGCCCCCGCCCATCGCCACGCCAATGAGCAGCCAGCCGGCGAACAGCAGCGCCGGCCCATCCGCCCACGACAGCAGGCCCAGGCCGGCGGCGAAGACCAGGTTGCTGGCGACCAGCACCGGCCGCCCGCCGAAGCGGTCGATGGCGCGGCCGGCGAACGGGCCGATGCCGGCCGACAGCAGCAGCGCCGCCGAGAACGCCGTCCACACCATGCCCTCGGACACGCCCGCGCCCTCGGCCATGGGCCGGGCCAGGATGGCCGGCAGGTAGTAGCTGGAGGCCCAGGCCAGGGTCTGGGCCGTCCCCAGGCGCAACACGAGCGGCGTGTTGCTGGCCATGCCTCACACGATGTCGATGGTGTGGAAGCCGAAGCGGCCCTGCCGGCGGTCGGCGAAGTAGCACTGCAGCGTTTCGCGCACGGTGCGAAAGGCGATTTCGTCCCAGGGGATCTCGTCTTCGCGGAACAGCCGGGCCTCGATGGTCTCGTGCCCGGGGTTGAAGCGCTCGCTGAGCAGCCGCGCGCGGTAGAACAGGTGCACCTGTCCCACGCGCGGCACGTTCATGAGGGTGAAGAGCTCGCCCAGCTCGATCTGCGCGCCGGCCTCTTCGTCGGTTTCGCGCAGCGCGCCCTCGGCGGTGGTCTCGCCGAGCTCCATGAAGCCGGCGGGCAGGGTCCACTTACCCCAGCGCGGCTCGATGTTGCGCTTGCACAGCAGCACCCGGTCCCCTTCGGCGCCCCAGGCGGGCACGGTGCCCACCACGTTGAGCGGGTTGTCGTAGTGCACCGTGCCGCAGGCCGGGCAGACCGCGCGCTCGCGCGTGTCGCCGTCGTCGGGCAGGCGCATCTGCACAGCGGTGCCGCAGTGGCGGCAGAACTTGGCGGGCGGACGCAGCATCGGGGCAGTGTAGTGGGCGGAACGCAAAAAAAAGCCGGGGATGTCCCCGGCTGGTCAGGCAAGCGGGCGGCTTACGCCTTTTTGCCGTGCTTCTCGATCAGGGCCTTGGCGGTCTCGAACAGCTTCTTGCCGTCGAAGCCGCGCTTGTCCATGTCCTGCATCCACTCCACTTCCACCAGGCGGGCCTTGCGCTTGAACTCCTGCGCGTCGGCGGCGGGAATCTGGTAGATGGTGTTGCCCAGGTCGGCCGCCGCCTTGCGGCCGGCGGCGTCGCCGGCCTGCTGGGTCTTGCCGAGCCAGCCCGAGGTCTCGATGCCCGAGTTCTTGTCGATCACGGCCTTGAGATCGGGCGCCAGGCTGTTGTACTTGGCCTTGTTCATGGCCATCACGAAGGTGGTGGTGTACAGCGCGCCGCCAGCCGGGGCGAACTCGCTGTGGAATTTGGTGAGTTCGTGCACCTTCACCGAAGGCACCACCTCCCAGGGGATCACGCAGCCGTCGATCACGCCCTTGGAGAGGGAATCGGGAATCTGCGGCAGCGGCATGCCCACGGGCGTGGCGCCCAGCAGGCCCAGCATCTTGGTGATCTGGCGGGTGGGGCCGCGCACCTTGGAGCCGCGCAGGTCGTCGGCGGTCTTCACCAGCTTGTTGCGCATGTGGAACATGCCGGGGCCGTGCACCTGCAGGGCGATGGGCTGGGTTTCCTTGAACTCGTCCTGCGCCACCGTCTGCACGTACTCCCAGTAGGCCTTGGAGGTGGCCTCGGCGTTGTTCATCATGAACGGCAGCTCGAAGACCTCGATGCGGGGGAAGCGGCCCGGGGTGTTGCCCGGCAGGGTCCAGACGACGTCGACCACGCCGTCGCGCGCCTGGTCGTACAGCTGCACCGGCGAGCCGCCCAGCGTCATGGCAGGGTAGGCCTCGAACTTGATGCGTCCGCCGGAGTCCTTCTCGACCTTGTCCATCCAGGCCTTGTGCATGTTGAGCCACACGTTGGACTGGGGCGCCATGAAGGTGTGGAACTTGAGCGTGACGCTTTGCTGGGCGAAGCCGGTGAGGGCCGGGGCGCCGAGGGCGATGGCCGCGCCGGACTGGAGCAGGGTTCTGCGCTGGATCATGGAAGGGTCTCCGGGGTTGGTGAACTGGTTCAAGCTTAAACCGTGGGTGTGCCCCTGTATCAGAGGTCAAACCCCAAGATCGGCGGTTTTCAGGCGATCTTGACCGTGATGGGCACCAGGCCATCCACCGCGCCGTGCAGGGTGTCGCCGCTGACGACGGCGTTCACGCCCTCGGGGGTGCCGGTGTAGATGAGGTCGCCGGGTTGCAGTTCCCAGGCGGCGGAGAGGTGTTCGATGGTTTCGGCCAGGTTCCAGATCAGCTTGCTGACGTTGCTGCGCTGGCGGTCGGCGCCGTTGACCTGCAGCCAGATGGCGGCGTTGGCGATGTCGCCGGCCTGGGCGGCCGGGGTGATGGGGCCGATGGGGGCCGACTGGTCGTAGGCCTTGCCGATGCACCAGGGGCGGCCCTGCTTCTTCATCTCGCCCTGCAGGTCGCGCCGGGTCATGTCCAGGCCCACGGCGTAGCCGAAGACGTGCTTCAGCGCGTCGGCGGCCTTGATGTTCCTGCCGCCGGTGCCGATGGCGGCCACGAGCTCGATCTCGTGGTGCAGGTTCTGGGTCAGGGACGGGTAGGGGATGCTGGCCGTCTGGCCGGCGTCGGCCACCACGATGGCATCGGCCGGCTTGAGGAAGAAGAAGGGCGGCTCGCGGCCGGTGAAGCCCATCTCCTTGGCGTGTTCCTCGTAGTTGCGGCCCACGCAGTAGATGCGGTGGACCGGGAAGCGCTCGGCGCGCCCGACCACGGGCACGGAGACGGTGGGGGGTGGGGGGATGACGTAGGCGGGCACTGAATAAACCTCCGCGCAATGCGCTGCGGTGCGAGCGCCTTCGGTCGGCCGAAGGCGCTCAAGACCCCCGAGTGTGCCACTTCAATACTGGTTGGCCGGCAGCGTGACCACCAGGCCGTCCAGTTCGGGCGTCAGCACGATCTGGCAGGACAGGCGGCTTTCGGGCCGCACCGGCGCGGCGGCGAAGTCGAGCATGTCGCTCTCGTCGGTGGCTGGCGCCGGCAGCTTGTCGGCCCAGGCGGGGTCGACGTAGACGTGGCAGGTGGCGCAGGTGAGGGTGCCGCCGCAGTCGGCCGCGATGCCGCTGACGCCAGCGTCCACGGCCACCTTCATGAGGCTGCTGCCGGGCGCGCCGCTGAGCTCGGTCTCGCTCTGGTCGGCGTTGATGATTCGGATCTTGATCATGGTGCGTGGGGTTCAGTAGCGCGAGAAGTACTCGCGGCGTTCGAAGTCGGTCTTGTCCTCGGCGGCGGCGTGGCGCTCCAGTTCGCTCTGCTTGATGCGGCAGAAGTGGTTCACCACGGTCTCGCCCAGGCCCTTGACCATGGCGGCGTCCGCGCGCAGCGCGGCCAGGGCGTCGCCCAGGTTGTTGGGGATGCGCTGGCTGCCTTCGGCGTAGGGTGCCTCGGTGCCCTGGGGCGCGGCCAGTCGCTGGTCGACGCCGTCCAGGCCGGCGTGGATCTGGCCGGCCATGCAGACGTAGGGGTTGGCCGCCGGCTCGCCCAGGCGGTTCTCGATGCGCGTCGCCCCGTCGCCCGCGCCGCCCACCACGCGCAGCATGGCGCCGCGGTTGTCGCGGCCCCACAGGATGGCCTGCGGCGCCAGCGCGTTCGGGCGGAAGCGGCCGAAGCCGTTGACGGTGGGGGTACACAGCGGCGTGAGCGCGGGCGCGTGCGCCAGCAGACCGGCCAGCCAGCCGGCGCCCAGTTCGCTGAGCGTGTGGGTGGCGTCGCGCGGGTCGGTGCCGGGCGCGGGCGCGTCGCGCATGAAGGCGTTGCGTCCACCGTCCAGCGCCACCACCGACTGGTGCAGGTGCCAGCCGCTGGACATGATGCCGGGGAAGGGCGGGCGGCACATGAAGGTGGCGTGGTAGCCCTCGCGGCGCAGCGCCTGGCGCACGCCGTTGCGCAGCAGCACCATCTGGTCGGCGGCGGTGAGCGCGTCGGTGGCGTCGAACACGGCCTCCACCTGACTCGGGCCGAGTTCGATCTCCAGCGACTGCAGCGGCAGCCCCAGGCCCAGCGCGGTGCGCTCGACGATGCGCAGCGCGTCCTCGGCCATGTCGGTCATGGCCTCGCCATGCAGCTGGTAGCCCGGGTGCACCATCTGCACCGCCGGCGGCAGGCCCGGCCAGGCGGCCCGTTCGGGGTCGAGCTGGGGCGTGGCGTCGGTGAGGCGGTAGATGTGGAACTCCACCTCCAGTCCGGTGGTGAAGCCCAGGCCGCGCTGCGCCAGCCGCTCCAGCGCGGCCTGCAGCACGCGCCGGCTGTCGAAGGCCACGGGCCGGCCGTCCTCATGCCAGGGCTGGGCGCGCAGCCAGGCGGTGCCGGGCGACCAGGGCAGCTCGATGAAGCTCTCGGGGTCGGGCAGCAGCAGCAGGTTGGAGGCGCCGGCGAAGCCGGGCAGGTCGGCCGTGCCGCCGGGCTCGAACACCTTCCAGGCCGTGCGGTCGGCGGTGTCCTTGAGCATCAGCGTACCCACCATGCCCACGCCCTGGCGCAGCGCGCGCACGGCGGCGTGCGGCATCAGCGTCTTGCCGCGCAGCAGGCCGTGCGCGTCGCACCAACCCACGCGCACGCGCTGAATGCCGCGCTCGGCGATCAGCCGTTCCAGCCGCTGGCAGGCGGCTTCGCGCTCGGGGGTGTGGAGTCCGCAGCGTTCGGCGAAGCTCATTTGGCGCCCGCCGTGGCCGCGTCCTTCGCGCTCCAGGGCGAACGCTCGCGGCGGTCGTCCACCGCCTTGCGCCACCAGGCGTCCCAGTCGCCCGTGGGGGCGAAGCCGTCGATGGTGTCGGGGCCATGGATGTCGCCATGCTTGGCCGCGTCGGCGATGCCGGGGGCGGTGCCGCCTTGCTCCACCGTGTCGATGGCCTGCTGCAGCATGCGGCGGTGGGCCATGATGACCTTGTCGCTGGTGCCCAGGTGCTCGCGCGTGCGGTCCTGGATGGCGCCCATGCTCTCGCAGGCCCATTGGTCGTGCACGTTGATGTCTTCCTCGCCCATGCCCAGGTAGGTGCGCTCCACCTGCTCCTTCGCGTTGAAGCCCCAGTCGTTGTGGCGGCCCATCTTGGGCTGGAAGAAGGGCAGGGTCACGGCGTCCAGGCGCGGCTTGCGCATGGCGTCCTTGTCCACGGCCTTGTCGAAGCTGGTGAAGAAGGCGTACCAGTAGTTGTGGGTGTCGTCCACCGGCACGTGCATCTGCGTGATCGTCATCGTCTCGGACAGCGGGATCACGAAGGTCTGGGGGAACACGCAGTTGGTGACGCGCACGTGGGTGAGCTCGTCGTTCAGGCGGCGCAGCGCGGTGAGCTGCTGGCCCCAGGGCTTGGGCTCGTGCAGGATCTCGGGTTGGCCGAACTCGCGCATCACGCGCGTCATGGGCCAGCGCTCGCCGTCCACTTCGCCGGCGCTGGCGCCGCGGAACTGCTTGCCATAGGCGTCGTCGAGCGAGCCGTCGTTGAAGAAGCGGTGCAGGTACGAGGCGTGCGCGGGGTCGATGCCCACCTCCAGCGATTGCAGCCAGTTGCAGTTCCACAGGCCCTTGAAGGCGAAGACGTGGGTGTCGGGCGCGCTGAAGCAGTCCAGGGCGGGCAGGGGCGGGGGCTCCACGCCCTCGGGGCCGAACCAGCCGAACAGCACGCCGCTGCGCTCGATCAGCGGATAGCTCTTCTGCGTCACGCGCTTGCACAGCGTGCTGCCGGCGGGCTCGGCGGGCGTCTCCAGGCAGCGGCCCTCGACGTCGAACTTCCAGCCGTGGAAGGGGCAGCGCAGGCCGTCGCCTTCGTTGCGGCCGTAGGCCAGGTCGGCGCCGCGGTGCGGACAATCGCGGTCGAGCAGGCCGAAGCGCCCCTCGCTGTTCTTGAACAGCACGAAGTTCTGGCCCAGCACCCGCACCGGCTTGACCGGGCGAACCGCCATGGCCGGATCGATCGCCGGATTGAACTCGTCGACCAGGGCCACGGGCTGCCAGTAGCGGCGCAGCAGGTTGCCACCGGGGGTGCCGGGGCCGACTTGGGTAAGGCGTTGATTCAGTTCAGCTTTCATGGGGCTCTGGGAAGGTTTGGGTGGGGGTTCTGTCTAAAACGGTATCCCGTTTTGAAAATGCAGTGTACAGTTTCAACCATGAGCTTGCAAGAAACCGTTTTGATGCAGTTGCGCGACTGGATCCTGTCGGGCCAGTTCGAGCCCGGCCAGCGCCTGGCCGAACAACAGCTGGCCGAGCGCCTGGGCGCCTCGCGCACGCCGGTGCGCGCCGCGCTGGTGATGCTGGAGCAGGAAGGCCTGGTCGAGGCGAACGAGACCGGCAAGTACCTGGTGCGCCAGTTCACCGCGCAGGAGGTGGTCGACGCCATCGCCGTGCGTGGCCACCTGGAGGGCATGGCCGCGCGGCTGGTGGCCGAACACGGGATACCGCGTGCCTTGCAGAACGACCTGCAGGCCGTGCTGGACGAAGGCGACCGCCTGCTGGCCGATGACCCGCTCACGCTGGAAAGCTATGCGGCCTACGCGCGCATGAACGACCGCTTCCACGAACTCATCCTGCAGGCCTGCGGCAATCGCGCCCTGCAGCGCGCGGTGGTGTTGAACGACAAGCTGCCCTTCGCACCGGCCTCGGCCATGCTGCCCATGCAGGGCACCGTGGCCATGGACCGCGACTGGATGCTCTACGCGCACCGCCAGCACCACATGCTGTTCGACGCCCTCAAGCGCGGCGAGGGCGCCCGCGCCCAGGCCCTGGCGGTGGAACACACCCAGGTGGCGCAGATGAACATGCGCCTGGCGCTGGAGCGGCGCAGCGAAAGCGAGCGCGTGATGCCGCTGATGAAGCTGGTGGTGGGCTGAGGCGGTTGGCGCGCCGGCGCGGGCGGCGTCGGGTAGCGCCAATCGCTTGGCCGTACGGGGCGTAGGCCCTTTGCGGCGCGGCCCGAGAATGCGGGTGTCGGCGGCCTGCGGGCCGCGCCCCTTCATCCGGAGAAACCGCCCATGACCACCCTGTTCGAGCCCACCCGCGCGGGCGACATCGCACTCAAGAACCGCATCGTGATGGCGCCGCTCACGCGCAACCGCGCGCCCGGCGCCGTGCCCACGCCGCTGATGGCGACCTACTACCGCCAGCGCGCCAGCGCCGGCCTGCTCATCACCGAGGCCACCGCCATCAGCCACCAGGGGCAGGGCTACGCCGACGTGCCGGGCCTGTACGCGCCCGAGCAGATCGCCGGCTGGAAGCGCGTGACCGAGGCCGTTCACCAGGCCGGCGGCAAGATCGTCACCCAGCTCTGGCATGTGGGCCGCGTCTCGCACACCGAACTGCAGCCGGGCAAGGGCGCGCCGGTGGCGCCCTCGGCCGTCACGGCCAAGACCAAGACCGTGCTCATCGTCGACGGCGTGCCGACCTTCGTGGACACCTCGGCGCCGCGCGCGCTGCGCACCGACGAACTGCCCGGCATCGTGGACGACTACCGCCGCGCCGCGCTCGCCGCCATCGAGGCCGGCTTCGACGGCGTAGAGATCCACGCCGCCAACGGCTACCTGCTCGACCAGTTTCTCAAGACCGGCGCCAACCAGCGCGACGATGCCTACGGCGGCGCCATCGAGAACCGCGCGCGCCTGCTGCTGGAAGTCACGCAGGCGGTCGTCGGCGCCATCGGCGCGGGCCGCACCGGCATCCGCCTGTCGCCCGTGACGCCGGCCAACGACATCGTCGACGCCGACCCGCAGCCGCTCTTCGAGTACGTGGCGCGCGAGCTCGGCCCGCTGGGCCTGGCCTACGTGCACGTCATCGAGGGCGCCACCGGTGGCCCCCGGCAGATCGACGACCGGCCCTTCGACTACGCCGCGCTGCGCCAGGCCTGGCGCAGCGCGGGCGGACAGGGCGCCTGGATGGTCAACAACGGCTACGACCTCGCGCTGGCCGAGCAATCGCTGAAGGATGGCGCCGACCTGGTGGCGTTCGGCAAGCCCTTCATCGCCAACCCCGACCTGGTGGAGCGCCTGCGCCAGGGCGGTCCGTTCAACCCCGCCGACCGGACCACCTTCTACGGCGGCGGCGAGAAGGGCTACACCGACTACCCGGCGCTGGCCGGCGCCTGAGCGTCCCGGTGCGCAAGCCCCCGGGGGTTATCCTCGGGGGCCATGAAGCTCTACAACTACTTCCGCTCCTCGGCCTCGTTCCGCGTGCGCATCGCGCTCAACCTCAAGGGCCTGCCCTACGAGTACGTGCCGATCCACATCGCGCGCGGCGAGCACCGGCAGGCGGCCTGGTCCGAGCAACTGCCCGAAGGCCTGGTGCCCACCCTGGAACTCGGCGATGGCACGCGCCTGACGCAGTCCATGGCCATCATGGAGTACCTGGACGAGACCCAGGCCGGCGCCAAGCTGCTGCCCGCCGACGCCCTGGGCCGCGCACGTGTGCGCGCGCTCTCGCAGATCGTGGCCTGCGAGATCCACCCCATCAACAACCTGCGCGTGCTCAAGTACCTCGTCAACGAGCTCAAGGTGGGTGAGGAGCCCAAGAACGACTGGTACCGCCACTGGGTGCGCGTCGGCCTCGAGGCCTTCGAGAAACAGCTCGCCGCCGGTCCCTCGGGCCGTTTCTGCCACGGCGACACGCCCACCATGGCCGACTGCTGCCTGGTGCCGCAGATCTTCAATGGCCAGCGCTTCAAGGCCGACTTCAGTGGCCTGCCTCGCACCATGGCCGCGTTCGAGGCCTGCATGGCGCTGGACGCCTTCCAGAAGGCGCAGCCCTCGGCCTGCCCGGACGCCGAGGCCTGATGGCCCTGGCCTGTTGCGGCATCGCGGCCTGATGGCGCCGGACACCCCCGCTTCGGTTTTCACGCCGGACTGGCCCGCGCCCGCGGGCGTGCGCGCCTTGTGCACCACGCGCGCGGGCGGCGTCTCGGCGCCGCCCTTCGACAGCTTCAACCTGGGCGACCACGTGCGCGACGATCCCGCCGCCGTGGCCGCCAACCGCCAGCGCCTGGCCGTGTTCTGCGCGCCGGCGCGCCCGGTGTTCCTGCGCCAGGTGCACGGCACGGGCGTGGCGGTGCTGGACGCCGGCACGCCCGACGGCGCCGAAGCCGACGCGGCCGTGGTGCACACGCCCGGCCTGGCCGCCACCATCATGGTGGCCGACTGCCTGCCGGTGCTGTTCGCCCACGCCAGCGGCCGTGCCGTGGCCGCCGCGCACGCCGGCTGGCGCGGCCTGCACGCCGGGGTGTTGGAGGCCACGCTTCAGCGGCTGCGCGAGGTGGCCGGCCCGGGCGAGGTGATGGCCTGGCTGGGTCCGGCCATCGGCCCCACGGCCTTCGAGGTGGGCGAAGAGGTGTGGGAAGCCTTCGTCAGCGCCGACCGCGCGGCCGCCGCGCACTTTCACGCCCACCCCACGCGCGGCAAGTGGTGGGCGGACCTGCCCGCGCTCGCGCGCCAGCGCCTGTCGGCGGCCGGGCTGCGCTCCTTGCATGGCAACGACGGCAGCGCCGGCTGGTGCACCGTCAGCGAACGCTCAAGGTTCTTTTCGCACCGGCGCGACGCCGCCCGCCTCGGCGGCACCGGTCGCTTCGCCGCCTGCGTCTGGCTGGGCTGAGGGCGCCGCCCGCTCGGACGCGCGCGCCGCGTCCTCGGCTGCTTCGCGCGCCTTGATCGCGCGGCGCCGCTGCGGCGTGCGCAGCAGGTACACCACCACGACCATGGGGAGTACCCCGTAGAGAAAAAAGGTCACAATGGCCCCGAGCACCGAGCCGGTCGTGTTCGTGGCCTCGGCCACCGACATCATCAGCACGACGTACATCCAAGCGATCACGACCAGGTACACGGCTTGCTTTCTCGTTGATTGGCGTCAATGCCCCATAGGGGCGGCGCAGGGATACTGGGACATTCCTGAAGACAAGGGCCGACACTGTAGGCCTAGCGTGAAAGCTGAGGAGACTGGCATGGCATCGGGCAAGAAGAACGACACGGCCGACTGGGCGCAGGCGGCCCAGGAGTTCCAGCAGGGCCTGGTGCGGCAGTGGGCGCAGATGGCCCAGGCCTTTCCCGGCGCCGCGTCCGCCACGGCCGGGCCCGCGCCCGACCCCATGGCCGCCTTCCGGGCCTTCATGCCGCCCGCGCAGGGCGCCGCGCCGATGGGCATGCCAGCCTTCACCGAGCTGTTCCAGCAGGCCGGTGGCGCCCAGGCGTCGCTCGATCCGGCCACCTTGCTGGAAATCCAGCAGACCTACCTGAAAGACGCCGCGGCCTTGTGGAATCAGGGCCTGGCGGCCAGGCCGGAGGGTGACCGCCGCTTCGCGTCCGAGGCCTGGGGCGGCAATCCCCTGGCGGCCTTCACGGCGGCCACCTACCTGCTCAACGCCCGCACCCTCATGGCCATGGCCGAGGCCGTGCAGGGCGACGCCAAGACCAAGGCGCGCGTGCGCTTCGCCGTGCAGCAGTGGATCGACGCCAGCGCGCCGAGCAACTTCCTGGCCTTCAACGCCGAGGCGCAGAAGAAGGCCATCGAGACCCAGGGCGAGAGCATCGCCAAGGGCGTGGCCAACCTGCTGCACGACATCAAGCAGGGCCACGTCTCCATGACCGACGAAAGCGTGTTCGAGGTCGGCAAGAACGTGGCCACCACCGAAGGCGCGGTGGTGTTCGAAAACGAGCTGTTCCAGCTCATCGAATACAAGCCGCTCACGGCCAAGGTGTACGAGCGGCCCTTCCTGCTGGTGCCGCCTTGCATCAACAAGTTCTACATCCTCGACCTGCAACCCGACAACTCGCTGATCCGCTACGCGGTGGAGCAGGGTCACCGCACCTTCGTCGTGAGCTGGCGCAACCCCGACGAGTCGCTGGCCCAGGCCACCTGGGACCAGTACATCGAGGACGCGGTCATCCGTGCCATCGAGGTGGTGCGCGACATCAGCGGCGCCAAGGACATCAACGCCCTGGGCTTCTGCGTGGGCGGCACCATGCTGGGCACGGCGCTCGCCGTGCTGGCCGGGAGGGGCCAGCAGCCGGTGCACAGCGCCACCTTCCTCACCACGCTGCTCGACTTCCGCGACACCGGCATCCTCGACGTCTTCATCGACGAGAACTTCGTGCGCTTTCGCGAGATGCAGTTCGCCAACGGCGGCCTCATGCCCGGGCGCGACCTGGCCACCACTTTCAGCTTCCTGCGGCCCAACGACCTGGTCTGGAACTACGTGGTGGGCAACTACCTCAAGGGCGAAACGCCGCCGCCTTTCGACCTGCTGTACTGGAACTCCGACAGCACCAACCTGCCCGGCCCCTACTACGCCTGGTACCTGCGCCACATGTACCTGCAGAACGACCTGATCAAGCCCGGCGAGGTGTTGGTCTGCGGGCAGAAGATCGACTTTCGCCAGGTCAAGCTGCCGGTCTATATCTACGGCTCGCGCGAGGACCACATCGTGCCCATCGGCGGCGCTTATGGCAGCACGCAGCTGTTCCCGGGCAAGAAGCGTTTCGTCATGGGCGCCTCGGGCCACATCGCGGGCGTCATCAATCCCGCGAGCAAGGGCAAGCGCAGCCACTGGACCAGCGGCTCCAGCGCCTTCCCGGAGAACGTGAAGGACTGGATCGCCCAGGCCACCGAGCACCCGGGCAGCTGGTGGACCGACTGGGCCGCCTGGCTCAAGCCCCTGGGGGGCAAGCAGATTCCCGCGCCCAAGGCCTACGGCCGGGGCAAGGCCTACGGCGCCATCGAACCCGCGCCGGGCCGCTACGTGAAGGCCAAGGCGTGAGATGACTCTCCCCCGCGCCGCTTCGCGTCGCCCCCCACCCGGGGGCGACACCAGGGGCCCGGCAAAGCCGGTTCCTCGGTGCCTCGGGCTGAAGGACGCCCCTCCCGGATCGCATTTGCTTTTTATCCCTACAGGAGAACGCTCATGGAAGACATCGTCATCGTCGCCGCCGCCCGCACCGCGGTCGGCAAGTTTGGCGGCACGCTGGCCAAGACGCCCGCGACCGAACTCGGCGCCACCGTCATCAAGGCGCTGCTGGAGCGCAGCGGCCTGCCCCACGACGCCATCGGCGAAGTGATCATGGGCCAGGTGCTGGCCGCCGGCGTGGGCCAGAACCCCGCGCGCCAGGCCATGATGAAAGCCGGCATCGCCAAGGAAACACCCGCGCTCACCATCAACGCGGTGTGCGGCTCGGGCCTGAAGGCCGTGATGCTCGCGGCCCAGGCCATCCAGACCGGCGACAGCGAGATCGTCATCGCCGGCGGCCAGGAGAACATGAGCGCTTCGCCGCACGTGCTCAACGGCAGCCGCGACGGCCAGCGCATGGGCGACTGGAAGATGACCGACACCATGATCGTGGACGGCCTGTGGGACGTCTACAACCAGTACCACATGGGCATCACCGCCGAGAACGTGGCCAAGGCGCACGGCATCACGCGCGAGATGCAGGACGCGCTGGCCCTGGGCAGCCAGCAGAAGGCCTCGGCCGCGCAGGAGGCCGGCCGGTTCAAGGACGAGATCGTGGGCGTGAGCATCCCGCAGAAGAAGGGCGACCCCCTGGTCTTCGACGCCGACGAGTTCATCAACAAGAAGACCAGCGCCGACGCGCTGGCCGGCCTGCGCCCCGCGTTCGACAAGGCGGGCACGGTGACGGCGGGCAACGCCAGCGGCATCAACGACGGCGCCGCCGCCGTGGTGGTGATGAGCGCGAAGAAGGCGGCCTCGCTGGGCCTGACGCCGCTGGCGCGCATCGCCGCCTTCGGCACCAGCGGCCTGGACCCGGCCACCATGGGCATGGGTCCGGTGCCGGCGTCGAAGAAGGCGCTGGCACGCGCGGGCTGGAAGGCGGCCGACGTGGACCTGTTCGAACTCAATGAAGCCTTCGCGGCCCAGGCCTGCGCGGTGAATAAAGCGCTGGAGCTCGACCCGTCGCGCGTCAACGTCAACGGCGGCGCCATCGCCATCGGGCACCCGATCGGTGCCTCGGGCTGCCGCGTGCTGGTGACGCTGCTGCACGAGATGCAGCGCCGCGACGCCAAGCGCGGCCTCGCGGCCTTGTGCATCGGCGGCGGGATGGGGGTTTCCCTTGCTGTCGAGCGCTGAGCGCACGGCTAGCATGAACGTGTTCAACAACAATCGCCTGGAAAGGTCACCATGAGTCAGAAGGTTGCATACGTCACGGGGGGCATGGGGGGCATTGGCACCGCCATCTGCCAGCGCCTGCACAAGGAGGGCTTCAAGGTCGTTGCCGGCTGCGGGCCCACGCGCGATTACCAGAAGTGGCTCGACGAGCAGAAGGCCCTGGGCTTCACGTTCCACGCCAGCGTGGGCAATGTGGCCGAGTGGGATTCCACCGTCGCCGCGTTCGCCAAGGCCAAGGCCGATCACGGCTCCATCGACGTGCTGGTCAACAACGCAGGCATCACGCGCGACCGCATGTTCCTCAAGATGACGCGCGAGGACTGGGACGCGGTCATCAGCACCAACCTCAACTCCATGTTCAACGTGACCAAGCAGGTCGTGCCCGACATGGTGGAGAAGGGCTGGGGCCGCATCATCAACATCAGCTCCGTCAACGGCGAGAAGGGCCAGGCGGGCCAGACCAACTACTCGGCGGCCAAGGCCGGCATGCACGGCTTCACCATGGCGCTGGCGCAGGAGCTGGCCAACAAGGGCGTCACGGTGAACACCGTGAGCCCGGGCTACATCGGCACCGACATGGTCAAGGCGATCCGCCCTGATGTGCTGGACAAGATCGTGGCCACCGTGCCCGTCAAGCGCCTGGGCGAGCCGAGCGAGATCGCCTCCATCATCGCCTGGCTGGCCGGTGACGAGGCGGGCTACTCCACCGGCGCCGACTTCTCGGTCAACGGCGGCCTGCACATGGGCTGAGGGCCTCGGCCCCGCGGCCTCAGGCGCCTGGGGCCACCTCGAAGTCGATCAGGTCCACCGACACGATCTCGTCCGGCTTGCCGCTGCACCAGTGCAGGTACAGCGTCATGTCGGTCGAGATGCCGCCGTGCAGCGCGCCCGGCGCGTTGTACATGAAGCTGCCTTCCCTGGCCACGACCCGTCCGCGCGTGTCGTAGTAGGCGCCTTTCATGATGTAGACCTCTTCACCGAGTTCGGGCGCGCGGCCCATGATCTTCCAGGCCTTGCCCGGTGGCGCCACGAAGCGGGCGATGACGGTCAGGCCGTGCGCGTCGCGGCGCAGCACGCGGCGGAAGCGCCCGTATTCGCGGCCGTCCTCCCAGATGATGTTGTAGTCCGCGGGTTCCCAGGGGCTGTCGTCGGGATGGAGCTGGAAGGAGCGGGGGCGAGGGGTTTGTGGCATGGCAGTAGGGGTGAGGTGGTGAAACGGTGTCTTGGGGGTGGCGCCTAGATCTGGGTCGCCGGCAGTTCAACAATCAGCCCGTCGCTCAGCCGGTCCGCCAGCACCTGGCAGGCCAGCCGGCTGCCCGTTCGGCGCGGCGCGGCGGTGAACTCGAGGACCTGCCGTTCCATCTCGCTGGCCGGCGGCACCTTGGCCAGGGAGGCTTCGTCGAGGTAGATGTGGCAGGTGGCGCAGCAGCAGGCGCCGCCGCATTCGCCCAGGATCTCGTCCACCGCGTGCTGCGTCGCGGCGCGCATCAGGGTTTCGCCATCGGGTGCGTCGATGGTCCTGCGTCCCCCATCGGGGCTGACAAAGGTGATTCGGGGCATGGGCGTCGCGGGTGGGGGCTGTGCTGGCGGTGGAGTCTGCGGCCCCCGGTGCTAGGATTCAAACGCTGTTTTTTGACCCACCCATAAGTTCAGCTGATGCACATCAGTCTCCGGCAACTGCGGGCCTTCATTGCCGCGGTCGAGACCGGCGGTTTCACGCGCGCCGCGCACCGACTGCACCTGACCCAGTCGGCCGTCAGCATGGTGATCCGCCAACTGGAGGCCGAGGTCGGCCTGCCCTTGTTCAATCGGGAGGGCAAGCGCATCACGCCGACCGAGATGGGCCTGCAGCTGGTGCCCATCGCCAAGCGCATGCTCGACGATCTGGACCGCATCGCCGTCAGCGCGGCCGACGTCCGCCAGCTGCAGCGGGGCTCCTTGCGCTTCAGCGCGCCGAGCCTGCTCGCCTGCACGCTCATTCCCCCGGCGCTGGCCGAGTTCTCGGCCCGGCACCCGCAGGTCAGCGTGCAGATCATGGACACGGCGCTGGAGGACATTCCCGCCGCGGTCTCGCGCGGTGCGGTGGAGTTCGGCATCGGTCCGGACCGGCCATGCGATGCCGGCGTGGAACGCCGTTTCTTTCGCAAGGTCGCGATCCAGTTCGTCTGTTCGTCCGCGCATCCCGCGGCGCGCAAGCGGTCCATCCGATGGAGCGACACGCAGGACGATCCCTGGATCTGCTACCCGAGCACGTTCGAGAAAGACATCCGCGAGGCGCTGTGGCGGCACGGCCGCACCCAGCGCATGGAAGACGCCACCGTCGTCGAGCACCTGCCCACGGCGCTCGCACTGGTCGGCCAGGGCCTGGGCGTCACCACCGCCCCCGATTACGCCAGGGCCTTGCGCCGCGATCTCAAGCTGAGCTTCATCCCGCTGGTCGAACCCGCGATCGAGCGCGCGTTCTATATCTACCAGCGCAACGGCCATCCGCTCTCGCCTGCGGCGCGCGGATTTCTTGATGAGCTGATGTAGACCGCGACCATGGACCACCTGCCCTTGCGCCTGAACCCGGGTGAGGACCTGCGCGCCGCACTGCAATCGGCGGCGCGTGAGCACCACCAGCGCGCGGCCTTCGTGGTCGCGGGCATCGGCAGCCTGGTGGACGCTCGCCTGCGCCTGGCGGCGGCCGAGGACGTCCTGCTCGTGCCCGGGCCCAGCGAGATCCTCACGCTCAGCGGCTCGCTGGGCATGGACCACGCGCACCTTCACATGAGCGTGGCGGACGCCCAGGGCCGCGTGTGGGGTGGGCACGTGATGGCGGGTTGCTGCGTGCGCACCACGGCCGAGCTGCTGATCGCCTGGCTGCCCGACTGGGACTTCGCGCGCGAGCCCGATGCGGCGACGGGCTACCTTGAGCTCGTCGTCCGGCCCCGCGGCACCTGATCCACGCGACCAAAAAAAAGGGAGCCAGTGGCTCCCTTTTTTTTCTGGTCAACCCGCCCGATCAGAGCGAGTCGATGAAGCTGCGCAGCTTGTCGCTGCGGCTCGGGTGCTTGAGCTTGCGCACCGCCTTGCTCTCGATCTGGCGGATGCGTTCGCGCGTGACGTCGAACTGCTTGCCCACTTCTTCCAGCGTGTGGTCGGTGGACATCTCGATGCCGAAGCGCATGCGCAGCACCTTGGCTTCGCGCGGCGTGAGGCTGTCCAGGATTTCCTTCACCACTTCGCGCAGGCCAGCCTGCATGGCGGCCTCGATGGGGGCGGTGTTGGTGGTGTCCTCGATGAAGTCGCCCAGGTGCGAATCGTCGTCGTCGCCGATCGGCGTTTCCATGGAGATCGGCTCCTTGGCGATCTTCATGATCTTGCGGATCTTGTCCTCGGGCATCTCCATCTTCTCGGCCAGGATGGACGCATCGGGCTCGAAGCCGAACTCCTGCAGGTGCTGGCGGCTGATGCGGTTCATCTTGTTGATGGTCTCGATCATGTGCACCGGGATGCGGATGGTGCGCGCCTGGTCGGCGATCGAGCGCGTGATGGCCTGGCGGATCCACCACGTGGCGTAGGTCGAGAACTTGTAGCCACGGCGGTATTCGAACTTGTCCACCGCCTTCATGAGGCCGATGTTGCCTTCCTGGATCAGGTCCAGGAACTGCAGGCCGCGGTTGGTGTACTTCTTCGCGATGGAGATCACCAGGCGCAGGTTGGCCTCGATCATTTCCTTCTTGGCGTCGCGCGAGGAGGCCTCGCCGTTGTTCATCCGCTTGTGGATGTCCTTGAGGTGCTCGATGGGCACCACCACGCTGCTCTGGATGTCGATCAGGCCCTGCTGCAGCTCCTGCACCGGCGGGATGTTGCGCTCGAGCACCGTGCTCCAGGGCTTGCCCGCGGCGGCCTGCTTCTCCACCCACTTGAGGTTGAGCAGGTTGGGCGGGAAGTCCTTGATGAAGGTCTCCTGTGGCATGCCGCACTTGTCCACGATGATGCGGCGCAGTTCGCGCTCCTTCTTGCGGATCTCGTCGACCTGGCCGCGCACCGTGCTGCACAGCTTCTCGATCGCCTTGGCCGTGAAGCGGATGGTCATCAGCTTCTCGGTGATGGCCTGCTGCGTCTTGGCGTAGTGGGGGCTGCCGTAGCCTTCCTTGTCGTAGATCTTGTGCAGCTTCTCGAACATGCCGCGCATGGCGTCGAAGCGCTCCAGCGCCTCGCGCTTGAGTTCCTCGAGCTTGCGCGTGAGGGCCTTGGAGCCGCCCTTGCCGTCGTCGTCGTCGGCCTCGTCGTAGTCGTCGAAGTCTTCCTCGGCAACGTAGTCGTCGGCCTCGTCGGCGTCGGCGAAACCGTCCACCACGGTGGAGATGACGACCTTGCCTTCGCGGATTTCCTCGGCCATGGCCAGGATCTCGGCGATGGTGGCGGGCGATTCGCTGATCGCTTCCATCATGCTGTGCAGGCCGCCTTCGATGCGCTTGGCGATCTCGATCTCGCCCTCGCGCGTGAGCAGCTCCACCGTGCCCATTTCGCGCATGTACATGCGCACCGGGTCGGTGGTGCGACCGAATTCGCTGTCCACCGTGGACAGGGCGGCTTCGGCTTCCTCTTCCGCCTCTTCTTCGGTGGCGGCGGTGGGGCCGGTGTTGTTGAGCAGCAGGGTCTCGGCGTCGGGCGTCTGTTCGTAGACGGCCACACCCATGTCGTTGAGCAGCGAGACCACCACTTCCAGGGTCTCGGCCTCGACCAGCTTGTCGGGCAGGTGGTCGTTGATCTCGCCGTGCGTGAGGTAGCCGCGCGTCTTGCCCAGCTTGATCAGGGTCTTGAGACGCTCGCGACGGGCGCGCGCCTCCTCCTCGGACAGGACGGTCTCGTCCAGCCCGAATTCCTTCATCAGCGCACGCTCCTTGGCCTTGCTGATCTTCATGCGCAGCGGCTTGGCCTTTTCGACCGGCTGCGCTTCCTCGGTGCTGGCCTCTTCGGGCACGTCGTCGCCGACCAGGTCCTCGTCGATGTCACCGAGGTCGGCGTCGTCGAGATCGTCCTCGCCCTTGCCCTTGGCGTCGGCCTTGGGCTTGCGGCCGCGCTTGGCGGCGGGCTTGTCGGCCGCGGCCTTGGCGGGACGGCCAGGTTTCTTCTTGGCGGGGGCTTCGCCTTCCAGCAACTCCTCGGCCAGGGCCTCGGGCTTGGATTTTTTCGCGGTGCTGCTGGCGGTCGTCTTGGCGGCAGCCTTCTTGGCCGGCGCGGCCTTGGCGGCGGCTTTGGTGGGGGTGGTCTTGGTCGTCACTGCGGGGGCTTTCTTGGGAGCGGCCACCGGTTGGGCTTTGGCCGGAGCGGCCTTCTTGGCGGCGGTCTTGGTGGCGGCAGCGGACGGACTGGCTTTCTTCGCGGGCATGGGAACCTCAAAAAAACGTCGATGGAACCGGCAGAACACCCAACAGCCGCCAGAAAACCCTACTTGGGGTCAACCGGTGGTTTTGGAAGAGCACGGCACCCGCCACGGGCCGGTGCGGGCGGGCCTGCAAGCTGTGGGGCGATCATTTGGTGTGCAGTCCTTGCGGGGTTCCGCGCGCCCGGGGAGGGCGGGGTGGCCAGGCGGTGTTGCCATGTAGCCCTTGCAGGAGGGCCGGGCCGGTGCCGGAGGTGCTGCTGTCGCGCTTGCGGTGCAACCGAGGATTATACCGGCGCGGCCCCGATCTGGTGCTCCAGCGCCTTGCGCTGGGCCTGAATGTCGGCATAACGCCGCAGTTCGGCCGGGTCGCTGCCGGCGCGGGCGATGGCCTCGACCTCCAGGGCCTTCAGGTGCTCGATGCGCAGGCGCAGCATGACGCCGCCCAGTTCCTCGGCGTCTTCCTCGGCGCCGGGGGTCAGGGCGCAGCGCTCCACCTGCTGGCAAGCCAGCGCTTCGTGTTCGTGGCCGCGCAGGGCCTCGCGCAGGGCGGCCCAGGGTTGGTGGCCGTGCTCGTGCAGTTGCGCCTCCAGCCAGGCGAACAGGGGGCCGTGCGGTGCGGGCAACTCGGCCAGCAGGTGGTGGTCGTCGGCGGAGAGCTGGTCCCAGGACGGGGTATGCGACAGCAGCAGGCCCAGGGCCCGGTCTTCGCGGCTCATGAGGCCGCGGCGCGACGCCGACGAGCGGCCGTGCCAGGCGTGCTGGGTGGCGGCCTGCCCCTGGCGGCGGCGCGGGGCACCGGACCCGTACCCGCCACCGTGTTCGTACCCATGATCGTGTTCCGGGCCCCCGTCGGGGTCGCGCGGTTCCTGGCGGGCGCGGGCCGGGCGCGGCGCGGCGCCGCCCGGCTGGCCGCGGCCGCCCGCCGGTGCCCACAGGCGCAGCAGGTCCTGGGCGTCCAGGGCGGCGGTGTGGGCGATGTCGGCCAGCAGCTGGCTCTTGAGCGCGCCGTCGGGCAAGGCGCTCCACAGCGGGCGGGCCTGGCTGGCCATGCGCGCGCGGCCTTCGGCGGTGTCGAGCTCGCAGTCGGCGCCGGCGGCCTCCAGCAGGAAGCGCGACAGCGGCATGGCTTCCTTCACGCGCGCGGCGAAGGCCTCGGTGCCGTGCTCGCGGATGAAGCTGTCGGGGTCGTGCTCGGCGGGCAGGAAGAGGAACTTCACGCTGCGCGTGTCGCTGGCCCAGGGCAGGGCGGCGTCCAGCGCCTTGCGCGCGGCGCGCCGGCCGGCGGCGTCGCCGTCGAAGCTGAACACCACGGCGTCGGTGAAACGGAACAGCTTCTGCACGTGGTCGGCCGTGCAGGCCGTGCCCAGCGTGGCCACGGCGTTGCCAAAACCGAGCTGGGCGAGCGCCACCACGTCCATATAGCCCTCGGTGACCAGGGCGTAGCCGTGTTGGCGGATGGCGGTGCGGGCTTCGAACAGTCCATACAGCTCGCGGCCCTTGCTGAAGACCGGCGTCTCGGGCGAGTTGAGGTACTTGGGCTCGCCCTTGTCGAGCACGCGCCCGCCAAAGCCGATGCACTCGCCCTTGACGTTGCGGATGGGGAACATCACGCGGTCGCGGAAGCGGTCGTAGCGCTTGGCCTGGCCGTCCTGGCCTTTTTCGTCGGCGTGTTCGATCACCAGGCCCGACTCGGTGAGCAGCGGCGACTGGTAGTCCGGGAACACGCCGGCCAGGTGGCGCCAGCCCTCGGGCGCGTAGCCCAGACCGAACACCTTGGCGATCTGGCCCGACAGGCCTCGGCCCTTGAGGTAGCCGATGGCGCGCGGCGAGGCCTTCAGCTGCTTCTGGTAGTCGCGGGCGGTCTTCTCCAGCACGTCGGTCAGCGTGGCCTGTTGCTGGCGTTGCTGCGCGGCGCGTTCGCGGTCCTGCGGCGAGGCGGCGTCGTCGGGCACCTGCAGGCCGACCTGGGCGGCCAGGTCCTTCACGGCTTCCACGAAGCCCATGCCCGTGTGCTCCATGAGGAAGCCGATGGCGTTGCCGTTCGCCCCGCAGCCGAAGCAGTGATAGAACTGCTTGGACGGGCTGACGCTGAACGAGGGCGACTTCTCGCCGTGGAAGGGGCACAGCCCCATGAAGTTGGCGCCGCCCTTCTTGAGCTGCACGTAGCGGCCCACCACGTCGACCACGTCGACGCGGGTGAGCAGTTCCTGGATGAAGCTCTGGGGGATGGCCATGGGGAAGGGGGAGAGTATGAAGCACCCCCGCCGCGCCGCGCGCGCCCCCCCGACGGGACCCTGCCAAGGGACCGGCACAGCCGGACCCGTGGCCTGTCTGGACGGGATCTCCCGCGCCGACGGGGGTGTCGGTCAATCGCCTGCGACGATGCCCTCGCGCCGCGGATCGGCACCGCCCAGCCAGCGCCCGCCGCGCCGCAGCAGGGCCTGCGCGCCGCTGGTCATCTCCACCGTTTGCACCGTGTGGCCGAGGGCGCGCAGCGCCTGCACGGTGGCGTCGGGGAAGCGGTTTTGCTCCAGCATCAGCGGACCGCCCAGGGTGCCGAAGTTGGGCAGGTCCAGCGCGGCCTGCGGGTGCAGGCCCCAGTGCAAGCTGCCGTGCAGTGCCTTGGCGGTGTAGTGGATGATGAGCGCGCCGCCCGGGCTGCCCGCGCTCATGAGGGGTTCGCCGCTCTGGGCGTCGAACACCAGCGTGGGCGCCATGGACGAGCGCGGCCGCTTGCCCGGCTGCACGCGGTTGGCGATGGGGCGGCCCTGGCTGTCGGCGGGGGCGAAGCTGAAGTCGGTGAGTTCGTTGTTGAGCAGGAAGCCGCCGGGGCGAGAGGGATCGGTGCTGACCATCAGGCGCGAGCCGAAGGCCGATTCGATGGTGGTGGTCATGGCCAGCGCGTTGCCGCGGCCGTCGACGATGCTGACGTGGCTGGTGCCGGCCTCGGGTTGCGAGGGCATGGGCGCGAAGGCCAGCGGCGCGCCGGCTGGCCGGCCCGGCCTGGCCTCGGGCATGCGCTGCGGGCCGATGAGTTGGGCGCGCGCGTTGAGGTATTCGGGGGCCAGCAGGCTGTTCCAGTCCCCGCCGGGCGCGGGCACGAAGTCGGGGTCGCCCACGTACTGGGCGCGGTCCGCGAAGGCCAGGCGCGAGGCCTCGGTGTAGGCGTGCAGCCAGTCGGCGCCGGGGCGGCCGTCGCGCAGCCCGGCCAGGGCCTGCGGCGTGCGCGAGAGCAGGCCCAGGATCTGCCCGACCGCGATGCCGCCCGAGCTGGGCGGCGGAAAGCCGCACAGGCGCACCCAGCGCCCGCCGGTGCGCAGCGGGTGGCACAAGGCCTCACGCTCGCGCGGCTGGTAGCGGCGCAGGTCGTCCTGCGTGAGCGCGCCGGGCAGGCTGGGGTGCTGGCGAACCTTGTCGACGATGGCGCGCGCGATCGGGCCGTCGACCAGGGCCCGTGGCCCGATGGCCGCGATGTCGCGCAGCACCGCCGCGAGCTCGGGGTTGCGCAGCGCGTGGCCGACGGGATGCGGCGTGCCATCGGCGCGGTAGAAGTAGGCGCGGGCCACGGGGTCGGCCGGCAGTGCCTGCTCGGCGGCCAGCAGCGTGTGCAGCCGCGGGCTCACGGGAAAGCCGCGCTCGGCCAGGTCGATGGCGGGCTGAAACAGCCGCGCCCACGGCAGGCGCCCGTGCTGCCGGTGCGCCAGGGCCAGCATGGCCACGGTGCCCGGCACGCCCACCGAACGGCCGCTGGCCACTGCTTGCGCGAAGGGCATCGGCTGGCCCTGTGCGTCGAGGAAGAGGCGCTCGTCGACGGCGGCCGGCGCGGTCTCGCGGCCATCGAAGGCCTGCACGCGCCGGCCGTCCCAATGCAGCAGGAACGCGCCGCCGCCAATGCCGCTGGACTGCGGCTCCACGAGCGTCAGCACCATCTGCACCGCAATCGCGGCGTCCACCGCGCTGCCTCCTTCGCGCAGGACGCGCGCGCCCGCTTCGGTGGCCAGCGGGTTGGCGGCGGCGACGGCCAAGCGCCCGAAAGACCAGCCCGGCTTCGCGGTGTAGCCGGAGGCGGCTTCGGGCTGAGGGGGCGTGGCGGGCGGCTGCGCGCAGGCCGCCAGCAGCAAGGTCAGGAGGAGGGGCGAGAGCCAGCGCTTCATGGCGCGACTCTACGCCCGAAGCACCGGCTTACCGAGGCGCCAGGCGGATCGCGCCGTCCAGGCGGATCACCTCGCCGTTGAGCATGTCGTTCTCGATGATGTGCTTGGCCAGTTTGGCGTAGTCCTGCGGCGTGCCCAGGCGGCTGGGGAAGGGCACGCTGGCGGCCAGCGCGTCCTGCACCTCTTGAGGCATGCCGAACAGCATGGGCGTGCCGAAGATGCCGGGGGCGATCGTCATGTTGCGGATGCCGTTGCGCGCCAGGTCGCGCGCGATCGGCAGCGTCATGCCGACCACGCCACCCTTGGAGGCACTGTAGGCCGCCTGGCCGATCTGGCCGTCGTAGGCCGCCACGCTGGCGGTGCTGATGAGCACGCCGCGCTCACCGGTCGACTCGGGCTCGTTCTTGCACATCGCGTCGGCGGCCAGGCGGATCATGTTGAAGCTGCCCACCAGATTGACCATGATGGTTTTGGTGTACACGGCCAGCGCGTGCGGGCCGTTCTTGCCCACGGTCTTCTCGGCCGGGGCGATGCCCGCGCAGTTGACCAGGCCCATCAGCTTGCCCAGCGACACCGCCTTCGCGACCACGGCCTGGCCATCGGCCTCGCTGCTCACGTCGCACTTGACGAACACGCCGCCGATGTCCTTGGCCACGGCCTCGCCCTTGTCGGCCTGCATGTCGGCGATGACGACCTTGCCGCCGTTGGCCGCCAGCATGCGCGCCGTGCCTTCGCCGAGGCCCGAGGCGCCGCCGGTGACGATGAATACCTTGCCTGCAATCTCCATGCTTGTGCTCCTGAGGGGATGGGTGCGCCGGGGTGGCTTTGACGTTGACGTAAACGTCAATTATGCAGTGGCGCACGATGGCCGCAGCCATCGATCTGGCCCGTGCGGGCCAGCCCGCATAATCCGGCCATGTTCTTCAACCTCCCCACCCTGCTGACCTGGGCCCGCATCGTGGCCATTCCGCTGATCGTGGGGGTGTTCTATGTGGGGCATCTCAGCCCGGCCGAGCAGAACCTGGTGGCCACCGCCATGTTCATCGTCTTCGCGCTCACCGACTGGGCCGACGGCTACCTGGCGCGCAAGCTCAACCAAACCTCGGCCTTCGGCGCCTTCCTCGACCCGGTGGCCGACAAGTTCCTGGTCTGCGCCAGCCTGCTGGTGCTGGTGCACATGGGCCGGGCCGACGTGTTCGCGGCGCTCATCATCATCGGCCGCGAGATCGCGATCTCCTCGCTGCGCGAGTGGATGGCCATCATCGGCGCCACCAAGAGCGTGGCGGTGCACATGATCGGCAAGGTCAAGACCATGGTGCAGATGATCGCGATCCCTTTCCTGCTGTTCGACGGCCGCCTGTTCGGCCTGATCGACACCCGCCTGTGGGGCACCTGGCTGCTGTGGATGTCGGCCGTCCTCACGGTGTGGTCCATGGTCTATTACCTGCAGAAGGCGCTGCCCGAGATCCGCGCGCGTTCCCGTTGAAAGCGAGCCCGTGAGTTCTCCCGCGTCCGACAACGCCTGGCTGCGCGCCATGCCCTGGATTTTCGTGCTGATCTGGAGCACGGGTTTCATCGTCGCGCGCTACGGCATGCCGCACGCGCCGCCGCTGTCCTTCCTGGCGATGCGCTACGCGCTGTCCATCCTGTGCTTCCTGCCGTGGATCGTCTGGGCCGGCGTGAAGTGGCCGGCCAACCGCACGCAATGGCTGCACCTGTCGGTGGTCGGTGTGCTCATGCACGCGGGCTACCTGGGCGGCGTGTGGGCCGCGGTGAAGGCCGGCATGGGCTCGGGCCTGTCCTCGCTCATCGTCGGCCTGCAGCCGGTGCTCACCGCCATCTGGCTCAGCGCCGTGGGCGGCGCGCAGGGGCGGGTGTCGCGCCGGCAGTGGCTGGGCCTGCTGCTGGGGTTTGCGGGGCTGGTGCTGGTGGTATCGCGCAAGCTGGTCGAAGGCTCGCCGGGCGACCACGCCAATGCGGAGAACCTGTCGTACGCGGTGTTCGCGCTGTTCGCCATCACGGCCGGCACCCTGTACCAGAAGCGCTTCGTACAGGCCTGCGACGTGCGCACCGCCAACACGGTGCAACTGATCGCGGCCTTCATCGTCACGCTGCCCCTGGCCCTGCTGGAGCCCGAGCCCATGCACTACACGGGCGAGTTCATCGGCGCCATGGCGTGGTCGGTGCTGGGGCTCACGCTGGGCGGCAGCTCGCTGCTCTATCTGCTGATCCAGCGCGGGGCCGCGGCCAGTGTGGCCAGCCTGATGTACCTGGTGCCGCCGACCACGGCCGTCATCGCCTGGCTGCTGTTTCGCGAGCCGATCACGCCGCTCACGGTGGCGGGCATCGCGGTCACGGCCTTCGGCGTGAGCCTGGTCGTGCGCTCGCCGCGCTGAGCGCCGGTGCGGGCCGCCAGGGCTCGTCACGGAAGGCCTCGGCCAGCGCGGTCACGAGCAGCCGGATGCGCTTGGGCGACTGCGCCTGCCAGGGCGCCAACCAGTGGATGTCGGCGTCGCGGTGACTCCAGGCCGGCAGCACGTGCACCAGTTCGCCGCTGGCGATCCGCGGCGCGATGTCCCACAGGCTGCGCAGCATGATGCCCTGGCCCGCGAGGCACCAGTCGCGCACCAGCTCGCCCGAGTTGCTCGACAGCGGCCCGGCGATGGCCACGCGGCGCAGGGCGGCGTCGCCCTCGTGCTGCAGCGCCCAGTGGTCTTGGCGCCTCGGGTCGGCGTCGGTGTGCTCGCGCACCACCAGGCAGTGGTGCATGGCCAGGTCGTCCAGCGTGCGCGGCGCGCCGTGCACGGCGAGGTAGGCGGGCGCGGCCACCAGCACGCGCCGGTTGGGCGCCAGCCGGCGCGACACCCACTCGCCCGCGCGCTGGTCGGGCGCGCTCCACAGCCACACGGCCCCGTCCAGCCCTTCGGCGGCCAGATCGGGCAGGCGCTCGGTGAGCTGCAGCTGGATGGACACCGCCGGGTGCTTCGCCTGGAAGGCCGCCAGCGCCGGCCCCAACCAGCGCCGCCCGAAGCCGAAGGTGGCCGCCAGGCGGATCGGCCCGGCGGGCTCGGCCTGGCGCTCGCGCAGCTCGGCCTGCGCCGCCTCGAAGCCGCGCAGCAGCTCGGCCGCCCGCAGCGACAGGGTCTCGCCTTCGGCCGTGGGGCTGACGCGGCGCGTGGTGCGCTGGAACAGGCGCACACCGAGCGAGGCCTCGAGCGCCGCCAGCCGCCGCGTGATGGCCGACGGCGTGAGCCCCAGGGCCTGGGCGGCCTGCGCCAGGCTGCCGTGCTGGCGAACGGCTTGCACCATCTCCAGATCGGCGCGGTCCATGAATTGCTCCTGCCTCAATAATCAATGCACGGATTATTGCGAATGGATTCGCTACAGTGGCGCACCGATTCGACGGCACCACCAGGAGACCCCCATGAGCAAGCACCGCATCGCGGTCATCGCCGGCGACGGCATCGGCACCGAAGTCATGCCCGAGGGCCTGCGCGTGCTCGAGGCCGCGGCCACGCGCTTCGGCATCGACCTGCAGTTCGACCACTTCGACTTCAGCAGCTGCGACTACTTCGAGAAGCACGGCCAGATGCTGCCCGACAACTGGAAGGACCTCATCGGGGGGCACGAGGCCATCTACTTCGGTGCCGTGGGCTGGCCCGCCAAGGTGCCCGACCACGTGTCGCTGTGGGGCTCGCTGCTGCTGTTCCGCCGCGAGTTCGACCAATACATCAACCTGCGGCCCGCGCGCCTGATGCCCGGCGTGGTCGCGCCGGTGGTGCGGCGCGACGGCAGTCCGCGCCAGCCGGGCGAGATCGACATGGTCATCGTGCGCGAGAACACCGAGGGCGAGTACAGCAGCATCGGCGGGCGCATGTACGCCGGCACGCCGCGCGAGATCGTGATGCAGGAAACCGTGATGTCGCGCCACGGCGTCGACCGCGTGCTGCGCTACGCCTTCGAGGTGGCGCGTTCGCGGCCCAAGAAGCACCTGACCAGCGCCACCAAGAGCAATGGCATCGCCATCACCATGCCGTACTGGGACGAGCGCGTGGCTGAGATGGCGAAAGAGTATCCAGATGTGACGGTGGACAAGTTCCACATCGACATCCTCACCGCGCATTTCGTGCAGCGGCCCGACTTCTTCGACGTGGTCGTCGGCAGCAACCTGTTCGGAGACATCCTGTCGGATCTGGGGCCCGCCTGTACCGGCACCATTGGCATCGCGCCCAGCGCCAACCTCAACCCCGACCGCACCCAGCCGTCGCTGTTCGAGCCGGTGCACGGCTCGGCGCCGGACATCGCGGGCTTGGGGGTGGCCAACCCCATCGGACAGATCTGGTGCGGCGCGATGATGCTGGACTTCCTGGGCCACCGCGAGGCGCACGACGCCGTGCTGCGCGCCATCGAAGCCACGCTGGAGCCCAAGAGTGGTGCGCCGCGCACGGCCGATCTGGGCGGGCGCGCGGGCACGGCCGACGTGGGCCGCGCGATCGCCGCGCTCCTCTGACCGCTGATCTCGCCGACGCGCCGATGCCCCAGGCAAGGGAGGCCTGTGTGGGGCATCTGCGTCTAGAATCGCCGCTCGTGTGGCCCATGGGCCTCGGCGCCCGATGTCTTGTTGACACGCGCCGCGGCACATGGGTCTAATCGTTCGGCGCATGGATTCCGGCACTTCCGCCAGGGCCTGCGCTCCCGGGCAGACACCGGCCGGCCCCCGCGGCGGCCGTCGCACCCGGCCCAATACACGCTTCACCCAATCCATTTCAAGAGGGGCTCTTCGTGAACAAAACCGAACTCGTCGAACACATCGCCAAGCACGCCGACATCTCCAAGGCCGCTGCGACGCGTGCTCTCGACTCCACCATCGCCGCCATCCGCACCACGCTCAAGAAGGGCGGCACCGTTTCCCTGGTGGGCTTCGGCTCGTTCGGCGTGAGCAAACGTCCCGCCCGCAAGGGCCGCAACCCGCGCACCGGCGCCGAGATTAAAATCAAGGCCGCCAAGGTGCCGAAGTTCCGCCCCGGCAAGGCACTGAAGGATGCGGTCAACTGACCTGGCCATTCAAGTACATGGGTGCTTAGCTCAGTCGGTAGAGCGGCTCTCTTACACGGAGTAGGTCGGCGGTTCGACCCCGTCAGCACCCACCAAAAAAAGGCGAACCCGGGTTCGCCTTTTTTGTTGTCCATCAGAATCCGGCACTCGACCCGCCACCTCAAGGACGTTCGCATGTTCGATTCCATTCGCGATCACAAGAAGTACCTCATGGGCTTCCTGCTGATCCTGATCATTCCTTCCTTCGTGCTCTTCGGGGTCGAGGGCTACACCCGCTTCAGCGAAGGTGGCGAAACGGTGGCCACGGTCGATGGCAAGAGCATCAAGCGCAACGAGTGGGAGCAGGCGCACCGCCAGGAGTCGCAGCGCTTGCGCGAGATGATGCCGACGATCGACCCCGCCATGCTCGACTCCGACGAGGCGCGCTACGGCACGCTGGAGCGCATGGTGCGCGAGCGCGTGCTGGCCGCCGCCGCGCAGAAGCTGAACCTCTACACCAGCGACCAGCGCCTCGCGCGCGAGTTGCAGTCCAACCCCACCATCGCCGCCATGCGCCGCCCCGACGGCAGCCTCGACGTCGAGGCCTACCGGCAGCTGCTTTCTCGCCAAGGCATGACGCCCGAGATGTTCGAGGCCTCCGTGCGCGCCGACCTGTCGCAGCGCCAGGTGCTGCAGAGCGTGCAGGACAGCGGTTTCGCCGGCAGCGCGATGGCGCGGATGTCGCTCGATGCCTTCTTCCAGAAACGCCAGGTGCGCGTCAAGACCTTCGCGGCCAAAGACTTTGCCTCGCGCGTGGCGCCGAGCGACGCCGACATCGAGGCCTTCTACAACCAGAACCAGGCGCTGTTCCAGGCCACCGAGCAGGCCGACATCGAGTACCTCGTGCTCGACGCCGCGGCGCTGGAGCAATCGGTCAAACTCAACGAGGCCGACCTGCGCGCCTACTACGAGCAGAACGCCGCGCAACTCAGCGGAGCCGAGGAGCGCCGCGCCAGCCACATCCTGCTGAGCGTGCCCCAGGGCGCCACGCCCGAGCAGAAGGCGGAGATTCGCAAAAAGGCCGAGGAACTGCTCGCCAAGGTCAAGGCCGATCCCTCCAAGTTCGCCGAACTGGCCAAGGCCAACTCGCAGGACCCGGGCTCGGCCGCCAACGGCGGCGACCTCGACTTCTTTGGCCGCGGCGCGATGGTGCCGCCGTTCGAGCAGGCCGTGTTCTCGCTCAAGAAGGGTGAGATCTCGAACCTGGTCGAGAGCGATTTCGGCCTGCACATCATCCAGCTCACGGACATCAAGGCGCCGCCCAAGCGCTCGTTCGAGGAACTGCGCCCGCAGATCGAGGCCGCGCTGCGCAAGCAGCAGGCCCAGCAGCGCTACGCCGAGTCGGCCGACACCTTCACCAACCTCGTCTACGAACAGTCCGATTCGCTCAAACCCGCCGCGGAGCGCCTGAACCTCACGATCCAGACCGCCAAGGGCCTGCACCGCGTGCCCGCCCCTGGCGCGCAGGGCGTGTTGAGCAACCGCCGCCTGCTCGAGGCCCTGTTCGCGCCCGAGTCCACGGCCAGCAAGCGCAATACCGAGGCCATCGACACCGGCAGCAACCAGCTGGTGTCGGCGCGCATCGTGGAATACCACCCCGCGCGCACCCTGAGCCTGGCCGAGGTGCGCGACGATGTGCGCGCCCGACTGGTCGCGCAGCGCGCCACCGAGCTGGCCAAGCAGGAAGGCGAGAAGCAGCTGGCGGCCTGGAAGGGCGGGGCCGATGCGGCCGCGCTGGGTGCCTCGGTCACGGTGTCGCGCGACGCTCCGCTCGACCTGGATCCGCGCGTGCTCGACGCTGCCCTCAGCGCCGATCCCAAGGCCCTGCCGGCCTGGGCGGGCGTGAACCTGGGCGAGCAGGGCTATGCGGTGGTGCAGGTCAGCCAGGTGCTGCCGCGCGGCGAGGTGAGCGCCCAGCGCCTGGGACAGGAGGTGCAGCAGGTGTCGCAGTGGTGGTCGGGCGCCGAAGGCCTGGCCTACTACGAAACGCTCAAGGCCCGCTACAAGGCCAGCATCAAGGTGCCCAAGCCCGGCGCGGCCACCTTGGCCGCGCGCTGAGGGCGCTTTCCAGCTGAGGCTATAATGCGCGGCTTGCGGTGGCTGTAGCTCAGTTGGTAGAGTCCAGGATTGTGATTCCTGTTGTCGTGGGTTCGAGTCCCATCAGCCACCCCAGATTCTGAAACGCACAAAGCCCCTGAGCCGCCAGGCTCCAGGGGCTTTCTGTTTCCGGCGCCTCGATTGCCGAGCGGGCCACCGCCATGCCGCCACCCCTGAGGCGCGCGGGGCGCCGCTTCACAGCAGCGCCGGAAACTTCTGCTTCGCTCGCTCCAGCTCAGGCAACAGCTTGTCCATGATGGCCGGGATGTCCATTCGGCTGGTTGCCACCGACAGGCTCATTGCCGCGATGGTGCGGCCATGGCGGTCGAGTATGGGCACCGCGATCGAGCGCAGGCCGATCTCCAGTTCCTGGTCGCACAGCGCGTAGCCCTGGCGCTGCGCCAGCTCTACTTGCTGCATCACCTTCGGCAGGCTGGTGATGGTTTTGACCGTGAGCGCCGGGCGCCCCATGCGGCTGAGCATGAAGCGCACCGCGTCGCGCGGCTGCCCGGCCAGCAGCACGCGCCCGGTGGCACTGGCGTAGGCCGGCAGGCGCGCGCCCACGCCCAGCCCCACCGATAGGCTGCGCCGGTGCGTGGCGCGGGCCACGAACACGGAGTCTTGCGAATCCAGTACCGCGATCGAAGCCGATTCCTTCGTGCGCTCGGCGGTGGTTTCCAGGATGGGCTGGGCCAATCGCGTGAGCGCATCCGACACCACGAAGGCAGAGCCCAGGCGCAAGGCGCGCGCGGCGAGCTGGAACTGACGGCCGTCCTGCGTGGCGTAGCCCAGGTGGCACAGGGTGTGCAACGAACGGCGCACCGACGCCTTGGTGTGCCCCGTGACGTCGGCCAACTCGGTGAGCGTGGCCCCGCTGCGCAATTGGCCGAAGGCTTCGATGATGGCCAGCCCCTTTTCCAGCGCCATGACGTAGTCGCGCTCGCCGCGCTCGGCGCGTTCGTCCGCGCCATGGCTTGCGTCGTCGGCATGGGTGCCAGGAGAGGCTTTGGTTGAAGTTCGCATGGCGCACATTTTGTTCGAATTCGTTGATGTGCATCAAGTGCGCGCCTAGACTGCGCCGCCGTGTCGGTGTTTGGCCGCCACGTTCTGCCCACCCCAGTAGAGGAATGACATGAGCTCCCCACGAATCACGCGACGCGCGCTGGCCGCGGCGTCGGTCGCCGCCGGCCTCAGCGCCGTGCTGCCCTTTAACGCGCAGGCCCAAACGGCCGTGGCACCCAAGGTGCTGCGCCTGGTGGTGCCGTTTCCGGCCGGCGGCACGGCCGACGTGCTGCCGCGCGTGCTGGCCGAGAAGATGCGCGACGCCTATCCCGCCGGCATCGTGGTGGAGAACCGCACCGGCGCGGGCGGCAACATCGGTGGCGAGTTCGTCGCCCGGGCCGAGCCCGATGGCAGCACCCTGCTCGTATCGCCGCCGGGCCCGATCGCGATCAACCACCACCTCTACAAGTCCATGCCGTTCGACCCCACCAAGTGGGTGCCCGTGACCGTCGTGGCCACGGTGCCCAACGTGCTGGGCGTGTCGAACCGCCTGCCGGTGGCCAACCTGGCCGAGTTCATCGCCTACCTCAAGGCCAACCCCGACAAGGTGACCTATGCCTCGCAGGGCAATGGTTCCACCTCGCACCTGACCGCCAACCTGTTCATGCAGCTCACGGGCACGCGCATGGTTCACATCCCCTACCGCGGCACCGCGCCCGCGCTCACGGACCTGGTCGGTGGCCAGGTCGACGTCTTCTTCGACAACATCGCGTCGTCGGCCCAGTACCACCAGGGCAAGCGCATCAAGGTGCTGGCCGTGGCCGACAGTCGCCGTTCCAAGGCCTTGCCCGACGTGCCGAGCTTCGCCGAGCTCAAGTTGCCCGACATGCAGGCCGTGACCTTCTTTGGCGTGGTGGCGCCCGCCGGTACGCCCAACGCCGTGGCCCAGCAGATCCAGAAGCATTTCGCCGAGGCCATGGCCTTGCCCGACGTGCGCGAAAAGTTCGCCGCCCAGGGCGCCGAACCCGGTGGACAAACGCCCCAGCAGACGGCCGCCTTCATCAAGGCGGAGTCGGACAAGTGGGCGCGCGTGATCAAGACCGCCAACGTGACCCTCGAGTGATGCCGGCCATGCCAGACGTGCAAACCATCCGGTGGACCGATCGGCTCAGCCGCGTGCCCTACGCGGTCTATGCGGACGAGGGGACCCACGAGCAAGAGCAGGCGCGCGTGTTCAGAGGCGCCACCTGGAACTACCTGTGCCTGGACGCTGAGCTGCCCGAGGCCGGCAGCTACCGCACCACGCACGTGGGCGAGACGCCCGTGGTGGTGGTGCGCGACGCCGACGGCGAGATCTACGCCTTCGAGAACCGCTGCGCGCACCGCGGCGCGTTGATCGCGCTGGAGAAGTCGGGCAAGGCCGAGAGCTTTCAATGCGTGTACCACGCCTGGAGCTACAACCGCCAGGGCGACCTCACCGGCGTGGCCTTCGAGAAGGGCGTCAAAGGGCAGGGCGGCATGCCGCCGGATTTCTGCAAGGAAGACCACGGCCCGCGCAAGCTGCGCGTGGCCGTGTTCTGCGGCCTGGTGTTCGGCAGCTTCAGCGAGGAGGTGCCGCCGATCGAGGAGTACCTGGGCGAGGACATCTGCGCGCGCATCGAGCGCGTTCTGCACAAGCCGGTGAAGGTGATCGGCCGGTTCACGCAGGCCTTGCCCAACGACTGGAAGCTCTACGTGGAGAACGTGCGCGACAGCTACCACGCGAGCCTGTTGCACCTGTTCTTCACCACCTTCGAGATCAACCGCCTCTCGCAAAAAGGTGGGGTGATCGTGGACGAATCGGGTGGCAACCACGTGAGCTATTCGATGATCGATCCCTCGGCCAAGGACGCGTCGTACAAGGAGCAGGGCCTGCGTTCCGACCACGACCGCTACCGGTTGAAGGACCCGAGTCTGCTCGAGGGCTTCGAGGAATGGCCCGATGGCGTCACGCTGCAGATCCTGTCGGTGTTCCCCGGTTTCGTGCTGCAGCAGATACAGAACTGCCTGGCCGTGCGCCAGGTGGTGACCAAAGGCAAGGACCGCGCCGAATTGCACTGGGTCTATCTGGGCTTCGAGGACGACACGCCCGAGCGGCTGCGCGTGCGGCTCAAGCAGTGCAACCTGGTGGGCCCGGCGGGCTTCATCTCCATGGAAGACGGCGCCGTGGGCGGCTTCGTGCAGCGCGGCATCGCGGGGGCGCGAGACCAGCAGGCCGTGGTGGCCATGGGCGGCGAGGTGGTGGCCTCGGGCGAAGGCCGGGCCACGGAGACCTCGGTGCGCGGCTTCTGGAAAGCCTACCGCCAGCACATGGGGGTGGCGGCATGATCGACCTGCTGAGCCTGATGGCCTTTCACGCGGCCTACGCCGACACCATCGACAGCGACCGCCTGGAGCAGTGGCCCGACTTCTTCGCGCCCGATGCGCTCTACCGCATCACCCATGTGGAGAACGAACAGCAGGGCCTGCCGGCTGGCATCGTCTGGGCCGACTCGCGCGCCATGCTCGAAGACCGGGTGGCCGCGCTGCGCGAGGCCAACATCTACGAGCGCCAGCGCTACCGCCACCTGTTGGGCGTGTCGGTGCTGGAGTCGGCCGACGCGCAATCGGCGCGCGCCCGAACGCCTTTCATGGTGGCGCGCATCATGGCGCACGGTGAAACGCAGCTCTTCGCAACCGGCGTCTACCGCGACCGCTTCGTTCGGGTGGACGGGAGGCTGCTGCTGGCCGAGCGCGTGGCGGTGTGCGACAGCACCGTCACCGACACGCTCATGGCCTTGCCGCTGTGAGCGGCGCGGCGTTCGCGATGAACAGCTCGCGCGTGGCCCTGAGCCTGGGCGACCCGAACGGCGTCGGTCCGGAGATCGCGCTCAAGGCCTTGGCCGAGCTGGCGCCCGAAGCGCGCGAGCGCCTCGTGCTCTATGGGCCGGGCGAGGTGCTGCGCGCCACGGCGCAAAGCCTGGGACTGCAAGACCTGCTGGTCGGCCTGCAGCATGTGCACGTGGGCGGTCTGCCGAGGGGCGCGCACCAGCCCGGTCGCATCGATGCCGGCGCCGGCCGCAGCGCGGTGGCCAGCGCCAGCGCCGCCATTGAGGCCTGCCGCGCGGGGGCGGTGCAAGCCGTGGTGGCCGGCCCGCACCACGAGACCGCCATCGCGCAGGCCGGTATCGTGTTCAGCGGCTACCCCAGCCTGGTGGCCTCGGTGTGCGGACTCGGTGAAGACGAGGTGTTCCTGTTGCTCATTGGCGGCGGCCTGCGCATCGTGCACGCCACGCTGCACGAAAGCGTGGAGCGCGCGCTGTCGCGGCTGAGTCCCGATCTGGTGGCGGCGGCCGCGCGCGCCGGCGTGCGCGCCTGCCAGCGGCTGGGCCTGTCCCGGCCGCGCGTGGCGCTGTTCGGCATCAATCCGCACGCGTCCGAAGGGGGGCTGTTCGGGCCGCACGACGCGCACTGCACCGTGCCCGCGGCGCGCGCGCTGCGCGAGCAGGGCCTGGACGTGGGCGAACCACAAGGCGCCGACGTGCTGCTGGCGGACCACGCGCATCGGCCGCACGACCTGTACGTGGCCATGTTCCACGACCAGGGCCACATCCCCATCAAGCTGCTGGCCCCGCAAGGCGCCTGCGCCCTGTCCATCGGCGCCGAGGTGCTGCTGGCCAGCACCGGCCATGGCAGCGCCATGGACATCGCCGGCACCGGCCGGGCGCGGCCCGATGCCTTGCTGCGCAGCCTGCGCCTGATGCTGGACCCGGTGCGCGCCTGACCCCTTTCTTTCATTTGCCATGAGCCACCAGATCCGCATCGTGGGCTCCGACCTGTGTTTCGGATGCGAGCCCGAAGAAACCATCCTCGACGCCGCGCTGAAGGCCGGCATCGAGGTGCCTTACTCCTGCCGCAAGGGCGTGTGCGGCAACTGCGCCGCGCGCGTCGAGGGCGGTGACTTCGAGCGCGGCCCCGTGTCCGCCGAAGCGACGCCGCCTGGCCAGGAGCTGCTCTGCCAATGCCGCCCGCGCGCGGACCTGGCGATCGCGCCATCGAGCTGGCGCCGCCTGGAGCCCGGCGCGCGCAAGCGCCTGCAGCTCAAGGTCTACCGCAACACCCTGGCCGCGCCCGATGTCAGCCTGTTGCAACTGCGCCTGCCAGCGGGCCAGCGCGCGAAGTTCCGCGCGGGGCAGTACCTGCAGGTCCATCTGCCCGACGGCGAACGGCGCAGCTACTCGATGGCCAACCCGCCGCACGAAAGCGACGGCGTGCAACTGCACGTGCGCCACGTCGCGGGTGGGCGCTTCAGCGCCCTGGTGGCGGAGCTGCAGCCCGGTGACCTGCTCGATGTGGAGCTGCCCTTCGGCCAGGTGGACCTCGACCCCGAGGCCGGCAGTCCCTTGCTGTGCGTCTGCGGCGGCACCGGTTTCGCGCCGGTGAAATCGCTGCTCGACGACCTCGCGAAGCGCAGGTCGGCGCGTCCTGTTTCCCTGATTTGGGGCGCGCGCGACCGCGCCGGCCTCTACCTGCTGGAACACGCCGCCAAATGGGCCAAGGCCTTGCCGAACTGGCGCTTCGTGGCGGCGCTGGAGGACGGTGCCGAGGCGAAGGCCTTGGGCGCTTTCCATGGCCGGGTGGACGCCGCCGTGCGGGCCCTGGCCGATGAACTGCCGCGCGGCGGCGAGGTCTACTGCTGCGGCGCGCCACCCATGGTGTCCGCCGTGCGCGCGGCCTGCGCCGATGCGATGCAACTGTCGGCCGAGCGCTTCCACGCCGACATCTTCGTGCCCGGCCCGGCGGGCTGAGCCCGCCGCGCGCGGGCGCCTCAGGTCAGTGCCAGCGACAGCACCGGAAACACCGCCACCAGCAGCAGCACGAACAGCATGGCGGCCACGTAGGGCAGGGTGCCGCCGAAGATGGCCTCCACCGACACGCGCGGATCGTTCAAGGTGGACTTCACCGTGAACACCGAGATGCCGAAGGGCGGCGTGAGCAGACCGATCTCCACCGCGAGCACGGTCAGCACGCCGAACTGGATGAGGTTGAAGCCGAGGTCGCTGGCGATCGGCACGGCCACGGGCGTCATGATCAGCAGGATGGAGCTGGAGTCCAGGATCATGCCGAGGAAGAGCACGATCAGCACGTAGATCAGCAGAAAGCCATAGGGGCCCAGGCCGGCGTCCTGCACCAGCTCGCTGATGGCCACCGGCACGCCCGCCACCGACAGCATGCGGCTGTAGAAGCTCGCGGCGATCAGCAGGATCAGGATGGTGACCGAGACGCTGCCCGTTTCGTGCAGCACGCGCCAGAAGCGGCCCTGGCCCAGGCTGCGCCGCGCCAGCGCCACCACCAGCGCGCCGAAGGCGCCGATGCCGCCGGCCTCGGTGGGGGTGAAGAAGCCGCTGTAGAGCCCGCCCAGCACCAGCGCCACCAGGGCGACGATGGGCACCAGCTTGCCGGCCATCTGCGCGCCGCTCAGCAGCGGGCCACTGGCGCGCTGCAGGGCCATGTCGCGCTGGCGCTTGAGGTCGAAGACCATGCCGGGCGCGAAGGTGGCCATCAGCACGATCATCGCCACGAACACCGCGGCGAGCATGAAGCCCGGGATGATGCCCGCGATGAACAGTGTGCCGATGGACTGCTCGGCGAGCACGCCGTAGATGATCATCAGCAGGCTGGGCGGGATCATCATGCCCAGCACCGAACTGCCGGCCACCGTGCCCGCCGCGAAGGCCGTGCGGTAGCCATGGCGGGCCATCTCGGGCACGGCCACGCGGGTGAAGACGGCGGCCGAGGCAATGGACACGCCCGTGACCGCGGCGAACACAGTGTTGGCCGCCACCGTGGCCACGCCCAGCCCGCCGCGCACGCGGCGCAGCAGGGCCTCGGCCACCTCGAAGGTGTCCTTGCCCACGTTCGATATGGACACCAACAGGCCCATCAGCACGAACAGCGGGATGGTGGCGAAGATGTAGTCGGCCACGCCGTTGTAGGCGGAGAGGTAGAGCAGGCGCATGGCCATCTCCACGTCCTCTCGCATGAGCCAGATGCCCGCGAAGCCGATGCCGATGAGCGCCACGGCGATGTGCACGCCCAGCAGCACGAAGACCACGAGCGCGCCGATCAGCAGCCCGCCAAAAACCAGTTCACTCATGCGGATCTCCGAATTCGCCCGCGTGGCGCCATAGCGAAGGGATCTGCAGCAGGTAAGCGCCCGCGGCCACCAGCGAGCCGCCCACGATCAGTGCGCGAAAGGGCCAGGTGGGCACGGTGTACACGCCCTGCACGCCGAAGAACTCGTTCGTGCGCCAGGCCTGGGAGAGTTCGGGCCAGGCGATGAAGGCCAGTGCCACGAACAGCAGGCAGCCCAGCAGGGCGTTGCCCACCTCGAGCACGCGCAGCGCGCCGAGCGAGCGTGCGCCGATGAGCCGCAGCAGGAAGTCGCTGCGCGTCATGCGGCCCGAGCAAATGGCGGCGGCGAGCTGCAGGAACACGATGGAGGCCACCGAGCGCGCGGCGAATTCCGCCACGCCGGTGATGGGCCTGTCGAGGAAGTTGCGGCCGACCACGTCGGCCACGACCATCATCATCATGAGGAAGATCCACACGGTGCCGGCGGCCGCGAGCGTGCGCGCGATGCCTTGCAGCGGGTGCGGGTCGGCCGGGGCGGGGGCGCCGCCCTCGGTGGCGGGTTCAGCTGGCTTGTGCACGGTTCACTTTCACGGGCGCGCGCCCGTCGCCGCGTGGCGTCGGGCGCGGGCGCCGGGTTTCAGCGGTTCTGGCCGTCCCAGTCGCGCAGCGGCTTCACGCCGTGCGCGCGCAGCTCGTCGAAGTAGGCCTTGAGCACGGCCTTGCCCTTGTCGCCCGTGGCCTGCAGCCAGGGCTGCACGATGTTGGGCAGGCCGTTGACCCACTTGGCCTTCTCGGCCGCCGGCAGGTCGGCGATTTGCAGGCCCGCGGCCTTCATGGTGTCCAGCGCGGCGTTGGCCGTCTTGGTGACGTGCTGGCCATGCGCCTTGGACGTGGCCTTGCCGGCCTGGGCGAAGGCGTCCTGCACTTCCTTCGGCAGGGCGTCGTGGAACTTCTTGTTCGCGGCGACGCTGCCGAAGTACATGGAGCCGACGTCCACCCGCGTGAGGTACTTGGCCACTTCGTACACGCGCGCCGGCCCGATGCCGCTGGCAAAGGACAGCGCGCCCTGCGTCACGCCGGTCTGGATGTTGGTGTAGTAGGTGGTGAGGGCGCCGTCGACCGGCGTGGCGCCGGTCTCGCGCAGCCAGTTGGCCGAGGTGCCGGGCGCGTTGATCTTCTTGTTGTGAAGATCGGCCATGGTGCGGATCGGGAAGTTGGCGTAGATGTCGTAGCTGTCGGTGATCAGCGAGGACAGCGGCACCATGTTCTGCGCGGCCCAGCTCTCGCGCAGCGCCGGCACGGTGGTGTTGAGCTTGTCGAAAATTTCGATCAGCAGCTCGTGGTTGGTGGTGGCGAAAGGCGTGAAGTAGGTGACGTTCTGCAGCGGCATGGCCGAGTTTTCCCAGACCGTGCCGACCATGCCCACGTCGACGATGCCGTCGCGCACGGCGGTGCGCGTGTCGGTGAACTTGTAGAGCGTGCCGCCGTAGTTCTCACGCCAGCGGATCTCGTACTTGCCGCCGCCGGCCTTGAGGATGCGGTCCACCTCGGGCTGGAACACCTCTTTCATGGCATAGGCCCAGATGTTGGAGGTGGGGTGGCTGGAGCCGATGTTGACCGTGATGCGCTGTTGCGCGGCGGCGGGCAGCGCGGCCAGGCCGGTGCCCAGGGCCAGTGCGCTGGCCACGGCGAGGGTCGAAAGCTTCATCTGTCGTGTCTCCTTCTGTTGCTCTTGGGGTGGCGGCTCATCGAGCCGGGTTCTTCTGGATGAGCAGGTCGCGGCTGGCTTGCAGGTAGCCGCGCACGCGGTCGCGCACCAGGGCTTCGTCGCAGGTGTCGTGCATGGCCTCGCTGTGCACGTCCTGGCCATAGATCCAGCGGCGGATCGAGATGTAGAACATGCCGCCGTGCAGGCCCATGAGCAACTCGAGTTCGCGCTCGCTGGGCTTGGCGCGCGAAGTCGAGCCGCGGAAGCGCCGCGTCTCACGGATCAGGCGCGGGAACAGGCGTTCGCGCAGCATGGCGAAGAAGCGGTCGGAGATGGCGTGGTCCATCAGGCCCGAGAACATGAGGATGCGGACGAACTCGCGCGAGAGCGCGTTGTTCACGTAGTCGGCATAGAAGGCGGTGAACTTGTCCTCGACGTCGGCCTTGGTGTCGTCCAGCAGTTCGTCCCAGCTGTCGCGCCAACGGCCCTCGAACACGTCGAGGTACACGCGGTCGATGAGGGCCTGCTTGGTGGGGAAGTAGTGGTAGAGCAGGGCGTGCGTCACGCCAATGCTCTTGGCCAGGTCGCGCAACTGGCCGCCGAAGCCGTTGGAGGCGAAGAATTGGATCGCGCCGTCGACGATCTGGCGCTCGCGTTCGGACACGCTGAGCCGGCGGCGCGCGGGAGCGCCTTCGGCCGCTGCCGCGTCGACTTTTTTGGCTCGCTCAGGGTTTTTCTGTATGCGCACGCTATTTACCGAACGGTCAATGAGACATAGCATTGTTGAACGGTTGGTAAACAAGCGCACCCGTGAAAACCCGGGGGCAGAAAAAACGAATGGAACTCAACGGAGACATCCTCATCGCGTCACCTCGCGACACGGTCTGGGCCGCGCTCAACGACCCGCAGGTCCTGGCGCGCTGCATCCCCGGTTGCGAAAGCCTGGAGGCCACCAGCGACACCGAGCGCACGGCGCGCGTGGCCGTGAAGGTGGGGCCTGTGCGCGCGCGCTTCACGGGCCACCTGCGCTTGCAGGACGTGCGCCCCGGCGAGGGCTGCACGCTGCAGTTCGAGGGCTCGGGTGGCGCGGCGGGCATGGCCAAGGGGCAGTCCACCGTGTCGCTGGCCGACGAAGGCGGCGACACGCGGCTGCGCTACACGGCGCAGGCCTCGGTGGGGGGCAAGCTGGGGCAGGTGGGCGGGCGAATGATCGACGCGGCCGCCAAGCAGATGGCGGACCAGTTCTTCGCGGCCTTCCAGGGCGAGTTGGCGCCTGGCGCGGCGGTGCCGCTGGCCGAGACCGTGGCGCAAGAGACCGCGCCCGCTGACGCCGCGCCACCCGCGGCGGCGGGTGCGCCGGCCACCACCACCGCGTCCGTCGCGCCCGCACCCCGGGCCGCATCGGCGCAGGCACCCGCGCCGCTCGGCGAGGGCGTGCGTGTGCTGTGGTTCGCGCTGGGCGCCCTGGCCACCGGCTTCGGCGTGTGGATCGCTTCCCTGTTGTCCGCTTGAGGAGGGTGCCTTGAAGGCCGCTGCATTCGATTACGTCAAGGCCGGCTCGATCGAGCAGGTGATCGACCTGCTGTCTCGCCATGGCGACGACGCGCGCGTATTGGCCGGCGGGCAAACGCTGATGGCCACGCTGAACATGCGCCTGTCCGAGCCCGCGCTGGTGATCGACATCACCGGCCTGGCCGCGCTGCGCGGCATCGAGCTGCGTGGCCAGGTGCTGCGCATCGGCGCGCTGGCCACGCACTCGCAGATCGAGCAAAGCCCCTTGGTGGCGCGGCACGCGCCACTGCTCGTCGAGGCCGCGCCCCACATCGCGCACCGCGCCATCCGCAACCGCGGCACCTGGGGCGGCTCCATCGCCTACGCCGACCCGGCGGCCGAATGGCCCGCCTGCTTGCTTGCGCTGGGCGGTACGGTGGTGGCGCAAGGGCCGGCGGGCGAGCGCCGCATCGCCGCCGACGATTTTTTCACCGGCCTGTACACCACCGCGCTGCGGCCCGATGAGATCGTGGTCGCGGGCGAAATTCCGGTGGCGGCGCCCGATGGGTGGAGCGGCATGGCGCAGCTCGCGCGCCGCCACGGCGACTACGCCATCGTGGGCCTGGCGGCTTCGGCGCGGCGCCGCGGCGGCGCGCTGTCGTCGCCGCGGCTGGCCTTCATGGGCGTGGCTACCACGCCCTGGCGCGCGCGCCGCACCGAAGCCCTGCTCGACGGCAAGGCGCCCGACGAGGCCACGCTGGCGCTCGCCGTGGCCAGCCTGCGCGCCGAGATCGATCCCTTGCCCGACCTCACCAACACCCCCGAGACCAAGCGCCACCTGGCCGGCGTGCTGCTGCAGCGCCTGCTGGCCGCGGCGCGCGCCTGACCCGAAAGCCCCACGCCCATGTCGGACCTGCATCCCATCCAAGTCAGCGTCAATGGCCACACGCGCCATTGCCGCGTCGAGCCGCGCACCCACCTGGTGGACTTCCTGCGCGAGGACCTCGGCCTCAAGGGCAGCCACCTCGGCTGCGAGCACGGCGTCTGTGGCGCCTGCACCGTGGAACTCAACGGCCAGATCGTGCGCGGCTGCCTCACGCTGGCCGTGCAGGCCGATGGCGGCGAGGTCAAGACCATCGAAGGTCTGAGCCAGAGTGGCGCGATCCGCGACCTGCAGCAGGCCTTCGTTGCGCGCAACGCGCTGCAGTGCGGCTTCTGCACCTCGGGCATGCTGATGGCGGCCAAGGAGCTGGTGGAGACGCGCCCCGATGCCACGCGCGCCGAGGTGCGCGACTGGATCTCGGGCAACTACTGCCGCTGCACCGGCTACCACGCCATCGTCGATGCGATCTGCGACGTGCTGCGCCAGCGCCAGGAGGCCGCCCTGTGAAACGCGACATCGTCAACCTCGAGCCCGGCGTCGAACAGGCCACGCCGATCGCGCCCGTCACCGAGGACCAGCGCTACATCGGCGCGCCGGTGCCGCGCGGCGGCATTGAGCGCCTCACGCAGGGCCTGGGCCAGTTCATCGACGACATCGAACTGCCGCGCCTGGCGCATGTGGTGTTCTGGCGCAGCCCGGTCGCGCACATGCGCATCAAGGCCGTGCAGGCCGACGCCGCGCGCGCCATGCCCGGCGTGCTGATGGTGGCCGACGGCCACGACCTCGCCAAGGTCTGCAAGCCCTGGGTGGCTGTGCTGGGCCACCTGGCGGGCATGAAGTCCGCGCCGCAGCACGCGCTGGCCGTGGAACGCGCCTGCTGGCAGGGCGAGCCCGTGGTGGCGGTGGTGGCGGAAACGCGTGCGCAGGCCGAGGACGCGCTGCAGCACGTGGTGGTGGACTGGGAGGAACTGCCGCTGGCCACCGACATGGAGTCCGCGCTGGACGCCGGCACGCCACCGATCCACGCCGAGCTGGGCGACAACCTGTGCTTCACGCGCAGCCTGAACGTGGGCGAGGTCGACCGGGTGTTCGCCGAAGCCGATGCGGTGGCCGAGGCCACGTTCGAGTTCGGCCGCCACACCGGCGTGACGCTGGAGCCGCGCGGGCAGATCGCGCACTGGAATTCGGCCGAGCAGCGCCTCACGGTCTACCACTCCTGCCAGGCGCCGCACATGATGCAGGACCTCTACGGCCGCCAGTTCGACCTGCCCGCGAGCGCCATCCGCGTGATCTGCAAGGACGTGGGCGGCTCGTTCGGCATCAAGGTGCACGCCTATCCCGACGACTTCGCGACCGTGGCCCTGTCCATCCTGTTGTGCCGTCCGGTGAAGTTCGTGGCCGACCGGCTGGAGAGTTTCACCAGCGACATCCACGCGCGCCACCACCGCGTGCGCGGCCGCATCGCGGCCAACAAAGACGGCGAGATCCTCGGCTTCGAGATCGACGACCTCACCGCGATCGGGCCCTACTCGATGTTTCCGCGCACCAGCGCCATCGAGGGCAACCAGGTGGTCAACCTGGTGGGCGGGCCCTACAAGCACCAGCACTACCGCGCCAAGCTGGACGTGGTGTTCCAGAACAAGACGCCCACCTGCCAGTACCGCGGCGTGGGCCACCCCATCGCCTGCGCCGTGACCGAGGCACTGGTGGACCTGGCGGCGCAGAAGATCGGCATGGACCCATTCGAGATCCGCGCCCGCAACGTGATACGGGACGACGCCTACCCGGCCACGGGTGCCTCAGGCATCAAGCTCGAGGTGCTGTCGCACGAGGCCAGCCTGAGGAAGCTGCGCGAACTGATGAACTACGACGCGCTGCGCGCCGAGCAGACCGCGCTGCGCAAACAGGGCGTGCACCGCGGCATCGGCTTTGCGGTGGTGATCGAGCTCACCAACCCCAGCGCCGCGTTCTATGGCGTGGGCGGCGCGCGCATCGCTTCGCAGGACGGCGCCACCCTGCGCCTGGACCCCGAGGGCGACGTCACGGTGTTGGTGGGTGTGGGCGAGCAAGGGCAGGGCACCGAGGGCATCTATCGCCAGATCGCAGCCGACGCGGTGGGCGTGGACATCGCCAAGGTCAAGGTCATCACGGGCGACACGGATGTGACGCCCTATGGCGGCGGTACCTGGGCCTCGCGCGGCGCCGGCATCGGCGGCGAGGCGGTGCTGCTCGCGGGCCAGGCCTTGCGCGAGAACATCCTCAAGGTGGCGGCGGCCATTCTCCAGCGCGAGCCGGGCACGCTGGCGCTGCGCCGCGACCGCGTGGTCGACGCTGGCGATGGCCAGGAGCTGCTGCCGCTCCAGGAACTGGGCCGCATCGCCTACTTCCGTTCGGACACGCTGCCGGCGGGCTTCACGCCCGAGCTCATGGTCACGCGCCACTACGCGCAGCGCGACTACCCCTTCATCTTCACCAACGGCGTGCAGGCGTCCTACGTGGAAGTCGATCCCGACACCGGCTTCGTGAAACTGCTCAAGCACTGGGCGGTGGAAGACTGCGGCCGCGTGCTCAACCCCATGCTGGTGGACGAGCAGATGCGCGGCGCCATCGTGCAGGGCATCGGCGGCGCGCTGTTCGAGGAATGCCTGTACGACGAGGCCGGCCTCATGCTCAACGCCAACATGGCCGACTACCTGGTGCCCATGTCGGCCGAAATGCCCGACATCGAGCTGGCGCACGTGATGACGCCCACGCGCAGTTCGAAGCTGGGTGCCAAGGGCGCTGGCGAGGCCGGCACGGCCGGCGCGCCGGCGGCGGTGATGAACGCCATCAACGACGCCATCGCGCCCTTCGGCGCGGTGGTGCACTCGCAGCCGATCACGCCGCAGAAGCTGCTGCGGGCGCTGGGCAAGGTGGCGTGAGCGTGGGTGGGCGCGGCGGCGCTCAGCCGCCGATCCACACCGCCGGCAGCCACAGCGACACCAGCGGCACGTAGGTCACGATCAGCAGCACCGCGATCAGCGCCAGCGTGAACGGCAGGGCCTCCTTGAACACCGCGTGCAGCGGCGATCCCGCGATCTGCGCCGTGAGGAAGGTGATGACGCCCGAGGGCGGCGTGAGCTGGCCGATCATGAGGTTGAGCACCACGATCACGCCCAGGTGCACGAGGTCGATGCCATAGGCGTTGGCGATGGGCACCAGCACCGGCACCAGCGTCACCAGCGCCACCGCCGGCTCCAGCGCCAGGCCCCAGAGCAGCAGCACGACGTTGATGAGCGCGAGCATCACCCAGGGGCTGTCGGTGAGCGTCTTCAGCGTGGTGGCCAGGGTCTCGCCGATGGCCAGGTTGGCCACCAGCCAGGAGAAGATGCCCGAGGCCGCGATGGTGAGCAGGATGATGCCGGAGCTGACCATGCACTCGCGGAAGATGTGCCAGGTCTGGCCCCAGCTGAGTTCGCGGTAGAACAGCACGCTGATCACGATGGCGTAGAGCACGGCGGTGATGCCGGCCTCGGTGGGCGTGACCACGCCGCCCACGATGCCGCCGATGATGATGACCGGCATGGCCAGCGCGGGCAGCGCGTCCCAGGCGGCGCGTCCCACGGCACGCAGCGAGGTGCGTTCGGAATAGGGCAGGTTGCGCCGGTGCGCGACCCAGCTTGCGGCGGCCAGCAGGTACACGCCCATCAGCAGGCCCGGGATGGCGCCGGCCAGGAACAGCTGGCCCACCGACACGTCGCTCACCAGGGCATACACCACGAAGGCGATGGAGGGTGGAATGATGGGACCCATGGTGGACGCGGCGGCCACCACGGCGGCCGCGTAGGCGCCGGGGTAGCCCTTGTCCTTCATGGCCGGAATCATCGAGGAGCCGATGGCCGAGGCGTCGGCCACGGCCGAGCCCGACACGCCCGAGAACACCATGCTCGCCAGGATGGCCACGTGCGACAGGCCGCCGCGGATGTGCCCCACCGCGGCGGAGGCGAAGTTGAGCAGCCGGCGCGTGATGCCGCCGGTGTTCATGAGCTCGCCCGCGAGGAAGAAGAAGGGGATGGCCAGGAAGGCGAAGGAGTCCATGCCCTGCACCATGGACGAGGCCACGATGTTGAGCGGCACGGCCCCGCCGCTGCAGGCGATGAAGACCAGCGCCGCCAGGCCCATGGCGAAGAACACCGGCACGCCGATGACCGCGAAGGCCATGAAGGCGGCCATCAGGATGCCGAAGAGGATCAGCTGCTGCATCAGGCCGCTCCGCGAACGCCGGTCCACTGCTGCCACAGCTTGTCCAGCAGCGCCAGCGCCATCAGCGCCGCGCCCACCGGAAGCGACCAGTACAGCAGCGGCTGCGTGGCCGGCATGGAGGTGAAGGGAATGCCCTCCATGGCGTCGATGACGAGGCGGCTCTCCCAGCCGTAGACCGCGACGAACACCAGCGAGAGCAGCAGCGCCAGGGTGCGCAGCACGGCCCGTTTGCGCTCGGACATGCTCAGGCCCAGGAAGTCGGCCGAGAGGTGGCTGTCGCGGCGCACGCCCACGTAGCCGGTGAGCATGGTGGCCCAGATCATGAGCACGACGCTGAATTCGGTGGCCCAGGGCAGGGGGATGCCCGCGATCTCGCGCAGCAGGATCTGGCCCCCGCCCACCAGGACGAGGACCAGCAGGCAGGCGCCCAGCAGGGCCAGCATCAGCCGGTCGAGCCAGCCCAGCAGGCGGTTCATTTGACGGCCCGGATCTTCTCGACCGTGCCCTTGGCCCAGAGCTGGCCGTCGAAGCCCGTCGTGACCTTGTCGGCCGCCTGGCGGAAGGCCGCGAGATCGGGCTCGACGATCTCCATGCCGTTGGCCTTGAGCGTGTCGATGGACTTGGTGGCCACGTCCCAGGTCATCTGGCTGGCCCACTTCTCGGTGGCGGCCACGGCCTCGGTCATGGCCTTCTGGTGGGCGGGCGACAGGCGCGACCATTTGTCCGCGGCCATCAGCACCATCAGGCCCGACTGGATGTAGTCGATGCGCATGGCGTATTTCTGCACCTCGTAGTACTTGGCGCCGGCGATGGCGTCAAAGCCGTTGTCCTGGCCGTCGACCAGGCCCTGCTTCATGGCCAGGTAGAGCTCGGCCGCGGGCACGGGCGTGGGCGCGGCGCCCCAGCCTTTCATGACCTCCAGGATGGCGGGCGTCTCGGGCACGCGCACCTTCAGGCCCTTCATGTCCTCGGGCTTGAGCACCTTGCGGTTGGAGGTGGTGAGCTGGCGCGGTGAGCGGTCGGACACGTAGCCCACGTACTTGAAGCCGGCTTCCTTCTCCACTGGCGCCAGCATCTGGCGGAAGGTGTCGGACTGCATGAAGGCCTTGAAGTGCGCGTGGTCGCGGAACACGTAGGGCGCGAACAGGGCGTTGAAGTCTTTGCCGCCCTTGGCCAGCGCCAGCGTGCCGGTGTCGGCCAGCATCATGTCGATCTGGCCGGTGCGCAGGCCCGCGTAGTTCTGCGGCAGGCTGCCGAGCTGGCCGGCGCCGAAGGACTGCACCTTGAGTTCGCCGTTGCTGCGGTCGGCCACTTCTTTCGCGTAGCGGTCGGCGATGGGCCCCCACACCGGCGGCGGTGCGACGTAGGCCATGCGCAGCGCGGGTTGCGCGGTCGCGGCGAAGGCGAGGCTGGCGAGCGCGAGCCCGGCCAGCAAGGGGCGGATGCGTTTCATGGCGTGGTCTCCTGTTGGGGTGGCATGGGGCGCTGGGCTTGCCGGGCGGCCACGTAGTCCCGGTAAGGGGTGCCGTTGGACACCAGCATGCCGCCATCGACGTCGATGGTGCTGCCGGTGATCATGGCGGCGGCGGGGGAAAGCAGGAAGGCGATGGACTCGGCCACGTCCGCGGCCTCGACCCAGCGGCCCAGGGGCACGGTCTCGGCCACGGCGGCAATGCGCTCGGCGCTGAGGCTGCGGTGGATCATGGGCGTGAGTGTGGGGCCGGGGCATACGGCGTTCACGCGGATGCGCTGGCCCGAGAGTTCGAAGGCCATGTGGCGCGTGAAGGCGAGCACCGCGCCCTTGGACGCGGTGTAGGCCGCGTCGCCCGAATAGGACATGCGCTTGCCCGCGATGGAGGCCACGTTGACCACGGAGCCGCCGTGGCGCATGAGCGGCGCGGCCTCGCGCAGGCAGAGCATGGTGCCGCGCAGGTTCACGTCGAGCACGCGGTCCCAGTCGGCCACGGTCATGTCGTCGAGCAGGTGGCGCGATTCGATGCCGGCGCTGTTCACCAGGCCACCGATGCGGCCGAAGCGCTGCGCGATGGCCAGGAAGGCGGCGCACACCGCGTCCTCGCGCGCCAGGTCGCAGGCGATGTGCGTGAGGCGCCCGTCGGCCACCGCGCCCGCGAGCGTGGCGTCCGGCACGGCGGCGCGGTCGAGCGTGACCACCTGGTGGCCGCGCCGCGCGAGCAGGGCGGCAGTGGCGGCGCCGATGCCGCTGGCGCCGCCGGTGACCACGCTCACCGGCGCGTCGTCGGGGGTCGAAACAAAAGACATGACAGCATCCTTGGTTCGGCCATATAGTAACGATCGTTACCAAATACCGAACCCTCTCGTTTACCCTAAGGAGCCTCGATGAACGCTGTCCACGAACCGCAGAAGGGCCAAAGCGCCGGCTGGATGCCTGGCCATCAGGCGCTGCCCGGCGTGTACGCCTACGACCTGGAGAGCCTGCCCTGGCGCACCACGCCGCGCGGCACCGCGCGCGAGAAGGCGGTGCGCCGCGACGAAGCCGCGGGCCTGTTCCTCGGGATGATCGCCTTCGATCCCATGAGCCGATCGGGCGTGCACCAGCACCGGGGTACCGCGAGCAGCTACTTCCTGTCGGGCGAGCTGGTCGATTTCCAGTGCACCACGCGCGCGGGCGCGGTGGGCATCAACCTGGCGGGTGCCACGCACGACGCGGTGACCTACGGCGGCTGCACGCTGTTCTCGCGCCTGGAGGCGCCGGTGACCATCGAGCCCGATGGCGCGGCGATCCACCCGCACGCGAAGAAGACCACGGTGGTCAACGAATCGCCGTTCACCCCCCCGGACATCACCGTGGTGCTCGACGAGGTGGTGCCGGTGGCTTCGCCGTTTGCGCGGGTGTCGCGCCGCGCGGTGTTCGACTACGCGGGCACGGGCCACAACCGGCGCCTGTGCATGTTGCAGCTGTGGCCCGGCGCGCACCTGCCCGATCTGCAGCACCAGGGCCTGACCGACTGGTTCGTGATGGCGGGCGACCTGCGCATCGGCGACACGCGCGTGGCGGGGCCGTCGGTGGTGGTGATCGAACCGGGGTCGCGCGTGGACGTGTCGTCCACCTTCGGCTGCTCCTTGCTGGCCTGGGCCGAGGCGCCCGCGCACGCGGGCGGCGATCCGTCGCTGGAGCCTTACGGCTTCTGAGCGCGCGCCGAGATCACTCGATCGGGTCGTCGCCCGTGGGGTCGTTGCGCGCCTGCAGCAGCAGCTTGCCCAGCAGCTTGTGCAAGGTTTTGAGCTCGCTCTCGCTCAGGCTCGCGTAGACATGGGCCTCGCGCTTGATCGCGGCCTGCGCGATCTCGCCATACACGGCCCAGCCCTCGTCGGTGAGGCTGAGGTGGAAGCTGCGGCGGTCCGCCTCGCTGTTCTCGCGCGCCAGCCGGCCCTGCGATTCGAGCTTGCGCACCACGCGCGAGACGCTCATCTTGTCCAGGCCGGTGAAATCCGACAGCGTCTGCGCCGTGATGCCGGGCTTGTCGGCCACGGTGAGCAGCACGCGCCACTCGGTGAGGTTGAGGTCGAAGCGCTCCCCAAAGCGCAGGCCGAAGGGCTTGCCCGTGACGTTGGTGAGCACCCAGATGCGGTAGTAGGGCGAACTCTCGGTGGAGAGCAGCGCGCGTTTCGCGGGCCGGGCGCGGCCACCGCCGCCGGCGGTGCGTGAAGGGGGTGTCGCGCGCGAAGCCATGGCGCGGCAGTGTATGCGAGGCCTGCCATGCCCCGCGTCGCCTGGGTTCAGTGGGGCGTGCGCGGCGGCGCGGCGTCGGCGTTCGACCAGCGCACCAGCTGCGCGCGCGCCTCGTCACTGGCCTCGGTGAGCTGGCGCGCCAGGTGCAGGCCCACGAACCAGCGCTGCTCGGACAGCGCGGCGCTGGGCTCCAGGTCTTCCATCAGCGAGCGCAGCGCCAAGGCGGATGCGTGCAGCGCCTCCAGTTGGGCGGACAGGTCTTGCAGCGTGTTCATGCGGCCCCCATCGATGCCAGTGCGCGTTGCACCATGGCGAGGCCCAGCGCGCCGATGGCGATCTGGAACCCACGTTTGAACGCGGCCTCGCTGAGCCGCTGGCGCGCGAAGGCGCCCAGGCCCAGCCCCAGCAGCGCGGGCAGCAGCATGCTGGCCGAGGCCGCGAGCGCGTCCGTGCGCACGCCACCGGCACCCAGGCTGATCCACAGGCACAGCGTGCAGACGGTGAAGGTGAGGCCCAGCGCGCCCACCAGGGTGTCCTTGTTCAGGCCCAGCGACTGCAGGTAAGGCACGCTGGGCATGACGAACACGCCGCTGGCCACCGTGAGCGCGCCCGTGGCCAGGCCCATGGCGGGACCGATCCATGCGTCGTGGCGCCCGGGCGGCGGCAGGCGCAGGCCGACCAGACCGGCCAGGCCGTAGAACGCGAGCAGGCCGCCGGTGAGGGCCTGCGCCCAGGGGCCGGCGCTGGCCACCTCGGGCAGCGGCGAGAGCCAGGCCCCGGCCGCGGTGCCCAGGCACAGGCCGCGCGTGCGGCGCCACACCGCCCAGGCCACGCCGCAGCGCAGGTACTGCCAGACGTTGGTGAGCAGGGAGGGCAGCACCAGCAGCGCGGCGGCCTGCGCGAGCGGCAGCACCATCGACAGCCCGGCGATGGCCACCGTGGGCAGGCCCAGCCCGGTCACCCCTTTGACGGTGCCCGCGACCACGAACACGGCGGCCACCGCCACCAGTTGCTGCATTTCCATGCGGCGCGATTCTGTCGAGGCCGCGCCGGGCGAGCCATCGCAAAGAAGCGGAGGGGGCGTTCGAAAAAACCGGAGGCCGCGCGGGCCATGGCGCGGCTCAGCCGCGCGCGGACTGCTCGTGCAGGAAGCCGATCAGCGCCTTCACCGAGGCCGGTGCCGTGTCGTGTGCGTGGTGCGTGCACACGAGCAGGCGGCGCTTGGCCCAGCTGTCGCGCAGCGGGCGCCACTGCAGGCCGGGGTACTGGCGCACCAGTTCGCGTGTGGCGAGGCTGGAGACGATGGACAGGCCCACGTCGAGCGCCACCATCTTGAGCACGCCCTCGAAGGTGCGCAGGCTCACGCGGTAGCGGATCACCTTGCCGAGATCGGCCGCCTTCACCTGCAGGTAGGTGTAGAGCGCGCTCTGCGCGGGCAGGCCGACCATGGGGTGATTCAGGCACTCGTCGAAGCGCGGCGAATCGCCGAGCGCGGCCAGGCGGTGCGCGGTGCCCACCACCACCAGATGGTCGTCGGCCAGCGGCATGGCGTGCAGGCCGCTGGTGTCCATGGTGTCGGCCAGCACGCCCACGTCGGCCTTGCGGCGGTGCAGGGCCTCCAGGATTTCGCCGGTCCACATTTCCTGCAGGTCGACGTCGACCTCGGGGTGTTCGCTCAGGAAGCGCGACAGCGGCTCGGGCAGGTAGCCCGAGAGCGCGGCGGTGTTGGCCAGCAGGCTCACGCGGCCGCGCACGCCGTGCGCGAATGGCGCCATCTCGCGCTGCAGCCGGTCCAGCTCCACCAGCACCGACCGGGCGTGGCGCGCGAGCTCGATGCCAGCGTCGGTGGGCCGCACGCCGGAGGCGCGGCGCTCGAACAGGCGCACGCCCAGGGCCGATTCCAGCTCCTGCAACCGGCTGCTGGCCGCCGCCACGGACAGGTGGCAGCGCCCGGCACCGGCCGTGATGGACCCGGCGTCGAGCACCTCGATGAACAGCTTGAGCTTGGCGACGTCGACTTTCATGGGGGAGGGCGCGGGAGGGCGTGGCGATCATAGACAGGCGCGGATCCAGGAGACCCGGCCGCAATGCCCAAGCATTCCCGCCGAGAACTAAGGGTTTACCCTAGTTATTTTGGTCATGAGCGTGCAAAATTCCGCGCGTTCGTTGACGGGACGCGCTTCTGCGCGTCCTCCAGCGGGAACTTCCCGCCGACCTGTCCCCCGGGTCATCCGATGCGATTGGCGCCCTCGCGGCGCGGTCCGCCGGTCGGGCGAACACCGCACCGCCACATCGCCGCCCCTTGGCGTCCACACCGCGCGAGCGCGCCCACCCGGCGTGCCCCTCGGGTTTTTCGTTTTCCGTTCCGTTCATCCCGCCGGTGCCCCACGAGGGCGCGGTGGTGACGCTTTTCCGGGCCCATCCCTGGCCCGCCCGCCATGAATACCGAACGCATCCTGCTCGTCGACGACAGCGAGAACGACAACCTGTTCCACGAGATCACCATCCGCAAGACCGGCTTTGCGGGTGAGATCCGGGCCTTCGAATCGGCCGAGGACTTCTTGCAATTCCTGCGCCAGGACGCTGAGCGCTCCGCGACGCTGGTGCTGCTGGACATCAATCTGCCCGGCATGAATGGCTTCGACTGCGCGCGTCAGATCGAGGCCCTGGTGGGCGAGGGCCACCCGGTGTTCGTGAGCGTGCTCACCTCGTCCACCTGGCGCGACGACCGCCGCGCGGCGCAGGATCTGCCCGTCATTGAGGACTTCCTGGTCAAGCCGCTCACGCGCGAGGCGCTGGATCGAGTGATGGCCCGCGCGCGCGCCAAGGCCAGCGCGGGCTGATCCGGCCGGGGGCGGCGCGTCGCCCAGGCGGCGTCCGCCGTGCGCGACGGCATGCACAATGCCCCGCACCCGTGCACCGCACACGGGGCAGAGGAGACCGCATGCACCACGACGAGCAGGTTCGGCTGATCCAGCGTGCGCTCGCGCTCATCGAGGCCGGCGCCAGCGAGCGCGGCGAACCCACGTTCAGCCCCGTGAGCCGCTACCTGGACCCGGCGCGCTTCGAAGCCGAGCGGGAACGGCTGTTCCGCGCCTTGCCGATCGCGGTCTGCGCCTCGGGCAGCCTGGCGGCCGCCGGCGACAGCCTGGCCCTCGACGTGGCGGGTGTGCCGCTGCTGCTGGCGCGCGGCGAGGGCGGCGAGCTGAACGCCTTCATCAACGCCTGCCGCCACCGCGGCGCGCGCCTGCTGGGCGCGGGAGCGCACCACCACCAGCGCGCCTTCATCTGCCCGTACCACAGCTGGACCTACGGTCTGGACGGCGCCTTGCGCGGCCGCCCGCACGCCGCGGATTTTCCGCACGCACCCCCCGAGCGCTGCTCGCTCGCCCGCGTGCCCGTGGGCGAGGCGCTGGGCCTGGTGTGGGTGGTGCCGCGCGCGCTGCGCGAGGGCGAGCCCGATCGCATCGACCTGGAGCGCCACCTGGGCCGCTTCGGCCAGGACCTGCGCCACTGGGGCTACGACGGCTGGGTGCCCTTCCATGAGCGCAGCTTTCCCAACGCCGCGAACTGGAAGATCCCCTTCGAGGGCAACCTGGAGACCTACCACTTCCAGTACGCGCACCGCCAGAGCATCGCCCACCTGTTCCACGACAACCTGCTGATCGCCGACCACGACGGCGACCACCAGCGGCTGCTGCTGCCCAAGCGCAGCATGGCGGGGCTGCGCGAGCAGCCGCATGAGCGCTGGGCGATTGGCCCGCACTCAAACATCATCTACTTCTTCTTCCCGGCCACCTTCATCCTGCACGAGGGCGACCACGCCAACCTGTTCACCGTGCTGCCGGACAGCGTGGGCCATAGCACGGTGCGCGCGGTCACGCTGATCCCCGAGAAGCCCACGAGCGAGAAAGCGGCCCGCCACTGGCAGAAGAACGTCGAGTCCTTCTGGGGAGCGCTGGACGAGGACTTCGCGCTCGGGGTGAGCTGCCAATCGACCCTCGCCAGCGGGGCGAACGCGCACTGGCACCTGGGCGCGACGGAGTGCAGCGCGGCGCGGTTTCATGCTGCGGTGGAGCGGGTGCTGGTGGGTCGATAGCGCACCGAACGACCGGGCGGCCTGTCATCCGCCAGATTGGCCGGTGGCCGCCGTCCAGCCTAGGCTTGCTGCTTGACCCGATGGAGGCTGTCCTCCTGCGGAGTGAAGCTGACCAGGCGACCTTGAGAGAGGCGAAGTACGTAGTCGGCGATCTGCGCCAGGTTGCTGTCGTGCGTGGCGAACACCATGACCTGGCGTTCGCGAGCCTTCGCGTGAAGCCAGGAGACGATGTTGGCGCGCCGTCCGGCATCCAGGGCGGTGGTGGGTTCGTCGAGGAACAAGGCCGCGTCTGGCGGCACCATGGCGCGCGCGATGCAGACGCCTTGGCGTTCCCCGCCGGACAACTGGCCCACTCCTTCTATCGGGTTGGGCTGCGCCGTGAGCAGCGCGTTCAGATCCAGTCGGTGCAGGCTCTGCTCGGCGGCATTCGGTGAATGGCGGCCGAGCATCACGTTCTCAAAAATCCCACAGCTGAAGAGGTGTGAAGCCACCGCAACCTCCTGCGACACCTCCGTCATCACCTCCGCTACTACCGCCATGCAATCCGCGTTGAGAGGGCTCTTGGGACAAGACGTCGCCGAATTCAGCTTCAATGAGATCCATAGGGATTCCTTTTTGGTATGAACGTGCGTCGCACGTCTTCGCGCACCATGCGCAAAGTGGGTTGCCAGGCGGGATCGGCAATCAATGTCCGTAGAAAACCTGGTATTCGAGCGGTGCCGGCGTCGTCGCGGACCAGTGCCAGAAAAAGCTGCCGTCGCGCAGGATGGCTTCAATCAGTTCATCGGAGAACACGCTGTTAGCTGTCAGGAAGGGCCGATCTTGGTGAAGTGCCTTCAAGGCGGTAAGAAGCTCAGGCGCCATAGCTTCCACGCCGTGGGCGGCGTGAAACGGTTGCTCGTACCACTTGGGTGCGCCGCGCTCTTCCGGGGGCGGTTGCAGTCCGCGCTGAATGCCATCCACGCCCGCGCAGACCAAGGCGGCGAACGCGAGATAGGGGTTGGCGGAGGGATCCGGAAAGCGGATTTCGATGCGGCAATCCTGCTCGCCGGTGAAGTGTGGGATTCGAATGGCGGTGGTCCTGTTGCGATAGCCCCAACCCGGGCCGCGCATCAGGGAGTAGAAGTGATTCAAGCGCTTGTAGCTGTTGACGGTCGGGTTGGTGATGGCGTTCAAGGACTGAAGGTGCACCAGGATGCCGGCGACAAAGGCCAGCCCCTCTGCACTGAGTTGGCCGCTGGGCGCTTCAGGCGAGTGAAAGATGTTGCGACCATCCCGCCACAGCGACACATTGACGTGCATGCCGTTCGATTCGGCATAGGGAATCGGTCGCGGCATGAACGTAGCCGTTCGATCGTGGCCAACAGCCACGGTTCGAACCACATGTTTGAGCAGTTGCACTTGATCGGCCGCCCGGCACAAGGGCGCGTGTTCGACGGCGATTTCATGTTGGCTGGGCCCGGCCTCATGCGCCTGATGAAGCGGTTGGATACCAGCCGCGGTGAGGCGTTCGCAAATCTCGGATCGGATGGGTGCGTGTTGATCGGCTGGCCCCGCCAGGAAGTGCAAGGTCCGGTGTCCGCTGCGGTAACCGCTACCGAGTTCGCCCGCGTTACCGGCCCAGCCATCCTCTTCTGCGATTTCCACCAAATTGCGTTCGGCGGTGGTGGCGAAGCGAACGCCCTTGAACAGATTGAATTCGAGTTCGACGCCGACCTGCGCCCTTTCCGCGATGCGTAGGGTGCGCAGCATGGCTTCGGCGCGCTGCGCCACGCCCCGAGCGTCCATGGGGTAGGACCCACGCGGCTCGCCGGGCTGAACCGGTTGCGCAAAGACGAGTCGGTCACCGCCGAAAGGATCGGTGAGCGAGCTGGCTTCGTCGGGCAACAGTTGCAAATCCGATTCGGCTTCGGATTGCCAACCCGGGACGAGGGCGCCGGAGATGGGAACGCGGGAGAGCACGCCGGAGACTCGTCCATTGCGGGCGACTTGCATGAGAAACCCGCGAATGTCGGTGAACAGGTACTTGAGTGCCATCAAAGGGTAGGTGTTGGATGTCCACAAGCAACGCGGCCTACCGGTGCGGATGCGGGTGGCCACAAGGCGCGGCAGTCTATGAGTGCAGGCCCAGCGGCAGATGCCGCGTTTGGTGTTGGTCATAATTTCTTGCGCGTTTCAAACACCACCCGCCCATGCACCGAGATCCGCACGACACCCGCCTGCTGCAAGCCCTCGCCGCCGTCGCCGGCGAGAAGGGACTGGCGGCCACCACCGTGTCCGACGTGGTGCGCGTGGCGGGCGTCTCCAAGCGCACCTTTTACGAACACTTCAGCGACAAGGACGCCTGCTTTCTCACGCTGTACCGCCAGGCCAGCGCCTCGGCGCTGCGCACGCTGCGCGAGTCGGTGCAGCCCGAGCGGCCCTGGCAGGCGCAGCTGGAAACGGCGCTGCAGGCCTACTTCGCTCACCTTGCGGCCGGGCCGCAACTGCTGCGCACGCTCTTTGTGGAGATCCACCACCTGGGCGAGGCGGGCGCCAACGTGCGCCGAGAGGTCATGCGATCTCTGGCCGACTTCATGCGCGACACGGTCAACCGCGATCGCGACGCCGAACACGCGCTGAGCGAGGCCATGGCCATGGCGGCCGTGGGCGCGATCACCGAGCTGGTGCTCGACGCGATAGAACGCGGCGAGCAGGCGCAGCTCACCTCGCTCACACCAGCGGCCAGCGACATCGTGCGCCGGCTCGCGCAGGCCTGAAAACAGAAAAGCCCGCGCGGGGCGGGCTTTCTGATGGGCTTGCCGAGGGTCAGGTCAGCGGCAGCAGCGGCACGATCAGCAGCGCCACGATGTTGATGATCTTGATCAGCGGGTTCACCGCCGGGCCGGCCGTGTCCTTGTAGGGGTCGCCCACGGTGTCCCCGGTGACGGCGGCCTTGTGCGCCTCCGAGCCCTTGCCGCCGTGGTGGCCGTCCTCGATGTACTTCTTGGCGTTGTCCCAGGCGCCGCCACCGGTGCACATGGAGATGGCGACGAACAGGCCGGTGACGATGGTGCCCATGAGCAGGCCACCCAGCGCCTTGGGCCCCAGGAACACGCCCACCAGGATGGGCACGATCACCGGCAGCAGGCTGGGCACGATCATTTCCTTGATGGCCGCCGTGGTCAGCATGTCCACCGCCTTGCCGTACTCGGGCTTGGCCGTGCCTTCCATGATGCCGGCGATCTCCTTGAACTGGCGGCGCACCTCTACCACCACCGAGCCAGCCGCGCGGCCCACGGCCTCCATGGCCATGGCGCCAAAGAGGTAGGGAATCATGCCGCCGATGAACAGGCCGATGATCACCATCGGGTCGCTCAGGTCGAAGCTGACCTTGGCACCGTAGGTCTCCAGCTTGTGGGTGTAGTCGGCGAACAGCACCAGCGAGGCCAGGCCGGCCGAGCCAATGGCGTAGCCCTTGGTGACGGCCTTGGTGGTGTTGCCCACGGCGTCCAGCGGGTCGGTGATGTCGCGCACGCTGCTGGGCAGCTCGGCCATCTCGGCGATGCCGCCGGCGTTGTCGGTGATGGGGCCGTAGGCGTCGAGCGCGACCACGATGCCGGCCATGCTCAGCATGGAGGTGGCGGCGACGGCGATGCCGTACAGGCCCGCGAGCATGTAGGCGGCCACGATGGCCGCGCAGACGAACAGCACGGGCCAGGCCGTGGAGCGCATCGAGACACCCAGGCCGGCGATGATGTTGGTGCCGTGGCCGGTGGTGGAGGCCTGTGCGATGTGTTTGACCGGGCTGTACTGCGTGCCCGTGTAGAACTCGGTGATCCACACCAACACGCCGGTGAGCACCAGACCCACCGCGCAGGCGCCGAACAGGCGCAGCTGGCTGCCGCTCTGGGTGATGGCGTTGTCGGGCATGACCCAGGCGGTGACGAACCAGAAGGCGATCAGCGAGAGCACGCCGGCGATGACCAGGCCTTTGTACAGGGCGGGCATCACGTTCTTCATGCCGGGGCTGGCCTTGACGAAGAAGCAGCCGATGATGGACGCGATGATGGACACGCCGCCCAGCACCAGCGGGTAGATCACGGCCTGCAGCGGTGCGGTCGCCACCATCAGCGCGCCCAGCACCATGGTGGCGATGAGCGTGACGGCGTAGGTCTCGAACAGGTCGGCCGCCATGCCGGCGCAGTCGCCCACGTTGTCGCCCACGTTGTCGGCGATCACCGCCGGGTTGCGCGGGTCGTCTTCGGGAATGCCGGCCTCCACCTTGCCCACCAGGTCGGCGCCCACGTCGGCGCCCTTGGTGAAGATGCCGCCGCCCAGGCGCGCGAAGATGGAAATCAGCGAGGAGCCGAAGGCCAGGCCAATCAGCGGGTTGAGCATCTTGGACAGGTTGGAGGCGGCGTTGAGGTTGCCGTTGCCCACCAGGAACCAGAAGAAACCGGTGACGCCCAGCAGGCCCAGGCCCACCACCAGCATGCCGGTGATGGCGCCGCCGCGGAAGGCCACGTCCAGCGCCGGGCCCATGCCCTTGGTGGCGGCCTGCGCGGTGCGCACGTTGGCGCGCACCGAGATGTTCATCCCGATGAAGCCGCAGGCGCCCGAGAGCACCGCGCCGACCACGAAGCCGATGGCGGTGGGGCCGTCGAGGAAGACGCCGATGAGCACCGCGAGCACGATGCCCACGAGGCCGATGGTCTTGTACTGCCGCGCCAGATAGGCGGCCGCGCCGGTCTGGATGGCGCCGGCGATTTCCTGCATGCGGGGATTGCCGGCGTCCTGCGAAAGGATCCAGCTGCGCGACCAGAAGCCGTAGACCACGGCGATCAGGCCACAGACGAGCGCGAAGATCAGCGCACTTTGACCAACCATGAAGTTCTCCTGCCAGTGAGTTCGACTTGGAGGGGGCAACGCCTCCGGGGTATGCCCCCGCTGCGTTGCTTCCTCGCTGTCGCCCGCGCTGCGGAACTTGCAGCAGGGCACCGGCGATTGGCCAACCGACGCAATGTAGCCAGATTCCCCCCGTTTGCCATCGGGGGCGTCAGGCTGGCGTCGGTAAAATCAGGGTAAATACGGAGCGGGCGCCGCGCCCACCCGTCGCGCCCGCGACGGCTCCGTGACCGATCCCCTTCAACCTCCCCTCGAGTCTTTCATGTCCCTCGACAACGTCACCCCTGGCAGCAAGGTTCCCGAAGCGTTCAACGTGATCATCGAAATCCCGATGAACGCCGACCCGATCAAGTACGAGGTCGACAAGGAAACCGGCGCCATCTTCGTGGACCGCTTCATGAGCACGTCCATGCACTACCCCACCAACTACGGCTACATCCCCAAGACCATCTCGGGCGACGGCGACCCGGTGGACGTGCTGGTGATCACCCCTGTGCCCCTGCACCCTGGCGTGGTGGTGACCTGCCGCGCCCTGGGCATGCTGCGCATGGAAGACGAGGCTGGCGAGGACGCCAAGCTGCTGGCCGTGCCGGTGGACAAGATCCTGTCGATCTACACCCAGTGGCAGAAGCCCGAGGACCTGAACCCCATGCGCCTCAAGACCATCCAGCACTTCTTCGAGCATTACAAGGACCTGGAGCAGGGCAAGTGGGTCAAGGTGCTGGGCTGGGCCGACAAGGCCGCCGCCCACAAGGAAATCCTGGACGGGATCGCCAACTACGAGAAGGCCCAGAAAAAGGCCTGAGCGGCCAGGGCGTTCAGGACGCGGCGGGCGGCTGCACCAGCACGTCGCGCAGCACCGGCAGGCGGTCTTCGACCTGCAGGGTATGGAAGGGGCCCTTCAACTGGGCCCCTTCGTACATCTGCAGCCGCCGCGCGAACAGGGTGCCGGTGCTGACGCCGGACTTGCTCACGTAGACCATGCCCTCGCATTCCAGGCTGGTGTCGTGCGGGCCGCCGTTGGGCGAGCCGAGCTGGCCGAAGAGGTAGAGGTCGCCCATCACGCGGATGCGCCCGCGCACGCTGGCACCGGTCCAGATGATGAGGCGGCCGTCGACGCGGATGTGGCCTTCCAGGTGCCCCTGGACCAGCAGGCCGCCTTCGAAGTTGAGGTCGCCGCTGAGATCGCAGCCAGCGGCCACGCGGTTGGTGATCTCCATCGCCACCGGGTCGATGGTGAGGGTGTCCTGCGCGTTCTTGCTCACCATGGCAGCCTCTGCAACAACGGGGCCAGCCAGCCCTGGGACCGGGCGGTGAGCACCAGTCCCGCGGCCAGCGCCACCAGGCCCAGCGCGGCGATGGCCAGGGCGTGGCGCTCCAGCCAGCGGCGCAGGGGCCTGGGGCGGCGCCGCGGCTGCCCCGCGGGCAGCGTGGCCAGGCGCTCGATGGCCCAGGACCGCCAGGCCGAGCTCAGGCGGCTGTCGCCGCTGTTGGGGTCGAGCCGCAGGCCCTGCGCCTTGCGGTCGCCCGTGTCCAGGCGTCGCCCGAGCAGCACCGAAAACGGGGCGCCCACGATGCCGTGGGTGAAGAACGCGTCCTGCTCGTCCATGGCGGCCGAGTGTAGCGAAAGGGTTCGCTCAGGAGGGCTCGGCCTTGAGCGGGTTGCGCGCGGCGAGATGCCCCAGGTACTGCTCCACGCCTTCGCCTTCGCGTTCGAGGAAGCGGTCCACCGCCTGGGCGAAGGCCGGGTGGGCCAGCCAGTGGGCGCTGGTGGTCTTGACGGGCAGCAGGGCGCGCGCCATCTTGTGTTCGCCCTGGGCGCCGCCCTCGAAGCGCTGGTAGCCCTGGGCGATGCACCACTGCAGCGGCTGGTAGTAGCAGGCCTCGAAGTGCAGGCAGTCCACGCGCTGCAGGGCGCCCCAGTAGCGGCCATAGGCCACGCGGTGCGCCGGGTCGATGGCGATCAGGCTGCTGGCGATGGGTTGGCCCCCGCGCTCGGCGATGAACAGCAGCCAGTGCTCCGGCATGTCGCTCGCCATGCGTTCGAAGAAGCCGCGGCTGAGGTAGGGCGGGTTGCCGTGCTCCCAGTAGGTGCGCTCGTAGCAGCGGTAGAAGAAATCCCAGTCGGTCGGGGCGATGGCGCGGCCCTCGGCGTGGCGGAACAGCACCCCGGCCTCGGCCACCTTGCGGCGCTCCTGGCGGATCTTCTTGCGCTTGTCCTGCTGCAGGCTGGCGAGGAAGGCGTCCCAGTCGGGCCACCCGGTGTTCTGCCAATGGAACTGCACCGTGTGCCGCAGCATGAGGCCGGCCTCGGCGCAGGCGGTCGCGTCGCGCGGCTGGGCGAACAGGAGGTGCAGCGAAGACAGGCGCTCCTCCTCGCACCAGCGCACGAGCGAGCGCACCAGCGCGGCGCGCGCGGCGCCGTCGCGCGCCAGCAGCCGCGCGCCCGGTACGGGGGTGAAGGGCACGGCCACCAGCGCCTTGGGGTAGTAGGCCAGGCCGTGCTGCGCATAGGCGTTGGCCCAGGCCCAGTCGAAGACGTATTCGCCGTAGGAATGCGACTTGAGATAGACCGCGCAGGCGGCTTCCAGTCGTTCACCCCGCCACAGGGTGAGGATGCGCGGCGTCCAGCCGGTGTCCGGCGTGGCGCAGCCCGTGTCGCTCATGGCCCGCAGGTACTCGTGCCGCGCGAAGGGGCTGGGGTCGTCCTCCAGGGCCAGCAACTGCGCCCATTGCGCGGCGTCCACCGCGCCCCAATCGCCCAGGACGCGGGTGACATAATCGATTTCAGCCACGCCCGACCCCTGCCTTCGCACCAGATTCCATGTCGTTTTCCGTATCGGTTGCCCAACTCAACTTCGTGGTGGGCGACATGGCGGGCAATGCCCGCCGCATCGTCGAGGCCGCCACGGCCGCCCACGCGCGCGGGGTGAGGCTGCTGCTCACGCCCGAACTCGCCCTCTGCGGCTACGCCGCCGAAGACCTGTACCTGCGGCCCGCCTTCGTCGACGCCTGCGATGATGCCCTCAAGTCGGTGGCGGCTTGCACGGCGCAGCTCAAAGGCCTTTGCATCGTGGTGGGCCATCCGGCCCGCGCGGGCGGCGGGGCGCGCGGGCGCAGCGTGGCCGTGGCCTCGCTGCACAACGCCGCCACGGTGCTGTGCGAAGGCCGTGTGGTGGCGACCTACGCCAAGCGCGAGCTGCCCAATTACCAGGTCTTCGACGAGCGCCGCTACTTCGTGCCCGGCCACGCCCCCTGCGTGTTCGACGTGCCCGGCACCGACGGCCAGCCGGTGCGCGTGGGCCTGCTCATTTGCGAGGACGCCTGGTTCGAGGCGCCGGCCGCCGACGCGCGCGCCGCGGGCGCCGAGCTGCTGGCGGTGATCAACGCCTCGCCCTTCCACGCCGGCAAGGGCGGTGAACGCGAGGCCACGATGCGCGAACGCGTGCGCGCCACCGGCCTGCCGCTGGTCTACGCCCACCTGGTGGGCGGGCAGGACGAGATCGTGTTCGAGGGCCGCAGCTTCGTGCTCGACGCGGCGGGCGATCTCGCCGGGCGCGCGCGCAGCTTCGAGGAAGCCGAGTTCGACGCCCGCTTCGAGCGCGCGGGGCAGGGCGCCTGGCGCATTCACGCCGCCATCGATCGCGAACACAGCGCCGAGGCCGACCTGTGGCACGCCCTGGTGCTCGGCGTGCGCGACTACGTCGGCAAGAACGGATTTCCCGGCGCCATCCTGGGCCTGTCGGGCGGCATCGATTCGGCCCTGGTGCTGGCCATCGCCGTCGACGCGCTGGGCAGGGACAAGGTGCGCACGGTGATGATGCCCTCGCCCTACACGGCCGACATTTCCTGGATCGACGCGCGCGACATGGCCGCGCGCCTGGGCGTGCGTTACGACGAGATCGCCATCGCGCCCGAGTTCGAAGCCTTCAAGGCCTCGCTTGCGCCGCTGTTCGAGGGCCGCGCCGAGGACACCACCGAAGAGAACCTGCAGGCGCGCATCCGAGGCACGCTGCTCATGGCGCTGTCCAACAAGTTCGGCAGCATCGTGCTGACCACCGGCAACAAGAGCGAGATGGCCACGGGCTACTGCACGCTGTACGGCGACATGGCCGGCGGCTTTGCGGTCATCAAGGACGTGGCCAAGACCACGGTTTTCAAGCTCGCGCGCTGGCGCAACGCGCACGACCCTTACGGCACCGGCGGCAACCCCATCCCCGAGCGCATCATCACGCGCCCGCCCAGCGCCGAACTGCGCCCCGACCAGACGGACCAGGACAGCCTGCCCGAGTACGCCGTGCTCGATGCCATCATCGAGCGCTACATGGAGAACGACCAGAGTCCGCAGACCCTGGTGGCCGCGGGCTTCGCGCGCGCGGACGTCGAGAAGGTGGTGCGGCTGATCCGCATCAACGAGTACAAGCGCCGCCAGGCGCCCGTGGGCATCCGCGTGACGCACCGCAGCTTTGGCAAGGACTGGCGCTACCCGATCACGAGCAAGTACCGGGCGTGAGCCGTCCGCCTGGGGCCCTTCAGGCGGCCGACAGGTGCAGCACGGCCCGCATCTCGCCCACCTCCGCGCCGGCCGCGTTTTGCATCGGCGGCGGCAGCAGCCGGGCCAGCTCCTCGCGGTCGATGCCGTCGTCGATCCAGCCCAGCTGTTCCAGGGCGGCCACCAGCGCCACCATCAGCGGCGTGAGTTGACCGTCGCCGCATTTGGCCGCGATGGCGATGCCGCGACGGAAACTGGCCAGTGCCTGCACACCGTCGGCGCCCACCTTGCTCACCCAGTCGCCCCGGCCCGCGCGCATGAGGAACAGGTCGTTGCGGCCCCGGCCGCTCACCAGGTGGGGGTGCCGGCTCATGGCTCGCGCGATGCGCTGCGGCGCCTGGCCGTACACGGGGTCGGGCTCGGGCGAGGCGAGCCGCGCGAAGGCTTGTGCCAGCGAACGCAGCGGCAGGGCGAAGTTCGGCGCGCTGCAACCGTCGAGGCCGCGCACCAGAGCGGCCTCGGGCAGGCCCGACCAGTGGCTCACGCAGCGCGCGATCTCGCGTTGTGCGGGGTGGTCGGGTGCCAGGTAGCCCGCCAGAGGGGCACCCAAAGCCTCGGCCAGCAGCAGCATGCCCGCGTGCTTGCCCGAGCAGTTGTGGTGCAGTGGGCCGTAGCGCTCGCCAGTCGGCGGCGTCAGGCCGTTGAAGCGGAACACATACGGCTCGTGCGCGCCGCAGGCCAGGGCCGATTCGTCGGCACCGATGCGCGCGAGCAGCGCGGCCACGCGGGCCACGTGTTCCGGCTCGCCGTTGTGACTGGCGCACAGCAAGGCGATGTCGGCCTCGTCCAGCGCCAGCCGCTCCGCCGAGCGCGCGATCAGTGGCATGGCCTGGAACGGCTTGAGCGAAGAGCGCGTGAACACCGGTGTGTCCACGTCGCCCGCCTTCGCGAGCACCCGACCCGCACGATCGACCACCGCGAACGAGCCATGGTGCACGTTCTCCGGGTGGCCACCGCGGCAGCTCACGGCGATGGGGACGTGGCGGGGCCAGTGAGGGGGCATGGCGTGGGGCGGTATGGGGGCGGCAGTATGGCACGCGAGGGTGTCGGGGGCAGCGAAAGATCCATTTCCGACGACGGCCTTCGGCTGGCCGGGCCTGCGGGGCCGGTCGATGACGTGAGCGTGATACATTTTTCGGCACGTTCCGTCATCCATAAGGGCCCCGCTCATGAAACAGATCACCGCCGTCATCAAGCCGTTCAAGCTCGAGGAGGTGCGCGAAGCGCTGGCCGAACAAGGCGTGACCGGCTTGACGGTGACGGAGGTCAAGGGCTTCGGGCGGCAGAAGGGACACACCGAGCTGTACCGCGGCGCCGAATACGTGGTGGACTTTCTGCCGAAGGTGAAGGTCGAGGTCGTCGTGAAGGACGAAGACGTGGATCGCTGCGTCGATGCCATCGTGCGCGCCGCGCGCACCGGCAAGATTGGCGACGGCAAGATCTTCGTCACCTCTGTCGAACGCGTGGTGCGCATCCGCACCGGCGAAGAAGACGAAACCGCGGTCTGAGCGCCCGCGCGCCCTCCCGCACAGGTTCAGGCGCTCAGATTTCGTCCAGACGAGGCTGTGGCGCCGTGCCCGCGGCCTCGATGAGCGCCGGCAGCAGGTGCTCGGTGTCCGCGTCCACGCGGATCAGGTCCATCTGCCAGTCGTTCATGAACTGCGCCTGCACGGCGGTGCGCAGGAAGGCCATCAGGCCCTCGTAGTAGCCGCCGACGTTGAGCAGGCCCACGGGCTTGTCGTGGTAGCCCAGCTGGCGCCAGGTCCAGACTTCAAAGAACTCCTCGAAGGTACCGATGCCGCCGGGCAGGGCCAGGAAGGCGTGCGCGTGCTCGGCCATGAGGCGTTTGCGCTCGTGCATGGTGTCCACCACGTGCAGTTCGGTACAGCCGTTGTGGGCCCATTCCTTTTCCACCAAGGCCTTGGGAATGATGCCCACTACGCGGCCGCCGGCCTTGAGCGTGCTGTCGGCGACCACGCCCATCAGGCCGTTGCGGCCACCGCCATAGACGAGCTGGCCACCGTGGCGGCCGATCCATTCGCCCACCTGGCGGGCGGCGTCCAGGAACGCGGGGCTCCCCCCCGGCCTCGAACCGCAGTACACACAAAGGGAAAAACTCGGGGCGCTCACAGCAGATCCTTCGCGTGCACCCACAAGGCCGCCAGCCAGGTGCCACCGCACAGCAGCAGGCTCAGCAGCACGGCGGCGCTGCCCATGTCCTTGGCACGCTTGGACAGCGCGTGCCATTCGGGCCCGATGCGGTCGATGGCCGTCTCGATGCCGGTGTTGAGCAACTCGACCACCATCACCAGCACCACGGTACCGATCAGCAGCGCCACCTCGACCCATCCCTCTCCCACCCAGAAAGCCAGCGGCACCAGCAGGAAGGCGGCGATGGCCTCCTGGCGAAAGGCGGCTTCGCCCCAACCGGCGCGCAGCCCGGCCAGGGAGTAAAACATCGCGTGCCACACGCGGCTGATGCCGCGCCGGCGCTTCTGCGGGTTCACTTCGGGGGCGTTCACGGGCGGCGCGCTTTCTTCGGTTTCTTCGGTTGGGGGGGCGGCGCGTGGTGCACGAGCCGGGTGCCGGCCAGCGCGTCGTGCAGGAACTGGCGTTGCGCGTGCAGGCGCGAGAGCAGCGCATAGACCAGCACCCAGCCGATCAGCAGCACGGCGGCCTCGCCGCCCTGGGCACCGAGCACCCAGCTCAGCGCCAGTGGCGGCAGCAGCCACAGCCACGAGAACACGTAGCGCACCAGGGCGCGGGCCTGGCCAATTGGCCGGCCGGCGGTGTCCACCACGCGGATGTGCCAAGTCTTCTGCGCCAGGGTCTGCCCCTTGTGCCAGAACCAGGTGAAGTAGATGCCGAAGACCACGAACAGGAAGCCCTGCAGGGCGTGGCGGCCTTCCAGTGCGTGGCGCTGTTGGGTGAGGGCGGAGAACAGGTAGCCGGCGATGAAGACCACACCGAACATGAGCATGCCTTCGTACAGCCAGCAGGCCATGCGGCGGCGCAGCGAAGGGGCGGTGAGGTCGGGGCGGTCGGCGGCGCCGGAAGCGGGGGCGTCGGGGGTCATGGGGACTCTGGGAGAAGGGCGGAATTGTCGCATTCCGGCCCGGGCCGACAAAAAAGCCCTGGCCGGCTTTTGCTGCAGTGCCATAATCTCGGGCTTCCGTCTTCACAAGGCAAACGGATCAGGGTCCGGCGGCAGATCGTTCCGCCCATGGCCACTGGTCTCAAGTCCCGAAGCCGCCCCACAAGGGTGGGCCAAGGGGCACCCAAGGTTTTTCGTCAGAGAAATTCTCGAAAGGTTGATCATGGACATCACCAAGGCCGAACTGGCCTCGGCGGCCGCCGCTTCCACATCCGGCCAGCCCCCCCTCGAACTCCGCGGCGCGGAAATCCTCGTCAAGGCCCTGCAGGCCGAAGGCGTGAAGTACGTCTGGGGCTACCCCGGCGGTGCCGTGCTGCACATCTACGACGCCTTCTACAAGCAGGACAGCATCCAGCATGTGCTGGTGCGCCACGAGCAGGCCGCCGTGCACGCCGCCGACGGCTACGCGCGCGCCACGGGCGACGTGGGTGTGGCCCTGGTCACCTCCGGTCCCGGCGTGACCAACGCCGTCACCGGCATCGCCACGGCCTACATGGACAGCATCCCGATGGTGATCCTCACCGGGCAGGTGCCATCGGCGGCCATCGGCCTGGACGCCTTCCAGGAATGCGACACGGTCGGCATCACGCGCCCCATCGTCAAGCACAACTTCCTGGTGAAGGACGTGCGCCACATGGCCGAGGTGATGAAGAAGGCGTTCCACATCGCGCGCTCGGGCCGACCCGGCCCCGTGGTCGTGGACATCCCGAAGGACGTGTCCTTCAACAAGACCACCTGGACCGGTTACCCCGAGTCCGTGGCCATGCGCTCCTACAACCCGGTGCGCAAGGGCCATGGTGGCCAGATTCGCAAGGCCTTGCAGCTGTTGCTGAGCGCCAAGCGTCCCTACATCTACACCGGCGGCGGCGTGCTGCTGGGCAATGCCACGCAGGAATTGCGCACGCTGGTCGACATGCTCGGCTACCCGGTGACGAACACGCTCATGGGCCTGGGCGCCTACCCCGCGTCGGACCGCAAGTTCCTCGGCATGCTGGGCATGCACGGCACCATCGAAGCCAACAACGCCATGCAGAACTGTGACGTGCTGCTGGCCGTGGGCGCGCGTTTCGACGACCGCGTGATCGGTAACCCCAAGCACTTCGCGCAGAACGAGCGCAAGATCATCCACATCGACATCGACCCGTCGAGCATCTCCAAGCGCGTCAAGGTCGATGTGCCCATCGTCGGCGACGTGAAGGACGTGCTCACCGAGCTGATCCACATGGTGCGCGAGACGCCTCAGCGCGCGGACGAGAAGGCGCTGGCGGATTGGTGGAAGACGATCGAGGGGTGGCGCTCGCGCGATTGCCTCAAGTACGACCGCCACAACACGGACGTCATCAAGCCCCAGATGGTCATCGAGACCCTGTGGAACATGACCAAGGACACGGAGACGTACATCACCTCCGACGTCGGCCAGCACCAGATGTGGGCGGCGCAGTTCTATCGCTTCGACGAGCCACGCCGCTGGATCAACTCGGGTGGCCTGGGCACCATGGGCGTGGGCATTCCCTACGCCATGGGCATCAAGCTCGCGAAGCCCGAGTCCGAGGTGTTCTGCATCACCGGCGAAGGTTCGGTGCAGATGTGCATCCAGGAGCTGTCCACCTGCCTGCAATACAACACGCCGATCAAGGTGGTCTCGCTCAACAACCGCTACCTGGGCATGGTGCGTCAGTGGCAGGAGATCGAGTACTCGGGCCGCTACAGCCACAGCTACATGGACGCACTGCCCAACTTCGTGAAGCTGGCCGAGGCTTATGGCCACGTGGGCATGCTGATCGAGCGCCCGCAGGACGTGGAGCCGGCGCTGCGCGAGGCGCGCAAGCTCAAGGACCGCACGGTCTTCATGGACTTCCGCACCGACCCGACCGAGAACGTGTTCCCCATGGTCCAGGCCGGCAAGGGCATCACCGAGATGCTGCTGGGTTCGGAAGACCTCTGATCCACCCCCCGCGGACCGGCCGCGAGGCCGGTCCATCCCCAAGTCGAATCTATTGACCGTCGAGCCCGTGCATTACCGTGCACGGGGGAGGGCGGCAAAAAGAGGAAGCTGCATATGAAGCACATCATTGCCGTGCTGCTCGAGAACGAGCCCGGCGCACTCTCCCGCGTGGTGGGCCTGTTCTCGGCCCGTGGCTACAACATCGAATCGCTCACCGTGGCGCCGACGGAGGACCCGAGCCTGTCGCGCATGACGATCCAGACCACCGGGTCGGACGACGTCATCGAGCAGATCACCAAGCACCTGAACCGCCTCATCGAGGTGGTCAAGGTCGTCGACCTCACCGAAGGCGCCTACACCGAGCGCGAGCTCATGATGGTGAAGGTGCGCGCGGTGGGCAAGGAACGCGAGGAGATGAAGCGCATGGCCGACATCTTCCGCGGCCGCATCATCGACGTGACCGACAAGAGCTACACCATCGAACTCACCGGCGACCAGGGCAAGAACGACGCCTTCCTGGAAGCCATCGACCGCGGTGCCATCCTGGAGACGGTGCGCACCGGTGCCAGCGGCATCGGCCGCGGCGAGAGAATCCTGCGCGTCTGATCACCCCTTCCATTCCAACGGAGCAACCATGAAAGTTTTCTACGACAAGGACTGCGATCTGTCCCTCATCAAGGGCAAGACGGTCGCGATCATCGGCTACGGCAGCCAGGGCCACGCGCACGCGCAGAACCTCAACGACAGCGGGGTGAAGGTGGTGGTGGGCCTGCGCAAGGGCGGCGCGAGCTGGGACAAGGTGGGCAAGGCCGGGCTGAAGGTGCTGGAAGTCAACGAGGCGGTGAAATCGGCCGACGTGGTGATGATCCTGCTGCCCGACGAGCAGATCGCCGAGGTCTACCGCAACAACGTGGAGCCGAACATCAAGCAGGGCGGCTCGCTGGCCTTCGCGCACGGCTTCAACGTGCACTACAACCAGGTGGTGCCGCGCGCCGACCTGGACGTGTGGATGGTGGCGCCCAAGGCGCCGGGCCACACGGTGCGCAGCACCTACGCGCAGGGCGGCGGCGTGCCGCACCTGGTGGCGGTGCACCAGGACAAGAGCGGCAAGGCGCGCGATCTGGCGCTGAGCTACGCCATGGCCAACGGTGGCGGCAAGGCCGGCATCATCGAGACCAACTTCAAGGAAGAGACCGAGACGGACCTGTTCGGCGAGCAGGCGGTGCTGTGCGGCGGCGCGGTCGAGCTGATCAAGATGGGCTACGAGACGCTGGTGGAAGCCGGCTACGCGCCCGAGATGGCCTACTTCGAGTGCCTGCACGAGTTGAAGCTGATCGTGGACCTGATCTATGAGGGCGGCATCGCCAACATGAACTACTCGATCTCCAACAACGCGGAGTACGGCGAGTACGTGACGGGTCCGGAGGTGATCAACGAGCAGTCGCGCGCGGCCATGCGCAACGCGCTCAAGCGCATCCAGAACGGCGACTACGCCAAGATGTTCATCCTGGAGGGGCGCACGGGCTACCCCAGCATGACGGCGCGCCGGCGCAACACGGCCGAGCACAGCATCGAGGTGGTGGGCGCCCAGCTGCGCGCCATGATGCCCTGGATCGCCAAGAACAAGCTGGTCGACCAGACCCGCAACTGATCGGCAAACGCCGTTCCCGGGCCAGGGCCGTGCGCGGCCCTGGCCCTTTTTTGTTTGTTCGCCCCCACGTACACTGCATGGCTTTCCGGACGACGGATTTCATCCCAACACACGACATGCACGACGGAAACGACACCGAAGTGGAGCCCCTGAACGAGGCGCGTCGGCGCCCCAAGGGCATCTACTTCCTGCCCAACATGATCACCCTGGCCGCGCTGTTCGGCGGTTTCTACGCGGTGGTCATGGCCATGAACGGCCGCTACGACCTCGCCACCGTGGGCATCTTCGTGGCCATGGTGCTCGACAGCCTGGACGGTCGCGTGGCCCGCCTCACGAACACGCAGAGCGCCTTCGGCGAGCAGATGGATTCGCTCTCCGACATGGTGTCCTTCGGCGCGGCGCCCGCGCTCATCGCCTACGAATGGAGCCTGCGCGACCTGGGGCGCTGGGGCTGGATCGCCGCCTTCGTCTATTGCGCCTGCGCCGCGCTGCGCCTCGCACGCTTCAATGTCAACACGGGTGTGGTGGACAAGCGCTACTTCCAGGGCCTGCCGTCACCCGCGGCGGCGGCGCTGGTGGCGGGCTTCATCTGGCTCATGCAGGAGGCGGGGGTGCCGCCGCAGGACGTGAGCTGGGTGATGTTCGTGCTCACGCTCTACACCGGCCTCACCATGGTGACCAACGTGCCCTTCTACAGCTTCAAGGACCTGAGCCTGAAGAAGAGCGTGCCCTTCGCCGCGCTGGTGCTGGTGGCCCTGGGCATCGCGGTGATCAACATCCACCCGCCCACCGTGCTGTTCCTGCTGTTCGTGGTCTACGGCCTGTCGGGCTATGGGGTGTACCTGTGGCGAAAGTCCAAGGGCCGGCCCACCAGCGTGATCAGCACCTCCACCGACGAGCCCGACGAGCGCGGTCTGCACGACTGATCGGCCATTGAGCCCATGGACAAGCCCTATCGGCCCTCGTGGGCTTTGTGATACATTGCATCGCATGTTTTCCCAAGCCGCCTCGCTGCTACTACTGGCTGTCCTTCACGGGCAGATGCGGTAGCGCGCGAGCGACTCACACCAACGGCCCGTTTGCACCCGCAACGGGCCGTTTGTATTTTGGGGTTGCGGGTTCTGTCGACACGAGAGAGTCCACACCATGCTGAAGCAACCTGCAAGCAAGTACGCCGCTTTTCGGCCCGTCGGCCTCAAGGACCGCACCTGGCCAGACGCCGTGATCCAAAAGGCCCCCGCCTGGCTGAGCACCGATTTGCGCGATGGGAACCAGGCACTGATCGAGCCCATGGACCTGGAGCGCAAGCTGCGCATGTTCCAGCAGCTCGTGAAGATCGGTTTCAAGGAAATCGAGGTGGGCTTCCCCTCGGCCTCGCAGATCGAGTTCGACTTCGTGCGCCGCCTGATCGAAGAGAACCTGATCCCTGACGACGTGACGATCCAGGTGCTCACCCAGGCCCGCGAGCCCCTGATCCGCCGCACCTTCGAGGCGTTGCGAGGTGCGCGCGGCGCGATCGTCCACCTCTACAACGCTACTGCGCCGATCATGCGGCGCGTGGTGCTGGGCATGGACGAGGACGCCATCGTGGAGCTGGCCGTGGACAACGCGCGACTGTTCGCCCGCCTGGCGGCCGAGCAGCCGGACACGCGCTGGACGTTCCAGTACTCGCCCGAGATGTTCTCGGGCACCGAACTCGCCTTCTCCAAGCGGGTGGTCGATGCGGTCACCGCGGTCTGGGCGCCCACACCCGAGCACAAGTGCATCGTCAACCTGCCGTCGACGGTGGAGCACAGCACGCCCAATATCTTCGCCGACATGATCGAGTGGATGCACCGCCACCTGGCGCGGCGCGAATCCATCGTCCTGTCGGTGCACCCGCACAATGACCGCGGTACCGGCACGGCGGCGGGCGAATTCGCGCTCATGGCCGGGGCCGATCGGCTGGAGGGGTGCCTGTTCGGCAATGGTGAGCGCACGGGCAACCTCGACCTCGTCAACGTCGCGCTCAACCTCTACACCCAGGGCGTGTCGCCCGGGCTGGATTTTTCCGATATCGACGAGATCCGCCGGACCGTGGAGCACTGCAACCAGCTGCCCGTGCATCCGCGCCACCCCTACGTGGGTGACCTGGTCTATACCTCGTTCTCGGGCTCGCACCAGGACGCGATCAAGAAGGCCTTCGCGGCGCGCCGGGCGGACGACATCTGGAACGTGCCTTATCTGCCCATCGATCCCAAGGACCTGGGCCGCAGCTACGAGGCCGTGATCCGCGTGAACAGCCAATCGGGCAAGGGCGGCATCGCCTACCTGCTCGAGACCGAGTACGGCGTGGAGCTGCCGCGCCGCCTGCAGATCGAGTTCAGCCAGGTGGTGCAGGCCGTGATGGACCTGGACGGCAAGGAGCTCACGGCCAAGGATTTGTGGCAGTTGTTCGAGCGCGAGTACGCCCTGTCGGCGCCTGCACCTGCGAACGCGACCACCACCGAGCTGGCCGGCGGCAGCGTGCGTGTGACGGCCGACGTGGACTGGGCGGGCGCGGTGGTGCCGGTGCAAGGGCAGGGCAATGGGCCCATCGACGCCTTCGTCAATGCGCTCAACGCGGCCACCGGCCGGTCGGTGCGCGTGCTCGACTACCATGAGCACGCCATCGGCGCCGGTGCCCAGGCGCAGGCCATGGCCTACATGGAACTGCGCGTGGACGAGCGCCACACGGTTTTCGGCGTGGGGCGTGACACGAACATCGTGTCCGCCTCGTTCAAGGCCATCGTTTCGGGCCTGCGGCGCGTGGCGCCCGAGCAGACGCAGGAAGCGATGGAACGCGTGGCGCCCTGAGGCGCGCGAACACAACAAGGAGTCCCCATGAGCGAACAGCTGATCATTTTCGACACCACCCTGCGCGATGGCGAGCAATCACCCGGCGCGTCCATGACCAAGGACGAGAAGCTGCGCATCGCGCGCCAGCTCGAGCGCCTGAAAGTCGACGTGATCGAGGCCGGCTTTGCGGCCAGCTCCAACGGGGACTTCGAGTCTGTGAAGGCCATCGCCGACCACATCAAAGACTCTACGGTGTGCTCGCTGGCGCGGGCGAACGACCGCGACATCGCGCGCGCGGCCGAGGCGCTCAAGGGCGCCAGCCGCGCGCGCATCCACACCTTTATCGCCACCAGCGCGCTGCACATGGAGAAGAAGCTGCGCATGACGCCCGAGCAGGTGCTGGAGCAGGCGAAGCAGTCGGTGCGTTTCGCGCGCAATCTGGTGCAGGACATCGAGTTCAGCCCCGAGGACGGTTATCGCAGCGACGTGGACTTTCTCTGCCGCGTGCTCGAGACCGTGATCAAGGAAGGCGCGACCACGCTCAACATCCCCGATACCGTGGGCTACGCGGTGCCCGAGCTCTATGGCCATTTCATCCGCACGCTGCGCGAGAAGATTCCCAACTCGGACAAGGCGATCTGGAGCGTGCACTGCCACAACGACCTGGGCATGGCCGTGGCCAACTCGCTCGCGGGCGTGAAGATCGGGGGCGCGCGCCAGGTGGAATGCACCATCAACGGCCTGGGCGAGCGCGCGGGCAACTGCTCGCTGGAGGAGATCGTGATGGCGGTGCGCACGCGCCGCGATTACTTCGGCCTCGACGTGGCCATCGACACCACTCAGATCGTGCCCGCCAGTCGCATGGTGAGCCAGACCACCGGCTTCGTGGTGCAGCCCAACAAGGCCGTGGTGGGCGCCAACGCCTTCGCGCACGCCAGCGGCATCCACCAGGACGGCGTGCTCAAGGCGCGCGACACCTACGAGATCATGCGCGCCGAGGACGTGGGTTGGAGCGCCAACAAGATCGTGCTGGGCAAGCTCTCGGGCCGCAACGCCTTCAAGCAGCGCCTGCAGGAGCTGGGCATCGAGATGGCGTCCGAGGCCGAGATCAACACGGCCTTCGCCAAGTTCAAGGAATTGGCCGACCGCAAGGCCGAGATCTTCGACGAGGACATCCTGGCCCTGGCGAGCGACGAGAGCGTCACCGCCGAGAAGGAGCAGTACGGCTTCGTTTCGCTGGCCCAGCGCAGTGAGACCGGCGAGCGTCCGCACGCCAGCGTGGTGTTCACCGTGGATGGCAAGGAACTGCGCGGCGACAGCGACGGCAACGGCCCGGTCGATGCCTCGCTCAAGGCGATCGAGCAGCACGTCAAGAGTGGCGCCGAGTTGCTGCTGTATTCGGTAAACGCCATCACCAGCGGCTCCACCGAAAGTCAGGGCGAGGTCACCGTGCGGCTGCAGCATGGTGGCCGCGTGGTCAACGGCGTGGGCGCGGACCCGGACATCGTGGTCGCATCGGCCAAGGCCTACCTGAGCGCACTCAACAAACTGCACAGCAAGGCCGACCGGGTGGCGGCACAGGGATAAAGTTCAAACGTTTCAACGACTTGTAGAACTTCCTTATTGATCGGTGGAAATTGACCTCCAAACGCGCGTCTATTCCACCGATCACTTAAGACCACCGTCCAAGCTTTTGATATTGCTGATTTTTTTCTGACTCCCTATACTCCGCCCCAGCGCTGGTCCCGTCTTGCTGGAGTTGAGTCATGTTGTTCCGTCCGATCGCCCTGAAATCGCTGATTGCTGCTATGGCGGTTGCGTTGATCGGGGCGCTCGGGCCGACGGGTGTGGCGCAAGCGGCCTCCGGTTCCTCGGCCAAGACCAGCAAGACGAGCAAGGCTGCCAAGGCCCCGGTCAAGAAGGCCAGCAAGCCCAAGGTGGCCAGCCGCCCCACCAAGAAGGTCACCAAGACCACCACCGCCAAGCGCAAGCAAAGCATCGCTTCGCGCAAGCTCACGCTGGTCAAGGCAGCGCCCGCGTCCAAGCCCCGTGCCATCAGCGCCAAACCCAGCGTGGTACGCGTGGCCACGCCACCGGTGGTGTCGGTGGGCCAGCGCCTCGGCCTGCATGGCATGGACGACGCGTTGGACCTGAATTCCAGCGTGGCCCTGGTCGTGGACCAGCAGACCAATGAGGTGCTGTTCTCGAAGAACGATTCGGCCGTGCTGCCCATCGCCTCGCTCACCAAGCTCATGACCGGCCTGGTCGTCGTGGAGGCGGGCCTGAACATGAACGAGGTGATCACCATCACCAGCGAGGACGTCGACACCCTCAAGGGAAGCCGCTCGCGCCTGGCCGTGGGCACCCAGCTGACGCGCGGCGAGTTGATGCACCTGGCGCTGATGTCGAGCGAGAACCGCGCGGCGCATGCGCTGGGCCGCACCTATCCCGGTGGCCTCGATGTGTTCGTGCGCCGCATGAACGCCAAGGCCGCCGAGCTGGGCATGCACGACACGCGCTACGTGGAGCCCACGGGGCTGTCCAGCGACAACCGCTCGAGCGCCCGCGATCTGGCCACTCTGGTGTCGACCGCCTATGAACGCCCCATGCTGCGCGACCTGTCCACGTCGCCGGGTTATGAAGTGGACGTGGGCCGCCGCACGCTGCAGTACAACAACTCCAACCGCCTGGTGAAGAACCCCGAGTGGGACATCGGCCTGCAGAAGACCGGCTACATCTCCGAAGCGGGTCGCTGCTTGGTGATGCAGGCCCGCGTGGCCGGCCGCCAACTGATCATGGTGTTCCTTGACGCGAGTGGCAAGCTGGGCCGCGTGCAGGACGCCGAGCGCGTGCGCCGTTGGGTGGAGCACCAGGGCGAATTGCTCGCCAGCAAGGTGCGTCCCCAGGGCTGATGCCCGGGCAAGGCCGGCGCGTCAGCGGCTGGCCGGAAAGCCCAGCGCGGCCGAGATCTCGGCCGCCGTGGCCTTGAGGCGGGGCAGCCAGCCTTCGTCGATGCGATCGGCCGGCGCCGAGATCGACAAACCCGCCACCAGCTTGCGCTGGTCGTCGTAGATGCCGGCGGCCATGCAGCGCACGCCCATCTCCAGTTCCTCGTTGTCGCGCGCCACGCCAGCCTGGCGGCATTGCGCGAGTTCACGCTCCAGTGCCGGCAGCTGGGTGAAGCTGTTGCGTGTATTGCCGGCCAGGCCGGTGCGGGTGGCGTAGGCGCGCACGCGCGTGGGGTCGTCGTCGGCCAGGAAAAGCTTGCCCACCGAGGTGAGGTGCAGCGGCGCACGGCCTCCGATGGCACGCACCACCTGCATGCCCGAGCGCTCGCTGTAGGCGCGCTCCACATAGACGATCTCATCGCCCTGGCGCACGCTGAGGTTCACCGGCTGCTGAATCTGCTTGTGCAGCTCGCGCATGGGCCCGAGGGCGGCGTCGCGCACGCTCAGCCGGGCCTTGACCAGGTTGCCGAGCTCCAGCAAGCGCATGCCCAGCCGGTAGCTGCCCGCCTCGGGGCGGTCGACGAAGCGGCCGATGGTCAGGTCATTGAGGATGCGGTGCGCCGTGGAGGGATGCAGGCCGGTCTTCTCGCTGATTTCCTTCAGCGAGACCGCCTCCTCGCGCGAGGCCAGCACCTCCAGCAGGTTGAACATGCGCTCCAGCACCTGAACGGTGGGGGCGGTGGGGGGGGAGTCGGATCGTTTGCTCATGGTCGGATGTGCAAACCCCATCTTACAAGATGAAATCGCCGCACCGCAGCATCGGTGAAAAACCCTGCGGTGGGATCGAATCAGGCGTCGGCCGCGGTCCAGCGGCCGTCCACCAGGACCTCGTGCGGGCGGAAGCTGGCCTTGTAGTTCATCTTGGGGCTCTGGGCGATCCAGTAGCCCAGGTAGACGTGGGGCAGCTCGAGCGCCCGCGCCTGCTCGATCTGCCAGAGCACGCTGTAGGTGCCGTAGCTGCAGCGCTCGTCGGGCTCGTAGAAGGTGTAGACCGCGGAGAGGCCGTCGTTGAGCACGTCGATGATCGAGACCATCTTGAGCCGCGCCGGCCGGCCCTGGGCGTCGGGTTCATGGAACTCCACCAGGCGCGAGTTGACGCGGCTTTGCAGCAGGAATTGGGTGTACTGGTCCACGCTGTCGTGGTCCATGCCGCCGCCCGCGTGGCGGCTGTTCTGGTAACGCAGGTACAGCTGGTAGTGCTCGGGCATGAAGCACAGCTTGAGCACACGGGTGATGAGCCCACTGTGCTGGCGCTGGCTGCGCCGTTGGCTGCGGTTGGGTTGGAAGCCCGCCACCGGCACGCGCAGCGGCACGCAGGCGCTGCAGCCGTCGCAGTAAGGGCGGTAGGTGAACATGCCACTGCGACGAAAGCCGTGCGTGACCAGATCGGAATAGGCGTCGTTGTGGATGAGGTGGCTGGGCGTGGCCACCTGGGAGCGCGCCTGCCGTCCCGCCAGGTAGCTGCAGGGATAGGGCGCGGTGGCGTAGAACTGCAGCGCCTGGAGCGGGAGGTCCTTGAGGTGCGTCACGCGCGTTCGTCGCCGATGGAAAGGTGCTCGCGCCAGTATACGGGCCGGAATTCCCATCGGGGCGCGGGCTGCAGCAGCGCCAGGCGCACGTGCTGCACGAAGGGATCGCGCGGCATCAGCCGCCCGCCCATGGAGGCCAGGTGGGCGGTGTTTTGCTGGCAATCCACCAGCGTGATGCCGTGCCGCCGGCACAGCGCCATCAGGCCCGCCAGGGCGATCTTGGAGGCGTCGCTGCGCCGGCTGAACATGGATTCGCCAAACACCATGGCACCGAGGTTGACCACGTACAGGCCGCCGGCCAGCTCGCCGTCGATCCAGGTTTCCACCGAATGGGCCATGCCGGCGCGGTGCAGGCGCGTATAGGCCTGCACCATGGCCGGCAGTATCCAGGTGCCGCTCTGGCCGTCGCGCGGGGTCTGGGCGCAGGCCAGGATCACGCGCTCGAAGTCGTGGTCGATGCGCAGCTCCAGCCGCTGGGCGTTCAGCAGCTTCTGGATGGTCTTGCGCAGCGAACGGTGCAGCCGGAACTCGGTCGGCGACAGCACCATGCGCGGATCGGTGCTCCACCACAGGATGGGCTGGCCCGAGCTGTACCAGGGAAAGATGCCGCGCGAATAGGCGGCCACGAGCGTGGGCACGTCCAGCACGCCGCCGGCGGCCAACAGGCCGGGGGCGGGGTCGTGCGGGCCCCAGGCCTGTTCCACCGGCGGGAAGGGCTCCCCCGGCTCCAGCCAGGGCAGCGGTCGGGTCGGGGGCGTCTGGGTCATGGCGCGAGAGGTATGGCCGCTATTGTGCGCGGCGCCCCCGCGGCATCAAGTGCGCGCGGGCAAAACGCGACCGGTCAGGCGTCCCGGCAGCAGGCGCCAGGGCAGCCACACGGTCAGCACACCGATGGCGTCGGCCAGCCAATCGATCCATTCACCGTAGCGCCAGCCCGCGGCCAGTTGCATGAGTTCGATCAGACCACCCCACAGGATGAGCCCCGCCACCACCGCGCCGGCCCGGCGCGGGTAGGCCAGCAGTCCCCACAGCGCCAGCCAGGCGAAGCCCAGGGCGTGCTGCGCCTTGTCCCAGATGTTCATGGCCTGCGGCGGCAGCAGTTCGACCGGCACCAGCGAGGCGATGGTGAGGCCGAGCAGGCTGCACCAGAACCCCACGGCGATCAGGCGTTGCATGGCGTGCGTGAAGACGAAGGCGCAAAAACGACAACGGCCTTCGCGAGAAGGCCGTTGTGCGGGTGTTGGGTGGCTCCCCGACCTGGACTCGAACCAGGGACCTGCGGATTAACAGTCCGTCGCTCTACCGACTGAGCTATCAGGGAACAGCCTCAAATTATAGCGTTGTTTTGAAGCGTTTCCGGGCGGGCCCGAAGAAAGTCAGCGTTCTGCCTCGGGGGCCACGCCGAGCAGCCGGTGCAGGCGGGGGCTGGTGGTGGTGTATTGCAGCGGTACGCGCTCCTCGGGGCGCAGGCGCGCGGCGGCGGCGAAGGCGGCCAGCGTGGCTTCGTGGAAGCCGCAGAGGATGAGTTTTTTCTTGCCCGGGTAGGTGTTGATGTCGCCCACCGCGTACAGGCCGGCTTCGCTGGTCTCGAAGCTTTCGGGGTTCACCACGATCTGCTTGCGCTCCATGGCCAGGCCCCAGTCGGCGATGGGCCCCAGGCGCGGCGACAGGCCGAGGGCGACGATCAATTGGTCCAGCGCCAGGGTCTGGGTCTGGCCTTGGGGATCGAGCAACTGCAGGCCGCGCAGCCGCGCGGCTTCCAGGTCCAGCCCCAGGGGCTGGCCGACCACCAGCCTCACGCGGCCCGAGGCGATGGCGTCTTGCACGCGCGCGAGCGCGGCCTCGTCGTCGGCTTGCAGCACCTCGCGCCGGTGCAGCAGGCTCAGGCCCGCGGGGGGCTGGGCGCTGTCGAGCAGGCGCAGCGCCCAGTCGATCGCGAGCGCGTCGCCGCCGTGCACCACCACGTGCTGGCCGCGCCAGTCGCGGGTGGCGTCGAAGCGGTGGTGCACCTGCTGGCCTTCCAGGGCCTCGATGCCGTCGAGCTTCAGGCGCTTGGGCTGGAAGGCGCCCACGCCCGCGGCGATGAACACCAGGCGCGCGAGGAAGCCCTGGCCCGCGCTGGTGCGAACGGCCCAGCGGCCATCGGCCTCGCGCGCGAGCGCGCTCACCGATTGGTCGAGGTGGAGCCGGGGCTGGAAGGGCTTGACCTGCAGCAGCAGCCGATCGACCAGTTCCCGGCCGCTGCACACGGGCAGGCCGGGGATGTCGTAGATGGGCTTGTCGGGGTAGAGCTCGGCGGGCTGACCGCCGGCGTGGGGCAGGGCGTCGACCACCTGCGCCCGGATGTCCTGCAGGCCGAGCTGGAAGACCTGCCACAGCCCCACGGGGCCGGCGCCGATGACCAGCGCGTCGGTCTCGATCGGCGCGGTAGGGGTCACTGGAAAACCTTTGCTCGGCGCGCTGCGGCGCGAGCGCCTTCGGGCGGCCGGGCGGCGCTCATGGACTCAGCGGATCAGCTGGTCGAGCTTGCCGGTCTTGTCCTTCCACTCTTCGGCGTCGGGCAGCGCGGCCTTGCGCTTGGTGATGCTCTTCCAGGTGGGCAGGCGGGCCAGCTCGGCGTTGAGCGCCGTCATGTGCAGCTGGTCCTTGGGCAGGTCTTCCTCGGCGTAGATGGCGCTCACCGGGCATTCGGGGATGCAGACCGCGCAGTCGATGCACTCGTCGGGGTCGATGGTGAGGAAGTTCGGGCCTTCGCGGAAGCAGTCCACGGGGCAGACATCGACGCAATCGGTGTACTTGCAGCGGATGCAGGCTTCGGTGACGACGTGGGTCATGGTGGCGGATCGGGCAGACGGAAAGCGGTGATTTTACGGTGCCGCACCCGACCGGCCGGGCTTGCCCTTGGTGGCTTCCCGGTCGGTGTCTGTGGGGTTATTCAGCGCACGAGCACGGCGCCGGCCGTGCGGTGGCTGGCGGTGTCCACCAGCACCAGCGAGCCCAGGGCGCGCGATTCGGCGAACGGCCGCGTGGCCAGCGGCTCCTGCAGCGCGAGTTCGATGTGGCCGATGGCGTTGGGCGGCAGTTCGCGGGCGTCATGTTCGGCCAGGGTGTGGATGTCGAGCTGGTGCGCGATGCGCTTGACCTTGGCCTTGACCCAGCGGTGGCCGTGCAAGGCCCAGTAGACGCGGCCCGGCACCAGGGGCTCGTCGTCCAGCCAGGCGACGGTGGCGGCGATCTCGCGCTGCGCGTCGAGCGAGGCGTCCGCGTCGTCCACCCCGAGCAGCCAGTCGCCGCGCGAGACGTCGAGCTCGCGGTCGAGCACGATGCCCGCGCTGTGACCGGCGGACACCTCGCCGGGCCGGCGCACATGGTCGAGCACCTGCGCCACCACGGCGCTCTGGCCCCGGGGCGCCACGCGCACGGCCTGGCCCGGGCGCAACTGCCCGGCCGCCACGCGGCCCCAGAACACGCGCCGGCCCTGGGAGGTGTCGGACGAGGACGAGAACTTCTCCACCCACTGCACCGGGAAGGCCAGCGGCAGCTCGGCGTCGGGTTCCGTTACCGGCAGGTGCTCCAGGATTTCCAGCAGCGTGGGGCCGTGGTAGCCGCACCAGCCGGCTTTCGCTGCCTCGTCCACCACGTTCCAACCGTTCAGGGCGGACACCGGCACCACGGCCGTCACGTCGAGCCCGGCCTGCTGGGCAAAGGCGTACAGCGCGGCCTTGATGTGGGTGTAGGCGGTGGCTCCGTCGTCCACCGCGTCGAGCTTGTTCACCGCGAACACCACCGAGGGCACGCGCAGCAGCTTGACCAGCAGGCTGTGGCGGCGCGTCTGCGGCAGCAGGGCCAGGGCGGGGTCGCGCCAGTCGAGCTTGGTGGCGTCGACCAGCACCACGGCGGCGTCGGCGCTGCTGGCGGCGGTGACCATGTTGCGCGTGTACTGCTCGTGGCCCGGGGCGTCGCCGATGATGAACTTGCGCTGCTCGGTGCTGAAGTAGCGGTAGGCCACGTCGATGGTGATGCCTTGCTCGCGCTCGGCCGACAGGCCGTCGGTGAGCAGGGCCAGGTCGGTCTGGCCCTGGCGCTGCACGCCGGCCAGGTGGTCCTGCAGCACGGCCTTGCTGTCGACCAGCAGGCGGCCGATGAGCGTGCTCTTGCCGTCGTCGACGCTGCCGCAGGTGATCAGGCGCAGCGCGGCGCGGGTGTCTTGCGAGGTGGCGGTGCTCATCAGAAGTAACCCTCTTTCTTGCGGCGCTCCATGGAAGCGTCGCTGGTCTTGTCGTCCATGCGGGTGGCGCCACGCTCGCTGACCTCGGCGGCCAGGGTCTCGATCACGATCTGCTGCGGCGTGGCGGCCGTGCTTTCCACGGGGCAGGTGCAGGTGATGTCGCCCACGGTGCGAAAGCGCACGTCGCGCCGTTCCACCCGCTCGCCTTCGCGCGGCGGGGTGAGCTCGGTCACCGGCACCAGCAGGCCGCGGCGGTCCACCACCTCGCGCGGGTGGGTGTAGTAGATGGAGGGCAGGCCGATGTCCTCGCGCGCGATGTACTGCCAGACGTCGAGCTCGGTCCAGTTGCTGATGGGGAACACGCGGAAGTGCTCGCCGGGCTGCAGGCGGGTGTTGAACAGGGTCCAGAGCTCGGGGCGCTGGGCCTTGGGCTGCCACTGGCCGAAGCCGTCGCGGTGCGAAAAGATGCGCTCCTTGGCGCGCGCCTTTTCTTCGTCGCGCCGCGCGCCACCGATCAGGGCGTCGAAACGGAACTCCTCGATGGCCTCCAGCAGCGTGACCGATTGGTGCACGTTGCGGCTCTCGCCCGGGTGGGCCAGGCGCACGGTGCCGCGCGCCATGGAGTCTTCCACGCTGCGAACGATCAGCTCGGCGCCGAGTTCTTTCGCGCGCTGGTCGCGGAAATCCGTCACTTCGGGAAAGTTGTGGCCGGTGTCGATCATCAGCAGCGGGTAGGGAATGCGGCCGGCGCCGAAGGCCTTCTCGGCGCACTTGAGCATGACCAGCGAGTCCTTGCCGCCCGAGAAGAGCAGGGCGGGGCGCTCGAAGGCGCCGGCCACCTCGCGCAGGATGAAGATGGTTTCCTCTTCCAGCGCGTCCAGGTGGGCGTTGCTGAGCTGGTGGCCGCTGTCGTGCAGCAGGGCGGCTTCGATCACGGCGGGGTCTGGGCGGGCGTTCATGCGGGGGTCCGATCGAGAGAGGAGGCGGCGGGCGGCACGTGCAACCCGCATTCCTTGGCGCTTTCCTGCTCCCACCACCAGCGGCCGGCGCGGAAGTCCTCGCCCACGCTGATGGCGCGGGTGCAGGGCTCGCAGCCGATGCTGGGGAAGAAGCGGTCGTGCAGTTCGTTGGTGTCCAGGCCGTGCAAGGCGATGAAATGCCACACGTCGCCCCAGGTCCAGTCCACCAGCGGGCTGATCTTCACGCGCTCGGGTTCCTGGATCACTTCGCCAACCTCGGCGCGCGCGTTCGACTGCTCGCGCCGCAGGCCGGTGATCCAGCCGTCGTGCCCGGCCAGGGCGCGCGACAGCGGCTCCATCTTGCGCACGTCGCAGCAGGCCTTGCGCAGCTCGATGCTGCGGTACATGGCGTCCTCGCCATGGCGGCGCACGAAGTGCACCACCGATTCGTGCCTGGGCCGGAACACGCGCACGCTGGTGGCGTAGCGGCGTTCGATCTTGGGGATCATGGCCAGGGTTTCGGCGTGCAGCTTGCCGGTCTCCAGGACGAAGACGCTGGCCTCGACGCCGGCGAGGTGGACCAGGTGGGTGACGACCATGTCCTCGGCGCCCAGGCTGGACGCCTGCGTGAGGCGTGGGTGCGCGGAGGCCTGCTCGCGCAGCAGCGCGAGGGCGCGCTCCACCTTGGCCGCGAAGTCGGCCGAGGGGTGGTTGTAGAGATCGATGGCGCTCATGGCAGGTCCTCAGGCGTTCGCGAAGCGCGGCTGCGGCTGCAACGCGTCGCCCTGGTAGAAGCCGCCGTAGTGCCGCAGCAGGCGCTCGGCGTGCGCCAGGTCCTGGTCGGCCTTGAGCACGGCCTGGCTGAAGCCGCTGCGCTGCATCTGCAGCAGCTGGTCGATCAGCACCTCGCCGGTGGCGCGGATGTCGCCGGTGAAGCCCAGGCGACGGCGCAGCAGGAAGGCCTGGCTGAAGGCGCGGCCGTCGCTGAACTTGGGGAACTGCAGTTCGACCACGCGCACACCGCTCAGGTCGGCCTCGCGTGGGTCGTCGGTGTTGGCCAGCACGCGGCGTTCGGCCTCGGTTTCGGGGGGGCTGAAGGTGTCGGCGCGCAGCAGCTGGATGCTCATGTTCGGCTCCTGGTTCAGACAGTGGCGGCGTCGACGGGACGCGCGGTGGTGCTGCGCACGGCGTTGGCGGCCTGCTTGAACGGGTCGAGGCCGATCCGGCGCAGGGTGGCGATGAAAGGTTCGCCGTCCTCGCGCTGGGCGCGGTAGGTGTCGAGCAGGGCCTCGATGACCTCGGGCACCTCGTTGGCCGCGAAGGACGGGCCGATGACCTTGCCCGGCGTGGCCTCGCCCGACAGGCGCTTGCCGTCGGAGCCGCCCAGCGTCACCTGGTACCACTCCTGGCCGTCCTTGTCGACGCCGAGCACGCCGATGTGGCCGCTGTGGTGGTGGCCGCAGCTGTTGATGCAGCCGCTCATGTGCAGGTCGATCTCGCCGATGTCGTGCAGCTCGTCGAGGTCGGCGTAGCGCGCGAGCACGGCCTGGGCGATGGGCAGCGAGCGCGCGTTGGCGAGATCGCAGAAATCGCCGCCGGGGCAGGCGATCATGTCGGTGAGCAGGCCGATGTTGGGCTTGGCCAGACCCAGGCGGCGCGCCTCGCGCCACAGCTCGGGCAACTGGTCGCAGCGCACCCAGGGCAGCAGCAGGTTCTGGGTGTGCGTCACACGCGCCTCGCCGCCGGAGAAGCGGTCGGCCAGCTCGGCCGCGCGCTCCAGCTGCTCGGCCGTGGCGTCGCCGGGCGACTGGCCCAGGCGCTTGAAGGAGAGCGTGACCGCGCGCAGGTCGGGGTTCTTGTGCGCCACCACGTTGCGGGTGAGCCAGCGGCTGAATTCCAGGTCGTCCTCGGCCGCGGCCTTGAGGATGTGGGCGATCTTGGCGTCGGCGCTCTTGCGGTCGCAGGCCAGCGCGGGCGGCGTGAAGAAGGCGCTGACGCGGGCCAGCTCGGCGGCGGTGATGGTGTGCGGCGCGCCGTCCAGCTCGAGGATGTCGCGGTACTCGGCCTCGACCTGGTCGGCGAAGGCCTGGCCCTCGGCCTTCACGATGATCTTGATGCGCGCCTTGTACATGTTGTCGCGCCGGCCGAAGCGGTTGTAGGCGCGCACCACGGCTTCCAGGTAGTTGAGCATCTGGTCCCAGGGCAGGAACTCGCGCAGCACGGTGCCGATGATGGGCGTGCGGCCCATGCCGCCGCCCACGCGCACCTGGAAGCCCAGCTCGCCGTCGACGTTGTGCAGCAGGCGCAGGCCCACGTCGTGCCAGGGCGTGGCGGCGCGGTCTTCGCGGGCGCCGGTGATGGCCACCTTGAACTTGCGCGGCAGGAAGGCGAACTCGTGGTGCAGGGTGCTCCACTGGCGCAGGATCTCGGCGAAGGGCCGGGGGTCGGCCACCTCGTCCACGGCGATGCCGGCCAGGGCATCGGAGGTGGTGTTGCGAATGCAGTTGCCGCTGGTCTGGATGCCGTGCAGGCCCACACTGGCCAGCAGCTCCATCACGTCGGCCGAGCGCGCCAGTGGAATCCAGTTGAACTGCACGTTGGAACGCGTGGTGAAGTGCGCCGTGCGGTCGGGCAGGCTCGGCACGTCGGACAGGCCGGCGTTGGCCTTGGAAATGTCGTTGTCTTCCTTGTGGTCGAACTCGCGCGCCACGCGGGCCAGCACGCGCAGCTGCTCGCTGTTGATCTCCCCATAGGGCACGGCCACACGCAGCATGGGCGCGAAGCGCTGGATGTACCAGCCGTTCTGCAGGCGCAGCGGCTTGAAGGCGTCGTCGGAGAGGGTGCCGGCCTGCCAGCGCTCCAGCTGGTCGCGGTACTGGGCGGCGCGCTGTTGCACGAACTGGCGGTCGAAAGTGTCGTGGCGGTACATGGATCGGGCGATGGGACCACCGGAGCGGTCGGCGATTCGTGGGGATGCCCGGCACTGTAGAAAGTTGGCCTTATTCGACGAACTACTTTTTTTTTATGCCTGTATATCAATTTGAAATAAGCAAATCCTGGTGGCCCATGGAGCAAAATTGGCTATCACAATTTGTCTGAAGTAACATCCCCCAACATGACGAGCGTCGTTCGGGTTCAGGTGATCGGTTTCTCAGACGTGGAGCGCCACGCGTTGAACACCGTTTTCCGGCTCTCGCGTGAGCGCGAGGTGTCCTACGGACCCTGGCGGGCGGCCTCGGGCCTGCTGGAAGAAATGCCCCCCGTGCTGCTGGTGGATGGCGACTGCGCCGAAGCCGTGTTGGTGCATGCGCGCGCGCCGCGCCCCGGTCAGCGGCTGATCTGGGTGGGCGAGCAGGCGCCCGAGCACGCCTGGCGGGTCGTGGCGCGGCCCATCGCCTGGGCCCACCTGCTGCACGACCTGGACACCACCTTCGCCGCCACGCAGAGCGATTCCGGTTTCCTGGACCTGGACGTGTCCCAGCCCGCGCCGCTGGACATCGAGCTTGGCGAATTTCCCTTGGTCGAGGTGCGCCGGGCCCTGGTGGTGGGCATCGCGGCGAACGAGTCGGGCTACCTGCGCGAGCGGCTGACGCAGGCGGCCGTGCCCTATATCGATGAGGCGCCGAGCACCGAACGCGCCGCCGAGTGCATGGCCCAGCACCACTACCTGTGCGGGGTGTTCAACCTCGACGACCACCACATCGACGCCTGGGGCCTGATGCAGCTGTTCCGCCAGCGCTACCCCGAGGCCATGACCCTGGCGACCAGCGAGCACGCGCAGCGCTTCGCCGGCCCCCTCACGGGCTGGTGGCACCGGCGGCGGGTGCGCGCGCACACGCGCCGCCTGGGCGTTTCGGGCCTGCTGGCGCTGCCGCTGCAGCCGCCGGTGGTGTCGCGTTACCTGGAAATGCTCTGAGCCGGGGCTGAGCGCCGGCCGGCGGCTCAGCCGCGGGTGCGCCGCGCGCGCCGCCAGGCAAAGCGCGCGGGGTCGATCGCGGTGCGCAGTTCGGCGTCGAGGCCCGGCGCTTCGCCGTCCATCTCGGCCGCCAGCCACTGGCCGCAGGCCGCGGCCAGCGACAGCCCGCGCGAACCCAGGGCCGTGAGCAACCAAAGCCCGGGCAGTCGGGGCACGGCCGATGCCGCGTGGCCCGCGCTGTCGCGCGCGGCCCAGGCCGCCGGGTCGGGCGCGGCGCCCACCAGGGGCAGTCGGTCCATGGAGGCGCAGCGCACGCCGGCCCAGCCCAGCAGACGGCCTTGCGCGAGCCCGTCCTCCAGCCGGTCGGCGGCGGCGGGCGCCAGGGCGCGCAGCCGGGCGGCGTTGTCGCGGTGGGCGGCATCGCTCAGGGCGGTGTCGGTGCGGCCGCGCGCATAGGTCGAGCCCATGGCCCAGATCGCCGCCGGCCAGCGCGGAGCCAGCCCGCTGTCGCGGTACTCCGGCACGAAGACGCCGTCGTCGCGCTGCGGCCGCTCGCTCAGCGGCGCGCCGTCCAGCGCGCCCAGGCTCATCTGGCCCAACACCGGGCCCAGCGGCCAGGCGCCGCCGACCTCGGGCGCGAGATCGCGGCTGCCCAGTGCGGCGGCGATCACGGCGTGCGGCGCGGCGGCGATGGCCCGGCCCGCGGGGTCCAGCGCCTGCCACTGGCCGGTCCCGCGCGACAGGCCCGCCACGGGCGCATTCCAGCGGGTGTCCAGCCGCTCGCCGGCCTCGGCCAGCCAGGCCAGCACCAAGGCGCCCGGGCGCACCAGCGCGGCGGGCTGCTGGCCGGGGGCGTGGGCGCCGCGGTTGTCGATCGTCGCCGCCTGCCAGCCGGCGCCCGGGGCCACCAGGCGCTCCAGCTCGGCCCGCGCGATGGGCACGCCCAGGGCCGTGAGGCGCGACATCGGTGTGGGCTGGCGCGTGAGGTGCGGGCTCAGCACGCCCACCGGCAGGGCCGAGGCCGCGCGGGCCGGGCCCTCCGCGGCGTCGAGCAGCGTGACCCGCCAACCGCGCCGGCACAGCGCGGCCGTGACCGCCGCGCCCGCCAGGCCGGCGCCGATCACCAGCGCTCGGCGCGTCTCGTCAGGGGCTGGCATGCGCAAAGCAAGAGGCCCGCGCGCGGCGGGCCTGCGGGTGCCGGAGTGGCGGGCATCAGGACGCGCTGGGCGGCACGTAGCCGGCGGCCTGGTCAGCGCCTTCGCCGAAGAAGTGCTTTTCCATCTGGCGCGCCAGGTACTGGCGGGCGCGGGCGTCGGCCATGTTGAGCCGGTTCTCGTTGAGCAGCATGGTCTGCTGCTTGAGCCAGGCGGCCCAGGCCTCCTTGCTCACGTTCTCGAAAATCTTCTTGCCCAGTTCGCCGGGGTAGGGCGGGAAATCCAGGCCTTCGGCTTCCTTGCCGAGCTTGATGCATTGAACCATTCGTGCCATCGGTGAATCCTTGTCGTGGGCCCCTCTTTATGCGAGGGAGTTATATCGGATGGAATAAACGATTCGTTCGGTTTCGCGCGCCGCTGCGGCAAGATGCGCGACCAGCGGACACGGGCCATCGCGAGGCCCGCACTGTAGCAATCTTTGATCGGCCTCAATCCCGTCAGGGTCGGGCCAAGCCGCCGCGACAGCGCCACTTTCTACAATAACGACCCGTCTTTCTCCCGGGATCATCTTTCATCATGAGTGCATTCAACGAAGAGCGCGTGCTGAGCGTTCACCACTGGACGGACCGGCTCTTCAGCTTCACCACCACGCGCGACACCTCGCTGCGCTTCTCCAACGGCCATTTCACGATGATCGGCCTGCGGGTGGACGGCAAGCCCCTGCTGCGCGCCTACAGCATCGTCAGCCCCAACTGGGCGGAGCACCTGGAGTTCCTCAGCATCAAGGTGCAGGATGGCCCGCTCACCTCGCGCCTGCAGCACATCCAGCCCGGCGACACCGTCATCGTGGGCCGCAAGCCCACCGGCACGCTGCTCACCGACTACCTGCTGCCGGCCAAGCGCCTGTACCTGCTGGGTACGGGCACCGGCCTGGCGCCGTTCATGAGCATCATCCGCGACCCCGAGACCTACGAGCGCTATGAACAGGTGGTGCTGATCCACGGCGTGCGCCAGGTCAAGGAACTCGCCTACCGCGAGCTCATCACAGAGCAGCTCAAGCAGGACGAATTCCTCGGCGACATGGTCAAACAGAAACTGCTCTACTACCCCACGGTCACGCGCGAACCCTTCATGCACCAGGGCCGCATCCCGCAGCTGCTGGCCGACGGGGTGGTCGCCAAGGACCTGGGCCTGCCCCCGCTCAACCCCGCCGAGGACCGCGTGATGATCTGCGGCAGCCCCGAAATGCTGCGCGACCTCAAGGCCCTGTGCGAGAAGCTGGGCTTCAAGGAAGGCAACACCACCACGCCGGGCGAGTTCGTCATCGAACGCGCCTTCGTGAGCTGAGGCCGGCATGAACGGCTTGCTCGCGCTGCCCGGCCAGCGTCCCCGACGGGTGCTCGCCCTCATCGCCGCGGTCAGCGTGGCCCTGCTGGCCTTCGGCATGTATTTGCAGCACGTGGTGGGGCTGGAGCCTTGCCCCATGTGCATCGTGCAGCGCTACGCGCTGATCCTGGTGGCGGTGCTGGCGGGCGTGGCGGCCTGTCTGCGTTCGCCGGTGGCGCGCGCCTCCGGTGTGTCGCTGATGGGCCTGTTCGCGGCCTTCGGCGCCTTTACCGCCGCGCGCCAGAGCTGGCTGCAGTGGAACCCGCCCGAGATCATGGCCTGCGGGCGCGACTTCTTCGGGATGATCGAGGCCTTTCCGCTGGGTCGCGCCATTCCCATGATCTTTCGCGGCAGCGGCGACTGCGCCAAGGTCGACTGGACCTTCCTCGGTCTGACGATCGCGAACTGGTCTTTCCTGTGGTTCGTGGCCTTCGGGGGGCTGGCCGCGTGGATGCTGCTGGCGCGCCGCCGCGCGGCGGCCTGAGCGGCGTTCAGGCCAGCTTTTTCACCAGCACCTGGCTGCGCCGGTCCCAGTTGTATTTGCGCTTGCGCGCCTCGGGCAGCCAGTCGGCGCCGACCTGCACGAAGCCGCGCTTGATGAACCAGTGCATGGTGCGCGTGGTGAGCACGAAGATGCTCTGCAGCCCCTGGGCGCGCGCGCGCGCCTCGATGCGCTTGAGCAGGCGCTCGCCGTCGCCCTGGCTCTGTGACTGCCCCGATACCGTGAGCGCGGCCATCTCGCCGGTGCGTTCCTCGGGGTAGGGGTAGAGCGCGGCGCAGCCGAAGATCACGCCGTCGTGCTCGATGATGGTGTAGAGCCCGGCGTCGCGCTCGATCTCGTGGCGGTCGCGCTTGACCAGGGTGCCGTCCTTCTCGTACGGCTCGATCAGCGCCACGATGCCCGCCACGTCGTCGATCGAGGCCTCGCGCACGCTCTCCAGCTTCTCGTCCACCACCATGGTGCCGATGCCGTCGTGCGTGTAGATCTCCAGCAGCAGCGAGCCGTCTACCGCGAAGGGCAGGATGTGGCTGCGCTCGACGCCGCCTTCGCAGGCGCGGATGCAGTGCTGCAGGTAGAAGGCGGTGTCGGTGGGCCGCTCGGGCTTGGGCAGGCTGGCGAGCAGGCGCTTGGCGTCGGCCAGGGGCAGCTCGGTGTCGATCTCGCTGTCGGGGTTGGCCGCGTCCACGCGGATGCCGGGAATCTCGGTGAGGAAGATCAGCTTGTCCGCCTGCAGCGACACCGCCACGGAGGTGGCCACGTCCTCCATGGTGAGGTTGAAGGCTTCGCCGGTGGGTGAGAAGCCGAAGGGCGAGAGCAGCACCATGGCGCCCATGTCCAGCGAGCGCTGGATGCCGTCGGTGTCGATCTTGCGCACCAGGCCCGAGTGCAGGAAGTCCACGCCGTCGATCAGGCCCACGGGCCGAGCGGTGACGAAATTGCCCGAGATCATGCGCACCGTGGCGCCGGCCATGGGCGTGTTGGGCAGGCCCTGGCTGAAGGCGGCCTCGATCTCGTAGCGCAGCTGGCCGGCGGCTTCCTGCGCGCAGTCCAGCGCCACCTCGTCGGTGATGCGCATGCCGTGCGAGTATTTCGCCTCGTGTCCCTTGAGGCGCAGCTGCTCGTTCACCTGCGGCCGGAAGCCGTGCACCAGCACGATCTTCACGCCCATGCTCTGGATCAGTGCCAGGTCCTGCGCCAGGTTTTGCAGCTTGCCCGCCGCGATCGCCTCACCCGCGATGCCCACCACCAGGGTATTGCCTCGGTGCTTGTGGATGTACGGCGCGACCGAGCGGAACCACGGGACGAAGGTGAAGTTGAAGACGTTGGACATCAGGTCGGGGGTGGCTGCAGGGGGCGTGGGGGCACCGGATAATCGCGGGTTCGCCGATTTTCACCGAAGTCCCGTTTTGCCCACGCCCGCCCTGCACCTGGAGTTCCCCGAGGCCTTGCCCGTGTCGGCGCGCCGCCACGAGATCGAGGCGGCGGTGCGCGAGCACCAGGTGGTCATCGTCTGCGGCGAGACCGGCTCGGGCAAGACCACGCAGCTGCCCAAGATCGCGCTGGCCATGGGGCGCGGCCGCCTGAATGCGAAGCCCGGCCAGCGCGGCCGCCTGATCGGCCACACCCAGCCGCGGCGCATCGCCGCCAGCTCGGTGGCCAAGCGCATCGCCGAGGAACTGAAGACCCCGCTGGGCGAGGTGGTGGGCTACAAGGTGCGTTTCCAGGACCGGCTCTCGCGCGAGGCTTCGGTCAAGCTGATGACCGATGGCATCCTGCTCGCCGAGACGCAGACCGACCCGGACCTGAACGCCTACGACACGATCATCATCGACGAGGCGCACGAGCGCAGCCTCAACATCGACTTCCTGCTCGGCTACCTGCGCCAGCTGCTGCCGCGCCGGCCCGACCTGAAGGTGATCGTCACCTCGGCCACCATCGACGCCGACCGCTTCGCCGCGTACTTTTCCTCGTCGAAGGGCCCGGCGCCGGTGCTCATGGTGTCGGGTCGCACCTACCCCGTCGAAGTGCGCTGGCGGCCTTTCGAGGAAAGCCGCGAGTTCGATCTGAACGACGCCATCGCCGACGGCGTGGACGAGCTGTGGCGCGGCGGCCAGGGTGGCGACATCCTGGTCTTCCTGCCGGGCGAGCGCGAGATCCGCGAGGCCGCCGACCACCTGCGCAAGCACCTGGCCCACCAGCCGCTGAACCGCCATGCCGAGGTGCTGCCGCTGTTCGCGCGCCTGAGCCAGGCCGAGCAGGACCGCATCTTCCAGCCGCACGGCCAGCGCCGCATCGTGCTGGCCACCAACGTGGCGGAGACCTCGCTCACGGTGCCGGGCATCCGCTACGTCATCGACGCCGGCACCGCGCGCGTCAAGCGCTACAGCTTTCGCCAGAAGGTCGAGCAGCTGCAGATCGAGCCCATCAGCCAGGCAGCGGCCAACCAGCGCGCGGGCCGCTGCGGACGGGTGGCCGACGGCATCTGCATCCGCCTCTACGACGAGGCGGACTTCAACAACCGCCCCCGCTTCACCGACCCCGAGATCCTGCGCAGCTCGCTGGCCGGTGTCATCCTGCGCATGAAGGCCCTGCACCTGGGCGCGGTGGAAGACTTCGCCTTCGTCGACGCCCCGCAGCGGCGCGCCATCGCCGACGGCTACCAGCTGCTGGCCGAACTCGGCGCGGTGGACGACGACAACCAACTCACGCCCACCGGCCAGTCGCTCGCACGGCTGCCGCTGGACCCGCGCGTGGGCCGCATGATCCTGGCCGCGCGCGAGCACCACGCGCTGGACGAGGTGCTGGTCATCGCCGCCGCGCTCAGCGTGCAGGACGTGCGCGACCGGCCCATCGACAAGCAGGCCCAGGCCGACCAGGCGCACGCCAAGTTCGACGACGAGAAGAGCGAATTCACCGGCACGCTCAAGCTCTGGAAGTGGCTGGAGGACAGCCGTGGCGGCCACGGGCAGGCGCACAAGCTCAGCCACCGCCAATACGAGAACCTGCTGCGCGAGAACTTCATCAACGTGCGCCGCGTGCGCGAGTGGCGCGACACCCACAGCCAGTTGCACACCGTGGTGGGCGAGCAGGGTTGGAAGCCCAACACCACGCCGGCCAGCTACGAGCAGCTGCACAGCGCCATGCTCAGCGGCCTGCTCGGCAACCTGGGCGTCAAGAGCGAAACCGAGGACTGGTACCTCGGCGCGCGCGGCATCAAATTCCACCGCCACCCCGGCGCCCATCTCAGCAAGAAGCCCGGCCGCTGGATCGTCTGCGCCGAACTGGTGGAGACCACGCGCCTGTTCGGGCGTGGCATCGCGGCCATCGAGCCCGCCTGGGTGGAGCGCGTGGGCGCGCACCTGCTCAAGAAGCAGCTGCTGGACCCGCACTGGGAAAAGAAGGCCGCGCGCGTGTCGGCGCTGGAGCGCGCCACGCTCTATGGCCTGGTGATCTACCACAACCGCCGCGCCGACTATGGCCGCATCGACCCGACCGGCGCGCGCGAGATCTTCATCCGCGAGGCCCTGGTGCAGGGCGAGTGGGACACGAAGCTGCCCTTCCTGGCCGCCAACCAGAAACTGGTGCGCCAGGTGATGGAGCTGGAGCACAAGTCGCGCCGGCAGGACGTGCTGGTGGACGACGAGGTCATCTACGCCTGGTACGACGAACAGGTCCCGGCCGAGCTGTGCAACGGCGCCGCCTTCGAGCGCTGGTACGCCCAGGCCGCGCGCGAGAACCCCAAGTTGCTGTTCCTCACGCGCGAGGACCTCATGCGCCACGAGGCCGCCGGCATCACGGCCCAGGCCTTCCCGCGCACCGTGCGCCTGGGCGGCGTGGACTGCGCCGCGGCCTACCTGCACGAGCCCGGCGATCCGCGCGACGGCCTCTCGGTCACGGTGCCCATCTACGCGCTCAACCAGGTGAGCGAGGAGCGCATCGACTGGTTGGTGCCCGGCATGCTCAAGGACAAGGTACTGGCCCTGCTCAAAACCTTGCACCAGCGCCCGCGCTCGCGCTTGGTGCCGCTGCCGGCCACGGCCGAGCGCTTCACCGAGGCCTTGTGCGCGCCCGAGGCCTTCGCCCAGGGCAACTTCCTCGACGCCGTGCTCAAGCGGGTGCGCGCGGCGACCCAGCTCGACATCGTGCGCAACGACCTCAAGGCCGACCAGCTGCCGGCGCACCTCTTCATGCACCTGCGCGTGGTGGACGAGCACGGCCGCCAGCTGGGCCAGGGGCGCAGCCTGGCCGCGCTCAAGGCCGAGCTGGGGTCGCAGGCGCGCGGTGCCTTCCAGGCCCTGGCGGCGCTCAAGGTGCCGGCGGCCGTGCCGGCGCCGGCGGGTGCTTCGCCAGGCGCGCCATCGCCGGCCCTGGCGGGCCAGGCCACGCGCGTGGCCAAGGCCGCGCCGCCGGCCGCGCCTGCGGTGGACGCCAGCCAGCGCCACACCCGCTGGGACTTCGGCGAGCTGCCCGAGCTGCTGGAGATCCGCCGCGGCGGCCAGACCCTGATCGGCTTTCCGGCGCTGGTGGACGACGGCGACGCGGTGCGCATCGAGGTCTTCGACGAGCCCGAACTGGCGCAGGCGCGCCACCGCGAGGGCCTGCGCCGCCTGGTGGCGCTGCAGATCAAGGACGCGCTGAAGTACCTGGAGAAAAACATCCCCGGCCTGCAGGCCATGGGCGCGGCCTTCATGGGCGTGGACAAGGAGCGCGGCGGCGGCACGCTGGAAGAGCTGCGCCAGCAGCTCCTGGAGCTGGCGCTGGACCGCGCCTTCCTGCAGGAGCCGCTGCCGGCCGATGCCAAGGCCTTCGAGCAGCGCGTGGCCGACGGGCGTGGGCGGCTCAACCTCATCGCCGCCGAGATCGCGCGCTCGGCCGGCGCCATCCTCACCGAATTCGCCGCCGCCCAGCGCAAGCTGAAAGACGCCAAGCCGCCCGCCGACGTGGCCGCCGACATCGCCCAGCAGTTGCAGCGCCTGGTGGGGCGGCGTTTTCTGGTCGAGACGCCGCACGCGCAGCTGCAGCATTTGCCGCGTTACCTGAAGGCCGTGCAACTGCGGCTGGACAAGCAGCGCGGCGACCCCGCGCGCGACGCCGCGCGCCTGGCCGAGCTCAAGCCGCAGGACCAGCGCTACTGGCGCCTGGTGGCCGAGCGCAAGGGCGTGCAGGACCCTCGCCTGCAGGAGCTGCGCTGGCTGCTGGAAGAGCTGCGCGTGAGCTTCTTCGCCCAGGAACTGCGCACGCCGCAGCCGGTGAGCCTGAAGCGGCTCGACAAGGCCTGGGCCCAGCTGCAGGCCTGAGGGCCGCCGGTTCCGGCGTTTCACCCACGCGGCGCTCGGGCATGGCCGCCGCGAATTGACGGGCGGGGCCTGCTGCGATTCACTGGCGCGGTCATGAGGAGACCGCCCATGGACCGCCGTGATTTCGTCGAATCGTGCGCCGTCGGCGCCGCCGCCCTGAGCGGCGTCCTGGCCCGCACCGCCTGGGCCGCCGATGCCCGGCCGCGCGCCTACGCGCGCACCCTGCTGGTGGACGAGCAGGGCCAGCCGGTCAAGGCCAGCCAGCTGCGCGCCCAGGTCAACTACGTGTTCCATTACCCCTTCGAGGCCACGCCGGTCTTCCTGCTCGACCTGGGCAAGGCCGCGCCGCCCACGAAGCTGGCGACCCAGGACAAGCAGGCCTACGAATGGCCCGGCGGCGTGGGGGCGAAGCGCAGCGTGGTGGCCTTTTCGGCCATCTGCGCGCACCAGCTGGTCTACCCCACGAAGGAGCTGAGCTTCATCAGCTTCCGCAAAGGCCCGGCGGCCAACCCGCAGACGCCCAGCCAGGGCAACGACCTGATCCACTGCTGCGCCGACCACAGCCAGTACGACCCCGCGCGCGGCGCCCAGGTGCTGCGCGGCCCGGCCGAGCAGCCGCTGTGCGCGGTGCTGCTGGAGCACGACGCCAGGAGCGATCAGCTCACCGCCACCGGCACGCTCGGCGGCGAGCTGTTCGAGGCGTTTTTCAAGAAATACGAAATGAAGCTGAGCCTGGAGATGGGGCCCGGCGTGCGCCAGGCGGTGGCGGGGCGCAGCACGGTGCGCGAGCTGGAGCGCTTCTGCCGCAACCCCATCCGTTGCTGAGCACGGTCTGCACGCGCCACGGCGGCCCCCCAGGGGGCCGATCCGGCCGGGGGCGGCCCGGCGCCGGATCGGTCACAGCCGCTGCAGGCGCTCCAGAGCGGCGAGCAGGGTCTCGTCCTTCTTGGCGAAGCAGAAGCGGACCACCTTCTGGTCGAAGCCGTCGCCATAGAAGGCCGACAGCGGGATCGCCGCGACGCCGATCTCGGTCGTGAGCCAGCGGCAGAAATCGGCCTCCGGCAGTTCGCGCTCGGGCACGGCCAGGGCGGAGATGTCCACGCACTGGAAGTAGGTGCCTTCGCCCGGCAGCAGCCGGAACCGCGTCTTCGCCAGGCCCTGGCGGAACAGGTCGCGCTTGCGCTGGTAGAAGGCCGGCAGATCGCGGTAGGGCGCGGGGTCGGCCATGTAGGCGGCCAGGGCGTGCTGCATGGGCGTGTTCACCGTGAACACGTTGAACTGGTGCACCTTGCGGAACTCGGCCGTGAGCGGCGCGGGCGCCAGCACGGTACCCACCTTCCAGCCGGTCACGTGGTAGGTCTTGCCGAAGCTGCTGACGATGAAGGCGCGCGCCGCCAGGCCGGGGTAGCGCGCCGCGCTGTGGTGCGGCAGGCCGTCGAACACCATGTGCTCGTAGACCTCGTCGCTGATGAGCACGATGTCGGTGGGCGCCAGCAGCTCGTCCAGGCGGCGCATCTCGGCGTCCGTCCAGCACATGCCGCTGGGGTTGTGCGGGGTGTTGACGATCAGGGCGCGCGTGCGCGGCGTGATGGCCGCGGCGATGGCGTCAAAGTCGGGGCGGAAGCTGCCCGGCACCAGCGGCACGCGCACCACGCGCCCGCCCGCCAGCTCGATGTTGGGCACGTAGCTGTCGTAGCAGGGCTCCAGAACGATGACATCGTCGCCCGGGTGCACCACGGCCAGGATGGCGGTGAGGATGGCCTGCGTGGCGCCGGCGGTGACGGTGATCTCGGTGTCCGGGTGGTAGCGGCGGCCGTACAGCGCCTGCACCTTGTCGGCCATGGCCTGGCGCAGCGCGGGCACGCCGGTCATGGGCGGGTACTGGTTGTGGCCGGCGCGCATGGCCCCGTCGACCGCGTCCAGCAGGGCCGGGTCGCAGCCGAAGTCGGGAAAACCCTGGCCGAGGTTGACCGCGCCGTGCTCGGCCGCCAGCGTGGACATCACGGTGAAGATGGTGGTGCCCACCTGGGGCAGGCGGGAGGTGAGAGCGGGGGTGCGAGGTGCGTTCGAGGTCATGAGAGCGTGGCGCTTGCGGTGGCGGATCGAGAAACACCGCGGAACCGGCTTTGCTGGGCCGCTGGTGTTGCCCCCTTGAGGGGGTGACGGCCGTCAGGCCGGCGCGGGGGTGTCAAATGTCATATTCGTCGGGTTCGCCGGCCATGGCGCGCTGGATCAGCTCGCGCGACAGGCGCTCGGACAGCAGCTCGGCAAAGCGCAGCACGAACTGGCGCAGGTAGGTGCCGCGCTTGAAGGCCACGCGGGCCAGGTTGTGGCCGAACAGCGCGCCCGCGGGCCGCGAGACCAGGTCGGGCGTCTGGTTCTCGCCTTTGACCGCCATCTCGGCCACGATGCCCACGCCCATGCCCAGCTTCACGTAGGTCTTGATCACGTCCGAGTCGATGGCCTCGAGCACGATGTTGGGCTGCAGGTGGCGCAGCGCGAAGGCCTGGTCGATGCGCGTGCGCCCGGTGAAGCTGGGGTGGTAGGTGATGAGCGGCAACTGCGCCAGCTCTTCCAGGCCAATGCGCTCGCGCGCGAGCATCGGGTGGTCGAAGGGGAACACCAGCACGTGCTGCCATTCGTAGGCGGGCAGGGTGACGAGCTCGGGGTAGTTCACCAGCGATTCGGTGGCCATGCCGATCTCGGCCACCTCTTCGATCAGCATGCGCGCCACCTGGTCGGGCGAGCCCTGGTGCAGGCTGATGCCGACCTTGGGGTAGGCCTGGCGCAGCGCGGCCACCGGCCCCGGCAGCACGTAGCGCGCCTGGGTGTGGGTGGTGGCGATGGACAGGGTGCCGCTGTCCTGCGCCGAGTACTGCTCGCCGATGCGCTTGAGGTTGTTCACCTCGCGCAGGATGATGTCGATGCTCTTGAGCACCTGCTGGCCCGGCTCGGTGACGCGTTTGATGCGCTTGCCGTGGCGGGCGAAGATCTCGATGCCGAGCTCGTCCTCCAGTTCGATGATGGCCTTGGACACGCCGGGCTGCGAGGTGTGCAGCGCCTTGGCGGCCTCGGTGAGGTTGAGGTTGCGGCGCACCGCCTCCTGCACGAACTTGAACTGGTGCAGGTTCATGCACCCTCCTTCAAGGCCTGTGTGGCCAGCAAATCGATCAAACGCGGGTCTTCGCCGGCGGTGGGCATGAGCTCGACGGGCACGGACGGGTGCTCCCGCCGCAGACCCTCCACCAGCTGGGGCAGGTCCTCGCGCGCGTGCCGGCCCATGCCGAAAAACAGCGGCAGCACGCGCAGGCGCGTGGCGCCGGCGCGCACCAGAACCCGCGCGGCCGTGGGCAGATCGGGCTCCGTGAGCTCCAGGTAGGCGGTGCCGGCCAGCGTGTCGGGCGCGCGCTCGGCGATGCGCCGTGCCACGGCCTCCACCGGCGCGCGCCATTGCGGGTCGCGCGAGCCATGGGCGAAGACGATGACGCCCAGCATGGTCAGCGCTTGAGCACCAGCCACCCGAAGGCGCCCAGCGAGAAGACCGAATAGATGAGCGCCGGCGAGGCCGCCGCCAGCCAGGGCTGCCACTGGTTGAGGTTGCCGATGTAGCCGAACACGTTGTTGAGCAGGAAGAAGCTGATGCCGATCATCACGCCACCGAACACGTAGCCCGTGATGCTGCCCGAGCGGAAGTGCAGGTAGGCGAAGGGCAGGGCCAGCACCACCATCACGAGGCAGGACAGCGGGTAGAACACCTTGCGCCAGAACTCGATCTCGTGGCTCTGAGCGGTCTGGCCGTTGGCCTCCAGGTGGCGGATGTAGGCGAACAGGTCGGCCGTGCGCATGCGCTCGGGCTTGAGCAGGGCCACCGACACCATTTCGGCGTTCAGGCTGGTGGGCCAGCGAAAGCTCTCCAGCGTGCTGCGTTGCACCTTGGCCGACTGCTGGCCAGCGGCGTCGAACTCGCGCCGCTCCACTTTGCGCAGCGTCCAGCTCTCGTCGGCCTCGATGCGCCCGCTCTGCGCGTGCAGCGTGGACACCAGGAAGCCCTGGTTGTTGAACTCGAAGATGCGCACATTGCCCAGATCGCCTTGCGGCGACATCGACCCCACGTTGACCGAGAAGTTGCTGTAGGGCTGCTTCTCCTTCAGCCAGGCGCCGGTCTGGCCCAGGCTGATGGCGCCCTGGAAGCGCGCCTTGTGCAGCTGAGCGCCGCGGTCGGCCAGCGGCGCCACGTAGTCGCCGATGGCGAAGGTCAGCAGCACGAACACGGCGCCCAGCCCCAGCATGGTGCGCAGGGCGCGCCAGGGCCCGAGTCCGCTGGTGCGCAGGATGGTGTATTCCGAACCCTGGGCCAGGCGCGCAAGCACGAACACCGAGCCGATCAGCACCGCGATCGGCAGCAGCTCGTAGATGCGGCTGGGCGTGAGCAGGCCCACGTAGAGCAGGGCGTCCGGCAGGCCGTAGACGCGCGTCGGGTCGAGCACCGAGGCCTTGCCGATGTCGGGCAATTCGTCAACGAAATCGAAGAAGAAGAACAGCGACAGGAAGGCCAGCAGCACGAAGAACACGGCCGCGAACACCTCGCCATAGATCAGCCGGCGGATGGTTTTCATGCGTCGGCCTCCCGGCGGCGCCAGCCGGTGAGCAGGTCGCGCAGGCTCAGGCCCTGGTGGCGCTTGTAGAACCACACCAGCGTGAGCAGCAGCACGCCGCCGTGCAGGCCCAGCATGAAGGGCAGCAGATCGATCACGCCGCGCGCCACCCAGTTCTGCCCGATGTTGAGCAGGTTGTAATAAAAGACGAAAGCGAACAGCGTGAAGAACAGGTTGCCGCTGCGGCCCGCGCGCGGGTTGCCCACGGTGGTGGCCAGGGCGATCAGCACGAAGTTGAAGGCCGTGATCGCCAGGCCCACGCGCCAGCCCAGCTCGGCCAGGTTGGCGCGGTTGGGGTCCATGATGAGTTCCCAGCTCGGGCGGGCCTTGAGCTCCACGCCCGCCCCCAGGTTGCCACCCGCCTGGCCGATCTGCGTGCCGTACTCGGCGAAGTCGCTCACGCGCAGGCTGCCATCGGGCCGCGTTTCGAGCCGCTGCCCGTTGTTGAGCATCAGGAACTGGCGCTCGTCCAGCCACTCGATGCGGCCCGAGCGCGCCGAGGTGATGGTTTCGCTGCCGTTGGCCTCGGAGCTGGAGATGAAGATGTTGCGGCCCTCGGTGCCGTCGGCCGTGTCCTTGTCGATGAAGAACACGCGCCGGCCGCTGGAGGATTCCTGGAACTGCCCGGGCTCCACGCGCTCCAGGTCGCCGCGCCGCTCGAAGCGGTCGCGCAGGTCGTTCACCTGCTGGTTCGCCCAGGGCCAGACGAAGAACACCATCAGCATGATCACCAGCAGCACCGGCCAGGCGAAGCGCAGGAGCGGCCCCAGAAAGCCCCCCAGCGAGCGCCCGCTGGTGAACCAGATGATCATTTCGCTGTCGCGGTACATGCGCGAGAGCGTGAACACGATGGAGATGAACAGCGCCAGGGTGAGCACCGTGGGCATGCGCCCGATGACGGTGTAGCCCAGCACCAGCATGATCTCCTGGGGATCGACGCTGCCCTTGGACGCCGCCCCCAGCGTGCGGATGAGCAGCATGGTGAGCACGATGGTGAAGAGGATCACCAGGGTGGCCCCAAAGCTGCGGGCCAGCTCCTTGCGGATGGACGAATGGAATAACATCGATTGGCTACAGAACGAACCCGAATTATGAACTTCGACCTCAAGACCCTGAGCCCGGCCCAGGCCGCCGAATTCCCCGCCGATGCGCTGCTGGTGCTGGTGCCCGATGCGCTGCCCAAGGGCCAGTCGCCGCTGCACGCGCTGGTGGCCCGGGCGCTCAAGGACGACGACCTGGAAGGCGGGGTGAGCAAGAGCCTGGCCTGCTACCGGCCCGAAGGCATCAAGGCGCCGCGCGTGCTGCTGGTGCGCGCCGGCACGGCCGACGCGGCCGCGCTGCGCAAGGCGGTGGGCGCGGGCGTGGCCCAGCTCAAGGCGCCGGGCGTCACCCGCCTGGCGGTGGTGTTCTCTCTGGTGGCGGTCGACGCCGATGGGCTGCGCGCCGCCGTGCAGGCCTGCGCCGACGCCTCCTACGTGTACACCACCACCAAGCCGAGCGCCAAGCCGCGCGCCCTGGCCAAGGTCACCTTTGGCGTGAACGACGCCGGCGCCGTGCGTTCGGGCTTCCAGGCCGGCAAGGCCGTGGTGGCGGGCGTGGAGTTCGCCAAGGAATGGGCCAACCGCCCGGCGAACCACGCCACGCCCAGCCGCCTGGCCGACGCGGCGCGCCAGCTCGGCCGCCTGCCCGGCATCAAGGCCGAGGTGTTGGGCCCGCGCGAGGTGGAGGCCCTGGGCATGGGCTCGTTCATGGCGGTGGCCCAGGGCTCGGCCGAGCCGCTGCGCTTCATCGTGCTGCGCTACCAGGGCGCTGCCAAGGCCGACGCCCCGGTGGTGCTGGTCGGCAAGGGCATCACCTTCGACACCGGCGGCATCAGCCTGAAGCCGGCGGCCGAAATGGACGAAATGAAGTTCGACATGGGCGGCGCGGCCAGCGTGCTGGGCACCTTCGCCGCCCTGGCCGAGGCCAAGCCGGCCATCAACGTGGTGGGCCTCATCCCCAGCTGCGAGAACATGCCCGACGGGCGCGCCATCAAGCCCGGCGACGTGGTCAAGAGCATGAGCGGCCAGACCATCGAGATCCTCAACACCGACGCCGAGGGCCGGCTGATCCTGTGCGACGCGCTCACCTACGCCGCGCGCTTCAAGCCGCGCGCGGTGGTCGACATCGCCACGCTCACGGGCGCCTGTGTCATCGCCCTGGGCGCGGTGCGCAGCGGCCTGTTCAGCGCGCGCGACGACCTGGCCGCGGCCCTGGCCGAGGCCGGCGAGCAGTCGGGCGACCTGTGCTGGCGCCTGCCGCTGGACGACGACTACGCCGAGGGCCTGAAGTCGAACTTCGCCGACGTGGCCAACGTGGCCGGTCGCGCGGGCGGCGCCATCACGGCGGCCAAGTTCCTGCAGCGCTTCGCCACCGAACTGCCCTGGGCGCACCTGGACATCGCCGGCACGGCCTGGCGCGGTGGCGCGGCCAAGGGCGCCACCGGCCGCCCGGTGCCGCTGCTGCTGCAGTACCTGTTGAACGAGGCCGCGCGCCCCGTCGGCCAGGCGAAAGCCAAGGCCAAGGCGCGCACCGCCAGCCGCTGAAGCCGGGCCGCGCCGTGGCCGAGGTGGCCTTTCATTTCAACGCGCCCGACAAGGCCGCCTACGTCTGCCGCCTGCTGCGCAAGGCCTACCTGAAGGGCGCGCGCGTGACCGTGCTGGCGCCCGGCGACCAGATCGACGCCCTGGACCGCGGGCTGTGGCTGCTCGCCCAGGGCGAGTTCGTGCCCCACTGTGTTCAGGCCGACCCCGAGCCCACGCGCCGCCACTCGCCCATCCACCTGCTCGAGCGGCCGGACCAGCGCGCGCCCACCCAGGTGCTGGTCAACCTGGGCGAGGCCGTGCCGGACGACTACACGCGCTTCGAGCGCGTGATCGAGGTCGTGGGCCTGAACGACGAGGACCGCGCCTCGGCGCGCCAGCGCTGGCGCCGCTACCAGGCCGACGGCATCGAGCCGCAGCGCCACGACCTGAAGGCCGCCGGCGAGTGAGCCCCGGGCCGCGCGAGGGCTTCAGGAAAACCCTCGAACGGCTCTCCGAACCCTGCTTTAGGCTGCTGTCCCGGCCAAAAGCCGGATCGTTTTGGAGTATCTTTATGCGGTGGAGAAAAAAAGTTCCCTCCGCAAATCAATCCATCCTTATCAAGGAAATCCCATGCAAGTGAACATGAAACTGGCAGTGCTTGCCGCCGCCGTCGCGCTCGCCGCCTGTGGCAAGAAGGAAGAGGCTGCTCCCGCTCCCGCCGCGGCGCCCGCTGCGGCACCCGCTCCGGCCGCACCGCAGGAGGTCGTGGTCAAGATCGGTCACGTCGGCCCCACCAGCGGCGCGATCGCTCACCTGGGTAAGGACAACGAGAACGGCGCCCGCATGGCGATCGAGGAACTGAACGCCGCCGGCCTCACCATCGGTGGCGCCAAGGCCAAGTTCGAGCTGCTGGCCGAAGACGACGCCGCCGATCCCAAGCAGGGCACGGCCGCCGCGCAGAAGCTGGTCGACGCCAAGGTCAACGGCGTCATCGGCCACCTGAACTCCGGCACCACCATCCCCGCCTCGCAGCTCTACAACGACGCGGGCATCCCCCAGATTTCGCCCTCGGCGACCAACCCCAAGTACACCCGCCAGGGCTTCCCGGGCGCGTTCCGCGTGGTGGCCGACGACGTGCACCTGGGCGGCACGCTCGGCAAGTACGCCATCGAAACCCTCAAGGCCAAGAACGTGGCCGTGATCGACGACCGCACGGCCTATGGCCAAGGCGTGGCCGACGAGTTCGAGAAGGGCGTGAAGGCCGCTGGCGGCACCGTGGTGGGCCGCGAGTTCACCAACGACAAGGCGACCGACTTCAACGCCATCCTGACCACCCTGAAGGCCAAGAAGCCGGACGTGGTGTTCTTCGGCGGCATGGACGCCGTGGCCGGCCCCATGCTCAAGCAGATGAAGCAGCTCGGCATCAAGGCCAAGTTCATGGGCGGCGACGGCATCTGCACCTCCGAGCTGCCCAAGCTGGCCGGCGACGGCATCAGCGACGAGCAGGTCTACTGCGCCGAGGCCGGTGGTGTCGAGGGCGAGCAGAAGGCCGGCATGGACAAGTTCCGCGCCGACTTCAAGACCAAGTTCAACGCCGACGTGCAGGTGTACGCCCCGTACGTGTACGACGCCGTCAAGGTCATGGCCAACGCCATGGTCACCGCCGGCTCGGCCGATCCGAAGGTCTACCTGCCCGCGCTCAAGGCCACGAACTACAACGGCGTGACCGGCAAGATCGAGTTCGACGAGAAGGGCGACATCAAGAACGGTGCCCTGACGCTCATGACCTACAAGGGCGGCAACCGCACCACCATCGCCGTGATCCGCTGATCCCCTCAGCCCTCGGCAAGCAAAAAGCCACCGCTCGCGGTGGCTTTTTCTTTGGGCGGGCGGCGCTCAGCCCTTGGCCGCCAGTGCCGCCTCCACGGCCCGGGTCAGGGTGCGGCCCATGGGCTCGGTGGCGCTGGCGAACTGATCGATCACGCGGCCGTCGCGGCCGACGAGGTACTTGTGGAAGTTCCAGCGCGGCGACACGCCGGTGGCCTGGCGCAGCTGCAGGTACAGCGGGTTGGCCTGCGCGCCCGTGACCACGCTCTTGTCGAACATGGGGAAGCGCACGCCGTAGGTGTTGAAGCACAGCTCGGCAATCTGCTTCGCATCGCCGGTTTCCTGGGCGAAATCGTTCGACGGGAATCCCAGGACCACCAGCCCCTGCTCGCGGTACTTGGCGAACAGCGCCTCCAGGCCTTCGTATTGTTTGGTGAAGCCGCAGTAGCTGGCGGTATTGACCACCAGCAGCACCTTGCCCGCGTACTGGCACAGGTCCTGCGGCGCGCCGTCCTGCAGGCGGGGGAAGCGGTGGTTCAACAGGGCGGGGCAGGCGCCCGCCCGGGCAAAGGGGGCGCCCAGCAGGGCCAGCGGGGCGGCGAGGCAGAGGTGGCGGCGTTTCATGCGGGGCATTGTGGGCCGCCGCCCGACGGTCGACAACCGGGCGTCCCAGCGCCCCTGGCGCGAGCCGGGGGAAGCCCTAGCGAAGGCCGCCCAGCACCCCCAGCGCGAAAGGCAGGCTCAGCATGCCCAGCAGCGTGGACAGCGTCACCAGTCCCGCCACGTAGGGCCCGTTGTAGCCCATGCGCGCAGCCAGCACGTAGCAGCTCGACGCCGTGGGCACGGCGGAAAAGGTCAGCAGCACGGCGGTCTGCGTGGCGTCCAGCCGGAACAGCCGGGCCAGGCCGAAGGCCATCAGCGGCATGGCCAGGTGCTTGATGGCCAGCACCGCCACCGCCAGGGTTTTGGCCGAGGCCATGCTGCCGAACTGCATGCCCGCGCCGGCCGCCATGAGGCCCAGCGCCAGCGAAGCCTGGCCGATGCGGTTGACCGTGGGCGAGAGCCAGTCGGGCAGCGAGAAGCCCAGCAGGTTGGCGAGCAGGCCCGAGGCGGTGGCGATGATCAGCGGGTTGCGCAGCAGCTCGCGCCCGAAGCCCTTGTTGGCGTGGCGCGCCATGGGCCAGACGGCCCCCACGTTGAAGATGGGCACGCAGCAGCCGATGATCACCGCCACCATCAGCAGCGCCTGCGGGCCGGCGATCCGGTCGGCCAGCGCGAGCAGGATGAAGGAATTGAAGCGAAAGCCCACCTGCGCGCTGGCCGCGTGCAGCCGCACGTCGATGCGCCGACCCAGCCAGGGCCAGTGCGGCAGCGAGTAGGTGAGGGCGATGGCGCACAGCGCGAGCGACACGGCCGCGCCGACCAGGGCGGAGGCGGCCCCTAGGTCCAGCGGGTTCTTGACGATGCTCTGGAACAGCAGCACCGGGAACAGGAAGTAATAGACCAGGCTCTCGACCTGCTCCCACACCGGGCGGTTGAGTTTGGTGAAGCGGCACACCAGGTAGCCGCACAGGATGAGGGAGAAATCGGGAAAGAGCAGTTGGGCGAAGTTCACGGCGCGAATCGTAAGGGCGCGACGTGGCCTCAGCGCGACGCCGCCCGCTCGCAGGCCGTCATTTCGGTGACGTTGCCATCGGAGGGCAGCCAGTGGCCCATGGGCTGGCAGCGGCCGTTCACGCACAGCTCGAAGTCGGCGGTGAACTCCGAGCGCGTGAGCGGCAGCCGCCGGGGCGATCGCTCCGTGGGCGTGTAGTGGTACCAGCCGCCGCGCAACCGCGCGTCGGGCGGCGGTTCCATGCCCGCCGCGGAGCCCTTGATGCGCGCGGCGCTGGCCAACAGGCGCGCGGGCGGTCCGCTCACCTCGTAGTCTTCTTCCCAGCGCACCTTTTCGATGCTGTGCGTCCACGCCAGGGTGAAGTGCCGGCCCGGCACGAAGACCACTTGTTGCGGGGCGGCGGCCAGCGCCAGGCACAGCCCCAGCAGACCCGCCGACACTTGGCCGCCCGCCTCAGCGCGCGCCGGCCCGGCCCATCGCCGGGCGGCGCGTGCGCCACCAGTGCCAGGCGACGAAGAGCACGATCGCCGCCAGGCCGATCTCGTCGGTGAGTGGCAGGGCGGCCACCAGGAAGCAGGCAGCCACCACCGCCCACAGGCGTTCCCACCACGCCAGCGGCGCGAACAGGAAGCCGATGGCGCCGGCCCCCCACATGGCGATGGCCAGCACCGCCTTGAGGACGACGTAGGCCACGGCACCCCAGTCGTCGCTCTGCAGCATCAGCGCGGGGGAGTACACCGCCATGAAGGGCATGATGAATCCGGCGATGGCCACGCGGATCGCCTGAACGCTGATCTTCAGCCCCGTCTCCCGCGCGATGGGCGCGGCCGCGAAGCAGGCCAGGGCCACCGGTGGTGTGAGGTCGGCCATGATGCCGAAGTAGAAAACGAACATGTGCGAGACGATCAGCGGCACGCCGAGTTCAAGCAGCACCGGTGCGGCGAGCGAGCTGGTGATGATGTAGTTGGGGATGGTCGGAATGCCCATGCCCAGCACGAGGCAGGTGAGCATGGTCAGCAGCAGGGCCAGGAACAGGTTGTCGTGCCCGATGGCGATCACGCGTCCACCGATTTCGGCCGCCACGCCCGTGAGGTTGATGACCCCGATGATCACGCCCACGAGCGCGCAGGCGATGGCCACCGGCAGCGCGTGGCGCGCTCCATCCACCAGGCTCTGCACGGCCAGCTGGCGGGCATCGCCGCCGCGGCGAAGCGCAAAGGTCAGGGCGATCAACAGCAGCGTGATCACGTAGAAGGTGCCCACCCCGAAGCGGTAGAAGCCCGCCGTGGCCAGGCCCAGCAGCACCCAGGCCAGCACGCGCAGCGTATGGCCTTTGACGCCGCTGATGACGGCGGCGCCGAAGATCAGGATGACCGTGAGCCCCAGCCCCACCGTGCCCGAGAACAGCGGTGTGTAGCCGGAGAACAGCAGGCCGACCAGGCCGGCCAGTGGCAGCAGGAGATACCAGCGGTCCTTGACGGCGGTCCAGGGATTGGGGCATTCGTCTTTGGGCAGTCCCAGCAGGCCCTTGCGGCCGGCTTCGAGATGCACCATCCAGAACGCGGTACCGAAGTAGAGGATGGCGGGAATCAAGGCGGCCTTGACGATGTCCACGTAGGGCACGTTGATCGTCTCGGCCATGATGAAGGCCACCGCGCCCATCACCGGCGGCATGATCTGCCCGCCCATGCTGGCGGTGGCCTCCACGCCGCCGGCGAAGGCCGGCGAGTAGCCGAACCGTTTCATCAGCGGAATGGTGAACTGGCCCGTGGTGACCACGTTGGCCACGCCGGAACCGTTGATGGTGCCCATCAGTCCGGAGGAGATGACCGACACCTTGGCCGGGCCGCCTCGGGTGTGGCCCACGGTGCCCATGGCGAAGTCGTTGAACAGGCGGATCATGCCGGCCTGTTCCAGGAAGGCGCCGAACAGGATGAACAGAAAGATGTAGGTGGACGACACGTAGGTGGGCGTGCCGTAGATGCCCTCGGTGCCGAAGCCGAGTTGGCCGACGACCTGGTCGAGTCCATAGCCCCGGTGGGCGAGCACGCCGGGCAGGTATTGGCCGAACAGGGCGTAGGCAAGAAACATCGCGCAGATCAGCGGCAGGCCCCAGCCCATGACCCGTCGCGCGGCCTCGAACACCAGTGCGATGGTGACCACACCGACCACCCAGTCCGGTGCAATCAGCTCGCCCGCGCGCGCGGTCAGGTCGGCTTCGTAGACCCAGTGGTACAGCCCGAACAGGAAGCCGACCCCGCCCAGCACCCAACCCAGCGCTCGGCCGAGCGCGCCCAGTGCCCCCTCGCGCTGTCCGAAGGGCGGGTACAGGGCGAAGATCATCAGCAGGACGAAGCCCACGTGGATGGCCCGAATCACCTGGCTCGACAGGGGATGAAAGGAGGCCATCCAGATCTGGTAGGCCGAGAAGGCGATGGCCACCCAGAAGATGGCGCCGCGCAAGGGCGCGTGGGTGGGGGTGTCGGCAGAGGGTGTCGCGTCGCTCATGAAATCCTCGACTCGGGACGGGCAAGAAAGCAGAACGGCCCCGTGCGGGGCCGTGTGTTCAAGGCAGAAGGCCTATTTGATGAGGCCCGCTTCCTTGTAGTAGCGCTCGGCGCCCGGGTGCAGGGGAACCGGCATGCCCTTGATGGCATTGGCGGGGTTGATGGCCTTGGCCGCGTTGTGCGCGGCGTGCAGCTTGTCCAGGTTGGCGTAGAGCTGCTTGGCCATCTGGTAGGCCAGTTCGTCGGAAACACCGGAATGCGTGACCAGGAAGTTCGGGATCGCCGCCGTGGGCACATCGGCCGCCTGGCCGCCGTAGGTGTTGGCCGGGATGGTGGCCGGCTGATAGGCCGGATCGCCGACCTTCGCAACGACCTCGGCGGGGATCGGCACCACCACGATCTTCACCGCCGTGGCCAGGTCGCGGATGGAGGCCACCCCCAGGCCGGCGGACTGCAGCGTGGCGTCGAGCTGGCGGTTCTTGATGAGCTCGACCGATTCGCCGAATGGCAGGTACTCCACCTTGGCCAGGTCCTGGTAGCCCAGGCCCGCGGCCTTGAAGATGGCGCGGGCGTTGAGTTCGGTGCCCGAGCGCGCGGCGCCCACGGACACCCGCTTGCCCTTCAGGTCGGCCAAGGTCTTGATGCCCGAGTCCGCGCTGGCCACGATCTGGATGTAGTTGTTGTAGGTGGCCGAGAGGCCACGCAGCTTGTCGAGCTTCTTCGTGAAGCCAGCCTCGGCGTTGCCGTTCCAGGCGTCGGACACCGCGTCGGCCAGGGAGAAGGCCAGTTCACCGCGGCCGGCCTGCAGCAGGTTGAGGTTTTCGGCCGACGCCTTGGTCACCTGCGCGGTGGCGCGCGCGTTCGGAATGCTCTGCCCATACACCTGCGCCAGCGCCACGCCGAGCGGGTAGTACACCCCGGCCTGGCCGCCGGTCAGCACGTTGACGAACTGTTGTTGCGCCAGGGCGGCGCCACTGGCGGCGAGTGCGGCGGCCAGGCTGATGCCCAGGCCGATGTGGCGGATCAGACGCATGCGATGTCTCCTGATGTTGTGGTGGATGAGGGATGGGCGACCTTAACCCAGGGTTCGGCCCCCGCGCTTCGCGGGAAACGCGTAGGCGGCCCCGGGTTTTCCCCAGGCCGTAGCACCACGGATGCCTGTCGTGGGGCCGTGGCCCACAATGGCGCCCGCCGTGGGCATGCCGTTTGCGTGCCGCGTCGCCGTCATTTCCCCCTTTGGAGTCCATCGCATGGTCCTACGTCGCTCCGTCAACCTGGCCGCCCTGGCCATGGGCCTGGTTCTTGCCGCCGGCCCGGCGCTGTCCCAGGGTTTTCCCAGCAAGCCCGTCACGCTGCAGGTGCCGTTCGCGCCCGGCGGCACCACCGACATCATCGCCCGCGTCATGTCCGAACCGCTGGGCAAGGCACTGGGCCAGAACGTGATCGTGCTCAACCGCGCCGGCGGCGGTGGCGTGGTAGGGGCGCAGGAACTGGCGCGCGCCACGCCCGATGGCCACTACATCGGCGTGGCCACGGTGTCGACCACGGCGGCCAACCCGGCGATCAACCCCAAGATCCCGTACGACACGCTCAACGACTTCACGCCCATCATGAACATCGCGGCCACGCCCAACGTGATCGCGGTGCATCCCAGCTTCCCGGCCAAGGACTTCAAGGCCTTCCTCGAAGAGGTGAAGAAGAACCCCGGCAAGTACAGCTACGCGAGCTCGGGCACGGGCGGCATCGGCCACCTGCAGACCGAGCTGTTCAAGAGCCTGACGGGCACCTTCATCACGCACATTCCTTACCGCGGCGCGGGCCCGGCCCTCAACGACACCATCGGTGGCCAGGTGCCGATCATTTTTGACAACCTGCCCTCGGCGCTGCCGCACATCCTGGGCGGGCGCCTGATCGCGCTGGCGGTGGCGGCGCCGCAGCGCGTGGCGGCCCTGCCCAACGTGCCCACCTTCAAGGAGATGGGCCTGGAGCCGGTGAACCGCATGGCCTACTACGGCCTGATCGGTCCCAAGGGCCTGCCGGCCGATGTGGTGAACAAGATCCACGCCGCCGCCGCCGAGGCGCTGAAAGACCCGGCGGTGCGCAAGCGCATCGAGGACACCGGCTCGCTGGTGGTCGGCAACTCGCCGAGCGAGTTCGCGGCGCAGATCAAGGCCGAGTTCGAGGTCTACAAGCAGGTGGTGGCCAAGCAGAAGCTGCGGCTCGACTGATTCGACGGATGGCCCCCAGCAAGAAGGCCGACGAGCACCCCACGCTGTCGGCCTTCATCGACAGCCTCTGGCTCGAAGAAGGGTTGTCGCGCAACACCCTGGATGCCTACCGCCGCGACCTGGCGCTTTTCGACGCCTGGCTGCGCGGCCAGGGCAAGGCCCTGCCCGAGGCGCTGGAAGCCGACATCCACGGCTATTTCGCCGAGCGCCACGCGCAGACGCGGGCCACCACGGCGAACCGCCGCCTCACGGTGTTTCGCCGCTACTACCGCTGGGCCCTGCGCGAGCGTTTCATCACCGCCGACCCGACCCTGCGGCTGGCGCCCGCGCGCCAGCCGCTGCGCGTGCCCAAGACCTTGAGCGAGGCCCAGGTGGAGGCCCTGCTGGCCGCGCCGGACGACGGCACCCCGCTGGGCCTGCGCGACCGCAGCATGCTGGAGCTGATGTACGCCAGCGGGTTGCGCGTGAGCGAACTGGTCACCCTCAAGACCTGGCACCTGGGGCTGGCCGAGCAGGTGCTTCGCATCACGGGCAAGGGCAACAAGGAGCGGCTGGTGCCCTTCGGCCAGGTGGCGGGCGACTGGCTGCAGCGCTACCTCACCGAAGGCCGGCCGGCGATCCTGGGCGGCCTGGCGAGCGAGGACCTGTTCGTCACCTCGCGCGGCGCGCGCGCCGGCTCGGCCATGACGCGCGTGATGTTCTGGCAGCTGGTCAAGCGCTACGCGCGCGAGGCCGGCATCACCGCGCCGCTGTCGCCGCACACCCTGCGCCACGCCTTCGCCACCCACCTGCTCAACCACGGCGCCGACCTGCGCGCCGTGCAGATGCTGCTGGGCCACGCCGACATCTCCACCACCACCATCTACACCCATGTGGCGCGCGAGCGGCTCAAGACGGTGGTGGCGCAGCACCACCCGCGCGGCTGAGGGCCGTCACAGCGGCTTGAGGACCAGGCCGATCACCAGGCCCGTCTCGGTCACGGTGATGGGGCCCGGCTGCAGGCCCATGGCCTCCACGGCCTTCAGGTCCTGTGGCTGCAGCTGGTGCAGCACCACGTCGCGCAGCGACTGCTCGGCCAGCGCGGGAGCGTAGGCGTTGAGCATGTCCACCACCTCGGGCCGCAGCGTGGGAAAGCGCAGGCGGCTCAGGTGCAGCTGCTGCGCGCGCAGCGTGCGGTCGCTGGCCTCGTAGCGCAGGGCGAAGTCGACGTCGAAACCGCCCTGGTGCGCGCGGTGCAGGGCCGGGCCGCTGGCCTGCACCGCCATCTCGGCGAGCAGACGGTTGCGTTGGGGCAGCAGGCGCAGGCGGGGCGTCTGCAGGTCCAGGTTCAGCACGCCGGGCACCGGGTAACGCAGCGGGAAGCGCTGCGCCAGCGCCTGCTGTATCTGCTCGGTGGAGACGGCGTACCCGGCGGGCTTGCCCTGGTCGGCGTCGGCGTCCGCCGCGCGGGCCGTTGCCGTGGCGCCGAGCGCGGCGCACAGCCAAGGGAAGGAGAGAAGCAGGGTTCGGCGGTGCATGGGCGCTTGGAGGCCCACCCGCCGTGAGGGTTCAGCCGCCCAGCGTGAAGTACACCGTGGCGCCCCGGCCTACCTCGCCCTGGGCCCAGATCTCACCGCCGTGGCGCTGCACGATGCGCTGGGCGATGCTCAGCCCCAGGCCCGAGCCGCCGTAGTGCTGCTCGTCGTGCAGGCGGAAGAAGGCACCGAAGAGCTTGTCGGCGTGGACCATGTCGAAGCCGCAGCCGTTGTCGCGCACGAAGTACACCACCCGCCCGTCCTCGTCCTGCCGGCCGACCTCGATGAGGCCCTGTTCCCGTTCGCGCGTGAACTTCCAGGCGTTGCGCATGAGGTTGTCGATCACGCTGCGGATCAGCGCGTGGTCGGCCTGCACATACAGGCCGTCGGCCACCTCGACGCGCATCTCGCGCGCGGGTTCGGCCTCGCGCAGGGCGCGCTCCACCTCGCGCGCCAGCGCGCCCAGGTCCACCTCGGCGCGGTACAGCGGCGCGCGCGACAGCTTGGACAGGCTCAGCAGCGCATCGATGAGCTCGCCCATGCGGTGCGCCGCGTGCGACATGCGATCGAGCATGCGGCGGCCGTCGTCGCCCAGCGCGGCGCCGTGGGTTTCGGCCAGGATCTGCCCCAGGCCCGAGATGGCGCGGATCGGCGAGCGCAGGTCGTGCGCCGCGGTGTGGCTGAAGGCCTCCAGCTCGCGCACGTGCTGGCGCAGCTCGGCGGTGCGCTCCAGCACGCGGTCTTCGAGTTCTTCGTTGACGCGCTGCATCGCCAGGCGGGCCTGTTCGCGTTCCGTGACGTCCTGCACCACGCCGCGCACCCGGCCGTCCGGGTCGGCCACGGTGTCGAGCTGCAGCCAGCGGTGGCCGCCGTCCATGGTCCGCGCGCGCAGGGTGTGGCGCCGCGGCCCGGGCTGCGCCCAGTCGTCCCCCAGGCGCTCGCGCCCGGCCTCGTCCAGCCGCTCCAGCAGGGCCGACAGCGGGTGCTCCCCGGCGGGGTCCAGTCCCAGCCGTTCGGCCGGCGGCCCGCTCAGGCGCAGGCGGTCGGCCGCGGGCAGGCAGTCGATCAGCCCCATGGCCGCGGCGTCCAGCGACTGGCGCAGCAGCGCCTGGCTCTCGCTCAGCGCCGACTGCATCGCGTGGCGCTCCAGGGCCATCTGCACGGTGGCGTGCAGCTCGCGTTCGGAGAAGGGCTTGATGAGGTAGCCGTAGGGCCGCGTGCGGCGCGCGCGCTCCAGCGTGGTGTCTTCCGAGTACGCGGTGAGGTAGATGATGGGCAGGTCGAAGTCGCGGTTGAGCGCGCGGGCCAGCTCGATGCCGTCCATTTCGCCCTTGATGTGGATGTCCATGAGCACCAGGTCGGGCCGCTCGCGCGAGACCAGCGCCAGGCCCTCGGCGCCCGATTCGGCCAGGCCGGTGATGCGGTAGCCCATGTGCTGCAGCCGCTGCTGCAGGTTGAAGGCGACGATGCCTTCGTCTTCCACGATCAGGATCTTCGATGCACTCGCTGCGGCGGTCATGCCTCCCCCTCCAGGTCGAAGCGCAGCGTGAACCGCGTGGGGTTCGCGCGCTGGATGTCCAAGCTGCCGTTGAGCTGTCGCGTGAGCAGCTGCACGAGCTGCAGCCCCAGCGTGGTGGTCTGTTCGAGGTCGAGCGTGCCGGGGATGGCGTGGCCGTCGTTGCTGACGGACAGCTCGATGGTGCGCTCGCCATGCTGCTGCACGGACACCGTGATCTGCCCGCCGCGCCCCTGCGTGAAGCCGTGCTTGAGCGCGTTGCTCACCAGCTCGTTGATGACCAGGCCGCAGGGGATGGCCTCGTTGATGGGCAGCTTGACCTCGTGCGCGTCGATGGCGATGGACACCAGGCCCGCCACCGAGCGGTAGGACTCGGTCAGGCTGGGCAGCAGCTCGTCGAGGAAACGCTGGAAATCGACGCGCGCGAAGTTGCGCGACTGGTACAGCGTCTGGTGGATCAGCGACATCGAGCGGATGCGGTTCTGGCTGTCGCGCAGCACCTCCACCACCTCGTGGTCGGCCAGCTTGAGGGCCTGCAGGTCGAGCAGGCTGTGGATCACCTGCAGGTTGTTCTTCACGCGGTGGTGCACCTCGCGCAGCAGCAGGTCCTTCTGCGTGAGCGCGTCCTGGATGCGCTTCTCGGCCTGCTTGCGTTCGGACAGGTCCAGGATCACCGACAGGATCATCGGCCCCTCGTCGGTTTCCACCGGGTTGATGCCGATTTCCACCGGGAACTCGCTGCCGTCCTTGCGCAGGCCGCTCAGGTCGCGGCCCAGGCCCATGGGGCGCGCGCTGGTCTCGGCCAGGAAGCCCTGGCGGTAGTGCGGGTGGGCGGCGCGGAAGCGCTGGGGAATGAGGGCCTCGACGGGTTGGCCGATGAGCTCGCTGGCCTCGTAGCCGAAGGTGGTCTCGGCGAGCTGGTTGAGGCGTGTGATCTGGCCGCGCTGGTTCACCACGATCATGGCGACGGGCATGCGGTGGAATGCCTGACCCAGGTAGTCGTCGAGTTCGATGCGGTTGCTCGGCATGGCAAGGCGTTCCTCCCCGGCGGCATGTTATGTCACCAAACGTATCGGCTCAAGCGGGGCAGAGGTTGAGCGCGTCGTGGCCCCGCTCATTGCGCAACGCGTCACGGCGCACGGTGCCAGCCCGTCGGACAAAGGGTTAACCCTTGCCGTTTGATCGGCGGGCAACGCCTGATACCGCGGTGCCCGCCCGATGGGACTCAGTCTTCCAGCACCCGCACCTTCACGCCTTTGCCCTTGATGCGGCCGGCGTTCAGCCGGCTGGCCACCTGCTGCGCGATGCCACGCTCCACCGCGACATAGGTGGACCAGTCGTTGACGTTGATCTTGCCGACCTGTTCGCGCGTGTAGCCCAGGTCGGCCGTGAGCGCGCCCAGCACGTCGCCGGGGCGGATCTTTTCCTTGCGGCCGCCCTGGATGTGCAAGGTGGCCATGGCCGGCAGCAGCGGGCCCTGGCCGGTGGGCACCAGTTCGCTGAGGGGAAACCAGGCCGACGCCTGGCCCTGCAGCTGCTCGATGCGGCCCACGCTGCCCATTTCGTCCAGGCTGGCCAGGTTCAGCGCCAGGCCACTTTCGCCCGCCCGGCCGGTGCGGCCGATGCGGTGGATGTGCACCTCGGGATCGGGCGTCACGTCCACGTTGATGACGGCGCCCAGGCTGGCGATGTCCAGGCCGCGCGCGGCCACGTCGGTGGCCACCAGCACCCGGCAGCTGCCGTTGGCGAAGCGCACCAGCACCTGGTCGCGCTCGCGCTGCTCCAGCTCCCCGAACAGCGCCAGCGCACCGATGCCCTGGGCCCGCAGCATGGCCACCAGATCGCGGCACTGCGCCTTGGTATTGCAGAAGGCCAGCGCGCTGGCGGGGCGGAAGTGGGCGAGCAGGCGGCCCACCGCGTCCAGGCGCTGGGTCTCGCTCACCTCGTACCAGCGCTGTTCGATCTGCGCGCCCGCGTGCTGGGCCTCCACCTTCACGGTGACGGGCTCGCGCATGAAGCGCGCGCTGAGCTGGGCGATGCCTTCGGGGTAGGTGGCGGAGAACAGCAGGGTCTGGCGGGCCGCGGGGCACTGCTTGGCGACGGTGGCGATGTCGTCGAAGAAACCCATGTCGAGCATGCGGTCGGCCTCGTCGAGCACCAGGGTGTTCAGCGCGTCCAGCCGCAGACTGCCGCGCTCCAGGTGGTCCATCACCCGCCCCGGCGTGCCCACCACGATGTGCGCGCCGTGCTCCAGCGAGGCCAGTTGCCCGCGCAGCGGCACGCCGCCACAGAGCACCACCACCTTGACGTTGTCCGCCGCACGCGCGAGGCGGCGGATCTCGGTGCTCACCTGGTCGGCCAGCTCGCGCGTGGGACACAGCACCAGCGTTTGCACGGCGAAGCGGCGCGGGTTCAGGTTGGCCAGCAGCGCCAGGGCGAAGGCGGCCGTCTTGCCGCTGCCGGTCTTGGCCTGGGCGATGAGGTCCTTGCCCAGCAGGGCCGGCGGCAAGGCGGCGGCCTGGATCGGCGTCATGGCCGTGTAGCCCAGCTGCTCCAGGTTGGCCAGGGTGGCGGGGGACAGGGGGAGGGCGCTGAACGCGGTGGGGGAAGCGGAAGTCATCCCTCCGATTGTCCGGGTTTGCCCAGTTCGCCGGCTTCAGGGGCCGAGCAGGGCGTCCAATTCGGCCTGGGTGAAGCCCGCCGCCCGCCGGGCGGCGTCGTTGAACGGCGGCCTCAGGCGCGGCGCCGCGTGCTCGCGCGCCAGGCGGCGGTAGTGGCTCAGGGGCTCGATGCCCTGTTGCGCGCAGAGCCAGCCGTACCAGCGGTTGCCCACGGCCACGTGGCCGATCTCGTCGCGCAGGATGGTGTCCAGGATCTCGACCGCGCGCTGGGCTTCCTGTTTCACCTCGCGCGCCGTCACCTGGCGCAGGCGCGACTGGATCAGCGGCGTGGCGTCCAGGCCGCGCGCCTCCAGGGTGCGCGGCACCAGGGCCATGCGCGCCAACGGGTCGTGCTGGGTCTTCACGCACATCTCCCACAGGCCGTTGTGGGCGGGGAAGTCGCCGTAGTCGTGGCCCAGGGTCAGCAGCAGCTCGCGCAGCAGGCCGAAGTGCGTGGCCTCCTCGTGCGCCACCTGCAGCCACTGGCGGTAGAAGTCCAGCGGCAGGCCGGGGAAGCGCCACAGCGCGTCCAGCGCGAGGTCGATGGCGTTGAACTCGATGTGGGCGATGGCGTGCAGCAGCGCGGCCAGCCCCTCGCGCGTGAAGGGCGAGCGCTGGGCCACGGCCTGGGCTGGCACCAGCTCGGGCCGCTCGGGCCGGCCAGGCAGCGGGCGCGCCGGGTTGGGCGCCATGCCGGCCTGCGCGGCCCAGGCCGATTCGTCGGCGCCGCCCAGGGCGCGCCAACGGGCCCACAGCGCGTGCGTGGCCGCGGCCTTGGCCGTGGGATCGGCCGTGCACAGGGCTTCCAGGGCCTGCTCGCGCAGGCTGGCGGGCGTCTCGGCGGGTACGGTGGGGGGCATCCCTACAATTCTAGGTTTCGACACCCGAGCACCCGAGGAGACCGCCGCATGGCTTTGTACGAACTCGATGGCGTGGCACCGACCCTGGCCGATTCGGCCTGGGTCGCGGACAGCGCGCAGGTCATGGGCAACGTGCACCTGCACGAAGACAGCAGCGTCTGGTTCGGCGCGGTGCTGCGCGGCGACACCGAGACCATCACCGTCGGCCAGGGCAGCAATGTGCAGGACGGCACGGTGATGCACGCCGACGTCGGCTTCCCGCTGGTGGTGGGCGAGCGCGTGACCATCGGCCACCAGGTGATGCTGCACGGCTGCACCATCGGCGACGAGTCGCTGATCGGCATCGGCGCCACCGTGCTCAATGGCGCGAAGATCGGCAAGAACTGCCTGGTGGGCGCGCGCGCCCTGGTGACCGAGGGCAAGGAGTTTCCCGACGGCTCCATGATCCTGGGCAGCCCCGCCAAGGTGGTGCGCCAGCTCACGCCCGAGCAGATCGAGGGCCTGCGCCGCAGCGCGGCCCACTACGTCGAGAACGCCCAGCGCTACCGCAAGGGCTTGAAAAAGACCGGCTGAGCGCCACCTGAGCCGCTTTGGTCGAAGGAACCCCGTGTCCGAGCTCCACAAATTCGTGTTCGAAGGCCTGCCGGTGCGCGGCATGCTGGTGCGCATCACCGACGCCTGGCAGGAGATCCTGCAGCGCCGCGCGCAAGCCGGCGGCTACCCCGCGGCCGTGACCGAGCTGCTGGGCGAGATGACGGCGGCGGCCACGCTGATGCAGGCCAACATCAAATTCAACGGCGCCCTGGTCATGCAGATCCACGGCGACGGCCCGGTGAAGCTGGCCGTGGCCGAGGTGCAGCCCGACCTGAGCCTGCGCGCCACCGCCACGGTGGCCGGCGAGGTGGCGGACGACGCGCCCCTGTCGCACATGGTCAACGCCACCAACCAGGGCCGTTGCGCGATCACCCTCGATCCCAAGGACCGCCAGCCCGGTCAGCAGCCCTACCAGGGCGTGGTGCCGCTGTTCGGCGACCGCCACGAGAAGCTGGAGAAGCTCAGCGAGGTGATCGAGCACTACATGCTGCAGAGCGAGCAGCTCGACACCAAGCTGGTGCTGGCGGCGAACGACAAGATGGCCGCTGGCCTGCTGATCCAGCGCCTGCCGCTGCAGGGCGAGGCCAACCTGGCCGGCCAGTCGGTGCAGCGCGACGAGGACCAGATCGGCCGCAACGAGGACTACCAGCGCATCGCGATCCTGGCCAGCAGCCTCAAGCGCGAAGAGCTGCTGGGGCTGGACGCCGACACCATCCTGCGCCGCCTGTTCTGGGAAGAGAACCTGCGCCGCTTCGACCCGCTGCTGGCCGGCGCGGGGCCGCGCTTCGCCTGCACCTGCTCGCGCGAGCGCGTGGGCGGCATGCTGCGTTCGCTGGGGCGCGACGAGATCGAGTCCATCCTGCAAGAGCAGGGCCAGGTGGAGGTCAACTGCGATTTCTGTGGCGCGCAATACACCTTCGATCCGGTGGATGCCGCGCAGGTGTTCCTGCAGCCGCTGGCGCAGCCGCCCGGGACCGACCGGCCGCAGTGAGGTTCAGCCGCCGCGGCGCGCAAGCAGGGCGCTGAACAGGCGGTGCTCGCAGTCGGGGTCGCTGCAGGCCTCGCAGGCCCAGCGACCCGAACCCTCGCGCAGCAGCGGGTCGTCGGGCAGCAGTTCGCGGCCCAGGGCGGCCCCCACGGCGCGCAGCGCGGCCTGCAGGCGCCGCGCGCCCTGGCCATAGACCGTCTGGAAGCCGATGCCAGCGCCTTGCAGCTCGCGGCGCAACAGGGCGTCGATGGCCTCGCGCACGGCGGGGCCGTCGCGGAACCGGCCGTCGGGCACCCAGGGCAGGTCCAGGCCCATCAGCAGGGTCAGGCCGATGCGGCGCTGCGCGGCCAGGGCCTCGGGCCAGAGGCCGCGGTCATTGAAACGAAGCTCGTTGTGGGCCGCCGCCATCAGCGCGGTGGCGTCGGCGATCACAACCCCGGCGATGCCCCGCGCGTCCAGGGCCTCGCGCAATTGGCGCGCCAGCGTGCGCTTGCCGGTGAGCGGCCCGCCGAGCAGCGCCACGGTGAGCATGGGACGGGAAGGGGAAGGGCGCCGATCCGCGGGGATCAGCGCGCGATCTGCACGAAAACCTCGTTGGGCTTGACCATGCCGAGGTCTTGGCGCGCCAGTTCCTCGACCATCTCCAGCCCTTCCTGGAGGTCGCGCAGCTCGCTGGCGATCTGCGCGTTGCGCTGGCGCGCCAGCTCGTTCGCCTCGAGCTGGGCGGCCAGGTCGCGGCGCAGCTGCGCCACCTGCGGCACGCTGCCCCGGCCGAACCAGAGCTGCGCGTGCAGCACCAGCAGCAGCGCGACCAGCAGGCCGGGGATCAGGCGGTTGGCCATACTGGTCTCACCCCCGCCGCACTTCGTGCGACCCCCTCAAGGGGGTGGCGCCTGCGGCCCGGCAAAGCCGGTTCCGCGGCACCCCCTGGTCCGGGCATTTCATGCGTCGCACGGTTGTTTTCATCGGAGGTTGTAGAAGGCGGCGCGGCCCGGGTACACGGCCACCTCGCCGAGGTCTTCCTCGATGCGCAGCAGCTGGTTGTACTTGGCCATGCGGTCCGAGCGCGAGAGCGAGCCGGTCTTGATCTGGCCGGCGTTGGTGCCCACGGCGATGTCGGCGATGGTGTTGTCCTCGGTCTCGCCGCTGCGGTGGCTGATGACGGCGGTGTAGCCCGCGCGCTTGGCCATCTCGATGGCGGCGAAGGTTTCGGTCAGCGTGCCGATCTGGTTGATCTTGATCAGGATCGAGTTGGCGATGTCCTTGTCGATGCCTTCCTTCAGGATCTTGGTGTTGGTGACGAACAGGTCGTCGCCCACCAGCTGCACCTGCTGGCCCAGGCGTTCGGTGAGGACCTTCCAGCCGTCCCAGTCGCCCTCGGCCATGCCGTCCTCGATGCTGACGATGGGGTACTTGTCGCACCAGGTGGCCAGCATGTTGGTCCACTCTTCGGCGCTGAGCTGCAGGCCCTCGCCGTCCAGCGCGTACTTGCCGTCCTTGTAGAACTCGCTCGCGGCGCAGTCCAGGCCCAGCGCGATTTGGTCGCCCGGGGTGTAGCCGGCGGCCGAAATGGCGTCCATCAGCAGTTGCAGCGCGGCCTCATGGCTCTCGACGTTCGGCGCGAAGCCGCCTTCGTCGCCCACCGCCACGCTCATGCCCTTGTCGTGCAGGATTTTCTTGAGCGCGTGGAACACCTCGGCGCCCCAGCGCAGGGCCTCGCGGAAGTTCGGCGCGCCCACGGGGATGATCATCAGCTCCTGCAGGTCGAGGTTGTTGTTGGCGTGCGCGCCGCCGTTGATGACGTTCATCATGGGCACGGGCATCTGCACCGCGCTCATGCCGCCGAAGTAGCGGTACAGGGGCAGGCCGGCTTCCTCGGCGGCGGCACGGGCCACGGCCATGGAGACGGCCAGCATGGCGTTGGCGCCCAGCCGGCTCTTGTTCTCGGTGCCATCCAGGTCGATCAGGGTCTTGTCCAGGAAGGCCTGCTCGGAGGCGTCCAGGCCCAGAACGGCCTCGCTGATCTCGGTGTTGATGTGCTCCACCGCCTTGAGCACGCCCTTGCCCAGGTAGCGGCTCTTGTCGCCGTCGCGCAGCTCGATGGCCTCGCGCGAGCCGGTGGACGCGCCCGAAGGCACGGCCGCGCGGCCCATGACGCCGCTCTCCAGCAGCACGTCGCACTCGACGGTGGGGTTGCCGCGGCTGTCCAGCACTTCGCGGCCGACGATGTCAACGATGGCACTCATGAATCAAGGGTCCTCTGGTTCGGAAAGTCAAAGAAAACAGGGCGCGGCTCAGGCGTTGAAGCGGTCTTCGAGGTAGCCGTTCTTCTTGGTCACGGCGTCGAGCGCGAGCAGCGTTTCGAGCAGCGCGGGCATGTGCTTGAGCGGCACGGCGTTCGGGCCGTCGCTCAAGGCCTTGGCCGGGTCGGGGTGGGTTTCCATGAACAGGCCGGACACGCCGACCGCCACCGCGGCGCGCGCCAGCACGGGCACGAACTCGCGCTGGCCGCCCGAGCTGGTGCCTTGTCCGCCGGGCAGCTGCACGCTGTGGGTGGCGTCGAACACCACCGGCGCGCCGGTCTCGCGCATGATGGCCAGGGCCCGCATGTCGGAGACGAGGTTGTTGTAGCCGAAGCTCGCGCCGCGCTCGCAGGCGAGGAAGCTGTCCTCGGGCAGGCCGGCGTCGCGGGCCGCGTCGCGCGCCTTGTCGATCACGTTCTTCATGTCGTGCGGCGCGAGGAACTGGCCTTTCTTGATGTTCACCGGCCGACCGCTCTGCGCCACGGCGCGGATGAAGTCGGTCTGGCGGCACAGGAAGGCCGGGGTCTGCAGCGCGTCGCACACGGCGGCGGCGGGGGCGATGTCGTCCTCGCTGTGCACGTCGGTGATGACGGGCACGCCGAGCTGCGCCTTGACCTTGGCCAGCACCGCCAGGCCAGCCTCGCGGCCGGGGCCGCGGAAGCTCTTGCCGCTGCTGCGGTTGGCCTTGTCGAAGCTGCTCTTGAAGATGAAGGGGATGCCCAGCGAGCCGGTGATCTCCTTCAGCCGCCCGGCCACGTCCATCTGCAGCTGCTCGGACTCGATGACACAGGGGCCGGCGATGAGGAAGAAGGGCTTGTCCAGGCCGACGTCGAAACCGCAGAGCTTCATCGTGGGGCTCTCCGTCGGGGTATCAGGCCACGGCCCGGGCGGGCCGACGCTGCGCCTGGTGGGTCAGCGCCGCCTTGATGTAGGCGTTGAACAGCGGGTGGCCGGCCCAGGGCGTGGACTTGAACTCGGGGTGGAATTGCACGCCCATGAACCAGGGGTGCACGGACTGCGGCAGCTCCACGATCTCGGTCAGGTGCTCGCGCTGGGTCAGCGCGGAGATCACCAGCCCGGCCTGGCGCAGCCGGTCGAGGTAGTTCACGTTGGCCTCGTAGCGGTGGCGGTGGCGTTCGGTCACCACGTCGCCGTAGATGCTGTGCGCCAGCGTGCCCTTGGCCACGTCAGAGCTTTGCGCCCCCAGGCGCATGGTGCCGCCGAGGTCGGAATTGGCGTCGCGCTGCTGGATGCTGCCGTCGGCGTCCTTCCACTCGGTGATGAGGGCGATGACGGGGTGCGGCGTGCCGGGCTCGAACTCGGTGCTGTTGGCGTCCTTCAGGCCGGCCACGTGGCGCGCGTATTCGATGGTGGCCACCTGCATGCCCAGGCAGATGCCCAGGTAGGGCACCTTCTGCTCGCGGGCGAAGCGCGCCGCGCAGATCTTGCCCTCGATGCCGCGCTTGCCGAAGCCGCCGGGCACCAGCACGGCGTCGAAGCGACCCAGCACCTGGGCCACGTTGGCCGGTGTGATGGTTTCGGAGTCGACGTACTCGATGGCCACCTTGGCCTGGTTCTTCAGGCCGGCGTGCCGCAGGGCCTCGTTGAGCGACTTGTAGCTGTCGGACAGGTCGACGTACTTGCCGACCATGGCGATGTGCACCGTGCCCTGCGGGTTCTCGACCGCGTGCACCAGGTCGTCCCAGCGCTTGAGGTTGGCCGGCGGCGTGTTCAGGCGCAGCTTGTCGCAGATGAGGCCGTCCAGCCCCTGCTCATGCAGCATGCGCGGCACCTTGTAGATGGTGTCCACGTCCCACATGCTGATCACGCCCCATTCGGGCACGTTGCTGAACAGGCTGATCTTGGCGCGTTCCTCGTCGGGGATGCGGCGGTCGGCGCGGCAGAGCAGGGCGTCGGCCTGGATGCCGATGGCGCGCAGCTCCTTGGCGGTGTGCTGCGTGGGCTTGGTCTTGAGCTCGCCGGCGGCGGCGATCCAGGGCAGGTAGGACAGGTGCAGGAAGGCCGAGCTGTTGGGGCCCAGGCGCAGGCTCATCTGGCGCACGGCCTCCAGGAACGGCAGGGACTCGATGTCGCCCACGGTGCCGCCGATCTCGACGATGGCCACGTCCACCGCGTCGGGCGTGCCTTCGCCCGAGCCCTTGCGGATGAATTCCTGGATCTCGTTGGTGACGTGCGGGATCACCTGCACGGTCTTGCCGAGGTAGTCGCCGCGGCGCTCCTTCTCCAGCACCGACTGGTAGATCTTGCCGGTGGTGAAGTTGTTGGACTGGCGCATGCGCGTTTCGATGAAACGCTCGTAGTGGCCCAGGTCCAGGTCGGTTTCGGCGCCGTCGTCGGTGACGAACACCTCGCCGTGCTGGAACGGCGACATGGTGCCCGGGTCCACGTTGATGTACGGGTCGAGCTTGATGAGGGTGACTTTGAGGCCGCGCGATTCGAGCAGCGCGGCGAGAGACGCAGAAGCAATGCCCTTGCCCAGGGAGGACACCACACCGCCGGTGACGAACACGTATTTGGTCATGACTCGGGCCAGCCCGGGGGCTGGCTCAGGTGGGAAATTCCGATTATAGGTGGCCCCTCCCGCTGGGCCCGTCCGCCAGGGCTTCTCGCGGGGCGCTGCTACATTGCGCCTCCATGAGCGATCTCGCGGGAAAACACATCGTGCTGGGCCTCAGCGGCGGCGTGGCCTGTTACAAGGCCGCCGAATTCTGCCGCGGCCTGGTGAAGGCCGGCGCCACGGTGCAGGTGGTGATGACCGAGGCGGCCGAGCACTTCATCACGCCGGTCACGATGCAGGCGCTGTCGGGCCGCACGGTCTACGGCTCGCAGTGGGACCCGCGCGAGGGCAACAACATGCCCCACATCAACCTCAGCCGCGAGGCCGATGCCATCGTCATCGCGCCGGCCAGCGCCGACTTCATGGCCAAGCTGCTGCACGGCCGCGCCGACGACCTGCTCTCGCTGCTGTGCCTGGCCCGGCCGCTGGACCGCGTGCCGCTGATCGTGGCCCCGGCCATGAACCGCGAGATGTACGCCCACCCCGCCACGCAGCGCAACCTGGCGCAGCTGCGCGCCGACGGCACCGTGGTGCTGGGCGTGGGCGCGGGCGAGCAGGCCTGCGGTGAAACCGGCGATGGCCGCATGCTCGAGCCGGACGAACTGCTCTACGACGTGGTGCGCCACTTCCGGCCCAAGGCGCTGGCGGGCCGGCACGTGCTCATCACGGCCGGGCCCACCTTCGAGGCCATCGACCCGGTGCGCGGCCTCACCAACCGCTCCAGCGGCAAGATGGGCTTCGCGCTCGCGCGCGCCGCCCACGAGGCCGGTGCCCAGGTGACGCTGTTGGCCGGCCCGGTGGCCCTGCCCACGCCGCGCGGGGTTCAGCGGGTGGACGTGATGTCCGCCCAGGACATGCAGCGCGCCGTGCTGGCCAGCGCCGACGCGGCCGATGTCTTCATCGCCGCCGCCGCCGTGGCCGACTGGCGCCCCGCCAGCACGTCCGGCCAGAAGATCAAGAAGGACGGCAGCGGCGAGGTGCCCACCCTGGCCTTCGTGGAGAACCCCGACATCCTGGCCGGCGTGGCCGCCAGCCCGCGCGCCCAGGCCGGCGCGCTGTATTGCGTGGGCTTCGCCGCCGAAAGCCACGACCTGCTGGCCCACGCCCAGGCCAAGCGCGCGCGCAAGGGCGTGCCGCTGCTGGTGGGCAACATCGGGCCCGACACCTTCGGCCGCGACGACAACGCGCTGCTGCTGGTGGACGAGGCCGGCAGCACCGAGTTGCCGCGCGCCGCCAAGCTGGCCCTGGCGCGCCAACTCGTGAGCGAGATCGCCCGCCGGCTGCCGCGCCGCTGAGCAGCGACTCCGGCGGGCGTGGCGCTCAGGCCTGGATCGCCGAACGCGCGGTGGGTGCGGCTGCCCCTGTCGGCAAAGCCGCGCAGCCAGACGAAGTGGTCGGGCGCATCGAGGTCGCGGAACCGGCCCATCACGGCCCTGGCCAATGCTTCCTGCGGTTCGAGCAAGGTTCGGCCGAGGAAGGCGCCTCGCGCTCGAAATCCATGATCCAGTTGACCTCCCAGCTGCGCCCGCCATCGTCGGAGAAGGCCTGCTGCCAGCGCGCCCGCTCGCTGCCCCAGCGCTGCCAATGGAAGCGCACGCGGACCGTGCGTCCCTCGAACCGGTCCTCGCCCTCAAACACACCTTCGCTTCCCTGGAAGCGGCCGACCACCGGGGCGCCGAGCTGTCCCGTCGCGGGGTCGATGCCGCCGCCTTCGTTGGTGACCCAGTAGATGCTCCAGAGGTTGGTCGCGGGGTTGAACAGGCGCAGCGACATGCCCACCCAGCCCGGTTTCCAGGTCGGCGCGACCAGGGTGTCGAAGTTGATCACGCCGCCCGGCAGGTGCTGGTTGGTGGTGGACGCGGTGAAGGTTTCCCATTCGTCGCTGCCCTGCAGGCGCTGTTTCAGGCGCCGCTGGCGGGTGGTCCAGTGGCCGACCAGGAAATCGAAGTCCTGCTTCGCGCTCGTTGCGCCGGGGTCTGGGGTGTTCATGGTGCGCCTGCCTTGTGGTGATGAAGGAGGGGCGATGCTGGCACCATCAATATGACAAGGGGTGTCATGATTGAGCGGCCATGAAAGCCCACCGCCTGTTGTCCATCCTCATGCTGCTGCAGGCCCACGGTCGTTTGACGGCCGGCGCCATCGCGCGCTCGCTCGAGGTGTCCGAGCGCACCGTCCTGCGCGACATCGATCAACTCTCGGCGGCCGGCGTGCCCCTGTGGGGCGAGCGAGGCCACCAGGGCGGATTCCAGCTGCAGCCGGGCTGGACGACGCAGCTCACCGGCATGACCGGCGACGAGGCGAACGCCCTGTGGCTGGCCGGCCTGCCGGGGCCGGCAACGGCGCTGGGCCTGGGCGAGGCCGCCGCGTCGGCGCGGCTCAAGCTGATGGCCAGCGTGCCGGCGCCCTGGCGCGACCAGGCGGCCGTGGTGGCCGAGCGGCTGCACATCGATCCCCTGGATTGGTATCGGACCTCCGACACACCCGCCTTCCTTCGGGAAGCGGCGCAGGCCGTCTGGAGCGGCAAGCGCCTGCGGGTCGACTACATGAGCTGGCGCGGCCTGTCGCGGCGGGAACTGGAGCCCTTGGGGCTGGTCCTCAAGGCCGGCGCCTGGTACCTCGCGGCGCGCGAAACCGGGCAGACCGCCGTGCGCACCTACCGCCTGGCCAGCGTGCAGGACCTGGCGCTTCTGGGCAGCGGCTTCCGGCGCCCCCGCGGCTTCGACCTGGCGCGCTACTGGCAGGAGTCGTCGGCGCGGTTCGAGGCCGGGTTGCGGCCGCTGCAGGCCCGGGTGCTGGCGTCGCCCCGGGCGATGGGCTGGCTGGAGCACGAGCGCAACCGTTTCGCCGAGGTGCCGGTGACGCCGCAGGACAGGGCGCCCGACGGCTGGCGTTGCGTCCTGTGGGCGTTGGAGTCGGTCGAGCACGGCGCGCGGCAGATCCTGGGCCACGGCGCCGAGGTCGAGGTGGTGGCGCCGGCGGCGCTGCGCGCCGAGGTCGCGCGGCAGGCCGACGCCATCCGGGCGCGCCACGCCACACCCCTGGACGGTCTGTCCCGGCCCCGGTGAGCGGTCGACAAGGGCCGGGCGGCGCGCCGTTCCCCGTCGGTCTGGCTATGATCCAAAAATAAGCAATAACTGATGGAGACGCCGATGCCCGCCCCCCACCTCCCCACCGACGGCCTCACCCGCCGCCACTGGCTGCGCGCCGGTGCCGGCCTGGCGCTGGGCGCCGCCGGCCTGGCCGCCGTGCCCGAGGCGCGGCTGTTCGCGCAGCAGGTGCGCGACTTCGTGCTCGGCCCGCCCATGCCCGACATCCCCGCGCAACAGCTGTCCCCGCACGTGTGGATGGTGTTCGCCGAGGACGGATTTCCCACCCCGCAGAACCAGGGGATGATGGCCAACGTGGTCTTCGTGGTCACCCAAAAAGGCGTGGTGGTCCTGGATTCGGGGGGCTCGCTGCAGATCGGGCAGATGGCGATCCGCATGATCCGCCGCGTGACCGACCGGCCCGTGGTGGCCGTGTTCAACAGCCATTACCACGGCGACCATTGGCTGGGCAACCACGCCTTCGCCGAGGCCTTCCCCGGCGTGCCCATCCACGCGCTGCCGCACACGCGCGAGCAGATTCTGGGGGCCGAGGGCAATGCCTGGCGCGGCATGATGGAGCGCTGGACCAACCAGGCCACGCTGGGCACGAAGATCGTCGCGCCCAACACCGACGTGCGGCCCGGCCAGGTGTTCGACTACGGCGACGTGCAGCTGCGCCTGCACCACCACGGCGTGGCGCACACGCCGTCCGACCTGTGCATGGAGGTGGTGCAGGACCGCCTCACCTACGTCGGCGACATCGCCATGGGCAACCGCATCGCCAACATCGACGACGGCTCCTACGTGGGTACCTTCAAGACCTACGACACGCTCATCAAGGACCTGGGCGAGCAGCTCTGGGTGCCCGGCCACGGCCACGCCAGCCGCGACCTGCTCCAGACCTACGGCGACTTCCTGCGCGGCATTTACGAGCCCTGCCTGAAGGCGGTGAAAGAAGGCCTGCCGCTGGACAAGGCCAAGGGCCTGGTGCTGGCCGATCCGCGCGTGGCCTCGCGCGCGGCGCGCATGCAGGGCTTCGACAGCAACATCGGCAAGTACACCAGCCTGGCGTACCTGGAGGCGGAGAAAGAGGCGTTCTGAGCGCGCTGGCCGGCCCCGAGGGATGAGCAAGATATGCAGGAGATCCACACCGTTGTGTTTTCGTCGGCTTGGGTTCTTGGCCGCTTCAGCGGGGCTTGATGGCCCTTTCTAGTCCTTTCTCCTGACGTAGCCCGCGTCGGTCCGTGACAGGTTGACGCCAGGTGCGACAGCTTGTCGCGCACCGGGGGCGCCGCTTCGGCGCCGGTCTACGCACGGCGGTTCATAAGGGCTGGACCCCAGAACGGTTTCACCGTTCGGGCGGCACACTCGGTTCGCTCTGCCGTGACGCAGGCGTGCCAGACACGCGGGCCCCACGACCCGCTGGAGTTCAACGACATGGACATGAACCGGAGACATTTCTTCCGGGTCAGCGGTGCCGGGCTGGTGGGATCCAGTCTGGTGGCACTGGGCTTCTCGCCCACGGCCGCGCTGGCCGAGACGCGCAGCTTCAAGCTCGCGCGCACCACCGAGACACGCAGCATCTGCCCCTACTGCTCCGTCAGTTGCGGGCTGGTGATGTACACGCTGGGTGACAAGGCCAAGAACGTCAAATCGACCATCATCCATATCGAGGGCGACCCGGACAACCCGGTGAACCGCGGCACGCTGTGCCCCAAGGGCGCGGGCGTGATGGACATGATCCAGTCGCCCAACCGCGTGCACTACCCGCAGGTGCGCGAGGCCGGCAGCAACGAGTGGAAGCGCATCTCCTGGGACGAGGCGCTGACCCGCGTGGCCACGCACATGAAGAAGGACCGCGACGCGAACTTCATCAAGACGAACGACAAGGGCGTGACGGTCAACCGCTGGAACACCACCGGCTTTCTGATCTCCTCGGCCTCGTCCAACGAGTCCAGCTTCCTGTCCGTCAAGGTCGCGCGCGGCCTGGGGATGGTCGCACTCGATACGCAAGCACGTATCTGACACGCGCCGACGGTGTCCAGTCTGGGCCCGACTTTCGGTCGCGGAGCGATGACCAACTCGTGGACCGACATCCGCAACACGGATCTCGTCCTGATCATGGGCGGCAATGCCGCCGAAGCCCACCCCTGCGGCTTCAAGTGGGTGACCGAAGCGATGCAGCAGCGCAAGGCCAAGCTCATCGTCGTGGATCCGCGTTTCACGCGCTCCGCGGCCGTGGCCGACGTCTACGCGCCGATCCGCAACGGCACCGACATCGCTTTCCTTGGCGGTGTCATCAACTATCTGCTGTCACACGACAAGATCCACCACGACTACGTGCGCTTCAACACCGACGTGGCCTTCCTGACCAAGCCGGACTACCGCTTCGACAACGGCCTGTTCAGCGGCTACGACGAAGCCAAGCGCAGCTACAACAAGGCGAGCTGGGGCTACCAGGTCGGCGAGGACGGCTTCGTGAAGGTGGACGAGTCCCTGCAGGACCCGCTCACGGTGTACCAGCAGCTCAAGAAGCACTACAGCCGCTACACGCCCGAGATGGTGAGCCGCATCTGTGGCACGCCGCAGGACAAGTTCCTGCAAATTTGCCAGATGCTGGGCGAGATGTCCGCGCCCGACAAGACGAGCACGATCATGTACGCGCTCGGCTGGACACAGCACTCGGTGGGCTCGCAGAACATCCGCACCATGGCCATGATCCAGCTGCTGCTGGGCAACATGGGCCGCCCGGGCGGGGGTGTCAACGCGCTGCGCGGCCACGCCAACGTGCAGGGCGTGACCGACATGAACGCCTACTCCGAGGTGCTGTCGGGTTACCTGAGCGCACCCACCGACGCCGACACCAGCGCCGAGGAGTTCCTGGCACGGCGCACCGGCAAGCCGCTGCGTCCTAACCAGATGACGTTCACGCAGAACTTCCCGAAGTGGTTCAACAGCCTGATGAAGACCTACTACGGTCCGGCGGCCACGGCGCAGAACGGCTTCGCCTACGACTGGGTGCCCAAGCGCGACGCGGGTTACGACATCCTGCATATCTTCGAGCTGATGCACCAGGGCAAGATGAACGGCTTCCTCGTGCAGGGCTTCAACCCGCTGGCGGCGGTGCCCAACAAGAAGAAGCTCTCGGCCGCGCTGAGCAAGCTGAAGTACCTGGTGGTGATGGACCCGCTGGAGACCGAGACGAGCGAGTTCTGGAAGAACTTCGGCCCGCTCAACGAGGTCGACCCCAAGGCCATCCAGACCGAGGTCTTCCGCTTCCCGGCGAGCTGCTTCGCGGAGGAGACCGGCAGCTTCACCAACTCCAGCCGCGTCATTTCGTGGAAGGAGAAGGCGGTGGACCCGCCGGGCGAGGCCAAGGCCGACTCGGAAATCGTGGCGCGGCTGTTCATGAAGATCCGCGCGATGTACGCCAAGGAAGGCGGCAGCCTGCCCGAGCCGGTGGCCGCGCTGACCTGGCCGTACCTCAACCCGCAGGTGCCGAGTTCGGCGGAACTGTTGCGCGAGATCAACGGCCGCGCCATCGCCGATGTGCTCGCACCGGTCGACCCGAAGAACCCGACAGCGCCGCGCACGGTGCTGGTCAAGGCCGGCGAGCAGATGCCCAACTTCGCGCTGCTCCAGGCCGACGGCTCCACCGCCTGCGGCAACTGGATCTACGCCGGCTGCTGGCAGCAGTCCGGCAACATGACGGCGCGCCGCGACCTGAGCGACCCGACCGGCCTGGGTGTCTATCCGGGCTGGGGCTGGTCCTGGCCGGCCAACCGCCGCATCCTCTACAACCGCGCCAGCGCGGACAAGGACGGCAAGCCCTGGGACCCCTCGCGCACCTACATGCGCTGGAACGGCACGGCCTGGGGCGGTGCCGACGTGCCCGACATGCGGCCGAACGCCGCGCCCGAGGAGGGCGTGGGCTCGTTCATCATGAACCCCGAAGGCGTGGCGCGCCTGCACGCCGTGGGCATGGCCGAGGGGCCTTTCCCCGAGCACTACGAACCCTTCGAGACGCCGCTGGGCAGCAACCCGCTGCACCCGGACAACCCGCTGGCCGTCAGCAACCCGGCGGCGCGCGTGTTCAAGGGCGACCTGGAGGCCTTCGGCAAGAAGGAAGAGTTCCCCTACGCGGCCACCACCTACCGCCTCACCGAGCACCACCACTTCTGGACCAAGCACGCGCGCAGCAACGCCATCGTGCAGCCGGCGGCCTTCGTGGAGATCGGCGAAGAGCTGGCCAGGGAAAAGGGCATCCGGCAGGGCGACCAGGTCCGGGTGCGCAGCAACCGGGGCGAGGTGGTAGCGGCCTGCGTGGTCACCAAGCGCATCAAGCCCTGGACCATCGATGGCAAGCCGGTGCACCTGGTGGGTATCCCCATTCACTGGGGCTTCAAGGGCGTGACGCAGAACGGCTACCTGGCCAATGCGCTCACGCCCTTCGTCGGCGACGCGAACTCGCAGACGCCGGAGTTCAAGGCGTTCCTCGTCAACATTGAGAAGGCGTAACGATGGCCAGCCTGCAATCACTCGACGTGGTCGCCCGCTCGGCCACCACCACGCCCACGCCGCAGGTGCGCACCAGCGCGCCGGCGCTGGCCAAGCTCATCGACGAGTCCAAGTGCATCGGCTGCAAGGCCTGCCAGGTGGCTTGCATGAACTGGAACGACCTGCGCGACGAGGTCGGCACCAACATCGGTGTCTACGACAACCCGGTGGACCTCACGCCCACCAGTTGGACGGTAATGAAGTTCTTCGAGGTCGAGCCCCAGGAGGGCAACCTCGAATGGCTGATCCGCAAGGACGGCTGCATGCATTGCGAGGACCCGGGTTGCCTCAAGGCCTGCCCGTCGCCCGGCGCGATCGTGAAGTACGCCAACGGCATCGTCGACTTCATCAGCGAGAACTGCATCGGTTGCGGCTACTGCGTCAAGGGCTGCCCTTTCGACGTCCCTCGCATCAGCCAGAAGGACAACAAGGCCTACAAGTGCACCTTGTGTTCCGATCGGGTGGGCGTGGGCCTGGAGCCGGCCTGCGTGAAGACCTGCCCCACGGGCGCCATCAGTTTCGGCACCAAGGACGACATGGTGGCCTATGGCGAGAAGCGCGCGGGTGAGCTCAAGGAGCGCGGCTTCCAGAACGCCGGCCTCTACAACCCGCAAGGGGTGGGGGGCACGCACGTCATGTATGTGATGAAGCACGCCGACCGGCCCGAGCTGGAGGGCCTGCCCAAGGACCCGACGATCAGCCCGCTGGTATCGCTCTGGAAGGGCATGGCCAAGCCGCTCGCGGTGGCTGCCGTGCTCGGCGCGGCGGTGGCTGGCTTTTTCCACTACATGAAGGTGGGCCCGATCGAAGAGAAGGACCCGGCCGAGAAGGAGGACGTGAAATGAGCCAGCGTCTCATCCAGCGCTACAAGGACGGCGAGCGCATGAACCACTGGTTCATCGCGATCATGTTCTTTCTGGCGGCCCTCTCGGGCCTGGCCTTCTTCCACCCGAGCCTGTTCTTCTTCAGCCAGCTGTTCGGTGGCGGGCCATGGGCGCGCATCCTGCACCCCTTCCTGGGCGTGTTGATGGTGGTCGGCTTCCTCGGTCTGTTCTTCAGGCTTTGGCGGCAGAACCTCATTGGCGCCCAGGACCGCGAATGGCGGCGGCACGCCGGTCGCATGCTGAGGGGCGACAAGGCCGGCATGCCACCGGCGGGTCAGTACAACTACGGGCAGAAGCTGGTCTTCTGGCTCATGGCGCTGAGCCTGCTGGTGCTGGTGGTCACGGGCTTCATGTTCTGGCGCCCGTGGTTCGCGCCGTACTTCAGCATCGGCTTCATGCGCGTCGCCGTGCTGCTGCACGCGATCGCCGCCGTGGTGCTGGTGCTGACCGTGATCGTTCACGTCTACGCGGCGATCTGGGTCAAGGGCACGATGCGCGCCATGACGCGTGGCACCGTGACCGAGAGCTGGGCGCGCCTGAACCACCCCCAATGGCACGAGGAAGTGAGCAAGAGCCGATGAGCAACAGCGCGACCGTGCGCGTCATGTCCCCGGAGGAGATCGCCGCGCGCGGCGGCGGGGACACCCCTTTCCTGCGCTGGCCCGAACGCGCCACCCTGTTCGCCGAGCGAGAGATGCGCTTGCGCCAGCTGGCTGGTGGCCACAGTCTGGGCGACTACCTGCGCTTCATGGCCGAACTGACGCACGAGCAGCACCAGGCCCTGCAGGCCATGCCCGCCGTGGCGCTGCCCGACGCGGCGGGCGTGGACCGCGCCGCGCGCGCGGGCCTGCCGCCGTTGCCGGCCACCGATTGGCCGCGCGATCCGTCCTGGCGGGCCGTGGCGCATCGCTTGGCCGCCGCCTTGGCCGAGCGCGCGCCCGAGGCCGCGCGGTCCGCGCTGCGCGAACTCGCCGGTGCCGACGAGGTGTTTCTGGAGCGCCAGGCCGACCTGCTGCTCAACGGCCTGGCCACCGGACTGGACCTGGGCGCCGCGCCCGTCGTGGGCGCAGCCCTGCAGGTCTACTGGACGCATTTGCTGCTCGCTGTTCAGGGCCTGCACCAGGGACAGGGCGCGCCGGTCGGCCGTATCGAGGATGCCACTGTCTGCCCCTGCTGCGGCAGCCGGCCCGCCGCGAGCGTCACGCGCACGGCTGGCGAGTCGCTGGGCCAGCGCTACCTGCACTGCTCGCTGTGCAACCTCGAATGGCACATGGTGCGCGGTCAATGCCCGCACTGCCTGGGTGCCAAGGGCCTGAGCTACCAGTCGCTCGATCTCGCCGAAGGCGAGGGTGGCGAGGAGGCCAGCGCCTCGCGCGCCGCGTCGGCCAAGGTTCAGGCCGAGACTTGCGAGGACTGCGGCCACTACCTCAAGATCGTGCACTCCGACCGCGACCCTTTCGTGGACCCGGTGGCCGACGACCTCGCCAGCCTCACGCTGGACCTCCTGGTGGCCGAGACCGGCAAAGAGCGCCACGGCGTGAACTTCATGCTGCTGTTCGGCGAGCCCGAGCCCCTGCTCGAAGACGGCTCGCCACCAGGGAGTCGATGATGGGCCGCCTGACCGAATCCGTCGTCGACGGTTCCCAGGCGAAGAACCCGGCGAACCCTCAAGACCTCCCCTCGATCGATCGAGTGCTGCGCTGGCCGGCCGTGGCCGCGCTCGCCGATGAACACGGCCACACCCCTGGTGGCCGGCGAGGTGCGCGCCACCGTCGACGGCTTGCGCGAAGCCGCGCGGCAGGGCGCGTTGGACGCCACCGCGCTGGCGCCCGATGCCGTCGCGCGGGCCATCCAGGCGCGCGTGGCCGAACGCCTGGCGCCGCGCCTGCGCACCGTGCTCAACCTCACCGGCACCGTGATCCACACCAACCTGGGCCGCGCCCTGCTGGCCGACGCCGCCCTGCAGCACCTGCTGGCCGTGATGGCCGGCCCGAACAACCTGGAGTACGACCTGGCCAGCGGCGGCCGGGGCGACCGCGACAGCGTGGTCGAGGAGTTGCTGTGCGAGCTCACCGGCGCTCAGGCCGCCACGGTGGTGAACAACAACGCGGCGGCCGTGCTGCTCGGCATTGCCGCGCTGGCGCGCGGGCGCGAGGTGATCGTCTCGCGCGGCGAATTGGTCGAGATCGGTGGCGCCTTCCGCATGCCCGACGTGATGGTCAGCGCTGGCGCCACGCTGGTGGAAGTGGGCACCACCAACCGCACCCACCCGCGCGACTATGCGCAGGCGATCACCGAACGCACCGGCCTGCTGATGAAGGTGCACACCAGCAACTACGCGGTGCAGGGATTCACGTCTTCAGTGGACGAGGGCGAGATCGCGCGCATCGCGCACGCGCGCGGCCTGCCCATGGCCACCGACCTGGGCAGCGGCGCGCTGGTCGACATGTCGGCCTGGGGCCTGCCGCACGAGCCCACGCCGCGCGAGAAGCTCGCCGCCGGCTGCGACGTGGTCAGTTTCAGCGGCGACAAGCTGCTCGGCGGCCCGCAGGCCGGGCTCATCGTCGGCACGCGCGAGGCCATCGGCCGCATCCGCCAGTTCCCCATGAAGCGCGCGCTGCGCATGAGCAAGCTGCCGCTGGCCGCGCTGGAGGCCACGCTGATGCTCTACCGGCGGCCCGAGCGCTTGACCCAGGACTTGCCCACCTTGCGCCTGCTCACGCGTCCGGCCCAGGCCATCCGCGAACAGGCCGAGGGTCTGTTGGCCGCGTTGCAGGCGGCGGTGGCACCGCGCTTCGTGGCGTCGGTGCTCGATCTGCAGGGCCAGATCGGCTCGGGCTCGCTGCCGGTCGAGCGGCTGCCGTCGGCCGGCCTGGCCATCGCGCCGGCGCAGAAGAAGGGCGCTGGCCGCGCCCTGGACGAACTCGCCGCGGCGCTGCGCGCGCTGCCGCGTCCCGTGATCGGCCGCATCGCCGATGACCGCCTGCTGCTCGACCTGCGCTGTCTGGACGACAGCGCGCCTTTCCTGCACCAGTTGCCCGCGCTGCGCGATGCGCTGGCCTGACGCCTGCCGCTGTCACCCCCTTCAAGACCGATCCCGAACACCCCAGGAGCCTGTCGCATGACCCTCGATCGCCGCCACTTCCTCACCGCCGCCGGCGCTGGCGCCGCCACGCTGCTCACGGGCTGCGCCAGCACCGGAGGCGCAGCGGCCAAGCCCGCGCTGCCCTTTTTCATCGGCAGCCCCGCGCAGACCCTGCTGCCCAAGGGCCGGGCGCCGCGCGTGGTGGTCTGCGGTGGCGGCTGGGGCGGCCTCACCACGGCCAAGTACCTGCGCCAGCTGGCGCCCGCGGCCGAGGTCGTGCTGATCGAGCGCAACCCGGTGTTCTTCTCTTGCCCCATCAGCAACAAGTGGCTGGTCGACATGGTCGACACGAGCTTCATCACCCACGACTACCTGCGCGTGTCGGAGCGGCACGGCTACCGCTTCATCCAGGCCGAGGTGCTGGAGGTGGACCGCGGCGTCCAGCGCGTGGTCACCTCGCTGGGCGCGCTCGACTACGACTACCTGGTGTTGGCCCCAGGTATCCGCTACCACTACGAGGCCTGGTTCGGCAACGACCGCCGCATCGCCGATGCCACGCGCGCGCGTTTCCCGGCGGCCTACATCGGCAACGCCGAGCACTTCGCGCTCAAGCGGGCCCTGCACAACTTCAAGGGCGGCGATTGGGTGATGACGCTGCCGCCCCCGCCGCAGCGCTGTCCACCGTCGCCCTACGAGCGCGCCTGCATGGTGGCCTGGTACTTCAAGAAGAACGGCATCAAGGGCAAGGTCACCATACTGGACCACAAGGACGGCGTGCGCCCCATCGGCCCTGGTTTCCGCGCCGCTTTCAGCGAGCTCTACAAGGACTTCATCACCTACGTGCCGAACGCGCACGTGCAGTCCATCGACCCCTTCAAGAAGGAAATCAAGACCGACGCGGGCGACATGCGGTTCGACCATGCGGTGCTCATGGCGCCACACCAGGCGGGCGACCTGGCCTGGAAGGCCGACACCATCGGCCGCAACAGCGAGGGCAAGCCCACCGGCTGGGCCGAGGTCGATCCGCAGATGCTGCACCTCAAGGGCGACCCGGCCGTCTACGTCATTGGCGACGCGGTGGGTTTTGTCTCGCCGCATTTCGCCTTCTATCCCAAGAGCGCCCACGTGGCCAACAAGCATGGCCACATCGTCGCGGGCTACATCGCCGAGCGCATCGCCGGCCGCGCGCCCCAAACCGTGCTGCCCGACAACCTCTGCTACATGATGGTCAATGGCGAGCCGCGCGAAGCCATCAGCGTGCAGTTTGACTACAGGCTCAACGACAAGGGCGTGATCGAGCAGACGCAGATCGACGTCAACCAGCGCAGCGGTGAACTCGTGCAGGAGAACTTTCGCTGGGCCGGCCTCAAGTTCGAGGACATGTTCGGATGATCGTCGGCACCGCGGGCCACATCGACCACGGCAAGACCACGCTGGTGCGCGCGCTCACTGGCGTGGACACTGATCGGCTGCCCGAGGAGAAGCGCCGCGGCGTGTCCATCGAACTGGGCTATGCCTTTCTCGACACCTCCGACGGCCGGCGCATCGGCTTCGTCGACGTGCCCGGCCACGAGCGCCTGGTGCACACCATGCTGGCCGGCGCGACCGGCATCGCCCACGCCCTGCTGCTGGTGGCCGCCGACGATGGCGTCATGCCGCAGACGCACGAGCACCTGGCGGTGCTGAGCCTGCTGGGCCTGTCCAGCGGCGCCGTGGCCGTCACCAAGTGCGATCGCGCCGACGCCGCGCGTGTGGCCTCGGTGGTGGAGGAGGCGAGGGCCCTGATCGCGCCGACGCCGTTGGCCGGTTCCCCGGTGCTGCCGGTGTCCGCCCACACCGGGGAAGGCCTGCCGACCTTGAAACAGCACCTGTTCGATGCCGCCGCGCGCGCGGCCGAGCACCCGCGCCGGCTCGACGCGTTCCGCCTCGCCGTGGACCGCGTGTTCGTGCTCGATGGCACCGGCACGGTGGTCACGGGCACCGTGCACGCGGGCACCGTGCGCGTGGGCGATGAGCTGCGCCTGGTGCCAGGCACCCGCAGTTTGCGCGTGCGCAGCGTGCACGCGCAGAACCGTGCGGTGCCGGAAGCCTCGGCCGGCCAGCGCTGCGCCCTGGCGCTCGCGGGCGTGGAGCGCGAACAGGTCCAGCGCGGGCAGTGGCTGGTCGCGCCCTGGGCCGCCCTGGCCACCGACCGCTTCGACGCCCGTCTGAACCTGTGGCACGGCGAGCCGCGCGCGCTGCGCTCAGGCACGCCGGTGCATGTGCACATCGGCTCGCAGTCGGTGATGGGCAGCGTGGCCGTGTTGGAGCCGGCGGTGGTCGAGCCCGGAGGCTCGGCGCTGGTTCAGATCGTGCTGCGCGAACCCGCCGGCGCCTGGCACGGCGATCGCGTGGTGCTGCGCGACGCGGCGGCCAGCCGTACGCTGGCCGGTGGCACGGTGCTCGACCCGCTGGCCCCCGTGCGCTACCGGCGCACGCCGCAGCGCTTGAGCGAACTGCAGGCCCTGTCCCAGGCGACCGTGGGCGAGCGCCTGGCCGCCTTGTTGGCGGTGTCTCCGCAGGGTCTGGAGTTGCGCCGTTTCGCCGCCGCGCAGGGCTGTGGGGTCGACACCAGCACATCCGGGCGGGGCGAAGGCCCGCTGCGTCAGCACGAGGCCCAGGCCGAGCACCTGCTGCACGAAAGCCACGCCGCCGAGGCCGCGCGGCGCGTGCACGAAGCCCTGGCCGCCTACCACCACAAGCAGCCCGACGAGCTGGGTCCCGACGCCGCGCGCCTGCGCCGCCTGGCCCTGCCACGCCTGCCCGAGCCCCTGTGGCGCGCGTTGCTGGCGCGTGGGATCGCGCAGGGCGCGCTGAGGCAGCGCGGCGCCTTCGTGCACCTGCCCGAACACGGCGTGCACCTGTCGGCGGTGGAGGAGCGGCTGGCGCAGAAGGTGGCGCAGCCGCTGCTGGAGGCCGGATTCGATGGCGCCTGGGTGCGCGATCTGGCGCGCGACGCCAAAGAGTCGGAGGCCTTGATGCGCGTGACGCTGGCGCGCCTGTCGCAGCGCGGCGAGCTGCACCAGGTGGTGAAGGACCTGTACTACCCTCCCGCCACCATGGCGCGCCTGGCCGCCCTGGTGCGCGACACCGCCGCCGCGCACGGCGGCCAGGTGCAGGCGGCTGATTTCCGCGACGCCACCGGCCTGGGCCGCAAGCGCGCCATCCAGATCCTGGAGCACTTCGACCGCATCGGCCTGCTGCGCCGTGTGGGTGACGTGCATTGGCTGCGCGCCGACAGTCAGCTGTTTGCGCAAGCGCCGATATGATGGCGCCGCAGGTTTCGAGGCGGGCCGTCCGGCACGTTTCAAGGAAGGGAAACGGCCCTGGTGGGCCGGCCGGGCTTCAAACCCGGTGGGTGGCGCCATGCGTCGCCGGGTGGGTTCGACTCCCATTCTCTTCCGCCACCGTTTTTTGAACCTGGGGTTGGACTTGGATCGCTTCACCCCTGACTTCCCTGCCGACTTGCTGTATCTCGTGGAGCACCAGGTCTGGGCCCGCGTGGACGCGCCCGGCCTCGTCACGGTGGGCATCACCTCGCTGGGCATCCGGCTCTCGGGCGAGGTCTACATGTGCCGCGCCAAGCCTGTTGGCACGGCGGTGGAGCAGGGGCGCGCCCTCGGCGTGGTGGAACTGGCCAAGTCCATCGTCTCGGTGAAGGCGCCGCTGTCGGGCACGGTGGTCGAGACCAATCCCGCGCTCGCGCAGCGGCCCGAGCGCGTGCACCGCGACCCTTACCGCGAGGGCTGGATCGCACGCCTGCGGCCGTCGGCGCTGGACACCGAAGCCGCCGCGCTGGTCAGCGGCGATGCCGTGTGGGCCGCGATGGCCGAACACGCGCGCCGCTACCGCATCGAAATCGATGGCCATGCCTGACCCGCACGAGGCCGCCGGCATCGCCATCCTCCTCTGGGCTGCCGAGCCCGAGGCGCCGCACCGGCTGGTGGCGCCGTTCTTCTACGCCGCCGCGGCCGCCGCCATGGACACCCCGGTGGAGATCTACTTCAGCGCGCGCAGCGTGTACCTGCTGGTGCCGGGCGTGGCCGACGGCCTGCGCGCCAGTCCGCGCCACGACAAGACCGTGGGCCAGGCCTTGCGCGAGGCCGTCGGGCACGGCGCGCGCCTCTTCGCCTGCACGGACGCGCTGCACGCGCAGGGGATCGCTCCCGACGACCTGATTCCCGAATGCACCGACCGCGGCGGTGCCGTGCAGTTCATGGCCCGCGCCAGCGACCTGCGTTGGCGCACACTCGTGTTCTGACACACCCACCGCACAGCCCGCCGCCATGAACATCCCCCGCGATCCCGCGCCCGCCGACCCGCTCGAGCCTCTGCTGTCGCGCCTGTCGGTTGGCACCAAGTACCTGCGCGAGCCCGCACCCCCGCCCGAGGATCTGCGGCGCATGGCCGCCGCCGCGCTGCGCGCGCCCGACCACGCGGGCCTGGTGCCTTACCGCTTCGCCGTGGTGCGTGGCGAGGCCAGGCAGCGCCTGGCCGACCTCTTCGAATCCGTGGCCCTGGCGCAGGGCAAGCCCGCCGAGCAGGCGCGGCGCGACCGCGGGCGCGCCACCGAACCACCGCTGCTGGTGGCCGTGGTCGCGCGCATCGACGCCGGCCACCCGGTGGCCACGGTGCATGAGCAGTGGATCGCCCTGGGCGGCGCGCTCGCCAACTTCCTGACGGCAGCTCACGCGCTGGGCTATGGCGGCAAGATGCTCTCGGGCAGCAAGGTGCGCGCCGAGGCCGTGATGTCGGCCTTCTGCCGGCCCGGCGAAACCCTGGTCGGCTGGATGGTGCTGGGCACGCCGGTGGGCGTGGGCCAGCCGAAGTTTCACAAGCCTTCGCCGGACGAGCTGCTGGGCGAATGGCCGGGGTGAGGGCCGGGCCTCAGCTGTTGTGGAGGGCGCCCGTGGTGGTGGGCGAATAGACCGGCATCTTGAAATCTTTTTGGGCAGGGGGGAAGTCAAGCTTCTTCGGTAGGTTGTCGGGGTCCAGCGCCAGCTCTTGGTTCACGGCCTGGAGCGTGAGCCCCAGCGCGACGTTGTGCATGCCGGGGTAGCTTCGAGCGATCAGCGCCACGTTCTGCAGCAGCTCCTGCTGCTGTTTCGCATGGCCTTTCAACATGGCCTGCCAGATTTCCGGGATGTTGGCCAATGCCGGTGGTGCGAGGTTTGCCAGCTGGGGGCAGCTCGCAATGTCTCGCGCGATTTCCTGCCGCACTTGCGCAGACTGTGCTTGCACGTATTGGGCCACCCCGTCCGGCAGCGACAGTGTTTGCAGGTGGGCATGCCGGGCGAGGCTCCTGAAGAAGTGCTTCCATTGGTAGAGACCGGCCTGCTGGTCGCCACTCAGCTCCAATGACTTGAGTGCGCCGAGTGGTTTGAGGCCGCCGTCCTTTGCTGGTTGGTCGAGCACACGCTGGAGGTTGTCCAGGTCGCGTTCGGTGAGGTGGCAATCGCGCAATTCCAGGCGCTCCATCCGGGGCGCCTTCGCGCAGGCGCTCAACAGCTTGAAGAGCGGCGCGTCTCTGAAGTAGATCAGCGGATGGCTGGGCTTGTCGCTGCCCATGAGCCTGGCACCGTTCAGGCTCAGGTGCTTCAGGCCGCCACTGTTTTCAACGATCCTGGCAATGGCGGCGAGATGGCTGACCTGAAGAGAAGGCTTTTGCGTTGTCGACCCCTTTGTGGCCGGAAAACCCACATAAGAAAAATCGATGGATTCCAGCTGCGCTTGTTCTTCGAACAGCTTCAGCAGTGAGCTCAATTGCGGAAGTTCCATGTGTGAAAAATCCAGCGCGTTGACCTCATTGCGCAGAAGGTATTGATGGAACGAAAAGAGCTCCAGCAGCGCGGCATAACCCTCTTCGCCGAGCTGGCCGCTCAATTTCAGTTCACGTATCCCTTGTTTGTTCATTTCGCGAAACAAGGGGGAGAGCTCACAGGCGCTGGATGCGGCGGTGTTGAGGATGTCCATGACCCGCTGGCCAGCGCTGGCCGCAGTCAGCGGGGGGGGCGATTCAGCAGGCTTTTGTGTCGATCCGTTGAACCTTGTCTGGTGGCTTGTCCCGGTGGGCTGGGGATTCGAAATGGCGGCGCTGCTGCGTTTCATTGAGGGATGGGGCGGTGGGTCAGTGGACGGCGCGGGGTCGCGGCCATCTGCGTAACGTCCGCCATTCCGTTTGTTGCAAGGCAGTCGGTCGACGGCCTGACGGATGCCGCGTGGACTAGGATTCGCGGTCCGATGCGCCGCCCGCGCGCCGGACCCCGCCAGGGCATGCCGCCTTCCTTTCTCGCAAGGCCGCGCCCGTTGCCGCTTCCTTGAATCCTTTCCTCCTTTCATCAGGAAACCACCATGACCCGCCTTTCCCCGCTCCACCGCTTTCGCAACGCCCTTGTGCTGGGCGTCGGCCTGATCGCCGCCGCCGCGCAGGCCCAGCAGGTGTTTCGCGTCACCGCCATCCCCGACGAATCGCCCACCGAGCTGGCGCGCAAGGCCGCGCCGCTGGTGAAGTACCTCGAGGGCGCGCTGGGCATGAAGGTGGAGTACACGCCGGTGACCGATTACGCCGCCGCCGTGGAGGCGCTGGTGAACAAGAAAGTGGACATGGCCTGGTTCGGCGGCTTCACCTTCGTGCAGGCCAATGTGCGCTCGGGCGGCAAGATCATTCCGCTGGTGCAGCGCGAGGAAGACGAAAAGTTCCGCTCGGTCTTCATCTCCAGCGACCCGGCCGTGAAGTCGCTGGCCGACCTCAAGGGCAAGGACGTGAGCTTCGGCTCGCAGAGCAGCACCTCGGGCCACCTCATGCCGCGCAGCTTCCTGCTGCAGGCCAACATCAACCCCGAGAAGGACTTCGGCCGCGTGGCCTACAGCGGCGCGCACGACGCCACCATCGCGGCCGTGGCCTCGGGCAAGGTGCAGGGCGGGGCGCTGAACATCTCGGTGTGGGAGAAGTTCGTGGCCGACAAGAAGGTCGACACGACCAAGGTGCGCGTGATCTTCACCACCCCGCCGTACTACGACTACAACTGGTCGGTGCACGCCGACATGCCCGCCGCGCAGCGCGAGAAGCTCGCCGCCGCGCTGCTCAAGCTGGACCGCGCCACGCCGCAAGGCAAGGAGGTGCTGGACCTGCAGCGCGCCACCCGCTTCGTGCCCACCAAGGCGGACAACTACAAGGGCATCGAGGCGGCCGCGCGCAGCGCGAACCTGCTGTGAGCGATTGACCGCCGCGTAACGGGGCGCGGCTTCTGCGTGGAGCGGCCCCCGACTCTACGGACTGACGATCGCGGTGAGGCTGCCGCTGCCGTACTCGGCAACGGTCTTGGCCACACCGGGCGCCACCTGCACCGTGGCGTCGGCCTGGTTCCACACACCGTAGAAGCGTCCGCCGTCGGGTCGGGTCACCACCTGCGATTCATACGCCGATTCGTCGTCGTCGAACAGGCGTCCCGCCGCCACCGAGTATTGGACGGGCGGGTAGAAGTTGCGTGCCGCATCGATGCTGGCCGTGATGAAGATGCCCAGGTTCGCCCCGCCACCGGAGACGTCGGGGGCAAGGTTTTCTTGGGTGCCCCAGGCCACGTAGATCACGTTCGTGTTCTGGCAAGCGGTCGGGTCGGTGGTGGTTGGATCGTCGGGCCGCCCACTGGGGCACGAGGCCGCACTGCCCTTGGGCGTGCCGAACAGACGAGGCTCGCGCACATTGATGCGTCTGTCGGTGATGTTGGTGACATTGCGGGGCAGGTCCCAGGTGCCGCTGCCACCAGCAAAGGTGTATTTGCGGATCCAGAAGTTGTAGTTCTCGAGTTGGAGCGGGAGCTTGGCAAGGTCACCCGTGTACGAGTATCCAATCCACAGATCGCTCCCTCGCAGCACGCCTCGGTGCGCCAATGCGTTTTCGCTGGCGTTGGTCTCGGTCCCGTCGCCAAGGCCGTTGTCGGCCATGGTCAGCTGGGGGCTGCGGCTGCTGATGTTTTCGGCCGGCGCATTGTTCAATCCCATCGCGGTGGCGTAGTCGGAGGTGGCGCACGCCGGGGCCACGGCGGGCGCCATGTCCCCCGGTTGAAGGCCTCCCATGCCACGGCGGACCACGATGTCGGACGGACCGCCCTTGTCGAAGATGCCTTCCTTCCAGAACACCGCGATCTGTATGCCACCCGTGCCCGCGTCGGCGGGACTCTGTGTCAGGAATCGGACACGGCGCGCGTTCTTGAGCGGATGGCTGATGACACAGCCAGCTTTGTCGGCCGCCGTGGCCGCGGGCTCGGCGAAGGGGAAAGCGTGGTATCGCACGAACTTGCCGGCGTTCGGCCCTTCGGGGCCCTTGGTTTCTTCGTAGGCAACGATGGCCGTGTTGCTCACCATGCCGATATTGGGGCGTGAGGCGCCGACCACGCCAGTCTCGATCTGCGCGGGGTCCACGCTGGCGCCCATGCCGTCGACCACAGGATGGCTCTGGTCCGCCAGGCCGTACTGGCCCTGCCAGTTGTCCGTCAGGCGCACGGGGGCGGCGAGGTCGAAGTCGTCGGCGGGCGTGGATGGCACGGACAGATCGATCGTGGCGCTGGTGTACCAGATGTCCGTGCCACCGTTGACGTCGGCGCCCGAGGCGCCGTCACCGGGACCATCGCCCCCGCCGAGTCGCAGCCCCTGCGGGTCTTCCTGCCAGGACGCGTTCACCTGGCCCCTCCGCGTGTCGGTGTTGAAGGTGCCGCTGCTGGAGTCCTGGATTGCGTCACGCAGGCCGGTGCTCAGTTGCACCGCCGCGCTCCAGCTGCCACCGTTGTTGAGGGAGTGGACCATCCAAGCACAGGCGAAGGGAATGACACGGCCGTCGCGTTCGGGGTAGCGCAGGGCCCGTTGAACAGGGGCCTGAATGCCGGCGGTGCCCAGATCGCCATCGGGGCAGTACTTGCTGACCCAGGTCACCACCATCACCGGCCCGCTCGTCTTGACGGTGGGTTTGTCGATATCGCCGGGATAGGCCTTGAGGCCGGGGGACGACGGACCCTGCCATTCGGTGGCGATGCTGCTCTTGTCGGACGACTGGGAGAGGTTCGTCGCTGCCGACCAGTCGACCAGGTCATCGCAGGTTTTCACGGGCACGGCCGAAGCATCGGGCTTGCATGTTTTCACATAGATGTCCCGCGCAGGGCGTTCGACCTGGGCCTGGACGTCGTACACGAGGCGGCTGTTGTCGGCTGCGTCGCCGTAGATGACGACCAGGGTGCCATCACCTGCGCGCTGGATCTTGGGCTTGTCGCCCGAGCCGAAATCGCTGAGCGTCAATGGCGTGCTGGTCGTGATCATCGCCGGCGCCGGCGCCGGTGGGGGTAGGCCTGCATCGACGCCGCCGCCGCCGCCGCAGGCGCCGATCAGGGATGCCACGATCGAGCCTGCGATGATCGAGAGGCGAGGCCACCAGGGCCCCTTTGGGTCGTGGAAATGCGGCATATCTGACTCCGTTGGCCTTCAAAAAAGGGCGGCATCTGCACTGCAGGCGTTTATCCGGCGAGGCAGGCCGCCACCCCGAAGCCGGCGTTGAAATGCGCATGCGCCAGCACGCATGGCCAGGCGCTGCCAAAACGCTCGCGTATGTGGCCCAGGAGCAGCGACGGCAGCGCCACCGCCAAGGCCCATGGCCAGGGTTGGTTGTTGAGGTGCAAGGCGACGAACAGGGCGGTGGTGACGAGATTGGCCTGGCTCACCGGCACCACTCGCAGGCGACGCTCCCACCGGCCATTCCACTGCGACAAAGCGCCCTGGACCAGGCCTCGCACCGTCACCTCTTCCAGCAGCGGTTGCACGACCACCAGGGACAGCCAGGCCGTGGCGCTGACCGGCGCGCGCAGGGAGGCGCCGACCAGCAGGCCAAGGCCCAGCCACACCGGGACCGCCGACCACAAGGCCGCACGCCAGTGCATGTCTTGCGTCCAGTGGGCCATGGGGCGGTTCAGACCGGCGTCGCGCAGGAGGAGGGCCCACCGGGTCGTCCGCTTGGGGCCTGATGGCGGGGGGACTGTTTCGGTTGACACGGACGAACCTGCATCGCGTGGGGGCGGACGATCTCAGCGGTTGCGGGCCGGGCGAAGGCGTTGGCGCAGCAGCAGCGCGAGCACGGCCAACATGGCCACCATGGGCAACACCGGGTCGATCGGGCGCCGACCATTGGCCATCGTGCAGCCGCCGCCTTCGTCCACCACCGTCGACTCGGGCGTGGGCGCTGCGACCGTGGGCGACTCGAACGCGCCGATGTCCGGGGTGGCGTCGCGCTGGATACCGCGCTGGTCTTTGAGCGCTTCGGTGTCGGCGGTGCCGGCGCCCAACGCCGGACTGCCGTCCAGCAGCGCGTGCGTGAGCGTGGGACCACCGTTGTCGGTGAGCACGCCGATCCTGGGGTCGATCGCCTTCTTGTCGCTGGTGCTCGTCAGCCAGGTGTCGCAGCTGGCGTCGCTGCTGAGGTTCGACGCTTGCGAACTCACAGGCAAGCCGCTGCCCGTCACGCCACAGTTGGCCGATGGCAGCGCCGCGATGGCGGTGTCGTCCATGCCGACGGTCCAGCCTTTGCGGTTCCCCGACAGCATGACGTTCTTCAATGAAACCGTGCTGCCGCCGCTGCTGGATGGAAAGAGGTTGATGCCGGACCCGGCGTTGCTTGAATCGGCCCCCGCGAGGTTGTTGGTGATGGTGACGAAGAGCAACTGAGCCGATCCGTTGGTGTACAGGCCACCGCCGACGTCGGTGCCCTTGTTGCCGCTGATCGTGGTGTTGACGATCTTCAGTGTCACGCCCGCGCGTGCGCTGATGGCGCCACCGCCCACCGCTTCGTTGCCGTTGAACGTCGATCCGGCGATGCCGACCGTGTTGCTCCCCGTGGCAAACAAGCCGCCCCCACCCTCGGCCTTGTTGTCGCGGACGGTGGATTCCAGCAGGGTGGTGTTCCCCTCGTTGTAGATGCCTCCGCCGTTGGTGCTGCCGACGTTGTTGCGCACGGTGCTGCGCGTCATCGTCATGGCGCCTGCCGTGTAGATGCCGCCACCGTCGCCCTGGGCATTGTTGTCATACACGGTCACACCATTGAGCTTGAGCGAGTACGTGGCCCCGCTTTCCTCGCCGCCACCCGGTCGCTTGCTGCCCCCACGTCCACCCGAGTTGGTCGATCCGGTGACATTCGGGTCCACCAGAACGATCGATGCGGCGGGGCCGACAGCAATGCCGCCACCTGCGCGCCGCAGGTAGTAGCGGGTTTCCAGGGAACCGGAGGTCGATGCCGGGCCGGCTTTGATGTCGACCTCGCGCGGCGTGCCACCCCGAACGTCCACTCCGTCCAGCACCACGTCAACGGTGCCTGTGTCGGCCACCACATGGAGGACGCGGTCGCCCACCAGGGCCGCATCCCATTGGATCACCGTGGCCCCACCACCGGCCCCCACCAATCGCAGGCTCTTCTGCAGATCGAGGTCTCCGCGGCTGGCGTCGGGTGTGTTCACGACCACGGGAACGCTCGCGGGGGAGCCCGGGTCGGCGTCGCTGTAGGTTTCGTCGATGCCCTGGCGCGACAGCGTGTACGTACCCGCAGGCATCACGATCGTGTCGTTGGTGCCGAAGGCTTGAGTGACATCGGCCACGCAGTCGCCCATGGAGCCGCCTGCGTTGATGGACATGACGGCTTCGCGCAGCGAGCACTTGCCGTCGCCTGCATTGGCGTCGTCGGCCGCCGTGGGGTCCACCGTGATCGTGGCAGACATCGCGGTGGACACCGTCAAGGCCGTCAACAACGCGCCGCAGATCTTGCGGCCATCCATGCGCGGGACAGCGAGCCCGCGGCGCAACGTCGGGAAAGTGAATTTCATGGCGTCTTCTCTCAGGAATAGGTGGATCGGAAAGCGGAGCGCGTGAGGCCTGTTCATGGCGGCCTGCTCGGGTGGTCAGGGAACGGCGCATCGCGCCCGGCGCTGGCCGATACGCATCGGTTGGCGTCTTGCTGTGGCTGGGGGGCGTGCGGATGCGCAGGCATGTCGGTGGTGGCGGGTTTTCGCTCGGATGGAACGAATGTCGCGCGACCTCAGCCCGTGAGCGATGAGTTTGCTCAACGCGCACCGATTCTTCGGCACGCACACTGAGCGCCTACCGCATGCAGCGTTGCCTCAGGAGGTCGTCACCATGAACGCGAGCCGCACACTTCAACGCGCCAATGTGTTGTTGGCCTGCGCACTGGCGCTGAGCGCCTGCCAGGCGCCCATAACGCAGGAACAAAGCGCCATGGTCATCGGTGGACTGGTTGGCGGCGCCTTGGGATCGCAGTTCGGCCACGGCAGCGGCCGCACGGCCGCGATCATTCTTGGCACGCTTGCCGGAGTGGCCGTTGGTGGCTCTGTGGGCCGCTCCATGGCCGAGCGTGATCGCTACATGGCCGCGCAAGCCCTGGAGACTGTCCGCACCGGGGTGCCCAGTCAGTGGGTCAACCCGGACACGGGGAATCGCTACACGGTGCTGCCCACCACCACATACGACACCGCGGCGGGGCCCTGTCGCGAGTACCAGGTGAGCGCCGTGATTGGCGGGCGGGTGGAGACGGTCTGGGGCACCGCATGTCGACAGCCCGACGGCAGTTGGCTGGCGCGCCCCTGATGCCTTCAGGCCTGAAGGCCTGCGACGCCGTGCACCCCTTGGTCAGCGCGGAGGGGGGCGTCCAGGCGGCATGCCCCCGACGCAACGGACTCTTCCATCGCCTTGCGCGTGCAGCGCGCGTATTCCCGCAGGGCGTCGATGTCGAGAATCTCGACATCGCGATCATTCACATACAGCAGCCGCGCCGCGGCGAGCGCGGAGAACGATCGGCTGACCGTCGCGAGGGCCACGCCGAGCATGCTCGCGATGTCGCGCCGGCCCATGCGCAGCAGGAAGCGCCGCGGTGACAGGCCCTTGGTGCTCATCTGCCGCGATAGCTGCAGCAGGAAGCGCGCCAGCCTGACTTCCGACGAGACCGCGGCCATGATGTCCACGAGGTCGTTGCTGCGCGCGAGCGCCACGCAGGCCGCGCGCTGCAACTCCAGCTCGAAAGCCGGCACCGAGCGGCGGATCAGCGCCAGGGACGACTTGGGGATCACGTAGACGGTGGAGTCCTCCAGCGCAATGGCGCTCGTGGGGTGCTGGTCGGCGCACAGGGCGTCGTAGCCCAGCGCCTCGCCGCGCCCCGCAAACGCGAGGACCTGCTCGTACCCATCTCTGTCGCTGCGAGCGATCTTGAAGGTGCCGGTGTCCACGAAGTACATCGCCATGGCCGGCATCACCATCTCGACCAAAGGCTGGCCTGCCGTCACGCGGCGATGGCCCAATGCGACGCGTGCTGCAGCTTCGCGGATCTCTGGGGTGGGGGGGCCGTGACCGCCGAGCAGTGTCAGCAGATCGGCAAGGCTTTTGTTTCCAGCGACCGCGGGCGCGTCATGGGATGTTGGATAGGGGCGTTGTGGCGGGTGTTCGGGGCCGACTGGCTTCAAGATGCGCTCCTCGAATGGGCGTCGATCGCCTCGTTGTCGGCCACTTGGCCGAACGGAGGATGCGCAGCGTGCCGCGTCGACGATCGATACAAGGTGTTTACCTTCGCTCAGTCTTGGCCATGGTGATTTGTTGCGCGTCAAGAAGCGTGGCAGTGGCAGCGGCGGATAGGCGCCAGGCCGGGTTGACGACGCCGATGACGGCGGCTCAGCCCCACCAGGGCAGCAGCCGCTTCATCGCCGCCACCTCGCCGCAGTGGTCCGGCCGGTAGCCTGGCAGGGCGGCCAGGCGCTCCTGCCAGGCGCGGCTGCGCAGCCGCTCCAGCAGGCGCTGCAGGGGCGGCTCGTCCAGGGTGTTCTTCAGACAGACCAGCAGGTAGCGCTCGTCGGTGACGGGCACGAAGCCCAGGCCGGCGCTGCGCGCCGCGTATTCGGTGCCGAGGCCCACGTCGGCGCTGCCGCTGGCCACGGCGTGCGCCACCGCCGCGTGCGAACGCTCCACGCGCTCGTAGCCGTCCACGTCGCCCGGTGGCAGGCCGGCCTGGGCCAGCAGCTCGTCCAGCAGCAGGCGGGTGCCCGTGCCCTTGGCGCGGTTGACGAAGCGCGCCTGCAGCCGCGCCACGTCGGCGACGTCGCGCAGGCGCAGCGGGTTGCCGGGCGCCACCATCAGACCCTGCGTGCGCCGCGCGAAGCCGATGATCTTGTGCAGACCCGGCTTGAGCAGCGGGCGGTAGGTGCGGGCCGTCAGCGTATTGGCTGCAGCGAAAGGTTGCGTGTGAAAGCCCGCGATCTTGCAGCGGCCCTCGTTGAGCGCGCGGATGGCATCCACGCTGCCGCAAAACTGCACGTCCAGGTGCAGGCGCTGGGCTTCCCCCTGGCCGCTGCCGCCGGCGTCGCGCGCCGCGAAGTCCACCAGCTCGGCGAGGGCGTGGTCGTGGCTGGCGTAGAGCGTGAGCTGGGGGTGCTCGGCGGCCTCGCCGTCGAGCATGAGCGCGAAGGCGCGTTCGAGCTCGGCGCGCAGGTTCTCCATCTGCGGGCCCAGCCGGGCCTGGGCCAGGCGCTCGGCCGCCAGCAGCTTGTCGCCGAAGGGCGTGAGGCGCGCGGCCTGGCCGCGCTCCCAGAAGATCAGGCCCTGGCCGAGATCGGCCTCCCAGTCCTTGAGCTGCCCCCAGACGTGGCGGTAGGACAGGCCCAGCTCGCGCGCCGCGCCGGAGATGGAGCCCGAGGCCTTCACGGCGTGCAGCACGTCCATCATGGGGTTGCGCAGCAGGGCCGATCCATTGCCGGCGGGCCGCTCGCGCGTGCTCAGTTGGTACGCCAGCTCGATTCGTCGCATGGTCGTCAAGTGTGCATCAAGGTGTCTTATGCACCAAGGTTCATACCGCGTCAGTACGTAGCGCGGGCAGGTCTCTGGCTCGCTAAGCTCGCCCACATATGAACACCTTTGCCGATAGCGTGGCGACCGCGATCGGGCTCATCCTTTCCGGCGATGCGGGCCTGTGGGCCATCGTGTGGCGGTCGCTGGCGGTCAGCGTCACCGCCACTGGCATCGCCTACGCCCTGGGCCTGTGGCTGGGCGCCTGGCTGGCGGCCGCGCGCTTCGCCGGGCGCGGCGCGGTGCTCACGCTGCTCAATACCGCGCTGGCGGTGCCGGCGGTGGTGGTGGGGCTGGTGGTGTACCTGTTGCTGTCGCGCTCGGGCCCGCTCGGCTTCTTGGGCTGGCTGTTCAACTTCGAGGCCATGGTGGTGGCGCAGGCCGTGCTGGTGCTGCCGCTGGTGACCGCCCTGGTGCGCCAGGCCGTGGAGGACGCCGACCGCAGCCACGGCGAGCAGCTGCGTTCCATGGGCGCGGGCACGCTGACGCGCAGCCTGCTGCTGGCCTGGGACGAGCGCTACGCGCTGCTCACGGTCTTCATCACGGCCTTTGGCCGCGCCATCGCCGAGGTCGGCACCGTGATGATCGTGGGCGGCAACATCGACGGCTTCACGCGCGTCATGACCACCGCCATCGCCCTGGAAACCAGCAAGGGCGACCTGCCGCTGGCGCTGGGCCTGGGCCTGGTGCTGCTGGCCGTGGTGCTGGTGCTCAATGCCCTGGTGTCTCTGGTGCGGCGCTGGCGCGAGCGGCAAGATGGGCTGCTGCCCGTTGGAGCGGCCGCATGAGCGGGGTGCCGCCCACCGCCATCGCCGAGCCGTGTTTCGAGCTGCGCGGCGCCCAGGTGCGCCTGGGGCCGGCGCCGCGCCCGCCCGCGCTGGACGAGGTGAACCTGCGCATCCTGCCCGGCGAGCGCGTGGCCTTCATCGGCGCCAATGGCAGCGGCAAAAGCACGCTGCTGCGCACCCTGCACGGGCTGTTGCCGCTCACGGCGGGCACGCTGCGGGCGCCGGGCGGCCAGCGCGTGGCCATGCTGTTCCAGCGTCCGCACATGCTGCGCATCCGCGCGCTGCACAACGTGGCCCTGGGCCTGTGGCTGCAGGGGCGGCGCTGGGGCGAGGCGCGCACACTGGCGCTCACCGCCCTGCGGCGCGTGGGCCTGGCCGAGCTCGCACAGCGCAACGGCCGCGCCCTCTCGGGCGGGCAGCAGCAGCGCCTGGCGCTGGCGCGCGCCTGGGCCCTGCAGCCCGACATCTGGCTGCTCGACGAGCCCACCGCCAGCCTGGACCCGCACGCCAAGCGCGAGGTCGAGCAGCTCATCGCCGAGTTCACCACCACGCCCGCGCAGGGCCAGCCCACCACGCTGGTGTTCGCGAGCCACAACCTCGGCCAGGTCAAGCGCCTGGCCAGCCGCGTCGTCTACCTGGAGCAGGGCCGTGTGCTCGCCGACCTGCCCGTGCACGATTTTTTCAACGCCGACCTGTTGCGCGCCGTGTGCCCGCACGCCCATTTGTTCGTTCAAGGAGAAAGCTGGTGAAACCCATCCGTTCCGTCCTCACCCTGGCCGCCGGCCTGCTGATCGGCGGCGCCGCGCTCGCGCAGAGCATCGTCGTGGCGTCCACCACGTCCACCGAGCAGTCCGGGCTGTTCGGTCACCTCCTGCCGCAGTTCAAGCAGGCCACGGGCATCGACGTGAAGGTGGTGGCCCTGGGCACCGGCCAGGCGATCGACATGGCGCGCCGCGGCGACGCCGACGTGCTCTTCGTGCACGACAAGGTGGCCGAGGAGAAGTTCGTGGCCGAGGGCTTCGCCGCCAAGCGCCAGGAGGTCATGTACAACGACTTCGTTCTCGTGGGCCCCAAGGCCGACCCGGCCAAGACCGCGGGCAAGGACATCGTGGCCGCGCTCAAGAAGGTCGCGGCGGCCAACGCGCCCTTCATCTCGCGCGGCGACAAGAGCGGCACGCACGCGGCCGAACTGCGCTTCTGGAAGATGACCGGGGGCGACGACAAGGGCAGTGGCTACAAGGAATGTGGCTGCGGCATGGGCCCGGCGCTCAACATCGGCTCGGGCGCCAATGCCTACGTGCTCACCGACCGCGGCACCTGGCTCAACTTCAAGAACCGGGGCGACCTGACGGTGCTGGTGGAGGGCGACCAGCGCCTGTTCAACCAGTACGGCGTGATGCTGGTGAGCGCGGCCAAGCACCCGCAGGTGAAGACCGCCGAGGGCCAGAAGTTCGTGGACTGGGTCACCGGCCCCGCCGGCCAGGCCGCCATCGCCGCCTACAAGATCGGCGGCGAGCAGTTGTTTTTCCCGAACGCCGCGAAGTAAGCCCCGGGCGCTCAGTCGTCCGCTGGCGCCAGTGACACGGCGGCCTGGTGGTGCGTGAGGAACACGCGCCCGCTCAGGCGCTGCAGGAAGTCGCTGCGCTGCAGCTTGTCCATCACCGGGCCTTTCACTTCCGAGAGGTGCAGTTGCAGGCCGGCGTCGCGCAGGCGCTGGTCGATGGCCTCCAGGCTGTCGAGCGCGCTGGCGTCGATGTCGTTGATGGCCGAGCACTGCAGCACCACGTGGCGCAAGGCCGGGCGCTGCGCCACGGCGGCGTTGATGCGGTCCTCCAGCGCGCGCGCGTTGGCGAAGTACAGGCTCTCGTCCATGCGCAGGGCCAAGACCTGCGGGTGGGTGATGACCTGGTGGCGCAGCACGTTGCGGTAGTGCTCGGTGCCAGGCACCTGGCCGACCTCGGCGATGTGCGGCTGGCTGGTGCGCCACAGGTGCAGGGCCAGCGACACGCCCACCCCGGCCACCAGGCCGCTTTCCACGCCCACCGCGAGCGTGGCCACCAGCGTGGAGAGCACGGCGATGAAGTCCGCCTTGGAGTACATCCATGTGCGGCGCAGGATGCCGACGTCCACCAGCGACAGCACGGCCACCACGATGGTGGCGGCCAGCGTGGCCTGCGGCAGGTGGAAGAGGGCCGGCGTCAGCAGCAGCGAGGCCAGCAGAATGCCGACGGCGGTGTACACGCCGGCGGCGGGTGTCTGTGCGCCGGCGTCGAAGTTCACCACCGAACGCGCGAAGCCGCCGGTGACGGGAAAGCCGCCCGTGAACGCGGCTGAGAGGTTGCTGCCCCCCAGGGCGACCAGCTCCTGATCGGGCTCGATGCGCTGGCGGCGCTTCGCGGCCAGCGTCTGGCCCACCGAGACCGACTCCACGAAGCCCACCACGCTGATCAGCAGCGCGGGCACCAGCAGCGTTTGCCACAGCGCCAGGTCCCACAAGGGCAGGGTGAATGGCGGCAGGCCCTGCGGCACCGCACCCACGAGCTTGACGCCCCGCGCGCCGCCGTCGACCGCCCAGGTGAACAGCGTGGCGCCGATGATGGCGGCCACCGGCCCGGCCTTGGCCCCCAGCTCGGCCGCGCGCGGCGGCACGCCCAGGCGGCGCAGCAGCGGCTGCAGGCCGCGCCGCACCCAGAACAGAAAGGCCAGGCTGGCCGCGCCGATGCCCAGTGTGAGGCCATGCACCTGGCCGCGTTGCGCCCACAGCGCCGCCAGCATCTCCACCAGGTTGTGCCCGCCGGCCGACACCCCCAGCAAGGTCTTGAGCTGGCTGGCCGCGATCAGCAGGCCCGAAGCCGCGATGAAGCCCGCGATGACCGGGTGGCTCAGGAAGTGCGCGAGAAAGCCCAGGCGCAGCAGGCCCATGGCCAGCAGGATCAGTCCCGAGAGGAAGGCCAGCGTGATCGCCACCGCCAGGTAGTGGGCGCTGCCGGCCGCGGCGTGTTCGCCCACGGCGGCGGCCGTCATCAGCGAGACCACGGCCACCGGGCCGACCGCCAGCACGCGGCTGGTGCCGAGCAGGGCGTAGGCCAGCAGCGGCGCCACGCTGGCGTACAGGCCGACTTCGGGCGGCAGGCCCGCCAACTGGGCGTAGGCCAGGCTCTGCGGGATCAGCATGAGCGTGACGATGACCGCGGCGACGGCGTCGCGCAGCAGGGTGTCGCGGCCGTACCCGCGAGCCCAATGCCTCATGGGCAGGTCGGGCCACCAGTGGCGTGTGGACAGGTTCATGGCGGTGTGGCGGCGCTCAGGTCCGCGCTGAGGGTGGGGGCATTCGGCTGAGGTCATACCCCGCGGCGGCGGCCGCCTGCAGCACCTCGGCCCAGGGGCGCTGGCCGGCCTGCGACAGCGCCCAGAGCTGGGTGCTGCGCGTGCCGCTGCGGCAGTACGCGAGCACGGGGCCCTCGGCCTGCGCGAGCGCTTCGCCGAAGGCGCGGCCCTGTGCTTCGTTCAGTTGTCCGGTCACGACGGGCAGGAACACGAAGCGCAGGCCGGCCGCCTGAGCGGCGCGCGCCATGGTCTCGTGGTCGGGCTGGCCGGGCTGCTCGCCATCGGGCCGGTTGCAGATCAGCGTGGTGAAGCCGGCGGCGGCGGCGGCGGGGAGGTCGTCCGGCGCGATTTGGGGGGCAACGGACAGGGTGGGGGTGAGGCGTTTGAGGTCCATGGTCATCCTTCAGGTCGTGCGGGTCTTCGCGCTCATGCGCTCCAGCCATTCGAACACGACCATGCCCATGAGCATGGCCAGCACGAAGACAAGACCCTTGACCTCGCCCGCGGCCATGGACACCAGCCCCGGCCCGGGGCAAAAGCCCGCCAGGCCCCAGCCCACGCCGAAGGTGAGGCTGCCCAGCACCAGCCTACGGTCGATTTCCGTGGCCTTGGGCAGGTACATGCCCGAGCCCAGGAAGCTGCGCGTGCGCCGTTTGGCCACCGCGAAGGCCAGCAGGCCCACGGCGATCGCGCCCCCCATGACGAAGGCGAGGGAGGGGTCCCAGGCGCCGGCCAGGTCCAGGAAGCCCTGCACCTTGCCGGGGTCCGTCATGCCCGACAGCATCAGGCCCAGGCCGAACAACAGGCCGATGAAAAATGCGGAGAGTTTCTGCATGGTTGGTGTCCTCAGATCAGGTGACGGATGACAAACACGGTGGCGAAGCCGGTGGCCATGAAGGCCAGCGTGGCGACCAGCGAACGCGGCGACAGGCGCGACAGCCCACACACGCCATGGCCGCTGGTGCAGCCCGAGCCGTAGCGGGTGCCGATGCCCACCAGCAGGCCGGCCAGCACCACCAGGCCGGTGCTGGCGTCGATGCGCGGCGCGCTCAGCCAGCCCGCGGGCGCCAGCCAGACGAACACCAGCGGCGACACCAGCAGGCCCGCGACCAGGGCCAGGCGCCAGCCGATGTCCCCGGCCTTGGGGTTCAGCAGGCCGCCCACGATGCCGCTGATGCCCAGCACGCGGCCATTGAGCAGGATGAAAAGCGCCGAGGCCAGGCCCAGCAGCAGCCCGCCGGCCAGAGAGGCCCAGGGCGTGAAATTGACCCAATCGATCGTCATGGTGGAAAACTCCTTCAACGGGAACAGAACTGTTGGTACACGGTGCGGATGACGGCCTGCGCGGGTGGGCTGTCGATGCTGTAGAAAACGTGCTTGCCCTCGCGGCGCGTGAGCACCAGCCCCTCGTCGCGCAACACCGTGAGCTGCTGGGACAGCGTGGGCTGCGTGATGCCCAGCGCGGCCTCGAGTTCGCCCACGTTGTGTTCGCCTTGGGACAGCTGGCACAGCAGCATCAGGCGGTCGGGGTTGGACAGCACCTTCATGAGGCGACAGGCCTCGGCGGCGGCCGATTGCATGTCATCGATGTCGAGCTTGGCAGCAGGCATGGGACACTCCATTCAATGTGCCGTTCATCGGCGGCACGGTCGACACTATATTGACTGATAGATTGTTTGTCAATATATTGTTGTTCACTTATTGAAAGGAGCCTGCCATGTCCGTCGCCACCACCGTCCGGCCCCAGGTCCAAGGGCTGTTCGACCCCGCCACCTGGACCGTCACCTACGTCGTGCACAACGGCCCGGGCACGCCTGCGGCCATCATCGACTCTGTGCTGGACTACGACCCCAAGTCGGGCCGCACGCGCACGGCCTCGGCCGATCAGGTGATCGACTATGTGCGCGCCAACCGCCTCAAGGTCGAATGGATCCTGGAAACGCACGCGCACGCCGATCACCTGTCGGCCGCGCCCTACCTGAAGAAGCACCTGGGCGGGCGCATCGGCATCGGTGGGCGCATCACGCAGGTGCAGAAAGTGTTCAAGGCCGTGTTCCATCTGGAGCCTGAGTTCCGCCTCGACGGCTCGCAGTTCGACCACCTCTTCCAGGAGGGAGAGCGTTTTCGCATCGGCGAACTGGAGGCCGAGGTGCTCTACGTGCCCGGCCACACGCCCGCCTGCGCGGCCTACCACGTGAGCGATGCGGTGTTCGTGGGCGACACGATGTTCATGCCCGACGTGGGCACCGCGCGCTGCGACTTTCCCGGTGGCGACGCCAAAACACTGTACGCCTCGGTGCGGCGCCTGCTCTCGTTGCCGGGTGACACGCGCCTGTTCATGTGCCACGACTACCCGCCCAACGGCCGCGAGGTGCGCTTTGAAACCACGGTGGCCGAACAGCGCGCGAACAACATCCACGTGCACGACGGCGTGAGCGAGGCGCAGTTCGTCGAGATGCGAACGAAGCGCGATGCCACGCTGGACATGCCGACACTGATCCTGCCGTCGGTGCAGGTCAACATCCGCGCGGGCGAGTTGCCGCCGCCCGAGGCCAACGGGGTGTCCTACCTGAAGATTCCGGTGAACGCGCTGTGAGTCAGCGCGCGGCGAAGGCCTCGGTCAGCGCATCCGCCAGCACCCGCCCACGCGCCGGCATGAGCCGCTGCGTGGGCATCAGCCGGTGGATGGACATGTCGGGCGGGCGCAGCCGCGGCGGCAATTGCACCAGCGCGCCGCTGGCCAGTTCGTCCTCCACCATGTGGTCGAGCCGTTGCGTGAGGCCCAGGCCCAGCGAGGCCGCGCGGGCCATGGCCTCGCCGTCGATGATGCGCAGCGCGTGCTCGGGGTGCAGCGTGCGTATCTCGCCGTTCACCCGGAACGGCAAAGGCCGGTTGCGTCCGCTGGAGTGCTGTCGGTAGACGATGAAGCGGTGGCGGGCGAGGTCCTCATGGCGGCGCGGGCGGCCCGCGCGGTCCAGGTAAGACGGCGCGGCGCACAGGATCATCGATTGTTTGGCGAAGCGCCGCGCCACCAGGCTCGAGTCATCCAGCTCGCCCACGCGCACGCTGGCGTCCAGGCCGCTTTGGACCAGGTCCGCGTAGGCGTCGGAGAGCGGGATGTCGAGCACCAGGCCGGGGCGGCGTTCGGCGAGTTGCGCCAGCACCGGCAACAGCTTGCGCCGGCCGAAGGCGATGGGCAGGGCGTGTCCGTGATCGATCAGTCCATCCCCGAAGCCACCCCATCGCGGGCGTGGCGCACGCCACATGACGAGGTGGTGCTGTGCCACGCGGGTGCAGGCGAGCTGCACATCGACGGCGAGGTCCAGCGCTTCGGCGCCGGCCAGAGCGTGGTGTTGCCGCGCGAGAAGCTGCACCAAGTGTTCAGCGTGGGCGCCACGCCCCTCGAGCTGACGGGCGTGTTCGGGCAGACGCCGGTGCCCGTGCGCCTGCCCGACGGGCAGGCGCTGGAGCAGCCCTGGCGGAGCTGACATGGCCCATAAAAAAAATGCCGGCGCGATGCCGGCATTTTTTGTGGGGGGCGTGAAATTACTTCTGGCTCAGCACCCAGGCCGCGAGCTTCTTGGCCTCGGCCTCGCTCACCTGCGGGTTGGCGGGCATGGGAATCGCGCCCCACACGCCCGAGCCGCCTTTCATGATCTTGGTGGCCAGCATGTCGACGGCCTTGGCGTCGTTGCCGTACTTCTTGGCCACGTCTTTGTACGCAGGGCCGACCAGTTTCTTGTCCACCGCGTGGCAGGCCATGCAGTTCTTGGCCTTGGCCAGGGCCTCGTCGGCCATGGCGGGTGCCGCCAGGGTGGTCATGGCGGCCATAATCAGAAGCGCACGTTTCATGGGGTGTCCTTTGGAATGTCAGGGGCGAACGGGGCAAATTCTATCGACTGGGTTGGCCGAGCCCCTGTTATCGGATTTTCTTTGCCGGAATTTACCGGTCATTTACCGGAGGCTGAGATGTATTTGCTGGGTCTGGGCATCGCGCTCTTGCTGATGAAATACCTGGAATTCGGCCCGGTCGCCGAATGGTCCTGGTGGGTCGTGCTGGCCCCGTTCGCGCTGGCCGCGGCCTGGTGGGCCTGGGCCGACTTCTCGGGCTACACCAAGCGCAAGGCCGTGGAAAAGATGGACCAGAAGAAGCGCGACCGCCTCGACAAGCAGCGCGAGGCGCTGGGGATCAAGACGGGCAGGCGCCGCTGAGGCAGCGCCCGCCGCTCGCGTCGGCTCAGAAGTTGTCGAGCACCGCGCCCTTGCTGGCGCTGGCCGCGTTGAACGCGAACTTGGCCTGCACGCCGCGCGTGTAGCGCGGGGCCGGCGCTTTCCAGGCGGCGCGGCGTTTCGCCAGCTCGGCCTCGGCCACGTTGAGTTCCAGCACCAGCTGGTGGGCGTCGATGGTGATGGAGTCGCCCTCGTGCACCAGCGCAATGTTGCCGCCCGCGGCGGCCTCGGGGGCCACGTGGCCCACCACCATGCCCCAGGTGCCGCCGCTGAAGCGGCCGTCGGTGATCAGGCCCACGCTTTCGCCCAGGCCGGCACCGATCAGCGCGCCCGTTGGCGCCAGCATCTCCGGCATGCCGGGGCCGCCCTTGGGGCCCAGGTAGCGCAACACCATCACGTCGCCGGCCTTGATCTTGCCGTCCAGGATGGCCTGCAGCGCGGACTGCTCGTCGTCGAACACGCGCGCCGGGCCGGTGATCACCGGGTTCTTCAGGCCGGTGATCTTGGCCACCGCGCCCTCGGGCGAGAGGTTGCCCTTGAGGATGGCCAGGTGGCCCTGGGCGTACATGGGATCGTTGATCGGGCGGATCACGTCCTGGTCCTTGCGCGGTTCGTCGGGCACGTCCTTCAGCACCTCGGCGATGGTCTGGCCGCTGATGGTCAGGCAGTCGCCGTGCAGCAGGCCGGCCTTGAGCAGGATCTTCATCACCTGCGGGATGCCGCCGGCGTTGTGCAGGTCCACCGCGAGGTACTTGCCGCTGGGCTTGAGGTCGCACAGCACCGGCGTGCGCTGGCGGATGCGTTCGAAGTCGTCGATGGACCATTCCACGCCGGCCGCGTGCGCGATGGCCAGGAAGTGCAGCACCGCGTTGGTGGAACCGCCGGTGGCCATGATCACGGCCACGGCGTTCTCGATCGCCTTCTTGGTGACGATGTCGCGCGGCTTGATGTCTTTCTTGATGGCTTCGATCAGCACCTTGGCCGATTCCTTGGCCGAGTTCTGCTTCTCGTCGTGGGGGTTGGCCATGGTGGACGAGTAGGGCAGGGAAATGCCCAGGGCCTCGAAGGCCGAGCTCATGGTGTTGGCGGTGTACATGCCGCCGCAGGAGCCGGTGCCGGGAATGGCGTGCTGCTCGATGTCCTTGAGTTCCTGGTCGCTGATCTTGCCGGCCGCGTTCTGGCCCACGGCCTCGAACACGCTGACGATGTTGAGGTCCTGGCCCTTCCACTTGCCCGGCAGGATGGTGCCGCCGTAGACGTAGATGGCCGGCACGTTGGCGCGCAGCATGCCCATGAGGCCGCCGGGCATGTTCTTGTCGCAGCCGCCGACGACGACCACGCCGTCCATCCACTGGCCTTGCACGCAGGTCTCGATGCAGTCGGCGATGACCTCACGGCTGACCAGCGAGTACTTCATGCCTTCGGTGCCCATGGCCATGCCGTCGGAGATGGTGGGCGTGCCGAAGATCTGCGGATTGCCACCAGCTTCCATGATGCCCTGCACGGCCGCGTCGGCGAGCTTCTGCAGCCCGCTGTTGCAGGGGGTGATGGTGCTGTGCCCGTTGGCCACGCCCACCATGGGCTTGCCGAAGTCGCCTTCCTTGTAGCCCATGCCGTAGTACATGGAGCGGTTGGGCGCGCGCGATTTGCCCTGGGTGATGTTGTCGCTGCGCAGAACCTGTCGGGGGGTCTTGTCGGCCATGTCGTCTCTCTCGGGTCTCGTGGGAAGGAGGGGAAAGCTTCGCAGTATGCGCCAGCGCCGCAGGGTCATCCAATCGGATCGGCTGGGCTCATTGATATGCTGGGCTTATGAACAAAGGACAAAACCCGCAGCGCAGCGAATGGCGACAATGGCGCCAGTTCGCCGTGCTGGCCGAGGAGCTGCACTTCGGCCGCGCAGCGGCGCGGCTGCACCTCACGCAGCCCGCGCTGACGCAGGCCATCGCCTCGCTGGAGGCGGCGCTGGGCGTTCGCCTGTTCGAGCGCAGCCGCCGCCAGGTGGCCCTGAGTGCGGCGGGCGAGGCCTTGCTGCCCGAGGTGCGCGAGCTGCTGCGCCGGGCGCAGGCGCTGCCCGCGCTGGCGCGTTCGGCGGCACAGGGCGAAAGCGGTCGGCTGCGCATCGCCTTTGTCTCCACCGTGGGCTTCAGCCTGCTGCCACCCTGGGTGCGGGCGTTTCGAGAGCGCTGGCCAGGGGTGGCGTTGGAGCTGATCGAGGCCACGGGCGACGTGCAGCGCGATCTCATCGCCCGCGGCGACCTGGACGCGGGCTTCGTGCTGCACGCGCCTGGCGACAGCGCTCCGGGCCTGCAGCACTGGGCCCTGGTGACGGAGCCGCTGGTGCTGGCCTTGCCTGAGGCGCACCCGCTGGCGGCGCGAACGCGCCTGTCGCTCGCGGCGGTGGCGGACGAGCCGCTGGTGATGTTCCCGCGCCGCATCCTGCCCGAGGTGTTCGACGAACTCACGCGCCTGTACCGCGCCGCCGGGCGCGAGCCTCGGGTGGCGCAGGAGGCGATCCAGATGCAGACCATCGTGAACCTGGTGTCGGCCGGGCTGGGTCTGGCCTGGGTGCCGCAGAGCGTGCGGCAATTCCAGCGGCCCGGCGTGGTCTATCGCCCCGTGGGTCTGCCGCGCGGCCAGGCCGTGCCGCAGTGCGAGACCAGCCTGGTCTGGCGCGACGCTGCGCTCAGCCCGGCGCTGCAGCGCTTCATCGATGCCGGGCGTTCACAATAGCCGCATGCTGCAACACCCCCAGATCGACCCCGTGGCCCTGCAGATCGGGCCGCTCGCCATCCACTGGTACGGCCTGACCTACCTCGCGGCCTTCGCGCTGTTCTTCTGGCTCGGCCGCTTGCGTCTGCGCCACGAGCCGTACGCCAGCATCACCCAGCCGCGCCGCTGGGAAGCGCGCGACGTGGAGGACATCCTGTTCCTCGGCGTGCTGGGCGTGGTGGCGGGCGGTCGCCTGGGCTACTGCCTGTTCTACCAGCCGGCCTACTACCTGCAGCACCCGCTGGAGGTGTTCTACGTGTGGCAGGGCGGCATGAGCTTTCACGGCGGGCTCATTGGCGTGATGCTGGCCATGGTCTGGTACGCGCGAAGCCGCGGCCGGCCTTTCTTTCAGGTGATGGACTTCGTCGCGCCCTGCGTGCCCACGGGCCTCGCGGCCGGTCGCGTGGGCAACTTCATCAATGGCGAACTGTGGGGCCGCGTGGCCGATCCCTCGTTGCCCTGGGGCATGGTGTTCCGCGGCGCGGGCGATCTGCCGCGCCACCCCTCGCAGGTCTACCAGTTCCTGCTGGAGGGGGTGCTGCTCTTCGTGCTGCTGTGGCTCTATGCGCGCCGGCCGCGCCGGACGGGCCAGGTCTCGGGCCTGTTCCTGCTGGGCTACGGCGTGTTCCGCTTCATCGCCGAGTTCTTCCGCGAACCCGATGCCTACCTGGGCCTGCTGGCCCTGGGCCTGAGCATGGGCCAGTGGCTGTGCGTGCCCATGATCGTGGGCGGCATCGGCCTGTGGTGGTGGAGCGGGCGGCGCGGTACGGCGGCCTGATCGGGACAGGACGCGGCGTGGCGTTCGACCAGTTGCTGCGGTGGATGCAGGGGGACGGCGCGGCCACTGGCCGGTTGACACAGGCGATGCAGGATGCTCCCGGGGTGCTGCTCGAACGGGAGCCGCGGGCGGACGCTGCGGCCTGGGTCGCGGTGGAGTGGGACGCGACGGCGCACGCCATCCGGGTCGATGACCATCCGGGCCGCGCCCTGTTGCCCCGCCGTGGCCTGGGCCCGGTGGACGGGACGAATGGCGACGACAGCGATGAAGTCGCCGACGCCGATGGGGTGGTGCTGGACGCGGCCCGCGTCCAGCTCATGGGTGCTTCTTCCTGAGCGCCCCGTACTGCGTGGCCATGGGCTTGAGCTCGTTGCGCAAGGCCAGCTTCTCGGCCTCGGCCCAGCTTCGGGTGAGGGACTTCGCCGCTTTGGCCACGGTCTGGAACAGCCAACGAGGGACCGTGGGCACCGCTTGTTCGCGGCACGGGGGGCTGGCCACTTCGGCGAAGCGCTGGCGCAGCCAGCCCAGCAGCAGGTAGGCGTGCGCCCGCGCGCCGAGCCGATCGCCCGACAGTTGTTCGAGTTGGGTGCGGGCGATGTCCCGATCGGGGCAGAGCGGCAGGTAGTGGCCGAGGACGAGCCAATCGGCCACCGACAGCGGCTCCTGCGGTTCATGTGAGTTTTCCCGGTTCGCGCATTCGCTGAGGAAATGCAGCCAGTTGGCCCAGGGGTCGCGGTTGCCCTGGGCCAAGTACAACAGAGCGACCCGCCCGCACCACGCCAGCAGCGCTGGCAGGCCCCGGGGGCGAAGCATGGACGGCGACTCTTCAAGGCGCTCGCGAAAGGCTCTGAGCAGGTAGTAGGCCCACCGATGGCCCTGTGGACGCTGGCGCAAATGGTCGATCAGCGCGCCGATGTTGGCGGCCTCCAGCAAGCGGTACAGCGTGTCGCTCATGTCGCTGAAATGCATGTGGGGCTCGATGTAGGGCAGCAGATGCGCCCATTGATCGGCCAGGGTTTCGAGGGGCAGTTCGGGGATGTTGGCGAAGAACAGGTCCGGGTCGAACGCCGGTGGCATGGAGAGCCAGAGCCCTGGCAAGGGCAGGCGCAGAACGGCCAGACGGGTCGGCGGCGCGCAGAGCAGGAACAGCTCTGGCGCGGTCACCGGGGCGTAGGGCATGGCCGGTGTGGTTTCGAGCAAGGCGGGCTCGCACAGCAGCTTCAGGGTGTGGCGCAAGGCCGTGCTCTGGGAGGCGAACAAAGCGAGGCAAGGGGCATGCACGGCGCTGTCTGAGCGAGGCGGCAGCCGGTCTTCGTCGGGCGGCAGCAGGCGCAGCGTGGCCTGCGTCACCCACACCCAGCGCGCGAGGGCCATCCAGTCGGGGTGCAGCGGCTCCGCGCAACGGTGTGTCAGTCGGGTGAAGGCTTCCACCAGACGGTCGAGCAGGCGCTGGCGCAGTTGCCGCCATTCGGCCTGTGCGCGCGCGTTCTCCGGCGACGGGTCCTGCGGCTGGATCTGCGCGAGGTAGCGCATGGCGCCGACGATGAACTGGAGCGCCGTCTCGGGCGACGGGATCTCGTGCACCTTGTCCAGCAGGGCGTCCATCTCGCGCAGGGGCATGCGCCCGGACCCGGGGTCGTAACCGAGGAGACCGGGGTGGATGACACCGTGGTTCAGCATGGCCTGCCGAGCGGCCTGCTGAAAGGCGCCATCGCCGGCCCTTTCGGGGTCGTCCATCTCGGCGCAGAGCCGAATCAAGGTCAGAGTCAGCGCGGGGTGTTGATGATTGGCCATCAGTGCCGTGGCGCACCGGCGAACGAAGCGCGCCACTTCGCGGTACCTGGACGGTGTCAGCGATGCGATGTCGCGGCGGATCTGGGCCGGTCCGCCCTTGCGATGGAAGAGAAAGCGGCCCTGGAAATTGACCACGACACCCAGGAGGGCCAGCGCATCGCACACCACGCCGGGCACGGACGGGCTCCAGTCGGGATGGGGAAGGGCCTGGTGGACATAGTCCGCCAGGCTGTCCAGCGCCGGGGAGGCCAGGTCTCTCTGGGCGACCAGCAGCGCATGGCCGTGTGGGTCGAACACGATGGCGACGCCCAGCTCGATGAGCTTGTCGCGAATGCCGTCGACGGTAGACGGGTTCGCGGGGGGGTGCCAGTGGACGAGCAGGGCCTCGATCGCCGGTCCGTACCGACCATAGAAGCCGGCGTGCTCTTCTTTGAGCATGTCCCTCAGCACACGCTCGAAGGCGGCGGCCGCGTCGGTGGATTTCAGCCGAAGCAAAGGGGCACCGGGGTGTCTGAGCAGCCACTTGAGCACGACCCGCCGGTTCTTGGCCTGGGGGCAGGCGTCGAGCACCGCTTGCGCACGGGTGTGTTCGTCGAGCGCCAGCAAGGCCGCGATCACCGAGGCCAGGACGCGGCCATTGATCGGTGGCCGCAGGCTCGGGCCGGGCCACTGCGCCCTGTGCGGCGCACTGTCGTGCTGGATATGCGGCGCATGGGTCGGCAGAAGGAAGGCGTCCCACAGCGCGTTGTCTTGCACCAACGACAGGCACAGCGCGCCCGGCCAGCCGAACAGCGCGAACAAGTCCATCAGCGCGGTGGCGGCCTGGTGGGCGTGGCGCACGCGCTCCGGCTGGCCGTACGACGCGATCGCGCTTAGGCGGTGGTTGAACCTCTGTTCGATCGCCTGGCGCGGGTCGCCGTCTTTTGGGTGACCTCGTGGCGCCAGGGCGGGGTGCGTCCAGTGGTCCGGTACCGGGGTTTCGGTGGGAGGTTCAGGCGAGCGCTTGGGGCGCTGGGGCGGTTGCGGTGGCGTGAGGGCGCCGGACTTGGGGGCCCCGGTGCCTGGGCCGGTGGAGAGGCTGCGGGAACGGGTCTTGGTGAGGGCATCGGGGCCGGAGACGCGGCGCATGGCGGGCTGGACCTTTGTGTGGCGTGCCGTCGGGCACGGGCGCGGATTCGTCGCGGGCGGGCGGTGGGGGTTCCCGCTGGCGAGGCGCCGTCACGGCTGCGTGGTGGGACGAGGCCGTGGGGCGGATCGAAGGGATGCCGCAGAATGGGCGCCGCCACCGGCGCAGCCGCTGCCGCCACGCGAGGAGAGCCAGCCATGATCACCCCCGAAAACTTCAACCAGCGCAGCGCCGGCAAACTGCCCGGCCACCTGGGCCTTGTTGTCACCCACGTCGCCTCGGGCGAGGTGCGTGCCGAGTTGCCGGTGCGCGAGGCCCTGATGGCGCCCAACGGCTTCCTGCACGCGGGCAGCCTGGTCACGCTGGCCGACACCTCGGCCGGCTGCGGCTGCCTCGCCAGCCTGCCGCCCGGGGCCAACGGTTTCACCACGGTGGAACTCAAGTCCAACCACCTGGGCACGGCGCTGGAGGGCACGCTGGACTGCGTGGCCAAGGCCGCGCACCTGGGCCGGACCACCCAGGTGTGGGACGCCACCGTCACCCACCGCGAGACCGGCAAGACCCTGGCGCTGTTCCGCTGCACGCAGATGGTGCTGTACCCCAAGGCGGGGGGCTGAACCGCCGCCGGTCGGTGGCACGGGTTTTCCCCGTGCCGGGACGCCGTTCGGGGCTGAAAGAATTAGCTGTAATTACCAGTGATTACCCATGCGCGTGGTGCTCAACTCCCTGCACGATGAAGCGGCCTCGCAACTGCGCGAGCGCATCTTCTCGGGTGAGCTCGCGCCCGGCAGTTACCTGGACGAGCCCGCCCTGTGCGCGGCCCTGGGCATTTCGCGCACGCCGCTGCGCGAGGCGCTCAAGGTGCTCACCGCCGAGGGGCTGCTGCGCCACGAACCGCGCCGCGGCTGCTTCGTGGCCGAGGTCACCGAGCGCGACCTCGACGAGATCTTCCCCGTGATCGCGCTGCTGGAGGGCCGCTGCGCCTTCGAGGCCGCGGGCAACGCCAGCGACGCCGAGCTCGCCGCGCTGGAGCAGTTGCACGACAAGCTCCAGCGCGCCGCGCGCGCCAAGCGCATCAACGAGTACTACGCCGTCAACTACGCCATCCACGAGGCCATCATCGCGCTGGCCGACAACCGCTGGCTGGCCCAGGTCATCGGCGACCTGCGCAAGATCCTCAAGCTGGCCCGGCAGCAGCAGCTGCGCGCGCCGGGCCGGCTGGAGCAGAGCCTGTCGGAGCACCTGGCCGTGTTCGCCGCGCTCAAGGCGCGCGACGCCGAGGGCGCCGAGGCGGCCATGCGCACCCACCTCACGCGTCAGCGCGTGGCGCTGCGCGAGCTGGCGCGGCAGCAGAAGTCGAGGTTGAGCGCATGAGCCTTGCCCAGCCTTGGCAAGGCCTTCGGTCCGCGGCGCGGCGCGCGCAGCGAGGGGGCATCCGCCTCGACGCCCCGCAGTGGATCGCCGAGCGCGTCTCGCGCCTTCGCCCGGCGGCCCCGGCCGCGCCAGCGCCCGCGCCGCGTTCCACCGCCGAGCGCCTGGGGGCGCGCCTGCGCCAGGAAGGCGAGGCCCTGGCGCCGCGCGCCTTGCGCCGCCTGCTGGACGACATCAAGGCGGTGGTGGACCCCATGGTCAGCGAGGTGGAGGGCGGGCGGCGGGCGCAGGCCCTGATCGACTGGTACGGCAAGGCCGAGCCCGCCCAGCGCCGCGACCTCTGGCTGCTCATGAGCGAGCACTTCATGGCCGACCCGCAGAAGGTGAAGCGGGCCCAGTCGGAGTACCAGGCGGCCGTGGGCACGCCCGACGAGGCCGCCGCCGAGGTGCGCTACCGACGCGCCACGGTGTCGCCGCGCCGGCGCATCCTGCAGCGCTTCAGTGCCAACCCCCAGGGCATTCCCTTCCTGGTGGCGCTGCGCGCCGAGCTGCAGCCCGCGCTGCGCCAGGAGCCGCGCCTGCAGGCACTGGACGTTGAGATGGAGTACATGTTCTCCACCTGGTTCGACGTCGGCTTCCTGGAGCTGCGCCGCATCAGCTGGGATTCGCCGGCCTCGTTGATCGAAAAGCTCATCCGCTACGAGGCGGTGCACGACGTGCGCGGCTGGGCCGACATGAAGAACCGGCTGGACAGCGACCGCCGCTGCTACGGCTTTTTCCACCCGCGCCTGCCGGGCGAGCCGCTGATCTTCGTGGAGGTGGCGCTGATGAATCACATCGTTGGCAGCATCACGCCGCTGCTGGACGAGTCGGCCGCGCCGGCCGACCTCTCGCGCGCCACCACCGCCATCTTCTATTCCATCAGCAGCACCCAGGTCGGCCTGCGCGGCGTGAGCTTCGGCGACTCGCTGATCAAGCGCGTGGTGGAGACGCTAAAAGAGGAGTTTCCGCGCCTGCGCACCTTCGCCACCCTGTCGCCCATTCCGGGCCTGCGCGCCTGGCTGTCCCGGCAGGCCCCGCCCGAGCTGCTCGCCGCCTGGGAGCGCTGGACGGAACTCGACGAGAAGGCGCCCGAGCGCCAGGCCCTGCTCGCCTGGACCGCGCGCTACCTGGGCCAGGAGCTGCGCAACGGCGAGCCGCTGGACCCGGTGGCGCGATTCCACCTGGGCAACGGCGCGCGGATCGAGCGCATCCATTGGGGCGGCGATCCTTCGGCCAAGGGCAACAAGCAGTCCTTCGGCCTGATGGTGAACTACCTCTACGACCTGCGGCGCCTGGACAAGCACAGGGCCATGCTGGCAGCGGGAAAAGTCCCGATAGGCGGGGCCGTCGAGGCCCTGTACCGTTGACGCGGACCTGGGCGCCAGGTCGCGTCGGCTTCATAACCACCAAGGAGACCACATGAACCAGCCCATCCAACGGCGCGCGCTGCTGCGCGCCGCTGCCGCGAGCGCCGTGCTCGGCCCCATCGGAAGCCAGGTCGCGCGCGCGCAATCGACCTGGCCTTCGCGCCCGGTGACCATGGTCGTGCCGTTCCCGGCCGGCGGCGGCACCGACGCCTTCGCGCGCCCCATGGCGGCCTCGTTCGCGCGCCTGTCGGGCAAGGCGCTGGTCATCGACAACCGCGGCGGCGCCGGCGGCACCGTGGGCGCCAGCATCGCGGCCAAGGCCGCGCCCGACGGTTACACCCTGTTCATGGGCGCCGTGCACCACTCCATCGCGCCCAGCATGTACCCCAAGCTGGACTACAACATCGAGACCGACCTGGTGCCGCTGATCCTGGTGGCCAGCGTGCCGCAGGTGGTGGTGGTGAACCCCAAGAACATCACCGCACCCGACTTCAAGGCCTTCCTGGCGCAGGTCAAGGCCAATCCGGGCAAGCTCAACTACGCCTCGGCCGGCAGCGGCACCTCGCACCACCTGGCGGGCGAGCTGTTCAAGCAGCAGACCAACACCTTCATCACGCACATTCCCTACCGGGGCGCCGGCCCGGCGCTGGCCGACCTGATCGCGGGCAACGTGGACGTCATGTTCGACGGCCTGGGCTCCTCGGCCGGCCACATCAAGGGCGGGCGCATCAAGCCCATGATGGTGTCGGGCGCCAAGCGCAACCCGGCCTTCCCCGACGTGCCCTGCGCGGCCGAGGTGGGCCTGCCCCAGTACAACGTGACCACCTGGTACGGCGTGTGGGCGCCCAAGGGCACGCCGGCCGACGCGCAGGCGCGCGCGATCGAGGAGATCCGCAAGGCCTGCAGCACCGACGAGGCCAAGGGCGTGTGGGCCGCCCAGGGCGCCGAGTTCCCCGACATCACCGGCCCGGCCTTCGGCCAGTTCGTCAGCGCCGAGGTGCGCAAGTGGGCCCAGGTGGTCAAGGCCTCGGGCGCCAAGCTGGAGTGATGGATTGCCCGCCGACGGACTGCACCTGGCCATCGACGGCGCCATCGCGCGCCTGACCCTGCGCCGCCCGGCGAAGTTCAATGCCATGTCGCGCGCGATGTGGCGCGAACTCGCCGAAGCCCTGGCCGCCGTGGCCGCGCGCGCCGAGGTGCGCGCGCTGGTCGTGGCGGGCGAGGGCGGCCACTTCTGCGCGGGCGGCGACATCGCCGAGTACCCCGGCTTCCGCTTCGACGAGGCCAGCCTGCGCGACTTCCACGAGCGCGAGGTCTGGGGCGGCCTGTCCGCGCTGCTGGCCTGCGACAAGCCCGTCATCGCGATGATCGACGGCCATTGCATGGGCGCGGGCGTGGAGATCGCCAGCTGCTGCGACATCCGCGTGGCCAGTGCCTCGGCCCGCTTCGGCGCGCCCATCGCGCGCCTGGGGTTTCCCATGGCCCCGCGCGAGGCCGAGCTGGTGGCGCGCGAGGCAGGCCTGGCCAGCGCGCGCGAGATGTTGCTGCAGGCGGCCGTGCTGGACGCGCCCACCATGCTCTCGCGCGGCTTCCTGCACGCCGTGGTGCCCGAAGCCCTGCTGGCCGAGGAGGTGCTGGCGCGCGCACGGCGCATGGCCACGCTCTCCCCCGAGGCCGCTCGGCTGAACAAGCGCACCCTGCGCGCCCTGGCCGGCGGCGCGCGCGCCGACGCGCTGCTCGACAGCGCCTACGATTACGCCGGTCACGCCGAGCACCGGGAAGGCATCGCCGCCTTTCTCGACAAGCGAACGCCCGCCTTCTGAGTCCCTCCATGAACCCGCAGAACCACAACCTCTACGCCGCGCTGCGCGCGGCCTTCCCCGCCGACCTGGACACCACCGCCGTGGAGGTGGTGGGTGGCGCCAGCGACGGCCTGTGCTACAGCTGGCGCGACCTCGACCGCGCCAGTGCCATGCTGGCCAACCTGATCGACGGCCTGGGGCTGCCGGCGCGCTCGCGCATCGCGGTGCAGGTGGAGAAGTCGGTCGAGAACCTCATCCTCTACCTGGCGGTGCTGCGCAGCGGCCATGTGTACCTGCCGCTCAACACCGCCTACCAGTCCGGCGAGATCGAGTACTTCGTGGGCAATGCCGAGCCCGCCGTGGTGGTGTGCAGCCCGGCCAACTTCGGCTGGGTCAGCAAGATCGCGTTCAAGGCCGGCACGCGCCACGTGTTCACGCTCGGCGAAGACCGCGGCGGCACGCTGCTGGAGCGCGCCTCGCACCACGCCGACACCCACGCCGTGGCGCACAGCGGGCCCGACGACCTCGCGGTCATCATCTACACCAGCGGCACCACGGGGCGCAGCAAGGGCGCCATGCTCACGCACGGCAACATGCTGAGCAACGCGCGCGTGCTGCAGTCGTACTGGGGCTGGCAGAAGGGCGACGTGCTGATCCACGCGCTGCCCATCTTCCATGTGCATGGCCTGTTCGTGGCCATCCACGGCGCGCTCATCAATGGCAGCGCCATGCTGTGGCTCAACAAATTCGACCCCAAGGCCGTCATTGGCCTGTTGCCGCGCGCCACCGTGTTCATGGGCGTGCCCACGCTGTACACGCGCATGCTGGCCGAGCCCGCGCTCACGCGCGAACGGGTGGCGGGCATGCGGCTGTTCGTCTCGGGCTCGGCGCCGCTGCTGATCGAGACCTTCAACGAATGGCAGGAACGCACGGGCCACACCATCCTGGAGCGCTACGGCATGAGCGAGACCATCATGCTCACCTCCAACCCCTACGCGCCCGACGAGCGCCACAACGGCGAGCGCGAGCGCCGGGGCGGCACGGTGGGCTTCCCGCTGCCGGGGGTGAGCCTGCGCGTGGTGGACGAGGCGGGCCGTCCGGTGGAAACGGGCGAGATCGGCGGCATCCAGGTGCGTGGGCCCAACGTGTTCGCGGGCTACTGGCGCATGCCCGAGAAGACGGCCGAGGAGTTCACCACCGACGGCTACTTCAAGACGGGCGACGTGGGCCGCATCGACGAGCGCGGCTACGTGACCATCGTGGGGCGCAGCAAAGACCTGATCATCTCGGGCGGCTACAACGTCTACCCGGCCGAGATCGAGGGTGCGCTGAACGAGATGCCCGGCGTGGCCGAGAGCGCGGTGGTGGGCGTGCCGCACCCCGACTTCGGCGAGGTGGGCGTGGCCATCGTGATCCCCCGCCCGGAAGGCGCGCCGGACCCGGAGGTGCTGATCGGGGCGCTGAAGGCGCGGCTGGCCAACTTCAAGATCCCCAAGCGCTGCTTCGTGGTGAGCGAACTGCCCCGCAACACCATGGGCAAGGTGCAGAAAAACCTGCTGCGCGAACAGTACAAGGGCCTGTTCGCCTGAAGGCGGGGGCGGGCGCCCGGCGGCGCCCGCGCCTGGCTCAGCGCAGCACCAGCACCGGCGTGTGCGAGTGCGTCAGCACCTGCTGCGTCTCGCTGCCGAGCAGCAGCCGCTTGATGCCGCGCCGCCCGTGCGAGGCCATCACGATCAGGTCGCACTTCTGCTTCTTGGCCGTGGCGATGATGGCTTCCGCGATCAGGTCACCCTTGGCCGTGACCGGCTTGACCTTCACTTCCAGCAGTTGCCCGGCCGCCTTGACCGCGTTCACCGCGTCCATGGCTTCCGTCTGCCACTGCTTCTCGATGCGGGCCACCTCGGAGGCCGCCAGGGTCACGCCGCCTTCGAAATAGGTCTGCGGGTAGCGCGGCACCACCTTCAGGGCCACCACTTCGGCCCCGGTCAGGTCCGCCAGTGACAGGGCGTGCTCCACGGCCTTCTGGGACAGCTTGGAGCCATCGGTGGCGACGAGGATGCGCTTGTACATGGTTCTTCTCCTCATGGAATGATGGAACGGAGCCCCAGGCTACCCCCGGGCGGCACCGCCCGGCTTGACCTGCGTCAAGGGGATGGCGCAGCCTTTGCGAGTACCCTACGCCCCCATGAGTTCCGCCACCTGGTCGAGCGAGCACCGGGGCCCCCTCACGGTCACCGATGACTTCGCCGTGCTCGACGACCCCGTCGAGCAGGCCGCGTTCACCCAGTCCGTGGACGGGGTGGACGCGCAGCGCGAGTCGGTGCTGGTGGTGCAGGGCATGTACTGCGCGGCCTGCGCCGACACCATCGAGTCCGCGCTGGACAGCGTGCCCGGCGTGGAACTGGTTCGCGTGCACGCCGGCACGCGCCGCCTGCAGCTGCGCTGGGACCCCGACCGGGTGCGCCTGTCGGAAGTGGCCCGGCGCGTGGGCGACCGCGGCTACCGGCTGCTGCCGCTGCAGCAGGCCCTGTCCATCGACGAGCGCCTGCGCGAGACCCGCCAGGCCCTGTGGCGCCTGTTCGTCGCCGGCTTCTGCATGATGCAGGTGATGATGTACGCGTGGCCGGCCTACGTGGCCGCGCCGGGCGACATCCCGCCCGACATCGAACAGCTGCTGCGCTGGGCCAGCTGGGTCATCAGCCTGCCGGTGGTGTTCTTCGCCAGCGGCCCTTTCTTCGAACGCGCCTGGGCCGATCTCAAGGCCCGCCGCGTCGGCATGGACACACCGGTGTCCGTGGGCATCCTGGTCACCTTCCTCGCCAGCTCGGCCGCCACCTTCGACCCCAGCGGCCCCTGGGGGCACGAGGTCTGGTTCGACTCGCTCACGATGTTCGTGTTCTTCCTGCTCGGCGGGCGCTACCTGGAGGCGCGCCTGCGCCAGCGCACGGCCGGCGCGCTGGACGCGCTGATCAACCGCCTGCCCGCCACCTGCGAGCGCGAGCGCGCGGACGGCGCGCGCGAAACCGTCTCGGTGCGCCGGCTGGCGGCCGGCGACGTGGTCTGGGTGCGCGCCGGCGAGGCCTTCCCTGGCGACGGCGTGCTGCTCGACGCGCGCGCCTCGGTCGACGAGGCCTTGCTCACCGGCGAGGCGCGCCCGCAGACGCGGCGCTGCGGCGATGCCCTGGTGGCCGGCAGCCTCAACCTCGCCGGGCCGGTGCGCCTGCGGCTCGACCGCGTGGGCGTGGACACGCGCTACGCCCAGATCGTGCGGCTGATGGAGCGCGCCGCCACCGACAAGCCGCGTCTGGCCGTGCTGGCCGACCGCATCGCCGGGCCCTTCCTGGTCCTGGTGATGCTGGCCGCCGCCGCCGCCGCCTTTGCCTGGTGGCAGGTCGATCCCTCGCGCGCCCTGGCCATCGCCGTGGCCGTGCTCATCGTCACTTGTCCCTGCGCGCTGTCGCTGGCCACGCCGGCGGCCATGCTGGCCTCGGCCGGCGCGCTGGCACGCCGCGGCGTGCTGGTGCGCCGCCTGCAGGCCCTGGAGTCCATGGCCTCGGTGAACGCCGTGGTGTTCGACAAGACCGGCACGCTGACGCGCGAGCACCTGATGCTGCGCGAGGTGCTGCTGCGCAGCGGCGCCGACCGCTCCCAGGTGCTGGCGCTGGCGGCCGCGCTGGCGCGCGATTCGCTGCACCCGGTGGCGCGCGCTGTCGCGGCGGCGGCTCCGCCGGCCGACGAGCCCCTGTTCGATTGGCACGAGGAGCCGGGGCAGGGCATTTCCGCGCGCCTGGCCAACGGTCGCTGGCTCAAGCTCGGTTCGCCCCTGTTCACCGGCGCCATGCCCGAGCACGACGCCGAAGGCCCGCGCACCTACCTGGTCGACGAGCACGGCTGGCTGGCCACCATCACCCTCAGCGAGGGCCTGCGCGAGGACGCGCGCGTGGCCGTGCAGCGCCTGCGCGCCCTGGGTATGCAGACATGGCTGCTGTCGGGCGACCGCGCCTCGCAGGCCCACCGCATTGGCCAGGCCGTGGGCGTGGACCATGTGCTGGCCGAGGCCACGCCCGAGCGCAAGCTGGCCGAGGTTCAGGCCCTGCAGCGCCAAGGCTGGCGCGTCGCCATGGTGGGCGACGGCTTGAACGACGGCCCCGTGCTGGCCTGGGCCGACGCGTCCTTCGCGCTCGGCCGCGCCGCGCCGCTGGCGCAGGCGCGCAGCGACGCCGTGGTGCAGGGCGGGCGCGTGATGGACGTGGTGGACAGCCTGCTGCAGGCCCGGCGCACGCGGCGCGTGGTGCGCCAGAACCTGGCCTGGGCGGCGCTCTACAACGCGGTCTGCGTGCCGCTGGCGCTGATCGGCTGGATGCCGCCCTGGCTGGCTGGCCTGGGCATGGCCGCCAGCTCGCTGCTGGTCATCGGCAACGCCTGGCGCCTGAGCCGCCCCGAACCCGCACCGAAAGGCTGAGTCGCCATGGATGTCCTGTACCTGTTGATCCCGCTGTCGGTCCTCATCGTCTTTGGCGTCATCGGCGTGTTCTGGTGGGCGCTGCAGTCGGGCCAGTTCGACGGCGTCGAGCGCGAAGGCGAACGCATCCTCCACGAGGAATGACACCGGCTTGACCTAGGTCAAGCCGGTCCGGCCGCCGGGCCGGGACACTCCCGGTGCAACATCGAGAGGAGTATCCGCATGGCCGTCAACAACAAGGCATCCGCCGACCCCACGGTCTACAACGACAAGGTGGTCAGGCAGTTCGCCCTGGCCACCGTTTTCTGGGGCGTGGTGGGCATGCTCGTCGGCGTGATCATCGCCGCGCAGCTCACCTGGCCGGCCCTCAACCTGGGCATCGAATGGCTCAGCTATGGCCGCTTGCGACCGCTGCACACCAACGCGGTCATCTTCGCTTTCGGCGGCTGCGGCCTGTTCGCCGCCAGCTACTACGTGGTGCAGCGCACCAGCCAGGTCCGGCTGTTCTCCGACGGTCTGGCCGCCTTCACCTTCTGGGGCTGGCAGGTGGTCATCGTGCTGGCGGCCATCACGCTGCCCATGGGCATGACACAGGGCAAGGAATACGCCGAGCTCGAGTGGCCGATCGACATCCTGATCGCGCTGGTGTGGGTGGCGTATGCGGTGGTGTTCTTCGGCACCATCGGCCTGCGCAAGGTGCGCCACATCTACGTGGCCAACTGGTTCTTCGGCGGGTTCATCCTGGCCGTGGCGCTGCTGCACATCGTCAACAGCGCGGCCCTGCCGGTGAGCCTCACCAAGAGCTACTCGGCCTACGCGGGCGTGCAGGACGCGATGGTGCAGTGGTGGTACGGCCACAACGCCGTGGGCTTCTTCCTCACGGCCGGCTTCCTGGGGATGATGTACTACTTCATCCCCAAGCAGGCCGAGCGCCCGGTGTATTCGTACCGGCTGTCCATCGTGCACTTCTGGGCGCTGATCTTTACCTACATGTGGGCGGGTCCGCACCACCTGCACTACACCGCGCTGCCTGACTGGGCGCAGTCCGTGGGCATGGTGTTCTCGCTGATCCTGCTGGCGCCCAGCTGGGGCGGCATGATCAACGGCATCATGACGCTGTCGGGCGCCTGGCACAAACTGCGCGACGACCCGATCCTGCGCTTCCTGATCGTCTCGCTCTCGTTCTACGGCATGTCGACCTTCGAGGGTCCGATGATGTCCATCAAGACGGTGAACGCGCTGTCGCACTACACCGACTGGACCATCGGCCACGTGCACTCGGGCGCGCTGGGCTGGGTGGGCCTGGTGACCATGGGCTCCATGTACTACCTGATCCCGCGCCTGTACGGCCAGAAGAAGATGTACTCGGTGCCCGCGATCGAGCTGCACTTCTGGATCGCCACCATCGGCATCGTGCTCTACATCGCCGCCATGTGGATCGCCGGCGTGATGCAGGGCCTGATGTGGCGCGCCGTCAACCCCGATGGCAGCCTGACCTACACCTTCGTCGAATCGGTCAAGGCGACCTTCCCGTTCTACGTCATCCGCCTGGCCGGGGGCCTGCTGTACCTGGCCGGCATGTGCGTGATGCTCTGGAACACGGTGATGACGGCGCGCAACGGCCGCATCGAGCCGGTGCGCATTCCGGCCGCCCAACCCGCCCACGCCTGAGGTGAATCGCATGTCGCAACAAGACAAACCCACCGGCTTCACGCACGAGCGCATCGAGACCAGCAACTTCCTGATGATCGTGCTGATCGTCCTGGTGGTCTCGGTCGGCGGCCTGGTCGAGATCGTGCCGCTGTTCTTCCAGAAATCCACCACGCAACCGGTGGAAGGGCTCAAGCCCTACACCGCCTTGCAGCTCGCGGGCCGCGACGTGTACGTGAAAGAAGGCTGCTACAACTGCCACTCGCAGATGATCCGCCCCTTCCAGGCCGAGACCCTGCGCTACGGCCACTACTCGGTGGCCGGCGAGTTCGTCTACGACCGCCCCTTCCAGTGGGGCAGCAAGCGCACCGGCCCCGACCTGGCGCGCGTGGGCGGCCGCTACAGCGACGAATGGCACCGCATCCACCTGAACAACCCGCGCGACGTGGTGCCCGAGTCCAACATGCCGGCCTACAGCTGGCTGGAGAAGAAACCCGTCGACGCCGCTGGCCTGCCGGCGCGCATGAAGGCGCTGCGCACCCTGGGCGCGCCCTACAGCGACGAGGAGATCACCGCCTCCAGCGAGGCGGCGAAGGGCAAGACCGAGATGGACGCGCTCATCGCCTACCTGCAGGTGCTGGGCACCGCCTTGAAATAAGGAGAGGCTGCCATGGACATCAACGCCCTGCGTTCCATCGTTACCGTCATCAGCCTGCTGGTCTTCCTGGGCATCGTGGCCTGGGCCTGGTCGCGCCGCAACCGCGAGCGCTTCGACGAGGCGGCCCGCCTGCCGTTCCAGGACGAATGAGCCACCCCCACACACGGGAACCATCATGAGCGATTTCACCAGCGACTTCTGGTCCATCTACGTCGGCGCCATCACGGTGGTCAGCATCCTGGCCTGCGGCGTGCTGCTGTGGGTGGCCGGCACCACCAAGGTCAAGCCGGGCCAGGACAACACGACCGGCCACGTGTGGGACGGCGACCTGCGCGAACTCAACAACCCGCTGCCGCGCTGGTGGGTCTGGCTGTTCGTCATCACCATCGTTTTCGCCCTGGCCTATGGCCTGCTGTACCCCATGTACGGCCGCTACGCGGGCGTGCTGGGCTGGACTTCCAGCGGCCAGCACACCGTCGAGGTGCAGCGCCACCAGGAAGCCATCGCGCCGCTGTACGCGCAGTTCCACGACCAGCCGCCCGAGCGCCTGGCCGGCGATGCGCAGGCCATGGCGATCGGCGAGCGCCTGTTCATGAACCAGTGTGCCCAGTGCCACGGCTCGGACGCGCGCGGCTCCAAGGGCTTCCCCAACCTCACCGACGGCGACTGGCTGCACGGCGGCGAGCCCGCGGCCATCGAGACCACCATCACCCAGGGCCGCCACGGCGTGATGCCGCCCATGGCCGCTGCCGTGGGCAGCGCCGACGATGTGCGCAACGTCGCCCACTACGTGCTCAGCCTGTCCAACAGCCCGCACGACCGCGTGCGCGCCTCGCAGGGCCGAACCAAGTTCGCCGCCTGCGCGGCCTGCCACGGCATGGACGGCAAGGGCAACACCGCGCTGGGCGCGCCCAACCTCACCGACGGTGTGTGGCTGCACGGCTGGGGCGAGGAGGCCATCGTGCGCGCCATCACCAACGGCATCGACAACCGCATGCCGGCGCAGAACCAGCTGCTCAACGCCGACCAGATCCGCGTGCTGACGGCCTACGTGTGGGGCCTGTCGAACCGGCCCGCCAAACCCTGAGGACCCGGCGGCGGCCCGCGCGTCGGGCCCGCCAGACGACATGAAGACCATTCCGATCCAGCCCGCGCCGCCCGGCGACGACGAGGAAATCGTCGTTTCGCTCTATGCCGCGCAGGAGAAGATTCAGTCGCGCTCGGTCACTGGCGTGTTCGCGCGCTGGCGCTGGTTTTTCGTGTGGGCCACGCAGCTGGTGTTCTACGGCCTGGCCTGGTTGCCCTGGAACGGCCGTCAGGCCGTGCTGTTCGACCTGGAGGCGCGGCGCTTCTACCTGTTCGACCTGATCCTGTATCCGCAGGACTTCATCTACCTCACCGGGCTGCTGGTCATTTCGGCGCTGGCGCTGTTCCTGTTCACGGCGGTGGCCGGGCGCCTGTGGTGCGGCTTCACCTGCCCGCAGACGGTGTACACGGAAATCTTCATGTGGATCGAGCGCCGGGTCGAGGGCGATCGCTCCGCGCGGCTGCGCCTGGACGCCGCGCCCATGAGCGCGGCCAAGTTCGGCAAACGCGCGCTCAAGCACGGGCTGTGGGGCGCGCTGGCGCTGTGGACGGGCTTCACCTTCGTCGGCTACTTCACGCCGATCCGTGAGCTCGCGGGCCTGGTGGCCAGCCTGTCGCTCGGGCCCTGGCAGACCTTCTGGATCCTGTTCTACGGCCTGGCCACCTACGGCAACGCGGGCTTCCTGCGCGAGCAGGTGTGCAAGTACATGTGCCCCTACGCGCGCTTCCAGAGCGCCATGTTCGACCGCGACACGATGATCGTCACTTACGACGAGGCGCGCGGCGAGCCGCGTGGCGCGCGCAGCCGCAAGGCCGACCCCAAGGCCCTCGGCCTGGGCAGTTGCGTGGATTGCACCCTGTGCGTGCAGGTCTGCCCCACCGGCATCGACATCCGAAAAGGCCTGCAGTACGAGTGCATCAGCTGCGCCGCCTGCGTGGACGTGTGCGATGAGGTGATGGACAAGGTCGGCTACCCGCGTGGCCTGATCCGCTTTGCCACGCAGAACGGTGTCGCCAAGGGCTGGAACCGCGCGCAGATGCTGCGCCGCGCCCTGCGCCCGCGCGTGCTGGTCTACAGCGGCGTGTTGCTGGCGGTGTCGCTGGCGGTGCTGGGCAGCCTGTGGCTGCGCACGCCGCTCAAGGTGGACGTGATCCGCGACCGCGGCGCGCTGGCGCGCGAGGTGGAGCAAGGCCGCGTCGAGAACGTCTACCGGCTGCAGATCATGAATGCCACCGAGGTGGCGCAGACCTACGAACTGCGCGTGGAGGGCCTGCCGGGCATCGCCCTGGCGTCTGGCGATCGTGTGGAGGTGGCGCCCGCCGAGGTGCGCGCCGTCGCCGCGCGGGTCCAGGTGCCGCCCGGGGTGGCCGCGAGCGGCTCGCACCCCATCCAGTTCGAAGTGCGCGCCGCCCAGGACGAGCGCGTGCGGGTGCGTGAGAAGAGCACCTTCCTCGTTCCCCGATGACGCTTTCGCAGGAGACCCCATGAACCCCGATCCGATGAGCACCGACGCGCCCGAGCCCTGGTGGCGCGTGGGCCCCATGTGGCTGGTGGTGGGCGGGCCGCTGGTGGTGGTGGTGGCGGCCATCGGCACCGCCGTCATCGCCATCGAGGGCGCCGACCCGGTGCTCGACAAGGCCGCCTACCAGGCCACACTGGAGCAGGCACGCCGCCTGCAGGGCCCGCAGCGCGACGAGGCGCTGATCGGCCTGCAGCCCGCGCACCAGGCGCGCAACCACGCGGCCTCGCCCGTGGTCCGCGAGGGTGGCCACTGACATGGGCCGCCGCTGGATGTGGGTGGGCTGGCCGTCATTCCTGATGGCCGGCGTGTTGGAGATGCTGGTGTTCGCGGTGGTGGACCCGGGCGAGTTGCACTGGCAGGGCGTCGCGCTCGACTGGTCGCGCCCCGCCGTCTACACGGTGGCCTTCTTCGTGTTCTGGGCGGTGACGGCCGTCGCCTGCAGCCTGAGCCTGTGGCTGGCCTTGCCGCCGCAGGAAGCGCTCAGGAGCAGGTCTGCGGATTGACGATGCGCCGCAGCGCCTCGGTGTCCTTGATGTGCACGTAGCGCTGCTTGACGTCGATGATGCCGTCGTCGACGAACTTGGAGAAGGTGCGGCTCACCGTCTCCAACTTCATGCCCAGGTAGCTGCCGATCTCCTCGCGCGTCATGCGCAGGTTGAACTCGGACGGCGAGAAACCACGCGCCTGCAGGCGCTGCACCAGATTGAGCAGGAAGGCCGCCAGCCGCTCCTCGGCGCGCATGCTGCCCAGCAGCAGCATCACGCTGTGGTCGCGCACGATCTCGCGGCTCATGATGCGGTGCACGTGGTGTTGCAGCGGGGTGAACTGGCGCGACAGCTCTTCGACCTGGTTGAAGGGCATGACGCAGACCTCGGCGTCTTCCAGCGCCACCGCGTCGCAGGCGTGGTGGTCGCTCACGATGCCGTCCAGGCCGATGATCTCGCCCGCCATCTGGAAACCCGTGACCTGGTCGCGCCCGTCGGCGGTGGTCACGCAGGTCTTGAAGAAGCCCGAGCGCACGGCGTAGAGCGAGGTGAAGCGATCGCCGACGGAGAACAGGGCTTCGCCGCGCTTGACGCGCTTGCGGGAGGAAATCAGTGTGTCGAGCTGGCCCATTTCCTCTGCGCTCAGGCCCATGGGCAGGCAGAGTTCGCGAAGGTTGCAGCTTGAGCACGCCACTTTGATGCGTTGCGCGTCCATGTGCGTCGTTCCTGAGTGCATGACAGGGAGCGAGCATACCCCTTTGGGTTCGGGATCACAGAGCCGCTTGACCAGGATCAAGGCGTCTGGGCCCGCCAGCCGGCACAGTGGGGCCATGCCAGAAGGACCCGCCGTGAGCCATGTGATCCCCGATGAACTGCTGCGTCGCTTCGACGTTCCGGGGCCGCGCTATACCTCCTATCCCACGGCCGACCGCTTCGTGGAGGCCTTCACCGAGCAGGACTACCGTCTGGCGCTGGGACAGCGGCGGGCCGGGTCGATGGCGCTGCCGCTGTCGCTGTATGTGCACATCCCGTTCTGCGAATCGGTGTGCTACTACTGCGCTTGCAACAAAGTTATTACAAAACACCATTCGCGCGGCGCCGAGTACCTGCGCCACCTCTCGCGCGAGCTGGACCTGCAGATCGAGCACCTGGGCGCGGGCCAGTCGGTGTCCCAGTTGCACCTGGGGGGCGGCACGCCCACCTTCCTGAGCGATGCCGAGCTGGAAGACCTGATGGCCATGCTGCGGCGCCACTTCGCGCTCGCGCCGGGCGGCGAGTACTCCATCGAGGTGGACCCGCGCACCGTGAGCGCCGAACGCCTGCGCGCGCTGCACCGCCTGGGCTTCAACCGCCTGAGCTTCGGTGTGCAGGACTTCGATCCCGCCGTACAGAAGGCCGTGCACCGCGTGCAGCCGGCCGAGCAGGTGTTCGCGCTGGTCGACGCGGCGCGGCAGATCGGCTTCGAGTCGGTCAACGTGGACCTGATCTACGGTCTGCCGCTGCAGACGCCCGAGTCCTTCCGGCGCACGCTGGCGCAGCTGCAGGCCCTGCGGCCGGACCGCGTGGCGCTGTACGCCTACGCGCACCTGCCGGCGCGCTTCAAGCCGCAGCGGCGCATCGTGGCGGCCGAGTTGCCGGGCGCGGCCGACAAGCTGGCCATGCTCTCGGCCTCGCTGGACATCCTGCGCGCGGCGGGCTACGTTTACGTCGGCATGGACCACTTCGCCCTTCCCGACGACGCCCTGGCCGTGGCCAAGCGCCAGGGCCGGCTGCACCGCAACTTCCAGGGCTACAGCACCCAGCCCGATTGCGACCTCATCGCGCTCGGCGTGTCGGCCATCGGCCGGGTGGGCGCCACCTACAGCCAGAACGCCAAGACCCTGGACGAGTACGTGGACCTGCTCGACCAGGGCCGCCTGCCCATCGTGCGTGGTCTGGCGCTCACGCGCGACGACGTGCTGCGCCGTGCGGTGATCATGTCCCTGATGTGCCAGGGCGAACTGCAGTTCGAGGCCATCGACCTGGGGCACCTGATCGACAGTCGCCGTTACTTCGCCAACGAGCTGCGCGCGCTCGAGCCCTTCGTGGACGAGGGCTTGGTCACCATGGACGAGCAGGGCGTGCAGGTGACCGAAACCGGCTGGTACCTGGTGCGCGCGATCGCCATGGTGTTCGACCGCCACCTGCAGGCCGACCAGGACCGCGCGCGGTTTTCAAGGATTCTCTGAGCGCACCGATGTCCGGTTCACTGCTGATCACGGCGCTGCTCATGGGCCTGGTGGGCGGGCCGCACTGCATCGCCATGTGCGGCGCGGCCTGCGCGGGCATCGGCCGTGCGGCCGGCGAGCGCGGCACGCGCGCGCTGCTGGCGTTCCAGTTCAGCCGCGTCGCTGGCTACGCCAGCGTGGGAGCGCTGGCGGCGGGCTCGGTGCAGGGGCTGGCCTGGCTGGGCGCGCACACGCAGGTGATCCGGCCGCTGTGGACCATGTTCCACGTCGCGGCCCTGCTGCTGGGCGCCTGGCTGCTCTGGCGGGCGCGCCAGCCGGCGTGGGTTGACGGCATGGGCCAGGGCATCTGGCGCCGCGCGAAACCCGCCATCGCCCGCCTGGGCCCGCGCGCGCCCTGGGTGCTGGGCTTCGGCTGGGCGCTCATGCCCTGCGGTCTGCTCTATTCGGCGCTGCTGGTGGCCTCGCTCTCGGCCGACGCGGTGCAGGGCGCGGCGGTGATGGCGCTGTTCGCCATCGGCTCGTCCGTGTCGCTGTTCGCCGGGCCCTGGTTGCTGCTGCGCCTGCGCGAGGCGCGCTCGGGCGCCTGGGGCATCCGGCTCGCGGGGCTGGCGCTGCTGCTGGCCTCGGGCTGGGCCCTGTGGATGGGGATCACCCAACCGACGGGTCTGTGGTGCTTGTGAAGACCGCCGCCCGGCGTCAGGTCTTGGTACGGCTCGGGAGTGTGGCCAGCACCAGGCCCAGCAGAGCGATGCCAAAAGCCAGCAGCTGCAGGCCGCTGAGGCGTTCGCCCATGAAGACCACGCCAATGAGCGCCGCGCTGATGGGCAGCATCACGGTGAACACGCCGGCCTGCGAGGCGGGCACGGTCTTGAGCCCGGTCATCCACAGCCACACCGTCCACACACTGGCCGCCAGCGCGTAGAACACCAACAGGCCCCAGGTGGGCAGGGCCACGGCGCCGAAGTTGAAGCTCAGCGCGGCCCACACGCCCAGGGGCGTGACCAGCGCCAGCCCCCAGAGGTTGATGATGGCCGAGATGCGCTTGGGTCCCAGGCCCTCGGTGAGGCGCTTGCCGATGACCACGTAGGACGCCTCGCACACCACCGCTGCGAACACGAGCAGGTTGCCGAGCAGGGCCTGGGCGCCGCCCACGGCCGGGCCGGCGCCCTTGTCGAGCGAAAAGAGGCCAATGCCCAAGGCCGCGCAGGCGATGCCCGCCGCGCTGCGCGCGCCGATGCGCTCGCGCAGAAAGATGGCGCTGAGCACCGCCACCACGGCGGGAATGGACGACATCACCACGCCCGCGGCCACGGCGGTGGTCAGGCTCACGCCGTAGAGCATGCAGATGGAGAACAGGAAATTGCCCAGGAAGGACTCGAGGAAGAGCAGGGCGCGCGTGCGCGGGCTCAGGGGGGGCTCGTCGGCGGGCTTGCGCAGCCAGCGCCACATGGCCAGGGCGCCGATGCCGAAGCGCAGCCAGGCCAGCAGGAACACCGGAAACACCAGCACCAGGGGCTTGGACAGCGCCACATAGCTGCCCACGAGCGCCATGCTCAGGGCCAGGCAAGCGTAGGCCGTGGCACGGTGAAGGGAGGTCACGGGAAAGGTGTGGGCGGGGGCGGGGTGGTCCGCATCATGCCTCAGCCACTGGCGTGGGTTTCGGGATGAGGAATTTGCTTTTCACATCAAGAAAATGTGGAATGCTGCGTCGCAGAAAAATTTCTTGATATGGGAGATTGAATTTCGTATTGAAAAAATGAATGAAAATTTCATTGATTTAAAAGAAGAAAATTTTTGTCTTGTATAAGACATAAGAGACGATTTAAGTCTTCTACAAGACTTAGAGTCATGTCCAACGGCACCGCCTTTGCCGCGAACGCCGCCCCGGTACCCATCAACCCCCAAGGAGTGTCCCCATGCCCCAGTCCCTCACCGAACAGCTCAGCCGCGCGCAACAGATCGAAGCCCTGGAGAAAGACTGGGCGACGAACCCGCGCTGGAAAGGCGTCAAGCGCGGCTACAGCGCCACCGACGTGGTGCGCCTGCGCGGCAGCATGCACATCGAGCACACCCTGGCCAAGCGCGGCGCGGAAAAGCTCTGGGAAAAAATCAACGGCGGCGCCAAGAAGGGCTACGTGAACGCCTTCGGCGCGATCTCCGCCGGCCAGGCCATGCAGCAGGCCAAGGCCGGGCTGGAGGCGGTCTACCTGTCGGGCTGGCAGGTGGCGGCCGACGGCAACACCAGCGAAACCATGTACCCGGACCAGTCGCTCTACGCCTACGACTCGGTGCCCACCATGGTCCGACGCATCAACAACACCTTCAAGCGCGCCGATGAGATCCAGTGGGGCCGCGGCATCGAGCCGGGCAGCAAGGAGTTCATCGACTACTTCCTGCCCATCGTGGCCGACGCGGAAGCCGGCTTCGGCGGCGTGCTCAACGCCTTCGAGCTGATGAAGAACATGATCGCGGCCGGCGCCGCCGGCGTGCACTTCGAGGACCAGCTGGCCGCCGTGAAGAAGTGCGGCCACATGGGCGGCAAGGTGCTGGTGCCCACGCAGGAAGCCATCGAAAAACTGATCGCTGCACGTTTCGCCGCCGACGTGATGGGCGTGTCCACCATCGTGCTGGCCCGCACCGACGCCGAGGCAGCCAACCTCATCACCAGCGACCACGACGCCAACGACAAGCCCTTTCTCACCGGCGAGCGCACCCAGGAAGGCTTCTACCGCGTCAAGAACGGCCTGGAGCAGGCCATCAGCCGCGGCGTGGCCTACGCGCCCTACGCCGACCTGGTGTGGTGCGAGACCGGCACGCCCGACCTGGGCTTCGCGCGCGAGTTCGCGCAGGCCGTGCACGCCAAGAGCCCGGGCAAGCTGCTGAGCTACAACTGCTCGCCCTCGTTCAACTGGAAGAAGAACCTGGACGACAAGACCATCGCCCGTTTCCAGGACGAGCTCTCGGCGCTGGGCTACAAGTACCAGTTCATCACCCTGGCCGGCATCCACATCAACTGGTTCAACACCTTCCAGTTCGCCCACGCCTACGCCCGCGGCGAAGGCATGAAGCACTACACGGAGATGGTGCAGGAGCCCGAATTCAAGGCGCGCGAGCAGGGCTACACCTTCGTGTCGCACCAGCAGGAGGTGGGCGCGGGTTACTTCGACGACGTGACCACGGTGATCCAGGGCGGTTCGTCGAGCGTGAAGGCGCTGACGGGCTCGACGGAGGAAGAGCAGTTCCACTGAGCCGGATCCACGGATCGCGAGGACACTCGAGTAGACAGGGCCGCCCTTCGGGGCGGCCTTTTTGCTGGGGGGCGGACAGTCGGCCGCCCGGCGGTCCGATCCGCCAGCCGCTCCGCTGTCTGCCAGGGGGGCTTCTTTTCGGCAGGGGGCGCTGACGGCGCGACCTTCGGGGCCACGTTGGGTGGGTCAGGGGTTCGGTCGGTGCCGTGTTTCCACGCGTTCGATGAAGGCGCGCATGAGGGCCGCGCATTCGGCCGCGTGTGTTTCCAGCAGGAAATGCGGGCCATCAAGGATGTGCGCTTCCATGCGCGGCAGGTCCTTCATCCACGAGAGGGTCTCTTCGAGCGCGAAGAAGGCGTCGTGCCGGCCCCACAGCATCAGCGCTGGCGGTTGCCAGCGGGCGAGCCAGTCGGCAATGTCCGCGAAGCGCGCGACGTGGTGGCGGTAGTCCAGCACCAGCTGGCGCTGCGTCGCCAGCCGGCCGGGCAGGTTCATGGTGCGCCAGTCCCTTTCCCACTGTTGCGGGTCGATGCGCGCGGCCAGGTCGTCCGGTATGCCGGCCACATATTGGTCGCGTGTTCCCTTGAAGCTCAGGTGCGCGGTCGCCTCGGCTTCCCGCTCGGGTGAGGGAGCCTTCCAGTAGGCCCGGGTGGCCAACCATTGCGGTCCCAGGCCGCTCTCATGGGCGTTGGCGTTCTGGACGATGAGCCCGCGGATGCGGTCCGGCGTGCGCGTGGCGAGGTGGAGTCCCACCGCCGCGCCGTGGTCGTGCAGGTAGAGGTGGAAAGAGGCCACCCCGAGCCGCGCCAACAGTTCGCCGACGATGTCGGCCAGGCGCGAAAAGGAGGCTGCCTCGATGGGCGGGGAGCGGCCGAAGCCCGGCAGGTCGGGTGCGATCACGAAGCAGTCGCGCGCGAGCGGGTCGATCACGTGCCGGAACGATTCGGACGAGCTCGGGAAGCCGTGGATCATCAGCAGGGCTGGCTGGCCCCGGTCGCCACTCAGGCGGACCGCCACGTCGGTGCCCTGGACCCGCAGAAGGGTGGTGGGATTCATGGGGCGTCTTGCCGGCAAACGCCGTGCCCTGTCCGCAGGGGACGGCCAGGGCCCTTTGTGGGACAATCTGCGTTTCCGTCCACCAGAAAGAGCGAGAAAGGCATGTCGGTTATGACACCGCGAACTCAGGCGTTTTTCTTCGCGGCCCCTTGAGGCCAGCAGTTCGCGCCTGCCCGAGTCCTTTTCCTCTTCCTCATGAAAGCGCGGCCCCAGCCGCGCTTTTTTGTTTTCCGGATACCCACCATGCCCCAGATCACGCTTCCCGACGGTTCGCAACGCAGCTTTCCCGCACCGGTGACGGTGGCCGACGTCGCGGCCTCCATCGGCAGTGGCCTGGCCAAGGCCGCGCTGGGCGGCAAGGTGGACGGCCGGCTGGTCGACACCAGCTACACCATCGATCGCGACGCCTCGCTCGCGATCGTCACGGCCAAGGACGCCGACGGCCTGGAGATGATCCGCCACTCCACCGCCCACCTGCTGGCCTACGCCGTGAAAGAGCTGTATCCCGAGGCGCAGGTCACCATCGGCCCGGTCATCGAGAACGGCTTTTACTACGATTTTTCGTACAAACGTCCTTTCACACCCGACGACCTGGCCGCCATCGAGAAGCGCATGGCCGAACTCGCCAACAAGGACGAGAAGGTCGAGCGCCGCGTGTTGCCGCGCGATGAGGCCGTGGCCCACTTCAAGGCCATGGGCGAGCACTACAAGGCCGAGATCATCGCCAGCATCCCGGCCAACGAGGACGTGAGCCTCTACCGTGAAGGCGGGTTCGAGGACCTCTGCCGCGGTCCGCACGTGCCCAGCACGGGCAAGCTCAAGCACTTCAAGCTCATGAAGGTGGCCGGCGCCTATTGGCGAGGGGACCACCGCAACGAGATGCTGCAGCGCATCTACGGCACGGCCTGGGCCACCAAGGAAGAGCTGCAGCAATACCTGACCATGCTGGAGGAAGCCGAGAAGCGCGACCACCGCAAGCTGGGCCGCGAGCTGGACCTGTTCCACCTGGACGAGCACAGCCCCGGCACGGTGTTCTGGCATCCCAAGGGCTGGGTGGTCTGGCAGGAGGTGGAGCAGTACATGCGCCGCGTCTACCGCGACAACGGCTACCAGGAGGTCAAGGGTCCGCAGATCCTGGACAAGGCGCTGTGGGAAAAGACCGGCCACTGGGACAAGTACCGCGAGAACATGTTCACCACGGAGTCGGAAAAGCGCGACTACGCGCTCAAGCCGATGAATTGCCCCGGTCACATCCTCATCTACAAGCAGGGCATCAAGAGCTACCGTGACCTGCCGCTGCGCTTCGGTGAGTTCGGCAACTGCCACCGCAATGAGCCCACGGGCGGGCTGCACGGCATCATGCGCGTGCGCGCCTTCACGCAGGACGACGGCCACATCTTCTGCACCGAAGACATGATCCAGGCCGAGGTCGCCGCCTTCACGACGCTGCTGCAGAAGGTCTACAAGGACTTCGGCTTCACTGAGATCCTCTACAAGCTCTCGACGCGCCCCGAGAAGCGCATCGGCAGCGAGGAGAGCTGGGACAAGGCCGAGGCCGCCCTGGCCCAGGGCCTACGCGCGTCGGGCTGCGAATTCGAGTACCTGCCGGGCGAGGGCGCCTTCTACGGCCCGAAGATCGAGTACACGCTGAAGGACGCCCTGGGACGCCAGTGGCAGTGCGGCACGATGCAGGTCGACCCGAACATGCCCGAGCGCCTGGACGCCGAGTACGTGGCCGAAGATGGCTCCCGGCAGCGCCCCATCATGCTGCACCGCGCCATCGTTGGCAGTCTGGAGCGTTTCATTGGCATCCTGATCGAACAGCACGCCGGCGCGCTGCCCACCTGGCTGGCGCCGGTGCAGGTGGCGGTGCTCAACATCACGGACGCGCAGGCCGATTACTGTCGTGAAATCGCGAAATCACTGCAGAATCAAGGGCTTAGAGTCGAAACAGACCTGCGCAACGAGAAAATAACGTATAAAATACGAGAGCACGCGTTGCAAAAGCTGCCTTTCATTGCCGTTGTGGGCGACAAGGAAAAGGCCGCTGGCGCCGTGGCGGTGCGGGCCCGGGGCAACAAAGACCTGGGCGTGATGTCGCTGGAGGCCTTCTCCCAGCTCGTCGCGACATCGGTTTCATCCAAGGCTTGAACGCCCTCGGGCATGGCCCGGTGAAGCCGCCGCATCACCGGGCGCCCATGGTGCGAGCAGCCCCGCGGCCGACAGGCCGCTTTTGATTCACCGGCCCACTTGAAGGAAACGCACCATCGCTACCAACTTTCGCGACCGCCGCCAGCGTGAAGAACGCGCGCACCGCCTGAACCGGGAAATCATGGCCCCCGAGGTTCGCCTCAACGGCCCGAACAACGAGCCCTTGGGCATCGTGAGCTTGCAGGAAGCCCTTCGGATGGCTGGCGAGCTCGACGTCGATCTCGTGGAGATCGCCGCCACCGCGAATCCGCCGGTGTGCCGCCTGATGGATTACGGCAAGTTCAAGTACCAGGAACAGAAGAAGGCGGCCGAAGCGAAAGCCAAGCAGACGGTCATCGAGATCAAGGAAGTCAAGTTCCGCCCGGGTACCGACGACGGCGACTACAACATCAAGATGCGCAACATCCGCCGGTTCCTGGACGACGGCGACAAGTGCAAGATCACGCTGCGCTTCCGTGGCCGCGAGATCACGCACCAGGAACTCGGTCTGGCGCTGCTGAACCGCATCCGCGACGAGTTGGGTGACCTGATCATCGTGGAGCAGTTCCCGAAGCTGGAAGGGCGCCAGATGATCATGATGATCGCGCCGAGCCGCAAGAAGGTGGCGGCGAAGCCCGCGGCCGAAACGGCGGCGCCGGCGGCCAGCCCCACGGCGGCCTGAGACGCCGGGGTTGTTTGAAGAATTGAGCGGGCAGGGTTGGTCCCCTGCCGGCTTGAGGCACCAGCCGCAAGGCCGGTGCCGAAAGGAAGACCCGAAAGGGCCTTACCAGAAGTGGCTCGGGGCCCATCAAGACCGTGGCTGGTTGCCGCGGCGCCTCGCGAGCACAAATCAAAAGGAGCATTTCCATGCCCAAAATGAAGACCAAGAGCAGCGCGAAGAAGCGTTTTCGCGTTCGTCCCGGTGGCACCGTCAAGCGCGGTCAAGCCTTCAAGCGTCACATCCTGACCAAGAAGTCCACCAAGAACAAGCGCCACCTGCGCGGGGCCGTCAACGTCCATGAGACCAACATGGGTCACATGGCGCAGATGCTGCCGTTCGCTGGCCTGTAATCAAGACGAACTAGGAGAAGCATATGCCTCGCGTCAAACGTGGTGTCACGGCTCGCGCCCGCCATAAAAAAGTCCTGGCTCTGGCCAAAGGTTTCCGCGGCCGCCGCGGCAACGTCTTCCGCATCGCCAAACAGGCGGTGATGAAGGCGGGCCAGTACGCCTACCGCGATCGCCGCACCAAGAAGCGCGTGTTCCGCCAGCTGTGGATCGCGCGTATCAACGCCGGTGCGCGCGCTTGCGGCCTGACTTACAGCCAGTTCGCCAACGGTCTGAAGAAGGCCCAGATCGAGATCGACCGCAAGGTCCTCGCCGACCTGGCCGTCAACGACCCGGCGGCTTTTGGCAGCATCGTGGAGCAGGTCAAAGCCAAGCTGGCCACCGCTTGATTCCCGGCCGGGCGCGCAGGCGCCCGCTGCCGTTCTAAGGGGTTGAGGCTTGAGGGGTGACCCGCCGGCTTCAACCCTTTTTTCATTGCATCGGACACGCATCGAATGAACGAGTTGGACAACCTGGCCGAGGCGGCGCGCGCCGAGTTCGCGCAGGCCGCCACGCCGGCCGACCTGGAGAACGCCAAGGCGCGCTACCTGGGCAAGTCGGGCCGCATCACCGAGTTGATGAAGGGCATGGCTGCCCTGTCGGTGGACGAGAAGAAGACCCGCGGTGCTGCGATCAACCTGGCCAAGCAGGCCATCGAGGGCGCGCTGACGCAGCGCCGCCAGGCCCTGGCCGACGCGGAGCTGGACGCCCAGCTCAAGGCCGAGGCCCTGGACGTGAGCCTGCCGGGCCGTCAGCGCGGCGCGGGCGGGCTGCACCCGGTGAGCCTCACGCTGGAGCGCATCGAGGCCATCTTCGGCTCCATGGGTTTCGAGGTGGCCGAGGGGCCCGAGATCGAGTCCGACTGGTTCAACTTCACGGCCCTGAACACCCCCGAGGACCACCCGGCGCGTTCCATGCACGACACCTTCTACGTGGAAGGCGGCTCGGCGAAAGCGCCCAATCTGCTGCGCACGCACACCAGCCCGATGCAGATCCGCCACGCGGTGCAGCACGTCAAGCGCCACCGCGCGGCCCTGGACGCCGGCCAGGGCATGCCCGAGATCCGCGTCATCGCGCCGGGCCGCACCTACCGCGTGGACAGCGACGCTACCCACTCGCCCATGTTCCACCAGTGCGAGGGCCTGTGGATTGGCGAGAACGTGAGCTTCAAAGACCTCAAGGTCGTCTTCACCGATTTCTGCCGCACCTTCTTCGAGAGCGACGACCTGGTGCTGCGCTTTCGCCCCAGCTTCTTCCCGTTCACCGAGCCGAGCGCGGAGATCGACATCCAGTTCCAGAGCGGCCCGCTGGCCGGGCGCTGGCTCGAAGTGGCGGGCTCCGGCCAGGTGCACCCGAACGTGGTGCGCAACATGGGCCTCGACCCCGAGCGCTACATCGGCTTCGCCTTTGGCATGGGCCCCGACCGCCTGACCATGCTGCGCTACGGCGTCAATGACCTGCGCCTGTTCTTCGACGGCGACGTGCGTTTCCTCAGCCAGTTCCGATAAGCGACCACCATGCAATTCCCCGAATCCTGGCTGCGCAGCTTCTGCAACCCGCCGCTGACGAGCCAGCAACTTGCCGACACCCTCACCATGGCCGGGCTCGAGGTCGAAGAGCTGCGCCCGGTGGCGCCGCCGTTCACCCGAGTCGTGGTGGGCGAGATCAAGTCCGCCGCGCAGCACCCCAACGCCGATCGCCTGCGGGTGTGCGAGGTGGACGTGGGGCAGGGCGCGCCGCTCAATATCGTTTGCGGCGCGCCGAACGCCCGCGTGGGGATCAAGGTGCCTTGCGCGCTGGTGGGCGCCGAACTGCCCCCGGGCGAGGACGGCAAGCCCTTCGCCATCAAGCTTGGCAAGCTGCGCGGCGTGGAAAGCCAGGGCATGCTGTGCTCGGCGCGTGAGCTGCAGCTGTCCGACAGCCACGAAGGCCTGCTCGAACTCGCCGCCGACGCCGTGGTGGGGCGCGACATCCGCGAGCAGCTGGCGCTGGACGACATGCTGTTCACCCTGAAGCTCACGCCCAATCTGGCGCACTGCCTGAGCGTGTACGGCATCGCGCGCGAAGTGGCGGCCATCACCGGCGCGCCGCTGCAGGCGCCCAGCTTCCCGGCCGCGCCGGTGTCGCTGGACGACCGGCTGCCGGTGCGCATCGAGGCGCCCGACCTGTGCGGCCGCTTCAGCGGCCGCGTGGTGCGCGGCGTGAACACCCGGGCGCAGACGCCGGCCTGGATGGTCGATCGCCTGGCGCGCTGCGGCCAGCGCAGCGTCACCGCGCTGGTGGACATCTCCAACTACGTGATGTTCGAGCTCGGCCGGCCCTCGCACATCTTCGATCTCGACAAGATCCACGGCGGCCTGCAGGTGCGCTGGGGGCGCGAGGGCGAAACGCTCAAGCTGCTCAACGGCAACACCATCGCGGTGGACGCCGGCGTGGGCGTGATCGCCGACGACCAGGCGGTCGAGTCGCTGGCGGGCATCATGGGCGGCGACGCCACCGCGGTGTCCGACGACACCCAGAACATCTACATCGAGGCCGCCTTCTGGTGGCCCAAGGCGGTGGCCGGGCGTTCGCGCCGCTACAACTTCAGCACGGACGCGGGCCACCGCTTCGAGCGTGGTGTCGATCCGTCCACGACGGTCGAGCACATCGAGCGCATCACGCAGCTCGTGCTGGAGATTTGCGGCGGCCAGGCCGGTCCCATGGACGACCAGGTGGCGCGCCTGCCCGAGGCCAAGCCCGTCACCTTGCGCGTGGCGCGCGCGGCCAAGGTCATCGGCATGCCGCTCACGCAGGCGCAGTGCGTGGGTGCGCTGCGCCGCCTGGGTCTGGCCTTGCAGGAGGGCGAGGGCACGGTCACCGTGACGCCGCCACCCTACCGCTTCGATCTGCAGATCGAGGAGGACCTGATCGAAGAAGTGGTGCGCCTCGTGGGCTACGAGCAACTGCCCACCGCGCCGCCGCTGGCGCCGATCACCGCCAAGCTGCGTCCCGAGGCGCGCCGCGGCGCTTTCGCCGTGCGCCGCCAGCTCGCGCAGCTGGGTTACCAGGAGACGATCAACTTCAGCTTCGTCGAAGAGCGCTGGGAGCGTGAGCTCGCGGGCAACGCCGACCCGATCCAGTTGCTCAACCCGATCGCCAGCCAGATGAGCGTGATGCGCTCCTCGCTGATCGGCAGCCTGGTGGCGGTGTGCAAGTTCAACCTCGACCGCCGCGCCGAGCGCGTGCGCCTGTTCGAGATCGGCCGTGTGTTCCGCAAGGACGCGGGCGTGGCCGACAGCGACACCACCGTGGCCGGCTTCGACCAGCCCATGCGCGTGGCCGGCCTCGCGGGCGGGCCGCTGAACGCCTTGCAGTGGGGCGAGAGCGATCGCGGCGCCGATTTCTTCGACGCCAAGGGCGATGTGGAGGCCTTGCTGGCGCCGCGCCGCGCCGAGTTCCGCGCGGCCGAACACCCGGCGATGCACCCGGGCCGCTGCGCGGCCGTGTGGCTGGACGGCCGCTGCATCGGTCACGTGGGCGAATTGCACCCGCGCTGGCGCCAGGCATACGAATTGCCCCAGGCGCCGGTGCTGTTCGAACTGGAACTCGACGCCGTGCTGGCCCGGCCGGTGCCGGCCTTCCGCGCGGTCAGCCGCCACCAGCCGGTGCAGCGCGACCTGGCGCTGGTGGTCGACGAAGCCGTCTCGCACGACGCCGTGATGGCCGCCATCCGCGCCGCCGGGAACCCCTGGCTGCAGGACGCCGTGCTGTTCGATGTCTACCGACCGAAGAAAGGCGCCACGGTGCCCGGCCTGGCGGAGCATGAGAAGAGCCTGGCCGTGCGCCTCGTCATGAACCGTGAGGACGCTACACTGGCCGACGAACAGATCGAAGCCGCCGTGCAGCAGACGCTCGTGTCCCTGCAGCAGCGCGTGAAAGCCCGTCTGCGCGCTTGAGCCCCGACACCGACAAGAAGGAGAACCCGATGGAACTGGCCGTCGAAAGCCTGGAAACCCCCGCCCTCACCAAGGCGCAGCTCGCCGAGCTGCTGTTCGACCAGATCGGCCTGAACAAGCGGGAATCCAAGGACATGATCGACGCCTTCTTCGATCTCATCACCGAGAGCCTGGTCAATGGCACGGACGTGAAGATCTCGGGCTTCGGCAACTTCCAGATCCGCACCAAGGCGGCCCGCCCGGGCCGCAACCCGCGCACCGGCGAACCGGTGGCCATCCAGGCCCGGCGGGTTGTCACTTTCCACGCCAGTCCCAAGCTCAAGGAGCAGGTGCAGGCGGCGGTCATCGGCGGCTGAACGGCGCTGTCGCGCGGCCCGATAGGGGTCGCTTACAACATTTCGCACGAAAAGCCCCGGGGTAGTCCCCGGGGTTTCCTGACTTAGAGTAAATTCAAGCTTCGGTTTCTACCGCCTTGATTTACATGGAAAAATCGCTGCCCCCCATTCCAGCGAAGCGCTACTTCACCATTGGTGAGGTGGGCGAGCTGTGTGGCGTCAAGCCGCATGTGCTGCGCTACTGGGAGCAGGAGTTCACGCAGCTTCGCCCCATGAAGCGCCGGGGCAACCGGCGCTACTACCAGCACCACGAGGTGCTGATGATCCGCCGCATCCGCGAGCTGCTGTACGACCAGGGCTTCACCATCAGCGGTGCACGCAACAAGCTGCAGGAACTGGCCCAGGCCGAGCGCGAGAAGCGCCGCCAGGACGAGGAAGATCCGATCGACGTGATCGACCTGGACGCCGTCATCCACGACGACGACACCACCGTGGTGTCGGCCATGGTGTCGCACGCCGCGCCAGCGGCATCGGCCGAACCCACGCTGTTGAGCGACATGCGCCGCGAACTGCTCGAGATTCGTGAGTTGCTTCGGCTATCGGCCTGAGAGAGCGCTTTTTTGCCGGCTATAATGCGAGGCTTGTCGGCGTGTAGCGCAGCCTGGTAGCGCACTTGCATGGGGTGCAAGGGGTCGCGAGTTCGAATCCCGCCACGCCGACCACTTATGCGAAAGCCCGTCATCTTGCGATGACGGGCTTTTTCTTTTGTCTCGGGCGCCCGCGCTTCAGCGCAGCACCTCCAGCAGGCGGTCCAGTCCGCCGCTTTCGATGGACACCATGGCCTGTTCGCGCACGGCGGGCTTGGCGTGGTAGGCCACGGACAGGCCGGCCACACCCATCATGGGCAGGTCGTTGGCGCCGTCGCCCATGGCAATGCATTCCGAGGGCTCGATGCCCAGCAGCGAGGCCACCTCCAGCAGGGTGCGCCGCTTCTCTGCGCCGTCGCAGATGTCGCCCCAGGTCTGGTCGACCATGCGGCCCGTGAGTTCGCCGCAGTTCGCGCCGCTCGCGATCTCCAGCACGTTGGCGCGCACGAAGTCGATGCCCAGCGTGTCGCGCACACGGTAGGCGAAATAGGTGAAGCCGCCAGAGACCAGCAGCACCTTGAGTCCGGCGGCCTGGCAGGCGCGCACGAGTTCGGCCGCGCCGGGGTTGATGCGCAGGCGCTCGACCAGCACCTGCTCCATGTCGGCCACGGTCACGCCCTTGAGCAGGGCCACACGACGGCGCAGGCTGTCCTTGTAGTCGGTGATTTCGCCGCGCATCGCGGCCTCGGTGATGGCGGCGACCTCCGCCTTCTTGCCGACCACGTCGGCGATCTCGTCCACGCACTCGATGCTGATGAGCGTGGAATCCATGTCGAAGGCGATGAGCTTGAAGTCGCGGAGCTTGAGCGGCGGCGTGAAGCCACGCACGGTGAGGCCGGGGGCGATGGAAGTGGCGGGGGCGGTCATGCGGTTTCGGTGGTGGTCTTTTGGGGTTGGCCCAGGGCGCGCAGCACGTCGCGCACGAGTTGCACGCGGTCCTTCACCTCGGGCAGCGCGCGCTCGATGCGCAGCTTCTCGTTGCCCGCCAGCTTGATGTGCTTGTGCTTCTGGATGAGCTCGACGATGCGCATCGGCTCGATGGGCGGGTTGGGTTTGAAGGTGATGTTGATCACGCCCGGCGCCGCGTCGACCTTGGCCACGCCATAGGGCGCGCTGAGCACGCGCAGGCGGTGCACGTCGATGAGGGTCTGCGTCTGCGCCGGCGGCTTGCCGAAGCGGTCGACGATTTCCTCCAGCAGGGCATCGACCTGCTCGGCGCTGCGGGCGGTGGCCAGCTTTTTGTAGAAGCTCAGGCGCAGGTGCACGTCGCCGCAGTAGTCGTTGGGCAGCAGGGCGGGGGCGTGCAGGTTGATGTCGGTGGTGACGGACAAGGGCGCCAGCAGGTCGGGTTCGCGGCCGGCCTTGAGCGCCTTCACGGCCTCCGAGAGCATCTCGTTGTAGAGCTGGAAACCCACCTCCAGCATGTTGCCGCTCTGGTTCTCGCCCAGCACCTCGCCGGCGCCACGGATCTCCAGATCGTGCATGGCCAGGTAAAAGCCGCTGCCCAGTTCCTCCATCTGCTGGATGGCGTCCAGCCGCTGCGCGGCCTGTTTGGTGAGGCCTTCGATCTCGGGCACCAGCAGGTAGGCGTAGGCCTGGTGGTGGCTGCGGCCCACGCGGCCGCGCAGCTGGTGCAGCTGCGCCAGGCCGAACTTGTCGGCGCGGCTCATGACGATGGTGTTGGCCGTGGGCACGTCGATGCCGGTCTCGATGATGGTGGAGCACAGCAACAGGTTGTACCGCTGGGCCACGAAGTCGCGCATCACGCGCTCCAGCTCGCGCTCGGGCATCTGGCCGTGCGCGACGGCGATGCGCGCCTCGGGCAGGATCTCTTCCAGCTTGGCCTTGCGGTTTTCGATGGTTTCGACCTCGTTGTGCAGGAAGTAGACCTGGCCGCCGCGCTTGAGCTCGCGCAGCACGGCCTCGCGGATGACGCCGTTGCCTTCGTTGCGAACGAAGGTCTTGATGGCCAGGCGGCGCTGCGGGGCGGTGGCGATCACGCTCAGGTCGCGCAGGCCCTCGAGCGCCATGCCCAGGGTGCGGGGGATGGGGGTGGCGGTGAGCGTCAGCACGTCGACTTCGGCGCGCAGCTGCTTCATGGCCTCCTTGTGGCGCACGCCGAAGCGGTGCTCCTCGTCGATGATGAGCAGGCCCAGGTTCTTGAACTGGGCTTTCTCGCTCAGCAGCTTGTGCGTGCCAACGACGATGTCCACCGAGCCGTCGGCGATGCCCTTCATGGCCGCGGTGATTTCCTTCTGCGATCGGAAGCGGCTCATCTCGGCGATCTTCACCGGCCACTTGCTGAAGCGGTCCACCAGGGTCTGGTAGTGCTGTTCTGCCAGCAGCGTGGTGGGCGCGAGGAAGGCCACCTGCTTGCCGCCGGTCACGGCCACGAAGGCCGCCCGCAGTGCCACTTCGGTCTTGCCGAAGCCCACGTCGCCGCAGACCAGGCGGTCCATGGGCCGCGGGCTGATCATGTCCTGCACCACGGCGTGGATGGCGGCGCGCTGGTCGGCGGTTTCCTCGAAGCCGAAGTCGTTGGCGAAGGCCTCGTAGTCCTGCGGTGAGTAGCGGAAGGCGTGGCCTTGGCGCGCGGCGCGGCGCGCGTAGATGTTGAGCAGTTCGGCGGCGGCGTCGCGCACCTGCTCGGCGGCCTTGCGCTTGGCCTTCTCCCACTGGCCGCTGCCCAGCTTGTGCAGTGGCGCCTCGTCGGCGCTGACACCGGTGTAGCGGCCGATGAGACCGAGCTGACTCACGGGCACGTAGAGCACGGCCTTGTCGGCGTATTCCAGGTGCAGGAACTCCTGCAGCGCGGGCGTGCCGTCGGCGTTTTTCTCGCCCATGTCCAGGTTGATGAGCCCGCGGTAGCGGCCGATGCCGTGCGCCGCGTGCACGACCGGGTCGCCCACGTTGAGCTCGGACAGGTCCTTGATGAGCGCGTCGACGTCGCTCACCTGCTCCTGCTTGCGGCGCCGGCGTGTGGTGGGGCCGGCGGCGAAGAGCTCGGTCTCTGTGACGAAGTCGATGCCGGCTTCCAGCCAGGCGAAGCCGGTGGCCAGGGCGGCGGTGGCGATGCCGGCCTTTTCCTCGCTGGCCTGGAATTCGGCCAGGCTGTCGAAGGCGGGCGGGTTCAGGCCGCTGGCGCGCAGGAAGTCGAGCAGGCTTTCTCGGCGGCCGTCGCTTTCGGCCAAGATCAGCGCGCGCTGCGGGCTGGCGCGCAGGTGGGCCTGCAGCTTGGCCAGCGGTTCGTCGGCGCCGCGCACCACGGCCAGATCGGGCAGTGCCTGGGCGAATGCGCTGTCGCTCACGTCGCTGGCGCCCGGGCGCATCACCACCTGGGCATGCGCCTTGGCCCGGGTGAAGAACTGCTCGGCGTTGAGGAAGAGGGCGTCGGGCGGCAGGATGGGGCGGTCGGGATCGCCCTGCAGCAGGCGGTGGCGCTCGCGCGTGTCCTGCCAGAAGCGCTGGAAGGCGGGCTCCAGCTCCCCGTGCAGCACCAAGGTTGCGGCCTCGCCAAGGTAGTCGAACACCGTGGCGGTGTCCTCGAAGAACAGCGGCAGGTAGTACTCGATGCCGGCGGTGGCCACCCCGTTGCCCATGTCCTTGTATAGGCGGCTCTTGGTCGGGTCGCCTTCGAGCAGTTCGCGCCAGCGGCTGCGAAAGCGCGCGCGCGCCGCGTCGTCCATAGGGAATTCGCGGCCGGGCAGCAGGCGCACCTCGTTCACCGGGTACAGGCTGCGCTGGCTGTCGGGGTCGAAGGTGCGGATGCTGTCGATCTCGTCGTCGAACAGATCCACGCGGTACGGCACCGGGCTGCCCATGGGGAAGAGGTCGATGAGGCCGCCGCGCACGGCGTACTCGCCGGGACTCACCACCTGTGTGACGTGCTGGTAGCCCGCGAGCGTGAGCTGGCCCTTGAGCCGCGCCTCGTCCAGCGATTGCTTGACCTTGAAGTGGAAGGTGTAGCCCGCCAGGAAGGACGGTGGCGCGAGCCGGTAGAGCGCCGTGGTGGCGGGCACCAGTACCACGTCGGCGCCGCCGTCCTGCGCGCGCTGGGAGATGCGCCACAGGGTGGCCAGGCGCTCGCTGATGAGGTCCTGGTGCGGCGAGAAGGTGTCGTAGGGCAGGGTTTCCCAATCGGGAAACAGCGTGGTGCGCAGATCGGGTGCGAAGAAGGCCAGCTCGTCGATCAGGCGCCGGGCGTCGTTCGCGTCGGCCGTGACGATGGCGGTGAGCCGGCCGTCGCGCTGTTCGCGCTCGGCCAGGCGGGCCAACCACAGCGCGTCGGCCGAGCCGCCGGGGTGGGGCAGGGTGTGGCGCTTGCCGGGGCTCAGCGCGGGCAGGGTGAGGGACATTCGGTCGGTACCAACAATGCAAATACCCCCGGTCGGATCGGGCCGGGGGTGTGGGTGAATTCTAGAATGGCGGCGCCCATGAGCGCTGCTTCCCCTTTCCACGCCCCATCGTCCTTGCCCCGCTGCCATGCGCTGCTGCCTTGCGCGGGCACCGGTTCGCGCGCGGGCGCGCCGCTGCCCAAGCAATACCAGCCCATCGCGGGGCGGCCTCTGGTGCAACACACCCTGGCTGCGTTGCGCGGCGTGACGACGCTGGATCGGATCGTGGTGGTGCTGGCGCCCGACGATGCGCACTGGCCCGGCGATGTCGACGGCGTGCTCGCCCTGCGCCGCGGCGGGGCCACGCGCGCCGAAACCGTGTTCAATGGCCTGCAGGCCCTGCGCGAAGCCGGCGTGCCCGATGCCGATTGGGTGCTGGTGCACGACGCCGCGCGCTGCCTGGTCACGCCCGAGGAGGTGACGGCGCTGATCGAGGCCTGCGCCAGCGACCCGGTGGGCGGCCTGCTGGCGCTGCCGTTGCCGGACACGCTGAAGGACGAGGTGGACGGCCGCGTGGCGCGCACCATCGAGCGCCGCCACAAGTGGCTGGCACAGACACCGCAGATGTTCCGCCTGGGCGAACTGCTGGACGCGCTGTTGATGGCGCGAGCCACCGGCTTCGAGGGCATCACCGACGAGGCCAGCGCCATCGAGCGCACCGGGCGGCGCCCGCGCCTGGTGGAAGGGCGCGCCAGCAACATCAAGGTCACCTACCCGTACGACTTCGCCTTGGCCGAAGCCATCCTCAGGAGCCGCACATGAACGCCATCCGCATCGGCGAAGGATGGGACATCCACCGCCTGGTTACCGGTCGCCCACTGGTGTTGGGGGGGATCACCGTGCCGCACACGCATGGCCTGCTGGGGCATTCCGACGCTGACGCGCTGCTGCATGCCATCACCGACGCGCTGCTCGGCGCCGCCGCGCTGGGCGATATCGGCCGCCACTTTCCCGACACCGACGAGCGCTTCCGCGGCGCCGACTCGGGTGCGCTGCTGGCCGAGGCCGCTCGGCGCGTGCGCGCCGAAGGCTACGAGATCGGCAACCTCGACAGCACCGTGGTTGCGCAGGCGCCCAAGCTGGCGCCGCACATCCCGGCCATGGTCGAGCGCATCGCCGCCTTGCTCGACTTGGCGGTGGGCCAGGTGAACGTGAAGGCCAAGACGGCCGAGAAGATGGGGCCGGTGGGGCAGGGCGAGGCCATCGAGGCCCGCGCCGTGGCCTTGTTGTTCAAGGTCTGAGCGGCAGCCGCCGGGCGGCGCTCAGCCCGGCGCGCGGCGCAGCTTCATGTGCGCCGCCAGGCCGCCCGTGCTGCTGTTGGCCAGCGCGAAGCGCCCGCCCATGCGCGTGATGGCGCGCTCCACAATGGCCAGGCCCAGGCCCGTGCCGGTGGCGTCGGAGCGCGCGGCGTCGCCGCGGAAGAACGGCTGGGTCAGCTGCTCCAGCATTTCGGGCCGCACGCCGCGGCCATGGTCGCGCAGCTTGACCAGCACCGAGTCGTCCTTGGCCTTGGCGGCGATGTCGATTTGCGCCACGCCGCTGTCGGGGTCGCGGCCGTAGCGCGAGGCGTTTTCCAGCAGGTTGCTGAACACGCGCTGCAACTCCACCGGGTCACCCAGAACGAACAGCGCGGGCTCGATACGGGTCTTGATGACCGTCTTGGGGTCGTCGCCGAGCGCGAACAGCGCGGTCTCTATCACCTCGTTGAGGTTGACCTCCTCCGGCTTCATGTGGTCGGGCCGCGCGTAGTCGAGGAACTTGTCGATGATGGCGTTGACCTGCTCGATGTCGGCCGACATGTGCTCGCGCGCCATCGGATCGGCCACGCTCATCTCGGTTTCCAGCCGCAGGCGCGCCAGCGGCGTGCGCAGGTCGTGCGAGATGCCGGCGAGCATGAGCGCGCGGTCCTGCTCGATCTTGGACAGGCGCTGCGCCATGCGGTTGAAGCCGATGTTGACTTCGCGAATCTCGCTGGTGGCCACCGTCTCGTTGAGCTGGCTGGCGTTGAAGTCGCCCTCGCGCACGCGGCTGGCCGCGAAGGAGAGCTTCTTCAACGGCCGGTTGATCAGGCGCGCGATGAGCGCGGCGCCAGCGAGCGAGAGCAGGGCGGCCGTGCCCAGCCAGATCAGCCAGGTGGTGCCCGCCACCGGGCCGATGCGGGAGGGGTCGGTCAACAGCCAGTATGGGTCGCCGTCGATCGAGAAGCCGATCCACAGCCCCGCCTGGTGATTGACCTCTCGCGCCACCACCGTGTCCGGCCCCAGGCGGGCCTTCAACTGTCCGGCCACGTTGCGGCTGAGCAGGTCGGTGTCGTAGAGCTGGAAGGTGTCGTTGGGCTCGCGCGGAGCGATGCGCAGGCCTTCCTCGGACGCCAGGGTCTTGATGAGCGAGACGCGCGCGATCGAATCCGAGTGAATCAGCGCCGCGCGGCTGAGGTTCACCAGCGAAGCGAGCTGCTGCGCGCTTTGCAGGGCGCGCGGCTCGTATTCCAGCGCGCGGAAAGTTTGCAGCCACGCGATGATGCAGCCAGTGAGCAGCAGCGTGAGAAAGAAGAAGGTGCGCCAGAACAGGCTCACGCCGCGCGTGGGCCGCACCTCCAGCGGGGCCGGGGCGGTTTCCAGCGCGGTGGGTTCGGTCTCGAACGGTACCCGTGATTCGCTGTCCATCAGGTGTTGCCGTCCGGCACGAACACGTAGCCCACGCCCCATACCGTCTGCAGGTAGCGCGGCGAGGATGCGTCGTCCTCGATCAGCTTGCGCAGGCGCGAGACCTGCACATCCAGGCTGCGGTCGAAGGGCTCGAACTCGCGTCCGCGCGCCAACTGGGCCAGCTTCTCGCGCGACAGCGGTTGGCGCGGGTGGCGCACCAGGGCCTTGAGCATGGCGAATTCGCCAGTGGTCAAGGGCAGGTCGTTGCCGTCCTTGCGCAGGGTGCGCAGGCTCAGATCGAATTCGTAGGGGCCGAACTTCACCACCTCGGCGTCCTGCGAGGGCGCGCCGGGCACCTCGGCCGGCGGGCGGCGGCGCAGCACGGCGTGGATGCGGGCCAGCAGTTCCCGCGGATTGAACGGTTTGCCGAGGTAGTCATCGGCGCCGACCTCCAAGCCCACGATGCGGTCCACGTCCTCGCTCTTGGCGGTCAGCATGATGATGGGCGTGCGGTCGCCATTGGCGCGCAGGCGGCGGCAGATCGACAGCCCGTCCTCGCCGGGCATCATCAGATCGAGCACGATGATGTCTACGGCGTCGCGCTGCAGGACCCTGTTCAGGGCCTTGCCGTCTTCGGCCAGCATCACTTCGAAGCCTTCCTGCATCAGGTAGCGGCGCAGCAGGTCGCGGATGCGCACGTCGTCATCGACGACGAGAACCTTGTTGGGGCGGGGGTGGTTCTGTGGCATGGGAGCAACTTCCGATAAATGTAACAAAGCCGATTTTGGCAGCGGCAAGTGCTTGTCAACGCTCGTTTTTTGGTTTTCTGACAGGCTGTTACAGATGTTGCCCTGCACGCCATTCGCTTGACCCGAGCCTCACTCGCACAATCGGGCTTCTGTTCATACTCCTCCACACCATGAAGTCCGTTTGGATGGGAACCATCGCTTGCTTGACCGCGGGTCTGGCTTACGCCAATCCGGAGCGTCCGCGCGACGCCGGCGTGATCGGCGCCGACGCCGCGGCGGTGACGGTGGTGCCGATCTCAATCGATGGTGGCGAGGCGCGTGCGCCCATGCGGCTGCGCGATGCCCTGCGCCAACCCTTTGACGACATGGACGACGGCGGCAAGCCTTTCCGGCTGTCCGTGGAGGAGCGTCAGCGCCTGCGCGAGCAGCTCAGGGTGCAACCGCCCTTCGAGTCCCATCGCCAGCCCTGAAAAAAACCAGCACACATGCCCATGCCCTATCTGCCCGCCCGCTCGGCGGCTGCGGTTCGCCGCGCCGCTTCCGCTCTCAGCCTCATGGCCGCCGTGGCCGCTTCGCCGGTTGCGCTGGCGCAGGCGCCCGAGGTGCCCGCCAATGTGGTGAGCCTCTCCGCCAGCGGCCACCTGGAAGTGCCGCAAGACTGGCTCACCGTGGTGTTGAGCACCACCCGCGAGGGCAGCGATGCCGCTACTGTGCAGAATCAGCTCAAGGTGGCTGTGGATGCCGCGCTGGCGATCGCCCAGCCGCAGGCCAAGCCTCAGCAACTGGAGGTGCGCACCGGCAACCTGCGCCTCTACCCCCGTTATGGCAGCAATGGCCGCATCAGCGGCTGGCAGGGTCAGGCCGAGGTGGTGATCGAGGGCCGCGACATCGCCAACGTGAGCGCGGTGGCTGGTCGTGTGCAGACCCTCACCGTCTCCAACATGGGCTTCTCGCTCTCGCGCGAAGCGCGTCAGGCGCTGGAGTCCCAGGTGCAGGCGCAGGCCATCGAGCGTTTTCGCGCGCGCGCCAGTGAAATCGCCAAGGGCTTTGGCTTCAGCGGCTACACGCTGCGCGATGTGTCGGTGAGCTCGGCCGAGATGCCCGAGCGACCCATGCCGCGCATGATGGCCATGGAGGCCAAGGCGGCCGCGAGCGACGCCGCCATTCCGGTGGCCGCCGGCACCAGCACCGTGAGCATCACGGTGTCTGGCGCCATCCAAATGCGCTGAGGCCTTACTGGGCGGCCCAACCGCCGTCCATGTTCCAGGCCACGCCGCGTACGTTGCCGGCGGCGGGCGAGCAGAAGAACACCGCCAGTTCGCCCAGCTCCTCGGGCGTGGTGAATTGCATCGAGGGCTCCTTCTCGCCCAGCAGCAGCTTGGTGGCTTCCGCGTTCGAAAGCTTCAGCGCGGCGGCCTTCGCGTCCACCTGCTTCTGCACCAGCGGCGTCAGCACCCAACCCGGGCAGATGGCGTTGCAGGTGACGCCCGAGGTGGCGGTTTCCAGGGCCGTCACCTTGGTCAGGCCCACGATGCCATGCTTGGCCGCCACGTACGCCGACTTCTCCGCCGATCCCACCAGCCCATGTACCGAAGCCACGTTGATGATGCGTCCCCAGTTGGCCTTGAGCATGGCCGGCAGGGCCAGACGCGAGGTATGGAAGGCGCTGGACAAGTTGATGGCGATCACCGCGTCCCAGCGTTCGACCGGGAAGTCCTGCACCCTGGCGACGTGCTGGATGCCCGCGTTGTTCACGAGGATGTCCACTTGGCCGAAGGTCTTGGCCGCGTAGGCCATCATGTCCTCAATCTCTGCCGGCTTGCTCATGTCGGCACCGTGGTAGCCGACCTTGGCGCCCAGTGCCGCCACCTCGGCCTGTGGGCCGGCGCTGTCACCGAAACCATTGAGCACGACATTGGCGCCCTGGCGTGCGAGGGCCTTGGCGATGCCGAGGCCGATGCCGCTGGTGGATCCGGTGACGAGTGCGGTTTTCCCGGTGAGCATGGGTTACTCCAGTTCCATTACGATTGGTTCGACGTGCTGCCATGCATTATGGATGGCGGACGCCAGCCCCGAGCCGCACCATGACCGAACCCCAACTCCAGCACACCGTCGTCGGTGGGGCCGCGGCCCGTGAAGGCGGCCCGCGCTGCATGGCTTGGTGGGACTGGCGCAGCACCGGCGGGCGCGACGATCACGTGGTCGTCTGCGTGCACGGTCTGTCGCGCCAGGGGCGCGACTTCGACACCCTGGCGCGCGCGCTGCAACCGTTCTGCCGCGTGGTCGCGGTGGACGTGGCGGGGCGCGGGCACAGCGATTGGCTGGCTGACCCCATGGCCTACCAGGTGCCCACCTACGTGGCCGACCTTGCCGTGCTGCTGCAGCAGTTGCGCGCGCAGCGACCCGGCGTGCGCATCGACTGGGTCGGCACCAGCATGGGAGGACTCATCGGCATGGGCGTGGCGGCGCAGCCGCTGCTGGCGCCCACGCGCCTGGTGCTGAACGATGTGGGACCCGTGGTGCAGTGGGAAGCGCTCATGCGCATCGGCACCTACCTGGGCCTGGACCCCGACTTCGACTCCATGCAGGCGGCGAGTGACTACCTGGCCAGCATTTCCAAGGGCTTCGGCCCCCACACGCCCGAGCAATGGCGGGCCCTGTCCCTGCCCATGCTGCGCGAGCGCGGCGGGCGCGTGCGCCTGCACTACGACCCGGCCATCGCCCTGCCGTTCAAGGCCATGACGCAGGGCGTGGAAACGCAGGCGCTGCGTGAGGCGGTGCGCGCCGGCGAGGCCGCGCTGTGGGACCTGTACGACGCGATCGCCGCGCCCACCCTGGTGTTGCGTGGCGAGGACTCGGACCTGCTCAGCATGGACACCGTGCGGGCCATGCAGGCCCGCGGGCCGCGCCCGCGCTGCGTGAGCTTCGCCGGCGTGGGTCACGCGCCCACGCTGATGGCCGACGATCAGGTGCGCGCCGTGCTCGACTTCCTGCTCTCGCCATGAAGCGGGCCAACCCCTCGTTGGACGACGCGGCGCCCGCCACGGCCGCGATCGTGGCCGCCACCGCCGCGGGCCTGCCTCAGCAGGCCAATGCGCTGGCGCGCGCCCGTGCCTTTGCCGAGCCCCTGCTGGAAGGCGAGTGCCTGGACACGGGTGAGAACACCTGGGCACACGCCGAGGCGGTGGCGCGCATCCTGGCCGACATCGGGGGGTCCGAGGCCATGCAGTCGGTGGTGTACCTGGTGTATGCCTGTCAGCACCTGAACCGGCCGCAAGAAGTCATCGCCAAAGCCTTCGGCGAGCAGCACGCCGCGCTGGCGCTGGAGACCACCAAGCTCGTCCAGTTGCAGCGGCAGGCGCGTCTGAAGGCGGCGGAGAAGCTCGCGCGCAAGCAGGAGGAACGCCTGGCCGCCCAAGACGCGGGCCAGCCCGCGCCGGGCTTGTCCAAGGCGCCCGTGTCCGAGCTCGCGGCCAGCCAGACCGAGAACGTGCGCAAGATGCTGCTCGCCTTTTCACGCGACCTGCGCGTGGTGATGCTGCGCCTGGCCTCGCGTCTGCAGACGCTGCGCTATTTCGCCTCCATCAAGGGCGATCCGGGTGAACTGCTGGCCAGCGAATCCCTGCATGTGTTCGCGCCCCTGGCCAACCGGCTGGGCATCTGGCAGATCAAGTGGGAGATGGAAGACCTGGCTTTTCGCTTCTTGGAGCCGCAGACCTACAAGAACGTGGCCAAGCTGCTCGACGAAAAGCGCGCCGAGCGCGAGGCGCATGTCGAGCAGGTGCGCGAGGACCTGCAGCGCGCGCTGCTGGCGCAGGGTATCGCCGCCATGGTGCAAGGCCGGCCCAAGCACATCTACAGCATCGTCAAGAAGATGCGGGGCAAGGCGCTGGACTTCGAGCAGGTGTTCGACATCCGGGCCTTGCGCGTGATCGTGCTCGAAACCGCTGACTGCTACGCCGTGCTGTCCTTCGTGCACGAGCACTTCACGCCGGTGGCGGATGAGTTCGACGACTACATCGCCAAGCCCAAACCCAACGGCTATCAGTCCCTGCACACGGTGGTGCGCGACGCCCAGGGGCGGGCCTTCGAGATCCAGATCCGTACCCAGGCCATGCACGACCACGCCGAACACGGCGTGGCCGCGCACTGGGCCTACAAGGAAGCGGGTGCCAAAGGCTACTCGGGCGTCACGGCCAACTCCGAGTACGACGCCAAGATCGCCGTGCTGCGCCAACTGCTGGCCTGGGAGCGCGACCTCAGCGGCACCGCCCAGGGCCTGTTCGACGACCGCATCTACGTGCTCACGCCGAACGCCGCCATCGTTGAACTGCCGCAGGGCGCCACGCCGGTCGACTTTGCCTACACCGTGCACACCGACCTGGGCCACCACTGCCGCGGCGCCAAGGTCGACGGCGCCATGGTGCCGCTGAACACGGCGTTGCAGAACGGCCAGACGGTGGAGATCGTGTCCGTGAAGGACGGTGGCCCTTCGCGTGACTGGCTCAACCCCGAGCTGGGTTATCTGGTGAGCCACCGCGCCAAGAGCAAGGTGCGCGCCTGGTTCAACGCCCAGGCCCTGGCCGAGACCATCGCGCGCGGGCGAGAGGCGGTGGAAAAGCTGCTGCAGCGCGAAGGCCGCACGGCGCTCAAGTTCGAGGACCTGGCCATTGAAATGGGCCTGGGTTCCGCCGACGAGCTCTTCGAGCTGGTCGGCAAGGATGAGCTGTCGCTGCGCTCGATCGAGACCCAGTTGCGCCCGCCCGAACCCGAGGCCACGCCCGAGCCCAGCAGCTGGGTGCGCAAGCCCCGTCGCGGCCAGGAAAGCCCCAAGGGCGACGTGCTGGTGGTGGGCGTGGGCTCGCTGATGACCCAGCTCGCCAAGTGCTGCCGGCCCGCACCGCCCGACGAGATTCGCGGCTTCGTCACGCGAGGCAAGGGCGTGAGCATTCACCGTGCCGACTGCACCGACTTCGCGCACCTGGTGCGCAAGAGCCCGGACCGCGTGATCGAGGTCGATTGGGCCGGTCGCGACGACGCGCGTGGCGGCTCTCAGGCGGTGTACCCCGTCGACGTGGCCATCGAGGCTGTCGACCGTCAGGGCCTGTTGCGCGACATCTCCGACGTCTTCGCCCGCGAGAAGATGAACGTGATCGGGGTACAGACGCAGTCCGTCAGGGGCGTGGCCTGGATGACCTTCACCATCGAGGTGGCAGACGCCCGGCAGGTGGCGCGCGCCATGGCCGTGGTGGGAGACGTGAACGGCGTTCGCATGGTGCGCCGCAAATAGCGCGGCCAGGAACTGCTATACTGCGAGGCTTCGATTCGTTCGAAGGCGCGTAGCTCAGCTGGTTAGAGCACCACCTTGACATGGTGGGGGTCAGGGGTTCGAGTCCCTTCGCGCCTACCAACTTTCCCAAAGGGCCTGTTGCCACCGCGACAGGCCCTTTGTCTTGGCCTTGAGGCGGGGCGGGTTGCACAGGGAAAACCATGCCCGGTACCCCCCCGCCGGTTCCTAGAATGCCGGAATGGCGACCAAATCCAAGACCGAAGCAGCGGGTGCGCGTGGCGTGCGCGTGATCAAGAAGTACCCCAACCGCCGGCTGTACGACACCGACACCTCGTCGTACATCACCCTGGCCGAGGTCAAGGCTTTGGTGATGGGCAACGAGTCCTTCGTGGTGCGTGACGCCAAGACCAACGAAGACCTCACCCGCAGCATCCTGCTGCAGATCATCTTGGAAGAGGAAACGGCCGGCGCGCCCATCTTCACCGAACAGGTGCTGGCGAACATCATCCGTTTCTACGGCCATGCCATGCAGGACTTCATGGGGTCCTATCTGGAAAAGAACATCCAGATCTTTATGGACCTGCAGCAGAAGATGGCGGAGCAGGGCGGTGGCGGGCTCAACCCCGAGGCCTGGAAACAATTCATGAACCTGCAGTCGCCCATGATGCAGGGCATGATGGGCACTTACCTGGAGCAGTCGCGCACCGCCTTCACGCAGATGCAGGAGCAGATGCAGAAAAACAGTGAGCAGATGCTCGCCGCGCTGGGCCTCAAACGCTGAATGGCCTGAACGCTTGGGCGGGGTCTGAGACAATCCCGCCTCTATGAGTGAATCCACTGCAACCGCCCCGGGCGCCGTGCCCAAGGTGGGCTTCGTCAGCCTCGGCTGCCCCAAGGCGCTCACCGACGCCGAGCTGATCCTGACCCAACTGAGCGCCGAGGGCTACCAGACCTCCAAGTCCTACGACGGCGCCGACCTGGTCATCGTCAACACCTGCGGCTTCATCGACGACGCCGTGAAGGAAAGCCTGGACGCCATCGGCGAAGCCTTGGCCGAGAACGGCCGTGTCATCGTCACCGGCTGCCTGGGTGCGCGCGCAGGCGAAGAGGGCGGCAACCTGGTGCGCCAGATGCACCCCAGCGTGCTGGCCGTCACCGGCCCGCACGCCACGCACGAGGTGATGGAAGCGGTGCATCAGCACCTGCCCAAGCCGCACGATCCCTTCGTGGACCTGGTGCCGCCGCAAGGCATCAAGCTCACGCCGCGCCACTACGCGTACCTCAAGATCAGCGAGGGCTGCAACCACCGCTGCACCTTCTGCATCATCCCGTCGATGCGCGGGGACCTGGTGAGCCGGCCCGTCGGTGACGTGCTGACCGAGGCGCGCAAGCTGTTCGAGGCGGGGGTTAAAGAGCTGCTGGTGGTGAGCCAGGACACCTCCGCCTACGGCGTGGACCTGAAGTACCGCACCGGCTTCTGGGATGGCCGGCCGGTGAAGACGCGCATGCACTACCTGGTGCGCGAATTGGGCGAGCTCGCCAAGCCCTTCGGCGCCTGGGTGCGCCTGCACTACGTTTATCCCTACCCGCACGTGGACGAAATCGTCCCGCTGATGGCCGAAGGCCTGGTGCTGCCTTACCTGGACGTGCCCTTGCAGCACAGCCACCCCGACGTGCTGCGCCGCATGAAGCGGCCCGCCAGCGGTGAGCGCAACCTGGAGCGCATCGCGCGCTGGCGCGAGATCTGTCCGCAGATCGTCGTGCGCAGCACCTTCATCGCGGGCTTTCCCGGCGAGACCGAGGCCGAATTCGAGCACCTGCTCGATTTCCTGCGCGAGGCGCGCATCGACCGCGCCGGCTGCTTCGCGTATTCGCCGGTGGAGGGCGCCGCCGCCAATGGGTTGGCCGACCCGGTGCCCGAGGCGCTGCGCGAGGAGCGCCGCGCGCGTTTCATGGCCGTGGCCGAGCAGGTGTCGGCCGACAAGCTGCGCGCTCACATCGGCGCCAACATGCAGGTGCTGGTGGACAGCGCGCCCGGCCTGGGCAAGAAGGGGGCCGTGGGCCGCAGCTACGCGGACGCGCCTGAAATCGATGGCGTGGTGCGGCTGCTGCCGCCCGAGAAGATCAGCAAGACGCTGAAGGTGGGCGAATTCACGCGGGCCCGCATTGTTGATACCGACGGCCACGACCTTGTGGCCTTGCCCGTTTGATCCGGGGCCGCCGGCCCTGGCCGGCGCCATTGCGGCATTCGGCCAAAGAAAAAGCCTGCAGTCTTGTGGACTGCAGGCCCTTATATGATGGTGCCCAAGAGAGGACTCGAACCTCCACGCCTCTCGGCGCTAGTACCTGAAACTAGTGCGTCTACCAATTCCGCCACCTGGGCATCTCAGGAAACCAGCAGTATAGCAGAGAAATAGTGAGCGATAAAAACAACCTCCTTGCAGAATTTGATGGCGTCGTTTCCGGACACCGTGATGGACACGGTTTCGTGGTCCGCGACGACGGCCAGCCCGACATCTACCTTCCCTCCAACGAAATGCGCGCGGTGCTGCACAAGGACCGCGTGAAGGCCCGCATCGTGCGGCTCGACCGCAAGGGCCGTCCCGAGGGCCGCGTCACCGAAATCATCGAGCGCTCCACGGCGCCCATCATCGGCCGTCTGCTGCAAGAGGGCGGCGTGTGGCTCGTGGCGCCCGAAGACAAGCGCTACGGCCAGGACGTGCTGATTCCCAAGGGTGCCACGGGCTCGGCCAAGCCGGGCCAGGTGGTGGTGGTGGAGCTCACCGAGCCGCCCGCGCTGTACGGGCAGCCCGTGGGGCGTGTGAAGGAAGTGCTCGGCGAGATCGACGACCCGGGCATGGAGATCGAGATCGCGGTCCGCAAGTACGGCGTGCCGCACGAGTTCTCGCAGACCGCCATGGCGCAGGCGCGCGCCTTGCCCGATCACGTGCGGCCGAGCGATCTGCGCCACCGGGTGGACCTGCGCGACGTGCCGCTGGTGACCATCGATGGCGAAGACGCGCGCGACTTCGACGACGCCGTGTACTGCGAGCCCGCGAAAGTGGGCAAGGCCAAGGGCTGGCGCCTGCTGGTGGCCATCGCCGACGTGAGCCACTACGTGCAGACCGGTTCGCCCATCGACGTGGACGCCTACGACCGCGCGACCTCGGTCTACTTCCCGCGCCGCGTGATCCCCATGCTGCCTGAGAAGCTGTCCAACGGCCTGTGCTCGCTCAACCCCGGGGTGGAGCGCCTGTGCATGGTGTGCGACATGCTCATCACCGCGCGCGGCGAGATCCACGCCTACCAGTTCTACCCGGCGGTGATGTTCAGCCACGCGCGCCTCACCTACACCGAGGTGGCGGCGATCCTGCAGAACACGCGCGGCCCCGAGGCCATGAACCGCAAGCCGCTGGTGCCGTACCTGCTGAACCTGCACGACGTGTACCGCGCGTTGCTGGCGGCGCGCAACGCGCGCGGGGCGGTGGACTTCGAGACCGTGGAGACGCAGATCGTCTGCGACGAATCGGGCCGCATCGAGCGCATCGTGCCGCGCACGCGCAACGACGCGCACAAGCTGATCGAAGAAGCCATGCTGGCCGCCAACGTCTGCTCGGCCGAGTTCATCGAGCAGGGCAAGCACCCGGGCCTGTTCCGCGTGCACGAAGGCCCCACGCCCGAGAAGCTGGAGGTGCTGCGCAACTACCTCAAGGCCATGGGCGTCAACGCCTCGCTCAGCGAGGAACCCAAGCCAGGTGAGTTCCAGCAGATCGCCCAGGCGACGCAGGACCGACCCGATGCGCAGCAGATCCACACCATGCTGCTGCGCTCCATGCAACAGGCCATCTACACGCCCATCAACAGCGGCCACTTCGGCCTGGCGTTCGAGGCCTATACGCACTTCACCAGTCCGATCCGCCGCTACCCCGACCTGCTGGTGCACCGCGTGATCAAGGCCATCCTGCACAAGCAGAAGTACCAGCTGCCCGAGCTGCCCACGCCGGGCGATGCGCACGCCAAGCTCAGCAAGCGCCTGGCCAGCCGCGTGAAGCCACCGGCACCCAACGCGCGCAAGCCCTCGGCCGACACCCTGGGCTGGCAGGCCGCGGGCCTGCACTGCAGCGCCAACGAGCGCCGCGCCGACGAGGCCAGCCGCGACGTGGAGGCCTGGCTCAAGTGCAAGTACATGCGCGAGCACCTGGGCGAAGTGTTCTCGGGCGTGGTCAGCGCGGTCACGAGCTTCGGCCTCTTCGTCACCCTGGATGCGATGTACGTCGAGGGCCTGGTGCACATCACCGAGCTCGGGGGCGAGTATTTCCGCTTCGACGAGGCGCGCCAGGAACTGCGCGGCGAGCGCACGGGCATCCGCTACACGCTGGGTTCGCGCGTGCAGGTGCAGGTCAGCCGTGTCGACCTGGACGGCCGCCGCATCGATTTCCGCCTGGTGAGCGGCGAGGACGACGTGGTGCTCAAGGCCATGCGCGACAAGACCGGCGGCGAAGCCGCTTCGGCCGGCGCGGGGCGACGGGAGCGGGGCGCGGCCAAGCCGCGCCCGGGCGCCGAACTCAAGTCCGCGGTGCGCCGTGCGGCCGACAAGAAGTCGGCCGCCAAGCCCTCGCGCGCGGGGCCCTCCAAGTCGAGGCGGGGCAAGCGATGAGCGTCGCGGCGATGAGTGCGAAGGGCAGCCTCGGCGGTGCCGGGGCCCGCAAATCGCTGCGCGTCGAACAGGAGCGGCCCTTGCGCATCGGCGTGTCGGCGCGGCTCATGCACCATGTGCCACCCGAGCTGGGCTTTCGCAACAAGAGCCTGCAGTACATCGAGGCCTCGCTGGCGCACTGGATCATGGCGCACGGCGCCGTGGCCTTCATGGTGCCGGCCGTCACGCAGGACACCCAGTTGGCCGCGCGCCACCTGAAGGTTGAGCACGTGGTGCAGGAGCTCGATGCCCTGGTGCTGCAGGGCGGGGCGGACGTGGCGCCCGAAACCTACGGGCAAGAACCGCTGCGCGAGGAGTGGCGAGGCGACGTGGTGCGCGACCGCTACGAACTCGCGCTGATGCGCTGCTTCCTGGCGCAGAAGAAGCCCGTGCTGGGCGTGTGCCGTGGCGCGCAACTGCTCAATGTGGCTTTCGGCGGCACACTGTTCCAGGACATCGCCACGCAATGCCCGGCCGCGCACGAGCACGTGGACGTGGAGCTGTACGACCAGTTCGAGCACGACGTCACCTTCATCCAGGGCTCTGCGCTCACCGAGCTTTACCCCAAGTCCACGCAGCTGCGCGTCACCAGCATCCACCACCAAGCGGTGGCGGACCTGGGCAAGGGCATCGTGGTGGAGGCCGTTTCCTCGCTCGACGGCCTGGTCGAGGCGATCCGCTGGACCGGCGAGGCCTACGCGCGCGGCGTGCAGTGGCACCCCGAGTTCCACCATGGCCGCCACGCCCTGGTGGACAGCTCGCCCATCATGCTGGACTTTCTGGAGGCCTCGCGCGCCGAAGCCATGCGCCGCTTCGACGCCGGCCTGGAACTCGACCCCCGGCCGCCGCGCGCCGGTCAGCGCCTGGCGGCTTGAGGTTCCCGACGGCCTAAACTCGCCGGCATGCGCATCCTCCTGTTCCTGCTCGACACCGTCTTTTTCTTCCTCGTGGCCGCGGCGCTGCTGCGCGCCTGGATGAACCACCTGCGCGTGCCCATGCAGGCGCAGCCCGGGCGCTTCGTGATGGCCATCACCGACTGGCTGGTGCAGCCGCTGCGCCGCCTGTTGCCAGCGGCCATTGCCAAGGGCCGCATCGATGGCGCGAGCCTGGTGGCCGCGGTGCTGCTGTCCCTGCTGCACGCGCTGCTGTGGCTGCTGATCGCCTCGGGCGGCGAGTTGCCCTGGGCGGCCGTGCCGGTGCTGGGCCTGCGTTTTCTGGTGCGGGACCTGTTGCAGGGCCTCATGCTGCTGCTGATCGTCTACGCGATCCTGTCTTGGGTGCAGCCGCGCTCGCCCCTCATGGGGCTGCTCGACCGTCTGTCCTCACCCATCGTGGCACCCGTGCGGCGCGTGGTTCCGCTGGTGGGCGGGGTCGACCTGTCGGTGCTGGTGGTGATCATCGCCCTGCAGGTGGGGCTGATGCTGCTGGGCTGATTCGCCCAGTAGCTCGTGTCAGAGCGGCTGCGCCGCGCGCGCCAGCCGCCCGGCCGTGAGTGTGTGATCGGCGGGCCAGTGGTCCGCCAGCGCGCCGTGTGCGGCGACGGCGCGGCGCACGGCGTCGGCGCCGTGTTCGTGCGGGCGCGCCAAGGCCGCGCCGATCATCCCGGCCAGCACGTCGCCGGTGCCGGCGGTGGCCAGGCGGGCGTTGCCGGTGGCGTTGATCCAGGGCGCGCCGCCGGGCTCGGTCACCACGGTTCCGGACCCCTTGAGCACCGTGACCGCGCCAAAGCGCTTGGTGAGCTGGCGCGCGGCGCCCAATCGGTCGGCCATGACCTCGGCGGTGCTGGTCCCCAGCAGGCGGGCGGCTTCCAGCGGGTGGGGCGTGAGCACCGTCAGCCAGCCGCGCGCCGCGCGGCGCGCGGCCAGGCGCTGCAGCGTGGGGTCGCGGGCGAGGGCGTTGAGCCCGTCCGCGTCGATCACCAGCCGGGGGCAGACCAGGGCCTGCGGCATCCATTCGCGAATGGCCTCGCCGCCGCCGCAGCCCGCGACGAGCACGGGCAGGGCGTGCTCGTCGGCGCCCAGCAGCGCGGCGGGCAGTCGGTGCATCAGCTCGGGTGACAGTGGGTCGTGCGAGGGGGCTGGCCCGTTCCCCACCAACGCAAGGTACACGCGCCCCGCGCCGGCGTGCAGGGCGGCCCGCGCCGCCAGCACGGCGGCGCCCGCCATGCCCACGCCGGTGGCACCTGGCAGCTGGCCACCCAGCACGCCCACGTCCCCATGGCTGCCTTTGTGGGCCGCGTGGGGGCCGACAGCCGGGTCCGCCACAGAGGGCAGGTGCCCGCCCCACCAGGCGGCGGGCGGCGCCCCGTCGGCGGGGGCGCCGAGGTCGTGGAACCAGACCGTGCCCGCGGCGTCGCGCCCGCCGGCCGTGAACAGCCCGGGTTTGAGTGTCAGCAGGCTCAGGGTCTGGCGCGGGCCGGCGTCGGGGCAGGCACCGGCGCTGTCCACGCCGCTGTCGGCGTTCAGCCCGCTCGGCAGGTCGACGCACAGCACCGGCGCGCGATGGCCGCGCACCTCGCGCACGCGCGTGGCCAGCGGGTCCTGGCCCAAGGCGCGGGCGCCGATGCCCAGCAGGGCGTCGATGACCAGGTCGGGGCTGTCGGGAGGGGCGGACTGCACGGTGGCGCCGGCGGCCAGGGCGTCGCGCAAGGCCCAGGCGGCGTCGGCTGGCAGGCGCTCGGGGTGGGCGTCGTGCGTCACCACGATCTCGCGCCAGCCGGGCGGAGTGGCCTGCAACAGATGGCGGGCGGCGACCAGGCCGTCGCCGCCGTTGTTGCCGGGGCCGCAGGCCACCCAGAGGCGCCGCGCATGCGGCCGCCAGGCCAGGGCCAGGCGGGCCACCGCCTCGCCGGCGCGGGCCATCAGGGCGTGCGGGGGCAGGGTGGCCGCCAGGGCCTGCTCGATCGCGCGCGTACCCGCCGTGTCGTGCAGGGGTTCGAGTTGGTCGGCGCGCAGGGATCGCATGGCGGGCATTTCACCACGCGATCGCGGGTTCACAGCCCCACACGCGAGGGAGAAAAGGCGGCGGGGGCCTCGGTGGAGGGGTGGGTGATGGCGTCGGCGAGATGGCGCGCTGCGCCGCAGGCCATGGCCCAGCCGGCCGCGCCGTGCGCCAGGTTCAGCCACAGGCCGGGCAGGCGGCTGGCGCCGATGCAGGGCAGGCCGTCGTCCGACATGACCAGGGCGCCGCGCCAGCTTTGTATCGAAGCCTGCGGACCCGAGAAACGGGCCGCCGCCGGGAACCAGTGCGACATCACCTGGCCCAGCCGGCGCAGGCTGGCCGGATCGGTGCCGGCGCCGGAGCCGCCGAGATCGGCCCCGCCCGAGGCGCGCACCCGCTGGCCCAAGCGGGTGATGGCGATGCGTGACTTGAGGTCGAGCACGGCCGACACGGGCGCGTCCATGGGCTCGCGTAGGCCCGCGCTCAGGGAGTGCGACCACAGCACCGTCCAGGGCGTGGGCAGACCGAGGTTGCCGAGCAGCTCGTCCGCGCCGACGCCGGCGCACAGCACCACGGCGTCGAAGCGCGCCTCGCTGCCGTCCGAGGCGCTCAGCCGCCACCCCAGGCCGTCCGGCCGCAGCCCGGTGACGCCGGTGCGCAAGCGCAAGGCACCGCCCAGGCGCGCGACGCGGTGGCGCATGAGCATGGTCCATTCGCGGCAGTTGGCCACCCCGGGGCCGCGCAGGTGCACGGCCGAATGCAGGGGCGCGGTCGGATTGAGGGCGGGTTCGATGGCGCGCGCCTCGTCGGCCGAGACCGCGCGCAGCTCCAGCCCCAGGCCGCGCAGGCGGTCGATGGCGGGCTGCGCATTGGCTGCTTCGCGGGCGTCGCTCAGCAGCACCAACAGGTCGTCGCTGCGGTCGTGGTCCAGGTCGAGTTCGGCGGTCAGTTCAATCTGGCGCTGCAGGCCTCGGTCGATCAGGTCGCGCAGGGCCAGCAGGGCGTCGTCGCTGCGGCGGCGCTCCTCGCGCCGCCAGCGCCGCCACCATCGCCAGGCGGCGGTGTCCAGTCCGGCGCGCCAGCGCACGCCAGGGCCAGGGGGCGCCCAGGGGGCGTGCAGCCGGTGCTCAGGGCCGGCCCAGGCCAGCGCCCAGGCGGTGGACACCAGGCCGGCCGGCGCGAAGCTCGCTTCCTCGGCGGGCGTGCCGCGCTTTTCGTACAGGGTCACCGTGTGACCGTCGTTCAGCAGCTCATGGGCGGTGGTCACGCCGCAGACACCTGCGCCCACGATGGCGATGTTCATGCAAAGGGAGGGAAGAGAAGAGGGCGCCCAGACACCGGGTGCTATAATTGACAGGCTTTGCATCTGGGGCTTCGCCTGAAGCCCATCGGCGCAAAGTCAATCGCAAACCGGCCCATCCGGGTGTCGCGTCGGCCGCCGTGGAGTTGCTCCACCCGCTACCGCCGCGATCGGGGCTGGATTTTAGACCTAACCTCAGGAAACAACTCATGTCCATTTCCATGCGCGAAATGCTGGAAGCCGGTGTCCATTTCGGTCACCAGACCCGCTTCTGGAACCCCAAGATGGCGCCCTTCATCTTCGGGCACCGCAACAAGATCCACATCGTCAACCTCGAAAAGACGTTGCCGATGTTCCACGACGCGCAGAAGTTCGTGCGCCAGCTGTCGGCCAACCGCGGCACCCTGCTGATGGTGGGCACCAAGCGCCAGTCGCGCGACATCGTGGCCCAGGAAGCGCGCCGCGCCGGCGTGCCCTTCGTCGACCAGCGCTGGCTGGGCGGCATGCTGACCAACTTCAAGACCGTCAAGACCTCCATCAAGCGCCTGAAAGACATGCAGGCTCAGAAGGAAGCCGGCCTGGACAGCATGAGCAAGAAGGAACAGCTCATGTTCAACCGCGAGATGGAAAAGCTTGAGAAGGACATCGGCGGCATCCAGGACATGACCGCGCTGCCCGATGCCATCTTCGTGGTCGACGTGGGTTTCCACAAGATCGCCGTGCTCGAGGCACAGAAGCTGGGCATTCCGCTGGTGGGCGTGGTCGACACCAACCACTCGCCCGTCGGCATCGACTATGTGATCCCCGGCAACGATGACTCGGCCCGCGCCGTGGCCCTGTACGCCCGCGGCATCGCCGACGCCGTGCTGGAAGGCCGCGCCAACGCCGTGTCCGACGTGGCCAAGGCCGTGTCGGCTGAAGGCGGCGACGAGTTCGTCGAAGTGCAGGACGACGCGGCCTGATCCCGTTTCGCGCGCGAACGAGGGGCTCGCGTAGCCCCTTTTTCGTAACCGAAATCCATCATTGACCCGCCGGCGCACCCGACGCGCCGGACCCCAGGAGAACACACATGGCAATCACCGCAAGCATGGTCGCTGAGCTGCGCGCCAAGACCGACGCCCCCATGATGGAGTGCAAGAAAGCCCTCACCGAGGCCGATGGCGACATGGCCAAGGCCGAGGAACTGCTGCGCGTCAAGCTGGGCACCAAGGCCGGCAAGGCCGCCAGCCGCGTGACCGCCGAAGGCGTGGTGGCCGCCGCCGTGCAGGGCAACACCGGCGCGCTCATCGAGGTCAACTGCGAAACCGACTTCGTGACCAAGAACGACAGCTTCCTGGCCCTGGCCAACGCCGCGGCCAAGCTCATCGCCGAACACAACCCGGCCGACGTCGACGCCCTGGGCGCCCTGGCCTACAGCCAGGACGGCTTCGGCCCGACGCTGGAAGACGTGCGCAAGGGCCTGATCGGCAAGATCGGCGAGAACATGTCGTTCCGCCGCTTCAAGCGCTACAGCGGCTCGTCCAAGCTGGCCAGCTACCTGCACGGCACCCGCATCGGCGTGGTCGTCGAGTTCGACGGCGACGAGGCGGCCGCCAAGGACGTGGCCATGCACGTGGCCGCCATGAAGCCCGTGGCGCTGACCAGCGCCGACGTGCCGGCCGAGCTGATCGAGCGCGAGCGCTCGGTGGCCACCGCCAAGGCGGCCGAGTCCGGCAAACCCGCCGACATCGCCGCCAAGATGATCGAAGGTTCGGTGCAGAAGTACCTCAAGGAGGTCTCGCTGTTCAACCAGCCCTTCGTCAAGAACGACAAGCAGACGGTGGAGCAGATGCTCAAGGCCGCCAATACCACGGTGAAGTCCTTCACCCTGTTCGTGGTGGGCGAGGGCATCGAGAAGAAGGTCGACGACTTCGCCGCCGAGGTGGCGGCCCAGGTCGCGGCGGCCAAGGGCGCCTGAGCGTCCTGCTCCCTCAGACAACGGGCCGCAAGGCCCGTTGTCATATGTGTTGACCATTTTTCGGCGGCGGGGCGGCCAGTGGCCCCCTGGACCGCCGCTACACTTGGCGGCTGCCCGCGCCGCGAACCGATCCAGAAAGCCTTTCATGCCCGCCTACCAACGGATCCTGCTGAAGCTGTCCGGTGAAGCCCTCATGGGCGATGACGCCTTCGGCATCAACCGCGCCACCATCGTGCGCATCGTCGACGAAATCGCCGAAGTCACCCGCCTCGGGGTGCAAGTGGCCATCGTCATCGGCGGTGGCAACATCTTCCGCGGCGTGGCCGGCGGCTCCGTGGGCATGGACCGCGCCACCGCCGACTACATGGGCATGCTCGCCACGGTCATGAACTCGCTGGCGCTGGCCGACACCATGAACAAGGCCGGCCTGGTGGCCCGCGTGATGTCCGCCATCGGCATCGAGCAGGTCGTCGAGCCCTATGTGCGCCCCAAGGCCCTGCAGTACCTCGAAGAAGGCAAGGTGGTGGTGTTCGCCGCCGGCACCGGCAACCCCTTCTTCACCACCGACACCGCGGCCGCGCTGCGCGGCGCCGAGATCGGTGCCGAGATGGTGCTCAAGGCCACCAAGGTCGACGGTGTCTATACCGCCGACCCGAACAAGGACCCGAGCGCCACGCGCTACACCACCATTTCCTTCGACGAGGCCATGGTCAAGAACCTGCAGGTGATGGACGCGACGGCGTTCGCGCTGTGCCGTGACCAGAAGCTGCCCGTCAAGGTGTTTTCCATCTTCAAGCCCGGCGCGCTGCGCAACGTGGTGATGGGCGCCGACGAGGGCACCCTCGTTCACGTCTGAGCGCGTCCGCCCACAGGAGACTCCCAAGATGACCATTGCCGATACCCGCAAGAACGCCGAGCACAAGATGCAGCAGTCCATCGAGGCGTTCAAGAACAGCCTGACCAAGGTCCGCACCGGCCGCGCGAACCCGGCCTTGCTGGACACCGTGCACGTGGACTACTACGGCTCCATGCTGCCCCTGTCGCAGGTGGCCAACCTGTCGCTGCTCGACTCCCGCACCATCGGCGTTGCGCCCTGGGAGAAGGGCATGGGCGCCAAGATCGAGAAGGCGATCCGCGAGTCCGACCTGGGCCTGAACCCGGCCTCGCAGGGCGACCTGATCCGCGTGCCCCTGCCGCCCATGACCGAAGAGCGCCGCCGGGAGCTCACCAAGGTGGTGAAGGGCGAGGGCGAGTCCGCCAAGGTCGCCATCCGCAACCTGCGCCGCGACGCCAACGAAGCGCTCAAGAAGCTGCTGAAGGACAAGGAAGTCTCCGAGGACGATGAGCGCCGCGCCCAGGACGACATCCAGAAGCTGACCGATCGCATGATCACCGAGGTGGACAAGCTCGTGGCCAGCAAGGAACAGGACATCATGGCGGTCTGAGCCGCCGGTCCCGTTCGAGCCAGACCGAGGCATGCAGAACACCGTCGCCCAGAACCTGCCGTATCACGTCGCGATCGTGATGGACGGCAATGGCCGCTGGGCTCAGAAGCGCTGGCTGCCGCGTGTGGCCGGCCACAAGCAAGGCGTGGACGCGCTGCGCCGCATCGTCGAGGCCAGCGTGCAGCGCGGCATCCGGGTGCTTACCGTGTTCGCGTTCTCGTCCGAGAACTGGAGCCGCCCCGTGGACGAGGTGGCCAGCCTGATGGACCTGCTGGCCGTGGCGCTGTCGCGCGAGGTGCCGCGCCTGGCCGACAGTGGCGTGCGCCTGCATTTCCCCGGTGACCGCTCGCGCCTGTCGCCGCGCCTGGCGCAAGGCCTGGCTTCGGCGGAGGCGGCGACGCAGGGCAATGAGCGCCTGGTGCTCAATGTCTGCTTCAACTACGGCGGGCGCTGGGACATGGCGCAGGCCGCGCAACGGCTGGCCGAGCGCGGCGAAGCCATCACCGAAGAGAGCCTGTCGGCCGCGATGGCCATGGCCCATGTGCCCGATCCCGACCTCATCATCCGCACCGGTGGTGAGCAGCGCATCAGCAACTTCCTGTTGTGGCAAGCGGCTTACGCCGAGCTGGTGTTCAGCGACTGCCTCTGGCCCGAGTTCGACGCCGCGCAGCTGGACCTGGCCCTGGCCGAGTACGCGCGCCGCGAACGCCGCTTCGGCCAGACCTCCGCGCAGCGCGCCGACGCCGCCGTGACCGCCGACGCCGGAACCCGCGATGCTTAAGCAGCGGGTCATCACGGCGCTGCTGCTGCTCGCCGTCTTCCTGCCCACGCTGCTGTACCCGTCGATCGAACCCTTCGCGGCCTTCACGCTGGTGTTGATCGGCACGGCAGGCTGGGAATGGGCGCGGCTTAACGGCTGCGGCCAGACCCGCGCGGTGAGCGCCGGACTGGCGCTGGGCGTCGCGGGCCTGGTGTTTTGGCTGCTGGGTGGGGTGGAGCGTCCCTGGCCCCGCCTGTGGCTGGGCCTGTGCGGGGTCTGGGTGCTGCTGGCCCTGGTGCTGCTGCGCGGCGGCACCGAGGCGCTGACCCGCTGCCCACTCTGGATCCGCCTGTGGCTGGGCCTGTTTCTGATCGCCTGCGCCTGGCTGGCGCTGGTCCAGGCGCGCCTGATCGGCCTGGGCTTTCTGCTGTCCGTGCTGCTGCTGGTGTGGGCGGCCGACATCGCCGCGTATTTCGGCGGCAAGCGCTTCGGGCGCCGCAAGCTCGCGCCCCGCATCAGCCCGGGCAAGAGCTGGGAGGGCGCCATCAGCGGCCTCATCGGCGTGTTCTTGCTCGCCGGCGTCTGGCTGCTGGGCACCCAGCGGGGCTGGCTGGCGCCTGGCCACCTGTACGACACGCTCTGGAGCCTGGGGCCGCCGCTGGCCCTGGCCGCCCTGGTGTTCCTCACCACGATGAGCGTGGTGGGCGACCTGGTCGAGTCCCTGGTCAAGCGCGCGGCCGGCGTCAAGGACTCCAGCGGCCTGCTGCCGGGCCATGGCGGCGTTCTCGACCGCATCGACGCCTTGCTGCCCGTGTTGCCGCTGGCCATGATGCTCGTCTCCTTCTGATCCATGTCCGACGCCCCGCAATTCATCACCATCCTCGGTTCCACGGGCTCGATCGGGCAAAGCACGCTCGACGTGGTCGCGCGCCACCCCGGGCGCTACCGCGTGTTCGCCCTCACCGCCGCGCGGCAGGACGAAGCCCTGTTCCAGCAATGCCGGGCCTTCCAGCCGCGCGTCGCGGTGCTGGTGGACGCCGCCGCCGCCGCGCGTCTGCGCGAGCGCGTGCGCGAGGCCGGCCTGGCCGTCGAGGTGCGGCAGGGTGCCCAGGCCCTGTGCGAGGTGAGCGAAGCGCCCGAGGTGCACGCCGTGATGGCCGCCATCGTCGGTGCCGCCGGCCTGGCGCCCAGCCTGGCCGCCGCGCGCGCCGGCAAGAAACTGCTGCTGGCCAACAAGGAGGCGCTCGTGGTCGGCGGCGATCTGTTCATGGACACCGTGCGCGCCGGCGGCGCCACGCTGCTGCCCATCGACAGCGAGCACTCGGCGGTGTTCCAGTCGCTGCCCGAGGACCCGGCGAGCTGGGAACGGCGCGTGGACAAGATCGTGCTCACAGCCTCCGGGGGGCCTTTTCGCACCCGCGCGCCCGGCACGCTGGCCGATGTCACACCCGAGCAGGCCTGCGCCCACCCCAACTGGGTCATGGGCCGAAAGATCTCGGTCGACTCCGCGACCATGATGAACAAGGCGTTGGAGGTCATCGAGGCGCGCTACCTCTTCGGCCTGGCGCCCGAGCGTATCGAGGTGGTGATCCACCCGCAGAGCGTCATCCACTCCATGGTGCAGTACCGCGACGGCTCCATCGTGGCCCAGCTCGGCACGCCCGATATGCGGGTGCCCATCGCCTATGGCCTCGCCTGGCCCGAGCGCATCGCCTCGGGCGCCAGCGCGCTCGACTTCGCCACCCTGGGCACGCTGAGTTTCGAAACCGCCGACGAGACACGTTTCCCCGGCCTGCCGCTGGCCTGGTCCGCGCTGCGCGGGCCGGCCGGTACCACCGCGGTGCTCAACGCCGCCAACGAGGAGGCCGTGGCGGCCTTTCTCGACCGGCGGCTGCGCTTCGACCACATCCACGCGGTCAACGATGCAACTTTGCAGCGCGTGAGCCCTTCCAAGCCACAATCGCTGGCCGACCTGCTGGCGCTCGACGAAGAGGCCCGCGCCTGCGCGCGGCAGCAAGTCACCCGTTTGCAGACCTGATCCTTCGCGCCGGCCCGGCCTGTCCCCTGGCGCAGCGAGTCGCCCATGCTCACCGTCATCGCCTTCCTCGTTGCCCTGGGTCTGCTGATCGCGATCCACGAATACGGCCATTACCGCGTGGCCGTGGCCTGTGGCGTCAAGGTGCTGCGCTTTTCGGTGGGCTTTGGCAAACCCATCCTGCGATGGCACCGCCCCGGCAAGCCCACGGAGTTCGTTCTTGGGGCGTTGCCGCTCGGTGGCTACGTGCGCATGCTCGACGAGCGCGAGGCGCCGGTGGACCCCGCCGAGCGCCACCTGGCCTTCAACACCCAGCCGCTGCGCTCGCGCGCGGCCATCGTCGCCGCTGGCCCACTGGCCAACCTGCTGCTGGCCACCCTCATCTATTCGGTGATCAATTGGGTGGGCATCGAGGAGCCGCAGCCCGTGCTGTCGGCGCCGGCCGCTGGCACCGTGGCCGAGCGCGCCGGCCTGCGCGGCGGCGAATGGGTGCTGCGCGCCAGTGAGGCCAACGACGGCTCCGATGGCCTGGCGGCGGGCGAGGGCGTCGCCTCCTTCGAGGACCTGCGCTGGCGCATCACCCAGGCGGCGCTGGACGGCCAGGACCTCACCCTGTGGGTGGCCGCCGCGCCCGAGGCACCAGCGCGTCCGATCACGCTGGCACTTGCCGGCCTGGACGTGCGAGAGGCGGATGCCGCCTTGTTCCGCCGCATCGGCATCACCTCGCCGCACACCGCGCCGCGCGTGGGGCAGGTCTTCGATGGCGGGGCGGCGCAGGCCGCCGGCCTGCGCGACGGCGACCTGGTGCGCCGCATCGACGGCCGGCCGGTGCGGGACGGCCAGGAACTGCGCCGCCTGATCCGCGAGTCGGTGGGCCCGCAGGGCCAGCCGAAACCGCAGCGCTGGGACATTGACCGTGGCGGCCAGGCGCTCAGCCTGGCGGTGACGCCACGCCCGCAGCAGCAGGGCGGCCAATGGATCGCGCGGGTGGAGGCCTACGTGGGCGACGCCCCCGCCATGCTGACCGTGCGCCATGGCCCCGTCGACGGCCTGGTGCACGGCGTGCAAAGAACCTGGGAGATGTCCTGGCTCACCCTCAAGATGATGGGGCGCATGCTGATTGGCGAGGCCTCGCTGAGCAACCTCAGCGGCCCCCTGACCATCGCCGACTACGCCGGCAAGTCGGCCAGCCTGGGCCTGACCTCCTACCTTCTGTTCCTGGCCCTCATCAGCGTGAGCCTGGGCGTGCTCAACCTGCTGCCGCTGCCGGTCCTCGATGGGGGGCACCTCATGTATTATCTTTGGGAGGCGCTCACGGGCCGAAGCGTGTCGGACGCATGGATGGAGCGCCTGCAGCGTGGTGGTGTCGTGGTGCTCATGGCGCTCATGTCCGTTGCCCTGTTCAACGATGTCGTCCGCCTCGCCGGCTGAACATTTCCTTCGCATGAATCAATCCAAACGAGGTCTTCGCGGCCTGAGTCTTTCTGCGCTCGCGATGGGCCTGCTGGCCGCCTTGCCGGCGTGGGCGGTCGATCCCTTCACCCTGCGCGACATCCGCGTCGAGGGCTTGCAGCGGGTCGAACCGGGCACGGTCTTCGCGTCGCTGCCGTTTCGCATCGGCGATCAGTACAACGACGACAAGGGCAGCGCGGCCATCCGCTCGCTCTTCGGCCTCGGTCTGTTCAGTGACGTGCGGCTGCAGATCAGCAACGACGTGCTGGTCGTCATCGTGGAAGAGCGGCCCACCGTGGCCGGCCTGAGCTTTTCGGGCATCAAGGAGTTCAGCGACGAGGTGCTGCGCGGCGTGCTGCGCGACATCGGCCTGACCGACGGCCGGCCGTTCGACAAGGCCCTGGCCGACCGCGCCGAGCAGGAGCTCAAGCGCCAGTACATCAACCGCAGCTTCTACGGCGCCGAGGTGGTGACCACCGTCACCCCGACCGAGCGCAACCGCGTCAACCTGAACTTCAGCGTGACCGAAGGCGAGATCGCCAAGATCACCGAGATCCGCATCGTCGGCAACCAGGCATTTTCCGAGTCGACCCTGCGCGACCTGTTCGATCTCGACACGGGCAACTGGCTGAGCTGGTACACCAAGAGCGACCGCTACTCGCGCGCCAAGCTCAACGCCGACATCGAGACGCTGCGCTCCTACTACCTCAGCCGCGGCTTCATCGACTTCCGCATCGACTCCACGCAGGTCGCCATCTCGCCCGACAAGCAGAGCATGTCGGTCACCATCAACGTCACCGAAGGCGACCGCTACGTGGTGTCCTCGGTGGCGCTGCAGGGGGATTACCTGGACCGCGAGGACGAGTTCAAGTCGCTCGTCACGCTCAAGCCCGGCGAGGCTTACAACGTCGAGGACGTCACCAACACCACCAAAGCGTTCACCGAGTACTTCGGCGCCTTCGGCTACGCCTTCGCCCAGGTCGAGGCCACGCCCGACATCGACCGCGTCAACAAGCGCGTGGCCTTCACGCTGCGCGCCACGCCGCAGCGCCGTGTCTACGTGCGCCGCATCCACGTCGAGGGCAACAACCGCACGCGCGACGAGATCATCCGGCGCGAGTTCCGGCAATTCGAAGCCGCCTGGTACGACAGCGACCGCATCCGCCTCTCGCGCGACCGCATCGACCGCCTGGGCTTCTTCACCTCGGTCGACCTGAACACCGAGCCTGTGCCTGGCTCGCCCGACCAGGTGGACCTGACCGTCACCGTGGTCGAAAAGCCCACGGGCAACCTGACCCTGGGCGCGGGCTACTCGCAGGAAGAAAAGCTCTCGATCATCGCGGGCATTCGCCAGGAGAACGTGTTCGGCACCGGCAACTACCTGGGCCTGGACATCAACACCAGCAAGTTCAACCGCCAGCTGGTGGTGAGCACGGTCGACCCGTACTTCACCAAGGACGGCGTCTCGCGTGCCTTCGACGCCTATTACCGCACCACGCGCCCCTACGACAACCAGGATGGCGACTACCGCTTGGTCACCAAGGGCCTGAGCGTGCGCTTCGGCGTGCCCTTCACCGAGATCGACACCGTGTTCTTCGGCGCCGGCGTGGAGCAGACCACCATCGAGCCGGGCAACTTCCTGCCGACGGCGTACGAGGACTACGCCGCGCAGTTCGGTCGCACCAGCAACACCCTGCCATTGACCCTGGGCTGGACGCGCGACAGCCGCGACAGCGCGCTGGTGCCCACCAAGGGACGGCTGATGCGCGTCAACGGCGAGATGAGCCTGTCGGGCGACGCGCGCTACGCCAAGACCAACCTGCAGTTCCAGCAGTACTACCCGCTGTCGCGCCAGTACACCCTGGCCTTCAACGCCGAACTGGGCTACGGCAAGGGCCTTGGTGGCCGCCCGTACCCGGTCTTCAAGAATTTCTTCGGCGGCGGCCTGGGTTCGGTGCGCGGCTTCGAGGGCGGTACCCTGGGCCCGACCTCGCCGGTGATCAATTCCCCCAACGGGTCCGTCATCAACATTGGCGGCAATCGCAGCATTGCGCTCAATACCGAATTCATCATGCCGTTCCCCGGCGCGGGCAATGACCGCACCCTGCGCATGTTTGGCTTCTTCGACGTGGGCAACGTTTTTGGCGAGAACGACACCCGTCCCCATGCCCGCGACCTGCGCGCTTCCGTCGGTCTTGGCGTGAGCTGGCTGTCGCCGATCGGCCCTTTGCGTATTGCATTCGCTAACCCCGTTCGCAAGTTCGAGGGCGATAGAATCCAGAGATTCCAGTTTCAGATCGGAACGTCCTTTTGATGAACACCCCAACTCGCCTGTTCGCACGGCAATTCGCCCTGGCGGTGTCGCTGGCGCTGGCCATGGTCGGCGGTGCCGCGGCGCAGGACGCCAAGGCCGGTGCCAAGGTTGGCGCCGTCAACGTCGAGCGCATCCTGCGTGACTCCTCCACAGCCAAGGCCGTCTCGGCCAAGCTGGAGCAGGATTTCTCCAAGCGTGAGCGCGACCTCCGTGCCTCGGCCGACCAGCTCCGCCAGGCCGTCGAGAAGTTCGAGCGCGAATCGCCCACGCTGCCCGAGAGCCAGCGCACCCCGCGCCAGCGACAGCTGGTCGAGCAGGAACGCGACCTGCAACGCCGCCAGCGCGACTTCCAGGAAGAGCTCAACCTGCGCCGCAACGAGGCCCTGCAGCAGGTCGTCGAAAAGCTCAACCGCGTGATCCGCACGATCGCCGAGGCCGAAAAGTACGATCTGATCGTGCAGGAAGCCTATTACGTGAGCCCGCGCGTGGACATCACCGATCGTGTGATGTCCCAGCTCGACGGCAAGTAAGCCGCGCCGTGGCAGCACCGCTGGGCGCCATCGTCGATGCCCTCGGTGGCAGCCTGGTCGGTGACGCCTCCTTTCTCGTGCAGCGGCTCGCGCCGCTGAACAGCGCCCGCGCCGATGAACTGGCCTTCGTGGCCAGTGCGCGCTACGCCACTCAGATCGCGGCCTCCCAGGCAGGCGCCCTCATCGTGCCGCCCGCGCTCGAGGCCACCACGGCCGATCGCGCCGCGCGCATCGTCACCGACGATCCCTACCTCTATTTCGCGCGCCTGACCCAGTGGTGGCGCGAACGGCACGAGCCGGCGCGCACGCCGCGGATCGATCCGCTCGCCAGCGTGCACCCCGACGCGGTGTTGGGGCCCGGCGTCGATGTCGGGCCGTTCGTGGTGATCGCCGAAGGCGCCCGGGTCGGCGCTGGCGCGCGCATCGGCGCCCACGCGGTGATCGGTCGCGACGCGGCGGTGGGCGAGGGCAGCGTGCTGCACCCACGCGTCACGCTGGGCGAGCGCTGCTCCGTGGGCGATCGCTGCATCCTGCACAGCGGCGTGGTGATCGGCGCCGACGGCTTCGGCTTTGCGCCTCACCAGGGGCAGTGGATCAAGATCGAGCAACTGGGCGCGGTGCGCATCGGCCATGGGGTGGAGATCGGTGCCAACACCTGCATCGACCGCGGCGCGCTCGACGACACGGTGATCGAGGATGGCGTCAAGCTCGACAACCTGATCCAGATCGGCCACAACGTGCGCGTGGGCGCGCACACGGCCATGGCCGGTTGCGTGGGCGTGGCCGGCAGCGCCGATATCGGCGCGCGTTGCACCATCGGCGGCGGCGCCGTGGTGCTGGGTCACCTCAAGCTGGCCGATGGCGTCAACATCTCGGCGGCCTCGGTGGTCACGCGCTCCATCCTGCAGCCGGGCCATTACACCGGCATGTTCCCCATCGACGACAATGCCGCCTGGGAAAAGAACGCTGCTTCGCTCAAGCAGCTCAACCGCCTGCGCGAACGGCTCAAGGCCGTGGAACAAGCGATCGCGCGGGCCCAGACCAGAACGGACGACGCCTGATGGACATCCACCAGATTCTCAAACTCCTGCCCCACCGCTACCCCTTCCTGCTCGTGGACCGCGTGGTCTCGATCGAAAAGGGCCAGCGCATCCAGGCGCTCAAGAACGTCACCATCAATGAGCCGTTCTTCACCGGCCACTTCCCCCACCGGCCCGTGATGCCGGGCGTTCTCATGCTCGAAGCGATGGCGCAGACGGCCGCGCTGCTGACCTTCGACACCATGGGCGTGGCACCCGACGACAAGACGGTCTACTACTTCGCCGGCATCGATGGCGCGCGCTTCAAGCGCCCCGTGGAGCCGGGCGACCAGCTCGTGATGGACGTGAGCCTGGAACGCGCCAAGGCCGGCATCTACAAGTTCAAGGGCGTCACCCGCGTGAGCAATGAGGTGGCCTGCGAGGCCGAGCTCATGTGCACCATGCGCACGGTTGCCTGACGGCGGGGCGCGACGCATGAGCACCGCACGGCCGCCCGAAGGGGCTCGCTCCGCAGCGCGTTGCGCGGAGGTCTGCCAATGACGCGTATCCACCCCACGGCGATCGTCGATCCCTCGGCCTCGCTCGACAGCACGGTCGAGGTCGGTCCGTACACCGTGATCGGTCCGCACGTGAAGATCGGCGCCGGCACCACGGTCGGTCCGCACTGCGTGATCGAGGGCCACACCACCATCGGCCGCGACAACCGCATCTTCCAGTTCAACTCCCTCGGCGCGATCCCGCAGGACAAGAAGTACGCGGGCGAGCCCTGCGAGCTGGTGATCGGCGACCGCAACACCATCCGCGAGTTCTGCACCTTCAACATCGGCTCGCCCGGTGACAAGGGGCTCACGCGCCTGGGCGACGACAACTGGATCATGGCCTACGTGCACCTCGCGCACGATTGTGTGGTGGGCAACAAGACCATCTTCGCCAACAACTCGCAACTCGCGGGGCACGTGCACGTGGGCGATTGGGCGATCCTTGGTGGCTTCACCGTGGTTCACCAGTTCGTGCGCATCGGCGCGCACGCCATGACGGCCATGTGCTCCGCGCTGCTTGCCGACGTGCCACCGTTCGTGATGACGCAGGGCCAGCCCGCCAGTGCGCGCTCGATGAATTTTGAGGGCCTGCGCCGGCGCGGCTTTTCGGCCGAGCGCATCGCCGCCGTCAAGGCCATGCACAAGGCGCTCTACCGCGAGGACCGCACGCTCGAGCAAGCCATGGCGCGCATCGACGCGCTGCGCCTTGAAAAGCCCGAGGCCGGGGAAGACGTCGATCTGATGCTGGGCTTCCTGCGCGGCGCCTCGCCGCAGCGCGGCATCGTTCGCTGAAGAGGGGTTTGGCGTGAGCGCATCGCCACGTTTCGCCCTGGTGGCAGGCGAGGCCTCGGGCGATCTGCTCGCGGGCCTGCTGCTGGGTGGCCTGCGCCAGCGCTGGCCGGGCCTCACGGGCGTGGGCATCGGCGGTCCGCAGATGGTCGCCCAGGGTTTCGACGCCTGGTGGCCCAGCGAGCGGCTGGCCGTGCGCGGTTATGTCGAGGTTCTGCGGCACTACCGCGAAATCGTGGGCATACGCCAGCAGCTGCGCCAACGCCTGCTGCAAGGCGAGCGACCCGACGTTTTCATCGGGGTGGACGCGCCCGACTTCAACCTCGAACTCGAAGCGAGTCTCAAGGCGGCGGGCGTGCGCACGGTGCATTTCGTCTGTCCCTCGATCTGGGCCTGGCGGCCCGAGCGCGTGCGCAAGATCCAGGCGAGCGCCGACCACGTGCTGTGCATCTTTCCTTTCGAGCCCGCGCTGCTCGCCGAGCACGGCATCGCCGCCACCTACGTGGGGCACCCGGTGGCCAACGTGGTGCCCCTGGAGCCCGACCGCCAGGCCGCGCGCCGCCAGCTCGGCCTTCCCGAGGACGCTGAGGTGGTGGCGCTGTTGCCGGGCAGCCGTGGCTCGGAGGTCGACTACCTCGCGCACCGATTTTTCGAGGCGGCGCGGCTCATGCGGCAGGCGCGCCAGGGGCTGCGCTTCGTGTTGCCCGCCGTGCCCGTGCAGCGCGAGCGCATCGAGCGCGTGGCGCGCGAGGCGGGCGTGTCGGACCTGGTGCAGGTGGTGCCAGGTCAGTCGCATGCCGTGCTGGCCGCCTGTGATGCCACGCTGATCGCCAGCGGCACCGCCACGCTGGAGGCCGCGCTGTTCAAGCGGCCCATGGTCATTGCCTACAACATGAACTGGCTGTCCTGGCAGATCATGCGTCGCCAGCGCCTGCAGCCTTGGGTGGGCCTGCCCAACATCCTGTGCCAGGACTTCGTCGTGCCCGAGCTGCTGCAGGAAGAGGCCTCGCCCCAGCGCCTGGCGCAGGCCGTGCTCGACTGGCTCGACGCGCCCGAGCGCGTGCGCGCGCTGCAGGCCCGCTTCACCCAACTGCACCACGAGCTGCGCCGCGACACCGCGGCGCTGGCCACCGATGCGATCGAAGCGCTTCTTGCTCGCTGAGCAGGCCACGCTGGTGTGGGATACGCCCGGCCTGCACGCCGGCGTGGACGAGGCCGGCCGCGGTCCGCTCGCGGGTCCGGTGGTGGCGGCCGCGGTCATCCTCGACGAACTGCAGCCCATAGCGGGCCTGGCCGACTCCAAGCAGCTCAGCGCCGCGCGGCGCGAGCGGCTGTACGACGAGATCCGCGCCAAGGCCCTGTGCTGCAGCGTGGCCCTGGCCTCGGTGGAGGAGATCGACACGCTCAACATCCTGCAGGCCACCCTGCTGGCCATGCAGCGCGCGGTCGCCGGGCTGCGCCTGAAGCCGGTGAAGGTGCTGGTGGATGGCAACCGCCTGCCGCCGCTGGACGTGCTGGCCGAAGCCATCGTGCAAGGCGACGCCAAGGTACCGGCCATCTCGGCCGCCTCCATCCTGGCCAAGGTCACGCGCGACCGCCTGCTCGACGAGCTGCACCTGCGGCATCCGCAGTACGGCTTCAACCAACACAAGGGCTACGGCACCGCGCAACACCTGGACGCTTTGCGCCAGCACGGCCCCTTGCCCGAGCACCGGCGTTCCTTCGCGCCCGTGGCCCAGGCCCACGCGGCGCGCGTGAGCGCCGTGCGGCCGGCCGACGGCCTGGGCGCCGCCATGCCCGACGCGCGGGCCACGCCATGACCGTGACGCCGCAGGACATCCAGTCGCGCGACAACCCGCTCGTGAAGGAGCTGCGCGCGCTGGCGCAGGACAACACCGCCTACCGCCAGCGCGGACGGGTCTGGCTGGACGGCGACCACCTCTGCCGCGCGCTGCTGGCGCGCGGCCAGCGGCCGTCCATCGCTGTCTTCAGCGTCTCCGGCTGGCCGCGCGCCGACGCCGAACTGGTGGCCGCCGCGCCGCGCGTGGTGCGCCTGCCCGACGCCGTCATGGCCAGCGTGAGCGGCCTGGAGTCGCCCCCCGCCATGGGCTTCGTGACCGATCTGCCCGACGCGGCGGGGCTGCTGCCCGATGCGCCCACCGTGGTGCTCGACCGCCTGCAGGACGCCGGCAACGTGGGCTCCGTGCTGCGCAGCGCGGCCGCCTTCGGCTTCACGCAAGTGGCCGCGCTCAAGGGCTCGGCCGCGCTGTGGTCGCCCAAGGTGCTGCGCGCGGGCATGGGCGCGCATTTCGCCCTGCGCCTGGTCGAGGGCCTGGCGCCCGAGGCGCTGGCGTCCCTGTCGGTGCCGCTGCTGGTCACCAGCTCGCACCAGGGCGATTGGTTGCACCGGACCGCCTTGCCCTGGCCCTGCGCCTGGGTCATGGGCCACGAAGGGCAGGGCGTGGGCGAGGCGCTCATGGCGCGTGCGAGCCGCTTCGTGCGCATTGCGCAGCCCGGTGGCGAGGAGTCGCTCAACGTCGCCGCGGCGGCCGCCATCTGTCTGCACGCGAGCGCGGCCGGACGTTTCAACGGCGCCGGCGACTGAGGCCAGCAGGTGCCCTGGGTGCTGCGCCGCAACACAGCGGCGCGCTATAATTCGACGGTTTAACTGCAATCGGCGCCATGCCCCGCGCGCCGCGGCTCCACACCCCAGGATTTCGCCCACCCAGCGCCCCCCGCGGCCGGTGGACGCGAAGCCTGCGCGGCACCTGCCGACCGCGCGCGACGGCCAGCCCACCCCTTTTCTGGAGATCCCTGTGCTGCCCGTCCACCCGAAAGCCCTTCTCGCGCTCGCTGATGGAACGGTCTTTGAAGGCATCTCCATCGGCGCCACCGGCCAGACCGTGGGCGAGGTGGTGTTCAACACCGCGATCACCGGCTACCAGGAGATCCTCACCGATCCCAGCTACTGCCGCCAGATCGTCACGCTGACCTATCCCCACATCGGCAACACCGGCGTCAACCGCGAAGACGTGGAAGCCACGCGCGTGCACGCCGCCGGCCTGATCATCAAGGACCTGCCGCTGCTGGCCTCCAACTTCCGTTGCGAGGAAACCCTCTCCGACTACCTGCGCCGCGAGAACACCGTGGCCATCGCCGACCTGGACACGCGCGCGCTCACGCGCCGCCTGCGAACCCACGGCGCGCAGAACGGCTGCATCGTGGCGCTGGCGGCGGGCGAAGCCCTCACCGACGCGCACCGCGCCGCCGCCATTGCCGCCGCGAAGGCTGCGCCCAACATGGCGGGGCAGGACCTGGCCAAGGTGGTGTCCGTGGACAAGCCCTACGCCTGGTCCGAAACCGAGTGGACGCTGGGCCAGGGCTATGGCGAACTCAGCCAGGCCGCCTTCCATGTCGTCGCCTACGACTTCGGTGTCAAGCACAACATCCTGCGCATGCTGGCCTCGCGCGGCTGCCGCGTGACCGTGGTGCCCGCGCAGACGCCCGCGGCCGAGGTCTTCAAGCTCCAGCCCGACGGTGTGTTCCTCTCCAACGGCCCCGGCGACCCGGAGCCCTGCGACTACGCCATCGCCGCCGCGCGCGAGATCATCGACGCCGGCCTGCCCACCTTCGGCATCTGCCTGGGTCACCAGATCATGGCCTTGGCCAGCGGCGCCAAGACTTTCAAGATGAAGTTCGGCCACCATGGCGCGAACCACCCGGTGAAAGACCTGGACGACGGCCGCGTGTCCATCACCAGCCAGAACCACGGCTTCGCGGTCGACGAAAAGACCCTGCCCGCCAACCTGCGCCCCACGCACGTGAGCCTGTTCGACGGCACGCTGCAGGGCCTGGCCCGCACCGACCAGCCGGCCTTCTGCTTCCAGGGCCACCCTGAGGCCTCGCCTGGTCCGCACGACATCGGCTACCTGTTCGACCGCTTCGTCGCGCTCATGAAGGAGCGCGCGGCGGTCGCCGCCTGAGAAGGCCCGAATGAAGCTGTTCAGCTTTCCCGCCGCCGCCATCGAGAAGGCCATCGCCAAGCGCCAGCTCACGCTGCCGCCGCCGCACAAGGAGTGGTTCGCGCAGCGCTGGGCGCAGAAGCCCTACCGCAAGGCCTTTCTCGACCACAAGGCCGTGCCGCTGGTGACGCTGCTGGCCAAGTGCAAGACCTGGGACGACGAGACCTTCAACAGCGAAATGGCCGCGTGGGACGCGCGCTTCCACGAGGCCGAGGCCGAGGTCCTGCGCCCCCTGGTGCAGGGCGACGGCCTGTTGCAGCTGATGCAGAAGGCCATCCCCGCCGAGCGCGCGCAGGCGCTGCTGAACAAACTAGACCAACGCGCGGACCAATAACCCGCGAGCGACACAAGATGCCCAAGAGAACAGACATCCAGACCGTGCTGATCATCGGCGCCGGTCCCATCATCATCGGCCAGGCCTGCGAGTTCGATTACTCCGGCGTGCAGGCCTGCAAGGCCCTGCGCGAAGAGGGCTACCGCGTGGTGCTGATCAACAGCAACCCCGCCACCATCATGACCGACCCGGCCACGGCCGACGTCACCTACATCGAGCCCATCACCTGGCAGACGGTCGAGAAGATCATCGCCAAGGAGCGCCCCAAAACGGCCGGCGGCTTCGCCATCCTGCCGACCATGGGCGGCCAGACGGCGCTCAACTGCGCGCTGGACCTCTGGCGCCACGGCGTGCTGGCCAAATATGGCGTCGAGCTGATCGGCGCCACGCCCGAAGCCATCGACAAGGCCGAGGACCGCCTGAAGTTCAAGGACGCGATGACGCGCATCGGCCTGGGTTCGGCGCGCTCGGGCATCGCCCACACGCTGGAAGAGGCCTGGGGCGTGCAAAAGACCGTGGGCTTCCCGGTCGTCATTCGCCCCAGCTTCACGCTGGGCGGCACGGGCGGCGGCATCGCCTACAACCCCGAAGAGTTCGAGACCATCTGCAAGCGCGGCATCGAGGCCTCGCCCACCAATGAGCTGCTGATCGAAGAGTCGCTGCTCGGCTGGAAAGAGTACGAGATGGAGGTCGTGCGCGACAAGGCCGACAACTGCATCATCGTCTGCTCGATCGAAAACCTCGACCCCATGGGCGTGCACACCGGCGACTCGATCACCGTGGCGCCCGCGCAGACGCTGACCGACAAGGAGTACCAGATCCTGCGCAACGCCAGCCTGGCGGTGCTGCGCGAGATCGGCGTCGACACCGGTGGCTCCAACGTGCAGTTCTCCATCAACCCGAAAGACGGCCGCATGGTCGTCATCGAGATGAACCCGCGCGTGTCGCGTTCGTCCGCGCTGGCCTCCAAGGCCACGGGCTTCCCCATCGCCAAGGTCGCGGCCAAGCTGGCCGTGGGCTACACGCTCGACGAGCTGCGCAACGAGATCACCGGTGGCGCCACGCCCGCGAGCTTCGAGCCCTCGATCGACTACGTGGTCACCAAGATCCCGCGCTTCGCCTTCGAGAAGTTCAAGGACGCCGACGACCGCCTGACCACGCAGATGAAGTCCGTGGGCGAGGTCATGGCCATGGGCCGCACCTTCCAGGAGAGCTTCCAGAAGGCCCTGCGCGGCCTGGAGGTCGGCGTCGACGGCATGAACGAGAAGACGCAGGACCGCGAGACGCTGGAAAAGGAACTCGGTGAGCCCGGCCCCGAGCGCATCTGGTACGTGGGCGACGCCTTCGCCGCGGGCTGGACGGTCGACGAGGTGCACCAGTTCACCAAGATCGACAAGTGGTTCCTCGTGCAGATCGAGGAGATCGTCAAGCTCGAACTCGCCATGGACGCGCTGACCGCGCAGAAGGGCGAGGGCGCGCTGGCCTCGCTGGACGTGGCCACGCTGCGGGGCCTGAAGAAGAAAGGCTTCTCCGATCGCCGCCTGGCCAAGCTGCTCAAGACCAGCGACACCGCCGTGCGGGCGCGCCGCCGCGAGCTGGGCGTGCGCCCGGTCTACAAGCGCGTGGACACCTGCGCGGCCGAATTCGCCACCACCACGGCCTACCTGTACTCCACTTACGAAGGCCACGGCCAGGCCGAGTGCGAGGCCGAGCCCACTGGCAACAAGAAGATCATGGTGCTGGGCGGCGGTCCCAACCGCATCGGCCAGGGCATCGAGTTCGACTACTGCTGCGTGCACGCCGCGCTCGCCATGCGCGAGGATGGCTACGAGACCATCATGGTCAACTGCAACCCCGAGACCGTGTCGACCGACTACGACACCAGCGACCGCCTCTACTTCGAGCCGCTCACGCTGGAAGACGTGCTGGAGATCGTCGACAAGGAAAAGCCGGCCGGCGTGATCGTGCAGTACGGCGGCCAGACGCCGCTCAAGCTCGCGCTGGGCCTGGAGGCCGCGGGCGTGCCCATCATCGGCACCTCGCCCGACATGATCGACGCGGCCGAAGACCGCGAGCGTTTCCAGAAGCTGCTGCACGAGCTCAAGCTGCGCCAGCCGCCCAACGCCACCGCGCGCACCGAGACGGAAGCGCTCGAGAAGGCCGCCGCGCTGGGTTACCCGCTGGTGGTGCGCCCGAGCTATGTGCTCGGCGGCCGCGCCATGGAAATCGTGCACGAGCAGCGCGACCTCGAGCGCTACATGCGCGAGGCCGTGAAGGTCAGCAACGATTCGCCGGTGCTGCTCGACCGCTTCCTCAACGACGCCATCGAGTGCGACGTGGACGCCGTGCGCGACGCCACGGGCCGCGTGTTCATCGGCGGCGTGATGGAGCACATCGAACAGGCCGGCGTGCACAGCGGCGACTCCGCCTGCTCGCTGCCGCCGTACTACCTGAGCAAGGCCACGGTGGACGAGCTCAAGCGCCAGACCGCGGCCATGGCCCAGGGCCTGAACGTGGTCGGTCTCATGAACGTGCAGTTCGCGATCCAGGAGATCGAGGAAGACGGCCAGAAGAAGGACGTGATCTACGTGCTCGAAGTGAACCCGCGCGCCTCGCGCACGGTGCCCTTCGTCTCCAAGGCCACGGGCATCCAGCTGGCCAAGGTGGCCGCGCGCTGCATGGCCGGCCAGTCGCTCGACTCGCAGGGCATCGGTGAAGAGGTGGTGCCGCCGTACTTCAGCGTGAAGGAAGCGGTCTTCCCCTTCGTCAAGTTCCCGGGTGTGGACACCATCCTCGGCCCCGAGATGAAGTCCACTGGCGAGGTCATGGGCGTGGGCAAGACCTTCGGCGAAGCCTTCGTGAAGAGCCAGATCGGCGCGGGCACCAAGCTGCCCACGGCGGGCAAGGTCTTCCTGACGGTGAAGAACAGCGACAAGCCGCGGGCCGTGGACGTGGCGCGCCAGCTCGTCGACCTGGGCTTCGAGCTGATCGCCACGCGCGGCACGGCGGCGGCCATCGAGGCGGCCGGCCTGGCGGTGCAGACGGTCAACAAGGTCACCGAGGGCCGCCCGCACATCGTGGACATGATCAAGAACGGCGACATCGCGCTGGTGATCAACACGGTGGAGGAGCGCCGCAACGCCATCGCCGACTCGCGCGCGATTCGCACTTCGGCGCTGCTGGCGCGCGTCACCACCTTCACCACCATCGCGGGCGCCGAGGCGGCCGTCGAGGGCATGAAGTACATGGCCAGCCTGGACGTCATCTCGGTGCAGGACATGCACGCGCTGATCGCGGCCTGAACAGAGGCCCACCACCTCCGCGCCTCGCGCGATCCGCCGGCGCGGCATTGACCCGCGTGCCCTTCGGGGCATAATGCCTTTCACGACACCGCCGAGCGGCAACGCCCGGCGGTTTGCTTTTGTGGAGAGACATCTATGGCCACCATCCCCATCACCAAGCGCGGCGCCGAAAAGCTCAAGGAAGAGCTGCACCGCCTCAAGACCGTCGACCGCCCCGCGGTCATCAGCGCCATCGCCGAGGCGCGCGCCCAGGGCGACCTGAGCGAGAACGCCGAGTACGACGCCGCCAAGGACCGCCAGGGCTTCATCGAAGGCCGCATCGCCGAGATCGAGGGCAAGCTGTCGACGGCGCAGATCATCGACCCCAGCGCCCTGAACGCGGGCGGCAAGGTGGTGTTCGGCGCCACCGTGGAACTCGAGGACGAGGACAGCGGCTCGGCCGTCACGTACCAGATCGTGGGCGAGGACGAGGCCGACCTGAAGGAAGGCCTGATCAACATCGGCAGCCCGATCGCGCGCGCGCTGATCGGCAAGGAAGAGGGCGACACCGCCGAGGTGCAGGCGCCCGGCGGTTTGCGCCGCTACGAAATCGTGGCCGTGCGCTACGCCTGAGCGCGCGGACCATGCGCCTGCAACGCCCCGCGTTGATGCTGGCCGCCCTCTGGTGGGGCGGCATCACGGCCTTGAGCTTCCTGGCCGTGCCCACCTTGTTTGCCGCCCTTGGCAACCCGGCCGTGGCCGGGCCGGTGGCGGCGAAGCTGTTCTCGCTGCAGTGCCAGGCGGGCCTGGTCATCGGCTTGGTGCTGCTGATCCTGGTGCGCCAGGGCGGCCCTTCGCCGATGGCCCGCACCGCGCTGGCCCTGGTCTGTGTGGCCATGGCGCTGGCCGTGCTGCAGGAGTACGGCGTGGCGCAGAAGATCGTGAGCGCGCGCGCCAGCGGCGGCGATCTCAGGCTCTGGCACGGCGCGGGCAGCGCCCTGGTGCTGGGCCAGTGGCTGTGCAGCGGCGCCCTGCTGTGGCGCCTGAGCGGGCCCCGGCCCGCGGGCGGCGATCAGCCCGCCTGAACGCCGGCCTGGCGCTCGGCCGAGTCGAGCGTGTTCACCATCAGCATGGTGATGGTCATGGGGCCCACGCCACCGGGCACGGGCGTGATCCAGCCGGCCACTTCCTTGACCCCGTCGAAGTCCACGTCGCCGCAGAGCTTGCCGGCCTCGTTGCGGTTCATGCCCACGTCGATCACCACGGCGCCGGGCTTGACCATGTCGGCCGTCAGCACGTTGCGCTTGCCCACGGCGGCCACCACCACGTCGGCCTGGCGCGTGAACGCCGCCAGGTCCTTCGTGCCGCTGTGGCAGACGGTGACGGTGGCATTGGCCTGCAGCAGCATCAGCGCCATGGGCTTGCCCACGATGTTGCTGCGCCCGATCACCACCGCGTGCTTGCCGCGCAGGTCGACGCCGATGTGCTCCAGCATCTTCATGCAGCCATGCGGCGTGCAGGGCCAGAAGCCGGGCAGGCCGGTCATCAGCGCGCCGGCGCTGGCCACGTGAAAGCCGTCCACGTCCTTGGCGGGGGAGATGGCCTCGATCACCTTCTGCGCGTCGATGTGAGCGGGCAGCGGCAGCTGCACCAGGATGCCGTGGATCGTCGGGTCCTGATTCATGGCCTGCACGCGCGCCAGCAGCTCGGCCTCGCTCAGCGTGGCGGGCCAGGTTTCCAGCACCGAGTGCATGCCGGTGTCCTCGCAGGCCTTGACCTTGTTGCGCACGTAGACCTGCGAGGCCGGGTTGTCGCCGACCAGGATCACGGCCAGGCCGGGCGTGAGGCCGCGGTTGCGCAGGGCCTGCACGCGCTGCGCCACGTCGGCGCGGAGTTGGCGGGAGAGGGCGTTGCCGTCGATGAGCTGGGCGGTCATGGCTGCAAGAGAGTGAAGGCTGGGAAAACGAAACGCCCGCCAAGGTGGCGGGCGTTGGTGGGTGGCTGTGGGGTCAGGCTTTCGCGGGCGTTTGGCCCAGGGCGATCTTGAGCAGGTCGGCCACCGTATTGGCGCCGAGCTTTTCCATGATGTTGGCGCGGTGCGCCTCCACCGTCTTGATGCTGATGCCCAGGTCGTCGGCGATCTGCTTGTTCAGGCGGCCGGCGACGATGCGCTCGAGCACCTGCGATTCGCGGCCGGTGAGCTTGGAGAGCAGGGCGTCGCGGCTGGCGGCCTGCTGATGGGTCGTGAAGGCCTCGCGCGCGTGTTCCAGCATGCGCTCGACCAGGGCCACCAGTTGGTCTTCCTTGAAGGGCTTCTGGATGAAGTCCAGCGCGCCCTTTTTCATGGATTCGACCGCCATGGGCACGTCGCCGTGGCCGGTGATGAAGACGATGGGCAAGGGGGACTGGCGCTCGACCAGGCGGTCTTGCAGCTCCATGCCGGTCATGCCGCCCATGCGGATGTCAGCGATGAGGCAGGCCACTTCGCGGGCGTCGTACCGGGAGAGGAAGGCCTCCGCCGATTCAAAACAGCGAACCCGGAAGTCCTTGCCCTCGAGCAGCCACTGGAGGGAATCGCGCACGGCCTCGTCGTCATCGACGACATAGACGGTGCCCTTTTTGGGGATCAGGCTCATCTCGCTCTCTCGGTGTCCGTCAGTGGTTCGTTGGCGGCAGTGTCCGACGAACCCTGGGGTTGAAGTCGCGGCGCGACGGGGATCCAGAAGCTGAAACAGCACCCCGTCACCTCGGTGCCATTGTAGAGGTTCTCCATCCGCATCCGGCCGTGGTGCGACTCGACGATGCTGCGGCACAGCTTGAGGCCGATGCCCATGCCCTCGCTCTTGGTGCTGTAGAAGGCCTCGTAGATGCGCTCGATCATCTCGTCGGGCACGCCCTTGCCGGAGTCGCGCACCTCGAACTCGACCACGCCCTCGCCGTCCAGCTGGCGCGGCGCCACGCGCAGCTCCACCAGGCGCTCGCCCAGCGGGCGGCCCGCCTGCACGATGGACTCGCCGGCGTTCTTGAGCAGGTTGATGAGCACCTGCTCGATCAGGATCGGGTCCACCATCAGCGCCGGCAGGCGCGCGGCCACGTAGGGCGTGAGCCGCACCTGCTGGCGGCGCAGCTCGATGTCGGCCAGCTCGATGGCGTTGTTCACCATCTGGGCCACATCCGACAGCGTGGGGTTGGGCTCGCTGCGCTTCACGAAGGCGCGGATGCGCTGGATGATCTGTCCCGCGCGCTGGGCCTGGCGCGCCGTCTTGTCCAGCGCCACCAGCATTTCCTCGGGTGAGATGCGCTGCTCCTGCAGGCGCGAAATGATGCCGGTGCAATAGTTGCTGATGGCGGTGAGCGGCTGGTTCAGTTCGTGCGCCACGCTGGAGGCCATCTCGCCCATGGTGATGAGGCGGCTGGCGGTCTGGGCGCGCTCGGTCTGGCGCGCGGCCTGTTCCTCGGCGGCGCGCCGCGGCGTGATGTCGCTGGCGATCACCATCTGCGCCAGTCGCCCGTCCACCCAGGTGAGGTAGCGCGTGCGCACCTCCAGCCAGCGGTCGAGTTCCTGCACGAAGACCTCGGCGTTCTCCACGCCGGCGTCGGTGAGCGTGCCGGTGGGCATGCCGGCGAAGGCGTCGACCGGGTCGGCGTCGTCCATGCTGGGCTGGGGCTGGTTGCCCGCCAGGTCCACCAGGTGGCGGTGGCCCTGGCCGCGCGTGCCGAACCACAGGCGGTACATCTTGTTGGCGAACAGCAGTTCCTCGCTGCCCAGCGGCGCCACCGACACGGCCGAGTCCAGCGACTCCAGCACGGTGGTGAAGCGCTCATAGGAGGCCGACAGCTCCTCGCGGATGCGCTTGGGCTCGGTGATGTCGGTCATGGAGGTCATCCAGCCGGTCTGGTGCCCCTTCGGGTCGATCAGCGGCGAGACGTACATGCGCGCGTCGAACACCGTGCCGTTGCGCCGGCGCACGCGCACCTCGAAGCCGCCGGGCGTGGAGCGGCCGTTGAGCTCGTCGTCCAGTCGCGCGTGCAGCAGCTCGTGGTCCTCCTCGGGCCAATAGGGAAAGGGCGCGGTGCGGCCCACCAGCTCGGCCTCGGTCCAGCCCGTCATGGAGCAGAACGCGGGGTTGACGTAGGTGATGCGGCCCTGCATGTCCAGCGCGCGCATGCCGGTGAGCATGGAGTTCTCCATGGCGCGGCGGAAATTGGTCTCGGCCACCAGGGCCTGCTGGGCCTGCACGCGCCGACGCGTGTGGCGCCAGGTGCCGATCAGCATCCACACCGTGAGCGCCGACAGCGCGCCGATGACCCCGACAAAGCCCGAACCCACGATGTCCTGCGAGGTGCGGTAGCCCTGGGCCTTGAGGATCAGGCCGTTGCCCACGGGCGAGACCGGCACCTCGTGCTCCAGCGAGGGCGTGGACCAGGGCAGGAAGGACAGCACTGGCTCGGCCGTCTGCAGGCTGCCGGCCAACACGGTGCCGCTGTCGTCCAGCAGGGCCACGGCGTAGCGCGCCATGATCTCGGGCGGCATGCCGAAGCGCACCAGGCCGTCCACCGAGTACTCGCCCATCACGGTGCCGGCGAAGCGGCCCTGCTCGGACAGCGGCACGTGCAGCATCAGCCGCGCGCTGCGCGGGTCGTTGTCGGCGAGCGGGCGCGAGTAGATCGGCTGGCGCAGGTCGCGCGCGAGGTCGAAGCTGCCGTCGGTCTCGGATGGCGAGAGCGAGCTGCCCACGCTGCGCATGAGCGCGACGGGCGCGCTGGGTGAGGTATAGCCCGACAACACGCGGCGGCGGCTGTCCACCCAGGTGATGGCCAGCAGCTCGGGGAACTGGCTCACCAGGGTCTCGGCCTGGAAGGCGAACTCCTCCGTGTCCAGGGCCTGGTTGTCGATCTCGCGGGCCAGGCGCATCAATTGCTCCTGGCGTTCCAGCAGCCGCAGCCGCAAGCGCTGCTGGGCGTACTCGACGTCGCGCGTGACGGCCTCGCGCTCGCGGTCGATCTCCTCGAAGCGCAGGTAGGCGATGGCCACCACGATGGCGGCCAGGAACAGCAGCACCGCCAGCAGCGGGCCGAGCGTGGCGAAGCGGTCCTGCCGCGATGGTGGCAGCCGGCGCCACCAGCGTTTCCACCACGGCGGGGTGGTGGCAGGGGGGGTATATGACATGGCGGGAGGAGTCTACGTGAGGGGAAATGGTTTCATGGCCGGCCCCCATCTGAAATTTCACATAAAGAAATCAATAGGCGCATATTGAAATGCCCAGGCCGCTGTGGAAGAATCCAAGACTTCACCGAACGGGCTCCGTAAGCTCGCCTTCATACATCAGGAGACAGCGATGTCAGCGAACGACACGAACAGCGGCGCGGGCGCCGTGGACCACGACGTCCAGGAGACGCGGGAATGGATGGAGGCGCTGGCCGCCGTCATCGAGAAAGAAGGTCCCGAGCGCGCGCACTTCCTGCTGGAGCAGCTCCTCGAAGAAGCCCGCCAGCACAGCGTGAACATGCCGTTCTCGGCCACCACGGGCTACGTCAACACCATCGAGCCCGGCGAAGAGGCCCGCAATCCGGGCAATCTGGAGCTTGAAGGCCGGCTGCGCGCCTACATGCGCTGGAACGCCATGGCCATGGTCGTGAAGGCCAACCGCCTGGACCCGGCCGACGGCGGCGACCTGGGTGGCCACATCAGCTCTTTCCAGTCGCTCGCGCACATGTTCGCGGTCGGCTTCAACCACTTCTGGCACGCCGACGACACCGACAACGGCGGCAAGCACGGCGGCGACCTGCTCTACATCCAGGGCCACAGCGCGCCCGGCATCTACGCCCGCGCCTTCATGGAAGGCCGCCTGAGCGAGGAGCACCTGCTCAATTTCCGCCAGGAGGTGGACGGCAAGGGCCTGTCCAGCTACCCGCACCCCAAGCTCATGCCCGGGTTCTGGCAGTTCCCCACCGTGTCCATGGGCCTGGGGCCGCTCATGGCGATCTACCAGGCGCGTTTCCTCAAGTACCTGCACGCGCGCGGCATCGCCGACACCTCCCAGCGCAAGGTCTGGGTGTTCTGTGGCGACGGCGAGATGGACGAGCCCGAGAGCCTGGGCGCCATCGGCCTGGCGGCGCGCGAAAAGCTCGACAACCTGGTGTTCGTCGTCAACTGCAACCTGCAGCGCCTGGACGGCCCGGTGCGCGGCAACGGCAAGATCATCCAGGAGCTGGAAGGCGAGTTCCGCGGCTCGGGCTGGAACGTCATCAAGCTGCTGTGGGGCAGCGAGTGGGACGCCCTGCTGGCACGCGACAAGGACGGCGCGCTGCGCAAGGTCATGATGGACACGCTGGACGGCGACTACCAGGCCTTCAAGGCCAACGACGGCGCCTTCGTGCGCAAGAACTTCTTCGGCCGCGACCCGCGCACGCTGGAGCTGGTGTCCAAGATGAGCGACGACGACATCTGGGCGCTGCGCCGCGGTGGCCACGATGCCCAGAAGGTGTACGCCGCCTTCCACCGTGCCTTCCACCACGAGGGCCAGCCCACGGTGCTGCTGGTCAAGACGGTCAAGGGCTATGGCATGGGCAAGGCCGGCGAGGGCAAGAACACCGCCCACCAGACCAAGAAGCTGTCGGACGATGACATCCGCTACATGCGCGACCGCTTCAACATCCCGATCCCGGACAGCGAGCTGCCCAAGATCCCGTTCTACAAGCCGGCCGACGACACGCCGGAGATGAAGTACCTGCACGACCGCCGCAAGGCCCTGGGCGGCTACCTGCCGCACCGCCGCGCCAAGAGCAGCGAGAGCTTCACCGTGCCGGCGCTGGAGACCTTCAAGGCGGTGCTGGAACCCACGGCCGAGGGCCGCGAGATCAGCACCACCCAGGCCTATGTGCGTTTCCTGACGCAACTGCTGCGCGACCAGGCGCTGGGCCCGCGCGTGGTGCCCATCCTGGTGGACGAGGCGCGCACCTTCGGCATGGAAGGCCTGTTCCGCCAGATCGGCATCTACAACCCCAAGGGCCAGCTGTACACCCCGGTCGATAAAGACCAGGTCATGTACTACAAGGAAGACAAGGCGGGCCAGATCCTGCAGGAAGGCATCAACGAAGCCGGCGGCATGGCCAGCTGGATCGCCGCGGCCACCTCGTACTCGACGAACAACCGCATCATGGTGCCGTTCTACGTGTACTACTCGATGTTCGGTTTCCAGCGCATCGGCGACCTGGCCTGGGCGGCGGGCGACATGCAGGCCCGCGGCTTCCTGCTGGGCGGCACCTCGGGGCGCACCACGCTCAACGGCGAAGGCCTGCAGCACGAGGACGGCCACAGTCACATCATGGCGGGCACCATTCCCAACTGCGTGAGCTACGACCCGACCTTCGCGCACGAGGTGGCGGTGATCATGCACCACGGTCTCAAGCGCATGGTGGAGCGCCAGGAGAACGTCTTCTATTACCTCACGCTGCTCAACGAGAACTACCCCATGCCCGGCCTTCAGCCCGGCACCGAGGAGCAGATCATCAAGGGCATGTACCTGTGCAAGCAGGCGCCCGCGCTCAAGAAGGACGCGCCCACGGTGCAGCTGCTGGGCAGCGGCACCATCCTGCGCGAGGCGTTCGCCGCGCAGGAGCTGCTGGAGAAGGACTGGGGCGTGGCCGCTGGCATCTGGAGCTGCCCGAGCTTCAACGAGCTGACGCGCGACGGCCAGGACGTGGAGCGCTGGAACCTGCTGCACCCCACCGAGAAGCCGCGCACGGCCTTCGTGACCGAGCAACTGGCCAAGACCACGGGCCCGGTGATCGCCTCCACCGACTACATGAAGAACTACGCGGAGCAGATCCGTCCCTTCGTGCCCAAGGACCGCACCTACAAGGTGCTGGGCACCGACGGCTTCGGCCGCAGCGACTTCCGCAGCAAGCTGCGCGAGCACTTCGAGGTGAACCGCCACTACATCGTGCTGGCCGCGCTGAAGGCGCTGGCCGACGAGGGCAAGCTGCCGGCGGCCAAGGTGGCCGAGGCGATCCAGAAATACGGCATCAAGGCCGACAAGATCAACCCGCTCCACGCCTGAGCACCGGAGACCGACATGGCAAGCATTGAAGTGAAGGTCCCGGACATCGGGGATTTCGACGAAGTGGCGGTGATCGAGCTGCTGGTCAAGCCCGGCGACACCGTGAAGGCCGAGCAGTCGCTCATCACCGTGGAGAGCGACAAGGCCTCGATGGAGATCCCGTCCTCGCACGCGGGGGTGGTGAAGGAGCTGAAGGTCCAGCTCGGCGACAAGGTGAAGCAGGGCTCGGTGGTGGTCGTGCTGGAGGCCGACGCTGCCGCCGCACCGGCGCCTGCTGCCGCTGCACCGGCGCCCGCCGCAGCCGCACCGGCGCCCGCTGCCTCGCCCGCGCAGCCGCCGGCTCCATCACCCGCCGCAGCGGCACCTGCCGGCCCGGTCGAGGTGCGCGTGCCCGACATCGGCGACTTCAAGGACGTCGCGGTGATCGAGGTGCTGGTCAAACCCGGCGACGCGGTCAAGGTCGAGCAGTCGCTCATCACCGTGGAGAGCGACAAGGCCTCGATGGAGATTCCCTCGTCGTCGGCTGGCGTGCTCAAGGAACTCAAGGTCCAGGTGGGCGACAAGCTCAACATCGGCGACCTGATCGCGGTGCTGGAAGGGGCGGCCGCCACGGGCGCGCCCGCGCAGGCGCCGGCCCCCGCCCCGGCCGCCACCGCTCCCGCCCCGGCCCAGGCGTCCAGCCCGGCGCCCGCCGCGGCGGCGCCCTCGGCCGCGCCGGCCCAGGCCCCCGCGCACAACCCCACCGTGCCGCCCGTGGGCCTGCCGCACGCCTCGCCCTCGGTGCGCAAGTTCGCGCGCGAGCTGGGCGTGCCGCTGGCCGAGGTCAAGGGCAACGGCCCCAAGGGCCGCATCACGCTGGAGGACGTGCAGAACTTCACCAAGGCCGTGATGGCGGGCAGCGCGCAGACGCAGGCCCAGGCCGCTAAGGCCCCGGCCGGTGGCGGCGGCATGGGCATGGACCTGCTGCCTTGGCCCAAGGTCGACTTCACCAAGTTTGGCCCGGTCGAGCGCAAGGACCTCTCGCGCATCAAGAAGATCAGCGGCGCCAACCTGCACCGCAACTGGGTGATGATCCCGCACGTCACCAACAACGACGAGGCGGACATCACCGAACTGGAGGCCTTCCGCGTGGCCACCAACAAGGAGAACGAGAAGTCCGGCGTGAAGGTCACCATGCTGGCCTTCGTGATCAAGGCGGTGGTCTCGGCGCTGAAGAAATTCCCCGAGTTCAACGCCAGCCTCGACGGCGACACCCTGGTCTACAAGCAGTACTTCCACATCGGCTTCGCGGCCGACACGCCCAATGGCCTGGTGGTGCCCGTGCTGAGGGACGCCGACAAGAAGGGCGTCCTGCAGATCAGCCAGGAAATGGGCGATCTGGCCAAGAAGGCGCGCGACGGCAAGATGGGCCCGGCCGACATGAGCGGCGGCTGCTTCTCCATCAGCTCGCTCGGCGGCATTGGCGGCACGCACTTCACGCCCATCATCAACGCGCCGGAGGTGGCCATCCTCGGCCTGTCCAAGAGCCAGATGAAGCCGGTGTGGGACGGCCAGCAGTTCGTGCCGCGCCTGACGCTGCCGCTGTCGCTGTCCTACGACCACCGCGTCATCGACGGCGCGTCCGCCGCGCGTTTCAACGCGTACCTCGGCCAGGTGCTGGCGGACTTCCGCCGCGTGCTGCTGTAAGGAGACCGACATGCCTCTCATGGACATCAAGGTCCCCGACATCGGCGACTTCAAGGACGTCGCGGTCATCGAGGTGCTGGTGAAACCCGGCGACACCATCAAACTCGAGCAATCGCTCATCACCGTGGAGAGCGACAAGGCCTCGATGGAGATCCCGTCCTCGCAGGCGGGCGTGCTCAAGGAGCTCAAGGTCAAGGTCGGCGACAAGGTGAACATCGGCGACCTGCTCGCGGTGATCGACGGCGAGGGCGCGGCCAGCGCGCCGGCGCCCGCGGCGTCGCCCGCACCCGCACCCGCACCCGCACCCGCACCCGCACCCGCCGCGGCCAGTCCCGCGCCGGCCCCGCGCGCGGCCACGCCCGCCGCCCCGGCTTACGCCGGTGCCGCCGACCTGGCGTGCGACGTCGTCGTGCTGGGCGGCGGCCCCGGCGGCTACTCGGCCGCCTTCCGCGCGGCCGACCTCGGCCTGAAGGTGGTGCTGGTGGAGCGCTACGCCACGCTGGGCGGCGTCTGCCTCAACGTGGGCTGCATCCCCTCCAAGGCGCTGCTGCACGTGGCCGCCGTCATGGATGAGGTGAACCACTTGGCCGGCTACGGCATCGAGTACGGCCGCCCCGTGGTCAACATCGAGAAGCTGCGCGGCCACAAGGAAAAGGTGATCGGCAAGCTCACCGGCGGCCTATCGTCCATGGCGAAGATGCGCAAGGTCACCGTGCTGCGCGGTTATGGCAGCTTCGTCGGCCCCAACCACCTGGGCGTGGAGCTCACCGAGGGCGCTGGCCAGAACAAGACCGGGAGCAATCAGGTGGTGGCCTTCAAGAAGGCCATCATCGCGGCCGGCTCGCAGGCCGTGCGCCTGCCCTTCATGCCCGAGGACCCGCGCGTGGTCGACAGCACCGGCGCGCTGGCCCTGGCCGGCGTGCCCAAGCGCATGCTGATCCTGGGCGGCGGCATCATCGGCCTGGAGATGGGCACCGTCTACAGCACCCTGGGCGCGCGCCTGGACGTGGTGGAGATGCTCGACGGCCTGATGCAGGGCGCCGACCGCGACCTGGTGAAGGTCTGGCAGAAGATGAACGCGCCGCGCTTCGACAACATCCTGCTCAAGACCAAGACGGTGGCGGCCAAGGCCACGCCGGCGGGCATCGAGGTGAGCTTCGAGGGCGAGAACGCGCCCGCGCCGCAGACCTACGACTTGGTGCTGCAGGCCGTGGGCCGCAGCCCCAACGGCAAGAAGATCGGCGCCGACGCGGCCGGCGTGGCCGTCACCGAGCGCGGCTTCATCGACGTCGACATCCAGATGCGCACCAACGTGCCGCACATCTTCGCCATCGGCGACATCGTGGGCCAGCCCATGCTGGCGCACAAGGCGGTGCACGAGGGCCATGTGGCGGCCGAGGTGATCGCGGGCGAGCTGCAGGGCAAGGCCGACCTGGCCGCCGCCGCCTTCAATGCGCGCGTCATCCCCAGCGTGGCCTACACCGACCCCGAGGTGGCCTGGGTGGGCCTCACCGAAGACCAGGCCAAGGCGCAGGGCATCAAGGTCAAGAAGGGCCTGTTCCCCTGGACCGCATCGGGCCGCGCCATCGCCAACGGCCGCGACGAGGGCTTCACCAAGCTGCTGTTCGACGACTCGCCCGAGGCGCACGGCCACGGCCGCATCCTGGGCGGCGGCATCGTCGGCACGCACGCGGGCGACATGATCGGCGAGATCGCGCTGGCCATCGAGATGGGCGCCGACGCGGTGGACATCGGCAAGACCATCCACCCGCACCCCACGCTGGGCGAGAGCATGGGCCTGGCGGCCGAGGTGGCGCACGGCAGCTGCACGGACGTCCCCCCGCAGCGGCGCTGAGCCGGCTCGCTCCGAGCGACAAAAAGCCCCCGGCGGTTCAACGGCCGGGGGCTTTTTTTGGGGCAGGGCAATTCAAGCGCAAGGAGCGGAGTGTTCTGGCCGGCGGGGCTTCCTACACTGGACCCCATGCCAAGCGCCATCTGCCAGGACACCGCCGCGCCCCACGACTGGGGGGGCATCGAAGCGTCGCTCGACGCCCATGGCCACGCCGTGCTGCCCGGCCTGCTCACGGCGGCGCAATGCGAGGCCCTCGCGGCGCTTTATCCGCGCCAGGAAGGCTTCCGCTCGCGGGTGGTCATGGCGCGGCACGGCTTCGGGCGTGGCGAGTACAAGTACTTCGCGTACCCGCTGCCGCCGCTGCTGCACGAACTGCGCCACGCCCTGTATCCCCGGCTGGCCCCCATCGCCAACCGCTGGAGCCAGCAGCTGGGCCTGGCCACGCGCTACCCGGACGGGCTGGACAGCTTTCTGCGGCGCTGCCACGGGGCCGGCCAGACGCGGCCGACACCACTGATCCTGCGGTATGGCGAGGGCGACCACAACTGCCTGCACCAGGACCTGTACGGCGAGCTGGTCTTCCCGCTGCAGGTGGCCATCCTGCTGTCGCGGCCCGGCCGGGACTTCGAGGGCGGCGAATTCGTCATGACCGAGCGATCGGGCGAGGGCCAGCGCGCGGAGGTGGTCCCGCTGGACCAGGGCGACGCGGTGGTGTTCACCGTCCATCAACGGCCGGCCACGGGCCGGCGCGGCGTGCGCCGGCTGGCCATGCGGCACGGCGTCAGCCGCGTCCACGCTGGCCTGCGGCACACGGTGGGCCTCATCTTCCACGACGCGGGTTGAGCATGGAAACGCTGGATCTGTTCGAGCCGGGCGAGCGCCAGCAGCGCCTGGGGCCCGGCGCCTGGCTGCTGCACGGCTTCGCCCTGCCGTGCGTGCCGCAGCTGCTGGCCGCCATCGCGGCCATCGAGGCGGTGTCGCCGTTCCGGCACCTGGTGACGCCGGGCGGTTTCACCATGTCGGTGGCGATGACGAATGCCGGCGAGCTGGGCTGGACCAGCGACCGCCGGGGTTACCGGTACAGCGCCATCGATCCCGAGCGCGGCAGGCCCTGGCCGGCCATGCCGCCCGCCTTCGCCGGCTTGGCCCACGAGGCGGCGGCCGCGGCGGGCTTCGAGGGCTTCGCGCCCGACGCCTGCCTGATCAACCGCTACGCGCCCGGCGCGCGGCTGTCGCTGCATCAGGACCGCGATGAGCGCGACCATTCGGCGCCCATCGTGTCGGTCTCGCTGGGCCTGCCGGCCACGTTTCTGTGGGGCGGCCAGGCGCGCACCGACCCGACGCTCAAGTTGCCGCTGCGGCACGGGGACGTGGTGGTCTGGGGCGGCGCCGATCGCCTGCGCTTCCACGGCGTGTCACCGCTCAAGGACGGGTCCCACGCCGTGCTGGGCCCGCAGCGCATCAACCTCACGTTCCGTCGGGCAGGATGAACATGAACGCCAGCATCACCGTCGCCTACCGCACCGAGGACGAGCGCTGGGCCGCGGTGCAGGCCCGGGAAGCCGCCGCCGACGGGCACTTCGTCTATGCCGTGCGCACCACCGGGGTGTACGGTCCGCCCAGCTCGGCGGCGCGGCGGCCCCGGCGCGAGAACGTGGCCTTCTTCGATTCGGCCGACGCGGCCGAGGCGGCGGGCTACCGACCCAGCCGCCGCGCCCAGGGCGACCAGACCCGCGCGGCGGCCGCGCGGGCCGAGCGGGTGGCGCGCGCCTGCCGGCTCATCGAGGCCGCGCAGACGCCGCCCTCGCTGGACGGCCTGGCGGCCGAGCTCGGCATGAGCCCCTTCCACTTCCACCGCCTGTTCAAGGCCGAGACGGGCCTGACGCCCAAGGCCTATGGCTGGGCCTACCGCGCCCGCCGGCTGCGCGAGGAACTGGCCGCGCCCAAGGCGTCCATCACCGACGCCATCTACGGCGCGGGCTTCAACTCCAACAGCCGCTTCTACGAGGCCGCCGACCAGTTGCTCGGCATGCGGGCGCGCGACTACCGGGCCGGTGGCGCCGGGGCGCAGATCCGATTCGCGGTGGGGCAGTGCTCGCTGGGCGCGATCCTGGTGGCCCAGAGCCAGCGCGGCATCTGTTCCATCCTGCTGGGCGACGACCCGGAGGCGCTGGTGCGCGAGCTGCAGGACCAGTTTCCCCGGGCCCGGCTCATCGGCGGCGACGCCGCCTTTGAGCGCTGGATCGCCGAGGTCGTGGGCTTCATCGAAGCGCCCGCGATCGGCCTGCGGCTGCCATTGGACGTGCAGGGCACGGCCTTCCAGGAGCGCGTCTGGCGCGCCCTGCGCGAGATCCCGCCGGGCACGACCGCGAGCTACGCGGAGATCGCCGAGCGCATCGGCTCGCCCCGGGCGGTGCGCGCCGTGGCGCAGGCCTGCGGCGCGAACCGCCTGGCCGTGGCCATTCCCTGCCACCGCGTGGTGCGGTGCGATGGCGACCTGGCCGGCTACCGCTGGGGCGTGGACCGCAAGCGCGAGCTGCTGCGCCGCGAGGCCCTGGCGTGATGGGGCCGAGCGCCACGGTGTCCATCGACGCGCCCGTCGACGCGGCGGTCGAGCACCTCGACTGGGCCTCCCTCGCGGCGCAGCTGGACAGCGAGGGCCACGCCCTGCTGCCCGGCTGGCTGGGCGGCGAGGCGGCGCGCGGCCTGGCGCGGCGCTTCGCCGCCTCGGCCACCGCCCGCGTGCCGCTGGCCGCCCTGGGCCTGGGGCGCGGCGAGGCGCTAGGCGTCGACGGGCCGCTGCCGGCGCCGCTGGCGGCCTGGCGCACGGCGCTCTACCGGCCCCTGGCGGGCATCGCCAACCGGTGGAACGAGACCCTGGGGCTCGATGGCCGCTACCCGGCGGCGCTGGACGGCCGTCGGTTGGACCCGCGGCGGGCGGGGCCGGTGCGGTGGCCGTGCTGCCTCAGCCGGCTCGGGGCCGGCGACGAGCTGCTGCTGCACCCGGGCCCGGTGGGCGACGCCGCGTTCCCGCTGCGGCTCGTCGTGCTGCTGTCGCAACCCGGCCAGGACTTCGAGGGCGGCGACTTCGTGATGACCGAGCAGCGCCCGCGCATGCAGTCGCGCCCGCTGGTGCTGCCGCTGCGGCTGGGCGACGCAGCCATCATCGCCACGAACCAGCGCCCGTTCCAGGGCGGCCGGGGCCATTACCGGGTGCGGATGCGGCACGCCATCGGTCGCGTGCGCCGAGGCGAGCGCCTCGGTCTGGCGCTGGACTTCCCCGCCGCTCCCTGAGGCCATGCGGGGGCGGCGCCCGCCTCAGCGCTCCGCGGCCCGCGCGGTCTCAAGGCTGGCTGGGGCCGGCGCCTTCGGGCACGCGGCGGGCGCCATTGAAGCGCTTGTTCCAGTAGGCCACGCGCATGTCTTCCACCCGCACCTGGGCGCCGGCGCGGGGCGAGTGAACGAACTTGCCGTCGCCGATGTAGATGCCCACGTGGCTGAAGGAGCGGCGCAGGGTGTTGAAGAACACCAGGTCGCCGGGTTGCAGCTCGCTGCGCTCGATGGGCTGGGTGGCGGCGGCCTGCTCGTCGGAGCGGCGCGGCAGCAGCTTGCCCATGGACTGCTCGTACACGGCGCGCACGAAGCCGCTGCAGTCGAAGCCGGTGTCGAAGGAGTTGCCGCCCCATTTGTAGGGCACGCCCAGGAAGGCCAGGGCGTTGATCACCAAGCTGGAGGCCTGCTGGCCGGCAGTGGTGCCGGCTTGATGCACCTGCTCGCCCAGGCGGCTGATGAAGCCCTTGTCGGCGAGCATGGACTCCATGTTTTCCCAGCTCCCGCTGGGCGGCGCGGCCTGTGCCACGGCCGAACAGCCAAGGAGGAGGAAGGGGAGCCAGCGGCGCATGGGCGTGGAGGGTAGTGGCTGCCACCTCTCCCGTCAACTGAAAAAAGCCTTGTAACTGCTTGATTCAGGCCGATTTTGTTGCTTTGGTATTCGTTGGCAAGCTCACCATCATGGGCTGGCCGGGTTGGGTGCAGCCGCTGTCGCAGCAGCGGCCGGGCTGGCGGTTGCGCGTGATGGCGCGCGCCGGATCGGCGCTCAGGCCGCGCTCGAGCAGGCGCTCCACCAGGTCGACCTTGTCGCCCACCGGGTAGTGGCGCCAGATTTCCTGTTTCATGGCGGCCGGCGAGCCGCCGCCGTGCAGGCTGATGACGCTGTACCAGCCGCCCTGGTAGCCGGCGGTGAGGTCTTCGATGAAGCGCGCGGCCTGGATGCGCTGCTCGTAGGGCACGTCCGGGCTGGCGCGCAGCACGTCGGACAGCCGGCCCGCCGTCTCGGGGTTGTGGTCCTCGTCGGGGCCGGGCAGGGTGACGATGAGGCCGCCGCTCACGGTGTGCGCGAGGCGGTGCATGTCGTAGATCTTGGTGGCCAGCAGCAGCTTGCCGATGTTGGCGAACACCGGGTCGGGCATGAAGACCTCGGCGTGTTCGTCGCGCCGTCCGTAGACGCTGGCCGCCACGCCGCAGGCGTAGAAGCCTTCCACGATGGTGATCAGCTCCACCATCTGTTCGCGCAGGTGGCTTTCGGCACCCGGGTCGAAGCCGTTGGCCTCGCACATCAGCGCGCCGGCGCCGATCAGCAGGTCGCCGAAGCCGGCGCGCGCGGCGATGCAGGTCTGGCGGTGGTGGGTGGCGTAGCTGTAGGTGAGGTGGCCGGAGTGTTCCCACTCGCCAGCCAGGAACACGCGCTCCCAGGGCACGAAGACGCGATCGAACAGGCACACGCCGGTGCTCTGGCCGAAGCGGCGCGAGAAGAGGGCGTCGCCGTGCTCCAGCCGTTCGCCGGGGCGGCCCGCGGGCCGGGCCACGATGGTCAGGCCTTCGGCGTCCACCGGCACGGCGCAGCAGACGGCGAAGTCGGCGTCGGCCTCGCCCATGTTGCGGCAGGGCATGACCAGCAGTTCGTGCATATAGGGCGCGCCCGTGACGATGGCCTTGGTGCCGCTGATGACGATGCCCTTGGCGTTGCGCTCGACGATGTGCACATAGGTGTCGGCGTTGGCCTGCTGGTGCGGGCGGCGGCTGCGGTCGCCCTTGGCGTCGGTCATGGCCACGCCCAGGGTCAGGTCCTGGTCCTGCACGCGGTGCAGGTAGGCCAGGAAGCGGTCGCCACGTTCGCGCCCGCCGCTGGCGTCGTCCAGCCGGGCGCTGAGCTGGGCGATGGCGTGCAGCGCGTCGTGGGTGAGGTAACGCTGGGCGCAACCGGTTTCCTGGCAGATCAGCCGCACCGCCTCCAGCTTGTTCAGCAGGTCGCCGGCGCTGGTGGACAGGTGGGTCATGCGGTTCACCGTGCGCCCGCTGGTGGGCTGCGTGGCCGTCATCAGCGGCGCGTACTTCGGCTGGTGGGCGAAGTCGTAGGTCAGGGCCACGGCGTTGATGCCGGGCCGCAGCGCCGGGTCGTCGGCCACGCTGTCCACCCAGCGCCCGTCCACGCTCACCCGAGGGCGGTAGCGCCGCAGCGACTCGCGGTAGTCGGCGCCGGTCATCAGGGCTGGCGGGGGGGCCATGGTGTTCATGCGTTTGTCTCCTGTTCGGGGGCCGTTGTTGCCGTTGAATTTTGGTAGTGACGATCAAAAGATTAAACAGTGTTCAATTCTTTGACAAGAGTTCATGAAATAAAACCAAGTTCGCCTCCCTCGCTACACTGCGCGCCATGAACGTGCACCTCGACGAGCTTCGTCCCTTGCCCAGCGCGGCCGACCAGGCCGAGGCCCAGCGCCAGCTGGAGTTGCGCCAGCAGCGGCAGCTGGCCATGTCGGACACGCGGCGGGCCCATGTGCTGGACGCGGCGCGCCGCGTCTTCGCCGACAAGGGCGTGGAGGGCGCCAGCATCCGCGAGATCGCGCGCGAGGCGGGCTATACCGCCGGGGCGCTCTACAGCTACTTCGACAGCAAGGAGGCCATCTACGGCGCGCTCCTGGCCGAGTCGCTGGACCGCCTGCTGGCCGAGGTGCAGGCCGCGCGCGCGCCCAAGGGCCAGCCGGGCCAGGCCCTGGCGGCCAAGGCCCAGGCCTGGTTCGGCTTCTACGCCAGCCACCCGCGCGACCTGGACCTGGGCTTCTACCTCGTCAATGGCCTGGCCCCGCATGGCCTGACGCACGAGCTGGACCGCGCGCTCAACGAGCGCCTGCTGGAGGCCCTGCGCCCCTGCGAACAGGCGCTGGAGGACCTGGGTCTGCCGCCCGACGCCGCGGCGCGCGAGAATGCCGCCCTGTTCGCCCACGGCATGGGGCTGCTGCTGCTCAAGCACACCGGCCGCATCCGGCTGTTCGGCCAGGCCGCGGAGGCGCTGTTCGCGCAGTACGTGGACCGCCTGGTCGAGCGCTTCGACCCCGCCGCGCCCGGCCGCACCCTGCCGCAACGCGATCTGTTCGCCGATTGACCCTTTTCCCGCTCGCCATGCTGCTCGACGCCGACGACTCCCAACTGGTGCTGGTGGACTACCAGTCCCGCCTCATGCCCGCCATCCACGAAGGCCCGCTGGTGCTGGCCAACGCGCTGCGCCTGGCGCAGATGGCCCAGGCCCTGGACGTGCCCGCCTGGGGCACCGAGCAGAACCCCGACAAGCTGGGCCCCAACCCGCCCGAGCTGCGTGCCCTGTGCCGCCGCACCCTGGCCAAGATGCACTTCAGCGCCGTGGCCGACGGCCTGGCCGACTGGCTGCGCCCGCCCGCGCGCCCGCAGGGCGGCAACGTGCGCAGCCTGCCCAAGCACCTGCAGAAGGAACGCGCCCAGACGCCGCGCGAGGCCGAGCGGCCCAGCATCGTCATCGCCGGCTGCGAGGCCCACGTCTGCCTCATGCAGACCGCGCTGGAGCTGCTGGAGCAGGAGTTCGAGGTCTGGGTTGTGACGGACGCCTGCGGCTCGCGCACCGAGCGCAACCGCGACGCCGCCTTCGACCGCCTGGCCGGTGCCGGGGCCGAACTGCTGACCACCGAGATGGTGGCCTTCGAGTGGCTGCGCACGGCCGAGCACCCCGACTTCAAGGCGGTGCAGGGGCTGATCAAGTAAGGCCCGCGCGGTCGGGCACTGGCGCGCGGGCCGCCTGGCCCGGTGGGCCAGGCCGGCGGCGCGGGCTCAGTCCAGGATGTCCAGGCGCTGCGGGCGCCAAGTGTAGCGCAGGGCCTTGAGCGGGGACTCGCAGCGGGGCTTCATGGCGCCGGCGTCGAGCAGGCCCCAGTCCTGCCGGTGGGCATTGCCCAGCACGCGCAGCCGGTGCATGTCGAAGCAGGCCAGGTCCAGCGAATCGGGCACCAGCAGGACACGGCTGGGGTCTTCCTGCATCCAGCGCCAGGCGTTGCGCTCTTGCTCGGCCACCGGGGCCAGGACACTGAAATGGGTCAGCGGCCGGTGCGAGAACAGCAGGAACTGCTCCTTGAACTGCAGCAGGCCGACCTCGTGCCGGGCGTCCACGGCGCGCTCGAGCGCTTGCATCAAGGCCTTGGGCGTGCGGTGGGCGTCCATCGCGGGCCAGACCCAGCAGGACAGCGCGAACCAGCACAGCAGCGATACGGCGGCCAGCGAGGCCAGCGCGTCGCGGCGCCAGGTGGCGGCGGCCAGGGCCAGCACGCCCACGCCCATGCCCAGCACGGGCAGGGCGATGACGGCCAGCACGTCGCCGTAGTCGTCGACCTTGGGCCCCAGCAGGGCGGGGTGCAGCCAGGCCACCGCGCCCAGCGCGGCCAGGCCCAGGCCCATCAGCACCACCACCGCCCGCAGCGCCAGGGCCGAGGTGCGCGTGCCGCCGTCGTCCAGCGCCCGCCGCCAGAGCGCGCCCGCCACCAGGCAGAGCATGGGCAGCGCCGGCAGGATGTAGACCACCCGCTTGCCCCGGCTCAGCGAGAAGAAGACCAGCACCATCAGCGCCCAGGTGAAAAGCACGCGGGCGGTGCTGTCCTCCTTGAGCAGGCGGCCCAGGCGCCGCCACTGCGTGAGCATCAGCACCAGCAAGGGCAGCCAGACGGAAGGGATGGCCACCGTGAACAGGTAGTGCCAGGCGTTGATGTGGCCCCAGGGGTTGGCGTAGCGGCCGGCGGTCTGGTGGAACAGGATGTTGTCGCGGTAGGCGCGCAGGGCATCGCTGCCGGAGGCCGCGACCGTCCACAGCATGGGCCCCAGCCACAGGGCCAGCGTGCCCAGCAGCACCAGCAGGCCCAGCCAACTCCTGGCGCCCCAGACTTTGCCCGAAGGCCCCGCGCCGGTGCGCGAGCCCCAGAGCGCGAAGGGGATGAGCATGAGCACCGGCAGGAAGCCCACGCCCTTGGTCATGATGCCCAGCGCCATGGCCGCGAAGGCCCCGCAGTACCAGCCCCAGGACGGGCCCAGCACAAAGTGCCTCAGCAGGCCGTAGCAACCGAGGGTGATCCAGAACGTCACCAGCGCATCGAGCTGCGCCGATTTGGCCTGCATGAAGAACTGGGGCGTGAACAGCAGAATGAGCAGCGCGTACCGGGCGACGTCGCGTCCCCAGAGGCGGCGGCCGATGTCGTGCACCAGCCAGAGGGTGCCCAGCCCGGCCAGCGCGCTGGGCAGCAGGAAGGCCACTTTCAGCTGGCCGGTGGCCAGGTAGAACAGGGCCACCAGCCAGATGAAGACGGGCGGCTTGTCGGGATAGGGCTCGCCGCCGCGCATCGGGAACAGCCACTGGCCGGACTCGACCATCTCGCGCGCGATCTGCGCGAAGCGCGGCTCGTCGGCCGGCCAGGGCGAGCGCAGGCCGATGCCGGCCGCCAGCACGACGAGCGCGGCCAGCAGGATGAACGCGACGGGCCAGGCCCATCCGCCGTCGGCGGGGCGCTCGGCGTGGGTCATTGCGGCTGGGCCTCGCCGCGCAGGCGCTCCAGGCGCTGCCTGAAGCCGTGGCGGTACAGGTAGACGCCCAGCGCCGTGGAGGCGGCCAGCGTGGCCAGGCTGATCCACAGGTGCGCGCTGTTGTGCAGGGCCAGGCCCGAGCCCGCGTAGGCGAACAGCAGCATCTGCGGCAGGTAGCCCAGCAGGCTGCCCACGACGATGGGCCGAAGGTCCAGCCCCGACAGCCCGGCGACGATGTTGGTGGCCAGGTTGCTGCCCACCGGCAGCAGGCGCAGGATGCAGACCCACTTCCAGGTGTCCTCGGCCATGAGCTGGCGCAGCGCCTCGACCCGCCGCGGGTACTGGCGGCGCAGCCAGTCGCCGGCGGCGTAGCGCGCCACGACCATGGTCAACAGGGCGCCGAGTCCGGTGATGAGCGTGCTGACCAGCGCGCCCTGCCATCCCCCGAGCAGGTAGCCGCTGCTGAAGGCCAGCACCTGGCGCGGGCCGCCCAGGGCCGTGTAGACAACGCCGATGGCCACGAAGGCCGGCCAGGCGATGCCCCAGTGGTAGAGGAACAGCGCGTGCAGCAGCTCCTTCTCCGTGAAGGCGCCCAGCCAGCCCTCATGCAACGCCACGAAGGCCAGGCTGAGCGCGGCGGTGAGCAGCAGCGGCTTGGCGAAGAGGCGGAGCTCGGTCTTCACGGCGTGGGCTCGCCAACGACCTCTTTGGACGACAGGGTGGGGTGCTGGCTGCGCAGCATCAGCCAGCGCACGCCCAGCATGTCGACGATGCCGACCCACACCCGGTTCCAGGCGGTGTACTTGGACACGCCGGTGCGCCGCGGGCGGTGGTTGACCGGCACCACGGCGATCCGCCCGTCGATGCGCTGCACGAGCGCGGGCAGGAAACGGTGCATGTGGTCGAAGTACGGCAGGCGTTGCCAGGTCTGCCGCGGGATCAGCTTGAGGCCGCAGCCGGTGTCGGGCACGCCATCGTCCAGCACGCGCCGGCGCACGCCATTGGCGATGCGCGACTGCAGGCGCTTCCAGCGCGTGTCCCGGCGGTTGCGCCGGTAGCCGGCGATGCAGAAGTCGGGGCCGGCCGCGCTCAGCCGGCGCGCTTCGGCGATCAGGGCGGGGATGTCAGCGGGGTCGTTCTGGCCGTCCCCGTCGATGGTGACGAGGTAGCGCCCCTGCGCGTGCTGCGCCGCCGTGGCCAGCGCGGTGCTTTGGCCGCAGCTGCGGGCGTGGCGCAGCAGCTGGCCGCGCACACCCCGCTGGCGGCATTGCTCCAGGAATTCCGCGCCGGTGTGGTCGGTGCTGCCGTCGTCGACCAGCACCACCTCGAACGCGTAGTCGGCGCCCAGGGCGGCGGCGATTTCCCGCACCAGGGGGCCGATGTTGCCGGCCTCGTTCTTGGCCGGTATCAGGACGGAGACTTCAAGGGCAGGGGGGTAGGGCATGGCGGCGTCGGTGGAAACGGAAATCGGGGAAGGCGGCGGCTCGCTGTCGGCGGGCGTCCACGGCCACAGCCGGTGCACGGCCAGGGCGCAGGCCGCGGCAATGGCCGCGCCCGCGATGACATCCAGGGGAAAGTGAACGCCCAGGGCCACGCGGCTCCAGGCGATGAGCAGGCCGGCGAGCAGGCAGAGCGCGCCGACCGCGCGCCGGGGCGCGGCCAGCAGGCCGGCGAACCCGAAGGCCAGGCCGACGGTGGCGTGGCGGCTGGGGAAGGCCGGCGAATTGCCATGCTCCAGCCACTGGGTGCCGATGCCCAGCGCCGCCGGGCGCGCCTGCGGCCACAGGCTGTGCAAGCCCCTGGCGATCAGCCAGGCGGCGCCCATGGCCAGCAGCATTTGCCAGGCGGTGCGCCGCCAGGGCTCGCCCAGGCTGAGCAGGACGGCGACCGAGAGAAAGGCGATCAAGGGGAGGTACTGGCTGGCGACGCGCGCGAGCAGCACCAGCGCGGCGGGAGCGGAAGGGGAGAGGTTCCACAGCGGCATCAGCCACTGGTTGATGGCGTCCATGGCACGTCCTGGCGGGGGCGGTGATCACGGCCGGCATCAGAACGGCGCAGGATTAAGCGGACGTTAGGCGCGGGCCCGGGCAGCGCGGGTTACTCCCGTCAGCCCCACGCAAGCCAGGTCTCCATAATTAAGAATTCAGAAGCGGTCGCCAGCCGGGGCCGGCCGCACCAGGAGACACGCATGGGATACGCCGATTTCCACCGCCGCTCGGTCGAGGACCCCGAGGGCTTCTGGGCCGAGCAGGCCCGCCTGATCGACTGGCACACGCCCTTCACCCGCGTCTGCAACAACGACAAGCCGCCGTTCACGCGCTGGTTCGAGGGCGGCCGCACCAACCTCTGCCACAACGCGGTGGACCGGCACCTCAAGGACCGCGCGCAGCAGAACGCGTTGATCTTCGTGTCCACCGAGACCGACGTGGAGCGGATCTACAGCTTCGAGGCGCTGCACGCCGAGGTGCAGCGCATGGCCGCCGTGCTGCTCGCCCAGGGCGTGAAGCCGGGCGACCGCGTGCTCATCTACATGCCCATGATTCCCGAGGCCGCCTTCGCCATGCTGGCCTGCGCGCGCATCGGCGCCATCCACTCGGTGGTGTTTGGCGGCTTCGCCAGCCATTCGCTGGCCAGCCGCATCGACGACGCCACGCCGGTGGCCATCGTCAGCGCCGACGCCGGCTCGCGCGGAGGCAAGGTGGTGCCCTACAAGCCGCTGCTGGACGAGGCCATCGCCCTGGCCCGGCACAAGCCCGCCTCGGTGCTGCTGGTGGACCGCGGCCTGGCGCCCATGGAGCGGGTGGCCGGGCGCGACCACGACTACGCCGCCCTGCGCGAACAGCACCTGAACGCGCAGGTGCCTTGCACCTGGCTCGACGCCACGGACATCAGCTACACCATCTACACCAGCGGCACCACGGGCAAGCCCAAGGGCGTGCAGCGCGACGTGGGCGGCTACGCGGTGGCGCTGGCGGCCAGCATCCGGCACATCTTCCTGGGCCAGCCGGGCGAGACCTATTTCTCCACCAGCGACATCGGCTGGGTGGTGGGCCACAGCTACATCGTCTACGGGCCGCTGATCGCGGGCATGGCGACCATCATGTACGAGGGCCTGCCGATCCGCCCCGACGGCGGCATCTGGTGGAAGCTGGTCGAGAAGTACAAGGTCACGGTGATGTTCAGCGCGCCCACCGCGGTGCGGGTGCTCAAGAAGCAGGACCCGGCCTACCTCAAGCAATACGACCTCTCCAGCCTCAAGGCGCTGTTCCTGGCCGGCGAGCCGCTGGACGAACCCACGGCGCGCTGGATCGCCGACGGCCTGGGCGTGCCCATCATCGACAACTACTGGCAGACCGAGTCGGGCTGGCCGATCCTGACCGTGGCCAACGGCGTGGAGAAGCAGCCCAGCAAATTCGGCAGCCCGGGCGTGCCCATGTACGGCTACCGCGTGAAGCTGCTGCACGAGTCCACCGGCGAGGAGCTGACCGGCGCCGATCAGAAAGGCGTGGTGGTGATCGAAGGCCCCACGCCGCCGGGCTTCATGCAGACGGTGTGGCGCGACGATGCGCGCTTCGTCAACACCTACTGGAAGAGCATCCCGGGCCAGCTGGTCTATTCGACCTTCGACTGGGGCATCCGCGACCAGGACGGCTACTACTACATCCTGGGCCGCACGGACGACGTGATCAACGTCGCCGGCCACCGCCTGGGCACGCGCGAAATCGAGGAGAGCATCGCCAGCCACGCCAACGTGGCCGAAGTGGCGGTGGTGGGCGTGGCCGATTCGCTCAAGGGCCAGGTGGCCATGGCCTTCGTGGTGGCCAAGGACGCCTCGGCGCTGGGCGACGCCCAGGCCCAGCTCCGGCTGGAAGGCGAGATCATGAAGCTGGTGGACGCGCAGCTGGGCGCGGTGGCGCGGCCGGCGCGGGTGCGTTTCGTCTCGCTGCTGCCCAAGACGCGCAGCGGCAAGCTGCTGCGCCGCGCGATCCAGGCCGTGTGCGAAGGCCGCGACCCGGGCGACCTGACCACCATGGACGACCCCGGCGCGCTGCAGCAGATCAAGGACCTGGTGGGCGCCGCCTGACCACCGCCCGGCCGGCGGCCGCCCGTTGCGGCCCGCCGCGCCCGTTCAGGCGGGCGCGGGCTCGGCCAGGGTGGCCAGCAGGTGGTCGCGGTAGCGCTCCATGGGCTTGGAGAAGTAGGCCGTGCGGCGCCAGAACAGGCCCAGGGGCGTGACCCAGGGGCCCTGCGGCGAGGCCACCGTGGCCAGACCCGCGCCCATGGGCGAGGCCAGCGTGTCCACCGTCATGGCGCTCAGCAGGTCGGTCTTGCGGATCAGCGTGGCGAACAGGCCGGGCGAGGCGTCGGCCTCCACCATCATGCGCGGCTTGTCCAGGCCGGCCTGCGCGAACAGGGCCTCGACCCAGGTGCGCGTCATGATGCCGCGCGGCGGCAGCAGCCAGGGCTGCTGGCGCAGGTCGTCCAGGGTGCCGGGGCGGCGCAGCAGCCAGTGCCCCTTGCGCGCCACGATGTGCGTTTCCTGCCGCCACAGCGGCAGGCAGGACAGCCCGTCCGGCACCGGCTCAGGGATGGCGGCGAGCGCGAAATCCAGCTCGCCGGCCTGAAGCGCGCGCAGCAGGCCGCCGCTGAGCTGCACGCTGACGAAAAAGCGCAGCGGGTCGTCGCCGCCCAGCAGCTGCGCCAGCACCGGCGCCAGCTTGGTGTCCAGGATGGTGGGCACCGCGCCTACGCGCAACTGCCCCGACTGGCCGGTCTTGAGGTCGGCGATCTCCACGCGCGTGTCGTCGACCAGCCGCGCGAGCGAGCGGCCGCGCTCGTGCAGCAGGCGGCCGGCGGCCGTGAGGGCCACGCCGCGCGGCAGGCGCTCCAGCAGGCGCACGCCCAGTTCGGTTTCCAGCCGGCGCACGGACTTGGACAGCGCCGGCTGCGTCAGGCCCAGGGCGTCGGCCGCCGCGTGCAGGTTGCCGTGCTCGGCGATGCGGGCGAAGGCCTGAAGGTCCTTGAGTTGCATGGGGCGAGCCTTGGCGGCGCTGTTCTGCGATTCCAAAACGTTATCAGAAAACCCCTGTTTCGCCATCCATGCGGGGGAGGGCGCTTCCACAATGGCCCGGCGACAGTGCCCATGAACAACGACAGGAGACAAGCCATGCCCCCCGCCTCGATCCCGTTGCGCTTCCGCTGCCTGCTGCTGGCGGCGGCCGCGCTGGCCTGCACCGGCGCCGCCGCCCAGGCCGACGCCGGCTACCCCAACCGGCCGCTGCGCGTGGTGGTGCCGTACCCGCCCGGCGGCAACACCGACGACATGACCCGCGAGGTGATGAAGGAGCTGTCGGCGCGCCTGGGCCAGACCATCGTGGTGGACAACAAGCCCGGGGCCAACAGCATCATCGGCACCGAGTCCGTGGCCAAGTCGGCGCCCGACGGCTACACCCTGGGCGTGGTGATCGGCGCCTACGCCATCAACCAGTCGCTCTACAAGAAGCTGCCCTACACGCCGCAGTCGCTGGTGCCGGTGTCGCTGATGACGCGCACGGCCCTGGTGCTGGTGGCCGCGCCGCAGATGCCGGGCGCCTTCAAGGATTTCGTCGCCCTGGGCCAGAAGGGCCAGCCGCCGCTGAGCTACGCCACCAGCGGCAAGGGGGGGGCCAACCACATCCTGGGCGAGCGCTTCGCTGTCGCCACCGGCCTGCGCGGCGCCTTCGACGTGGCCTACAAGGGCTCGAACGAGGCGCGCGGCGACCTGCTGACCGGCCGCGTGCAGTTCAGCTTCGACGCCATCCCCACCATGGAGCCGCACATCGCCAAGGGCGCGGTGCACGCCCTGGCGGTGACCAGCCACCAGCGCTCGCCGCAGCTGCCGGCCGTGCCCACCATTGGCGAGCTGGGTCACCCGGAGCTGGTGACCTACGCCTGGGCCGGCCTGCTGGCGCCGGCGGGCACGCCGCCCGCCATCGTGGACAAGCTGTCGCGCGAGATCGCCCAGGTGATGAAGAACCCCGAGTTCCAGCAGCGGCTGGCGCGCAAGGGGTCCGAGGGCATCGGCGGCACGCCGGCCGAGTTCAGCGCCTTCCTGCGCGAGGAGGTCGACACCGCTGGCCAGATCGTGCGCCGCCTGGGACTGAGCGCCGACTGATGAACCGCACCGCTTCCAAGACCGCCAAGACCGTCACCATCGGCGGCGCCTGTGCCTTCGTCGGCGACAGCATCCTCGGGCCGCGCCAGCTGGTGGCGGTGCCGGGCATGCAGTACCTGGTGTTCGACTACCTGGCGGAGATGACGCTCTCCAGCTTCGCCCACACCCGTCAGGGCGACCCGGCGGCCGGCTGGGCCAGCGAGTTCGTCGAGCTCACGCTGCGCGAGATCCTGCCGGCCTGCCAGCAGCGCGGCATCCGCCTGGTGGCCAACGCGGGCGGCCTGAACCCGGCCGGCTGCGTCCAGGCCATCGGACGGCTGCAGCGCGAACTGGGCACCCAGCTGACGGTGGCCTGCGTCGAAGGCGACGACTGCCTGGACCTGATGCCCTCGCTGCGCGCGGCGGGCGTGGTGGATTTCTACACCGGCGAGGCCATGCCGGCCGAGCTGGTGAGCGCCAACGCCTACCTGGGCGCGCTGCCCATCGCGCGGGCCCTGGCGATGGGCGCGGACATCGTGGTCACCGGGCGCATCGTCGACAGCGCGACCACGCTGGGCGTGCTGATGCACGAGTACGGCTGGACGCCAGACGACCACGACGCCCTGGCCATGGGCTCGCTGGCGGGCCACATCCTGGAGTGCGGGCCGCAGGCCACGGGCGGCATCCACACCGACTGGCACACCGTGCCCGATTGGGAAAACATCGGCTACCCCGTCATCGAATGCCACGGCGCCGAGCACTTCGTGGTGAGCAAGCCCGCCGGCACCGGTGGCCTGGTCACGCGCGGCACGGTCAGCGAGCAGATCCTGTACGAGGTGGGCGACCCGGCCCGCTACCGGCTGCCCGACGTCTGCTGCGATTTCACTGGCGTCACCGTCACCGAGGCCGGCCCCGACCGCGTGGTGGTGCGTGGCGCGCGCGGCCAGGCACCCGGCCCGCACTACAAGCTGTCCGCCGCCTACCTCGACGGCTACCGCTGCGTGGCGCAGCTGCCGGTGTTCGGCATCGACGCGGTGCGCAAGGCGCGCCGCACCGGCGAGGCGCTGCTCGGCCGGGCCCGCGCCATGGCGCTGGCGCGCGGCCTGGGCGATTTCGAGAAGGTGGCCGTGGGCGTGGTGGGCGCGGAGGACGGCTACGGCCCGCGCGCGCGCGCCTTCGATCTGCGCGAGGCGATCGCGCGCGTGGCGGCAACGCACCCGCGCCGCGAGGCCCTGGAACTGTTCTCGCGCGAGGCGCGCGTGCCCGGCGTGTCGTTCGCGCCCGGCACCACCACCGGCAGCGCGCTCATGTTCAACAGCCGGCCCGTGGTGGAGCCGCGCTACCGCCTGTTCACCTGCCTGGTGGACAAGGCGCGGCTGGCGCCGCCGCGCGTGACGCTGGACGGGCAGTGCGTGAGCGTGCCCATCCCTGCCGGTGCGCCGTTGGCCGAGGCGCCGGCCGCGGCCCCGCGCGCCGCGACCGCGACCGCGACCGGCGGGCGCCGCGTGCCACTGGTGCGCCTGGCCTGGGGCCGCTCGGGCGACAAGGGCAACACCTCCAACATCGCCGTCATCGCGCGCCGGCCGGCCTTCCTGCCCTTCATCGAGGCGGCGCTGAGCGCCGAGGCGGTGAAGGCCTACCTGGCCCACCTGGTCGAGGGCGCCGTGGTGCGCCACGCGGTGCCCGGCCTGCACGCCCTGAACTTCGTGCTGGACGGCGCCCTGGACGGCGGTGGCCCCAGCTCGCTGCGCCCCGACCCCATGGGCAAGGGCATGGCCCAGCAGCTGCTGGAGTTCGACATCCCCGTGCCCGACGACCTGGACCTCTGAGGCCGGCGAACGCTTCCCACCCGCCCGGCACCGCCCGGGCCCCACCAAGGACACATTGCATGCTGGAACTTCACTATGGCCCGGGCACCTGCTCGTTCGTGGTCCACGCCGGCCTGGAAACCATCCGGGCGGCGATCGGCCAGGACTTTGCGGCGCACGCCGTGCGCCTGCACAAGGGCGAGCACCTGAGCGCCGCGCACCTGGCGCTCAACCCCCTGGGCCAGGTGCCCGTGCTGGTGGCCGAGGGCCGGCCGCTGACCCAGGTGCTGGCCATCGCCGACTACCTGGACCGCCGCTTCCCCCAGGTGGGCCTGCTGCCCACCGACCCCTGGGCGCGCGCGCAGGCCATGTCGCAGCTCGCCTTCATGAACAACACCGCGCACCCCACCTTCGCCCACGTCTTCAAGCCCCACCTGTTCGCCGAGGACGAGGCCGTGCACGCCGAGCTCAAGCGCTTCAACACCAAGCGCTTCCGCGATCACCTGGAGCGCATCCAGGGCTGGGTGGCGCAGGCCACGCCGTTCTGGTTCGGCGAGCGGCCGTCCTTCCACGACGCCTACGCGCTCACCCTGCTGCGCTGGGGTGGCTACGCGGGCATCGACCCGCAGGGCCTGCCGGCGCTGTGGGCGCACGCGCAGCGCGTGGCCGCGTCGGCGCCGGTGGCGGCCGCCATGGCGCGCGAAAAACTGGAACTCAACGTCTACCGCGCCGCGGCCTGAGCGAGGAACCCATGGACTTTTCAAGCTATTCGTCGCTTCAGTTCGCGCGCCGGGGCCGCGTGCTGGAGATCACCATGAACCGGCCCGACAAGCTCAATGCCATCGACGAGCGCATGCACGCCGAGCTGGCGCGCGTCTTCGTCGAGGCCTCGGGCGACCCGGACAGCGACGTGGTGGTGCTCGGCGGCGCGGGCCGCGCCTTCTCGGCTGGCGGCGACATCGACTGGATGCAGAAGATGATCGACGAGCCGGGCGCCTTCGAGACCACCGCTCGCGAGGGCAAGCAGATCGTCTACTCGCTGCTGGACTGCGAGAAGCCGCTGGTGGCCAAGCTCAACGGCCACGCCACTGGCCTGGGCGCCACCATCGCGCTGTTCTGCGACGTGGTGTTCGCCGCCGAGACCGCCAGGATCGGCGACCCGCACGTCAGCGTGGGCTTCGTGGCGGGCGACGGCGGCGCGGTGATCTGGCCGCAGCTCATCGGCTACGCGCGCGCCAAGGAGTACCTGATGACCGGTGACCTGATGAGCGCCACCGAGGCCGCGCGCATCGGGCTCATCAACCACGCCGTGCCGGCGGCCGATCTGGACGCGCGCGTGGCGCAGTTCGCCGATCGGCTGGCGGGTGGGGCGGTCAAGGCCATCCGCTGGAGCAAGATGGCCGTGAACATCGGGCTCAAGCAACTGGCCCATTCGATCATGGACGCCTCGCTCGCCTACGAGGCCCTGTCCAACCGCAGCCAGGACCACCAGGAGGCGGTGAACGCCTTCCGCGAGAAACGCGCGCCGGTGTTCACCGGTCGCTGAGGCAGCGATGGCCGGTCCCGACTTCGAGCCCCCATCGCCCGCGCAGCTGCAGGGGCTGAGCGTGAGCGCGCTCATCGATCGGCGGGCGCTGCAGCGGCCCTCGGCCATCGCCCTGTCCGCGCGCGCCGCCGCCGGGCACCGCGAGCGCCTGAGCTATGCCCAGCTCGCGCGCTGGCAGCGCCGCGTGGGCGAGGGCCTGGCCCGCCGGGGTGTGGCGCGCGGCGACCGCGTGGTTGTCTACCTGGACAACGACGCCGGCCGCGAGGCGGTGCTCACGGCGCTGGGCTGCTGGGCCATCGGCGCGGTGGTGGTGCCGCTCAGCACCCGCGGGTCCGACGAGCAGCTGGCCCAGGCCCTGGCCCTGGTGCGGCCCCGCCTGGTGGTTGGCCTGGCCGCCAGCGCGCCGCGCCTCGCGGCGGCCAGCGGTGTTCCCCTGGCGCTGCTGGACGGGCCCGAACCCGCCTGGCCGGCGACCCTGGACGGGTCGGCACCGGGGCTGGCCGAGGCGGCTGGCCCGCCCGTGTCGCCCACCGAACCCGCCTGCCTGCTGTTCACCTCGGGCACCACGGCCCAGGCCAAGGCGGTGGTGCACACCCACCGCAGCCTGCTGCATGCGGGCCTGGCCATGGGCGCCGCGGTGGGGCTGGTGGCCGGTGACCTCTACCAGGGCGCGTTTCCCTTTTTCACCAGTTCCTGCCTGAACCTGGGCTGCATGTCCTCCTGGGTGCATGGCGCGGGTTTTGTCATGGAGCACCACCTGGACAGCGCGCAGCGCTTGGCCCTGGCCGACGCCGAAGGCACCACCGTCTACCACGGCGTGCCCTCGGTAATCCAGCTCATGCTGGCCGAGGCCGAGCGCGGCGCCGAGGGCCTGCGGCGCGTGCGGCGCCTGGCCTACGGCGGCGCGGCCATGCCGGCGCCCCTCATCGGGCGCGCGGCGGTCCGCTGGCCCTGGATGGAGCAGGTGCACGTCTGGGGCATGACCGAGAGCGGTCCGGCCGGCGCCTACCTGCCGCCGCACTGGCTGCCAGCCAAGGCCGGCCTCATGGGCCAGGCCATGCCGCACTGCGAGCTGCGCGTGGTGGACGGGGCGGGGCGGCCGGTCGGGCCCGGCACCCCGGGCGAGCTGCTGTTCCGCGGCCCCAGCCTGGCGGCTGGCTATTTCGAGGACCCACAGGCCACCGCGCTCGCTTTCCGCGACGGCTGGCTGCACACCGGTGACCTGGTGGTGGCCGACGGGGACGGGCTGCTGCGCTTCATCGACCGCGTGAAGGACGTGATCAACCGCGGCGGCCTGAAAGTGTCCTCGGCCGCCGTGGAGGCCGCGCTGATGCGTTTCCCTGGCATCGCGGACGTGGCCGTCGTGGCGGTACCCGACGAACGGCTGGGCGAGGAGGTGGCCGCCTGCGTCGTTCCGGCGCCGGGCCACACCCTGGACACGCAGGCCCTGGGCGAGTGGTGCCGCGCCCACCTGGCCCGCCACGAGGTGCCGCGCCGCTGGGCGGTGATGCCGGCGCTGCCGCGCAACCCCATGGGCAAGGTGCTCAAGCGCGAACTGCGCCAGGCGCTGGCGGGCGATGGCGGCTGAGCGCGCCTCCCGCCGCAGGCCCTGACGGGCTGGCTAGGCGGGGGCCGGGGGCCAGGGCTATCATCCATGCTTATATTTCCAACCAAGCGCGGATGCCATGGCCGACATGATCGCCAGTGATGCCCAGGTCGAGAAAGGGCGGGTCTTTGAACTCGCCGCCGAACTCTTCGGCGTGCTCTCCACCCCCATGCGGCTGCGCATCCTCAGCGCCCTGTGCGACCAGGAAAAGTCGGTCTCCCAGCTGTTGCGCGAGATCGACACCACCCAGCCCAACCTATCGCAGCACCTGAACCTGCTCTACCGCTCGGGCGTGCTCGCCAAGCGCAAGGACGGTACGCAGGTGTTCTACCGTGTGCAGAGCGAGAAGGCCGTGATGCTGTGCCGCACCGTCTGCACCCAGATCGCGATCGAGATGGACGAGCCGGCCTCGGTGCCGGCGTCCGAGCGGCTGTCGCCGCGCGTGGCGCCCTGAGCACGCCCGCCGGTCACGCCCGCTTCACCACCCGTCACAGTATCGGCGTGGGCTTTGGCCCATGATCGCCCCCTTGGCGCGGGGCGGTGGCACAATGCCGTCCGCAGTCAGGTCCTTCCCAGTCACTGTCGCATCCGCCAACCGGTCCAGCCGTGTCGCGGAAGGTTGTCTTAACCAGCTAATGTCTTCCCGAGGAAGACGGAGGTCAGCGGATCCATGAGCGATACCCCATCGAACGCGGGCAACATCTACGTTGCCTATCAGGGCAACTCGTATCTCTTCGGCGGCAATGCGCCGTACGTGGAAGAGATGTACGAGAACTACCTCGCCAACCCCACGAGCGTGCCGGACAACTGGCGCGAGTACTTCGACGCCCTGCAGAACGTTCCCGCGGTCGACGGCAGCAACGCCAAGGACGTCCCGCACCTGCCGGTCATCAACGCCTTCGCCGAGCGCGCCAAACAGGGCGGCACCACCGTGGTGGTGGCCTCCGGCGCCGATTCCGAGCTGGCCCGCAAGCGCACCGCCGTGCAGCAGCTCATCGCGGCCTACCGCAACGTCGGCGCCCGCTGGGCCGACCTGGACCCGCTCAAGCGCGCCGAGCGCCCCCACATCCCCGAGCTCGAGCCCTCGTTCTACGGCTTCACCGACGCCGATTACGAGACGGTGTTCAACACCAGCAACACCTTCTTCGGCCGCGATTCCATGTCGCTGCGCGACCTGCTGAACGCGCTGCGCGAAACCTACTGCGGCTCCATCGGCGCCGAGTACAACTACATCACCGACCAGAACCAGAAGCGCTGGTGGCAGGAAAAGCTGGAAGCCACGCGCACCCGTCCGGCCTACAACGCCGAGAAGAAGAAGCACATCCTGGAGCGCCTGACGGCCGCCGAGGGTCTGGAGCGCTTCCTGCACACCAAGTACGTCGGCCAGAAGCGCTTCTCGCTCGAAGGCGGCGAGAGCTTCATCGCATCGATGGACGAGCTGGTGCAGCAGGCCGGCCAGGCCGGCATCCAGGAAATCGTCATCGGCATGGCCCACCGCGGCCGCCTCAACGTGCTGGTCAACACCCTGGGCAAGATGCCCAAGGACCTGTTCGCCGAGTTCGACCACACCGCGCCCGAGGACCTGCCCGCCGGTGACGTGAAGTACCACCAGGGCTTCAGCTCCGACGTCGCCACCCCCGGCGGCCCGGTGCACCTCTCTCTGGCCTTCAACCCTTCTCACCTGGAGATCGTCAACCCGGTGGTCGAGGGCTCGGTGCGCGCCCGCATGGACCGCCGCGGTGACCCCCTGGGCAAGCAGGTGCTGCCCGTGCTGGTGCATGGCGACGCCGCCTTCGCCGGCCAGGGCGTGGTCATGGAAACCCTGGCGCTGGCCGAGACGCGTGGCTACTCCACCGGCGGCACGGTGCACCTGGTCATCAACAACCAGATCGGCTTCACCACCTCCGACCCGCGCGACAGCCGCTCCACGCTGTACTGCTCGGACATCGTGAAGATGATCGAGTCGCCCGTGCTGCACGTGAACGGGGACGACCCCGAGGCCGTGGTGTTCGCCACCCAGCTCGCGCTCGAGTTCCGCCTGGCCTTCCAGAAGGACGTGGTGGTCGACATCGTCTGCTTCCGCAAGCTGGGCCACAACGAGCAGGACACCCCCAGCCTGACCCAGCCCCTGATGTACAAGAAGATCGCGGCCCACCCCGGCACGCGCAAGCTGTACGCCGACCGCCTCGCGGCCCAGGGCCTGGGCGAGACGCTGGGCGACGACATGGTCAAGACCTACCGCGCCGCGCTCGACGAGGGCCGCCACACGGTGGACCCGGTGCTCACCAACTTCAAGAGCAAGTACGCGGTCGACTGGAGCCCCTACCTGGGCAAGAAGTGGAGCGACAGCGCCGACACCGCGATCCCGCTGACCGAGTGGAACCGCCTGGCCGAGCGCATCACCACCATCCCCGACACCGTGACGCCGCACCAGCTGGTGAAGAAGGTCTACGCCGACCGCGCGGCCATGGCCCGCGGCGACATCCCGGTGGACTGGGGCATGGGCGAGCACATGGCCTTCGCCTCGCTGGTGGCCAGCGGTTTCCCGGTGCGCCTGTCCGGCGAGGACTGCGGCCGCGGCACCTTCACCCACCGCCACGCGGTCGTGCACGACCAGAACCGCGAGAAGTACGACGAGGGCACCTACATCCCGCTGCAGAACGTGGCCGAGAACCAGGCCCCGTTCGTGGTGATCGACTCCATCCTGTCGGAAGAGGCGGTGCTGGGCTTTGAGTACGGCTACGCGTCGAACGACCCGAACACCCTGGTGGTGTGGGAAGCGCAGTTCGGCGACTTCGCCAACGGCGCGCAGGTGGTGATCGACCAGTTCATCGCCTCCGGCGAAGTGAAGTGGGGCCGCGTCAACGGCATCGCCCTGATGCTGCCGCACGGCTACGAAGGCCAGGGCCCCGAGCACAGCTCGGCCCGCCTGGAGCGCTTCATGCAGCTGGCGGCCGACACGAACATGCAGATCGTGCAGCCGACCACGGCCAGCCAGATCTTCCACGTGCTGCGCCGCCAGATGGTGCGCCCGTTGCGCAAGCCGCTGATCCTGTTCACCCCCAAGAGCCTGCTGCGCAACAAGGACGCCACCTCGCCGCTGTCCGAGTTCACCAAGGGCGGTTTCCAGACCGTGATCCCCGAGCAGAACGCCGAGGTGGTGAAGAAGGCCGAGAAGGTCAAGCGCGTGATCGCGTGCTCGGGCAAGGTCTACTACGACCTGGTCAAGAAGCGCGAGGAAAAGGGCAGCGAGGACGTGGCCATCATCCGCGTCGAGCAGCTCTACCCCTTCCCGCACAAGGCCTTCGCCGCCGAGCTCAAGCGCTTCCCGAACGCGGCCGACATCGTGTGGTGCCAGGACGAGCCGCAGAACCAGGGCGCCTGGTTCTTCGTTCAGCACTACATCCACGAGAACATGCTCGAGGGCCAGAAGCTCGGCTACGCCGGCCGCGCGGCCTCGGCCTCGCCGGCGGTGGGCTACGCCCACCTGCACCAGGAACAGCAGAAGCAGCTGATCGACGCCGCCTTCGGCAAGCTCAAGGGCTTCATCCTGACCAAGTAAAGACAGTCTGTCGGGCGCGTGGCCTCGCGGTCGCGCCGCCAGGCGCCCGACACGTCCCCCTTAGAACGAACGCACGGAACAGAACATGGCAATCGTTGAAGTCAAAGTCCCTCAGTTGTCCGAATCGGTGGCCGAGGCCACGCTGCTGCAGTGGAAAAAGAAGGTCGGTGAGGCGGTGTCCGCCGACGAAATCCTGATCGAGATCGAGACCGACAAGGTGGTGCTCGAGACCCCGGCCCCCGCCGGCGGCGTGCTCACCGAAATCCTGCAGGGCGACGGCGCCACCGTCGTCGCCGACCAGGTGATCGCGCGCATCGACACCGCCGCCGTGGCCGGCGCCGCCGCACCGGCGGCGGCCCCCGCGACCGCCGCGCCCGCGCCGGCCCCCGCCGCCGCTGCCGCCGTGTCGAGCAGCAAGGCCGGCGTGGCCATGCCCGCCGCCGCCAAGCTCATGGCCGACAACAACCTGGCCGCGGGCTCCGTGGCCGGCACCGGCAAAGATGGCCGCGTGACCAAGGGCGACGTGCTCGCCGCCGTGGCCGCGCCCAAAGCCGCCGGTGCCGTGGCCGCACCGGTGGCGATCCCCACGGGTGCGCCCACCAAGGCCCTGCCGCAAGTGCCGGTGGCCGGTCCCAACCTGGGCGAGCGCCCCGAAGAGCGCGTGCCCATGACGCGCCTGCGCGCCCGCATCGCCGAGCGCCTGCTGCAGTCGCAGTCCACCAACGCCATCCTCACCACCTTCAACGAGGTCAACATGGCCCCGGTGATGGAAATGCGCAAGAAGTTCCAGGAGAAGTTCGAGAAGGAGCACGGCGTCAAGCTGGGTTTCATGAGCTTCTTCGTCAAGGCCGCGGTGCACGCGCTCAAGAAGTACCCGGTGCTCAACGCCTCGGTCGACGGCAACGACATCGTCTACCACGGCTACTTCGACATCGGCATCGCGGTGGGTTCGCCGCGCGGCCTGGTGGTGCCCATCCTGCGCAACGCCGACCAGATGAGCTTCGCCGACGTCGAGAAGAAGATCGCCGAGTACGGCCAGAAGGCCAAGGACGGCAAGCTGGGCATTGAAGAGATGTCCGGCGGCACCTTCTCCATCAGCAACGGCGGCGTCTTCGGTTCCATGCTGTCCACGCCCATCATCAACCCACCGCAGTCGGCCATCCTGGGCGTGCACGCCACCAAGGACCGCGCCGTGGTGGAGAACGGCCAGATCGTGATCCGGCCGATCAACTACCTCGCCATGTCGTACGACCACCGCATCATCGACGGCCGCGAAGCCGTGCTGGGCCTGGTCGCCATGAAGGAAGCGCTGGAAGACCCCGCGCGCCTGCTGTTCGACATCTGAGGACGAGACGATGAGCCAGCAATTCGACGTCATCGTCATCGGCGGCGGCCCCGGGGGCTACATCGCGGCCATCCGCGCCGCGCAACTGGGTTTCAAGGTCGCCTGCATCGACGAGTGGAAAAACGCCAAGGGCGGCGCCGCCCTGGGCGGCACCTGCACCAACGTGGGCTGCATCCCCTCCAAGGCGCTGCTGCAGTCGTCCGAGCACTACGAGCACGCGGGCAAGCACTTCGCCGAGCACGGCATCGAGGTCAAGGGCCTGAGCCTGGACGTGGGCCAGATGCTCAAGCGCAAGGACCACGTGGTCGAGCAGAACAACAAGGGCATCGAGTTCCTGTTCAAGAAGAACAAGGTGGCCTTCTTCCACGGCCGCGGTTCGTTCGTGAAGGCCGTTCCGCCCGGTGAGGGTGGAACCTCCGGTTCCACGGGTGGCTACGAGATCAAGGCCGGCGAGGAGAGTCTCATCGGCAAGCAGGTCATCGTGGCCACCGGTTCCAATGCGCGCGCGCTGCCCGGCGCGCCCTTCGACGAGGAGAACATCCTATCGAACGACGGCGCCCTGCGCGTGGGCGCGGTGCCCAAGAAGCTGGGCCTGATCGGCTCGGGCGTCATTGGCCTGGAAATGGGCTCCGTCTGGCGCCGCCTGGGCGCCGAGGTGACCATCCTCGAAGGCCTGCCCACGTTCCTGGGCGCGGTGGACGAGCAGATCGCCAAGGAAGCCAAGAAGGCCTTCGACAAGCAGGGCCTGAAGATCGAGCTGGGCGTGAAGGTCGGCGAAGTCAAGTCCGGCAAGAAGGGCGTGTCCATCGCCTACACCACCGCCAAGGGCGAGGCGCAGACGCTGGAGGTGGACAAGCTGATCGTCTCCATCGGCCGCGTGCCCAACACCATCGGCCTCAACGCCGAGGGCGTGGGCCTGCAGCTTGACGAGCGCGGCGCCATCGTGGTCGACGGCGACTGCCGCACCAACCTGCCGGGCGTCTGGGCCGTTGGCGACGTGGTGCGCGGCCCCATGCTCGCGCACAAGGCCGAGGAAGAGGGCGTGGCGGTGGCCGAGCGCATCGCGGGCCAGCACGGGCACGTGAACTTCAACACCATCCCCTGGGTGATCTACACCAGCCCCGAGATCGCCTGGGTGGGCGAGACCGAGCAGCAGCTCAAGGCCCGCGGCGCCGCCTACAAGGCCGGCACCTTCCCCTTCATGGCCAACGGCCGTGCGCGCGCGCTGGGCGACACCACCGGCATGGTGAAGTTCCTGGCCGATGCCGCGACCGACGAGATCCTGGGCGTGCACATCGTGGGTCCCATGGCCAGCGAGCTCATCTCGGAGGCCGTGGTGGCGATGGAGTTCAAGGCCAGCAGCGAGGACATCGCGCGCATCTGCCACGCGCACCCCTCGCTGTCGGAGGCGACGAAGGAAGCCGCGCTGGCCGTCGACAAGCGCTCACTGAACTTCTGACACCGCCTTGAGCGTCCGCAGCGCCTACGAGGCCGCGCTCAAGGAGCGCGGCTACACGCCCGATCCGGCCCAACTGCGGGCCGTGGACGCGCTGGAACGCTGCGCGCAAGAGTGGACGCAGTACAAGCAGAAGCGCTCCAACGCGCTGAAGAAGCTCATCCACCGGCCGGACATCCCGCGCGGCGTGTACATGTTCGGCGGGGTGGGGCGCGGCAAGAGCTTCCTCATGGACTGCTTCTTCCACGCCGTGCCGCTCAAGCGCAAGACGCGCCTGCACTTCCACGAGTTCATGCGCGAGGTGCACCGCGAGCTGCGCGACCTGCAGGGCACGCAGAACCCGCTGGACGTGCTGGGCGAGCGCATCTCCCGGCGCTACAAGCTGATCTGCTTCGACGAGTTCCACGTGGCCGACGTGACGGACGCCATGATCCTGCACCGCCTGCTGGACTCGTTGTTCCGCAACGGCGTGGGTTTCGTCACCACCTCGAACTTCCACCCCGACCAGCTGTACCCGCAGGGCTTGCACCGCGACCGCATCCTGCCGGCGATCGAGCTGCTGAAGGAGCGGCTGGAGGTGGTGAACGTGGACAACGGCACCGACTACCGCCAGCGCACGCTGACGCACATCGCGCTGTACCACACGCCGCTGGGCCCCGCGGCCGACGCGGCGATGGAAGCCACCTTCAACCAGCTCGCGGAGGTGGGCGACCAGAGCCCGGTGATGGGCATCGAGTCGCGCCAGATCCAGGCCCTGCGCCGCGCGGGCGGGGTGATCTGGTTCGACTTCCGCACCCTGTGTGGCGGACCGCGCTCGCAGAACGATTACCTGGAGATCGCGAGCCAGTTCCACACGGTGCTGCTGTCCAACGTGCCGCAGATGTCGGTGCGCATGGCGTCGGAGGCGCGGCGCTTCACCTGGCTGGTGGACGTGCTCTACGACCGGCACTGCAAGCTCGTGCTGTCGGCGGCCGTGCCGCCCGAGGCGCTGTACCTCGAAGGGCCCCTGTCGCACGAATTCCCGCGCACGGTGTCGCGCCTGACGGAGATGCAGTCGCAGGAGTACCTGGCCCTGCCGCACCGGGTGGTGGACACGGCGCTGACCTGAGCGCGGCGCTCAGATCAAGGGGTCGAGCTTGACGACCACCAGCGAGAGGTTGTCCCCGGTCCCCCGCGCCCGTGTGCGCGCCTTCTGGATCAGGAACTCGCAGGCCTCGCGCGGCGAAAGCATGGCGATGGTGCTGGCCAGCTCCTCGGGCGAAAAGTAGTGCCAGATGCCGTCGCTGCAGGCCATCAGCGCGTCGCCCGCGTTCAGCCTGGGCACCGCGTGCAGGTCGATCGGCGGGTCGTTCTCGGTGCCCAGGCAACCCATCAGGATGTTGGCGTGCGGGTGGTCCAGGGCTTCCTGCTCGGTGATCTCGCCCTGGTTGACCAGGGTCTGCACGTAGGAATGGTCCGTCGTGCGGTGCAGCAGCTTGCCCTGGCGGAAGTGGTAGACCCGCGAGTCGCCGGCGTGCACCCAGTGGCTCTCGCCATTGGGCAGCAGCAAGAAGGCCGCCACGGTGCTGTGCGGTTCCTGCTCGGCCGATACCGCCGTCAGCTTGATCACCATGTGCGACTCGTTGACGATCTGCTTGAGCAGGGCGCGCGGGTCGTCGGTTTCGGGGTCGAAGCGGTTGAACAGCTGGCGCGCCGTGAGCATCACCTGGTCCGAGGCCTTGCGGCCGCCGCTGCGCCCACCCATGCCGTCGGCCAGCACGGCCAGCAGGCAGTTGGGGATGCGCGTGTGCTGCATCAGTTCGACCTGGTCCTGCTGGTAGTCGCGGTCACCCTTGTGGATGCCGGTCGATGCCAGGATGCGATAGCCTTTGCTCATATGGATTCGATCGGTTGGGGCGGCGGGGGCGCGGTGGTCGCAATGGTATCCACTAATCCCCGGCCGGCCGGACGGGGGAAGCCCGCGTGAGCCTCGCACGGCCGCCGGATGGGGCCCGCCGCGCGGCGCGCTGCGCGGAGGCGTTCGCATGAGCGAGCTCGGCGCCCGCGTGGCGCAGGCGCTCGCGCCCGGTGGCGCGCTGGCCCGGACCTGGCCCGGCTGGACCGCGCGCGCGGCGCAGGCCGCCATGGCGCAGGCGGTGGCGCAGACCATCGAGGGCGGGGGCGCGCTGTTGGTCGAGGCCCCGGCGGGCAGCGGCAAGACCCTGGCCTACCTGCTGCCCTGGCTGCTGTCGGGCCAGCGCGCACTGGTCTCCACCAGCACCCATGTGCTGCAGCGCCAATTGGCCGAGCGAGACCTGCCGCGCCTGGCCAGCGCCACTGGCCAGCCGGTGCGCGTGGCCCTGCTCAAGGGCCGGGGGCGTTACGTCTGCCTGGCGCGCCTGCAGACGGCGGTGGACCAGGGCCCGCGCGCGGGCGCGCCGGCGGAACACGCCTGGTTGCGTGAACTGCTGGCCTGGGCCGAGCGCGGCGGCGATGGCGACCTCGACCAGGTGGCCGGCACCGACGCCATCGCCGGACTGCACGGGCGCATCACCTCCACCAGCGAGAACTGCGCGCGCCAGGCCTGCCCGCGCTGGGCCGATTGCCACGTGGAGCGCGCGCGCCGCGCCGCGCAGGCGGCCGACGTGGTGGTCATCAACCACCACCTGTGGCTGGCCGAGCTGCAGCGCCATCGCCTGGGCCGCCCGCGCCTGCTGCCCGAGGTGGACGTGGTGGTGTTCGACGAGGCGCATGCCCTGCACGGGCTGCGCGCGCAACTGGGCGCCGAGGCCTTCGACCAGGCGGCGCTGCAGCGCCTGTGGGCCGATCTCGCCGCGCTGGCCGAGGGCCCGCTGCGCGGCCTGCAGGCCTGGCGGCTGCTCGCGCACGACGGGCAATCGGCCACGCGCGCGCTGGCCCAGGCGCTGGCGGCGCTGCCGCCGCGCGAAGGCCGGCAGGCCTGGCCCCTGGGCGATCGCCTGGCGCCCTGGCGGCTGGCCCACGCCGTCGCCGCCGCGCAGGCCGCGCTCACGGCCAGCGGCGAGGCCGATCCACGCCCGCGCCGCCTGCTGGAGCGCACCCGCTCGATGGCGCAGGTGCTGCACACGCTGCTGAGCAGCGAGGACCCGGCGGCGGTCTGGCTCGATTGGCGTTCGCCCGAGGACTGGACCTGCCTGCGGCCGGCGACGCAGGGCCAGGACGCGGCCGCGCTGGCCCTGGCCACCGCGGCGCCGCTGGGCGCGCGCTGCGTGGTGCACGCCTCGGCCACGCTGGGCCTGGACGACGCCCTGGGCTGGCACCGCCAGGCCCTGGCGGTGGATGCCGCCTGGTCGCCGCGCGCGCTGCGCCTGGTGGCGGGGGACCAAGACCCCAGCGCCGCCGCGCTGTTCGTGCCCGAGGACTTGCCCGAGCCCGCCGAGGCCACGCACGCGCAGGCCCTGGCCGAGCGCATCGTGCCCTGGATCGCGCGGCTGGGCGGCCGCTGCCTGGTGCTGGCCACCACGCGGCGCGCGGCGCAGCGGATCGCGCAGGCCCTGCAGGCGCGCGCCCGGCCGGGCTGGCGGGTGTGGCTGGTGGGCGAGCGCCCCACGCACGCCGCGCTGGAGGCCCTGCGCCGCGCGGGCGGTGCGGCGCCCACGGTGGTGGTGGCCAGCGGCGCGCTGTGGCAGGGCATCGACGTGCCGGGCGAGGCCCTGCAGCTGCTGGTGATCGACAAGCTGCCGTTTGCGCCGCCCGACGACCCCTGGCTGCGGCAGCGCCTGGCGCGCGCGCAGGCGCTGGGCGCCGACCCGTTCAGCGAGGTGCAACTGGCCGACGCGGCGATGGCCTTGCGGCAGGGGGTGGGGCGCCTGATCCGCCGCGCGGGCGATCGGGGCCTGATCGTGATCGGCGACGTGCGCCTGCGCCGGCGCGCCTACGGACCGGCGCTGCTGGCGGCGCTGCCGCCCAGCCGCTGGCTGGACACGGAGGGGGAGGTGGACGCGTGGCTGGGCGAACTGGCGGCGCTCACCAGAGCTTCCACCACGGATCGCTCGACTTCTTGAAGCCGTGCTCGACGTACTCGCTGTTCGGGTAGCTCGCGCGCATCACGCGCGCGGCGTCGTCGCGCAGCTGGGTCATGCCCAGGGCGTCGTAGGACTGCACGAGGATGTACAGCGCCTCTTCGAGCGCGGGTGCGTCGGTGTAATCGGTCAGCGCCGACTGCGCGCGGTTGATGGCCGCCAGGTAGGCGCCCCGGCCGAAGTAATAGCGCGCTACGTGCACCTCGTACTGCGCGAGCGAGTTCACGATGTAGCGCATGCGCGCCACCGCGTCCGGCGTGTAGCGCGACTGGGGAAAGCGCGTGCTCAGCTCTCGGAAGGCTTCGTAGGATTCCTTGGCCGCCTTCTGGTCGCGCTCGGACAGGTCCTGGCGCGCCAGCGAGCCGAAGAGACCCAGGTTGTCGTTGAAGTTGACCAGGCCTTTGAGGTAGAGCGCGTAGTCGAACGCGGGGCTGGCCGGGTGCAGGCGCATGAAGCGGTCCAGCGTGGCCAGGGCCTGCGCGGGCTCGTCGCCGCGGTACTGGGTGTAGGCCTTGTCGAGCTGGGCCTGCTGCGCCAGCGGCGTACCGGCGGCGCGGCCTTCGAGCTTTTCGAACAGGGTGACGGCGCGCGCGTAGTTGCCGGCGTCGCGCTCGTCCGTGGCCTCGCTGTAGAGGCGGTTGGGGCTCCAGCCAATGGTCTCATCGACCGGGGTCGTGCTGCAGCCCTGCAGCAGCAGCGCCAGGGCGACGGCGGCCAGGGACGGGGCCGATAATCCACGGCTCAACTTCAAGGGCATGGCGCTGGAACAGGACTCGTTGAACGAAGCGGACAGTATATCGGCCGGGGGTGTGGCGCCAGAGGGCGAGCCCTGGGACGAACAGGCCGAGCAGCGCCGCCACGAGGTCCCCGCCGGGCTACACGGCTGGCGGTTGGACCGTGCGCTGGCCGCGCTGGTGCCCGAGTTCTCCCGCTCCTACCTGCAGCAGCTGCTGGCCGACGGCGGCGTGCTCTGGCGCGAGCGCGTCTGCACCAAGGCCGCCACGCGCGTGTCGGCGGGCGACACGGTGGTGGTCACGCTGCGGCCCACGCCGCAGGCGCGCGCCTTCGTGGCCGAGCCGATGGCGCTGGACCTGGTGTTCGAGGACGAGCACCTGCTGGTCATCGACAAGCCCGCCGGCCTGGTGGTGCACCCGGCGGCCGGGCACTGGGGCGGCACGCTGCTCAACGGCCTGCTCGCGCACCACGCGGGCGCCGCCGCGCTGCCGCGCGCGGGCATCGTGCACCGGCTCGACAAGGACACCTCGGGTCTGATGATGGTCGCCAAGTCGCGCCCCGCCATGCAGGCGCTGGTGAGCGCCATCGCGGCCCGCGAGGTGGGGCGCCAGTACCTGGCCATCGCGCACGGCGCCTGGCGCCACGAGGGCCTGCGCACGGTGCACGAGCCCATCGGTCGCGACCCCCGCAACCGCCTGCGCATGGCGGTGGTGGGCGAGGGCGCGGGCAAGCCGGCGCAGAGCGATTTCCTTGCCCTCGACCGCTGCGCTGAGGCCATGCTGGTGGCCTGCAAGCTGCACACCGGGCGCACGCACCAGATCCGCGTGCACATGGCCTGGCTGGGCCATCCGCTGGTGGGCGACACGCTGTACGGCGGCCGGCCGCTCTGGGGCCTGCAGCGCCAGGCGCTGCACGCGGCGTCCCTGCGCCTGTCGCACCCGGTTTCCGGGGCGCCGCTGGCCTTCTGGCGCGACCCGCCCGAGGACCTGGCGGCCGCCTTGGCCGCCGGGGGGCTCCGGTACAATCCGCCCCCTGCCGGCCAGGGCCTGATCGACTGATCCGCCCGCATCGGCGAACGCTTCTTTCGCGGCCCGTGCCGCGGCCCATGCCCGGGACCTCTTCCCCGGCCCCGCCCACCCAGAGCCCATTTTTCGCGGCCCCGGCGCCGAGCGACCAAGACCATCATGAACACCACGGATGCCAAGCGTGTCCTCGAGACGGCCCTCATCTGTGCCGCGCAGCCGATGACGCTGCGCGAACTCTCGGTGCTGTTCGACGGCGAACTTGCCAATGACACCCTCAAGACCCTGCTGGGCGAGCTGCAGCTCGAATGGACCGGGCGCGGCGTGGAGCTGGTGCCCGTGGCCAGCGGCTGGCGCTTCCAGAGCCGGCCCGAGATGCGCCACTACCTGGACCGCCTGCACCCCGAGAAGCCGCCGCGCTACTCGCGCGCCACGCTGGAGACGCTGGCCATCATCGCCTACCGCCAGCCCGTGACGCGCGGCGACATGGAGGACATCCGGGGCGTCACCATCAACTCGCTGATCCTCAAGCAGCTGGAGGACCGCGGCTGGGTCGAGGTGATCGGCCACCGCGAGACGGTGGGCCGTCCGGCGCTGTTCGCCACCACCCGCCAGTTCCTCGACGACCTGGGCCTGAGCTCGCTCGACCAACTGCCGCCGCTGGAGGCCAGCGGGGTGCAGGAGTCCTCGCTGGGCTCGCTCGATTTCGAGAGCCTGGCGGCGCAGTTGCCGGCCGAGGCGGGCGAGGGCGGCGAGGCCGCTGGCGATGCCGCGGCCCAGCCTGCCGCCGAAACACCGGCCGAGCCGCCCGCCGAACCCTCGGCCGACGACACCGCCACCCTGGCCGAGGGCGAACCGCCCGCGGCCGACGAACCCGCCCCCGAGGACGATCCCGATGAGCCCGGCCACCCCACGCAAACCCCGGCCTGATCGGCCCAGCGCCGCCGGCAAGTCCCGGTCCGATCGGCCGCGCGCCAGCCAGCCGCGCTCCGAAGCGGCGCGCGTCGACAAGCCGCGCACCGAGCGCCCCCGGCGCGCGGACGCACCCGCGGCCGACGCCGACGCCCTGCGCTTCGACGAGGTCGTCAGCGGCGCCTTCGACGAGGCCCAGTCGCACGCCCCCGAGGCGCCCACCGAGCCGGCCAAGCGCGTGCTCGCGCCCGAGGCCGAATCGCCCAAGCTGCACAAGGTGCTGGCCCAGGCGGGCCTGGGCTCGCGGCTCGAGATGGAGCAGCTCATCGTGCAGGGCCGCCTCTCGGTCAACGGCGAGCCCGCCCACGTCGGCCAACGCATCCAGCACGGCGACCAGATCCGCCTGGATGGCAAGCCCCTGCGCGTGCGCCTGCAGCCGCCAGCACCGCGCGTGCTGGCTTACCACAAGCCGGCTGGCGAGGTCGTCACCCACGATGACCCGCAGAACCGCCCCACGGTGTTCCGCCGCTTGCCGCGCCTGCACCAGGGCAAATGGCAGTCGGTGGGGCGGCTCGACCTCAACACCGAGGGCCTGCTGCTGTTCACCAATGCCGGCGAACTGGCCAACCGCCTGATGCACCCGCGCTTCGGCCTGCAGCGCGAGTACGCCGTGCGCGTGCTCGGCGCCATCTCCAACGAAGAGCGGCAGCGGCTGCTGGACGGCGTCCAGCTGGAAGACGGCATGGCGCAGTTCCAGTCCATCGAGGACGGGGGCGGCGAGGGCGCCAACTGCTGGTACCGCGTCACCATCGGCGAAGGCCGCAACCGCGAGGTGCGCCGCCTGTTCGAGGCCGTGGGCCATGCCGTGAGCCGGCTCATCCGTATCCGCTACGGGGCCGTGGTGCTGCCGCGCGGCCTGCCGCGCGGGGCCTGGATCGAACTGGGCGAGCGCGACGTGCAGCGCCTGGGCCAGGCGGCCGGCCTGGCCGATGCCCCGCCCCGGGGCCCGCGCGGCGACGCCCCGGCCCCAGCCAGCGCGCGCCGTCGCCAGGGGCCGGGCCCCAAATCGCCGCCGCCCAAGCCGTCCGCGCCGCGCCGCGCCGAGGGCGCCGCGGCCCGAGGTCGAAGCGCCGGCGGCCAGCCCGATCCCATGAAGACCAGCCAGGGCTACATCGGCCACGACGCGGTGCAGCGCCAGCGCCGCCAGGGCGGCAAAGCCCCGGGCAAAGGCATCGGCAAACCCCCCCGTCCACAGGGGCGCCGCCCCAGGGGCTGACACTTCCGCCATGTAGAATGGCGGGCTTTGCGGACCACGGGTCCGTTGCTCCGATCGCTCTCAAAACTTCAGGAAACCCATGGCCATCGAACGCACCCTCTCGATCATCAAACCCGACGCCGTCGCCAAGAACGTCATCGGCCAGATTTACGCCCGTTTCGAGGCCGCCGGCCTGAAGGTCGTGGCCGCCAAGATGGCCCACCTGTCGCGCCGCGAAGCCGAGCAGTTCTACGCCGTGCACAGCGCGCGCCCCTTCTTCAAGGACCTGGTCGAGTTCATGATCAGCGGCCCGGTGATGATCCAGGTGCTCGAAGGCGAGGGCGCCATCCTCAAGAACCGCGACCTGATGGGTGCCACCGACCCGAAGAAGGCCGCCGCCGGCACCATCCGCGCCGATTTCGCCGACAGCATCGACGCCAACGCGGTGCACGGCTCCGACGCGCCCGAGACGGCCGCCGTGGAAGTGGGTTTCTTCTTCCCCGGCATGAACGTCTACTCGCGTTGACCATGTCATGACGGTCAACCTGCTCGACTTCGATCTCGAGGGGCTGGCCGCCTTCTGCGAAGGGCTGGGCGAAAAGCGCTTCCGCGCCGTCCAGCTGTTTCGCTGGATCCACCAGCGCGGTGCGTCCGATTTCTCCCAGATGACCGACCTCGCGCGCAGCCTGCGCGAGAAGCTGCCCGGCGTGGCGCGCGTCGAAGGCCTGCGCGTGCTCTCGCGCCAGGACTCGGCCGACGGCACCATCAAGTGGCTGTTCGACGTCGGTGACGGCAACGCCGTCGAGACCGTGTTCATCCCCGAGGACGACCGCGGCACGCTGTGCGTGTCCTCGCAGGCAGGCTGCGCCGTGGGCTGCCGCTTCTGCTCCACCGGGCACCAGGGTTTCTCGCGCAACCTCACCACCGGCGAGATCCTGGCCCAGCTCTGGCACGCCGAGTTCTTCCTGCGCGTGTTTCTCAACCGCCCCGGGGAACGCGTGATCACCAACGTGGTCATGATGGGCATGGGAGAGCCGCTGCAGAACTACCACGCGCTGGTGCCCGCGCTCAAGACCATGCTCGACGACCACGCCTATGGCCTGTCGCGCCGGCGTGTGACGGTCTCCACCTCGGGCGTGGTGCCCATGATCGACCGCCTGGCGCAGGACTGCCCGGTGGCTTTGGCCGTGTCGCTGCACGCGCCCTTCGATCCGCTGCGCGACGACCTGGTGCCGCTGAACCGCAAGTACCCCATCGCCGAGCTGCTCGACGCCTGCCTGCGCTACCTGCCGGCCGCGCCGCGCGACTTCATCACCTTCGAGTACTGCATGCTCGACGGCGTGAACGACCAGCCCGAGCACGCGCAGGCCCTGCTCACGCTGCTGCGCGGGCACGCCGGCCGTGGCGTGCCGGCCAAGCTCAACCTCATTCCCTTCAACCCCTTCCCCGATTCGGGCCTGCGCTGCTCGCCGCGCGCCGCGGTGCAGCGCTTCGGCCAGGCGCTCAACGAAGGCGGCATCGTCACCACGATCCGCAAGACGCGCGGCGACGACATCGACGCCGCCTGCGGCCAGCTCGCCGGCGACGTGCTGGACCGCACCGACGCCGCGCGCCGCATGGCGCGCCGCCGCGAATCGGTGCAGCCCATCCGTTTGATGACCAAGGAAAAGGAAAGGCAGGCATGACCTCCGTCGCGAACCGACCGCCGCGCAGCCGAACCGTTCAAGCCCTGTGGCTTTTGTCCATGGTGCTGGCGCTGGCGTGGTTGGCCGGTTGCGCCTCCTCGCAGGCGCCGCGCGTGTCGGCCTCGCCCACACCGGGCGTGGAGCCCATCACCGCGTCCGACGAGCCGCCGGCGGTGCGCCGCGCGCGCATCCGCTACGAGCTGGCCGCCAGCTACTACGAGCAGGGCCAGACCACCGTCGCGCTCGACGAGATCAAGCTGTCGCTGCAGGCCGACCCGAACTACGCGCCGGCCTACATCCTGCGCGGTCTGGTCTACATGCGCCTGAACGACGTGGCGCTGGCCGAGGAGAGCTTCCGCCGCGCGCTGCAGATCAACCCGCGCGACGCGCAGGCCCTGCACAGCTACGGCTTGTTCGCCTGCGAGCAGGCCCGCTATGTGCAGGCCGACGAGATGTTCAACCAGGCCCTGGCCGTGCCGACCTACGGCGGGCGCTCGCGCACCTGGCTGGTTCAGGGCGTCTGCCAGATCCGCGCGGGCAAGCTGCAGGACGCCGAGGCCACGCTCGCGCGCGCCTACGAGTTCGACCCGAGCAACCCGATCGCGGCCTACAACCTGGCCAGCCTCAAGCACCGCCGGGGCGATAACCAGGGGGCGCAGTTCATCATCCGCCGCGTCAACAACTCCGAGCTCGCCAACGCCGAAACGCTGTGGCTCGGCGTGAAGGTCGAGCGCCAGCTCAACAACGACGTGGCGGCGGCGCAGCTCGCCCAGCAGCTGGGCCGGCGTTTTCCACAGTCGCCCCAGTGGGCGGCGTACCAACGGGGGGCATTCAATGAGTGAGTTGGGGGAGCAGACCCTCGAATCGGCACCGGCGGCGAGCCGGCCGGTGCGTTTGAGCGAGGCCCGCGAGGCCGCGGGACTGCACATCGCGGCGCTGGCCGCCGCGCTCAAGGTGCCTGTGCGCAAACTGGAGGCCCTGGAGGCCGGCCGCTACGAGGAACTGCCCGACCTGACCTTCGCGCGCGCCCTGGCCTCCAGCGCCTGCCGCCAGCTGCGGATCGACCCGGCGCCGGTGCTGGAGCAGATCCCGCTGAACCCCAAGCCCGCCCTGCGCGACAGCGACAGCACCATCAACGCGCCCTTCAAGCCCGCGAGCGAGGCGCCCGCCGCCAGCCCGCTGACCTGGCTGTCGCGCCCCGCGCTGCTGGGCGCCATCGCCCTGCTGCTGGCGGCGCTGGTGGTCATGTTCCTGCCCGACATGGAACCCGCGGACGTGGTGCAGGGCGCGCCCGACACCGCCCAGGAGGCCGCCGCGCCCGTGGCCCCCGCCGCCGCGCCAGGGCTGCCGATCTTCCAGCCGTCCGAGGCCACGCCAGGCGCGCCCAGCGCGCCCGCGGGCGAGGAAACCACCGGCCCGGCCGACACCGGGGCGGCCGCGCCGCCCACCCCTTCGCCTGCGGCCGCGGGCGCGGCGCCCACCGCACCCACCAGTGCCGCGGCTCCCGCCGTCACCCCCGAGGCGCCGGCCGTGGCCACGCCTCCGGGCGGCGCCGTGCTGCAGATCGAGGCCAGTGGCGAGTCCTGGGCCGAGGTGGTGAACGGCACCGGCACCGTGGTGCTGCAGCGGCTGCTGCAGCGCGGCGAGCGCGTCGAGTTCTCGGCCGCGCCGCCGTACGCGGTGACCATCGGCAAGGCCAGCGCGGTGCAGGTCAAGCTGCGCGGCCGCGCCTACGACGTCGCCAGCGTCGCGCGCAACGACGTCGCGCGCTTCGACGCCAAGTGAGTTCCCGCATGTCCGACGGCCCGATTCCCCTGCCCCAAGCCCCGCGCCGGCGCACCCGCCAGGGCGTGGTGCGCTGGGGCGATCACGGCGTGTCCATCGGCGGCGACGCCCCGGTGCGTGTGCAGTCGATGACCAACACCGACACGGCCGACGCCATCGCCACCGCCATCCAGGTGAAGGAGCTGGCCCAGGCCGGCTCCGAGCTCGTGCGCATCACCGTCAACAACGACGAGGCCGCGAAGGCCGTGCCGCACATCCGCGAGCAGCTCGACCGCATGGGCATCAGCGTGCCCCTGATCGGCGACTTCCACTACAACGGCCACCGCCTGCTCAGCGACCACCCGGCCTGCGCCGAGGCCTTGTCCAAGTACCGCATCAACCCCGGCAACGTGGGGCGCGGCGAGAAGGGCGACCGCCAGTTCGCGCAGATGGTCGAGATCGCCGCGCGCCACGGCAAGCACATCCGCATCGGCGTGAACTGGGGCAGCCTCGACCAGGACCTGCTCGCGCGGCTCATGGACGACAACCACGCGCGCGCCAAGCCCTGGGACGCCAAGCAGGTGATGTACGAGGCGCTCATCACCTCGGCCATCTCGTCCGCCGAGCGCGCCGAGGCCATCGGCCTGCCGGGCGAGAACATCGTGCTGTCCTGCAAGGTGAGCGCGGTGCAGGACCTGATCGCCGTCTACCAGGCGCTGGCGCAGCGCTGCGACTACCCCCTGCACCTGGGCCTCACCGAGGCCGGCATGGGCACCAAGGGCGCGGTGGCCTCCACCGCCGCGCTGTCGGTGCTGCTGCAGCAGGGCATTGGCGACACCATCCGCATCTCGCTCACGCCGCAGCCCGGCGAGGCGCGCACACAGGAGGTGGTGGTCGGCCTGGAGATCCTGCAGGCCCTGGGCCTGCGCAGCTTCGTGCCCAGCGTCACCGCCTGTCCCGGCTGCGGCCGCACCACCAGCACCACCTTCCAGGAACTGGCCAAGCAGATCGACGACTACCTGCGCGCCTCCATGCCGGTCTGGCGCGAGCGCTACCCGGGTGTCGAGGGCCTGAAGGTCGCGGTCATGGGCTGCATCGTCAACGGCCCGGGCGAAAGCAAGCACGCCGACATCGGCATCAGCCTGCCCGGCACCGGCGAGGCGCCGGCCGCGCCGGTGTTCATCGACGGCCAGAAGGCCGTCACGCTGCGCGGTGAGGGCATCGCGCGCGAGTTCCAGACCATCGTCGAAAACTACATCGAGAAGCGGTTCGGCGTGTTGCACGCCTGACCGCCCCTTTTTCCATGGCCGAGAAACTGGTTGCCGTCAAAGGCATGAACGACATCGCCCCTCCGCAGTCGGCGCACTGGGAGTGGCTGGAAGACACGCTGCGCGCGCTCATGGCGGGCTACGGCTACCGCAACCTGCGCACGCCCATCGTGGAGCCCACGGCGCTGTTCGTGCGGGGCCTGGGCGAGGTGACCGACATCGTCGAGAAGGAGATGTACTCCTTCGAGGACCGGCTCAACGGCGAGCACCTCACGCTGCGGCCTGAGAACACCGCCGGCGTGGTGCGCGCCGCGCTGGAGCATTCCATGCTCTACGACGGCCCCAAGCGCCTGTACTACATGGGCCCGATGTTCCGGCACGAGCGCCCGCAGCGTGGTCGCTACCGGCAATTCCACCAGTTCGGCGCCGAGGCCCTGGGCTTCGCCGGCCCCGACGTCGACGTCGAACTCATCGTGCTGGCCTGCGACCTGTGGGCCAGGCTGGGCCTCACGGGCATCGAGCTCGAGATCAACAGCCTGGGCCAACCCGCCGAACGCCTGGCGCACCGCCAGGCGCTGATCGCCTACCTGGAATCGCACGCCGAACAGCTCGACGAGGACGCCAGGCGCCGCCTGCACAGCAACCCGCTGCGCATCCTCGACACCAAGAACCCCGCCATGCAGGCGCTGGTGAACGCGGCGCCCAAGCTCATGGACCACCTGGGGGCCGAATCGCTCGCGCACTTCGGGCGCGTGAAGGCCCTGCTGGAGGCGCACGGCATCGCGTACCGCGTCAATCCGCGCCTGGTGCGCGGCATGGACTACTACAACCTCACGGTGTTCGAGTTCGTCACCACCCAGCTCGGCTCGCAGGGCACGGTGTGCGCGGGCGGCCGCTACGACGGCCTGTTCGAGCAGATCGGCGGCAAGCCCACGCCCGCCGTGGGCTGGGCCCTGGGCATGGAGCGCATCCTGGAGCTGCTGAAAGAGCAGGGCCGCCTGCCCGAAGCGCCGGTGCCCGACGCCTACGCCGTGGTGCCCGACGCCGCCGAGCTGCCGCGCGTCATGCCGCTGCTGCGCGCCCTGCGCCAGGCCGGCGCCCGCGTGCAGATGCACGCCGCCGGCGCCGAGGGCATGGGCAGCATGAAATCGCAGTTCAAGAAGGCCGACGCCAGCGGCGCGCGCTTCGCGCTCATCTTCGGTGCCGAGGAAATCGCCTTGGGCCAGGTGGCGCTCAAGCCCCTGCGCGGCGAGCGCGAGCAGGCGGCGGGGCAGGTGATGCTGCCCCTGGCCGATCCCGGCGCCATCGCTGCCCGCCTTCGCGCGCACTGAGCGGGTCGCCCGCCTACCTACAATCCAGCACTTTCGCGAACGACGAGTCCAATGGCCAAACACCTCGACCTCGAAGAGCAGGAACAGCTCGACCAGATCAAACACTTCTGGGCCAAGTACGGCAACGCCATCAGCTGGCTGCTCATCGTGGTGTTCGGCGGCTTCGCCGCCTACAACGGCTGGAACTGGTGGCAGCGCAACCAGGCGGCCAAGGCGGCGGTGCTCTATGAAGAGGTCGACCGCGCCGTGCAGTCCAAGGACCTGGACCGCGTGGGCCGCGTGCTGGCCGACATGCGCGCCGATTTCGCCCGCACCACCTTCTCCGCCCAGGCCGGCCTGCTGGCCGGCAAGGCGCTGTTCGACGGCGGCCAGCTCGACAAGGCGCGCGAGGCCCTGCAGGCCGTGTTGAACGAGAGCAAGGACGAGGGGCTGCAGGCCGTCGCCCGCCTGCGCCTGGCCTCGGTGGAGCTGCAGGCCGACAAGCCCGACGCCGCCCTGCAGGTGCTGCAGGCCAAGGTGCCGGCGCCCTTCGAGCCGCTGCTGGCCGACCGCCGTGGCGACGTGCTGCTGGCCCAGGGCAAGACCGAGGAGGCCAAGGCCCAGTACGAGGCCGCCTGGAAGGCGCTGGATGCCGGCAATGAGGTGCGCCGCCTGGTGGCGGTGAAGCTGGCCTCGCTGGGCGTGGCCGTGGACGCGGGAGCCAAGCCATGAAGCGCCTGCGCACCGCCAGCCTGTGCCTCGCGGCCGCGCTCGCGCTCGCGGCCTGCTCCTCCGGGCCCAAGAAGCCGCAGCCAGCGGACCTGGGCCCCGCCACCCAGCTGATGGGCACGCGCCAGATCTGGACCGCCAACGTGGGCGAGGGCGGCTCGGGCTTCGTGCCCGTGCACGCGGCCGGCCGCGTGTTCGCGGCCGGCGCCACCGGCGTGGTGGCCGCCATCGACGCCAACACCGGCGCCGACGCCTGGCGCGTGGACCTGCGCACCCGCCTGGCCACGGGCGTGGGCAGCGACGGCCAGACCGCTGCCGTCGTCACCGCCGCCAATGTGCTGGTGGCCATCGTCGACGGCGAGGCGCGCTGGCGCGTGCGCCTGCCGGCGCGTTCCTTCACGCCGCCGCTGGTGGCCGGCGGCCGGGTGTTCGTGCTCACCGCCGATCGCAGCGTGGTGGCCTTCGACGCCGCCAACGGGGCGCGCCTGTGGAACCAGACCCGCTCGGGCGACCCGCTCACGCTGAACCAGCCGGGCGCGCTCGCGGCCGTGGGCGACACCCTGGTGGCCGGCGTGTCCGGCCGCCTGGTCGGCCTCAACCCCGACAACGGCACGGTGCGCTGGGAAGCGCCCGTGGCCACGGCGCGCGGCACCAACGAGGTCGAGCGCCTGGTCGACGTGCTGGCGCCCGTCAGCCGCATCGGCACCAACATCTGCGTGCGCGCCTACAGCGCCGCGGTGGGTTGCCTGGACGGCGTGCGCGGCTCCGTGATCTGGACCAAGCCGGCGCAGGGCGTGGTGGGCGTGCACGGCGACGACCGCCTGCTGTTCGGTACCGAAAGCAACGGCACCCTCCTGGCCTGGCGGCGCGACAGCGGTGAACAGGCCTGGCGTTCCGAGCGCCTGAAGTACCGCCAACTCAGCGCCCCGCTGGCCCTGGGCCGCGTGATTGCGCTGGGCGACGGCACCGGCCTGGTGCACGTGCTGTCGCGCGAGGACGGCAGTGAAATGGCCCGTCTGAGCACCGACGGCTCGGCCATCGTGTCGCCGCCCGTGCTGGCCGGCGACGCGCTGGTGGTCATGACAGCGCGCGGCGGCCTGTACGCCTGGCGCCCGCAATAAGGCCCGTTCGCCCTCCATGAAACCCGTCGTCGCGCTCGTGGGCCGCCCCAATGTGGGCAAGTCCACCCTGTTCAACCGCCTCACGGGCACACGCGACGCCATCGTGGCCGACCTGGCCGGCCTCACGCGCGACCGCCACTACGGCAATGGCCGCCTGGGCAAACGCGAGTACATCGTCGTCGACACCGGCGGCTTCGAGCCCGACGCCGGCGAGGGCAGCATCTACCGCGAAATGGCGCAGCAGACGCGCCAAGCCGTGGCCGAAAGCGACGTGGTGCTCTTCGTGGTCGACGCGCGCGCCGGCCTGAGCGCGCAGGACCACGACATCGCCAACTACCTGCGCCGCCTGGGCAAGCCCTGCGTGCTGGTGGCCAACAAGGCCGAGGGCATGACCCAGGGCGCCCAGCTGGTGGAGTTCTTCGAACTCGGCCTGGGCGAAGTGCTGCCCGTGTCGGGCGCGCACGGGCAGGGCGTTCGCTCCATGATCGAGACCGCCCTCGATCGAGTCCCCGGCCTGGCCGAGGACGAGGAAGGCGAGGCCGAGGACAACACCGGCACCATCCGCCTGACCGTGGCGGGCCGCCCCAACGTCGGCAAATCCACGCTGATCAACGCCTGGCTCGGCGAGGAGCGCCTGGTCGCTTTCGACATGCCCGGCACCACGCGCGACGCCATCAGCGTGCCCTTCGAGCGCAATGGCCAACGCTTCGAGCTGGTCGACACGGCCGGCCTGCGCCGCAAGGGCCGCGTGTTCGAGGCGATCGAGAAGTTCTCCGTCATCAAGACGCTCCAGGCCATCGAGAACGCCAACGTCGTGCTGTTGCTGCTCGACGCCACCCAAGGCGTGACCGACCAGGACGCCCACATCGCGGGCTACATCCTGGAGAGTGGCCGCGCCGTGGTGGTGGCCATCAACAAATGGGACGCGATCGACAGCTACCAGCGCGAGCAGCTGGAGCGCCAGATCGAAAACCGCCTGGCATTCCTGAAGTTCGCCGCGCTGCACCGCATTTCGGCGAAAAAGCGCCAGGGCCTGGCGCCGCTGTGGGCCTCCATTGCCCAGGCGCACGCCTCGGCCATGCGCAAGATGCCCACCCCGGTGCTGACCCGCCTGCTGCAGGAGGCGGTGGCCTTCCAGGCGCCGTCACGCGGTGGCCAGGCCCGGCCCAAGATGCGCTACGCCCACCAGGGCGGCATGAACCCCCCGGTGATCGTCATCCACGGCAACTCGCTGGACCGGGTGCCCGACGCCTACCGGCGCTTCCTGGAGGGGCGCTTTCGCAAGGCCTTCGACCTCGTCGGCACCCCGCTGCGCATCGAGTTCAGAACCTCGAGCAACCCCTTCAAAGCCGAATGACCGAGGCGCAAATAATGGCCCGGTGAGGCGCAGGGCATGCCCGTGTGGTATGTTTCCACCCTCCAAAACCAGCCGAACACGGAGCATATCGTGAGCAACAACAAAGGCCAGCTCTTGCAAGACCCGTTCCTGAACCAATTGCGCCGGGAACATGTCCCCGTCTCGATCTACCTGGTCAACGGCATCAAGCTGCAGGGCCAGATCGAGTCCTTCGACCAGTACGTCGTGCTGTTGCGCAACACCGTGACGCAAATGGTCTACAAGCACGCCATCTCGACCATCGTTCCCGGTCGTCCCGTGCAGTTCTCGGCCAACAACCCCGACGATTCCAACGCCGCCTGAGTCCGCCGCTGCGAGACACGCGCAACCCGAGCCGCCAGGCACGTCCTGACGGCCGGGTGGGCAACGCAGGGCGCGTTGCCCCACCAATTTGACATCTCCCACCGCCTCTCTCCCGAACGCCACACCATCGGTCATCCTGGTGGGGGTTGATTTCGGGCTTCCCCATTTCGATGCCGACCTGCAGGAGCTGGGCCAGCTGGCCGAGACCGCGGGTTACCGCGTGGCCGACCGCGTCAGCTGCAAGCGCCGTGCGCCCGATCCGGCCCTGTTCGTGGGCTCGGGCAAGGCCGACGAGATCAAGCTGCTGGTGCAGTCCACCGGCGCCAGCGAGGTGCTGTTCGATCAGGCGCTGAGCCCGGCCCAGCAGCGCAACCTCGAGCGCCACATGGGCTGTCCGGTCAACGACCGCACCCTGCTGATCCTGGAAATCTTCGCGCAGCGCGCGCGCAGCCACGAGGGCAAGCTGCAGGTCGAACTCGCGCGGCTGCAGTACCTGTCGACCCGGCTGGTGCGGCGCTGGTCGCACCTGGAGCGCCAGAGCGGCGGCATCGGCATGCGCGGCGGCCCGGGCGAGACGCAGATCGAGCTCGACCGCCGCATGATCGGCGAGGCCATCAAGCGCACCAAAGAGCGCCTGGAGAAGGTCAAGAAGCAGCGCGCCACGCAGCGCCGCCAGCGCCAGCGCCGCGAGGCGTTCACCATCTCCCTGGTGGGGTACACCAACGCCGGCAAGAGCTCGATCTTCAACGCCCTGGTGAAGGCCCGCACCTATGCGGCTGACCAGCTCTTCGCCACGCTGGACACCACCACCCGTCAGCTCTACCTGGGCGAGGCCGGGCGCACGGTGTCGCTGTCCGACACCGTGGGCTTCATCCGCGAGCTGCCGCACGGCCTGGTGGAGGCTTTCGCCGCGACCTTGCAGGAAGCCGCCGACGCCGACCTGCTGTTGCATGTGGTCGACGCCTCCAACCCCGACCACCCCGAGCAGATCGCCGCCGTGCAGCGTGTGCTCGGCGAGATCGGGGCGGCCGAGGTGCCGCAGTTGCTGGTTTTCAACAAGATCGACGCCATGGACCCGGCGAACCGGCCCCTGCGTGCGCTGGACGCGATGGAGGTCGATGGGCAGAGCGTGCCGCGCGTCTTCGTGAGCGCGCTTTCGGGCGAAGGTCTGCCCGAACTGCGGTCCTGGCTGGCGGCCGAGGTGGCGCGCCGCCACGGCGCGCCGGCCGAACAAGACCCCATGCGGCCCGCCGAAGCGGCCGACCCGCTGGTTTGATTGGGCACAATGTGAACTCCGAGTCGATAACAGGAACAACACCGAGCATGGATGTGAACCTTGGGACCCCGCAGGCCGCGCGCGACGCCGCGCCGGCCCGTCCGCGTGGCTGGCGCCGCTGGCTGGGCGTGTTCAACCTCAACGACCCGCGCTGGGGTCGCGAGGACGGTGAGCAAAACGGCCGCGAGGACGATTCGCGATCGCCGCAGCGTCCGCGCGGGCAGGGCCCCAACCAGGGCCCGCCCGACCTGGACGAACTCTGGCGCGACTTCAACCGCAAGCTCGGTGGCTTGCTGGGCAACCGCCGGCCCGGCGGCCCCGGTGGCCCCGGTGGCCCCACGGGCGGCGGCAACGGCGGCGGCCAGGGTTTCAACCCCAACCCCAAGGCGGCCGGCGTGGGCGTGGGCCTCATCGCCGGCATCGCGGTGCTCATCTGGCTGGGCACGGGCTTCTTCATCGTGCAGGAAGGCCAGCAGGCCGTCATCACCCAGTTCGGCCGTTACCACAGCACCGTGGGGGCCGGTTTCAACTGGCGCCTGCCATACCCCGTGCAGCGGCATGAGACCGTGTTCGTGACGCAGCTGCGCTCGGTCGACGTGGGGCGCGACAACATCGTGCCGGCGACGGGCCTGCGCGAGTCGTCCATGCTCACCGAGGACGAGAACATCGTCGACATCAAGTTCGTCGTGCAGTACCGCCTGAGTGACGCGCGCGCCTTCCTGTTCGAAAGCCGCGACCCCGACCTGGCCGTGCTCAAGGCCGCCGAGACCGCCGTGCGCGAGGTGGTGGGCAAGATGAAGATGGACGCCGTGCTGGCCGAGGAACGCGACCAGATCGCGCCGCGCGTGCGCAGCCTCATGCAGACCATTCTCGACCGCTACAAGGTGGGCATCGACGTGGTGGCCGTGAACCTGCAGCAGGGTGGCGTGCGCCCGCCTGAGCAGGTGCAGGCGGCCTTCGACGACGTGCTGCGCGCCGGCCAGGAGCGCGAGCGCGCCAAGAACGAGGCTGAGGCCTACGCCAATGACGTGGTGCCACGCGCCCGCGGCACGGCCTCGCGACTGAAGGAAGAGGCCGAGGGTTACAAGGCGCGCATCTCCGCCCAGGCGCAAGGCGATTCGCAGCGCTTCAAGTCGTTGTTGGCCGAGTACCAGAAGGCACCGCAAGTCACGCGCGATCGCCTCTACATCGACACCATGCAGCAGATCTACGGCAACGTGACCAAGGTGCTGGTCGACACCAAGAACGGCGGCTCCAACCTGCTGTACCTGCCGCTCGACCGCCTGATGCAGTCCGCGGGCGCCATGCCGCCGAGCGTGCCCGCCAATGCCCTGCCGAGCACGTCCTCGCCGGCCTCCACGGCGGTGCCGACCGAGCGCTCCGGCGACGGCGCCCGCTCGCGCGAGCGCGAAAGCCGCTGATAAGGGAAGTCAGAACATGAACAAACTTGGTTTCGTCGTCACCTCCCTCATCGTGCTGCTGGCCGTGGCCAGCTCCATGCTGTTCGTCGTCGACCAGCGCCAGTTCGGCGTGGTCTACCAGCTCGGCCAGATCAAGCAGGTCGTGACCGAGCCTGGCCTGAACTTCAAGCTGCCGCCGCCGTTCCAGAACGTCACCTACATCGACAAGCGCCTGCTCACGCTCGAGAGCCAGGACAGCGAGCCGACCCTCACGGCCGAGAAGCAACGCGTGGTGATTGACTGGTACGTGCGCTGGCGCATCAGCGACCCGCAGGCCTACATCCGCAACGTGGGCACCAACGAGCGCGCGGGCGCCCTGCAGCTCAACCGCGTGGTGCGCAACGCGTTCCAGCAGGAAGTGAACAAGCGCACCCTGCGTGAGCTGCTCGCCACGCACCGCGAGGAGCTCATGCGCGAGGTGCAGCGCGGCGTGGTGGCGGCGGTGCAAAGCGCCAACCAGCCCTGGGGCATGGAGGTGGTGGACGTGCGCATCAACCGCGTCGACTACGCCGAATCCATCGTGTCCTCCGTCTACCAGCGCATGGAAGCGGAGCGCAAGCGCGTGGCCAACGAGCTGCGCTCCACCGGCTATGCCGAGGGCGAGGCCATCCGCGCCGACGCCGACCGCCAGCGCGAGGTGATCGTGGCCGAGGCCTACCGCGACGCCCAGCGCATCAAGGGCGAGGGCGACGCCGCCGCCGCGGCCTCGTTCGCCGAGGCTTTCGGCCGTGACCCGGCCTTCGCGCAGTTCTACCGCAGCCTGGAGGCCTACAAGGCCAGCTTCACGGGCCGCAACGACGTGATGGTGGTCGATCCCTCGACCGACTTCTTCCGGGCGCTGCGCAGCCCGAGCGCGGCGACGCAGCGCTGAACATGAACAGCGGTGGCGGCGACGCCTGGTGGCTGGCGCTGGGGCTCGTCCTGGTGTTCGAGGGCTTGCTCCCGCTGCTGTCACCCGGCGGCTGGCGCCGCGTCTTCACGCAGATGCTCTCGCTGCGCGACGGGCAGATCCGCTTCTTCGGACTCATCAGCGTGGCCGCGGGCCTGCTGATTGCGGGCCTGTTCGCCTGAGCCCAGGCCGGCGCCTGCCGGGGCCCCGCATGGGTCCCGGTAGAATCCGGTTTTTAACAGCGCCTGAAAACGCCATGTCCGCCTGGGTCCTCCCGGATCACATCGCCGATGTCCTGCCGTCCGAGGCCCGGCACATCGAAGAACTCCGCCGAAGTCTGCTCGATACCGCCCGCGCCCACGGCTACGAGCTGGTGATGCCGCCGTTGCTCGAGCACATCGAGTCGCTGCTCACCGGCACCGGTGAATCGCTCGATCTGCGCACCTTCAAGCTCGTGGACCAGCTCAGCGGCCGCACGCTGGGCCTGCGCGCCGACAGCACGCCCCAGGTGGCGCGCATCGACGCCCACCTGCTCAACCGCCAGGGCGTGGCACGCCTGTGCTACTGCGGCCCGGTGGTGCACACGCGCATGGAGCGCCCGGCGTCCAGCCGCGAGCCGCTTCAGTTTGGCGCCGAGATATATGGCCACGCCGGGCTGGAGGCCGATCTGGAGGCGCTGGAGCTGGCCCAGGCCTGCCTGCGCGGCGCCGGCCTGCGCGAGCTGCAGGTCGATCTGGCTGACGTGCGCATCATCGACGCCGTGCTGGATCCGCTGAAGCTGCCCGCCGCGCGGGTGGCCCTGCTGCACGCCGCCCTCACCGCCAAGGACGTGGCCGAGCTGCGCCTGCTCTCCAAGGCCCTGCCCGCGGCCGTGCAGCGCGACCTGACCGCGCTGGCCACGCTGTTCGGCGATGCCCAGGTGCTGGCCGAGGCACGCCGCGTGCTCACGCCGTCGCCGGCCTTGCACGCCGCGCTGGACCAGCTGCAGTGGCTGGCCGAGCACGTGCAGGGCATGGCGGTCTCGTTTGACCTGTCCGACCTGCGTGGCTATGCCTATTACACCGGTGTGCGTTTCGCCGTCTTCGCGCGCGACGCGCGCGGCCCGGCCGCCGACATCGCGCGCGGCGGCCGCTACGACGAGGTGGGGGCCGTGTTCGGGCGCAAGCGCCCGGCCGTGGGCTTCAGCCTCGACCTCAAGGAACTCGTCGCCTGCGTGGCCCCGCGCCCCCTGGTGGCTGCCATCCGCGCTCCCTGGGGCATGGACGCCGGCCTGCGCCAGGCGGTGGCCCTCCTGCGCGCGCAGGGCCATACCGTGGTCTGTGCCCTGCCGGGGCATGAGCACGAGGTCGATGAATTCCTGTGTGACCGCGAGCTGGTGCCCGACACCGGCCGCCCGGGCGGCTGGACCGTCCGGCCTCTTTGACTGGAAACCGAGATGAGCAACAAGGACCGCGCCGCAACCCCCGGGCGCAACGTGGTGGTGGTCGGCACCCAGTGGGGCGACGAAGGCAAGGGCAAGCTGGTCGACTGGCTGACCGAAACCGCGCAGGGCGTGGTGCGTTTCCAGGGCGGCCACAACGCGGGCCACACCCTCGTCATCAACGGCGTGAAGACGGCGCTGCACCTCATTCCCAGCGGCATCATGCGCGCGGGCGTCAAGTGCTACATCGGCAACGGCGTGGTGCTCTCGGTCGGCAAGCTGTTCGAGGAAATCGCGGGACTGGAGAAAGCTGGCGTCGAGGTGCGTTCGCGCCTGCGCGTGAGCGAGGCCTGCCCGCTGATCCTGCCCTTCCACGCCGCGGTGGACATCGCGCGCGAGGCCGCCAAGGTCAAGGCCGGCACCGAGAAGATCGGCACGACGGGCCGCGGCATCGGCCCGGCTTACGAGGACAAGATCGCGCGCCGCGCGCTGCGCGTGCAGGACCTGAAGTACCCCGAGCGCTTCGCGGCCAAGCTGCGCGAACTGCTGGATCTGCACAACCACGTGCTCACCACCTACCTGCATTCGGCCGACATGGCCTGGGACGACAAGATCGCGCCCTACATGAAGGACGGCGCCATCCAGTTCGAGCGCGTCTACGCCGAAGCCATGGCCCAGGCCGAGCAGCTCAAGCCCATGATCGCCGACGTCTCGCGCGAGCTCAACGAAGCCCACCAGGCGGGTGTCAACCTGCTGTTCGAGGGCGCGCAGGGCACGCTGCTCGACATCGACCACGGCACCTACCCCTTCGTCACCTCCAGCAACTGCGTGGCCGGCAACGCCGCGGCCGGCGCGGGCGTGGGCCCGCAACTGCTGCACTACGTGCTGGGCATCACCAAGGCCTATTGCACGCGTGTGGGCGGCGGCCCGTTCCCCACCGAACTCGACTGGGAAACGGAAGGCACGCCGGGCTGGCACATGGCCACTGTGGGCGCCGAAAAGGGCGTCACCACCGGCCGCTCGCGCCGCTGCGGCTGGTTCGACGCCGCGCTGCTCAAGCGCTCGGCCCAGGTGAACGGCCTGTCGGGCCTGTGCATCACCAAGCTCGACGTGCTCGACGGCCTGACTGAGTTGCAGCTCTGCACGGGCTACGAGCTCGACGGCGAGCGCATCGACATCCTGCCCATGGGCGCCGACGAGATCGCGCGTTGCAAGCCCATCTACGAGACCATTCCCGGCTGGACGGAGTCCTCCGTGGGCGTCACGCGCTTCGAGGACCTGCCCGCGAACGCGCGCCACTACCTCAAGCGCATCCAGGAGACCACCGGCGTGCCGATCCACGTGGTGTCCACCAGCCCCGACCGCGACCACACTATCCTGCTGCAGCACCCCTTCCAGGGGTGAGCACGGGTAAGCCCGGGTAGGGCGTTCGCCCGCCCCACGACACACTGTTTCGACCCTCCCAGCCTGGAGTCCGCACGCATGCTCACCGAAGACGGCAAACACCTCTACGTCTCCTACGACGAGTACCACAACCTCATCGAAAAGCTGGCGCTCAAGGTGTACCAGTCGGGCTGGGAGTTCGACACCATCCTGTGCCTGGCGCGCGGCGGCATGCGCCCGGGCGACATCCTCTCCCGCATCTTCGACAAGCCGCTGGCCATCATGTCCACCAGCTCTTACCGCGCCGAGGCCGGCACGGTGCAGGGCAAGCTCGACATCGCGCGCTACATCACCACGCCCAAGGGCGAAATCGCCGGCAAGGTGCTGCTGGTCGACGACCTCGCCGACTCGGGCCACACGCTCAAGGTGGTGATCGACCTGCTCAAGAACAACTACTCGCCCATCACCGAGTTGCGCAGCGCGGTGATCTGGACCAAGCAGCTGTCCACCTTCACGCCCGACTATTCGGTGGAATACCTGCCCACCAACCCGTGGATCCACCAGCCCTTCGAGGGCTACGACAGCCTGCGCCCCGCGCAACTGCTGGAAAAGTGGAAGCTGTGAGCGAATGAGCCGCGAGCGCCTGTCCACCCAGCTCATCCACCACCCCTACAAGCCCCCCGAGGGCTTCGAGGCTGTCGCGCCTGGCGTGCACAAGGCCTCCACCGTCATCTTCCCGAACGTGCAGGCCCTGCGCACCTACGACTGGAAGGACAAGAGCGGCTACACCTACGGTCTGCACGGCACGCCCACCACCTTCACCCTGGAGGAGCGCATCGCCACCCTGGAAGGCGGTGCGCACTGCGTGCTCGCGCCCAGCGGCCTGGCCGCCGTGGCCCTGGTGGACATGGCCTTCCTGCGCACGGGCGACGAACTGCTGATCCCGGACAACGCCTACGGGCCTGGCAAAACCTTCGCCGAGGGCGAACTGGCGGCCTGGGGCATTGCGCACCGCTTCTACGATCCCATGGACCCGGCCGACCTGGCCGCGAAGATCTCGTCGGCCACGCGCCTGGTGTGGCTGGAGGCGCCGGGTTCCATCACGCTCGAGTTCCCCGACATTCCCGCGCTGGTGGCGGTGGCGCGCCGGGCCAGCGAAGGCCGCGAGCGGCCCATCGTCACCGCGCTGGACAACACCTGGGGCGCCGGCATCGCGTTCGCGCCTTTCGCGCTGGGCGTGGACCTGTCCGTGCAGGCGCTCACCAAGTACCCCAGCGGCGGTGCCGACGTGCTCATGGGCTCCGTGGTCACGCGCGACGAGGCCTTGCACCGCACGGTGCTGCTGTGCCACATGCGCCTGGGCCTGGGCGTGGCTGGCAACGACGCCGAGCTCGTGCTGCGCGGTCTGCCCAGCATCGAACTGCGCTACCGCGCCCAGGACGCCGCCACGCGCGAGCTGGCGCACTGGATGCAGGGCCAGCCCGGCGTGGCGCAGGTTTTCCATCCGGCGCTGGCGGGCTCGCCCGGCCACGCCACCTGGCAACGCGACGCCCAGGCGGCTGGCTGCCTGTTCAGCGCAGCCTTCGACGCGTCCATTCCCCAGGAACGCATCGACGCCTTCTGCGACAGCCTGCGCGTGTTCAAGCTGGGCTGGAGCTGGGCCGGTCCCATCAGCCTGTGCGCACCGTACCGCATGAGCGCCATCCGGACATTGGGTTGGCCTCACGCGGGGGGTCTGGTACGCTTTGCCATCGGCCTGGAACATGTCGAAGACCTGCGGGCCGACTTGGCGCAGGCCTTGCCCCGCTTGCGGTCCTGACCCCCTTCAACCCGACGAAAGCGCGATTTGGCTACACCCAACTACGGTTACGAGAAACGGCAGCGCGAGCTGGCCAAGAAGCAGAAGAAGGAAGAGAAACTGCGCGCCAAGGCCGCGCGCAAGACCAGCGAGCACCCAGACGGTGCCGACCAGCCCGATGGCGAGGCGACCGGTGCGCCGGGCGATGCCGGGCAGGGCGATGGTGGCGCCGGCGGCGCCAACTGAAGGCCTCAACCGGCCTTCGGTGCCGGTGCCGTTTCGCTGTCGATGAGGCGGCGCGCGGCCGCTCGCATCGCCCCCATCGACCGGTCGGCGGGCTCGCAAGGCAGGGCCTCGGCGAAGCGGCGGAAGTTGCGCGAGGTCGAGGCCGCGTAAGTGGGGTCGTAGTGCTGGGCCAGCAGATCCCGCACCATTTCCGGCGTGCGCCCCGCGCGCACCAGACCGATCCAGCCGTTGACCACCTCGCCGCCCCGCAGCGCGCGCAGGGCCTGCAGGCGCCCGATCAGCAGCTCGGGGTCGCGCACGAAGTAGTCGTAGTCTTCCAGCAGCAGCGCCACGCGCTCCTCGTCGCTCAGGCGCAGGGCGATGCACTCGCTGGCGCGCAGGGCGTCCATCAGGCCGTCGGGCACGCGCAGGTTGCCCACCTTCTTGCTTTCGCTTTCGGCGTACACCGGTCGCTCGGGGTCGAAGCGGCGCAGCGCGTCCCACAGCAAGGAATCGAAGCCCTTTTGGCTGGGCTGTGGCTGGCCGGGCAGGTGGCCCAGCACCGAGCTGCGGTGGCAGGCCAGGCCCTCCAGGTCGAGCACCTGCGCACCCTCAGCCGCCAGCGCGTGCAGCAGCCGCGTCTTGCCGCTGCCCGTGGGACCACAGACGACGCGGTAGCGCAAGCCCGCGGCCAGGCGGGGCAGGTCGTCCACCAGCGCGGCGCGCCACGCCTTGTAGCCGCCGTCGATGAGCGTGACCTGGAAACCGATGGCGCCCAGGATGGTGGCCAGGGCGCCGCTGCGGTTTCCGCCGCGCCAGCAGTAGACCAGCGGGCGCCAGCCCTTGGGCTTGTCGAGCACCTCGCGCTCGATATGGGCGGCGATGTTGCGCGCGGCGAGCGCGGCGCCGCGCTTCTTGGCCTCGAAGGCGCTCACCTGCTTGTACATGGTGCCGATCTCAATGCGCTCGGCGTTGTCCAGCGTGGGCCAGTTCAGGGCGCCGGGTACGTGGTCGAGCGCGTGCTCGTCCTCGGTGCGGGCGTCGATGATCGTGTCGAATTCGGCGAGGCGGCGCAGGGCGTCGCCTGCGCTCAGGGTGGCAACGGGCATGGGCCCGATTATCCCGCCGCGATCAGTTTGCGCAGTTCAGGCCAGACCGTGTCGCGCATGGTGGGCTGGGCCTTCTCGTTCGGGTGGATGCGGTCGCTCTGGAACAGCGCCAGCGGGTCGGCGCCGTCGGCCACGCCCTTGAGGAAAAAGGGCACCAGCGCGGCCTTTTCCTGCCGTGCCACGGCGGCGAACAGCTCGCGGAATTCCTGTCCGTACTTCGCGCCGTAGTTGGGCGGCATTTCCATGCCCAGCAGCAGCACGCGCGCGCCGGCGGCCTTGGCGGCGCGCGCCATGACGGCCAGGTTGTCGCGCGTCATGCTCAGCGGCAGGCCGCGCAGGGCGTCGTTGCCGCCCAGCTCGATGACCACGACCGAGGGCCGGTGCTGCTGGAGCAGCGCCGGCAGGCGCGAACGCCCGCCCGAGGTGGTGTCGCCGCTGACGCTGGCGTTGACCACCCGCGCCGGAACCTTTTCGGCCTTGAGCCGCTCTTCGGTGAGCGCGACCCAGCCACTGCCCCGGCGCAGGCCGTATTCGGCGCTGAGCGAATCGCCCACCACCAGCACCACGGGCTCGGCCTTGCCCTGGGCGCGCAGCGCGCCCGCCTGGCCGAGCGCCCACGCCGCCACCAGGCTCAGGCTAAAGTGGCGGCGGTTCGTCTTCAGGGAATGCTTCATGTCCGATGTGATGATTGCGGTCAGCCATGTGTTCAAGTCGGTGTCCGACTCGACGGGCACGCTGACCATTCTGCGCGATATCGATTTCAGCCTGCGCCGCGCCGAAACCGTGGCCATCGTGGGCGCCTCCGGCTCGGGCAAGAGCACCTTGCTGTCGATCATCGCGGGCTTGGATACCCCGACGCAGGGAACGGTTCACATCGATGGTGTCGATCTGTTCGCCATGGACGAGGACCGCCGCGCCGCGTTGCGCGCCGAGAAGGTGGGGTTCGTGTTCCAGAGCTTCCAGCTGCTGGCCAACCTGACCGCATTGGAGAACGTGATGCTGCCGCTGGAGTTGGCCGGGCGGCGCGACGCCCGCGCCGCCGCCACGCAGATGCTGCAGCGCGTGGGCCTGGGCGAGCGGCTCAACCACTACCCCAAGGTGCTGTCGGGCGGTGAGCAGCAGCGCGTGGCCCTGGCGCGGGCCTTCGTGGTGCGCCCGGCCGTGTTGCTGGCCGACGAGCCCACGGGCAGCCTGGACTTCGCCACCGGCGCCAGCGTGATGGAGTTGATGTTCGAGCTCAACCGCGAGCAGCACACCACGCTGGTGCTGGTCACGCACGACCGCGGCATCGCCGAGCGCTGCGAGCGCCGCATCACCATCAGCGCGGGCCAGGTGGCCGACATCAGCGCCGGCGTCGCGGCCTGAGGCGCCGCGCGCGGGCTGGCGGGGCCGCCGGGGCGGGGGGCCGATAATCGCGCCCATGTCCGCCCCGCCCAAAGCCCCGTCCGCCACCAAAGTCCTGTTCGGTTTCCACGCGGTTGGCGTGCGCCTGAAGACCGCGCCGCAGAGCCTGGTCGAGGTCTACGTGGACAGCTCGCGGCGCGACGCGCGCATGCGCCAGTTCCTCGAACGCGCCAAGGAAGCCGGCGTGCGCCTGATCGAGGCCGACGCGCTGCGCATCGCCAAGCTCGTCGGCAGCCACGGCCACCAGGGCGTGGCCGCGCGCGTGCTGCCCGTCGAACAGGCCCGTTCGCTCGACGATTTGCTGGACCAGGTGGACGGCGCGGGCCAGGCACCGCTGCTGTTGGTGCTCGACGGCGTGACCGATCCGCACAACCTGGGCGCCTGCCTGCGCGTGGCCGACGGCGCGGGCGCGCACGCCGTGGTGGCGCCCAAGGACCACGCGGTGGGCCTGAACGCCACCGTGGCCAAGGTGGCCAGTGGCGCGGCCGAGACCATGCCGTACTTCATGGTGACCAATCTCGCGCGCACGCTGGGCGAGCTCAAGGAACGCAACATCTGGGTCATCGGCACCAGCGACGACGCGCCCAAATCGGTCTACGAGGTCGACCTCAAGGGCCCGGTGGCCCTGGTGCTGGGCGCCGAGGGCCCAGGCATGCGCCAGCTCACGCGCAAGACCTGCGATGAGCTGGTGCACATCCCCATGCGCGGCGCGGTCGAGAGCCTGAACGTCTCGGTGGCCAGCGGCGTCTGCCTCTACGAGGCCCTGCGCCAGCGCGGCTGACCCCCCACGGACGAGGCGCTCCGCGCCTGGGTCCGCTCGGCGCGGCACATGGCCGTGCTCAGCGGGGCGGACATGAGCGCAAGAAAAAGCCCCGCGGCGCGGGCCGCGGGGCTTGGTCTGAACACCGTGGCGCTCAGCGCGGCACGATCGCGTAGGACGGGTCGTTCTTGAAGTCCGGGTCCAGGTTGGGCGTGAACTGCACCCAGCGGGCCTGTGCGGTCGAGGCGTTGGTCGCGCCGGCGTTCTTCGCCGCCGCCAGCATGCCGCGCGCCACGGCCGCGTAGCCGCCGGCCCAGTCGGGGTAAGCCGGGTCATTGGGCTGGGCGGTGGTGCCGCAGGTGGCGGTGCCGTAGTTCAGCTTGTAGAAGTCGGCCCAGGTGTTGACGTACGAGCTGCCGTTCATGGTCTGCAGCCAGTAGCCCGCGGCGCGGCTGGTGCAGAAGCCGGCCGTTTGGGAGGTGGCCAGGAAGCGGTCGATCTGCATGCGGCCCACGCTGTTGAGCACCGCGCTGGCGTTCGGCACGTTGTTCTCCGTCAGCCAGCTCATCACGGTGGCGAAGAAATCCGACTCGTACGACGGTGTCTGGTTGTTGTTGTACTGCGAGATCAGCGCCCCCATGGGCGAGAACAGCGGACCCGATTTGCCCGGGCCGTAGGTGTCCAGGAACCAGGCCATGTTGTTCGACAGCATGGTGTCGAAGTAGCCGTTCATGGGGTGGTTGTCCGGCGTGGCGAAGGCCGCTTCGGCGAGGGAGCGCGCGCCCCAGGTCTGGCCGCGCACCTGTTCGGGCATCAGCAGGCCCTTGCCCTGCTGGCGGTAGTACGGGTCGTTGGCGGCGACGTTCCAGGCGGCCCAGAACATCATTTCGTCGAGGTAGAAGGCGTCGCCGGTGACCAGGTAGGGGATATAGGCGTACGACCCCTGGTGCGCGATGTCCGGCGTCCAGACGCTGGACGTGCTGGCGGTCGGCACGGCGGGGCTGGAGGAGCCGTAGCGCAGCGCGATGCCGGGGTACTTGATCACGCTGATGGGCTGGTCGGTGGCCTCGTCGCGGTAGTGCACCGGGGCACTGGCGGCGGCGTCGGCGTTGGCCAGCATGGAGGCGCGGGCGCGGTCGTCCTGGCTGATCAGGTACATCGCCGTCCAGCGCGGCACGGGGGCGATCTCCGCCCGGCCGCCGGTGCCCGGCATGTTGGTGGTCAGCATGGCCGTGCCCATGGGGCCGGTGTTGGTCTTGGCCAGGTTGCTCGCCTCGGCGGCGAGCACGGTTTCGGGAATCGTCAGGCCCAGGTTGTAGTTCCAGGTGGCGCGGCTATCCAGGAAGTAGCGCATGTTGTGGCGCAGGCGAACGTTCGGTGCGGCGCCGTTGTTCCACACCACCTTGTGCCAGCGCGCATGGTGGTGGTGCGTGAACGAGGGCTGCGACAGCAGCGTCTGGCCGTTGGCCGTGATGGTCAACGAGTAGCTCAGGTCAGACGGCGAGGCCTTGAGCGCCCAGTTGTTCTCCATCACCACGTCGGTGCGGATCTGGCCGCTCTGGTACAGGCGGGTGTGCAGGCGTGCGACCAGGTGCGGGTGGGCGGCGCCGGTGGCCTGGTTGACCATGGGCGCGACCACGGTGAATTCGCTGGCCACCGGGCCGTACAGGCGGCGGTTGGTGCCACTGGCGATCTGCTGCTTGAGCTGCTGCTGCGGGTTGGCCACCAGGGTGCTGCCGTCGGCGAGCTTGGCCGTGACCTGCAGGTTCCAGGCCGGATCGGCTGGCACCGAGACGCTGGGGCTGGTCTTGGCGGCGGGGTAGAAATTGATCAGGCGCGCGGTGTTGGCTGGCAGGCTGGGGACGCTGGCGCTGAGCACAGCGAAACGCACGGAGCCGTTGGCATGGGTGGACACCTCATCCATCTGCACGGGCACGGTGTTGCCGGCGCTGTCCTGGGCGCTGAGGCCCTGGCTGGTGGAAAGGTCGCCGCTGCGGAAGGGCTGGCCGAAGGTGATGGGCAGGTTGGTCTGGGCGCTGCCGGAGCTCACCTCCACGCAGGTGATGGCGCCCGCGGCGCAGGCCAGGCCGCCGATGCCGACCGCCGGGGCGGGAGCGGGGGCAGGCGCGGGGGCAGGCGCCGGTGCGGGAGCAGGTGCCGGCGCGGGGGCAGGCGCCGGAGCGGGGGCAGGTGCCGGAGCGGGGGCAGGTGCCGGAGCGGGGGCAGGTGCCGGCGCGGGGGCAGGCGCCGGCGCGGGGGCAGGTGCCGGAGCGGGGGCAGGCGCCGGAGCGGGGGCAGGCGCCGGAGCGGGGGCAGGTGCCGGAGCGGGGGCAGGCGCCGGAGCGGGGGCAGGTGCCGGAGCGGGGGCAGGTGCTGGAGCAGGCGACTTGATCGATTCCCAGAACTTCTTGAAGCTGTTCCAGGACCAGCCACGGGCCGCCGCCGCGTCCATCTCGGCTTGGGTGGGCGAGCCGCCGTTGGCGGGCGGCGGGGGCGCCGCGCTGGCCGCGTTGTCCACGGGCGCCGCGGAGGCGCCTTCGCTACCCCCACCGCCACCACCACCACAGGCGGCCAAGGCCACGCAGGTGAACAGGGCCGCCAACACCGGGCGGGACAACTGCCGTTTCTGGCGGGGATTAACCAATTCGATTTCCATGATGGTTGGCGTTCGCAATGAGTTGAATTGAAAGTTCCGACGCCTGGCGAATTTCAGCCAAAAGCGTTAATACGAATGTTTGGGGTTCTGCAGTCCGATCGTGAAGTGCCTCACGTTTTTGGCCCCATTGCCTTGTTTCTCGACGCCACTGCGAATGACTTTAGGGGGGGTGAAAGCGTGAAAAGCGGCACAGTTGATCGGCTGTTCAAAATCGGCGATGTGCGGAAGTGCGCGGAAACGCACGGCATTTTTTGCCGACGAACGGTATTCTTCGTACAAAAAGACACAAATTGACCCACCACTTCATCGGTGTACCGAATAGGTAGTAGGCGCCGGATGGGAGGCTGATTCGAGCGAATCAGAGGGGTGCGATATCGCGAAATACCGTCAATGAATTATTGACGGAGAATTGCCATTGATCGCCGTGTCAATTGGTAACTCATTCGGCCCTGGGTAGGGGCTGAATCGCGTTTCCCTGTCACCGATTGTTGAAAATCGGTGACGAATTGTGAGTTCAGGGGAGCAGCGCGCCCGGTGTCGAATGGCCGGCGCGCGATTGGCCATTGAAATCGCTGGGAATGTCCGGGGTGGCGGGGCCATCCAGCGGGGCCCGCCGCCAGTGCCATTGCAGGGCCCGTGCCGCCGCCGGGTCCAGCCACCGGGCCAGCGGGGCGGCGTCGCGCTCGTCCACCACGCTGCGGTCGCGCCGCCAACTGCCGCCGTCGACGAGGTTGGCCTGCAGGCGGGCGCTGGAGCCCGCCCGCACGGTGATGCCGGCCGTATTGATGAGCGTGTTGTGCACCACCCGCACGTCCACGCCCCGGTTCACGTCCACGCCCGCGTCGTTGCAATGCGCGACCACGTTGTTGGCGGCGACGCCACCGCGGTGCTCAAACGACCGGCAGGTGCCGTCGCGGCACACCTGGGGGTCGGTGCCACCGCCGCCCACCGAAATGCCGACGCGCTCGCCGGGTTGTGAAATGCCCTGGGGCGTGCAGACCACCAGGTTGCGTTCGATTCGGATGTCCTCACTCGCGCCCTTGGCAAATAAGCCATAGGCCACGCGGTTGCCTTGGGTTTTCACGAAATGGGCGGCGTGGTTGTCGTGCACGCGCCAGCGGTGGGCGCCGACCAGATCGAGCATGACCACGGGTTGGGCGGTGTCGCGCGGGCTGGTGTTGCTCAGGGTGTTCCAGGCCAGCTCGCCTGCGTCGGGCCAGTTGCCGTCCTGCCCATTGACCTTGATGGGGGCATTGAAGTCGCTGAGCCGGTTGTTGCGGATGCTCACCCGCGCGCCGCGCCCGATCACGTGGAAGGCGTGCTCGCAATCGCCGTGGCGCGCGCAGGTGCCGCGGATGTCCAGGTTCTCGAACACCCAGTGCGGACGGTCGACGCGGATGCCGTCCACCTGGGCGAAGGCGAACCACACGGTGCCCGGGCGCTCGGCGCGCAGGGCGATGGGGGCGTCGGCCCTGCCGTCCTGGCCCAGGCGCAGGGGAGCGTCGAAGGGGTAGAGGCCCGGCGCCACCACGATCTGCGTGCCGGGTGTGGCCCGCAGCAGGGCGTCTCGGATGGCCTGCGGGGTGTCGACCGCCCAGCGGGTGGAGAGACCGGCCGGGAGCGGAAAAGACTCGGGGCGCTGGCCCTTGCCCAGGTCGGGCAGGGGGCCCGGAGGCGGCTCGGGCTCCACCCGCGAGCGCAGGGCGTACAAGGGCGGCAGCAGCCAGCGCTCCAGCCGGGGGTGGCCCTGCAGCCGGCGTTCGGTGTAGCGGATCAGTTCGTTGGGGCTGCGGCTGGTGGCCTGGTCCCAGACAGCCCGGCCCCGTTCGGTGCCGGCCAGCCAGGCCAGCGGTGCCAGGGTCAACAGCAACAGCAGGCCAAGCGCCAGCGCGAACAGCTTCACGCGGCGTCGCCCATACGGGGGAGGGTACGACGAAAGTGCCATATTCGTTCGCTATCATGCCGCGTCCCCGCCATGAGGGACGCCGAACAAGGGATCCGCAATGAAAGTGACGGTGGTGGGAACGGGCTACGTGGGGCTGGTCAGCGGCGCCTGTCTGGCCGAGGTGGGCAACGACGTGCTCTGCCTGGACGTGAACCCCGAGAAGATCCGCATTCTCGAGTCGGGCGGCATCCCGATCTACGAACCGGGCCTCAAGGAGATGGTGGCACGCAACGTGGCCGCCGGCCGCCTGCATTTCACCACCGACGTGGCGCGCGCCGTGAACCACGGCACCATCCAGTTCATTGCCGTCGGTACGCCGCCCGACGAGGATGGATCGGCCGACATGCAGTACGTGCTGGCCGCGGCGCGCAGCATCGGCCGCCTGATGACGGACTACAAGGTGGTGGTGGACAAGAGCACCGTGCCCGTGGGCACCGCCGACAAGGTGCACGCCGCCATCGCCGACGAACTGGCCCAGCGCGGCGTGAGCACGCCCTATGCCGTGGTCTCCAACCCCGAATTCCTGAAGGAGGGCGCGGCGGTGGACGACTTCATGAAGCCCGACCGCATCGTGGTGGGCGGCAGCGACGAGCAGGCCATCTTCCTCATGCGCGCGCTCTACGCGCCGTTCCAGCGCAACCGCGAGCGCCTGCTGGTGACCGATGTGCGCAGCGCGGAACTCATCAAGTACGCGGCCAACGCCATGCTGGCCACGCGCATCAGCTTCATGAACGAGCTGGCCAACCTGGCCGAGAAGCTGGGCGCCGACATCGAGATGGTGCGCCAGGGCATCGGCTCCGACCCCCGCATCGGTTACCACTTCCTCTACCCCGGCGCGGGTTACGGCGGCTCCTGCTTCCCCAAGGACGTCAAGGCGCTGATCAAGACCGCCGCCAGCGACGCCGACCTGAACCTGCAGGTGCTGAGCGCCGTCGAGGCCGCCAACGACGCGCAGAAGCAGGTGCTGGCGCGCAAGCTCAAGCAGCGCCTGGGCGCCGACCTCAAGGGCCGCCACATCGCGCTCTGGGGCCTGGCCTTCAAGCCCAACACCGACGACATGCGCGAGGCGCCCAGCCTGAGCTTCATCGAGGAGGTGCTGGCCGCGGGCGCCACCGTCACGGCCTACGACCCGGCCGCCATGCCCGAGGCGCAGCGCATCCTGGGCGACGAGCCGCGCGTGCGCTACGCCCAGACGCCCAACGAGACCCTGGAGGGCGCCGACGCCTTGGTCATCGTGACCGAGTGGAAGGAGTTCCGCAGCCCGGACTTCGACCTGATCAAGGAGCGCCTGAAGCAGCCGTTGATCGTGGATGGCCGCAACCTCTACGACCCGGTGTTCGTGCGCCGCATGGGCTTCGATTACCTGGCGATCGGGCGCTGAGGCTCAGACCCAGCCCAGCGCTCCCAGCAGCCCACCCGCGCCGATCAGCCACAGCAGGTGCAGCCGGGTGCGCCAGACGATCAGCGCGGCCACCGCCGTCAGCAGCCACAGCCGCCAGTCGCGCGCCGGCTGGTCGTGCGCCGCGGTGAGCACCCAGCCGGTGGCGATGAGCAGCGCGATCACGATGGGCGCCATGCCCGCCTTGAAGGCGCGCACCCCGCGCCGCTCGCGGTGGCGGTGCGCCCAGCGGGTGGCCGTGTAGGTGAGCAACGAGGACGGCAGCAGGATCGCCACCATCGTCACCCCCGCGCCGAACAGCCCCAGCGCCCAGGCGCGCCAGCCCGCCGCGGGCCCGCCCGCCGCGTTGATGCCGATGTTGAAGCCCAGCAGCGCGATGAACAGCACGTTGGGCCCGGGCGCGGCCTGCGACAGCGCGATCGAGGCGGTGAACTGCGCGTCGCCGAGCCAGCCGTGCTGTACCACCAGGTAGCGGTGCATGTCCGGTGCCACGGTGATGGCCCCGCCGACCGCCAGCAGGGAGAGCGTGAGGAAGTGGGTGAACAGGTCCAGCCAGTCCACGGCCAGGGGCAGGGTGGTCATGGCCTCAGCCCCCCGTGCGGCCCAGTTGGCGCCAGGCCCAGGCGCTGGCCAGCGTGCCCAGGCCCAGCAGCACCCAGGCCAGCGGCCAGCGCAGCAAGGCGATGGCAACGAAGGTGCAGGCGGCGAAGCCCATGCACACGCCCAGCCCCATGACGTTGCTGCGCAGCGCCGCCACCAGCTTCAGGCCGGTGGCGGTGATCAGTCCGGCCGCCACCGCGCCCATGCCGCGCAGCGCGGCCTGCGCCTGCGGCAGCATGGCGAACTGGCTGTAGAGCACGGCCAACAGCAGCAGCAGGGCCAGCGGCGCCAACAGCATGCCGGCCAGCGCCGACAGCGCGCCCGGCAGGCCGAAGTGCCGCCCGCCGATCATCAAGGCCAGATTGACCACATTGGGGCCCGGCATGATCTGCGCGACCGCCCAGTCCTCGACGAACTGGTCGCGCGTGAGCCAGCGGCGTTTTTCCACCAGCTCGCGCTGCACCACGGCCAGCACGCCGCCAAAGCCCTGCAGGGCCAGCCAGGTGAAAGCGGTGAAGAGTTCGGCGCGCGAGCGCGGCCGCAGGGGGGCTTCGTCGGGAGCGGGCTCAGGCATCGCGGGCCAGCATGCGGCGCACCATGTCGGCGGTGAGGGGCTTGGTGACGTAGCCCTGGATCACCGGCAGCTCGGCGGCGCGCTGGCGGTCCTGCGGCGCGTCGGACGAGGTGAGCATCAGCAGCACGGTGGCCGGCTTGCCGCTCAGCAGATCGGTGGCCTGGTGCGCGACCTCGAAGCCATCGAGCACGGGCATGTTGATGTCCAGGAAGATGCAGGTGGGCAGCGCGAGCGGGTCGTCGCGCAGGAAGTTCAAGGCGTCCACGCCGTTGTCGAAGACCCGTACCTCGCCGGTGAAGCCGGCCCGGCGGATCATGATCTCGTGGTACACGTTGTCGGCGTCGCTGTCGTCGATCAGGATGAAACGCGCGGGGGCTGCCATGTGTGGGGGTCCTCAGGCGCGACCCGCCGGAGGCAGGTGCAGGGTGAAGCGGCTGCCGGCGTCGGTGGACGAATCGAGCGTCAGGCGGCCTTGGTGGAGTTCGGCGATGCGCTGGCAGATCGGCAGGCCCAGGCCGGTGCCGTCGTAGCGGCGGCGGTTGTGCAGGCGGTTGAACAGACCAAAGATGCGGCCCTGGTGCTCCTGCGCGATGCCCACGCCGTTGTCGCTCACGTGGATCTGGTCGAGCTCGCCGCTGCGCGAGGCGCCCACGGTCACCACCGGCGGAATGCCGGGGCGCGTGAACTTGAGCGCGTTGCTCACCAGGTTGTGCAGGGCCACGCGCAGCAGGCCGGCGTCGGCCATGACCACCGGCAGGGCCGTGTTGATCTCGATGCGGCCCTGGCAACGCTGCAGCACCGGTGCCAGGTCTTGCGTGACGTGTTGCGCCAGGGCGGCCGGGTCCACCGGCTCGATGCGCAGCGGGTGGGTGTCGAGCTGGGCGAACTCGACCAGGTCGTCAAGCAGGCGGCCGATGCGCCGGCCCCCTTCGCGCACGAAACCCAGGTAGCGCTGCGCGGCCGGCATCAGCTCGGCCTGGTGGTCCTCCACCAGCAGCGAGCTGAAGTTGTTGATGGTGTTGACCGGCTCGCGCAGGTCGTGCGAAAGCATGTAGATGAAGCGCTGCTGCTCCACCGTCTTGCGCTCCAGCAGCGCGACGGTGCGGTTGAGTCGGACCTCGTTGCGCTTGAGCGTCTCGACGTCCTGCGCGCCCTGTTCCAGCAGGGTGGCCGACAGCGTGGCCAGGTGGCGCAGTCCGTCCACCTGGGGGGCGGACAGCCGCCGGGGCCGAACGTCCATGACGCAGACCGTGCCCAGGGCCAGGCCGTCGGCGGTCACGATGGGCGCGCCCGCGTAGAAACCCAGGTCGGGCTGTTCGCGCAGGAGGGGGTGGTGCTGCACGCGCGGGTCGTGGCGCACGTCCTCGATCACCAGCACCTCGCCGGGCGTCTGGATGGCGATGGCGCAGAAGCTCCAGTCGCGTGGGGTTTCGCTCAGGGGCAGGCCGATGCGGGCCTTGAACCACTGCCGCTCGGCGTCCACCAGCGAGACCAGGGCGATGGGGGTGTCGCACAGGGTCTGGGCCAGGGCGGCGATGCCGTCGTAGGCCCGGTCGGGCAGGGTGTCGAGCACGCCCAGCGCGCGCAGCCGCGCGAGGCGCGGGCCTTCTGGGGCGGGCGGCGGAGAGGGCTGCATCGGGGGCTTGGGGCGAGCAAAACCCCGATTTGTAACACGCTGGCCCGCCGCCGGTTGTCCGCCGGGCGGCTGGACAGGGTGTGATATTCCTCACATCCCCTCATTGGGGGATGCCAGATCCCGGGGGCCGCCTCAGACCGACATGCCGCCGCTGACCTCGATGACCGCGCCGTTGACGTAGCTGGCGTCGTCGCTGGCCAGGAAGGCGTAGACGCTGGCGATCTCCTCGGGCCGGCCCAGTCGGTGCAGAGGCACGCGCTGGCGCAGTTCGTCCAGCACCTTGTCGGGGATGGTGGCGAGGATGGGCGTTTCGATGAACCCCGGCGCGACGGCATTGACGCGGATGCCCTTGGGCCCCAGCTCGCGCGCCCAGGTCTTGGTGAAGCCGATGACGCCGAACTTGCTGGCGGCGTAGTTGGTCTGGCCATAGTTGCCATACAGGCCCACCACCGAAGAGGCGTTGAGGATCACGCCGTGGCCCTGGCGCACCATGGCGTCGGCCACGGCCTGCGCGCAGTGGAAGACGCCGCGCAGGTTGACGTCGATGACGCGATCGAACTGCTCGATCGTCATCTTCTGCAGGCGCGCGTCCTGCGTAATGCCGGCGTTGTTGACCAGCACGTCGATGCGGCCATGGCGCGCCAACACCTTGGCCACCACCCCGTCCACTTGCGTGCGCTCGGTCACGTCCAGCGCGTGGCCCTCGGCCTGGGCGCCCAGGGCCTGGCAGCGGCGCACGGCCGCGTCCACGGCCTCGGGCTTGAGGTCGGCGACGACCACGGTGGCACCTTCGCGGGCGAAGGTTTCGGCGGTGGCCAGGCCAATGCCCTGGGCGGCGCCGGTGATGAGGCAGACCTTGTTCGACAGTCGGGACATCGTTCGGGGTGTCAGTACTGGGGTTGGAAGCGGCGGATGGCGTCGCGCGCCGCGCCGTCGAGCAGGAAGCCGCGGCCGAAGCGGCGCGCCAGCAGGTCGCAGCGGCGCTCGAAGGCTTCGATGCCCTGGCCGTAGATGAATTGCAGCGCGCCCCCCGTCCAGGCCGGGAAGCCGATGCCGAAGATGGAGCCGATGTTGGCGTCGTGCGCGCTGGTGAGCACGCCCTCGGCCAGGCAGCGCGCGGTCTCCACCGACTGGCGGTAGAGCAGGCGGTCCTTCACGTCCTGCAGCTCCCAGGGCAGCTTGGGGTCCTCGAACAGGCCCTTGAGCTCCACCCACAGGCGCTTGCGCTGGCCCGCCGGGTATTCGTAGAAGCCACCACCCGACGCGCGGCCCGCGCGCCGCAGGGTCTTGACCATGCGCTCGACCAGCAACTCGCCGGCGCCGGGTTCGTAGACCTTGCCTTCGGCCTTGAAGTCGGCGCGCGTCTGGTCGAGCACGTGCACTGAGAGCGCGAGCGAGGTTTCGTCGAGCACGGCCAGCGGGCCCACGGGCATGCCGGCCTGCACGGCGGCGTTCTCGATCACCGGCGCGGGAATGCCTTCGCCCAGCATGGCCGCGCCTTCCATCACGTAGGTGCCGAAGGTGCGGCTGGTGTAGAAGCCGCGCGCGTCGTTCACCACGATGGGCAGCTTGCCCAGCGCCAGCACGTAGTCGTAGGCGCGCGCGATGGTCTCGTCGTCGGTGCGCTGGCCGCGGATGATCTCCACCAGCTTCATCTTGTCCACCGGGCTGAAGAAGTGGATGCCGACGAACTTCTCGGGGCGCCGGCAGGCCTTGGCCAGGCTGGAGATGGGCAGGGTGGAGGTGTTGCTGGCGAAGAAGCCGCCGGGCGCCAGCTGCTCCTCGGCCTCGCGCGTGATCTGCGCCTTGACCTCGCGGTTTTCGTACACGGCCTCGATGATCAGGTCGCAGCCCTTGAGGTCCTTGGGGTGGTCGGTGGGCTGGATGCGGTCGAGCAGGCCGAGCTGCTCCTGCACGCTCATCAGCCCCTTGTCGACACGCATCTGCGTGAGTCGCTGGCTGTAGGCCTTGCCGATGTCGGCGGTCTCCAGGTTCACGTCCTCCAGCACGGTGTTGATGCCGCGGCTGGCCTGGGCGTAGGCGATGCCCGCGCCCATCATGCCGGCGCCCAGGATGCCCACCTTGCGTGGCGTGAAGCGCGGATAGTCCTTCGGACGCGAACCGCCGCCGCGCACGGCGTTCATGTCGAAGAAGAAGGTGTTGATCATGTTCTTCGCCACCGGGCTCACGATGAGCTGGGCGAGGTAGCGGCTCTCGATGCGCAGCGCCGTGTCGTAGTCGACCATCGCGCCTTCCACCATGGCGGCCAGCGCGGCCTCGGGCGCGGGGTACAGGCCCTGCGTCTTCTGCCGCAACAGGGCTGGCGCCACGCTGAGCATGCCGGCCACCTTGGGGTTGCTCGGTGTGCCGCCGGGCATCTTGTAGTCCTTGGCGTCCCAGGGGTGCTGGGCCGTCGGGTGGGCGCCGATGAAGGCCTCGGCCGCGGCGCGCAGGCTCAGCGCGTCGGGCGCGAGCTCGTGCACCAGGCCCAGCTCCAGCGCCTCGCGCGGACCGAACAGGCGGCTTTCCAGGATGAAGGGCTGGGCACCCTGCAGGCCCAGCAGGCGCGTCATCTTGGTGATGCCGGTGGCGCCCGGGATCAGGCCCAGCGTGATCTCGGGCAGTCCGAGCTGGATCTTGGGGTGGTCGATGGCGATGCGGTGGTGCCCCACCAGCGCCACCTCCCAGCCGCCACCCAGGGCGGCGCCGTTGATGCAGCTCACCACCGGCACGCCCAGGGTTTCCAGCGTGCGGAAGTTCTTCTTGGTCTGCTCGATCTCGGCGTAGACCTGGCGCGCGTCGCTGGCCTTCAGGCGCATCGTGCCCTTCAGGTCGGCGCCGGCGAAGAAGGTGCTCTTGGCCGAGGCCAGGATGATGCCCTTGATGAGCGCCTTGTCGCGCACCACCAGGCCCGTGACCGTGGTGAGGTCGCGTTGCCAGTCGGTGCACATGGTGTTCACCGGCGAGCCGGGCTCGTCGAAGGTGATGGTGGCGATGCCGTCGTGCAGCTCGTAGCGGATCGTTTTCATTCGTTCAGACCCGTTCGATGATGGTGGCGATGCCCATGCCCCCGCCCACGCACAGCGTGGCCAGGCCGCGCTTGAGGCCGCGGCGCTCCAGCTCGTCGAGCAGGGTGCCCAGGATCATGGCGCCGGTGGCGCCCAGCGGATGGCCCAGGGCGATGGCGCCGCCGTTGACGTTGACCTTGTCGTGCGGCACGCCCATCTCGCGCATGAACTTCATCGGCACCGCGGCGAAGGCCTCGTTGACCTCGAAGAGGTCGATGTCGTCCACCGTCAGGCCGGCTTTTTCCAAGGCCTTGCGGCTGGCCGGCATGGGGCCGGTGAGCATGATGGTCGGGTCCGCGCCCGACAGGGCCGCCGCGACGATGCGTCCGCGTGGCGTCAGGCCGTGCGTGCGTCCCGCCGCCTCGCTGCCGATCAGCACGGCCGCCGCGCCGTCGACGATGCCCGAGGAATTGCCCGCGTGGTGCACGTGTTCGATGCGCTCGACCTGCGGGTAGCGCTGCAGGGCCACGGCGTCGAAGCCCATCTGGCCGAGCTGTTCGAAGGCCGGCTTGAGCGCGCCCAGGCCTTCCAGGGTGGTGTGGGGCTTGATGAACTCGTCCTCGCCCAGCACGGTCTGGCCCAGCATGTCCGTCACGGGCACCACGGAGCGATCGAAGCGGCCTTCGCCGCGTGCACTGGCCGCGCGGCGCTGCGACTCGAGGGCGAAGGCGTCCACGTCTTCGCGGCGAAAGCCTTCGATGGTGGCGATCAGGTCGGCGCCGATGCCCTGGGGCACGAACATCGTCGCGCTGTTGGTGGCGGGGTCCTGGGCCCAGGCGCCGCCGTCCGAGCCGATGGGCACGCGGCTCATGCTCTCCACGCCGCCGGCCACGACCAGCTCTTCCCAGCCGCTGCGCACCTTCATGGCCGCCAGGTTCACCGCTTCCAGGCCCGAGGCGCAGAAGCGGTTGAGCTGCACGCCCGAGCAGCGCCAGTCCCAGCCGGCCTTGAGCGCGGCCACCTTGGCGATCACCGAGCCCTGCTCACCGATGGGCGAGACCACGCCCATGACCACGTCATCCACCGCGGCGGTGTCGAAGTCGTGCCGCCGCTGCAGCGCGCTCAGCGTGCCGGCCAGCAGATCGATCGGCTTGACCTCGTGCAGGCTGCCGTCCTTCTTGCCCTTGCCACGGGGCGTCCGGATGGCGTCGAAGATGAAGGCTTCGCTCATTGTCATGACCTCCGCGCAGCGGGCTGCGGTGCGAGCGCCTTCGAAACGGCGGGACGGCGCTCATGGTTTGTCCCCGGTGGTGACCGATACCTCGGCCCAGTATATTGACTTTCGCCAAGCAGTTGCTTGCCAAAAATCCCCCAACCGTCCAGTCGGTGACAGCATGATCGAACGCACCCTCTTCAACAGCGACCACCAGGCCTTCGCCGACGCCTTCCAGCGCTTCGTCGACAAGGAGATCGCGCCCTTCCACGAGGCCTGGGAAGAGCAAGGCTACGTGGACCGCGAGGTCTGGCGCCAGGCCGGGGCCAACGGCTTTCTGTGTCCGTCCATGCCCGAAGCCTACGGCGGCGCGGGCGCCGACCGGCTCTACTCGGTGGTGCAGATGGAGGCGCTGGCGCGCGGCGGCTTCAGTGGCATCGGTTTCGGGCTGCACAGCGAGATCGTGGCGCCCTACATCCTGCACTACGGTACCGAGGCGCAGAAGCGCAAGTACCTGCCGCGGCTGGCCAGCGGCGAGATGGTGGGCGCCATCGCCATGAGCGAGCCCGCGGCCGGCAGCGACCTGCAGGGCATCAAGAGCACCGCCTTGTTGCAGCCCGACGGCAGCTATCGCCTCAACGGCAGCAAAACCTTCATCACGAATGGCTGGCACGCCGACCTGGTGATCGTCGTCGCCAAGACCGATCCTTCGGCCGGCGCCAAAGGCACCACGCTGCTGCTGGTGGAGCGCGGCATGCCCGGCTTCGACAAGGGCAAGCGCCTGAAGAAGCTGGGCCTGAAGGCGCAGGACACCTCCGAGCTGTTCTTCGACAACGTGGCGGTGCCGGCCGACAACGTGCTCGGCGGGCCGGATTTTCTGGGCCGGGGCTTCGTCTGCCTGATGGAGCAGCTGCCCTGGGAGCGGCTGCAGATCGCCATCGGCGCGGTGGCGGCGGCCCAGGCCGCCATCGACTGGACCGTGCAGTACGTGAAGGAGCGCAAGGCCTTCGGCAGCACGGTGGCGGCCTTCCAGAACACGCGCTACACCCTGGCCGAGCTGCAGACCGAGGTGCAGGTGGCGCGCGTGTTCGTGGACAAGTGCTGCGAGCTCGTCAACGAGAACCGCCTCGACTCGGCCACTGCCAGCATGGCCAAGTACTGGTGTTCCGACCTGCAGTGCAAGGTGATGGACGAGTGCGTGCAGTTGCACGGCGGCTACGGCTTCATGTGGGAATACCCCATCACCCGCGCCTACGCCGACGCGCGCGTGCAGCGCATCTACGGCGGCACCAACGAGATCATGAAGGAGCTGATCTCCCGGCAGATGGGCCTGGGCGGGCGCTGAAGACGCGCGGTCCGAAACCGGTCATGCCAAACCGCTGGCATGGGTGTAGGCTGTGGCTCGGCACGGTGGTTGCTGGAGCGCTTGGCCATGAAAAACGCCGACATCAAGCAGTTGGCCCTGATGTGCGAGCTGATCGATACGCAAAGCCTCAGCGAGGCAGCGGCCCGGTTGGGCATGACGCCGTCGGCCGCCAGCCAGTCGCTCAGCCGCTTGCGCGCCGCGTTCGCGCAAGAGGTGTATGTGCGGCACGGCAATGCCTACCGGCTCACGTCCCACGGCGAGCGTGTGATCGGTGGCATCCGGACCATCGTCAAACGCTGGAACGAGAGCCTGCAGGCCGTGCAGGGCTTCGATCCGTCCGAGAGCGCAATGCGGTTCAACGTGGCCTGCGTGGGCCACTCGGCTCTGCCCGATTTCGTGCAACTGCAGGCCGATCTGCGCGAACAGGCGCCGGGCGCGCGGCTCGATCTGCAGGTGCCCCTGTACAACGCGGTTGACTTCCAGTTGCTGCGCGCGGGCCGGCTCGATGTGCTCTGCGCCAGCGCGCCGCCGCCGGCGGACGCGCGGGATATGCGGCATGAGCTGCTCTGTTCGCACGCCCTGACGCATGTGCTGCTGAGCAAGTCGCACCCCCGCGTGGGTGACCGCATCAGCCTGGCGCAGTACCTGGCCGAGGAACACGTGGTGGCGCACTACCGCAACCTCGACGCGGCGTCGCGCAGCCCGCTGGACGCCGCCCTGCAGGCGCGGGGCCAGGCTCTGCGCCGCTCGACCTACGTGCAGTCCCTGTGGACCTGCCTGCAGTTGGTGTCGCGGGGCGACTTTCTCATGACGATGTCGGCCGACGGCGCCCGCGTGGTGGTGGCACTGCTGAGCCAGGTGCGCAGCCTGCCCTTGCCCCCCGACTTTCCGGCGGTGCGCAGTGAGCTCCACATGATCTGGCACGAACGGACCGATCGCAGCCGCCCTCACCAATGGCTGCGCGAGCGCCTGCGGGCGGTGTCGCGGGCCGCGGGCCGGTCGATGGAGGTGCCTGCGTGAGTACCGAAGGTTTCGGTGGGTCGCGCGTTGCACGCGCCATCGGCACGGCCGACATGCGTCAGATCGCGCTGATGGTGGCGCTGCTGGACGCGCAGAGCCTGAGCCAGGCCGCGGAGCGCATGGGCCTCACGCCGCCGGCGGCCAGCCAGTCGCTGCAGCGACTGCGCGAGTTCTTCGGCGACGAGCTTGTGCAGCGCCAGGGCTCGGACTATGTGGCCACGCCCTTGGGGCAAGGCGTGCTGGCGTCGTTCCGGGAGATGGTGCATCTGTGGCAGGACATCACCTCGGGCGCGCCTTTCGACCCCGCCAGCGGCGAGGCGCATCTGCGGATCATGAGTACCGAGGGCTTCACGCGGGTCGACCTGAACGCCTGCTACAGCGCCATCGTGGCCCTGGCGCCGCATGTGCGGCTCGACGTGCGCGAGCCCGACGCGGCCACCGGGGGCTACGAGGGGCTGCGAACCGCGGACGCCGACGTTCTGCTGACCGCGTGGCCGCCCCCCGAGGACGCCCCGGATTTGCACGCTGAGCCGTTGCCGGCGACCACGTTCACCCATTGCTGCCTCAGCGCCGCGCATCCGCGCATCGGCGACAGCTTGAGCCTGCAGCAATACCTGGCCGAGCACCACCTGTTGGCCTCGGTGACGATGCGCGCCACCGAGGCCGCCGTGCTGCCCATCGACCGCTGGCTCATGAGCATCGGCTTGCCACCGCGGTCCTGCAGTGTGGTCTATCCCATTGATCGTCTGGCCCACGTCTTGTCCACGACGGACCGTTTGGCCACGGTGGCGCCCATCGATGGAAATGACCTGCGCCGACGTGCCCCCGGGCTGAGGCTACTGCCCTTGCCGCCCGAACTGCCCCGGTCCTGGCGCCCGAACTACATGGTGTGGCACCACCGCACCCACCAAAGCCCGCCCCACCGCTGGCTGCGGGAGCGACTGCGGGAACACGTGGCGCCGGATCCTGTGGTGGCGGCCTAAAGCCGGACGACCGCGCGGCGGCCGTCAGCGCACGAGGCGGTAGAGCTCGTGCACGCGCAGAACGGCGATGGCCGGGCCTCGGGTCCTGACCATGAGGTCAAAGCACTCGAAGAACAATTCGCGCAGGGCTTCGGCGTCGGTGAGGGAGATCAGCGTGGCGTAGAGCGCCTGGTCCGAGGCCTCCAGGTAGTTCACGTAGTGGCCCACCGTCTGGACGACGATGCCGCGCGCGCGCTCCATGGCATCGGCTGGGGATTCGTGCGGCGGGGCCGCCGGGCGGGGCGCCGTCTGCCAACGCGCCATCAGCATGTCGAGCATGGAGGCGGTCAGTTGCGACTCGGCAAAGGCGGCATGGCTCATGGTGGCTCCTGGGTCCCAACGGCGGCCGGCAACCTGGTGGGCGGCGACTGGCCCCGGCTCGGCATGGACGCGAATCTAGGTGGGCCCCGTCACCCTGTCGATTTCGAAGTTAGCAAGGACGATTTAGCAGCGCTAAAAACCGGCCCGATGAGGCCGTCACAGTACTGCGCTGGCAGTACGTTCGCACCATTCGGTGCGGTCTCAAGCGCCGCTTAGGCGAAGGATGAACCCTTCGGGGGTATCCGGCGGGGCGGCGTGATCGGCCACCACCCAGGCGCGGCTGGGGTGCTCGGCGACCTCGGTCAGGCAGTCGGCCAGAAAACGGGCCGACGGGGCGTCCAGCGCGGCGAAGGGCTGGTCGATGAGCGTGACGGGCGCGCCCGTTGCCAGCGCGGCGGTGAGCCAGACCTTGCGCCGGCTGCCGGTGGACAGCATGTACAGCGGCTTGTGCAGGTGCTCGGCCAGGCCGAAGCCGTCCACGAGATCGGCCAGGGCGGCCTCGCTCAGGCCCGGCCAATGCGCGCTCAGGCCCTCCAGGTAGCCGGCGGCGGGCAGGGCGTCGTGGGCCTCGGTCTGGGGATCGATCCAGAACACCTGGCGGCGGTAGGCCACCGGGTCCTCGTCGGCCCAGTGACCGGCCGCCCACAGCCGCCCGGCCTGGGGCGCCAGGGCGCCCGCCAGCAGCGACAGCAGGGTGCTTTTGCCGCAGCCGTCGTCGCCGGTGATCCAGGTGAGGCCGGGGCCGAGTGCCAGCGAAAGGCCATCGAACAGCGGCCGGCCGCCGGGCCAGGCGAAGCGCAGGTGGTCGGCGCGCAGCAGCGGGGTCATGGGGGGTCAGTAGGGCAGGCGCAGCCGCTGGCCCTGGTGGACGATGACCGCGCTGCGCGGGCCGATCGACTCCAGCCTGAGCCCCGGCACGATGTCCTGGCCTTCCTGCACCACCTGGCCGTCGACGATGAGCATGCGCAGCTTGGGGTTGTCGGCGTAGGTGCTGCCGCTGAGTTTGAGCGGCGGCAGGGCCGCGCGCGCCGTGGGGCTGAGCTCGTTCACGCGCGGCAGGTGGGTGTCGCCGCTGGTGGCGGGGGCGGGCGTTGGCGAGGGCGTGACCGGGGGCGGCGCCACGGGTGGGGTGGGTGGGCGCGCCGGCGCGGCGGACGGAGCGGGCGCGGGTGGCGGTGGCGGTGGCGGTGGCGGCGCCAGGATAGGCTGCACGGGCGCGGCCGGTGTCGGTGCCGGGACAGGGGCCGCGCCCGTGCGGGGCGGCGGCGCCGGCGGGGGCTCGGGTTTGAACGCCGGTGCGGGCGAGGGGGCCTGGGCCACCGGCCCAGGCGACGGCGCCGAAGCGCCGTCGCGCATCAACCACCAGGCGATGCCGGCGATGGCGGCCGCCAGCACACCGAGGCCTATCCACAGCGGGCCGCGCGAGGGCCGCGCGCCACCACGCGCCGCCGGCGGTTCGCTTGCCCGCGAGGGCGGCACCTGGGTGTGCAGGCCCGGCACGCGGCCGCGTTCGCGTTCCGCGTCGGCGCGGCGCAGGGCGTCGAGGATGTAAGACATCGGAAGCTCAGGAGCGGGGCAGCAGCCGGGGCTCATCCACCCCGCTGGCCAGGTTGATTTGCATGAAGGTCACCGGGCCCGCCGGGCCGCCGGCGTCGATGCCCTGCGCGCGCTGGAAGGCCAGCAGGCGCGCCGCCAGATCCTGGCCCGAGGCGGGCACCCGGCCGCTGGCCTGCAAGGCCGCGATGCGCTCGCCGAGCCAGCGGCCAGCCGGGCCGTCGCGGCCATCGGCCAGGCGGCCGGTGTGGCCGGGGGGCAGGCGCCACAGCGTGGCGTAGTCGCCGCGCCAGGCGTCGGCCAGTTCGGTCAGGGGCACGCGCCAGCGGCGCTCACCGCGTGCCAGCACGGCGCTGTCCGCGTCCAGGGCGGTGAGCAGCAGCCGGCCGCTGTCGCCGCCGGGCAGGCGCAGGTTCAAGATGCCGGGGCGGTCGAGCTGGCGCAGGCCATGCACTGTCATGCGCGAGGTGCGGTAGCACTGCAGACCGCCGGCCAGCGCGTGTTCGCAGGGGTCGCCGCTGTCGGCCAGCGCGGCGCCCCACAGCGGGGCCAGTTCGCGCCAGGCCTCGGCCTCGGTGGCCAGCAGGGTATCGGCAGCGGGCCAGCCGGAGGTGGGGGAGGGATCGCGGGTCGTGGCGGGGTCGGTCGGCGCGCTGGGGCTGATGGCGGGGGCGGCCGCGGGGTGGTCGGTGACGGGAGGGGCGACCGGGGCGGCGGCCACTGGGGCGGCGGGCCCGGCGGCGGTCGGCGTGCCCGACCGCTGCAGCCAGAACCACAGCACCGCGGCGGCGACCAAGGCGCCCACCACAGCGCCGGCCAATGCGCCCATGCCCGCAGTGCCCAGGCCGGTGGGACGCGCGACGCCCATCGGACGGGCGCGCCGGGGCGGTGGCGGGGAGCCGGCGCCGTCGAACACCTCGGCGGCGGCCTTGTCGACCACCGTGCGTTCGACGCGGCTCTGCCCGTTCGCGTAGGCGCCGAGCAGGGCGCGGTCGCACAGCAGGTTGATGCGGCGCGGCACACCGCGCGACAGCTCATGGATGCGTTCGATGGCGGCTGGCGAGAACGGCAGCGGCCCCTTGAGGCCGGCCACCTGCAGGCGGTGCTGGATGTACTGGCGTGTCTCGGCGGCGTCCAGGGCGTCGAGGTGGAAGCGCGCGATCACGCGTTGGGCCAACTGCTCCAGTTCGGGCCGCGCCACGATGCCGCGCAGCTCGGGCTGGCCGATGAGGATGATCTGCAGCAGCTTTCGCTCGCTGGTTTCCAGGTTGGTGAGCAGGCGCAGCTGCTCCAGCACATGGGGCGTGAGGTTCTGCGCCTCGTCGATGATGAGCAGGTTGCGCTCGCCGCGCGCGTGGCTGGCCAGCAGGAATTCGTTGAGCGGATCGAGGTGGTCGTGCACCGTGGCCGGGCCCAGGCCCTCGTGCTTGACCTCAATGCGGAACTCGCGGCAGATGGACTTGAGCAGGTCCGCGACCGTCAGGCGCGGATTAAAGATGTACGCGACGTTGCAGTTCTCGGGCACCTGCTCCAGGAAACAGCGGCAGATGGTGGTCTTGCCGGCGCCGATCTCGCCGCTGAGCAGCACGAAGCCGCCACCGCCCCGCACGCCATAGAGCAAATGAGCGAGCGCTTCGCGGTGGCGCTCGCTCATGAACAGGTAGCGGGGGTCGGGCGCGATCGAAAACGGGTCGCTCTGGAGCCCGAAAAACTCGGCGTACATGGCCCCGAGCATACCGGGGCCCCCCGGGGCGGGCAAACCGCCCGCCGGGGGTTCGGCGCAGACTTAGGCCGCCAGCTGCATCGACGGCTTGGTGCCGGACGACGACGCCTTGGCCGCGCCGTTGGCGGCGCACTCGACGTCACCCGAGAGCTGGCCGCCTTCTTCGATGACGATCTTGCCGTAGCGGATGCGGCCGGTGACCCTGCCCGTGGCGTGGATCACCAGCTTCTGGCGCACCGTGAGGTTGCCGTCGATGGTGCCGTAGATCTCGGCCAGGTCGACCTCGCACGAGCCCTTGAAGGCGCCTTGCTGCGCGATCTGGATCACGCGCGAGTCCATGGTCGCCTCGACCGTGCCCTCGACCACCAGCGTGTCGCAGTCGGTGATCTCCACGCCCTTGAGCTTGATGTTCGGCCCGACGGTGAGCTTGCTGCCGCCTTCGGGGGTGGTGGTGGGCGTGGTGCTGGTGGCAGGTTTCACCTCGGCCTCCTGGGGAACCACCGGCGCACTGCTGCTGGGGGAGGTTTGTGATTGACCGTAAGCCGTGTTGCGCGGTGTGGCCATGCCGCCGCTGCCCAGGGGGCGGGAGGGCTCGTTGTCGCGTTTGCCGAAGTGCAGTGCCATGGGTTTCTCCTGAGGTGTAGTGGGCAGAAGTCCCCATGCTAGGGAGCATAGCCCTTACATTCGCGCCCGTTCCGTAAGAGCTGTGTCGAGATGAACGGGCGACCAACGGCCCTCAGCGGTTGGTACGCCGGCGATCCTCCATGTCGCGGATCAGCGCTCGGGCTTCATCGCCTTCTGGAATGGGACGGCCGCTGTCGCGCCACTGCACGGCGGCCTTGAAGCCCTGGTCCTGCGCATACCGGCGGAACCACAGGCCTTCGGGGTTGTGGCGCGTGATGCCGTCGAACAGCGTGGCCAGGGATTGCGTCTGCTCCAGCCCCATGGTGAGCAGCACCTGGTTGACCACCATCTTGTGCATGGCCAGGTGCGAGCGCGGCACGCCCGCGATGCGCTCGGCCAGGGCCAGGGCGCGCGTCTCCAGCTGGTCGAGCGGCACGGCTTCGTTGGCCAGGCCCCAATCGGCGGCGGTGCGGCCATCGATCAGGTCGCCGGTGAACATGAGCTGCTTGGCGCGCGTGGGACCCAGGCGGTAGGTCCACATGGCCGTGGTGGGGCAGCCCCACACGCGCGTGGGCATGTAGCCGATGCGCGCGTCCTCGGCCATCACCAGCAGGTCGCAGCACAAGGCGATGTCGCTGCCGCCGGCCACGGCCGCGCCATGAACCTTGGCGATGGTGGGCTTGGGGCTGCGCCACAGGCTCATGAAGTCCTCGGTGATGCGCTTCATGAAGGCGTAGTCGTCCAGGGGGTCCCAGGGGTGGCGTTCCTGCTGACAGGGGTGGTCGATGTCGCCCTCGCCAAAGTGGGAAAGGTCGTAGCCGCCGCAGAAGCCCTTGCCCGCTCCCTCGACCAGGATGACATGCACGTCGTCGTTGGCGTTGGCCCATTCCACCGCCGCGCGGATCTCGCGCGGGGTGTCGTCGTTGATGGCGTTGAGCCGCTCGGGGCGGTTGAGCAGCAGGCGCGCCACGCGCGGGTTCGCGGGGTCCTGGTCGATGCGCAGGGTGTTGAAGTTCGGCATGGCTGTCTCCTTTGTTGGTGTGAAAACCATCTTATCGACGGGTGGTTGTGGCGTGGAGTCGCGAAGGCGATACAGTTGCGCGCGCAACTAAATAGGTGAAACATTCATGGACCAGACAACCGAAGAACACGTGCCGGTGCTCATCGCCGGTGGCGGCCCGGTGGGCCTTACGCTGGCCGCGCTGCTGTCGCGTCAGGGCATCCGAAGCCAGGTGATCGAGGCCGACGAGGGCTATTGCACCGGCAGCCGCGCCATCTGCATCTCGCGCCGCTCGCAGGAGATCCTGGGCTGGGTGGGCGCCGACGCGCCGCTGGTGGCCAAGGGCCTGGGCTGGACCGCCGGGAGTAGCCATTTCCGCCAGACCGAGGTGCTGCGCTTCGAGATGCCCAGCGAGCCCACGCAGCGCTTCGCGCCCATGGTGAACATCCAGCAGTTCTACGTCGAGGAATACGCGCACCGCGCCATCGACGAAGCGGGCGCCGATGGCACGACCGTGCGCTGGGGCGAGCGTGTGCAGCGCGTTCAGGCGCGCGAGCGTGACGTGCTGGTCGACATCGAATCGCCGCGCGGCCACCGGCGCGTGCGCGCCGACTGGCTCTTGGCCTGCGACGGTGGGCGCAGCACCGTGCGCGAGCAACTGGGCCTGCAGTTCGAGGGCACGCAATACGAGGGTCGCTACGTCATCGTCGACATCCGCCAGAAGACGCAGCGCCCGGTGGAGCGCCTGGCCTGGTTCGACCCGCCGTCCAACCCGGGCTCCACCATCCTCATGCACCGCCAGCCCGACGACGTCTGGCGCATCGACTATCAGATCCGTGACGACGAAGACCCAGCCGAGGCGGTCAAGCCGGAGAACGTATTGCCACGCGTGCGCAGCCACCTCGAGATGATCGGCGAGACCGAGCCCTGGGAGCCGCTGTGGATCTCGATCTACAACGCCAAGTGCCTCACGCTGCCGAGCTACCGCCACGGTCGTGTGTTCTTCGCGGGCGACGCCGCCCACCTGGTGCCCATCTTCGGCGTGCGCGGGCTCAACTCGGGCCTGGACGACGCCGGCAACCTGGCCTGGAAGCTGGCCCGCGTGGTGCGCGGCGCTTCGCCCGAGGCACTGCTCGACAGCTACAGCGTGGAGCGTGTGCACGCCACGCGCGAGAACATCGCCTACGGTGCCAAGAGCACCGAGTTCATGGCGCCGCCCGACTTCGCTTTCCGCCTCATGCGCGAGGCCGCGCTGCGCCTCGCGCTGGACGACGAGACCGTTCGCCCACTGATCAACCCACGCCAGTCCTCGGCCATTCAGTACCTGGGTTCGCCGCTCAACGCGGGCGAGTCTGGTGAATGGGCGAGCGCGCAGGCCGGGCCCGGCGCCCCTGCACCCGAGGCCCTGCTGCACGACGCGCACGGCCACGCCTTTCACCTCAGCAGCCGTTTCGGGCGTGGCTTCGTGGCGTTGGTGTTCAACGGCCCCCCCGAGGGCGGCCTGCCGCGCGACGTGGAGGCCATACCCATCCACCCCGCAGCCGACCCGCACGGCCAGGCCTGGCGGCGCTATGGTCTGCCTGTCGAGGCCGCTCCCGCTCTGGTGCTGGTGCGTCCCGACGGCTACGTGATGGGCCGTTGGCGCGGCCTGGACACCGCGCCCTTGCGCGCGGCCCTGCAATCCTCTGGAGTCACCGCATGACCGATGCCGATCTCGACACGAGCTACACCGCGCTGTGCCGCGCCCTGGGCGAGGTGGGAGAACAGCAGGCCCCCCTCCTGCTGGCCATGCTGAGCCTGTCGCTGCTGGGGCGGCTGGACAGCGCCGCGCAGGCCCTGCCCCTGATCGAGCGGGCGCGCGAACGCTGCCTGCAGGAGCCCTTGCATGAGCGCTGACACCAAGCCGCTGCCGCTGGAGCAGCAACTGAGCTGGCGCCTGCACCGCCTGGGCAAGCTCACCGATGCCGCGACCGCCGCCGCTTACGCGGGCGAATTGGGCCTGGGCGTGGCCGAGGCGCGCGCCTTGGCCGCGATCGGTTCCTTCGAACCGCTGTCGGTGAACGACCTGGCCGCGCACGCCCACCTGGACAAGGCGCAGGCCAGCCGCGCCGCGCAGATGCTGGTGGAGCGCGGCAGTGTGATCAAGGCGCCCAGCGAGACCGACGCGCGCGCCGTGGTGCTGCGCCTGTCGCGCCCGGGGCGTGCACTGCACGCGCGCGCGCTGCGCCTGATCGACCGCCGCAACCGCGAAATCATGGGCTGCCTGGGCGTGGCCGAGCGGCGGCAGTTGCTCGGGCTGGTGGACCGGTTGATCGCGCACGCCGCGCCGCGCCGCCCGGGGGGCGCTGGAGGCGATACACCTTGATACGCGCATCGTCGCTATAACGCTTCACATGAAGCGCAATCCCTTCGCTCCCACGGACTTTGGTGCCGATTCGCTTGAAGTGCGGGTGTCCGAGTCGCTGGTGGCCACCTCCGACCAGACCGACGCGGAATTGGACGCGGCCATCGGCGAGGTGCTGCGCCTGCTTCGCGAGCGCCTGCAGATGGACGTGGTCTTCGTCTCCGAATTCGTCAATGGCCGGCGCGTATTCCGCCAGGTGGCCCAAGCGCCCGGCGTGGGCGTGATCGCTGAGGGCGAGAGCGCGTGGCTGGAGGAGTCCTGGTGTCAGCGCGTGGTGGACGGCCGACTGCGGCAGTACATCGCCGACGCGAAGCGCGATCCCGCCGCCTCCCCGCTGCTCAAGGACCTGCCGTTTCCCATCGGCACGCACATCAGCACGCCGCTGGTGCTGTCCAGCGGCGAGGTCTACGGCACGCTGTGCTGCTTCAGCTTCGAGGCCCATGGCCGGCCCAACCCCGAGGACCTGGCCAAACTCAAGCTCACCGCGCGGCTGGCCGCGCAGCGGCTAGAGACCCGCCGACAGGCACGGCCCATGCCGGCCAGCGTGCCCGACTGGACGCTCAAGTCCCGCTAGGTGTGGTGTTTCAATAGGTTGTTCACCCGACGGCATCTGGGAGACTGGAGTTACCACGCTTCAGCACTCACAGAGGAAACCCGTCGGATGAACAGCCACAAGAATGCCAGATTGACGTTTGAAGGACGCAAGTTGCTCATCGAGCGCATTGCCGTCATGGGGCTGATGCCTGCGGCCGAGGCCGCAGGCATCAGCGTGCGGACTGCCCGCAAGTGGCGGCGTCGCTTCGAGGCTGGCGGACTCGATGCTCTCCTGGACAGCAGTTCGCGCCCCGCCAGAACGCGCAACACCATTGACGTGGCGCTGGGTCAGCGCATCGAGCAGTTGCGACGCAGCCGCATGCCCATGCGCCGCATCGCCGCCGTGGTCGGGCGCAGCGTGGCCACTATCAGCCGCTGGCTGGCCAGGTTGGGCCTCTCCAGCCTCAAAGCGCTGCAGCCGGCCGCGCCTGTGGTTCGCTACGAACACGACACGCCTGGAGCCATGCTGCACATGGACACGAAGAAGCTCGGGCGCATCGAGCGCCCCAGCCACCGCGTCACGGGCAACCGGCGCGACTCGGTCGAGGGCATCGGCTGGGAGTTTGCCCACGTGGCCATTGATGACCACAGCCGCGTGGGCTTCGTACAGATGCATGACGATGAACGCAAAGGCTCGGCGGTGGCCTTCTTGAAGGCTGCCGTTGCTCACTACGCGGCGCTGGGTGTGCGCATCGAGCGGCTGCTCACCGACAACGGCTCGGCCTACCGCTCGCGCCTGTTCGCCAAGACTTGCCAGGCGCTGGGCATCAAGCACGGCTTCACCCAACCCTACCGACCGCAGACCAACGGCAAGGCCGAGCGCTTCATCCAGACTTGCCTGCGCGAATGGGCCTACGGTCGAATCTGGAGCAACAGCGCCGAGCGCACCGCCTGGCTACCCGCGTTCCTGAGCTACTACAACGCCCGCAGGCCTCACTCGGCCCTCGGTCATCGCCCTCCAGCTTCCCGCCTCGCTGGGAACAACCTATTGCAACTCAACAGCTAGGCGGGATGGCCCGCGGGCAGCGGGAAAAGGAGGGCGCCGGTAAAATCGCGCCCTTCGCCCCGCTGCGCCCGCCATGGGTTCGCGCCCACCCATGAACGCTCCCATCGACGTCTCCCTCTTCGCGCGCAACGCCAAGCCGCTCACCAGCTACCGGCCCTACTGGGCCAAGCGCTTCGGCACCGCGCCCTTCCTGCCCATGAGCCGGGCCGAGATGGACGCGCTCGGCTGGGACAGCTGCGACGTCATCATCGTCACCGGCGATGCCTACGTGGACCACCCCAGCTTCGGCATGGCGGTCATCGGCCGCGTGCTCGAGGCGCAGGGCTTTCGCGTGGGCATCATCGCCCAGCCCGACTGGCAGAGTGCCGAGCCTTTCAAGGCCCTGGGCAAACCGAACCTGTTCTGGGGCGTGACGGCCGGCAACATGGACTCCATGATCAACCGGTACACCGCCGACCGGAAGATCCGCAGCGACGACGCCTACACGCCCGGCGATGAGGGCGGCAAACGCCCCGATCGCGCCGCCATCGTCTACAGCCAGCGCTGCCGCGAGGCGTACAAGGATGTGCCCATCGTGCTCGGTGGCATCGAAGGCAGCCTGCGCCGCATCGCGCACTACGACTACTGGAGCGACAAGGTGCGCCGCTCGGTGGTGGTGGACAGCAAGTGCGATCTGCTGCTCTATGGCAACGCCGAACGCGCGCTGGTCGAGGTGGCGCACCGGCTCGCGGCGCGCGAGCCCATCGAGCGCATCACCGACGTGCGTGGCACGGCCTTCGTGCGCCGCCCGGGTGATCCGTCCACCGAGGGCTGGTTCGAGATCGATTCCACCGAGGTGGACCAGCCCGGCCCGGTGGACGCGCACATCAACCCGTACCAGACCACGAGCGAACAGGCGCAGTCGGCGGGTCAATCGTGCGCGAAGGACGAGGCCGCGCAGGCGCCGGCGGCGCAGGGCGCGTCGATCCAAGCGCTGAACTTCGTGCCCAACCCCGCGTTGCAGGGCAAGACCAAGCGCCCGCCGCGCGATCGCAGCGTGATCCGCCTGCCCAGCTACGAACAGGTCAAGAGCGACGCCGTGCTCTACGCCCACGCCAACCGCGTGCTGCACGTGGAGGCCAACCCCGGTAACGCGCGCGCCCTGGTGCAGGCACACGGCGAGGGGGCGACCGCGCGCGACGTCTGGATCAACCCGCCGCCCATTCCGCTGACCACGGCCGAGATGGACCACGTGTTCGACCTGCCGTACGCGCGCAGCCCGCACCCGGCCTATGCCGACGCGCAGGGCCGCCACGACGGTGAAACCAAGATCCCCGCGTGGGAGATGATCCGCTTCAGTGTGAACATCATGCGCGGCTGCTTCGGCGGCTGCACCTTCTGCTCCATCACCGAGCACGAGGGCCGCATCATCCAGAGCCGCTCGCAGGCCTCCATCCTGAAAGAGGTGGAGGAGATCCGCGACAAGGTCGAGGGCTTCACCGGCGTCATCAGCGACCTCGGTGGCCCCACGGCCAACATGTACCGCCTGGGCTGCGCCAGCCCCGAGATCGAGGCCGCCTGCCGCAAGCCCAGCTGCGTCTACCCCGGCATCTGCCAGAACCTCACGACCGACCACGGGCCGCTGGTGCGCATCTACCGCCGTGCGCGGGCGCTGCCGGGCATCAAGAAGATCCTGATCGGCTCGGGCCTGCGCTACGACCTCGCGATCAAGAGCCCCGAGTACGTGAAGGAGCTGGTGCAGCACCACGTGGGCGGCTACCTGAAGATCGCGCCCGAACACACCGAGACCGGTCCGCTGTCGAAGATGATGAAGCCCGGCATCGGCAGCTACGACCGCTTCAAGCAGATGTTCGAGAAGTACAGCGAGGAGGCGGGCAAGAAGCAATTCCTCATCCCGTACTTCATTGCCGCGCACCCGGGCACCAGCGACGAGGACATGATGAACCTCGCGCTGTGGCTCAAGAAGAATGGCTTCCGCGCCGACCAGGTGCAGACCTTCTACCCGAGCCCCATGGCCACCGCCACGGCCATGTACCACTCGGGCCTGAACCCGCTCAAGGGCATTCACCGCGACGAACGCGGCGAGCGCGTGGACATCGTGCGCGGCGAGAAGCGCCGCCGCCTGCACAAGGCCTTCCTGCGCTACCACGACCCCAACAACTGGCCGCTGCTGCGCGAGGCGCTCAAGGCCATGGGCCGCGCCGACCTGATCGGCAACGGCAAGCACCACCTCATCCCCACGTTCCAGCCGCTCACCGACGGCGGCTACCAGAGCGCGCGGCGCAAAAACAGCACGCCCACCGCCCGCGCGCCGGCCGCGGCGCCCGCGCCGCGCAAGGGGCAGATGCTGACGCAGCACACCGGCCTGCCGCCGCGCGCCGGCACGGCGGCGCGGCGGCCCAAGCCGCGCTGACGGCGCTCAGGCGCCGCCGCCGGCGAACAGCGGCCAGGCCACCCAGGCCAGCAGGGCGGTCACGTTGAACACGGCGCAGGCCACGAAGGTCTGCTGGAAGCGCTTGTCGTCCAGGCGGTGCCGAAGCGAATGCTGGGCCAGCCAGGCCGCTGGCCAGCCGCCCAGCGCGGCCGCCGCGTGCAGCAGTTCCAGCGGCCAGGGCGCGCCGCCCTCGGTCATCACGTGCTGGTCGCGCCAGTACAGGAAGACGGTGGCGATGTTCACCAGCACCACGCCGGTGAGCACCACCCACGGAAAGCGGCCAGAACCGATGCCGATGAGCCAGAGCAGCAGCCAGCCGCCCAGCAGGCCCAGGGCGATCTGGGTCTGGCGGCGCTGCGCGCGTTCCTCTCGCCAGCGCTGGGCCTTGGACGTGGCGGTTGGGGCCAGCACCGGCTCGGGCGCCGGCCCAATGGGGGCGCCGGCCTCGCGCAGCGGCGGCGGGGGCGGCAGCTTGATCGACAGTGCGCGCGGCCCCTTGCCACCGACCACGATCTCCTCGTACACCACCGCCGTGCCCGGCGCGATGGGGTGTGGACCTTCGTAGTCGCGCAGGTGGAAGTACACCTCGGCGGCGGTGTCGGGACTGCGGATGAAACCGGACGCGCGCTCGGCGTCCCAGTGGACGATGGTGCCTTGCTTCTTCATGGCCTCGGGGAGGGTGGTGCCGCTGGATTGTCGGTCTTGTGGTTCGCCGAGGCGGTGGCCAGCGGTGGCCTGGCCCAGGCCGTGCGAGAAACGGTGCAGGCCGATCGCCAGCGGGCGCCGGCGCCACCCTCGGCGCGGGCACGCCGCGCGGCTTGACCAGCTGTGCCTGCTGTTTGACACCACGGCCGCGCACGGGCAGGACATCGTGCCGCCGCGCCTGGTGGCGCGCCTGCGGCGCGGCGTGCCCACCTTTCGGGAGGCGTCCTTGCCGCGCTGGGCCCAGGGGCTGCTGGCGCCGCGCTGAGGCCTCATGCCAGCGTGTGCATCGGGATGTCGCGCTCGACCGCCAGTTTGTCCAGTTGCGCGCGCGTGCGGCCCGCCAGAAAGCGCGCGATGGCCTCATGTGTGGCGGGTGCGAACAGGGTCTTCATCCGCTGGCCGTCGGCCACGCCCGCCGCTTCGCACAGCGCGGCGGCGAAGTGCGGCTCCAGCGCGGCCACGGCCACGCGCCCGTCCTTGCAGGGGTAGACGCGGTAGCCCGCGTGCGCGCCACCCACGGCCCCCGTCGGCTGCGTCAGGCCCCAGCTGCGCGGCAGCGCGAGCCAGGCGGCGGCATCGGACAGGGCCACCTCATGGGCACTGCCGCGCCCCGTGGAGCGCAGCAGCAGCACGGCCTTGAGCACCGCCTCGGCGGCCATCAGCGCGCCGCCCATGTCGGCGAACAGCGTCGCCGGCAGGTCCAGGCCGGTCACCAGGCCGGCGTCGGCCAGGTAGGTGAGGTCGTGTCCCGGTTCCTCGGCGCGTTCGCCGGGCGCGCCCACGATGCTCACCATGGCCAGCGCGGGGTAGCGCTTGCGCAGCGCCGGCCACGACAGGCCCAGCTTGGCCAGGGCCGAGGGGCGGAAGGAGGTCAGCAGCACGTCGGTGCGCAGCAACTGCTTGTGCAGCACGGCTTGGCCGGCCTCGGTCTTGAGATCGGCCGTCAGCCGCTTCACGCCTTCGTGCATGCGCGCATAGGCCGGGGGGTTGTACTGGCCCATGGGGTCGCCGCTGGCGCCGTCGCGTGCGGGCGGCTCCAGCTTGGTGCAGGCCGCGCCCAGGGCGCGCAGTCGCATGAGGGCGGCCGGACCGGGCAGATTGAGCGCGAGGCTGAGCACGCGCACGCCGCGCAAGGGCAGGGGGCTTCGGGGGGTGGGCATGGGCAGTGGTCGCAGGTCGGTGTTGACGGTGCGGCCACTGTAACGCCGGCGATGGCCTGACCCAGAGACACCGCGGAATCGGCGTTGCCGGGCCGCAGGTGTCGCCCCCCCGGAGGGGGTCGCGCGAAGCGCGGCGGGGGTAAGTGCTACTTCTGGCCGAAGTCCAGCGGCAGGCCCACGTAGTTTTCCGCGAGCGAGCGCGACATGGCCTCGGAGTTCACCAGGTACTCCAACTCGGCTTCCTGCACCTTCTGGCCGAAGCCGCCGGTGTCGGGGAAGCGGTGCATCAGCGAGGTGAGCCACCAGCTGAAGCGTTCAGCGCGCCACACGCGGGCCAGCGCGCGCTGCGAGTAGTGGTCGATGCCGGCGTCGCTTTTCTCGCGGTAGTGCTCGATGAAGGCGGTGGACAGGTATTTCACGTCGCTGGCCGCCAGGTTCAGGCCCTTGGCGCCCGTGGGCGGCACGATGTGCGCGGCGTCGCCCGCCAGGAACAGGCGGCCGAAGCGCATGGGCTCGGCGACGAAGCTGCGCAGCGGCGCGATGCTCTTTTCGATGCTGGGGCCGGTGACGATGGCCTCGGCCATGGCCGGGTCCAGGCGGCGGCGCAGCTCGTCCCAGAAGCGGTCGTCGCTCCACTGCTCGACCTTGTCGTCGATGGGGCACTGCACGTAGTAGCGGCTGCGCGTGAGGCTGCGCATGGAGCACAGGCCGAAGCCGCGCTCGCTGTTGGCGTACACCACCGCGTGCGGCGACACCGGCGGCACTTCGGCCAGCACGCCGATCCAGCCGAAGGGGTAGACCTTTTCGTACTCGGTGATCGAGTCCTGCACGGTGGCGCGGCAGACGCCGTGGAAGCCGTCGCAGCCGGCAATGAAGTCGCACTGCAGTTCGTGCGTCTGGCCGTCCTTCTCGTAGCGCACGCTGGGCTTGGCGCCATCGAAGCCATGGACGCTGACGTTGGCGGCGTTGTAGACGGTGGGCAGGCCGGCGGCCTGGCGCGCGTCCATCAGGTCGCGCGTGATCTCGGTCTGGCCATAGGCCGTGACCACCTTGCCCTGGGTGAGACCGGTCACGTCGATCGGGTGGCGCGTGTTCTTGTAGACCAGCTCGATGCTGTGGTGCACGGTACCTTCCTTGGCCACGCGCTCGCCCACGCCGGCCTCGTGCAGCAGGTCGACCATGATCTGCTCCAGGATGCCGGCGCGGATGCGGCCCAGCACGTAGTCGGGGCTCTGGCGTTCAATGATGACGTTGTCGATGCCGGCCTTGTGCAGCAACTGGCCGAGCAGCAGCCCCGAGGGGCCGGCGCCGATGATGGCGACCTGGGTTCGCATGGGTCTTGTCTCCGGGGAACGGGCGAAACCCGCAGGCTAGGGCGCCGCCGCATCCGCCACAAGCAGGGCTGGCGAGCATTGCGCGATCATCGCGCGCTTTGTGCGATCATCGCGCACTTCCTGGAGCGCCCCGCCATGCCCGACCCGACCATCGCCAAGGCCGACTTCATCGAGGGCATGGCCAAGGGCCTGGCCGTGCTCGAGAGTTTCGACACCGAGCGCCAGCGCCTGAACGCCACGCAGGCGGCCGAGCGCGCCGGCCTCACGCGCGCGGCCGCGCGGCGGCACCTGCTCACCCTGGCCCACCTGGGCTACCTGGACACCGACGGCAGCCACTACTGGCTCTCGCCCAAGGTGCTGCGCTTCTCCGGCAGTTACCTGTCCTCGGCGCGCCTGCCGCGCCTGGTGCAGCCCACGCTGAACCGCCTGGCATCGGCCACGCGCGAGTCGTTCTCCGCGGTGGTGCTGGACGGCGACGAGGTGGTGATCGTCGCGCGCAGCGCCGCCCCGGGCGCGCCGCGCCTCATGCCCTACGGCCTGCACCTGGGCTCGCGCATGCCGGCGCACGCCACCTCCACCGGGCGGGTGCTGCTGGCGGCACTGCCGCGCGCGGCCTTCACGTCCTGGCTCAAGGGCCGGTCGCTGCCGCGCCTGACGCCGCGCACCACGGACGAGCCCAAGGCCTTCCGCGCGGTGATCGACACCGTGCGCCGCGACGACTTCGCGATCGCGAGCGAGGAGCACGAACTCGGCGTGATCGCGCTCGCCGTGCCGCTGCGCAACATGAAGGGCGAGACCCTGGCCGCGCTCAACGTGGTGGTGTCGCCGGGCCGCATGGACGCGGCCGGCCTGCGGCGCGAGCTGCTGCCGGTGCTGATGGACGCCGCGCGCGAGCTGCGGCCGCTGCTCTAGGCGGTGGGTTCAGACCCCCAGGTGCTGCTCCAGCAGCCCCGGCTGCGCCAGCAGCGCCTCGGTGCTGCCTTCGAACACCACCTCGCCCTTGACCAGGATGAGGTTGCGGTCGGTGATCTGGGTCACGTGTTTCCAGTTCTTGTCGACGATGACGCTGCTGATGCCGCTTTCGCGGATCAGGCCGCAGATGCGCCAGATCTCGCGCGCGATCAGCGGCGCCAGGCCTTCGGTGGCCTCGTCGAGGATGAGCAGGTCCGGGTTGGTCATCAGCGCGCGGCCGATGGTGAGCATCTGCTGCTCGCCGCCGCTGAGCTGCTGGCCGCCGTGGCCCAGGCGCTCGGCCAGGCGCGGGAAAGTGTCGAGCACGCGTTCGTAGGTCCATTCGCGCTGGCCCCGGGTGCCAGGACGCGCGGCCATCACCAGGTTTTCTTTCACGCTCAGGTTGCCGAAGATGCCGCGCCCTTCGGGCACGTAGGCGATGCCTTCGCGCGCCACAGCGTAGGGCGTGGCGCCGGTCATGTGCCGGCCCTTCACCTGCACGGTGCCGCCGCTGGGCTTGACGATGCCCATCAGCGACTTGAGCAGCGTGGTCTTGCCCATGCCGTTGCGGCCCATCAGGCCGATGGTCTGGCCCGCACCCACGTGGAAATCCACGCCGCGCAGGATATGGCTCTGCCCATAGTGGGTGTGCAGGCCCTTGGCTTCGATCAGCGCCGTCATCAGTGTTCCTCGCCCAGGTAGGCGGCCTGCACGCCGGCGTCGTTGCGGATCTGCTCGGGCGTGCCGCTGGCGATCACCTGGCCGTTGACCATGACGGTGAGCACCTCGGCCAGGGCAAACACGGCGTCCATGTCGTGTTCCACCAGCATGATGGCGTGCTCGCCTTTGAGGCGCTGCAGCAGCGCCACCATGGACTCGGCCTCGGCCGCGCCCATGCCGGCCAGGGGCTCGTCGAGCAGCAGCACGGTGGGTTCGGTGGCCAGGGTCATGGCGATCTCCAGCTGGCGCTGCTCGCCGTGGCTGATGGCCGCCGCGACGTTGCTCGCGCGTGCGGTGAGGCCTGCGAGTTCCAGCGCGCGCTCGCAGCGCTGGTTCACGTTCGTCAGCCGGCTGGCCGCGCTGAACCAGTGCAGCGGGTTGAAGGCGGCGTGCCGTTCGCGCGACTGCGCGGCCAGGCGCACGTTGTCCCACACCGTGAAGGGCAGGAAGATGTTGGTCTTCTGGTAGCTGCGGCCCAGGCCCTGGCGGGCGATGCGTTCCGGCGATCGGCCGGTGATGTTCTCGCCGTTGAGCCGGATCTGCCCGCTGGTGGGCGGCAGGTCGCCCGAGAGCAGGTTGGTCAGCGTGGACTTGCCCGCGCCGTTGGGCCCGATGACCGCGTGGATGCGGCCGCGGTGCAGATCGACCGACACATCGTTCACCGCGGCCAGGCCGCCGAAGCGCTTGGTGAGGTTCTTCGCGGAGAGCAGCGGATCGCTCATGCCTTCTCCCCGCGCTTGGTGAAGCGCTCGACCAGGCCCAGCAGGCCGCGCGGCGCCACGATCACCACCAGCACGATGAAGCCGCCCATGAGCAGCTGCCAGTGCTTGGTCAGGTCCTTGAAGACGTGCATGACGTACTCGAAGGCGAAGGCGCCGACGATGGCGCCCGCGAAGTTGCCCATGCCGCCCAGGATGACCATCATGATCGCGTGCGCGCTCATGTGGAAACCCATGAGCTCGGGATTCACGAAGCCGGTCTGCGCGGCCCACAGGTAGCCCGCCACGCCGGCCAGCGCGCCGGCCAGCGTGAAGGCCGTGAGCTTGTAGCCGAAGGTTCCGTAGCCCACGGCGCGCATGCGGTGCTCGTTCACGCGGATGCCCGCCAGCACGCGGCCGAAAGGCGAGAACAGCAAGCGGCGCAGCGCGAAGTACAGCGCCAGCAGCACCACCAGCGTGAAGTAGTAGAAGACCAGCTTGTTGTCGAGATCGATGCCGAGGGCGGTGGCGTCGGGACGGAAGGTGACGTAGATGCCGTCCGAGCCGCCCAGGGCCTTGTTGTCGAAGAACAGGAAATAGACCATCTGCGCGAAGGCCATGGTCACCATGATGAAGTAGATGCCGTGGGTGCGCACCACGAAGAAGCCGATGACCAGCGCGGCCAGGCCGGCGGCGGCGGCGGCCAGCGGCAGCGACCACCACAGCGCGATCGGCGCGTCCTGCGGCGTGACGAAGGCCAGCGCGTAGCCGGCCAGGCCGAAGAAGGCCGCATGGCCGAGCGAGACCAGGCCAGTCACGCCCTGAAGCAGGTCCAAGCTCATCGCGAAGATGGCCAGGATCATCATCTGCGAGAGCATGCCGAGGTAGAAGTCGCCGCCCTCCACGGGCAGCAGCGGGAAGGCCGCCAGCGCGATCGCGCCCAGGGCGAGCACGAACTGGATGCTGCGCGGCAGCTTTTCGAGTTGGGCCTTGGCGGTGCTCATTGCTTGAAAAGCCCTTCGGGTTTGTAGAGCAGCACGAGGGCCATGAGCATGTAGACGGCCATGCCGGCGATCTGCGGCACCAGCACCTTGCCGAAGGTGTCGACCAGGCCCACCAGCAGCGCGGCCACGAGCGCGCCGCGCACCGAGCCGATGCCGCCGATGACCACCACCACGAAGCACATGATGAGCACCGAACTGCCCATGCCCGGGTACACGCTGGCGATGGGCGAGGCGATCATGCCGGCGATGGCGGCCAGGCCCACGCCCAGCGCGAACACCACGCCATGGATGAGCCGGATGTTCACGCCCAGCGACTCGGCCATCTCGCGGTTGAAGGCGCCGGCGCGGATCTTCATGCCCAGGCGGGTCTTGCTGATGAGCAGGTAGAGCCCCACGGCGAGCAGCAGGCAAACGCCCGACATCACCAGACGGTAGACCGGGTAGGAGAGGGTGTCGGTCAAGGGGATGGACCAGTTCAGCACCTCGGGCACCTGCACGGCATGCACGTCGTCGCCCCAGAAGATGGAGCGCATCTCTTCGAAGATGTAGATCAGGCCGAAGGTGAGCAGCACCTGGTCGAGGTGGTCGCGCTGGTAGAAGTGGCGAAACAGCAGCCACTCCAGCAGCCAGCCGAAGATGACCGCCAGCACCGTGCCCAGCACGATGGCCAGCGTGAGGCTGCCCAGCTGCGAGCTGAGGTACCACGCGAGGTAGGCACCGATCATGTAGAAGCTGCCGTGCGCGAGGTTGACCACGCCCATGATGCCGAAGATCAGCGTGAGGCCGGCGGCCAGCATGAACAGCAGCAGCCCGTACTGGACGCTGTTGAGGAGCTGGATGAGGAAGTTGGCGAAGTCCATGGGGTGCAGACGTCAAACCGGCGCCGCTAGGGCGCCGGCTTGCAGGAGGGAGGACGCAAGCTTCAGGCCATGCGGCAGCCGGTGGCCGGATCGGCCACGGCCTTGGCGGCGATGCCGATCACCTTGTTCTCGCCGTTTTCCACGCGGCGCAGGTACATGTCCTGGATGGGGTTGTGCGCGGGGCTCATCTTCCACTTGCCGCGCGGGCTGTCGATCTCGGCGCCGCGCATGGCCGCGTAGAGGGCCTGCTTGTTGTTCAGGTCGCCCTTGACGGCGTTCGCGCCCTTGACCATGAGCAGGCCGGTGTCGTAACCCTGCACGGCGTAGACGTCGGGCTGCAGCTTGAAGGCCTTGGCGTAGTCGAGGCGGAATTTCTTGTTGCGCGGCGTGTCCAGCGAGTCGCTGTAGTGCATGGTGGTGAGCACGCCGTTGGCGGCGTCACCGGCGGCGTCGAGCACGCCTTCGGTGAGGAAGCCCGAGCCCCAGAGCTGGATGTTCTTGCTCAGGCCGGCCGCATGGTAGTCGCGCAGGAACTTGGCCGCGCCGCCGCCGGCGAAGAAGCAGGCCACGGCGTCGGGCTTGATGGCGGCGATCTCGGTCAGCAGGGCCTGGAACTCCACGTTGGGGAAGGGCAGGCTCAGCTTCTTGACGATCTGGCCGCCCGCCTCGGTGTAGCTCTTTTCGAAGCCTTCGAAGGCCTCGTCCCCGGCGGCGTAGGCCCAGGAGATCCACACGGCCTTCTTGTGGCCCTTCTCCATCATGGGCTTGCCCAGGGCCAGCGTGGGCTGGCTGTTGGTGAAGGACGTGCGGAACACGTTGGGCGCGCACTGCGCGCGCGTGGCGATGTGCACGCCGGCGTTGGGGATGAGGTTGAGCACGCCGGACTCGCGCGCCACCTTGTGGATGCCCATCTGCACGCCCGAGTGCACGGTGCCGATCAGCACGTCGACCTTGTCGCGCTGCACCAGACGGGTGGCGTTCTCGATGCCCTTGGCGGGATTGGACTCGTCGTCGACCTTGAAGAATTCGATCTCGCGCCCGCCGAGCTTGCCGCCCTGTTCGTTGACGGCCATGCGGAAGCCGTTCTCGATGGCCACGCCGAGCTGCGCGAAGGTGCCGGTGTAGGGCAGCATGAAGCCCACGCGCACCTTGTCGGACTGGGCGCGCGCGATCTGCGGCAGCAGCAGGCCGGTGGACGCGGCGCCAATGACGGCGGCACTGCGGGTCAGAACGAGGCGGCGGGTGGTCATCTGGGGTCTCCTGGGGTTGTGGTCGGACTGCGGCTCACTGTAGGTGGGGGCCTGGGGCTTGGCGATCCAGAATTACCCTAGCCGCTTGAAGCCTGAATGATTGAATTCCAAACAGTTTTGTTCTTCAGGACACCTCGCTGGGCGCCAGGGCCAGCGCCAGCCAGTCGCGGCACCAGGCTGCGCCGGCCGCCTCGGGGGCGGTCTCGGTCGAGGCATCGAGGGTGCAGAGCTCGCCCACGCGCACCGCGCCCAGGTCGCGCAGGCGCTCATCGAACTGGCGCCCGCCGTTGGCGAACGTCATGGGGTATTGCGCGCTGTCGCCCAGGGCGATGACGCCGAAACGCACGTGGCCCAGGTAGCGCGGCTGCGCGTCGAGCGAGGCGCAGAAGGCCTGGGCGTTGTCGGGTACATCACCCGAGCCATAAGTGGATGTGCATATGACGTAAAGTGCATCCTGATCGAAGACACTGGGGTCCAGGCCGTCCATCATCCGCACCTCGATGGCGCCGATCAGATGCGCGCACTCCATCTCGATCGCCCGAGCGACGGAGGTGGCCGTGTCGGTCATGGTGCCCACGAGGATGAGCAGCTTGGCGGGGGGCATCGAGGGCATAACACGCACTTTAGTGCATGTTCTGATGGGGAAGCATCGGGTTAACCCGTAGCGGGGACGGGTGGGCGTGCCGTTTGCCTAAGGCGGGGATCGCGAACAGCGCGAGCGACAACCCCAGGAGAACCGCATGGCCAAATCCCCACCCACCCGGTCCACGGCCAAGGGCCCGCCCGGCCAGACCTCCGCCGCGGACGCGATCCTGCGCCGCAAGGCGCAGCAGACCGACGACCTGGCCAAGGCCGTGCCGTGGAACGACAACAAATCGCTGGAGCACGGCTTTTCCCAGGGCCTGGCGCCCGCGAAAGGCGTCACGGCCCAGCCCCGGAGTCCGCTGCCGACCGGCAGCACCGTGTCCGAGGCGAACACCTCGGAGAAAACCGGCGACCCGGTGGCCGAGGGTCTCAATGCGGTGCATGGGCGGCTCGACCGCGTGCGCGCGGACGCCGCCGGCCAGGCCCTCACCACGAACCAGGGCGTGGCCATCGCGGACAACCAGAACTCGCTGAAGGCCGGCCTGCGCGGGCCGGTGCTGCTGGAAGACTTCATCCTGCGCGACAAGCTCACGCACTTCGACCACGAGCGCATTCCCGAGCGCATCGTGCACGCGCGCGGCTCCGCGGCCCACGGCTACTTCGAGTGCTACGAGCCGCTCACCGAACTCACCCGCGCGGCGCCGTTCCAGGCGGCGGGCCAGGTCACGCCGGTGTTCGTGCGCTTTTCCACCGTGGCGGGCGAACGCGGCTCCAAAGACACCGCGCGCGACGTGCGCGGCTTCGCGGTGAAGTTCTACACCGACGAGGGCAACTGGGACCTGGTGGGCAACAACATGCCGGTCTTCTTCATCCAGGACGCGATGAAGTTTCCCGACCTCGTGCACGCGGTCAAGCCCGAGCCGCACCACGCCATGCCGCAAGCCGCCAGTGCGCACGACACCTTCTGGGACTTCGTCTCGCTGATGCCGGAGTCCACCCACATGCTGATGTGGCTCATGTCGGACCGCGCCATTCCGCGCAGCTACGCCACCATGCAGGGCTTTGGCGTGCACACCTACCGGCTCGTGAACGCGGCGGGTGAGTCGGTGTTCGTGAAGTTCCATTGGTTGCCCAAGGCGGGCACGCATTCGCTGGTGTGGGACGAGGCGGTGAAGATCTCGGGTGCCGACCCCGACTACCACCGCCGCGACCTGTGGGAGCGCATCGAGGCCGGTGCCTACCCGACGTACGAACTGGCCCTGCAGGTGTTCACCGAGGAGCAGGCCGAGCGCTTCAGCTTCGATGTGCTCGACGCGACGAAGATCGTGCCCGAGGAGCTGGTGCCGCTGCGGCCCGTGGGGCGCATGGTGCTCAACCGCAACCCCGACAACTTCTTCGCCGAAACCGAGCAGGTGGCTTTCTGCACCGCGAACGTGGTGCCGGGCATCGACTTCTCCAACGACCCGCTGCTGGCCGGGCGCATCCATTCGTACGTGGACACGCAGATCAGCCGCCTGGGCGGGCCCAACTTTCACGAGATCCCGATCAATGCGCCCATTGCGCCGGTGCACAACAACCAGCGCGACGGCATGCACCGCCAGACCATTCACCGCGGCCGCGTGTCCTACGAGCCCAACTCGCTTGGCGGCGGCTGCCCCTTTCAGGCCGGCGCAGCGCAGGGCTTCGTCTCCGTGCCCGCGCGCCTGCAGGCCAAGGAAGAGCAGGGCAAGGTGCGGGCCAAGCCGGAAAAGTTTGCCGACCACCACACGCAGGCCACGCTGTTCTACGACAGCCAGACGCCGGTGGAGCAGGCACACATCGCGGCGGCCTTCCGTTTCGAGCTGAGCAAGGTCACCGTGCCGGCCATTCGCGCGCGCATGGTCGCCTCGCTGCGCAACGCATCCGAGGCGCTGGCGCAGGCGGTGGCCGATGGCCTGGGGATGGACGAACTGCCCCCGCCGTTGCCGCGCGCCCTGGCGACGCCGGCCAAGCCCGAAGTGAGGCAATCGCCCGCGCTCTCGCTGATGGCCCGTCCGGGCGACGGCCGCATCGCTGGACGGCGCATTGCCGTGATCGTGGCCCAGGGGGTGCAGGGGGCGGCGGCCGAGCGGCTGCAGGCGGCGCTCGCGGCGCAGGGTGCGGTGGTGGAGTTCGTGGCCCCGCGCGTGGGCCGCGTGCGGGGGGCCGATGGGGTGGACCTGGAGGCCACGGCCTCGCTGGAGAACAAGCCGGGCGTCCTGTTCGACGCGCTCGCCTGGCCGCACGGCGAGGAGGGTGTGGCCACGCTGGCGCGGGATGGCCACACGATGGAGGCCCTCAAGGATGGCTACCGCCACGCCAAGGCGCTGCTGCTGGTGGGCGCCGCGCAGACGCTGCTGGACATGGCGGGCGTGCCCACCACCACCGCCACGGGCGATCCGGACCCTGGCCTGGTGCTGGCGGATGGCGAGGAGGGCGTGGACGCTTTCGTCGCCGCCATCGCGCGGCACCGCCACCCCGAGCGCGAGACGGACCCGCCGCAGGTGTGAGCCTCAGTGCTTGGCCAGCAGCTCGGAGGCCCGATAGCCCGGCGCCACCCCCTGCACCAGCACCGTGGCGCCGTCCGCGTTTTGCGTGCGCAGCGGCAGGATGGCCTGATAGGCATCGGACTGGTACCAGGCGCGCGCGTGGTCCATCGAGGGAAATTCGATGACCACGAGGTGTCCGGGGAAGGGTCCCTCCATGACCACCGGGTTGTCGCCATGCACCAGGAAGCGGCCGCCGTGCGCGTCCAGCGTGTCGGTGATCTCCTGGATGTAGGTGACGATGTCGGGGCCCCACTCGACGTGGCGCAGGTGAGCGATGGCGTAGGCAGTCATGGCGGATCTCCGGGCGGACGGTGGGTGGGCCTCGGGACCTCCCCTTGGCCTGCCTTCATCTTCCCCCGGGGTGTCCCGGCTGGCGATGACCCGTGAGGTCATGCCCGCGGTCCGGGTCTGGTCAGACCGTCTCGCGGACCGCCTCACCCAGCGGCAGACAGGCCAGCAGCCCGGCCGGTGTGCGGACCTGCAAGGCCAGGAAGTCGCCGAACTGCACGAGGCGCGCGATCGGCGCCGGCGCAGGCGCTGCGGCCTCGCGCGCCCCGGCATGGGCGAAGGGGGCTGACGCGGCCATCGCCCGGGGACTCGACACCTGCAACACGGCGACCAGCCCCGCTGGATCGCGCTGCGCCAGTGCCCACTGGCACAGGGCCAGCAGGCAGTCGGTGTCCTCGTCCGAGGGCCGCGCCGGCGCCGCCGGCCGGCGCAAGCGCTGCAACAGGCGGTGCAGTTGCTGGCGCGAGGCCGCCTCGCTGCGCCCGGTCAGGCGCCCCAGCTCGGCGTGGCTGAAGTCGAATACCTCGACCAGCAGGACGGCCGCGGCCTCGGCTGCCGGCAAGGTGTGGACCACATGCCGCAAGGCCTGCTCGACCCGTTGCGCCTGTTCGGCCAGTGCCTGTGGCGCTTCGCTCTCGACGGCTGTCGCGCCGTGGTCACCCGCTCGTTCCAGCAGGGCGTGGTATCGCTGACGCCGCCGCCAGGCGTCGATGCACAGGTGGCGCAACACGGTGACCAGCCAGGCCTCCCGACCACTGGCATCGGGTGGTAGGCCGCCCTGCGCCGTGCGCAGCCAGGTGTCCTGCACCAGGTCTTCGGCCTCATCGCCGTGCGCCAGCCAGTGCCGCGCCAGCGCGACCAGGCGGTGGCGCAGCGCTTCATCGTCGATCAGGGGGTGGGAGTCGGCCGGAGGTGTCACGAAAAAACCCGCTCGTTCGTTTACCGGATGAAGCTAACACATAGGAGCGATTCCCATGCTTTACCCGGACACCGACACGCCCACCCGCCCCGCCAACGCCCAGGACAGCGCCTTCTTGGAGGAGAAGGCCTTTCGCGCCCGCACCGTGCTGGTGTTCGGAACAATCACCGACGCGCTGGCCGCGGAGACGGTGCGCAAGCTGCTGGCCCTGGACGCCGAGGCGCGCGCGCCGATCACCATGATCGTCTCCTCGCCGGGCGGCCACCTCGAATCGGGCGACGCCATCCACGACGTGGTGCGTTTCGTGGCCTCGCCGGTCCACATGGTCGGCACAGGCTGGGTGGGCAGCGCCGCCACCCACCTCTATCTGGGCGCGGCCCGCGAGCGCCGTGTCTGCCTGCCCCAGACGCGCTTCCTGATCCACCAGCCCAGCGGCGGTGCGGGCGGTGCCGCCAGCGACATGGCGATCCAGGCCCAGGAAATCCTCAAGGCCCGCGAGCGCATCGCCGAGGTCATTGCGCTCGAAACCGGCCAGCCGCTCGAGCGGGTGCGCCAGGACATCGAGCGCGACCGCTGGATGCCGGCGCAGGAGGCCGTCGCCTATGGCCTGGCCTCGCGCGTGATTCGGCGGCGCGAGGAATTGGGGCTCTGAGCTTGGAACCGAAGTCCTGGCCTGCCCGGAGGGACTCGAACCCCCGACCTGCTGCTTAGAAGGCAGCTGCTCTATCCAGTTGAGCTACGGGCAGTGCGGTGCGGGTGCCGCTGGAAAAAAGGCCCACGGGGGTGGGCCTTCGTTCTCGGTGTGAAATGGTCGGAGCGGCGGGATTCGAACTCGCGACCCTCTGCTCCCAAAGCAGATGCGCTACCAGGCTGCGCTACGCTCCGACAAGGCGCGGATTCTACCCTCAGGCCGCATGGTGCCCGGCCCGGCCTTTCGGCCTCGGGTGGCGTTCAGCGTTTCTCGTACTGCGTCTTCCCGAACAGGATGTCGCGCGACTTGTCGTCGGTGAGCGGCTTGCGCGCGTCGGCCAGCACGGCCACGCCGCGCTGCACCGCCGGGCGCGCGGCGATGCGGTCGAACCAGTCCTTCAGGCGCGGGTAGTCGGCCCAGTCGATGCCCTGGTTCTGCCAGCTGCGCAGCCAGGGAAAGATGGCGATGTCGGCGATGGTGTATTGCTTGCCCGCGATCCAGGGCTGGCCTTTGAGCTGGCGGTCCATCACGCCGTACAGGCGCTTGGCCTCGTTGGTGTAGCGGTTGACGGCGTAGTCGATCTTCTCGGGTGCGTAGAGGCGGAAGTGGTGCGCTTGGCCCAGCATGGGGCCCACGCCGCCCATCTGGAACATCAGCCACTCCAGCACCTGGAAGCGCTCGCGGTCGCCTTTGGGCAGGAAACGGCCGAACTTGCTCGCCAGGTAGACCAGGATGGCGCCCGATTCGAACAGGCTGATGGGCTGCCCCCCCGGGCCGTTGGGGTCGATGATGGCCGGGATCTTGTTGTTCGGGCTGATGGCCAGGAAGTCGGGCTTGAACTGGTCGCCCGCGCCGATGTTGACCGCGTGCACCTGCCAGTCCCGGCCCAGTCGCTGGCCGCACTCCTCCAGCATGATGTGAACCTTGTGCCCGTTGGGCGTGGGCCAGGAGTGGACGTCGATCATCAGCTTCCTCGTGTGATGGGCATCTCGACCTCACCGGGCACGGCCATGTGCTTGGCGAGTTCGAGCTTGGCGATGGATTGGCGGTGCACCTCGTCGGGCCCGTCGGCCAGGCGCAGGGTGCGCTGGTTGGCGTAACTGTAGGCCAAGGGAAAGTCCCCACTGACGCCACCGCCTCCATGGGCCTGGATCGCCATGTCGATCACCTCGCAGGCCATGTTGGGCGCCACCACCTTGATCATGGCGATCTCGGCCTTGGCGACCTTGTTGCCCACGGTGTCCATCATGTAGGCGGCCTTGAGCGTGAGCAGGCGCGCCATCTCGATGCGGCAGCGCGCGTCGGCGATGCGCTCGTGCCAGACCGACTGCGCCGACACCGGCTTGCCGAAGGCCACGCGGCTGTTGAGGCGCTGGCACATGAGCTCCAGCGCCCGCTCGGCGGCGCCGATGGAGCGCATGCAATGGTGGATGCGGCCCGGGCCCAGGCGGCCTTGCGCGATTTCGAAGCCGCGGCCCTCGCCGAGCAGGATGTTGCCGGCCGGCACGCGCACGTTCTTGAGCACCACCTCCATGTGGCCGTGCGGCGCGTCGTCGTAGCCGAACACCGAGAGCGGGCGCACCACGGTGATGCCGGGCGCGTTCGAGGGCACCACGATCATGCTCTGCTGCGAGTGGCGCGGCGCGTCCGGGCTGGTCTTGCCCATCACGATGTAGACCGCGCAACGCGGGTCGCCCGCGCCCGAGGACCACCACTTGCGGCCGTTGATGACGTAGTGGTCGCCGTCTCGCTCGATGCGGCACTGGATGTTGGTGGCGTCGCTGGAGGCGACCTCGGGCTCGGTCATGAGGAAGGCCGAGCGGAACTCGCCCTTGAGCAGCGGCTCCAGCCACTGGTCCTTCAGGGCCTCGGAGGCATAGCGCTCCAGCGTCTCCATGTTGCCGGTGTCGGGCGCCGAGCAGTTGAAGACCTCGGGCGCCCAGGGCACCCGGCCCATGATCTCGCACAGCGGCGCGTACTCCAGGTTGGACAGGCCCTCGGGCGCACGCGGGCTGCGCGGCAGGAAGAGGTTCCACAGCCCGGCCTGGCGCGCCTTGGGCTTGAGCTCCTCGATGATCTTGGTGGGTACCCAGGCGTTGCCCTTGGCGCGGTTGGCTTCGATCTCCTGGAAGAAGCGCGCCTCGTTGGGGTAGATGTGCTCGTCCATGAAGGCGAGCAGCCGTTCGCGCAGGCCCTTGACCTTGTCGCTGTAGTCGAATTCCATGGTTTCTCCTGTTGTATGGGGCGGGGCGGCTCAGCCGCCGTTGGCGAAGCGCCAGGCCATCTCGGCCATGGGACGTGCGCCCGCGGCCGACTTCACGGCCTGTGCGCTGGACGCGGTGCCGGCCTCGACGCGCTTGGCGATGCCTTGCAGGATCGCGGCGAGGCGGAACATGTTGTAGGCGAGGTAGAAGGCCCAGTCGGCCCGCAGTTGCTCGGGCGTGGCGAAGCCGGTGCGCTCGCAGTAGCGGGCGATGTAGTCCTGCTCGCTGGGGATGCCCAGCGCCGGCAGGTCCAGGCCCTGGATGCCGCGGAACAGGCCCGGCGGGATGTGCCACGACATGCAGTGGTAGCTGAAGTCGGCCAGCGGGTGGCCGAGCGTGGACAGCTCCCAGTCGAGCACCGCGAGGATGCGCGGCTCGCTCGGGTGGAACATCAGGTTGTCGAGCCGGTAGTCGCCGTGCACCACCGAGACCAGGGTCTCGTCGCGCGCCATCGCGGGGATGTTCTTCGGCAGCCAGTCGATCAGGCGGTCCATCTCGGGGATGGGCTGGGTGATGGAGGCCTGGTACTGCTTGCTCCAGCGGCCGATCTGGCGCTCGAAGTAGTTGCCGGGCTTGCCGTAGTCGGCCAGGCCGATGGCCGCGGGCTTCACCGAATGCAGCGCCGCCAGCACGCGGTTCATCTCGTCGTAGATGGCGCCGCGCTCCGCGTTGCCGAGGCCGGGCAGGGACTGGTCCCAGAGCACGCGGCCGTCCACGCACTCCATCACGTAGAAGGCGCGGCCGATCACCGATTCGTCCTCGCACAGCGCGTGCATGCGCGCCACCGGCACACCGGTGCCGGCCAGCGCGCTCATGACGCGGAACTCACGTTCGATGGCGTGCGCCGAGGGCAGCAGCTTGGCCACCGGGCCGGGCTTGGCGCGCATCACGTACGCGCGCGTGGGCGTGACCAGCTTGTAGGTGGGGTTGGACTGGCCGCCCTTGAACATCTCCACCGTGAGCGGGCCCGCGAAACCCTCCAGCCGCGGGGCCAGCCAGCGCTCCAGCGCGGTGGCGTCGAAGGCGTGTTGCTCGGACACCGGCCGCGTGCCGGTGAAGTTCTGTGCGTCGTTCATGCGGCGGTGGTCGGCTGGTGGGGAAGGTTCAGCTGTCGGCTTCGGCGATGCGCATCAGCGCGGCCCGGTTGCGGATCACGAGGCCTCCCTGCTCGATGCGGATGGCGTCCTCGCGCTCCATGGACTTGAGTTCCTGGTTCACGCGCTGGCGCGAGGCACCCAGCAGTTGTGCCAGCTCCTCCTGCGCCAGTTGCAGACCGATGCGCGTCTCGTTGCCGTCGTTCAGGCACGGCACGCCATAGCTGCGCACCAGGTGCAGCAACTGCTTGGCCAGTCGCGCGCGCAAGGGCAGGGTGTTGAGGTCCTCCACCAGCCCGAACAGGGTGCGGATGCGCCGCGCCTGCAGGCGCATCAGCGCCTCGTACAGCTCCACGTGCGAGGACAGGATCTTCTGGAAATCGTTGCGGGCCACGCACAGCAGCGTGGTCGCGCCATGCGCGTAGGCGTCGTGCGTGCGCTGGTCGCCGTCGAACATCGCCACGTCGCCGAACCACACACCCGGCTCCACGTAGGTCAGCGTGATCTGCTTGCCCGACAGCGAGGTCGAACTCACGCGCACCGCCCCCTTGGCCACCGCCGTCCATTCGGACGGCGGCTCGCCGCGCGCGACGATCAGGTCGGCGTCCTTGAATCGCTTGACGTAGGCGCATCGAAGGATGTCGTGACGCAGGGAAGGTGAGAGGGTGTTGAACCAGCGACCGCTGTTGATCGCCTCGCGTTCTTCCATTGTCAGAATCGGCTCGTCCATGGTCTGTCGTTTGAGTGACTGGAGGGGGCTGGCCTGTCGCGCCGGGGACCGGCCCGCCGAGCCGGTGCGGCCGGGTGCGGGTCAGCGGTACTGGGCGGTCCGCTTCTCCAGGAAGGCCGCGATGCCTTCGCCGCCGTTGGGGTGGTGCAGGTTGCGCACGAAGTGCTCACGTTCGGCCGCCAGGTGCGTGTGCAGCGGATTCGTGTCCGCCTCGTTGACGAGCTCCTTGATGCTGGCCAGCGCGTTCGGCGCGCGCCCGTTCAGCCTCTCGGCCAGCGCCAGGGCTTCGCCCAGCGCGGCGCCGGTGTCGGTGAGGGTGTTGAGCACGCCGAGCTGCTGCAGCCGCTCGGGTGTGATGCGCTCGCCGGCCATCAGCAATTGCATCACCGTGGCGCGCGGCAGGGCGCGCGCCAGCGCCCAGCTGCCGCCGCCGTCGGGCGAGATGGCGACGTTGCTGTACGCCATGACGAAGACTGCGTCGCGCGCGGCGACGATGAAATCGCAGGCCAGCGTGAGCGAGAAGCCCGCGCCCGCGCAGGCGCCCTCGACGGCCGCGATCACCGGCTTGGGGAAGGCGCGGATGGTCTCGATCCAGTTGTGCAGGCCTGAGATGGTCTCGGCCTGCACCTCGGGCGGCTGCTGCCGGTTGCCCTGCAGGCGCTGCAGGTTGCCGCCGGCGCAGAAGTGGCGGCCTTCGCCCACGATGACCACGCTGCGCACGTCGGCGCTGCTCTCGGCCACGTTGAGCGCTTCCACCCCGGCCGCGTACATCTCGGGACCGAGCGCGTTGCGGTGCTCGGGGTTGCTGATGGTGAGCACCATGGTGGCGCCCACGCTGTGGCTCTTGAGGCTGGCGGTCATGCGAGGTCTCCCGCCGGGTCGCTCCCAAGGGAGGCCTGCGCCCCCTCGGGGAGCCGCGACGATACGAAGTGCGGAGCGTGCGGGTTCATGTGTTCAGATCTCTTCGTGCGTGAGGCTCAGGCCCAGTGCGCCGCGGCGGCGCAGCCAGGGCGAGGGGCGGTAGCGCGGGTCGCCGTACACCGTCTGCAGGTTGAAGAGGATCTCGAGCACGTTGGTGGGGCCGATGCGGTCGCCCATGGCCAGCGGGCCCATGGGGTAGCCCAGGCCCAGGGTGACGGCCACGTCCAGGTCGGCCGGCGAACAGATGCCTTGCTGGCACATGTCGGCCGCGATGTTGACGATGGTGGCCACCACGCGCTGTGTGACGAAGCCGCCGCTGTCGCGCACCACGCTCACGGCCTTGCCGTCGCGGGCGAACAGGGCGTGGGCGGCGTCGCGCATGTCGGGGCGGGTGGCGGGGTTGGTGGCGAGCACGCGGCGCTTGGTGGCGCCGTCCTCCAGCATCATGTCGATGCCCAGGGTGCGCGTGGCGTCCAGGCGCTCCACGGCGGCCAGGGTGGTCACGTCCATGCCCAGCGGCGCCACCAGGATCAGGGCCTGTTCGCTGGGCGCGGCGCCGGTTTCGATGCGGGCGTCCAGGTTCTTGAGCAGCTGGTACAGCTCCTGGCGGCGCGCGGCCTTGGGCGAGACCCACACCGGCGGCAGCGTGTTCACGGCGGGCACGGGCGGCTCGGGCGGCACTTGCGCCGCGCCGTCCACGTAGCGGTAGAAGCCGTCGCCCACCTTCTTGCCCACCACGCCGCCGGCCAGGCGCTGCGCGGTGATCACGCTCGGGCGGTAGCGCGGCTCCTCGTAGTACTGGTGGTAGATGGACTCCATCACCGGGTGCGACACGTCCAGGGCGGTGAGGTCCATCAGCTCGAAGGGCCCGAGGCGGAAACCCATCTGGTCCTTCAGGATGCGGTCCATGGTGGCGAAGTCGGTGACCCGCTCGCCCGCCACGCGCAGGGCCTCGGTGCCGTAGCCGCGGCCCGCGTGGTTGACGATGAAGCCCGGCGTGTCCTGCGCGCTCACGGGCGTGTGGCCGTAGGCGCGAGTGAAGCCGGCCAGGCGCTCGCAGACGGCCGGGTCGGTCTTGAGGCCGGCGATGACCTCCACCACCTTCATGAGCGGTACCGGATTGAAAAAGTGGTAACCCGCGAAGCGCGCCGGGTGCTTGAGCGCGGCGCCGATGGCGGTGACCGACAGCGAGGAGGTGTTGCTGACCAGCACCGCGTCGGCGGCCACGACGTCCTCCAGTTGCTTGAAGACGGACTGCTTGACGTCCAGCCGCTCCACGATGGCCTCGATCACGAGGTCGCAAGCCGCCAGGTCCTGCAGGGACTCGGCCACCCGCAGGCGCTGCACGCAGGCGTCGCGCGTGGGGGCGTCGAGCTTGCCTTTGCCGTGCAGGGTGTCCCAGGTCTTGGTCAGGGCGTCGCGCGCGCCGGCGGCGGCGCCGGCCTGGCCGTCGAACAGCCAGACCTCGGCGCCGGCCTGAGCGGCCATCTGGGCGATGCCCCGGCCCATGGCACCGGTGCCCACGACCGCTGCACGTTTAAAAAAGGATTGCATATGTGTGTTGTATTTCGGTTGATAGCCAGTTTGCCTATGACAAAATGTTTCAACCTTCTGGAGGGAAATCCGACGTGCGCCAGATCTGGACAGCCTGCATTTTGCTATCAACCGCCGTGAGCAGCCCGGCGGTCACGCTCGGGCGCCACAGTGGGGCGGCGCTGATCGGCCAGCCGCTCGATGTGCAGTTCCAGGTGATGCTGGCCCCCGGCGAAGACATCGCCACCCAGTGTCTCCAGGCCGACGTCTTCTACGGCGACGTCCAGGTCACACCGAATCTCGTCACCGTCACCCCGCGCGCCGCGCCCGGCGAACTCACGGGCATCGCCCGCGTCGTCGCCAGCCTGCCAGTCAACGAGCCCATCGTCACCCTGTCGGTGCGCGCCGGCTGCGGCCTGCCGTTCACCCGCCGCTACGTGCTGCTCGCCGATCTGGTGAGCGAGCCGGCGGTGGCGGCGGCTCCCGCGCCCCGCGCCGTCGACGCGCTGCCCGTGCCCGCCGCCCCCATGCCGGCACCGGCCCCGGCGCCCCAGGTGGCGGCGGCGCCCGCGCGGGCCGCCACGCCCGAGCGGGCCCCCGCGCCCTTGGTGCGGGAGCGCCCGCGCGCGCCGATCAAGCCGTCCAAGGTGCCCGTGGCGCCGCGCCCGAAGCCGGCGGCGGCGCCCGCGCCGGCCGCTTCCGCCGCGGCGGCGCCAGCCCCCACGCCCGCACCCAGCGCCAAGGACGGCGCCGCCAAGGCGCCGGCCGGTGCGCCGCGCCTGCGGCTCGACCCGCCCGACCTGAGCGCGGGAACCTCGCCCAACGCCGCGCCCGAGGCGGCGGCCGCGGCGCCCGCCGAACCCAGCCCGCTGGAAGCCGCGCTGGCGGCGGCCAACGAGGAGTCGCGCCGCAACGCCGAGCGCCTGGCCGCGCTGGAGGCGGACATGGCCCGCTTCCGCGAGTCGCAGCAGCGCGACCAGGCGCGCGTGGCCGAACTGAGCGCGCAGCTCGCGCAGGCCCAGGAGCAGCGCTACGCCAACTGGCTCGTCTTCCTGCTCGGTGGTTTGCTGCTGGTGTCCCTGGCGGCGCTGGTCGCCCTGGTGCGCCGTCAGCGGCAGGACACCCCCATCGCCTCCGACGCGTCGCGCGCCTGGTGGACCGACGGTCCGGACGAGGGGGGCGAGGCCCAGCCGCGCGCCTCGCGCCATGCGCCGTTGCAGCCCAGCGCACCGGTGCCCCTGGATGCGGTGGACGTTGACCTGGACGTGGATTCGACGCCCGCGCCCCTGCAGGCGGCGCCGCGCCGCACACCGGGCTTTGGCGCCACGGTGCCGCCCCAGGACCGGCGCGATTTCGCGCCCAGCGCGATGAACGTCTCGCGCTCCGTGGCCGCCGAGGAACTGTTCGACGTGCAGCAGCAAGCCGACTTCTTCGTCTCGCTCGGCGAGGACGATCAGGCCATCGCCGTGCTGCGCAACCACCTGGCCGAGAGCCACGAGCCCAGCCCGCTGGCCTACCTCGACCTGTTCCGCCTGTACCACCGCCTGGGCCGCCGCGACGAATACGGGGCGCTGCGCGAAGAGTTCAACCGCGTGTTCAACGCCGGCGCGCCGCCCTTCGACCGTTACGCCGACAAAGGCCGCGGCCTGGACGCCTACGAGTCGGCCTTTGGGCGCATCCAGGCCCTGTGGCCGCAGCCGCGCGTGCTGGACCTCATCGAGCGCAGCCTGTTCCGCGACGCGGAGGAAGGCGACACGGAGGTGTTCGACCTGGAGGCCTACCGCGAACTGCTGATGCTGCACGCGATCGCCAAGGACATCGTTCAGCGCGAATCGCAGACGCTGCCGCCGCAGGAGTTCCGCAACACCTCCATGCAGCCGCTCAAGGCGGTGTCGCGCAACGCGCCGCTGACGGTCACGGGCGACGACCCGCAGCGCCGCACCGTGCCGATGGACCTGCACGTGATCCCGCCCGCCTCGGCCCGCCAGGGGCTGGACGTGAACCTGGAAGACATGGAGGCCGAGTCGCAGTTCGAGGCCTCGCTGCCCGAGGTGGACGTGCCGGTGGAACCCACTGCGGGGCGCGGTGGTGCGCTGCGCAGCGGCGAGAGCAGCCTGATCGACTTCGAGATCGTGGACAACGATCCCCGCCTCAACGAGGCGCGCGCCCCGCGCGACGAGGGCGACGGCGAGGGCGGAGGGCGCCGTTCCTGAGCGGGGGCATTCCCTCTCCAAGCCAGCCGGGTCACTTGACCCGGCTTTTTTTATCAGCGGCGCACCTGCAGCGCCCCGGGGTTGACGATGTTCGTCGGCGTGCCCCGGATGAAATTCACCACGTTGTCGAAAGCGGCGCTGAAGTACATCTCGTAGCTGTCCTGCTCCACGTAGCCGATGTGCGGGGTGCAGATGCAGTTCTCCAGCCGGAGCAGCGCGTGGCCCTGCAGGATGGGCTCCGACTCGAACACGTCCACGGCCGCCATGCCGGGGCGACCCCGGTTGAGCGCGGTGATCAAGGCGTCGGGTTCGATGAGTTCCGCGCGCGAGGTGTTCACCAGCAGCGAGGTGGGTTTCATGCGCAGCAGGTCGTCGAGCTTGACGCAGCCCAAGCTGCGTTCGCCCAGCCGCAGGTGCAGGCTGAGCACGTCGCAGCATTCGAAGAAGCCTTCCTTGGACGTGGCCACGTCGTAGCCGTCGCTCACGGCGCGGGCACGGGCCTCCTCGGAGCCCCACACCACCACGCGCATGCCGAAGGCGCGGCCGTAGCCGGCCACCAGTTGGCCGATGCGACCGTAGCTCCACACGCCCAGGGTTTTGTCGCGCAACACCATGCCCACGCCGAAGTTGGGCGGCATGGCGGAGGACTTGAGCCCCGACTGCTGCCAGGCGCCGTGCTTGAGGTTGGCGACGTACTGCGGGATGCGGCGCATGGCCGCGAGCACCAGCGCCCAGGTGAGTTCGGCCGTGGAGACGGGCGAGCCGACGCCCTCGGCCACCGCGATGCCGCGCTCGGTGCAGGCGCCGACGTCGACGTGGCTGCCCACACGCCCCGTCTGGGCGATGAGCTTGAGGCGGGGCAGCTTGTCGACGAGCTGACGGGTGATGGGCGTGCGTTCGCGGATCAGCACGAGCACGTCGGCGTCGCGCAGGCGGATGGACAGCTGGCCGACACCCTTGACGGTGTTGGTGAAGACCTTGGCGGGGTAGGGCTCGAGCTTCTCGGCGCAATGCAGCTTGCGCACGGCGTCCTGGTAGTCGTCGAGGATCACGATGTTCATGCCGCCTATTGTGCCCGGCCCCCTCGTGGCGGCCGGGCAGCGGCGCGCTCAGGCCACCCGGCGTTGCAGCGTGGCGGGCGCGGCGCCGTCGAGCGCCGCGAGGCGGTCCAGCTCGCGGCAGACCTCGTCGATGCGGCCCGCGAGCGCGACGCGGCCGTCGTGGGCGTGCGAGGTATTGGCCGCCGAGCGGCCCAGCCAGCCCGCGCGCGCGAAGCGGCGCACGGCGGGGGTGGTGGGCGGCGTGGCCTTGGGGGTATCGCGCGCGTGCGGCTCGGGCAACCAGCAGTCGATCAGTTGCAGGGGCTTGCGCCAGCTGTTCGATGCAAAGGAGTGGAAGAACAGTCCCATGTGAAACACCTCGTCAAGGGGTTGAACACAGGCAGGATTGATCTGGAATGCCGTCGCTGCGGGGTTGCGTGAGCGGCCGGTGGCCGATTCAGGCAACGCCCGCCACCCGCAGTGGCGGCGCCGACCCCTGGGGTCAGTTCTGGAAGTTGTTGCGGATCAGGCCCACGGCCAGGCCCTCGATTTCGAAGGGCTCACCGGGCTCGACCATGATGGTGGGGTAGTCGGGGTTTTCGGCGTGCAGTTCGATGTGGTCGCGCAGGCGCATGTAGCGCTTGACGGTGACGTCGTCGCCCAGGCGGGCCACCACGATCTGGCCGTTGCGCGCCTCGCGCGTGGAGGCCACGGCGAGCAGGTCGCCGTCCAGGATGCCGGCGTCGCGCATGGACATGCCGCGCACGCGCAGCAGGTAGTCGGGGGTGCGCTGGAACAGGCTGGGCTCGACGCTGTAGGTCTGGTCGACGTGCTCCTGCGCGAGGATGGGCGAGCCCGCCGCGACGCGGCCGATGAGGGGCAGCACCAGCTGCGCCAGACCGGGCAGCGGCAGGGAGAGCTGGCTGTCGCGGGCCGCATGGATACTCTGCAGGTCGGCCCGGCGCAAGCGGATGCCGCGTGAGGTGCCGCTGACCAGTTCGATGACGCCCTTGCGCGCCAGGGCCTGCAGATGCTCTTCGGCCGCGTTGGCCGACTTGAAGCCCAGTTCGGCCGCGATTTCGGCGCGCGTGGGCGGTGCCCCGGTGCGCGCGATGGCGGTCTGGATCAGCGCCAGGATCTGCTGTTGGCGGGCGGTGAGCTTGGGAGCGGCTTGGGTGTCGAGCATGGAACCTCGCATCAAGGGCTGGTGGGCCGGAGTTGGATACTGTTTGGGTATCCAGTATCTGTATTTTTAACCAGTTATTGGGAGAAGGCAAGTGGGTGAAGGCACAAAGGCCACGCGGATCGTCGTGCTGGGCATGGGCGGGACCATCGCCGGCCGGGCCGAGCGTGCGGGCGACAACGTGGGCTACGACGCGGGGGCGGTGCCGGTCGAGGACCTCGCGGCCGGCCTGCCCGCGCTGCGCGGGCGGGACCTGGCCTTCGAGCAGGTGGCGCAGATCAACAGCAAGGACATGCGCCTGGCCGATCTGCAGCGGCTGGTGGAGCGCGCGGGCCGGCACCTGGCCGACCCCGCCGTGCAAGGGCTGGTGGTCACGCACGGCACCGACACCATCGAGGAGACCGCCTACCTGCTGCAGACGCTGCTGGCGCCGGCCAAGCCCCTGGTGCTGACCTGCGCCATGCGCCCGGCCACGGCGGTGTCGCCCGACGGCCCGCAGAACCTCAGCGATGCCGTGGCCGTGGCCACCGAACCGGGCGCACGCGGCGTGCTGGTGGTGTGCGCGGGGCGCGTGCACGGCCCCCTTGAAGTGGCCAAGCAGCACCCATACCGCACCGACCCTTTCGATTCCGGCGACGCCGGCGTGATTGCGCTGGTGGAGGAGGGGCGTGTGCGGCGCTTTCGCGATTGGCCCGCGGCGGCGCGCCACGCGGCGCGGCTGCAGGCCTTCCTGCGCGCGCCGGCCATGCCGCGCGTGGCCTGGCTGAGCAGCCACGCCGACGCGGCGGCCTGGCCGGTGCGCGCGCTGCTGGCCGCGCCGCCCGCGGCGCGGGTGCAGGGCATCGTGGTGTCGGGCACGGGCAATGCGTCGCTGCACGCCGAACTCGAGGCCGCGCTGCGCGAGGCCGAGGCGGCCGGCGTGCGCGTGGCCATCGCCAACCGCAACGGCGCGCCGCCGGTGCCGTACCCCCAGCAGCCCTTCGCCGACATCGACGGCCTGTCGCCGCCCAAGGCGCGCTGGGCGCTGGCGCTCGAGCTGCTGGACGCCTGAGGCTGGACGCCTTCGCCGCGCTGGGCGCCCATCCCTGGACCTACCCCATGCTGGAGGGGGCGCATATCGCGGGGTGTCGCCGGGCTGCTGGGCAAGCGGTTGCAGGAGGTGCGTGTGGGGGGCAGGGCGCGGCGCGGCCGGCGCGGCTCACCGCGTGGCCAGCATGGCGCTCACGGTCAGCGCCATGGCGACCGTGGCGATCCAGCCGAGCACGCGCAGGCGCGGGCCGATGACGTGCGGGCCCATCGTCGAGGGTCGTGCGGCCAACAGCATCATCACGACCATGATGGGCACGGCGATCACGCCGTTGATCACCGCCGACCAGAACAGCTCCCGCACGGGGTCCATCGGCGTGAAGCACAGCAGCACGCCGCCCACCGTGGCGGTGGCGATCACGCCGTAGAAGCCGCGGCCTTCTCCCTTGTCCAGGCGCGCGCTCAGGCTGCCCGACCAGCCCGCCGCCTCGGCCACGGCGTAGCCGGCGGAGCCCGCGAGCACCGGCACCGCCAGCAGGCCGGTGCCGATGATCCCCAGGCTGAACAGCATGAAGGTGAATGGCCCGGCCACGGGACGCAAGGCCTCGGCCGCCTGGGCCGAGGTCTGGATGTTGGTGACGCCCGCGGCATGCAGCGTGGCCGCCGTGCTCAGGATGATGAAGAAGGCGATCAGGTTGGAGAACGCCATGCCGATGCTGGTGTCGATCTTGATGCGCCGCAGGTGGCGGCGCACGTCCTGTCGGGTCTGGGGCGGCTTGCCGTTGGCGTCTTCCATTTCCTGCGCCGCCTGCCAGCCAGCGCACGTAGGTCTGGTAGGGCAGGAAGACCTGGAGCACCAGGCAGAGCAGGCCGAAGGTCACCGCGTAGACGTGGGCCGATCCGCCCACCAGCAGGCGCAGCGCCTCCGCCATGGCCGCGATGTCCGCGGCCAGGTTGAGCGTGTTGGCCAGCAGCAGCAGGCCGACCACGGCCAGCAGCACCCAGCGCGGGAAACCCGCCCGGATGTTGGCGGCCAGGCCCCGCCGGGTGACGTGTCCGATGCGCGCGCTGACGATCTGGATCGCGATCATGAGCGGCAGGGTGAAGACCACCGTCCACAGCATGGAGAAGCCGAACTGCGCGCCGGCTTGGGAGTAGGTGGCGATGCCACTGGGATCGTCGTCGGCGGCACCGGTGATCAGGCCGGGCCCGAGCTTGCGCAGACCGCGCCGAAGGCCGAATGGACGGATCGCTTTCATGGGGCTCCCGGCCCGTTGGGCCCCGAGGCGGCCGGGGCGAGGCGCGGATCGTGGCCCGGCGGTCCGCCGCGCGTCAATGGCCCTGGCCGTTTACCGGTGGGAACCATTCGGTGAACCGTTGGAGCAAGTGGTGCGAGTGGTGCGAGGGGCCACCCCGGCGTCACCCCCGCCGGGTCCATGGCCGCCATGGGGGCGGCCGCGCCGCCAAAAGCACAATGCCCCGCGGGTGCGGGGCATTGTGCTGGGTGCCTCTCGGGCGGGGACGCTCAGGAACCGAGCGCCTGCAGGGCGCGCGCGGTGATCTCGTCCACGCTGCCCAGGCCGCTGATGGCGCGGTACTTGGGCGCGGCCGCCGGTTCGGCCTTGGCCCACTGGCTGTAGTAGTCCACCAGCGGACGCGTCTGCGCGCTGTAGACCTCCAGGCGCTTCTTGACGGTGTCTTCCTTGTCGTCGTCGCGCTGGATCAGCGGCTCGCCGGTCACGTCGTCCTTGCCGTCCACCTTGGGCGGGTTGAACTTGACGTGGTAGGTGCGGCCCGACGCGGGGTGCGAGCGGCGCCCGCTCATGCGCTCGATGATGGCGTCGAAGGGCACGTCGATCTCGAGCACGTAGTCGAGCTTGACGCCCGCCGCCTTCATGGCATCGGCCTGCGGAATCGTGCGCGGAAAACCGTCGAAGAGAAAGCCGTTGGCGCAGTCGGGCTGGGCGATGCGCTCCTTGACGAGATTGATGATGAGGTCGTCGCTCACCAGGGCGCCCGCTTCCATCACGGCCTTGGCCTGCAGGCCCAGTGGCGTGCCGGCCTTGACGGCGGCGCGCAGCATGTCGCCGGTGGAGATTTGCGGAATGCGGTACTTCTCGCAGATGAACGCGGCCTGCGTCCCTTTGCCCGCCCCCGGTGGGCCCAACAGAATCAATCTCATCGCTTTCCTTTTGTCAGAGTTTCAACGGCGTCGCCGCTGCCCCCTCGCGCGGCGGCCCCAGGGCGTGCCGCCGGGGAACCGACGGAGGATAGCACGCGCCCCTTGACAAGCGCCTTGCGGCGCACCAGGCCGGTGCGGGGCTCAGGCCGCGCCGATCAGGGCGCGCACGCGGGCCAGGTCTTGCGGGGTGTCGACGCCGGGACCCGGCGCGTGCGCCGTGAGGTGCACCGCGATGCGCTCGCCGTGCCACAGCGCGCGCAGCTGCTCGAGCGACTCCAGCCGCTCCGTGGGCGCCACGGGCAGGGTGGGGAAGCGCCGCAGGAAAGCGGCCCGGTAGGCGTAGATGCCGACGTGGCGCAGCGGCGCGGGCGAAGGCAGCTCGTCGCCGGCCATGCCGTCGCGCCACCAGGGAATGGGCGCGCGGCTGAAGTACTGGGCGGTGCCGCGCGCGTCGGTCACCACCTTCACCACGTTGGGGTCCAGCCAATCGGCGCGCCGCTCGATGGCGTGCGCGGCCGTGCTCATGGCGCAGTCGGTGCGCGCCTGCAATTCGGCGGCCACGGCATCGATCAGCGCGGGCTCGATCAGGGGTTCGTCGCCCTGCACGTTGACCACCACCTCGTCGTCGCCCAGGCCCAGCGCCACGCAGGCCTCGGCGAGGCGGTCGCTGCCGCTCGGGTGGTCGGCGCGCGTGGCCAGCGCGGCGACGCCGTGCTGCGCGCAGGCGGCCAGGATGCGCGGGTCGTCGGCCGCCACCACGCAGCGCGTGGCGCCGCTCAGGGCCGCGCGGCGCGCCACGCGCACCACCATGGGCAGCCCGCCGATGTCGGCGAGGGGTTTGTCCGGCAGGCGGCTGGACGCCAGGCGCGCCGGGATGAGCACGGTGAAGCCCTGGGCCACGCTCAGTCCTGCGGGGTGGCGGGCTTGGGCGGGCGGGCGGCCTCTTCTTCGCTCAGGGGCCGCGCCTCGTGCTCCAGCAGGATGGGGATCCCGTCGCGGATCGGGTAGGCCAGCCGGGCGCTGCGCGAGAGCAGTTCCTGGCGCTCGCGGTCGAGCAGGAGCGGGCCCTTTGTGACCGGGCAGACCAGCAGTTCGAGGAGTTTGGAATCCATCCGGCGATGATAGGCGCGCCGGGGGGCGCTCAGGTCGGCGGCGGGCCGAGCCGCTTGTCTACGGCCGCGAAGAAGGCCGGGTCGATGTCGAGCACCAGTGGCACGGCCCAGAGGTCGGGGCGTGCGCTGGCGGACAGCTTCACCAGGTCTTTCTCGGTGCACAGCACCGGGCCCGGCGCGCCGTGCAGGGCCTGCGCGAGGCTGGCGGCGCCGGCGTGGTCAGCCAGCGCGAGGGTGGCGGCCAGCCGCAGGCCGCGCGCGCGCAGCATGTCGAAGAAGGCCTCGGGCCGCGCGATCCCGGCCACGGCGGTGAGCGCCTGGCCCCGCAGGGACTCCAGCGCCAGCGTGTCGCCGCGGGCGTTCACGGCGCGCGGCGCGAGCGAGCGCCGCGCGCCAAAGGCCGGCAGGCCGCCGGGCAGGGGCGCAGGGGGCGGGCCACCGTCGCGCGCCTGCTGCAGCACCACCTGCGGCGCGCGCGGGGCATCGGTGGACGGCCAAGGCTCGCGCAGCAGGCCGGCGGGCAGCAGCCAGCCGTTGCCCAGTCCGCGGTCGTCGAACACCGCCACGCGCAGGTCGCTGCCCAGGGCCCAGTGCTGCAGGCCGTCGTCGCAGACGATCAGATTGACCTCGGGGTGGGCGCGCAGCAGGGCCTGCGCGGCGTCGCCGCGCGCGCGGCCGACCCACACCGGCGCGCCGGTCGCGCGGCGGATCAGCAAGGGTTCGTCGCCGCTGAGCGCGGGGTCGGCGTCGGCGGGCACGGCCTGGGCCGCTGCGCCCGCGCGGCCGTGCCCGCGCGAGACCACGCCCGGTCGCCAGCCAAGCCGCTGCAGGTGCCCGACCAGGGCGATCGTGGTGGGGGTTTTGCCGGCGCCGCCGACGACCACGTTGCCGACCACGAGCACCGGTACGGCCAGGCGCGTGGGCTGGCGGCGCCCCGACCGGTAGGCCCATCGGCGCCAAGCCAGCAGCGCGCCATAGAGCCAGGCCAGCGGCAGCAGCGCGCGCGCGGCCAGGCCTCGGCGCAGGCTCAGCGCGCGCCAGCAGGCCTCGAGGCGGGCCCGGACCGTCATGGGCTTGTCAGGGGCGCTTGCGCACCGGCGCGGCGCTGCCGCTCTGCTGAGTGGCGAAGGTGATCTGCACCAGGCCCGCGCGGCGGGCGGCGTCCATCACGTTGATCACCGACTGGTGGGCGGCGGCGGCGTCGGCGCTGATCACCACCACGGTGTCGCGCCCGTCTTCCACGCTGGACTGCAGGGCGCTGGCGATGAGCTCCACGCTGGTGCCTTCGAGCACCGTGCGGTTGACCGCGTAGCGGCCGTCGGCGCCCACGGTCACCAGCACCTCCTTGGGGTTCTGCTTGGGGGCTTCGGCGTCGGCCACGGGCAGGTTCACCTTGAGCTCGGTGAACTTGCTGTAGGTCGTCGTGAGCACCAGGAAGATGACGACGACCAGCAGGATGTCGATGAACGGGATCAGGTTGATCTCGGGTTCGTCGCGGTGACCGCGTGGGCGAAAGTTCATGGCTTGCGCACGCTGAGCAGGTGGCGGGCGAAACGCTCGGTCGAGACCTCCATCGCCAGGAGGTACTCGTCCACGCGGGCGCGGAAGTAGCGCCAGAAGATCAGCGCCGGGATCGCGATGATCAGGCCGAAGGCGGTGTTGTACAGCGCGATGGAGATGCCGTGCGCGAGCTGCGCCGGGTTGCCGCCGCCGGCCGAGAGGCCCATGCCGTCGCCGGCCTGCGAGCCGAAGATCTCGATCATGCCGATGACCGTGCCCAGCAGCCCCAGCAGCGGCGCGGCCGAGGCGATGGTGGCCAGCGCGCCCAGGTAACGCTGCAGTTTCGCGGCGGCATGGCGGCCCGCGCCTTCCAGGTTGGCGCGCAGGTCCTCGGCCGTGGCCTTGGGGTTGGCGTTGAAGGTGCGAAAGCCCGTGGCCAGCACCGCGCCGAGCACCGAGTTCTGTTCGAGCTGGGTCACCACGTCGGGGCCGGGGATGCCGTTGCGCGAGACCATGATGGCTTCATCGAGCAGCTTGGGGGGCACGATGCGGCTGGCCTTGAGGCTGACGAAGCGCTCGATGACGAGGGCCAGACCGAGCACGGAACACACGATCAGGGGCCAGATCGGCCATCCGGCCGCTTGTATGATGGACAACAACTCAGGGCTCCGGTCTAGGGCGCGCTGGCGGCGCCGGGCAACAGCGCCGGATTATGGCCCAGCCCTTCGCGCGCTTTCCCTCCTTCGAACGATGCGCGCGCCCTCCGCCGTGACGGCCGGATACTCCCCCTGAAGTCCACACCGCCTGTGGACATCTTTGTGAAGAACCCGGCGGACAAGCCCCACAACCCCAGCGTTTGCGCGCTTTTCGACAGATTGATGAAAATTTGGGCAGTACAAAGTGCTTTGGAATCAAGGCACTGCGCGCCAGGCCTTGTGCTGTCGGGCTTTGGCGACATCAACCCCAGTATCGGTGCGGCTTGTGGACACGTTTGACCCTTTCGAGCCAGCAGTGAAGCCACAACGCGTGGCCGACGGCCCAGGCGGCGCGCGTTTCTGGGCGGTTGGCGCGCTGGTGCGAGCGGTGGCGGACGCCTTGGCTTCGCGCTTCAATCCCGTCGCGGTCCAGGGGGAGATTTCGGGCTTCTCGCGCGCGGCCAGCGGGCATTGCTACTTCTCGCTCAAGGACGACGCTGGCCAGCTGCGCTGCGCCATGTTCCGCCGCGCGGCCGAACAGGTGGGCTTCCCGGTGCGCGACGGCCAGCGCGTGCAGGTGCAAGGCCGGCTGGACGTCTACGGCCCGCGCGGCGACCTGCAGCTGATCGTGGAAAGCCTGCGCCTGGCCGGGCAGGGCAGCCTGTACGAGCAGTTCCTGCAGCTGAAGGCCGCGCTGCAGGCCGAGGGCTTGTTCGACGCCGAACGCAAGCGGCCGCTGCCCGCCCAGCCGCGGCACATCGGCGTGGTCACCTCGCTGGGCGCGGCCGCCCTGCGCGACGTGGCCACCGCCTTGCGCCGGCGCGTGCCGCACATCCCGGTGACGGTGTTTCCCGCCTCGGTGCAGGGGGCGCAGGCCCCGGCCGAGCTGGTGGCCGCGCTGGCCGCGGCGGCGGCGCACCGCGGCCCGCGCGGCGCCTGCGACGTGCTGCTCCTGGTGCGCGGCGGCGGCTCGCTCGAAGACCTCTGGGCGTTTAACGACGCGGCCGTGGTGCGCGCGGTGGCGGCCTCGCCCGTGCCCGTGGTGGTGGGCGTGGGACACGAGACCGATTTCAGCCTGGCCGACTTCGCCGCCGACCTGCGCGCGCCCACGCCCACCGCGGCGGCCGAGCTCTGCGCGCCCGACCGGCGCCAGCGCGAACTCGAACTGGAGCGCCTGCAGGGCCTGCTGCGCCAGGGCGTGCAGGACGCGCTCGATGGTCGCGCGCAGCGGCTCGACCGGCTCGCGGCCCACCTGGGCCGGCCTTCGGCCCGCCTGGCGCAGGCGGGCGAGCAACTGGCGCGCTGGCAGGGGCGGCTGCACAAGGGCATGGCGCTCGCGGTGCAGCGCCAGCATTGGCGGCTCGACGAACTGCAGGCCCGCCTGCCGCCCGCCCTGCGGCGCGGCCTGGACGCGCGCGCGCAACGCCTGCAGCGCGCCGAGGACTCGCTGGCCCTGCTCGATCCGCGCCTGGTGCTGCAGCGCGGCTACGCCTACCTGACCGATCCGCAAGGCCAGGCCATCACCCGCGTGGCACAGGCTTTGCCGGGGAGCGACGTGCAGGCCACGCTGGCCGATGGCGTGCTGCCGCTGCGCGTGCGCGGGCCTGGCGCATAGGCCGCGCATAACCCCGCGGGCGGTGCCGTCACCGGTGCTGCCTACAATCCGCCCGACCCCACCCACAACCCATCAAAAAGAGGACGCACATGGAACACACCCTGCCCCCGCTGCCCTATGGCCTGGACGACCTGGCCCCGAACTACAGCCGCGAGACGCTGGAGTACCACCACGGCAAGCACCACAACGCCTATGTGGTGAACCTCAACAACCTGCAAAAGGGCACCGAGTTCGAGAGCATGGACCTCGAGTCCATCGTCAAGAAGTCCAGCGGCGGCATCTACAACAACGCCGCCCAGATCTGGAACCACACCTTCTTCTGGAACTGCATGAAGCCCAACGGCGGCGGCGAGCCGTCGGGCGCGCTGGCCGAGGCCATCAAGGCCAAGTGGGGCAGCTACGCCGCCTTCAAGGAAGCCTTCACCAAGAGCGCCGTGGGCAACTTCGGCTCGGGCTGGACCTGGCTGGTGAAGAAGGCCGACGGCAGCGTGGACATCGTCAACACCGGTGCCGCCGGCACGCCGCTGACCACCGCCGACAAGGCCCTGCTGACCGTGGACGTGTGGGAGCACGCCTACTACATCGACTACCGCAACGCGCGTCCCAAGTTCGTCGAGACCTTCCTCGACAAGCTGGTGAACTGGTCCTTCGCCGAGAAGAACTTCGCCTGACCGGCATGCGCCAGGCACAAGGGCTCGAGGGGCGACCTTCGGGCCCTTTTTGCTGCCCGGCCCGCCTGGCGCGTGCAAATTTCTTCGTGCCTGTTTTGTATTGTGGGAGTTCGATCCCAAAATCAAAGGTTTGGCGCTTGCGCTGAAAGCACAATCACGGGATACGGATCACCGTATCCGCGCGACCTGTCCGCCCGCCGGCCGGCCAGCGCCGCACCCAACAACCTCCGGAGATAAGCCATGAGCAGCCAGCAACCCACCATCATCTACACCCTGACGGACGAGGCGCCCCTGCTGGCCACCAGTGCGTTCCTGCCGATCATCCGCACCTTCGCGGCGCCGGCGGGCATCAACGTCGAGACCAGCGACATCTCGGTGGCCGGCCGCATCCTGGGCCAGTTCCCCGAGCTGCTGACGGAAGAGCAGCGCGTGCCCGACAACCTCAGCGCGCTGGGCAAGCTCACCCTCAAGCCCGAGGCCAACATCATCAAGCTGCCCAACATCAGCGCCTCGGTGGCCCAGCTCAAGGCCGCCATCAAGGAACTGCAGGACAAGGGCTACAAGATCCCCGACTTCCCCGAGAACCCGAAGACGGACGAAGAGAAGGACATCCGCGCGCGCTACAACAAGTGCACCGGCAGCGCCGTGAACCCGGTGCTGCGCGAGGGCAACTCCGACCGCCGTGCGCCCAAGGCGGTGAAGGAGTACGCCCGCAAGAACCCGCACAGCATGGCGGAGTGGAGCCAGGCCTCGCGCTCGCACGTGTCCCACATGCACCACGGCGACTTCTACCACGGTGAGAAGTCGATGACGCTGGACAAGGCGCGCGACGTCAAGATGGAGCTGATCACCAAGAGCGGCAAGACCGTGGTGCTCAAGCCCAAGGTCTCGCTGCAGGACCGCGAGGTCATCGACTCCATGTTCATGAGCAAGAAGGCCCTGTTGGCCTTCTACGAGCAGCAGATCGAGGACGCGCACAAGACCGGCGTGATGTTCTCGCTGCACGTGAAGGCGACCATGATGAAGGTCTCGCACCCCATCGTGTTCGGCCACTGCGTGAAGATCTTCTACAAGGAAGCCTTCGAGAAGCACGGCAAGCTGTTCGACGAGCTGGGCATCAACGTCAACAACGGCATGGTCGATCTGTACAACAAGATCGCCACGCTGCCGCAGAGCAAGCAGGACGAGATCAAGCGCGACCTGCACGCCTGCCAGGAGCACCGCCCCGAACTGGCCATGGTGGACTCGGCCAAGGGCATCACCAACTTCCATTCGCCCAACGACGTGATCGTCGACGCCTCCATGCCCGCGATGATCCGCGCCGGCGGCAAGATGTACGGCGCCGACGGCCGCCTGAAGGAGGTCAAGGCCGTGATGCCGGAGAGCACCTTCGCCCGCATCTACCAGGAGATGATCAACTTCTGCAAGTGGCACGGCGCCTTCGATCCCAAGACCATGGGCACGGTGCCCAACGTGGGCCTCATGGCGCAGCAGGCCGAGGAATACGGCTCGCACGACAAGACCTTCGAGATCCCCGAGGACGGCGTGGCCAACATCACCGACCTGGCCACCGGCGAGGTGCTGATGAGCCAGAACGTGGAGCAGGGCGACATCTGGCGCATGTGCCAGGTGAAGGACGCCGCCATCCGCGACTGGGTCAAGCTGGCCGTGAACCGCGCCCGCAATTCCGGCATGCCCGTGGTGTTCTGGCTCGACCAGTACCGCCCGCACGAGGCGCAGCTGATCACCAAGGTCAAGATGTACCTGCACGAGCACAACACGGCCGGCCTGGACATCCAGATCATGAGCCAGGTGCGCGCCATGCGCTACACGCTGGAGCGCGTGATCCGCGGCCTGGACACGATCAGCGCCACCGGCAACATCCTGCGCGACTACCTGACCGACCTGTTCCCCATCATGGAGCTGGGCACCAGCGCCAAGATGCTGTCCATCGTGCCGCTGATGGCCGGCGGCGGCATGTACGAGACGGGCGCCGGCGGCTCGGCGCCCAAGCACGTGCAGCAGCTGGTGGAAGAAAACCACCTGCGCTGGGATTCGCTGGGCGAGTTCCTGGCCCTGGCCGTGAGCTTCGAAGATCTCGGCATCAAGAACAACAACGCCCGCGCCAAGCTGCTGGCCAAGACCCTGGACGCGGCCACCGGCCAGCTGCTGGACAACAACAAGAACCCCAGCCCCAAGACCGGCCAGCTCGACAACCGCGGCAGCCAGTTCTACCTGGCGATGTACTGGGCCAAGGAACTGGCCGCGCAGACCGAGGACAAGGAGATGGCGGACAAGTTCGCCCCCCTGGCCAAGGCCCTGGCGGACAACGAGCAGGCCATCGTCAAGGAGCTGACCGAGGTGCAGGGCAAGCCGGTCGACATCGGCGGCTACTACAAGCCCGACTTCAAGAAGCTGGAGACCGTGATGCGGCCCAGCGCGACCTTCAACAAGGTGCTGGCCTCGATGAAGGCCTGAGCCCGGGTGGGCCGCCCGCCAGGGGCCCGCACGAAGAGGCCGCCGGATCCGGCGGCCTTTTTATTTGCCGAAGGCCTGTCCGCTCAACCGCGCGCCGGCCTGGATGCCGCGCTTCTTGAACCAGCCCTGGTGCATCTCCAGCACGTAGCGCACCGGCTTGTCCGAGCAGTGCGAGTCCAGGCTCTGCGGCTGCATGTCCGCCAGGTTGACGATGGTGCCGTCGTCGGCCACGAAGGCCGCGGTCAGCGGCAGCAGGGTGTTCTTCATCCAGAAGCACTGGGTGGCGGCCTGCTCGAACACGAAGAGCATGCCTTCGTTGGCCGGCATCTCCCGGCGGAACATGAGGCCGATGGTGCGCGCCTGCGGCGTGGCGGCCACCTGCGCGTGGATGAGGTGCATGTTGGCCGACAGGCTGATGCGGGGCAGGTTGAGCTGCGGGCCGTCCTGGGACCAGGCCGGGCCCGAGGCCAGCAGGCACAGGCCAAGCAGTCGGGTGAACAGGGCTTTCATGCGGCGTGTGGGGGCGGTGACGAGGGGCTTGCATTGTCTGCCATCGGGGCAGGGCGGGCCAGGGCGCCCGGCGAAAGGCCACCGTCTAGAATTTCCGGTCCCCCTCTCTCATTCGCCACCCGGAACGTTCCCCGACATGACCCAGCACATCAAGGTGCCGCCACAAGGCCAGAAGATCACCGTCCGAGCCGACCTGTCGCTGCAAGTGCCTGATGAGCCGATCGTGCCGTACATCGAGGGCGACGGCGTGGGCGTGGACGTCACGCCGGTGATGCTCAAGGTGGTCGACGCGGCGGTGGCCCGGGCTTACGGCGGGCGCCGCAAGATCCACTGGATGGAGGTCTACGCGGGCGACAAGTCGGTGAAGGTCTATGGCCCCGGGGTCTGGCTGCCCGAGGAGACCGTGGCCGCGCTCAAGGAGTGCGTGGTCTCCATCAAGGGGCCCTTGACCACGCCGGTGGGCGGGGGCATCCGCTCGCTCAACGTGACCCTGCGCCAGGAGCTGGACCTGTACGTTTGCCTGCGCCCGGTGCGCTACTTCAAGGGCGTGCCCTCGCCGCTGAAGGAGCCCGAGAAGACCAACATGGTCATCTTCCGCGAGAACTCGGAAGACATCTACGCCGGCATCGAATACGAGGCCCGCTCGGCCAAGGCGCAAAAGCTCATCCGCTTCCTGCAGGACGAGATGGGCGAGACCACCATCCGCTTTCCCGAGAGCTCGGCCATCGGCGTCAAGCCGGTGTCCATCGAGGGCACCGAGCGCCTGGTGCGCCAGGCGATCCAGTACGCCATCGACCACGACAAGCCCAGCGTGACGCTCGTGCACAAGGGCAACATCATGAAGTTCACCGAAGGGGGCTTCCGCGAGTGGGGCTACGCGCTGGCCCAGCGCGAGTTCGGCGCGGCGCCGATCGACGGCGGTCCCTGGTGCCGCCTGCAGAACCCGAAGACCGGCCGCGACATCGTCGTCAAGGACGTCATCGCCGACGCCTTCCTGCAGCAGATCCTGCTGCGCCCGGCCGAGTACGCGGTGGTCGCCACGCTCAACCTCAATGGCGACTACATCTCCGACGCGGTGGCCGCGCAGGTGGGCGGCATCGGCATCGCGCCGGGCGCGAACATGAGCGACTCCGTGGCCTGCTTCGAGGCCACGCACGGCACGGCGCCCAAGTACGCGGGCAAGGATTACGTGAACCCGGGTTCCATGATCCTGTCGGCCGAGATGATGCTGCGCCACATGGGCTGGAAGGAAGCCGCCGACCTGGTCATCGCCTCGATGGAAAAGGCCATCCTGTCCAAGAAGGTCACCTACGACTTCGCGCGCCTCATGGACGGCGCCTCGCAGGTGAGTTGCTCGGGCTTCGGCCAGGTGATGATCGAGCAGATGGAGTGAGCGGTGCGGCTCAGCGCGGCGGGCCCTGGGGCCGCAGCCGCCGCAGGCCGGCGCCGACCGCCGCGCGGACGCGCGGGCTGTGCAGGCAGGCCGCGCCCACCAGGCCCAGCGTGGACCCGACCACGGTGTCCAGCAGGCGGGCCTGCATCAGCGGCTGCGGCGCCGCCACGAAACCCTGTCCCGCCTCCGCCAGCAGCAGCGCCAGCGGTGTGATGAAGACGGCCGCCAGCCCGTAGTGGCGCACCACCAGGGTTTCGATCACCAGGGTCAGCGCCGTGACCACGGCGGCCACGGTCCATGGCCCCAGCGGCAGCTGGACGATGCCGAGGAACACCAGTAGGCCGAGCGCGGTGCCGAGGGTGCGCTGCACCTGCCGCGTCCAGGCCGCTCGCAGCGACGCGCCCTGAATGATGGCCAGGCAGCTCACCGGCACCCAGTAGGGCCGGTCCAGCTGCAGGGCGTGCGCCGCCAGCAGCGACAGGCCGACGAAGCCGCCGATCATCACCGAGTCCACCACCACGTGGTCGAACCCCGGTTGCGCGGGCGCGCTCGGCGCCGGCACGCCGTGCCGGCTCACGATGTGCAGGCTGTAGAAGAAGGCGATGGCGACGGCCAGCACCGTGCCCAGCGCCACGGCCCCCACCTGGAGGATGGCGTCGCGCCCATGCACGGGGCTGTAGGCGCCGATCGCCGCGGCCATGACGAAGAACAGGCTGCCGGGCGGGGGGGCCGCGTAGAAGCGGCAGACCATGGTGACGAGCACGGTGATGAGCACGAGCAAGGGCACCACCAGCGGCGGGACCAGGTGCCCCAGCAGGCCCAGCGCGTAGCTGCAGCCCATGCCGAAGGCGCAGGCCATCAGCCAGGCCATGCGGTGGGCCAGCCGCGTGGCGGGCAGGTGCAGGAAGACCAGACCGCCCAGCGAGCCGGCCAGACCCAGGCCCAGCTCGCCGTAGGCCGCGCCGATGAAGATCGGCAGGCCGCTGGCGAGCGCGGCGGCCACCGGCATTTCCCAGGGCCGGTCGCTGCGGTTCACGCGCGCCAGCTGGCGCCATTCGTTGAGCAGAAAAGGCTTCAGGGCCATGGGTTCCTCGCCGGCGGTCGTGCCAGCGCGGCGGCCACGCGCGCGCGCAGGGCCGGCAGCACCTCATGCTCGAACCAGGGGTTGTTGCGCAGCCAGCGGTTGTTGCGCGGGCTGGGGTGGGGCAGGGGCAGCAGGCCAGGGCCGCCGTCGCGCCAGGCGCGCACCGTCTCGGTCAGCGTGGCGCGGGCTGCCGGTCCCAGGTGCCAGGCCTGGGCGTGGCGGCCGACCGCCAGCACCAGTTCCACCCGTGGCAGCTGGGCCAGCAAGTGGGCGCGCCAGGCCGGGGCGCATTCCGGGCGGGGCGGCAGGTCACCGCCCGGGCCGGTGCCGGGGTAGCACAGGCCCATGGGCAGCAGGGCCACGGCGCGCGGGTCGTAGAAGGTGCGGGTGTCCACGCCCATCCAGTCGCGCAGGCGCTCGCCGCTCGGGTCGTCGAAGGGAATGCCGCTGAGGTGCACGCGCCGCCCCGGCGCCTGGCCCGCGACCAGGACGCGGGCCGTGGCGCCCAGCTGCAGCACCGGCCGGGGCGGATGCGGCAGCCGGTCCGCGCAGAGCCGGCAATGGCGCACCTCGCCGAGCAGGCGTTCGAGGGCGCTCGCGGAGGGAGAGGGTGGGGTGCGCGAAGCCATGGCGGACCGGAAGGCGCCCATTGTCGCGCCCAGGCGACGATGGGCGCGCCGGTGGGGCGCGGCCGAGCGCGCGGGCGCGCGCATCGCGCGGCAGTGCCGCCGCCAGGTGCGTCAAGGCGCACTGGGGCGGGTGGAAGAAACACCCCGCGCGGGCGAGCGGGGGCGTTCCGGCGGGGCGCGGACCGGGGTCAGCGCTGTTGCTGGGAAGGGCCGCCGCGTTGACCGCCCTGGCCACCCTGTTGGCCGCCTTGCTGGTGGCGCGGGCTGTCCTCGGCGCGCTGCTGCTCCTGCTTGCGCGGGCTGGGGCTGTCGTCCGGGCGCGGCTGGCCGGCCTGGTTGCGGTTCTGATTCGGGTTCTGGGGGTTCTGGTTCTGCTGCTGGGACGGGTTCTGTTGCGCCTCCTGCTGCTTCTGTCCCGCGCTGGGGTTTTGCTGGTTCGGGTTCTGGTTCTGCTGGTTCGGCATGTCGATCTCCTGGGGTTGATGAAGCCGTCGCCAACGCGGCGCCGACAGACCGGTGTTGGCAATCCCCGTGCCCATCGCACGCGCCGGGGACGCGGCACGCGGCTTGCCCGCGCCGGTGTCTTTGCAGGAGGTCCGACATGCCCAAGCCCCCTTCACCGCGCCGTGACGCGGCGGTGCCCCGCGCCGCACCGCGACGGTCCGTCAACACCGGCCAACCACCGCTGACGCCGGGCGCCGGTCCCCGGCCGCGAAACGAAGCCCTCGAATTGCCGCACGAGCGCGACGAAGGCCTGCGCGCCACCCGGGCCGAGCCCGATCCGGTGATCGAGCAGGCCGGGCGGGACCTTGAATCGGGTCTGGTGGACACCGACCTGCGCGCCACACCAGGCCTGGACGCGCGGCGCCGCGAGGCGCTGCTGCGCCGGGGCGGCTGAGGCCCTGGTCGGCCGCCGGCCGGGCATGGCGCTTGCCGGCAATCGTCAGGCCGGCAGGACACGCTGGCGCATTCATTTCACACAGCAAGGAGCGCGTGATGGCACAGCACGAACCTGAAGAAACCGGCCGCTCCCAGGGCGGCGAGGCCCCGGGGGCGGACCAGCACCCCTATGGCGGTCGGGGCGGCTACGGTCGCACGCCCGGCCAGGTGGAGCGGGAGGACGAGCGGCGCACCCAGCCCCCGTCCCCGCCGGGTGCCGGCCGTGGCCCGACCGGGGCCCCCAACCCGGAGGGCCCATCGAACGGGACAAAGGACAGGGTTGCCAGCGGCTCGCGCGGCCGCTGAACACTTGGCGGGCCCGCCTTCGTGGGCCCATTGGCCGGCCCCCGCGCCGGCCTTTTTTCGGGGCCGGCCTCCGCGCCGCGGTGGCCGCCTCAGCCGTGCCGGCGGCGCTTGTCCACCGGCTCGATGCGCAGCAGCTGCCGGTACTTGGTGACGGTGCGCCGCGCCACCACCAGGCCCTGGGCGGTGAGCTGGCGCGTGATGTCGGCGTCCGACAGCGGGCGCGCCGGGTTCTCGGCCTGGATGATGTCGCCGATCAGCCCGCGGATGGCGGTGCCCGAGCAGGCGTTGCCGGCCGCGCTGACCATGGGCCGCGAGAAGAAGTACTTCAGCTCGAACACGCCCAGCGGCGTGGCCATGTGCTTGTTGTTCGTCACGCGCGAGACGGTGGACTCGTGCACGCCGACTTCCTCGGCGATCTCGCGCAGCACCAGCGGCTTCATGGCCATGGGGCCGAACTCCAGGAAGTGGCGCTGGCGCCGCACGATGGCCTGCGCCACGTCGAGGATGGTGGAGAAGCGCTGCTCCACGTTGCGCAGGGTCCAGCGCGCGTCCTGCAGCTGCTCGCCGAGCGCGCCGCTGCTGCGGCTCCGGTGGCGCTGGTACAGCTCGGCGTAGACCTGGTTCAGGCGCACGCGCGGCACCACGGCGGGGTTGAGCTGCACCGACCACTGGCCGCGCTGTCGGCGCACGATCACGTCCGGCACGATGTAGTCGACGCGCGAATCGCCGACGCGCCAGCCGGGCCGCGGGTCCAGGTGGCGGATGCGGTCGACCACGGCTTCCACGCGGCGCAAGGGCTCGCGCAGCGTGGCGGCCAGGCCGGGCACGTCGCGCGCGGCCAGCGCCTGCAGGTGCTCACCCACGATGCGCTCGGCCAGCGCGCGGCAGGGGCCGTCCTCCATCTGCCGCACCTGCAGCAGCAGGCATTCGCCCACGCCGCGCGCGGCCACGCCGACGGGCTCCAGCGACTGCACCAGCCGCAGCGCGACCAGCATCTCGGCCGGGGCCGCGGGCGGTGTGCAGGGCACCAGGCCGGCGATCTCCTCCAGCGGCGTGCGCAGGTAGCCGTCGTCGTCCAGCGAGTCGACCACCGCGCGCGCCAGGGCCAGGTCGCGCGGCGTCAGGGCCATCACGTTGAGCTGGCCGTGCAGGTGCATGGCCAGCGTGGTGGCACTGGCCGTGAGGTCCATGGCCGTGGCGTCGCCGTCGCCGGCGGGGCGCAGTGGCGAGCCGCCGTCGTTGATCCACAGCTCGCGGTCGTCGGTGCCGCCGATCGGCCCGCTGTCCCAGGCGTCGTTGGAGGCCTCCGTCCGGGGTGCGGAGCCGTCTTCGCGGTCCGGGGTCTCGGCCGGCGCAGTGGCCGGGTCGCTGTCGTCCTCGCTTTCCAGGAAGGGGTTGTCGCCCAGCTTCTGGCGCACCAGCGCCGCGAAGTCCAGCGAGGACATCTGCAGCAGCTGCACGGCGCGCTGCAGGCGCGGCGACAGCGCCTGTGTGGGCGTGGGAGCCTGCAATGGCCGGATCTCGTTGCGCAGCGCAAGTCCCATGGAACCTCCTCTGGTGTGTGGGGGCGCCGCCCGCCGGCGCCGGAAGCGCCTGTGTCGCAAGGCCTGTGCCGCCGCCGGCCGACGGGCGGTCGATCGGCGCGCAAGCCGCGCCGTGCCTGGCGTTGCGGCGGCAGTGGCAGCGCTCGAGTGGCCCGCCGGGCGGCGCCGAAGGGAAGAATCTGCCGCCCCGGGCGCGCGAATTGCCGCAAAAGCTGCAGACCGCTCGATCGCCTGCTCAGTGCCCGCTCAGTGCCGGTTCAGTCGGGCGCTTCGTCCTGCAGCCAGGCGGCGCGCCGCTCGGCCAGCTCGGTCTCCAAAAGGGACCGCTCGCCCCCGTTCAGTCGGGGCCACACGTGGTGCCGCTGCCAGGCGGCGTGCGTGCGCAGCGCCTGCGCCAGCGCGCGCGCCTCGCGTTCGGTGTGCGCCCGGTCGCTCACGCGGGTGGCCAGGCGCTCCACGCGGGCCAGCAGATCGGCGAGCTGCGATTCGGTTTCGCCGCGCAGGGCCGGGGCGGGCAGACGCGGCAGCACCTCTTCTCGTTCGAAGTCCACGATGGCGCGCACGCGGCCACCGATGCGGCCCAGGCGCGCGCCCAGGTCGGTGGGGCCGGTGCCGTCGTCCACCAGCCGTTCATATTCGGCGAACAAGCGCTCGAGGCGGTCGAATTCCTGTTCCAGCGCGGGCAGGGGCGAGGGGGTGGCGGTAGGGGTGGCGTTCATGGCCAGTGCAGGCAAACGGCGCACCCGTGGCGCACCCGGGTAGGCGCGCGATTTGCCCGTGGGCGTCAGAAGAACAAAAGAACCCTTTTCGCTATGGCTCTGCGCGTTCGCCTGATCCTTCTGGTCCTGGCCGTGTTGCTGCCCGTTCTGGGGGCGGTGGCCTGGGCCACGCTGGCGTCCTGGCGCTCGGGCCAGGCCGCGCTAGAGCGTCAGGCCAGCGAGGACGCGCGCGCCCTGAGCCGCGCGATCGACCGCGAATTCACCCGCTACGGCGCCATCGCGCGCGCGCTGGCGGCCTCGCCGCTGCTGGACCGTGCGCCGCGCCTGAGCGAGCCGGAGCGCGCCGCCTTCGACCAGGGCGTGCGCCGCGCGATCGGCGGCTCGCCGGTGTCGGTGGAGCTGCTCAGCGCATCGGTGCGCTGGCTGGACACCCGACTGCCGGTGGGCGCGCCACCGAGCCGCCGCGCCCCGGGGACCACCGCGCTGGTGTCCTCGTCCGGTGTGCGCGCGCTGGACGTGGACGACGGCCTGGCCTGGGTGGAGCCGGTGTTTCGCCAGGGGCCGGGTCCGGCGATGAACCTGCGCCTGGTGATGCCGCCGGCCGAACTGCAGCGGCTCATGGACCAGCGCCCCTTGCGCGAGGGTTGGGGGACGCTGCTGCTCGATCCGCGCGGGCGGGTGGTGGCGCGCCGCCCGGCGCCGGTCGCGGGCGAAGCCGAGCGCTCGCTCGACGGCCTGATCCGCGAGAGCCTGGCGGGCCGGGGCGAGGGCCGCTTCGCCCTGCGCACGCCCGCGGGCGTGCCCTTGCGCGTGCACTTCAGCCGCACGCCGCAGGGCTGGACCGCGCTCACCACCGTGCCGCGCGCGCCGCCCCAGCCGGCGTTCGCCAGCGGGCCCGGTGGCCCCCTGCTGGCCGCGCTCGCGCTGCTGGCCCTGGCGGTGGCCGGGGCCGGGTGGGTGGCGCGCGCCGAGTTGCGCCGCCAGTTGGCCGAGGCGGGGGAGCGCGCGCGCCAGGCCGAGCGCGGGGACGCCGGCCGCGAGCGGGTGGAGGCGCTGGGGCGCCTGACCGGGCGCGTGGCGCACGAGTTCAACAACCTGCTGGGCGTGATCAGCAACAGCGCCTACCTGATCCAGCGCCAGGCCACGCAGCCGGCGCTGGCCATGCCGGTGGCCGCCACACTGCGCGCCGTAGAGGCCGCGAGCCGGCTCACGCAGCAACTGCTGCGTTTCGGCGCGCGCCGGCGCGCGCGGCCCCGCACGCTCTCGCTGAGCGAATGGCTGCCCGAGCGGCGCGACCTGCTGGGCGTGGTATTGGGCCGGCGCGTCGAGCTGCGCATCGAGGTGCCCGACGAGGAACTGAACGTCTGGGTCGATCCCGACGAGCTGGAGCTCGCGCTGATCAACCTCGCACTGAACGCGCGCGACACGCTGTCCGAGGGCGGTCGGGTGTGGGTCGGTGCCGAGCGCGCGAGCGCGGCGCTGTCGGCGGACCTGCCGGACGGCCGCTACCTGGGCATCGCGCTGCGCGACAGCGGGCCGGGCACGGAGGCCGCGGGGGGCTCGCACGCGTTCGAGCCCGTCGGCACCGCTCAGGAACCGATCCCGGAGGCCGGCCTCGGCCTCAACCAGGTGCGCGGCCTGTGCGCGCAGGCGGGCGGCCAGGCCGTGCGGCGCCGCCGGCCCGGGCAGGGCAGCGAGGTCGTGCTGGTGCTGCCCGCGGTGGCGGCCGAGGTGCCGGCCGAGGTGCCGGACGAGGTGCCGCTGAAGACCGCGGCGGGTGGCGACGGGCTGGCGCCGCTGCGCGCCCGCGTGCTGCTGGCCGAGGACAACGACGCGCTCGGCGACGTGACGGTGGCGCTCATTGAAAGCATGGGCGCGCGCGTGGAGCGCGCCGCGCACGCCGCCCAGGCACTGGAGCGGCTGGAGCGCGGGCCGGCCGTGGACGTGCTGCTGACCGATCTGACCATGCCCGGCGCACTCGACGGCCTGGGCCTGGCGCGCACCGTGCGCCGGCGCTGGCCCGGCGTGCGCGTGGTGCTGATCAGCGCGCAGGGCGACGCGCTGGCCGAGGGGGAGAACTTCCCCGTGCTGCGCAAGCCTTGCGCGCCGGCGGTGCTGATGGCGGCGCTGCGGCCGGCGTCGGCGGAGGGGCGGCCTGCCGCGCCGGGGGCGGGCACGCCATGTGCCCCATAAGCGTGTCGCGCACCGCGACTGCGCGCGTGACCTTGTTCAACCCCTTCGAGGACACACCACCATGGACCAGAAAGCACTGATCAACTGCCTGAACGACCTGATTGAAACCTGCAAGGACGGCGAGTTCGGCTTCCGCAGCACGGGCGAGCACCTGCACGCCGCCGAACTGCAGCGCCTGTTCCTGGCGCGCGCCGAGGAGTGCCGCCAGGCGGCTTCCGAGCTGCAGGCCCTGGTGCTGCAGCTGGGCGGCAACGCGCAGGATCGTGGGTCGGTCGCCGGTGCCGCGCACCGCGGCTGGGTCGCGGTCAAGGGCACGCTCGCCGGCTACAGCGACGTCACCATGCTCGAGGAAGCCGAGCGCGGCGAGGACGTGGCCATCGAACGCTACCGCGAGGCCCTGGCCAAGGACCTGCCGCCCGATGTGCGCGTGGTGGTCGAGCGCCAGCACGAAGGCGCCAAGCGCAACCACACGCAGGTGAGGGCGCTGCGCGACCAGGCCCGGGCGATGGCGGAGTGAATCGCACGGGCGCGGCCCGCGCTGCTTGGGCGGCCGGGCCGCCCGCACCGGGCAGCCCTCAAGGCCGCGCCGGTGGCTCGCCCGCGTATTCCTTGAGCCGGTTGTAGAGCGTCTTCAGGCTGATGCCCAGCACGGCGGCCGTGCGCTCCTTCTGCTGCTGGCACGCGTTCAACGTGGCCTCGATCAGCAGGCGCTCGGCCTGCGCCATCGATACGCCGACCGGCAGCGTGATGGCGGGTGTGCCCCCGGGGCCGGGCAGGGCCGGGGCCGCTTCGGCGGCGGGCAGGGGCAGCCACTGCGCGTCGATGGCCTCGCCGTCGGCCATCACATAGGCGCGGTGCACGGCGTTGCGCAACTCGCGCACGTTGCCGGGCCAGGGGTAGGCCGCGAGCTGGCGCAGGGCCGAGGCGTCGAAGCGCCGTACCGCGCCTTCGCGGCGCGAGATGTCTTCCAGGAAGTGCCGCGCGAGCAGGGGCACGTCGTCCAGGCGCTCGCGCAGCGGCGGCAGTTCGATCGGGAAGACCGCCAGGCGGTAGAGCAGGTCCTCGCGCAGCTTGCCCTGGGCCACGGCCTCGTGCGGGACGCGGTTGGTGGCGGCGATGATGCGCACGTCGGTCTGGATGCTCTGCGTGGAGCCCACGCGCATGAAGCGGCCGGTTTCCAGCACGCGCAGCAGCTTGACCTGCAGGTCCAGCGGCATCTCGGTGATTTCGTCGAGGAACAGGGTGCCACCACCGGCGCGCTCGAAGAAGCCCAGGTGCTGACGGTCGGCGCCGGTGAAGCTGCCTTTCTCGTGGCCGAAGATCTCGCTTTCCATCAGGTGGGGCGAGATGGCGCCGCAGTTCACCGCCAGGAAGGGGCCCGCGTGGCGGCGGCTGAAGCCGTGCACGGTCTGCGCCACCAGCTCCTTGCCGCTGCCGCTTTCGCCGGTGATCAGCACCGTGACCGAGGTGGGCGCGACGCGGTGGATCTGTTCGTAGACCCGGCGCATGGCGGGGCTCTGGCCCCACAGCAGGCCGAAGCGGCCGCCGTCGGCGGCGGGGTCGCGCGGCGTGGGGGCCGGCGCCGGCGCGGCCTCGCTGGCGGGCCGGGCGCCGCAGCGCGTGAGCACGCGCTGCAGCTGCTGCATGGCGATGGGCTTGACCAGGTAGTCGGCCGCGCCGCGGCGCATGGCTTCGATGGACGAGTCCAGGCTCGCGTGGCCGGTGACGAGCACGATGTCGGAGTCGTTGATCAGCTGAGGGTCGGAGAACAGATCGAGGCCGTTGCCATCGGGCAGTTGCAGGTCGAGCAGCACCAGGTCCGGCGGCTGCAGGGCGATCTGGCGGCGCGCGTCGCGCAGGGTGTGGGCCACGGCCACCGAGAAGCGGTCTGCGCGCACGAGTTCGCGCAGCGTGGTGGCGGAGTCGGTGTCGTCGTCAACGATCAGCACATGGTTCATTCGTGGCGTTCCCCCTGTCGGTCTTGGTTGTCACGGGACTGGACCGGCCATCATGGGCGCCGCATGGGCCAGCGTCTGTTTCGATATGTGAGCGCGTCGGGCACGCCGCTTGCCCCCCGCGGCCCGATGCCTCGCGGACATCGCCCCGTGACACGCGACCGGCCGACAGGCGGTCGAGGCGGGCGTTGGAGGCCCTCGGAGGCCCGGCTCAATCGCCCCGTGGCCCGCGCTGCCCACGCCGGCGCGCGGACACGCAGGTGAACTCGGCGCCGATGAGGAAGACCTGGGCGCAGAAGTACACCCACATCAGCAGCGCCACCAGCGAGGCCGCCGCGCCGAAGGCGGAGAGCACGGCGCTGCCGCCGATGTACCAGCCCAGCGCGGTCTTGCCCAGCGAGAACAGCAGCGCCGCCACGCCCGCGCCCAGCCAGATGTCGCGCCAGGGCAGGCTCAGGCGCGGCATGCCTTTGTAGAGCGCGGCGAACACGGCGGTCATGAGGGCCAGGCTGAGGGTGAAGTTGAAGGCCTCGGCCAGCCCCGGCAGTCCGGGCGCCAGCCAGGCGGGCCACCACCAGGTGGCGGCCGCGGCCAGCGCCGCGCTCAGCGCGATGGAGCCCATCAGCAGCAGGCCGCAGGCCAGTATGGCCAACACGGCGAGCGCCCGCGCGCGCAGGCCCACCCACCAGGGCGGCGGCGGCAGCGATTCGCTGCGCCAGATGCGGTCCAGCGCGGACTGCAGCTCGGCCAGCACGGTGGTGGCGCCAAACAGCAGGGCGGCGCCACCGGCCAGTCCCGCCCAACCCGCCTCGGGCCGGTGCAGGGCTTGCAGCACGGATTGCACCGAGCGCGCCGGGGCCTCGCCGATGAGGGGCGCCAGGCGGTGCGTGAGTTCACCGGTGGCCGCCCGCTCGCCGAAGAACAGGCCGGCCACCGAGACCGCGATCAACAGCAGGGGGGCGGCGGAGAACAGCGCGTAGTAGGCGATGGCCGCGCCCATGCTGGTGGCGCCGTCGTCGCGCCAGGCGGCGTAGACCTCGCGCAGGAAGGACCAGGCCGCGCGCATCGCCGGCCTCACGGCGCGGCGGCCGAGGCCGCAGGCCTGCGCTGGTGGTCGAGCAGGTGGCTGATCTGCAGCGGACTCACGGGTTTGGTCAGGTGCAGGTCGAAGCCGGCCTCCAGCGCGAGTTCGCGGTCGTGCAGCTGGCTCCAGCCGGTGACGGCCACCAGCAGCGTGTCCCCGCCCCCGGGCGAGCGGCGGATCTCGCGCGCCACCTGGTGGCCGGTGCGCCCGGGCATGCCGATGTCGAGCAGGCAGACGTCGGGGCGCTCCTCGCGCCACTGGGCCACGGCCTCGTTGCCGTCGTAGGCCATGTGCACCTCATGGCCGTCGGCCTGCAGCAGGGCGGCCAGGGTGTCGGAGGCGTCGCGGTTGTCGTCGGCGATGAGCACGCGCAGGCGCCGCCGCTCGCGCGCGGCCGGCTCGCCATCCCCGGCCGGCGCCGGCAGACAGGCCGGGCCCGCCGGCAGGCGGACGGTGAACACGCTGCCCCGGCCGGCGCCGTCGCTGGCGGCCGTGAGCGTGCCGCCATGCAGCTCCACCAGCCCCTTGGACATGGCCAGGCCGATGCCCAGCCCACCGCTGGTGCGCTCGCCGGCGTGGTGCAGCTGGGTGAACATGCGGAAGGCCTCGGGGATGGACTCGGGCGGAATGCCGATGCCGTTGTCGCGCACCTCGATGACGATGGCGTCGCCTCGCTGGCCGGCGTGCAACTCGATGGTGCCGCCCGGGTCGGTGTACTTGGCGGCGTTGGTGAGCAGGTTGCCCACCACCTGCGCCAGGCGCAGGGGGTCGGCGTCGAACACGGTGGGCCGCTGATCGACGAAGCTCAGCAACTGATGCCCCTTGGCGTCGATCAGCGGGCGGGCCGTCTCCACCGCCGAGGCCAGCACGCCGGCCAGGTCGGTGGGCGAGCGGCGCAGGGCCAGCGCGCCGCGCGTGATGCGCGAGATGTCGAGCAGGTCGTCCAGCAGCAGGGCCATGTGCGAGACCTGGCGGTCGATGACCTCGCAGCTCCAGCGTTTCTGCTCCTCGCTGGCGTGCGGCGACATGGCCAGCAGCGTGGCCTGGCGGATGGGCGCGAGCGGGTTGCGCAGCTCGTGCGCGAGCGTGGCCAGGAACTCGTCCTTGCGGCGGTCGCTGTCGCGCAGCAGCTGTTCGTTGCGCATGCGCTCGGAGATGTCGGTGAACCACACGCCCAGGCCGTCGGGGATGGGCGAGGCGATGCAGTGCAGCCAGCGCGGCTCGGCGCCCGCGTGGTCGACGGCGTCGAACTCGCAGGTGCTGGCCGATTCGATGGCGGTGACGCAGTAGCTGAAGGCGGGGTGCCCCATCCAGCGGCAGCTCGGGTTCTGCAGCACGCGCTGGCCCACCACCTCGCCCGGGGCGCAGTCCAGCGCGTGCGCGGCCGCGCGGTTGAGGTAGACCCACAGAAAGTCGACGATGCGCTCGCCCTGCCGCACGGGCCGCAGGATGACGAAGGGCGCGCCGGAAGACGTGAGCACCGCCTCGAAGCGCCCCTGCGTGGCGAGCAGCTCGTCCCGGGTGCGCGCGCGCTCGGTGAACATGGCGGCCTTGCGGGCGCAGATGTCGGCCAGGCGGCGCTCGCGCTCGGTGGGTGGGCGCGATTCGTCCAGGTGCACGGTGATCGCCCCCAGCACCTGGCCCTGGGAACTGATCAGGGGCGTGCTGTGGACCGCGCGGATCGCCTGGGTCTCGAAGAAGTCGCGGCAGGCCTTGAAGGTTTCGCTGGTGCGGGTGTCTTCCACCACCACGCGCGCGCCCTGGCGGCAGGCCTCGGCGCAGGCGCCGGTGCTCAGGCCCTCGGCCATGGCCAGCGCGGCCTCGTCGAAGCCCAGGCTGGCCTCGACGCGCAGGCCGTCCGCGCCGGGCTCGCACAGCGCGACCATGCCACGGCGCGCGCCATGGAAGTGCACCAGCGCGGCCAGGATCATGTTCAGCTGCCGCGCGAGCTGCGGCGTCTCCAGCAATTGCGTGCTCAGTTCGTGCAGGTGGTTCAGGTCATCGACCTGCTGGCCGAGCTGTTCGCGCGCGGCCTCCAGCTGGGCGTCGACGCGTTTGCGCTCGGTGACGTCCACGCAGGCGCCTCGCAGGCGCACCGCGCGTTGGCCGCGCCAGACGACGTGCACGCGCAGCAGCAGCTGCCGGGGCGGCGCGCCGTCGGCCGAGGGCACGCTCAGTTCGCGCTCGTAGTAGGCCGCGCCCTCTTTCAGTCGGCGCCTGATGTGCTCGCGGCTGTCGGCCAGCAGGTGGGGCGGGATGCGCGCGGTCCAGTCATGCAGGGGCACGGCCCCATTCGACACCGGCGCGCCGGCCAGCCGGGCCAGCACGGGCGAGGCCCGCACGGTCCGGGCGACGAGGTCGATGTCGAACACGCCGATCCCCGTGCCTTCGATGGCCATGGAGAGCCGGTCTTCCGCCAGCGCCGCGCGCGCCCGCGTGTTGCGCAGTGACCCCCCCAGGCCGACCAACAGCCCACCCAGCAGCAGGTACAGCGCCAGGCGCATCGGGTCGGCGCCGGTGGGGCTGGTCCAGGCGTCCAGCGCGGCCAGGGGCCAGCCGGTGCCGATGGCTCCGGCGAGCAGCAAGAGCACGCCCGGCCCCGGGCCCAGCGCGGCGGCCGCCACGGCGGCCGCCGGCAGGTAGAACACGAAGGGCCGCAGAGCGCCCACCGACGGCCACAGCAGCCAGTGCAGCGCGCCGGCGAGCACGGCGATCACCAGGGCAATGGCATAACGTTGCGCATTCGACATTTCTTTACCGTAGCGCCATTGGTTCATGGTGTCCGTATCCAGAAGAAAGCGTAGGCGCCCGGTCATCGGTGCCGGCGCCGGGAAAGGAACGTTCGCCGCGGCCGCCGGCTCCATGCGACAAGGACGCTGCGATGGAACGGACAAGCCCGACCCTCTCCCTGTGGCAACGCGCGCTGCGCCAGATGGCCGGCCTGCTGGCGAGGCCGGGTCGCGATACCGCGGCCCGGGCGGCGCCACTGGGTGACGCGGACTGGGCGGCCCGCTCGGCGGTGGGCGAGGAAGACCCCGGCGCCAGTGTGGATCTGCTCGATACCCGGCCGCCGTCGCCGGAGGCGATCAGGGCGGGTGGGCCGCCGCGCGGCTGAGGTGGTCGCCCGCCGGAGGCGGGGGCTCGGTCGGGCCGGGCACCGGCGGTGCCGGCGGCGGATCGCCCATCGGCGGCGGTACGGGGTCGGTGAGGGGCGGCGGCGCCGGGGGCTGCACCGGCGGTGGAGGGGGGGTGTGCATGGAAGTCATACCGCTTTCTTGCGCTCGTCGCGCGGGTGGGGAAGGTGATCGGGGGATGGGTCGCGGGCCAGGATCGCGATGCCGCCGTCGGGTTCCAGCATGGCCCACTTCACGTCCTGCAGCCGCTGCAGACCGGCCTTGTGCATCTCGGTGAACACCTCGTCGGGCGTGACGCGCATGCATCATCAGCAGCGACACCAACTCCAGCGGCGCGAGCTGGCCGAATTCGCGCTTGCCCAGGATGCGCAGACCGACCAGCACGAACAGGCAGATGACGGCGACGCGCAGCACGGTGTCCATGGGGCTTGGGCCGCTTCACAGCAGCACCAGGGTAGAAAACGCCAGCCGCGCGAGCGCGGGCCGGTCGGGACCCCTCAGTTCGACCCAGCCCGGCAGGCGACCCCAGTCGTCTGCCTCCAGCGGCCCGATCCGCACCACCCGGCGATAGGCGGGCGAGGGGCGTGGCAGGGCGGGCGGCGGCGTGGGCGGCATGGTGGCTCCGGGCTGGCAAACGGCGTGCCCGGTGGCTGGCGTGCCCTGGGCGCGCCGCTTGCCAGGGACCGGAACCCCCTCCCTCAAGCCTTTGGAAAGGACCTACCCATGAACCAAGTCAGCGAAGTGATGACCCGTGGCGTGCGCACCCTGTCGCCGCAAGACACCCTGCGTCTGGCGGCGCAGGCCATGGAAGAGATGGAGATCGGCTCCATCCCCGTGTGCGACGGCCAGCGCCTGCTCGGCATGGTGACCGACCGCGACCTCGTGGTGCGCGGCCTGGCCCAGGGCCTGGCGCCCGAGCGCACCACCCTGAGCGAGGTGATGAGCCCGCATGTGCAGTGGTGTTACGAGGACCAGTCCATCGAAGAGGCCGCGCAGCTGATGTGCGACGCGCAAATCCGCCGCCTGCCGGTGGTGGACCACGACAAGCGCCTGGTGGGCCTGCTGTCCCTGGGCGACGTGGCGGTGAAGGCCGGCCCAGGCGACGCCGCCCAGGCCTTGCAGGACATTTCGCGACCCGCGAAGCCGGAGCGCGGCGGCCTGTCGCAGGCCAGTGGCCCGGCGGGTGGCGGTGCCGACGCCGCCGGCCGGCGCTCATGAACCTTTGGAGGCGCTGCCCTTGGGCGGGGGCAGCTCCTTCGCCATCGTGAGGTGGCGCTGCAGGCCGGGCAGGCCGCGCGAAGCGAAGGCCTTGACGTCCGGGTCGTCGGCCCGGGCGGCGGCCTTGTCGAACAGCTTGATGGCGTCTTCGTGGGCGCCGATGCCGAACGTCTCGACGTAGCGGCGGTTGAAGGTATCGCCCGCCGAGGTGGACAGCAGCTTGAGCCGGCCCCGCTGCAGCATCGAGGCTTCGCGCGGCAGGTCCACGCCCTTGGCGCGGGCCAGGGCGGCGAGTTCTTCGGCCAGTCGGGTGTGCTCCTCCACCATGGTCTGCGCGAAGCGCTGGACCTGCGGGTCGCTGGCTCTCTGCACGGCCAGGCGACTGGCCTCGATCTCGGCGTGGCCGTTCTGCGCGGCCTGTTCCATGAAGCCGCTGTCGGCCCGGCTGGCGCGCGCGGCGGCCGGGGGAGAGGGGGACGCGGCGCCTGTCTGCGCCCAGGACGGCAGCGAGAGCAGGGGCAGGGTGGCGAGTGCGATGGCGCGGCGGCGATGAAGGGAGGGCATGGCGGGATCTCCGGTGAACGAAAGGGCCCCGCGGGCGGCAAGCCATGTGCCTGTGCCACGGCTCTGCCGCCGTGGCGGCGGCCGGGCACAGGCCTTGCCGCCCCACCATCGCGGGCCCTTCGAACCCGCGATGCAGGAGTCCCCATGAAAAAGTCCCATGCCGCTGTCGATCTGCCCGCCACGCTGGAGCGGTCTTCCCCAAGGCCCAGCGCACCTACGCCAAAACCCTGCTCAGCGCCGAGCAGCAATACGGCCCGGGCGAGCGCGCCAGCCGCACCGCCTTCGCCACGCTCAAGCGCGGCTTCGAAAAGGTGGACGACCGCTGGGTGGCCAAGCGCCGCAAAGGCCCCTCGGACCCGCGCTCGGCCGGCCCGCGCTCGGCCGCCCGCCGCAACCGGGGCGAAACCTATGGGGGCGTCGACGGCATCGGCCACACCCGGGCCGAGCTGTACCGGCGCGCCACCGCCCTGGGCATCCGGGGCCGCTCCACCATGCGCAAGGCGGAACTGGCCCAAGCGATCGGCGACCGGCAGAAATCCTGAGCCGCGCCAGCGACGCCAGCGCCCGATGGGCGGAATTGGACCGGTTTTGCGTGCGCTGCTTGGCGCCTAGGCCGCACGGCCTGATCGCACAATAGCCCCTGGCGGTATCCGTCGCCCGGCCAATGGTCGGTGTCCCGGATGCCATTGGGGGCGCGGTGCGCTCGCTAGAATGAAATTCATGGCTTCGCAGATACCCAAGAAACCAGAGACCCCGGCGGCCCCGCCCGCGACGGGCAGCGACGATGCGGTCGTGCTGGAACGGCGCACCCAGCGCGTCCAGCCGCCCCAGATGTACCAGGTGGTGCTGCTCAACGACGACTTCACCCCCATGGAATTCGTCGTGCAGGTCATCCAGGAGTACTTCAGCAAGGACCGAGAAACGGCCACCCAGATCATGCTGAAGATTCACCTGGAGGGAAAAGGGGTTTGCGGCGTGTATTCGCGCGACGTGGCCAGTACCAAGGTAGATCAGGTGCTGCAGGCCGCCCGCTCGGCGGGACACCCCTTGCAATGCTTGAGCGAACCTGTTGAATAAGCGTTCAAACGCCCAATCTAGAGCCTACATTCGTCTCAGGACGCGTATTCCGACCCCCAGCACAAAGGACGTGCCACATGATTGCCCAGGAACTTGAAGTCAGCTTGCACATGGCCTTCGTTGAGGCCAGGCAGCAGCGGCACGAATTCATCACGGTGGAACACCTGCTGCTGGCCCTGCTCGACAACCCCAGCGCCGCCGAGGTCTTGCGCGCCTGCTCGGCCAACATCGACGACCTGCGCAAGTCCTTGACCAACTTCATCAAGGACAACACCCCGCAGGTGGCCGGCACCGACGAGGTCGACACCCAGCCCACCCTGGGTTTCCAGCGCGTGATCCAGCGCGCCATCATGCACGTGCAGTCCACCGGCAACGGCAAGAAGGAAGTCACCGGCGCCAACGTGCTGGTCGCCATCTTCGGCGAAAAGGACTCGCACGCCGTGTACTACCTGCACCAGCAGGGCGTCACCCGCCTGGACGTGGTGAACTTCATCGCCCACGGCATCCGCAAGAGCGACCCGCCCGAGCCGACCAAGTCGAACGAGAGCGCCGCCGAGAACGAGGAGGCCACCGAAGCCAAAGGCAACGAGAAGGCCTCGCCGCTGGAGCAGTTCACCCAGAACCTGAACCAGATGGCCAAGGACGGCAAGATCGACCCGCTCATCGGCCGCGAGTACGAGGTCGAGCGCGTGATCCAGATCCTGTGCCGCCGCCGCAAGAACAACCCGCTGCTGGTGGGTGAGGCCGGCGTGGGCAAGACGGCCATCGCCGAGGGCCTGGCCTGGCGCATCACCCAAGGCGATGTGCCGGAGATTCTGGCCGAGTCCAACGTGTATTCGCTGGACATGGGCGCGCTGCTGGCCGGCACCAAGTACCGCGGCGATTTCGAGCAGCGCCTCAAAGGCGTGCTCAAGTCGCTCAAGGACAAGCCCAATGCCATCCTGTTCATCGACGAGATCCACACCCTGATCGGGGCCGGCGCGGCCTCGGGCGGCACGCTGGACGCGTCCAACCTGCTCAAGCCAGCGCTCTCCAGCGGCCAGCTCAAGTGCATCGGCGCGACCACCTTCGCCGAGTACCGCGGCATTTTCGAGAAGGACGCGGCGCTGTCGCGGCGCTTCCAGAAGGTCGACGTGGTCGAGCCGACGGTGGAGCAGACCGTGGACATCCTCAAGGGCCTGAAATCGCGCTTCGAGGAGCACCACAACGTCAAGTACGCCGTGGCGGCCCTGCAGGCCGCGGCCGAGCTGTCGGCCAAGTACATCAACGACCGCCACCTGCCCGACAAGGCCATCGACGTGATCGACGAGGCCGGCGCGGCGCAGCGCATCCTGCCGGCGTCCAAGCGCAAGAAAACCATCTCCAAGACCGAGGTCGAGGAGATCGTGGCCAAGATCGCGCGCATCCCGCCCGCCAACGTGTCCAACGACGACCGCGGCAAGCTGCAGACGCTGGAGCGCGACCTCAAGAGCGTGGTGTTTGGCCAGGACAAGGCGCTGGAGGTGCTCGCCGCCAGCGTGAAGATGGCGCGCTCGGGCCTGGGCAAGGCCGACAAGCCGATCGGCGCTTTCCTGTTCAGCGGCCCCACCGGCGTGGGCAAGACCGAAGCGGCCAAGCAGCTCGCCTACATCATGGGCATCGAGCTGATCCGCTTCGACATGTCCGAGTACATGGAGCGCCACGCGGTGAGCCGACTGATCGGCGCGCCTCCGGGCTACGTGGGCTTCGACCAGGGCGGCCTGCTGACCGAGGCCATCACCAAGAAGCCGCACTGCGTGCTGCTGCTCGACGAGATCGAGAAGGCGCACCCGGACATCTTCAACGTGCTGCTGCAGGTGATGGACCACGGCACGCTGACCGACAACAACGGACGCAAGGCCGACTTCCGCAACGTGATCATCATCATGACCACGAACGCGGGTGCCGAGACCATGAACAAGGCCACCATCGGCTTCACCAACCCGCGCGCCGCCGGCGACGAGATGGCCGACATCAAGCGCCTGTTCACGCCCGAGTTCCGCAACCGCCTCGACGCGATCGTGAACTTCAAGGCGCTGGACGAGCAGATCATCCTGCGCGTGGTCGACAAGTTCCTGCTGCAGCTGGAAACGCAACTGGCCGAGAAGAAGGTCGAGGTCACCTTCACCGACACGCTGCGCCAGCACCTGGCCAAGAAGGGCTTCGACCCGCTCATGGGCGCGCGCCCGATGCAACGCCTGATCCAGGACACGATCCGCCGTGCGCTGGCCGACGAGTTGCTGTTCGGTCGCCTCACCGAAGGCGGTCGCCTCACCGTGGACCTGGTCACCAAGACCGGCGAAGACGGCAAGGAAACGCAGGAAGTCGATCTGGACATCCAGCCCCTGCCCAAGAAAGAGGGCAAGGCCAAGCCGGAAGAGGCAACCGAGGTCTAAGGACCGTCGGCGTGTCGAACGCCCGAGAGAAAAGCCCGGCTCCGCCGGGCTTTTCTTTGGGGGGGCTGCGCTTTTAGGCCGGGCGCCGGCGGCGACGGTTCAGCAGCAGGCCCAGGCCACACAGCAGCGCGAAGCCGGCGCCGCCCAGGAACGTGGCCTGCGAGCCGAGCTGCTCCCACAGCAGGCCGGCGATGGCGCTGGCCAGCAGCATCGCGATCCCGCTCATCAGGTTGAACAGGCCAAAGGCCGTGCCACGCAGATCGGCCGGCGCGGTGTCGGCCACCATCGCCGCCAGCAGGCCCTGCGTCATGCCCATGTGCAGACCCCACAGCGCCACGCCCAGCAGCAGGGTCGGCCATCCTGGCGCGAAGGCCAGCACCACATCGGCGACCATCAGCACCGCCAGGCCCCAGGCCAGCAGCCGGGTGTGGCTCATCGAGTCCGAGAGCTTGCCGAAGGGGTACGCGCTGAGGGCATAGATCGCGTTCATCGCCACCATGACCAGCGGCACCAGGGAAGCTGCCACGCCGAGCTGCTGCGCACGCAGCACCAGGAAGGCCTCGCTGAAGCGCGCCAGCGTGAAGACCGCGCCGATGATCACCACGCTCCAGTAGGGGCCGGCGAGCCGCCGCAAGGCTTCGCGCCGGATGGGGCTGCCACGGCCCGAGGTGCCCGGCGGCTGCGCGGGCTCGCGCACGCCCACGATGAGCAGCAGCACGGCGAGCACGCCCGGGATCACGGCGAACCAGAACACGGCGCGGAAATCGTTGGCCAGCAGGACCATGAGCACGGTGGCCAGCAGCGGGCCGACAAAGGCCCCCACCGTGTCGAGCGACTGGCGCAGGCCGTAGGCCGCGCCGCGCTGTTCGGGCGGCACCAGGTCGGCCACCAGGGCGTCGCGCGGCGCGCCACGTATGCCTTTGCCGATGCGGTCGACGAAACGCGCCGTGACCACCACACCGGCGCCCTGCGCCAGCGCGAAGGCCGGCTTGGTGAGTGCGCCCAGGCCGTAGCCGACCACGGCGAGCCACTTGCGGCGCCGGAAATGGTCGCTCAGCACGCCAGAGAAGACCTTGACGATGAGCGCCGTCGATTCGGCCACGCCCTCTATCAGGCCCACCACCAGCACGCTCACGCCCAGCGAGCCCACGAGAAAGATCGGCAGCAGGCTGTGGACCATCTCCGAAGAAATGTCCATGAGCAGGCTGACGAAGCCCAGCACCCAGATGGCGCGGGGCAGGGCGGGCCGAGCCTGCGGTGCCGGGGTGGGCGTGTGCGGCACGGGCGGGCTTTCGCTCCGAACGCGTGGCGGGTCGAGGGGCCCGGGTTCGCTTCAGCGCTTGCCGCCCAGCAGCCCGCCCAGCACCCCGCGCAGGATCTGGCGGCCCAGGCCGCTGGCCACGGTGCGCGCGGCGGTTTTGGCCATGGTCTGCACCAGGCCGTCGTACTGGCCGCCGCGCGGGCCCGTGCGGCCGAACAGCACCTCGTTGATCACGCTTTTTTCTTCCGCGGCCGGCGCGTCCTTGGCCGCGCCCGGGATGCGCGGGGTCTTGACGGCGGGTTTGCCCTCGGGCGCCTCGGCCGCTTCTTCGCCGCGACCGCCGGCGCGGCCGCGGAAGATCTCGAACGCGCTCTCGCGGTCCACCAGCTTTTCGTAGGTGCCAGCCACCAGCGAGCCCTGGATCAGCGCGCGCCGCTGCTCGGGCGTGATGGGGCCGATCTGGCTGCCTGGTGGCACCACGTAGGCGCGCTCGGTCTCGCAAGGGCGGCCCTTGGGGTCGAGAAAGCTCACCAGGGCCTCGCCCACGGCGAGTTCGGTGATGGCGGCCTCGATGTCCAGGCCGGCCTTGGGCCGCATGGTCTGGGCGGTGGACTTCACCGCCTTCTGGTCGCGCGGCGTGAAAGCGCGCAGCGCGTGCTGCACGCGGTTGCCGAGCTGGCCCAGCACGCTGTCGGGGATGTCCAGCGGGTTCTGCGTCACGAAGTACACGCCCACGCCCTTGGAGCGCACCAGGCGCACCACGAGCTCGATGCGCTCGACCAGCGCCTTGGGTGCCTCGTCGAACAGCAGGTGCGCCTCGTCGAAGAAGAACACCAGCTTGGGCTTGTCGGGGTCACCGATCTCGGGCAGGGCCTCGAACAGTTCCGAGAGCATCCACAGCAGGAAGGTGGCGTACAGGCGCGGCGCGTTGAGCAGCCTGTCGGCCGCCAGGATGTTGATCACCCCCTTGCCGTCCACGGTCTGCATGAAGTCGGCGATGTCGAGCATGGGCTCGCCGAAGAACTTGTCGCCGCCCTGTGATTCGACCTGCATGAGCCCGCGCTGGATGGCGCCGATGGAGGCGGCGCTGATGTTGCCGTACTCGGTGGTGAACTGCTTGGCGTTGTCGCCCACGTGCTGCAGCATGGCCCGCAGGTCCTTCATGTCGAGCAGCAGCAGGCCGTTGTCGTCGGCGATCTTGAAGATCAGGTTCAACACGCCGGACTGCGTGTCGTTCAGGTTGAGCATGCGCGCCAGCAGCAGCGGGCCCATGTCGCTGATGGTGGCGCGCACGGGGTGGCCCTGTTCGCCGAACACGTCCCACAGCGTGGTGGGGCATTCGGTGGGCTGGGGCAGCTCGATGCCGCGCTCGGCCAGCACACCGGCCATCTTCTCGCCGATCTTGCCGGTCTGGCTGATGCCGCACAGGTCGCCCTTGACGTCGGCCATGAACACCGGCACGCCGATGCGCGAGAAGCCTTCGGCCATGGCCTGCAGCGTCACCGTCTTGCCCGTGCCGGTGGCGCCGGTGATGAGGCCGTGGCGGTTGGCCAGGCCGGGCAGCAGCTGGCAGGTGGTGTGGGCGTTCTTGGCGATCAGCAGGGGGTCGGCCATGGCAGGGTCCTGAGGGGGTGGGCGGGGCGCAAAGGGACGGGAAGGGGCGCAATCGTAAAATCGCGGGCTCATTAGATCAAAGCCAGCAGGCATTTCGAGGACTTCCCATGGCCGGACACAGCAAATGGGCGAACATCCAGCACCGCAAGGGGCGCCAGGACGAGAAGCGGGGGAAGATCTGGACCCGCGTGATCCGTGAAATCACGGTGGCCGCGCGCAGCGGCGGCGGCGACCCCGCCATGAACCCGCGCCTGCGCCTGGCCATCGAGAAGGCCAAGGCGGCCAACATGCCGGCCGACCGCATCAAGTACAACGTGGACAAGGCCTCGGGCACGCTGGAAGGCCTGTCGCTGGAGGAAATCCGCTACGAGGGCTATGGCATCGGTGGCGCGGCGGTGATCCTGGACACCATGACCGACAACCGCGTGCGCACCGTGGCCGAGGTGCGCCACGCCTTCAGCAAGTACGGCGGCAACCTGGGCACCGAAGGCTCGGTGGCCTTCCAGTTCAAGCACTGCGGCCAGCTCATCTTCGCGCCCGGCACCTCGGAAGACGCGGTGATGGAGGTGGCTTTGGAGGCTGGCGCCGAGGACGTCATCACCGACGAGGACGGCGCCATCGAGGTGCTGACCGCGCCGGGCGACTTCGAGGCCGTGAAGGACGCGCTCGAAGCCAAGGGCCTCAAGCCCGAGATCGCCGAGGTGACCATGCGCGCCGAAAACACCGTGGCCCTGGCCGGCGAAGACGCCGCGCGCATGCAGAAGCTGCTGGACATCCTGGAAGACCTGGACGACGTGCAGAACGTCTACCACAACGCTGAAATCTCGGAATGAAGGTTCTTGTCATCGGCGGCGGTGGCCGCGAACACGCGCTCGCCTGGCGCCTGAAGCAGTCCGAGGGCGTGGACCAGGTGGTCGTGGCCCCGGGCAACGCCGGCACCGCGCGCGACCCGCAGCTCACCAACCTGCCCATCACCGACAAGGTGGCGCTGCGCGAATGGGTGCAGGCCCATGGGGTGGCGCTCACCGTGGTGGGGCCCGAGGCGCCGCTGGCGGCGGGCGTGGTGGACGAGTTCCGCGCGCACGGCCTGGCCATCTTCGGCCCCACGCGCCAGGCCGCGCAGCTGGAAAGCTCCAAGGCCTTCAGCAAGGCCTTCATGCAGCGCCACGGCATCCCCACGGCCGAGTACCAGGCCTTCACCGATCCGGTCCAGGCCCACGCTTACGTCGACGCAAAGGGCGCGCCCATCGTCGTCAAGGCCGACGGGCTGGCGGCCGGCAAGGGCGTGGTGGTGGCCATGACGGCGGCCGAGGCGCACGAGGCCATCGACTTCATGCTGCTGGATAACAAGCTCGGCGTGGCCCACAACGAAGGCGGCGCGCGCGTCGTCATCGAAGAGTTCCTGCAGGGCGAGGAAGCCAGCTTCATCGTGCTGTGCGACGGCGAGCACGCCCTGGCGCTGGCCACCAGCCAGGACCACAAGCGCCTGAAGGACGCCGACCAGGGCCCCAACACCGGCGGCATGGGCGCGTACTCCCCCGCGCCGGTGGTCACGCCCGAGGTGCACCGACGCGCCATGGACGAGGTGATCCTGCCCACGCTGCGCGGCATGAAGGCCGACGGCATTCCCTACACCGGCTTCCTCTACGCGGGCCTCATGGTCACGCCCGACGGCGCGGTCAAGACCCTGGAGTTCAACTGCCGCATGGGCGACCCCGAAACGCAGCCCATCATGATGCGGCTGCGCAGCAACTTCGCGCAGGTGCTGCTGGCCGCCACGCGCGGCGAACTCGATCGCGTGCAACTCGATTGGGACCCGCGCGTCGCGCTGGGCGTCGTGATGGCCGCGGCCGGCTACCCGCTGGACCCGCGCAAGGGCGACGCCATCACCGGCCTGCCCGCCGACGAGGCCGACCGCATGGTCTTCCACGCCGGCACCGCCCAGGACGGCGCGGCGGTGCGGGTGTCGGGCGGGCGCGTGCTTTGCGTCACCGCGCTGGCCGACTCGGTCGCGCAGGCGCAGCGCCGCGCCTATGAGGTGGTCGACGCGATCGCCTTCGACGGCATGCAATGCCGCCGCGACATCGGTTTCCGCGCGCTTTGATCGCCCCGGATCCGCGCGGGCCCGTCCCGCTGCCGCCACCCCACGCGGTGCGCTTTCGCGGCTCCCGCCTGGCGCGCGCGCTGCTGCGCCTGGCGGGCTGGCGCGTCGTCGAGGACGGCTTCCCGGGCCGCCAGGGCGTCGCCATCGTCTACCCGCACACCAGCAACTGGGACTTCGTGGTGGGCGTGCTGGCCAAATGGGCCATCGGCATTCCGGTGCGCTTCTGGGGCAAGGACACGCTGTTCGACGTGCCGCTGTTCGGCCGCTGGCTGCGCTGGCTCGGCGGCATTCCCATCGAACGCCGCTCGCCGCGCGGCGCCGTGGGCGCCATGGTGCACACCATGCGCGAGGCCGTGGCGCGCGGCGAACTGCTGTGGCTGGCGCTCTCGCCCGAGGGCACGCGCCGGCGCACGCCGGGCTGGCGCAGCGGCTTCTACCGCGTGGCGCTGGACGCCGGCGTGCCGCTGGCGCTGGTGGCCCTGGATTACAGTCGCCGGGAGGTGAGGGTGTGTGGCTTTGTGCGCCTGAGTGGCGACGCCGCGCGCGACTATGCCTGCCTGGCCGAGGCCTTCGCCGGGGTGCGCGGCCTGCGCCCCGCGCAGGCCAGCCCGGTGCAAGCCCTGCCCAAGACTGATACGGTGTGAGCATGTCCGACAACCCGATCGCCAACGTCCGCGAATACCTCGTCGATCTGCAGGAGCGGATCACCTCCACCGTGGCCCTGGTCGACGGCGGCCAGTTCGTGGTGGACCGCTGGAAGAAAAAGCCCGGCGAGAAGCTGCAGGGCAGCGGCATCACCCAGATCCTGGAAGACGGCCCGGTGTTCGAGCGCGCGGGCTGCGGCTTCTCGCACGTGCGCGGGCGCCAGCTGCCACCCTCGGCCACCCAGCACCGGCCCGAACTGGCCGGCGCGCCCTTCGAGGCCATGGGCGTGTCGCTGGTCTTCCACCCGCGCAACCCCTACGTGCCGACGGTGCACATGAACGTGCGCATGATCGCCGCCACGCCCAAGGGCGGCGCGCCGGTGTGCTGGTTCGGCGGCGGCATGGACCTCACGCCGTACTACGGTTTCGAGGACGACGCGCGGCATTTCCACCGCGCCTGCAAGGCCGCGCTCGACCCCTTCGGCGTCGACAAGTACCCGCGCTTCAAGCGCTGGTGCGACGAGTACTTCTACCTGAAGCACCGCGACGAGCAGCGCGGCGTCGGCGGCGTCTTCTTCGACGATTTCTCCGAACTCGGCTTCGACGGCAGCTTCGCCATGATGAGTTCGGTGGGCGACGCCTTCCTCGACGCCTACCTGCCCATCGTCGATCAGCGCAAGAACACCGCCTACGGCGAGCGCGAGCGCAGCTTCCAGCTCTACCGGCGCGGCCGCTACGTGGAGTTCAACCTGGTGTGGGACCGGGGCACGCACTTCGGCCTGCAGTCCGGCGGGCGCAGCGAGTCCATCCTGCTGTCCATGCCGCCGCTGGTGAGCTGGGCCTACAACCGCCAGACGAAGAAGGGCACGCCCGAGGACCGGCTCTACCGCGACTTCCTGGTGCGCCGGGACTGGGTCTGATGGCCGGTTCCGGTGCTCCGCTCCAGCGCGTCGGCATGTTCGGCGGCGCCTTCGATCCGCCGCACACCGCGCACCGCGCGCTGGCCCAGGCCGCGCTGGAACAGCTGCAACTGGACGCGCTGCACGTGATGCCCACCGGCCAGGCCTGGCACAAGGCGCGCACGCTGTCGCCCGCGCACCACCGCATCGCCATGTGCGAGCGCGCCTTCGGCGACCTGCCGCGCGTGCGTGTCGACCGTCGCGAGACCGAGCGCCAGGGCCCCAGCTACACCGCCGACACGCTGGCGGAACTGCGCGCCGAGTACCCGCAGGCCACGCTGTACCTGGTGCTCGGCGCCGACCAGTTGCTCGCCTTCAAGTCCTGGGTGCGCTGGGAAGAGGTGCTGTCGCTGGCCACCCTGGCGGTGGCCAACCGACCCACCGACATTGGCGCCCAGGCCCTGCGCGGCGACGCGCCGCTCATCGATCTCAGCCGCGTCGACCTGCCTTTCATGCCGCTGCGCATGCCGCTGCAGCACATCAGCGCCACCGCGCTGCGCGCCAAACTCGCCGCCGACCCGGCCGAGGGACCGCCGCTGGACCTGTTGGTCCCGGACGCGGTCGCAAGCTATATTTCACAGCACCACCTCTACCAGACCGCTTCATGACCAGCGAATCCGCCGCGAAGAAAGACATCCAGAAACTGCAGAGGGCCATCGTCGATGGCCTGGAGGACGTCAAGGGCCAGGACATCGTGGTCTTCAACACCGAGGAGCTCTCGCCGCTGTTCGAGCGCGTGATCGTCGCCAGCGGCACCTCCAACCGCCAGACCAAGGCCCTGGCCGCCAGCGTGCGCGACGCGGTGCGCGAAGCCGGCTTCGACAAGCCGCGCATCGAGGGCGAGGAGAACGGCGAATGGATCATCGTGGACTGCGGCCCGGCCGTGGCGCATGTGATGCAGCCCGCCATCCGCCAGTACTACCGGCTCGAAGAGATCTGGGGCGCCAAGCCCGTGCGCCTGACGTCGGCCGCGAAGAAGGCCGCCGCGGCGAAGAAGCCGGCCAAGCCGGCCGCCGAACGCGCCGCTGAGGCCAAGCCGGTGTCGGCCAAGGCCGTGGCGCGCAAGGCCGCGGCCAAGGGCGCGGGCCGCGGCGCCACGCCGGTGGGCAAGGCCGCCCCGGCCAAGAAGGCGCCGGCCAAGAAAGCCGCGCCCGGCCGGGCACCCGCCGCCAAGAAGGCGGCGCCCGCCAAGCCGCGCGCCGGCATGGCCAAGGTGGTGGTCAACGCGCCGGCGGCGAAGAAGAAGGCCTCGCCCAAGGCCGCGCCCTCGGCGGCCCGCAAGCCGGCCAGGCCCGCCGCCAAGAAGAAGGCATGAAGCTCGTGATCGTCGCGGTCGGGCAGAAGGTGCCCGACTGGGCACAGACCGCCTACGACGATTACGCCAAACGCTTCCCCCCCGAGCTGCGCGTCGAGCTCAAGGCCGTCAAGACCGAGCCGCGCGGCTCCAAGACCACCGAGACCCTTTGGGCCGCCGAACGCCAGCGCATCGAGGCGGCCATTCCGCGCGGGGCGCGCGTGGTCGCGCTCGACGAGCGCGGCACGCCGCTCACCACCCAGGCGCTGGCCCAGCAGCTGCGGCAGTGGCAGCTGGGTGGGGACGACGTGGCCCTGGTCATCGGCGGGCCCGACGGCCTGGACCCGGCCTTTCGCGAGGCCGCGCACCAGCGCATCCGGCTGTCCGACCTGACCCTGCCGCACGCCATGGTGCGCGTGCTGCTCATCGAGCAGCTCTACCGGGCCTGGTCCATCAACGCGAACCACCCCTACCACCGCGAATGAAAAAAAGCCCCCTCGCGTCGCCGCTGCGCGGGTCGCTGTCCCCCGACGGGGCGGGTGTCGCCTTGGCGCGACCCGGCGGCGAAACCCGCTTGAACTTCATCTACCTGGCTTCCCAGAGCCCGCGCCGGCGCGAGCTGCTCACGCAGTGGGGCGTGCGCCACGAACTGCTGCTGCCCGACGCCGACGAGGACGCCGAGTCGCTGGAGGCCGCGCGGCCGAACGAGGCCCCCGCGCGTTACGTGCAGCGCGTCACCGCGCTCAAGCTGGAGGCCGCGCTCGCGCGACTGAAGCGCCGCGGCCTGCCGCCGGCGCCCGTGCTGTGCGCCGATACCACCGTGGCCCTGGGCCGGCGCATCCTGGGCAAACCCGCCGACGCCGCCGAGGCGCGGCGCATGCTGGCCGACCTGTCGGGCCGCACGCACCGCGTGCTCACGGCCGTGGCCGTGGGCCGGGGCGCGCGGCGCTGGTCCGCGCTCTCGACCTCCCTGGTCAGCTTCGACACGCTCACGCCGACGCAGATCCGCCGCTACGTCGAGGGCGGCGAGCCCATGGGCAAGGCCGGCGCCTACGCCATCCAGGGCCACGCGGGCCTGTGGGTGAGCCGCATCGCCGGCAGCCACACGGGCATCGTGGGCCTGCCCGCCTTTGAAACCGCCGGGCTGCTGCGCGCGGCCGGCCTTCCCATCCTCTGACGGGGCTCAAGCCATGAACCAGGACATCCTGATCAACTGGTCTCCGCAGGAGACGCGCGTGGCGGTGGTGGAGCAGGGCGCCGTGCAGGAGGTGCACATCGAGCGCACGCTGGAGCGCGGGCTGGTGGGCAACATCTACCTGGGCAAGGTCTCGCGCGTGCTGCCGGGCATGCAGTCGGCCTTCCTGGACATCGGCCTGGACCGCGCGGCTTTCCTGCACGTGGCCGACCTGATGCCCAACATCCAGGCCAAGCACGCCACGCCGCGCGCGCCGGCACCGGCCGACGCCGAGCCGGCGCCCGCCGCGGGCGGTGCCGCGCCGGCCGCCGCGCCCAAGGTCCTGGCGCCCAACCCGGTGCTGCCGATCGAGAAGCAGATCTTCGAAGGCCAGGCCCTGATGGTGCAGGTGCTCAAGGACCCGATCGGCACCAAGGGCGCGCGGCTGACGGCCCAGATCAGCATCGCGGGCCGACTGCTGGTGTTCCTGCCGCAGGACAACCACATCGGCGTGTCGCAGAAGATCCCGGCCGCCCAGCGCGAGGCCCTGCGCCAGCGCCTGCTGGCCCTCACCGCCACCGCCGACGGCAGCCCGGCGGGCGGTTTCATCCTGCGCACCAACGCCGAAGACGCCGACGACGAGGAGCTGGCCGACGACGTCGCCTACCTGCGCAAGACCTGGCTGCGCATCAAGGAGGCCGCGCTGCGCCAGCCGCCGGCCTCGCTGCTGCACGAGGACCTGAACCTCATGCAGCGCGTGCTGCGCGACCTGTCGGGCGCCGGCACGCAGTCCATCCGCATCGACTCGCGCGAGCAGTTCGGCCTGATGCAGGGCTTCGCCGGCGAGTTCATGCCCGACACGGTGGCCAAGCTGCAGCACTACAGCGGCGAACGGCCGATCTTCGACCTGTTCAACGTGGACGAAGAGATCGTGCGCGCCCTGGGCCGGCGGGTGGAGCTCAAGTCGGGCGGCTACCTGGTCATCGACCAGACCGAGGCCCTGACCACGGTGGACGTGAACACCGGCGGCTTCGTGGGCGCGCGCAACTTCGACGACACGGTGTTCCGCACCAACCTGGAGGCCGCACAGGCGATCGCGCGCCAGCTGCGGCTGCGCAACCTGGGCGGCATCGTCATCGTCGACTTCATCGACATGACGCGCGACGACCACCGCGAGGCGGTGCTGGCCGAGTTCCGCAAGCAGCTCGCGCGCGACCGGGTCAAGACCATGACCGGTGGCTTTTCACAGCTGGGCCTGGTGGAGATGACGCGCAAGCGCACGCGCGAATCGCTGGCCCACATGCTCAGCGAGCCCTGCGAGGCCTGTGGCGGTAAGGGTGCGGTGAAGACGCCGCGCAGCGTGTGTTACGACATCCTGCGCGAGATCCTGCGCGAGGCGCGCGCCTTCAACCCGCGCGAGTTCCGCGTGGTGGCCTCGCCCAAGGTGGTGGAGCTGTTCCTCGACGAGGAACGCGCGCACCTGGCGGGCCTGTCGGAGTTCATCGGCAAGCCAATCTCCTTGCAGAGCGAGAGCTCGATGACGCAGGAGCAGTACGACATCGTGCTGATGTGAGCCCTCAGCCGCCCGCCGCCGGCCAGTAGTGGCTGTCCGGCAGCGCGCGCGCCCCGAAGATGGCCTGCCCGACGCGCACCACGGTGGCGCCTTCTTCGATCGCGATCTCGAAATCGCCGGACATGCCCATGGACAGCTCCTCCAGGCCGATGCCGGCGGGCGCGTCCTGGCGCAGCCGCTCGCGCAGTTCGCGCAGCAAGACGAAGCAGCGCCGCACGCGCTGCGCCTCGGACGACAACAGCGCCAGCGTCATCAGGCCGCGCACGCGCAGCGCCGCGAAGGCCGGCAGGGCCCGCAGGAAGGCCGGCACCTCATCGGGCGCCAGGCCGTACTTGCTGGCCTCGCCCGAGGTGTTGACCTGGACGAACACGTCCAGCGAACGGCCTTCCAGTTGCAGGCGGCGGTCCAGCGCCTCGGCCACGCGCAGGCTGTCCAGGGCCTGGAACTCGCTGGCGAAGCGCGCCACCAGCTTGGCCTTGTTGGTCTGCAGGTGGCCGATGACGGACCAGCGCAGACCGGCCAGGTCCGGCGTGGCCTCCCACTTGCCCAGGGCCTCCTGCACCTTGTTCTCGCCCAGCAGGCGGCAGCCCGCCGCGTGGGCCAGGCGCACGCGTTCCACGGGCTGGGTCTTGCTGACGGGCAGCAGGCGCACCTCGGCGGGGTCTCGCCCCACGCGCCGGCAGGCCGCGGCGATGCGCGCCTGCACCTCGTCGAGGTGGCGGCGCAGGTCCGCTACCGTCAGGGCCTGGGGGTAGCGGCCGTGCCGGTCGTGCCGGGTGGGGGTGTCGGGCGTCGGCATCGCCATCAGGGTCTCGCTCCCTTGTCCGCCAGTGCCGTCGTGCGCGCCAGCCGCCCCGGCCAGTGGCCGTGCAGCGCCGCGTGCGCGGCCAGCCCGATCAGCAGCCCCCAGAAGGCGCCGCCGATGCCGAACAGGCTGATGTTGGCGGCCGCCGCCAGGAAGGTGATCAGCGAGGCCTCGCGCGTGCGGGCGTCGGCCAGGGCGCCGGACAGGCTGGCGCCGATGGTGCCCAGCAGCGCCAGACCCGCCAGGGTGGTGATGAAGGTGGCCGGCAAGGCCATGAAGGCAGCGGCCAGCGTCACCCCGAACACGCCCACCAGCACGTAGAACAGGCCCGCGGCGATGCCGGCGATCCAGCGCTTGGACGGGTCCTCGTGCGCCTCGCGGCCGGTGCAGATGGCCGCCGTGATCGCCGCGAGGTTGAAGGCGTGCGAGCCGAAGGGCGCCATCAGGAGCGAGCCCAGCCCGGTGACGCCCACGATGGGATCGGCTCGGCTCTGGAAGCCGTCGTTGCGCAACACCAGCATGCCCGGCATGTACTGGCCGGTGAGCGTGATCAGGAACAGCGGCAGCGCCACGCTGAGCAGGGCGTTGAGCGTGAACTCGGGCGGCGTGAACACCGGCGCGGCGAAGCGCAGCGCCAACCCCGAGAGATCGACGCGGTTCTGCACCAGCAGGAAAGCCAGCCCCAGGGCCAGGATGCCGACCACGGCGTAGCGCGCCGTGACCCGCTTGAGCAGCACGTAGGCCACGATCAGCAGGCCGGCCAGCGTGGGGTCCACGCTCAGACCGCCCAGGGCCTTGATGCCGAAGGGCAACAGGATGCCGGCGAGCAGGCCGGCGGCCACCCCGGGTGGGATCAGGCGGATGAGCCGCTCGAACCCGCCCGACAGGCCCAGCACCACGAAGGCGGCGGCCGACACCAGGTAGGCCGCGATGGCCTGCGGGTAGGGCGTGGTGGCCAGGGCCGTCACCAGGAAGGCCGCGGCCGGCGTGGACCAGGCGGTGATGATGGGCTCGCGCGAGCGCCAGCTCAGCAGCAGGCCGGTCACGCCCACGCCGATGGACACCGACCAGACCCAGGAGGCGGTCTGCGCCGCGCTCAGGCCCGCCACCTGGGCGGCCTGGAACACGAGGATGAAGGTGCCGCCGTAGTTGACGAGGACCGAGACCAGCCCGGCGACGACGGGGTGGGGCAAGTCGCTCCAGCGAAGGGGCGTGGGAGAGGGGGTGGGAGGCATGGGGGTGTTGTAGGGTGAAAATGGTTGGACATCTCCTGCCATTTTTCTGACCTTACCCAGACCAATTGTTCAAACACGCCCTGCTCGAATCGGTCAAGGCCGGTGTCGCCGATCCGGCACGGGCCACCTTGCCCCTGCACGCGCGCGTGCAGCGCGCCGTGCGCCAGCTCATCCTCGACGGCGCGCTGGAGGCCGGCCGGCCTTTGCCGGCCTCGCGCGCGCTGGCCCGGTCGCTGGGTGTGTCGCGCGACACGGTGGAAGCCGCGTACGGCCAGCTGCACGCGGAGGGTTTCATCGAGCGACGCGTGGGCCGCGGCAGCGCCGTGTCGGCGCGGGCCCGGGGCCTGGGGGCGCGCGCGCCGGCGGGGCACCCACCCGCCCACCCGGGGGAGGCGCGCCTGAGCCGGCGCGGCGCCGCCCTGTTCCAGGGCGGCGGCGTGCGGGACTTTGTCGCGCCGCGCGCCTTCGCGCCCGGCGTGCCGGAGGTCCGGGCCTTTCCGCTGGCCACCTGGGAGCGACTGGAGCGCCAGGTGCTGAAGGCGCACGGCGCGGCGGCCCTGCTGCACAGCCCGCCGCAGGGCATGGAGGCGCTGCGCCGGGCCATCGCGGCCTACGTGAACCTGGAGCGCGGCGCGCGCGCCACGTCCGAGCGCGTGCTGGTGCTGACCAGCTCCCAGCAGGCGCGGAGCCTGTGCGCCACCGTGCTGCTGGACGCCGGCGAGCGCATCCTCGTCGAGGACCCCATGTACCACGGTGCGCGCAAGGCCTTCGAGGCCGCCGGTCTGGCGTGCGTGCCGGTGCCGCTGGACGCCGAGGGCATGCGGGTGGACCAGCTGCACCAGGCGGCACCGCAGGCGCGGGCGGTGTTCCTGACGCCGTCCCACCAGTTCCCGAGCGGGGCCACGCTGTCGCTGGACCGGCGGCTGGCCGCCATCGAATGGGCGCGCCAGCAGCAGGCCTGGATCATCGAGGACGACTACGACAGCGAATTCCACTACGCCGGCCGGCCCACGGCCTGCGTGCAGGGGCTCGATCCGCACGAGCGCACCGTCTACATCGGCACCTTCACCAAGTCGCTGTTCCCGGGCCTGCGCATCGGCTACATGGTGCTGCCGCCGCCGCTGGTGGCCCCCATGACGGTGGCGCGCACGCTGCTGGACGGGCACAGCGCGCCGATCCCGCAGCTCACGCTGGCCCGCTTCATCGAAGGCGGCCACTTCGGCGCGCACGTGCGCACCATGCGCGCCGTCTACGCCGAGCGGCGCGACGCGCTGGCGCGCCTGGTGCGCCAGCACCTGGCCGGCCTGGTGGAGCCCCGGGTGCCGGACGGCGGCCTGCAGATGCCCTGCGTGCTGGTCTGCGGCGTCCCCGAGCGCGAGGCCGTGGACGCGGCCCGCCGCGCGGGCATCGACCTGCTCGGGCTGACGGCCTTGCACGCCTCGCCCGGCGGGCACGAGGCGGGCTTCCTCATGGGCTTCGCGGCCCACGCGCCGAACGAGCTGGAGGCCGCCGTGCGGCAACTCGCGAAGGTGCTGCGCGCGCTGGCGCGCTGAGGGCAGGGGCGATCGATCGCGCCCGGCGCGGGCCTCAGGCCGCGCGGGCGGGGGCGTGGTCCCGCACCGGGCCCACGCGCGCCTCGATGGCCTGCTGCAGCTCGCGCCGCAGGCCGAGCAGGAAGCCGGCTTCCGCCACCACGAACAGCGGGCCGATGACCAGGCCCACCAGATCGTCCACGAAGGCGGGCTTGCGCCCCTCGTAGTAGTGGCCGACGAACTGGATCACCCAGCCCACGACGAACAGGCCCACGCCCACCGAGAGCCACACGGCCGTGGTCTGCGCCGCCACCGCCTGCGCGAACCACAGCGACAGGGCCATCAGCGCCGCCATCACCGCGCCCAGGCGCAGGTCCAGCTTGAGGTAGTACAGCACCGTGAGCAGCGTGACCAGCGTGGCGGGCGACAGCGCCACCGCGCCCCACTGCGCCAGCACCGGCCGCGCCAGCAGCACGGCCACGGCCAGCACGATCATGGGGATGCCGACGAAATGGGTGAGGATGTTGCGGCGGTCGCGGTGGTAGGCCGCGTACTGCGTGAGCTGTTCGCTGAGGTTGCGCATGGCGGGTCTCCGGCCGGGGCGGGCGTGTTGTCCCGCGCTTGTACACCCACGCGCCGCGGCGCTCAATCCGGGGTGACCTGGGGTGGGCTGGCCGGGGCGTCCGCGCCCGCCGTGCCCAGTCCTTGCGCGTGCAGCCGCGCGTACACGCCGTCGGCCGCCAGCAGATCGGCGTGCCGCCCCTGTTCCACGATGCGGCCCTCGGCCAGCACGATCACGCGGTCCGCGTGCTCGATGGTGGACAGCCGGTGCGCGATGACCAGGGTGGTGCGGCCTTTCATCAGGCGCGACAGCGCGTCCTGCACCAGGCGCTCGGACTCGTTGTCCAGCGCCGACGTCGCCTCGTCCAGGATCAGCACCGGCGAGTCCTTGTAGATGGCGCGCGCGATGGCCAGGCGCTGGCGCTGGCCGCCCGAGAGCTCGGTGGCGTTGTGGCCCACGTTGGTGTGCATGCCCTGCGGCAGGCGCTCCAGCAGCTCGCCCAGGTTGGCCGAGAGCAGGGCGGCGTGCACGCGGGCTTCGTCGAGTTCGCCGTCGACCGCGCCCAGGGCCACGTTGGCGGCCAGGCTGTCGTTGAGCATTACCACGTCCTGGCTCACCAGCGCGAACTGGCGGCGCAGGCTGGCCAGGTCCCAGTCGGGCAGGGGCACGCCGTCCAGCGTGACCACCCCGCGCTCGACCTCCACGAAGCGCGGCAGCAGGTTGATGAGCGTGGTCTTGCCCGAGCCCGAGGGGCCGACGAAGGCCACCACTTCGCCGGGGCGGATGTCCAGTTCGATGCCGCGCAGCGCCAGGCCGGCCTCGGCCGCGTCGGCGCCGTCGGCCTTGGGCGGGTAGCGCACCCACACGCCGCGCAGCGCGATGGCGCCTTGCACGCGTTCGGCCACGTGCGTGCCGCCGGTCTGTTCGGGCGTCTGCTCGATGAGCTCGATGCCGCGCTCCAGCGCCGCCAGGCCGCGCGTGATGGGCGAGGCGATCTCGGCCAGGTGCCGGATCGGGGCGATCAGCATCAGCATGGCGGTGACGAAGGCCACGAAGTTGCCCACCGTGACGCCCGTGGTGCTGCTCTGCCACAGCGCCACCGCGATCACCGCCGACAGCGCGGCCGAGGCCAGCAGCTGGGTGAAGGGCGTCATGGCGGCCATGGCGATGGTGCTCTTGAGCGCCAGGCGGCGCAGCGCCACGCTCAGTTGGTCGAAGCGCTCGGCCTGGCGGCGCTGCGCGCCGTGCAGGCGCACCACGCGGTGGGCCAGGGCGTTTTCCTCCACCACGTAGGCCAGCTCGTCGGTGGCCTGCTGGCTGGCGCGCGTGAGGCGGTACAGGCGCTTGGAGAGCACTCGCATGATCCAGGCCAGGCCCGGGAACACCGCGATCACGATCAGCGTGAGCTTCCAGTTCAGGTAGAGCAGGTAGCCCATCAGCGCCACCAGCGTGAGGCTGTCGCGGGTGAGGGTGAGCAGGGACGACACCAGCATCTGCGAGCCGGTCTGCACCTCATAGACCAGCGTGTTGGACAGCTTGCTCGCGCTCTGGCGCGAGAACAGCGCCAGCTGGGCCGCGTTGAGCTTGGCGAACATGGCGCGGCGCAGGTTGAGCATGCCCACGTTGGCCGTGTACGACAGGGCGTACTGCGCCACGAAGGAGGCGATGCCGCGCACGCCGAACAGGCCCATGAAGGCCAGCGGCACCATCCACAGCGGAATGCGGCCGTCGTTGAAGCCCTCGTCGAGCAGGGTCTTGAGCAGGGCGGGGATCAGCGGCTCGGTCAGCGCGCCGATCACGGTGGCCAGCGCGGCGAAGACGATGCCGGTCTTTGCGTCCCGGAAATAGGGCCAGACGCGCAGCAGCCGCTGGCGCAGCGGGCCGGAGGGGAGGGCGGCGGACGGGTCGGAGGGGTTCAAATCGGGGCGGATGGTGGGGAACCAATGGGCGCGATCGCGGTCCAGCAGGCCGCGAGGGCACACATCTTGTCACGGCTTGCCTGCGGGTGTCCGGTATTATCGGCCGCTACTTACAAGGGCACCGGGCCTCGCGTCCCGCACTGCCCGACAATCCCAACACCATGCACCAACCGCCCCGACTCCATCCCTCCACCGGGATGCCGCGCCGGCATGCCCTGGGCCTTATCTCCGCTTCCACCCTGCTGGGCTGGCCCGCCTCGGGCGCGCTGGCGCAGTTCCGGGTCGAGGTCACCGGCGTCGGCCTCACCCGCTTCCCCTTCTCGGCCGTGAACTTTCGCGGCAACGACGCCGCGAGCGAGAACATCGCCGCCATCGTGCGCGCCGACCTGGAGCGCTCCGGCCAGTTCGTGGCCGTGCCGCCGCTGTCGGGCGCGCTCGACGAAACCTCGCGCCCTGACCTGGCCCCCTGGCGCGAGCGCGGCGCCGACTCCCTGCTCACCGGCAGCGTCACCCGCCTGGCCGACGGCCGCTTCGATGTGCGCTTCCGCCTCTGGGACGTGGTGCGCGCCCAGGATCTGGGTGGCATGAGCCACCCCAGCACGCCGAACAACCTGCGCCTGGCCGCCCACAAGATCGCCGACTACGTCTACGAGAAGATCACCGGCGAGAAAGGCGTGTTCTCCACCCGCATCGCCTACGTCACCAAGGCGGGCAGCACGCACCGCCTGTGGGTGGCCGACGCCGACGGCGAGAACGCCCAGGCCGCCTTCACCAGCAACGAGCCCATCATCTCCCCGAGCTGGGCGCCCAACGGCGCGCAGCTGGCCTATGTTTCGTTCGAGAAGCGCAAGGCCGAGATCGTCTCGCACGAGGTCGCCACCGGGCGCCGGCGCGTGCTCGCGAGCTTTCGCGGTTCCAACAGCGCGCCGGCCTGGTCGCCCGACGGCAAGACCGTGGTGGCCGCGCTCACGCTGTCCGGCAACGCCCAGCTCTACGCGATCGACGCCAACGGCGGCGAGCCGCGCCGCCTCACGCAAAGCGGCAGCGGCAGCATCGACACCGAACCCGTGTTCAGCGCCGACGGCAAGCAGATCTACTTCGTGAGCGACCGCGGCGGCTCGCCACAGATCTACCGCATGCCCGCTCAGGGCGGCAACGCGCAGCGCGTTACCTTCACCGGCAACTACAACATCTCGCCCGCGCTCAGCCCCGACGGCCGCTGGCTTGCGTTCATCTCGCGCATCAACGGCGCCTTCCGCCTGCACGTGATGGAGCTGTCCAGCGGCACCGTCACCGCCCTCACCGACACCAGCGGCGACGAGAGCCCCAGCTTCGCGCCCAACAGCCGCATGATCATCTATGCCACCCGCGACAAGGGGGGCGACGCGCTCATGACCACCACCGTGGATGGCCGCATCAAGACCCGCCTGGCCGGCGCGCAGGGCGACATCCGGGAACCCGAATGGGGACCCTTCCTTCGTTGAACCCGCGCCGATCGATCCTCCCGTCCCGATTGTTTCCTCATCAACAACGCACCTCAGGAACCGCCATGTCCCGTACCACCCCCTTCCGACGCCTCAGCGGCCTGTTCGCCGCGCTGATCGCCGCCGCCGTGCTCGCGGCCTGCGGTTCGAACGTCCGCCTGGATGAGCCCCCGGTCGAAGACCGCTCGGGCACGGCCGCGGGCGGCGCGGCTGGCGCGGGCGGGCAGGGCAGCGGCGTCGACCCGCGCGGCGTGGCCGGCGTGCAGGTGCCGTCCAGCACCAGCGCCCAGCCCGCGCAAATGCAGCGCATCATCTACTTCGACTACGACAGCTTCGAGGTCAAGCCCGACGCCACCGCCCTGCTCGAGGCCAACGCGCGCTACCTCAATGCCAACCGCAGCGTGCGCGTGCAGCTGGAGGGCCACACCGACGAGCGCGGCGGCCGCGAATACAACCTGGCGCTGGGCCAGAAGCGCGCCGAGGCCGTGCGCCGCGCGCTCTCGCTGCTGGGCGTGCAGGACAGCCAGATGGAAGCCGTGAGCTTCGGTGAAGAGAAGCCCGCGCAGACCGGCAGCGACGAAGCCGCCTGGTCCAAGAACCGCCGCGTCGAGCTCACCTACCGTTGAACCAGGGAATGAGCACCGCGCGCTGGAAACCCACGCTGGCCACGGGTGCCCTGCTGCTGGGCGGCCTGTGGGCGCCGTCCGCGCACGCCCTGTTCGGTGACGACGAGGCGCGCCAGGCCATCATCGAGCTGCGCCGCCAGGTCGACGCCAACCGCCAGGCCACCGATGCCGCCGCCGCGCAGCAGCGCGAGGGCGACGCGACCATCAAGCGCAGCATGCTCGAACTGGCCAACCAGATCGAGCAGCTGCGCGGCGAGATCGCCCGCCTGCGCGGGCAGAACGAGCAGCTCGCGCGCGAGGTGTCCGAGCTGCAGCGTGCGCAGAAGGACGTGCAGGCCGGCATCGACGAGCGCCTGCGCCAGGTCGAGCCGGTGAAGGTCGAACTCGACGGCCGAAGCTTCACGGCACAACCGGCCGAGAAGGCCGAGTTCGACGCCGCCATGGCCACCCTGCGCAAGTCCGACTTCACGGGCGCCACGGTCGCCTACACCGCCTTCCTGCGGCGTTACCCCACCAGCGGCTACACACCCGTGGCGCTGTACTGGCTCGGCAACGCCCAGTACGCCGCGCGCGCCTACAAGGACGCGGTGGAAACGCACCAGCGCCTGGTGCGCGAATTCCCCGACCACCCGCGCACGCCCGAGGCCATGCTGGCCCTGGCCAACAGCCAGGTCGAGCTCAAGGACACCAAGGGCGCGCGCAGAACGCTGGAAGATCTGGTCAAGCAGCACCCGCAGAGCGAGGCCGCCGGCGCGGCCAAGGAACGCCTGGCCCGACTGAAGTGAGGGACCATGGGGCCGCCCCTACAATCGCGGCCCTATGGACGAACTCGCCACCCTGCAATCCCTGAACCAGACCGTGCTGTGGGCCGCCTTCGGCGTGGCCGCGGTGTTCGGTTTCATCGCCCAGCGCACCCATTTCTGCACCATGGGCGCGATCAGCGACATCGTGAACATGGGCGACTGGACCCGCATGCGCATGTGGGTCATGGCCGTGGGTGTGGCGGCCATCGGCTTCTATGGCATGGGCTGGCTGGGCTGGATCGACACCAGCCAGTCGCTCTACACCGGCAGCCGCTTCCTCTGGCTCTCGGCCCTGGTGGGGGGCTCGCTGTTTGGCTTCGGCATGGTGCTGGCCTCGGGCTGCGGCAGCAAGACGCTGGTGCGCATCGGCGCCGGCAGCCTGAAGTCGCTGGTGGTGTTCTTCGTCATGGGCCTGGCCGCGTTCATGACGTTGCGCGGCATCTTCGGCGTGGTGCGCGTCAACACCGTCGACCGCGTGAGCCTTGAGCTGCCGTCGGGCTCGGCGCTGCCCACCTGGGTGGCCAAGGCCCTGGGCATGGAGCCGGGCCTGGTGGGCCTGCTCTGCGCGCTGGTGATCGGCGTCGTGCTGATCGCCTGGTGCCTGCGCAGCGCGGATTTCCGCACCGGCAACAACCTGCTCGCGGGGATCGGCATCGGTCTCACCATTGTGGGTATGTGGTGGGTGAGCGGCCACCTGGGCTTCCTGCCGGAGCACCCGGAAACGCTGGAACCTGTCTACACGGGCAGCAACAGCGGCCGCATGGAGGCCTTGACCTTCACCGCGCCGATGGCCTACGTGCTCGACTGGTTCATCTTCTTCAGCGACAAGAGCAAGGTGCTGACCTTCGGTGTCGTCACCGTGTTCGGCGTGGTTGCGGGTTCCTTTCTCTGCGCGCTCATCGAGCGCAGCTTCCGCTGGGAAGGCTTCCGCGACACGCGCGACACCGCGCTGCACCTCGTGGGCGCGGCGCTCATGGGTGTGGGGGGGGTCACGGCCCTGGGGTGCACCGTGGGCCAAGGGCTTTCCGGCCTGTCCACGCTCAGCCTCTTGAGTGCCATCGCGGTCGCGGGCATCGTGGGTGGCGCGGTGCTGGGCTTCAAGTTCCAAATGTGGTTGCTGGAGCGCGCGGGGTGAATCCGCTGGACGCCGAGCGCTTCGAGCGCCGCTTCGGCGGGCTGCGGCGGCTCTACGGCGTGCAAGGCGCGCAGCGCATCTTCGACGCGCATTGCGTGGTGGCGGGCCTGGGGGGCGTGGGCTCCTGGGCGGCCGAGGCGCTGGCGCGCAGCGGCGTGCGCCGTCTCACATTGATCGACCTCGACCACGTCGCCGAATCCAACATCAACCGCCAGGTGCATGCGTTGGACGCCACGCTGGGCCAGGCCAAGATCGAGGCCCTGCGGGACCGCATCCTGGGCTTTCATCCCGGCATCGAACTGGACCTGGTGGACGACTTCGTGACGCCCGAGAACTGGCCTGGCCTGCTGCAAGGCCAGCGACCCGACGGCCTCATCGACGCCTGCGACCAGGTGCGCGCCAAGACAGCGATGGCTGCCTGGGCCCGCGCCGAGCGGGTGCCATTCGTGGCGGTGGGCGCGGCCGGCGGCAAGCGCCGCGCGGAGGCGGTGCAGCTGGCGGACCTGGCCGAGGTCACGCACGACCCCTTGCTGGCACAACTGCGCTACCGCCTGCGCAAGCACCACGGCGGCGCGCGCCAGGGTCGCATGGACACGGTCTGCGTGTTCAGCCGCGAAGCGGTGGCGCCGCCGGACCCGTCGTGTGGGCTCGATGGTGGCGATGGTTCGCTGAACTGCCACGGCTTCGGCTCGGTGGTCACGGTTACCGCGACCTTCGGCCTGTGCGCCGCGGGCTGGCTGCTCGACACCCTGGCGAACGCATCGCAAGAAAAAAGCGATCGGCCTTCAGAGAGCCATCGAAACCACGCTATAATCTGAGGCTTCGCAGCAAGCGATACGCAAGTTGTGAAGCGTGTGGGACGTTAGCTCAGTTGGTAGAGCAGCGGACTTTTAATCCGTTGGTCGGCAGTTCGAGCCTGCCACGTCCTACCACCAACAGGAAGGCCCTGGTCGTGAGACCAGGGCCTTTTTCTTTGTGCCGCGGCGATGGCCCGCTGCGGCGCCGCGAGGGCCGCAGCGCCAGGGCCTCACTTCTTGAACATGCCCCAGATCACCAGGATCACGATCGCGCCGACCACGGAGGCGATGAAGCCCGCCGCCTGGCCCGGGGCGTACCAGCCCATGGCGGCGCCGAGGTAGCTCGCCAGGAAGGAGCCGGCGATGCCGAGCACGGCCGTCATGATCCAGCCCATGCTGTCGTTGCCGGGCTTGAGCATGCGGGCCACGAAGCCGGCGACGAGACCGATGAGGATGGTGCCGAGAATGGACATCATGGTGTGAGCCTCCTGTGGGATGTTGAACGGACCGCCTCTCGACGGCCCGGACCCACTGTAGCGCGCTTAGGGCACGCGCGGCTCAGGCCTGCTGCGCTTGCTCGATGGCTTCGCTGAGCTCCAGCCAGCGCGCCTCGACGGTCCCGTTCTCGGCCTCCACCACCTTCAGGCGCTTGCCCAGTTCGGCCAGCTTCGCCGGTTCGGGCGCGGCAAGCAGCTCGGCCTCCAGGCGCTCGCGCTCCTGGGCCAAGGCGGCCATGCGCTGTTCCACCTGGGCCAGTTCCTTCTTGATCGGACGCAGGCGCTCGGTGAGGGCTTTCTGCCGCTGCGCGTCCGCGCGGCGGTCCTCCGCCGGCGCGGCCACGGGGGCTGGGGCGGGGGCCTCGGCGCGCGCGGCGGCGCGTTGCGCCTCGCGCGCCTGCCGGGCCATCTCGATGAGGTGGCGCTGGTAGTCGTCGAGGTCGCCGTCGAAAGGCGACAGGGCGCCGCGCGAGACCAGCCAGAACTCGTCGCACACGGCGCGCAGCAGGGCCCGGTCGTGGCTCACCAGCATCACCGTGCCCTCGAACTCGTTGAGCGCGATGGACAGGGCCTCGCGCGTGGCCAGGTCGAGGTGGTTGGTGGGTTCGTCGAGCAGCAGCAGGTTGGGGCGCTGCCAGACGATCATGCACAGCACCAGGCGCGCCTTCTCGCCGCCGCTCATGCTGCCCACGGCCTGGAAGACCTGATCGCCGGTGAACTGGAACATGCCGAGGAAGTTGCGCAGGTCCTGCTCGCGCGTGGGCTGGCCGCTCAGGCGGCCTTGCGCGCTGCACTCCTTCACCAGCCGCACCATGTGCTCCAGCGGGTTGTCGCGCGGGCTCAGCACGTCGAGTTCCTGCTGCGCGAAGTAGCCGATGTTCAGGCCCTTGCCTTCGGTCACCGTGCCCGCGAGGGGGGCGAGCGTGCGCGCGATGGTCTTGACCACCGTGGACTTGCCCTGGCCGTTGGCGCCCAGGATGCCGATGCGCTGGCCGGCCATCACCGAGCGTTGGATGCCGCGCACGATGGTGATCGGCTCGCCGCCATCGCCGGGGTAGCCCACGTCCACGCCGTCCAGCACCAGCATGGGGTTGGGCAGGCTGGCCGGCTCGCTGAACTCGAAGCTGAACTCGGCGTCGGCCAGCACAGGGGCGATGCGCTCCATGCGCTCGAGCGCCTTCACGCGGCTCTGGGCCTGCTTGGCCTTGCTGGCCTTGGCCTTGAAGCGGTCGATGAATTTCTGCAGGTGCGCGATCTTGTCCTGCTGGCGCGAGAACGCGGCCTGCTGCAGGGCCATCTGCTCGGCGCGCATGTCCTCGAAGCGGCTGTAGTTGCCGCCGTAGCGTTTGAGCTGGGCGTGCTCGATGTGCACGGTCACGTTGGTCACCGCGTCGAGGAACTCACGGTCGTGGCTGATGACGAGCAGCGTGCCGGGGTAGCGCGCCAGCCAGGCCTCCAGCCAGACCAGGGCGTCCAGGTCCAGGTGGTTGGTGGGTTCGTCGAGCAGCAGCAGCTCGCTCGGGCACATGAGCGCGCGCGCCAGTTGCAGGCGCATGCGCCAGCCGCCAGAGAAGCTGTTGACCGGGCGATCGAGCTGGTTGGTCTGGAAGCCCAGGCCGAGGATGAGCGCCTGCGCGCGCGCGGTGGCGTCGTGCGCGCCAGCGTCGTTGAGCGCCATGTAGGCATGGGCCATGCGCTCGCCGTCGCCGCTGGCCTCGGCCTCGGCCACCTCGCGCTCGGCCGCGAGCAGGGTGGTGTCGCCTTCGACCACGAAGCGGGTGGCGTCGAGTTCGGTCTCGGGCATGTCCTGCGCGACCTGGGCCAGGCGCCACTGCGCAGGCACGCTGAACTCGCCTTTGTCTTCGTGCAGGTTGCCGTCGAGCAGGCGGAACAGGCTGGACTTGCCGGCGCCGTTGCGGCCCACCAGGCCCACTTTTTCGCCGGGGTTGATGGTGAGCGAGGCGCGGTCGAGCAGCACCTTGGTGCCGCGGCGCAGCACCACATCGCGGACGACGATCATGCGGCCTCCAGTGCGTCGCGGGTGAGCAGCAGCACCTGGTCGTCGCCCGCGCTGGTGCTCAGCCAGACCGGGTTGAGCGCGGGGAAGGCGGCTTCGAAGTGCGCGCGCTCGTGGCCGATCTCCAGCACCAGCACGCCGCGCGGGCTCAGGCGCGCGGGCGCGTCGCGCAGCAGGGCGCGGACGAAGTCCATTCCGTCGGCGCCGCCGGCCAGCGCCAGCGCGGGTTCGGCCCGGAACTCGGGTGGCAGCTCGGCCATGCTGTGCGCGTTCACGTAGGGCGGGTTGCAGAGGATCAGGTCCCAGGGGCCGGGGCAGGCCGCGAGGCCGTCGCTTTCCACGAGCGCGATGCGGTCCGCCAGGCCGTGCCGGTCGACGTTGATGCGCGCGACCTGCAGCGCCTCGGGCGACAGGTCGGCGCCGGTCACGCGCACCTCGGGCCAGGCCAGGGCGGCCAGGACGGCCAGGCTGCCATTGCCGGTGCACAGGTCCAGCACACGCACGGTGTCGTCGCTCAGCCAGGGGTCGATGCCTCCGTCGGCGATGAGTTCGGCGATGAAGCTGCGCGGCACGATGGCGCGGCGGTCCACATAGAAGGGCACGCCCTGCAGCCAGGCCTCTTGCGTGAGGTAGGCGGCGGGCTCGCGCGTGGCGATGCGCCGCTCGATCAGGGCATCGACGGCGGCGGCCGCGTCGGCGTCCACGGTGTCGGCGGCGTGTGCGTCGAGGTCGGTGTCGAGCGGCAGGCCCAGGCGCCACAGCACGAGCCAGGCGGCCTCGTCGTGGGCATTGGTGGTGCCGTGGCCATAGGCCAGGTTGGCGCTGGCCAGGCGGGCTTCGGCCCGGGCCATCAGTTCTTGCAGGTTCACGGTGGGTATCAGGCGGTCTGCCGCGCCTGCGCGTGCAGGTGCTGCAGCGTGCGGCGGTAGACCGCGGTGAGGGGTTCGATGTCGGCGAGCTTCACGTGCTCGTTGACCTTGTGGATGGTGGCGTTGGGCGGGCCGAGCTCGATCACCTGCGGGCACACGGCCGCGATGAAGCGGCCGTCGCTGGTGCCGCCGGTGGTGGAGAGCTCGGTCTCGATGCCGGTTTCCTCGCGGATGGCGGCGCGCACGGCGTCGACCAGCGTGCCCGGGGTGGTGAGGAAGGGGCGCCCACCCAGGGTCCAGGCGAGGTCGTGCTCGCTGCCCGCGTGCAGGCCATGGCGCGCCAGGATGTCGACCACCTGCGCCTGCAGCGACTCGGGCGTGCGCTCGGTGCTGAAGCGGAAGTTGAAGTCGATCACCACCGTGCCGGGGATGACGTTGCTCGCGCCGGTGCCGCCATGGATGTTGCTGATCTGCCAGCTGGTGGGCGGGAAGAAGTCATTGCCGCGGTCCCATTCGGTGGCGGCCAGCTCGGCCAGCGCGGGGGCGGCCATGTGGATGGGGTTCTTCGCCAGGTGCGGGTAGGCGATGTGGCCCTGGATGCCCTTGACCGTGAGCTTGCCGCTGAGCGTGCCGCGCCGGCCGTTCTTGATCATGTCGCCGGTGCGCTCGACCGAGGTGGGCTCGCCCACGATGCACCAGTCCAGGCGCTCGCCACGCGCCTTCGCGGCGTTGCAGACCACCACCGTGCCGTCCAGCGCGGGGCCTTCCTCGTCGCTGGTGAGCAGGAAGGCGATGTCGATGGCGGGGTCGGGCTGCTCGGCGAGGAAGCGCTCGCAGGCCACGACCATGGCGGCGATCGAGGTCTTCATGTCGCTCGCGCCGCGGCCGTACAGCGCGCCGTCGCGGTGGCTGGGCACGAAGGGGTCGCTGGCCCAGGCCTCCAGCGGTCCGGTGGGCACCACGTCGGTGTGGCCAGCGAACACCAGCGTGGGCCGCTGGCCGCTGCCGCGCCGCGCCCAGAGGTTGCTGACACGGAAGTCGTCGGGGCCGCTGTCCAGGCGCTCGCACTGGAAGCCGATGGCGCGCAGGCGCGCCGCGATCAGATCGAGGCAGCCCGCGTCGCGCGGGGTGACGGAGGGCAGGGCGATGAGCGCCTCGGCGAGGCGCAGGGTATCGGTCATCAGAATTTGACGTCGAGCGTGAACTCGGTGAACGACGGCGCGTCGCTGGCTTCTTCTTCGGCGGCCTCGTAGCCACTGGCGCGGCTGTGCTCGAAATCGTTCTGCAGGCGCCAGAGCAGGTTGTTGGGGGAATCGGCGTGGGCCAGGCCTTCCTCGCGCGTGACGAGGCCTTCGTGGATGAGGCGCGCCAGGTCCTGCTCGAAGGTCTGCGAGCCTTCGGCGAGCGATTTCTCCATCGCCTCGCGCACGCCCGAGAAGTCGGCCTTCTGGATCAGGTCGGCGATCAGCGCCGTGTTGAGCAGCACCTCCATGGCCGGCACGCGCGCGTTGCCCTGCTGGGTGCGCAGCAGGCGCTGCGAGACGATGGCGCGCAGCGCGGCGGCCAGGTCGCCCAGCATGGTGGGGCGCACCTCCACCGGGTAGAAGCTGAGGATGCGGTTGAGCGCGTGGTAGCTGTTGTTGGCGTGCAGCGTGGCCAGCACCAGGTGGCCCGACTGCGCGTAGGCGATGGCCGCCGACATGGTCTCGCGGTCGCGGATCTCGCCGATGAGGATGACGTCGGGCGCCTGGCGCAGTGCGTTCTTCAGCGCCACCTGCAGCGAGGCGGTATCGGGCCCGATCTCGCGCTGGTTCACCACCGACTTGCGGTTGCGGTAGGTGTACTCGATCGGGTCTTCCACCGTGAGGATGTGGCCGCTGACGCGCTCGTTGCGGTGGTCGATCATGGCGGCCAGCGTGGTGCTCTTGCCCGCGCCGGTGGCGCCCACCATCAGGATCAGGCCGCGCTTTTCCATGACCAGGTCGGCCAGCACCGGCGCGACGTTGAGCGTGTCCAGCGCGGGAATGTCGCCCGGCACATAGCGCACCACCACCGCGATGGAGCCGCGCTGGCGCATGGCGCTCACGCGGAAGTTGCCCAGCCCGTCGAGTGGCACGCCCATGTTGAGCTCACCGGTCTCCAGCAGCTCTTCCATGCGCGTGGCGGGAATGATCTCGGCCAGCAGGTTGCGCGGGGCCTCGGGCGGCAGCACCTGGCTGTTGATGGGGATGACCTGGCCGTTGATCTTGATCATCGCCGGCGCGTGCGCCGTGAGGTACACGTCGGACGCGCGTTTCTCGGCCATCAGGCGCAGGATGCGCTCCATCGTTCCGCTGCTCATGACCATCCTTTCGTCATATGCCCGAGGGGGAGCCCCGTCGCGGCACCCCGCGGAACCGGCTGTGCCGGGCCGCAGGGGTGGCCCCCTCGAGGGGGGCGCGCGAAGCGCGGCGGGGGTGTTTCATGTCAGTCGCGCAACAGGTCGTTCAGGCTGGTCTTGGCGCGGGTCTGCGCGTCCACCGTCTTGACGATGACCGCCGCGTAGGTGCTGTAGGCCTTGCCGTCGGCGGTCTGCTTGGGCAGGCCGCCGCTGATGACCACGCTGCCAGCGGGCACGCGGCCGTAGAGGATTTCGCCGGTGTCGCGCTTGAAGATGGGCGTGCTCTGGCCGATGTACACGCCCATGCCCAGCACCGAGTTCTCTTCGACGATGACGCCTTCCACGACTTCGGAGCGCGCGCCGATGAAGCAGTTGTCCTCGATGATGGTCGGGTTGGCCTGCAGGGGCTCGAGCACGCCGCCCAGGCCCACGCCACCGGAGAGGTGCACGTTCTTGCCGACCTGGGCGCAGCTGCCCACGGTGGCCCAGGTGTCGACCATGGTGCCTTCGTCCACATAGGCGCCGATGTTCACGTAGCTGGGCATGAGGATCGCGCCCTTGGCGACGAAACTGCCGCGGCGGGCCACGGCCGGCGGCACCACGCGCACGCCGGTGGCCTTCATTTCGTCTTCGCTGAGGTGGGCGAACTTGGTCTGCACCTTGTCGAAGAAGCCCAGATCGCCGGCGCGCATGATCTCGTTGTCCTTCAGGCGGAAGGACAGCAGCACGGCTTTCTTGATCCACTGGTTCACCGTCCACTGGCCCACGCCCTGGCGCGTGGCCACGCGCAGGCGGCCCTTGTTGAGTTCGGCGATCACGTGCTCGACCGCATCGCTCACTTCCTTTGGCGCGGCCGACGGCGAGAGCGTGGCGCGGTTGTCCCAGGCGGTGTCGATGATGGCTTGCAGTTGTTGGCTCATGGAAGTGCTGCGTTGAGGTTCAGGGTTTCAGGGAAAGCGGGGGGCGGGGCGGCCGGTGGCGTCAGCCACCGCGGCAGAAGGCGACGATGCGTTGCGCGGCCTCGAGGCATTCGTCGACGCCGGCCACCAGGGCCAGGCGCACCCGGCCGGCGCCGGGGTTGGCGCCTTGCACGGTGCGCGCCAGGTAGCTGCCGGGCAGGGCGGTCACATTGTATTGAGCGAGCAGCTCGCGGGCGAAGGCCTCGTCGGCGCCCAGGCCCGGGGTGTGCGAAGCGAAGCGTTCGGGCACCCCGGCCCACAGGTAGAAGGACGCGTCCGGCAGGGCCACGTCCAGCACCTCGGCCAGCAGCGGGGTGACCTGGGCGAACTTCTCGCGGTACAGGCGGCGGTTCTCCACCACGTGCGCCTCGTCGTTCCAGGCGGCGATGCTGGCGGCCTGCACCACCGGGCTCATGGCGCCGCCGTGGTAGGTGCGGTAGAGCAGGAAGGGCTTGATGAGCGCGGCGTCGCCCGCCACGAAGCCGCTGCGCAGCCCCGGCACGTTGCTGCGCTTGGACAGGCTGGTGAAGGCGATCAGGCGGCGGAAGTCGCTGCGGCCCAGCTGCGCGGCAGCCTGCAGGCCGCCCAGGGGCGCCTCGTCGCGGAAGTAGATCTCGCTGTAGCACTCGTCCGAGGCGATGACGAAGCCGTGGCGGTCGCTCAGCTCGAACAGTCGGCGCCATTCGTCCAGCGGCATGACCGCGCCGGCCGGGTTGCCGGGCGAGCAGACGTAGATGAGCTGCGTGCGGGCCCAGACCTCATCGGGCACGCTGTCCCAGTCCACCGCGAAGTTGCGCTCGGCCACGCTGGGCACGTAGTGCGGCCGCGCGCCCGCGAGCAGGGTCGCGCCTTCGTAGATTTGGTAGAAGGGATTGGGGCAGAGCACCGTGGCGCCGGGCCGGGTGGGGTCGACCACCACCTGGGCGAAGGCGAACAGCGCCTCGCGCGAGCCGTTGACGGGCAGCAACTGCGTGGCCGGGTCCAGCGCCACGCCATAGCGGCGCCGCACCCAGCCGGCGCAGGCCTCGCGCAGCGCCGGGGTGCCGGCGGTGGCGGGGTAGTTGGACAGGCCCTCGTCCAGCGCGTCGGCCAGGGCGCGCTTGAGGAAGTCGGGGGCGGCGTGCTTGGGTTCGCCGATGCCCAGGCTGATGGGGCGGTGGGCGGGCGAGGGCGTGACGCCCGCGAAGAGCTGGCGCAGCCGCTCGAAGGGGTAGGGCTGCAGCCGCTGGAACAGGGGGTTCATGGCCGGGGATTATCGGGGGTGCGGGGCATACCCCCGGCCGTCCCCGGCCCTCAGGCGCGCTGCGCGCGCAGGGTGCGTCCGCGCAGGTGCTGGTAGATCTGGTCCAGCGACAGCAGCACCGTGAGCATCACCGTGGTGGCGATCACCAGCAGCGGCAGGCGGAAGGCCGAGATGAAGCCCGCGCCCTGCGGGATCGCGGCGCGTTCGCCGGTGGTGCAGACGAACTCGGCGGCGGCCATGCCGGTGTAGTGCATGGCGCAGACGGCGATGCCCATCACCACCGAGGCCGCCAGGCGGCGCGCCAGGGTCTTGCTGTTGAAGGCCAGCCAGAGCGCGGCGGTGGCGGCCACCACGGCGATCAGCATGGAGGCGGCCACCAGGGCCATGTCCCAGGTGATGAAGCCGTAGATCTTCAGGCCGAACATGCTCAGGTAGTGCATGACGACCACGCTCATGCCCAGCAGGAAACCGGCGCTCAGCAGGCGCGTGAAGCTCTCGGGCCGGCGCGCGGCAAAGGCCACCGAGCCGGCCGTGGCCAGGACCGCGGCCACGAGCGAGGTGATCGTTTCCAGCATGGAGTAGCTGCTGCCCACGTCCATCTGCAGGGCCAGCATGCCAATGAAGTGCATGGACCACACGCCCACGCCACCCAGGGCGATGCCGACGGTGAACACGCTGTTCCAGTCCAGCGCGCCGCGGCGGTTGCGCAGGCGGGTGGCGGCGCTCAGGGCCACGAAGGAGCCGATGACGGCGAAGGCGAACGACAGGGCGATGAGGCCGGGGTCCCAGGAGGTGTTGACGATGGTGTTCATGGGCGGGCGCGAAGTGATGACTTGGTTTTCAGAAAGGGCGCCGCCGATTCTGTTGGCATGCTTCCAGTGAAACAAGCTGTTACCCAGCCCCCAAGGCGGCGGGCGTTAAAACGTCCCGTTAAAAACCGCACCTCGCTGCCGTTCAGGGCCTCAATAGCCCCGCAGGTATCATCCCGCGACGGTCCGCCCGCCGGACCGCCGCCTCCCGCCAACGCCGCCTCACCCGGACCGCCGTGCGCCTCAATTCCATCAAGCTTTCCGGCTTCAAGTCCTTCGCCGAACCCACCAACTTCATGCTGCCCGGCCAACTCGTGGGCGTGGTGGGCCCCAACGGTTGCGGCAAGTCCAACATCATGGACGCGGTGCGCTGGGTGCTGGGCGAATCCAAGGCCTCCGAGCTGCGTGGCGAGTCCATGCAGGACGTGATCTTCAACGGCACCACCAGCCGCAAGCAGGCCAGCCGCGCCAGCGTGGAACTGGTGTTCGACAACAGCGACCACCGCGCCGGCGGCCAATGGGGCCAGTTCACCGAGATCGCCGTCAAGCGCGTGCTGACGCGCGACGGCACCAGCAGCTACTACATCAACAACCAGCCCGTGCGCCGGCGCGACGTGCAGGACGTGTTCCTGGGCACCGGCCTGGGCCCGCGCGCCTACGCCATCATCGGCCAGGGCACCATCAGCCGCATCATCGAGAGCAAGCCCGAGGAGCTGCGCCTGTTCCTGGAGGAGGCCGCCGGCGTCTCCAAATACAAGGAGCGCCGCCGCGAGACCGCGCACCGCCTGGCCGATACGCGCGAGAACCTGACGCGGGTGGAAGACATCCTGCGCGAACTCAACGCCAACCTCGACAAGCTGGAGAAGCAGGCCGAGGTGGCGGCCCAATACCACGCGCTGAACGCCAGCGCCACGCTCAAGCAGCACCAGCTGTGGTTCCTCAAGCGCGCCGACGCCGAGGCCGAGCAGGCCCGCGTGCAGAAGGACGCCGCCCAGGCCGCGACCGACCTGGAGTCGCGCACGGCCGACCTGCGACGGATCGAAAGCGAGCTGGAGACCATTCGCCAGGCCCACTACGCGGCGGGTGACCAGGTGAACCAGGCGCAGGGCAAGCTGTACGAGGCCAGTGCCGAGGTCGGCAAGCTGGAGGCCGAGATCCGTTTCGTGGTGGAAGGCCGCCAGCGCGTGGAGCAGCGCCTGGCTCAGCTGAAGGAGCAGATCGCCTCCTGGTCCACGCGCAGCCAGGACGCCGCCGTGGAGCTGGAGCAACTGGCCGAGAACATCGTCGGTGCCGAGGAGCAGTCCGTGGTGCTGGCCGCCCAGGGCGAGGAGCAGGCCGGCGCGCTGCCCGCGCTGGACGACGCGCTGCGCGCCGCGCAGGCCCGTTCCGCCGAGCAGCGCACGGCGGTCACCCAGGTGCAGCAGCAGATCCAGGTGCTGGCGGCCGAGCAGCGCAGCATCGAAGAACAGACGCGCGGCCTGAGCCAGCGCCGCGAGCGCCTGGCCGCCGACAAAAACGCCCTGGCCGCGCCCGACGAGGCGCGCGTCAGCGCGGCCCAGCAGGCCATGGCCACGGCCCAGTCCCTGGCCGAGGAAACCGACGCCCGCCTGCACGAGCTGCAGGACAGCGTGCCCCAGCTCGACGACGCGCGCCGCCAGGCGCAGGCGGCGGTGAACGCCGAGTCCGCGAAACAGGCCGACCTGAGCGCGCGCCTGGAGGCCCTGAAGGCCCTGCAAGAGAAGGTGCGCACCGACGGCAAGCTCAAACCCTGGCTGAGCAAGCACGGGCTCGACGGCCTGCAGGGCCTGTGGAGCCGCATCCATGTGGAGGCCGGCTGGGAGAACGCCCTGGAGGCCGCCCTGCGCGAGCGCCTGGGCGCGCTGGAAGTGTCGCGCCTGGAGATGGTGCGCGCCTTCGCCAGCGACGCGCCGCCCACCCGCCTGGCCTTCTACCAGCCGCCGCCGGCCGGCGCCGCGAACGAGGGCAACGGCGCGCTCAAGCCCCTGGCCAGCTGGCTGCGCCTGAACGACGCCGCCCAGCAGGCCCTGCTGGGCGACTGGCTGCGCGGCTGCTACAGCGCCGCCACGCTGGACGAGGCCCTGGCCCAGCGCGGCCAGTTGCAGCCCGGCGAGACCCTCTATGTCGCCAGCGGCCACGCCGTCAGCGCCCACAGCGTGAGCTTCTACGCGCCCGACAACGAGCAGGCCGGCCTGCTGGCGCGCGCGCAGGAGATCGAGAACCTGGACAAGCAGCTCAAGGCCCAGGCACTGATCGCCGAGCAGGCGCGCTCGGCCCTGGTGCGCGCCGACGCCGCGTTCACCGACGCCTCGCAGCGCCTGGTGGTGGCGCGCCGCGAGGCCGCCGAGGCGCAGAGCCGCTCGCACGAGCTGCAGGTCGAGGCGATGCGCCTGACCCAGCAGGCCGAGCAGACGCGCGCGCGCAGCGAGCAGATCAACGCCGACCTCGCCGAGGTCGACGCCCAGCTCGAAGCCCTGCAGGAGCGCCGCGTGACCGCCGAGGCGCGCTTCGAGGAACTGGACATGCAGCTGGCCGACAGCCAGGAGCGCCACGCCCAGCTCGACGACGCCGTGATCGAGGCCGAGCGCAAGCTCAATCACGCGCGCGAGCAGCAGCGCGCGCTGGAGCGCCAGGCGCAGGAGGCCACCTTCTCGCTGCGCAGCCTGCAGGCGCGCCAGGCCGAGCTGCAGCGTTCCATCGACACCGCCGGCCAGCAGGAACAGTCGCTGGCCGACGAGCAGCGGCGCGCGCAGGACGAGCTCTCGCGCCTGACCGACGCCGCCGCGCAGGCCGGCCTGCAGTCCGCGCTGGCCGCCAAGACCGAGCGCGAACAGGCCCTGGCCGCGCTGCGCAGCCAGTACGACGACCTCACCATGAAGCTGCGCGCCAGCGACGAGCGCCGCCTGCAGCTCGAGCGCGAGCTGGAGCCGCTGCGCAGCCGCATCACCGATTTCCAGCTCAAGGAGCAGGCCGCGCGCCTGGGCGTGGAGCAATACAGCCAGATGCTCGACGAGGCCGAGGCCGACCGCGCGGCCATCGCGCAGAGCATCACCGAAGGCAATGTGCGCCTTGCCGGCCTGCAGGGCGAGATCGACCGCCTGCACCGCGACATCCAGGCGCTGGGCGCGGTCAACCTCGCCGCGCTGGACGAACTCACCGCCGCGCGCGAGCGCAAGACCTTCCTGGACGCGCAGACCGCCGACCTCAACGAGGCCATCACCACGCTGGAAGACGCGATCAAGAAGATCGACAACGAAACGCGCGAGCTGCTCGGCTCCACCTTCGAGACCGTCAACCAGCACTTCGGCAAGATGTTTCCCGAGCTGTTCGGCGGCGGCAACGCCCGCCTGGTGATGACCGGCGAGGAGATCCTGGACGCCGGCGTGCAGGTGATGGCCCAGCCGCCCGGCAAGAAGAACCAGACCATCCACCTGCTGTCCGGCGGCGAGAAGGCGCTCACCGCCATTGCCCTGGTGTTCGCCATCTTCCAGCTCAACCCCGCGCCGTTCTGCCTGCTGGACGAGGTGGACGCACCGCTGGACGACGCCAACACCGAGCGCTACGCCAAGCTGGTGAGCGCCATGGCCAAGGAAACGCAGTTCCTCTTCATCAGCCACAACAAGATCGCGATGGAGATGGCCCAGCAGCTCATCGGCGTGACCATGCAGGAGCAGGGCGTCTCGCGCATCGTGGCGGTGGACATGGAGTCCGCCGCCGGGATGATGGAAGCCACTTGAGGAGCCCCGCGCCATGAGCAGCCTGCAGATCGGACTGGTCATCGTCGGCGGCCTGGTGCTGGCGGCGGTGGTGGCCTACAACGCCTGGATCACGCGCCAGAGCGCGCCGCGCACGGCGCGCGAGCGCCTGACGCCGGGCGAGGCGCTCGAACCCGCGCTGGGGCCCCAGGGCGACCCGCTGGCCGAGCGGCGCGAGCCAGGTTTCGGTGACGTCGCGCCGGACGGCGAGGGCGATGCGGTGGTGGCCGAGTCGCCGCGCGAGGGCCTGGACGGCGAGGCCGCCGGCCCCGTCGGCGGCGACGAGGGGCCGATCGAGCCCACCCTGGCCCCGCTGCCCGAGCGCCGTCCCGGCCCCGCGCTGGACGCGCTGATCGACGTCATCGCGCCGCTGGCGCTGGAGCACGAGGTGTCGGGTGAGGCCGTGCTGGCGGCGCTGCCCGCCACGCGGCGCGTGGGCAGCAAGCCCTTCGCGGTGGAAGGCCTCAACGCGCAGAGCGGCGAGTGGGAGGTGGCGCGGCCGCACCAGCGCTACCGGGCGCTGCAGGCCGGTGTGCAACTGGCCAACCGCGCCGGCCCGCTCAACGACATCGAGTTCTCCGAGTTCGTGGTGAAGGCCCAGGCCTTTGCCGACGCCGTGGGCGCCAGCCCCGACTTCCCCGACATGCGGGCCGAGGTGGCGCGCGCGCGTGAACTCGACGCCTTCGCCAGCGGCCACGACGCCCAGCTCGGCTTCACCCTGCGCGCGCGCCGCGCGGCCTGGAGCCCGGGCTATGTCTCGCAGCACGCGGGGCGCCTGGGCTTCGTGGCGGGCACGCTGCCCGGCCGCATGGTGCTGCCGGCCAGCCAGCCGGGCCAGCCGCCGCTGCTGGCCCTGGCCTACGACTCCCAGGCCGCCATGGCCGACGACCCCGAGCAGAGCGCGCTGCGTGAGATCACCCTCTCGCTGGAGGTGACGCACGTTGCGCGCGGCGAGTTGCCCTTCGCGCGCCTGCGCCAGGCTGCCCAGGCCCTGGCCGAGGCCATGGACGGCGTCGTCACCGACGACACCGGCGCGCCGCTGCCGGCCGAGGCCATGGACCAGATCGGCTTGGACCTGGAAGGCCTGTACGACGCGCTCGACGAACGCGACCTCGCCGCCGGCTCGCCGCAGGCGCGCCGCTTGTTCTCCTAGACCCCATGACCGCCGATATGTTTGCCGAGCCGACGCCCCCCGCGTCGGCCGCCGAGCGCGCCGCCGAGTTGCGCGCGCTGCTGCACCACCACGCCCACCTGTACTACACGCTGGACGCGCCGAAGATCCCCGACGCCGAGTACGACCGCCTGTTCCAGGAACTGCAGGCGATCGAGGCGCGGCACCCCGAACTGCTGACACCCGACTCGCCCACGCAGCGGGTGGGCGGCGCCGTGCTGAAGGAACTGGCGCCCGTGCGCCACGCGGTGCCCATGCTCAGCATCCGCACCGAGACCGACACCGAGGCCAGCGGCGCCGCCGCCTTCGACGCGCGCGTGCGCCGCGAGCTGGGCCTGGCCGAGTCCGACCCGCCGGTGGAGTACCTGGCCGAACTCAAGTTCGATGGCCTGGCCATGAGCCTGCGCTACGAGCGCGGCGTGCTGGTGCGCGCCGCCACGCGCGGCGACGGCGAGACCGGCGAGGACGTGACGCACAACGTGCGCACCATCAAGCAGATTCCCTTGAAGCTTCCCGACGGCGTGCCCGAGGTGCTCGAGGTGCGCGGCGAGGTCTACATGCGCCGCGACCAGTTCGAGGCCCTGAACGAGCGCCAGCGCGAGAAGATCGCCCAGGGCGCCAAGGGCGAAAAGACCTTCGTGAACCCGCGCAACGCCGCCGCCGGGGCCGTGCGCCAGCTCGACTCGCGCATCGCGCGCGAGCGGCCCCTGAGCTTCTTCGCCTACTCCTGGGGCGAGGTGCTCGGCGATCCGCACCCGCCCGCCAGCCAGTACGACTGGCTCATGCGCCTGAAGGCCTGGGGCTTCCCCGTGGCCGAGCAGACGGCCGTGTGCCGCGGCGCCGACGAGCTGGTGGCCTTCCACCGCCGCATCGGCGAGCGGCGCGACGCGCTGCCCTACGACATCGATGGCGTGGTCTACAAGGTCAACAGCCTGGAGACGCAGAAGCGCCTGGGCTTCGTCACCCGCGAGCCGCGCTGGGCCGTGGCGCACAAGTACCCGGCGCAGGAGCAGCTCACCACGGTGCACGCCATCGACGTGCAGGTGGGCCGCACCGGCAAGCTGACGCCCGTGGCCAAGCTCGCGCCGGTGTTCGTGGGCGGCGTCACCGTCACCAACGCCACCCTGCACAACGAGATGGAGGCGCGCCGCAAGGACGTGCGCGTGGGCGACACGGTCATCGTGCGCCGCGCGGGCGACGTCATTCCCGAGGTGGTCTCGGTGCTGGTGGACAAGCGCGTCGGCGACCCGCCGCCGTTCACCATGCCCAGCCATTGCCCGGTGTGCGGCAGCGCCGCCGTGCGCGAGGAAGGCGAGGCCGACCACCGCTGCACCGGCGGCCTGTTCTGCGCCGCCCAGCGCAAGCAGGCCATCCTGCACTATGCGCAGCGCCGCGCGGTCGACATTGAGGGCCTGGGCGACAAGCTGGTCGAGCAACTGGTGGACAGCGGGCTCATCAAGACCCTGCCGGACCTGTACAAGCTCGGCCTCACCGCGCTCGCGGGCCTGGAGCGCATGGCCGAAAAATCGGCGCAGAACGTGCTGGACGCCCTGAACAAGCGCCGCGAGACCACGCTGCCGCGCCTGCTCTTCGGCCTGGGCATCCGCCACGTGGGCGAGGCCACGGCCAAGGACCTCGCGCGCCACTTCGGCGGGCTGGACCGCATCATGGACGCCAGCGTGGACGAGCTGCTGCAGGTCAACGACGTGGGCCCGGTCGTGGCGCAGAGCATCCGCACCTTCTTCGAGCAGCCGCACAACCGCGAGGTGGTGGAACAGCTGCGCGCGGCCGGCGTGCACTGGCCCGAGAACGAGGGCGAGCACAACACCCCGCAGCCCCTGCTGGGCAAAACCTTCGTGCTCACGGGCAGTTTCCCCACGCTCAAGCGCGAGGACGCCAAGGCCCTGCTCGAGGCGGCCGGCGCCAAGGTGGCCGGCTCGGTGAGCAAGAAGACCGACTACGTGGTGGCCGGCGAGGAGGCCGGCAGCAAGCTGGACAAGGCCCGCGAGCTGGGCGTGGCGGTGATCGACGAGGCGGCGATGCTGGCACTGCTGGCCACGCCGGCACAGGACCCGCCTACGGCTTGAACCGGTAGTGGTCCCGGTTGAGCACCGCCGCGATGGCCGTGACCTCTTCGGGAAACAGCTGCAGGTTCAGCCGCGTGCTGCAGTTCTCCACCATGCCGCGCAACAGGCCGGCGTTGTTGATGCGGCCCTGGGGGCGGTAGATGGCGCTGCCGTCGCCACCCACCTGCTTCACATGGCATTGGGCGCATTGGTTGTCGGCCAGCAGCTTTTCGCCCAGCGCGAGGTCGGCGTCTTTGAAGATGGCGGCGCCCTGGGCATGGGCGAGCGCCGGCAGCGCGAGGACAAGGGCGGGTAGCAGGGGCTTCATGGCGTGGTTCCGTGGGGTCGATCGGCCGACCTTCGCCCATGGCGCGGCCCCCGTCAAGCTCGCGGACCACCCCGGCCCATGGCGAAGGAGCGCTGGCCGGGGTGTTCGGCCCGCCGCCCGAGACGCCGCCACCGCCCCCCGGCGCCAGCAAGGCGGCGCTGAATGCGGTTCAATGGATGGGGGTTGTCTGCCGGAACCGAATGCGCCGCGTCAAGGCTTGCACTCGGCTGTAGCTGACCCCTGGTGCGCCGTCTGGCCCGATGCGCCGAGGCATTGCCCCTTTCCACCCCTCCAACGGGCTCCGCGCCCAATGGCCCCGTTGCTTGTTCGTCATTGCCATGACCATTCATGCCATCCTGAAAATGGGTGATCCGCGCCTGCTGCGCCACGCCCAGCCCGTCACCGCCTTCGACACGCCCGAGCTGCACCGGCTGGTGGCCGACCTCAAGGACACCATGGCCGACGCCAACGGCGCGGGCCTGGCGGCGCCGCAGATCGGCGTCGACCTGCAGGTTGTCATCTTTGGCAGCGGCGCGCCCAACCCCCGCTACCCGGACGCGCCGGTGGTTCCGCGCACCACGCTGATCAATCCGGTCATCACGCCTTTGGGCGACGAAGAGGAAGAGGGCTGGGAAGGTTGCCTGTCGGTGCCCGGGCTGCGCGGCGTGGTGCCGCGCTGGCGGCGCATCCGCTACCAGGGCTTCGACGAATTCGGGCAGGCGATCGTGCGCGAGGCCGAGGGCTTTCATGCGCGCGTGGTGCAGCACGAGTGCGACCACCTCTGGGGCACGCTGTACCCCATGCGGGTGCGCGACTTCCGCCGCTTCGGCTTCACCGAGGTGCTGTTCCCGGGGCTGGACGCCAGTGACGACGACTGAGCGCGGCGCGGGCGCGCACAGGCGCCACCCGCCGCGCAAACGCTGTTACGCCATTGAAATGATTTGAAATGTTCAGGCCTGAGCTTCGACTAGAGTCTCGGCGCCAAGAACAACACTCAGGGGGGCATCCCCTTTCGCACCATGAAGCGACTGCTCGTGGCGCTGGCCGCTGGCGCCCTGCTGGGCGCGTGCAGCGTGGGCCGGCCACCGACCGAAGTACCCGTCGACCTGCCCGAGCGCTGGATGGCGCCGCCGCTGGCGCACCAGGGCAGCACCCAGGCCCTGGGCGACTGGTGGGCCCGTTTCGACGACCCGGTGCTCAGCGACTGGATCGCACGCGCCCAGCGCCACAGCCCCGACATCGCGTCCGCCCGGGCCCAGGTGTTCGCGGCGCGCGCCGCGCTGGCCGGCGCCGAGGCGCAGGGCCGCCCCCAGGCGAATGCGGTGGCCATCGCCAGCCGGGGCCGCACCGACGTGAACACGCCCCTGGGCACCACGTTGAGCGCGGGGGTGCAGGCCTCCTGGGCCGTGGGCCTGTGGGACGAGGGCCAGGGGCGCGTGGACAGCGCGCAGGCCCAACAGGACGCCGCCGGCGCGCGCTGGCACGAGGCCCGCGTGCTGGTCGCCTCCGAGGTGGCGCAGCTCTATTTCGGCCAGCGCCTGTGCCGCGAACAACTGACCGTGGCCCTGAACGACCGCGATTCGCGCCGCGTCACGGCCGACAGCAACGAGGTGACCGAGCGCGCCGGCCTCACCGCGCCCGCCGTGGCGGCGCTGGCGCGCGCCAGTGCCGCCGAGGGCGTGGCGCGCTGGCGCAGCCAGGACGCCCTGTGCGAGCGCCAGGTCAAGTCCATCGCCGCCATCACCGCCCAGCCCGAAGCGGACGTGCGCGCCCAGCTCGGCGGCGCGCCCGACCTCAAGGCCTGGCTCGCCTCCGGCCGGGTCGAGCGGCTGCTGGGCGTGAACGCCGTGCCGGCCGAGGTGCTGCGCCAGCGTCCCGACGTGTACCGCGCCCAGCGCGAGCTGGTGGCCGCCAGCGAGGACGTGGGCGTGGCCCGCGCCGCGCTGCGCCCGGGCCTCACGCTGCAGGGCAGCGTACTGCGCAACCACTTCTCGGGCGGCGGCCTGGATTTCGCCGCCAATTCCTGGTCCATCGGCCCCATCACCCTGAGCCTGCCCTTGTTGGGGCGCGGCGCCCTGCACGCCAGCGCGGACAGCGCCCAGGCGCGCTACGAGGCCGCCGCCATGGCCTACGCGCGCACGCTGCGCCAGGCCGTGGCCGAGGTGGAGCAGTCGCTGGTCACGCTCTCGGGCCTGAGCGAGCGCCTGGCCGCCACTGAGACCGCGGTGGCCGGCTACAGCCGTTCCTTCGAGGCCACCGAGGCGCGCTACCGCGTGGGCTTCGCCAACCTCAACGAGCTGGAAGAGGCGCGCCGCCTCAAGCTCAGCGCCGACAGCAGCGCCGTGGCCCTGCAGCAGGAGCGAATGGACGCCTGGCTGCAGCTCTACGTCGCCCTGGGCGGCGGCTTCGATCCCGCCGCGATCCCCGCCACCTACACCGGTGATGCCCTGAATCCCAACGCCTCGAACGACGTCCGATGAACGCCACTTCCCATCCCCGGCGCCGCTGGTTCTGGCCCCTGGCCGCGCTTGCCCTGCTCATCCTCGCCCTGGCCGCCTGGCTGCTGCTGCGCCCATCCGCCGAAGCACCGGCCGCCGACCCGAAAGCCGCGGGCGACCAGCCCCGGCCCGCGCTCACCGTCACCGTGGCCCAGCCGCAGCGCGAGTCGATGCCCATCCGCCTGCAGGCCAACGGCAACATCGCCGCCTGGCAAGAGGCCAGCGTGGGCGCCGAGGTGAACGGCCTGCGCCTGTCCACCGTGAACGTGAACGTGGGCGACGCCGTGCGCAAGGGCCAGGTGCTGGCCGAGTTCGTGCGCGAGACCACCCAGGCCGACACCCTGCAGGCGCGCGCCAGCCTGATGCAGGCCGAGGCCAGCTACCAGAACGCCAAGGCCGACGCCGACCGCGCGCGCGCCATCGAGAACACCGGCGCGCTCTCGAAGTCGCAGGTGGCGCAGTACCTCACGCAGGAGAAGGTGGCGTTGGCGCAATGGGAGGCCGCCAAGGCGGCTCTCGGCGCCACCGAGGTGCGACTGGGCAACACCCGCGTGCTGGCGCCCGACGACGGCGTGATCTCCGCCCGCGCGGCCACCGTGGGCGCCGTGGTGGGCGCGGGCCAGGAGCTGTTCCGCCTGGTGCGCCAGGGCCGCCTGGAGTGGCGCGGCGAGGTCACGCCCAGCGAGGTGGACCGCGTGAAGATCGGCCAGTCCGTGGCGGTGACGGCCGCCACCGGCCGCGAGGTGCAGGGCAAGGTGCGGGCCATCGCGCCCAGCGCCGACCCGCAGACGCGCAACATCCTGGTCTTCGTGGACCTGCCGCGCCACGCCGAGCTCAAGGCCGGCACCTTCGCGCACGGCGCCTTCGACCTGGGGCAGAGCGAGGCGCTGACCGTGCCCAGCCAGTCCGTGGTGGTGCGCGACGGCAGCAACTACGTCTTCGCCATCGACGCGCAGAGCCGCGCCAGCCAGCTCAAGGTGCGCACCGGCCGCCGCGTGGGCGAACGCGTGGAAGTGCTCGAAGGCCTGCAGGCCGGGGCATCCGTGGCGGTGCAGGGCGCGGGTTTCCTGAACGAAGGTGACCTGGTGAAAGTGGTGCAGTGACATGAACGTCTCCGCCTGGTCGATCCGCAACCCCATTCCGGCGGCGATGCTGTTCGTCATGCTGACGCTGGCGGGCCTGTTCTCCTTCAAACAGATGAAGGTGCAGAACTTCCCGGACCTGGACCTGCCCACCATCACCGTGGTGGCGGCCCTGCCGGGTGCCTCGCCCAACCAGCTCGAGAACGACGTCGCGCGCATCATCGAAAACAGCCTGGCCTCGCTGCAGGGGCTCAAGCACATCTACACCAAGGTGCAGGACGGCACGGTCTCGCTCACCGTGGAGTTCCGCATCGAGAAGGACACCCAGCAGGCGCTGGACGACGTGCGCTCGGCCGTGGCCAAGGTGCGCAGCGAACTGCCCACCGACCTGCGCGACCCCATCGTCAACAAGGTGGAGCTGGCCGGCGGCGCGGTGCTGGCCTTCACGGTCGCGTCCGACAAGATGGACGCCGAGGCCTTGTCCTGGTTCGTGGACAACGACGTCTCCAAGCTGCTGCTGTCCGTGCCCGGCGTGGGCGCGGTCAACCGCGTGGGCGGGGTGGACCGCGAGGTGCAGGTGCTGCTGGACCCGCTCAAGCTGCAGGCCCTGGGCACCACGGCCACCGACGTGTCGCGCCAGCTGGCGCGCGTGCAGATCGAAAGCGCCGGCGGCCGGGTGGACCTGGGCGGCAGCCAGCAACCGCTGCGCACGCTGTCGCAGCTGGCCTCGGCCGAGGCGCTGGCGGGCATGCAGGTGGCGCTGAGCGACGGCCGCTACATCCGCCTGGACCAGATCGCCGAGGTGCGCGACACCGTGGCCGACCCCACGGCAGCCGCCTTCCTGGACGGCAAGCCCGTGGTGGGGTTTGAGGTGGCGCGCAGCCGCGGCGCCGGCGAGATCGAGGTGGGCGACGGCGTGCGCGCCAAGCTGGAGCAACTGCGCGCCGCCCGGCCCGACCTGCACATCACCGAGTCCTTCGACTTCGTCACGCCGGTGAAGGAGGAGTTCGACGCCTCCATGACCCTGCTGTACGAAGGCGCCCTGCTGGCGGTGCTGGTGGTCTGGCTGTTCCTGCGCGATGTCCGCGCCACCGTGGTTTCGGCCGTGGCGCTGCCGCTGTCGGCCATCCCGGCCTTCATCGGCATGTACGCCATGGGCTTCACCATCAACGTGGTGACGCTGCTGGCCATGTCGCTGGTGATCGGCATCCTGGTGGACGACGCCATCGTCGAGGTCGAGAACATCGTGCGCCACATGCGCATGGGCAAGACGCCGTACCAGGCCGCCATGGAGGCGGCCGACGAAATCGGCCTGGCCGTCATCGCCACCACCTTCACGCTGATCGCGGTGTTCCTGCCCACGGCCTTCATGGCGGGCATCCCGGGCAAGTTCTTCAAGCAGTTCGGCTGGACGGCCGCGCTGGCGGTGTTCGCCTCGCTGGTGGTGGCGCGCGCGCTCACGCCCATGATGGCGGCCTACCTGCTCAAGCCCGTGGTGATGGCCAAGGAGATGCCGCGCTGGGCGGCCTCCAACGCCCTCACGCGCGGCCTCTGGCGCTGGGCGCACAACCAGGACGAGCCGGCTTGGGTGGACACCTACCAGAACTGGGCGCGCTGGTGCATCCGCCACCGCTGGCTCACCAGCCTGGGCGCCGGTCTGTTCTTCATCGGCTCGCTGATGCTGATCCCGCTGCTGCCGCAGGGCTTCGTGCCGCCCGACGACAACTCGCAGACCCAGGTCTTCCTGGAGCTGCCGCCCGGCACCACGCTGGAGCAGACCGTGGCCACGGCCGAGCGCGCGCGCCAGCTGGTGGTGGCGGTGCCGCACGTGCGCTCGGTCTACACCACCATCGGCTCGGGCACGGCCGGCACCGATCCGTTCGCGCCGCAGGGCGCGGCGGAGTCGCGCAAGGCCGCGCTCACCATCCAGCTCGACCCGCGCGGCCAGCGCCCGCGCAAGCAGGGCATCGAAAACCAGATCCGCGACGCCATGTCCAACCTGCCCGGCGTGCGCAGCAAGGTGGGCCTGGGCGGCTCGGGCGAGAAGTACATCCTGACCCTGACCGGCAGCGACGCGCACGCCATGACCACCGCCGCGCGCGCGGTCGAGCGCGACCTGCGCACCGTGCGCGGCGTGGGCAGCATCCAGTCCACCGCCGCGCTGGTGCGCACCGAAATCATCGTCACGCCCGACCTGGCGCGCGCCGCCGAGCTCGGTGTGACCAGCTCGGCCATCGCCGAGACGCTGCGCATCGCCACCGTGGGCGACTACGACAACCTGCTGCCCAAGATGAACCTGCCGCAGCGGCAGATCCCCATCGTGGTCAAGCTCGACGTCGGCGCGCGCCACGACCTGGACGTGCTGCGCCGCCTGGCCGTGCCCGGCGCCAAAGGGCCGGTGATGCTGGGCCAGGTGGCCTCGCTCGAGTTCGGCGGCGGCCCGGCGGTGATCGACCGCTACGACCGCTCGCGCAACATCAACTTCGAGGTCGAACTCGCGGGCATCGCGCTGGGCGACATGAAGGCGGCGGTGGAGAAGCTGCCCAGCCTGCGCAACCTGCCGCCGGGCGTGTCGGTGCTGGAGGTGGGCGATGCCGAGGTGCAGGGCGAGCTGTTCGCCAGCTTCGGCCTGGCCATGCTCACCGGCGTGCTGTGTATCTACATCGTGCTGGTGCTGCTGTTCAAGGCCTTCCTGCACCCCATGACCATCCTGGCGGCGCTGCCGCTGTCGCTGGGCGGGGCCTTCGTGGCGCTGCTGATCGCCAACAAGAGCTTCTCCATGCCCTCGCTGATCGGCCTGATCATGCTGATGGGCGTGGCGACGAAGAACTCCATCCTGCTGGTGGAATACGCCATCGAGGCGCGGCGCGCGCACGGCCTGTCGCGGCTGGACGCCATCCTGGACGCCTGCCACAAGCGCGCGCGGCCGATCGTGATGACCACGATCGCCATGGGCGCGGGCATGCTGCCCATCGCGATCGGCTGGGGCGAGGCGGACGGCAGCTTCCGCTCACCGATGGCGGTGGCGGTGATCGGCGGGCTCATCACCTCGACCTTCCTGAGCCTGCTGGTGATCCCGGCGGTGTTCACCATCGTCGACGACGTGGCGCTCTGGTTCGCGAGGCTGTTCCACCGGCGCGACGCTTCGATGCCGGCGGTCCCGCCGCCGGGCGCGGCCCCACCGGCGGCGGGGCAGCCGACGTCCTGAAGGCGCCTGGCGCGGCCCGAGCACAATAGCTGCCCATGCGCCTGCGCCACATCGAGGTCTTCAACGCCGTCATGCTCACCGGCAGCGTGAGCGCGGCGGCCCGCATGATCAATGTCACCCAGCCGGCGGTGAGCCGCACCCTGCAGCACGCCGAGCTGCAGCTGGGCTTCCCGCTGTTCCAGCGCGCCGGCGGGCGCCTGGTGCCCACCACCGAGGCCCAGACGCTGTACCCGCACATCGAGCGCCTGTTCGCCCAGCTCGACGAGGTGCAGCGCCTGGCCACCAGCCTGAAAGCCGGCCGCACCCATGGCGAGCTGCGCGTGCTCACCGTGCTGGGCCTGAGCTACGAGGTGCTGCCGCGCGCCATGCGCCTGTTCCGCGAACGGCACCCCGACGTGCTGGTTCACCACCAGGCCCTGCACTCGGTGCAGATCGTCTCGGCCCTGGCCCTGCAGGAGGCCGACGTGGGCTACGTGTTCAACCCTGGCTCGCACCCGGCCCTGGTGCAGGAGCGCCTGGGCGAGCGGCGCGTGATGGTGGTGGCGCCCAAGGGCCTGCTGCCGCCGCGCGTGCTCAAGGCCGGTGGCATCGGCTGGTCGCAGCTGGCGCGGCTGCCCGTGATCGCCCTGGACGGCCAGGACCCGCTGGGCGTGCAGCTCTCGCACGCCATGCGCGACCACGGCGTGGACCTGCGCCCGATCATGACCGTGCAGACCTACCACGTGGCGCTGGCGCTGGCCCAGCACGGCGTGGGCGTGGCCCTGGTGGAGGGCTGCACGGCGACCTCGGCCGATCGCACGCGCGTGGACGTGCTGCCCTTCGAGCCGGCCATGCTCACCGCCGTGCACATGCTGCGCCCCACCGCGCGGCCGCATTCGGTGGTGGCGCGCGCCTTCACGCGCTGTTTTCAGCAGGCCTTGCAGCAGATCGGATGAGCGCGGCGGCTGCGCGCGGCCGCTCCGCCACGCCTTGCCAGTGGCGCGACAGCCGCCGTGCGCTGCCGGCGGCCAGGGTGAAGCCCAGGGCGCCATGCCCGGCGTTGAACAGCAGATTGGCGGGCGCGCCGCCCACGCGGCCCAGGATGGGCACGCCCGTGGGCGTGGCGGGCCGCAGGCCGGCCCAGGGGCGGGCCTCGGTGCCGGCGCAGGCCAGCGGGAAGACCTCGCGCGCGGCGCGGCGCAGCTGCTCGACGCGGTGGGTCTCGATGCGCGTGTCGTGGCCGGCCAGCTCGGCCAGCCCGGCCACGCGCAGGCGCTGGCCCAGCCGCGCGAAGACCAGCTTGCGCTGCGCGTCGGTCACGCTCACGTTCGGCGCCAGGCCGCCCCCGGCCGGCACGTCCAGCGTGAGGCTGTAGCCCTTGAGCGGGTAGACCGGCAGGCTCACCCCGAGCCGGCGCGCGAAAGCGGCCACGCCGGTGCCCAGGGCGGCGACGAAGCCGTCGGCCTCGATCCAGTCACTGCCCGCCTGCACGGCGACCAGGCGATCGCCCTCGCGCCGCAGCGCGCCCACGGGCGCGCCGAGCACGAAGCGCACGCCGCGCGCCTGTAGGGCGCCGTGCAGGGCGTCGCACAGGCGGGCGCAGTCGGCCGCGCATTCGCCCGGCGTGTGGATGCCGCCCACATAGCGCGCCGCGCTGCCGGCCAGCGCCGGTTCGACGCGCAGGCAGTCGGCGAGCGACAGCGCGTGCTGCTCGGCGCCGCCCAGGGCGCGCTGCAGATCGAGCTGGCGGCGCGCCGCCGCGAAAGAGGCCTCGCTGCCGTACATCACCAGCTTGCCGCTGGTGGTGAAGTCGCAGTGGGCTTGGGTGTCGGCCAGCAGCTGCTGCAGGGCCTCGCGGCTTTCCTCGGCCAGGGCCAGCAGCGTGCCGGTGCTGCGGGCCGACACCTCCGCGCGGCAGGCGGCCAGGAAGCGCAGGCCCCAGGCCCACTGCGCCGGGTCCAGGCGCAGGCGCAGCGAGAAGGGCGATTCGCGCGAGAGCAGCAGCTTGGGCAGTTGCGCCCAGATCGAGGGGTCGGCCAGCGGCTGCACGTAGGCGTAGCTCAGCTGTGCGCCATTGCCGAAGCTGGCGCCTTGGCCGGGGCGCTGGGCGTCGATGACGGTGACGTCGAAGCCGTCGCGCTGCAATTGCCAGGCGGTGGCCAGGCCGACGATGCCGGCGCCCAGCACGGCCACGCGGCGCGCGGCGGGTGGGTTCAGGGACAGGGCAGGGGGGTTGTGCATGGTGGGCCGCACTGTAGGCAGGCGCCCGGCGCCTGTGAAATGCAGACCGAGGCATCGCCCATGACCGGAACTCATGGACAGGATGGCGAGGCATAACCTGAAGGCATGGCCCGGGCCGATAAAAGCATGTGGACAGCCGCGGGCGCGTGCCTAGACTGGCGCATTCCCCCTCACCGCCCCCCAGCCCGCCCATGCAATCCAGCCACGTTTTCCACCGCCAGTTGCTCCAGGACATGCCCGTCGCCGTCAGCGGCAAGGGCATCACGCTCACCGACAGCCAAGGCAAAACCTACCTTGACGCCTCCGGCGGCGCGGCGGTCTCCTGCCTCGGCCACGGCCACCCGGACGTGATCGCGGCCATGCACAAGCAGCTCGATCAACTGGCCTACGCGCACACCAGCTTCTTCACCACGGCCGTGGCCGAGGAACTGGCCGACACCCTGATCGACACCGCGCCGCAGGGCATGAGCAACGTGTACTTCGTGAGCGGCGGCTCGGAGGCCGTGGAGGCCGCGCTCAAGATGGCGCGCCAGTACTTCGTGGAAATCGGCCAGCCGCAGCGCCAGCACTTCATCGCGCGCCGCCAGAGCTACCACGGCAACACCCTGGGCGCGCTGGCCGTGGGCGGCAACGCCTGGCGCCGCGAGCAGTTCAAGCCGCTGCTGATCGAGGTCGAGCACGTCTCGCCCTGCTACGAATACCGCGACAAGCGCGCCGACGAGACCCCCGAGCAGTACGGCCAGCGCCTGGTGGCCGAACTGGAGGCCGCCATCGAGCGCCTGGGCGGCGACAAGGTCATCGCCTTCGTGGCCGAGACGGTGGGCGGCGCCACGGCCGGTGTGCTGACGCCGGTGCCGGGCTACTTCAAGGGCGTGCGCGAGCTGTGCGACCGCCACGGCATCCTGCTGATCCTGGACGAGGTGATGTGCGGCATGGGCCGCACCGGCACGCTGTACGCCTGCGAACAGGAGGGCGTGGTGCCCGATCTGCTCACCATCGCCAAGGGCCTGGGCGGGGGTTACCAGCCCATCGGCGCGGTGCTGGCGCAAAGCCGCATCGTCGAGACCTTCCGCAAGGGCAGCGGCCTGTTCCAGCACGGCCACACCTACCTGGGGCACGCCGTGGCCTGCGCGGCCGCGCTGGCGGTGCAGCGCGTGATCCAGCGCGACGGCCTGCTGGCCCAGGTGCGCGAGCGCGGCGCGCAGCTGCAGGCGCTGTTCCAGGACGCCTTCGGCGAGCACCCGCACGTGGGCGACGTGCGCGGCCGCGGCCTGTTCTGGGGCGTGGAGCTGGTGGCCGAGCGCGCCAGCAAGCAGTGGTTCGACCCCGAACTCAAGCTGCACGCGCGCCTCAAGCGCGCCGCCATGGCCGAAGGCCTGATGGTCTATCCGGCCGGCGGCTCGGTGGACGGCCGCTGCGGCGACCACATCCTGCTGGCGCCCCCTTTCATCAGCACCCCCGACGAGCTGGCCCAGATCGTGCATCGCCTGCGCACGGCGATCGACAAGACGCTGGCCGGGGTGCCCAAGCTGGCCACCGCCTGACGCCATGCCCGCTCTGCATGGCGTCACGGGGTAAACCCCGTGACGTCGCGGCGGGGGCGGGCCGGGCGATTGCATTAGCATTCCCGGCCTGCGCGCGACCGTTCCACAAGAGCATCACGCCTTTCCACAACCAGTGACCCGCAGGAGAACCACCATGAAAAAACTCACCGCCTGTCTCAGCGCCGTGGCCGCATCGGCCGCGATGATGGCGCCCGCCGCCCCCGCCTTCGCCCAACAGAAGTTCATGACCATCGGTACCGGTGGCGTGACCGGCGTGTACTACGCCGCGGGCGGCGCCATCTGCCGCCTGGTGAACAAGGACCGCGCCAAGCACGGCTTCCGCTGCACGGTGGAGTCCACGGGTGGCTCCGTCGCCAACATCAACACCATCAAGGCAGGCGACCTCGACTTCGGCGTGGCGCAGTCCGACTGGAACCACCACGCCTACAAGGGCACCAGCACGTTCCAGAAAGACGGTGCCTTCAGCGACCTGCGCTCCGTGTTCTCGCTGCACCCCGAGCCCTTCACCGTGCTCGCCCGCGCCGACGCCAACGTCAAGAACTTCAGCGAACTCAAGGGCAAGCGCGTGAACGTGGGCAATCCCGGTTCCGGCACCCGCGCGTCCATGGAGCAGCTGCTGACGGCCATGAACTGGAAGCTCAGTGACTTCGGTCTGGCGGCCGAGCTCAAGGCCGACGAGCACGGCGCCGCGCTGTGCGACAACAAGATCGACGCCTTCTTCTACGGCGTGGGCCACCCGAGCGCCAACATCCAGGACCCGGTCACGACCTGCGGCGCCAAGCTGGTGAACATCTCCGGCCCGGCCGTGGACAAGCTGGTGGCCGAGTTCCCGTTCTACGCCAAGGCCGTGATCCCCGGCGGTCTGTACAAGGGCAATGACCAGGACACGAACACCTACGGCGTGCTGGCGACCTTCGTGACCTCGGCCAAGGCCTCGGACGATCAGGTCTACACCCTGGTGAAGGCGGTGTTCGACAACTTCGACGAATTCAAGAAGCTGCACCCTGCCTTTGCCAACCTGAAGGCCGAGAACATGGTCAAGGATGGCCTGAGCGCACCGCTGCACCCCGGTGCCGCCAAGTACTACAAGGAAAAGGGCTGGATCAAGTAATCTGCTGATCCGTTGCCGCTGAGCACCCCATGTGCGGCCCGCCGCTCATGGGGTGTTCTGCATTGAGGGCCCCTGAGCATCCACCTCATCCATCATGAATAAAGCCGACAACATCGCCGACGTGGACGTCAACCAGCTGGTGAAGGACAACGACGCCGGAGGCCGAGACGCGGGGCCTCTGGTCAACCGCCTGATCCTGGTCGTGGCCGTGGCCTGGTCGCTGTTCCAACTCTGGATCGCCTCGCCGCTGCCCTTCAGCCTGGGCGTCTTTCTGCTCAACGACACCGAGAGCCGGGCCATTCACCTGGCGTTCGCGGTGTTCCTGGCCTACTTGGCCTACCCAGCGTCCAAGCGCTCGCCGCGCGATCGCGTGCCCGTCGGCGACTGGGTGTTCGCCTTGGTGGCGGCGTTCTGCGCGGGCTACCTGTTTCTTTTCTATCGTGAACTGGCCGGTCGCCCGGGCCAGCCGAACACGCTCGACGTCTGGGCGTCGGTGATCGGCGTGCTGCTGCTGTTGGAGGCCACGCGCCGCGTGCTCGGCCTGCCCATGGTGGTGGTGGCCCTCGTGTTTCTGGTCTACACCTTTGCCGGTCCCTACATGCCGGACATGCTGGCGCACCGCGGCGCTTCACTTGATCGCGCGGCATCGCATTTCTGGCTCACCACCGAAGGCGTGTTCGGGGTGGCGCTGGGCGTTTCCAGTGGCTTCATCTTCCTGTTCGTGCTGTTCGGCTCGCTGCTCGACAAAGCCGGGGCGGGCAACTATTTCATCAAGAGCGCGTTCGCCCTGCTGGGCCACATGCGCGGTGGTCCGGCCAAGGCGGCCGTCGTGTCGTCGGCGGCCACAGGCCTCATTTCCGGCTCGTCCATCGCCAACGTCGTGACCACCGGCACTTTCACGATTCCGTTGATGAAGCGCGTGGGCTACCGAGGCGATCAGGCCGGCGCCGTGGAGGTGTCGAGTTCCGTGAACGGCCAGATCATGCCGCCCGTGATGGGCGCGGCCGCATTTCTGATGGTGGAGTACGTGGGCATTCCCTACGTGCAGGTCATGAAGCATGCCTTCCTGCCGGCGATCATTTCCTACATCGCGCTCTTCTACATCGTTCACCTTGAGGCGCTGAAGGCCGGCATGCAAGGCCTGCCGCGCCGAACACAGGCCTCGGTGTCGCAGCGGCTGGTGTCGTTCCTGATGACGGTCACCGGGTTCATCGTGATCGCGGGTGTCACGTACTACGTCATCGGTTTCGTCAAGTCGATGCTCGGAGCGGCCGCCGTGCCCGTGATCGGCGTCGGACTGTTGCTGGCCTACCTGGGCCTGCTGTGGGTGAGCTCGCGCCAGCCCGAACTGGCGATCGACGATCCCAATGCCCCGGTGTTCGAACTGCCGGAAACGGGCCCCACCGTGCGCTCCGGCCTGCACTATCTGCTGGCCGTCGTCGTGCTGGTGTGGTGCCTGATGGTGGAGCAGCTCTCGCCGGCGCTGTCGGCGTTCTGGGCCACCATGTTCATGGTCTTCGTCATGCTGACGCAAAGGCCCCTGCTGGGCCTGATGCGGGGAGAGGGCAACGCCCTGTCGCATGTGAAGGCCGGCGTGAACGACCTGGTCGATGGTCTGGCCACGGGCGCGCGGAACATGATCGGCATCGGTGTGGCCACGGCCGCGGCCGGCATCATCGTCGGTACCGTCTCGCTCACGGGCGTGGGCCTGGTGATGACGGAAATCGTCGAGATCCTGTCCGGCGGCAACCTCATGCTCATGCTGGTGCTGGTGGCGGTGATCAGCCTGATCCTCGGCATGGGCCTGCCGACCACGGCCAATTACATCGTCGTTTCCACGCTGATGGCGCCCGTGATCGTCGAACTGGGCGCCCAAAGCGGGCTGATCGTGCCCTTGATCGCCGTTCACCTGTTCGTTTTCTACTTTGGTCTCATGGCGGACGTCACACCCCCGGTGGGTTTGGCCTCGTTCGCGGCAGCGGCCATCGCGAAGTACGACCCCATCAAGGTGGGCATCACGGCCTTCTACTACAGCATGCGCACGGCGATCCTGCCGTTCCTGTTCATCTTCAACACGCAGTTGCTGCTGATCGGTCTGGACGGGCCGTTCCATCTGATCCTGACCATCGCCATCGCCATCGTGGCGATGCTGGTGTTCGCGGCGGCGACGCAGGGCTACTTCCTGACCAAGACCAAGTGGTACGAGACCCTGGCCCTGTTGCTGGTGTGCTTCACGCTGTTTCGCCCGGGCTTCTGGATGGACCTCGTTCATCCGCCCTTCGACGAAATCAAAGGCGAGGCCATGACCGCGGCCATTGAACAGGCACCGCCGAACAGCGGCAAGCGCGTGTGGGTGGAAGGCCTGAACCTCAATGGCGACGAGGTGCGCAAGGGCGTGCTGCTGCCCCTGGGGCCTGCGGGCACCGCCAAGGAGCGGCTGGCCAGCGCGGGGCTGACGGTGATGGCCGATGGCAACGGCCTGATGGTGGCCGCTGTCAAGTTCGGCAGCCCGGCCGAAAAGCTCGGCATCGAACAGAGCTTTCACATCACCTCTCTGGAAGTGCCCGCCGATCGCCCTGCGAAGGAGTGGCTGTTTGTCCCGGCGCTGGTGCTGCTGGCCTTGGTCATGTGGCTGCAGATGGGTCGCCTGCGGCGCGAGAAGACCGGCGTGGCCGCCGCCTCGGCATGAGCGCGCCCCGCATCGCACTGATCCACGCGCTGGCCCATTCGGTCGCGCCCATCAACGAGGCGATGGCGCGCGACTGGCCCGAGGCCATCCGCATGAACCTGCTCGACGACAGCCTCTCGGCCGACCTGGCGCGCGAGGGCAGGGGGCTGGACGCCGCCATGCACGCGCGCTTCGAGACGCTCACGGCCTACGCCGAGTCCACGGGCGCGCAGGGCATCCTGTTCACCTGCTCGGCCTTCGGGCCCTGCATCGAGGCGGCGGCTGCGCGCCGGCCTCATCTGCCGGTGCTCAAGCCCAACGAGGCCATGGTGGATGAGGCCGTGGCCGAGGCCGCGCGACTGGGGGGCCCCATCGGCCTGCTGGCCACCTTCGGTCCCACATTGCAGTCCATGCCGCCGGAGTTCCCGGCTGGCGTGCCGCTGCGCACCGCGCTGGCCGAGGGTGCGCTGGACGCCCTGAACGCGGGCGACACCGCCCGCCACGACGCGCTCGCGGTGGAGGCGGCGAAGCGACTGCAGGCCGAAGGTTGCGCGCTCATCGCGCTGGCCCAGTTCAGCCTGGCCCGCTCGGCGCCGGCGGTGCAGGCGGCCACCGGGCTGCCGGTGCTCACCACGCCGGGCAGCGCCATCCGGGCGCTGCGCCGGCGCCTGGCGGCCTGATCCCCGGTCGGTCGAGGCCCGTCCAACAGCTACAATCGCGGGTTTCCGTGAGTGGGCTACCCGCCCCGCCGGGCCTCAATCCGGCGGCGCCAGACACCCTCCCGGCGCGCGGGTGGCGAAATTGGTAGACGCACCAGGTTTAGGTCCTGACGCCAGCAATGGTGTGGGGGTTCGAGTCCCCCCCCGCGCACCAGCCCCACGGAACCCCGCTATGCCCCGCGTCGGCCTGAACGGCCGGCCTTCCCTTGGAGAACACCATGACCGTGAACGTTGAAACCCTGGAGAAGCTCGAGCGCAAGATCACGCTCACGCTGCCCGCCGACGTGATCCAGAACGAAGTCGCCGCGCGCCTCAAGCGCATCGCCCGCGACGTCAAGATGGACGGCTTTCGCCCCGGCAAGGTGCCGATGAACGTCGTGGCCCAGCGCTACGGCTACTCGGTGCACTACGAGGTCATGAACGACAAGGTGGGCGAGGCTTTCGCCAGCGCCGCCAACGAAGCGCAACTGCGCGTGGCCGGCCAGCCCCGCATCACCGAGAAGGAAGGCGCGCCCGAGGGCCAGCTGGCCTTCGACGCGGTGTTCGAGGTCTACCCCGAGGTGAAGATCGGCGACCTGGCCGGCGCCAAGGTCGAGAAGCTGGCCGCCGAGGTGGACGATGCCGCCATCGACCGCACCCTGGACATCCTGCGCAAGCAGCGCCGCACCTTCGCGCAGCGCGCGCAGGACCAGGCCGCCCAGGACAGCGACCGCGTCACCATCGACTTCGAAGGTAAGATCGACGGCGAACCCTTCGAGGGCGGCAAGGCCGAGGCCTTCCAGTTCATCGTTGGCGACGGCCAGATGCTCAAGGAGTTCGAAGACGCCGTGCGCGGCATGAAGAACGGCGAGAGCAAGACCTTCCCGCTGGCCTTCCCCGAGGACTACCACGGCAAGGACGTGGCCGGCAAGACGGCCGACTTCCTGGTCACGGTGAAGAAGATCGAGCAGGCGAACCTGCCCGCCGTCGACGAGGCCCTGGCCAAGTCGCTGGGTGTGGCCGACGGCAGCGTCGAAGGTCTGCGCGCCGACATCCGCAAGAACCTGGAGCGCGAGGTCAAGTTCCGTCTGCAGGCCCGCAACAAGGCCGCCGTGATGGACGCCCTGGTGGCCGTGGCCGAGCTGGACCTGCCCAAGTCCGTGGTGCAGGCCGAACTCGACCGTCTGGTCGAAGGTGCCCGCGCCGACCTCAAGCAGCGCGGCATCAAGGACGCCGACAAGGCCCCCATCCCCGACGAGCTGTTCCGCCCGCAGGCCGAGCGCCGCGTGCGCCTGGGCCTGGTGGTGGCCGAGCTGGTGAAGGTCAACGAACTGCACGCCAAGCCCGAGCAGATCAAGGCCCACATCGACGAGCTGGCCGCTTCCTACGAAAAGCCCGCCGACGTGGTGCGCTGGTACCAGGGCGACAACCGCCGCCTGGCCGAGGTCGAGGCCATCGTGATCGAGAACAACGTCACCGACTTCGTGCTCGCCAAGGCCCAGGTCAGCGACAAGACCGTGAGCTTTGACGAGCTGATGGCCCAGGCCTGATCGCCGGTGCTCTGGCGCACGGAAGAGGGCGGAGCGATCCGCCCCTTTTTTTTGCCGCTGGACCCCCCATCTGTCCCCTTGCATTCCCCGCGAACGAACCATGGCCCTACCGCCCGAAGTGGGGTGGCCGGGTTGGTTACAGTTGGGCCATTGCTTTGAACCTGTACGGACTCACTCGGAGAGCCTCATGAGCGCTATGGATATCCAAGGCCTGGGCATGGTGCCCATGGTCATCGAACAATCGGGCCGCGGCGAGCGCGCCTACGACATTTACTCGCGCCTGCTCAAGGAACGCGTGGTGTTCCTCGTCGGTCCGGTCAACGACCAGTCGGCCAACCTCATCGTGGCCCAGCTGCTGTTCCTGGAGAGCGAGAATCCGGACAAGGACATTTCGTTCTACATCAACTCGCCCGGTGGTTCGGTCAGCGCCGGCATGGCGATCTTCGACACCATGAACTTCATCAAGCCCGACGTGTCGACGCTGTGCGTGGGCATGGCCGCGAGCATGGGCGCCTTCCTGCTGGCCGCTGGCACCAAGGGCAAGCGCTTCAGCCTGCCCAATTCCAAGATCATGATCCACCAGCCGCTGGGCGGCGCCCAGGGCCAGGCCACCGAGATCGAGATCCACGCGCGCGAAATCCTCAAGACCCGCGAGCAGCTCAACCGCATCCTGGCCGAACGCACCGGCCAGCCGCTGGAGAAGATCGAGCGCGACACCGAGCGCGACTACTTCCTCTCGGCCGCCGAGTCGGCCGACTACGGCCTGATCGACAAGGTCATCGAGAAGCGTCCCACGGCGGGCTGACGCCGCCGGGAGAAGGGCGGCCAAACACCGTTTTTGCGGCCCTTTTTCCGGATTTGGCCCTGGCGGACCATCCACTATCATTGAACACCGTTTTTCCCTGACACCGCACCATGGCCGACAAGAAAGCCGCCTCCAGCGAAAAAGCGCTGTACTGCTCGTTCTGTGGCAAGAGCCAGCACGAGGTGAAGAAGCTGATCGCCGGGCCCTCGGTGTTCATCTGCGACGAGTGCATCGACCTCTGCAACGACATCATCCGTGACGAGTTGCCCGGCATCGAGTCGGTGAAGGCGTCCTCGGACGACCTGCCCACGCCGGCCCAGCTTAAGAGCAACCTCGACAACTACGTCATCGGCCAGGACGCTGCCAAGCGCGCGCTGGCTGTGGCGGTCTACAACCACTACAAGCGCCTGCGCCACAAGCAGGGCTCGCGCAAGGACGAGGTGGAACTGGCCAAGAGCAACATCCTGCTCATCGGCCCCACGGGCTCGGGCAAGACCTTGCTCGCCCAGACCATGGCCCGCATGCTCAACGTGCCCTTCGTCATGGCCGACGCCACCACGCTGACCGAAGCCGGCTATGTGGGCGAGGACGTCGAGAACATCGTCGCCAAGCTGCTGCAAAGCTGCAACTACGACATCGAGCGTGCCCAGCAGGGCATCGTCTACATCGACGAGATCGACAAGATCACGCGCAAGTCCGACAACCCATCCATCACCCGCGACGTGTCGGGCGAGGGCGTGCAACAGGCCCTGCTCAAGCTCATCGAGGGCACCATGGCCAGCGTGCCGCCGCAGGGCGGGCGCAAGCACCCCAACCAGGACTTCCTGCAGGTCGACACCACCAACATCCTGTTCATCTGCGGGGGTGCCTTCGCGGGCCTGGAGAAGATCATCGAGAACCGCACCGAGGCCTCGGGCATCGGTTTCTCGGCCGCCGTGCGCAGCAAGAAGCAGCGCAGCGTCACCGAGGTGTTCAAGGAAGTCGAGCCGGAAGACCTGATCAAGTTCGGCCTCATCCCCGAGCTGGTCGGCCGCGTGCCCGTCATCGCCGCCCTGGCCGAGCTGAGCGAGGACGCGCTGGTGGACATCCTCACCCAGCCGCGCAACGCCGTCGTCAAGCAGTTTTCCAAGCTGCTGTCGATGGAGGGCGCCGAACTGGAGGTGCGGCCCGCCGCGCTCAAGGCCATCGCCCGCAAGGCGCTGGCGCGCAAAACCGGTGCGCGCGGCCTGCGCTCCATCCTTGAAAACGCGTTGATCGACACCATGTTCGAGCTCCCTGGCCTGAGCAACGTGGAAAAGGTCGTGGTGGACGAATCCACCATCGACGAGAACAAGCCACCGCTGCTGGTGTACCGCGAGGCCGCCAAGCAGGCGTGAACGACAGGCATGCGAAGCCCCATCTGGCTCCGCATGACCGCCCGGGCCGCGGTTGACACCGCCCACCAGAGCCCCAACCACTGAGTCACCGAGGTTCAGATGTCCGGACAAACCCCTCTGCCCAGCACCCCCGTGGAACTCCCGCTGCTGCCCCTGCGCGACGTGGTGGTGTTCCCCCACATGGTGATCCCGCTGTTCGTCGGCCGACCCAAGAGCATCAAGGCCCTGGAAGCGGCGATGGAGGCCGAGCGCCGCATCATGCTGGTGGCCCAAAAGGCCGCTGCCAAGGACGAGCCCTCGCCCGAGGACATGTTCGAGATGGGCTGCGTCGCCACCATCCTGCAGATGCTCAAGCTACCCGACGGCACCGTGAAGGTGCTGGTGGAGGGCGTGCAGCGCGCCAAGGTGCTGTCCATCAACGACGGCGAGACGCACTTCGTGGCCAACGTGTCGCCCATCGACCCGGCGAATGAGCGCGCCGAGGCGGCGGCCAACGAACTGGAGGCGCTGCGCCGCGCGGTGATGCAGCAGTTCGACCAGTACGTCAAGCTGAACAAGAAGATTCCGTCCGAGATCCTCACCTCCATTTCCAGCATCGATGACCCCGGCCGCCTGGCCGACACCATCGCGGCGCACCTGCCGCTCAAGCTGGAGTCCAAGCAGGTGGTGCTGGATCTGGATCCGGTCATCAAACGCCTGGAGAACCTGTTCGAGCAACTCGAGCGCGAGGTCGACATCCTCAACGTCGACAAGAAGATCCGCGGGCGCGTCAAGCGCCAGATGGAAAAGAACCAGCGCGACTTCTACCTCAACGAGCAGGTCAAGGCGATCCAGAAGGAACTCGGCGAAGGCGAAGAGGGCGCCGACATCGAGGAGATCGAGAAGAAGATCAAGGCGGCCCGCATGCCCGCCGAGGCGCGCAAGAAGGCCGAGGGCGAGCTGAAAAAGCTCAAGCTCATGTCGCCCATGTCGGCCGAGGCCACCGTGGTGCGCAACTACATCGACGTGCTGGTCGGCCTGCCCTGGAGCAAGAAGACCAAGATCAAGCACGACCTGGCGCACGCCGAGGCCGTGCTCAACGAAGACCACTACGGCCTGGAGCGCGTGAAGGACCGCATCCTCGAGTACCTCGCGGTGCAGCAGCGCGTCGACAAGGTCAAGGCACCCATCCTGTGCCTCGTGGGCCCGCCGGGCGTGGGCAAGACCTCGCTGGGGCAGTCGGTGGCCAAGGCCACCGGCCGCAAGTACGTGCGCATGGCCCTGGGTGGCATGCGCGACGAGGCCGAGATCCGGGGGCACCGCCGCACCTACATCGGCGCCATGCCGGGCAAGGTGCTACAAAGCCTCACCAAGGTCGGCACGCGCAACCCGCTGTTCCTGCTCGACGAGATCGACAAGCTCGGCACCGACTTCCGTGGCGACCCGTCCAGCGCGCTGCTGGAGGTGCTGGACCCCGAGCAGAACCACACCTTCGGCGACCACTACGTCGAGGTCGACTACGACCTGTCCGACGTGATGTTCGTGGCGACTTCGAACTCGATGAACATCCCGCCGGCGCTGCTGGACCGCATGGAGGTCATCCGCCTCTCGGGCTACACCGAGGACGAGAAGACCAACATCGCCATGCGCTACCTGCTGCCCAAGCAGATCAAGAACAACGGCATCAAGGACGGCGAGGTCGAGGTGCGCGAGGACGCGGTGCGCGACATCGTTCGCTACTACACCCGCGAGGCCGGCGTGCGTTCGCTGGAGCGCGAGCTCTCCAAGATCTGCCGCAAGGTGGTCAAGGGCCTCCTGCTCAAGAAGTTCACGCCCACGGTGATGGTCACGGCCGACAACCTCAGCGAGTTCCTGGGCGTGCGCAAGTACACCTACGGCCGCGCAGAGCAGCAGAACCAGGTCGGCCAGGTCGTGGGCCTGGCCTGGACGGAGGTGGGTGGCGATCTGCTCACCATCGAAGTGGCCATCATGCCCGGCAAGGGCGCCACCACGCGCACCGGCTCGCTGGGCGACGTGATGAAGGAGTCCGTGGAGGCCGCGCGCACCGTGGTGCGCAGCCGCGCCCGCGTGCTGGGCATCAAGGATGAGATGTTCGACAAGCGCGACATCCACATCCACGTGCCCGACGGCGCCACGCCCAAGGACGGTCCGAGCGCCGGTGCGGCCATGACCACCGCGCTGGTGTCGGCGCTCACCGGCATCCCGGTGCGTGCCGACGTCGCCATGACGGGCGAGATCACGCTGCGCGGCGAGGTCACGGCCATCGGCGGCCTGAAGGAAAAACTGCTGGCCGCGCTGCGCGGCGGCATCAAGACCGTGGTGATCCCGGAAGAGAACGTGAAGGACCTCGCCGAGATTCCCGACAACGTGAAGGAAGGCCTGAAGATCGTTCCGGTGAAATGGATCGACAAGGTGCTGTCCATTGCGTTGGAACGCCAGCCTGTGCCGCTGACGGACGAAGAAGTCGCCGCGCAACTCGCGGCGGCGTCGGTGCGCGCGGCCACGGGCGAAACCGACGCGGTCAAACACTGAAAAAAATCGAGGCCCCTTGAAGGGACCTCGATTTTTGCGCTATACTTCTAGCTTCTGCAGAACGCAAGAACTGCTAGAAAATGCGGGAATAGCTCAGTTGGTAGAGCGCAACCTTGCCAAGGTTGAGGTCGCGAGTTCGAACCTCGTTTCCCGCTCCAGATTCGCAAAAAGGGAAGCTCGGCTTCCCTTTTTTATCGGACCCGCTCCGGCGCGTTAGCAAAGCGGTTATGCAACGGATTGCAAATCCGTCTAGGGCGGTTCGACTCCGCCACGCGCCTCCAGACGATTCGATGAAAAAAAGCACCTGTGCAGGTTTCTGCCAGGTGCTTTTTTGTTGGCGCTGTCGCCCCCCAGATGGGTGACAGCGCCTCCGTGTGTGGTCCGCCTTGGGCCGTGGCTTCAGCGGCCTCGATGGCCTGAGGAAGTCCTAGGCCGGCGTCGCGGCAGCCAGGGCGCGCTCCCAATGCAGGCGGCCCAGGGGAACCGCATGGCGAACGAATGCGCCTGTGAGGGCTTGCTGCCGCGCGGCCGCGGCCTCCGGCAGTCTGTGGGCCGCGCTGGCCATGCGGCCCACCGCCCAGGCCAGCAGGGTGTGGGCCATGCCGTGCAGCAGATCGTCGGCGCTTTCCAGCAGCAGTGAGTTGTCTTGCCTGGCACGGTCCAGCCAGTCCCGCAGCTGCGCGCGCGACGCATCGACGAAGTCGCGCAGCGGGTCGCCGGTGGCCTGCTCGGCGCGCAGGGCGTCGAGCAGCTCGAAGGCGGTGGCGCCGCCATCGGCCAACAGCTTGCGCTGCGCGAGGTCGATCGCCTGGATCTCGTTGGTGCCCTCGTAGATCATGGCGATGCGCGCATCGCGCACCGTCTGTTCGATGCCGTATTCGTGCACGTAGCCGTAGCCGCCCCACACGCCCAGCGCGGCGGCCGGGCCATGGAAGCCTTGGTGCGTGCAGAAGGCCTTGACGATGGGGGTGAGCAGGGCCGCGAAGCGCTTCTCGCGCTCGCGCACGGCACCGTCGCCATGGTGTTCGGCCAGGTCCAGGGCCAGCGCGGCGCGGTAGGCGAGCACGCGCTGGGACTGCGCCATCACCTCCAGGCGGTCGAGCAGCAGACGAACCGCCGGGTGCTCGGCGATGGCGCGTCCCATCTGCACCCGTTCCGCGGCATAGCGGCGCGCGTTTTGCGCGGCCATTTCCTGGTGCCCGAGGCCCTGCAGGCCCACGTGCAGGCGCGCCGAATTCATCATCAGGAACATTGCGGCCAGACCGCGGTGCGGTTCGCCGATGAGCCAGCCGGTGGCGCCTTCGTAGCGCATGGCGCAGGTGGCGCTGGCCTTGATGCCCATCTTCTTTTCCACGCCGTCGCAGAACAGCGCGTTGCGCGAACCGTCGGGCAGCACCTTGGGCACCAGGGCGAGCGACAGGCCCTTGGTGCCCGCCGGCGCATCGGGCAAGCGGCACAGCACCAGGTGCACGATGTTGTCGGTGAGGTCGTGTTCGCCGCCGCTGATGAAGATCTTGTTGCCGCTGATGCGCAGGCTGCCGTCGGCTTGCGGTTCGGCGCGCGTGCGCAGCTGGCCCAGGTCGCTGCCGGCCTGGGGCTCGGTGAGCGCCATGGCCGCGAGCCATTCACCGCTCACGATCTTGGGCAGATAGCGGGCCTTCAGCGCCTCGCTGCCGTGGGCCTTGATCGTCTCGTAGGCGCCGTGCAGCAGGTCGGGGTACATGTTCCAGCCGTGGTTGCAGGCGTCGAGCATCTCGCGCAGCGCGGCGTCCAGCAGCAGTGGCAGGCCCTGGCCACCCCAGTCGGGCGTGCAAGGCAGGGCCGGCCAGCCGCCCGCCACAAAGGCCTGGTAGGCCTCGGGAAAGCCTTTGGGCGTGCGCACGCGACCCTCGGCGTCGCGCACGCAGCCTTCGACGTCGCCGACGGCGTTGAGCGGCTGCAGCACCTCGCTCGCGAAGCGCGCGGCCTCTTGCAGCACGGCGTCGGCCGTGTCGAGGTCGAGGTCGGCGAAGGCCTCGCAGGCTTTCCAGTGGGTGGGCGCGTCGAGCACGTGCTCAAGCACGAAGCGCATGTGGTCCAGGGGGGCTTCGTAGGTCCAGCTCATTCGCAAACTCTGGGGTGACGCGCCGCGGCCGGTGCCCTTGGGGGCGCGGCCGGGCGGGGGTTACTGCTTCTTCGTGCCGAGGTAGGTGTCGATCACGCGCGGGTCCACCGCGAGCTGCGCGGCCGGGCCCGCGAGCACCACGTCGCCGGTTTCCAGCACGTGGCCTTCGTCGGCGACGTTCAAGGCCGCGCGCGCGTTCTGCTCGACCAGCAGGATGCTCACGCCGCGCTCGCGCAAGGTCTCGATGATGCGAAAGATGTCGCGCACGATCAGCGGTGCCAGGCCCAGGCTGGGCTCGTCGAGCATGAGCAGCTTGGGCTGGCCCATGAGCGCTCGGCCGATGGCCAGCATCTGGCGCTCGCCCCCCGACAGCGTGCCGGCCGCCTGCGCGCGGCGTTCCTTCATGCGCGGGAACAGCTCGTAGACCTGCTCCAGGCCATCGCGCCAGCGCGGCAGGCGCTGCTTCATCGGGCGCCAGCCGCCGAGCACGAGGTTGTCTTCCACGCTCATGGTGCCGAACAACTCGCGCCGCTCGGGCACCAGGGCCAGGCCCGCCATCACGCGCTCTTCCAGCGTCAGGCGCGTGATGTCCTGGCCCGCGAAGCGCACCGCGCCACGCAGCGGCAGCAGGCCCATCAGGGCGCCCAGCAGCGTGGACTTGCCGGCGCCGTTGGGCCCGATCACCGTGACCACCTGGCCCGCGCGCACCGGCAGGTGGATGCCGTGCAGCACCTCGGCCTTGCCGTAGCCCGCGTGCAGGTCTTTCACTTCAAGCAGCAGCTCAGCCATGTCAATGCTCCGTTCCGAGGTAGGCCGCGCGCACCTTTTCGCTGGCCTGGATCTCGGCCGGCGTGCCTTCCAGCAGCGGCGTGCCGAACTCCATCACCAGGATGCGGTCGGTCAGGTTCATCACGAAGTCCATGTCGTGTTCCACCAGCAGCAGGCTCAGGCCCTCGGCCTTGAGCTGGCGCAGCACCTCGGCCAGGGCCTGCTTTTCGCGGTGGCGCAGGCCGGCGGCGGGCTCGTCGAGCAGCAGCAGGGCGGGGTCGCTGGCCAGGGCACGCGCGATCTCCACCAGGCGCTGCGGGCCCAGGGCCAGGTTGCCGGCGAGCTCGTGCAGGTGCTCGCCCAGGCCCACGCGGCGCAGCTGGCGCTCGGCCTCGGCGAGGGCGCGCGCTTCTTCGGCGCGGTCGGTGCGCAGCATGGCGGCCAGGGTGCCGCTGCCCGTGCGCAGGTAGGTGCCCAGGGCGACGTTCTCCAGCACGGTCATGTCGGGCACCAGCTTGACGTGCTGGAAGGTGCGCGACAGGCCGCGGCGAGCGATTTCGCGCGCGCCCTTGCCGTCCACGCGCTCGCCGCGCAGCCAGACCTCGCCGCTGGTGAGCGGCAGCACGCCCGAGACCAGGTTGAAGGTGGTGGACTTGCCCGCGCCGTTCGGGCCGATGAGGCCGAAGATTTCGCCCGCGCGCAGCGTGAAGCCCACGCCGTTGACGGCGACCAGGCCACCGAAGGTGCGGCGCGCGTCCTTCACCTCGAGCAGCACGCTGCCGGTCGCGGGCTTGTCGCGCGCGGGCAGGGGCTCGGTGGCGGCCGCCGCCGTGGCGCGGGGCCGCCTCGCGGGCAGCAGGCGCTCGATCGAGGGCCACAGGCCGTTGGGCGCGAACTTGAGCACCAGCACCAGCACCACGCCGAAGACGATGATCTCGTAGCTGCCTGACGTGCCCAGCAGCGCCGGCAGCCATGTCTGCAGCTGGTCTTCGGCCAGCTTGACCAGGGCCGCGCCCGTGAAGGCGCCCCACACATGGCCCACGCCGCCGAGCACCGCCATGAAAAGGTATTCGATGCCGAACTTGATGCCGAAAGGCGAGGGGTTGACGCTGCGCTGCATGTGCGCGAACAGCCAACCCGAGATCGAGGCCAGGATGGCGGCGATCACGAACATCAGCAGCTTGTGGCGGAAGGTGGAGGCGCCCATGGCCTCGGGCATGGTCTTGCCGCCGCCGCGGTGCACGTCGAGCGCGCGCATGATGCGGCCGGGGCGCGAGTCGAGCAGGCGCGTGATGGCGATGGCCGCGGCGATGGCCACCAGCCAGATCAGGAGGTAGATGCGCCGCTCCTCCTGCAGGCTGATGCCGAAGAACTGGATGGCGGGCACGCCCAGCAGGCCGTCGTACTTGCCCAGGGCGTCGAGGTTGCCCATGGTGTAGAACAAGGCCAGGCTCCAGCAGATGGTGGCCAGCGGCAGGTAATGCCCCGACATGCGCAGCGTGACCCAGCCCAGCACCAGGGCCACGGCCACCGTGACGGCCAGGCCCGCGAGCAGGCCGAGCCAGGGCGACAGGCCCAGCTTCACGCTGAGGTAGGCGCTGGCGTAGGCCCCCAGGCCGGCGAAGGCCGCCTGGCCGAAGGAGGTGAGGCCGCCGATGCCGGTGAGCAGCACCAGGCCGAGCGCGACGAGCCCGAACAGGCCCACGTAGTTGAGCTTGGTGATCCAGTAGTCGGGCACCGGCAGGAAAGGCACGGCGACCATGATCACGGTGAAGGCCAGCAGGCCGTAGCGACGGATATCCATCTCAATGCTCCTCGTCATGCGGGTCGACGAAGGAGCGCCACAGCAGCACCGGCAGGATGGCGGTGAACACGATCACTTCCTTGAATGCGCTGGCCCAGAAGGAGCCGAAGGCCTCGACCAGGCCCACGCCGAGCGCGCCCACGAGCGCCAGCGGGAAGCTCGTGAGGCCGGCGAAGACGGCGGCCACGAAGCCCTTGAGGCCGATGAGGAAGCCGCTGTCGAAGAACACGGTGGTGGTGGGGCCGATGAGCAGCCCCGAGAGCGCGCCGATGAAGGCCGCGAGCGTGAAGCTCAGCGAGCCGGCGGCGTCGGTGGAGATGCCCATGAGCCGCGCGCCCGTCTGGTTGACGGAGGTGGCGCGCAGCGCCTTGCCGGTGAGCGTGCGATCGAACAGCACGAACAGCGCGACGATGAGCGCGACCGAGGCGCCGAGAATGATGATGGCCTGCCCGCTGAGCGTGACCGGCCCGAGGCTCAGGCGCTCGTCCCAGAACGGCGGGTTGCGGAAGCCTTCGGCACCGAAGAACACCAGGCCCAGACCGGTGAGCGCGAAGTGCACGCCGACCGAGACGATGAGCAGCACCAGCACGCTGGCGCTGGCCAGCGAGCGGTAGGCCAGCCGGTACACCAGCGGGCCCATGGGCGTGACCAGGGCCAGCGTGAGCAGGGCCTGCACGACCATGGGGGGCTGTTTCGGCACCAGCCAGGCGGTGAGGGCGCAGGCCACCAGTGGCAGCGCCGCGGTGCGCAGGGCCAGGCGCGCCCAGCGCGCCAGCGGCCAGGCCTCGCGCCAGGCGCGCACGGCGTCCAGCACGAGCACCAGCGCCACCATGAGCAGCAGCAGCCAGACCGTGCCGGGCAGGGCGCCGGTCTGGAACAGCGCCATGGTCAGCGCCGCGAAGGCGACGAACTCGCCCTGCGGAATGAAGACGATGCGGGTGACCGCGAACACCAGGACGAGGGCGATCGCCACCAGCGCGTAGATCGCACCGTTGATGACGCCGTCGACGCCGAGGATCGCAGCAATGCTCAGGTCCATGGGTTGCGGTCTCCCGTCATTTTCATCTCTTGTCTTTTAACGCCCGCCGGCTGCGCGCGAGAGCACGCAACCCGGGGTGCCGCGGAACCGGCTTGGCCGGGCCGCAGGCACCGCCCCTTGTGGGGGCGCGCGAAGCGCGGCGGGGTGGACCTTATTGCTCGAGTTTCCAGTCGCCGTTGACGACCTTCATCACCACGCCCGAACCGGTCTTGAAGCCCCAGTGGTCGGTGGCCGTGAAGTCGATGATGCCGTGCGTGACGGGCATGGCCGGCGCGTCTTCCAGCGCGGCCTTCAGCGCGGCGCGGAATTCGGGCGTGCCGGGCTTGCCCTTCTTGGCGGCCACGGGCACCAGCTTGTCGAGCAGCAGGTAGGCGTCGTACGAGTGCGCGCCGAACTGGTTGCGGGTGCCGGCGCCGTAGATCTTTTCGTACTCGGCGTTGAACTTCACGCCCAGGGCCTTGCTGGGGTGGCTGTCAGGGAGCTGCTCGGCCACCACCACGGGGCCGGTTGTCACGAAGGTGCCTTCGACGGCCTTGCCGCCGACGCGCATGAGGTCGCGCGTGGCGGCCGCGTGCGTCTGGTAGAACTTGCCCTTGTAGCCGCGCTCGATCAGGCCCAGTTGCGGCATGGCGGCGCCGCTGCCCGAGGCCACGACCACCATCGCGTCGGGGTTGGCCGAGGCGAGCTTGAGCGCCTGCCCGGTCACGGTGGTGTCGGAGCGCGCGAAGCGCTCGACGCCGGCGAGCTTGATGCCGGCCTTCTCCAGCAGCGGCGTCAGGGCCTGCAGCCACTGCTCGCCGTAGGCGTCGGTGTAGCCCAGGAAGCCCACGCTCTTGACGCCTTGCTTCTTCATGTGCTCGACCATGGCCTCGGCCATCACGCCGTTGCTCTGCGGCATGCGAAAGCTCCAGGCGTCCTTGCCGGGCGGCAGGCCGATGGGCGAGAGCGCCAGGTGCGGCGTGCCCGATTCGGTGGCCACGTCGGCCATGGGGATGGCCACCGGCGTGGCGCCCGAACCCACGATCACGTCCACCTTGTCCTGGTTGACGAAGCGGCGCGCGTTTTGCACGCCCTTGGTGGGGTCGGTGGCGTCGTCCAGGATGATGACGTTGAGCTTCTCGCCGCCGACGGTGGCCGGCCACATCTTCACGCCGTTGGCCATGGGGATGCCCAGGCCCGAGGCGGGGCCGGTGAGCGGCACGCTCACGCCGACCGTGAGGTCGGCCCAGGCGGCGCTGGCCAGGGTGGCGGCCACGGCCGTGGCCAGGGTGGTCTTCAGCAGTTGTTTCATGCGTTGTCTCCGTTGGTGTTGCGTGTGCTCGTGGCCCGCACCCGCGAGGGCTTGAAAAGGGTTCAGGTGGCCGAGGGGTTTTCGATCAGCAGGGCAATGCCCTGGCCGCCACCGATGCAGGCCGAGGCCACGCCCCAGCGCGCGCCGATGTCGCGCAGCTGGCGCGCGCAGGTGATGGTGAGGCGCACGCCGGTGGCCGCCAAGGGGTGGCCCAGCGCGATGGCGCCGCCGTGCACGTTGAGCTTGTCCTCGTCGAGGCCGAGTTCGCGCGACACCGCCACGGTCTGCGCGCCCTGCGCCTCGTTGATCTCGAAGCGCGCCACGTCGTTGAGCGACAGGCCCGCGCGCTCCAGCAGCAGGCGGATGGCGGGCGCGGGACCGATGCCCATGATCTCGGGCGGCACGCCCACCACGGCGGCGGCGGCCAGGCGCGCCAGCGCGGGCTTGCCGTGGGCCTTCAGGCCTGTGCCGTTGGTGACCACGGCGGCCGCGGCCGCGTCGGTCAGGGCCGAGCTGTTGCCGCCGGTCTGCACGCCGTCCTTGAACACGGTGCGCAGCTTGGCCAGCACCTCGGGCGGGGTGGGGCGCGGGTGCGTGTCGCGGTCGGCGACGCTGGCCTTGCCCGAGAGGCGGATGCCGCGCGGGCGGTAGCCCTCGCGCTCGAAACTCTCATGGCCCACGGGCACGATCTCGCCGTCGAACCAGCCGGCGGCCTGCGCGGCCACGGCGCGCTCGAAGGAGCGCGAGGCGAAGGCATCCACCGCCTCGCGGGTGATGCCATAGCGCTGCGCCAGGTTCTCGGCCGTGCGGATCATGCTGATGTCGGCCGCCGGGTCGGTGAGGGCCTCCCACATGTAGTCCTTGAAACCGATGGGCGCGCCCAGGCGGAAACCGCCGCGGTGGTCGAAGGCGGCGATGGGGTTGCGCGTCATCGACTCGGTGCCCACCAGCAGCACGTTCTGCGCGATGCCGGCGCCGATCTGCTCGCCGGCCTGGCGAAACAGCTCGAACCCGGTGCCGCAGATGCGCTGTGCCATGAGGGCCGGCACCTCCACCGGCACGCCAGCGTACAGGCCGATGTGGCGCGGCACGTAGAACTGGTCGAAGCCGCCCGGGGCCATGTTGCCCGCGAGCACGGAGTCGATGGCCTCGGGCGACACGCCGGTGCGCTTGAGCACCTCGCGCGCGACCTTGATGCCCAGGTCGATGGGGTTGGCGTCGGCGAAGGCGCCCTGGTAGTCCACCATGGGCGTGCGCACGCCATCGAGGATGTAGACGTCGTTGAAAAGCTGGCTCTGTCCGCGGCTCATCGGGAAACTTTCGAAGAAGTGGCCGGGCGGATGACGCCCGGGGCATCGGCGTACAGGGCCGCCACGCGCGCGGCGCGGCGCTGCAGCACCGCGCGCTGGTTGAGGTAGCCCTTGTCGGTGATTTCACCGGCGTCGGCGTTGGGCGGCTCGTCGAGCACCGCGGCGCGCGCGGGCGATTGCGAGGAGCCGCCGCCTTCGGCGCGCAGCGCCGCCAGGCCCTGGGCGATGTGCGCGTGCAGCGTCTCGCGCGGCAACTGCATGGCCGCGGCGGTGGGGAACACCAGCACGCCGATCTCGTCGCGGTCGTGGCCGGTGATGACCACATCCTGCGCGTGCGGCGCCAGGGCCGAGACCACGCGCAGGCGCAGCGTGCCCACCGACACCCAGGTGCCGGTGGTGAGCTTGAAATCTTCGGCCACGCGGCCGTTGAACACCACGCCCTGTTCGGGCCGCTGGGCATCGGCCAGGAAACCGGCGTCGCCGATGCGGTAGTAGCCCTCTTCGTCGAAGGCCTGGGCGCTCAGCTCGGGCGCGTGGCGGTAGCCGGGGAAGATGTTCACGCCGTGGATGCGCAGCTCCAGCTTCTCGCCGTTGGGCACGAACTTGAGCGACACGCCGGGCAGCACGCCGCCGATGACGCCCGCGCGCTCCATGCGCCAGTGCGCGCTGGTCACCGCCGGCGCGGTCTCGGTGGAGCCCCAGGAGGTGGTGAGCCAGATCTCGCGGCCCAGCACGCGCTTCGCCAGGGCCTGCAGCCGTTCCCAGCTGGCCTGCGGCAGCGCAGCGCCGGCGTAGAAGACCGCGCGCAGGCGCTCCAGCACGCGCCGCGCCAGCGCCTCGTCGGCCTCCAGCAGGGGCATGGCCATGTCGAAGCCGCGCGGCACATTGAACCAGATGGTGGGCTGCACCTCGGCCAGGTTGGCCACGGTCTTGTCCACCAGCCCGGGCGCGGGCCGGCCTTCGTCGATGACCAGGGTGCCGCCGTGGCACATCACCATGTGCAGGTTGTGGTTGCCGCCGAAGGTGTGGCTCCAGGGCAGCCAGTCCACCAGCACGGGCTTCTCGCGCTCCAGGAAGCGCCAGGCCTGCGCGATCATGCGCTGGTTGGCGCACAGCATGCGGTGCGTGTTGATGACCACCTTGGGCGTGCCGGTGGAGCCCGAGGTCAGCAGGTACTTGGCCGTGGTGTCGGGCGTGATGGCCTCGAAGGCCGCGCGCACCGCGGGCGTTTCCGGCGTGGCCAGCAGGCGCTCGAAGGGGATCGCGCCGGGCAGGGCGTCGGCGCCCTGGCTCAGCACCACGGGCACGTCCAGGCCGCTGCTGGCGATGGCCGGGCCATAGACCGCGGCGTCCGAGGCATAGACCAGGGCCGGCTGCAGCGTGCGCAGGATGCCGTGCACCTTCTCGTGGTCTTTGGTGAGGCGGCAGTAGGCGCTGGAGACGGTGCAACTGGCGCGGCCGATGTGCTGCGTGGCCAGCACCAGCAGCAGGTGGTCGATGGCGTTGTCCGACAGCACCACCACGGGCGCGTCGGGGGCCAGGTTCATGTCCAGCAGGGCCTGGGCCACACGGCCCACCTGGGCGCGCAGCTCGGCCCAGTTCAGGCGGCGCCAGCCGGTGGGGGTGCGTTCGGCCAGGGCGGGCGCGTCGGGCGTGTGCGCGGCCCAGTCCTCCAGCCATTCGCCGATGCAGCGCGCGTAGTCGCCCAGGGGTTCGGGCGAGCGCAGGACGAAGCTGCCGTCGGCCCGGTGCTCCACCGTGGCGGCGGGTGGGGCCAGCCACGCCGGGTCGTTCAGCCAGTCGAGAGGATTGTTCATGTCTCCATACAGATATGTATGTTTCATAACGAATCCTAGCGAGGGTTTCTACTGGGTTAGTACAGGGTTTATCCCTATCTCCATACATTTCTGTATGGAAGATTCGCGGGGCGCCGCCGATAGAATTTCCGCGTGAGTTCCGGCGCCGCTTCTCCCGCTAGCCCCGCGCGCAAGTCCCGTGGGGCTGGCGAGGTCGCGCGCGCTCCGCTCACGCCCGACACCTGGATCGAGGCCGCCACCGGGGTGCTGGTGGACCAGGGCATCGACCACGTGCGGGTGGACCTGCTGGCGCAGCACCTGGGCGTCACGCGCGGCAGCTTCTACTGGCATTTCAAGGACCGCGAGGACCTGCTGCGCCGCGTGCTGCAGGCCTGGCGCGAAACGGCCACCGAGAACCTCACGGTGCGCCTGGAGTCGGCGAACGAGGACCCGATGGAACAGTTGCGCGGTGTGCTGTCGCTGCCGTTCCGGGGCCGGGCGGCGGCGCGTGCCGCGCGCATCGAGCTGGCGATCCGCGCCTGGGCGCGGCGCGACCAGATGGCGCGCTTCGCGGTCGACGAGGCGGATTCGAGCCGCATCGGCTACATCGCGCAGCTGTTCTCGGCCCTGGGTTTTCCGGTGGTGGAGGCGCGCTCGCGGGCCTTCCTGCTGTACAGCTACGTGGTGTCGGAGTCGCTGATGCCCACGCTGAGCACCCCGGCGCAGAAAGACGACAGGCGCCGCTTCGCCGAGCGCTTGTTCACGCAGAAGCTGGGCGCGGCGGGCTGATGTGCGTCGGCCAGCAGGCCCGCGCCTCAACCCCAAGCTTGGTCGGTCTACCGCCGGAACAGCCGGTGCACCTGCTCCCGTATCCACATCTGCGCCGGGTCGTTCGCCGTGCTGCTGTGCCACACCAGGCGCACTTCGTAGTCGGGTGAGCTGTCGTGCGGCAGCTCCCACACGCGCATGTCGTGGCGCCGGCTCAGGTTGTCGGCGTACATCTGCGGCACGATGGTGAGCAGGTCGGTGCTGAGCGCCAGATCGGGCAGGGCGCCGAAGTGGCGCGCGCGCAGCACGATGCGGTCCGACAGGTTCAGGCGCACCAGCATCTTCTCCACGCTGCCATGGAAGGTGGCCGTGGGCGAGGCCACCACCAGCGGGGCGCTGGCCAATTGTTCGGGCGTGAGCCGCCCGCTGGCGCGGCCTGCGGACGGGCGCCAACCGCCGGAGCTCATGGCCACGTAGTGTTCGCGGAACAGCAGGTCGGCGCGGATGCCGCGGTGGCGCGGGTTGAGGATGCCGATGGCGAAGTCGATCTCGCGCGCCTCCAGCGCGCCAGCCAGGTCTTCGGCGGCCACGGCCACGTTGGACAGCCGGGCGTGCGGCGCCTGCTCGCGCAGCGCGGCGGCCAGCGGCGGCATGAACATCATCTCGCCCAGGTCGGACAGGGAGGTCTTCCAGTGCACCTCGCTGCGCGCGGGGTCGAAGGCCTCGTGCACGCTCATGGTCGACTCGAGGCGCTGGAGCAGCTCGGTGACCTCGGGGGCGATGCGCTCACACACGCGCGTGGGTTTCAGGCCGCCAGGGGTGCGCACGAAGAGCTCGTCGTCGAGGTGGCCGCGCAGGCGGGCGAGGGCGCTGCTGGTGGCGGATTGGGACAGCGACAGCGCCTTGCCGGCCGCCGTGACCGAACCGGTGCGGTGGATGGCGGCGAGCACGCGAAGCAGGTTCAGGTCGAGCTGGCGGAAGTTCATGGCGAATGATATCCACGCTGTGGATATACCTCATCGACAGATTCGGTTGGACAGATAGGCGCGTCGCCCCTACATTGCCGCCCCAACCCGCCTTTCACACCAAGGAGACAAACGATGCAGCCCTCTCGCAAGACCCTCTTCCGCCTGGCCGCCCTGTCGGCCCTCGCCCTCGGCGCCCTGAGCGCGCAGGCGCAGGACAAGCCTGTCGAACTCAAGTTCGCGCACTGGCTGCCGGGCACGCACCCGCTGTCCAAGCTCGGCTTCGAACCCTGGGCCAAATCGGTGGAAGCGGCCTCCAAGGGCTCGATCAAGGTGATGCTGTTCCCCGCGCAGCAGCTGGGCAAGGCCGCCGACCACTACGACATGGCGCGCGACGGCATCGCTCAGATGACCTGGGTGAACCCCGGCTACCAGGCCGGCCGCTTCCCGCTCATCGCGGCCGGCGAGCTGCCCTTCCTGCTCGGCAAGCCCGGCCCGGCCTCGGCCGCGCTGGACCAGTGGTACCGCAAGTACTCGGACAAGGAAATGAAGGACGTGAAGTTCTGCTTCGCGCACGTGCACGTGGGCACCTTCCACTCCAAGAACCCCATCACCGAACCCGGCCAGCTCAAGGGCCTGAAGATCCGCTCGGCCAACGGCACCGTGGCGCAGACCATGAGCCTGCTGGGCGCCACCAACGTGCAGGTCTCGGCGCCCGAGTCGCGCGACGCGATCCAGAAGGGCCTGGCCGACGCCATCACCTTCCCCTGGGGTTCCATCATTTCCTTCGGCATCGACAAGGCGGTGAAGTACCACAGCGACATGCGTTTCTATGCCTCCGACTTCGTCTGGGTGATGAACAAGCCCTGGTACGACGGCCTGGCCGCCGGCCAGAAGAAGGTCATCGACGACCACTGCAGCAACGAATGGGCCGGCAAGGTCGGCGCCAGCTGGGGCGACGAAGAGGACAGCGGCCGCGAGAAGCTCGAGAAAACCGCCGGCCACACGCTGGTGAAAATCTCGCCCGCGCAGATGGATGCCTGGAAGAAGGCCGTGCAGCCCGTCTACGCCGACTGGGTGAAGGCCGCCAGCGCCACCGGCGTCAACGGCCAGGCCGCGCTCGATGAGCTGCGCAAGGAGCTGGCCGCCCGCGGGGGCGCGAACTGATGAAGCGGCTGCTGTCGGCGGTCGAGACGCTGGCCGCGCTCTCGCTGCTCGTGATCGCGCTGCTGACGGCGGGCAACGTGCTCGTGCGCTACACCTTCGGCTGGCAGGTTCCCGACTGGTTCGACGGCACGCAGATGCTGCTGGGCATCGCGATGTTCTGGGGCATCGCGCTGGCCACCTGGTACGGCAACCACATCGCGGTCGACCTGCTGTGGGAGGCGCTGGGCCCGCGCGGCAAGCGCGTCATCGACGTGCTGGCCACCGCCGTGACCCTGGCATTCCTGGTGCCGCTGGCCTGGATGGTCTGGGTCAAGGTGGGCGGCACGGGCAGCCAGGGCACCATGGACCTGCGCCTGCCGCTCAAGTGGTTCTACAGCGCGGCCGCCGTGGGCGCGACCGTGGCCGCCGTGCTGGCCGCGGTGCGCCTGGGGCTGCTGCCCTTTGGCCGCGAGGCGCACGCCGAGGCCGTCGACGAAATCACCGCAGAGGGCATTCATGGATCGTGACCTGGTGGCCCTGCTGGGCTTCGTCGGCATGTTCGCGCTGATGGCGCTGCGCGTGCCCATCGGCGTGGCCATGGGCATCGCGGGCGTGGCGGGCTTCGCCGCGCTCAGCGGCCTCACGCCTGGCCTGAACCTGCTGGCCAACGTGCCGCTGTCGGTGCTGACCGACTACAACCTCATCGTCATCCCGATGTTCATCCTGATGGGGGCCTTCGCCTCGCATTCGGGCATGAGTGCGGAGCTGTTCGCGGCTGGACGCGCCTGGCTGCACCACCGCCGCGGCGGCCTTGCGCTGGCCTCGGTGGCGGCCTGTGGCGGCTTCTCGGCCATCAACGGTTCGTCGGTGGCCACGGCCGCCACCATGACGCAGGTGGCGCTGCCCGAGATGCGCCGCGCCGGCTACGAGCCCGGCATTTCGGCCGGCCTCATCGCGGCCGGCGGCACGCTGGGCATCATGATCCCGCCCTCGGTGATCCTGGTGCTCTACGGCATCATGACCGAGGTGGACATCACCGCGCTGTTCGCGGCCGGGGTGATACCGGGCCTGATGGCGGTCGTCTTCTACTCGGTGGTGGTGGCCATCATCGCCCGGGTGAAGCCCGAGTGGATGCCGCGGGGCGAGCGCCACGGCTGGGCCGAGCGATTCGCCAGCCTCAAGCCGCTGTGGGCCGTGGTGGTGCTCTTCGTGTTCGTGCTCGGCGGCATCTACGGCGGCCTGTTCACGGTACAGGAGGCGGCGGGCGTGGGCGCCACGGGCACGCTCGTGATCGGCATGGCGCGCGGGCGCCTGCGCTGGCCGCAGATCAAGGAGGCGCTGATCAGCGCGCTGCGCGTGTCCTCGGCCATCATGACCATCGTGGTCGGCGCCTACCTGTTCGGCTACTTCCTCACCATCACCCAGTTCACCCAGAACGCGGTGGAATTCCTGGTGAACCTGCCGATCGGGCCCTATGGCGTGCTGGCGCTCATCATGTTGGGCTACCTGGTCCTGGGCGCCGTGATGGACGAGCTGGCCATGCTGCTGCTCACCGTGCCCATCGTGTTTCCCGCGATGGTGCACCTGGGCTTCGACCCGGTCTGGTTCGGCGTGATCGTGGTGATGGCGGTGACCTTCGGCATGATCTGCCCGCCCGTGGGCATGAACGTGTTCGTCATCAATTCCATTGCGCGCGACCTGTCGCTGGGGCACATCTACCGGGGCACCATGCCGTTCATCGCGGCGGACGTGGTCCGGCTGTTCATCCTCTGCGCCTTCCCCTCGCTCTCTCTCTGGCTGCCCGGCCTGCTGGCCTAGCGAGGGCCTTCCCCCGATCCGACGCCCCCCGGCCCCACGGCCGGTGGGGCCGTTCGCGTTCACCTGCGACAATCGCGCCCCTGGCCCCTGCCTCGATGGTGAAATTGGTAGACACAGCGGACTTAAACTCCGCCGCTTGCCCGCAAGGGGGCGTACCGGTTCGACCCCGGTTCGAGGCACCAGGCGCTTTCCGCGCGGGGGCCTAGGTTTTTTCCGGACAGCCCGGTAGAGTGAGTTTCCATGAGCAGCCGATACGACGCCCCTTTTGAAATCCACGTGCACGGTGACGTGCCCCTGCGCGAGGACGTGGTGTTCGAGCAGATCCAGGAGGCCCTCAAGCCCCTGTGGCAGTACGCGGGCGGCCGTTCGCTCGCGGCGGTGGCCGAGAGCAGCTACGAGGACGAGCCCGGCATCCGCTTCGACGCCGAGTCGCACACCCTGCAGATCTGCTGGACGGTCAATGGCGACGAGGACTTCCGCCAGGCCGTCGAGGACGCCTGCATGGGGCTGAACGAAATCGCCTCGGCCGGCGCGCCGCTGGAGGTGTCGTTCTACGACACCGAGTTCGACGAGGAAGACGAGAACAACGAGGAAGAGGCGCGCGACGATTTCGTCATGTGCTTCGTCGGTCCCACGCCCGCGGCCATCATGCAGGTTCAGCGCGACCTGCTGGTGCAGGACGTGGTGCAGGTGATGGAGCGCCACTTCGACGCCTCGGAGCTGGGTGACGTGGTGGCCTCGATCGACAAGCTGTTCAACCAGCGCTTCGACGCCCTCGTCAGCTCCATGCAGCTGGGCAAGCCGCCGCGCGGCCACGGACCCTCGGGCCACGGCGGACCGCGCAAACCGCGGCACCTGCACTGATGCTCGCCAGCGCCCTGAACCCCGGCGTGCGCAAGCGCGAGGTGTTCGGCTGGGCGATGTACGACTTCGCCAACTCGGGCTACACCACGGTGGTGCTCACCGCCGTATTCGCCGCCTACTTCGTTGGTGGGGTGGCCGGCGGTGCCCATTGGGCCACCTTCGCCTGGACCGCCGCGCTCAGCCTGTCCAACCTGATCGTGATGTTCACCGTCCCGGCCATGGGCGCCTGGGCCGACCGGCACGCCGCCAAGAAGCGCCTGCTGATGCTCACCACCCTGGGCTGCGTGGCCGCCACGGCGGGTCTGGCCCTGGTACAGCCCGGCGCGGTGGCGCTGGGCGTGGTGCTCATCGTGCTGTCCAACGTCTGCTACGCCTGGGGCGAATCGTTCATCGCGGCCTTCCTGCCCGAGATCGCCCGGCCGGAGGCCATGGGCCGGGTGAGTGGCTGGGGCTGGAGCCTGGGCTACGTGGGCGGCATGCTCACGCTGGGCCTGTGCCTGGCCTACGTGCTGTGGGCCCAGGCCCAGGGGCAGAAGGCGGGGCAGTTCGTGCCCGTCACCATGATCGTCACCGCCGCCATCTTCGGTCTGGCTTCGCTGGTCACGCTGTCGCTGCTGCGCGAGCGCGCCCAGCCCCAGGCCGGCCGCGAGGGCGGCTGGCGCGCCTCGCTGCGCCGGCTGCGCGCCACCTTCCAGCAGGCACGCCACTACCGCGACTTCATGTGGCTGCTGGCCTGCACGGCGGCCTACCAGGGTGGCGTAGCGGTGGCCGTGGCGCTGGCGGCGATCTACGCCGAGCAGGTCATCGGCTTCGCGCAGCAGGAAACCATGGCGCTGATCTTCGTGCTCAACGTCGCGGCCATGGCGGGGGCCTTCGCCTTCGGTTACGGGCAAGACCGCCTGGGCCACAAGCTCGCGCTGAGCCTCACCCTGCTGGGCTGGATCGCCACCTGCGTGATCGCCGCGCTCAGCACCACCAAGGGCATGTTCTGGTACGCCGCCGCCATCGCGGGCCTGTGCATGGGCTCCAGCCAGTCGGCCGGACGCGCCATGGCCGGTATGCTGGCGCCGCCCGCGCAGCTGGCCGAATTCTTCGGGCTGTGGACCTTCGCCGTGCGTGTGGCCAGCATCGTGGGGCCGCTCAGCTACGGCGCCATCACCTGGATGACCGGTGGCAACCAGCGCCTGGCCATCGTGTCCACCGCCGTGCTGTTCGCGCTGGGACTGCTGCTGCTGCTGCCGGTGAACATGCGGCGCGGGCGCGAGGCCGCGCTCACCGCGCCGAGCACCGCTCAGCTCTGAGGCGACCGCACCTCGGCCGGCAGGTTCAGCCACTGCCGCGTGGCGCGCCGCAGCGATTCCGGATGGCCGGTGCTGCGCCACGTTGGCGAGGGCAGGGCCTCGCCGCTCCCTGGCCCGGCGCCCGGCAGCAGGTGCCGCGCGCGGCGCGCCACCGCTTCGGCCGGATCGATCAACGCGAGCGGCCCCTCGCTGGCGGCCAGCCAGGCCTCGCGCACCAGCGGGTAGTGCGTGCAGCCCAGCACCAGGGTGTCGATGGCCGGGGCTTCGTCCAGCAGCGCCCGCAGGTGGCGGTGGCACAGTGCCCGCGCGAGCGCTTCGTCGCCGCGTTCGATGGCATCGGCCAGGCCGTCGGCCGCGCGCTCATGCACGCTCGGCCCGCCTGCCGCGCCCGCCAGGCAGGCCGAGCGCAAGGCCTGGTAGCGCGCGCTGTTCAGCGTGGCGCGCGTGGCGACGACGCCCACGCGTCCGCTGCGCGTGACGGCCAGGGCCGGGCGCACGGCGGGCTCGATGCCCACGATGGGCAGGTCGGGGTGCTCTTGCCGCAGCGCGTCAATGGCCACGGCGGTGGCCGTGTTGCAGGCCAGCACCAGCAGGTCCAGGGGCTCGCAGGCCCGCCAGTCGCGCACGAGGGCGGTGACGCGCCCCCGCAGCGCCTCGGCGGGCCGCTCGCCGTAGGGCGCCCAGGCGTTGTCGGCCAGGTAGCTCAGGTGGGCGCCGGGCAACGCCGCGCGCAGGGCGCGCCAGACGCTCAGCCCGCCGACGCCGCTGTCGAAGACGCCGACGGCGGTGACGGGCGAGTCGCTCAAACGCTGGCCAGTGCGATGCCCTTGAACTCGCCCGAGGCGATGCGCTGGCTCCACTCGGCCGGGCCGGTGATGTGCGCGCTGGTGCCGCCGGCGTCCACGGCCACGGTCACGGGCATGTCGACCACGTCGAACTCGTAGATGGCTTCCATGCCGAGGTCTTCGAAGCCCACCACCTTGGCCGTCTTGATGGCCTTGGACACGAGGTAGGCCGCACCGCCCACGGCCATGAGGTAGGCGCTCTTGTGCTGCTTGATCGCCTCGATGGCGACCGGGCCGCGCTCGGCCTTGCCGATCATGGCGATCAGGCCGGTCTTCTCCAGCATCATGCCGGTGAACTTGTCCATGCGCGTGGCGGTGGTGGGGCCGGCGGGGCCCACGGCCTCGTCGCGCACCGGGTCCACCGGGCCCACGTAGTAGATGACGCGGTTGGTGAAGTCCACCGGCAGCTTTTCGCCCTTGGCCAGCATGTCCTGGATGCGCTTGTGCGCGGCGTCGCGGCCGGTGAGCATCTTGCCGTTGAGCAGCAGGGTCTGGCCGGGCTTCCAGCTGGCCACTTCTTCCTTGGTGAGGGTGTCCAGGTTGACGCGCGTGCTCTTGTTGTAGTCGGGCGCCCAGTGCACGTCGGGCCACAGGTCCAGGCTGGGCGCGTCCAGGTAGGCGGGGCCGCTGCCGTCGAGCACGAAGTGCGCGTGGCGCGTGGCCGCGCAGTTGGGGATCATGGCCACGGGCTTGCTGGCCGCGTGGGTGGGGTACATGGCGATCTTCACGTCCAGCACCGTGGTCAGGCCGCCCAGGCCCTGCGCGCCGATGCCCAGGGCGTTGACCTTCTCGTGCAGCTCCAGGCGCAGCTCTTCCACCTGCGTCAGCTTCTCACCCTTGGCGGCCTTGGTCTGCAGCTCGTGCATGTCGATGTCGTCCATGAGCGACTGCTTGGCCATCAGCATGGCCTTCTCGGCCGTGCCGCCGATGCCGATGCCCAGCATGCCCGGCGGGCACCAGCCCGCGCCCATGGTGGGCACGGTCTTGAGCACCCAGTCCACCAGCGAGTCGCTGGGGTTGAGCATCACGAACTTGCTCTTGTTTTCGCTGCCACCGCCCTTGGCGGCGACGGTCACGTCAACGGTATTGCCCGGAACGATCTCGGTGAAGATGACCGCGGGCGTGTTGTCCCTGGTGTTCTTGCGCGCGAACTGCGGGTCGGCCACCACGCTGGCGCGCAGGGTGTTGTCGGGGTGGTTGTAGCCTCGGCGCACGCCTTCGTTGATGGCGTCGTCCAGGCTGCCGCTGAAGCCCTCGAGCCGCACGTCCATGCCGATCTTGAGGAAGACGTTGACGATGCCGGTGTCCTGGCAGATCGGCCGGTGGCCGGTGGCGCTCATGCGGCTGTTGGTGAGGATCTGCGCGATGGCGTCCTTGGCCGCGGGACTCTGTTCGCGCTGGTAGGCGCGGGCCAGGTGGGCGATGTAGTCGGCGGGGTGGTAGTAGCTGATGTACTGCAGCGCACCGGCGATCGATTCGATGAGGTCGTCGGCCTTGATGGTGGTGGGCATGGTCGGTCGTGGGCTGGGGGGTGGATAACTTGGGGATTATCCCTCTGCGGAAATGGGCGCGCAGGCCGGGGGCCAGGCCGCCCCTTGGCGCTGGCTAGCATGCCGCACATGCATTCACTTGTCCCCCCGGCCATCCGCGCGCAGGTGTCGGCGGCCGTCGCCCTGCCGGACGGGCTGCTGGCGCAGGCGCGCGCCGCCTACCTGGGGATGGAAAAGGACGGTCTGGCGAAGCATCCCGACGAGCTTGCCGACTGCATCCGCGCGTTCAGGCACGCGGTCGAAGCGCGGTGCGCCGCCGCCTCAGGTCCGCCGGCGCCAGAACAGTGACACCGAGGCCAGGTAACGAAGCATCTTCATGAGCGACGACCGGCCTTCCGCGGTGGCGAAGGAATAGAACATCACGATCAGCAGCAACCAGGGCATGTAGTAGATCCACAGCTGCGCCCACCAGCCCGGCATGAAGCGAAAGACAGAGTCCAGCAGCAACAGGGGCAGGAGAAGGAGGGCGATCAGGTTGAGCGCCAGGGTCGCGATCCGGGTGACCACCGTGGCCGGGCGGTCGTGGTCCTTGTGGATCGCCACCTCGGCAATGGCGCCGTGCAGCACGGCGCCCGCCACTTCGGGCAGTTGATCGCCTGTTTGGGAGTAGATGATGTCCAGCTCGATGGAGTCCTTGGGGTTGAGCCGGTCAAAGTCCAGGCGGATGCTGGCCTCATTCGGCACCGGCAAGGCCCTCCAGCCCGATGACTCGCTGCGCCGCTCGGACATGGCAAGGATGGCCAGGGCATTTTTCAGCTGGAGCTTCAGGGGTGTCGCCACGAGGTTGCTGGCGATCTGGTGCGGCCCCTTGGCCACGAAGCGGACCCGCAGCCGGCTGGCCTCCTGAACCTCCACCCCGTTGACCGTGATGTTGAGTGATTGGGCCGTGGACGAACTGTCGACAAAGATCTCGTCCGAGATGACCTCCCAATGCAGCTCTTTCGTGCGGATGGAGCGCACATAGAAGTAATACGAGATGAGCGCCGAGGCGACGACGCCGAGGATGAAGGCGCCCAGTGTGCTGCCGAGGTAGTACTCGATCCCGGCGATGAAGGGGCGATTGGGGTCGTAGGGCCGGCGGCTGACGTCAAGGTCGTACTTCAGGCTGGTGGGGTCCTTCGCGCCCAATTCTTCCGCCGGGATCAGCACGAAATGCTCAGGCGCCTGGGACGCCCGGAAGGTGAACACCGCGGAGCGGTCTTGGCGGCTGACATCGTCTTGCCAGGTGATGACCTGGTTCTTGTCGTCCAGCATCACCAGCATCGGGTCGAAGTCCTTGGACGACGCGCGGATGGTGTACCAGTCCTTGCTGTCCTTGGCGGCTGGCACCGAAAACCAGTGCGCCGGTTGGGACTGGAACGGTGTGGCCGGGCTGAGCCCCTGTCCGGCGCTCTTCTTGACGTCGACCCGAACGGCGCGCGGCAAGGGGGGAACGAGCGCCGGCGCATGGGCATCGATCACCCAGAGGCTATAGGGCACAGGGGTTTGCGAGGCGTCCCCGCCCACCATGATTTCCAGGCGGTCTCCGGCGCTCACCGTCACCGACAGTTGCTGGGTGGCGAGCCGTGACGGGTGGGGCTGTGCGGTCTTCAGCAACTGCCCGTTCTGCAGAACGGCGAGCACCAGGTGGCGCGTGTCGGAATGCGCCGAGATGCTCAGTTCTCCCGGGGCGTCGGCCGTGAACACATGCCTGGCGTGGTGGGGCAGCCGAACGTCCGCCACCGCGTTCTGCGAGAGGAATGCCGTCGACCCTCCGTGGATCTGCCCGTTGTGCAGCTTGCCGGCCACCACGGGAATCGGCTCCGCGCTGGTGGCGGGGTCCGCGGCCACCGCCAGGTGGGCGTGCACGGGCATGAGCAGGGCGATCGCCAGCATGACAACGCGAGGCAAACCGGAGGTGAGGCTCATGGTGGGTCTCGAAGAGTGCAGGGTGGGGGTGGGTCAGCGCCGCGCTTTTGCCTGTCGCCGCCAGTACTGGAACTCGTCCTCGTGGAACTCGATGTCGAGTTCCTGCATGCGCTGCTGCAGCCGCTCCTGCACCTGGGCCACCGTCTGGTTGTAGACCAGCGGGCCGATCTCCTCGAGGAAAAAGTTCAGCAGCGCGCCGGCGCCGATGTTGCCAATGCGCTGGTCGAGCGCTTCCTGGAAGTAGCGTTCGATGGAGGCGATGGCTTGCGCGCGTTCGTCGCGGGGAAGTTCGATGGGCATTGGCGTGGCGTGGTCGAGGGAAGGTCAGTACACCGCAAATCGCCCGGTCCATTTCCGCTCGTAGTCCATCTTGGCGAAGTGCCCCGCCATGAAGTCGATGAAGGCGCGGACCTTGGCCGAGAGGTGCTTGCGGCTGGGGTAGGCGAGGTTGATGGTGAGGTGGGGCAGGTCCCAGTCCTCCAGCACCGGCACCAGGCGGCCGGCCACGATGTCGTCGTAGACGATGTAGCTCGGCTGGATCAGGATGCCCATGCCGTCGAGCGCGGCGGCGCGCACGATCTGGCCGTCGTTGGTCTCCAGCAGTCCCTTGATCTGGATGGTTTTCTGCTCGCCCGTGGCCACCTGGGTGAAGCGAAGTTCGTTCGGCGTGTTGGCGTGCAGGTAGACCAGCAGCTTGTGCTGTTGCAGGTCGTCGAGCCCCTTGGGAAAGCCATGCCGGGCCAGGTAGCCCGGCGAGGCGGCCAGCACGCGGCGCGTTTCGCCCAGGCGGCGGATGGTGATGTTGCTGTCGGGCTCGTACTCGCGCGTGCGGATCGCCACGTCGATGTTGTTGTCGATGATGTCCAGGTAGCGGTTGGCCGCCTCCACGTGCACGCTCACATGGGGGTAGCGCTCGGTGAACTCGCGCAGCAGCGGCGCGATGTGGTGCATGGAAAAGCTCAGCGAGGCCGTCACGCGCAGCAGGCCCGTGGGGTTGAGCGCCGCGGCGTTCACGTCGGACTCGGCGTCGCGCAGGTCACTCAGGATGTTGCGCGCGCGCTGGAAGAATTCCTGCCCGGTGTCGGTGAGGTACAGGCGGCGCGTATTGCGCTCCACCAGGCGCACGCCCAGGCGCTCCTCCAGGGCCGCCAGGTGGCGGCTGGCGCTGGCGTTGCTCAGGTTCAGGGCTTCGGCCGCGCGCGACAGGCTGCCGGTTTCGGCCACCTGCACGAACAGTTCGATCTCGGTCCAGCGGTCCATCGGCTCTCTCGTCGTCTCCGGGTTGTCCCTTGGTTTCTTTCGCGCGCCGGAAAAGTCTTTTGTTTCCCGGGCATTGGTTTTCCATTTCGGGCCGCCTACATTCTGCCGCCACGGTGGCCCCGCGGCACCCAACCGGAGACACGACGGTGAGGAACCTCAACCAGGACAACATCACCCAGGCGGTCATCGCCCGCCTGGCCCAGACACCCGACCCGCGCCTCAAGCAGGTGTTGACCAGCCTGGTGCAGCACCTGCACGCCTTCGCCCGCGAGGTCAAGCTGACCGAGGCCGAATGGGCCTACGGCATCGACTTCCTGACCCGCGTGGGCCACACCTGCGACGAGCAGCGCCAGGAGTTCATCCTGCTGTCGGACACGCTGGGCCTGTCGATGCTGACGGTGGCGCTGAACAACCACAAGCCCCCGGGCTGCACCGAGGCCACGGTGTTCGGGCCTTTCCACGTGGAAGGCGCACCCGAGATGCCGCACGGCGCCGACGTGGCCAACGGCGCGCCCGGCCGGCCCTGCGAGGTCTCGGGCCGCGTGCGCGGCCTGGGCGGCGAGCCGGTGGCGGGCGCGGTCATCGACGTCTGGCAGGCCGACGCCGACGGCCTGTACGACGTGCAGCGCGAAGGCCTGGCCGAGCCGCAGGGCCGGGCGGTGCTGCGCAGCGACGCCGAGGGGCGCTTTCACTTCCGCAGCGTGGTGGCCGAGCCGTACCCCATCCCCAACGACGGTCCCGTGGGCGAGATGCTCACGGCCACCAAGCGCCACCCCTGGCGGCCCGCGCACCTGCATTTCCGCCTGCAGGCGCCCGGTTACGAGACCCTGGTGACGCACGTCTTCCGCGACGGCGACCCCTACCTCGATTCCGACGCCGTGTTCGGCGTGCGCAGTTCCCTGGTGGCCGATTGGGTGGAACAGCCCGACGGCCGCGTCACCCTGGATTTCGACTTCGTGTTGAACCCGTCCCCCTGATTTCGACCCCCTGAGACACAACGAGGAGACAAGACCATGACGATCAAGAAACGCGCTTTCGTGGCCAGTGCCCTGGCCGCCGCCCTGATGGCCGCGGGCCTCGCCCCGGCCCACGCGCAGCAGACCTTCAAGCTCACCATCGCGTCCAGCCACCCCACCTCGCTGCCCTGGGTGGGGCTGATGAGCACGCTCTTCGTGCCCGAGGTGAACAAGCGCGTGGAGGCCCTGGGCAAGGGCTACAAGATCGAATGGAAGGAGGCCTACGGCGGCCAGCTCTACAAGATGAACGCCACGCTCACCAGCGTGGGCCAGGGCATCGCCGACATCGGCTGGGTGTTCGCCAACCTCGAAGCGGCCAAGATGCCGCTGACCCAGTACGCCACCGTCACGCCCTTCGCCACCGGCGACGTGCGCACCCTGCTGCAGGTGGCCAACGAGCTGAACGAGAAGATCCCCGCGCTCAAGGCCGAGTGGGACCGCAACAACCTGGTGTTCCTGGGCGCCTCGGGCGTGGACACCTACCACCTGTTCACCAAGAGCCCCATCAGCACCTACGCCGATCTCAGCGGCAAGAAGATCTCGGCGCCCGGCGCGCTGGGCCTGTGGCTCAAGGGCTCGGGTGCGGTGCCGGTGGACGGCTCGCTCACCAGCTACTACACCGACATCCAGACCGGTGTGAGCGAGGGCACCATCTCCATCGCCACCGGCATCCTGCCCAGCAAGGTGTACGAGGTGGCACCCTATGTGACCACGGTGGACATCGGCGCGCTCTACAACGGCGGCATGGCCATCAACAAGGACACCTTCAACGGCATGCCGCCCGAGGTGCAGAAGATCATCAAGGACGTGGGCCTGGAGTACTCGCGCGTGCTGGGCGACACGCTCATGCAGCGCTACGAGGCCGCGCTCAAGGCCATCGGCGAGCAGGGCGCCAAGCAGGCCGTGCCGGTGAAAATCGCGCCCATGGCCCCCGGCGAACGCGAGAAGTGGGCCAAGACCATGCCCAACATCGCGGGCGACTGGGTCAAGGCCAATGCCTCGCGCGGCCCGGCCGCGCAAATCGTGAAGACCTACCTGGAGGAGCTGCGCAAGCGCGGCGCCAAGCCCCTGCGCGACTGGGACAAGGAACTCTGATCGCCCTTCATGAGCTACGAAGCCAACACCAACCTGGAAGAGGCGCCGGTCCCGGCGGCGCCGTCCAGCCCCTTCGGGCACGTGGTCGACGCGCTCAACGGCCTGGGCTCGATCGTCATCGCGCTCGTCATGGTGCTGATGTGCGCCGACGTGTTCATGCGCAACGCCTTCAACCATCCCCTTGACGGCGTGGCCGAGATGGTCGCGGCCTCGATCATCGTGATCGTGTTTCTGCAACTGCCGGCCACGCTGCGCCACGGCCGCATGAGCCGCGCCGACCTGTTCATCGACCCTTTCGTGGCCCGGCGGCCCCAGGCGGGCAAACGCCTGCGGGCGGTGTTCTCGCTTGCGGGCGTCTTCGCCTGCGGCGTGATCGCCTACGCCACCTGGCCGCTGTTCCAGCGCGCCTGGGCGAACAATGAGTTCTTCGGCGTCGAGGGCGTGTTCACCTTCCCCACCTGGCCGATGCGCATCGTGGTGTTCGTGGGCGCGGCGCTGGCGGCGCTGCAGTACGTGCTGCTGGCCTGGCAGGACTGGCGCGAGAGCAGCCAGGGGGGCGACCATGTCTGACCTGCTGCTCGGCTTCATGGCCATCGGGGTGATGCTGGCCTTCATCATCCTGGGCATGCACATCGGCATCGCGCTGATCGTCACGTCCTTCGCAACGGTCTGGCTGATGCGCTCGCCGGAGATCGCCGCCCGCTTCGTCGGCGCGGCAGCCAACGACGCGATCCGCGACTACCTCTTCGGCGTGGTGCCGCTGTTCGTGCTCATGGGCATGTTCGTGAGCGTGAGCGGGGTGGGGCGCGACACCTTCGACGTGTTCCAGTGGCTGTTGCGCCGCCTGCGAGGCGGCCTGGGCCTGGCCACGGTGGGTGCCAACGCGGTGTTCGCGGCCATCACCGGCATCTCCATCGCCTCGGCCTCGGTGTTCACCAAGGTGGCCACGCCCGAGATGATCCGCCACGGCTACACGCCGCGCTTTTCCGTGGGTGTGGTGGCGGGGTCGTCGGTGCTCGGCATGTTGATTCCGCCCTCCCTGCTGATGATCATCTATGGCGTGATCGCAGAGGAGTCGATCGGCCGTCTGTTTCTCGCGGGCATCCTGCCCGGCCTGCTCCTGGCCTTGCTGTTCTGCGCCTTGATCCTGGGCCTGGCCTATCTGCGCCCGAGCAGCATTTACTCCTCGGGCCAGGCCGCGTCGGCGGCCAACCAGGACACTGAAACTTGGGCCAGCGCATCGGTAAAGTTTTTTCCCATCCTGTTGCTCATCGTGCTGGTGCTGGGCGGTTTGTACAGCGGCTTTTTCACGCCCACCGAGGCCGGCGCCGTGGGCGCGGCGGGCGCCTTCGTGATCGCCATCGCGCGCCGCCGCCTCACCTGGCGCAAGCTGTGGAGCGTGCTCACCGAAACGGGCTACGTGTCGGTGTCGGTGCTGTTCCTCATCGTGGCGGCCTCGCTCTACAGCCGCATGCTCGCACTCACCGGCATGCCGGCGGCCATCACCACGGGCATCACCGACATGGGTCTGGGGCCTTGGGGCTTTCTCGCTGCCTACCTGCTGATCGTCATCGCGCTGGGCTGCATCATCGACTCGGTCTCGATCATGCTGATCATGTTGCCCATCGTGCTGCCCATCGCGGCCAGCTTCGGCATGGACAAGATCTGGTTCGGCGTGCTCACCGTGGTGGCGGTGGAGATCGGCCTGCTCACCCCGCCGTTCGGTGTCTCTGTCTACACGGTCAAGAGCGCGCTCAACAATCCTTCCATCACCATCAAGGACATCTTCGCCGGCACCTTGCCCTTCGTGCTGGTGATGGTGTTCTCGCTGTTCGTTCTCGCCATCTTCCCCAGCCTGTCCACCTGGCTGGCGCGCATGTGAACCCATGATCTACGTCTTCCACCTTCTCGACAAACCCGGCGGCCTCGAGCTGCGCCAGCGCATGCGCCCCGAACACAAGGCCTATCTGGGCGCCATGGCCGATCGCATCGCCTTCGCCGGCCCCTTGCTGGCCGACGACGGCGCCACCATGGTGGGCAGCGTGCTGGCCATCGACTTCGACAGCCGCGAGTCCGCGCTGCAATGGCAGGCGCAGGAGCCGTTCACGCGGGCCGGGCTGTACGCCAGCGTCTCGGTCTATGCGTTCCAGAACCTGTGGCCACAGAAGGCGGGATTCCCGCCCACCGCCTGAGCCGACAACATGCCTGTGGTCAAACACATCGTGATGTGGAACATCCTCGGCGACAGCGCGGAGGAGAAGACCCGCAACACACAGCGCCTGAAGGCCGCCTTCGAGGGCATGCGCGGGCGCATCCCGGGCCTGCTCGCGTTGGAGATCGGCGTGGACATCAGCCGCGTGGACTACGCCTGCGACGTGGTGCTCTATTCCGAGTTCGAGACAGCACAAGCCCTGGCCGACTACGCTACGCACCCCGAGCACCTGCGCGTGCGCCAGGCGCTCGAAGGCCTGCGCATCGCGCGCCACCAGGTCGACTACTTCCCCCACTGATGCCCGAACCGAAAGGACCCTTCTCCGTGACCCCCCTGGACAACGCCGCCCTCGACACCCTGTTCCTGAAGGCGCGCACCGCCAACGGCTTCCTCGACAAGCCCGTGCCCGAGGCGCTGCTCAAGCAGGTGTACGAGCTGGCCGCGCTCGGCCCCACCTCCATGAACACCCAGCCCACGCGCTACGTGTTCCTGAACTCGAAGGAAGCGCGCGAGCGCCTGTTGCCGGCCATGCTGCCGGGCAACCTGGACAAGACGCGGACCGCGCCGGTGACCGTGATCGTGGCCACCGACACCCGGTTCTACGAGTACATGCCCCAGGTCTGGCACCGCGAGGGCGCCAAGGAGAACTTCGAGGCCAACGCGGCCCTGGCCAGCGCCACCGCCACGCGCAACGGCACCCTCGGTGGCGCCTACTTCATCGTCGCGGCGCGCGCCCTGGGCCTGGACTGCGGTCCCATGAGCGGTTTCGACATTGGCAAGGTCGACGCCGAGTTCTTCCCCGACGGCCGCTGGAAGACCAATTTCCTGATCAACCTCGGCTACGGCGACGACAGCCTGCTGTTCAAGCGCAATGCGCGCCTGGGTTTCGACGAGGCCTGCCGCGTGCTCTGAACGGCCCCGGCGGCGGACACAAAAAAGCGCGGCCGGGCCGCGCTTTTTTCATGCCGGGACGGGCCGGGCGCCGCTCACTGCACCTTGGCCTTGTCGCGCAGCTCCTGCTGGTATTTCTGCATCTTCTGTTGCGCCAGCTGCTGCGCGATCTGCGGTTTGAGCTCTTCCAGCTTGGGGATTTCCGCGTCCCGGATGTCGTCCACGCGGATCACGTGCCAGCCGAACTGGCTCTGCACCGGCGCGTCGGCCAGCTGGCCCTTTTCCAGCTTGAGCAGGGCCTGCGAGAACTCGGGCACGTAGTTCGCCGCGGGCGCCCAGTCCAGGTCGCCGCCGTTGGCGCCGGAGCCCGGGTCCTTGGACTGCTTCTTGGCGATGTCCTCGAACTTGGCGCCTTTCTTCAGGCTGGCGATGATGGCCTTGGCCTCGTCTTCCTTCTCGACCAGGATGTGGCGGGCCTTGTATTCCTTGCCGGCGCTGGCGGCCGCGAATTTGTCGTACTCGGCCTTGATCTCCTCGTCGGTCACCGGGTGCTTCTTCTGGTAGTCGGCGAAGAGGGCGCGGATCATGATGGTCTGGCGCGCCAGTTCCATCTGGTTCTTGAACTCGGTGCTGTTGGCCACGCCTTTCTTCTGCGCCTCCTGCATGAAGATTTCGCGCAGCACCACTTCTTCCTTGATCTGCGCACGCACGGCGTCGTCCACTGGCCGGCCCGTGGCCTCGATCTGCTGCACCAGCGCCTCGACGCGCGCCGTGGGCACGGGCTTGCCATTGACGATGGCCACGTTCTGCGCGGCCGCCCAGGGAGCGGTGGTGATCAGCGCCGCCGCGGTCAGTGCCGTGAGGGTGACTTTCATGGAAATCCTCGGAGTTGGAAAAAGGGGTTGGAGCCGACGCGCCCGCGCGGGTTCGCGGGGGATGTGACAGAAGGTAGCCGGGGGCCGTGTCAGCGCTGGATCTCGATGGCCAGGGCGTGCAGCCCGGCGTCGGTGAATTGACGCAGGGCATCATACACAAGGCGATGCTGCGCCACCCGGCCCAGTCCGGCGAAGGCGGGCGCCGCGATGCGCACCCGGAAATGCGTGCCGTAGCCCAGGCCATTGGCGCCCGCATGGCCCGCGTGCGCGGCGCTTTCGTCGATGACTTCCAGGGCGCTGGGCGCGAGGGTGTCGCGCAGCCGTGCCTCGATGGCGGCGGCGGTGGGGACGGTGGGGCTCATGGGTGGCTCAGGTTTCGGAGCGGGGCTCGTCGTCCTTGATGTGGCGCGCGATGTACAGGCCCTGCGCGACGATGAAAAGCACCGGGAAGATGTAGCCCCAGAGCTTGAAGTTCACCCATTGCTCGGTGGTCTGATAGGCGGCGAACCAGGCGTTGATGGCGGCCATGAACAAGAAGTAGCCGACCCAGGCCACCGTCAGGCGCGCCCACACGGGCTGGGGCAGGGTGAGCTGGCTGCCCAGCAGCATCTGCAGGAAGTTCTTCTTCCAGCCCCACAGCGCGGCGCCCAGCACCACGGCCATGCCCGCGTAGAGCACCGTGGGCTTCCATTTGATGAAGCGCTCGTCCTGCAGCACCAGGGTGAGCACGCCGAACACCAGCACCAGCACCAGCGTGATCTTGTGGATGTTCTGCAGCTTGCGGTCGATGGCGTAGACGATGCCGCATTGCGCCACGGTGGCGGCCATGAGCACGCCGGTGGCCAGGTAGATGCCCTGCATCTTGTAGGCGGCGAAGAAGAGCAGGATGGGGAAAAAGTCGATCAGCAGGCGCATGGGTGCGATTATCCGTGGAGCCCGCACCAGGGAACCGCGGCGGGGCCGGGCGGCTCTGACGTCCGGCCGCCGCCTGGCGGCCATTCCCGTTCGTCGTCTGGAGATTTCATGAGCCCGCAAGAACAGCAAGCCATCCTCACCATCGCCCTCATGGCCGCCCTGGCCGACGGCGCCAAGGCCGACGCCGAGCGCGAGAGCATCCGCGGCATCGCCGAATCCCTGGGCGGGGAGGGTGGGGCCGCCGGCCTGGCCAGGGTGTACCAGGACGTGCTGCTCAAGCGGGTGGACCTGGCGGCCTGCGTGGCCCGGCTGGGCGACCCGGGCCAGCGGGAACTGGCCTACGAAATGGCGGTCTGCGTGTGCGACGCCGACGGCGCCCGCTCGCCGGCCGAAACGGCGTTCCTGGCCGACCTGAAGGCGCGGCTGCGGCCGGATGCGGCCGAATCGGCGGCGTTCGAGAAGGCGGAGGCCGAGCTGGTGGACGCGGCCGCCACCGTGGCGCCCGTGGCGGTGGCCGCCGCCGCGGCCCCGGTCGAGAGCGAGCGGCGCGGGCCCGACGGGGCGGCGCTGGACAAGTCCATCCTGAACTACGCGCTGCTCAACGGCGCGCTGGAGCTGCTGCCGCAGTCCTGGGCCTCGATGGCCATCATTCCGCTGCAGGTCAAGATGGTCTACGAGATCGGCAAGGCGCACGGCGTGGAGCTGGACCAGGGCCACATCCGCGAGTTCATCGCGGCGGTGGGCGTGGGCCTGACCTCGCAGTACCTGGAGCAATTCGGCCGCAAGCTCATCGGTGGCCTGCTGGGCAAGGCCGCGGGGCGCGCGCTGGGCGGGGTGGGCCGCGCGGCCACCGGCATGGCGTTCTCGTTCGCCACCACCTATGCGCTGGGACAGGTGGCCAAGCGCTACTACGCGGGCGGGCGCCAGATGAGCACGGACCTGCTCAAGCAGAGCTTCCAGGATCTGCTCGGCCCGGCCAAGCAGATGCAGTCGCAGTACCTGCCGCAGATCCAGCAGAAGGCCGCCACCCTGGACGCGGGCCAGGTAATGGCGATGGTGCGCGGGCGCTGAACGCGCCGCTCAGGCGGGCGCCGGTGCGCCCTCGCGCATGACCGCCGCCGCGATGTCCAGCGAGCGCAGGCGCAGCGCCGGGTCGAACACGTCGCTGACGAGGATGAACTCGTCGGCCTCGGTCAGGTCGGCCAGGCGCTGCAGGCCCGCGCGCACCGAATCGGGGCTGCCGATGACGGCGGCGGCCAGGAAGTCGCCGATGCCCTGGCGCTCGTGCGGGGCCAACGAGGCCACGAAGCCTTCCACCGGCGGCGGCAGCTGCCCGCGCTTGCCGGTGAGGATGCCCAGCACCCGCTGGTAGGTGCTGCTGGCCAGGTACTCCGCCTCCTCGTCGGTCGGCGCGGCGATCAGCGGCACGCCGATGGCGGCGTAGGGCTTGGACAGGGTCTCGGAGGGCTGGAACTCGGCGCGGTAGACCTCCAGCGCCTGCAGCAGCAGGCGCGGCGCGAAGTGCGAGGCGAAGGCGAAGGGCAGGCCGCGCTGCGCCGCCAGCCGGGCCGAGAACAGGCTGGAGCCCAGCAGCCAGATCGGCACGTGGGTGTTCTGCCCCGGCACGGCCACCACGCGCTGGCCCGGCTGCACCGGGCCCAGGAAGGCGGCCAGCTCGGCCACCTCGCGCGGGAAATCGGCTTCGGTCTCCACGCGGTCGCGCCGCAGCGCGCGCATGGTCAGGCCGTCGGTGCCGGGCGCGCGGCCCAGGCCCAGGTCGATGCGGCCCGGGTACAGCTCGGCCAGGGTGCCGAAGGCCTCGGCCACCACCAGCGGCGCGTGGTTGGGCAGCATCACGCCGCCCGAGCCCACGCGGATGCGCTGCGTCGCGCCCGCGATGTGGCCCACCAGCACGGCCGTGGCCGAGCTGGCGATGCCGCTCATGTTGTGGTGCTCGGCCAGCCAGTAGCGCGTGAAACCCAGGCGCTCCACGTGCTGGGCGGTCTGGCGCGCGATGGCCAGGGCGTCGGCCACGCTGCCGCCTTCGCGCACGGCGACGAGGTCAAGCATGGACAGTCGGATGTCGGCGAGGTTCGGCATCGGCTCACTTCTCCTGCAGGTCGATGGCGGCCGAGTTCATGCAGTAGCGCAGGCCGGTGGGCGCGGGACCGTCGTCGAACACATGGCCCAGATGGGCGCCGCACTGGCTGCACACGGTTTCGGTGCGCACCATGCCGTGGCTGCGGTCGCTGATTTCGGTGATGGCACCGGGGATGGCCTTCCAGAAGCTGGGCCAGCCGCAGCCGGCGTCGAACTTGGTGCCGGCGTCGAACAGGTGGTTGCCGCAGCAGACGCAGTGGTAGCTGCCATCGGCCCAGATCTCTTCGTACTTGCCGGTGAAGGGGCGCTCGGTGTAGGCCTTGCGCGTGACCTCGAAGGCGCCGGGCTCGGCGCCCTTGGCGGCGAGGATCTCGCGCCACTCGGCTTCGGTTTTCTTGATGGGAAAGTCCATGTCGGCGGTCCTTTCAGGAGGAGCAGCTGATTTCGATGTGCTGCGCCCAGTCGGGGGGGAAGGCGGCGAGGTCGTCCTCGCCGGCTCGTTCGTCGAACGGGGCCGCCAAGGCGTTCAGCAGCCGGTCGACCTCGCTGAAATCGCCTTGCTGGGCGCGTTCGATGGCCGTCTGCGCCAGGTGGTTGCGCAGCACGATGCGGGGGTTGACGCGGTGCATGGCGGCCGCGGTGGCGGCGGCGTCGAAGCCGGGCTGGGCGCGCAGGCGCGCCTGCCAGCGAGCGGCCCAGGCGTCGAAGGCCTCGCGCTGCAGGAAGAGGTCGCGCGCGGGGTCCAGTCGGCCCTCGGCGGCGTCGCCCAGGCGGCGGAACAGGATGGTGAAGTCCACCGCGTCCTGGGCCATGAGCTGCATGAGCGATTCGACCAGCTCGGCGTCGCCGTCCCGGGTGTCCGCCAGGCCCAGCTTGGCGCCCATGCGGCGCGTGAGCGCGGCGGGGAACAGGGCCTTGTACGGCTCCAGCGCGTCCAGCGCCTGTTGCTGCTCGTCCATCAGCGGCAGCAGGGCCTGGCCCAGGCAGAACAGGTTCCAGTAGGCCACGTTGGGCTGGCGGTGGTAGGCGTAGCGCCCGCCATGGTCGCTGTGGTTGCAGATGTGCGCCGGGTTGAAGGCGTCCATGAACTGGAAGGGGCCGTAGTCGATGCTGAGGCCCAGGACGCTCATGTTGTCGGTGTTCATCACGCCGTGGCAGAAGCCCACGGCCTGCCACTGGGCCATCAGCTCGGCGGTGCGCGCGCTCACGGCCTGCAGCAGCCGGGCGTAGGCATTGCCCTGGCCGTCGCGGCATTCGGGGTACCAGCTGTCGATGACGAAATCGGCCAGGCGGCGCAGCTCGGCGGTGTGGCCGTTGGCCGAAAAATGCTCGAAGTGCCCGAAGCGGATGAAGCTGGGCGCCACGCGCGCCACCACGGCGGCGGTTTCCACGGTCTCGCGGACCACCGGCTGCGGCGAGCCGGTGAGGCTGAGCGCGCGCGTGGTCGGTATGCCCAGGCCATGCATGGCCTCGCTGCACAGGTACTCGCGGATGGAGCTGCGCAGCACGGCGCGGCCGTCGCCCATGCGCGAGTAGCGCGTGAGGCCGGCGCCCTTGAGCTGCACCTCCATCGGCCCCTCGGGCGTGTCCAGCTCGCCGAGCAGGATGGCCCGGCCGTCGCCGAGCTGGCCGGCCCAGACGCCGAACTGGTGCCCGCTGTAGACGGTGGCCAGGGGGCGCGTGCCCTCGATGGGCAGCGAGCCGGCCAGCGCCCGCACGGCGTCGGCCTGGCGCAGGCGCTGCGGGTCCAGCCCCAGCGCGGCCGCCAGCGGGGCGTTCAGTCCGATCGGGTGGGGGTCGGGCAGCGGGGTGGGCTGCACCTCGGTGTAAAAGGCCGGCCCCAGGTCGGCGAAGCGGTGGCGCCAGGGCCGGGCGAGGTCCAGCGCCGCGGGCGCGGCGAGCGCGGTGTCGTTCATCTGGTGAATTGTCCCCGCAGGGGGTATTCCGGCGTGGCACCAGGGCCATGGCGGATTGCCAGCACCGGGCCGCACTTGATAATAGGCGCCGGTTATGCGTCGGCCGCACGCTGGCGCCAGGGGGAATAACAACCATGAAGAAGAACAATGCGGACTGACGCCCAGGCCATCCTGTTCGTTGACGACGAAGCCGTGTCCCGGCAGTGGTTCTCGCGCTGCTTTGGCGACGAATTCGAGATATCCACCGCCGCCAGCGTGGACGAAGCGCTGGCCATCCTCACCGAGCGCGGAGAGAGCTTCGCGGCCCTCATCACCGACTACCGCATGCCCGAGCAGGACGGCATGAAGCTGCTGCGCTTCGTGCGGCGCGAGCACCGCCACCTGGTGCGCCTGCTGGTCACGGCCTATGCCGAGAAAGACGTGGCCATCGCGGCGGTCAACCAGGGCCAGGTGATGCGCATCCTGGAAAAGCCCCTGGAGGACGAGCCCACGCGCGAGGCCCTGCGCGAGGCGCTGTCGCTCTACCGCCACCAGGCGCTGGAGCGTGCGCTCAACGAGGGCCGCGCCGCCGCGCTGCGCGAAACCCTGGGCTTCCTGGCGCACGAGCTCAATACGCCGCTGGCCACCGTGCGCGGCAGCGTGGCGGCGGTGCTGGAGCGCCACCGACCGCCGGAGCCGGGCGACGCCCCGGGCACGGTGCGCTTCGAGGGTCTGGGCCCGCAGGAGCTGCTGGCGGCGCTGCAGCGCGCCGAGCGACGGGCGCTGTACTGCCAGTCGCTGGTGGCCACCTTCGTGCAGTCGGCGCGCGACGCCTACCCGGGCGCCGCCCCGCAGACCGTGAGCGCGGCCAGCCTGCTGGGCTCGCTGGTCGACGAGTACCCCTTCGAAGACCGCGAACGCCATTGGGTGAGCACCGAGCTGCGGCAGGACTTCCGCCTGCCCGGGCGGCGCGACCTGTTGTACCTGGTGCTGTGCACCCTGACCAAGAACGCCATCCTGGCGCTGCGCGACACGGCCGAACCGCGCCTGCGCATCGAGGTGGACTGCGCGCCGGGGCCGGGCGCCCCGCGCGCCTGGATCCGCTTCATCGACAACGGCCCCGGCATCGCGCCCGAGGTGCTGGCGCGCCTCACGCGCGAGCCGGTCACAACGCGCGCGGCCACTGGCGGCAACGGCATGGGCCTGATGTTCTGCCAGCGCGTGATGCAGGCCGCTGGCGGCGCCATCCGCCTGCAGTCCGCGCTGGGCCAAGGCACCACGGTGGAGCTGGCTTTCGAGCGCGGCGTGCAGCCGGCGGTCGGCGCGGCCTGAGCGCGCGGCACGGCCGTCCCCCGGGGGGTGTTGCCTCCGGGACAACCCCGTCCGCCGGGCGCTGCGCGCCGGGCTAGCATGGCCGCCACGATTCCAACCACTTCGGAGACCGACTCATGCTGGGCCAGATGCAGAGCCAACCGCTGCTGATTTCCAACCTCATCGTGCACGCCGAGCGGCACCACGGCGCCACCGAAATCGTCTCGCGCCGGGTCGAGGGCGACATCCACCGCACCAACTGGCGGGCGGTCTCGCGCCGCTCGCGCCAGGTGGCCAATGCCCTGGACGCGCTGGGCCTGGGCTTCGGCGATCGCGTGGCCACGCTGGCCTGGAACGGTTATCGCCATCTGGAACTGTATTTCGGCGTCAGCGGCACCGGCCGGGTGCTGCACACCCTCAACCCGCGGCTGCACCCCGAGCAACTGGTGTGGATCGTCAACCACGCCGAAGACAAGGCCCTGTGCTTCGACATGAGCTTCCTGCCGCTGGTCAAGGCGGTGTGGAGCAAGTGCCCGACGGTGAAGCACTGGATCGCCCTGTGCGATGCGTCCGCCTTGCCCGCCGACAGCGGCATTCCCGGCCTGCAGAGCTACGAGGCCTGGATCGGCGCGCAGAAAGACAGCTACGCCTGGCCCGAGTTCGACGAGAACACCGCCTCCAGCATGTGCTACACGAGCGGCACCACCGGCAACCCCAAGGCCGCGCTGTACTCGCACCGCTCCACCACGCTGCACGCCTACGGGGCGGCCATGCCCGACGCCATGGGCTGCTCGGCGCGCGACAGCATCCTGCCCGTGGTGCCCATGTTCCACGTCAACGCCTGGGGCCTGCCGTACTCCGCGGCGGCCGTGGGCTGCAAGCTGGTGTTCCCCGGTCCGGCGCTGGACGGCAAGTCGGTCTACGAACTCATCGAGGCCGAGGGCGTGACCATGGCCGCCGGCGTGCCCACGGTCTGGCAGATGCTGCTGGCGCACCTGCAGCAAAACCAGCTGAAGTTCAGCGCCCTCAAGCGCACGGTGATCGGCGGCTCGGCCTGTCCGCCGGCCATGATCAGCGCCTTCAAGGACCTGTACGGTGTCGACGTGCTGCACGCCTGGGGCATGACCGAGATGTCGCCGCTGGGCACGGTGTGCACGCTCAAGAACGCCCAGCTCGCGCTGCCGGCCGACGAACAGCTCAAGGTGCGGCTCAAGCAGGGCCGCACCATTTTCGGCGTGGACATGAAGATCGTGAACGAGGCCGGCGACGAGCTGCCCTGGGACGGCAAGAGCTACGGCGACCTGCTGGTGCGCGGGCCCTGGATCATCGCCAGCTACTTCAAGGGCGAGGGCGGCGACCCGCTGCGCTACGACGCCCAGGGCCACGGCTGGTTCCCCACCGGCGACGTCGCCACCATCGACGCCGACGGCTTCATGCAGATCACCGACCGCAGCAAGGACGTGATCAAGTCCGGCGGCGAGTGGATCAGCTCGATCGACGTGGAGAACATCGCCATGGCCCATCCGGCCGTGGCCATGGCCGCCTGCATCGGCATGAAGCACCCCAAGTGGGACGAACGGCCCATCGTGGTGGTGGTGAAGAAGCCCGGCGCCGAGGTGACGCGCGACGAGCTGCTCAAGTTCTACGAAGGCAAGATCGCCAAGTGGCAGGTGCCCGACGACGTGGTCTTCGTCGACGCGATCCCGCTGGGCGCCACCGGCAAGATGCAGAAGATGGTGCTGCGCCAGCAGCTCCACGACTACGTGCTGCCGGGGGTGTGAGGGTGGGCCCGCGCCGCCCCGCAACGGTGCAGGGGGCGGGCGCGGGTGTCGCCCAGGGGATAGGGGTCCGGGCAATCCCTGAAGCGCCTCCGCGCCACCGCGCCTTACGCTGCTCGGGTTTTGTGGTTCAACACCCTCATCAAGGAGACAAGGCATGAAATCGAGCATGAAGGCCCTGGCCGCGGCGGCCCTGCTGGTGGCGTCCGGCGCGTCCTTCGCCCAGGCGGGCGAAACCGTCAAGATGGTGCGCATCGACCCCTTGACCGGCCTGCTGGGGCCGGTGGGCGTGAGCCAGTTCAAGGGCTACCAGTTCTTCGCCGAGAAGTTCAGCGGCAAGGGCAACCCGGCCGGCGTGAAGTTCGAGATCACCGCGATCGACAACAAGCTCAGCCCGGCGGAGAGCCTGAACGCCTTGAAGGCCGCCATCGACCAGGGGGCGCGCTACATCATCCAGGGCAACGGCTCCTCGGTCGCGCTGGCGCTGTCTGACGCGGTGGAAAAGCACAACGCGCGCAACCCCGGCAAGGAAGTGCTGTACCTCAACGACTCCGCGGTCGACCCCGATCTCACCAACAGCAAGTGCAGCTACTGGCACTTCCGCTTTGATGCCGACACGTCCATGAAGATGGAGGCCATGTCCAGCTTCATCGCCACGCAGCCGGACATCAAGAAGATCTACCTGCTCAACCAGAACTACTCGCACGGCCACCAGGTCGTGAAGTACGCCAAGGAAACCATCGGCCGCAAGCGCCCCGACATCCAGTTCGTGGGCGAGGACCTGCATCCGCTGGCGCAGACGCGCGACTTCGCGCCCTACATCGCCAAGATCAAGGCGGCGGGCGCCGACACCGTGATCACCGGCAACTGGGGCTCCGACCTGTCGCTGCTCATCAAGGCCGCCAACGAGAACGGCTACAACGGCAAGTTCTTCACCTACTACGCGGGCGTCACCGGCACGCCCACCGCGCTGGGCACCAACGGCGCCGGCCGCGTCTACCAGATCGCCTACAACCACTACAACATGGGTGGGCAGATGGAAAAGTGGATGAAGGAGTTCAACCAGAAGTACAACGACGACTTCTACACCGGCTCCACCATCCGCATCTACGAGATGCTGGGCGCTGCCATGGCCAAGGCCAAGTCCACCGACCCGGTGAAGGTGGCCGCCGCCATGGAAGGCCTCACGGTCAAGAGCTTCAACGGCGAGGTGCAAATGCGCAAGACCGACCACCAGCTGCAGCAGCCGCTGTACATGTCGGTGTGGCAGAAGGCGGACGCCAAGCACCCTTACAGCCCCGAGAAGACCGGCATGACACTGGCGCCGGTGGCGGAGTACCCGAACTATGTGTCGAGCACCCCGACGAGCTGCCAGATGAAGCGCCCGTGATGTGACGCACCCCCGCCGCGCTTCGCGCGACCCCCTCAAGGGGGCGACACCAGCGGCCCGGCAAAGCCGGTTCCGCGGTGTCTCTGGGTCGAGGCACGTCACGCCGCAGGAGCCCGAGGCGGGGTGCCGTTTCGGGCTCTTTCAATTTCAACGATGAAGGTCTGAGGGAATGGAGTTTTTCATCATCTCGATGCTGAACGGGCTCAGCTACGGGCTGCTGCTGTTCATGCTCAGCTCGGGGCTCACGCTGATCTTCAGCATGATGGGCGTGCTCAATTTCGCGCACGCCAGCTTCTACATGCTGGGCGCCTACGTGGGCTACCAGGTGGCGCAGTTCGTGGGCTTCTGGCCGGCGCTGGTGATCGCGCCCATCGTGGTGGGCCTGCTGGGCGCGGCCTTCGAGCGCCAGTGCCTGCGCAAGGTGCACAAGTACGGTCACGTGCCCGAACTGCTGGTGACCTTCGGCCTGTCTTACGTCATCGTCGAGCTGGTTCAGCTCATCTGGGGCCGCATCGCGGTGGAGTTCCGTCCGCCCGAGTTGCTGCAGGGCCCGGCCTTCACCCTCATCAACCATTCCGTGGACGGCCTGCGCCTGGTCTGGGGCGCGGCCGCGCCCGAGCTGTGCAGCGCCACCGACGCGGCGGTGCGCGTGGTCTGCTCGCCGTTCCCCGCCACGCGCGGCTTCATGATGCTGGTCGCGGTGGTGATGCTGCTGTCGGTCTGGCTGCTGCTCACGCGCACGCGCATCGGGCTGGTGATCCAGGCCGCGCTCACGCACCCGCAGGCGGTGGAGTCGCTGGGCCACAACGTGCCGCGCGTGTTCATGCTGGTGTTCGGCGCCGGCTCGGCACTCGCGGGTCTGGCCGGTGTCATCGGCGGCAGCACCTTCCTCACCGAGCCGGCCATGGCCGCCACCGTGGGCTCGGTGATCTTCGTGGTGGTGGTGGTGGGCGGCATGGGCTCGCTGTCGGGCGCCTTCGTGGCCTCGCTGCTCATCGGCGTGATCCAGACCTTCGCCGTCGCCTTCGAGTACTCGCTGCTCACGCTGTTCGAGCAGATTGGCGTGCCGCTGTCGGAGGGCCTGCGCAACAACTCCTACATCCGGCTCACGCTGTCGCAGGTGGCGCCTATCCTGCCGTACCTGTTCCTGGTGCTGATCCTGATCTTCCGCCCGCGTGGCCTGCTGGGCAAACGGGAGAGCTGAGCCATGAACACCACCACCTCCACGCTGGCGGCGCCACGCCGCTTCAACACCGGCCGCTGGATCACCTGGGGCGGCTTTGCTCTGCTGCTGATCGTGGCGCCACTGATCTGGGGCAGCGGCCTGGGCCTGACGGTGCTCTCGCAGATGGGCATCGCCATCATCGCCTGCCTGTCCTACAACATGCTGCTGGGGCAGGGCGGCATGCTCAGCTTCGGGCATGCGGTCTACACCGGCCTGGGCTCCTTCATGGCCATCCACGCGCTCAACCGCGTGACCGAGGGCGCGATGCACATGCCCGTCTCGCTCATCCCACTGGTGGGCGGCGTGGCGGGCCTGGGCTTCGCGGTGCTGTTCGGCTACGTCACCACGCGCAAGTCCGGCACCACCTTCGCCATGATCACGCTGGGCCTGGGCGAGCTGGTGTTCGCGCTCTCGCTCATGATCCCCGAGTTCTTCGGTGGCGAGGGCGGCGTGTCGGGCGACCGCATGGCCGGCGAACCCTTCATGGGCATTACCTTCGGGCCGCAGCGGCAGGTGTACTACCTGATCGCGCTCTACACCTTCGTCTGCGTGGCCGCCATGTACGCGTTCACGCGCACGCCGCTGGGCCGCATGCTCAACGCCGTGCGCGACAACCCCGAGCGGGTGGAGTTCGTCGGCTACGACACGCAGAAGGTGCGTTACCTGGCCTTCATCATCGCGGGCTTCTTCGCGGGCATCTCGGGCGGCCTGGGCGCGCTCAACTTCGAGATCGTCACCGCCGAGGTGGTGGGCGCGGCGCGCTCGGGCGCCTACCTGCTGTTCACCTTCCTGGGCGGCGCCACCTTCTTCTTCGGCCCCATCATCGGCGGCGTGCTGATGGTGCTGGCGCTGATCCTGCTGTCCGAGCTCACCAAGGCCTGGCTGTTGTACCTGGGCCTCATCTTCCTGTTCATGGTGATGTACGCGCCCGGCGGCATCGCCAGCCTGATCATGATGAACGTGCGCGTGGCCGCCCATGGCCGCCTGCGCGAGCTCGGCGGCAGCTACCTGGCATTGATCGCCTCGGCTGTGGTGATGCTGCTGGGCGTGGCGGCCATCATCGAGATGGTCTACCACCTGCAGCTCAGCACCACGCTGGGCGACGAGCTGAACTTCCTGGGCCTGACGCTGCACGCGCGTGGCTGGGCCAGCTGGCTGGGCGCGCTGGCGCTGGCGTTCGGCGGCTTCGGCCTCTTCGAATGGGCGCGGCGCGGCTTCGCGCGCCGCTGGGGCGCCATCCAGGAAGACATCGAAAACCAGATCAAGCAGAGGGAGGCGCTGTGAGCGGCACCACATCCACTCCGGCGCTGGAGCTCAAGGACCTGCGCAAGAGCTTCGGCAAGACCGAGATCATCCGCGGCGTGAACCTGTCGGTGAAGGCGGGCGAACGCGTGGGCATCATCGGACCGAACGGCGCGGGCAAGTCCACGCTGTTCAACCTCATCAGCGGGCGCTTCGCGCCCACCAGTGGCCAGGTGCTGCTCAACGGCCAGCGCATCGACGGCAAGCGGCCTTTCGAGATCAACCGCGCGGGCCTGTCGCGCAGCTTCCAGATCACCAACATCTTCCCCAAGCTCAGCGTGTTCGAGAACCTGCGCTGCGGGGTGCTGTGGAGCCTGGGCTACCGCTACACCTTCCTGAAGTTCCTGGCCAACCTGACCGACGCCAACCAGCGCGCCGAGCAGCTGCTGCACATGATCCAGCTCGACCGCAAGCGCGACGTGCTGGCCATGAACCTCACCTACGCCGAGCAGCGCGCGCTGGAGATCGGCATCACCATCGCCGGCGGCGCCAACGTGATCCTGCTCGACGAGCCCACGGCCGGCATGAGCAAGAGCGAGACCAGCCGCTTCATCGGCCTGATCAAGGACGTCACCGAAGGCAAGACCCTGCTGACCGTGGAGCACGACATGGGCGTGGTGTTCGGCCTGGCCGACCGCATCGCCGTGGTGGTGTACGGCGAGGTGCTGGCCTTCGACACGCCCGAGGCGGTGCGCGCCAACGAACGCGTGCAGGAGGCCTACCTGGGCTCGCACGTGGCCGAGGCGCAGGGAGCGGGGCACTGATGCTGAAGATCCAGAACCTTCATGCCTATTACGGCAAAAGCCACGTGCTGCACGGCGTGGACTTCGAGGTGCGCAGCGGCGAGATCGTCGCGCTGCTGGGCCGCAACGGCTCGGGCCGTTCCACCACCGCCAAGGCGATCATGGGCCTGGTGGACTGCGAGGGCAGCGTGCGGTGGAAGGACCAGGAGATCGTGGGCCGCAAGGCCTACGAGGTGGCCCACCTGGGCCTGGGCTACGTGCCCGAGAGCCGCGACATCTTTCCCACGCTCACCGTGCACCAGAACCTGCTGCTGGGGCAAAAGGGCGCCGGCAAGGGCTCGCGCTGGGGATTCGACGACATGTACGCCATGTTCCCGCGCCTGAAGGAACGCCAGCACACCGAGGCCGGCGTGCTCTCGGGCGGCGAGCAGCAGATGCTGACCCTGTGCCGCACCCTGATGGGCGACCCGGACCTGATCATCATCGACGAACCCACCGAGGGCCTGGCGCCCAAGATCGTGGAGCTGGTGGCCGAGTACCTGCAGAAGCTCAAGGCGCGCGGCATCTCGGTGCTGCTGATCGAGCAGAAGCTCACCATCGCCATGAGCATTTCCGACCGTGCGCTGGTGATGGGGCACGGCAGCATCGTCTTCGACGGCACGCCGCAGCAGCTCAAGGCCGATCCGGCGGTGCGCAAGGAGTGGCTGGAGGTCTAGCCCAGGGGCCAGCGACCGACCCTGAGGTCGCAGGCCTGGTACAACGGCCGGATGGCGGCCGCACGCGCACTGGCCGCGGCAGCGTTCAGGCGAGGGGGGGCACGCGCTCGGCGCGCACGCCGCAGTACTGCCACAGCGCCCGCTCGGTGGCCTCCAGCAGCTCCCGCAGTTCCCGCGTCCAAGCCTCGCCGCCGGGCCGCTGGCCTTCCAGCCAACCCGCGTAGCGTTCGCGCGCGCGGGCGTGCAGGGCCTGGGCGCCCACCTCACCGGCCAGGCCCACCAGGGCGTGCAGCGCGGCCGACACGCCTTCCCGGTCGTCCGAGGTGGCCGCCTGCTCCAGTGATTGAACGTGGCGCCGCAGGTCCAGCAAGGCGCGCGGCAGCAGGTCGTCCAGCAGGCCGAGGCGACGGAAGTTCTCGATGCGCGTGGTGCTGAGCAGGTCGGCCGCGGGCGCCGGTGGCGGCGCCGCGGGCGCGGTGCTGCGGCCCTCCAGCGCGGCGCTCAGCGCGCGCTGCAGCGCGGCGGGGTCGATGGGCTTGCCCAGCACGCCCTGCATGCCGGCCTGGCTCGCGCGGGCCTGCACGGCCGCCGAGTCGTTGGCGGTGAGCGCCAGCACGGGCACGCGGCCGGCGTCGCCGGGCAGGGCGCGCAGGCGCCGCGTGGCGGCGATGCCGTCGAGCCCCGGCATGTTGATGTCCATGAGGATGGCGTCGGGCAATTGGCCCGCCTGCAGCATGTCCAGCGCCTGCTGGCCGTGCTCGGCCTCCATCACCGTGAGGCCCAGTTCGCCCACCAGGGCGCGCGCGATGGTGCGGTTGAGGGGCTGATCGTCGACGATCAGCACGCTGCGGCCGGCCAGGGCCACGCTGGCCGGGGCCACCGTGGTGACCGGCGCGCCGGCGGGCGCCAGCGGGAAGCGCAGCGTGAACTCGGTGAAATGGCCCCACTCGGAGCGGCACTCGATGTCGCCGCCCAGGCCGCGCATGACGCGGCGGCAGAAGGACAGGCCCAGGCCCGTGCCCTCGGCCTTGCCGGTGGTCTGGAATTCCTCGAACAGGTGGGAGACGAATTCGGGCACGATGCCCGGACCGCTGTCTCGCACCACGACGCTGGGCACCGGCTGGGTGCTGACCGTGAAGCGCACCGTCATCTCCGGGTGCAGGGGCGCGTAGTACAGCGCGTTCTTCAGCAGATTGAAAAAGACCAGCTCCACCGCGGTGGGGTCGGCGCGGAAGCGGAAGTCCTGCTCGACCACCACCTGCACGCGCCCGCGCTGATCGGCGGCGTCGTAGGCGAAACGGTCCACGGCCTGGCGCACGGCGTCGGCGGCCGACAGCGTGTGCAGCCGGCCCTGGTCGGGCGCGTCGGGCTGCAACTGCTTGAGGGTGAGCTCGATCGCCTGCAGGCCGCGCGCGATGGCCTCGTGGCCTTGCTGGACATGGGTCAGCATCTGCTGCACCTGGGGCGGCGTGAGCGCCACGGGCTGGCCCGCGCCGCGGCGGCCGAGGGCGCTGGCGATGTTGTCGAGCGCGTGGCGCACCTGGGCGAGCGGGGTGCGCATTTCGTGCGCCACGGACCCCGCCAGGCCGATGTACACGCGCCGCATGCGCTCGAGCTCGACGCGCTTCTGGCCCTGGTGCGACAGGGCTCCGCCCGCCACCAGCAGGGCCGAGCCGCCGGCGGCGAAGACGAAGTCGCGCGGCACGACGGGGTGGGGCGCCAGCAGGAAGAACAGGGCCAGCGCCAGCGCGTAGCCCAGCAGCAGGATGGCGACGCTGTTGCGCCAGTCGGCCAGCAGCACGATGAGCACCGCGCACATCACCATGTTCACCACGAAGGGCGTGCCGCCGCCGTTGCGCAGCATGGTGTACGACATGAGGAAGGACAGGCAGTAGAACACCACCCACCACGAGTAGACGATGTAGTAGGGCTTGAGGCGCTCGGGCCACCAGCGGCGCAGGGCCAGGCCGAGGCACAGGACGACGGCGGGCAGGCGCCACCACAGGTCGTCGTAGCCGCTGTCGGCGGCCGCGCGGCGCAGCAGGTACAGGATAGGGAAGGCAACGACACCCACCACGCCGATCCATTGCAGCAGTGGCCGGTCCAGCTCGTGGTGGGCCCGGTAGCGGTCGAACAGACTCCCCCCGCGTTTGCTCATGCGTCTCCTCGCCTCGCGATGTCATCCCCCTTGCCGGCCCGGGGGGAGGCGCGGCCCGCCGCTGTCGCACGGGCCGCTGGTGCTCGGCTCACTGTAGCAGCAGCGCCTCGCCGCGGGCCTCGAGCGGGGCGGGTGCGGTGACGGGTTCGTCGATGTGGAAGGCGCGCATGGAGGCTTCCAGCGTCGCCTCCACCAGCGCGCAGTCCAGGCCGGCCTGGCTGCGCAGGGCGTGGATCTGGAAGCCGAAGCGGCGGTACAGGCGGGTCATGCGCATGACGCAGGACCCATGCATGTGCTCCACCGGCTCGCGGCGCATCAGCTCCATCAGGGACAGGCGCAGCAGCGGCGTCAGCAGGTCGGCGCGGCGGTGCTCGGGCGCCATCACCAGGCGGCCGACTTCCCAGCTGTTGCGCCCCAGGATGGCGGGGTTGGTGACCAGGTCGGACCAGAAGCGCTCGGTCAGCGTCAAACCGTGGCCCGAGGGAATGAAGCGGATGGTGGCGATGGCCTCGTGGCCGCGCATCAGCGCCATGACCACGCCCGCGTCGTCTTTGCTGTCTTCCAGCGCGGCCAGGCCCGGGTCCAGCAGGTACTCCGACTTGAAGTCGGCCAGGTCGCGCAGGTGGGCGATGCGCATGCGGTCGGCGCGCGTGGGCAGCACGAGCGCGCTCAGGGGCTCTGGCGCCTGCCAGGGCGCAGCACCGGGTGCGGACCAGGGGACCACGGCTTGCCCGAAGGCGTGTCCGTTGGTCGGGGAAGATGCGATGGTGGTCAGGGTCTGAATCATGTCCATGAGGGTTCTCCAAACGAAAGGCGACGAACGGGGGCGGCGAGGTGTGCCAAAGTTGGCACTTTGAGATTGTCAATGGCCCTTGTCTCACGTGACGCGCCGAGAAACCCCGGTGTCGCGTGGGTCCTACGCAGTTCGGCGGCGCGCGCGCTGCTCCGGCTTTTGAAGCGGGCAGCGGCAAAGCGCGGGCCGATTAGCACAGCCGTATTCGTTTTGGCGGTGCGAGCTGCCAGGCGTAGCGAGAAGGTGCGCCCGGGCGTTTTGTCCCGACCGCGACAAACCCGTTTGGCGCCCCCGAAGGGTCTTTCTAGAATGCCAAAATCGAACGATCGTTCTTTTCCCAAAACCGCCATCGAAGGAACCCACATGACGGCTGAGTACAAGGTCCACGGAGACATCGCCCTCATCACGCTGAACAACCCGCCGGTCAACGGGCTGGGCCTGGCCACCCGCCTGGGCATCACGAACGGTCTGGAGCAGGCGCAGGCCGATCCGGCCGTCAAGGCCATCGTGCTCACCGGCGCCGGCAAGGCCTTTTCGGGCGGCGCGGACATCAAGGAGTTCGGCACGCCCAAGGCGCTGGCCGAACCCAACCTGCTGAGCGTGATCCTGGCGGTGGAGAACTGCAGCAAGCCCGTGGTGGCCGCGATCCACAGCGTGGCCATGGGCGGCGGGCTGGAGCTCTCGCTCGGCTGCCACTACCGCATCGCCGCACCGGGCGCCAACATCGCGCTGCCCGAGGTGAAGCTGGGCCTGATCCCTGGCGCCGGCGGCACGCAGCGCCTGCCGCGCGTGCTGGGCGTGGAGGCCGCGCTCAACATGATCGTGAGCGGCGAGCCCGTGAAGAGCGAGATGCTGGCCCAACTGCCCGGCCAGCGGCTGTTCGACAAGATGGCCAGCAGCCCCGAAACCCTGCTGGAAGAAGCCTTCGCCCTGGCCCGGGAAGTGGCCGCCAAGCACGCGGACGGCAGCCCGCTGCCCCTGGTGCGCCACCTGCCTTGCAAACACAAGGACGGCGACGCCTACTTCCAGTTCGCGCGCAACATGGTCAAGGGCATGGCCAAGCACTTCCCCGCACCCGCCAAGTGCGTGGACGCGGTCGAGGCCGCGACCAAGCAGAAGTTCGAGCAGGGCATGGCCACCGAACGGGAGATGTTCATCAACCTGATGTGGACGCCCGAGTGCCGTGCGCTGCGCCACCTCTTCATGGCCGAGCGCGCGGCCAGCAAGATCCCCGACGTGCCGGAAGACACGCCCCAGCGCAAGATCGAAAAAGTGGCCGTCATCGGCGCCGGCACCATGGGCGGCGGCATCTCCATGAACTTCCTGAACGCGGGCATTCCCGTGACCCTCCTGGAGATGAAGCAGGAGGCCCTGGACCGCGGCGTCGGCGTGATGCGCGGCAACTACGAGGCCCAGGTGAAGAAGGGCAAGCTCAAGCAGGACAAGCTCGACCAGCGCATGGGCCTGCTCAAGACCACGGTGGACTATGCGGACATCAAGGACGCCGACCTCGTGATCGAGGCCGTGTTCGAGGACATCGGCGTCAAGGAGACCGTGTTCAAGAAGCTCGACGAGGTGATGAAGCCCGGCGCGATCCTGGCGTCCAACACCTCCACGCTGGACCTGAACAAGATCGCCGCCTTCACCCAACGCCCGCAGGACGTGGTGGGCTTGCACTTCTTCAGCCCCGCCAACGTGATGAAGCTGCTGGAGGTGGTGCGCGGCGACAAGACCGGCAAGGACGTGATGGCCACCGTGATGGCCGTCGCCAAGAAGATCAAGAAGACGGCGGTGGTGTCCGGCGTCTGCGACGGCTTCATCGGCAACCGCATGATTGAGCAGTACGGCCGCCAGGGCGGCTTCCTGCTCGATGAGGGCTGCACGCCCGCGCAGGTCGACCGCGCGATCGAGAAGTTCGGCTTCGCCATGGGGCCCTTCCGCATGGGCGACCTGGCGGGCAACGACATCGGTTGGGCGATCCGCAAGCGCCGCTACCAGGAAAAGCCCGACATGAAATACAGCAAGACCGCCGACCTGCTGTGCGAGAAGGGCCGCTTCGGCCAGAAGGTGGGCAAGGGCTGGTACGACTACAAGCCGGGCAAGCGCGACGCCATCCCGAACGCCGAGGTCGAGCAGATGATCGCCGAGCACCGCCAGGCGCTGGGCATCACGCCGCGCAAGATTTCCGACGAGGAGATCGTGCAGCGCCTGGTGTTCTCGCTGGTGAACGAGGCCGCGCACATCCTGGAAGAGGGCATCGCCAACAAGGCCAGCGACATCGACGTGGTCTACATCTTCGGCTACGGCTTCCCGGTGCACCGCGGCGGCCCGCTGAAGTACGCGGACGAGGTGGGCCTGTTCAACGTGATGCAGGCCATGAAGCGCTTCCAGAAGAACCCGCTCGACGACGCGGCCTTCTGGCAGCCCGCCCCGCTCATTCAGCGGCTGGTCGCCGAAGGCAAGAATTTCAACGGCTGATGGCCCGCACCGAATCAGGAGATATCACATGAGCAACGCCGTCATCGTTTCCACCGCCCGCACGCCGCTGACCAAGAGCTGGAAGGGCGCCTTCAACATGACCCACGGCGCCACCCTGGGTGGCCACGCCGTCCGCGCCGCGCTGGAGCGCGCGGGCGTGGAGGGCGCCGCCGTCGAGGACGTGATCATGGGCTGCGCCAACCCCGAGGGCGCCACCGGCGCCAACATCGCGCGCCAGATCGCGCTGATGGCCGACCTGCCCGTGAGCGTGTCGGGCATGACCGTCAACCGCTTCTGTTCCTCCGGCCTGCAGACCATCGCCCTGGCCGCCCAGCGCGTGATCGCCGGGGAGGGCGATGTCTACGTGGCGGGCGGGGTGGAGAGCATCTCCTGCGTGCAGCAGGAGATGAACCTGCACATGCTGCGCGACCTCGACCTCGACAAGAAGAAGCCCGAGATCTACTGGAGCATGCTGCAGACCGCCGAACAGGTGGCCAAGCGTTACAACATCTCGCGCGACGCCATGGACGAATACGGCGCCGCCAGCCAGCAAAAGGCCTGCGCGGCCCAGGCCGCCGGCAAGTTCAACGACGAGATCGCCCCCATCACGGTGACCGCCGGCGTGGCCGACAAGACGATGGGCCTGATCACCAAGAAGGTGACCGTGGGCGCCGACGAGGGCCTGCGCGAGGGCACGACGAAAGAGGGCATCAGCGGCATCAAGCCGGCGCTGCCCGGCGGTGTCATCACGGCCGGCAACGCCAGCCAGTTCAGCGACGGCGCCGGCGCCTGCGTGGTGGTGAGCGAGCAGTACGCCGCTTCCCACAACCTCAAGCCCATCGGCCGCTTCCTGGGCTTCGCCGTGGCCGGCTGCGAGCCCGACGAGATGGGCATCGGCCCGGTCTTCGCCGTGCCCAAGGTGCTCAAGAAGCTGGGCCTGAAGGTCAGCGACATCGACCTGTGGGAGCTCAACGAGGCCTTCGCGGTGCAGGTGATCTACTGCCGCGACAAGCTGGGCATTCCAGCCGACCGCCTGAACGTCAACGGCGGCGCCATCGCCGTGGGCCACCCCTACGGCGTGTCGGGCCAGCGCCTGACCGGCCACGCGCTGATCGAAGGCAAGCGCCGCGGCGCCAAGCGCGTCTGCGTGACCATGTGCATCGGCGGCGGCATGGGTGCCGCCGGCGTGTTCGAGGTCCTGTAAGCGCACGCGCCGCCATGGACGCCGCCGGCGTGAGCCCCGAGGTGTTCCTGGCCATGGGACGTGAGCTGCTCGCGCAGCAGCCGTTCTCGCGCCTGATCGGCGCCGAGCTCGCAGCGCTCACGCCCGGGCGCTGCGAGCTGCAGGTGCCGATCGGCGAGGCGGTGAAGCAGCAGAACGGCTTCGTGCACGGCGGTGTGGTGAGCTACGCCGCCGACAACGCACTCACCTACGCGGGTGGCACGGCCATGCGCGTGCCCGTGGTCACGAGCGAATTCAAGATCAACTACCTGAGGCCCGCGGTGGGCGAGCGCCTGATCGCGCGCGCCGAGGCGGTGCACACCGGCCGCAACCAGGCCGTGTGCCGCTGCGACGTGTTCGTGCTGCGGGATGGCGAGGAGAAGCTGTGCGCCGTGGCGCAGGGCACCATCGCCGCCTTGCCACCCAGAACCTGACGAGAGACCTGTCATGAGCCTTCGCCCCACCGTCGATTTCCTGCTCAACGACTGGCTGGGGGTCGAGGCGCTGAACCAGCGCGAGCGCTTCGCCGACCACAGCCGCGAGACCTTCGACGCCGTGCTCGATACCTGCGAGCGCATCGCGCGCGAAAAGTACGCACCCTTCAACCGCACGGTGGACACGCAGGAGCCGCACTTCGACGGCGAGCGCGTGGTGCTGCCGCAGGCCACGCACGACGCGCACCAGGCCTATGCCGAAAGCGGCATGCTCAGCGCCGCGCAGGATTACGCCATCGGCGGCATGCAGCTGCCCTACACGGTGGAGGCGGCGGCCAACGCCTTCTTCGCCATGGCCTCGGTCAGCATCGGCAGCGGCATGCTCACCGTGGGCAACGCCAACCTGCTGATGGCGCACGGCACCGAGGCGCAGAAGCGCGTGTTCGCGCTCAACGAGTTCGCGGGCCGCTGGTCCGGCACCATGTGCCTGAGCGAACCGCAGGCCGGCTCCAGCCTGAGCGACGTGGCCACGCGCGCCGTGCCCGACGGCGAGGGCTTCATGGACGACCCGCTGGGCCCGCGCTTTCGGCTCAAGGGCAACAAGATGTGGATCTCGGCCGGCGAGCACGAACTGACCGAGAACATCGTTCACCTGGTGCTGGCCAAGATCCCCGGGCCGGACGGCAAGCTGCCGCCGGGGGTGAAGGGCATCTCGCTGTTCGTGGTGCCCAAGAAGCTGGTGGACGCCGACGCGCGACTCACCGGCGAGCGCAACGACGTGGCCCTGGCCGGCCTGAACCACAAGTGCGGCTGGCGCGGCACCACCAATACGCTGCTCAATTTCGGCGAGGGCCGCTTCCCGGTGCGGGGCGCGGCCGGCGCCATCGGCTACCTGGTGGGCCAGCCCGGCGAGGGCCTGCGCTGCATGTTCCACATGATGAACGAGGCCCGCATCGGTGTGGGCATGGCGGCCACCATGCTGGGCATGGCGGGCTACCACGCCAGCCTGGACTACGCGAAGAACCGCCCGCAGGGCCGCCCCGTGGGGCCGCAGGGCAAGGACCCGAGCCGGCCGCAGAGCCGCATCATCGAACACGCCGACGTCAAGCGCATGCTGCTCGCGCAGAAGAGCTACTGCGAGGGCGCGCTGGCGCTGGAGCTGTACTGCGCGCGCCTGGTGGACGAGCAGCACACCGGTGCGCCCGAGGCCGCCGACGAGGCGCGGCTGCTGCTGGAGGTGCTCACGCCCATCGCCAAGAGCTGGCCCAGCGAGTGGTGCCTGGAGGCCAACAGCCTGGCCATCCAGGTGCACGGCGGCTACGGTTACACGCGCGACTTTCCGGTGGAACAGTACTGGCGCGACAACCGCCTGAACATGATTCACGAGGGCACGCACGGCATCCAGGCCATGGACCTGCTGGGCCGCAAGGTGCTGATGGAGAACGGCCGCGGCCTGCAGCTGCTGGCCAAGCGTTTCAACGCCACCATCGAGCGCGCCCTTCAGGTGCCCGCTCTGGCCGCGCACGCCAACGCGCTGGGCCAGGCCCTGGCGCAGCTGGGCGCGGCCACCCAGGCCGCCTGGGCCACCGGCGACCCGGCCGAGGCCCTGGCCAACGCCGTGCCCTACCTGCAGGCCTTCGGCCACACGGTGCTGGCCTGGGTCTGGCTGGACGTGGCCCTGGCCGCGCAGGCCGCGCCCGAGGGCGCGGCGCGCACCGGGCGGCTGGCTGCCGCGCGCTTCTTCTTCCACTACGAGCTGCCCAAGACCGGCGCCTGGCTCGCCGTGGTGAGCCGGCGCGACCCGACCTGCGCCGAGCTGCCGGAAGAGGCGTTCTGAGCCCGGCGCGCCGGCGCCACCCGGGCGACACACAGGCGCCGCGCCACGGTCCACAATGACCCGGTTTCCGCCACCCCGAACCACACACGAGGCAGACCAGACATGACCCGCACCCTCTCCCAACTCTTCGACCTCAAGGGCCGCACCGCCCTCATCACCGGTGGCTCGCGCGGCCTGGGCCTGCAGATGGCGCATGCGCTGGGCGAGGCCGGCGCGCGCGTGCTGATCAGCTCGCGCAAGGCCAAGGACCTGGAGGAGGCCTGCGCGGAACTCACGGCCGCCGGCATCGCCGCCGAATGGGTGGCCGCCGACGGCCAGAGCGAGGACGAGTGCCGCCGGCTGGTCGACGAGGCGATGCGGCGCCTGGGCCATATCGACATCCTGGTGAACAACGCGGGCGCGGCCTGGGGCGCGCCGGCCGAGGACCACCCGGTGGACGCCTGGGACAAGGTCATGGACCTCAACGTGCGCAGCTACTTCATCCTGGCCCAGGAGGTCGCGCGCCGCAGCATGATCCCGCGCAAGGGCGGCAGCATCATCAACACCGCCTCCATCGCCGGCCTGGGCGGCAACCCGCGCGGCATGAAGACCATCGCCTACAACACCTCCAAGGGCGCGGTCATCAACTTCACGCGCGCGCTGGCGGCCGAGTGGGGCGACCATGGCATCCGCGTCAACGCCATCTGTCCGGGTTTCTTTCCCAGCAAGATGACCCAGGGCACGCTCAAGGCCATGGGCGAGGACAAGCTGGCCGCGCACGCCCCGCTGGGCCGCCTGGGCGACGACGAGGACCTGAAGGGCCTGACCGTGCTGTACGCCAGCGACGCCGGCAAGCACATCACCGGCCAATGGCTGGCCGTGGACGGCGGCGTCTCGATCATCACGGGCGGTTGATGGAATTCTCGGTACGCATTCCCTTTGTCGATCTGCTCGGCTTTCGCCTCGAGCGCATGGAGGGCGGCGAAGCCCAGATGGCCTACGACCCCGCGCCCGAGCACCTGAACTCCTTCGACGTGGTGCATGGCGGCGTCGGCATGACCCTGCTGGACGTGGTGATGGCGCACGCCGCGCGTTCCTTGCAGCCCGACATGGGCTGCGTCACCATCGAGATGAAAACCAGCTTCGTGCGCGCCGCCAAGGGCCCGCTGCTGGCGCGCGGCCTGGTGCTGCACCGAACCGCCACCATGGCCTTCACCGAGGGCCGCGTGCTCGACGCCGGCGGCCAGCTGTGCAGCCACGCCACGGGCACCTTCAAGTTCGTGCCGCGCCTGCCCACGGGACCGGGCCGCGTGAACCCGCTCAACCGCATCCCCACCGACTGACCCAACGGGAGACCCCCATGCCCACCAACCGCCAGATCCTGCTCGACAACCGCCCCAAGGGCGAGGCCTCCGTCGACAACTTCAAGCTCGTCAGCACCGAGACACCCCCGCTCAAAGACGGCCAGGTGCTGGTGCGGCACCACTTCCTCAGCCTGGACCCGTACATGCGCGGCCGCATGAACGACAGCAAGAGCTACGCCGCCTCCCAGCCTCTGGGCGAGGTGATGATCGGCGGCACCGTGGGCGTGGTGGCCGAATCGAAGCACCCCAGGTACGCCGTCGGCGACCAGGTGGTGGGCATGGGCGGCTGGCAGGAGTACAGCGTGGTCGATGCCGAGCAGCCCGGCGCGCTGCGCAAGGTGGACACCACCCATGTGCCGCTGAGCCACTACCTGGGCGCCGTGGGCATGCCCGGCGTGACGGCCTGGTACGGCCTGGTGAAGATCATCAACCCCAAGGCCGGCGACACCGTGGTGGTGAGCGCGGCCACGGGCGCCGTGGGCAGCGCCTTCGGTGCGCTGGCCAAGGCGCGCGGCTGCCGCGCGGTGGGCATCGCGGGCGGACCCGAGAAATGCCAATACGCCGTGCAAGAGCTGGGCTTCGACGCCTGCATCGACTACCGCCTGCACAAGGACATGTACTCGCTGGCCAAGGCGCTCAAGGAGGCCTGCCCGAACGGCATCGATGGCTACTTCGAGAACGTGGGCGGCATGGTCCTGGACGCCGTGCTGCTGCGCATGAACGCCTTCGGCCGCATCGCCGTGTGCGGCATGATCGCCGGCTACGACGGCCAGCCGCTGCCGCTGGCCAACCCGGCGCTCATCCTGGTCAACCGGCTCAAGGTCGAGGGCTTCATCGTCAGCGAGCACATGGAGGTCTGGCCCGAGGCGCTCAAGGAGCTGGGCACCTTGGTGGGCACCGGCAAGCTGCGCCCGCGCGAGACCGTCGCGCAGGGCATCGCCGCTGCGCCCGAGGCCTTCCTGGGCCTGCTCAAGGGCAAGAACTTCGGCAAGCAGCTGGTCAAGCTGGTCTGAGGCGGCCATGCACGTGGCGCCGGCGCTCGGTGAGGCGTTTCGCGAGGCCCTGCTGCGCGAGAAGGGCGCGCTCCACGCCGCCGAGGTGCGCGATGTCCACCAGACCTGGTCCCTGATCTTTGCCACGAGAAAGGCCCGACATGCTGTCCACGCATGAAGTCTTTAACCAGCCCGCGCCGCTGGTGGACGTCAACCTCTTCGACACCAACCGCGCGCTGCAGGCCGCGCTGGCCTTCAACGCGCCGGGGCTGGACACCGCCGGCCTGCGCGCCCTGGGCGCCACCGTGGGCAGCGCCGGGATGCAGGCCCATGCGCGCCTGGCCAACGTGTTCACGCCGCAGCTCAAGACCCACAGCCGCGTGGGCGAGCGCATCGACCAGGTGGAGTTCCACCCCAGCTACCACGCGCTGATGCGCGAGGCGGTGGGCGCCGGCCTGCATGGCGCCGCCTTTGGCGCCGCGGAACAGGCGAGCGGCAACGCCCACCTGCGCCGCGCCGCTGGCTTCATGCTGTTCACCGAGCTGGAGCCCTCGGTGCTGTGCCCCATCTCCATGAGCTACGCGGTCACGCCCGCGCTGCAGGACAACGCCGCCATCTACCGCGACTGGGCGCCGCAGCTCACCAGCCGCGACTACGACCCCGCGCTGAAGCTCTGGCGCGACAAGCCCGGTGCCACCATGGGCATGGGCATGACCGAGAAGCAGGGCGGCTCCGACGTGCGGGCCAACACCACGCGCGCCGAGCCCGCGGGCCGCGACGGCTGGGGCCAGCGCTTCGCGGTCACCGGCCACAAGTGGTTCTTCTCGGCGCCCATGTGCGACGCTTTCCTCATCCTCGCGCAGACCGCCAGCGGCCTGAGCTGCCTGTTCCTGCCGCGCGTATTGCCCGACGGCTCGCTCAATGCCATCCGCATCCAGCGCCTGAAGGACAAGCTGGGCAACAAGGCCAACGCCAGCTCCGAGGTGGAGTTCCTGGGCGCCACGGCCTGGCTGGTGGGCGAGGAAGGGCGCGGCGTGCCGCAGATCCTGGCCATGGGCACCATGACGCGCCTGGACTGCGCCCTGGGCACCAGCGGGCTGATGCGCCAGGCCCTGTCCATCGCGCTCAACCACACCACGCAGCGCAAGGCCTTCGGCAAGTTCCTCATCGACCAGCCGCTGATGAAGAACGTGCTGGCCGACCTCGCGCTCGAATCCGAAGCCGCCACCGCGCTGGCGCTGCGCCTGGCGCGCGCCTTCGACCGCCAGCACGACCCGCACGAGCAGGTGATGGCCCGCCTGCTGACGCCGGTGGCCAAGTTCTGGATCTGCAAGCGCGGCAGCCACTTCGCGCAGGAGGCCATGGAGTGCCTGGGTGGCAACGGCTACGTGGAAGAGGGCGGTGAGGGCATCATGGCCCGCATCTACCGCGAGATGCCGCTCAACTCCATCTGGGAAGGCGCCGGCAACATCATGGCGCTGGACCTGCTGCGGGCCATCCGCAAGGCCGATGCCGCCGCCGCGCTGGCGCAGGAGCTGGCGCCCGCCAGGGGCCAGCACGCCGCGCTGGACCACCTGGCCGCGCGCCTGCCGCTGCGCGTGGAAGAAATGGCCACCGAGATGGAGGCCCGCCGCCTGGCGCAGGACGTGGCGCTGGCCGTGCAGGCCGCGCTGCTGGCGCAGACCGCGCCGGCCGCCGTGTTCAACGCCTTCTGCGATTCGCGGCTGGGCGGGCACTGGGGCCACAGCTTCGGTTCGCTGTCCGCCGGCACCGGGGTCGACGCCATCATCGAGCGGGCCATGCCGCGCTGACCCGATGAACGAGTCCACGGCCATGCACGCCACCACCATGCACGACCTGATCCTCCACCACTACCCCATGTCGCCCTTCGCCGAGAAGGCGCGGCTCATGCTCGGCCACAAAGGCCTGGTCTGGCACAGCGTGCACATTCCCGCGGTGATGCCCAAGCCCGACGTGGTGGCCCTCACCGGCGGCTACCGCAAGACGCCGCTGCTGCAGATCGGCGCCGACATCTACTGCGACACCGCCCTCATCGCCGACGTGCTGGAACACCGCGAGCCCGAGCCCCCGCTGTTCCCGGCGCACGCGCGTGGCCTGTCGCGCACCGTGGCGCAGTGGGCCGATTCCTCCCTGTTCTGGGCCTCCATGGGCTACACGCTCAGCCCCAAGGGCGCGGCGGCGATGTTCGCCAGCCGCCCGGCCGGCGAGGGCCAGGCCTTCGCCAGCGACCGCGCCGCCATGCGCCAGAACATGACGCTGCTGCGCCCCGCCGACGCCACCAGCGCCTACCGCAGCTACCTGCGCCGCCTGGCCAACATGCTGGACGACCAGCCCTACCTCTTGGGCGAGGTCCCTTGCATCGCCGACTTCGCGGCCTACCACCCGCTGTGGTTCACGCGCACGCTCAACCCGGGCCTGGCCAGCATCCTGGACGCCACGCCCGACGTGCTGGAGTGGATGGACCGACTGGCTGCCATCGGCCATGGCCGCAGCGAGCGCCTGAGCAGCGCCGACGCCGTGGGCATCGCGCACGCCGCCACGCCCGAACCCATCGGGCCCGACGGGTCCTTCCAGGACGACCACGGCATTGCGCTGGGCAGCCGCGTCAGCATCGCCGCCGAGGCCTTCGGCACCGAAACCAGCGAAGGCCTGCTGCGCGCGGCCACGCGCACGCGCTACACCATCGAGCGCCAGGACGAGCGCGCCGGCACGGTGCACGTGCACTTTCCGCGCGTGGGCTACGTATTGCGCGAGGTTCGGGCTTGAGCGGCGCGCTGAACTGGCGCTGCGAAGCCTTCGACGCCTTGAAGCCCCAGGCGCTGTACGACCTGCTGCGCCTGCGCACCGAGGTGTTCGTGATGGAGCAGCACTGCGTGTTCCAGGACATGGACGGCGCCGACCCCGCCTGCCACCACCTGCTGGGCGAACGCGACGGCGTGCTGCTGGCCTATGCGCGCCTGGTGCCGGCCGGCCTGAAGTTCGCCGAGGCCAGCATCGGCCGCGTGGTGAGCGACCCGTCCGCGCGCGGCTCCGGCATGGGCCACGCGCTCATGCGCGAGGCGGTGCGCCAGCTGCACGCGCTCTGGGGTGAACAGCCGATCCGCATCGGCGCGCAGGCGCACCTGCAGGGCTTCTACCGCCAGCACGGCTTCGAGACCGAGGGCCCGCCCTACGACGAGGACGGCATCCCGCACGTCGAAATGCTGCGCCGCTGAACACACGACACCACAGGAGACGACACCATGATCCAGGACTTCCACGGCAAGACCGCCGTGCTCACCGGCGCGGGCTCGGGCTTCGGCCTGGAGTGCGCGCGCATCGGCGCCCGGCGCGGCATGAACCTCGTGCTGGTGGACGTGCAGGCCGACGCCCTGGCGCGCGCCGAGGCCGAGATGAAGGCCAGCGGCGCGAAGGTGCTGGCGCGCCGCGTGGACGTGTCCGACGCCGCGCAGATGGAGGCCCTGGCCGCCGAGGTGCAGCAGACCTTCGGCGCGCCGCACTTCGTTTTCAACAACGCGGGCGTGGGTTCGGCCGGCTTGATCTGGGAGAACTCGGTGCGCGACTGGCAGTGGGTGCTGGGCGTGAACGTCTGGGGCGTGGTGCACGGCGTTCGCCTGTTCACGCCCATGATGCTGGCCGCCGCGAAGGCCGACCCGGCCTGGCGCGGCCACATCGTCAACACCGCCAGCATGGCGGGCCTGCTCACGCCGCCCAACATGGGCATCTACAACGTGAGCAAGCACGCGGTGGTGGCGCTCACCGAAACGCTCTACCAGGACCTGCGCCTGGTCAGCGAACAGGTCGGCGCCAGCGTGCTCTGCCCCTACTTCGTGCCCACCGGCATCAGCCAGAGCCAGCGCAACCAGCCGGCCGAGCTGGCCGGCGAGCGCCTGACGAAAAGCCAGCTCATCGGCCAGGCCATGACGGACAAGGCCGTGGGGTCGGGCAAGGTGACGGCGCCCGAGGTGGCGCACAAGGTGTTCGAGGCCATCGAAGCCGACCGCTTCTACGTCTTCAGCCACCCCAAGGCCCTGGGCAATGTGCGCTCGCGCATGGAGGCCATCGTGAACGTTCAGAACCCGCCCGACCCCTTCATGGAACGCCCGGAGGTGGGGGCGCAGCTGCGCGCCGCGCTGCGCGAAGCTTGAGGCCGCATGGACGCCGCGGCCGCCAACGGGCACTGCCTGTTCGACACCGCCATCGGCCGCTGCGGCATCGCCTGGGGGCCGGCGGGCATCGTGGCCGTGCAGCTGCCCGAGGCCGACGACGCGGCCACGCGCCGGCGCCTGTGGGGCCACTGCGCCGGTGAGCCGCCCGAGGCCGAGCCACTGCCGCCGGTGCAAGACGCCATCGCGGGGGTGGTGGCCCTGATGGCGGGCGAGCGGCGCGACCTGCTGGAGGTGGTGCTCGACATGGCGCGCGTGAGCGCGTTCCACCAGCGGGTCTACCACGTCGCGCGGCGCATCCCGCCGGGCCAGACGCGCACCTATGGCGAGGTGGCCCAGGCCCTGGGCGACCCGCAACTGGCGCGCGCCGTGGGGCAAGCCATGGGGGCCAACCCCTTCGCGCCCATCGTGCCCTGCCACCGCGTGATGGCGGCGGGCGGCCAGCCGGGCGGCTTCTCGGCGCGCGGCGGGGCGGTGACCAAGCTGCGCATGCTGGGCATCGAGGGCGCGCTGGAGCCCGACCTGTTCGATCCGCCCCCGCCTGGCCTCAGTCGCTGAGGGGCGGTTCGGCCAGGCGCTCGGCCAGCGCCAGCGCCGACAGCGGCGCGCAGCCCTCGGCCTTGTTGCTGATGGTCACGTAGGCGTTCTGTCCCGCGCCGGTGACGCCGCGCACCGTGCGCACGATGAGCGCGCGCGTGTCCTCGTCCACGTCGTGGATGCGGTCGTAGGGGCTGTACTCCCGCTGCGCGTCTTCGTAGCCGTAGGCGCCATGCAGGGGGTTGAGGTTCCAGCGGCAGACCAGGGGGCCGGGCCACAGGGCGCGCAGCAGCGGCAGCTGGTCCTGCATGCGCGGCATCTTGGCGTGCAGGCCCAGGCAGTAGGTGGCGCCGGCCTCGCGCAGCACCTCGGCCAGCGCGGGCGCGATGCGCGGCGACAGCCACTCGGGGTCGCGCACCTCCACCGCGACCACGCCGTCGGGCGTGGCGCCACGCACGTCCGGCAGGGCCTTGAGCAGGGCGCGCAGGCGCTCCAGCAGCAGCGGCAGGCGCTGCAACTGCGCGAAGGGCAGGGGGCTCAGCTGGAACACCAGCGCGCCGACCTTGTGTCCCAGGCCGGCCAGGGCGGGTTCGATGAACTCGCTCACCGCCACGGCCGGGTCCAGGAACAGCGGGTTGGGCTGGCGGCCCATGCCGTCCTCGCCGCGAACCTGGGCGTCGCAGACCAGCGCGGGGGCCTTCACGACGAAGCGGAAATCGCTCGGCACCTGCTCGGCGTAGCGCCGGAACTGCAGCTCGGTGAGGGCGCGGTAGAAGCTGCGGTCGATACAGACGCAGCGCAGCAGCGGGTGCTGGCCGTAGGCGGCGAGTCCCTGTTTGGACAGTGTGGCGTCGGGGTACTCGCGGTCCCAGACCAGGCCGGCCCAGCCCGGGTAGGTCCAGGACGAGGTGCCCAGGCGCAGGCGCGGCGGCAGGGCGGCGGCCAGGGCGCGCAGGGCCTCGCTGTGCTCGGCGGGCAAGACGCCGGCGCCGCCGCGGCGGCGCGCGGGTGGGCCATCGGCGGGCGGCGGCGCGGCGGGCGCTGGCGGCGGGGAGGCGGGCGGTGAAGGTGGTCCGCCGAACAGGTCGTCCTGCATCGGTCCCGTCAACCCGCGTGGAAGCGCCGGCGGTACTCGCCCGGCGTGAGGCCCACGAAACGGATGAACACCTTGCGAAAGGCGCTGGTGTCGCCGTAGCCCACGTCCCAGGCGATGCGGTCCACCGGCAGGCGGCCGAACTGCAGCATCTCGCGCGCCCGGCCCACGCGCAGGCGCTGGCAGTACTCGGTGGTGGTCATGCCGGTGGCCTTCTGGAAGCGGCGTAGGAAGGTGCGCTCCTCCAGCCCGGCGCGCGCGGCCAGCGTGGTCAGGGCGATGTCCTTCGCGTCGGTGGCCTGCAGCCAGTGCTGCACCTTGAGCACGGCGGCGTCGCCGTGGCGCAGCCGGGGTGAGAAGGCGCTGTAGTAGCGCTGCTCGCGCCCGGGCGGATCGACCAGCAGCGAGCGCGCCGTCTCCACCATCACCGTGGCCCCCAGGGTGCGGTCGATCAGGCGCATGCCCAGGTCGGTCCAGGCCATGGCGCCGCCGGCGGTGAGGATGTCGCCGTCGTCGACGATGAGCTGGTCGGTGTCGAGCCGCACACCGGGGAAGCGGTCCTGGAAGGCCTCGGCGTAGCGCCAGTGGGTGGTGATGGTGCGCCCGGCCAGCAGACCGGTCTCCCCGAGCACGAAGGCGCCCGCGCACACCGAGGCCAGCGCCACGCCGGCCGCGTGCCGCTCGCGCAGCCAGGCGCCGAAGGGCGCGGCGGCCTCGCGCGCCAGCGGCGGGTTCAGGCTGGGCGGCAGCACCAGCACGGCGGGCGTGCCGGCCTGGCCGGGGGCGCTGTCGAACACGCGCGAGGGCGGGCCCTGCTCATGCAACTGCCAGTGGCTCACGCGCAGGGCGTGGGCGGCGCCGCCCACGCGCGGGGTGGCGGTGCGCGAGGCGTAGTCGAAGAGGTCGCTCATGCCCAGCACGGCGGCCTGCTGCGCGCCGGGGTAGAGCACCAGACCGATTTCGGTGGGGGCGGGGGAGGGCATGTGTCGATTTTGCCCTTTGGAATGTCGATGACGCCACTGTGCGCCGGGCTGGCCCCCCGGGATCATTCGCTGGTCCCCATCCGGGACCAACGACGCTTGAACCCACGGAGCCCCGAATGCCCTCCCGCGCCCTGGTCGTGATCGACCTGCAGAACGAGTATTTCCCCACTGGCAAACTGCCCCTGGTCGGCATCGAGGCGGCCAGCGCCAACGCGGCGCGCGTGATCGCCAAGGCGCGCGCCCAGGGGGTGCCGGTGGTCCATGTGCGTCACGAGGCCGGCCGACCCGACGCGCCGGTGTTCACGCCAGGCACGCCCAACGTGCAGATCCACGCCTCGGTGGCGCCCGCCGAGGGCGAAGCGGTGATCGTCAAGCACTTTCCCAATGCGTTCCGCGAGACGCCGCTGAAGGCGCTGCTGGACGAATTGGGCGTGCGCGAGCTGGTGATCGTGGGCGCCATGAGCCACATGTGCATCGACGCCGGCGCGCGCGCCGCCGCCGACCAGGGCTACGCCGTGACCGTGGTGCACGACGCCTGCGCCACGCGCGATCTGATCTTCGATGGTCAGACGGTGCCGGCCGCGCAGGTGCACGGGGCCTTCATGGCGGCGCTGGGTTCGTCGTACGCCACACTCGTCGACACCGAGGCCTGGCTGGCGCGCTGAAGGGGGCTTCGTTGGCCCGCGCAGGGCCGGGGCCGCCGCTCAGTCCCCGTCGGCGCCGGGCCACCAGCGCAGGAGCCAGTGGCGGTGGTGCCGGCGCGGCGCGGTTTCTCGCTGGGCTTCCAGTCCCAGCCGGCTTTCGTCGCGGCGCTGGCGGCGCGCGCTCGCCAGCCAGTGCGGTTTGCGGCGCAGCACCAGGTGGCGCTCGATGGCGCGCTCCAGCATCAGCGCCAGGTGGGCGCCGTCGGCCGGTAGGCCGAGGTAGTGGCAGATCAGGCCTTCGTCGATGAGCTGCTGCGGGGCGTTCAGGTCGTGCGAGGCGCTGGCCAGCACCACCGACAGGGCCGGCGTGCGCCGTTTGGCGGCCCGCACCAGTTCCAGCGCGCCGCGCGGGTCGCCGGCCTGTTGCAGCAGCAGCACCGCCGGCCGGCGCTGCGCGAGCAGGGTGAGCGCGTCGGCCATGTCCTGGGCCAGCAGCAGGCGGGCGGGGGGCGTTGCCTGGGCCGCGCAGGCCTGGGTGCAGGCGCGGGCCAGCCCGGCGTCGGCCTGCACGAGCAGCACTTCTTCGTGCCGCGCGGGCGCGCCGCCGTCGGTGCCCGTGTCCTGGAAGTCGCTCCAGGCCAGGCGCGTGAGGCGCGACAGGCGGGCCGCGTCCTGCACGCTGCGGATCAGCCGGGCGTCGTTCCAGGGTTTGCTGATGCAGCGGAACACGTCGCCCTCGTTCAGCGCGGACACCACCGAGGAAAAATCGGCGCAGCCCGCGAGCAGCAGGCGCACGGTGTGCGGCGAGGCTTCCCGGGCCTGGCGCAGGAGCTCGGTGCCGCACATGCCGGGCATGCGCTGGTCGGACAGCAGCACGTCGAAGCGCTGGGCGCCGAGCAGGGCCAACGCCTGCGCGCCGTCGCTGGCCACCACCACGTCGAACTCGCCGCGCAGCAGCCAGCGCAGCGAGCGCCGCAGCGGGGCCTCGTCGTCCACGCAGAGCACTTTGGGCAGGTGCCTGGCTTCGTTCTTCATGCCGTGCTTTCGGGGGAAGGGCCGGTGGTTCATCCGCTGCATGAGCGCCGACGGGCTCAGGCGCGGCATGCTAGGAACGGCGCGCGGTCGGCCACATACTGCCGCGGCAGTATTCGGGCCTTCGCCGGCGTCCGAGGTGCATTCCTTGATGGCTCGCAAAGGAACCGGATGGGGTGGTGGCCTGTGGCAAACTCCCGCGCTTCGTGAAGTGAGGCACCCCTTGGGGGGCCACCGGGAGACCCATGCAGAAGATCGTTGCGCGCCTGGCGCAAGACCTGAAGATTCGTGAGCAGCAGGTGCGGGCCACCATCGAGCTGCTCGACGGCGGCGCCACGGTGCCCTTCATCGCCCGCTACCGCAAGGAGGCCACCGACGGCCTCGACGACATACAGCTGCGCGAACTCGACGCGCGCCTGGCCTACCTGCGCGAGCTGGAAGACCGCCGCGCGGCGGTGATCAGGAGCGTGGAGGAGCAGGGCAAGATGACCGACGCGCTGCGCGCGGCCTTCGACGGCGCCGACAGCAAGCAGGAACTGGAAGACCTCTACCTGCCCTACAAGCCCAAGCGCCGCACCAAGGGCACGATCGCGCGCGAGGCGGGCATCGAGCCCCTGGCCGACGCCCTCTGGGCTGACCCTTCGCTGGACCCGGCCACCGCCGCCGCGCCGTACGTGAAAAGCGAGAAGGGCGAGGACGGCAGCGACTTCACCACCGCGGCGGCCGTGCTCGACGGCGTGCGCGACATCCTGTCCGAGCGCTGGGCCGAAGACGCCGCGCTGGTGCAGGCCTTGCGCGAGTGGCTGTGGGCCGAAGGCCAGATCACCAGCCAGCTGGTGGCCGGCAAGGATGAAAACGCGCCCGAGGTGGCCAAGTTCCGCGACTACTTCGACCAGCGCGAACCCATCGGCAAGGTGCCGTCGCACCGCGCGCTGGCCATGTTCCGAGGCCGCGGGCTGGAAATCCTGGACGTGAAGCTGGCCCTGCCCGAGGACCCGCAGCCCGGCCAGCCCAGCCTGGCCGAAGGCCGCATCGCGCGCCACCTGGGCTGGAGCCACCAGGGCCGCCCCGCCGACGACCTGCTGCGCAAGTGCGTGGCCTGGACCTGGCGCGTGAAGCTGAGCCTGTCCAGCGAGCGCGACCTGTTCGCCCGCCTGCGCGAAGGCGCCGAGGGCGTGGCCATCCAGGTGTTCGGCGCCAACCTGCGCGACCTGCTGCTGGCCGCGCCGGCCGGCCCCAAGGTGGTGATGGGCCTGGACCCGGGCATCCGCACCGGCGTGAAAGTGGCCGTGGTGGACGCCACCGGCAAACTGGTGGACACCGCGACCGTGTTCCCGCACGAGCCGCGCCGCGACTGGGACGGTGCCCTGCACACCCTGGGCCGCCTGTGCGAGAAGCACGGCGTGAGCCTGATCGCCATCGGCAATGGCACCGCCAGCCGCGAGACCGACAAGCTGGCGGCCGACCTGCTCAAACGCTTCCCGGCCGTGCAGAAGGTGGTGGTGAGCGAGGCCGGGGCCTCGGTCTATTCGGCCAGCGAGTACGCCAGCCAGGAAATGCCCGACGTGGACGTGAGCCTGCGCGGCGCGGCCAGCATCGCGCGCCGCCTGCAGGACCCGCTGGCCGAGCTGGTGAAGATCGACCCCAAGAGCATCGGCGTGGGCCAGTACCAGCACGACGTGAACCAGAGCGAGCTGGCGCGCACGCTGGACGCCGTGGTCGAGGATTGCGTGAACGGCGTGGGCGTGGACCTGAACACCGCCAGCGCGCCGCTGCTGTCGCGCGTGTCGGGCCTGTCGGCCTCCCAGGCCAAGGCCGTGGTGCGCTGGCGCGAGGCGCACGGCGCCTTCCGCAGCCGCCAGCAACTGCTCGAGGTGAGCGGCCTGGGCGCCAAGACCTTCGAACAGGCGGCCGGTTTCCTGCGCATCCGCGACGGCGACAACCCGCTGGACATGACCGGCGTGCACCCCGAAAGCTATCCGGTGGTCGAGAAGATCATCGCCAGCGTGGGCGAGCCGGTGAACAAGCTCATGGGCCGCGCCGACTGGCAAGGCCGGCTCAAGCCCGAGCAGTTCGCGGTGGACGGCGTGGGCGCCATCACCGTGAAAGACATCCTGAAAGAACTGGAGAAGCCTGGCCGCGACCCGCGCCCGGACTTCAAGGTCGCGCGTTTCAACGAGGGCGTAGAGGACATCAAGGACCTGCGCGAAGGCATGATCCTGGAGGGCACGGTGAGCAACGTGGCCCAGTTCGGCGCCTTCGTGGACCTGGGCGTGCACCAGGACGGCCTGGTTCACGTGAGCCAGCTCAGCCACAAGTTCGTCAACGACGCGCGCGAGGTCGTCAAGACCGGCGACATCGTGAAGGTCAAGGTGCTGGAGGTCGACACGGCGCGCAAGCGCATCTCACTGAGCATGAAGCTCGACGCCGCGCCCGCGCGGCGCGACGGCGGCGGGGCGGGTGCGGGCGGGCCGCGCGGCGGGCGCGAGGGCTTCGCTCGCTACTCGGGCGGGCGGGACGCGGTGGCTGCGCCCTCGGCCATGGCCTCGGCTTTCGAGAAGCTGCGCGGCGCCAAGCCGCGCTGAGCGGCGCATCAAGTTCCGCGGCCACCTGCCGATAGGGCAGGAAGCGACAACTTCGTTGGCTGGCGTGCCTTGATCGGGGGCGCCGCGGTACCGGCCGTGCCGGGCCGTCGGTGCGGCCCTTGTGGGGACGCGCGCAGCGCCGCGGGGGGGTCGATGTCAGTCCGAGGTATTCATCCCCACCGCCCGCCATGGATCTTGAAGCGCTCCTGAACTACCCCGGCGCCTTGCCGGCGATGTCCCGCACCGTCGCCGACCTGATGTCGGAGATGAACAAGGACGACCCGAGCCCCAAGCGGGTGGCCGAGCTGGTGGGGCAAGACCCCTCGCTCACCACCCGGGTGCTGCGCCTGTCCAACTCCTCCTTCTTCCGCGCCAGCCGCAAGATCGGCAGCGCCCAGGAGGCCGTGGCCATGCTGGGCATGACGCACGTGCGCTCCCTGGTGATGGCCGCCGCGCTGGGCTCCAGCTTCAAGAACGTGCCCGGCGTGAACCTGCCGCAGTTCTGGCGCTACAGCCTGCGCGTGGCCGACATCTCCAAATCCCTGGCGGGCCTGCTGCGCCAGCAGGAGTCCAATGCCTACACGGCCGGCCTGATCCACGCCATCGGCGACCTGGTGATGCACATCGCCATGCCCGATGAGATCGCCCCCTTGGACATGGGCACGCCACCGCTGGACCTGCAGCGCGCCCAGGCCGAACGCAACCGTTTCGACTACACCTACGCCGAGGTCGGCGCGGGCATGGTGGAGCGCTGGAATTTTCCCCCTGCCATCGTGAGCGCGCTCAAGCACCAGACCGCGCCCTTCGACGGCGACGTGTACGACCCGCTGGCCGGCATCCTGCACCTGGCGTCCTGGCGCGCGCGCGCCGAGGAAATCCAGCTCGACGATGGCGGCCTGGCCGCCACCTTCCCCGACATGGTGGGCCTGACCCTGGGACTGGATCTGGGCAGCGTGCTGGGCAAAGACCCGGCCGAATGGGAGTTCACCGACGCGCTGTCGGCCTTCCTGGATTGATCGCGCCCCATGTCGTCGATAGTTCTAAAGAAACGCCTGCCGGTAACGATAAACAAAGCAAACACCCGACGTTCCAGCCGCAAGAGGATCGCCATGCATCTCGAAAAACTGCTCAAGCAGCCTCAGGCCCTTCCGTCCGTACCCAAGGTGGTGCGGCGCCTGATCGAAACCTTCGAGCAGGCCGACGTCGATCCCATGCTGGTGGCCTCGCTGATCGAAGAGGACCCGGTTCTCACGGCCAAGCTGCTCAAAACGGCCAACTCGGCCTTCTTCGGCCTGTCGCGCAACGTGACCAACGCGCGCGAGGCCATGAACATCCTGGGCCTGATCAAGGTGCGCGCGCTGGTGGTGGCCAGCGCCCTGGGCGAGAGCTTCCACATGGTGGGCGGCGTCAACCTCAACCAGTTCTGGCGCTACAGCCTGAACACGGCCAACCTGTCGCGCTACATCGCGCTGCCCATCCGCATCGACGAGAACACCGCCTTCACGGCCGGCCTGATCCACGCCATCGGCGAGCTGGTGATGCACGTGGGCATGCCCGAGGCCATGATCGAACTGGACCGCAACATTCCCATGCTCGACCTCAAGCGCGCCAAGGCCGAGCGCAGCCTGTTCGGGTACAGCTACGCCGAGGTGGGCGCGGCGCTGGCGCGCGAATGGAAGTTCCCGCGCCGCATGATCAATGCCATCGAGCACCAGACGGCGCCCTTCGACAACGACGTGTACGAGCCGATCGCCGGCGTCATCCACATCGGCTCCTGGCGCGCGCGCGCCGAGGAGCAGGACCTCCGCGGCGAGCTGCTCATCAACACCTACCCAGACCCGGTGGGCGTGGTGCTGGGCATCGATCCGGACACCGTGGTGGCCGAGCGCATTCCCTCGATTTCCCGGCACCCGGTGGAAGACGAGGCCAAGCCGCGCGTCGAGCCGGCCAGCGATTCCGTGCCCCACTGAGGGCCGGGGCCATAGCGCTCGGTGACAATCCGGGCCCATGCGAGCCCTGCGCCTCTATGCCGGACCTTCCGCCCTCGAGCACCTGAGTGAGCGGGGCCTGCGCCCCTCGGACGTCGGTGTCGTCCCCGCCGCGGCCGGCGGACCCAAGGGCCTGATCCTGGGGCCCATCGACCGCCTGCTGTTCGGCCACTGGCTGGCCGACGCGCCCCAGCCCATCCACCTGGTGGGCGCCTCCATCGGCGCCTGGCGCATGGCCACGGCCTGCCTGCCCGACGCGGTGGGCAGCTTCGAGCGGCTCGAGCACGACTACATCCACCAGCACTATGAACTGCCGCCCGGCCAGCGCCGGCCCACGGCGCAGCAGGTGAGCGAGCAGTTCTCGCTCAATCTCCAATCCTTCTACGGTGGGCGCGTCGAGCCCGTGCTGCGGCACCCGCGCTGGCGGCTGCACATCGTCACCTCGCGCGGGCGGCGCCTGCTCGCGCACGATGGGCGCTGGCGCACGCCCCTGGGCTACCTGAGCGCCTATGCGGCCAATGCCGTGCGCCGCCCGGCGCTCGGCCAGTGGCTGGAGCGGGTGGTGTTCTCGGGGCCGGACGCGGCGGCCGGCACCACCAGCGCCTTGCCCTTCGCCACCCACGACCTGCGCACGCGCCAGATCCCGATGGGCCCGCACAACTTCATGCAGGCCCTGCAGGCCAGCTGCTCCATTCCCTTCGTGCTGCGACCGGTGGTGGACATCCCCGGCGCGCCGCACGGGCCGTACTGGGACGGCGGCATCACCGATTACCACCTGCACCTGCACTACCGGCACGACGCCGCCGCGCCCATCGTGCTGTACCCGCATTTCCAGCGGGCGGTGGTGCCGGGCTGGCTGGACAAGGCCTGGAAGCGCCGCCACCGCAGCAGCGCCGCGCTGGACCACATGCTGGTGCTGGCGCCCGACCCCGACTGGGTGAAGCAGGCCTTGCCGGACGGCAAGCTGCCCGATCGCAGCGACTTCGGGCGCTACGGCCAGGACCTGGCCGCGCGCGTCAAGGCCTGGGGCGCGGCGGTGAAGGCGGCGCGGCAGCTGGCGGAAGAACTGGGGGAGTGGCTGGCCCGGCCCGACGTCCGCCGGGTCGAACCGCTGTGAGCCCCGCGAGGCCGCGCGGGATAATCCCTCGGTGACCGCACCGTACCTCACCGCCGCCCTCTACAAGTTCGTCGACCTGCCCGACCATGCCGACTGGCGTGAACCGCTCATCGCGCTGTGCCGGGAGCATCAGGTCAAGGGCACGCTGTTGCTGGCGCCCGAGGGCATCAACGGCACCATCGCAGGGCCTGAGGCGGGCGTGCAGGCGGTGCTGGCCTGGCTGCGGCGCGATCCACGCCTGAGCGACCTGGAGCACAAAGCCTCCTGGTCCGAGCGGCCGCCGTTCCACCGCCTCAAGGTGCGGCTCAAGCGTGAAATCGTGACCCTGCGCGTGCCCGGCCTGCGGCCGCAAGAGCACGCCGGCCGCTACGTGAAGCCTGAGGACTGGAACGCCCTGATCGCCCAGCCGGACGTGCTGCTGATCGACACACGCAATCACTACGAGGTCAAGATCGGCAGCTTCGAGGGAGCGCTCGACCCGGGTATCGGCGCTTTCACGGAGCTGCCCGCCTGGCTGGCGAGCCAGCCGGCGCTGCAAGGCCCGGTAAAGCCGCGTGTGGCCATGTTCTGCACCGGTGGCATCCGCTGCGAGAAGTCCACGGCCCTGTTGCGCCAGCAAGGGTTCGAGGAGGTGTACCACCTGCAGGGCGGCATCCTGAAGTACCTGGAAACCGTGCCCGAGGCCGAGAGCCGCTGGCGTGGCGAGTGTTTTGTGTTCGATGAACGGGTGAGTGTGGGCCACGGTTTGCAGCCGGGCGGGCACGCGCTGTGCCGCTCCTGCCGATGGCCGCTCGACGAGACCGACCGCGCCTCACCGCTCTACGAAGAAGGGGTGAGTTGCCCCCATTGCCACGCCCGGCGCGGCGACGCGGACCGGGAGCGCCTGGCCGAGCGCCAGCGCCAGGTCACTCTGGCGCGAGAACGCGGTCTGCCCCATATCGGCTCTCCCACCCCCACGGCGGCAGCGCCGACCGGGCCCGAAGGCGCCGCCGATAGCGGGGCGGGGCCGGCGCGGCCTACCGGCGTTCAGGGGGCCCAGAGCCAGCCGGTGTTGTCTTCGGCGGGTTCCGTCACCCGATAGAACGACGGGGCCTGCACCGTGATGGGCACGCTGTGTGGCCGACGGTGCAGCTGGCTCAGACGAAGGCCGCTCGCCGAGCGCTGCAGCCAGGCTCCGGCCTGCAGGAGGGCCTGATCAAGGGTTTGAGACGAGGCCGGCCGGCGCCACAGCATGGCGGTGGCCGCCGCCATGGCGAGCTGGCGCTTGGCGCCCGACGAAGGCGCTGTTTGCCAGGCGCGCAGGATGAGTTGGTGCGCGTGGGCGACATCGTTGTCGAGCAAGGCGATGGTGGCGTCGGTGGCCAGCACGATGGCGGTGATGCTGCGGTTGTCGCGCTGTGTGTGGCCACCCAGGGTCTCGCGCAAACCCTGCAGTGCCGTGCGCGAGCGCGTATGCCAAGCGGTGTCGATGGCAAAGAGCCAGGCCTCGTCACGAAACCACAGGCTGCAGTGCGAGAGCACCGGCAGGGCTTTCTCCACCAACCGCCACGCTTCATGGGGCAGGCCGTTCAGCCGCAGGCGCCGCGCCAACAACCAATCGCGTGTGGCATTCCAGCGGGTCAGGCCGGTGAGGGGGAGGGCGTCGAAGCCTTGCAGACAGGCGCCGAGGCGCGCCTCGTCACCCAGCCGAGCGGCCAGATCGCCCAGCGCGAGCCGGCACAGGATCCGGGGTGTGAGCCAGGGCGAGCGTTCGGCGAGCTCTTGGGCGCGGGTCCATTCGCTCAAGGCGGTGTCGAGGTCGCCATCGGCGTGCCGTGTCAGGCCGGAGAGGGCATGCAACAGGGCTTGGAGGCCTTCGCAGCCCGGCGAGACGTTGCTGCCGGCTTCGCTGCTGCGGTGGAAGGCTGGCCCGCCGGACGCCTCGCGCGTGATCTGTCGGTGCAAGTTGGCCAGGCGGTGCCAGCGTCGGATGCCTGCCGAGCCGTCCACCGCGGGCGCGTCGCGCAGGCTGCGCCACCACGCGGGCGGCGCCCAGTCGACCCCCACCACCGCCATGAGGTGTTCGGCCGTCGCCCCGGCCCGCACCGCTTGAGGCGTGGTGGTGACGTGATCGAAGTGGGTCAAGGCGCGGTCCACCAGATGGGCCACGCGGCGCGAGTCGCCAGCGGTCCATTCGTATACAGCCAGGCACAGGTCCGCCCAGCCTTCGTGGTGAGGGGCGTTCGAGCGGGAGGCCCGCCGTCGCAGCTCCAAGGCTTCCTGAGGTGTTCGAGGGTCACCACGCCAAGCGCTTTCCATGAGGATGTCGGCCTCGGCGTCCAGGCCGCGCTCGACCAGCGACCGGCACCACAGGGCGGGCAGGTGGGGACTGGCGGGCCCCATCAGCGGTGGTGGGTGGCCAATCAAGGCGGCCAGACGCTCCCAGCGGCGCTCCACCTCGCCCGGCGAGGTGGACAGCAGGATCTGGCGAAGGCGCATGGCGAGTGCGGCCGAACCGGCGGCTTGCCAGGCGGCTTCGAACGGCGAATCGGCGCTCGCGCTGACGCGCGTGCGCCAGTCGGGGGCCGAGATCTCGATGTCCATGGTGAATGCCGGGCGAACCCTCTCGGCCTCGGGCGCCGGCGCTGCGTCCTTGTCCCGGGCGTTCGTCAAGCGCAGGCGGCTTTGCGCGCGCACGGAGTCGTCGCCCGCGGTGGGGGTTTGCTCGGTGTCCAGCGGCTGCACCCCATGCGCTTGCAGCGACAACACGCCGAAGCCCGCCAGGGCGACAGGCATCCAGGTGGGCAGATTCAGTCCGTCATCCAGGCGGGTGAGTGGCCAGCGCACCACCAGCAGGGCGGCGCCCCGCGACGTTTGACCTGGGGCCACGCGGCGGTGGCGCACTTCGCCCACCACGCGGTAGCCCACCCGATGCACGGTGTGCACGGGGCACTCGAAGCCAGGCGCGTCGCTCAGGGCTTTGCGCACTTTGAGCACGGCCTGGGCGATGACGGAGTCGGTCACACAGCGGCGCTGCCAGACCTGTTCCAGCAACTCTTCTTTGGCGACCACCCGGCCATGGTTCTTGAGCAGGTAGAGCAACAGGTCGAAGGCTCGCCGTTCAAGGGGGCGCAGCACGCCGTCGCAGGTCAGTTCGCGGTGGTCGGAACGCAGCACGAACGGTCCGAAGGTGAATTCGTCGCACCCCGAGGGGTGGCCGACCGGCGGAGGGGCGGCCGGGGCGCCTGTGGACTGGACAAGCGAAACCGGGGCAGCCCTGACGCGCCCCACTGCGCTGTGCTTTCGCATTTTGGCTTTTCCTCACCTGAAAAGCCGATTACAGCACTCCAAAAGTCGTCATTTTTCCATAATTGAGAATACAAAAGGGCTAGGAAATAAGTCGACCGACCATCCTGCCAATCAGACCGTTAGCGAGGTTTCGAGCATGGCCTGGTAGTCCTGCGGCGAAGCGAGCCGGGGATTGGTCTTGTGGCAGTGGTCGGCCAGGGCGCCTTCGATCACGCGGTCGAACAGCGAGCGGTCCACGCCCATGGCGGCGAGGCCATTGGGCAGGCCCAGCCGCGCGCTCATGTCGGCCACGGCCTGGGGAACGTCGGCGCCGGCGGCCAGGCCCATGGCCTGGGCCATGCGGTCCAGGCGCTGCTCGCGCCGCATGCTGTCGGCCTCGGCATTGAAACGGATCACGGCGGGCAGAAAGACGGCATTGAGCGTGCCGTGGTGCAGGCGGGGGTTGATGCCGCCCAGGCTGTGGCTGAGGCTGTGCACGCAGCCCAGGCCCTTCTGGAAGGCCATGGCGCCTTGCATGCTGGCGCTCATCATGTGCAGGCGGGCCTCGCGGTCGCTGCCGTCGCGGGTGGCGCGTTCGATGTGGGCCCAGCCGCGGCGCAGGCCATCGAGCGCAATGCCGTCGGCCGGCGGATTGAAGGCCGCGCTCATGAAGGTTTCCATGCAATGCGCGATGGCGTCCATGCCGGTGGCGGCGGTGAGCAGGGGCGGCAGGCCCAGGGTGAGTTCGGGGTCGAGCAGCGCGGTGCGGGGGACGAGGTGCCAGCTGTGGAAGCCCAGCTTGCGGCCGTCGTCGACGATGAGAATGGCGCCGCGCGCGACCTCGCTGCCGGTGCCGGCGGTGGTGGGGACGGCGATCAGGGGGGGCACGGCGGCGCTGATCTTGGGTGAGCCGCCTTCGATGGTGGCGTAGGTCTTGAGCGGCCCTTCGTGCGCGGCGGCGATGGCCACGCCTTTCGCGCAGTCGATGGCGCTGCCGCCGCCGAGCGCGATCAGGCCATCGCAGCGTTCGCGGCGGTAGATCTCGACCGCGGCCCGGACCGCGGCCTCGGTGGGGTTGGAAGGGGTCTGGTCGAACACCGCAGCGGGCGTGCCCTGCAGCGCGGCCTGCAGCCTGTCGAGCAGGCCGGCGGCGCGCACCCCGGCGTCGGTGACGATCAACGGACGGCGCATGCCCACGCGCTCGCATTCGGCGGGCAACTGCGACAAGGCCCCGTAGTCGATGAGGATGTTTGTCACGTAGAGGATCTGGGCCACGTCTGTCTCCGGTTATGGTTCGGGGAAGCGAAAACTATACGGACGCGATGCGCCAGCGCGGTCGCCGAGCCGACAAGCCCTCCCATGTCCCACCCTTCGAATCCGCGCTCGCGCTTGACGCCAGCGATGCGCGGCGTGATCGACCGCATCGCGCGCGCCGGCCATCCGCCGTTCCACGCGCTCACGCCCGAGCAGGCGCGCCAGGCCTATGCCGCCGGGGCCGGCGTGCTCGAGATCTCGCCGCCGGCGATGGCCCGCGTGCAGGACCTGCGCATTCCCACGCGCGACGGCGCCGAGCTGCCCGCGCGCCTGTTCGCCCCAAGTGAGGCGGATGGCCTGCCGGTGCTGCTGTATTTCCATGGCGGCGGGTTCACGATCGGCAGCGTGGCCACGCACGAGCCGTTGTGCCGCGCGCTGGCGCACCAGGCGGACTGCGCGGTGTTGTCGGTGGACTACCGGCTCGCGCCCGAGCACAAGTTCCCCGTCGCAGTGAACGACGCCTGGGACAGCCTGGCGTGGCTGCGCGGCCGGGCGGGTGCCCTGGGGCTGGACGCCGGGCGCATCGCCGTGGGGGGCGACAGTGCGGGCGGCACCCTGGCCATCGTGACAGCGCTGCAGGCGCGCGACGCGGGCTGGCCATTGGCGCTGCAGCTGCTTTTCTATCCGGGCTGCGCGGGCCACCAGGACACGCCCTCGCACCATACCTACGCGCAAGGCTTCATCCTGGACGAGCCGACCATCCGCTATTTCTTTGGCCACTACCTGCGCACCCCGGCCGACCGCGACGATTGGCGCTTCGCCCCGCTGGACGGACGCGACGGGCATGGCGAGCCGAAGGACCTGGACGGCGTGGCCCCCGTGTGGATGGGCCTGGCCGAGTGCGATCCGCTGGTGGACGAGGGCCTGGCCTTCTGCGACCGGCTGCGCCTGGCCGGTGTGGCGGTCGACTTGGACATCTACCCGGGCGTGGTGCACAACTTTGTGCAGTTCGGCCGCGCCATTCCCGAGGCGCGCACCGCCCACCAGCACGCCGCGAGAGCCTTGAGAAGCGCTTTTGGAGACCACTGACATGACCCGACTGAGCCGCGACGACTTCCGCTTTTTCCACCGCCTGCGCGTGCGCTGGGCCGAGGTGGACATGCAGAAGATCGTGTTCAACGCGCACTACCTGATGTACTTCGACACCGCCATCAGCGACTACTGGCGCGCGCTGGCGCTGCCTTACGAAGAGACGATGCACTCGCTCGAGGGCGATCTGTACGTGGTGAAGGCCACGGTGGAGTACCACGCCTCGGCGCGCGCGGACGAGCAGATCGACGTGGCGATGAAATGCGGCCGCGTGGGCACCAGCTCCATGGCCTTCACGGGCGCGATCTTCCGTGGCGACGAACACCTCATCACGGGCGAGATCGTCTACGTTTTCGCCGATCCGGCCACGCAGCGCTCGCGGCCTGTGCCCGATTCGCTGCGCGCCATCCTGCTGGGCCACGAGGCGGGCGAGGACATGGTGGACCTGCGCGTGAGCGCTTGGGCCGAGCTTGGCGAAGGCGCGAGCCAGCTGCGCGCCGAGGTCTTCGTGCGCGAGCAGGGCATACCGCTCGAGTTGGAAATGGACGCGGCCGACGCGGACGCGGTGCACGCCGTGGCCCGCAACCGCCTGGGCCGCGTGGTGGCCACGGGCCGGTTGCTGCGCGGCGATGCGCCGGGGGTGTCAAAGATCGGCCGCATGGCCGTGCACCGCGTGCTGCGCGGCGGCAACCTGGGCCGGCGCGTGCTCTTCGCGCTGATGGACGCGGCGCGCGCGCGTGGCGACCGCGAGGTGCGGCTGCACGCGCAGCGCAGCGCCGTGGGTTTCTACGCGCGACTGGGCTTCGTGCCGCTGGGCGAGGCGTTCGAGGAAGCCGGCATTCCGCATCAGACCATGGTCAAGGCACTCTGATCCGCTCGCGCCGGTGCGCCCGCTCGCTCAGCGCGGGCGTGGCTGCGGCGCCGTCGTGGGTCCATTCGTCGATGCGCAGCTCGCCGTCGGCGTCCCAGCGCAGCACGGTGGAGCAACGCGTGCCATAGGCGTGGTCCGGCCAATGGACGAAGGGGCTGGACAGCACGCGCTCCACCGCGTCGGGCACGCCGGTGCGCGGCAGTTCGGCGTCGGACGCGAGCGTGGTGTCGATGAGCGCACCGCCCAGCGGCGCGGGCGTTTCGTCGCTGGCGTTCAGGGCCTCGCCCAGGGCCTGGGCGAGCCGGCGCGCCTTGGGCCAAGGCGTGTTCAGCGTGGCGTTGGACAAGGTGTGCACGCCGGGGCCGATGGCCCGCCAGTGGCGCTCGGGCGCTTGCTCGGCGTGGGGCGCATCGGGGTGGCGATTGCCGATCCAGGCCCATTCGCCGCGCCGCAGATCGCCCACCACGAGGTTGAAGCCGGCGTAGGCGGCGGGGTCCAGGGTGTCGATGAAGCCGGTGCTGTCGGCATCGCTCTGCAGCCAGCGCGCCACCAGTTCGCCGCGGCTGCGGCCGCGCCGCTCGGCGCCGGGCTGGCGCACGTTGGTCAGCCAGGCGATGCGCCCCGCCGGGCTCAGACCGAGCCAGGTGCCACCCTCGCGCAGGTCGCGTCCGCCGATGACGGGGGTGCCGTCGTCCAGGGCCCAGCGGTGCAGCGCGGCCGTGGGCCGGGCCCAGTACTCGTCGCGGTTGGCCGCCACCAGCAGGGGCACGCCGGGCGCGGCGTTGATCGCGAAGGCGATCAGGCACATGCCTAGATGTCTTCCAGCAGGGGGTAGGGCAGGGGCAGGAGCTGCAGGGTGGCCTCGCCCGCCCGCAGAGCCGCGCCGTCGGCGGAGCCGGTCTGCATGGACACGATGGCGTCCCAGCCGCCTTGCGGGTTCGGCGCGGCCTGCACCACGGTGCCGGTGGGCTGCTCGGCGTCGCTGGCGTGGAAGACTTCCTGGCCGGACTGGAGCGGCGCGTCGGCCTGCACCAGGTAGGCGCGGCGCTTGAGCGTGCCCCGGAACTGGCTGCGCGCCACGACCTCCTGGCCCGGGTAGCAGCCCTTCTTGAAGTTCACGCCGCCGACGGATTCGTAGTTGAGCATTTGCGGCACGAAGGCCTCGACCACGGGCTGGCCGAGGGTGGCAACGCCGCTCATCACCTCCAGCCAGTCCCATTGGGCCTCGCTGAGCGCCGCGCCGGCTGGCGCCGTCCCGGCCGGCCCCACCCACAGGGCGCGCGGCGTGCCGGCGCCGGGGTACAGGCGGACCACGCTGGTGTCGCCGTCGGCCAGGTGGGTCCAGGGGGCGGCGCCCAGGCCAGCGGGCACGGCCTCGCCGGCCAGGCCGTGCAGCGCGAACCCGTCGCTGGCGTCGCGCAGCTTTACCTTGGCGCGCAGCACGAACATCTGCAAGCGCTTGAGCGTGGGTGGCAGCAGGTCGCGGCGGCAGACCAGCAGGATGCGATCGTGCGCGCGCTTGAAGGCAATGAAGCTGGCCAGCATGCGGCCCTTGGCGGTGCACAGGGCCGCCAGGCGGGCCTCGCTGACGCCGAGCAGGGCGAAGTCCTGCGTGAGCTGGCTGTGGAGGAAGGCGGCGGCTTCGTCGCCCTCGGCGGCGATGACACCGAGCGAACCGAGCGGGGCCACGCCGTTCAGGGGGAGGAGGGGGGAGGGCTGGGACATGCGCGCTGAATTATCATGGCCCGTCTGTCGCGCCGTCGCCGCCCGGCGCGTTCTCCCTGTCTTCAGCACGCCTTCATGCGCCTGTTCAAGTATTTGGTGGTTTACCCCCTGTTGCTCCTGGGCCTGGCCACCATGGCGGCCCACTGGTGGGTCCACCATCCCCTGAGCCTGCCGGCCACGGTCAGCGACAGCGCGCCGCTCGAGTTCGAGATTCCGGCGGGCAGTTCCGCTCGCGCGGCGGCCAACCGCATCGAGGCCGCCGGCGTGAACGCGCCGGCCGAGTTGCTGTACGCCTGGTTCCGCCTCTCGGGCGAGTCGCGCGACATCAAGGCCGGCGTCTACGAGATCGCTCCCGGCACCACGCCGCGCAGCCTGCTGGGCAAGCTGGTGCGCGGCGAGCAGGCCATGACCCAAGCGCTGATCGTCGAGGGCTGGACCTCCAGCCAGGCCATCGACACGCTGCGCCGCTCGCCCGATCTGCGCCAGGACCTGGAAGGCCTGAACCTGGCCCAGGTGATGGAGCGCATCGGCCGGCCCGGCGTGCACCCCGAGGGTCGCTTCTTCCCCGACACCTACCGCGTCGCCAAGCACACGCCGGTGTCCGCCGTGCTGCGCCAGGCCGCGCGCGCCATGGACGAGCGATTGGCCCAGGCCTGGGCCCAGCGCGACCCGAACGGGCCGCTGCAGTCGCCCGAGCAGGCGCTGATCCTGGCCAGCATCATCGAGAAGGAGACCGGCCTGCCGGCCGACCGGGACCGCATCGCCGGCGTGTTCAGCAACCGGCTGCGCATCGGCATGCGCCTGCAGACCGATCCGAGCGTGATCTACGGCCTGGGCAATGCCTTCAACGGCAACCTGCGCCGCCAGCACCTGGACACCGACTCGCCCTACAACACCTATACGCGCGCCGGCCTGCCGCCCACGCCCATCGCGCTGCCGGGACAGGCCTCGCTGATGGCTGCCGTGCGACCCGCGCGCACCAACGCCATGTACTTCGTCTCGCGCGGCGACGGCTCCAGCCAGTTCAGCGCCACGCTGGACGAGCACAACGCCGCCGTGCGGCGCTTCATCCTGCGCCGCTGATGTCCAACGCCACCACCGGTCTTTTCATCAGCTTCGAGGGCATCGACGGTGCGGGCAAGTCCACGCACATCGACATGCTCGCCAAAGCCTTCGACGCCGCCGGCCGGCGCGTGGTGCTCACGCGCGAGCCCGGTGGCACACCGCTGGCCGAGAAGCTGCGCGCCCTGGTGCTCAACGACACCATGGACCCGCTGAGCGAGTCGCTGCTGATGTTCGCCGCGCGGCGCGACCACCTGCAGCAGGTCATCGAGCCCGCCCTGGCGCGCGGCGAGGTGGTGCTGTGCGACCGTTTCACCGACGCCACCTTCGCCTACCAGGGCCATGGCCGCGGTTTCGACCTGGCCGTGCTGGGCCAGCTGGAACGCTGGGTGCAGGCGCGCGAGCAGGGCGGCCTGCGCCAGCCCGACCTCACCCTGTGGTTCGACCTGCCGGCCGCCGTGGCGGCCGAGCGCCTGGCCGGTGCCCGCGTGCCCGACCGCTTCGAGTCCCAGCCCCAGGCCTTCTTCGAGCGCGTCAGCGCGGGTTACGCCGCGCGCGCCCAGGCCGAGCCCGCGCGCTTCGTGCGCATCGACGCCAACCAACCGCGCGAGCGCGTGGCGGCGATCGTGCGCGAGGCCTTCCAGCGGCGCGGCTGGCTATGAGCGATACCGCCCTGGCCCCCTGGCTGCAACGCCAGCTTCACGCCCTGCTGGGCTGGCGCGCCCACGCGGTGCTGCTGTCCGGCCCGTCCGGCCTGGGCCAGTACGAACTGGGCCTGGCCCTCACCCGCGCCTGGTTGTGCGAGCGACCCCAGCCGCACGGCGCCTGTGGGCAGTGTCCGAGCTGCCACGCCATCGAGGTGCGCACGCACGCCGACCTGTGCGCGCTGCTGCCCGAAACCCTGAGCCTGGAGCTGGGCTGGCCGCTGGACGAGTCCACCCAGCGCGAACTCGACGACAAGAAGCGCAAGCCCAGCAAGGCGATCCGCGTGGAGGCCGCGCGCCAGGCCGTGGCCTTCACCCAGACCACCAGCGCGCGCGGCGGCACCCAGGTGGTGCTGGTCTACCCGGCCGAACGGCTGAACGTCGAGGCCGCCAACACCCTGCTCAAGACCCTGGAAGAGCCCAGTCCCAGCGTGCGCTTCGTGCTCGCCACCGAGGCCGCGCACCTGCTGCTGCCCACCATCCGCAGCCGCTGCCAGACGCACACCCTGCAGTGGCCCGACGAGACCGAGGCCTTGCCCTGGCTGCAGGTCAGTGGCGAGATGACGCCGGCGGCGGCCCAGGCCTGGTGGCGCGCGTCCGGTGGCCGGCCCGACGAGGCCCTGGCGCTGTCTCAGCGTGGGTTCACGCCCGAGCAATGGGCCGGCCTGCCGCAGGCCCTGGCGCGCGGCGACTGGAAGGTGCTGAGCGAGCAGGCGCCCGCGGCCCAGCTCGACGTACTGCAAAAGCTCTGCCACGACCTCATGGCGCGCGCGGCCGGCGCGGCGCCGCGCTTCTTTCCGGCCGAGCAACTGCCGCCGCCGCCGCCCTGGCGCGTGCTGGCGCGCTGGGCCGACGAACTCGCGCAGGCGGCCCGCAGCGTGGAGCACCCCTACCAGGCCGGCTTGCTGCAAGAGGCCTGGGCCGCGCGGGCGCGTCAGGCCCTGGCGACCGCTCGTCGCTGAGCGGCGACCGGCCACGACGCCGCGCTGAAAACTGCACGACCGCCGCGCTCTGTTATCGACCTTTCGACCTGGTCCTTGCCCGTACACTCGACCGCCATGAGCACCAACCCAGCCACCGCCGGCGCCGCGGCGCGGCCCAGCGTGATCCAGCTCTCGATCAAGGAGAAGGCCGCGCTGTACGCCGCCTACATCCCCTTGTTCGCCGACGGCGGTATCTTCATTCCTTCTTCGCGCGAGTACCGGTTGGGCGACGACGTCTACGTCCTGCTGAGCCTGCCCGACGACCCGCAGCGCTACCCAGTGGCCGGCAAGGTGGCCTGGGTCACGCCGGCCAAGGCCCAGGGCGGGCGCACCCAGGGCGTGGGCATCCGCTTCCCGGCGGATGAAAAGTCAAAGCAGCTCAAGCTCAAGATCGAGGAAGTGCTGGGCGCCAACGTGAACTCCGATCGCCAGACGCAGACGCTCTGAGCCGGGCCCGCTCCCCCTGTGCCTCACCGCCACCGGCCGTGAGGCACAGCGTTTTTGGGGGATCATTGGCGGATGTTCACCGACTCGCATTGCCACCTGAATTTCCCTGAGCTGCGCGAGCAGCTCCCCGCCATCCTGGACGCCATGGCGGCCGCCCGGGTCGGTCGCGCCCTGTGCATCTGCACCACGATGGAAGAATTCGACGAGGTCCATGCCCTGGCGCGCGACCATGCCCACCTCTGGGCCACGGTGGGCGTCCACCCCGACAACGAGGACGTGCGCGAACCCTCCCTGCAAGACCTGCTCGACGGCGCGGCGCGGCCCAAGGTGGTGGGCATTGGCGAAACCGGCCTGGACTACTACCGCCTGGGCGAACGGACCCTGGCCGACATGGCCTGGCAGCGCGAGCGCTTCCGCGTGCACATCCGCGCTGCGCGCCAGACCGGGCTGCCGCTGGTGATCCACACCCGCAGCGCGTCGGACGACACCCTGGACATCCTGCGCGAGGAGGGCGGTTTTGGCCCTGGCGACGGGCGCGCCCCGGCCCGGGGCGTGTTCCACTGCTTCACGGAAACCGCCGAGGTCGCTCGAGCCGCGCTGGACCTGGATTTCTACATCTCCTTCTCGGGCATCCTGACCTTCCGCAACGCCGCCGACCTGCGCGAGACCGCGCGCCTGGTGCCGCTGGAGCGCCTGCTGATCGAAACCGACAGCCCCTACCTGGCCCCCGTGCCGCACCGCGGCAAGGTGAACACGCCGGCCCTGGTGCCGCACGTGGCGGCGCAGGTGGCGGAGCTGAAAGGCCTGTCCGTGGAGGCCGTGGCCGAGGCCACCGGCCGCAATTTCGAGCGCCTGTTCGACCGTGTGACGGCGACCTGAGTCCAAGAAGTTACTTGAGAAAAATGAAAAAGCGCATTGTTTTAAAAGGATTAATGTCCTTTCTCGTTCTCAGTCCCGCTGTCTGGGCGAGTTCGTACGACGATTTCTTCACCGCCATCAAGCGCAACGACCCGGACACCCTGGCCAACCTCGCCGCGCGCGGCTTCGACCTCAACACCCTGGACCCCAGCGGCCAGCACCCGCTGTACCTGGCGCTGCGGGACGAGTCCGACCGTGCCGCGACGTACCTGCTCAGCCGGCCCGAGCTGAAGGTGGAGGTCCGCAACGCCAAAGACGAGTCGCCGCTGATGATGGCCGCGCTCAAAGGCAAGCTGGACCTGGCGCGCCGGCTCATCGAGCGCCAGGCCGAGGTGAACAAGCCCGGTTGGGCGCCCTTGCACTACGCCGCCACCCACCCCAGCGAGCGCGCCGTGCCCATGGTGCACCTGCTGCTGGAACACCACGCCTACATCGACGCCCAGTCGCCCAACGGCAGCACGCCGCTGATGATGGCCGCGCTCTACGGCCATCCGCAGGTGGTGCGCTTGTTGCTGGAGTCGGGCGCCGATCCCCTGTTGAAGAACGAGCAGGGCCTGAGCGCCATCGACTTCGCCCGTCGGGCGGGGCGGGGCGACACCGCCGAGGCCATCGCCGCGGCCATCCGCGCCAAGCAGCCGACCGGTCGCTGGTAAAACCGTCGGCCAGTCAGGCTGACGTCAGCCATAGGTGTATCCCACATGCCTATGGGGCGGCCATGCGCAGACAATGCGCAAGCTTTTTTTTGCATCCCGAGGAGACAGACGTCGTGAAACCAACGAGCCAGAAGGACTTCGTGTCCGGCCTCATGTTCACCGCCGTGGGCATTGCCTTCGCGGTGGGCGCCACCAACTTCGATATCGGCAGCGCCGCCCGCATGGGGCCGGGCTACTTCCCCCTGTTGCTGGGCATCGTGCTGGCCCTGCTGGGGCTGGTGGTGACTCTGCAGTCGTTCGGCCGGCCCAAGGGCGGCGACGACGGCTCGATCGGCGCCATCGCCTGGCGCCCGCTGGTTTTCATCCTGCTGGCCAACCTGGTCTTCGGCGTGCTGCTGGTGGGCCTGCCCTCGATCGGCCTGCCGCCCTTCGGCCTGATCGTGGCGATCTACGCGCTGGTCATCGTCTCGGGTTACGCGCGACCCAACCACAAGGTCAAGGAATCGATCGTGCTGGCCACCGTGCTCGCGGTGGGCAGCTACGGCGCTTTCGTCTACGCCCTCAATCTGCAGTTCCCGGTTCTGCCGTGGTTCCTGGGCCACTGATCACGGAGACAACAACACCATGGAACTGTTCGAACACCTCTCACTGGGCTTCAGCGTCGCCTTCACCGGGCAGAACCTGCTGTACGCCTTCGTCGGCTGCCTGCTGGGTACCCTGATCGGCGTGCTGCCGGGCCTGGGCCCCGTGGCCACCATCGCCATGCTGCTGCCCGTCACCTACGGCCTGGAGCCGGTGTCGGCGCTGATCATGCTGGCCGGCATCTACTACGGCGCGCAGTACGGCGGCTCCACCACCGCCATCCTGGTCAACCTGCCGGGCGAATCGTCCTCGGTGGTGACCGTGCTAGACGGCTACCAGATGGCGCGCAAGGGCAGGGCGGGTCCCGCCCTGGCGGCGGCCGGCATCGGCTCGTTCTTCGCGGGCTGCGTGGGCACCCTGGTGCTGGCCGGCTTCGCGCCGCCGCTCACCGAAATCGCCCTGAGCTTCGGCCCGGCCGAGTACTTCTCGCTCATGGTGCTGGGCCTGATCGGCGCGGTGGTGCTGGCCTCGGGCTCGCTGGTCAAGGCGCTGGCCATGATCGTGTTGGGCCTGCTCATCGGCCTGATCGGCACCGACATCAACTCGGGCGTGGCACGCTTCTCCTTCGACGTGCCCGAACTCACCGACGGTGTGAGCTTCGTGGTGATCGCCATGGGTATCTTCGGATACGGCGAGATCATCTCCAACCTGTCGCAGGACGAGTCCGAGCGCGAGGTCTTCGTCGGCAAGGTCAAGGGCATCATGCCCACGGCCGAGGACTTCAAGCGCATGTTCCCGGCCATGGTCCGTGGCACGGCCTTGGGCTCGGCGCTGGGCATCCTGCCGGGCGGCGGCGCGCTGCTGTCGTCTTTCGCGGCCTACACCATCGAGAAGAAGACCAAGCTCAAGCCCGGTGAAGTGCCGTTCGGCCAGGGCAACATCCGCGGCGTGGCCGCGCCGGAATCGGCCAACAACGCCGGTTCGCAGACCTCGTTCATTCCGCTGCTCACGCTGGGCATTCCGCCCAACGCCGTGATGGCGCTGATGGTGGGTGCCATGACCATCCACAACATCCAGCCGGGCCCGCAGGTGATGACCAGCAACCCGGACCTGTTCTGGGGCCTGATCGCCTCGATGTGGATCGGCAACGCCATGCTGATCATCCTGAACCTGCCCCTGATCGGCATGTGGATCAAGCTGCTGACCGTGCCTTACCGCTGGCTGTACCCGGCCATCGTGCTGTTCTGCGCCGTGGGCGTGTACTCGACCAACAACAACAGCTTCGACATCTGGATGGTCGCGCTGTTTGGCCTGATCGGCTACATCTTCATCAAGCTGGGTTGCGAGGCCGCGCCGCTGCTGCTGGGCCTGATCCTGGGCCCGATGATGGAGGAGTACCTGCGCCGCGCGCTGCTGATTTCCCGCGGCGACTGGGGCGTGTTCGTCACCCGACCCATCTCCGCCTCGCTGCTGGTTGCCGCCTTGCTGCTGCTGGTGATCGTGCTGCTGCCGGCGGTGAAGAAGAAGAGGGAAGAGGCCTTCGTGGAGGAGTGATCCTCTCCCAACCAGAAAAAAGCCCAGTCCACGGACTGGGCTTTTTTCATGGTGATGGGGGAGGGGCGCTCGCTCAATCAACTCCTTGCGCCACGCCCTTGCCTGGCATTCGCGATGTGCGTCTCGAGATGGTGAATGACCGGGTTTTCATCGCTCTTGAGCAGGGACGAAAGTCCTGCCACCACGGTCAGATCCAGGCTTTGGGCAAAAGGCGAGTATTGCAATGATCTGCAAAGACTGTTCAGCTCGGACAGCTTTTTCTCGAGCGTCTCTGGCTGATGTCGGAAGTGAAAACTCAATCCATCTTCGACGATGGTCCGAATGATGAATAGCTTGGCCTCAGAGATGCGCCGTCCGGCGCTTGCTTCGGGCGGGAGCTGATAGACATGGTCTCGCGCCATTTCGCACACGCGATCGATGAAGTCCTTGTCGGCATTGCGCTGCGGCAGTTCCATCTGATCGACGGCAGCCGCCACGGCCGCATGCGCTTGCATGGCCTCCACCTGATAGCCCCGCAGAGGAGCGTGGCCCCGCAGTTGAATGTGGTCCACCGTGCCGCTGCCGTATTCTTTACCCACCTTCTCCGAAAGAAGGTGGTTGGCCAATTGGCGTTGTTTGCGAATGGTTGCTTTGGCGTCCGCGCTGCCCAAGATCGCTAGAAACTTGGTGGTAGAAAAATGCTTTTGGTAAATAACGGTATTGCCCTGTCCGTCCGTTTTTGCTCGCAGGTGATGAGATCCGGCCAAGTTTTTCTTCAGGCTGAATGTCTGTGCGATTTGATTCAGCGAGGCCGTCGACGCAATGGATGTTTTGTTCCAGGACATGATGTATCGGTCCAATCGATGGCAAGGACTCAGGCCTTCAGGGCCAGCGTATCCAGGGGTTGAGCGCAGGTCAGCGGTGAGCCGTCCAGGTTCAAAGGCCGAGCCACGATGTCTCGCCAAGCCCGGGCCTGTGTGGTGACGCGATTGAGCAGCGCCGTCAGCCCATCAATCTGCATCGGATCGATCGGCCAAGACGCCAGCAATTCGTACCGGTGCTCCGGGCCCATGCCGATCCGCGGCAGCTCAAAAGCCGAGGCACAGCGGACGAGCAAGTCGTTGAAGACGGCCCGGGTGTCGGCCTGGTTGATCTGGCCCAGTTCCGTGCGCAGCATCAAGCGGCCGCTCTCGGCGTCGTGCTCGACGTCCAGCAGGGATTCGTCTTCCAGCACGACGATCCAGGCGTCCTCATCCTGTTCGCGCACCACGGCCCAGACCGTGGACAGCGCGGCGGCCCGCTGAAGACAGTCTTCGATGATGTCGACGTCCATTCGATGTCCTTTCCAAGGTTCGGCGGCCAGCCCTGGCGCGGGTGAACCGTTGGGCGTTCTGTGATGAAGCCATGAGCGCGGTTCCATCTTTAGATTCCACGATGTATATTATGTTAATAAAAGGATACGCAAGCCGAATTGGCCGAGGCCTGGCAAAACGCCCCATCTGCGCGACGGCAGTGAGCCGACGGAAAAACACACCGCAAACACTCAAAAACTGCGACACAAAAGCCCAACTATTTGGTTGGCGAGCCTAGTTGGACTTTTGTGTCGCACGTTGCGACGTCGCCAGATCACGTTCCAAGATGCGCCACTTGGACTCATTCAATTGAAGCCTGAAGTCCGATGCGGGTCAAGCTACTCCCCGCCAACGCGCCGACGCATGGTGTGACCTCAATCCGCGAGCACCACTGACCATTGGTCAACTTGAAACGGCGTGGTATGAGTTAACTATGGACGAAGCTCCGACACCGAAAACGGATGCAGAAGCGCTATCGCTCTGCCACCGCCTGCTGACCAAAGCCGAATATGAGCTGCGGCTCTCACGGGCCTCTGCTTCGTCTTTGAGCGACTCGGTATTTGCTCAGCCCATGAGCATCAAATCTGGCCTCGAAAGAGTTGCTCAGTACCCGGCCTTTCAGTTCTACGCATCACTCGATCTAAAGATGTTCGGCGTGCTGCGCGCCACTTTCCAGACGAACGGGTACTCCGATCTGGATCGTTGGAATTTCCTGCGCACGGCCCAAACGGCTCTGGGTGGCATGACCGCCGCGGAGTGTCTCTTGGGTCATCACGCTGCCGAGGTCGCAGAATTGACCAAGAACGATCGCGATGAAGTCCTTCTCGATCTGGTGCAGGAAGAGCTTTGGCGACTCCAGCAGTAAACGCAGGACATGAGCGGGGAATCCGCTTCTTCCGAGGAACCGAGAGAAGCGGCCAGCGCTCGGTGAATGAAGTTCGTCATTCACTGCCCTGCTTCCTCAGCCTGTCAGCCACGTTGCTAAAGATCCAATCCATCTCCAGGCTCGAGACGTCCCACCCCTTGTTCTCCGCGCCCTTGCGGACACGCGGCAACAGATCGTCCAGCGTCGTGTCTGGCATCGCGGCCAGCTTGCGCCGGGTGTACGCGGTCAGTTGCTCGACCAAGTCCGCGCAATTGTCGTGGCGCGCGTGGAGTTCTTCTTGCGTCAGACCAGCAACGAATTTTCCGTCGATCTTTCTGGCCAGCAGCTTGGGCTGCGCACCAGCGACCGCACTCAGCGAACCTTGTCGTGGAAAATCTGCCGGGATCGATTGAACCTTGGCAGTCGTCATGATTGTTCTCCTGTTAAGAGTTCAGTGGAGCCAACGGGCTGGGCCTGTGATCAGCTCTGACTTGAGCCGGTAGGTCAGCGCGGCCTTGAGCTCGCGCATGCTGCGAACTGGCAACGATCGCGCGATCGACTCGTAGCCGACAAAGACATCCCCAGGCAGCCCCCAGTCCCTGGCCAAATCGGCCAGGGCGTGCGGCACCACCGCTTCGATGTGCTCGCGCCGGGGCTCGTCGAACATCACCAGTTGACAGCGCGACAGGAACGGCGTGGGGAGCGACTGCAGCGCGTTCGCGGTGAGGATGAAGCTCATCGCGGAAAGATCGCACTCGGTTTGCAGGAAGGTGTCGTACCAGCGCCTGGCCGACTGCGGCTCAAGCAATCCGAGCAAAGCGCTGGTGACCGATGTGCTGTTGGCAACCCGATCCGAAGCCTTTTCCACCTCATCCAGCAGCACCAGGGCGGACGGGCTGCGCGATTTCGCAAGCAGATCGAGCAGCGGCGAAGGGTGTCCGGTGCTCCAGCCGCGGCTGGTCCCCAGCAGGGCAAACGAATCGTTCATGCCGCCTACGCCGATGGCCCGAAACGGCAGGCTCAGCTCCTCTGCTAGGCGCCGGGCAAAGCGGGTCTTGCCCACGCCAGGCCGTCCGGCGATCAAGGTGGGGGGCAGCTGACAACGCAGAACGCCGCACCGGCGCTTCAGTAGGAGACCACTGAAGATCTCCTCGATGGCACCCACGGCCCAGGGGAACTCGCCGCAGAGCCGATCCTTGATGACCATGAGCATGGACAGCTCGGGCAGCAGCACTACGCCCAGCGGGCCCTGCAGCTCGCTAAAGCGCTTGATCGTCGCGTTGTCCTCGGCGTCCTTTGCTGGGGGGATAGCGCCGGCGATCACCACGAGCATCTCGCCAAGCGCGGTTGCTGTGTCCCTGGAGGAAGCAAGAGCCGGCTCACTGTCGGCCCTGCATGCCACCTTCTGGCCCTGCTCCTCGCTTTCCCCCCTCAACCGCTCACACACGATCTGAAGACTGCTCCCACTCAGCGTGTTTGAACATGCTGCACCGTCGCCCGTCGCGACGAACCCGTGAGGTTTCAAATGCGCCCAAACGCGCCAGCCCTTGGTCACGATCTGCTGCCATCGCTTCTTGTTGGGCCAGGAAGGGGCTTTCGAGCTGCCGTGAAGGTAGTGGGTCAGGAGAAGCTCACCGGCTTGCCTGCGAGTCTGAAGACTCATCGCTTCGAAATCGCTCTGGGGCAGTCGCTCCAGGTAGGCATTGGCTTGACCGAGCAAATCGGTCGCGAACTCAAGGGGATGACCTGCCGCCACGGTCTTGCCCTGCTCCGTCAGCTCGAAGTTGGGCTTTGTAGGGTCCAGGGGCTCTCGGTACAGCACCCGGATGTTGTGAAGGCTGTACGCAACGTGCAGGAATGGTTGGTAGGGTCGCGGACCGGGGTGTGCAGATCCATGGCGGCTCCGGCTACATCAACGACTACAAGGTAGAGCGCTTCTACCGCGACGTGCGCCTGCTGCGGCTCTACGAAGGCACGACGCAGATCCAGCAACTCGTGATCGGCAAGCACTTGATGAAGGCGGACTAGGAGCTGCCCAGGTAGCGCTCGCGCAACTCGCGCTTGAGCACCTTGCCGATTGCACTGCGCGGCAGTTCGGCAACCAGGCGCAGATCGCTCAGGCTATGGCTGCTGGCGAGGACATGGACCAGGGTTGGCTTCGACGTCTGTCCAAGGCCGAGCAAGCCATGTTGGTGGAGCTGCTCGAGAAGGTAACGTTGGCTGTACCGGGCGACGAATAGCGCTCGCACAAACCGGGTGCTGCGGGGGCCGAGATGAGTAGCGCGAAAGAAGGACACCTCGCGCGCCGACGAGGTTTCCCGGCCATGTCAATCGTCGGCTAAGGCCGCCCCCTTGAAAGACCGACTCGGCAATCGGCGGGAATACCCGAGCACACTGGAGATGCTTCGGTGTCCCGTCATAGCCATGGTTTCGGGCAGAGGTATGCACTACCTGCAACGGGCGAAGCAACTCAGCGAGAGGAAAGACACGTCCTGCGCTGAAAGCTTGATGGTTTCCTGTTCAGTAATGAATCAAGGTATGTAGTCAGTTAGCGGCGATCTATGTGTCTCCTTGAACTCGCGTACACATCAGGTTACGGCCGCGGTGCTGAAGCGTTTGAAGAAGCATTCTTATGCAGCGGTTGCGGTCGTACGACCGCAACCGCCGGACGTGTGTTCTTCACCACTTTGCGGACGTTCAAGAATTGCTAGCTTGGTCGATCACTTGCAGTCGAGGACGTCATGACTAGACTTCCGCAATCAGCCACGAGCCGACTATTGCGACTGCTTCATGCATGCCTGTCTTTCCACTGGGCATTCACGTTCCGCCTAGGACTCTGCTCGTCACAACAATGAAAGGGAGGAGCATGAAGCTCATCAACACCAGTAGGGATCTGGACAAACAGCTCAAGCGGCTAATCAAGAAGTACCCGCACATGGCCATTGCAACTGCTTGGGCATCAGCCAAGACAGATGTCTTTGAGGCCTTGATCCAGCACAAAAACCGCATCGCTCAGGCCGTTATCGGCACCCACTTCTACCAAACTGACCCTGATGTCCTAGACCAATTCGTTGGCTCGAAGTCGGTCAAGTTCATGCTGCAACCTGATGGGGTGTTTCACCCTAAGGTGTACCTCTTCTGGAGCAAGGAAGCATGGGAAGTCATCGTTGGCAGTCCTAACCTGACGGTTGGGGCACTTACAAAGAACTCTGAGTTGTCTGTTCTCATCACCAGCGACGATCATCAGCCTGAGCTGAAGTCTGAAGTCGCTGATGTCATCGCTAGCTATTGGGCCGAGGCTGAAACCATCAAACGACAAGATGCCGAAAACTACCGAATCCTGTGGAAGCTCAAGACTCGTGATTTGAAGAGGGTTGCCGACATCTTCGGCGAAAAGAAGAGCAGCAAACCGGCTATCCAATCCACTGTCATGCCGATGGACTGGGCCAGCTACTTTGCCGAGGTGAAGAAGGATAAGACACACGGTTTCAAAGAGCGGCTTGCCATGCTCAAGGCTGTGCGAGAGCAGTTCGACCGGTATGAGACCTTCAACGACATCCCCTTTGATGCCCGACGTGGAATTGCAGGGTTGGATAGCGAGACGATTCCGAATTCGAAATGGTTTGGCAGCATGACGGGAGCCGGCAAGTTCTACAGTCTCATCAACAAGGGGCACGAAGCCTTCTCTCTTGCCCTTGATGAGATTCCTCGCATGGGGGAGGTTCGCAAGGAACACTACGACCGCTACATCACCGAGTATAGGAAGGCATATCCCGAAGGTCGCGATGGCCTAGCGACTGCGACACGCCTTCTATCCATGAAGCGACCTGATGTTTTCCTTTGTGTGGACTCCAAGAACTTAGACAAGCTGGCAAGGGATGTCGGCATGGTTAAGGCTGGGCTCGACTATGAACGGTACTGGGAAGAGGTTGTCCGTCGACTGATGGATGCTCCGTGGTGGCAATCGCCTGAGCCTACCCATGCGACCGAGAATGCCGTGTGGCAGGCACGAGCCGCCATGCTAGATGCCATCTTCTTCGACGTGGGCTGACTATGGGACAACCCCACCGATAGCTTTGAAGCGTTTGCTGACCCTCCGCAGACAGAACGCGAATAACCGTAAAGTGGCGGATTAGCGACATGCCCCCCGGCAGACGTGTCAGGGTCGATTTGGAGGGTCCGGGCTGCTGCCAGTTCTGTTGACTTTTAGGGCTAGTCCCCCTTGTGCATCTTTTGTAGACTAAATCAACGTTTAGATGCAAACAGCCGCAAGGCGACTATAGAGGGATGGGATCGGTGATTACTCAGATCGACATAGCCAGCTTTGGCAGCTTTCGGGGTTTGGAATGGAGGAAGACCGTCCGAGACAGTGGCAAGAACGTCAAGCCGTTCCAGCGGCTTAACATCCTCTACGCTCGGCACAGAAGGCGGTGATGCGCGCCGCCCCGGCCGTTGTCGAGCAGATGGACATGGAGCGCCCGGGGCGTAAGCGAAGCTTCAATGCAGATCGTCTCAAGGCGAAGCGCCTGGCGCTGGGGATGAGTCAGGCGCAGATGGCGCGGCTGCTTGGCATCTCCTCCCTCAGCCTGTGGAAATGGGAATCCGGTCAGGTTACCCCGCGCGCCTCGATGCTCGAGCGCTACTTTGCGGCTATGAGTATGGGCAAGCGCGAAGCTTGGAAAGTGATCGAGGCCAACTGACCTGGCGGCGCGAACTGCTCGCGCTGCATGACCTCTGCCGCTTTATTGCAAGGCGTGCATGGCACCCGCTTCAGACTGGGTGCTGCCTTTCGGCCGCGACTAGACGAATGACTGCTGCGGCCCAGTTGAGCGGACCTTTCCGTCAAAACGCTTTCGTTCAGAATGGCCGCGCTCCTTGTCCAATGGAGCGGGCACGCGGAGCTCATCGGTAGCCTAACATGCTATCCGGAGGTATCCGGTGACTGCCTGATGCTGACTACCTGTATCAGACGAATTTCCAAACTTGAATCGATCGACCCTCAATGCGTCAAACTAGCAACGACCTACCCCAGAGCCGAAACCACCGCATCCCGGCATGAACATTTCCATATGTCTTCGACGTTCTTTCACGCCATTCAGGGCCGACATCTCCGATCAAGAGGCGGTCCTCACTCAGGAGTCTGCGGCGGAAGCTGCTGTCGCATTCTCTGCACGTGGTCACTTCTATGGTTGGTACCAGAAGGAAGCCGACGCGCAGAAGGGCCAGAGCGAGGCGTTTGATTTCACCGCATCGCGGGATGGTCTGCGCAACCTGAATCTTGCACACCCGACGGGCTCGTACGTCGAGCTCGAGAGTTCGCTTCATGCCCTGCTGCGCTTCGCCCAGCATCTGAAGCCTTTGGCGGCAAATTCGGCCGTTGTATCGAAAGCAGCGAAGCTGATTGGCCGGCCAAAACGTCCCTATTGATGACATACCAACTGATCCTAGAGAGAATCTTCTCCGCTGTGCGGACGAAGAGTTCTTTGAATGACGTGCGCGCCGACGTGGTACAGCTAATGCGTACGGAAGCAGAACGGCGATCACAAGATTCTTACCCCACAGCGATTGCTCAACGGCATCCGCTCGGGTTCTTTGCGTGCAAATGGGCATTGGGCGAAGGACGCTCGCTGCGTCTTCATCTGTGGAGCAAGGCGTTCGAGTGGGCACAAGAGCCAGGGTGGGAGATTCACGACCATGTGTTTTCCTTTTCCAGCCTTCTTTTGGAGGGCTCGCTGAGGAATCGCGTGTACCGCATTGACGAGACGCCAAGTGCTAGGGGTGAATACTCGATATACGAAGTTTTCTACAACGGGTCTGAGTCTTCAATGAAATTGATCCGAGAGGGAGTAGGCCTGAAGGTTTGCGCAGACACCGAGGAGTCACCCGGAACGATCTACTCCTTGGATGCAGGCGTTTTGCATTCAAGTGAACTTGTCTCGGAGCAAGCCTTGACCGTGTTAGCCACCTTGGCTGACGACACCAGCCCAGTTGTTCCGCGCGTTGTTAGCGCGCATCGGCACCAATCGGTGGCTTTCGACAGATCGCCTCCTCCTGATTCACAGGTTGCAGATCTGCTTGCGAAGTTCGGTCAGTACTTAGAGGACACACGCTGATTTCATGCAATCAGTACCCGATCAAAATGGAAAGGTCGTTGACGGACAGGTCACATCTAGAGCACCAGATGCTCTGGACACCTCAGCGTGGAGTTAGCTCGCGAGAGGCCGATTTCTCGGTGGTAATGGACGCCTAAGCGTGAACATTGAACTTCCGCAACCGCTGCTAACTTGACTTCTGTGGGACGAGATTCTTCGGAGAGCGCGGACGGGGTACCGGCGTAACCACATTTTTTCGCCCTTTCGACACTTTCGAGTCGTTAGCTTGAAAACTATAAGCGAGTCGCTCCACCGACTCGCGCAATGCGAGAACTTCTGTCAATGTGGCGGTCAATTCGGCGGTCTTATTTACGTCCTGTGATCGCAGATCGGAAAGCCTTTGGTGTGCTACCAGCTCCGCTTCAGCCAACGCCAAGCGGGTCAGCAAGGTTTCTTCTCGCTGACGTGCCACCTCCTGCTGCTGTCGCGCACTCTTCTGAGCCGCTCCCTCCGCGTCTCTGGCGGCCTCTGCGGCTTTAAGAAGCATGTCGATCTGCCGTTCGGCTTTGGCTCGCGCAATGCGTTCTCGCTCGAGTTCCATAGCGACGCGCCGGTCTGCAGCGTCGGCCCGCTCGTTCGCCGCGGCCACCTGCTTCTTGAGATCCTCCAAATGGCCGGCAGCATTCCGGCGCTCATCGATCAACCGCTCCTTTTCAAGGGTGAGGGCAGCTCGAAGTTCCTGTAGTCGAGCTCGCTCGGCCGCCAGTTCTTCATGCGCTAGGCGAAGCAGCTGCTGCTGTTCGTTCAGCTCGTTCTGCAGCCGACCCGCTTTGGCGGTCGCTTCGAAGGCGGCCGCACCCGCGATTTCTGCACGCTCCTTCTCGGCCTCCACATTGGCCACGGCGTCCGCCAGGCCTTGGCGCAGGCGATCCTCGAAGTCCCCCCTCGTGTGCGCGAGGGCGGTCTCCCAGAAGTGCTGGGCAGCCTGCAGCACCGGTTCGGGCACGCCGGCAGGGGCCGCGAAGGAGCCAGGGTCCTGAATACGCCGCCCTAGGTGCTTGAACCACTGCTCCAGCAGCGGGCCGACGGTATTTGGCGAGCCGCTGCCAAGATGCTGGCGCACGCGCTCAATCGTGGGTTTTTCTCCCGCGAGCAGCACAGCGTCGGCCGCGGCCCAGACGTCTTCGCGCTGTACACCGCGTCGCGGGCGGATTTCGTCTTCGTTGACGCTCGAACTTTTCATTTGCACCGCCCTGCTCCAGGGTTTAAATTACCCACGATAAAAGAATGTTATCGTGACGTATTGAGTGATTTTGTATGTTCTCGTATGTAGTACATAACAAATATCTCACTATCGAGGCCTGAGCACAACATGACGCTGCCCGCCCTCCTCAAGACCCCTGCCCTGGCGCCGCACGAGCTGAGCGCTGTCGCCGAGCAGGCAGTCGCCGACCTCATGCGCGAGGGCGAGTCCGCCAACACCCAGCGCAGCTACCAGGGCGCGCTGCGTTACTGGGCTGCGTGGTATGCGATGCGCTACGGCCAACCCATGGCCTTGCCGCTGCCTGCGGCATGTGTGCTGCAGTTCATCGTCGACCACGCCCAGCGCATCGGCCCCAAGGGCTTGGTGCATGAGCTGCCGCCCGAGATCGACCAGGCACTCGTGAACGCCGGCTTCAAGGGAAAAGTCGGCCCGTTGGCCAACAACACGCTGGTGCATCGTGTGGCGGTGCTGTCAAAAGCCCACCAGGTCAAGGAACTGAAAAACCCGTGTCGCGACCCCAAGGTGCGCGAGTTGCTCTCGCGCACGCGTAAGGCCTATGCCAAGCGTGGCGAGCTACCGCAAAAGAAGGACGCGCTGACCAAGGATCCGCTGAAACTGATCCTGGCCACCTGCGACGACTCTCTGCGCGGCAAACGCGATCGCGCCCTCCTCCTCTTCGCCTGGGCCAGTGGCGGGCGGCGGCGCTCGGAGGTCGCGGCTGCCGACATGAAGTTCTTGAAGAAGCTCAGGCCGGGGGAGTTTTCTTACGAGCTCGTGCATTCCAAGACGAACCAGAGTGGCGCCGATCGACCCGAGAACCACAAGCCGGTGCTGGGGGCTGCCGGCGCGGCGCTGCAAGACTGGCTTGCTGAGAGCCAGATTCGCGAAGGCGCCCTCTTTCGCAGGGTGCTCAAGGGGAACAATCTGGGTGCAGCGCTGTCCGCCGCTTCGGTGCGCGACATCGTGAACAAGCGCTGCCGACTTGCGGGCATCGAGGGAACCTACTCCGCTCACTCATTGCGCTCGGGTTTCGTGACAGAGGCCGTCCTGCAGCAGGTATCTGCTTGGCTTGCTCCCTCGTGACCGCCGCTGACCGGTTGCAGCAGTCTAGGCGCCACCCAGTATTTGGCAGTCGGTCGACCTAGTCGTCTTCTTAACGAATGACCACAACGCGGCCCACAGCGTACGTTCAGCGGAGAAGATCGACGGGCAGCTCCCGCTGCAAACGCTTCTTTCGCTTTCGACGACCGCAGTTTCGGCGCTGTTCGTTGAGTCATTGATCCGACGAACGGCGCACCACGCGACGTTGAACACAAAGTGGCGGATTTTCAAGGGCTTAGACCACACCAAGAATTTCATGCACCGTTCTCATGTTTGCGTATGTGATATCCGCGAGCGAGGGGGGGGCTTGACGGCAGAGCCTGCCTTGAAAAAACTACTGATTCGGCGGGCCGCCAGGCCCATTTCCGTTGCTCTCCGACAGCTGCCAACCCTGCCGCGTGGCCCGCAGCTTGAACCGCAACTTCACTTGCGGAGAGCAACATGGAATCCAGCGATCTGGTTCTCAGCCCGACTCCTTCAGCGGAGCGACTCGCTTGGCTCACTCAGTGGGCACGCGACAAGGGTGCCACGCACGCAGCCTTTGACTTCACATGCGATGTCACTTCGAGTGACGCCTTGTTCATCCTCTTGGCGATGGCAGTCGACCCCGAGTCCCCATCAAACTTGCGTGCGGGCGCGCTGGCAAGAGTGTCGCGACAGTTGAGATTCCGTTTCGACGAACTGCCAGCCTCGAACGTGCTGCTGCACGACTTGCGCCTGTTGCTACCCAAGGTGCTTTCGCTGGAGGAGATGCACGGCTTTCGGTGCTGAACAGCTTGGCGCATGAGGCCTGCATGCTCACTTCGGGATCGGCCGCGCCCGACGGCTTGGCGTCATAGCGCCTTGCCACGGATTGCACCAGGGACCAGCTGGCCAGCAACTCGGCCTGGCTGTCGGCCAGCATGGCCTGTACGAGCTGGAAGTCCCCGATGCGCTGGCCGAATTGCTTGCGTTGCTGCGCGTAGGACACGCTCTCGCGCAGGATGCGGCTGGCCATGCCGCAGGCCAGTGCCGACATGTGCAGGCGGCCGCGATCGAGCACCTTCATGGCGGTCTTGAACCCCTTGCCAGGCTCACCGCCGATGATGTTGGCAGCAGGCACACGCACCTTGTCCAGGTTCACATCGCAGGTCTTGGTACCGCGTTGCCCCATCTTCTTGTCAGCCTTTCCCAGCGACAGGCCCGGCAGACCCGCCGGCACGATGAAGGCGGAGATGCCTCCGGCTCCAGGGCCCTCGGTGCGGGCCATCAGCGTGAACGCACCCGCACGCGGCGCGTTGGTGATGAAGCGCTTCGTGCCGCTGATCACATAGTCGTCGCCCTCGCGAACGCCGCGGGTCTTGAGCGAGGCGGGGTCCGAGCCTGCATCCGGCTCGGTCAGGGCGAAGGAGACGATCAGGTCGCCACTGGCGATGCGGGGCAGGTATTCGGCTTTCTGCGCATCGGTGCCGTCCATGAGGATGCCCTGTGAACCGATGCCGATGTTGGTGCCGACAACCGAGCGAAATGCGAGCGCGGTTTGGCCCAGCTCGTAGGCCACCTCGCATTCCTGCGCCATGCTCAGCCCGATGCCGCCATAGGCCTCCGGGATCGACAGCCCGAACAAGCCCAGCTCCTTCATGTCGGCCACGATCTCGGCCGGCACCTCGTCGTGCTCCTCCACGTGGTCTTCGGCGGGCATGAGCCGCTCGCGCACGAAGCGCTGAACACTGTCCTTGAGCAATTGAAAGGTTTCCTCGTCGAGCGGCATGGGCTTCTCCTGCAAAGTGGGCTGCATTGTTGAATGATCGATCAGGCTTGACAATCACAAAGGTCGTGAACACACCGTCAAATCAAATCGACGAATAAAAGCCATGGATTCCAACGCGCTGGTGCTCTTTGTGGACATCGTCGAAGCGGGCAACCTCAGCCTGGCTGCTCGCCACCTGAAGATGAGCCGCGCCAACATCAGCTACCACCTGAGTCAACTGGAACGCTCGGTCGGGCTTCAGCTGATGCGGCGCACCACTCGCCGGGTCGAACTCACGGAAGCCGGGCAACGCCTGTATCGGCATGGGCGTGTGATCCGGGATGAAGTGGCCGCCGCGCGCGAGTCGGTGGCCATGCTGGGCAAGTCGCCCCACGGACAAGTGCGGCTGAGCCTGCCCACCGGCTTCGGGCACATGGTGATGTCGGGCTGGTTGATCGAGTTCAAGCAACAGTACCCGGACATCGCGCTCGACGTTTTGTTCGACAACCGTGTCGATGACCTGCTGCGCGACGAGGTCGATGTGGCCGTGCGGGTCATGTCCGATCCGCCACAGCAAATGGTCGCCACCGAACTGGCCAGCGTGCGCTACGTCGTCTGTGCATCGGCCGATCACGCCCGTACACACCCCCTGCCATCGGCCCTGGAAGACCTTGCACGCTGCCCCCTGATCACCTCCGCCGTCGCAGGGCGGGAACTGCGCGTCTCCGCCTATCAGGGTGAGATGCGGCAGGAGCTGACGCTGCGCCCGACCCTGGCCTCGGAGAACTTCCAGTTCCTGCGCGAGGCCATCCTCGCGGGGTTGGGTACGGGGCTGGTCCCGGACTACGTGGTTGGCCCGGACGTGGCGGCCGGGCGCGTGCTCACCACACTGAACGAGTGGCGGCTCAGCATCTTCGGCACACGCATGTTCCTGCTGCGCATGCCGAACCGCTACCAGACCATGGCCACCCGCACGCTCATCGACTTCATCGTGCAGAAGGCACGCGCCTGGTCGAGGTGAATCAGAACTGTCGCAAATGCATGTGTTGCGACAGTTCTGGTCGGTCCTGCAACACATTTTCGGGTCGATCCGCGGGCTTCTCCCTCTCCTTGGCGCCTGGCACGCATTTCGCGATGCATCAGGAAAACGCCCTTGCGGCACCCGGCTCCCGCCGGGCCGCAGGCAACAGGAGACAACATGAAGGCAGATTCCATCGAGCGGGCGCTCATCGCCATGCAGGCCGGTATTCCGGTGGTGGTGGTGGACGACGAGGACCGGGAGAACGAGGGCGACCTCATCGTCGCCGCGGAGAAAGCCACCCCCGAGTCGATCGCATTCATGGTGCGCTGGACCAGTGGCGTCCTCTGTGTCGCGATCACGGAAGAACGCACCCGCGAATTGCAGCTTCCGCTGATGGTCGTCGACTCCAGCGACCCGCGCCGAACGGCCTTCACCGTGTCAGTGGACCTCAGGGAAGGCTCAACCACTGGGATCTCGGCGCAAGAGCGTGCCGCCACCATCCGAGCCCTTGCCGACCCGGCACTCGGAGCCGGCGCCTTCACACGCCCGGGCCATGTCTTTCCCTTGCGCGCCGTGGCCGGCGGTGTGCTGCATCGAGCGGGCCACACCGAGGCCTCGGTGGACCTGGCCAGACTGGCCGGTTTGCACCCCGCAGGCGTGTTAGCCGAAATCGTGAACGACGACGGGAGCATGGCCAGGCGCCCTGCGCTCAGCGCCTTCGCGCAGGCACACGGCCTCCCGCTGATCACGATCAAGGACCTGATCCAGTACCGCAAGCGCACGGAAAAGCTCGTTCAGCGCCAGTCAAGCGCCGAACTGCCCACGCGATGGGGACGCTTCCAGGTTCATGCCTACGTCGACACGCAGTCGGGCATCGAGCACGTGGCGCTGACGCTGGGCGATCTTGCGCAATCGCCTGCCCCGCTGGTTCGCGTGCACTCCGAATGCCTGACCAGCGAGGTGTTCGGCTCCCTGCGCTGCGACTGCAAGCCCCAGCTCGACCTCGCGCTCGAACGCATCGCCGCCGAGGGTGCGGGTGTGGTGATCTACCTGCGGGGGCAGGAGGGGCGCGGCATCGGCCTCACGCACAAGCTGCGCGCCTACGCATTGCAGGACCTCGGCGCCGATACCGCTGAAGCTAACCGGCAGCTGGGCCTGCCGGTGGACAGCCGCGACTACACCGTCGGCGCTCAGATCCTCGCAGACCTGGGCGTGCGTCGCTTGCGCCTGATGACCAACAACCCGCGCAAGTACACCGGCATCACCGACCACGGGCTGGCCATCGTCGAACGCGTGCCCTTGATCACGCCATCGCAACCGGACAACGCCGCCTACCTGCGGTTCAAGCGGGACCACATGGGTCACCACCTGGACCCGACAGCCCCAGACGAGGAAGCACCGCTCTCCCTGTTCTGACGCCTGCGGCCAGGCATCAGGCCCCAACACTCAGTTGATCGGTCATCGCCCGAAAGGAGCAGAACCATGTCCAGTTGTGAAGTGCTCGAACGAGTCGCGCCGGTGGAACCATGCGCCAGCGTGGAGGCCGTGTTCAAAGCGGCCATGCGCAAGGTGCCATCGGCCGTCACCATCGTCACCAGCAGGGACGATGAAGGCCAGCCTCATGGCATGGCGGCATCAGCGGTGATCTCGGTCTCGATGTCGCCGCCCACCTTGCTGGTCGCCATCAATCGCGGTGCGGGCTTGAACCCAGTCGCGAAGGCCACGAAACGCCTGTGCGTCAACTTCCTGTCGCAGGAGCAGCAACCGCTGCTGACGCCCTTCTCGCGAAGCGAGCTCAAACACCAGCGCTTTGAATCGGACGGATGGCAGAACGTTCAGGGCAATCCCGAAGGCCGCCTTCCCTGGCACGCACAAGCCAGCGCGGTCGCCTTTGCCGAAGTCGAGACCGCCATCGAACACGCCACCCACACCTTGTTTCTGGCGCGTGTGCTGGACGTCGTTCTGCCCACGGGCGACGACGCGCAACGCCTGCCAATGGTCTGGTTGGCGGGCCAATGCGTGTCCCTCTCACCAACCTGATCCATTCCCCGTCCGCGATGCCTGCATCGCTCATTTCAACGCTGCCCTCTGAAGGAGACAACCCATGAAACTCGGAATGTTTGCCATGCCCTTGCACCCTCCCGGTCGCCCGATGTGGGACACGCTGGAGGAGGACTCGGAGAAGGTCATCTACGCCGATCAACTCGGTTTCGACGAGTTCTGGGTCGGTGAACACATGTCGTGTACCACCGAACCGGTGGCATCGCCCCTGATGTTCATGGCCTCGCTGATCCGCCAGACCAAGCGCATCAAGTTCGGCACCGGCGTCATCGCGCTGCCGAATCACCACCCTGCCATCGTGGCGGCCGAGGTGGCCCAGTTCGACCACCTGAGCAAAGGCCGCCTGCTCTTCGGCATCGGCCCGGGCGGCCTTGCCAGCGACATGGAGCTGTTCCAGGTGCTGGACAACGCTTACCGCAGCGAACGGATGATGGAATCCATCGACACCATCCTGAAGCTCTGGAGCCAGGATCCACCGTACGACATTCCGGGAAAGCACTGGGCGCTGTCGCTCAAGCAGATGGTGATCGAGGAACTGGGCGTCGGCTTCATGCCCAAGCCCTACCAGAAGCCGCATCCCGAGATCACGATGACGGCCATGTCGCCCTTCTCCGACAGCGTGAAGACAGCTGCGATGCGCGGCTTCGGCCCGATGAGCGCCAACTTCTGCCCCGAGTACTCGATCAAGAGCCACTGGAAGAAGTACGTCGAAGGCTGTGAGGCGGTGGGCCGCGAGCCCACGGGCAGCGACTGGCGTGTCGCCAGGAACATCCTGATCGCCTCCAGCGACGCCGAAGCCAGGGACCGCGCCATGAATCCCGAGGGCAGCAACTACTACTACTTCGACTACCTGTGGCGCGTTCTCAAGGCCGTGGACTACACCGCCGTGATGAAGGACGACCCGAAGCAGCGCGACGACGACATCACGGTCGAGTCGCTCATCGACAGCATGGTGATCTACGGTTCGCCGGCCACCGTGGTCGAGAAGATCCTCGCCTTCCGCGAGCGCACCGGCCCCTTCCACACGCTGCTCATGGCGTCGATGGACGGCTCGGGCCCCAACAAGGCCTGGGAGTGGGAGACCATGTCGCGCCTGGCGTCCGAAGTCATGCCGTCCGTTCGCAAGGGAATTGGCCAGCGCGCCCCGCAACAGGCTACCGCACGCTCGCACGACCGGGCCGTAGCGACACAGGCCTGACGGAACGTTCGCCTCACGATGACGGGGGCTGGCAACACCGGCTCCCGTCGGCCAATGCGAGGGGGAAACCCTATGGTTCATGCATCGCCGCCATAGCAATATGGCGAGTCGAGCAGCTTGACCATGCAAGGCACTGTCATGGGCGTTCACCAGCACACGAGAACCGTCATGGATTCCCAACCGGGGGAAGCCGATCGTCTGCCCGCGGTCAATGCATCGTGGGAACGGTGCCTGAGTGTTCACCACCTCGAGCCAGACCGCGTGCCAGATCCTGATGTGCTCACACATGCAGAGTTCGGCTTTGCCTGTGCACCGACGGAAGAACTGGCAGCGATATCCCGAGGGGAAATCGACCGGCTATTCCAGCAACTGTCGGATCACGTCCACCTGCTGATGCTGGCCGACGCGACCGGCACACTGATGGTGATGCGTTGCGACCCCAGTCTGGACGCGGCCTGCGCTGCAGCGCGAATCCTGCCGGGTTCGATCTGGCGAGAAGAATCGCAAGGAACGAACGGTATCGGTCTTTGCCTTCAGGAACGAGCCCCCGTCTCCGTGGTCATGGACGATCACTTTGCAACGCGCCTGTCCAGCATCTCGTGCACTGTTGCGCCCATCTTCGGCAGAGGCGGACAACTCCAGGCCGTCCTCAATGTTTCTTCGCTGAAGCCATCGAGTCGGACCGTTCACGCGATCGCACGCGAAGTGGTTCAAAACTCGGCTCGCCGCATCGAGAACCGGGTGTTCGATATCCGCTGTGCGGGGCATATCGTGTTGCGGCTCTCGCCACACGACGATTTCTGCGACCCCGCTGGCGAGGCACGCGTCGCCTTGGACGACCATGCCAGGGTGGTGGATGCAACGCCCGCCGCCTGCCGCATTCTTGGTATCCATGACAGTCTGATTGGCCATCGGTTACCAGGCGTGGACGATCCCGAGGAACTGGGGAGATTGCTGCGCAGTCCCGTTCCGTCCATCCGGACGCGCATGGGTCGCGTTGGCATCCGTCTCGCGGACACGTCGGTGCAGTTCGGCCGGCACGACGACCGCAGCAAGCGGCACGCGACGCCCGTCCCCGTGCTGCGTAAGGGATCGGCTTCTGCCGGCAGACTGTGTGTCGAAGACTTTGCTGGCAGCGACCCGCTGGCCATCAACCGCCTGCACAAGGCGCGACGCCTTTTCGATCGTGGCGTGCCTTTGCTGTTACAGGGCGAAAGCGGTTCGGGTAAGACGATGCTGGCACGCGCTCTTCACGAGGCTGGTCCCAACGCCGCAGGTCCGTTTGTGGCCATCAATTGCGCTGCGCTGCCTGCCGAGTTGATCGAGAGTGAGCTCTTTGGCTATCGACCTGGCGCGTTCACGGGCGCTTCCAGGAGTGGCTCCCGCGGTCGTATCCTGGAGGCCGATGGCGGCACTCTGTTCCTGGACGAAATCGGGGATATGCCGCTCGATCTGCAAAGTCGCTTCCTGCAAGTATTGTCCGACCGCGAATTCGTTCCGATTGGGGCGACCCAGCCCGTGCGCGTCAACTTCAGCCTGGTGTCGGCCAGCCTGCGGGACATCCATGCCATGGTGCAGGACAAGCGCTTCCGCGACGACCTGTTTTACCGGATCCAGGGCGCCTCGCTGGCGCTGCCACCCTTGCGTGAGCGCGACGACCTCGAGGAACTCATACAACGCGTTTTCAAGCGAGTGGCCGAAGAGATCGGTGCTCAAGTTCCGCGCCTCTCCCCCGTTGCTCAGGATGCCCTGGCGAACTACCGTTGGCCCGGCAACATACGCGAACTGCAGCATGTAGCGCGCTACGTCTTGGCGATCCACGAAGGCGCATGCGTGGAGCTGGAAGACCTGCCGCCCCAGCTGCACCAGCGGGAGGGTATCGCCGAGACCCGAGATCGAACAGATGACATTGGCTTGCCGAAGGTACGAACACGCAACGCATCAACCATCCGGGATGCCCTTGTGCAGATGGAGTGGAACGTAACCCTTGCGGCCCGGTATCTGGGCATGTCGCGCGCGACCCTGCATCGACGCCTCCGAGATCTGAAGATCTCACGCTCCGATACCCGCTGAGCGAAAAAAAGTCCGGCGGGCCATGGATGCCCGCCGGACTATCGTCAAATCGTCGCGTCTGCGATCAGACCGGGTATTGCTGCTTCAGCGGCTCCAGCGTGATCCACTTGAGTTCGGTGAATTCATCGATGACGGCTCGACCATCGAAGCGTCCGTAGCCGCTGTCCTTGGTACCACCATAGGGTGCCTGCGCTTCGTTCTGCACCGTGGCCCCGTTGACGTGCACAGAGCCGGTCTCAATCTGCATCGCCACATCGAGCGCGCGCATCACGTCCTTGCCGAACACGCCTGCGGACAAGCCATAGGCGGTATCGTTAGCCACGGCAATGGCCTCCTGCGCGCCTTTCACACGCACCACGGTCGTCACCGGACCGAAGGTTTCTTCGTCGAAGATCTTCATGCCGGGCTTGACATGGTCCACGATGGTTGCTGGCATCTCTGCACCATTGGCCTTGCCTCCGCAGGCCAGCTTGGCGCCCTTGGACAGCGCGTCGTCCAGCAAGGCGTTCAGGCGCGGGCCCGATTCACGGGTCACCATGGGGCCGATGACGCACTGGCCATTCTTCATCGGATCACCCACCGACAAGGCCTTGGCGGCAGCCGCAAACTTGGAAACAAACACGTCCGCAATCGACTCGTCAACCACGATGCGCTCAGTCGACATGCAGATCTGCCCCTGGTACAGGAATGACCCGAACACAGCTGCCTTCACCGCTTCGTCGATGTCGGCGTCATCAAGAACCACCAGGGGTGACTTGCCGCCGAGCTCCAACAGGCAGCGCTTGAGCTGGGTTGCGGCTTTCTGCGCAATGATGCGGCCGACGCGGGTGGAACCCGTGAAGTTGACGCGTCGCACAGCCTTGTGCGCGATCAGCGCATCGATCACCTGGGGCGCATCGCTCGGCGCGTTGGTGAGGAAGTTCAGAACCCCGTTGGGCAGGCCCGCCTCCACCAGCGCTTCGGCAACCAGCATGTGCGTACGCGGACTGGCCTCGGAGGCACGGAACACCACGGTATTGCCACACACGATGGGATAGGCGATGGCACGTGCGGCGAGGACGACCGGCCCGTTCCAGGGCACGATGCTAAGCACAACACCCACCGGTTGGCGAACCGTCATCGATAGCGTGCCGGGTTTGTCGGTGGGGATGGTCTCGCCCTGAACCTGCGTCGCAAGCGACGCGGCTTCGCGGAACAGGTTCGCCGCCAGGAAGACGTTGAAGCCGGCCCACAGAGCGGAGGCGCCCACCTCGGCGGCCATGGCTTCGATGAAGGCGGGCGTCTTGGCCTCCAGCGCATCAGCAGCCTTCAAGAGAATGCGGCGTCGCTCCGACGGCGCCGAGTGGCGCCAGGTCTTGTAGGCGGTGGATGCGGACTCGACTGCGGAGATCGCGTCTTCCACGCTGCCGGCGGCGGCGCGCGTGACCACTTGACCGCTGGTGGGATGCACGCGCTCGAACGTAGCGCCACCTTTGGCGGAACGGGCTTCGTTGTCGATCAACAGTTGGGCTTCCATGATGGGTTCTCCAGTTGGGGTCTCAAGAAAATGGGGTCAAGGGGTGATGTTTGGGCTTCGCTCAGCTCAGGATCTCGGCCATGCGTTCGCCAATGAGTGCGCAGGAGGCCATGGTGGCCACGGCGGCGATCCGAGGCATGATCGAGCTGTCGGCGATGCGCAGGTTTTGCACGCCTTTCACGCGCAGCTGGGCATCGACCACGGCTTTGTCGTCCTTGCCCATGCGGCAGGTCCCGGCCTGGTGGAAGTACGTGGTGGCGCCGTTGCGCACGAAGTCCTCCATCTCCTTGCCACTCAGCTTCCTGCCCGGCGCAACCTCGCGTTTGACGAAGTCGCGCATGGCTGCCGAGTTGCCGATCTCGCGCGCCACCTCGATACCATGCGCCAGCGCCTTGACGTCGTCCGGGTGACTGAGAAAGCGGGCATCGACGATTGGCCGGTCCGCGGCATTCGCGGAGCGCAAGCGGACTGCCCCACGGCTCTTGGGTGCCACCAAACCGGCGCAAAGTGCCCAACTGGTGTTGGGTGGTGTGAACTGCTTGCCCACGACATCGCTTGCATAGGGCAACTCGATCTGCACCAGGTTGAGGTCTGGAGCTGCCAGCGAGGCATCGCTCTTGATGAAGCCCGACGCGTTGGCAGCGCTGTTGCGATGGGGCATGTGCTCTCTGGGTTCCCAAAGGCATCCCCCGTGCAGCAGATGATCCTGGAAGTGCTCACCCACGTCAGGCGAATGCACCACCGTCTTGATCTGGTGCTCGCGCAGGTGGGCCTCATTGCCGATACCGCTGAGCATGAGCAGTTTGGGCGTGTTGATGCCCCCCGAGCAGAGGATCACTTCGGATCCCGCCTGGATCGACCGGGTGCCTGCCGCGCCAGACAGCTGCACGCCGGTGACACGGGTTCCTGCGAACATCAGGCGATCAACGTGCGTCTTGACGAGCAGCGTGACGTTCTTCTGTGCCAGCACCGGATAGAGATAGGACCTCGCCATGCTCTGGCGCTGACCGTCTCGAATGATCTGGTTCATCAGGGCGAAGCCGCCGGCGCCCTCCTCCCGACGGCCATTGAGGTCGTCGAGCACGGGCATGCCCAGGCTGCGGCAGGCGTTGAGCATGGCCGGCGCGAGCGGGTGCGGATTGTTAGCCGGCTGGCACCACACGGGGCCACCCTTGCCGCGGTAGCGGGCATCAGGCTTGCCTTGCCAGTTCTCCATGCGGCGGTAGATGGACAGGCCGTGCTCATAGCCCCACTTGGCGTCCCCGCTTTCCGATGCCCAGTGATCGAGGTCGTTCTTGAACGGACGCGCCCAGATCGTCGCGTTGATGCTGCTGCCGCCACCCACGACCTTGCCCATGTGTTCGGGGATGGCACGCCCGTTCGTGCTGGTGGCAGGAATGGCCACGTCCTGCCAGTCGCGCTCGCTGCCCAGGTTGGTGAACCAGACACCTGGGTTGAGCACCGAGGGTGCAGTGTCCCAGTCGCCAGCCTCGACCACGAGGATCGTCGCATTGGGCTTGGCGGCGGCAAGGCGCCCTACCAGTGCGGATCCTGCGCTGCCGGTACCGACAACGATGTAGTCGTACTTGGGTTGCAGCGATTTGGCACGTTGGTTCTGGTTGGCTCGAATGGCCTCGAGCTGATCAGCCCATGCGGACAGCGAGCTTGACATCACGCCCGCTGCAACGGCAGCCTGCATGAAACCGCGGCGACTCAGTCGTCCGCCCAGATACGCGCGCTCCATCCGCTCTAGGACGTCATCGCACGCCGACGGTGGTAACGAAGGGAAAATCATGGTGGTGTCTCTCGTTGATGTTCGGTGAACGCCGTGCAGTCACCTGTTGCTGCACGGGTCGCACACTAACGAGAGACCCACCACGCGATGAACATCGGGTTTTCCCTTGAGTACCCGGCTGTTCTGGAACGGAACAGTGGAAAAGGAACCGTCCCCGACCGCGCTGATCAGCTTGCGGCCTGATCCTTTTGCCGGAGTCGGCGGTAGATGAGGCCCCGCGACACGCGAAGCTTCTTGGCGGCACGGCTGACGTTGCCCTCACACTCAAGCAAGGTTCGGCGGATCAGATCGAGATCCACCTCGCGCAGGCTTTCTGCCGCGCAGACCTTCTGCGGACGATCGATCGACTCCGCTTCGGAAGGTCGTGCCTCGGCCATGATCGGCATCGCGGGCGCCTCACTGGCTATCTCGATCGGAGGGTCGTCAAACGACACCGCGCCTTGATCGCTCGCAATGACGGATGGCACAGGAACCGCAGCAGTGCGTGTGGTCATCGCACGCACATGCCCGTCAGAGGCATGCAGCTCTGCCTTGATCCAGGTTTGAAGCCCGCTGGGCAGTTTCAAGATCTGGGCCTGATCACCCAGGCAAGCCAGCAGCTGACCCAGGCTCACACCCAGCACAGCCTCGACAGATCTTGCATCGGCATCCGGCGGCATATCGGTCATGCCGAGCAGTCTGCGGGCCACACCGTTGCTCCACGCCATCTGGCCAAGACCGTCAATCCCGATCAAGCCAACCGTGGGTGCCTCCAGCAAGGCTGGCGCCACCTGCATGCGAACGACCAGGTGATCGGTTGAACTGGCCACGAGAAGCCTGTTTTCAATCGATGCCGCAAACAGCCCTACCACGGAGGCGGCGTCGAACCCGAATTGCATGACTTCGCTCGAAAGATCGAGCACGCCGGCCAGCCGGCCATGGGTATCCCGGATCGGCGCCGCCGAGCAATGCATCACCTTCACGGATTCGAAAAAATGTTCCCCACCGATCACACTGACCGGCTGCCCGGTGCGCGTCACCACACCGGGCGCTGTCGTGCCTACGGCTTCTTCAGAGAGGTTCACTCCGATTCGGGTGGCCACCGGCATGATGTGCTCGTGCGATCTGCCTGCGCAGGTCGATCCCACGAGCACCCCGGTGGCGTCCGTCAACATGGCCGCACATGAGGTGGAGCGAAGCATGGCCTCCATTTGAGGTAGCTCGGCCTTCCAGGCCTCGATCAGCGAGCGGTTCTTCTGTAATGCGAGGTGCGCACGGCTCTTGGTGACCGGCTCGAACTCCACCCGGCCGGCGGGCCCTGCATGCAGTCGCTGACAGCGCGCCCATGACTGGAAGACGGCCTCGCTGATGGCCCCGGACGGTGTCTCTCCCTCCTCGAAGTAGCGCCGGCGCGCCAGCTCCACGCGTTCACTGTGTGACGTGTAGAAGATCGATGAAGGAGTCATGCTTCGCATGGGCGCAAACCCTGGAAAGGCCCTGCAGGTCACGCATCGATTGATGCGTGCCGGTGCCGTCCCCTATCCTGATGCGAGTTGGGTGACGCCACAACCACTCACTGGAAATAGTGCTCATCACATGCAGTGATGCTGCGCAGCAGCATCGAGCGACGCCTGGCCGCTCTCTCACGAACCAGCCGACAGGCGACCCTTCAACCGGCAACGCTCCGTCAGGTCGCGAATCGGTCTTCAGGGGAACCTATGCCGACCGTCTCACCAGTAGCAGCGAAGGTCCGATTGACTGCGGAAGAGCCATAGACCACCAGTACATAAGCCGTCTCCTCGCCCACATTGACCAGTTCATGCTCCACGCCGGCGGAAATGAAGGTCGAGTCGAAGCGTTCGCAGATCTGCTCCTGGTCTCCTAGCATGATCTTGACCTTGCCCTCCAGCACAGTGACTTGCTCTTCGGCGTTGTGCGAATGACGTGGAACCGGTACGCCCACAGGTAGCTCAGAAATTCCCGTATGCACCACCCGAGCCCCGGTCTTCTTGGTGGCGATCAGGTAGTTCACGATGCCCTTTCCGCGCGAAATGGCGGGCAACGAAGCGAAAGGCAGGAAGTGCAGGCTTTTCTGAGTCACGTTAATCTCACATGAAGAGAAACGGTTGATCACGCAAGGCGTCACGCGTATCGGCTGCGCCGACCAAAGTGAAGTGCTCGACATGAGGAGGTTCGGCGAAGTGCGCCTTCACGAGATCGCGCCACTCGTGGAACAAGGGGGACTCACGAAAACCCACTGTGTGGTCTTCAAGGGCTTCCCATTCGAGAAGAAGCACGTAGCGCTCGGGTGACTCGATGCTGTGCCGCACTTGATGCCCCCGAAAGCCCTTGGCCTTGGGAAACACGGTGGTGAGCCCGAGTTGCGCGGCATACTCGAATTCAGCCTGGTGCCCTGGCAGCACACGAATGTCAGCGACCTCAAGGATCATGGTTCGCTCCGTTTCGCCATCAATGAATGTGGCTGCCACCGTTGACGTCGATTGTGGCGCCGGTGACGTAAGCGGACAGGTCGGAGGCGAGGAATAGGCATGCACCCGCCACTTCGCGGGGTTTGGCGGCTCTGCGCAGCGGAATCGCGGATACGATGTCTTGATACTGCGCATCCGACATGCCATCGATCATGCCGGTCTCGGTCATTGACGGGCAGACCACGTTGGCACGGATACCCAGCGGGCCGAACTCACGTGCGATGGTGCGTGTCAGGCTGATGACGCCCCCCTTGGAGGCTGCGTAATGCGCCCCACCCACGAGACCGCCGCCCCGCTGGGCTGCCACCGAGGCCACGTTGACGATGGAACCCGTTCGTCGTTCGGAGAACACCTTCAGAAAGCTCTGGCACAAGTGGAAGGCGCCCTTCAGGTTCACCCCGAGCATCAGCTCCAGGTCCTTGGCGTTGATGTCTAGGAACGGCTGAGACTTGACAATGGCCGCCGTGTTGATGAGGCAGTCGACGGTCCCATGGCGAGCCAGCACATCCTGAACCAGGCGTTCGCAGTCGTCAGCATTGCCGATGTCGCATCGCATGCCATCGATCTGGATGCCCCTTTGCAGCCTGTCCTGAATGGATGTCTTGAAGCTGGCCAGCAAAACATCATTCATTGCGATGTCGACTACTACCAGCATTGCACCGTGCTCAGCGCACAGTTCGGCAGTGGCATAACCAATGCCTCGAAGCGATCCTGCCCCCACGATCACACAAACCTTGTCTTGAAGAAGCATGGAATACCTTGTCACGATTGAAAATTCGATGCTGAAGAAGCAGCGCTCGCGGTTGCATTGAGATCGATCGGCATCTCGCTCTGGATCCAGCGGATCACCGAGCCATGCCGCGGCCTCCAGCCCAGCTCCTCGCGTGCGCGTTTGGCACGCACCCGGCTGTTGCTGCCCAGGGTGTAGTAGGCCTTGGCCTCACCCCATCGGGCGGCGGCCTCCTCCGGGTCGATGGCGTCGATGCGGGAAAGGCCCAGGCGCAGGCGGATGGCCTCCCCCAGGTCCTGGAACGAAGCCTCACCGTTCTCCGCGAAATAGAAAGCGCCAGCGGGAGCCTTCTCCAAGGCCAGCAGGTACAGCGTCACGACGTCGTCGATATGGACATTCGACCAGACGTTCTGCCCCGTCCCCACGAGCTGCACGGCCCCGTGAGCCAGCGCGTTCTCGACGAGGAAGGGAATCTGGACGCTGTTCGGGTTCAATCCGTGACCCACGCCATAGATGTTGCTCGGGCAGATCACCGCCGAGCGCACGCCCCGCTGGGCGGCTGCGAGCACATGCAGGTCGAGTTCCCGCCGGGCGCGCTTCAGCGGGCTCACCACGAATGGCGTGTCCTCGTCGAACACCTGTTCGGAGCGCCTGCTTCCTCGAACGTCGTCGCCAATCACGCTGGAGCCACTGGTGTGAAGAAAGGGCTTTCCAGAGCCAATCAATCCGCCGATCAGGGCTTGCACCGCACCCGCGTGGTCGGCGCTGGCGGTGTTGATCACGCCGTCGCTGGCGCGCGCTTCGCTGGCAAGCAGCTCTGCGTCATCCAGCGTTCCAATGACCGGCGTGATGCCAAGTGCTTCCATCCGCTCTGCGGACTGCTTTGCGCGCGTGAGACCGCGTATGCGGTGACCTGCTGCAAGCAAGGCATGGGCAACGGAACCGCCGATGTAGCCACCAGCACCGGTGATGAAGATGTTCACGGAATGTGCTCCCTGCGGTTACAGCATGAAAGTGGAGAACCACGGAAAGAGCGCGATCACAACCACACCCACCAGGAGTGCCGCGATATAGGGCCAGATGGCAACCATCACCTCGTCCGGCTTGGCGTCGCCGATGCGGCAGGCGACGTAGAAGCCCACGCCGATGGGGGGCATCATCAAACCAATGTTCATGGCGCACACGATTACCATCGAGTAGTGGATTTCGTGAATGCCCAGCTTCTTGGCAATCGGGAACATGATGGGTGCCAGCAGCAACACCGCCGGCAGGCCCTCCAGCAGGCAGCCCAGCACCAGGAACACGAGAATCGTGACCCCCATGAAGGTGATCCAGCCGCCTGGAAGGGTGGTGAGGAACTGGGAGAGTTCCTGAACCACGCCGCTTTGCGTGATGGCCCAGGCCATCGCTGCCGCAGTACCCAGGATGAGCAGGATGGCGCCGCTGAGTGCGGCGGTCTCCACCAGCATTGCGTACAGGCGCTTCCAGCCAATGCCACCGTACAGCACCTGGCCGATCAGCATGGCGTACAGCACGGCGATGGTCGATACCTCGGTGGCTGTGGCCACGCCACCCCCCACGGCACTTCGGATGAGAAAAGGCAGCACCAGGGCCGGAGCAGCAATGAGTGCGAGGCGACCGATCACCTTCATGGAGGGGCGCTTCACGCTACCGGTTTCCTCCTTGCGGGCTTTCCAGCGAGCGAGGACCAGCAAGGCCAGCAGGAGCACCATCGCCACCACAAAGCCGCTTTCGAACAGGCCAGCGATGGAGACCCCGGCGACCGAGCCCAGAACGATGAGAACGATGCTGGGTGGCACGGTGTCGGCCATGGCAGCACCTGTGGCGAGCAACGCCACCATCTCGGGTCGCTTGTTGCCCCTGCGTTTCATCTCCGGAAAGAGTGCTGGCGCGACCGTCGCCATGTCGGAGACTTTCGAACCCGAGATGCCGGAGACTATGAACAGCGACCCCAGCAGCACATAGGACATGCCCGCCTTGACGTGACCGATGAGTGAGGCCAGCAGATCCACGATGGCCTTGCCCATGCCTGTCGCGTCGAGCACGCATCCAAGCAGCACAAAGATCGGAACCGACACCAGAACGATGCTGGCCATGCCCTCATCGATGCGGCCCACCATGACAACCAGCGGCACGTTGGTGGAAAAGGCAAGGAACGCCATCACCCCGCAGCCAAAGCAGAATGCGATGGGTACGCCTGCCACAAGACACAGCGCCACCAGGCCGGTCAGGAAGATCAGGATGTTGAGCAGGCCCAGCTGGGCAAACTGCGGGGCCAGCCACAGGCACACAGACACGAACGCGCTCACCCCCGCAATGGCAATGACCAGGTTGCTCTTGGTCACTGTCTTGAGGGAGTACACCGCCACGATGACCAACATCAGGATCAAGCCGGTCGCGATCGCAGCCACCCGCACACCGCCCGGAATCTCCAGGGCCGGTGATGTCATGACCCACTCCGACTCGACGTGCTCGATAGCAGGTCCGATCAATCCCACGAGAAACGCAGCGATGGCCACGATCGCGAACGCGTGCACCAGGCCGCGCATTCGCGGCGGCATGCGGTCCACGAACATGGTCAGGCGCAGGTGCTCGTTGCGGTGCATGGCCAGCACCGCACCCAGCATGGCAACCCAGATGAAGGCGTGCGACACTGCTTCATCGATCCACCCGATCGGGTGGTGAAACAGGTAGCGCATGGCGACGCCGCTGAACAGCATCAGCACGATCGCCACCATCAGTGCGGCCGAGATCGCCTCTATGGGGGCGATCCACCGGTTGAGGGTTTTGTTGATCGCGCTCTCGTCAGGCGGATCGGCTTCCAGTTGATCGGCGGTCACGGCGGTGGTCAGGCTGGCTTGTGTCATGGGCGCCCCCGCAAGGGACGTGCTCTGGGCGAACTCAGACCGAGGAGACGTGACCCTGGCCGCGTGGCGCGGGCGGGTACGCCCCCTCGTCGTTGAATTGCGTCAATGCCTTGGCGTCAGGCCAGCTTTCCGCAGTACTTCTCGAGAATGGCCCAGGCCTCCGGGCCGAACTTCTTCTGCCATTCGGCGTAGTAGCCGGACTTCTGAAGGACGTCCCGGAAGGGTTTGCCGTCGACAGTGTTGAACTGCATGCCGGCTGACTTCAGCTTGGCCTCGAGCGTGGCGTTGAGCGTCTCGTGTGCAGCGCGCTGCTTGACGGCGTGTGCATCGAAGATGCGCGTTGCCAGTGCGCGCAAATCGTCGGGCAGCGCACTCCAGTTGCGCTTGTTGCCCACCAGCGTGAAGCAATCCCAGACGTGTGAGGTGTATGAGCAGTACTTCTGCACCTCGTAGACCTTGGTCGACTCGATCGTCGGCAGGGCGTTCTCCTGACCGTCCACGACCTTGGTCTGCAAAGCGGTGTAGAGCTCACCGATCGGCACCGTGGTCGGCGAGGCGTCCAGACCCTTGAACATCGTGGTCATGATGGGGCTGGCCGGCACGCGGATCTTCATGCCAGCAAGATCCTTCGGCGTGTTGATCGGCTTGGCCGAATTCGTGATCTGCCGGAAGCCGTGGTCATACACCTTGCCCACCGGCACCAGGTTCACTTTGTCGAAGGCGGTGCGAATATGGGCGCCGAGTTCGCCATCCATCGCGCGCCAGACCGTGGCGTAGTCCGGGAACGCAAAAGCGAGCGTATTGATGGAGGTCACTGGCGCCAGGTTGCCCCAGATCGTGCCGGCCGTGCAGACGAAGTCGATGGCGCCGGATCGTACTTGCGACACGGTGTCCGTGTCGCTTCCCAGCTGGCCATTCGGATACACGTCGATCGCCAGACGGCCATTCGACTCCTTGAGGATCTCTGCGCATGCGGCCTTCAGGGCAACCGTGGTCGGGTGGCTGTCTGGAATGGAGATGGCGATCTTCATGGTGATCTTGCCGGCACCCTGTGCCAACACGGCGCCGGGCGCCAGCGAAACAGCGGCCGCCCCGGCGAACTGCTTGAGCAGGGTGCGGCGGCTGGATCCGCGCAGTGCTTGATCGGATGGAATCTGGATGGCTTGGGTCACGGTTGTCTCCTGGATCGGTTGTCGGGGTTGGGAGGGGGGATCAGAGGTTGGGCTGATGGACTTCGATCACGTTGCCATCGGGGTCCTGAAGGAACACCTGATGCCAGCCGGCAATGGCCCACTTGCCGTAGTCGGAGTAGCGAATGCCGAGTTCGTCGCACTTGCGCATGAAGCCCTTGATGTCGTCGGTGCGGAAGCAGAAGTGGCCCCGGGCCATGGGATTGACGAACTGCTTCATCTTGAAACCGGTGTTCAGATCGCGTTCGGCCCAGTGGAACTCGATTGCACCGTCGCTCAGGAAGTCGACTTTGCCGTTGTAGCCCGTGCGATCGCTGTTGGCATCGACCCGGGTGTGCTCCTCGTCCTTGATGGTGCCGAGGTCGAACAGCGTCTGATAGAACTTGGTCAAGCGCGGCAAGCTGTCGGTGCACAGGTTGAGGTGGTGGAACTTGAAATTCATGGGGTCCTTCGGCGGTGTGGTGGGTTGAAAAAGGCGCTGCAAACGAACGCAGGCCGCCAGCATAGGCGATTCATCAGTGAAAATAAAGCATCATAGGTGAAAACACCTAGGGCGTACTTTCGCCTCCTACCGCCGCTTTCTTGCCGTTAGACTTCATGGATGCAATTTTTTATGCATCCATGAGTAATCACACTCCCCCTGCGCCTGGCGCCCCGAAGCCGGCCACGACCATCCGGCAAGAGGCCTGCGGCCTCGCCGCCGTGCGCCGGATCGCGGCCATGCTGGACCTCGATCCAGATCGGTTCTCGCCCGGCGAACCCTTGCCACGCGGCTGGCAATTCATCCTGCTGGGAGCAGACACGCGGCGCTCCGAGCTCCGCGCCGATGGCTTTCCCGGGCTCGGGGTACCGATGCCTGACCTCGGCCTGCCGCAGTTGATGCTGGGGGGGCGCACAGTCGCCTTTCACGCGGACATCCCCATCGGAGCCAGCCTGCGCCGTACCAGCGCAGTGAAAGAGATCCGTCACAAGGATGGTGAGGGCGGCCCCATGGCCATCGTCACCTTGGGGCACGAGTTGTGCCTCGAAGGCCGGACCGACCCGGTGTTGTTGGAAACGCAGACCTATCTGCTGCTCTCGCAACGGCGGGCCACTCACTCCAGCCCGGCCAGCATTCCAGGGCTGCTCGGCAGGCCCGAGCACCAGACCACCGTCGTACCCGACGAAACATTGCTTTTCCAGTACTCGGCGATGGGATTCAACTCGCATCGAATCCACCTGGATCGCGACCATGCGCGCGCTGTCGAAGGTTTCCCTGATCTCGTGGTCAACGGGGGGCTCGCAACGCTCCTGCTTACGGAATTCCTGCGTCGCGACCTGGGGCTGATCCCGGCTTCGTTGAAGGTCCGTCATGTCGCACCGCTGTACTGCAATAGACCCATCACGCTCACCGCCCAAAGGGACTCAGAGCAATGGCATCTGAAAGCATTCGACGACCGCCAACAACTGGCCGTCGACATGGAGGTGACTGTCCAATGAGCTTCGAACCCCTGAAGGGCATCCGCGTACTCGATCTGACCAGCGTGGTCGTCGGGCCGGTATGCACGTGGCGCCTGGGTCAATACGGCGCGGAGATCGTGAAGGTCGAAGGGCCCGAAGGCGACCTGATGCGCGGCCTTGGAGGCATTTCTCCCACCGGCCAGCACTCCGGCGCGTACCTGCACTTCAACCGCGGTAAACGCAACATCGGTCTCGACCTCAAGAAGGACGGTGCCCGCGAAGCGCTCGCGCGACTGATCGCATCGGCCGACGTGATCGTGGCCAACATGCGACCGCAAGCGCTTGAGCGCCTGGGCATCGACGCTGCCACCGTGCGTGCTCGACACCCGGACAAGATCTACTGCCTGATCACCGGCTATGGCACGGATGGCCCATACGCGGGGCTGCCCACTTACGACAGCGTGGTTCAGGGCGCCACTGGCATGGCCGGCCTGATGCTTGCGCGCGATGGTGCACCAGCCTATGTACCCATGCTGATCTGCGACCACGTGGCAGGCGAGATCGCGGCCGGCTCCATCCTCGCGGCCCTCACGCAGCGACAAGTCAGCGGTGCTGGCTGCACCATCGAAGTCCCGATGTTCGAGACGATGGCTGCCTTCGTGCTGCAGGAACACCTGGCGCAGCACAGCTTCGACCCACCCGTGGGCCCCCCAGGCGACTTGCGCCTGTTGAGCCCGCACAACAAACCCGTCAGGACGGCAGATGGGTGGATCTCGTTCACGATCAACACCGACCCGCAGGTGCGTGCCTTTCTGAGCGTGACCGGCCGGCATGACCTGCTGGATGACCCCCGCTTCAACAGCGTGGCCGCGCGCGCGAAGCACGTCGCTCAATGGTTCGAGATCCGTGGCGCACCCCTCACCCAACGGACAACCGCGGAATGGCTCAAGCTGCTCCGGGACGCCGACATCGCCGTGCAGCCCTGCCACACGCTGGACACCCTCCCCCACGATCCGCACCTGGAAGCGGTCGGCCTTATCGACTACGAGCAGCATCCCACAGAAGGACGCACGGCAGCCATTCGAGCGTCCATCCGGGTCGATGACCAGTACCTGCCCCGCCGCTCGCCCGCGCAACCCAGGGGATCTGACACGCGGGACCTGCTCCAGGAGATTGGCTATTCGTCCCAGGAAATCCAGGCGCTGCTGGGCAGCGAGTCGGTCCAGGTCGGGTAGCCCGATGTCCGACGCAACCGATCGCGTGAAATCGGCCGCTGCAGCGTCCAGCGAAAATGGCGTCAACTGCCGCGCCTTGAAGGCGCGACCCCGATACACAGAGGCAATGCGATGAAAGACGATCCGAACGAGACCAGCACCCTGGCCGAGGCAGAAAGCCGCTCCTATTCGGCACCGGCGCTCGAAAAGGGCCTGGATATCCTCGAGACGCTGTGTCGCAGCGAGGGGCCACTTTCGCAGAAGGACCTGGCTCAGCGTCTGGGCCGCAGCGTCGGCGAGATCTACCGCATGCTGGCGTGCCTGGTCAATCGCAACTACGTCACGCTGGTCGACGAGACCAGCTACGGCATCACCACCAAGCTGTTCGAGCTGGCACACATCAATCCGCCCACGCATCGACTGCTGTTCGAAGCCACACCGATCATGCAGCGCCTTGCCAGCGAACTTGATCAATCCTGCCATTTGACGGTGTACGGACAAGGCAAGCAGGTCGTGTTGTCCAAGATCGACACCCCGAGCGGCATGGGCTTTGCTGTGCGCGCTGGCGCTGAACTCGACGTGCTCATCTCCGCATCGGGCCGAGTTCTTCTCGCATTCCAGGACGAGGAGACTACCAAGTTGCGCATCGAGGAATCGCTGCAGCGCCGGCCCGAGCAAGCCGACGTCCAGATCGACAGCATCCTCAATCGGATCCGCGTAGCGGGTTACGAGTCGATCCCCAGCGTTCAGGTGCGTGGTCTCTGGGCCGTGAGCTTCCCAATCCTGGATACGCAAGGCCGCGCGATCGCGGCATTGACGGTCCCTTACGCGGAAAGGCTGGACCAGCAGCAGCGCAAGTCGATTCCCGAAGTGATCGAAGCGCTCGGCAGCGCCGCAAAAACCCTGTCGACCCGCATCGGCGGCATGGTGTCGTCGACCGGATTGAATGCCATCGAGCGCGAAGGCCTTTCCAAGCGACCCGCCAGGGGGCGCTGATCGCCACCCGGCCTTGCGCTCAGACACCCATGTACTGATGGACGATGTCGGGCGATGCGCGCAAAGCCCGGGAATCGCCACTCCAGACGATGCGTCCTTTCTCGATCACGTAGTGTTGATCTGCCAGGTCCATCAGGCGGCGCACGTTCTTGTCGATCACGATCTGCGCGAGCCCGTCCTGCTTGAGCTGATCCAGCGTGCGCCAGATCTCTTCGCGGATGACGGGCGCCAGGCCTTCGGTGGCCTCATCGAGCACCAGCAGGCTGGGGTTGGTCATCAGTGCACGGCCAATCGCCAGCATCTGCTGCTCGCCACCCGAAAGCTGCCAGCCCAGGTTGTTGCGTCGCTCCTGCAGCCGGGGAAAGAATCCGTAGACGCGATCAAGGCCCCAGGAGGCCTTTTGGCGCTGGCTGCCCGCAGGACTCGCATTACGTGCCGTGGCCACCAGGTTTTCCTCCACCGTGAGCTCTGTGAAGATCTGACGTCCTTCGGGCACGATGGCCAGGCCCTTTCGAGCGATCCGGTGCGAGGGAAGTCCATTGACCCGTTCTCCGCCGATGCGGATCTCGCCTCCCAGCGCAGGCAGCATGCCGAACAGGCACTTGATGGTGGTGGATCGACCCATTCCGTTGCGTCCGAGCAGGGTGACCACCTGACCAGGCTTCACATCGAAGCTCACGTCGAACAGAACCTGCGCACGGCCGTACCCGGCCTGCAGACCACGCACATTCAGAAAACTTTCGCTCATCTCGTGCGCCTCACACCGATTCTTCGCCGAGGTAGACCGCGCGCACCTCGGGGTGGGCACGAACCTCCTCCACGGTTCCAGTGAACATCACACGCCCATAGACAAGCACCGTGATCCGATCAGCCAGCGAGAACACGGCGTCCATGTCGTGCTCCACCAGCAGGATGGCGTACTGCCGCTTCAGGCGCTGGAGCAGCGCCACGACAGCTGCGGACTCCTGAACGCTCATGCCCGCCATGGGCTCATCGAGCAGCAGGAACTTCGGCTTCGCCGCAAGCGCCATCGCCAGCTCGAGCTGCCTGCGTTGACCGTATGCCAGCTCGCCCGCCACCCACTCGGCCTGAGCGCTCAGCCCGGCCAGGTCCACCGCCTCGCGCGCGTTGGCCAATGCCTGCGGATCCGACAGCATGGGACGCCAGAAGCGCCACACGCTCGAACGAACCGCCATGGCTGCCAGCACTGCGTTCTCCAGCACGGTGAACTCCTCAAATATCGAGGTGATCTGGTAGGAACGAAGCAAGCCCGCACGCGCGCGCAGGTGCACCGGCTGCGGCGTGAGGTCGTTGCCCTGGAAAACCACGCGCCCCTGATCGGACGCGAGTTCACCGCTCAACTGGTTGATCAGCGTGGTCTTGCCCGCGCCGTTGGGACCGATTACCGCATGCAACTCGCCCGGGCGCACATCCAGGCTCACGTCATCGGTCACCAGCAATGCCCCGTACCGCTTGACGAGGCCATGTGTCTGCAATGCCGTCATGGTCAGTGGCCCTCCGATACGGCGGCGGTGGACGCCGCCCGGGCCTTGTCGCCACGCGCGTCGAGGGCGGCCTCGATCACGCCCACGATGCCACGCTTGCCCATCAGCGTGAACAGCACGATCAATGGACCGAACACGGCCATCCAATGCTCCGTCCAGGCCTTGAGGATCTCTTCCAGGCCGAGGTAGAGCAAAGCGCCGACCACGGGTCCGAATACAGTGCCCATACCACCGAGCACCACCATGACGATGAGTTCGCCAGAGACCGTCCAGGCCATGGAGCTGGGTGAGGCGAAGGCATTGAGGTTGGCCAGCAACAGACCGGCCACGCCACAAACGGTGCCCGACAGCACAAAGGCCACCAATTGCACTTGCCGCGTCTGCAACCCCATGGCATTGACGCGGCGCGGGTTCTGCCGGCTGCCGCGCAGCGCCATGCCGAAGGGTGATGCACGCAGCTTTGCCATCCACAGCGTCAGTGCGGCCAGCACCAGCCATGCCGCGACATACACCTTGGTGGTTCCGCCGAGATCGAAGGGGCCGAAGACGCTGGTCGACATGATCGCCAGTCCGTCGTCACCACCGTATTGCTTCAGGCTCACGAAAAGAAAGTAACCCATCTGCGCAAAGGCCAGCGTGATCATGATGAACGCCATGCCCGACGTGCGCAGGCTCACGACGCCCACCGCCAGTGCCACCAGGCCGCAGGCCAGCAGCGCGAATCCCAGATGCGCGAAGCCATTGGCCACGCCATAGTGGGAAGGCAGCGCCACCGCGTAAACGCCCAGCCCGAGAAAGAGCGCGTGGCCAAAGCTCACCAGCCCGCCATAACCCAACGCCAGATTGAGCGCTGAAGCGGCCACTGCGTAGATCAGGATGCGTGCGAAGAAGGAAGTCCAGAACGGTTCGTCGATGACAGCTGCCACAAAGGGCACCGTCGCAAAGCTGGCAAACAGGATGATCGCGACCAGGGTAGTCGGTGAGAAAAAGGATGCGGATTTCATGCGATTTACCCCTTCAACCCTTGCGGGCCGGGAACAGCCCTTGCGGCTTGATCGCGAGGACCGCGGCCATCAGGAGATACACGCTCATGGATGCCAGCGCGGGGCCGGCGGCATCAGCCACCGAACGCTCGAATACCTGGCGCAACAGCAACGGCAACATCACGCGCCCCAGCGTATCCACCAGACCCACGATAAGCGCGGCGTAGAACGCACCGGAAACCGATCCGATGCCGCCGATCACGATCACCACCAGCGTGGTGATCAGCACAGGCTCGCCCATGCCCGACTGCACCGACAGCAGCGGCCCGGCCATGGCACCTGCAAGGCCCGCCAGTGCCGCGCCGACACCGAACAGCATGGCATTGAGAAAGCCGATGTTGACGCCCAACGCGCCCACCAGTTGCGGATTCTGGGCACCGGCGCGGATCAACATCCCGATGCGCGTCTTGTGAATCAACAACCAGGCGCCAACCGCGACCAGCAAACCGGTGACGATGATCGCGAAGCGGTAGGACGGGTAGCTGAAGCCGAACAGGTTCACCGTACCCGCCAGGACTTCGGGAACCTCGACGAACATGGGTTGTGGCCCCCAGATCAGTCGAACCGCCTCGTTGAAGAACATCACCAGGCCGAACGTGGCGAGCACATGGTCGAGGTGATCACGCCGGTACAGGCGGGCAATGATGGTTCGCTCCAGCACCAGGCTGATGACCAGTGCAACGCCCATGGCCGCCGCAATCGACGCAAGAAAGGAGCCCGTCTGGCCATAGGCCACGGCGGCAGCATAGGCGCCCATCATGTAGAGGGAACCATGCGCCAGGTTCACGAAGCTCATGATCCCGAATACCAGCGTCAGCCCCGCGGCCAACAGAAACAGCAGGACGCCGTACTGAAGGCCGTTGAGCAACTGCGCCAGCAACAGCGTCGCACTCATGATCGCCTACCGGTTCAGAGCGTGCACTGGGCAGCGTAGGGGTCGACGTGTGCGGTCAGCGGCACGCCGATCTGGCGGGTCACAGGTTTTCCACCTTCGCGAACCGTCTCGAACGCGTAGTAGTTCTGCACCGGCATGTTGTTCTTGCCGAAGCGGAACGGTCCGCGAACCGATTTGAACTCGCTGCCCGCCGCTTTGACCGACGCGGCCAGCTTGCTGGCATCGCCACCGGCTTTCTTGAAAGCCAGGTCGAGCACATTCGCGGCGTCGTATCCGGCCGCGGCGTACAGGCTGGGTGTGCGCTTGAATCGCGCCTCGAAGGCACTCACGAACTTGCGGTTCTCGGGCGTGTCCAGCGACGCGTCGTACATGGCGCCGCCAACAACACCAACTGCGGCATCCCGCAGCGATGGCAACGTTGTGCCGTCGACGGTGAACACCGAGTACATCGGTAGCTTGCCGGTGAGACCCGCCTGGTTGAACTGCTTGACGAAGTTGATGCCCATGCCACCTGGATAGAAGACAAAGACCGCCTCTGCACCCGATGCCTGCAACTGCGCAATCTCTGCCGAGTAGTCAGGCTGGTTCACCTGGGTGTAGACCTCATCGACGATCTGCCCTTTGTAATGACGCTTGAAGCCAGCCAGCATGTCCTTGCCAGCCTGGTAGTTTGGGGCCATCAGGTACACGCGCTTGATGCCACGGTCCTGGACAAACTTGCCCATTGCCTCGGCCGCACCATCGTTCTGCCAGGCCATCGAGAACAGGTTGGCCTTGCACTGGGCCCCTGCGATCGGTGACGGGCCGGCATTGGTTGCAATCGTGACCACGCCCGACTCCACCAGGCGCGGCAAGCTGCCCATCAGCACGTTCGAGAACGACAACCCGACAATGGCATCCACTTTGTCGCGATCAATCAGCTTGCGGACGGCCTGTTGGCCCACCTCCGGCTTGAGCTGATCGTCTTCGCGCACCACCGCGGCAGGCTGACCACCGAGCTTGCCTCCCAGTTGATCGAGCGCCAGCAGGAAGCCATCGAGCTGGTCCTGCCCCACCAGGGCCTGGGGCCCGGACAATGGGGCGACGAACCCGATCTTGGTCTGCGCAAATGTGAGGCCACAGAGGCCGACCGTCAGCGCGGCGGCCACCGCCACTCGAGGAAAGAGTCTGTTCATGTTTGTCTCCGGGATGCAATAGGGCAAAGGAAACCTCAAGACCCGCATGAAGACGGGTCCGGAAGCGGCGATGGAAGACCGGCTCTAACCGATCTGAAGAAACACGCGACTGCCTTCAATGCGCACGGGATACGTGCGCAGCGGCTCGGTCACCGGGTCGCAGGCAGGTCGACCGTCACGAACGTCGAACTTGCCTTGATGCAGCGGACACTCGATTTCATGGCCATCGAGGAAACCATCACAGAGCCGAGCATTACCGTGCGTGCAAAGGTTGTCGGTGGCGAAAACGTCTTCGCCGACGGTGTAAAGGGCAATGTCCTTGCCGGCCACCTGTATGCCGATCACGTCATCGTTAGGCAGATCATCAGTGGCCAGTACATCGAACCAGGGGGCGGCATTGCTCATGGACAACCTCAGATGGGATAGATGATGGAGTTGGGGATCATCTCGCTGTCATAGATGCACTGACGCGATTCGAACTTCAGACCCTCGGACGTCTTCACCACGGTGTCGATGTAGCGACCCACGTTGAACACGGTGCTCGCCTCGGACAGCTTGGTGCGCAGCACAGCGTAGTTCGCCTCGCACTGGTAGCGACCGTTGTCTGCATGACGGACCACGGGAGTGCCCACCACGTGTCGCTGGTAGTACGGGTCATGGAACAGCGTCTCCCGGATACCGTAAACCCGGTCCTTCAACATGCCCTTGCTGGTGAAGGAGAGCGTGGCGAGCGGAAACCCGCGCTCGTGGTTCTCGCGAGGCTGCAAACGGTAGACGCATTTTTCGGTAAAGAACTCGGGCCACAGGTCCCACTGACCAGAGTCCACGGCAGCGGCGTAGTCAGCGTAGAGCTGATTCAGCGCGAGCCAGTCATCGAAGCTCATCTTGCTGCTGATGCTCATGATCTTTAGGCCTCCATCACGTTGCGCCAGTAGCGGTACATGCCGCGAATCAGCGTCTCGGTCACCATGTGTTCGGTGTTCTCGACCTCTTTGCCCCCGAGCTCGGCCACCGCGCGGTGGAAGGGCTTGCTCTCGAATCCTTGCTGCGAGAACTCGATCACCTCACCATCATCTGCACTCACGAAACCTGCGGGTCCAAAAAGGTTGGCCTGGCGCAGGCGGCGCTGGGTCATCTCTTCCGTATCGTCCTCAAAGCCGAAGTGCGTCCACACGAAGTCGAAGCTGCCGTGTCCGTTGGGCTGGATGTGGCGCGTGGACACACTGTTGACCTGCTGTTGCAGGATCACGCTCGGGAAGATGGTGGTCATCACCGCCGTGGGGCCACCCCACCAGGGTTCTGGGACGATGTCCAGGAAACTCGGATCGTTGAGCTGCATGCTCTCCTTGAAGCTGGACACCTGCGTTACCTGGTCCGCCTTGCCTGCGTTGCCACGTGTGCTGATCATGGCGGCGTGGCGGAACTTGTCGTCCATGCGCAGCTGCGACTTGTTGTCGGCGCGCCAGAGGCCGAAGGTCACGAACCAGGTGTGCAGCAGGCCTGGGTGGTACGGATCCTTGATGTTCTCCTGCATCAACTTCCAGTTGCCCGGAATTCGCTGGCGGTTGTAGCCGAGGATCTTGAGCTTTCGCCCGTTGAAGAGGCGGTCAAAGTAGCCCAGGATGGTCGGGCCCAGGTATTCCTCGAGCGATTCGACGTCGTGATCGAAAGAGGCGAAGACGACACCGCCGCGCACCGCCACCTTGAGTTTGGTGAGTCCGTGGTCGCTGGTCTTGAAGTCCGCCGGCATGCCACCGTGCACCTGACCGTCCTGTTTCACCCCGCGGCGGAAGGGGACACCCTGCAGGTCACCCTTGAGCGTGTAGTTCCACTGGTGGTAGGGACAGACGAATTCCTTGCGATTGCCGTGGCGTTCCCGGCAGAAACGCATGCCACGGTGCGCGCACACGTTTTCCACCACGTTGATCTGTCCGTCGGCATCCCGGGTGAGGATCACCGAGCGTTCCCCCACCACGGTGCGCTTGAAGTCACCCGGATTGGGCACCTCGGCTTCCAGGCCGACGTAGCACCAATGCCCCTTGTAGAAGAAGCGCTCAAGCTCGCGTTTGTAGAGCTCCTCGTCCGTATAGGCGAGGAACGGGATGCGGTGGGTACCCTCGGTTTCCCATTGCGGCTCGCGCGGAAAGACCTTGATCGTCGCTTCCATCGTTGTCTCCTTGGAATATGCCCTGGCGTTCAGGGCGTGACCTTGACCTCGATCGGCTCCAGGCCGGCGATCGCGCCGACCATGGTGTCGCCGGCCACGACGGCGTTCACGCCCTCGGGCGTTCCCGTCATGATGAGATCGCCCGGCTCCAACGCTTCGTACGCCGACAGATGGGCAATGCATTCGGCGACCGACCAGATCAGCTTATCGATGTCCGACGACTGGCGCGGCTGACCGTTGACGGTCAACGTGATGGCGCCCGACTTGGGGTGACCGATGTCGGCGCTGCGGTGGATCCGGCCGATGGGCGCCGACAGCGCGAACGATTTCCCGAACTCCCAGGGACGCCCTTTGTCCCGCGCTTCAAGCTGGACGTCGCGGCGCGTCATGTCCAGACCCACGGCATAGCCGTAGACCAGGTCGAGTGCCTTGTCGACGGGGATATCGCGCCCGCCGGCACCGATGGCCACCACCAGTTCGATCTCGTGGTGGTAGTTGCGCGTCATGCTCGGGTACGGGACGGTGGCTGGCTGTGCAGCGTCCACCACCGCGTGGGCAGGTTTCATGAAGAAGAACGGCGGTTCACGGTCCGGGTCCTTACCCATCTCGCGCGCATGGGCAGCGTAATTGCGCCCGACGCAGAAGACACGGTTGACCGGAAAACGCTCCTCCCGGCCTGCCACGCTAAGCGTGTGCACACGGGGTGCTGCAACAGCAAGATTCATGAATGTTCCTTGTCTCTGTGTGGGGTTAGAGGCGTTGTTCGCGCCACAGTCCAAGCGCCTGCTGCACAGGGCGATCGGAGAAGCTGAACAAGATGGTGTCTCGCTCGGCCTGGACTTCAACCGAATGCCACGAGGGAACGACGAACACATCGTTCTCCTCGAAGCGCCAGTGGTTTTCGCCGACCTTGACGTGGCCCGCGCCTTCCAGGCACACATACACGGTGGCGTCGGTGCTTCGGTAAGGCTTGGTCTGAAAGCCCGCGGGCAGGTGCTGGGCGAAAGCGCCGATGGTCGGCATTGGCGATGCGCCGGTGGCCGGATTGACGTAACGCAGCTTGAATCCATGGTGCGTATCTGGTGCACCATGGGCGATGGCCTTGAGCGACTCGCGCGTGCGAGCAAAGGGGTACACGAACACCTTCGTGGGGTCGGTCGGGCGCGGGGCGTAGTCCAGCGGCACCATGTTGGCGCCGTACCGTGCCAGGGCATCACCTTCGGGTCGCAAGGGCCGCTGCGTCTGGTCTTCGCTCTTTTCGGCAAACCCGGCGTCCAGAAACCTCACGATCGGGATGTCCAGACCGTCCAGCCAGACCACAGGTTGGTCACCCTCGTTGCCATGGTCGTGCCAGGTCCACGCAGGCGTGATGATGAAGTCGCCACGGCGCATGGTGGTTCGCTCGCCATCCACCGCGGTGTACGCACCCTCGCCATCGAGCACAAGGCGCAACGCGGATTGTGTGTGTCGGTGCGCCGGGGCCACCTCCCCAGGCAGGATCAGTTGCAAGCCGGCATACAGGGTCTGCGTGATGCAGGACTGTCCGCGCAGTGCTGGATTTTCAAGAATGAGAACGCGCCGCTCGGCCTCCTCCGCCGTGATGAGGCGACCGGCCTCCATCACCTGCTCCCGGACCTGCCGATAGTTCCATATCGCGGGCTTGGCTTGCGTGCGCGGGTGCGGCGGCACGAGCGCAGACAGCACTTCCCACAGCGGTGTCATGTTCTCTGCGCTGATTCGACTGTAATACTCGTAGCGCTCGGCCTTGGCCGCAGTCTTCGGACTGGTTGCAGTGTCCATGAACGGTCCCCTTTTCAAGTGCCTTGGGTATAGAACGCGTCGGCGTATACGTGCTCGGGCGTGATGCCCTTGTTGCGCACCACCAGCGTGGCCGCTTCGACCATGGGTGGCGAACCACACAGATAGGCTCGCCAGCCATCCAGATCACCAAGGTCGTCCTCAATAGCCTTGGTGACCAGGCCACATCGATGCTTCGAAGGAATGCCACCTGAGCTCACGACGATGTGCGTCTTGAGTTGCGGGTGTTCTGCCTGCAACGCTTCAAGATCGTTCAGTCCGTAGATGTCCTGCGGCGATCGCACACCGAAATACAGGTGAATGGGGTTCGTCATGCCGTCCCGGACGGCGCCGCGCAGGATCGACAGGATGGGCGCCAACCCTGTTCCGCCCGCCACGCACAACATCGGTCCTTCGTGTTTGCGGCGCAGGTAGGCCGAACCCAGCGGGCCGCTGATGCGCACCGAATCGCCCACCTTGAGCGTGTTGGCCACATAGCCGGTCACCCGTCCATCTGGCACCAGGCGGATATGGAACTCGTAGAGCCCATCGCCACTGAGGCCTGCCATCGAGTACGGCCGAATGTGATCGGGCGTGAACTGCAGCTGCACGTACTGGCCGGGCGAAAAATCGATCGGCTTGGCTGGCCTAAGCAGCAGCCGCTTGATGTCGTGAGTGAGGTCTTCGATCGCCTCGACCGTGGACTTGACGATGCGTGCCGGGTGGACCACCACCTCGTCGGGCTCGGGAATCTCGATGGTGCAGGGCTCGGTGATGTAGGTGCGGCAAGCCAGAACATAAGAATCTCGTCCCGCGCCAGGGCGCTGCTGATCCACGCCGCCTTCGAGCACCTCCCCGTCCAGCACCTTGCAGCGGCAGGTTCCGCAGCGACCGGCCATGCACGAATACGACATGGGCACCTGCGCCTCGCGCAGCGCGTCGAGCAGGTTGGCACCGGCTTCCACGCGAATCACGCGGTTGAGAGGCTGAACGAGAACTTCCATGGGTGCAATGTGGCCATTGGGGGCTGCAATGGGGCGCATCTTCCCGCTTGCAGGCCGATCAGCCAATAGAATTCGGGAAATACATCACATCACGTTCAGTGATGAAGGAGACCCCCCATGGACCTCACCGACATCGATCTCAACCAGCTCGTACTATTTCAGGAGTTGATAGTGGAGCGGCGGGTTTCCAAGGTGGCGGAGAAGCTGGGCATCACCCAGCCCGCGGTGAGCAACACCTTGGCAAAGCTGCGCCGGACCCTGGGCGACGAGCTCTTTCTGAGAACGCCGGCGGGCATGGTCCCGACGCCCTACGCCGAACAACTCTCAGAGCCAATCGGCTACGCGCTGGGCATGATTCACAGCGGCCTGAACCAGCAGATTCGCTTCGAGCCGGCCAAGGTGAAGGGCTCCATGACGATCGGTATGACTGACATCGGCGAGATCGTTTTCCTGCCCACTCTGCTGGATCGACTCAAGCGCGAGGCACCGAGCCTGATGATCAACACCGTGCGCACCACGGCTGTCAACCTGCGGGAGGACATGGAGTCGGGCAAGGTCGATCTGGCCATCGGCTTGTTGCCGCAGCTCAAGGCGGGCTTCTTCCAGCGCCGCCTCTTCATGCAACGCTATGTGTGCCTGTTTCGCAAGGGGCATCCGCTGGAGAAGAAGCGCATGTCGCTCAACGAGTTCCGCGCTGCGGAGCATCTGGTCGTGATCACGGCGGGCACCGGACACGGCAAAGTCGACGAGTTGATCCGGCGCGCCGGGATCGACCGCACGGTGCGCCTGACCGTTCCCCACTACGTGAGCGTGGGGCACATCCTGCAGAGTTCGGATCTGCTCGCCACGGTGCCTGAGCGGTTGGCGCAAGGTCTGGCCCACCCTTTCGGCTTGACCTACGTTACGCACCCGGCCCGGTTGCCCGAGATCGCCATCAACGCGTTCTGGCACGCGAAGGTGCATCGCTCGCCAGCCAACCAGTGGTTGAGAGGACTGGTGTTCGAACTGTTCGCTCAAGACGCAAGTTCCTCGCGCCGTCGGCCGACCACCGGGGAACGCTGATGCGTAAGTGCCCTGAGCCGGTCCGCCAGGATCGGGCTCAGGGTTCCAACGGGGAGACGCTGCTCCCAGCGGGATCAAGTGCCGTTAGTTGGACTGTCGCCGGGACCAAACAACTTGCCGGCACCCGCCCAGTTCGAGGGTGCCACGTCTTCGAAGATGACGTAGATGTACTCGGCCGGGGTTCCGGTGCGATCAACGATGCTGCGGGTGATGTCCTCGGCCACCGCCTGTTTGGCGGCAGCGTCCTTGCCGCTGAACCAGGAAACGCGAACGACTGGCATGGTGGGTTCCTCTCAGGTTTGAAAAGGGTGTCAGGCCTTGCGAATCCAGGTCGGGGCAATGTTGGTGCCCAGGCCGGCGCCATAGCCGAGGTAGATATTCAGGCCAGCGAGGGGCTCGAGGTAGCGCGCGTTCTTCAGGCTGCCGGCGTCCACCACGGCAAAGCCCAGGCTTTCGGCCACTGCGCGCGCGGTCTGCTTGGCGCGCTCGCTGTCGCTGGCCAGGAAAACGCTCACGGTCTGGCCGCCGAGGTACGGGCCGTCGGCCAGCACCTGCGCGAACACGGTGTTGAAGCCCTTCACGAACGCTGCGCCGGGAAACGCTTTGGCGAGCTCTTCGCCGGCCGAGGTGCTGTGGCCCAGCGTGAGACCCATGTAGTCGGCGGTGAGCGGGTTGGTGATGTCCAGCACCGGCTTGCCGGAGAGGTCGCCCACCGAACGCAGGGCATCCACGGCATCGGCGTAGCCGGTGGCCAGCACCACGAGATCGGCATCGTCGGCTGCGCCGGCGGCAGCCACCGCCCTTGCACCCGTATTTGCAGAGGCAATGGCTTGCGCCTTGGCGCTGTCGCGCGCGGTAACGGACACCTGGTGGCCTGCGCGGGTGAGTTGCTTGACGAACGCGGCGCCCATGTTGCCAGCGCCAATGACCGTGATCTTCATGACATTTCCTTCGTTGAAGCAGCGACATCGCTGCGATGAGAAGGACTGTAGAAGTTTCGATCTCGGGATAAAACCACCTGCAAGTGGACGAACCTTCCCGAAATCTGGGACGATCTCGCCCATGGACAAGTTCATGGAAATGCGGGCCTTTGTGGCCGTGGTCGAGTCGGGCAGCTTCGTGAAGGCTGCAGACCACCTTGGTATGTCGAAATCAGCGGTCTCGCGACTGGTGGGCGATCTGGAGGCAAGGCTCGGGGTTCGCCTGCTGCAGCGAACAACACGCAAGCTCTCGTTGACCGAAGAGGGCGACGTCTTCCGCGAGCGTTGCACCGAACTCCTGAGCGACGTCGAAGAGGCCGAGGCCGAGATCACCGCCCGCATCGGCGAGGCCGCAGGTCAGCTGCGCGTCAATGTGCCCGTGACGTTCGGCATGCTCTACCTCGCGCCGCTGTGGCCCACGTTCATGGAGCGAAACCCGAAGGTCATGCTGGACGTGACAATCGGCGATCGCATGGTAGACCTCGTGGACGAGGGCTACGACCTGGCCGTGCGCATTGCCCGCCTGCCCAGCTCATCGTTGATCTCGCGCCGACTGGCCACTACCCGGCTGGTACTGTGCGCCTCGCCCGACTACTTACGCCGCCACGGGGTGCCGCGACAACCCACTGATCTGGGTCAGCATGCCGTGATCACGTACGCGCTGCTGGCCATGGGAGAGCATTGGCAATTCCAGGGTCCAGAAGGTGAAGTAACGGTCAAGGTGTCGCCCCGCATGCGAAGCAACAGTGGCGACACCTGCTGTGCGGCGGCGTTGCAGGGGCAAGGGCTGGTGCTGCAACCGACCTTCCTGATTGGGCCGCACCTGCTCTCGGGGGCCCTGGTCGAGGTGCTGCCGCGATACCGCTCGATCGAATTGGGTGTTTATGCGGTGTACCCGACACGTAAGCACGTATCTCCGAAGGTTCGTCTGATGATCGATTTTCTGGTGGAAGCTTTCCGCAAGCCCTCGTGGCCCGATTGAACTAGGGCGAGACGTAGAGCCAGCGCCTGAAGACACGCGTGAGCTGGGGCGCAATCAGCCATGTCATTGCTGCTACAACGAGCAGTGTCAACACGATCACCCGAGGCAGCAGCGGCCAGCTCGCAAGCCAAGGATCCAGCAGCTTGAACAAGACATAAACGGTCGGGCAGATCCCCAGCCATGTCACTATGGCCACTTTCCACCGGGGCGGCGGTCGAAGGCTCGATGAACCCGGGGGTTTGAACCAATGGGCCAGACCATTGATATGCCGGATCTGAGTCCCCCCTTCGACATGTGGCACTGTTGCAGCGATACCTAGTTGACGCTCCGGGGACTCCTGCCAGCGAGCCAAGTGTGTGGCTGAGTCGAACGCAAGGATCACATGGAACAACGGATCCTCGACATCCGGCTCTTCGCCCGGATGTACGAGCTGTGCGCCCAGGTAACCGTCAAAGCGAGAGGCGGCAGCCATCATGTGCTGGCAAGCCTGTTCGTAGGCAGCCTCGCTGCCTGGCTTGACGCGGCGGCTGACCAACATCATCACGGCATGTTCCTGGGTTTCGCTCACGTTGGCCGATCTCCGCACAGGTGGAACACCGGATTGTGTTCGCTGCGCAGGCCCCCATTGTTTCGTTAGCCGGGATAAAGCGTCTCGCGTGCGCCTCTTTATTGGTGTTGATGCAGCACCTACAGTGGTGGCATGAACATGATCAGCCAGCCCGCCCTCTTCGTTTCGCACGGTGCGCCCACCTTTGCCATCGAACCCGGCGTTTCCGGCGCGCAGTTGGCGGCCCTCGGCCATCAACTGGACCGCCCACGCGCCATCGTGGTGGTCTCTCCCCACTGGATTACGCATGGCAATGTGAAGGTGACGGGAGCCCGTCGTCCCGAGACCATCCACGATTTCGGCGGGTTCGATTCCAAGCTCTACGAAATCCACTACCCTGTCGTGGGCGACCCGGCGCTCGCGCAACGCATCGTCACCTTGCTGACCGAGGCGGGATGGTCGGCGGGCATCGATCCGCAGCGCGGGCTCGACCATGGTGCATGGGTGCCGTTGCTGCACCTCTATCCCAACGCCGAGATCCCGGTTCTGCAGGTCTCGATGCCCAGCGACCTCGATGAGCGCAAGGCCTATGCACTGGGCCAGGCCCTGGCTCCTCTGTCCGACGAGGGGGTTCTGGTGATTGGCTCAGGCAGCCTGACACACAACCTGTACGAGTTTCGAGCGCGCACGAGCGCCGAAGCGGCCTACGCGCGCGAATTCACCGAGTGGGTGCGAGCGGCCGTTCAGCAGGGCGATGTGACGAAGGTCGTCAATGCGCTAGAGCGTGCGCCCCATGCGCAGCGCGCGCACCCCACCACGGAGCACTTCCTGCCACTGCCGGTGGCACTGGGTGCAGCGCGCGACACCCGACGCGCGACAGTCCTGGATGGCGGCATAACGCACGGCGTGCTGGCCATGGAGTCCTACCTGTTCGGGCGTGACCTGACCCTGGGCGATGAGGTGGCGCCATGAACGCCGCGTCGGTGGTCGTCGCCCGGCCCTCTAACGCATCGCAACTGATCCTGTTGTTCCACGGCGTCGGTTCGTCTGCTGCAAACCTCGTTCCGCTGGGTCGGCATATCGCCAACGCCATACCGAACGCCATAGTGGTGAGCGTGGACGGCCCGCACCCTTCGTCCATGGGCGGCGGGCGTGAGTGGTTCTCTGTCGCGGGCGTCACGGAAGAAAACCGGCCGGCGCGCGTGGCCCAGGCACTGCCTGCGTTCGTTGCGCAGGTCGAGCAATGGCAGGCCGAAACCGGTCTGGGCCCCCCTCAGACCAGCCTTGTCGGTTTTTCGCAGGGCGCCATCATGTCCCTGGAATCGACCCAGGCGAACGTGCTGGCGCAATGCGTGGTGGCGGTTGCTGGGCGTTTTGCCCAACCTCCGCGCCTTGCACCGCAAGGCGTGAAGTTCCGCTTTGTCCACGGCGATCTCGACGGCGTCATCTCCCCGCACTTCAGCCAGGAGGCGGCCGAACGGTTGCGGTCATTGGGCTCCGACGGCTACGCGCAGATCGTGCCCGACCTGGGCCATGGCATCGACGCGCGAGCCGCCCAAGGCGTGGTGGAGGCGCTGGCGTGAGCCGCACTGACCTTGTACTGCGATCGGACGTGATCGAGATCCGCGACGGCACCCATGTCCTCGGACGTCTCGAGGGTGGCGCCACTGCGATCCTTCCAACCGCTGCAAGGCCGCTGCACAGCATCGATATCGAATCGGCCATCGAGCGGGCAGAGGACTGGCTCATGCCGTTCAGCAAGTCGCTGCGTGGCGCAGTCCTACACGTTCAGGACACTCAGGGTCAGCTGCGCCAGTTCCTCGCAGCGCCCGTGACCCTGGAGCCGGCAGACGTCGAGCAGGTCTTCACCCGCGCGGCTGACGACATTGCCTTCGGGCGCCCCATGGACCGCGTGCTCCTCGCAGGCCTGGTGCTGTTACGCGAGCTTGTCCACCACGGTGCCCTGTCGCGTGTCGAGATCGAGTGACCTGCTGCCCGGACAGGTCGTGCCACCGCGCCGGCAGGGCACCAGCATGCTTCCCTTCGTGCTGACCGACAACTATCTCAAGGTCCTTCCGCGGGGCGCCGGTGACTTAACACCTCCCTGCGCGCCGCAGCTCACCCGGTGTTGCACCGAAAGCGCGCAAGAAGGCGGTCGTCATGTGGCTCTGGCTCGAAAAGCCAGTCTCATCAGCGATGCCGGCCAGCGGCGCATCGCCGCCCATCACGAGTGTGCGCGCGCGCTGCAAACGCATGTCGAGAACGTACTGGTAAGGCGTACAGGCAAACGTGTTCTTGAAAAGCCGCACAAACTGCGTTCGGCTGAAGCCGGCAGCCTGCGCGAGATCACCGATCGTCAGCGCCTGAGCAAGGCGCACGCGCACCAGATCCTCCACGCGGCGTGCCTGGGCCAGCGACAGCCTGCCGCGTTCGCGCGCGGGTGCGTGCCGTCGGGCCGCACGCTCCTGCAGCCGCATGGCCACACCCAGGGAAAGTGATTCGGCGAACAACGTGCCACTGGGGCAACCCTCGGCCACCTCACGCACCATGGCGCGCAGTACCGAGGCGAGGCCATCGTCGTGGAATTCCAGCTCGGGCCTGAGCGGCATGCGCGCCAGCTGATCCGACAGAACCGGGTCGGCCAGTCCCGCGTGATCGAACTGCAGCATGATGCGCCGCACCCCCTGGCAGCGCCAGCGCGATACGTCCGCATGACCGCCGGGCGTGAACAGGCCCATGGCGCCTGCCCCCAGATCGAAGCCGAAGCTGCGCGCGCCGTAGTGGAACTCGGCCTGCGCCTGACCGCACTCGAGCAGGGCCAGCAAGGTCTGGCCGGCCGTCTCGCACGAACCCGCCACTTCGGGCACCGCCTGTACCCATCCGATGGGAAGGCCAGCCCAGCGCGACACAGCCTGTGCGCTGAGCAGGTTGCGCTCCTGCAAGGGGTTGACCGGCGCCTCGCGCGCCATTGATCGAGCCATCCGCGTCTCCTCAATTCACTATCCCGTCGATGCGCGGGCATCGCCAAGTCTGGCACCGCAAGGCACCCGTGCGCCATACATCCGCGGCATAGCTGCTAGCGCGTTTTCACTTCCGGGCAATCCCTAGGTCCGCGGTGCTTCGGTGAAATCCTGGTCCGATGTTGAAAGACGGTCGCGCGTGGCGACGATGCAATGCGGCTCCCCGACAACCCGCGACCGAGGAGACCGACGTGAAAGAACAGCCCCGAGCGCCCATGCGCCGCCCCCGCCGCCACGCCGTGGCGGCCAGTGTCACCGCCCTGCTGCTGGCAGCCTGCGGCGGCGGTGGAGGATCTGGCACCGCCCCCGCCACGCCCACCCCCGAGGTGGACTTCGACAACATTTCCATCAACCCGACCACCAGCTGCGACATGGCCGGCATCGGCGCAGCCGCGCTCACGGCCGACGCACCGGTGACCATCACCGAAGTGCTCACCGGCACCACCACCGGCGGCGGCGCGCGCGACCGAGACTACTGCCTGGTCAAGGTACGCATCGACCCTGCCGTCAATGTGTGGGTGACGCTCCCGGCTGCCAACTGGAACGGGCGCTTCCGCGCCGAGGGCAATGGCGTGTACGCGGGCAACACGCAACTGGGCGTGACCACCGACTCCGTGCGCCAGGGCTTCGTGGGCGTCAAGACCGACACCGGCCACACCGGCAGCCCCCTTTCGGGCGCCTTTGGCATGCTCTCGCCCGGCAACCCCAACGTGCCGGCGCAAGAGGACTTCGCGCACCGCTCCATGCACCTCATGGCGGTGGTGGGCAAGCAGCTCACCAAGGCCTTCTACGGGCGGGACCCGGTGCGTTCGTACTGGTACGGCTGCTCCACCGGCGGGCGCCAGGGTCTGATGATGGCGCAACGATACCCGGAAGACTTCGACGCCATCCTCGCGGGTGCGCCCGCCATTCACTGGGACCGCTTTCAGGCGTACCACATCTGGCCGCAGATCGCGATGCGCGAGGACGCGGGCGGACCGATCGCCACCGCCAAGCAGACGCTGGCCACCAATCGCGCGGTCGCGGTTTGCGACGCCCAAGACGGCGTGATCGATGGCGTGATCGACGACCCGCGCACCTGCGACTACGACCCGACCAACGACCTCACCATCACCACCCCGGCATGCGCCGACAACAGCTGCCTCACGCCGGGCGAGGCCAGCGCCATCAAGAAGATCTGGGGCGGCGCGCGCGGCGCGGGCGGCAACCTGCTGTGGCCGGGGCTGGAGCGCGGTACCAGCCTGGCCGCGCTGGCGGGTGCCAACCCGTTCCCGATCCCGATCGAGCAGGCGCGTTACTGGGTGTACTTCGATCCGGCTTGGGACTGGAACACGCTGGACTACCTCAACTACGAGGCCTTCTTCAGCGACAACATCGCGCAGGTGGGCCCGCGCATGGCCACCGACAACCCCGACCTGTCGGCGTTCCAGGCACGCGGGGGCAAGCTCATCCTGTACCACGGCTGGTCCGACAACCTGATCATGCCGCGCGGCACGGTGAACTACTACGAGCGCGTGAAGCAGACCATGGGCGCAGCCAACGCCAGCGCCTTCTCGCGCCTGTACATGGTGGGGGGCATGGGCCACTGCAGTGGCGGCACGGGTGTCGATCAGTTCGGCCAGGGTTCCAGCGGCGCGGTGCCGATGGAGCCGAAGACCGACGTCTTCCGCGCCCTCATGGCCTGGTCGGAGAAGGGCGTGGCGCCGAACGAGATCGTCGCGTCCCGCATCGCAGGCGGCGTGGTCACACGCACGCGCCCACTGTGTCCCTACCCGCAGGTGGCGAAGTACCGAGGCGTTGGCAGTACGGATGAGGCAGCCAACTATTTCTGCGCAACACCTTGATGTTCGGCTGCAAGGGCGCTATGTAACGTGAATCACCGGCGTATGGTATGAAACCGCCGACGGTGACTTAAGTCCGGTGCGCGTGCAGAACCGGGCAAGCCTGATCGCCCTCTGTTCGCAGGCCTTTCGCATTAAGCCCCACCGGGCTTAATGCGATCGAGAAGCTAACTTTGGCTCAGGCTCGGATCGACAATCAAAAAGCGAGCCTCTACCGCTTTCACAGACACTTTGTTCAGGTCGAAGTTTAGATTGGCAGTAAAGCAGCTCTTGTCTTGGGGCTGCACGCTTGCAGCTGGTTTGCATGTGATCGGGCGATCATGATCAGTCTAGGACTACTGGCATCCTGCAGGCAGCAAGCGTAGGCAGTCAAAGCCTCCGGCCAAGGCTTGAACAGAGGGCTCAATCGCCCCCTCAGCGATTCATGAATCGCCCAGGATTTGGCAACCGCGAGTGGCCATCTTCTTGGAACGAAAGACCTTTCAGTCTCATTGAGGGCGTCTTCGGCTAGCCGCTTCCAGTCAGAGGCCGTCTTCAGATCCTCCCAAAAGCAGTGCCAAACGAACCTTCCCCAAAGCTCGGGGCTGGCTTCCCAGCGTGCGGGCCACTGACAAACAGCGGCTCTCAGTTCCAGTTCTTCGCAGCGGACGTTCACACAGCCGGGATCAGCGCTACCAAGCATCAAGGCGCTCAGGAAGTTTGACTCGCATCGGTGTCGCCAAAGCACCCATGCGTGCACCTCTTCCGGTAGTTCCCGGGAGATCGGCAAGGCAGTACCTGACACCCAGTCGATATCCAAAAAATCATGGATGTGACGGATGCCCAGGCGGCGAAGACGAACGATCGGTTGAATTGTCTCCTCGATTTGCCGTCTCACGGACTTGTAGATCTGCCGGCGTCGAGCCAGATTCAAAACTACCAGGTTGGTCTGGGGTTGGTCTGAGAAGATGTCTGATCTCGCGTCTTCAGCATAGATGGTGAAGGCGTCGTTTCGAAACGCAGTCAAGTGCAACACCTCACCGAGGGAAGTGGCAGTCGCTGCACGCACAGTCCGCGAAGCCGAAGAGTGCTGTGGCTCCATCCGCCAAGCATCGAAGTCAGGCCATCGGGTGACCAAAGACTTAGAAGCACCGAGTTCCCGCGCGATGATCCGCAAGCGCTCGAGTTCAAGTGTTCTTGCAGCCTCATACCGGAGTCTCTTCTCACCCCAAAAAGCAGCGTAAGGCAGCCCGCATCGGACGCAATGTAAGGGCGCATCAAACCCTTCTGCAGTGAGTGCGTAGCGAGGTGTTGGTTGCTGGCAATGCGGGCAATGTTCAAGAAGCGGATCATCGTGGATCGGACATCGTGTGAGCGCATCGATTTGAAAGAGAGAAGACTGAAATCCAACGCGTAAGCAAGATGAGCAGAACCTCAGGTGCTCGTCAGACGCGATGCGCGATGCCCAATTGCCACAGAGACCATCCATGGAGAATGCAGTGATCTCCTTTCCGATCAAACTGTTTGCTTCCACCTCCTTGAGCCAGGGGCTGTGTAGAAGTGAGCGTGAGTGATGGAAGCTGTTGTCTGAATGCGATAAAGACTTTTTGGTGAGGGCGTGGCAAATTTGTTGTGCATTCATCGCATTCACAATGCACAGCTTGCCGAGTCGGGTGTAGGGTCCCTCGAGTTCGACAAACGAGGCGCTGCAGTCAGTGAGGCTGTGGGCGGCAGCTTGACCCAGCGACTTGGCGGAGTCGCTACCGAAGAACGGATGCATATCCACTCGAGAGAACTGCATCGTCCCATGCGGACTTTGCAGGGCTGAAGTCAACGCTGTCACTCTCTGCCTGAGACAGGAGAAAGTTGCGTATCGCGCCAGACACCCACTCCATCGCGAACTCAGGTCCCTCCGCGACTGCCCCACCGTTCACGCCAGCGCCAGTAAACGCATTGAAAAGCGCCTGTGCCTCATGTGCCATGCGCCAGCCACCCAACCAAGCGCGTGGCATGAAGAATTCTGTGTACGAGATCCCGCTGCCCGCTGGGTACTCCGCAACGCTAGGGTCATCGTGCATGGTCAAAATCTCGCGAAGTTCATCACACGTCCTGACGCCGTGGAAGTAGTAGAAGCGCCTGAGAAACCGACCAACCAGATCGGTTCGACGCTTGTTCAACAACTCGGAACGTGTATCGAGAAGCAATGGGTGAGCGAAGAACACCGTAATGAGTGAGATGCCAGCGCTGCGAAGCTCGTTGGCCAAGTCGCGTAAGTGGGTCAGCTCGCTCTCACCCCAGTTTTGCCCCTCGTCCACAAAGAGCAAGTAGCGATCACCACCGGATCTATGGGCTTGCGCACGCATGGCCTCGATCAGTCGAAAGTTCTTCACCGACGCGGTGCCATGCTTCCATGCGCTGTGACCGAAGGAGAAAAGCAGATCGCCGAAGAATTTGGCGTCGCTTGGTCGGTGGTGCGCCTTTGCGATCACCGCCCCGATAGCCAGGTTCGGATAGACGTCCTGGATGAGGATCGAGATCACCTCCAAAGCGGTTGTCTTGCCTATACGAAAGTCAGCGACCAGCACCAAGCCGGTTTCCCTGTGCACCACTGCCTGCGACACAAGCTCATACGCCGCCCTCACAGATGGCGTCGGCAAACGGACTTTGTTGGTGATCAGCGTGTGGTGTTCGTAGCAATGATCGCGCTCCTGACCTTCCTGGAGCAAAGACGCTCGCAGCTTTGCGCGCGATTGGCCAGCGGCATCGCCATCCGCTGAGTTTTCGCCCCTGTCTCCCATGCGAATCAACGCCTCATCCTGCTAAACCGCCTTCCACTTCGGCGATTTGACAAATGCCGGTTTTGGCCTTGGCTTGGCCGGTGAAGGCACTAAGGGATTCGGCAGTTGAACGTCCGAAGCTTTAAGTCCTGAAGACATCAACTGCTGCGAAAAGTGGGTTGCTTCCCTCACAATCTTTCCCCTTTCACTTGGACTTCTATCTTGTGCTTTCGAAAGCACATTCTTTGCGAGGTAACCTAGATACTCGAGCACCACATCGCCGGATGTGTCCTTTACGGCGCCAACATCTATCAGCTGATTAATAGCCTTTCTCATATCGCGCGTGTGCTTGGTCTTTTGCCATTGCGCCTTGGTAGGAATAGCTGCGCCGATGAACTTCCCCGAGGTTTCAAAAACGTCCACAGAGCACAAATTCTCCTCATCGATATGAACAATAACTTCCTCACCCATCAAGTCAGATCTACCGTAGAGCTCTTTGCCAGTATGACGCACCCTATCGATCTCAATATAGGGAGCCCTCCCCTTTGCCTTTTCACTCAGACCACCTACGCGCTTTAATTCCCTTGTGACGCCAACTGGCGGCGCAATTGCCGATGTTGGCGCAGGCATTCGAGGGAAAAATTCACCATTGACCTTTGTTAGCTCCCATTTCAAACTATCAATCGGAGATCGATTCCCAAGACCTTGTGTTGTCGTAACATTAAAGTTGGCTGCAACTGATTCAATAGCGTCAAACAGGGCATCCCATGTGATGGCGTGTTTAATGGCTGCTTCAGCTGCATGATCACCGCGATGATCCAGCGCATCCTTGCCAGTGGTAGAGGGAAGCCTTCTAAATCCGCATATTTCGAGCGTGCTAAATGTCCGCTCCACAAGTGAATTCCTCCACCAAGCATGTATGGGGTTGAATGACAAATTTGCCCCTAGCTGAATGCGCAGATCCTGAAGAACTCTACGGGCATAGTTCTGGGCGGCATTGTCACACCTTATAAGAGCTGGTCTACATTCTTCCAGCCCAGGGAGATTCCCCGCAGGAAGGCATGCTCCAGGCAAATACCGCAAGCCCTCGACCAGTTCTTTGGGTCGCCAAGTCGTGACCATTGATTTGGCTGCACGCACAATATCACCCGCCCGAATTTCTTGACCGATGCAGGGTGCAACAGCAACGCAAGCTTTGCTTACGTCATCCATGAACCAGACCACCCATAGGCGATTGATCACTATTGGCATTGGCCCAGCAGGCCCTGGAATTACCACAGTTCCAAGACAATCAAATTTGTGAGCATCAAAGCACACGCAATCCAATGGTGCGACGGCCTGCGGAAGCTTGATATGCCCTGTTCCTAGCTTTTTAAACTGACTAGAGTTATCTAGCCAGATACGTGCGGCCTTTCGATCATTCTCAATAAAGTTAATGATGTATCGCTCTACGGAACGTCGACCTCGAGATTTTGTATTCCAGGGATAGTCATTGACCGTCATGCCCCCTCGATCTGATAAGCAATGGGTCTGAAAGGTTTTGAACACTGACCGCTTATCTGGACTTTTATTGGCAACAGCCCCCCTCGCACCGCCTTTGCGAATGATCCGATGGAGCACCTCCCGAAGATTCTCATGGTCGCTCAAGAACTTTTCGAATGCCCCTGCCTTCCCAGAATTCGCCCGTTCTTTCTCTGTATTGATTGGTGCTTCGCGGCGGTATGGTTTTATTCTTTTTCCTTTTATCAATCCACTCCAGCCGACTAGGTGGCCCGTTTCATCGAAAGAGAGGCAGCGCCTCAATTGCTCCAACAATACACTTTGTGAACAGCCGGCTTCCAGCGCGGCCGCTGTAAGCTTGCCAGTCCTTAAATACAGTTGAATTGCTCGCCTTAAGCGCTCAAAACGATTGGCATCCTCCTCGGTGAGGTAGCTGACATCAACCGGATCCCAAGATTCGTAGTTGCGGTCGTCCTCCGAAAGTCGACTGTAAGAGAGGCTACCCATCTTGCATCCCCACCTTTCCTGCAGCCCAGAATCTTGATCGCGCCGACATTGGTGAGGCGTCCAGATTGGATCCAACTTTCCCGTAAATCGCGAGCTTCATCAGAGCGGATACGCACAAACTTGCGCGGAGTTTTCCGAAGTCGACCGTCGCGCATTCGGCGAATTGCCTCAACTCCATTTCCTTCTTTCGCCGTAGACGCTCCAGTGCATATTGACTTTCTTCATGGAGTGGCCAAGACCTGGCTTGGGCTATCCAAGAAATGATCTGCCTGGCATTCTCAATACGTGTCAAATCTTTCGTAAGGGTGTCTTCTGTTATGATGCGATGCGTCACCCCCATTTTTCTGGCGGCGATTTGTTGGACCAGTATTTGCCGATGAGCTCGGTTTTCTTCACCCTGCTCTATGGCCTCTCTAGGCTTGATTTCGCGCCATTCAGTACCCCCAGCTCTGAGAGTGACCTCGGCATCGATAAGCGCAGCCATTTCCACTCCCAACAGATCTGCATGTAGCTTCTTCTCGGTGTATGTGATATCTTTCACTTGTGGGTCGCTCTCCGCGTGAAGGTAGTGCAAGTACTCCAAATCACCCTTTAACACTACGTCTCGACTGGCCTTGACGCTGTAGACAAGATAGAGACTGCTGCTGTGATGGCCTCGACGGTCATAGGCATCGTTGAGTGCGCCACGCATGCGCGTGCCAAGGCGCACGCCCTTCTTTTTTGAGTTGCTCATGTCAGCACTCAGATGGACGCGCAGTACGCGATGTCTGTGTTTGCATCTACTGGAGGTGGTTTTCGCATTGCGATTCCTGTTGTCGATACAGGAACGACTACGTTTCCAGCGATACATTTCGGGCGAAAAAGCACCCTCGCGCATGCTGCTTGACAAGCCTTTGATCCAGGCCTATCGTTCGCGTGCGTAATAGCAGACGCTGGTTACAGATCGGGGCCACTGCGCCAACAGTGGCCCTTTTTCTTTTTTACGCGTAGTTCGTTCCGTGTGCTCCTTGATGAAGGGACAGGACTCTCGCCGAGAATTGGCCCAGTCGTCAAGAAGAAGGCATGTGCGAATCGGCCTAACTGCGCCTACGCTGTGAGTTGAGTTGGGCTTTTCTGTCGCTTGTGAGTTGACTTGGGGAATTGCTTCGCTGGGTTGCGACGCAATTTCACCCCCTTACAGACCTCGCCTACTGGGAATCCAGCAAGACGGAGATCAGGTGCTCTTGTGTCGGCTCACTACGGCAGTAAAGTTGGCCGGCTACACGGAAGGAAACTTGGCCTGCGACGTAGCCAGTATGTGGATATTCGAACGCAGACCAACTTCCCTGCCACATTTGTCGAGTCCGGACCAACTTTCCCGCCGGATTCGCTTGCGCGTCAACTTTGCTGACCGACCACACAAGCTCGATCGCAACATGGCGCTGCCCACCCTCCTGAAGACCCCAGCGCTCGCACCGCACGAGCTCAGCGCCGTCACCGAGCAAGCGGTGGCCGATCTGCTGCGCGAAGGCGAGTCCGCCAACACCCAGCGCAACTACCAAAGCGCGCTGCGCTACTGGGCCGCCTGGTACGCGATGCGCTACGGCGATCCGATTGCGCTGCCGCTGCCCGCCGCCTGCGTGCTGCAGTTCATCGTCGACCACGCCCAGCGCACCGGCCCCAAGGGCCTGGTACACGAGCTGCCGCTCGAGATCGACCAGGCGCTTGTCAACAGCGGCTTCAAGGGAAAAGTCGGCGCCCTGGCCAACAACACGCTCGTGCACCGCATCGCCGTGCTGTCCAAAGCCCACCAGGTCAAGGAACTGAAGAATCCCTGCCGCGACCCCAAGGTGCGCGAGTTGCTGTCGCGCACGCGCAAGGCATATGCCAAGCGTGGCGAGCTACCGCAAAAGAAGGACGCGCTAACCAAGGATCCTTTGAAACTGCTGCTGGCCACCTGCGACGACTCGCTGCGCGGCAAACGCGACCGCGCCCTCCTCCTCTTTGCGTGGGCCAGCGGCGGGCGGCGGCGCTCGGAGGTCGCAGCGGCGGACATGAAGTTCTTGAAGAAGACCGGGCCAGGAGAGTTTTCTTACGAGCTCGCATACTCCAAGACCAACCAGAGCGGAGCCGATCGACCCGAGAACCACAAGCCGGTGCGGGGCGCCGCAGGCTCGGCGTTGCATGAGTGGCTTACAGCAGCACGGATCCGCGAGGGCGCCCTCTTCCGTCGTGTGCTCAAGGGCGGCAAGCTGGGGGCGCCGCTGTCAGCCGCTGCTGTGCGCAGTATCGTCAACGAGCGCTGTCGGCTGGCCGGCATCGAGGGCCAGTATTCGGCGCACTCATTGCGCGCGGGTTTCGTGACTGAAGCGCTCAGACAGCAAGTCTCACTACCTGAGGCCATGGGTATGACCGGTCACCGTAGTGTGCAGACCTTGATGGGCTATGCCCGAGGGTCCGACGCGACTTTCGCCAGCGCCAAACGGCTCACGCGAGAGCTGTAGGCTCACAAAGTGGCGGTTGCAGCTCTCAACGCAGTTCCACTTTGGCAGCGGTTGCGGCAACCTGTGCTCCCCCACGAAGGAACCAAGAACACGCACTGCAGCCTTCCTGCCACAACCTCCTGCACGGTCGCCTCAAGTTCGTCGGCACCGGTCAGTCGCTCGCCATCAGCAATGGAGGACACCCACGAGATATACGAGCGCAAGTCTTCAAGACCAACTTCTTGCCAAGCCGTACTTACCAACTCCAGCACGACGTTCTGAAGCCCGAAGTCGGTGCACCGAAACGCAGTCACCCCGCTTAACAGAAGAACTGCGTCTTGGCCCTCCGCTGTACGGAAGACGCACTGCACGGTTTGTGCGCCGGCGTCATGCCGGAACCCAGGGCGTTGGCGCGCACCTTGAGCTGGCCAGCCTGCACGAGCGCGCGGGTGGTCCTCTGCGCCATCTGCTCCCCGAACTTTGCACCCGGCCAGCACGCGGCAGCCAAGTCTGTGCACCGCAGCGTTCCGTTTTGGGCAATGGCCTGCAGCACACGCTGCGCGTTGGCCGCCGCGCGCTCGCGCGCTGTCGGTTGCTTCGGTCTAGGGGGCGGCGGGCGCAGCAGGCCGGCCAGGGCATCGGATGAGACTCGCATGGAACACCTCGCATCGGGGATGCAAGGTGTAGCGATGACGCATCTGCCGATGCGTCTGCAGCCCCAGCACGCTCGCAGCAGACGCTGCCAGCGCGCAGGAACTGCGGGCGGGCGAACGGCGGCTCTTCGGCGGCTGGAGCCGCACGCCACCTCTGCGGGCTGGACGCCCTCCGTCTCCCGTCATGGGCGCCGCTGCCTGCACGAACCACCGCCTGAACGTCGGCGGCCCGCGCAGGAAGCCACCCCGTGCACCGGGCAGCGTTCATCGTGCCGATGCGCGCTTCGAGCTGGACGCTCGCCGGCCCACAGGGTGGCTTCCTGCGCTCTCGCTTCGTCAGCGGCGGACCTCACGCCTGGCGGCTGCGGTCCCGGAACCATCGTGCGCCTGGGGGCGCACCAGCGCTTGGGCCGCGCTTCGATGGCTCCGGCTCCCCCGGCGCTGCGTCGGCCCGCTGGGGCGGGCGCTCCTTCGCGTCAGGCCAGGCGCCTGCCTGACCTGCCCGCCGTCCTTCGGCGGCGGCTCCAACCCATCCCCCCGCCCTTCCCAGGAAGGGGAGCGAGTCGCCCTCTGCCGTCAGCGGTGCATGCCACTTCGTCCGCATGCACCGCCCACGGCGAGCGTCGAACGGCACGCCACCGCGTCAAGGCCGAGCCCTTCGGGTGGCCTGCGGCCAGCCTGGACTCGGCGGCTTGCCTAGAACCCGCTACTTCTCAGCCCCAGGTGGCAGACGGCTCTCGTAGTCCGTCAGCATGGCGGCCAGCTTTTCAGCTTCGTCCGCGCCAGGCTCAATGCCACCGCCATCGACTATCCCCTTGACCAGGTAATACTCATTGAGCGACTTGATGCTCCCGCGCTTCAGCACCTGAAGGTACTTGCGCGAGTATTTCGCTCGGACCTCAGACAGCGATGGCGCGCTATTCAGAACGAACCGCTTATCCGCCAGTGCAACGACCTCGGGACCCCATTCACTGGAATCCTCGATGCAGTCATTGATGGCCATCTCAAGCCCTCGCTTTGCCTGCGAACGCGACTTCTTTTCCAACCTCTCCAACACGGCCAGAGGATGACTTTCTGGACGATGAGAGGGCTTGGCATTGAACCACTCATAGAAGAGGCTCATGAACCTCTTGAGACCTTCATATTCCGCTTCTGTCATTTCGGTCACTGGCAAGTGCAGTTCTCTGCGGGAACAGGGATACCGAATTCACCAGTCGCCTCGTCAAGATAGGCGTCCCCAAACGGGTTCATCGGGCTGATGCCGTTAATCATATTTCTGGATGTCCCACCAACGCTTCGCGCCCCGCCATTGATGTCGATGAGCTGCTGCTCTCTCCCTCTGATGGCGCCCCTGTTCGTTGACGACCTATCAAGCACAGGCGGAAAGAAGCCTTCAGCGTTCAAGACAGAAGTCCGCCCGCTGTAGCACTTCCCCGTTCTGGGGTTGTAGCGTGTGTAAGTCTGGTATGTCCTCTCAGGGAAGGCTCTTCTCAGGGCGTCCGTGAGCTGCTGTGCCAATTGCTGCTGAGCATCCGCACTTGGGTTCGGTACCCCCGGAACCGGAATTGGGGGAAGCGGAATCGCCTGCAACCCATTCGGGTCAACGAACAACAGCGGATTTCCACCTACATACGAATAGGTGTTGATGCCGCCCGCGAGCCCAATCGGGTCGGATTGAACATAGCGCCCCAAGCGCGCGTTGTAGTCGCGGTGCCAGTTCTGCAGCAGCCCGCTCTCGGCATCGAAGACCTGCCCCGGGAACCTGGGGTGGTACACGAAGCTGCCCAAGCCATAGGGGTTCTCCAGGGGCGGCGTGCCGCCGAAGGGCTCGTCCGCGCCCCACCACCACACGATCCTGTGGTCCTGCAGCGTGACGATGCGCGGCGTGGCGATGTGGTCGGCGTACAGGTTGAGCACCAGGGCGCTCAGGTCCCCGTTGGCCGCACTGCCCATGAGCCGGATCACCCCCACCGGATAACCGTTGAGGTAGATGGTCTCGTACAGCGGGTAGTCGTTGGCGTCGTACTCGCCCAGCAACTGCCCCGCCTCGTCGTAGACGTAGTGCGACTGCCCCGTGGGCACCATGGCCGTGGGCCCGCTCTTTCTCACCCGCTGCTCCAGGCCGTTGTACAGGTAGCTGGTGGTGCCCGCGGCGTTGGTGACGCTGGCCAGGCGACCCCTGTCGCTGTAGCCGAGCGTTTGCGCTCCATGCACAGTCACGTTGCCCGCCGCGTCGTGGCTCAGGCTGGAGCTGCCTTTGCCATCCTCGCATTGCGTGAGCCGATTGCTGGAGCCGGAGATCACTTTGATTCAACACTAAGTTGGGTCAAATCCTATTCGAGGCCAACCTCATGAACAACCCAAGGCTCGACTTGTTTATCAACAACGACCTGCACAAATTTATACCCCATGGACGTGTTGACAAAGAATGTGAAGTACGATCGCCCGCCACTTCCGGCATATATGCGAAAGCCAACCAGAATTGGATTTTCAATTCGTGGATACCTATTCTCCATCTCTGGGGCCTGCGCCAAGTAAGCTTTGGCAACTGCCACCTCTTCAGAGGTAGCCGCTTTGTACCATGCAAAACCAAAACCAGCGCCCCCTAGAAAAACAGCTCCTACAATCAACCAAATTTTCATCTTCATGGCCTACGCCCCCTGTCATAGATCCCAAATTGAATACCGAGGGATCCGCCTAAACTAAGGCCTGTTCGGCCTCCGGGTTCGAACCCAATATTGCCCTTGAGACTTGGGTCGTTATACTCGCGCCCCATTCCAAAATCATAGCCTCTACTCCCATCTAATTGACCACTGACGCAAACTCCAGCGATGCTCGCGGTTCCCCCTGCACTAGTACAGAAGCCGGCGGTTACGCCTCCTTGACCGGGCTGTGCCTTGGGTCCTCCCGGCCTTCCAGCCAAAGGATCGGAAGTAATTCCACCTCCTATTCCCACTCCCGTTTTAAGGGTCACAAATCCTTGCCGAGTTGCTGGATCTCGACCAAAATTTATGCCGCCTCCTAATCCTGCATAAAACTCTATGCTGACCTCGTATAGCCCGTAGGGATCGACATATCGGAGCGGATCACTCCTGTTACGCCTATGTCCCGATAGACTGTGCCCGTTACTTCTTTCGCTTCTTTGCATGTGTATCTGCAGCATAGGCCGCCACGCCGAAAACTAGTATTTCTATGCTTCCTACCACCGCTTTGAAGGTGAACCAGTCCGATCCAAAGAAAAGTGCGCGCAACGGCGCAAGTCCAACGGCTAAGCTGCCGAGCCAGATGGCAATCGGGAGCGCCAATAGCGCAAAGATTGCGCCAGTCAAAATTGATTTCGCTTGAAAATTCGAGTTTTTCATTTGCAAATGAGGGAGCAAATTCCACTTCAGGCCATGTCTTTTCCAAAGTATTCGCCGACCCTTTTGGGAATATCACATACATTTTTTGGCAACGAAGTCCCTGGAATTGGCATGCCTAGACCACATGCCACTTCGCATACTCTTCGACTCAAATCCCGATCTATTTGTTCGACAGAACGATTTTCGCTAGGAGTAGGAAGTAGTCCAGCGATGCATTCGGCAGTGGCACAGTGTGCAACTGGCAGTGATCGACTCCAACCGGTCGTCCACCATGTGGGCATTGGAGTCAACCCTTTCGGATCAACGTATCTCAGTGGATCGCTCCCCACATAAGCGTAGGTATTGATCCCCCCGTCAAGCCCGATGGGGTCAGACTGCATGTACCTGCCCAGCCTGGCGTTGTAGTCGCGGTGCCAGTTCTGCAGCAGCCCGCTCTCGGCATCGAAGACCTGCCCCGGGAACCTGGGGTGGTACACGAAGCTGCCCAAGCCCATACGGGTTCTCCAGCGGCGGCGTGCCCCCGAAGGCCTCCTCCGAGCCCCACCACCACACGATCCTGTGGTCCTGCAGCGTGACGATGCGTGGCGTGGCGATGTGATCGGCGTACAGGTTGAGCACCAGGGCGCTCAGGTCCCCGTTGCCCGCACTGCCCAAGAGCCGGATCACCCCCACCGGATAACCGTTGAGGTAGACGGTCTCGTACAGCGGGTAGTCATTGGCGTCGTCCTCGCCCAGCAACTGCTCCGCCTCGTCGTAGACGTAGTGCGACTGCCCCGTGGGCACCATCGCCGTGGGCCCGCTCTTTCTCATCCGCTGCTCCAGGCCGTTGTACAGGTAGCTGGTGGTGCCTGCGGCGTCGGTCTGCTGGCAATTCTTTCCCATCACAAAGCAGAATCTTTAATCCGCACTCTCTTTATTCGTGATCGCCACAAGCCCCAAAGCAGCGGGATATTTTCAGACACAACTTCAACCCTCAACAGACGTCGATCCGCGTCTGTCACAACGTACTCACCTCTTTCAACATCCAATGGCTCCATATATGCTTCAGCCTCCTCAACGGACGAAAAAAAACTCACATCGCCGTTTTCGTTGATTGAGATTGGTAGTTTCATCAGAATCGATCCCAAATAGATGTATCAACAGGCTTCCCATCCCATGGGCGATGGCGACCAATTCCTTGGCCAGCTGGCGTGGCACCGCTGGCGTCAGGCGCACCTCTGCGGTGGTAGTGGGGATAGCGACCGGTTGCATGCCCCGTGCGATTTCCCCATGGCGCAAGTCTAAAGTTTCGACCCAAAGACAATTCAGCTCCTGCGGAGTATCCCCGTGTCGTCACAACCACGCCGGCTATGGCTCCTCCAAGATATTCGTTGGAATCAAAGTTGACAACATGATTTGTCCCCATCGCAGAGCGAATACCAGCGGTAATCCCAAGTGATACGCCGTCTCCAAACCCGGCACAGACATTTACGACTCCTTCGGGAATGGGGGGCCAAGTTGCAGCATCAGTGACATTCATTGAATAGGCCGAACGGGTCAATGCGGCTCAGTGGATCACCTCCCACATAGGCATAGGTGTTGATGCCGCCAGTGAGCCCGATGGGATCGCTCTGCATGTAGCGCCCCAAGCGCGCGTTGTAGTCGCGGTGCCAGTTCTGCAGCAGCCCGCTCTCGGCATCGAAGACCTGCCCCGGGAACCTGGGGTGGTACACGAAGCTGCCCAAGCCATAGGGGTTCTCCAGGGGCGGCGTGCCGCCGAAGGGCTCGTCCGAACCCCACCACCACACGATCCTGTGGTCCTGCAGCGTGACGATGCGCGGCGTGGCGATGTGATCGGCGTACAGGTTGAGCACCAGGGCGCTGAGGTCCCCGTTGCCCGCGCTGCCCATGAGTCGGATCACCCCCACCGGATAGCCCTTGAGGTAGATGGTCTCGTACAGCGGGTAGTCATTGGCGTCGTACTCGCCCAGCAACTGCCCGGCCTCGTCGTAGACGTAGTGCGACTGCCCCGTGGGCACCATGGCCGTGGGCCCGCTCTTTCTCACCCGTTGCTCCAGGCCGTTGTACAGGTAGCTGGTGGTGCCTGCGGCGTTGGTCACGCTGGCCAGGCGACCCCGGTCGCTGTAGCCGAGCGTTTGCGCTCCGTGGCCGGTCACGTTGCCCGCCGCGTCGTGGCTCAGGCTGCTGGTTCCGTTGACGTCCTCGCTTTGCGTGAGCCGGTTGCTGGTGCTCGATATCGTGTTGCTGTAGGTATTGCCCACAATCGTCTCGCTCGTACGGTTGCCCTGACTTTGCCTTGATGTCCTACCGTTCTCCTACCGTTGCGCGTCGTCGCGATGCATCCAGTATTTCCGTCACAGCAGCGACAAGCCTCTCGCGATGGACATTCAACAGGTCTAACTCAGGGTGATCCAACGACGCCGCATAGATATCTTCCAGTACGCCAGAACGCGCAAGGAATTGGTTTTTCAGATCCGAGGAAACACCTTCCAGTGCCTGAATCAGTCCCTCTAGGTCTGCAATGGTCGAGGCGATCGATCTTCGGGAATCGAGGTACTCAAGACACACTTCCACGATTCGGCGGTACTGCTGAAGATTGCTTGGCTGGTGCTCGTTCATCAGAATCCCCCGAATGTTCCGCTGGGTGGACCTTCTCTGACAGTCACCACTCGACCCGAGGCGGTGTCCACTACAACGGGAATGTTGTTTGTAGGCGAGTAGTGCTGGGTTTCAAACCCGGTTTGACCGGGAGACCGTCGACCATTTTGGATCGCGTCCAACACCACACTGGGCGTCAAGCCTCGACCCTGCATACGGTCGACTGCATGTCCAGTGAATGGCCTGCCACAAACTTCCCCAGCGCTGTTCTGTGGTGGCCTACCAGGCGGTGTATTCATTTGCGCTGCGCTGACTCCTGCTGTGAGCCTCACGATAGGCGGCCCAGAGGTGGGACGGAACGACTGTGCGCAGGAATCAATAGCGATGTGAGTTCTGTTCATTCTGATGGCAATAAACCATGAGCCAGACTATTGTCTGGGCTGCCACCAAGCCACCCCAATGACAGCACCCTGCCCCCTGCCCAAACGCAGCGCCATCTGTGACGCCAAGGATCGCGACGCCCCAGCCTCGATGGTCGGCATGGTCATCCGAGAAACACCGGTCTCGTTCGAGTCGGGCCCGTCGACCGGCATCGCGCGGAGCGCATGATGCTCTACCCGCTGGCTGCACTGCTTGGTGGCGTCGCGGTCGCCATCCAACTGGCCTTGAACGGCCAGAACCGGAGCTCGCTCGGAGGTCCGCTCTGGGCGGCGCTGGCGAACAACGCCGTCGGCTTGGTCGGCCTATGCCTGACGTTGCTTCTTGTGGGCGCCCGACTGCCGGACGCCACAAGCGTCCGCTCTGTGCCGCTCCTTCACTGGTGCGCAGGTCTGCTTGGCGCCGCCTTCATCACGATGAACGCCTACGTCACGCCGAGGCTGGGTCTGGCAACCACCTTCCTGCTGGTGCTAGCCGGCCAGTTGGCGGCTTCGCTTGTCATCGACCACTATGGCTGGGTCACCGGGACGCCCAAGCCGGCCAGCCCTGCGATGGTGGTGGGGGTCGGCCTGGTTGCCGTCGGCGCCCTCTTCGTGATTCGTTCCAGATGACCCGTCTGTCCTCCTTACCTTTGTCAAAGCTGTTATGTCGATACCAACCCTTCGCGTCGCGCGCCCCACGGACAACCTCGACGCCTTGCTCACCTTCTACCGCGACGGACTGGGCCTGTCGGTGCTTGGGCACTTCGAGGACCATGCCGGTTTCGACGGCGTGATGCTCGGTCTGCCCGGGGCGCCGTACCACTTCGAGTTCACCCACCAGCGCGGGCACACAGTCGGCCGCGCCCCGACACAAGACAACCTGGTCGTCTTCTACCTTCCCGAGCGTGAGGCTTGGGAAGCCGCCGTGTCCCGTATGCGCCGTGCAGGCTTCGAGCCAGTGCCGTCCTACAACCCTTACTGGGACATCATGGGCGCCACCTTCGAGGACGCCGACGGCTATCGCGTGGTCTTCCAGCGAGCCCACTGGCAAGACGCCGCCTGACCCATGTCGAATCAGAGGGCCGTTCTGCTGAGAAACAGCCATGGACGCCGCACCGAATCTCCGCATTGCACAACCGACCGACGATGCGCGGGCGCTCCTGCGGGCTCGGGCACCGCGTGGTGCTCCTGCGTGCGCCCTGTGTGACCGGCGCCGAGTGGCACCGCTTCATCGCGGCTTGCTGGCGGGGCGCAGCCGTCGTCCCATCGAGCGGCCCTGGGCTATCGCCTGCCTGCCCACGAGAGCAAGCGTGCGGCAGCAGTCCTGCAGCAGCGTATCGGCGTCCGAACGGGCATGTGTGACTGCAACGATGTCCATCAGTGGAAGATCCACCGGTGGTTTGAATACGACGAGCTGGTCTCCCAGTTCGGGCCGCAGGGTCAGCGTCGTGCTGGTTATGGTGAGCAGCCTGTCGGTCCCGACGACGAGCTCCGGCGCCAGGATGAAGCTCGGCACGGCCAACTCCACCCGGCGGCGTAGCCCGCGCCTTTCCAGGCTCTCGTCGACCGTGCCCCTGGCGCCCCCCCCGAGGCTGACCAGCACATGCGGCAGCTCAACGAAGGTGCTGAGGGTCAGGCCCTTGGCCACGTGCGGGTTGTCCTTCCAGGCGACCGTGACGAACGGGTCCTGCAGCAGCAGGGTCTGTCGCAACCTGTCGTGGTCCATGGCGGGGAACACCCCGACCGCCACATCAAGTTTTCGCGCTTCCACCTCGGCGATGGCCTCCGAACGCGGCCGGTTGCTCACGCGAAGATTCACACCCTCGTGCTCGGAGGATAGCCAATGAGAAAGCCCTCGCAGGAAGACCGCCACGCCGTAGTCGGACATGGAAACGTGAAGTGCCCTCGGCACGCGCGCGATGGCGCCAGGACGCAGGCGAAAGACGTCCTCCGCCGCCTGAACGGCCTCGATGACCCGGGGCGCGAGCTCAATCGCACGCTTGGTCGGCCTCAGTCCCTTGGCGGTACGCTCGAAGAGCTGGTCATCGAAGCGGTCACGCAGGCCGCGCAGCGCGTGGCTGACCGCCGACTGGGTCACGCCCAGCTTGGCAGCTGCCCGGGTTACGTGCAACTCCGTGAACAGGGCTGCAAACACGCTGAGCGCGTTGAGGTCCGTTCTGGCCATCGTGGATGGAGCCTTCCAAACATGAACAGCCTGCATGCTAGCAGCCCACGGCTATGAGCCGTCCGCTTCTCGGACGAGGAACCCGAACTGTAGGAGTCGCAGAGATGCGCGAATCGCAACCAAAGATCCACCGTGCGACAAGGGCCACGAAGCGCGCCGGCGAGTGGGCCTGGGGTACGACGGACCTCGCCGAGATGGGCGACATCACAGCTCGCCTGCACTCGACCGATGCGCCGTATCGATGGCATATGAACGACGGCGACGGCATCCTCGTGGTGGACAAGAAGGGGGCGGTCTGAATGTCCGCAGCACCGTTCGCCAGCCAGAACAGCCGGACCAACTTCATCGACCGTTTGCGCGTCGTGCTCACCGCACTGGTCATCGCCCACCACACGGCCATTACCTACGGAGGCTCGGGCTCGTGGTTCTATCGGGAAGTGACCGACGAGGGAAGACCCAGCAGCCTGCTGCTGACGCTCTTTTGCGCGGTGAACCAGTCCTTCTTCATGGGCATGTTCTTCCTACTGGCCGGCTACTTCACGCCAGGCTCGCTGAACCGGAAGGGAGCGGTTCGTTTCATGATGGACCGGGGCGTCAGGCTCGGCGTGCCCTTGCTGGTGTTCGGCTTCGTCCTGGGGCCGCTGGTGGTCGCGCTGGGCAGCATTCCGCAAGGCCAGCCGGCCTTGGCCCACTGGTCTTCGCTGCTTCGTTCCGGCACCTTTGTGATGGGCCCACTCTGGTTCGCCTTCGCACTGCTTCTCTTTGCCTTCGCCTGGGTCATCTGGTCGCGGGCGACGCAGGGGGTGAAGCGCTCCAGTCTGCTGAGGAACGAGGCCTTGCCAAGCGGGCGAACATGGCTTTTGAGCGCCGTGCTGGTCGGCTTCGCCGCATTGACCATCCGGCAATGGGTTCCGGTCGGGCAGAACGTGCTGGGGCTGCAGCTCGGCTACTTTTCCTCGTATGTCTTTCTGTTCTTCCTTGGCACGCGCGCCTCGGCCGGCCGCTGGCTTGAACGGGTGAGCCCCGAGCAGGCCCGATTCTGGGGAGTCATTTCGCTGGTTTCGATTCCGCTCCTGCCGCTTGGGGCGGCGCTGTTCGGTGCACTCGAGGGCAAGGCCGTTGACTTCGATGGCGGTTTGAGTGCAGCCGCCGTCCTCTACGCGTTCTGGGAGCCGTTCGTGGCATGGGGAATCATTGCGCTTCTGCTGGTGCGGTTCCGCCAGCGATTCAACACACAGAGCTTGCGTTGGAAAGGCTGGGGCGAGGAGGCCTATGGCGCGTTCGTCGTTCACGCACCGGTTGTTGTCGCCCTGAGCGTTCTGCTTGCCCCCTGGCCGGCACCGCCGCTGCTGAAGTTCGGTCTGGTTGCAGGAATCGGAACGGCGCTGTCCTTCTTGCTGGCGCGCGCTCTGCGGGCGCTGCCAGGCGTTGACCGGATTCTCTGAGGGGCCATTCCACAGCCGCGAGCAGGGCATCAGCCAGGCGGCCGGAGCCCGAAGCCGACGCCAGGCCCCTTCCCTAAGCTGCCACCGGCAAGTGCTTCCCGAGGAAGCCCGCCAGGTCACGTGTGCAGGCCTGCGCCACCGCCACCGTGCGGCTGTAGCCCCAGAACAGATGCGTCGTCCCCGGGTACACCACGAGTTCGGCGCTTCGCCCCGCGCCGTTCAGGCGCCGGGCCAGCAGCACCGAGCTGTCCCGGTACACGTCGAGCTCCGCCGCCGCCAGGAACAGCGGCGGCATGTCGCCCAGGTCGGCCTGGCGGGTGTCCAGGCGCGGGTCCCGTCGCTGGCCGGGACCGCCCGCGTACGCCTCGAACATCGCGGCAGCGCTGCGGCGCGATGGCTGCATCGGGCCGTCTCCGTGCGCCCGCATGGACGCCGTGTCGAGGTCGTCGTCGAACACGCCGACCACGAAAGCCCCCGCCCGGAGAAAACCGGCGCGGCCAGGGCCGAGGTGGACGGCGGCGCCCATGGCCACGCTGGCCCCGGCGGATGAGCCACCGACAGCAAGGCGCGCCGGGTCGATGCCCCAGCGTGCGCCGTGCACGCTCAGCCACCGAAGCGCCGCGGCGCTCTCCTCCACCGCCACCGGAAACACCGCTTCGGGCACATGGGCGTAGTCCAGGCTGACGACGATGCCGCCCCAGGCCAGCGCCAGTTCGCGCAGCTGCCGGTCGCTGGAACGCGGCTCGCCCAGCCGAAAGCCGCCACCATGAAAGAAGGCATAGGCCGGGCGTGGCGCCTGCGAGGCCTGAGCCGCATAGACGGCCACCCGCAGGCCGCGCTCGGCCGACAGCGGGATCACCTCGTCCCGATCGACCGCCAGCCGGGGACCGCCCCCGTTCCACCAGGCCCGGGACGCCATGAACTGCGCCCGCGCCGCGGCCGCGCTGGTGTCCGAGGGGCCCAAGCCGGCCAGGATGTCCTCGTGGCGCCGCAGCGCGGCCGCGAGCTGCGGGTCCACGCCTGCGGGCAGCGGGGGCTCAGTTGGCCTGGACATTGAACTCCGTCAGCAGCTTGCCCCACTGCTCCACTTCCGCGCGGATCGTCTGGCCGAACTCTTCGGGGGTGGACCCCACGGGTTCGATGCCCTGGTCGCGCATGGTTTTCGCGATCTCGGGGTCGGCCAGCAGCTCCTTCACGTCGCGCTGAATCTGATCGACGATGGGCTTGGGCGTGCCCGCGGGCGCCAGGAAGCCGAACCAGCCGCCGCGCTCCATGCCCTTGATGCCCAGTTCCTTGAACGTGGGCACGTCGGGCAGGACCTTGGAGCGCTCCGAGGTGATGATGCCCAGCGGCCGCACCTTGCCGGCGCGGATGTGCGGCAGCGCGGTGCCCACCGAGTTGAAGCTCGACTCGACGTGGCCGCCCAGCAGGTCGTTCATCTGCAGCGCCTCGCCTTTGTAGGGCACGGGCAGCACCTCGATGCCGGTCTCGCGGCCAACGATCAGGCCGTAGACGTGGAAGCTGGAGCCATTGCCGAAGTGCGCGTAGCGCAGCGGCCGTTTCGCGGCCTTGATGCCCGCCACCAGTTCCTGCAGCGTCTTGTAGGGGGAGTCGGCGCGCACGGCCAAGATGGACTCGGGCGTGGCGTACTGGGTGATGGCCACGAAGTCCTTGACCGGGTCGTACGGCGTTTCGGGGTACAGCAGCTTGACGGTGGAGTGGGTGACGAAGGTGGACAGCAGGGTGTGGCCGTCGGGCGCCGCGCGGGCCACGATTTCCCCGCCGATGCGGGTGGACGCGCCGGGCTTGTTGTCCACCACCACCGACTGCCCCCACTTCTTGCTCAGCCGCTCCGCGAGCAGGCGCGTGATGCGGTCCGGGCTGCTGGCCGGCGGGCCGGGCAGCACGATCCTCACCGTCTTGGATGGCCAGGCCTGTTGGGCCAGGGAGGACAAGGGGGCGCAGGCCATCAGGGTGGCGCACACCAGGCCGCAGAGGGTTTTGTTCATGTGTCTCGCTCTTTCTTTCAAGGGGGGCGGAAGGGAAATGGTCAAGCCGTCAGGGCGCTGCTGTCGGCGGCGGCACCGACCGGCGCCCGGCTCAGGGGCGCCAGTACCTGATCGCCGAACAGCCGGGTGGACCGCGCGGATTCCTCGTAGCTCAGGTCACCGAAGGCCATGCGGCACACGAGGTAGTTGATGCCCGTGCGCGCCACCTCCTCCTCGACCCATTGGCGCACCGTCGACGGGGCGCCGGCAATGCCGAGCCCCGCGGCCTGGGCCTGCTCGAAGCGTTCCGGGAAGGCCAGCGAGGCCGGTTGGGTGCCGTGCTTGACCCACAGGTGCATCAGCCGCTCGCGCCACAGCGTGTAGGCCCGGCTGGCGATGGCCATGGCCTGGGCATCGGTGTCGGCGACCACCACGTGCCGGCTCACCCCCAGGCGCGGCAGCGGACCGGTGGCCCCGATCGCGTTCCAGCGCTCGCGGTAGCGGTCGGTGACGGCGCGCACGCCGCTGGCCGGCCCATTGCAGACGATGTTGATGCCGTTCTCGGCCGCCCAGTCCGCGCCCTGGGGCAGGCCGACGCCGTACCAGATCGGCGGTGGCGTCTGGTGGTAAGGCTGCAGCACGACCGGGACCTCGCGGAAATGGAAATGCGTGCCGGCGAAATCCACCCGCTCGCGCGTGAGCGCCTGCTGGATGACCTGATAACCCTCGTGGTAGAGGCTTTGCGCCTGCGCCGGATCGACGCCGTAGTAGCCGATCTCGTAGGGCGACACACCGCGGCCGAAGCCGACCTCCAGGCGCCCGCGGCTCATCTGGTCCAGCATGCAGATCTCCTCGGCCACCCGCAGGGGGTGGTGCATGCTGAGGGTGTAGACCAGCGGGCCGAAGCGCAGGCGGCGGGTGCGCTGCGCCACCGCCGCCAGGTACACGCTGGGCGACGGCGCGATGCCGAGCGGCGTGGAGTGGTGCTCGGCCAGGTGGTAGGCGTAGAAGCCGGCCTGCTCGTAGTCCTGGACCAGTTGCAGGCGCTGCTCGTACTGGTCGGCCAGCGGCAGCCGGCCCCGGTCCATGTGGTCGAAGACGCCGAAGGACAGTTCGCGTGGCGGGTGGGGATGTGTGCTCATGTGGGGTGGCGGCCCTTGGGACGGGCGAACAACTGGAAAACGGTGCCGGAGGGATCGCGCGCGGTCAGCGTGCGGCCGTGCGCGCCCATGTCGCGCTGGCCGGTGATTTCCCCGCCGTGGCGGCGGATGGCGTCGGCGTCGGCCTCCAGGTCGTCGCTGTCAAAGACCAGCACGGGGCCGCGGCAGGCCTCGGCGGCCTCGGCCCGCGACGCGAGCGCGAAGCGGGCGTCGCCGACCTTCATTTCGAGCCAGCGGTCGGCGTCCTGGAACAGGTATTCGAAGCCCAGCGCCTTCTCGTAGAACGCGCTGAGCGCCGCCACGTCGTCGTGGACGTGGTAGGCCAGGCGCAGCTTGGTGATCGCCATGTCGCTCTCCAGGGCCTCAGGCCGGCAGGAACTCGCCGCTCTTGTAGAGCAGCGAGCGCTGGTCGCGCTGGCGGATCTCGAGGATCTCGCCGACGAAGATGGTGTGGCTGCCGCAGTCCAGGCTTTGCACCACGCGGCAGGCGAAGGACACCAGCGCCTCGCGCAGCAGGGGCACGCCCTGGGCTCCACTGGCCCAGTCCTCGGCGGCGAAGCGGTCGTCCGGGTCGTCGGCCTGGCGCGAGAAGGCCTGGGCGACGGGCACCTGTCCGTCGGACAGGTAGTTGATGGCGAAGGCCTGGGCCTGCTCGATGCAGGCGTGGGCTCGCCCTACCCGGTTGACGCAGGCCAGCACCTGGGGTGGATCGGCGCTCACGCTGCAGACGGCGGTGGCGGTCAGGCCGCGGCGCCGTCCGCCGTGCTCGGCGGTCACGACCGTGACGGCGGACGGCACCTTGCGCATGGCGCGCCGGAAGGCCTCGGCGTCGGCGGTGATGGGCATCTTGAAATTCTCTATTGTTGAATTATTGGATAATAGAGAATATTCTACGGACCAAAGCCGATCGGAACACCCGGGAAAATACGCACATGAGCGACGCCAGCGCACCCTCCAGCGGCCATGCCGCCCCGCCCGCCCGCGCCAGCGGCCCGCGCGGCATCCAGTCGATCGAACTGGGCTACCGCATCCTCACGGCGATCCAGCAGGGCCCGGACGCCGTGGCCCTGAAGACCATCGCTGCGCGAGCGGGCATGTCGCCCAGCGCCGTGCACAACTACCTCGCCAGCTTCGTGCGCACCGGCATGGTGGGCGCGGACGCGCGGGGCCAGTACCGGCTGGGGCCCAGCCTGGCGGCGCTGGGGCTGGCGGCTGCGCGGCAGGTGGACCACTACGAGCTGATCCGCGCCAAGGCGGTGGCGCTCAGCGACGACACGGGCCTGGGCGTGGCGGTGCTCACCTGGAGCGCGCTGGGGCCGGTCATCGTGTTCAACCGGCCCGACCCGCGCAACCACGTGTTCGAGCTGCGCAACGGGCCGGTGTCCTTCCTGTCCACCGCGGGTGGCCATGTGTTCGCTGCCTGGCTGCCCCGCGAGGCCACGCGCCCGGTGGCACAGCGCGAACTCGGGCAGGGCGCGACGGACGGCGAATGCGATCGCCTGCTGGACAGCATCCAGGCGACGGTGCGCGCCGCCGGCCACTCCGACGTGATGCTCGACGCGCTGCCCGGCTACGGCGCACTCAGCGTCCCGGTCTGGAACGCGCAGGACGCGCTGGCCTACGCCCTGACGATCACCGCGCCGGTCGAGCTCATGGACAAGCGCCCCGATGGGCCGCACCTGAAGCGGCTGGTGCTGGCGGGTCAGGAACTGTGCCGCTTGCTGGGGGCGCCTCCCCGGCGCTGGGCGCCGTAAGGCCGCCATCGCGCCCGGCGCAGCCGCAGCGCGGTGACGGCGCACCGGCCCATGCGCGTCACGCCTGCCGGGGGAAGCTCAGGGTGAAGCGGATGCGGCCCTGCTCGCACTGCACATCCACTTCGCCCCGGTGGCTGGACATGATGGCCCGGGTGATCGGCAAACCCAGTCCCACGCCCTCGCCTTCCAGCCGCTGGCGCCCCTGGCTCAGGCGGAAGAAGCGGTCGAACATCGCCCGGCGCTGGTCGGCCGTCAGGGGCTCGCCCGTGTTGCTCACCTGCAGCTGCGCCCAGCGCTCGGTGAGCACGATCCGCAGGTCGACCGGGTCTCCGGGCGGCGCGTGGCGCACGGCGTTGGACAGCAGGTTGCCGATCGCGCGGCGCACCATCAGCCGGTCGCCGCGCACACGCGCTTCGCCGCTCAGGCGCAAGCGCACGCCCTTCTCGTCGGCCACGGCCTCGTAGAAATCGATCAGCGAGCGCGCTTCGGCGGACAGGTCCACGTCTTCCACGCTGGGCAGGCTGGCCACGTTCTCCGTCTTGGCCAGGTAGAGCATGTCGGACACGGTCTTGGCCAGCCGCTGCAGCTCTTCGGAAATGACCTCCAGGCTGGCGCGGTACTCGTCGCCGCCGCGCGGCACCGCCAGCGTCACCTGGGCATTGGTCAGCAGGTTGCTCAGCGGGGTCCTCAGCTCGTGCGCCAGATCGGTGGAGAAGGCGCTCAGGCGATCGAAGTCGCGCTGCAGGCGGTCGAGCATGTCGTTGATGGAACTGGCCAGGCCGCGCATCTCGATCGGCAGGCTGGCCACCGGCATGCGTTCGGTGAAGTCCTGGGCATTCACGCGCTCGGCCCGGTGCTTCATGGCCAGCAGGGGCTTGAGGCCGCGCCGCACCGCCACCGCGCCCAGCAGCGTGCTGGCGGCGACGGCCAGCAGGATGCAGATCAGCAGCTTGCGCTGCAGCAGAGCCAGAAAGTGGCGGTGGTGGTGGGTGTCGACGGCGGCGAAGACCTGGAGGTCGGTGTTCGCGCTCCAGCTCAGCGGCAGGGTGGCGAACTCGCCGTAGTAGCTCATGTCGCCATCCGACCAGGACAGGCCCTCGCCCGCGTCGCGCAGCGCCGGTGGGGGCTCGAAGTCGCCGAGCCGGAAGACCTCGCGCTCGGCCGCGTCGATCCGCAGCAGCAGGCCCTCGTGGCCGCGCAGCGCCGTATGGAGGCGCGCCGCCAGATCGGGCAGGTCCGCGCTGCGCTCGGCGATGCCGCGGATCAGCGCCAGCTTGTCGCGCAGCAGCGCCTGGTCCAGCTCGACGAAGTGCGCGGCCGTTTCGCGGTGGACCACGTAGCCCAGACCCGAGAACACCGCGCCCACCACCAGCGCGAACAGCGCCGTCAGGCGAAACGTGAGCGACACCCCCGATGCCTCAAGCCGTTTCATGGGGGTCTTCGAGCACGTAGCCCATGCCGCGCACCGTCCGCAGCAGCTTCAGGTCGAAGCCTTCGTCGATCTTGGCGCGCAGGCGGCGCACGGCCACGTCGATCACGTTGCTGTCGCTGTCGAAGTTGATGTCCCAGACCATGGAGGCGATGAGCGTGCGCGGCAGCACCTCGCCGTGCCGGCGCATGAACAGCTCGAGCAGGCCGAATTCCTTGGCGGTGAGGTCCACGCGCTGGCCCTTGCGCGTGACGCGCCGGCGCACCAGGTCGAGGTGGAGGTCGGCCACCTGCAGCGAGGTGGCGTCCTGCGCCGCAGCGCCGCGCCGCAGGATGGACTTCACGCGCGCCAGCAGTTCGGAGAACGAGAACGGCTTGATGAGGTAGTCGTCCGCGCCGAGTTCGAGGCCTTTGACGCGGTCCTCCACGCTGTCGCGCGCGGTGAGGAAGAGCACCGGCACGCGCTGGTTCTTGCGGCGCAGCGATTGCAGCAGCGACCAGCCGTCGATGCCGGGCAGCATCACATCCAGGATGAGCAGGTCGTGGCCGCCCTCGGTGGCCTCGTGCAGGCCGTCGACGCCGTTGCGCGCGAGTTCGACGAAGTAGCCCGCCTCGCGCAGGCCTTGGCGCAGGTACTCGCCCGTGTGGGCCTCGTCTTCAACGATCAGAATCTTCATGGTCGGCGGGGTCGAACGAGTGTGCCACGCGGGTCGCGGAATTTCGCCACATGACAAATCTGTCATGAAGCCGACAGGTCGCTGTTCCTGCCCGGCCAGAACAATGCGCCGGCTCAAGAAGTCAATCCAAGGAGTCGGTGAGTGAAGCATCCATTCAGCCCGCGCGGGCCCAGGGCTCTGGTGGCCGCGGCATTCCTGGCCACGGCGGCCTTGGCTGGCGCGCAGCCGGCGGTTGAACAGTCCTCGGACTGGAAGGCGGCCAACGAGGCCGTCGGGCAGTTCAAGCGCGGGCACGCGGACCTGCTCAAGTGGGAAGCGGCCCATGGGGCGAACGCCGCCCCGGACGCCGCCGCCACGGCCGGCTTTCCGGTGCCCTCGCTGGAAGCGGCCACGCGCCTGGCCTGGCGGCCGCACCTGGAACTGCAGAAGGTGCTGCCGCGCCTGGGCGATGACAACGTGGCGCGCATCGCCCAGGGCCGCTGGCACGAAGTGGACGCGCGCCACCAGCGCCGCATCGAGGGCGTGGGCGAGGTCTTCGAGGTGGCCGCCGACGCGCGCCGCGCCTGGCTGCGCGCCGTGGCGGACCAGCAGGCCGTGCGGCTGCAGCGCGCCTCGCTGGAGGCGGCCGAGGCCGCGGCCGAGCTGGGCCGGCGCATGGTGAAGGTGGGCAACTGGAGCGCCTACCAGCAAAGCCGCGTCGAACTGGGCCTGGCGAGCGAGCGGCGCGCGCTGCAGCAGGCCGCCGCGGCCGCGCGGCAGTCGGAGCGCGCCCTGCTGCACACCCTGCAACTCAATGGCGTGCACGAACGCCTGGCGCTGCCCGACACCCTGCCGGACCTGCCCAAACAATCGCTGTCACCCGCTGAACTGGGCGCCCGGCTGGCCGAGATCAAGGCCCAGCTGCCCCGCGTGGATCAATGGAAGGTGGAAGCCAACTTCGGGCAGGCCCTCGCCTCGCGCGACGCCACCCTGGCGGTGGCGCGCGGCCTGCGCGACGACGTCATGGTTCAGCGCCAGCTGATCGTGGACGAGAGCGTGCTGCAGTACAACGGCATGCTCAAGAGCGTGTGGGAGCTGCTTACCGAGGTGCAGGCCCATGCGCAATCGCAGCGCGAGACCATCGCCGCCGTGCGCGACTACTGGCTCGCCGACACCGACCTGATGTGGGTGCTGCAGGGCGGCGAACCCACGGCCTTCGTCGCGCCCGGTGGCGCCGCTGCCGGCGAGGCCCCCGCGGCCGCTCATTGAAACCCCCTTCGACACCAACATGAACAACCGTCGTCAATTCTTCGCCGGCGCCGCCGCCACCATGGCCGGCCTGGGCGTCGCCCGCTCGGCGCTCGCCGCACTGCCCGAGCCCGTCATCCAGACCTCCGTCGACACCGCGCCGCCGCTGGTGCCGAACACGGGCCGCCCCTACAACCCGGTGGTCACGCTCAACGGCTGGAGCTTGCCCTGGCGCATGAACAACGGCGTCAAGGAGTTCCACCTGGTCGCCGAGCCCGTGGTGCGTGAGATGTCGCCCGGCTTCAAGGTCAACATGTGGGGCTACAACGGCCAGAGCCCGGGGCCGACCATCGAGGTCGTCGAGGGCGACCGCGTGCGCATCTTCGTCACCAACAAGCTGCCCGAGCACACCACCATCCACTGGCACGGCCAGCGCCTGCCCAGCGGCATGGACGGCGTGGGCGGCCTCACCCAGCCCCACATTCCGGCGGGCAAGACCTTCGTCTACGAATTCGAGGCCCGCCGGCCCGGCACCTTCATGTACCACCCGCACGCCGACGAGATGGTGCAGATGGCCATGGGCATGATGGGCTTCTGGGTCACGCACCCCAAGGCCAGGCACCCGCACATCAGCGAGGTCGACCGCGACTTCTGCTTCCTGCTCAACGCCTTCGACGTCGAGCCCGGCAGCCGCACGCCCAAGGTCAACACCATGACCGACTTCAACATCTGGGGCTGGAACAGCCGCATCTTCCCGGGCATCGACACGCTCAACGTGCGCTTGAACGACCGTGTGCGCATCCGCGTGGGCAACCTCACCATGACCAACCACCCCATCCACCTGCACGGCCACGAGTTCCAGGTGACCGGCACCGATGGCGGCCCCACCCCGCCCGCCACCCGCTGGTACGAGGTGACCACCGACGTGGCCGTGGGCCAGATGCGCCAGATCGAGCTCATCGCCGACGAAGAAGGCGACTGGGCCTTCCACTGCCACAAGAGCCACCACACCATGAACGCCATGGGCCATGCGGTGCCCACCATGATCGGCGTGGACCACCGCGGTCTGGTGAACAAGCTGCAGCGTGTGGTGCCCGACTACATGGTGATGGGCGAGCGCGGCATGGCCGACATGGGCGAGATGCAGATGCCCCTCCCGGACAACACCGCGCCCATGATGACCGGCACCGGCCAGTTCGGTCCCATCGAGATGGGCGGCATGTTCAGCGTGTTCAAGGTCCGCAAGGACCAGAAGCCCGGCGACTACAAGGACCCGGGGCCCTACCCGTTTCCGCCGGGCACCGTCGCCCGCGAGTGGACCGGCGCCACGCCCGCGGCCCCGCGCGCGGCCACGCCCCCGGGACAGGCCGACGCCACCGTGGTGAAGCCGGGCCATGGCAAGCACCACTGATCCCTTGGGCGGGCCTGCCCCCCTTTTCCCATTCTTTGCCGTTCAACACCACTGGAGCCTTTCATGACGTTTCGCACCGCGGCCCTGCTGCTCTCCCTGGCCTCGATCACCGGCCTGGCGCTGGCCCATGGCAACGAAGACCACAAGCTGGCGGGGCCGGTCAAGATGGAACAGAAGCCCTGGGGCATCGCCGGCGAGGCCAAGGCCGTGAGCCGCACCATCGAGATCGGCATGACCGATGCCATGCGCTTCACGCCCGACCGGCTGGAGGTGCGCCAAGGGGAGACCATCCGCTTCGTGCACCGCAACGCGGGCCAGGTGATGCACGAGTTCGTGCTGGGCACCCAGAAGGACCTCGACGAGCACGCGGCCCTGATGAAGAAGTTCCCCGGCATGGAGCACGACGAGCCCTACATGTCGCACGTGGCCCCGGGTCAGCGCGGCGAGATCGTCTGGCGGTTCAACCGCGCCGGCGAGTTCGACTTCGCCTGCCTGCTGCCCGGCCACTACGAGGCCGGCATGTTCGGCAAGATCAAGGTCGTGGCCCAGTGAGCCGGCGGCCGTCCGATTCCCCTTTCAGGAGCACCCCATGAAGAAGATCGTCCCCGCCCTCGCGTCGAGCGCCCTCGCCGCCCTGTTCTCGCTCGCCCCGCCCGCGTTCGCGCAAGGCATGGACCACGGCAGGATGGGCTCGGGCGCCATGATGGGCATGCAGCAGAACCATCCGCTGGTGGAGGGAGAGGTCCGCCGCGTCGACAAGGAGAACGGCAAGATCACCCTGCGCCACGGCGAGATCAAGAACATGGACATGCCGCCCATGACCATGGTCTTCGTCGTGCGCGACAAGGCCATGCTGGACGGCATCGCCGTGGGCGACAAGGTGCAGTTCACCGCCGTGCAGGACAAGGGCCAGATGGTGGTCGAGTCGATCAAGCCCCTCAAGCCTTGAACCCACGCCGAGGCCCTTCGCGACGAAGGGCCTCGGCGGCCGCCGCTCAGGCCGGGGCGTAGCCGGCGTCGGCCAGGGCCTCGGCCAGCACCGCGCGGTCCTCGTCGCTATTGACCACGACCCTGCGCTGCGCCATGTCGACTTCGACGGCGCAGGCGGGGTCGGCCTGTTTCAGCGCCCGGTTGACGCGGGCCGCGCAGTGGCCGCAGGTCATGGAGGGCAGTTGGAATTCGTGCACGACAATCTCCGTGAAAGTGGATGAAGGCTTCACGGTAGGCCTTGCCACGGTGGCAAGGTCAAGCGGCGACGGCCCGTCGTGGACAGGCTTGACCTTGACACCATGTCAGGCCTGAGCATCGGGTTTCCACGTCAATTCATCTGGAAGACCGCCATGAACTCCCTTGCACCGCCCCTGACCGAGTACCGCCTGCCCATCGAGGGCATGACCTGCGCCTCCTGCGTGGGCCGGGTCGAGAAGGCCCTGAAGGCCGTGCCTGGCGTGAGCGAGGTCAGCGTCAACCTCGCCACCGAGACCGCCTCGGTCAGTGCCGCCGCGCCGGCGGCCGCCAGCCAACTGGTCGCGGCCGTCGAGAAGGCCGGCTACCAGGTGGCCGCGCAGCAATTCGAATTCGAGATCGAGGGCATGACCTGCGCCTCCTGCGTCGGCCGTGTCGAAAAGGCCCTGAAGGCCGTGCCCGGCGTGAGCGAGGCCGAGGTCAACCTGGCGACCGAGCGCGCCAGCGTGCGCGCCACCGGCGCCACGGCGGCCCAGTTGATGGCCGCCGTCGAGAAGGCCGGCTACACCGCCCTGCCCCACGACGAGCAGGCGCCGGCCGCGCCCGGTGCCCACAAGGGTGGTGGCGAGCCCTGGTGGCCCGTGGCCCTGGCCGCGCTGCTGTCGCTGCCGCTGGTGCTGCCCATGGTGGCCATGCTGTCCGGCAGCGACTGGACGCTCAACGGCTGGCTGCAGCTGGCCCTGGCCACGCCGGTGCAGTTCTGGCTGGGCGCACGCTTTTACCGCGCCGGCTGGAAGGCCGTGCGCGCGGGCACCGGCAACATGGATCTGCTGGTCGCCCTCGGCACCAGCGCGGGCTATGGCCTGAGCGTCTACCTGCTGCTGCGCCACCAGGCGCATGGCGCGCCGCACCTGTATTTCGAGGCCTCGGCGGTGGTCATCACCCTGGTGCTGCTGGGCAAATGGCTGGAGGCGCGTGCCAAGCGCCAGACCACGGCCGCCATCGCGGCGCTCAACGCGCTCAAGCCCGAGATCGCACGCGTGCGCACGCCCCAGGGCGACGTGGACCTGCCGCTGGCCCGCGTGAAGGTGGGCGACGTGGTGATCGTGCGCCCCGGCGAGCGGGTGCCGGTGGACGGCACCGTGCTCAGCGGCGCGAGCCAGGTGGACGAATCCCTCATCACGGGCGAGAGCCTGCCGATCGCCAAGCACCCCGGCGACAAGGTGACCGGCGGCGCGGTGAACGCCGAAGGCCTGCTGGAGATCCAGACCACCGCCGTCGGCGCCGAATCCACGCTGTCGCGCATCGTGCGCATGGTGGAGTCGGCCCAGGCGAAGAAAGCGCCCATCCAGCGCATCGTGGACCGCGTGAGCGCGGTGTTCGTGCCGGTGGTGCTGCTGCTGTCGCTGATCACGCTGGTCGGCTGGGGCGTGCTCACGGGCGACTGGGAGCGCGCCATCCTCAACGCCGTGGCGGTGCTGGTGATCGCCTGCCCCTGCGCGCTGGGCCTGGCCACGCCCACGGCCATCATGGCCGGCACCGGCGTGGCCGCGCGCCAGGGCATCCTGATCAAGGACGCCGAGGCGCTGGAGGTGGCGCACCGCGTGGACACCGTGGCCTTCGACAAGACCGGCACCCTGACCGAGGGCCGGCCCCAGCTGGTGGCCGCCCTGGCCGCGCCGGGCCAGGAAGAGCGCCTGATCCCCTGGAGCCTGGCACTGCAGGCCGGCAGCGAACACCCGCTGGCGCGCGCCGTGCTGGAGTCGCCCCAGGCCGCCGGCCTGACGCCGCTGCCGGCCAGTCAGGTGAGCGCGGTGCCCGGCCGCGGCATGTCGGCCGAGGTCGACGGCCACGCGCTGCGCCTGGGCAGCCCGCGCTTCATGCAGGAGCTGGGCGTGGACACCGCGGCCTTGGCCGCGCAGGCGCAGCGCCTGCAGGACGAGGGCCGCACCGTGTCCTGGCTGGCCGACGTGACCCAGGCGCCGCGCCTGGTCGGCCTGCTGGCCTTCGGCGACGCGCCCAAGGCCAGCGCCGCGCGCGCCGTGGAACGCCTGCACGGCATGGGGGTGCGCACGGTCATGCTCACCGGCGACAACCGCGGCAGCGCGGCGGCCGTGGGCCAGCGCCTGGGCATCGCCCGCATCGAGGCCGAGGTGCTGCCCGCCGACAAGGCCGGCATCATCGGCCAGCTCAAGCAGGGCGGGCATGCGGTGGCCATGGTGGGCGACGGCATCAACGACGCCCCGGCGCTGGCCTCGGCCGACGTGGGCATCGCCATGTCCACCGGCACCGACGTGGCCATGCACGCGGCCGGCATCACGCTGATGCGTGGCGACCCGGCCCTGGTGGCCGACGCCATCGACATCTCGCGCCGCACCTACCGCAAGATCCGCCAGAACCTGTTCTGGGCCTTCGCCTACAACGTGATCGGCATCCCGCTGGCGGCGGCCGGCCTGCTCAACCCGATGGTGGCGGGCGCCGCCATGGCCCTGAGCAGCGTGAGCGTGGTGAGCAACGCCCTGCTGCTGCGCGGCTGGCGGCGCTGAAGGCTCAGTGGCCGCGCGCCGCCGCGGCCGCGAAGCGCGCGAAGCCCTGCACGAAGTCGGCCAGCTGACGGGCGATCGCCTCGTCCAGCAGCGCGCCGTCGGCCCCGAACACCGAGCCGGCGCGCGACACCATCAGGCGCCCGCCGCTCCAGTGCTGGGCGCCCAGGGTGCGCAGCACAGGCAGCCAATGGGCCTGGCCCATCACCGTGCCGAAGCCCCCGGGCGACGCCCCGATGACGGCCACCGGCCGGTCGCGGAACACGTCGGGCAGGCCGGGCGTGGGACGCGAGAGCCAGTCGATGGTGTTCTTGAACACGCCCGGGATGCCGTTGTTGTATTCGGGCGAAACCAGCAGCAGGCCGTCGGCGGCCAGGATGCGCTCCTTCAGGGCGCGCACGGCCGGCGGCGTGCCGCTGGCCTGCTCCAGGTCGCCGTCGTACAGCGGCACGCCGTGCACGGTGGCGGCGTCGAGTGGGGTGTCCGCGCCGGCGGCGGACTGGGCGGCCTTGAGCAGCGCGGTATTGAAGGAGCCGGCGCGCAGGCTGCCGGACAGTCCAAGCAAGGTGGTCATGGGGTGGGACTCCTGGTGGGAGCCGCAAGGCTACACCCGGCGCCCCCGGGGCCCGGACCCGCTCAGGTCCCGAGCCACTCCAGCAGGCTCAGCACGCGCGGCCCGGTGCCGGTGTCGAAGCCCTGGATGCCCAGGGTCTTGAGCACGCCGCGGCCAGCGTCGGCCTGGTCCATGGCGCGCAGTTCGGCCTGCACGGCCTGCAGCTGCTCGGCTGTCAGGCGCGGGCCGGCGACCATGGGAGAGTACGGCTGCATCACGCTGCGGTGCAGCACGCGCAGGCCGGCCTTGTCCAGCGAACGCGCCACGCCCGAATAGGAGGCCACGCCGCCCACGTCGGCCAGCTTGTGCTCCAGGTAGAACTGCACCGCGCCCTGCTCGCGCACGAACTGCACCTTCTCGCCCTTGAGCGGGATGCCCCGGTCGCGCAGCTCGGCATTGCAAAAACGCGACATGTACGACACCTGCTCGGGCAGCACCCAGCGCGCGCCCTTGGCGTCGGCGATGGTTTTCAGTGGCGAGTCGTTGCGGGTGACGATCAGGCACTGGCCCTCGGGCTTGGCGCTGGCGACGAAGCGGTAGCCGTTGTCGCGCATGGCGCGCGCCGGGTAGTCGCTGGGCCGGGCCAGCGCCAGGTCGAAGCGCTTGGCCTTCAGGCCGTCTTCGAGCAGCGCGAACTCGCGCGCGAACACCACCGTCACCTTGCCCTTCAGCGCCCGGCCCAGGGCCTCGGCCAGGCCGGCGTACTTGGCGGTGGCGCGCGCGTGGTCCAGCCCGCCCGAGGTGCCTTCGCTCACCGCCAGCGTGTATTCCGGTTCCGCGGCCCGCGCCGCGCTGGCCATCAACAGGGGAAGCAGAAGGGCGATGAGTCGGGTGGGCAGTGGCATGGTGGCGGTGCGGTGGCCAGACACCCTGGCCGGTTCAGCATATTGGGATGAACGAATGTATCGCCGATGGCGCGGACGGCGGGTTCCGTTCATGGCGGGGAAACGGCCGTCTGGCTTGCATCTTGCTGACGTCCCGCAGGCGCCACCGGCCCCGGGAAACCTCGCCCTTTTTGGAGCCAGCCCCCCAGGAGCTCAGACCTACAATCCCGCCTACTTCGCACCGCCCGGATGGCCCGGGCGGGCGGCAACCGAGAGATTTCTCATGAAGCACCTTGCCCTGTATTCCGCCCTCACCGGCGCCCTGGCCCTCTCGGCCTGCGGCAAGAAAGAGGAGGCCCCCGCCCCGGCAGCCGCACCCGCGCCCGCCGCCGCGCCGGCCGCAGCGCCCGCTCCGGCCGCCCTGCCCGAGCTCAAGGTCGCCATCGACCCGACCTACGAACCCTTTACCTTCAAGACCGCCGACGGCAAGCCCACCGGCTTCGACGTCGACATCGCCGACGCCCTGTGCAAGGAAATCAAGCGCCAGTGCGTCTACGTCGAACAGGTCTGGGACAGCATGATCCCCGGCCTGCAGGCCAAGAAGTACGACGCGATCATCAGCTCCATGTCCATCACCGAGGAGCGCCTGAAGGTCGTGGACTTCACCGACAAGTACTACTTCACCCCCAGCCGCATCGTCGTGAAGAACGGCACCGCCTACACCGAACCGGCCTCGCTCAAGGGCAAGAAGCTGGGCGTGCTCAAGGGCAGCACGCAAGAGAAGTACGCCCTGGGCGAGCTCAAGCCCGCGGGCGTGAGCATCGTTCCCTACGAGGCCCAGGACCAGGTCTACCTGGACATCAAGTCCGGCCGCCTCGACGGCACCGTGGCCGACCAGGTGGAGGTCAACGGCGGCTTCCTGCGCAAGCCCGAGGGCAAGGACTACGGCTTCGTGGGCCCCGTGCTGGACGATCCCAAGTACTACGGCACCGGCGTGGGCGTGGCCCTGCGCAAGGACGACACCGCCCTCAAGGACGAGTTGAACGCGGCCATCAAGACGATTCGCTCCAACGGCGTCTACGAGACGATCGCCAAGAAGTACTTCGACTTCGACGTCTACGGCAAGTAAGCGGTCAGCCCACCGAGCGCGGTTTGTCCGGCTACTACCAGTCCATCCTGCAAGGCGCCCTGCTCACGGTGGGCGTCTCACTGGCCGCCCTCGTGGTGGCCATTTTCTTGGGCCTGGCGGGCGCGGCGGCCAAGCTGTCGGGCCGCCGCGCGCTCGTCTGGCTGGCCACCGCCTACACCACCGTGGTGCGCGGCGTGCCCGAACTCGTGCTGATGCTGCTCATCTTCTACGGCGGCACCATCGGCCTGAACCACCTGCTCGAGGCCCTGGGCAGCCGCCGCTCGGTGGACATCAACCCCTTCGCGGCGGGCGTGCTGACCATCGGCTTCATCTACGGCGCCTACATGACGGAGACCTTCCGCGGCGCCATCCTGGCCATCCCGCGCGGGCAGATGGAAGCGGCCTGGGCCTTCGGCATGGGGCGCGTGCGCACCTTCGTGCGCATCACCGCGCCGCAGATGGTGCGCTACGCGCTTCCGGGCTTCACCAACAACTGGCTGGTGCTCATCAAGGCCACGGCCCTGGTCAGCCTGATCGGCCTGCACGAGATGACCTACCTGGCCAAGCAGGCCAGCGCGGCCACGCGCGAGCCCTTCACCTTCTTCCTGTTCGCGGCGGCGCTGTTCCTCGTCTACACCACGGTCTCGCTGTGGGCGCTGCGCTGGGTGAACCGGCGCTTCAGCCTGGGCGTCAAGCGGCTGACCCACTGACACCATGCGCTGGGAAGTCATCTTCGAACCGGCCCACCTCGCCATGTATGGCCAGGGCGTGCTGACCACGCTGAGCCTGCTGCTGTCCTGCCTGGCCATCGGCGGCGTGCTGGCCGTGGTGTTTGCCCTGGCGCTCACCCACGGGCCGGCGCCGCTGCGCTGGCTGGTCGGCGCGTACACCTACGTGATCCGCGGCACACCGCTGCTGATCCAGATGTACATGATCTATTACGGCCTGGCCCAGCTCGACTGGATCCAGGCGCGCTGGGACGACATCTGGCCCTGGACGATGTTCAAGGACGCCTTCTTCTGCGCCCTGCTCGCCTTCGCCCTCAACACCGCCGGCTACACGGCCGAAATGCTCGCGGGCTCCATCCGCGAGACGGCGCCGGGCGAGATCGAGGCCGCGCAGGCGATGGGCATGGGCCGCTGGCAGGCGCTGCGGCGCATCGTGCTGCCCAGCGCCATGCGCCGCACCCTGCCGGCCTACAGCAACGAGGTGGTGATGATGCTGCACGGCACCAGCCTGGCCAGCGCGGTGCCGGCCATGCTGGACGTGACCGCCGCCGCCAGCCGCATCTACTCCGACTACTACCTGCCTTTTGAAGCCTACCTCTTCGCCGCCGGCATCTACCTCACCATCACCTTCACCCTGGTAGGCCTGTTCAAGCTCGGCGAGCGGCATTTCCTCGCCCACCTGGCGCCGCGCACGCACTGACGGGAAACGCATGGAACGGACCGAACACCCCCTGCTGAGTCCCAGCCTGGGCCACCAGAAGCATCTGGTGTCGTTCCGCTATGGCGCCGAAGACGCCCGGCCCAAGGTCTACCTGCAGGCCAGCCTGCACGCCGAGGAGCTGCCCGGCATGCTGGTGGCGCACCACCTGCGCCCCCAGCTGGAGGCCGCCGAACGCGAGGGCCGCCTGCGCGGCCAGGTGGTGCTGGTGCCGGCGGCCAACCCCATCGGCCTGACGCAGCGGCTCAACCACCGCGCCATGGGCCGCTTCGAATTCGGCACGTCGCAGAACTTCAATCGCCACTACCCGAACCTGGCGGACGCGCTGTTCGACGAGCTGCGCGACCGCCTGGGCCCCGACCCGCAGGCCAACGTGGCCCTGGTGCGCGCCGCCGCCACCCGCTGGCTGCGCGACTGGCGGCCCGCCACCGAGCTGGACAGCCTGCGCCGCCAGCTCTTCCTGCTGGCGCACGACGCCGACGTGGTGCTGGACCTGCACTGCGACTGGGAAGCCGCGCTGCACCTGTACGCCGAGGAGGCCTGCTGGGCCCCGCTGGCGCCACTGGCCTGGCTGCTGGGCTGCCGCGCCGTGCTGCTGGCGCGCGATTCGGGTGGCGAGCCCTTCGACGAAACCCTCTCGGGCCTGTGGTGGCGACTGGCCGAGCGACTGCGCGCGCAGGGCATCCACCACCCGCTGCCCCAGGCCTGCGCCAGCGCCACGGTGGAGCTGCGCGGCGAGGCCGACGTCTCGCACGACAACGCGCGGATCGACGCCAAGGCCCTGATGGACTACCTGCTGCACCTGCGCGTGCTCGATGGGCCCGCCCCCGCCATCCCCCGGCCGAGCTGCGAGGCCACGCCGCTGGCTGGCTCGGAGACCCTGCACAGCCCGGTGGCCGGCGTGGTGGCCTTCTGCGTGCGCCCAGGCGATACCCTGGCCGTCGGCGAGGTGGTGGCCGAGGTCATCGACCCCACCGCGCCCGGCGCCTCGCGCGTGCACCGGATCACCGCCGGTGTCGCGGGCGTGCTCTACGCGGCCATTGGCGAGCGCTACGTCGTCGCCGGCGGCGAGATCGGCAAGATCGCCGGCGCCACCCCGTTCCGCACCGGCCACCTGCTCGGTGCCTGACCCTGCCCCGCTCCCATGAATGCCCCCACCCCTTCTTCCGCGCCGCTGCTGGCCGTGCACGACATCCACAAGCGCTTCGGCGCCAACGAGGTGCTCAAGGGCGTGTCTCTCGAGGCGCGCGCGGGCGACGTCATCAGCCTGATCGGCAGTTCGGGCTCGGGCAAGAGCACGCTGCTGCGCTGCATCAACCTGCTCGAGAAGCCCAACGCGGGGCGCATCGTGCTCGGCGGCGAGGAACTCAAGCTCGCGCCCGACCGCCACGGCGAGCTGCACGCCACCGACCCGAAGCAGCTGCAGCGCCTGCGCACGCGCCTGGCCATGGTGTTCCAGCATTTCAACCTGTGGGCGCACATGACGGTGCTGCAGAACATCATCGAGGCGCCGGTGCACGTGCTGGGCGTGCCGCGCGACCAGGCGGTGCAGACGGCGCGCAAGTACCTGGAGCGCGTGGGCCTGAGCGGCGTGGAAGACCGCTACCCCGCGCACATGAGCGGTGGCCAGCAGCAGCGCGTGGCGATCGCGCGCGCGCTGGCGGTGGAGCCGGCGGTGATGCTGTTCGACGAGCCCACCTCCGCGCTCGACCCGGAGCTGGTGGGCGAGGTGCTGCGCGTGATGCGCCTGCTGGCCGAGGAAGGCCGCACCATGCTGGTGGTGACGCACGAGATGGGGTTCGCGCGCGAGGTGTCCTCGCACCTCATCTTCCTGCACAAGGGCTGTATCGAGGAACAGGGTGTGCCGCGCGAGGTGCTCGCCAGCCCGAAGAGCGAACGGCTCGCCCAGTTCCTCAAGGGCAACCTGAAGTAGTCAGGGCGTCAGCGACAGCTCGCTCGCCCACTTGGGCGGCTTCAGGCTCAGGGTGCGGTGCTTGTTGGCCAGCCAGGTCGCGCTCATGTCGCGGTAGCGGCTGGAGAACACGTTGCCGCTCTGCCCCGTCTGGTAGATGAACAGCGAGCGGTCCAGGTCGGCCAGGTCGTAGATCGCGCGCAGGCTGGCCGCGTGGCGGTTGGCGAAGGGCGCGTCGGCCTTGTCCAGGTGGTACTGGCCCACGTTCACCGTGAAGGGGTCGCCGCCGGTGGGCTCGCGCACCTCGAAGAAGCGGGCCAGCGGCTTCACGTTGGAGAACGGCCGGTGCGCCGAGATGGCCGGGTGCGCCTCGCCCCAGCGCCAGGCGGCCACGTCGGCGCCGTACTGGGCCGACAGCCTGTCCAGTGCGCGCGACAGCGCCTCGCCCGCCGCGTGCGGGCAACCCTGCACGCCGCACCAGGCGCGGTTGTCGCTCTCCAGGAAGCCCTCCACCGCCTGGCGGAACAGGCGCTTGCCGTACAGGGACTCGAAGCGCTCCTTGCCCAGGCGCTGGCCGATCACGCCACGCGTGAACTCGTCGATCCAGGCGCTGTAGATCAGCGGCGCGGGTGAGTCGGCGCGCATCACGCCGTCGAAGCCCTGCAGCGCGGCGCGCGCGGCCTCGGCCAGCGAATGCGTGGACGGCGCCTTCAACAGGTGCGGCAGCAGGCGCAGCGTGGCCTCGGCCCGCTGGTCGCCCTGGATGGCGCGCATGCTGGCCACGTCGTGCTTGGGCGTGGCCTCCAGCAGGGTCTCGATGCGCTGCTGGCGGTATGGCGGCGCCCAGTCCTGGGTGAGGAAATGCGGGTAGTCCGGCGCGTGGATGCGCTGGTTGGCGGTGGCGATCCAGCCGCGCGCGCCATCGTCCTGCGGCGTGTCGGCGTACGGCAGCCAGCCGGTCCAGTCGTAGCGCGGCTCCCAGCCCGGCGCCGGGGCCACGCCGCGGATATCGTTGTCGGCCGCGCGCAGCGGCACGCGCCCGGCCGCCTTGTAGGCGATGCGCCCGGTGCGGTCGGCCATCACGATGTTCTGCATGGGCGCGCGGAAGGTGGAGAACGCCGCCAGCAGTTCCTCCACGCTCTGCGCGCGGTTGGAGGCCAGCGTGGCGGACACGTTGTCCTCGTCGTCGAGCCCGGTCCAGCGCAGCGCCAGCACGAAGCGCGTGGTGTCGAGCACCTTGCCGTGCTGGGCCTGGGCGTCGCTCAGCACCGGGCCGTGGCGCGTGGCGCGCACCAGGTGTGTGACGTCGGCCTGCCCCTTCACGCGGATGGTCTCGGCGCGCACGGTGAAGCGTTCCCAGGCGGGCTCGGTGCCGGCCGAGGGCACGCGGTACTCGCCGGGGTTGGCCGGGTTGATCTGTTCCAGGTAGAGGTCCTGCACGTCAGGCCCGGTGTTGGTGAAGCCCCAGGCCACGCCGGCCGTGCGGCCCAGCACCACGAAGGGCGTGCCCGGCAGGGTGGCGCCGATCACGTCCATGCCCTTGAGGCCACCCGCGTCGGGCGCCTGCAGCCGCGCGAAGTACCAGATGGCGGGCGCGCTCAGGCCCAGGTGCGGGTCGTTGGCCAGCAGCGGCTGGCCGCTCTGGGTGCGCGAGCCGGCCACCACCCAGTTGTTCGAGCCCTTGTTTTCGTTGAAGCCGAAGCCATCGGTCCAGTCGCGCAGGTCCAGCGCGATGCGCTCGCGCCAGCCGGCCTGCGGGGCCGCCGGGGCCTGCGAGGTGGCGGTGCCGTTGGCCTTGTTGAACACACCCAGTTCGCGGTACAGCCGGCCCAGGTCGGCGCTGGCGGCGGGCGCCTCGCCCGGGTACGGCGGGAACAGCTCCCACAGCGCGGGCGTGTCCAGCACCTGCAGCGCCGTCAGCCGGGCGAACTCGTTGCCCCAGTTCCCGCCCAGGTCCAGCGCCATCATGATCGACCAGCCCACGCTGTCGGCCGGGTCCCACCAGGCGCCCCGCAGGGCCTCTTCGCGCGGATTCACGCCCAGCAGCAGGAATTCGGGCGTCAGCGCCTGTTCGCCGCCGGCGAAGAAGGCGTTGATGCCGGCGCTGTAGGCCTCCACCGCGGCCTTGACGTCTGGTGGCAACTTGGCCAGCTGGCGCTGCGCCACCTGGCGAATGCCCAGGGTGCGCATGAGCTTGTCGGTCTCCAGCGTGGCCGGGCCCAGGAACTCGGACAGCGTACCGCGCATGACGGCGCGGTTGAAGGCCAACTGCCAGCCACGTTCCTGCGCGTGCACGTAGCCCAGCGCCATCCAGGCGTCGCGCGGGTTCTGGGCCAGGATGTGGGTGACGTCGCTGCCGTCGCGGTTGACCTGCACCGGCGCACCCAGGCCGCTGACCTGCAGGTGCCCGTCGGTGCGCGGCAGGGTCTGGCGGGCGTACCACAGCCCCAGGGCGGCGGCCAGCACGAGCAGCAGACCGATGAGGGTGGCGAGGCGGCGGATCCAGCGCATGGTGTTTGTCTCTCGGGCTTCTTATGAGGAGCCGCGAGGATATACCCCGCCCGATGACCCGGCGGCGCGGGCGCTGTCGCGCAGGCGCGGCGCGCCCAGCGCCTTCAGCGCGCGCTGGCGGCGGCGCTGCGGGCGAGCGCCATGCTGCCGTCCATGAGCTTGAAGCTCACGGTGGGGGCGCTGAAATCGGAGAACGGCGCGCCCAGGGAAATCTCGCCGTCGCTGTGCAGCACGCAGTCCTGGCGGCGCAACTGCACCACCGACTCGCTGCCCGCGAAACGCACCCAGGTGCCGTAGCTGCTCACGTCTTCCAGCACGTAGTTGCCGGAGACCATGCCGATGGTGGCGTGCATGCGAGAGACGCGCGGGTCGCTCACCACGAAGCTGGCCTCGGGCACGCGGCCGATGCGCAGCGGCAGGTCGCTGGAATTGAAGGTGCGCGTGGCGTCCAGCCAGGCGAGCTCGATGCCCGCGAAATCGGAGTCGTCCTTGGGCGTGATGGCGTGCAGGTCGGCCGGCACCGTGAGGAACTCGGACTGCATGTCCGCCTGCCACTCGATGCGGAACACCTCGCAGGTGTCGACCTTGCCCTTGATGCGCATGGCACCCAGGCTGCGGTTGCGCACCAGCGAGCGCGGCCCGAGCGACTGGATGACGGTGTCGCTGGCGAAGATCTGTTCCGGGCCGGCCAGGTCGCTCAGGCGCGAGGCCAGGTTCACCGCGTCGCCGAAGCAGTCGCCGTCCACCCACACCACCGAGCCGCGCGCCAGGCCGATCTGCATCAGCAGCTTGAGGTGGGCCGGCCACTGCTGCACGCGCTTGGCGTGCTCCTGCTGGATCTGCACCATGGCATCGACCGCGGCGCGGTTGTCGGCGAAGGCCATCAGCACGCCGTCGCCCAGCATCTTGACCACGGTGCCGCCGTTCGACTGGCCGCGTGCGCCGATCCACTGCGTCAGCTTGGTGACCGCCTTGGTGGCCCGGTCGTTGCCCAGTGTCTCGAACACGGAGGTGCTACCGGTGAGGTCGACGAAGGCGATCGTGAGTTCGGGCATGGGGCTGGGAAAACCTGCGGGCGATTAGAGCATGGCGGTTCTCGCAGACCGTTACATCCTCAACCGATGCAAGTGGCGTTTGTGCGCCCCGAAAGGCCGACCGGGTTGTGGCACCCAGCCAACAATGAGTGCAAAAGGATTACTAAATTGAGGTAGTCCATGAAACTCCCGCGCTAAGCACATGATTTGCTGTTGTTTTTTTTGCCGTATCAAGACATGCACGATTGCATCGACATGCTTCAGGTCGTATTCTGGCCAGCCCTCCCTGTGATGGAACTCTCACGGTCATGCGTTGGTTCAAGCCCAGTCTCCGCAACAGCATCTCGGCCCTGCTAGGGCCGAGCGCGCGCGCGGACGACGAGGACGAGCTGGAGCCGGTGCGTGAGGCCATGCTGGCCGTGCTGGGTGAAGAAGGCGCCCGCCTGAACCCTTCGCTCAAGCGCCGGCTGAAGTTCATGCACGACGCGCACAGCCTCTGGTATGCGCGCGGCGAACTGGTCGCGGTGCTGAGCCGCGTGCACGGCGAGGCGCTGGCGGTGCACCGCGTGCAAAGCCTCTCGCCGGTGTTCCAGGGCCTGGTGCCCAAGGCCTTGATCGACGCTTCGCGCATCCGGCGGGTGTAAGCCCCACCCCGCCGCGCTTCGCGCGTCCCCCGCAAGGGACGGCACCGACGGCCCGACGAAGCCGGTTCCGTGGTGCCTCCGGGCTCAATGCCCGTGGTGCCCATGGGGCTCATGCCCCCAGAAGATCAGCGCGTCGCGCCCCTCCACCACCAGATCGACCGTGCGGCCCACGGGCAGAAGCACTTTGGTGGGAACGTGGCCGAACGGCAGCCCGGTGTAGATGGGCGTCTTGGTCTTCGAGCGCAGCCATTGCGTCACGGTCTTGAGCGAGAAGCCCCGGTCGTAGCCCGGCACCGGCTTGAAGCGGTTGAACGCCCCCAGCAGCACGGCCTTCTGCGCGTCCAGCACGCCCGCCAGCAGCAGTTGGGTGAGCTGGCGCTCCAGCCGGTACGGGTGCTCACCCACGTCTTCCAGGAACAGCACCCCGCCTTTCACGGCCGGCAGGTATGGCGTGCCGACCAGCGAACACAGCACGCTCAGGTTGCCGCCCCACAGCGTGGCCTCGCGCACGTGCCGCTTCGGCTTGGCGGCGTGGGCCGGGGCGTCGGCCGCTGGCAGCGTCCAGCCCGAGCCCTCGGCCGACCCATCGAGCAGGTCGCCGAAACAGGCCAGCATGATCTCGTCGGGCTCGACCTCGGGGCCGAAGTCTTCGCCCAGCGCCGGGCCGGCCCAGGTGCTGGCGCCGGTCTTGGCCAGCAGCGCCAGCTGCAGCGCGGTGAAGTCGCTCAGGCCGACGAAGCGCGTGCCTTTTTCGATCGCCTTGGCCAGGGCCTTGTAGGGCAGCTCGGGCAGGAGGCGGGTGAGCCCATAGCCCCCGCGCGAGATCAGGGCCACGTCGGCACCGCTGGCCGCCGCGCGGCCGATGGCGGCCAGGCGCGTGGCGTCGTCGCCCGCGAAGCGCATGTGGGCACGCAGGGCGTCGGTGTCGATCTCGACCTCGTGGCCCAAGGCCTTGAGGCGCTGCACGCCGCGGCGGAACGCGGCCTTGTCGCGCACGGCGCTGGCGGGAGAGTAGATGTAGATGTGGCTCATGGGTTCGGGGATGAAAAATGCGCGAGCGCCGCGCGCGCGATGGGCCCACCGTGTTCCTGCACGAAGTGGCCGGCCTGGGCCAGCAGCAGGGGTTCGGGGCAGCCTCGGATCTGCTCGCGCAGCGCGCGCATGACGGGCTCGCCGAGGACCGGGTCTTGCTGGCCGATGGCCATGAGGCTGCGCCCCTGCCACTGCTCGCGCCAGAAGCGGCGCGCCTCGCGGCTGACGGCGGCGCCGTCGCTGCCGGGGAACTCGGGGACCATGGGCGGGAAGGCGCGCAGCGCCGCGCGGTGGCCCTTGTCGGGAAACGGCGCGTCATAGGCGGCGCACTCGGCTTCGCTCATCTGCGGGTTGCCGCGCGCGAACAGGCGGCCGACCGAGAACTCGGGCTTGCTGGCGCACATCTCGCGCCAGGCCAGGAAGCCGGGCGACAGCGGCGAGTCGCCCGTGGCCAGGGTGGTGTTCATTACCAGCAGGCCGCGGTAACGCCCGGGCGCGGCCGGCGGCAGGGTCAGGCCCAGCAGACCGCCCCAGTCCTGCACGACCAGCACCACGTCGCGCAGGTCCAGCCGCTCGACGAATTCCAGCAGCACCTGGCGGTGCCAGGTGAAGCGGTGGGCCGCGTCCTTCTTGGGCTTGTCGCTCTTGCCGAAGCCGATGAGGTCGGGCGCGACCACGCGGTGACCGGCCGCCAGGAACACCGGCAGCATGTGGCGGTAGAGGTAGCTCCAGGCCGGGTTGCCGTGCAGGCAGAGCCAGGTCAGCGGGGCGTCGCGCGGGCCTTCGTCGAGGTAGTGCAGGCGCAGCCCGTTCAGCGCGGGCAGGTCGCTCAGGTACCGGGGCGCCCAGGGGTAGCCGGGCAGGCCCTCGAACGCGGCATCGGGCGTGCGCAGCGCGTCCTCGCGCAGGGGGTGGGGGTTCATCCGCCGCTCCTTGAAGAAGCTGCGCAGCAGCTCGGCGCCCTGCTCGGCCAGCACGCCGCCCCGCACCTGGGTCTGGTGGTTCAGTGGCGCCTGGGCGAACAGGTCGATCACGGAGCCGGCCGCACCGGTCTTGGGGTCGCTCGCGCCAAAGACCACGCGGTCCAGCCGCGCGTGCAGCATGGCGCCACTGCACATGGCGCAGGGCTCCAGGGTCACATAAAGCGTGCAGCCATCGAGCCGGTAGTTGGCCAGGCGCCGCGCGCCCTCGCGCAGGGCCAGCATCTCGGCGTGCGCGCTCGGGTCGTGTGTGGCGATGGGGGCGTTGCGGCCGGTGGCGATCACCTGGCCGTCCTTCACCAGGACCGCGCCCACCGGCACCTCGCCGGCCTGGGCGGCGGCGCGGGCTTCGTCGAGCGCCAGGCGCATGAAGGCTTCGTCGCGTTCCGGGCTCGGCGTCATGCGGGCGAGTGTAGGCGAGCGCGCCGAATGCCCCCTGGGGCCCTCGCGCTCTGGCATGATCCTGGGTTGCCCAGGGAAAACCCTCAACAAATGACCGCCCCCCGCGCGAGCGGCCGGCAGTGGGAGCTCGACGCGCTGCGCGGCCTCATGCTGGTCCTCATGACCCTCACCCACATGCCGACCGGCTTCTCGCCGGTGCTGAGCCAGCCGTTCGGCTTCGTCTCGGCGGCGGAGGGCTTCGTCTTCCTGTCGGCGCTGCTGGCCGGGCGCGTGTACGGGGCGCGCGCCGAGCGGCAGAGTTTCGCCGAACTGCGCGGCGGCCTGTGGCGGCGCGCGGGCCGCCTGTACCTGTGCCAGCTGGCCCTGTTGCTGCTGGCCTTCACCCTGATCGCCTGGCTGGGCGTGGTGCGCCACCAGGGCGGCGTCACCGGCCTGCTGGAGTACTTCTTCATCGCCCCCGCCAGCGCCGTGGGCGCGGCCCTGGTGCTGCTGCACAACCCGCCGCTGCTGGACGTGCTGCCGCTCTACATCCTGTTCATGTTGATCACGCCCTGGCTGCTGGCGCACGGCCGGCGCCACGGCTGGCGCGGCCTGCTCTGCGCCAGCCTGCTGCTGTGGCTGGCCGAGCAATGGGGCCTGGGCGCGGCCCTGCACGGGCTGGCGGCGTCGGCCGGCTGGCCCGTGCCCTACAAGGACATGGGGGCCTTCCACCTCTTCGCCTGGCAGCTGCTGTGGGTGGGCGGTCTGTGCCTGGGCACGCGCCGCCAGCCCTGGCCGCGCGTGCGCTGGTGGCTTTGGGGACCGGCGCTGCTGCTGGCCGGCAGCACCCTGCTCTGGCGCCACATGGTGGGCCAGGACCCGATGCCCGGCGTGCCGGCCGTGGCCGCGCTGTTCGACAAGTGGTCCCTGGGCCCGCTGCGCCTGCTCAATGGCGCGGCCCTGGTCGTCCTGCTGCTGGCCAGTGCGCCCCTGTGGCGGGCGCTGCCCCGCCCGCGCCCGCTGGAGCTGCTGGGCCGCCAGTCGCTGCCGGTGTTCTGCGCCCACCTGGTGATCGTGCTGTTCACCCTGGCCTTCTTCGGCTCGGTCGAGACCCTGCGGCCCCGGCAGACCGACGCCCTGCTGCTGGCCGCCGCCTTCGCCGGCCTGTTCGCGGTGGCCCTGGCGGCGCAGTGGCGCGACCAGGGCGGCCGCCGGCGCCCACGCCTGGCCAGCGCGCTGCGCTGAGCGGCGGGGCGGCGGCCCGCCGTGTCAGAGCTTCAGGCGTGCCGCGATGAGCTCGCGCCAGATGCCGTAGCCCGTGGCGTTGAGGTGTAGGCGGTCGGCGCCGAACAGGTCGGGCCGCGGCCGCCCGGCCTCGTCCAGCATGGCGCCGTACACGTCGATGAAATCGAGCTGCGGGTGGCCTTCGGTGTAGGCCTTGACGAGCCGGTTGGTGGTTTGTATCGCGGGCAGCAGCGCCTCGCGCGCCGGGCTGGGCTTGATCGAGACGAAGGCGATGCGCGTGTTCGGCGCCGCCTGCAGCACCTGCTGCACGAAGCGCTCGTAGCGCAACAACACCTCGGCCGGCGTGGCGCCTTCGTCCAGGTCGTTCTCGCCGGCGTAGAGCACCACCTGGCGCGCCTGGTAGGGCAGCACCAGCCGATCGACGAAGGCCACGCAATCGGCCAAGCGCGAGCCGCCAAAGCCGCGCTTGATCACCACCGGCTGCTGCTGGAAGGCCGCTTCCAGCTTGTCCCACAGGCGGATGGAGGAACTGCCCACGAACAGCACCCCACCGGGCGGCGGACGGGCCAGCCGGTCCTGTTCGGCAAAGGCCTGCAGGCTGCTGCGCCAGCGCAGCTCGGCCGCTGCCATGTCGAATGGGGCGGGGTTGGGTGTGGGCCGTGCGGCCGGCGCGGCACCGACCGGCGGCGGCAGGTTCACCAGGCGCTCGACGGCGCTGGTGGTGGCGAGGCCGGCCGGCGTGGCGCCAGTCGAGGCGGGCGAAGCGGGGGCGGCGCCTTGCGCCGAGGCCAGCGGGGCCAGCGCGGCGCCGAGCGCGCACGCGGCCAGCCGGCGGAACATCGCGGAGCGGTCGTTCATGTGTCGGGGGTGCCCAGGCCGAGCCGGCGCATCCAGCCCGCCAGGGCCTGCGCCTGCTCGCCGCCCTGTTCGTACAGGCGCAGCATCGCCGCGTGGGATTCGCGGCGGTGCTGGTTGAGCTTCACCTTGCAGCGAAGTTCCAGCACCCGCAGCTCCATGGCGTGGATGCCCTTCATCATGTTCTGCTGGAAGTCCTCGGGCAGGCCACGCCACTGCTCGGCGTAGGCTGGGTCGTGGTCGTGGATGAGGTGCTTGAGCAGGCGGTCCTTGTCCTCGAAGGACTCGATGAAGCCCACCTGCACGCGCGCCTGCACTGTCAGGTAGTTCCAGGTGGGCACGCGCTGCAGGTCGGGGTAGACGCGCGGCGTGAGGTAGGCTTGCGGGCCGTTGAACACCACCAGCGCCTGGGGCCGGGCGCGCAGGTGCGCGGCCTGCGGATTGGGCTTCGCCACATGGCCGAGCAGGGTGAGGCCGCCGCCCTCTTCCAGCACGTGCAGCGGCAGCGGCGTGACGAAGGGAAAGCCCTCGTCGTCGGTGGAGATGAGCTGCGCGAAGGGGTGCGCGCGCATCAGCTCGAGCGCGATCGCGGGGTCCTTGGCGGCGAATTGGGGCGGTAGGTACATGCGGCGGGTGGACCGGGGGCGGGCCCAGGCCCGGTCCATCCAGTGGATTGTTTCATATGCAATCGGCGCCGCCGCCCGGTGTGTTGCCGCTGTCACGGGGGGAAACCATGATCGGCGCCAACACCCGTCGCCGCCGGAGCCTCCCATGCCGAACCCGTTCAAGTCCCTGTCGCTGACCCTGTTCGCCGGTGTGCTCCTGTGCCTGGCTTTCGCCGTCGCTGCCTGGCGCACGGGGCGGCTGGCCTGGTGGGGCGCGGAAGGCCTGGCCGTGGTGGCGCTGGTCGGCGCCTTGCGCCTGCGCCGCCGGTCCCGCCGCGTGGACCCAGAGCGCTGGGCCAGCTTCTGACGGTTCGCACCGGTCTCAGCCGCCGCTGAACACGCCGCCGTAGCGCTTGCGCAGCTCGTTCTTCTGCACCTTGCCCGTGCCGCCCACGGGCAGCGCGTCGAGGAAGACCACGTCCTCCGGCACCCACCACTTGGCCACGCGCTCGGCCAGGAACGCCAGGATCTCGGGCTTCTCCAGCGCGGCACCGGGCTTGCGCACCAACAGCAGCAGGGGACGTTCGTCCCACTTGGGGTGCTTGATGCCGATGACCGCCGCCTGCGCCACCGCCGGATGGCCGGCGGCGGCGTTTTCCAGGTCGATGGAGCTGATCCATTCGCCGCCGCTCTTGATCACGTCCTTGGTGCGGTCGCGGATGGTCATCACGCCGTCGGGCGCGATGGTGGCGATGTCGCCGGTGGGGAACCAGCCGTCCACCAGGGCCGTGCGATCGGCCTTGTGGTAACGCTCCACGATCCACTGCCCACGCACCATCAGCTCGCCCTGCGACACGCCGTCGCGCGGCAGCGTGGCGCCCTGCTCGTCCACCACCTTGATCTCGATGCCCGAGACCACCTTGCCCTGGCGCGCGACGATGGCGTGGCGCTCCTCGGCCGGTCGCTCCCAGTCGGCGGCGCTCAGGTTGCTGAGCGTGGCGATGGCGGTGGTTTCCGTCATGCCCCAGCCGTGGCGCACCTCCACGCCGTAGGCCTCGTTGAACTTTTCGATCAGCGCGCGCGGCATGGCCGAGCCGCCCACGCAGGTGCGATGCATGGTGGAGAAGCGCAGGCCGCCCTGCTCCACGTGCTGCAGCAGGCCCATCCAGATGGTGGGCACGCCGGCGCTGATGGTCACCTTCTCGGCCTCCATCAGCTCATACAGGCTGGCGCCGTCCAGGCGCGGGCCGGGCAGCACGATGCGCGCGCCCGCCACCATGGCCGCGTACGGAATGCACCAGGCGTTGATGTGGAACATGGGCACCACGGGCAGGACGCTCTCGCGCGTGGACAGGCCCAGCACGTCGGGCAGGCAGGCGGTGGTGGCGTTGAGCACGATGGAGCGGTGCGAATACAGCACGCCCTTGGGGTGGCCGGTGGTGCCCGAGGTGTAGCAAAGCACCGCGCCGGTCTTCTCGTCGAACTCGGGCCAGTCGAAGGTGTCGGGCTGGCCGGCGATCAGGTCCTCGTAGGCCAGCGGCGTGGCCGCCGCCGGGCTCGGCGTGTCGGGCAGGTGCTCACGCTCGCTCAGGCAGACCCAGGCCAGCACCCGCGGGCACTTCGCCGCGATGGCCTGCACCAGCGGCGCGAAGGTGCTGTCGAACAGCACCACGCGGTCCTCGGCGTGGTTGAGGATGTAGACCAACTGCTCGGGGTGCAGGCGCGGATTGCAGGTGTGCATCACCATGCCGCTGCCCGAGACGGCGTAATAGGCCTCCAGGTGGCGGTGGTTGTTCCAGGCGATGGAAGCGACTGCGTCCCCGGGCTGCAGGCCCAGGCCGCGCAGCGCGTTGGCGAGCTGGCGCGAGCGCCGCGCGATCTGGGCGATGCTCAGGCGCACCGTGGGACCGTGCGTCTCGCGCGACACCACCTCCTGCGTGGCGTGCTGCGCGGCGCCGTGTTCCAACAGGCCCGAGATCAGCAGCGGGCGGTCCATCATCAGGCCGGGTTTGAGCATGGGGGTCTTGTCTCCGTAGGCTGGTCCCGGGCGTGCGGTGCGCCCGGGAAGTGGGTGGTGGTGCCGCTCAGCTGTCCGCCGTGAACCCGATGGACTTGACGATCGGCCCCCAGATTTTGATGTCGCGTTGCAGTGCGGCGGCCAATTCCGAGGGCGTCGAAGGGCTGGACTCCATGCCCGCGCTGTGCAGGGTCTCGATCACCTCGGGCGCCTTGAGCGCCTGGTGCAAGGCCGCGTTGAGGCGGCGCACCGCCTCGTCGGACGCCTTGGCGGGCAGGTAGAAGCCATACCACTCGTCGAACACCAGGTCCTTGAAGCCCTGCTCCGCCAGCGTGGGCACCTGCGGCGAAAAGCGGCTGCGCTTGGCGCCCGAGCTGGCCAGCAGGCGCAGCTTGCTGTTGGGCGTCATGTGGCTGAGGAAGGTGCCCAGCGGCGAGCACAGCGCGGGCAGGCTGCCGCCGATGAGGTCCTGCAGTGCCGGCGTGGAGCCCCGGTAGCCCACGTGCGTGACCTCCACGCCCGCGGCGCGGCCCAGCGTCACGGCGGTGAAGTGCAGCGTGGAGCCGGTGGCCGGCGAGCCGATGTTGGCCTTGGCCGGGTTGGCCTTGAACCAGGCCATGAGGCCGGGGATGTCCTTCACGCTCTCCGGCACGCCCGGGCCCACGGCGATGCCGTAGTCGAAGCTGGCGCCCATGCTCACCGGCGTCACGTCGGCCGCCGGGTCGTAGGGCAGCTTCTTGTAGGTGAAGGGGTAGACGCCCAGCATGGACATGGGCGTGAGCAGCAAGTGGCTGCCGTCGGCCGGCGCGCCCTTGAGCGCGGTCACGCCGAGCTGGCCGCCCGCGCCGGCGCGGTTTTCCACCACCACCGCCTTGGCGTGGCCGGCCTGCACCAGCTTCTCGCCCACCTTGCGGGCCAGGGTGTCGGGCGTGGTGCCGGCCGGGAAGCCGACAAAGAGGCGCACGGTGTCGGCGGCCTGGGCGCGGGCCAGGGGGGCGGCGCCCAGCAGCAAGCCGGCGCCGGCGGCGCCGAGGAGGTGGCGGCGGTGAAGGGGCATGGGTTTGTCTCCGGTGTGATGAACTCAAATTGTCAACCTTGGTTGACTTAATGGATTCTCAAACCGTCCACCGGACGCGTCAACCCGCCTGGGGCGCTTCGGCGCCAGGGCTTTCCCTAGTCGCCCGTCAATCGCCTTCTGGCGCGCCCATTTCCGGCCAGGGCAAGGCCAGGATGCGGCGCAGCTCCTCCACGTTGTCCTTGCCGATGTGGCGGGCCAGCTCCTCCTCCATGCGCACGAAGGCGGCGGCGGCTTCCTCGGACATGCGCCAGCCCTTCTGCGAGAAACGCAGCAGCTTGACGCGGCCGTCCTCCTCGCTCGGCACGAACTCCACCAGGCCCAGGCGCTCGGCCTCCAGCGCGAGCTTGTGCACGGCCTGGCGCGACACGCCCAGCCGGCGCGCCAGCTCCGACAGGCCCAGCGGGCGCCCGCCCAACTGCGCGAACAGGCGGTTCATGGCGGTGGTGAGGTGCGGGTAGCCCTCCAGGTGGGCCCCCTGCACCACGCGCGCTTCCATCCAGTCGGATCGGGCCATCAGCAGGTGGCGCAGCAACTGCTTGTGCGGGGTGGCGGTCGGGGTCTTGGGCATGGGTTTCCTCGGGGCTCGGTGGGCGAGCGTGGCAGAGCCGTCGTATTTGTCAACCAAAATTGACAAAATAGCAGTTTCAAGCCAACCACCCGAGGAGATTGTCCATGTCCCACGCCAGCCGGCCCCTGTTCGGCCCCGAGCACCAGAGCTTTCGCGACCAGGTGCGCCGCTTCTGCGAACGCGAGATCGCGCCTCACCACGCCGATTGGGAGGCCGCGCACGGCGTGCCGCGCGAGCTGTGGCGCCGCGCCGGCGAGCTGGGCCTGCTGTGCGCCTGGTTGCCCGAAGCCGACGGCGGCCCGGGCGCCGACCTGCTGTACGACCTCATCGTCTGCGAAGAACTGGGCCGCATCGGCGCCACCGGCCCGGGATTTCCCCTGCACTCGGTGATCGTGGCGCCCTACATCGCCCACCACGGCACGCCCGCGCTGAAGGCGCGCCTGCTGCCCGGCATGGCCAGCGGCGAGCGGGTCGGCGCCATCGCCATGACCGAGCCCGGTACCGGTAGCGACCTCGCGCGCATCCGCACCCGGGCCGAGCGCGACGGCGATCACTGGGTGATCCACGGCCAGAAGACCTTCATCACCAACGGCCATCACGCCGACGTGGTCGTGGTGGCCTGCAAGACGGAGCCCGAACGCGGCGCGCGCGGCGTCTCGCTGTTCGTGGTGACGGCCGACACGCCCGGCTTTTCGCGCGGACGCAAGCTGCACAAGATCGGCCAGCACGCGCAGGACACGGCCGAGCTGTTCTTCGACGGCGTGCGCGTGCCGGCGGACCACCTGCTGGGCGAGGCCAACCAGGGTTTCCGCTACCTCATGCAGGAGCTCGCGCAGGAGCGCCTGTTGGTGTCCGTGCAGTGCCAGGCGCGCGCCGAGGCGGCCTTCGAAGGCACCGTGCGCTACACGCAGCAGCGCCAGGCCTTCGGCCAGCGCGTGGCCGACTTCCAGAACACCCGATTCCAGCTCGCCGGCCTGTGGGCCGAGCTGCAGGCCGGGCGGGCCTACTGCGACCAGCTCATCGCCCGCCACCTGGACGGCGGGCTGGACGCGGTCGACGCCTCGGCGGGCAAACTCTGGCACTCGGAGCTGCTGGGCCGGGTCACCGACACCTGCCTGCAGCTGCACGGGGGCTACGGCTACATGGCCGAATACCCCATCGCCCGCGCCTACGTCGACGCCCGCATCGAGCGCATCTACGCTGGCACCTCGGAAATCATGAAAGAAGTCATCGCGCGCGCCGTGTGCGACCAGCCCGCCCCATGAACCCCAGCCGCTTCGGCAACCCCGACCAGGCGCTCATCCAGCGCTTCCTCGACCAGGGCGCCCTGCCCCTGCCCGTGGACTCCAACCCCATGGCCCTGGCCCTGGGCGCCACGCTGGTGGCGCTGGAGCGCGAAGCCGGCACGGTGTCCATCGATTTCCAGCCCCAGGCCCTGTTCGTGCAAGGCACGGGCGTGCTGCAGGGCGGCGCGCTCAGCGCCATGCTGGACTTCGCCATGGCCTTTGCCACGCTGGCGCGACTGCCGCCCGAAGGCAGCTGCGCCACCACGAACATGAGCACCGCCTTCCTGCGGCCCGCGCCGCTCGGCCGCTACCGCGCCAGCGGCAGCGTGGACCGCTGCGGCAAGGCCCTGGCCTTCGCCCAGGCCCGTCTGCTGGAAGCGGCCAGCGGGCGGCTGGTGGCCACGGCCTCGTCCACCCTCGCGGTGATCGGCCCGGCCTTGCAGCCGCGCGGGCCGGTGGGATGATGGCGGACCCCGGTCCCGCCAGCCCGCGATGGCCTCCTTCGTCCACCACCCCGCTTTCCAGAGCCTGCTGCTGCCGGCGCTGCTGTGCCTGGCCTGCCTGGGCGCGCTGCGTGCGGGGCTGGGCACCGCGCGCGGGCCCTGGGTCTCGCTGGGCGCGGCGCTGGGCCTGGTGTTGGCCCTGGCGGCCTGGCCCGGCCTGAACTGGCCGGCGTCCACCCAGGCGCACAAGCTGCCCTGGGTGGTGCTGGCGAGCCTGTTGGCCATGGTCCTGGCCCTGGCCAGCACGCGCCCCGCCGCCCGCCACCATCCGATGTGGCCTTGGCTGCTGGCGGTCTTGGCCTGGGGCGCCGCCTCGGCCTGGCTGCTGGGGCTGGCCTCGCCGCTGCGCCTGCTGCTGGCGGCCGGCGGCGGCGCGCTGGCGCTGGGCGTGTTGGCGTGGTCCACCGAAGCGCCGGGCGCCGAGCCCACGGCAGCGGCCGGCTCGGCCGGGGCCTTGGCGGTGCTGCTGATGGGCCTGGTGGGCATGGGGGTCCTGGCGGGTTCGCTGCTGCTGGCGCAGTTGGCGCTGATGGCGGCCGTCGCCACCGCCGTGCTGGGCCTGTGGGCCTGGATCGGACCACGCGCGGGGGTGCGCGTGGGGGCCGCCGCGCTGATGCCGCTGGCCAGCGCGGCCCTGTCCCTGCTCTGCCTCAACCTGCTCAGTGGGCAGGTGCCGGCGGGCGTGCCGGCCCTGCTGCTGCTCGCGCTCACGGCGCCCTGGTGGCTGGCCCGCCGGGCCGGGGCCGCGCGGCACTGGCGCTGGCGGCCGCTGGTGGTGGCGCTGCTGGCGGCCATTCCCGTGCTGGCCGCGCTGGGCTGGCAGGCCATGTGGCCGGGCGATGCGGGCGCCGGCGCGGCCGGCGACGACCCCTACTACACGCCGCGCTGGTGAGCGGCGCCCGCGCCGCCATCGGGGCCGGCCCTGGGTAGGCGTTCGGCGAACCCGATGCGATGATGGCCGCATGCCGTCCAGCCCCCGGTCCGCGCGCCCTGCCCCAGCCCCCAACGAGCCCGGCTCGGCCGCGCTGTCGGACGTGCCGGCCGACTGGCCGGCCCTGTGGGAGCAGGTGCTGGCGGCGCGCGAGGGCCGCGCGGTGCCGGCGTCCCGGCGCGCCACGCTGGCCTGGCGGGCGGATGCCGGCTGGTGCATCCGGGGCCCGGTGAGCGCCCGCGCCGCCGCCCTTTTCGATCTTTACAAACCCTTGCTCGACGCGCGCGCCGCCCGCGACGCGCCCTGGGTGGTGGCCCAGATGGGCCAGAGCCTCGACGGCTTCGTGGCCACGGCGACGGGCGACTCCTACTACGTGAACGGGGCGCACAGCCTGGTGCACCTGCACCGCCTGCGCGCGCTCTGCGACGCGGTGCTGGTGGGCGCCGGCACGGTGGCCATCGACAACCCCCAGCTCACCACGCGCCGCGTGCCCGGCCCGAACCCGGTGCGCCTGCTGCTGGACCCCGAGGCCCGGCTCGACGGCACCTCGCGCGCGCTGCGCGATGGCCAGTCCCCCACGCTGTGGCTGTGCGACGCACGCCACGCGGCCCGGGCGCGCGAGCGCCTGGGCCGCGGCGCGCCCGGCGCCGAGGTGCTGCCCGTGGCCGGACTGAGCGCGGGGCCCGGCGAAGCGCGCGGCCCCGACGCGCGGCGCCTGCTCGCCGCGCTGGCCGAACGGGGTCTGCGCGTGCTCTTCGTGGAAGGCGGCGGCGTCACGGTGTCGCGCTTTTTCGCGGCCGGCGTCCTGCAGCGGCTGCACCTGTCGGTGGCGCCGGTGCTGGTGGGCGACGGCCGGCGCGGCCTGCGCGTGCCCGCGCGCGAGGTGATGGCGGAGTGCCCCCGCCCGCCCGCGCGCCTGGTGGTGCTGGGCGACGACATGCTCTGGGATCTGGACCTCGCGGCGCTGGGCTGAGCGCTACGCCGGTACCGCCAGCAGCTCCAGGTGCCCCACGCGCACGCGCCCCGTGGCCGCGAGCGCCAGGCGGCGCTGCCGCCACGCCCCCACCCGCGCCGCCTGCGAGGGGTCCTGCTCGGCGGCGGCGCGCGCCATGCCCTCGATCAGCGCGCGCTGCAGGGCCAGGCCGTCCCCCCCGATGCGCCAGTCGCTGCGCGCGAGCCGCACACGGTAGCCCTGCTCGCGCAGGCGCGCGGCCAGCTGCGGCACCGCCCGCGCGCCCAGCGCGGGGCCGAAGCCCTTGTCGCCTTGCTGGTGGGCGGCGAAGAGGCGCTGGATGGCGCCATCGTCCGCGTCCGCCGGGCCCCAGTGGTGGTGGCCATCCACGCTGAGCGACAGGAGCAGCGGCACGCGGGCCGCTGCCGCCAGCGCGGCCAGTTGCTCCAGCCAATCGGCCCCCACCAGATCGAGCAGGGCCGAGGCGGTGACCAGGTGGGCCGCGTGCCAGGGCAGCGTGGGCAGATCGCGCGCGAGGTCGATATGCCGGCGCACGATCTCCACGCCGCCGTCCCGCCATCGCAGCCGGTCGCCCGCGATCGGTTCGAATCCGGGCCGCGACGCCCATCGCCGCAGCAGCGCGGCGTCGTGGTCGAGCACCAGCCACTGCTGCGCGCCGCCCAGGCGCGGCGCCAGCCAGCGCAGGTTGGCGCCCGTGCCGCAGCCCAGGTCGATCACGCGCCAGGGGCCGTCGGCGGGCCGGCATGCCAGCAGGGGTGGCAGCAGCCGCGCGGCGGCCGTGTCGCGCGCGGCCGCGTCGAAGGGCTCGCGCAGCGCGAGCCAGCCGGCGCTGAAGCGCGCGCCGCGGGCCTTCACCACGCCAGCCCCCGCACGCGGTCCAGCACGGCCTCGAAGCGCTCGGCCTGCTGGTCCCAGGACGGCAGCGCCCGCGCGGCCTGCCACGCGGCGTCGGCCCAGCGTTCGCGCAGGGTCCGGTCGGCGATGGCCGTGGCCAGCGCGGCCCGCCAGGCGCCCGCGTCGCCGGGCGGCACCAGCAGGCCGGCCCCCGCCGGCACGGTGTGCGCCAGCGCGCCCGCGCGGCTGGCCACGATAGGCAGGCCGTGCATCAGGGCCTCGTTGACGACCATGCCGAAGCCCTCGTGCAGTGAGGCCAGCACGAACAGGTCGGCGCTGGCGTAGCGCGCCTGCAGCACCTCGGCGCTCAGCTCGCCGTGCCAGTGCACCCGCTGCGCCAGCGGACCGCCCGCGGTGCGCGCGTGCAGCGCGGCGGCCAGCGCCGGGTCGCGCGCGGCGCTGCCCACGCAGTGCAGCGTCCAGTCGAGCGCCAGCAGGCCGGACAGCGCGTCCAGCAGCACGGCATGCGCCTTGCGCGGGGTGAGCGTGGCAACGCAGAGCAGCTGCACGCCGCCGCCCTCCGGGCCGGCACGGCCCGGCGCACCCGCGCCGGCCGCGGTGAAGCCCGGCGCCGCCACCGCATCGTTGCCCGGTTCCACCACCGTGATGCGGTCCGGCGGCACACCCAGCTCGGCCACGTCCCGCGCGGTCTGCCCGCTCACCGCCACCACCCAGCGCGCGTGCCGCAGGGCCGCGCTTTCGCGCTCGCGCAGCGCCTGGGCGGCGGCCGCGTCCAGCCCGGTTTCCAGGTGCAGCGGGTGGTGCACCAGCGCCAGCCAGCGCAGCCGCCGCGCGTGCGGCGCCACCACCTCGCCCAGTGCGCCGAAGGCCAGGCCGTCGGCCACCACGCACTCGCCATCGGGCAGCGCGGCGATGGCGCGGCGCGCCTCGGCCAGGCTGGCTTCGTCGGGCCGGGGCCAGGCGCCGTCCAGGCGCAGCCATTCCACCGAGGCGCCGCGCGCGCGCAGCGACTCGACCAGCCGCCGGTCGTACCGGTAGCCGCCGGTGAGCGTGCGCCAGTCGCCCGGGATCAGCAGCCGGCAGTGGCGCGCGGCGGGCATGCGTGGGGGCCCTCAGGCGGCGGGCAGCGCCGCCTCGTACGAGGCCGAGGCCACATGCGATTCGTTCAGCGTCACGCGCATCGCCGCCAGCCCGCCCGTGGCGCCGCCCGGCACCGCGTGCGGGCCCAGCGCGCCGGCGGCGATGCGCGCCGCCAGGCGCTCGAACAGGGCGTGCGCCAGGAACTCGGTGGTGGTGTTGCGGCCGGCGAACTCGGGCGCCTCGTCGAGGTTGCGGAAGTTCAGCCGCGCCAGCTCTTCGCGCAGCAGCTGCGTGGCCAGGCCGATGTCGACCACCAGGCCGTCCGGGTCCAGCGCCGGGCGGCGCAAGGCCAGGTCCACCACGTAGGTGGCGCCGTGCAAGGCCTGCGCGGGGCCGAAGACCGCGCCGCGGAAGCTGTGCGCGATCATGAAATGGTCTCGGACGGTGAGCGTGAACATGCGGTGGGGTCGGGTGGGGGTCAGTCGGGGTAGTCGATGCGCTGGCACAGGGTCTCGCTGTCGCCGCCGGCCAGGCGCGCCAGCACCTGGGGCAGCTCGTCGAAGCGCGCGTGGTGGGTGACGAGCCGGTCCAGCACCGGGTCCTTCAGCAGGGACAGCGCCAGCCCCAGCCGGCGCGCGTGGGTCCAGCGCGCGCGCTGCGCGGTGGCCACCTGCCCCACCTGGGAGCTGCGCAGCGTGAGCCGCTGCGCGTGAAACCCCTGGCCCAACGGCAACGGCACCGCGCGGGTGCCGTACCAGCTCAGCTCCAGCACCGTGGCCTCGAAACCGGCCAGGCCCAGGGCGGTGGACAGGCCGTCGGGCTGGCCACTGGCGTGGATGACCAGATCGGCCTCGGGCCGCGCGGCCCCGGGCAGGGCGAAGCCGGCGCCGAGCGCGCGCGCCACCTCGGCGCGCGCGGGCGCGGTGTCCACCACCTGCACCTCGCAGCCCGGCAGGCGCGCGGCCAGCCAGGCCACCAGCAGGCCGAGGGTGCCGCCGCCCACCACGCTGATGCGCTCGCCCAGGCGCGGCGCGGCGTCCCACAGGGCGTTGATGGCGGTCTCCAGGTTGGCCGCGAGCACCGCGCGCGCGGGCGGCACTCCCTCGGGCAGCGGCGCCACGGCGTCGGCGGGCACCTGGTAGAGGGTCTGGTGCGGGTGCAGGCAGAACACGGCGCGGCCCCGCAGGTGCGCCGGGCCGGCCTCGACCACGCCCACGCTCACGTAGCCGTACTTCACCGGCGCCGGAAACTCACCGGCCTGGAATGGCGCGCGCATGCGCCGGGCCTCGCTGGCGGGCACCTCGCCGCGGAACACCAGGGTCTCGGTGCCCCGGCTCACGCCGCTGTGCAGGGCACGCACGCGCACCTCGCCTTCGCGCAAGGGGGGCAGGGTCTCCGCGCGGATCTCGGCGCGCAAGGGCCCGGTGATCCAGCAGGCCTGGGCCGTGGCGGCGGTGGTGGCGGCGGTCAAGGTGGTGGGCGGTGGCGTGGGTCGGACCGGACAGCAGGGCTTGCGCCCAGGCGCCAAGACGAGGAACCTCAGGGTTCGCCGTTCATCTTAGAGGCCCCCTCGCGCCAACGCCATGCACCCCGCCGCCGCGACCCTCGCCCCGCCGGCCCCGGACCCGGCCCTGCGGCTGCAGGCCGCCCGCGCCCTGGCCGGCGCGGGGCTGGCGCTGCTGCTGGCGGCCGGCGGCATCGGCCTGTGGGGTGGACTGGGCCTGGACTACCCGCTCAAGGCCCTGCTGGCCTACGCCCTGGGCGCCGCGCTGGTGTGGCGCGGTCTGGCCCTGGGTGGCCACCCGCACCGCCGCTTCGGCGCGGCCAACCGCGTCACGCTGGGCCGCCTGGCCGGCATGGCGCTGGTGGCCGCGCTGCTGGGCGAGGCCGTGCCCGCCGCGCCGCCCTCGGCCCAGCCCGGGGGTGGCTGGGCGCTGATCGCCTGGGCGACGGTGGTCGCGCTGCTGGACGCGTTGGACGGCGCCCTCGCCCGCCGCCAGGGCCTGGCCAGCCCCTTCGGCGCGCGCTTCGACATGGAGACCGACGCGGCCTTCCTGCTGGCGCTCAGCGCCCTGGTCTGGCAGGCCGGCCAGGCGGGGCCCTGGGTGCTGGCCTCGGGCCTGATGCGCTACGCCTTCGTGGCCGCCGCCGCGTGCTGGCCCTGGCTGGGCGGCCCGCTGCGGCCCAGCGTGCGCCGCCAGGCGGTGTGCGTGGCGCAGATCACCGCGCTCATCGTCTGCCTGGGGCCCAGCGTGCCGGCGCCGCTGGCCTCGGCCCTGGCGGCGGGGGCGCTGCTGCTGCTCGGCGCCTCGTTCGGCACCGACATCGTCTACCTGGCGCGCCAGCGCGCCGCCGCCCCGGAGACCCGCGCATGAACACCGTCCCCGCCCCCTTCGCCCCCCTGCCCCCCCACCCGCGCCGCCGCCTGCTGGCCGCCGGCGCCGCCCTGGCCGCCGCGCTGCTGCTCCCTCCCACGGCCGCGATGGCCCAGGCCGCGCGCTACGAGCTCGACCCCGACCACATCACCATCGCCTTCCTGGTCGAGCACATCGGCTATGCCAAGGTGCTGGGCCTGTTCCGCTCCGCGCGCGGCAGCTACCGCTTCGACGAGGCCAGCGGCACGCTGACGGACGTGCGCATCGAGGTGGAGACCGCCAGCGTCTTCACCAATCAGCGCAAGCGCGACGAACACCTCAAGGGCCCGGACTTCCTCAACAGCGGCGAATTCCCGCGCATGGTCTTTACCGCCAGCGGCGCCAAGCGCACCGGCGAGCGCCAGTTCGAGGTCGCCGGCCAGCTGGAGCTGCTGGGCAAGGCCCTGCCGCTCACCCTGCAGGCCACCTGGAACAAGAGCGCCGAGTCGCCTCTGGGCGGGCCGGGCCGCAAGCCCTACACCATGGGCGTATCGGCGCGCGGCAGTTTCAAGCGCAGCGCCTACGGCATGAACTACGCGGTGGCCAACGGCTGGGTGGGCGACGAGGTGCCGCTGATCATCGAGTTCGAGGCGGTGCGGCAGTGAAGGCCCGGCCCGGTCGGCGGCGCGCGCCACCGGCCGGTCGGGCGTTCACGCGCGCCGGGCGATCACGCCAGGGCGGGCGCCGAGAGGTAGGCCTCGCCGTCGGCCAGCAGGCGGTCGAAGTGCGCCTGCACGGCGTCCAGCAGGGCCGCGTCGCGGTCGGCGTCCAGCCCGGCGAAGGCCTGGCCGTGGTAATCCCCCCGCCAGCACAGCACCCCGCGCAGCGAGCCCTCCCGCGCGTGGACCTCGCGGATCGTGCGGCACTCGCCGTCCTCCAGGGCATTGGGGTGGTGCAGCGCGTACCACACGGCCAGCGCCGCGCCGAAGGCCAGGCCCGAGGCCGGCACGCCGTGGGCCTGCGCCATCGCCAGGCTGCCGAAGACGCGCTCATCGCGCTGCAGCTTGCGCAGCGGGTCGCGGCCCACGCGTGCGCAGGGGTCCTTGAAGGCATGGGCGCAGCGGCGGCGGAAGGTGTGCACGAATTCCGACAGGTGCGGCCCCAGCGCCGGGAACCGGGCCCTGAGCGCGGGGGCGAGTTCCACGTCCAGCAGATGGTCCATCAGGGCCTGCACGCGCACATCGCCCATGGCGTGACCGATGGTGGGGTAGCCCAGCAAGGCCGCGTACCAGGCAATGATGGCGTGCGTGCCGTTCCACAGCCGGTTCTTGAGCGCCTGGACCTCGCCGATGTCGTCCACGGTGTCGATCTGGCGCAGGTGCTCCAGCAGCTCGCCGCCCCGCTGCGCGTACAGCGGCATGTCGGTCTCGCTGTTGAACAGGATCAGGTGCAGCGGCGCCAGGGCGCTGGCCGGGGCGCCAGCGTCGCGCAAGGTGCTGACGATGGGCGAGATCGCCTCGGCCTGGTCGTCGCCGATGCCGTAGTCCGGCGCCGCCGTCTCCAGCGCGGCCTCGCGCACGGCGGCGACGTTCTTCTCGTACAGGTCGTGCTTGATGCGCAGCTGGCGCAGCAGCGCCTCCTCGGACAGCTTGGAGACGATGCGCGTGACCACCGTCTCGCAGAAGTGCGTGCGTTCCAGCGCCTGCTCAGCCTGGCGCGCCGGCAGCCGCTCGCGCAGGGCGCTGGCCACCTGCGCCTGCACGAAGCGCGCACCGCCCACCTTGTTGAGCACCACCAGCACCGTCAGCGAGCGGCCGTGCGCGGCGAAGCGCTCGGCCAGGCCCCGGGCGATCACCGGGGCCTGGGCCACCATGGCCTGCTCGGGCAGGCACAGGGCCACGATCTCGCAGTCGCGGTACATGCCGGCGACGGCCGCGTCGTCGGCCGCGTCCACCAGGCGCATGCGCTGGATGGTCTGGTCAAAGGCCAGGCTGCCGTAGCGCACGCTGTACTTGCCGAAGGCGTTGACGGCGTCGCGCAGCAGCGCGTTGCCGGTGGAGGCGATGATCTCGCCCGGCCGGGTGTAGCCGTCCCAGTGCGAGAACACCTGCGCCAGATAGCCGCCGCCCATGGCGCCGAAGCCATGGATGCCGGCCTTGAGCTGGTTGACCGCCTGAGGGAAGGGCTCGGTGAGCGCTGGCATGGGCAGCCGGGGCGTGCAGGCCGCCAGCTCCTGCAGGAAGCCGCGCAGGCTGGCGTAGCGCGCGAAGGCACGCTCGGCCACCGCCGGCCGCGGCGGCTTGATGTCCTCGACCAGGATGGCCAGGCCGCCGGCGTCGGCCGCGGAACGCAGGCCGTTCTCGGAGTCCTCGAACATCAGGCAACGCTCGGGCTGGCTGTTCAGGGCCTCGGCGGCGCGCAGGAAGATCTCCGGGTGCGGCTTGCCCTGCTTCACCTCGTCGCCGCAGACGCAGAGGTCGAAGTACTTGAAGATGTTCGCGTTGATGAGGTATTCCTCGGCGATGGCGCGCCGGCTGGAGGTGGCCACCGCCATCTTCAGCCCCGACTTGCGCAGGCGCTCCAGCACCGGCAGCAGCCCGGGCTTGACCGGCACCCCGTGCGTGCGCACATGCTGCAGCTCCAGCTCGTCGGCGCGGCGGCGGATGTCGGCGTACGGGAAGGCCGCTCCATAGTGCTGTTTGGCAAGTTCTTCAGCTTTGGTGGCGCTCAGGCCCAGCGAGCCCATGAGCACATCCTCGGTGAAAGGCTTGCCGAACAGTTCTTCGGCGGCTTGCGACAGGGTACGGAACCTCAGTCGCTCTGTGTCGAACATGGTCCCATCCATATCGAAAATGGCGGTATCGATCGTCTTGTTCTTGAATTGAAGCATCCAGGTCCTTTCTGCGGTCTTGTGGCGGGAAAAAAAACCGGCCATTGTGAAGCAAGCGGGAAGGCGCCCCCATGACGGCCGTTACCGCGGGCCGCGCCGCGCTGGCGTTTGTGCTGCTCAACACCCTGCTGACCTTCGAAAACCGGTGGCCCGGCCTGGGCGTGCGTTTCATGCCGCGCCTGTCCTTCGAGCTCTGCCTGGGCCTGGCGCTGCTGGCGGCCTGGGTGGCCTGGCGCGGCGCCCCCTCGGCGCGCGCGGCCACGGGGCTGGCGCTGGGCGCCGTGGCGCTGGCGGCGGCGCGCTACGCCGACGTGACCGCGCCCGCCATGATGGGTCGCCCGGTCAACCTCTACTGGGACGGCCGCTATGCGCTCGACCTGGTGGCGCTGGCGGCGCGGTCCTGGCCGGCGTGGCAAGTGGCCCTCGCGGCGCTGGCCTTGCCGCTGGGCGCGGCCCTGCTGCTGGCGCTGGCGCGCTGGGCCATCGACGCGCTGTCTCAGGCACTGGCCGCCTGGCCGGCGCTGCGGCGCGGCAGCCTGCTGTCGGCCGCCGCGCTGGGCCTGTGCTTCGCCGCCTACGTGCCCGGCCAGCGCGACACGCGCTGGTTCTTCTCGCTGCCGCTCGCGCCCACGCTGTGGAACCAGGCCACGCTGTTCGCCCAGGTGCTGGGGCCGGGGCGCGGCGAGGCCGCGCTGGGCGCCGGTCCGGCCTTCGACACCGACCTGCAATCGCTGCGCGGCGCGGACGGGGCGCGCGCGGCCGACGTGCTGCTGCTGTTCGCGGAGTCCTACGGCGCCGTCGCGCTGGACGACGCGGCCCTGTCGGGCGCGCTGGCGCCGGCGCGCGAGCGGCTGCAGGCCGCCATCGACGCCAGCGGGCGGCGCGTGCTGTCGGCCCGCGTGCGCGCGGCCACCTTCGGCGGCGCCTCGTGGCTGTCGCACGCCAGCCTGCTGTCGGGCCTGGCCATCACCGACCCGGCGCTTCACAACCTGCTGATGGCCAGCCAGCGGCCCACGCTGGTGAGCCACTTCGCGCGGCACGGCTACCGAACGGTGGGCTGGATGCCCGGCATCAAGCGGCCCTGGCCCGAGGGCGCCTTCTACGGCTTCGAGCGCTTCGCCGACGACGCCCAGCTGGGCTACCGCGGCCCGGACATCGGCTACTGGCGCATCCCCGACCAGGTGGCCATGGCGCTGCTGCACGAACAGGAGCTGGGCGCGCCGCCCGCCACGCGCCGGCCGGTGTTCGCGGTGTTCCCCACGGTCAGCACGCACGCGCCTTTCCGGCCGCTGCCGGCGCTGCTGGACGATCCGCTGCGCGGCCCGCCCCCGGGCACCTCGGGCCAATCGGGCAGCGCGGGCTATCCCGACAGCCTGCGCTACCAGTTCCAATGGCTGGCGCGCCACCTCGAGCGCACGGCCGGCCAGGGACTGGTGCTGATCGTCGTCGGCGACCACCAGCCGCCCGGCGGCGTGGCGGGGCGCGACGCCCCGTGGGACGTGCCGGTGCACCTCATCACCAGCGACGCCACGCTGGCCCGGCGGTTCCAGGCCCTGGGCTTCACGCCCGGCCTGCAGCCGCAGGGACCGGCGCTGGGGGCGATGCACGATCTGACGCGCTGGCTGCTGCTGGCCTTCGACGGCCGGGCCGAGCCACACTGAATCCACCCGAACGCAAAGCCCATGCCGCTCCGACGCTCATCCCCCCCGGCCCTGTTGGCCTTGCCGCTGCTGCTGGCCGCCTGCGCCGCGCCCCCACCCGCCACCGACACCCTGGGCATCGCCTTCGTGCGGGTGCCGGCGGGCGAGTTCTCGATGGGCAGCGACGAGCCGGCGTCGAGGCTCGCGGCCAGCTACCCTGGCCTGGAACCGTCCCGCTTCGAGGGCCTGTCCGACGAAGCGCCGGTGCACCGCGTGCGCATCACCCGGCCCTTCGAGATGGCCCGCCACGAAGTCACGGTGGGCCAGTTCCGCGCCTTCCTCCAGCGCTCGGGCCACGTGCCCGAATCCATCGCCGACGGCACGGGTGGCTATGGCTACAACCCCGACTACGACCCCGCCACCACCCCCCGGCGCGACGCCTTCGAGGGCCGCTCGCCCCGCTACTCCTGGCAGAACCCGGGTTTCGCGCAAGGCGACGACCACCCCGTGGTCAACGTCACGTGGAACGACGCCACCGCCCTGGCCCGCTGGCTGACGCAACAGGAAGGCCGGACCTACCGCCTGCCCACCGAGGCCGAATGGGAATACGCCTGCCGCGCCGGCGGCACGGGCCGCTACCAGCACGGTGACGACCCGGCGGGCCTGGTCCGCGTGGGCAACACCTTCGACGAAGACGCCGCCGCCAACTGGCCCGCCTGGCGCGACCGCGCCCTGCCCGGCCGCGACGGCCACGCCTTCACCGCCCCCGTGGGTTCCTACGCGCCGAACGCCTTTGGCCTGCAGGACATGCACGGCAACGTGTGGGAATGGGTGTCGGACTGGTACGGGGAGGACTACTACGCGCGCTCCCCGCCGGACGACCCCAAGGGCCCGGCCGACGGCAGCGTCAAGGTGCGGCGCGGCGGCTCCTGGCACACCTGGCCGCTGTACGCGCGCTGCGGATTCCGCAACTGGAACACCGTGCAGACGCGGTACACGCTGGTGGGAATTCGCCTGGTGAGGGAGCTGGGGCGGTGATGGGGCGGCATGGGCCGTGGCAAGCCCCCATGCTTGGCCAAGGCCCCAGCTAAACCGCCGGCCGCAGCGCCGCGTCGTACGCCGCTCTCTCGAACACGAACGGCCCGAAGCCGCCGTAGTCCCAGTGCCCGCCGGCCGAGTCCGCGCGCCGGTGCGGTTGCTCGAAACCCGACCAGATGACCTGGGCGGACCCCACGGTGACGGTGGCCAGCAGCGGCCAGCAGCCCGGTTCGCCACAGGCGCATTCGAGCAAGGCCCGCTTGTCGTCGGCGTCGGCGGCCCCTCGCCGCAGCGCGGCCAGTTGCCGCGCAGGCGGCACCGGCCACACGTAGGCCGCGGCCAGGCCCGGGTGCCCTTCGGCCTCGGCCATGGGCCGCTCGTACCGGAGCACGGCCTCGATCAGGCTTTCGCCATCGATCAGCAGCTCCAGCGCCGCGTGGCGCGAGCCGTCTTCGAGCGTGACCGTGGTTTGGCGGGTGGTGAGTTGGTTCATGCGGGACGCCGGGCCTGGCCGAACGGGGCCCGTGGGTTCTGGCCGAGGGCCGCCATCCTAGTCGAGCCGCCGGTCCCCCCGTGGCCGCGGCGGCCGCGCCGCTACTGCACCCGCCAGGCGGGCACGTCACCCGAGCGGGCGTCCGCCGGCAGCCCCCGCAGCCAGCCGCGCATCGCCTCGGCCCCATCCCTTCGGGCCGCAGCAGGCGCTGCCGTTCGCCCAGCGAGCGGAACGCCGCCACGCGGTTGCCCAGGTGCGCGCCGACGTCGAAGGCCAGGCCGCCCGCCGGCACGAAGCGGCGGTAGAAGCACCGCCGCTGCGCGCCGCGCCAGGGAATGGCGCGGTAGATCAGCAGGGAGCGCGGCAGGCCGAGGGTGGCGGACCAGTTCTTGGGCGGGCGTCCACTCAGTCCCGCCGATACGCCAGCACCTTCAGGCTGCGCTCCGGCGAAGCGTCCTGGAACGCCGCCGGGTTGGCCACGCGCTCCACGAACGCCAGCCCCGGCGCGTTCGACTCCACCGCCTCGCGCAGGAACGCCAGGCCCAGTTCCGGCGCGTTCAGGCACAGCAGCGCCTGCCCGCCCGGGGCCAGCAGCGCCGGCAGGCGCCGGGCCAGGCGGGCGTAGTCCTTGGTGGCGACGAAGCTGCCCTTCTGAAAACTGGGCGGGTCGCAGATGACGAGGTCGTACGGCCCGCCGCGCGTGAGCTTGCCCCAGGAGCTGAAGATGTCGTGGGCCAGGAAGCGGGCGCCGGCCTGCAGGCCGTTCAGCTCGTGGTTGGCGCGGCCCGTGGCCAGCGCGCCGGCGGCCATGTCCACGTTGACCACCTCGCTGGCCCCGGCCTGCAGCGCGACCACCGAGAAGGCGCAGCTGTAGGCGAACAGGTTCAGCACGCGGTCGCCGCGCTGCACGCGCTCGCGCACCCAGCGCCGGCCCTCGGCCATGTCCAGGAACAGGCCGTGGTTCTGACCGCGCAGCAGGTGCACGAGGTAGCGCGCGCCGGCCTCGGTGACCACGTGCGGCTCGGGCAGTGCCCCGGCCATGAGGCGCGTGGCGGCGCCGTGGCCGCGGCACTGGTACACCCAGCTCAGGGGTTCGTCCGTGAGTTCGCGCCAGCGCGCGGCCAGGGCCTCGCCCACGGCCGCCAGCGCGGCCTCGTCGAGGGGTTGGAAGGACGTGAGCAACAGGGCGGGCGGGAAGGCGTCCAGCGCCAGGTGTTCGCAGCCGGGGTAGAGACCGCCCCGGCCATGGAAGACGCGCTGGGCGCCCAGGGGAAAGGCCATCGTCGCGATGGCGTCGAGCAAGGCTTGCATGGGGCGGCATTCTGGGACCGGCATCGGCAGCGCGGCGCCAGCGCCTGGCGCCGGCCGGGGCATCCAAGCCGTGGCCTCCTCCGTATAAGGGCCATGCCCGCCCCACAGACCACGCCCGACCGCCGCTGGCAATGGAGCAATGTGCTGTGGACCCAGCTCGCCTGGTTCGCCGCCGTGCTCGGCGCGGCCCATGGCCTGCCCGTGTGGGGGACCCTGCCCGCGCTGGCCGTGCTGCTGTGGCACCTGCGACGGGCCCCGCGGCCGCGCGCCGAGGCCCGGCTCATGCTGCTCGCCGCCGGGCTGGGTGCCGTCGCCGACACGCTGGTGCTGCGCCAGGGCGTGCTGGCCTATGCCAGCGGCCAGTGGAGCGCCGCCCTGCCTCCCTTCTGGATGACCGCGCTCTGGGCGGTCTTCGCCACCTCGCTCAATGTGACCCTGCGTTGGTTGCATGGCCGCCCCCTGCTGGCCGCCGCACTGGGCGCCGTGGCGGGGCCGTTGGCCTTCCTGTCGGGCGCGCGCCTGGGCGCGGCCCAATTGCTCGAGCCCGGGATCGCCATGGCTCTGCTGTCGCTGCAGTGGGCGCTGGTGCTGCCGGTGCTCACCCTGTGGGCGCGCCGGCTTGACGGGGTGGGAGGCCCCACCCCGCCGGCCGGCAAGGCCTGCGCGCCTTAGCGCGCCACTTCCCCGGTTGGGCCTTCATTGGCGCGCTGCGGCGGCGCCGCATCGGGCCCCGACTCAGGCCAGCGCTGCGGCACGCGCCGCACCTTCTGGAGGTCGTAGCCCAGCGCCTGCAGGCGGGCCATGGCCTGCTCGTAGGCCTGCGGCGCGATCTGCGGCGTGCGCGCCATCAACCAGGCGTAGTCGCGATCGGACCGGGCGATCAGCGTGCGCTGCCCGTCCGGGGACAACTCGGCGATGACGTATTCGGCCTGAAACGGCCACAGGAACTGCATGTCCCACACCGCGTTGCCGGTGCCAGGGCGCACCGTGCCCACGGGGTGCATGGTGCTCACCGGTGCGTCAAAGCCGCCATGGCGGAAGCGAAACCGGGTGGCGATTCTGCCGTCCTCGCGCAGGGAATAGGACTCCACCGCGTTGAAGGCCGCGCGTTCGGGCCAGGTGGGCACGTGCGCAATGACGTACCAATCGCCCATGAAGCGGGCCAGGTCGACCTGGCCCGCGGTCGGGATGGTGGGCAGGCGCGCGGCGGGCGCGCCGCCGCGGCTGGCGCAGGCGGCCAGTGCGGCGGCCGCGAACGCGAGGGCGGCCCGCAGGCGCCATCGCGGATGGGAGGGGTTTTGGTCCATGGCGGTTCGGCTGGCGTTCGGCTGGTCGTCGTCGGAGGCAGTCGTCGGATTTACGCAGCCCGCGGCCCCACGGATCACCGCCCCCTCGGCAAATACTGTTCATGGATGTGAACAAGGCCTGGCCGGCCTTCAGGGGCCCCCATAGCATGGACCGATTGCAAGCCATTGGAGCAGCGACAACCATGCAACGGCCGGTTTTGAACGAAGTATTGGCAACGCCCTATACCGACGAATTTGATGTGGTGGTGGCCGGCGGCGGGGCCTCCGGATTGATCGCCGCGGTATCGGCCAGCCGCCTGGGCGCACGAACGCTATTGCTTGAACACGCCAATTGCCTCGGCGGCACCGCAACCTACGGCATGGTGGCCCAGTGGATCGGCTTCTACAACCGCGATACCCGCGTGGTCGGCGGCATCGCCAAAGAGCTGGCCGACCGGGTGGTGGCGCTCGATGGCAGCGAGGGATTCAAGCAATACCTCATGGCGGAAGCCAGCGAACATCCGATTCCCATCGTTCATTTCGCGTTCAATCCGGAGGTCTTGAAAATCGCCGCCGATGCCCTTGCGGCATCGACGCCGTTGCATGTGCGTTTCCATACCCGGGTCGTCGCCCCGATCGTGGCGAATCGGCGCGTCACGGGCGTGGTCATCGAAGACATTTCCGGGCGCAGCGCCATCCGCGCGCGCATGGTGATTGACGCCACCGGCGACGCCGCGGTCGCCTTCGGCGCGGGCGTGGCCATGGCCCCTTCCGAATTGTCCGATGGCGCGGATGTCCAGCCGTGCACGTTGATGTTTCGCCTGTCGAATGTCGACGTGGCCAGCTTTCGGGCCATTCCACGCGCACGCAAACGGGAATTGGCCCTGCAAGGCATTCGCGAAGGACGGATCTTCTGGGAAAGCCTGTCCTTTTGCAGCACCCCGGGCAACACGGACGCCATTTGCCTGATGAGCCGGGTCTCCGGGATCGATGCGACCCAGGCGGGCGACCTCAGCCGCGCCGAAGTCGAGGGGCGACAGCAGATCGGCTCCATCCTGTCGTTTCTCAAAGAGCATGTGGCGGGTTTTCAGCGGGCGACGCTGGCCGCCGTCGCCGGGCACATCGGGGTGCGCGAAACGCGCCGGATGGCCGGCCGCTACACGCTCACTCAAGAGGACATCCTGTCGTTCAAGCACTTCCCGGATTCGATCGCGCTGGGCGCCGGGCCGATGGATATCCACGAAACCGGAGGCACCGGGATATCGCTTCATGTGCCGGCTCGGCCATTCGAAATTCCCATGCGTTGCCTCATGCCGGAGTCGATGTCCGGCCTGGTGGTCACGGGCAGGGCGATTTCCGCGACCCGGCACGCCAATGGCGGCGCGCGGCATATGGCCACGGCCATGGCATTGGGCGAAGCGGCGGGCGTCATGGCCGCCCTGGAAGCGGCGAGCGGTGCCAGCCCGAACGCGGACGCCGTGCGCGGCGTCATTCACGCCCGCGGCGGCTTCGCCAGCGCCAAAGACGCCACCGAAACATTCGTCAGCCAATGAATTTGCCTACCCCACAGGAGACCACCATGCTCAGCCGACGCGAATTGTTGATATCAGCCACCGCCCTCGCCGCCGCTGGCGTCGGCCGGGCGCAGACCTATCCGTCCAAACCGATCACGATGATCGTGCCCTTTTCGCCAGGCGGTGCGGCGGATATCACCGCCCGGGCGATTTCCACGGGGCTGGCCGAGGCGCTCGGTCAGCCGGTGGTCGTGGACAACAAACCCGGCGCCAGCGGGATCATCGGCGCGGAAGCCGTGATGGCGCGGCCCGCCGACGGGCATACCCTGTTGCTCGCGTCGAATTCCATCACCACGGGCAAATGGCTGTACCCCCGCATTTCGTTTGACGTGTTGAAGGACTTTCGCGGCATCGGCATGGCCTTGAAAAGTCCGTACATGGCGGTGGTCGCCGACTCCTTCCGGGGCAATGGCATCCAGGACCTGGTGCGATGGGTCAACGAGCGGCCTGGCGCGGTCAACTACGCCACCGCCGGCAGTGGCACTGGCCCGCACTTGTTCGGCGAGATATTCCAGCGCCAGACGGGGGCCTCGATGGTGAGCGTGCCGTACAAGGGATCGGCGCCCGCCCTTGCCGCCGTGCTGAGCGGCGAGGTGTCTGTCTACTTCGACATTCTGATGTCGTCCAAGGGCTTGCTGGCCAGCGGCCGCCTGAAATCGCTGGCGGTATCGAGCGCCGACCGCCTGGCGCAGTTTCCGGCCGTGGCGACATTCGCCGAACAAGGCATTGCGGGGCTGGACCTCTACTCCTGGTTCGGGGTGGTGGCCAAGGCCGGCACGCCCGGGCCGATCGTCCAGCGCTTGAATGAGGCGCTGAACCAGATCGTTCAGGACCGCCGGTTTTCGGCCCGCGCCGTGGAGCTGGGCGCGACCTCGGTGGGCGGTTCGGCCGACGCGTTCCAAGCGGTCATCGAAAGGGACACGGCCCTGTGGGGCCAGGTCATCCGGGAAAAGAACATCCGGCTGGAATGACATGTCGCCACAGCGTGACGGCGCCGGCGGGGCCCGGCGCCACGACAACATGGCCCTTCCCGAGGCCGATCTGGTCGTCGTCGGCTCGGGCGCGGCGGGGCTCACGGCGGCCATCGTCGCCCAGCGCCGGGGCATGCGCGTGGTGGTACTGGAGAAGGACGCCCTGGTCGGCGGCACCACGGCGGTTTCCGGCGGCGTGCTGTGGGTGCCGCTCACGGCCAGGGGGCGCCAGCAGAACCCGCAGGATTCGCCAGCGGCCGTGCGCGAGTACCTTCGCCACGAGATGGCCGATCGTTATGCATCGGATTCGGTGGAGCTGTTCCTGGAGAAGGGGCCGGAAATGGTCGAATTCCTCGAACGCGAGACCGATGTGAGGTTCTGTTCGACGCTCTACCCCGACTACCACCCCGAGGCGCCGGGAGCCAGCCTGATCGGACGCGCCCTCGTGGCCGCGCCGTTCGACACCCGGCGGCTGCGACACGAACGCCGCCGCCTGCGTCCGCCCCTGAAGACGATCACCTTCATGGGCATGATGTTCAACTCGTCGAACGCCGACCTGAAGCATTTCTTCAAGGCCACCCGGTCGTTCGCCTCGTTCCTGTATGTCGCCAGACGCCTGGTGTCGCATGGTGTCGACCTGCTGCGCTACGGCAGCGCGGTGCATGTCACCGGTGGCAACGCCTTGGCTGCCGCGCTGTTCAAGGCGGTGGCCATCGACCTCAATATCCCGGTGCTCACCCACGCCGAGGTGACGGGCCTGATCCGGGACGAGCACGGCATCAAAGGCGTGTCGGGAACCTTCCGGGGCCAGCCCTTTCGGCTGGTGGCGCCGTGCGGGGTGGTGCTGGCCTGCGGCGGGTTTTCGCACGACCAGGCGCTCACGGCCGCGCGCTTCCCGACAGCGCTGGCCGATCGAAAGCCCCTGTCCGCCACCCCGCCATCCATCACGGGAGACGGTATCCGCCTGGCCTTGTCGGCCGGGGGATGCCTGGCGGCACCGTTGCCGCAGCCGGCCGCCTGGATGCCCCTGTCCCTCGTGCCCAGGGGGCGCTCTGGACCCGCGGTCTTTCCCCATTTGCTCGATCGCTACAAGCCCGGTGTCATCGCGGTGCTGCGCAGCGGCCGGCGCTTCACCAACGAGGCCAACTCCTACCACGACGTGTGCTCGGCCGCCCTGCGCGAGGCATCTGACCGCTCCGAGGCCGCGATGTGGCTCATCTGTGACAGCCGTGCGCTGGCGCGCTATGGCCTGGGCTTCGTCAAACCGGCACCGCTGCCGTTTCGCCAGCACCTGAGAAGTGGCTACCTTTGCATGGCCGACACCTTGTTCGATCTGGGCGAGAAACTCGGCGTTGACGGCGCCGGGCTGAGCAAGACCGTCGAGGATTTCAACCGGGCGGCGGCGGCCGGCAGGGACCCCCAGTTCGGGCGGGGTTCGACCGCCTTCAACCGCTTTCTGGGCGACCCGGATTGGAAGCCCAATCCCTGCGTCGCCCCCATAGAACGACCGCCCTTTTTTGGCCTGAAGTTGCTGGTGGGCGACCTGAGCACGTTTGACGGATTGCAGGCCGACCTGAGGGGCCAAGTGCTCGCGCAAGATGGCAGCGCCATCAACGGTCTGTATGTGGTCGGGGCAGACCGCGTGAACATGATGGGCGGTGCTTACCCTGGCCCAGGCATCAACCATGGCCCGCACATGGCGATGGCGTACCACATGGCCAGCACCATCGGGCAGAATGGGTTTTCCGCCAGTTAGGGAGTTGCCGTGCCGCGCCATCCGCCGAGTTCCCCGACAGGCAGCGGTGCGGTGAAGTCGGCGAACAGGACCCTGGACCTGCTGGAGATCCTGGCCAATTCAGACCGCTCGCTTTCTCACGCCGAGCTGGCATTGCGCGCGGCGATCCCCAAGAGCAGCCTGAGCCAACTGCTGAGGACGCTGCAAAGCCGCGACTACATTCAATCCCTCGGCCCCAACGGCCCCTACCGCCTGGGCGCCTCGGCGGTGAACCTGATCCGCCATGGGCTGCACATCCAGCGTCTGGTGACACAGGCCCGACCGCACATGGAGAAGCTGGCGCTCGAGGCCCGGTACTCGTGTGGGCTGAACATCCTGCGCGGCGACATCGTCGAGCGGGTGTTGGGGGTGACGGCCGCCGATGCCCAGGGGTACGCCATGCACGAGGGGGTGCGTGCGCCGCTGTACGCCAGCTCGTCCGGCAAGCTGTTTCTGGCGCACATGGCCAGCGAGGACGTGGAGTCGTATCTGGCGCGGGTGCAACTGCGGCCCATCACCAGCCGGTCACTGCACTCCAGCAAGGAGTTGCGGCGCCAGATCCGGTTGGCGCGCGAAGAAGGCGTTGCCTATTCCAAGGACGAGTTCACCAACGGCATCGTCGGCGTCTCGGTGCCGATCCTGAGTGCCCACTGGCGAATGACCGCCTCCTTGGGGCTGGCGGTTCCGTCCATGGAATTCGACGCCCGCAAGGACGCCCTGTTGGTGACTTTGCGAAAAGCGGCCCACGGCATCTTCACCCAGGTATCGGCGGCCTGATGCGGGCCGCGCTCACCGCGCCCACGCCCGCACGGTCCCCACGATCAACTCCGAGACCTCGCCCATCACCGCGTCCTCCAGCAGGCCGGCGCGGCACCACAGGTAGATGGGGCGCGGCGTGGGCGGGCCGGACAGGGGCAGCTCCACCAGGCCGAAGCGCGCCGCCAGGCGGCGCAGCGGGAAGCGCGGCAACACCGCCAGGTGCTGGCCCTGGGCCAGCATGTCCAGCAGCATGGCGGCGTCGCCCAACACGGTGATCTCGACGCGCAGGCGCTGAACGCCCACGGCCTCCAGTTTGCCGCGCACGTCCTGATCGAAGGGCGAGGCCGTGCCCAGGCTGATCCAGGCGCGGTCGTCCACGTCCTCGGCGCCCAGCTCGGCCTTTCCCGCCAGGGGGTGCTGGCGCGCGCAAAACACGCCCAGCTCGTCGTCGGCCAGCAGCTGGCGCACGATGCCCGGCGGCGGGTGCTCCAGCCAGGACGGCGCGATCACGAAGTCGTGCCCGCCGTCGATGAGCTGCTCCAGCAACAGGTGGGGCCGGTCGTTCTGCAGCGCCAGGGCCAGATCGGGGAACTGCCGCAGCAGCACCGGCGCCAGCTCGCCCATCACCGCCGCGCCGATCACCGGGCCGATGCCCAGCCGCACCTGGTGGCGGATGCCCCCCCGGTGGCGGGCGGTGACCTCGGCCGCGTCCTTCAGGCGGCGCGCAATGGCGCGGCCCTCGCGCGCCAGCATCTCGCCCAGCGGCGTGCTGCGCACCCCGTAGCGGCTGCGCTCGAACAAGCGCCCGCCGGCCTGCATCTCCAGCGTCTGCATGTTGTGCGTCAGCGTGGGCTGGGTCAGGTGCAGGTGGCGGCTGGCTTGGGTGATGGAACCCTTCTCCAGGATCGCGGCGAGCTGCACCAGGTGCCTTGGGTCCATAGGAATTTTTATATTTGGCGAGCAATTTTCAATTTTACGGATGCGATCGGCCCCTCTAAGCTGCGCGCAGGCCCCATCGAGGCGTGCCATGGTGAGGCACGCCCGGGGCGCCGCCAACCACCCCCCATCAGGAGACAGACCGATGACTTTTTCCCGCCTGCTTCGCGCGCTCGCCCATGCCGGGCTCTTCGCCCTGGCCACTGGCGCCGTTCATGCGCAAAGCTGGCCAGGCAAGCCGGTCCGCCTGCTGGTGGGCTCGCCGCCCGGCGGCCCGTCCGACATCACGGCGCGCACCTTCGCCGACCAGCTGGGCAAGCGCATCGGCCAGCCCGTGGTGGTGGAGAACCGCCCTGGCGCCGGCAACAACCTGGCCGCCGCGGCCGCCGCGCGCGCCGAGCCCGACGGGACCACCCTGGTGCTGAGCCCGGACACGGTGCTCACGGTCAACCCCCTTGTCTACACCAGCGGCGACTTCAACGCCGCGCGCGACCTGGTGAACATTTCGGTCGTCGCCAGCTTCTCGCAGATGCTGGTCTGCAACACCGCCGCGGGCGTGCGCAGCGTGGCCGAGCTGGTCGCCAAGGCCAAGGGCGGCGCCCCCCTGATGTACGCTTCGGGCGGCCCCGGCGTGCCCGGCCACCTGGCCAGCGAAATGCTGCTGGAGCAGACCAAGGTGCGCATGGAGCACGTGCCCTACCGGGGCCCGGCGCCGGCCACGCAGGCCGTGCTGGGGGGCGAGGTGGCCTGCGGCTTCCTGGCCACGCCCACGGTGCTGCCGCACGTCAAGAGCGGGCGCCTGGTGGCGCTGGCGGTGTCGTCCGAAGCGCCCTCCTCGCTGGCGCCGGACGTGCCCACGCTGGCCAAGGCGCTCAACCAGCCCGGACTGGACGTGAGCTTCCGCCTGGTGCTGCAAGCCGCCAAGGCCACGCCGCCGGCGGTGGTGGCCGAGATCGAGAAGCACGCGGCCGAGATCATGAAACAGGCGGACGTGCGCGAGCGCCTGAAGAACTACGACCTGACCGCCGTGGGCAGCACCAGCGCGATGGCCCAGCAGGTGATGAGCGCCGAAATGAAGCGCTGGGAGCCGGTGGTCAAGCGGCTGGGGCTGAAGGCGGAGTGAGCCCGCTCTGGCCGGCCGCCCGGGCGCGCGCCGGCCTGGGCCGAGCGGGCGGCGTGACCGGTTGGCGCGCCGGCGCCGACGACCGCGTCGACCAAGGCTGGCGATAAGCTGGCGCGCATGACCGAACTGATCTACCCCGCCGCCGTGGTGCTGCTGGGCTACGTGGTGCTGGGCATCACGGGCTTCGGCTCGGCGCTGATCGTCGTGCCCCTGCTGGCCTGGCGCTGGCCCTTGCCCGAGGTGGTGGCGCTCACGCTGCTCATGGACGTGCCCGCGTCCATCCTGCTGAGCGGCCTGAACCTGCGCCAGGTGGACTTCGGCGAACTGCGCCGCCTGCTGCCTGGCATGGCCGCCGGCGCCGTGGCCGGACTGTGGCTGAGCGGGGTGCTGGACGCCCGCTGGCCTTTGCTCGCGTTGGGCCTCTACGTGGCCGCCGTGGGCCTGAACGCGCTGCGCCCGCGCCTGGCCGCGCCACGGCCCCTGGCCGCACCCTGGGCCCATGGCATGGGCTTCGGCATCGGCCTGGTGGAGATGCTGTTCGGCACCGCCGGCCCCCTGGTCGTGGCCTGGCTGAGCCGCCGGCTGCAGAACGTGCACGCCCTGCGCGCCAGCACCCCGCTGATCATCGTGGCCGGCGCCGGCACGGTTCTGCTGGGCATGGCCTGGGTCGGTCGTCTGTCGAGCGGCGCACTGTGGTGGCGCTGGGCCGGCCTGATCGGCCTGGCCTTGCTCGGCGTGCTGATGGGCAACCGCCTGGCCCGCCACGTACCGGCGCCGAGGCTTCGCCAGCTCATCTGCGGCCTGCTGGTGATCAGCGGGCTGATGCTGGTGCGGCACGCCTGGACCCCGGCCTAAGGCACACGGGGTCGCGGGGAGGCCCTTAGAAAGGAGTTATTTGAACAAAATCAATTGACTTTTGATTGTTTCTCATGTTTTGCATGAAAAACAATTCTGCGACGGATCACTCCCACTCGATCGTCGCCGGCGGCTTGGAGCTCACGTCGTAGGTCACGCGGTTGATGCCGCGCACCTCGTTGATGATGCGGCCCGACACGCGCTTGAGCAGGCTGTAGGGCAGCTCGGCCCAGTCGGCGGTCATGAAGTCGCTGGTCTGCACGGCGCGCAGGGCCACCACGTAGTCGTAGGTGCGCCCGTCGCCCATGACGCCCACGCTCTTGACCGGCAGGAACACCGTGAAGGCCTGGCTGGTGAGGTCGTACCAGCTCTTGCCGGAATGCGGCTCGATCGTGGAGCGCAGCTCCTCGATGAAGATGGCGTCGGCGCGGCGCAGCAGGTCGGCGTACTCCTTCTTCACCTCACCGAGGATGCGCACGCCCAGGCCCGGCCCCGGGAAGGGGTGGCGGTAGACCATGTCGTGCGGCAGGCCCAGGGCCACGCCAAGTTCGCGCACCTCGTCCTTGAACAGGTCGCGCAGCGGCTCCAGCAGCTTCAGGCCCAGCTGCTCGGGCAGGCCGCCCACGTTGTGGTGGCTCTTGATGGTGACGGCCTTCTTGCTCTTGGCGCCACCGGACTCGATCACGTCCGGGTAAATAGTGCCTTGTGCCAACCACTTGGCGCCTTTTGTTGAAGCACCACTTGAAGTGAGCTTGGCGGCCTCGGCCTTGAAGACGTCAACGAACAGGCGGCCAATGATCTTGCGCTTTTGCTCGGGGTCGCTCACGCCGGCCAGCTCGCCCAGGAAGAGTTCGCTGGCGTCCACGCGCACCACCTTGGCGTGCAGCTTGCCGGCGAACATCTCCATCACCATGTCGCCCTCGTTCAGGCGCAGCAGGCCGTGGTCGACGAAGACGCAGGTGAGCTGGTCGCCGATGGCGCGGTGGATGAGCGCGGCCGCCACGGAGGAGTCCACCCCGCCGGACAGGCCCAGGATGACCTCCTCGTCGCCCACCTGCTCGCGGATCTTCTCCACCGCCTCGGCGATGTGGTCGCGCATCACCCAGTCGGGGCTGGTGCCGCAGATCTCCAGCACGAAGCGCTCGAGCAGGGCGCGGCCCTGCACCGTGTGCGTGACCTCGGGGTGGAACTGCACGCCATAGAAGCGGCGCGCCTCGTCGGCCATGCCGGCGATGGGGCAACTGGGCGTGCTGGCCATGAGCTTGAAGCCAGGCGGCAGCTCGGTCACCTTGTCGCCGTGGCTCATCCAGACCTTGAGCATGCCGTGGCCTTCGGGCGTGGTGAAGTCGGCGATGTCCTTCAGCAGCGCGGTGTGGCCCCGCGCGCGCACCTCGGCGTAACCGAACTCGCGGGTGTGGGAGCCCTCGACCTTGCCACCCAGCTGCTGCGCCATGGTCTGCATGCCGTAGCAGATGCCCAGCACCGGGACGCCCAGTTCGTAGACGGCCTCGGGCGCCTTGTCGTCCACCTCGTACACGCTGGCGTGGCTGCCCGAGAGCACCACGCCCTTCAGGCGCCCGTCGGCGGCGAACCCGCGCACCCAGTCGCTGCTGACGTCGCAGGGGTGCACCTCGCAGTAGACGTGCGCCTCGCGGATGCGGCGCGCGATGAGCTGGGTGACCTGGGAGCCGAAGTCGAGGATGAGGATCTTGTCGTGCTGCATGGTGGTCGGTGAACGTCAAAAAAAGAGACGGGCCGTCTCGAAAGACGACCCGTTGAGCAAGAGGCCACCCCTTCCAGGGCACCGCGGAACTGGCTTTGCCAGGCCGCAGGTGCCGCCCCCTGGGGAGTGACGCCGCAGGCGGCGCGGGGGGATCAATCGGCTCGGTAGTTGGGCGCTTCCTTGGTGATCTGCACGTCGTGCACATGGCTCTCGCGCATGCCCGCGGCCGTGATCTGCACGAACTCGGCGCGGTCCTTCATCTCCTGGATGGTGGCGCAGCCGCAGTAGCCCATGCTGGCGCGCACGCCGCCCGCGAGCTGGAACAGGATGGACACCACCGAGCCCTTGTAGGGCACGCGGCCTTCGATGCCTTCGGGCACCAGCTTGTCGGCGTTGGGGTTGCCGGTGCTGCTTTCCTGGAAGTAGCGGTCGGCGCTGCCCTGCTGCATGGCGCCGATGGAGCCCATGCCGCGGTAGCTCTTGTAGCTGCGGCCCTGGTAGAGGATGACCTCGCCCGGCGCCTCTTCGGTGCCGGCGAACATGCCGCCCATCATCACGGTGCTGGCGCCGGCCGCGATGGCCTTGGCGATGTCGCCGCTGTAGCGGATGCCGCCGTCGGCGATGAGCGGGATGCCGCTGCCGCGCAGCGCGGTGGCCACGCTGTCCACGGCCATGATCTGCGGCACACCCACGCCGGCCACGATGCGGGTGGTGCAGATGGAGCCCGGGCCGATGCCGACCTTGACCGCGTCGGCGCCGGCCTCGGCCAGTGCCAGCGCGGCCGCGCCGGTGGCGATGTTGCCGCCGACCACGTCCACCTGCGGGTAGTTCTGCTTGACCCAGCGCACGCGCTCGATCACGCCGCGGCTGTGGCCGTGCGCGGTGTCCACCACGATGGCGTCCACACCGGCCTTGACCAGGGCCTCGACACGCTCCTCGGTGCCCTCGCCCACGCCCACCGCCGCGCCCACGCGCAGGCGGCCGGCGGCGTCTCGCGCGGCGTTGGGGAAGTTGAGCTGCTTGGTGATGTCCTTGACCGTGATCAGGCCCTTGAGCTCGAAGGCCTCGTTGACGACCAGCAGGCGCTCGAGCTTGTGCTTGTTGAGCAGGGCCTTGGCGGCGTCGGGGGTGGTGCCCTCGGGCACGGTGATCAGGCGCTCGCGCGGGGTCATGATCTCGCGCACCGGCAACTCGTAGCGGGTCTCGAAGCGCAGGTCGCGCCCGGTGACGATGCCCACCACCTTGCCCGCATCCACCACGGGGAAGCCGGAAACGCCCAGCTCGTCGGAGAGCTTCATCACCTGGCGCACCGTGGTGTCGGGCGGGATGACCACCGGGTCGCGCAGCACGCCGCTTTCGTAGCGCTTGACCTTGGCCACTTGGGCGGCCTGCTCGGTGGCCGTGAGGTTCTTGTGGATGATGCCCATGCCGCCCTCCTGGGCGATGGCGATCGCCAGGCGGGCCTCGGTGACGGTGTCCATGGCGGCGGACACGAGCGGCAGGTTGAGCTGGATGTTGCGGGAGAAACGGGTGGCCAGCGAGGTGTCCTTGGGCAGGACCTGGGAGTACGCGGGCACCAGCAAAACGTCGTCGAAAGTGAGCGCGTTGCCGAGGAGGCGCATGAGGGAGACTCCAAAAAGCGGATTGTAAACGTGGCCCCCTGGTCGCCCGTCCGGCGCCGGGCCGGTGCCGTCCGTTGCCTGAGGGCATCGCTTCGGCGGCCGCGGGGGGCCGGGCGCGGCACCCCGGACATACACTGGCCGGATGCCGAACGCCCCCTTTGCTCCCCTCGCCCTGCGCTCGCTGGCTGCCCTGGCACTCACCGCCGCGATGGCGGCCCCGGCCCTGGCCCAGTGGCAATGGATCGACAACGCCGGCCGCAAGGTCTACAGCGACACCGCGCCGCCGGCGGGCACGCCCGACAAGAACATCCTCAAGCGCCCCGCCGCCGCCGGGCCCATGTCCGCGTCACCGGCCCATCCGCCGGCACCCGCCGCCGCCTCGCCGTCCGCCCCGGGTGAGGCCGCCGCGCCGCTCGTGCCCCAGGCCCCGGGCGTCGACAAGGAACTCGAGGCGCGCAAAAAGGAGGCGGAGGCCGCCGAGGCCGCCAAGAAAAAGCAGGAGGCCGAAAAACTGGCGCGCGCCCGGGCCGAGAACTGTCAGCGCGCCAAGACGGCCAAGACCACGCTCGATTCGGGCCAGCGCCTGGCCACCACCAACGCCAAGGGCGAACGCGAGATCATGGACGATGCGCGCCGGGCCAGCGAGGCCCAGCGCCTGCAGCAGATCATCGCCAGCGACTGCGGGCCGCTGCCGCAGTAGCAGCCTCGGTAACGGACCTCAGTACCCGGCCTTGCTGTTCGGCCGGCGTTTCGAGAACAGACCGGCGCCGCGGGCGCCCTGCCCCGCGAAGCGCTCGCGCCGCGCCACCTTGGGGTCCACGCGCAGGGCGCGCAGCAGCTCCAGGCGGTCGCCCTCCCGCAAGACCTGGTCGGGCTCGCAGCGGCGGCCCCAGACGGCCAGGCTCAGGCCATCACCCAGCAACGCCGTTTCGGGAAACTGCATCAGCCAGCCTGCCGCGCGCAAGGCGTCCCGGGCGCTGGCGCCGTCGGGCAGGTCCACCTCGGCCTGGTGCACCATGCGCGGCGCGCTCGCGTACAGCAGGGTCACGCGCATGGTTCAGGCGGTGCCGTAGACCTGGTCGGCGCGCTTGACGAAGGCGTCCACCAGGTTGCCCGCGATGCGGTCGAACACCGGCCCCACCACCGCGGCCAGGGCGCCGCTGGAAAAACCGTAGCGCAGGGTGAACTCGACCTTGCAGGCGCGCTGCGAGCCGTCGCCCAGGGGCAGGAACTTCCAGACCCCGTCGAGCTGGGAGAAGGGGCCATCGACCAGCGCCATGTGGACCTCGCGGTCCGGCACATGGGTGTTGCGGGTGGTGAAGCCCTGCTGCAGGCCGCCGATGGACATGCCCACGCGGGCCACCATGCCCTCGGGCGTGCGCTCGATCACGTCGGCGCGGTCGCACCAGGGCAGGAACTGGGGGTAGTGCTGCACATCGGTGACCAGCGCGAACATCTCGTGGGCGCTGTGCCACAACAGCACGGACTTGTGAATGGTTTTCATACAATCGCCGGTCCCGCGCGGGCACCACGCCCGCGGGCGCCGCGACAGGGCCTCGGCGATTCTAGTGTCGCCCCCGCCCTTGCCGCCCGGGCTTTCGCCCCCACCTCCCACCCATGTCCACCAGTCAACACCAGCCCAGCGACAGCCGCATCGCCGACAACAAGAAGGCGCTGTTCAACTACGCCATCGAGGAACGCTTCGAGGCGGGCATGGTGCTGCAGGGCTGGGAAGTGAAGGCCCTGCGCGAAGGCAAGGTCCAGCTCACCGATGGCTACGTGGTCATCCGCGACGGCGAGCTCTTCCTCATCGGCTGCCAGATCAACCCCCTGCGCACCGCCAGCACGCACGTGAGCGCCGAGTCCGCGCGCACCAAGAAACTGCTGCTGCACAAGGCGCAGATCCACCGCCTGATCGGCAAGGTCGAACAGAAGGGCTTCGCTCTGGTGCCGCTGAACCTGCACTGGAAAGGCGGTCGCGTGAAGTGCGAGATCGCTCTGGGCAAGGGCAAGGGCGAGCACGACAAGCGCAACACCATCAAGGACCGCGAAGGCAAGCGTGAGGTGGAGCGGGCGATGAAAGAGCAAAAGCGCTGATTTTTTTCGGCGCGCGGGAATAAACCGCCCGCACCCGGCGTTGACTCCAGTGCAGGACGCCCCGTCCTGCGCCACCATCCACCCGGAGAACACGCCATGAAATCGCTGATGTCCCTCGCCCTGGCCACCGCCCTGCTCGGCGGCTGCGCCTCGATGGCTGCCCCCGCCGCACCGGCCAAGATGGCCGACGGCGTGCTCGTCGGCCCCAACCAGATGACGCTCTACACCTTCGACCGCGACGCGGCGGGCAGCGGCAAGTCGGTCTGCAACGGGCCCTGCGCCGCCAACTGGCCGCCTTTCATGGCCGGCGCCGGCGACAAGGCCGCCGGCGACTACAGCATCGTCACGCGCGACGACGGCGCCAAGCAATGGGCCTTCAAGGGCAAGCCCCTGTACTACTGGGTGCGCGACACCAAGCCTGGCGACAAGACCGGCGACGGTTTCAACAACGTCTGGCGCGCCGCCAAGCCCTGAGGCCGCTCGAGCACGGGTCGCCGCCGCCCATGAACCCGCCCGAGCTGATCGCCCAGATCCCCGCGCTGCGCCGCTACGCGCGGGCCCTCACCGGCGACGCCTGGGCCGCCGACGACCTGGTGCAGGACACGCTGGAGCGCGCCTGCGGCAAGTGGCGGCTGTGGGCCGTGGGCACCGACCTGCGGGCCTGGCTGTTCACGCTCATGCACAACCTGCACGTGAGCGGCGTGCGACAACAACTGCGGCGATCGGCCGCCTTCACACCGGTCGACGTGGACGAGGCAGCGGACGAATTGGCCGCGCCCGACGCCGCGCAAGACCTGGCGCTGGACCTGCAGCGCTGCCTGCTGCAACTGCCCGAGGAGCAGCGCGCCGTGCTGCTGCTGGTGAGCCTGGAGGACATGAGCTACGAGCAGGTGGCCCGCATCACCGACGCGCCCATCGGCACGGTCATGTCGCGCCTGTCCCGCGCTCGCGCGCGCCTGCAGGCCCTGTTGGACGCGCCGGCCCGGGGCGCGGCCAGCGCCCCACCTTCCCCGCACCTGAAGCGGCTGAAATGACGCCGCCCCCGCTGCCATGGACAAGCCCCCTTCCCATCCCCCATTGAGCGACGCCGAGATCAACGCTCTGCTCGACGGGCAGCTCGGCGAGGCCGAGCGCGCCGCCCTCGACCAGCGCCTGGCGCACGACGCCGCCGCGCGCGCCCGCCTGGACGCCTGGCGGGCGCAGCGCGAGGCGATCCGCGGCCTGCACCGCGGGCTGCTCGACGAACCGTTGCCCCCCGCCCTGCTGGACGCCGCCCAGCGCATGGGCGAGGCCCGCCAGCGAGGCGAGCGCTGGTGGCGCTGGGGTGGCATGGCCGCCGGCGTGCTGCTGGCCTTTGGCGCCGGATGGCTCGCCCACGGCCAGTGGCGCGCGCCGGCCGAGGCCCGTCTGGCCGCGCGCGGCCCGGCCACCGCCCTGCCCGCCTTCGCGCACGACGCGGCCCTGGCGCACGCCGTCTACTCGCCCGAGAAGCGCCACCCCGTGGAGGTGGCCGCCGCCGAGCAGGAACACCTGGTGCAGTGGCTCTCGCGCCGCACCGGTCGGCCCTTGAAGGTGCCCGATCTGCAGGCCCAAGGCTACGCCCTGGTGGGCGGGCGGCTGCTGCCGGGCGAGGCCGGCGCACGCGCCCAGTTCATGTTCCAGAACGCCGGCGGTCAGCGCGTGACCCTGTACCTGGGGGCGGTGGACCCGGCCTCGGCGGCCGCGCCCGCCGGCCGCGAAACCGCCTTCCGCTTCGCGCCGGACGGTCCGGTGCCGGGCTTCTACTGGGTGGACCAGGGCTTCGGTTACGCGCTCAGCGGCCCGCTGCCGCGCGAGGCGCTGATGGCGCTGGCCGAGGCGGTGTACCGCCAGCTCTGAAGCCGCCGGCTGTTTCGCCGCCGGCCGCCCCAAGGCGACACGCGCCCCCTCGGCAGGCAGCGACCCGCGCAGCGGCGGCGCGGGAGGCGTCAGTTGTTCTGCGCCAGTTGCTCCAGGATCGCCGGGTTCTCCAGCGTGGAGATGTCCTGCGTGATCGCCTCGCCCTTGGCCACGGCGCGCAGCAGGCGGCGCATGATCTTGCCGCTGCGTGTCTTGGGCAGGTTGTCGCCGAAGCGGATGTCCTTGGGCTTGGCGATCGGGCCGATTTCCTTGCCCACCCAATCGCGCAGCTCCTTGGCGATGGCCTTGGCCTCGTCACCCGTGGGGCGGGCGCGCTTGAGCACCACGAAGGCCACGATGGCCTCGCCGGTCACGTCGTCGGGGCGGCCCACCACGGCGGCCTCGGCCACCATGTCCGTCTTGGCCACCAGGGCCGATTCGATCTCCATGGTGCCCATGCGGTGGCCCGAGACGTTGAGCACGTCGTCGATGCGGCCCGTGATGCGGAAGTAGCCGCGGTCGGCGCTGCGCACCGCGCCGTCGCCGGCCAGGTAGTAGCCCTTGAGCTCCGGCGGGAAGTAGCTCTTCTTGAAGCGCTCCGGGTCGCCCCAGATGGTGCGGATCATCGAGGGCCAGGGCTTCTTGATCACCAGGATGCCGCCCGCGCCGTTGGGCACGTCGTGGCCCGCCTCGTCCACGATGGCGGCGGCTATGCCCGGCAGCGGCAGCGTGCAGGAGCCCGGCACCAGCGGCGTGGCGCCCGGCAGCGGCGTGATCACGTGGCCGCCGGTCTCGGTCTGCCAGAAGGTGTCCACGATGGGGCAGCGCTCATGGCCGACGTTCCGGAAGTACCACATCCAGGCCTCGGGGTTGATGGGCTCGCCCACCGAGCCCAGCAGGCGCAGGCTGTCCAGGTTCCAGTTCTTCGGGTGCACCTTCTCGTCGCCTTCGGCCGCCTTGATGAGCGAGCGGATCGCCGTGGGCGCGGTGTAGAAGATGCTGACCTTGTGCTTCTCGATCATCTGCCAGAAGCGCCCCGCGTGCGGGTAGGTGGGCACGCCCTCGAACACCAGCTGCGTGGCGCCGGCGGCCAGGGGGCCATAGGCCACGTAGGTGTGGCCGGTGATCCAGCCGATGTCGGCCGTGCACCAGAACAGGTCTTCGGGCCGCAGGTCGAAGGTCCAGAGCATGGTGAGCCGCGCCCACAGCAGGAAGCCCGCGGTGCTGTGCTGCACGCCCTTGGGCTTGCCCGTGGAGCCGGAGGTGTAGAGCACGAACAGCGGATGCTCGGCGCCGACGAACACCGGCGGGCAGTCGGTCCCCTGGCCGGCGATGGCCTCGGCCCAGGTGATGTCGCGGCCCGCCACCATGTGGCAGGCCGTGGGGGTGCGCTGCAGGGTGATGACGGTCTTGATCGACTCGCAGCCGCCCATGGCGATGCCCTCGTCGACGATGGCCTTGAGCGGCAGCTCCTTGCCGCCGCGCATCTGGTAGTTGGCGGTGACGACGGCCACCGCGCCGGCGTCCTGGATGCGCTCCTGCAGGGCCTTGGCCGAGAAGCCGCCGAACACCACGCTGTGCGTGGCGCCGATGCGCGCGCAGGCCTGCATGGCCACCACGCCCTCGATGGTCATGGGCATGTAGATGATGACGCGATCGCCCGGCTTGACGCCCCGAGCCTTGAGCGCGTTGGCGAACTGCGAGACCTTGGCCAGCAGCTCCTTGTAGGTGACGCGGGTCACCGCGCCGTCGTCGGCCTCGAAGACGATCGCCGTCTTGTTCTCCACCGGCGTGCCCATGTGGCGGTCCAGGCAGTTGTGGGAGGCGTTGAGCTGACCGTCCTGGAACCACTTGTAGAAGGGCTTGTCGCTGGCGTCCAGGGTCTGGGTGAAGGGCTTGTGCCAGGCCAGGTGCTCCCTGGCCAGTCGGGCCCAGAAGGCCTCGGGGTCCTTGTCGGCCTCGGCGCACAGGGCTTCATAGGCCTTCATGCCCGAGACACGGGCGGCGGCGACGGTGGCGGCGCTGGGCTCGAACACCCGGTTCTCGACCAGGACGGATTCGATCGACGACGAAGGCGATGACATGGCGGGTGTCTCCTCGACTGTTGTGCTGGAAAACGGGGCCGGCGGCACTGTGCGCAAAGGCACTTACGGCCAACTGACACGGGGCGAGGCTTCTACAATAACCGACGCCTGCGGCTGCCCATTCGGTGCGCCGCTTTTTTTGGCCCCGACACACCATGACCGACCCCCTCAAAGCCGCCCGCCCGATCCGGCCCCTGCCCAACCTGATCTTTGCCAGCCGCTGGCTGCAGCTGCCGCTGTACATCGGTCTGATCGCCGCGCAGGCCATCTACGTCTACCACTTCTGGGTGGAACTGGTGCACCTCATCGAAGCCGCCTTCGGCAGCGAGATCGCCTTGCAGAAGCTGGTCAGCAGCATCGGCTACAAGAGCGACGTGGTGCCGACCAGCCTGAACGAGACCATCATCATGCTGGTGGTGCTGGCGCTGATCGACGTGGTGATGATCTCCAACCTGCTGATCATGGTGATCGTGGGGGGCTACGAGACCTTCGTCAGCCGCATGAACCTGGAAGACCACCCCGACCAGCCGGAGTGGCTGAGCCACGTGAACGCCAGCGTGCTGAAGGTGAAGCTGGCCACGGCCATCATCGGCATCAGCTCCATCCACCTGCTCAAAACCTTCATCAACGCCGGCAACTACGAGGTCAAGGTGCTGATGTGGCAAACGCTCATCCACATCGCCTTCCTGTTCAGCGCCCTGGCCATCGCGCTGGCCGACCGGCTGATGTCCGCGCCCTCGCAGGACCACTGAGCCTGGCGCGCGGCGCGCGCCCTCAGTGCAGGGCCCGGTAGATCGCATCGGCCAGATCGACCGAGATGCCTTCCACCGTGGCCAGGTCCTCCACGCTGGCCGAGGCCACGCCGCGCACCCCGCCAAAGCGCTGCAGCAGGCGCGCGCGCTTCTTGGGGCCCACGCCCGGGATGTCTTCGAGCTGACTCGCCCCCACCCGCACCTTGGCGCGCTGCGCGCGCATGCCGGTGATGGCGAAACGGTGCGCCTCGTCGCGGATCTGCGCGATCAGCATCAGCGCCGCCGAGTCGTGCCCCAGGTAGACCTTGGAGCGGCCGTCGGCGAAGACCAGTTCCTCCAGGCCCACCTTGCGGCCCTCGCCTTTCTCCACGCCGACGATGCTGCCCAGGTCCAGCCCGAGCTGCTGGAACACCTCGCGCGCCACGCCCACCTGGCCCTTGCCGCCGTCGATGAGCACGATGTCCGGCAGGCGCGGTCCGGTGGCCGGCATGTCCTTGCCCGAGTCCTTGGGGGCTGAGGGTGTGGCCGGTGTGTCCTCCACCGCCGATGGCGGCGGCTCGGCCCCGCCATCGGGCCCGGCGGCCACCGCCACCTCCGTGCCCGGCGGCAGCGCGGCCTCGCCCGCCTCGGCCTTCAGCGCCTCCGCGATGCGGCCGTAGCGGCGCGTCAGCACCTGGCGCATGGCGGCGTAGTCGTCGCCGGGCGTGATGCCATCGATGTTGTAGCGCCGGTACTGGCTGTTCTGCAGCTTGTGGCCCTCGAACACCACGCAGGAGGCCTGCGTGGATTCACCCGCCGTGTGCGAAATGTCGAAGCACTCGATGCGCAGCGCCTCCAGATCGTCGTCGGGCAGTTGCAGGGCCTCGGCCAGGGCGCGGGTGCGGGCCTGCTGGCTGCCCTCCTCGGCCAACAGCCGCGCCAGCGCGATGTCCGCGTTCTTCTGCGCCATCTCCAGCCAGGCCCGGCGGTGCTCACGGGGCTGGTGCACCGCGTGCACCTTCTGGCCGGTCTGCTCGCTCAGCGCGTCCAGCAGCGGCCGGCCCACGGGCTGGCTGGTCACCAGCACCGGCGGCATGGGCGCGCCCAGGTAGTGCTGGGCGATGAAGGCTTCCAGCACGCGCCGCGCGGCGCGCTCGCCGGGCTCTACCGCCTCGGCCGCGGACGGCCCGACGGCCTCGGGGCCTTCGGCTTCGGCCTGCGCCATCTGCTCCTCGATCGCGCTGGCATCGTCCAGGTGGGCCGGAAAGTACGGCCGGTCGCCCAGGTGGCGGCCGCCGCGCACCATGGCCAGGTTCACGCAGGCACGCCCGCCCAGCACCTTCACGGCCAGGATGTCCACGTCCTGGTCGCCGCCCACTTCCATGCTTTGCTGGTGCAGCACGCGCGACAGCGCGGTCATCTGGTTGCGGATTTCGGCCGCCTGCTCGAACTCCAGCTTCTCGCTGTGCGCCAGCATGCGCCGCTCCAGCGTCTGCAGCACCTGCTGCGTTTCGCCGCGCAGGAAACGCTCGGCGTTGGCCACGTCGCTCAGGTACTCGGCCTGGTGGATCAGGTCCACGCAGGGGCCGCTGCAGCGCTTGATCTGGTACAGCAGGCAGGGCCGCGTGCGGTTGGCGAAGACCGTGTCCTCGCAGGTGCGCAGCTTGAAGACCTTCTGCAGCAGCTGGATGGACTCCTTCACCGCCCAGGCGCTGGGGTAAGGGCCGTAGTAGCTGTGGCGCTTGTCCACCGCGCCGCGGTAGTAGGCCATGCGCGGGAACAGCGTGGAGGCGCTGGGCACGCGGCCCGTCAGCGGGCGCAGCGCCTCGCGCGTGCCGGTGATCTTGAGGTAGGGGTAGCTCTTGTCGTCGCGGAACAGGATGTTGAACCGCGGGTTGAGCGTTTTGATGAGGTTGTTTTCGAGCAGCAGGGCCTCGGCCTCGCTGCGCACCACGGTGGTCTCCAGCCGCACGATGCGGCTCACCATGTGGCCGATGCGCGTGCCGTCGTGGTTCTTCTGGAAGTAGCTGGAAACGCGCTTCTTCAGGTTGCGCGCCTTGCCCACGTAGAGCAGCTGGCCCTGGGCGTCGAAGTAGCGGTAGACCCCCGGCAGCGCGGGCAGCGCCGCGACCTCACCCAGCAGTTGTTCGGAATGCGCCTCGGACATGGGGCGTATTGTCGCGCCCCGCCAGTGCCCGTCCGGGCCTCAGGGGCGCGGGCGCGGCAGCAGCGCACCCAGGCCGCGCCGCAGCGTGTCGGCCGCGCGCCGGAACACCACGCGGTAGGCCTCGCGCCGCTGCTCACCGATCTGCCCCAGTGCCCAGGTCGCCAGCAGCACGCCGGCCAGCAGAGCGGCGTAGCCCGCCCAGCCCGAGGCCGGCACACCCGCCGCGCGCGCCAGCACCAGCAGGCTGAAGTGGATGAGGTAGAAGCTGAAGGTGCGGTCGGCCAGCCAACGGATCAGCCGGCCGGCGCGCGCGGGGAAGTTCCAGCCGCCCCCCGCGCAGCCCACCACGAAGCCGGCGAACAGCAGGCCCGTCACGTAGTCGGACAACACGTGCTCGGTGGAGCCCGGCTCGAACGGGAACGGCGCCCAGGCCGCGATGGCGGCGTACAGGGCGCGCGAGGCCCCGTCCGTGGCCTGCCGGGCACCCGACAGGAAGAAGGCCACGTACGCCAGGGCGCACAGCAGCATCAAGGCGCGCGCCGGCCAAGGCCCCAGGCGCAGGGCGCCCAGGTGGCGGCAGAGGAACACGCCCAGGCACCACACCGGCAAAAGCATCAGCATGGCCGGCCCCATGAAACCCAGCACCAGCAGCAGCAGGGGCCAGCGCCACCAGCCGCGCGCGTAAACGAACACGCCGAACAGCGCGTAGTACCAGACCTCATAGGCCAGCGACCAATACGGCTCCATGCTGAAGGGCTGCCAGGAGCCGAACCAGCCCTCGCCCAGGAACAGCCAGTGGAAGGGTGGCACCAGCGCGGCCTTGGGGTACTGCCAGGCATAACCGGCGTAGGCGTCGGGGTTCAGTCCCAGGCCGATGCGGTCGAGCAGCAGCGCCAGCAGCACCGCGGGAATGGCCACCGAATAGATGCGCGAGACCCGCGCGAGCGCGTAGTGCCCGGCGCTGCCATGGCGCGACAGCGTGCTGTGGGCGATGACGAAGCCCGAGATGACGAAGAAGGCGATCACCGCGTCGTCGGCCGAACGGTGCCAGGTGAGCGAGAGCGACGCGGGCGCCAGTTCCAGCACCACCGAATGGCCCACATAGACCGCCAGCGCGGCCACGACGCGGCACAGATCGAGCCAGATGGAGAGCGAGGGAGAAAGAGGACTCATTTCATGGGTGTATGGCAAGACACGACCCGCCACGCCCGAAACGGTCGAGCCGAGAGACACCGCGGAACCGGCTTTGCCGGGCCGTCGGTGTCGTCCCCTCGAGGGGGTCGCGCGCAGCGCGGCGGGGGTGGACCAAAGCTAGTACCCGCGCCAGCCGGCCCAGGTGCGCCAGGCCTTGGCCTTCATGGCGTCGCGGCCGGGGTTCACGCCCACCGGGCCCGGCCCCAGGCCGACGCGCTTGAGCACCTTGCGCGCGCGCTGGTTGAAGTTGAGCGCGTCGCGCCAGTCCGTGGTCTGCGGCGTGTTGAAGATGATGGACATGGAGATGGACACATCGTCGGCGCCGTTGTGTACATGGTGGCCGGCCACGAAGGGGATGTGCAGCGCCTGCCCGGGCTCGAACCAGTAGCGTGTGCTGATGCCGTCCTTCTCGGGTGTCCAGGGCAGCTGGGTGCTCACGTAGGAAACGTAGTTTTCACGGTCGGGCGAGGTCACCACGCGATCATCCCAGGGATCGGACACGGTGACCCACTTGCTGCCGCGAAACTGCAGCAGGAAGGTGGAGTAGCGGTCGATGTGGAACGGGGTCACGCTGTTGGGCGAGGCGATGAACAGGTAGAGCTTGGGCGAGATCGCCTTGTCGCCCACGCCGCGTTCCCACATGAGGGACTCGACGTCGTGGATCAGGTCCTGGTAGAGCTCGGCGAAGCTGGGGTCCGCCTGCGGCGAGTTCACCATGATGTAGGCGTCGGACTCGCGGATGGTTTCGATGGTTTCCTCGATCGAGCGGTCCAGCGGCTTCTGGCGGAAGGTCTTCTCGAAGTTGTCCCCGGTGTCCAGGCGCCGGGTGGCGAACATCACCTGCCCCTGCGGCAAGCGCGGAATGACCTTGGCCAGGTTCTCCATGGACAGGGCGGGATGCCCCATCAGCCGGTGGCCGCAGACAAACGAACCCCGGTCGAGCAAAGAAGCGTCGACGCCCTCATCAAAGCAGCGCAGCATGCCGAATCCTCCTGCGGCGCATCGGCCGCATTCCCGTTCAAGCGATGCCCCCATCGCATCCGCGCCTCTGGCGGCGCGTGTTTGTGCGGCATTCTGCTCGCCGGCCCGGACCGTGCCAAGGGGCAGCCGTCCGGCTTCCTTCAGAATGCCGGATTTCGCACACATCCAAGGCCGCCCTTGAACTCCACCCGCAAGAAATTCGGTTTCCAGCTGATCTTCAGCAATGCGGAAGTCGCCGGGCAGTTGATCCTGAGCATGGTGCTGGCTCGCCTGCTCGACCCGGACGACATCGGCGTGTACTCCATGAGCGCCGTGCTGGTGGCCGTGGCCCACCTGTTCCGCGACTTCGGCGTCACCGCCTTCATCAAGCGGCAGAAGGAGCTGAGCGAAGACACCCTGCGCTCCGCCCTGGGCGTGGTGATGTGCACGTCGTGGACGATGGCGCTGGTCATGTTCCTGAGCGCGCCGCTGTGGTCGGCCTTCTTCAAAGAACCGCGGGTGGAGCACGTGGTGCAGGTGCTGGCCATGGGCTTCGTGCTCATCCCCTTCGGCGCCCTACCCGGCGCCATCCTGGTGCGCAACATGGAGGTCGTGCGCACCGCCAAGGCCGGGCTGATCGCGCTCGGCGTCTACTTCGTGGTGTCCGTGGTGCTGGCGCTGCAAGGCTTCGGCCACATGACCATGGCCTGGGCCAACCTGATCAACATCGCCACCCACGTCACGGCGGTGCGGCTGCTGTCCACCACGAAAACCCCCTGGATTCCCGGTCTCAAGCACTGGGGCCGCGTGGCCAACTTCGGCGTCGGCGCCATGATCACCTCGGCCATGACAGCGATCGACAACGCCATTCCCGACATCGCCCTGGGCCGGCTCAGCACGCCCACCAACGTGGGCTTCTTCAGCAAGGCCAACTCCACCATCAACATCGCCAGCAGCGGCGTGATGCCGGCGGTGAACTACTTCGCCCTGCCCTACATGGCCCGCCTGCACCACGGCCAGGGCGACATCGCGGCCGAGGTCTGCCGGGTCACCTCCTACCTGGCCACGCTGTTGCTGCCGGCCATGGCCATGACGGCGCTGCTGGCCAACGAGGTGATCTTCCTGCTCTATGGCGCCAAGTGGCTGCCCAGCGCCGTGGCCGTGCCCTGGCTGTGCGTGTCGGCGGGCCTGGGCGTTCTGTTCTCCTTCGTGCCGGCGGCGCTCATGGGCATCGGCAAGCCCTACGTGGCGGGGCTGCCCATGGTGCTGCTGCTGTGCCTGAAGGCGGTGTTCATCCTGCTGCTGTTCAATGGCTCGCTGCAGAGCTTCGCCGAGGCCATGGTGGTCGCGCAGGTGCTGACCGTGCCCATGGGTCTGTGGATCCAGTACCGCTACCTGGGCATCGCCCCCGGGCGCTGGCTGGCCATGGCCTCGCGGGTGGTCGGTCTCACGCTGGTGCTGCTGGGCTGCATGCTGGCGCTGAAGTGGGCCTTGCCGCCCCTGCCCGCCTGGGCCACCGTGCTGGCGCTGGGCCTGCCGGCGGCGATCGGCTGGGCCTTGCTGCTGCGGCTGTTCGGCCTGCCCTTGTATGGGGAGCTGCGCACGCTGTTCGTGCGCTGGCGCCAGCGCGGGGCCTGAGCGCGGCGCGGGTTCGCGCCGGGGCGAGGTGTCAGCCTCGCAGGCGCTTGACCTGGCTCAGCACCCAGAACGCGGCCGAGCGGCCCACCAGGCAGCCCCGGCGCAACGATTGCGCGAACTCGCGCGCCGCCACGGCCGGGTCGCCCGACCAGTAGTGGGTGTAGCCGTGGTCGAAATGCGCGCGGCCCAGGCGGTAGCGGTAGTGCAGCGCGGGCAGCCGATGGCCGTCGGGGTCGCTCAGCCCCCAGCGCTCGCGGGCGCGCTCGAGCAGCTCCGCGAGGTGGTTGCGCTCGATCATCCGGTGCATGGCGCTGGCCGGGTGGATGCGGTAGATCGCCATCACCGACGAGAAGCCCTGGATGTGCGCATGGCGCGAGCAGCGCAGCCAGAAATCGTAGTCCTCGCCGCGCTCCATGCTCTCGTCGAAACCGCCGGCCTGGCGGTAGACCTCGTGCCGCATGAGCGGCGTGATCATGCCCAGGGTGCAGCCCATCAGGATGCGCGTGTACATCCAGCCGCTCCACTCGGGGTTGGTGCGCGCCAGGGCCTGCTCGTCGGGGTAGTGCTCGGACGGGTCGGGCCAGGTGCCATCGGGCCCGGGCCGCCAGCGGTGGATCTCGGCGAACACGATGCCGACTTCGGGATGGGCTTCGAGGTAGTCCACCTGCACCTTCAGCTTGCCGGGCACCCAGAGGTCGTCCGCGTCGATGAAGGCGAGGTAGCGCCCGCGCGCCTGTTCCATGCCCAGGTTGCGCGCGCGCGAGACGCCGCCGCGCGGGCCATCGATCACGCGCACGCGGGGGTCGATGCGCTCCAGCGCGGCGTAGTCGCCGTCGCTGGAGCCGTCGTTGATGACGATCAGCTCCAGGTCGCGGTAGGACTGCGAGAGCACGCTGTCGATGGCGGCGTGGATGTAGCGCATGGCGTTCCACGCCGGCATGATCACCGAGACCATCGGCGCGGCGTCGCGCTGCACAGGCTGGCTCACGCCACGCCCCGGTTCGGCGCCGCGCGCGCGAGGCGCGCCTGTTCGCGCTCGTGCTCGTTCAGGCGCTGGCGCAAATGCACCTGCAGCACCGCCATCAGCATGACCATGAAGTAGGCCATTTCCAGATAGGCCACGCTCACGCTGGCGCCGCCCACCAGATACGCCATGACGGCCAGCATCAGCATGTCGCCCAGGTCGCGCGCCCACACGTAGTCGGGTCCCAGCCGCGTGGCCATGCGCTTGACGGAGAAGCGGTTCAGCAGCGGCAGGGAGAAGATCAAGAGGTAGAGGAACAGCCCGAGGAAGCCCAGATCGCCCATGACCTCGAAGTACACGCTGTGCGCGGCCTTGGCCCGCACGAATTCGGGCTCGGGCAAGTTGAGGAAGTCAAGCAGGCTGGGCGCGGTCTTGAAATGGTCCCACACGTACTGCACCTGCACCGCATGGAAGCCACCGCCGAAGAAGGGGTGCTCCAGCGCCAGGGCCGAGCTGATCTTCCACGCGTGCACGCGGCCCATGAAGGAGTCGTCTTCCTTGGCTTCGCCGATGGTCTCCAGGCGGGCCACCACCGAGTCGGGCACGAACTGCGACAGCAGCAGGCCCATGGCCAGCACGATGAACAGCGTGCGCCAGCGGTGGCGCGAGGTGAGGATGAGCCAGAAGGCCACCACCGCCAGCGCCACGAAACCGCCGCGCGAGCCGCCGCCCATGATGGCCAGAACAATGAGCACGAACACGCTCAGAAAGCCCCAGCGCGCGAAGCGGTGCACCGAGTGCAGGTAAAGGTAATAGGCGATGGGCAGCACCATGGCCAGCGCGGTCGACAGGTGGTTGCGGTCGTACAGCATGCTGCCGGCCGGACCGAACATGTTGTGCGAGCCGCCCGAGACCACGGTCTTCAGGCCCTCGATCACCCCGTGCAGGCCCAGGCCGAACACCACCACCAACAGGATGGCGTGAAAGTGCATGCGCGTTTGCACGAACATCGGCATGAGCATGCTGAAGACCAGGCCCTTCATCAGCAGGTCGAAGTACTTGAAGTTGTTGTCGTTGCCGGCGTAGCCCGTGAGCCAGGAGACCGTGGCGTGCAGCAGAAACACCAGGTACAGGACCACGGCCCAGTTGAATCGGTACTGGCTCCAGTCCACGCGGCGCAGCACCACCAGCAGCAAGGTGATGCCGGCGAAGATGAAGTTCACCCGCGCACTGGCCATGAAGCCGAACAGGAAGCCCGTGGGAATCATCGCGGACGTCCAGCCCCACAGCATGTAGGCGTTGAACGGGCGCACGAAGGCCAGCGGGATCAGGGCCAGCATGGCGAGGGCGAAGAGCAGGTCACGCACCGCGACGCTCCCCAGGCCGGCTGCTCGCCGCTCCCTTGCGCTTGCGCTTGCCATCGCCGGCATCGGTCGGCGGATGCTGCTCGTGCACGCGGTACTGAAAGTAGCCGAGGTCGTTGGGCGTGGGCCGCTTCGGGTCGGCCTTGTAGATGCGCCAGCAGACGTAGGTCATGCAGGCCACGTCGAACATGAAGATGAGGGCTTCCATGAGGGTTCGCTTCAGTTCGCGGGAATCGTCCGGCCAATCATCTTGAGTTCGATGTTCAGCGGTTTCGGGGTCGGATTGACGGGCCCCTTGTTGCGAAGGATCACCAGCTCGGTCTCGTGCGCGTGGTGATTGGCGGGCGTGGGGATGCGCGCGACCTCCTCGAATTGGGGGCTGGCCATCAGGTGCTCGAAGCGGCGCATGGCCTCCAGGTCGGTCCAGAACCCCGGTTGCATCACCACGTAGTGCACGCCTTGATCGTTGAGCAGCTGGCCGAGTTCCGCTTCGCTCAGGGATTTTTCCTCGACGCCGAGCTCGCGCCGCACGGACAGGCGCAGCAGGATTTTGTCGGCGCGCAGCACGCTCAGGTCCCGCCGGTCCTCGCGCGCGCGCAGGTTGAAGATGAAGGAGCCGTCGCGGTAACCCGAGAACAGCACCACGCTGTGGCGCGGCGCCAGGCGCGCGATCTGGTCGACCACGCGCGCGTAGCCATCCACGTAAGGCACGGGCCGCCACCAGAGGGTGATGGCGCCGGTGGACAGCACCAGGGCCAGCAGCGCCGCCTGGCCGCTGAGCGCCGGCAGGGCGTCCTGAACCGCCCACACAGCCACGAAGGCCAGGGGCAGCAGCAGGAACACGCTGTGGCGCGCTTCCTTGAGGTCGATCAGCGAGAAGAACACGTAGCCCAGCACGAACCAGCTCAGCCACAGCCCCCACCAGGGCAGCGCGGCACGCTGGCGCCAGGCGCGCCACACGCCCCACAGCGCCGCGGCCAGCAGGGGCCAGCCCATCTGCGAAGGCAGTTGCCGCAGGTACCACAGCCAGCCCTGCACGCTCCAGCGCGGGGCCACGGCGTCGGCCACGCCAGCGACGGACTGCAGGTTGGCCTGGCCGAATTTCAGGGTCATCAGGACCACCGGCACCAGGGCGGCCAGCGTCAGCGCGGCGATCGCCCAGTGGTGCCCGCGCCTCAGCAGGCCCAGGCCCTGGTCGCGCGCCAACACGGCCAGGTAGACCAGGCCCACGAAGCCGACGGTGAGCTTGGTGTTCATGGCCAGCACCAGCAGCGCCGCGCTCAGGTAGAGCCAGCCGATGCGCCCGCTGCGCCGGTGCTCCACGAAAGCCACCAGGCTCCAGACCAGGAAGGCGTAGGCAGGCACCTCGGTCATCACCTGCCGGCCCCACAGCGCGATCTCGGGCATCAGCACCATGAGCAGCGCAAAGGCCAGCGCGGGCAGCGGCGCCAGCCAGCAGCGCGCCAGGCGCCAGCAGCCCAGGCCAAAGGCGAAGTAATGCAGGAAGACCACCAGCAGCGCCACCTCGTGCGACACGCCGAACAGCAGGTAGAACGGGGCGGTCAACGCATAGAGCAGTGGCGGGTAGAAGAGGATGGTGAGCGCCGGGTACTGCGCGTAGTAGTGGTAGGCATAACCCACCGGGTCTTGCCAGGGCCGGTCGCGCAGCAGGTCGGTCACGAAGGCGCTGTTGAGCGCGTGGCGCGCCGCGTCGCTCCACCAGAAGGCACCGCCGCGCGGCGACTGCCAGTAGAGCAGCGCCAGCACCGCGACCAGCACGGCGCTGGCGAGCCACCATGAACTACGCCGCTTCATGCCCTTGACCTCGCAGCGCGAGAGGGGGCCGCCCGATCACCGACCGGAACAGCTCGAGCTGTCCGCGGGTGGTGTCGTCCCACGAGAAGCGCTCCGCGTGCCGGCGCACGGCCTCGCGCGCCGGCGGCATCAGCATGAGCTCGCGCCAGGCTTCCGCCAGCGAGGCGGCGTCGCGCTCGCGCATGAGCCGGCCGGCGTCCGGCGTGCTCACCACCTCGGGCGTGCCCCAGATGTTGGTGGCGATCACGGGCGTACCGCAGGCCATGGCTTCGAGCAAGACGTTGGCCCAGCCTTCGCGGCTGCTGCACAGCGTGAGCACGTCGGCCGCGGCGTACCACCACTTCAGCTCGGCCTGCGGCACCACGCCCGCGAAGCGCACGCGATCGGCCACGCCCAGGCGCGCGGCCAGGGCCTCCAGCTTCGCCCTGTCCGGACCGGAGCCGGCGATCAGCAGGGTGACCTGCGGCAGCTGCGTAAGCGCCTCGATGGCGATGTGGTGGCCCTTGCGCTCGATCAGCAGGCCCACGGAGAGCAGGTAGCGCCCGTCCACCGGCAGGCCCAGGCGCTCGCGCGCCGCCGCGCGCGGCTCGGGCACGAAGCGCTCCAGGTCCACGCCGTTGCGCAGGGTGTGCAGCTTGGACGGCTCGCCACCCAGGTCGCGCAGCGTGTCCATGAGCGCCTGGCAGACGCCGATGGAGCCGCTGGCGCGCGCCGCCGTGTCCAGGATCAGGCGGCGCGGGTAGGCGTACTGCGGGATGAGGTTGAGGTCGGTGCCGCGCGCCGTCACCACGAAGGGCTTGCCCAGCCACTTCGCCAGCAGGCCGGCGGCCACGCCGTCGGGGTAGTAGTAGTGGGCGTCGATGAGGTCGAAATCGAAGCCCTCGCGCTGCAGGCGCCTGAGCAGCGGCAGCGCCGCCAGCGCCATGGCCCAGGGCGCGAGGTTCATGCCCACCTTGGGCAGCAGCAGGTAGCGCGGGTGAAACACTTCCAGGCCATTGCGTTCCTCGCGCCGGGGGGTGGCGGCGAACTGGGCGTATTCGCCGAAGCGCTTGGCGGTGGACGGGAACCAGGGCACCGGCGCCACGACCTTGGCCTGCACCTCGCCGCTTTTCACCAGCTCGCGCAGCCGCGTCTCCACGAAGATGCCGTGGATGGGCCGCACGCCGCTCGGGAACAGCGAGGAGAAGAGCAGCACCTTCATGGGTGTCATGCGGCCGCCCCGCGGTGTTGTGTCGTCTGGGCCGCCTGGGCCAGCGCCACCGCGCGGCGGGCGTTGCCCGTCCAGGTGAGCTCCAGCCGGTCAATGGTGTTCGCGGAGCCCTGGCCCAGGCGCTCGCGCAGCTCCGCGTCGCGGCACACGCGGGTGAGTGCCGCTTCCAGCGCGCCGCGGCCCTGTTCCTCGAACAGCAGCGCGTTGAGCCCGTGCGTGAGCACCTCCATGAGGTTGGGCGTGGCGGGCGCGACCACCGCCTTGCCCAGCGCCAGGTACTCCATGAGCTTGAGTGGCGAGGCGTAGGGCGTGACGGCCGGCTGCAGCGCGATGTCGAAGGCCGCCACGTGCGCGGGCACGGCGTCGCGGTGCACCACGCCGGTGAAGGTGACCCGATCGGACAGGCCCAGGCGCGCCGCCTGCGCCTCCAGCGCGCCGCGCACCGGGCCATCGCCCACCATCAGCAGGTGGGCCTCGGGCGGCGCGTCGGGCGTGGCCATCCAGTCGATGATGCGGTCCACGCCGTGCCATTCGCGCACGAAACCGGTGAAGCCCAGCACCAGGCGGCCTTGCAGCTTGAGCTGGCGTTTGGCCTCGTCGCGGCCCGGCGCCTGCGCGAAGTGTGAGCGGTTGATGCCATTGGGCACCACGTGGATGCGTTCGGCCGGCACGCCGTAGGCCTTCACGTGGTCCGCCAGCACGGCCGTCACCGGCAGCACCGCGTCGGCGCCGCGCCAGGCGGTGCCTTCGGCCCAGCGCGCCAGGCGCTGCAGCGACAGGCCGCCGCTGTGCTGCTCGCGCTCGTGCACCAGCGGGGCATTCACCTCCAGCAGCAGCGGGAGGCCGAGCTTGCGCTTGGCCATGACACCGGCCAGCAGGAACAGGTTGTAGCGCTCGTAGATCACGTCGGGCTGGAATTCGCGCGCGGCGGCCACCAGTTTGCGGTAGGCCACGGCGCTGTAGCTGATTTCCATCAACTCATAGAGCGCGCGCGGCAGCACGGCCTTCAGGCGGTGCACCCAGCCCACGCCGCCGCCCATGCGGCCCTCGTCGCCGCCGCTGGCGGGCGCGACGATGCGTACCTCGTGGCCGAGGCCGCGCAGGGCCTCGATCATTTCTTCGATGTGCACGGCCTGGCCGTCTTTGCTGGCGGTGCGGTGGTGGTACAGGATGCGCATGGCGGGTTCAGGCGACCTGCAGGCGCGGCGCCGCGGCGCGCGCGAACAGCGCGGCGTAGGCGTCGACCATGCGGTCGATGGAGTAGTGCTGCTCGGCGCGCTCGCGCGCGGCTCGGGCCAGGCCCTGGGCAAAGGGAGCGTCGTCGTGCAGGCGGTTCAGGGCGCGGGCCATGGCGGCTTCGTCGTCGGAGGGCACCAGCAGGCCACTGACACCGTCCTCGAACACGTCGGGCGTGCCGCCCACGGCCGTGGCGAGCACGGGGCGGGCGCTGGCCATGGCCTCCTGCAGCGTGCACGAGGTGCCCTCGGCCTGCGAAGGCAGCACGAACACGTCGAGCGCGCGCAGGATGGCGGCCACGTCGCTGCGCGCGCCCGGCAGCCAGGCCAGGGAACGCAGGCCGGCCTCGTCGAGCACGCGCTCGACCTCGGCGCGCAGGCCGCCCTCCCCCACGATGACCAGCCGCGCGCGCGCGGCCAGTTCGGGCCGCTCGCGCAGCCAGCGCACGAAGGCGCGCGCCAGCAGCGGCTGGTTCTTCACCGTCATGAGCCGGCCCACGGTGCCCACCAGCCAGTGGCGGCCGGGCTCGAAGGGGCAGCCCTCGATGGCCGGCGCGGGGCCGGGCGAGAAGCGGCGCGTGTCCACCCCGTTGCCGATCAGGTGGCGCTTGGCCGCCGGCACGCCCACGGCCTCGCCGAGGTAGCGGTCCAGGTCGGCCGAGACGGACACGAAGCGGCTCACGAAGGGCGCGTAGGCGCGGCGCAACCAGCGGTACTTGGCGCTCTGGCCCTGGGGGTCGTGCGCGTCCCAGCCGTGCTCGACGTGCACGCGCCAGGGCACACCCGCGGCCCAGGCCACGGGCACCACCTCGAGCGGGGCGAGGTTGCAGCTGTGCAGCACGTCCGGGCGGATCTCGCGCAGCAGCCGCCAGATGGCGGGGTACTGCTTGAGCGCGTGGCCGGGCGGCTTGTCGAGCGCGATGAAGCGCACGCCCTCGCGCTCCACGCGCTGGCGGAAGTCGCTCACCGTGGTGAGCGAGAGCACCACGTGCTCGAAGCGCTCGGCCGGCAGGCGGTTGATGAGCTGCACGATGACGTTTTCCAGCCCGCCGATGTCGAATCGGTAGACCACGTGCAGCACCCGCAGGCGGCGCGCCCCGGCGTTCATCGGCACGCCTCCGCGCTTTGCGCTGCGGTACGAACGCCTTCGGGCGGCCGTGCGGCGTTCACGGTTTGTCCTCCGGGCTCAGTTCGTGCCGGCGCAGGAAGGCCTCGAACATCACCAGCATCCACAGCGGCGTGGCGTGGTCGCTGGTGCCGCGCTGGTGCTCGTCCACCAGGCGCTGGAGCTGGCGCTCCTGGAAGTAGCCCGAGTCGCGCAGGCGATCGCCCAGCACGGCTTCTTTCACGCGGCCCGCCAGCGGACCGCGCAGCCAGTCGGCCAGCGGCACGGAGAAGCCCATCTTGGGCCGGTAGAGCACGTCGTGCGGCAGCTTGGGCTCCATGGCGCGCTTGAGCAGGGCCTTGCCTTCGCTGCCATCGATCTTCAGGTGGCTCGGCAAGGTGGCCAGCCACTCGATCAGCTCGTGGTCCATCAGCGGTTCGCGCACCTCCAGCGAGTGCGCCATGCTCGCGCGGTCCACCTTGGTGTTGATGTCGCCGACCAGCCAGGTCTTGTAGTCCAGGTACTGGATCAGGGCCAGCGGGTCGTCGGTCTGCGCCTGGTCGGCGTGCTGGGTGAAGACGTCCAGCGCGCTGTAGCCGCCCAGCCCCCGCTTGAAGCCCTCGCTGAAGAGCGCGCTGCGCTGGTCGGCGCGCAGGTGGGACATGCTGTGGTGGTAGGCCTCCACGCTGTCCATGGCCAGGGCCTGGAAGGTGGTCTTGGCGCGCAGCGGGCGCGGCGCCCAGTCGGCCTTGGGGTAGATCTGGCCCAGCGGGCCGAAAACCGGCCGGCGCAGGCCCAGCGGCAGGCGGCGGCGCACGGCCTCCTCGCCCAGGTGCAGGCGGTAGCGGCGGTAGCCGCCGAAGCTCTCGTCGCCGCCGTCGCCCGACAGGGCCACGGTCACGTGCCGGCGCGCCATCTGGCAGACGCGGTAGGTCGGGATGGCGGAGCTGTCGGCGAAGGGTTCGTCGTAGAGCCAGGCGAGGGTGTCGATGAGGCCGAAGTCGTCGCTGCCCACCACGTCGAGCGTGTGGTTCGTGCGGTAGCGATCGGCCACCATCTTGGCGAAGTCCGACTCGTTGAAGCGCGGATCGTCGAAGCCGATGGCGCAGGTGTGCACGGGCGATTCGGACAGGCCGGCCATGGTGGCCACCACGGCGCTCGAATCGACGCCGCCCGACAGGAAGGCGCCCAGCGGCACGTCGGCGATCATGCGCAGGCGCACCGACTCGCGCAGGCGCTCGCGCAGCTCGGCCTGGGCGTCGGCGGCGCTGATGGGGTTGTCGGTGGTGAAGCGCACGTCCCAGTAGGCCTGGGGCTCGGGGCGCGCCGCGCCACCGCGGCGCAGCGTGAGCGTGTGCGCCGAAGGCAGCTTGTGCGCGCCCTCGTAGATGCAGCGCGGGTCGGCCACGTAGCCCAGCGAGAAGTACTCCTCCACCGCCAGCGGGTCGATGCGGCGCTGGAAGCCGGGGTGCGAGGTGATGGTCTTGAGTTCGGAGCCGAAGACGAAGCTGCCGTCGGGCAGCCAGGCGTAGTGCAGTGGTTTCACGCCCAGGCGGTCGCGCGCCAGAAACAGGGTCTGCTGGTGGCGGTCCCACAGCGCGAAGGCGAACATGCCGCGCAGGCGCTGCACGCAGGCCGGGCCCCAGGCGCGCCAGGCGTTGACGATGACCTCGGTGTCGCTGCGCGTGCGGAACTTCAGGCCCAGCGAGCGCAGCTCGGGCACGAGCTGCTGGAAGTTGTAGATCTCGCCGTTGAAGACGATGGCGATGCTGCCGTCCTCGCTGAACAGCGGCTGGTCGCCGGTGGACAGGTCGATGACCGACAGGCGCCGGTGGCCCAGGGCCAGGCCGGGCTCCAGGTGAAGGCCGTCGCTGTCGGGGCCGCGGTGCGACTGCACGTCGTTGATGCGGCGCATCAGCGCCGGGTCGAAGGGCCGCAGGCCCACGGGGTCGAACAGGCCGGCGATGCCGCACATATCAGGAGCTCTCCGTGGTGGGCAGCCAGGCCGCGAGGCGGTCCAGGTTGGCCTGCCAGCTGAAGTTCTGGACAACGTGTTCGCGCGCCGCCGCGCCCAGGCGCTCGCGGCGCGCCGGATCGGCCAGCCAGGCGAGCACGCCTTGCGCGAAGCACTCGGCTTCGTCGCAGCGCCACAGGCCCTGCTCGGCCGTGGCGCCGATCGGCTCGGCGCAGGACGGGACCGTGATCACGGGCTGCCCCATGGCCATGGCCTCCAGGATCTTGTTCTGGATGCCGCGCGCCACGCGCAGCGGCGCCACCACCGCGCCCGCGTGCTGCAGGTAGGGTTCCACCTGGGGCACGGTGCCGGTGACGTGAACCGCGCCGCCCGCCAGCGCCTGCACGGCCGGCGTGGGGTTGCGGCCCACGATCCAGAAGCTGGCCTGGGGCTCGCGCTCGCGGATGCGCGGCAGCACCTCGGTGGCGAACCAGACCACGGCGTCCACGTTGGGCCAATAGTCCATGGCGCCGGTGAAGACGATGGCGCGCTCGTCGGCGGCAAACGGTGATGGCAGCGCGGGGTCGGGCCGGAAGCGCTCGGCGTCCACGCCGTTGCCGGCGGCTTCCACGCGGTCGCGGCACTCGGGCGCGAGCGAGACGAAGAGCTCCACCTCCTGCGGCGTGACGAGAAAGCTGCGGCGCGCGGCCAGGGCCATGTCGCGTTCGTGCGCGAGCAGGCGCCGGCCCTCGCGGCGGTACACCCAGGACATGGGCCAGCGGTGGGCGGGCGCGTACTGCGTCCACTTGGCCGAGTCCACGTCCACCAGGTCGACCAGCATGGGCACCCGCGGCAGCAGCTCGTGGGCGTAGGGCGCCATGGTGGACGAGAACACCACGCTGGCCACGGGCTGGTGCTCGGCCGCCACCCGCCTCACCCAGTCGCGCAGGCCGGCGTGGCGGTAGTAGGCCAGCGACTGGGCCTCGCCCGTGAGCAGCGCGCGCGCGCTGGCGAGCTTGCGCCAGCGCGGGTTCAGGCGCGCCACGTACAGGTCCGGGCACAGGGCGCGCAGGGCGTCGAGGTGGACCTCGTCGGCGGGGTCGTCGATGAAGGTGGCCAGGAAGACCCGGTGGCGCTGCTGCAGGTGGCGCAGCAGGTGGTACGAGCGCACCTTGTCGCCCTTGTCGGGCGGGTAAGGCATGCGGTGGACGAGGTAGAGCAGCGGTGTCATCGCCCTGCCCTCACCCCAGGTTCCTGACGATGTGCGGGCCCAGCCAGTTGGCCACCGGCAGCGGCAGGCGCCGCCAGGTCTCGATCATCAGCTTGTACTTGGGGTTGGCCGGGTTGTTCTGGGGGATGCTGTCGCGCTTGTAGAGCCGGTACTCGTAGTGCAGCGGCGTGGGCTCGAAGCCCCAGTTGCGCTTGAACGAGAACGGCCCGGTGCCGACCTTGCTGCGGCCGTAGTCGAAGACCTTGAGGCCGCGCGCGCAGGCGCGGCGCATGAGTTCCCAGTACTTGAAGTCGTTGCCGGCCAGGTCGCGCGCGGCGGTGTCGTCGCCCGCGAAGGTGGGCAGCACCTCGTCGCGGAAGTAGAAGCTCAGCACGCTGGACAGGGGTTTGCCCTGGTCGTCGGTGACGGTGAGCACCTCGCAGTCGTCGCCGAAGGTGTCGCGCAAGGCCTGGAAGTAGCGCCGCGACAGCGCCGGCGTGCCATGCCGGTGCACGTTGCTGGCGTAGAGCGCGAAGAAACGGTCCACGCCGGGGTCGATGTGCGAGACCAGGCCGTTCTTGATGCCCTTGCGCACCATGGCGCGCTGCTTGCGCGGAATGGCCAGCATGTTGGCCTCTTCGGTCGGCTCGATGGGCTTGCGGAAGGTGACGTACAGCGCGTCCTGCGCGGGCCAGTCGGGGTGGCGGCGCTGCAGGTGGCGCAGTTCCAGGTGGTCCACGCCCAGGCGCTGGGCGATGGCCTGGGCCTCGGCCTCCAGCGCGGCGCGGGCCTCGTCGTCCAGCGCGGCCACGCCGCCATAGGCCGCGAACGGCAGGCTGCTCAGCGAATGGCCGAACAGGCGGCTGTGCACGCGCGCCAGCGGCAGCACGCCGCGGATCTGGCCGTTCGATTCGGCCCACAGGAAATGCGTGTCGTGGCGCAGCACCTCGCGCGTGATGCGCTCCCAGCCCGCGCGGTGGAAAAAGGTGGCCTCGGGGCAGGCCGTCACGAAGGCGTCCCAGCGCGCGGCATCCGCGGCGCGCGAGCCATCGAGGCGGTGCAGGCTCAGGTTCGTGGTCTCAGGCAAGCGCCACCTCTGCCTGCCGGCGCCCGAGGAAGATCTGGTCCATGCGGCCCCAGGGCAGGTCCTTCAGGAGCCGGCGCAGTTTGGCCTCGTTGCGCTCGAGATTCACGTAGTGGCGAAAGCGCGTCTTCAGGTCGATGCCGGGCACGCGCGGCTGCTCGGCGTCGATCTCCCAGGGATGGAAATAGAAGATGGCGGACTCGCCGTCGCGCCGGTTCACCGATTCGATCATCCAGCGCGACAGGCTGTAGGGCAGCAAGCGGAAGTAGCCGCCGCCGCTGGACGGCAGGTTGTGGCTGAAGACCCGCAGCGTGGTGGGCGGCACCTCGATCAGGCCCTCGCGCACGGGGTGCACGAAGCGCGGCGCGTCGGGCGAGCCGTAGTGGTCGTGGCGCACCGGGTAGATGCTGGAGCTGTAGCGGTGGCCGGTGTCGGCCAGCACGTCCAGGGCCCAGAGGTTGCCCTCGCCGATAGAAAAACTCGGCGCGCGGTAGCCCAGCACCTCCACGCCGCCGGTGTCTTCCAGCACGCGCCGCGCGCGCACCACGTCGTCGCGGAAGTCGGTGGCGTCCAGGTCGCTCACGCGCTGGTGCCCATAACCGTGGCTGGCGAGCTCGTGGCCCTGCTCGACGATGCGGCGCACCATGGCCGGGTAGCGCTCGGCGATCCAGCCGAGGGTGAAGAAGGTGGCCTGCGCGCCCTCGTCGGCCAGCATCTGCAGGATGCGGTCCACGTTGCGTTCGACGCGGCACTCGCAGCGGTCCCAGTCGCTGCGCCGGATGTAGGGCGCCAGGGCGGAGACCTGGAAGTAGTCCTCGACGTCGATGGTGAGGGCATTCAGGCGATCGGTTTTCATCAGCATGAGGTGCTCTCCCTGAAAGGGGTCAGCCCGGCGGCGTGTCGCTGGGCGCGCCGCCCTGCGGACCGTTTCCATTGCGTCCCTTGCGGGCGCCCGCGACGATGCGCCGCAGCGAGCTGAGGATTTCCAGGCTGATGCGCTCCTGGCGCAGCACGCTGCGCTCGATGCGCAGCAGGCGCGCGCTGAGCTGCTCGGCCGCCACCTGCGTGAGCTGCTCGGACATGCCCTCGACCATGCCGGGGTCGATGTCCAGGTCCAGCGGCTCGACCTGGTCGGTGAGCGTGGGCGGCATGCCGCGCAGGGGAATCTCGGCCAATGGGCCCCAGCGGCTGGCGTCCTGCTCGGTGCGCGTGGGCGAGGCGGCGGTCTCGGCGCGGGCCTCGTTCACCACGTCCTGGAAGGCTTCCAGCGTGAGGTGCGGCGTCTCGGCCAGAAAGCCCTGCAACAGCAGCCGGTCCACCAGCAGGTTGATGCGGCGCGGGATGCCGCCCGACTCCTGGTGCAGCAGCGCGAAGATGCCTTCGTCGAAGGTGGGTTTGTCGGTGGCGCCGGCGCACTTGAGGCGGTGCTCCACATAGCCGCGCGTGTCTTCCTCGTCCAGCGGGCCCAGGTGGCAACGCGCCGTGACGCGCTGGCGCAGCTGCAGCATGCGCGGGCTTTGCAGGATGTCGCGGAACTCGGGCTGGCCGATCAGGAAGGTCTGCAGCAGCGCCTGGTCGCCGAACTGGAAGTTGGAGAGCATGCGCAACTCCTCCACCGCCTGGGGCTGCAGGTTCTGCGCCTCGTCGACGATCAGCAGGCAGCGCTTGCCCTGCGAGACCTGGGTGATGAAGTAGGCCTCCAGGGCCATGAGCATGTCGGCCTTGCTGTTGCCCTTGACGGACACGCCGAAGGCGGCGCACACCAGCTTGAGCGCGTCCTCGGCGCCCAGCTGGGTGCTGACGAGCTGGGCGGCCACGACCGAGCCGTTCTCCAGGCTGTCGAGCAGGTCGCGCACGATGGTGGTCTTGCCAGCGCCCACCTCGCCCGTGATGACGATGAAGCCCTCGCCGCGCATGACGCCGTACACCAGATAGGAGCGCGCGCGCCGGTGCGGCTTGCCCGAGAAATAGAAACGCGGGTCCGGGTTGAGCTGGAAAGGCTTGCTCTTGAGCCCGTAGAAGGCTTCGTACATGGATCAGAACCGATGGGAAACCATGGCCTGGATGGCCGTTTCCCGGTAAGGGGTGGTGGCGTCGAACGACGAGCGGCGCAGCATCACGACACCGGTGGTGCGAGCGCTCAGGCGCGTGGTCAGCGCCAGGGTGATCGAATCGAGCCGGTTGAACAGCGTCGTGCCCACGCCCACGTTTTCCTGGCGCTGGAAGGTGATGCTGGCCGCGGAGCGCGGCGAGAGGCGGTGCGCGTAGGCCACGCTCCAGCCCTTTTGCAGGATCTCGCTGGCGAAGTTGAAGTCGTCGCCGGTGACCAGGCTGTTGTTGAGCTGGTTCGAGCGCGTGCGCTGGATCGCGGCCGTGAGGGCGCCGCGGTTGAGCATCAGCACGAAGGCCAGTTCCTGGATGCGCTGCTCGGTGACGAAGGACGTGAGGTAGCCGGGGAAGTTGGTGGTGTTGCCCGGCAGGCCCAGGCGCTCCAGCTCGCTCTGCACGCGCTGCGCGCGCTGCACCGGGTCGGGGATGCTGCCGCCGTACAGGGCGTCGAGCAGGCCCGACAGGGTGGTGCTGCCGTCGCCCAGTCCCAGCTGGCTGGTGGAGATGTCGCGCGAGTCCGTGAAGCGCACCACCGCGCGGCGCATCTGGTACTCGGCCTGAAGGTTGTGGTCGTGGCCGAAAAAGCGCTTGTTCGCGCCCATGGCAATGCGCGCGTTTTGCGTCGGTCGCCAGTTGAAGCCGCCGCCCCAGGTGGAGTAGGACTCGGTGTCGGCCGTGAGCACGTTGTTGGATTCGCGGCCGCCCTGCACGTAGACCAGCAGCGTCGGGGTCACCGCGTAGTTCAGTTGGCCGATCACCTGCTGCAGCGTGACCTTGCGGCCCAGGCTGTAGTCGAGGTTGCTGCGCGAGGCGTCCAGCGCCCAGCCCAGGCGGGCCACTCCCTCGCTGCTGGCCAGGCGGCCCGAGACGGTGTTCTCGTCGATGTCCGATCGGTTGTCGGCCTGGGTGCGCGAGGTGAAGCGGCTGTAGCGCAACTCGTAGTCGACGGCGTCGTTGAAGCTGCCGCGCAGGTAGGGCGAGATACGGAACTGCTTGGTCTCCGCCAGGTTCGGGCGCTCGAAATCGCCCACCGGTTGCACATCGAAGGCCGACACGCGGCTGCGGCCGACGTTGCCGTTGAACTCGACGAAGGCGGTGTTGTTCCAGGCGTCGAGCAGCAAGTTGGCGTCCAGGCCCTGCAGGTGATCCTCCTGCCCCACGCCTTGCGCCTGGTACAGGCCGCTGAGCGAGTAGTCGACGCTGCCGGTCAGGCGCGGCAGGTTGAAGACGGCCAGCACCGAGGCGCCCAGCTCGGTGGTCCATTCGGACTGGCGGTCGGTGCCGCTGAGCAGGTAGTTGTCGGTGTACCACTGGCGGGCGAACACGCGCGGCTCGATCCACACGCGCGGCGGCGGCCCCTGCGGTGTGATCGACTCCTGCACCTGGGTGGTGGCGCCCGGCACTTCCATCGGCACCTGCGCGCGCGCCGTTCCCGCCAGCGCCAGGGTGGCCAGGGCCACGGCGCTCAGTGGCAGGCGGCACCGGAGGCGCGGGATCGAGGGGGTCGCTATCGGGCGCATGGTCTGCCTCGCTGGCCGTCAGGCCGTGGTGTTCGCCTCGGCCGGCGCATCCGTGCCGTAGCCGTAGCCATAGCCGTAGGAGTTGCGCTCTTCCTCGCGGACCTGGTTGAGCACCATGAGCTTGATCGGACAGTTCTCGATCGCCTCCAGCGCGTGGCGCACCTGGGCGCGCTGCGTCTGGCCGGCCTGCACCACCATCACGATCTGGCCCATGTGCGAGGCCAGCACGCGCGACTCGGTGGTCATCAGCAGCGGCGGCGAATCGAAAATGATGATGCGCTCGGGGTAGCGGCGCCCCATCTCCTCCACCAGCGTGCTCATGGCGTCGCTGGCCAGCAGTTCGGTGGCGCGCGCGTGCGGCGTGCCACTGGGCAGCAGCGTGAGCTTGTCGATGTTGGTGCGCAGCAGCACCTCGGACATCTCGGTCTCGTTGCCCACCAGCAGGTCCATCAGGCCCCGGCCGGACGGCAGGCCCAGGGTCTTCATGACCGAGGGGCGCGAGACGTCGGCGTCGACCAGCAGCACCGTGTGGTCGAGCTCCATGGCGATGCTCACCGCCAGGTTGATGGCGGTGAAGGTCTTGCCCTCGCCCGCCAGCGCGCTGGTGATCATGATGCGGTTGCCGTGGGTCACGGGCGCGGCGCCCTTGCCCATGGCGTTGGCCAGCAGCGGGCGCTTGATGACGCGGAACTGCTCGGCCGTGAGCGAGCGCTGGGCCTTGGGCGTGACGAAGCCCGCTTCCGTCAGGGCGTCCAGGTCGAGCTGCACGACCTTGGAGCTGCTCTGCGGACGCAGGGGCTGGGTGGGCCGCGGCATGGCCACAGGCGGGCGCGCCGCGGCAGCCGGCGGGGCCTCGGGCGTGTCGGGTATGTCGGCCCCGGCCTGGCGAAGCTGCTCCAGCCGTTGCGCCGCTTTTTCGATCAGACTTGCCATCGCTTCAGGCCCCATTCAAACGGATGACTGGTGAATGGACAGCGCCACCATGCCCAGCGCGAACAGCAGCACCAGCGCGGCGATCGCGACGATCACCCGCAGCAAGCTGCGCCCCTGGCGGTGGCGGATCACCTCGTTGCGCACCTGGGTGACCACGCCCAGCAGGGGCAGGTCGACCGCGCTGCGCAGGCCGGCGGCATCGAAGTACACCGGCCGCAGGTTGCTCACCATGAACGCCACCGCCGCGCCGGCCACCAGCGAGAGCAGCAGCACGCCGGGCAGCAGCACCACGCGGTTGGGGGCCACCGGGCGGCGCGACACCTGAGGCGGCTCGACCACGCGGAACTGCGCCACGTGCGCGTCGCTCTGCAGCTCGTTGCTCAGGGCCACGGTCTCGCGCCGCGCGACCAGGTCCTCGTAGTTCTTGCGGTGCACGTCGTAGTCGCGGTTGAGTTGGGCCAGTTCGGCCTCGACCTGCGGCGCCACCTTGGCCTGTTCGCGGATGCGGGCCGCGCGGCCTTCGTATTCAGCCACGCGCGCGCGCAGCGAGGCGACCTGCACCTCGGTGGCGGCCAGCGTGCGCGACATCTCCTGCATCGCGGGGTTCATGTCGGGCATGGGCCGGCCGGCGGCCTCGGCCTGCTGGGCACGTTTGCGCAGGGCCTCGACCTCGCGCGCCTTCTGCTGCTCGAGCTCGGCGATCAGCTTGCGGGTGTTCTGCACGTCGGGGTGCTGCTCGGTGAAGCGCTGCAGCAGGCCGTCGAGGTTGCGGCGCAGCACGTCGATGCGGGCGTCGATCTCGGGCGTGGCGAATGTCTGGGCAGGCAAGGTGGCGGCGGCGTTGCGGGCCGCGGCGCGGGCCTGCTCGAGCTGGGCACGGGCCGCTTCGCGGGCGCTTTCGGCCTCGCGCAGCTCCAGCCGCGCCTGGCTCAGCGTGGTGCTGATCTCGGCCATGCGACCGGCCATGTCCACCCCACCCTGGGTCTGCATGTCGATGTGGCGCAGGCGGAAGTCCTTCAACCGCGTCTCGGCGTCGGTGAGCTTGGACTCATAGTTGCGGATCTGCTCCTCGATGAACTTGCGCGCGTTCTGCGCATCGGCCGTGTAGGCCCCCGTGCGCGAGGCAATGAAGGTCTTCATCAGCGCGTCCACCACGCGCAGCGCCAGCTGCGGGTTCTGGTCGCGGTAGGAGATGGTGTACAGGTTGTCGCGGCCGGTGGACTTGAGCTGGATGTTGCCCATGATGCGGCCGACCAGCGCGTCCCGCTCTGCCTTGCCGGCCAGGGGCACGCCCAGGTCCTCGGTCTGCACCAGCTTCTCGATGGTGGGCCGGCTGATGAGTGTGCGGCCCAGCATCGCCACCTGCTGCTCGACGTCGGGCTGGATCGTCAGACCCGCCATCAGCGGACGCAGGATGGATTGCGTGTCGACGTACACCCGGGCCGATGCCTCGAAGCGGTCGGGGATGAACATCACGGCGGCGGCGCCCAGGAGGGCCACGGCCCATGCCACGGCCACACCGGTGCGGCGGTACAGCCACATGCCGCGCAGCGCGTTGGTGAGTTGGTGGATCAGTTCATGCATGCGGATGGCGGGACGATCGGGGCAAGCGCGATCACCGTCGGACGACGGTGATCAATCGGAAGGGCTTGGTCAGAACCAGCCTTGGGGAATGATCAGCACATCGCCCGGCAGCATCTCGACGTTGGCCGAGATGTCGCCGCGCTTGACCAGGTCGTCCAGGCGCACGCTGTAGCGCTTGTTGCCTTCGGCGGCGCGCACGATGGTGGCCTTGTTGCCGCTGGCGAATTCGGTCAGGCCGCCGGAGGCGATCAGCACGTCCATCACCGTCATCTTGTGGCGGAACGGCAGGGCCTGGGGCTTGACGGCCTCGCCCACCACACGGACCTGCTCGCTGTGCGAGCCCACGAAGTTGGTGACGATCACGGTCACCACCGGATCGCGCACGTACTTGCCGAGCGCCTTCTCGACGTCGCGGGCGATTTCCTGCGAGGTCTTGCCCTGGGCAAGGAGTTCATCGACGAGCGGGGCGGAGACCTTGCCGTCCGGCCGCACGGGCACCACGGCCGACAGCTCCGGGTTGCGCCACACGCTGATGGACAGCGTGTCGCCCGGGCCGACAAGGTAGTTGTAACTGGCGCCCGCGGATGCGGTCGGAGGCGCGGGCGGATACGAACCGCCGCTGGCGCAGCCAGCCAGGATGGCCGCAGCCGCCAACATGGCCACGCGGAAGCGGATGGACGTATGTTTTTGCATGCTCACGGCCTCCAAAGAAGGGACAAGTGTTAATAAAAGTAAACAGTCGGCGAATATACCCCAGCACCCTATGGTGAACCACCTTCACGCCTCGGGAAACTCATTCAAACGTGGGACTCCATGCAGTACTGCACGCGCAGTACATCATGGCGACGCAAGCGCAGTCAAAGGTCGACACCTGACGAAGCTCCGATACCCCCGGCTGTGCGGTGGCCAGCGCTCTAGAATTCCGGGTCTTCCACCTCTTCCCCAGCCCCCTCATGAGCCTCTTCTCCGCCGTTGAAATGGCCCCCCGCGACCCGATCCTGGGTCTGAACGAGCAGTTCGCCGCCGACAGCAACCCCAACAAGGTGAACCTTGGGGTGGGCGTGTATTTCGACGAGAACGGCAAGCTGCCGCTGCTGCAGTGCGTGCAGGCGGCCGAGAAGGCCATGATGGACAAGCCCGCCGCGCGCGGCTACCTGCCCATCGACGGCATCGCCGCCTACGACAACGCGGTCAAGGGCCTGGTCTTCGGCGCCGACAGCGAACCCGTCAAGAGCGGACGCGTGGCCACCGTGCAGGCCCTGGGCGGCACCGGCGGCCTCAAGATCGGCGCCGACTTCCTCAAGCGCCTGAGCCCGTCCGCCAAGGTGCTGATCAGCGACCCGAGCTGGGAAAACCACCGCGCCCTCTTCACCCAGGCCGGCTTCGAGGTCGGCACGTACACCTACTACGACGCGGCCAAGCGCGGCGTGGACTTCGACGGCATGCTGGCCAGCCTGCAGGCCGCCGCGCCCGGCACCATCGCCGTGCTGCACGCCTGCTGCCACAACCCCACCGGCTACGACATCACGCCCACGCAATGGGATCGCGTGATCGAGGTCGTCAAGGCGCGCGGCCTCACGCCCTTCCTGGACATGGCCTATCAGGGCTTCGGCCACGGCATCGCCGAAGACGGCGCGGTGATCGCCAAGTTCGTGGCGGCCGGCCTGGTGTTCTTTGTCTCCACCTCGTTCTCCAAGAGCTTCAGCCTGTACGGCGAGCGCGTGGGCGCCCTGTCGGTGCTGTGCGCCGACAAGGCCGAGGCCGACCGCGTGCTCTCGCAGCTCAAGATCATGGTCCGCACCAACTACTCCAACCCGCCCATCCACGGCGGCGCGGTGGTGGCGGCCGTTCTCACCAACCCCGAGCTGCGCGCGCTGTGGGAGAAAGAGCTGGGCGAAATGCGCGTGCGCATCAAGGCCATGCGCCAGCAACTGGTGGAAGGGCTGAAGGCCGCCGGCGTGAAGCAGGACATGGGCTTCATCACCGACCAGATCGGCATGTTCAGCTACTCCGGCCTGACCAAGGACCAGATGGTGCGCCTGCGCAGCGAGTTCGGCGTCTACGGCACCGACACCGGCCGCATGTGCGTGGCCGCGCTCAACGGCAAGAACATCGGGCACGTCTGCAAGTCCATCGCCGCGGTGCTCTGAGCACCGCCTGGCCAGGGGGCCCGCGGAACCGGCTTCGCGGGGCCGCAGGCGCCGCCCCCTGTCAGGGAAACGCGCGAAGCGCGCCGGGGATCACCCCCAGATGACCGATCTCATCGAGATGGCGGCGGCCTGGAAGCCCTCGTTGAAGAACTCGATGGGCTCGTCCGGGTCGACGGCGCCGGCCGCGTAAAGCAGTGGCAGGTAGTGGTCCCAGGTGGGCTGCGACAGCTGGGCCATCTCGCCCTGCGACTGGAACGCCGCCAGGCCGGGGGCGTCGCCCGCCTGGATCAGGCCCCCGACGTGGGTGTCAAAGTCCACCGCCCAGTCGTAGGCCTGGTTGTCGGGCACGTCGCGGCGCATGACGCGCAGGTTGTGCACGATGTTGCCGCTGGCCACGATGAAGACGCCGCGCGAGCGCCAGGCCTTCAACTGGCGGCCGATGGCCAGGTGCTCGGCCGGCGGCCGGCCATAGTCCATGCTGAGCTGGACCACGGGGATGTCGGCCTGCGGAAACATGGGTTTGAGCACCGACCAGGCACCATGGTCCAGCCCCCACTCCCCTTCGTCGACACCCACCGCGCCCTGCCCCTCGGGCAACTGGAGCGACTGCGCGATCTCGCGCGCCAGGCCGGGCGCGCCGGGCGCGGGGTACTGCTGGTCGAACAGCGCCTGGGGGAAACCGCCGAAATCGTGGATGGTGCGCGGCCGGTCCATGCCGGTGAGCCACCAGCCATGGGTCAGCCAATGGGCCGAGACGCACAGGATCAGGCGTACCCCGGGGAGGCGCTCGCGCAGCTGAGGCCCCAGCGCCTGCCAGGTGCGGCGCCAGTGGTTGTCCTCGATGGTGTTCATGGGGCTGCCGTGGCCGACGAAGAGCACGGGCAGGCGATGGGGGGTGTTCATGGGCGGAATTGTCGGCCAGCCTGGTGCACAAAGGCGACAGTTGGGGTCTTTGCCCCCGTGTTCTCCCCAGAACAAGGCCATCGGCATCCTGCTACATTGCACTGCAACATTTCACGAAGGCATGACCCATGCTGTACCAGATCTACGAAACCCAGCGCTCTTTCATGGAGCCCTTCACCGACCTGGCCGAGGTCGCCTCGCGGATGTTCAGCAACCCGCAGCTGCCTTTCGCGCAGCTGCCCCTGGCCCAGCGCATCTCGGCCGGCTACGACCTGCTGCACCGCCTGGGCAAGGACTACGAGAAGCCCGAATTCGGCATCCGGACCGTGGACGTGAACGGCGTGGACGTGGCCATCCATGAGCGCGTGGACATCGACAAGCCCTTCTGCGAGCTGCGCCGCTTCAAGCGCTTCACCGACGACCCCAACACCCTGACCGCGCTCAAGGTGCAGCCGGTGGTGCTGGTGGTGGCGCCGCTGTCGGGTCACTACGCCACCCTGCTGCGCGACACGGTTCGCACCCTGCTCAAGGACCACAAGGTCTACATCACCGACTGGAAGAACGCCCGCCTGGTGCCGCTGGCCGAGGGCGAGTTCCACCTGGACGACTACATCAACTACGTGCAGGAGTTCATCGGCCACGTGCAGGGCATTTACGGCAACTGCCACGTGATGAGCGTGTGCCAGCCCACGGTGCCGGTGCTGGCCGCGGTGTCGCTAATGGCCAGCCGGGGCGAAAAGGTGCCCCTGTCCATGACCATGATGGGCGGCCCGATCGACGCCCGCAAGTCGCCCACGGCGGTGAACAACCTGGCCATGCAGCGCAGCCACGAGTGGTTCGAGAACAACGTCATCTACCGTGTGCCGGAGAAGTTCCCCGGCGCCGGCCGGCGCGTGTACCCGGGCTTCCTGCAGCACAGCGGCTTCGTGGCCATGAACCCGGACCGCCACGCCTCCAGCCACTACGACTACTTCCAGGACCTGGTGAAAGGCGACAACGACAGCGCCGAGGCGCACCGCAAGTTCTACGACGAGTACAACGCCGTGCTCGACATGGACGCCGACTACTACCTCGAAACCATCAAGACCGTGTTCCAGGACTTCGAGCTCGTCAAGGGCACCTGGGACGTGCGCAATGAACAGGGCCAGCTGGAGCGCGTGCGCCCGCAGGACATCCGCGAGGGCGGCCTGCTGACCATCGAGGGCGAACTCGACGACATTTCGGGCGCCGGCCAGACCGCCGCCGCCCACGGGCTGTGCTCCGGCATCCCCCCAGCGCACCACCTGCACTACGAGGCCAAGGGCGCCGGCCACTACGGCATCTTCAGCGGCCGGCGCTGGCGCGAGATGGTCTACCCGGTGGTCAAGGCCTTCATCGCGGCACACCAGCCGCCCCAGGCGGCGACAGCCGGCGTGCGTCCGGCGCCGAAGGCCGCGGCCAAGGCCGGCGCCGCGAAGCGCGCCGCCCAAGCCCGCGCGAAGCCGGCCGCCAAGGCGGCGCCGAAATCCCCCGCGCGCCGCAAGCCGGCCACGGTCTGAGACCCGGCGGCCCCCGGCCGCCCAACACGGCATGAATCCACTCGCCCGGCGCATCGACGATGCCCTGCCGCAGACGCAGTGCCAGCGCTGCGGCTACCCCGACTGCGCCAGCTACGCCCAGGCCGTGGCCGGCGGCGAGGCCGGCATCAACCAATGCCCGCCCGGCGGCGCCGAAGGCGTCGATCGCCTCGCGACCATCACCGGCCGCCCCGCCCTGCCCCTGAGCCGCCAGCACGGCATCGAAGGGCCGGTGACCGTGGCCGTGATCGACGAGGACTGGTGCATTGGCTGCACCTTGTGCATCAAGGCCTGCCCCACCGACGCCATCGCGGGCGCGAACAAGCGCATGCACACCGTGGTGGAGCCCTGGTGCACCGGCTGCGAGCTCTGCATCCCCGTCTGCCCGGTGGACTGCATTTCGCTGGAGAACGTGAGCGGCGAGCGCACCGGCTGGGCCGGCTGGTCGGTCGCGCAGGCGATCCTGGCCAAGACGCGCTACGACGCGCGGCGCGAGCGCCTGGCCCGCGAGGCGCAGGAGCACGAGGCCCGTCTGCAAGCCAAGGCCGAGGCCAAGCTCGCCGACCTGCCCGCGGCGTCGACCATCACCGACCCCGAGGCGCTCGATCGCAAGCGAGCGGTGATCGAGGCCGCGCTGGCCCGTGCGCGGGCGAAACGCCAGCCCGGCGGCTGAGCCGCGGGCGCTGCCTCAACGCGCCGCGACCGTCTTGTAGACGCCGCAGCCCACGTACAGGGCGTCCACCTTCACCACATAGGACATCTTGGCCTGCACCGCGCCGCTGGCCGGGTTGACGATGTCGTACTCCACCCAGCCCGGGCCCTGTTCGGCCTGGCTCACGATGGCGGCCAGCAGCGCCGCGCCGTCCACGCCGGCGATGTCGTGCACGCGGCTGCCCAGCTTGTCGGGCTTGCCGCCGAAGGCGCGGTAGACGCCCGAGGCGTCGAGCGCGAACACGTACATGTCGCGGTCGTGGAAACCGCGCGCGGGCTCGGTCAGGTCGCGCACAAAGGTCTCGGCCGACACCTGGCGGCGGTGCGTCAGGGCCTTGTCCACCAGGGCCATGGCCTCCTCGGCCGTGCCCTGCTGCAGCATGAAACGGCTCACCGCGCGCGACAGGTGCGCCGCGCGCTGCTCCAGCCGGTTGGCCTGCTGCACGGCCAGCTCCACCATCTGCGCGTTGCGCTGGGTGATCTGGTCGAGCTGGCTCACGGCGGTGCTGATCTCGGCCAGCCCGGTGCTCTGCTCGGCGCTGGAGGCGGAAATCGACGACAGCTTGCCGGCCACGCCGCGCACGCCGTCGACGATGCTTGCCATGCTCTGGCCGGCATCGCGGATCTGCGCGGCGCCGCTTTCCACCTGGGCGCGCGAGGCCTCGATGAGGGCGCGGATCTCGCGCGCCGAGGCGGCCGAGCGCTGGGCCAGCGAACGCACCTCGCCGGCCACCACCGCGAAACCGCGGCCCTGCTCGCCGGCGCGCGCGGCCTCCACGGCGGCATTGAGCGCAAGGATGTTGGTCTGGAAGGCCAGGCTGTCGATCACGCCGATGATCTCGTTCATCTGCGCGGCGCCTTTCTGGATGCCCTCCACGGTGCCCACCGCCTGGTGCATGGCGCCCGCGCCGCGTTCGGCCACGTCGCGCACCTGCGCGGCCTGGCGGTCCGAGTCGCTGGCCGTCTGCGCGTTCTGCGCCACCGCGCCGGTGAGCTGCTGCACGCTGGCCGCGGTCTGCTCGAGGTTGGCGGCCTGCTGCTCGGTGCGCTCGGCCAGGTCGCGGTTGCCCACGGCCAGGCTGCGGCCGGCGTGCGCCACCAGCGCCGAGTTGCTGCGCACCTCGGCCACCATGCCCGAGAGGCTGCCGATCATGCGGTCGAGCAGGCGCGCCAGGTCGGCCAGCTCGTCGTGGCCGTCCACGCGCGGGTGCGCGCGCAGGTTGCCGCCGGCCGTGTCGGCCATGGCGTCGAGCAGGCGGCGGAAATCACCAAGGAAAGCGGCGCGAAAGGCCATCAACAGGTAGGCCAGCAGGACCAGGCCGGACGCCGCCACGGGGGCGATGGCGCCGGTGCGGTCCGTGGCGGCCAGCGCCAGCGCGGCCACCAGTGGCCAGGCCGCGGCCAAGGCCAGGCAGGCCAGCTTGCCGCCCAGGCGCCAGCGGCGCATGAGCCACACGCCCGGGCGCATCAGGGGATTCGAAGAGGGGGTCATGGGGCTTGTGCTCCTCTGCCGTAGGGCCCACAGGGGCTTGCTGACGACTGTAGAAGGACCCCGCGCCCGGCAATGGCGAAAACAAACCCCCGAAAGTCGGCCATTTGCGCCGGCCCATTTGCGCCGGCCATCTGCGCCGGCCATCACCCGGTCAGCGAAGCGGAAGCCACCACAGCCCTGCCAAGGCCACCCAGCCGCCACGCGAACGTGGTGCGCTGGGTGGCCAACGCGCAGCGCCGCCGCCCGCCCCTTCCCGCCGAGGAAGAGGACGCCCTGTTCGCGCGCTTTCGCCGATCGCCGGAGCTGATCGAACGGTTCGAATGGCCGCCGGCCTCGCGCCCTCGCTTCGAGGAATGAGGCGCCGGGGCGCAGCGCGCCTCAGGCGGGCGTCCCCGTGGCCAGCGCATCGAAGGCGCTGACCACCTCGGGCGGCGCCTGCACCAGCTCGATCAGCACGCCCTCGCCGGCGATCGGGAATTCCTCGCTGGCCTTGGGGTGCAGAAAGGTGATGTCGAAACCCGCCGCGCCCTGGCGGATGCCGCCGGGCGCGAAGCGCACGCCGCGCCCGGTGAGCCACTCCACCGCCTTGGGCAAATCGTCGATCCACAGGCCAATGTGGTTGAGCGGCGTGGCATGCACCGCGGGCTTCTTGTCGGGATCCAGCGGCTGCATCAGGTCCACCTCGACCTTGAACGGCCCGCTGCCGATGGCGCAGATGTCCTCGTCCACGTTCTCGCGTTCGCTGCGGAAGCTGCCCGTCAGTTCCAGGCCCAGCATGTCCACCCACAGGGTCTGCAAGCGGTGCTTGTCGGGGCCGCCGATGGCGATCTGTTGCACACCGAGGACACGGAAGGGACGGGGGGAAGCGGTGTTCATGGTCAATGGATGCCGTGGGTGGCGTGGGCCGCCGGCTCCAGCGACCAGACGGTCGCCGGCGGCAGGTTGGCCCAGACGGTGGTGACACGCCGCCAGCGCCAGCCCGGCGGCAATTGATCGAATGGCCGCACGTGGCGCGCCGCGTAGGTGTACTGCAGCAGGCGCGCGTTGGGCTGGCGCTCCAGCAGCGCCAGCATGGCCTGCACGCAGCGCCTGGCCTCGTCGCGCGGCATGGACAAGAGGGGCAGCGAGGACACCAGCATGAGCGAGCTGGCCGCCGGCAGGGGCAGCACGTCCAGCCGCGTGGCGCAGGCGTGCAGCACCTCGGCGCGCGGAAAGCGGTGGTGCAGGTGGCGCACCAGGCCGGGGTCGCGTTCGATGATGAAGAAGCGGTCGGGCGGTGGCCCGAGGTCGGCCAGTGCCCGGGTGATGGCGCCGGTGCCGGCGCCGATTTCCAACAGCAGCTCGGGCCCCACGCGGGACACCTCCGCCGCGACGGCCTGCGCCAGCGCCCGCGAGGCCGGGGCAATGGCCCCCACCCGCCGCGGGTTGCGCACCCAGGCCAATGCAAACGCCAAACCACTCAGCCCCTGACCGCGTCCGTCCGCCATGTGCCGTGCTCCAACAAGCCGTGGAGTCCGCAGGGTAACCCAGCCCGGCGGGCTTGTGGCGGCAGCGGAGGAAACAGCCGGTCGGGCCGGCACGGCCTTCATTCGAACTCGACGATGGCCTGGTCAACGGCCAGGGACTCCCCTTGCTGGGCCAGCACCTTGGCCACCGTGCCGTCGGCCGAGGCGAACAGCACGTTTTCCATCTTCATGGCCTCGATGACGGCCACGCGCTCGCCGGCCTGTACCTTCTGGCCCGGCTGCACGGCCACCTGCACCAGCAGGCCTGGCATGGGCGACAGGACGTACTTGCTCATGTCGGGTGGCGCCTTGAAGGGCATGAGCGCGTGCAGCTCGGCCATGCGCGGCGAGACCACCATGGCCTCGATGCGCGTGCCGTTGTGCTGCACCACCAGCGCCAGCGGGTTGCGTGGCGTGCCCCGCTCCAGCTGGGCCGTGAACGGCTGGCCGTTGCACACGCCGACGGTGCAGATGTCGTTGAGCCGCGACGGGCTCTGGAAGGCGTAGCGCTTCTCGCCCACCATGACCACCGCCGCGCCCACCTGGCCCAGCACCTCGTCCACGTGCACGTTCACGCGGCGGTGCGCGCCGGCCTTGTCGAGCACGATCACCGTGTAGTCGTGCCCCACCTTCACGCCGTAGCCGGGCAGCTGGCCGCTCAGGCCGGCCGCGCGCTCGCGGCTCTTGCGGCGCACGAACGCCGCCAACGCCACGAGGAAGTCGGGATCGTCGTGCGGCACGTCCTCGGCGCGAAAGCCCTGGCCGTAATGCTCGGCGATGAAGCCGGTGTTGAAGTCGCCCGCCACGAACTTGGGATGCGCGAGCAGCGCGGCCTGGAAAGGAATATTGCTTTGCACACCGCGGATGACGAAACCGTTGAGCGCTTCGCGCATCTTGGCGATGGCCTCGTTGCGGTCGCGGCCGTGCACGATGAGCTTGGCGATCATCGAGTCGTAGTACATGGGGATCTCGCCGCCGTCCTGCACGCCGGTGTCCACGCGCACGCCGAAACGGTGCGCCGTGTCGGCCTGCCACATGGTCTGCGGCGGCGCGGCGAAGCGCACCAGACGGCCCGTGCTGGGCAGGAAGTTGCGGAACGGGTCCTCGGCGTTGATGCGGCACTCGATGGCCCAGCCCTCGCGCTTCACGTCGGCCTGCGCCAGCGGCAGCTTTTCACCGGCGGCCACGCGGATCATCAGCTCCACCAGGTCCAGACCGGTGATGCATTCCGTGACCGGGTGCTCCACCTGCAGGCGGGTGTTCATCTCCAGGAAGTAGAAGTCCTGGTCCCTGCCCACCACGAACTCCACCGTGCCCGCGCTCTGGTACTTCACGGCCTTGGCCAGGGCCACGGCCTGCTCACCCATGGCCCGGCGCGTGGCCTCGCTGATGAAGGGCGACGGCGCCTCCTCGATCACCTTCTGGTGGCGGCGCTGGATGGAGCACTCGCGCTCGTTCAGGTAAATCACGTTGCCGTGCGCGTCGCCCAGCACCTGGATCTCGATGTGGCGCGGCTCCTGGACGAACTTCTCCATGAAGACGCGGTCGTCGCCGAAGCTGTTGCGCGCCTCGTTGCGACAGCTCGTGAAGCCCTCGAAGCACTCCTTGTCGCTGAAGGCCACGCGCAGGCCCTTGCCGCCGCCGCCGGCGCTGGCCTTGATCATGACCGGGTAGCCGATCTTCTGCGCGATGGCCACCGCCTCCTCGGGCGACTGGATGGGCTCGTTGTGGCCCGGAATGGTGCTCACCTTCGCCTCGTTCGCGAGCTTCTTGGACGCGATCTTGTCGCCCATGGCCGCAATGGAGTAGTGCTTGGGGCCGATGAAGACCAGGCCCTGTTCTTCCACCTGGCGCGCGAAGTCCTCGTTCTCGGACAGGAAGCCATAGCCGGGGTGGATGGCCTCGGCGCCGGTCTGCTTCGCGGCGGCGATGATGGCCTCGCCCAACAGGTAGCTCTCGCGCGAGGGCGGCGGCCCCAGGCGCACGGCCTCGTCGGCCAGCTGCACATGGCGCGCTTCCTTGTCGGCGTCGGAGTACACCGCCACGGTGGCGATGCCCAGCTTCTTGGCCGTGGCGATGACGCGGCAGGCGATCTCGCCGCGGTTGGCGATCAGGATCTTCTTGAACATGTCTTTCTCTCCTCGGGCCTTCAGAGCGGAATGTTCCCGTGCTTGCGCCACGGGTTCTCCAGCTTCTTGTCCTTGAGCATCACCAGCGAGCGACCAATGCGCTTGCGCGTCTCGTGCGGCAGGATCACGTCGTCGATGAAGCCGCGCGCGCCGGCCACGAAGGGGTTGGCGAAGCGGGCCTTGTACTCGGCCTCGCGCTGCGCGAGCTTGGCCGGGTCCTTCTTCTCCTCGCGGAAGATGATCTCCACCGCGCCCTTGGCGCCCATCACCGCGATCTCGGCGTTGGGCCAGGCGAAGTTCACGTCGCCGCGCAGGTGCTTGGAGGCCATCACGTCGTAGGCGCCGCCGTAGGCCTTGCGCGTGATCACGGTGATCTTGGGCACGGTGCACTCGGCGTAGGCATAGAGCAGCTTGGCGCCGTGCTTGATGATGCCGCCGTACTCCTGGCTGGTGCCGGGCATGAAGCCGGGCACGTCGACGAAGGTGACGACGGGGATGTTGAAGCAGTCGCAGAAGCGCACGAAGCGCGCGGCCTTGATGGAGCTCTTGATGTCCAGGCAGCCCGCCAGCACCAGCGGCTGGTTGGCGACGATGCCCACGGTCTGGCCGTCCATGCGCGCGAAGCCGATCACGATGTTCTTGGCGTACTCGGGCTGCAGCTCGAAAAAGTCCCCGTCGTCCACGATCTTGAGGATGAGCTCCTTCATGTCGTAGGGCTTGTTGGGGTTGTCGGGCACCAGGGTGTCCAGGCTCAGCTCCATGCGGTCGATCGGATCGCCACTGGGCCGCACCGGCGCCTTCTCCCTGTTGTTGAGCGGCAGGTAGTTGAACAGGCGGCGCAGCATCAGCAGCGCCTCCACGTCGTTGTCGAAGGCCAGGTCGGCGACGCCGCTGCGCGTGGTGTGGGTGATGGCGCCGCCCAGTTCCTCCGCCGTCACTTCCTCGTGCGTGACGGTCTTCACCACTTCGGGGCCGGTGACGAACATGTAGCTGGAGTCCTTCACCATGAAGATGAAGTCCGTCATGGCGGGCGAGTACACCGCGCCGCCCGCGCTGGGGCCCATGATCATGCTGATCTGCGGCACCACGCCGCTGGCCAGCACGTTGCGCTGGAACACGTCGGCGTAGCCCCCGAGCGAGGCCACGCCTTCCTGGATGCGCGCGCCGCCCGAGTCGTTGAGGCCGATGACGGGCGCGCCAACCTTCATGGCCTGGTCCATCACCTTGCAGATCTTCTCGGCGTGCGCCTCGGAGAGCGCGCCGCCGAAGACGGTGAAGTCCTGGCTGAAAACGAAGACCAGGCGGCCGTTGATCATGCCGTAGCCGGTGACCACGCCGTCGCCGGGGATCTTGTTGTCCGCCATGCCGAAGTCGGTGCAGCGGTGCTCGACGAACATGTCCCATTCCTCGAAGGTGCCCTCGTCGAGCAGCACCTCCAGGCGCTCGCGCGCGCTGAGCTTGCCCTTGGCGTGCTGCGCCTCGATGCGCTTGGCGCCGCCGCCCAGGCGCGCGCGGGCGCGCTTGTCTTCGAGCTGTTGCAGGATGTCTTGCATGGTTCTTCTCCAGAGAATTCAGTCGAACAGCGCGAGCAGCTGCCGCGCCGCGGTGCTGGCGGGCAGACGGCCATCGAGCACTTGCGTGGTGGTGTCGGCCAGCGCGGCGCGCACCGCCGGGTGTTCGCGGAAGCGCTGCTTGAGTCCGGCGTCGATGCGCTCCCACATCCAGGCCTTGGCCTGGCGCTGGCGGCGCGCGGCGAGTTCGCCATTGGCGCTCTGCACCTGGCGAAAGCGCTGAACCTCGGCCCAGAAGGCGGCGATGCCCTCGGCCTTGAGGGCCGAGAGCTGCAGCACCGTGGGGTGCCAGTGCGCGGTGTCGTGCGCCGCGTGCTCCGGCCGGCCGTGCTGGCCGAGCAGGCGCAGGGCGGAAGTGATCATCGCGCGCGCCCGCGTCGCGGCGTCGGCGTCGATGTCGGCCTTGTTGATGACCACCAGGTCGGCGATCTCCATCACGCCCTTCTTGATGGCCTGCAGGTCGTCGCCCGCATTGGGCAGCTGCAGCAGCGCGAAGCAGTCGGTCATGGCGGCCACGGCGGTCTCGCTCTGGCCCACGCCCACGGTCTCGACGATCACCACGTCGTAGCCGGCGGCCTCGCACACCAGCAGGGCCTCGCGCGTCTTTTCGGCCACCCCGCCCAGGGTGCCGCCGCTGGGGCTGGGGCGGATGAAGGCGCGCTCGTCCATGGACAGCCGCTCCATGCGCGTCTTGTCGCCCAGGATGGAGCCGCCCGAGACCGTGCTCGACGGGTCGATGGTGAGCACGGCCACGCGCTGGCCCTGTTCGATCAGGTGCAGGCCCAGCGCCTCGATGAAGGTGCTCTTGCCCACGCCGGGCACGCCGCTCAGGCCCAGGCGGAAGGCCCGGCCGGTGCGCGGCAGCAGCGCGGTGAGCAGCTCGTCGCCCTGGGCGCGGTGGTCGGCGCGCGTGGACTCGAGCAGCGTGATGGCCTTGGCCATGGCGCGGCGCTGCGCCATGCCCTGGCCTTGCACGATGGCGTCGAGCAAGGCTTGCGGCGACGCGGCCAGGCTCAAGCCACCGCCTTCTTGATCTGTTCCAGCACGTCCTTGGCGCTGGCCGGAATGGGCGTGCCGGGGCCGTAGATGCCCTTGACGCCGGCCTCGTAGAGGAAGTCGTAGTCCTGGCGCGGAATCACACCGCCCACGAAGACCACGATGTCATCGGCGCCCTGCTTGCGCAGCTCCGCGATGATCGCGGGCACCAGGGTCTTGTGGCCCGCGGCCAGGGTGCTCACGCCCACGGCGTGCACGTCGTTCTCGATGGCCTGGCGCGCGCACTCCTCGGGCGTCTGGAACAGCGGGCCCATGTCGACGTCGAAGCCCAGATCGGCGAAGGCCGTGGCCACCACCTTGGCGCCGCGGTCGTGGCCGTCCTGGCCGAGCTTGGCGATCATCACGCGCGGGCGGCGGCCCTGCTGCTCGCCGAAATCGGCGATCTCCTTCTGCAGCTGCGCCCAGCCTTCGGCGCTGTCGTAGGCGGCGGCGTACACGCCGGTCACCTTCTGGGTGTCGGCGCGGTGGCGGCCGAAGGCGGTTTCGAGGGCATCACTGACTTCTCCCACGGTGGCGCGCAGGCGCACCGCCTGAATGGACAGATCGAGCAGGTTGCCCTGCCCCGAACGGGCGGCCTCGGTGAGCGCGGCCAGCGCGGCCTTCACCGCGGCATCGTCGCGCGCGTCGCGCACCCGCTTCAGGCGCGCGATCTGCGCCTCGCGCACCTTCACGTTGTCGATGTCGAGGATCTCGACCGGGTCTTCGTTCTTGAGCTTGTACTTGTTGACGCCGACGATGACGTCCTTGCCGGAGTCGATGCGCGCCTGCTTCTCGGCCGCGGCGGCCTCGATCTTGAGCTTGGCCCAGCCGCTGTCCACCGCGCGGGTCATGCCGCCCATGGCGTCGACCTCCTCGATGATGGCCCAGGCCGCGTCGGCCATCTGCTGCGTCAGCGTCTCCATCATGTAGGAGCCGGCCCAGGGATCGACCACGCTGGTGATGTGGGTCTCTTCCTGAATGATGAGTTGGGTGTTGCGCGCGATGCGCGCGCTGAACTCGGTGGGCAGCGCGATGGCTTCGTCGAGCGCGTTGGTGTGCAGGCTCTGCGTGCCGCCGAACACCGCGGCCATGGCCTCGATGGTGGTGCGCACCACGTTGTTGTACGGGTCCTGCTCGGTCAGGCTCCAGCCCGAGGTCTGGCTGTGCGTGCGCAGCATCAGGCTCTTGGGGTTCTTCGCGCCGAAGCCCTTCATGATGCGGCACCACAGCAGGCGGGCCGCGCGCATCTTGGCGATCTCCAGGTAGAAGTTCATGCCGACCGCCCAGAAGAAGGACAGGCGGCCCGCGAAGGCGTCGACATCCAGGCCCTTGGCCATGGCGGTCTTCACATACTCCTTGCCGTCGGCCAGGGTGAAGGCGAGTTCCAGCGCCTGGTTGGCGCCGGCCTCCTGCATGTGGTAGCCCGAGATGCTGATCGAGTTGAACTTCGGCATGTGGCTGGCCGTGTACTCGATGATGTCGCCGATGATCCGCATGCTCGGCTCGGGCGGGTAGATGTAGGTGTTGCGGACCATGAACTCCTTGAGGATGTCGTTCTGGATGGTCCCGCTGAGCTGGTCCTGCGGCACGCCCTGTTCCTCGGCCGCCACCACGTAGCCCGCCAGCACCGGCAGCACCGCGCCGTTCATGGTCATGGACACGCTGACCTTGTCGAGCGGAATGCCGTCGAACAGGATCTTCATGTCCTCGACACTGTCGATGGCCACGCCGGCCTTGCCCACGTCGCCCGTCACGCGCGGGTGGTCGCTGTCGTAGCCGCGGTGGGTGGCCAGGTCGAAGGCCACGCTCACGCCCTGCCCGCCGGCCGCCAGGGCCTTGCGGTAGAAGGCGTTCGACTCTTCGGCGGTGGAAAAGCCCGCGTACTGGCGGATGGTCCAGGGCCGCACCGCGTACATGGTGGCCTGTGGACCACGGATGAAGGGCTCGAAACCGGGCAGCGTGTCGGTGTAGGCCAGGCCCTGCAGGTCGGCCGCGGTGTACAGCGGCTTGACGGCGATGCCGTCGGGCGTGGTCCAGGTCAGCGCGTCAAGCTGGCCGCCAGGGGCGGATCGGGAGGCGGCCTGGGTCCAGTCGGACAGCGTGGCGCGCGCGAAGGCGTCGGGGTGTTGGCTCATGGCGGCGGACGTGGAAAACGGCGGGAGCAAGGCAGGGGCGCAGGTGTTCTGCGGCTCAGGCACCACGGTGAGTGTACATCATTCATAATTATTGATGCAGAATTTCAATGCGCGGATAGAATCGGCGCCTGCATGGACACCGACACCGCCACCCCCACCGCCCCCTCCCTGGCGCCGCGCGCGCTGTACGAGGAAGTGGCCGAACGGCTGCGCCAGCGCATCTTCCAGCGCGAACTGGAGCCGGGCAGCTGGATCGACGAACTCAAGATCGCCGAGGCGTACGGCATCAGCCGCACCCCCCTGCGCGAAGCCCTGAAAGTGCTGGCCGCCGAAGGCCTGGTGACCATGAAGGTGCGCCGGGGCGCCTACGTCACCGAAGTGTCCGAGAAGGACCTGCGCGACGTCTACCACCTGCTGTCGCTGCTCGAATCGGACGCCGCCGGCGAAGTGGCCTCGCGCGGCGAGCCCGCCGCGCTGGACGAACTGGCCGCCCTGCACGATGAGCTGGAAAGCGCCGTGCACCAGCGCGACCGCTTCTTCGCCATCAACGAGCGCTTCCATCTGCGCCTGCTGGAGCTGGCCGACAACCGCTGGCGGCTGCAGATGGTGAGTGACCTGCGCAAGGTGATGAAGCTCAACCGCCACCATTCGCTGTTCAAGGCGGGCCGCATCGAAGAATCGCTGGCCGAGCACCGCGCCGTGATGGCCGCCCTGCGCGGGCGCGACGGTGCGCTGGCCGTGCAGCGCATGCGCGAGCACTTCGCCAGCGGACTCGAAGCCGCCACCTGAGGCCGGCGCCCCGCCCGGCTCAGTCCTCGCCGATCTCCCGCGCGATCGCGCGCCGCGTCTCCAGCAGCTTGGGCGCGACCTTCTCCACCAGCCATTCGCGCGGCAGCTTGTAGGCCGGCCCGCCCACGCTCACGCCGTACAGCTCGCCTTCGATGCCGCGCAGGCTGAAACCCAGGGCGTGGATGTCGGGGTGCCACTCGCCGAACGAGCTGCAGTAGCCGAGCCGCGCGTGCTCCTGCGCCGCCGCCTCCAGCCGCGACTGCGTCTGGGGCCAGGCCGCCTCGCCCACCGAGGCGCGGATCTCTTCATACAAGGCGGCGCGCTGCGCCGGTGGCAGTGCCGACAGATAAGCCCGGCCGGCGGCCGAGGTGGCGATGGTCATGCGCGAGCCCACGTCCATGCGCGACAGGATCAGCGCCGAGCGCGGCCGCAGGGTGTCGATCAGCAGCATGTCCAGCCCGTCGCGCACGGTCAGGTGGACGTTGGCGCCCGCCACCTCGGCCAGCTCCGCCAAGTGCAACCGGGCCCGCTGGCGGAAATCGAAGGTGCGCAGGTAGGCGTTGCCCAGCTGCAGCGTGGCCGGGCCCAGGCTGAAGCGTTCGCTGCCCGCGGCCTGCCTCAGAAAGCCGCTGGACAGCAGCGTGGCCGCCAGGCGCGACACCGTGGCCTTGGGGATGCCGGTGCCCTCGGCCAGCTCGCGGTTGGAGAGCGGCTCATCCGCCTCCGCCACGGCCTTGAGCACCGCCAGCCCCCGCGCCAGCGCACTGACCTCGTCCTTGCCCGAAGCGACGGCCTCTTCCGCTGCGCCACCGATCGCGCGTTTTTCGAGACGATGTTCCATTTTTTATTGCGCCTATATAATTTTGAGACGACGTTCCATTTTAATTACACCACCCGGAGACACACCTTGAACTGGATCAAGACAACCGCCCTCGCCCTGTCCCTCGGGCTGGCCGCCCTCGCGCCGGCCGCCGCCCAGGACTTTCCCAAGGGCCCGGTGAAAATCATCATCCCCTTCCCGCCCGGCGGACCGACCGACACCGTGGGCCGCCTGCTCGGCCAGAAGCTGCAGGAGACCTGGGGCCAGCCGGTGATCATCGACTACAAGCCCGGCGCCGGCACCGTGATCGGCGCCGACTTCGTCGCCAAGTCGGTCCCCGATGGCCAGACCATCGGCATGGTGAACTCGTCCCTGGCGGTGAACCCCACGCTGCGCAAGAAGCTGCCCTACGACACGCAGAAGGACCTGGCCGGCGTCACGCAGCTGTTCAACATGCAACTGGCCATCGTGGCGCACCCCAACGCGCCCTTCAACAACCTGCGCGAACTGATCGACTACGCCCGCAAGAACCCCGGCAAGCTGAACTACGGCACGCCCGGCGCCGGCAGCACCACGCACCTGGGCGCCGAGCTGCTCAAGCGCGAGGCCGGCTTCGAGATGCAGCACATCGCCATGAAGGGCAGCGCGCCCGCGCACACCGAACTCATGGGCGGGCGGCTCGACCTGGTGGTCGATCCCTTCCTGTCCATCCTGCCCTACGTGCAGGGCGGCCGCATGAAGATCATCGCCACCATGGGCGACAAGCGCGTGGCCGGCCACGACTACCCCACCGTCGCCGAAACCATCCCCGGCTTCAACGTCGGCGCCCTGCTCGGCTTCGTGGCACCCGCCGGCACGCCCAAGCCGGTGCTGCAGAAGATCCAGGCCGACACCGCCAAGGCCCTGGCCAGCGCCGACGTGCAAAAGCGCGCCCAGGAATTCGGCCTGCAGGTGGTGGGCTCCACGCCCGAGCAGTTCGATGCCTTCATCGCTTCGGAGATGAAGCGCTGGGGCCGCATCGTCACCGACGCCAAGATCGAACAGGAATGAATTGGAAGGACCCCGCACCGTGAGCTCCCTGCAACTCAAGCCCATCCACCCGGTCTTCGGCGCCGAGGCCAGCGGCCTGGACCTCACCCGCCCGCTCGCGGCCGAGGACGTGCGCGCGATCAACGCGGCCATGAACGAGCACGCCGTGCTGGTCTTTCGCGGCCAGCCGCTGACGGCTCAGCAGCAGCTCGATTTCGCCCGGCACTTCGGCCCGCTGGACATCGGCCTCAAGCGCGTGTTCAAGCGCCCCGAGCGCCTGGAAGACGAGCGCCTGATCGACATCTCCAACGTCGACGCCCAGGGCAAGATCGCGCGCCGCGACTCGCCCAAGAACCTCTCCAACTTCGCCAACCAGCTCTGGCACAGCGACAGCTCCTTCATGAACCCGCGCGCGGCCTACTCGATGCTGCATTGCGTGATCACGCCCAGCTGGGGCGGCAACACCGAGTTCGCCGACCTGCGCCACGCCTACGACACGCTGGACGAGCGCACCAAGGCCGAGATCGAGGACCTCCAGGCCGAGCACTTCGCGCTGCACACGCGCATCCTGCTGGGCGACGACGCCTACACCGACGACCAGAAGAAGGAGATCCCGCCGGCGGTCTGGCCGCTGGCGGACACCCACCCGGGCTCGGGCCGCAAGGTGCTGTTCGTCGGCGTGCACGCGCGCGAGGTGATCGGCTGGCCGATCGCCGAAGGCCGCATGTACCTGAGCGACCTGCTGGAGCACGCCACGCGGCGCGAGAACGTCTACGTGCACGAATGGTCGCCGGGCGACCTGGTGATCTGGGACAACCGCAGCACCCTGCACCGCGGCCGCCGCTACGACATCAGCGAGCGGCGCGAACTGCGCCGCACCACCATCAACGACACGCCCGAGGCGATGCTGCGGGCGGCCTGAGCGCCACCGTCCGCGGGCGCTGCGCCGCTCAGGCGGCGAGCGTCTCGGCCTCGTCGCTCACGTGCGCCCGCGCCAGGCGCCACACCTCGCGCGGCGGCAGGGGCTTGAGGCGGTGGTCGCTCCACACCTGGCGCCACTTGCGCGCGCCGCGCAAGCCGTGGCGCAGGCCCAGCATGTGGCGCGCGATGGCATACCAGGGGCAGCCGTCCTCGGCGTGCGCGCGCTCCATGTAGCGCACCATGGCGTCCTCCACGGCGTCGCGGTCCACGTCGCTGGGCGGCGCGCCGAAGAAGGTTTCGTCCCAGCGGGTGAGCGCCCAGGGACGGTAGTAGGCTTCGCGGCCCAGCATCACGCCGTCCACGTGCTGCAGCTGATCGGCGATCTGCTCGTTGGTGGTGATGCCGCCATTGACCGCGATGGTCAGGCGCGGGAAGTCGAGCTTGAGGCGGTGCGCGAGCTCGTAGCGCAGCGGCGGCACCTCGCGGTTCTCCTTGGGCGACAGGCCCTGCAGCCAGGCGTTGCGCGCGTGCACGATGAAGACCTCGCAGCCCGCCTCGGCCACGGTGCCGACGAAGTCGCGCACGAAGCCGTAGCTCTCGGTCTTGTCGATGCCGATGCGGTGCTTCACCGTCACCGGCAGGGACACCGCGTCGCGCATGGCCTTCACGCCGTCGGCCACGGTCTGCGGCTCGGCCATCAGGCAGGCCCCGAAGGCGCCGCGCTGCACGCGCTCGCTGGGGCAGCCGCAGTTGAGGTTGATCTCGTCGTAGCCCCACTGCTGGCCCAGGCGGGCGGCCTGGGCCAGCTCGTCGGCCTCGCTGCCGCCCAGCTGCAGGGCCACCGGGTGCTCCTCGGCGTTGAAGCGCAGGTGGCGCTGCACGCTGCCGTGCATCAGCGCGCCGGTCGTCACCATCTCGGTGTAGAGCAGCGTGCGCTTCGTCAGCAGGCGGTGCAGGAAGCGGCAGTGGCGGTCCGTCCAGTCCATCATCGGCGCGACGGACAGGCGCCAGGGACTGAAGGGCGGTGTGGGGGGAATCTTTTCCATCGGCGAATGGTCCATCGGGTGCGGCGGCCCTGTGCGCCTCGCGCGGCGCACAGGGCCTGCACCCGAACCCGCTATTGTCCCATCCCGGCGCCAGCGCGCCGCCACCCCTCCCAGGAGCCCACACGACATGAACCCCGCCATCACCCTGGGACCGCTGGTGCTGCCTTGGGGCCTGGGCGCCGTGCTGGCCTCGCTGCTGGTGGCCTGGGCCCTGGGCCGGTGGCTGGGCCGGCGCCAGGGCGCCGATCCGGGCGATGCCTTGTGGGGCGCGTTCTGGGCCGGCGCCCTGCTCGCGCGGATCGCATTCATCGTCGAGTACCGCTCGGCCTACCTGGCCGAGCCGCTCAGCATGCTCGACATCCGCGACGGCGGCTGGAACCCCGTGGCCGGTCTGCTGGGCGCCTGGCTGTACGCCCTCGTCCGCGCCCGCCGGCGTGCGCCCCAGGCCTGGCCAGCCTTGCGTTCCGCGCTGATGGCCGGCACGGCCGTTTTCGTCGCCGGCCTCGGCGCGCTGAGCGCGCTGCCCGACACCGACCGGCGCCTTCCCGCGCTCACGGTGCGCTCCCTGCAAGGCGCGGAGGTGGACCTGCGGACCTTCCAGGGCAAGCCCACCGTGATCAACCTCTGGGCCACCTGGTGCCCACCCTGCGTGCGGGAAATGCCCGTGCTGGCGGCCGCGCAGCGGCAATCGCCGGACGTGAACGTCGTGTTCCTCAACCAGGGCGAAGCGGCGGACCAGGTGCGGGCCTGGCTGCGGTCGCGCGGCCTGGGACTGGACAACGCGCTGATCGATGAGACGCGCGCCGCCGGCGCGGTCTTTGAGCAGAAGGCGTTCCCGACCACGCTGTTCTTCGACGCGGACGGCCGCCTGGTGGGCACGCGCATCGGCGAGCTGTCGGCCGCGACGCTGCAGGAGCGGTTGGCGCGCATCCGGCGCTGAGGCCGCCCTCGCCGCGGGCCGCCGTCCACCGGCGCGGGCTCAGCCGCGCGCGATCAGCCGGTCCACGTTGACGATGACCTTCACCTCCCCCGGCGGCAGGCTGGCGGCCACCGCCCAGGTCGGATCGGCCGTGTCGCGCAGCACGGGCTCGCCCAGCGGCAGGCCCTGGCGGCCCACCAGCGCGGCCACGCGCGGTTCGTTGGCCTTCTCGCCCCGGCGCACCACCACGCCCAGCTCGCCGCTGGCCAGCCGCACGTAGCTGCCGGGCGGGTAGAAGCCCACGCTCTTGACGAACAGCGCACCCAGCTGGTCGGGTGCTCGATGGCCGCCCATGTACAGCTCGCGCGCCACCTGCTGCGACAGCAGCGCGCCGCGGCTCTTGCGTGGGCTGATGCAGGCCACGTACACATCGGCCATTTGCAGCAGGCGGTGGGTGATGCGGTCGACGCGCTCGCCCTTGGGGTAGCCCGTGCCGTCGGGTTTCTCGTGGTGCTGCGCCACCAGGCGGATCCATTCGGCGTCCAGCACGCCCAGCTGGCGCAGCAGGGCCACGCTTTGCTGGGGGTGTTCGCGCACCACCTTTCGCTGGGCCGAGCTGAGCGGCCCCGGCTGGCGGGCCATCTCGTCGTGCTCGCGGGTCATGCCCAGGTTCATGGTCAGCGCGGCCAGCACCAGGGCGCGCCGCTGCTTCTCGTCCAGCCCGGCCAGCGGCGCGACCAGGGCGCACAGGCCGGCGGCCAGCAGCGCGTGCGTGGCGCTGTAGGACACGCGCGTGTCGAAGAGCAGTTGCACCAGCACCAGCAGGCTGTTGTCGGCCTGGTCGTGCCAGAGCTGCTCACCCTGCGACTGCACGCGCAGCACACGTTCGAGGAACTGGTGCGCGCTGGCCCCCTGGTGCAGCAGCGCCGCCAGTGTGGCGTGCAGCTCGGCCCAGGCCTCGGGCACCGACACGCCAGCGTCGCGCGCCGCCACCTCGGCCGGCGAAGCCGACAGCGCCCTCAGCCCGGCGATGCGATTGAGCGCCTGGTTGTCCCGCACCATGCGGTCGAGCGAGGCGGTGTAGCCGTAGTTCAGCGCCTGCCAGTCGCTGGCCAGCACCACCGGCGCATGCAGCAGCAACACGCCACGGTGTTGCTCCGAGGTGATGGTCTCGCCCTTGCGCAGCAGCAGAACGCCTTTGGCGTCCCAGATGTTGACCGGAACGGGTTCGTGCAAGGCAAAGGAATCCAGGGGCAGCGGCCGGTACATAGCCCGCGACTCTAGGCCGGAAACCCCTCGGCCAATCGGTCGAAAACCGGCAAAAAACGGGCGCAGAACGGCCCCTGCGAAGCGGTTCCGGACACCCGATTCGCCTGCCCCATGCCGGCAGGCCCCGCGCCCTGCGCCTCACGCCTGTGCCGGCAGCGTGACGCTCACCTCCAGCCCCGGACGGGCGTTGCGGATCTCGCAGCGGCCCCCGTGCGCCTGCGCCACCAGCCGGCACAGGTAGAGCCCCAGCCCCACCCCGCCCGCGTGCCGGGTGCGGGCGCTATCGGGGCGGTAGAAGGCCTGGGCCAGGTGCGCGATCTGGTCGTCGGGCACGCCCGGGCCGTGGTCGCGCACCACGAAGCGCAGCCCCCCAGCGTCCACGCGCTCCACGCGCAGCTCCGGCGGCGTGGCGGCCTCCGCACCATGGCGCAGCGCGTTGTCGAGCAGGTTGCGCAGCAGCAGGCGAACCCGAACGCGGTCCAGCAAGGCCGGGGGCAAGCCCTCGTCCAGGCGCAGGCCGATGCGCCGCGCCTCGGGCCGCGTCGCCGCCAGTTCGGCGATCACCTCGCGCGCCAGCGTGGCCGGCTCGGTGGGCTCCCGGTTCAGGGCCGCGTGGCGGCCCGCCAGGCGCTCGCTTTCCAGCAGGTCGCTGATGAGGCGCGCCATCTCGCCCAGGTCGCGCAGCAGGGCCTCGCGCTGCGGGTTCACCTCGGGCGATTCGGGCAGCAGTTCGGTGTTCAGGCGCGCGCGCGTGAGCGGGCTGCGCAGCTCGTGGCTGATGGCCAGCAGCAGCGCGCGTTGGGCCTGCAGCATCTGCTCGATGTCCTGGCCCATGGTGTTCACCGTCTGCGCGAGCTGGCCCAGCTCGTCGCAGCGGCGCGCGGGCACGGCGATGGGCTGCGAGAAATCGCCCGCGCCGAACCGCATGGCCCCGGCGCGGATGGCGTCGAGCGGGCTCAGCAGGCGGCGCACGTACCAGAAGGCCAGCCCAGTGACCACCAGCAGGGCCGCCAGCGCGAAGACGAACAGGCGCGGGCGGCGTTCGATGGCGGCATCGTTCAGGCCGAACTCGATCACGTGCCCGTCGGCCGTGCGGCGCTGCACCAGGGCGCGCCAGGTCTCGTCGTCGTTCCAGTCGTCGGCGCCGCTGTCCTTGCGCCAGTGCGGGCGCGGCAGTGCCGGGTGCGAGCGCCACTGCACGACCGGCCCGGTGATGTCGATGGTGACGATGGGCAGACGCTCCACCAGCGCGCGGGCCTTCTCGACGTCGGGCCGGCCCTGGGGCGCCACGTCGTTCGCCAGCCGCGTCACGTAGTCCATCAGCAGCGGGCGCCCAGCCTCCTTCCAGCCCAGGGTGAAAGCCTTCTGGGCGCCACCGATGAAGATGAAGGCCACCAGGAAGGCCAGCAGCAGGAACACGCCCAGCAGGCGCAGCTTGAGCGAATGCCGCCAACGCGGCCTCGGGTCGGCGGCCGGCTTCATGGGCGCGGTGCCGGTGCGCGCCGCAGCGCGAGCGAGTAGCCCGCGTTGCGCAGGGTCTTGATGCAGTCCAGCGGCTCCAGCTTCTTGCGCAGCCGGCTCACCACGATGTCCACCGCGCGCGTGAGCAGCTCGGCCTCGTGCCCGCGCAGGTGGTTGAGGATGTCGTCGCGGCTGAGCACGCGCCCGGCCTCGCGCGCCAGCAGGTGCAGCAGCTCGAATTCGGTGCCCGTGAGTTCCACCGCCTCGCCCTGGCGCAGCACCTGGCGCCGCGCGGGGTCGATGCTCAGGCCCTCGAAGGCCAGCACGTCGGGCGCGGCCGCCGCCACCGCCGGGCGGCGGCGCAACACGGTCTGCACGCGCGCCACCAGCTCGCGCGGCTCGAAGGGCTTGGGCAAATAGTCGTCGGCGCCCAGCTCCAGGCCCACCACGCGGTCCATCACGTCGCCGCGCGCGGTGAGCATGACGATGGGGATGTCGCTGTCCTTGCGGATGGTGCGACAGAGCTCGAAGCCGTCCATCTCGGGCAGCATCACGTCCAGGATGGCGGCGTCGAAGCCGCCCCGGCGCAGATGCTCCAGGCCCTCGCTGGGCGTGTGCGCGTGCACCAGCGCCAGATCGAACCGCTGGAAGTAGCTCGCCAGGGGCGGCCCGAGCTGGGTGTCGTCGTCGATCAGCAGGATGCGGGGCATTCGTGCATTCTCACACCGCCAGTGCGGCCCGCAGGGCGCGGTGGCGCAGGATGAGCCGGCGCACGCGCCGCTGCGCGGGCACATCGAGCGCGTCGAAGCGCTCCGCCGCGCCCATGAGCGCGGGCAGCACCGGCACGGCCTGCTGCGGCGCGCGCCGCGACAGGCGCGACCACAGCCACATCGCGTGCTCGCGGTCGAAGCGCGGGCCCCACACCAGGGCCAGCACCTCGTCGTGCGGGTCGTTCACATCGGCCAGCAGCACGGGGCCGTGCTCGCGCAGCGGATGGGCGATGGCTTGCAGCGCGGGCGACATGGCGCGCCCCGCTCAACCGCGGTGGAACCAGCCGCGGCGCTTTTCGAGGAACTCGCGCACCTCGGCCTGCTGGGCGGGGTTCAGGCCGTCATAGAAATCGGCCAGGGCCGCGATGACCTCGGGCGTGGTGAGCTGCAGCGCGCGGGTCTTTTCGTCGAGCAGGTGCAGGGCTCGGGCGCGGTCGAACTTCTCGCCAGCCACCAGGGCTTTCATCTCGGCGCGCGGGTTGGGGGTCTGGCCGATCATGGCGCTGCGCTGCGCGATCAGCTTGTCGGCCAGCAGCTCCAGCTTCTGGCGCTGTTCGGCCGTGAGGTCGAGCTTGCGGGTCACGCGATCGACCGCCTTGCCGCGCCACTCGGCCACGCGTTCGGGCGAGGACGGGCCGTCGGCGTAGTGGGCGCGGTGGCCGCAGGCCGCCAGGCCGCCCGCGAGCACGGTGACGCTGGTGAGGCCGATGAGGGTTCGCTTGATCCAGGGTTTCATGACGGGTCCTTTCTTGGACGGGGTGGAACGTGGCCGCCATGGTGCGCGGCGGGCGCCGACACCGGGTCTCGGGGCGGTATCGCTTCTTGTCGTTTTGTTTCGGCGGAGAATGGCCCGTCGCCGCGTTCCGCCGGGAAGGACCTTTCATGCCACGTCTCGCCGCCCTGCTCTGCCTGGGGCTGTTCGCCCCCTGGGCCGGCGCTACCGCGCCCGCGCAGGACCTGCCGGCCGACTGCGCCCAGGCCGAGACGCAGCGCCAGCTCACCGCCTGCGCCTACCAGGACTTCGAACACGCGCAAGCGGCCCACGCGGCGGTTCTGCGCGAGCTGTCCGCGAGCCTCGACCCCGCCAGGCGCACCTTGCTGCGCACCGCCCAGAAGGACTGGCTGACCTACCGCACCGCCACCTGCGGGTTCGAGGCCAGCGCGGTGCGCGGCGGCAGCGCCGAACCCATGGTGCGGCTGCACTGCCAGACGCGGCTGACCCGCGAGCGCACCCAGGCATTGCGCCGCCAGCTCCATTGCCCCGAAGGCGACCTGGGCTGCCTGCGCCCGGTGCGGCCTTGAGGCGGACCCACGGCATGCGCATCCTGCTCGCCGAAGACGAAGCCGATCTGGCCACCTGGCTGGTCAAGGCCCTGGGGCAGAACGACTTCCAGGTCGACTGGGTCGCCGACGGCCGCCTGGTGCGCCGCAGCCTCAAGGCCACGCGCTACGACGCCCTGATCCTCGACCTCGGCCTGCCCGGGCTGGACGGGCACGACGTGCTGAGCGACCTGCGCGAAGCGGACCAGCGGCTGCCGGTGCTGATCCTCACCGCGCGCGACTCCCTGAACGAGCGCGTGGGCTGCCTGCATGGCGGCGCCGACGACTTCATGGCCAAGCCTTTCGACGTCGCCGAGCTGGAGGCCCGCCTGACGGCCCTGATCCGCCGCGCCCGGGGCCAGGAACACCCACGCTTTGCCTGCGGCCCGCTGAGCTACGACAGCGCGTCCAAGCAGTTCCGCCTGCAGCACGAGCCCCTGGCCCTGACGCCGCGCGAGCACGCCGTGCTGCGGGCCCTGATCCAGTACCCGGGCGAGCCGCTGTCCAAGCGCGAGCTGCTCGAGCGCGTGTTCTCGGACGAGCAGGACGTGCACCCCGAGGCCATCGAGGTGCTGATCCACCGCATCCGCAAACGGTTGGAGAACAGCCCCGTTCGCGTGACGACCCTGCGCGGCCTGGGCTACATGCTCGAGGCTCAGGCATGAAGCGGCCGCGCTGGCCGCTGGCCAGCATCCGGCGCCTGCTGCTGCTGATGCTGCTGCCGGGCATGCTGGCGGTGACGGCGGCCGAGCTCTGGCTGTCCTGGACCACCGCCAACGACGCCGCCGACGCCGCCTACGACCGCTCGCTGCTGGGCGCGGTGAAGTCCATCGACTCCAGCATCTCCACCGCCAGCGGCGGCCTGGGCGTGGAGCTGCCCTACCGCCTGCTGGAGTTTTTTGAACTCACCGCGCAGGGGCAGGTGCACTACCGCGTCGCGTCCGAGGACGGCCTGGTCGAGATCGGCAGCCCCGACCTGCCCCGCCCGCCCCGGCCGCTGGAGTCCGGCAAGCCGCAGTTCCACGACGGCGAATACCTGGGCCAGCCGGTGCGCGTGGGCAGCTACGCGCGCGAATTGGCCGAGCCGCTGGCCGGCCAGCGGCCGCCGCAGCGCGTGGTGGTGCAGGTGGCCGAAACCCTGGAGGCGCGCAACGATTTCCGCCGCGACCTGCTGCTGCGCAGCCTGGCGCGCGACCTGCTGCTGATCGTGCTGGCGACCGGCCTGCTCACCGTGTCGATCGCCTGGGCCATGCACCCCCTGTCGCGCTTTCGCCAGGAGGTCGAGGCGCGACAGCCGGACGACCTCACGCCCATGTCGCCCGACGGCGTGCCGGCCGAGGTGCTGCCGCTGGTGCAGGCCATCAACCGGCACGTCGCGCGCGCGCAAGAGCAGGCCGAGCTGCGCCGGCGCTTCGTCGACGACGCCTCGCACCAGCTGCGCACGCCGTTGGCCACGCTCTCCACCCAGGTGGCCTACGCCTTGCGCGAGCAGGACCCCGCGCAGCAGCGCCCGGTGCTCGAGTCCATCCGGGCGCAACTCGACCAGACCATCCGCCAGACCAACCAGCTGCTCTCGCTGGCGCGCGCCGACAGCGCCCCGCTGGACTTCCAGGCCGTCGACCTGGTGTGGCTGGCCGAATCCGTGGTGCGCGACGGCTGGCACGCGGCCCGCGACCAGTCGGTCGACCTGGGCCTGGACGCCCCGGCCCGGCGCCTGGCCTTCACCGGCGACGCCGACCTGCTGCGCGAAGCCTTGTCGAACCTGGTGCACAACGCCATCCGGCACGGTGGCGCGGGCTGCCACGTCACGCTGTCGGTGCGCGAACGCGTCATGCCCTCGGGCCAGCGCGAGGCCTGCCTGGCCGTGGTCGACGACGGCGCCGGGCTGCCCGCGGCCGACCTGGAGCGCCTGGGCGAGCGCTTCTTTCGCGGCAGCGGCGCGGCCGTGCCGGGCTCCGGCCTGGGCCTGGCCTTCGTGCGCACCGTGGCGCAGCGGCACGGCGGCGAACTGCGCGCCCGGCCGGGGCCGGACGGCCGCGGCCTTCAGGTGGAGATGGTCCTGCCGCTGCCGGCCGGCGGGGCCTGACGCGCGGCCATGGGCCGCGGGTTTACCCGCGGTTTATCGCGCCTCGGCTGAAAGCGGCCTGAAAGTGCCCGCCTCCTACAGTGCCTCCGCGGCATCCCCGAATGCCGCCCGTTGATTCCATTCCGAGGAGACACACCATGACGCTTTCCAGGCACCTCGTGGCCGCGGCCCTGGCGGCCAGCGCGCTGGGCGCGATGGCCAACCCGCTGGCCAAGACCGAGTGCATCGCCCCCGCCAAACCCGGTGGCGGCTTCGACCTGACCTGCAAGCTGGCCCAGTCCGCGCTGCAGGACGGCAAGTTCATCGCCGACCCGATGCGCGTGACCTACATGCCAGGCGGCATCGGCGCGGTGGCCTACAACACCATCGTGGCCCAGCGCCCCGACGCGGCCAGCACCATCGTGGCCTTCTCCGGCGGCTCGCTGCTCAACCTGGCGCAGGGCAAGTTCGGCCGCTACACCGAGAACGACGTGCGCTGGCTGGCCGCCATCGGTACCGACTACGGCGCGGTCATCGTGGCCGAGAACTCGCCCTACCAGTCGCTCAAGGACGTCATGGCGGCCATCAAGGCCGACCCGAACAAGGTGGTGCTGGGCGCGGGCGGCACGGTGGGCAGCCAGGACTGGATGAAGGCCGCCCTGACCGCGCGCGCCGGCGGCGTGAACCCCAAGACCATGCGCTACGTGGCCTTCGAAGGCGGCGGCGAGGCCATGACCGCCCTGCAGGGCGGCCACATCCACGTCTTCACCGGCGACGCGGCCGAGGCCCTGCAGCAGCGCAAGGCGGGCGCCAAGATCCGCATCCTGGCCGTCATGAACGACAAGCGCCTGCCGGGCGAGATGGCCAACATCCCCACCGCCGCCGAACAGGGCTTCAACGTCGAATGGCCCATCGTGCGCGGCTTCTACCTCGGCCCCAAGGTCAGCGACGCCGACTACCAGGCCTGGGCCGAGGCCTTCGCCAAGATGATGGCCACGCCGGCCTACGACAAGCTGCGCGAAGAGCGCGGCCTGTTCCCCCTGGCCATCACCGGGGCGCCGCTGGACGCCTACGTGAAGCAGCAGGTGGCCGGCTACCGCAAGCTGGCCGAAGAGTTCGGCCTGTCGACCAAGCCGGCGAACTGAGCGGCCCCCTCCGCTGTCCCGCGAGCCGCCCGCGCGGCGGCCCGCCCTTTCCCTTGGAGTCTCCATGAGTGACCGCCTTCTTGGCGCGGTGTGCGTCGCCACGGCCGCGGCCATGGCCTGGGCCGCGCAGGGCTATACCGCCGCCTATTCCTACGAACCGCTGGGGCCCAAGGCCTTTCCCCTGCTGCTGGCGGCCTGCATGGGCCTGGGCGGCCTGTGGCTGGTGCTGCGCCCCTCGGCCGGCGGCGGCGCCTTCGCCCAGGTGCCCTGGAAGGGCACGCTGCTGTGCGCGGGCACGGTGCTGGCCTACGCGGCGCTGTTCCAGTGGCTGGGCTTCATTCTCGCCACGCTGCTCATGGCCCTGCCCGTGGGCAGGGCCTTCGGCGGCGGCTGGAAGCAGTCGCTGGCCAGCGGCGCCGCGCTGGGCGTGGGCCTGCATTTTCTTTTCGACCGGCTGCTGGACGTGACCATGCCCGCCGGCCTGCTGTCCTTCCTGCTCTGAGGGCCGCGCCATGGACACCTTGCGACACCTGATGGACGGCTTCGGCGTGGCCTTCAGCCCCATCAACCTGCTGATCGCCGCCATAGGCTCCTTCATCGGCACCGTGGTCGGCCTGCTGCCTGGCCTGGGTCCCATCAACGGCGTGGCCATCCTCATGCCCCTGGCCTTCGCGATGAAACTGCCGCCCGAGGCCTCGCTCATCCTGCTGGCCGCCGTCTACATCGGCTGCGAGTACGGCGGGCGCATCTCCTCCATCCTGCTCAACGTGCCGGGCGACGCCGGCGCCATCATGACCGCGCTGGACGGCTACCCCATGGCCCGCCAGGGCCTGGCGGGCGTGGCCCTGTCCATCTCGGCCTGGAGCTCCTTCGTGGGTTCGCTCATCGCCACGCTGGGCATCGTGATGTTCGCGCCGCTGCTGGCCGCCTGGGCGCTGTCTTTCGGGCCGGCCGAGTACTTCGCGCTGATGTGCTTCGCCTTCGCCTGCATCGCCGGCCTGCTGGGCAACGCGCCGGTGAAGGCCGGCCTGGCGGCCCTCATCGGCCTGTCCATGTCCTGCGTGGGCCTGGACGCCAACTCCGGCGTCTACCGCTTCACCGGCGGCGACGTGCACCTGTCCGACGGCATCCAGTTCGTGGTGGTGGTCATCGGCGTGTTCTCCATCAGCGAGATCCTGCTCATGCTGAGGGAACACCACGCCAGCGCGGGGCCCATTCCCCAGACCGGCCGCACGCTCTTCAACCTGCGCGAGATGGCCCACACGTGGTGGAGCACCCTGCGCGCCAGCGTCGTGGGCTTCGTGGTGGGCGTGCTGCCCGGCGCGGGCGCCACCGTGGCCAGCGCCATGACCTACGCCATGGAGAAGCGGCTGATCGACAAGGACGGCACGTTCGGCCAGGGCGACATCCGTGGCGTGGCCGTGCCCGAGGCCGCCAACAACTCGGCCGCCACCGGCTCCTTCGTGCCCATGCTGACCCTGGGCGTGCCGGGCTCGGGCACCACGGCCGTGATGATGGGCGCGCTGGCGCTCTACAACATCACGCCCGGCCCCGCCCTGTTCAGCCAGCAGCCCGACCTGGTGTGGGGCCTGATCGCCTCGATGTTCCTGGCCAACGTGATCCTGCTGGTGCTCAACATTCCCATGGTGGGCCTGTTCACCCGCATCCTGAACGTGCCCTACTGGGTGCTGGTGCCCGGCATCCTGGCGGTCTCCAGCGTGGGCGTCTACGCGGTGCACGCCACCACCTTCGACCTGCTGCTGATGGCCGCGCTGGGCTTCGCGGCCTACCTGCTGCGCCAGCAGGGCGTGCCCATGGCGCCGCTGATCCTGGGTTTCGTGCTCGGCCCGCTGATGGAGCAGAACCTGCGCCGCGCCCTGTCCATCAGCAACGGCGACGCCGCGGTGCTGGTGCACAGCCCGATCGCCACCGGCCTGTGGATCGCGACCGCGCTCATCCTCACGGTGCCGGCCCTGCTGCGGCTGCGGGCCACGCGCGAACGCGCCGTGGAGGCGGCGCGGTGAGCGCGGCACCGGCGGCGCTGCCGCCCAAGCGGGCGCTGCGCGCCCTGGCCGAGCGGCGGCAGGGGCTCATCCTGCCGGGCGCGTTCAACGCGCTGTCGGCGCGGGTGATCGAAAGCCTGGGCTACCCGGCCGTCTACCTCACGGGCGCCGGCCTGAGCAACATGGCCCTGGGCCTGCCGGACCTGGGTTTCGTGGGCCTGAGCGAGCTGGCCGAGCACACCGCGCGCCTGCGCGACGCGGTGGAGCTGCCCCTGATCGTGGACGCCGACACCGGCTTCGGCAACGCCCTGAACGTGCGCCACGCGGTGCGCGTGCTCGAGCGCTGCGGCGCCGACGCCATCCAGATCGAGGACCAGGTGGCGCCCAAGCGCTGCGGCCACTTCAGCGGGCAGGAGGTGATCCCGCTCGACGAAGCGGTCGCGAAGATCCGCGCCGCCGTCGACGCCCGCCGCGACCCGGACCTGATGGTGGTCGCCCGCACCGACGCCGCGGCCAGCCTGGGCTTCGAGGCCGCGGTGGAACGCGCCCAGCGCTTTGCCGAGGCCGGCGCCGACCTGCTGTTCGTCGAGGCGCTCACCCGGTCCGACGACATCGCGCGCCTGCCCACGCTGGTGGACAAGCCCCTGCTGATCAACCTGGTGCTGGGCGGCAAGACGCCGCTGCAGCGGGCGGACGCGCTCGGCGCCCAGGGCTACAGCTTCGTGCTGTACGCCAACGCGGCCCTGCAGTCGGCGCTGCTGGGCATGCGGCGCGCCCTCGGCGCGCTCCAGGCCGAGGGCCTGCTGGCCGAAGACCCCGAGCGGGTGGCCCCGTTCCTGGAGCGCCAGGCCCTGGTGGGCAAGCCCGCCTGGGACGCGCTGGCCGAGCGCTACGCCACGGGCGGCGCCTGAGCTCAGCCAGCCCGCACCACCTCGGCAAAACGGCGCAGCACCTGCGCCGCCTGCGGCGTGGGGCCCACCTCGTCCAGGCGCCGCGCCGCCTCTTCGCCCAGCTCGCCCTTCAGGCGCTCCAGGTAGCCGCGCATGGCCGTGGCCGAGAACTCCGGATGGAACTGCACGCCCCAGGCGCGCCGCCCCACGCGGAAGGCCTGGTGGGATTCGATGTCGCTGCGCGCCAGCGGCACCGCGCCCGCCGGCAGGCGCCGCACCGACTGGTAGTGGATGAGCTGCGCGGGGAAGCGGGCCGGCAAGGCGCCCAGCAGGGCGTCGTCGCCGGCCTCGGGGCCGAGCCGCACCTCGCGCGTGCCCACCTCCGGCCCCTCGGGCAAACGGTCCACCTCGCCGCCCAGAGCGTGCGCCAGCAGCTGGTGGCCGAAGCAGATGCCCAGCACCGGCAGTTCCGCCGCCACGCAGTCCTTGAGCCAGCCGGCCAGGTGTTCGCTCCAGGGCGCGCGGTCGCTGACCATGGCGTGCGAGCCGCTCACCACCACCCCGCCGAGCGTGCGCGGGTCGGGGTAGTCCGGCGCCTCGCGCGCGTCGGCGTGGCGCAGCGGCACGCCATCGCCCAGGCCGTGCGCGATCCAGTCGGGGAAATCGCCTTCGGCGCGGCTCAGCTCCTCGACGGTCTGGCCGGCGGCCACCACCAGGATGGGGCGCTCGGCGCCCGGGGTGGCGCTCACGCGAACACCTCGGTGTCCACCTCGCGGTTGGACTGCTCGCTGTAGCGGTTGCCGCTCACGGTTTGCGGGTTGATCAGCGCCTCCAGGCGCTGCATCACGTCGGCGCTCAGGCGCACGCCGTCGGCGCGGTTGTTCTCCCGCAGATGGTCCACGTTGCCCGTGCCCGGCAGCGGCAGGATGTGCGGCGCCTTGTGCAGCAGCCAGGCGATGGACAGCTGCGCGGGCGTGCAGCCCACCTCGGCCGCGAGGGCGCGGTAGGCCGGCAGCAGGCGCTGGTTGGCGGCCCAGTGCGCGGGCGTGAAGCGCGGCATCGCGCGGCGGATGTCCTTGGCGTCGAAGGCCTGCGGGTCGAGGTCGATCGCCAGGAAGCCGCGCGCCGTCGGGCTGAAGGCCACGAAGGCCGCGCCGATCTCGCGGCAGGCGTCGAGCACCGCGATCTCGGGGTTGCGCGTCCACAGCGAGTACTCGGTCTGCACCGCGCTGATGGGGTACTCGGCGTGCGCCTTGCGCAAGGTGGCGGCCGAGACCTCGGACAGGCCGACCGCGCGGATCTTGCCCGCACGCACCAGGTCGCCCAGCGCGCCCACGCTTTCTTCGATCGGCACCGACTTGTCCCAGCGGTGCAGGTAGTACAGGTCGATCACCTCGGTGCGCAGGCGGCGCAGCGAGGCCTCGCAGGTGGCGCGCAGGGTCTCGGGCCGGCCGTCGATCACGCGCACCAGCTGGCCGTCGCCCTTCAGGTCCACGCCCTGCATGCCGCACTTGCTGGCCAGGGTGAAGCGGTGGCGGTGCGGGGCCAGCACCTTGCCGATCAGGGTTTCGCTGGCGCCGAAGCCGTAGAGCGCGGCGGTGTCGAAGTGCGTCACGCCGTCGTCCAGCGCGGCCAGCAGCAGGCGCTCGGCCTGCGCCTCGGGCACGGGCGGACCGTAGGCGTGGCAGATGTTCATGCAGCCCAGGCCGATGGCTGAGACGGTGAAGGGTCCAAGTGGTCGTTGCTGCGGCATGGCGGGATCCGGTCGGAAAAAGGAAAGGGGGAATGGAAGCGGGCGCGTGCCCAGGCACTGCGGCCCCAGGCTACCAGCTCGTGTCGTAGGCGATGTAACGCTCGATGTACTCGTAGAAGGTCCACTGCTGCGTCACCCACTGGTAGGTGCGCTCGGGTGGGCAATAGCTCAGCTTCAGGGCGTCGGCCACCAGCGGGTGAATGGGCGTCTGCACGCCGCCCATGCCCTCGAAGTCCATGGCCGCGTCCAGGCACAGTTCGGCGCGCTGCGCCTGGCCGCCGATCACGTGGCGGGCCTGATCGGCGACGCGGCGCGCCAGCTCGCGCATCGCGGCGGCCGACATGTGGCCGCGCGTCCAGAACATGTGCTGGTCGCGGAAGTTCGCCGCCACGTGGTCGGCGAGGCGCACATCGCAGTGGGCGTCGAACAGGCGCATCAGGTCCAGGTCGTCCTCCAGGCGGCGCTGCAGGTCGGGCATCCGGCGCGCGGACAGGTCCATGTAGGCGGCCACGGCGATCGGACCGCTCAGGCCGGTTTCGGCGATTTCGAGCGCCACCAGGTCGCCCGTCGGGTAGCGCTTCCAGGTCGGATAGGCCGGGTCGTGGCGCTCGCGCGGCTCGGCGCACTCGAAGGGCCACAGGCAGTTCAGCAGGTAACTCGGGAAGGTGATGACCGGACAGCCCGGGGGCAGGCGCGCCTCGATCGCCGCCAAGGCCGGGTTGCCGGGCGCCATCTCGTGCTGGCGCAGCAGCAGCGCCACGTTCTTCATGTCCTCGTCGGCCACCGGCAGCGCCTGGGCATCGCCCGGCTGCGCGTGGTTGAGGGCCGCCACGAAGCGGTAGTCGTCGTTCAGGTCGTCCAGCGCGCTGAGCATGCGCGCCAGGTAGGGGGTCTGGCAGTTGCCATATACCAACACCGTGCGGGCCTTCGGGCCCTGGGCGCCAAAGCGGAAGTCGAGCGGGTGCCGGGGCGCCGGCGGCGCCACGGGAAGAGAAGGAATCGCGGCCATCAGAAGACGCTCGGCGTCGGTCGAAACACAGTCGGCCCGAGGTGCGCAGGGCCCTCCGGGTTCGGGCCAGGAATGATAAGCGTGCTTGCAAATGTGTAACAATCGTCCGCGCCCTTTCAGCCAGCCCAGCCATCCAGGAGGAACCCCAATTGAAGCGCCCCGCGGCCAGCCATTCTTCTGAGGTTCTCGCTATCAAATTGCTGGCAACGGCGTTGTTCTGTTCCAGCGCCTGGGCCCAGACCGCGCCCAACGCGCCCCTGCAAAGCCAGGTCGACGAAGCCTTCCGCCAGACCCTGCAATCGCCCGCCGACGGCAACGCCACCGCGCGCTATGCGCGCCTGCTGGAACAGTCGGGCAACCACGAAGGCGCCATCGCCGCCCTCGAGCGCCTGCTGCTGGACCCGAACGCACCGCCCTCCGTGCGCCTAGACCTGGGCGTGCTGTACTACCGCCTCGGCTCCTACGACATGGCCGCCGGCATGCTGCGCCGCGCCCTGGACGACCCGCGCCTGGGGCCGGTGGAGCGAGGCCAGGCCGAAACCCTGCTGCGCGACATCGGCAAGCGCACCCAGGTCTCGCGCCTCGACGGCCAGGTGCTGCTGGGCCTGCGGGCCCAGACCAACCCCAGCTCGCGCACCAGCCGCGACACGGTGCTGGCCGCTGGCGCGCCGGTGGCCGTGCCCGACGCGCTCAAGCCCCAGTCGGACACCGACCTGCAGTTGGGCCTGCGCCTGGACCACCAGTACGACCTGGGCCGCCAGAACGAGGCCGCCATCGTCAGCTCGCTCGCTGCGCAGATCGTCAAGTTCAGCTCCTCGTCCGGCAGCACGCTGCAGATGAACCAGACCGACCCGTACAACCTGGCCCTGGTCGAGCTCACCTCCGGCCTGCGCTTCAAGCCCTCGCCGGCCGGCCTGCCCGGCCTGAGCATCCGCCCGCACCTGATCGCCGCCACGCTCTCGGCCCAGGGCCACCGTTACCTGAGCAACCACGGCCTGGGCCTGGACGCGGCCTACAGCCTCAACGAGCGCACCCTCGTCGACGGCGGCCTCGAGTACCGCGACGTCGACTACGCCACCCGCATCGACGTGCCCGCCGCCAGCGAACTCGGCGGCCCCAGCAAGCTGCTGCGCGTGCGCCTGACGCGCGAACTCGCACCGGGCCAGCTGCTCAGCGGCGAGCTGCGCGCGTACTGGCAGCGCACCGACCGGCGCTACTACGACAACGACAGCCAGGAAGCGCGCGTGACCTACCTGCACAGCTACGCCAGCCCGCTCAAGGGCGGCGGCCTGTGGACCACCTCGGTCTGGGGCGGCCTGCAGCGGCGCGCCTACGACGCGGCCGACCCGGCCATCGACCCGAACACCGCGCGCCGCGACACCGAATGGCGCATCGGCATCGGCCAGACGGTGCCGCTGTCGGCGGCCTGGTCCCTGCTGGTGCAGCTGGAGCACGTGAAGACGGACAGCAAGCTGCCCAACTACGACAACAAGAACACCTCGCTGTTCGTGGCAGCCGCCTACCGTTTCTGACGCGCGCGCCCACCCACGGCCCCCACTCAAGACCGTTTCCCGAGGACCCGATATGACCCCGCCGATTTCCAAGGACTGGTGGCTCGCCGCCGCCCTGTCGACCGCCGCGCTGCCCACGACCATGGCCCAGGCCCCCTCGGCATCGGCCAACCGCACCGGCGTGGTGACCGCGGTCGCGCCCGGCGGCACCGTCACCGGGAACAACGAAGTGATGGTGGTGGGCAGCAGCGTGCTGCCCGGCCAGCGGCTGCGCACCGACGCCAACGGCCAGTTGCACCTGCTCTTCCTCGACCAGTCGGCCCTGACCCTGGGCCCCGACTCCGAACTCACCATCGACGAGTTCCGCTTCGACCCCGCCACCCGCCAGGGCCAGATCCGGCTCGGCCTGGCCAAGGGCGTGGTGCGCGTCGTGGGCGGACAGATCAGCAAGAACACCGCCACCGTCATCGCCACGCCGCACGGCAAGCTCGAACTCCTGGGCGGGATCGCCTTGGCGGAGACCAACAGCGATCGCACGAGCGGCATCTTCCTGTTCGGCCAGCAGATGCGCGCGACCAGCAACAGCGGCGACACCACGACGGTCACCCGCCCCGGCTTTGGCGTCGACCTGTCGGGCACCTCCATGAGCACGCCGCGGCCCCCCCCCACGAGCGACCTCAACGCCCTGCTCAATCGGCTCGAGTCGCGCCCGACGAACACCGGCAATGCCAATCCCCCGCCAGCGCCGGCCGGCCAGCTCCTTTCCACGGGCAACCGCCCTGGCGGCGCCAGCAACCCCGGCAGCACCCTGGCCAACGACCGCCTGAAGAACGTCGTGGACGTCAACACCGGCAGCAGCCCTTCCCTGACCTTGAGAGACCTCCTGGGCAGCAGCCAAGTGCTGCAGGTGTCCTGAGCCCCGGCCGCCGGCGCCCTCCTCCCTGACCGGCGGCCCACCGCGCCCTGGCGCGAGCGCCGCCCCTCGCCGCCATGCGCGTCCTTTTTGTTTCCAGCTACCCGCACCTGCCGGACGTCACCGGCGGGCTGCAGACCACCACCCACGACCTCTGCCTCGCGATCCGCGAACTGGGGGCCGAGGCCGCCGTGCTGTGCGGACGGGCCCCGGCCGTGGCCACGGACACCGACGACACGCTCACCCGCGACGAGCACCTGGGCTACCCGGTGCTGCGCGCGACGCGGCCTCTGGAGGCCCTGCCCCAGGTGGCGGCCGCCTGGGAGGCCGACGCCATCGTGGTGCAGAGCGGCACCTACCTGAGTTCGCTGGTGCTGGCCAGCCTGGACACCGGCCGGCCCACGGCCGTCTACCTGCACAACGTCGAAACCCACCAGCTCGGCGGGCACCTGGTGGCCGACCCTTCGCTGCTCTACCTGGCCAACTCCGACTTCACGGCGCGGCGCTGGCGCGCGCTCTACGGCCTGGACTGCGCGGTGATCCCGCCCATCGTCTCGGCCCCCAGCTACCGGGCCGAGCGCCAGGGCGACAAGGTGCTGTTCGTCAACCCCACGCCCATCAAGGGCGTGGAGCGCCTGTTCGAGCTGGCCGCGGCCTGCCCCGAGCTGCCCTTCCTGGTGATGGAAAGCTGGCCGCTGGACCCGGCCTGGCGCGCCCACGGCCAGGCGCGCGCGGCGCGGCTGGGCAACGTCGAATGGCGCGGGCCCAGCGATGGCATGCGCGAGGTGTTCGGTCAGTCGCGCGTGCTGCTCATGCCCTCGGTCTGGGAAGAATCCTTCGGCCGCACCGTGGTGGAAGCCCAGCTCAATGGCCTGCCCGTGCTGGCCAGCCGGCGCGGTGCGCTGCCCGAGCTGGTGGGCGACGGCGGCGCCGTGCTGGACCTGGAGGCGCCGCTGGCCGACTGGGCGGCGGCGCTGCGCCACCTGCACGGCCCCGGCGCGGCAGCCCAGCGCGCGGCCGCCCTGCGCCGCGGCGCCGCGCACGTGGCGGGCACCGCGTCCACCGTGGCCCGGCTGCTGGGCCTGCTGCAGCTGCACGCCGCGAGCGTGGCGCCACGCGAGCCAGTGCCCGCGCCGCCCCCGGCCCCGGCCCCGTCGCCGACGCCCGCGCTCGCCGCCGTGCGCGAGGTGCCGCCCCGCCAGCCACGCCGCGAGGACTGCCTCTTCTACCACTCCACCACGCTGCCCGATGGCGAGGAGGTGGTGGGCGACTGGGACCTGCGGCCCAACACCGCGCAGTACCTGGGCGGCGTGGACTTCAACGGCCGGTCGGTGCTGGAGATCGGCCCCGCCAGCGGCCACCTGTCCTTCCACATGGAAGCCGCCGGCGCCCAGGTCACCTGCCTGGAGCCACCCATGTCGCACCTGTGGGACGTGGTGCCCCACGAGGGTTTCGACACGCCGCGGTGGCGGCACGGTTTCACGCGCTCCATCGAAGGCGTGCGCCATTCGTTCTGGTACGTGCACCGGCAACGCCGCTCGCGCGTGCGCCTGATCGAGGCCGATCCCTATGCCCTGCCGGCCGAGCTCGGCGAGTTCGACATCGGCCTGATGGCCTCGGTGCTGCTGCACTGCCGCCGGCCCTTCGACATGGTGCAAAGCGTGGCGGCGCGCACGCGGCGCACGGTGATCGTCACCGAGCTGTACGACCCGTCGCTCGGCCCGCGCGCGCTGTGCCAGCTGCAGCCGCACCGCGGCGTGCAGCAGGTCGACACCTGGTGGCAGTTCACGCCGCAGTTCTTCGTTTCCACGCTGGGCTTGCTGGGCTTCACCGAGGCGCGGGTCATCCTGCACGAGCAGAGCCAGCCCTCGCAGAACCGCCAGGTGCCCATGTTCACCGTGGTCTGCGAACGACCGGGGGCCTGAGGGCGTGAGCGGCCAGGAACCGGACGACGCCCCCGCCGAGGCCGCGCGGTACTGGCAACAGGGCCTGCAGCACCAGCGGCACGGCGAGCTGGCGCGGGCCGCCGAGGCGCTGCGCATGGCCTGCCTGCTCGATCCCTCGCGGCATGAGGCCGTCTTCACGCTGGCCTGGGTGCTGCACGACCTGGACCAGCTGCCCGAGGCCGTGGCCTGGGCCGAGCGCGCCCTGCAGGCCGAACGCCAGCCGGGGCGGCTGCTGCAGTTGGCCTGGCTGCGCCAAAAGAGCGGTGATCCCGCCGCCGCGCTGGACCTGTACGAAGAAGCCATCGCCGCCTACGCCTGGGCCGCGCCCGAGCAGGTGCGCCTGCACCTGCACCGCGCCCAGTGCCTGGCCGCGCTCGGCCAACCCCTGCGCGCCGCCGCGTGCCTGGCCGAGGGCCTGGAGCGCTGGCCCGCCCACCCCGAACTGCTGGACGCCCTGATCGAATGGGAATGCCGGCACGGCCACCTGGAACGCGCCATCGCCCTGGCGCGCCAGCGGGTGGACGCCGCGCCGGACGATGCCGCCGCCTGGCACCTGCTGGGCGCGCTGCAACAGCGCGCCGGCGACCTGAGCGGCGCCGACACCAGCTTCAACGAAGTGCAGCAGCGCGACATGGACCGCTGGGACGCGCTGCTGCGGCGGGCCCAGATTCAATTGCACTGGCAACGCCCGCTGGACGCCGAGTGGCTGCTGATGCAGGTGCTGGCGCGCCAGCCCCATTGCCTGCCCGCGCAAGCGCTGCTGGGTCAGGCGCAGCTCGATCTGGGCCAGCGGGACGCAGCCCGCCGCCATCTGCTGCAGGCCTTGCGCGCCCAGCCGCGCCACCCCGACGCCTGGCAGGTGCTCGCGCGAGTGCACGCGCAGCGCGGCCGCTGGGCGCTGGCGCGCCGCTGCCTGGCCCGCGCCGACCGCGCCGGCGCCGACGCGGTCGATGTGCTGCGCCAGCTCGCCTGGCTCGCCAAGGACCAGGGCGATCTGCCCACCGCCGCGGGCGCCGTGCGCGAGCTGCTGCGCCGCCGCCCCGAAGACCTCGCGGTGCGCGTGCAGGCCGCCTTCGTGCTCGCGGCCGCGCAAGACCTCGCGGCGGCCGAGCAGCAGGCCGAGGCCGCCGTCGCGCAGGACCCGGCCTTCGCGCCGGCCTGGCGCGCGCTGGCGCAGGTGCGCTGCCAGCAGCGGCGCCTGGACGAGGCCCAGTCCGCCGCCGAAACCGCCCTGGCGCTGGCGCCCGCCGACCCCGCCACGCTGCGCCAGTTCGGCTGGATCCTGCTCGACGCGCAGCGCTTCGGCGCGGCGCGGCTGGCTTTCCTGCACGCCGGCGAACTCGACCCGCAGAACCCGGTGCCGCTGCGCGAGCTGGCCGAGGCCTGTCTGCGCTCGGGCGAGTTCGCGCTGGGCCGGCGGACCGTGGAGCGGCTGCAGTCCTTGCGCCCCGGCGAAACGCCGGCGCGCTTGCTGCTCGCGCGCCTGCTCAGCGAAGACCCCCGCTCTACCGCCACCGACCACCGCCAGGCCGTGGCCCTGTGCCGCGAACTCATCGGTGCCCGCGAGCGCGCCAGCGACGCGGCGCGCTCGCTGCTGCGCCTGCACGCCTTGGGCGTGGAAGAAGCGGCGCCGGTGCTGGCGCTGCTGCCACGCGGCGACCGCCGCGCCGCGCTGCGCGAGGCCTTGGCCGAGGCCTCCCACCGCCACGGCCACGGCGCGCTGCTGCGCCTGGCCCAGTGGGCCGAGGCGGACTGTCCCGACGACCTCTGGCTCGGCAGCGCCGCGCTGTACGCGCGTTCGCTCAGCGAGCGGTCCACGGCGCAGGGGCTGGCCCTGGCCTCACGCCACGCCTACCGCGCGCTCAAGCTGCGCGCGGGCCTGGACCGCCAGGCCCCCGGTGCGCCCGCGCGCCGGCCCGGATCACGGCCCCGCATCGCCTACCTCGCGGGCCAAGGGCACGAGCGGCTGCTGCGCCGTGTGCTGGCGAGCCACGAGGCGCAGGCCGCCGAGGTCCATGTCTTCACGAACCGACCGATGGCCGGGTTGCCGGCCCACATCCACCAGCGGGCCCTGGACCCGGCCGAACTGGCGCGCCGCTGCGCCGCGCTGCGCATCGACGTGCTGATCGACGCCGGCGGACTGCACCCCTTCGAAGGCCAGTTCGAGGTCCTTCAGGCCCTGGCGCGGCGACCCGCGCCGCTGCAGATCGGCTGGCTGGGCTGCTGGGGCACGTCCGGCGGCCTGTTCGACGCCCTGCTGTGCGACGCCGCCTCGGTGCCACCCGCGCACGAAGCGCTGCACGAGGAAGCCTTGTGGCGCCTGGACGGCGGCCAGTGGTGCTGGGACCCGCCGCTGCACGCGCCCCCGCCGCTGACTCTGCCCATGCAGGCCACCGGTGCGCCCACCTTCGGGGTGCTCGCGCGCGGCCTGCGGATCAACGAGGCCAGCCTGCGGGCCTGGGCCCGCGTCCTGCTGGCCACGCCAGGGGCCAGCCTGCGCTTCATCGGCGAACTCGCACTCGATTGGCCGCAGCGCGCCCAGGTGTTGCGCACTCTGGACGCGCACGGCGTGGCGACCACGCGCGTGGCCTTCGACCCGCCCTGCGCCTACGAAGACCTGCTGCGCTGGTGCCAGCGGATCGACCTGGTGCTCGACAGCTTCCCCGGCAACGGGGGCCTAAGCCTGCTGGACCCGCTCTGGATGGGCGTGCCCGTGCTCACGCTGAGCGGCGCCTGGGCCGGCGCCCGCCAGGGCCATTCGCTGCTGGCCGCCCTGGGCCTGCAGGACTGGGTGGCCGACACGCCCGAGGCCTTCGTCGCCACCGCCGCGGCCCTGGCCCAGGACCCCGACGCGCTGGCCCAGCACCGCGCCAGCCTGCGCCAGCGCCTTCTGGACTCGCCGCTCTGCGACGGTCGCCGCGTGGCCCGGCAGATCGAAGCCCTCTGCCAGCAAGCGGTCGACAGCGCCGACCCCGCCGAGTTCGGCGCCGACCCCAAGGCCCGCCAGCGCGCCCAGGCGCGCCGCGCGCTGCGCGCCTGGCTGGACCGCCCCACGCGGCTGGCGCTGCCGCCGGCCGATGGCGACACGCCGCCCGATCTGTCGGTCATCGTCGTGCTCTACAACCAGGCCGGACTCACCCGCCGCACCCTGCAGGCGCTGGCCGATGAGCGCGGCCTGCGCTTCGAGACCATCGTCATCGACAACGCGTCCGGCGACGAGACGGCCGAGCTGCTCGCGCGCGTCTCGGGCGCGCGCGTGGTGGTCAATGAACAGAACCTGGGCTTCCTGCGCGCCGCGAACCAGGGCGCGGCCCTGGCGCGCGGGCGCCACCTGCTGTTCCTCAACAACGACGCCATCGTGCAAGCCGGCAGCCTGCGGGCCGCCGTGCGCCGCCTCGACGCCGAGCCCGCGATCGGCGCCCTGGGCGGGCGCATCGTGCTCAGCGCCGGCGGGCTGCAGGAGGTGGGCAACGTCCTCTTTCGCGACGGCAGCGCCCACGGCGTGGGGCGCGGCGAAGACCCCTTCTGCCCGGCCGCCATGTGCAGCCGCGCCACCGACTACGTCTCCGGCGTCTTCCTGGCCGTGCCGGCGCCGCTGTGGCGCATGCTGGGCGGCTTCGACGAGGCCTTCGCCCCCGCCTACTACGAAGACAGCGACTTCTGCCTGCGCGTGTGGCGCGCGGGCTTTCGCGTGGTGGTCGACCCCGACGTGCTGGTCGAGCACCTGGAATGGGGCAGTGCGCCCGGTGACGAAGCCGAACGCCGCATGCGCGAGAACCGCGCGCGCTTCCAGGCCCGCCACGCGGACTGGCTGCGCGGCCAGCCCCACCCGCACACGCCACGCCTGGACGGCGACCGCTGGCGCTCGCCCGAGGACCATCCGCGCCGCCCGCGCGTGCTCATCATCGACAACGAGGTGCCGCACATGCACAAGGGCGGCGGCCTGCCGCGCGCGCGCCTCATGCTGCAGGCCCTGCGCGACTGGCCCGTGAGCTTCTTCCCGCTCTGGCAGACCGAGGACGACTGGCGCGACATCCAGGCCTCGCTGCCCAGCAGCGTGGAAGTGGTGCTGGGCCACGGCATGGCGCGGCTGGAGGCCTTCCTGGAACGCCGCCGCGGCGTCTACGACGTGCTGCTGGTGAGCCGCCCACCCAACCTGAAGGCGCTGCAGCCGCTGCGCGCGCGCCGGCCCGAACTCTTCGCCGGCATGCGCCTGGTCTACGACGCCGAGGCCCTGTTCGCGCTGCGCGAGATCGCCGAGGCGGCGGTGCGCGGCCAGCCCATGCCCCGCGCGGCCGCGCAGGCGCACCTGGCGCGCGAGATCGCCCTGGCGCGCGGCGCCAGCGAGGTGCTGGTGGTCTCCGAGCGCGACGCCGCGTGTTTTGCCGCCGCCGGCCACCGCGTCAGCCTGCTGAGCCACGGCATGGCGGTGCGCCGTGAGGTGCCCGGCCCGGCCACGCGCCAGGGCCTGCTCTTCGTGGGCGCGCTGCACCCCGACACGCCCAATGAGGACGGCTTGCTCTGGTTCATCGAGCAGGTGATGCCGCGGCTGCGCGAGCGACTGCCGCAGCCGCCCGTGCTGTCCGTGGTCGGCGTCAACCGCTCGCCCCGGCTGACGCGCCTGGCCAGCGAACACGTGCGCCTGCTGGGTCCGCAAGAGGCGCTGGCGCCGCACTACGACGGCGCGCGGGTTTTCATCGCGCCGGTGCGCTTCGCCGGTGGCGTGCCGGCCAAGGTCATCGAGGCCGCGGCCCAGGGCATCCCGGTCGTGGCCTCGGCACTGCTGGTGCGCCAGCTCGGCTGGATCGCCGGCCGCGATATCCAGTCCGCGCGCGACGCCGAGGCCTTCGCCGCCGGCGTCCTGCGTCTGCTGCGCGACGACGCCCTGTGGCAGCGCCAGCAGGCGGCCGCTTGGCAACGCTGCGCCGAGCGCTACGCGCCCGAGCGCTTCGCCCAGGTCCTGCGCCAGGCGCTGCGGGGCCGTCCCGAGGGGCCGGCATGAGCGCCGCCGCGCCGATCCCAAGGCGTTCAGCCCTGCCGTGCGCCGCGCGGAGGGCCATCCCATGAGCGCTGCTGTGCACCCGCTCGAAACCGCGGCGCTGCGCCGCTGGCGCCGCCTGCGTGCCGAAGGCCGCGGCGCCGACGCCGATGCCGTGCTGTGGGACGCGCTGGCCCAGGAGCCCAACCTGCCCGGCGTGCACGTGGCCCTGGCGCACCAGCGCTGGCCGGGCCCCGACTACCGGCACTGGCTGGCCTGGTTCCACGCCCACCTGAAACCGCGCCTCTACCTGGAGATCGGCGTCGAGTTCGGCCACACCCTGAGGCTGGCGCGGCCGGGGACCCAGGCCACCGGCGTCGACCCCGCGCCGCGCGGCGACCCGCTGAGCGGCTGCGAGGCGCCCACGCGCCTGTTCCCCTGCACCAGCGCCGCGTTCTTCGCCGAGCTGGGCGCGGACGATCCGCTGGCCGCACAGGGCTTCGACCTCGCGTTCATCGACGGCGACCACGCCTTCGACGCGGTGCTGGACGACTTCATCGGCGCCGAACGCCTGGCCGCGCCGGGCGCCGTGCTGCTGCTGCACGACACCGTGCCGCTGACGGCCGCGACGGCGGGCCGCGAGCGGCGCACGGGCTTTCACACGGGAGACGGCTGGAAGATCGTGCCCTGCCTGCGCGCCCTGCGGCCCGATCTGCGCGTCGTGACCCTGTCCACGGCGCCCACCGGCCTCACGGTGGTGACGGGCCTGGACCCATCGTCCACGCGGCTGCCGGAGCGGCGCCAGGCCATCCGCGAGAGCTACGCCGCCCTGCCCCCCGAAGCTGTGGTGGCCGAGCCCGGGCGCGTGCTGGCGCTGGGCCCCAACGACCCGGTGTGGCTGGCGCGCTGGCTCAGCGCGGCCGGCGCGCGATGACGCAGCCGAAGCAGGGGTCAAGCTGGCCGCTGCGCAAGAGCTCCTCTTCGGCCTCCAGCAGGGCATCGAGGTAAGGCGCCTCGGCATCGCCGAGGAAGTTCTGCGCGATGTCGCTCAGCAGCACGTGCAGCAACGCACCGCCGTAGGGGCGCCAGGCCAGGCGCTCGAAATGGCCCGACAGCAGCGGCAGCAGCTCGGAGGAACGCACCGCCTCGCTCGCGTCCACCGCGATCACCTCCTGCGGCGTGGGCCGGCGCGCGTGGGCCTTGAGGCGGCCGTCCAGCGTCGTGCGCAGGCGCGGCGGCAGCAGCTCCAGCAAAGTATTGAGGTGGCGCACATGGCCTGGCGACCATTGGAAGCGGTCCGGGCCGACGTACTCGTCGAGAAAGAACCAGCCCCCGGGGGGCAGCAGCGTCGCCACGTCCGCGTACAGGCGCTCGATCGCGCTGCAGTGGTGCACCGCGGCCACGCCGAGCACGGCGTCGAAGCTGCCGGGCTCGAAGCCGGGTGCGCCGACGGGCAGCTGGTTCATGTCGGCCTGGAGGTAGTCGATCGCCAGGCCCTGGGCCTGGGCGGCCTCGCGCGCGCGCTCCAGCACCCGGCTGGACAGGTCCAGCGCCACCGCGGACTCGGCCCAGCCGGCGCTCACGGTCTCGCGTTCGACGTGGCCCTCGCCGCAGGCCAGCACCAGCACGCGGCGCAGCGGCAGCGGGCGCTCGGCGGCGACCCGCTGGAAGAACCACTGCAGCGGGTGCACCGCCGGGTCCCCCGACACCGCCTGGGCGATGCGGGCCTTGACGGTGGACAGATGGGTCCACTGCAGTCCGTGCTCGGTCCAGCTCGCGGGGTCGCCCCAGGCCGCGTCCAGCTGGGCCACGGTGCGCGGATCGAATCGGGCAGAAGGGTCGGCGTGCGGCATGGGCGGTGGTGGGGCGGTCGCGGTGCGGGTCTCATTGTGGCCTCGGCGGGCCGGCTCGAACGCTTCAGTCCAGGCCCTTGGGGTGGCCGGTCAGGCGGCGCAGGCGTGCGCCGTCCTCCGGGTGCTCGTGGGGGCACAGGATGCCCTCCTCGCCGTGGCGGCGGCCATTCATGTAGCGGTCCAGGCGGTCGAGCATGCGCCGCGGGTGGCGCGCCACCTGGGCCTCGTCCTTCACGAAGACGGCCACGAAATCGCTCCACACGTCGAGCTTCTGGTAGGCCGTGAACGACTCCAGCAAGGCCGGCCGGTACCCCGAGCGCACGGCCCAGCGCACCAGCGCCACGCCGGCGTCGGGATAGAAGCGCCAGCAGTCCACCGGGTAGCGGTGGAAGTCGCCGTTGGAGGGCGCGTTCAGGTAGAAGAGCCCCGACGGCTTGAGCACGCGCAGGATCTCGTTGAAGCTGAGCCAGAACATCTCGACGTGTTCGAAGCACGAGCTGCTGACCACGGCGTCGATGCTCTGGTCGGCGAAGGGCAGCCGGTAGGGGTCGTCGAGCACCACGTCGACGCCGCGACCGGGCGCGAAGTCCACGCCGATGTAGCGGCAGGCGGCGGGTGCCCGCGCGCGCAGCGAGCCGTTCACGTCCTGGGCGCCGATGTCCAGGACCGTGAGCGCCTCGCCCGCGTTCAGGTAGGTGTCGAAAAAGAGGCCGCCGTTGTCAAGGGCACTGGGATGCATGCCCCGATCCTAGCGGCCTGCGCAGAAGCGGCCGGGCTCAGCCCTGGGCGTTGAGCTTTTGCTCCAGGTCGTGCAGCACCTGGTAGCAGGCGAAGACGCGGCCCACGCTGGCGTTGGGTTCGCGGCCTTCGCGGATGGCGGCGAAGAACTCGCGGTCCTGCAGCTCGATGCCATTCATGCTCACGTCCACCTTGGACACGTCGATCTTCTCGTCCTTGCCGTTGAACAGGTCGTCGTAGCGCGCGATGTAGGTCGCCGTGTCGCCGATGTAGCGGAAGAAGGTGCCCAGCGGGCCGTCGTTGTTGAACGAGAGCGAGAGCGTGCAGATGGCGCCGTTGGCGGCCTTGAGCTGGATGCTCATGTCCATGGCGATGCCCAGCACCGGGTGGATCGGGCCCTGGATCGCGTGGGCCAGCACGATGGGGCTGTTGGCCTGGTAGGCGAACAGGTCCACGGTGTGCGCGGCGTGGTGCCACAGCAGGTGGTCGGTCCAGCTGCGGGCCTGGCCCAGCGCGTTGGTGTTGGTGCGGCGGAAGAAATAGGTCTGCACATCCATCTGCTGGATGTTGAACTCGCCGGCCTGGATCTTCTGGTGCACGAACTGGTGGCTGGGGTTGAAGCGGCGGGTGTGGCCGCACATGGCCACCAGGCCGGTCTGCTTCTGCAGGTCCACCACGGCCTGCGCGCCCTTGAGGCTGTCGGCCAGGGGAATCTCCACCTGCACGTGTTTGCCGGCCTTCAGGCAGGCCAGGCTCTGCTCGGCGTGCATCTGCGTGGGCGTGCACAGGATGACGGCGTCCAGCTCCTGGATGGCCAGCGACTCGTTCAGGTCGGTGGTGACGTGGCCGATGCCGTACTTGCTGGCGACTTCCTGGGTCTTGTCGAGCTCGCGCCCGATCAGCGAGATGACCTCGACACCGGCGATGTTCTTGATGCCGTCCAGGTGCTTGACGCCGAAGGCGCCGGCGCCGGCCAGCGCCACTTTGATGGTCTTGTTGGTGCTCATTTATTGGTTCTCCAGGATCAGGTGGCCCACGGCGGTGTTGCTCGCGGGCACGTGGAAGAAGCGGTGCGCCACCTTCGGGCGCGGCCCGCCGGCGGCGTCGGCCATGGCGCCGCGCGCGATCAGCCACATCACGAGTTCGATGCCCTCGCTGCCGGCCTCGCGCACGTAGTCGATGTGCGGGATCGCGGCCGCCGCCTCGGGGTCGGTCTCAAGCAGGTCGAGGAAGCGGTTGTCGAAGTCCTTGTTGATGAGGCCGGCGCGCGGGCCCTGCAGCTGGTGGCTCATGCCGCCCGTGCCCCAGATGTGCACGTTCAGGTCTTCGTCGTAGCTCTCCACCGCCTTGCGGATGGCCTTGCCCAGGTTGTAGCAGCGCTGGCCGCTGGGCACGGGGTACTGCACCACGTTCACCGCGAAGGGGATCACCGGGCAGGGCCAGGCCTGGGGCTGGCCGCACATCAGCGACAGCGGCACGGTCAGGCCGTGGTCCACGTCCATCTTGTTGACGATGGTGAGGTCGAAGTCCTGCTGGATCACGCTCTGCGCGATGTGCGCGGCCAGCTCGGGGTGGCCCTTGACCACGGGCACCGGGCGCGGGCCCCAGCCCTCGTCGGCGGGCTGGAACTCGGCGGCCGTACCAATGGCGAAGGTGGGGATGAAGTCCAGGCTGAAGGCGGTGGCGTGGTCGTTGTAGACCAGGAACACCACGTCGGGCTTGTTGTCTTTCATCCACTGCTTGGAGAACTCGTAGCCCTTGAAGAGCGGCTGCCAGTACGGCTCGCCGGTCTTGCCCAGGTCCATGGCCGCGCCGATGGCGGGCACGTGCGAGGTGTAGACGGATGCGGTGATGCGTGCCATATCAATGTTTCCCTTGCGAACCCTGGGGCTGGCGGTGCGCCTGCGCGTCGCCGTCCTCGCCGATGCGGCGGTTGCCTTCGACCGAGCGGCCGCCGCCGATCATCATGTTGCGGTACTCCTCCTCGGTCATGCCGGTCATGGAGCCCGCCATCTGCTGGAAGCTCTTGCCGTCGGTGGCGCCGATCTTGGCCAGGAAGTAGATGTTGCCGCCCAGGCGGATGCACCAGTTGAGGTCGCGCGCCAGCACGGCCTGCTTCTGCTCTTCCGTCATGGCCCACTCGTCGAGGTAGGCGCGCTCGTCCTTCTTGAAACGCTCGCGGTTCTCGGCCTTCATCAGGCTCATGCAGAACTGGTTGAGCCAGTAGCCCTTGCGGCTCTGCTCGGCGTCGAAGATGGTCGTGCCGGGCACGTCCTTGTAGGGTTTGTCGAGAGCCATGTCAGACCTCCTCGGGCCAGTAGAGGCGCATCGGGTTGTCGACCAGCAGCTTCTTCTGCAGCTCGGCCGTCGTGGCGATGTGCGGGATGAAATCGACCAGCAGGCCGTCGTCGGGCATGTGGTCCTTGAGGTTGGGGTGCGGCCAGTCGGTGCCCCACAGCACGCGGTCGGGGAAGCTCTCGACAACCTGGCGCGCGAAGGGCACCACGTCGCGGTAGGCGGCCTGCTCACCGTTCAGGGCCTTGGGGCCGCCCAGGCTGAGGCGCTCGGGGCAGCTCACCTTGCTCCAGACGTTCTCATGCTCGCGCATGAACTTCAGGAAGAGCTGGAACTCGGGGCCGTCGATGGGTTTGCTCACGTCGGGGCGGCCCATGTGGTCCACCACCACGGTGGTGGGCAGCGCGGTGAAAAAGTCCCACAGCTCCGGCAGGTCCACGGCCTCGAAGTAGATGACCACGTGCCAGCCCAGGGCCTTGATGCGGCCGGCGATCTCCATCAGCTCGTCCTTGGGCGTGAAGTCCACCAGGCGCTTGACGAAGTTGAAGCGCACGCCGCGCACGCCGCTGGCGTGCAGGTCCTGCAGCTCCTGGTCGGTGACGCTGCGCTTGACCGTGGCCACGCCGCGCGCCTTGCCGCCGCTGCTGCGGCAGGCGTCGGCCATGGCGCGGTTGTCGGCGCCGTGGCAGGTGGCCTGCACGATCACGTTGCGCGAGAAGCCCAGGTGGTCGCGCAGGGCGAACAGCTGCTGCTTGCTGGCGTCGCAGGGCGTGTACTTGCGCTCGGGCGCGTAAGGGAATTCGGCGCCGGGGCCGAACACGTGGCAATGCGCGTCCACGCTGCCCGGGGGCAGCTGGAAGCGGGGCTTGCTCGGGCCGTCGAACCAGTCGAGCCAGCCGGCGGTCTTGGTGAAGTCTCCTGATGTCGGTTTGGTCATTCGCAAAGTCCTACGCGTGAGGTGAAGCTGGCGAGAACACCGCGGGACCGGCTTTGCCGGACCGCAGCTGTGCCCCCTGGAGGGGATCGCGCGAAGCGCGGCGGGGGTGCTCCTTGTTCAGTCGATGTATTTCAAGCCGGCGGCGGCCAGCGGCTCGCGCATCTTGTACATGTCCAGGCCGAGCACGCCGCTGGCGAGCTTGTCGCGCTTCTCGCCTTCGAAGCTCTCGCGCTTGCGGGCGGCGGCCAGCGTCTCGGTCGCGCGCGCGGCGGGCACGCAGACCACGCCGTCGTCGTCGGCCACGATCACGTCGCCCGGCGTGACCAGCATGCCGGCGCAGACGATGGGGATATTCACCGAGCCCAGGGTGGCCTTGATCGTGCCCTTGCTGCTGATGGCCTTGCTCCAGACCGGGAAGTTCATTTCCTTCAGGGTCTTGACGTCGCGCACGCCGGCATCGATCACCAGGGCGCGCGCGCCGCGGGCCTGGAAGCTGGTGGCCAGCAGGTCGCCGAAGTAGCCGTCGGTGCATTCGGCGGTGACGGCGGCGACCACGATGTCGCCCGGCTGAATCTGCTCGGCGGCGACGTGCATCATCCAGTTGTCGCCCGGCTGCAGCAGCACGGTGACGGCGGTGCCGCTGACCTGCACGCCGGTCTGGATCGGGCGCATGTAGGGTTTGAGCAGGCCGACGCGGCCCATGGCCTCGTGCACGGTGGCCGAGCCCAGCGCGGCCAGGCCATCGGCGGCTTCCTTGTCGGCGCGTTGGATGTTGCGGTAGACGACGCCCAGTTCGTACATGTTTGTGCTCCTCTTTCGGTATCGGTGGTTTACAGGCCCTTGGCCTTCAGGCGCGCGTCCAGGCGCGGGAACACGCGGCGCACGTTGCCTTCGTAGATCGCGTGCTTGTCCTCGGCGGACAGGATCTTCGAGGCCTCGATGTAGCGCTTGGTGTCGTCGTAGTAATGGCCCGTGGTCGGGTCCACGCCGCGCACCGCGCCGATCATCTCCGAAGCGAACAGCACGTTCTTGACCGGGATCACGGTGTTGAGCAGGTCGATGCCGGGCTGGTGGTACACACAGGTGTCGAAGAACACGTTGTTCATCAGGTGGGTGTCCAGCAGCGGCTTCTTCATCTCCTGCGCCAGACCGCGGAAACGGCCCCAGTGGTAGGGCACCGCGCCGCCGCCGTGCGGGATCAGGAACTTCAGCGTCGGGAAGTCCTTGAACAGGTCGCCCTGGATGAGCTGCATGAAGGCCGTGGTGTCGGCGTTGAGGTAGTGCGCGCCGGTGGTGTGGAAGCAGGCGTTGCAGCTCGTGCTCACGTGGATCATGGCCGGCAGGTCGTACTCGACCATCTTTTCGTATATGGGGTACCAGTGCCTGTCGGTCAGCGGCGGGCTGGTCCAGTGGCCACCGGAGGGATCGGGGTTGAGGTTGATGCCGACCGCGCCGTATTCCTTGACGCACTTCTCCAGCTCGGGGATGCAGGTGGCCGGGTCCACGCCAGGGCTTTGCGGCAGCATGGCCACGGGCACGAAGTGCTCGGGGAACAGCGTGGAGACGCGGTAGCAGAGCTCGTTGCAGATCGCGGCCCAGGTGCTGGACACGCCGAAATCGCCGATGTGGTGGGCCATGAAGCTGGCGCGCGGGCTGAACAGCGTGATGTCGCTGCCACGCTCCTTCATGAGCTTGAGCTGGTTGGTCTCGATGGACTCGCGCAGCTCGTCGTCGCTGATCTTCAGGTCGGCGACCTTGGGCATCTGGGCCGGGTCCTTGATGCCCGCGATCTGGGCGTTGCGCCAGTTCTCCAGCGCCTTGGGTGCCGTGGTGTAGTGGCCGTGGCAGTCGATGATCAGGGACATGTGGGGGGCTCCTCTCGGGTGTTCTGGGGATTCAAAAAAATCAGGCGGGCGACATGCCCTGGCGCCGCTTGGCCTCGGCCGCGTCGGGCGAGGTCATGAAGGCCAGCAGCGCGCGCACCGCTTCGGCGCGCGGCGCGTTCACCGGGATGCCGGCGCTGAAGACGGTGACGATCTGGATCGGTTCGGGCAGGCCGCCGACGATGGCGATGCCCGGCACGTGCAGCAGCTCGCTGAGCTGCTGGAAACCCAGCGCCACCTCGCCCTTGGCCACCAGCGAGGCCACCGGCACGCCGGGCGGCGCCTGCACGGTCTTGGCGGCCATGGCCTCGGCGATGCCCCAGCGCTCGAAGAGCTTCTGCAAGGCCACGCCGCTGGGGCCGGTGGAGTAGCTGATCTTGTCCGCCGCCAGCAGCGCGGCCTGCACCGACGCCTCGCTCGACAGGTCGGGCGCTGGCGCGCCGTCGCGCACGCAGGCGGCCACGCCGCTGCGCACCAGGTCCACGCGGCCCGCTTGCAGGTGGCCGGCGGCGATGAGCTTGTCGATGGCGTCCGAGGCCAGGATCACCACGTCGAAGGCCTCGCCGGCCACCACGCGCTTGGCCGCGTCCACGCCGCCCACCGACTCGATGGCCACGGCCTGTCCGGTGCGCGCCGTGTAGGCACCGGTGAGTTCGGCCAGTACCTGGCGGGTGGCCATGGAAGAAATGCCGGTCAGGGGGGCGTTCATGGGCGTCCAGAAGAAAGACGGTCATTGTCGGCAGCCTGGCGCTGTACGAAAACCCATACAACCGGCTAGCAGCTAGAACAAAATCACATACCTGCTGTCCAACGCCGATTCGGCCTTTCCCCCCATGGACCTCAAGCAACTCGAATACTTCGTGCGCGTGGCCGAGCTCGGCAGCTTCACGCGCGCCGCCATCGCGCTGGACGTCGCGCAGCCCGCCCTGTCGCGCCAGGTGCGGCTGCTCGAAGTGGAGCTGCGCCAGAACCTGCTGGTGCGCAACGGCCGCGGCGCCACGCCCACCGAGGCCGGCAAGCTGCTGCTGGCGCACGGGCGCGGCATCCTGCACCAGGTGGAGCGCGCGCGAGAGGAACTGGGCCGCGTGCGCGGCGCGCTGGCCGGAAGGGTGGCCATCGGGCTGCCGCCGACGCTGGCGCGCACGCTGTCGGTGCCGCTCACGCGGGCCTTCCGCCAGCAGTTGCCCGAGGCCTCGCTGTCCATCACCGAGGGCCTGTCGGCCACCATGCAGGAATGGCTGCTCACCGGCCGGCTGGACATCGCCGTGCTCTACAACGCCCAGCCGGTGCCGGAATTGGAGATCCAGCCCCTGGCCGAAGAGGACCTGTGGCTGGTGCAGCCGCGCCCGCCCGGTCTGCCGGAAGACCCGCCGCCCTCGCCCATCGCGCTGCGCGACCTGGCCGATCTGCCGCTGATCATCCCCAGCCGGCCCAACGCGGTGCGCATGCAGCTGGAGCACGAGCTCGCGGCCATCGGCCTGCGCCCGAAGGTGGCGCTGGAGATCGATGGCGTCTCGGCCATCCTGGACCTGGTGGCCGACGGCGCGGGCGCCGCCCTGCTCTCGCGCAACGCCGTGGCCAGCTCGATCCGGCCCTCGGCCTACCGGCTGCGCGGCATCGATCCGCCCCTGCGCACGCGCCTGAGCCTGGCCACCAGCGCGCAGCGACCGACCACGCTCACGCAGCAGTCCACGCTGGAATTGATCCGCGAGACGCTGGCGGCCACGGCGCCGCGCTGAGGCGCGGATCGGTCCGACGTCTGGGGCCCGTGGACCGGCCCCCTCCCGCAAGATGCAGATGACCAGGCAGGCCATCGACCACATGGACGGGTCCGGAACTGGAGCGCCCTGGCCCCCACTGAATCGGCGTTCCCACTCTGTTTACCCCGGATTCAGCATGAGACCTCAAACCACCAAGTCCCACCCATCCTCTGGCACGAAGTCCTATTGGCGAGCCAACAGCCAAGCGCTTCAGAAACAAGACCAGGCGCGACAAGCGCTCAAGAACGCCCAGTTGGCGGCCAGCCAGCGCATCGTTTGGCAGAGCAACGCCGGCCCCGCCCGGCAACCGTTCTTCGTCGCTGCAGCCAACGTGATGCAGGGCATCGGCGAGGTCATCACCCAGGGCAAGAAAGGCCATTCCCTTGTTGAGGGCAACAACGCGCATGGCACAGAACGTTTCGCGGCCAAGGGCTTTTCTCTCACCCGTCTGCTCTTCAAGAACCACAAGGCGGAAAAGGCGGCCGGCGCCCGGCAGCTGAATCTGGCTTGCCGGGCCCTGATGGCGCACCCCAACGCCGGGATCCGGGAAGCCGCCAGCGAATTGCTGGGGTACATCCACCTGAAGGAAACCAACATCACCCGCGAATTGAGGGAGGCGGTGAAGGCGCTGAACGATGCGGTGCAGGCAGCGTGCCGCGCCAATACATTCCTGCCCTCTCAGTGAGCGCAGCGCCTCAGCCCGGTCCGACCATCACCGCCAGCCCCACCAGCCCCATCAGCGCGGGCTGGTGCAGCAGGTAGTAGCTCAGGCTCCAGCGGCCCCAGCGCGCCATGAAGCGGCCCAGCGCGCCGCCCTGCCCCGAACCGCCCAGCCACTGCGGGCGGTTCGCCCCCACCCAGCGCCCGGCGGCCAGGCCCCACCACACCACGCCCATCCACGGCAGCAGGGGCACGTAGTCCTCGGTGAAGGGCTTGCGGCTGATGAAGCCCAGTGCGTTCCAGCCGCGCAGGTTGAGCACCTCCAGCGCGGGCCATTGCGCCATGGCGGCAGGCGCCAGCCAGGGCAGCACGATCGCCAGCGCGCCCAGCGGCCACAGCCAGCGCCCCCAGCCGCCGGTGAGCCGCGCCACCACCACCATCGCCGCGATGCCGTGCAGCACGCCGAAGTAGATGAAGCTCTTGGGGAACATGAACCACGAGCCCAGCGTGACCAGCAGCGCCGCGCCCGCCACCTGCGCCCAGCGGCGCCAGAAGCGCGGCCAGCCCTGGCCCTGTTGCAGCGCCACCGCCTGCGACAGGCCGGCCGTGAACAGGAACAGGCTCACGATGGCCGTGCGCTGCATGGTCCAGAACGGGTCGCTCAGGAAGGCCTGGTGGATCAGGCCGAAGTAATCGAGGTCGAAACAGAAGTGGTAGACCGTCATCCACAGCAGCGCCAGGGCGCGCAGCTGGTCGATGCGGTCGTACCGGGTGCCGCTCATGCCGAAGCGCCGCGCCAGAGCGCCAGCAGGTGCCCTGCCAGGGCCTGGGGCTCGCTCACCATGGGGTCGTGGCCGGTGGCCATTTCGATGAGCCGCCAGCCAGGCTCCTGCCGCACGCGCGCCCGCGACGGCGCGATGGTGGCCAGGGCCGGCGAGGTGCAGTCGATGAAGCAGCGCGGCACGCGGGCCCAGGCCTCGCCGTCGAATTCCAGCGGCTGCTGGTAGAGCCGAAACGGCTGCGGCGTCTGGCGGCGGTTGACCCAATCGCGGTCCGCGCCCTGCAGGCCGAACAGCGAGGCATCCGGCGGCGCAAAGTGCAGGCCGCCGCTGGGTTGGGCGGCGGCGGTGCGGGCGGCCTTCGTTTCTTCGCTGTGGTGGCTGCTCCAGCTGTCGCCGGGGTACGGCAGCGCGGCGTCCAGGTAGACCAACTGCGCCAGGCAGCCCGGGCGCTCGCGCAGCAGGCGGTCGGCCACGCCGGTGATGACCATGCCCGCGTAGCTGTGGCCCACCAGCACCACGCGGCCCAGTTCTTCGGCCTCGATCAGGCCCACCACGTCCTGGATGTGCGTGTGCAAGTCGATGGCCGGGCCCATGAGATGGGCCCGCTCGCCCAGGCCGGTGAGCGTAACGGCGTGCGCCTCGGCGCCGGCCGCGCGCAGCAGCGGCAGCACGCGGCGCCAGCACCAGGCGCCGTGCCAGGCGCCGTGCCAGGCGCCGTGGACCAGGACGATGGACGTGTGTGCGGACAAAGGCCTTCTCCGGGACAATACGCGGTTCCGCGATTCTGCCCGCCCCCATGCTGCCCCACCAGATCGAGCTGCTCTCCCCCGCCCGCACGGCCGACATCGGCATCGAGGCCGTCAACCACGGCGCCGACGCCGTCTACATCGGCGGCCCCTCGTTCGGCGCGCGCACCTCGGCCGACAACAGCGTGCAGGACATCGCCCGCCTGGCCAAGCACGCGCACCGCTTCGGCAGCCGCATCTACGTCACGGTCAACACCATCCTGCGCGACGACGAGCTGGAGCCCGCGCGAAAGCTCATCCACCAGCTCTACGACGCGGGCGCCGACGCGCTCATCGTCCAGGACATGGGCCTGCTGGAAATCGACCTGCCGCCCATCCAGTTGCACGCCAGCACGCAGACCGACATCCGCACGGTGGACAAGGCCGTGTTCCTGCAGAACGCGGGCCTGTCCAAGCTGGTGCTGGCGCGCGAACTCACGCTGCCGCAGATCCGCGCCATCTATGAGGCCCTGGACGAGCAGCGCTGCCTCGTCGAGTTCTTCATCCACGGCGCGCTGTGCGTGGCCTACAGCGGGCAGTGCTACGTGAGCCACGCCCACACCGGCCGCAGCGCCAACCGCGGCGACTGCTCGCAGGCCTGCCGCCTGCCCTACGAGGTGAAGGACAGCCAGGGCCGCATCGTGGCGCACGACAAGCACGTGCTCTCGATGAAGGACAACAACCAGAGCGGCAACCTGCGCGCCCTCATCGAGGCCGGCGCGCGCAGCTTCAAGATCGAGGGCCGCTACAAGGACCTGGGCTACGTCAAGAACATCACCGCGCACTACCGCCGGCTGTTCGACGAGATCCTGGAAGAGCGCCCCGAGCTGGGCCGCGCCTCCTCGGGCCGCTGCCACTTCAGCTTCACGCCCGACCCCGACCAGAACTTCAACCGCGAATTCACCGACTACTTCGTCAATGGCCGCCAGGACGACATCGGCGCCTTCGACACGCCCAAGAACCCGGGCCGCCCCATCGGCTTCGTCACGCAGCTGGGCCCGAACTGGGTCGAGCTGCAGTGCGACGACGAGGCCACGGTCATCCACAACGGCGACGGCCTGTGCTACCTGGACCTGCACCGCGAACTCGTGGGCCTGCAGATCAACCGCGCCGAGCCCGCTGGCGCGCCGGGCCGCTTCCGCGTCTTCCCCAAGGACGCCCTGGAAGGCCTGCGCCACCTCAAGCGTGGCACGGTGGTGAACCGCAACCGCGACATGGACTGGGTGCGCGCGCTGGACAAGAAGTCCGCCGAGCGCCGCATCGGCGTCTGGATGGCCCTTTCCCGCACGGCCGAGGGCCTGCGCCTGGACCTCACCGACGAAGACGGCCACGCCGCCCACGCCGAGCTGGCCTGCGCGCTGGAGCCCGCGCGCGACGCCGCGCAGGCGCACGACAAGCTGCGCGAGGCCCTGGGCCGGCTGGGTGACACGCTGTTCGCGCCCATCGACATCTCGCTCGCCTTCAGCGAGCCCTGGTTCGTGCCGGCCTCGCTGCTGAACCCGCTGCGCCGCGAGGCCGTGGCTGCGCTGGAAGCCGCGCGCGCCAAGGCCTTTCGGCGGCTGCCGCGCGGCCAGGCGGTGGAGCCGCCCGCGCCCTACCCCGAGGACACGCTGACCTACCTGGCCAACGTGTTCAACCACCGGGCGCGCGCCTTCTACGAAAAGCACGGCGTGAAGGTGATCGCCAGCGCCTATGAGTCGCACGAGGAGACCGGCGAGGTCAGCCTCATGATCACCAAGCACTGCGTGCGCTTCTCGCTCAGCCTGTGCCCCAAGCAGGCCAAGGGCGTCACCGGCGTGCAGGGCACGGTGCGCGCCGAGCCGCTGACCATCACCCACAACGATGAGAAGCTCACCCTGCGCTTCGACTGCAAGCCCTGCGAGATGCATGTGGTGGGCCGCATCAAGCCCTCGGTGATGAAGGCCGCGGCGGCCAGTCCGCTCACCTTCCACCGCACGCGGCCGACGGCGAGCGGGGCCCACTGAGGGCTCGACGGCAGATTTCACGCGCCAAGCCGCTGCCACGGTACTCCCTGGCCTCATGGCTGATCCTGGAACCAGGGGTACCCCGCTCTTACAGAAGGCGGGATTGTCGTTGCACCGCCCCACTTCTCATGAAATCCACCAGCAGAACACACCACACTCCCGCGAGCCACATAAGCACAAGCTCCACAAGCTCTTCTTTGGCTGCTTTGGTCGTGAAGATCAAGCAAGCTCGGCAGCAAGCGGCCCAGCAGTTGCCGGCCACTTTTGAGGGCGAGTCGCTCACCCTCATCTACGACCGCCACAAGGGCTCCCGCCAAGACGCGAAAGAGCAGGCGCTCAGAGGTGCGGCCATAGTGATAGAAAGCCTCTACGGCGTCCTCTATAACAGTCATGCGAACAAGGCCATCGTCATGGGCTTCAACTCAGAGGGACGGCTGCGTGTGGCGGTGAAGGGCTTTTTTCATAGCAACCCCTTCTCTTATAAACAAGAACAAAAACGCGGTGCCGGGCAACTGAACATTGCTTGCAGGATCCTGAAGAAGTGGCATGGGGATTCCCGGGTTCGAGAAGCGGCCAGCAACTTACAGGCGTACATCCATCTGAAGAGAACGACCAACATCCCTGCTTTGCGAGCCGCGATGAACGAACTGAATGAGGCGCTCAAGGCGTCGGCCCACGCAAGGGAAGGGGGCGTCCGCCCATGCAATGAAGTGGAAATGACCGCTGACTGAGGGCCGCGCGGCTCTCAGCCAGCCTTGGGCGCGCCGCGCAGGCGCTTGACCGCTTCCATCCTGCCTACCACCACGCAGGCCCACGGCGCACAAAGCTCGCACTGAGGGCGAGCCGCCGCCGACCTGGATTCCGCAGGCTCAGGCCGGCTCAGACGTAGGGCACCGGTTGCGGCGCGTGCCGCAGGTGCAGCGACAGGCCCAGCGCCGCCATGTGGTTGCCGTTGCGCCCGAGGATGGCCTCGGCCAGTGGCAGGAACTCCGACTCTTCCAGCCGCGCGTGCGCGGTGTAGTCCGCCACCAGCCGGCGCACGTCGCCGACATCGAGCTCGCTGTCCTGCCCGCGCGCCACGCGCTTGAGCTCTCGCTCCAGCGAGCGCCACAGCGCCTCCAACTGTCGGTGCTGGGTGGTCAGGTGCTCCACCAGGCGTTGTGCGCGCTCGCGTTCGGGCCCCGGCTCGGCGCTCGCCAGCACGGCGGGAAAGAGCTCGCGCTCCTCGTCGAGGTGGTGCTCGAAGATGGCTTCGCGAAAGAAGGCAAGCGACTCCTCGGCAATGCGCCGGGCCTGCATCGCGGGCTCCAGCAGCGCGGGCAACCCATCGAGCGCGTGCAGCCGGCGCACGATGCCCGCGTGGCATTGCGTGAAGTTGGTCAGGGGCGCTTGATCGGGGGTGGCGGTGCTGTTCATGGCAGGACTCCTGCGGAATCGGTGGGCCAATCCAGTCTATGCCGCGCCCGCCGCGGCGCCTTGACCCAGGTCAAGGCCACAAAGCTCAGCCGGCCGTGGACCGCGCGCCGCGCAGGCGCTGGATGCCTTCCACCACGGCCAGCACCACCGCGCCGGCCGCGATGCCCATCAGCGCGCCGGCCAGGCTGGGCACGAAGGCGCCGAACCAGCCCAGGCTCTCGGCCCAGGTGTCCACGCCGTGCGCCAGCAGCGGCAGGCCGTGCAGCAGGATGCCGCCGCCCACCAGGAACATGGCGGCCGTGCCCAGCACCGACAGCGACTTCATCAGCCAGGGCGCGAAGGCCAGGATGCCGCGGCCGATGGCCTGCTTCCAGGCCCGCGCCTGCCGGGTCAGGTGCAGGCCCAGGTCGTCGAGCTTCACGATGCCGGCCACCAGGCCGTACACGCCCGCGGTCATCACCAGGGCGATGCCCACCAGCACACCGATGCGCTGCCCCATGGTGGCGCTGGCCACCGTGCCCAGGCTGATGACGATGATCTCGGCCGAGAGGATGAAGTCGGTGCGGATGGCCCCCTTGATCTTCGCCTTTTCGTAGGCCACGAGGTCCACGGCCTGGTCGGCCGCGGCCTTCACCAGCGCCTCGCGGCCCTTCGTGTCCTCGGCTTTGTGCGCGCCCAGCGCGTGGGCCAGCTTCTCCACGCCCTCGAAGCACAGGAACAGGCCGCCGAGCATGAGCAGCGGCGTGATGAGCGCGGGCACGAAGGCGCTGATGAGCAGCGCCGCCGGCACCAGGATGGCCTTGTTCAGCAGCGAGCCTTTGGCCACCGCCCACACCACGGGCAGCTCGCGGTCGGCCTTTACGCCGGTGACCTGCTGGGCGTTGAGCGCGAGGTCGTCGCCCAGCACGCCCGCCGTCTTCTTGGCCGCGACCTTGGTCATGACCGACACGTCGTCGAGCAGCGTGGCGATGTCGTCGATGAGGGCGAGCAGGCTGGTTCCGGCCATGGGGGCTCCGCGGGTTTAGGTGGGCGTTGGGGGCCAGACCACGGGAAACAGGGGATCGTCCATGGCCGCGCCGGGGGACAGGCGGGCGTCCAGCCCGGGGAACGGGGGCGAGGTGCGCCAGCGGCGCGGCGCGTGCACGCTGTCGTCGCCCAGGTAGCGGGCCGAGAACACGCGGCGGCGCGCGCCCGGGCCGGTGCCGCTGGAGGCGTGCAGCGCGAGCATGTGGAAGGCCACGCAGTCGCCTGGCTCCAGGGCCCAGGCCAGCTGGGGGTAGCGCTGCGGCTCCTGCTCCACCGGCGGCAGCTCGGCCAGCGTGCCCTCGGGAAACCACTTGGCCTGCTGGTCGCGGAAGGTGCGCGGCATGTACCAGGTGCCGTGGTGCGAGCCGGCCACGAAGCGCAGCGTGCTCGCCAGCGGCACCGGGTCCACCGGGATCCAGAAGCTCACGTTCTGCGCGCCGTCCACGTTGTAGTAGGGCTGGTCCTGGTGCCAGGGCGTGGGCTGGCGCGTGCCGGCTTCCTTGACCAGCAGGTGGTCGTGGTACAGCCGCACCTGGCGGCTGCCCATGAGCTGGGCCGACAGGTGCGGCAGCGCGGAGTGGCGCAGCACGTCCGCGTAGGCCGGGTTGTGGGTCCAGGTGCAGAAGTCCTCGACGAAGCGGCCCGGGTCGTCGGGTTCGCTGGCCACCAGGGCCAGCGGGCTCAGGTGCGCCAGGTTGTGCTCGATGCCCTCCTCCAGGCGCCGCAGCTCCGCCGGGGTGAAGACGCCGCGCAGCACCACGGCGCCGTCGCGCGCGTAGGCCTCAATGGTGGGCAGGTCAAGCGTGTGGGTGCGGGCCATGTGCCGTGCCTTCATCGGGAACACCACAGAACCGGCTCCGCCGGGCTGCAGGTGTTGCCCCCCGGTGGGAGGCGCCGCAGGCGCTTCGGGGGGGCATGTTCAGCCCACCCATCGGCGCGCGTTGCGCCACATGCGCGTCCAGCCGCTGGGGGCGGACACGTCCTGGTCGGTCCAGCTCATGAGCGCGTTGCGGAAGACACGCTCGGGGTGCGGCATGAGCGCGGTGAAACGGCCATCGGCGGTGGTGACGGCCGTGAGGCCGGCCGGGCTGCCGTTGGGGTTGTAGGGGTAGCGCTCGGTGGCCTGGCCCTGGCTGTCGACGAAGCGCATGGCGGCGATGGCCTGGGCCGGGTCGCCCCGGTGGCGGAAGTTGGCGTAGCCCTCGCCGTGCGCCACGGCGATGGGCAGGCGCGTGCCGGCCATGCCCTGGAAGAACAGGCTGGGCGAATCGAGCACCTCCACCTGCGACAGGCGCGCCTCGAAACGCTCGCTGCGGTTGGTGGTGAAGCGCGGCCAGGCCTGGGCCCCGGGAATGATGTCGGCCAGCTCGGCGAACATCTGGCAGCCGTTGCACACGCCCAGGCCGAAGGTATCGGCTCGCGCGAAGAAGGCCTGGAACTGATCGGCCAGGCGCGGGTTGAAGGTGATGGAGCGCGCCCAGCCGATGCCCGCGCCCAGCGTGTCGCCGTAGCTGAAACCGCCACAGGCCACCACACCGCGCACGTCCTTCAGATCGGCGCGACCGGCCTGCAGGTCGGTCATGTGCACGTCCAATGCCTCGAAGCCGGCCTGGGTGAAGCACCAGGCCATCTCCACGTGCGAGTTGACGCCCTGCTCGCGCAGGATCGCCACCCGGGGGCGCGAGAGGTTCAGGAAGGGCGCGGCCACGTTCTCGTTGGGGTCGAAGGTGAGGTGCGTGTGCAGGCCGGTGTCGGCCGGGTCGCCGGCCGCCGCGTGCTCGGCGTCGGCGCACTCGGGGTTGTCGCGCCGCTGGTTGATCTTCCAGCTCACGCTGTCCCAGACCTGCTGCAGGTCGTACAGACGGGCGCTGAACACCGCCTTGGTGTCGCGCCAGACCTGCAGCTCGCCCTTGCCAGCGTCCATCGCCGACGAGGCCGGACGGGTCTTGCCGATGAAGTGGCTGTGTTTGGACAGGCCGTGCTCGCGCAGCACCTGCATCACCTCGTTGCGCTGCTCGGTGCGCACCTGCAGCACCACGCCCAGCTCTTCGTTGAACAGGGCCCGCAGCGTGAGCTCTTCGCGCCGCGCGCCCACCTGCTGGGCCCAGTTCTTGGCGTCGCCGGTCTCGGCGCGGCTGTCGCTGATGCCGTCGCCCTCGGTGATCAGCTGGTCGATGTTGAGCGCCACGCCCACCCGTCCAGCGAAGGCCATCTCGGCCACGGTGGCCAGCAGGCCGCCGTCGCTGCGGTCGTGGTAGGCCAGCACCCGGCCCTGCGCGCGCAGGGTGTTCACCGCGTTCACCAGGTTCTTCAGGTCCTGCGGGCTGTCGAGGTCGGGCACCTCGCCGCCGGGGTGACCCAGGGTCTGGGCCAGGACGCTGCCGCCCAGGCGGTGGCGGCCCTTGCCGAGGTCGATCAGCACCAGGGTGGTGTCGTCGATGTCGCGGTTCAGCTGGGGCGTGAAGGTGCCGCGCACGTCGGCCAGCGAGGCGAAGGCGCTGACGATCAGGCTCACCGGCGCGGTGACCTTCTTCGTCTGCCCATCGGACTGCCACTGGGTGCGCATGGACAGGCTGTCCTTGCCCACGGGAATGGACACGTCCAGCGCGGGACACAGCTCCATGCCCACGGCCTTCACGGTCTCGTACAGGGCGGCGTCCTCGCCGGGTTCGCCGCAGGCCGCCATCCAGTTGGCGCTGAGCTTCACGCGCGGCAGCTCGATGGGCGCGGCCAGCAGGTTGGTGATGGCCTCGGCCACGGCCATGCGGCCCGAGGCGGCGCCGTTGGTGGCGGCCAGCGGCGTGCGCTCGCCCATGGCCATGGCCTCGCCCGCGAAGCCGGCGTGGTCGGCCAGGGTCACGGCGCAATCGGCCACGGGCAACTGCCAGGGGCCCACCATCTGGTCGCGGTGGCTGAAGGCACCCACCGTGCGGTCGCCGATGGTGATGAGAAAGCGCTTGGAGGCCACCGTGGGGTGGCTCAGCACGTCGATCACGCTCTTCTGCAGGTCAACGCCGGTGAGGTCGATGGCCGGCGAGTGGCGCGCCACGGTCGTCACGTCGCGGTGCATCTTGGGCGGCTTGCCGAGCAGCACGTCCATGGGCATGTCCACAGGGCTGTCCTGGCCTTCGTCGACCAGCTGCAACTGGCGTTCCTCGGTGGCCACGCCGACCACCGCGAAGGGGCAGCGCTCGCGCTCGCAGAAGGCCTGGAACTGCGGCAGCGATTCGGGCGCGATCGCCAGCACGTAGCGCTCCTGGCTCTCGTTGCTCCAGATCTCCTTGGGCGCCAGACCGCTTTCTTCCAACGGCACGGCGCGCAGGTCGAAGCGCGCGCCACGGCCGGCGTCGTGGGTGATTTCGGGGAAGGCGTTGGACAGGCCGCCCGCGCCCACGTCGTGGATGGCGAGGATGGGGTTCTTCTCGCCCTGCGCCCAGCAGTGGTTGATGACCTCTTGCGCGCGGCGCTCGATCTCGGGGTTGCCGCGCTGCACGGAGTCGAAGTCGAGCGAGGCGGCGTTGGTGCCGGTGGCCATGGAGCTGGCCGCGCCGCCGCCCATGCCGATCTTCATGCCCGGCCCCCCGAGCTGGATGAGCAGCGTGCCGGCCGGGAACAGCACCTTCTGGGTGAGCGCGGCGTCGATGGTGCCGACGCCGCCGGCGATCATGATGGGCTTGTGGTAGCCGCGCTGAACGCCGTCGACGAGCTGCTCGTACTCGCGGAAGTAACCCAGCAGGTTGGGTCGGCCGAACTCGTTGTTGAAGGCCGCGCCACCCAGCGGGCCCTCGGTCATGATCTGCAGCGGGCTGGCGATGTGCTCGGGCTTGCCGCCCGGCTGGTCGCTCAGGCCGCCCCAGAGTTTGCCGACCGTGAAGCCCGTGAGGCCGGCCTTGGGCTTGGCGCCGCGGCCGGTGGCGCCCTCGTCGCGGATCTCGCCGCCGGCGCCAGTGGAGGCGCCGGGGAAGGGTGAAATGGCCGTGGGGTGGTTGTGGGTCTCCACCTTCATGAGCACGTGCTGGGTGATGGGCTCGGCGCGGTAGGCCGGCGCCTGGCCGCCGTCGTAGCGCGCCACGAAGCGCTGCACCGCGTGGCCTTCCATCACCGAGGCGTTGTCGGCGTAGGCGATCACCGTGTGCTGCGGGCTGCGCTGGTGGGTGTGGCGGATCATGCCGAACAGGCTCTTGTCCTGCGCCACGCCGTCGATGGTGAACTGGGCGTTGAATATCTTGTGGCGGCAGTGCTCGCTGTTGGCCTGCGCGAACATCATCAACTCCACGTCGGTGGGGTTGCGGCCCAGACCCTGGAAGGCCTCGATGAGGTAGTGAATCTCGTCCTCGGCCAGGGCCAGGCCCCAGTCGGCGTTGGCGCGCTCCAGCGCCGCCCGGCCACCGCCCAGCACGTCCACGCGCTCCATGGGCGCGGCCTGCAGCTCGGTGAACAGGGCGTGGGCCTCCTCGCGCGTGGCCACCACGGCCTCCGTCATGCGGTCGTGCAACAGGCTGGCCACGGCCCAGGTCTGCTCCGGCGTGAGGCTGGGCTTGCCGCCAAGCAGGCCGGGCTTGAGCGCCAGGCGGTACTCGACGAGGCGCTCCACCCGGTGCACCACCAGGCCGCAGTTGCGGGCGATGTCGGTGGCCTTGGAGGCCCAGGGCGAGACGGTGCCCAGGCGGGGCATCACCAGCAGGGCCGGCGCGCCCTCGGTCTCGAGCGCCAGGTGGGCGGGCTGCGCGGGCTCGCCGTAGGTGAGCAGCTCGCCCAGGCGTTGCTCGGTGGCGGCGTCGGGCGCGGCGTCGAAGGCCGCCAGGTGCACGAAACGGGCGCTGAGGCCGACGATCCGGTCGTGGATGGCTTGAAGGCGGGGGAGGAGCTGCTGGACTTTGAAGTCGCTGATGGCGTGCCCGCCATCAAAAGTGCGCAGGTGCAGGGACATGAAATGGAATCACCCCCGCCGCGCTGCGCGCGCCCCCCTCCAGGGGGCGGCACCTGCGGCCCGGCAAAGCCGGTTCCGTGGTGCCTCTTGGTTCGACCCCGGCAAGCGGTGCGGGTCGCGCGAAGCGAAGTGGTTGGCTAAGGCGTTGGGAAGCCTCGAATTCTACCCGCCGCCCCCATGGCGATTGGCCCGGCGGGGCGTGTGCGGGCGGGGTCCGGTGGGATAATCGCGCCCCATGAGCATCACCTACAAGGACGCCGCCGGCATCGAGGGCATGCGCACCGCCTGCCGCCTCGCCTCCGAAGTGCTGGACTACCTCACGCCGCTGATCCAGCCCGGCATGACCACGCTCGAGATCGACCGCCTGGCGGCCGACTACATGAAGCAGCAGGGCACCCGCTCGGCCACCATCGGCTACCAGCCCAGCGGCTACCCGCCCTACCCCGGCCACCTGTGCACCTCCATCAACCAGGTGGTCTGCCACGGCATCCCGAACGAAAAGCCGCTCAAGAAGGGCGACATCCTCAACGTGGATGTCACCGTCATCACGCCCGAGGGCTGGTACGGCGACAACAGCCGCATGTTCCTGATCGGCGGCGAGGCCGCCTGCTCCCTCCAGGCCCGCCGCCTGTGCCAGGTGACCTTCGAGGCCATGTGGAAGGGCATCGTGCTGGTGCGCCCGGGCGCGCGCCTGGGCGACATTGGCCACGCCATCCAGACCTACGCCGAAGGCAACGGCTTCAGCGTGGTGCGCGAGTTCTGCGGCCACGGCATCGGCCAGCGCTTCCACGAAGAACCCCAGGTGCTGCACTACGGCCGCCCGGGCACGCTGGAAGAGCTCAAGCCCGGCATGACCTTCACCATCGAGCCCATGATCAACGCCGGCCGGCGCGAGATCAAGGAACTGGGCGATGGCTGGACCATCGTCACGCGCGACCGCTCGCTCTCGGCCCAGTGGGAACACACCGTGCTGGTCACCGAGACCGGCTACGAGGTGCTCACCTGGTCGGCCGGCAACATCGCGCCGCCGGCCTTCGTGAACCCGGCCCCGGCCAGCGTCGCGGCCTGAAGGGGCGTCCCGGTGGACGACCTGGCCAGCCTGCGCCAGCAGTACCGCGAGCACAAGCAGGCGGTGTTCGCCGCCCTGCTGCAGACCGGGGCCTCCACCCGCGGCGTGCGCCGGGCCCTGCACCAGCTCGCCCGCCTGACCGACCAGACCCTGCGCACCCTGTGGCAGCGCGCCGGCTTCGGCCCGCGCTTCGCCCTGGTGGCCGTGGGCGGCTATGGGCGCGGCGAGCTGTTCCCGCATTCCGACGTCGACGTGCTGGTGCTGCTGCCCGAGGGCTGCGAGCCCGACGCCGACGACGCCCTCAAGGCCCGCATCGAAGGCTTCATCGGTGCCTGCTGGGACCTCGGCCTGGAGATCGGCTCCAGCGTGCGCACCGTCGACGAGTGCGCCACCGAAGCCGAGAAGGACGTGACCGTCCAGACCTCGCTGCTCGAGTGCCGGCTCATCGCCGGTCACCAGGAGGGCTTCCGGCGCCTGGTGGCCCGCCTGGGCGAGGCCATGGACCCCAAGGCCTTCTTCGTGGCCAAGACGCTGGAGATGCGACAGCGCCACCACAAGTTCGAGAACACGCCCTACGCGCTGGAGCCCAACTGCAAGGAATCGCCCGGCGGCCTGCGCGACCTGCAGATGATCCTCTGGGTGGCGAAAGCCGCCGGCCTGGGCCGCAGCTGGGACGAACTCGCCCGCCGCGGCCTGGCCACGCCGCTGGAGGCGCGCCAGATCAAGGCCAATGAGGCCCTGCTGAGCCTGATCCGCGCGCGCCTGCACCTGCTCGCCCACCGCCGCGAGGACCGCCTGGTCTTCGACCTGCAGACCGCCGTGGCCGAGACCTTCGGCTTCAAGCCCCAGCTGCCCGCGCCCGGCGAGACCAACCCGCGCGGCACGCGCCGCGCCAGCGAGGCGCTGATGAAGCGCTACTACTGGGCGGCCAAGGCGGTGGCGCAGCTCAACCAGATCCTGCTGCTCAACATCGAGGAGCGCCTGGGCGACACCGAGCCTGGCGTGATGCGCCTGCGCCCCATCAACGAGCGCTTCTTCGACAAGGCCGGCATGCTGGAGGTGGCCAGCGACAACCTCTACTTCCAGCAGCCGAACGCCATCCTCGAGACCTTCCACATCTACCAGACCACGGTCGGCATCAAGGGCCTGTCGGCGCGCACCCTGCGCGCGCTGTACAACGCGCGCCCCGTGATGAACGCGAAGTTCCGCGCCGACCCGGCCAATCGCGCCCTGTTCCTGCGCATCCTGATGGAGCCGCAGGGCATCACGCACGCCATGCGGCTGATGAACCAGACCTCGGTGCTGGGCCGCTACCTCTGGGTGTTCCGCCACATCGTGGGGCAGATGCAGCACGACCTGTTCCACGTCTACACCGTGGACCAGCACATCCTGATGGTGCTGCGCAACATGCGCCGCTTCTTCATCCCTGAGCACTCGCACGAGTACCCCTTCTGCTCGCAGCTCGCGGCCGGCTGGGACAAGCCCTGGCTGCTCTACATCGCCGCCCTCTTCCACGACATCGCCAAGGGCCGCGGCGGCGACCACTCCGAGCTCGGCGCGCGCGACGTGCGCAGCTTCTGCCGCCAGCACGGCATCCCGCGCGAGGACACGCGCCTCATCGAATTCCTGGTGGCCGAGCACCTCACCATGAGCCGGCTGGCGCAGAAGGCCGACCTGTCCGACCCCGACGTCATCGCCGCCTTCGCGCAGCGCGTGGGCGACGAGCGCCGCCTCACGGCGCTGTACCTGCTCACCGTGGCCGACATCCGCGGCACCAGCCCCAAGGTGTGGAACGCCTGGAAGGGCAAGCTGCTGGAAGACCTGTACCGCTACACGCTGCGCGTGCTGGGCGGGCGCGCGCCCGACCCGGGCGCCGAGATCGAAGGCCGCAAGCGCGAGGCGCTGCAGATGCTCGCGCTGCACGCCCTGCCCCACAACGCGCACAAGGCCCTGTGGGACACGCTGGACGTGAGCTACTTCATGCGCCACCAGGCCGACGAGATCGCCTGGCACACGCGGGTGCTCACGCGCGAGCTCGCCAAGCCCGGGCGCGACCCGAGCCGCGCCATCGTACGCGCGCGCCTTTCACCGGCCGGCGAAGGCCTGCAGGTGCTGGTGTACGCGGCCGACCAGGCCGACCTGTTCGCGCGCATCTGCGGCTACTTCGACATGTCGCAGTTCAGCATCCTGGACGCGCGCGTGCACACCACCCTGACCGGCCACGCCCTGGACACCTTCCAGGTCATCGTGCCCGAGATGGCCGAGCACTACCGCGAACTGGTGGCCATGGTCGAGGCCCGGCTGCCGCAGGTCATCGACGAGCGCGGCCCGCTGCCGCCCCCCACCAAGGGCCGGCTGTCGCGGCGCGTGAAGAGCTTTCCGATCACGCCGCGCGTGGACCTGCGGCCCGACGAGAAGGCCCAGCGCTGGCTGCTGTCGGTGTCGGCCAGCGACCGCGCGGGCCTGCTCTACGGCATCTCGCGCGTGCTGGCGCGCCACGAGATCAGCGTGCAGCTGGCCAAGATCACCACCCTGGGCGAACGCGTGGAGGACACCTTCCTCATCAGCGGGCCCGAGCTGCAGGTGAACAAGCGGCAGATCCAGATCGAGACGGAGCTGCTGGAAACGCTCGAAGGCCATTGAGGGCGCCGGCCGCGCCCCCAGCCTCAATCCACCCGCAGGCGCGCGCCATCGCCGGTGGCGTCCAGCACCTCGCCGATCTCGGCCGCCTGCTCGAAGCCATGGCGGCGGAAGGTGGCCAGCACCTCGTCCACGCTGGCGGCCTCGCAGGCCACCAGCAGGCCGCCGCTGGTCTGGGGGTCGCTCAGCAAGGCCTGATCGACCAACTGCAGGCCCGCGCCCAGGCGCACCTCGTGCCCATAGGCCGCCCAGTTGCGGCCCGAGGCGCCCGTCACCATGCCGGCGCCCGCCAGCTCGCGCACGCCGGGGATCAGCGGCACGCGCGACCAGTCCAGGCGCACGGTCTTGTTCGCGCCGCGCGCCATCTCCATCGCGTGGCCCGCGAGGCCGAAGCCGGTCACGTCGGTCAGGGCGTGCACGCCGGGCAGCTTGGCCAGGTCGGGGCCTGGCGTGTTCAGGCGGGTGGTGGTGTCGATCATGGCGGCATAGCCGGCCGGATCGAGCCGCTCCTTCTTGAGCGCGGCCGACAGCACACCCACGCCCAGCGGCTTGCCCAGCACCAGGCGGTCGCCAGCCTGGGCGTCGGCGTTGCGCTTGACCCGCGCCGGGTGCACCAGGCCCATGGCCACCAGGCCGTAGATGGGCTCCACCGAATCGATGGTGTGGCCGCCCGCGATGGGAATGCCAGCGGCGCGACACACGTCCTGCCCGCCTTGCAGGATGCGGCCGATGGTCTCGGTGCTCAGCACACTGATGGGCATGCCCACCAGCGCCAGCGCCATGATGGGCGTGCCGCCCATGGCGTAGACGTCGCTGATGGCGTTGGTGGCCGCGATGCGCCCGAACTCGTAGGGGTCGTCCACGATGGGCATGAAGAAGTCGGTGGTGGCGATCAGCGCCTGCTCGTCGTTGAGGCGGTAGACGGCCGCGTCGTCGGCGGTTTCGATGCCCACCAGCAACTCCTTGGGCATGGGCATGCCGGTGCTGCCCTTGAGGATGTCGCTGAGCACGCCGGGGGCGATCTTGCAGCCGCAGCCGCCGCCATGCGACAGGCTGGTGAGGCGGGGTTGGGCGGCGGCGGTGGGGATGGGGGCGTTCACGAAGGGGTCTCCGGTTCGGTGGCCGGCGCGGGCTCGCGCGGGCGGACGTCGTTCAACAGGGCCAGCAGCGCCTGGCGTTCGGCCTCGGGCTCGAACAGCGGCGCGCGTGCGGCGCATTGTGCGGCCAGGCGCGCGAGCCTGCCATCGGGCGCGGCCATGTCCGCACGGCATCCGCGCAGCAGGGCCGCCAGGGCGGGCGCATCGCCCACCGGAAAGTAGCCGCCATAGGCCTCGCCGAGCATGCCGAGGTTGCCTTCGATGCGCGAGGCCAGCACCGGCGTGCCGCCGCGCACCGCCTCCAGCACGGCGTGCGCGCCGCCCTCCAGTCGGCTGGCGTGCACCAGCACGTGCGCGCGCTGCAGGCGGCGCAGCACCTCGGCGTGCGGCAGCGGGCCCAGCCAGCGGTAGTGCGGGCAGGCCGCGGCGGTGGCCCGCGCGGCCGCGCCGAGCGCGGGGTCCAGGGCCTCGCCGATGTGGTCGATGCGGATGCCTTCGCCCGGGGCGATCAGCCGCGCCGCCTCGAACAGCGTCTGCGGCGATTTCTCGTCGCGCAGGTGGCCCACCATCAGCGCGCGCAGGAAGCGGCGGGGCTTGGGCAGGGGCGCGCGCGCGGGCCCGGACTGAAACACCACCCGGCAGCGCTCGCGCAGCGGCGGCGGCAGCGCCAGCGGCCCGCGCTCCTGCAGCACCACCAGGCGGTGCGCGAGTGCCAGCGAGCGGCGGGCGTCGGCGTCGCCCTGGATGTCGCGGTACAGGTCGGTGCCCGTCAGCACCACCACCAGGGGCGCGAGCGGATGCGCCCTTGCCCAGGCCGCGATGGACGCCGCCGAGCGCCGCGCGTGCAGCGCGATCAGCACCGCCGGCGTCTCGTGCAGCGTGGCCTCGGGCCATTCGCGCACGACCACCACCCGATAATGCCCCGCCAGCAGGCGCGCCCAGCGCCGCGCGGTCTGCCAATTGCCGTTGTTCGCGTCGGCCAGCGCCGGCGTGACAAGGCACAACAGGGGTTTGTGGATGGTGGCCATCGAACAAGGGATTGTGTCGGAGCCCGGCGACGCCCCCGGCGCGGCGGCCGAGCAGGCCCGCCGGGGCGGTCGGGAAACGCTGGCCGCCCTGCTGCGCCGCACGCGCGCGCGCACCCTGCGCCTGGCCCAGGCCTACGAGGCCGCGCTGGGCCCCGGCCTGCGCGTGCCGCGGTCGCCCGAACTCAACCCGCCGCTGTGGGAGCTGGGCCACCTCGGCTGGTTCGCCGACCGCTGGATCGCGCGCCAGCCCGCACCGCAACGCGAGCGCGGCGCGCGCGCCGACCCCACGGCGCCGCTGGCCCCGGCGCGCCAGGCCATGCGCGGCCTCGACGCCGACGCGCTCTACGACAGCAGCGCGGTGCCGCACGACACCCGATGGTCGCTGCCCCTGCCCGACCTGGCCGCTACCCGCGCCGACCTGCGGGCCAGCCTGGACGACACCCTGGCCCTGCTGGCGCACGCGCCCGAAACCGACGACGGCCTGTACGCCTTTCGCCTGGCCCTCTTCCACGAGGACATGCACGGCGAGGCCTGGGTGTACATGGCCCAGGTGCTGGACATCGACCCGGGCGAGACCGCGCCGCCGCTGGCCGCGTGCGAAGGCACGCTGCGTCTGCCGGCCGGTCCCTGGACCCTGGGCTGGCGCGGCCCGGGTTTCGCCTTCGACAACGAGTTGCCAGGCCAGGCGGTCGAGCTCGCCGCCGTCGACATCGATGCGGCCCCAGTGAACTGGGCGCGCTACCTGCCCGCCGTCGAGGCCGGCGCCGTGCCCGTGCCGCGTTTCCTCCAACGCGAGGCCGGCGGCTGGTGGCAGCGCGCCCAGGGCCGCTGGCGGGCCCTGGACCCGCGGGCCCCGGTCTGCCACGTCAGCGCCACCGAAGCACAGGCCTGGTGCGCCTGGGCCGGCCGGCGCCTGCCCAGCGAAGCCGAGTGGGAGCGCGCGGCGCTCAGCACGCCCGGCTTCGCCTGGGGCCAGGTCTGGGAGTGGACCGCCAGCGCCTTCGCCCCGCACCCGGGCTTCGAGCCGCACCCCTACCGCGACTACTCCCAGCCCTGGTTCGACGGCCGGCCCGTGCTCAAGGGCGCCAGCTGGGCCACCGCGCCGCAAATGCGCCACCCACGCTACCGCAATTTCTTCGGCGCGCCGCGCACCGACATCCTGGCGGGCTTTCGCAGCGTGGCGCTGCCGGCCCCGCGCTGAACACCGCCCCCGCGGCCGGGTGGGGCGTTCGCGGTCTAATCCGGGCTTCGCCCCGCACCGGAGCCAGTCGTCTTGCAGATCGCCCTCGAACAGCTCAGCGCGCGCCACCCCGCCGCGCGCGCCGCCCAGCCCGCCGCCGTGCAGGGCCTGAGCCTGCGCGTGGCCGCGGGCGAACAACTCGCGGTGATCGGTCCGTCGGGCGCTGGCAAGACCACGCTGCTGCAGCTCATGGCCTGCGCCATGCCGCCCAGCGAAGGGGCCCTGCGGCTCGATGGCGCCGATCCCTGGTCGCTGCCACGCGCCGAGCTGCGCCGCCTGCGCGGGCGCCTCCTGCTCGCGCCGCAGGTCCCGCCGCTGCCGCCGCGCCAGCGCGTGGTCACGGCCGTGCTGGCGGGCCGGCTGCCCGCCATGGGCCTGTGGGCCAGCCTGCGTTCGCTGCTGCACCCGTCCGACATCCCCGCCGCCTTCGCCGCGCTGGAGCGCTTCGACCTTGGCGACAAGCTCTTCGAGCGCGTGGACCGCCTCTCCGGCGGCGAGCGCCAGCGCGTGGGCCTGGCGCGCACCCTGCTGGCGCCGGCCACGGCCTGGCTGGTGGACGAACCGCTCTCGGCCCTCGACCCGACGCGCGCGCGCCAGGCCATCCACACCCTCGTCGAGGGCGCGCGCGAGCGCCGCGCCACGCTGGTGGCCACCCTGCACCAGGTGGACGTGGCGCTGGCGCATTTCCCGCGCATCGTGGGCCTGCGCGACGGCCGCCTGGCCTTCGACCTGCCCGCGGCCGAGGTCACGCGCGAGCGCCTGGCGGGCCTGTACGACCGGTTCGAGCACGAGCTGCAAGGCGGCGCGCCCGCGAACCCATCGCCCGAGCCCGAGGCGGCCGTGCCACCCGTGTTGATGTGCCGCTGAAGCCTGCGATGAACACCGCCACGGCGCCCCGCGCCGCCCCCACCCGCGACCCGGCCTGGCTGACCCGGGTGTTCTGGATCGGCGCCGCGCTGGTGCTGCTGTGGCCGCTGGGCGTGGCCACCGAGTTCCGGCCCTGGGTGCTGTTCGAGCCCCGCAACCTGCGGGTCTCGGCGCAGTTCCTCGGCAGCTTTCTGCCGCCCACACTGGACGGCGACTTCCTCGCGCTGGTGGCGCGCGAGACCTGGCGCACCGTGGCCATCGCCACCGCCGGCATGGCGCTGGCCCTGTTGATCGCCGCGCCGCTCACGCTCGCCGCCACCCGCGTGCTCTCGCTGTCCGCCCTGTCGGGGCGCATGGCGCGCGGGCCCTGGGTGGTGCGCCAGGCGGTGCGCTGGCTGCTGATCGTGCTGCGCAGCGTCCCCGAGCTGGTCTGGGCCCTGGTCTTCGTGCGCGTGGTGGGCCTGGGGCCCACCGCCGGCGTGCTGGCCATCGCCCTCACCTACGGCGGCATGCTCGGCAAGGTCTACGGCGAGATCCTGGAAAGCGGCGAAGCCCACGCCACGCAGACCCTGCTGCGCAACGGCGCCTCGCGCCTGCAGGCCTTCTGCTACGGCCTGCTGCCCACCAACGCGGCCGAGCTCACCAGCTACACCGTCTACCGCTGGGAATGCGCCATCCGATCCTCGGTGGTGCTGGGCTTCGTGGGCGCGGGCGGCCTGGGACAGCAGCTCGACAACGCCATGAAGATGTTCAACGGCGGCGAGGTGGCCACCATGCTGCTGGTCTTCATGCTGCTGGTGGGGCTGGCCGACCGCGTGAGCGCGGGACTGCGAAAGGCACTGGGTTGAAACACCCCCGCCGCGCTTCGCGCGACCCCCTCAAGGGGGCGGCACCTGGGGCCCGGCAAAGCCGGCTCCCCGGCGCCCCTGGGTCGTCCGCGCTCCTGGGCTGGCACAGCAAGGCCCTGTGGTTTTTGCTGGCGCTGGCGGCGCTGGTCGTCGCCAGCTTCTGGTCGCTCGACCTGCAGTGGCGCGAATTCCTGTCGCTGGACGCGGCGCGCAGCATGGGCCGTTTCCTCGGCGAGTTCTTCCCGCCCGACACCTCACCCGAGTTCCTGCGCCGCGTGGTCCAGGGCACCTGGGAAACGCTGGCCATGTCGGCCCTGGGCACGGGCCTGGCGGCGGTGGCGGGCCTGGCGCTCGCGCTGCCGGCCAGCCGGCGCGGGGACGGTGGCGCGTCCTGGGCTCGCGGCCCAACGCGGTTGCTGCTCAACGCCCTGCGCAGCATCCCCGAGCTGGTGTGGGCCGCGCTGCTGCTCATCAGCGCGGGCCTGGGGCCCTTCGCCGGCACCCTGGCCCTGACCTTCCACACGGCCGGCGTGCTGGGCCGTCTGTTCGCCGAAGCGATCGAAAACGCCCCGCCCGGCCCGGCCGCCGCGCTGCGCGTGCAGGGCGTGGGCGGCGCGCGGGTCTTCTCCTACGCCACGCTGCCGCAGGTGCTGCCGCAGCTGCTGAGCTACACGCTCTACCGCTGGGAGAACAACATCCGCGCCGCCGCCGTGCTGGGCGTGGTGGGCGCGGGCGGCCTGGGCCAGATGCTGGCCTTTCACATGGGCCTGTTCCACATGGGCAAGACGGCCACCATCCTGGGCGCGATGCTGCTGATGGTGGCGCTGGTGGACGCGGCCAGCCATGGGGCGCGGCGGTGGATGACGCGCTGAACCCCTCAGGGGTTTGACGCCTGGACCGGCGCGGCCTCGGAGATGGGTGCGTCCGCCGCGAGCCAGGCCGCAACGCTGCGCTCCCAGCGAAACCGCTCACCGACCGCCTCGCCCCCCAGCGCGAAGCCCCGGACCTGATCGTTGGCATCCTTGCACCAGGCGCGGTGGCCGCTGCCCTCCCCGGCCTTCTCCCAGCGGAACGGCGAGCCGTCGACCACCGGCGCGACCACCACGGGAAACGAGGGCGTCTTCGCCACCACCGGCATGCAGGGAAAGACCACGTCGGTGGGATCGCCCGCGAGCGTGCGCGCCAGCGCTTTGGCCGAGCGCATCAGTGGCATCACGAACGGCAGCAGCAGCCCGTCGATCTGCGCGCAGTCCCCCAAGGCGTACACCCGCTCGGCGGAGGTTTTCAAGCGGCGGTCCACCACGATGCCCTTGTCCGTCAAAAGGCCCGCCTGCCGGGCCAGTTCAACGCGGGGCCGCACCCCCGCCGCGCCCAGCACGACATCGGCGACCGTGCTGTCGCCCCTCGATGTGAACAGCCGCCAGGCAGCGCCCTGCGCCTGGGCGTGCGTGACCGGGGCCCCGAAGTGGCAGACGATTCCCCGCGCTTGCAGGGCGGCGCGCAAGCCCTCCCCGATTTCCCGGGGCACCAAGCGCGACAGAGGGTGCTCGGCCAGGTCGAACAGGCACACCTGGTGACCGGCGCGAGACAGGTCGTCGGCGATTTCGCAACCGATGAGACCGGCGCCCAGGACCGCGATCCGGCGCGCGCCGCCCAGGCGAGCCCACAACGCCCGGTAGTCGTCGAGGTCGTTGAGGCGCAGCAGCGCATCAGGCGCCAGGCCCGCCACGGGCGGCACCACCGCGTCCGCGCCCAGCGCGAGCACCAGTTGGTCGTAGCGATGCCATTCGCCGTCGATGCACAGGCGCTGCCCGGCCGTGTCCAGCGATTCGACCGTGGCCTGCTGCAGGATGCGGACCTGCAGTTGAGCGGCCATCTGTTCGGCCGAGCGCTGCACGAGTTGCTCGGGCGCCAGCCCGGCCGACACGGCATTGGACAGCGCCGGCTTCGAATAGAAGTCGCCGGCATCGCGCGTGACCAGGGTGATCGCCACCTCGGGCCGCAACTTGCGCAGCTCGCGCGCGAGCGTGTGGCCGGCCAGCCCCGTGCCCACCACCCAGACACCGCTCATGGCGCGGCCTCCTGCGTGTGCAGCCACAGCACGCCGTCCTCAACGCTCAGGGCAAAGGTGCGCACGTCTTGCGTGCAGGGCACGCCCACGGCGCGGCCCGTCACCACATCGAACCGCCCCTGGTGCAGCGGACACTCGATCTCGCTGCCGCACAGGAATCCGTCCGACAGCAGGCCGTTGCCGTGCGTGCACTGGTCGCTGGTCGCGCAGAGGCGGCCGTCGTCCAGATGAAAGACGGCCACCGGCTCGTCGTCGACCCATACCTGCGTGACCGTTCCGGGGGCAAAGCCGCCGACGGGCCCCAATTGCTTCATCACCATCGCCGCCTCACACGGAGTAGAAATCGAGCATGCCCGGGATGCGGTCGTTGACCAGAACGACGTGCTTGCGCCCGATGCGCCAGGCTTGGCCCGGGGCCTCCCGCACGAATCGGTGCTCGTAGCGCCCCACGAAGGCGTGCGACTCGCCGCGCCGAAGGTCGTAGACCGTGCTGGTGAACACCGATGTCGCGCGCAACAGCGTGTCGCTGGCTTCCTCCACCAGGACGTTGGAGACCGCGTGCACGGTGCGCGGCAGGGGCGTGCCGGCCGGCGAACGGCCGCCGCGCACCCGATCCACCCGATCCCGCAAGGCCTGCACCCCAGCGCAGTAGATCAAGGACACTTCGCGCTGCGGGTCCGCGGTGGTTTCATGGTCGGTGCGCCAGGCCGGCACCCAGAACACCGCCTCGCTGTGCAGGCCGTCCAGCCAATCGGTCCAGCGCTGCTCATCGAGCGCCAGCGCCTCCCGGTAGATCAGCCTTTGCGCTTCGGCCATGGCCTCATGCATGTTCGACCCCCTTGAGGATCAGCCGCTGCCATTCGCGGTAGCCCGCGTGAAAGCAGGTCTCGTCCGCGAGGTCGTAGCCGCCCTGCATGGCGCTCACGGGCGCGATGCCCAGTTCCCGCGCGCCTTGCCCGGGCGCCACCGCGCCCAGCCCCAGGCCACGCAGATAGCCCTGCTGGTCGCTCAGGCCGCGGGCACCATGGCCACGCTGACAGGCCTCGTACACGGCCACGTCGTCGGGTGTCGCCATGCCGCTGGGGTTGTAGAACTCCTCGTACTGGCGGATGCGTTTCTCGCGCGCCTGTGCCGGCTCGTTGCGGGGCGCCAGGCAATAGGACGTCACCTCGGTGCGGTCCACCGCCAGCGGCCGCAGCACCCGCATCTGCAGGGACGCGTTCTCCACGATCTGCAGGTTCGGGTAGATCACCAGGTTGCGCACGCGCAGCATCCAGTCGGCCACCTCCCGGCCCACCCGCTGCACGAGGGGTTCATACCCCGCGTACAGCGGCCGCTCCGCGGCATTGGGGTTGTCACCCCAGTACGCCACGTGGCCGTGCGCGAAGGACATGCTGCCGCGCTGGGCCTGCCGCTGCGCCCCCAGGTTTTCGTAGATCGACTGTGCCGCCCCAGATTGGCCCGCGCCGTCTTGCTGCCGGCGGCGGCCACGCTGCTGCAGAACCTGCAGATACGACGGATGGGTCGATGTGAAGTGGTACAGGTCCAGGGCGTTCTCCACCTGCATCTTCCAGTTGCCCTGGTAGGTGTAGACCACCTCGCCGGGAACGATCTCGACGCCCTCCTCGCTTTGGTCCACCACGAGGTCCAGGAACCGCCGCGCATCACCGAGGTGGTCGAGCAGGTCCGGTACGTCCGGCCGCAGACTGGCGAACAGGAACCCGCGGTAGTTGCCAAAGCGCGCGACCGGCACCAGGTTGTGATCGAGGCAGTCAAACGCCGCCGGGTAGCCGCCGGAGGACCGGTCCTTGATGTCGATGCACTTGCCGCCCGAGTCGTAGACCCAGCCGTGGTAGGGGCAGGCGTGGAATTTTCGATTGCCCTGCCGGGTCTGGAACAGCGCCGCCCCCCGATGGCGGCAGCTGTTGATCACGCAGTGCAGTTGCCCATCGCCGGCCCGGGTCACCACGACGGGCGTTCGGCCCACCCAGGTCGTCAGGAAGTCGTGCGCCCGGGGCACCTGGGACTCCAGGCCGACAAAGACCCAGGTGCCCTCGAAGATGTGCTCCAGCTCCAGCTGAAAGATGGCCGGGTCACGGAAGACGTCCCGGTGCACATCGAACCACCCCTCGTCTGCACGATCGCCGATCAGGGCAGCGATGCGGTCTTGGAGATCCATGTCAGTTCTCCAGGTCGATCTTGGTCTTCTTCAGCAAGGCGCGCCAACGCACGGTCTCGGACTGGATGAACTCGCGGAATTCGCGCGGCCCGTCGGCCTGCAGCACGACGCCGTTCGGGGCCAGCTGCTCGCGCAGGGCGGCGTCCTCCGTGACCGCCTTGAGCTCCCGCGCCAGCCGCTCCACGATGTCCTTTGGCGTGCCGGCGGGCGCAACGATCCCCCACCAGGCCGTGACGTCGTAGTCCTTCAAGCCCACCTCGGCCATGGTGGGCACATCGGGCAGATAGGGGAATCGCTTGGGCGTCGTCACCGCCAGCAGATTGAGCTTGCCTTCGCGCACGAAAGGCAACGACGAGGTGCCGCCGTCGAACATGAGCTGGACCTGTTTGCCCACCAGATCGGTGACGGCCGGCGCGCTGCCCTTGTAGGGCACGTGGACCATGTCCAGACCCGCCTGGAGGGACAGCAGCTCGGCGGCGATGTGCGTCGAGGTGCCGGCGCCGATGGACGCGTAGGCGAACTTGCCCGGCTTCTCCTTGATTCGCGCGATGAGCTCCTGCGCATTGGCCACGGGCTGGTTGGTCACCAGCAGCAGCGGCGCATGGAACAGTTGGGACACCGGGGTAAGGTCGCGCTCCACGTTGTACGGCAAGCGCGCGATGCCGGCGGGATTGAGGCTCAGGTTGGTCACACTGCCCAGCAGCAGGGTGTAGCCGTCCGGCGCGGCCTTCGTGACCGCCTCCGTGGCGATGATCTGCTTGCCACCCGGCCGGTTGTCGATGACGACGGGTTGCCCCAGGCGGCGGGCCAGCTGCTGGCCCACCGAGCGCGACACCGTGTCGGCGATGCCGCCCGCCGGATACGGCACCACCAGGCGAATCGGCCTGTTGGGGTAGGCCTGGGCCTGGGCCACCGTGCACAACAACGCGCTCGCCAGCGCAACGATCAAGGCTTTACCGATTGTTTTCATCATGTCTCCTGTTGGGGTTTAGGTTCGGTAGGTGGGGGATTGGCGCTCAAGCAAGCGGCACAGGGCGGGCCAGTCCCGGTCGTGGACCGGCGTGCGCCCTGGGTTGCGGAACTGGTCGGCGACCTTGCGGGCAAGCTCTGGCGCGGCCTCGATCACGGCCGCACCACCCGACTGGGCGTCGATCTGGATCTGGCACGCCATTTCCAGGAAGTACATCAGCTCGAAGGCTTCGCGCACCGTCCGGCCCCAGGTCAGCAGACCGTGCTGGCGAAGGATCATGGCCTGGTTCTCGCCCAGGTCCCGGATCAGCCGCTCCTGCTCCGACGGGTCCAGCACCACGCCCTCGTAGTCGTGGTAGGACAGGCAGCCGTGAAAGCGCATGGCGTGCTGCGACAAAGGGAGCAGCCCGCGCCGCTGCGCCGCCACCGCCACGCCCGCCCGCGTATGGGTGTGCATGACGCAGCCGGCCTGCGGACGGGCCTTGTGGATCGCGCTGTGGATCAGGAAGCCGGCCTTGTTCAGGCCCAGGCCGCTCGGATCGGCCAGCACCGCGCCGTGCAGATCCACCTTCACCAGCAGCGAGGCGCGGATCTCATCGAACAAGGTGCCATAAGGATTGAGCAGCAGATGCTCCGTACCCGGAATACGCGCCGAAATGTGGGTGTAGATCTGGTCCGACATCCGGTAGTGGGCCGCCAGGCGGTAGCAGGCCGCCAGCTCCACCCGCGTTTGCCATTCCGCCTCGCTGACCTGGCCTTGCAGCGAGAGGCTGTTCCAGTCGATGTCTGTCGTCACGTGAGGCTCCCATCCATTTCGAGCAAGAGCTTGCCGAAGTGCGATCCGCTTTCCATGAGCCTGTGCGCGTCCGCCGCTTGCGCCGGGGAGAACACGGCCTCGATGGCCGGGCGGCCATGGCCCTTGTCCAGGTGTGGCCAGATCCGGGCCAGCAGCTCCTGTGCGATCGCGGCCTTGTGTTCGACGGTGCAGGGACGAAGGGTGCTTCCCGTGACCTGGGCGCGTTTGCGCAGCAGCGGGATCACATCGATCGTGGCCTGCGTGCCGCCCATGAACGCGATGACGGCAATGCGGCCATCCACGGCCAGCGCCTCCAGATCGCGCGCCAGGTAGGGCCCGGCGACCATGTCCAGAACCACGTCCACGCCGCGTCCACCCGTGAACGCCAAGGCCTGTTGCACGAAGTCCTGCTCGCGGTACAGGATCGTGTGGTGGGCGCCCAGCTCGCGGCAGCGCGCGGCCTTGGCCTCGGAGCCGCAGGTGGCCAGCACGGTGGCCCCCATGGCCCGCGCCATCTGGATGGCGGCATTGCCCACGCCGCCGGAGCCACCATGGACCAGCACCACCTCGCCGGCCGCCAGGCGGGCGCGGCGAAAGAGGTTGTCCCACACGGTGAAGGCGGCCTCGGGCAGGCCTGCCGCATCGCGCAGGCTCCAGCCTTGCGGCACCGGCAGGCAGTGCCCCGCGGGCGCCACGCAGTAGTCGGCGTAACCACCGCCAGGGGTCAGCGCGCACACGCGATCGCCCAGTCGCCAGCCCTCTACGCCTTCGCCCACCGCAGCCACCCGCCCCGCCACTTCCAGGCCCAGCACCGTGGAGGCTCCCGGCGGTGGCGGGTAACGCCCGATGCGCTGCGCGCAATCGGGGCGGTTCACACCCGCATACGCCACCTGGATCAGGATGTCCCCTGGCCCCGGCACGGGCTGGCGCATCTCGCGCACGGCCAGGACCTCGGGGCCACCGCCACCGCCGTGGTCGATGTAACGCATGGTGTTGTTCCTCACATCAGTTTGTACATGCGCCGGGCCGCGTCTCGAATGGCGGCGACGGAGGGCACCAGCACGTCCTGCAGGTGCGGCGCCGCGGGCATGCGCACATCGGGCACACCGAGCCGCTGCACGGGTTCGGCCAGAGCGCCAAAGCACTCCTGCTGGATGCGCGCCGCGATCTCGGCGCCAAAGCCACCCGTCACGTTGGCTTCGTGAACGATCAGCAGGCGGGTCGTCTTGCGCACGCTGGCGCGCAAGGCCTCCCAGTCGAAGGGCGCGATCCAGCGCGCGTCGATCACCTCCGCGCGGATGCCGTCCTCGCGCGCCAGCGCTTCGCCCGCCTGCCGGGCGCGCTCCACCATCGCACCCCAACTCACGATCGTGAGGTCCGTGCCCGCCAGGACCAGGCGGGCCCCGCTGGCGCTCTGGACCGGGCCGTCGATGCGCACCGGGGCGGCAGCGCCGTGGTACAGACCCCGGTTCTCGATCACCAGACAGGGATCGTCGCTCTCGTTGGCCGCCAGCAGCATGTCGTACGCGTCCTGCGGCGTCGCCGGCAGACCGACACGCAGCCCCGGCACGTGGGCGTACATCGCTTCCAGGTTTTGCGAATGCTGGGCGCAGGAACCCGGCAGCGCGCCCTGCTGCGTGCGGATCGTCAGCGGCGCCTGCATCTTCCCGGCCGAGACATAGCGGACGTTCGCGGCCTGGTTCACGATCTGGTCCATGGCCACCAGGCTGAAGTCGATCCACATGATCTCGACGATGGGACGCAAGCCGCACATGGCCGCGCCCACCGCCGCCCCCAGCATCGCCGTTTCGCTGATGGGCGTATCGAATACGCGGGCAACGCCGAACTCGCGCTGCAGGTCCTTGGTGACGCCGAACACGCCGCCGGGCTTGCCCACGTCTTCGCCATACAAAATGGTCTCGCGGCGCTCGGTCAGCGCTCGGCGAAGCGCCGCGTTCACGGCCTTCGCGTAGCTCAGTTCGACGGTGACCGCGTCTGCTTTCGGTTCATGCATACAGGTGCTCCATGACGGTGGCCTCGCTGGCCAGGGGGGCTTCGAGCGCGCGCTGCGTGGCCTCATTGATGTCGAGCGCTGCCTTGGCGCACTGGGCGTCCAGCGTGTCCTCGGACACACCGCTTCGCCTCAAACGCTCCCGCAACCGGACGATGGGCTCGTGCAGCTTGGCCTGCGTCACCTCGCCAGCGGGGCGGTACGACTGCATGTCGCCGTAGTAGTGGCCCACCAGGCGCTGCGTCATCATCTCGATCAGGACAGGACCCTTGCCATCGCGCAGCTGCTTGGCGTAGTGCGCCACGCAGGTTTGGACTTCGTGCACGTTGTTGCCGTCGATGCGCACGCCATCCATGCCGAACGCACGGGCCCGCCTGAACAGCGCCGGGTCGCGCACCGTCTCGGCAATCGGGGTCAGTTCCGCGTAGGTGTTGTTCTCGCAGACGAACATCACGGGCAGGCGCTGGTACGAGGCGAAGTTCATCGCTTCGGCGATCGCCCCCTGGTTCATGGCGCCGTCGCCAAAGGCCGTGACGGCGATGGCGCCGTCGCCGGCGTGCAGGCTGGCCAGGGCCGCGCCGCAGGCGATCGGTGCGCCGGCGCCGACGATGGAGTTCTCGCCGTAGAAGCCCCAGTCCACCGCGCTGAAGTACGCGGAGCCGCCACGGCCCCGGCAGACGCCGGTCTCGCGGGCCAGGAGCTCGGCGAGGATGCCCTCTGAAGGCACACCGCAGGCCAGGGCCCAGCCGTGGCCTCGGTAGGTGGAGAACACGCGGTCGCCGCGCTGCAGCGCGGCGCAGGCGCCGGCGTAGATGGCCTCCTGGCCGATGCAGAGATGCACCGACCCCTGGATGTCACCTTGCCTGCGCAGCTCGGAAATTTTTTCCTCCAAGAAGCGGATGCGGTGCATCGTCAGCAAAAGATCGAGCGCTTCGCTCACCGCGTCAGCGGCCAATGGTTCAAGTGTGTAGTTCATGTTGGTTCAGTCTTGTCGTGGACTCGCCGCCAGCGCGCTGCAATGGCGTTGGGCCAGCGCATCGGCGGTCTTGACGAGCAGCCCCAGGTCGGAGCCGAGGGCGAAAAGGTTGGCGCCCGCAGCGCGGTAGAGGGGCACGTCGGCTTCCGCGCACAGAACGCCGGCGCTCTTGCCGGCCTGTCGAATCCGCCGCAGGCCAGCAGAAACCGCCTCGACGACCTCCGGGTGCCCCGGCTGCCCGAGCAGGCCCATGTCGGCGGCCAGGTCGTTGGGGCCGACGAACACACCATCCACGCCGGGCGTGGCCGCGATGCGCTCGGCGTCTTTCACGGACGCCGCCGTTTCGACCTGGACGATGAGGCTGAAGCGGTCTTCCGCGCGGGCCAGGTAGTCGCGATCGCGCCCGTAGCGGGTGGCGCGCACCGAGCCGGCGACGCCCCGCACGCCGTGCGGCGGGTAGCGGGTGAAGCGAACGGCCTGAGCCGCTTCTTCGGCGCTCTGCACATTGGGCACCATGAGCCCGGCCACGCCCATGTCCAACAGGAGCTTGATGGCCACGAGGTCCAGGCTCGCCAGGCGCACGATGGGCACCGTGGGGCTGTCAGCGAGGGCGCACAACTGGGCGTGCAACTGGGGCAGCGAGTTCGGCGTGTGCTCCGCATCGAACAACAGGTAGTCGAATCCGCTGCCCGCCAGGGCCTCCACCACCTGCACGCCATAGGAACAGCAGAAGAGGCCGGCCGTCATCTCGGCGCCCAACAGGCGGCGCTTGAAGGAAGCGGCGCGTGTCATGCGTTCTCCTCCTGGCCGCGCGGCACCACCACGCCTTGCACGTGCCCGAACCGTTCCATCATGACGTCAGACAGCGACTTGCCCTGGTCGGCCACCCAGCCGCCCGAGCGCATCGTGTAGCCCCGCGGAAACCCGCGGGCGGCGGGCTCCTCGCCGCGCTCGGCCAAGGCGCGCACGGCCTGAAGCATGGCGCGGCGAAAGCGCACGACGCCGATGTCGGTGGCGAACAGGTGCTCGCGGGTGCGGTCCGCAATCTCGCCCTGGCTGTCCTGGATCGCCGCATCCTGCTCGGACACACCTTCGATACCGGTGAAGCTGGTCTTCTTCTGCACCTCCCGGTCGATGAGGTAGTCGTTGCCTTTGGTGCGCAAGGGCACGTAGCGCTCATCCACCTCCGCGTGCACCGTATGCCCCCGGCGGCAGCGCTCGAGTTCCTGCTCCGTCAAAGGCCGATCCGGGTTCCAGGTGTAGGTGTAGATCCAGCAGGACCGGTCATCCACCGGCACGAAGGTCTGCCCGTGGTAGTTCTCGCCGGGGAACGCGCTGGGCACCAGGGCGTGGTTCGGCTGCATGAACTGGGCGATGCGCCAGTACAGCTGCCCGTCATCGGCCCGCCGTGCGCCGCCGATGGTCAGCCCCACATGGGTCTCGTTGATCTCGAAGCGCGGCATCGGATCGTCGCGAACCCAGCGGATGCGGGCGTTCTGTTCGCCCTGCGCGCCGATGGCCGCGTGCTGGAGCATGGCCAGCGCCTGGGCTTCGTCCTGGGCCACCACCATGTGCAGGAAAGAAAAGTGGGCCGTGTCGATGGCCCCCTCCAGGCACTGCACCCAATTGCAGTCCTGCCACTTCTTCGACACGTAGCAGTGCGACGCCGGCAGCGTCATGAACTCCAGCAGGGGCGGTTCGGGGATGTTCTGCGGCGGCCCCATGTAGGCCCAGACGTAGCCGCCCGCCTCGCGGGTGGGATAGGCCTTGATGCGCAGCCGCTCCCTGTTGGTGCCGGCCGGCGCGATGGGAATGTCGACGCAGTGGCCATCGACATCGAACTTCAGGCCATGGAACACACAGCGCAGGCCGCATTCTTCGTTGCGGCCGTAGTAGAGGTTCGCGCCGCGGTGCGGGCACACCGGATCGACCAGACCGATGCGGCCCTGGGTATCACGGAACGCCAACAGATCCTCGCCCAGCACCGTCACTTTCTTCGGCGGGCAGTCGGGCTCGGGCAGCTCGCGGGACAGCAGCACGGGCATCCAGAAGCGGCGCAGGTACTGGCCCATCGGTGTGGCCGGCCCGGAATGGGTGAGCAGGTCGTTGTCTTCTTGACTCAGCATGGGGAGGTTTCTTTCACGGTCAAAGGCGCACCATCTCGAAGTCCTGCTTCGAGACACCGCAATCCGGGCAGGTCCAGCTGTCGGGCACCTCTTCCCAGCGGGTGCCGGGGGCGAGGCCGGCCTGCGGGGCGCCCGTCCGCTCGTCATAGACCCAACCACACACCACGCACAGCCAGGTGCTGAAGGGAGGGCCGTCTGGAGGGGCTGCTTCGGATCGCATGGCGCCAGTGTTGCGACAGGCCGAACTAGAATCAACGTGAGTTCGGATTAACGGAATATTGTTCGACTATGCAGAACAAAAACCCTGGATTGCAGACCGAAGACGACAGCACGGACCGCCAGTTCGCCACCACCCTGGCGCGCGGCCTCGACATCCTTCGCTGCTTCTCTCCCGATCGCCCATCCCTGGGCAACAAGGAGCTGGCGGCGCTCACCGGCTTGCCCAAGGCGACGGTGTCGCGCTTCACCTACACGCTGGTGCGGCTGGGCTATCTGCGCACGGAAGCCCGGTCCACGCGGTACGAGCTGGGCTCGGCGGTGCTGTCGCTGTCCTACCCCCTCCTGGCCAGCATGAACATGCGGCAGATCGCGCGCCCCGCGATGCACGAGTTCGCCGACGCCATTCAGGGCTCGGTCTCGCTGGGGATGCGCGATCGGCTCGACATCGTGTACGTCGAGACAGCGCGGGCGCGCAACGTTTACTCCACCCGCATGGCGGAAGTGGGCCTCACCCATCCCCTGGTGGCCAGCGCCATGGGGCGGGCCTACCTGTGCGCCTGCACCCCGGAGGAGAGAGAGAGCCTGCTGAACGAAACGCGCGTCAAAAGGCCCGAGCTGTGGGCCCAACACCGGCCGATGCTGGAACGCAGCCTGGCCGAGTTCCGTCAGCTGCGGTTCTGCTACTCGTACGGCGATCTGCGTCCAGACATCTATGCTGCAGCGGTCCCGCTGCGCCGCGGCGCCCACTCGGAAATCCTCGTGATGAACTGCGTGGTGCAGTCCTACCAGATCCGCTCCGGCGATCTGGAGCGGGAAATCGGCCCTCGCTTGGCGGCCCTGGCCGAAAGCCTGGATGGTGGCGTGCGCTAGCCGCGCAAGGTCCACGCCTCAGGGGACGGGCGCCCCGGTGCGCGTGTTCCGCTTCGCCCGGGCGCGCAGCCGTTCGGCACGCCCTTGTCATTTCACGGTCAGCCGCAGCACCTTCCCGTCGCTGTCGTCCGTCAGCACATAGAGCCAGCCGTCCGGCCCCTCGCGCACGTCGCGGATGCGCTGGTTCAGTTCGGTCAGCAGGCGCTCCTGGTGCACCACGCGCCCGCCCTCCATCTGCAGGCGCACCAGGTGGCGGAACTTGAGCGAGCCGGTGAAGGCGTTGCCCTGCCAGGCCGCGCCGTAGCGGTCGCCGCGCAGAAACACCAGGCCCGAGGGCGCGATGGAAGGCACCCAGTACTGCACCGGCTGCTCCAGGCCCGCGCGGCTCGTCAGGCCGGCGCCGATGCGCCCGCCGCCGTAGTTTTCGCCGTAGGTGATGAGGGGCCAGCCGTAGTTCTTGCCGGCCTCGGGGCGGTTGAGTTCGTCGCCGCCCTGCGGGCCATGCTCGATGGTCCAGAGCGCGCCGTCCGGTCCCAGGGCCGCGCCCTGGATGTTGCGGTGGCCGAGGGTCCAGATCTCGGGCAGCGCGCGCGCCTGCTTCGTGAACGGGTTGTCGGGGTGTGGCTGGCCATTGGCCAGCACGCGCACCACCTTGCCGTGGTGGTTGTCCAGGGTCTGCGCGTCGTGCATGCGCAGGTAGCGGTCGCCCAGGGTGAGGAAGAAGCTGCCGTCGTCCGCCTGCACGATGCGGCAGCCAAAGTGCAGCCGGCTGCCCACCTTGGGCTTCTGGCTGAAGACCACGCGCAGGTTCTCGAGCGCGGTGCGGTCGTCCGACAGCCGCGCCGAGGCCATGGCGGTGGAATTGCCCACCAGCCCGGGCTCGCTGTAGCAGAAGTGCACGGTGCGGTTGCGGGCGAAGTCGCGGTCGGTGATGACGTCGAGCAGGCCACCCTGGCCCACGGCATCGACCTCGGGCAGGCCCTTGAGCGGCGGGCTGAGGCGGCCGTCGGCCTCCACCACCCGCAGGCGCCCGGGGCGCTCGGTCACGAGCAGTCGCCCGTCGCCGATGAAGGCCAGGCCCCAGGGGTTCTGCAGGCCGCCGGCCACCACCTCGGGCGTCAGGCGCACCGCCGGCTGGGCCAGGGCACCGGCGAAGGCCAGGCCGCCGGCCAGGGCGAAGAACAGGGGGCGAAGGCGTCGGATCATGGAATCTCCCATCGGTTCGAGGTGTTCAAGGCGTGCCCCGATGGAGGCGAGCGCCGGCGCCCGGGTTCCCGCGGGGCGTGTTCGCGCCCTAACCGAACGGCCGCACGCCGATCAGGAAGCCGTGCGCCCAGAACGCGAACACCACGTACAGCAGCAGGCCGCCCACCAGCGCGATGGCGTCGTTGGCCTTGCCGGGTCCGAAGGTGTGCGGGGCGCGCAGCAGGCCGGCGGACGCGCGGCGCTTGAGCGAGACCCGGTCGGCCACGGCCCAGGCCAGGAAGGCGCCGAACAGCACCACGTCCGCCAGGCCGCCATTGGCCAGCAGGTGGGCCAGCGCCCACAGCTTGGTGGCCGCCAGCATGGGGTGCTTCGCGGCGCGCTGGATGCGCCCGGGCAGGTAGGCCGACAGCAGCAGCACGAAAACCGGCAGCATCAGCACGGCGGCCACGTGGCGCATGGCCACGGGCGGGGTCCACAGCAGCACCGGGTTCTGCCGTGCGGCGCTGTAGCCGGCCACGATGAGGCCGAAACCGGCCAGGGCCACCAGCGTGTAGAGCCCCTTCCAGGGCCCCTCGCCGATGCGGTGCGCGACCGCGTGCCGCCAGCGCGGCGCGGCGATCGACACCGAATGGATGCCAAGAAACAGCACCAATCCGAGCACAAGCCAGTCCATGGTCGACTCCCGTCGTGGGTGGAACGCAAAGACCGCGATGGTCTCACGGCGCCGGCCGCGCGCGGCGGGCGATCGCCAGCTCTTCGGCGACCAGCTCGGCCAGCGCCTCGGGACCGAAGCGCGTCAGGCCGCGGCCGTTGACGAAGAAGGTGGGCGTCTTCTCCACGTAGAGCGCATTGAGGTCTTCCACCTCCTGCTTCAGCAGGGCCTCCATCTCGGGACGCTGCATGTCCTGCAGGGCGCGCTCGATGTCCAGCCCGGCCTGCTTGGCGGCGGCGAAGGCCAGCGAGGGATTGGGCTGCGCATGATCCGCCCAGGCGGGCTGCGCGTCCAGCACCGCTTCCAGCACGGGCTGGTACAGCCCCTGGCGGCGCGCCGCTTCCAGCAGCTTGACGACGCTGTCGGAGCCGGGATGGAACGGGGCGTAGCGGATCACGAGTTTCACCTCGCTGGGGTACTGCGCCAGCAAGGCCTTGACGAAGGGGTGGAAGGCGCGGCAGGCCTCGCAGGACGGGTCAAAGAACTCGACGATGGTCACCGGCGCGCCGGCCGGGCCCAGCACGGGCGAATGCATGCGCTGCAGGCGGGCCGGGTCGGCCCGCTGGGGCGCCGGCGCTTCGGCCGGCGCGCGCTGCTGCCAGGCCCACAGGCCGAGCGCGAAAAAAGTCAGGAGCACGCCCAGCAGGACGGCGGTGGTGAGGGGTCTGGTTTTCATGGGGAATCGGATCGGAGGGGGATGGGCCGTGGCCTGGTCGGCGCGGGCCCGGCGCCGCGCGGGCGGCGAAGGAAGGGAGCGTGTAGGGATGGCGCGCCGCGCCGCCAGGCGCGGGGCCTCAGGCGGGCTGGCGCGGCGCCCCGTGGCGCGCGGCGGGCCAGTTGGGGCGCTCCGGGCGGCTCGGGTGCCCGTCGCTCGGACGCCAGGGGGCGGCGCTCGGCGCGGCGCCGCGGCTGGCGGGCAACACTGCGCCGGGTGGTGGCAGCGCCACGCCGTGCGCGTGGCAAGGGTCGCCGTCCAGGCCAGCGGACACCGCGGTCTGGACGGCCTGTCCGGACGCGGCCTCGGCATCACCGGTCTCGGCGGCCACCACCTTGGCCGCCGCCCCCGCGCCGTGCACGCCATGCGCCAGCGCCGACACCAGCGGCGCGCACAGCAGCAGCAGGATCAACAGCCAGCGGCGAACGGACACGGGCGAACGCTTGCGGCAGCGCTCAGGCCGCGCGCCGCTGTTCCATGGCCAGGCGCACCGCCAGCGCGGCCAGCACCGTGCCCATCACGTAGCGCTGCGCCGCCAGCCAGCGCGGGCTGCGCGCGAACCACAGCGCCAGCCTCGCGGCCGACAGCACGATGCTCAGGTTCACGCAGAAGCTCACCACGATCTGCGTCAGGCCGAGCTGCACGCTCTGTGCGAACACCGAGCCGTGCGCGGGCGAGACGAACTGCGGAAAGATCGACAAGTAGAAGACCGCGATCTTGGGGTTGAGCAGGTTGGTGAAGAAGCCCATGAGGAAGAGCTTGCGCGGCGGGTCGGCCGGCAGGTCCTGCGCCTCGAAGGGCGAGCGCGCGCCCGGCTTCACCGACTGCCAGGCCAGGTAGAGCAGGTAGGCCGCGCCAGCCCACTTGAGCAGTTCGTAGGCCAGGGGCACCGCCATGAACAGCGCGGTGAGGCCCACGGCCGCCGCGAACATGTGCGCCAGAAAGCCCACGACCACGCCCAGGAGCGAGATCACGCCCGCCCGCTTGCCCTGACAGAGCGAGCGCGACAGCAGGTACACCATGTTGGGGCCGGGCGTGACGGCCACGAACAGGGCGGCGGCCGCGAACAGCAGCCAGTCGTTCAGGGGAACCAAGGGGTATCTCCGGTGGGCGGTGGGTTCGAATGGTAGAGGGTCCGCCGTTTCCGGCGCTGGCGGCGGGAATGGTCCAGGTGCGGATCGATTTTCCCGATCGCTTAATTAAATCAATTCACAGGCATATATCTTGTTATATTTATGCCATGGAAGACGTTGTCAAAGCGCTTGGGCTGCTGACCCTGGGCACGCGCCTGAAGCGCGTCGGCGAGCGGCTGCAGGCGCAGACGCAGGCCGTCATCGAAGCCGAGGGCGTGGACCTGCCCTCGTCCCACCTGCCGGTGCTGGCCACGCTGCAGCGCCTGGGGCCGCTCACGGTGGGCGACATCGCCCTGGCGCTGGGCGTGAGCCAGCCCGGCGTGACACGACAGCTGGGCAAGCTGCAGGAGGCCGGCCTGGTGATCGCGCGCCAATCGGCCGGCGACCTGCGGCTGCGCACCATCGAATTGACCGAGGCCGGCCAGCGCCATGTGGCCCATGCCTGGCGCTACACCTGGCCGGCCATCGAGGCCGCCGTGGCCGAGGCCTGCGCGCCACACGGCCCCGCCCTGCTCGCCCTGCTCCAGGCCCTGGAAGAGGCCCTGGACGCGCAAGACTTGCTGGCGCGCGTGAACCGCCACCAGCGCACCGCCGGAGACCCGCATGCACCCGCTTGACCACCCCGTCTGGGCCAGCCTCACCGGCGCGCACGCGCCCCTCTCCGTGGGCGGCGCGCGGGCGCGCCGCTACCTGCCCGACGTCAACCGCTTCGCGGCCACGCCCGACGACGGCCCCGAGTCCCTGGCCGCGCTGGCGGCCCTGCTGGCGCCGGGCGAGAGCGTGCTCCTGCTGCAGGTGCCGCCGATCGAGGCGCCGCCCGGGCTGCGGGTGGTCAAGCGCGCCCTGGGCGTGCAGATGGGGGCCACGCGCGATCTGCGCGGCGAGGACATCGGCGAGGGCATCGCCGCGCTGGGCGAGCCCGACGCGCCCGAGATGCTCATGCTGGCCACCCTGACCGAGCCCGGACCCTTCCTCGCACGCACCCATGCGATGGGCGACTTCATCGGCGTGCGCCGCGAAGGCCGTTTGGTGGCCATGGCCGGCGAGCGCTTCCGCGTGCCGGGCCATGCCGAAGTGAGTGGCGTGTGCACGCACCCCGAGGCGCGCGGCCTGGGCCTGGCGCGGCGCCTGTCGGCGGCGGTGGCGGCGCGCATCCAGGCGCGCGGCGAGCAGCCCTTCCTGCACGCCTGGGAGACCAACACACCGGCGATCGCGCTGTACGAGACGCTGGGTTTTCGGGTGCGAACGAAGGTCAACGTGGCGGTGCTGGAGCGCGTGGCCGGCTGAGGCCGCGGCCCGCCGGGCCTGTCAAGCGCCAAAGCGCCGGCGCGTGGAACCTCCCTCGGATGGGGGATGCCGGCCGCCCAAGCGCCGCGCTATGTTGCGCACCGGGCCATGGGTGTGCCCTGGGGAGTAGCGCGATGTTCAAGGCGTACGGTGCAACGGTCTCCCTGCTCAGCGTGGCTTGCCTGGTGCCAGGCTGTTCCGTGTTCACACCGCCCAAGGCCAAGCCGGTCATCGAAGACCGCGTGTCCGATTGGGGCGTCAAGAAGATCGGTGTCCTGGCCACCACCGCCGAGCGCCGGGTGGTGCTGGTCAGCATGCCCGAGAAGCGGTTCTGCGCGGAAGCGCCGCCCGACGTGGGCGAGGCGGTGTCCAGCGCCCTCAGCACCTCGCTGGACGCGCAGGGAACCGGCAAGATCACCGGACTGGAAGCCCAGCTGCAACAACAGCTCGCCACCTCGCTCCTGCAGCTGTCGCACCGGTCGCAAGGCCTGGAGCTCTACCGGGCCTCGACCTTCTTTCTGTGCACGCTCTACCTCAACGGCGTCATCAGCCAACAAGAGCTGGCCAGCAAGCACGACATGCTGCTGGACAAGGCCGTGGCGCTCATCAGCCAGGAGATCCCCGAGATCGCCGGCATCAAGGGCGCCATCCAGCCGGCCATGGCCGCGCCCGCCCTGAAGAGCGACGAGACGGGTCAGGCCAAAGGCTCCAAGGACGCGGCCAAGCAAGGCCAACCGGGAGCCGGGCAATGAACGGGACGGTCCGCGTGGTCGCGTTGCTGCTGGGCCTGGCGGCCGGCTCCGCCCAGGCGTTCAAGATGGGTCATGAGGAGGAGTACCGCGCCGTCGAGGACCGCACCATCGCCGGCCGGGACGCCGAAGGACACACCGTTTACGAACGCACCCAGGGCGTGGGCTCCAAGTTCGGCGATGCCATCCACGAGGACATGACGCTGGCCTCGCTGAAGCTCGCCCGGCAGCGGCCCGGGGAACTGCTGTGCAAGGTGTCGGCGCAAGACATCGAGCGCTTCGCGCGCAAGATTGACGCGGCACGCGTCGGCAACCGGGTCTGCTGCGACACGACCGCTAAATCGATCTGGTGCGACGGGGTGGTCGACCGGGTCCGCTACACGGACTTCCCGGATCGCCTGGCACCCCTGATCGCCGGCACACGCTGGCCCGACGACCCCTGCCATATGTCGGTCCGCCCCGACACCGTCACCGCCTGGGCGGCCTGGATGGTGGACCCGGGGTACCGCCGGTACGCCAACGCGAACTACAGCAGCCACTACCACCACAAGCAGTTCCTGCACGCGATGAAATCGGTGGGCTTCGGGTCCAACAAGAACAATGCCGAGACGCCAGGCGTGACCCAGCACAAGCTGATGACCTGGGCCGAGTTCGCCATGAAGGTGGCCAACGGCACCATCCCGTCGACCACGGCCTTGACCGCCGTGCCGCCCTATCTGGAACCCGGTCGCCAGAAGGCCTACAACCTGGGCTTCAGCGGCTACGGCAAGGCCAGCGTCGGGCGCCTGTTCGCGGGCACCAAGGGCGCGCCCGACCCCGACCACGTCCGCCAGATCGCGCTGGGCGCCTTGTTGCACACGGTGCAGGACTCGTTCTCTCTCAGCCACGCCAACCGCGAGCATCCGCAGGCCGCACGGCTGAAGGATCGGGGCCGCATCACCGGCTTTCGCAACTACCGCGACGAGATCCCGAGCGAGCACGGTGCGGCGGACGCGAGACCGCCCAACAACGACGGCACCACCGCCGAACTGTCCGACGCCCACCCGGTCGCCTACGGCGCGCACCTGATCGCGTGTGCCGCGTCAACCGATGACCGTGACGCCAACTGGTTGAAGCTGAAGCCCTGGCTGAGGGACCAGGTCTTCGCCATCGGCCCCCCAACGCGGCAAGGCCCCTAGACCCGGCTCAGCCGAAGCGCGCCGGCGCGTACGGCCGCGGCTCCACCAGCGGCGTCTCGCCACCCAGCAGCTCGGCCAGCAGCCGACCGCTCACCGGCCCCAGGGTGAAGCCCTGGTGCGCGTGGCCGAAGTTGAACCACAGGCCCCGGTGGCGCGGCGCGGCGCCGATGACGGGCAGCATGTCGGCCGTGCAGGGGCGCGAGCCCATCCAGGGCTGGTCCTCCACCGGCCGCGGCAGGTCGAACAACTCGCTCGCCAGCGCGTGCGCGCGCGGCACCTGCACCGGCGTGGGCGGGCTGTCCAGGCGCGCGAACTCGGCCCCCGTGGTCACGCGCACGCCCTGGCGCATGGGCACGATGACCAGGCCGCCGTCGGCGTCGAGCATCGGCAGGCGCGGCGGCTCGCCGCCGCTGTAGTGGCGGTGGTAGCCGCGCTTGACGAACAGCGGGTAGCGGTAGCCCAGCGGGCGCAGCAGGCCGTCGGACCAGGGGCCCAGCGCCACCACGGCGTGCGCCGCGTCGATCTCGCCCTCGTCGGTGCCCACCCGCCAACCCGCGCCCACCTGGCGCAGCGTGCCCGCGTCGCCGCGCAGCACGCGCCCGCCCGACTGGCGCAGCAGCGCGGCGTAGCGCGCCACGAGTTCGCCCGGGTCGTTCACCGACCAGGGGTCCAGCCAGTGGATGGCGCCGGCCAGGCGCCGGCGCAGCGCCGGCTCGGCCTGCGCGAGCGCCTCGCTGTCGAGCACGGCGTAGCGCACGCCGTACCCGTCGGCCACGCGGCGCGCGTCGGCCACGGCCTGTCGCATCGAGCCGGCCTCGCGGAACGCGTCGCGAAAGCCTTCGCGGCGCACCAGGTCCTGCGCGCCAGCCCGCTCGATCAGCGCCTGATGCTCGCTCAGGCAGTGTTCGATCAGGCGCGCGTAGGACCGCGCGATGCGCTGGTGGCTGGCGGGGCGCGAGTTCCACCAATAGCGGCCCAGCGGCCCCGCCAGCGCGGGCAAGGCGCCCAGGTGGTAGTTGACGTCGGCGCCGCGCTTGAGGGCCACGCGCGCGAGCATGGCCCAGTCGCGCGGGAAGGCGTAGGGCTCCACCGCCTCGCGCTGGATGATGCCGGCGTTGCCGTAGGAGGTTTCGCGGCCGGGCCCGCGCCGGTCGACCAGGGTGACGGCGTGGCCGCGTTGGCGCAGGTGCAGCGCGGTGCACACGCCGACCATGCCGGCGCCGAGAACGATGACGGGATCTGCCATGAGCGAAGGCGTCGTGAAGAAGTCGGGATTATTCCCGCGCCCCGAGGCCTCGCCCCTGCTCAGTGCCCCAGCAGGTTCTGCCGCACGCGCAGCAGGTGCGCCCGTGTCATCTCCTTCGCGCGCGCCGCGTCGCGGTCGCGCAGGGCGTTCACGATCTCGCGGTGCTCGGCCTGGTAGGCCAGGCGGCGCTCGGGCGTCACGCTCTTCTTCTTGAGCTGACCCCAGTCGCCCTGGGCGCGCACGGTCTTCATCAGCTCGAAGACGTTGGCCACGAAGCTGTTGTGCGCGGCGTCGGCGATGGCCTGGTGCAGCTCGGCGTCCCAGTGCTCGAAGGCCTCCAGCGTGGTCGCGCGCTCGGCCTCGTCGCAGCAGCGGTCCATGCGCTGCAGGTCGGCCGCGTTGGCGTTGCGTATGGCCATGTCGATGATGGCCGGCTCCATCGCCAGGCGCGCCTCCATCAGCTCGGCCGGGCTGGTGGTGCGCGACGAGTCCTGCGCGCCGCGGCGCCCCAGGCGCTCGCCGGCCCGCTCGGTGACGTAGGTGCCGCTGCCCACGGTCTGCTCGATCAGGCCCTGCTGCTTGAGCGCCAGCAGCGCCTTGCGCACCGTGGTGCGGCTCACGCCGTGCTGCTCGGACAGCTCGCGCTCGGTGGGCAGGCGATCGCCCGCGCGCCACTGGCCGCTCTGGACCTGATCGAGAAGGCTCTGGTGCAACTGGTGGGACAGGCTCATGCGCGGCACTGTACCAAATCAGACCAATTCATCGACCCAAGCAGGCCCAGGGTATTCCCCCACTCGATCCGTCCTATGACGTCCTACCATTGCCGCTCTGGTACCAAATGGTATTTATTGGTATTTTGAATTGAACCATCAGGAGATTTCGTGCGCATCGCCACCTTCGCCCATGAGGGCCAACGCCGCGTCGGCCTCGTCTCGGCCGACGCCCGGTCCGTGACCCCCTTCGACCTGTCGCCCGCCGAGGCCCAGCGCGGCGCCCTCGCCCTGGTCGAGGCCCAGGCCCAGGGACTGGCCCTGCCGCCCACCCGCGGCGAGCCCATCGCCCTGTCGGCCGTGCGGCTGGAGGCGCCTATCCCGCGGCCCCGGCGCAACCTCTGGTGCGTGGGCCGCAACTACCACGAGCACGCCAAGGAACTGCAGGGCTCGGTCTTCAAGAACAACAACGCCAACCCGGCCCAGTGGCCCATCGTCTTCACCAAGGTGCCGGAGTGCGTGGTCGGCCCCACCGACACCGTGACCCTGCCCGGCGAGGCCATTTCGTCGCAGATCGACTACGAGGCCGAACTGGCGGTGGTCATCGGCACCGGCGGCAAGAACATCGCCAAGGCCGATGCCATGAAGCACGTCTGGGGCTACACCGCCGTCAACGACGTGACCGCGCGCGACGTGCAGATGCGCCACCAGCAGTGGGACATGGGCAAGAGCTTCGACACCTTCTGCCCCATGGGCCCCTGGATCGTCACGGCCGACGAGCTGGATGGCCAGCACACGCGCGTGCGCTGCTGGGTCAACGGCGAGCAGCGCCAGGACGGCCGCACCGAAGACCTGATCTTCGACATCCCCACGCTGATCGAGACGGTCTCGCGCGGCATCACGCTCTACCCGGGCGACGTGATCGCCACCGGCACGCCGGCCGGCGTGGGCATGGGCCTGAGCCCGCCGCAGTTCCTGAAGGCGGGCGACGTGGTGCGGGTCGAGATCGACGGCATCGGCTTCATCGAAAACCGCTTCGCCTGAGCCCGCGCCCTTCCCCACAACCACAGGAGACAGACAGCATGCAACGACGCGACTTCCACCGCCTGCTGGGCGCCTCGGCCCTCGGCCTCGGCGGCCTGGGCGGCACCGCCACCGCCTTCGCGCAGGACCCGTTCCCGAGCAAGCCCATCACCATGGTGGTGCCCTTCCCACCCGGCGGCGTGGCCGACGCCGTGGGCCGGCCGGTGGCCGAGGCCATGGCGCGCCACCTGAACCAGTCGGTGGTGGTGGTGAACCGCGGCGGCGCGGGCGGTGCCATCGGCATGGCGCAGGTGGCCAAGGCCCCGGCCGACGGCTACACCGTGCTGATGGCCTTGTCGTCCCTGGTGGTGCTGCCCGAAGCCGACCGCATCCTCAACCGCCCGCCGCAGTTCGAGGTGAACCAGCTGGCCCCCATCGCGCGCATGACGGCCGACCCCACCGTGCTGGTGGTGCGCGCCGACAGCCCCTGGAAGACCTACGCCGAGTTCATCGCCTACGCCAAGGCCAACCCGGGACGCGTCAGCTTCGGCTCGTCCGGCAACTACGGGACCATGCAGGTGCCGATGGAGCAGCTCAAGGCCGCCACGGGCAGCTTCATGCTGCACGTGCCCTACACCGGCGCGGGCCCGGCCATCGTGGGCCTGCTGGGCGGCCAGGTGGACGCGCTGGCCAGCGGGCCGGCCAGCATCGTGGGCCACATCAAGAGCGGGCGCATGCGCGCGCTGGCGCACTGGGGCGAAGGCCGGCTGGCCCTGCTGCCGGACGTGCCCAGCTTCAAGGAGTTGGGCGTGAACATCGGCTATTCGCAGTGGGCCGGGCTGTTCGCGCCGGCCGGCACGCCACAGCCGGTGATCGACAAGCTGCGCGAGGCCGCGCGCGCCGCGGCGCGCGACGAGCGCACCATCCAGGTGATGACCACCGCCGGCACGCAGTTCCAGTACCAGGACGCGGCCGAGTTCGACGCCTTCGTCAAGGCCGACGCCGCGGCCATGAAGAGCGTGGTGCAGCGCATCGGCAAGGTGAACTGAAGGGCACAGGGCCGGGCAGCGGTTCGCCGCGCGGCCGGCTCCCCCGCGCGCCCGGTCGAACGGGCGATCCGCCGCGCTCAGCGCCCGCGCGGCGCCACCGCGTCGATGCGCCGTTGCAGGCGCTCGGCGCTGGCCGTGTCGCCCGCGGCCTGGGCCGCGCGCTGCTGCACCAGCAGCCAGGCCAGCAGCGGCCGGGCCCAGCCCTGGGCCGAGGCGGTGTCCACCGCCAGCTGCACCAGCGCCGGGTTGGCCTGAGCACGCTGCAGGGCGGCGCCGGCGGCCACCAGTTGCGTCACCGGGTCCTGCACGCCGGCCAGCGCGCTGGCCGGGTCGGCCGCCGCGAGCGCGGCGCGGTGCGCGGCCGGCAGGCGCTCGGCATCGCCCGGCCGCAGGCGGTTGGCGAGGTAGCGCGCGTAGGCCGCGTCCTCGGGCGTGGCGTCGGCCGCCAGGGCCTCGAAGCCCGCACAGGGCTCGAACACCAGCGTCGCCGTGCGCAGCGCGCAGCGGTGCAGCTCGGCGCGCGCCAGCAGGTCCAGGCGGCCGGTGCGCGCGATGGCGGCGCGCGCGCGCGTGAATTCCACCGCCTCGGTCGCGGTGCGCCCTTCCAGCCAGGCCAGGGCGGCGGCGTCGAGCCCGCTGCGCGCGCTCATCTGCCAGGCCGGGGTGGGCGGTCCGCTGGAACAGGCCGCGAGCGCCAGCGCGAGCAGCAGGGAAACGACGGCCCGGCTCATGGCAGCTTGATCTCCGTGTCGCGCGCGAAGGGCCACTTGCGGTTGATGTCGTCGATCAGGCCGTCGATCTTGCGCAGGCTGCTTTCCACGTCGGCGCGCAGCGGGCCCAGGTCGGTGGTGGCCTCGCGCGCGTTGCTGGCCACGCCCTGGGCCTCCACCAGCACGGCGTCGAGTTTTTGCAGGCTGCCCCGCGCCTGCTCGAGCAGGCCGTTCATCTGCACCACGGTGGCGCGCACATCGCCCACCACGCTGCCCTCGCCGGGCTTGGCGCCCTGGCCGAAGACCTGCCGGTCGGCGTTGGCCACCAGGCTGTCCAGGCGGGTGGCCAGGGCGTCGGCGCGCGCGATCAGCGCGTTGCTGCGTTCGATCGCCAGGCTGAGTTGTTTCGCGTCCGCCTCGTTGCCCACCAGCACGCCCATGGCGCCGTGCGGACCGTTGAGCTTCTCGGTGGTGGCGCGCAGGTTGGCCAGCGTGCCTTGCAGTGCCGCGTCCTCGCGCGTGATGGCGTTGAGGTTGTCCAGCAGCGAGCGCGCCGCCGCCGTGATCTGTGGGATCTCGGCCGCCGCGTCGCCGCGCAGCACGGTGCGCTCGGCGCCGTCGGGCAGCGCCGGGTCGTCGAGCACGCCGCTGAAGGCGCGGATGCGCGTGCCGCCCACCAGGCTGCGTTCCATGGTGAAGATGCTGGACGTGCGCAGCCACTTGGCGTCGCGCTCGCGCACGTCGATCAGGATGCGCGCGTTGCCGTCGGCGGCCAGTTCCACGCGCGTGACGCGGCCGATGGGAAAGCCGGCGAAGGTCATGTCCATGCCCACGGTGACGCCCTCGGCGTCGTCGGCGATCAGCACCACGCGTTGCGTGGGCTCGAACACGCCGCGCGCGAACATCACGTACAGCGCCGAGCCCACCACCAGCAGCAGGGTCAGCGCCATCAGCAGCGCGGCCTTGAACTCCAGGCCGCGCACGGGCGGCGGCTCGGGCACCAGGGGTTCCTCGGACGCGGGTGATCGCTCGTGTTCGTTCATGCGCTCAGTAGTAGTTGCCCACCAGGGATCCGATCTCGACCATCAACAGCACGGAGAACAGCCGCGCGAACTCCATCATTTCGCTGCGCGCCACGTAGCGGCCGTGCTCGTCGGGTTCGGCCGCGGCGGCCAGCGGCACCACGGCCACCGCCAGGCTGAAGAACGCGGTCTTGAGCACGAAGATCAGCGAAACCACCGAGTTGAACACGCGCCCGACGTCGTAGGTGTAGGACGGCACCGCCCAGGGCGACAGCCCGTGCACCGTCAGGTAGGTGAGCACCAGGGCCACCACGCCCGACAGCGCGGCCAGCAGCACCACCGCGTGCACGCTGGCCAGGGCGCGCGGCAGCAGGGTGCCGGCCAGGCCGGCGATGCCGGGGATGCGCCGGCCCGCGCGCTGGCGCTGGTCCAGCTGGTGGCGCAGCAGTTCGGCGCCCGGCATGGCGTGGCGCAGCGCCACGAACAGGGCCGCGAACAGCGGGATCAGCTCCAGCACCAGGGTGCGCACCAGCACCTCCAGCGCGTACTGAGACAGCCCATAGCTGCCGGCCGTGGCCGTGACGATGCGGATGATGACCAGGCTGATCAGGGCCGACAGCACCAGGAACCACGGCAGCAGCGGCAACACCGCCACCACCAGGTGCGACAGCACCGAGCGCGCGCGCCCGCCCGTGTAGCTGCTGGGTGAGAGCATCAGCACCGTGATCTGCGCGCCCATCTGCAGCGTGTGCCACCAGGCCACCAGCTGGGCGCGGCGCAGCCGCGTCTGGCGCTTGAAGCCCTGGTCCACATGGGAGGTGATGCCACGCATGCGGCGCATGATAGCCAGCGCCGGTGTCGGCCCCGCGTGTCTCAAGCTGAGAAAACCGGGGTCGCCCCGGCGACAACATGGTGAAAACGCCGATGGCCAAGATGCGCGCGGCCGCTCCAATCGAAGCCCGTTGCCGCCGCCCCCTTCCCAGGAGACACCCAGAATGACCACCGCCATCGCACCCGTGGTGCGCCGCCAGACCATCGCCGACGCGCTGCACCGCACCGCCCAGCGCCTGCCCGACAAGCTCGCCATCGCCTGCGGCGACACCCGCTGGAGCTACGCCGACTTCAACGCCCTGGTCACGCGCCTGGCGGCCGGCCTGGCCCAGCTCGGCGTCGAGGAAGGCGACCGCGTGGCCGTGCTGGCGCGCAACTCGCACGGCTTCGCAGCGCTGCGCTTCGCCATCGCGCGCCGGGGCGCGGTGCTGGTGCCCATCAACTTCATGCTCAAGGCCGACGAGGTCGCCTACATCCTGCGCCACGCCGGCGCCAGGACCCTGGCCACCGACAGCGGCCTGGCCGAGCTGGCGCGCGCCGCCGCCGCGCAGGACACCGCCGTGGAGCGCTTCATCTGGCTGCCCAGCGAAGACCCCAGCGAGCCCGACGCCGCCATGCACCGCTTCGACCACCTCGCGGCCTGCGCGGACCCGCTGCCCGAGGTGCGGCTGCAAAGCACCGACCTGGCGCAGATCGTCTACACCAGCGGCACCGAGTCCATGCCCAAAGGCGCCATGCTCACGCACGACGCCGTGCTGTGGCAGTACGTGAGCTGCGTCATCAACGCCGAGATCGCCGAGGCCGACGTGGCCCTGCACGCGCTGCCGCTGTACCACTGCGCCCAGCTCGACGTGTTCTTCGGCCCCGCCATCTACATCGGCAGCAGCAACGTCATCACCGGCAAGCCGGTGCCCGACCACCTGCTGAACCTGCTGGAGAAACACCGCATCACCAGCTTCTTCGCCCCGCCCACGGTGTGGATCGCCCTGCTGCGCTCGCCGGCCTTCGACGCGGCGCGCCTGACAACCCTGGCCAAGGGCTACTACGGCGCGTCCATCATGCCGGTGGAGGTGCTCAAGGAACTGGCCGCGCGCCTGCCGGCGGTGCGGCTGTGGAACCTGTACGGCCAGACCGAGATCGCGCCGCTGGCCACCATGCTCGGCCCCGAGGACCAGCTGCGCAAGCCCGGCTCCTGCGGCAAGGCGGTGCTCAACGTGGAGACGCGCGTCGTCAACGAACTGATGGAAGACGTCATGCCCGGTGAGGTGGGTGAGGTGGTGCACCGCTCGCCGCACCTGATGCTGGGCTACTTCAACGACGCCGAAAAAACCGCCGCCAGCTTCTCGGGCGACTGGTTCCACAGCGGCGACCTCGCCACCATTGACGCCGAGGGCTACATCACCATCGTCGACCGCAAGAAGGACATGATCAAGACCGGCGGCGAAAACGTGGCCAGCCGCGAGGTCGAGGAAATGATCTACCGCCTGGGCGCGGTGAGCGAGGTGGCGGTGATCGGCCTGCCCGACGCCAAGTGGGTGGAGGCCGTGACGGCGGTGGTGGTGGTCAAGGCCGGCCAGTCGCTCAGCGAGGACGAGGTCATCGCGCACTGCAGCGCGAACATGGCCGGCTTCAAGGCCCCCAAGCGCGTGCTGTTCACCGACGCCCTGCCCAAGAACCCCAGCGGCAAGCTGCTCAAGCGCGAGCTGCGGGTGCGCTACGCGACGGGCTGAGCGCGCGCCCGCGCCGGCGCGCGCTCACAGGGTTTCGTGGTGGCCCGCGCTGCCGCGCTTCCAGTAGGCCGAGGCGCGCACGCGCGATTTGTCCAGGCCATGGCCCTGCACCAGGGCCTGGCGCACGGCGGCCATGCTGGCGGCCTCGCCCGCGGCCCAGGCGAAGCCCTCGCCGACGGGCAGCGTGAGTGCGGCCACCTCGCGCGCCAGCGCGTCGGCGGCGCCGGCCCGGACCCAATGAACCTCGGCCAGCGCCCGGTCCCCGAAGCCGCGGCGGTCGGCTTCGTCGGCGGTCTGCGCCACCACCAGGACGCGCGCGCCCTCGGGCAGCTCCTCGATGCGCCGCGAGATCGCCGGCAAGGCGGTCTCGTCGCCCACCAGCAGGTGCCAATCGAACCCCGTGGGCACCACGAATGAGCCGCGTGGCCCGCCCACGCCCACCTCGTCGCCCACCCGGGCGCCGGCGGCCCATTCGCTGGCCGCGCCATCGCCGTGCAGCAGGAACTCAATGTCCAGCCAGCCGGCGGCGGCGTCGAAGGCGCGCGGCGTGTAGTCGCGCATCCGGGGTTTTTCGGCGCCCGGCGGCAGGGCCAGGCCGTCCGGGCCGGGCTCCGGCAGCACCAGCGGCGCGCCGGCCCGCGCGGGCAGCATGAGTTTGAGGTGGTCGTCGAAGGAGGCGCTGACGAAATCGCCCAGCCCATCGCCCGTGAAGCGCAGGCGCAGGAAGTTCGCGCCCAGGCGCCGGATGTCGCTCACCCGCAGGCGGCGCACTTTCAGCGCGTGGCGCACGCGCTCCACGCTCAGGAAAGAAGGGGTGTTGGTGTTCATGAAGGTGTTTTGGTTGACAATGACAACCATCATTTCTCAAACTGGTTGACCACATCAACCATGTGGACATCATGATCCGCCCCACGACCACCGATGTGACCGACCGGCTGCACGCCGTCATGCACGGCCTTCGCCGCCACCTGCAGCAGGCCCTGCGCGAGGACGCCGAGGGCCTGAACCCGATGGAGGCCCGCTGCCTCAACTACTTCGCGCTCCACGAGGACCACACGCAGAGCGACCTGGTGCAGCACGCGGGGCGCGACAAAGCGCAGATCGCGCGCCTGGTGAAGGGCCTTCACGAGCGCGGCCTGCTGCAGGGCCAGGCCGACCCGGCCGATGGTCGCGTCCAGCGCCTGCGCCTGACCCCCGCTGGCCAGGCCCTGCAGCGCCGCCTGCAGCAGCACCGCGCCCGCTTCGAGAAGGCCCTGACGGCCGGGCTCAGCGCGCAGGAGCGCGCCACCCTGCTTGCCCTGCTCGACCGGCTGCAACACAACCTGCCCGGTGGCTGACCCCTTCTCAGCCCTGCGCCAGCGCCCAGGCCACGTGTTCACGCACCAGCGCGCTGGGGTCGTCGGCGCGCGCCCGCAAGGCCCGCCGCACGGCCTCGTCCCCGGTGGCCCGCAGCGCGTTGCCCAGGCCCACCGCCAGGTTGCGCAGCCAGCGCTCGTGCCCGATGCGGCGGATCGCGCTGCCCTCGGTGCGGCGCAGGAACTCGGCCTCGCCCCAGGTGAACAGCTCGATCAGCGTGGCGCCGCCCAGGCCCTCGCGCGGGTCGAAGTCCGGCAGCGGCGAGCGCTGGGCGTACTTGTTCCAGGGGCAAGCCAGCTGGCAGTCGTCGCAGCCATAGATGCGATTGGCCATGGCCGGGCGAAGCTCGAGCGGGATGGGCCCGGCGTGCTCGATGGTGAGGTAACTGATGCAGCGGCGCGCGTCCACGCGGCGCGGGCCGGTGATGGCCTGGGTGGGGCAGACGTCGATGCAGGCGCTGCAGCTGCCGCAGTGCTCCGTCACCGGCTCGGAGGGTGGCAGGGCCAGGTCCACGTAGATCTCGCCGAGGAAAAACATGGAGCCCGCCTCGCGGTGCAGCGTCAGCGTGTGCTTGCCGCGCCAGCCGATGCCGCTGCGCGCCGCCAGCTCCACCTCCAGCACGGGGGCGGAGTCGGTGAACACGCGGTGGCCGAAGGGGCCGACGGCCTCGGCGAGGCGCTCGGACAGCCGCTGCAGGCGCGATCGCAGCACCTTGTGGTAGTCCCGCCCCCGCGCGTAGACCGAGACGATGGCCTCGCCGGGGCGCTGCAGGCGGGCCCATTCCTGCGCCACCCAGTCGGGCGCCGTGTCGCGCGGCAGGTAGTCCATGCGTGCGGTGATCACGCTCAGCGTGCCGGGCACCAGCTCGGCCGGACGGGCGCGTTTGAGGCCGTGCGCGGCCATGTAGGCCATCTCACCGTGGCATCCAGCCGACAACCAGGCCATCAATCCCGGTTCTGCGGCGCTCAGATCCACCCCGGCCACCCCGATTTGGGAGAATCCGAGCTGTCGTCCCCAAGCACGCAACTGCGAGACGAGTTGAGCAGCATCCAACACAGCCTTCATGGGGCGCCGATGGTAGCAACGGCCCCCGCCATCTGGCAGGGCCGCTGGGCCCACGAGGCCGACACCCAGGCCTTCGCCCAGCGCCTGGCCCTGTGCCCCGCCGTCGCCCACGCCACCCTGGCCCTGCACGGCGACCTCGGCGCCGGCAAGACCACCTTCGTGCGCCACCTGCTGCGCGCGCTCGGCGTCAACGGCCGCATCAAGAGCCCCACCTACGCCGTGGTCGAACCGCACAGCGCCATCGACTGCCCCCTCATGCCGCCGGGCGAGGCGCTGTCCATCTGGCACTTCGACTTCTACCGCTTCAACGACCCGCGCGAATGGGAGGAAGCGGGCTTTCGGGAACTGTTCGCCAGTCCTGGCCTCAAGCTCGTCGAATGGCCCGAACGCGCCGCGGGCTTCCTGCCCCCCATCGACCTGGACCTGTACATCACGCCCGACCCGATGAACACCGACCCCGAGCACGACGACGCGCGCCAGGTGCGCGCCGAGGCCCGAACCCCCGCCGGCCAGCTGCTGCTGGCCGCAGTCCAATGACGGGGCCGATGCATCACGCCCCCCTGCCCCGCCGCAGGCTGCTGCAGGCCGGCACCCTGGTGCTGCTGCTGGGCACCGCCCACCTCGCCCGCGGCGCCAAGGTGGTGGCCGTGCGCATGTGGCCCGCCGAGGACTACACCCGCGTCACCATCGAAAGCGACGCGCTGCTCAAGACCAACTCCTTCATGGTGAACGACCCGCCGCGCCTGGCGGTGGACATCGAGGGCGTGGACCTGCTGCCCGGCCTGCGCGAGCTGGTGGGCCAGCTCCAGTCCGACGACCCCAACATCGCCGGCCTGCGCGTGGCGCAGAACGCGCCCAACGTGGTGCGCCTGGTGATCGACCTCAAGCACCCGATCAAGCCGCAGATCTTCAACCTGCAGCCCGTGGCGGCCTACCAGCACCGCCTGGTCTTCGACCTCTACCCCAGCGCCCCGCCCGACCCGCTGCTGCAGCTGGTGGAGCAGCAGTCCCAGGCCGACAAGGCCGCCAGCGAGCGCGCCGCCCGCCTGCTGGGCAAGGAAACCGAGGGCCTGGCCCGCACCCAGCCCGACCCGCTGGGCGATCTGATCGCACGCAGCCAGCGCGGCGAGGCGCCACCGCCCGAGACCCCGGCCGACACCCCGTCCGCACCGCCGCCCGTGGCCAAGGCCCCGCTGCCGCCCGGCCCGAGCAAGCAGCGCCCCGGTGGCGGCGCCAGGCAGGCGCCCACCGAGCGCCTCATCATCGTGGCGCTCGACCCCGGCCACGGCGGCGAAGACCCCGGCGCCATCGGCCCCAAAGGCACGCAGGAAAAGCAGGTGGTGCTGCAGATCGCACGCAAGCTGCGCGACCGCATCAACGCCACCACCGTCAACGGCAACCCCATGCGCGCCTTCATGACGCGCGACGCCGACTTCTTCGTGCCACTGCAGACCCGCGTGGCCAAGGCCCAGCGCGTGCGCGCCGACCTGTTCATCAGCATCCACGCCGACGCCTTCTACAACGCCCGACCGCAGGGCGCCAGCGTCTACGCGCTGAGCACGCGCGGCGCCAGTTCGGCCGCGGCGCGCTGGATCGCCGACAAGGAAAACAAGGCCGACCTGGTGGGCGGCCTGAACGTGCGCGCCAAGGACGCCACCATCCAGCGCGCCTTGCTCGACATGAGCACCACGGCCCAGATCAACGACAGCCGCAAGATCGGCACCAAGCTGCTGGGCGAGGTGGGCCGCCTGGGCAAGCTGCACAAGCCGCAGGTGGAGCACGCCAACTTCGCGGTGCTGCGCGCGCCCGACATTCCCAGCGTGCTGGTGGAAACCGCCTTCATCAGCAACCCCGACGAAGAACGCCGCCTGCGCGACCCGAAGTACCAGGACGACCTGGCCGACGCCCTGCTGCGCGGCATCGTGAAGTACTTCGAGGCCAACCCACCGCTGGCGCGCAACCGCACGATCTGAACGGAGCGGCCAGCCCCGTGGCGACTCGCATCATCGAGGTGCAGGTGAAACCCAACGCGCGGGTGAGCGAGCTGGTGGACAACGGCGACGGCAGCTGGACCGCCCGCTTGAAGTCGCCGCCGATGGACGGCAAGGCCAACATGGAGCTGATCGCGCTGGTGGCCAGGCGCTTCGGCTGCGCCAAGGCCGAGGTGGCGATCAAGACGGGGGCGTCGGGCAGGAAGAAGCGCCTGGTCATTCAAGAGAAATAAACACCCATGCCGGGCTGAGTGGGCCACCTTGACACCGCTCGTCGACGCGGGTGACTCATCCTCAAAGCGTGGGATGTTCGCTACAAACTGTTTCCGACAGAATTTTCCGCAGATGTCACGGCGCCACGCGCCCTCCGACCGAGTGGCGTTCCGCAACACGGACTGAATATTCGCTGCTTTCCGTCGCTGGCAGAGCCACAGCGACGCCGACAGTGTGTGATCCCAGGAGAGACATCCATGATGCCCAGTCGCACCGTGTGCGCGTTCGCTTTGTGGTCCATCTTGCTGGTCGGCTGCAGCGCCAGCAAACCCGGATTCGTGGTCCGCGATTGGTCCACGAATCTGCGCGAACTTGGCATATATCCCATGTTCCCGCCACGCGAAGATGTTTGCGTGGGCGACCTATTCGTCAGCCCAGTCAGCGCCGACCCACAGAAACCGCTATCCGATCCCTCGGGATTTGTGCCGATCGGCTCGTTCCACGCCCATGTGAGCATGAAGGCCGAGCTGGACCGGCACTACGCCGAACGCCATCGATTCCCCGCCCGCACCGTCGAGACGGCTTCCGGCAGCACATCGAGCGGCATACCCGTGCCATCGGCAGGCTGCAATGGCGGACGGACCGGTGATCTCTTGAGGCAGGTCGCCTTCCCCTTGTTCGTCCGTGCCCAAGTGAACTCCGCGCAGTTGGGCGCCTACCTGCCGCCGGATGTATACGCCGTCGCGGTTCGCGCTGGCGCGTCGTCCGCGAGAAGCGCCACGGTTTCTGTGTCGGCGGGTGAAAGCTATGGACTTCCAACAAGGGTCGCGCTTGAACCCTTTGTCAGGCACTGGGTCATGATTGCGCAACAGCCCCAGGCGACGACAAAAATCAACCCGATGGAACTCGCGTGGCTGCGCCTCGCGGCCGCCGGCAACCAGGATGCGTCCCAGCGGCTGGTTGATCTCACGCTGGTGACGGAGCTGTACGTCGTTCGAACATTCGACGTTTCACTTCATGCCTCGGATCAAGCCGGCGCAGCGATCGACGTCGCCCCAGCGTCGGTGGCGCCCGCAGCACCCACCGTGGCGAGCGCGTCGGACGGCGCCAACGCCCCAGCCGACAAAGACGCCTCGAAACCCGCCAATGCCTCGTCCGCCGCCCAAGCGCTGCGCGATGCTTCTCTGGTGCAGTGGAGATCCGTGCCCAGCCAGCCCGCACCGGGCGTCACCGCCCAGGTGTTGGCCGCCTCCACTGGCGATGTGGCCCTGCGCGCAACCTATGAGCGCCCTATCGCCATTGGCTACCGCGGTGTCCGGTGGCGGGTCAACCTTGAAACAGGTGAGATGTCTCCGTCGCCCCCACCTGGGGATGCCAACTTCAATCAGCCGCAGTCCGTGCCCAAAGCCATCGACGCGGCGCCGCGTCCGGCATCCTAGGCGCGCGAGGTGCCCATGCGACAGCCTGATTTCCGGCCCTGGGCGATCACCGCCGCGCTGATGGTCCTTGCCTCGGCAAGCCAGGCCTTGCCGCGGTGCCCACCCCAGGCAGCAGCAAGCCTCGACACCTCCCTGCCCAGCGCCAACGCTGTCGCCGCGGCCGTTGCGTCGGCAGTCACCGCGGCCATGAAGTCACCTAGCAGCGACACCTCGTCCATCGCCTCGTGGACGTATTCGGGCCGGATCGGGTCCAACAGTGGATCGCCGGGCCCCTGGGCCCTGCCAAGCGAATTCCCGTTGGCCCTGGGTGACGCCGCGGGTATCGGCGGGCCATACGGCCCTGGCATGGCTCCGCAGGTGCGGCCGGATCGCAGCGAATGGACCACTGGCGCGAGGCCCTCGACCGCCGCGAACCCCTATGAGCCAGGACGCGTGGCCGAATGGCTGCGCCGCGTCACAGAGCACGAGCCATGGTTTACGGCCCGCGCCAGTAGCGAAGAAAACCCGTGGTTTCGGGTACTGGGATCGAGGTCCATCAAGGACTCCATTTGGGTGCAAACGCCCAAAGGCTTGAAAAAGAAGGCCGGCGACACGGGCTGCACCAACTGCCAAACCGGTGGTGGGACCGCGGTGCCCGAGGGCGGGCTGGGCGGGGCCCCTGGTGGTGAGTTGGTGGCGGGGGGCCGCATGCCCGATGGGGCGCCTTGCTGGCGGCCGGCCCGGGATGTCGACTGGCGGCTCGATGCCACTCACAACACAACGAACCTCATGTATGACCCCGCAGGCTTTCGCGAAGTGGGCGTTCTTGCATTCAAAAGCGGTGGCATCGAAATCGTCAAGCACTGCACGTTTGTTCGTGTGTCGCCAACGTATATCGTGACCGCGGCCCACTGCGTCGCGGCAAGCGACCGTCGGGAAGGCAAAGTGTTGGCGTCCGAACCGCTGATGAACGGATTGCTGGCCCTGATTCCGTCGGACGCTGCAGCTAAAGCGAACACACCCCGCTCGCGCGATCTCATGAGGTGTTGGACGCACGCGAATGATTGCGGCTATCACGTCGGCTTTCCGCAAGGAGAGGTCGTGTTTCATCCGGACGTGGCCTGGGCAGATGCCAAGGGCATCGGCACCGCCTTTCCCGTTCCCGACCTTGCCGTCATGAAGGTGCGTTTTCCTGCCGATACCCCTCCTCGCTTTGCACGGCTCCCATCCAACCCATCGGTGCCAGGTTTGATCACCACACTCGGATTTGGGCTCACCGACCGGCGGGAGATTGCGGACGACGGCAACCCCATCGTTGGATGGAGCCACCACGACGGCCCCACCGCCTTGGACGGCGGCTTGGTCTACATAGCGCCGACCAAAGGGCGAAGGACCCGAAGCTGCTTTGGTGATTCCGGGGGGGCTGTCTACGGCCATGGGCAGAACGGTTCGCCCATCGAGGCCCCACGCGAGCTGATTGCCATCGTTTCAGGCGCGCAAGGAGTGGCGCAGGGCCTGCCGCCGGTGGATCAATGCCTGAATGCGCCCCTCGGCCGCGCGCAGACCCTCGCGCCCTTGCGTGCATGGCTTTGCGAAGCGACCCGTCAGGAAGCCCTCGGGTGCAGTTGAACCGTTCTCGGGGTCGCTTGTATGCCCCCATGGGATGAACGCGGTGCTTTGATGCCCGATCAGCTGTGTACCTCGGGATTGAAGAAGCGCCGCGACAGGCCGGCCGCGCCCGCCCGGGCACGGCGCGGTGACGCCGCAGGTGCTCGATGATGACGTTGGTCTCGAAGACTGGCCGCCCCTGGTCCATCAGCGGTGGGCATCTTGCGCATGGGCGATTGCTCGATCAAGGCTGCGCGCCAGGCGGGATCGCCCAGGTTCAGCAACCGCTTGTGAACCTCGATGCACAGCTCGTCGATCCCAGCCGCAAGACCCACTCGGCAGCTGGACCGCCCGCTTGAAGTCGCCGCCGGTGGACGGCAAGGCCAACGAGGAGCTGATCGCGCTGGTGGCCAGGCGCTTCGGCTGCGCCAAGGCCGAAGTGGGCATCAAGACGGGCGCGAGCGGCAGGCGCAAGCGGCTGGTGATCGGCGGGGCTTGAGCCCCGGCGCTACCGCACCAGCAGCACCGGCGTGCGGCACAAGGACAGCACCTTCGTCGCCACCGACCCCATCACCAGCCCGGCCATCGCGCCATGGCCGTGGGTGCCCATCATGACCAGGTCGAACCGGCGCTCGCTGGCGAACCTGGCGATGGTCGATCCGGGGGAGCCGACCCGGTGGACAAAGGTGACGCCCTGTAGGTGCCGATTCAGGAAGGTCCGTATCGGCCTCAGCACCGTCTCGGCATCGTCCCGGTACAAGGCCTGCGCCTGCGGTTTGCCCACAAAAGCCGCCGCGCGGTGGGGAATCGCCGGCACGCAATGCAGCACCGTGTAGCGGTGCTGCGGGCCCAGCCATTCGTCGTGGGCCGCAATAAAAGCCAGCATGCGCTTGGTGCAAGCGCTGCCATCGGCCGCGATCAGGATCTTCACGCATGAACCTCCTAGCCCGGCAACCATAGCAGTTGCGCCGGGCGCCGTCACCCGGGCGGCGCGACACCCTGTCCATTACGGGGCTCGGGCTGGCCCGGGTCGGGCGCGCGCCGGCGCACCCACTTGACCACCTCGAACCAGACCACGCTCGCCAGGCCGCCAGCCACGGCCGCGGCCAGTTCGAGCGGGGCCAGCGGCGCAAAACGTAGCACGCCCGCCGCCCAGGGCAGGTACAAGGCCAGCGCCAGCAGCACCAACCCCGCGCCGATGACCCACCACAGCGTGCGGTTCGGCGTGCGCAGGGAGGCCCACAACGAGCCGCTGGCGGAGCGGTTCGACAGGATGAGCGCGAGATTGCCGGTCACGAGCGTCGCGAATCCGAAGGCCCGCGCCTGCTCCTCCGCCATCGATCCACGGGCCCAGGCGAAGGCCAGCAGGACCGCGGCCAACACGCCCAGGCCTTGCAGCAGCGCGAGCCACAGCGTCGCCCCACCAAACAGCGGCGCCTCGGGCCGCCGCGGGGGGCGCTGCATCACCCGGCGCTCGGCCGGCTCGTTCTCGAACGCGAGGGAACAGGCCGGGTCGATGATGAGTTCGAGCAGCGCGATGTGCATCGGGTACAGCAGCGCCGGCCAGCCGAACAGCCCCGGCAGCAGGGCCATGCCGGCGATCGGCACGTGCACCGCGAGGATGTACGACATGGCCTTGCGCAGGTTGTCGAAGATGCGGCGCCCGAGCCGCACCGCGCGCACGATGGCCGCGAAGTTGTCGTCGACCAGAACCAGGGACGCCGACTCGCGCGCCACGTCGGTGCCGCGCCCGCCCATGGCCACGCCGACGTGCGCCGCCCGCAGCGCGGGCGCGTCGTTCACGCCATCGCCGGTCATCGCCACCACCTCGCCGCGCGCCTTGAGCGCCTGGACGATGCGCAGCTTCTGTTCGGGGGCAATGCGGGCGCACACGCTGACCTCGGCCATGCGCTCACGCAAGGCCTGGTCGCTGAGCGTGGCGATCTCATCGCCCGACAGCACGCCCGCGCCGCCGTCGTCCAGGCCGGCCTGGCGGGCGATGGCGCGCGCCGTCACCGGGTAGTCGCCGGTGATCATCACCACACGGATGCCGGCCGCGCGGCACTCGGCCACGGCGGCCGGCACCTCGGCCCGCACCGGATCGGCCAGGCCGAGCAAGCCCACGAACTCGAAGTCGAAGCCGTGTTCGTGGGTGGGCAGTTCGTGGCCGGCGACCACACCGCGGGCCGCCGCCAGCACGCGCAGCCCCTGGGCGGCCAGCGCATCGACCGCGGCGGCGATGCGCTGCCGGTCCGCCGGGCCCAGGTGGCACAGGTCGACGACCGCTTCCGGCGCGCCCTTGGCCACCACCGTGCGGGCGCCGTCGCGGCCATCGGCCCAAACGTGGGACATGGCGCGCAGCGCCGGTGTCAGGGCGTAGGTCTGCACCAAGCGCCAGTCCCGGTGCAGGTGCTCGGTGTGGGCGAGGAAGCGCTGGCCCAGGCGGTGGAAGGCCTTCTCCATCGGGTCGAAGGGATCGATCTGGCTGGCCAGAATCGCGACCTCGACCAGGCCGTGGAACGCCTCCGGCAGCTCGCCGTCGGCCAGCGGGTCCAGCACCAGGCGCTCACTGACCGCGGGTCCGCCCGCCACCAGGTGCGTTACCGCCATGCGGTTCTCGGTCAGGGTGCCGGTCTTGTCGACGCACAGCACCGTGGTGGCCCCAAGCGTCTCGATCGCGGTGAGCCGCCGCGTCAGCACGCCCTCCTTCGACAGGCGGCGCGCCCCCAGGGCGGGAAACACGGTCAGCACCACGGGGTACTCCTCGGGCAGCATGGCCATGGCCAGCGCGATGCCGGCGAGCAGCGCCTGCAGCCAGTCGCCGCTGGACGCGCCCAGGATGAGCACCAGCGCCAGGCTGAACAGCAAGGCCAGCAGAGCCAGGCGGCGCACCAGCCGGTCCGTCTGCCGCTGCAGCGGCGTCCGCTCGCTGGCCAGCGTGCCCAGCGCCTCGCCGATGCGGCCGATCGCGCTGCGCGCACCGGTCGCCGCGACGCGCGCCATCGCGTGCCCCTGCACGATCAGCGTGCCGGCATACACCATCGGCTGGTCGTCGCCACCGGGGGCGGTGCGCGCCGACGCCGGCGTGGCGGGATCGGCCCCTTCTTCGGCGCGGGCCTGGCGCTTGCCGACCGGCACGGATTCGCCCGTGAGCAGCGACTCATCGGCCTGCACGCTGTCGGCGGTCAGCAGCCAGCCGTCGGCGGGGACGCGGTCGCCCTCGCTCAGCACCAGCAGGTCGCCGCGCACCACCTCGCGGCCCGCGATGCGCTGCGGCTGCCCGTCGCGGATGACCAGCGCGCGCGGGCTGGTGAGCTCGCGCAGCGCCTCGATGGCGCGTTCCGTGCGGCCCTCCTGGTACAAGGTCAGCGCCAGCGTGACGACCACGAAGCCCAGGAGCGTCAGGCCCTCCTGCAGATTGCCGAGCGCCAGGTAGAGCAGGCCCGCGGCCAGCAGCAACAGGAACATCGGCTCGCGCAAGGTCTCCCGCGTGATCGCCAGCAGGGTGTGCCGCTCACCGCCCGGCAGCGCGTTGGGGCCCTCCTGCGCCAGCCGCCGCGCCGCCTCGGCCGCGGTGAGCCCGATGGCCTCGGGGGTGCCGTGGGCGGTGGAGGGGGCTTCGGCCCGGTTCATGCGTTCACGCGCACGGTCTGCAGTGCGACGGGCGGGCGATCAAACAACGCCGGCTCGCCGCGCGCCTCTCAACGCCCCTCCGGCTCGAAGAAGCGCCGCGCCAGGCCGGCGCGCCCCGGATAGAACTCGAAGAAAGGCCGCGCCTGCTCCACGGTGCGCGCCACCGAGGGGCGGTCCATGAGGCGTTCAAAGTAGGCCGCCAGGCGGGGCTGGTCTTCGGACAGCGGCACGTAGGTCACTGCATAGAACAGGGCCGGCGCCGCCGCGCAATCGGCCATGCTGAAGCCATCGGCGGCCACCCACTGGCGGCCCTGCAGATGCCTGTCGATCAGCGCATAGGACTTGAGCAGCGCTTCGCGGGCCTGGGCCACGTTCAGCGGGTCGCGCTGGGCCTCGGGGCGCAGCAGGTCGGCCGTGAAGGCTTGCATGGGCGTCATCACGTAGAGGTCGAACAGGCGGTCCCACAGACGCACCTCAAGCGCCTGCTCGGCGTCGGCGGGGATGAGCGCCCGCCCGGGCGGCGCATGGCGGCGCTGCAGGTGCTCGATGATGATGCTGGTCTCGGCGATCACCCGCCCCTGGTCCTCCAGCAGCGGCATCTTGCCAAGGGGCCAGAGCGCCAAGAAGGCCTCGCGCTGCGTGGGATCGCCCAGGTTCAGCAGGCGCTTGTCGACCTCGACGCCCAGCTCGTCGAGCGCGATCAGCAGCTTGTGACAGTACGAGGACAGCGGGTGGTAGTGCAGCGTCGGGAGGGGCATGGCGGCCTCGGTGGTTTTCACATCGGAAAATATCGACGCGGCACGCCGGCCCGTCAAGTCAGGCTCCCCGCGGCCGCTTCACCCGGAACCAGGCCGCGTACATCGCCGGCAGCGCCAGCAGCGTGAGCACCGTGGCCACGATCAGGCCGCCCATGATGGCCACGGCCATCGGTCCCCAGAACACGCTGCGCGACAGGGGGATCATGGCCAGCACCGCCGCCGCGGCCGTCAGCACGATGGGCCGCATGCGGCGCACGGCGGCCTCCACGATCGCGTCCCAGGCCGGCACGCCGCGCGCGCGGTCCTGCTCGATCTGGTCGATGAGGATCACCGAGTTGCGCTGGATCATGCCCATGAGCGCGATCACGCCCAGCAGTGCCACGAAGCCGAAAGGCCGGTTGAGCAGCAGCAGCGCGCCGGCCACGCCGGCCATGCCCATGGGGCCGGTCAGGAACACCAGCATCGCGCGGCTGAAGCTCTGCAGCTGCACCATGAGCAGCGTGAACACGATGAACAGCATCAGCGGCACGCCCGCGGCGATGGAGGCCGAGCCCTTGCTGCTCTCCTCCACCGCGCCGGCCACCTCGATGCGGTAGCCGCTCAGGCCTTCGCTCAGCCAGCGGCGCTGGATCTCCTGCAGCCGGGGCTGCAACTGGGCGGTGACGGTGGCGCCCTGCAGGCCCTCCACCACGTCGCTCTGCACGGTGATGGCGTACTCGCGGTTCTCGCGCCACATCACGCCCGGCTCCCAGCCGAAGTTCACCCGCACCACCTGCAGCAAGGGCACAGCCTGCCCGCTCGCGGTGGGCAGGTAGGCGTTGGCCAGGTCGGTGATGGTGTCACGCTCTTCCAGCGGCTGGCGCAGCACGATGTCGATGAGCTCATCGCCCTCGCGGTACTGGCCGACGGTGCTGCCCACGAGGATGGTGCGCGCCGCCTGCGCGATGCTGGCGCTGCTCACGCCCAGGGCGCGCGCCTTGGCCTGGTCCACCTCCAGGCGGATCTGCTTGACGGCCTCGTTCCAGTTGTCGTTCACGCCGCGCGCGTTGGGGTTCTGCGCCACCGCGCGCTTGACCTCGTCGGCCAAGCCGCGCAGCACCACGGGATCGTCGCCCACCACGCGGAATTGCACGGGATACGGCACCGGCGGCCCGTTGGGCAGCAGCTTCACGCGGCCGCGCACCTCGGGGAACTCGGTGGCCAGCAGCGCCGGCAGGTCGCGGCGGATGCGTTCGCGTTCCTTCAGGCCGGCGGGCAGCACGATGAACTGCGCCACGTTGCTCTGCGGAAAGATCTGATCCAGCGGCAGGTAAAAGCGCGGCACGCCCGAGCCCACCCAGGTGGTCACGCTCTTCACGCCGGTCTCTTTCAGCAGGCGCTGCTCCACGCGCTCGGCCACCTCGTCCATGGCGCGGATGCTGCTGCCCTCCGGCAGCCAGATGTCGACCAGGATCTCGGGCCGGCTCGAGTCGGGGAAGAACTGCTGCTGCACCTGGCCCATGCCCGCGAGGCCCAGCACGAAGGTGAGGACCGTGGCGCCGATGGTCAACCAGCGGTGCTCGACGCACCAGTCCACGGCGCGGCGAAAGCGCTGGTAGAAGGGACCGTCGAAGACCTCGTGCGGCTCTCCTTCCACCTTGGGCTTGATCTTCAGCAGCTTCACGCCCAGGTAAGGCACGAACAGCACCGCCACCACCCAGGAAACGAGCAGCGCGATCACCGTGACCGCGAAGATGGCGAAGGTGTATTCGCCCGTGACCGACTGGGCCAGGCCGATGGGCAGAAAGCCCGCGGCCGTGATCAGCGTGCCCGTGAGCATGGGCATGGCGGTGGCGTCCCAGGTGAAGGTGGCCGCGCGCACCATGTCGTAGCCCTCCTCCAGCTTTCGCACCATCATCTCGACGGCGATGATGGCGTCGTCCACCAGCAGGCCCAGGGCGATGATGAGCGAGCCCAGCGAGATCTTGTGCAGGCCGATGCCGTAGTGGTTCATCGCCAGGAAGGTGATGGCCAGCACCAGCGGGATGGTGATGAACACCACCAGGCCGGGCCGCATGTCCAGCACGTAGCGGCGCAGGCCCCGGCCGCCGGGGCGCCGATGCAGGCCCAGCGCCAGGAAACTCACCGCGAGCACGATCACCACGGCCTCGATCAGCACCTTCACAAACTCGTTGACCGAGGCCGCCACGGCGGCCGGCTGGTCCTGCACCTGCACCAGGTGCATGCCCGCGGGCAGCGTGGACCCGATGCCCGCCACCGCCGCCTTCAGCGCCTGGCCGAGGGCGATGATGTCGCCGCCCTTGGCCATGGAAATGCCCAGCGCGATGCTGTCCTGGCCGTCGTGCCGCACCAGCACCTCGGGCGGGTCGATGGTGCCGCGCGCGATGTCGGCGATGTCGCCGAGCCGGATGGTGCGCCCGCTGGCGGCCGAGCGGATCGGCATCGCGCGCAGCTCGTCCACCGAGTTGAACCCGCCGTCCACGCGCACCTGCACCACGTCCAGCGGCGTCTGCACCGCGCCAGCCGAGGCCACGGCGTTCTGCTGCCCCATCTGGTCGAGCACGGCGTTGAGGTTCAGCCCCAGCGTGGCCAGGCGCTTCTGCGAGACCTCCACATAGATCTTCTGGTCCTGCACGCCGAACAGCTCGACCTTGGCGACATCGTTCACGCGCAGCAGCTGCTGCCGCACGGCCTCGGCCACGTCCTTGCGCTCGGCATCGGAAAAGCCCTCGCCCTGCAGGGCGTAGATCACGCCGTAGACGTCGCCGAACTCGTCGTTGAAGAAGGGGCCGATCACGCCCTGCGGCAGCTCGCCGCGCATGTCGCCCACCTTCTTGCGCACCGTGTACCAGATGTCCTGCACTTCGCCCGGCGGCGACGCGTCGTCCAGCTGCAGAAGGATCAGCGCCTCGCCCGGCTTGGTGTAGCTGCGGATCTTGTCGGCGTAGGGCACCTCCTGCAGGGTGCGCTCGATGCGGTCGGCCACCTGTTCGGCCACCTGCGGCGCAGTGGCGCCGGGCCAGAACACGCGCACCACCATGGCGCGGAAGGTGAACGGCGGGTCTTCGTCCTGCCCGAGCTGGAAATAGGAGGCGATGCCGAACAGCATCAGCACCACCATGAGGTAGCGCGTGAAGGCCGGGTGGTCCAGCGCCCAGCGAGAGAGGTTGAAGCGCGAGAACGGGCCTGTCTGGCCAGGTGGCGTTTCTTGCATGTTGATTCGCCCGCGCCCTTATTGCGCCATGAAGCGCACGACCTTCTGGCCCGCGCTGAGCACATGGCCGCCGGTGGCCACCACCTCGTCACCCGGCTCCAGGCCGCCCGCGATCACCACGCGGTTGCCGTCGGCGCCGGCCACCTGCACGGGGCGCGGCTGCACGGTGCCCTTGTCCTCGTCGAACACCCACACCACGCTGCCGCGGCGATCGCCCTCGGCCGACTGCATCACCGCCGTGGTGGGCAGGGTGATGGCGGCCTGACCGGTGTGCGCCGTGGCCAGCGTGACGTAGGCGGTGGCGCCCAGCGGCAGTTTCGCGTCGGCCGGCAGCGCCAGCTTCACCTGGTAGGTGCGCGTGGCCGGGTCGGCGCTGGCCGCCACCTCGCGCACGGTGGCCTCCAGTTCCTTGCCATCGGCATGGGCCCAGGGCCGCACGCGCGCGCGCGTGCCGGGGCGCACCAGGGCCAGCCGGTCCTCGGGCACGGCGAAAACCACGTCGCGCTCGCCGTCCTGCGCCAGCACCACCACCGGGCTGCCGGCCTGAACCACCTGGCCAGGGTCGGCCGGCACGGCCGTCACCACGCCGGGCACGTCGGCCAGCAGGCGGGCGTAGCCCGCCTGGTTGCCCTGCACCGCGCTGTGCGCGCGGGCCTGGCGCAAGGAGGCCTCGGCCGCTTCCAGCGCGGCCTGGCGACGGTCGATCTCGGCCTGGCTCACGAAGCCCTGGGCCAGCAGGCCCTTGAAGCGCTCCAGGTCGGCGCGCGCCAGGTCGCGCTGGGTGAGCGCGGCGGTGGCCGCGGCCTGCGCGGCCTGGCCGGACAGCGCCAGGTCCTGCGCGTCCAGCCGCGCCAGCAGCTGACCCGCCCTCACGCGCTGGCCCACCTCGGCCGGGCGCTCCACCAGCTTGCCGCCGACGCGAAACCCCAGACGCGATTCGACCCGGGCACGAACTTCGCCGGCGTATTCGCTGTTGGCGTTCAGCACCGACGGACCCACGGTGAGCAGCTTCACGGCGCGCACCGGCTCGGGCGCCGGCTCGGGCCGGGCGCAGGCGGCCAGCGCGGCGGTGCTGGCCAATACGCAGACAATCAGCGTCGTTTTCATGGAGTTCCCCCGCGTTCGGGCCGGATGCGGCACCAGATATTAATGACTGACCGGTTAGTAACCGAAATTCTAGTGCAAACACCCCACCCCTCCGACACCGCCCCTCCCAGCGGGGACACGGACACGGCCGCGCCCGACACGGCGAGAGCGCCCGGCGCCACCGCGCCGCCCGGGGCATCGGCCGCCTTCGGCGCCTCGGTCGAGCACTACGAGAACTTCCCGGTGGCGAGCTGGCTCTGCCCCGCCCCGCTGCGCCCGGCGGTGGCCGCGCTCTACCGCTTCGCGCGCACGGCCGACGACATCGCCGACGAAGGCGAGGCCGACGCCACCACGCGCCTGGCCGAGCTGGCCGCCTACCGCGCGGCGCTGGACGAGGCCCTGGCTGGCCGTCCCGTGCCACCGCGCTGGCAGGCCGTCTTCGCGCCCCTGGCCGCCGCCGTGCAGCGCCACGCCTGGCCCGCGGACCTGCTGCGCGACCTGATCAGCGCTTTCGAGCAGGACGTGCGCCACACCGCCAGCGGCCACCGCTACGCCGACACGGCCGAGCTGCTCGCCTACTGCCGGCTCTCGGCCAACCCGGTGGGGCGGCTGCTGCTGCACCTGTGGGGCGTGACGGACGCCGCCGCGCTGGAACGCAGCGACCGCATCTGCAGCGCCCTGCAGCTGATCAACTTCTGGCAGGACCTGGGTGTCGACCTGTCGCGCCAGCGCGTGTACCTGCCGGCCGACACGCTGCGCCGCCATGGCGTGGCGGTGGAGGACTTCCTGCCCGGCGCCGGCGAACGCGAGCGCGAGCGCCAGGCCGTGGTGGCCGAGCTGTGCGCGCAGGCGCGCGGCCTGATGCAGATGGGCGCGCCGCTGGTGCGCCAGGTCGGCGGTCGCGCGGGCTGGGAGCTGCGCCTGGTGGTGCAAGGCGGCCTGCGCGTGCTCGACCGCATCGCCGCCATCCAGCACCGCAGCTGGGCCCAGCGGGTCACCGTCGACAAGAGCGAGCTGCCGCGGCTGCTGTGGCGCGCGCTCTGGATGTGATGCGGGCCGGCGGCGAAGGCCCCGCCGACGGATGGTCGGCTGCGCCGGTCACAAGCGGGGCAACGGCGCCGTCTTGGGGCTGAGGACGCCGCTTCGGCCTGCGCCGAGACCGCGGGTCCTCGCCATCCCCAGACACAAAGGACCCCTATGAAAGTCGTGATCATCGGAGGCACTGGCCTCATCGGCCAACAGGTCGGCGCGCTGCTGCGCCAGGGCGGGCACGACGTGCTGGCCGCCGCTCCCTCCACCGGCGTCAACACCCTCACCGGCGACGGCCTGCCCCAGGCGCTGCGGGGCGCGCGGGTGGTGGTGGACGTGAGCAACTCGCCCTCGTTCGAGCCGGCGGCGGTGATGCACTTCTTCCAAACCTCCACGCGCCAGCTCCTGAACGAAGCGACCGCGGCCGGCGTGCGCCATGTCGTGGCGCTGTCCGTCGTCGGCACCGATCGCCTGCGCGACAGCGGCTATTTCCTCGCCAAGCTGGCGCAGGAACAGCTGATCCGCGGCGGCGCCCTGCCCCACACCATCGTGCGCGCCACGCAGTTCCACGAGTTTCTCGGCGCCATCGCCGACGCCGCCACCCGGGACGGGCGCGTGCACGCGCCCTCGGCGGGCATCCAGCCGATCGCCGCGTCCGACGTGGCCGCGGCCGTGGCGCGCGCCGCCACGGCAGAACCCCTGAATGGCCTCACCGAGATCGCCGGCCCCCAGGCCTGGCCCATGGACGAGCTGCTGCGTGACCTGCTGCGCCAGCGCGGCGATGGGCGCGAGGTCGTGACGGACGAGGGCGCGGGCTATTTCGGCGCACCGCTCCAAGCCGACTCGCTGCTGCCCGGCCCCGGTGCCTGGCTGGCGCCGACCACGCTGCAGGCCTGGCTGGCCGCGAGGGCCACCGCGTCGGCCTGAGGCCGCCGCCTTCTTGTCGCTCGCTCGTGGCTCAGTCCTCGCTCAGCGCGGCGAAGCGCTCGGCCAGGTGATCGATCAGTAGCCGCACCGCGGGCAACTGGCCGCGCCGCGAGGCGAACACCGCGTGCACGATCTCGCGCCGCGGTGCCCAGCCCGGCAGCACCGGCACCAGCTCGCCCGGCCCGAACTCGGCCGCCAGCATCATGCGCGGCAACTGCACGATGCCCACGCCCGCCACGGCCGCGGCGCGCAGCGCCAGCATGCCGCGCGTGACATAGCGCGGCTGGTGCCGCACCTCGGCGCGTGCGCCGTTCGGGCCCTCGAGCACCCACTGATGCACCTCCTGCGGCTGGCCCAGGTCCATGCTCGGAAAACGCGCCAGGTCGCCGGGCCCCTGCGGGTTGCCCAGGCGCTCGATCAGCGCCGGGCTGGCCACCAGGCACTGGCTGCGCTCGGACAGCACGCGCATGGCCAGTTCGCTGTCCTCCAGCGGTGGCGGGCGCACGCGCACGGCCAGGTCGATGCCCTCTGCCACCACGTCCACGCGGCGGTTGGTCTCCTCCAGGTGCAGCTCCACGCGCGGGTGGCGCGCCAGGAAGTCGGCCAGCATGCCGCCCATGCGCGTGGCCAGCAGCGCCACCGGACAGCTCATGCGCACCACGCCTCGCGGCTCGCCGCGCGCCACGGCGATGGACTCCTCGGCCGCCTCGGCCTCGGTCAGCATGGCGCGGCAGTGCGTGTAGTAACCGCGACCCGCGTCGGTGACGGAGAAGCTGCGTGTGGAGCGCAGGATCAACCGCGCCCCCAGGCGCTCTTCCAGCAGCGCGATGCGCCGGCTCAGGCGCGACTTCGGGACGCCCAGGGCGCGGCTGGCCGCCGCGAAGCCGCCGTGCTCCACCACCTGGGCGTAGTAATAGAGGTCGTTCAGGTCGGGCAGCTTCATCGTTCCACCTATAGAACATTGCGACCGATTATCGCCATCTACCCAGGGTATCGTTCCACACATATCCTCTCACCATTCCCCGTTCCACCGGGGTGGTGTTCTCAGGAGAAATCCATGCTCAAGCCGATCCAAGGGGTCTACAGCGCGCCCCGCCCGCACTGGGTGGGCGACGGTTTTCCCGTGCGCTCGCTGTTCAGCTACGGTGACCACGGCGCCCAGCTCAGCCCCTTCCTGCTGCTCGACTACGCCGGCCCGGCGCAATTCCCGCCCAGCGATCGCCCGCGCGGCGTGGGGGTGCACCCGCACCGCGGTTTCGAGACCGTGACCATCGTTTACGACGGCGAGGTGGCGCACCGCGACTCCACCGGCGCGGGCGGCACCATCGGCCCCGGCGACGTGCAGTGGATGACCGCCGCCTCGGGCATCCTGCACGAGGAGTTCCACTCGCCCGCGTTCACGCAGCGCGGGGGCCAGCTGGAGATGGTGCAGCTGTGGGTGAACCTGCCCGCGCGCAGCAAGATGGAAGCGCCCGGCTACCAGAACATCCTGGACGCGCAGATCCCCGGCGTGGACCTGCCCGAGGGGGCGGGCCGCGTGCGCGTGATCGCGGGCGCCTACGGTGGCCACGCCGGCCCGGCGCGCACGCACACGCCCATGGACGTGTGGGACGTGCGACTTAACCAGGGCAAGACCGCGCGCCTGCCGCTGATCAAAGGCCACACCGCCGCGCTGGTGGTGCTGGCGGGCACCGTGCTGGTCAACGGCGAGGCCGTGGCCCGCGAGGCCCAACTGGTGCAGTTCCAGCGCGACGGCGACGCGCTGGAGATCGAGGCCAACACCGACGCCAAGCTGCTGTTCCTGGGCGGCGAACCGATCGAGGAACCCGTGGTGGGCCACGGTCCCTTCGTGATGAACACGCGCGAGGAGATCGTGCAGGCCTTCCACGACTTCCAGAGCGGGCGGTTCGGGCGCTTGGCGGCGAGCGCCTGAAGGCGCCAGCGCGCGAAGGGTCGACCGCACACGCTGGCCAGTTGCTGGTGCGCGAGCGATGGGGGCACGCGGGCCGCCGATGGTAGATTCGGCCATGGCCTATTCGATTGCTCCAAATTCCATAGTGCAAAATCAAGCAGGGCCCGCGGCCTGGCTGCGGGCCCTGGCCTTGTCGGCCGCGGCCCTGCTGGCCGCTTGCGGGGGCAATCACTCCAGCACACCCAGCCCGACTGCGCTGACCTACGACACCCCAAGGGCGCTGTACGTGGTGGGCGAGTCCATTGCCACCAACCACGCGCGGCTCAGCGGCGGCTCCGCCAACGGATTCACCGTTTCGCCGGCCCTGCCCAGCGGGCTGACCCTCGACGCGATCACTGGAGCGATCACCGGCACGCCCACCGCGCTGCAGCGCGAGACCAGCCACACGGTCAGCGCCAACCACCCCGCGGGCTCGGTCCAGACGCAGTTGCGCCTGACCGTCACGGGGCGCGGTGCGTGGACGTCCGTCGCGACCGTTCCGACGCCCCGCCACTACGCGACCCTGTCGCGCCTGCCCGATGGCCGCCAGCTGCTGGCGGGCGGTTATGCCCTCGGCGGCCCGTCCTTCGAAGCCGACATCTACGACCCCGCCAGCAGCAGCTGGAGCGCGGCGGCCCCCATGCTCGTCGCGCGCGCGGATCCGACGGCCGTGGTCCTGGTCGATGGCCGTGTCCTGGTCTTCGGCGGCGATGCCGCCGGCTTCAGCACACTGGCCAGCGCCGAACTCTATGACCCGGTGGCCAATACCTGGACGGCCACGGGCAGCATGAACGAAGCGCGCACGCGGCCCACCGCCAGCGTGTTGCCCAATGGCAAGGTCCTGGTCGTCGGCGGATTCCGCGGCCCGGCGCCCACCAGTTTCTCGAGCACGGCCGAGGTGTACGACCCGGCCACCGGCACCTGGACCTTGCTGCCCACCCCCTTGTCCACCGCACGGGCGCAGCACGCGGCGCAGCTGCTGCCGGGCGGCACCACGCTGCTGGTCGCGGGCGGGGTCAATAGCGGGGGCTTCGTCACCTCGGCCGAGCTCTACGCGGTGGACGGCAGCGGCACCACGCCGATCGCCTTTGGCGGCAGCGGCAACGTCATGCTGTCGGTGCCATTGGACGATGGCAGCGTGCTCGTGACGAGCGATGCCGGCACCACGGCGTGGCGATTCGACCCGCACACGTCGACCTGGACCACGAGCACGCGAAACAGCAGCCGGAGCCTGCCCACCATGACGCTGCTGGCCGATGGCCGCGTCCTTCTGGCTGGTGGCTCCGGCCAGAACACCGCCGAGATCTACAACCCGGACCTCAAGGTCTGGACCAGCGCCGCCTCCATGGCCCATGTGCGTCAGTCCGCCGTGGCCAGTCGACTCGACAACGGCCAGGTGCTGGTGGTGAGCGGCTTTGACGCCGGAGCCGAGGTCAACTCGACCGAACGCTACACGCCCTGAGGGCGCGCCGGGCCCCGCGCCTGGCGCGTGGGTCCGCCGGTTTCAGCCCAGCGAGCGCAGCGGGTGCGCGTGCGCCGGCCAGGGCGAGACGAAGAAGGCAGCCACCTGTTCGGGCGTAACGTCCTCGATGCGCGCCGGGTTCCACTTCGGCGCGTGGTCCTTGTCGATGGCGAGCGCGCGCACGCCTTCCACGGTTTCGCTCGCCGCGCCCGGGCGCAGGTGGAAGCAGTGGCGCACCAGGTCGCGCTCCATGCGCAGGTCCTCGGCCAGGCCCACCCGGCGCGCGCGGCGGATCTGCTCCAGCACCACGTGCAGCATCAGCGGCGAGCGCTGGCGCAGCACCTGCAGCGTCTCCTTGGCCCACTCGCTGCCGCTGGCCCCCAGCGCGGCCACCATGGCGGGCACCGAGCCCAGGCCGAAGACGGTGTTGACCTCGTCCACCGGCCAGGGCGCGGCGGGCGCCTGTGCCTGCAGGTGGCTTTCCACCCAGCGCTGCACGGCCTCGCCGTTCTCGAAGGGCGTGGCGCCCAGGCTGTCCCAGAGCTTGGGCAGGCGCTGCGATTCGATGTGGCCGTCGGCCAGGCCCGCGCTCAGCGCTTCGCGGCCTTGCAGCATCCGGCCGGTGAGGCCCAGGTACTCGCCCAGGTGGCCCGCGCAACGGCTCAGGAAGTAGCCACCACCCACGTCGGGGAACAGGCCGATGTTGGTTTCGGGCATCGCCAGCTTGCTGCGCTCGGTCACCACGCGCAGGCTGGCGCCCTGGCTGATGCCCATGCCCCCGCCCATGCAGATGCCGTCCATGAAGGCGATGTAGGGCTTGGGGTAGGTGTGGATCAGGTGGTTGAGCGCGTACTCCTCGGTGAAGAAATCCTCGAGCTCGGGGTTGCCGGCCAGCGCCGCCTGGTGGAAGAAGCGGATGTCGCCGCCCGCGCAGAAGGCGCCGAAGGGGCCTTCCTTGTTCACGCCGCGAATCGCCACGGCCAGCACCGCGGGGTCCTCGCGCCAGGCCAGCAGCGCGGCCGTGAGCGCGCGGATCATCTCCAGCGACAGGGCGTTCAGCGCCTTGGGACGGTGGAGCGTGATCAGGCCCACGCGGCCCTGCACTTCGGTGATCACGAGCGGTTCGGTCGAAGACATGCGGTTGCTCCAGGCGATGGTGGTTCTTCCTTAGACGCCGCGCGAGTCGCGGGCGTCCAGGGTCTGTAGGCGGGGGGTGACGCTGCGCGAGCGCCAGCCCAGCAGTTCATTGGTGAGCAGCGCGCCGATGACCAGGCTGCCGCCGATCAGCACCTCGGCACCGGGCTCTTCTCCCGCACCCAGCCAGGCGAGCAGGATGCCGAAGATCACCTCCAACAAGGCCAGCAGCGACACCTCGGGCGCCTTGAGGGCGCGCGAGCAGACGACAACCAGCGCGCAGGGAATGGCCAGCTGCACCAGGCCCAGCAGTGCCAGCCAGGCGATGTCGCGGCCCGTGGCCTCGAAGGGCAAGGCCATGGGCAGCGTGAACAAGGACGAGATGAGCCCGCCGAGCAGCACCGACGGCACGAGATCGATGTGCCGGCCCTGGGACTTGCCGCGCTGCATCACCGTCCAGTTGATGGCGCCGGCAATGGGCACGCACAGCGCCACCAGCGAGCCGATCACCAGCGCGCGGGTGTCGATGTCGGGCCGGGCAAAGGCCAGCAGGAACTGGCTGCCATACATGTAGACAATGCCCAGGCCCGCGACCACGATGGCGGCCCATGTCCGTGGCGCCAGCGTCTGGCCGATCGTGAAGCGCGCCAGCAGCGCGGTGAACAGCGGTCCCGCCGCCATGATGACGAGCACGTTGGCCACGGTGGTGAAGGTCAGCGCCAGCATGAAGGCGGTGAACATCACGCTCCAGCACACACCGCTCATCCAGAATGCCCCGGACCCCGGCTGCATGCCCCAGTGGCGCTGCCATGGGCCCTGCCCTGGTTCGTCCTCGAGGCTGCCCGCCGCGCGGTCGGCCGAGCGCCACAGCGGCAGGATCACCAGCAGCGACAGCGCGGTGAAGGCACTGCGCCAGAAGGTCACCTCGAAGCGAGCGGCCGATTCGAGCTGGCGCGCGACCACGCCGGCGATGGACCACATCAAGGTCACCGCGACCATCAGGAACACCGCCTGCGTGTGCGTCAGGCGACTGAGCAGGCGAAAGGGCATGGCGGGATCAGCTGTCGCGGCTGGCGCGTTTGCGCTCGTGCTCCTTGAGGAAGCGCTTGCGCAGGCGGATGCTCTTGGGCGTGATCTCGACCAGTTCATCGTCCTCGATGAACTCGACACCGTACTCCAGCGTGAGCTGGATCGGCGGCGTGATCTTGATCGCGTCTTCCTTGCCGCTGACGCGGAAGTTGGTGAGCTGCTTGGTGCGCGTGGCGTTCACCACCAGGTCGTTGTCGCGGCTGTGGATGCCGACGATCATGCCTTCGTACACCGGGTCGTTGGCCTTGACGAACATGCGGCCGCGGTCGTCGAGCTTGCCCAGGGCGTAGTTGAAGATCTCGCCGTCGTCCATGCTGATCAGCACGCCGTTCTTGCGGCCGGCGACCTCCCCCTTGTGCGGCTCGTAGCCGTCGAAGATGTTGGCGATCAGGCCCGAGCCGCGCGTGAGGTTGAGGAACTCGTTGCTGAAGCCGATCAGGCCACGCGCCGGGATGCGGTACTCCAGGCGCACGCGGCCACGGCCGTCAGGCTCCATGTTGATGAGCTCGCCCTTGCGCTCGCCCAGGGCCTGCATCACGCCGCCCTGGTGCTGCTCTTCCACGTCGGCCGTCACCAGTTCGATGGGCTCGTAGCGCTCGCCATTGATCTCCTTGAACACCACGCGCGGCTTGCTCACGGCCAGTTCGTAGCCCTCGCGGCGCATGTTCTCGATCAGGATGGTCAGGTGCAGTTCGCCGCGGCCCGACACCTCGAAGATGCCGTCCTCATCGGTGTCCTTCACGCGCAGGGCCACGTTGCTCTGCAGTTCCTTCTGCAAGCGGTCCCAGATCTGGCGGCTGGTGACGAACTTGCCTTCGCGGCCGGCCAGCGGACTGGTGTTGACGCAGAAGTTCATGGTCAGCGTGGGCTCGTCGACCTTGAGCATGGGCAGCGGCGCGGGATTGGCCGGGTCGGTCAGGGTCACGCCGATGCCGATGTCCTCGATGCCGTTGATGAGCACGATGTCGCCGGGACGGGCCTCGCTGGTCTGCACGCGGTCCAGGCCCTGGAAAGTCAGCACCTGGTTGACGCGCCCCTTGAAGCTCTTGCCGTCGGGGCCTTCCATCACCAGCACGTCCATGGACGGCTTGAGCGTGCCGGCGTTGATGCGGCCCACGCCGATACGGCCCACGAAGCTGGAGTAGTCCAGCGCCGAGATCTGCAGTTGCAGCGGCGCATCGGGGTCGCCTTCGTGCGCGGGCACGTGCTTGAGCACGGTCTCGAACAGGGCCGACATGTCCGGGCCCCATTGCTCACCCGCCGGGCCTTCCTCCAGCGAGGACCAGCCGTTGATGCCCGAGGCGTAGACCACGGGGAAGTCGAGCTGTTCGTCGGTGGCGCCGAGCTTGTCGAACAGGTCGAAGGCGGCGTTGATCACCTTGTCGGGATTGGCGCCGGGCTTGTCCACCTTGTTCACCACCACGATGGGCTTGAGGCCCAGGGCCAGCGCCTTCTTGGTCACGAAGCGCGTCTGCGGCATCGGGCCTTCCTGGGCGTCGATCAGCAGCACCACCCCGTCGACCATGGACAGCGCGCGCTCGACCTCGCCGCCGAAGTCCGCGTGGCCGGGGGTGTCGACGATGTTGATGTGCGTGCCCTTCCAACTCACGGCGCAGTTCTTGGCCAGGATGGTGATGCCACGCTCGCGTTCGATGGCGTTGTTGTCCATCACGGTGTCGACGACCTTCTCGTGCTCGGCGAAGGTGCCGGACTGGCGCAGGAGCTGGTCGACCATGGTGGTCTTGCCGTGGTCGACGTGGGCGATGATGGCGATGTTGCGGATGGGTCTGCTCATGGTGCGGGTGCCTCTGTTTCGAGGATTTGCTGGATATCGGTGGGGCTCAACAGGCGCCCCGGGATGAGTTCGCCGCCCTGTACGTGGGCGGTGCCCAGCAGGACGGTGGGCGTGGGGTTGGCGGGCGAAGGGCCGAAGACGGCCACGCGCTCGCGGTTGGGCCAGTCGCCACGGCGGCGCACGCCGCTCAGGAAGCGCCCGGCGTGCTCGGCGTCGAGCGCGATCCGTTCATGGCCCTCGAGCAGGGCCTCGACCGGTTTCAGGGCGCCCAGCCGCTCGGCTTCGCCCATCGCCTCGAGTGCGTCGAGCGTGACGGCGTCGGCCACGCCGAATGGTCCGGTGGCCACGCGGCGCAGCGCGATCAGGTGGCCGCCGCAGCCCAGGGCCTCGCCGATGTCTTCGCCGAGCGTGCGGATGTAGGTGCCCTTGCTGCAGACCACGCGCAGGCGCAGCTGGGGGGCCTCGCCCTGCAGCCGCATGTCGAGCAGCTCGATCTCGTGGATGCGCACGCGGCGCGGCTCGCGCGCCACGGTCTCGCCTTCGCGCGCGTATTCGTACAGGGCCTTGCCGTCCTTCTTGAGCGCGCTGTGCATGGGCGGCACCTGGTCGATCTCGCCCATGAAGCGGTCCAGCACCTCCACCACCTGGCCGGCGGAGCACGACACGGGGCGGGTGTCGATGACCTCGCCCTCGGCGTCGGCCGTGCGCGTGCGCACGCCCAGTCGCACGGTGGTTTCGTAGGTCTTGTCGGCGTCCAGGTGCAGTTGGCTGAACTTGGTGGCCGCGCCAAAACACAGCGGCAGAACGCCCGTAGCCAGGGGGTCGAGCGTGCCGGTGTGGCCGGCTTTTTCGGCGCGCAGCAGCCACTTGGCCTTCTGCAAGGCCTGGTTGCTGGACAGGCCCAGCGGTTTGTCGAGCAGCAGCACCCCATGCACGGGGCGCCGTTGCACCCTCGTGCGTTGGCGCTGCATGGCTAGTCCTCGTTCTTGGAACGCGAAGCCACCGCCTTGGAAATCAAGGCGTTCATGTCGGCCGCGCGCTCGGTGGTGCGGTCGAACACGAAGTGCAGCGTGGGCACGGTGTGGATGTGCAGGCGCTTGAACAGCGCGTTGCGCAGGAAGCCCGCCGCGGCGTTCAGGCCTTCGGCGGTTTCCTCGGGGTTGCCCGTGAGCAGGCTGAAGAACACCTTGGCGTGCGCGTAGTCGGGCGTGACCTCGACCGCGTTGAGCGTGACCATGCCCACGCGCGGGTCCTTCAACTCGCGCGCGATCAGCTCGGCCAGATCGCGCTGGATCTGGTCGGCCACGCGGTAGCCGCGGTTGGGAACGGACGAGGCCTTGCGGGGCATGGTGTGTCTCTGTCGGCTCGGGTGGATTACAGCGTGCGCGCCACTTCCTTGACCTCAAAGAACTCGAGCTGGTCGCCCTCTTTGATGTCGTTGTAGTTGCGCAGCTTGATACCGCACTCGAAGCCTTCCTTGACCTCGCGCACGTCGTCCTTGAGGCGCTTGAGCGATTCCAGCTCGCCGGTGTGCACCACCACGTTCTCGCGCAGCAGGCGGTAGTGCGCGCTGCGCGTGACCATGCCCTGCGTGACCATGCAGCCCGCCACCGTGCCGATCTTGGACGCCACGAACACCGTGCGAATCTCGGCCATGCCGATGACCTCTTCGCGCTTCTCCGGCGCGAGCATGCCCGACATGGCGGCCTTCAACTCGTCCACCGCGTCGTAGATGATGTTGTAGTAGCGCAGGTCGACGTCGTTGCCCTCGGCCAGTTTGCGCGCGCCGGCATCGGCGCGCACGTTGAAGCCGATCACCACGGCGCCGGCCGCGATGGCCAGGTTGACGTCGCTTTCGCTGATGCCACCCACGCCCGCATACACCAGCTGCACCTTCACCTCGTCGGTGGAGAGCTTGAGCAGCGAAGCGGCCAGCGCTTCCTGCGAGCCCTGCACGTCGGCCTTGATGATGATGGGCAGGGTCTTGACCTCGCCGGCGGCCATGTCCGCGAACATGTTCTCCAGCTTGGCGGCCTGCTGCTTGGCCAGCTTGGTGTTGCGGAACTTGCCGGCGCGGTAGGTGGCGATCTCGCGCGCGCGGCGCTCGTCGGCCATCACCATGAACTCGTCGCCCGCCTGCGGCACCTCGGCCAGGCCCTGGATCTCCACCGGAATGGAGGGGCCGGCTTCCTTGGTGGCCTTGCCGTTCTCGTCGAGCATGGCGCGCACGCGGCCCGAGGTCTGGCCCGCCAGCACCACGTCGCCCACCTTGAGCGTGCCGCTCTGCACCAGCACCGTGGCCACGGCGCCGCGGCCCTTGTCCAGGCGCGCCTCGATCACCAGGCCCTTGGCCATGGCGTCCACCGGCGCGGTGAGCTCCAGCACCTCGGCCTGCAGCAGCACCTGCTCGAGCAGGTCGTCGATGCCCATGCCGGTCTTGGCCGACACGGCCACGAAGGGCGACTCACCGCCGAACTCCTCGGGCACGACCTGCTCGGCCACGAGCTCGGACTTCACGCGCTCGATGTTGGCCTCGGGCTTGTCGGCCTTGGTCATGGCCACCACGATGGGCACCTCGGCCGCCTTGGCGTGCTTGATGGCTTCCTTGGTCTGCGGCATCACGCCGTCGTCGGCAGCGCAGACCAGGATGACGATGTCGGTGGCCTGGGCGCCACGGGCGCGCATGGCCGTGAAGGCCTCGTGGCCCGGGGTGTCGAGGAAGGTGACCATGCCGCGCGGCGTGTCGACGTGGTAGGCGCCGATGTGCTGCGTGATGCCGCCCGCCTCGCCCGCCGCCACCTTGCTGCGGCGGATGTAGTCGAGCAGCGAGGTCTTGCCGTGGTCCACGTGGCCCATGACGGTGACCACGGGCGCGCGCGGCTTGGCCTCGGCCTGCTGCTGCGACACCTCTTCGTCGGTGAAGGCCTCGGGGTCGTCCAGCGCGGCGACCACGGCCTTGTGGCCCAGTTCCTCGACCAAGATCATCGCGGTGTCCTGGTCCAGCGACTGGTTGATGGTGACCATCTGGCCGAGCTTCATCAGTTGCTTGATCAGCTCGGACGACTTGACCGCCATCTTGTGCGCGAGCTCGGCGACCGTGATGGTCTCGGGCACGTGCACCTCGATCTGCTTGAACTCGGCCGGTGCCTGGAAGCTGCTCTGGCCGTCGCGCGAATCGCGCGAGTCGCCACGGCGGCCACCGCCGCGCGGGCCGCTGCGCCAGTTGCCGCGGCCCGAGCTGGTGTCGCCACGGGTCTTGATTTCCTTCTTCTTGGCCGCGTCGTCCTTCCAGGTGGAGGACAGGTTCTCGGACTTGACCTCTTTCTTGCCGGCACCCGCGGCCGCACCCGCCGCCGCAGTGGCGGGGGCCTTGGCGGCGGTGCCCGCGGGCTTGTGCAGCGTGCCCTTGAGGCCGGCCTTGGCGTCGGCCGGGGGCTCGGGCTTCTTGGCCACCAGGGTCTTGGCCGGCGCGGCCATCATGGCGCGGATGTTCGCGGCCTCGGCCTCGGCCTTGCGGCGGCGCTCCTGCAGGTCGGCGGCGCGCAGCTCTTCGGCCTTGCGTTCCTCGGCCGCCTTGTCGGCGGCGGCCTTGGCGACGGCCTCCTTGTCCGGACCCTTGACCTTCACGGCCGTGGTCGCGGGCTTGGCGGGGGCCGCTTCTTCGACCGCCGGTACCGCCGCGGCGGCGGCAGCAGCAGCAGCAGCAGCCGCTTCGCGCTCCTGCTTGGCGGCGGCTTCGGCGGCGGCCTTGGCCTCCTCGGCCTCGCGAGCGGCGCGCTTGGCGGCCAGTTCTTCTTCCTGGCGGCGGATCAGCTCGGCCTGGCGGCGCGCTTCTTCCTCGCGGCGTGCCAGTTCGCCTTCATCGACCACGGGCGCGGCGGGTGCCGCCGGCTCCTCGGCCACGGCGGGCGCGGCCGCCGGCTCATCGTCGCGCTTGATGAAGGTGCGCTTCTTGCGCACCTCCACCTGGATGGTGCGCGCGCGGCCCATGGCATCGGCCTGTTTGATCTCGGACGTGGACTTCTTGACCAGCGTGATTTTTTTGCGCTCGCCCCCGGCCGTGCCGTGCGCGGCCTTGAGGTGGCCGAGCAGCTGCTGCTTGTCCGTCTCGGTGATGGGGTCGGATGGCGTGGACTTGCGCACGCCGGCGGCCGCCAGCTGCTCCAGCAGCACGGCGGCGGGCTTGTTCAGTTCGGCGGCGAATTCGGCGACGGTATTACTGGTCATGTGTTCTGTGCTCCGTGGGCCTCCGGGTGATCAGGACGGGGACTGCGTTTCGTCACCGGTAAACCAGTGCGCGCGCGCCTGCATGATCAGCTCGGTGGCTTGCGCTTCCGACTGGCCCGTGATCTCGGTGAGTTCGTCCGTCGCGAGATCGGCCAGGTCGTCGCGGGTATGGATGCCGGCCTCGGCCAGCTTGGCGATCAGCTCGGGCGTGAGGCCGTTCAGGTCGCGCAGGTCCTGCGAGACTTCCTCGACGCTTTCCTCGCGGGCGATCTCCATGGTCAGCAGCGCGTCCTTGGCGCGGGTGCGCAGCTCGTTGACCGTGTCTTCGTCGAAGGACTCGATCTCCAGCATCTCCTGCAGCGGCACGTAGGCCACTTCCTCGAGGCTGGTGAAACCTTCCTCGATCAGGATGTCGGCGATTTCCTGGTCCACGTCCAGCTTGGACATGAACAGCGTGCGGATCGAGCTGGCCTCCTCGGCCTGCTTCTGGGCCGATTCGTCGGCCGTCATGATGTTGATGCGCCAGCCGGTGAGCTCGCTGGCCAGGCGCACGTTCTGGCCGCCGCGGCCGATGGCGATGGCCAGGTTCTCTTCGTCCACCACCACGTCCATGGCGTGGCGCTCTTCGTCGACCACGATGGAGACCACGTTGGCCGGCGCCAGCGCGCCGATCACGAACTGTGCCGGATCCTCGGACCACAGCACGATGTCCACGCGCTCGCCCGCGAGCTCGTTGGTGACGGCGTTGACGCGCGAACCGCGCACGCCCACGCAGGTTCCGATGGGATCGATGCGCTTGTCGAAGCTGTGCACGGCGATCTTGGCGCGCGAGCCGGCGTCGCGGGCGCACTTCTTGATCTCCAGCAGGCCCTGCTCGATCTCGGGCACTTCCTGGCGGAACAGCTCGATCATGAACTCGGGTGCCGAGCGCGACAGCAGGATGGGCGCGCCGCGCAGCGTGAGATCCACTTCCATGATCATGGCGCGCACGCGGTCGCCGGTGCGGAAGTTCTCCTTGGGGATCATCTCGCCGCGCTTGAGGCGGCCTTCCACGCGGCCGCTCTCGACGATCAGGTCGCCCTTGTCCATGCGCTTGACGGTGCCGACGAAGATCTTGTCGCCGCGCGACATGAAGTCGTTGAGCAGCATCTCGCGCTCGGCGTCGCGGATCTTCTGCAGAATGACCTGCTTGGCGGCCATGGCGCCGATGCGGCCGATGGGCACGCTCTCCACCGGCTTCTCGATGTAGTCGCCCTCTTCGATGTCGGCGATCTCGTCGCGCGCGTCGGACAGCATTTCCTCGGCGTCGGGGTTCTGCAGGCCGGCCTCATCGGGCACCACCAGCCAGCGGCGGAAGGTTTCGTAGGCGCCCGTGTCCGGGTCCATCGCCACGCGGATGTCGACCTCGCCCTTGTAGAGCTTCTTGGTGGCCGAAGCCAGCGCCTGCTCGACCGCGCCGAGCACCACGTCGCGCTCGACGTTTTTCTCGCGCGAGATGGCATCGATCAGCATCAACATTTCGCGGTTCATCGTTCAGCCCACCTTTCCAATCCAATACGGTCCGTTGTTATGTTCTGTCGGCCGGCTCGGCGCCCGCCTCGCCGGCAGTGCCCCGGCCCTTGAAGTTCACGATCGGCGCCAGCCGCGCCTGAGCGATTTCGTCGAGCGTGAAGCCCAGCGCCTGCAGCGGCGCGGGCTCGCGCTTCTTGCTCACGCGCTGGCCCGGCTTCACCGGCGGCTCGTCGCTCCAGACGATCTGCCAGCGCCCGTCGGCGGCGCGCTCCAGCGTGCCGCGGAATTTCTTGCGGTTGGCCGACACGGCGCCATTGGCGCCCAGCGGCGCCTTGAGCGTGATGTCGATCACGTGACCTTCGAAGCGCAGGAAGTCGTTCTCATGGCGCAGCGGGCGGTCGATGCCCGGCGAGCCGACTTCCAGGCGCCGGTAGTCCGTGCCTTCGACCTCCAGCGCGTACTGCATCTGGCGGGTGATGCGCTCGCAGTCCTCCACCGTGACGAAGCGCTCGGGCGGGCGGGGCTGGCCGTCGGCCGGGGGCTGCCAGGGCCAATCCACCGTGACGCGCAGCAGGCCGCCGGCGGACCGTTCCAGGTCCACCAGGTCGAAGCCCAGCGCGGTGACGGTTTGCGCGACGGTGTCTTGCCAGCCCATGGTTGAAATGCATCAGGCCGGCATCGGTTTCCCGCCCGGCCAAAAAAAAAGGGCCGGTAAGTACCCGCCCATTTGGTCGTGAAGCGCGCATTGTAGCGCGCCAAACCTGGCCTAGCAAGCTGCGAGCCAGGCTCAGATGCCCAGCAGCCACTGGATCACGCTCTTGGCCAGAAAACCCAGCATGCCGAAGGACAGCACCATGAACAGCACGAAGGTGCCGAAGCGCCCAGCCTTGGACTCCCGGGCCAGGTTGAACACGATGAATAGCATGTAGAGGATGAAGGCGCCGATGCCCACGGTCATGCCGAACTGGGCGATCTGCGCCTCGGTAAAGCCCCACAGGGTGCCGGTGGCCATGGCGCCTCAACGCTCCGCGTCGGCCAGCAACTCGCGCCCCGCGTGCCAGCTGGCGTGCGCCAGCCAGGGGATCGCCACCACCAGCCCGAGCAAGGCCAGCCCCATGCCCAGGGCCACCAGCGCCGCGATCAGCACCGCCCACAGGGTAAGCGTGAGCGGGTGGCTGGCCACGGCGCGCCAGCTGGCGCCCACGGCGGTGTGCACCGGCACCGGCCGGGCCACCAGCATGGGCAGGGCCACCACGGTGCTGGCATAGACCGGCGCCGCCAGCAAGGCGCCCTGCAGCAGCCAGACCTCGAACAGCCCGGGCTCGGGCGCCAGCACCACGTAACGCAGGAAATCCAGGGGTTTTTCGATCGGCACCGGCGAGGCCAGGGTGATCAGCCCGGCCGAGGTGAGCACCCAGCCGGTGCCGGCCAGCGCCAGCAGCAGACCGAAACGCACCAGCCGCCCATCGCCCGAGCGCCACAGGCCCAGCACCTCGGACAGCGGAGCACGGCGCCCGGCCGCCAGGGCCTGGCTCACCACGTACAGGCCGGTGGCCAGGATGGGCGCGACGATCAGGAAGCCCGAGAACGCCCCCGCCAGCAGCCAGAAGCGGTCGCGCGCCAGGGCCAGCAGCAGCAGGCCGAAGCCGGCGATCAGCGCGCCGTGCAGCAGGCCCGGCAGCGGCTGGGCCCAGAGGTCGCGCCAGCCCAGGGCGAGCCAGCGCAGGCAGGAACGGGGGGTGATGGGCGGGATCGTCTCGGCCATGGCGTGCGGGCGATTCTGGGCTGGGGGCGCCGGCGCGGGGCTGACCTGGATCAAGCCGCGGCCTGCACCAGCAGGCGCGTGTAGGGGTGGGCGGGCGCGGCCAGCACCTGCAGCGCGGGGCCGCGCTCGACGATGGCGCCGTCCTTCATGACGATGACCTCGTGCGCCATGGCGCGGATCACGTCCACGTCGTGCGTGATCAGCAGGAAGCTCAGGCCCCGGTCGCGCTGCAGGCGCTGCAGCAGGGCCAGCACCTGCTTCTGCACGGTCACGTCGAGCGCGCTGGTGGGCTCGTCGAGCACCAGCAGCTGCGGCTCCACGATGAGCGCGCGCGCGATGGCCAGGCGCTGGCGCTGGCCGCCGGAGAACTCGTGCGGGTAGCGCTGCAGCCAATCGGCGCCGCGCTGCGGGTCATCGACCAGGCCCACCTCGGCGAGCAGCGCGCTCACGCGCTCGCGGCGCGCGGCGGCCGGCAGGTCCGGCCGGTGCACCGCCAGCCCCTCGCCCACGATCTGCTCGATGGTGAGGCGCGGCGAGAGCGAGGAGAACGGGTCCTGGAACACCACCTGCACGCGCTGGCGCAATTCGCGCAGGCGCTTGTTGCGCCGGGCCTCGGCCCAGTCGCTGCCGGCCACGTCCAGCCGGCCCTCGAAAGGCAGCAGGCCCAGCGCGGCCAGGGCCAGGGTGCTCTTGCCCGAGCCCGATTCGCCAATCACCCCAAGGGTGCCACCCGCGGGCACGGCCAGGTCGGCGCCCTGCACCGCCGTGAACGCCCCCTTGCGGAACCAGCCTTTGAAGCCCGGCAGGGGCACGGGGTAGCTCACGCGCAGGCCCTCGGCGCGCATCACCGGCGCGGCGCCGGCCGGGGGCTCGACCACGGCGCGCTCGGGCTGGCTGGCCAGCAGCTTGCGGGTGTAGGCGTGCTGCGGGCGCTGAAACACCTCGGTCACGCCGCCCTGCTCCACCAGATGGCCCTTCTCTATCACCGCCACGCGGTCGGCGAAGCGGCGCACCAGGTGCAGGTCGTGCGTGATGAGCAGCACCGCCATGCCGTGCTGGCGCTGCAGATCCGACAGCAGCGCCAGAATCTGGCCGCGCAGGCTCACGTCCAGCGCGGTGGTGGGTTCGTCGGCGATCAGCAGCCTGGGCCGGCTGGCCAGTGCCATGGCGATCATGGCGCGCTGGCGCTGGCCACCGCTGAGCTGGTGCGGAAAGGCGTCGACCCGGCGCTCGGGCTCGGGAATGCCGGTGGACGCCAGCAGCTCCACCGCCCCGGCCCGCGCCTGGCGCGGCGTCAGGCCGCGCTTGAGCTGCAGCACCTCGCCGATCTGGTTGCCCACGCTGTAGAGCGGGTTGAGCGCGGTCATGGGCTCCTGGAAGATGACCGCCACCTCGTCGCCGCGCACCCCGCGCAGCTCGCGCTCGCCCAGAGCGAGCAGGTCGCGCCCACCCAGCAGGGCCCGGCCCGAGACCTCGGCGTTGACCACCAGCCTGAGCAGCGACAACGCCGACACCGTCTTGCCCGAACCCGACTCGCCCACCAGCGCGAGCTTCTCGCCCTCGGCGATGGCAAAGCCAATGCCGTGCACCACCGGCTGGCCGCCGAAGGCGATGCGCAGGTCCTGCACGTCCAGCAGCGCCGGTCGTTCGCTCATCGGTCGGCCTTTCGAGGATCGAGCGCATCGCGCAACGCGTCGCCCATGAAGGTGAGCAGCAGCAGGGTCAGCACCAGCACGCCGAAGGTGGACAGCGAGATCCACCAGGCGTCGATGTTGTTCTTGCCCTGGCTCAGCAGCTCGCCCAGCGAGGGCGTGCCGGGCGGCACGCCCAGGCCCAGGAAGTCCAACGAGGTGAGCGCCAGGATGGCCGCGCTCATGCGAAATGGCAGGAAGGTCACCACCGGCGTCAGGCTGTTGGGCAGGATGTGGCGCCACATGATCTGCACGTTGCTCAGGCCCATGGCCCGCGCGGCGCGCACGTAGTCGAGCTGGCGGTTGCGCAGGAACTCGGCGCGCACGTAGTCGGACAGGCCCATCCAGCCGAACAGGCTCAGCAGGACCAGCAGCAGGCCCACGCTGGGCGCGAACACGGCCGAGAAGATGATGAGCAGGTACAGCTCGGGCATGGCGCCCCAGATTTCGATGAAACGCTGGAAGGCCAGGTCCGTCTTGCCGCCGAAGAAGCCCTGGATGGCGCCGGTGAGCACGCCAAGCAGCACGCCGATGGCCGTGAGCGCCAGCGCGAACAGCACGCTCACGCGGAAACCGTAGATGAGCTGGGCCAGCAGGTCGCGCCCGCGGTCGTCGGTGCCCAGCCAGTTGGCGGCGCTGGGCCCCGAGGGATTGGGCTGTTCCGCGAAGTAGTTGATGGTCTGCGAGCCGTAGGGGTTGGGCGCGTAGAGGGCCCAGTTGCCGTCCCGGGTGATCTGCTCGCGGATGAACGGGTCGAGGTAGTCGGTGGCGGTCTGGAAGTCGCCGCCGAACACGGTCTCGGGCAGGTCCTGCACGATGGGGAAATAGGTTTTGCCCTCGTAGCGCACCACCAGCGGCCGGTCGTTGGACAGCACCTCGGCGAACAGGCTGGCCACCACCAGCGCGCCAAACACCAGCAGACTCCAGTAGCCCAGGCGGTTGCGCCGGAAGCGCTGCCAGGCGCGCCGGCCGGGACCGATAGAAGCCCGCGGCAGCGAGCGATGCGGCGCAACCGGCTGGGCCGGGCCGCTCGCATCGCCCCCCGAAGGGGCGGAAACGTCCGCGCCGCGCGCGGGCGTTGCGGGGGGCTTAGTCATATTTCACGCGCGGGTCCACCCACACGTAGCAGAGGTCGGAGATCAGCTTGGTCACCAGGCCGATCAGGGTGAACAGGAACAGCGTGCCCAGCACCACCGGGTAGTCGCGGCGGATCACGCTCTCGTAGCTCAGCAGGCCCAGGCCGTCGAGCGAGAACAGGGTCTCGATGAGCAGTGCGCCGGTGAAGAAGGCCCCGATGAAAGCGGCCGGGAAACCCGTGACGATGGGGATCAGCGCATTGCGGAACACGTGCTTCCACAGCACCTGGCGCTCGCCCAGGCCCTTGGCCCTGGCGGTCATCACGTACTGCTTGCGGATCTCTTCCAGGAAGGCGTTCTTGGTCAGCATGGCGATGACGGCGAAGCTGCCCAGCACCATGGCCGTGACCGGCAGGGTGATGTGCCACAGGTAGTCCACGATGCGCGCGCCCCAACTCAGTTCGTCCCAGTTGGCCGAGGTGAGGCCGCGCAGCGGGAACCATTGCAGCTGCCCGCCGAAGACGACCAGCAGCGCCACGCCGAGCACGAAGCCCGGGATGGCGTAGCCCACGAGCACGACCAGCGTGCTGACCAGGTCGAAGCGCGTGCCGGCGCGCACCGCCTTGGCCACGCCCAGCGGCACGGCCACGCCGTAGCTGATGAGGAAGGTCCACAGCCCCAGGCTGATGGACACCGGCAGCTTCTCGGCGATGAGCTGGGACACCGGCTTGTTCTGGAAGAAGCTGGTGCCCAGGTCGAAACGCGCGAAGCGGCCGATCATCTCGACGAAGCGCTGGTGCGGGGGCTTGTCGAAGCCATAGAGCGCCTTGATCTGCTCGATGCGCTGCGGGTCCACGCCCTGCCCGCCGCGGTACAGCGCCCCGCCTTCAGCGCCGGTGCCGCCCGCGGCGCGCGCCTCGGCCAGGTACTGCTCCACCGGGCCGCCGGGCACGAACTGGATCACCACGAAGGTGATCAGCAGCACGCCGAACAGCGTGGGCAGCATGAGCAGCAGGCGTTTGAGGATGTAGACCCACATAGGACGTCAGAAGAAGCCCAGGCGGGAAACACCGCGGCGCCGGCTTTGCCAGGCCGCAGCGGTTGCCCTCTCGAGGGGGTGACGCGCGAAGCGCGGCGCGGGGGTGTTCATTGTTTGGCCCACCAGGTGTCGATGGCCCAGGCCTCGCCGGTGGCGTACGGGGGCATTTCGGGTGGGCGCTGAAGGCGCCAGGCGTTGTAGGCCAGGCGGTGCGTGGACGCCGACCACTGCGGAATCAGGATGTGGCTGTGGGCGATCGCGCGGTCCAGCGCGCGGCAGGCGGCGAGGAAATCGGGCTTGGTCTTGGCGCCCACCATGCGGCCGATGAGCCGGTCCACCACCGGGTTGGCGATGCCCGCGTAGTTGCCCGAGTCGGGCGTTTTCGCGGCCTCGCTGCCGAACAGGTCGGCGTACTCGGCGCCGGGGTTGGTCGTGCCCTGGAAGGCGATCGAAATGATGTCGAAGTCGAAGGTGCGCAGGCGCTGCTGGTAGAGCGCGAAGTCGACGGGCCGGAAGCGCAGCGTGATGCCGAGCTTTTGCAGGTTGCGGATCCAGGGCGAGACCACGCGCGCGCCGGTCTCGTTGCTGTCGAGGTACTCCAGTACCAAGGGCTCGCCCTGGGCGTTCTTGAGCACGCCGTCCTGTACCGTCCAGCCCGCCTCGCGCAACAGCGCCTGGGCCTTTCGCAGGTTGTCGCGCAGCGACTGCCCGCCGTCGGTGCGCGGCGGCGCATACATGGGCCCGAACACGGCCGGCGGCAGCTGCGCGCGGCCGGGCTCGAGCAGCGCCAGCTCCTCGGGCGAGGGCGGGCCGTCGGCCGCGCACTCGGTGTTGCCGAACAGGCCCCGCACGCGCTGGTAGGCGCCATAGAACATCTGCCGGTTCATCCACTCGTAGTCCACCGCCAGGTCCAGGGCCTCGCGTACGCGGATGTCGTCCAGCGGCTTGCGCCGGGTATTGAGCACGTAGCTCTGGAAGCCCGTGGGCAGCTTGTGGGGCAGCTCGATCTTGACCAGCTCGCCGCTGTCGAACTTGCGGCCATTGACGCGGCGCGCCCAGTCGCCGGCCGAGAAGAAGCGCATCAGGTCGAACTCGCCCGCCTTGAGCGCCTCCAGCCGCGCCGTGTTGTCCTTGTAGATCTTCACCGAGATGCGGTCGAAGTTGGCCGTGCCGCGACGCACCGGCAGGTCGCGCGCCCAGTAGCCCGGGTCGCGCACATAGGTGATGTCGCGTCCGAACTTCACCGGCCCGATGGTGTAGGGGCCGCTGCCAATGGGCGGGTCCATCACGACCTTGTCGAAGGTCTTGCGCTGGCCGGTGGCGGGGTCGGTCTCATTGCCCCACTGCCGGCTGAAGATGGGTATGGCGCCGACGGTGAGCGGCAGTTCGCGGTTGGGCCGCTTGAAGCGGAAGCGCACGGTGCGCTCGCCGAGCACGTCCAGGCCCGCCACGTCCGCCAGGATGGTCTTGTAGGCCGGCGAGGTATAAGGGCCCAACAGGGTGTCGAAACTGAACTTCACGTCGGCGGCCAGCACCGGGTCGCCGTTGTGGAACTTGGCCGTGTCGCGCAGCCGAAACACCACGGACAGGCCGTCGGGCGCGGCCCGCACGTCATCGGCCAGCAGACCGTAGCCGGACCCGGTCTCGTCCAGCGCCCCGGTCAGCAGCGAATCGAACATCAGGCCGCTGAGGTAGGCCGGGGCGGTACCGCGCAGGGTGAACGGGTTGTACTTGTCGAAATTGCTGACGCGCAGGTTGCTCACCAGGCGCAGTTCGCCGCCCTTGGGCGCCTGCGGATTGACGTAATCGAAGTGGGTGAATCCCTCGGGGTACTTCAGTTCGCCCCAGATCGCATACCCGTGCGCGGCCCACAGCGCCGGCGCCGCCAGGCCCAGGGTCCACGCCACGCCCCAGCGGCACAGCCGGCGCAGCAAGGAAAGGGGCGTGACGTGCATGCGACAATTCTGCGTGATTTTTTCCTGGAGTCCGATCAATGGGTTTTCTCGCTGGCAAGAAGCTGCTCATCACTGGGGTGCTGTCCAACCGTTCCATCGCCTACGGCATCGCCAAGGCCTGCCACGAACAAGGCGCTGAACTGGCCTTCAGTTACGTGGGTGAGCGCTTCAAGGACCGCATCACCGAGTTCGCCGCCGATTTCGGCTCCACGCTGGTCTTCGACTGCGACGTGGGCGACGACGCCCAGATCGAGAAGCTGTTCAGCGACCTGTCTCAGACCTGGCCCACCTTCGATGGTTTCGTGCACGCCATCGGTTTCGCGCCGCGCGAGGCCATCGCGGGCGACTTCCTGGAGGGTTTGTCGCGCGAGGCCTTCAAGATCGCGCACGACATCAGCGCCTACAGCTTCCCGGCCATGGCCAAGGCCGCCCTGCCCTACCTCAACGATCGCGCCGCCCTGCTCACGCTGAGCTACCTGGGCGCCGAGCGCTGCGTGCCCAACTACAACACCATGGGCCTGGCCAAGGCCAGCCTGGAGGCCTCGGTGCGCTACCTGGCCGAATCCCTGGGGCCCAAGGGCATGCGCGTCAACGGCGTGAGCGCCGGCCCCATCAAGACCCTGGCCGCCAGCGGCATCAAGGGCTTCGGCAAGCTCATGAACCTGGTGTCCACCGTGTCACCGCTGCGCCGCAACGTCACCATCGAGGACGTGGGCAATGCCTCGGCCTTCCTGTTGTCCGACCTGTCCTCGGGCATCACGGGCGAAATCATCTACGTCGACGGCGGCTTCAGCCACGTGGTGGGCGACTCGGCCAACGCCGAAGCCTGACCTCGGGCCTCAGCCACAAAAAAGGCCCTGCAGCGCAGGGCCTTTTTGCTGGATGCGCGCGGGCCGCTCAGGCCTTCACGCAGTCCGCGAAATAGGCCTTGCGGCCGTCCTCGCCCACGGTCTCCACCAGGCCGTGGATGTCGGTCTCGAAACCCGGGCACTCGCGCGCGAACTCGCGGTTGAACTTGAGGTAGTCAACGATCTTGCGGTTGAACACCTCGCCCGGGATCAGCAGCGGGATGCCCGGCGGGTACGGCGTCACCAGGCTGGTGGTGATGCGGCCCTCCAGCTCGTCGATGGGCACACGCTCGGTGGTGCGCTGGGCGATGTGGGCGAAGGCCTCGCTGGGCTTCATGGCCGGCGTGAGGTCGCTCAGGTACATCTCGGTGGTCAGGCGCGCGATGTCGTACTTGGCGTAGAGCGCGTGCACGTGCTGGCACAGGTCGCGCAGGCCCATCTGCTCGTAGCGCGGCTGCTTGGCGCAGAACTCCGGCATGATGCGCCACATCGGCTGGTTCTTCTCGTAGTCGTCCTTGAATTGCTGCAGCGCCGTGAGCAGCGTGTTCCAGCGGCCCTTGGTGATGCCGATGGTGAACATGATGAAGAAGCTGTAGAGGCCGGTCTTCTCCACCACCACGCCGTGCTCGGCCAGGAACTTGGTGACGATGGACGCGGGGATGCCGGTCTCGCCGAAGCTGCCGTCCATGTTGAGGCCGGGCGTGACGATGGTGGCCTTGATCGGGTCCAGCATGTTGAAGCCCGGCGCCATGTCGCCGAAGCCGTGCCAGTCGCGCTCGGTGTGGTGCTCGGCGGCGTCGTCGCGGCGGCGGTTGAGCACCCAGTCCTTGGCCTCGCCCACGCCCTCGTCGGCCAGGCGGTCCGGGCCCCAGACCTTGAACCACCAGTCGTCGGCGCCGAAGTCGTCCTCGACCTTGCGCATGGCGCGGCGGAAGTCCAGCGCCTCCAGCAGGCTTTCCTCGACCAGCGCTCGGCCACCGGGCGGCTCCATCATGGCCGCGGCCACGTCGCAGCTCGCGATGATCGCGTACTGCGGGCTGGTGCTGGTGTGCATCAGGTAGGACTCGTTGAACAGGTGCCGGTCGAGCTTGACGTTCTGCGAGTCCTGCACCAGCACATGGCTGGCCTGGCTGATGCCGGCCAGCAGCTTGTGGATGGACTGGGTGGCGTACACCACCGACTCCATGGGTCGCGCGCGCTTCTTGCCCATGGCGTGGTAATTGCCATAGAAGGGATGGAAGGCCGCGTGCGGCAGCCAGGCTTCGTCGAAGTGCAGGTTGCCGACGTAGCCGTCCAGCATCTGCTTGATGGCCTCGGTGTTGTAGAGCACGCCGTCGTAGGTGCTCTGCGTGAGGGTGAGGATGCGCGGCTTGACGGCGGCGGCGTCCACGCCCTTGAGCAGCGGGTTGGCGCGGATCTTGGCCTGGATGGCCTCGATCTCGAACTCGCTCTGCGGGATCGGGCCGATGATGCCGTAGTGGTTGCGCGTGGGCTTGAGGAAGACGGGGACGGCGCCCGTCATGATGATGCTGTGGAGGATGGACTTGTGGCAGTTGCGGTCCACCACCACCACGTCGCCCGGGGCCACCGTGTGGTGCCAGACCATCTTGTTGCTGGTGCTGGTGCCGTTGGTGACGAAGAAGCAGTGGTCGGCGTTGAAGATGCGCGCCGCGTTGCGCTCGCTGGCGCCGATGGCGCCGTTGTGGTCGAGCAGCTGGCCCAGCTCTTCGACCGCGTTGCACACGTCCGAGCGCAGCATGTTCTCGCCGAAGAACTGGTGGAACATCTGGCCCACGGGACTCTTGAGGAAGGCCACGCCACCCGAATGGCCCGGGCAGTGCCAGGAATAGGAGCCGTCCTCGGCGTAGTCCAGCAGGGCCTTGAAGAACGGCGGCTGAATACCTTCGAGGTAGCTCTTGGCCTCGCGGATGATGTGGCGCGCCACGAACTCGGGCGTGTCCTCGAACATGTGGATGAAGCCGTGGAGCTCGCGCAGCACGTCGTTGGGCAGGTGCCGGCTGGTCTTGGTCTCGCCGTAGATATAGATCGGCACGTCGGCGTTCTTGCGGCGCACCTCTTCGATGAAGTTGCGCAGGTTCAGCACCGCGGGGTCGAGGTCCGGCCCCTGGCTGAACTCCTCGTCGTCGATGGACAGGATGAAGGCGCTGGCGCGGCTTTGCTGCTGCGCGAACTGCGACAGGTCGCCATAGCTCGTGACGCCAACGACCTCCATGCCCTCGCTTTCGATGGCCTGCGCGAGCGCGCGAATGCCCAGGCCCGAGGTGTTCTCGGAGCGGAAATCCTCGTCGATGATGACGATGGGGAAACGGAACTTCATGCGGCTCTCCTGGCGAAGCGCGCAAGTGTACGGAAAACGCATGTCCGTCCGGCCTTGTCGGGCCTGGATTGGCGCAGAATGCGAAGCGGTCCCGACGGGGGACCGCTACATGGAGGACAAGGCACATGGCCGATTCGACCTGGTGGTGGCTGCTGGCGGGCGTGCTCGTGGGCGCCGAGCTGCTCACCGGCACGTTCTACTTGCTCATGCTGGCGCTGGGCGCCGCGGCCGGCGCCATCGCCGCGCACCTGGGACTGCCCCTGACGGGACAGCTGGTGGTGGCCGCCCTGGTGGGCGCGGCCGCGGTGGCGGGATGGCACTGGCACTCGCGCCGCCGGCCCGGCGACCCTTCGGTGCGCAGCCTGCGCAGCGTCAACCTCGACATCGGCGAGGTCATTCACGTCGAGCAGTGGAACAACGACGGCACGGCCACGGTCAAATACCGCGGCGCCGCCTGGACCGTGATCCAGCGACCCGGCAACGCGCCCACACCCGGCGCCTACCGCGTCACCGAACTCGTGGGCAACCGCCTGCTCGTCGAGAAGGCCTGAGTCCAGGCCGCCCTGCAACCGCTCCATAGAAAGAACAAGACCCGACCATGGAAATCGCCATCCTGCTCATCGTCGTCGCCGCGATCTTCGTCACGCGCGCCGTCAAGATCGTGCCCCAGCAGACCGCCTGGGTGATCGAACGCCTGGGCAAGTACCACGCCTCGCTCGCGCCCGGCCTGAACATCATCGTGCCCTTCATCGACAAGGTGGCCTACAAGCACAGCCTGAAGGAAATCCCGTTGGACGTGCCCAGCCAGGTCTGCATCACGCGCGACAACACCCAGCTCCAGGTGGACGGCATCCTCTACTTCCAGGTGACCGATCCCATGCGCGCGAGCTACGGCTCGTCCAACTACATCGTCGCGGTCACGCAGCTGGCGCAGACCTCGCTGCGCTCGGTCATCGGCAAGCTCGAACTCGACAAGACCTTCGAGGAGCGCGACATGATCAACGCGCAGGTGGTCTCGGCCATCGACGAGGCCGCGCTCAACTGGGGCGTGAAGGTGCTGCGCTACGAGATCAAGGACCTGACGCCGCCGGCCGAAATCCTGCGCGCCATGCAGGCCCAGATCACGGCCGAGCGCGAGAAGCGCGCCCTGATCGCTGCCTCCGAAGGCCGCCGCCAGGAGCAGATCAACATCGCCACCGGTGAGCGCGAGGCCTTCATTGCGCGCTCCGAGGGCGAGAAGCAGGCCGAGATCAACAAGGCCCAGGGCGAGGCGGCCGCCATCCTCGCCGTGGCCGAGGCCACGGCCGGCGCGATCCGGCAGGTGGCCGAGGCCATCCGCCAGCCCGGCGGCCAAGAGGCCGTGCAGCTGAAGGTGGCCGAGAAGGCCGTCGAGGCCTACGCCAGCGTGGCGGCCGACGCCACCACCACGCTCATCGTGCCGAGCAACATGACCGAGGTCTCGGCCCTGATCGGCTCGGCCATGAAGATGGTGCAGACGGGCAAGCCCACAGGGGCCTGACATGGACGACCTCGCGCACAACGTGCTGGGCGGCGAGCTGCAAGCCTGCTCGTTCGACCCGCTGACCGGCTTCTACCGCGACGGCTGCTGCCACACCGGCGCCGACGACGAAGGCACGCACGTGGTCTGTGCGCGCGTCACGCGCGAGTTTCTGGACTTCTCCGCCCAGCGTGGCAACGACCTCGCCACGCCCCGGCCCGAGCAGCGCTTCGCGGGCCTCAAGGCCGGCGACCGCTGGTGCCTGTGCGTGAGCCGCTGGCTGGAGGCGCTGCAGGCCGGCGTGGCCCCGCCCGTGGTGCTCGAGGCCACGCACCAGAACGCCTTGCAGCACGTCTCGCTGGAGGTGCTGCAACGCCACGCCTGGCGCAAGGCCGAGGACGGCAGCCACACCGGCTGAGCCCGCGCGCGAGTGAGCTACAATCCCGCGCTTCGCGGAGAGGTGGATGAGCGGTTTAAGTCGCACGCCTGGAAAGCGTGTGTGGGTTAATCCCCACCGCGGGTTCGAATCCCGCCCTCTCCGCCACCCCCCTAGTGTTTATGCGGCTTCCAGCGGGGTTCAAACCAAAATGCACCATCCCAGGTGCCATCCCGCATAAGACCTAGCGAGATGATCTGAGTTGCCCGGCGTGTTGTGGCCCAACCACGAACAGCCGATGTACTTTCAGCTCAGCACGACAACGGATCACAAGCCGTTCCCCTCTCCCGACCCGTTTGACCTCCCCGTCGGGGGCCACTTCTCCGGGTGGCTCACTCAGATCCAGATTGAGAGCCAAGGCATGCTGTCCGGTCGTGACAGCGCGTGGGTCAATGCCGTCGCAGATGTGGTTGCTGCTTTGATCGTGAACCGCGCGCCTGGCACCTCTGACGCTCTGCGCTTTGAGATGCGCAGCAAGAATGAGACTTCGCTGCTGTCCTTCTCGGAGCTGCTGCGTCATCCGGGCCGCGTCGGTCAGTTTGCTTTCCTTGAGAGTAAAGCCCCATGGCGCAGCATCTCGCCACAACCAACGGATTGGGAGCGGTACGCAGTCTTCGCCCTGATACAGCTTCGCTCAAGCGTCGAGGTCTTGGCGACACTGCCAACGCCCAACGTCAGCCAAGATGAACTGAGCATCGTCGATATTCCGCAGGTGGTGCGGACGTACGAACGAGCAGCCTCGCTTGCAATGGAGGCGATGTGCGGATTGCAGATCGCTCGCGACAAGCGTCGAGCTGCACAGGAACGTATTGCGAAGTCGAAACACGCAGCCGGCGTTTTGCACAAGGACCGGGAAGCCCTCTTGGACAAGGCAATTGATATCGCCATGGCGAAGTCCTTCCGCACGAAAAAGGCCGCAGCAGAAGAAGTGATCAACCAGCTCCCGAAGGACAACAAGGGAACACCGTATGACTTGGCGACCGTACTGGGTTGGTTCCGCGAACGGAACTTCTCCGTTCCCAAGCGCGCCAATGCCGCGCCAGGAACCCCCTCGAAAAAGTAGATCTGCCAGGCAAGTACATGGATGGGCTTGGCTGACAGATGTACGAGCCCAGGCACGTCTATGTGCGTCGGGCTCAGCCCCCAAGAGACTCCGCTCCACCTCAACTCATGGAGTCTCAATGATGCAGAAACGACTGAAGCAAGCCATCTTCGCGGGCACTCAGGCCACGGCCCAGAAAGACGTACCGCTCACCCCGATCGAGAAGCTCCAGGCGCTACAGGCGCAGATGCCTCAGGCTGGGTACATCAGGCAGGCCGGCTTGCTCAAGGTGCTACCGATCTCCTCGGCAACGCTCTGGCGCTGGGTGAACAAGGAAGCCTTCCCGAAGCCCGTCAAGCTCAGTCCGCGCATCACCGCGTGGCGCGTGGATGAGGTTCAACGTTGGTTGGAGAAGAGTGGCTTGACGACCGCTTGAAAAGTTTGAGCAGGCGCCCGAGATTCCATCGGCTGTCCGCCTGATCATCGAAAACTTGATGATCACGAATGCACCGCATCGCGGCTACCGTCTCCGAGTGGATAGCTTGCAAAGCAAGTCCCCGATCGGGAGCCTCCGTCGTTTCTGCGTTTAGAAAGCTGCACAAACGACCACAGTACTGCGCGAGGATGTCCTCAACTTCCTCAAGATGGTCGCGGACTTTCTGCTGCAAAGAAGCGTCTACTAGATCGAGGGACTGGAAGGCTGCGGCCAGCTCGGAGGCTCGCTTGGCCTTTTCCCCCCAGTACTGCTGCACCGCTTCAAGTGATTGCGTGTCGCTTAGCGGTAGAGACGCACGCAGTCCATGGATGTGATCCAAGTATGGCTGTATGGAGAGTGGAGCCACCACCGCCCTGAGCCAAAACTCATCCAGCACTGAGCGTTCTCGCATAGCCCTTTCGCGGGCCGAGTTCTTCCTCAGCGTATAGAGTGAAATGCCAATGGCTATCAGGCTTGTCGTCAACGTCGGGAGTTGCGCCAGGAGCTGGCTTCCATAGCCATCCTTCTCAGGCTGACACATGACAACGGTAGCGTGCCCTGGCGCGGACACTGCAGAGCAGTGACTTGGCAGGGACAGACGACTTAGCTCCACCGGTGCTGTCTGGACAGGTGTCTGTTCCACTGCGGGTCCCACCGCTACTTGACCCGCCGGCGTGGCGTTACTGGAACTCTTCTCGTCGCCTTTAGGCGAACTCTGAACGGCCGCCTCATTTGAAGCAGTCTGCGTTTCCACGCCCTTGCCAGACGAAGTCGCCTCGCGTGTCTTTTCAGCTACTTGTGCCTGCGGGTTGGCGGGACTGGAAGGCGCACCCGTAGGTTCAGCCTCAGAACTCACGCGAACAAGTTCTTAGACTGCAACGCACGCGTGACGTAGCCGTCCATCACGTTTTCTAGGAACTTGGGCGACGTGAAGTGATACCGGTCGTAGAAAGCCTCCTTACTACCGGCCTTCACAACACTCGGTCCAAACAAGCCGAGGAAGAACGAACTGCTGATGGTGTAGGTACTCGGCGGAATGACCACCTCAACCACACCAGGCTCAGAGTCGTAGACATCCAGCCCCAGCGTACTGCGAAGCTGCTCCCCTCTCTCGCGCCCAGTGTAGACAGGGCCAGAGATGCCGCCGAAGTCGATCGTTTTCGGTTCGCTCATGACTGTCCCCCTTGAGTAGCAACGGTACTCTTCGAAGTTGACAGAGGGAATTTTATCCCTATGGCCGTCCCAGGGAACATCACGCCCGCGAGAGGCCTTACATAGCTGCGGTCAGGGCGCTCCTCAAGACTGTTGTCATTATTAAATGCAATAATCTTCATTCCTCGATCATTGTTGCGCATTTCGTACTTCCCATCAAATAGCACATACGTTGATCCAGAGACGATCGCCATTCTCGCGCCCTCCTCCGATGAAGCAGCGCACTCCGCATGGACACGCTGAAAAAAGTCGATGAGGTCGACCGTACCGTTCCCCCTTGTGTCCGCCTCTGTAACGTTCTTGCTGCTTACGTTCCCTTGGAGCGCTATGAGCGTAAAAAGATCCTCTTCGCGCCACCCTGCATTGAAGAAGCTGCGACGTGTGTGCAGATCCAGATACCGCTGAACTTGTCGGCGAGGGAAACTGTCCGCCGGCAAGCGCGCAAAAGTCTCGGCAATAGACTGCCCGAAATTGAAAATTGCTACCTCACACATTGGTGTACTGAGCTGAGTATCCAAATATCCTTGAATTGACCAGTCATACATCCCCGAATGCTGTTCAGCATTGTCCAAGATCTCACTCACATATGCGCAGAGCTGACTTCTAGACTCTGGCATCAACTCACGACCAATTCGAGCCAAGCAGCGATTTATGTGATCTGCAAATGCAGCAGTGACCCGTGATTTTTGATCCGCCAGGTGTGGCTTTATTTTTCGAATGTAGTGCCTGCAGCGCGTGTCAAACAACTCCAACCGCCGCTCATCCTCCGGCGAGGGGTAGTGGTTCTTGATCTTGAGCCGCTTGATCAGTCCTAGTGCTCGAACGAAGCGCGCGTGTGCGGGATCGGCCGGAAAATTACCCCGCCAATTCACGGTTCTCCCTGATCTTCTGGACTCGACGGCCAATTCTTCCACTAGCACATCAAACAGTCCATTTGCCCCTAGATCATATTGCTCAAGTGAATCAAAATTCACGAACACTGATGCTATCGCCCTAGACTGCATGGCTTGCGCCAACTTGGCTAGTGGCGCCAATGCCTGCTCAGGGTGATCAATCAAGGAAAATCGCGGAGGCAAGTTGAACTTGATGTTCCCTCGATGGCGCTGCGTGTCGCGATCAGTCATTTCAGCCATCATCTCAGCGATTTTCGATCGAATACCGAATGCTGAATTAAACCGAGCCCGAGCCCGATCTCCGGCCTGAGCAAGCTTCCACTCGCGATGTTTTCTACGCGTTGCCTTGCGCAGTCGCTTATTGCGAATGAATAGCGGGACGTTGATTTTGGCAAGCTTGTTTGACAATCGATTTGTCTCCTCCACTACGTGGAAGAGAGTGTACGGGACATGGTAACAATCCGTACAAGAACGAGTCTCACGCTCAGAACTTAGATGCCCAGCGCCCCAGGTAGGCCATAAGCAGGCCCAGTGCTGCACCCAATGCGGCCAGCACAAAGTCTGGACCAGTGGTGGGGATCGGAAGCGGCAGAGCGGCCAGAACACTGCCCCAATCGATCACCACCCCTGTAGCCCCTTCCAGTCGGTCGGACTTCTTCGCCAAGCGCAAGCCAAGGAAGAACACCGCCGCACTGACGCTGGCCAACATGCCCCCCAATGCCATCCAGCACCGAGGGCAGGCGATCAACAGCCGAAGAACAAACTCCATCGCCGCTACGTCTGGTCTTTGGTCGGCGCGCCGGGTGCGTTGCTCTTCACAGACGCAATGCCGCTCTCCATGGCCGCTGCGGACGAGTACATCTCGCTTCGCCCAAGCGTCTCACCGTTGGTGGCCACCAAGACGAAGTAGGGGGAGCCGTTCGTGGCTACCTTGCGCTGATACCGCGAATCATGAGGCGCGTTCGCCTTCACCGAATCGATCCCGCCTTGCGCGCCATGCTTCGATGTGTACCGTTCGCTGGTGAGGATCACTTCATGATTCCCCGACTTCAGATTGAACATGTACTGCGACCCCGACGCCTTGAGTTCAAAGTAGCCTGCCATTGCTGAGTCTCCTCCGGTGGATGAATGGACGACGTGTCCAACGCATGAGCGCAACGGAGTTTTAGCGGCAGGCTGCCAGCGCGCGAACCCTATCGAGGGAAACCACCTATCAGCGGATACCACATTTGTGCATTGGCTCAGACCTGCAGGCTAGATCGGCTGAATGCCCGTTCCCTCAAACCAATCGTCTTCCAACGAATGGATACCGTCCACCGAGGAGTTGTAGTTGATGGTCAGTTCTTCGTTCGGATCGATGTCGCGGACAGCCTCAAACGTCAGAAGAAGCTCGCCCGCGAAGGGCGCTGTGAACCGCATGTTTGCCGGGTTGGCATGGTTGTACAAGCTCCCCCAACCGAGAGCGAAAGCTGATGTCAAATCCGATGAACCAGTCAAAGCGCCCCAATCAAACACGCGGAGTGCGAACAGCTCCGGCAATGGCGTAACCCTGCGATCGAAGAGAATGACCGGGCACACTTCGACAACATCTCCTTTGGCGATCTTTCGAGAGGAGAAGACGCCTCGACCTTTGGCTGTCTTCGTGTCCATGCAATAGCCGGGAACGGGCCTGATGAGTACCGTGCTCATAGTCCCTATCGCGCGCCCATGAGGTTGCCATCCATGCGTGTCTTGCGACCCAACTGCATTCCGAAATCGGCCAACAGTGCCTTGTAGGACACCAATGGGCTCACAGTCGCAGCAGTGGGCATGGGCCGCTCGGTGCGAAACATCTCATCTTGCAAATCTCCCTCGGCAGAAGCAGCTCGCGCGGCCTGGCGCTCCCGCTTGGGTAGGATGATCAGGGACCAAAGTACCACCAGCAAGGAAACTGCGTCGCGAGGCAATTCAACGTTATTGTTGGCATCGAGGCTCATTTCACCGAACACAACGGACTCCGCCCCGCGCAGCAATGCAACGCAGACGTGGTCGGCGTGAATGTTGTCGACCAAGCGCAGTCCAATCTGGGTCAAGCGGTCTTGTACCGACTGCCAGAGGTCCGCATCAATCAATGCTCTACGCACGCGCGGGTGCTGACGAGGAAGCCAACGACGCGCCAGCAGTTCTGCCACCAGCAAGGCCGCTTCGTCAGGTGCTTCAGTCATGAGAATCACTTTCGGTATCGGGTTGGAACTGACCAACGCTGATGGCAGCCACCATCTCGTCATCTACGAGTTGCACCACCGGTTGCAGCTCAACGTGCCACGGCAAGCGAGCCAGTTCACCAGTTTGACCACGCAGGGTGCGCGCTTGCGCATCACCCAACAAAGGCAGTAGTTGCATGCGGTACGCGGCTTGTGCGAAACGGCCGCCGAGCACTGCGTCTGCCACTAGGCGCCGCTCTGGCGGGCTATCTTCGGTTGCGCCCGTCCACGTCCCAATTTGGGTGATCAAGTCTTCCAGTTCCACAGGCATACGCAGTACCTCCATCTGACCCACCCCGGCCAAGGACGGCGGCGGCAACCCCTGCGAGCGCTCCGGATCTGGGCGGTCCCTATCGAATTCACCTTCAGCAACATCGAGCAATTCGTGCCCGCTTACGAACACGGGGCGAACGCCGGTTGACAACGCATCGCCCAACAACCCGTGCAAGGCCGGATGTGCCTGCAACCACTGCCGAACATCCGAACTAGTAATGCCGGTGGAGCCCAGTGTCACGCGCTGGCGGTCGGCCTGCTGCAAGGCACGCGTGAACTGACTTCAGACCGTGAAACAGCTGGTTCAGGTCTTCGCGCTGCAATCGAGCCTGCGGTTGAGCCGCCACTTCCAAGAAGACCCACATTCGCAGACGGGCCGTAGCCTGCCCTCCAGACAGGATTCCGCGCAATGCATCGATCGCATCCAGGCGCTGCCCCAGCGCCCAGCCGAGCGACGACTCCGCCGCAAATCCGGGATCTCGGAAGTACCCCTCGAAGGAGTTGGCCTCAGATTCTTCCGCAGGGTGCTCCCCTATGTTTCGGTCTTCTGTTTTCATCAAGAAAATTCTCCCCTCAGGAGCGCCAAGGAAAGCACGATGCAGCCGCTGAGTCATTCGCACAGGCCTCAGCTGTCGCCTTGTGAATCTGCTCCATAAGCGCCTTCATGAACGGCTCGACGCTGTACAGAAGAGGGTTTTCTATTCCCTTCTCAATTGATCGAATGCTGCCACCCAGTTGCCTTGCACCTTTTCGCACCATGGCATAGATTGCGCAATCAATCATTGGCTCATCAGGTTTCCGGCTGTCGCCATGGTGTATTTCGATGATCTGACCCCATTCGATCCGAATGCTATCTGCGGATTCTTCACCGCGACAGATGCAGTCTGCAGTGAGCCAGTAACGTCCCCATTCTTTCGAAAGTCTGGCTTGGCGACGGATCGAAAACAGTCCGGCCCCTTCAATGGTTTTGGGCTGCCCGCCCTCCCTCTGGGCTTGCTGTGGAAAGTAACGCACCGTTGGTCGACGGCCCAACTTAAGGTTCAAAGAGAAAAGTCGGTCGGACACAAGTTGCCAGTTCTGAATCAGGTTGCTAAACACGATCGGGCCTCGCGCAACCTTTTGCGAGGAAGCGACCCTACTGTGTCCGGATTGGTGAGGCAAAAAGTTCAAGACAAAAAATGAGCGTAGTGCGCTCAGGTCCGCGGTGTCGTCCTTGGCACTCAACAGTTGATACATCGCGTAGCCCTCTTCTCGAAGATAGTCAGCAAACAGTGAGATCAGTTCCGAGCCAGCTTCCCTCGGGTTAAGTGCCTCCATGAACTCAGACAAGTACATGTGTTTGACGAAGGCTCTGTTGGCACGAAGGTAGGCGTCCTCCGCCTCCGAGAGAGGAAAGGCGGTGAGAACAACTACCGCTCGATCATCTGCGTCGTCGGCACTGCGTCCTCGAACCCATTGAACGTAGTCCTCCAACTGACCTTTCAGAAACTGGTCGCGCATCTTGATCTCGATCAGGATGCGCGCTGTTCGAACGTTGGACTCCAAGGTGATCTGGAGGTCTGCACGCCGATCGTTGATCCGATGATCCTCGGATAGATACAGGGACTCGGCATCCACGTTCTGCACCGACGACAACGGCCAGCGGCCATGTTCGAGCGGAGCCACTTTGATCAAGGGATAAACAACGTCACGCCGCATTGCCGCAATCTGTTCAATGATGTTCCCCAGATATCGACCGTGATACTTGGCATCGAATTTGCCTTGAATGGCAGAGAAGAAATTTTTCATGGCATCGACAGCGTTGCTACTCGATTCAAGTTCTAGCTATCAAGGATTTCTGGATCCACTGGCCATGACTTGTGATAAGGGGAGCTCCCCTCCCTGGCTCCCAATCCGAACGCGATTCACCCCGACTCTTTGGGGAGATTGTGTCGCAACAAATATAGGATTTCGGACTCACCCTTCCGGGTCCAACTTCACGTCGAGCATCGGAAGATCGTCCTCAAGCTGCTGGATCCAGTACTTAGGATGATTGCGGCCATAGGACGCATGGATGCCATGGCCGCTGACGTGAACCACCTCCACCGTTGGCCCCAACGTCGCTTGGCACTGATAGATCTGAACGGTGAACTGCGACAAGTCACACCCGAATCGGTGAACTAGGCGTTCGAGCTTGCTCAGCTCGTCAGCAGTCGGTGAGAGTGCGCGGTGAGGAGAAAGGGTCATTGGTGATGCTTCTGCGATAGCCAGTGGGGCCTGGTCATGCACGGAGGCCTGCTGCAATAGGCCATGACACATGGAGTTGGCACAATACTGCCACCTCAGGCGGCCACAGCCCCATGTTTGCATAACGCCCGTCTCGCATCAGCACACCTGGCGCGGTGACCTCCATGAACCTGAGGCGTGAAAACGGCCTTGCCCCCTTCACAGAGCCCCTTTAAGCACGGAAGCTCAGCTTACCTAGACGGCATAAACAGCGCCGAGCCGGCCTGGTGGTATTTTTGGTGGTATGAGACAAAACCAAATCACAAAAACTAAGTAACTATGCGGCCTACAGCCATAGATGTGAACGACGCCCTCGCTCAGAACGACCCAGGTCGATTCACCCAGAGCCCTGAAAGCCCCGTCAACCCTCGTGTTGCGGGGCTTTTTTGTTTCTGCACTCGAGGCCTCGCTCAGGGCGCCCGCCTTCAAGGCGGCACAGGCTTGGACTTAAGGCAGCGTAAATCCTGGGATTGAACACTGCGTGCTCCCGCGGACCAAGGACTCTCGAAATGAACTGGAAAAACACGTCGAGCCGCTACGGCACCGTTTCCATGACCCTCCACTGGTTGACGGTGCTCGTCTTGATCGGCGTCTATGCCTGCATCAACCTGACCGACCTCTTCGCCAAGGGAAGCGCACCGCGCGAAGCCTTGAAGGACGGGCATTTCATGCTCGGCCTGGCGGTGTTGGCCCTCATGGCCCCGCGCCTGTTCAACCGCATCCTGGGCAAGACCCCGGCCGTCGTGCCACCGATGCCCCGCTGGCAGCAATGGCTGGCGAGCGCCATGCACGTCACGCTGTACGTCTTTCTGGTGGCCATGCCCCTGCTCGGCTGGCTGACGCTCAGCGCCTCGGGAAAACCGATCCCGTTCTTCGGCATCCAGCTGCCAGCGCTCTTGGCGGAAAACAAGGACCTTGGCAAGCAGTTGAAAGAGGTCCACGAAGCGCTCGGCACGCTGGGCTATTTCCTGGTGGGCGCGCATGCCTTTGCGGCGCTGTTCCACCACTTCATCACGCGGGACAACACGCTGATTCGAATGTGGCCGCAAAGGCAGTAGCGCCACGCCCCCCGCCGCGCCGGTATCACCCGATACAGCCGCGACCCGCGCCGCGGCCCAAGAATGGGGTTTCCTTCACTTGGGCCTTCGCCATGACACCCCTAGAACACGCCCGCGAACTGATCGAGCGCTTCATCCGCGCCGTCAACGACGGTGACGCCGACGCGGCCCAGCGCTGCCTCACGCCCGACGCCCAGTTGGTCTTTCCCGGCCCCACCCGCTTCCAGCGCGTGGCCGATTTCCTCGCCCTGAGCGGTCCACGCTACCAGCGCGTGGCCTACACCTATGGCGCGATGGAGCTGGCGCAGAACCACCAGGGCCGCACCGTGGTCTTCGCCCAAGGCACGGTCAGCGGCGTGTTCGCCAATGGCCAGGCCTTCGATGGCGTGCGCTACATCGACCGCTTCGACATCGACAACGGCCTCATCGCCTCCAAGGAGGTCTGGTCCGACATGGCCGATCGCATGCGCCGGCTCGGCCTCTGAGCCGCGCTCGGTATCGGCCTATACAGACACGGCGGGCCGCCGTGCGCACCATGGCCCCGTGCACAAGCGGTTGCACGGATCACATGGAGATTTCATGAGCAAGCACCCCGACGCCGTCGCGGCGATCACCCAGCGTTACCAGGAGTGGATGAAGGCCATCCGCGAACGCGACCTGCAGGCCATCCTGTCCATCTACGCCGACGACGCCACCTACATGCCGCCCGGCCGGCCGCTGGCCACGGGCCGGGCCAAGCTGCAGGAGGTCTGGGGCGGCTACCTGCAGCGCAAGGACTTCGTGGCCGAGTACACGCCCACGCTGCACGTGTCGGACGCCGGTGACATGGCCTACGACATCGGCCGCTACCGCATCAGCATGGTCAAGGACGAGGGGCCGGTGAGCTTCGTCGGCAAGTACGTGGTGGTGTGGAAGAAGGTCGACGGGCAATGGCGCGCCATGCTCGACATGGACAACGACAACGGACCCGAGGCCCAGGCCTGAGTCCGCGCTGAGGGCGCGCCGGGCGCGCGCCCTCAGCGTGTGTTGGAGGCCTCGGCCCGCGTCTCGGGCCAGCCTTCGCCCGGCGGGTCGCCTTCGTTGAGCACCACGAAGCGCGACCCGTTCATCGCCAGTTGGCCGCGCTGGCGCAGGCGGTTGATCACGCGCGTGACGGTCACGCGCGAGGTGCCGGTCATTCGCCCCACCTGCTCGTGCGTGAGGTGCACGGTCATCTCCCGCCCCTGCGCGGTGGTGGTGCCGAAGATGCCGGCCACGCGACGCAGCAGGTGCAGCACGCGCGCCTCGGGGGGCAGCGAGAAGGCGTATTCGAGCCGGATGGCCAGCACGCGCTGCTTGATGCTCACGATGCGCAGCAGGGACAGGGCCAGCTCGGGGTGGGAAGCGAAGGCCTCGCGCAGGCGCCGCGCGTCAAAGCGCAGCACCTCGGCGTCGCGCAGGGCCACCGCGGTGGAGAAGCGCGGCAGCCCGTCGAACGCCGGGGCGTCCCCGCACAGGCCGTTGGGGCCCATGACCTCGATGGTGATCTCCTGCCCGTCTTCCTCGAAGCAGGAGATGCGCACCTCGCCCGAGAGGATCAGGAAGAAGTGCGGCGACACCTCCCCCTGTCCATACAGCAGGTTGCCCTTGCGGATGCGCAGGCGGTCGGCCAGGTAGTCGTGCCGCAGCCACAGCTCCACGTCCTCGGGGGACAGGCCCCAGGTTTCTTGTCGGCGTTCGCTCATGGCGGGGGAATCTAGCTTCATGGCCGCGATCCTTCAATGCCGCGCTCACAGGCGCGTGGTCGGCGGCAGTTCCAGGCCATAGAGCGTCTTGCCGTAGAGCTCGCCACCCACCTCGGCCTGCAGCAGGAAGTGGGAGGCCATGCCGTGGATGTCGCGGAAGAAGCGCTCCACCGGCCCCTGCGGCAGGATGGCCCCGCCGCAGGTGGCCACCAGCCGGCCAGCCGCCGCCACCGCCATGCGCGAGGCCAGCGCGGCGTCGGCCCGGTAGCGGGCGCGCTGTTCCTGGCCAAAGGGCTCGCCGCGCTCGGCCTGGGCGTGCATCTCGTCGATGTCGGAGACGATCAGGCGGTGCGCCATGTGGATCTGCGCCGCGCCCTGGCCCAGTTCGATCTGGTTGTGGCGGTCCTCCGACTGCGCGGTCGAGGTGGCGTTGGCGATGCGCTTGCGGCCCAGCGCGATGACGGCGTCGAGCAGGCCGAAGGCGCCGCCCACCACGCCCGCCGCGGTGCACAACGCGAACACCGCGTTGAGCGGCATGCGGTACATGGGGCCGTGGTTGCGGACCTGGCCCGGGTACACGCCGCGCTGCGCGTCGGCCCAGGAGAGGGTGCGGTACAGCGGCACGAGGCAGTCGCTCAGGCTCACGTCCTTGCTGCCGGTGCCGCGCATGCTGGCCACCTGCCAGCTGGTGTCGTCGACCGTGAAGGCGCTGCGCGGCACCGCCGCGAGCCGCTGCTCGGGCGGGCCGCCGTCCCGCGGCACCGCCACCATCACGCACAGCCAGTCGGCCACGTCCACGCCCGAGGCGTACAACCAGCGGCCCGACAGGCGCAGCGCATCCCCTTCGAGGCGCACCTGCACGTCGCGCCCCACCCCGCCGCTGAGCACGGGCACCACCGCGTCGCGGCCGCCGGCGAACACCTCGTCCTGAAAGCGCGGCTCGAACATGCCGAGCAGCCAGGGGTGCACGCCCGCCAGGCAGAGGATCCAGCCGGCCGCCGTGTCGGCGCGGGCCACTTCGCGCGCGCATTCGAACAGCGCGCGCGGGTGCATGTCCCAGCCGCCGCAGGCCGCGGGCTGCACGATGCGGAACAGGCCGATGCCGCGCATCGCGGCCATCGCCTCGTCGGACACGCGGCGCTCGGCCTCGTGCCGCGGCGCGCAGTCGCGCAGCAGCGGCGCCAGGCCACGCGCCCGCGCCACCAGTTCCTCGATCGCCGGGGCGGGTGAAGCTGTTGCGGTGCGGCTCATGCGGCGGCCCCTCCGAGTTCGTGGTACTGGCCCCGCAGGTAGACCAGCGCGCGCGCGTCGAGATCGCCGTGGCGCAGGGCGTTCACCTGTCCGACGACGATGGTGTGGTCGCCCGCGGCGTGCTGCGCCACGACCTCGCAGACCAGGGCGGCGCCGGCGTTGTCGAGCACGGGCACGCCCTGCTCCAGGGCCCAGGGGGCCTCGCAGCCGGCGTCGCGGCGGCCGGCGTAGTACTGGGACACGGCCTGGTGGCCGGCCTTGAGCACGTTGACCGAGAAGCGGCCGTGGCGCCGCAGCGGCGAAAGCCAGCGGCTTTCGTTGCGCACGCAGACGAGCAGCAGCGGCGGCTCCAGGCTCACCGAGGTGACCGAGTTGGCCGTCATGGCCGCGGGCGCCTCGGCCGTGCCGCAGGCCACCACGGTGACGCCGGTGGGAAGACAAGCCATCGCGGCGCGATACCGGCGGCTGTCGAGAGTGCTGTCCATCCTGGGGACCTCCGTTGTGATTGATGGTGGGCCGCAGTCTCGCGAGCCCGGCGCGCAGCGTCTGTATCGGTCGATACCTGCACGCCAGGGCATTCCCCTAGCGCGCTTGTATCGGCCGATACCGCGAGGAGCGCGCGCGCTGCGTACCGTCGCGGCATCCACAACGAGGAGCACTCACATGAAGCCCATCAAACGGCTGCTGGCGGCGACCCTGCTGCTGGCGGCAACCCACGCCACGACCTGGGCACAGGCCCCTGGCAAACCGACGCTGGTGATCGGCGTGGTGGCATCGGCCAGCGGGCCGGCCGCCGCGCTGGGCCTGCCCGAGAAGAAGGCGATCGAGCTGGTCGAGGAGATGGCGCGCTCGCGCGGCGACCTGCCGTTCCAGCCGCGCTTCGTCTACCTGGACGATGGCTCCGATCCCACGCGCGCCGTCAACGCGGTGCGCAAGCTGGCCAGCGAGGACGGCGCCGCGGTGGTCATCTGCTGCACCACCACACCCGCCTCGATGGCCGTGCTGGACACCGTCAAGGCGGCCGGTGTGCTCAACATCTCCATGGCCTCGGCCGCCACCGTGGTGGAGCCCGTGGCCGAGCGCCACTGGACCTTCAAGACGCCGATGACCGACCGCATGCAGATCGCCTTCACGCTCGAGCGCCTGAAGAAAAGCGGCGCCAAGCGCATCGCCTACTTCGGGCTCGAGGACGCCTATGGCGAAGCCGGCTGGAACGAGTTGCGCAAGCTCGCCCCCGAGTACGGCCTGCAGATCGTGGCCAGCGAGCGCTTCTCCCGCGCCGACACCAACTTCACGCCGCAGGCGCTGCGCATCCGCCAGGCCGGCGCCGACGCGGTCTACCTGCACGCCATCCCGCCGTCCAGCGTGCTGGCGCACCAGGCCTTGCTGCGTGTGGGGGTGGACCGGCCCGTGTTCCACAGCGCGGGCGCGGCCAACGCCGGCTTCCTGGCCATGGCCAAGGGCTCGCTGGACGGCGCCTACGTGGTCAGCGGCGCCCTGCAGGTGCATGAGCAGCTGCCGGCGAGCCACCCGCTCAAGCAGCCGCTGCAACGCTTCGTCGAAGCCTACGCGCGCAAATTCCCCGGCGAAACGGCCGACCTGTTCGCGGGCCAGGGCTGGGACGCGGCCCACCTCGCGCTGAGCGCCTTGTCGGCCGCCACCAAGGCGGTGCCCGCGGGCGCGCCGCTGCCCGCGCTGCGCACCGCCGCGCGCGACCAGATGGAGCGCATCCGCGGCCACGCCGGCGCCAACGGCATCTTCAACCTGTCCAAGGACGACCACCTGGGCCTCGACGATGTCGGCCTGGTCATGCTGCGCGTCGACAACGGGCGCTTCAAGCTGCTGGGGGACTGAGCGGTGGCATCGCTGGACACCCTGCTGTTCCTCGGCATCGACGGGCTCACGAGCGGCGCCGTGTACGCGCTGCTCGGCCTGGGCATCGTGCTCATTTACCTGGTGACGCGCGTCATCAACATCGCCCACGGCGATTTCGCCATGCTCGCGGCCATGACCCTGGTGAGCCTGGAGCAAGGCCTGCTGCCGGGCACCAGCTACCTGCTCGGCGCGGGCGCGCTGCTGTGGGGCGCGCTCAGCGCCCTGGCGGCCCGCCGCCAGGGGGCCTGGGCCATCGCACGGCCCTGCCTGGGCGCGCTGGCCACCGCGGCCCTCGCGTTCGCGCTGCCGCTGGCCCTGGCGGCGCTGCGGGCGCCCGCGGCGCTCAACGCCGCCGCCGCCGTGCTCATGGTGTCGGCGCTCGGCCCCATGTTCCACCGCCTGGCGATCGAGCCCATTGCGCGCGCGAGCGTGCTGGTCTACATCATCGTGACCCTGGGCATGCACCTCATCCTGCAAGGCCTGGCCTTGCAGCTCTGGGGTCCGCAGGCCCACTCGGTGGCGCCCCTGCTCGATGGCAGCCTCGCCATCGGCGCGGTGGTGATCAGCCACCAGTCGCTGCTGGTGCTGGGCCTCACGGTGCTGCTGGTGGTGGCGCTCTACCTGGGCTTCAACCACACCCTGGCGGGCACGGCGCTGCGCGCCTGCGCGGTCAACCGCACGGGCGCCGACCTGTGCGGCATCGAGGTCGCGAGCGCCGGCCGCCGCGCCTTCGGCCTGGGCGCGGGCCTGGCCGCCGTGGCCGGGGTGCTGATCGCCCCCGTGGTCGGGGTGCACTACGAGATGGGCTTCCTCATCGGGCTCAAGGGCTTCGTGGGCGCCACGCTCGGCGGCCTGGTGAGCTACCCCGGCGCCATCGTCGGCGGCGTGCTGATCGGCGGCTTCGAGTCGGTGTTCTCCTACCTGAGCAGCGCCTACCGCGATGCCCTGGTGTTCCTGCTCATCATTCCCATCCTGCTGCTGCAGACCGCACGCCACAAGCGCCGGGGAGTCGTTCATGGGCATTGAGGCGCGCGGACTTCTTGTCGTCGCGGCACTGGTCGCGCTGGTGTCGGTCGCGGGCGCGGAGTTCCACGCCTCCGTGCTCGCCACCATGGGCATCTACGCCCTGCTCGGCCTGTCGCTGGTGATCCTGGCGCTCAGCGGCCAGGTCTCGCTCGGGCACGCCGCCTTCATGGGCCTGGGCGCCTACGCCAGCGCCCTGCTGGTGGCGCGCACCGGCCTGCACCCGGCCACGGGCCTGATCGCGGGCCTGGGCGTGTCGGGCGCGGCGGCCTGGCTCATCGGCAGTGCCACCAGCAGCCTGCGCGGCCACTTCCTGGCCCTGACCACGCTGGCCTGGGGCATCGCGCTGGCCGTGTGCTTCCGCGCGGCGGCCGACTGGACCGGCGGCGCCTCGGGCCTGGCGGGCATCGCGCCCTTCACGCTGTTCGGCCAGTCGCTGAGTGCGCCCCGCCCCATGGCCCTGCTGAGCTGGGGCTGCGCGCTGCTGGTGGTCTTCGCCATCCTGCGCGTGCAGCGCTCGCGCACCGGCCGCGCGCTCGGCGCGGTGCGCCAGCAGGAGGTCATGGCCGAGAGCTTCGGCATCTCGGTCAGCGGCGTGCGCCTGTGGACCTTCGTGGTGTCGGCCATGGTGGCGGGCTGGGCCGGCGGCCTGTACGCGCACTACCTGGGCTTCATCAGCCCCTCGCCGTTCGACCTGTCGGGCTCCATCAAGGGCCTGATGATCGCCGTGGTGGGCGGCGAGCTCAGTGCCATGGGCGCGCTCGCGGGCACCGGCATCGTCGAGGGGCTGAACTGGGTGCTGCAGGCGGTGCTGCCCGCCGTGTCGTCCACGGCCAGCAGCCTGGAGCCGCTGTTCTACGGCGTGCTGATCATCGCCGTGATGCTGTTCTTCCCCGAAGGCCTGTGGACCCGGGTGGACCGCGCGCTCGCGACGCGCGCGACGCGGCCGGGCGGCGTGGCCCTGCCCTCGCGGGCCGGCGCCGCGCCCGGCGAGGCCGGCGAGCCCTTGCTCGAGGTCGAGGCGGTGGGCGTGGCCTTCGGCGGCGTGAAGGCGCTCAGCGACGTGAGCTTCCGGCTGCACCGCGGCGAGGTGCTGGGCCTCATCGGTCCCAACGGCGCGGGCAAGTCCACCTGCTTCGACGTCATCAGCGGCGTCAATGCGCGGCACGCCGGGCGCGTGCGCCTGCGCGGCGAGCCCCTGGCCCAGGCGCGCGCGGCCGGCGGCCTGGCGCGCAGCTTCCAGCACACGCGCCTGCTCGAAGACCGCACGGTGCTCGACAACGTCATGCTCGGCGCGTTCCGGCGCACCCGCAGCGGCGTGCTGGCGGCCGTGTTCGGGCGCGACGCGACAGACGAGGCCCGCGTGGCCGCCTCGGCCCGCGATTGCCTGGCGCGCGTGGGCCTGGAGGCGCACGCGCAGCGCCTGGTGGAGACCCTATCGCTCGGCGAACGCCGCCTGGTGGAGGTGGCGCGTGCGCTCATGGCCGACCCCGAGGTGCTGCTGCTGGACGAGCCGGCCGCCGGCCTGCGCCGCGCCGACCGCGAGCGCCTGGTGGTGCTCATCCGCGCCTTGCACGCGCAGGGCTGCACCATCGTGCTGGTGGAGCACGACATGGACATCGTGATGGCCCTGGCCACCCGCGTGGTGGTGCTGGACCGCGGGCGCCTGATCGCCGACGCCGCGCCGGCGGCGGTGCGGCGCGACCCGCGCGTGATCGAGGCCTACCTGGGCATGGGAGACGAGGCATGTTGAACGTCGAGGGACTGAAGGCGGGTTATGGCCGCTCCGAGGTGATCCAGAACCTGTCGCTGCGCGTGGACGCCGGCGAGGCGGTGGCCGTCATCGGCCCCAATGGCGCGGGCAAGACCACCCTGCTCAACGCGCTCATGGGCCTCAATGCGCAGGCCTCGGGCGCGCTGACCTGGAACGGCCGCGCCCTGGGGCCTGGCACGGCGCAGCGCCTGCGCGCCGGCATGGCCCTGGTGCCCGAGCGGCGCGAGCTGTTCGGCGGCCTGTCGGTGATCGACAACCTGCGCCTGGGCGCCTACCTGCGCCGGCACCAGGCCCGCAGCGCGCTCAAGGCCGACGTGGACTTCGTGTTCGGCCTGTTTCCCGTGCTGCGGGAGCGCCAGTCGCAAATGGCGCAGACGCTGTCGGGCGGCGAGCAGCAGATGCTGGCGATCGGCCGTGCGCTGATGTCGCGCCCCCGGCTGCTGCTGCTCGACGAGCCGTCCACCGGCCTGGCACCGCGCATCACGCTGCAGATCCTGCAGGCCCTCGATGCCCTGCGCGCGAGCCAGGGCCTGGCCGTGCTGCTGGTCGAGCAGAACGCACGCCTGGCGCTGCGCTTCAGCGGCCGGGCCTATGTGCTCGAAATGGGCGACGTGGTGCTCGACGGCCCCTCCAGCGAGCTGGCGCGCGATCCGCGCGTGATCGACAGCTACCTCGGCAGCGGGGCCACCCATGCCTGAGGCGTGCATCCCCACCGGGCGCGTGCTGCTGCGCAACGCCCGCCTCTACCCGGACGCGTCGGGCGCGCGCGCCACGGCGCTGCTGATGGAAGGCGGCCGCGTGCGCTGGCTGGGCCAGGCCGGCGAGGCCCTGCCCCCGGCGGACGAGGTCATCGACGCGGGCGGCGCCACCGCGCTGCCCAGCTTCATCGACGCGCACGCCCACCTGTGGTGGATGGCGATGGACCGGCTGGTCTGGCAGCTGTCGGGGCCGCAGGCCCCCGCCTCCATCCCCGAGCTGCTGGACGCGCTGCGCGAGCGCGCGCGCGGGGACGGCGACTGGCTGGTGGGCCACGGCCTGTCGGAGGCCCGGCTCGCCGAGCGGCGCCTGCCCACGCGCGCCGAGATCGACCGCGCCGTGGCGGACCGGCCGGTGGTGCTGCGGCGGGTGTGCGGGCACGCGGCCGTGGCCAACACCGAGGCCCTGCGCCGCGCCGGCTACCGCGAGGACAGCCCCGACCCGCCCGGTGGCCTGCTCGAGCGCGAGGGCGGCGTGCCCAACGGCATCCTGCGCGAGGCCGCCGCGGTGCCCCTGTACCCGCTGCTGCCGCGCCCCGCCGCCGACGAACTGGCCAGCGCCCTGCACGCCGTGGCGCGGCACGCGCTGTCGCTCGGCGTGGGCACCGTGGTGGAGGCGGCCGTCGGCTTCACGGCGGGCTTCGAGGCCGAGTGGGACCTGTGGTGCCGCGTGCGCGACCAGGGCGGCTTTCCCTTGCGCATGGGCTTCATGTTCGCCATCGGCGCCACCGAGGCCGCGCTGCGCGGCCTGCGGCCCTCGCTCGACCCGCGCTGGCGCGCCGCCACGCTCAAGTGCTTCAGCGACGGCACCCTGGGCAGCCAGACCGCGGCGCTGCACCAGCCCTACTGCGCCTGCGCGCAGCGCAAGGGCCTGCTCATGGGCAGCCCGGCGGCCTTGCGCCACGGCGTGTCGGCCGCCGCGGCGGCGGGCTGGCAGGTGGCGATCCACGCCATCGGCGACCACGGCGTGGACGAGGCGCTGGACGCGCTGCGCGCGGCCGCGCCGCTGGCCGATGGCCGGCCGCACCGCGTCGAACACCTCGGCCTGCTGTCCGACGGCGCGCTGGACCGGCTCGCGGCCACCGGCGCCGCGGTGGCGACCCAGCCCAGCTTCATCGGCCGCATGGGCGATGGCTTCGCGGCCGCGCTCGGGCCCGAGCGCGCCCAGCGCCTCTACCCCGCCCGCAGCCTGATCGAGCGCGGCGTGCGGCTGGTGGGCAGTTCGGACGCCCCCGCCGGCGACTTCTCGCCCTTCGCCTCCATGGCCGACGCGCGCGAGCGGCGCACGCCCTCGGGCGCGGTGCTGGGCGCCAGCGAGCGCCTGGATGCGGCCGAAGCGCTGCGCAGCCACACGGAAAACGCCGCGCGGGCGATGGGCCTGTGGGACCGCATCGGCCACCTGAACGTGGGCGCCGACGCGGACCTCATCCTGGTGGACACGGACCCCTTTCAGGCCGACACCGCCGCCGTGCGGCGCACGCGGGTCCTGCGCCATCTGCTGGGAGGCCGCACCGTGTGGACCGCTTGAAGCGCCCGCCGGCCCCCAGCCGGGGGCCAAGCCGCGCCCGATAAAATGCGCGCCGGGCCTTCGGGCCCTTTCGTTTTTTTTGGGGCCCCTGCGCCCACCGGCCTTCGCGCCACGCCTTGCTTCATGCCCGCCGCGCCTGCCTGGACCATCCGCTCCCTTCTCCCCGACGACCTGAACGACCTGCTGGACCTGCAGGCCCGCTGCTTTGGCGAGGACTTCCTCGAAAGCGCCGAGGTCTACGCGCGGCGGCTGGCCAGCGATCACCAGCAGTCGCTGGGCATCGCCTGCGAGCGCACGCGCGCGCTGCGCGCCTATGCGGCGGCCTACTGGTCGGACCCCGGCAAGGTCACGCCCTTCGACGGCGGCTTCCTGCCGCCGCGCGCGCACCAGCCCGTGCTCTACCTGCACGACGTGTCGGTGGCGCCCGAGTGGAGCGGGCGTGGCGCGGCGGGCGCGCTGCTCGGGGCCCTCTTCCAGCGCGCCCGCGCGCGCGGCGTGCGCCAGGCGGCGCTGGTCTCGGTGCAGGGCTCGCAAGCCTACTGGGCGCGCCACGGCTTCACGCGACGGGCCGTGACGGACCCGCAACAGCAGCGCCACCTGCTCAGCTACGGCGAGGAGGCGGCGTACATGGTCGCGCCGCTCTGAGGCCTCAGTGCCGTCCCCGGCGCACGCCCAGCGCCAGCGCGGCCAACAGACCCAGCGCCACCAGCCACAGGATCAGTGGCATCACATCGCCCAGCGAGGCGCCCATCTGGTTCAGCCGCAGCGAAGCCTGGATGCCCGCCGTGCTGGGGATCAGCCAGCGCAGCCACTGCAGCGCCGTGGGCATGGCCTCCACCGGCCACGAAAAGCCGGAGAGGAAGGCCATGGGCAGCGCCGTGAACAGCAGCACCTGCAGCGCGCGCTCGCGGTCGCCGAACCAACGCCCCAGCGCCAGGCCGCTCAGGCACACGGTGGGGATGTAGGCCAGCAGCAGCACCAGCGCGCCGCCGGGGTTGGCGCCGCGCGGGAAATCCTCGATGAAGAAGACCCAGCCGAAGTAGAACAGCCCGCTGAGCCAGCCCACGCCGCACAGCGCCAGCGCCCGGCCCGCCCAGGCCGCCGCGCCCGCGCGCAGGCGGCCCGCCTCGGCCAGGGTGCCGGCCAGCATGGCCGCGCCCATCAGCAGGGTCTGCTGCAGGATCAGCAGCGCCACGGCGGGCACCACGTAGTCGCCATAGCCTTCGGTGGGGTTGAACAGCGGCACCATCTGCAGGTTGACCGGGCTGCGGCTGGCCTGGGCCTGCAGCGCGGGCTGGCCGCGCGCCTCCAGCTTGCGGATCTCCACCCCGGCCGACACCGTGCCCACGGCCTCGGCGAAGCCGTAGAGCACGGCCTTGTTGAGCAGCGCGTAGGCGCCGTTGGCGTGCACCCCGACCACGGCCGGCGTGCCGCGCACCACGCTGCGCTTGAGCTCGCGCGGCAGCACGGCGTAGCCCTCGATCTCGCCGCGCCACAGGGCCTGGCGCGCGTCCTCCTCGTTGCCGCCAACCCAGCGCACGTCGATGCGCGGGTTGGCCGACGCGAAGCGGGTGATCTGGCGCGACAGGCCGCTGCGGTCCAGGTCGACCACCGCCACCGGCACGCGCGTGACGGCCTGGTGCGCGTAGGGCCAGGGATAGAAGAAGCCGTAGAGCACCGGCGCGCCCACCAGGATCAACAGGATGCCCGCGTCGCGCGAGAGCGCGCGCAGGGTGGCGAGCCAGTGGCCCGCCAGCTCGCGCCAGGCACCCGACGCGCTCATCGGCCCCCCCATCGGTGCGGGTAGCGGCTGGCGCCCATCAGCGGCCAGACGCAGCCGGCCAGCAAGGCCGCCGTGGCGAGCCCGAACACCGCCAGCGTGGGCGCGCTGAGCGACACGGGCGCGCCCATCTGCAGCTGCTCCATCTGCAGGCGGATGTAGTGGGTGTAGGGCAGCGCCTCGGCCCAGGCGCGCGCGCCGGCCGGCATGGACTGCAGCGGAAAGCCCACGCCGCTGAAGGCGAAGGCCGGCGCCGTGATCAGCCCGGTGGCCGACAGGGCCGTGCGCAGCGAGGCGGTGGCCGACGCCACCAGCGCGCCCAGGCCGATGGACAGCGCCAGCAGGGCCGCCAGCGCCAGCCAGACCCAGGACAGGTGCCCGGCCGGGTGCCAGCCGCGCCCCCCGGTCAACCAGAGCAGGCCCGCGCTGGCCACGCCCAGCAGCAGCAGCCAGGCCGGCGCCAGCTTGCCCAGCAAGGCGCCGGCCGTGGCCGCGGGCGACGGCGCCACGCCGAGCCAGGACCAGACCGTGCCGTCGCGCAGCTCCCGTCCCACGGCCCAGGCGCCGGCGGTCATGGCCAGGATGTGCAGCAGCGCGGGAATGAGCGCGGCGGCGAGGAACTGCTCGTAGTTCAGCGAGGGGTTGAACAGCGTGACCATGTCGGCCTTGATCGGCTCCATGGCCACGCGCACGCCGCGCGCCGGCTCGCCGCGCTTCTGGCGCGCCGCCATCTCCACGCCGGCCGACAAGGTGCCCACCACCGTGCGCACGTCGCGCTGGATCAGGCCCGAGTGCGTGCCGAACTGCGCGTTGTGCAGCAGCGTGAGCTGGGCCGCGCGGCCCAGCTTGACCTCGCGCGAGAAGCCGTTGGGGATAAGCACCACGGCGTGCAGCTCGCCCCGGGTGAGCGCGCCGCCCGCGGCGTGCGGATCGGGCAGCTGCCGCGCCACGCGCAGGCCCGGCGTGGCGTCGAGGAAGCGCACCAGCTGGCGCGACATGGCGCTGTGGTCCTGGTCGACCACGCCGATCGGCAGCTGGGTGGGCAGCCCGGCCGAGAACAGCCACCACAGCAGCGCCACGCCCGCCAGCGGCACCCAGCTGAGCATGGCCAGGTCCCAGGGGCTGGCGCGCAGGCGCGCCCATTCGCGCGACCACGCCTGCGTGAAGGCCCGGGCGAAGCGCATGGCCTGGGCGGCTTGCCTAGCGCACCAGCACGCTCATGCCGGGCCGCGCGCCCTCGATGGGCTGCAGCGGGCGGGCCCGGACTTCGAAGGTGCGCGCGTCGAAACCCTGGCCCGCGCGCGTGGCGCGCCAGGTGGCGAAGTCGGGCAGCGCCGCGCTGTAGAAGACCTTGAAGCGCGCGCTCAGGCCGGGCAAGGCCGGCAGCGTGGCCTCGAATTCGGCGCCGATGGGAAAACGCGAGAGCCGGTCCTCGCGCACGTTGAGCACCACCCACTGGTCGTTCAGGTCGACCACGGTGACCACGGCCACACCCTGGGGCGAGAGCTCGCCGGGACGCGCCAGCACCTTGGCCACCTCGCCGGCCACCGGGCTCTGCAAGGCAGTCTCCGCGCGGGCCGCCTCCACCTCGGCCACCAGGCCCGCCACCTGGCGCGCCTGCGCGGCGGCGGCCGCCTTGTCCTCGGGCCGCGCACCGGCGCGCGCCATGTCGTACTGCGCGCGCGCGGCCATGGCCTGATCGCGCGAGGCCTTGTAGTTGGCCTCGGCCTCGTCGCGCTTCTGCGCCGCCACCAGGCCTTCGCGCGCCAGGTTCTCCACGCGGCGGAAAGAGCTCTGGGCCAGGTCGGCGGCGGCCTGGGCGCGCTGCCAGTTCAGGCGCGCCATTTCCACCTCTTCCTTGCGCGCACCGCGCTCGGCCTTCTCCGACACCGCCTGGGCGGCCTGCTGCGCGGCGGTGGCCTGGGCCAGCTTGGCCTCCACCTCGGGGCTGTCCATGCGCATCAGCGGCGTGCCCACCGCGACACGGTCGCCCTCGATCACCAGCACCTCGGCGATGCGCCCGGCGATCTTGGGCGCGATGTCGGTCTCGCGGGCCTCCATCTGGCCCTGGAAGTAGTCCGGCGGCGGCGTCGAGGCGCGCCAGAAACCGTAGGCCAGCAAGGCGATCAGCGCCGCGCCGGCGGCGGCAGCGGACAGGCGTTTCTGTTGGGGGCTCATGTCATTCCAGACGGATGTCGGCGCGCGCCATGTAGCCCGCGAATTCCTCGGACAGGCCGCAGGCTTCCAGCAGCGCGGCCAGGGCATTGACGTAGTCGTTGGCCGCCTGGGCGCGCTCGGTCGCCACCTTGGTGACGTTGGTGCGCGCGTCGATCAGGTCGAGCATGGTGCTGGTGCCTTCGCGCAGACCGGCCTCGCGCAGGCGCAGCACCTCGTCGGCCAGCTCGGCGCCCGGGGCCATGGCCATGAACTGGCGCCGCGCCTGCTCCACCGCCAGCCAGTTGCGCTCGACCAGCAGCGAGATGTCGGCCCGGGCCTGGGCGTCGGTGCGCTCGGCCTGTTCGATCTGCTGCAGCGTGGCCGCCGACAGCTTGTGGCGGTCCACCGAATCCCACAGCGTGTAGCGCACGCCGATGCCGGCCACCCAGTCGGCGTTGCCGCTCTTGAGCTCGCGCTGGCCGAAGGAGAAGACCTGGGGCTTGCGCGAGGCCTCGCCAGCGGCGTGCAGGCGCTCGGCCTCGCTCTTCTTGGCCGCCACCTTGGCCAGGCCGGGGTGGCGCTGCAGCGCGGCCGACAGGAAATGCGGCAGCGGCTCGATGGGGGCCGACAGCACGAACAGCGGGTTGCTGGGCACCACCGGGGTGTCGCTCTTGATGGTGCGCGTGAGCGCGGTGGCGGCCAGTTCGGCGTCGTCGCGCGCCTTCATGGCGTTGCGCCGCGCCTCTTCGAGCGCGCTGCGCGCCTGCAGCCGGTCCACCCGCGCGATGACGCCCGCGTCGAGCATCTTCTGCGCCGAGGCGTCGTGCAGGGCGATGGTCTGCAGCGCCGCCTCGCGCAGGCTGGCGGCGCGGGCGGCGAGCTGGGCGCCGAAGTAGCGCTGCACCAGCAGCGTGGCGAGCTCGTGGGTGGTCTTGTCGGCGTCGGCGCGCGACTCGCTGGCGCGCGCCTCCTGCATGCCGCGCACCGCGTCGGCCATGCCGCCGGCGTAGATCGGCCAGACCGCGCCGATGGCGGCGGTGGTGCCGCTGTCGTGCCGGTTGTAGGTGTAGCGCGAGGGGAATTGCGGCACCGGTACCGGAATCGGCAGGTTCTGCAGCGGGATCGGCAGGCGCTGCTCCAGCTGCGCGATGCGCTGGTTCACCGGGTCGAGGTTGACGTCCAGGTTGGCGTTGTAGGCGTAGGCGGCGCCCGACAGACTGACCACCGGCCCGCCCAGCCCCGCGAGGCCGCTGGCGCGCAGGTCCTCGCTGTCGGTGGCGGCGCGGGCCGCCGCCAGCTTGTCGGAGCGCCGCAGCAGCTGGTCCCAGGCGGCGGTGAAAGCGATGGGCGTGGCCGCCGGACCTGGCGACGGCGCGGGCGCTTGCGCCGAGGCCGCGGCCGCGAGCGCGGCCAGCCACAGGCCGCGCGAGCCGGCGCGCCAGCCCCTGCGGCCCCATGCGGTCAGGATCAAACGCATATCGAGCAACCCCGGTGTCTGCGGCCGCCGCTCGAGCGCGGCCAGGAAATGAGGCGACCGATTCTAGGCGGCGGCGCGCGCGCCGGGCCTCAGCGCCCCATGCCCTCGCGCTCCATCAGCAGGTAGGTGTTGTAGGCGTTGATGCGGTTGGCCGCCTGGAACAGCGGCAGCGATTCGAAGCGCGACCAGTCGGTGCGCGCGTAGGCGTCCTCGAAGGGCTCCAGGTTGGCCGCCGCCTCGCCCATGGCCTGGCGCAGGTGCACCAGGTAGTCGCGCGTGAGGCGCAGGTCGGCCGCCGGCTGCGAGGAGATGGCGCCGTGGCCCGGCACCAGCAGCCGGGGCTCCAGGGCCAGCAGTTGGTCCAGCGAACGGATCCAGCTGCTGCTGTCGGCCTGTCCCACGAAGGGGATGCGCCCCTGGAAGACCAGGTCGCCGGTGAACAGCACGCCCGTGCGTTCGTGCAGCACGACCAGGTCTTCCGGCGTGTGCGCGGGGCCCACCGGCTGCACGCGCAAGCGCTCGCCGCCCAGTTCGATGACGGTTGGCCCGTCGAGCCAGCGGTCGGCGGGCACCAGCTGCGTGGCCTCGTCGATCCAGGGCGCCAGCTCTTCGCGGCTGGCCTGCAGGCGCAGCCGGGCGGTGTCCGAGGCCAGGTACTCGCGCCCCTGCGTGCCGGCCACGATGCGGGCGCCCGCCGCCTTGAAGCGCTGCAGGCCGTAGATGTGGTCGGCGTGGTAGTGCGTGACGATGACGTAGCGCACCGGCAGCGGGGTGATGCGCGCGATGGCGGCCAGCAGGCCGTCGGCCAGCGCGGGCGAGCCCAGCGCGTCGATCACCACCACGCCATCGGGCGTGACGACGAAGGCGGCGTTGGAGATGAAGTTGCGGTTGGCTGGCGAGCCCAGGGCCGCCTCGCCCTGGGCCAGCCAGGTGCCGGGCGCCACCTGCTGGACCGGCAGGGGCTCGGGCGCGGGCGTTTGCGCCAGCGCGCCGGACAGGGCCCAGGCGCCCGCCAGTGCCCCCAGGGCGGCGCGCGCCCGGCGCTTCAGCCGGGGCCAGCCGATGGGGTTGCTGGGGGCTTGCACACGGGAACGGGGGTGGGGGGCGGCCGCCTCATTCATAAGTAAATTCGAATGTAGCAGCGACGACCCCAAATGCCGAGCGGACGTTTCAGGGCTTCAGGGGCTTCTGGCGCGATGGGCGGGCGGGCCGAGGGTTCGGGCAATGGCGGGGTGGGCTTCAATGCGCAGCCCCTCGCTGCGCGAGGGGTCCGCTGCGGTGCTCGGGTGAGCGGCCCCGCGGCGGAACTCGCTGCGTGGGCTGCGCCCACTGCGCTCAAACAGCCGCCGCGAGTCAGTTGACGAAGCGCGCTGCGCGCGCGGGCCGCCCACCCTGCGCTCCTCGCCTGCGCATAGGCGCCCACCCCGCCATTGCCCGAACCCTCGGCCTGCAGACAGGACTGGCGCGAGAAACGAGGTTCTTTCGTTGGTTGGCCGGCTCAGGTGCTGCACGTCAGGGCCGGGCGCAGGGCCGTGGCGGCGCCTATGCGGTGCTGAGAAGCGCAGGGCCGGCGGTGGCGCGCGCAGCGCGCTTCGTCAACTGACTCGCGGCGGCTGTCTGAGCGGAGTGGGCGAAGCCCACGCAGCGAGTTCCGCCGCGCGCCGCTGGCCCGAGCATCGCAAGGGACCCCTCGCGCAGCGAGGGGCGCCGCATCGAAGCCGCCACGGCCCTGCGCCTGGACCTGACACCCCCACAGTCCATCCCCCCGGCTGTTCAACGAACGCAAGACCTGGCCAGGGACGCGCCCTGTGCCTTTCACCCCCGGACCCCTCAGAGCTTCAGCTCCCAGGTCTCGCCCACCAGCGACTGCCCGAAGCCCTCGTACGGCGCCGACTTCACCCGCTTGAACCCGCGCTTGGCGTAGATCTCGCGCGCCGCCGTGAGGCAGCTGTTGGTCCACAGCACCATCTTGCGGTAACCCTTGTGCCGCGCGAAGGCCAGGCATTCGTCGGTCAGGCGCGCGCCCAGGCCCAGGCCGCGCGCGGCCGGCGTCAGCAGCAGCATGCGCAGCTGCGCCGTGCTGGCCGACTTGCGCACCACGAAGGCCGAGCCCACGCGCTCGCCGTCGAGTTCGGCGATCCAGCAGCGCTCCCAGTCGGGCTGAAACTCGCGCACGTACTTGGCCACGATGTCGGCCACCAGGGCCTCGAAGGCCATGTTCCAACCGTACTCACGCGCGTAGACCTCGCCGTGCTGCTGCACCACCCAGCCCATGTCGCCGGGTCGCGGGTCGCGCAGCACGGCCGCGCGCGTGCGCGCCGCGGCCGTGGGGCTCAGCAGCCGCTCGATGCGCGCCATCGCGTCCACCACCGCCTGCTGCTCGGTCGGCGCCAGCGGGGCCAGCAGCGCCGCGGCCTCCTCGCGCGACTTCTGCTGCATCGGCGCGAAGGCCTCGTGCCCGGCGTCGGTGAGCGTGAGCAGGCTCTGGCGCGCGTCCTTCGGGCTGGGCGCGCGGCTGAGCCAGCCCGACTGCTCGAAGCGCTTGAGGATGCGGCTGAGGTAGCCACCGTCCATGCCCAGCTCTCGCGCCAGCTCGGTGGCCACCAGGCCCGGCTGGTGCGCCAGTTCGTAGAGCACGCGCACCTCGGTCAGCGACAGATCGCCCCCCAGGTAGGGCGAGAGCACGCCCGCGCGGCGGGTGTAGAAGCGGTTGAAGCGGCGCACCGCCTTGACGGCGGCTGGGGGGACGGAGCTGAGGGCTTGGGGCGTCGACATACTTGCCATTGTCAAGTTTTTACTTGCCAATGGCAATACAAAACCAAGCCCTGCGACGCTCATCGCCCGAAGGCACTGGCGACAGGAAATCACCCGTTTCCCGATCAAAACTTAAGAATAAGTTAAGAAGAATCATTTTTATTTGCAATAATCCGTAACCAGCCAGCCAGCCAAGTTCACCGTTCTCCCGTCAGCCGCGCCCTGTGCGCCGCGTGTGGGTCGGGTTGCAGCAGTAGCCAGCCAGTCCGCCAACCCAACACATCCCACAGAGGAAGCTGATGTCTCGACACCTGACCCCGCCGCCCGCGCAGCGGCGCACCCCGCCGGCTGGCCGGTTCCCCCTGCAGGCCACCGCCCTCGCCTGCGGCCTGCTGTCGCTGGGCCTGGGCCACGCCCACGCCCAAACCGCCGAGGTCTCGCTCAGCGAGGTCGTGGTCTCCGCCTCGGGCTTCGAGCAGGAACTCAAGCAGGCACCCGCCTCGATTTCGGTCGTCACGCGCCAGGAGCTGGAAACGCGCCAATACCGCGACCTGGCGGAAGCCCTGGCCGGCGTTGAAGGCATCGACGTGCTCGGCGGCACGGGCAAGACCGGCGGCCTGGACATCAGCATCCGCGGCATGCCCAGCGAGTACACCCTGATCCTCATCGACGGCCGCCGCCAGAACGTGGCGGGCGACGTCACGCCCAACGGCTTCGGCGCCGCGCACACCAGCCTGATCCCGCCGGTGGCCGCCATCGAGCGCATCGAGATCATCCGCGGCCCCATGTCCACGCTCTACGGCTCCGACGCCATGGGCGGCGTGATCAACATCATCACGCGCAAGGTGGCCAAGCAATGGGGCGGCCAGCTCACGCTGGAGACCGGCATCCCGCAGGACAGCGACTGGGGCGTGCAGCAGCGCTACAACCTGTACACCAGCGGCCCCCTGGTGCAGGACCTGCTGGGCCTGGCCGTGCGCGGCAACCTCTACCGCCGCGAGGCCTCGGACTTCGTGCTCGCCCCCGGCGCGGCCCAGCCCGCCTCGGCGCGCAACCCCGCGCCCGCCGAAAGCCGCCAGCACAACGTGGGCGCGCGCCTGACGCTCACGCCCAACCGCCAGCACGACCTCTGGCTCGACGTGGAACAGGGCCGCACCTGGTACGACAACAGCGACGGCCGCCTGGGCACGCGCGACGCCACCACCAACCTGCTCGGCAACAACCCGCCCGGCTACCAGGACGCCCTGCGCTTCAACCGCGACCAGGTGGCCGTGGGCCACACCGCACGCCTGGGCGTGGGCCTGCTCGAGTCCAGCCTGATGCACACCGAGACCGAGACCATCGGCCGCACCATCCCCGGCGGCGCCGTGCCCGCCGGCGACCCGCGCCGCGGCACGCCGCGCGAACTCAAGACCACCAACCTGGTGCTCGACAGCAAGCTCGTGGCCCCGGTGGGCGACGCGCACGTGCTGACCGTGGGCGGCCAGTGGTGGGACGCCCAGCTCACCGACGGCCTGCTGCCCGAGAAGCACGACCAGACCATGTGGGCCGTGTTCGCCGAGGACGAATGGAAACTCAGCCAGGCACTGACCGCCACGCTCGGCGCCCGCTACGACAACCACAGCGCCTTCGGCGGCCAGGTGAGCCCGCGCGCCTACCTGGTGTGGGACGCCACCCGGCACTGGACCCTCAAGGGCGGCGTCAGCAAGGGCTTCCGCGCGCCGCGCCTGAACCAGCTCATCGACGGCGTGAGCGGCGTCAGCGGCCAGGGCGCCACCATCAACATCGGCAACCCGAACCTCAAGCCCGAAACCAGCACCAGCACGGAAATCTCGGCGCTGTTCGACAGCCAGGCCGGCCTGAGCAGCGCCGTCACCCTGTTCCACAACAAAGTCAAGGACAAGATCAGCGGCGGCGGCGACTGCACGGTCAACTGGGTGTCGAGCTGCTCGGCCAACCCCAACGCCACCTACGCCATCAACGTGGACGAGGCCACCACCTATGGCCTGGAGCTGAGCAGCCGCGTCCAGATCGCCAAGGGCTGGGGCCTGAAGCTGGGCTACACCTGGACCGGCAGCGAGGTGGTCGAGGACGGCGTGAAAAACGGCCAGCTGGCCAACACCGCCCGGCACGTGGCCAACGCCCAGCTGAGCTGGGACCCGAGCGACAAGTGGAGCCTGTGGCTGCGCGGCGAGTACCGCGGCAAGAGCCCGCGCTTCAGCGGCGACCCGGCCCGCCTCACCGGCAACAACCTGGCCATCTACCAGGCCGTGGGCGACATCAAGGCCCACGCCCTCTTCCACCTGGGCGGCGCCTACAAGCTGTCGAAGAACGTGACGCTCAACGCCAACATCTACAACCTGTTCGACAAGGACTTCCGTCAGTACCGCCTGGTCAACCTCAACGGCACGCCGACCTGGGTGAACGGGTACTTCCAGGGCGGCGCCTCGGTGAGCGGCACCACGCTGCCGGGCCGCACCTTCTGGCTGTCCGCGAACATCACGTTCTGAGGGCATGGGGGCGCGAGCCCCCTGCCGATCGCGCCAGGGTCAGCCAGGTCAGGGCCACGCTGCTGAACGAACCCAGCGCCATGCCCACCACCATGGGCAGCGGCTGGCCGTTGGCGAACAGGCCCACCACCGCCATGGCCAGAGCGCCCACCAGCATCTGCAGCGTGCCCATCAGCGCCGAGGCCGTGCCCGCGATGGGGCCGTGCTCTTCCAGCGCCAGCACCGACACCGTGGGAATCACCAGGCCCATGAACGCGCTGGCGATGAAGTTCAGCGCGATCAGCACCCACAGAGCGTCACCGCCGAACAGGTAGTAGGCCAGCAGCAACGCGATGGTGGAACCCGAGGCCGTGGCCGCCACCTTCACCATGGGCGCCAGGCCGAAGCGCCGCCCCAGCGTGGCCGTGAACTGCGAGGCGCCGATGAAAGCCACCGCATTGAACGAAAACGCCAGGCTGTACTGCGTGGGCGTGAGCCCGTAGTGGTTGATGAGCACGAAGGGCGAGCCCGCCAGGAACACGAAGAAGCCCGCCAGCGCGCAACTGCCGATGCCCACCAGCCCGAGGTAGTGCCAGTCGCCCAACAGCAGACGGTAGGCGCGCAGCGCGCCGCCGACGCTGCTTTCCACCCGCTGCTCGGGCGGGCGCGTCTCGCGCAGCGTGGCCCCCACCAGCGCCAGCCCGGCCACGGCCGCCAACGCCACCGCCCAGAACACGCCGCGCCAGCCGGCCAGCGCGATCACCCCGCTGCCGGCCAGCGGCGCCAGGATGGGCGACACGCTGAACACCAGCATCAGCAGCGACATCAGGCGCGCGGCCTCGGTGCCGGTGTGCAGGTCGCGCACCACGGCGCGCGGAATGGCCATGCCGGCCGCCGCGCCCAGGCCCTGCAGGAAGCGGAAGGCCACCAGGGTCTGGATGTCGGACGCCAGCGCGCAGCCCACGCTGGCCACCACGAACAGGCCCAGGCCGAAATACAGCGGCGGCTTGCGCCCCACCATGTCGGACACCGGCCCGTACAAGAGCTGCCCCACGCCCAGCGATAGGAAGAAAGCCGTCAGGCTGAACTGCACGGCACCCACCTCGGCGCCCAGGGCGCTGCCGATGGCCGGCAGCGCGGGCAGGTACATGTCGATGGCGAAGGGGCCGATGGCCGACAGCAGGCCCAGGATCAGGGCCATTCGGTAATAGGAGGAAGATTGCATCGCGGCGATTTTCGCCGCGAGGCCCATGCCCCCTGACCCGCCGAGCCCATCCATGCCCGACTTCGACGTCATCGAAATGAAGCCCTTCGTGCCCGCCAAGGACTTCGAACTCTCCCAACGCTTCTACCAGGACGTGGGTTTCCGCCTGAACTGGCACAACGAACAGATGGCCTACCTGCACCACGGCAGCGCGCGCTTCCTGCTGCAGAACTTCTACGAACAGGCCTTCGCCGAGAACCTGATGCTGCACCTGCTGGTGAAAGACGTGGACGCCTGGCGCCAGCGCCTGGCGGAACGCGGCGTGGCCGAGCGCTACGGCGTGCGCATCGGCGCCGTGGAGGAACAGCCTTGGGGCATGCGCGAGTTCGTGCTGTTCGATCCCTGCGGGGTGTTGTGGCGCATCGGTCAGAGCACGGATTGAGGGACGCGCCCGCACGCCCGGGGGGACGGAGCGCGCGGGATGTCAAGCACTCAGCGAACGAAGTAGTCGTTGGCGTTGAAGTCGTTCGGGTAGCCGTCGGCGTCCACCGGTTGGCCCGGCTCGGCCACGGAGAACTGGAGCCGGCCGCCTTGCACGTCGCCGATGGTTTTCACGTTGGTCAAACCGGTCATGCGACCGTCGGGCAGCGCGGTGAGGGTGATGCCCGCCCCGCCATCGGCGCTGGCCACGGCCCCGACAAAGCGGGGAATGCCTTTGACCACGTTGTCCCGGCCGGCCCGGGTCACCGGCACCAGGCTCACGGTGAAGCGTTCCCTCACCAGGCCTTGTTTGACCGTGCAGGCGTCGTCGCTGTAGACCTGCACCGCGTAGGCGATTTCCAGCTCGTTGCTGCCTGTCTTCGTCAGCGTGACGTCGCGCACGCGGGCGGCGTAGTCCTGGTTGTAGACGAAGTCGGGCACGCAAACGTCGTGGGCGGCGTCGCGTTTCCAGACGCCTTCGAACTCCGCCAGCGACACCTTGGCTTGGTCGGCGGAGGCGGGCGCCGGGGCATCGCCGCCCCCACCGCCACAGGCGGCGAGCGACAAGCTGAAGGCGGTGGTCAACAGGGCATGGGACAGCTTCATGAAAAGACTTTCTTGGTTCTCGGGCGGCGAGGCAGGACGGGACGAAGCCTCCCGGTGGCTGGCCTCGCCGGGCAGCCGCTGGGAAGGAAGACAAGGTGGAAAGGGAGCGCGGGGGGCGAGACGTCAGCGCGGGGCTGAGGGCCTGTCACCGGGCGATGGCTTCAAGGGCCGTTGGTGGGCGGCGACGGGGCGGCCCAGGAAAAACAGCGCGAGCGATTGCATCAGCGCCCAGGCCGACCGGAAATACCGCGAGGGCGGTAATTTCGTGCACGCTTGAGGGAGACAAGCCCGCCCCCCCCCGCGCCGCCATGACCGCCCCGCCCTCGCCCCTCGACCGCTTCCTGCACGCCCAGGCCCGCGACTACCCCCAGGCCCTGACCGAACTGAAGGCGGGCCAGAAGCGCACGCACTGGATCTGGTACGTGCTGCCGCAGCTGCGCGAGCTGGGCCGAAGTCAGAGGGCGCGCGAGTACGGCATCCGCGACCGCCAGGAAGCCGCCGACTACCTGGCCCACCCCGTGCTGGGCCCCCGCCTGGTGGACTGCGTCAACGCCCTGCTCGGCCACCCCGATCGCAGCGCGGTGGCGATGCTGGGCGAGGTGGACGCGACGAAGCTCCGGTCGTGTCTGACGCTGTTTGCGGCGGTGGCGCCGCAGGAACCCTGCTTCGCCCAGGCACTGGCGGTGTTCTACCAAGGCCAGCCGGACGAGCAGACCTTGCGCCTGCTGGATGCGGGTCACATGCCCGCCGAACACCACCTCCCCACCCTGCTCCAGCAGATGGCCCCCTCGGTCCACCCCGAGGTGTTCGTTTTCTGCAGCTTCTCCAACGGCCGGCTCCCCGAAGCGCTCAGTCCGGCTGGCAGTTTCCATGAGCCCGAAGGCCTGACGGCCATCGTCCCGCTGCGACAGGCGCAGGCGCTGGGGCTGGCGTTTCAGTTCGAGTCGAGGATGGTGACGCTGACCATCCACTCGGCCCTGGACGCCGTGGGCTTCCTGGCCCGCATCAGCGCGGCGCTTGCGGCCCGGGGCATCGCCTGCAACGTGGTCTCGGCCTTCCACCACGACCACCTGTTCGTGCCCAGGGACAGGCTGGACGACGCGCTGCGGGCCTTGGACGAGCTATCCCGGCCCGGCTGACGCGGGGCCGTTCGACGCCAGGGTCGCCTCACGCTCTACGCCAAGCCACACCGGAAGGGCCTGGGTCTTCCCCTGCAGGGCGCGCGCGGGCCGCTTCATACAGCAGGCGCCGGCCCGCGGCCTCGCCCACGGGCAGCAGATCGGTGCTGCGCAATTGCGGGTCTTGGCCCAGCTGGAACAACAAGGGGCCGAGGGCCGGCGACTCGCCCGGCGCGGGCGCCCACAGCGCGCCTATCCACTCCAGGGCCCAGCTGGGGCCCGCATCGTGGCGCCGCTCCAGGCGCGCGATGCCGCTGAGGTCGGCGATGGGAATGCGGGCCAGCAGGTCCAACAGCGTCGTGTCCCAGGCCACCAGCGAGGTCTGCGACCGCTTCTGGCCGTTGCACGAGACCTGGTGAACCAGCAGGTACCAGGGCCGCTCCAGCGCGAGCGTGATGGCCGGCCAGTGCGTCTGGCGCGGGGCAACCTGGGCGGGATGGAGGTGCTGGACGAGGCCGGGGGCGGTGACGAACACGTTGAGAGTCCCAAAGGCCAAAGGGAGCGCGATTCTGCCTCAAAGTATTTGCACGAAGGCTTTCGAAGCCAACACTTTTTTGGTGTCCGCCAAAGCCCCCGATACCCCCCCCTTTCTTGCCCCACTGGCTGAGAACCTGATTGCTCTGCGAGCAACAGGGAACTGGAGCATTGCTGCGCTGGCGGAACAGGCGCGTGTGAACCCACGAATGATCCGGTTGATGGAGCAGGGGCAGGTCAACGTCTCCTTGAACACGGTAGACAAACTGGCCCGGGCACTCGGTGTCACCACCGGCTCTCTGGTCGGCTTGAGGCCAGTGGCCCGACAAGAAGGTGACGCGCCGATCGAGGAGCTTCTGGCACACAAGCTCGTCTCGGCAAGGAAAGCGCTGATGCTGACCCAGGACACACTGGGTCAGCGATCGGGCGTCAGCATGTACGTCATCGCGCACATCGAACGTCAAGCGCGCAACCCATCGCTTCAAACGCTGGCGAAGCTTGCGGCTTCGCTCGATCTATCGCTTGAGGCGTTGTTGAGCAAATAGATCGGGCTGGGTCGAGCGGGTTGTATTGATCGGCTGAGAGTCGGATTTGCAGCGGTTGCGGTCTTTAGTACTGCAGTTGAGTTCAACCGCTTCCGGCGAGGAGCGGACGTCTCTCGGTCGCAGAAACAGTCGTTCAACATTCGACATAGCTGGCGCTTAAAAGGCGCGGCTTTTTGAGCGGCCGGTTGATGGACTGGTTAGGCTGAATTGCGAGAAGTAGGGTGCGTGTCACTAGGAAAGACCAAGGCTTCGCCAGTACTCTCTGAAAAGAGCTGCACAAGTCAAGTCATTCCTGAAGTAGAAGCGATTTGCGAAGATGGCTCCTACTCTGGACAGCTCTTCGGCGATTTCTTTGCCGTCGGCCTGAGAAATTCCAAGGCCCGTAGCGAACGTTGGCCGATTGAGCACTTGCTCACCATCATGCAAGCCTGGGAAGAGAAGAGCCAAGTTAAGGCGATGGAACGCAAAGCCAAGAAATGCTATGCGGCTTGCTTCTCGAAGCATTGCGCGGATTGCTTGCACTTCGCTTCTTTCAGGGTCAACACCTTCGGTGAATGTCCGTATACCGTTGGCCGATTCAACCAATGTGCGGCCACTAACCTTGGCGCCATATTCGATGGATCCTCCGGGTTGCTGCCATGGCAATAGGCCAACATGACCATATGGGTGAAAGATGTGCAGGTTCGCCAAAATTTCTGCAGCCCTATCGGGCTTTAATGCGTAATAGTTCTGTAGCGCGCCATGAAGATAGTGCTCGATACATCGGTCGTAGTTAAACGTTATAACAGCCACCTTTGCCATGCGATCTTCAAGTTCGGACTCCTGGCAGTTCTCGGTAAGCAACTGGAAGAACGCGTTGAACCAGGTTGACTCGACCCGAGCGAAGTCGATTTTCGGAAAGCGCTCTTGGCGATTCACAAACAATGCACTGCTTGCCTCAGCATCAAGAATGCAGCGGGCGATGGCCAACTTGCCGCATGTCGCAAGGCGCGCATCGCTGCGGTGAGAGTCGATGAAATTGTCGATCGAGATAGCCTGTGGCATAGCATCTCTAATCCGCCAGGAAGTGTGAAGAAACGGGCTTATGTCTGCCCGCTGCGAATCATGTTGGCGCGCGAGTTCACGAAATGCTTCGTCAATGCAACCGTCACCGCTGTTTCGTCGGAAGCCATCGTCATAGCGAATGTCTAACGCGCGAGCTACCTTAGAGCGAAGCTCAGCGCCTACTGGAAGATTGACTTCCTTGCTGGCGCCAGCGCCGACGACTAGCACTAATGACTTTGGCATTGGTAGTTGTGCCCGGAAAAGGCTATGAAGCCCGACTTGTTATTCATATGACCGAATACCGGATGTCCAACGACCTCCCCAGCCCGACAATCTGCTCGATCAGGTTAGCGAACGGGTTCGCTACTTGCACGACAGACTACCAACCGAGAGAGCTCCTGTCTACTGGGCCAAGGTTTTTGTATTGTTGGCGGCCTGCAGCCAGGATGGATATGGATAATTGGGATCCACACGCATATGCCGAAGGTGACTGCCAATTGCGCGAATAGCCCACTGGACGCGACATCCTTTGACAATTATAGGTCCGGCTTTCGAGACGCGGGCGAAGGACTGTTGTGGGTCGAAAGCCGTCGGCAGGGGCAGAAGGGCCGAACTTCCGAGTTCAGTCTCTTTAACTAAAGCCGCCCCTGCACACACCAAGGTAAACCGCCCAACCTGCCCCAACGACTCCCCTACCCCACCGCCCTCCCCAACCCCTGCCCCACATCCCAAAGAATGTCCTCAATGTGCTCCAGCCCGACCGATATCCGAATCATGTCCGGCAGCACACCGGCGGCGATTTGCTGAGCCTCATCCAACTGCCGATGCGTCGTGCTCGCCGGGTGCGAGATCAGCGTTCGCGTATCCCCAATATTCACCAGGTGGCTCATGAACTGCGCGCTTTCGATGAAGCGCACGCCCGCCTCGATCCCGCCCTTCACGCCAAAGGCCAGCAGGCCTGAAGCGCCGCGCATCTGGCGCTTCATCAGCGCGTGCTGCGGGTGGTCTTCCAGGCCGGGGTAGTTCACCCAGCTCACGCGCGGGTCGTCTTTCAAAAACTTGGCCAGGGCCAGCGCGTTCGCGCAGTGGCGTTCCATGCGCAGCGGCAGGGTTTCCACGCCCTGCAATATCTGCCACGCGCTGGTGGGCGCCAGTGAGGCGCCGTAGACGCGCAGGCCTTCCATGCGGCAGCGCATGCTGAAGCCAAAGTCGCCAAAGGTCTCGTAGAACTTCACGCCGTGGTAGCCGGGCGATGGCTCGGTCATGCCGGGGAATTTGCCGTTGTCCCAGGGGAATTTGCCGCCCTCCACCACCACGCCGCCCAGGGTGGTGCCGTGGCCCGCCAGGTACTTGGTCGCGCTGTGGATGACGATGTCCGCGCCCAGCTTCACTGGGTTGCACAGAAAGGGGCTGGGCACGGTGTTGTCCACGATCAGGGGCACGCCGTGCGCGTGGGCCACGTCGGCTATTGCCCCGATGTCCAGCACCACCATGCTGGGGTTGCCCAGGGTCTCGGCGTACACGGCGCGGGTGTTGGGGCGCATGGCGGCGGCAAAGGCGTCCGGGTCGGTGGCGTCCACAAAGCTGGTTTCGATGCCGAACTTGCGCAGGCTCACGGCCAGCATGGTCACGCTGCCGCCGTACAGGGCGCCGGCGGCCACCACGTGGTCGCCGCTTTGCAGCAGGGTGGTCAGGGCCAAGGTCTCGGCGGCCATGCCGCTGGCGCAGGCCACGGCGGCGCGCGCGCCTTCCAGCGCGGCCACGCGCTCTTCCAGCGCGCACACGGTGGGGTTGCTCAGGCGCGAGTAGACGTTGCCGAAGGTCTGCAGGTTGAACAGGCTGGCGGCGTGCTCGGCGCTGTCGAAGACGAAGCTGGTGGTCTGGTAGATGGGCAGCGCGCGCGAGCCGGTGCTGCTGTCGGGGATCTGGCCGGCGTGGATGGCCAGGGTCTCGGGGTGGAACTGTCGGTCGGCCATGTCACACCGGGCGCCTGGCCGAAATCACCTGGGTGTTCACGCCGGCCCAGTTCAGGCCGCCGAACAGGCGGGCGTGTTCGATCTTCACGCAGCGGTCCCACACGCTGTCCAGGCCGGCCTCGGTGGCGATGCGGTCGGCCTCTTGGCTGCGCAGGCCCAGTTGCTGCCACAGGCATTTGGCGCCGATGGCGGCGGCGCTCTTGGCAATGGGCGGAATGTCTTGCTCCTTGCGGAACACGTCGACCATGTCCACGGGGAAGGGAATGTCCTCCAGGCGGGCGTAGCTGGGCTCGCCCAGTATCTCGGGGTACTTGGGGTTTACCGGCACGATGCGGTAGCCGTGTTGCTGCATGTACTTGGCCGCGAAGTAGCTGGGCCGGTGCCATTCGGCCGAGAGGCCAACCACGGCGATGGTGCGGCAGTCCTTGAGGATGCGCCTCAGGGTGGGGATGTCGTCTTGCATGGCTGGGGGGGTGTCACCAGTAGTTCGCCATCAGGGCCTGGGCCCAGGCGGGTTCGCGCAACTCGCCGCGCGGCAGCGTGGCGCTCCACACGGGTTTGATGTCAAGCACGGGCGTGCCGTCCACGGCGTCCAGGCCCTCCACTTCGATGGTGGTGCCGCTGACGCCCAGCACGCGGCAGATGCACAGGCCGATGCGGTTGGGCCGCATGCGCGCGCGCTGCGCGAAGATGCCCACGCGCGGCCAGTCGGCGCGGTTGCGCGGGTGGCGGGCGCCGGTTTCAACGGGCTCCTGTTCGTCCACGTGAAAGTGGAAGACCACCTCGATGTGCGAGACCGCGTCCAGGCCGAGCAGGCTGTCGGGGCCCAGGCGCGGGTCGCTGAGCTCGATGCGCGAGCGGTTCGGGCCCCAGCCGTCCTTGGTGGCCTCGGCGCGGCCGCCGCGCACCAGGCCGATGGGGGTGTAGTGGTAAGCGGGGTTCGGTGCTGTGTTCATCGTTCGGGTGCCTCAGGCCGCGCCCACGCGCAGCACCACGTTGCCCACGGCGCGCCCGCTCTCCACCAGCTGGTGCGCGTCGGCGATGCGCTCCAGCGGCAGGCGCTCGGCGATGGGGAAGCGCAGCGCGCCGCGTTCCAGCAGGCGGTTGAGCGTGCCGGTGGCGCGCGCGCGGTCGGCCTCGCTCAGGTGGTAGACCATGAAGAACTTGAGCTGCAGGTTCTTCACGATCAGCGGGTAGAAGGGAATGGCCAGGGGCGAGGCGCCGCTGCCGTAGGCCACCACCTCGCCGCCGGGCTTGAGCATGTCGAGGTTGGCGGCGGCGTTGGCGGCCATGTCGGTTTCGATGATGCGGTCCACGCCCTGCCCTTGCGTGAGCTCGGCCACCCGCTGCACCAGGGGCTCGGTCTTGTAGTTCACCGCCTCGTCGGCACCGGCCTCGCGCGCGAGGCGCGCCTTCTCGTCCGAACTCACGGTGGCGATGACCCGCGCCGCGCCGAGCTGGCTGGCCAGTTGCACCGCGCCGTGGCCCACGGCGCCCGCGCCACCGGCCACCAGCACGGTCTTGCCGGCCACGCCGCCGTCCATCAGCACCGCGTGCAGCGCGGTGAGCGCGGGAATGCCCAGGCAGGCGCCGGCCTCGCCGCTGGCGGCGTCGGGCAGGCGCACGGCCTGCCGCTGCGGCAGGCACAGGGCCTCGCAGGCGGTGCCGTGCGCGCGGCCCCAGGCGGCGTTCCACAGCCACACGCGTTCGCCGAGGCGCGCGCGGCTCACCCCCTCGCCCACCGCGTCGATGACGCCGCTGCCGTCGCTGTGCGGCACGATGCGCGGGAACGGCAGCGCCTTGCTGCGCAGGCCGGCGCGGGACTTCACGTCGGACGGGTTCACGCCCGACCAGGCCACCCGCACACGCACCTCGCCGGGGGCGGGCTGGGGCTCGGGAATGTCGGCGAGTTGCAGCACCTCGTGGGCCGGGCCCACGGTCTCGTAGAAGGCGGCTTTCATGGGCCGCTCACCAGTTGGGCTTGCGCTTGTCGATGAAGGCCTGCACGCCTTCCAGCGCGCTCGGGTCCATCATGTTGCAGGCCATGGTGCGGGCCGCGTCGTCGTAGGCGGCGGCGATGCCGGTTTCCAGCTGGCGGTAGAACAGGCCCTTGCCGGCGGCGATGGCCATCCGCGGCTTGGCCAGGATGCTGTCCACCAGCTTCGCCACTTCGGCCTGCAGGTCGGCCGCGTCCACCACGCGGTTGATGAGGCCTTTGGCTTTGGCTTCGTCGGCGCCGATGAAGTCGCCCGTCACCAGCATCTCGAAGGCGGCCTTGCGGCCCAGGTTGCGGCTCAGCGCCACGCTGGGCGTGCTGCAGAACAGGCCCACGTTGATGCCGCTGACGGCGAAGCGCGCCTCGCGCACGGCCACGGCCAGGTCGCACATGGCCACCAGCTGGCAGCCCGCCGCCGTGGCGATGCCCTGCACCTGCGCGATGACGGGCACGGGCAGTTGCTGCACGGCCATCATGAAGCGGCCGCACTGGGCGAACAGGCGGTTGTAGTAGTCCAGCGAGGGCTCGGCGCGCATCTCTTTCAGGTCGTGCCCGGCGCAGAAGGCCTTGCCCTCGGCGGCGATGACCACCACGCGCGCGCCCTCGTCGGCGGCGACGCGGTCCACGGCGGCCTGCAGCGCGGCCAGCATGCCCTCGCTCAGGGCGTTGAAGGACTGCGGGCGGTTCAGCGTGAGCGTGACCACGCCGCGCGGGTCGCGCTCGTAGCGCAGGGGTTCGTTGCTGACGGAGGGGTCAAGCCGGTCGTTCATGGTCTGTCTCGCTCGGTCATTCGATGGCGCTCGAACTCTTGGCGCGCTCGCGCAGTTCGAACTTCTGGATCTTGCCGGTGCTGGTCTTGGGGATGGCCTCGAAGCGCACGGCCTTGGGCACCTTGTAGCCGGCCAGCAGCGTGCGGCAGTGGGCGATGAGTTCGGCTTCCGTAGTCTGCGCGCCGGGGCGCAGCTCCACGAAGGCCAGCGGCGATTCCCCCCACTTCGGGTCGGGCTTGGCCACCACGGCGCAGGCCATCACGGCGGGGTGGCGGTAGAGCGCGTCCTCCACCTCGATGGAGCTGATGTTCTCGCCGCCGCTGATGATCACGTCCTTGCTGCGGTCCTTGATCTTCACGTAGCGGTCGGGCTCCAGCACGGCCAGGTCGCCGGTGTGGAACCAGCCGCCCTCGAAGGCCTTGGCGGTGGACGCGGGGTTCTTCAGGTAGCCCTTCATGACGATGTTGCCGCGGAACATGATCTCGCCCATGGTCTGGCCGTCGGCGGGCACCTCTTGCATGGTCTCGGGCGCCATCACGGTCATGCCTTCCTGCAGCGGGTAGCGCACGCCCTGGCGGCCGTTCAGGCGCACCTGCTCGCCGAGCTCGGCGCTGGCCCAGCCGGGCCGCGCCACGGCCACCGAGGCCGGGCCGTAGACCTCGGTGAGGCCGTAGACGTGGGTGATCTGGAAGCCCAGGCGCGCCATGCCTTCGATCATGGCGGCCGGCGGCGCGGCGCCCGCCACCATGCCGCGCACGGCGCCGATGCCGTGCTTGAGCGCCGGGTCGGCGCCCACGGCGGAGAGCACGGCGTTGTGCACGATGGGCGCGGCGCAGTAGTGGTCCACGCCGTGCTCGCGCATGGCGGCCAGGATGGCGAGCGGCTCCACGCGGCGCAGGCACACGTGCACGCCGGCCTGCAGCGCCACCGTCCAGGGGAAGCACCAGCCGTTGCAATGGAACATGGGCAGGGTCCACAGGTAGCGCGGAAACTGCGGCATGGTCCAGGTGACCACGTTGCTGACGGCGTTGAGGTAGGCGCCCCGGTGGTGCGTGACCACGCCCTTGGGGTCGCCGGTGGTGCCGCTGGTGTAGCTCACGGCGATGGCGTCCCACTCGTCGGCGGGGCCGTCCAGGCGCGGCAGCGGCGCGTGCGCGGCCAGCAGGGCCTCGTACTCGTGCGCGCCCAGGCGCTCGCCGGGCCCGCCGTACTCGCTGTCGCAGACGTCGATGACCACGATGCCCCGGCCCAGGGCGGCCAGGGCCTGGGCCACCACCGGCGCGAACTCGCGGTCGGTGATCAGCACCTTGGCCTCGCAGTGGTTCATCTGCCAGGCCAGCAGGGCGGCGTCCAGGCGCGTGTTGAGGGTGTTGATGACGGCGCCCAGCGCGGGAATGGCGTAGTGCGCCTCCACCATCTCGGGCGTGTTGGGCAGCAGGGTGCTGACGGTGTCGCCCTTGCCGATGCCCAGGGCGCGCAGCGCCGCGGCCAGCCGGGCGGCGCGCTCGCGCACCTGGGCCCAGTTGAGGCGCCGCGCGCCGTGCACCACGGCGGGCATGTCGCCAAAGACCTCGGCCGTTCGCTCGACGAAGCTCACGGGCGAGAGGGCCACGAAGTTGGCCGGGGTGCGGTCCAGGTGCTGGTCGTAGATGCTCATGGCGGCATCGTAGGCAGCGCGGACAGGGGGTGACCAGCGGGGCTTACCCGATGGGGCGCGGGGCGAATGTCGCCGCGCCGACACCTTGTGCGCCAGGGCCGCGGGTGCTACAAGCCTGCGCTCATGGACGCGCCCGCCACCCACGCCCTGACCGAGGCCATCTACGACGCCGCGCTGGACGCCACGCACTGGCCCTCGGTGCTGGGCCGGCTCAAGACCGCGTTTCGCACCGAGGCCGAGACCTTCTACGTGCTCGACTTCGCCACGCGCGAGATCGGCGAGGCCCACCTGGCCGGCGTATCGCCCTACTGGGTGAGCCACTTCAACCGCTTCTACTTCGCGCCCGACAACCCCTGGAACGTGCACTCCACCGCCCTGCACCGCCAGGGCATGGTGCGCACCAACGAGCGCCTGGACGCCTTCACCCGCCAGCGCGGCGCGCTCTTTCGCTCCAGCTACTACCACGAGTGGATGGTGCCGCAGGGCTTTCACCACAGCATTGGCAACACGCTCACCAGCGACCGCCGCGCCATCGCCAACGTGACGCTGCTGCGCGCGCCCGACCTGCCGCGCTTCAACGCCGCCGAGGTTCGCCTGTTCGAGCAGCTCAGCGTGCATTTCGTGCGGGCGCTGCGCGTGCGCCAGCACCTCGACGCCCTGCGCGCCACGCGGGACGGCCTGGCCGCGATGCTCGACGGCCTGGGCGACGCCCTGCTCCTGCTGGACGACGACGGCCGGCTGCTGCACGGCAACCGGGCCGCACTGGACTGGCTGGCGCGCCGCGACGGCCTGCAGCTGCGCCATGGCGGCGTGGAGCCCTTGCAGCCCGGCCAACGCCCGCGCTTCACCGCCTGGCTCAGGGCGCACGCGGCGGGCTCGCTGCGCGCGGCCTCGGTGCCCGACACGCTGACCCTGGCGCGCGGCGGCAGCCGCCTGCCGCTGGCCTTGCGCGCCTCGGGCTGGACGCTGCCGCTCTCGTCCTGGCACAGCCCGCGGCGCTGCGTGCTGGTGTCGCTGGGACCGGCGGGCGCCCCGCGCGGCGGCCCGCCCACCGAGGTGCTGCAGGGCCTGTACCACCTCACGCCGGCCGAGGCCCGCCTGGCCCATGCGCTGTGCGAAGGCCTGAGCCTGCGCGAGGCGGCCGAGGCCCTGAGCATCACCTACGGCACGGCGCGCACGCGGCTCAAGGCGGTGTTCGGCAAGACGGGCACGCACCGCCAGGCCGCGCTGGTCGAGTGCATCCGCCGCGACCTGCCGCGCCCCCTCGGTCCGGGCTGATCCCGGCGCCGCGCGCTGCGCACCTCCCATTTGGGAGGTGCCGCGCGGCGCGCGCCTGCCTATCGTCGCGTCCAGTCCATCCACCCAGGCTTCGCGACCATGTCCCTCATCACCCTGTCCGGCACCGTCAGCGGCATCCGCCACTCCTCGGAAACCTCGGGCCACATCGGCAAGAACGGCGGCAACGTGCACACCAAGCAGGTGATCGCTTTTCGCGTGGACGGGCAGCCCGCCGAAATCAAGCTCATGAACATGCCCGACGTGCAGGACGGCGAGCGCGTGACCCTGGCCGGGCGCATGAAGAACGGCAGCTTCCGCGCCCTGGCCATGCGCAACGACCAGACGCGCGCCATCTACGGCATGCCCACCACCATGGCCTACGTGTTCGGCGCGCTGCTGGTGCTGGTGGGGCTGCCGCTGCTGCTGGTGCTGGTGGGGGTGCTGTTCATCGGCGCCGGCGCCTGGACCCTGTTCGAGGCCTGGACGCACACGCAGGCCGCCCGGCTTCTGCGGACCTGAGACACGGCCCGCCGCGCCCGGCCCGGGCGCGCCGCCCTAGCGGAACATCTGGTTGAAGGCGCCCAGCCCGGGCAGGCCCGCCGCGTAGCCGAAGCTGCCCTGCCCGTTCATTTCTTCGCTGGCCTTGAGCAGCGCCGCATAGGCCGCGCGCGCCAGCGAGGAGCCCACGCTGATGCGGCGCACGCCCAGGCGCTCCAGTTCGGCGCGCGTGAGCGCGCCGCCGGCCAGGCCCATCACCACGTTCACCGGGCGCGGCGCCACCGCGCGCACCACGCGCTCCACCTGCTCGGCGGTCTTCAGGCCGGGGGCGTAGAGCACGTCGGCACCGGCCTCGGCGAAGGCCTGCAGGCGGCGGATGGTGTCGTCCAGGTCGGGCCGGCCCCACAGCAGGTTCTCGGCCCGCGCGGTGAGCACGAAGGGATGGGGCAGCGCCCGCGCCGCCCGCACCGCCGCGCGCACGCGCGCCACGGCGGCGTCGAAGGGGTAGATCGGGTCGTCGGCGCGGCCGGTGGCGTCTTCGATGGAGCCGCCCACCACGCCGGCCTCGGCGGCCAGGCGGATGGTGTCGGCGCAGTCCTGCGGCTGGTCGCCGAAGCCGTTCTCCAGGTCGGCCGTGAGGGGCAGCGCCGTGGCCTGGGCCAGGTCGCGCAAATGGGCGATGGTGCGATCGCGGCCCAGGCCACCATCGGGCAGGCCCAGGGCAAAGGCGTGGCCGGCGCTGCTGCTGGCCAGGGCCTGGAAGCCCTGCCCCGCCAGCAGCACGGCCGAGCCGCGGTCCCAGGGGTTGGGCACGATGAAGCAGCCCTGGCGGTGCAGCTCGACGAAGCGCTCGGCGCGTTCGGCCATGGAGGTCATCGTGTCCCCTTTCGTGTCACTTCAGCGGCGCGCGCTCGCCCAGCACCGCGCCCTTGGACAGCGGTTGTACCAGTTGCCCGTACAGGTGCAGCCAGCCGAAGCGGCCCTGCGGCACCGGCGGCTTGAAGTCGCGCAGGCGCGCGGCGATCTCCTCGGCCGGCACGGCCAGCTCGATGCGGCGCGCGTTCAGGTCGATCTCGACCGTGTCGCCGTCGCGCACGGCGGCCAGCGGGCCGCCCTCGGCGGCCTCGGGCATGACTTGGCCGATGGTGATTCCGCTGTTGAGGCCGGAGAGCTCGCCGTCGGTGACCACGGCCACGTCGGCGCCGCGCCCAGCACCCACCAGGGCCGCCATGAAGCTGGCCGCGAACACCGTGCCCGGGCCGCCGCGCGGCCCCAGCATGCGCAGCACGATCACCTGCCCCGGCTGCACGGCGCCGGTGCGCAGGCCGTCGATGGCCAAGGACTCGTCCTCGAAGACCTTGGCGGTGCCCACGAAGCGGCGGATGCCGGCGGGCACGGCGGCCAGCTTGACCAGCGCGCCGTCGGGCGCGAGCGAGCCGCGGATCACCATCAGGCCAGGCTCGCGCGCGAAGGGTTCGTCCAGCGTGCGGATGACCTGCTCGTCGATGGTCAGCGGCTCGGCCAGCACCTCGCCCACCGTGCGCCCGGACACGCTCAGGGCGCCGCCGTCCACCAGCGGGCCCATGCGCTGCATCACCGCGCGCACGCCTCCAGCCGCGTCCAGGTCCTCGATGCGGTCGGGGCCGTTGGGGCGGATCTGCGTGAGCATGGGCACGGTGTCGGCGCAGGCCTCGAACTCGGCGATGACGTCGACGGGGCATTCGGCCTCGGTGGCGATGGCGATGAGGTGGCGCATCACGTTCACCGAGCAGCCCATGGCCACCGCGGCGCGCACGGCGTTGCGCAGCGCGGCGGGCGTGAGGATCTGGCGCGGCCGCAGGCCTTCGCGCACCAGCTCGACGATGCGCGCGCCGGCCTCGGCGGCCAGGGCGTGCAGGCGCGGGCCATCGGCGCGGATCGGCGCATTGCCCGGCAGCGCCAGGCCCAGGGCCTCGGCCAGGCAGTGCATGGAGTTGGCCGTGGCCAGGCCGGCGCACACGCCCGGGCCGTCGATGGCGGCGCGGCACATGTCGTGCAGGCCGTCGAGCGAGAGCTGGCCCGCCTTCACCGTGCCCACGGCCTTGTAGACCTCTTCGATGTCGACGTGGTGCTCGCCGCACTGGCGGCCCAGCTGGTAGCCGCAGGCCAGCACCAGGCTGGGCACGTCCAGGCGGCCGGCGGCCATCAGGTGGGCCGGCGTGGTCTTGTCGCAGCTGGACAGCAGCAGCATGCCGTCGAGTTCCGCGCCCTCGACCTGCACCTCGATGTCGTTGACGATGAGGTCGCGCGTGGGCATGAGGTAGCGGCCCTGGCGCCCCGCGCTGGTGATGAAGTCCGAGGGCGCGGCGGTGCGGATCTCGAACGGCAGCCCGCCGGCGGCGCGGATGGCGTCCTGCACGATCTTCGATATGCGGTCCAGGTGCGAGAAGCACACCGACAGGCCGCTGGAGGTGTTGACCACGGCGATCTTCGGTTTGTCGAAGTCGCTCTCGGGAATGCCCATGGCCGTCCATTGCGCCATGCGCACGGCCCAGCGGGTGGAGCCGCGTTCGAAGTTGCTGCGATAGGTCATTGGTGTCCTGGAAAGGGTTCAGTCGTCCAGCCGCGCGCCCTGGCGGTTGAGTTCGGCGCGCACCTCGCGCCCGTCGATGGCCCGGGGCTGGCGCCGTCCGCGCACGGCCAGCGTGGCCGCCACGCCGAGCGCCTGCCCGTAGGAGAAACACTGCGCCGTGACGCGCGCCGAGGCCACGGCCTCGTGCTCGGCCGACAGGCAGCGCCCGCCGAACAGCAGGCCCTCGCCCACCTCGGGCACGAAGCAGCCGTAGGGCACTTCGTAGAAGTCGCCCAGCAGCCATTCCACGCGCGGCTTGCTGCCGGCGTGCAGTTCGATCGGCCAGGGCGAGCGCGCCACGCCGTCGGCGAACTTGCTGCCGGCCACCACGTCGCTGTTGCGCAGCACCGCGATGCCCGCGCCCTGGCGCGTCTGGCGCACGCCCACCTGCACGCCGGTGTCGTTGACCCAGGCGTTCTCGCAGCCGGCCAGGTTCTCGCGGAAGAAGCGCTCGTAGGCGCGCACCTGCGCGCGGCCCTGGGGTTCGGCCTCGCTCAAGTCGCGCGCGATGGCGGCGTTGAGCTCGCGGCCGTCGGCGCCGCGCACGCGGGTGCAGTTGCACAGCAGCTCACCGGGTCGCGTGGTGGTGAAGAGCCAGATCTTGGCGCGCGGCAGGTCCAGGCCACCCTTCTGCGCGGCCAGGATGCGCTCGCTCACCGCCGCCGGCATGATGGTGTCGTGCCCGTATTCGGCGATGAAGCGCGCCGTGTCCACGCCTTGCAGGCGAAAGATCATGGTCGGGTTCTGCACCACGCCGTCGGCCCCGCACCAGGTGCGAAAACCCGCCATGGCCAGCAGATCGGCGTCGCCGCTGGCGTCGATGGTGATGGGCGCGCGCACGTCGAGCAGGCCCGACTTGGTCCAGATGTTCGCGCCGCCCACCAGGTCGCCGTCGCGGTGCACGCCGGTGGCCAGCGCGTGGTACAGCACGCGCACGCCGGCCTGGGCCAGCAGGGCGTCGGCGCTTTCGCGCCAGGCCAGCGGCTCATGCACGCGCGTGAAGGTCTTGCCGTAGAGCATGGGCTCGGTAAGCCCGCCGCGCGACTCCATCTGCGCGATGAAGTCGTCGACGAAACCGTGCACCAGCTGGCGCGGCGTCACCGGCGTGTCGCTGGCCTCGTACAGGCCGCAGATGGTGCCGGACAGGCCCGCCACCGCCCCGCCGCCGCAGAAGCCGTAGCGCTCCACCAGCAGCACCGACAGGCCGGCGCGCGCCGCCGTGCAGGCCGCGGCCACGCCGGTGGCGCCGCCGCCGATGACCAGCACGTCGGTGCGCACACGCTCGACAGGTCGTTGGTCCATGGTCGTTTCTCCTTCAGCGCAGTTGCATGGCCCAGCCGGGCAGCCAGGTCACCATCTGGGGCCAGACCATCGTCACCGCCAGCACCACGACCTGCAGCAGGATGAAAGGCACCATGCCCGCGTACATGTGGCGCATGGTGATCTCGGGCGGCGCCACGGCGCGCAGGTAGAAGATCGCGGGCGCCAGCGGCGGCGTGAGGTAGCTGGTCTGGATCATGATGAGGAACAGGATGCAGAACCACACCGGGTCGAAGCCCGCGGCGGTCACCAGCGGCGTGAAGATCGGCAGGAAGATCAGCACGATCGAGATCCAGTCCAGGAAGAAGCCGGCGATGAACAGGATCAGCAGCAGCAGGAAGACCAGGCCCCAGGGGCCGAGCTGGAACTGTTCGATCACCGTGCTGGCCAGGCTGATGCCACCGCCGCCGACGAACACGCCGGTGAACAGCGTGCCGCCCAGCAGCACCGCCATGATCATGGCGGTGACGCGCACGGTTTTCAGCAGCGAGTCGTACAGGCCGGCCCAGGTGAAGCGGCGGTAGAGCATGGTCAGCAGCACCGCGCACACGCAGCCGATGGCCGCGGCCTCGGTCGGCGAGGCCAGGCCGCCCAGGATGGAGCCCAGCACCGCCACGATCATCAGCAGCGGGGGAACCAGGTTGCGCAGCGTGATGCCCAGCTTCTCGGCGAAGCCCGGCTCACCCGGCTCGCGCGGGATGCGCGGGCCGTGCTCGGGCTTCACGATGCACAGCACCAGGATGTAGACCAGGTACAGGCCGGCCATCAGCAGGCCGGGAAACACCATGCCGTACATGAGGTCGCCCACGGAGACGTCGGCCAGCGGGCCCATGACCACCACCACCACCGAGGGCGGGATGATGGTGCCCAGCGAGCCGCCGGCGCAGATGACCCCGCTGATCAGGCGCTTGTCGTAGCCGTAGCGCAGCATGATGGGGATGGTCAGCAGCCCCACCACCGACTCGGTCGCGCCGATCACCCCGCTGGAGGCGGCGAACACGATGCACATCAGCACCGTGGCGATGGCCAGGCCGCCCGGCAGGCGGCGCGTCCAGATGTGGATGGCCTCGAACAGCCGGTCGGCGATGCCCGACTTCTCCAGCACCGCGCCCATGAAGACGAACAGTGGAATGGCGGCGAAGACGAAGTTGGAGGCGAGGTCGTCGATCTTCTCGACGAACTGGTGCGCCACCGCCGGGCCGAAGGTGATCAGGCCGAACATCGTGGCGGTGAGCAGCATCGCGAAGGCGACCTGCACGCCGAGGAACATCAGCCCGAAGGTGACGGGCAGCATGAAGAAGGGCAGGTATTCCATCATGAGCCTTGCGCCTCCGGTTCGCGGCGGACGAAGGACTTGAGCAGTTCGCACAGCACCTGCAGCGCCAGCGTGGCGAAGGCCAGCGTGAACACCGCGCGGAAGGGCCACACCGGCAGGTTCAGGGCCGACTGGCCCGAGGTCTCGCCGCGAGCGAAACCCTCGGCCATGTAGTTCCACAGCGTCCACGAGACCCAGACCAGGATGGGCAGCAGCAGCGCGTAGACCACGGTGTCGATCCGGCGGCGCGCGCGGTCCGACAGGAACACGCTGAGCACGTCGATGCGGATGTGCTCGCCCTGGCGCAGGGTGTAGGCCAGGGCCAGCAGGAAGTGGGCGCCGGTCAGCGTGTAGCCGATCTCGTAGGCCCAGATGGTGGGGGCGTGCAGCGCGTAGCGCGACACCACCTCCCAGGTGGTGGCCAGCACCAGGGGCACCAGCAACAAGGCCGCGAGCACGCCAACGCCCACGACCCAGCGCTCGGCGAGGTCAATCAGTCGATTCAAGGAAAACCCCAATCAAAGAGGCGGCGGCGTGGGGCCGCCGTTCGCGGACGCGCACCGGGAGCGGTGCGCGCCGCCCATTCGCATCAGGTGCGCTTGACTTTCACCTTGCGCCAGTCGTCCGCGTCGCGCCAGGCGGCGTCGAAGGCCTTCTGGCTTTCGTGCACCTTGGCGAACCACTTGGATTTGCCTTCCTTGGCGGTCCTGTCGGCCCAGTCCAGGCCGATCTTGCGCGTGGCGAACTGCACCTCGTCGTCCAGCTCGATCAGGGTGACGCCGTTCTTCTTGTAGAACTCGAAGGCCTTCGCGTCTTCCGCGCCGATGCGGGCCCAGCTCTCGAAGGTGACCAGTTTGGCCACCACCTCGACCAGCTTGCGGTCGGCCTCGGGCATCTTGTCCCACACGCCCTTGTTGAGCACCAGCTCGAACGGCGCGCAAGGCTGGTGAACGCCCGGGTAGCTCAGGTAGCGCGCCACCTTGTAGAAGCCCGAGGAGACGTTCTCCCACGGCGTGCCCCACTCCACCGCGTCGATCGCGCCGCGCTCCAGCATGGGGAAGATGTCGCCGCCGGCCGTGGTCACCGGCGCCGCGCCCAGCTCCTTGGACATCTCCAGCCAGGCGCCGGCGGTGCGCAGCTTCAGTCCCTTGAGGTCTTCCAGCGTCTTCACCGGCTTGCGCGAGTGCACGAAGACCTCGGCGGTGCGCATGAACAGCGGGAAGGAGATGACGCCGTCGGCGCCTTCGCGGAACTCACGTTGCAGCTCCACGCCGCCGCCCTCGTAGAGCCAGTGCAGCATGCGCTCGGCGTCGAAGCTGCCGGCGTAGCCGCCGAACAGCGCGGTGGTGACGTCCTTGCCCCAGTCGTAGCCGATCCAGGTGTGGCCGCATTCGGCCAGGCCGTTCTTCACCGTCTCGGGCACCTTCAGCGCATTGCCCAGACCGCCGCCCGGGAAGGTCTGGATCTTGAAGCGCCCGCCCGAGAGCTGGTTCATGCGCTCGGCGAAGGCCTTGGCGCCGATGTCCATCAGGGGACCGCCCGCCCAGCCGGTGGCCATCTTCCAGTTGTAGGTGGGGCCGGATTGGGCATTGGCGCTGGCGCTGGCCAGCAGGCCGGCGCCGGCCAGGCCGGTGCCGATGAGTTGACGTCGCTTCATCTGTTGTCTCCTGCGTATGGGTATGTGTTCAGGCGGTGGCCCGTGTGTTCAGGCCAGGGCCTGCTTTTCCTCGGCGGTCAGCTCGGGGCCGTCGAGCGTGACGCGCTGCTCCTGCGTTTCGTTGTTGCGAAAGCGCGCGACGATGGGCTTCAACTCGGGCTTGATGTAGCGCTCGTCGTAGCCGTTGAACAGCGTGCCGATCAGGCCGCGGTCCAGGTCGCTGGTTCCCATGATCCAGTCGAAGATGGGAAAGCTGAGGTTCATGTTCTTGTGCATCATGATCCCCTGGTTGTGGTGCGCGGTGTGGTGGCGGCGGATGGTGTTGATGAAGGGCATGTTCCGCACGAACCAGTTCTCGTGTACATGGCAGCACAGGTGGAACACCTCGTAGACCAGGTAGTGGCAGACCATGGTCATGAACAGGATGTAGCCCGCGTTGGGGTTGAAGACCTGCGCCGCGATCCAGCCCAGGCCGGTGCCGAAGACGCCCAGCACGATGAGCACGCGCCAGGGAAAGAACACGATGCGGAACTCGCGCGTCGTGTCGATGGTGATGTCGTTGTCGGTGAAGTACTGGTGGTGCTCGCGCGTGTGGCGCTCATAGATGGCGCGCAGCGCGAAGACGTCGATGCGGCGGTGCATCACGTACTTGTGCATGAACCACTCGATGAAGTTGCCCGCCAGGAACACGGGCAGCACCAGCAGCCATTCCCAGGTCGGGTTGTCGAGCCGCTGCGCGCAATACCAGAGCGCCGCGATGCCAGCGGCGAACATCACGCTGGTGTGGACGATGCCGTTGTAGAAGGGGCTGATGCCGCCCTTGTACTTCTCTCGGAACCGGCGCTGCTTTTCAGTCATCATGGTCTCGTCTCCTGTGCAATCCAACTAACATACTAGTCGGATAGTAGAAGTCGATCATACGCATGTCAAGAACCGAGGAAGGCACTCATGGAAGACCCTAGGGCCTCGCCCGCCTGGGCCATGACCGAGTGCCCCACCCCTGGCAAGGGCAGCCAGGCCGCGCCGGGCACGTGATCGGCCAGCCAGCGGCCGTGCTCGAACGGGCAGTCGCCGTCGCGGTCGCCGTGCACCACCAGGGTCGGGCGACGGATGCCACGCGCCGCCGCGCGCAGGTCGGCGCCGCGCACCGAGGCCCAGCTGGCGGCCACCGCGTCGGCATCGGCCACGGCCTTCAGCTGCAGGCGCTCGGCGCGCTCGCGGGCCTCACGCTCCAGGGCCTCGGGCGTCTCGCCGCGGAACCACACCGCGCCCGGCGTGGCGCAGGCGGTGCCCGACACGAGCACCAGGCGCTCCAGCGCAGCATCGCCATGGCGCGCCAGCAGGTTCAGGATGACGCTCACGCCCATGCTCCAGCCGGCCAGGGCCACCGGCGAGCCGGTGCGCTGCGCCAGGTCGGTCACCAGCGCGTGCACCAGGTCGGCGTAGTGGTCCAGGTGGTAGTAGCACGCGTGCGGCAAGGCCTGGTCCGCGCGCCAGCGCGGCGACAGCCCACGCCCGGGCAGGTTGGGCAGCACGCAGCGGCGCGCCAGCAGCGCGGGCAGCACGGGTGCCCAGGCCTCTGACGTGCCCTGGATGCCGTGCAGCAGCAGCAGGGGAGCGCCCTGCCCCACCAGCCTGCATTCGAGGGTTTGTGCCGATCGGTCGATGGAAGGATTTGCCATACAAGTAACATATCAATCGTGTTTCAATAGTTTCACAGACCTTCCGCAACGCCTATCCGTTTTGACCCTGATGTCCCAGCAGCCCCTCTCCGACCAGCCCGTCGCCCTGTACACGCCGCCCCGGGTCATCTGCGCCGACGGCGCCCGCCACCGCCTCGCACCGCTCTGCAAAAGCCTGGGCTGGCACGAGGCCCTCGTCGTCACCGACGCCTGGTTCCAGCAGAACAGCCCCGCCCTGGCCGAGGTGCTGGCGGCGCTGCGCGCGCAGGGCATCGCGGTGCGCGTGTTCGACGGCGGCGAGCCCGACCCATCCACCACCCTGGCCGACCGCGCCAGCGCCTGGGTGCGCGAACAGGGCGCGCGGCCCGACCACCTGATCGCCTGGGGCGGCGGCAGCAACATCGACCTGGCCAAGGCGCTCAGCGTCGCCCTGCCCAGCGGCCGGCCCGTGGCCGAGCTGATGGACCGCGCGAACTGGCCGGCGGCGCCGCTGCCGCTGGTGGCCGTGCCCACCACGGCCGGCACCGGCTCGGAGATCACGCCCGGCGCCATCCTGGTGCAGCCGGGCAGCGCCACCAAGGTGGCGCTGATGGCCAACGCGCTGCGGCCCGCGGTCGCGCTGATCGACCCGGAGCTGACCTGGACCTGCCCGCCACGCGTCACGGCCGACGCGGGCCTGGACGCCCTGACGCACGCCATCGAGTCCTGGCTGACCCTGGACGCGGCGCGCTTCGACAACGGCGAGGACCCCGACCCCGGCTACAGCGGCCGCAACGAACTGACCGTTCAATTCGCGCGCCAGGCCACGGCGCTGACCTTCACCCACCTGGCCACGGCCTTCGAGCGACCGCACGACCGCGCCGCCCGCAACGCCATGGCCCGCGCCAGCCTGTACGCGGCCATGTCCTACGCGACCGCGGGCCTGAACGCGGTGCACGGTCTGGCCTATGCGCTGGCCGGACTGACGCACGCCAGCCACGGCAGCACCAACGCGGTGATGCTGCCCTACGTGATGGACGCGCTGGTCGACACGCGGCGCGACGAACTCGCCGAGATCGCGCGCCTGGCGGGCGCCACGGGCGACGACCCGCTGGCCCTGGCCCGGCAGGCGCCGGTGCTCACGCGCGCGCTGGTGCGCCGGCTGGGCCTGGCCGGCGATCTGATAAGTTTCGGCGTCGGGCCGGCACAACTGGCCCAGCTGGTGTCGGACGGCCTGGCGGTGACGCGGCTGACCAAGGCCTGGCCAGGGGGGCCGGCCAACGAGGCCTACGCCCGCATCGTGCACCATGCCTACCACGGAGAACTTTCCGGAGAATCGCGCCCATGAGCAAAGCGACGGCGAAAAAGACACCAGGGACCCCCAGCACCCCGCGGGCCACCGCGAAGAAGGCCAGCGGCAAGGCCGCCCCGCCGGCCGACGCGTCAGCGCCCGCGGCCCGGCCCCGCAGCCTCACCACGCAGGCCTATGAGCGCATCGAGGCGCTGATCGTCCAGCTCGAACTGTTGCCCGGCACCGCGCTCAGCGAGGCCGAGCTGTCGGCCCGCCTGGGCATCGGGCGCACGCCGGTGCGCGAGGCGCTGCAGCGCCTGGCCCGCGAACACCTGGTGCAGATCCTGCCGCAGCGCGGCGTGCTGGTGTCGGCGCTGGACATCAAGCGCCAGCTGCGGCTGCTCGAGACGCGCCGGGAAGTCGAGCGCCTGGTGGCGCGCTGCGCCGCGCGCCGCGCCACGGACCAGGAGCGCCAGCAGTTCGCCGAACTGGCCAAGGAGTTCAACGCCGCCGCCAAGGCCAAGGACCAGACGCGCTTCATGCGCGCCGACAAGGCCTTCAACGACCTGTCGCTGCGCGCCGCGCGCAACGAATTCGCCAGCGGCGCCATGGGCCTCATGCATGGCCTGTCGCGGCGCTTTTGGTTCATGCACCACCGCCAGGCCGACGACACGCAGCCCATCGCCGTGCTGCACGCCCGCATCTCGCAGGCCATCGCCGACGGCGACGAGACCCTGGCCGCGAAGGCCCTGGACGAGCTCATCGACCACAACGAGGCCTTCACCCGCTCCACGGTGAACACGGACTTCTGAAGGCCCCGCCGCGCGCCGGCTGGGCCAGGACGGTCCCTCAGCCGCGCAGCGGCAAGGCCAGGCCGATGGCCACGAACACGCCGCCGCAGGCCCGGTTGAAGGCCTTGCCCGTGCGCTGCAGCCAGGGGCGGATGCGGTTCGCGGCGCTGGCGATGAACAGCTCGGTGAGGATCTCCACCAGCGCGAAGGTGCCCGCCATCAGCACGAACTGCGTGAAGAGGCCACGCGCCGGGTCGATGAACTGCGGCAGGAAGGCAGCGAAGAACAGCACGGCCTTGGGATTGCTCACCGCCGACAGCAGCCCCTGGCGGAACAGCGAGGCCCCGCTGCGCGGCGCCGCCGCCTGCGCCATGCCCTCGCCCAGCGGCGGCGAGCGCCACACCTGGATGCCCAGCCACACCAGGTAGGCGCCGCCCACCCACTTCAAGACCGTGAGCCAGACCAGCGAGGTCTTGAGCAGCGCGCCAATGCCGAACATGGACAGCGCGATGACCAGCACGAAGCCCAGCGCCCCGCCGGCGATGGTGTAGAGCGTGAGCCGGCGCCCGTGCAGGGCGCCGTGCGTGAGCGCGAGCAGGCCGTTGGGGCCGGGCGACAGCGACAGGCCGATGGCGGCGGCCAGGTAGATGAGCCAGGTATCGAGCGACATGGGGCGATGCTCGCCGCGAGGCCGCCGGGCGTCAATGGCCGCCGCCGCGCGCCGGGCTCAGACCGGCTGCTCCACCCGGATCGGCAGCTCGCCGCCCGGTTCGGGTTCGATCAGGCGGGACACGCTGTCGAGATAGGCCCGCATGAAGTCGCGCCGCTCGGGGTCCTCCACGGTCTGCGCCGTCCAAGGGGTGCTCACCTCGCCCCAGCGCTCGGCCAGGCCATGGCGGATCAGCACGGCCAGTTCCATGTCGAACAGGGCCACGGGCGCCAGCTGGCGCCTCCAGAGGTCGGTGTTGCGCTGGGCCGCGCGCAAGGCGTGGAACTGCGCCAGCAGGTGGGTGGCGAAGAAGGCCCGGCGCTGCTCGCGGCCCTCGGTGAGCACCGACAGCAGTTCGTCCTGGGTCCAGCCCAGGCGCCCGAACCGTTCGGCACCGGTGAAGCCGCTCCGCTGCGCCGCCTGGGCCTCGTCGCTCCATGGCTGGCGTTGCGCGCTGTTGAAGACAGCCCAGGCCTGTTCGGCACCCCGTACTGGCGCGACCTCGTCCACGCCCTCCGGCGCCACGAACCGCGGCGGCGAGCGGCCGAGAAACGCGGCGCGCAAGGTCTCGCCAAACGGATTGCCGGCCAGCGTGAGCGCGCGCGCGGCGCCGCGCAAGGCCCGGCGCGCGGCGCTGTCGTCGCCCAGGAAGCTGGCCGTTTCGCAGGCGTCGAGCCAGAGCGTGGCAATCGCCATATCCGGCGCACGCCCCGCCTCGTGCAGGCCCTCGGCCCGAGCGAGGAGGTACCGCAGCCGGGCCTGCAGCGTGGAGCGCAGCTCGTCCGTTTCGTCCGGTGGCGCGTACCGGGTGATGGCTTCCAGCAGCGTCATCGGGCGAGGGCCTCGCGCAGGTTGGACACGCGCTCGGGGGGCCGGTAACGCGGGTTGGTGTGTTGCCTCAGCGGCGCCGCGGGGTCAATGGAAATGTCCCAGTACGCCCAGCGCTCGATCTGGTGCGAGGGCACCAGCAGCTTGGCGGTGATCTCGCCTTCGAGCTGGAAGTCGGACCACCGCGTGTAGGTGTGCAGCTCACGCACCTCTTCGGCGACCGCCTGGACCTCCACCGCCGGGTTCAGGCCGACCAGCACCCAGCAGTGGAACAGGTACCCCGGGCGCCGGCCCCAGTCGGTGGCGAAGCGCAGGGCGACTTCCTCGGCCGTGAGCAGCCGGTTGATGCTCGCCACGCGGTCGCGCTCAACGCTGCCCGCGGTGAGCGAGATGAAGGGCGTGAGGGGCCCTGCGCTGGCGTACCGGTGAATGTGGTCGTGCAGTTCGTGCGCGCGCAGCCGCCCCTCCACCTGCTCGGGCGCGGGCTGCCCCCGGTTGCGCCACCAGTTGCAGCGAATGCCCTCGCCGCCCTGCGTGATGCGATCGGCATCGGCGTCGTTCTCGCCGGCCAGCCCGCCCGGCCCCCCCCAGATCCCTTTGATGCAGCGCTGCACGAACACGCTCAGACCCCTTCTCGCTGCGCCACGTCGCACACCAGCTGCATCAGCTCGTCGGGGCGGTTCGTCATGCCGAAGAAGAACGCGGGCCGCGCCAGGCCACCCTGGTCCGTACCGACATAGCCGATGGCGGGCAGCAGCAAGCCCTTCGCCGGCAGGCCCTGCACGAAGCGGATGCCCTCGTCGGGGCGCCCTTCGCGCCGGACGTCGGTGAGCATGAGCAGGTAGTGGTGGTTGCGCAGGAACTGCTCGGCGGCGGCGCTGCTGGTGGCGAGGTCGATGCGCAGCTCCAGCGTCTCGAGCAGCGCCCGCTCGTTGCGGTTGTTGGGCGGCTGGTCGTCCACCCACAGCACGCGCGCGCCGCGCAGCAGGGCCGCATTGGCCGAGAGGCGGCGCAGCACGGCCATGCGCGCCCGGTGGCTCACCACGTTGTCCAGGCCGCGCAGCTCGACCGCCTTGTCCAGGGACGCCGCCGAGGCCTCGATTTCGATGCCCAGCGCGCTGACCTTGGACGCCTTCTTCAGCAGGCGCGCGATGGCGTCGGCGTTGGCGATGAGCAGCACGATGACCACCAGGGCCATCAGCAGGCTGGGCGACACCTTGATCAACTCCACCCACAGGCTCGACGCATCGCTCATGGACCGCTCCTGACGCGGCTCCCGGCCGGTGCGGCGATGCTAGTGCGCTTGGGCGCCGGAGCCAATCCCCACCGGCGCATAGGCATGCCTGGGCGGCGCCCCACCCCGGTGCCGGCGCCGCCGGGCCAGCTTCCCAAAGCGGGGTTGCGTGGTCAGAATCCCATCAAACTTCAAAGCCGATTGGCACTGTCGTGGATGCGTGGTCAATGAACGTCCAGGCCCCTGATCCGCCCGGGGCCCGGTTCACCGTGCCGTTCGGCGGCACCCCCACGGCATTGAGCGCCGCCAGCCGGGCGCTGGAGGCGCGCCTGCCGGGTCACTGGTCGGACTGGTCCATCGTCGCACCCGCCGCCCGCGCCGCCCTGCTCGCGGCCCTGCGCCAGACGCGGCCCTTCGCCTTGAGCCTGCGCCTGCTCGACGACGCCCACGGCCAGCCCGTGCATGTGCGCTGCCAAGGCCATTGGCAGGCGGCGCGCCAGTCCCACCTCTGCCAGCTCGCCGACATCAGCGACCTGCAGGCGGCACACGACACCACCGGCCACGCCCTGCTGCAGCTGCAGGACATGGTCGACAGCCTGCCGCTGCTGGTGATTCAGCTCGACACCAGTCCCGAATTGCGCTGCGCCTTCGCGGCCGGCAGCCTGCTGCGGCTGCTGGTCCCGTACCAGCAGAACCCGGTGGGCCAGGCGGCGCTCGGCCTGTTCGGCCCGGCGCTGTTCGCGCACCTGCGCCAGGAGATCCAGGCCATCCAGCCGGCCGGCGGCGCGCGGCCTTTCATCTGGCGCGCGCACGACGACCAGGGGCAGCTGCGCGTGCTGGAGGGCACGCTGCGCACCCTCATCGACAGCCAGGGCCGCCCCAGCGGCCACCTGCTCGACTCCCTGGAAACCACGGCCTACCACGCCACCATGGCCGCGCTGACCGCCTCCGAGGAGCGCCTGCGCCGCTTCGTCATCGCGAGCAGCGACGCCATCGTCGTGCACATGGACGAGCGCATCGTCGATGCCAACCCCGCCGCCTGCCGCCTGCTCTCCACCACGGCCGAAGCGCTGCGCGAGCGGCGTTTCCTGGACCTGATCGCCACCGAAGACCAGGCGGCCTGCCTGGCCCACGCCGACGCGGCCTCGCACGAGGCGCAGGAATGCCACCTGGTCGACCGGCACGGTACGCGCATCGCGGTCGAGCTGATCGGGCGCACCGTGCAGCGCAAGGGCCAGCGCATGCGCATGGCCATCGTTCGCGACGTGCGCGACCGGCGCGAAGCGCAGGCGCGCATCCACGAGCTCATCAACCACCTGAGCGCCCAGAGGGACCGGGCCGAAGCGGCCGACCGCGCCAAGTCGCTTTTCCTCTCCGCGGCCAGCCACGACCTGCGCCAGCCCATCCACGCGCTCGGCCTGTTCCTCACCAGCCTGGAAACCCTCGTCCAGTCGCGGTACCTGCCGCTGCCCGCGCTGGAGCAAGTGACGCGGCGCATGGGCGCTTCGCTGGACGCGCTGGGCCGCCTGCTCAACTCGCTGCTCGACGTCTCGCGCCTGGACGCCAACGCGGTGGTGGTGCACCCGATCGCGGTGCCCCTCGGCCCCCTGTTCGGCGAGCTGGCGGCCGATCTCGGCGATGCCGCCAGCAGCAAGGGCCTGCGCCTGGACGTGGTGCCCACCCGCGCCTGGGTGTTCACCGACCCGGTGGTGCTGCGCCGCATCTTGGACAACCTGGTCTCCAACGCCATCCGCTACACCCGGCAGGGCCGGGTCCTGGTGGGCGCGCGGCCCCGCGGCGCGTGCGTGGAGCTGCAGGTCTGGGACAGCGGCATCGGCATCGCGGCCGACCAGCTCGACGCCATCTTCGGCGAGTTCTACCAGGTCAGCCCGGCCAGCGCGAGCGACAGCGGCCTGCGCGGCCTCGGCCTGGGGCTGTCGATCGTGAAGCGTTCGGCCAAGTTGCTCGATGCCCGGCTGAACGTGCGCTCGGCGCCCGGGCGCGGCTCCATGTTCTCCATCACCGTGCCCCGCGGCACGCCCGCCGCGGCCCCGCTGGCGCCGCCGCCCTCGCCCGCCGCGAAACGAAGGGCCGGCAGCGCCCCGAGGCGGGTGCTGGTCATCGACGACGACGCCATGGTGCTGCAGGCCATGCAGCAGCTGCTGCAGGCCTGGGGCCACCAGGTCTGGTGCGCGGCCGACCAGGACCAGGCGGTCATGCTGGCCATCATCCACGCGGAGGAAATCGACCTGGTGCTCTCGGACTACCACCTGGGCGGGCAGGTCGATGCGGCGCAGTTCATCGGCACCGTTCGCGCCTGTCTGGTGCGGCCGGTGCCCGTGCACGTTTTCACGGCCGACACCTCGGTGCCCGTGGCCCAGAACATCCGGGCCTTGGGGTTATCGCTGCTGCACAAGCCCGTGCAACACGATCTACTGCGACAAGTGCTGGAACAGGGATGAACGCGAGCATCGCACGCTGCGCCGACGGGCACCGACAGCGATGCCGAGCGGGCTCCATCCCATGAACCACGGTGCGACGGTTTCACCCGATTGGATCGAACAGATAGGGGGCCTGGCCGCCGTGCTGCGGCCCAGCCCCTGGCGGTTCACGCCCAATGCGGCCCTGCAGGGGCTGCTGGGCGCCGATGGGCAGGGCGAGGCCGAATGGCGGCGGGCCTTCGACGCTGGCGGCGAGCTGTCCGAACCGCTGCGGCGTGGCGAGCCGTTCCACGGGCGCCTGCGCCTTGAACCCGCCGCCCACGGCCATGGCGCGCGCCTGCTGCACGCCGACCTGGCGCCCATGGGCAATGGCGACTGGCTGTGCACCGTCGTCGACCTGTCGGACGTCGAGGAACGGCGCGGCCGCCGCGCGCTGACGCTGCGGCACCTTCGGCATACCCTGGACCAGCTGCAGGAACTGATGTCCATGGTGACCGAGGGCGAGACCATGCTCTTCACCAACGTGTCGTTCGCGCGCTTCTACAGCACCACGCCGGAACAGGCCGAGGGCCGCTCGGTGCTCACCGTGATGGGGGAAGAGAACCACGCCATGACCGCGCCGTTTCGGGCCAAGGCGTTTCGCACCCTGCGGCCCGTGCGCTACGAACGCCCCCTGGTCAGCGGCGAAGGCGAGGACCGCGTCATGGATGTGCTGCTGTGGCCAATACCAGGCGGGCCCGGGCAGATGAACCGCATGGCCACGCTCACCCGCGACGTCACGCTGCGCCACCGGGGCATGCAGGCCCTGCGCCAGACGCTGGAGCGGCTCAACGCCCTGTTCGAGGCCGGCATCGAAGGCATCCTGCTGTGCGACCAGGGCGTCATCACGGACGCCAACCCGATCGCCAGCCGCCACACCGGCCTCGAACGGCAGCAGCTGGTCGGCCTGTCGCTGGCGCAGGTGCTGGACCGGCTGGGCGTACCGCCCGAGGCCTGGGCGGGCGGCGGCCAGCCCATCGACCTGAGCCTGTCCCTGCTCCCGGGCGCGCACGACAAGCCCCCCATGCAGATCCAGGCCATCACCTTCATGGACGGGGACAGTCCTTGCCAGGCCGTGTTGATCCAGGACATGAGCTACCGCTACCAGGCCCAGCGCCGCATCGACCGCCTGCTCGTCGACCTGCGCTGGCAGACCGAACGCGCGGAGGCGGCCGATCGTGGCAAGTCCGTCTTCCTGGCCTCGGCCAGTCACGACTTGCGCCAGCCCATCCACGCGCTCGGCCTGTTCCTCACCACCATCCGCAGCCTGAGCCACGCGCCCTCGCCCTTGCCCAGCAAACCCTTCGTGCCCATCGTGCAGCGCATGCGTGCCTCGCTGGACAGCCTGATGGAGCTGCTCAACATGCTGCTCGGCGCCTCCCTGCACGGCACCGGGCAGAAGCCGCTCCTGCCGCGCCCCACGCCGCTGCAGGCGCCGTTCGACGACCTGATGTCGGAATTCGCTGCCATGGCGGCGCGCAAGGGACTGAGCCTGCACGCGGTGCCCAGCCGCGCCTGGGTGCTGGCCGATCCCACGGTGCTGCGCCGCATCCTGGCCAATCTGGTGTCCAACGCCGTGCGCTACACGCAGCAAGGGCGCATCGTGCTGGGCGCGCGCCGGCGCGGCGCCAGTGTCGAGGTGCAGGTATGGGACACGGGCATCGGCATCCCGCCCGAAAAAATCGACGCCATCTTCCAGGAGTTCTTCCGCGTCGACACCGCGCCCACGCGCGACGGCCGCTCCGAAGGCCTGGGCCTGTCCATCGTGCGGCGCGCGGCCGCCCAACTGGGCGCGCGGCTCGACGTGCGCTCGATGCCCGGCAAGGGCTCGATGTTCTCCGTGCGGCTGCCGCAATGCGCCCCCCAGCGGCAGGCACAGGCGCCGGCCCCCGACGATCCGCCGCCCGCGGGCACCGGCCGGCACATCCTGCTGATCGACGACGACGAACAGGTGCTGCTCGCCACCACGCACCTGCTCACGTCGTGGGGCCACCAGGTGCTCAGCGCGGCCAACGCCAGCGAGGCCCTGCGCCTGTGCGAGGCGCAGCCGATGCGCATCGACACGGTGATCTGCGACTACATGCTCGACCCCTCCATGGACGGGCTGGAGCTGCTGCTGGGGCTGCGCGCGCGGCACCTCGGCCCCCTGCCCGTCTGCATGGTCACGGGCGACATGTCGGCCGAGCGCATCGAGCAGGCGAACCGCCATGGCTTCACGCTGCTGCACAAGCCGGTGAGCGCCGAGGCCTTGCAGCGGTTCCTGCGCGCGGCGGACTAGCGGCGGCGCGCCTGGCACGCCAGCCGCAGAGAGGCGGCCTTCAGATCAATGACATTCTGATGACCATCGGCCATAGGGCCGACGGCCTTCGGAACCATATGGGTGCGCTCCCGACACAGGGCCACACGCGAACCGCGTGCAACCCCGATGAAGAGGAGTCCCTTTGTGACCGCCGTTTTTTTTGACGACCTGTGCCGCCACGCCAGCCGGGAGCTGCGCCTGGACAACACCGAGCGCATGGGCCAGGAGGAGACCGTCGAGATCGATGGCGTCAGCCTGGAAGTGACGCACCACGAATCCAGTGCCTCGATGCTGGTGCTCGCGGAACTTGGCCGCATCACGGCCGAGGATCCCGCACAGGTCTACCGGCAGCTGCTGGCCCTTCAACTGCTCACCTGGCACCAGCCTGGCGTTCGCTTCGGCTACGACGAGGGCAGCGACGCAGTGGTGCTGATGCTCGGCGTGCCGCTGCGCGAGGACATGACCGGCCCTTGGCTGGCCCAGGCCTTGCGCGGCATGGCGGCGCAGGTGAAGCAATGGCGAGCCACCCTGCTGGCGGGCATGTTCGTCTGGGAGGGGGTCGGCGCCGGCCAGGCACCCCGCGATGGCGCCCACGGGCCCCGCACCACGCTGGCCTGACGGAGCGCCGCATGCACCCAAAGACGAGCGCCAAGCCCCGCAAGTTCAGCCCCGAGCACAACCAGCGAACCATCAACAACCCCCACAAGCGCCCCGAGACACCCGCGGATTTCGCCGCCTACACCGGGCTGAGCCGCAAACGCACACGCCAATGGCGCCAGGACCCGCAGGCGTACATCCACCACCTGCTGAGCACCGCCCTGGAGCAGGTGGCCACCGTGCCCGCCCCCGCCAGCGCGGCGGTGGTCCCCACCGGAGACAAGGTCAGGGCCGTCTGTGGCGCCGGCAGCCTGGGGTTCAGCGTGTCCTTCATGCTGGCCAAGGCCTGGGCCTCGCTGTGGGGATTCCTGCCCTCGCTGTCCCAGAGCGATCCGCGCCTTTTTTTCCTCGTGGGCGCGGCGGGGTTCGATCTGATCGCCTCCTTCCTGCACGCCACGGTGGCCAAGACCGTGGCCTTCGGCCCCGGCGCCAACTACGGCGGCCCGCAGGCCCCGGACAAGGCGGCCTTCGACAACTACGTCACCCTGCTGGGCATGTGGTACGTGGCCTCGGCGCGGGGCGATGCGGAACAGACCCAGGAAATCGCCGCCGCCCTGCAAGAGCTGGTGGATGGCGTGATCGCCCGGGCCCAGGCCGAGCAGGACAAGGGCACGCCGCTGTGCTTCGATTTCCGCGAACACCCCCTGCTGGGGAGCTGGCTGCGCAACGGCCACTTCCACCTGGCCTTCTTCAGCTATTCGATGGTGTACCTGTTCTCGGGCAGCCTGGCGCCGCACCTGCGCGCGTGGATCGAGCAACTGCCCGCCACCCTTGCCCAGAAGGCCGGGCTGTTCGCGCTGTCGGACTTCCTGGCGTCGGCCGCCATGGGCCAGCTCGCCGGCATCTCCACCATGAGCCTGCACATGCTGGGCAATGCCGGGATCCAGCACGGCGCCGACAAGCCGGGCCTGCACCAGACCTGGAAGCAGGAACAAGCCGTGGCGCTGAAGAAGTGCCTGGCGGTCACGCCCTCGCTGCTCGAGCTGGTCAACATCCGCAGCGCCATCGAGGCGAGCATTCTGGAGAGTCCCCTGAGCACGGCAGAAAAGCGCCTGCGGCTGGCGGGCTTCGAGGCCCAGGTGCTGCCCCTGCTCGATCCCGCGATCGAGCGGCTGCAGCGGGTGCACCGGAAGTACCAGCGGCGCAGCGCGCTCTTGGAAACCACGGAAGGCCGCAATCAGATCGCCCGGGAAAAGACCGGCGCCATCGTCTTCGAAGGCGCGGGCAAGACAGCGCACAAGCTCATCAACCGCTCGCCGGCGGCGATCCGCTTGCGCACCACCGGCGAGGTGGTGGGCAACATGCTCGCGATGCTCGCCCAGGCGTACTCGATGTTCTACCTGTACACCCTGTTCGCCAGCACCATGCCCTTCACGGACACCGCGGCAGCGGTGCCCTTCGGCGCACCGCTCAACGGCAGCGATGCCTGGGCCCACACAGGCGACATGGGCTTCACCAATGGCACGCAGGCCGGGGCCGGGGTTCCCGAGGACACCCAGCTCTACTCCAGCTGGGCCGGCTGGATCCTCATCGCGGCCTTCTCGCTGCGGGCCGGGCTGATTCCTGCAACGGAGCTGCTGCTGAACCTGCTCTACGCCGCCGTGGCATGGATAGGCCGCCCGTCGGACCCCCGCGAGCGCGGCGCGCCATCGGCGAGCGACGACGGCACCGAGGACAGCGACGGCCCGCCGCCGCCAGGGTACCGGCCCCCACCACCCGACGACGGGGCCTCACCCCCGCTCGTCGACGTCGTGGTCGATGGCGGGACCGCCGACCAGAGCGTGGCGGCGCAGGCCTCTGCGCACCCACCCTGCTCGGTGACGGTGATCGACGGGCTCATCGAGGGCGTCGCACCGTCCAACGAGTAGCCCTCACTGCTTCGGAATGCCCGCGCGCTCGATCACCGCGCTCCAGCGCTTGATGTCGTTCACCAGCAGCGCCGCCGCCTGCTCGGGCGTGGACGAGCGCGGGTCGATGTTGAGCTCGCGCAGCTTCTTCTGCACCTCGGCGTCGGCCACGGCCGCGGCGATCTCGCGCTGCAGCCGTTCGATGACGGGGCGTGGCGTCTTCGCCGGCGCGGCGATGGCGTTCCACGACGAGGCCACGAAACCCGCCACGCCCGACTCCACCGCGGTGGGCACCTCGGGCAGCACGGGCGAGCGCTTCTCGCCCGCCACGGCCAGGGCCTTGAGCGCGCCGCCGCGGATCTGCGCGAGCACCGGCGCGAGGATTTCCACGCCCACGTCCACCTGCCGCCCGCGCAGGGCGCCGATGAGGTTGGGCGTGCCGTTGAACGGCACGGTCTGCGCGTCGATGCCGGCGCTGCTCTTGAACAGCTCGGCCGCCAGGTGCTGCGTGCTGCCGATGTTGATGCTGCCGATGTTGAGCTTGCCGGGGTTCGCCTTCGCGTAGGCCAGCAACTCGGGCAGGCCCTTGAACGGCGCGTCGGGATGGGCCACGACGGCGATGTCGAAAAAGCCCAGCGTGGAGACCGGCGCGAAGTCCTTGACGGTGTCGAAAGGCAGCGACTTGAACAGGCCGGCGGTGACCGCCGTGCCGTTGGACATGAGGAACAGCGTGTGGCCGTCGGGCTCCGCGCGCGCCACCGTCTCCGCGGCCACCACGCCGCCGGCGCCGGGGCGGTTCTCGATCACCACGGAACGGCCCAGGCCCTCGGCCAGCCGCCCGGCGACGATGCGCGCCGTCAGGTCCCCCACGCCGCCGGCCGCGAAGGGCACGACCAGGCGCAGGTTCTTCGACGGAAACGACTGCGCCCTGACGGCCGCCAGCGGCAGCGCCGCAGCGGCCAGGGCCATCAAGCGGCGGCGACGCATGCCCGCCACCACTACAGGACGAAGGTGACGATCACCGGGAACGCCACCAGGATCGCCGTGCGGATGAAATCGCTGAGCACGAAGGGCAACACGCCCTTGTAGGTCGCCAGAATGGGCACGTCCTTGGCCATGCTGTTGATGACGAAGAGGTTCATGCCCACCGGCGGCGTGATCAGGCCCACCTCCACCACGATCAGCACCAAGATGCCGAACCAGATGGCGAAGTGCTCCGGCGGCATGCCGAAGTCCAGCGCCGTCACCACGGGGAAGAACACCGGAATGGTCAGCAGGATCATGGACAGGGAATCCATGAAGCAGCCCAGGATCACGTAGATGACCAGGATCGCGACCAGCACCACCATGGGACTGAGGCCCGAGCCCGACACCAGCGAGGCGGCCTCCTGCGGCAGTTGCGACAGGGCCAGGAAGGTGTTGTAGACCCCCGCGCCGAGCACGATCATGAAGATCATGCCGGTGGCCACGGCCGTGCCCAGGACCGCCGCGACCAGCGTCTTGCGGTTCAGCCCGCCCGCCGCCCAGGCCGCGAGGCCGGTGCCAAAGGCGCCCACGGCCGCCCCCTCGGTGGGCGTGAAGTAACCCAGGTAGATACCGCCGACCACCACCAGGAAGATGGTGAGCACGGGCCAGACCTTCACGGTGGCCTTCCAGCGCTGGGCCATGGGCACCGGCGCCATGGAGCCCACTTCCTCGGGCTTCAGGCGCGCGTAGATGGCAATGACGATGACGTAGCCGATGGCGGCCAGCACGCCGGGCACGAAGGCGGCCAGGAACAGCTTGGCGATGTTCTGCTCGGTCAGGATGGCGTAGATCACCAGCACCACCGAAGGCGGGATCAGAATGCCCAGCGTGCCGCCGGCCGCCAGCGTGGCGGTGGAGATGCCGCCGGCGTAGCCCGCGCGCTTGAGCTCGGGCAGCGCCACCTGGCCCATGGTGGCCGCGGTCGCCAACGAGGAGCCGCAGATGGCGCCGAAGCCGGCGCAGGCGCCGACGGCGGCCATCGCCACGCCGCCCTTGCGGTGGCCGATCCAGGCCTCGGCCGCCTTGAACAGGGCCTGCGACAGGCCCCCCAGCGCCGCGAACTGCCCCATCAGCAGGAACAGCGGGATCACCGACAGGTTGTAGTTGGAGAAGGTGCTGTAGGTGAGCTGCTTGAGCTGGTTCAGGATGGGATCAGCGGTGCCGTAGATCATCCAGGCCCCCGCCATGCCGCAGACCAGCATCGCCAGCCCGATGGGCACACGCACGAAGATGAGCAGCAGCAGGATCGGGAAGGACCAGGCCGCGAGTTCGACGCCAGACATCAGTGCGCCCCCGCTTCGGTGGTCCAGCCCTCGGGCTCTTTGCCCAGCCCCAGCATGGTCGCCGTCTTGGCGAGGTAGGCCAGGCAGCCAACCAGCGCGCCCACCAGGCAGGCCGCGTAGGCCCACCAGATCGGCATTTGCAGGATGAAGGTGGTCTCGAAGTAGTCCTTCTTTTCGATCATGCCTTCGTAGAGCTTCCAGGTGAGCACGAACCAAACGACCAGCATCACGAGGTCGCACACCAGCACGATGGCCTTCTGGGCCCAGGCGGGCAGGTGCATGTACAGCAGGTCCACCGTGGCGTGGCCGCCCTTGAGGTAGGTCCAGGGCAGGAAAAAGAACACCGCGATGGCGGTGCCGACTTCAACGAGTTCGAAGTCACCGGGAACGGGGCCCAGGCCGAGCCCGAGCATGGCGCGGCCGCTCACGCTGGCCACGATCATCAGCGTCAGCGCGACCAGCGCCAAGCCGCCGATGATGGCCGCCCATTGGGACAGCCGGTAGACGAATGCAATCATGCGAATGGCTTTCTAGGAAAGACTGAGAGGCGCGATTGTCCAACATCGGCCGCACGCCCCCTCAACAAAAAGGCCGCCCTCTGGCGAGGACGGCCGTTGATCCCAAAGGGATGGATCACTTGCTGTACTTGGCGATCAGCGCCCTGGCCTCCGCGGCCAGCTTGGCGCCGTCGATGTTCTTGCCCTTCATTTCATTGACCCAGTCGGTCTCCACCGAGGCGGCGGTGCGCCGCCAGCGCTGCGTCTCCTGCACGTCCAGCGCGACGATGTTGTTGCCGGCCTTGACGGCGATGTCGCGGCCGGCCTTGTCGCCCTCGTCCATCGCGCGGCCGAACATGGCGGCGGTCTCGATGCCCGAGTTCTTGTCGATCACGGCCTTCAGGTCGGCGGGCAGCTTGTCGTAGGCGGCCTTGTTCATGGAGAAGGCGAAGGTCTGGGTGTACAGGCCCTCCTTGCCAGCGAAGGTGGTGTGGTTCTTCACCAGCTCGGTCACCTTCAGCGAGGGCGTCACCTCCCAGGGAATGGTGGTGCCGTCGATCACGCCCTTGGACAGCGCCTCCGTCACCGCCGGCACCGGCATGCCCACGGGCGTGGCGCCCAGCTTGGTGAGCATGTTGTTGATGATGCGCGAGCCGCCGCGGATCTTCATGCCACGCAGGCTCTCCAGGCCGGTGACGGGCGTCTTGGTGTGGAACAGGCCCGGGCCATGCGTGTGGACGGCGATGAGCTTGACGTCCTTGAACTCCTCGGGCGCGAACTTCTCGACGTACTCCTGCAGCGCCCGCGAGGACGATTCCGCGCTGCCGCTCATGAAGGGCAGCTCGAACACCTCGGTCTTGGGAAAGCGCCCGGGCGTGTAGCCCAGCACCGTCCAGGTCAGGTCGACCACGCCGTCCTTGGCCTGGTCGTAGAGCTGCGGCGGCGCGCCGCCGAGCTGCATGGCGTGGAACAGCTGGACCTTGATGCGTCCGCCCGACTCGGCTTCCACCTTCTGCGCCCAGGGCGTGAGGGCGCGCGCCGGAATGGTGGCCTGCGGCGGCAGCATCTGGTGCAGGCGCAGCGTGACCGTCTGCTGCGCCAGGGCGGGCAGCGCCAGCGTGGCCGAGGCACCCAGCAGCGCCAGCGCGGCGCGTCGCTTCATCGGTTTCATCCTTGTCTCCGTTCGGGTTGCGCCCGGCCCTCTCAGATGGGGGTGCTCATTGGCACGGGCGATGGGGGGAACTGAACACCCACACTGTGCATGCGGCTTGGCGCAGCAGCCAGTCCGGTGAAGGACTTTCAGCTATGCCGTTATGTTATGAAACCAGTAGGAACCCTCTCAGGGTTTATCAGTGGGGCGCCGCGTCGGGACGCCAGGCGCTGTCCAGGGTGATGCGCCCGACCACGCGCGAGACACAGGCGCAGATGCGCCGGTTGCCCTGCTTCTCGTGCTCGCTGAGGAAGACGTCGCGGTGGTCGATCTCGCCGTCCACGGCCAGCACGTCCATCGCGCACAAGCCGCATTCGCCGCGCCGGCAGTCGCTCATCACCTCGATGCCGGCGGCCTCCAGGGCGTCGAGCAGGGACTCGTCGGCCGACACGGTGAGCGATGCCCCATGGCGGGGCACGGCCAGCGAGAAGGCCTGGCTGGGCCGCTGGCCGCCGCTGCCGAAGGTTTCGAAGCGCAGGCCGCTCGCGGGGCGTCCCGCCTCGGCCCAGAGCGAACGCAGCGACGCCAGCAGGCCGCTGGGGCCGCAGACGTAGCACGGCGCGCCAGGCGGCAGGGCCGCCAGCTCGCCCGCCAGGTCCAGCCGCTGGCCCTGCCCCGACACCGCCGTCACCAGTTGGTCGCCCAGGGTGTCGCGCAGGCGCTCGGCGTAAGCCAGTTCGCCAGCGTGGCGCGCGGCGTACAGCAGGCGCACCGCGCGGCCGCGCCGCGCCAGGGCCTGGGCCATGGCCACCATGGGCGTGATGCCGATGCCACCCGCCACCAGCAGGCTGGCCGGCGCGTCGAGGTCCAGCGGGAAGTGGTTCTGCGGCGCGCTCAGGCTCAGCGCGTCGCCCTCGGCCAGCGACCACATCGCCCGCGAGCCGCCCCGCCCGTCGTCCAGCCGCTTGACGGCGATGCGGTAGCCGCCGGGCGTGTCGACCGGCTGGCCCACCAGCGAGTACGAGCGGGTCTGTTCACGCCCGGCCACGCGCAGGCGCACCTGCAGGTGCGCGCCGGGCGGCCAGGCGATGGCCTCGCCGTCGAGCGGCTGCAGCACGAACTCGCGCACGCTGGGGGTGAGGTCGCGCAGCGCGGCCACGCGTGCGGTCTGCCAGATCGGGTTGCTTTTCATGAGGGTCAGCGGCGGCGGATGAGTTTGAGCGCGGGCGCGTGGGTCGGGCTGTTGCTGAGGCCCGCGAGCACGGCGCGCAGGTTGCGCTGGGCCAGGCGCGAGTGCTCGCGCAGGATGGCCTCGGCGCGCGCCCCCTCGCGGCGCTCGATGGCGTCCAGCACCTGGCGGTGCTGGTCCTGGGCCACCACCAGCATGTCGCGCGCCGCTGGCGAGCCGGCCTCGGCCAGCACGAAGCCCGAGGGCGAGGCAAACGGCAGCGCGCACACGCGCTCCAGCTGGCGCTCCACCGTGGGGCTGTCGGCCATTTCGGCCAGCAGCTCGTGCAGGCGGCTGTTGAGCGCCACGTACTCGGAGAAGGCCTCGGCGTCCAGCGCCGGCGCGGCCAGCACGGCGTCGATGCGCTCCAGCACGCCGCGCGCCTCGGTCAGCACGGCGGCCGGTGCGCCACGCTCGGCCGCCAGGCGCGCCAGCAGGCCTTCGAGCGTGCCGCGCAGCTCGATGGCGTCGGCGATGTCGCGCTCGGTGAAGGTCTGCACCACATGGCCGCCGCCGGGCAGCGCGCGCAGCAGGCCCTCTTGCTCCAGGCGCAGCAGCGCGGCGCGCACGGGCGTGCGCGACACGCCCAGGCGCTCGACGATGGCGAGCTCGGCGATGCGCGAGCCGCCGGGCAGCTCGCCCGAGAGGATGAGTTCGCGCAGCTGCAGCAGCGTGCGCACCTGCGCGCTTTCGGGCGCGGTGTCGGGCATGGGGTTCGAGGTGCTGGTGGCCATGGGATCAGCCCGCGCGGCGGATGGGAATGACGCTGGAGCCCGCGCCGGGCGTGCCGCGCTCGGCGTCCACCATCTTGTCGATCAGGCGCCGCGCCCACATGGCGCCGGCGTCGATGTTGAGGTTGTAGAACTTGTGGTCGGGGTGCTCCTCGATCGCCTTCTGCTGCGCTTCGAGCACCAGTTCGTCCTCGCGGAAGATGCCGGCCACGCCCTCGCGCAGCTGGTGCGTCAGGCGCTGCTCGTCGAGGCAGTAGTTGCGCGCGAAGGCCCAGAAGTAGAGGCAGCTGTTGCCGGTCTCGGGGGTAATGGTATTGAGCACCATGCCGTTGACGCCCTGGCTGCGGTCCCCCTGCGGCGCGCCGGTGCCGGTCGGCGCCACGCCCACGTCGATGGCCACGGTGCATGGCGCCTCGAAGCGGATGATCTGCCAGCGGTCCACCGGGCCTTGGTGGCCGCGCGCCTGCCGCAGCTGCCCGGCCCAGAACGGCGGCGCCTCGATGTTCTCCATCCAGCGCGTGACGGTGGCGGTGCGATCGCCGTGCGTGGCCACGAAGGGCGCCTCGGCCACGGCGCGGTTGCCGATGCTGCTGCCGTGCACGAAGGTTTCGTGCGTGAGGTCCATCAGGTTGTCGATGACCAGGCGGTAGTCGCACTTCACGCGGATCATCTTGCCGTCGCCCGCCCAGGCCGGGTCGTGGTTCCAGTGCAGGTCGGGGATCAGCGATTCGTCGGCCAGCGCCGGATCGCCCGGCCAGACCCAGATGAAGCGGTGCCGCTCCGCCACCGGGAAGCGGCGCACGCAGGCCGAGGGGTTGAGGGTTTCCTGGCTGGGCATGTGGGTGCAGCGCCCCTCGGCGTTGAACACCAGGCCGTGGTAGCCGCAGACCACCTCGTCGCCCTCCAGCCGGCCCATGGACAGCGGCAGCAGCCGGTGCCAGCAGGCGTCCTCCAGGGCGGCCACGCGGCCATCGGTCTGGCGGTAGAGCACCAGTTTCTGTTGGCAGACGGTGCGGGGGAACAGGGCCCGTCCCACCTCCACGTCGTAGGCGGCCGCGTACCAGGCGTTGAGCGGGAAATGGGCTGGATCGGTATTCATGGATACGCAATGTATACATTAATTGCCGTTTTTTCCATGAAATCCTTCTATAGAGATCTGATTTTCGCTTTTATGTATCCATTGAAAACACCGATATTGCCGACCACCGGGGCTTGGGCTACCGTCGGCGCCGTCCATTTCCGCAACCCCGAGGAGACCCCATGAGCCTGAATCCCCCCTTCCGCGCCGACCACGTCGGCAGCTTTCTGCGTCCGGCCTACCTGCTGCAGGCGCGCGAACAGAAGGCCAAGGGCGAGATCACGGCGGCCCAGCTGCGCGCGGTGGAAGACCGCGCGATCACCGAGATCGTGAAGTTCCAGGCCGACGTGGGCCTGCAGTCCATCACCGACGGCGAGTTCCGCCGCACCTACTTCCACATCGACTTCCTGGAGCAGCTGGGCGGCGTGAAGACCGACATTCCCGTCACCATCCGCAAGCCCGACGGCAGCGAGGAGCTGGCGCCGCCGGTGATCCGCGTCATCGACAAGGTGCGCCACGCCAAGAACATCCAGCTCGCCGACTTCCAGTACCTGCAAGCGCAGGTCAAGGCCCTGGGCCTGCCGGGCCTCATGCCCAAGGTGACCATCCCCTCCCCCACCATGCTGCACTTTCGCGGCGGGCGCGCCGGCATCAGCAAGGACGCCTACCCCGAGCTGGACCCGGTGTTCTACGACGACGTGGCCCAGGCCTACGCGGACGAGCTGCAAAGCCTGGCCGACGCCGGCTGCACCTACGTGCAGATGGACGACACCAACATGGCCTACCTGTGCGACGAGAAGATGCGCGAGGCCGCGCGCCAGCGCGGCGATGACCCGAACGAGCTGCCGCACCGCTACGCCGCCTTCATCAACAAGGTGGTGGCGAAGAAGCCCAAGGGCATGACCCTGGCCATGCACCTGTGCCGCGGCAACTTCAAGAGCACGCACGCGGCCGCCGGCAACTACGAGCCCGTGGCCGAGGCCCTGCTCACCGAGATGAACCTCGACGCCTACTTCATGGAGTACGACGACGACCGCTCGGGCGACTTCCGCCCGCTGCGCTACCTCAAGCCCGGCAAAACCGTGGTGCTGGGCCTGGTGACCACCAAGTTCGGCCAGTTGGAAAGCAAAGACGAGTTGAAGCGCCGCATCGCCGACGCCGCGAAATATGCCCCGCTGGAGCAGCTCTGCCTGTCGCCGCAGTGCGGCTTCTCCAGCACGGTGCACGGCAACAACATCGCCGTGGAAGATCAGCGCAAGAAGCTGGCGCTGGTGGTGGAGACGGCGCGCGAGGTCTGGGGCTGAAACACACAGGGCGGCCCGCGGCCGCCCTGTGTTCGCGCGGGGCTGGCCCGCTTACTTGCTGTGCTTGGCGATCAGCGCGCGCGCCTCGGCGACCAGCTGGGCGCCATCGAGCTTCTTGCCCTGCATCTCCTTCACCCAGTCGGCCTCCACCGCGGCGGCGGTGGTTTTCCAGCGCTGGGTTTCGGCGGCGTCCAGGGTGACGATGCTGTTGCCGGCCTTCTGCGCCACCGCCAGGCCGTCCTGGTCACCGTCGTCCATGGCGCGGCCGAACAGGGCCGCCGTCTCGACGCCCGAGTGCTTGTCGATGATGGCCTTCAGATCGGCCGGCAGCTTCTGGTAGCTGCCGCGGTTCATCACCAGCGCGAAGGTCTGGGTGAACAGCCCCGTGGGGCCCGAGAACGAGGTGTGGTGCTTCACCAGCTCGGCGATCTTCAGCGAGGGCGTCACCTCCCAGGGAATGGTGGTGGCGTCGATCACCGACTTCGACAGCGCCTCCGTCACGGCCGGCACCGGCATGCCCACCGGGGCGGCGCCCAGCTTGGTGAGCATGTTGTTGATGATGCGCGAGCCGCCGCGCACCTTCAGGCCACGCAGGCTGTCCAGGCCGGTGATGGCCGACTTGCTGTGGAACAGGCCCGGGCCGTGCGTGTGCGCGGCCAGCAGGTGCACCTGGCGGAACTCGTCGGCGGCGTGCTTCTGCACGTACTCGTGGAAGGCGCGCGAGGCCGGCTCGGCCTTGCCACTCATGAAGGGCAGCTCGAACACCTCGGCCTTGTTGAAGCGGCCCGGGGTGTAGCCGAGCACGGTCCAGACGATGTCGGCGACGCCGTCGCGCGCCTGGTCGAACAGCTGCGGCGGCGAGCCGCCCATGGACATGGAGTGGAACAGCTGCACCTTGATGCGGCCACCCGATTCGGCCTCGAGCTTCTTGGCCCAGGGCACGATGGCGCGGGCCGGAATGGTGGCCTGCGGCGGCAGGAACTGGTGCAGGCGCAGGGTCACGGTCTGCTGGGCGAAGGCCTTGCCGGCGATCGAGGTGGCGCCCAATGCGGCGGCGGCCACGATCGCGCTGCGGCGACGGAGAAGGGTCATGGGAAGAACCTGGCTGAATGAAAAGACACGACGGGCAGCGCCCACCAAGGGCGCGCCGAAGGCATGTGCCACGTCAGACACAAGGCCACCACTGTGCAGGCGCCGGTGGGGCTGCACAAGCCGGTTTCGGGACTGGCTGATATGCCGTTATGGTATGAAACCATTGCCTCGATGCCGCCTCCCGCCCCCATGCCCACCCCCCTGCACTGCCACCTCGACTTCATCTCCCCCTATGGCTACTTCGCCTCGCTGCGGCTGGAGGCCATCGCCGCCCGGCATGGCCGCACGGTCGCCTGGCACCCCATGCTGCTGGGCGTGGCGGTGATGAAGGTGATGGGCTTGAAGCCCCTGATGGACACGCCGCTCAAGGGCGACTACGTGGAGCGCGACGTGCGCCGCTACGCGCGCGAGCGCGGCGTGCCCCTGAAGCGCCAGCCGCGCGACGCGGTGATGAACCCCCTGGCCTGCGCTCGCGCCCTGGCCTGGACCAATCGCCACGCGCCCGAACGCGCCAGCGAGGTGGTGCACGCGGTCTACGGCGCCTACTGGGGCCAGGGGCTGGACCTGTCCACGCCCGACGCGCTGGCGCCCGTGCTGGGCGAGGCCCTGGCGCGCGCGGCCGCCGGCGAGGAAGCGGCCGCGCTGCTGCGCGCCGAGGTCGATGCCTCGCTGGCGCAAGGCGTGTTCGGCTCGCCCACGGTGGTGGTGGACGGTGAACCCTTCTGGGGCGTGGACAAGCTGGAGCAGCTGGAGCGCTGGCTGGAGCGCGGCGGCTGGTGAGGCGGCTGGTGGGGCGGCTGGTGGGGCGGCTCAGCCCTCCGCCCCACTGAACTCCACCGCCGTCGGCACCGCGATCGCCGCCAGCGCGGCCCGCAAGCCCTCGGCGAGCGCCTCGTCGGCCGCGCCGGCGAAGCGCACCGTGGCGCGCTGGCGCCCGCCCTCGTCCACCGCGCTCACCGCCACCACCCGGTCGGGCGCCAGCTCGCGCGCCAGATCGGCCAGCTTGAGCTCGATCGCCCGCAGCCGCAGCGCGGGCTTGAACACCTTGCCGATGGCGGTGAGCGGCAGCGTCTGCACGACCACCACCCGCTTGGGCACGGCGGGGCGCTCGTACACCCGCGGCGCCACCTCGCGCAGCAGGGTCTCGGCCTCGGCGCTGGCGCCCTCGCGCAAGACCACGAAGGCCGCGGGCACCTCGCCCGCGTAGGCGTCGGGCTCGGCCACCACGGCGCACTGCGCCACGGCCGGGTGGGTGAGGAAGGCGTCTTCCACCAGACCGGGGTCGATGTTGTGCGAGCCGCGGATGATCACGTCCTTGGCGCGGCCGGTGAGGTGCACGCGGCCCTCGGCGTCGAGGTGGCCGAGGTCGCCCGAGACGATCCAGCCGTGCTGAAACAGGCCGGCGTTGCGCGTCGCGTCGAGGTAGCCCGGGCTCATGTGCGGCCCGCGCAGCACCACCACGCCGGTTTCGCCGGGCGCGCAGCGCTCGTCCAGCCGGGCCTCGCCGTCGCGCCAGGGCACGGCGTGCACCTCGGTGAAGGGCAGGCGCCAGCCCGCCGAGCCGGCCGTCCGCGGCGCCAGCAGGGGCTCGATGCTGACCAGTCCCGCGCACTCCGTCATGCCCAGGATGTTGCGCACCGCGATGCCGGTGGTGGCCTCGAAACGCTGCGCGAGCTCGCTGGGCAGCGGCGAGCCACCCGTGTAGGCCGCGCGCACGCGCGAGATGTCGGCGTCGACGGGCACGCCCAGCAGGCTGGCCAGCACCGTGGGCACGCAGGCCAGGTGCGTCACGCCCTCGCGTTCGCAGAAGCGCCAGTAGCGTTGCACGAAGCCGGTGTTGCGCATGCCGCTGAGCGTGGGCAGCACCTGGCGCGCGCCGATGGCCAGCAGCGCCAGGCCGTAGACGAAGGCGCCGGCCACATGGAACAGCGGGAAGCCGTTCACCTCGACGCTGTGTTCGTCGCAGCCGTAGAAGGCGTGCGCGAACCAGGCGGTGTGCGCTTCGTTGCCGGCGGTGTGCTGCGCCAGCTTGGGCGCGCCGGTGGTGCCGCCGGTGTGGAACAGCGCGACCACCCGGTCCGGGTTCAGGTCGGGCTCGAAGCTGAGCGTGTCGGGCTGCGCGGCCATCAGCGCCTGCAGCGAGGCCAGGCCGGGCACGGCCTCGTCGACCGCGATCGGCACCAGCGCGCAGGGGTGCAGCGCCTGCGCCTTCAGCGCCGTGGGCCAGACCGCGAGCTCGGCGTTGGGCCCCAGGGCCACCAGCGCCTTGGCGTTCGCGGCCTGCATGAGCGAGGCGATGTGGTCCGGCTGCAGCAGCGTATTGATGGGGCACACGCGGCCCGCCAGCTGCGCGCCCCACAGCACGGCGTGCGCCTCGGGCGTGTTGGGCGCAAGCAGGGCCACGCTGTCCTCGGGGCCCACGCCCAACGCGCGAAACGCATTGGCCGCGCGGTGCACCATGGCCAGCAGCTCGCGGTAGCTCACGCGGCGCGGCGCGCGCGCCAGATCGGCGTCGGGCAGGAAGGTGAAGGCCTCGCGCTCGGGGAAGCGCTCGGCGGCGGCGCGGATCAGGCCGTAGGGCGTGCGCAGCGGCGCCACCTCGGCCAGCGGGCGGCGCTCCAGCGCCTCGATGTCGGCGAGCGAGGTGAAGGCCTTCATGCCAGCCCCAGCAGGCGCACGGCGTTGCCCTTCAGGATGCCGGGCATGACCTCGGGCTTGAAGCCGGCGGCCTCGAAGTCCTTCATCCAGCGCTCGGGCGTGATCAGCGGGTAGTCGCTGCCGAAGAGCACGCGGTCCTTGAGCAGGGTGTTGGCGTACTGCACCAGCTGCTTGGGGAAGTACTTGGGGCTCCAGCCGCTCAGGTCGATCCAGACGTTGGGCTTGTGCGTGGCCACGGACAGGGCCTCGTCCTGCCAGGGGAAGCTGGGGTGGGCCATCACGATCTGCATGTCGGGGAAGTCGATGGCGACGTCGTCCAGGTGCATGGGGTTGCTGTACTCCAGCCGCAGGCCGCCGCCGCAGCGCATGCCGCTGCCGATGCCGCTGTGCCCGGTGTGGAAGATGGCCGGCAGCTTGTGGGCGTTGATCACCTCGTAGATGGGCCAGGCCATCCTGTCGTAGGGGTGGTAGCCCTGCACCGTGGGGTGGAACTTGAAGCCCTTGACGCCTTCTTCCTTGATGAGGCGCTCGGCCTCGCGCGCGCCCATCTTGCCCTTGTGCGGGTCGATGCTGGCGAAGGCCACCATCATGTCGCTGTTCTCGCGCGCGGCCTGGGCGATCTCTTCGTTGGGGATGCGGCGGCGGCCCAGCTTCGATTCGCTGTCCACGGTGAACATCACCAGGCCGATCTTTCGTTCGCGGTAGTAGGCGATGGTCTCGGCGATGCTGGGGCGGCGGTTGCTGCCGAAGTACTTGTCGGCCGCGCGGTCGTATTCCTCGCCGTAGTTGTCGAAGGGGTTCCAGCAGCTCACTTCGGCGTGGGTGTGGATGTCGATGGCGATGAGGTTCTGGTGGTCCATTGGCGTCTCTTTTGTCGTTGCTGCTTGGCTGCTTGGCTGCTTGGCTGCTTGGCGTTGCGATTTCACGTCCGGTGGTCGGGGGTGTCAGGGCTGTGCCCCTGGCCCTGGCGGTTGCAATGCGGTGGTCCTCGCCGCGCGAAGGGCTGCGCATCGAAGCCCCCGGCGGCACAGCCCAAGCCCTTGGCTTGCCAGCCAAGACCGCCGACGAACCACAGCAGGCATCCCGTCTGCTCACCAAAATCAGGGTAAACCCGCATCCCTTTTCAGAGGGAACCGGTTGAATTTGGTTATCGTTTATAACAATAATCCAACACCCTCACAAGAAGCCGAAGCGCCCCCTTTTCATGCCCATCCAGACCAACGACCTGACGATCGAACTGCGCGGAGACCAGCAGCAGATCGCCCTCATCACCCTCAACCGCCCCGGCAAGCGCAACGCGCTCAACGACGGCCTGGTGCTCGCCATCCGCGACGTCTTCCAGGGCATGCCGCACAGCGTGCGCGCCGCCGTCATCCATGGCAACGGCGAACACTTCTGCGCCGGCCTGGACCTGTCCGAGCTGAGCGAGCGCGACGCCGCCGCCGGCCTGCACCACTCGCGCATGTGGCACCACGCGCTCGACCAGGTGGAGCGCGGCCCCGTGCCCGTGGTGGCCGCGCTGCACGGCGCCGTGGTGGGCGGCGGCCTGGAACTGGCCAGCGCCTGCCACCTGCGCGTGGCCGACACCTCCAGCTTCTTCGCGCTGCCCGAAGGCTCACGCGGCATCTTCGTCGGCGGCGGCGGCTCGGTGCGCATCCCGCGCCTGATCGGCACCGCGCGCATGGCCGACATGATGTTCACCGGCCGCGTGCTCAACGCCGAGGAAGGCGAGCGCGCCGGCCTGGCGCAGTACCTGGTGCCGCAGGGCACGGCCCTGGAAAAGGCGCTGGAGCTGGCCACGCGCATCGCCAGCAACGCGCCGCTCACCAACTACGCGCTGATGCAGGCGCTGCCGCGCATCGCCGACCAGACGGCCGACCACGGCTTCTTCACCGAGGCCCTGATCTCCGCCATCGTGCAGGACGCGCCCGAGGCCAAGGCCCGCGTGCGCGAGTTCCTGGAAGGCCGCGGCCCGAAGGTCAAGAAGCAATGAGCGCCGCCCGGCCGCCCGAAGGCGCTCGCACCGCAGCGCGCAGCGCGCAGGCTTGCGACGGCGCCGCGCCCCGCTACCGGGCGCTGGACTTCGGCATCACCGAAGCCGAACTGCGCCACACGGCCGACGGCACCGCCTACCTCCAGGCCCGCCAGCCGCTGCACGCCTTTCCCCACCGCCTGACCGACCGCCTGGTGCACTGGGCCAGCGCCGCGCCCGATCGCACCTTCATGGCGCGCCGCGCGAAGAACGCCGACGGCAGCACCGGCGACTGGGTTCGGCTCAGCTACGCCGAGGCCCTGGACGCCGCGCGCTGCATCGGTCAGGCCCTGCTCGACCGCGGCCTGAGCGCCGAGCGCCCCGTGCTCATCGTGAGCGAGAACGACCTGGAGCATGCGCAGATCGCGCTGGGCTGCCTGTACGCGGGCATTCCCTGGGCGCCGGCCTCGCCCGCGTACTCGCTGGTGAGCCAGGACTACGACAAGCTGCGCCACCTGGTGAACACGCTCACGCCCGGCCTGGTGTTCGCCGCCGACGCGCCGCGCTATGAGCGCGCCCTGCTCGCCACCCTCGGCGAGGACGTTGAGATCGTCACCGCCAGCGGCAGCGTGCCCGGCCGCGCCACCACCAGCTTCGCCGCGCTGCGCGCCACCGCCCCCACGCCGGCCGTGGACGCGGCCATGCTCGCCACCGGCCCCGACACCATCGCCAAGTTCCTCTTCACCTCGGGCTCCACCAAGCTGCCCAAGGCCGTCATCAACACCCAGCGCATGTGGTGCGCCAACCAGCAGCAGATGGCGCAGAGCATGCCCGTGCTGGCCGACCCGCACACGCCCCCGGTGCTGGTGGACTGGCTGCCCTGGAACCACACCTTCGGCGGCAACCACAACGTGGGCCTAACGCTCATGCACGGCGGCACGCTCTACATCGACGACGGCAAGCCCACGCCCGCGCTGATCGGCGAGACCCTGCGCAACCTGCGCGAGATCGCGCCCACCGTCTACTTCAACGTGCCCACCGGCTTCGAGGCCATCGCCAACGCGATGAAGACCGACGAGGTGCTGCGCACGAACCTGCTGAGTCGCGTGCGCCTGTTCTTCTACGCCGGCGCCGCGCTCGCGCAGCCCGTGTGGGACACGCTGCACAGCGTGCAGGAGCAGGCCATCGGCGAGCGCGTGGTGATGGGCACCGGCCTGGGCATGACCGAGTCCGGCCCTTTCGGTCTGTACATCACGCGGCCCGAGGTGCGCTCGGGCGACCTGGGCCTGCCAGCGGCCGGGCTGCAGCTCAAGCTGGTGCCCAGCGGCGACAAGACCGAGGTGCGCTACCGCGGCCCCAACATCACGCCCGGCTACTGGCGCAGCCCCGAGGCCACGGCCGAGGCCTTCGACGAGGAAGGCTTCTTCTGCACCGGCGACGCGGTGGCCTGGATCGATCCCGCGCGGCCGAACCTGGGCCTGCGCTTCGACGGCCGCATCGCCGAGGATTTCAAGCTCGCCACCGGCACCTTCGTCAGCGTGGGCCCGCTGCGCGCGAAGATCATCGCGGCCGGCGCGCCCTTCGTGCAGGACGCGGTCATCACCGGCCTGAACGAGCGCGAAGTGGGCGCCATGCTGTTCCCCACCGGCGCGGTGCGCGGCCTGGCGGGCCTGGGGCCCGAGGCCCCACTGGCCGAGGTGCTGGCCCACCCCAAGGTACTCGGGCACTTCCAGCAGGTGCTCAATGACCTGGCGGCCTCGGCCACCGGCAGCGCCACGCGAGTGGCGCGCCTGATCCTGCTGGCCGAGCCGCCCAGCATCGACAAGGGCGAGGTCACCGACAAGGGCTCCATCAACCAGCGCGCCGTGCTCAAGCACCGCGCCGAACTCGTCGCCGCCCTGCACGCGGGCGCGGCGGCCAACACCCTGCTTCCCACCACCGAACAGAGGAGACACGCATGAAGATCGAAGGACAGGCCGCGCTCGTGACCGGCGGCGGCTCGGGCCTGGGCGAAGCCACCGCGCGCGAGCTCGCCCGCCTGGGCGCCAAGGTGGCCGTGCTCGACGTCAACCTGGAAGGCGCGCAGCGCGTGGCCCAGGACATCGGTGGCATCGCGGTGAAGTGCGACGTGACCGACACCGCCAGCGTGCAGGCGGCGCTGGACACGGCCGCCGCCGCGCACGGCCCGGCGCGTTTGCTCATGAACATCGCCGGCATCGGCACCGCCAAGCGCGTGGTGCAGAAGGACGGCAGCGCCGCGCCGCTGGACGACTTCGCCAAGGTGATCCAGGTCAACCTCATCGGCACCTACAACGCCAGCCGCCTGTTCGCCGCCGCCTGCGCGAAGCTCGATGCGCTGGAGGACGGCGAGCGCGGCGTGATGCTGTTCACCGCCAGCGTGGCCGCCTTCGACGGCCAGGTGGGCCAGCAGGCCTACAGCGCCTCCAAGGGGGGCCTGGTCGGCATGACGCTGCCCATGGCGCGCGACCTCGCGCAGCACGGCATCCGCGTGTGTACCATCGCGCCCGGGTTGTTCTCCACGCCGCTGATGCGCCAGCTGCCCGACGCGGTGCAGGCCTCGCTGGCGGCGAGCATCCCCTTCCCGCCGCGCCTGGGCAAGCCCGAGGAATTCGCCGCCCTGGCCGCGCACATCGTCACCAATACGCACCTGAATGGCGAAGTGATCCGTCTCGACGGCGCGCTTCGCATGGCCCCCCGATGAGCAAAACCCAGATCTATGAAGTGGAAGTCATGTTCGGCGACTGCGACCCCGCCGGCATCGTTTTTTTCCCCAATTTCAGCAAGTGGATGGACGCGTCCTCGCTGAACTTCTTCGTCAAGTGCGGCGTGCAGCCCTGGCGCGAACTGGTCAAGACGCGCGGCATCATCGGCACGCCGCTGCTGGAGATCCACACCAAGTTCATGAAGCCCGCCACCTACGGCGAGCGCCTGCAGGTGCACACCAGCGTCATCGAATGGGGCGCCAAGGTGTTCAAGCACCAGCACCGCGTGATGCGCGGCGACACCCTGCTGTGCGAAGGCACCGAAGTGCGCGCCTTCTGCGAGCGCGACCCGGCCGACGCCTCGCGCATCCGCGCCATCCCCGTGCCCGAGGACATCAAGGCCTTGTGCCACTGAGCCCCTGATCCAGCCCCGCATGAGCGACGCCTCCATCGCCAACGCCATGCGCCGCCCCCGCGGCGCGCGCAAGGGCAGCCCGCCGGGCGATGACGCCAGCGGCGCGGGCGACGGCCTGCCCGACACCCACTTCCTGGAAACCCTGGTGGGCTACAACGCGCGGCGCGCGGCCCTCACCGTCATCGCGGTGTTCCTGCGCCGCATGGCGCCCTATGGCCTGCGGCCGGTGGATTTTTCCGTGCTCACCGTGATCGCGCACAACCCGGGCGTCACCTCGCGCCAGATCTGCGCCGCGCTGGACATCCTGCCGCCCAACCTGGTGGGCATGGTCAAGGCCCTGCACGCGCGCGGCCTGGTGGTGCGCAAACCCCACCCCAGCGACCGCCGGGCCCAGGGCCTGCACCTCACGCCCGCCGGCCAGAAGCTGCACCGTCAGGCCCAGGCGACGGCCACCGAACTCGAAACGGAAGCCACCGGCGCGCTCACGCCCGACGAGGTGCAGACCCTCATCGGCCTGCTGCGCAAGGTGTACCGGCGCGGCCCCGCGCAGGGCCTGGGCGACGACGCCATCTGAAGCCCCGCGCCGCGCCCATCGGGGCAAACCCGGGTGACGGCGGCGCGACATTGCTGCACCGCACACAGCTAGCAACTTGGTAGCGGGCGGCTTGCTGCCTATAGTGATCATCCGAGACACACGCGCGAAGAGCCCAGTCCAGGCCGCGCCAGGAGACCGCCGATGAGCAAGGACCAGGAAGCCGTGACCCAGCTGTTCGAGCTGCTGGAATCGCGTTACGCCATGCGCGTGCTCTGGGCCCTGTCCGACGGCCACCCGCAGACCTTCCGCCTGTTGCAGGACAGCGTGGGCGGCATCACCCCCAACACACTCAATACCCGCATCAAAGAGCTGCGCGCCGCGCGCCTGATCGACCACAACGGCAGCGGCTACCGGCTCACCCCGCAGGGCGCCGACCTGGCGCGCCGGCTGGCCGAGATGCGCGGCTTCGCCAGCCGCTGGCAGCAGCGCGCCGCCGCCCGCGCGCCCACCCGCGCCGCCGGCCGGTAGACGAGCGCGCCTAGGCCGCGGCGCGCTCGGCCGCGACGCGCGCCACCAGTTGCCAGGCCAGCTCGGCCACCGGGGCCAGCACGCGCCGCGCCCGGCGCACCAGCAGGATGCGCCGCTCCACACGCGGCGACAGGGGCCGGGCCTGCAGCCCCGGCAGGCCGCTGGGCGGCAGGGCCAGCGTGGGCACCACCGACACGCCCAGACCGGCGTCCAGCATGCGGTAGATGGTGGTGACGTGGCCCACCTCCTGCGCCACCTGCGCCTGCACGCCGTGCGCGCGCAAGGCCTCGTCGATGAGCCGCCGGCTGCCCGAGGCGTGGTCCAGCAGCACCAGCGGCTCACCGGCCAGGTCGGCCCAGCGCACCGCGCGCCGGCGGACCAGCCGGTGCCCGGACGGACCGACGAAGCAGAAGGGCTCCGACAGGATGGCCTCGGCGTGCAGGTCCTCGTGCGCTCCGGGGTCGATCACGACGCCGAAGTCCACCTCGCCCGACAGCACGCTGGCCAGCGCATCGTTCTGCATGCGGTCCAGCAGCACCAGGTCCAGGCCGGGGTGTTCGCGCTGGCAGCGCGCGATGCACTCGGGCAGCAGGTGGGCCGACAGTGTGGGGCTGCTGGCCACGCGCACCCGGCCCTGGCGCTGCGTGGCCAGGCCGCGCACGTCCAGCAGCACGGCGTCCAGCTCGTCCAGCGCCCGTTCCAGGCGGGCCGCCAGGCTGCGGCCAGCGGCGGTGAGCGCCACCTCGCGCGTGGTGCGGTCCAGCAGCTTGAGCCCCAGCTGGTGCTCCAGCTCGGTGACGCAGCGGCTCACGGCCGGCTGCGTCAGCCCCAGGTGCTCGCCGGCCTTGGTGAAGTTGCCATGCGCGGCCACGGCCTGGAACACCCGCAATTGGCGCAAGCTCACATTCATGATTCCGAATCATATATGAATCACACAAATTCATTTCTCTTTGGTTGACCGCTCGGGTCCAATCACGCGCTTCACCGCCCACCACGCTGCCCGCGCTCTCCCATGGCCCGCTCCCGCCTGCTGCCCGACAACTTCACGCTCTACCTGATCGCCACCGTCATCCTGGCCAGCCTGTTCCCGGCCCAGGGGGTGTTCGCCGACGCGCTGGCCTGGGCCACCAAGGCGGCCGTGAGCCTGCTGTTCTTCCTGCACGGGGCCAAGCTCTCGCGCCCGGCCATCTGGGCCGGCATCGGGCACTGGCGGCTGCAGCTGATGGTGGTGGCCACCACCTTCGCCCTGTTCCCCCTCTTCGGCTGGGCGCTGGCGCCCGTGCTGCGCCCCTTGGTGACGCCGGACCTCTACACCGGGGTTCTTTACCTCTGCGCCCTGCCCGCCACCGTGCAATCGGCCATCGCTTTCGTCTCCATGGCGCGCGGCAACGTGCCGGCGGCGGTCTGCGCCGCCTCGGCCTCGACGCTGCTGGGCGTGTTCCTGACGCCCGTGGCCCTGAGCCTGATGCTCACGCAAGATGCCGCCATGGGCGATCCGCTGGAGGCCGTGGGCCGCATCAGCCTGCAGCTGCTGCTGCCCTTCGTCGTCGGCCACCTGATGCGCCCGTGGATCGCCGGCTTCCTGCAGCGCCGCGCCGTGATCATGAAGGTGGTGGACCAGGGTTCCATCCTGCTGGTGGTCTACGCCGCCTTCAGCCACGCCGTCATCAACGGCCTGTGGTCGCAGCTGCCGCTGTCGGCGATGGCCGGCCTGCTGGCGGTGTGCGCGCTGCTGCTGGCCGTGGTGCTCGTGCTCACCGCCTGGGGCAGCCGCCGCCTGGGTTTTTCCAAGGAGGACGAAATCGCCATCGTCTTCTGCGGCTCGACCAAGAGCCTGATCACCGGCGTGCCCATGGCCAACGTGCTGTTCTCCGCCAGCGTGGCCGGCGCGATCGTGCTGCCGCTGATGGTGTTCCACCAGATGCAACTCATGGTCTGCGCCGTGCTGGCACAGCGCTACGCACGCCGGGCCGATGCGCCGGCGGCCGAGGTGGCGGGCGCCGCGCCCGCGCTCAGGCGCTGAGGGCCGGCGTACTGGCCGGCCAGCACGCGCGCGAACCAGTCGCGGATCGGCCCGCCCAGCGCGTTGAAGGGGGTATTGAACTGCGCCACGATGCTCACGTGGTTGTGGTCCATCAATTGCACGACCCGCGGCATGGGCCCCTTGTCCCGGTCCGCCACCACCGCCAGGCGCTGCGCCAGCGCGAGCGCATAGAAATCCAGCAAGGGGTTTTCGTACTGAGCCAGGGCGATGAAGGTGGGCGGTGCGTCGGCCCGCACCTGGCCCAGGGGTTCGCGCCCTGCGTACAGGGCCTCATCCTCGCCGTAGTAGGCGCGCACGCCGTGCGCGTTGGGGTTGTCGGCGCGGGTGTCGGCCACCACGCGCGGGCTCACCAGCACCAAGCCGGCCACGGGCAGGCCGCCGTCGGGGCGCACCCGCGCGTCCCAGAGCGCGCTGGCGCAATGGGCGCAGGCCGCGGAATGCCCCATCAGGAACAGGCGCGAGGGGTCGCCGCCCCAGCGCGCGGCGTGCCGGACCACCCAGCGCAGGGCCTCGCGCACGTCCTCGGCGCCGCCCGGCCAGGGCGACTGGGGCGCCAGCCGGTACTCCACGTTGAACGCCAGGTAGCCATGGCGGGAGAATTCCGCCGGCACGTTGGCGTAGATCCAGGGCGTCTGCTCCTTGTCGCCGCGCACGAAGGCGCCGCCGTGCACGAACACCAGGATGGGCACGCCCGGCCCGCCGCCTGGTCGCTCGACCTGGGGGGCATAGACGTCGAGCACCTGCCGCGGGTCTTCGCCATACGGCAAATCCCGCGCCGTCGGGGCCAGCGCCGAGGCCTCCAGCAGCGGCGCCCAGGCCTCGAACATGGCGTCGCGGCCGGCCGTGATGTCCTGGTGCCAGCGCGGGCCCCAGTGCGCCAGGGCGTCGACGAGGAACGTGGGCAAGGCGGGGCTCATGCGATAAAGTCGTAGGATGAATTCAGGAGAGGCCATTATGTCGGGTTCATCGCCCTTTCCCGCCATCGCCCCGGGCGCGCGGCTGTCGGAGCGGGTCGCGGACACCCTGAGCGCGGAAATCCGTTCGGGCCGCCTGCGCCCCGGCGACAAGCTGCCGACCGAGCCCGAGCTGGCCGAGCAGTTCTCGGTCAGCCGCACCGTGGTCCGAGAGGCGGTCTCGCGCCTGAAATCCATCGGGCTGGTCGAGTCGCGCCAGGGCAGCGGGGTCTACGTGCTGGAGGCCAGCATCCCGCCCCTGAGCTTCGACGCCAGCTACGCGGTGTCCAAGGAGGCGGTGATCCAGATGGTGGAGGTGCGCCGCGCCCTGGAGGCCGAGGTCGCCGGCCTGGCCGCTCAGCGCCGCACCGAGGCCGACGTGCAGGCCATCCGCGACGCCATCACCACGCTCGACCAGGCCGTGCAGGCCGGCGGCGACGGCGTGCGCGAGGACGTGGCCTTCCACCGGGCCATCGCCGAAGCGGCCAAGAACCCCTTCCTGCTGAGCACCCTGCAGTACCTCAGCCGCTTCCTGCACGGCGCCACGCGCGTGACCCGGGCCAACGAGGCGCGGCGCGGCGACTTCGCGCGCCAGGTGCGCGACGAGCACGAGGCCATCCTCGCCGCCATCGAGGACCAGGACTCGGCCGCCGCCCGCGCCGCCGCCTTCAACCACATGAACAACGCCATCCGCCGCATCGAAGAGGCCGACCCGGCCTTCTGGCGGCAGGAAGGCGCGGTGCTGGCGCGCGCCCTCATGGTGGACCAGGCGCCCAGCGCGCCGCGCTGAGTCCGGCCGCCCCCCACATAGGGATTTCCCGATGCCGATGGCCACGACCAAGTCATATGATGACCATATCACCGGATCAATCAAGTGACATGCGGCTCGAACACATAGACCACTTCACCCTGCGCGTGGCCGCGGCCCGCCTGCCCGAGCTGCTGGACTTCTACACGCGCGTGCTGGGCCTGCGCGAGGGCGATCGCCCGGCCTTCGACTTCCCCGGCCACTGGCTGTACGCGAAGGGCCAGGCCCTGGTGCACCTGGCGGGCAACGAGCCGGCCGGCGAGCCCGCCGCGTCCGATGCCCTGCCCACGGGCAAGTTCAACCACGTCTCGTTGCGCGCCACCGGCCTGAAGGCCACGCGCGAGCACCTGCAGGCGCAGGGCATGGACTGGCGCGAGGCGCCCGTGCCCGGTGTCCCTTTGCACCAGATCTTCCTGCTCGACCCCGTCGGTCTGAAGATCGAACTGACCTTCGATGCCGCCGAGCTGCATGAGGCCGGCCCTTCCACCAAAGCCCTGGCGTACTGATGTCCTATTTGCAACTCCAGAAAGTCGCCAAGCGCTTCGGCGATGTCCAGGTGGTCCAGGCGATGGACCTGAGCGCCGAGGCCGGCGAGTTCATCGTGCTGGTGGGCGCCTCGGGCTGCGGCAAGTCGACCACCCTGCGCATGATCGCCGGCCTGGAATCGCCCAGTTCGGGCCACATCGTGATCGACGGCCGCGACGTGACAGCGGCCACGCCCGCCGACCGCGACATCGCCATGGTGTTCCAGAACTACGCCCTGTACCCGCACATGAACGTGGCGCAGAACATGAGCTTCGCGCTCGAGCTGGCGCGCACGCCCAAGGCGGTGATCACCGAGCGCGTGCAGGCCGCGGCCCAGGTGCTCAACATCCAGCACCTGCTGGAACGCAAGCCGCGCGAGCTCTCGGGCGGGCAGCGACAGCGCGTGGCCATGGGCCGCGCCATCGTGCGCGAACCCAAGGTCTTCCTGTTCGACGAGCCGCTGTCCAACCTGGACGCCAAGCTGCGCGGCCACATGCGCATCGAGATCGCGCTGCTGCACCGCCGGCTCGGCAAGACCACGGTGTACGTCACGCACGACCAGGTCGAGGCGATGACGCTGGCCGACCGCATCGTGGTGATGGACCAGGGCCGCATCCAGCAGATGGGCAGCCCGGACGAGGTCTTCAACCGCCCGCTCAACCGCTTCGTCGCCGGCTTCATCGGCAGCCCGACCATGAACTTCCTGGACGCCGAGGTCCAGGACGGCGGCGGGCCCCTGCGATTCGTGGGCCGCGACTTCGCCTGCGAGGTGCCCGCCGCCATGGCGCCACACGCGCGGCGCTTCACCGGCCGCCCCGTGGTGCTGGGCGTTCGCCCGCAGGCCCTGCGCCTGGGCGCCAGCGAACACGGCCTGGGCCTGCGGCTGCAGGTCAAGGTCTGCGAGTACCTGGGCACGGAAAGCGTGCTCAGCGGCTCGCTGCCGGGCGAGGCCGGCGAACTCACCCTCAGCGCGCCGGGCAACCACACGGGCCTGATCAACCAGACCGTCGCGGTGCACGCGCCGCTCGACAGCCTCCATGCCTTCGAACCGGGCGAGCACGGCCGCTCGCTCGGCCTCTGATCCGATCCGCCCCCACCCACAACAGGAGACACAGCATGAAACGCCGCCAACTGCTTCAAGGCGCCGCCGCGGGCGCCGCCCTGGGCCCCTGGGTGCACACCCTGGCCCAGGACCGCTACGCCAAGTACAAGGGCCAGACCATCGTCGTCAACTACCCGGCCCACCCGCACTACGACCAGGCCGAGAAGCTGTTCGCCGAGTTCACGGCCGAGACCGGCATCAAGGTCGAGCGCGACAAGATGCAGTACCTGCGCATGAAGGACAAGCAGGTGCTGGAGATGGGCAAGCGCGGCAACGGCGACTACGACGTGGTGGTCTACGTGGTGATGTGGAAGACCGAGTACGTCAAGAAGGACCTGCTGCAGCCCCTGGACGGCTACTTCGCCAACAGCGCCCTGGCCGATCCCGCCTGGGACCAGAAGGACATCATCGACCGCTACTGGGAGACGAACGCCCTGGTGGGCGGCCCCAAGATGTACCTGCCCGGCCCCGGCGCGCGGCCCTACGGCATTCCCTTCGGCGCCGAGACCGGCGTGCTGGCCTACCGCACCGACCTGTTCGCCAAGCACAAGCTCGCCGCGCCCAAGACCTACGATGAGCTGCTGGCCGCCTGCCGACTGATGAAGGACAAGGAAGGCATCGGCGGCCTGACCTCGCGCGGGCAGACCGGCCACCAGGTCACGGCCGCCTGGCTGCTGCACCTCACGCCCAATGGCGGCGAGGTGTTCGACAGCCAGTGGCGCGCGGCCTTCAACAACGCCCAGGGCGTGCGCGCCGCCGAGATCCTGAAGGAAATCGTGGACACCGGCCCCGCCGGCATTCCCAGCTACGGCTTTGGCGAAATGCAGAACGCCTTCCTGCAGGGCCAGGCCGCGATGTACCTCGACTCCGTGTCCATCTTCGGCCCGGCGCAGGACCCGGCCAAGAGCCGCGTCGCCGGCAAGATCGCCTACGCGGTGCACCCCAAGGGCAGCAAGCATTCGGCGCAGAGCGGCGGCTTCGCCATGGCCATCCCGAAGAACGCGCGCAACAAGGACGCCGCCTTCCTCTTCATGCAGTGGATGACCAGCAAGCAGGCCGACCTGAAGATCGCGCTGGCGGGCGGCAACATCAACCGCTGGAGCACGCTGGACAACGCCGACGTCGCCAAAAAGTACCCCATCGAGCTGCCGGCCCTGCGCGAGTCGCTCAAGATCGCCAACCCCGACTGGCGCCCGCTGATCCCCGAGTGGGACCACATCAGCCAGCAGATCCTCGGCCAGGCGCTGCCCGACGTGATCACCGGCGGCAAGCCGGCCAAGCAGGCGCTGGACGCGGTGGTGAAGGCCGCCGAGGACGTCGTCCGCCAGGGCGGCTGGCTCAAGGCCTGAGGACCGCGCCCCGATGCCTTCCGCCCGCCTGGCGCGCCTGACGCCGTACGTCTATATCCTGCCGGCCGTGCTGGTCATGCTGGCCGGGCTGGTGTACCCCATCCTGAGCGCCGTGCGGCTCGGCTTCTACGACTGGCCCCTGGGCACCGACTTCGACAGCGCACGCTTCGTCGGTTTCCAGGCCTTCGCCGAGATGCTGGCGTCCACGCAGGTGTGGACCTCCATGGGCATCACGGTCGCCTTCGTGCTGATCGCGGTGTCGGCCGAGCTGGTGCTGGGGATCGCGCTCGCGCTGTTCCTGGAAAAGCCCGTGCGCGGCATGCGCTTCTTCCGCACGGTCTTCGTGCTGCCCATGATGGTCGCGCCGATCTGCGTGGGCCTGATCTGGCGCTACCTGTTCGACGCCAACTTCGGCCCGATCAACCACCTGAGCGCCTGGCTGGGGCTGTCGCCCCAGGCCTGGCTGGCCGACCCGGTGCTGGCCTTCAGCGCCATGGTGATTACCGACATCTGGCAGTGGACGCCCTTCGTGCTCATCATGGTGCTGGCCGGCCTGCAAGGCCTGGACGAAAGCGTCATCGAGGCCGCCCGCATCGACGGCGCCAACGCCTGGCAGCAGATCGTTCGGGTCAAGCTGCCCATCCTCAAGCCCATCCTGATCGTGACGCTGCTGGCGCGCATGATCGACGGCTTCCGCGGCCTGGAGGTGATCTACGTCATGACCTTCGGTGGCCCGGGCCTGAGCACCGAACTGTTCTCGCTGCACATCTTCAAGGCGGCCTTCATCAGCCAGAAGCTGGGCTACTCCTCGGCCCTGTCCATCCTGCTGCTGGTCATTGTCTCGGCGCTGTCGCTCGCGATCCTGCTGATCTCCAACCCCCTCAAAGCCAAGGCCCGCCGATGAGCCATCCCACCTCGGTGCCGCGCGGCTCGCCGCTGCACTACCTGTTGCTGGCGCTGCTGGCCACGGCCTGCCTGCTGCCGCTGGTCATCATGACCATGACCTCGCTCAAGACCGAGGCGCAGATCTTCGACACCCAGTGGTCCTGGCTGTTCGCGCCCACACTGGACAACTACCGCGCGGTGGTGGAGGAGAACCACATCGAGCGCTACATGCTCAACAGCCTGAAGGTCTCGCTGGCGGCCACGCTCATCACCCTGATGCTGGGCACCATGTGCGCCTACGCCATGGCGCGCTTTCGCTTCCTCGGCCGCGAGCCGCTGAGCTACTCGACCCTGATCCTGCGCACGCTGCCACCCGCGGTGCTGGCCGTGCCGGTGTTCGTCATCTGGTCGGCCTGGGGAATAGGTGACACGCTGTCGGGCGTGGTGCTGGTGTACGTGGCGCTGAACCTGCCCTTCACCATCTGGCTGCTCTACGGCTTCATCGACCAGTTGCCGATCGAGCTGGAGGAAGCCGCCGCCATCGACGGCTGCGGCCCCTTCCGGGTGTTCTACAAGATCGTGCTGCCGCTGCTCAAGCCCGGCCTGGCCGCGGCCGCCATCTTCACCTTCCGGCTGGCCTGGAACGAATTCATCCTGGGCTTCATCCTGACCAACCGCATCACGCGCACCCTGCCCGCCTCCATCTCCAACTACATCACCGACACCGGCGTGGAGTGGGGAAAGATCATGGCCGCCGGCGTGCTGATCGCGCTGCCGCCGCTGATCTTCACCTTCGTCGCCGCCAAACAGATCATCACCGGCCTGACCGCGGGCGCGGTCAAGGGCTGAGCCCCGCCACCTTCGAGGACCCCCCCCATGGACAAACAAGCACTGATCGACTCCTGGAACGACTACGTCGCACCTTCTCAGCCCTGCTCGCCCGACGACATGGCCCGGCGCGTGGCGCGCTGGGGCGCCATCCCCGCCAGCCCGCGCGCCTTCGTCGACACCTACGTCAAGGGCCATGAGCGCACGCTCTACAGCGTGATCGGCTCCGGCGTCACCGACGACCCCAACTTCAAGCCCAGCATCGCCGCGGCCGAGAACTTCCACGTCGACTACATCGTCGCGCCCAAGGGCTGCGGCGCGGCCCTGCACTGGCACGACAGCGAAGAGGTCTTCGTGGTGCAGGCCGGGCGCTGGGAGTTCGACTGGGTCGATGGCGCCACCGGCCAGACCCACACCGTCACCCTGGGGCCGCGCGACACCATCAGCGTGCCGCCCTTCGTGCACCGCGCCTTCCGCAGCCTGGACGGCGAGGACCCGGCCAGCGGCGGCATGCTGGTGTCCATCCTGGGCGGCAAGACCCCGGGCCGCGTGAAATGGGACGCCACGCTGGCCGAAAAAGCCAAGGCCGTTGGCGCCGGCTTCGACGCCAACGGCATGGCCGCCCAGGCCAGCCACGGCTGAACGCGGGTCGCCCTGTCCATGGAACCGAAGAACCACGGACCGCTGGTGCTGGTGCACGGCGCCTGGCATGGCGGCTGGTGCTGGCGCGAGGTGGCCGACAAGCTCGAACGCCAGGGTCGCCGCTGCTACGCGCCCACGCTGAGCGGCCTGGCGCACCGCCGCGCCGGGCTGAGCCGGGAGACCAGCGCCGACACCCACGTGGACGACGTCGCCTCGCTGATCGAGGCGCTCGACCTGCGCGGCGTGACCCTGGTGCTGCACTCCTACGCCGGCCTGCTGGGCCCGGCCCTGCTGCACCGCCTGCGCGAGCGCCTGGTGGAGATCGCCTGGCTGGAAGCGGTGATCCCCTCGCCCGGCCAGCCCATGCTGGAGCTCACCACGCCCGAGGCCGCCGCGCGCTACGTGGCGCAGGCCGCCTCGCGCGGCGAAGGCTGGTGGATGCCCCCACCCGACGTGGCGCAGTTCCAGCTGCCCACGGACGAGATGGCGCAGGCCGTGGCCCGCCAGCTCACGCCGCAGCCGCTGCGCAGCTTCGCCGAACCCGTCACCGCGCCCCAGGCGGAGGTGCGCGGCTTCCCGGGCCGCTACCTGCTGGCCAGCGACCGCTCGCCGCAGCCCTACCTGCGCTATGCCGCCATCGCGCGTGAGGCCGGCTGGCCGGTCGCCGAGGCGCCCGGCGGCCACCTGATGATGCTGACGAACAGCGACGCCGTCGTCGATTTCCTGAGTTGAGTGTTGTGGAAGAAACCGATATGAGCCGAGTGGGAGTGGTGGGCCTGGGCGCCATGGGCCTGGGCATGGCGAAATCGCTGCGCCGGGCGGGCTTCGCGCCCCGGGTGTTCGACCTGCGCACGGACGTGGCGCAGGCCTTCGCCCGCGACGGCGGCCAGGCCTGCGCCAGCCTGGCCGAGCTGGGCGCGGGCAGCGAGGTGGTGGTCAGCGTGGTGGTCAACGCCGCGCAGACCGAGAGCGTGCTGTTCGGCGACGACGGCCTGGCCGCGGCCATGGCGCCCGGCAGCGTCTTCGTCATGTGCTCCACGGTGGACCCCGGCGTGTCCATCGGTTTTGAGGAGCGGCTGGCGCGCCTGGGCATCCTCTACATCGACGCGCCGATCTCCGGCGGCGCGGCCAAGGCCGCCAGCGGCGAAATGACCATGATGACCGCCGCCCGGCCCGAGGCCTACGCCAAGGCCGAGGCCGTGCTCGAGGCCATGGCAGGCAAGGTCTACCGCCTGGGCGATCGCGCCGGCGCGGGCAGCAAGGTCAAGGTCATCAACCAGCTGCTGGCCGGGGTGCACATCGCCGCGGCGGCCGAGGCCATGGCCCTGGGCCTGCGCGAAGGCGTGGACCCGGCCGCGCTGTACGAGGTCATCACCCACAGCGCGGGCAACAGCTGGATGTTCGAGAACCGCATGGCCCACGTGCTCGCGGGCGACTACACCCCGCTGTCGGCGGTCGACATTTTCGTCAAGGACCTGGGCCTGGTGCTGGACATGGCCCGCGCCAGCAAGTTTCCGCTGCCGCTGTCGTCCACCGCGCACCAGATGTTCATGCAGGCCTCCACCGCCGGCTTCGCCAAGGAAGACGACAGCGCCGTGATCAAGATCTTCCCTGGCATCGAACTGCCGAGGCCCCTGGCATGAGCCTTTTGCTGGGCGCCATCGCCGACGACTTCACGGGCGCCACCGACCTGGCGAACAACCTGGTGCGCGCCGGCATGCGGGTGGTGCAGACCATCGGCGTGCCGCGCGAGCCCATCGAGGCGGGCATCGACGCGGTGGTGGTCGCGCTCAAGTCGCGCACCGTCCCGGCGGCCGAGGCCGTCGAGCAATCGCTGGCCGCCTGGCACTGGCTGCGCGGGCAGGGCGCGCGCCAGATCTACTTCAAGTACTGCTCGACCTTCGACAGCACACCCGCCGGCAACATCGGCCCGGTGACCGAGGCGCTCATGGACGCCATGGGCATCGACTTCACCATCGCCACGCCGGCCTTCCCGGACAACGGCCGCACCGTCTTCAAGGGCCACCTGTTCGTGGGCGACGTGCCGCTCAACGAAAGCGGCATGAAGGACCACCCGCTCACGCCCATGACCGACGCCAACCTGGTGCGCGTGCTGCAGGCCCAGTGCCGCCGCCGCGTGGGGCTGATCGACTACCGCGTGGTGGCCGCGGGCGCCGCGGCGGTGCGCGAACGCATCCAGGCGCTGCGGCAGCAGGGCGTGGGCATCGCCGTGGTCGACGCCCTGTCCAACGACGACCTGCTGCGCCTGGGCCCGGCCCTGGCCGACCTGCCCCTGCTCACGGCCGGCTCCGGCGTGGCCATCGCGCTGCCGGCCAACGCCGGCCTGGCGCCCTCGGCACGGGCCAGCGCGCTGCCACCGGTGGCGGGCGCGCAGGCCATTGTCTCGGGCAGCTGCTCGCTGGCCACCAACCAGCAGGTGGCGCACTTCATCGCCAGCGGCCGGCCGGCGTTCCAGCTCGACCCGCTGCGCATCGCCGCCGGCGAGGACGTGGTCGCCGAGGCCCTGGCCTGGGCGGCGCCGCACCTGGCCGGCGGGCCCGTGCTGCTGTACTCCACCGCGCCGCCGCAGGCGGTCAGCGCCGCGCAGACCCAACTGGGCGGCGCGCAGGCGGGCGAACTGGTCGAGCGCTGCATCGCCGCCATCGCCAGCGGCCTGGTGCGGGCCGGCGTGCGCCGGCTCATCGTGGCCGGTGGCGAGACCTCGGGCGCCTGCGTGCAGGCGCTGGGCATCGCCCGGCTGCAGATCGGCCCGCAGATCGACCCCGGCGTGCCCTGGTGCCACGCCACGGCCGCCGCCGCGGCTGGCGCGCCGCTCTGGCTGGCGCTCAAATCGGGCAATTTCGGCGGCGAGGACTTCTTCACCCGGGCCTTCTCGCTGACCACCCCGACCCCCGACGGCGCGCACCGCCCCGCGGCCGCGCACTGACCACCGGACCCCTGCCATGCCCCGTTTTGCCGCCAACCTGTCGATGCTCTACCCCGAGCTCGACTTCCTGGACCGTTTCGAGGCCGCCGCGCGCGACGGCTTCGAGGCCGTCGAATTCCTCTTCCCCTACGCCTACCCGGCGCACGAGCTCGCCGCCCGCCTCCAGGCCAATGGCCTGCGCCAGGTGCTGTTCAACCTGCCACCCGGCCAATGGGACGCCGGCGAGCGCGGCCTGGCCGCCCTGCCCGGCCGCGAGGCCGAGTTCCGCGAGGCGGTCCAACTGGCCCTGCGCTACGCCGACGCCCTGGACTGCCCCCGCCTGCACGCCATGGCCGGCCTGGTGTCCCCGGGCCTGCGGCGCGAGGACATGCAGGCCACCTACCTGGGCAACCTGCGCTGGGCCGCCGAACAGGCCGCCCGCGCCGGGCGTGACATCCTCATCGAGCCGATCAACCCGCGCGACATCCCCGGCTTCTTCCTCAACCGGCAGGACCACGCGCACCAGGTCCTCGACGCGGTCGGCGCGCCCAACCTGAAGGTGCAGATGGACCTGTACCACTGCCAGATCGTCGAGGGCGACGTCGCCACCAAGCTGCGGCAGTACCTGCCCACGGGGCGCGTCGGTCACCTGCAGATCGCCGGCGTGCCGCAGCGCCACGAGCCCGACCTGGGCGAGCTGAACCACCCCTACCTGTTCGGCGTGATCGACGAGCTCATGGCCGCCGGCCAGTGGGACGGCTGGATCGGCTGCGAGTACCGCCCCAGCCGCGGCGCGGTTCCCGGGGGCACCTCGGCCGGACTGGGCTGGCTGCGCGCCGCCCAGGCCGCAGCCGCCTGACGCCGCTCCCCCGCGCCTCAGCCCACCGGGCTGTCCACCACCAGCTGGCGCTGCTCGCCCAGGCCGCGCCCGCCCAGGGTCATCACGTCGCCCGCCTTCAGGTACAGCGGCGGCTGGTGGCCCATGCCCACGCCGGGCGGCGTGCCGGTGGCGATCACGTCGCCCGGCTGCAGGGCCATGAAGCGGCTCAGGTAGCTCACCAGCGTGGCCACGCCGAACACCATGGTGCGCGTGCTGCCGTTCTGGCGGCGCTGGCCATTCACCTCCAGCCACAGCGCCACGTCCTGTGGATCGCCCAGCTCGTCGGGCGTCACCAGCCAGGGGCCCAGGGGGCAGTGCGTGGGGTAGCTCTTGCCTTTGACCCACTGGCCTTCATATTCGATCTGGTGGGCGCGCTCGGACACGTCGTTGAGCAGGCAATAGCCGGCCACGTGCGACAGGGCCTGGTCCTCGCCCACGTGGAAGGCGCGCTGGCCGATCACCACACCCAGCTCCACCTCCCAGTCGAGCTTGCGCGAGCCCGGCGGCAGCCAGACCTCGTCGTTCGGCCCGTTGATGGCGCTGACGTGCTTGTTGAACACGATGGGCTGGCCCGGCACCTTCAGGCCGGCCTCGGCGGCGTGGTCGGCGTAGTTCAGCCCGATGCCGATGACGTTGCCGACCTGGCCCACGCAGGGGCCCAGGCGGGTGCCGCTGGGCACGGGCGGCAGCGTCAGGGGGTCGAGCGCGGCCAGGCGCGCCATAGAATCCGGGCCCAGCGTGGCCGGCGCGATGTCGGCCAGCACCCCGGAGAGGTCACGCGGCGTGCCGCTGGCGTCGATCAGACCGGGTTGTTCGGCGCCGGGCAGGCCGTGGCGGATCAGTTTCATGCTGGGCTTCGGTGGTGGTGAAAACCGCCGATTCTGCCGCCTGGGGCCATCCGGTCCCGGCCGGCCCTTGAAATCCGCCGAGGCGGCCCCAGCTGCCCGACTTGTCGGGCAAACCGCCCACCGCAACCGCCCCCGTTTCACCTTATCCACAGACTCGCCACGATGAGCCAGACGCCCCCCAACGCCCCGCCACCCCAGGACAACAGCGCGCCCTTGAGCCCCGAAGAGGCCGAAGCCGCCCGGGCGGCCAGCGAGGCCGAGGCCCAGGCCGCCCAGCAGGCCGAACTGGCCACCCTGAAGGCCCAGAACACCGACCTGGCCGACCAGTACCTGCGCGCCAAGGCCGAGGCCGAAAACGCCCGCCGCCGCGCCGAAGAGGAAATGTCCAAGGCCCGCAAGTTCGCGGTGGAGAGCTTCGCCGAGAGCCTGCTGGCCGTGGCCGACAGCCTGGAGGCCGGCCTGGCCGTGCAGGAGGCCACGCGCGAACAGCTGCGCGAGGGCACCGAGGCCACGCTCAAACAGCTGCTGAGCGCGCTGGAGCGCCACAAGGTCGTGCAGATCGCGCCGCCCGCCGGCACCAAATTCGACCCCCACCAGCACCAGGCCATCAGCATGGTGCCGGCCGAGCAGGAACCCAACACCGTGGTGACCGTGCTCCAGAAGGGCTACCTCATCGCCGAGCGGGTGCTGCGCCCGGCCCTGGTCACGGTGTCCGCCCCCAAGTAAGGGCCGCCAAGGGACTTGTGCACACGCCCTCCCCTTGAATTCCCCCGGCTTATCCACACTTCTTCAACAGCTTTAACCACATCCTCGGAGTCACTCACATGGGACGCATCATCGGCATCGACCTCGGCACCACGAACTCGTGCGTGTCCGTCATGGAAGGCAACAACACCAAGGTGATCGAGAACAGCGAGGGTGCGCGCACCACGCCGTCGATCGTGGCCTACCAGGAAGACGGCGAGGTGCTGGTCGGCGCCTCGGCCAAGCGCCAGGCCGTCACCAACCCCAAGAACACGCTGTACGCGATCAAGCGCCTGATCGGCCGCAAGTTCAGTGAGAAGGAAGTCCAGAAGGACATCGACCTCATGCCCTACTCCATCGTGGCCGCCGACAACGGCGACGCCTGGGTGGAGGTGCGCGGCAAGAAGATCTCGGCCCAGCAGGTCTCGGCCGACATCCTGCGCAAGATGAAGAAAACCGCCGAGGACTACCTGGGCGAGCCCGTGACCGAGGCCGTCATCACCGTGCCCGCGTACTTCAACGACGCGCAGCGCCAGGCCACCAAAGACGCCGGGCGCATCGCCGGCCTCGACGTCAAGCGCATCATCAACGAGCCCACCGCCGCGGCCCTGGCCTTCGGCCTGGACAAGCAGGACAAGGGCGACCGCAAGATCGCCGTGTACGACCTCGGCGGCGGCACCTTCGACGTGTCCATCATCGAGATCGCCGACGTCGACGGCGAGAAGCAGTTCGAAGTGCTGTCCACCAACGGTGACACCTTCCTGGGTGGCGAAGACTTCGACCAGCGCATCATCGACTACATCATTTCCGAGTTCAAAAAGGACCAGGGCGTCGACCTCAGCAAGGACGTGCTGGCCCTGCAGCGCCTGAAGGAAGCGGCCGAGAAGGCCAAGATCGAGCTGTCGTCCTCGGCCGCCACCGACATCAACCTGCCCTACATCACGGCCGATGCCTCGGGTCCCAAGCACCTGAACATCAAGCTCACGCGCGCCAAGCTCGAGGCCCTGGTGGAAGAACTGATCGAGCGCACCATCGCGCCCTGCCGCACCGCCATCAAGGACGCCGGCGTGAGCGTGGGCGACATCCACGACGTGATCCTGGTCGGCGGCATGACCCGCATGCCCAAGGTGCAGGAGAAGGTCAAGGAGTTCTTCGGCAAGGAGCCGCGCAAGGACGTCAACCCCGACGAGGCCGTGGCCGTCGGTGCCGCCATCCAGGGCCAGGTGCTCTCGGGTGACCGCAAGGACGTGCTGCTGCTGGACGTGACCCCGCTGTCGCTCGGCATCGAGACCATGGGCGGCGTCATGACCAAGATGATCGCCAAGAACACCACCATCCCGACCAAGTTCTCGCAGGTGTTCTCCACCGCGGACGACAACCAGCCGGCCGTGACCATCAAGGTGTTCCAGGGCGAGCGCGAGATCGCCGCCGGCAACAAGCTGCTGGGTGAGTTCAACCTGGAAGGCATTCCCGCCGCGCCGCGCGGCCTGCCGCAGATCGAGGTGACCTTCGACATCGACGCCAACGGCATCCTGCACGTGGGCGCCAAGGACAAGGGCACCGGCAAGGAAAACAAGATCACCATCAAGGCGAACTCGGGCCTGTCCGAAGCCGAGATCCAGCAGATGGTGAAGGACGCCGAACTCAACGCGGCCGAGGACAAGAAAAAGGTCGAGCTCGTGCAGGCGCGCAACCAGGCCGAGGCCATGGTGCACAGCGTGAAGAAGAGCTTGAGCGAGCACGGCGACAAGCTGGAGGCGGGCGAGAAGTCGGCCATCGAGGACGCGATCAAGTCCCTGGAAGAAGCCGCCAAGGGCGAGGACAAGGACGCGATCGAGGCCAAGACCACCGAGCTCATGACCGCCAGCCAGAAGCTGGGCGAGAAGGTCTACGCCGCGCAGCAGGCCGATCAGGCCGGTGCCGAGGCGGGGGCCGCCGACGCCCAGCCGCAGCAAGCGTCCAAGGCGGCCGACGACGACGTCGTCGACGCCGAGGTGAAGGAAGTCAAGAAGGGCTGATCGCGCCGCGACGTCCGCCACACCGCCGCGTCCGGGCAACCTGACGCGGCGTTCGTGTTCAAACACCAGCCAGAGAAACCATGGCCAAACGCGACTTTTACGAAGTGCTCGGCGTGCCGAAGAACGCCTCCGACGAGGAGATCAAGAAGGCGTACCGCAAGCTCGCGATGAAGTACCACCCCGACCGCAACCAGGGCGATGCGGCCAAGGGTGCCGAAGAGAAATTCAAAGAGGCCAAGGAGGCCTACGAGATGCTCTCCGACGCGCAGAAGAAGGCCGCCTACGACCAGTACGGCCACGCCGGCGTGGACCCGAACATGCGCGGCGGCCCGGGCGGCGCCGAAGGCTTCGGCGGCTTCGGTGACGCCTTCGGCGACATTTTTGGCGACATCTTCGGCGGCGCGCGCCGCGGCGCGGGCGGCGGGCGGCAGGTGTACCGCGGCGCGGACCTGTCCTACGCCATGGAGATCACGCTGGAGGAAGCCGCCAACGGCAAGGAAACGCAGATCCGCATCCCCAGCTGGGACGACTGCGACACCTGCCACGGCAGCGGCGCCAAGCCCGGCACCAGCGCCAAGACCTGCGGCACCTGCCACGGCCAGGGCGTGGTGCAGATGCGCCAGGGCTTCTTCAGCGTGCAGCAGACCTGCCCCACCTGCCAGGGCCGCGGCAAGGTCATCCCCGAGCCCTGCACCACCTGCCACGGCCAGGGCAAGATCAAGCGCCAGAAGACGCTGGAGATCAAGATCCCGGCCGGCATCGACGACGGCCAGCGCATCCGCTCCACCGGCAACGGCGAGCCCGGCCAGAACGGCGGCCCCGCGGGCGACCTCTATATCGAGATCCGCCTGCGCAAGCACGACATCTTCGAGCGCGACGGCGACGACCTGCACTGCCAGGTGCCGGTGAGCATGACCACCGCCGCCCTGGGCGGCGAGATCGACGTGCCCACGCTGCAGGGCAAGGCCACCATCGACCTGCCCGAGGGCACGCAGAGCGGCAAGACCTTCCGCCTGCGCGGCAAGGGCATCAAGGGCGTGCGCTCCAGCTACCCGGGCGACCTGTACTGCCACGTGGCGGTGGAAACGCCGGTCAAGCTCACCGAGCACCAGCGCAAGCTGCTCAAGGAACTGGACGAGTCCTTCAAAAAAGGCGGCCACAAGCACAGCCCGAACGACAAGGGCTGGTTCGAGAAGGCGAAGGACTTCTTCAGCTGAGCCAGACGCTCCCCCCAAAAAAAAGCGACGCCACGGCGTCGCTTTTTTTTTGGGCCATTCGCGCTCCCTCGGTGCCTGGCGCGTGCGCCGCCAGCGGTGCCCCTATCGCCACCATAAGCAGCATCGATTGGCCTTATTTGATCGTTTTTGACAAGCTATGGGTCAACATCGATAGCAGCCCAAGCATGTCTACCCTCCTCCGCCAGATCCCACCCGCCTGGGCCCAGCTCCAGCGGCTGGAGTGGCCCGTGCCAGCCCACGCCCTGCGCAAGGCCTTGCTGGCGCTGGCCGCGGGCGTGCTGGTGATGGCGGGCATCGCCGCCGGCTCCACCTTCTGGGCGCCCACCCGCGCCTGGTGGCTGGCCGTGGAAGGCGGCAGCGCCCTCGTCGCGGGCGTGCAGGCCTCGCTGCTGGCGGCCATCGCCACCGCCGTGGGCGCCTTGCCGGTGTTCGTGGTGCAGCGCGTGAGCAAGCGGCAGGAGTCGGCCTTCATGGCGTTCTCGGCCGGGGTGATGCTGGCGGCCGCCGTGTTCGCGCTGCTGCTGCCCTCGCTGGAGGCCAGCCGCGCCCTGGTGGGCGAGGGCGGCGCCAGCGCCCTGCTCTCGGGCGCCGGGCTGGCGCTGGGCATGGGGCTGATGCTGGCCATCGACCGCGCCCTGCCGCACGAACACGCCGTGCTGCCGCCGGCCGCGCACACCCACACCAGCGCCTGGCTGCCGCGCGAGCCGGCCGCGCAGCGCGCCTGGCTGATGGTGCTGGCGCTGATGATCCACAACCTGCCCGAAGGCCTGGCCGTGGGCGCGGCCTATGCCGGCCCGTCGGGCGAGGACGCGGTGCACGACGGCGCCGCCGTCGCCCTGGCCATCGGACTGCAGAACATGCCCGAGGGCCTGATCGTGGCCATGGCCCTGCGCACCCTGGGCCTGGGCGCCGGACGGGCCTGGGGCGTGGCCGCCCTCACCGGCCTGGCCGAGCCCCTGGGCGCCCTGCTGGGCGTGGTGGTGCTGGGCAGCGCCCCGGTGTTCTACCCGCTGGGCCTCGCCCTGGCGGCCGGCGCCATGATCTTCGTGGTGAGCCACGAGATCATCCCGGAGACGCACCGCGACGGCTTCGAAGGCGCGGCCAGCGCCACGCTGCTGGCGGGCTTCATCTTCATGGTCTGGCTGGACAGCGCCCTGGCCTGAACGGGCCGTGCCCGCGCGCACGGCTAAGATGCTCCGCATGGGCGTCAGCATCCGTTTCCTCGGCGGCACCGGTACCGTCACCGGCTCCAAGTACCTCATCGACTACGGTGGCCAGCGGCTGCTGGTGGACTGTGGCCTGTTCCAGGGCTACAAGCAGCTGCGTCTGCGCAACCGCGAGCCGTTGCCCGTGGCGCCCGACCAGATCGGCACGGTGCTGTTCACGCACGCGCACATCGACCACAGCGGCTACTTTCCGCTGCTGGCGCGCGAGGGCTTCACGGGCCGCGCCTGGTGCACGCCCGCCACGCGCGACCTGCTGCACGTGATGCTGCCCGACAGCGGCCACCTGCAGGAAGAAGAGGCCGAGTACGCCAACCGCAAGGGCTTCGGCAAGCACCAGCCCGCCCTGCCCCTCTACACCGTGGAAGACGCGCGCCGTAGCCTCAAGCGCCTGCACACCGCGCGCCTGCACGAGCGCTTCGAGCCGCTGCCCGGCTGGAGCGCGAGCTTCAGCGGCGCCGGCCACATCCTCGGCGCGGCCAGCGTGCTGCTGGAAGTGGGGGGGCGGCGTCTGCTGTTCTCGGGCGACCTGGGCCGCCCGGACGACGCGCTCATGCTGCCGCCCGAGCCACCGCCCGCGGCCGACGTGGTGCTGTGCGAGTCCACCTACGGCAACCGCCTGCACCCCAAGGAGGACCTGCTCGCCGAACTGGGCGCCGCGCTGTCTCGCGCCGCCGCGCGCGGCGGCACGGTGGTGGTGCCGGTGTTCGCGGTGGGCCGCGCGCAGGCCGTGCTGCTGGCCATCGCGCGGCTCAAGGCGCGGGGCGAGCTGCCGCGCGCCCTGCCCGTGTACCTGGACAGCCCCATGGCCGTGGCGACCACCGAGCTGTACGAACGCCACCTGGGCCAACACCGCCTCGACGCCGCCCAGTGCCGCGAGATGGAGCGCACCGCGCAAATGGTCACCAGCGTGGAAGAGTCCAAGGCCATCGCGCAGCGGCATGGGCCCAAGGTCATCCTGTCGGCCAGTGGCATGGCCACGGGCGGGCGCGTGCTGCACCACCTCACGCACCACCTCGGCGACCACCGGGCCATGGTCGTGCTGGCGGGCTACCAGGCGCCGGGCACGCGCGGCGCGCAACTGGCCGCCGGCCAGGCCAGCCTGCGCATCTTCGGCCAGCAATGGCCCGTTCGCGCCGAGGTGGTGCAACTCACCGCCGGCTCGGCGCACGCCGACGCCGAGCAGCTCATGGCCTGGCTGCGCGGCCTGCCCAAGGCGCCGCGGCGCACCTTCGTCACCCACGGCGACATGGACGCCGCCGACGCGCTGCGCCTGCGCATCGAAAACGAACTGGGCTGGCCCGCGCTGGTGCCGGAGCACGGCAGCACCTGGCCCGCCTGAGCCGGCCCGCCCCGCGGCGGTCCGGCCTGAACTTTTCCGCCCCCGGGCGACCCCATGGCCATGCAACGACTCACCACCCTCTGCCTCGCGGCCACGCTCGCCGCTCCCGCCCTCGCCCAGGACGCCAGCTTCCAGCAGTGCCTGGACGGCCTGCGCCCCACGGCCCGTACCAACGGCGTCAACGAGACCACCTTCCGCGCCCACACCGACAGCCTGCAACCGCTGATGTCGGTCATCGGCAACCTGGACGCGCAGCCCGAATTCAAGACCCCGATCTGGGACTACCTCACCGTGCTGGTCGACCCGCAGCGCGTGGAAGAAGGCGCGCAGCGGCTGCAGCAGAACGCCGAGCTGCTGCAGCGCGTGCAGCAGCGCTTCGGCGTGGACCCGGCCACGGTGGTGGCCGTGTGGGGCGTGGAGAGCAACTACGGCCAGGGCTTCGGCAAGACGCCCATCGTGCAGTCGCTGGCCACGCTGTCGTGCTACGGCCGGCGCCAGGCCTACTTCCGCACCGAGTTCTACTCCGCGCTGCGCCTGCTGCAGGCCGGGCACTTCCCGCCCGAGCGGCTGCAGGGCTCCTGGGCCGGCGCCTTCGGCCACACGCAGTTCATGCCCAGCACCTACGAGCGCCTGGCGGTGGACTTCGACGGCGACGGCCGCGCCGACCTCATCGACAGCGTGCCCGACGCGCTCGCCTCCACCGCCAACTTCCTGCAGCGCGCGGGCTGGCGCCAGGAACTGCCCTGGGGCTTCGAGGTGAAGCTGCCCGAGGGCTTTTCCGTGCTTGGCGAAGGCCGGCGCACCAAGCGCCCCGGCAGCGAATGGACCGCGCGCGGCGTCCAGCGCGTCGACGGCACGCCGGTGCCGGCGGACATGAGCCTGGGCCTGCTGGCGCCGGCCGGTGCGCAGGGCCCGGCCTTCCTCGTCACGCGCAACTTCGACGCCATCTACAGCTACAACGCCGCCGAAAGCTATGGCTTGGCCATCGCCCACCTGGCCGACCGTCTGCGCGGCGGCGGGCCGTTCGTGACGCCCTGGCCCACCGACGACCTGGGCCTCACGCGCGCCGAACGCCGCGAGCTGCAGACCCTGCTGCTCGCGCGCGGCCACGACATCGGTGAGGTCGACGGTCTGCTCGGCGAGAAGACCCGCAGCGCCGTGCGCGCCGAGCAGACGCGCCTGGGCTGGGAAGCCAATGGCCGCGCCGGGCAGAAGCTGCTGAAGGCGCTGCGCGGGGGCTGAGGCGGCGCGCCGGCGTTAGGCGCCGCCGCCCGAGCGCGCCAGCGCGCGCGCCACGCGCTCGTTCGCCTGGCACAGCAGCGCCTTGAGCGTGGGCGGCTCCAGCACCTCGAACTCCACGTCCAGCGCCAGCAGCCAGTAGGCCAGCGACTCCAGGTGGTTCGCGCCGCTGTGCATCACGCAGCGCTCGCCGTCCAGGGCCTCCAGCCGCGCCACCGTGGGCGGAATCTGCCGGGCCATCGCCTCCAGCGACCGGTGCAGCACCACGCGGGCCTGCTCGGTGTAGGCCGAAACCCCGATCGAGCGCGACACGTAGGCGCGCAAGTCGCCGCCCTCGGGGCCCGCGCGCGGCGCGAAGTGCGCGCCCAGGGCGGGCGCGCCGTCGATGCGGTCCAGGCGGAAAGTGCGCCAGTCATCGCGCGCCAGGTCCCAGGCCACCAGGTACCAGCGGCTGCCGGTGTGCACCAGGCCCTGCGGCTCCACCGTGCGCGCCGTGTCCTGGCCACGGCTGTCGCGGTAGGCGAAGGCCAGGCGCAGCTGGTCGCGGCAGGCCACGGCCAGGCTGGCCAGCGCACCCGCGTCCACCGTGGGGCGCAGGCTCGCCAGCGGCAGGATGGCCGAGCGCAGGGCATCGACGCGCCGGCGCAGGCGCGCGGGCATCACCTGTTCCAGCTTCACCAGGGCGCGCAGCGAGCCCTCCTCCACCCCACTCACTGTGCCGGCGGCCGCGGTCTGCAGGGCGATGGCCACGGCCTGCGCCTCCTCGTCGTCCAGCAGCAGCGGTGGCAGGGCCTGCCCGGCCCGAAAAGCGTAGCCGCCGGCCACGCCGCTGCTGGCGTGGATGGGGTAGCCCAGCTCACGCAGGCGATCGATGTCGCGGCGCAGCGTTCGCGGGTGCACGCCCAGGCGCTCGGCCAGTTCGGCGCCCGCCCAGTGGCGGCGCGCCTGCAGCAAGGAGAGCACCCGCAGCAGCCGGGAAGAGGAACTGAGCATGGGTCGCACTCTATCTTTGATCGAGGGCGGAATCTGTCCGCAATGGCGGCGACAGTTCGCGGCACGGATCGGCGCGGTGCCGGACCGGTTTCACCCCCATTCATTCAGGAGCCCGCCATGTCCATCGTTCTCTACTGGCACCCCATGTCCAGCGCCACGCCCATCGCCTGCGCCCTCGCCGAACTGGGCCTGCCGCACGAACGCGTGAAGGTCGACATCACCACCGGCGAGCAGCGCCGCCCCGCGTTCCTGGCGCTCAACCCCAACGGCAAGGTGCCCACCCTGACGGTGGACGGCGCCCCCATGTTCGAGGCCCTGGCCATGGAGCTGTGGCTGGGCGAACGCCACGGCGTCGAGCGCGGCCTGTGGCCGGCGCCCGGCACGCCCGCGCAGCTGCAGGCCTTTTCCTGGTGCACCTGGGCCTACGTCACCTACGGCGCGCAGCTGGTGCGCCTGCAGGCCGCGCGCGACATGGGCACACCCGACGATGCGCACGGCCGCGCGGGCCGCGAGGGCATGGACCAGCTGCTGGCCCTGCTCGACGCGCACCTGGCGAAGCGGCCCTGGATGCTGGGCGAGGCCTACTCGCTGGTGGACCTGTCGGTGGGTTCGGTGATCGGCTACAGCGCCTACATCGGCGCGCCGGTGGACCAGCACCCTCACGTACTGGCCTGGCTGGCGCGGGTGCAGGCGCGCCCGGCGATGCGGATCGACGCCTGAGCCAGGGGGCTCACGGCTTCACCGCCGTGCCGCGCGCGCCGGTGGCAGCTTAGCCCACGGGCGCTGCGCCTTTCGCTCTTTCGCTCTTTCGCTCCTGTGCTCCTGTGCTCCTGTGCTCCGGGCTGCCGTGGGCGTCGTTCGGAGACCTTGTTCGGAGACCCCGCGCTGACGGCTGGCGTGGTCCGCGTTCTCCGGCCCACGCTCGCGGGCGCATACCCCGGTAGGCCTGCGTTGTTTCATCAACACCGTTCCGGCACTCAGCCTCTGTGGCAGCCGCGAATGGGGCCTGCGCCCGCGAACCCCACCATCCGTCGAGAGTGACACCCAAGCAGGCCAAGGAAATCGGGGTCACAGGAATCGGGGTCACGCAGGAATCGGGGTCAGATTCCATCTGGCCAGCGATCAACGCTCGAAGGGTGTCCGGTCTTCTTTGGCCGGCCCGCGCGTTTCGGGGACGGCGGTGTGGGTGCCCGGGCGCAGGCCCCATTCGCGGCTGCCACAGAGGCTGAGCGCCAAAGCGGTGTTGATGAAACAACGCAGGCCTACCCAGGTGGAGGACCGCGAGCGTGGGCCGGAGAACGGGCACCCACACCGGCGGCCCATGCGAAGCCGTTGCACGAAGCCGTTGCACGAAACCATTGCACGAAGCCGCGAAAAACGCAGCAGCGCCAACCGCAACGCCCCCTCAGAACACCAGCTCGACGCACCCGCCGGGCTCGATCACCCGCTCGGGCCATTCCTGCGCGCCCGCGATGGTGCGCGGCCCGTGCTCGCGCAGGTACAGCGCCGCGCGCACCACCCCTGCGTGCGTGACCCAGGCCGCCTCGCGGATGCCGGCCGCGTGCAACTCCAGCACGACCTCGGCCACACGGTCGATCACCTGCTGCGTGCTTTCCTCGCCGCCGAAGCGGTGGTGCGAAAAATCGGCCATCCAGTCGTCGAAAGCCGCGCGCGGGATGGCCTCCCAGGCCTGCATCTCCCAGCGGCCGAAGTCCATCTCGTTCAGGCGCGGCTCCACGCGCGCGGCGCCCAGGTCGGGCCGCAGTCGCTGCAGTGCGGCCGCCAGCTGCTGCGCGCGGGTCAGGCCCGACACCCACAGCGGCACATGCCGCGGCAGCGTGGCGGCCACGGCCTCGGCCGCCGCCAGCGTGGCGTCGGCGAGGGCGGGCGCGTCGGTGGTGCCGTAGCACAGGCCCGGCGGCAAGGCGACGGCGGCATGGCGGATCAACCAGAGCTTCATGCGGTGGGTCCCTCGACAGACCAGGCGACGGCCAGGCCCAGGTAGAACAGCAGCTCGGCCACCTGCTGCGTGGCACCCAGGCCGTCACCGGTGAAGCCCCGCAGGCGGCGCCACAGCAGGCGCGCCATCCAGGCGGTGCCCAGCGCCGCGCCGAGCACGCCGGCCCACCAGCCCATGCCGGGAAAACGCGCCACCACCAGCAGCAGCGCCAGCGCCATCCACGACAGGCCGGCCAGGAGCGCGGCCAGCGTCAGGCCATCGGCCAGCGGTTTGCTCTTGGAGCCGGCCACGTCGCCCACGTGCGGCTGCGTGTAGATGACCGCCAGCGGCGCCGCGCGCGACACCACCTGCGCCAGGAACAGCGCCGCCACCGCGCGCGCCGGGTCCCCCTGCGCCAGCAGCGCGAGCAAGGCCACCTTGCACGACAGCGCCAGCACCAGCGCGATGGCGCCGAAGCTGCCGATGCGCGAGTCCTTCATGATCTCCAGCGCCCGCGCGCGGTCCGCGCTGCCGCCCAGGCCGTCGGCCAGGTCCGCCAGCCCGTCCTCGTGGAAGGCACCGGTCATGAGCACGCCGGCCACGGTGGCGCCCAGCGCCGCCACCCAGGGCGCGGCGGGCAGCGCGGGCAAGGCCCACAGCAAGGCGGCGAACACCGCCGCCACCCACAGGCCCACCAGCCAGCCCACGCCCGGGAAATGCGCCGCGCTGGCGCGCAGCATGGCCGGGCTGTAGCCCACCCAGGCGGCCAGGCGGCCGGTGACGGGCACGCGCGTGAAGAACTGCAGGGCCAGCAGGTAGTGCCGGAGGAAGCGGCTCATCGAGCGGGCTTGCCCGAGGCGTCGGCCGCCGTGAGCTCGGGCTCGGCCCGCGCGGTGGGCGCCGCGTCGATGGCCGACTGCGACACGCCCGCGCTGGCGAAGCTGGCCATCTGATTGAGCAGCGCGCAGGCGCTTTGCAGCAGCGGCCAGGCCAGGGCCGCGCCCGAGCCTTCGCCCAGGCGCAGGCCAAGGTCGAGCAAGGGGTCGGCCCGCAGGTGCGCCAGCATGAGCGCGTGCCCGCGCTCGCCCGAGCGGTGCGCGAACACGCAGCGCTGCAGCAGGTGCGGGCGCAGCTTGCTGGCCACCAGCACCGCGCTGCTGGCGATGAAGCCGTCGACCAGGATGACGCGCCGCTCGGCGGCGGCCTGCAGCGCCGCGCCCGCGAGCGTGGCGATCTCGAAGCCGCCGAAGGCCGCCAGCGCGGCCAGGGGTTCGCGCGCCTGCGCGTGGCGCTGCAGCACCGCGCGCAGCACGCCGATCTTGCGCAGCACGGCATCGGCGTCCAGGCCGGTGCCGGCACCGGTGACGTCGCCCACCTCGAGGCCGCCCAGGCGCGCCAGCAGCAGCGAGGCGGCCGAGGTGTTGCCGATGCCCATCTCGCCGAGCAGCAGCGCGTTGCCCGGCAGGCCGCGCACCACGTCGGCGCCGTGGGCCAGGGCCTGCTCGCACTGCTCGGCGCTCATGGCCGGGCCGTCCAGCGCGTCCTGCGTGCCCGGGCCCAGGCGGCGCGACAGCAGGCCGGGCTGCTCGGGCACGGCCTCGCGCACGCCGCAGTCCACCACGGTGAGGGCGATGCCGTGCTGGCGCGCCAGCACGCTCACCGCCGCGCCGCCGGCGACGAAGTTGCGCACCATCTGGTGTGTGACCTCGCTCGGGTAGGCCGACACACCGCGCGCGGCCAGGCCGTGGTCGGCCGCGCAGACCAGCATCTGCGGCTCGCGCAGCTCGGGCGTGGCCGTGCCCAGCACGGCGCCGATGCGCTGCGCCAGCCACTCGATGCGCCCGAGCGAGCCCAGGGGCTTGGTCTTGCCGTCGATGGCGGACTGCAGCGCGGCGGTCAGCGCGGCGTCGTGCAGGTCGGCGACCTCCGGCACGCGGAAAGGAGAAGCGGTGGTGTGGGGCATGGTGTTGCTCATGAAGCGATGAGCGCGTCCAGCGCGCCCGGGGCCACGTGGGCCTGCAGGGTGTCGGCCAGGCCCTCGAACACCGTTTCCAGCGTGGGGACGCGGGCACCGAACAGGGCCTGAAGCACGCGATCGTCCTCGAACAGGCCGTGCAGGTACAGGCCCAGCACGTTGCCTTCGCGGTTTTGCCAGGCCAGGCCGGGCATGGCCTCGTGCGCCGTCTGTCCGGCGGCCTGCAGGGCCGGGTGCGGCGCGGTCTGGCCGTGGTGGATTTCGTAGCCGCGCACCGGCACGCCCGAGAGCGCGGACCAGGGCCCGTGCAGCGCGCCGAAGCGCGCCTCGGTGCGGCGCACGGTCTTGTCGCGCTCGAAGGTGGTGACCAGCGGCAGCAGGCCCAGGCCGGGCGCGTTGCCGTCGATGCCTTCGGTGTCGATGAGCGCCTCGCCCAGCACCTGCAGGCCGCCGCACACGCCCAGCACGCGGCCGCCGCGCGCGGCGTGCTCGGCCACCCAGCGGTCCAGGCCCTGCCCGCGCAGCCAGGCCAGGTCGGCCGCGGTGGCCTTGCTGCCGGGCAGCACGATCACGTCGGTCCCGGCGCCGTCGGCCGGCGAGCGCACCCATTGCAGGCGCACACCGGGCAGGTTCTTCAGCGGCTGGAACTCGTCGAGGTTGCTGATGCGCGGCCAGGCGATCACCGCGATGCGGGTGTGCACCTCGCCGGCGGCGCGCGAGCGGTCGTCGAAGACGCCGTCTTCCTCGGGCAGGCCGTGGTGCCACTGCATGGGGATCACGCCGACGGTGGGCACGCCGGTGAGCGTTTGCAGCCGCCGCGGCGCGGGATCGAGCAGGGCTTCGTCGCCTCGGAACTTGTTGAGCACGAAGCCGCGCAGGCGCGCGCGGTCGGCGCGCGGCAGCAGCGCCCAGGTGCCGTAGAGGTGGGCGAAGGCGCCGCCGCGGTCGATGTCGGTGACCAGCCAGCAGCGCGCCTCGGCCTCGCGCGCGATGCGCAGGTTCACGATGTCGTGGCGCATGAGGTTGATCTCGGCCGGCGAGCCCGCGCCCTCGATCACCACCACGTCGTTCTCGGCGCGCAGCGCGCGCAGCGACTCGGCCACCGCCGGCCAGGCCTTGGCGCCGCGCTGCGGCCAGGGCAGGCGCGTGATGGCCTCGTCGACCCGGCCCAGCAGCACGAACTGGCTGTGGGTGTCGGCCTCGGGCTTGAGCAGCACCGGGTTCATGCGCACGTCGGGCTCGGCGCGCGCGGCCAGGGCCTGGAAGTACTGCGCGCTGCCGATCTCGCCCCAGGCGCCGCCGGGCCCGGCCACCACGCGCGCGTTGTTGCTCATGTTCTGCGACTTGAACGGCGCCACCTTGAGGCCCTGGCGCGCGTAGTGGCGGCACAGGGCGGTGGCGATCCAGCTCTTGCCCGCCCCGCTGCTGGTGCCCAGCACCATCACGCAAACCGCTGTCATATCGGTACTCCCTGCGCCCGCGGGGCCTTGCGTGCGACGAACCGCCAGCGGGAGGCACCGCGGAACCGGCTTGGCCGGGCCGCAGGTGTCGCCCCCTCGAGGGGGTCGCGCGAAGCGCGGCGGGAGTGATTCATTGTTGGCGGGCGCGCAGGCCCAGCTTGTCCAGCAGCGCCTGGTCGGCCGCCACGTCGGGGTTGCCGGTGGTGAGCAGCTTGTCGCCGTAGAAGATGCTGTTGGCCCCGGCCAGGAAGCACAGGGCCTGCACGGCCTCGCCCATCTGCTGGCGCCCGGCCGACAGGCGCACCCGCGCGCGCGGCATGGTGATGCGCGCCACCGCGATGGTGCGCACGAACTCCAGCGGGTCGAGGTCGGGCTGGTCGGCCAACGGCGTGCCGGCGACCTTCACCAGGTGGTTGATGGGCACCGACTCGGGGTAATCGGGCGACAGGTTGGCCAGCTGCGCGATCAGGCCGGCGCGCTGGCGGCGCGACTCGCCCAGGCCCACGATGCCGCCGCAGCAGACCTTCACGCCCGCGCCGCGCACGCGCTGCAGGGTGTCCAGGCGGTCCTGGTAGTCGCGCGTGGAGATGATGTCGCCGTAGAAGTCGGGGTCGCTGTCGAGGTTGTGGTTGTAGTAGTCCAGGCCCGCGTCGCGCAGCTGCTCGGCGTGGCCCTCGTCCAGCATGCCCAGGGTGGCGCAGGCCTCCAGGCCCTCGGCCTTGACGGCGCGCACCAGTTCGGCAACGGCCTGCACGTCGCGGTCCTTGGGTGCGCGCCAGGCCGCGCCCATGCAGAAGCGCGTGGCGCCGGCGGCCTTGGCGCGTTGCGCGGCCTCGCGCACGGCGTCCACGGCCATCAGCTTGCCAGCCTGCACGCCGGTGTCGAAGTGCACCGACTGCGGGCAGTAGCCGCAGTCTTCCGGGCAGCCACCGGTCTTGACGGACAGCAGCGTGGCCAACTCCACCTCGCGCGGGTCGTGGTGCTCGCGGTGCACGCTCTGGGCGCGGTGCATGAGGTCGGCGAAGGGCAGATCGAACAGGGCCTCGATGGCCTCGACGCTCCAGCGCTCGGTGGACGGCGCGGACGGCGCCGCGCCGGGGCGCGGCATGAGGCGGATGGTCTGTTCGGTGGTGTCTTGCATGGTGGGTTTCTCTCAAACGCTTTCGGGGCGGTGGCGGGGCCGTCACCGCGGGGAATTGTCGCCGCCGCGCCCGCGCGGCCAGGCGGCGCGCAGGGCGGCTTGATCCTCGGGTGAACGCACCCCCAGGCGCACGTGGCCCGGCAGGCCGAAGGAGGTGGCGTCGCGCAGCTTCACGCCGCGCTCGCGGCGCAGCGCGGGCAACGCGTCGGTGTCGCGCGGCGCCGGCAGTCGGGCGACGAAGTAGTTGGCCTCGCTGGGCAGCACGGTCCAGCCCAGCGATTCGCAGAGCGCGATCTGCCGGGCCTTCCAGTCGCGCAGCGTGTCCAGGCTGTCGGCCAGCCAGCGCTGGGTGTCGGGCGCGGCCCAGGCCATCAGCATGGCCTCGGCGTGCGCGCCCAGCGGCCAGGACGGCGCCAGGGCCTCCAGCTCGGCCACCGCCTGGCGCGCGGCCAGCGGGGCGATGGCGTAAGCGCCGCGCACGCCCGTGAGGCCCAGGGCCTTGTTGGGCGAGACCAGGCGCCACACGCGGTCCAGCGCGGCGCCCTCCAGCGAGGGCGCGCCGCTCAGGCGCAGCGGCGCGTAGGCCTGGTCGAGCACCAGGGCCTGCTCGACCCGCAGGCCGGCCAGCCGTTCGGCCAGGCCGGCCTCGGCCTGGCCCAGCGGCGACGAGGGCTCGCAGGCCCAGAGCAGCCGCGCCCTGCCCGCTTGCGGTGTGCGCACCAGGCCCCAGGCCTGGGCGGCGCGGGAGAGGTCGCCGTAGTGGTGCGGCGGCAGCCACACGCAGGCGCCCGCCGTTCGCGCGGCCCAGGCCGAGAAGCGCTGGATGCCCTCGCTCGCGCTGGCCAGCAGCAGCAGCCGCTCGGGGGCCACGCCGTGGAAGTCGGCCAGCGCGGCCTTCAGGCGCGTGCTGGCGGGATCGGGGTAGCGCGAGGCGTCGGCCCGCGCGATGGCCAGCAGCGCCATGGGACAGGGCCCGAGGGCGTTGGCGTTGGTGGAGAAGTCGTGCGCGGGCGCGCCCAGCGCGTCGGGTCCACCATGCGCGGCGGGTGGTGCGAGGCTCATGCCCAGGGGCTCCATTCGAACAAGGCCCACAGCAGCGCGAGCGCCACCAGCCCGGCCAGCGCGCGGCCGGCGCGGCGCAGCGCGCGCCGGGTGTCGGCGGCCTCGGGCCCGCGCCCGTCGGCGTTGAGCGCGTACACGCCGGGCTTGCGCAGCCGCACGCCCAGGGCCAGCGCCATGGCCGCCATGGGCCAGCCGCTGTTGGGCGATGGCGTGCGGGCGGCCTCGCCCGCCAGCGCCGGCCACAGGCGCAGCGGGCTCAGCAGCAGGGCCGTGAGGCGCGCCGGCAGCCAGGACAGCGCGTCGTCCGCGCGCGCGGCCCACTTGCCGGCCCAGGTCCAGTCGCGGCCCTGGCGCTCGCCGCGGTAGCCCCACATGGCGTCGGCGGTGTTGGCGAAGCGGTAGAGCGCGGCGCCCGGCAGGCCCGCCAGCGCGAACCAGAACAGCGGCGCGACCACCGAGTCGTTCAGGTTCTCGGCCAGCGACTCGATCGCGCTTTCGCGCACCTGCGAGGCGTCGAGCGTGGTGACGTCGCGGCTCACCAGCCAGGCCAGGCGCGCGCGGCCGGCGGCCAGCGATTCGCCCAGGGCGCCCTCCACCGCCGCCACCTCGTCGCGCAGCATGCGCCACGACAGCAGGGGCTTGAGCAGCGCGCCCAGCGCCAGCGCCTGCGCCCAAGCCGCCCAGCCAGCCACCAGCCGGTTCAGCGCGAGCGCCAGGGCCAACACCCCCAGCGCGCCCAGGCACCAGGCCAGCGCGCCACCGACGAAGGCCCGCGCCGGCCGGGGCGGCGCGCCCACCCGCGGCGCCATGCGCCGGCCCATGAAGCCGAGGTAGTGCCCCATGCCCACCACCGGGTGCCAGCGCGCGGGCGGCTCGCCCAGCGCGCGGTCCAGCGCCAGCGCCAGCAGCAGCGCCAGGGGAATGACCAGCGCAGGAAACGGGCCGAACACCACCATCAACCGGCGCCCTCCGCGCGCGCCCTCATGCCTCGCTCGCCGCCAGCGGGGCGGGCAACCGCGCCAGCAATCCGCCGCGCAGCCGCTCGGGCCGGGCCTGGCGGGGCAGTTGACCGTCGGCGGTGGCGGCGTGCAGGGCGGCGCACTGCAGCACCTGGCGAGCGGTCTCGGCGTCGGGCGCCAGGTCGCCGAACAGGTAGCTCGCCTTGCCGGGTGCCTGCAGGGCCACGGTGCAGGCGCGCGAGCAGCCACCGAGGCAGGCCACGCCGCGCACGCGCACGCTGGCCATGGCGCTCGCGGGCCCGTCCGCCTGGGCCCAGCGCACGGCGTCCAGCAGCTCTTCGCCCGCGGCGAGCCCCTCGCGCGGCGCGCCGGGCGGGCGGCAGGTGGTGCAGACGATGAGTTCGGTGGTGGTGGTCATTCGGCGCGCTTCATCAGTCCTCGATGCCACGCTGCGCCGGCACGCCGGCCTGGAAGTGGTGCTTGACCAGCGCCATCTCGGTCACCGTGTCGGCCAGCTCCACCAGCTCGGCCGGCGCGCCGCGCCCGGTCAGCACCACGTGCACCGCGGCCGGGCGCTCGCGCAGGCAGGCCAGCACCGCGTCCAGCGGCACCCAGCCGTAGCGCAGCGGGTACATGATTTCGTCGAGCACCACCATGAAAAGCTCGCCCGAGCGGATGCTGGCTTCGGCCTTGGCCCAGCCCGCGCGCGCGAGCTCGGCCGAGTGCTCCAGGTCTCGGCTCTTCCAGCTGAAGCCGTCGCCCAGGCCTTCGATGGGAACGCCCAGCTGCTCGAACAGCCGGTGCTCGCCGAAGCGCGCCGACGGCACCTTCATGAACTGGTACACCTTCACCGCCTTGCCGCGCCCGTGCGCGCGCAGCGCCAGGCCGAAGGCGGCCGTGCTCTTGCCCTTGCCGTTGCCGGTGTGCACGATGACCAGGCCCCGGCGTTCGCCTTGCGGCTTGGGGGTGTCGCGGTCGACGGGGGGGGCTTCGATCTGCATCGGCTTCTCCAGGAAACAATCAACGGGGCAAGGCCACCCACTGGTCGCCCAGCGGGTGGATGGCGATGCGCTGGTCGAACACGGCTTCCAGCGCGCGGTGGGTGGCGGCGGCGTCGCAGGCGCCCTGGTGGCGCACGCGGCCGGCGGCCACGATCACCATCTGGTCGGCGTGCAGGGCCACGCCGATTTCGTGCAGCACGCTCACCACGGTCTTGCCCTGGGCCACGAGACCGCGCACGAGCTGCATCCAGTCGGCCTGGTGCGGCGGGTCCAGGTTGGCCAGGGGCTCGTCCATGAGCAGCACGTCGGCGTTCACCGCCAGCAGGCGCGCCAGCAGCACGCGCTGGCGCTCGCCGCCGGACAGCGCGCCGAGCGCGCGCTCGCGCCAGTCCCAGGCCTGGGTGGCGCGCAGGGACTGCTCCACGGCGGCGCGGTCGGCCTCGGACGGCGCGGCCAGCCAGGGCTGGTGCGGCAGGCGGCCGAGCATGGCCACGTCCCACACGCTCAGGTCCTCGGCGCCGGTTTCACCCTGCCCCAGCCAGGCCAGGCGGCGGGCGCGTTCTCGGCCGCGCCAGCTGGCGAAAGGCCGGCCCAGCAGCTCGGCCTGACCGCTGTGCGGCAGCAGCCCGGCCAGGGCCTTGAGCAGGGTCGATTTGCCCGCGCCGTTGGGGCCGACCACGCTGGTCCAGCGCCCGGTGGGCAGGCTCAACTCAATGCCATGCAGGACCTCGACGCCGCCCAGCGACACGCCGATGTTTTTGGCTTGCAGCGCGGCGCTCACACCATCCGGCGCCCGGCCGCCCCAAGCCGGATCAGCCCCCTCGGGGGGCAGCGACCCGCGCAGCGGTGGAGCGAGGGGGCTCACAGCCCTCCCCCCGGCCGGCGGCGCCGGTGCATCAGCCACAGCAGGTAGCTGCCACCCAGCACCGCGGTGAGCACGCCCACGGGCAGTTCCTGCGGCGCGATGACCCAGCGCGCGAGCACGTCGGCCGCCATCAGCAGCAGCCCGCCCATGAAGGCGCTCAACACCACCAGGCGCGCGTGCGTGGTCTTGACCAGCGAGCGCACCAGGTGCGGCGCGGCCAGGCCCACGAAGGCGATCAGGCCGGTCTGCGCCACGGCCGCGCCGGTGGCCAGGGCCAGCACAGCCACCAGCACCACGCGCACGGCGCCCAGCGGCAGGCCCAGGCTCAGGGCCGTGGCCTCGCCCAGGGCCAGGCCGTCCAGCACGCGGCCCAGCGCGGCGGACACCCCCAGCGCCAGCAGCAGCATGGCCGCCATCACGCCACAGGCGGACCAGCCCACGAAGCCCGTGCTGCCCAGCATGAAACCCTGCATGGCCTGCAGCACGTCGGGCTCGGCGATGGTGATGAGGTCGCGCGCCGCACCCAGCACCACGCCCACGATGACGCCGGCCAGCAGCAGGCGCAGCGTCTGTTGAACGCCCTTGGCCAGCATGAGCGTGAGCGCCACGCCCAGCACCGCGCCCAGGAAGGCCGCGCCGGTGAGGCCCAGTCGCACCAGCCAGGGCGTGGCCAGGGTGGAGGCGCCGAACAGCGCGAGCGCGATGGCCACGCCCAGCGCGGCGCCCGAGGCGCTGCCCAGCAGGTAGGGGTCGGCCAGCGGGTTGCGGAACAGGCCCTGCGCCACCGCGCCCGCCAGGCCCAGCAGCGCGCCCGCGACCCAGGCGCCCAGGGTGCGCGGCAGGCGGATGTCCCACAGGATCTGCCAGGCCACCGCGTCGTGGCGCGCGTTGAGCACGCTGTCGAAGCCGGTGCTGCCCACGCCCGCGCCCAGCAGCAACAGCAGCAGCGCCGCCAGCAGCAGAGCCCCCCCCAAGCCAGGGACACCGCGGAACCGGCTGTGCCGGGCCGCCGGTGTCGCCCCCCTGAGGGGGTCGCGCAAAGCGCGGCGGGGGTGGATCATTTCCCGCCTTTCTCGGCCATGCAGCGCGCCATGATGCGCGCCGCCTCGGCCATGCGCGGGCCGGGGCGCACCAGCACGTCGGATTCGTCGGCGCTGAACACGCAGACGCGGCCTTCGCGCAAGGCGCGCATGCCCTGCCAGCCGGGGCGCTGCGCCAGGCCGGCGACGTTGCGCTGGCCGATCATGATGAGGTCCGGGTTGGCGCGCACCACGTACTCGGGGTTGATGCGCGGGAACGGGCCCAGCTCGCGCCCCACGATGTTGCGCGCGCCCAGGCGGTCCATGAGCTCGCCGATGAAGGAGCCCGGCCCGGCCGCGTAGCCGCCGGTGCTGACCTCGTAGTACACGCGCAGGCCGCGCGCCGGCGGCGGCAGCGAGGACGCCGCCGCCGACACGCCGGCGTCGATGGCGCGCCAGACGCGCTCGGCGTCGGGCACCTCCAGCACCTGGCCCAGCACGCCCATCACGCGCTGCGCGCCGGCCGCGGTGCGCGGCTCCAGGGCCAGCACCTTGAGGCCGAAGGACTCCAGGCGCGGCACGCCGCGCGAGGACGTGGCCGCCAGCACCAGGTCGGGCCGCAGCGCGACGATGGCCTCGATGTTCGGGTCGATGCCGCCCCCCGTTTGCGGCAGCGCGCGCACCGAGGCCGGGTAGTTGGAGTAGCGGTCCACGCCCACCAGGCGGTGGCATTGGCCCAGCTCGCACACGGTTTCGGTGAGCGAGGGCAGCAGCGAGACGATGCGCTGCGGCGAGCGCGGCAGGCTCACGGCCACGCCGCGGTCGTCGACGACCCGGATCTCGCTGGCGTGCGCCGGGGCAGCGGCGCTGGCCAGGGCCAGCCACAGGGCCAGCAGCAAGGGAAAGGCGAGACGCTTCATCGCGGGGCTTTCAAGGTCAGCGGCAGGCCCGCCGCCATCAGGGTCACGCGTTCGCAGGCGCCGGCCACGGCCTGGTTCAGGCGACCCAATGCGTCCACGAAGGCGCGGGTCTCGCGGCCCAGAGGGATCACGCCCAGGCCGATCTCGTTGCCCACCAGCACCACGGGGCCGCGCGCGCCCGCGATGGCGTCCAGCAGGGCCTGCGTGGGCGCCTGGGGGTCGGCGGCCCCGCCCTGGGCCGGCATCAGCAGGTTGGTCAGCCACAGGGTGAGGCAGTCCACCACCACCAAGGTGTCGGGCGACGCGTGTTCACCCAGTGCCTCGGCCAGCGCCAGCGGCGCCTCCACCGTGGCCATGCCGGGCACGCGCTCGGCGCGCTCCCGCTGGTGCTGCGCGATGCGCGCGCGCATCTCCTCGTCCCAGGGCTGGCCGGTGGCGATCAGCACGGCGCCGCGGCCGGCGCCGGCGTCCAGCCACCGGCGCGCCAGCGATTCGGCGCGGCGCGACTTGCCGCTGCGCTGGCCGCCGAGGATGAATTCGCTGCGGGCGATGGTCTCAGCCATGGCGCGCGCTCCAGTCCATCACGAGACGGTGCAGCCGCTCCACGCCGTCGGTGAGCGCGGCCGGGCCGGGCTGCAGGATGTCGGCCGACTTGATCTCGTGCAGTTCGCCGTCGCGCACGGCGGGCACGGCCTGCCAGCCGGGCCGAGCGGCCACGCGCTCGGGCCGGAACTTCTTGCCGCACCAGGAGCCGACGACCATGTCGGGCGCGCGATCGACGATGCGCTGGGGCTCGCCGATGATGCGGTCCTTGCCCAGCGGCATGAGGGCCAGTTCGGGAAAACAGTCGTCGCCGCCGGCGATGCCGACCAGCTCCGACACCCAGCGGATGCCGCTGATGCAGGGCTCGTCCCACTCCTCGAAGTACACGCGCGGGCGGCGCGGCAGGGCGCGCCCCGCCTCGGCGATGGCCGCCAGCCGCGCCCGGGTGCGCGCGATCCAGGCCAGGCCCTGCTCGGCCTGGCCCACCACCGCGGCCACCTGGTAGAGCATGTCGAAGATCTGCGCCACGCTGCGCTGGTTAAAGACGGTGACCTGCACACCCGCGCGGATCAGCGCCGAGGCGATGTCGGCCTGCAGGTCGGAAAAGCCGAACACGCAGTCGGGCTCCAGCGCCAGGATCTTGTCGATCTTGGCGTTCAGGAAGGCGCTGACCTTGGGCTTTTCCTCGCGCGCGCGGCGCGGGCGCACGGTGTAGCCCGAGATGCCCACGATGCGCGCCTCCTGCCCCAGCAGGTAGAGCCATTCGGTGGTTTCTTCGGTGAGGCAGACGATGCGCTGCGGGCCGAGCGTGGCGGTGGTCACAGGAACACCTCCGCGCGGCGCGCTGCGGTGCGGGCCCCTTCGGGCGGCCGGGCGGGGCTCATGCAGAAGCCTCCGGCAGAAACAGCGAGGCGGTGGCCGCCGGGCTGGAAGGGAACCAGGCGTGGAAGTAGCTCGCGCGCAGGCCACCGGCCTGGTACAGGGCCTCGCCCGCGCCGCCGCGCTGGGGCACCGTGCGGCCGATCGGCGCGAGCGGCGATTCGGTGCGCGAGTGGTGGAAGGTGTGGCCGCGCAGCGAGCCGGCCGGCAGGTCCAGCCGCTGCGGCCCGAGCGCGACCAGGCGCGGCTGCATCGCGGCCTGTCCGGGCAGCAGGCCCCACATCGCATGGGCGCCGCCCTCGTGCGTGCGCAGTTCGTCCATGAGCAACAGCATGCCACCGCATTCCGCCCACACCGGCCGGCCCGCTTGCAGGTGCGCGGCCAGGCCGGCGCGGCAGCGCTGGCTCGCGGCCAGTTCGGCCGCGTGCAGTTCGGGGTAGCCGCCGGGCAGCCAGACGGCGTCGCAGGGCGGCAAGGGCTCGTCGGCCAGCGGCGAGAAGAAGGCCAGTTCGGCGCCCAGCCCGCGCAGCGTGTCCAGGTTGGCCGGGTAGATGAAGCAGAAGGCCGCGTCGCGCGCGACGGCGACGGTGCGGCCGGCCAGCGGGCGGCCCGGGTCGGGGCGCGGCGCGGGGGCCTCGAAGGAGACGGTCCAGCGCGCCAGCGCGGCGCGGTCCATGCCGCCCAGGGGCGTGGCCGCCAGCGCGTCGGCGGCGGCGTCGAGCCGGGCCAGGGCGTCGGGCAGTTCGGACGCGACGGACAGGCCCAGGTGGCGCTCGGGCAGCGAGAAGGCGGCGTCGCGGTTCACCGCGCCCAGCCAGCTGTCGCGGTCCTCACCCAGGGCGTCCTGCAGCAGCTGGGCATGGCGCTCGCCCGCCACGCGGTTGGCCAGCACGCCGGCCCAGGGCAGGCCGGCGCGAAAGTGGCGCAGGCCGAAGGCCAGCGCACCGAAGGTGCCGGCCATGGCCGAGGCGTCGATCACCGCCAACACCGGCAGGCCGAAGCGCCGCGCGAGCTCGGCCGCGCTGGGCTCGCCGTCGAACAGGCCCATCACGCCCTCGACCACGATCAGGTCGGCCTGCCCCGCCGCCTCGTGCAGGCGGGCGCGGGCGTCGTCCTCGCCGGTCATCCAGAGGTCCAGGTTGTGCACCGGGTGGCCGCTGGCCAGCGCGAGCCAGTGCGGGTCCAGGAAATCGGGCCCGCACTTGAAGGCGCGCACGCGCCGCCCGGCGCGCGCGTGCAGCCGCGCCACGGCCGCGGCCACGGTGGTCTTGCCCTGGCCCGAGGCCGGGGCCGCCACGAGGATGGCCGCTGCCTGGTGCCTCATCGCTGGGGCGCCCACTGCAGGGTGAGGTAGGCCGCGCGGCCCGGCTGGTTGTAGCCGTTGGCGGTCTGGTAGTCCTTGTCGCCCACGTTGTTCAGGCGCAGGGCGAGCGACCAGTCTTTGTTGATGGCGTAGCGCGTGTACAGGTCCAGCGTGCCGAAGCCGGGCAGGCGGATGGTGTTGGCGGCGTTCTCGAACCGCTCCCCCACCAACTGCAGCGAGGCGCCCCAACGCCAGGCGCCGAAGCGGTGGTCCAGGCCGGCGCTGAGGGTCTCGTCGGCGCGGCGCTGCAGCTTCTGGCGCGTGCGGACGTTGCGGGCGTCGAGCAGCTCCAGCTGCGTGAACCACGACCAGGCCCCAGCCTCGCCGGTGTAGCCCAGCGACCAGCCCTGCATGCGCGCCTGCGGCACGTTGGCCACCGCTGGCTGCAGGGTGATGAAGCCGCGCACGCGGTTGTCGAAGCGGGTCAGCTTCACCTCGTGCAGGCCCTGGGTGTAGGTCAGGCCGATCTCGCTGTTCTTGCCGCGCTCGGGCTGCGTGGTCGGGTTGCCGGTGAAGAACGGCGACACGTAGTACAGCGTGTTGAACGACGGCATCTTGAACGAGGTGCCGTAGGCGATGTGCGGGCGCCAGTTCGGCGTGAGCTGGTAGCCGTAGCTGGCGAAGCCGGTGGTGGCGCCGCCGAACTGCGAGTTCTGATCGCGCCGCAGGTTGGCCTGCCACAGGTGCTGGCCGACGCCGCCGGTCAGGCCCAGGAAGACGGCGTCGGTGGTGCGCGAGTTCACCGCGTAGGCCTGCGTGCCCGACACCGCTTCCTTGATCGACTCCGCGCCCACGAGCAGCGTGCCGAGGCGGGTGCTCCAGTCGTGCTGCAGCGTGATCTGGGTCTGCGAGGTGTCGAACACCGAGGGCGCGCCGGGGGCGCCGAAGCTGTCGGTGTCGTCGTCGCTGCGCGAGACGTTCAGGCGCGTGCGCGAGTCGGTGGACCATTGGCGCTCCAGGCCCCAGCCGAGCACGCGCGTCGTCGCCTTGGAGCGGGCATCGACGGTCCCCGGCCCCTGGTCGAAGCGGCTGACGCCGTCGGCCTGGGTGAAGTTCAGGTCGGTGGACCAGCCTTCGCCGAGGCGCCAGCGCAGCGAGCCCGAGACGCTGTCCTGCTTCACGCCATCGCGGTCGGGGTTGTAGTTGGCGCCGATGCGCGGGTTGGTGGAGGAGAAGCCGTCTTCGCTCAGGGAACTCAGGCCCAGGCTGTAGGTGAAGCTGTCGGTGCCGCCGCGCAGGCCGGCGGCCAGCTCGCGGTGCCCTTCGCTGCCGACGGTGATCCGGGCGTCGGGGTGGAAGCCCTTGACGCCGCGCTTGGTGAATATCTGCACCACGCCGCCCACGGCGTCGCTGCCGTAGAGCGCCGAGGCCGGGCCTTTGAGCACCTCGATGCGGTCGATCAGGCCGAGCGGGATGTTGTCCCAGTTGGGCGTGCCGGACGTGGACGAGCCGTAGCGCACACCGTCGACCAGCAGCAGCACATGGCGCGTTTCGGTGCCGCGCACGAACAGGCCGGTCTGCTTGCCGCGGCCGCCGTTGGCGCTCATCTGCAGGCCGGCCTGGCGCACCAGCACCTCGGACAGCGTGCGGCCGGCGGCCTGCTCGAGGGCCTGGGCGTCGATGACGACAACGTCGCTGAGCAGCTCATCGCTGCGGGTCTCGACCCTCGTGGCGGTGACCACGGTTTCCTTGAGGGTGGCGTCGGGAGCGGTCTGGGCGTGGGACGCGGACACGCCGAAGGCGGCCAGCAGGGCCAGCGGGAGCGCGGCCTGGGGCGCGCGCGGGGCGGGGATTTTCATGGTGAACAAGCGGTGGCAAGCCCTCACCGCCTTCCCCGACGGTGCATGGGCATCACGGCGGCACGCCCGAAGACGCACCGCCACCTCGCTGGCCGGTATCCGGGCTGGCAGACCAACCACCCTCGCCTTCCCAGTCGGCGCGCGGGGCGCCGGCCAGTGGCGGTGTGAGGGTGGCAGAGCATCCGGCGGCTTGGGGCCGCCGGCCATCTCGTCTGCTTACCGTTGCGGGGGCAGCGCAGGTTAGGTTCGCCGCCGCTGGCAGCGCGCCCTCCTGCTTCCCGTTTAACCGCGGCGCGTGAACCACGCCGCGAGCACCAACGCCCGTGATTCTAAGCAAAGCCTTTGGTGACGCCTACAATGCCCCACGCCCTTCGCCACGCAAAGACCATGGCCGCGCCCTCGCCCATCGACCAGATCACCGACAAGGTGGAGCGGCTGTTGCTGCGCCACGAGGAGCTGCAACGCACCAATGCCTTGCTCGTCGAGCAGGTGCATGCGCTGCAGGCCGAGCGCGACTCGCTCAAGTCGCGCCTGATGGCGGCGCGCGCGCGCATCGACGCGCTGCTGGAGCGGCTGCCCGGCGCCAGCGCCGAAGAACGCAAGGAGCGCACATGAACCGGCCCGGCTTCAAGCAGATCGAGGTGCAGATCATGGGACAGAGCTACCTGCTGTCCTGCCCCGACGGTGGCGAGACCGCGCTGCTCGACGCCGTGGAGCGCGTGGACACCGCCATGTGCCGCATCCGCGACGCGGGCAAGGTCAAGGCGCGCGACCGCATCGCCGTGCTGGCCTCGCTGAACCTGGCGTTCGAGCTGTCGCAACTGGAGCGCAAGGAGGCCGAGCGCGAGGCCGAGCAGCAGCAGTTCCAGGCCTCGTCCTTCGCGCAGGCCGAAGGCAGCGCCTTCGCCGAGGCCGGTGGCAGCTTCGAGCAGGACGCCATCGATCCGCAGACGCTCTCGCGCGTCGAAGACCTCATGCGCCGGCTCGATCAGACGCTCGACAAGGACGGCCGGCTGCTCTGACGAACGCCGCGTGAATCCGCCGCCGCCCATCAGCGCGCGCGGCCACACCGACCGATGGTCCGCAGGGCTTTCCCGGTGCTTCTAGAATCAACCCCGTCTGCAGTGTGTGCCGGGTTCTCATGTCCTTGAACCAATGCTCATTGAGCCCGGGCTTGGTACATTGCGCGGCTGGTGCGAGCGTCTCGCGTCAGACGAACCCGACGCCGCGCTGCCCTTGCCCACCTGAACCCCGGTTCAGGCCAACGACCCGGCGCTCACTTGCAGACACCTTTTCATGCCACTTGAACCCCTGTTGATCGCCGAGCTCGCGCTGCTCGGCGTGGGGACCGGATTCCTCGCGGGCCTGCTCGGCATCGGCGGCGGAATGCTGATGGTCCCGTTCATCACCCTCATCCTCAACGGCCGCGGCGTCGCGCCCGACCTGGCCGTCAAGATGGCCATCGCCACCTCGATGGCGACCATCATCTTCACCAGCATCTCCAGCGTGCGCGCGCACCACAAGCGCGGCGCCGTGCGCTGGGACATCGTGAAGCGGCTGGCACCGGGCATCGTGCTGGGCGCGGCGCTGGCCAGCCTGGGCGTGTTCGCGCTGCTCAAGGGCTCGTGGCTGGCGCTGTTCTTCTCGCTCTTCGTGGGCTTTTCGGCCACGCAGATGCTGCTCGACCGCAAGCCCCAGCCGACGCGCACCATGCCGGGCACGGCCGGCCAGCTGGGTGCGGGCGGCGTCATCGGCTTTCTGTCCGGCCTGGTGGGTGCGGGCGGTGGCTTCGTCTCGGTGCCCTTCATGACCTGGTGCAACGTGCCCATCCACAACGCGGTGGCCACGAGCGCCGCGTTGGGCTTTCCGATCGCCTTGGCCAACGCGCTGGGCTACGTGGTCTCGGGCCAGGGCGTGAGCGGGCTGCCGGCCGGTTCGGTGGGCTACATCTACGCGCCGGCGCTGGTGGTCATCGCCAGTGCCAGCGTGCTGATGGCGCCGCTGGGCGTGCGGGCGGCGCACGCGCTGCCCATCGCCACGCTGAGGCGGGTGTTCGCGGGCATCCTGTACGCGCTCGCGGCGTACATGCTCTGGAAGGGCCTGGCCGCTTAAAGCGCGGTCGCGGCCACCACGATCCCGTCCTCGTCCGCGTAGAGCCAGTCCCCCGGGCGCACCCACACGCCCTGCACCCGCACGACAACGTCGCGCTGCCCCTCGCCCCGACGCTGCGTCGGCAGCGGCACCGGCGCCAGCGCGCAGATGCCCACCTCGCTGCCGGCCAGCTCGGCCACGTCGCGCACGCAGCCGTCGATCACCACCCCCGCCCAGCCATTGCGCGCCGCCGCCGCGCCGAGGTTGCCGCCCAGCAGCGCGCGGCGCAGCGAGCCGCCGCCGTCCACCACCAGCACCCGCCCCTCGCCCGCGCTTTCCACCGCCGCCTTCACCAGCGAGTTGTCCTCGAAGCACTGCACCGTGCTCACCGGCCCGTGGAAGCGGCGGCGCGCGCCGAAGTGCCGCCACACCGGCGGCAGCACCCGAAAGGCGCCGCTGTCGTCCGACTTGTGGGCGTCGCAAAGATCGCAGGTGGCGGGGGAAGGCGTGTTCATGGCGGGCTCCGCACAGAGGGGTTTCGACTCGCGCGCATTGTCGAGACAAACCCACCGGGCGCGCGCCTGGGTGCCCCACTGGAACGCCCCACGGGCCGCACACCCCCGAGGAGTGTTGTTTTCCGCGCCAAAAAGCGCGGTTTCCCCCTGGACACCCCTCGCAAAACCGCGTCTTCCTCCTTGGAAGCCGCGTGCAACTCCATTAGCATCATGTCGCTTGTGTGAGAGCGCGTTTTCCGCAAGCGAACACATCAACTTCTAGAAGGACATCCACCATGGCAACTGCGAAGAAAGCCGCCGCGAAGAAGGCCCCGGCGAAGAAGGCCGCTCCGGCCAAGAAAGCCGCTCCGGCGAAGAAGGCCGCCCCGGCCAAGAAAGCCGCTCCGGCGAAGAAGGCCGCCCCGGCCAAGAAAGCCGCTCCGGCGAAGAAAGCCGCCCCGGCCAAAAAGGCCCCGGCGAAGAAGGCCCCCGCCAAGAAGCGCACCCCCAACGCCGCCTTCATGAAGGCCCTGACCCCCAGCGCCGCCCTGGCCGCCATCGTGGGCGCCAACCCGCTGCCGCGCACCGAAGTGACCAAGAAGGTCTGGGACTACATCAAGAAGAACAAGCTCCAGGACTCGGTCAACAAGCGCATGATCAACGCCGACGCCAAGCTGAAGGAGATCTTCAAGAAGGCCCAGGCGTCCATGTTCGAGATGACCAAACTGGTCAACGATCACCTCAAGTGATCCCCCAACCGCCCGTGACACGGCGGTGAACCCGACAAAGCCGACGTCCCGTCGGCTTTGTCGTTTCTGCTCGTTCATCGGGCATTGGCTCCATCGCACGAATTCGATTGTGCGAAACTGAATTGTTTGTCACATCCGCTTGCATGGTCCCCTCACCCGCGCCCTCCTCCCCCGAGCCTGCCTCGCCACCCCATGGCCAGGCCGTCGAGCTGCCGCCGGTGCAACACAAGACCGTGCTCGTCATCGACCTGGTGGAATCGGTGCGGCTGATGGCGCACAACGAGGAGCAGGTGGTGCGGCTGTGGCGCGGCTTCGTGCACCACGCCACCACCGAGGTGTTCCCCCTGCACGGTGGCCGCCTGGTCAAGAGCCTGGGCGACGGCCTGCTGGCGGAGTTCGAGCACCCGGCCCAGGCGGTGCGCGCCGCGATGGCGCTGCACCGCCATTTCGACAACGCCAACCAGAACCTGCCGGCGGCCCAGCAGTTGCACCTGCGCGCCGGACTCAACGCCACCCAGCTCTACATCGACGACAACGACATCTACGGCCAGGGCGTGAACCTGGCGGCGCGTGTGGCCGACCTGGCCGCACCAGGCGAGACCGTGGTCACCGCCAGCGTGTACGACGCCATCGTGGTCGGCATCGACGCAGACGTGCAGGACCGCGGCGAGAGCTACCTCAAGCACTGGCCCGAGCCGGTGCGCACCTGGACGGTGACGCCCGTTGCCGCCCAGGGCGCGGTGCCGCGCATGCCCGCGCCCGAGGCCGCCACCAGCGACTTCCGTCCCAGCATCGCGGTGGTGCCCTTCGAGACGCGCAGCCACGTGGCCGAACAGTTCGTCATCGGTGACCTGCTGGCCGACGGCGTGATCACCCAGCTCTCGCGCAGCCCCGACCTGCGGGTGATCTCGCGCCTGTCCACCAGCGCCTTCCGCGGCCGCCAGGCCACGGCGGCCGAGGTCGGCCAGCGACTGGAGGCCGCGTACACGCTCAGCGGCAGCTACGTGAGCTACGGCGACAAGGTGGTGATCAACGCCGAGCTCTGCGACAACCGCCGCGGCGAGGTGGTCTGGGCCGATCGCCTGGCCGGCGAGGTGATGGACCTGCTGCAGACCGAGAGCCAACTGATCCACCAGCTGAGTGAGGCCTGCTCCGAGGCCTTGCTGCACCACATGGTGCAGCGCACCCTGGTGCTACCGGTGCCGCAGCTCGACAGCAACGCGCTGATGCTGGGCGGCATCACGCTGATGCACCGCTCCACGCCGCGCGACCTGCAGCGAAGCCAGCAGTTGCTGGAGGCCGTGGTGGACCGCCACAAGCGCGTGGCCACGCCCTGGGCCTGGCTGTCCAAGTGGCACATCATGCAGGTGGTGCAGGGCCTGACGGCGGAGCCCGCCCATGCCTTTCGCGAGGCGGTCAGCGTGGCCGACCGCGCACTCGATCTGGAACCGCACAGCTCGCTGGCCATGGCCATCAAGGGCCACGCGCTGTGTCACCTGGGCGAAAACATAGGCGAATCCCAGCGATTGCTCTTCTCCGCCACAGACGCCAATCCCAACGACCCCATGGCCTGGCTGTACCGGTGCGTCTGGTCAACGATGTGGGGCAATACGGCGGATGCCATTCCCGAGGCCTCCCGGGCATTGGAGTTGTCTCCACTGGATCCACAGCGCTACTACTTCGAAATGATGCTGGCCGCCAGCCACCTGGGCGCGGGAGAGCTGGAGAAGTCCATCCAGCATGGCGAACGCTCGCTGAAGAAGAACAGATACCACCTGCCGACCATTCGTACGCTGATGACCGCGCACTACGAATTGGGCCAGATCGAGCGGGCGCGCGAGATGTTCGGGCTGGTCAAACAGCTTCAGCCGTCGCTCACGCTGGCCACGTATCTGCAGACGGGAACTGTGAGCCCGACTCGTCAGCGCACGGCAAAAGTTTTGTCAGCCTTAGGCCTCGATTAACCAGCAGGAAGGAGAGAAGCAATGAGTGGAGGATTCAGCGGAGGATTCAGCGGCGGCTTTAGCGGAGGGTTCAGCGGCGGGTTCAGCGGCGGCTTCGGGGGCAACGCCCCAGGCGCCCTGGCGTCCGCCGACGCCCTCACCCTCTCGCGCGCCGCCATCGTCGGCCCCTACGAAGGCCCGGTGCTGCGCATCAAATGGCCGGCGTTCAACGACCCGGCCAACCTCAAGCGCTGGGACAACGGCCCACGCGTGCAAGCCATCGGCTCGGAGCTAATGGAGGGCTTGAGCTTCGATACGAATGCGCGCCAGTACCGCGCCGAACTGACATACGCCCGCCAGGGCCGCCCGCAGCCGCTGGTGACGCTCAAAGGGCCGGACGAAGCCCTGCTGAAGAAGCAGCTCTCGCTCGTCGCCGCCTACGCCGACCTGCGCAGCGACCGCTCGCTGGAGATCACCGAGCAGATGGGCTATCCCATCCCGTTCTGGGGCTCGGTCGTGGGCCTCACCGCGCACCGGCACAAGTACACGCTGCAGTTGCTGGAGGTCGGTTTGAACCTCACGTCCAGTGTCATCCAGCGCTTCAAGTTCATGTTCTCCACCACCCGCCCGGTGGAGTTCTCGCCGCAGATCCAGCCCATGATCCCCACCCCGGGGCACGGCGCCTGGCCCAGCGGCCACGCCACCGAGGCCTTCCTGGCCGCGAACCTGCTGCAGGCCCTGCTGGACGCCGGCATGCCCGCCACCGCCCGCCACCCCGGCAATGGCCAGGAAAGCCGCGAGCAGCTGCAGCGCCTGGCCGCGCGCATCGCCGTCAACCGCACCGTGGCCGGCGTGCACTACCCGGTGGACAGCGCCGCCGGCCGCCTGCTGGGTACCGCGCTGGCCGAGTTCATCGTGGCGCGCGCCACCGGCGGCAAGGTGCACGCGCGCGGCTTCAACTCCGCGCTGTTCCACGAGCCCGACGGCGCGCCCAAGGACTTCAGCCTGAACGACCCCATGGACCACGCCAGCGGCTACCCCTACACCCGCGACCCGCGCGCCCGCGCCGTGGGCGAGGCGCCGCTGCTGACCTGGCTGTGGCAGGAAGCCGTGAAGGAATGGCCATGAGCGCCGCACGGCCGCCCGAAGGCGCTCGCGCCGCAGCGCCTGGCGCGGAGACTTTCCAATGAGCTGGAAGCCCTTGCCCACGGGCGAGTTCACCGGAATCGATTGGTCCGCCCCTGGCGCCATCGATGGCATGGACCCCTACCTGGCCTGGGCCGAAGCCGACGGCTTCATGGGCTACCACGTCCATGGCCGCGAGCCGGAAAAACTCAAGTGGCTGCCCATCGTCATCGGCCTGCGCGAAGGCGTTGACGTGCGCCAGCTGGTGAACGCCACCGCCACCCGCTGGCTGCGCGTGCCCCTGGCCTACCTGCTGGTGCCGGGCCTGCGCCACTGCAGCGCGCGCGTCTCGCGCGAGTTCTTCCGCCACTGGCGCCACGACCCGGCGCTGCGCGCGCTCATCGAGCGCTTCGAGCTGGGCCTGCCAGTCGAACAGCTCCCCTTGGGCCTGACCGAGTTCTGCACGCCCCATTGCCGCCCGCAACCGCCGCGCCAGCGCGTGCGCGGGCCGGTGCTGGGCGTCATCGACGGCGGCCTGGCCATCGCCAACGCGGCCTTCCTCGATCACCGGGGCCGCACGCGCGTGCGCCACTTCTGGCGGCAGGACAACTTCTATGGCGGCCGCTGGCCCGGCTCGCCCGACAACCGCCGCGTGCCGCTGGACCCGCGCCGCGCCGGCCCCCGGCCGCCCGACCTGGGCTACGGCCACGAGCTCGACCGCGAGACCATCGATCGCGTGAGGGCGGAGTACACGCGCGACGGCCAGGTGGACGAGGACGCGGTGTACCGGTACTTCCAGCTCTGGGACCTGGCGCGCCCCGTCAACCACGGCACGCACGTCACCGGCCTGGCCACCGCGCCCGGCGGACCGCTCGACCCCGGCCTCAACGACGCCGCCAGCCGCAGCGCCATCGTCGCCGTGCAGCTCGACTGGGCCAACGTGCTCGATACCTCGGGCGGCGCGATGAACGTGAGCGTGCTCGACGGCCTGCTCTACATCGTCTCGCGTTGCGCGGCCGACGCGGACATCGTGGTCAACGTCAGCTGGGGCACCCTGGCCGGGCCGCACGACGGCAGCTCGCTGCTCGAAGCGGCCATGGACGAGCTGGTGGACAAGCTCGGCGGGCGCCTGCGCATCACCCTGCCTGGGGGCAACGGCTACCAGAGCCGCACGCACGCCAACGCCGCGCTGGCGCCCGGCGAATCGCAGGCGCTGCACTGGCGCGTGCAGCCCGACGACCACACGCAGAGCTTCCTGGAGATCTGGCTGCCCGACGGCGCCGGGGGCGTGAGCCTGACGGTCGCGCCGCCGGACCGCCCCGACCAGACGGTCACGCTCACGCAGGGCCAGTCGGGCATGTGGGCGAATGCGCAGGGCCTGCCCACCTGGTCACTGATCTACCCGTCGAGCAGCGCGCTGGGCCGGGGCACCTGCGCCCTGCTGGCGTTGGAATGCACGGCCAGCCACGACCCTGAGCACCCGCTCGCGCCCTGCGGCGTGTGGAACGTGACCCTGCGCAACTGGGGGCGCACCCCCGTGGTGTTCGACGCCTACGTGGAGCGCGACGACGTGGCCCTGGGCGTGAGCACCGGCGCGCGACAGTCGTACCTGGAAGACCGGCACTACGACACCCTGGGCAACCTGAATGGCTGGGTCGACCAGCCGGGCAACCCCACGGCCATCCGCCGCAGCGGCGTGTTCAACAGCCTGTCCACCGGGCAGCGCACCATCAGCGTGGGGGGCACGCGCGTGGCCGACAGCGGACCTCAGGAGCTGGCGCGATTCGCGCGCTACTCGCCGCAGCGGCCCGACCCCGGCCCCGCCCGGCCGCAGCGCCCCGGTGTGAAGATCACGCCGGAAACCCTGGCGGCCTGCGACAGCAACACCGCCCTGTGGGGCGTGCGCGGCGTGGGCAGCCTGAGCGGGAGCACGGTGCGGCTGGCAGGGACCAGCTCGTCGGCCCCGAAGGAAGCGCGCCGCCTGCTCAACGACCTGGGTTGAGACCGCCCCCGCCGGGCCGCGCCCTCGGGGGCCGTGGCCCGCGCGGCGGTGCGGCGTGGGGCTCATGCCCCCTGCCGGCTCACCAGCGCGCCGGCAGGTTCTTCAGCAACCAGAGGCGCCGCTCGCGCACGGCGACGTAGCCGCCGTTCTCCAGGTCCTTCAGCAGCCGGCTCACCATCTCGCGCGAGCAGGCCAGGTGCTGGGCGATCTGCTGGTGCGTCAGCCGCTCGCGCAGCGGGCGCGCGCCGTCGTCCTGCGGCGCCAACGCCCAGCCGTTGAGCAGCTTCACCAGGCGGCCGTAGACGTCGATCAGCGCCACGCTGCGCGCGCTTTCGGTGGCCAGGCGGGCGCGCCGGATCAGGCGCGCCATGAGCTCGAAGGCGAATTCCGGGTGCTCGGCGATGTAGGCCAGCAGGCGCTCGCGCGTGATGACCGAGCAGGTGCTGGCCTCGGCCGCCTCCACGTTGGCCGAGCGCGGGCCGCCGTCGAGCGACATCTCGCCCACGTATTCCAGGGGGCCGTACAGGCCCAGGGTGAGTTCGCGGCCGGAGGCGTCGGCCACATAGGCGCGCAAGCGGCCCTGCAGCACGATATAGAGGGTGTCCCCGGTTTCGCCTTCCTGAATCAGCAGGGCGCCGCGCCGGTAGCGGCGTTGGATGCCTTGCGCGGCCAGTGCTTCGATGTGCTGCGTGTTCTGCGAAGAGAGTGTCGAAGCGCTGGCGGGGGGCATCCGGTGGGGTCTAGGGGTGGGAGTAACCCGCCGGATTGTGCGCGACCGGCGTGATGATGCGCAAGGCAGGCACCACGGGGGGCAGGCTGTTCACGCGCTGCAGCAGCCGGCGCACGCTGCTGGCGCCGGCCTTCTCGCGCAGGGTCTTGACCTGGCTGCGCACGGTGGAGATGGCCACGCCGTTCTCGGCGGCGATTTCCTGCACGTCCAGGCCGCGGCACAGGGCCAGCATCACCACCTCTTCGGTGGGGCTCAGGCTCAGGGCGCGGGCGAACATGCGCACGGCCAGGTTGTCGCTGGCGCTCTGGCGCGACAGCAGCACCAGCACGGTGGGCGAGTCGTCTTCCAGCGGGTGCGACAGCGGCGTGAAGGCCATAGACAGGTCGCGGTCGCCTTCGCGCATCAGCAGCAGGCGGCGCTGGCCCCGGCTGGCCGCGTCCAGCGCCTGCTGGATGCGCTCGCTGTGCTCGGCGCTGCTGCCCATGAGGCTGCCGCTGCAGGCGCGCAGCACGCGCCGCTGCGCCAGTTCGTGGCGCGCCAGGTGGTTGGCGTGGAGGATGCGCCCTTGCGGGTCGAGCAGCAGCATGCCGTAGTCCACCTCGTCGAACACCCTCAGCAGGTGCGCCTGGCTCAGCGCCCGGGCCTCGCCCGTGGCGTACTGCGTGCTGTTGCCCCAAACCGTTTCCGTTGCCTGTCGCATATGAATACCTCCGTATGACTGGAAGTGTTCCATTCGCCGGCGCCGAAAGCTGTGCCGTGGTGGGGCCGAAACCTGTGATCCATTCACATTCCGCCCCCCGCCGGCGGGGGCGGATCAGCGCTTGAGCGCGGCGTCGCGGATGGCGCTCAGCGTGCCCCGGGTGGTGATCACCTCGGGCGACAAGGGCACCACGATGAGCGTTCCGCCAGGGTGCGCAAGCGCGCGCCGCAACGCCGGTTCGAAGTCGGCGGTGCGCTCCACGCGCTCGCTGGCGTAGCCATAGGCGCGCGCCAGGGCCGCGAAATCGGGGTTGTTCAGGTTCGAGCCGCTCACCCGCGCCGGGTACTCGCGCTCCTGGTGCATGCGGATGGTGCCGTAGCTGCCGTTGTCCAGCAGCAGCACGATGCTGCGCGCGCCGTGCTGCACGGCGGTGGCCAGCTCCTGCCCGTTCATGAGGAAGTCGCCGTCGCCCGCGATGGTGAAGGCGGTGCGCCCGGTCAGGAGGGACGCCGCGATGCCGGCCGGTACGCCATAGCCCATGGCGCCGTTGGTGGGCGCCAGTTGCGTCTTGTGGCCACGCGCCAGGCCTGGGTAGCGGTAGAAGCGGTGCAGCCAGCTGGCGAAGTTGCCCGCGCCGTTGGTGAGCACCGCGTCGGCCGGCAGCAGGCGCTGCAGCGTGTGCACGATGGCCGGCATGTCGATCGGCCCGGGCAGTTGCACGCCGCCGTTGGCGGGGTCGACGTTGGCCAGGTAGTCGGCGTGGCAGGCCTCGGTCCAGGCGGACCAGGGCAGGCTGGGCGGCGGGCTCAGCACCTCCAGGCTGCGCGCGGCGGCGTTCATGCTGGCCTGAATGGCCAGCGCGGGCTGGTACACCCGGTTCAGTTCCTCGGCGCTGGCATGGATGTGCACCAGCCGCTGCCGGGGCAGCGGCGCCTCGATCAGCGTGTAGCCGCCGGTGGTGCTTTCGCCCAGGCGCGGGCCCAGGGCGATGAGCAGGTCGCTTTCGCGCACGCGGCGCGCCAGCGCGGGGTTGATGCCCAGGCCCACGTCGCCCGCGTACTGCGGGTGGTGGTTGTCGAAGGTGTCCTGGAAGCGGAAGGCGTTGGCCACGGGCAAGCGCCAGGCCTCGGCGAAGCGCTGCAGGGCGGCGGCGCTCTGCGGCGTCCAGCCACCGCCGCCGGCGATGACGAGGGGCCGCTCGGCCGCCAGCAGCAGCGTGCGCAGCTCGCGCAGCGCGCCCGGGTCGCTCCAGGCCTGCACCGGCTCCACACGCGGCAGCGACACGCTGTCCACGCGCTGCGTGAGCATGTCCTCGGGCAGCACCAGCACCACCGGGCCGGGGCGGCCGTTCATGGCGGTGGCGAAGGCGCGCGCCACGTACTCGGGAATGCGGCGGGCGTCGTCGATGCGCTCCACGCGCTTGGCCATGCCCTTGGTGGACGGGCCGAAGAAGGCGGCGAAGTCCACTTCCTGGAAGGCCTCTCGGTCGCGCGCGTCGCTGGCCACGTCGCCCACGAACAGCACCATCGGCGTGCTGTCCTGGAAGGCGGTGTGCACGCCGATGGAGGCGTTGGTGGCACCCGGCCCGCGCGTGACGAAGCAGACGCCGGGCCGGCCCGTGAGCTTGCCCTGGGCTTCGGCCATGAAGGCGGCACCGCCCTCCTGCCGATTGGTGATGAAGCGGATGCGCTCCGCGTGCGCGTGAAAACCGTCGAGCACGGCCAGGAAGCTCTCGCCCGGCACGCCGAAGGCGTGCGTCACGCCCTGCTCGATCAGGCATTCGACCAGCAGGTGGCCCGCGAGCCGGGTGGCCGCGCTCATGCCGTGGCCACCCGCTTGCCCACGCCCAGCGCGGCGTAGGCGGACAGGGCCAGCACCACCGCGCCGCCGGCCAGCGTGGCCGCGTACCAGCCGTGGTCCATGAGCACGCCGAACATCAGCGGCGCGAGCGCGAAGCCCACGTCCAGGCCCGAGTAGACCGTGCCGTACACCCGGCCGGTGGCGCCCTTGGGCGTGGCGCGTTTGATGAGCATGTCGCGGCTGGGCCCGGCCACGCCGAGCGCGAAGCCGGTGATGGCCAGCACGGCCATGGTGCCGAACTCGCCGAACCAGCCGGTGGCGCACAGCAGCATCAGCAGCGCGCCCAGGCCCATGCCCCAGGCCAGCACCGTGTCGCTGGAAATCTGGTGCCGCTGGCCATAGACGGTGACGAAGCCGCCGACGAACATGCCGAAGGCCGAGCACAGCATGTAGGCGCTGACGGTCAGCGTGGCCGCCTCCATCGAGGTGCCGTACAGCGCCTGCAGGATGGAGGGCACGAAGCTCTGCACCACGGCCAGGGTCATGGTGGAGAGCAGGAAGAAGGCGAAGCACCACCACACCACGGGCAGCTTCAGGAAGGCCAGGTCGTGGGGCCCGGCGGCGTGCGCCGCGGGGGTGCGCACCACCACCTCGGTGCGCAGCTTGTCTCGCTGCCACCAGAGCAGCGCCAGCACGCCCGTGTACAGCAGGGCAGCCGAGTAGTAGGCCGTGCGCCAGTCGCTCAGGCTGGTGATGCCGACCAGGAAAACCGGCGCCAGCGCCCAGCCCAGGCTGCCCGTCACGCCGTGCACGCTGAAGGCATGGCCCAGGCGGGCGGTGGACACGCGCTGGTTGAGGATGGTGAAGTCACAGGGATGGAACGGCGCGTTGCCCAGGCCCGCGAGCACGGCCGTGGCCATCAGGCCCCAGTAGCCCGTGGCCTGCGAGGCCACCAGCGAGGCCAGCAGGAAGCAGCCGATGGCGGCGAACAGCACCGGGCGGGCGCCCACGCGGTCGACCAGGAAGCCCGACAGCGCCTGGCCCACGCCCGAGATGATGAAGAACACCGTCATGAGCAAGCCCACGTCGGCGAAGCCCAGGCCGAAGTCGCGGATGAACACGGGGAACAGCGGCGCCAGCAGCATGTGGGAGAAGTGGGAGGTGCCGTGCGCCAGGCCGACCAGCCCGATGACGGCGGCGTCTTGCCTGAGGGGAACGGGGTTCGCGGGCGGCAGCGTGCCCAGCGCGGTGGCGGCGGAAGTCATGGGCCGAGATGGTACCCAGGCGGCACCCGCCCCGGGCGCCCACGGGCTTTCACCGGGAGGTGCCGCGCCACCGGCTTGGCCGGGCCGCTGGCGCCGCCCCTTGAGGGGCACGCCGGGCGGCAGAGGTGGGCCCTTATTGCACGCTGACCGGCTCGAGCACCGGCGGCGCGCCCGAGGCCAGCACCGTGTCCAGCGCCGTCTGCACCACCGGACGGGCCTCCACCGGACGCAGCCAGCGGTTGCGGATGAGGCGCACGCAGACGCGCTTGGTCATGGAGTGCGCCCGGCCGCCGCGGCTGGTGAACATGAACAGGGTGCCGCGCGTGCTGGCCCAGATGAGCTGGGCGCGCAGCCACTCGCCGTGCGAGTACATGTCGACCCAGGTGCCTTCGCGCAGCGACATCAGCAGCTGCTCGGCGTCCATGGCCGGCTCCTCCAGCGGCGCGTGGTCGGAATCCCCCTCGCCGTGCAGGCTGCCCAGGTCGGAGGCCAGGGTGTCCTCGAAACCGGCGTTGGCCAGCTCCTTCTGGCCCAGCCAGGGTTGCGCCGCCGCCTTGGGCAGGCGCTGCTCGGGCGTGGCCGGGGCGAATTCGTCGAGCCGGGTGGGGTCGAAGGCGGGTTCCAGCGGGATCGGGTCGGAATGGCCCGAGTCGCTGCGCACCTTGGCGCGGCGCAGGCCCAGCACGGGTTCGTGCAGGCGCATCAGGGCGTCGAAGAAGGGCTGGGTTTCCTCGCGCGTCTTGCCCAGGGCGTCCAGCCCCTGGTGCAGGGTCTTGATGAGGCCGGGCACGATGCGGAACAGGTCGGCCGGGCGGCGCAGGGTCACTTCCTTGCGGATGCTCCACAGCAGGTCGGTGACCGCCTTGCGGTAGGCGTTGAGCTCGGCCTGGCTGTCGGGCAGGCCCATTTCGGCCTGCGCCAGCACCAGGGCCCAGCTGCCATAGATGAAATCCAGAATGAAACCCGGCGCGTTCTCCACGTCGGGGCGCTGGCTCAGATCCCAGGCGGTGCGGTCGGCCAGGGCCTGGCGCTCTTCGGCGTGGCGCAGGGCGTGCAGGCGGTCGTTCTGCAGCTGCTGTTCGCGGTCGTCTTGCGAGCGCCAGTGGCCGCGCAGCTTGTCGAGCGCCTCGCCAAAGGCCTTGGGCTCCTTGCTGGCGCGCTCGTTGAGCTGGCGGAAGGCATCACGCACCGGCCCAAAGAAGGATTCGAACTCCTCGCTGAACTCGTCGTTGTAGCGGAAGCTGCGCTGCGCCACGCTTTCGACGAGGCGGCGCGCGGGGTGGGCGTCTTCGTTGAAGTAGCGCGGCTCGGTCAGCGCCTGGCTGAGCAGCGCGGGCTCCAGCGCCACCACGGCCTCGCGCACCGGCGCCAGCAGCAGCGGGTCGCGCGCCACCTGGTTGACCAGCTTGCGCACCACGTCCAGGCCGATGGCCTGGCCCACCGAGCGGGCCTGGCGCTTGAGGTCGAGCAGCGCGCGCGTGCGCGCGACGGCGCTGGCGAAATCGCCCCAGGCCTCGGCCTTGAGCTGGGAGCCGATGCTGACGCCGCGCGCCGGGCGGTCCACCACGGGCAGGTCGCGAAAACGCGTGCGCTCCTCTTCGAGCACCGCGTCGTCGAGCACGGGCAACGAGGCCTCGGCCTGCATCGCGGCCATTTCGCGATCGAGCTGGCGGAAATACTGCTCGTTCAGTGCCTGCGCGTACTCCTCGCCGCCCTGCTGCAGGAACTGCTGCATCACGTCGTGGTCGAGCGTGGGGTGGGCGCGCGCCAGATCGCCCATGGCCGGCATGAAGGGATGGACCGGCTCGGGCCGGGCCGGCGCGGCCTCGGTGGCCACGCCACTGGGCGTGAAGCCGAAATCGAGCAGGTCGCGCTTGGGCTGCGCGGGCCGCGTGGCCTGCGGATCGGCCACCAGGCGCACGCGGTAGCTGGCCTCCTGCACGTTCGCGCGCTGCAGCATCAGCGCCAGGTTTTCGTACAGGCCGCGCAGCTCGCGGCCCAGCACCGGGGCCAGGTGGCGCATCCAGAGCGTGCGCACCTCGGCGTCGCTCTCGCTGGCGGTCAGCATCTCGCGCAGCACCCGCACGTAGACCGAGGGGCGCAGCGGGTTTTTCTCGGCGTGCACGGTGTCCAGGCCGATGAGCGAGCTCATGCGGGCGTCGAGCACGGCCAGGGCCTGCTCCACCTCGGGCAGCAGGTTCTGCAGCAGCTTGGCGGACTCGATCGACTCGGCCACCGCGTTGTCGTCCACCAGCGCCAGCAGCTCGGTGTTGGACAGCAAGGCCAGGCTGGAGGTATTGCCTTCGTTGTACCCGGTGTGAAAGGCCGCTTTCAGGCGCTGCGCGAAATTGGGGCCCCAGCCGTTGCGGTGCTTGAGCAGCGCGAACCAGGACCGCGCCGCGCGGTCGCGCGCGGCCACCTCGCGCATGTCCTTCTCCTCGGCCTGCAGGGAGGACACGCCCACGTCGATGCAGCGCCCCAGCATGGGCGCGGCGTGGCGGACGGCTTCCTCGAAGCACTGCTCCAGCAAGGGAGAGGGAACGGTCATGTCGGCAAAGGGGCCAGGGGAGCGGCGGTCACCAGTGATGAAAGCATCACGTGATGCAGGTCACGGTTATAGCCGCCCGGGGTGTGAACGAAGTGGTGATCGGCCGATTTCCGGACAGGGGTAGCCCCTGGGGCTCCAACCGGTCGCCCGGGGCTGCCGGACGGCCCCGCAGGCGGGCGCCCGCGCCTGGCCCGGAACTTGTATGCCTGGGTGCCTGGCGCGGTTTCACGGTGAAGTCACGCCACCCATGCACGCTTCAGGAACATGGAAGGCCATCTCTACACGAAGACGCCGCGCGCCTGGGAGGCGCTGGCCCGCCCCGACGGGCTGGACCGCCGGGCGCACACCCTGCTGCTGATGGCCAACGGCCGGCGCAGCTTGCGCGAACTCTCGCGCCTGCTGGACGAGGACGTGCACGAACTGGCCCGCCGCCTGACCGCGCAGGGCTATCTGCTGGACAACCAGGCACCGGCGCTGGCCGACGCGGACGACGAGGCGGCCTGAGGGCCGGCCGCGCCGCCACGCGCGGCGGCGCATCAGGCCATGGGCAGCGGCTCGCCGAACTCGAACACGCCCGGGTTGCGCACCGGGTCCACGTCGACCGGAATGGCCGACTTGGGCGGGTAGCGGCCCTCCAGCAGCAGCTTGGACAGCGGGTTCTCGATGCGCTGCTGGATCGCGCGCTTGAGCGGGCGCGCGCCAAACACCGGGTCGAAGCCGACCTTGGCCAGCTCGCCCAGCGCCGCCGGCGAGACCTCGAGCTTGAGGTCCATCTTCTGCAGCCGCGCCTGCAGCGCCTGCAGCTGGATGGCGGCGATCGCCTCGATGTTCTTGGCGTCGAGCGCGTGGAATACCACGGTCTCGTCGATGCGGTTGAGGAACTCGGGGCGGAAGTAGCCCTTGAGCTCGCCCCACACGGCTTCCTTCACCTCGTCGTAGGGCTGGCCGACCATGGACTGGATCATGTGCGAGCCGATGTTGCTGGTCATCACGATCACGGTGTTCTTGAAGTCCACGGTGCGGCCCTGGCCATCGGTGAGGCGACCGTCGTCGAGCACCTGCAGCAGCACGTTGAAGACGTCGGGGTGGGCTTTCTCCACCTCGTCGAGCAGCAGCACCGAGTAGGGCTTGCGGCGCACCGCTTCGGTGAGGTAGCCGCCCTCCTCGTAGCCCACGTAGCCGGGCGGCGCACCGATCAGGCGCGCGACCGAGTGCTTCTCCATGAACTCGCTCATGTCGATGCGCACGAGGTGGTCTTCGCTGTCGAACAGGAAGCCCGCCAGCGCCTTGCACAGCTCGGTCTTGCCCACGCCGGTGGGGCCGAGGAACAGGAAGGAGCCGGTGGGCCGGTTCGGGTCGGACAGGCCCGAGCGCGAGCGGCGGATGGCGTTGGCCACCGCGCTGATGGCCTCGTCCTGGCCGACCACGCGCTGGTGCAGGCGGTCTTCCATCTGCAGCAGCTTGTCGCGCTCGCCCTGCATGAGCTTGCTCACCGGAATGCCGGTGGCGCGCGCCACCACCTCGGCGATCTCTTCGGCGCCGACCTGGGTGCGCAGCAACTGCGGGCGGCCGCCGGCCTTCTTGCCGGTCTCGGCCGCCTGGGCGTCCTTCAGGCGCTTTTCCAGTTCAGGCAGCTTGCCGTATTGCAGCTCGGCGACCTTGTTGAAGTCGCCCTTGCGGGTGAACTCCTCGATCTGGTGGCGCAGCTTGTCGATCTCTTCCTTCACCTGGGCCGAGCCCTGGGCCTGGGCCTTCTCGGCCTTCCAGATCTCCTCCAGGTCGGCCAGCTCGCGCTTGAGCCGGTCGATCTCCTCGTCGATCAGGCCCAGGCGCTTCTGCGAGGCCTCGTCGGTTTCCTTCCTGATGGCCTCGCGCTCGATCTGCAGCTGGATGAGCCGGCGGTCCAGCCGGTCCATGGCCTCGGGCTTGGAGTCGATCTCGATCTTGATCTTGGCCGCGGCCTCATCGATCAGGTCGATGGCCTTGTCGGGCAGGAAGCGGTCGGTGATGTAGCGGTGGCTCAGCTCGGCCGCGGCCACGATGGCCGGATCGGTGATCTCCACGCCGTGGTGCACCTCGTACTTTTCCTGCAGGCCGCGCAGGATGGCAATGGTGGCCTCCACCGACGGCTCGTCCACCAGGATCTTCTGGAAGCGGCGCTCCAGCGCGGCGTCCTTCTCGATGTACTTGCGGTACTCGTCCAGCGTGGTGGCGCCCACGCAGTGCAATTCGCCGCGCGCCAGCGCGGGCTTGAGCATGTTGCCCGCGTCCATGGCGCCTTCGGCCTTGCCGGCACCGACCATGGTGTGCAGCTCGTCGATGAAGACGATGGTCTGGCCTTCGTCCTTGGCCAGTTCGTTCAGCACGCTCTTGAGGCGCTCCTCGAACTCGCCGCGGTACTTGGCGCCGGCCAGGAGAGCGGCCATGTCCAGGCTGAGCACGCGCTTGCCCTTCAGGCTGTCGGGCACCTCGCCGGCCACGATGCGCTGGGCCAGGCCCTCGACGATGGCGGTCTTGCCCACGCCGGGCTCGCCGATCAGCACGGGGTTGTTCTTGCTGCGCCGCTGCAGCACCTGGATGGCGCGGCGGATCTCGTCGTCGCGGCCGATCACCGGGTCGAGCTTGCCCGCGCGGGCGCGCTCGGTCAGGTCCATGGTGTATTTCTTGAGCGCCTCGCGCTGGCCCTCGGCCTCGGGGCTGTTGACCTGCTGGCCGCCACGCACGGCGGCGATGGCCGCCTCCAGGCTCTTGCGCGACAGCCCGTTCTCGTTGGCGATGCGGCCCAGTTCGCCCTTGGCGTCGGCCACGGCGAGCAGGAAGAGTTCGCTGGCGATGAAGGCGTCGCCGCGCTTGATGCCGTCCTTTTCGGTGGCCTGGAGCAGCTTGGCCAGCTCGGGGCCGACCTGCACCTGTTCTTGGCCCTGCACCTGGGGCAGCCGCTTGACGGCCGCCTCGGCCGCCTGCACGAGGCCGGGCACGTTCACGCCGGCGCGCTGCAGGATGGACACTGGCCCGTCGGTCTGGCGCAGCATGGCCAGCAGCAGGTGCACGGGTTCGATGTAGGCGTGGTCATTGCCCAGCGCGAGCGACTGGGCGTCGGCCAGGGCTTCCTGGAATTTGGTGGTGAGTTTGTCGAGACGCATGGGAGGGGCGCTCCGAAAATGTGGATTGCCAGGCACATGGCGGCGATGGGGCCATTTTCAAGCCGGCCCGGCCCCCTGCCAACGCCCGCGCTTGATCCAGGTCAAGCCGGCCCGCCTCGCCGGCCTCAGCGGCGCCAGTAGGCGTAGGGCCAGGCCAGCTGGAAACCCGCGCGCTGGTACAGCGCCAGCGCCGGCGCGTTGCCGGCGTCCACCTGCAGGAACACGCGTGGAATGCCGCGGCGCAGCGCCTCGCCGGCCATGGCGCGCAGCACCATGCCCGCCAGCCCGCGCCCGCGCTGGCGCGCCGCCGTGCGCATGCCGTGCACGCCCAGCCAGCCATGGCCGACGCTGGCGGCGCCGCAGGCCAGGGTCTGCCCCGCCTCGCTCAGGCTGACGAAGCGCGTGCCCTGGGCGCGCGAGAGCGCGCGCGAGCGGCTGGCGCCGTCCACCGGGTCCAGGCCCTCGCCGAGGAACATGGCGAGCCAGGCGGCGTCCGGGGCATCGGCCAGGCGCAGCTCGACGCCGTGCGGCGGGTCGGGCAGGCGGCGCAGCAGCTCGGCCACCTCGGCGATGTGGGTCTGCGTGGGCTGGGTCCGCCGGAAGCCGCGTTCGCCCAGGGCCTGGGTGAAGGCCGCCCACTCGGGCCATTCGGGCAGGCGCCAGGCCACGGGAAAGCCACGCGCGCGGTAGCGCTCCGCGATGGCGTCGATGAGGACGGGATCGGGGGCCGCGTGCGACAGCGGCACCGCGCACTGCGCGCGCCCCACGGTGCCGCGGTCCATGGGCAGCAGCCAGCCCGTCAGGCCATCGTCGAGCCGCTCGGGCGCCACGGCCTGCACCGTGTTGCGTTCGATCGCCTCGACGGTGCCGCTGTCCATGCCCTGGGTCCTCAGGCGTTGTTCGCCGGCAGGCCCCAGCGGGCCAGCGCGGCGTCGTCGCTCACGCGCGCGTCGACCCAGCGCGCGCCCTCGGGCGTTTGCTCCTTCTTCCAGAACGGCGCCTGGGTCTTGAGGTAGTCCATCAGGAACTCACAGGCCTGGAAGCTCTGGCCCCGGTGGGCGGCGCTGACGACCACGAGCACGATCTGGTCCAGTGGCTGCAGCGGCCCCACGCGGTGGATGACCCGCGCACCGAGGATGTCGAAGCGCCGCAAGGCCTCGTCGATCATGGCCTCGATGGCCTTTTCGGTCATGCCAGGGTAGTGCTCCAGCTCCATCGCGCTGACGGCCAGGCCGTCGTTGCGGTCGCGCACGGTGCCGATGAAGCTGCAGACCGCGCCCACGCCCTTGTCCTGCAGGCGCAGCAGCGCGACCTCGGTGCTCAGGTCGAAGTCGGCGGTCTGGATGGAAACGCGCGCGGCCATGCTCAACCGCCGGTCACGGGCGGGAAGAAGGCCACCTCGGCGCCGTCGGCGAGCGCGGCGCTTTCGTCGGCCATGGACTGGTTGAGCGAGACGCGCACGGCCTTGCCGCGCGCCAGCGCCTGCGCGTGCGCGCCGCCGCGCGCGATGAGTTCGTCGCGCAGCGCCGCCAGCGTGGGCGCGGCGGTGCTCAGGCGCTCGGCGCCGGTGCCGATGGCCTCGCGGATGGAGGCGAAGTAGCGCAGCTGGATGGTGTTCATGCAAGCAGGTCCGACAGGGCGATGAAGCGCACAGTGTCGCCCGGCGCGATGGTGGTGCCCGAGGGGTTGTCGACCAGGCCGTCGGCCCAGACCACGGAGGTGAGCACGCCCGAACTCTGGTTCGGGAACAGCTCGACGCCGCCGCTGGCGTTGCGGCGCGCGCGCAGGAACTCGCGGCGCCTGTCGGCGCGCGGCAGGCTGAAGTCGGCGCGCAGCGGCAGTGCCGCGGGCAGGCGCAGGGCGCGCGGATCGGCGACACCCTGCAGCTGCAGCAGGAAGGGGCGCACGAGCAGCAGGAAGGTGACGTAGCTGGACACCGGGTTGCCCGGCAGACCGATGAAGTGGCAATGGCTGCCCACGCCCTGCCCCGCCCCCGCGTCGCGCCGCACATGGCCGTAGGCGAAGGGCTTGCCGGGCTTCATGGCGATCTGCCAGAGGTCGAGCCCGCCCAGTTGCTGCACCGAGGGCTTGATGTGGTCTTCCTCACCCACGGACACGCCGCCGCTGGTGAGGATCAGGTCGTGGTGGTCGGCCGCCGTCTTGAGCGCGGCCAGCGTGGACTCGCGCTGGTCCGGCACGATGCCGAGGTCGCTTACCTCGCAGCCGAAACGCTGAAGCAGTGCGCGCAGAAAGAAGCGGTTGGAGTTGTAGATGGCGCCGGGTTTCATGGCCTCGGGCGGCACCTCGCCGGGCATCACGAGCTCGTCGCCGGTGGAGAACAGGGCCACGCGCGGGCGGCGCACCACCCGCAGATGGGGCAGGCCCAGGCTGGCCGCCAGTCCCAGGGCGCCTTCGTCCAGGCGCTGGCCGCGCGCCAGCACGGTGGCGCCGCGCGCCACGTCCTCGCCCGAGCGGCGTACCCACTGGCCGGGTTCGGGAATGCTGTCGATGTGCACCGCGTGCAGGTCGCCGCCGACCTCGCGCGTGTCTTCCTGCATGACCACCGCGTCGGCGCCTTCGGGCATGGGGGCGCCGGTGAAGATGCGCGCGCAGGTGCCGGGCTGCAGCGGCCCGCCCGCGTGGCCGGCCGCGATGCGCTGGCTGATGGGCAGCACCACGCCTTTGTCGGTCACGTCGGCGCAGCGCACGGCGTAGCCATCCATGGAGGAGTTGTCTTGCGGCGGCACCTGCAGGGCACTCACCAGGTCCTGCGCCAGCACGCGGCCCACGGCGTCGATGGTGGGCACCGTGTCGGTGTCGGCGAGGGGCGTGGCGCGGCCGAGCAAGGCGGCCAGGGCGTCGTCCAGGGCCATCAGGGGCGCGCGGGCCGGAGCGTTCATGGGGCGTCGGGAGGTCTGTAGTGGAACCGGCTGGCATTGTCGACCAGCCACGCGGCCACGTCATCGGGCGCGTTCAAATCCAGCACCGGGCGTGCGGGTGGTTCGGGCAGGGCTGCGGGGCTGTCGGTGGCCACGGCCAGCACCCGGGGCTGCGACGGGTAGATCACAGGCTGGCCGCTGGCCTGGCGCCAGACCTCGATCTTGGGCAGGCTGCTGCCCTTGAAGCCCTCGACCAGTACCCAGTCCACCTCGGCGCTGAGCCGCGCGATGAGCGCGTGCACGTCGTGCGTGGCCTCGGTCTCCAACTCGCGCATGAAGACCACCCGCCGGGGCGACGCGGCCACGATCTCCACGGCGCCGGCCTCGCGGTGGCGCCAGGTGTCCTTGCCGGGGTGGTCGATGTCGAAGCTGTGGTGCGCGTGCTTGATGACCGAGACGCGGTGGCCGCGCAGGCGCAGGGCGGGAATGAGCTGTTCGACCAGCGTGGTCTTGCCAGAACCCGAGAAGCCCGCGAAGCCGACGACGTTCACCGGATCACCCTCCGCGCCGCGCACGGCGGGGCTGGTCGCCTGGGGAACGGCCCGGCGGCGCTCATGCGGCCGCGGTGCGCTCGGCGATGTAGGCCTTGACCCGGTCGACGTCGGCCGGCATCACGGTCACGCGCTTGGGCAGCGACTCGATGCCCACGTAGGCGGCCGGGCGCTCGGGCTCGTGGCCCAGGGCCTCCACGATGGTCTCGGCGAACTTGATCGGCAGCGCGGTTTCCAGCACCACCATGGGCACGCCGGGCTCGAGGTGCTCGCGCGCCACCTTGACGCCATCGGCGGTGTGGGTGTCGATCACCACGGCGTGGCGCCGGTCGACCTCGCGGATGGTGGCCAGGCGGTCGGCGTGGGTGCTGCGCCCGCTTTGGAAGCCGTAGTGCGCGGAGGCATCGGCGAAGACGGCATCACCGCTCAGGTCGAAGCGGCCCTCGCGCGACAGCGCGTCGGCGAACAGCGCCTTGCAGCGCGCCGGGTCGCGGCCCACGAGGTCGAAGACGAAGCGCTCGAAGTTGCTCGCCTTGGAAATGTCCATCGAGGGGCTGGAGGTCTCGTGCGTGTCGGCGCTGCCGCGCACGCGGTAGACGCCGGTGCGGAAGAACTCGTCGAGCACGTCGTTCTCGTTCGTCGCCACCACCAGCCGGTGGATGGGCAGGCCCATCTGCCGCGCCACGTGGCCCGCGCAGACGTTGCCGAAGTTGCCGCTGGGCACGGTGAAGCTCACGCGCTCGGCGTTGTGATTCGCCGCCGGACCGCCCCCAGGCGAATCAGCCCCCTGGGGGGGCTGCGAACCACGCGCAGCGGGGAGCGTGGGGGCTCCGCTGGTGGCCTGGAAGTAGCCGGCGAAGTAATAGACCACCTGGGCCAGCAGCCGCGCCCAGTTGATGGAGTTGACCGTGCCGATCTTGTGGCGGCGCTTGAAGTCGAGGTCGTTGCTGACGGCCTTGACGATGTCCTGGCAGTCGTCGAACACGCCCTCGATGGCGATGTTGTGGATGTTCGGGTCCGTCAGGCTGAACATCTGCGCCTGCTGGAAGGGGCTCATGCGGCCGTGCGGGCTGAGCATGAAGACGCGCACGCCGCGCTTGCCCTTCATGGCATGCTCGGCCGCGCTGCCGGTGTCGCCGCTGGTGGCGCCCAGGATGTTGAGCGACTCGCCGCGGCGGCCCAGCTCGTACTCGAACAGCTGCCCCAGCAGTTGCATGGCCATGTCCTTGAAGGCCAGCGTGGGGCCGTTGGACAGGGCCTCGAGGTAGAAGCCGTCCTCGAGCTGCTTGAGCGGCACGATGGCCGGGTTGCCGAACACCGCCTCGGTGTAGGTGCGCTCGCAGAGGGCACGCAGGTCGGCCGCGGGAATGTCGTCGATGTAGAGCGAGAGGATCTCAAAGGCCAGCGCCGCGTAGCCGCCGGGCTTGCCTTCGTTGAAGACCGCGCGCAGGCGCTGCAGCGCGGCGGCGTCCACCTGCGGGTAGCGCTCGGGCAGGTACAGGCCGCCGTCGGGCGCCAGCCCTTCCAGCAGGATCTCGCAGAAGCGCTTGCGTTCGGCGTGGCCGCGCGTGGACAGGTAACGCATCAGCGGAGCTCTTCCTTGCGGATACGCACGATGGGCGACAGCACCGTGGGCAGGGCCTGCAGCTCGGCCAGCACCTTGTCCATGGTGCCTTCGCGCGTGTCGTGCGTGAGGATGATGAGGTCGGTGCTGGTGGCGCCCTCGCCGCCCACCTCGTCGGCCTCGCGCTGCAGCACGGCGTCGATGCTGATGCCGTTGAGCGCGAGCACGCCCGTGACCTTGGCGAGCACGCCGGCCTCGTCGGCCACACGCAGGCGCAGGTAGTAGCTGGTGACCACCTCGCTCATGGGCAGCACCGGCAGGTCGCTCAGGGCGTCGGGCTGGAAGGCCAGGTGCGGCACGCGGTGGTGCGGGTCGGCCGTGTGCAGGCGCGTCACGTCCACCAGATCGGCGATCACGGCGCTGGCCGTGGGTTCGCTGCCCGCGCCCTTGCCGTAGTACAGCGTGGTGCCCACGGCGTCGCCGTGCACCACCACCGCGTTCATCGCCCCCTCGACGTTGGCCAGCAGGCGCTTGGCCGGCACCAGACAAGGGTGCACGCGCAGCTCGATGCCGCGCGGCGCGCGCTTGGTGATGCCCAGCAACTTGATGCGGTAGCCCAGCTGCTCGGCGTAGCGGATGTCGGTGGCCGACAGCTGGGTGATGCCCTCGACATAGGCCTTGGGGAACTGCACCGGGATGCCGAAGGCGATGGCGCTCATGATGGTCGCCTTGTGCGCCGCGTCCACGCCCTCGATGTCGAAGGTCGGGTCGGCTTCGGCATAGCCCAGGCGCTGCGCCTCCTTGAGCACGACCTCGAAGTCGAGCCCCTTGTCGCGCATCTCCGAGAGGATGAAGTTGGTGGTGCCGTTGATGATGCCGGCGATCCACTCGATGTGGTTGGCCGAGAGGCCCTCGCGCAGCGCCTTGATGATGGGGATGCCACCGGCCACGGCGGCCTCGAAGGCCACGATCACGCCGCGCGCCGAGGCCGCCGCGAAGATCTCGGTGCCGTGCACCGCGAGCAGGGCCTTGTTGGCCGTGACCACGTGCTTGCCCGCCGAGATGGCCTCCATCACCAGGGCCTTGGCGATGCCATAGCCGCCGATGAGCTCGATCACGATGTCGATGTCGGGATTGGCGATCACCTCGCGCGCATCGCCCACGACGGTGACGCCCTCACCCACCACGGCCCTGGCGCGCGCCACGTCGAGGTCGGCCACCATGGTGATCTGGATGCCGCGGCCGGCGCGGCGGCGGATCTCTTCTTGGTTGCGTTGCAGCACGTTGAAGGTGCCGCTGCCCACGGTGCCAATGCCCAGCAGGCCCACTTGAATCGGTTTCATCGGTCGGTGAAAAAGGAAAAACTCAGTTGCCGTGGCGTTTTCGCCAGTGTTCGAGAAAGCGCGCGACGCGGCCGATGGCCTCGCGCAGGTCGTCCTCGTGCGGCAGGAAGACGATGCGGAAGTGCTGGTTGTCGGGGTAGTTGAAGCCCGATCCCTGCACCAGCATCACGCGCGTTTCCTGCAGCAGTTCCAGGAACAGCTGCTGGTCGTCCTGCACGGGGTACATCGCCGGATCGAGCTTCGGAAACATGTAGAGCGCCGCCTGCGGCTTGACGCAGCTCACCCCCGGGATCGCCGTGATGAGTTCGTAGGCCAGGTCGCGCTGGCGGCGCAGGCGCCCGCCCTCCTGCACCAGGTCGTTGATGCTCTGGTAGCCGCCGAGGGCGGTCTGGATCGCCCACTGGCCCGGCACGTTGGCGCACAGGCGCATGTTCGAGAGCATGTTCAGGCCCTCGATGTAGTCCTTGGCGGGCTTCTTGTCGCCCGACACCACCAGCCAGCCCGCGCGGTAGCCGCAGGAGCGGTAGCTCTTGGACAGCGAGTTGAAGGTGAGCGTGAGCACGTCGTTCGACAGGCTGCCGATCGGCACGTGCTTGACGTCGTCGTACAGCACCTTGTCGTAGACCTCGTCGGCGAAGATCACCAGGCCGTGCTGGCGCGCCAGGCCCACGATCTGCTGCAGCAGTTCCTTGGGGTACAGCGCACCGGTGGGGTTGTTCGGGTTGATGACCACGATGCCCTTGGTGGCCGGCGTGATCTTGCGGCGGATGTCCTCGATGTCGGGCATCCAGCCCTTGGACTCGTCGCACATGTAGTGCACGGGCGTGCCACCCGACAGACTGGCCGCCGCCGTCCACAGGGGGTAGTCGGGGGCCGGCAGCAGCAGCTCGTCGCCATCGTCGAGCAACGCGTTGGTCGCCATCACGATCAGCTCGCTGGCGCCGTTGCCGAGGTAGATGTCCTCCAGGGTGACACCCTGGATGCCCTGCAGCTGGGTTTCGTGCATCACCGCCTTGCGCGCCGCGAAGATGCCCTTGCTGTCGGAGTAACCCGCCGAATTCGGCAGGTTGCGGATCATGTCCTGCTGGATCTCCTCGGGCGCATCAAAACCGAACACCGCCAGATTGCCGATGTTGAGCTTGATGATCTTGTGGCCCTCTTCCTCCATCTGCCGCGCCGCGTCCATGATGGGACCGCGGATGTCGTAGCAGACGTTGGCGAGCTTGGCGGATTTCTGGATGGTCTTCAAAGTCCCTCCGAGGGCGGAAGCCTGGCACGGGAAGGCTAAGATGGATGCCGCGCCGGTCACGAGCAAACTTGCGATTTGACCACAGTTCTCCAGCTCGCCCAGGGCGCGAACGCCCCATGAAACTGCACGCCGACACGCCCCACCAACTCGCCATCACCGCCCTCGGCGAGGGCTGGATCGCGATCAACGGCGAACGCCACACGGCCAGTGTGGTGCTCACGGCCAGCGGGCAACTGCGCCCCTGGAACTGCCAGCGCTTCGAGGACCTGGGCCCGGGGCACTTCGAGGAACTGCTGGACCCGGCCGGCGTGGCGCCGGAATTGGTGGTCTTCGGCAGCGGCGCGCGGCTGCGCTTCGTTGCACCCCGGCTGCTGCGGGCCCTGCTGGAACGGGGTATTGGCGTGGAAACCATGGACACAGCGGCCGCCTGCAGGACCTACAACATCCTGGCCGGCGAAGGGCGCCGCGTTGCGGCGGCCCTCCTACAAGAAGGTGGTTCCCAGCCCGTATCCGGGTAATCGGGCCCCCAAAGAGGTAAAATATTGGGTTGTTGCCCGGTCAGACCTTCCGTATGCATGCGCAGCGTCGGTCCGGCCACTCGGGCAGCCAACGCAACACCATCCACTTACGTCAGGGGTCTCCACAGCATGGCCGTCGTTGTCAATAAACCCATCCCCGAGTTCGAATCCCTGGCCACCGGCGGCGTCAAGGTCAGCCACCAGAGCCACCTCGGTCAGACGCTCGTGCTGTATTTCTACCCCAAGGACAATACGCCTGGCTGCACCACCGAGGCCATGCAGTTTCGCGACAAGTACAAGGATTTCGTCAAGGCCGGCGCCCAGGTGTTCGGCGTCTCGCGCGACAACATGAAGTCGCACGATGACTTCAAGGCCAAGCTGGAGCTGCCCTTCGAGCTCATTGCCGACACCGAGGAAAAGATGTGCCACATGTTCGGCGTGGTCAAGAACAAGATCATGTACGGCAAGAAGGTCAAGGGCATCGAGCGCAGCACCTTCCTGATCGGGCCCGACGGCGTGCTGCGCCAGGAGTGGCGCGGCCTGAAGGTTCCCGGCCACGTCGAGGAAGTGCTCAAGGCCGTCAAGGCGCTCAAAAAGGCCGCCTGAACGCCTGGTGGTGCGGCGCAGCGACACCCCGCTGCCCCACCGCGTCACCGCGCTTTCGGTGACATGCGGAAGGTGTATAGTGATTCGCATGTCTTCGGGCATCTTCCCTGTCCACCGCTGTTTCCGCCCCCTCCGACGCACGCAAGGCCGCCCGGTTTTCCCGGCGGCTTTTTGTTTTTTCGAGCCCGCGCGCTGAACGCCAAGCCCACATGCCCCTGCCCCCCGCCCCCTCCAAACGCGCCGCCCTCCTCGCCCCCGACGCCTACACCCTCAAGGCCTCCAACGCCAACCTCGAAGATTTCGACGAGCGCACCGGCGGCCTGAACATCCTCCCGGATGACGATACGCTGGCGGCGCCCGCACCGGTCGACGCACCCGCCCCGCGCAAAACGCGTCCCGCGCCGGCCGCCAAGACCCGCCGCGCACCGGCCCCCGCCCTGGAACTCAAGGACCGCGCCGAGCGTCCCGAGCCGGCCGCGCCCGCCTCCACCAGCCTCGCTCCCTCCTCGCCCGTGGCCGCCCCGCGGCGCCGCGCCGGCGGCAAGGCGGCCAGCGGCGGCCCCGCCCGCCTCTTCGTCCTCGACACGAACGTGCTGCTGCACGATCCGATGAGCCTCTTCCGCTTCGAGGAACACGACATCTACCTGCCGATGATCGTGCTGGAAGAGCTGGACGGCCACAAAAAGGGCATGACCGAGGTCGCCCGCAACGGCCGCCAGACCAGCCGTACGCTCGACGCCCTGGCCGCCCAGGCCGGTGGCGACATGACCAAGGGCCTGAAGCTCTCCGCCACCGGCCACCAATCCGCGCGCGGCCTGCTGTTCTTCCAGACCGAGCCGCTGCTGAGCGAGTTGCCCCCGTCCCTGCCCCAGGGCAAGGCCGACAACCAGATCCTCGGCGTGGTGGCGGCGCTGCGCCAGCGCCACCCCGATCGCGACGTGATCCTGGTGTCCAAGGACATCAACATGCGCGTGAAGGCGCGCGCATTGGGTCTGGCCGCGGAGGACTACGAGAACGACAAGACCCTGGACGACGGTGAGCTGTTGTACCCGGGTTCGCTGGCCCTTCCACAGGACTTCTGGACGCGCCAGAGCAAGACCATCGAAAGCTGGCAGAGCGGCAGCCACACGTTCTACCGCGTGAGCGGCCCGGCGGTGGGCCAGTTCCACATCAACCAGTTCGTCTACTTCGAAGCGCCGGGCGAGCCCTCGCTGTACGCGCGCGTGACCGAGATCCGCGACAAGACCGCGGTGCTCAAGACGCTCAAGGACTACACCCACCTCAAGAACGCCGTCTGGGGAGTCACCAGCCGCAACCGCGAGCAGAACTTCGCCCTCAACCTTCTGATGGACCCCGAAATCGACTTCGTGACGCTTGCCGGCACGGCTGGCACGGGCAAGACGCTGATGGCACTGGCCGCCGGCCTCACGCAGGTGCTGGACGACCGGCGCTACACCGAGATCATCATGACCCGCGCCACCGTCAGCGTGGGCGAAGACATCGGTTTCCTGCCCGGCACCGAGGAAGAAAAGATGGGCCCCTGGATGGGCGCGCTGGACGACAACCTGGAGTTCCTGGCCAAGGGCGACGGCGGCAATGCGGGCGAATGGGGTCGCGCGGCCACCAATGAACTCATCCGCAGCCGCATCAAGGTCAAAAGCATGAACTTCATGCGCGGCCGGACCTTCATGAACAAGTACGTGATCATCGACGAGGCGCAGAACCTGACGCCCAAGCAGATGAAGACGCTGATCACGCGCGCGGGCCCGGGCACCAAGATGATCTGCATGGGCAACCTGGCGCAGATCGACACGCCCTACCTCACCGAAGGCTCCTCGGGCCTGACCTACGCGGTGGACCGCTTTAAGGGCTGGCCGCACGGCGGGCACATCACGCTGGCGCGTGGCGAACGCTCAAGGCTCGCCGACTTCGCCTCCGAAGTGCTCTAAGGCCCGCCTTCATTCGGGTGGCGCGCCCCCGTCGGCCTCGGCCAGGCCCACCAGAACGGAGAGCAACAGCCGGACATCGGCCTCACGGCGCACGTCGACATCGATGACCGGCACGCGCCAGCCCGCCGCCTCCAGGCCAGCGCAGTAGGCCTCGACGCCGGGCCAGGGATGCGTCTCCAGCCGCCCCACGCCCACCACCGTGGGCAGGGGCCCGATGGGCCCGGCCAGCACTCGCAGGTGCCACTCCACCTGGGCAATGGGGTCGGTTTGGCTGTTGTCGACCAGCACGATCAAGCCCAACGCGCCGGCGGCGGCGGGGGGCAGGCCATCCAGCGCCCTCCCGCTTCCGTCGAGGCTCATGGGCACGGCGATGCCCTCACCAATGGATCGGCTGGCGGTGGCCTTGCCAGCCCCCCTGGGCCCGGTGATGACAATCTTGAATTCGGCGGGTGTCGTGGCGGGGGTCACCACAACCGCCACTTCTCGCGCAAGGGTTTGAACCGGCCCCAAGCCGCGGCTTCGCGGGCCACGTCCAGGGGATGGGTGGCCTCTTCCAGTTGGCCCAGGCCCAGCGCGTCACCCGTGAGCACGAAGGCCCGGACCACAGGCAGCGGCAAACCTGCACGCTCGGCCAACTCCAGGGCGGTGTATGGCCGGCGCCACAGCAAGGCCGCCAGGTGCGGATGGCCCGGCGCCATGAGCCCCATGGCCTGAGGCCAGCGCCGCAGGCGCCAGGCGCCGCGCAAGGGCGGATGGGGCGCGCGCGCCTCCACCATGGTCGCGCTCAGGCGCCACAGGAACACGCTCAGCGAATGCGTCTCGGCCCCTTGCAGCGCGTCTTCATCGGCCGCCGTGCACGGGCGCAGCGCACCCAGGTCATGCGCGTGCGAGAGCAGCTGCTCGACCGGAACGGTGGCCTGCATGGACTGCGACACCGCATCGAGCCGGAGCAACTGCCCTCCGCCGATCGGCAAAACGCTGTGGCCACAGCTCCGAAGCGCCGCTCGCAGACGCTCGAACAGCGAGGACAACCACCGCTGGCGATCCAGGGGGTTCGAAGACCGCCGCCGGGGCAAGGCCTGTTGCAAGGCCGTGATGACGCCGATCATGCGCAAGGGAGAACTGATGGTGATCGGGCCACCCCACCCGAGCGGCACGGTGGCGGCGTCGGTGACCACGACGGTGGTGCGGCCCGGGCAGGTGCTCAGTGCCGCCGGCGAGGCAAAGACCACATGGCAACCGGCGACGTCCTCACTGTACCGAAGCCCCATGCCCAACGCCCCGTCCAGCAAGCGCACCAGCGCCCGCAGGATGGTGGTGTCCTGGGCTGGCAGGGCCAGCGATCCGATCGTCACGCCCTCGGGGCCTGGGTGGCCCCGCCAAGTGGCGGGGCTCGGTGGCACCACGGCGGGCACATCCAATGGTGGCGACTGGCTGATCATGCGTCCTCCCTGCATCAAGAGGCGCGAACTATGTGCGTCCTCCTACCGGTACTGGTGTGACCGGGCCATAGAGAACAGCAGATGGTGAGAACTTAGGGCGTCAGGGTGGTCGGGCGCCCGCGCCTCTCCGGCGTGAAGGGACTCAGTAGTCGCCGCCGCCCACGAGCGATTCGAAACGGGTCAACATATTCAAGAACGCCAGCTTGACCGTTCCCGTGGGGCCGTTTCGCTGCTTGCCGATGATGATCTCCGCCACACCCGGCTCTTTGCAGGCGTCCTTGGTGTAGTACTCGTCGCGGTAGATGAACATGATGATGTCCGCGTCCTGCTCGATGGCGCCCGATTCACGCAGGTCGCTCATCATGGGACGCTTGTCGGTGCGCTGTTCGACCGAGCGGTTGAGCTGCGACAGCGCGATCACCGGGCATTGCAGCTCCTTGGCCAGCATCTTCAGGCCACGCGAGATCTCGCCGAGTTCGGTGGCCCGGTTGTCGCCGCCGTCGCTGCTGGAGCCGCTCATGAGCTGCAGGTAGTCGACCACGATCAGACCGAGCTTGCCGCAGGTGCGCGCCAGGCGCCGCGCGTTGGCGCGCAGCTCGCTGGGCGTGAGGCCGGGCGTCTCGTCGATGTGCAGCGACACGTTGCGCAGCTTTTCGATGGCCTCCGTCAGGCGCGGCCATTCGTCGTCGGTGAGCTTGCCGGTGCGCAGGTGGCCCTGGTTGATGCGGCCGATGGAGCCCACGATACGCACCGCGAGCTGGGCCGCGCCCATTTCCATGGAGAACACGGCGACGGGCAGGCCTTCGTTCAGCGCCACATGCTCGGCGATGTTGATGGCGAAAGCGGTCTTGCCCATCGAAGGACGCGCCGCCAGCACGATCAGATCGCCCCCCTGCAGGCCCGCGGTCATGCGGTCGAGGTCGATGAAGCCGGTGGGCACGCCGGTCACGTCCTGCGGGTTGTCGGCCATCTCCTGCACGCGATCGAGCAGCTCAACCACCAGCCGGTCCATCGACTGGAAGCCCTCCTTCATGCGCGAGCCTTCCTCGCCGATCTTGAAGATCTTCTGTTCGGCTTCGTCGAGGATCTTGGCGACCGGCTTGCCCTGCGGGTTGAAGGCGGAGGTGGCGATTTCGTCGCTGGCGGCCACGAGCTTTCGCAGCACGGCGCGCTCGCGCACGATCTCGGCGTAGCGGCGGATGTTGGCCGCACTGGGCACGTACTGCGCGAGCGAGTTGAGGTAGGCCAGCCCGCCCGCCTCGTCGGCCTTGCCCAGGTTCTGCAGGTGCTCGAACACCGTCACCACGTCGGCCGGCTTGGACGCATTGACCAGCGCAGCGATGGCCGAGTACGTCAGGCGGTGTTCGTAACGGTAGAAGTCGGAGTCGTTGAGCAGGTCCGCGACGCGGTCCCAGGCGCCGTTGTCCAGCAACAGGCCGCCAAGCACGCTGGACTCGGCTTCGATGGAGTGCGGCGGAACGCGGAGCTGCGCGACCTGGCGGTCACCGGTCTCGTCAAGGCCGCTGCCAAGGTCAGGAAATGGGCTGGAGAAGGCGGTGGACATGCGGCGTCAGGGCAAAGGGGAATGGTACGCCCCCGGGTAGTCCTCGTCAGGGGACAACCCTGTGGAGAACCGGTGGGAATGCGGTGCATGCCCGGTGAAAAGAAAAAGCCGCTGCCCGAGGACAGCGGCTTTCTGGCGGACTGGGGGTCCGCGGCGATCAGGCGGTTTCGCCGAGCACCGAGACGGCCACGTCGACCGTGACGTCGGTGTGCAGGTTGATCTGCACGGTGTAGTCGCCCACGGCCTTGAGCGGGCCATTGGGCATGCGCACCTGCGACTTGACCACGTCCTTGAAGCCTTGCTTGTGCAGCTCGTCGGCCACGTCGTGGTTGGTGACGGAGCCGAACAGACGGCCATCCACACCAGCCTTCTGCGTGAGCTTGAGGGTGGTGGCGGCCAGCTTCTCACCCACGGCCTGAGCGGCGGCCAGCTTGGCAGCGGCGGCCTTTTCCAGTTCGGCGCGGCGGGCCTCGAAGGCCGCCAGGGCGTCCTTGGTGGCGCGGCGGGCCTGGCCGGTCGGGATCAGGAAGTTGCGGGCGTAGCCGTCCTTGACCTTGACGACATCGCCGAGGGCGCCGAGGTTATGGACTTTTTCGAGAAGAATCACTTGCATGTCGGGCTCCTCAATCAGACGCGGTGCTGATCGCTGTAGGGCAGCATGGCCAGGAAGCGCGCGCGCTTGATGGCGGTGGTGACCTGGCGCTGGTAGATCGCGCGGGTGCCGGTCAGGCGCGCCGGGATGATCTTGCCGTTTTCAGAAATGAAGTCGCGCAGGACGTCGATGTCCTTGTAGTCCACCTCTTCGACCTTGGCGACGGTGAAGCGGCAGAAGCGCTTGCGCTTGAAAAGCAGCGACTGGGTGTTGCGCTTGGGGCGCTTGTCTTTGTTGAAACGCTTGGGTGCAGCCATGATGGGCCTCTCCTATGTCTTGCTGAATGCCTGGATGTGGAAGACCACGCCTTTGCCGTTGCGCGCGTTCGCGAGGAACCCGTCGAAGTCCGCCAGTTCGTTGAGCGCCTGCTTCTGCAGGGTCTCGGCCAGGGGCCCGAAGGCCACGGCACGGATCTGGAGGGCGACGGTGCGGGGTGTGTCCAGTTCGGTCTGCTGCGACTCGTGTTCGAGCACGAGATTGAGCACCGGGATGCCTGCCGGTGTGTAGCGCAGGTTCTGCACCTGCACCACCGCGGCCTGCAACTGGAGACGGTTCACCCGATTCCCGCGAACCTCACGCCAGGGGCGTCAGGCGGATTGCTCCTGCGATTGCTGCTGGGCCTTGCGGGCCTCTTCGCGCTCGACCGTCTTCATCATGGACGACGGGCCGGTGTCGGCTTTCTTGCGCTGCACGCTCAGGTGGCGCAGCACCGCGTCGTTGAAGCGGAAGGCGTGCTCCAGCTCGTTCATCACGGCCTGGTCGGCCTCGATGTTGACGCAGAGGTAGTGGGCCTTGGACAGCTTGTTGATCTGGTAAGCCAGCTGGCGGCGGCCCCAGTCTTCAACGCGGTGGATCTTGCCGCCACCGGCGGTGATCATGCCCTTGTAGCGCTCCAGCATGGCCGGAACCTGTTCGCTCTGATCCGGGTGGATCAGCAAGACGATCTCATAGTGACGCATGGACTCTCCTTGTGGATGCCCCCGGCCGATCGGAAAACCCTGGCCTGGGAGATTGACAGCCGCCCCCAGGCGTCAGCAGGGGTGCAGCAAGGCAAGCCCGCGATTATACAAAAGTGAAAAGCCCGGGCCACCTGCCGATGGTCCGGGCCTGGGACCGCCCGCCTTCGCGGCGGGCGGGGACCTATCGGGCGCCGTTCAGGCGGCCTTCAGGTTGGGGTAGCGCACGTGCTCCACCAGCTCCTGGATCTTCTTGCTCGGCGCCGGGGTCACCAGGCTGACCAGGACGATCACCGCGATGCCCAGCGGCACGCCGAACACGCCGGCCGAGATCGGCTGGATGCCCCACCACAGCTCGATCGGCGAGGTGACGCCGAAGATGCCACGCAGCCAGGGCTGTGTGGTGGCCATGTAGTAGAAGGTGATACCCAGGCCCGCGATCATGCCCAGCGAAGCGGCGATGCCGGTGGCGCGCTTCCAGAAGATGCCGAGCACCAGTGCCGGGAAGAACGCCGAGGCAGCAAACGAGAACGCCGCGGAGACCAGGAACAGGATGTCGGCCGGTTTCTGGGCGGCCACATAGGCGGCGGCCAGGGCCACGATCAGCAGCAGCGTCTTGGAGATCGTGACGCGGCGGGCCGTCGAGGCGTTGGGGTCGATCATCTTGTAGTACAGGTCGTGCGACAGCGCGTTGGCGATGGTCAGCAGCAGACCGTCGGCCGTGGACAGCGCCGCGGCCAGGCCGCCGGCCGCCACCAGGCCCGAGATCACGTACGGCAGACCACCGATGGCGGGGGTTGCCAGCACGATGATGTCGCCGCCAATGCTCATCTCGTTGAGCTGCAGGATGCCGTCCTTGTTCACGTCGGTCACCGACAGCAGGGTCGGGTCGACACGGTTCCATGCCGCTATCCACTCCGGCAGGTTGTTGAACGGTGTGCCCACCAGGACGTTGAACACCTCGAACTTGACCAGCACGGCCAGGGCCGGCGCGGTGAAGTACAGCAGGAAGATGAAGAACAACGACCACGTCACAGAGGCCCGAGCCTCCTTCACGCTGGGCACCGTGTAGTAGCGCATCAGGATGTGCGGGAGCGCGGCGGTGCCCACCATCAGGCAGAAGATCAGCGCGAGGAAGTTGCGCCGCGATTCGTCGAAGGTCTTCTTCGCGGCCGCGTCGCCGTTCGGGTCGCCGACGTACTGCGCGGCGTGGCGCGGCATGCCATTGAGCGGCTTGGTCTTCGCGTCCGCAGCGGCTTTGGCGCGCGTCCAGGCGGCCTTGGCGGCGGCCTCGTCCTTCGGCAGGTCCGCGACGGCTTTCTCGGCGACCGCGATCTCGGCGGTAGGCGCATTGGCGGCGCGCAGGTCGGCCAGCTTTTTGTCGGCAGCGGCCTTGTCGGCGGCCAGCGCGGCGGCCGGGTCCTTCAGCTTCTCGGCCAGGGCATCTGAGCGCTGCTTGAACACGTTGCGGACCTCGATCTCCTTCGGATCGTTGATCAGCCGCGTCTCGGCTTCGGTCACCTTGACCAGTTGCTGCCCATAAATGAGCTGCGGCACGGGCACGTTGGTCTGCTTCACCGACAGCCAGACCACCGGGATCATGTAGGCAATGATCAGGATGATGTACTGGGCGACTTGCGTCCAGGTCACCGCGCGCATGCCACCCAGGAACGAGCACACCAGGATGCCGCCGAGGCCCAGGAAGATCCCAAGCTCGAAGGCCACGCCGGTCAAGCGCGCCGTGATGATGCCCACGCCGTAGATCTGCGCCACCACGTAGGTGAAGGAACAGAGGATGGCCGCGAGGATGCCCAGAAAGCGCGGCAGGTTGCCGCCGTAGCGCTCACCCAGGAAGTCGGGAATGGTGAACTGGCCGAACTTGCGCAGGTACGGCGCCAGGAACAGCGCCACCAGGCAGTAACCACCGGTCCAGCCCATGATGAAGGCAAGGCCCCCATAGCCCGTGAGGTAGAGCGTGCCCGCCATGCCGATGAAGGACGCGGCCGACATCCAGTCGGCGCCGGTGGCCATGCCGTTGTAGACGGCTGGCACGCGGCGCCCGGCCACGTAGTACTCGGCCGCATCCGTGGTGCGGCTCATGATGCCGATGCCGGCGTAGAGCGCGATCGTCGCGATCAGGAAGATGAAGCCGATCCACTCGCGCGACAGCCCGAGCTGCTCGAAGATGGCCAGAGCAATCACGAAGACGAAGAAGCCCCCCGTGTACCACTTGTAGACCTTGTTGAGCTGCTGCTTGAAGGCAGCGTTGGAGCGGGCGCCACCGGCGCCGCCTGTTTCAAACATGCCTGCCATGGTTTACTCCTCGGCCTCGTCGACACCGTGTTCGATGTCGAGCTTGTTCATGTACCAGGCGTAGAAGGCGATGATGGCCACATAGACCACCAAAGCCCCCTGCGCACCCACCCAGAAGCTGAACGGCCAACCGAAGAAGTTGAAGTGCAGATCCCGGGCGAAGTAGCCCACCACGAACGTCACGACGAACCAGATTGCAAGCAATATGGCCGTGATGTTGAGGTTCTTCCGCCAGTACAGGCGGTGCTTCTCTGTCAATTGCATTGCATCGACCTCCATCAACAAACCCTCACGGGCACGTCACGGACACCACCCGTCTCCTCATGGGTGACCTGCACGCCAAGTCCATGTTGTCGGCACCGCCTTGCGGACGGTGCCCCTTTTGCGGCCGCTCGGCGGCAGCGCGCCTCAGGTCGGTTCTTGAACCAGCCCTGTCTCGCGCTCCAGCTGGGCGGCCACCTTGGGCTCGAACCGTTTGAGGTGGCGAATGATCTTCGCCGCCTCTTCGGGCTCTTGCCGATCGACATGAACCCGCGCGAGCTGATACCAGCCGTACGGGCTCATGGGCTGCAGTTGGGTGTTGCGCTTGAGCGCGACCACGGCGTCGTCGAAGCGCCGCTGGCGGATCAGGCACAAGGCCAGGCCGTACCAGGCCCGGTCCATCTTTTCTTCAAGGGCGATGGCCTGGCGAAACGCCGCCTCGGCGTCTTCCAGCAAGCCCAGTTCTTCGCGCAGGAAGCCCAGGTTGAACCAGCCCGCCGCCTGCTGCGGCCGCACGGCGACCACGCGCTCGAGCGCCGCCACCGCGCCGGCCTTGTCGCCCTGCTCCGCCCTAAGATGGGCGAGCGTCGCCCAGGCGTAGGCGTCGTCGGGATCGATGGCCAGCATGCGCTCCACGCGCTCGAGCGCCGCCGCACGCCGGCCGAGGGCCAGCAGCAGCTTGATCTGCCCGCGCAGGAAGCGCAGTTGCATCGAGGCGTTCATTTGCACAGCTCCACACCGATGCGCAGGCAGTGTTGGATGCGCAGCGCCGTCACCACGATCCACGCAAAGGCCAGCACGAGGAAAGCCACCAGCGGCACATGGCGGTCCAGCACGATGCTGCGCGGCGTGATGAAGCGCGCCATCACCACGAAGGGACGGCCGATCTGCGCCAGCAGTTGGTAGAAGAAGTTGGTGTCGCGCTTGGCGCCCGCCAGCAGGCCCAGCACCCACTGGCCGAACAGCGACATGAGCGCGATCTCGCAGATCAGCTTGGCAATGGACAGGAACAGCAACATGCGTGAGTGACACCTTGGGTTGGCGCCATTCTTTCGCTGCCCCTTACGGTTTACTTACGATTCCTCACACCAAACGCCCCACAGCGGGTGATCCCTGTGAGGGTTATCCCTAGATCGCAAACCAAAAAAGGGCTCCGAAGAGCCCTTTGCCTGGCCGGGAGGACCCGGTCACGCGAATTCAGTCGGCGGCGAAGATGTCCTTCTTGTGGTTGTCGGGCACGAACACCGCGCCGATGAGCACCGTGGCCAGGGCGATGACGATGGGGTACCAGAGGCCGTAGTACGGATCGCCGGTGTGGGCAATCATGGCGAAGGCCGTCGCCGGCATCAGGCCGCCGAACCAGCCGTTGCCGATGTGGTACGGCAGGGACATGCCGGTGTAGCGGATGCGAGTGGGAAACAGCTCGACCAGCGCCGCGGCGATCGGGCCGTACACCATGGTCACCAGGACCACCAGGTAGGTGAGGATGATCACCAGCGGGAAGGCCTGTGCGTTGAACACGCCGAAGAAGCCGTCCACCTTCACGATGCCGGGCGCGGGCTTGTCGGCGGCGGGGTAGCCGGCCGCGGCCAGCGCCGCGTTCACGCTCTTCGTGAACGCGGCGGGCACGGCCTTGGCGTCGTCGCCGCTGAGCTTGGCGGCCTCATAGGAAGGTATCTCCGTGCTGCCGATCTGCACCTTCGCGGGCACCACGCCGGACTGGTACTGCACCGAGTAGCTCACCGAGTTGCGCGCCAGCAGCGCCTTGGTCACGTCGCAGGAACTGGTGAACTTGGCGGTGCCGGTGGGGTTGAACTGGAACGAGCAATCGGACCGGTCGGCGATGATCGTCACGGTGGTGTTCTGCTGGGCCGCGTGCAGCGCCGGGTTGGCCAGCCGGGTGATGGCGTTGAAGACCGGGAAGTAGGTCAGCGCGGCCAGCAGGCAGCCCGCCAGGATGATCTTCTTGCGGCCTATCGTGTCGGAGAGCGAGCCGAACACCACGAAGCCGCCGGTGCCCAGGATCAGCGCCCAGGCAATCAGCATGTTGGCGGTGAACATGTCCACGCGCAGGATGGTCTGGATGAAGAACAGCGCATAGAACTGGCCCGTGTACCAGACCACCGCCTGGCCGGCCACCAGGCCCAGCAGCGCCAGCAAGGCGTACTTGCCGTTCTTCCAGTTGCCGAAGGCCTCGGAAATCGGCGCCTTCGATTGGGCGCCTTCGGCTTTCATCTTCTTGAAGGCGGGAGACTCTTCCATCTGCAGGCGAATCCACAGCGAGACCCCGAGCAGGAAGATCGACAGCAGGAAGGGAATGCGCCAGCCCCAGGTGGTGAAGGCCTGTTCACCCACCACCGAGCGCACCACCAGGATCACCATGAGCGAGAGCAGTAGGCCCAGCGTCGCGGTGGTCTGGATCCAACTCGTGAAGAAGCCGCGGCGGCCATGCGGCGCGTGCTCGGCCACGTAGACCACGGCACCGCCGTACTCGCCACCGAGCGCCAGGCCCTGCAGCATGCGCAGCGCGATCAGCAGCACGGGCGCGGCCCAGCCGATGGAGTCGTAGCTGGGCAGCAGGCCGACGACGAAGGTCGAAATGCCCATGATCAGGATCGTGATCAGGAAGGTGTACTTGCGGCCCACCAGGTCACCGAGGCGGCCGAACACCAGCGCACCGAAGGGCCGCACCAGGAAGCCCGCCGCGAAGGCCAGCAAGGCAAACACGTTGCGCGTGGCCTCGGGAAAGGAAGAGAAAAACTGCGCGCCGATGATCGCGGCGAGCGAGCCGTAGAGATAGAAGTCGTACCACTCGAAGATGGTGCCGGCCGATGAGGCCAGGATGACCCGCTTCTCTTCGCGGGTCATGGGACGTTTTCGGGGGTCCGGCGCACTGCTTGCGCCGGCCGCCATGGCTGCGGTGTTCCTGTTCACATGCGTCTCCTCATTCAATGGGCTGGAAGGCCCGATGGCTTCCGGAGCCGATTTGTAGAGACGCGCGCTTACCAGCCCCTGACCCGGAACTGACTTCAAACTGACCCAGAACTGAAGGAGGAATTAAAGCGGCACCGATTGCGGTGCGCGACCGGCCCAGGCCGATGCGACTACGCCCCCGCCACGCGGCGGCGCGTCAGCAAACTCAGGACAAGGATGACCGCAAAACCCAGCGGCACACCGAACACCGCCGCGGACACCGGCTGGATGTCGAACCAGAGCGACTGGCCGGCCGGCAGCCGCAGCACGGCGCGCACCGCCGGGGCGTTGACCACCATGTAGCCCACCGTCACGCTCAGGCCCGCAAGCATGCCGGCCACCGCGGCAGCGCCCGTGGTGCGCGACCAGAAGATGCCCATGACCATGGCCGGCACCAAGGCAGAGGCCGCGAGCGAAAACGATGAGGCCACCAGCGGCAGAATCTCCGCCGGCCTGAGCGATGCCACGAAAGCCGCGACCGTGGCCACGCTCAACAGCGCGAACTTGGAGAGGATCACGCGCTGCTCGGGCGCCACATGGCGCCCGAACTCCTGCAAGTAGGTGTCGCGCACCAGCGAGTTGCTGATGGTCAGCAAAAGGCCATCGGCGGTGGACAGCGCGGCGGCCAAACCACCCGCGGCCACCAGGCCGGACACCACGTAGGGCATGCCGCCCAACTCGGGCGTGGCGAGCATGATCAGATCGGCTCCCAGCCGGATCTCGCCGAACTGCAGGATGCCGTCGCCATTGATGTCGCTCACCGAGAGCAAGGAATCGTCGTAGTGCGACCACTGCGCGATCCACGACGGCAACGCGTTGAAGCTGCTGCCCACGACGTTCTGCATCAGCTCGTACTTCACCAGTGTGGCCAGCGCGGGCGCGCTCAGGTACAGCAGCGCGATGAAGAACAGCGACCAGGCCACCGAGGCCCGCGCGGTGGCCACGGACGGCGTGGTGTAGTAGCGCGTCAGCAGGTGGGGCAGCCCGGCGGTGCCCACCATGAGGCAGAACATGAGCGCCAGGAAGTTCGCGCGGGACGACTGGAAGGCCCGGCGCTCGGCCTCGCTGCCATTCGGATCGCCGACATAGGCCTGCGTGTGGGGCGGCAGCCCGCCCAGGAAGCGGGAACGGTCCTGGCTGTCCTTCATGGCGCGCGTCCATTGCTCGCGCGCGTCGGCCGCGTCCCGGGGCAAGGCCGACAGCGCCCGGCGCGCGGCGACGACGCGCTCGACAGATGCGTTCTGGGCCACCAGCTCGCGCACGCGCTCTTGCGCGAGCATGCGCTGCTCCCGCAGCGAGCCCTCCACGTCCTGGAGCCAGCGCTGGTACTGGCGGGCCCGCGCCTGGAACTCGGCCTGCACCGCCCGCTCCTGCGGCGAAGCCTGCAGGTCCCTCTCGAGCGCTGCGATCTTCTCGAGCTGCTTGCCGTAGGCCAACGGCGCCAGGGGGTTGCCCAATTGCTGGTAGGCCAACCAGGACACGGGGACCAGAAAGGCCAGCAACAGGATCACGTATTGCGCGACCTGGGTCCAGGTGATGGCCCGCATGCCGCCCAGGAAGGAACACAGCACCACCCCACCCAGGCCCAGCATGATGCCGATCTCGAAATGCACCCCGGTCAGGCGCGAAGCCACCAGGCCGATGCCATAAATCTGCGCCACCACGTAGGTGAAGGAACACAGGATCGCCGAGAACGCCGCCAGGCGGCGCGGCCACCGGCCGCCAAAGCGGTGCATGAAGTACTCGGGCACCGTGTAGAGCTTGAGCTGGCGCAGGTGCGGCGCGATGAGCAGGCCCACGAGGCAGAAGCCGCCGGTCCAGCCCAGCACGAAGGCCAGTCCGCCAGCTTGCACGTCGGTGCCGCCGAAGCCTTGCAGGTAGAGGCCGCCGGCCAGGCTGATGAAGGACGCCGCGCTCATCCAGTCGGCGGCCGCGGCCATGCCGTTGTAGACCGGCGGAATGCGCCGGCCCGCCACGTAGTACTCCTCGGGGTCGGCGGTGCGCCCATAGACGCCGATGCCGCCGTACATCATGACGGTGGCGAACAACATGATCGGCCCCAGCCAGCGGCGCGACAGCCCGCTCTGCTCGGCCCAGGCCATCAGCAGCAGGAAAGCAATCAGCGCCACCACATACAGCGCCAGGATGCGGTGCAGGCGGCGCTGGTAGGCGGCGTAGGCCGGGCCGTCAGCCACCGCCGCCCCCGTCGTCCGGCCCGTCCCCGCCGCCCTCGCCGTCGCGGGCCTCCAGGCGGTTCATGGCCCAGGTGTAGACCGCCAGGATGGCGATGAACACCAGCACCGCCCCTTGGGAGGCGATCCAGAAATGCAGGGGCCAGCCCATCACGGAGAAGCTGAGCTCTCGCGCGAAGAAGCAGGTGCCAAAGGACACCAGCACCAGCACCGCCAGCAGCACGGCCTTCAGGGCCAGTGCGCGGCGGTCGTGGCGCGGGTTCGTGGCGGGCGCGGGGGGCATCGCGGGATCATCGCATTGCGCGCGCCCCCCCGCCTTAGGTGTTTGCGCGGGCTGCCCCGCGCGCTCAGCCCCGCGCCAGCAGCTGCCAGGTGTCGATCACCGTGTCGGGGTTGAGCGAGATGGAGCTGATGCCCTCGTCGCGCAGCCACTGCGCGAAGTCGGGGTGGTCGCTGGGGCCCTGGCCGCAGATGCCCACGTACTTGCCCTCGGCCTTGCAGGCGCCGATGGCCAGCTTGAGCAGCGCGCGCACCGCCGGGTCGCGCTCGTCGAAATCGTGCGCCAGCAGTTCCAGGCCGGAATCTCGGTCGAGGCCAAGCGTGAGCTGCGTCAGATCGTTCGAGCCGATGGAGAAGCCGTCGAAGTACTGCAGGAAGTCCTTGGCCAGCACGGCGTTGCTGGGGATCTCGCACATCATGATGAGCTGCAGACCATTCTCGCCGCGCTTGAGGCCCTTGGCCGCCAGCAGCTCGGTCACGCGCTGGGCCTGCGCCAGCGTGCGCACGAAGGGCACCATCACCTGCACGTTGCTCAGGCCCATGTCCTCGCGCACGCGCTTGAGCGCCTCGCATTCCATGGCAAAGGCCTCGGCGAAGTCGTGGCTGATGTAGCGCGCCGCGCCGCGGAAACCCAGCATGGGGTTTTCTTCGTCGGGTTCGTAGCGGGAGCCGCCCACCAGCTTGCGGTACTCGTTGCTCTTGAAGTCCGACAGGCGAACGATCACCGGCTTGGGCCAGAAGGCCGCGGCGATGGTGGCCACGCCCTCGGCGACCTTGTCGACGTAGAACGCGCGCGGCGAGGCATGGCCGCGCGCCACCGACTCCACCGCCTTCTTCAGGTCGGCGTCGACGTTGGGGTAGTCGAGGATGGCCTTGGGGTGCACGCCGATGTTGTTGTTGATGATGAATTCCAGCCGCGCCAGGCCCACGCCGCCGTTGGGGATCTGGGCGAAGTCGAAGGCCAGCTGCGGGTTGCCCACGTTCATCATGATCTTCACGTCGAGATCGGGCATCTCGCCGCGCTTGACCTCGCTGATCTCGGTCTCGAGCAGGCCGTCGTAGATGTTGCCGGTGTCGCCCTCGGCGCAGCTCACGGTGACCAGGGTGCCGTCCTTGAGCCGCTCGGTGGCGTCGCCGCAGCCCACCACGGCCGGGATGCCGAGTTCGCGCGCGATGATGGCCGCGTGGCAGGTGCGCCCGCCGCGGTTGGTGACGATCGCGCTGGCGCGCTTCATCACGGGCTCCCAGTTGGGGTCGGTCATGTCGGTGACCAGCACGTCGCCGGGCTGCACCTTGTCCATCTCGCCGATGCTGTGCACCAGGCGCACCGGGCCGGTGCCCACCTTCTGGCCGATGGCGCGGCCGCTGGCCAGCACCGAGCCCTTGCCCTTGAGCTTGTAGCGCACCTCGGTCTTGCCGGCGCTCTGGCTTTTCACCGTTTCGGGGCGGGCCTGCAGGATGTAGATCTGGCCGTCGGTGCCGTCCTTGCCCCACTCGATGTCCATGGGGCGGCCATAGTGCTGCTCGATCACCAGCGCGTACTGGGCCAGCTGCGCCACGTCGGCGTCGCTCAGGCTGTAGCGGTTGCGCTGCTCCACGGGCACGTCCACGGTCTTCACCAGCTTGCCCTTCAGCGGGCCGTCGGCGGCCTTCTCCTCGGCCGTGCTGAACACCATTTGGATCAGCTTGCTGCCCAGGTTGCGGCGGATGAGCGCGCGCTTGCCGGCCTTGAGCATGGGCTTGTGCACGTAGAACTCGTCGGGGTTCACGGCGCCCTGCACCACGGTCTCACCCAGGCCGTAGCTGCTGGTGATGAAGACGACATCGGAAAAGCCGCTCTCGGTGTCGATGGTGAACATCACGCCGGCCGCGCCCAGGTCGGAGCGCACCATGCGCTGCACGCCGGCCGACAAGGCCACCTCGGCGTGGGCGAAGCCCTTGTGCACGCGGTAGCTGATGGCGCGGTCGTTGTAGAGGCTGGCGAACACCTCCTTCATCTTGTGCAGCACCTCCTCGATGCCGACCACGTTGAGGAAGGTTTCCTGCTGGCCCGCGAAGGACGCGTCGGGCAGGTCTTCGGCGGTGGCAGAGGAGCGCACGGCGAACGAGGCCTTGGCGTTGCCCTCGCTCAGGGTGGCGAAGGCCTCGCGGATGGCCCTTTCCAGGTCGGCCGGAAAGGGCTGGGCCTCGACCCAGGCGCGGATCTCGGCGCCGGCGGCGGCCAGGGCGCGCACGTCCTCGGTGTCGAGCGTGGCCAGGCGCTGGTTGATGCGGTCGGCCAGGCCACCGTGCTGGAGAAACTCGCGGAAGGCGTGCGCCGTGGTGGCGAAGCCGGTGGGCACCTTCACACCGCTGGGCAGCTGAGAAATCATCTCGCCGAGGCTGGCGTTCTTGCCGCCGACCGACTCGACGTCGCTCATCCGCAGCTTCTCGAAAGGCACGACCAGGGCGGTCGCCTCGAACAGGTTGGACATGGAAAAACTCCTAAGGTTGAAAAACCGGGGTTCCATGCACCAGCGTGTGACCTGTGGTTGTGTTGTGGGTCGGCCACCGGGCAAGGCGGAAATCTGGGGGGGCGCCACGGGCCCGGATAATGGCCCGCCACGCAACAGCAGCGGATTGTAAGGACGCCCCTCCCATGTCCCACCGAACGGTCTTTTTCGTCTCCGACGGCACCGGCATCACCGCCGAAACCTTCGGCAACGCCATCCTCGCCCAGTTCGAGGCCACGGTGCGCCGGGTGCGCCTGCCCTTCCTGGACAGCGTGGACAAAGCCCACCAGGCGGCGCGCCAGATCAACCACACCGCCGAGGTGGAGGGCCGGCGCCCGCTGGTGTTCACCACCGTCGTCAACGCCGAGGTGCTCGACGTCTTCCAGCACCACTGCCGTGGCATGCTGCTCGACATGTTCGGCACCTTCGTGCAGCCGCTGGAGGAAGAGCTGGGGATCAAGAGCAACCACCGCGTGGGGCGCTTTTCCGACGCGTCCAAGAGCAAGGCCTACCACGACCGCATCGAGGCCATCAACTACTCGCTGGCGCACGACGACGGCCAGAGCGACAAGGACCTGGAGAGCGCCGACGTGATCCTGGTCGGCGTGAGCCGCAGCGGCAAGACGCCGACCTCGCTGTACCTCGCCATGCAGTACGGCCTGAAGGCCTCCAACTACCCGCTGATTCCCGAGGATTTCGAGCGCCGCAAGCTGCCGCCCGCCCTGGCCACGCACCGCAAGAAGCTGTTCGGCCTGACCATCGCGCCGGATCGCCTGAGCGAAATCCGCAACGAGCGCCGCCCCAACTCGCGCTACGCCGACCTGGAGAACTGCCGCATGGAGGTGGCCGAGGCGGAGGCCATGATGCGCCGCGAGGGCATCCGCTGGCTCTCCACCACCACCAAGTCGATCGAGGAAATCGCGACCACCATCCTGCAAGAGGTGCGGCCCGAACGCCTCGAGTACTGAGCTCAGGCCGCCGTGGCTTCCGCCACCGGCTGGCGGATCAGGTAATCGAAGGCGCTCAGGGCCGCGGTCGATCCCGCGCCGGCGGCGATCACGATCTGCTTGTACGGCACCGTGGTGCAGTCGCCGGCCGCGAACACGCCGTCCACGTTGGTGTGGCCCTTGGCGTCGATCACGATTTCGCCGAAGCGGCTGAGCTCCACCGTGCCCTTGAGCCATTCGGTGTTGGGCACCAGGCCGATCTGGACGAACACGCCTTCCAGTTCGACGTGGCGCTGCTCGCCGCTGGCGCGGTCCTTGTAGCTCAGGCCGTTCACCGTGCCGTTGGCGCCGGTGATCTCGGTGGTCTGCGCATTCGTGTGGATCGCCACGTTGGGCAGGCTCTTGAGCTTGGTGACCAGCACCGCATCGGCCTTGAGCGCGTCGGCGAATTCGATCAGCGTCACGTGCTCGACGATGCCGGCCAGGTCGATCGCGGCCTCCACGCCCGAGTTGCCACCGCCGATCACCGCCACGCGCTTGCCCTTGAACAGGGGGCCGTCGCAGTGCGGGCAGTAGGCCACGCCCTTGTTGCGGTACTCGGCCTCGCCGGGCACGTTCACGTTGCGCCAGCGCGCGCCGGTCGACAGGATCACGCTGCGCGCTTTCAGGGTGGCGCCATTGGCCATGACCACCTGCACGGGGCCGCCCGGCTCGCTGGCGGGCACCAGTTTCTCGGCGCGCTGCAGGTTCATGATGTCCACGCCGTAGTGACGCACCTGGGCTTCCAGCGCGGCGGCGAACTTCGGGCCGTCGGTTTCCAGCACACTGATGTAGTTCTCAATGGCCAGCGTGTCGTTCACCTGGCCGCCGAAGCGCTCGGCCGCCACGCCCACGCGGATGCCCTTGCGCGCCGCATAGACGGCCGCGGCGGCGCCGGCCGGGCCACCACCAACGATCAGCACGTCGAACGGGTCCTTGGCGTCCAGCTTGGCCGCTTCGCGGGCGTCGGCGTTCACGTCGAGCTTGGCGACGATCTCTTCCAGCGACATGCGGCCGCCGCCGAACTCTTCGCCATTGAGGAAGACCATGGGCACCGCCATCACCTGGCGCTGCTCGACCTCGGCCTGGAACAGCCCGCCATCGATCACGGTGACCTGCACCGCCGGGTTGCGGATGGCCATCAGCGACAGCGCCTGAACCACGTCCGGGCAGTTGTGGCAACTCAGGCTCATGTAGACCTCGAAGCGCAGGTCGCCCTGCAGCGTGGCGATGGCGTCCAGCGTTTCCTGCTCGGCCTTGGGCGGGTGACCGCCGGTCCATAGCAGGGCCAGCACCAGCGAGGTGAACTCGTGGCCCAGGGGAATGGCGGCGAAGCGCACGCCCGTGGTCTCGCCTTCGCGGGCGATCACGAACGAGGGCTTGCGCGCGTCCGTGCCGCTGTCGTCGTAGCTCACCTGGTCCGACAGGCCGGCGATGGTCTGCAGCAGTTCGCGCAACTCCTGCGACGGGGCGGAACCGTCGAGCGAGGCGATGAGGCGGATGGGCCGCTGCAGCTTGCCCAGGTAGGCCTGCAACTGGGCCTTGAGGGTGTCGTCGAGCATGGGGGACTCCTTTCGATTCAGCGTTTTGCGAGGAACCCTGGGCGCATGGCACCCAAGGTTCAACGCAAAACCCTCAACGGGTTTTCAGCGGATCGCGGCGATCAGATCTTGCCGACGAGGTCCAGCGAGGGCGTCAGGGTCTTGGCGCCGTCGTTCCACTTGGCGGGGCACACCTGGCCCGGGTTCTTGGCCACGAACTGGGCGGCCTTGAGCTTGCGCAGGGTTTCCTTCATGTCGCGGGCGATCGCGTTGTCGTGGATCTCGGCGGTCTTGATCACGCCCTCGGGGTTGATGATGAAGGTGCCACGCAGCGCCAGGCCCTCTTCCTCGATGTGCACGCCGAAGGCACGGGTCAGCTGGTGCGTGGGGTCGCCCACCAGGGGGAACTTGGCCTTGCCCACGGCGGGCGAGGTCTCGTGCCACACCTTGTGCGAGAAGTGGGTGTCGGTGGTGACGATGTAGACCTCGGCGCCCAGCTTCTGGAACTCGGCGTAGTTGTCGGCCGCGTCTTCCACTTCGGTCGGGCAGTTGAAGGTGAAGGCCGCCGGCATGAACACCAGCACCGACCACTCGCCACGCAGGCTCGCGTCGCTCACAGGCACGAACTTGCCGTTGTGGAAGGCCGTGGTGGAGAAGGGTTGAACGGTGGTGTTGATCAGGGACATGGGAACTCCTGGTTGCGGTTGAAGGAAATGGGGAAAACGGTGACGGCGCCAAACGCAGTTCAACGCGACGGGGACAATCATAGTCGATGACTATGGAATGATCGGATTAATAGTCTTTATCCCCCTCATAGGGAATTTTGTGCTTGGCACCAGCCGGCGGCCGGTTGTTTCTGGGGCAAACCGCGCACCCAGCACCCGCTGATGCACCCACACAACGAAGTGTGAAGAAATTTTGTATGTATTGTTAATGAGAACCGTTTTCATTAGCAATAATAGGGCGCAGCCAGCCACCGACCCAGCGCCTCCCCCATCCGTGCCCCGGCACCTGAGCGCCGTGACGAGGAAGCCAGCCAGCCGACTCACCACAACAGCCTCAAGGACCGACCATGGCTCGCTACCGCCGCCGCACCGCCCGCCCATCCACCCAACTCCTGGCCCTGCTGGCCGCCGCCCTGCCCGCCGCGGGCATGGCGCAGACCGCGCCCGCTACCACCCTGCCGACCGTCACGGTGAAAGAAGCGCCCGAGGTGCCGTACAGGGCCGAGAAGTCGGCCAACGAGAAGTTCACCGCGCCCCTGCTCGACACGCCCAAGACGGTGCAGATCATCAAGAAGGAAGTGATCGAGGAGCAAGGCGCCGTCACGCTGATGGAAGCCCTGCGCAACACCCCCGGCATCACCATGCAGATGGGCGAGAACGGCAACACCTCGGCCGGCGACACCTTTCAGCTGCGTGGCTTCTCGCTGCAACAGTCCACCTTCGTCGATGGCATCCGCGACCTGGGCGCGGTCACGCGCGACACCTTCAATCTCGAACAGGTCGAGGTGGTGAAAGGTGCCGCCGGCGCCGAGACCGGGCGCGGCGCCAGCGCCGGCTTCATCAACCTGATTTCCAAGCAGGCCCATCTGGGCGACGAGAGCAGCGTTTCCGGCACCGTGGGCACGGGCGACCGCCGCCGCGCCACGGTCGACCTGAACCGACAGCTCAGCGACACCTCGGCCTTGCGCCTCAATGCCATGGTGCAGGACAGCGGCGTCGACGGCCGCGACTTCGTGGAGAACAAGGGCTATGGCGTGGGTCTGTCGTATGTGACCGGCCTGGGCACGCCCACCCGGGTGCATCTGTTCAGCCAGCACCTGCGCCAGGACAACGTGCCCGACGGCGGCATTCCCGCCATCGGCTACGAAGGCTACACCTCCGTCATCGGCCCCAAGGTGCGCCGCGAGAACTTCTACGGCAGCGTGAACGACCGCGAGAAGGTCGACGCCGACATGTTCACCGTGAAGGTCGAGCACGACCTCGGCGAGGCCACGACGGTCCGCAACGTCACGCGCTACGGCAAAACCCACATGGACCGCACGCTCACCGGCATGAACACCGGTGGCGCGGGCATCGGCAACACGGGCGGACCGCTCTCCGCCTGGACCGTGAACCTGTCGCGCCAGCGCGTCGATCAGGAAAACAGCATCCTGGCCAACCAGACCAGCCTGAACACCCGGTTCGACGCGGGGGGCATGCAGCACTCGCTGGCCGCCGGCGTGGAGTTGCTGCACGAGAAGCAGACGAACTTCAGCCACGGCACCGCGACCGGTACCGCGCCGGCCAACCTGTACAACCCGGACCCGTACCGGGCCATGGTCAACTTCGGCCCGCGCACGGGTGACGAGTCGGGCACCACCACCAACACCATCAGCGTCTACGCCTTCGACGACGCCAAGATCAACGAGCGCTGGTCCATCAACGGCGGCGCGCGCGTGGACGTCTACAAGCTGAGCTCGAGCGCCGCCGTCGGGGCCCCCCCGCTCGAGGACTCGCGCAGCCTGGTGAGCTGGAGCATCGGCGGCGTCTACAAGCCGGCGGAAAACGGCAGCGTGTACGCGTCCTATGCGACCTCCTCCACCCCGCCCGGCGCCTTCACGCAGTTGAGCACCAGCGCCACCAGCATCAACAACCCCGCGTTCGACCCGCAGAAGACCAACACGGTCGAGCTGGGCACCAAGTGGGATCTGCTCAACAAGCGCCTCAACGTCGCGGCCGCGGTCTTCCGCACGGTCAACGACAACCAGACCACGGTCGACCAGGTCACCTTGGCCACCGTTCAGGAAGGCAAGACCCAGGTACAGGGCATCGAGCTGTCGGCCACGGGCCAGATCACCCCGTTCTGGCAGATCACCGCCGGACTGGCCAAGACCAGCACCAAGCAAATCGACGTGCGCAACGCCACCGGCGTGGGCACCGACCGCGTGCGCTGGTCGCCGGACCTGAGCGCCACGCTGTGGACCTCGTACCAGTGGGACAAGCTGACCATGGGCCTGGGTGCGCGCTACGTGTCGGAAGCCAAGCGCTTCGTCAACACCAGCGGCGCCCAGGGCAACATGCCCAACGTGCCCTCCTACTGGGTGGCCGACGCCATGGCCAAGTACCAGGTGAATTCCAAGCTCAGCCTTCAGTTGAACATCTACAACCTGTTCGACGAGGAGTACCTGATGACCCTGAACAACGGCGGCGGCCGACTCGCCCTGGGCGCGCCCCGCTCGGCCACGTTCACCGCCAACTACAAGTTCTGATCGAACCCGCCGAACCCAAGAAAAGCGCCAGGCTTCGGCCTGGCGCTTTTCCTTTTCGCCCTGGCCGCGGGCGCAGTCAGTAGATCTGCGGCACGTAGATTTCGCCCGGCACCTGGTGGCGGCGATAGCCCTCGTGGCGGATGCGCTCGGGCAGCGTAATGCCGGGCCGCTCGACCTCGTGGTACGGGATCAGCGAGAGCAGGTGGTGGATGCAGTTCAGCCGCGCCGTCTTCTTGTCGTCGGCCGGCACCACCCACCAGGGCGATTCGGGGATGTTCGTGCGCGCCAGCATCTCCTCCTTGGCCTTGGTGTAGAGCTCCCAGCGGCGGCGGCTCTCCAGGTCCATGGGGCTGAGCTTCCACTGCTTGAGCGGGTCGTGGATGCGACCGAGGAAGCGCGCCTCCTGCTCCTCATCGGAGATGGAGAACCAGTACTTCACCAACTGGATACCCGAATGCACCAGCATCTTCTCGAACTCGGGCACGGTGCGGAAGAAGGATTCCAGCTGCTCGTCGTCGCAGAAGCCCATGACCCGCTCGACGCCCGCGCGGTTGTACCAGCTGCGATCGAACAGAACGATCTCGCCGCCCGCGGGCAGGTGCGTCACGTAGCGCTGGAAGTACCACTGCGTGCGCTCACGGTCGTTGGGGGCCGGCAGCGCCACCACGCGGCACACGCGCGGGTTCAGGCGCTGCGTGATGCGCTTGATCACCCCGCCCTTGCCGGCCGCGTCGCGGCCCTCGAACACCACCACCAGCTTGTGGCCGGTGCTCACCACCCAGTCCTGCAGCTTCACCAGTTCCGCCTGCAGGCGGAACAGCTCGCGAAAGTAGACCCGGCGCGCCTCCTTGCGCTGAGCGGCGGCCTCCGGGTCCGCGCCTTCGTCGAGGCCGCGGTCCTCGATCTCCATCTCGAGTTCTTCGTCGTAGCCGTCCATGAGGTCGTCACTCAGGCGGCGCATCAGGTCGTCGTTGCCGTTCAGAAGCATGGGGCGGTCCTTTCCCTACTGAACCACCCAGTATTGCCTCGATGCGTGACATTCACATGACAGTCACACGAAGCCCGCGCCCCGGGCTGCGTTATGCCCGCCAGCGCCACAGCACGGCCAGGGCTGCGCTCGCCACGCCGATGGCGGCGACGGCCGGCCACCCGCCATGCGCGAAGGCCAGTGCGCCAACCACCGAGCCGCTGGCCATGCCCACGAACATCGCCGTGATAAGCATGGCGTTGAGCCGGCTGCGCGCGGCCGCGTCGAGACCGTAGACCGTGCTCTGGTGCGCGATGAGCGCGGCCTGGAAGCCGAAGTCGAGGCCGATGGCGCTGAGCACCAGCAGCAGCAACTGCGCCGACGCTGGCAGCACCTCCATGCCCAGCATCAGCGCATAGGCCAGCGCTGCCACGCCGGCACCCAGCAAGGCCACGCGGCGCGGGCCGTGCCGGTCGGCCAGGCGGCCGGCGAGTGGCGCGGCCAGCGCCCCCGCCGCGCCGGCGAGCCCGAAGGCCCCGGCCGCGCCGCTGCCGAGGCCGAAGCGCGCGTGCAGCATCACGGCCAGCGTGGACCAGAAGGCGCTGAAGCCCAAGCCCAGCAAGGCCTGCGCAAACGCGGCGCGGCGCAGCGGCGGGTGCCGGCGCCACAGGCCGGCGAGGGAGGCCAGCAGCTCGCCATAGCCCAGCCGCGTGGCCGGCTGAAAGGCGGGCACGCGCCAAAACACCACCAGCGCCAGCAGCACCACGCTGGCGGCGGCCAGACCGAACATCGCGCGCCAACCCAGCGCCTGCGTGACCAGGCCGCTGACCACGCGCGACAGCAGGATGCCCAGCAACAGCCCCGTCATCACCGCGCCCACGGCCCGGCCACGGCTGTGTTCCGGCGCGATCGAGACGGCGGCGGGCACGAAGTCCTGCGCGAGCGAGGCGGTGATGCCCACGAACAGGCTTGCGGCCAGCAACACGGCGACACCCGGTGCGAATGCGCTGGCCAGCAGCGCCAGCGCGAGCAGGCCCGCCTTCACCAGCATCACGCGGCGCCGGTCGAAGCGGTCGCCCAGCGGCGCCAACAGCAAGATGCCGGCGGCGTAGCCGAGCTGCGTGAGCATGGGCACTGCCCCGATGGCGCCCTCGCCGGCCTGCAGGCTTCGCGCCAGCTCGGGCAGCATGGGCTGGCTGTAGTAGATCGAGGCGACGCTGAAGCCGGCGCCGGCCGCGAGCAGCGCGGGCAGGCCGGCCGGTGTGGCAAGGCCATCCCTCTGGTCATGCGTTATATGAATGGAAGACAAGAGAACTCCTGAGCAAAAAACGGAATAGTCGAATTCTTCTCGCATATCCGCGCCCGGGATAGACTGTCCAGCGAACTAACTTCATACGTTCAACGCATGAAAGAAACCCCTCTCGCCCTCGACCGCATCGAACTGCTGCAGACCTTCGTGCGCATCGTCGAGAGCGGCAGCCTGTCGGCGGCGGCCCAGCGCCTGGACACCACGCAGCCCACCGTGAGCCGCCGCCTGCAGGCACTGGAGCGCCACTTCGGCGTGCGGCTGCTGCGCCGCTCCACCCATGCGGCCACGCTCACGCCCGACGGCGAGCGCTGCCTGGCCATGGCGCGCTCGCTGATCGACGAATGGGACGCCATGCAGGAGGAGCTGCGCGGCTCGCGGCGCGCGGCCAGCGGCACGCTCAAGGTGCTGGTGCCGCACGCGCTGGGGCAGGAACAGCTGGTGGCGCCGCTGGCGCAGTACCTGCGCGCCCACCCCGAGGTGCGCGTGGAGTGGCTGCTCGCCGACCGCGAGGCGGATTTCGTCGCCGAGGGCATCGACTGCGCGATCCAGGTCGGCAAGGTGCGCGACCCCAACCTGGTGGCCGTGCCGCTGTTCGAGCTGCCGCGCATCGTGATCGGCGCGCCCGCGCTGCTGGACCGGCACAAGGCGCCGCGCGCGCCCGAGCAACTGCGCGAGCTGCCCTGGCTGGCGCTGCAGACCTACTACCGCGACCGCGTGGTGCTCAACCCCGTGGGCGGTGGCGCCGCGCTGCGCTTCGACATCCGCCCGCGTCTGCGCACCGACAGCCTGTACGCGCTGCGCAGCGCGGTGCTGGCGGGACTGGGCGTGGCCGTGGTCTCGGCCTGGCTGGTGGCGGAGGACCTGCGCGAGGGCCGGCTGGTGCACCTGGTGCCGGGCTGGCGCGCCGAGCCACTGCCAGTGCAGCTCGTGTATCCGCCGGCGCGCTTCCAGACCGCGCGGCTGCGGCGCTTCCTGGAGATCGTGAAGGCCCACGGCCAGTCGCTCGCCCACTGAGAAAAACCCGCGCCCGGGCTGGGCGCGAATTTGCGCGACACTCGGGTATCCCCCGCCCCCGCCCGAGACGCCACACACCCCCGCCGCATGCACGCCAATCTCGCGCTGATCAACACGATTGCGGCCGGCCTCGGGCTGGCGCTGATCCTGGGGTTCATCTGCGCACGACTGAAGCTGCCGGCCCTGGTGGGCTACCTGCTGGCGGGCGTGATCATTGGCCCCTACACACCCGGTTTCGTGGCCGACGCCGCGATCGCCTCGCAGCTCGCCGAGATCGGCGTGATGCTGCTGATGTTCGGCGTGGGCCTGCACTTCTCGCTCGACGACCTGCTCTCGGTGCGCAAGATCGCCCTGCCCGGCGCCGTGGTGCAGATGGTGGTGGCCACGCTGATGGGCATGGCCATGGCGAGCTGGTGGGGCTGGGCCATCGGCCCCGCGCTGGTGCTGGGCATCTCGCTGTCGGTGGCCAGCACAGTGGTGCTGCTGCGTGCGCTGGAAAGCCTGGGCATTCTGGGCTCCATCACCGGGCGCATCGCGGTCGGCTGGCTGGTGGTGGAAGACCTGGCCATGGTGCTGGTGCTGGTGCTGCTGCCGCCGCTGGCCGGCTTCTTGGGCGGCACCGCGCCCGACAATGGCGGTGCCGAGTCCGTGGGCACCGCCCTGGGCCTGACGCTGCTGCGCGTGGGCGGCTTTGTCGCGCTCATGCTGCTGGTGGGGCGCAAGCTCTTCCCCTGGCTGCTGTGGCAGGTCACGCGCACCGGCTCGCGCGAGCTGTTCACCCTGTGCGTGGTGGCCGCGGCCGTGGGCATCGCCTTCGCCTCGGCCGAGCTGTTCGGCGTGTCCTTCGCGCTGGGCGCCTTTTTCGCCGGCATGGTGTTGCGCGAGTCCGAGTTCAGCCACCGCGCGGCCGAAGAATCTCTGCCGCTGCGCGACGCCTTCGCGGTGCTGTTCTTCGTCTCGGTGGGCATGCTGTTCGACCCCTATGTGCTCATCGAGGAGCCGGTCCACGTGCTGGGCGTGGTGGCCATCATCGTGGTGGGCAAGTCGCTGGCGGCGGTGGCCCTGGTGCTGCTGATGCGCTACCCCTTGCACACCGCGCTCACCATCTCGGCCAGCCTGGCGCAGATCGGCGAGTTCTCCTTCATCCTGGTGGGCCTGGGCGCCCAGCTGGGTCTCATGCCCGACGAGGGCCACAGCCTGGTGCTGGCGGGCGCGCTGATCTCCATCGCCCTCAACCCCCTGCTGTTCAAGGCCATCGAGCCGCTGCGCCAGCTGCTGCGCGAGCACTCCTTGCTGGTTCGCCGCCTGGAGGCGCGCGACGACCCGCTGGCCGAGCTGCCGCGCAGCACCGAGGCCAAGTACCTGTCGCGCCAGGTGGTGCTGGTGGGCTACGGCCGCGTGGGCCGGCGCATCGCGCAGGCGCTCAAGGCGGCGGGCCAGCCCTTCGTGGTGGCCGACCAGAACCGCGAGCTGGTGGAGGCCCTGCGCGCCAAGGGGATGGCCGCCGTGGTGGGCAATGCGGGCGACCCCGAGGTGCTGATCCAGGCCCACATCGCGCAGGCGCGCATGCTGGTCATCGCCACCCAGGACACGCTGTCGCTGCACCAGATGATCGACACCGCGCGCACGCTCAACCCCGAGATACAGATCGTGGTGCGCTCGCACAACGAGGACGAGGCCGAGCGCATGAAGGCCGCGGGCGTGGGCACGGTGTTCCTGGGCGAGGCCGAACTGGCGCACGCCATGGCGCGCCACGTGCTGGCGCCGCCGCCGCTGGAAAAGGCGCATTGACGGGCCTGCCGCGGTCCCGCGGGGCGGTTTCGTAAAATCGCCGTTCTTATGCGCCGCTGGCTCATTGCGCTGTTCGCCTGCCATTTCCTGCTCGGGGTGGTGGGCTTCGGCATCCCCGACCACATCGTCGACGTGCCGCGCGCGGCCGACGCGCTGATCGACGCCAGCGCCAACCACCCGCTCGCCAAGAGCCAGAAAGGCCTGGCCGACCTGGAACACGCGCTGGGCGACGAACTCCCCGACCTGCCCGACACCCTGCAGCGGCGCGCCGCGCCACCGCTGTCCCACGTGATGACGCCAGCCCAGGCGCCCGCGGACCGGGGTCCGCCACCGGCCCCCCTGCTGGACGGTCCGTTCCGCCCGCCCCGGCGCGCCTGAGCCACGCCCCCTTCTTGCTCCGTCCGCCCCGATGTGGCGCCACCAGCGCGCCACGGCGGACGGCCCAGCACTTGCTTGACACACCCCCATGGAAATTGCCTTACTGATCGCGCTCATCCTCCTCAATGGCGTCTTCGCCATGTCGGAGCTGGCGCTCGTCACCGCGCGCAAGGCGCGACTGCAGAAACTCATCGACGAAGGCGACGGCGCGGCCGCCGCGGCCGTCAAGCTCGGGGAAGACCCGAACCGCTTCCTCTCCACCATCCAGATCGGCATCACCTCCATCGGTGTGCTCAACGGCATCGTCGGCGAGGCCGCCCTGGCCGGGCCGCTGGCGGTCTGGCTGCAAGGCCTGGGCGCGCCCGAACAGGCCAGCCAGTTCGGCGCCACCGCGCTGGTGGTGGTGGTCATCACCTACTTCTCCATCGTGGTGGGCGAGCTGGTGCCCAAGCGCCTGGGCCAGACCTACCCCGAGTCGCTGGCGCGCCTGGTGGCGCGGCCCATCGACTGGCTGTCCAAGGCCACCAAGCCGTTCGTGATCCTGCTGTCGGTGTCCACACGCGCGCTGCTGCGCCTGCTGGGCGTCAAAGAGGGCAACGCCAACGCCGTTACCGAGGAAGAGATCCACGCCATGCTGGCCGAAGGCACGAGTGCGGGCGTGATCGAGTCGCACGAGCACGCCATGGTGCGCAACGTGTTCCGGCTCGACGACCGCCAGATCGGCTCGCTGATGGTGCCACGAAGCGACGTGGTGGTGCTCGACCTGGAGGAGCCATTCGAAGTGAACATGGCGCGCGTGGAAAGCAGCAACCACTCGCGCTTCCCGGTGGTCAAGGGCAACCTGGGCCAGCTGCAGGGCGTCCTGAACGCGCGGCAGTGGCTGGCGCAGGCCATCCGCGGCACGGCGCGTGAACTGTCCGAGCAGCCGCTGCAAACGCCCTTGTACGTGCCCGAGACCATCACGGGCATGGAGCTGCTGGACAACTTCCGCCTCTCCGACGTGCAGATGGCCTTCGTGATCGACGAGTACGGCGAGCTGCAGGGCATCGTCACGCTGCAGGACCTCATCGAGGCGATCACGGGCGAGTTCCAGCCGCGCGACCCGGAAACCGCCTGGGCCATGCAGCGCGAGGACGGCTCCTGGCTGCTCGACGGCCACATCCCCGTGCCCGAGCTGAAGGACCGGCTGGGGCTGCTCAGCGTGCCTGACGAAGAGCGCGGCCGCTACCACACCCTCAGTGGCATGCTGATGCTGCTGACGGGCCGCCTGCCGCGCGTCGGCGACTGCGCCACCTGGGAAGGCTGGCGCCTGGAGATCGTGGACATGGACGGGCGCACCATCGACAAGGTGCTGGCCACCCCGCTGCCCATCGATCCGCCCGCGCCCGAGGGCGAGCGCCCGGACAGCTGACGGCCGCGCCGGGCACGGCCCCGGCCATTCAGGCGGGCCGCGCGCCCTCCCAGGCCGCCTGCAGGAGTTCGCGGATGGCCCGCGCCTCCAGGGGGCGCGGGTTCGGGTACTGGTTCTGCAAGGCGATCTCGCCCGCGCGGTCCAGGTCCTCGGCCTTCATGCCGATGTCGCGCAACGCCACCGGCGCGCCGTTGTCCTTCGCCAGGTCGAACACCGCCCGCGCGGCCTGTCCGTCGTCGCGACCCAGGGCCCGCGCGATGCGCCGCATGGCCAGCGGCGCCGCGGCCGCGTTGTAGGCCAGCGCATGTGGCAGCACCACGGTGTGCGTCTCGGCGTGCGGCAGATTGAAGCTGCCGCCCAGGGTGTGGCACAGCTTGTGGTGCAGTGCCATGCCCACCGAGCCCAGCACGATGCCGCACAGCCAGGCGCCGTACAGCGCGTCGCCGCGCGCCTCCACGTCGCTGGCGCTCGCGCGGATGCGCGGCAGCGCGCGGCCGATGGCGGCGATGCCCTCCTCCGCCATCAGGTCGATCACCGGATTGCCTTCCACCGAGTACAGGCCCTCGGCCGCGTGCGCGATGGCGTTGAGGCCGCTGGTCACGCTCAGGCCCACGGGCAGCGTCAGCGTGAGCTCGGGGTCGTAGATCACGCTCTTGGGCAGGACCTTCAGGTCCTTACCGGTCTTCTTCAGGCCCGCCTCGGTGATGCCGTAGATCGGCGTCATCTCCGAGCCCGCGTAGGTGGTGGGAATGGCCAGGATGGGCAGGCCCGAGTCGAGCGCGATGGCCTTGCCCAGGCCGGTGGTGGAGCCACCGCCAATGGCCACGGCGCAGTCCGCGCCCAGCCGCCGCGCTACCTCGCGCGCCTCGCGCGCGGTCTCGATCGGCACGTGCATCACCGCGCGGTCGAAGATGCCGGCGGCCCTGTCGCCCAGCAACCGCGCCACGCGCTCGGCGCTGGCGCGCTGCTCCGGTGTGCACAACACCAGCGCGCGCTGCGCGCCCATGGCCTCGATGGCCTGTGGCAGCTGGGCCAGCGCGCCCGCGCCAAACACCACGCGGCTGGGCAAGCCCTGATAAACGAACGATCGCATGCGCAACCTTCCTTTCTGACGCCTCAATCGGTGTCCAGGCCGGCGGCCCGCTGCACCACGCGGATGATGGCGGCGTAGTCCAGCGCCCCGTCGCCCTGCGCCTGCGCGGCCGACATGAGCTGGCGCGTGGCCGCCGTCTGCGTCAGGGGCACCTGCAGGCGCGCGCCCTCGCCCAGGATGAGGTCGATGTCCTTGTTCATCTGCCCCACGGTGAAGGTGGGCGTGTAGTCGCGCTGGCTCAGCTGCACGCCCTTGGCCTTCACGATGGGCGAGGCGACGGCGCTGGCGCCGATGACCCGCCACATGTCCTGCCAGGCCAGACCACCCTTCTGCCCCAGGCTCAGCGCCTCGGCCAGCATGGCGCTGGTCTGCGCGATCATGAGGTTCACCACCAGCTTCATCAGGCGCGCCTGTTCGGCCTCGCCGAGCCAGAATTGCGTCGGCCCCCAGCAGCTCAGCAGGGGCAGCAGGCGCTCGTGCAGCGCCTTCGGACCCGAGGCCATCACCGTGAGCTGCGCGGCCTCGGCCATGTGGTTGTTGCCCGAGACGGTGCAGCGCAGGGTGGGCACCCCGGCGCGCGCGCAGGCCTCGGCCGCTCGGGCCGAAGCCTCGGGCGACACCGTGCTGGTGTCCACCCAGGCCGCACCCTTCGCCGCGTGCTCGGCCACGCGCTCGCCCACGGCGAGCAGCGCACCGTCGTGCGGCAGCGAAGAGACGATGAGCTCGGCCTGGGCCAGGCCATCGGCGACCGCCAGGCCGGCCTCGCGCGCGAGCGCCAGGCGGTCCGCCGCCGGGTCTTCCACCGTGACGCCGTGGCCGGCCGCGAGCAGGTGGCGCGCCATGGGCAAGCCCATCTTGCCGACGCCAATGAAGTGGACCTTCATGCAAAAACTCCATTCGATGCGCCCATGCCCATGGCGCGGGTGATCTTCTCGCCCGACGCGCGCAGCGCCGCGAGCAAGGGGGGCAGGTCCACGCCCACGAGTTGGCCGGCGCGCTTGCGCCACTGCCCCGCGACCATGACCGAATCGATGTTGGCCAGCGTGGCCTGGAACACCACCGCGCTCACCGGGTCGTGCACGGGCTGCATGTTCAGGCTGTCCGCGCGGATCAGCACCAGGTCGGCCTGCTTGCCCGGGGCCAGGGTGCCGATGCGGTGCAGCTGGCGCAGCATGCGCGCGCCCTCGACCGTGATCCAGGCCAGCGCCTCGCGCGTGGTGATGCTGGTGGTGTCCGGGATACCGCCGTGCGCGGCGCGGTGGGCTTCGTTGTCCAGGCTGCGCTGCACGCCCAGCGCGATGCGCGCCTGGGTGATCATGTCGCCGCCCAACACGCTTTCCAGGTCCACGCCCAGCGAGGGCGCGCGGCCCAGCGCGCGCAACCGACCCGTGAGCGGGTGACCGTGGCCCTGGGTCATCTCGTTCTCGGCCGCGGCCGAAAAACTCATGCCCAGGCCACAGAAGCGCTTGAGCTGCTCGTCGCTCAGCGCGTGGCCGTGCACGATGTTGATCTGCTCCCCCAGCAAGCCCAGCGCCTCCAGCTGCGCCCAGCCCTCGGGCGCGCGCGCCGCACCGCCGCCCTGGTGCAGCGAGGCGATGAGGCCGAAGTCGCGGGCCATGCGGAAGTCGTGCACCGCCACCTCCAGCGTGCTGTAGTGCGGGCCCAGCACGGCGGCGTGCACGCTGAGCAGCGGCCGGCCCTGGTGGGCCTTGAGCAGGCGCTGAATCTCGGCGCGCGGGTGGGGCACCTCCCAGAACGGCGCCTGGCCCGGCTGGGGGTCGGGCTTGGGCGTGCCATGGAAGAAGGCCGCGCGAATGCCCGAGGCCAGCAGCGCGTCCACCGCTGCGTCGCTGTGCGCCGGCGTGGGGTTGTTGTGGCACCAGTCCACCAAGGTGGTGGTGCCGCAGTTGAGCTGGTTGAGCGCCCCCGCCAGCGTGGCGATGCGCAGGTCCTCGGGACCGAACACCGTGGCCAGGCCGGCGTGCATGTGCCGGAAGTACTGCAGCAGCGTCCAGTTGGCGGCGACGCCGCGCAGTGCGGTCTGCCAGGTGTGCATGTGCGCGTTGACGAAGCCCGGCACCAGGATGCAGCCGGTGGCGTCGACCACCTGCGCGCCATCCACCGACAGCCGCGGCGCAATGGCCTCGATGGTGTCGTCCACCACCAGCAGATCGCCGACGGGCAGGTCGCCCTGCGCGTCCATGGTGACGATGGACGCGCCGCGGATGAGGGTGCGCTGGGTCACGTGGGTGTCTCTTCTCTGTCGGCAGTCAAGGGCAGGGAGTGTGTCCACGCACGCCCCCCCGCGACAACCCGGCGCGCGGAAATCAGTTTTCCAGGGCCGGCCGGCCCGCGACGGATGCGGGCATGATCGACCGCATGACCACCCCGCGCACCTGGGACATCTTCTGCCGCGTGATCGACAACCACGGCGACGCCGGCGTCTGCTGGCGCCTGGCCGCGCAGCTGGGCGCGCGCGGCCAGGCCGTGCGGCTGTGGATCGACGATCCCGCGCCGCTGGCCTGGATGGCGCCCGAAGGCGCGCCCGGCGTGAGCGTGCGACCCTGGCGCGAGCCCTTCGACGCGCAGGGCCTGGTGCCCGGCGAGGTCTGGATCGAGGCCTTCGGCTGCGAGCCGCCCGAGGCCTTCATCGCCGCGCGCACCATCGAGCCGGCCTGGATCAACCTGGAGTACCTGAGCGCCGAGGCCTGGGTCGAGCGCTGCCACGGCCTGCCCTCCCCCGTGATGAGCGGCCCGGGCCGGGGCCTCACCAAGCGCTTTTTCTACCCCGGCTTCACGGCGCGCACCGGTGGGCTGCTGCGCGAAGACGACCTCGCCGACCGCCAGGTGGCATTCGACCGCGGCGCCTGGCTCGCGGCCCAGGGCCTGCCCGCCCAGGGGCGGCGCATCGCGCTCTTTTGCTACGAACCGCCGAGCCTGCCGGCGGTGATGGCGCGGGCCGACGCGCACTGGCTGGTCACGCCGGGCCGCGCCGCCGCCGCCGCGACGGGCCTGCCGCTGGCGCCAGGCGCCACGCGCCATGCCCTGCCCTGGCTGAGCCAGCGCGGTTTCGACGAGCTGCTCTGGAGCGCCGACCTCAACCTCGTGCGCGGCGAAGACTCCCTGGTGCGCGCGCTCTGGGCCGGCCAGCCCTTCGTCTGGCAGATCTACCCGCAGCACGACGACGCGCACCACGCCAAGCTGCAGGCCTTCCTGGACTGGCTGGACGCGCCCGCCAGCCTGCGCGCCTTCCACCACCACTGGAACGGACTGCCGGGCGCGACCGCCGACGCAGCCTGGCCCGGCTGGGACGTGGTGGACGGCTGGCGCGAGGTGGTGCAGGCCGCGCGCCAGCGCCTGCTCGCCCAGCCCGACCTCGCCACGCAGCTGGCCGAGGCGGTGGGGCGAAAACGGTAAAATATTGGGTTTAGCGACAAACCCGCAACCCGGGCCCGGTCCATCCACCGCCGATGCCGGCCCCTCGCCCGAACCGCCGGGCGATCCCTTCAACGGAACTCCCTCATGAAAATCGCCCAAGAAATCCGCGCCGGCAACGTGATCATGCACGGCAAGGACCCGATGATCGTCCTGCGCACCGAATACGCCCGCGGCGGCCGCGGCGCCGCCACCGTGCGCATGAAGCTCAAGGGCCTGCTCGGCAACATCGGCACCGAAGTCGTCTTCAAGGCCGACGACAAGATGGACCAGATCATCCTGGACCACAAGGAGTGCACCTACTCCTACTTCGCCGACCCCATGTACGTGTTCATGGACACCGACTACAACCAGTACGAGGTGGAGGCCGAGAACATGGGCGACGCCCTCAACTACCTGGAAGACGGCATGGCCGTCGAGGTGGTGTTCTACGAAGGCAAGGCCATCTCGGTGGAACTGCCCACCAGCGTGGAGCGCGAGATCACCTGGACCGAACCCGCCGTCAAGGGCGACACCTCGGGCAAGGTGCTCAAGCCGGCCAAGATCGCCACCGGCTTCGAGATCCCCGTGCCGCTGTTCGTGAGCCAGGGCGATCGCATCGAGATCGACACGCGCACGGGCGAATACCGCAAGCGCGTCTGACCGCTTCCATTGCGCGATACGAAGGGCTCCACAGGGAGCCCTTCTGTTTTGAACGCCACGCCCGAGCGCCATGGACCTGATCGCCCGCATCGCCGACATCATCATCCCGGTCTTCCTGATCGTGGCCATTGGCTATGGCTACGCGCGCCGCCGCCCGCCGGACCTCAGCAGCTTCAACCGCATCTCGCTCGACGTGCTGGCGCCCTTGCTGGTGTACTCGGCCCTGGCCTCGCGCGACTTCGCCATCGGCGAGCACGTGCCGCTGCTCATCGGCGGCACGGCGCTGATCCTGGGCAGCGGCCTGCTGGCCTGGCCACTGGCCAAGGCCTTCGGCGCGCAGCCGCGCACCCTGGTGCCGGTGGTCATGTTCAACAACTGCGGCAACATGGGCCTGCCACTGGCCCTGCTGGCCTTCGGACCCGCGAACTTCGGCGCCGCGGTGGCGCTGTTCTCGGTCAGCAACCTGTTGCACTTCTCGCTGGGCGCACGCATCACCAGCGCCGCCGCGCGCACCCGCGACCTGCTGCTCAGCCCCCTGATGATCGCCACCATGCTGGGCTTCTTCAGCGCCTTCACCGAACTGCGCCCGCCGCCGGTGCTGCTGTCGGGCCTGAAGCTGCTGGGCGACGCCGCGCTGCCGCTGATGTTGTTCGCCCTGGGCGTGCGGCTGACCGGCCTGACGCGCCAGGGCCTGGCCCTGGGCCTGCTGGGCGCGCTGGCGCGTCCCCTGATCGGCCTGGCCATCGGCATCCCGCTGGCCTGGGCCATGGGACTGGAAGGCGCGGCGCGCGGCCAGCTGCTGCTGTTCGCCGCCTTGCCGCCCGCCGTCATCCAGTTCATGCTGGCCGACCGATACCATCAGGAACCCGAAAAAGTGGCCGCCTCCATCATGGTGGGCAACGCGCTGGCGGTGGTCTTCGTGCCGCTGGCCTTGGCCCTCGGGCTGTGACCCCGGAGTGAAGAACATGACCGACGCCCACACCTCCCCCCCTGCCACCCACGACATCACCGAACGCCGCCTGGCCGACGCCTGGGCCGAATTGCAGGCCCATTCGGACAGCGGCAACCCGCTGGCGGCCGACGCCTACCGTCTGGCCTTCGCCGACCCCGAGTTCCTGCTGCGGCGCGAGACGCGCGGCATCCGCATGCAGCTGGAGCTGCTCAAGCCCGATCTGGCGCAGCAACAGCTGGGCATCGAGAACACCATCGTGGTGTTCGGCAGCGCGCGCTTTCGCGAACAGAGCGAGGCGGAGGCCAGCCTGCGCGCGGCCGAGGCCTCGGGTGAACCGCGCGCCATCGCCAAGGCCCGCGCCATGGTGCGCAACGCCCACTACTACGACCGGGCGCGCGAGTTCGGTCGCATCGTGGCCCAGTACAGCGCGCACTGCCTGCCGCACGAGAAGCTCTTCATCTGCACCGGCGGCGGGCCGGGCATCATGGAAGCGGCCAGTCGGGGCGCGCACGACGAGGGCGCGCTCAACGTGGGCCTAAACATCGCGCTGCCGCACGAGCAGTCGGCCAACCCGTACATCCCATCGCGGCTGAGCTTCAAGTTCCACTACTTCGCGCTGCGCAAGATGCACTTCATGATGCGCGCGAAGGCGCTGCTGGCCTTCCCGGGCGGCTTCGGCACGCTGGACGAGCTGTTCGAGGTCATCACGCTCGTGCAGTGCAAGAAGTCCAAGCCCGTGCCCATCCTGCTGTACGGCAGCGACTACTGGAAGCGCCTGCTGAACCTGGATCTGCTGGTGGAAGAAGGCACGATCTCGCCCGAGGACCTGCAGCTCTTCCAGTACGTGGACGACCCCCAGGTGGCCTGGGAAGCGATCGTGAAGTTCTACCAGTTGCCGGCGGGCTGAGCCCACCGGCCCGGGCTCACTCCAGCCAGCCCCCCCCCAGCGCCGCGTACAGCGCCACGCGGTTCTGCTGCAGGGCCAGGCGCGTCTGCGCTTCGGCCTGTTGCGCCGCGAACAGCGCGCGCTGCGCGTCCAGCACGTCGAGAAAGCTCGCCACGCCGTTGCGGTAGCGCAGGTCGGCGAGGCGGAAGCGGTCCTCCTCCGCCGTCACCTGGTCGCGCTGCGCCTGCAGCTGGTCGGCCAGCGTCGCGCGGCCGGCCAGCGCGTCGGCCACTTCGCGGAACGCCGTCTGGATCGCTTTCTCGTACTGCGCCACGGCGATGTCACGCGAGACCTCGGCCGATTGCAGGCCCGCGCGGTTGCGGCCCGCGTCGAAGATCGGCAGCAGCGCCACCGGGTTCAGCGTGAAGCCCCAGCTGCCATCCTTGAACAGGCCCGACAGGTCGCTGCTCGCCGTGCCCGCGCTCGCGGTCAAGGTGATGCGCGGAAAGAAGGCCGCGCGCGCCGCGCCGATGTTGGCGTTGGCCGCGATCAGGGTCTGCTCGGCCTGGCGGATGTCCGCGCGGCGCGTGAGCAGATCCGAGGGCAGGCCGGCCGGCACGTCCGCCAGCAAGGCGGCGTCGGCCTCGGCCACCTGCAGCAGCTCGGCCGGCACCGGCTCGCCCACCAGCAGGTTCAGCGCGTTCACGTCGAGCGCGCGCGCCCGCTGCTGCTGCGCCAGCGCCGCACGGGCCGTGGCCGCCAGCGACTCGGCCTGGCGCAGATCCAGCGCCGAGGCCGCGCCGTTGTCGAAGCGCAGCTTGGTCAGGCGCAGCGAGTCCTCGCGCGTGGCCTGGGTCTGGCGCGTGATGGCCAGCAGGGCCTCGTTGGTCTGCAGGCTCAACCAACTGCTGATCACCGCCGAGACCAGGCTGGTCTGCGCGGCGTTGCGCGCCTGCTCGCTGGCCAGGTAGTCGGCCAGCGCGGCCTCCTTGAGCGCGCCCAGGCGGCCAAAGAAGTCGATCTCCCAGGTGCTCAGGGCCAGGCCCACGCTGTAAGTGCTCTGGATGCCGCCGCTGCCGTTCGGCTGGCGGTTGCCGCTGGCGGCCACGCCGATGGTGGGGAACTGGTTGGCGCGCTGGATCTGGTATTGCGCGCGCACGCGCTCGATGTTGAGCGTGGCGACCCGCAGATCGCGGTTGTTGTCGAGCGCGCGCTGCACCAGCTCGCGCAGGCGCGCGTCCTGCACGAAGTCGCGCCAGGCGGTGTCCGCCGCGCTGCGCACGCCCGCGGTATCGGCCGCTTGCGGATAGGCCTGCGGCACAGGCGCGGCGGGACGCTCGTAGGTGGGGATCATCGAGCAGCCGGCCAGCAGCAGGGCCGCCGCCAGCGGGCCGAGACGGGTAGTGAAATCAGGATTCATCGTTGTCGACTCCATGTGCGCGCGCGCTGTCGCGGTCGCGCTGGTGCTGGCGCTCGCTGCCCTTGAAGAAGCGGCGCACCACCACGAAGAACAGGGGCACGAAGAACACGGCCAGCAGGGTGCCGGAGATCATGCCGCCGATCACGCCGGTGCCGATGGCGCGCTGGCTGGCCGAGCCCGCGCCCGACGCGATGAACAGCGGCACCACGCCCAACGTGAAGGCCATCGAGGTCATGATGATGGGCCTGAAACGCAGGCGGGCCGCGGCCAATGCCGCTTCCATGGCGCTCTTGCCCTGGGCCTGCACGTCCTTCGCGAACTCGATGATCAGGATCGCGTTCTTCGCCGACAGGCCAATGATCGTGATCAGGCCGACCTGGAAGTACACGTCGTTCTGGTAGCCACGCAAGAGCGTGGCCAGCAGCACCCCGACCACCCCCAGCGGCACCACCAAAATCACCGACAGCGGGATGGTCCAGCTTTCGTACAGCGCCGCCAGGCACAGGAACACCGCGAGGATGGCGAAGCCATAGAGCACCATGGCCTGCGCGCCGGCGAGCTTTTCCTCGCGCGAAGTGCCGGTCCATTCGTAGCCGATGCCCTGCGGCAGCTGCGCGGCCAGGCGCTCCATCTCATTGAGCGCGGCGCCCGTGCTGTAGCCCGGCGCCGCCATGCCGCTGATGCGCATGGTGGGGTAGCCGTTGTAGCGCACCGTCTGCATGGGTCCGGTGATCCACTTCGTGGACGCGAAGGCCGACAGCGGCACGGCCTGGCCGCGGTTGTTCACCACGTTCAGCCGCAGCAGGTCATCGGGCTGCATGCGCGCCGCGGCCTCGGCCTGCACCACCACGCGCTGCAGGCGCCCACTGTTCGGGAAATCGTTCACGTAGCTGGAACCCAGCGCGGTGCCGATGGCGGCGTTGATGGCGTCGAAGCCCACGCCCAGCGCCTGCGCGCGGTCGCGGTCGATGTCGAGCTGCAGCTGCGGCGCGTCCTCCAGGCCGTCGGGGCGAACCTGGGCGAGCACCGGGCTTTGCGCGGCCAGCTGCAGCAATTGTCCGCGCGCCTGGGTCAGGGCCTCGCGGCCCAGGCCGCCCCGGTCCTGCAGGCGGAAGCTGAAGCCCGAGGACGCACCCAGCTCCGGAATCGGCGGCGGGCTCAGCGGGTAGATGAAGGCGTCGCGGATGCCCATGAGCGCGCCGAAGGCGCGGCCCGCCACGGCCTCGGCCGAGCTGCCGGGCGCGTGGCGCTCGGCCCAGTCCTTGAGCGTGACGAAGGCCAGGGCGGCGTTCTGGCCCTGCCCCGAGAAGCTGAAGCCCAGCACGCTGACCATGCTTTCCACCTCGGGCTGCTTGAGCACGAAGCCCTCCACCTGCTCCATCACCTCCAGCGTGCGCTCCTGCGTGGCGCCCGGGGGCAGCTGCACGTTCACCAGCATGGTGCCCTGGTCTTCGTTGGGCAGGAAGGAGGTGGGCAGGTTCACGTACACCCAGGCCGCCGCCGCGCCGATGGCGAGGTAGACGATGAGCATGCGGCCGGCGCGTGGCAGCAGCGCGCTCACCGTGCGTGAGTAGCCGCCGGTGGTGCGCGCGAAGCCGCGGTTGAACCAGCCGAAGAAACCCTTCTTCTCGACGTGGTGCCCCTTGGGCACGGGCTTGAGCAGCGTGGCGCACAGCGCGGGCGTGAGCGACAGCGCCATGAAGGCCGAGAAGGCGATGGACACGCCCATCACCGCCGCGAACTGGCGGTAGATGTTCCCCACCGAGCCGCTGAAGAAGGCCAGCGGCACGAACACCGAGATCAGCACCACGGTCACGCCGATGATGGCGCCCGAGATCTGGCCCATGGCCTTGCGCGTGGCCTGCAAGGGTGGCAAGCCTTCCTCGCTCATGATGCGCTCGACGTTCTCCACCACCACGATGGCGTCGTCCACCACGATACCGATCACCAGCACCATGCCGAACATGGTGAGCACGTTGATCGAGAAGCCCATGGCCAGCAGCACGGCGAAGGTGCCCAGCAGCGCCACCGGCACCACGATGGTCGGGATGATGGTGTAGCGGAAGTTCTGCAGGAACAGGAACATCACCAGGAACACCAGCGCCACGGCCTCCAGCAGCGTCTGCGCCACCTGCTGGATGGAGATCTTGACGAAGCGCGAGCTGTCGTAGGGAATGGTCCAGCTCATGCCCTCGGGGAAGAAGCGCTCCAGCTCGGTAAGCTTGGCGCGCACCGCGTCGGCCGTGGCCAGCGCATTGCCACTGGCCGACAGCTGCACGCCGATGCCGGTGGAGGGCTTGCCGTTCAGTCGGGCCGAGGTGGCGTAGGCCTGCGCGCCGAGTTCGATGCGCGCCACGTCCTTCAGGCGCACGGTGGCGCCGCCGGGGGAGGCGCGCAGCACGATGTTGCCAAACTCCTCCACCGTGCCGAGCTGACCGTTGACCACCACGGTGGCCGAGATGCCCTGCCCCGCCACGTTGGGCAGGGCGCCGATTTCACCCGCCGAGACCTGGGCGTTCTGCGCGCGGATGGCCGCGTTCACGTCGGCCGCGCTCAGGTTGAAACCGAGCAGTTTGGCCGGATCGATCCAGATGCGCATGGCGCGCTCGGTGCCGAACAGCTGGGCCTGGCCCACGCCGGGCACGCGCTGGATTTCGGGCAGCACGCTGCGCGTGGCGTAATCGCCCAGCGCCACCGGATCCCATTTGGGGTCGTCGCTGGTGAGGATGGTGAAGAGCAAGAAGTTGCTGCGCGCCTGGTCCACGCGCACACCCTGCTGCGTCACGGCCGCCGGCAGGCGCGGCGAGGCACGCGACAGCCGGTTCTGCACGTCCACCTGCGCCAGCGCCGGGTTGGTGCCGGGCTGGAAACTCAGCGTGATCGAGCCGGTGCCGTTGGCCTGGGCCACCGACTCCATGTAGATCAGGCCGGGCGAGCCGTTCATTTCCTGCTCGATGATGGACAGCACCGAATCCTCGAGCGTCTTGGCGGACGCACTGGGGTAGGTGGCGTTGATCGTGATGGAGGGCGGCGCCACCGGCGGGTACTGCGCGATGGGGAGCTGCGTGATGGAGACCGCGCCCATCACGATCACGAACAACGCGATCACCCACGCGAAGATGGGCCGGTCGATGAAAAACTTCGCCATGTGTGCTTGCCTCAGCTGGCCTTGGAAGGCGCGGCCCCGTTGGGTTTCTGCTCACCCGGCTTCTTCCAGGGCACGGGCTTGACGGTGCCGCCCGGACGCAGTTTCTGGAAGCCGTCGACCATGACCTGGTCACCGGCCTTGAGACCTTCGGTCACGACCCACTGGCCCTCTTGCTGGCCCCGCACGGTGATGTTGCGCGGCGCGACCTTGCCTTCGCCGTCGACCACCATCACCGAATCGCCCTGCGCCGTGCGCGTGACGGCCTGCTGCGGCAGCAGCAGGGCATTGCCCGCCGTGGCCTGTTCGATGCGCACGCGCACATACAGGCCGGGCAGCAGCACGCCATCGGGGTTGGGCACCTCGGCGCGCAGCGTCACCTGGCCGGTGGCGCTGTCCACGGTGAGGTCGGAAAACAGCAGGCGGCCATCGCGGCCATAGACCGAGCCGTCCTCCAGCACGATCTTCACGCGGGCGACCTGATCACCCGCGCCCTTGAGCGAGCCGCTCTGCAAGGCGCGCCGCAGGCGGTAGACCTCGGAGGCCGACTGCGTGAAGTTCACGTACATGGGGTTGATCTGCTGGATCACGGCCAGCGGCGTGGGCTCGCCCTGCCCCACCAGCGCGCCCTCGGTCACCAGCGCGCGGCCGATGCGCCCGCTGATGGGCGCCGTGACGTTGGCGTAGCCGAGGTTGATATTGGCGGTCTGCACCGCGGCGCGGCCGGCGGCCACGTCGGCCTCGGCCTGCTTCTGCGCGGCCTGGGCGTTGGCGTATTCCTGCTGGCTGATGGCGTTTTCCTTCACCAGCGGGGCATAGCGCTCGGCCAGGGCCTTGGCCTGGGTCAGGTTGGCCTCGGCGCGGGCCAGCGTGGCGCGCGCGCTCTGCAGCGTGGCCTGGTACGGCGCGGGATCGATCTGGAACAGGCGCTGGCCGGCCTTGACCTCGCTGCCCTCGCGGAACAGGCGCTGCTGGAGGATGCCGGCGGCGCGCGCCCGCACCTCGGAGACGCGCGAGGCCTCCAGGCGACCCGGCAGTTCGTTGACCAGGCCTACATCGCCCAGAGCCACGGTGATCACGCCCACCTCGGGTGGAGGCGGCGCGCCGCCGCCGGCCTGGGCCGGGGCGCCCTGCTTGCCGCAGGCGGCCACCAGGGCGGCCAGGGCGATGGCAACAAGGGTTTTGGCCGCGCGGGAGCGCGGCAGCGGGAAGGAACTGGGCATGGAATAGACCTCGGCGCGCGGGTGGGCTCGGGAAACGCGCGAGTATACATACGTGAATGTATGTATATTCGGCTTTTTTCCGCAAAACCCCTCTTTTACCAAAGTCCATTCATGGCCCGCCGCACCAAAGCCGAAGCACAGGAAACACGCAACCGGCTGCTCGACGCCGCCGAGCGCCTGTTCCAGGCCAAGGGCGTGTCGGGCACCACGCTGAACGACATCGCCACCGCCGCGGGCGCCACGCGCGGCGCGGTCTACCACCACTTCAAGGACAAGGCGGACCTGTTCAACGCCATGATGGAGCGCGTGACCCTGCCGCTGGAGACCTCACTCGCCGAGGCGGGCCGCGCGGCCGCCGCCGAGGACGATCCCCTGCGCTCCCTGCGCGACACCATGGGCAGCGCCTTGCGCCAGACGGCGCGCGATGAGCGCACGCGGCGCGTGTTCGAGGTGGCCACGCACAAGGTGGAATACACCGACGAGATGCAGGCCGTGCGCGATCGCCACCTGCGGGTGCGCAACGAGTGCATGGCCGTGACCCGAGACACCCTGCAGCTGGCCGCGCAACGCCAGGGCCTGAGCCTGCCCATTCCCCTGTCGGCGGCGGCGCTGGGCCTGCACGTGATGATCGATGGCCTGATCCAGAACTGGCTGCTCGACCCCAAGGCCTTCGACCTGGTCGCGCGCGGACGCCAGACCATGGACATCTACCTCACCGGCCTGGGCTTTCGGGAGCCGGCGGCCGACCGCCGTCAAGGCCGCGACCGCTCCGGCGGCGCGACCGCCGGCCGCAAGCGCCAGGCCATGGGCGAGGCCATGCCCACCACGCCCCCCACGGCCCAGAACACATAGGCCACGCCCACCGCCGCCCCGGCCGAGCCGAACAGCAGGGGCATCGCAACGCTCGATCCGTTGATGGCCATGGCGCGCAGGCCCAGGGCCTCGCCGTGGCGGTGCGGCGGCGTCATCTGGTGCAGCATGCTCATGATCATGGGCTGCACCGACCCCAGCGCAAAGCCCAGCAGCACGGACAGCGTGGCCATGGCCCAGGCCGCGTACGCGAAGGGGTAGAGGGCGAACAGCGCGGCGGTGGCGAACATGGCGGCGGCGATCACCGCCGATTCGCGCAGGCGCGCGGCGATCCAGGGCATGAGCACGCGGATGGCCGTGGCCGCGAGCGCGAAGCCGCCCAGGATGGCACCGATGGCGGTGGCGCTCAGGCCGCGCTCGTGGCCCAGCACAGGGACCAGGAAGGTGTGCACGTCCCAGCAGGACGACAGCATCCAGTTCAGTGCCATGAGGCGGCGGAAATCGGGTTCGCGCAGCAGGTCCCACGAAGACCGCTTCTGAGCGCCCTCGGGCGCGGGCTCGCGCGGCAGCTCCTGCGTGCGCCGCACCCACCACCAGGCCAGCCAGGGCAGCAGCGCGAGCACCAGGTAGGCCCAGCGGAACCCCGCGTGGTCGATGGCGAAGCCGGCCAGCACCGGCCCCAGGAAGTTGGAGATCGACGGGCCCACCGCCATCCAGCTGAACACCTGGCGCAGCTCGGTCGCGTCGTGCGCGAGCCGGCCCACGTGGCGCTGCAGCGCGATCATGGCCAGGCCGCTGGCCGCGCCGCAGGTGGTGGCCGACAGGCACAGCACCCAGAACGTGGGCCAGGCCACCGCCGCCAGCGCGCCCACGCTGGCCACGGTAACGGCCAGGCGCACCGGCCGCTGCAGGCCGTGCCGGTCGGCGAAGCGGCCGGCGGGCAGCGCCAGGAACACCGGCGCCAGCGCAAACAGCGCCAGCAGCACGCCCACCGACCAGGCGCTGTGGCCTTCGCGCAGCGCCATCAGGGGCGCGGCCATGCGAAAGCCGGTCATGCAGGCGTGCACGCTGATCTGCGAAGCGATCAGCCGCGCGAGGTCCACGCGCAAGCGGGGGTTCAAGGGGCCTCGGGGTCGGAGGGATCGCTGTCCAGCGGCAGCAGCGCGCTGCTGCGGTCCTGCGGCAGCGCTTCCACGGTCTTGAGCGCGCGGCCCATGGCGCGGCTGCGCACCTCGGCCTGGTCCAGGGTGTTGAGCACCGTCTGGGTCTGGCTCTTCACGCGCGCCAGCACGTCGCCGAACTTGCCGAACTCGGTCTTGACCGCGCCCAACACCTGCCAAACCTCGCTGCTGCGCTTCTCCAGCGCCAGCGTGCGAAAGCCCATCTGCAACGAGTTGAGCATGGCCATCAGCGTGGTCGGGCCGGCCAGGGTGACGCGGTGCTCGCGCTGCAGCAGCTCCATCAGGCCGGGGCGGCGCAGCACCTCGGCGTACAGGCCCTCGGTGGGCAGGAACAAGATGGCGAAGTCGGTGGTGTGCGGCGGCTCGAGGTACTTGTCGGCCATGGACTTGGCCTCCAGGCGGATGCGCTGCTCCAGCGCGCGGCCCGCGGCCTCGGCGCCGTCCCCATCGGCGCGCTGCTGGGCATCGAGCAGGCGCTCGTAGTCTTCGTTCGGGAACTTGGCGTCGATCGGCAGCCAGCACGGCGCGCCGTCGTCGCCGCGGCCCGGCAGGCGCACCGCGAAATCGACCGGGTTGCGCGTGCCGGGGCGCGTGACCACCTGGGCCGCGTACTGGTCGGGCGCGAACACCTGCTCCAGCAGCGCCGCCAGCTGGGCCTCGCCAAACATGCCGCGCGTCTTCACGTTGGTCAGCAGGTGCTTGAGGTCGCCCACACCCTGCGCCAGCGTCTGCATCTCGCCCAGGCCCTTGTGCACCTGCTCCAAGCGGTCGGCCACCTGCTTGAAGCTCTCGCCCAGGCGCGCTTGCAGCGTGCTCTGCAGCTTCTCGTCGACCACGGCGCGCATCTCGTCGAGCTTGGCGGCGTTGCCCTGCTGCAGCTGCGTGAGCTGGGCGTCCAGCGTGGTGCGGATCTCGGCCAGGCGGCGCGCGTTGGCCTCGCTCATGTCCTGCAGCTGGCGCGTGAGCGCGTCGCCCAGCGCGCCGCGCAGCTGCACCAGTTGCTGGGCGAAGCCGTCGAGCTGCGCGTTCTGCGTGCGCGTGGTTTCGGCCGACTGCGCGGTGATGGACTCCTGGAAGCGGCTCAGGCTCTGCTGCTGCTCCTGGCGCGCGTTGCGGGCGTTGTCGCTCACCTCGCGCCGCAGCTCGCCTTCCACGTGCTCCACGCGCTGGGCGATCTGTTGCAGCTGCGCCAGCACCGCCTGGCGGTGGGCGATGTCCTCCGGCGACACCGCGGGAGGTTCGGGCCGGCGGCGCCACAGCAGGAGCTGCAGCACCACGCCGCCGAGGGCCAGTGCCAGCAGCGCGATCAGCAACCAAGTGTCCATGGTCAGGCGCGCGCGCCTTTCCCGATGATCTCGGCGTTGAGCGGCGTGCGCGGCTGGCCGGTGGTGAGGTAGTCGATCACGTTGTCGGCCGCCAGCATGGCCATGGCGCGCCGCGTCTGGATGGTGGCGCTGGCGATGTGCGGCGTGAGCACCACGTTGGGCACGGTGAGCAGATCGGGGTGCACCTGGGGTTCGCCTTCGAACACGTCCAGGCCGGCGGCGGCGATGCGCCGCTCCTTCAGCGCCTTCGCCAGCGCCGCGTCGTCCACGATGCCGCCGCGGGCGATGTTGACCAGCGTGGCGCTGGGCTTCATCTGCGCGATCTCGGCCGCGCCGATGGCGTGGTGGCTTTCCTTGCTGTAGGGCAGCACCAGGATCAGGTGGTCGGCCTCGCGCAGCAGCGTGGCCTTGTCCACGTAGCGGGCCTGGCATTCCGCCTCGGTGGAGGGATCCAGGCGCGAGCGGTTGTGGTAAATCACCTTCATGCCGAAGCCCAGGGCGCCACGGCGCGCGATGGCCTGGCCGATGCGGCCCATGCCCAGGATGCCCAGGGTGCTGCCGTGCACCTCGGCGCCCGCGAACATGTCCAGCGCCCAGCGGTTCCACTGGCCGGCGCGCAGGAAATGCTCGCTCTCGGTGAGGCGGCGCGCGGTGGCCATGAGCAGCGCGAAGCCGAAGTCGGCCGTGGTTTCGGTGAGCACGTCGGGCGTGTTGGTGGCCAGCACGCCGGCCGCGCTGAGCGCGGGCACGTCGAAGTTGTTGTACCCCACCGCGATGTTGGCCACGATGCGCAGCGAGGGCACGGCCTGGACGATGGCACCGTCGATGCGCTCGCTGCCGGTCGTCAGGGCGCCCACCTTGCCCTGCAGGCGCTCAATGAGTTGGGCCGGCGCCAGCACGCCATCGGCGTCGTTGTGATCGACCTCGAAGTGCTGGCGCAGGTGCTCGACGACCTCGGGGAAGATCTTGCGGCTGATGAGGATGGCGGGCTTGGCGGCCATGCGGCGGGTCTCCTTGGGGTGGTGTTGTGCGGTAAACGGGTCGGGTCAGAGGAACCAGATACAGGTGACGACCAGGAACAGCGGCAGCAGGATGCCCACCGACCAGGCCATGTAGCCGAAGAAGCTGGGCATCTTCACGCCGCGGTCTTCGGCGATGGCCTTGACCATGAGGTTGGGCGCGTTGCCGATGTAGGTATTGGCCCCCATGAACACCGCGCCGGCCGAAATGGCGATCAGCGTGGGCGCGAGCGTGGTCATCAGCACCTGCGGGTCGCCACCGGCGGTGTTGAAGAACACCAGGTAAGTGGGCGCGTTGTCCAGGAAGGAGCTCAGCGCGCCCGTGGCCCAGAAGTACATGGGGTTGTTCGGCGAACCGTCGGCGTGCGTGACCGCGCGGATCACGGCCGCGAACGGACCGTCCACGCCGGCCTTGAGCATGGCGATGACCGGGATGATGGTCAGGAAGATCGCCGCGAACAGCTTGGCCACTTCCTGCATGGGGGCCCAATTGAACTGGTTGCCCTCGTGCGCGCTCTCGGGCGTGATGCGCAGCGAAACCAGCGTGACGATGATCAGGCCGACGTCGCGCACGATGCCGGGCAGGCCGACCTCGGTGCCGGCGACGTTGAACACCACCGGAGACTTCCACAGGCCGCTCATCAACACCAGCACCACCACCACGCCCAGCAGCGCGAAATTGATCGCGCCGTCGAAGCCCAGGCGCGGCGTGTCGGGCGTGGGATCGGGCGCGCGAACCTCTTCGCGGCGGCGGTAGTAGTACGAGTCGATCAGATAGAACAGCACCAGCAGCACGCCGATGATGAAACCGGTCTTGGCCCACAGGTGCTCGAGCGTCCAGAAGAAGCCCACGCCCTTGAGGAAGCCCAGGAACAGCGGCGGATCGCCCAGCGGCGTGAGCGCGCCACCGGCGTTGGACACGATGAAGATGAAGAAGACCACCACGTGCACCTGGTGCCGGCGGTTGTCGTTGGCACGGATCAACGGGCGGATCAGCAGCATGGAGGCGCCGGTGGTGCCCATGAAACTGGCCAGCACCGCACCGATGGCCAGGATGCCCGTGTTCAGCCCCGGGCTGCCGTGCAGGTTGCCGCGCACGAAGATCCCGCCGGCCACGGTGAACAGCGCCGTGAGCAGGATGATGAAGGGGATGTACTCGGCCAGCGCCGCGTGGACCACCGCGGCGCCTGTGGCGCCGGCGCCGAACGTGAGGGCGAACGGCACCAGGAAGGCCAGTGCCCAGGCGGCCGACACCTTGCCGAAGTGGTGGTGCCAGAACATGGGCGCCAGCAGCGGCATGACGGCAATGGACAGCAGCACGCCGGCGAAGGGCAGGCCCCACCAGGCGGACAGCTGGCTGCCGTCGAGCTCGGCGGCACCGGCCAGGCCAGGCAACAACAGGGACGACAGGGCCAGGGCCCTGAGCGAAAGGGAGCTCACGCCGCGCCCCCCGTTCAGACGGCCAGCAGGTCGACTTCGAACAGCAGCGTGGCGTTGGGCGGGATCACGCCGCCAGCGCCGCGCGCGCCGTAGCCCAGCTCGGCCGGGATCACCAGGCGGCGCGTGCCACCGACCTTCATGCCCTGCACGCCCTCGTCCCAGCCGCGGATGACGTGGCCCATGCCCAGCGGAAATTCGAAGGGCTGGCCGCGATCCTTGCTCGAATCGAACTTGCTGCCGGCGGCGCCGTTGACGTACAGCCAGCCGGTGTAGTGCACCTGCACCGGTCGGCCTGCCTGAGCTTCCTCGCCTTGCCCGACCACGGTGTCTTCGTATTGCAGGCCGCTGGGGGTGGTGATCATGTTTGTCTCCTGAAAAAGAAAAGGAAAAGCGGAAAGAGAGCGCGCGGCCTCAGCCCAGCCAGTGGGTGAACGACGAGACCGGCTCGCGCGGCGTGTGGAAGCCGTTGACGGGTTCGTCGGGGTTGGCGTAACCCAGCGCCATGCCGCAGACCACCATTTCGTCGGGGCCGGCGCCGATGTGCGGGAGGATGATTTTCGCGAAACCGTTCCAGGCCGCCTGCGGGCAGGTGTGCAGGCCCTGGCCGCGTGCGGCCACCATGATGTTCTGCAGGAACATGCCGTAGTCCACCAGCGAGCCGCGGCCCATCACGCGATCGAGCGTGAACATCAGGCCCACGGGCGCGTCGAAGAAGCGGAAGTTGCGGTGGTGCTGCGCATGCATCTTGTCCTTCTCGCCTTTGTTGATGCCCAGCAGACCGTACAGGCCCCAGCCGTTCTCGCGCCGGCGGTCGATGTAGGGGCTGACCCATTTCTCGGGGTAGTAGTCGTACTCCTCGCGGTACTCGGCGGCCAGCGCGGGGTTGGCGTAGATGGCGTCGTGCGCGGCGCAGACCTTGGCCACGAGTTCGTCGCGCGCCGCATGCTGCAGCACGTACACGCGCCAGGGCTGGGTGTTGGTGCCCGACGGGGCGCGGCTGGCCACGTCCAGGATGTGTTCGATGGTCTGGCGCGGCACCGGCGTGGGCAGGAAGGCGCGCACCGACATGCGGCTGGTGATGGCGGCGTCGACGCTCGCGGGGTCGATCGCGACGGGCTCGGCGAGGTTCATCTCAGGGTCTCCAGGGTCTTCTTCAAGGCGTCGGGCAAGGGCACGGGGCGGCGGCTGGCGCGGTCCACGTAGACGTGCACGAAGTGGCCGTGCGCCGCCGTTCGGTCCGCGCCATCGGCGAACAGGCCCACCTCGTAGCGCACGCTGGACGTGCCCAGGTGCGCCACGCGCAGGCCGGCCCACACGGTCTGGGGAAAGCTCAGCGGCTCGAAATAGTGGCACTGCGTCTCCACCACCAGGCCGATGACGCCGCCCGCGTGGATGTCGAGCGCGCCGGATTCGATCAGGTGCGCGTTGACCGCCGTGTCGAACCAGCTGTAGTAAACGACGTTGTTGACGTGGCCATAGACGTCGTTGTCGGCCCAGCGGGTGCCGATGGCGCGAAAGACGCGGAAGTCGCTGCGGGGCCGGGCCTGGGGACGGGATGCCGGTGCGGTCATGGCCCGAGATTGTGCCAGTGCGTACCGGCCGGGGTTCCAGCCGCCAGCGCCGGCGGCCACGCCTGCCAGCGGCGCTCGAAAGCCAGCGCCGTGCGGTAGGTGTTGATCTGCACCTGCACCGTGGCCTCCAGGTCGTGGCCGTAGCCGCCGCCCATGGCGAAGACCAGCGGCAGCCGGCGCGACCAGGCCCAATCCATCACGCGGCGGTCGCGCGCCTCCAGGCCGTCGAAGCTGAGCTTGAGGCGCCCCAGGCGATCGCCCTCGTGCGGGTCGGCGCCCGCCAGGTAGAGCACCAGTCCGGGCTCGAAGCGGCGCGCCAGCTCGTCGAGCGCCAGGTCCAGGGCGTGCAGGTAGTCGTCGTCGCCGCAGCCGTCGGGCAGCTCCACGTCCAGGTCGCTCGGCTCCTTGCGGAAGGGAAAATTCTTGGCACCGTGCAGCGAGAGCGTGAACACACTGGGGTCGGCCGCGAACAGGCGTGCCGTGCCATTGCCCTGGTGCACGTCAAGGTCGACGATGGCCACCCGCAGCGGCTGGCGGTGGCGGCGGGCGTGTTCGGCCTGCATCAACCGCGCGGCGACCGCGAAGTCGTTGAAGACACAGAAGCCACCTCCCTTGTCGGCATAGGCGTGGTGCGTGCCGCCCGCCAGGTTGGCCGCCAGGCCACCGCCCTGCCCCATCACGCGGCGCGCGGCCTGCAGCGTCGCGCCCACCGAACGGCGCGCGCGCTCGGCCATCGCCGGGCTCCAGGGGAAACCGATCTCGCGCTGCATCGCAGGGCTCAGGGAGCCGTCCGCCACCGCGGCGATGTAGGCCGGCGCGTGCACCAGGGCCAATTCCCCGTCGCTGGCGGGCAGCGCCTCGTGCAGATCCACTTCGGGCAGCTCGCACGCCAGGCGTTCGCGCAAACGGCTGTACTTGGCCATGGGAAAGCGGTGCCCGCTGGGCAGGGGCAGCACGAAGTGGTCGGCGTAGTAGGCGTGCACGGGGCGCGGGCGAAACGGCGGCGGCGCATTGTGGGCGCGGCGCGAAGCCGCAGCGCGGGCCCCGGGTTTAGAAAACACCCCCTAAATTGTTGCAATGCAGCAAAAAGGGCTTGCATCGCTGGCCCGGCTCCTCAATAATTCGATCCATGTTGCAGCGCAGCATAACGAACGAAACCACCGTTCGAGCCGAGGCCACCCGCCTCCACGCCGCAGCCTCTGTTGTCCCCCATCCACCCCTCAGGAGAATCTTCATGCTGACCGCCGAACAAATCATCGCCGCCCAGAAGTCCCAGATGGACACCCTCTTTGGCCTGACCCAGAAGGCTTTTGAAGGCGTCGAGAAGCTGGTTGAACTCAACCTGCAAGCCACCAAGGCCGCCCTGTCCGAGTCCGCCAACAACGCCCAGGCCCTGCTCAGCGTCAAGGACGCCCAGGAACTGCTGAACCTGCAAGCCAGCCTGATGCAGCCCCTGGCCGAGAAGACCGTGGCCTACAGCCGCCACCTGTACGACATCGCCTCCGGCACCGGCGCCGAGTTCGGCAAGGCCGCCGAAGCCACCGCCGCCGACGCCCAGAAGAAATTCATGGCCGTCGTGGACAACGCCGCCAAGAACGCGCCGGCCGGCTCCGAAACGGCTGTCGCCGTGATGAAGAGCGCCGTGTCCGCCGCCAACAACGCCATCGAGTCGGTGCAGAAGGCCGTGAAGCAGGCCACCGAAATGGCCGAGTCCAACTTCAACACCGTGGCGGCCACCGCCGTGAACGCCTCCAAGACCGCCGCCAAGAAGCGCTGAAATAGCACAAGAACGCTGCCGTTGATCGCGGGACTTGACTTTCCGTCGCCCGCCCACAATTGACAGCGTATCGCAGGCCTTAGTCTGAACGCCCAAGGTTTGCTGTCATCGGTTTTTTCTGGTTGTCTCCTCGGGTCCTTTTCGAAATTCGGTTTCATCGGACCCTTCACAGCCCTCACCCTACGGTGAGGGCTTCTTTTTTTTGGTTACATGCCCCCGGCTCTGGCGCCGAATGGGCCTCCTAGAATCCCTGGATTTCCGCGCCGCCTCCCCACGCGGCGCCCAGTGACCAGCGAGGTTCCATGCAAGAGACAGACACCGCGCCGCGCGACTGCGACGTTCTGGTGATCGGCGGCGGGCCTGCGGGCTCCACGGTTTCCACCTTGCTGGCGCGCCAGGGCCACCGCGTGGTGCTGCTCGACAAGGACCACCACCCGCGCTTTCACATCGGCGAATCGCTGCTGCCGGCCAATATGCCCTTGCTCGATCGGCTGGGCGTGGGCGACGCCGTGCGGGCCATCGGCATGCTCAAGCCCGGCGCCGAATTCGTCTCGCCGCAGCACAGCCACACGCAGACCTACTACTTCGCCGACGCCTGGGACAAGTCCATGCCGACGGCCTACCAGGTCAAACGCGCCGACTTCGACCACCTGCTGCTGCGCAACGCCGCTGAACAGGGCGTGGAGGTGCACGAGGGCACGCTGGCCCGCGAGCTGCGCTGGGCCGCCGACGGCCAGCGCGTGGCATCGGTCGTCTCCAGCGACGCACAGGGGCGCAGCACCGAATGGCGCCCGCGCTTCCTGGTCGACGCCTCGGGCCGCGACACCTTCCTCGCGGGCAGGCTCAAGACCAAAGAGAAGAACCCCGACCACAACAGTGCCGCCGTCTACGCCCACTTCCGCGGCGCGCGCCGCCACGAGGGCCAGGACGCCGGCAACATCACCATTTTCTGGTTCGAGCACGGCTGGTTCTGGTTCATCCCGCTGAGCGACGGCGCCACCAGCGTCGGCATGGTCACCTGGCCGTACCACATGAAGACCCGCGGTGGGCGCGAGCTGATGGACTTCCTGCTGGACAACATCCACCATTGCCCGCCACTGGCCGAGCGCCTGGCCGGCGCGCAGCCGGCAACGCCCGCCGAGGCCACGGGCAACTACTCCTACCGCTCCACGCTCAGCCACGGCGCCGGCTTCCTGCTGCTGGGCGACGCCTATGCCTTCATCGACCCGGTGTTCTCCTCGGGGGTGTGGCTGGCCATGAGCAGCGCCGAAATCGGCGCGCGCACCGTGGACACCTGCCTGCGCGAGCCGGCGCGCGCGGCCCAGGCCCTGCGCCGCTTCGACCGCCACATGCGCCACGGCCCGCGCGAGTTTTCCTGGTTCATCTACCGCATGACCAACCCCACCATGCGCGGCTTCTTCATGGACCCGCACAACCCCCTGCGCATGAAGGAGGCCCTGCTGTCGGTGCTGGCGGGCGATCTGTTCGGCCGCACGCCGATCTGGCCGTCGCTGTGGGCCTTCAAAGGCCTGTACCTGGCGGTCAACCTGGGCAACCCGCTGCGCAGCTGGCGGGCCTGGCGACAGCGCCGGCGCAACATCCGGCCCACCGCGTCGGCCAGCGCCTCGTCCAGCGCATGAGCGGCCTGCGATTGCTCACACCGCGCGTCGTCGACGCTCCCGCCCCGTCCGGCGTGCTGGGCGGGGCCGCCCTGGACGGCGCGGGCGGCACACCCGCCTGGCCCGAACAGCGCCTGCGCATGCCGGGTGAACGCGGCGCCGCGGCCGCCTGGCGCGAGGCCTGGGCCAGCGACGGCCCGCTGCAGCAGGGCCAGGACGGCGGCCTGCGCTGGCGCGGCGATGGCGAGTTGCTGTACGGCCTGATCGAGCTCGACGAGCCCACGCCCGACGCGCCCGAGCGCGGCGCGTGCCTGCGCGAACGCACGCGCGAGGCCTACCTGCGCCTGTTCGCGCTGCTTGGCGCGCGCGGCACGCCGTACCTGTGGCGCGTGTGGAACTACATGGCCGGCATCAACGGCGATGAGCAGGGCCTGGAGCGCTACCGCTGGTTCAACCTGGGCCGCCACGACGCCTACCAGGCCCTGGGCCCCATCGCCGCCGCCCAGATGCCGGCGGCCAGCGCCCTGGGCTGGGCGGACCGCGGACCGCTGTCGATCGCCTTCCTCGCCGGGCGCCGGGCGCCGCGCCCGATCGAGAACCCGCGCCAGGTGAGCGCCTTCCACTACCCGGGCGACTACGGCCCGCGCCCGCCGCTGTTCGCGCGCGCGGTGCTGGCCGAATCGGGCGCCGGCGAATGGCTGCTGGTCTCCGGCACCGCGAGCATCGTCGGCCACCAGACCGTGCACCCGGGCGACGTGGTCGCGCAATGCGAAGAAACCGCGCGCAACCTGCGCGCCGTGCTGGACGAGGCCAACCGCGCCACACGCACCGCCGGACACCGCGCCGAGGCGCTGAGCCATCGGGTGTACGTGCGCCACGCGGCCGATTTCCCCGTCGTGCGCCGCGCGCTGGAGCGCTGCTTGGGCGGCGCCGGCCTCACGCTGATGCAGGCCGACATCTGCCGCCAGGACCTGCTGGTCGAGGTGGAGTCCCTGGCCCACGGACCCGTCCTGCGCTGATGCGGCTCACCTTGTCCCGCCCCACCCAGTGGCTGCAGGCGCTGCGCGAGCACCTGGCCATGGTGCTGGGCCTGAGCCTGCTCGCCTCGCTGTGCCTGAGCTGGTCGCCGATCGCCCTGGTGCTGCACCACGCGCTGCCGCGGCGCTGGGGACAGGCCGTGGGCCGGCGCGTGGCCACGGCCTGCTTCCGCTTCTACCTCGGCGCGCTGCGCGCGGTCTGCGGCTGCCGCTTCGACCTGGACGCGCTCGATGGCCTGGCCGGGCAGGGCCCGATGATTGTGGTGGCCAACCACCCCAGCCTGCTCGACGCCCTGCTGCTGGTCTCGCGCCTGCCCAACGCGGTCTGCATCATGAAGGCTGGCCTGATGGACAACCCGCTGTTCGGCGCGGGCGCCCGGCTCGCGGGCTATGTGCGCAATGACAATCTGCTGCACGTGATCCTGCAATGCCGCAGTGAGCTGCGCGAAGGCGCCCAGGTCGTCGTCTTTCCCGAAGGCACGCGCACCACCGACTGGCCCATGAACCGCGTGCCCGCCTCCATCGGACTGCTGGCGGTGCGCTCGCAGGTCCCGGTGCAGACGGTGCTGCTCGATTTCTCCAGCCCGTACCTGGGCAAGGCCTGGCCGCTGTGGCGCCGCCCCGAGCTGCCGCTGCGGGTGAGCGCGCGCCTGGGCCGGCGCTTCGCGCCGCCCAGCGACGCCCGCGCCTTCACCGACGAACTGCAAAGCCACTTCGACCAGGCGCTCAAGAACGCCCAGGTCGCGTCCGCGAACCCATGCCCCAGCCCTCCACGACCCACCTCGTCCTGATCCCCGCCTACAACCCCGGCGAGCTGCTCGCGCGCACGGTGCGCGCGGCGCGCGAGCGGTGGGCGCCGGTGTGGGTGGTGGTCGACGGCAGCACCGACGGCTCCACCGCCGAGGTGCAGGCCCTGGCCGCGCAAGACCCGCAGCTGCGCGTGATCGTGCTGCCCCGCAACCAGGGCAAGGGCGCGGCGGTGCTGGCGGGCCTGCAGGCCGCCGCGCTGTCGGGCTTCACGCACGCACTGACCATGGACGCCGACGGCCAGCACCCGGCCGAACTGATCCCCCGCTTCATGGCCACCTCGGTGTCACGGCCCGAGGCCATGGTGCTGGGCAAGCCGGTCTTCGGCCCCGAGGCGCCCGCGCTGCGCGTGCAGGGGCGGCGCATCTCCAACGCCTGGGCCAACATGGAAACCCTGGGCATGGGCGTCGGCGATTCGCTCTATGGCTTTCGGGTCTACCCGGTGCGCGCGCTCATCGACGTGATGCGTTCCACGCGCTTCATGCGCCGCTTCGACTTCGACCCCGAGGCCGTGGTGCGCCTGTGCTGGGCCGGCGTGCGCCCGATCAACGTGGATGCGCCGGTGCGCTACCTCGCCCCCGAGGAAGGCGGCGTGTCGCACTTCAAATACCTGCGCGACAACCTGCTGCTCTCCTGGATGCACAGCCGGCTGTTCGCGGGCTTCGTGCTGCGGCTGCCCCGGCTGCTGTGGCAGCGGCTCAGGCCATCGCCCCGTTGATGCCGATCACCTGGCCGCTGATGTAGCCGGCCCGCTCGGAGGCCAGGAAGGCCACGAGATCGGCCACCTCCTCGGCGCGGCCCGCGCGCTGCATGGGCACCAGCTGCTTCACCGTGGCGGCGTCGAACACGCCGTCGGCCATGCCGCTGTCGATGATGCCGGGCGCCACCGCATTGACGGTGATGCCGCGCGCGGCCACCTCCAGCGCCAGCGAGCGCCCCGCCGCGTGCAGTGCGGCCTTGGCCGCCGAGTAGTTCACCTGCCCGCGGTTGCCCACCACGCCGGACACCGAGGTGATGTTGATGACCCGGCCCCAGCGCGTGCGGATCATGGGCAGCATGAGCGGCTGCGTGACGTTGAAGAAGCCGTTGAGCGAGACGTCGAGCACGCGGTCCCATTGCTCGCCCGTCATGCCGGGAAAGACGGCGTCGTCGTGCACGCCGGCGTTGTTCACCAGCACCTGCACCGGGCCTTGTTCGTTCAGCTCGGCCAGGGCCGCCGCGCAGGCCGCGCGGTCGGTCACGTCGAATCGACAGGCGCTCGCCCGACCACCGGCGGCCAGGATGCGGTCGACCACGGCCTGCGCCCGTTCCATGCCCTGGTTGGCGTGCACCAGCACCTCCAGGCCGTCCTGCGCCAGGCGCTGCGCAATGGCCGCGCCCAGGCCGCCGCTGCCGCCCGTGACCAGGGCCCGTTTCGAGGCCGTCATGCCAGGCCCCCGTCGGACGAGAGGTCCGCGGCGTCGAGCACCACGGCCGCGCGGCCATCGGCCACGGCGCCGCGGGCGCCCTCGACGCTGAAGCCGTAGAGCACGTTTCGCGCATCGCCCGACAAGCGCTCGGCGCGCACGCGCAGCGGCGCGTCGGCGGCTTCGATGCGCAGCCTGTGCAGGTTCACCCCGCGCACGCTGGCCAGGTAGCCCGCGCGCGGCGCCTCATGCAGGCCGGCGACCAGGGCGCCGTGCACGGCCATGGCCTGGGCCGCGTATTCGATGGCGTGCACCGCGCCGAGGGCGCCGTCGGCGCCGCGCAGCGGGTGCGTGGCCAGGCCCTCGAGCCGCGCCTCGCAGTGAATGGCCTCGGGCGACCAGTGCCGCACGGCGTCGAGCAGGCACATGTCGAGCTGGTGCGGGATGCGGCGCGCGATGGCGTCGCGGTCCAGCGGGGCGTGGGAGGTCGGGTCGGTCATGGTTGGCGGGGCGTGAAGCGCAGCCGCAGGCGCTGGGGCGCCAGGTAGTCCAGCACCACGGGGCGATCATCGCCGCGCGCGATGCGCTCGAGCAAGGGCAGGCCACGCAGCGCGGGAAAGGCCCTGCGCAGGCCTTCCAGCGGCGCCGCCGCCAGCGTGTCCACCGGATCGCGCGTGAGCGCGCCGTGCAGCGTGCCCAGGCTTCGCTCGCGCGGCGTGGTGCCCAGCCAGAGCGCGATGCCCGCCGCATCCGGCACGGGCCGACATGCGTGCAGCGGCTCGGGGTACTCGCTGTCGTAGGCCACCAGCAGCACCTCGGGCGCGCCGTCGAGCAACTGGCCCACGGCGTCGATCCAGCCCGCGCCCAAGCTGGCGTCGTGCGCGCACAGCACCTGGCTGGGCGCCATGGAGCGCGTGGCGATGCCCCAGTAGCCGGCCGCCGCGTTGTGCACGGAGTTGTGGAAGCGCGTGGGCGAGATGGCGCGGTCCTCGCCCGCCAGCTGTTCGCACAGGGCGTGGCAGTTGTGGCCATCGGCGCCGGACGAGGTGAAGACCGTGGCGATGTCGGCCGGGTCCTGCCCGTCCAGTGCGCGCTGGCCCAGCGCCAGCGCCAGGCGCACCACGCGGCTGGCGCGGCGGCGTTCGGCCGCCGGCAGCGCCTGGGCCGGCGGCAGCACCGAAGGCGCGTGCGCCCAGGCCTGTTCGCCGCGCAGCACGGCGGCGGCCTGGGGCCAGTCGGCCAGGCCGGGGGCGATGAGGGACAGGCCGTGCAACCAGATGGGGGCGTGCGGTGGGGCGTGGGGGCTCTGGTTCATGGCTGGCCCCTACCGAACACGAGGCTGCAGTTGCTGCCGCCAAAACCGAAGGAGTTGGACAGCGCGTACCTCAGCCCGGGCGCGGGCGCGCCGTCGAGGCGGTAGTCCAGATCGAGCGCCGGATCGAGTTCGCGCGTGCCGGGGCTGCCGGGAATCCAGCCCTCGCGCAGCGCGACGGCGCAGGCCACCGCCTCCAGCGCGCCGGCCGCGCCCAGCGTGTGGCCGGTGGCGCCCTTGATGGACGAACACGGCGCGCCGCGCCCGAACAGCGCGGCCACGGCCAGGCCCTCGGCCGCGTCGTTGGCCGGCGTGGCGGTGCCGTGCAGGTTGATGTAGCCGATCTGGTCCGCCCGCAGGCCGGCCGAGCGCAGCGCGGCCTCCATGGCCCGGCGCGCGCCCAGGCCCTGCGGGTGCGGGGCCGACATATGGTGCGCATCGCTGGACTCGCCCACACCCAGCAGCCGCACGGCGGCCGGCGCGCCGTCGCGCTCCAGCAGCGCGAAGGCCGCCGCCTCGCCGATGGAGATGCCGTCGCGCCGCGCATCGCTGGGCCGGCAGGGCTCGGCCGAGGTGAGTTGCAGCGAGGCGAAGCCGTACAGCGTGGTGAGGCAGAGCGAATCGACGCCACCCACCACGGCCGCGTCGATGGTCCCCGCCGCGAGCTGGCGCGCGGCGGCGGCGAACACCTTGGCGCTGGACGAACAGGCGCTGGACAGCGCCATGGCCATGCCCTGCAGCCCGAAGGCGGCGCGCACGAAGGCGCTCACCGAGCCGGTGTTGTGCGTGGTGTCGTAGTGGAACCAGGCGGGCAGCGCGCCCGTGGCCGGGTCGCGCTCGCGGTAAGCCAGCTCGGTCTGCAGGATGCCCGAGGTGCTGGTGCCGACGAACACGCCCACGCGGTCCGCGCCGTGGCGGGCCACGGCCTCGCGCACGCGCTCGGCGAAGCCGTCCTGCTGCAGGCCCATCCAGGCCAGGCGGTGGTTGCGGCAGTCGAAGGCGCTCAGCGCCTCGGGCAATGCCACGGCGTCGACGCCGGGCACCTCGCCGATCCAGGTGGGCAGGTCCACGGTTTCGAAGCGGCAGGGCGTCAGGCCGCTGTGCGATGTGCGCAGCGCCCGCGTGTGCTCGGCCAGGCCCTGCCCCAGACAGGAAGTGGCGGTGTAGGCGGTGAGGGAAACGGCTTGCATGGGAACCCGGGGCGCGGCGCTCAGCGCACGCGGCAATACAGCATGACGTTGGCCAGGGGCTTATTGCCGCTCATGTCGCGGCTGTCCACCTCGAAGCCCAGCGATTCGAGCTCGGCGCGCCACGCGGCCAGCGGGCGCGCGTACAGGCGCGAGAGCCGGTGCCCGCGCGCGAAGGTCACCACGCGGTCGATGTTCAGGCCCATCTGGTAGCGCCAGCCCGCCGAGGCGTCACCGATGCGGGTGAGGAACACGCCGCCCGCCGGCAGCGCGGCGCGGATGCGCGCCAGCAGTTCGCTCTGGCGCTGGTGGTCCACGTAGTGCAGCGCGTCCAGGATGGTGATGGCGTCGGGCCGACCGAGCTCGGTGCGCGTCATGTCGCCGCGCTCGATGCGCACCACCGGGTGCGTGGCACCGAAGGCCTGGGCCGCGCGGTCCACGTCCTTGTCCATCAGCTCGATGCCGCGCAGGGCCCGCGGCGCGGGCGGCGGCGCCCAGTCGGCGGGCCAGCGGCCCCGCGCCGCCAGCTGCTGCGCGGCCAGCAGCCACGAGAACAGGCTGCCCTGACCGCTGCCCAGGTCCAGCACGCGTGGCGACTGGCTCAGCAGGCCGCGGCGCAGGATGTCGTGAAAGATGGTGTCGTAACCGAGCTTGCCGCGCGCGTAGTGGTACGCGAAGCGGCCGCCGGCGCGGAAGCGTTCGCTGGCGTGGTCGACCAGTTCGTGGACGAAGGCGTGGCTCATGCGGGGGACGGGCTCATTCAAGGGATTGGAACAGGGTCTCGGGCCGCAGCCCCAGGCGGCGCGCCTCGGCCACGACGGCGGGCAGCGCGTGCAGCAGCACCGGCTGGCCGTCGGGCGCGCGCGCGGCGTGGCCGTCGTGCAGCAGCAGGATGTCGCCGGCGGCGAAGCCGCGCAGCAGCCGGCGCTGCACGGTGGCCGGATCGCCGGTGCGGGTGTCGAAGCCGCGGCGCGTCCAGCTGGCGTGCCGCAGGCCCAGGCCGTGCAGCACCGGGGCGAGGAAGGGATTGCTCAGGCCGGCCGTGGGCCGGAAGAAGCGCGGCGCCTGGCCAGTGATGTCGCTCAGCGCGGCCTGCGCGGCGGCGATGTCGCGCCGCATGCGGCCAGGCCCGAACAGCGAGAAGGCATTGGAGTGCGACTGGCCGTGGTTCTCCACGCGGTGGCCACGCGCCACGATGGCGCGGCACAGCGCCGGCTGCGCCTGCGCGCGGCGGCCGATGCAGAAGAAGCTGGCCTTGGCCCCGAGTTCATCGAGCAGGTCCAGCACGCGCGGCGTGCGCTCGGGGTCGGGCCCGTCGTCGATGGTGATGGCGAAGGCGCCGCGCGCGGCCGCGGCCTCGGGCAGGCGCACCCAGTTCTCGCCCAGCCATTGCGAGCGCGGCCACAGGCCCGCGGCCACCACCGCCGCGTGGTTGGCCACCACGCCGCCCGCCAGCCAGGGCCACCAGCCGGGCTGCCACAGCCCCGCGCCCAGCGCGGCGCCATGCACCAGCACGCTGGCTTGAAGCAGCGGCGCGGGGCGCCAGCGCGGGCCGTTCAAGCGGGCCGGCGTCATGGCGCGCCCTCCCCGGCCGCCGCCCAGGGCCGCCGCGCCACCAGGGCAGACCACAGGGACCGCCAGCAGGCCCAGTCGTGGCCGCCGTCGGTGCGCAGCACGCGCTCGGCGGGCAGGCGCGCGGCCATGCGGTCCATGCCGCCGGCGAAGCGGTCCTGGCGGCCATAGCCCATCCAGGCCACGGGGCGCGGTGGCGCCTGTTTCCACCAGGCCCAGACCTCGAAGGCCGGGTCGCTGTCGTGGGACGCGGGGCCGGGCCAGGCGTCCAGCCCGCCCGCGCGTTGAATGGCGTTCCAGGCCAGCCGATCGCCCGGGTAGGGCGCCAGCAGGCACAGGCCATCGACCAGATCCGGGTGGCGCCGCGCGCACAGCACGGCCTGCCAGCCGCCCAGCGACAGACCGCCCAGCCAGACGCGGCGGCCTGCGTCGCGCGCGGGCCGCAGCCACTCGGTGGCCAGGGCCTCGATGGCGTCGGCGCCGTCGTAGCGCTGCGCCTGCAGGTCGACCGCCACCATGTCGATGGCCTGACCCGCCGCGGCGGCCTCGGCGTCCCAGCCTTGCGCGGCCACGTCGGCGGCGCCCATGGCCGCGCCGGGCAGCCAGACCAGGCGGCAGGGGGCCTCGCCGGTCCAACCCTCGAAGCGCTGGGCCTTCACGGGACGGGGTCCTTCTCCGCCGGCGTGAGCACCGCCGACAGCAGCAGCGCCAGCACCGCGCCCGGCGCCACCGTCACGCCCACGGCCTGCAGCACCGGCACAGAGGACAGCGAGAGCACGCCGAAGCCGATGGCCGTGGTGGCGCAGGCCACCAGCACCGACAGCAGGGCCCGCGGATCGGCGTGCGGGTCGCGCCGCCAGCGCTCGATGAACAGCGAGTAGTTGGAACCCACGGCCACGATGAGCAGCATGCCGATGAGGTGCAGCAGGTGCAGGCGCACGCCCAGGGCGTGCAGGCTGGCGATCACGATCAGCACCGCCGCCACGATGGGCAGCATCACGCCCAACAGGCGGCTCGGCCGGCGCAGCGAAGCGCCCAGCACCAGCACGATGCCCGCCAGCCCGGCCAGCGACAGCGCGATGGCCTCGCGCAGGTAGCTGCCGTAGAGCGACTCGAACTCCTGCTTCAGGTCGATGAAGCTCGCGCCGCTGCCCTGCAGCGCCGCGCGCAACACCTCGGCCGGCAGGTCGGCGCCGGCCGCGCCGGGCGCGGGGCGCAGCGGCAGCAGGGCGGTCCAGCCGTCGGCGTGCGGCTGCAGCAGCGAGTCCACGGCGATGGCCAGGGCCGAGCCGTCGAGGTCCTCGCGCCGCATCGGCGCGGCCGCGCGCGCCTGCGCCACAGCGTCCACGAAGGGCTTGAGCCGTGCGGCCGACAGGGGCTGCCCCTGCAGCGCCAGGCCCAGGTCGCGCGACAGCGCCTCGGGCGCCGGCAAGGCGCGCTGGCGCTCGCGCTGCAGGGCCTCGCTGGGCAGGAAGCGCGCGGGGCTGTCGTAGCCGCCGATCAGGCCCTGCGCCACCAGCGGCTGCAGGCGCGCGGCGGCCGCCTCGGCGCCGCACAGCGCGGCCTCACGGTCGCTGGCCCGCACCACCACCATGTAGCGCGCGTCGGGCGCGCCCAGGTCGCCGCGCAGGCGGGCGTCGCGCTCGGCGTCCTGCGGGCTCACGCTGGACAGGGCGGACAGGTTCGGCTCCCACAGCGTGTCGCGCTGCGCCACCAGCCAGGCCAGCGCCAGCAGCGCCGCGCCCAGCACGGGCCAGCGCCAGGCCCGCAGGGCCAGCACGCGCGGCGTCACCCAGGCCGGCAGTTCCGGCGTGCGCGCCACCTGGCCGCCGGCCATGGCGGGCAGCACCAGCCGCGTGGTCAGGGCGGCGACGAAGACCCCCGTCATGGCGTACAGGCCGAGCTGCGCGAGCCCCGGGAAGCCCGCGAACAGCAGCGCGCCGAAGCCCAGCACCGAGGTGGCCACGCCCAGGCGGATGGTGGGCCAGAAGTTCTCGTGCCAGCGCCGGCCCTCGCCGCTGTCCGCACGCCCGGTCTGCACGAAGTAGTAGATGCCGTAGTCCACCGCCTCGCCCACCAGCGCGGCGCCGAAGCCGGCCGTGATGGCGAACACCGAGCCGTGCACCTGCCCCACCGCCACCAGGCCCGCGAGCGAGCCGCTCACCGCCGGCACCAGGGTCAGCAGCAGCGGGCGCCAGCGCCGGAACATGCACCACAGCAGCAGGCTGATGCCGATGGAACTGAACAGGGTCAGCCGCGCCACGTCGGCCTGGATGGCCGCGCGCGTCTTCACCGCGAACACGCCGGGGCCCGACACCTCCAGCCGCAGCGCGCCCGGCGGCAACGCATCGAAGGCGGCCTGCACGCGCGCCACCGCCTCGGCCTGGCCGTCGGTGTCCGAGCCCGCCGCGCGCGTCTGCAGCAGCAGCATCGCGCGCGCGCCGTCGCGCGACACCCAGACGCCCTCGGCCATGTTGGGCTGCCCCTGCGACTGCCAGCCCATCAACACCTCGAAGGCCTCGCCCGTGGGGTCCGACGGGAACTGCGCCTTGAACGGCAGCCCCGCCGGCGAGGACACGATGTCGATGGCGTTGAGGATGGCCTCGCGCAAGCCGTCGGGCGTGAAGCGCTGTGCGTCCACGGCCGGGCTCAGCGTGTAGCGGTGCCGCTGCAGCAGCGCGAGCTCGCGGTCGAAGGCCTCCAGCTCGCCGTTCTGCACCGCAACGAAGGCGCCGTCGGCCGAGAGCCGCTGGCGCAGCGCGCGCGAGGCCTCGGCGCGCGCCGCGCCGTCGCCGCCGTCGATGGCCACCATCAGCAGGCGCGAGACCACGCCCTCGCGCAACTGCTCCACCAGCACCTGCTGCTCGGCGCTGGGGTGGGAGGGCAGGAAGAAGGACAGGTCGGTGGTGAAGCGCGTGCGCGACGCCAGCCAGCCGCCCAGGGCCATGGCCAGAGCCCAGGCGAGCACGATCCACGCGGCACGGCGGGTCATCGAAGCCCCTCCGGGCGCGCGGCGGTGTGGGCGCCGGCTGGCGGCCGGGCGGCGCTCACGGCTTGCCCACCGGTTCCAGCCGCATCTCGGTGCGGTCGCCGTCGGACTGGGTGTAGTCGATGCGGTCCACCGCGACGCCCACGCCCGAGATGACGATCTGCGTGACGATGCCGCGCAGGCGCGCCTGCAGCGGCTCCAGCGTGAGCGTCCAGCGCTTCTCGGGCTGGCCCTGCAGGGCCACGCGGTAGTGGCGCTCCAGCGCCGCGCGGTCCCCCTGCAGGGTGCTGCGGATGCTGGCCACGAAGGCCTCGACCTCGGGGCGCTGGCTCACGGGCATGCTCATGCGGCGCTGGTCGCGCTCCAGCGTGAGCGTGTCCTTGTCGAGCAGCAGGCGCTCGGGCCGGGGCGAGAGCGTGCGCCGCTCCAGCCAGTCGGGCGCGCGGTAGCTCATCTCGCCGCGCGAGACCAGGGGCGCGTCGAGCATGGCCATGTGGCGCCGCTCGACGAAGCGCACCGTGCCGCCGGGGTGCGCGGCCAGCAGGGCCATCAGGCGCTCGAGTTCGTCGGCCGCGCGCGCGGCCGTCAGGGGCAGCAGCGTCAGCGCCAGTAGCCAGAGCCTGCGGGAGATCATCGTTGCCAGAAATCGAAGAAGTTGAACCAGTTGAACGGCGCCTGCCGGCACGCAGCCTGCAGGCGCTCCACGTAGGCGGCGCGCGCCGCCTGGATGGCGGCGTCGCGCGCCGCGCCACGGCCAACCGTACCAAAGTCGGCCAGGGGTTCGAACACCAGCCGGTAACGGTTCGCACCCAGGTACAGGCCGGCCATGAAGAACACCGGCCGGCGCAGCACGGCGGCCACGCGCCAGGGCGCGACCGGAAAGGCCGCGGGGCCGCCCAGGAAATCGTGCAGGGCGCGGTCGTCCGCGTCCAGCGAGCGGTCGACCAGCAGGCCCACCAGGTGGCCCTGCTCCAGCCGCTGCGCGGCCTCGATCATGGAATCGGGCCGGCCCAGCGGCACCACGTCCTGCCGGGCCTCGGGGTTGATGGCGGCGAGCGCGGCCCGCATCTGGCGCGCGTTGTCCTCGTACATCAGCATGCTTACCTGCAGGCCGGGGCGCTGGCGGCCCACGCAGCGCAGGGCCTCGAAGCTGCCCAGGTGCGCGCCCATCAGCAGCACGCCGCCGCTGTCCATGGCGCGCAGCAGCGCGTCGGCGCCCTGCACTTCCACGTCGAACAGATCGAAACGTCCGTTGAGCAGGTAGACACGGTCGTGCACCGTGGTGGCGAAGCTCAGCAGGTGGCGGTAGCGCTCGCGCCAGGTGGGCGGGCGGCCCAGCGCGCGGCGCAGGTAGTCGCGGCTGGCCGCGCGCGGGCGCGGCGCGAACAGCAGGAAGTACAGCGTGGCGCCGTGCAGCACCGCGCGGCTGAGCCGTCGGCCCCCCCACAGCGACAGGCGCACCATGAAGCGCAGCAGCCCCAGGTGACCGCGCTCGGGCCGCTGGCGCCACTCGGGCAGCGCGCGCCCATTCACCGGGCGACCCCCCGTGCCGCGCACCGTGGGGCCGAGCGCCTTGCGAATGGCCCGGCCGCGCTCATGCGTCCACCGGCCGCAGCTGGCCCGTGGCCACCGGCTCGCCACCGCGCGTAAAGACGAAGGCGAAGCCCGCGCGGGGCAAGGCGCTCAGGCTCAGCCGCAGCTCGTCGCCGGGCCGCACGGCTTGCAGGAACTTGGCCTGCGGCAGGCCCCAGCCGCGCGCGCCAGGCGCCAGCTCGCGCGCCGCGCGCAGGGCCTCGTCCAGCAGCACCACGCCGGGCAGGATGGGCTGGCCCGGGAAATGCCCTGCGAAAGCGGGGTGGTCCGGGGGCACGCGCCAGGCGCGCTCAAGAAGGCTCACGCAGCACCTCGCGGCGGTAGAGCGCGGCCAGCGCCTCGCGCGTGAGCTTGCCGGTGGCGTTGCGTGGCAGCGCCGGCAGCAGCACCAGCGGGCGCGGCAGGAAGATGGCGTCGACGCGCTCGCGCAGCTCGGCCAGCAGCGGCGCGGGCTGGCGACCGGGCGCCACCGCGAAGGCCACCAGCCGCGCGACGGCGGCGTCGCCGCCTGGCGCCTCGGGCAGGAAGAAGGCGGCGTCGAGCACGCCCTCGAGCCCCGCGAGCTGGCGGTTCAGGTAGGCCAGCGACGTGCGTTTGCCCGCGATGTTGATGAGGTCGGCGTGCCGGCCGTGAAGCACGAAGCGGCCGTCGGCCAGCGGCTCGATCAGGTCGGCCAGGGGCACGGTGCCCTCCACATGCCCGCCCTCGGCGCTGGCCACGTCGCCCGCGAACCGCAGGCGCGCGCCGGGCAGCAGCGTCCAGGCCGGGCCCGCCACGGTGCGCCGGCTGGCCAGCGCGGAGGACTCGGTGGAACCGTAGATCTCGTGCAGTTCGGCGCCGCAGGCGGCCTCGGCCTGCTGCGCCAGGCCCTCGGCCAGCGGCGCGGTGGCCGACAGCAGGCGCTGCGGCAAGGCGCCCGGCGCGGCGCTGGCCAGCCAGTTGGCGAGGTGGAAGGGCGTGGTGACGAGCAGGCGCGGCGCCGGCACGGCGGCCAGGGCGTCGTTGATGTCCTGGGCAAAGAAGGGCTTGCCCGACCAGAAGCTGCAGCCGCCGTGCAGCGCCAGCAGGAAGGTGGATTCGAAACCGTAGCTGTGCTGAATGGGCACGGTGCCCACCAGCACGTGCGGCGCGCGGTCCAGCCCCAGCGCGGCGGCCTCGGCCTGGCCGTTGCGCACCAGGCGGCCCCAGTGCTTGGGGTGCGGCTGCGGCCGGCCGGTGGAGCCCGAGGTGAACAGCACGGCGGCCCGCCGGGCGTCGTCGATCCAAGGCATGTCGGCGAGCGGCGGGCGGCCGGCGCCGGGGCGCGCGGGCACCTCGTGCCGGGGCAGCCCGGCGGCCTCGGCCGCGTGCGACATCTCGGCGCCGTCGACCAGACACAACGCGCCCGGGAAATCCTGCGCCAGCTGGCGCAGGCTCTGCGGCGCCAGCGAGGACGGCTGCAGGCTCACGCGCCCGCGCAGCAGGCCGGCGGCGAAGCCCACGGCGAAGCGGTAGCGGTCCTCGCAGAGATTGATGAGGTCGCCCTCGGGCGGCAGCGCTTCGGCGAAGGCCGCGGCGTCGGCCAGGAATTCGCCCACGCGCACCGGGCCGTCGGGGCGCCAGGCGAACACGCCGTCGATGGCGTGCGCGCTGATCAGCGGGGAAAGGCTCATGGCCGCTGCCCCCGCGCCGACTGGCGGCGTTCGCTGTCGGCCCGCCAGGCGCGCAGCACGGCCGACAGGCTGGGGCGCTCGTGCGGCGGCAGCGCCAGCCGCCGCCACAGGGTTTCCAGCAGGAACATCAGGCCCACGAGGGGACCCGTGAGCACGTTGGCGTGCAGCGACCAGAGCCCGCGCGGCGCGAACAGGAAGAGCGCGGTGGACACCAGCGCGTTCAGCACGAAGAAGGCGGTCCAGGCGGCTGTGACCTGGCGCGTGTAGCGCAGGTGGCCCGGCGAGAGTTCGGCGCCATGCACCAGGCGCGCCAGCCGCGTGACCAGGGCGTCGCCCGGCCCCAGCAGGCTGGCGCCGAACAGCGCCGCCAGCGCGAGGTGAATGCCCAGGTGCTGCAGGTAGTACAACAACGCCACCTCGCCGCGCAGCCAGGGCCACAGGCCCCACAACAGCGACGCCGCCGCCAGCCAGGCGAGCCAGCGCAGCGCCGGTAGCGCCAGGCGCGCGAAGGCCACGGCCAGCGCTGCGGCAAAGGGCGCCACGGCCACCGCCACGTGCAGGTCCATCGGCCCGCGGCCCGTGCTGCCGAGGTGCGAGGCCACCACCCAGCCCAGCAGCAGCAGGCCGGACGCGGCGGCGCGCAGCGGGGCCGATGGGCTCATGCGATCCGGCGCCGGGCCGCCCCCAGCCAAGCCTCGCGACCCATGCCGCGGCGGAGCGTGCGGGTATTCATGTGGTGCGGTGGCGCGTGATGTGAGCCGCCAGCGCGCGCGGGCTGGCGAAAATCTTCTGGTTGTTTTCGTTGTCCGAGCGCATCTGGAACCCGTAGCGCTTGGAGATGACGAGCGCGATCTCGAGCATGTCGATCGAGTCCAGGCCCATGCCCTCGCCGTACAGGGGCGCGTCGGGGTCGACCTCGCCCGGGCTCAGCTCCAGGTTGAGCGCCTCGATGATGAGCTGCACGAGTTCGGGAATCAGCTGCTCCACGGCTTCGGCGTTGACGGTGTCTTCCTGCATGGCGAACTCCTGGGGAGCGTGGGGTGATCAGTGGGCGGGGGCGGCGAACGCCAGCACGACGTTGCTGCCGCCGAAGGCAAAGGAGTTGGACAGCGCCACGCGCAGGCCGTTCGCGTGCCGGCCCTGTGGCACATGGTCCACGCCCTCGCAGGCCGGGTCGAGGCGGCCCGCCAGATGGGCGGTGGGGGGAATGGCCTGCTCGCGCAGGGCCATGGCCGTGACGACGGCCTCGATGGCCCCGGCCGCGCCCAGCAAGTGGCCGTGCATCGATTTGGTGGAACTCACGGGCAGGCGCGCGGCCTGTTCGCCGAACACCTCGCGCAAGGCCTGTACCTCGATCGGATCGCCTTCGGGCGTGGCGGTTCCGTGCGCGTTGACGTAGTGCACCTCGCCCGGGGCCAGGCCGGCGTCCTCCAGCACGGCGCGAAGGGCGCGCACCTGGCCGGCGCGGTCGGGCCGCACCAGGTGGGTGTGGTCGCAGTTGGTGGCGAAGCCGATGAGTTCGCCGTGGATGCGCGCGCCGCGCGCCACGGCGCGGTCCCAGTTCTCGAGCACCAGCGCCGCCCCGCCCTCGCCCAGCACCAGGCCGTTGCGGTCGTTCGAGAAGGGCCGGCAGGCGCTGGATGCGGTCTGCTCGTCGCCGCGCGCGAGCACGCGCATGGCCTCCCAGGCCTTCACCACGCTCACGGACTGGCAGACGTCGGAGCCGCCGGTCACCATCAGCTCGGACTCGCCCGAGCGCACGCGGCGAAAGGCCTCGCCGATGGCCATGGAGGCCGAGGCGCAGGCCGCCGTGTGGCTGCTGCTCACGCCGCCCAGGCCCAGCTGGATGGAGATGTGTGCGTTGGCCGCGTTGTTCATGCCCATCACCACCGACAGCGGCGACACGCGTTCGCGGCCCTTGAGCCAGAGCTCGCGCGCGCCCCGCTCGTGCGCCGCCAGGCCGCCCAGCGCGGTGCCCCACAGGCACCCCCATTGGCGGCGGTCGCTGCCGTCCTCGGCGGCCGAGCGGGCCAGGCCCGCGTGGCGCCAGGCCTTGAAGACGGCGGCCATGCCCAGTTGCGAGAAACGCTCCATCATGGACGCCAGCGGCTTGCCCAGCTCGCGGTCGGCGTCGAAGCCCTCGCAGCGCACGTAGGGCAGGCGCAGGGGGCGCGGCTCGTCCTCGGTGACCATCCACCGAACGGCCGATTCGCCAGCCCACACGCGCTGAAAGAAATCCTCGAGATCGCCGCCGTAGGGACTCACGAGGCCCAGGCCGGTGATCGCGACGCGGTGCCGCGCCATGCTCACTCCGTCTTGCTGGGCACGAGCGATTCGATGACCGCCACCATGTCCGCCACGCTTTTGGGCGGGGTCTGGTCGGAGGGAATCTCGATGCCCAGGCGGTCTTCGGCCTCGAACATGAGCTCGGCCAGCATCAGCGAATCGACGCCCAGCTCGGCCAGGGCCGCCCCGGGCACCACGGCGGACTCGGCCACGCCCAGGCGATCGACGAGAAACTGGCGGATCAGTTCGATGGCGTTCATGTGGGCCCGAAAAAAGTGCGGAATTATAGTGAGCGCCCCCCAGCACGCCCTGGGGCGTACCACCCTGGCGGGGGACGTCACGCGCCTCGGGTACAGTGGCCCCCGCTCCACCCTACCCCACCACAGCACCCGCGCCCGCCGCCTTGACCGCCACCCACCCACCGGCCTGGACCCGCGCCCTCGCGCGCCGATTCTTCGCCCTGTGGCCGCTCAAGGCCGTGGGCACCACCGCCTTCATGGTGCTGTTTTTCCACGCCTATTTTTGGGTGCTGAAAAACCCATCGGGCGAAGCGCTGGAACTGCCCCTGCTGGCGCCGGACCGCTGGGTGAGTTTCGAGCCCTGGGCCATCTACGCCTACGGCTGGCTCTGGGTCTACGTGTCGGTGGCGCCGGGCCTGCTGGACCGCTGGCGCCCGCTGGTGCGCTATGGCGCCTGGGTGGCGCTCATGTGCGCGCTGTGCCTGGCGATCTTCTGGCTCTGGCCCACGCGCACGCCCGTGTTCGATGTTGACTGGTCGGCCTACCCGCGCCTGGCCTTCCTCAAGGGCATCGACGCGTCCAGCAACGCCTGTCCGTCCCTGCACGTCGCGGCGGCACTGCACGCGGCCTGCTGGCTGCACTGGCACCTGCGTGAGTTGGGCGCGCCGGCCTGGACCCGCTGGGTCAGCGCCTTGCAGTGCGTGGCCATCGTCTGGTCCACCATGGCGATCCGCCAGCACGTGTTCATCGACGTGCTGGCCGGCGCGGCGGTGGGCGTGCTGTTCGCCTGGCTGTCGATCCGCTCGGAACGCGCCGCCCAGGCCCGGCCCCGCGCTACAGCGGCCGCCGCTGCGCCAGCAGCGCGTTGAGCCGCGGCAAGGCCGCGCGCATGGCCTCGCGCCCGGCCTCGATGGCGCGCTCGCGCGAGGAAAAGTCCGCGCCGCCCATGCCGTTGAGCACCGGACGCACCACCAGGTCGGCCGTGGCGAGCTCGTGGCGGTTGATGCTCTGTCCCATGATGGCGAAGGTCTGCAGCAACACGTCGAGGTTGCCGGTGGCGGCGTTGGTCTCGGGCGTGGCGGAGATGTCCACCGCGAGCACGATCTCGGCGCCCATCTCGCGCGCCTGGCGCACCGGCACCGGCGCGGTCAGGCCGCCGTCCACGTACTCGGTACCACCGATCTTGACCGGCGCGAACACGCCCGGCACGGCGCTGGAGGCCCGCACCGCGAGCGCCGCGTCGCCGCGACGAAACAGCACGCCGCGGCCGGTGTGCAGGTCGGTGGCGAGCACGCCCACGGGCAAGGCCATGTCCTCCAGCAGCTTGCCGTCGATGGTGCGGCGCACGTAGCGCGCGAGCGCTTCGCCGCGCAGCAGGCCCCGACCCAAGATGGGCAGCGACCAGTCGGCGATCTCGGCCTCCTGCATGCGCAGCGCCAGGCGCTCCAGTTCCTTGCCCGGCAGGCCGCTGGCGTAGAAGGTGGCGACCAGGCTGCCGGCCGAGGTGCCGGCGAGCAGGTCGGGCCGGATGCCCACGCGCTCCAGTTCCTGGATGACGCCAATGTGGGCGAAGCCGCGCGCCGCGCCGCCGCCCAGCGCCAGGCCCAGGCGCGGCGGGCGCGTGAGCGTCACGGGCGGCGTCACGGGTGGCACCACGGGCTCGGCCACCACCGGGGGCTCCGGCCTGTCGGGCGCCTGCGGCGGCACGAGGGCGCAGCCCGTGAGCAGCAAGGCCAGCGCGCAAGCCCACGCGCGGCCTCCGGGGAACCATTGAAAGCGCTTAAGAATCATTCTCGTCTCTGCTAGCATCTATCACCGCTGTCCGGCGGGTGCGGGATTGTCCCAAAGCGCCGGGTGGCCCCCTCTTTCGCAACCAAGAGACCACCATGAAAACCACCCGTACCATCGTTTCGGCCCTGGCCGCCGCCACGCTGAGCCTCGGCGCCGCCCAGGCGCAGGACAAGGTGCTCAACATCTACTCCGCCCGCCACTACCAGACGGACGAGGCGCTGTACAACGGCTTCACGCAGGCCACGGGCATCAAGATCAACCGGGTGGAAGCCGACGACGCGGGCATCGTCTCGCGCCTGCGCGCCGAGGGCGCGGCTTCGCCGGCGGACATCGTGCTCATGGTGGACGCCGCCCGCATGGCCGCCGCCGACGCGCAGGGCCTGTTCCAGCCGATCAAGTCGAAGAAACTGGACGACACCATCCCCGCCACGCTGCGCGCCGCGCCCACCGCCGATGGCGTGACCTGGACCGGCTTCTCCACCCGCGCGCGCATCGTCATCTACGACCCGGCGCGCGTGAAGGCCGAGGACGTGGCCACCTACGAGCAGCTCGCCGACCCCAAGCTCAAGGGCCTGCTGTGCACGCGCTCGGGCTCGCACCCGTACAACATGTCGCTGTTCGCCACAGTGGTGGAGCGGCTCGGTGACCAGAAGGGCGAGGCCTGGCTCAAGGGCCTGGTGGACAACCAGGCGCGCGCGCCCAAGGGCGGCGACACCGACCAGATCCGCGGCGTGGCCTCGGGCGAGTGCGGCGTGGCGATCGCCAACAGCTACTACATGGCCCGCATCCTGAAGTCGGACAAGCCCGAGGACAAGGCGGTGGCCGCCAAGGTGAAGGTGGTGTTCCCGAACCAGGGCACCACGGGCACGCACGTGAACATCGCCGGCGCGGCGGTGGCCAAACACGCCAAGAACCGCGACAGCGCGATCGCCTTCATGGAGTACTTGGCCAGCCCGGCGGCGCAGAAGTACTTCGCCGATGGCAACAACGAGTTCGCCGCCGCCAAGGGCGTGAAGCTGGACAACCCGGCGCTGCAGGCCATGGGCGGCGAGCACTTCAAGATCGAGACCGTGCCGCTGGCGGCCGTGGCGAAGAACCTGACCAAGGTGCAGCAGATGCTGGACCGGGTGGGCTACAAGTAAACCGGACCGGTCCCCAGAAAAAAGGCCGCGCCACCGCGCGGCCTTTTTCATGTCAGACCGAGCGCGTCAGCCCGCCGTCCACCCGCAGGTTCTGGCCCGTGATGTACGCCGCGCCGTCCGAGGCCAGGAAGGCCACGGTGGCCGCGATCTCCTCGCTCGTGCCGTAGCGCTTCAGCGGCACGCTGTCGCGGCGCGCCTCGGTGGGCGGCAGGCTGTCGATCCAGCCCGGCAGCACGTTGTTCATGCGCAGGTTGTCCGCCGCGTAGGTGTCGGCGAAGACCTTGGTGAAGGACGCCAACCCCGCGCGGAACACCGCCGAGGTCGGGAACATGGCGCTCGGTTCGAAGGCCCAGGCGGTGGAGATATTGACGATGGCCCCGCCCTTTTGCTGCTGCATGTGCGGCGTCACCAGCCGCGTCGGGCGGATCACGTTCATGAGGTAGGTGTCCATGCCGCGGTGCCAGTCCTCGTCGCTGATGTCGAGGATGGGGCCGCGCGGCCCGTGGCCCGCGCTGTTCACCAGCACGTCGATGCGGCCCCAGCGCTCCAGCAGCGCGTCCAGCAGGCGCTTGAGGTCGTCGGTGGACTGGTTCGAGCCCGTCACGCCCACACCGCCCAGTTCCTTGGCCAGGGCCTCGCCCTTGCCCGAGGACGAGAGCACGCCCACGCCATACCCATCGGCCGCGAGCCGCCGCGCCACGGCCGCGCCCATGCCACTGCCACCCGCCGTGACCATCGCCACCTTGACTGCCGCCATGTCCTTGCCTTCCGTATGAGTGAGGAAAGCGGCGGATGCTACCCGGGGACCGCGGAGCGCGCGGGCCGGGGGCCTCAATACACGTCGCGCCGGTAGCGGCCTTGCGCGGCCAGGTCTTCCAAGGCCTGGTCGCCCAGGATCCCGCGCAGCGTGCGGTCGACCTCGCCCGCCATGCCGTCGAGGCTGCCGCACACATAGAGGGCGGCACCCCGCCCCACCCAGTCGCGCACGGCCCCGGCCGCGTCGGCCAGCGCGTGCTGCACGTAGCGGCGCTGTGCCTGGTCGCGCGAGAACACCCAGTCCACGCGGCTGAGCCAGCCCTGGCGCGCCCAGGCATCGATCTCCTCGCGGTGGTGCGCGTCGTGGGCCGACTGGCGTTCGCCGAACAGCAGCCACATCGGCGCCACATCGGGCGGGCGCGGCGCGCTCGCGGCATCGTGCAGGCGGCCCGCGGCGGCGAGGCGCCCGCGCAGGTGCCCGCGCAGGCCGGCCAGGCCGGTGCCGTTGCCGATCAGGATCAGCGGGCGATCGGCATTGCCAGCGATGCGAAAGCCCGCGTGCGCGCGCACGCGCAGCATCGCGGTGCCATCGAGCGCCAAGCCCTCGGTGAGCCAGCCCGAGGCGACGCCCGGCTGGCCGTCGGCGCGGCGCGAACGGCGCACCAGCAGGTGCAGCGCGCCATCGGCCGGCACCGAGGCAATGGAGTAGTCGCGCGGCGCGCCCGGCGCCCCGGGCACCTCGACCTGCGCCAGGTCGCCGGCCTGCCAGTCGGGCAGTGCGCCGGCGCTGGGCACCAGCTCCAGGTGGTGCACCGGCTCGCCCACGCTGCCCGGGTTGAGGTGGCGGCGTGCGCGCAGCCGCCAGGGCTGCAGCGCCGGTGCCTCCCAATCGGGCAGGTCGCTGGTGCCGGCCAGGTGGGCCAGGTGCTGGCGCCACTGGCGCAGCGCCTCGGGGTCGCTCTTGTCCACGTCGATGCGCTCGAACAGCGGCAAGGCGCCGCGCGCCCGCAGCCAGGCGTCGAGCGCGCGGCCGAAGCCGCAGTAGTGGGCGTAGGCGGTGTCGCCCAAGGCCAGCAGGCCCACATGCAGGTGCGACAGGCTCACGTCGGCCGAGGCCATGACCTGGCGCGCGAACCGGGCGGCGCTGTCGGGCGGATCGCCCTCGCCGTAGGTGCTGGCCACGCACAGCAGGCGATCGGCCTGCCGCAGGTCGGCCAGGCCCAGCTCGCCCAAGGGCGCCAGCCGCACCGGCACACCAGCGGTGTGCAGGGCCTGCGCGGTCTGCAGGGCCAGTGCCTCGGCCTGCCCGGTCTGGCTGGCGTAGGTCACCCACCAGGCGGGCACGCCGGGCGTGGCGGGCAGCAGCGCGGCCACGCGGCGCCGCGCCTCGGCCTGGCGGCGCCGGTGCTGCCAGGCGAAGGCGCCGCACATCAGGGCGTACAGGGCCAGCACGGCCAGGGCGTAGGTGATTTTTTCCGGTAGAGGCATCGGGTGGCGTGGGCGCGGTGGGCGGCGAACGCGGTTCAGCCCGCGAGGCGCTCCATCGCGCTGGTGAGGGTTTCGCTGAGGCGGCCGTCGGCCTCGCGCTGCAGGAACAGGGCCGCGATGCCATGGGCCTCGGCCAGGGCCAGGCCCTGCTCGCGACCGGCCACGGTGAGCGCGGTGGACCACGCGTCGGCCCAGAGGCAGTCGGCGTGCAGCACGCTCACCGAGGCCAGGCCGTGCGCCACGGGCCGGCCGCTGCGCGGGTCGATGCTGTGCGGCAGGCGCTGGCCGTCCATGAGGTAGGCGCGGCGGTAGTCGCCCGAGGTGGCGACCGACAGACCGTGCAGCGCCACGCGCGTGGCACGCGGCGCGACCTGGCCGGCGCGCACGGGCGGCGTTTCCAGATCAACCCACCAGGGCATGCCGTCCGGCCGCAGGCCCTGGCCGCGCAACTCGCCGCCCAGCTCCACCAGCGCGTGGGCGACGCCCATCGCCCGCAGCCGCCGCGCCACGCGGTCCACCGCGTGGCCCTTGGCGATGGCCGAGAGGTCGAGCCGCAGGCCACCGGGCTGCGTGGCCTCGCGCGCGGCGGCGTCGAAGCGCAGCGCGCGCCAGTCGGTGGCGGGCATCGCGGCCCGCACGGCGTCGGCCGAGGGCGGAGCGAAGCCGGGGTCGGTGTAGCGCGGCGCGGGACCGAAGCCCCAGAGGTTGACCAGCGCGCCCGCAGCCGGGTTGAAGGCGCCCGCGGAGGTGTCGGCCAGCCAGAGCGCCGCCGCCAGCACCTCGGCGAAGGCCTCGGGCAGGGGCCGGCGCGCGCCGGCGGACGCGGCGTTGAACCGCGCCAGGTCGGACGTGGGCAACCAGCTGCTCATCTGCCCGACCACCAGGTCCAGCTCGGCCTCGATGGCCGCGCGCAGCGCGCCCTGGCGCGCCGCGTCGCGGTCGGCCCAGAGCACCTGCCAGGTGGTGCCCATGCTCTCGCCACGCAGGCGCTGCAGGCGCGCGCCCAGCAGGGGCGCCGCGCCTTCGATGTGATCGGGCACCAGTACGCGGGTCATGGTGGACTTGTGCCGCGCACGGAGCGCCCCGACCCGGGGGCAGCGCGGAACCGGCTTCGCCGGGCCGCAGCTGCCGCCCCCATGGGGGGTCGCGCGAAGCGCGGCGGGGGGACCTACTTCGGCAGCACTTCCAGCGTCAGGCTGTAGTTGGAGCGGCGCACCGGCTCGGCCAGGGTACCGGCGGGGCCGCTGGGCGGCGCGGGCGGCGCGCCCTCCACGCGCGGCGCACGCGGCGGGGCCACGTTCACCCAGTACATGCCGGCCGCCGGCCACTTCACCTGGATCTCGCCGTTCTGGTCGGTGTTGAGGCGGATCTCGCCGAGCTCGCTGCGGTAGCGCAGGCCGTCCAGGATGACGGTGGCCGCGTAGCCCGCGGCGGGCTTGCCGTTGTCCAGGAAACGGAAGGTGGCCGTGTCGCCCTCGACCAGGTCGTTCGGGTGCGTCACCGCCACCAGTTCGATGCCCGCGCCCGTGGGCTTGAGCGCGTCGGTGCTGGGCTTGCCGCGCGTCACGAAGGTCTCCACGCGGCTGTTGTTCTGGCTCACGCGCAGCTCGGTGGCGTCGGCCGGGATGTCCTTGGCCAGGGACTCGGCCGAGCCGCGCAGGCGCTTGGTCTCGCCGCCGACCTTGAAGCTGGCGATCAGGCCGTCGTTGACCAGCGCGATGCGGTAGGTGCCCTGCTGCTCCAGCTTCACGTCGAACATGCTGCGGTAGCGGCCCTTGGCCTGGTTCTCGGCCGGCACCGGCTGGCCGTTGGGGCCGATGACGACCAGGTTGTCCAGGCCGGCGGCGTTGTGCTCGTAATAGAAGATGTCGTTGGAGATGGCGGCGTCCACGCTCACCCAGGGCTGTTGGCCCGAGTAGACGGTGCCCGAAGGCAGCAGCCAGGCGCGGTGCGCGTGCGCGGCCAGCGGCAGGGCCAGGGAGGCGGCGGCCGCCAGGGCGAGCGCGCGGGCGCGAAGCGGAATGTTCTTCATCGAGAGGTCTCCGGTCGGTTTCGGGGCTTCAGGGTTTGACGGTGACGCTGATCGCGCCGAGTTCGTGCTGGCCGCGGGCCTGCGTGGTGGCGGCGCCCTTGGGCGGCCAGACGAAAGGCACCTTCACGAGCTCGCGGCCGCCCACCTCGCGTGCGGCCTCCAGCACCACGGCGTATTCGCCGGGGGCCAGTTGGCCCAGGGCGGCGTCGCCGAACTGCAGGCTGTGCTCGCCGGGCGCGCGCGTGGCGCCGCTCAGGCCATCCACGGGCATGTTCAGCTCGCGCCCGCTCTTGCGCCACCAGGCCCGCATGTCCTTGAGCCACTTGGTGCCCTCGTTGTTGCGCAGCTTGATGTCGTACCAGACCGCGAGGTTGCCCACGAAGGACTGGTCGGGCTTCTCGATCCAGATCGCCACGTAGGGGCGGTGGTACTCCGCCACCGACAGGCGCGGGATCTCGACCTTGAGCGCCATGTCGGCGGCCACGGCGGGCCAGGCGAGGCCGGCCGCGGTGAGCGCGGCGGCGTAACGGATGGTCGTCATGGGAAAACGGCTCCTTGGAGGGTCAGTGGATGAACAGGATCACGAGCAACAACGGGATCACCAGGCCCGCGCCCACCATGGGCCAGGTGGTGGGCCGCGCGGCGGCGTGGAACTTGAGGATGAACAGGCCGGTGATGGCGAACACCAGGCAAGCCACCGAGAAGATGTCGAGGAACCACTTCCAGGCCAGGCCGGTGTGGCGGCCCTTGTGCAGGTCGTTCAGGTAGGAGACCCAGCCGCGGTCGGTGCGCTCGTATTCCACGCCGCCGGTCTCGCGCTCGATGCGCAGCCAGGCGTCGCCACCCGGTCGCGGCAGCGAGAGGTAGATCTCCTCGGGCGACCACTCGGCCTCGCTGGCGGGCAGGCTCAGGTCCAGCGCCTCGGACAGCCAGGCGTGCACGGCGGGCGGCAGCGCGGCGTTGCCGGGTTCGTCGTCCTTCACCGCCAGCGCGGCGCGCAGGTCCTCGGGCAGCTCCAGGGCCTTGTTCTGCACCACGGGCGTGGAGGGGATGTCGGCGGCGTGGTTGAGCGTGATGCCCGTGAAGGCGAACAGCAGCATGCCGATCAGGCACAGCGCGGAACTGATCCAGTGCCACTGGTGCAGGGTCTTGAGCCAATAGGCCCGGCTGGACGCCGCCGGGGCGGCCGAAGGGGGTTTGGCGGAGGTGTCTGACCGGGTATTCACAACTTGCAAATTATAACCATTCTCATTTGCAAGACCAAACCGAGAGACACCATGGGACCGGCTTTGCGGGCCGCAGGTGACGCCCTCTTGAGGGGTTCGCGCGAAGCGCGAGCGGTGGGTGGCCTTAGGACAACGACGGGGACTCGACCCAGTCGCCGCCCAGGGCCTTGTAGAGATCCACCGCGGCCGTGAGGCGCGAGAGCTTCTGCGTGGCCAGCGCGTCCTGCGCCGAGAACAGCGTGCGCTGCGCGTCCAGCACCGAGAGCAGGTCGCCGCTGCCCTCGCGGTAGCGCAATTCGGCCAGTTGCAGCGAGCGCTGCGCCTGCGCCACCAGCTCGCGCTGCAGCGATTCCTGCCGCTCGCTGCGGGAGAGGTTGCCCAGGCCGTCGTCGACTTCCTTCAAGGCGGTGCGGATGGCCTTGCCGTAGTTCTCGATCAGCACCACGCGCTGCGACTCGGTGGTGCGCACCTGCAAGCGCTGGCGGCCGCCGTCGAAGATGGACTGCGCCAGCGACAGACCCAGCGAGACGCTGCGCGTGGGGTCGGCCAGGCTCAGCAGGGCCGAGGTGCCCAGGCCCAGCGAGCCCGACAGCGATACGCTGGGCAGCAGCGCCGCGCGCGCGGCGGCGACGTTGGCGTCGGCGGCGGCCAGCTGCGACTCGGCCGAGGCCAGGTCGGGCCGTCGCGTGAGCAGCGTGGCGGGCAGGCCCGGGGCGAGTTCGGGCACGCGCAGCTGCGAGAACGCGCCGCCGGCCGGCGTGTAGCCCTGCGGCACGCGGCCCAGGAGCAGGGCCAGGGCCGAGGCGGTCTGGCGCTGCTGCAGCTCCAGCGGGATCAGGGCGGTGCGCGCCGACAGCACCGTGGCGCGCTGCTGAGACACCTCCAGCGCCGTGGCCACGCCGTTGCGCTGGCGCGCCTCGACGATGCGCAGCACGCGCTCGGCGGTCTCCAGGTTCTGGCGCGCGATCACCAGGCGCTCGCCGGCACTGAGCCAGAGGAAGTAGTTGCCGGCCACGTCCGAGAGCAGGCCCAGGCGCACGGCGCGCCAGTCGTGCTGGCTGGCCTCGAACGAGGCCTCGCCCGCGCGCACGCCGGCGGCGATGCGGCCCCACAGATCCAGCTCATAGCTGATGGCCAGGCCCGCGCTGGTGGATTCGCGCGACGTGGACGGTGTGCCGGGCGCGTCGCTGCGGCCGGCGGTGGTGCCCAGGCTGGCGCCCACCGAGGGCAGGCGCGCGATGCCGGCCTGCTGCAGGGCGATGTCGGCCTGGCGCATGCGCTCCACGGCGATGCGCAGGTCGGCGCTGCCGGCCTGGGCTTCGTCCAACAGTTGCACCAGCGCGGGCGAACCGAAGCCCTGCCACCAGTCGGTGGTGAGCGCGGGCGAACCGGCTGTGGCGGCCGTGGCGTCCCACTGCGCGGGCATGTCCACCACAGGGCCACGCGCCGGGTCCTGCGTGATCGCGCAGGCCTGCAAGGTCAGTGCGCCGCTCAGCAGGGACAGCTTCAAGACAAGACCACGGTTCATTCCACTACTCCAGGCGCGGCGGGGGGTGTTCATTCGGACGCCAAAGCCACGACAGGGTCGAGCCGCGCGGCCTTGCGCGCCGGCAGGAAGCCGAAGATGAGGCCGGTGGCGAACGCACAGCCGAAGGCCAGCACCACCGGCGCAACGGAAAACTGAACGGCCGTGCCCGAGGCGCCCACCACGGCGGCCACGCCCAGGCCGACGACCACGCCGATGACACCGCCCAGGGCCGAGACCACCAGGGCCTCGATCAGGAACTGCTGCAGGATGTTGCGCGTGCGCGCCCCGGTGGCCATGCGGATGCCGATCTCTCGGGTGCGCTCGGTCACGCTCACCAGCATGATGTTCATCACCCCGATGCCGCCCACCAGCAGCGAGATCGCCGCGATGGAGCCGAGCAGCACCGTCATGGTGTTCTGCGTCTCGGTGGCGGTGTCGATGATCGACGCCATGTTGCGGATCTGGAAGTCGATCACGCCATGGCGCTCGGCCAGCAGCGACTCCACCGCCGACTGCGTCTCGTCGATGCGGGCCACGTCCTCCACCGCCACGGTGACATTGCGCAGGAAGCGCTGGCCCGACAGGCGCAGCTGGCTGGTCGCGTACGGCACCATGACGATGTCGTCCTGGTCGTCGCCGTTGGGCGAGGCGCCGCGCGTGCTCATGACGCCGATCACTTGAAAGATCAGGTTGTTCACCAGGATGTACTGGCCCAGCGGCTCCTGCCCGTCGGGGAACAAGGCCTTGGCCACGGTCTGGCCCAGCACGGCCACGGTGGCGTACTCCTGCTCGTCCTCTTCGCTGAAGAAGGTGCCACGCTCGACCTTCCACTGCCGCGCCAGCGGGAACTTGGACGAGGTGCCGCGCACGCTGCTGGCGTAGTCCGACTCGCCGAAGCGCAGCGTGACGCTGCTGGTCTGCTCGGGCACGGCGGCCAGCACGTTGGGCACCTCCTTGTCGATGGCCTGCACGTCGGCCAGCACCAGGGTGGCGATGTTCTGAAAGCCGCGCTGGTTGGGTGCGCCCGGGCGCACCAGCAGCAGGTTGGAGCCCATGGCGCTGATGCGGTCGATGACGGCCTGCTTGGCGCCGTCGCCGATGGCCAGCATGGCGATCACCGAGGCCACGCCGATGACGATGCCCAGCAGCGTGAGGATGGCGCGGAACACGTTGGCGCGCAGCGCGCGCAGGGCCGTCTTGGCGGCCTCGGCCACGTCGCCCAGGTGGGAGATGCGGCCGCGCCGCGGCGCCCAGTCGCGCGCCAGCTGCGCGGCCTCGCCCTGCGGCGGTCGCGGGCCGGGGTCGGCCACCACGTGGCCGTCCTTGATCTCGATCACGCGCTGCGCATGCGCGGCCACCTCGGCCGCGTGGGTGATGAGGATCACCGTGTGGCCCTGAGCCGACAGGTCCTTGAGCAGCGCCATCACGTCGGCGCCGCTCTTGCTGTCCAGTGCGCCGGTGGGCTCGTCCGCCAGGATCACGCGCCCGCCGTTCATGAGCGCGCGCGCGATCGACACGCGCTGCTGCTGGCCGCCCGAAAGCTGGTTGGGCCGGTGGTGCGAGCGCTCGCCCAGGCCCAGGGATGCGAGCAGCTCGGCCGCGCGCGCGTGGCGTTCGGCCGGCGGCACGCCGGCGTAGATGGCGGGCACCTCCACGTTGTCGGCGGCGGTGCCGGTGGCGATCAGGTTGTAGCTCTGGAACACGAAGCCGAAGGCGTCGCGGCGCAGCTCGGCCAGCTCGTCGCGCTCCAGCTCGGAGACATCGCGGCCCATGAAGCGGTAGCTGCCGGTGGTGGGCTTGTCCAGGCAGCCCAGGATGTTCATGAGCGTGGACTTGCCCGAGCCCGAGGCGCCCATGATGGCCACCAGTTCACCGGGGTAGATCCGCAGGTCGATGCCGTGCAGCACCTCGACCGCGAGCTCGCCGTTGCGGTAGGTCTTGGTGATGCCACGCAGGTCGATCAGCGGCAGGACCGCTTCGGCCGGCGGCGCGGCTGCTGGCCGCACGGCGGCATCGGGGGCGGCGGGCAGCTGGCTCATCGGCGCGCCCCGGCCGGTGCGGCCGCCGGCATGCCCCCCGGGCCGCCCGGCCCCCGCTGGCCCAGAGCCGAGCCCTGCGGGTTGTTGTTGCGCGGCTCGGCCTCGCGCGTGCCGGCGATGACACGATCGCCTTCCTTCAGGCCCGACAGCACCTCGGCGTGCACGCGGTTGCCGATGCCGATGGTGACCTCGCGCTCCTCGACCGTGCCGTCTGCGAGCAGGACCTTGACCTTGGCCTGGCGGGGACCGCGCGTGGCGCGCGGCGCGGCGCCGGGGCCGGCCGCGGCCTTGGGGCTTGCGTTGGGCGCCACTGGGGGTCTGGCTGCGGGCGCGCCGCCGCCCTGCCCTTGTTCGCGCGCCTGGCGGCGTTGCTCGCGCAAGCGCTCGCGCTCTTCGGGCGTCATCTTCTCGACAGCCTCGCGCCCCCCCGGCGCCGCGCGCTGGATCGTCAGCGCCGACATCGGCACCATCAGCACGTCGCGCGCCTGCGCCACCACGAAGAACACCTGCGCGGTCATCTGCGTCATCAGGCTCCGGTTGCTGTTCGGCACCTCGAACAAGGCGTTGTAGAGCACCACGTTGTTGGTCACCGTGGGCGTGGGCTCGATCTTTTTAAGCTCGCCATACCAACGCCGCCCCTGGCCGCCCAGAGTGGTGAAGTACACCGGCATGTCCTGGCGCAGCTTGCTCACGTCGGCCTCCGAGACCTGGGTCTGCACCGTCATCACCGACAGATCGGCGATGCGCAGCAGCGTGGGCGCCTGCTGGTTGGTGTTGAGCGTCTGGCCCTGGCGCGCGGTGATGCTGACCACGGTGCCCGCCATGGGCGCGTAGATCTTGGTGTATTTGAGGTTGGCCTCTTCCACGCGCATGCTGGCCTGCACCTGCTCCATCTGCGCCTTCAGCGAGTTGATCTGCGCGCGCGCGGTGCGCGCCGCCGTCTCGGCGTTCTGCAGGGTTTCGGCGGTGGTGGCCTCCTCGGCCATCAGGTTCTTCTGGCGCTGCAGGTCGCGCTCGGCCTTCACCAGGGCAAGCTCGCGTTCGGCCATCTGGGCCTGCTGCGAACGCAACTGCGCGCGGCTGGCGTCCACCCGCGCCTGCGAGGTTTCGGCGTCGATCTCGGCGAGCAGGTCGCCCTCCTTCACCTCGGTGCCCACCTCCACGTGCAGCTTGCGCAACTGGCCCGAGACCTGGGCGCCCACGTCCACGTAGTCGCGCGGCTGCAGCGAGCCCGTGGCCGCCACCTGGTCCTCGATATCGCCGCGCTGGATGGTGGCGGTGATGTAGGTGCTCCCGGTCTTGGCGCCGGGCCCCCATTGGAACCACCAGGCCGCGCCACCGCCCAGCAGGGCCAGGCCGGCCAGGATCAGGAGCGCGGTGCGCCAGGGGTGGCGGCGAACAGAGGAAGTCTTCTGGGTCGGGTTCATGGTCGGGTACGCGCCGCCGGGTGGAGCGGTTCTGTGGGGGCGGATGGTGCGGGGCAAATATGGAAAGAATGCGCACGGCGTGCGAAGACCGGTTCACACAAGGGCCTGGGCCTGGCGCCGGCCTTGCACAGTGTTTGCCAGATTCCGGTTTAGGCTCACCCCATGTCCGCCGGCCCGCTCCCCTCCTCCACACGCCCCCGCGCCTGGCTCTCACGCTTCGACTCGCTGCGCGTGAAGCTCTTCCTGGCCATCGCAGGCGCCAACGTGGTGCTGGTGATGGCGGCTTACCTCATCTACAGCTGGAGCTTCGACAAGGGCCTGGTCGAGTACCTGAACAAGGCCGACGAGACGCGCCTGCAGCCCCTGGTGGTGCGCCTGGCCAATGGCTACCGCGAGCAGGGCCACTGGGATTGGATCGTGAACGACCGCGAGCGCTGGTTCGAACTCTCGCGCGAGGTGCTGGGCTCCGGGCGCGTGCCGCGCCGCCCGGGCGAACAGGGCCAGCCGCCCGGCGCTGCGCCGCCCGCGGATGCGCCCGCGCCATCGGCCTCGCGCCCATCGGCCGACGCGCCGCCGCCCGGCAACCCGCCCGCGCTCACCATCGACCCGCGCCTGCTGCTGCTGGACGCCGAACGCCGCGTGCTCATCGGGCCCGAGTGGCGCGCCGAACAAGCCGTGTTCAAACCCATCACGGTGGACGAGCGCCTGGTCGGCTACCTGGGCTATGTGCCGCGCCTGCAGATGGTGGCCTCGCTGGAGCGCGTGTTCCAGGCGCAGCAGGCGCGCACCTACGCGGCCATCGCGCTCGGCCTGTTCGCGGCCGTGCTGCTGAACGCGGCGCTGATCGCGCACTGGCTGTCGCGCCGCTTGCGCGCGCTGGGCGCGGGCACCACCGCCATCGCGCAGGGCGACTACGGGGTGCGCCTGAACGCCCAGGGCCACGACGAGCTGGCCCAGCTCGCCGACGGCTTCAACCGCATGGCCGAGTCGCTGCAGGCCGCGCGCCAGGCGCGCCAGCAGTGGATCGCCGACATCGCCCACGAACTGCGCACGCCGCTGGCCACGCTGCGCGCCGAGATCGAGGCGCTGCAGGACGGCATTCGCCGGCCCGACGCGGCCAACCTCGACTCGCTGGCGCAGGAGGTGAACCGCCTCACGCGCCTGGTGGACGACCTGCGCCTGCTCTCCCTGTCCGACCTGGGCGCGCTGGACTACCGCTTCGCGCCGCTGGACCTGGGCCCCTTCGTGGCCGACTACCTGCACGACGCCACCGCGCGGCCGGGCCGGCGCCTGCAGCTGCACACCGACCTGCCCGCGGGCCTGCGCGTGCGCGCCGATGGCGACCGGCTCGACCAGGTGCTGGCCAACCTGCTGCAGAACACGCGGCGCTACACCAACGACCCGGCCACGCTGAGCGTGCGCCTGGCGCGCGAGGGACAGGAAGCGCGCCTGAGCTGGGAAGACTCCGCGCCCGGCGTGCCAGCCGAGGCCCTGCCGCGCCTGACGGACCGGCTCTACCGCGTGGACGAATCGCGCGCCAGCGCCAGCGGCGGCTCGGGACTGGGCCTGGCCATCGCGCGCGCCATCATCGAAGGCCATGGCGGCCGCATGACCGCCTCGGCCAGCGCGCTGGGCGGGCTGCGCTGGGACATCTGGCTGCCGCTGCACACGGAGGCCGCGCATGGCTGAACCGGCGGGCCGCATCCTCATCGTCGAGGACGAGAACAAGATCGCCGGCGTGCTGCTCGACTACCTCGCGCAGTCGGGCTTCGAGACGCACCACCTCACACGCGGCGACGAGGTGGAGGGCTGGCTGGCCGAGCACCCGGTGGACCTGGTGCTGCTGGACCTGATGCTGCCCGGCAAGAGCGGGCTGGACGTGTGCAAGGCCCTGCGCAGCGGCCAGCCCGGCCGGCCGGCACCGGCCATCGTCATGGTCACGGCGCGCGTGGAGGAAATCGATCGCCTGCTGGGCCTGGAGCTGGGCGCCGACGACTACATCTGCAAGCCCTTCAGTCCGCGCGAGGTGGTGGCGCGCGTGAAGGCGGTGCTGCGCCGGGGCAGGCACGCGCCCGCCAGCGCGCCGGGCGGCCTGCAACTGGACGAAGCCGCCTGGCGCGCCACGCTCGACGGCCATGACCTGGGCCTGACCGTGGTGGAATTCCAGCTGCTCAAGGTGCTGAGCGCGCGGCCGGGCCGCATCTTTTCGCGCGAGCAGCTCATGGACGCGATGTACCGCGACGAGCGCATCGTCTCCGACCGCACGGTGGACAGCCACATCAAGAAGCTGCGGCGCAAGATCGAGGACGCCGCGCCAGGCCGCGACCTGATCCACTCGGTGTACGGCCTGGGCTACAAGTACGAGCCCTGAGGGCTCAGGGCGCCAGCGCGCCCAGGCGCTCGGCATTGACCTGCAGGTCGGCCAGCGGGTCGCGGCCCTCGGTCTGCAGCACGATCAACCGCGCGCCGGCCTCTTGCACGGCCTGCGCCACGGCGGGCGGCGGCTCTCGGTGGTGCAACGCGGCGGCCACCGAACCGTCGCGCAGGCGCTGCGTCAGCGCCGCCAGGGATTCGGTTGTCCAGGCCGCATCGTCCTCGCGCGAATCGGTGCCCACCAGGTCCAGGTTGAAGCCGCTCACCAGATAGTCCAGTCGGTCGGACAGGCTGAACACCGAGAGATTGGCCGCGCGCGCCAGGCGGGCCTCGCTCATCGCGGTAACGGCCAGCAAGCGCTGGCGCAGCGCGGCCACGTTGTCCTGCAGGCGGGGCCTGGCGTGCGGCACCAGGCGCGACACGTCGGCCGCGATCACGTCGGCCATGCGGCCCAGGTTCACGGGGTCGAGCCAGGGCAGCGCGGCCGCCGGGTCCACGCCCTCGCGCAGCGCGATGCCGGGGAGCGAGGCGTCGAGCGGGCGCGCGGCGTCGATCTCGATCAGGCGGATGTTCTGGCGCCGCGCCAGCGGAAACAGCGGGTCGTCGGGCCAGATGGAACGCAGCGCGATCACCGCGTCGGCCTGGCGCGCGGCCTGGGCCAGGCCGGCCGCGCCGCGGCTGCCGAAGAAGGCGAGCTGGCGGTTCGCCGGCAGTGTCTCGGGCACGGGCCGCAGCACCGCGATGCCGGTGCCTTGCACCACCGTTTGCGTGAGCGAGGCCACCACGGGGTGCGCGACCAGCAGGCGCGCGGGCGCGGCGGGGGCCGCGGCAGACGGCGCGGCGGGGGTGGCGGTCTGGGCGTGCGCGGCCAGCGGCGCGGTGGCGGCCAGCAGCGCCGCCAGACAGGCGCCGCCCAGGCGGCGGCAAACGGAGCGCGGGTTCATCCGGCGTGTCCTTTGAGGGCGGGCGTGAAGCCGCGAACGATGGCGGCGAGCCCGAACAGCGCGCCGGCGGTGAGGATGATGGCTGCGCCCGAAGGCACCGGCAGCTCGAGTTCGATCGGCACCAGGATGCCGACCTGCGTGCTGAGGGTGGCGATGAACACGCTCAACCAGAAGAAGCCCCGCAGCGACAGGCTCAGCAGGCGCGCGGCCGCCGCCGGAATGATCAGCAGCGCCCCCACCAGGATGGCGCCGATGACCTTGACCGAGGCCACGGTGACCAGGGTCACCAGCACCACGAACAGGTAGTCCAGCAGCTTCACGCGCACGCCGCGCACGCTGGCCAGCTGCGGGTTGAAGCTGGCCAGCATGAAGCGGTTGTAGAGCGGCAGCGTGAGCGCCACCACCAGCGTGGCCACCACCAGCAGCACCAGCAGGTCGCTGGTGTCTACCGTGAGCACCGAGCCGAACAGCACGTTCTCCAGGATGTGGATGTTCACGCGGCCCGACAGCACCAGCAGCAGGCTGGCGCCCAGCGAGAGCGAGACCGCGAGGAAGACGCCGATCAGCGTGTCCGGCGACAGGCCGGTGCGGTTGCGCAGGTACATCAGCAGCAGGCCAAACAGCGTGCAGTAGGCGAACAGGCTGCCGTAGGGCCCGGTGTAGGGCTCGCCCAGCAGGATGCCGATGGCCACGCCGGTGAGCGCCGCGTGGCCCACGGCCTCGGAGAAAAAGGCCAGGCGCTTGACCACCACCAGCGTGCCCAGGCCACCGAGCACGGGGCCGATGCACAGGCCCGCGAGCACGGCGTTGACCACGAAGCCATAGCTCAGCGAATTCGGCAGCACGCCTTGCTCGGCCAGGTGCTGGATGGCGTGGCGCAGGGACTCGATCCATCCGGTCATTGGGAAGCCTCCGCGCAACGCGCTGCGGTGCGAGCCCCTTCGGGCGGCCGTGCGCGGCTCATGCCGCCACCTCCTCGACCGCGTCCTCGTGCCGCTGGCGGTGCGAGAACAGCGCCAGCACGCGCTGCGGCGTCAGCGCCTCGGCGGGCGTGCCGTCGAACAGCACCTGGCGGTTCAGGCCGCTCACCCGGTCGGCCAGCCGCGCGACGGCGTCCAGGTCGTGTTCGATCCACAGCACCGTGGTGCGCCGCTCGCGCCAGTGCGCCAGCAAGTCTTCGAACACGCGCATGCCGGCCTCGTCGAGCGCGGACATGGGTTCGTCGAGCAGGATCAGGTCGGGCGCGGGGATCAGGGCCTGCGCCAGCAGCACGCGCTGGCGCTCGCCGCCCGACAGCGCCCCCATGCGGCGCCGCGCCTTGTCCCACATGCCCACCCGCCGCAAGGCCTGCTCCACCGGCGCCTGCCAGCGCCGCGACAGGCCCAGCAGCACCGGACGGCGCTGGCACACGGCCCCCATGAAGTCCAGCACCGTCATCGGCAGGCCGGCGTCGAAGGCCAGGGCCTGCGGCACGTAGCCCACCACGCCGGGCCGCTCGCCCGGCCACTCCAGGGCGATTCGGCCGCGGTGCGGCACCTGGCCCAGCAGGGCCTTGAACAGCGAACTCTTGCCGCCGCCGTTGGGCCCCACCAGGGCGTGCACGCCAGCGGCGGCCACGCGCAGGTCCACGCCCTGCAGGATCGCGGTCTGGCCAAGGGTGAGAGAGACCCGGTCGAACGCCAGGGCGGGCCCGCCGCGACCCGCTGGCCCGGCGAGTTCGGGGGGTAGCGACCCGCGCGGCGGCGTGGCATGGAGAGCCGCGCTCACGCTGCCTCCTGGATCGCGCGCACCACGGTGGCGAGGTTCTTCGCGATGTCCTGTTCGAACTTCTCGGCCGTGTAGGGCCCGTGCGAGATGTGCGTGAGCGCGTACAGGCGCACGCCGGTCTCGCGGCGGATGGTGTCGACGTAGGCCGAGGGGAAGTCCATCTCCGAGAAGATCACCTTCACGTCGAGCGCACGGATCTGATCGATGGTGCCCTTGAGCTGGGCCGGGCTGGGCTCGATGCCGTGTGCCGGCTCCACCACCGCCGCCACCTCCAGGCCGAACTCGCGCAACAGGTAGTCGTAGGCACCGTGGATGGTGGCGATGCGGAAATCGGCACCGGGCGTTTTCACCAGTTGGCCGAGCGCGTCGGCGCGCAGCTTGCGCAGCCTCTGCGCGTAGGCGCGGGCATTGGCGGTGTAGGCGGCGGCATTGGCGGGGTCGATCTGGCCGAGCGCGCGTGCGATGGTGTTGACCTGCGAGATGGAGGCCGTGACCGACAGGAAGGTGTGCGGGTTCACCACCTTGCCCGAGGTGCCGCGCCCCGCGCCCACGGCCGCCAGCAGCGGCACCTGGGCGTTGGCCTCGATCACCCGAAGGTCGGGCTTCTCGCTGGCCTTGATCATGCGGCCCGCGAAGTCGTCGTGGCCCACGCCGTTGAGCACGATCGCGTCGAGCGAGGCGATGCGCTTGATGTCTTCGGTGCGCGGCTCGTAGGCGTGCGGGTTGAAGCCGGCGGGAATCACGGGCACCACCTCGGCGCGCTCACCCACGATGTTGGCGACGTAGCTGTAGTAGGGGTGCAGGGTCACGCCCACGCGCAGGCGCCTGGCTTGGGCGAAGGCGGGCAGGCCGGTGGCGGCCAGCGCCAGGGGCGTGCTGGCCAGGGCCGCGAGCAGGCGGCGGCGCGCGAAGGGCGTCTGAAGGTCTTGCATGGTGATGTGTTCGGTGAATGTCGGCGCTGGGCTCAGTGCGCGGTGTCCTTGCGCGTCACGCCGGCGTCGTAGCGCGTGACCACCTGGCGCCAGCCCTGGCGCACCAGCGCCGGGCCGTCGATGCCCTCGGGCCAGGCCACGGGGCCTTCGCGCTGGATCCAGATCTCGACCGCGTGCTCGTGCGCGTGCCCATCGGCGGCGGGGCCGACCGTGGCCGGTACGCGCAGCAGCAGGGACGCGGCCACCTGCGGCTCGGGGCTGCGGCCGACGAAAGCCAGGTCCTGCCCCTGCGGGCTCGACCGCCACTCGTGCGCACCGCGGGCGCGCGCTTCGGGGCCGGGGGCGAAGGGCGGCAGGCCCAGTTCGCGCAGGCGGTCCAGCGTGGGCATGGCCTGGTCTTCGTCGCGCAGCGCGGCGATCTCATCGGCGGCGACCAGCAGGTCGGCGTGCACGCCCTGCTCGGCCGCGTTCAGTTGCGTGCGCGCGTCCACCTGGTGCGTGGCCAGGGCCACGGCAGCCGGCGCCTGCGATCGCACGCCGACGACCAGCGCCGCCAAGGCGAGCACACCCGCCGCGGCGAGCAGCACCCACAGGGTTTCGTGGCCGGCGCCCGCCGGCCTCACCACTTGGGTGCTCATGCGGACAGCTCCGTGCGGCGCGCAGCGGCGCTCATGGCTTCACGTCGGTGTGGTCCACCTCGACCGAGTGCTCGCCGCCGTCTTCCAGGCGCACGAAGTACTCGCCCTCGGGCAGGCGGAAGCGCCAGGTGGAGTCGCCACCCAACGTGCCTTTGGCCAGCACGCGCTCGTCGTAGGCTTTCACCGAGACGGCCATGCCGGCCGCGTCGCTGCCGTCGGAGAACTCGCCCTTGCACTGCACCATGTTGTCGGCGGCGGGCTGGCAGGCCAGCAGCAGGCTGTGCGCGGAGGACAGGCCGGGCCAGGCCAGCGCGCCGGTGAGCAGGACGGGGGCCCACCAGGCGGTGGGACGGGACAGGAAAGGGGGCATGGGTGTATCGGGCGGGTTCGTCGATGAGCCTGAATCATAAATGAGAATTGTTTTTACTCTCAGAAAGAGAAGGGGCTCACCTGCCAGAATCGATCGAGGCGGCCCGCGCCGAAGAGCACAATGGGGATCTGCGGTGTGCCGACGGAATTTTTTTGCGCCGACCATGAGAATGCGAAACATTCTCGTTTAGAATGCCTCCACTTTCCTGTCACACCCCGTGTGCGCCGCCGTCGCGAAAGGATGTTCTCCATGATCACAGGCCTCGTCGTTCACGTTGCCAGTCTCATGCTGACCCTGATCGCGCTGTACTGGATCTTTCGACGCGAATGAGTTTTGAAACGACCGTCTCCGTACCGACCCCGTCGCGGCGCCTGAACCGCCGCCTCGCCGTGGTCGGCTCGGTGCTGGGCTTTCACGTGCTGGCGGTCTGGGCCTTGCAGAGCGGCTTGCTGCGCCGCGCGGTGGAGCTGGTGATTCCCGTGGAGGTGATGGCCGAGCTCATCGAGCCGCCGCAGCCCCAGGTGACGCCCGAACCGCCGGCCCCGGCGCCGCCCGCGCCCAAGCCGCCGCCACCCAAGCCGCGCCCGGCCCCGCCGCCGCCGCGCCCGCTGCCGGTGGCCACGCCCTCGCCTGCCCCGGCGCCGATCCAGGCCGCACCGCCCGAGCCTGTGGTGCCGGCGCCGCCGGCACCCGTGATGCCCGCGCCCCCGCCCGCTCCCCCGGCACCGCCCGCGCCTGCGCCCGTGGTGACCCTCCCCTCCAGCCAGGCGGACTACCTCAGCAACCCCAAGCCCGCCTATCCCTCGCTGTCCAAGCGCATGGGCGAACAAGGACGGGTGCTGGTGCGTGCCTTCGTCGACACCAAGGGCATGCCCAGCCGGGTCGAGGTGGCCCGATCCAGCGGCTTCGAGCGGCTGGACAAGACCGCCGTCGACACCGTGCTGCGCTGGCGCTTCGTGCCCGGCAAGCGCGGTGGTGAACCCGTGGCCATGTGGGTCGAGGTACCGATCGTTTTCGAATTGAACTTTTCGAACTGAAGTCAACCGCTTTTCTCAGGAGCCCGCTTTTCATGGATTCGCCGTTCGTCTCATCCGGCCTCGCCCACGTTTGGACCCAGGGTGACTGGGTCACCCGCAGCGTCGCCCTGGTGCTGCTGACCATGTCGCTGGCCTCGTGGATCATCATCCTGTGGAAAGCCCTGGACCTGCGCGCGCAGCGCGCCCAGGCGCGCGGCGTCGAAGGCTTCTGGCACAGCAGCGACTTCGCCGAAGGATTGGAAAAACTCGGCGACGCCGAAGGCAACCCTTTCCGCACCGCCGCCATCGAGGGCCGCGAGGCCGCCCGCCACATCACCCACCAGGACGGCGCCAGCCGGCCGCAGCTGCACGACAACCTGGACGTGAGCGACTGGATCGAGCGCGCCCTGCGCAAGAGCGTGGACGACTTCACCATCCGCGCCCAGGGCGGCCTGTCGGTGCTGGCCTCGGTGGCGTCCACCGCGCCCTTCGTCGGCCTGTTCGGCACGGTCTGGGGCATCTACCACGCGCTGCTGAGCATCGGCAGCTCGGGCCAGGTGGCCATCGACAAGGTCGCCGGCCCGATCGGCGAGGCACTGATCATGACGGCCCTGGGCCTGCTGGTGGCCATTCCCGCCGTGCTGGGCTACAACGCACTGGTGCGGGGCAACAAGGCCGTGCTGCACAAGCTCAACCGCTTCGCGCACGACCTGCACGCCTACTTCGTCACCGGTGCCCGCGTGAGCGTGGGCGCCGAGGGCAAGGTCCTGCCCATCAAGCAGCAGCAACAGCGGGGTTGATCACATGGCCATTGGCACGCAAGACACCAGCGACGAAGTCATGAGCGAGATCAACATGATCCCGTTCATCGACGTCATGCTGGTGCTGCTCATCATCTTCATCATCACGGTGCCGGTCATCCAGCACGCGGTGAACATCGACCTGCCGCAAGCGAGCGTCGAAAAGGTGCAGGACAAGCCCGAGAACATCCGCTTCTCGGTGAACGCCGAAGGCCAGTACTTCTGGAACGACCAGCGCCTGGCCGATGGCGAACTGGCGGGCAGGCTCAGCGCCGCCGCCGCGCAAGACCCGCAGCCCGAGCTGCACATCCGCGGCGACAAGGCCGTGCGCTACGAGCGCGTGGCCCTGGCCATGGCCGCGGCGCAGAAGGCCGGGCTGCGCAAAATCGGTTTCATCACGGAGCCCACGCCCTGAGGGGCGGGGACCGCGTCACGTATCGTGGGGCGACCCGGGGATTCTCCATCCCCGAGCGTCGTTTTTAGCCAGCCAGGGCGGTCACCCGCCGTTAGCCAGGCGTTTTTTACCCGATCCTCAAAGACCGAGCGCGGCGATGCCAGCACGGGCGATCTGCGCGTCCTCGCTCGACTTCACGCCGCTCACGCCGACGGCGCCGATGCACTGGCCGTCCTTCATCACCGGCACACCGCCCTCCAGCATGCCTTGCAGCTGCGGCGCACTCAGGAACGAGGTGCGGCCCTGATTGATGACGTCCTCATAGACCTTGCTCTCGCGGCGGCCCAGCGCGGCCGTGTGCGCCTTGGCGGGCGCGATGTGGGCCGAGATGGCCGGCGCGCCGTCCAGGCGCTGCAGCCACAGCAGGTGGCCGCCGTCGTCCACGATGGCGATGGTCACGTTCCACTGGTTCTTCAGGGCCTCGGCCTCGGCGGCGGTGGCCATGGCCTTGACGTCGGCGGCGTCGAGCTGGTGTTTGGTCTTCATGAACGTCTTTCTGTATTCAGGATCGAAAAGCGGGGAAAGCCCGACGATAACCCGGCGATTCCTCACCCGACAGTCACAACTGCCCTCACCGCACGCCCACGGGCGCCAGCCAGGAATTTGAGGGCCCCAAGGAACCTCGTGCACAATGCCAGAGTCTTACGGCAGACTTAAGGAGAATTCCACCATGTCCGACCACGTGCAAACCAACGGCCGCTTCGGCACCGCTGTTTCGGCCAGCGCCACGGAACGCAACCGCGTGCTGCGCAACACCTACTGGCTGCTCGCGCTGTCCATGCTGCCCACGGTCCTGGGCGCTTGGGTGGGCGTGAGCACCGGCATCACCGCCAGCCTCACGGGCGGCCTGGGCCTGATCGTCTTCCTGGGCGGCGCCTTCGGCTTCATGTTCGCGATCGAAAAGACCAAGAACTCGGCCGCCGGTGTGCCGATCCTGCTGGCCTTCACCTTCTTCATGGGCCTGATGCTGTCGCGCCTGCTGGCGATGGTGCTGGGCTTCTCCAACGGCGCCAGCCTGATCATGATGGCCTTCGGCGGCACCGCCGCTGTGTTCTTCGGCATGGCCTCGCTGTCCACCATCATCAAGCGCGACCTGTCGAACATGGCCAAGTTCCTGTTCATCGGCGCGATCCTGATCGTGGTGGCCGCCGTGGCGAACGTGTTCATCCAGTCCAGCGCGCTGATGATCACCATTTCCGTGCTGGCCGTGGGCGTGTTCTCCGCCTTCATCCTGGTCGACCTCAAGCGCGTGCAGGACGGCGAGGAAACCAACTACATCAGCGCCACGCTGGGCGTGTACCTGAGCCTGTACAACGTGTTTCAGAGCCTGCTGATGCTGCTGGGCGTGTTCGGCGGCGACCGCGAGTGAGCCGTTTCACCCCGTGAAAGAAGGGCCTTCGGGCCCTTTTTTCTTGGCCAAGGCCGTCAAGTTCCGGCCCGGCCCGCCGAAATGCAAGGGCAAGCCACCAAGACCACCATGCGACGTCCCGCCCTCCTCCTGCTCACACTCGCCAGCACCTGGCTGGCCGGCTGCGATGCCCTGGGCATCGAGACCGCCACGCAGGTGAATGCCCGCAAGGAGTCGGAGGGCCGCGCCATCGGCAGCGCCTGCCGCCACGCGGTGCGCAGCATCGAGTCCTGCTTCCAGACCAACCCGCGCGCGGGCAAGGCCGCGGTGTTCGCGGGCTGGCGAGAGATGGACCAATACATGCGGGACAACAACGTCGTGGGCATGCCTTCCGAGGGCGAGGCGGCCCCTGCCGAGAAGGCCTCGTCGGACAAGCCGACGTCCTGACGGCTTCTGGCCTCCACCTTGCGGAGCTGGCGGACGCCGGGCGCCCTGCTCGGCGAATGTCCTGCGGACGGCTGCGCCGTCCTCCTCCGTTACTTCGCTACGCAGGGCGCTCAGCGTCTGCCAACTCGAACACGGCCATGCTCTCGACATGCGCGGTGTGCGGGAACATGTTCACTGCACCCGCCGCCACGCAGCGGTAGCCGGCCTGGTGCACCAGAAGACCCGCGTCGCGCGCCAGCGTGGCGGGGTTGCAGCTCACGTAAACGATGCGCGTCGGGGGCGTCCAAGCGCCCCGCAGTTCGGGTTGCTGGTGCAGATCGGCCAATGCCTTGACCAACGCAAAGGCGCCTTCCCGGGGCGGATCGACCAGCCACTTCTGCGCCACGCCATCGGCCACCAACTGCTCGGGCGTCATCTCGAACAGGTTGCGGGCGGCAAAGCGCGTGGGCGCGAAGGCCCGCGCCCGGCCTTCGCCATTGCGCGCCAGGTTCTCGCGCGAGCGGGCGACCAGGGCTTCGCTGCCCTCCACGCCCAGCACCTCGCGTGCCGTGGTGGCGATGGGCAGGGTGAAGTTGCCCAGACCGCAGAACCAGTCGATCACGCGCTCGTCGGCGCGCGCGTCCAGCAGGCGCAGCGCGCGCGACACCAGCACGCGGTTGATCGACGGATTGACCTGCGTGAAATCGGTGGGCCTGAAGGGCATGACCACGCCGAACTCGGGCAAGGCATAGCTCAGTTCCTCGCCGCCCTCGTCGAGCCGGCGCACGGTGTCGGGGCCCTTGGCCTGAAGCCACCACTGCACGCCATGCCGCTGGCCGAAGGCGCGCAGGCGCGACAGGTCGTCCTCGCTCAGCGGCTCCAGGTGGCGCAGCACCAGCGCGGTGACGCTGTCGCCGCAGGCCAGTTCGATCTGCGGGCAGGTTTCGCGCGCGTCCATCTCGAAGATCAGCTCGCGCAGCGGCGCCAGCATGTCGCTCACGTGCGGTGGCAGCACCAGGCACACGCCCATGTCGGCCACGTAGCGGCTCTTGCGCTCGTGAAAGCCGATCAGCACCACGCCCTTCTTGTGCACGTGGCGCACCGACAGGCGTGCGCGGTGGCGGTAGCCCCAGGCGGGGCCTTCGATCGGGCGCAGGATGGTCTCGGCGCGCACCTTGCCCAGGTGCCAGAGGTTGTCCTCCAGCACACGCTGCTTGATGGCCACCTGCGCGGCCGGGTGCAGGTGCTGCATCTTGCAGCCGCCGCAGGCGCCCGCGTGCAGGCCGAAATGCGGGCATCGGGGGCGCACGCGCTGCGAGGACTCGCGGTGCACCGCCGTGGTGGTGGCGGCTTCCCAGTTGTTCTTTTTGCGGTGAACGGAGACGCTGACCTGCTCGAAAGGCAGCGCACCCTCGATGAACACCACCTTGCCGTCGGCGCGGTGGGCGATGCCCTGGGCCTCGATGTCCAGGGACTCGACGGCAAGCGAACCGTCGGGATAGGCGGGGGATGTGTGGGGAGGAGACTCTGCGGACATCCCGCGATTGTCTCAGGCCGGCCGAAAGCGGCCGTGTCGTTGCCGGACCGCCCCCAGGCGACATGGCCCCCTCGGGGGGCAGCGACCCGCGCAGCGGCGAAGCGTGGGGGCTACGTCAAGCCCAGGCCGCCAGGTATTCCTGCCAATGCGGTTCGCCCGGCGCCAGGCCACCCAGCGTCTCCTTCACGTAGGCGATCTCGCGTTCGTACTCGTCGGGCGTGAAGCCGCCGCGCATTTTCTGGAAGCGGCAGTACATGAGGTAGGTGTTCATCACGTCCGTCTCGCAGTAGCGGCGGATGGCGTCGGTCTGCCCTGCGAGGAACTGCGGGTAGACCTGAGAGCCGTCCATGCCCAGCTTGCCGGGAAAGCCGCAGAGCTTGGCCAGGCTGTCCAGGGGCGCGTTGTTCTTCGGCGTGTACATGGCCAGCAGGTCCATCAGGTCCAGGTGGCGCATGTGGTAACGGCCGATGTAGTTGTTCCACTTGAACTCGCGGTCGTCCTCGCCCATGTCCCAGTACTTGTTGGCTTCCAGGCCGTGGCGCAGGCCGCGGTAGTGCAGCACCGGCAGATCGAAGCCACCGCCGTTCCAGCTCACGAGCTGGGGCACGTGCTTCTCGATCGCCTGGAAGAAGCTCTGGATGACCTTGGCCTCGCTCTGGCCGTCCTTGTCGACGAAGGAGTGGATGCGCAGGCCCTCGGCATTGCGGAACACGCAGCTGATGACCAGCACGCGCTGCAGGTACAGGGGCATGAAGTCGCTCTGCCCCTTTTCTTTGCGCTCGGCCACCCAGGCGGCGTGGACCTGCTCATCGCTCAGCTCGGCGCCGGCCCCGCGCAGCGCGCGCAGGCCGTCCACGTCCGGAATGGACTCGATGTCGAAGACGAGGACGGGCCAGGCCATGCGCGGCCGGGCTCAGCGCTTGGGCAGGTGGGCCAGCGGGTCCACCGGCTTGCCCTGGCGGCGCACCTCGAAGTGCAGCTTCACCCGGTCGGCGTCGCTGCTGCCCATCTCGGCGATCTTCTGGCCCTGGCGCACCGACTGGTTCTCGCGCACCAGCAGCGCCTGGTTGTGCGCGTAGGCCGTGAGGTAGGTGTTGTTGTGCTGCAGGATGATGAGGTTGCCGTAGCCGCGCAGGCCGGCGCCCGCGTAGACCACGCGCCCATCGGCCGCCGCGACCACGGGGTCGCCGATCTTGCCGCCGATGCTCACGCCCTTGTTGGTGTTCTCGTCGAAGCCCGCGATGACCGGGCCCGAGGCCGGCCACACGAACTGGATGTCGTCGCCCGCCGCCGCGGGGGCCGGCGTGGGCGCCGGGGCGGGCGCGGGCGCGGGCGCCGCGGACGGGCTCGTTTCGCTCAGTGGCCGCGAGGCCACGCTGCCGCTGTTGACGGGCGCCGTGCCCACGCTGGGCGCCGGTGCCGGGGCTGGCGCTGCTGCGGTGGGCGGCACCACGCGCAGCAGCTGGCCGACCTCGATGGCATTCGGGTTGGGCAGGTTGTTCCAGGTCGCGATGTCGCGGTAGTCCTGGCCGGCGTTGAGGGCGATGCGGTACAGCGTGTCGCCAGGCTGCACCGTCACATAGCCCACGCGGGGCTGCGCGGCGGCAGGGGCCGGGGTGGCCGTTGCCGACTCCGCGGCGGGCCGGGATGTGCCCCGGTCGTCGACCGGCGCGGGACGCGCCACGCGCTGCGAGCCGCAAGCGCTCACGAGCAGGGCCAAGCCGAGCACGGACCAGGTCAGCGCGCGCTGGGCTGTGCGCCCCTGCGCCCGGGTATGACCCAGGTCGTGTCTTGCCATTTGGTTCATGAAGACTCCACCATTGTCTTGCGGGCCCCGAAGGGGCCCATTTCGATACACGCTCGACGCCGGCAAGGGCGGGACCGTCAGGCGAGGCCCGATTTTAGGGGCACGAAATGAACGGCCTCGAGCTCGGTGCGGACCACGCCATTGGCGGTTTTGTCAACCACCACGAGGTTCTGTCGACCGGCGGCCGTGACGGCCGGTGCCACCAGCCGGCCGCCGACCGCGAGCTGATCGATCCAGGCGGCGGGCAGATCGTTCCCGCCGGCCGCCGCGATGATGCCCGCATAGGGCGCTCCCTGCGGGAAACCCACCATGCCATCGCCGAAGAGCAGGTGCAGATTGGGCACGCGCAAGGCGCGCAGGTTGTCGCGCGCCTTCTCGTGCAGGCTGCGGATGCGCTCGATGCTGTAGACCTCCTTGGCCACGCGGGCCAGCACGGCGGCCTGGTAGCCGCAGCCGGTGCCGATCTCAAGCACGCGCCCCAGCGGCTGCGCGCGCGCCTGGCACAGCAGCTCCACCATGCGCGCCACCACGCCGGGCTTGCTGATGGTCTGGCCCTGGCCGATGGGCAGGCTGGTGTCCTCGTAGGCCTGGTTCACCAGCGCCGAATCGACGAAGCGGTGCCGCTCCACCGCGAGCATGGCCGCCACCACCGCCGGGTGAGAGATGCCCTGCCCCTGCAGCTTGCGCACCATGGCGGCGCGCACGGCGGCCGAGTCCATGCCGACGCCGCTGGGCCGGACCGGGGCGTGCGCGGGCGCTGCATCGGGCTTGTGCTGGCGCGCGGGTACAGGGGCTGGCGTGCCAGCCGGCAGGCGGGCCGGAAAACCCGGGCGCTGGCGCGGCGGCGGCGCTTTCATGCGCCCTCCTTCGAGAGCGCGGCCGCCGTGGGCACCCAGTAGGCCAGGGTGTCGTGGTCGGTCAGGTCCACCTGCAGGGGCGTGAGGCTGACGTAGCCCTGTTGCGTGGCGTGGAAGTCGGTGCCTTCGGCCTCGTCGCGGGCGGGACCGGCGCTGCCGATCCAGTACATGGTCTCGCCGCGCGGGTTGACCTGGGCGATCACTGGTTCGGCCGCGTGACGGCGGCCCAGGCGCGTGACCTTCACGCCGCGGATCTGCTCGGCGGGCCGGCACGGAATGTTGACGTTGAGCAGCCAGGCCTGGCCGCGCTGCTGCATCTCGGGCAGCGAAGGCAGCAACTGCTGCACCAGCTCGGCGGCCTTGGTGGCGGCCACATCCAGGTGGGCCCAGCCCCGCTCGGTCTGCGAAAACGCGATGGCGGGCACGCCGAACAGGTAGCCCTCCATGGCTGCGCCGACGGTGCCCGAGTAGATGGTGTCGTCGCCCATGTTGGCGCCGTTGTTGATGCCGGAGATCACCAGGTCGGGCCGGTAGCCCAGCAGGCCGGTGAGCGCGATATGTACACAGTCGGCGGGGGTGCCGTTGACGTAGCGGAATCCGTTGGCGGCGGTCTGCACGTAGAGCGGCGAGTGCAGGCTCAGGGCGTTGCTCTTGGCGCTGTTGTTGTGCTCGGGCGCGACGACCTCGACCTCGACGCCCGGCAGGGCCTTGACGGCGTCGTACAGGGCGACGAGGCCCTTGGCCTGGAAGCCGTCGTCGTTCGAGATCAGGATTTTCATGGGCGAAATTCTATTGATCCGGGGTGTGGCGCTTTCTTCTTATCCCGGGTGGCCTTGCGGCGTCGGCCACGCCCGTCGCCCAAGGGACAAGGCCCCCTGCGCGAATGCAAAACCGGTGCCTATCATGCCCCGCCCCCATTCCAAGAGGAGACCCACCATGCACGCCTGGCTGTGCGAGAACCCCATCGGCGTCGACGCCCTGCAATGGAAGGAACTGCCCACGCCCGAACCCGGCGCGGGCCAGGTGCGCCTGCGCATCGAGGCGGCCAGCCTGAACTTCCCCGACCTGCTCATCGTGCAGAACAAGTACCAGATGAAGCCGCCGCTGCCCTTCGTTCCCGGCAGCGAATACGCGGGCGTCGTCGAGGCCGTGGGCGACGGCGTCCAGCACCTCAAGCCGGGCCAGCGCGTGGCCTGCCTCAGCGGCACCGGCGGCTTTGGCACCCACACCCTGGCGCCCGCCGCGCTGTGCATGCCCCTGCCCGACGGCTTTCCCGCCGTGGACGCGGCCGCGTTCATCATGATCTACGCCACCTCGTACCACGCGCTCATGGACCGCGCGCAACTCAAGGCGGGCGAGACGGTGCTGGTCCTCGGCGCGGCCGGCGGCGTGGGCACGGCCGCCATCCAGATCGCCAAGGCCGCCGGCGCGCGCGTGATCGCGGCCGCCTCCAGCGACGAGAAGTGCGCGCTGTGCGCCTCGCTCGGCGCCGACGCCACCATCAACTACGCCCAGCACGGCCCCCTGGGCGGCCTGCGCGACGAGATCAAGCGCCTCACCGGGGGCAAGGGCCCGGACGTGGTCTACGACCCCGTGGGCGGCGACTTCGCCGAGCCGGCCTTCCGTTCCATCGCCTGGCGCGGGCGCTACCTGGTGGTGGGTTTCGCCAGCGGACCCATTCCCAGCCTGCCCCTCAACCTGGCGCTGCTCAAGGGCGCCAGCATCGTGGGGGTGTTCTGGGGCGACTTCGCCAAGCGCGAGCCCCAGGCCAACGCGGCCATGATGCAGGCCCTGGCCGGCATGTACGCCAAGGGCCAGGTGAAACCGGTCATCGACCAGACCCTGCCCATGGCCGAGCTGCGCAAGGCCTACGCGATCATGGGATCGCGCTCGGTCAAGGGCAAGCTGGTGCTGGTGAACTGAGTCAGCGCGCGGCGGTGGTCGCCGCCCCCGCCGACCAGCCACCGCCGATGGCCCGGTACACCGCCACCAGCGCGGCCGCCGTGCCCACCTGGGCCTGCACCAGCTGCTCCCGGATCGACAGCACCTCGCGCTCGGCCTGCAGCACGGCCTGGAAGTCGGTCACGCCGGCCTCGAAGCGCGCGCGCGCCAGTTGCGCGGCCTCGTCGGCGTGGCGCGCGGCCTCCAGCAGGCGCCCGGCGCTTTGCGCGTGGCGGTTGTAGCCGCTGAATGCGCCCTCGGTTTCCTCCAGCGCCAGCGCCACGGTCTGCTCGAACACCACCAGGCCCTGCTGGGCGCGCGCCTCGCTGGCCGCCACGCGCGAGCGGATGGCGCCGAAGTCGAACGGCGTCCACGACAGGCCCACGCCGAGCGCGTAGCGCGCCGCATCGCTGGTGAATAGGTCGCCCAGGCGCGCGGCGTTGAAGCCCAGCAGGCCGGAGAGCGAGATCCTCGGGTACAGCTCACTGCGCGCGATGCCGATGCCCGCGGTGGCGGCGGCGAGCCGGCGCTCGGCGGCGATCACGTCGGGCCGGCGCTGCAGCCACTGCTGCGGTGTGCCCACCGGCAGCGCGGCCAGGTCCGTCACCGGCAGCGACGGCAGGGGCCGCTGCGTGGACAGCTCGGCCAGCACCGCGCGCGGCGGCTGGGCGCTGAGCGTGGCCAGGCGGTAGGCGGCGGCCTCGACGCCGGCCTGCAGCGCGGGCAGCAGCGCCTCGGTGCTGGCGACCAGGGCGCGCGCGCCGGCCACGTCGAGCTGGCGCGCACGACCAGCCTCCAGCCGCGCCTCGGTGATGCGCAGCGACTCGCGCTGGTTCGCCAGGCTGGCCTCGGTCACGCGCTGGCGCTCCTGCAGGCCGCGCAATTCCAGGTAGTAGCGCGCCACCTCGGCCGCCACGGCCGTGTGGGCCGCGTGCAGGCCGGCCTCGCTCGCGCTCACCTGCGCGGCGGCGGCCTCGCGCGTGCGGCGCACGCGGCCGAACAGGTCGAGCTCCCAGCCGGCGACGAAGCTGGCGTCGAAGCTGTTGCCGGTGCGCTCGCTGCGCGAGGCGCCGGGCTGCTGGGTCAGCGGCGTGACCGCGCGCTGCGCGCTGCCTTCGATGGCCACGCCGGGCCGCGCGGCCGCATCGGCCTCGCCTTGCAGCGCCCGCGCCTCCTGCAGGCGCGCCTGCGCGAGGCGGATGTCGGTGTTGGCCGCCAGCGCGCGCTCGATCAGCGCGTCCAGCGCCGGGTCGTTGAAGGCGCGCCAGAAGCGCGCGATGTCCTCGCCCGGCGCCTGGGCGTTGCTGCCGCTGGCGCCGGCGTTGATGAAGCGCTCGTCCAGCGCCACGGTCGGCGCCTGGTGGTCAGGGCCCACGGCGGCGCAGCCGGTGAGCAGCGCAGCCAGTGCGGCGGCGCAAAGGCACCACTCACGCATGTTGGGCCTCCGTCTCGTCCTGCCCCAGGCGGTGCGCGCGGCGCGAGCGCAGCAGCGCGTAGAACACCGGCGTCATGAAGATGCCGAACAGCGTGACACCCACCATGCCCGAAAACACCGCGATGCCCATGGCGCGGCGCATCTCGCTGCCCGCCCCGCTGCCCACGATGAGCGGGATCACGCCCGCGCAGAAGGCGATGGAGGTCATCAGGATGGGCCGCAGCCGCATGCGGCAGGCGTGCACGATGGCGTCGACCAGCGTCTCACCGCGCTCTTCCAGTTCCTTGGCGAACTCCACGATCAGGATCGCGTTCTTGCACGCCAGGCCCACCAGCACCACCAGCGCCACCTGGGTGAAGACGTTCAGGTCGCCCGGCTGCATGAAGGGCGGGAAACTGGACAGCCACACGCCGAACAGCGCCGACAGGATGCCCATGGGCACGATCAGCACGATCACCAGCGGCAGCGTCCAGCTCTCGTATTGGGCGGCCAGCACCAGGATCACCAGCAGCACCGAAATCAGCAGCACCGCCGCCAGCACCGGCAGGGTGATGTGCGTGCCCGGCACGGTGAAGTCGCGCGTGAGCCGGTCCTGGTAGCTGAGTTCGGTCCACTCGTAGGTCATGCCGCGCGGCAGCGTGCGCTGCAGCAGGGTCTCGATCTCGCCTTCGGCCTGGCTCGACGAGAAGCCCGGGTTGGGCGCGCCGTTGATGTCGGCCGACGGGTAACCGTTGTAGCGCGTCACGCGCGTGGGACCGAAGCTGGGCTCCACCGTCATGAGCGCGCCCAGCGGCACCATCTCGCCCGCGGCGTTGCGCGTCTTCAGGTTGGTAATGGCCTCGGCGTCGGCGCGGAACGGCGCGTCGGCCTGCACCACCACCTGGTAGGTGCGCCCGAAGCGGCTGAAGTCGTTCACGTAGAGCGAGCCCAGGTTCACCTGCATGGTGTCGTAGATGTCGGCCAGGTGGATGCCCATCTGCTTGGCGCGCGTGCGGTCGACGTTGGCGTAGAGCTGCGGTACGTTGATGTCGTAGCTGGAGAACGGCGTGCCCACGGCCGACTTCGGGTTGGCGTACACCTGCCCCAGCGTGCCCCAGACCGCGCCGTACAGCGCCTGCTCGCCCAGGCCACCGCGGTCCTGCACCTGCAGCTTGAAGCCGCCCACGTTGCCCAGGCCGTCCACGGCCGGCGGCGGCACCACGAACATGCGCGCGCCCTGGATCTGCTGGATCGCGCCATTCACCTGTCCCAGGATGGCTTCCTTGCTCATCTCGGGCGAGGTGCGCTCCTCGAACGGCGCCAGGCCAAAGAAGATGATCCCTTCGTTCGGCGCGGCCGAGAAGCCCGCGATCGACAGGCCCGGGAAGCCCACCGAGTCGATCACGCCGGGCACCTTGAGTGCGATGTCGGTCATCTCGCGGATCACGGCGTCGGTGCGGTCGATGGAGGCGCCCGCCGGCAGTTGCGCGATGCCGATGAGGTACTGCTTGTCGGGCGCGGGCACGAAGCCGGCCGGGATGCGCGCGAACAGCAGGCCTGTCACCCCCAGCAGCACCGCGTACACCACCAGCGAGACGGTTTTGTGCCGCACGATGTAGCCGACGCGGCGGCCATAGCCTTCGCTGCGGCGGTGGAAGGCGCGGTCGAACCAGCGGAAGAAGCGGCCGAAGACCTTGTCCATGGCGCGCGTCAGCCGGTCGGGCGACTGGTCGTGCGGGTGCAGCATCAGTGCCGACAGCGCCGGGCTCAGCGTGAGCGAGTTGAAGGCCGAGATCACCGTGCTGATGGCGATCGTCACCGCGAACTGCTTGTAGAACTGGCCCGTGAGGCCGGGAACGAAGGCCAGCGGCACGAACACCGCGCACAGCACCAGGGCGATGGCGATGATGGGCCCGGAGACCTCGCGCATGGCCTTGATGGTGGCCTCGCGCGGCGACAGGCCCTCCTCGATGTTGCGCTCCACGTTCTCCACCACCACGATGGCGTCGTCCACCACGATGCCGATGGCCAGCACCAGGCCGAACAGCGTGAGCGTGTTGATGGAATAGCCCAGCAGCAGCAGGAAGGCGAAGGTGCCCACGATGGACACCGGCACCGCCAGCAGCGGGATGAGTGAGGCGCGCCAGGTCTGCAGGAAGACGATGACCACCAGCACCACCAGCGCGATGGCCTCCAGCAGCGTGGCCACGACCTTCTCGATCGAGGTCTGCACGAAGCGCGTGGGGTCGTAGACGATGTCGTACTGCACACCGGGCGGAAAGCCCTTGGACAGCCGCTCCATGGTCTCGCGCACGCTGTTGGACAGCGCCAGCGCGTTCGAGCCCGGGGCCTGGAAGACGGCGATGGCCGCGGCCTCCTTGTTGTTGAGCAGGCTGCGCATCGCGTAGGTGCCGGCCGCCAGTTCCACGCGGCCGACGTCGCGGATGCGGATCAGCCCGCCCGTGGCCGGATCGGTGCGCACGATGATGTCGGCGAACTCCTCCTCGGTCGTCAGCCGGCCCTGCGTGTTCACCGAGAGCTGGAACTCCGTGCCCTTGGGCGCGGGCGGCGCGCCCACCGTGCCGGCGGCCACCTGCGCGTTCTGCTCGCGGATGGCGCCCACCACTTCGGCGGTGGTGAGGTTGCGCGCGGCCAGCTTGCCCGGGTCCAGCCAGATGCGCATGGCGTAGTCGCCAGCGCCGAACAGGAACACCGAGCCCATGCCGGGCAGGCGCAGCAGGTCGTCGCGCACGTTCATCTGGCCGTAGTTGCGCAGGTACAGCGCGTCGCGGCTGTTGTCCGGGCTCAGCAGGTGCACCACCATCGTCAGGTTGGGACTGCTTTTTTCGGTGGTCACGCCGATCTGGCGCACGATGTCCGGCAGCCGGGGCAGCGCGCGGTTGATGCGGTTCTGCACCGCCGTCTCGGCCGCCTCGGGGCTGGTGCCGATCTTGAACGTGACGGTGAGCGCCATGCCGCCGTCGGCCGTGGCCGACGAGTCGTAATAGAGCAGGTTTTCGATGCCGCTGATCTGCTCCTCCAGCGGCGTGGCCACGGTTTCGCTGATGACGCGCGGGTTGGCGCCTGGGTACTGGGCGCGCACCACGATCTGAGGCGGCGCGACCTCGGGGTACTCGGACAGCGGCAGCTGGAAGATGGCCAGCGCGCCGACCAGGAACAGGAAGATCGACAGCACGGCCGCGAAACGCGGCCGGTCGATGAAGAACCGGGAGATGTCCATGCGGGCGCTCCCTTATTGGCCGGGCTGCTGCGGCGCGGCCGAGGTCGGCGGCATGGACAGCGGAGGCAGTGGCATGCCCCTGTCGTCCACCTTCAGCACCTGCGGCTGCACCGGCACGCCGGGCATGATGCGCTGCAGGCCTTCCACCACCACGTTCTCGCCGGGCTTGACCGCGTCGCCCAGCAGCACGCGCATGCCGTCCTGCAGGGCGCCGAGCTGCACCACGCGGAACTGCGGCTGCCCGTCGGCGCCCACCACCACCACGGTCTTGCGGTTCTGGTCGGTGCCGATGGCGCGCTCGGGCACCAGCGTGGCCTGGTAGGGCGCGCTGGTGGTCATGGTCAGGCGCGCGGCCAGGCCGGGCACAAAGCGGCCGTCGCGGTTGTCGAAGCTGGCGCGCAGGCGGATGGCACCGGTCTGCGGGTTCAGGCGGTTGTCGACGAAGTCCAGCGTGCCCTGATGCGGGTAGCCAGTCTCGTTGGCCAGGCCCAGACGCACCACGGGCTTGGCGTTGCCGGCGGCGCGCACGCGCAGGAAGGTCTGCTCGCTGCCGTCGAAGTAGGCGTACACGCGGTTCGTGGCGGCGATGGTGGTGAGCACCACCTGTTCGTTCACCAGGTTGCCCGCCGTGGCGTTGGCGCGCGACAGCCGCCCGCCGATGGGCGCGCGCACCGCCGTGTAGGCCAGGTTCAGGCGCGCCACGCGCAGGGCGGCCTCGGCGGCCTTGATGTCGGCCTCGCTGGTGCGCGCGCCGGCGGCGAGCTGGTCGAACTCCTGGCGCGACACGGCGCGGCTGTCGAGCAGCTTCTGGGCGCGGGCGTACTCGGTCTGCGCCAGCTCGGCGCGCGACTTCGCGGCCGCCAGCTGCGACTCGGCGCGCGCCACCTCGGCCTCGAAGGGGCGCGGGTCGATGGTGAACAGCAGGGCACCGGCCGCGACGCTGGCGCCGTCGGTGAAGTGCACCTTGTCGATGGTGCCGGCCACGCGCGGGCGCAGCTCCACGAACTCGGCCGCTTCCAGGCGGCCGCTGAAGGTTTCGACGTCGGTGACGCTGCGCTGCACCGCGGGCGCCACGCTCACCGGCATGGCCGGTGGCGGCCCGCCCTGCGCGTCGGCGGGGCCGCCGCAGGCCGGCAGAAAGGACAACAGCACGGGGAACAGGACGGCCAGGGCGGGGGTGCGCCCGGGAAACTTGGCTGGCATGGGGGTGCTCCAGAAAATGCCGGCGCCGACGCCCCCGGGTAGGGGGCGTGGCGCTGAGGGAGTTGCGGATTAAGCCGCAATCCCGGGGGAATTGACGAGGGCTTTTCGAGCGCGTGTGGCGGCTCGCCGACACGCCTTGCGGATCACGGTTTGCCGGCTGGCGGCGGCGACGGAAACACCACCACTGGCGTCTTCACGGCCGTCCCGGGCGGGGCATAGGCCGGCGCGGCCTGGCCGGCCGGGCCGGCGGCGCGCACGTAGGCGTAGATCGCCTTCAGGTCGGTGTCGGCCATGTCACGCAGGGCGAACCACGGCATGGGCGGGCGCATGGGCTGGCGGGCGCGCTGCAGCCACTGGGCCTCGCTCATCTGCTGGAACTGCTGGCGCAGGTTGCTCGGGTAGGTGGTGCCCCAGGGGCCCTGCAGGCCCACGGCATCGCCGGTGAGCCACTGGGCTTCGGGCACGGCACCCGCGCTGGGGGCGTAGCCGGGGGTGTGGCAGTCGTTGCAGCCGGAGGTCTTGACGAGGTAGCGGCCCAGGGCCACGAGGTCCGTCTCGGGCGGGCGAACGGGGGCCGGGCCATTGGCCAGCGCGGCCGTGGACGCGAACAGGCCAAGGGCCAGCGCGGCGGTGCGGAACATGGAAACACTCCTTCGTTGCGGTGTGCCGGCATTGTTCGCAAGGGGCTCAGTCTTCCGTCCTAAATCTTTCCTAGGCGAAGCTTAAAAAATACCTAAGCGCGCGGCGGCGGCACCGGAAATGCCCACGGCCTTCGCCGCGTGGTGCTGACAGGGCGCATCCAGCAATCCCCACAGACGGTGGGGCGGCCAGTCCCCAGAATTTCTGCCATGGCCACGCGGCCCTTGAGCCCCGCGTCCAGGCCGCAAAAAGGGACATCCGCATGAGCACCACCGCCTGTTTCGCCGATCCGCGCAACGCCCAGATCCGCCTCTACCAGCCCCTGGTGCGGCGCGTGGCCCGCCACCTGCGCGCCCAGCTGCCGCCCTCGGTCGACGTGGACGACCTGATCCAGGCCGGCATGATCGGCCTGAACGAGGCCATCGGCCGCTGCGACCCGGCCGAGGCCGAGGCCGGCGGGCTGGAGAAATTCGCCATGCCGCGCATCCGCGGCGCCATGATCGACGAGCTGCGCGCGACCGAATGGGCCTCGCGCGGCTGCCGGCAAAGCCGGCGCGACATCGACGAGGCCGCGCAGCGCCTGCAGCAGCGCCTGTGCCGCCGCCCACACGACAGCGAAATGGCCGCGGAGCTGTGCCTCACGCTCGACGAATACCACGCGCTGCAGGCCAAGCTGCACCGCTCCCAGCTGATGCCGCTGGACGACGCCGGCCTGGTGAGCGAAGAGGACGACGACGGCCTGCACGGCAGCGAGTTCGGCGACAGCACCCACGACCCGCTGAGCGTTCTGGAACAGCAGCGCATGCGCCTGGCCCTGGTCGACGCCATCCAGGGCCTGCCCGAGCGCGAGCAGCAGGTCATGCTCAGGCACTACGGCGAGGACATGATGTTCAAGGACATCGGCCGCGAGCTGGGCGTGAGCGAATCGCGCGTCAGCCAGGTGCACCGCCACGCCATCGACCTGCTGCGCGCCCAACTGCAGGCGCACTGATATATCACCGGCGACAGCGCGCGGCGGCGGCCCGGCGTAGCATCGCCCGGCCATGAAAACACCCCACAGAGACAACACGCCCGCCGATCCCAGCCTCATCGACTCCCGCGCCGCCGCTTGGCGGCTGCTCACCGTGCTGGGCCTGGTCACCCTGGGCAACAGCGGCATGTACGTGGTGGCCGTGGTGCTGCCCGCCGTGCAAACGGAGTTCGGCATCGGCCGCGGCGACGCCTCCCTGCCCTACACCTTGATGATGGTCTGCCTGGGCCTGGGCGGCCTGTGGACCGGGCGCATGGCCGACCGCCACGGCATCACGCCGGTGCTGCGCCTGGGCGCGGTGGCGGTGGCCGGCGGCTTCGCGGCCGCCGCGCTGTCCGGCAGCATCTGGACCTTCGGCCTGGCGCATGGGCTGCTGCTGGGGCTGCTCGGCAGCTCGGCCACCTTCGCGCCGCTGCTGGCCGACACCGCGCTGTGGTGGCGCAAGCGGCGCGGCATCGCGGTGGCCATCGCGGCCAGCGGCAACTACGTGGCGGGCACGGTGTGGCCGCCGCTGGTGCAGTGGGGCATCGAGACCATCGGCTGGCGCAACACCTACTTCCTGCTGGCCATCGTCTGCGGCACGGGCATGTTCCTGCTGGCCAACCGCATGCGCCAGCGCCCGCCCGTGGTGGTGATGGCCGCGCCCGCCACGCCCGGCGGCGCCGTGCCCGACACCAGCCGCCCCTTCGGCATGAAGCCCGCGCAGGCGCAGACCCTGCTGTGCCTGGCCGGCGTGGGCTGCTGCGTGGCCATGTCCATGCCGCAGGTGCACATCGTCGCCTACTGCGTGGACCTGGGCTTCGGCGCGGCGCGCGGCGCCGAGATGCTCTCGCTCATGCTGGCCAGCGGCATCGTCAGCCGCCTGGTCTCGGGCTGGATCTGCGACCGCATCGGCGGCATCCGCACCCTGCTGCTGGGCTCGGCGCTGCAGTGCGTGGCGCTGCTGCTGTTTCTGCCCTTCGACGGCCTGGTGCCGCTGTACGTGATCTCGGCCCTGTTCGGCCTGTTCCAGGGCGGCATCGTGCCCAGCTACGCCATCATCGTGCGCGAGTACTTCGCGCCGCAGGAGGCCGGCGCCCGCGTGGGCGCGGTGATCATGGCCACGCTGGTGGGCATGGCGCTGGGGGGCTGGATGTCGGGCTGGGTGTTCGACCTGACGGGCAGCTACCGCGCGGCCTTCCTCAACGGGATCGGCTGGAACCTGCTCAACATGGGCATCGCGCTGTTCCTGTTCTGGCGGGTGCGGGGGAGCGGGCCGGGGGTGGCGCGGGGGGCGGCGGCCTGAGGGCGCGCCCTTCATCTATTTCGGCACATACCGCATCGCCACCGCCCCCGAGCCGAACGCCAGCCGGCTCACCAGCTTCAGGTCGACATGCTTCGACAAGCCCGCGAACACGCTCGGGCCATGGCCCGCCAGCCGGGGGTGCACGATGAACTCGTACTCGTCGATCAGCCCCAGCTCCGTCAGGGCCAGCGGGAGCTTCACGCCCCCCACGAACAGCCCCTTGCCCGGGCGCTGCTTGAGCCGCTGAACCAGCGGTCCCAGCTCCCCGCGCACAAGTTCCGCGTTCCAGTCGACCACGTCCAGGCTGTCGGACACGACGTATTTCCGTGCGGCGTCGATCGTCCGGGCGAAGGGGTCCACCGCGTGGGGCCCTGCGGCCGTCCCCGCCGGCGCCCGGAACGCCGACTCCATCAACTCATAGGTCACCCGCCCGAACAGCAGGGCATCGGCCTGCCGGAGGTTCTCCACCGCGTGGCGGTGCAGCTCCTCATCCGCCGGAATGGCGCTGTGGTCGCAGCAGCCGTCCAGCGTGAGGTTGATGGAATACCGAAGGGGTCGCATGGGCATGGTTCAGTCCTCGCTGGGGCGGCCGCCGTTCGACGCGAACGCGGGTTCCGGCCCCCTCTGCACGACGGACCAGCCTTCGCCGATTCGACAGCCCAGCCCGCTTGACAGCCCGTCCGCATGCGCGCACAGTGGTGCGGTACTTGCCTGTACCAACATGACCACCCTCACCATCCGCCGCCTGCTCATCGACCTGGAAACGCCCGTCGCGCGCCACTGGTGCGGCGGCGACGCCTTCCTCACCGCCTGGTTCAACGCCCTGTCCATGAGCTTTCCGGTGGGCGAGCAGTTCTTCATCGACGCCGTGCGGGAGGGCGCCAAGGCCCTGCCCGCCGACCAGCAGGCGCGCTGGGAAGCCGAGATCAAGGGCTTCGTGGGCCAGGAGGCCACGCACCGGCGCATCCACGCCCTGTTCAACGCGCAGATCGAGAAGCACGGCCTGGTGAACGCGTGGGCGCCGCGCGCCGAGTCGCGCATGGTGCTGTTCGAGGGCGCCGATCCCCGCCACCCGCTGGGCGTGACCGCGGCCTACGAGCACTTCACCGCCCTCTTCGCCGAGTGGCTGCTGGCGCACCCCCAGGTACTGGACGGTAGCGAGCCGCGCCTGCAGACCCTGTGGCTGTGGCACAGCGCCGAGGAAGCCGAGCACAAGAGCACCGCGTTCGACCTGTACCAGGCTTTGGGGGGCGACCACGCCTGGCGCGCGAAATGGATGCGCCGCGTCACCGTCTTCTTCCTCAGCGACGCCCTGCGCCAGACCGTCTCCAACCTGCGGCGCGACGGCACGCTGTGGCGTTGGTCCACCTGGCGCAGCGCCGCGCGGCATCTGCTGGGCCGGCAAGGCCTGCTGAGGACGAACTGGCCGGCCTGGCGGGCCTATTTCCGGCCCGACTTCCACCCGAACCAGCAGCACAGCGAACGCTCGGCCACCTGGCTGCGCGAACACAGCGAGCGCTTCGTGCCGGTCAGCGCCGCCGGTCGCTGAACGCGCGGGCGTCCCGGGTTTTCCCGGGATTTTTTTCGCCCACTCAACTTGTATGATGACCTGATAAGCACACCAATGGCCGAGACACCATGAGCCCCGACAGCGCCGAGCCCCTGCAGGCGCCGCCCCGCCTGACCGACCAGCTGGCGGCCCTGCTGATGCAGCGCATCGAGTCGGGCGAGCTGGGCCCGGACCAGCGCCTGCCCACCGAGCAGCGCCTGGCCGAGCAGTTCGGCGTGTCGCGCACCGTGGTGCGCGAGGCCATCAGCCAGCTCAAGTCCATCGGCCTGCTCACCTCGCGCCAGGGCGCGGGCGTGTTCGTGGCGCCCAGCCACCAGGCGCGCGCCCTGGCCTTCGACCCCACCGTGCTGCATTCCATGGAGGCCGTGCTGCAGGTGGTGGAGGTGCGGCGCGGCCTGGAGGCCGACGTGGCCGAACTCGCGGCGCGGCGCATCACGCCCGAGAAGGCGCGCGCCATCATGAACGCGCTGGCCGAACTGGAAGCCTGCCCGCCCGTGGGCGCGCCCGGCGTGGAGGCCGACCTGCGCTTTCACCGCAGCATCGCCCGCGCCACCGACAACCCGCACTACGAGCGCCTGCTGGGCTTTCTGGAGCAGTACCAGCGCGACGCCATGCGCGTGACGCGCACCAACGAATCCCTGGACAGCGGCTACATGGTGGAGGTGCACCACGAGCACCGCGCCATCGCCGAGGCGGTGTGCCGCGGCGACGTCGCCGCCGCGCGCGAGGCCGCCACGCGCCACATGGCCAACGCCGCGCACCGCATCGAACACGCCTCGCCGCCCGTGCGCCGCGCCCTGGACGCGCTGCTCAAACCCACCCTGTCCCGCCCCGAATGAGCGACGCCTTCCCCCCCGCCCAGCAGGCCTGCCGCGACGAGATCGTGCGCGTGGGCGCCTCGCTGTTCCTGCGCGGCTACGCGCACTCCACAGCCGGCAACATCAGCCTGCGGCTCGACGCCTCGCAGGGCGGCGGCTTCCTCATCACCCCCACCGACGCCTGTCTGGGCCACCTGCGCCCCGAGGCCCTGGCCTGGGTGGGCGAAGACGGCCACCAGCGCGGCGGCGAGCGCGCCAGCAAGACCCTGGCCCTGCACCGCCAGATCTACGACGCCGCGCCCGAGGCCCGCTGCGTGCTGCACACCCACAGCACCCACCTCGTGGCGCTGAGCCTGCAAGGCGTGTGGACCGAGCAGGACATCCTGCCGCCGATCACGCCCTACCAGGTGATGAAGGTAGGCCACGTGCCCCACGTCGCCTACCGCGTGCCCGGCGACCCCGCCGTGGCCCACGAGGTGGCGGGCCTGATCGCGCGGGCCGAACAGCCCTTGCGCGCCGTGATGCTCGAACGCCTGGGCCCCGTCGTGTGGCACCAGGGCCCCTCGCAGGCCATGGCGCTGCTCGAAGAACTGGAGGAGACCGCGCGCCTGTGGCTGCTCTGCTCCCCCCGCCCCGCCCCACTGAACGACGCGCGCGTCGACGAGCTGCGCCAACGCTTTGGCGCCCCCTGGTAAGGCCCGCCAGCACAGCCCCATCCGCCCACCGCTTCACCGCATGAACATCCTCATCACCGGCGGCGCCGGTTTCCTGGGCAGCCGCCTCGCGCGCGAGCTGCTGCAACGCGGCCGGCTCGCCGGCCGCCCCATCGACAGCCTGATGCTGGCCGACCTGTTCGCGCCCAGCGATGCCGCGCTCACGCGCGACCCGCGCGTGCGGTCCCTGGCCGGCGACCTGATGGACAGCCTGCCCACCCTGTTCGCCCAGCGCTGGGACGCGGTCTTTCACCTCGCCTCTGCCGTGTCCGCCGAGTGCGAGGCCGACTTCGACCTCGGCCTGCGCGCCAACCTGGACACCACGCGCGCCCTGCTCGACGCCTGCCGCCGCCAGACCGCCGACGGCCACGCACCGGTCCTGTTCTTCTTCTCCAGTTCGGTCGCCGTCTACGGCAGCGACCCGGCCCTGCCCCTGCCCGCGGTGGTGGGCGACGACACCCTGCCCACGCCGCAGTCCAGCTACGGCGTCCACAAGTTCGTGTGCGAGCAGCTGGTGGCCGACTACACCCGCAAGGGTCACATCGACGGCCGCGCGGCACGCCTGATGACGGTCTCGGTGCGGCCCGGGCGGCCCAACGGCGCGGCCTCGGGCTTCCTGTCGGGCATGCTGCGCGAGCCCCTGGCCGGCCTGCCCAGCAACTGCCCCGTGCCGCTGGACACGCCCGTGGCGCTGTCCTCGCCGGCCACCACCGTGGCCGGCATCATCGCCGTGGCCGAGGCCAGCCGCGAGGCTTTCGGCGGGCGCACCGCCATCAACCTGCCGGCGCTGAGCCTGCGCGTGCGCGACATGCTGGACGCGCTCGGCGACTTCGCCGGCCCCGAGGTCGCCGCGCTCGTGGGCCACGAGCCCGACGCCGCCACCGCGCGCATCGTGGCCGGCTGGCCCGCGCGCTTCGACAGCCCGCGCGCCCGCGCCCTGGGCCTACAGGCAGACCCCGATTTCCATGCCGTCCTGCGCCAGTACGCTCAGGACCACCCCGATGCCGTGAAACCACCCGCGGCGCGCCCACGGCCGACACCCGCGCGCTGAGCCCTTTTGCCAGTGACCCACCCCAAGGAGACAAACGCATGAAAACAACGCTGCTCACCCCCCTGGCCATGGCCGCGCTGCTGGCGGCCGCCACCGGCGCCCAGGCGCAGACCGTGCTCAAGATCGGCTACGCCACCTCCCCCACCTCGCACTACGGCGTGGGCTCCACGGTGTTCTGCGAGGAAATGGAGAAAGGCACGCAAGGCCGCTACAAGTGCCAGCAGTTCCCCAACTCGGCCCTGGGCGGCGAACGCGAGCAGATCGAGGCCGTGCAGCTGGGCACGCAGGACCTGGTGAACACCTCCACCGGCCCGCTGGGCAACTTCGTGCCCGAGGTCAAGATCGTCGACATCCCCTTCCTCTTCCGTGACTACGACCACGCGCGCAAGGTGATGGACGGCCCCATCGGCCAGGACCTGAGCAAGAAGATGGAAGCCAAGGGCCTGGTCAACCTGGCCTGGACGGAGAACGGCTTTCGCCACATGACCAACAGCAAGCGGGCCATCAACCAGGCCAGCGACGCCGCCGGGCTGAAGATGCGCACCATGGAAAACAAGGTGCACATGGACGGCTACAAAACCTTCGGCATCCTGCCCACGCCCATGCCCTTCCCCGAGCTGTTCACCGCGCTGCAACAGGGCACGGTGGACGGCCAGGAGAACCCGATCCCGGTGATCCTGTCCTCCAAGTTCTCGCAGGTGCAGAAACACCTCTCGCTGACCGGTCACGTCTACTCGCCGGCCGCGCTGATCCTCTCGCCCGCCGTCTGGAACAAGCTCTCGGCCGCCGACAAGAAGGTCTTCCTGGAGGCTGGCAAGAAGGCCGCCGCCGCGCAGCGCAAGAAAGTCAACGACGACGAGAACACGGGCATCGCGCAGCTGGAGAAGGACGGCATGCAGGTCGTCAAGCAGGTCAACGGCGAGAGCTTCCGCAAGGCCGTGGCGCCCGCCTACCAGCAGTACGCCAAGGAATTCGGCGCCGACAAGATCGCCGCCATTCAAGCGGTGAAGTAGGTCCCCCCGCGCCGGCCCACTGGCGTGGGCCGTCACCCCCCAAGGGGCGATGCCTGCGGACCGGCACAGCCGGGTCCGCGGCACCCTCGCTTGGGTGGGCCCGCCCTCGAAGGTGCTCTCATGAAATCCCTCTTTCTGCGGCTGGACCGCGCGCTCACCGGCCTGTGCCTCACGCTCGCCTGCCTGCTGCTCGCGCTCATCTCCTGCCTGGGCCTGTGGCAGGTCACCAGCCGCTTCGTGCTCTCGCAGCCCTCCACCTGGACGGAGGAGGCCATGCGCCGCCTGCTCATCTGGATGGTGATGCTGGGCGTGGTGGCCGCGCTGCGCCACGGCGCGCTGGTCTCGGTGGACCTGATGCTGCGCCTGTCGCGCGGCGCCTGGCACCACGCCGTGCGCTGGATCATCACGCTGGTCAACCTGGGCTTTCTGGGCGTGATCCTCTGGTTCGGCATCGACCTGGTCACGCGCGTGCGCTTCCAGACCTTCGCCAGCATGGAGCTGTCCATGGCCTGGGCGTACGCCGCGCTGCCCGTGGGCGCCGCGCTGGGCGTGGTCGCGGTGATCGCGCACCACCTGGACCCGAAGAACGAAGAACTCGCCACGGCCCAATAAGGCCCAGACCCGCCGACCGCCGGACCGCGCCATGACCTTCACCCTGATCTTCACCATGCTGCTGGGCTTCGCGCTCAGCATCTCCATCGCGGTCGCCATCGGCGGCTCGGCCATGCTGGGCCTGGCGCTGTTCGACGGCGACAAGCTCATCCTGGTGCCCAAGGAGATGTTCAGCGCGATCGACAAATTCCCGCTCGCCGCCATTCCCTTCTTCATCCTCGCGGGCAACCTCATGGAGACCGGCGGCATCTCGCGCCGCCTGGTCAACTTCGCCAAATCGCTGGTGGGCGGCGTGCAGGGCGGCCTGCCCATGACCTGCGTGCTCACCTGCATGATCTTCGCCGCGGTCTCGGGCTCCTCGGTGGCGACCACCTTCGCCATCGGCTCCATCCTCATCCCCGCGCTCGTCAAACACGGCTATCCGGTGGGCTACGCGGCCTCGCTGCAGGCCACCTCGGCCGAGCTGGGCGTGGTCATCCCGCCCTCCATCCCCATGATCCTGTTCGGCGTGGCGGCCGAGGTGTCCATCGGCGAGCTGTTCATCGCCGGCGTGGTGCCGGGCCTGCTGATCGGCGGCACGCTGATGCTGTTCGTGCACCTGTGGTGCCGCTTCAAGGGCCTGGGCAAGAACGACGGCGACGGCCGCCTCACCGTGGGCCGCGCCACGCGGGAGGCCGGCTGGGCGCTGCTGATGCCGGTGATCATCCTGGGCGGCATCTACGGCGGCGTGTTCACGCCCACCGAGGCCTCGGTGGTGGCGGTGTTCTACGCCCTGCTGGTGGGCCTGGGCATCCACCGCGAGCTGGGCCTGAAAGACCTGATGCCGGTGCTGCGCAAGTCGGTCATCTCCAGCGCGGTGATCATGTTCATCATCGCCAACGCGGGCCTCTTCGCCTTCCTCATCACGCGCGCCGGCATCCCCGACGCCATCGGCCTGTGGCTCAAGGACGTGCTGCAGTCGCCCATGTGGTTCCTGCTCGGCGTGAACGCGGCGCTGTTCGTCATCGGCATGTTCATCGAGACGTCGGCGGCCATCATCGTGCTGGCGCCCATCCTGGTGCCGGTGGCCGTGCACTTCGGCGTCGACCCGGTGCACTTCGGCATGATCATGGTGGTCAACCTGGCCATGGGCATGATCACCCCGCCCTTCGGCGTGAACCTGTTCGCCGCGGCCACCGTGGCCAAGATCTCGCTCGACCGCATGGTCGCTCACCTGGTGCCCTTCGTGCTGGTGATCGTCGGTTGCCTGGCCATCATCACCTACTTCCCCTCGGTCTCGCTCACCCTGCGCGACCTCGTCTACCACAAGCCCGCCGCCGTGGCGCCGATCGGGCCCGCGCCCGCCATCGGCCCGCAGTGAAGGAACCTCCGCCATGGCCCTGCATTTCATCGACAACCGGTCCGTGCCCAGCGCCTCGGGCCAGTCCCTGCCCGTCATCGACCCCGCCGACGGCCAGCCCTACGACAGCATCGCGCGCGGCAACGCCGCCGACGTGGACGCGGCCGTGCAGGCCGCGCGGCGCTGCCTGGACGGCGCCTGGTCGCGCCTGACGGCGGCCGAGCGCGGGCGCCTGCTCATGAAGCTCAGCGCCGCCGTGGCCGCGCACGCCGACGAGCTGGCCGCCATCGAGCAGCGCGACTGCGGCAAGCCCACCCGGCAGGCCAAGGCCGACGCCCTGGCCCTGGTGCGCTACTTCGAGTTCTACGCTGGCGCGGGCGACAAGCTGCACGGCCACACCATCCCCTACCTGGATGGCTACAGCGTGCTCACCTGGCACGAGCCGCACGGCGTCACCGGTCACGTCATCCCCTGGAACTACCCGATGCAGATCTTCGGGCGCAGCGTGGGCGGCGCGCTCGCCGCGGGCAACGTCTGCGTGGTCAAGCCCTCGGAGGACGCCTGCCTGTCGCTGCTGCGCGTGGCCGAACTGGCGGCCGAGGTGGGCTTTCCGCCCGGCGCCATCAACATCGTCACCGGCTACGGCCACGAGGTGGGCGACGCGCTGGCGCGCCACCCCGGCGTGGACCACATCAGCTTCACCGGCAGCCCGCGCGTGGGCACGCTGATCCAGCAGGCCGCGGCCGAGCGCCACTGCCCGGTCACGCTGGAGCTGGGCGGCAAGGGACCGCAGATCGTCTTCGATGACGCCGACGTGGACGCGGCCCTGCCCTTCATCGTCAACGCCATCGTGCAGAACAGCGGCCAGACCTGCAGCGCCGGCTCGCGCCTGCTGGTGCAGCGCGGCCTGTACGAGCCGCTGCTGCAGCGCCTGGGCGAGGCCTTCACCGCCCTGCGCGCCGGCCCGCCCACCCTGGACCTGGACCTCGGCCCGCTGATCCGCCAGACCCAGCAGGAACGCGTGCGCGGCTTCCTGGACGAGGTGCGGCGCGACGGCCTGCCCATCGTCGCGCAGGGCCGCATCGACCCCGCCGCCGACGCCAACGGCTACTACGCCGCGCCCACCCTGGTGCGCGACGTGCCGCCCCAGCACCGGCTGGCGCAGGAAGAGGTCTTCGGCCCGGTGCTCGCGGCCATGCCGTTCGAGGACGAGGACGAGGCGGTGCGTCTGGCCAACGGCACGTCCTTCGGCCTGGTGGCCGGCGTGTGGACACGCGACGGCGCGCGCCAGCTGCGCATGGCGCGGCGCGTGAAGGCCGGACAGGTGTTCATCAACAACTACGGCGCCGGCGGCGGCGTGGAACTGCCCTTCGGCGGCGTCAAGTCCAGCGGTTATGGCCGCGAAAAGGGCTTCGAGGCCCTGCTGGGCTTCACCACCCTCAAGACCGTGGCCATCCGCCACGGCTGATTCAGCAAGACCACAGAGGCACATCCCATGCGAGTGAAAGACAAGTCCATCATCGTCACCGGCGCGGGTGGCGGCATCGGCGAGGGCATCGCCCACCGATTGGCCGAAGAAGGCGCGCAGGTCATCGTCAACGACGTCAACACCGCCGGCGGCGAGCGCGTGGTCGCCGACATCACGGCCAAGGGCGGGCGCGCCAGCTTCTTCGCCGCCGACGTCACGCGCTCCAGCGACATGAAGGCCCTGGTGCAGGCGGCCGTGCAGCGCCACGGCCGCCTCGACGCTATGGTCAACAACGCCGGCTGGACGCACAAGAACCAACCTGCGCTGGACGTGAGCGAGGAAGAGTTCGACCGCTGCTACGCGGTCAACGTCAAGAGCATCTACCTCGCGGCCGTGCACGCGGTGCCCGTGTTCCGCGCCAACGGCGGCGGTGCCTTCATCAACATCGCCTCCACCGCTGGGGTGCGCCCGCGCCCCGGCCTCACCTGGTACAACGGCTCCAAGGGTGCGGTGATCACCACCAGCAAGTCGCTCGCGGCCGAGTTCGGGCCGGACAACATCCGCGTCAACTGCATCAACCCGGTGATGAACCCCTTCACCGGCCTGGGCACGGCCTTCGCGGGCGGCGAGCTCACCGACGAGCGACTGGCCAAGTTCCGCAGCACCATCCCGCTGGGGCGCTTCTCCACCCCCGAGGACGTGGCCAACGCCGTGCTCTACCTCGCCAGCGACGAAGCCGCGTTCATTTCCGGGGTTTGCCTGGAGGTGGACGGCGCCCGCTGCGTTTGAACCACAATCGGGGGATGTCCGAACGGGTCATCCCCCTCATCGACCAGCGCCTGCAGCGGCGCGCCGCCACGGTGCCGGCACAGCCCGTGGCCGCCACCGGCCTGCTGGGCGACGCCCTGGGCCGCCCGCTGCGCGACCTGCGCATCAGCGTGACGGACCGCTGCAACTTCCGCTGCAGCTACTGCATGCCGAAGGAAGTGTTCGACAAGGACTACCAGTACCTGCCGCACGGCGAGCTGCTCAGCTTCGAGGAAATCACCCGCGTGGCGCGCCTGTTCGCCGCGCACGGCGTGCAGAAAATCCGGCTCACCGGCGGCGAACCGCTGCTGCGCAAGAACCTGGAGATCCTGGTCGGCCAGCTGGCCGCGCTGCGCACCACAGAAGGCCGACCGCTGGACCTGACGCTCACCACCAACGGCTCGCTGCTCGCGCGCAAGGCCGCCGCGCTCAAGGCCGCCGGCCTGCAGCGCGTCACGGTCAGCCTCGACGGCCTGGACGACACCGTCTTCCGCGCCATGAACGACGTCGATTTCCCCGTGGCCGAGGTGCTCGCCGGCATCGAGGCCGCGCAGGCCGCGGGCCTGGGGCCGATCAAGGTCAACATGGTGGTCAAGCGCGGCACCAATCACGACCAGATCCTGCCGATGGCGCGCCACTTCAAGGGCACCGGCATCGTGCTGCGCTTCATCGAGTACATGGACGTGGGCGCCACCAACGGCTGGCGCATGGACGAGGTGCTGCCCAGCGCCGAGCTCATCGAGCACATTCAGCGCGAGCTGCCCCTGGTGCCACTGGACCCCACCGCCCCTGGCGAGACCGCCGAGCGCTGGGCCTACGCCGACGGCTCGGGCGAGATCGGCGCCATCAGCAGCGTGACGCAGGCCTTCTGCGGCGACTGCAACCGCGCCCGCCTGTCCACCGAGGGCCAGCTCTACCTCTGCCTGTTCGCCACCGAAGGCCACGACCTGCGCCACCTGATTCGCGGCGGTGCGAGCGACGCCGAGCTGGCCAGCGCCATCGGCGCCATCTGGCAAGGCCGCGACGACCGCTACTCGCAGCTGCGCGCCTCGCTGCCGCCCGAGCCCGGCGCGGGCAAGCGGCGCGTCGAGATGAGCTACATCGGTGGCTAAGCCTCACTTCCTCGAATGATCCATCCCAGAGAAATCACGGCACTGGTCCTGGCCGGCGGCCGGGGCTCGCGCATGGGCGGGGCCGACAAGGGCCTGCAGAAGTTCAATGGCACGCCGCTGGCGCTGCACGCGCTCATGCGCCTGCAGATGCAGGAGGGCGACCACATTGGCGAGCTGATGCTCAACGCCAACCGCAACCTCGGCGCCTACGAGGCCTTCGGCGTGCCGGTGTGGCCCGACACCCTGAGCGACTACGCGGGCCCGCTGGCCGGGTTTCTCACCGGCCTGGAGCGCGCCGAAACGCCCTACCTGCTGACGGTGCCTTGCGACACGCCGCGCTTCCCGCTGGACCTGGCGCGGCGCCTGGCCGCCGCCTTCGACGACCCGGCCACCGACATCGCCATGGCCAGCGCGCCCGAGAACGGCAGCGCGCCGCGCGCGCAGCCGGTGTTCAGCCTGTTGCGCGTGCAACTGCTGGAGAGCCTGGTGGCCTTCACGCAGGCCGGCGGCCGCAAGATCGACCGCTGGACCGAGCAGCACCACACCGTGCTCGTGCCCTTCGACCAAGCCGGCGACGACCCCCTGGCCTTCTTCAACACCAACACCCTGGACGAGCTGCACGCGCTGGAGCAGGGCCGCCCATGAAGACCATCGACCAGATCGCCGCCGAGCTGCAGGGCTACGACCCCCAGGCCCTGACCGCCGAGCGCGTCAATGCATTCCTCGCGCGGCTCGTCGAGCCAATCACCGACACCGAGGACGTCGGCATCTTCGAGGCCCTGGGCCGCGTGCTGGCCGAGGACGTGGTCTCGCCCATCAGCGTGCCGCCCCACGACAACTCCGCCATGGACGGCTTTGCCTTCGATGGCGCGGCGCTGGGTTCGTCGCCGCTGGTGCTGCGCTGCCAGGGCACGGCCTTCGCGGGCAAGGCCTGGGCGCACCCCGTGGGCGCGGGCGAGTGCCTGAAGATCATGACCGGCGCCATCATGCCGGCGGGCCTGGACACGGTGGTGCCGATCGAATTCGTCCGGGTCGATGGCGACACGGTCACCATTCCGCCCGGCGTGGTCAGACCCGGCGACAACCGCCGCTTCATGGGCGAAGACCTGATGGCGGGCCAGCCCGCGCTGCGCCGTGGCCAGGTGCTGGGCCCCGCCGCGCTGGGCCTGGTGGCCAGCCTGGGCCTGCCCGCGGTGCGCGTGCGGCGCCGCGCGCGCGTGGCCTATTTCTCCACCGGCGACGAGATCCTGAGCCTGGGCGAGGCCCCGCGCGAAGGCGCGGTCTACGACAGCAACCGCTACACCGTGTTCGGCCTGCTCACGCGCCTGGGCGTGGAGGTGATCGACATGGGCGTGGTCCCCGACCGGCCCGCCCGCCTGGAGGCCGCCTTCCGCGACGCCGCCGCGCGCGCCGACGCCGTCATCACCAGCGGCGGCGTCAGCATGGGCGAGGCCGACCACACCAAGGCCATGATGAAACAGCTCGGCGACGTGGCCTTCTGGCGCATCGCCATGCGCCCGGGCCGCCCGATGGCGGTGGGCCGCATCACCGACGGCGCCAAGTCCGCGGTGCTGTTTGGCTTGCCGGGCAACCCGGTGGCCGTGATGGTGACCTTCCTGGCCTTCGTGCGCCCGGCCCTGCAGCGCCTCATGGGCGCGGACGTGGCGCCACCGGTGCTGCTGCAGGCCAGGAGCGGCGAGGCCATGCGCAAGAAGCCCGGCCGCACCGAGTACCAGCGCGGCACCGTCGAGCGCGCGGCCGACGGCACGCTGGTGGCCCGCACCACCGGCAACCAGGGCTCGGGCGTGCTCAGCTCCATGGTCCAGGCCAATGGGCTGATCGTGCTGCGACACGACCAGGGCAACGTGGCCGTGGGCGACACCGTCGAGGTGATGGTCTTCGACGGGGCGATCTGAGGGCACGGGCGGCGAGGCCCGCTCCCCCTGGGCCCGGCATCGGCCATGCGGCCGAACGCGGAACGAATGGCGGCCCGCGGCGACTGAAGCGGCATTGTCAGCATCGATTCCACGGACCGATATGAGACATTGCCCTGCCCCACCCGACGCCGCCCCCCTCGAGCAGCCCCCAGGAGACGCCAGCGACCCCGGTGAGGCCGGCGTCCCATCGCTCGACGAAGCCACCCGGGTGGTCAAGGGGTTCATGGACCGGCTCACCGCCGACCAGCAAGCGGACAAGGCCCTCTGCATGGACCGCGGGCAATGCGCATGGGAGGAACCGATGTCCCTGCGGCGGCTGCTCGACTGCGGGTTCAGCCTCAAGAAGTACCGGCAGACCCGCCAGGCGGCCAGGCAAGCGGCCAGCCTCCGGTTCCAGACCGCCTGCCGCGTACTGGCCGAGGAGCACCCCTTCCTGCTGGTCCGGAACATGGCCTACAAGCTGCTTGCACGAATTCCCGCGCAGGACGTGCGCAGCGGCAAGGCGCTGCGCAGCGCGGCGCGGGACCTGCAGGCCGCGCTCAGCGTGTGCGAGGTCCCCGAGGCAGGCGGGGCGGCCGAGCGGCGCGCCGCACCGGTGCCCGACGCCGTGGGCGCGCCCCTGTAACCGCGGCTACTTGGCGGGTATCGCCCCGGCGTGATCGCCACCCGCCTCGTCGTGCATCACCGGGTGCGCCGACTCGCCCGACTGGCGGCGCGACAGCAGCGTGTACATCGTCGGCACCACGAAGATGGTGAGCAACGTGCCCACCGACATGCCGCCCACGATCACCCAGCCGATCTGTTGGCGGCTTTCGGCGCCCGCGCCGGTGGCCAGGGCCAGCGGGATCGCGCCCAGCACCATGGCGCCCGTGGTCATCATGATGGGCCGCAGGCGCAGGCCGGCCGCCTGCTTCACTGCGTCCAGCTTCTCCAGTCCCTGCTCGCGCAGCTGGTTGGAGAACTCCACGATCAGGATGCCGTGCTTGGTGATCAAGCCCACCAGTGTGATCAGGCCGATCTGGCTGAACACGTTCAGCGTGCCCCCTGAGAGCTTGAGCGCCAGCAGCGCGCCCATCATCGACAGCGGCACCGACAGCATGATGATGAAGGGATCGACGAAGCTCTCGAACTGCGCCGACAGCACCAGGTAGATGAACAGCAACGACAGCACGAACACCAGCGCCAGCGAGCCCGAGGCGTTGCGGAACTCGCGGCTCTGGCCGTTCAGGTCGGTGGCGTAGCCCGCAGGCAAGATCTCGCGCGCCGTCTGTTCCATGAACCGCAGGGCTTCGCCCAGCGAATAGTCGGGCGCCACGTTGGCCGTGATCGAGGCGCTGCGGCGTTGGCCGAAGTGGTTCAGTTCGCGCGGCACCACCACCTCACGCGTGCTGATCAGCGAGGCGAGCGGGATCATCGCGTCGCCGCGCCCGCGCACGAACAGCCGGTCGATGTCCTCGGGCGTGCTGCGGTTGGCCGAGACGGTCTGCACCACCACGTCGTACTGTTCGCCGTCGCGCTTGTAGCGCGTGACCGTGCGCCCGCCCAGCATGGTTTCCACCGTTCGCGCGATGGCGTCCACGCTCACCCCCATGTCGGCCGCGCGCTCGCGGTCCACGTCCATGCGGATCTCGGGCTTGTTCAGGCGCAGGTCGGTGTCGACCTGCACCAGGCCCGGGTTCTGCGCCATGCGGTCCTGGAACTGGCGCACGACGGCCGAGAGGTTTTCGTAGGTGTCGTTGGTGACGATGACGAAGTTGAGCGGTCGCTCGCGAAAGCCCTGGCCCAGCGAGGGCGGCGTGATCGGGTAAGCGCTGATGCCAGGCAGCGCCGCCATGCGCGGCGCCAGCGCGCGCGCGATCTCCATGGTGCTGCGGTCGCGCTCCTCCCAGGCCTTGCCGCGCATGGTCACGCTGCCCTGCGCCACCGAGGGGTTGCCCACCACCGCGAAGATGCGGTCGAACTCCGGCTGTTCCCTGGCCATCTTCTCGATCGCGTCCACGTAGCGGCGCGTGTAGGCCAGGGTGGCGCCGTCGGGCCCGTTGATGTTGGCCAACACCACGCCGCGGTCTTCCATGGGCGCCAGCTCCGAGCGCGTGGTGCTCAGCAGCCACCAGCTCGCGCCAGCGCTGGCGAGCATCACGCCCACCACCAGCCAGCGCACCTGCAGCGACAGGCCCAGCAGGCGGTCGTAGCCCTGGTTGATGCGCACCAGAACACGCTCCATGAAGCGGTCGAAGCGGCCGGGCTGGTCCACGTGGCGCAGCAGCTTGGAGCACATCATGGGCGAAAGCGTGAGCGCCACGAAGCCCGAGACCACCACCGCACCCGCCAACGCCAGCGCGAACTCGGCGAACAGCCGCCCGGTGCGCCCCGGCGTGAAGGCCAGCGGCGCGTACACCGCCGCCAGCGTGAGCGTCATGGCCACGATGGCGAAACCGATCTCGCGCGCGCCCTTGATCGCCGCGTCGAAGGGCTTCATGCCCTCCTCGATGTGGCGGTAGATGTTCTCCAGCATCACGATGGCGTCGTCCACCACCAGGCCGATGGCCAGCACCAGCGCCAGCAGCGTGAGCGTGTTGATGGAGAAGCCGAACAAGCCCATCAGCGCGAAGGAGCCGATCAGGCTGACCGGGATGGTGATCAGCGGAATGACCGAGGCGCGCAGCGTGCGCAGGAACAGGAAGATCACCAGCGCCACCAGCACCACCGCTTCGGCGATGGTGGTGTAGACCGCCTTGATGGAGCGGTCGATGAAGATGGAGTTGTCGTTGGCGACCTCGATGCTCACGCCCTTGGGCAGTTCGGCGGTGATGCTGGGCAGCATGTTCTGCACCGCGGCCGACAGCTCCAGCGGGTTGGCCGTGGCCTGTCGAATCACGCCCAGCGACACGGCGTCGCGGCCGTTGTAGCGCACCGAGGTGCGCTCGTCCTGGGGCGCCTGCTCCACGCGCGCCACATCGCCGATGCGGATGGTCTGGCCCTTGACCGTGCGGATGCCGATGGCGCGGAACTGCTCGGGCGTCTGCACGTCGGTGGCGGCCGTCACGTTGAACTCGCGCTGCGAACTCTCGATGCGCCCGGCCGGCACCTCCAGATTGGAGCGGCGCAGCGCGTCCTCCACGTCCTGCACGGTCAGGTTGTAGGCGGCCAGGCGGTCCGGGTCGAGCCAGATGCGCATGGAGAAGCGCCGCTCGCCCCAGATGCGCACGTCGGCCGCGCCGGGCGCCGTCTGCAGGCGCGGCTTGATGAGGCGGTTGGCCACGTCGCTGAGCTCCAGGGCCGACACCGTGTCGGAGTTGAGCGCGAGCCAGATGACGGGCGTGGCGTCGGCCTCGACCTTGGCGATGGTGGGCTCGTCGACGTCGTCGGGCAGTCGCTGGCGCACGCGGCTGACCTTGTCGCGCACGTCGGCGGCGGCGGAGTCGGGGTCGCGCTCAAGCTTGAAGCGCACCGTGATCTGGCTCTGCTCCTGCCGGCTGATGGAGGTGATGATGTCCACCCCCTCGATGCCGGCGAGCGAGTCTTCCAGCACCTTGGTGACCTGGGACTCGATCACCTCGCTGGAGGCGCCACCGAAGCGGGTGGTGACGGTGACGGTGGGCTCGTCGATGCGCGGGTACTCGCGCACGGTGAGGTTGTTGAACGAGACCAGGCCCACCAGCAGGATGAGCAGCGACAGCACGGTGGCGAACACCGGCCGGCGGATGGCGACTTCGGGCAGTTGCATGCGGGCCTCCGGTGGCGAGCGCGCGGCGGCGTCAGTTGGCGGCGGCGGCGCGCGCCGCCAGGTCCACCACGCGCACCACGGTGCCGTCGCGCTGCAGGCGCTGCTGGCCGGCCACCACCACGGTGTCGCCGGGCTTCAGGCCCTGGGTGATCTGCACGTCGGCGCCGCGGCGCACGCCCAGCTCCACCTCGACGCGGCGCGAGGTGCGCTTGCGCGCGTCGCCCTGCCCCTGCTCGTCGATCACGTAGACGTACTGGCGGCCGCCCTGGGGCACCAGGGCCTCCTCGGGCACCACCAGCGCGTTCTCATTCACCGAAAACACGATCAGCACGCGCGCGAACATGCCGGGGCGCAGCGCCTGGCTGGGGGAGGACGGCATCTCGGCGCGCACCGCGATGGAGCGGCCGTTGGCGTCCAGCAGCGGATCGACCGCGAGCACACGCGCCTGGTAGCGCTGGCCGGGCAGCGCGTCGAGCTGCACCTGCACGGACTGGCCCGGGGCGATGCGGTTCTGGTAGCGCTCGGGCAGGCGGAAGTCCACGGTCAGTTGGGAGGTGTCTTCCAGGTTGACGAGCGGATCGCCGTCCTTCACGTACTGGCCCAGGTTGATGCTGCGCAGGCCCAGCGTGCCGTCGAAGGGCGCGGTGATGCGCATGCGCTGCAGCCGGGCCTGGGCCAGGTCCACCTGGGCCTCGGCCACCTGCAGGGCGGCGCGGCTTTCGTCCACCACGCGCGCGGCCACGAAGCTCTGGGCCAGCAGCTCCTCATTGCGCTTGAGGTTGGCGCGCGCGATGGACAGCTGGGCCTGGGCCTGGCTCAGCTCGGCGCGCTGCAGCGTGTCGTCGAGCTGCACCAGCAATTGGCCGCGCTTGACGCCCTGGCCGTCCTTGAAGGCAATGCGGGCGACGCGGCCCGCCGTTTCGGGCTTGAGGGTGACGGCCTGGCGCGAGTTCAGCGAGCCCACGGCCTGGGCGTCGTCCTGCAGGCGCGCCTGCTTGACGGCGGCGATCTCCACGCTGACCGGACCGGCGCCGCCGGGCGCGCGGGGCGCGGGGGCCGCACCCGCCGAGCCGGACACGCCCGAGGCGCGCGGCTGCTGCTGCCACCACCAGGCACCGCCCAGCGCCAGCGCCAGGCCCAGCACCGCCAGCCAGACCGTTGATTTGGGTTTCGCCATGAAGTCTCCGCTCGAATACTGCCGTTGGCCCTGTCGCCGTGGGGAAACAGTTTCCATGCCAACAATCCTTACATTGTGCAGTCCACGCCAGAAGCGGCGCAACCAAGGGGCACCGCTGAACCGGCTGTGCCGGGCCGCAGGTGCCGCCCCCCTTGGGGGGTCGCGCGAAGCGCGGCGGGGGGGCTTTCTAGTTCGGCACGCCCCGGTTGGCCAGCGCGTCGGCGCGCTCGTTGCCGGCGTGGCCGGCGTGGCCCTTGACCCAGTGCCACTCGACGCGGTGCGGCCCGCCGTGCACCAGGGCGTCGAGGCGCTGCCACAGATCGGCGTTCTTGACGGGCTGCTTGCTCGCCGTCACCCAGCCCTTCTTCTTCCAGCCGTGGATCCATTCGGTGATGCCCTTGCGCACATACTCGCTGTCCAGGTGCAGCGACACCTGGCAGGGCCGCTTCAGGGCGGACAGAGCCTGGATGACGGCCATGAGTTCCATGCGGTTGTTGGTGGTGTCGCGCTCGCCGCCCCACAACTCCTTCTCATGCCCGCCGGATTTCAAGTAAACGCCCCAGCCGCCGGGGCCGGGATTGCCCTTGCAGGCGCCATCGGTGTAGATCACCACGTGGTCCAAAGAATGCTCCATCCAAAGAAAAAAATGCCCGATGGCCGTGCCCGCCGCGGCGCGGCGGCGAGTGCCTCAGCGCCGTTGCCGGTTGGCCAGCGGCACCGGCGCCGTGGCCGGCAGGCGGCGCGGCTTCCAGGCCGGGCCCAGCAGGCGCATGCCGCGCACCCGCTTGACCGCGGTGGTGACGTGCACCGCACCGAAGATGGGCCACCAGCGCGCGCCGGCGCGGTCCATCCAGCGCAGGCGGTGCAGCCATTTGTCGGTGCGCACCGCCGGGCGGTAGCAGCCGCAGTGCTGGGCCTCGACCTCGAAGCTCAGCAGCCGCAGCCAATCGCGCAGGCGGCCCGGCCCGATGAACTCGCCCGCGTCGGGCAGGTACGGGCGCGTGCCCCGGCCCAGCCGCTGCATGGCGCGCGCACGCGCCTGGCGCATGCCCCACAGGCTCGCGGGATTGAAGCCGGTGAGCACCACCCGCCCCTCGGGCACCAGCACGCGCTCCACCTCCCGCAGCACCTGGTGCGGGTCGGCGCTGAGCTCCAGCGTGTGCGGCAGCACCACCAGGTCGAGGCTGGCTTCGGGAAACGGCAGGGCCGCGGCGTCGGTGACCAGGGCCACGCGCGCGCCGTCGATGGCGGGCGCATCGCCCTCGGGCAAGGCCAGCCAGCGCTGCGGCATGCGGTTGGCGCGCAGCGCGTCGAGCTCGGGCACGCCAAGCTGCAAGGCATGGAAACCGAACACATCGGCCACCGCCAGGTCGAACCGGTCCTGCTCCCAGGCCAGCAGGTACCTGCCAGGCGGGGTCGCGAACCATTCGGTCAACCCTATAATTTTTTCGGTCATCGGCGCGGGGGCGTATTCACAGTGCCCGCACTCTACACGCCCCCTCCCCTGCGCCCACCGCAGCCCCCATGCAGCTCCTGCCCATCCCCGCCTTCACCGACAACTACATCTGGCTGCTGCACGACGGCCGCCGCGCGCTGGTGGTCGACCCGGGCGAGGCCTCGGGCGTGCTGGCCACGCTGAAGGACCTGGGCCTGGCGCTCGACACCATCCTCATCACGCACCACCACGCCGACCACACCGGCGGCGTGGCCGCCCTGCGCGAGGCCACGGGCGCCCAGGTCATCGGCCCCGTCCACGAGCCCATGCCCGAGCCGCTGCGCCGCGTGGGCGGGGGCGAGCGGGTCACGGCGCTGGGCCTGGCCTTCGACGTGATCGACGTGCCGGGCCACACCAGCGGCCACATCGCGTACTACACCCCCGAACTCGACGGCCTGCCCCTGCTGTTCTGCGGCGACACGCTGTTCTCGGGCGGCTGCGGCCGCCTGTTCGAAGGCACTCCCGCGCAAATGCACCGCTCGCTGGACCGCCTGGCGGCCCTGCCGGGCGCCACCCGCGTGTGCTGCACGCATGAGTACACCCTCTCCAACCTGAAATTCGCGCAGGCGGTGGAACCCGGCAACGCCGAGCTCGCGGCCTATGCGCGGCACTGCCAGCAGCAGCGCGCGCGCAACCAGCCCACCCTGCCCAGCTCCATCGATCTGGAGCGGCGCATCAACCCGTTTCTGCGCACCGCGGAACCCGAGGTGGTGGCCGCGGCTCAGCAACAGGCACCCGGCCTCTCGGCCGATCCGGTGGCCGTGTTCGCCACGCTGCGCGAATGGAAGAACGTTTTCCGATGACCCCTTGTCTTGCCCCGGCGCTCGCGCGCCTGCGTGGCGGTGCCCGGCGCCTGGCGCTGGCCCTCGCCCTCCCGGTGGCGCTGGCCGGCTGCGCCAGCACCGTCGCCGTCAACGCCCCGGACTCGCCCGCCGCCAGCGCGCCCACCGGCGACCCCGCCTCCAGCACGCGCGGCGGCCCGGCCGTTCGCCTGCCCGGCAACGTGCCGCTAAGCGACCTCGCCGTCGCGCCGATGGACGCGCCCACCGTGACCTCGCTGGCCGCGCCCGCCGACCTGTGGGAGCGCATCCGCCGCGGCCTGGCCCTGCCCGACCTGAACGACGAGCTGGTGCGCCAGCACGAGCAGTGGTACCTCTCGCGCCCCGACTACATCCAGCGCATGACCGAGCGCTCCAGCCGCTACCTCTTCCACATCGTTGAGGAGATCGAGGCGCGTGGCCTGCCCATGGAGCTGGCGCTGCTGCCCTTCATCGAAAGCGCCTTCAACCCGCAGGCCGTGTCCAGCGCGCGCGCCGCCGGCATGTGGCAGTTCATGCCCGCCACCGGCGCCTCCTTCGACCTGAAGCAGAACGCCTTCCGCGACGACCGGCGCGACGTGCTGGCCTCCACCCGCGCCGCGCTCGACTACCTGGAGCAGCTCCACGCGCGCTTCGGCGACTGGCACCTCGCCCTGGCCGCCTACAACTGGGGCCAGGGCAACGTCAGCCGCGCCATCACGCGCAACCAGCGCGCGGGACTGCCCACGGGCTACGGCGACCTCATCATGCCCGCCGAGACGCGCCACTACGTGCCCAAGCTGCAGGCGGTGAAAAACATCGTGGCCAATCCGGCGCGCTACTCGGCCACCCTGCCCGACATCGGCAACCACCCCTTCTTCGACACCGTCGCCATCGAGCGCGACATGGACGTGGCCGTGATCGCGCGCCTGGCCGAGGTCGAGGAGGCCGACGTGCGCGCGCTCAACCCGTCCCTCAAGCAGCCGGTGGTGATGGCCGCCGGCACGCCCCAGGTGCTGCTGCCCTGGGACAACGCGGTGATCTTCCAACGCAAGCTGCAGGCCTACAGCGGCCCGCTGGCGAGCTGGACCGCCTGGGTGGTGCCCAGCACCATGACGGTGGCACAGGCGGCTGAGCGCGTGGGCATGAGCGAAGCCGAACTGCGCAAGGCCAATGCCATTCCGCCGCGCATGCGGCTGCGCGCGGGCTCCAGCCTCATCGTGCCGCGCAACGGCAAGCTGGACCGCGACGTGCCCGCCCACGTGGCCGACAACGGCACCCTTAGCCTGCAGCCCGAAGTGACCACGCGCCGCGTGGTGGTGAAGGCGCGCAAGGGCGAAAACGTGGCCCGCCTGGCGCGGCGCTATGGCCTGAGCGCGGCGAGCGTGGCCGAATGGAACCACCTCTCGGTGGGCAGTTCGCTCAAGACCGGCCAGCGCGTGACCCTGCACCTGCCGCAGCGGGCCAAGGCCAGCGGCACCGCCACGGCGCGCACCACCAAGGCGGCCAAGCCGCGCGCCAGCGCCACCCGCTCGGCGTCGGCGAAGAAGGCAATGGTCAAGAAGCCGGCCAGCGCCAGCAAGTCTTCGTCTGGCAAAACCCGCTCGGCCAGTTCGGGTTCCAGCAAGACCGCGCGCAAATGAAACGGCGCGGCGCGCGGGCGGGCCTCAGGCCCTGAAGCGCGCTTTCGCCTTCTGCGCGAAGGCGTTCGTGAAATGCCGCGCCACCTCGGCCGGTGCCAGCAGCGTTCCCTCCCCCACGCGGTTCATGGCCTCGGGACCGCCGCGCGGCATCAGGCCATCGGCCGTCCAGGCGTCGCGCGAGCGCTCCACCGTGGCCAGGTAGATCGCCCGGTCGCCCTGGAAGTGGCTCTCGGGCACGGTCTTGATGAGGTCCGAGGGACCGGCCGTCTGCAGCCATTTGAGCGCGTGCACCACGGCGTCGGTCAGCGCCTGCGTCACGCGCGGGTACTGCGCCAGGAACTCGGCCGGCGCGCTCAGGCAGCCCACCGGCACGGGCCCGCCGAACACCTCGGTGGTGCCGCCCAGGCTGCGCGTGTCCACCGCCACGCGCAGCTCGCCCAACTGCTCGAGCAGCGTCATCATGGGATCGGCGTGGCACAGCGCGTCCAGTTGCCCGCCGCGAAACGCCAGCAGCGCCGCCCCGGGGCTGGGCTGGTGCAGCACCTGCACCTCATCCTCCCTCACCTGTTCGCGCTGCAGGAACGCCGTGAGCACGCTGCGGGCCAGCGGGTCCTTGGCGTGCAGGCCGATGCGCCGCCCGCGCAGATCGGCCGGACCGCGAAACCCCGGCACCGTCTTGTGCGACACGCCCAGCACCACCTGCGGCGCGCGGCCCTGCACCACGAAGCTCTGCCAGCCCAGGGCGTGCGCCGGGGGCGCGATCAGCTGCGCGAAGGGCACACACGCCACGTGCGCCGCCTTGGCCTGCACCGCCGCCATGGCCTGGCCCAGGTCGGGAAACTCGCGCAGCTCCACGTCCAGGCCTTCCTCACGGAAGAAGTGGCGCTGTTCGGCCACCGTGAGCGGCAGGTTGCCCAAGCCGGTGCGCGGCTCCAGCGCGATCACGATGCGGGTGTCCACCAGCTTGGGCGGCCAGGGGGCCGGACGCGGGGTGGGCTGAGTGGCCCCGGCCGGGCCCGCACCGGCGGCCAGCGCCAGCCCCGCCATGGCGGCGCTCCACTGGCGGCGGTTCAGGGGACCCATGCGCCGAGATTAGGGGGGCCAGACGCGCCCGCCATCCGGGCGAGTCCTGAGCGGGTTTACACCGACCCGCGGGACAGGAACTTCAGCGCCGATCGACCAGGGCGTGCGCGATGGTGCCCAGGTCGACGTACTCGAGCTCGCTGCCCACCGGCACGCCGCGCGCCAGGCGCGTGACCTGCAGGCCCCGGTCCTTCAGCGCCTGCGCGATGACGTGCGCGGTGGTCTCGCCCTCGGCGGTGAAGTTGGTGGCCAGGATCACCTCGCGCACCGGTACCTCGGCGGCGGGGTCGTCCACGCGGTCGAACAGCTTGTCCAGGCCGATGTCGCGCGGGCCCACGCCGTCGAGCGGGCTGAGCTTGCCCATGAGCACGAAGTACAGGCCCTTGTAGGCCCCCGTGCGTTCCATGGCGGCCTGGTCGGCCGGCGTTTCCACCACGCAGAGCTGGCTGCGGTCACGCCGCGGGTCGCGGCAGGTGGCGCAGACCTCGTCTTCGGTGAAGGTGTGGCAGAGCGCGCAGTGGCGCACCTCGCTCACCGCCGCCTGCAGGGCACCCGCCAGCAGCTGCGCACCCTCGCGGTCGTGCTGCAGCAGGTGAAAGGCCATGCGCTGCGCCGACTTCACGCCCACGCCTGGCAGGCGCCGCAGCGCCTGCACCAGGTTCTCCAGGGAATGGTTGTCGGCCACCGGGCGCGGGATCAGAAGGGGAACTTCATGCCCGGCGGCAGGCCCGGCATGCCAGCGGTGAGCTTGCCCATCTTCTCGTTGGAGGTCTCCTCGGCCTTGCGCACAGCGGCGTTGAAGGCCGCGGCCACCAGGTCTTCGAGCATGTCCTTGTCGTCGGCGAGCAGGCTGGGGTCGATGGTGATCCGCTTGACGTCGTGCTTGCAGGTCATGACCACCTTGACCAGGCCAGCGCCGGATTCGCCCGTGACCTCGACGTGGGCGAGTTCTTCCTGAGCCTTCTTGAGGTTGTCCTGCATGGCCTGGGCCTGCTTCATGAGGCCGGCGAGTTGTCCTTTGTTGAACATGGCAATCCTTGGGGTTGATCGGGGAACACCGCGGAACCGCCCTTTGTCATGTTCAGGACGGGCCGCTGGTGTGCCCCTCAGAGGGGGTCGCGCGAAGCGCGGCGGGGGTGATTCAGCTTATCGCCTTGAGCGAGCCGGGCACGATTGTGCCGCCGAAGTCGCGCATCATGGCCTGCACGAAGGGGTCGCCGAGGATCTGCTGCTCGGCCTCGCGCTGGCGGCGCTCGGCCTCGGCGGTGGCGCGCCGCGCGGGCGAATCGGTGACCACTCCATTCTCCAGCGCGAGTTCGACCGTGTGCCCCGCGGCGTGCAGCGCGGCCATGAGCCGTTCGCGGTTGCTGCCCTGGGCCAGGGTTTCGCGTTCGATGCGCAGCAGCCAGCGCGGACCGTCGCGCGACACCAGCTGCGACTGCAGCGCCAGCTCGCGCGTGAGCGCGGTGATGGCGCCGCTGTCCGCGAGTTGCTGCACCAGCCCGGTCCAGAAATCGCCCTCGGGCGTGGGCTGCAATGGCGCGGCGGCGGGCCGGGGTTGGTCGAGCCGGCCCGGCGAGCCCGGGTCGCGCACGGGAATGCGCACCACCGGCGCGGCCGTGGGGGCCGGTGCCGCGGGTGACCGGGCCGCCGTGGGCGCCGGCACAGCATCCCAGGGCGGCAGGTCCTCGTCGGGCTCGGGCCAGGGGGCCTCGTCATCGGGCGGTCCATCGAAGGCGGCGGGCTCGGGCAACGGCGGCGCGGCGATCGGCGCCTGGGCCCTGGGCGCCACCGGCGCGGGGGCCTGCGGTGGCGCGACGGGAGCGGGCCGCACGCCCGGTTCACCAGCGACCGGCGCCAGCACGGGCGCAACGGGCACCGGGCGCGGTGGCGCGGCCACGGGCGCAGCCGGCACGGCGGGCGCCGCCGTAGCGACCGGCGCAGCCGGCGCTGGCCGGGCCTCAGCCGGCCTCAGAGTTTTTTTTTCCGCCGCGCCCGAAGGCTTGAAGGCAAGCAGGCGCAGCAGCACCATGGTCAAGGCCGCGTACTCGTCGGGCGCCAGGCCCAGTTCGGTGCGGCCGTGCAGGCACAGGCTGTAGAGCAGTTGCGTCTCATCGGCCGGCAGGGCCTCGGCCAGGCGCGCGATCTCGGGCGTGTCGGGGTCGTCGTCGGTGGTGGCCGACTCGGGCACGCTCTGCAACACCGCCATGCGCTGCAGCAGGCCGGTCATCTCCTCCAGCGTGGACGCCGCGCTCAGGCCGTTCACGCGCAGCGTGTTCACGGTGTCCACCACGGCCGCGCCGTCGGTGCGCGCCAGCGCGTCGATGAGGCGCAGCACGTGGCTGCGGTCGACCGCGCCGAGCATCTGGCGCACCGGCGCCTCCAGCAGCTGGCCGCCACCGAAGGCGATGGCCTGGTCGGTGAGCGACAGCGCGTCGCGCATGGAGCCACGCGCCGCGCGCGACAGCAGCCGCAGCGCCTGCGGCTCGGCGTTCACGCCCTCGGCCTGCAGCACCTGCTGCAGGTGTTCGGCCACGGTTTCGGGCGCCATGGGACGCAGGTTGAACTGCAGGCAGCGCGACAGCACCGTCACCGGCACCTTCTGCGGGTCGGTGGTGGCGAGCACGAACTTGAGGTACTCGGGCGGCTCCTCCAGCGTCTTCAACATCGCATTGAACGCGGTGTTGGTGAGCATGTGGACCTCGTCGATCATGAAGACCTTGAAGCGGCCCTGCACCGGCTTGTAGACCGCCTGCTCCAGCAGCGATTGCACCTCGTCCACGCCCCGGTTGGAGGCGGCGTCGAGCTCGGTGTAGTCGACGAAGCGGCCGGCGTCGATGTCGGTGCAGGCCTGGCACACGCCACAGGGCTCGGCGGTGATGCCGCCCTGCCCGTCGGGCCCGGTGCAGTTGAGCGACTTGGCCAGGATGCGCGACACCGTGGTCTTGCCCACACCGCGCGTGCCCGTGAACAGGTAGGCGTGGTGCAGGCGCTGGCTGGTGAGCGCGTTGGCGAGGGCCTGCACCACGTGGCCCTGGCCCACCATCTCGCGGAAATTGCGCGGCCGGTACTTGCGGGCGAGGACGACGTAGGACATCGGGCGATTCTATGCGTCGGGGTACCCGTGCCCGGGAGGCGGTCATGCCCCGTCGCCTACAATCGCGGGTGACGGGCCTTCCCGCATGGTGAAGCGGCCAACCGGGTCAGGTGGGGAACCAAGCAGCCCTAACTGTGGAGCCAGTGCCGGGGTCAAGGCTCGTCACCTTATTTCTTTTTCCATGCCCTCGCGCGATCCCTCTTCCATCGCCAGCTGGCACGCCCACGTCTACTTCGACGCCGCCACGCGCGACGCGGCCTGGGCCTTGCGGGAATTGATCGCCAGCGATCTGGCCGAGCGGGTGCAGATCGGCCGCTTCCACGAGAGGCCCGTTGGGCCACACCCCATGTGGTCGTACCAACTGGCCTTTGAGGCCGACCAGTTTTCGCCTGTGACCAGTTGGCTCGCACTCAACCACGGGGCGCTCGATGTGTTCATCCACCCCAACACCGGCGACGAACTGGGCGACCACCGCGACAGCGCCTTGTGGCTGGGCCGGTCGTATGCGCTGGATCTGAGCGCCTTGAGCGACTGAATTGAGCGACCGAACCGCGCCCGCCAAGCGGCGGGAGGCGGCTTGGCGATTCATCCGCCCCAAACACAACGGGAGATGCCGACAGCATCTCCCGTTGAGGTGGATCGCGATGGCTGGTGCACCGCGCGTCAGTGCGACCTCACAGCCTCGCCTTCGCGAGCTCGTTGTACAGCTTCATGAACCGGTTGGCTTCCGTGGGCGGCACGCGGACCAGGAAGGGCGTGTTCCACAGCAGATGGTGAAGCGCCTCGGTGCGAGAGCCGAATGTGATGCCATGGAACCCGTTCAAGGCTTGGATCGAACGCCCCCCCTTGGCCAGTTTTTCCGTCACACCCGTCGTGATGAACGTCAGCAGGTCCGACACCGGTTGGCCCGCGGATGACTGCGCCTTGAAAGGGTTCCCGCCGCCATACGTCTGACGCGCATAGGCGGTCACGGCGGCGTCGAGCTCCGGCGCCGTCTTGACCTGCGCTTTGCGCCACTTGTCGTATTGCTTCTGCAGTTCGTGAGGCAGCGCCGGTTGGAATGCCGGCACGGGCTCATCGGCGTCGAGTACCGCGAGAGGGCCTTCGCTGGCAGCGACAGGGTCAGACGTCAGCTTCTCCTGAGCCCGCCGAATCAGGTTCTTGCCGAACCCGGTGTCACTCAAGAACCGATCTTTCGCTTTACGCTCTTCTCTATACCGCTGGAGGGCATCGCTGGAGGGGTCGGCCAGCGTGCGCACCGCAGCGCGAATCTCGGGTGTCAATTCGTACGGGCCGCTGCCAACCGCTGGTTTCGCCACCAATTCCGCCGCCTCGCGCACAGAAGGATTTGGGTGAAACAGGCTCTCAATCCCCAGGTCGCGGAAGAACTTCTGCGTGTTCCCGATGGCAATCGGACCGCCTTCCTTCTTGCCCTTGAACCAGGGGGGCGCCATCGTCGACAACACCTTGACGCCTAGCCCCTTGAAGATGAAGGCCTGTGTCGCCTTGGGATTGCGGCTCAGCACCTTATCCACCTTTTGGGCGGTGGCACTGCCCTTGTCGACGTGCACCTGCGGCGCTGCCATGGGAGTCGATGAACGCTTGATGGCGGTGGGTTGGGTCATCGAAGGGCTTTCACGAAGGAGGGAGATGAGGGCAATTGGCAACCCCGGATGGCCGGGGCCTGCGCTGAGTAACGGGCCCCAGGGCAAAGTTCATCCGCGCCCCTCGCCACCGCCACCAAGCCCTGGCCGTTCAGCCCGGCCGCACCCAGCGCCGCATCGCCTCTCCCGCCCACGCTCCGCTGGCCAGGCTGGCCGTCAGCAGGTAGCCGCCAGTTGGGGCCTCCCAGTCGAGCATCTCGCCCGCCACGAACAGGCCGGGCCGCCCGCGCGCCATCAGGCCCTCGTCCAAAGACTCCAGCCGCACGCCGCCGGCCGTGCTGATGGCCTCGGCCATCGGGCGGGGGCGGATCAGGCGCAGCGGCAGGGCCTTGATGGCCGCCGCGAGGCGCGCGGCATCGTGCATGGCCTCGCGGTCCAGGCATTCGTTCAGCAAGGCGAGTTTGATGCCGTCGAGCCCGAGCCGGCCCTTCAAATGGCTGGACAGGCTGCGCGAGCCGCGCGGGTGCGCTACCTCGGCCAGCACGCGCTCGGCCGAGCGGTCGGGCAGCAGGTCCACCCACAGCGTGGCCGAGCCCTCACGCGCGATGCACTCGCGCAGCGGCGCCGACAGCGCGTAGACCAGGCTGCCTTCGACGCCGGTGGCGGTGGCGACGAACTCGCCGCGGTGCCACTGCCGCGCATCTGGGGGGGAAGCATCTGGGAGCGCACCGGGCGGCGCGTTCGGCGGCCCGCCGACCGCCACCGCCACGGTCTTGAAGGGCTGGCCCGCCCAGCGTTCGGCGAACACGGCGCTCCATCCTTCGGCCACCCCGCGCGCCAGCGCACCCGCCACGTCGAAGCCGCAGTTGGCGGCCCGCAGATCGGCCACGTCGAGACCCGCCTCGCGCAAGCGCGGCACCCAGGCGCCGTCGGAGCCCAGGCGCGGCCAGCTCGCACCGCCCAGGGCCAGCAAGGCAGCGCGCGCGTGCACCGTCCGTTCGCCGTCGGGGGTGTGGAAGCGCAGCCCACCATCGGCACCGAAGCCCAGCCAGCGGTGCCGCATGTGGAAGTGCACCGGCTCGCCACCCGGCGCCGGGTGCCGCAGCCGGTGCAGCCAGGCGCGCAGCAGCGGCGCGGCCTTCATGTCGGTGGGGAACACGCGCCGCGAACTGCCGACGAAGGTCCCGATGCCCAGGCCCTCGGCCCAGTCGCGCACCTGCTGCGGGCCGAAGCGTTCGAGCAGGGGCCTCAGCGCCCCGGCGCGTTCGCCGAAGCGCGACACGAAGGACTCGAAGGCTTCGGCGTGCGTGAGGTTGAGGCCGCCCTTGCCGGCGAGCAGGAACTTGCGCCCCACCGAGGGCATGGCGTCGTACAGGTCCACGGGCACGCCGGCGCCCGACAGCACCTCGGCCGCCATCAGGCCCGCCGGGCCACCGCCAACGATGGCCACGCCTTGATCAGGCTTCATTCACCGCTCCATTCGAACACCCGCCCTTGCGGGTTGATGAACGCCAGGCGCAGCGGCTCTCCGGGGTGGATGGCCGACACCGCCGCGCGGTAAGCCGCCATCTGCTCGCGGTGCGCGGGCACGGTGTGCGGCGCTTCGTGGGTCTTGAAGTCCAGCACCCACCAGGTGCCGCTGGCGCGCTCGCGCACCAGGCGGTCGAGGCGGCGCAGCTGTCCGCCGTGCAGCAGCTCCACCTCGTTACCCCATTGTTCGACGAGCTGGTCGTCCCAGGCCCAGGCCGCTTCGCCGCGCACGATGCGGCGCGCGGCCTCGACGGCCCGGGCGCCGCCGGCGGCGTCGAGCGCGTGCCGCTCGGCGGCGGCGCGCTGGTGCGTGGGGGTCCAGTCGAACCCGCGCGCGGGGGTGGGACACCACTGCAGCAGCTGGTGCACGGCGCGACCGAAGCGGGTCTGCTCGTCGGCTTCGGCCGCCTCGGTGTCGGCCACCGGCTCCGGGGCCACGCGCAAGCCGGGCAAGGCGTGCAGGACAAACGGCTCGGCCTCGGCCCGCGCGGCGGGCGCGGCGGCCTCGGGCGCGGCCAGCGGCTCGGCGAGCGGCGACAGCCGCTGCCACCAGGACGCGCCGGCGCTCGCGCGGCCGGGCTCGAAGCTGGACACCACGAGCCGGCGGCCCGCTCGCGTCATGGCCACGTAGAGCGCGTTGAGTTCTTCCAGCGAGCGCGCGCGGCGCTCGGCGTCGAGCAGCGCCTGGGCGCAGAGCGGCGCCGACTTCTCGCTCGCCAGGAAGACGAAGCGGCGCGGCTGCGGCGCCTCGCCGGGCCAGTCGACCAGCACGCCCATGGTCTCGGCGCGCGCGGGCGCGGCGTCGGTGTCGAGCAGCAGCACGGTGTCGGCCTCCAGGCCCTTGGCGCCGTGGATGGTGAGCAGGCGCACTGCGCCGGGCGTGGCCACCGGCGGCAGCGGCGTGCCACCGGCCTTGAGCGCGCGCACGAAACGGTAGGCGCTGAGGAAGCGGCCACCTTCGTGGTCGAGCGCCTGCGCCAGCAGGGCCTGCAGCTGCGCCAGCGTGGCGGCGCGCTGCGCGGGCGGCACGGCGCGCAGGTAGCGCGCGGGCAGATCGCCATCGCGGAACACGAGCGAGAGCGCGTCGTGCGGCGGCAGGTTCAGCAGTGCCTCGCGCCAGGCCCGCCAGCGGGTGGCGGTATCGCGCCACAGCGACGGGGCCTCGGCCGACCCGGCCGCGTCCTGCAGCACGGGCCACCAGCGCGCGCCCGCGCCGGCGGCGCGCACGGCGGCGGCCAGCGCGGCCAGGTCCTCGTCGCTCCAGCCGCCGATGGGCGAGCGCAGGGCGCGCGCCAGGCTCAGGTCGTGGCCCGGCGACACCAGGGCGTCGATGAGCGCAATGACGTCCTGCACGGCGGGCGCCTCGGCCAGGTCCAGCTTCTCGGGCTGTTCGCTGGCGATGCCGCGCTCGCGCAGGGCCTCGTGCATCCAGCCCAGGCGCTCGCGCTTGCGCGCGAGCACCATCACCTCGTCGGCGCGCAACCGGCCGGCGGCGATCTGATCGGCGATCCAGTCGGCCGCCTGGCGGGCCTCCCGCTCGCTCATCAGGTCCTCAGCCAGATGGCGTGGCGTGGCCAGGCTGTCGCGCCAGGCGCCCGGGTCCCCCGCCTCGGTGGGGGCGCGCGCCTCGCGCGGGACCACGGGCAGGGACAGCACCGCACCCGCCTGCGCGCTGGCGGTGGTGTGGGGGCGGAAGGCCGCGCCCACGGCCTCGCCGTACTCGCCCGCGTCCACGGCCCGCTGCAGGACGGTGTTGACGGCGTCCACCACGGCAGTGGCGCAGCGGCGCGTGTGGTCGCAGGCCAGCAGCGAGCCGCCCAGGCCCTGAACCACGAAGGCCTGGGCCGCGCGGAACACCTGCGGCTCGGCGCGGCGGAAGCGGTAGATGGACTGCTTGGGGTCGCCGACGATGAAGACGCTGGGGGCCTGCCCCGGCCCGGCGCCCGCGTAGGCCGAGAGCCAGCCGTACAGGGCCTGCCATTGCAGCGGGTTGGTGTCCTGGAATTCGTCGATGAGCAGGTGGCGCACGCGCGCGTCCAGGCGCTGCTGCAGCCAGCCGGAGAGCTCGGCGTCGCCCAGCAGGCGGCGCGCCGCGCCCTCCACGTCGTTCATGTCGACCCAGCCGCGCTCGCGCTTGAGGTCGGCCAGCGCGCCCAGCAGCACACGCGTGAGCCGCGCGAGCCGCTGGTGGTGCACCCAGGCGCGCTGCTGGCGCTCGGCCTGCAGGGCTTCTTCGATGCGCGTGTGCGCGGCCTGCACGGCGGGCAGCGCATCGGCCTGCTCGCCCAGCTTGCGCGGCGTGCCCTTGGCGGTGGTCAAGGCGGCGATCGCGGCGCGGCCGTCGCCGGCCGATACCGCCTGCTCCAGTTCGCGCGCGGCGGTCTCCGCCTTCTTGGCCTTGGCGAGGCCGCCCAGCGCCGCCGCCGCGGCCAGCAGCTCGGCGCGAAAGCGCTCGCCGCGCACCAACCAGGCCACGGGGTCGTCGCCCGCGCCGGCCCAGCCGGGCATTTGCTCAGCCAGCGGCCGCACGGCGCCGTCGACGGCGCCCGCGCTGTCGGCCCACTGGAACTCCACCCGCTTGGCGACCGCGTTGCGCAGCGCGGCCAGGGTCTGGTGGCGGCCGATGTCGGCCACGCTGGCGAAGAAGTCCTCGCGCGCGGCGGCGTCCTGCGCAAGCGCGGCATAAAACCGCGGCCACAGCCGCTGCAGGATGGCGCTGTCGTCCTCCTGCAGCTCGTACTGCGGCGGCAGGCCCAGCTCTTGCAGCACCGACAGGGGCGCGCCGCGCAGCAGCGCCGCGAACCAGCTGTGGAAGGTGCGCAGCTGCACCGGACGGCCGTGCTGGCGCAGCCGCTCGCGCAGGCCGCGCGCGGCGGGCACCAGGGCGCGCGCGGCGGCCTCGTTCAGGCCGCGCATCACCAGCGCGGCGCACAGTTCGTCGTCGCCCTGCGAGGACCATTCGGCCACCGCCTGCTGCAGGCGCTCGCGCATCTCGCCGGCGGCCTTCTTGGTGAAGGTGATGGCCAGGATGTCCTGCGGCAGCGCGCCGTCGAGCAGCGCGCGCAGGATGCGCGAGACCAGCATCCAGGTCTTGCCGGCGCCGGCGCAGGCCTCCACCGCCACGCTGCGCGCCGGGTCGCAGGCGCGGGCATAGAAGGTCTGCGGGCCGGCGGGCTGGCCGTCGACGCGGTAGGCGAGCCCGGTCATGGCTCTCCCCCATCACCCGTGGCCGCACCGGTCCAGAAATCCTTGCGGCACAGGCCGCGCGCCGCGCAGTACTCGCAGGCCGTGCCCTCGCCCAGCGCCCGCATGGCGGCACCGCCGGCCACGCGGTCGAGGTCGTGCACCAGGCCCTGCACGATGGCGTCGCGCGCGGCCAATACCTCGGTCTGCTCGATCAGCTTCGCGGGTTCGTCGCGCTCGCCGCGCGTGTCGGCGATGCTGAGGTAAGCGGCGCGCAGGCGCGGCTCGGGCAGCAGCGCGGCGTAGAACGCCAGCTGCGTGTCCTCCATCGGCTCCTTCACGCGCGCTTCGGTGCGCGCGCGGCTCTCGGTTTTGTGGTCGATGACGAAGCTCTCGCCGCCCTCGGCGTCGCGCCGCGCGTCGATGCGGTCGAGCCGGCCGTACAAGGCCCAGCGGCCCACGCGCTGCTCGCGCTCGGCCTCGGCCGCCACGAATCGCCAGCCCTCGGCCTCGTGCGGCCAGAGCCAGCGCAGGTAGGCCTCGCGCAGCGCGGGCCAGACGGCGCGGTAGGGCAGGAAGCCGCCGGCCTGCACCTCGTCGCCGAGACCCATGTCCAGCGCCACGCGCTCGGCCAGCGCGTCGAGCGCGGCGCGGTCGGCGTCCTCGCCCGGGCGATCGTCGCCGCGCCCTTCGTGGAAAGCGCGCAGCACCGCGTGCAGCCAGTTGCCCAGGTCGCCCTGGTCGGGCTCGGCGTCGAGCTCGTCCACCTCGTCGAGCCGCAACTGGCGGCGCGCGAAGAAGCGGTAGGGGCAAGTGCGCAGGTCGTCGTAGGCGCTGGCGGACAGGCGTTCGGGCAGCAGCGCGGGCGCGCGGGCCGCCGGCGGGGCCGTGCCGCCCGCGGGCAGGGCGCTGGCGGGCAGCAGCTCGCTGGCCGGGCGCGGCGCGATGCCGTCGATGAAGGCACTGGGCAGCAACGCCTCACCGGCCTCGTGGCGGCGCCACAGCGCGTCCACCGGCGCGCCGTCGAACAGCTGCGCCCAGGCCGAGGCCTCGGCACGCGCCAGGGCCTCGCGGTCGGGCAGGCCCAGCAGCTCGCGCTGCGCGGCGGTCCAGGCGCTGTCGGGCTCGGGGCTGGCGCTCAGGTGGCGTTCGTCGCAGCCGGGTGCCACCACGGCGGCCACGCGGCGGCCCAGGCGCTGCGCCATCGGCAGCACGACGACCTGCGGCGCGCCGGCCACGGTGGGCTGGAACACCGCGCCTTCGAGCACGTCGCGCACCCAGGCGGCGAAGGCCGTGAGCGGCCAGCGGGCCTTGGTGCCGCGCTCGCCGGCGGCGGCCTCACCCAGGCCGTCGAGTTCGTGCGCGCCCTCCCCCAGGCGCAACACGCCGATCAGCTGGCGGCCGGCTTCGTCGGCCTGCAGGGCGGCCCACTGGCCGCTGCGCTCCAGGGCCGCCGCGGTGTCCTGGAGCCACAGCAGCAAGGGGCGCGCGGCCTGCAGTTCGGTGCGCTGGGGATCGATGTCGGCGCCGCGCCAGTCCAGCGGCACGGCGGACCAGCGCGCCACCCCCCTCTGCCGCAGCCGCCGCTCCAGCGACTCCACCGCCTGCGGCGGGAAGGCCGGCGAGAGCTTGAGCCAATCCAGCACCTCGTCGGTGCTGGCGCGCGCGTCGGCCGCGCGCAGCAGGGCCATCAGGCTGGCGGCCGCGCGCGTGGTAGACAGCTTCCAGCCGGTCTCGTCGCGCAGGCGCACGCCAGCGCCCACCAGCAGCGCGCTCGCGCGGCGGGTGAGCAGGCGGTCGTTGGCGATCAGCGCCACCGGCGCACGCCCGGCATTGAGGTGTTCGATGGCGCAGGCGGCCGCGGCCTGGGCCTCGGCCTCGAAATCCTCACAGGCCCACACGCGCGGGGCCGGCTCGGCGGGCGCCGACCAGGCGAGCCGGCCGGCGCTATCGCCCCAGTGGGTCAGCAGGGCCTCGGCCAGCGGGTCGGGGTGGTGGCCGGGCAGGCACAGCAGGCGGTCGGCGTCGGCGCCGGGCGCGGCCAGCGGCGACCACAAGGCGTCGGTGACGTAGGCCGAACTGCCTGCCCAGGTGATGGCCAGGCTCGCCACCAGCGACTCCCATTGCGCGGCGGCCGAGCCCAACGTGGCGGCCAGCGCGGCGCGGCGGTCCTCGGCCCAGGCCGCGCGCCGCTCGGGCGGCTGCGCGGCCGCCAGCGGGGCCAGCTGCCGCGCGGCGCTGATGAGGCGCGCCACCAGTTCGCGGCGCAGGCCGGGCTCCAGGCGCTCGCGCACCACGCGCTCGATCCAGGCGGTGGCCACCAGCGCGTCGCGCGCCATGTCGTGGCTGATGTCGTCCGAGCCCGGCCGCCAGGGCGACAGCGCGGCGGCCCAATCGCGCGCCGTGGTGAAGCGCGGCGCGAAGCCCGAGGCCTGCGGCGCACGGGCGGCCCAGGCGCGGCGCGCCTCGGCCACAAGCGCCCCGTAGGGCAGCAGCACGACCACGCGCGACGGCGCCAGGCCAGCCTGGGCGGCCTGGCGCGCCAGTTCGTCCAGCGGCAGGCGCCACGCGCACGGCACCTCGCCGTCCTGCACAGCGCCGGCCACAAGGGCTGGCTCGTCGTGAGGTCTCGCGGGCGCTGGCGTCATGTATGGGGGGTTTCTGTCACAATGCGGCCGCTCGTACGGGGGAGCCGATGTCGACGCCCGGCCTGCCGCAAGCGCCGCACTGTAACCTCCCACCGCTCACCGAACACCCAAGGACGAACCATGGCCAGCGACCTGATCAAACACGTTTCCGATGCCAGCTTCAAGGCCGATGTGCTGGACAGCAAAGCCCCGGTGCTGGTGGACTTCTGGGCCGAATGGTGCGGCCCCTGCAAGATGATCGCGCCCATCCTGGACGAGGTCGCCGGCACCTACGACGGCAAGCTGCAGGTCGCCAAGCTCAACGTCGACGACAACCGCGACGTGCCCGCCAAGTTCGGCATCCGCGGCATCCCCACGCTGATGCTGTTCAAGGACGGCCAGCTCGCCGCCACCAAGGTGGGCGCCCTCAGCAAGGCCCAGCTCACCGCCTTCATCGACCAGCAGCTGGCCTGATCCCCTCCCTGGCCCGGGCGCCCGCCCGGGCCCCGAGCCGCGCGCGGGCTCGACGACAGGGCGCACACACAGCGATTCCTGTCATAATCCGGCGCAACGCGGGCAGCAAGCCCGCCGCTTTCCCCCAGCGCAACGTCCGTCATCCGGACCGCAGCGCCCACCTCCCCGCTCATCCCCCTATCGCCTCCGCCCTGGAGTGACGGCTATGCACCTGAACGAACTCAAGGCCCTGCACGTTTCCGAAGTGGTCAAGCAGGCCGAAGCGCTCGAAATCGAAAACACCGGCCGCATGCGCAAGCAGGAGCTGATGTTCGCCATCATCAAGAAGCGCGCGAAAGCCGGCGAACAGATCTTCGCCGACGGCGTGCTCGAGGTTCTGCCGGACGGCTTCGGCTTCCTGCGCGCGCCGGACACCAGCTACACGGCCAGCACCGACGACATCTACATCTCGCCCAGCCAGATCCGCCGCTTCAACCTGCACACCGGCGACATGATCGAGGGCGAGGTCCGCATCCCCAAGGACGGCGAACGCTACTTCGCCCTCAACAAGCTCGACAAGATCAACGGCCTGGCTCCCGAGGAGAACAAGCACAAGATCATGTTCGAGAACCTGACGCCGCTGTTCCCCAAGGAGCAGATGCGCCTGGAACGCGACATCAAGAGCGAAGAGAACATCACCGGTCGCATCATCGACATCATCGCGCCCATCGGCCGCGGCCAGCGCGCGCTGATCGTCGCCCCGCCCAAGAGCGGCAAGACGGTGATGATGCAGCACATCTGCCACGCCATCACCGCCAACCACCCCGACGTGGAGCTCATGGTCCTGCTGGTGGACGAGCGCCCCGAGGAAGTGACCGAAATGCAGCGCACCGTGCGCGGCGAGGTCATCGCCTCCACCTTCGACGAACCGGCCGCCCGCCACGTGCACGTGGCCGAGATGGTGATCGAGCGCGCCAAGCGCCTGGTCGAGCTCAAGAAGGACGTGGTGATCATGCTCGACTCGATCACCCGCCTGGCCCGCGCCTACAACAACGTGCTGCCCTCCTCGGGCAAGGTGCTCACCGGCGGCGTGGACGCCAACGCCCTGCAGCGGCCCAAGCGGTTCTTCGGCGCGGCGCGCAAGGTGGAGGAAGGCGGTTCGCTCACCATCATCGCCACCGCCCTGGTCGACACCGGCTCGCGCATGGACGAGGTGATCTTCGAGGAGTTCAAGGGCACCGGCAACTGCGAGATCCACCTCGACCGCCGCCTGTACGAAAAGCGCGTCTTTCCCTCCATCCAGCTCAACCGCAGCGGCACCCGCCGCGAAGAGCTGCTGCTGCAGCCCGAGATCCTGCAGAAGACCCGGATCCTGCGCCAGTTCATGTACAACATGGACGAGATCGAGGCCATGGAAATGGTCCTCAAGAGCATGAAGGCCACGAAGAACAACTCCGAGTTCTTCGACATGATGCGCCGAGGGGGGTAAGCCCCCTGCGCCCCGTGAACGGGGACAAGGTCTGCGGACCGGCCAAGCCGGCCCCGCGCCATTCCCGGTCAGACATTCCCGCTCGGCTATAATCGCCGGCTTTGCTTGGCGGCAAGTACGTCGGAAGGGTTCCGGCGCGGCTGTCGCAACCGACCACAAGGAACCGCCATGAAAGAAGGCATCCACCCGAACTACCGCCCGGTCTGCTTCCAGGACCTGTCGAACGGCGCCCAGTTCATCATCAATTCCTGCGCCCCCACCAAGGAAACCGTCAAGCTGGACGATGGCCGCGAGCTGCCGCTGTTCAAGCTCGACACCTCCAGCGAGTCGCACCCCTTCTACACGGGCACGCAGAAGAGCGTGGACAACATGGGCGGCCGCGTCGAGAAGTTCCGCAACCGCTACGCCAAAGCAGCCAAGTAAGCCTGGCGCCTGGCCCCCCAAAAGCAGCCGCCACCGGCTGCTTTTTTTTCGCCCCAGCCGCCACGCGCACGCCGCTTGCCCCGGCCATGCCGCTTGTATAGTCCCCAGCCGTGAACCGCCCGACGCCCGCCATCGTGAGCCAGTCGGCCGTGCGCCGCCTGCCGCGCGTGGCCCTGATTCTGTTCTGCGTGGCCTATGTGCTGCCCGGCTTCCTGGGCCGCGAGCCCTGGAAGAACGCCGATGTGGGCGCGTTCGGGGCCATGGCCGAGATGGCCGCCGGCGGCAGCTGGTGGCACCCCGCCGTGCTGGGCCTGCCGGTGGAAGACACCGCCCTGCTGCCCTACTGGCTGGGCGCGCTGTTCATCAAGGCCCTGCCGTTCCTGCCCCCCGATTTCGCGGCCCGCCTGCCCTTCGGCCTGCTGCTGGCGCTCACCCTGAGCTGCACCTGGTACGCGGTGTACCAGCTGGCGCGCCAGCCCGCCGCCCTGCCCGTGGCCTTCGCCTTCGGCGGTGAGGCGCGGCCGGCCGACTACGCCCGCGCCCTGGCCGACGCCGGCTTGCTGGCCCTGGTGGCCTGCCTGGGCCTGGCGCAGTTCTCGCACGAAACCACACCCGACGGGGTGCGCCTGGCCGCCACGGCGGCCATGCTGCTGGGCGCCGCCCGGCTGGCGCACCCCGGCCTGCCCCGCGCCTGGCGCGGCCTGCTGTGGTGGGCGGGTGGCTGGCTGGCGCTGGCGCTCAGCGGCTCGGCCACGCTGGGCCTGGCCCTGGGCCTGGGCTGGCTGGCGCTGCTGTGGTTCAACCGCCAGGCTCAGCGCGACGAGGACCGCAGCGACGCGGTCACGCTCGGCGCCGCCAGCGCCATCGGCGCGCTCATGGCCCTGGGCAGTGCCTGGGCGGGCGCCCTGGCGCTGCCCGACGCGTCCCTGGCACTGAGCCGCCCCTGGGACAGCTGGGGTCGGCTGCTGCTCTGGTTCACCTGGCCGACCTGGCCGCTGGCGCTCTGGACGGTGTGGCGCTGGCGCCGCCAGTGGCAACAGCCCCACGTGGCCCTGCCGTTGTGGGCCGCATTGATCGTGGTGCTGCACTCCGCGCTGGATCCGGAGCGCGACCGCGCCCTGCTGCTCGCCCTGCCCGCGCTGGCCGCGCTGGCCGCCTTCGCCCTGCCCACCCTGCGGCGCAGCGTGGCGGCGCTGATCGACTGGTTCACGCTGCTCTTCTTCTCCTTCTGCGCCTTGGTCATCTGGGTGATCTGGGTGGCCATGATGACCGGCGTGCCGGCCAAGCCCGCCGCCAACGTGGCGCGCCTGGCACCGGGTTTCGTGCCCGAGTTTTCCTTCCTGCTGTTCGCGCTCGGCGCCGCGGCCACGCTGGCCTGGCTGTGGCTCGTGTCCTGGCGCGTGGGCCGCCACCGCGAAGCCATCTGGAAAAGCCTGGTGCTGCCCGCCGCCGGCAGTACGCTGTGCTGGCTTCTGCTGATGACCCTGTGGCTGCCGCTGCTGGACTTCGGCCGCAGCTATGGGCCGATCTCGCGGCGCATCGCGGAGCTGGTGCCTCCGCAATCCTGCGTACTCGCCGATGGCCTGTCCCAGGCGCAGATCGCGGCCCTGCGGCACCACGGCGGGCTGAGGCTGGTGCGAACCGGCCAGAACGACCCGGCCGGCGCCGACTGCCGCAGCCTGATCGCCACCCCGCAGAGCCAGAGCAGCCTGCACCAACGCGTCGATCTCACCCAGTGGGCCTTCAAGGCCAACCTCTGGCGCCTCAACGACAGCAAGGAAAGCCTGGTGCTGTACCTGCGCGTGGGACGCTGAGCCCGACTCGCCTCAGTCCGGCGCCGAGGTCCGCACCCGTGTGGGCGGCAGGGAGATGGTGAAGGTCGTGCCCTGCCCCACCGTGCTCTGCACGTCGATGCGCCCGCCGTGCCGCTGCGCCACGTGCTTCACGATGGCCAGTCCCAGGCCCGTGCCGCCGGTCTCGCGCGAGCGGCTGCGGTCCACGCGGTAGAAGCGCTCCGTCAGGCGCGGCAGGTGTTCGGCCGCGATGCCAGGGCCCGAGTCGCTCACATAGAACTCCGCCAGGCCTTCGTCGTTGATGCGCCAGCCCGGCTCGATGCGGCCGCCACCGGGCGTGTAGCGCACGGCGTTGCTCATCAGGTTGGACATCGCGCTGATCAGCTCCGTCTTGGCGCCCGACACCCAGAACGAGGCGCTGTTCGCCGACGGCTCGATGCGGTGCGGCGTGCTGGCGATCGCCTGGCTCAGGCCACGCGCCTCCTGCACCACATGCTCCAGCAATTCCTGCGTGCCGGTCCACTCGCCCGGCCCCGGCGCCGGGCTGCCCTCCAGCCGCGACAAGGTCAGCAGGTCGTTCACCAGCGTCTGCATGCGGTGCGCCTGTTGGCTCATGAGGCCCAGGTACTGCTGGCGCTCCTCTTCGCTGAGCTCCAGGCTCTGCATGGTTTCCACGAAGCCGCTGAGCACCGTCAGCGGCGTGCGGATCTCGTGCGACACGTTGGCCACGAAGTCGCGCCGCATCGTCTCGGCCAGTTGCACGGCCGTGACGTCGCGCGTGATCATCAGCTTGCGCTTCTTGCCATACGGGTGGATTTGCAGCGATATCTTGGTCGGCTGCGAGGGGCGCGGCCCGATGCCGTCGATGGTGATCTCGTGCCCGAAATCCCCTGCACTGAGATAGGCGTTGAACGCCGGGTGGCGCACCAGGTTGCGCACGTATTGCCCGAGGTCGCGCTGCGGATCGAAGCCCAGCTGGTTGGACGCGGTGAGGTTGGCCCACTCGATGCGGCCCGCTGCGTCCAGCAGCACCACCCCGTTCGGCGAGGCCTGGATCGCGGCCAGGAAATCTTCCAGGCGGGCCTCGCTGCTGGCGGCCTTCTTTTCCAGCTTCTTGATCAGCTTGCGGCACCGGTCGAGCAGTTCGCCCCAGAAGCCACCGAGCTCGGGCATGCGCGAGGCATCGGCCTTGTTGAGCCAGCGCAGCACGCGCTGCGCGCGCACGGCGTCGCGCACGATCCAGATCGAGCAGCCCGCCAGGGCCCCCACGAACGCCAGGGCCGCGCGGTCGGCGGCCCAGCCCACCGCCGCTCCCAACGCCACCAGCAGCAGCAGCTCCAGAATCCGGCGGCTCATGGGGTCACGGGCGCGCAAGCCGCCGCGGTGCAGGCCCTGGCGGGCGGCAAAGCCGGGCTCATGTCGCCGAGAGCGGCGTGCCGGGTGTCTGGCGTGCGGGGCTGCCCATGGCGGTGAGGCGGTAGCCCGCGCCGCGCACCGTCTCGATCATGGTCGAGGCCTCACCCAGGGACTCCCTCAATCGCTTGACGTGAACGTCCACGGTGCGCTCCTCGATGAAGACATGGTCTCCCCAGACCTTGTCGAGCAGCGTACCACGGGTGTGCACGCGCTCCGCGTGCTTCATGAGGTAGTGCAGCAGCTTGAACTCGGTGGGCCCCACCTTGAGTTCGCGCCCGCGAAAGCTCACACGGTAGGTGGCCGCGTCGAGCGTGAGCTCGCCCACCTGCACCGAGTCGTTGACGATCTCGGGCGCGCGGCGGCGCAGCACCGCGCGGATGCGCGCGAGCAGCTCCTGCGTGGAGAACGGTTTGGTGATGTAGTCATCGGCACCGGCGTCCAGGCCCTGCACCTTGTCGCTCTCGTCGCTGCGCGCGGTGAGCATGAGGATGGGCACGGTCTTGGTGCGTTCGTTCTTGCGCCACTGGCGCGCCAGCACCGCCCCGCTTTCGCCGGGCAGCATCCAATCGAGCAGGATCACGTCGGGCAACACCGCGTCCACCTCGCGCTGCGCGGCCGCGCCATCGAACACGATGGTGGGCGCGAAGCCGTTGTGGCGCAGGTTGACGGCGATCAGTTCGGCGATCGAGGGTTCGTCCTCGACGACCAGGATCCGGGGCAGCTTTCTCATCCGGCAACGGACTCCACTTTGTCGACGGGCGTGTGACGGACGTCTTCGCCCTTGACGATGAAAATGATTTGCTCGGCGATGTTCTTCGCGTGGTCGCCGATGCGCTCGATGGACTTGGCCAGGAACAGCAGGTCCAGGCTCGGCGAGATGGTGCGCGGATCTTCCATCATGTAGGTGATGAGTTTGCGCAGGAAGCCGTTGTACTCCTCGTCGATCTGGTCGTCGGCCTTGATGATGGACACCGCCATCTGCGTGTCCAGGCGCGCGAAAGAGTCCAGCGACTTGCGCAGCAGCGCGGCGGCCAGGTCGGCCGCCAGGCGCAGCTCGGAGATGGGCAGGTTGCGCGGCGTGCCGTTGCCGATGATGGATTTGACCATGCGTGCCATGCGCGCCACTTCATCGCCCGCGCGCTCCAGGTTCTGCGTGGTGCGCGAGATCGCCATCAGGAAGCGCAGGTCACGCGCCGTGGGTTGGCGGCGTCCGATCGTCGAGATGATCTCGTGGTCGATCGACAGCTCCATCTGGTTGATGCGGTTCTCGTTCTCTTCCACCTGGAGGGCGGACTCCAGGCTCATGTTGCCCAGGGCGTAGACCGCCTGGTGAAGCTGGGATTCGACCAGGCCGCCCATCTCGAGCACGTGGGTGGAGATGGAGTTCAGCTCGGCGTCGAACTGGCTGGACAGGTGTTTGTCGCTCATTCGCGTGTCTCCCGTGGGGTTGGCGTCTGCAGGGCCGGATCAGCCGAAGCGGCCGGTGATGTAGTCCTCGGTCGCCGTCTTGGTCGGCTTGAAGAAGATCTGCTCGGTGGCGCCGAACTCGATCAATTCGCCCAGGTACATGTAAGCGGTGTAGTCGCTGCAGCGCGCGGCCTGCTGCATGTTGTGCGTGACGATGGCGATGGTGTAGTCGGACTTGAGCTCGTGCACCAGTTCCTCGACCTTGCCAGTGGAGATCGGGTCCAGCGCGGACGTGGGTTCGTCGAGCAGCAGCACCGAAGGCTTGACCGCCACGCTGCGCGCTATGCACAGGCGCTGCTGCTGGCCGCCGGACAGCGACAGGCCGCTCTGGCTGAGCTTGTCCTTCACTTCCTTCCACAGCGCGGCTTTGGTCAAGGCCCATTCCACGCGGTCGTCCATGTCGCTGCGCGACAGGTTTTCATACAGGCGCACGCCGAAGGCAATGTTGTCGTAGATCGACATCGGGAATGGCGTGGGCTTCTGGAACACCATGCCGATGCGCGCGCGCAGCAGGTTCAGGTCCTGCTTGGGGTCGAGGATGTTCTGTCCATACAGGCGGATCTCGCCCTCGGCGCGCTGACCGGGGTACAGGCTGTACATGCGGTTGAGCGTGCGCAGCAGCGTGGACTTGCCGCAGCCCGAGGGGCCGATGAAGGCCGTGACGCGCTTTTCCTGGATGTCCAGCGTGACGTTCTTGAGGCCCTGGAACTTGCCGTAGAAGAAGTTCAGGTTGCGCACCTCGAGGGCGTTGCGCGCTTCGCCCGGGGCAGCGGGCGCACGGCTGGCGACCAGGTTCTCGGGGCGGATGGCGATGGTGGATTCGGACATGGTCGTGTTCCTTGTTGTGCGGTCGGCTCGCGTGGGCGTCAGGCTTTCACCTTGTCGCGGAAGAACACGCGCGCCAGGATGTTGAGCGCCAGCACGGTGAGCGTGATGATCAGCGCGCCAGCCCAGGCCAGGCGGACCCAGTTGTCGTAGGGGCTCATGGCGAACTGGAAGATCACCACCGGCAGGTTCGCCATGGGGCGGCTCATGTCGGTGCTGAAGAACTGGTTGCTCAGCGCGGTGAACAGCAGCGGCGCGGTTTCACCACTGATGCGGGCCACCGCCAGCAGCAAGCCGGTGATGACGCCGCTCTTGGCCGCGCGCAGCGTGACCATGAGCGAGACCTTCCAGCGCGGCGCGCCGAGCGCGAAGGCCGCCTCGCGCAGACTGCCGGGCACCAGGCGCAGCATGTTCTCAGTGGTGCGAACGACGACCGGCACGGCGATCAGCGACAGCGCCAGGCTGCCCGCGTAGCCCGAGAAATGGCCCGCCGTGGCGACCGCGATGGAGTACACGAACAGGCCCAGCACGATGGAGGGGGCCGACAGCATGATGTCGGTGACGAAGCGCGTGAACTCGGCCACCTTGCTGTTGTCGCCGTACTCGGTGAGGTAGATGCCCGCCAGGATGCCCACCGGCGTGGACACCAGCACCGACAGGCCAACGATCATCAGGCTGCCCAGCAAGGCGTTGCGCAGGCCGCCCCCCTCCGACCCCGGGGCCGGCGTGTCGGCGGTGAAAACGTTGAGGTCCAGGCCCGCCAGACCGTTGGAGAACAGGACCCACAGGATCCACAGCAGCACGAACAGCCCCAGGCCCATGGCGCCCATGGACAGGCTCAGGCCAATGAGGTTGGTGCGCTGGCGGCGCTTGTAGAGCGATTGGTTCATCTGCATGGTGTGTCTCGCTCGGGGCTCAGGCGCCCTTGGCCTTCTCGGTGCGCAGGATCATCCACTTGGCCAGTGCCAGCACCACGAAGGTGATGCAGAACAGCAGGAAGCCCAAGGCGAACAGGGTGTTGAAGTGCAGGCCCTCGGCCTCGCCGAACTCATTGGCCAGCACCGAGGCGATGGAGGTGCCGGGCGAGAACAGCGAGGTGGGCATGCGGTTGGCGTTGCCGATCACGAAGGTGACGGCCATGGTCTCGCCCAGGGCGCGCCCCAGGCCGAGCATGATGCCGCCGATGACGCCCTTCTGCGTGTACGGCAGCACCACCTTGGCGACCACCTCCCAGGTGGTGCAGCCCAGGCCGTAGGCCGATTCGCGCAGGATGGGCGGCGTGATCTCGAAGACGTCGCGCATCACCGCCGCGATGAACGGCAGCACCATGAACGCCAGGATGACGCCCGCCGCCAGGATGCCCAAGCCGTTGGGCGCGCCGCCGAACAGCCAGCCGATCAGGGGCATGCCCATCATCAGCTCGCGCACCGGCACCTGAAAGTAGTCGGCGAACACCGGCGCAAACACGAACAGGCCGAACATGCCGTAGATGATGGACGGCACGGCCGCCAGCAGTTCGATGGCGGTGCCCAGCGGCCGGCGCAGCCACACGGGACAGGTTTCGGTGAGGAAGAGCGCAATGCCGAAGGCCAGCGGCACGCCGAACAGCATGGCGATGCCCGCGCTGAGTAGGGTGCCGACGATCGCGATGGCGGCGCCGTACTGCTCATTGACGATGTCCCACTCCACGGTCCACAGAAACTTCAAGCCAAAGGTCTTGAAGGTGGGCCAGGCGTTGAGGAAGAGGGAAACAATGATGCCCACCAGCGCCACGAGCACCAGCAGCGAGAAAGCCTGGGTCAGGCGGTGAAAGACCAGGTCTTGCCATTGCTGGCGGCGGGCGACGGCCACCATGGCGTCGTCGCTGCGCTGGTCACGCGTACCGGATGGGGAACGGGAGGAAGCCATGCTGGGGTCTGCGCTGCGGGTGGTGGTGTTCATCGGACCCCCTTCGGGCCGTTTATGACGGACTGTATGACAGACATCGGACCGAAAAAACCCACCGGCCGGCCTCTGCCCACCGGGGGGTTCGTCGGGGCCTGGGCCCAGCCGATCAGCGGGCGATCTGCGACCAGACCTTGTCGCGGATCTGGCCGGTCACCGCGTCGGGCATCGGCACGTAGTCCAGGTCGATGGCGGCCTGCTTGCCGTTCTTGAACGCCCAGTCGAAGAACTTGAGCACCTCGGCCGATTGCGCCTTGTCGGCCGGTTGCTTGTACATGAGGATGAACGAGGCGGTGCTGATGGGCCAGCTGTCCTTGCCCTTGGCGTTCACCATGGACACGCCCATGCCCGGCACGCTGAACCAGTCCACGCCAGCGGCGGCGGCCGCGAAGCTCTTGTCGTCGGGCTGCACGTATTGGCCGTCGGCGTTCTGCAGGGTCATGTGGGGGATGTTGTTCTTCTTGGCGTAGGCGTACTCGACGTAGCCGATCGCGCCGCGGGTGCGGCTGACGTTGGCGGCCACGCCTTCGTTGCCCTTGCCACCCACCGAGGTGGCGGCCGGCCACTTCACGGCGGCGCCCTTGCCCACGGCGTCGGCCCAGTCCTTGCTGACGGCGCTCAGGTAGTCGGTGAAGTTGAAGGTCGTGCCCGAACCGTCGGCGCGGTGCACCACGGTGATGGCGGTGTTGGGCAGGGTCTTGCCGGGGTTCAGCGCAGCGATCTTGGCATCGTTCCAGGCGGTGATCTTGCCCAGGAACATCTCGGCCAGCACCGGGCCGGTGATGCGCACCGAGCCGGGGGCGAAACCTTCGAGGTTGAACACCGGCACGGTGCCGCCGATGATGGCGGGGAACTGCACCATGGCGTCCTTGTCGAGGTCGGCGCCGCTCACCGGGGCGTCGGAGGCACCGAAGGCCACCGTCTTGGCGCGGATCTGGCGCAGACCGCCCGACGAGCCGATCGACTGGTAGTTCAGGCCGGTACCCGTCTGAGCCTTGTACATCTCCGCCCACTTGGCATAGATCGGGAACGGGAACGTGGCGCCGGCGCCGGTGATGTCGGCGGCGTGCGCGGTGCCGAGCGCGACGGTGGCCATCGCGGCAGCGGCCAGGGCTTTCAGGAGGGTGCGTTTGCTGTTCATGCGAGGGGTCCTCAGGGGTTGCGGAAAAGGCGGACAAACGGACTTTATGGAGGCTGTGTGACAGCTGCGTGACATCAAAAGCCCGTCATAAAAAGAACCGCCCACGCCACCCCCGCCACCGCCCACGCCCGGGGCATGCGTCACAATCGGCGCCTCGCCTCCCTGCGGGGTTCACCCGCACGCCCCCCATTTCTCCATGCAAAACGGAACCCTCCTCGCCGCCGTTGACCTCGGCTCGAACAGCTTTCGCCTGGAGATCGGCCGCTACCACGCCGGCCACATCGAGCGGGTGGAGTACCTGAAGGAAACGGTGCGCCAGGGCAACGGGCTGGACGAGGAGAAAAACCTGGGTTCGGCCGCCATGGTGCGCGGCTGGGAATGCCTGGCGCGCTTCGGCGAGCGCTTGCAGGGCTTCAAGAAGCAGCAGGTGCGCGCCGTGGCCACGCAGACCTTGCGCGAGGCCCGCAACCGGGACGAATTCCTCAACCGGGCGCAGCAGGTGCTGGGCTTTCCGATCGAGGTGGTTTCGGGCCACGAGGAGGCGCGGCTGATCTACCAGGGCGTCTCGCGGCTGCTGCCGCATTCCGACGAGCGCCGCCTGGTGGTGGACATCGGCGGGCGCTCCACCGAAATGATCATGGGCCAGGGCTACACCGCCGAGGTGCTGGAGTCCTATCGGCTGGGCAGCGTGGCCTGGTCCTCGCGCTACTTCCCGCGCGGCCAGTTCACCGCGTCCACGCTCAAGACCGCCGAGGTGGCCGCCAAGGCCGTGCTGGACGAGGCGCTGGACAAGTTCCCGCCCGCGCAGTGGCACGTCGCCTACGGCTCCTCCGGCACGGTGGGCTCCATCGCCGACATGCTGGGTGCCAACGGCTGGGCCATGGGACTGATCACCCGCTCCGGCCTGGACTGGCTGACCGAGCGGCTGCTGCGCGCCGGCCACGTGGACAACCTGCGCCTCGACGGGCTGAAGGACGATCGCCGTCCCGTGCTGGCGGGCGGCCTGGCGGTGTTGCGCGCGATCTTCGACCTCTATGGCCTGGACCAGATGCTGCCCGCGCAGGGCGCGCTGCGCCACGGCGCGCTGTACGACCTGATCGATCGCGAGAGCGATGGCGGTGATGTGCGCGAGCGCACCGTGCGCTGGCTGGCGCAGCGCTTCTCGGCCGACGAGGCGCAGGCACGCCGCGTGGGCGAGGTGGCCAATGCCCTGTTCTCGCAGATCGCCGCGCCGGACGAGCAGGACAGCCGCTACTCGCAGAAGCTGGCCTGGGCCGCGCAGCTGCACGAGATCGGCTCGCACATCTCGCACGAGCGCAACCACCACCACGGGGCCTACATCCTGGACAACCTGGACGCACCGGGTTTCTCGCTGCGCGAGTTGCACCGCATGAGCGAACTGGTGCTGGGCCAGCGCGGCAAGCTGCGCAAGCTGGAGCAGTCGCTGCAGGACGAGCTGTTCGCCAAACAGCTCATCTGCCTGCGACTGGCGGTGCTGCTGTGCCACGCGCGCCAGATGCCCGAATACCAGGCGATGCGCCTGAGCTACAAGTCGGGCGCTTTCAAGCTGTCCACGCCATCGGGCTGGGCCCGGCGCTTCCCGCAGTCTGCCTGGCTGCTGGGTGAAGAGGTACAGGCCTGGCAGAAGGTGTCGGCCTGGAAGTTCACGGCGGACGTCCGCTGAGCCGCCTCCGATCTTTCATATAAACCGTTTATACGGTTTATACTGAACGCCCCTTATTCAACGAGGAGCGTTCATGGCCTCAGCCACCGACAAGTCCACCAGCAAGAAGCCCAAGCTCGTTCGCGACAGCTTCACCATCCCGAAGAACGAGTTCGCCGCGATCGAAACGCTCAAGACCCGCGCCATCGCGCTGGGCATCAGCGTCAAGAAGAGCGAGTTGCTGCGCGCCGGACTGATGGTGCTGCAAGGCCTGAGCGACGCCGCCTACAAGACCGCCGTGGCCGCCGTGCCCACACTCAAGACCGGCCGGCCGGCCGCCAAGGCACCCTCCGTCCCGCCGGCCCCGTCGAAGCGAAAGGTCGCGGCGAAGAAGCCAGTGGCCAAGAAGGCCCACCAAGCCGCCACAAAACCCGCTGCCAAGGCCGCCCCGAAGGCGCCAGCAAAGACCGCCGCGAAACCCACGGCCAAAGCCGCGGCGAAGCCGACCCCCGCCAGGAAGGCCGCTCCCCGCAAGGCGCCCGCCAAGGCCGCCTGAGCCGGCGTCACAGCATCTCGGGCGTCTGCACCGTCACGACCACGGTCTCGCCCACGCCGGCGCGCTCGCGGTGGCGCAGCCACCACAGCGCGCCTTTTTTCACTGAGCAATCGTCCTCGGTAAAGCCGAGCAGGCGCGCGACCACCTGGCCCAGCGTGGGCTGGTGGCCCACCACCAGCACGGGGCTTTTGCCCGCCGGCCATTGCACCAGGTCCAGTAGGGCCTCGGCGCTGGCCTCGGGCGCGATCGCCTCGCTCAGCTTGTAGCGCCGGCCCAGCGCCATCACCGTCTGCTCGCAACGAGCGGCCGGGCTGCTCCAGACCCGCGCGCCCTCGGGCAGTTGGCGGTCCAGCCAGGCCGCCATCCGCGCGGCCTGCTTCTCGCCGCGCGGCGTGAGCCGGCGCGCCAGGTCGTGGCGGTCGCCCGGCAGGCCCTCGGCCGGGTCGGGGTGGTCCTGCGCTTCGGCGTGGCGCCACAGGATCAGGTCCATGCCGCGCACCGTCATGGCCATGCCTTCAGCCTTTCCCGCCATGCCGGGCCATCAGGCTGGCCTGGGCCGACTGCAAGTGGTGGCGCTGGCGCCCCGAGGCGCCCTGCCCGGCCGGCACATAGCGACCGTCTGGCTGCAGCAGCCAGGCATCGCGCGTGTCGTGCAGATAGGCGTTGAGGCATTCGTCCACGATGCGCTGGCGCAGGGCCGGATCGGTCACCGGCCAGGCCAGCTCCACGCGGCGCAGCATGTTGCGGTTCATCCAGTCGGCGCTGGCCAGCCAGACCTCTTCCTCGCCGCCCACGCGGAAGTGGTACACGCGCGAATGCTCCAGCAGCCGGCCGATGACCGAGCGCACGCGCACGTTGTCGGTGAAGCCAGGCACGCCGGCCGGCAGTACGCAGGCGCCGCGCACGATGAGGTCGATCTTCACACCCTGCTGTGAGGCCGCGGCCAGCGCGCGCGCCAGCGGTTCGTCGGTGAGCGCGTTCATCTTCAGCGTGATGCGCGCGTCCTGCCCGCGTGACGCGGCCTCGCCGGCGGCGGCCACCTTGTCGAGCATGGCCTTGTGCAGCAGGAAGGGCGCGATCAGCGCCTTGTTGAGCCGAGCAAGGCGGTTCTGGCTGGCCAGATGCAGGAAAACCTGGTCCACGTCGGCGGTGAGCGCCTCGTCGGCCGTGAGGGTGCTCAGGTCGGTGTAGACGCGCGCGGTGCCGGGGTTGTAGTTGCCGGTGGACAGGTGCGCGTAGCGACGCAGCCCTTCGGCCTCGCGGCGCGTGATCAGCAGCATCTTGGCGTGCGTCTTGAGGCCGACCACCCCGTACACCACCTGCGCGCCCACGGACTCCAGGCGCTCGGCGTAGTTGATGTTGGCTTCCTCGTCGAAGCGGGCCTTGAGCTCCACCACAGCCGTCACTTCCTTGCCGCGGCGCACTGCCTCGCGCAGCAGATCCATGAGCTCGCTCTTGGCGCCCGTGCGGTAGATGGTCTGCTTGATCGCCAGCACGTCGGGGTCTTCCACCGCCTCGCGCAGAAAGGACAGCACCGCGTCGAAGCTCTCGTACGGCTGGTGGATGAGCACGTCGCCCTGGCGCAGCCGCTCGAAGAAGGACTGGCCCGGCGTGAGCTGCAGCGGCCAGCCGGGCAGGTAGGGCTCGAAGCGCAGCTCGGGCGCGTCGACCTTGTCGATGAGCTGGTTCAGGCGCACCAGGTTCACCGGGCCGGGCACGCGGTACAGGCAGGCCTCGGGCAGGCCGAACTGCTCCAACAGGAAGTCGGACAGGAAGGTGGAGGCACCGGCCGAGACCTCCAGCCGCAGCGCCTGACCGTAGTGGCGCTGCTGCAGGCCCTTGCGCAGCGCGGTGCGCAGGTTCTTCACCTCTTCCTCGTCCACCGCCAGGTCGGAGTGGCGCGTGACGCGGAACTGCGAAAACTCGGTCACCTGGCGGCCAGGGAACAGGTCGCCCAGGTGCGTGCGGATCAGGCTGGAGATGGAGACGAAATGAATCTGCCGCGAGCCCTTCACCGACGGCAGGCGGAAGAAGCGCGGCAGGATGCGCGGCACCTTGACGATGGCGATCTCGTTTTCGCGGCCGAAGGCGTCCTTGCCTGTGAGGCGCACGATGAAGTTGAGCGACTTGTTCGCCACCTGCGGAAACGGGTGCGCCGGGTCCAGGCCCACGGGCATCAGCAGGGGTTGCACCTCGTTGTGGAAGATCTCGCGCACATGGCGGCGCTGGCGCGCGTTGCGCTCGCTGTGGGCGACGATCTTGATGCCCTTCTTCTCCAGCGCGGGCAGCAGCTCATCGTTGTAGATGGCGTACTGCTGGGCCACCAGCTCGTGCACCTTGGCCGACAGAGCATCGAAGGTCTGGGCGGTGTAGAGGCCGCGCGTCTCGTGGGCCTTGGCCGCCGCCAGCTGAGGCGCCATGCGCACCTCGAAGAATTCGTCCAGGTTGCTGGAGACGATGCTGAGGTAGCGCAGGCGCTCCAGTTCGGGCACATCGGGGCGGCGCGCCCAGTCCATGACGCGTTCGTTGAACGCGAGGATGCTGTGGTCGCGATCGAGAAGGGAAAAGCGCGGAATGGAGGCGGAGCCGGTCATGCGCCGATTATGGTTTGGCCGCGCGCGTTTTCACCATGCGCGATGCCGTCGGGCAAGGCGCCCGGCGCCCAGTGCACCAATTCCAGCCGGCCGTCCAGGTGCTCCACCAGGGCCGACAGGCTTTCCACCCAATCGCCGTCGTTGCAGTACAGCGTGCCATCGATGCTGCGCATCTCGGGCCGGTGGATGTGGCCGCAGACCACGCCGTGGTAACCGCGCGAGCGGGCCTCGGCCGCCACGGCGCGCTCGAAGTCCATCACGTAGTTCAGGGCCTTCTTGACCTTGTGCTTGAGGTACTGCGAGAGCGACCAGTACGGCAGGCCCAGGCGCGCCCGCAGCGAATTCAGGTGGCGGTTCAGGCGCAGCAGCAGCTCGTAGGCGTTGTCCCCCAGGTAGGCCAGCCACTTCGCGCACTGGATCACGCCGTCGAAGTGGTCGCCGTGCACCACCCACAGGCGACGGCCGTCGGCCGTGAGGTGCACGGCTTCGTTGCTGACCTCGATGCCACCGAACTGGTGGCCGTCGAACTGGCGCGCGAACTCGTCGTGGTTGCCGGGCACGAAGACCACGCGGCAGCCCTTGCGGGCGCGGCGCAGCAGCTTCTGTACCACGTCGTTGTGCGACTGCGGCCAGAACCATTTGCGGCGCAGTTGCCAGCCGTCGATGATGTCGCCGACCAGGTACAGGGTTTCGCTCGGGTGCTGCTTGAGGAATTCCAGCAGCTGGCGCGCCTGGCAACCGGCCGTGCCCAGGTGCAGGTCGGAGATGAAAACGGCCCGGAAGCGGGCGCGCTCCGGGCCGTCGGGGGTGGTGTCGCCATCGTCGGTGTCGTCGGCCCCCAGGTCGATGGGCAGGGCGCCGCCGCCCCCGGCCGGCAGGCGCGAGCGCGCCGCCCAGCCACCCAGTGCATCAAAAGCGGATCGCATCAGGCGTTCCCCAGCAGGTGCTTGCGGTAGCGCGCGGGCAGATCCCCCAGGCGCATCAGCATGGGCAGGTCGGCGGTGTTGAAGTCGGGGTCCCAGGCCGGCGGCCCCAGCACCTTGGCGCCCAGCCGCAGATAGCCCTTGATGAGGGCGGGCGGCTCCACCTCGAGCGAGCCGTCCAGCCGGTCGACCGGCAGCGGCAGGCGCGGGCGGACGTGCCAGTCGATGGGCGCCAGGTGGCGCTCGCGCACCTGGCGCCAGAGGCTGGCGGCCAAGCGGCCGTCGTGCTGCATGGGGATGCTGGCGCAGCCGATCATCACGTCCAGCGCATTGCGCTGCATGAAGTCGCCCAGCGCGCCCCACAGGGCCAGGATGACGCCGCCCTGGCGATGCGCCGGGTGCACGCAGCTGCGCCCCAGCTCCACCATGCGATCGCGCACCTGGCGCAGGCGGGTGAGGTCGAACTCGGTGTCGCTGTAGGTGCTGCCCACGCGGCGCGCCTGCACGGGCGTGAGCACGCGGTAGGTGCCGATCACCGCCCCGGTCGCGGAATCGCACACCAGCAGGTGCTCGCAGAAATCGTCGAAAAGGTCGATGTCGTGGCCGGGCAGCGGCGTGGACAGCCGCGCACCCATCTCGCCCGCGAAGACCTCGAAGCGCAGGCGCTGCGCCGCGCGCACGTCGTCGAGGTGGCGCGCCCAGCGCACCTGCAGACCGCTGGCACGCTGGGGCGCGGGCGGGGCCATGGGCGGCGCCAGCGCCGCGGAGATCAAGGTCTTGTCCATGGCCTTTCATGCTGCGGCGCTTGCGTGGCGCGCCCATGGCAAGCCAATGACCGTTCCGTGACTCGGCGCGGGGCACGGGCTGACACAATGGCGCCCGTGTCCGCCGCCCTGAACCTCTGCCCCCACCCCGAATCGCCGCGCATCGAGCTGTCGGTCTCGGTGCTGGTGAGCGCCGAGCCGCGCGAGCTGGTGCTGCACTACCGCGTGCGCGGCGACACCGCCGCGGTGCGCTGGCCCGAACCCCTGGGTGGCGGCATGGCCGACGGCCTGTGGCGCCACACCTGCTTCGAGGCCTTCATCGGCCAGCCCGGCCAGGGCGCCTATCGCGAGTTCAACTTCTCCCCCTCGGGCCAGTGGGCCGACTACGCCTTCAGCCGCACGCGCGTGCGCGATGCGCTGAGGGGACCGCTGCACGCGCCCCTGATCGAACGGCGCGACACGGCCGAGGGCGTCGAACTCGTCGCCGTGCTCGATCGCCGGCAACTGCCGCCCGGGCCCTGGCAGCTGGGCCTGAGCACCGTGATCGAAGACCAGCACGGCCAAGTCTCGCACTGGGCCTTGCACCACCCCCGACCCACGCCCGATTTCCACGACCCCGCGGGCTGGACACTGCGCCTGCCCGCCGACTGAACACACCGCCCATGCAATTCGGCATCGAACGTTTCCTGAACGATCCCGCGCTGCGCGCGCCCCTGGCCGGTCGGCGCGTCGCCGTGCTGGCCCATCCCGCCTCCGTCACGCGCGACCTCACCCACAGCCTGGACGCCCTGGCCGCCCTGCCCGACCTCCAGCTCAGCGCGGCCTTCGGCCCGCAGCACGGGCTGCGCGGCGACAAGCAGGACAACATGGTCGAGTCGCCCGACTACACCGACCCCCGCTGGGGCATCCCGGTGTTCAGCCTGTACGGCGAGGTGCGCCGCCCCAGCGACGCCATGATGGACAGCTTCGACGTGCTGCTCGTCGACCTGCAGGACCTGGGCTGCCGCATCTATACCTTCATCACCACACTGCGCTACGTGTTGGAAGCCGCCGCGCGCCGGGGCAAGGCCGTGTGGGTACTGGACCGGCCCAACCCGGCGGGCCGCCCGGTGGAAGGCCTCACGCTGCGCGAGGGCTGGGAGAGCTTCGTGGGCGCCGGCCCCATGCCCATGCGGCACGGCCTCACCATGGGCGAGCTGGGCCAGTGGTTCATCGCCACGCTGGGCCTGACGCTGGAGTACCGCGTGATCGCCATGGACGGCTGGCGGCCGGACGAGGCGCCGGGCTTCGGCTGGCCCATCGGCGAGCGCAGCTGGGTCAACCCCAGCCCGAACGCGCCCAACCTGTCGATGGCGCGCGCCTACGCGGGCACGGTCATGCTGGAAGGCACCACGCTCAGCGAAGGCCGGGGCACCACGCGCCCGCTGGAGCTGTTCGGCGCCCCCGACATCGACACCACGCGCCTGCTGGCCGACATGCGCCGGATCGCACCGCAGTGGCTGCGCGGCTGCGTGCTGCGCGAATGCTGGTTCGAGCCCACCTTCCACAAGCACGCAAGCCAGCTGTGCGCTGGCGTGCAGATCCATGTGGAAGACCCCGCGCACTACGACCACAGGGCCTTCCAGCCCTGGCGCCTGCAGGCCCTGGCCTTTCGTGCCATCCGCCTGCAGCGGCCCGACTACCCGCTGTGGCGCGACTTCCCCTACGAGTACGAGCGCGACCGCCTGGCCATCGACCTCATCAACGGCGGCCCCCTGCTGCGCGAGTGGGTGGACGATGTGGACGCGCCGCCCGAGGCACTGGACGCGCCGGCGCGGGCTGACGAGGCCGCGTGGACCGAGGCGCGCCGACCCTTCCTGCTCTACTGAGTTGCTGAGCGCGCCCGCGCCTCAGTCCAGCCACTTCTGCAGGAACTGCGCGGTCCCCATCGAGGGATCGAGCTGGTAGCCGGCGAAACCCACGCGCTGGTACAACCGCATGGCGGGCGCGTTACCCGACAGCACCTCCAGCGTGAGCTTGCAGGCGCCGCGCTCGCGCGCGAGGCGCTCCACCTCGGCCAGCATGGCCTCGGCGATGCCGCGGCCGCGGTGGCTGGCGAGCACCGCCACGTCGTGCACGTTCACCAGCGGCAGGCACTTGAAGGTAGAAAACCCCTCGATGCAGTTGACCAGGCCCACGGCGGCCTCGCCATCGAAGGCCAGCACGCTGAAGGCGTGGGGCCGGCTCGCGAGTTCGGGCACCAGCCGCGAGCGCGCGAAGTCGCTCAGGGGCTCGCCGCCACCGGCCGGGTCGCTGGCGTAGGCGTCGAGCAGGGCCACGATGGCGCGCGCGTCGCTGGGGCGGCCGTAGTCGGCGCGGCGCACCGAGAAAGCGGCGGCCATCAGGCGGCCCTCGCCGCCTCGGCGAGGCGTTCGGCGCTGGCCTTGGCCACGGTGGCATCGCGCGCCTCCACCATCACACGCAGCAGCGGCTCGGTGCCGCTGGCCCGGATCAGCACGCGGCCAGCCTCGCCGAGCTCGCCCTCCACCGCCTGCGTGGTGTCGGCCAGGCGCCGGTTGGTCTTCCAGTCCTGCCCGGGCTGCAGGCGCACGTTGATGAGCGTCTGCGGAAACAGGGTCACGTCGGCCAGCAGCTGCGCCAGCGTCTTGCCACTGCCCACGCAGGCATAGAGCACCTGCAGGGCCGAGACCAGGCCATCGCCCGTGGAATGGCGGTCGAGCACCAGCAGGTGGCCCGAGCCCTCTCCGCCCAGCGTCCAGCCGTGGCGCTCCAGTTCTTCGAGCACGTAGCGGTCGCCCACCTTGGCGCGCACGAAGCGCACGCCGCGCGCCTTGAGCGCCACCTCCACCGCCATGTTGGTCATGAGCGTGCCCACCACGCCGGGCACGTCTTCGTCGCGCGCCAGGCGGTCGGTCACCATCAGGTAGAGCAGCTCGTCGCCGTTGTAGAGCCGGCCGTGGCGGTCGGCCATCTGCAGGCGGTCGGCGTCGCCGTCGAGCGCGATGCCGTAGTCCGCTCCGTGCTCACGCACCGCCGCCAGCAGGGCCTCGGGGTGGGTGGCGCCCACCCCGGCGTTGATGTTCAGGCCGTCGGGAGAGCAGCCGATCTTGACCACCTCGGCACCCAGCTCGTGGAACACGGCGGGGGCGATGTGGTACGCCGCGCCGTGCGCCGCGTCGACCACGATCTTCAGGCCCTTGAGGCTCAGGTTCTGCGGGCAGGTGCTCTTGCAGAACTCGATGTAGCGGCCCGCGGCGTCGTCGAGCCGGCGCGACTTGCCCAGTCCGGCCGCCGGCACCCAGACCGGGGGCTCATCGAGCGCGGCCTCGACATCGAGCTCCCACTGGTCGGGCAGCTTGGTGCCCTGCGCGCTGAAGAACTTGATGCCGTTGTCGGCGAAGGGGTTGTGGCTGGCTGAAATGACCACGCCCAGGCTGGCGCGCTGCGCGCGCGTGAGATAGGCCACCGCCGGCGTGGGCACCGGCCCCAGCAGCAGCACGTCCACGCCCGCCGAGTTGAAGCCCGACTCGAGCGCGGCCTCGAGCATGTAGCCGGAAATGCGCGTGTCCTTGCCGATCAGCACCGTGGGGTGGGTTTCGGTGCGCTTGAGCACGCGCCCCACCGCGTGCGCCAGGCGCAGCACGAAATCGGGGGTGATCGGGGCTTGACCGACGGTGCCGCGGATGCCGTCGGTGCCAAAGTACTGCCGGGCCATGTCTTGTTCTCCTGGGAATGGCTTGTTTTGTGTGACCTTTTGATTATCGCGATCCCCTGGGGCGAACGGCCGCCTTCAGCGTGCGGCCTGCCACACCTTGAGGGCCTCGACCGTGGCGCGCACGTCGTGCACGCGCAGCACGCGCGCACCCCGCTCGACCGCCAGCACCGCGGCGGCCACGCTCGCGTGCACGCGCTCAGCGGGGCTCTGCACGCCCGTGACCGCGCCCAGCGAGGACTTGCGCGACCAGCCCGCCAGCAGCGGATACCCCTCGTCCAGCAGCTCGGCCTGGCGCGCAAGCAGACTGAAGTTCTGCGCCACCGTCTTGCCGAAACCGATGCCCGGATCGAGCACGATGCGATCGCGCGCCACGCCGCGCTCGCGCAAGGCCTGGGCGCGCTCGCGCAGGAAACCGCGCACCACGGGCAGCACGTCGCCCTCCAGCGGCGCCACCTGCATGGTCAAGGGATCGCGGTGCATGTGCATCAGGCACACGCCCGCGCGCGGATGGGTGGCCACCACCTCGAGCGCGTCGCCTTGGCGCAGGGCCCAGATGTCGTTGACGATGTCGGCGCCGAGGTCCAGCACGGCGCGCATGACCTCCGGCTTGTTCGTGTCCACGGACAGGGGCACGTTGAGGCGCAAGGCCTCGCGCAGCACGGGCAGCACGCGCGCCAGCTCCTCGTCCGGCGGCACGGGCAGGCTGCCCGGGCGGGTGGACTCCCCGCCGATGTCCAGCAGCTGCGCGCCCTCGGCCACCAGCCGCTCGGCGTGCACGATCGCCGCGCGCGCGCTGGCATGCTGGCCACCGTCGGAGAAGGAGTCGGGCGTGACGTTGACGATGCCCATCACGCGGGGCTCGGTGAGGTCTATATCGAAGCGGGTGGTGATCCAGCGCATGGCGGGCAGGTGGGCGGGAAAAGAAAACGGGGCCGGTGAGGGCCCCGTTCGGGTGGTGTGGGTGTGTTGGCGATCAGGCCGCGTTGGGCGCCGGGTCGGGCGTCACGGTGGACGAGCCGCCGCCGCTGCCGCCGCCACCCACGGGGTTGCGCGGCGTCCAGTCCTTGGGCGGACGCGGCGGCTTGCCGGCCATGATGTCGTCGAGTTGCTCGCCGTCGATGGTCTCCCATTCGAGCAGGGCCTTGGCCATGGCGTGCATCTTGTCGGCGTGCTCCTCGATCAGGCGGCGCGCCTCGGCGTACTGCTCGTCGATGATGCGGCGCACCTCGGAGTCGACCTTCTGCATGGTCTGCTCGGAGATGTTGGTCGTCTTGGTGACCGAGCGGCCCAGGAAGACCTCGCCCTCGTTCTCGGCGTAGACCATGGGGCCCAGGGCGTCGGTCATGCCGTAGCGCATCACCATGTCGCGCGCGATGTGCGTGGCGCGCTCGAAGTCGTTGCTGGCACCGGTGGTCATCTGGTTCATGAACACCTCTTCCGCGATGCGGCCGCCGAACAGCATGCTGATCTGGTTGAGCATGTACTCGCGGTCGTAGCTGTAGCGGTCCTTTTCGGGCAGGCTCATGGTGACGCCCAGCGCGCGCCCGCGCGGGATGATGGTGACCTTGTGCACCGGGTCGCACTTGGGCAGCAGCTTGCCGATGAGCGCGTGGCCGGCCTCGTGGTAGGCCGTGTTGCGGCGCTCTTCCTCGGGCATGACCATGCTCTTGCGCTCGGGGCCCATGAGGATCTTGTCCTTGGCCTTCTCGAAGTCCTGCATCTCCACGGTGCGCGCGTTGCGGCGGGCGGCCATCAGCGCGGCCTCGTTGCAGAGGTTGGCCAGGTCGGCGCCACTCATGCCCGGCGTGCCGCGCGCGATGATGGCGGCGTTCACGTCGGTGCCCAGCGGAATCTTGCGCATGTGCACATTGAGGATCTGCTCGCGGCCGCGGATGTCGGGCAGCGTCACGTAGACCTGGCGGTCGAAGCGGCCCGGGCGCAGCAGCGCGGCGTCGAGGATGTCGGGGCGGTTGGTGGCGGCCACCACGATCACGCCCAGGTTGGTCTCGAAGCCGTCCATCTCGACCAGCATCTGGTTGAGGGTCTGCTCGCGCTCGTCGTTGCCACCACCCAGGCCGGCACCGCGCTGGCGGCCGACCGCGTCGATCTCGTCGATGAAGATGATGCAGGGGGCGTTTTTCTTGGCGTTCTCGAACATGTCGCGCACGCGGGCCGCGCCCACGCCAACGAACATCTCCACGAAGTCGGAGCCCGAGATGCTGAAGAACGGCACCTTGGCCTCGCCCGCGATGGACTTGGCCAGCAAGGTCTTGCCGGTGCCCGGCGGGCCCACGAGCAGCAGGCCGCGCGGGATGCGCCCGCCCAGTTTCTGGAATTTCTGCGGATCCTTCAGGAAGTCGACGACCTCCTTCACCTCTTCCTTGGCCTCGTCGCAGCCAGCGACGTCGGCGAAGGTCACGGTGTTGTTGTTCTCGTCGAGCATGCGCGCCTTGCTCTTGCCGAAGCTGAAGGCACCGCCCTTGCCACCGCCCTGCATCTGCCGCATGAAGTAAATCCAGACGCCGATCAGCAGCAGCATGGGGCCCCAGCTCACGAGCAGGGTCATCAGCAGCGAGCCTTCTTCGCGCGGGCGCACGTCGAACTTGACGTCGTAATTGATGAGGTCGCCGACCAGGCCCCGGTCGAGGTAAGTGGCGGTGGTGCGCACGCGCCGGTCGTCCTGGGTGACGGCCACGATTTCGGTGCCGCCCTGGCCTTCCTGGATGGTGGCGCTCTTGATCTGGCGGGCCTTGACCTGGTCAAGGAACTCGGAGTACCCGATGTACCCCGCGCCTGCGGTCGAACGGCCGTCGAACTGCTTGAAGACCGTGAAGAGCACCATGGCGATGACCATCCACACGGCGATTTTCGAGAACCACTGGTTGTTCAACTGCTGCTCCTGGGTGCGCACGCGCGCATTTGCACGCATATGCAAGGCATTCTAGGACTTTCAAGTCCCCCTGCCGTTCGTCGGTGACGTGGAAATGTCAATGGGCGTCTTGGCTTTGCCCCTCCCGCACCGCCCATTCATCGGACGAACGGGCAATTCAGCCCTTCAGACCCAGGCCAACGAGGAAGGTTTCGGCGGATTTGTCGCGGCTGGCCTTGGGCTTGATCGCCTTGACGACCCGAAAGTTCTGCCGGAACAGGGCCAGCATGGGGTCATAGGCCCCGCCATGGAAGAGCTTGACCACCAGCGCGCCCTCGCGCTTGAGGTGGGCGCGGGCGAAATCCACGGCCAGCTCGATCAGGTGCTCGATGCGGGCGGCATCGGCGTCGGCCACGCCCGAGAGGTTGGGCGCCATGTCCGATACCACCAGATCGATCTGGGCCAGGCCGCGCTCGGCCAGCGCGGCCTCCAGCTGCGCCAGCACCTCGGCCTCGCGGAAGTCGCCCTGGATGAAGAGCACGTCCTCCACCGGTTCCATGGGCAGCAGGTCGAGGGCGACGATGGTGCCGTTGAGCCTTCCGGCCGCCGCCCCCTGTGGACTGAGGCGACGGCGCAGGTACTGGCTCCAGGCGCCCGGGGCGCTGCCCAGGTCGACCACGGCCATGCCGGGCTTCACGAGGCCCAGGGTTTCGTCGATTTCCTTGAGCTTGTAGGCGGCCCGGGCGCGGTAGCCCTCTTTCTGGGCCAGGCGCACGTAAGGATCGTTCACGTGCTCGTTGAGCCAGGCCTTGTTGACCTTCTTGCTCTGGGTGCGGACCTTGATGCCCATGCGTGCTTGGGGGTGGTAAACGATAATTCTCCCATGCCCTCCATCACCCTCACGCCCGCCCAACGCAAGGTCCACCGCGCCGAGGCCCACCACCTCGACCCCGTGGTCCACATCGGCAACGACGGCCTCACCCCCGCCGTGCGCAAGGAAGCCGATGCCGCGCTCAAGGCGCACGGCCTCATCAAGATCCGCGTGCTCAACGACGACCGCGCCGCGCGCGAGGCCATGCTGGCCGAGCTGGCCGAGGCCCTCGACGCCGCGCCGATCCAGCACATCGGCAAGCTGTTGGTGCTCTGGCGCCCCCTGCCCGAAAAAGCCCGCCCCGCCGATGAAGACCGCAAACCCGGTCCGCGCGAAGTGAAGGTGCTCAAGTTCGGCAAGCGCCCCGGCCAGAAACCCGAGGTCAAGGTCGTGAAGGTGCTGGGCAACCAGCGCATCACGCCCGGCGGTCAGGTCAAGCGAGCCAAAGTCCGCAAAAAGAGTGTCAAGAAGAACGCCGGCTGAGCGCCTGCTTGCGCCGACGGCTTGAACTCCCGCCCGCCGCCACCCATCTGAGCCCCCATGAACGTCCGCCAAGACCCCGCCCAGCTCAACCCGCTGCTCGACTTCAGCGGCCTGCCGCGCTTCGACGCCATCACCCCCGACACCGTGGGCCCGGCGGTCGACGAGCTGCTGAACCAGGCCAGTGTCGCGCTGGAGGCGGTGACGGCCGCCGGCTTTCCCGCCGACTGGGCCGCCATGGCCGGCACGCTGGACGTGGCGACCGAACGCCTGTCACGGGCCTGGGGAGCGGTCAGCCACCTCAACAGCGTGGCCGACACCCCGGCGCTGCGCGCCGCCTACAACGCGGCCCTGCCCAAGGTCACCGAGTTCTGGACCCGCCTGGGCGCCGACGAGCGGCTCTACGCCAAGTACAAGTCCATGGACCCGGCCTCGCTCACGGCCGAGCAGGCCCAAGCCCACCACAATGCGCTGCGCGGCTTCGTGCTGGGCGGCGCCGAGCTGCAGGGCGCCGCCAAGGAGCGCTTCGCCTCCATCCAGGAACGCGCGGCCGAACTGGCGCAGAAATTCAGCGAGAACGCGCTGGACGCCACCGACGCCTTCGCGCTGTACGTGGACACCAACGAGCTGGCCGGCGTGCCCGAGGACGTGGTGCAGGCCACCGCCGCCGCGGCCCGCGCCGAAGGCCGCGCGGACCACAAGCTCAGCCTGAAGATGCCGGTCTACCTGCCGGTGATGCAGTTCGCCCGCTCGGGCGCGCTGCGCGAAAAGCTCTACCGCGCCTACGTCACCCGCGCCAGCGATCAGGCCCCTGCCGAGCTCGCGCGCTTCGACAACACCGCCCTCATGGTCGAATTGCTGGCCCTGCGCCACGAAGAGGCGCGCCTGCTCGGCTACCGCCACTTCGCCGACGTCTCGCTGGTGCCCAAAATGGCCGAGTCGCCCGAGCAGGTGAGCGCTTTCCTGCGCGACCTGGCGACGAAGGCCCGCCCTTTCGCCGAACAAGACCTGGCCGACCTGCGCGCCTTCGCCGCCGATCACCTGGGCATCGCCGACCCCCAGGCCTGGGACTGGCCCTACATCGGCGAAAAGCTCAAGGAGGCGCGCTACGCCTTCAGCGAGCAGGAAGTCAAACCGTACTTCACGGCGCCCAAGGTGCTCGCCGGCCTGTTCCAGATCGTCGAGACGCTGTTCGAGGTGGCCATCCGCCGCGACAGCGCGCCGGTCTGGCATCCGGGCGTGGAGTTCTACCGCATCGAGCGTGGCGGCCAGCTCGTGGGTCAGTTCTACCTGGACCCTGGCGCGCGCACCGGCAAACGCGGCGGCGCCTGGATGGACGACGTGCGCGCCCGGTGGTTGCGCCCCGATTCGCGCGCCCTGCAGACGCCCGTGGCCCACCTGGTCTGCAACTTCGCCGAGGGCGTGGGCGGCAAGCCGGCGCTGCTCACGCACGACGACGCCATCACGCTCTTCCATGAGTTCGGCCACGGCCTGCACCACATGCTCACCCAGGTGAACGAGCGCGACGTCTCGGGCATCAGCGGCGTGGAATGGGACGCCGTGGAACTGCCCAGCCAGTTCATGGAGAACTTCTGCTGGGAGTGGGACGTGCTCAAGCACATGACAGCCCACGTGGACAGCGGTCAGCCGCTGCCGCGCGCCCTGTTCGACAAGATGCTGGCCGCCAAGAACTTCCAAAGCGGCCTGCAGACCCTGCGCCAGGTGGAATTCGCCCTGTTCGACATGCTGCTGCACAGCGAAACCCCACCGCCGGCGGACGGTGCGGCCATCCTCACCCTGCTCAACCGCGTGCGCGACGACGTGGCGGTGCTCAAGCCGCCGGCCTACAGCCGCACGCCGCACACCTTCAGCCACATCTTCGCGGGCGGCTACGCGGCCGGCTACTACAGCTACAAGTGGGCCGAGGTGCTAAGCGCCGACGCCTACGCCGCCTTCGAGGAGGCTGCGGCGCAACAGGGCCGCAGCACCCTGGACGTTGCGACGGGCCGGCGCTACCGTCAGTCGATTCTGGAGGCCGGCGGCAGCCGCCCTGCGATGGAATCGTTCAAGGCCTTCCGCGGCCGCGAGCCATCGATCGACGCCCTGCTGCGGCACCAAGGCATGGTTTGAACCCGCGCGCCGGCCGCCGACCAGCCCAAAGAACCGAGGGACGAAGATGAAGAAGCGCTCCGCCGCCGCCCGTGTCACCACCGCCCGTGTCACCACCGCCCTGGCCCTGCTGGCCGCGCTGCCGGCCATGGCCCAGGGCGTCCACCGCATCGTCGGCCCGGACGGCCGCGTCACCTTCTCCGACCAGCCGCCCCCCAGCGCCACGGCGCGCCCGCAACCGGGCGCCAGCGGCAGCGCCCCGGCCACCTCGGCCGGCGGCGGGGGCCAGTTGCCCTACGAACTGCGCCAGATCGCCTCCCGTTACCCCGTCGTGCTCTACACCGGCGACAACTGCGCGCCCTGCAACGCGGGCCGCAACCTGCTCAACTCGCGCGGCGTTCCGTACACCGAAAAGACGGTGAACACCGCCGACGATGTGCAGGCCTTGCGCCGCCTCAACAGCGACGCCTCCCTCCCCTTGCTGACCATCGGCGGCCAGAAGCTGCGCGGCTACCTCGAAACCGAGTGGACCCAGTACCTCGACGCCGCGGGCTACCCCAAGCAGTCGGCCCTGCCGTCCGGCTACCGCCGCCCGGCACCCGCGCCGCTGGTGGCCGCCACGCCGTTGCCTGGATCGCCCACCCCAGCGGGCGATGCGTCCGCCGACGGCGCCGCCCCTCAGCCCGCGCCGGCCGAGACCCCGGTGCAGCCGCCGGTCACCAACCCAGCCGGCATCCGCTTCTGAGCCGCGCTCAGAAGTTCAGCGTCTTCACCCCCGCCGGCGTGCCCAGCAGGCACACGACCGCTTTCTGGTGGGCGAACACGCCCACCGTCACCACCCCCGGCCACTGATTGACCTCGCTCTCGAAGGCGAGCGGGTCGGTGATGCGCAGGCCGGTCACGTCCAGGATGTGCTGGCCGTTGTCGGTCACCAGGGCTTGTCCGTCCTTCAGGCGCACCCGGGCCTGGCCGCCCAGGGCCGCGAACTGGCACACCAAGCGCGCCGTGGCCATGGGGATCACCTCCACCGGCAGCGGAAACGCGCCCAGGGTCTGCACCAGCTTGGATTCGTCGGCGATGCAGACGAAGCGGCGCGACTGGGCCGCCACGATCTTCTCGCGCGTGAGCGCGGCGCCGCCGCCCTTGACCATGTGGCCGCGCGGGTCGATCTCGTCGGCGCCGTCAATGTAGACCGAGAGCTCGCCGACTTCATTGGCCTCGAGCACCGGGATGCCGATGGCCTTGAGCCGGGCGGTGGAGGCCTCGGAGCTGGACACCGCGCCGGGCACGCGGTCCTTCATGGTGGCCAGGGCCTCGATGAACTTGTTCACCGTGGAGCCCGTGCCCACGCCGACCACCTCGCCGGGCGTCACGTAGTGCAGGGCGGCCTGGCCCACCAGCGTTTTGAGTTCGTCCTGGGTCATTTGCGAGAATCCGGGGTTGGTCGAAAAACCGCGGATTATCCGATGTCACTCTTTCCCTACGGCGCGGCGCGCCCCTTCCTGTTCGGTCTGGACCCCGAGGTCGCCCACGAACTGACGCTGGGCACCATCGCCCGCGTACAGCACTCGCCGCTCACCTGCCTGTACAGCCAGCCGCGCGTGAGCGACCCCTTCACGCTCGCCGGCCTGCAATTTCCCAACCGCGTGGGCCTGGCGGCGGGCCTGGACAAGAACGCGCGCTGCATCGACGGCCTGGCCGCCATGGGCTTTGGCTTCGTGGAGGTGGGCACGGTCACACCCAGGGGCCAACCCGGCAACCCCAAGCCGCGCATGTTCCGCCTTCCCGAGCGCCAGGCCCTGATCAACCGGCTGGGCTTCAACAACGACGGCCTTGACGCCTTCCTGGCCAACGTACAGCGCGCGCGCTTTCGCCGCGACGGCGGCGCCACGCCCATGCGGCTGGGCCTGAACATCGGCAAGAACGCGAGCACGCCGATCGAGCGCGCCACCGAGGACTACCTCACCTGCCTGGACGGCGTCTACCCACACGCCGACTACGTCACCGTCAACATCTCCAGCCCGAACACGCAGAACCTGCGCAGCCTGCAAAGCGACGCCGCGCTGGACGCGCTGCTGGGGGCGGTGATGGAGCGGCGCGAACAGCTGGCGCAGCGGCACCAGCGCCGCATCCCGGTGTTTGTGAAGATCGCGCCCGACCTGGATGAGGCCCAGATCGGCGTCATCGCCGAGACCCTGCGCCGCCACGGCTGCCGCGCCGACGGTCAGGCCAGCGGCGAACTGGGCGTGATCGCCACCAACACCACGCTGTCGCGCGAGGCCGTGAAGGGCCTGCGCCACGCCGAGGAAGCCGGCGGCCTGTCGGGCGCGCCGGTGCTGGAGGCCAGCAACCGCGTGATCCGCGCCCTGCGCACGGCCCTGGGGGCCTCGTTCCCGATCATCGGCGTGGGCGGCGTGCTGAGCGCGCGCGACGCGCTGAGCAAGATCGAGGCGGGCGCGGACCTGGTGCAGATCTACACCGGCCTGATCTACCAGGGGCCGGCGCTGGTCTACGAATCGGCCCAGGCGATCGCGGCGCTCAGGCGCTGAAGCGGCGCCCGCTCAGTCGGCCAGCAGCTCGCGCACCCGCTCGCCGATCGCCAGGCAACTGGTCAGCCCCGGCGATTCGATGCCGAAGAGGTTGACCAGCCCCGGCAGCCCGTGCTGCGCGGGGCCCTGGATCAGGAAGTCGGCCGCGGGCTCGCCCGGCCCGCTGATCTTGGGCCGCAGGCCGGCGTAGCCCGGTTGCAGCGCGCCGTCGGGCAGCGCTGGCCAGTAGCGGCGCACGGCGGCGTAGAAGCCCTCGCCGCGGGCGGGGTCGACGACCAGGTCGTCGGCGCGGTCCACCCACTGCACGTCAGGCCCGAACTTGGCCTGCCCGCCCAGGTCCACCGTGAGGTGCACGCCCAGGCCGGCCAGGTGCTGGTCGGGCTCGGGCGCGGGATAGATGAGCCGCTGGAACGGCGAACGGCCAGCGAGCGTGAAGTAGCTGCCCTTGGCGTAGCGCGGCGTCGGCACGCTGCCGGGGGGCAGCGCGGCGATGCGGCCGGCCAGCGCGCAGGCGTGCAGGCCGGCGCTGTTGACCAGGGTGCGCGCCAGCAGTGGCGTGCCGTCCTCGGACACGATCAGCCAGCCTTCGTCCTGGCGTTGGATCTCACGCACGCCGCTGTGGCAGACCACCATGCCGCCGTCCGCCTCCAGGTCGCCCTGCAGCGAGAGCATGAGCGCATGGCTGTCGATGATGCCGGTGGACGGCGAGAGCACCGCACCCAGGCACTCCAGCGCAGGCTCCCGTTCACGCGCCGCATCGCGCGAGAGCATCTCCAGGTCGTCCACGCCGTTGGCCGCCGCGCCCGCCACGATGCCCGGCAGCCCCGCCAGCTGCGAAGGCGTGTTCGCCACGATCAGCTTGCCGCAGCGCCGGTGCGCGATGCCGCGCTCGGCCGCATAGGCGTACAGCGCCCGCTTGCCCTGCACGCAGAGCCGGGCCTTGAGCGAGCCCGCCGGGTAGTAGATGCCCGCGTGGATGACCTCGCTGTTGCGCGAGCTGGTGCCGGTGCCGATGGCCGCCTCGCGTTCCAGCACCAGCACCTCGCGGCCGGCCTGCGCCAGCGCGCGCGCCACGGCCAGGCCGACCACGCCGGCCCCCACCACCACCGCATCGACGCGCTCGGCCGTCATCGCTGGGTCCTCATCAGTTCGCGCACGCGCGCCGAGGGGATGGCGTAGGCGATACCCGAGGGCTGGCTCAGCGCCGACTCGCGCGTGCCCTTGATCAGCACCATGTTCATCATGCCCACGACCTCCCCCGTCTCCGGCCGGAACAGCGGCCCACCGCTGTTGCCCGGGTAGGCCACGGCGTCGAGCTGGAAAATGTCGAAGGCGCCTTCGCGCGCGCCACGGATCGCCGGGCCGCGCAGGCGATCGGCGTCCGGGCTCGGCGGCGCCGAGGTCGCGATGCTGGACACCATGGCCCGATGCACCACGTGCGCGTAGCCCAGCACGTTGCCGATGGGAAAGCCCATGAAGGCCAGGTCGTCGCCCTCGCGCACCGCCGAGGAATCGCCCAGCGCCGCCAGCGGCCCGGGCGGGCCGTCGATGCCGAGCAACGCGATGTCGCCGTGGCGCTCGGTGCCCAGCACGCGGGCCTGGCGCAGGGACCAGCCGCTCTCGCGCTGCCACACCTGCGCCACCAGCTGCGCGGCCGGCGCGCCGTCCTCCTGGGTGGGCAGCACGTGCGCGCAGGTCACCACCTGCGAGGGCCGGCCCGCCAAGAAGCCGCTGCCACGCAGCTGGAAGCGCGGGCTGTCGGTCTCGCGCCAGGTGCCCACCAGCACCACCGAGGGCTTCATGCGCGCCACGGTGTCGGCCAGCGCGGCGCGCGCGGCGCCGGGCACCCCCCACAGCGGCAGGGAGCCGATCAGGCCCAGGCAGTGGCGCCGGTCCATGTCAGTTCTCCGTAGCGCCACGCGGCGCCCGCAGCGCCATCAGCGACTTGCGGGCCAGGTGGCCGGCCAGCAGCCAGGGCGGCATGCGCAGCCAATGCCCGCGCACATACAGGCCGGCGCGGGCCAGCGCGGTCCAGCGATCCGACAGGGAGTGGTGATCGGGGCGCAGCGCGCGCCGGTACATGGCGTCGAGCAGGCGGCCGCGCCAGCCCGGTGCCCAGCGGCGGTGCGCCCGCGCGGCCCAGTCGCGCGCCTCGGGCGGCAGCGGGGTGCGCAGCAGTTCGTCCAGGTACACCAGGGCCTGGGCCAGCGGGCGCTCCCAGTGCAGCGCCGTGGCGCGCGCGGTGAGCGCGGGCCAGAACGCGGGGTCTTGCCCGAACTCGCCCACCAGCAACTCGATGTCCAGCAGGCCGCGGCAGCCCAGCTCCAGCTCGCCTTCGGCATACAGGTGCGCGGCGCTGTGCAACACCATGTCCACGGGGGCCAGCGCGTGCACGCCCGGCTGGCCGGGAATGGGACGGATGTCGCCCAGCATGGCCGAGGGATCGGCCCGCAGCCGACCCGACAGCGGCACCAAGGCGTGGTGCACGTCCAGCACCGTGCCCCGGCGCAGGTGGCGCATGGGCGGCAGCTCGTGCATCCAGGTGCGGTAATAGCGCTGGTCGTAGGCGTTGGTGTTGGTGCTGACCCAGCCGCTGAGCATCAGCGCCGACTCCACCTCGGCCAGGCGCTCGCGCGGCACCAGGATGTCGATGTCCGAGACCATGCGCCCCTCGCCCACGCGCAGGTCCTGCAGCACGTAGGCCGCGCCTTTGAGCAACACCAGCGGCAGACCGGCCTGCCCGAACACGCGCAGCAGCTGCTGCGTCTCGTGCCGCAGCTCCTCGTGCTGGCGCCGCGCCAGCAGTTGCATGGACCGCAGGTGGCGCGCCACCTCGGGCGGCACGTCCGCCCAGCGGCCGGCGGCGTCGATGCGCTCGGCCATGCGGGCCAGCAGATCGGCGCGGCGGCCCTGGCGCACCAGCAGGTCCCACTGGCCCGGCGTGAGCGAGCCCAGCCGCTCGGGCTCGCGCAGCGGCAGCATCAGCAGGTCGAGCGCGGGCAATGTCACGGGACCACCCTCCATGCCACACAACGCGGGGCCGAGCGCTTCGGACGCGGACCGGTGGCGCTCACGCGGCCCTCGCCAGGGAATCGAACCAGGCCGCCGCGTCGTCGAGCTCGCTGTAGCGCAGGTCGAAGGCGTCGCAGCCGTCAACGATGTCGGCCATGCGCTCGAAACCGCGCGGGCCGTGCACGTGGTGGTTGAAGCTGTTCGACGCCAGCTCCACCAGCGTCTGCGGCTTCGGGCGCGGCACGGCGCTCAGGGGCGCGCCCTTCTCGAAGCGCGGAAATACGATCCAGCGCGGCATGGCCGGCAGCGCCGCCTGGCGCAGGCTGGCCTCGTTCACCCGCAGGTGCGCCACCACGCCCTTGAGCGTGTCGTGCGCCAACGGGCCGATCACAGCGTCCGGCATGCGCTCGCGCATCAAGGGAATGGATTGGTTCTTCAGGCTCACGGGTCGCGGCGAGGCGCTGAGCTGCCCGCTCGCCGGATCGATCAGCGCGAGCTCGTCGGACATCAAGCGCCAGCCCTGGTGCATGAGCCAGGCACACAGCGTGCTTTTCCCCGAGCCGGGAGGCGCCGGCAGCAGCACCGCGCGGCCGTCGCGTTCCAGCACGGCGGCGTGCACCGTGAGCCAGTGGTGGCAGTGGCTGGTCACGCACCAGTTCAAGCCCCACTCGAAGAAGGCGAATGCCTCGCCGCGCGCCAGCGGCGTGAACGGCCGCTGGCCGTCGACGTCGAGTTCGCAGCGAAGGCTGGTCCAGCCCAGGCTGGGCAGGACGCTCACATGGAAGTCGCAGAACACGTCTTCGTCGCCCGCGTGCTCATGCAGCGCGTACAGCCGCTCGATGCCTTCGCGCACGATGGGAATGGGGCTGCGCACACGCACGGTGAATGGCGGCACCGACAGCACCAGGCCGCCGTTGTGGAGCCGGGCCGACAGCTCGGCGGGCGTCAGGTCGGCGACGCGCCCGCGGGCCGCCCTCACGCCGGCACCCGCTCGATGAAACCCATGTGCTCGAACTGCGCGAGGTGCTGGCACACGCCCTCGACGTCCTCGGCTTCAGGGGGGGCTTGCAGCAGATGCCGCGCCAGGGTCTCGGCGTCGGCGGGCCGCCCATCCAGCAGCCGCTCGATGAGCTCCGCCGCCACGGGCGAAATGGCACTGAGGCTGCCGTCCGCGGCGTCGTAGACCACGCCGCCATCGGGCCATCGCCGCAGGTGCAGCGCCTGCGTGCGCCGACAGACCCAGGCGAGCGGATCGCCTGGTGCCAGGGTCACAGAAACGAGGGACCGTAGACCAGGTCGAAGTAGGCCATGGTCTGGCTCAGCGTCCAGGTGGTGCCCGCGAAGGGCTGCCAGACGCCCTGGCCATTCCAGATGGCGCGGCACTGCGCCTGGGTGAGCATCACCCGCGACGGGTCGTTCTGGTACGCCTTGGCCGTGAGAAAGGCGGCGACGACGTGACGGGCCAGCGCGGTATTGCCCTGGTTTCCGCCGGACTCCAGCACCTGCTGCAGGCTCTTGCCGGTGAAGACGCTGGCCGGGTTCTGGGTGAAGCCGGTTTCCGTGGACAGGAACTTGGTGGTGGTCTTGTAGTCGCGCGGCAGGCCGTTGTCGCGGTTCTTCCAGTAGCCGTGCGACTGGCACTCGTAGTCGGTCTTGATCTCGCGCCGAGCGCTCACCTTCATCTGCGCCGCACGCAGCGAGGAGAAAGTCGAGGGCTTGATGCAGGTGTGGTCGCCGCCAGCGAGCACGGTGTTGCTCTTGAGCGCGGCCAGCACGGGCGCGGCGCTGAGGCCCGCCCGAACCAAGTGGCGACGCGAGACCCCGGACTTTTGGGCGCCGGCTTCCCGCACGGCGCCGTCTTCAGATTGGTTCACATCGGACATGGAAAAACTCCTTCGGCCTGACAGCCAAAACCCCACGAGTCTGGCCGCACGTATGCGGGGTATTGTAGATCGATCTGTAGCAAAAAGTAATCGTCTGGACGGCCGGCAGACTCATTGCGCGCCCTTACCTGTTAACACTACCCCCACCGTCTCGAACAGCACCACCAGATCAAGAAAAAGTGAGTGGTTTTTCACGTAATACAGGTCGTATTGAAGCTTCTCAGCGGTGTCTTCCACCGTAGACCCGTACTGGTACCGCACCTGGGCCCAGCCGGTCACACCGGGCTTGACGCTGTGGCGCACCGCGTAGAACGGGATCTCCTGGATCAGCTTGTCGACGAAGAAGCCGCGCTCCGGGCGCGGACCAACCAGGCTCATGTCGCCGTTGAGCACCGAGAAGAGCTGAGGCAGTTCGTCCACGCGCAGTTTGCGGATGACCTTGCCCACGCGGGTGACGCGGCTGTCGCCGGCGGTGGCCCAGCGCGGCACGCCATCCTTCTCGGCGTCGGTGCGCATGCTGCGGAACTTCACCACGTTGAAGGGGCGGTTGTTCAGGCCGATGCGTTCCTGGCGGTACAGGATGGGGCCGGGGCTTTCCAGCTTGATGGCCAGCGCCGCGATCGCCATGATCGGCAGCGAGATCAGGATCAGCACCGACGCGCCCAGGATGTCGAAGAGGCGCTTGATGGTGGTACGCACCACGCCCTGGTTGAAACCGTCGCCGAAGATGAGCCAGCCGGCCGACACGGCCTCCAGCCGGATCTGGCCGAGGTTCTGCTCATAGAAGGCGGCGATGTCGGTGACGCGCACGCCGCCCAGCTTGCAGTCGAGCAATGCCCGCATGGGCATGCTGCCGCCGCGCCGCTCGGTGATGGCCACGACGATCTCGTCGATGCGCCGGCTCTGCACCAGATCCGTCAAGGCCTGCTGGGTGGTGATCACCTTGCCCGCGGGCACCTGCTGCTCCTGTTCGTTGGGGCCGGCCAGGTAGCCGCAGAGTTCGGCGTTGGCCCCGGGCAGTTCCAGCGCCCGGCCCACGGCCAGCGCGCGCGCACCGGTGCCGAACACCAGCACCCGGCGCCTGGGAATGGCCTTCGGCAGGAACTCCCCCACCAGCACCTGGTACAGCAGCAGCACGGCGGTGACCATCATGATCAGCACCACCGACCAGGTGCGGCCGTAGAAGGCCTGCAGCGGCAGCAGCAGCAGCACCGCCACCACCAGGGCCGTGGTCAGGCTGAAGGACACCAGCGAACGCGCCAGCGCCTGACGGGTGGACAGGATGGTGCGGCGGTCATAGAAGCCCAGGGCGGCATTGATCGCCAGGAAGCCGATGCCCATCAGCAGGCCGCGGGCCGCGCCGCGGCCGATCTGGGCACTGGTGAGGTCCTCGGGCTTGGAGAGGGCGATCAGCGCGCCGACGAAAACGCCGGCGACCAGCGTGACGTCAAGCAACAGCTGGATGAGGGTGTGTCGGTCGAAATAGTGGTTGAAGATCCTGATCACGCGCGGTTCTCCGGGCACGGCAGATCGGTGTCATGTGGGTACTCCCTACCGCATCCTGCCCATTCGTCCGAGGATAGTGGCCACACCATGTCAACACAATCGCTTACATCCTGCTTTTGTGTGAAGTATTTCGCCCGAATGCCAAGCCAAGGCCCAGGGTGATCCACCAGCACCAGGCCACCCGGGGCACTTCGGTCACGCTGATGAGCAGGCCAAGGGCCGCGATGGCGGTCACGCCAGCCAGCCAGGCGCCGGCCAATGGCTCGCGTTCCCGGACCCCGCGCCAGGCGGCGTGCGCCGCCCCGGCCAGCCAGGCCAGCAGTGCCACCAGCACGACGGCCCCGCGCTCGACCAGCACCTCCAGGTACAGGTTGTCCGCGTGCCAGGGTTCGAAATGCCCCTGGGCAGCGGGCAGCCAGCGCGCGGCCCCCTGCTCGAAGCCGGTGTTGCGCAGGCGCTGGCGGCCCTGAGGGTCGAACAGCTCAAGGCGCTCGACCGTCACCGCCATGCCGGGGTTCAGCACCGACAGGCTGAAAAAACCTTCGCGCCAGCCCGCCAGCGGGGCGTCCGGGGCCAGCGAATCGCCGAACAGATCCACCTCGCGCACCATCCGGCCGGTCTCGCCGGCGGCGTCGTCCGCGTGGCGGATGAAGCGCCACTGGCAGCGGCGGTCGTAGATCAGGTGGCGTTCGCAGACACTGACCAGCAGCCGCAGACCGGGGTGCGCCTCATAGACCAGGCGCGCGCGGTAGGTGCCGGCCTCGAAGCCGCGCAGGCGCTGCACCACCGCGAAGCGCACGCCGTCCAGCCCTGCACGGTCGGGACCGTGCAGCCGCAGGCGCGTCGCGCCATCGGCCGTCGGCCACTGCACGCGGCCCGGCATCCCTGCGTCGGGGCGCTCGGCCCAGCGCGCCGGCAGGCGGCCGGCGCCGATGCCCAGTGCCAGGTCCGCCATGCCGTCGGCCGCCGAGGCCACGGCGCGCCAATGGCCGAAGCGATCGGTGAAATCCTGGCCCGAGCGCGCCAGCCGCTGTGCGATGGCGGTGGTGCCCAGCAGCACCCAGACCAGTTGGACCAGCACCAGCGACACCACCGCGGCATTGCCCCGTCGCGGCGGCGCCCGGTCGCCATCGGATGCCTGCAGCGGCATGAGGCGGTGCAGGGCGGCGGCCAGCAGCGTGCCGATCAGCGCCGCGCCGTACAGGCCGCGCGACTGGGTCGTCAGCACCACGTGGCAAGCCAGCACGAACAGCGCGGCCGCCGCCCACCAGGTCCACGGGCCGCGCGCGCGCAACCACCACCAGGCGGCCAGCGGCAGGCTCAGGGCGAGGTAGGCGTCGATGGCGCCGCCGCCCACGTGCATTTCCCAGAACCAGGCGGTGGTTCGGTAGCCCGACCACAGATCGAACAGACCGGCGTACAACAAGCGCTCCAGCAGCACCAGCGCGCAGACCGAGGCCAGGCCCATGAGGCAGCCGCGCCGCCAGGCCAGGCGCCAGCGCTGCCGCGATCCGGTATCACCGCCGGTCCACAGCGGCAACAGCAGCGCCGCCCAGACCAGCGACTTGCTCGACCGCCAGGCGTTGGCCGGCGACGGGTAGTCCGCGAAGGGAAACGCCGCCCAGGAGGGCCAGGCCCCGCCATCGCCCAGGGCGCGGCCCGCGCCCCAGGCCGCCACCACCAGCAAGGCGACCGACAGCGCGAGCGAGCGCCGGTCCAGCACCGGTCCACCGTCGCGGTGCCGCCAGGCCTGCAGCGCCCAGGCGCCCCAGCCGCCGGCCGCCACGGCCAGCACCATCAGATCGAACTCGTCGAACATGAGCCAGCCCGTGTGCACGGTCTGGCTGGCCCAAGGCAGCACCGCGGGCAGCAGCCACGCGCCCAGAAACGGGCGCCAGGCCGTCAGCGCCATCGCCAGCAGTACCCCTGCGCCCAGGCCCAGCGGCAGGATCGGGTGGGCCGATGCCCCGATCAGGGCGGCGGCGGCGGTGCTCAGGGCAAGGGCGGCGGCCGCCAGCGTCTTCAGGGCTCGAACGGTCATGAAGGCCCAAATGTATCAATCCGAAACCACGGTATCGGCCCCGCCAGGGCTCGAATACCCCCACGGCCATCGAGACAAACCCCGGGCTTTTTCAGATGGTTTCGATTTCGGCGGAACTCACATTCTGAATCCAGGGCGTCATGAATTCGTGAAAAAATCCACGCGCCGCAAAATGCACCCCAAGTGATGGTGCGGCGCCCGCCCTCCCCGCTTCCCAAGAACCTCGGTGACCTTCTGTCGGTGCCGCGTGGCCCGACGCAGAGATTGTTTGACCTGTCATCCATGAACACCTACTTTTTCGAGGTTCAACAGCGCAGGACCATGCTCGCGACGCTCTTTGCCGCCACCTGTCTGGTGGCCGCCTGTGGTGGCGGCGGCGGCAGCGCCGGGCTGGTCAGCGACGCACCGGCCCAGACACCCGGCGGCGTGTCGCCCCCCGGCCCGTCGGAGCCGCCCACCGCGCCGCCGCCCAGCACCCCGCCACCCCCGCCCGCTCCCTCTGCGGGCGCAGCGGGCCTGGCCTGCGCCGCGGGCGCCATCACCTGCGTGGAAGTGACCGCCGGCAGCGCCCAGACCAACCTGCCCATCACCTTCGGCCAGCCCTTCCGCAGCGGCGACCTTTCCACCAGCCAGGGCCTCAGCGCCCAGGACAGTGCCGGCAATACCGTGCCCGTGCAGATGGACGAGGTGTCCACCCATGCCAACGGCTCCGTGCGCTTCGCCGTGCTCAGCGCCACGCTGCCCAGCCTGCCGGCCAATACCCCGCGCCTGATCAACCTCTACCCCGCCGCCAAGAGCAATCCCGCCGTATCGCTGCCGGCCGCGCCGGCCTGGAACCTGCAGGTCACGGCACGACTGTCCGACGGCACCACCCTGGTGGCCAACCCGCAACAGCAGTTGCAGCAGCTCATCGCCTCGGGCGCCGGCCGGCGCCTGCACGGCCCGGTGGCCAGCGAGTTCAACGTCGTGGCCCCCATGATCAACCAGGCCACCGGGGCGGCCCACCCGCACCTGGTCGCGCGCCTGCACACCCGCCTGTACAACGGTGGCAGCCGCATCCGCACCGACGTGGTGATGGAGAACAACTGGGCGCTCAAGGCCAATCCCGCCAACCTGAGCTACTCGCTGACCGTCACGGCCAATGGCCAGACGCTGCTGTCGCAGCCCTCATTCACGCACACGCACCATGCGCGCTGGCACAAGGTGGTGTGGAGCGGCGGCGCCGCGCCGAACGTTCGCCTGCGCCACCACATGCCCTACTTCCTGGCCAGCCGCGCCACCTGGAACTACAACCTGGGCCTGAACATTCCCGACAGCGTGCTGCAAAACGAGGCGCGCTCACTGTCGAGCAGCAACACCGGTCCCATGGGCACGGCCATGCTGACCACCAACATGCCCGGCACCGGTGGGCGCGACGAGATCGCGCCACTGCCGCGCTGGACCGCGCTGTACCTCATCACGCAGGACGACCGCGCCCGCGCCTCCATGCTGGCCAACGCCGACGCCGCCGCCAGCGCCCCCGTGCACTACCGCGACGAGGCCACCGACCAGCCCATCAGCGTGATCAAGTACCCCGGCATCGCGCTGCGCTATGGCGCCTCCAGCCCCTCGGTGCCCGGTGGCAATGGCTCCAGCGCCTGGACGCCGGACATCGCGCACCAGGGGTCGTACGCCTACATCCCCTACCTGGTCACCGGCGACGCCTTCTATCTCGACGAGATGATGTTCTGGGCCGCCTGGAACGTCGCCGCCAACGACCCCATCTACCGCGAGCGCGACAAGGGCCTGCTGATGCCCGAACAGGTGCGCGGCCAGGCCTGGGGCATCCGCTCGATCGCGGAGGCCGCTTTCGCCGCCCCGGACAACCACCCCATGAACGGCTACTTCGACACCATGCTGTCGAACAACATGGCCTGGTTCCTGGCCACTTACGGCCCGGGCAAGTCGGGTCCGCTGTTCTCGCCCATGGGGGCGCTGATCTCGCAGTACAACAACAACCAGACACCGTCGTACGAGTCGGATTTCTTCGCCACCGTGATGAGCTGGCTGACGGAGAACAACGTGCCGAACGCCAGCGCCGTGCTCAACAGCGTGGGCCGCATGCAGATCGACCGTTTCCTGGCCAGCACCCAGTCGGCCGGCTTCTGCACCAGCCGCGCCGCGGGCTACTGGCTGCAGACCATGAGCGGCGGCAGCTACATCAACAACTGGGCCGACTTCTACCGCGCCAACTACGGCTCGGCCGCCTGCGAAGGCGCTGCCGCGGCCGGCGATCCCGCCTACCCCGACTGGGCCGGCGGCTACGCGGCCGTGGCGCGCGGCATGCTCGCCGCCGCCAGCAACGCCGGGGCCAACAACGCCGCCACCGCCTACGCGCGCTGGAAGGCGTTCACGCCCCAACTGGAGTCGGGCGCGCGCGGCTTCAGCAGCGATCCGTCCTACGCGATCGTGCCGCGCTGAGCGGCTGGCGGCTCAAACCGCCGCGCGCGCGCTCGGGGCCGTCGCCGGTGCGGCACCCACCTCGCGCCACAGGTCCAGCAGCGTGGAAAACTGGCCGCCCAGCCGGTCGCGAAAGTGCGCGCAGACGCGGTCGATGCGGCGCAGAAACTCCTGCAGGTCGTGCTCGTTGCGCACATAAGGCGTGTTGCCCGGTGCCAGCGAGGGTGAGTGGTAGGTCAGGCTGAACACCCGCACGCCCTGCGCGTACAGCGCCTCCATCAACCGGATCTGCGTGTCGGCGTCGAAACCCTCGGGGCTCAGGCGGGCGCGCCACAGCACGTCCAGGCGGCTCAGCACCGACTGCACGCGCAGCTGCTGCAGCATGGGGTTGTCCCAGAGCGCGGCGAAGCGCTGGCCGGCCCACCAGGCGCGTCCGCCGTAGCCCACGGTCAGTGGCACCTCCAGCAGGTCGCGCGACTCGTCGGCGAAGAAGGGGTGCATGGACGTGCCCAGGAAGTTGGGGCCGTGCACGCGCTCGAAACTGGTGGCCGGCACGAAGCTGCAATCGATGCGGTAGCCCAGGCGCCGAATCACGCCCAAGGTGGCCGCGCCGACGCCATAGCGCCCGGCCTTGAAGATGAGCGGCCGCTGCCCGAAGGCCTGGGCCACGGCCTCCGTGCTGGCCTCCAGCTTGGCGGCCTCCAGCTCGGGCGGCAGGTTGCCGTGGAAGGAGTTGTAGGCGTTGACCTCGTCCTCGTACGGCGGCGTCACCCAGGGATGGCAGTGCGTGCCAAAGTGGGCGCGGCCCGCGTCGACCAGCCGGCGCAGGTAGGCCGCCGCCGGCGCCGAGCGGGCCACCGCATAGTCCAGCACGTAGGTCGGCACGATGCCGTATTTATCGAACACCGCGTGGGCATGGTCCTGCGCGGGGATCGACTCCGTCGCCACGGCGTCGCGGTTGAAGGGCTGGGTCCAGTCGAACTCTTCCTCGGTGTCCACCACCACGAGCAACAGGGGCCGATCGGACGAACGCCGCGCCGGCACCGGGCGCAGTTCCGGGTGATCGATCGGGCGGTAGCCGGCGACCATCGGGCGAGCGGTGGGACGCGCCAGGCTCACACGCGGCGCGTGCCGTGCACGGTGACCGTGCGGTAGTAGGCGCCGAGCGAGGGCATGGACGAGGCGATGGCGGCGTCGACGCGGTCGGCCGCGTTCACCATCCAGTTGCTGGGCTGCGCGCGCACCGCCTTGGACAGCACCGCGGCGGGAAAGGCGAACAGATCGGTGTACAGGTGCTTGGGCGAGAAGTAGCGGTCCAGGATGTCGAGCTCCTCACGCGCCAGCGGCTTCTCGTCGGGCGTGCGCGCCTTGGGCGTGAGCGCGCGCACCAGGCGCGCCACCGGGTTGAGCAGCAAAGGCTCGACGAACAGGATCTCGCCGCCCGGCTTGGTCACGCGCGCGATCTCCTTGACCGCGCGCTCGAATTCCAGGTGGTGCAGGATGGCCGTGCCGAACACCAGGTCGAAGGTGGCGTCGGGGAACTGCAGCTCGTGCGCGTCCATCAGCTTGAACTCCACCGGCAGGCCCTTGGCCTGGGCCACCTGGCGGCCCTTGTCGAGTTCGCGGTCGGAGATGTTGATGCAAGTGAGCTGCGTGGGCTTGAGGTTCCACTTGAGGTAGTGGGCCTCCCAGGCCTGGCTGCCGACCTCCAACACGCGGGTGTCGGTGTGGCGCGTGTGCACGGCGCGGATCAACTCGTCGCGGCGGCGCCGCGCAGGGCCCATCTGCGTGTAGGCCATGACCGCTTCCAGGCGGTCGCGCTCCAGCTCGTCGTTGTCGTAGATCTCGGCCTCGCGGCTGACGCGCTGGGCATCGTGTGAAGTCGGGCTCGTCATGCGAAGGCCTCCGGTTGATTTGTGCGAATGGGCGCCCATGGGCCGCCACCATCCGGCGAAGCTAGCACAGGGATGCACATTTACATACCTTCGATGCACATCCGAACGTGCGATATCTCCACGAAATGGCGATGCATGAGATGTCAATCATCAACACAATCGCCTTACTGGTACTCGCATTCCGCCGCCAGCAGGCCTCAGCGCACCGCTTGGCGCCTGATTCCCCATACCGCCACCGGTACCGTCAAAAAGTTCACAACCGCGCGGCCGCGGCGATTGGCCTTCGGGAACGCCGTTGTTACAGTCGGTTTCGAGTGGCGTTATTTTGTATTAGATTCTCCGGCTCTGGTTCTACGAGGTGAGGATGGACAAGAAAGCTCAAACGGAACCATCGGCACGGCGCGTGTCCCGTTTGGGTGAATGGCTCGTCCAGGCGGCGCGGGCCTGGCCCGAGCGGCCCGCCCTGGAAACCGCCGACGGTCAGACGCTGACGTACCGCGAACTGCTCGCCCGCGTCGAAGACGGGGCGCGCCGCTGGCGGGCGGCGGGCGTGCGCGGTGGCGAGCGCATCGCCATCGCCGCCACGCGGTCGCCCGAGTCCATCGTCCACATCCTCACCGCCGCTCACCTGGACGTGGGCTATGTGCCGCTCGACCTGGCGTACCCCGCCGAACGCCTGGCCGCCATGCTCGATGACGCGCGCCCGCGCGCCGTGGTGGGCGAGGCATCGGCCCTGGGCCTGCTGCGCGAACGCGTGGGCGAGCTGCCCACGCTGGAGCGGCCCGCCCCCACCGCTTCGGGCCTGCACGCGGCCGAACCCGACCTGGCCTACGTGCTCTTCACCTCCGGCTCCACCGGCCGGCCCAAGGGCGTGGCCATGGGCGAGCGTCCGCTGCGCCACCTGATCCACTGGCACGTGGCGCACCCGCGCCTGGGCCAGGCCGCGCGCACCCTTCAGTTCGCGCCGCTGTCTTTCGACGTGCACTTCCAGGAGATCTTCTCCACCGTGGCCACGGGCGGTACCCTGGTGCTGGTGCCCGATGCCCAGCGCCGCGATCCGGCCCTGCTGCACCGCGCGCTGATCGACCTGCGCGTGGAGCGCCTCTTCGTGCCTTACGTGGCGCTGCAGATGATCGCCGACGCCTCGCGCGACGAGGCGCCGCGCCACCTGCGCGAAGTGGTCAGCGCGGGCGAGCAGCTGCAGGTGAGCCCGGCCATCCGCGCCCTGTTCCAGCGCCTGCCCGGCGCCGAACTGCACAACCACTACGGCCCCACCGAAAGCCACGTCGTCACCGCGCACGACCTCACCGGCGACCCGGCGCAGTGGCCCGAGATCCCCCCCATCGGCAAGGCCCTGCCGCACGTGCAGGTGGCCCTGCGCGAAGCGCACGACGACGGCGAAGGCTTCACCGTGGGCGAACTGCTGCTCGGCGGCGAAACCCTGGCCAACGGCTACCTGGGCCGCGCCGACCTGAGCGCCGAGCGCTTCCGCACCGACGTCGGCCCCGAGCCCGGCCCCGGTGGCCACACCTGGTATCTCACCGGCGACCTGGTGCGCCGCGACGAACACGGCGTGCTCACCTACCTGGGCCGCGCGGACCAGCAGGTCAAGGTCGATGGTTTTCGCATCGAGCCCGGCGAGATCGAGCTCGCCCTGATGGCGCACGAGAGCGTGAAGGAAGCCGTGGTGACCGCGCCCGAGCTGCCCGGCGCGGGCCGCCAGCTGGTGGCGCATGTGGTTCTGAACCCCGGCGCGGCGGGCGACGCGGCCAGCCTGTCGCCTCTGTGGCGCCAGCACCTGCGCGCGCGCATGCCCGAGTACATGGTGCCGGTGCGCTACGTGGTGCTCGACCGCCTGCCCGTCACTCCCAGCGGCAAGATCGACCGCCGCGGCCTGCCCCTGCCCACGATGGACGCGAGCCCGCTGGACGCCCGCGACCCGCTGGCCCTGGCGCGCCGGCTGTGGTGCGAACTGCTGGGGGTCGAACGCATTGCGGACGAGCAAAACATCTTCGACATCGGCGCCAAATCGCTGCTGGTGATGCGCTTCGTCTCGCGTGTGCGCGAGGCGGGCATCACCACCCTCGGCGTGGCCGACGTGTACGACCGCCCCACCCTGGCCGGCATGGCCGCCGCCATGGCGGGCACGGCCAGCGCGCCGCGCCGCCAGCGCCGCGCTGCCCCGGCCAACGCCGGCGGCGGCATCGCCATCGTGGGCATGGCCGTGCGCGTGCCAGGCTCGCCCGACCTCGAGTCCTTCTGGCAGAACCTGCTGGACGGCCGCGAGGGCATCCGCCATTTCCGCCCGGACGAGCTCGATCCCGCGGTGCCCGAAGAACAGCGCGCGCGCCCGAACTTCGTGCCCGCGCACGGCGCACTGGAGCACGCCGACCGCTTCGACGCCGCGCATTTCGGCGTCTCCGCCCGCGAGGCCGTGCTGCTGGACCCGCAGCAGCGCCTGATGCTGGAGCTCAGCATCAGCGCGCTGGAGCACGCCGGCATCGACCACACGCGCACCAGCGAGCGCGTGGGCGTGTACGCGGGCACCGGCAACAACGCCTATGCGCTCGCGCTGCGCCAGGAGAACCCCGAGCTCATCCGCCAGGTGGGCGAGTTCGCCACCATGCTGGCGAGCGAGAAGGACTACGTCGCCACGCGCATCGCCAACCGCCTCAACCTCAAGGGCCCGGCGCTCAGCATCCACACCGCCTGCTCCACGAGCCTGGTGGCCGTGGCCCAGGCCTGGCACGCGCTGGCCAGCGGGCAGTGCGACATCGCGCTGGCCGGCGGCGCCAACGTGCATGTGCCGCAGGCCACGGGCTACCTGCACGTGGAAGGCGGCATGGAGTCGGCCGACGGCCACTGCCGCCCCTTCGACGCCCAGGCCAGCGGCACCGTGTTCGCCAGCGGCGGCGGCATGGTGGTGCTCAAGCGCCTGGACGACGCCGTTGCGGCCGGCGACACCATCTACGCGGTGGTGCGCGGCGTGGGCCTCAACAACGACGGCGGCGACAAGGCCAGCTTCACCGCGCCCAGCGTCACCGGCCAGTTGGAAGCCATCCGCATGGCGCTGGAGCACGCCGGCGTCGACCCGCGCAGCATCGGCTACGTGGAAGCGCACGGCACCGCCACCGCGCTCGGCGACCCGATCGAGATCAGCGCGCTGAGCAAGGCCTGGGCCGAGGACACGCCGGACACGCAGTTCTGCGCCATCGGCTCGGTCAAAAGCAATATCGGCCACCTGGCCGCTGGCGCCGGCGTGGTGGGCCTGGCCAAGGCCGCGCTGGCGCTGCAGCGCGGCGTCATCCCGGCCACGCTGCACTACACCCAGCCCAACCCGCAGATTGATTTCGAGCGCACGCCCTTCCAGGTGGTGGCGCGCAACACGCCCTGGACCGAGGGCCATGGCGACACCCCGCGCCGCGCCGCCGTCAGCTCCTTCGGCGTGGGTGGCACCAACGCGCACGTGGTCATCGAGGCCGCGCCCGCCGCGCCGCCTTCGCCCGGCAACGAGGCCGAAGGCCAGCGCTGGGTGCTGCCGCTGTCCGCCCGCACGGCCGACGAGGCCCTGGCGCGCGCCCACGCCCTGGCCGACCACCTGCAGGCCCATCCCGAGCTGCCGCTGCCCGCCGTGGCCGCCACGCTGATGCGCGGGCGCCGGGCCATGGCGCAGCGCCTGAGCGTGGTCGCGGCCTCCACCGCGCAAGCCATCGCGGCGCTGCGCGGGCTCAAGTCCCCCACCGCCGCGCTGGCCGCGCCGCGCCTGGTCTTCCTGTTCCCTGGCCAGGGCTCGCAGCACCCGGGCATGGCGCGCCAGCTGTTCGACGAGGCCCCGGCCTTCGGCGAGGCCCTGCGGCGCTGCACCGAGGCGCTCAAGCCCCTGCTCGGCGGCACCGACCTGCTGCCCTGGCTGGTTCAGGCCGATCCGGCCGACGAGGCCATCGCGACCCAGTTGGCCGACACCCGCCACGCGCAGCCGGCGCTGTTCGCCATGTCCTACGCGCTGGCCAGCTGGCTCGACAGCCTGGGCCTCAAACCCGCGGCGCTCATCGGCCACAGCATCGGCGAGTACGCCGCCGCCTGCCACGCCGGCGTGATGCCGCTGGACGACGCGCTGGCCGCCGTGGTCGCGCGCGGCCAGGCCATGGCCGACCAGCCCCCCGGCGCCATGCTGGCCGTGCGCCTGGGCGCCGACGAACTGCGCGCGCGCCTGCCCGAAGGCATCGACATCGCCGGCATCAACGCGCCCACGCTCACCGTGGTCGCGGGCCCCTTCGAGGCCATCGAGTCGCTGGCCAAGGCCCTGGAAAGCAGCGAGGTGCACTGCACCCGCCTGCGCGTCTCGCACGCCTTCCACAGCGCCAGCATGGACGGCGCGCTGCCGCGCGTGCAAGCCGCGCTCGCCAAGGCCCACCTGGGCGCGCCGCGCCTGCCGGTGTACTCCTGCGTCAGCGGCGCGCCCCTGACCGCCGCCGAGGCCACCGACCCCGCCTACTGGGCGCGCCAGGTGCGCGCGCCCGTGCGTTTCAGCCAGGCCGTGCAGGCCGAGCTCGCCCAGGGCGAGTGCGTCTTCCTGGAAGTCGGCCCCGGCCAGGCGCTGTCCGCGCTGGTGCGCCAGCACCGCGGCGCGCAGAACGCGGCGCCGCGTTGCCTGGCCCTGCTCGGTCCCGCCAACCAGCCCGGCGAGCCCGCCGCGCACGCGCTCGCCACCATCGGCGCGCTGTGGTGCACGGGCGTGGACATCGCCTGGCCCGTGGCCGCGAGCGCGCGCCGCGCGGCCCTGCCCACCTACCCCTTCGGCGGCGAACGCCACTGGTTCACGCGCCGCGCGCCCTCCGCCACCCCCACCCTTTCATCGACCGGTGCCCCGGCACCCCAGCAGGCCCCTATTGCCATGAGTCGCATCCCCGCCGTCGAAGCCGAACTGCAACGCATCCTCAGCGATGTCTCGGGCCTGCCCGCCGACGAGATCGCGCCCGAAGCCAGCTTCGTGGACCAGGGCCTGGACTCGCTCTCGCTGACCCAGGCCACGCTGGAGATCGAGCGCGTGTTCGGCGTCAAGCTGCGCTTCCGCCGCCTGCTGGAAGACCTGGACAACACGCACAAGCTGGCGGCCCTGCTCGACGCCGAGATGCCGCCCGAGCGCTTCGCGCCGCCGGCGCCGGCCGCGGTGGCCGCGCCGGCCGTGGCCGATGCCGTCGCCCTGGTCGCACCCATGGCCGCGCCGCAAGCCGTCGCCCTGCCCGCCTTCAACGCTGCCCCGCTGGCCGCCGGCCAGGGCGGTGCGCTGCACACGCTCATCCAGCAGCAGATGCAGCTCATGTCGCAGCAGCTCGCGCTCCTCGCGGGCGCGCCGGTGGCGCCGGCCGCCGTGGCCGCGCCGATGCCCGCGCCGCTCGCCGCACCCGTCAGCGCCGCCGCCAGCGCGGCCGCACCCGTGGCCCGCGTCAGTGCACCCGCCCCCACCGCCGGGGGCAACACCCCCGGCGCCGACGGCAGCGAGCCCTCCATCAAGGCCCTGGTCGACAAGCCCTTCGGCGCCTCGCCGCGCCTCACGCTGCAGGCCGGGCAGGACTTCACGCCCGCCCAGCACCGCTGGATCGACGACTTCATCGCCAAGTACAACGCGCGCACCGGCAAATCCAAGTCCTTCAGCCAGGACAACCGCAAGGTCATGGCCGACCCGCGCGTGGTCACCGGTTTCAACCCGATGTGGAAAGACCTCGTCTATCCCATCGTGGTCGAGCGCTCCAAGGGCGCGAGCCTGTGGGACCTGGACGGCAACGAGTACATCGACCTGCTCTCCTGCTTCGGCGCCAACATGCTGGGCTACCAGCCCGACTACCTGCTGCAGGCCATGCACCAGCAGCTCGACCGGGGCCTGGAGGTCGGCCCGCAGCACCCGCTGTCGGCCGACGTCGCGCGCCTCATCTCGCAGTTCACCGGCATGGAGCGCGTGGGCTTCTGCAACACCGGCTCCGAGGCCGTGATGGGCGCCATGCGCATCGCGCGCACCGTCACCGGCCGCAAGAAGATCGCCATCTTCAGCAACTCGTACCACGGCATCTTCGACGAGGTCATCGTGCGCGGCACCAAACAGCTGCGCTCGCTGTCGGCCGCGCCGGGCATCCTGGCCAACGCGGTCGAGAACATCCTGGTGCTCGACTGGAACAGCGAGGAATCGCTCAAGGTGCTGCGCGAGCAGGGGCCGCAGCTCGCGGCCATCATGACCGAGCCGATCCAGAACAAGTACCCCAACATCCGCCCGCGCGAATTCGTGCGCTCGCTGCGCGAGATCGCCGACCAGAACGGCTGCGCGCTGATCTTCGACGAGGTCGTCACCGGTTTTCGCGTGGCGCGCGGCGGCGCCCAGGAGTTCTACGGCGTGCGCGCCGACATCGCCACCTTCGGCAAGGTCATCGGCGGCGGCCTGCCCTTCGCGGCCATCGCCGGCAACGCCAACTGGCTGGACGCCCTGGACGGCGGCCACTGGCAGTACGGCGACCACTCCTACCCCGAGGCGGGCGTCACCTACTTCGCCGGCACCTTCGTGCGCCACCCGCTGGCCCTGGCCGCGGCCAAGGCCTCGCTGGAGCACATCGACCGCGCGGGCCCGGCCTTCTACACCGAGATCAACGCGCGCACCCAGCGCATGATCGACCGCCTCAACGCCGGCTTCGCGCAGCGCGGCGCGCCCTGCGACGCGGTGCACTGCGCCTCCATCTGGCGCCTGCACTGGGACGAAGGGCAGAAGAACGTCAGCCTCTTCTACTACCTCATCCGCCACCTGGGCCTGCACGTCTACGAGCAGTTCGGCCACTTCGTGACCGAGGCCATGACGGAGGAGATCACCACCCGCATCGCCGACACCATCCTGAAGGCCCTGGACGAGCTGATGGCCCTGGGCTTCATCACGCGCCGCGACGGCGGCTCGCCCGGCGGCGGCCAGCCCGTGGAGCCCACGCCCGCGACCACCACCGCCACCGCGGCCCCCACCGAGGCCGCCCTTTCGCCCGGCCAGACCGAGCGCTGGCTGGTCGGCGCCTTCGACGACAACGCGCGCCGCGCGCTCAACGAGTCCTTCTGTGTGAGCCTGCAGGGCGGCGCCGACAAGGCCGCGCTGCGCCAGGCCCTGCAAGACGTGGCGCAGCGCCACGCCGCCTTCCACCTGGCCTTCGACACCAGCGAGCCGCGCCAGAGCCTGCAGCCGTTGAAGCCCGTGGCCATCGCCGAGGTGGACCTGCGCCACGAGGCCGACGCCGATGCCGCGCTCGACGCCTTCTGCACCCAGGCCAGCCGGCGCGACTTCCCCTTCGACCAGGCCCCGCTGGCCGCCTTCAGCCTGCTCGAGCTGTCCGACGGCCGGGTGGTGGTGCACGTGGTCGCCAGCCACCTGATCTTCGACGGCTGGGCCTCCAGCGTCTTCAACGCCGAGCTCGCCGAGGCCTACCAGGCGCGCCGCCAAGGCATGGCGCCGGCCTTCGCCAAACCCGCCGAGTCGCCGCTGGCCTTCGCCGCCGCCGAGCAGGCGCGCCAGGACAGCGCGCAGGCCCGGGAAGCGCTGGCGTTCTGGACCGACGTGATGCAGCAGCCGCCCCCCCCGGTGAACCTGGGCGACCGCAGCCCGGCCGGGCGCCGCCAGTTCACGGCCGACACCGTGCGCGTGCGCATCGAGGGCGCGCGGCTGGAGCAACTGCGCCAGCGCGCCAAGGCGCGCGGCGCCACCCTGTTCCAGTGGCTGCTCGCCGCCGTCACGCGCCTGATCCAGGAACGCGGCGGCCAGGAGGAGTTCGTCGTCAGCATCCCCTACGCCAGCCAGGCGCTGCAGCGCCATGGCCCGCTCATGGCCGACGGCGTGCTCGACCTGCCGCTGCGACTGTCGTGCTCGCCACAGGACACCGATGAGGCGCTGCTCACGCGCGTGCGCTCGCACCTCATGGATGCCTTGGAGTACCCGGTCATGACGCAGGGCACGCTGGCCCGCGCCCTGGGCCTGCCCAGCCGCGGCGACCGCCCGCCGCTCACCGGCATCTACTTCAACCTCAACCCCAAGGTCGACCTCTCGGGCTACCTGCCGCTGCGCGCCGCCCTGCACGAAGGCCGCAAGCAAGGCCTGCTGGCCGAGCTGTTCTTCAACTTCTACGAGCAGGACGCCGCGCTCACGCTGGACCTGCACCACAGCGCCGAGTTCTTCAGCCTGGAGCGCGCGCAATCCCTGGTGGACGGCCTGCTGGCGCAGATCGACCGGCTCAACGGCGCGCCCGCCATGGCCGCGCCCGCCACGCCGAGGTCGCCCGCCGCGGCGGCGCCGGCCAGCGCCGCCACGCCCACCGTCGACCCGCGCCTGAGCGCCTGGAACCGCGCCACCGACACGCCGTTCGACGTCACCACGCGCGTCGAGGCGTCCATCCGCCAGCAGGCCCAGGCCACGCCCGACGCCATCGCGGTGATCGCGCACGGCGCCCCGCTCACCTACGCGCAGCTCGAACAGCGCGCCCGGCGCTTCGGCCAGCTGCTGGCGCAGCGCGGCGTCGGCCCCGGCCACCTGGTGGGCGTGTGCATGGCGCGCGGCCCCGAGCTGGTGCCCGCGCTGCTGGGCATCCTCAAGACCGGCGCCGCCTACGTGCCGCTGGACCCGAACTTCCCCAAGGACCGCCTGAGCTACATGGCCGAGGACGCGGGCCTGCGCCTGGTCATCACCGAATCGGCGCACGCCGCGCTCAGCGGCCTGCCGCGCGAGCAGCAGATCCGCGTCGACGACGACCGGGCCCTGATCGACGCCGCACCCGACACCGAGCCGCCCGCGCCGCAGAACCCCAGCGGCGACGCGCCGATGTACGTGATCTACACCTCCGGCTCCACCGGCAAGCCCAAGGGCGTGGTGGTGCCGCAGCGCGCGGTCAGCAACTTCCTCATGACCATGCGGCGCGAGCCGGGGCTGACGGCCAGCGACCGCCTGCTCGCCGTCACCACCCTGTCCTTCGACATCGCGGTGCTGGAGCTCTACCTGCCGCTGGCCACCGGCGCCTGCACCGTGCTCGCGCAGCGCGAGGAGATCATGGACGGCGAGGTGCTGGGCCGCCTCATCGCCGAGCAGCGCATCAACGTGATGCAGGCCACGCCCACCACCTGGCACATGCTGCTGGACGCCGGCTGGCGCGCGCCCGCGAACTTCCGCGCCCTGTGCGGCGGCGAGCCGCTGCCGCCCTCGCTCGCCGCCCAGCTGCTGGACCAGAAGATCGAACTCTGGAACATGTACGGCCCGACCGAAACCACGGTCTGGTCCACGGTTCAGCGCATCACCGACGCCACGCAGAAGATCAGCATCGGCCACCCCATCGCCAACACCCAGGTCTGGGTGCTCGACGAACAGGGCCGGCCCTGCGGCATCGGCCAGGAAGGCGAGCTGTGCATCGGCGGCACCGGCGTGGCCAACGGCTACTTCAATCGCCCCGAACTCACGGCCGAGCGCTTCGTGGCCGACCCCTTCAGCGCCGTGCCGGGCGCGCGCCTGTACCGCACCGGCGACCTCGCCCGCTGGCTCGACAACGGCACCCTGGAACACCTGGGCCGCCTGGACTTCCAGGTCAAGATCCGCGGCTACCGCATCGAGCTCGGCGAAATCGAGGCCCGCCTGGCCGCGCTGCCCGGCATCGCGCGCACCGTGGTCATGGCGCGCGAGGACACGCCCGGCGACGTGCGCCTGATCGCCTACGCCGTGCCGGCCGCCGGTGCCGCGCCCGAGCCCGCCGCGCTGCGCGAAGCCCTGCGCGGCGGCCTGCCCGACTACATGCTGCCCCAGCAGGTGGTGCTGCTCGACGCCCTGCCCCTGCTGCCCAACGGCAAGATCGACCGCAAGGCCCTGCCGCAGCCCGTGGCCATGGCCCCGGCCGCCAGCGGCCCGCTCACCGCCGCCGCCACCGACACCGAGCGCGCCGTGCTGGAGGCCATGCAGGCCGTGCTCAAGCTGCCCGCCATCGGCGCCGACGAGGACTTCTTCGCGCTCGGCGGCCACTCGCTGCTCGCCGCCAAGCTCATGGGCCAGCTCAACAAGGGCCTGGGCCTGCAACTGAACCTGCGCGTGCTGTTCGAATCGCCCACGGTGCAGAAGCTGGCGCGCGCCATCGACGAGCAGCGCGGCGGCAAGGCCCCGCAGCGCCCGCCGCTGGTGCACCAGCCCGAGCGGCGCCAGGCCCCGCTCACGCTCATGCAGGAGCGCATCCGCTTCATCGAGGAGATGCACCCCGGCCGCGTGGTCTACAACGTGCCCTCGGCCCACCGCCTGCGCGGCCCCATGGACGAAGCCCTGTTCGACCAGGCCTTCCAGGCCATGGTGCGGCGCCAGGCCTCGCTGCGGACCATCGTCGTGCGCGACGGCGACACCTGGGTGCAGCGCACGCTCGACAGCGTGCCCTGCTCGCTGCTGCCCGTCGAAGACCTGAGCCACGTGCCCGAGGCCCGGCGCGAGGAAGCCATGGCCGACCTCGTCGCCACCTGGGTGGCCCAGCCCTTCGCCCTGGACCAGGCCCCGCTGTTCCGCGCGCGGCTCATCCGCATGGACGAGCGCCACCACATCTTCTTCTTCATGACCCACCACGTGGTGTGGGACGGCTGGTCCTTCGACCTGCTGTACGAGAACATGAGCGCGCTCTACTCGGCCCTGCTGGAGAAACGCGAGCCCGTGCTGCCCGCCATGCCGCTGCAGTACGTGGACTTCGCCGCCTGGCACAACGAATGGATGCAGGGCGAAGAAATCGCCAGCCAGCTCGACCACTGGCAGCGCCAGTTCCTCAAGCGCCCCGTACCGGCCGCGCTGACCGACCTGCCGCGCCTGCCCGGCGCGCAGCGCGTGGGCAGCACCGAGTACATGCGCATCGAATCCGCCCACGCCGAGCGCGTGCGCGAGGTCGCCAAGCAGACCGGCTCCACGCTGAGCATCGTCGCCCTCGCCGTGTACGCGGTGCTGGCCTCGCAGCTGCTGCACGACCCCGAGCCCACCATCGGCGTGCCGGTGCGCGGCCGCCCGCACCCGGACCTGGAGCCCATCATGGGCTTCTTCAACAACATGCTGCCGGTGCGCCTGGCCGTGCGGCCCGAGATGAGCTGGCTGGAGTGGATCAAGCACGTGCGCGCCACCATGGTGGACGCCTTCGCCAACCAGGACGTGCCCTTCGAGCGCCTGTCCGCCGCGCTGGAGACCGCCCAGCCCGGCCAGCACGGCCGCCTCTACCAGGCCCTGTTCACCTTCCAGGACGCGCGCGCGCGTCCCGCCAACTGGGGCCCGCTCACGCATGAGCGCACGCGCTTCAAACACCGCGGCGCCACCGAGGACCTGAACTTCTGGCTGGTGGAAATCCCCAGCGGCATCGAAGGCGGCATCCAGTACGACACCCAGCTCTTCCTGCCCAGCACCGCGCAGTTGCTGCGCGAGCGCTTCATGGCCACGCTGATGGGCCTGGCCGACAACCCGAACCGCCGCGTGGCCGACGCCCTGCTGCCCGGCGCCGCCGAGCTCGAGCGCCTGCGCGCGCTCGACGCCGCGCCGGTGGCCGGCCACGACCTGCTCAAGGCCCTGGCCCGCGCCGACGGCGCGCCGCTGCTGCGCCACGGCGCCAGCGCCCTGGACGGCGCCGCGCTGCAGGCCCGCGTGGCCGCCGCGCGCGAGCGGCTGGGCGCCGGCAGCGGGGCCGTGGAGATCGCATCCACCGACCCCATCGAAGCCCTGGCCAGCGCCCTCGCCGCCTTCGGTGCGAACCGCGCGCTGCGCTGGCCCGGCGGCGCCGACACCGACGCCCGCCGCTGGAGCGACACCGTGGAAGCCCTGGCCGCCCAGGTGCAGCTGCTGCCCGGCGACCGCCTCGTCGCCCACGGCGGCCACCCCGGCCTGCGGCTGGCCCTGCTGGGCCTGGCGCTGCGCCACGGCGTGGAGCTGGTGCTGGCCGACGGCCCCGGCGCGCCCGAGGCCGTGGAGGCCCTGCACGCCGACAACACCGCCCTGGTCTTCGCCGACGCCAACGGCTGGGCCACGCTGCTGCAGGCCAACGCCGGGCGCGCGCTCTCGCTCATCGCCGCACTGGACGTGCGCGAGGCCAGCCCCGAAGGCATGCAGGCCCTGGCCGACACCCAGGCCAGCGCGCTCAACCTGGCCCTGGACCCCGCCACCGGCCTGCCCCTGGCCATGGGCTGGGCGCACGGCCCGGCCGACCACAACAGCTTCGGCAAGCCGCTGCTGCCCGACAGCCTGCGCATCGGCGACGCGGCCGAGCGGCCGGCCGCCATCGGTGTGGCCGCGCCGCTGTGGGCGCGCGGCGCCGACGGCACCTGGCGCGCCACCGGCACGCTCGCGCGCTGGCGCTCCGACGGCGTGCTGCAGGCCATCGGCGAAGACGGCGCGCACGCCGTGATCGCCGGCCAGCGCCTGGCGCTCGACGCCATCGAACAGGACATCGCCCAGCTGCCCCTGGTGGCCCGCGCCGCCGCCGCGCTGCAGATCGGCCCGCAAGGCGAACGCCACCTGCTGCTGGGCCTGGAGCCCGACACCGGCCTGCAGGACGCCGGCCTGGACGCCCTGCTGCAGCGCGTGGACCAGCGCCTGGCCCAGCACCTGCCCGCCGCCGCGCGCGCCCACCTGCAGGTGCTGTGCTGCGAACGCCTGGCCACCACCGCCGAGGGCCGCTTCGCGCCCACCGCCTCGCGCCTGCGCCGCCGCGACAGCGCCGCCTCGGCCGCCGACCACTTCCAGGGCACGGCCACCGAGCGCGAGATCTTCCTCGTCTGGAGCGAACTGCTGGGCACCACCGCCATCCGCCGCAACGACAACTTCTTCGACCTCGGCGGCACCTCGCTGAGCGCCATGCAGGCGGTCCAGAAGCTGGAGAAGCGCGTGGGCAAACAGGTGAGCCCGCGCCGCTACGTCTCGGAAACCCTGGCCCAGCTCGCCGCCGCCTACGACGGCCAGGCGGCCGGCGCCACCACCGCCCCCGAAACCGATGCCCCGTCCCTCCCGCCGAAGAACGGTGGCGGCCTGATGTCGCGCCTGCGTCGCCTGGTGCAAGGCGCCTGAAGCGGTGAACAGCCAAGCCTGTTACCGTCGCCACCCATGACGATCTCGATCCGGCACTTCGGCCACTGGGACCGGCCGATGGTGGGCATTCACATGGCGGCCGACGGCGGCGCCAGGCCGCGCGCGCGCTTCCTGCTCTGCCGCCCCCTGGGCCAGGAAGCCGTGCGCAGCTCGGCCGTCTTCCGCGTGGCTGGCGAACGGCTCTCGCGCGAGGGCGTGGAATCCCTGCGCTTCGACTACCACGGCACCGGCGACTCGCCCGGCGACGAGGGCGCGCAGTCGCTGGACGACTGGGTGCGCGACACCCTGGCCGCGCACGAGCAGCTCCTGGGCGAGGGTGCCGGCGGCGGCGAACCGCCCGTGCACTGGTTCGGCATGGGCCTGGGCGCCGTCATTGCCCTGCGCGCCGCGCTGCTGGCCAAGCACCCGCCGCGCCACCTGGTGCTGTGGGAGCCGGTGTTCAACGGCCCGGGCTACCTGCAGGCCCTGATCGCCGGCCACAAGGCCGAGCTGGCCATGATGTTCGCCCAGCCCTGGGAACAGATCGCGGCCAGCGGCAAGGTGGCCGAACCCACGCTGCCCGGCGACGTGCTGGGCTTTGACTTCGGCGAGCGCCTGGTCGCCGACCTGCGCGCCCTGCCCGACCTGAACGTGCTGCCCGCGCTGCGCCGCGGCCTGCGCATCACCTGCGCCGTGCGCGGCGACCAGCCCCACCCGCTGGCCGCCCACGCCGGCCTGGCGGCCCTGAAGCTGCACACCGTGGAACACCCCACCGACTGGATGTCCAGCCAGGCCATGGGCACCGCCATCGCGCCGCCCGACATCCCGCGCGTGCTGCTCGCCACCCTCGATTGACCCGCATGCAGGAGCAGACCCGAACCGTCGGCGCCGAAGGCCACCTCGTCGCCACCTTCACCCCCGCCCAGGGCGCGCCTGGCGCGGCACCGCCCGTGGTGGCCGTGCTCAGCAACTCCGGCGTCATCCCGCGCGGCGGGCCGCACCGCATCAACGTGCTGCTGGCGCGCGAGTTCGCCGCCATGGGCATCCCCTCGGTACGCTTCGACATGAGCGGCCTGGGCGACAGCCAGCGCAGCGACAGCACCCGCTCCGTCACCGAGCAATGGGTGGCCGACACGCGCGAGGTGATGGACGCCGCCCAGGCCCAATTCGGCTGCGCGCGCTTCGTGATGGTGGGCCTGTGCTCGGGCGCCATCATCGGCCACCTGGTGGCGCTGGAAGACCCGCGCATGCGCGCCGTGCTGCTGTGGGACATGTACGCCTACCCCACGCTGCAGTCGCGCCTGCGCAAGCTGGCCTTCAAGATCGGCCGCGCCGGGCTCCTGGGCTCGGCGCAGAAGGCCGGCGTGATGCTGCTGCGCCAGCTGCGCCTGATGCCACCCGACGACGCGCCGGCCAAGCCCAAGGGCGAGATGTCGGTGTCGCCGCCGAAGGACGAATTCATGGGCCGCGTCGACCGGCTCACCAACCAGGGCGTGGAACTGCTGTTCGCCTACTGCGGCGGGCAACCCGAATGGTTCAACCACCGCGGCCAGTTCGCCGCCATGTTCGCGGGCCAGCCCTGGCTGCCCAAGGTGTCCTTCGAACTGCTGGAAACCACCGACCACCTGATCACCAGCGGGCCGGCCAAACGGGCGTTCATCGAGATGACGACGGGGTGGGTGAGGGAGCGGGTCGTGCCGGGGGTGGGCGCTGCTTCGAGTGGATGACGTAGCCTCGCTTCAGGGGATGAGCCTGGGGTCAACTCCACTCTGCAATCTAACGTTGATTTAGCCGGGCACGCTGGAAAGGCATGCGCTAGTTTTTGGGGCCGGTGCACTTGAGCCTGGCAGATTCACCGCTTGCCGCTCGCTCCATCGCCACGCAGAACTCGTTGGAACGAAAGTGCGTAGGACTCTTCGTTCCCAAGAGGTCATTTTCAGCAATCGCCCCAAACGGCAGTTCCGTGGCCGCACTGCTTTTCGCGCAGGTCAGACTCATGCCCTTGGTTTCGTTTTGCGTGTCAGAACCCTTGAGGGCTGCGCCACACAGTTCGGGCGTGAGCCAGTCGATCTGCATCAAGACCAAGCCGTTCCAAGCCATCTGCGAAAAGCGCCCGCCGTCATTGACAAGCTCGATCGGATGCATCGTCTTTTGAGCCTGGGCGGCGCCACCCATCATCAAGGCGGCTGCAACCATGAACGAAATCGTCTTCATCGGTCCCTCCGTTGTTGCGCGCAATTCTGCCGCGGAACTTAGATGGTCGCTACTCGGCTAGAGCCGCTCTAGTCAGCTGGCACGGCTCGCGCGGCGAAGCGCTGGCTGCGGTCATTGCGCATCTCTGCTACTCGGCGGCGGATGAACAGCGTCGCCATCGCCGCGCGCCCAATTGGGCCGGATGGTCATGTGCCGCATTCTGGCCGACACCGCAGAGGCCCGCTGTCCGCTCCGGTCCCGCCTCGGATAGCATGGCGCTTTCGGCCAGAAGCGGACGTCTCTCTGTCGCAGGAGCAGACGTTCAACGTTTGAACTCACCCGAGGGCGGAAGCGGGCGAAGGCCGCTGTAGCACTTCGGGTGCAGTGAAGGGTTAGGCGTCTCTGATATGCCTAAGCACCCGGGGCAGGACATCAAGCTGAGCATCCGAAGGCGATGTGTCGCGCGAGCTCATGGAGCGCTTGGCGCTTGCTCGGTTGATGAGATCAACCACGAAGCTCTCCACGTCGTGCAAGTGCCTGCGAAGGCGCGTGATCTCGGCATGTGCTGAGGAGAGTTGAGATTCAAGCTGTCCGACGACGCGCCGGTAGTCTTGAAGCGTGTACTCTGAGCGTGCGAGGCTCACTTCTCGGCCGCTAATGCTCAAGGGTACTTCGTCGTACTCGCCCCAAAGTTCCAAAGTTGCTCCAGTCGCCTTTACATCCACGATTGCCTCAGACTGGTAGTGCGCTAGCGCTGACTCTACGTTTTGGGTACCCACAGGATCAATGACGCAGGCAGTGAGCACGGGCACCGCGATCTCCTGATTGAAGAAGTCTGGGACGAGCCGGACAACAAGGTTGTTGTCGACACGGCTCCAACCGTCCAGGATGTAGAAGGACTCGAGATCCGAGGTCATCGCGCTTGAGACGCCTAACGTAGAAGGGACCGGCGGACAGTAGGCTGGCGAAAGCCAACCGATAGGACGTCCGTGTCGACTGCCATGTTATCCCTCATCCGAGAGACTCACGCTACTGTGCCAGCCGTCAACGCTCAAACCAAAGCGCTGTTCCGGGGGAAGGTTCTCACAGAGTGCGTGCATGGCTTGCTCCACGGCCTTTACGCAGCGCTTGGCATTCGCAATCGTGATATCTCGTTCAAGCTTCGACTCCGGCCGGTCGGCCAACGGATCATCCAGGTCGCGCTCTTCGATTTCCTTCTGGTCTGAGATGTGCTCGGGTTTCGGATGCGCAATCTGATTTCGGAGCTTTCCGAGCCACCTCAGAGTGCGCCATGGCTCGGCAGAGGCGTCATAGGTAACGCCCAGACGCTCTGCTAACAGTCGCATCTTGGCGGTGGGACTGGCACTTTCGAAGTCTTTCCAGCCATCTATTACCCTGTCGCCTATCGCGTTGCCGAGTCCTTCAACCGCCAGCGCCGCGAATGTAAGAGCGACGAACGTGTCGTTGAACCAACCGGGCTCCTTCTTCTCGGCCTTCGCCAGGCTCCGCTTAGCAATGTTTAGGAGCGTGTGGTGCGCCGAGTAGTAGCGCTCACGCCGCTGCTTCAACTTCTTCGGCTTTGCCATGAGGGATAACGTTTGAGCTGAGCGGACGCCACCGGCAAGGCGCCTGGGCCACGCGGTGCATGATGAACGCAGTGGGCTCCGCGCGGCCCAAGTGCCTTGCCGGTGGGGGTCCGCTCGAGCGAAGGGTTAGGCGTCAATGGCGCAGGCCCCAAGAATTGCGCCTGGAGCGCTGTGTTCCGGCTCGATTGCTTTCCGCTCTGCGTCGGCTAGTCGGGATAGTGCCATTAGTGTCTCGAGAACCTGGGTGAACTGCCGCTCGAAGATGAGATTCTGGTTCTCCGGGACCTGCTTTGCGATCTCCGGAAGTTGAGAGTATGCAAGCCGCATGACCCGTAGATGTTGCGCCGTCCGTAGAATCTGCACTTTGACCCGAGGTCGTAGGGCATCGCCGTACGTGGTCACTAAGCGTTCAATCTCATCGGCGACGGCGGGACCTATTGCTGAGAACAGTCGCTTATACCGGTCCCAGTTCTCCTGCGTGAAGGTGTGCTTCGAGTTTTCGATCAGGTACTCCCAGCCATCTGATACCCAAGCAACGGAATCGCGAAACTGCCCCGGGTAGAGGTCCATATATGCGTTCTTCCAGCGGTACGGCGCCAGATGCAGATCTAGAAGCACTTGCGATCTGTACTCCAACTCCTCGGCTGCGAGACCTCCTGGTGCGATTCTGAGGCGAACAATGTCTTGCCAGCTCTCGTTGTACTTTCGCAGCAGAGGCAAGTTCAGGTTCCGAGCGAATGCGTGAGTTGTGTGTGCATCGCTGTGGCAGTCCTTACAAAGGACGATGAGGTTGCCCATCTCGTTGTTGCGGGGGTTCTCATCGAGATGATGAATCTCGACCTTGCGATTTCGATCTCGGCATACGCAGCATGTGCGGTCCGAGCGAAACAGGACATCTGCTGCCACCTCTGCCGGAATTGCGACGCGTTGCATGGTCGTTGGAGTATGTGACGCCAAACTTGTGGGTTATCTGACCAAACACCGGATACCCACAACCGCAGTCGTTACACAAAGCCGCATGGCATCCAAAAAAACGTTTGGAATCAATCCTGTAGCTCATCATACTGGTTGCATGGTGGTGTTGACGGTCCAGGAGGTTCAGACGCTGCTTTTGCAGATGGCAGGCACCGAGGCGCTACTGGCCGCCCTGCTCTACGGCTGTGGAATGCGCCTGCGTGAAGCGCTGGGCCTGCGGATTAGCCCGCTGGATGCCATGGCGATTGAGAACTGAAGGTCCGGTTTTCGGCACGTGGGGAAAGGACTGCTCCGGGCCCAATGCAGAAGTTCGACTTTGCCGAAAGCTGTCATTTGTTGAACATCGCCGTGACCGCCGCTACTTGTCGTTGGCCGCCTTGTAGATGTGCCGCAGGTCACCCTCAACCCCTGACGCTCCTGACAGCTTGCGATTGGCCTCCAGTACCAGCATCTCAGCTTCGACGTACTTACTCTCGCGCGACAGCATTTCGGAACGAGTCACGGCGTCGCGCACCACCTCGTACAAACCGAGATTTTCTAGGTCAGCTCGGACTGCTTCAACTGCTGCTTTGTAGTGCGAGTAGCCGTGCTCAAGCAACAAGTCATCTGCTCCACTACCGAAGAGGGCTAAGTGCCCCTGCAATCCCGCCAATGTGTGAAAGAGTTGTTTCACTGCTTTTGCATTTTTCATCTTGAGCCCAACGCGGGAATCGAGTGCTCTCACTGCCCGCTTCTGGCCGATCGCATACGTCAAACTCCCGCGCCGCCGCCCGAAGGGCGGCCCTTCCTGCGCAAGCTCACCGGAACCCCGCCTCCCCCATCCACCTTCTCACCAACCCCACCAACCTCTGCTGGCTCGCCAGCGTGGTGAAGGTGTGGTCGCAGCGCTCGAAGTACTCGATCAGCAGGCGGCCGTTGAAATCCAAAGAGGGAAACGCGTCCTGCAGCTGCCGGCGGTAGTTGTGCTGGCGTTCGCGGTCGGAGGTGAGCACGGTGAGGAACTGAGCGCCGTTGGCCAGGGCGCGGCCATAGGCGTTTTCCAGGTAGGCGCGCACCTCGGGGTGTTCCAGGGTCACGGCCGGGCGGGCCGCGGCCATGTCGCCGCCCGCCGCGCCGCCCTCGCCCACCGGCGCCCCGTGGGCGCGGCGCTTGAGCAGTTGCCACACGGGGTGCCGGCCCAGGGCCACGTTCTTCCAGGTGCGCAGGCTCAGCAGGCGGCCCGAGTAGTGCTTGAGGTAGTAGCCCTTGGTGCGCGGGATCGAGGGGTCCAGCAGAACCACACCGGCCACGCGCGGGTCGCCGGCCGCGTAGATGACCGAATGGTCCGCGCCGGAGCACAGGCCCACCAGCACCACGCGCTTCACCTGCCGCGTGGCCTGCAGGGTGTCGATGGTGTCGCGGATGTCGGCCAGGGCCGCGTCCAGCGGGGCCGATCCGTCCTCGCGGCCCTGGCTGTCACCCAGACCGGACAGGTCCACGCGCAGCACGGGGAAGCCGTCGGCCGACAGGGCCCGCGCCAGGGACACGTGCAGGCGGTTGGGGCCCACGCGGTGGATGATGCCGGCGTTGAGGATGATGACGAAGGGCGGGTCTTCGCGCGGCGCCTGGCCATTCGCCGGCGGCAGCGGCGGCGTGATGACGCCGACCAGCCCATTGGCCGGGCCGAGCAGGAGCGTTTGTTCGGCGGCGTGGGGGCTCGTCATGACACCGTCCACTCCACCACGCGGCGCAGCAGCTTCACCGGCACGGCCCCCGCGCCCGAGTGCCGGTCTTCCAGCCAGGCGGGCTGCACATCGATGCGCTCCAGCGCCGAGCCATCGCCCGGCGGCAGCGCCGCGCCCAGCGCGCCCCAGGCCTCGCGCGCTTCGCTCACCACGGCCAGGCTGCGCGCGGGCCAGCTGGGCATGGGGTTCAACAAGTCGATGGCCTCGATGTCGCGCACCAGCGCCTCACTCAGCGCAAAGCCCAGCAGCTCCGACGGCCCCGCGCTCAGGCCGCGCGTGCGCAGGGTCTGTTCGTGCAGCGCGCGCAGTTCGGCCAGGTGCTCGCGCCCGCTGAGCACCGGGTCCCACAGCACCAGGCCGTCCACGTCGCGGCGGCGCTTCGTGGCCGCGCGCGCCGCGAGCGTGGCGCCCAGGCGCAGGCCCACCAGGGTCACGCGCTGCAGGCCCGCCGTGTCCTTCAGTTCGTCGATGGCGGTCATCACGTCGTCTGTCCAGCCGTCGATGCGCGCGTCGACCATGTCGCCGGCCGAGTCGCCGGTGCCGTGGCAGTCGAAGCGCAGCACGTGTACGCCGGCCTCGCTGAGCCATTTGCCCAGCTGGGCCATGCTGCGGTGCGCGCGCAGGTACTCGGGGCCCCAGGGCGCGCACAGCACGGCGCCGCGCGCGCGGCCACCGCTGGCGCGCGCGGGGGTGTAGAGGCCGAACAGGCGGCGCGACCGCTCGCCGAAGTACAGGGGTGTCATGCCTTGACCACGCCCTTTCCAGCCGCGGCCGAGGCCACCACCTGCCGCAGGTTCTGGAAGAACAGCGTGCGCGCGTCCATGCGCCAGCCCAGCTTCTGCTCCACCGCCAGCACCACGCGCAGCGAGAGCAGCGAGTGACCCCCAAGCTCGAAGAAGTTGTCCTCGGCGCCCACGCGCTCCACGCGCAGGATGTCGCGCCAGATCTCGGCCATGGTCTGCTCGGGGCCGCCCTCGGGCGCCACGTAATGCCGCGCGGCCTGCACCGCGTTCTTGAACGGGTCGGGCAGCGCGGCGCGGTCGGCCTTGCCGTTGGGCGTGAGCGGGATCGCGTCCACCGCCGCCACCACCGAAGGGATCATGTAGTCGGGCAGGTCGCGGCGCAGGTGGCGGCGCACGTCGCTGGCGGTGAGGTCGGCGCCGGGCGCGAAGACGATGTAGGCCACCAGGCGCAGGTCGCCGGGCGCGGCCTCGCGGCCCATCACCACGGTCTGGCGCACGGCCTCGTGCGTGGCCAGGCGGGCCTCGATCTCGCCCAGTTCGATGCGAAAACCGCGGATCTTCACCTGGTGGTCGAGCCGGCCCAGGTGGTGCAGCCGGCCCTCGGCGTCCCAGCGCGCGAGGTCGCCGGTGCGGTAGAGGCGCGCGCCGGCCTGTGCCGCGAAAGGGTCGGCCACGAAGCGCTCGGCCGTGAGCTCGGGCCGCCCGTGGTAGCCCAGGGCCACGCCCGCGCCACCGATCCACAGCTCGCCGGGCACGCCCACGGGCAGGGGCTGCTGGTGCGCGTCGAGCACGTAGACCTGGGTGTTGGCGATGGGCCGGCCGATGCCCACCACCGCGGGCGACGGCGCCACGCGTTCGGCGGTGGACCAGATGGTGGTCTCGGTGGGGCCGTAGAGGTTCCACAACTCGCCCACGCGGTTAAGCAGCGCGTCGGCCAGCTCGCGCGGCAGGCCTTCGCCGCCGCAGAAGGCGCGCAGCGCGGGCGAACCGGTCCAGCCCGATTCGATGAGCAAACGCCAGCTGGCGGGCGTGGCCTGCAGCACCGTGGCGCCGCTGGCCCGCAAGGCCTCGATCAGCGAGGGCCCGTCGCTCGCGGTGTCGCGGGAGAGCAGTTCCACGCGCGCCCCCACCAGGAGCGGTAGGTAGAGCTCCAGGCCCGCGATGTCGAAGGAGATGGTGGTGATGGCCGCCAGCACGTCCTCGGCCGCGAGGCCGGGCGCCTGGCGCATGGCGCCGAGGAAGTTGCTCAGCCCGCCGTGCGACACCACCACGCCCTTGGGGCGGCCGGTGGAGCCGGAGGTGTAGATCACGTAGACCGGGTCGCCCGGCGCGGGCGTGCCGTCGAGGTCGCCGCCGTCGAGCGCCGCCAGCGCGCCGGCCTCGCGCGCGGGGTCGAACAGCCGCACGCCGGGCGGCGGGTCCACCGCGTCCGCGGCCTCGCCGGTGGTGAGCAGCACGGTGGCGCCGCTGTCGTCCAGCATGTAGGCCAGGCGATCGGCGGGAAAGCCCGGGTCCAGCGGCACGTAGGCGCCGCCGGCCTTCTGCACGGCGAGCAAGGCCACCAGCATGTCCAGCGAGCGTTCGATGCACACGCCCACGCGCACACCCGCGGCCACGCCCAGGCCGCGCAGGTGGCGCGCCCATTGGTTGGCGCGGCGATTGAGCTCGCCGTAGCTCAGCGATTCGCCCTCGAAGCGCACGGCGGTGCGCCCGGGCGCGCTCGCCGCCTGGCGCTCGAACTGGCGCGCGAAGGGCGCGGTATCGAGCGCGCGCGCGGTGTCATTGAAGTCCACCAGCAGTTGCCGGCGCTCGCCGTCGGTGAGCAGGGGCAGGCGGCTGATCGGCGCCTCGCCCAGCGCCAGCGCGGCGCGCAGCAGCACCTGCAGCTGCGAGGCCAGGCGCTGCATGTGGGCGGCGGAGTACAGGTCGCTGCGGTATTCCAGGCTGCACAGGATGCGGCCCTCGTGCTCGCGCGCGAACCAGGTGATCTCGTTGAGCGCGCCGCCGCTGTGCACCACCACGTCGCCCTGCTCGGGCGCGGCGGCGGCCTGGTGGTAGACCACCGCCAGCTGGAACAGCGGCGAGTGCTGGAAGCTGCGCACCGGGCGCACGCGCTCCACCACGGCCTCGAAGGGGGTTTCGCGGTGCGCGTGCGCGTCCAGCAACGCGCCGCGCGCGCGCCGCAGCAGCTCGCTGAAGCTGGGGTCGTCGGCCAGGCGCAGGCGGATCACCAGCAGGTTCACGAAGGGACCGATGAGGTCCTCGAACTCGGCGCGCTCGCGCACGCCCATGGGGCTGCCGATGAGCGCGTCGCCCTGCCCCGTGTGCGCGCGCAGCAGCGCGGCGCCGGCGGCCAGGAAAGCCATGTAGACGGTGGCGTGGCGCTCCTGCACCCAGCGTTTGAGCGCGGCGCTGAAGGTGGCGTCGAACTCGAAGTCCACCGTGGCGCCGCGCGCGGGCGCGTCGCTGGCCGGCAGATCGGGCGGGAACATGGAGGTGGGCGGCGCGCCCTTGAGGGCGTCGTCCCACCAGTCGAGGTCGGCGCGGATGGCCTCGGGGCGCTGGTGCTCGCGCTGCCAGGCGGCGTAGTCGGCGTACTGCAGGCGCGCGGGCCCGCCGTGCGGCTCGGGCGCCGGCGACTGCAGCTCCCGCGCCAGCTCGCGCAGCAGGATCTGCAGCGACCAGGCGTCCACCGCGATGTGGTGGGCCGCCACGATCAGCCCGTAGCCGTCGGGCGCGAAGTCCAGCAGCTCGAAGCGCAGCGGGGTCTGGCGCGACAGGTCGATGGGCGTGTGCACCGCGCGCTCCCGCGCGGCCTGCACGGCGGCCAGGCGCTCGCCGGCCGGCAGGTGGCGCAGGTCGTGCACGGTCACGGGCGGCACCTCGACGCGGCGCGCGCCGGGCACGCCGTCCTCCTGCACGAAGTGCACGCGCAGGCCGAGGTGGCGCGCGTGCACGCGCTGCACGGCGGCCAGCAGTTGTTCGCGCGGCACCTCGCCGCGCACGGGCCAGGCCAGGGCCAGCAGGTAGGTGGTGCTCTCGGGCTCCAGCTGCTGCAGGATCCACAGGCGCTCCTGGAACAGCGAGAGCGGCAGCAGGCCATCGTGCGCCACGCGGGCGCGCGGCGCCTCGTCGGCCCTCGGCGCCTGCCCCGTGTGCGCCACCGCGCCGCGCTCGGCCAGCAGCGCCATCAGCTCGGCCTTGTGCGCGGCGATGTCGGCCTTGAGCCCATCGTCGAGCCGGCCGCGGCTGGCGCTCACGCGCAACCGGCCTTCGGCCACTTCCAGGTCCACACCCAGCCCCTCCAGCCGGTGCAGCAGTTCTCGCGCATTCAAAACTCGATCTCCTCCCGATCGTCGTCGTTGGCTTCGGTCGTGGCCAGGCCCTCCTGCACCCGCTGCGCCAGGGCCTGCAGGGTGGACGCGTCGAACATGTCGCGCAGCGCCAGCTGCACCCCGAGCGATTCGCGGATGCGCGCGAGCACCCGCGTGGCCAGCAGGGAGTGTCCCCCCAGGTGGAAGAAGTCGTCGTGCGCGGCCACGCGGTCCACGCCCAGCAGCTCCACCCAGATGGCGGCCAGGCGGGCCTGCACATCGCCCGGCGGCGGGTCGTCGGCATTCGCGGCACGCGCCGGCGCCGCCTGTCCCTCTGGCGCGGTGCCGCGCGCCGCCGCCTCGGCGCGCGGCGCCTCGATCGGCGGGTTCAGCGCGGCCGAGCGCGCCAGCGACAAGGCCTGCGGCAGGTCGTAGGGCACCACCACCACGCGGCGCAGCTCGCTGGCGAGCACGCGCTCGAAGGCGTCCAGGCCGTCGGCCGTGCCGATGGCCTGGGCCAGATAAGCGTCCCAGGCGGCGCGGCGCCAGGCGGGCACCTCCAGCTTCGCGGCCATGCCGACCTCGCGCCAGGCGCCCCAGTCGAAGGCCACCACGCGCCGCCAGGCCGGCGGCGCCTCGGCCGATTCGGCGAAGGCGTCGAGCACGGCGTTGGCCGAGGCGTAGTCGGCCACGCCGGGCGCGCCCAGCACGGCGTTGATGGAGCTCATCAGCACCACCAGCTCCAGCGGCGTCTCGGCCAGCAGCTCGCGCAGCACGCGCAGGCCGCCGAGCTTGGGCGCGAGCACGGCCTCGATGGACTCGGGCGTCTTCAGCGCCGACAGCGCGCCTTCGCCGGCCACGCCGGCCGCGTGCACCACGGCGTCGATGCGGCCCCAGCGCGCGCGTGCGGCCTGCACGGCGGCGGCCATGGCCGTGGCGTCGGCGGCGTCGGCCTGGGCCAGCTCCACCTCGCCGCCCGCGGCCTCGATGGCGCGCAGCGCCGTGATGGTCTGGGCGTGCCGGTCATCGCCGCCGTGCGTGGCCAGCCAGGCGTCCCAGCCGGCGCGCGGCGGCAGCGCGGTGCGCGCGGTGAGCAGCAGGCGCGCGCGGCGCCGCTCGGCCAGGCGCTGCGCGATGGCCAGGCCCATGCCCCCCAGGCCGCCGGTGATCAGCACCACCGCGCCTTCGCGCAATGGCAGGGCGTCGGCGCCCACGGCGGGCAAAGCGGTGCGCTCGTGGCGGCGCAGCCAGCGCTGGCCCTGGCGGAGCGCCACCATGTCTTCCTCGTCGCGCGCCAGGGCTTCGTCCAGCAGGCCCTGCGCCGCCGACTCGGCGGATGCGGCGCCCGTGGCCTCCAGGTCGAGCTGGCGCAGGCGCAGGCCCGGCATTTCCAGTGGCAGGGCCAGCACCGGGCCGATGGCGAGCGCGGCCGCCGAGCGCGCCACCGCCTCGCCCAGCACGCTGTGCGCGCCGGCCGTGGCCAGGATCACCCGCACCGGCTCGCGGGCCGTGGGCGCCAGCGCGGCGGCCAGCGCCACGGGCGCGTGGTGCAGCCATTGGGTGGCCTCTGTGTCGCTGCCCTCGTGCGCCTGCAGGCCCCACAGCGCGAAGGCGCCCACCACCGGCTGACCGGCCGCGCGGGCCTGGGCCACGGCGGCCTCGGCCTCGGCCGGCGAGGCGATGCGCACGGCGCGGCCACCGGCGTCGCCGACCTGGCGCGCCAGCGCCTCGGCCAGCGCTTCGGCCCCACCCGCGATCAGCCAGGTGCCCGACAGCCCGGCCGCGCGGTTGCGCGGCGCGCGCGACCAGGTGGGCGCGTAGAGCCAGTCGGCCACGTCGCGGCTGAAAGCCAGGTCCTGGGCCTCGCCCGGCTTCGCAGCCGGCGCGCTGGCAGGCGGCGCGGGCACCGGCGCGGGCGCGTCGATCGCGCAGCGCTGGCGCTCGAAGGGGTAGGTGGGCAGGGGCACGCGGCGCGCGGGGTGCCCGCCGTGCAGGCCGGCCCAGTCCAGCGCCACGCCCGCGAGCCACAGGCGGCCCGCCGCGTCCAGCGCGGCCGGCGCTTCCTGCTTCGCCTCGCGCGCGCCGCCCAGCGAAGCGGCCACACGCCGCGCGCCCTGCGGGCCCAGCGCCATGGCGGCCAGCGTGGCCAGCGCGCGGCCCGGGCCCACCTCCAGCAGGTGCAGCGAGGCGTCGGCCGAGAGCGTGCGCACACCGGCGTCGAACAACACGGCGCGGCGCAGGTGCTCGGCGTAGTACGCGGGCGAGGTGGCCTGCTCGGGGGTGATCCACTGGCCCGTGAGGTTGGACACGTAGGGGAGCGTGGGCGCTTGCAGCGCGATCCCGCGCACCAGCGCGGTGAAGGGCTCGAGCACGCCGTCCATCATGGAGGAATGGAAGGCGTGCGAGGTGTGCAGCGGCTGCGCCTCGGTGCCCATCGCGGCGAGCGCGGCCAGCCCGGCGTCCAGCGCCTCGCGCGGGCCGGCGATGGCGCACAGGCCGGGCGCGTTCACGGCCGCGATCTCCAGCGCCGGCGCGTTCGCCGCCAGCCAAGCGCGCAGCGCGCCTTCGTCCATGTGCACGGCCGCCATACCGCCGGGCGCCATGCCCTGCATCAGGCGGCCGCGCGCGGCCACCAGCGCGAGCGCGTCGGCCAGCGACAGCACGCCCGCCAGGTGCGCGGCCACGTACTCGCCGATGCTGTGGCCCAGCATGGCCGCGGGGCGCACGCCCCAGCTCTGCCACAGCAGGGCCAGCGCGTACTCGGTGACGAACAGCGCGGGCTGGGCGTAGCGCGTCTCGTTGATGGTGGTGTCGCCCGCCGGCGCGAACAACAGCTCGCGCAGGTCGGTGCCCAGGGGCTCGCGCAGCAGCCCGGCGCAGCGGTCCACGGCCTCGCGGTAGACGGGGTACTGCGCGTACAGCCCCGCGCCCATGCCCGCGAACTGGCTGCCCTGGCCGCTGAACAGGAAGGCCACGGGGCGCTCGCCGCCCTCGTGTCGCGCGCCGTGCATGGGCGGGCGCTGCGGCGCGTCGAGCGCGGCGATGAGTTCGGCCACCGAGGACGCGGCCACCGCGCGGCGCTGCGCGAAGGCGCGCCGGCCGGTCTGCAGGGTCCAGGCGGTGTCGCGCAGCGCCGCCTCGGGATGGGCCTGCAGGTGCTGCTTCAGGCGCTGGGTGGCGGCGTCCAGCGCGGCCTCGGTGCGCGCGGACAGCACGATGAGCTGCGGGCCTTCATCGGCCAGCGGGCGCTCCTGCTCGGGCGCCTCTTCCAGCACCACGTGCGCGTTGGTGCCGCCGATGCCGAAGGAGCTGACGCCCGCGCGGCGCGGTGTGGGCCCGGCCGGCCAGGGCGCGGCCTCGGCGCTCGCGGTGAAGGGTGAGTCCTCCAGGTTGAGCTGCGGGTTGGGCCGCTGGAAGTTCACCAGCGGCGGCAACTCGCGGTGCTGGAGCGCCAGCACGGCCTTGATGAGCCCGGCCACGCCGGCCGCCGCGTCCAGGTGGCCCAGGTTGGCCTTGAGCGAGCCCAGGCGGCAGAAGCCGCGCTGGTCGGTGTCGCCCTCGAACACCTGGCGCAGCGCGGCGATCTCGATCGGGTCGCCCAGCGGCGTGGCCGTGCCGTGCGCCTCGATGTAGCCGATGCTGCGCGGCGCCACGCCGGCCAGGATCTGCGCGGTGGCGATGGCCTCGACCTGGCCGTCCACGCTGGGCGCGGTGTAGCCGGCCTTGCCGGCGCCGTCGTTGTTGATGGCCGCGCCGCGGATGACCGCGTGAATGGTGTCGCCGTCGGCCAGCGCATCGGCCAGGCGCTTGAGCACCACGATGCCCGCGCCCGCGCCGGGGCGCGTGCCCTTGGCCTCGGCGTCGAAGGGGCGGCAGCGGCCGTCGGGCGAGAGGATCATGCCCTCCTGGTAGAGGTAGCCGCCGCGCTGCGGGAAGCTCAGCGACACGCCGCCGGCCAGGGCCATGTCGCATTCGTGGCGCTCCAGCGCGCGGCAGGCCGCCTGCACCGCCACCAGCGAGGTGGAGCAGGCGGTCTGCAGCGTCATGCTGGGGCCGCGCAGGTCCAGCTTGTAGGACACGCGCGTGCAGAGGAAGTCCTTGTCGTTGCCCAGCATGAGCTGGTAGCCGCCCACCGCCGCCGCCAGCGCGGGCTGGCGCAGGATCTGCGACATCAGGTAGGTGTTCATGCTGGCGCCCGCGTACACGCCCACCGGCGCCTCGATGGCGCCCGGCGCGTAGCCCGCGTGCTCCAGCGCCTCCCAGGCGCACTCCAGGAAGAGGCGCTGCTGCGGGTCGATCACCTGCGCCTCGCGCGGCGACAGGCCGAAGAAGGCGGCGTCGAAGTGCTCCGATTCCTGCAGCACGGTGCCGCGTTTCACGTAGCCGGGCAAGGCGCTCAGCGCGGGGTCCACGCCGGCCTCGCGCAGGTCCTGGTCGCTGAAGTCCTCCAGCGATTCCACGCCCTCGCGGATGTTGCGCCAGAAGGCGTCGAGGTCGGCCGCGCCGGGGAAACGCCCCGCCAGGCCGACGATGGCGATGGCGTGGGCGGGGTACTGGTCCTTGAGGTTCATCCGTCAACCCTGAATCTGTTTCGCGGCCCGGGCGCGCGCGCGCTCCAGCGCCGAACTCGCGCCCGCCGGCGCACCCAGGCGCTCCGCCTGCGCCGCCACCGTGGTGCGCTGGAACAACTCGACCAGCGCGATCTCCTGCCCGAACTCGCGCTTGAGCGCGGCCTGCAGGCGCACCAGCAGCAGCGAGTGCCCGCCGATGTCGAAGAAGTTGGCGTGCAGGCCCACGCGATCGAGCTTGAGGACCTCGCGCCACAGCGCGGCCACCTGGCGCTGCACCGGCGACATCAGGGCCTCGGCCACCTCGTCGGCCTCGCTCGGCGCGGCGGCCTCGGGCACCGGCAGGGCCTTGCGGTCGACCTTGCCGTTGGGCGTGAGCGGAAAGGCCTCCAGCACCACGAACTGGCCGGGCACCATGTACTCGGGCAGCTGCGCGCGCAGCGTGGCGCGCATGGCCTCGGCCTCGGGCCGGGCGCCGGCCTCGGGCACCACGTAGGCCACCAGGCGCTGGTCACCGGGCGTGTCCTCGCGCACGTGCACCACATTGCCCTTGATGCCCGGGTGGCGCGAGAGCACGGTCTCGATCTCGCCCAGCTCGATGCGGAAACCGCGCACCTTCACCTGGTGGTCGCGCCGGCCCACGAACTCCAGTCGGCCGTCGGCCAGGAAGCGCACCACGTCGCCGGTGCGGTACACGCGCGTGGGGCCCACGCCGGGCAGCTCCAGCGTCACGAACTTCTCGGCCGTGAGCTCGTCGCGGTGCCGGTAGCCGCGCGCCAGGCCGTCGCCGCCGATGCACAGCTCGCCGCCGACGCCGATCGGCGCCGGCAGGCCCGAGGGCTCCAGCACGTAGACCTGGGTGTTGGCGATGGGCCGGCCGATGGAGATGCCGCGCGCGGTGTCGGTGATGCGCTGAACCGTGGACCAGATGGTGGTCTCGGTGGGCCCGTACATGTTCCAGAGCTCGCCGCCGGTGGCGATGAGCTTGTCGGCCAGTTCGCGCGGCAGGCCCTCGCCGCCGCACAGCATCTTCAGGCCGGGCCGGCCGCGCCAGCCGCTGTCGAGCAGCAGGCGCCAGGTGGCGGGCGTGGCCTGCAGCAGCGTGGCCTCGTGCCGGTCCAGCAGCTGCGCCAGCCGCAGGCCGTCGAGCGCGGTGGCGCGCGCGGCCAGCACCACGGTGCCGCCCACGGTCAGCGGGCCATGGATCTCCAGGCCGGCGATGTCGAAGGACAGCGTGGTCACGGCCACGAAGCGGTCCTGCGCGCCAATGCCCGGCTCGCGCTGCATGGACAGCAGGAAGTTCACCACCGAGCGGTGCTCCAGCATCACGCCCTTGGGGCGGCCGGTGGAGCCCGAGGTGTAGATGACGTAGGCCAGGTCGTGGGGACCCGCGGCGGCGGGCGGGTTCAGGGGTGACAGCGCCGCCAGTTCGGCCTCGCCCGCGTCCAGGCGCACGCCGTGCACGCCATCGGGCAGGCCATCGGCCAGCGCGGATTGCGTGACCACGATGCCCAGCTCGGCGTCTTCCATCATGTAGTCGAGCCGGTCCTTGGGAAAGGCCGGGTCCAGCGGCACGTAGGCGGCGCCGGCCTTGAGGATGCCCAGCACCGCGACCACCATGTCCAGGCCGCGCTCCATCCACACGCCCACCAGCGAACCCGCCCCCGCGCCGAGCGAGCGCAGGTGGTGGGCCAGGCGGTTGGCGCGCGCGTTCAGCTCGCCGTAGCCCAGCGCCTGCTCCTCGAAGCGCACGGCCACCGCCTCGGGCGTGCGCGCCGCCTGCGCCTCGAACAGGCCGTGCACGGTCTGCTGGCGTGGGTAGTCCCGGGCGGTGGCGTTCCAGTCGAGCAGCAGCTGGCGCTCCTCGGCCGGGGTGAGCAGGTGCAGGTCGGCGATGCGCGCCTCGGGCGCGTCGATGAAGCCGCGCAGCAGCCGCTCGTAGTGGCCCTGCCAGCGCGCGATGGTGCTGTCGTCGAACAGGTCGGCGTTGTATTCGAAGTAGCAGCGCAGGCCCTGGGGGATGTCGAAGACGTCGACGGCGAGGTCGAAGCGCGCCGACTTCACCTCCAGCTCCACGGGCTCGCAGCGCAGGTCGGGCAGGTCCAGGCCGGTCAGCTGCATGTGCTGCAGCACGAACAGCACCTGGAACAGCGGCGAGTGGTCGAGCTCGCGGCGCGTGCCCAGCAGGTCGACCAGCATGTCGAAGGGCATGGCCTGGTGCTGGTAGGCTTTCAGAGCGCGGTCGCGCACGCGCGCCATCAGCTCGCGCACGCTGGGGTTGCCCGAGAGGTCGGCGCGCAGCACCAGGTTGTTGGCGAAGAAGCCGATGACGTGTTCGACCTCGGTGCGGTTGCGGTTGGCGATGGCCGAGCCGATGGCGATGTCGGTTTCGCCGCTGTAGCGGTGCAGCAGCACCTGGAAGGCCGACATCAGCACCATGTACAGCGTGACGCCCTCCTGGCGGCCGAAGGCCTTGAGGCGCTGCGACAGGTCCGGCGAGAGCTGCAGCGTGCGGCGCGCGCCCCGCGTGGTCTGCACCGGCGGGCGCGGCCGGTCGGTGGGCAACTGCAGCAGGGAGGGCAGGTCGTGCAGCTCGCGCTTCCAGAACGCCGCGTGTTCGTCCAGCGCGCCCTGCGCGAAGGCCTGACGCTCCCACTCGGCGTAGTCGTGGTACTGCACGGGCGGCGGCGCCAGATTGGGTTCCTGCCCGGTGACCAGGTGGGTGTAGAGCGACTGGAACTCCAGCATGAAGATGCCGATCGACAGCCCGTCCGAGACGATGTGGTCGATCGCGATGGCGAGCACGTGGCGATCGGCGGCCTCGCGGATCAGGCCCACGTGCAGCAGCGGCGCGCGCGTGAGGTCGAAGGGCTTTTGCACGATGCCCTCCGCCGCCCGGGTGGACGCCGCCGCCAGCGCCTCGCCCCGCAGGTGGGACAGGTCGATTCGTTCGATGGCCAGCGGCGTCTGCGCCTCGATCACGCAGCGCGGCTCGCCCTGCACGGTGATGAAGCGCGTGCGCAGGCTTTCGTGGCGCACCACCAGCATCTGCAGCGCGCGCTCCAGCGCGCCGTCGTCGAGCGCACCGGTGAAGCGCAGCACCGCCGGGATGTTGTAGGCGTGGCTGTGCGGATCGACCTGGCGCAGGAACCACAGGCGCTGCTGGGTGTGCGACACCGGCATGTCGGCCTGGCGCGGCACCGGCACCAGCGGGGGCAGCGCCGATCGCGCGGGGGCCGCGCCCGCCCCGGCCTGCGCGCCCAGGTGCGCCTTGACCTCTTCCTTGCGCCGACCGAGCTCCTCGCGCAGCGCCGGGGTCAGCGCGCCTTTGGGCGCGCTGACGTTGAGCTTGTCGCCGTCGACCGAGAGGCGGATGTCCAGCCGCGCCAGGCGCGCCAGCAGATCGGCCACGCCGCCCGAGGCCAGCGGCGTGGGCGCGGCCTTGTCGCCGAGCGCGGCCAGCAGCTCCGCGCGGCGGCCCGCCAGTTGCTGGCGCGTCTCGGGCGAGAGCGCGCCCGGCGGGGCGCGGAAGTGCAGCTGGCCGCCCTCCGCCCACAGCTCCACGCCCTGCGCCTGCAGGGCGGCCATCCATTGCCTCAGCTCCTCGGACACGTGCTCATTGCCTTTCATGGGGAGGTCCCTGGCGCGCCGCGCGGGCCGGCGGACACCCGCCAGGCGAGCAGCGCGGCCACGCCGATCAACAACAGCGCCAGCCACTGCCCGCGCGACGGCCCGGCGCCCCGGGCCAGGGATTCGATGCCGAACATACCAGCCAGGTGCAGCACCAGCACCGGCGCGGCCAGCGACACCGGCGCGGCCTCGCAGGCGCGGTCCAGCGCCCACAGGCCCAGCAGGCCCACCACGCCGATGCCGGCCAGCACCAGCGCGTCGTGCGCGCTGGGCGTCACCCACACCCAGGGCATGAGCGGCGTCAGCAGCGCGAACACGCCAGCGGCGGTGTAGAACAGATTGGCCTGCACGGCCTCCTCGCGCAGCTGGCGCGTCATGGCCACGTACAGGGCGAACGAGGCCGCCATGGCCAGCGGCCAGGCCAGCCGGCCCGGCGCGGCGGGCCAATGGGGTTGCAGCAGCAGCACCGCGGCCAGCGCGCCGAGCGCGGCCGCCGCCCAGGCCAGGGGCGGCACGGATTCGCGCAGCCAGCCGCGCGCCAGCGCCAGGATCAGCAGCGGAGCGACCCAGAACAGCGCCCACACGGTGTGCCCGGTCACACCGCCGACCAGGGCCAGCGCGAAGCTCAGGGGCATGACCAGCATGCACAGCGAGCGCAGCAGCTGGAACAGCGGGCGGCGCGTGCGCCACAGCCGCGAGGGTTCGCGCCAGCCGCAGACCAGCAGCAGGCAGGCCAGGTGCACGGCGTAGCGGCACCACACGATCTGCATCAGGTGGTAGGGCCGCTGGAACTGCGCGCCCACCACGCCTTCGAGCAGCGTCCACGAGAGCACGAACAGCGCGAGCAGCAGCAGCGCACGGCGCCCGTCGCCCAGCGGCGCGGCCCAGGCCGGCGTGGCCAGACCGGTGGTCATGGGACCACCCTCCGTGCGGCGCGCGGCGCGGCGACGCCCATCACAGCCCCCCCCGCACCGACACCGGCGCACCGAGCACCGAATCGCCGAGCGCCGAATCGCGGGTTCCGACACCCGCCACGCGGCGCGCCGAGGCGCGCCACCACACGATGGCCACCACCCCACCGACCAGCGCCGAGGCCAGCACCAGCCGCCACGAAGGCCACTGGCCCCGCAACAGCCCCGGCAGCCACTGCAGCACCAGCACGTGCGCGTACAGCAGGGGCGCCAGGTGCGACAGCGACCAGCGGCGCAGCGCCTGGTCGAGCAGCCACAGCGCCAGGTAGCCGAAGGCGCCGACGCCCGCCAGCAGCGCCAGGTCGCGCCCACTGGGCCGCACCCACACGCCGGGCAGGAAGGGCAGCAGCACCAGCAGGCCCACGGCGGCGACGAAGAACAGCCCCGTCTGCACGGGTTCGTCGCGCAGCAGGCGCGTCAGCGCCAGGTAGACCGCGAGGGCCGCGCCCGACAGCAGCGGCATCAGCAGCGCCGCCAGCGAGCCCGGCAGCGCGGGCTGGAACAGCAGCAGCACGGCCCCCAGCCCGGCCAGCGCGCCCAGCCACAGCACGGCGGCCGGCCGCTCGCGCAGCCACAGCGCCGCCAGCGCCAGCGCGAACAGCGGCGCGAACCACAGGCCCGAGAGCGCGAGCGGGATGGACACGCCCGAGTAGACCGCGGCGGCGAAGGCGAAGGGCAAGGCCAGCATGGACAGGCCGCGCAGCACGTGCCAGGGCGCGCGCCGGCTGCGCCACCAGGGCTGACCGGCGTCGCCGCGCCAGGTCCACAGCAGCAGCATCAGCAGCAGCTGCACGCCGAAGCGCACGCCCTCGACCTGCACCAGGCTGTAGGCCTGGTGCAGCTGCGTGACCAGCACCTCGACCAGCGACCACACCAGCGCGAAGGCCAGCGCGAACAGCACCGCCCCCTGGCGGGTGGAGCGCTGGGCCAGCCAGCGGCGCGCGGGGCGCACGAACGGCAAACGGTTCACAGGGTTCCCTCCTCCCATTCAACGCCCTCGACCGTACCGGCCTCGAGCGCCGCCTCACCAGACGGCAGATCCAGGCCGTCCAGCAGGCTGCTGGCCAGCGAGGACACGCTGGGGCCTTGCAGCAGATCGGCCACGGCCACGGTGGCCTTGAGCGAGGCCTGGATGCGGTTGCGCAGCTCCATGGCCATGAGCGAGTCCATGCCCAGGTCGATCAGCGAGCGCTGCGGATCGACGTGGTGGGCCGCGCCCAGGGCCAGCACGCGCACCACCTGGTCGGCCAGGAAGTCCGACAGCACGGCGTGGCGCTCGGGCGCCGGCGTCTCGCTCAGGCGCGGCAGGATGTCCACCGCCTCGGCCGCCGGCGCGGCCGCCTTGGTCGGCGCCGCGTCGACCAGCGCGCTGAAGAAGGGACCCAGGTTGGCGGGCAGGCGCGCGCGCACCAGCGGCATCGCCGCCATCTGCGGCGCGCGCGCGCCGCGCAGCATCTGCCCGAGCATGCGCATGCCCTCGTCGGGCGTGATCATGCCCAGGCCCATGGCCGCCCAGCGGCGGTGGTGCAGCTCGCCCAGGCCGGCGGCCATGCCGACCTCGGCCCAGCTGCCCCAGTTGATGCTGAGCGCGTGGCGGCCCTGGCTGCGGCGCAGGTGCGCCAGCGCGTCCATGAAGGTATTGGCCGCCGCGTAGTTGCCCTGGCCGGGCGAGCCCATCAGCGCCGCGCCCGACGAGAAGCAGACGAAGAAGTCGAGCGCGAGCCGCGCCGTGGCCTGGTGCAGGTTCCAGGCGCCGCGCACCTTGGGCGACAGCACGGCCTCGAACCGCTCGGGCCCGAGTTCGGCCAGGGTGCCGTCGTCCACCAGGCCGGCGGCGTGCACCACGCCGCGCAGGCGCGGCATGTCGCGGCCCAGACCGTCCACCACGGCCGACACCTGCGCGGCGTCGGCCACGTCCCCCTGGGCCACGCGCACGCGCACGCCCGCCGCTTCCAGTTCGGCGATGGCGGCCTGCGCCTCGGCCGAGGGCGCGCGCCGGCCCATCAGCACCAGGTGGCGCGCGCCTTCGCGCGCCAGCCAGCGCGCCGTCACCAGCCCCAGGCCGGTGAGGCCGCCGGTGACGAGGTAGCTGGCGTCCGCGCGCACGGCGGGCGCGTGGTGCTGGGTGATGACGATCTTGCCCACGTGGTGCCCCTGGCCCATGAAGCGGAAGGCGTCCTCCGCGGCTTCGATGGGGTACAGGCGCTGCGGCAGCGGCTTGAGCACGCCGGTCTCGAAGTCGGCCAGCAGATCGCGCAGCATGTCGCGCACGAACTCGGGCCGCTCGGCGGCCACCTCGCCCAGGTAGAGCGGGTGGTAGTGCACGCCGGGGAACTCGGCGCCGACCTTGGCCGCGTCCCAGATGCCGGTCTTGCCGATCTCGATGAAGTGGCCGCCCGGGCGCAGCAGGCCCAGGCTGGCGGGGATGAAATCGCCGGCCAGCGAGTTGAGCACGATGTCCACGCCCTCGCCCTTCGAGTCGCGGCGCACGTCGGGCACGAAGCTCAGCGAGCGCGAATCGGCCAGGTGGTGGGTGCCCAGCTCGGTGGCCAGGGCGCGCTTGGCCGGCGAGCCAGCGGTGCCGAAGACCTCGGCGCCCGCGCGGCGCGCCAGCTGCAGCGCGGCCATGCCCACGCCGCCGGTGACGGCGTGCACCAGCACGCGGTCGCCCTTCTTCATGCCGGCCAGGTGGCGCAGCGCGTACTCGGCGGTGAGGAAGGTGACGGGGATGGTCGCGGCCTCGGCGAAGGTCAAGCTGGGCGGCTTCTTCACCGTCATCACGGCCGGCGCGATGACCCAGGTGGCGAAGCTCTTGTCGACCATGGCGACCACCTCGTCGCCCACGGCCAGGTCGGTGACGCCCTCGCCCACGGCGCAGACGACGCCCGCGCATTCGTTGCCCAAGGGCCCCGGGTCGCCCGGGTACATGCCCAGGGCGTTGAGCACGTCGCGGAAGTTCAGGCCCGTGGCGTGCACGCGGATCTCAACCTCTCCCGGCCCGGGCGCTTCGCGCGGCACCGGCAGCAGGGCCAGGCGGTCCAGCGACCCGCGCTCGGTGATCTCCAGCCGCAGCGGCCGGGGCTCGGGCACGAAGTCGCCGGGCACCAGGCGCGAGACGTGGCGCAGGCCGCCGCGCAGCGCCACGCGGTCCTCGGCGTCGGCCACGCGCAGGCTGGCCCACAGCAGCTCGGTCTCGTCGTCGCGGTGCGTGGGGTCGAGGTCGACGCGCACGCAGCGCAGGGCGGGGTACTCGGAGGCGACCACGCCGCCCAGGCCCCACAGCGGCGCCTGCAGCAGGTCGGGCACCGAGCCGGCCACGGCCTGCGCGCCGCGCGTGAGCCAGTACAGGCGCGCGTGGGATTCGCCCAGGGACTGCACCACGCGCAGCAGGTCGCCCAGCAGCGCCAGATGCGCGTCCTGCAGGTCGGCGCCGCCGGCCGGCGGCGTGAGCGTCCAGGCCACCACGATGCCCTTGAGCGCGCGCGCATCGGCGCGGGCCGCGGCCTCGATCGCCCGGCGGACCTGCGCGGCGTCCGAGGGGTCCACCCGCCAGCCGTCGGCGCCGCACTCGGCGGTCCCCTCGCCCCGGGCGATCACCGCCACGCCCGCGCCGTCGCGCCGCAGCCGCGCCGCCAGTGCCTGGCCCACGCCGCTGGCGTCGGCCAGCACCAGCCAGCGCCCCTCGGCGTCCGCATCCGGCGCCGGGGTCGGCGGCAGCGCCTGCCAGTCGGCCTCGAAGGCCCACTCCGTGGCCGGCGCGTTGCCGGCCATCGCGCGCTGCAGCAGGGCGCGCGTGACGCGCTTGAGCACCAGCCGGCGCACCTCGGCCACCACCACGCCGTGGTCGTCGAACAGGGTGACGTCGGCGCCCACCGCCTCGGCATCGGGCGTCGCCTCGTCCACGCTCACGTGGCACCACGCCTGCGACAGGCCGGTCTGGTGGACGCGGTAGTTGCCCATGCCCACGGGCACGCAGAGGTCGTCGCTGGGCGTGCCGTCGGGCGCGGTATCGCCCCAGGACAGGCCCACGCCCACCAGTTGCAGGCAGGCGTCGAGCAGGGCCGGGTGCAGCACGAAGGACGGCGCCGCGGCGGCCACGCCCGCCGGCAGGGCCACGCGGCCCAGCACCTGGCGGCCCTCGCTGCGGATCTCGGTGATGCAGCGGAAGGCCGGGCCGTAGTGCGCGCCTTGCTCGGCGAGCCGCGCGTAGTAGGCCTGGACGTCGTGCTCGCGCGCGGCGGCGCCCAGCAGGCCGGCCCGGCGCAGGGGCGCGGGCGCGGCGCTGCCCCGCCCCACCACGAAGTTGGCACCGACGTGCAGCTTCCAGGCCGGCGCGTCGGCGCCCGGCGCCTCGGCGTCGGCGCGGCTGAACACGCGCACCGCGTAGCGGCCCTGATCGGGTTCGTCCACGACCACCTGCACCGTGCGCTGGCCCTCCTCGGGCAGCGGCAGGCCTTCGCGGATGAGCACGTCGAACAGCTGGCCATCGTCGGTGCCCGCGACCTCGCGCCCGGCGATCTGCGCCAGCTCCAGGAAGCCGGTGCCCGGGAACAGCGTGAACTCGAAGATGCGGTGGTCGGCCAGCCAGGGCTGGGAGGCCACGCCGATGTGGCTCTGGAAGATGGACAACGGGCTGGGCACCACGCCGCCCAGCAGCGGGTGGCCGCTGCGCGTGGGCGCGAGCGCGGCGCCCTCGGCCCGGCCGCCCGGCTCGAACCAGTAGCGCTCGCGCTGGAAGGCGTAGGTGGGCAACACCACGCGCTGGCGCGCGGCGGCTTCGCCGAGCACCGCGCGCCACTGCACCGGCAGGCCGCGCGCGTGCAGGCGGCCCAGGCTTTCCAGCAGGCAGCGCGTGTCCGCCCGCCCCTTGCGCAGGGAGGCGATGAAGCTGGCGTCGGCGAGCGCGCTGGCGCGCTGGGCCATGTTCACCAGCGTGGGCGCCGGGCCGACCTCCACGAACACGCGGTAGCCCTCTTTCTGCAGCGCGGCGATGCCGTCGCCAAAGCGCACCGCGTCGCGCACGTGCTGGCACCAGTACTCGGGCGTGCACACCTCCTCGCCGGCCAGGGTGCCGGTGAGGTTGGAGGCCAGGTCCATGCTCGGCGGGTTCAGCCGCACCGTGGCCAGCTCGGCGCGGAAGGCCTCGAGCATGGGCTCCATGAGCGGCGAGTGGAAGGCGTGCGACACCACCAGCGGCTGCGACTCCACGCCCTGCGCCCGCAGGCGCGCCAGCGCCGCCGCGAGCGCGTCGCTGCGGCCGGAGATGACGGTGTTGCCAGGGCCGTTGACGGCCGCGATCGACAGCACCGCCGCGTCGGCCGCGATGGCCTGGCGCACCGTGGCCTCGTCGGCGAACACCGCCGCCATGCCGCCGTCGCGCGGCAGCTGGCCCATCAGGCGGCCGCGCGCGGCGATCAGGCGCAGGCCATCGGCCAGGCTGAACACGCCCGCCAGGCAGGCGGCCACGTACTCGCCCACGCTGTGGCCCATCACGGCCGTGGGCACCACGCCCCAGGAACGCCAGAGCTGCGCCAGCGCGTACTCGATGGCGAACAGCGCGGGCTGGGTGAAGGCGGTGTCGTCCAGGCGCGCGGCGTCCTCGCCGCTGGCGAAAACCGTGTCCAGCAGGCCGTGCGGCAGCAGCGGCGAGACCAGGCGGTCGCACTCGTCCAGGGCGGCGCGAAACACCGGCTCCTGTTCGTAGAGCTGGCGGCCCATGCCGGCGTACTGCGCGCCCTGGCCGGTGAACATGAAGACCACCTCGGGCGCGGCGCCCAGCGCGGCGCGCGCGCGCACCACGCCGGCGGGCGCGACGCTCTCGCCGTCCGGGGCGGCCACGCTGTCCAGGAAGGCCTTGAGCTGGGCGCGCAGCTCGTCGGTGCTGGCGGCCACCAGGGCCAGGCGCTCCACGAAGTGCGAGCGGCCCAGCGCCAGCGTGGCCGCGACCGGCGCCAGCGGCAGCGCGGGGCCGGCGGCCAGCGCCTCATCCAGGCGGCGCGCCTGCGCGGCCAGGGCGGTGGCGGTGTGCGCCGACAGCACCACCAGGTGCTCGGCGCGCGGCGCCTCGCCGGTGGCGGGCGCGGCGGGCGGGGGCGGCGCCTCCTCCAGCACCACGTGCGCGTTGGTGCCGCTGAAACCGAAGGAGCTGACGCAGGCGCGCCGGGGCGCGTCGCCGGGGCGCGGCCAGGCGGTCGGCGCGGTCGGCACGGTGATGGGGTACTGGTCCCAGGCGATCAGGGGGTTGGGCTGGCGCAGGTGCAGGTGCGGCGGCACGGTGGCGTGCTGCAGGGCCAGCACGACCTTCATGACACCGGCCACGCCGGCCGAGGCCTCCAGGTGGCCGATGTTGGTTTTCACCGAACCCACCATGAGCGGGCGCTCGCGCGGGCGTTCGCCGAAGACCTGGTTGAGCGCCTTCATCTCGATCGGGTCGCCCAGCGGCGTGCCGGTGCCGTGCGCCTCGACGTAGCCGATGTCGCCCGGCTGCAGGCGCGCGTTGGCCAGCGCGGCGCGGATCACCGCCTCCTGCGCGGCGCCATTGGGCGCGGTGAGGCCACTGCTGCGGCCGTCCTGGTTGAGCGCCGAGCCGCGCAGCACGGCCAGCACGCGGTCGCCGTCGCGCTGCGCGTCCGACAGGCGCTTGAGCACCAGCACGCCGCAGCCCTCGCCGCGCACGTAGCCATCGGCCGAGGCGTCGAAGGTCTTGCAGTGACCGTCGAAGGACATCATGCGGGCGCGCGAGGTCAGCACCGCGCCGTTGGGCGCCAGCGTGAGGTTGACGCCGCCCGCGAGCGCGAGCTCCGCCTCGCCGTTGCGCAGCGACTGGATGGCCCAGTGGATGGCCACCAGCGAGGACGAGCAGGCGGTGTCCACCGCCACGTTGGGGCCGTGCAGGCCGAAGAAGTACGACAGGCGCCCGGCCGCCACGCTGTGCGCGGTGCCCGAGGGCGTGTAGGCGTCGCCGTGGCAGGGGCCGCGCTCCTCGTTCATGAGGCCGGCGTAGTCGCTGGTGGTGATGCCCATGTACACGGCGGTGCGCGAGCCCGCCAGCGACGAGGGCGCCAGGCCCGCGCGCTCCAGCGCCTCCCACGACACCTCCAGCAGCAGGCGCTGCTGCGGGTCCAGGCTCACGGCCTCGCGCGGCGAGATGCCGAAGAAGGGCGCGTCGAAGCGGTCCACGCCCTCGACGAATGAGCCCCAGCGCGTGTAGCTCTTGCCCATCGCGTCGGGGTTGGGGTCGTAGTAGCGCTCCACGTCCCAGCGGTGCGGCGGCACCTCGGTCACGGCGTCGCGGCCGCTGTGCAGCAGCGACCAGAAGGCCTCGGGCGTGTCGGCCTGGCCGGGGAAGCGGCAGCCCATGCCGATGATGGCGATGGGTTCGCTGCGGGCCTGTTCCGCGGCCGCCAGCTGGGCTTTCAACTGGTCGATGGCCACCAGCGAGCGCTTGAGCAGCGCGGCGTGGTCGGTGCCTTGGCGGGGTTCGGTCACGGTGTTTCCTAAAGGTATGGGTCGCTTCAGCCCAGGCCGTCGAGGCGGCGCATCAGCTGCTGGGCCAGCTCGTCTTCCGACAGCTCGTCGAAGGAGCCGACATCGGGAGCGGCCGCGGGGGTGGGCGCGGCGGTGGGCGCGGGGTTGGGCACGGGCACCTGGGGCGCCGGCGCGCCGGCCGCGGGCATGAGATCGGCGAACACCTCGCGCGCCAGGTGCTCGGTGAGCGCCGCGACGCTGGGGTGGTCGAAGGTGAGCGTGGCCGGCAGCGTGCGCCCGACCGCCTGGCCCAGGCGGTTGCGCAGCTCCACCGCCATCAGCGAGTCCAGGCCGAGCTGGCGCAGGGGTTCGGTCACGTCCAGGTCTTCGCCGCGCTGCAGGCCCAGCACCTTGACGGTGAGCTGGCGCACGTGGTCGCGCAGCAGGGTCTTGCGCCGGTTCGCGGCGGCCGATGCCAGGCGCTCGCGCAAGGACGGCTCGGGTGCGGCGGCGGTCTGGCCGGGCGCCGGCACCTGGCCTGGCCGCGCCAGCCCGCGCAGCAGCTCGCCGAACAGCGGCGGCGCGCCGTCGGCCAGGTGCGCCCAATCGCTGTCCAGCACGGCCAGCTGGGCGTTCGGGAACAGCGCGCCGGGCGCGGACCGGCGCATCGCGTGCTCGAGCGCGGCCAGGCCGTCGGCGGGTGCGATGGCGCGCAGCGAGCCGGGCTTGTCCAGCCGGCGGTCGGCGGCGGCGCCGATCTCCGCCCAGGGGCCCCAGTTGATGCTGACGGTGGGCAGGCCGCGCGCCTGGCGGTACCAGGCCAGCGCGTCCTCGAAGGCGTTGGCCGCCGCGTGGTTGGACTGGCCGGCCGGCCCCGCCACCGAGGCGCCCGAGGAGAACAGCACCAGGAAGTCCAGGTCCGGGCACAGCGTGTGCAGGTTCCAGCTGCCCCGCACCTTGGGCCCCATCACGGTGGCGAAGCGCGGCCAGGTCTGCGCCGCGATAACGCCGTCGTCCAGCACGCCGGCCGCGTGCACCACGCCGGCCAGCGGCGCCAGCGCGGCGGCCTCGGCCAGCACGCGCTGCAGGTCGGCGCGGCGCGCCACGTCGCCGCGCGCGACCAGCACCTGGGCGCCCTGCCCCCGCAGGCCTTCGATCACCGCCAGCGCGCGGGCGTCGGGCGCCTGGCGGCCCATCAGCACGAGGTGGCGCGCGCCCCGCTCCACCAGCCACGCGGCCACGCGCAGCCCCAGGCCGCGCAGGCCGCCGGTGACGAGGTAGGCGCGGTCGGCGGCGAGGCGCGTCGGGCCCCCGGCCGGCGCGGTGGCCGCGTCGTGGCGCACCAGGCGGCGCGCCAGGCGAGCGCCGCCGCGCCGCGCGATCTGGTCCTCGCGCGAGGGCGATTGCAGTTCGTCCGCCAGCTGGCGCGCCGCCTCGGCGTCTCCGCTGGCGGGGTCGAGGTCGAGGCGCACGCAGCGCAGCTCGGGGTGCTCCACCGCCACCACGTGGCCCAGGCCCCAGGCCGTGGCCTGGGCGGCGTCGGCGCTGTCGTTCGCGCGCGCGGCCTGCGCGCCGCGCGTGACCAGCCACAGGCCCGGCGCGCCGTCGGCGCTGCCCGCCTGGGCGGCCAGGGTCTGCACCGTGGGCAACAGCCCGCCGATCAGGCGCTGCTGCTGCTGTTCGACGGCGTCCGGGTCCAGCGCCTCGTCCAGGCGCGCGTCCAGCGGCTGCAGCTGCACGACGCCCTGCCAGGGGCCCTCGCCCAGCGCGGCGGCCAGGCCGGCCGGGCCCTCGGCCAGCACGCGCACCTCGTCGCCGCGCGCGCGCAGTTCGCGGGCCAGCGCCTGCTGCAGGCCCGCCGCGTCGGGCAGCAGCAGCCAGCGCCGCGCCGCGTGGGCCTTGGCCTCGGCCAACGGCTGGCGGGCCAGGAACACGGCCTGCTGTTGCAGCACGGGGTGTGGCGTGTCGCCGGGCAGCGCGGCCGGCTCGCCCAGGCCGTGCTGTTGGAACAGATCGAGCCAGGCCCCGCGCGGCATCAGCGCGTACTGGCGGCGCTGGGTGTCGGCGTAGGCCCACCAGCCCTCGAGCAGGCCCACGGTGAGGTCGCCGAAGCGCTGGGGCGTGGTGCCCTCCAGCAGCACCAGGGTGCCGCCGGGCGCCAGCAGGCGGCGCACGTGGTCCATGGTGGTGTCGAGGTCGGGCGTGGCGTGCAGCACGTTGGCGCCGATCACCACGTCGTAGGCGGCCTCGGCGAAGCCCTGCCCGGCGGGCGCGGCGCCGATGTCGAGCACGGCGTAGCGCATGAAGCCGTGGGCGGCGAACTTCTCGCGCGCGCGGTGCAGGAACAGCGGCGACACGTCGGTGAAGGTGTAGTCCAGGTTCGCCGTGGGCAGGCGCGAGAGCACGTGGTGCGTGGTGCTGCCGGTGCCGGCGCCGATCTCCAGCACGCGCAGGGGCCGCCCGGCGGGCCAGGCCGCGGCGATGGCCGCCAGCGCGTCGGCGATGAGGGCGTTGTAGACCTGGGCCGGTGGCGAGTGCTGGTACAGGCGCTCGGTGTCGGCCAGCGAGCCGCCCGGGAACAGCAGGGCCAGCGGGTCGGCCTGGCCGCGCAGCACCGCCGCGAGTTCGCGCGCGCAGCGCGCGGTGAGGTTCAGCTCGGCGTCGCAGTCGGCGAAGCGCGCCAGCAGATCGTGGTACCGCGCCTCGGGGTCGCCGGCCCCGGGCCAGTGCCGCACCGAGTAGCCACCGGCATCGCGCGCGAGCGCGCCGTCTTCCACCAGCATGCCCAGCATGCGCTCGAACAGGCGGCCGTGGCGCGGCAGCACGCCCAGGCGCGTGGCGAGCGCGGCGGCGGGGCCGAGGGCTTCGCCAGGACGCGGGTCCAGGCCCAGGCCATGCAGGGCCTGGCGCACGTAGTCGGCGGCCAGGGCATCGAGTTCGGGCAGGAAGCCGGCGTAGCGGTCCAGGCCGTGCTGGCGCGCGAGTTCGTCCACGCGCGGGCCCAGGGCCTGGGCGATGGCGGCGGGCGAGGCCGCGCCGGCCGCGTTCGGCGGCAGCTCGCGCCACACGATCTCATGCAGCATGCGGCGCACGCTGGCCGGCACGCGGCCCTGCGGCGCCAGGGCCTCGGGCCGCGCGCGCTTGAAGTGCATGCCCTCGAACCGGGCCAGCACCGCGCCCGCGTCGTCGAGCAGCGTGAGGTCGGCGCTGAAGGTCTCGGCCCGGGCCGGGTCGCGGCCTTCGCCGGGGCGCAGCCTCACGTGGTTCCAGACCGCGCGCCCCGGCGCGCGGTCCAGGCGGATGCGGTCGACCTGCAGCAGCAGGAAGGCCTGGTCCAGGGTCGCCCCCTGCTGGGGCAGGCCGGCGCCGATGACGTGGAAGCAGGCGTCCAGGCAGGCGGGGTGCCACAACAGGCCGGCCTCGGGCGACAGGCCGTCGGGCCAGGACAAACGCGCCAGCACCTCGCCCTCGCCGCGCCGGATCGACTCGACGCCGCGGAACAGCGGGCCGAATTCCAGGCCCAGGGTCTTGAGCCAGCCGTAGTAATGGTCCACGTCGATGGCCTCGCCCAGGCGCGCCGCGATCGCGGCGGGCGCCTCGTGCGCGGGCACCGACGCGGTGGCGGCCGCGAGCCGCGCGCTGGCGTTCACCGGCCAGCCGCCCCCCTCGGCGTCGAAGGCGGCGATGCGCAGGGCACTCACACCCGCCTCGGGCGCGCCAAGCACCAGTTGCGCGCGCACCGGTTCGTCGCCGTCGAGTGGCATCGCGCGGTGCACCACGAAATCACGGATCTCCACGGGGCCGTCGCCGAACTGCAGTTGCGCGGCGGCGCGCGCCATTTCCATGTACACGGGCGAGGGCAACAGCCAGCGGCCCAGGATGCGGTGGTCGCGCAGCCAGGGCTGGACCGCCAGGCCCCAGCGCGTCTCGAACAGGCGGTCGCTGGTGAGCGACTGCGCCACCTCCCAGCCCAGCAGCGGGTGCAGGACCGCGGGCCGCGGCTCGGCGCCGCGCGCGGGCGCGTGGTCGTCTGGCGCCCAGTAGCGCTCGCGCTGGAAGGGGTAGCCCGGCAGCGCGACACGGCGGCGCGCGCGGCCGGCGTCGAAGGCCGCCCAGTCGATGGCGGCGCCCAGGCCGTGCAGGCGCGCCAGGCTGCCGAGCAGGCTCTCCCAGTCGCCGCGCCCTCGGCGCAGCGAGGGCAGCCAATGGCGCTGGCCGTCGCCCGAACCTTCCGGCAGGCAGGCCTGGCCCAGGCCCAGCAAGGTGGGGTGCGGGCCCACTTCCAGAAAGACCTCGACGCCCGCCTGCGCCAGCGCCTGCACCGCGGGCGCGAACTGCACCGCCTCGCGCACGTGCTCGCGCCAGTAGCCGGGCCGGGTGATGGCCTCGCCCACCGGGCGGCCCGTGAGGTTGGAGATCAGCTCGATGCGCGGCGCGCGCAGGTCCACCGACGCCACCAGCCGCTCGAACTCGGCCAGCATGGGCTCCATCAGCGGCGAGTGGAAGGCGTGCGACACCTTGAGCCGCGAGCAGCGCAGGCCCTGGGCCTGGCATTGCGCCTCGACCGCCTCGATGGCGCGCAGAAGGCCCGAGACCACCACGTTCTGCGGCCCGTTGACCGCGGCGATGGACAGCTCGCGCGGCCAGGCCCCGATGAGCGCGGCCACGCGCGCGGGCTCGGCCATCACCGCGAGCATGCCGCCGTCGCGCGGCAAGGCGCCCATCAGGCGGCCGCGCGCCGCGATCAGCCGCAGCGCGTCGTCCAGGCCGAACACGCCGGCCACGCAGGCCGCCACGTATTCGCCCACGCTGTGGCCCATCACCGCCGCCGGCCGCACGCCCCAGGACAGCCAGAGCTGCGCCAGCGCGTACTCCAGCGCGAACAGCGCGGGCTGGGTGAAGGCGGTGTCGTCGATGGCGCCGTCGGCCTCGGGCGCGAACAGCACCTCCAGCAGCGGGCGCGGCAGCTGGGCGTCGAGCCCGGCGGCGCAGCGCTCCAGCGCGGCGCGAAACACCGGCTCGCTGGCGAAGAGCTCGCGCGCCATGCCGGCGTGCTGCGCGCCCTGGCCGGTGAACAGAAAGGCGATCTTGGGCGCGCGCGCGCCGGCCGTGGCGGCGAACACGCCGGGCGGGTCCTCGCCCGCGAGGTGGGCGCGCAGGCGCAACGCGGCCTCCTGCGGCGACGCCGCCAGCACCGAGAGGCGGTGCGCGAAGGGCGCGCGGCCGGTGTTGGCGCTGTAGGCGAAGTCCGCCAGCGAGGCGCCGGCGCCGTCGAGCGCCTCGGCGTAGGCCGCCGCGAGGGCGCGCAGCGCGCCGTCCTGGCGGGCCGTGGCGGTGAGCAGGTGCAGCGGCCGGTCGGGGCCGGCGGGGGCTGGGGCGGGCGCGGGTTCGGGCGCCTGCTCCATCACCAGGTGCACGTTGGTGCCGCTGAAACCGAAGGAACTGACGCCGCCCAGGCGCGGGCCCGTGCCGCCGGGCCAGGGCGTGAGCGCGGTGGGCACGCGCACCGCCAGATCGTCCCAGGGGATGTAGGGGTTGAGCGTTTGCACGTGCGGCTGGCCGGGCACCTGGCCGTGGCGCAGGGCCAGGGCCAGCTTGATCACGCCGCCCACGCCGGCCGCCGCTTCCATGTGGCCCACGTTGGCCTTGACCGAACCGAGCAGCAGCGGCGCATCGCCCGCCTGGCGCGGCTCGCCCAGCACCTTGGCCAGGGCCTGCACCTCGATCGGGTCGCCCAGCGAGGTGCCGGTGCCATGCGCCTCGACGAAGCCCACGCGCGCCGGGTCCACGCGCGCGTCGGCCAGGGCCTCGCGCAGCACGGCCTCCTGCGAGGGGCCATTGGGCGCGGTGAGGCCGTTGCTGCGGCCGTCCTGGTTGGCCGCGCTGCCGCGGATGAGCGCGACGATGTTGTCGCCCGCGGCCTGCGCGTCGGACAGGCGCTTGAGCACCAGCACGCCGCAGCCCTCGCTGCGCACGAAGCCGTCGGCGCGCGCGTCGAAGGTCTTGCAGCGGCCGTCGGGGGCCATCATGTGCGAGCGCGACAGCGCCACGCTGACGTCGGGCGTGAGGATCAGGTTGACGCCGCCGGCGAGCGCGGCGTCGCACTCGCCGCGGCGCAGGCTCATGACGGCCTCGTGGATGGCCACGAGCGAGGATGAGCAGGCGGTGTCGATCGACAGGCTGGGCCCGCGCGTGCCCAGCACGTAGGACAGGCGGCCCGAGGCGATGCTGTGCGCGATGCCCGAGGCGGTGTAGGCGTCGAAGCTCTCCTTGCCGCCGTCGCGCAGCAGCTGGTAGTAGTCGCCGGCCGACATCCCGATGAAGACGCCAGTGCGGCTGCCCTCCAGACGATCGGCCGGGATGCCGGCGTGCTCCAGCGCTGCCCAGGCCACCTCGAGCAGCAGGCGCTGCTGCGGGTCCATGCTGCGCGCCTCGCGCGGCGAGACGCCGAAGAAGTGCGGGTCGAAGCCGTCCACGTCGCCCACGAAGCCGCCCCAGCGGGTGTTCATCTTGCCCGGCGCATCGGGGTCGGCGTCGTAGAAGTCGTCGATGGCCCAGCGCTGCGGCGGCACCTCGGTGATGGCGTCCACGCCGTCGCGCACCAGGGTCCAGAAGCGCTCGGGCGTGTCGGCCCCGCCGGGGAAGCGGCAGCCGATGCCGACGATGGCGATCGGCTCGCGCGCGCCGCTGCCGCCGGCCTCGGCGAGCCGCGCCTCCAGCGCCGTCACGCGCTCCTGCAGCCCGTCGGCCAGCAGCGCCAGGCGCTTGGGCGAAAAGTGGCTGATGCGTTCGAGGAAGTCAGACATCCGATTGCTTTCTCTGCAGCTTCTTCGCGAACAAGGCCTCGATCTCCTCGTCGCTCAGGTCATCGATGGCCTCGACCGCGCCGCTGGCCGTGGGCACGGGTGCGGCGGCGGCTTCGGTCTCGGCCTGCGGCGCCAACAGCTGCCCGATGTACCCGGCCAGCGCGTCCAGCGTGGGGTAGTCGAACACCAGGGTGGCGGGCAGGCCGCGCGCCAGGCCCAGGTCCTTGCCCAGGCGGTTGCGCAGGTCCACGGCCATCAGCGAATCCAGGCCCAGTTCGTTGAGCGGCTGGCGCGGGTCGATGCGGCGGGCGTCGGCCACGTCGACCACGCGCGCCACGTGCTCGCCGACGAAGGCCAGCAGGCGCTCGGCGCGCTGCGCGCCCGGCAGCCCCTTGAGTTCGTCGGCCAGCGAGGCGCCGCGCGCGGGCGCCGGCGCGCTCGCCGCGCGGGGTGCCTCGCCGTGCGTGGCGGCGCGGAAACGCTCCAGCAGCGGCGGCACGCCCGCGTCCAGGAAGCGCTCCCAGCGCACCGGGAACACGCCCACGCTGGCGGCCTCGCCGCGCATCAGCGTCTGCAGCAGGTCCAGGCCCATGCGCGGCGTGATCGCATCGATGCCGCGCGCGCCCACGCGCTGGTCCACCGCGCGGTCGGCGGCAGCGCCGACCTCGCTCCAGGCGCCCCAGGCGATGCTCAGGCCCGGCAGGCCTTGCGCGCGGCGGTGCAGCGCGAGCGCGTCGAGGAAGGCGTTGGCGGCCGCGTGGTTGCCCTGGCCGGACGAGCCCAGCAGGCCGGCCACCGAGGAATACAGAACGAAGAAGTCCAGCGGCCGTTCGCGCGTGAGCGCGTGCAGGGCCCAGGCGCCCTCCACCTTGGGGCCCAGCGGGCGCGCGAAGCGCTCCCAGGTCTGCTGCTGCAGGGCGCCGTCTTCCAGCACGCCGGCGCTGTGAATGACGCCGCGCAGCGGGTGGTCCTCGCCGATCAGGCCCAGCACGCGCGCCACTTCGTCGGCGCGCGACATGTCGGCCTGCACCAGCTTCAGCTGCACACCGAGCGCGCGCATGGCGTCCAGCGTGGCCAGGGCGGCCTCGCCGGGCGCGCGGCGGCCCACCAGCACCAGGTGGCGCGCGCCCTGCTCGGCCAGGCGCATGGCACTGATCAGGCCCAGGCCCGACAGGCCGCCCGTGACCAGGTAGCTGGCCTCGGGCGACAGCGATTCCATGCAGGCCTGCGCCGGATCGTGGCGCGTGAGCACCACCTTGCCGGTGTGGCGCGCCTGGGCCATGAAGCGCAAGGCCTCGGCGCCGCGCGCCAGCGGGAAGGCGTGGTACGGCAGCGGGCGCAGCTCACCCGCGTTCACCAGGCCCATCACCCGCTCGAACAGGGCCTGGGCGGCGGCCGGGTCCTGGTAGCGCTGGGCGTTGAGGTCGATGGCGTGGTAGCGCGCCTGGGGGCGCTCCTGCGCGAAGCGCTCGGGCGTCCAGATGTCGCGCTTGCCGATCTCCAGGAAAACGCCATCGGCCGCCAGGCAGCGCACGCTGGCCGCGATGAAGTCGCCCGCGAGCGAATTGAGCACCAGGTCCACGCCGCGGCCCTGCGTGAGGCGCAGCACCTCGTCGGCGAAGTCCAGCGTGCGCGAGTCCATGACGTGGTCGACGCCGAGCGCGCGCAGCGTGGCGCGTTTGGGCTCGCTGCCGGCGGTGGCGAACACTTGGGCGCCCGCGCGCCGCGCGAGCTGGAGGGCCGCCATGCCCACGCCACCGGCCCCGGCGTGGATGAGCACGCGCAGGCCCGGACGCAGCCCGCCGAGCGTGTGCAGCGCGTGCCAGGCGGTCATGAAGGCAAAGGGCAGCGTGGCCGCCTGGGCGTAGCCCATGCCGCGCGGCAGCGGCGCCACGTGGCGTTCCTGCGTGGTCACGTGGCTGGCGAAGCAGGCTTCGCCCGTGGCCACCACCGCGTCGCCCACGGCGAAGCGGGTGACGCCCTCGCCCACGCGCACGATGCGCCCGGCGCACTCGCCGCCCAGGGGCTCGGGGTCGTCGCGCAGGGCGACGGCGTTCATGATGTCGCGGAAGTTCAGGCCGGCCGCGCGCACCGCGATCTCGACCTCGCCCGGGCCGGGCGCGCGCCGCGCCATCGGGCGCAGGGCCATGTCGTCGAACACGCCGCTGGCGGCCTTTTCCAGTCGCACCGGCGCGTCGTCGGCGGCCGCCAGCGGGAAGGGCGCCAGGCGCGCCACGTGGCGCTGGCCGCCGCGCAGCGCAACCTGGTCCTCGGCATCGGCCGTGGCCAGCGCGCGCAGCAGGCCCTCGGCCATCGCGGACACATCGGCCCGTGGATCGAGATCGACGCAGCTGGCGCGCCACTCGGGGTGCTCCAGCGCGATGACCTTGCCCAGGCCCCAGGTCGGCGCCTGCGCGGCGTCGACCGCGTCGGCGCCATCGACGGCCATCGCGCCGCGCGTGGCGATCCACAGGCGCGGGGCGGTGGCGAACGCGGTGGCGCCCATGGCCTGCACCAGGTCCAGCAGCGAGCCCAGACCGGCGCGCAGCGAAGGCACCACGGCACCGGCCTGGGCCGGGGGTGTGTCGAGGCTGCCGAGGTGGACCACGCCCCGCCACTCGGCGGCCGCCAGGGCCTCGCGCAACGCGGCGGCGTCGGCCCCGGTGGCGGCGCTCGCGGGCCGCAGGTCCACCACCTGGCCCGCGCCACGCAGGCCAGCGGCCAGGGCATCGCCCACGCCTTGTTGATCGGTCAGCAGCAGCCAGCGCCCGCCCGCGGGCATCGGCTCCAGCGCTTCCACCGGTTTTCGCGCGGCCAGCAGCACCTCGCGCGAACGCGGGTCGGGCGCATCGATGGCGGCGGCCTCGAAGCCCGTCTCGGCCAGCAGCGACAGCCAGCGCTCGCGCGACAGCAGCGGCTGGCGGGGCCGCAGATCGGTGTCGGTGAAGCGCCACCAGCCTTCGGTGAGGCCGAAGGTGATGTCGATCCAGCGCTCGTCGCCGGCCACCTCCAGCATCAGCAGGGTGCCGCCGGGCGCCAGCGCGCCGCGCAGGCGGCCCAGGGTGCGGCGCAGGTCGGCGGTGGCGTGGACCACGTTGGAGGCGATCACGAGGTCGAAACGGCGCCCGTCCAGGCCCTGCGCGGCCAGGTCCTGCTCCAGGTCCAGGGCCTGGAAGGCCATGAAGCGGTGCGCCGCGAAGGCCTCTTTCGCGCGCGCCACCATCGAGGGGCCGACGTCGGTGAACAGGTAGTCGCAGCGCCCGGCGGGCAGCGCGGGCGCCAGCCAGGCGGTGGTGCCACCGGTGCCGCCGCCCACCTCCAGCACGCGCAGGCGCTGGCCCGGGGGCAGTTGGCGCAGCGCGGCGCGAACGGTTTCGCGCACCAGCTGGTTGTAGGCCTTGGCCTCGGGGGCGTCGCGGTACAGGGCCTCGGCGAGAGCGGCCGAGCCGTCGGGGAACAGCCGGTGCAGCGGGTCCACCGCGCCGCGCAGGATGCCGCCCAGCGCCTCGCCGCAGTTCGCGGTGAGCGTGAAGCGCGGGCGCGCGGCCGGGTGGCGCTGCAGCAGCGCGGGCAGGCGCTGCATCGGGTCGGCCGGCGTGGGCCAGTGCAACACGGTCCAGGCCCCGCCCTCGGCGCGCAGCACGCCGTCCTCGGCCAGGATGGCCAGCAGACGCGGCAGCAGGCGGTGGTAGCGCGGCGCCACGCCGAGCTCGCGCGCCAGCGCGGCGGCCTCGACCCGCTCGCCGGCCGCGGGGCGCCAGCCCAGCTCGGCCAGGGCGCGCACGATCCAGTCGGCGCTCAGGGACTCCAGCGCCAGGAAGGCCTGCTGGTAGTCGTCCAGGCCGTGCTCGCGCGCCAGGCCGTCGAGCAGCGGGCCGGCCAAGGCCGCCAGTTCGGTGGGCGCGGGCAGCCAGGCGGCGTCGGGCGCGCGCGGCCATTCGATGGCGTAGACCGGGGCCTCGCCCGCGCCCAGCGGGCGCAGCGCGATGCCTTCGAGCGTGGCCACGGGCCCCTGGTCGTCGCTGACGGAGACGCTGGCCTTGAGCAGCCCCGCCCCGCCCTCGCCCACGGCGATGCGCGCGTGGCTGGTCACCCGCGGCCCCGGCGTGCGGTGCCACTGCAGGCGCTCGATCGCCATCGGCAGGTAGGCCTGGCCAGCAGCGGTGCGCGCGGGCAGCGCCGCGGCCATCACCTGCAGGCAGGCGTCGAGCAGGGCCGGGTGCAGCAAGTAGTCGCCCGCGCCGGCGGCGGCGGGCAGTTCGATCTCGCCCAGGGCCTCGCCGTCCTGGCGGTGGAGGTGGCGCACGCCGTGCAGGCTGGGACCGAAGTCCAGTTGGCGCTCGCGCAGGCCCTCGCGGTGCGCGGCGCCGTCCCGCGTGTCGGTGCAGCGGGCCCGCACGGCCTCGCGCGGCTCGGGCGTGGGCGCTTCGGCGCGCTCGGCCGCATCGGCATAACGGCCCAGCGCGTGCCGTTGCCACGCGTCCTCATCGGCGCCGTCGGCCTGCGACAGCACCTCGACGCTGGCGGCCTCGCCCTCGGGCCGGCGCACGATGACTTGCACCGTGCGGGCCTCCTCGCCCTCGAAGGCCAGGGGCTCGACGATCGCCACGTCGTGCAGCGCGCGCGCCTCGCCCCAGACCTGGCGGCTGGCGGCCAGCGCCATTTCCAGGAAGCCGGTGGCCGGCAGGATGGCGCGCCCGTTGACCCGGTGGTCGGCCAGGTACGGCAGGTTGGCGGCGCGCAGGCGCTGTTCGAACGACACCACCTCGCGCAAGGCGCCGCGCAGGCGCGTGCCCAGCAGCGGGTGCGCGGTGTCGCGGCCCGCGGACCGGGGCGCCACGGGGCGCGCGCGGAACCACTGGCGCTCGCGCTGGAAGGGGGTGCTGGGCAAATCGGTGGGCCGGCAGCCGGACGAGGACCAGACGGCCCGCCAGTCCAGCGGCGCGCCGGCCAGGAACAGGCCGCCCAGCGACTCGGCGAGCTGGTCCAGGTCGTCGCGGCCCTTGCGCAGCGTGGGCACCAGGGTGGGCGCGCCCGCGCCCAGCGTGGCCTCCACGAACGGCAGCAGCGTGGGGTGCGGGCCGACCTCGATGCACACGTCGGGCGAGACGCTGGCCAGCGTGCGCAGGCCATCGGCGAAGCGCACGGCCTCGCGCACGTGGCGGCGCCAGTAGCGGGGCTGGGTCACCTCGGCCGGGTCGGCCCAGCCGCCCGTGAGGTTGGACACCAGGCGCAGCCGCGGCGCGGCGAACGGCACGCTTGACGCGGCCTGCTCAAAGGCGTCGAGCACCGGCTCGACCAGCGGGGAATGGAAGGCGTGCGAGACCGGCAGCACCTGGCAGCGGTGGCCGCGCGCCGCGAAGCCCTCGCACAGGGCGTCCACGTCGGCGGCGGCGCCCGCGATCACGGTCTGGCGCGGGCCGTTGACCGCCGCGATGGCGACCCGCGCCGCGCGCGGGGCGAGCGCCTCGGCCACCTCGGCCTCGGGCGCGGACACGGCCGCCATGCGGCCACCGGCGGGCAGCGATTGCATCAGCCCGCCGCGCCGGGCGATCAGCCGCAGCGCGGCGTCCAGCGGCATCACGCCGGCCACGCAGGCGGCCACGAGCTCGCCCACCGAATGGCCCATCACCGCGTCGGGCCGGATACCCCAGCTGATCCACAGCTGCGCCAGCGAGTACTCGATGGCGAACAGCGCGGGCTGGGTGAAGCCGGTGTCGTCGAGCCGCTTCGCCGGCGCCTCGGGGTCGAACAGCAGCTCGAGCAAGGGGCGCTCGATGGCGCCTTGCAACCCGGCGGCGCATTCATCGAGCGCGCGGCGGAACACCGGCTCGCGCTCATAGAGGGCGCGGCCCATGCCCAGGTACTGCGCGCCCTGCCCCGTGAACAGGAAGGCGATGCGCGCCGGGTCGCGGCGGTGCACGCGCGCGGTCCGCAGGTTCGGCGCCTCGCGGCCCTCAGCCAGGGCGCGCAGGCCCTCGACCAGTTCGGCCACGCTGCGCGCCAGCACCACGGCGCGCAGCGCGAAGGCCGCGCGGCCCACGGCGGCGCTGAAGCAGAGATCGGCCAGTTGCTCGTCGGGCCGGCCCGCGAAGGCCTCGGCGCAGCGCGCGGCCAGCGCGGCCAGCGCGGCGTCGTTCTTGGCCGAGAGCACGAACGGCCACTGGCGGCCGGCGGGGCTGTTCACCGCCGCCGGTGCCTCGGGGGCCTCTTCCACCAGCACGTGCGCGTTGGTGCCGCTGAAGCCGAAGGAGCTGACGCCCGCGATGCGGCGGCCGTTGATGGGCTCCCAGGGCGTGAGCGCGGTGGGCACGCGCAGGGCGAAATCGTCCCAGGGAATGTGCGGGTTGGGCGTCTTGAAGTGCAGGTGCGGCGGAATCTGCCGCTGCCGCAGCGACAGCACCAGCTTGATGAGCCCGGTGACGCCGGCCGCCGCTTCCAGGTGGCCCAGGTTGGTCTTCACCGAACCCAGCCACAGCGGCTGTTCGCGCCCGGCGCCGAACACCGCGCCCAGGGCCTGCACCTCCAGCGGGTCGCCCAGCTGCGTGCCGGTGCCATGCGCCTCGATCAGGCCGACCTCGTGCGGCCGCAGGCCCGCGCGCGCCAGGGCCTCGCGGATCACCGCTTCCTGCGCCGGGCCGTTGGGCGCGGTCAGGCCGCTGCTGGGGCCGTCCTGGTTGACGGCGCTGCCGCGGATCACCGCGAGCACGCGGTCGCCGTCGGCCTGCGCGTCGCTCAGGCGCTTGAGCACCACCACGCCACAGCCCTCGCCGCGCGCGAAGCCGTCGGCGGACGCGTCGAAGGTCTTGCAGCGGCCGTCGGGCGCGAGCATGCGCGCGTGCGACAGCGCGATGTACAGGTCGGGCGAGAGGATGAGGTTGACGCCGCCGGCCAGGGCCATGCGGCAGTCGCCCGCGCGCAGCGCCTGGCAGGCCAGGTGCACGGCCACCAGCGAGGACGAGCAGGCGGTGTCCAGCGTGAGGCTGGGGCCCTGCAGTCCCAGCAGGTACGAGAGGCGGCCCGAGCCGATGCTGTGGGCGATGCCCGAGGTGAAATGCGCGTCGAGCAGCGAGCGGTCGCCGCTCATGAGCTGCAGGTAGGCGTAGTCGCTGCTGCACATGCCCATGTAGACGCCGGTGCGCGTGCCCTCCAGCCGGTCGGGCGCCTGGCCCGCGTGCTCCAGGGCCTCCCAGCTCACTTCGAGCAGCAGGCGCTGCTGCGGGTCCATGCCCTGGGCCTCGCGCGGTGCGATGCCAAAGAAGCCGGCGTCGAAGCCGTCGATGGCGCCGAGGAAGCCGCCCGCGCGCGTGGCAATGCGCCCGGGCGCCTCGGGGTCGGGGTCGTACAGGGCCTCGGTGTCCCAGCGATCGGCGGGCAGCGGGCCGATGGCGTCCACGCCGTCGCGCATCAGGCGCCAGAAGCTGTCGGCGTCGTTGCCACCGCCGGGCACGCGGCAGCCCAGGCCAATGATGGCGACGGGCTCGCGCGCCGCGGCCTCCAGCGCGGCCACGCGCGACTGCGCCGCCTCCAGCGCGAGGAAGGCGCGCTTGAGGGGCGACAGGGCGGGTTCGCCAGCGGGGGCCGGGGGGCTTGCGTCGTTCATCGTTCAGGTCTTGTCCAGGCGCGCGAGCAGCAGCGCTTCGATCTCTTCGTCGCTCATGGCGGCCACGGCGGCCGCGCCGAGCGCTTCGGGCGCGGTGGCCGGGGCGGCCGTGGCCGCGGCGGCGGGCGCGGCCGTGTCGGTGGGCGCCACGCGGCCCAGCAGGTGGGTGGCCAGCGCGTCGATCGTGGGGTAGTCGAACATCAGCGTGGCGGGCAGCGGCTTGTCCAGGCCCAGGCCGGTGCCGAGCTGGTTGCGCAGCTGCACGGCCATGAGCGAGTCGAATCCGAGGTCCATCAGCCGATCGTGCCGCCCTGGCGGCTCGTTCTGGTCCAGGCGCAGCACGCGAACGACCCGATCGCGCACGAATTCACGCAAGAGGTCCAGACGTTCGCCGGGCAGGGCCTCGCGCACGCGGCGCCGCAGCGCCTCGGCCGCTTCCTGCGGCCCGGAGCGCGTGGGCGCGGCCGCCGGGGCACCGGCCGGTTCGATCGCCTGCGTCGCGCCACCGCCGGCCTCGGCCGAGCCCGGCGCACGGGCCACGATGAGGTGCTGGCCCAGGGCCTCGGCGGGCGAGCCGGCGGGCGGCCAGGCGCCGGCCTCGTCGAAGCCGGCCTCGCGCAGGGCGCGCACCCAGGTGGCCGGCGGCAGCAGCGGGTTGTCGGTGCGCAGGTCGTCGGCGAAGTGCTGCCAGCCTTCGATCAGGCCGGTGCTCATGTCGAACCACGCCAGGTGGGTGGTGGACTCCACCAGCACCAGCACGCCGCCCGGGGCGAGCAGGCCGCGCAGGCGCTGCAGCGCGGTGCGCAGGTCCTTGCTCGCGTGCACCGCATTGGCGGCGACGATGGCGTCGAAGCCGCCGGGCGCATAACCCTGCGCGGCCGGGTCCTGGTCCATGTCGAAGGCGCCGAAGCTCAGGAAGCGGTGCTCGGCGAAGCGCTCGCGCGCGCGGTCGAGGAACACGTCGGACACGTCGCTGAAGTGGTAGCGCGCGCGATCGGGCGGCAGCGCGGCCAGCACCGCGGCGCTGGTGCCGCCGGTGCCGGCGCCGATCTCCAGCACGCGCAGCTGGCGCCCGGGCGGCACCGAGGCGCCCAGCGACTCGAAGGCGGTGGCGGCCAGGCCGTTGATGTAGCGCATGGTGGCCGAGCGCTGGTACAGGTTTTCGGCGAGCTCGAAGGAGCCGCCGGGGAACAGGGTTTCCAGCGGGCTTTCGCGGCCACGCAGCACGGGTTCGACCAGCGAGCCGCAGTGGCGCAGGTAGTCGAACAGGGGCTGGTTGTCGGCGAACAGGGCCTGGGCGCCCGCCCACAGCGCGGGCAGGTCGGGCGCGGCCAGCGGCGCGGCGGCCACGAAGGCCTCGCCCTGCGCGCGCAGATCGCCGCGCGCGGCCAGGCCGGCCAGCCAGCGCGCCACCAGGTGGCGGTAGCCGGCCGCGATGCCGCCGGCCTGCAGCACCTCGTCGAGCGTGCGCGATTCGCCGGCTTCGCGGAACAGGCCCGCCTCGCGCAGCGTGTGCGCGGCGTGCGCGAGGGTGATGCCTTCCAGGCAGGCCCATTTGGCGGGGTAGGAGGCGATGCCCAGGTCCAGCGGGCCGCGTTGTGCCTGCCGGTCCAGCGCCTGGCTCAGCGCGGCCCAGCGCTGGCCCGCGTTCAAGGCCATGCCCGGCGCCTGGTTGACCACGTCCATCCAGTGGCGCGTGGCGCGCCAGGGATAGCCCGGCGCGGCCACGCGGCGGCGCGCGAAGGGCGCGTCGAAGCCGGCCCAGTCGACCTCGGCGCCCGCCGCGTAGAGCTTCTGCAGGCCTTCCAGCATGTCGCTGGCGTCGGGCCGCTCGCGGTGCAGCGAGGGCAGCCATTCGACGGCTGCGCCGGCCGCGCATTCGGCGCCCATGCCCAGCAGCACCGGGTGCGGGCCGACCTCGATGAAGTGCGTGATGCCCTGGCGCAGCAGCACCTGCAGGGCCGGCGCGAAGCGCACCGGCTGGCGCATGTGGCGCAGCCAGTAGTCGGGGTCGGCCAGCTCGTTCGGGCCCACGGGCTCGCCCGTGAGGTTGGACACCAGGGCGATGGCCGGCGGCGAGAAACGCGCGCTGGCCAGCGCTTCGCGCAGGCCGGGCAGCGCGGGCTCGATGAGGGCGGAGTGCGCCGCGTGCGGCACGCGCAGCGACTTGGCGCGCACGCCCTGGGCCTCCAGCGCGGCCACGGCGGCCATCACGCTGGCGCGCGGGCCGCTGATGACGAAGTGCTCGGGGCCGTTGTCGGCGGCGATGGTCAGCGCCGGGTCGCCGCTGGCGGCCAGCTGGGCCTGCACCGTGGCCCGCGGCGCGAACACGGCGGCCATGCCGCCGTCGGCCGGCAGCGCGTGCGTGAGGCGCCCGCGCGCGGCCACGGCGCGCAGGCCGTCCTCCAGCGACAGGGCGCCGGCCACGCAGGCCGCCGCGTACTCGCCCAGGCTGTGGCCCAGCAGGGCCTCGGGCTCGATGCCCCAGGAGCGCCAGAGCGCGGCCAGCGAGACCTCGATGGCGAAGGTGAGCGGCTGGGCGTAGACCGTGTCGTCGATGGACACCGCCGCGTCAAGCGGGGCGTACAGCAGCGCCAGCAGGCCCCGGTCCATGTGCGGGCGCAGCGCGGCGTCGCAGGCGTCCATGGTGGCGCGGAACACGGGCTGCTGTTCGTACAGCGCGCGCCCCATGCCCACGTGCTGGGCGCCCTGCCCCGTGAAGAGGAAGGCCACGCGCGGGCGCGCGGCGCCCTCGTTGTGGCCGCTCACCAGCGCCTCGGCCTCGCGCCCGTCCAGGTAAGCCCGCAGGCCGTCGATCATCTGCGCCGCGTTCTGGCCGCGCACGGCCAGGCGGTGCGCGAAATGCGCGCGGCCGGCGTTGGCGGTGAAGCACAGGTCGGCCAGGTTCAGGTCGGGCGCGGCCAGGGCCTGCGCGTAGCGCCGCGCCAGCTCGGCCAGCTCGCCTTCGTGGCGCGCCGACAGGGCCAGCAGGTGCGTGGTGCGCTCAAGCGCCGGGGCCTCGCGCGCGGGCGCCTCGGGCGCGGCCTCCAGGACCACGTGGGCGTTGGTGCCGCTGAAGCCGAAGGCACTCACACCCGCGAGCCGGCGCCCTTCGATGGGCGCCCAGGGCGTCACGGCGGTGGGCACCTGCAGCGGCCAGGCGGCCCAGTCGATGTGCGGGTTGCCCTGGCGGAAGTGCAGGTGCGGCGGCAGCTCGCCGCGCTGCAGGCCCAGCACCACCTTGGCGATGCCGGCCAGGCCGGCCGCGGCCTCCAGGTGGCCGACGTTGGTTTTGATGGAACCGATGAGCAGGGGCCGCGTGGCCTCGCGGCCCGCACCGAGCACCGCCCCCAGGGCACCGACCTCGATCGGGTCGCCCAGCGGCGTGCCGGTGCCGTGCGCTTCGACGTAGCCGATCTCGCCCGGCCGCACGCGCGCGTTGGCCAGCGCGGCGCGGATCACGTCTTCCTGCGCCGGGCCGTTGGGCGCGGTCAGGCCGCCGCTGCGACCGTCCTGGTTGATGGCGCTGCCGCGCACCACCGCCAGCACGCGGTCGCCCCGCGCCTGCGCGTCCGACAGGCGCCGCAGCACCAGCACCACGCAGCCTTCGCCGCGCACGTAGCCGTCGGCGGCGGCGTCGAAGGTCTTGCAGCGGCCGTCGGCGGCCATCATCCGCGCCTTCGAGAAGTTGATGTTCATCTCGGGCGTGAGCATCAGGTTCACCGCGCCCACCAGGGCGGTGTCGCACTCGCCCAGGCGCAGGCCCTGGACCGCCAGGTGCAGGGCCACCAGGGACGACGAACAGGCCGTGTCCACCGTGACGGCGGGACCCTGCGCGCCCAGCACGTAGGACAGCCGCCCCGAGGCCACGCTGTAGGAGTTGCCGGTGCCGAAGTACGGGTCGATGAGTTCGTGGTGGCGGTAGATGGCGCGGCCGTAGTCGTTGTTGCCCACGCCCATGTAGACGCCGGTGCGCGTGCCCGCCAGCTCGCCCGGCGCCTGGCCGGCGCTCTCCAGCGCTTCCCAGGCCACTTCGAGCAGCAGGCGCTGCTGCGGGTCCATGCTGGCGGCCTCGCGCGGCGAGATGCCGAAGAACTCGGCGTCGAAGCGGTCCACGCCGTCGAGGAAGCCGCCGTGGCGCGTGGTCATCTTGCCGGGCGCGTCCGGGTCCGCGTCGTACAGCGCGTCGAGCGGCCAGCGATCGGCGGGGATGGCGCCAATGGCGTCGCGGCCGTTCCACAGCAGATCGGCCAGGCCCTCCATGTCCTTCACGCCGCCCGGCAGGCGCAGCGCCAGGCCGACGATGGCCAGCGGTTCGTGCGCGGCCGACTGCGCGCGCGCCAGCTGCGCCTTGAGCTCGCGGATCTCGAGCAAGGCGCGCTTGACGGGCGACAGGGCTTCGGTGGCGGGCTGCGGGTCGTTCATGTTCCGGGGCTTTCGGGTCCGCCCGAGAGTTCCTGCATCAGCAGGGCCTCGGCTTCTTCGTCGGACAGCGCGGCGAGCTCGCCATGGGCCGGCGCGCTGGCCGGCGCCTGGGGCGCGGGCGCGTCCTCCAGGCCGAGCGCGCGCATCAGGTAGGCGTTGAGCGCGTCGAGGTTGGGGTAGTCGAACAGCAAGGTGGCCGACAGCGGCTGGCCGATGGAGCGCGTCAGGGCGTTGCGCAGCTCCACCGCCATCAGCGAGTCGAGGCCGATGTCCTTGAGCGCGCGCCGGGGGTCGATGGCGGTGCCGGCGTCCAGGCCCAGCACCTGCAGCGCGCGCTCGGCGAGGTGGGCCATGAGCGCGCCGCGGCGCTGGCCGGCGGGCAGCTGGCGCAGGCGGGCGGCCAGGGAGGCGTCGGGCAGGGCCTCGGCGGCGGGCGCGGGGCGGCGCGCGGCGGCCGGGAACAGGGCCGCGTCCACGCCGGCCGGCAGGTGCGAGAGAAAGGCCGACCAATCGATCGGCAACACCAGGGCGTGCGTGGCGCCCTCGCGCCACAGGGCTTCCAGGCGTTGCAGGCCCAGCCCGGGATCGATGGGCTTGAGGCCGCGCTCGGCCCAGGGGTCGCGGCCCGAGGCCGCCAGCTGCGTGGCCATGCCGCCCTGCGCCCAGGCGCCCCAGCCGACGCTGAGCGCGGGCAGGCCCAGCGCACGGCGCGCGCGCGCCAGGGCGTCGAGCTCGGCGTTGGCGGCGGCATAGGCGCACTGGCCGGGCGCGCCCAGCCAGCCGCCGGCGGCGGAATAGAGCACGAAGAAGTCCAGCGGCTGCTCGCGCGTGAGCGCGTGCAGCACGCGCGCGCCGCCCACCTTGTTGCGCAGCACGGCGGCGCAGCGCGCCCAGGTCTGGCGGATCAGCGCGCCGTCGTCGAGCGCGCCGGCCGCGTGCACCACGCCGCGCAGGGGCGGCATGTCGCGCGCGAGCTCTGCCATGAGCGCGCCCATGGCGGCGGCATCGGCGGCGTCCAGCGCGGCCAGGCGCACATTCACGCCACCCTCGCGCAGCGCATCGACGGCCGCCTGAGCCTCGGCCGAGGGCGCGCGGCGGCCCAGCAGCACCAGGTGGCGCGCGCCGCGCTGGGCCAGCCCGCGCGCGGTGTGCAGCCCCAGCGCGCCCAGGCCGCCGGTGATGAGGTAGCTGGCGTCGGCGCGCACGAAACCGGCCTGTACGGCCGGCGGCGCCGGGGGCAGGCGCAGCACCAGCTTGCCGGTGTGCCGGGCCTGGGCCATGTGGCGGAAGGCCTCGCTGGCGCGCTCGAAATCGAAGGGCGTCACCGGCAGGGGGCGCAGGCTGCCGTCGGCCAGGCCGGCCAGCACCTCGGCCAGCAGCGGCGCCACCAGCGCGGGGTCGGCGTAGGCCTCGTCACCGAAGTCGTAGGCGCGGTAGCGCAGGCCGGGGTGGCGCGCGGCCACGGCCTCGGGCGTCCAGATGCCGCGCTTGCCCAGCTCCAGGAACCAGCCGCCCGGCGCGACCACCGACAGGCCGGCGGGAATGAAATCGCCCGCCAGCGAGTTGAGCAGCACGTGCACGCCCTCGCCTTGCGTGGCGCGCTTCAGTTCCTCGGCGAAACCGGTGCTGCGCGAGTCCATCACCTGCGCCACGCCGAGCGAGCGCAGGAAGGCCCGCTTGTCCTCGGAGCCCGCGGTGGCGTACACCGTGGCGCCCGCGCGCAGGGCCAGTTGCACCGCCGCCAGGCCGACGCCGCCCGCCCCCGCGTGGATCAGCACGCGCTGGCCGCGCCGCAGCCCGGCGATGCGCTGCAGGCCGAACAAGGCGGTGAGGAAGGCCACCGGCAAGGCGGCCGCCTGCTCGAACGAGAGCGTGGCGGGCAGGCGCGACAGGAAAGCCGCGGGCACCACGGCCTCGCTGGCCATGCTGCCGTGGGCGAAGCCGAACACGGTGTCGCCCACGCGCAGGCCGTCGACGCCGGCGCCGCATTCGATCACCGTGCCCGCGCATTCGGCGCCGAGCGGGATGCCCGTGCCGGGGTAGACGCCCAGGGCCAGCAGCACGTCGCGGAAGTTCAGCGCGGCGGCGGCCACGCGCAGGCGCACCTCGCCGGCCTGCAGGGTCGGGCGCGCCAGGGGGCGGATGGCCAGGCCGTCGAGCGTGCCGGCCTGCGCCACTTCCAGGCGCCGGGGCGCGTCGGCCACGGGCGCCACCGCCGCGTCGGGGCGGGTCAGCGCCAGCGGCACCAGCCGCTGCACCCAGGCGCCGCCGCCGCGCAGCGCGGTGTCGGGACCGGCGCTCAGCAGCCAGGGCAGCAGCGCCGCACCGTCGCTGGCCGCGGGCTCGATGTCGATCGCGCGCGGCTGCAACTCGGGGTGTTCCACGCGCAGCACACCGAGGAAGGCCCAGGCGCCCGCGGCCGCCAGGCCCGCCGGTGCTTCGCTGGCGTGCACCGATTGCGCCGAGCGCGTCACCAGGGTGAGCGGTGCCGGCGCCGCGACCAGGGCCTGGGCCAGGTGCAGCAGCGCGCCGCTGGCCAGCCGCTCGGCCTGTTCGGGGTCGCCGGTCTCCAGCGCCGGGGCGTCCAGGCCCCAGAGGTGCACCGCGCCGCGCAGCGGGCCGCTGGCCTGGGCCGCGTCCAGCACCGCCTGGAAGTCCTGCGGGCTGTGCGGGTCCACGGTCCAGCGGTCCCCGCCCAGGGATTGCAGGCGCTCGCCCGGCCGCACCTCGACGCAGCGCGCGCCACGCGCCTGCAACGCCGCGCGCAGCGAGGCCGCCAAGCCCGAGGCGTCGCTCAACAGCAGCCAGGCGCCGTCGGCGGGACGCTCAGGGGACGCGGCGCCGGCGGGCGCCGGCTGCCAGCGCGCCTCGTACACGCCCTCGTCCGGCGCGTCGCCGGCCAGACGCCGCGCATCGGCGCGCGCGAAACGGGCGCCGGTGATGAAGGCCACCGGCTCGCCGGCCTCGTCGTCGAGGCGCAGGTCGGCCGCAAAGGCCTCGGCGCCCGGCGCCGGTTCGGCGCGCAGGGTGGCGGTGGCGCGCAGGCGCGCCTGGCCCGGGCGCCACAGCGCGAAGCGCTCGACGCCCATGGGCACCCAGAGTTGGGTGGGCAGCCCCGCCGAGCCGCCCGAGGCGGCGGCCGCGCACAGCTGCAGGGCCGCGTCGAGCAGGGCCGGGTGCAGGCCAAAGCGCGGCGCCTCGTGCGCCAGTTCGGGCGGCAGGGCCAACTCGCCCCGGGCCCAGCCGTCGCCGGCGGCCAAGACCTGCACGCCGCGAAAGCCGGGGCCGAAGGCCACGCCGAGCGATTCGAAGCGTTGATAGAAAGTGGCGCGGTCGACGGCCGTACCTTCCGTCATGGCGGGTGCGGCGCCCGGCGATGGCGCGGCCCCGCGCCGCCCGATGGCCGAGCACACGCGCTGCCAGCCGGGTGCCGCGTCGATGGCCTGGAACAGCTCCAGCACCGCGCCCGCCGCGCCGTCGCGCACGACCACCTGCCAGGTCAGCTCGCCCTGGTCCGGCAGCGGCAGCGGGCGGTCGACGGCGAAGGCCTCGAGCGTGCCCGCGCCAGCCTCGGCGCGCCAGGCCGCGTGCAGGGTTTCCAGCATGGCCGCGCCCGGCATCAGCAGGCGCCCGCCGATGCGGTGGTCGCGCAGCGCGCCCGCGCTGTCCATGCGCCATTGCGCCTGGTAGACGCGGTCGGCGGTGGCCGCGAGCGGCAGGCGCGCGCCCAGCAAGGGGTGCGCACCGCTGGGCAGCGAGGGGACGGCCGCGGCCACCGGCGTGGGGCGCAGCCAGTAGCGCTGACGCTGCCAGGGGTAGCGCGGCAGGTCCACCACCTCGCCCGGACCGCCGAGCAAGGCCTCGGTGTCCAGCGTGTGGCCCACCACGTGCAACGCGGCGGCCGAGGCCAGCAGCGTGTCGCGCTCGGGCTTGCCCCGGCGCAGCGAGGCGGCCACCGTGGCGGCGCGGCCCCGGGCCTGCAGCGTGTCGCCGAGCGCGCCGCTCAGCACCGGGTGCGGACCGATCTCCAGGAAGGCGTTGAAGCCGTCGTCCGACAGGGCCTCGATGGCGGCTTGCAGGCGCACGGGCTCGCGCACGTTGCGGCCGAAGTAGTCGGCGTCGAAGCGCTGGCGCGGCGCGGCGGCGCCGGTGACGGTGGAGTACACCGGCACGGCCGCCGGCGAGGACACCACCTCGCCCAGGCGCGCCACCAGCTCGCGCTGCAGCGGCGCCATCTGGGCGCTGTGGAAGGCGTAGTTGACCGGCAGCAGGCGGTGGTGCACGCCGCGCGACGCCAGGGCATTGAGCGCGTCGTCCAGCGCGGCGGGCTCGCCGGAGAGCACCACGCTGCGCGGCGCGTTCAGGGCCGCGAGCGAGAGCCGCTCGCCGAAGGGCGCCAGCAGGGCCTCGGCCTCGGCGGCGCTGCAGTCGACGGCGGCCATGCGGCCGTGGCCCGTGGCCTGTTGCATCACGCGGGCGCGCAGGCAGACCACGCGCACGGCCTCGGCCAGGCTGAGCACGCCGGCCACCTGCAGCGCGGCGATTTCGCCCACGCTGTGGCCGACCACCGCGCCGGGGCGCACACCCCACGAGGCCCAGAGCGCGGCCAGCGACACCTGGATGGCGAACAGCGCGGGCTGGGCCACCTCGGTCTGGTTCAGGCGCGAGGCCGCTTCGTCCACGGACAGCTCGGCCAGCAGCGACCAGCCGGTGGCCGAGCGGATCAGCGCGTCGCACTCATCCATGCGCGCGCGGAACACCGGTTCCTGCGCCAACAGCTCGCGGCCCATGGCGTACCACTGCGGGCCCTGGCCGCTGAAGACGAAGGCCAGCCGCGGCGCGGCGTCCGGCGCCACGCGGCCCAGGCTCGCGCCGGGCGCTTCGCCGTCGCGCGCGAAGGCCTCGAGCCGGGCGCGCAGTTCCTCGCGGTCGCGGCCCAGCACCGCCAGGCGGTGGTCCAGCGCGGAGCGGCGCGCGCCCGCGGTGAAGCAGAGGTCGGTCAGCGAGGCCGGGCTGCGCGGCAGAAACCCGGCCCACGACCGGGCGAGTTCGCGCAGCGCGGGCCCGCTCTGCGCGGACAGGTGCAGCAGATGGGTGCGCTGCTCGGCCGTCGCCTGCGGCGCGGCGCCCAGGCGCGGCGCTTCTTCGAGCACCACGTGCGCGTTGGTGCCGCCCACGCCGAACGAGCTGGTGCCGGCGCAGCGCGCGAGCGGGCCGCGCGGCCAGGGCGTGAGCGCGGTGGGCACGGCCAGGCGCGTGCCGTCCAGCGAGAGGTGCTTGTTGAGCGACTTGAAATGGATCTGCGGCGGGATCGCCTCGTGGCGCAGGGCCAGCACGGTCTTGATGACGCCGGCCACGCCCGCGGCGGCTTCCATGTGCGCCAGGTTGGCCTTGGCCGCGCCCAGCCAGCAGGTGCCGCCGCCCACGTCGGCGCGGCCCACGGTGGCCGCCAGGGCCTCCACCTCGATCGGGTCGCCCAGCGGCGTGCCGGTGCCGTGCGCTTCGATGAAGCCGATGCGGCCGGGCTCGAGCTGCGCCGAGGCCAGGGCCTCGCGGATGAGGTCCTGCTGGGCCAGGCCGTTCGGCGCGGCCAGCAGGGTGGAGTGGCCATCCTGGTTGACGGCCGAGCCGCGCACCACGGCCAGCACGCGGTCGCCGTCGGCGACGGCGTCGCTCAGGCGCTTGAGCACGATGACGCCACAGCCCTCGCCGCGGCCGAAGCCGTCGGCGCTGTCGTCGAAGGTCTTGCAGCGGCCATCGGGCGCCATGAAGCCGACCTTGGACAGCGACACCATCAGGTCGGGTGTGACCATCAGCGAGACGCCACCGGCCAGGGCGATGTCGCTCTCGCCGTGACGCAGGCTCTGGCAGGCCAGGTGGATGGCGACCAGCGAGGACGAGCAGGCGGTGTCCACCGACACGCTGGGGCCGCGCAGGTCCAGCAGATAAGACAGGCGATTGACCAGCACGCTGTGCACCGTGCCGGTGAGCGTGCGCGCGTCGATGGCCTCGGGGTCGCGGTACTCCAGCAGCTGGTAGTCGTTGTGGTAGCTGGCCACGAAGGCGCCGGCGCGGCTGCCGCGCAGTTGTTCGCGCGTGAAGCCGGCGTCGTCCAGCGCCTCCATCGCCACCTCGAGGAACAGGCGCTGCTGCGGGTCCATGCGCTCGGCTTCGCGCGGCAGGATGTTGAAGTAGGCGGCGTCGAAGCCGTCGATGCGCTCCAGGAAACCGCCTTCGCGCGCGATGGACTTGCCGGGCACCGAGGGGTCGGCGTCGTACACGGCCTGCACGTCCCAGCGGTCGGCGGGCACGGGGCGCACCGCGTCCACGCCGTCCACCAGCAGCTGCCAGAAGGCCTCGGGCGAGTCCGCGCCGCCGGGGAAGCGGCAGCCCATGCCAACGATGGCGATCGGGTCGGCGCGCAGCACGGCCTCGCTCTGCGCGCGCACCTTCTGCGCCATCAAGGCGAGCTTGATGGCCGACAGCTGGCCCAGCGAAGGAGAAGAAGGCGTGTCGCTCATGGGGGTCAGCGGCGCCGGCGCAGCAGCAGGGCCGCGTCCTCGTCGGAGAGTTGGTTCACGCCATCGAGCACGGTGGCGATGTCGGGCGCGGGCCCGGCGTCCGGCGCCGCCACCGGCGCGGCGGAGGGCACCGGGGCGGTGGCGTGCGCCCCGGCGAGAAAGCCCGTGAGGGCCTCGATGGTGGGGTAGTTCCAGGCCAGCGTGGCCGACAGCGGCTGGCCGTGCAGCGGCTCCAGGCGGTTGCGCAGTTCCAGCGCCATGAGCGAGGTCAGGCCCAGGCTGCCCAGGGGCTTGCGCGGGTCGATGCGCGCGGGGTTGAGCTTGAGCACACGGCCCACCACCTCGCGCACCGTGAGCTCCAGGGCGCGGCGGCGTTCGGCCGGGTCGGCGGGCTCGGCCGGTGCCGGTGCGGCCGACGCCGCGCCCTGCTGCGCCGGGGCGGCCTCGGACGCGAACAGGTCGCGCAGCAGCGGCGCCTGGCGCGCGCCGCCCTGCGCGCGCAGCCGCGCCCAGTCAATGGGCATGGCCAGCAGGTGACCGTGCGGCCAGCGCAGGGCCTCGTCGAACAGGGCCAGGGCCTGCGCCGGCGCGAAGGCGCCGATGCCCTGGCGCTGCAGCTCGTCTTGCTGGCGCTGGCCGGTCTCGCCCCGCATCACGCCGGTCTGCGACCACACGCCCCAGCCGATGCTGAGCGCGGGCTGGCCCAGGGCGCGCCGGTACCGCGCCAGGCCGTCGAGGAAGGCGTTGGCCGCCGCGTAGCTGGCCTGCCCGGCCTGCGGCATCAGCGCGGCCATGGACGAGAACAGCACGAAGGCATCGAGCTCGGGCAGCAGGCGGTGCAGGTTCCAGGCGCCGCCCAGCTTCGGGCGCAGCACGGCGGCGAGCGAAGCGGCGTCGAGGTCGCGCACCAGCTGGTCGTCGGTGAGGCCGGCGGCGTGGAAGACGCCACGGATCGGCGGATGGGCCTCGGCGGCGAAGCCCTCGAGCCAGTCGCGCAGGGCGGCTTCGTCGGCCACGTCGAGCGCGACGTGGCGCACGCTGGCGCCCAGCGATTCGAGGCCGCGCACGGCCGCCACGGCGCGGCCCGCGGGCGTGTCCGCGCCCAGGCCCGCCCAGGCGGCGCGCGCCGGCAGCGGCGTGCGCGACAGCACCACGAGGTGGCGCGCGCCCTGCGCCACCAGGCGCTGCGCGATCGGCTGGCCGATGCCGCCCAGGCCGCCGGTGATGAGGTAGCTCGCGTCCGGGCGCCAGCGCGGCGGCGCCTCGGGCGCCCAGGGCGCGCGGCGCAAGCGCGGCTCGAAGCCTTGCGCGCCGCGCAGGGCCAGGGTGCCCGGCGCGGCGCCCGGGAGGGCCTGGGCCAGCGCGAGCGCCGCGTCGCCGGGCGTGGCGGCGGGGTCGAGATCGATCAGCCCCCCCCAGCGCTCGCCCTGCTCCGTCGCCATGACGGCCGCCAGCCCCGACAGCGGCGACTGCGCGAGCGCCAGCGCCGTGGCCTCGGCCGGCGACACGGCCATCGCGCCGCGCGTGACCCACCACAGGCGCGTGCGCGACGCGGGCGGCAGGCGCTCCAGCGCCTGCGCGGTGAGCAGCAGGCGGTGCAAGGCGGCGGCGAGGGTGCCGTCGATGGCGGACAGGTCCAGCGCGCGCAGGTCCACAACCTCGGTGGTGGCGCCCGCCATCGCCTCGGCGGTGGGCAGGGCATCGTGCAGCAGCTCGGCGGTTTCACCGGCTTCCCGCAGGGCCTTCAGGAGTTCGGGGCCCAGGCCGCCGCGATCGGCGATCAGGCACCAGCGTCGCGCGCCCGGTGGCGCGGCGGCGGGGGCCGGCTCGGCGGGCTGCCACCGCAGGTCGTAGAAGGCCTCGCTGGGGCTGGCCATGGAGCGCTCGCCGAGGGGCTGCAGGCGCAGGCCACGCAGCGCCAGCACGGGGCCTTGTTCGTCGAGCAAGGTGGCGTCGATCAGGCCGGCGCCGGCGCGCCGGCGCAGGTGCAGGCTGAGCGCGCCGGGTGCGCCAACGGCACCGGATGGGCCCGTTGGCGCGCGGTGCGCCCGCACCTGTTCGAGGCCCGTCGGCAGGCACAGCTGGCCCTCGGGTGCCAGCAGCGCGGCGGCCTGGAAGCAGGCGTCCAGCACCTCGGGCGCAAAACAAAAACCGGGGACCGCGGCGTCGGGCAAGGCCTGGAGCTGCACCAGCGCCTCGTCGGCCGAGAGCCAGGCGCAGCCGATGCCACGCAGCGGCGCGGCGAAGCCGGCGCCCAGCGCCGACAGCCGCTGGTAGACCGCGTCCGCCGACAGCGCCGCGCCGCGCTGCAGCGCGGCCGTGTCCACGGGGGACGCCGGGCTGGCGCCGCTGGCGGCAGGGGCCGCCAGCCGGGCCCGCGCGTGCGGCAGCCACTCGCTGCCGCTGTGCGTCTGGAACGCCAGCCGCAGGCCGCCCTGCCCGTCCGCGCTGGCCTGCAGTTGCAGCGCGCAGGCCGCATCGGCCTGCAGGTGCAGGGCGCGCTCGAAGCTCAGGCCCTCGAGCACCAGGGGCTGCTCGGGCGACAGCGCGCGCGCGGCCGCGAGCGCGAGCTCCAGGTAGGCCGAGGCCGGCAGCAGCGCGCTGCCATGCAAGGCGTGCCCGAACCAGGCGGGCACGCGCTGCGGATCGATCGACAAGGACCACAGCGCGCCCACCGGGGTGCCCGCGAGTTCGATGCCCGCGCCCAGCACCGGGTGCTGGCTGGGCACCGTTCGCCCATGGCCCTGGGCGCCCGCGGCCGCCCGCTCGGCGGCGGCGATCCAGTGCCGCTCGCGCTGCCAGGGGTAGGTGGGCAAGGTCAGGAAGCGCCCGCCCTCGGGCATCAGGCGCGACCAGTCGGGCGCCACGCCGGCGCAGAACGCGGCGCCCACGGCCGCGAGCCAGGCCGCCTGTTCGGGTTCGCCGCGGCGCGCGCAGCCGATCACCGCCACCTCGGCGCCCGCCGCCTGCGCGGTCTGCTCCACCGAGGGCAGCAGCACCGGGTGCGGCCCCAGCTCGATGAACACCGTGACGCCCTCGTCGAGCAGGCGCTGCACGGCGGCGCCGAAGCGCACCGGCTGGCGCAGGTTGTCGCCCCAGTAGGCGGCGCCCAGTTCGTGCGCCTCGGCGCGGCGAGCCAGCACGGTGGAAATCAGCGGCACGGCCAGCGCCCCGGGGCTCAGCCCCGCGAGTTCGGCGCGCAGTTCCTCGGCCAGGGGCTGCATCTGCGGGCTGTGCGAGGCCACGTCCACCTTCACCAGGCGGCAGAACACGTTCTGCGCGGCCCAGGCGGCCATCAGCGCCTGCACGGCCTCGGGCCGGCCAGAGATGACGCTGGAGCGCGGGCTGTTGCTCACCGCCACCGAGACCTCGTGCTCGTGGCCGGCCAGGCGCCGCTGCGCCTCGTCCATGGGCAGGTCGACCAGGGCCATGGCGCCCTGCCCGCTGGTGCGGCGCATCAGCGCGCTGCGGCGGCAGATGATGCGCATGGCCTCGTCCAGGCTGAGGGCGCCCGCGATGCAGGCCGCCGCCACCTCGCCCATGCTGTGGCCCACCACCGCGTCGGGCCGCACACCCAGCGAGCGCCACAGCTCGGCGTAGGCCAGGGCGATGGCGACCAGCACGGGCTGGATGACGTCGATGCGCTCCAGCAGATGCTTCGGATCGCCGGGTTCGAGCGCCAGTTGCTCGACGATGGACCAATCCACGTAGGGCCGCGCGGCCGCGTCGCAGCGCTCCAGCGCGGCCTTGAACACGGGCTCGCGCGCCATGAGTTCGCGGGCCATGCCGTCCCACTGCGCGCCTTGCCCGGGGCAGATGAAGGCGATGCGCGGGTGGGCCTCGGGCGCGCGCCCTTCGGCCGCGGCCGCCTGGCCATCGCCGTGCTGGCGCAGGGCCTCGGCCATGGCGGCGGCGTCACCGGCCACGAAGGCGGCGCGGTGTTCGTGCGGGGTGCGGCGCGTGGCGGCGTTCCAGCACAGGTCGGCCAGGGGCGCACCCGCCGACAACACGTCGGCGAAGCGCCGCGCCTGGGCGCGCAAGGCGCCTTCGTCGCGGGCGCTGAGCACCAGCAGCGCCGCCTCGCCCGCCGGCGCCACGCGCGGCGCGGGCGTGGCGGAGGCGGCGGGCGCTTCCTGCAGCAGCACATGCGCGTTGGTGCCGGCGATGCCGAAGGCGCTCACGCCCGCCAGGCGCGGCTGGGCGCCGCGTGGCCAGGGCGTGGCCTCGCGCGCCACCACCACGGGAATGTCGGCCCAGGGGATGGCGGGGTTGGGCTGCTGGCAGTGCAGGCTCTGCGGGATGCGCCCATGGTGCAGGGCCAGCGCCGCCTTGATGAGGCCGGCCACGCCGGCCGCGCCCTCGGTGTGGCCGATGTTGGTTTTGACCGAGCCCACGCGCACCGGCTGCGCGGGGTCGCGCCCGGCGCCCAGCACGGCGGCGATGGCCCCGAGCTCGACCGGGTCGCCCGCGCGCGTGCCTGTGCCATGGGCTTCCACGTAGCCCACCTGGGCCGGGTCGATGCCCGCGTCCTCGCAAGCGCTGCGCAGCAGGGCTTCCTGGCCCGCCTGGCTGGGCGTGCCCATCGATCCGCTGGCGCGGCCGTCGTTGTTGAGCGCGCTGCCGCGGATGACGGCGTAGACGCGGTCGCCATCGGCCAGGGCCTTGTCCAGTGGCTTGAGCACCACCAGCCCCGCGCCTTCGCTGCGCACATAGCCGTCGCCGCGGGCGTCGCCGAACTTGCAGCGCCCATCGGGCGCCATCATGCGGCTCTGCGAGTAGGCCACGCTGATGTGCGGCTGCAGGATGATGTTCACGCCGCCGGCGATGGCGATCTCGCTCTCGCCGCTGCGCACGCTGCGCGCCGCCAGGTGCACCGCGGCCAGGGACGATGAGCAGGCCGTGTCCAGCGTGAGGCTGGGGCCGCGCAGGCCCAGCAGGTAGGACAGGCGCCCCGAGCTGGCGTAGCGGCCGCTGCCCGTGGTCATGAAGAAATCCACTCCCTCGGGGTCGGCGAACAGCCGGGCCTCGAAGTCGCTGAGCCACTGGCCCACGAACACACCGGTGCGCGAGCCCTCCAGCCCGCGCGCATCGAGGCCTGCGTCCTCCAGCGCCTCCCAGGCGGTTTCCAGCAGCAGGCGCTGCTGCGGGTCCAGGCGCTCGGCCTCGCGCGGCGAGATGCCGAAGAAGCCGGCGTCGAAGCGGTCGATGCCGTCGAGGAAGCCGCCCCAGCGCGTCATCATGCGGCCCGGCGTGGCCGGGCGCGGGTCGAAGTAATGGCCGAGGTCGATGCGGTCGGCGGGTATCTCGCCGATGGCGTCGACCCCTTCGGCCAGCAGGCGCCAGAAGCCCGTCGGGTCGGTCACGCCACCGGGAAAGCGGCAGCCGATGCCGACGACGGCGATGGGCATCGGTGGGGTCGGGCTCATTCGGCCACCTGCGCGCCATGCGCTGCGGTGCGAGCCCCTTCGGGCGGCCGTGCGGGGCTCATGCCACCACCCTCCCCAGCAGCGGCGCCAGGCTGGCCGACACCTCGGCCAGCAGCGCGTCGCGCTGGGCGTTGAGGTAGAAGTGGTCGCCCGGCAGCACGCGCAAGCGGAAGGGCCCGCTGGACTCGCTGCGCCAGCCCTCCAGGTGTTCGCGCGGCGTCAGCGGATCGTGTGAGCCGCCGAACACCGACAGCGGGCAGGCCAGCGGCGCGCGCCCGGCGGGCGGCGCGTGTGTCTCCAGCGCGTGGATGTCGGCGCGCAGGGACGGCAGCAGCATGGCCATCAGTTCCTCGTGCTCGGCCACCTCGGGCGGAATGCCGCCGTAGCGGCGCTGGATCTCGGCCACGAAGTCGGCGTCGGACAACACGTGCAGCAGCGGGTCGGGGTTGGGCCAGTGCGGCGGGCGCCGGCCCGAAACGAACAGGTGGCCGGGCTGGGGCGCGCCCTCGTGGCGCAGCGCGCGCGCCACTTCGTTGGCCAGCACGGCGCCCATGCTGTGGCCGAACAGGGCGTAGGGCCGGTCCAGGTGCGGCCTCAAGGCGGCCACCACGGCCTCGACGATGGCGTTCAGCCGCGTGACCACCGGATCGTTCAGGCGATTGGCCCGCCCGGGCAGCTGGATGGCGATCAGTTCCACCGCATCGGGCAGGGCATTGCACCAGGGCCGATAGACCGCCGCGCTACCGCCCGCATGGGCGAAACAAAAGAGGCGCAGGCGCGCGCCGGGGCGGGGAACGAAGCGCTGGAACCACGGGCTGTTCATGGCGCGCCCCGGCGGCTGGAGACCTGAGCGTCGACGGCTGGTGCGACCCTGCGTTGCATGATGACTTCCTCTGGCACGCCCTGGGGGACGAACCTGTTCCTCATGTAGAGGGAACGTATGGGTTTTTGGCCTTCGATGTTACCGAATGTATCGTCTCGGGCGGCTCCGCCGACCCCCTATTTCAGTGCCTTTCATCACGTTCCTTCCTCTACCTGTATCAAGTTACGTGCGAGCACCGCGCACAGAGAGAAGAACCGGTGAAATCCGGAGGCCTCCGAATACCCGTTACAGAATGTCGGCCGAGGCCGGCAGGCGATTAGACGGGCACCGGCCGAAGATAGGTAGTAAATATTCACGCAACGGCCCACGAGGGTGTAACCAAGGATGCGGATCAACCAACAGGCGCCCCTCGCGGCCCCGGGCATCGAACTGTGGCTGGTGGACCTCGAGGTCCCGGCGCGCGAACACGAGGCGCCCGCCCCCGGCGACTGGCTGGACGAAGCCGAGCGTGCCCGCGCCGCGCGCTTCCACTTCGAGCGCGACGCCCACCGCTACCGCGCCAGCCACACCGCCCTGCGCCACCTGCTCGCCCAACGCACGGGCGTGGCGGCGGCCGGCCTGCGCTTCGGGGCGGGCCGCCACGACAAGCCGCGCCTGGACCTGCCCGGCGCACCGGCCTTCAACATGAGCCACAGCGGGCGCTGGGCCCTGATCGGCATCGGCGGGCAGGCGCCCATCGGCGTAGACATCGAGGCACCGCGCGAGATGGGCGAGCTGATGGCCCTGGCCGAGCGCAACTTCACCACCACCGAGTGCCGCGAACTGCTGGCCCTGCCCGAGGCCGGGCGCCTGCGCGCCTTCCTGCGCTGCTGGACGCGCAAGGAGGCCTGCCTCAAGGCCATCGGCAGCGGGTTGTCGATCGAGCCCGGCCTGTTCGAGGCCGGCACCACGCCCGAGCAGCGCACCACCACCGTGCCGGTGTCGGGCCAGGCCTGCCAGGTGACGGTGCTCAGCGTGGACGTGGACCGCGAGGCCCTGGCGGCCGTGGCCTGGCTCGAACCCGGCTCACGGCACCTGGCGTTCTAGTCCCGCGAGTCGGGGTCGCCGCGCCGGCCGGTTCAGCCCACCGGGGCCGGCGTGGGCGCCGGCGTGCGTGGCATCTGCGTGAGCACCAGCAGCGTGACCACCGAGGTCACCGCCATCACGCCCAGCAGGGCGGTGAAGCCCGCGGCCTTCACCACCGGCCCGATCAGCCACACCGCCACCGAACTGGCGCCCAGCGACACCGCCAGCCGCATGCCGGCCACGCGCGAGCGCATGCCGTCGTCGACGAAGCGCACGATCATCGCGTCGGTGAAGGGGATGGCGCCGAAGATCGCCGACATGAACAGCAGCTGAATGAACAGGAAGGCCCAGCCGTCGAGCGTGGTGGCCAGTGCCAGCAGCAGCGCCTGCAGGGTGATGACGCCGACGTAGAGCCGCTTGAGCGAGTGCCGGTCGATCAGGTGCCCCACGATCAGCTGCGTGACCGAGGCCACCGCGTAGACCAGCGCCAGCAGCGTGCCGATGCGCGCCGGGTCCTGCGAGACCTCGCGCAGGCGATCGGTCAGCAGCTCGAAGTTGGCGTTGGTGGAGAAGTTGAACAGCAGGCTGCCGCTGGTGGCGGCCATGGTCATGACGAGGAACAGCCGCGCCATCGGCACCCCGGTCACCTGCGCCGCGCCGCCCTTTTTCTTGGCCGGCGCCGCGCTCTCGCGCGAGCCGTAGACGGCGAACAGCAGGCCGCAGGCCAGGCAGACCAGCCCGGGCACCACGAAGGCCACGCGCCAGCCGGCGTACTTCACGAGAAAGCCCGTGACGATGGCCGCGAAGGCCACGCCCAGGTTGCCCGCCAGGCCGTTCACGCCGATGGTCCAGCCCGGGCGCGGCGCGCCCTGCACCAGCATGGGAATGCCCACCGGGTGGTAGATGGACGCGAAGGCGCCCAGCAGCGCCAGCGCCAGCGCCATCTGCATCGGCGTGTTCGTGGCGGCCACGAGCAGCGAGGCCAGGCCCATGCCGAAGAAGAACACCAGCATCATCTTGCGGCGCCCCCAGTGGTCGCCCAGCTTGCCCGCGGGCAGCGAGCCGATGCCGAAGAAGAAGAACGCCGCCACGCCGTAGGGCATGAGGTCCTCCCAGCGCGCCAGGCCGAACTCGGCGGCGATGCTGGTCACGGCGGTGGCGAAGACCAGCAGCATCATGTGGTCCATGGCGTGGCCCACGTTCAACAGGGTCTGGGTGGTCTTGTTGTGCATGGGGGCGATCATCGCCGGTTAAGCTGCGCGGGAGAAATTCAAGACCGCCAGAAATGCGTCCAAAACCGCCAAGCCGCCCCGGTGTGCTGCGCCGGGGTCCCAGCGCCGATGCGCAGGCCGCCAACCGGGTGCCGCGCCCCGTGGCCGCGCTGGCGCGCTCCGACCCCGCCGGCACGGAAATCGCCCCGCACCTGCACGCGCGCGACCAGCTGATCTACGCCATCCGCGGCGTCATGACGATCCGCGCCAAGGGCTTCATCTGGACACTGCCGCCCAGCCACGGCATGTGGATGCCCGCGCACACCGTGCACCAGATCCGCATGGACACCGAGGTGGAGATGCGGACCCTGTACTTCCAGCCCGGCACCGTCACCGGCCAGGGCCGCGACTGCCAGGTGCTGGCGATCACGCCCCTGCTGCGCGAGCTGATCCTGCGCGCGATGACGATCCCGCCGCGCTACGCGCTCGACAGCGCCGACGCGCGCCTGATGGACCTGATCGTCGACGAGGTGGGTTGGCTGGAGCCTCGGCCCCTGTCGCTGAAGCTGCCCGAGGACAAGCGCCTCGCGCGCCTGTGCCAATGGCTGATCGAGAACCCGGGCGAGGCCGCCTCCATCGCCGAACTGGGCCGCGAGGTGGGCCTGTCCGAGCGCAGCGTGATCCGGCTGTTCCCGCAGGAAACGGGCCTGAGCCTGCACCGCTGGCGCCAGCAGGCGCGGCTGATGCGCGCCTTCGCGCTGAGCGACCAGGGCATGAACATCGGGCAGTTGGCGGACGAACTCGGCTACGCCAGCGCCTCGGCCTTCGGGAAGATGTTCGCCAAACAGTTCGGGCGGGCGCCGAGGAAGGTATTGGGTAGGGTGGGGTGAAGGGATGCGGGTTGGCGGGTGTCAGGGCAGGCGCCCTGTGCGGGACGGCTTCACTGCAGCGCCCCTCGCTGCGCGAGGGGTTCCCTGCGATGCTCGGGTGAGCGGCCACGCGGCATAACTCACTGCGCGCGCCTGGCGCGCTCCGTTCAAACAGATGCCGCGAGTCGGTTCACGAAGCGCGCTGCGCGCGCGGGCCACCCACCCTGCGCTTCTCGGCACTGCACAGGCGCCGTCCCGCACAGGGCGCCTCCCCTGACGGCGGATGCCTTGGTGCACCACCGGGGCAACTGCTTCGTTTTCAGGTGCCCGCTTGGGGCCCACAACAATCCTTCTCCCACGTACCGAAAACAGGTCCTTCAGTTGTCAATTGCCCTCGCATCCGGCGGGCTGACCGAGCCACCGGTAGCCACCTTCAGCACATGCGAGTGGATCGTGATTGTCGAAACCCATCGTGGCTGCGGGCTGCCCACAACACAAACGCCTTGGCCCAGTAGACACAAACCTTCTTGGTTTGTAGGCTGTAGCGTAGGTAGCGAACCCGTTTGCGCATCTGATCGAGCAGCTTGACGGACCGGGGAGGCACCCAGTCAAGTTTGTCGGATCTGTTGTACTTGTTTATGTATCCATGCGTGATGCGTTGAAGGATTGATTTCAAAGACCTTTTTGGGGTGCCATGCGGCTTTGTTTAGCGACCGCGGTTGTAGGCATCCGGTATTTGGTCAGATAAACCACAAGTTGGGCCGCTCTTGAACAGTCTGCTCGAAACAAACGCCGAGGCCAATGTGTTAACTAGACTCATCGTCGCGTCCTACGCGTGGCTGCTTGAGTTTGCGTTGTGGATCGCGCTCGCAAGTGCAGCGATTGCGGGATACGAACTCACCTTACCCATCATGAGCGCTCTGGGCGCGACAGTCACACCTGAAATTGCGTGGAAGTTGCTTGGGGCGTTGGTTCTCTCGACCATTACGTTTCTCGTCTTGGCCGTAGTCACCGGCCCATTTCTAGTTCTCATCGATCTCAGGCACTCTGTAAGACAAATCGCGGCACGGCTGGAGCGTGGCAACGAAGTTCGTGTATCGCATCCTTACGAGCGCAGGGACCCAACAATTTGAGAGCCGCGCGGCCTAGCCCTTCGCTCCACCTGACGTTCGCCAGCCGGCTGCGCCGTCTGGTGCCCGCAGGTGAGCTCAAACGTTAGGCATCACAGTCCACCACCTCTGCACGGGAGCCTTGATGGCAGCGTCACTTCCTTATCTTCCTTCGCCCGGATCGCTCAAAAATGCGCTGGAGAAGATCCGATCCGCGGCGACCCCCGACAGAGTGACTAAGGACTTCGTCACTACAGTGCTCCAGATCAAGGGTGGGACAGGCGCGGCCATCCCCCCATACCTCAAGAAGATCGGATTCGTGGCATCGGACGGAGCGCCTACCGATCTCTACAAGAGGTTCCGCAATCCAGCAACAGGTGGCGCCGCGGTTGCCGATGCGATCAAGACCGGATACCGGGAGCTACTCCAAGCGAACGAGTATTTCTACAGGCTAAGCGACAAGGACCTTAAGGCACTCATTGTGCAAGTCGCCGGACTTGCGGCTGATGATCGCGTCTTAGTCCTGACTTTCTCGACTCTGGTGACGCTGCGATCGTTCGCAAACTTCGATACCCCTTCCGACGCGCAGGACGCCACTCCTGTCGTAGGCAACGCGAGTGAAGCTCCCAAGTCAATCTCTCTTCTCGCACCTCCCCAGGCTGGCAAGGTAGGACTCAATCTCGCCTACACGATCAATCTCAACCTGCCTGCAACTTCCGATCAAGCCGTCTTCAATGCAATCTTTCGCAGTCTGAAAGAGCATCTTCTTTCGAGCGATGAGTAAGGCAGCGCTAGAGAGAATCAAGGCCTTCGGCATGACCAATCAGATGGTCATGGAGGACCTCCAACGCATCGGACGAGCGCACAACGTGGATCTCGGCCACGTGTCTTCGGCCGTTAGTGCCCCTGAAGTCGATGACGTTTACTACCCACAGTTCGACGCCGCCGTCCGAGAAGAAGCGGCAGCAATGTCGAAGCACTATGAAGTCTTCTACTCGCTAGAGAAGACAATTCGTGCCCTCGTATCCGAGACGATCGAGGCGGCAGAGAAGCGCGAGGACTGGTGGGCCTCAGCTCGCGTGCCGGCGAGCATTCAGACAGACGTCGCGAGCCGTGTCCAGAAGGAACTGGATGCTGGCGTCACTCGACGGTCTCTAGACGAACTCGACTACACGACATTCGGCGAACTGTCAGTCATCATCGCCGCAAATTGGGACATCTTTGGCGGCCTGTTCAATAGCAAGAAGGCTGTAGAAAAAGTCATGGCGAGCCTAAACGCATTGCGCAATCCCATCGCGCACTGCAGCCCGCTTGCAGAAGACGAAGTTCTAAGGCTGCAACTGACGGTGAGAGACTGGTTCCGCTTGATGGAGTGATGTCTAACCCTTCGCCCGAGTGGACTTCCTCCGGCAAGGCGCTTGGCCCCTTAGCTCAAACATTGAGCGTCTGCTTCTGCGGCAGATAGATGTCCGCTCCTGGCCGTGAGCCGCCATCGTAGTCGACGAAAACCCACTCCCCCCATTCGAGCCAGGACGCATTCCCGCCATCGTTTCACGGTGACCGCCCGCCCTTCAACAGCCGAGGCCGAGCGATGCCCTCGCCCTGCCCAACACATCACCGGCTCACCCCCGCCCGGCACGCCCCAGCAAAGACGACACCTCATCCGCCGCCGCCCGCAGCTTCGGGAGCAGCTGCTCCTTCATCACCGTCGCCGAGGTGCGGTTCGCCTGCCCCGACACGTTGAGCGCCGCGATCACCGCGCCCGCGCGGTTCCTCACCGGCGCTGCGATGGAGATCAGGCCCTCCTCCAGCTCCTGGTTCACCAGCGCCCAACCCTGGCGGCGCACCTGCTGCACTCGCGCCAGGATCTCGGCCGGCTCGGTGGCCGTGTGGCGCGTGTTCGCGCGCCGCTCGCTGGCCTTCAGTCGCGCCTTCACCTCGGCGTCGTCCAGCCCCGCCAGCAGCACACGGCCGAGCGAGGTGCAGTAGGCCGGCAGGCGCGTGCCCACGTTGAGGTTGAGCGAGACGATCTTGTGCGTGTGCACACGCAGCACGTAGACGATGTCGCTTCCGTCCAGCACCGCCGCCGAGCACGATTCGCCCACCGCGTCGGCCAGGCGCTCCATCACCGGCTCGGCCAGGTTCCAGATCGGCATGGACGTGAGGTAGGCAAAGCCCAGGTCCAGGATGCGGGGCGTGAGGCGGTACAGCTTGCCGTCGCTGTCGACGTAGCCCAGGGTCTGCAGGGTGAGCAGGATGCGCCGCGCCCCGGCGCGCGTGAGCCCGCTGCGCGCCGCCACTTCCGACAGGGTCTGCTCTGAGGCTTCGGCGCTGAAGGAACGGATCACCTCCAGCCCACGCGCGAAGGACTGCACGTAGCCATCGCCGGGCGTGGGGGCGTCGGGTGCGCGACGGGCGTGGGTTGCCATGGGCTTTGGTGGACGATTAGAATGATTCGTCAATCGAACAAGTGTTCGTCATTAGAACATCTGGCGATCGGCACGGCAAGCGCCCCTCCCCGCTGTTTCAGCGTTCCGTCCGGAGACCAACCCCCGTGATCAACAAGATCGCTTCCTCGGTGGCCGAGGCCCTGCACGGCGTGCGCGACGGCGCCACCGTGCTCATCGGCGGCTTCGGCACCGCCGGCATTCCCAACGAACTCATCGCCGGCCTGATCGAACAAGGCGCGCGCGACCTCACCGTGGTGAACAACAACGCCGGCAACGGCGAACACGGCCTGGCCGCGCTGCTCAAGACCGGGCGCGTGCGCAAGATCATCTGCAGCTTCCCGCGCCAGGCCGACAGCCAGGTGTTCGACGGCCTGTACCGCTCGAAGCAGATCGAACTCGAACTGGTGCCGCAGGGCAACCTGGCCGAGCGCCTGCGCGCCGCGGGCGCGGGCATCGGCGCCTTCTTCACACCCACGGGTTATGGCACCGAGCTGGCGAAGAACGCCGACGGCTCGCCCAAGGAAACGCGGGTCATCGATGGCCGGCCCTATGTGCTGGAGTACCCCATCCACGGCGACGTGGCGCTCATCAAGGCCGAGCGCGGCGACCGCTGGGGCAACCTGGTCTACCGCAAGGCCGCGCGCAACTTCGGCCCGGTGATGGCCACCGCGGCCAGGCGCTGCATCGCCAGCGTGTTCGACATCGCCGAACTCGGCTCGCTCGACCCCGAGACCATCGTCACCCCTGGCATCCACGTCAGCGCGGTGGTAAAGATAGCGCGCGTGGCCACGCAGGCCGGCGGCTTCAAGGAGGCCGCATGAACATGGACCCCCACGCTCCGCCGCTTCGCGGGTCGCTGCCCCCCGGGGGGGCTGAGCCGCCTTCGGGCGGCCGTGCAGCGGCTCGCACCTACACCCCGCGCACGAAAGACGCGCTCGCGAAGCGCGTCGCGCAGGACATCCACGACGGCGCCTACGTCAACCTGGGCATCGGCCAGCCCACGCTGGTGGCCAACCACCTGCCGCCCGGCATCGAGGTAATCCTGCACAGCGAGAACGGCATCCTCGGCATGGGCCCGGCGCCGGCCAGCGGCCAGGAGGACTACGACCTCATCAACGCCGGCAAGCAGCCCGTGAGCCTGCTGCCCGGCGGTGCCTTCTTCCACCACGCCGACAGCTTCGCCATGATGCGCGGCGGCCACCTGGACATCTGCGTGCTGGGCGCCTTCCAGGTCTCGGCCACGGGCGACCTGGCCAACTGGAGCACCGGCGAGCCCGGCAGCATCCCGGCCGTGGGCGGCGCCATGGACCTGGCCATCGGCGCCAAACAGACCTGGGTGATGATGGACCTGCTCACCAAGCAAGGCGCGAGCAAGGTGGTGTCGCAATGCAGCTACCCGCTCACCGGCATCGGCTGCGTCAAGCGCATCTACAGCGACCTGGCCACGCTCGAATGCACGCCCCAGGGCCTGCGCCTGATCGACACGGTCGAAGGCCTTTCTCTCGACGAACTGCAGCGCCTCGTGGGCCTGCCCATCGCCGCCCCGGCCACGCCCGCCTGAACCCCTTCACTTTTCCGGAGAACCCATGAGCACCCGCCAAGCCTTCATCTGCGACGCCATCCGCACCCCCTTCGGCCGCTACGGCGGCGCGCTGTCCAGCGTGCGCACCGACGACCTCGGTGCGATCCCCATCAAGGCCTTGATGGAGCGCAACCCGACCGTGGACTGGGCCGCCGTGGTCGACGTGCTGTACGGCTGCGCCAACCAGGCCGGCGAGGACAACCGCAACGTGGCGCGCATGGCCGCGCTGCTGGCGGGCCTGCCGATCGAGGTGCCCGGCGCCACCATCAACCGCCTTTGCGGCTCGGGCCTGGACGCGGTGGGCAGCGCGGCGCGCGCCATCAAGGCCGGCGAGGCGGGTCTGATGATCGCCGGCGGCGTGGAGAGCATGAGCCGCGCGCCCTTCGTCATGCCCAAAGCCGAGAGCGCCTTCAGCCGCGCCAACGCGGTGTACGACACCACCATCGGCTGGCGCTTCGTCAACAAGCTCATGAAGGCGCAGTACGGCGTGGACTCCATGCCCGAGACGGCCGAGAACGTGGCGGTTGACCACAAGATCGAGCGCGAGGCCCAGGACCGCATGGCCCTGGCCAGCCAGCTCAAAGCCGTGGCCGCGCAGAAGGCCGGCCACCTGGCGCGCGAGATCGTGCCGGTGACCATCCCGCAGAAGAAGGGCGAGCCAGTCATCGTCGACAAGGACGAGCACCCGCGCGAAACCAGTCTGGAGGCGCTGGCCAAGCTCAAGGGCGTGGTCAGGCCCGAGGGCAGCGTCACCGCCGGCAACGCCAGCGGCGTGAACGACGGCGCCTGCGCCCTGCTGCTGGCCGATGAGGCGAGCGCGGCCAAGCACGGCCTCACGCCCAAGGCGCGCGTGGTCGGCATGGCCACGGCCGGCGTGGCGCCGCGCGTGATGGGCATCGGCCCCGCGCCCGCCACCGAGAAGGTGCTCGCGCTCACCGGCCTCACGCTGGAGCAGATGGACGTGATCGAGCTCAACGAGGCCTTCGCGGCCCAGGGCCTGGCGGTGCTGCGCATGCTCGGCCTCAAGGACGACGATGCGCGCGTGAACGCCTGGGGCGGCGCCATCGCCCTGGGCCACCCGCTGGGCGCCAGCGGCGCCCGCCTGGCCACCACGGCCGTCAACCGCCTGCACGCCACGGGCGGGCGCTACGCGCTGTGCACCATGTGCATCGGCGTGGGCCAGGGCATCGCGGTGATCGTCGAGAAGGTCTGACGGCGCCCAGTCCGCACGCCTGGGCGTTCACTTCACCCAGGCGTCGAACTGCTCGGCGCTGGCCAGCCCGCGTTCGAGCACGAGCTCGCGCAGCGGCCGGCCCGAGGCCTGCACCTCGCGGTACAGCAGGGCCGCTTCCTCGTGCCCGATGCGCTTGGCCAACAGCGTGGCCTGCAGCATCGCGGGCGAGAGCGTGGCCGCGATGCGCTCGCGGTCGGCCTCCATGCCGCGCACGGCATGTTCCTCGAAGCTGCGCATGCCATCGGCCAGCAGGCGGATGCTCTGCAGCAGGTTGTGCGCCAGCAGCGGCTTGGCGGCGTGCATCTGGAACTGCCCCAGCGTGGCGCCGACGCCGATGCTCACGTCGTTGCCCATCACCTGCGCGCACACCATGAGCAGCGATTCGCACTGCGTGGGGTTGACCTTGCCCGGCATGATGGAACTGCCGGGCTCATTGGCCGGCAGCCGCCATTCACCCAACCCCGGGCTGGCCTCCCAGCGCAGGTCGTCGGCGATCTTGCACAGCGCCAGCGCCAGCCCCCGCAGCGCGCCATGCAGCTGCAGCAGCGCGTCGTGCGCGGCCTGGGCCGCGTAGGGGTTGTCGGCGCGGCGCAGCGGCAGGCCGGTGGCCTCGCTCAAGGCCTCGGCCATGCGCAGGCCGAAGTCGGGGTGGGCGTTGGCGCCGCTGCCCACCGCCGTGCCGCCGATGGCCAGGCCCTGCACCGCGCGCAGCGCCGGCGCCAGCGCGGCCCCGGCCTGATCGAGCTGCGCCACCCAGGCCAGCAGCTCGTCGGCCAGCGTCAGCGGCAGCGCGTGCTGCAGGTGGGTGCGGCCGGTCTTCATCACCCCGCGCACGCCCTCGGCCTTGGCGGCGAGCGTGTCGCGCAGGGCGCGCAGCGCCGGTTGCAAGGCGCGCTCCACGCCCAGCAGCGCGGCCAGGTGGATGGCGGTGGGAATGGTGTCGTTGGACGACTGGCCGAGGTTGACCTCGTCGTTCGGATGCACCGGCCGGCCCAGCAGCGCCGAGGCCCGGTGCGCGATCACCTCGTTCATGTTCATGTTGCTCTGGGTGCCGGAGCCGCTCTGCCACAGCGACAGGGGAAACGCGTTGGGCCAGCGGCCATCCACCACCTCGGCGGCGGCCTGCGCGATGGCATCGGCCACGGGCCGCTCCAGCGTGCCCAGGCTGGCGTTCACGCGCGCCGCGCAGCGCTTGATGAGCGCCAGCGCGTGCAGCAGCTCGGGCGGCATCTTCTCGGTGGAAATGGCGAAGTGGCCGATGGCCCGCTGCGTCTGCGCGCCCCAGGGGGCGTCGGCGGGGATCTGGATCTCGCCCCAGGCATCGTGTTCGGTGCGGGGCGAAGGCGAAGGTGGGTTCATGGCGTCGTCCTGGCATCGGGTGGCCGTTTTGGCGACCGTGGGGCGACCGGCAAGCGGTGTGCCCATCGGCCCCCGGTCCGCCAGCTTGAGGCCCGCGCTTGACGTTCGTCAAGCGGCCGGGCCCGCCCCCATGCTGCAATCCCTGGCATGCCCGCCACGCCTGTCTTTTCCGCGCGCGCCCTCACCAAGGTGTACGGCGAAGGCCCCACCGCGGTGCACGCCCTGCGCGGCGTCGACCTGGACGTGATGCCGGGCGAGTTCGTCGTGCTGCTCGGGGCCTCGGGCAGCGGCAAGAGCACGCTGCTCAACATCCTGGGCGGACTCGACTCCCCCTCGGGCGGCTCGGCGCGCTGGACGCACGCCGGCGAGACCCACGAGCTGGCGGGCGCCAGCGACGCCGAGCTCACGCGCTACCGGCGCGAGCACGTGGGCTTCGTGTTCCAGTTCTACAACCTCATCGCCAGCCTCACCGCGCGCGAGAACGTGGCCCTGGTGACCGACCTCGCCACCGACCCCATGGCGCCCGAGGAAGCGCTCGCGCTCGTGGGCCTAGAAGGGCGTCTGGACCATTTCGCGTCCCAGCTCTCCGGCGGCGAGCAGCAGCGCGTGGCCATCGCGCGCGCCATCGCCAAGCGCCCCGAGGTGCTGCTGTGCGACGAGCCCACCGGCGCGCTGGACTGCGCCACCGGCGTGCGCGTGCTGGAAGCCATCGAGCGGGTGAACCGCGAACTGGGCACCACCACCGTGGTCATCACGCACAACGCGCCCATCGCGCAGATGGCCGATCGCGTCTTGCGCCTGGCCGACGGGCGCATCGCCTCGGTGCAGGCCAACCCGAGCAAGCTCGCCGCCGCGGCGCTGAGCTGGTGACCAGCGAGGCCGGGCCCATGCGCGCACTGAACATCAAGCTGGGCCGCGACCTGTGGCGCCTGCGCGCCCAGGTGCTGACCATCGCCATGGTGGTGGCCATCGGCGTGGGCGGCTTCGTCGGCCTGTTCTCGGTGCACGCGTCCCTGCTGGACGCGCGCGAACGGTTCTACGCCAGCCACCGCCTGGCCGACGTGTTCGTCGCGCTCAAGCGCGCGCCGCTGGCGCTGCGCGAGCGCATCGCCGCCCTGCCCGGCGTGGCCGAGGTGAAGACCGGTCTGGCCTTCGACGCGCGCGTCGATCTGGGCGACCCCGGCCCGCCCGTGACGGGCCGCTTCGTGGCGCTGGACCTGGCGCGCGTGCAGCGCGGCGAACAGGGGCTCAACGCCTTGCGGCTGCGCGAGGGGCGCTGGCCCGAGGCGGGCACCACCCTGGAAGCGCTGGTGAGCGAGGCCTTCGCCAAGGCGCGCGGCCTCAAGCCCGGCGACAGCGCGCGGGCCGTGCTCAACGGCCGGCAGCAGACGGTGCGCATCGTCGGCCTGGCGATCTCGCCCGAGTACGTGTTCGCCTCCGGCGGCGCCGCGCCCGACGAGCGCAGCTTCGGCATCTGGTGGACCGACGCGCGCCGCCTGGGCGAGCTGCTGGACCTGCAAGGCGCCTTCAACCAGGCCGCGCTGCGGCTGGACAGCGGCGCCTCCAGCGAGGCCGTCATCGACGCGCTGGACCGCCTGCTCGAACCCTATGGCTCGCTGGGCGCGGTGGCGCGCGCCGACCAGCTCTCGGCGCGCGTGGTGGACGACGAACTCGACCAGCTGCGCGTGATGGGCACGGTGCTGCCCGCCATCTTTCTTGGCGTGGCGATGTTCATCCTCAATGGCGTGTTGGCGCGCCAGGTGGCCACGCAGCGCCCGCAGATCGCCGCGCTCAAGGCCCTGGGCTACGACGACGCGGTCATCGGCAGGCATTACCTGCAGCTGGCGCTGGTGGTGGCCGGCCTGGGCGTGCTCGGCGGGCTGCTGCTCAGCGCCGTCATCGGCCGGCTCATGCTGGGCCTGTACGAGCCGGTGTTCCGCTTCGATGCCCTGGCCTACCGCACCACGGCCGCCGCCGTAGGCGTGTCGGTGCTGCTGTCGCTGCTGGCGGCGGGCCTGGGCACCTGGGCCTCGATCCGCGCCGTGGTGCGGCTGCGCCCGGCCCAGGCCATGCTGCCGCCGGCACCGCCGCACTACCGGCGCACGCTGCTGGAGCGCCTGGCGGGCCGGCGCGTGCGCGCCGCGCCGCTGCTGGTGCTGCGCGACGTGCAGCACCGGCCCTGGCGTACCGCCTTCACCATCGGCGGCGTGGCCATGGCCATGGCGCTGCAGATCTCGGGCGCCTTCTGGCTCGACGCCATCGCCCACATCGTGGACGTGCAGTTCCGCCAGGTGCAGCCCGGCAACGTGGCGCTGCAGTTCGAGCCGCGCGCGCCCGAGGGCGTGCTGCACGAGTTGCGCCGCCTGCCCGGCGTGCTGCAGGCCGAGGGCTACCGCAACGAGGCCGTGCGCGTGCACCACGGCGCGCGCTGGAAAGACGCCAGCGTCGGCGGCATGCCACCGGGGGCGCGGCTGCTGCGCGTGGTGGACGATCCGCTCGGCGCGGTGGAACTGCCCGACGAGGGCCTCGTGCTGTCGCACCTGCTCGCGCGCGCCCTGGACGCGCGCGTGGGCGACACCGTGACGGTGGTGTTTCGCACCGGCCACCGGCGCCAGATCGACCTGCCCGTGGTGGCCGAGGTGCACGCGCTCATGGGCCAGCAGGCCTACATGCGCCTGTCCACCCTGCAGCGCCTCACGCGCGACGGCGCGGGCCTGTCGCAAGCCGTGCTGCAGGTGGACCCGGCCTCGATGCCGGCGTTCTGGTCGGCCGTGAAGGCCGCGCCCTCGATCGGCGGGGTGTTCGACAAGCGCTCGGTCCAACAGACCTTCGACGAGCGCACCCAGCACAACATGGGGGCCTTCAGCGCCATCCTCACGCTGTTCGCCATCGCCATGGCGGTGGGCATCACCTACAACGCCGCGCGCATCGCGCTGTCCGAACGCGCCTGGGACCTGGCCAGCCTGCGCGTGCTGGGCATGACGCGCGCCGAGGTCTCGGTGCTGCTGCTGGGCCAGCTCGCCGTGGAGTTGCTGCTGGCGCTGCCGCTGGGCCTGCTCGCGGGGCGCGCGCTGGCCGGCCTGCTCATGCGCCTCATGTCATCGGACAACATCGACTTTCCCGTGATCATCGCGCCGTCCACCTACGCGTGGGCGGCGCTCATCGTGCTGGCCGCGGGCGCGGCCAGTGCCCTGCTCGTGCGCCGCCACGTCGACCGGCTCGACCTGGTGGCTGTTCTGAAGGTGCGCGAATGAACGACGACACAACCCCGCGCAGACGCCGCGTGCGCCTCATCACCGCCGCCACGGCCGTGGCCCTGGCCATCGCCGCCCTGCTCGCCTGGGCCTTGCGGCCCGCGGCCTTGCCGGTGGAGATCGCCACCGTGCAGCGCGGCGACTTCGAACAAGCCATCGAGGAGGACGGCGTGCTGCGCCTGCTGCAGCGCTACACCGTGGCGGCACCCACCGCCGGCGAGCTGCTGCGGCCCGGCCTGAAGGTGGGCGACACCGTCGCCGAGGGCGAGCCGTTGGCCGTGCTGCGGCCCGCGGCGCCATCGATGATCGACAGCCGCACGCGCGAGGTCTTGCGCCAGCGCGTGGGCAGCGCCGAGGCCGCTCTGGCGGCCACGCGGGCGCAGGCGGCGCGCTCGCAGGCCGCCCTGGCCCAGGCCGAGCTGGACGCTCGGCGCAGCGAGGAACTGGCGCGCGCGCAGTTCGTGGCGCCGTCGGCGCGCGAACAGGCCCAGCTCAACCTCACGGCGGCGCGCCAGGCCCTGGCCGGTGCGCAGGCCGAGCAGCGCGTGGCGGCACACGGACTGAGCGAGGCGCGCGCGGCACTGGCGCGCGCCGACGGCGGCGGCGACGCCAGCGAGGGCTTGTGGACGCTGCGCAGCCCGATCGCGGGCCGCGTGATCGCGGTGCACCGCGACAGCGCGGGCCCGGTGGGCGCAGGGCAGGCCCTGATGGAGCTGGGCGACACCACGCGGCTGGAAGCCATCGTGGACCTGCTGTCGGGCGACGCGGCGCGCGTGCCGCCGGGCGCGGCGGTCACGCTGCAGGCGGGCAGCGGCCTGCCGGCCTTGCCGGGGCGCGTCACACGCGTGGAGCCGGTGGCCTTCACCAAGGTGTCCGCGCTCGGCATCGAGGAGCAGCGCGTCAACGTGCACGTGGAGCCGGCCGCTCCCTGGCCCGGCCAGTTGCCGCTGGGCGATGGCTACCGCGTCGAGGCCCGCATCGTGACGCTGGCGCAGGCCGACGCGCTGCTGGTGCCGAACGCGGCCCTGGTGCGCACGCCCACCGGCTGGCAGGTTTTCGTGGTGGACGGGGACGGGAGGGCGCGGGCGCGCGCCCTCACCCTGGGGCCGCGCGGCACCGAGCAGGCCGTCGCCACCGATGGGCTGCGCGCCGGCGAGCGGGTGGTGCTGTACCCGGGCAACGGGGTGCGCGAGGGACAGCGCGTGCGCGAGCGCTGAGGCCTGGCATCCGCTGCGGCCATCACCGGCGTGGGTCGCTAGGCCCGCAGCGCCGCACGGACCTCGCGCACCAGCGCCTGCGCCGTCAGCGACAGCGCGCGCCCGCGCTTGGTCACGATGCAGATGTCGCGCGAGACGCGCGGCGCGCTCAGCGGCAGCACCGCCAGTTCTTGCGGCCGCGCCGCGCGCGCATACGCCGCCGGCATGATGGCAATGGCCATGCCGGCGCGCGTCATCCACAGCGCGGTGGAGAGGAAGGTCACCTCGTGCACCACGCGCAGCCGCACGCCCGCGCGCGCCGCGCTGGCATCGATCAGCGGCCGCACGCCGTAGCCCGGGCGCACGGTGATCACCGGCTGGCCGTCCAGGTCGGCCCAGCGCAGGCGCGAGCGGCCCGCCAGCGCATGCCCCGCCGGGCAGACCACCGCCAGGTGGTCGCGCACCAGGGTGTCGGTGTCCACGTCGGCGCCGGCCTGTTCGGGCACGCCGATGCCGAAGTCCACCTGCTCGCCCACCACGCGCGACACGAACTGGTCGGGCGCGCAATCGTTGATGTCGACGTGGATGCCCGGGTGGCGCTCGCGAAAGCGCACCACCGCCGCCGGCAGCAGCAGCTCGGCCAGCGTGGGCGTGACGGCCACGCTCACGCGCCCACGCCGCAGCTGCGACAGCTCCAGCGTGCCCGCGCCCAGGGCCTCGGCGTCGCGCAGGATGCGCTCGGCCAGCACGATGGCCTCGTGCGCGGCCTGGGTGGGCTGCAGGGTGCGGGTGGTGCGGTCGAACAGGCGCGCGCCCAGGCCCTCTTCCAACTGCCGCAGCGACAGGCTCACCGCCGACTGCGTGACCGACAGCTGCTCGGCCGCCGCGCTCACCTTGCGCAGGTGGTAGACCGCCGCGAAGGCGCGCAGCTGGCGCATGCTGGGGAGGAAGCGGGCGTCTGTATTCATGAGTTCAAATAATAAATGGTTCGATAAGTTTTACTTTACGCATGAATCGAGAGCGGGTTGAATCGCGGGCGGACAAGCACCACCAGAAACAGGAGACAAGTCAATGAAGCCTTCCGCCCTCCGGCGCGCGCTGGGCGCCGCCCTTGGCGCCAGCGCCCTGCTCGCGCTCGCCGCCCCCGCGCTGGCCAACGAGGCCGCCTGGCCCACCAAGCCCATCCGCGTGATCGTGACCTTCCCGCCCGGCGGCAGCGCCGACGCCATCGTGCGCGCCATCGGCCCGCGCGTGAGCGAGAAGCTGGGCCAGCCGCTGGTGATCGAGAACCGCCCCGGCGCGGGCGGCAACATCGGCCTAACCGCCGTGGCCAAGGCCGAGCCCGATGGCCACACCGTGGGCCTTGGCGCGGCCGGCGCGCTGTCGGCCAACGTCAGCCTCTACCCCCAGATGCCCTACGACCCGGTGAAGGACTTCAAGCCGGTCTCGCTGGTGGCGGCCATCCCCTTCGTGTTCGTGGGCCACCCCTCGGTGGGCGTGCGCACGCAGGCCGAACTCATCGCCCTGGCCAAGCGCGACCCGAGCAAGCTGACCATCGGCCACGGCGGCAACGGCACGGCCATGCACCTCACGGCCTCGCTGTTCGACCAGATGGCGGGCACGAAGATCGTGCAGGTGGCCTACCGCGGCTCCGGGCCCGCCGCCGTGGACGCGCTGGCGGGCCAGATCCCGCTGGCCGTGACCGACCTGCCCGCCGCGCTGCCGCACATCCGCGCCGGCAAGCTGCAGGCCTTCTCCGTCACCAGCGACAAGCGCGTGCCCGCCCTGCCCGACGTGCCCACCGTGGCCGAGGCCGGTCTGGCGGGCTACGAATCGGTGGGCTGGTTCGGCATCGTCGCGCCCGCGGCCACGCCGGACGCCATCGTCAACAAGCTCAACGCGGCCCTGGTCGAGGCGCTCAACGACCCCGCCACGCAGGCCACCATCCGCGGCCTCGGCGTGGAGCCCGCGCCGACCACGCCCAAAGCCTTCGGCGACTACATCAAGTCCGAAACCACCAAGTGGGCCAAGGTGATCCGCACCGCTGGCATCAAACTCGAATGAGCCCCTCCTCCCCCCTGACCGATACGACCGGCGTGCCCACCACCGATGTGCTCATCGTGGGCGCCGGCCCCGTGGGCCTGACGCTCGCCATGGACCTCGCCGGACGCGGTGTGCGCGTCACCATCGCCGAGCTGCGTGCCTACAAGGAGCCGCCCAGCGTGAAGTGCAACCACGTGGCCTCGCGCACCATGGAACGCTTCCGCCAGCTTGGCGTGGCCAACCGGCTGCGCCAGGCGGGCCTGCCCGACGAACACCCCAACGACGTGGTGTTCCGCACCGCCATGACGGGCATCGAGCTCACCCGCATCCCCATCCCGAACCGGCTGGAGCGCTTCGTCGACAACGGCGGCCCCGACACCTGGTGGCCCACCGCCGAGCCGCCGCACCGCATCAACCAGATCTACCTGGAGCCCATCCTGCTGGAACACGCGGCGGCGCTGCCGAACGTGACCCTGCTCAACCGCACACGCGTGGACGGCTTCGAACAGGACGCCGATGGCGTCACGGCCACGCTCGTCGGCCTGGACGGTGGCGCCACGCGCCGCGTGCGCGCGCGCTTCCTGGTCGGCTGCGACGGCGGCGCCTCCGGCGTGCGCAAGGCCATCGGCGCGCGCTTCGAGGGCACGGCCGTGATCCAGCGCGTGCAGTCCACCTACATCCGCGCCAAGGACCTGCTGGGCCGCCTGCCCGGCAAGCCCGCCTGGTGCTATTACTCGGTGAACCCGCGCCGCTGCGGCACGGCCTTCGCCATCGACGGCCGCGAGACCTGGCTGGTGCACAACCACCTCAACCCGCACGAGACCGAGTTCGACTCGGTGGACCGCGACCAGAGCATCCGCCACATCCTGGGCGTGGGCGACGACTTCCAGTACGAGGTCATCTCCAAAGAGGACTGGGTGGGCCGCCGCCTGGTGGCCGACCGCTTCCGCGACCGGCGCGCCTTCATCGCCGGCGACGCCGCCCACCTGTGGGTGCCTTATGCCGGCTACGGCATGAACGCGGGCATCGCCGACGCGCTCAACCTGTCGTGGCTGCTGGCCGCTCAAGTGCAGGGCTGGGCCGACCCGTCCATGCTCGACGCCTACGAGGCCGAACGCCAGCCCATCACCGAGCAGGTGTCGCGCTTCGCCATGGACCACGCGCAGAAGATGATCAAGGCGCGCAGCGCGGTGCCGCCGAACATCGAAGCCGCCGACGCGGCCGGCGCGGCGGCGCGCGCCCTCATCGGCGACGAGGCCTACCAGCTCAACGTGCAGCAGTTCTGCTGCGCGGGCCTGAACTACGGCTACTACTACAGCGGCTCGCCCATCATCGCGGCCGATGGCGAGGCCGCGCCGGCCTACACCATGGGCGACTTCACGCCCTCCACGGTGCCGGGCTGCCGCGCGCCGCACTTCTGGCTGGCCGACGGCCGATCGCTGTACGACGCCTTCGGCGCCGGCTACACGCTGCTGCTCACGCAGGCCGGCACCGAGGCCCAGCCCCTGCTCGACGCCGCCGCCGAGGCCGGCGTGCCGCTGACGGTGCTGGACGTTTCCCGCGAAGCGCAGCGCCCGCCCGAGTACCGCCACGCCCTGCTGCTGTGCCGGCCCGACCAGCACGTGGTCTGGCGCGGCGACACGGTGCCCGCCGACGCGCGCGCGCTGGTGGCGCTGCTGCGCGGCGCCGCCCGCACGGACACCGGCGCCGCGCCCCACCCCAGCGCCGCGCTGGCCTGAGGCCGCCCGCCCCCGCCGGCCCCGCGCCGGCGGGGGCCCCCATGCCGTGTACATTGGCGCACCCCGCGTGCACCCCATCGAACCGGCCATGGACCTCCCCACCCACCAGCTGAGCATGACCGTGCTCATGACGCCCGACATGGCCAACTTCTCGGGCAATGTGCACGGCGGCACCATCCTCAAGCTGCTGGACCAGGTGGCCTACGCCTGCGCCAGCCGCTACGCGGGGCGCTACGTGGTCACGCTCTCGGTGGACCAGGTGATGTTCCTGCAGCCCATCCACGTGGGCGAACTCGTCACCTTCCTGGCCTCCATCAACCACACCGGCACCTCGTCCATGGAGGTCGGCATCAAGGTTGTGGCCGAGAACATCCGCTCGCAGGTGGTGCGCCACGCCAACAGCTGCTTCTTCACCATGGTGGCGGTGGACGACGGCGGCAAGCCCGTGCCGGTGCCACCGCTCAAGCCCGCCACGCCCGACGAACATCGCCGCCAGGCCGCGGCGCGCGTGCGCAAGCAGCTGCGCCAGGAGTTCGCGCAGCGCACCGAGGCCCTGCGCCAGGCGAGCTGAGCCGCGCCGCCCGGCCTGCCGGGAAAGCTTGACAGCGCGCGCCGCCCCGTGCCGGGAAAGCTTGCGACTTGCGGTCAAACCTCAAGAAAACCTGAGCCCGAAACACGCGCGCTCTAAAGATAGATTGCGGGCCTCCGAGATCGCAGACAGGCACGCACCCCACCCGGACCGTGCGGCTGAGGTCTCGATGTCTGTACCGGAGGTCCCCATGTCCCGCTGTCACACCCCCATTCGCCGCACCCTGGCCGCCGCCAGCCTGTGTCTGGCCACGCTGCCCGCGCTCGCGCAAAGCAGCGCCACCTTCGGCGTCACGGCCACCGTGCTGGCCAGTTGCACGGTGGTCGGCGGCATCCCCCTGGCGTTCGGCATCGTGTCGCCCGGCGTGCAGGCCGACAGCAGCACCGTCGTCACCGCCACCTGCACCGTGGGCACGCCCTACAGCCTCTCGCTCGACGCCGGCACCGGCAGTGGCGCCACGGTGGCCGACCGGCGCATGACCAGTGGCACGGACACCCTGGCCTACCGCCTCTACCGCGACGCCGGGCGCACCCAGCTCTGGGGCGATGGCACCAACGGCACCGTGTTCAACAGCAGCACCGGCACCGGCCTGCTGCAGTCCTTCACCGTGTACGGTCGGGTCCCGTCCAGCGCCACCGCCACGGTGGGTGTCTACGCCGACACCATCACCGTGACCGCCACCTACTGAGGCGCGGTGCGGCATGAAGCGCCTGCTCGCGCCGCTGCTCGCGCCAGTGGTTCTGGCGCTGGCCTTCCCGCCGGCCGCGTTGGCCTTCCAGGTGCGGCCCGTGCGGCTGGAACTGGGCAGCCGCGCCACGGCCTCGCAACTGACGGTGCACAACCCCACCACCCGCCCCCTGCTGCTGCAGGCCGAGGCCTTCGACTGGAGCCAGGACGGCGGGGCCGACCAGCTCAAGCCCACGCAGGCGCTCATCGTCAACCCGCCGATCTTCGAGCTTGCGCCGGGCGCCACCCAGGTGGTGCGCGTGGGCCTGCGCCAGGCGGTGGAGTCGGGCGTGGAGCGCAGCCACCGCCTCTGGCTGAGCCAGGTGCCCACGCCCGGGGACGCGGACGACGGCGTGCAGCTGCTGCTGCGCGTGAGCCTGCCGGTGTTCGTCACCGGCGTGGCCACGCCCGCCGCCCAGCCGCAATGGCAGCGCCACGGCGACACGCTGGAGCTGCACAACGCTGGCGGGCGCCACCTGCACGTGCATGGCCTGCAGCTCGTGTCGGACCAGGGCGGCAGCACACACTTCGGCCCCTGCTACGCCTTGCCCGGCCAGTTGTGCCGCTGGACGCTGCCGGCCGGCTGGTCGGCCGCCACCACGCGCTACGACGCCGACACCAGCGCGGGGCCGCTTCGCGGGGTGGTCGATGCGGTGGCGCCGCGTTGAGGCCCTGCTGCTCGCCCTCGGCCTGTGCGGCGCGATCACGCCCGCGCGCGCCGAACCCGCGCCGCGCCTGCTGGAGGTCTGGCTCAATGGCGAACGCGTCGACGGCTTCGCTCCCCTGATGGAGGATGACGGCCGCTGGTATGCCACGGCCGACACCCTGGCGCGCTGGCGCCTGCGCCCCGCCGATCCGCCGCGCACCATCGCCGGCGTGGCGCACCATGGTCTGCAGGACTGGTCGCCCCGCTTCGACAAGGCCCAGCAGCGGCTGGCGCTGCAGGCGCCGCCCGAGCAGTTCCTGGCCCAGCGCCTGCGCCTGGACGGTCGAACCGACGGCGAGGCGCCGCTGATGGAACCCCTGCCCGGCCTGGCCATGGACTACAGCGTCAACGCCGAACGCAGCGGCGGCCGGAGCAGCACCGCCGCCCTGCTCGACCTGCGCGGCTTCGGCTGGAGCACCGGCGGCCTGGCGCGCGCCAGCGGCGTGCTGCGCGCCGGCGCCAACCCGGCCGGACTGCCACGCTGGCAGCGGCTGGACACCAGCCTGCAGCACAGCGACCCCAGCGGCCTGCGGCGCGCCAGCCTGGGCGACGCCATCACCTGTGGCGGCGAGCTCGCGCCCGCGCTGCGCTTCGCTGGCGCGCAATACGGCACCGACTTCAGCCTGCGCCCCGACCTCGTCACCCAGCCCCTGCCCTCGGTGTCGGGCAGCGCGCAGGTGCCCAGCGGCGTGGACCTGCTGATCGACAACCGCCCCGTCGGCAGCGCCCAGGTGGGCCCGGGCAACTACACCCTGGACCAGCTGCCCGGCGTGACCGGCGCGGGCGAGATCCGCGTGGTGCAGCGCGACCTGCTGGGCGTGGAGCGCGTGCAGGTGGTGCCCTACTACAGCAGCCCGCGCCTGCTGCGCCAGGGCCTGCGCGAGCACTGCGTGGAAGCCGGCGTGCTGCGCCGCGGCTACGCCTCGGCCAGGGACACCTACGGTGGCGGTTTTGTCGCCGGCAGCCTGCGCCACGGCCTCAGCGACACGCTCACCCTGCTGGGCCGCGCCGAGGTGGGCCAGGCCGTGCGCGCCGTGCACCTGGGCGCGCATTGGGTGGTGGCGGGCGCGGGCGTGCTCAGCCTGCAGCTCGGGCGCAGCCAGGCCGACGGCGCTGGCGCCGGCCAGCGCACGGCCATCGGCTTCGAGCGCGTGGCGCGCGCCGGTAGCCTGAGCGCCACGATCGAAACCGCCGGCACCGGCTTCCGCTCGCTCGATGGTTCTCGCCTGCCGCAGCGGCGCGCCACCCTGTTCGCCGGCACCAGCATCGGCCAGACCAGCGTGTCCGGTGGCCTGGTCTGGCAGCGCGGCGCGCAGGGGCAGGACACACGCGTGCTCACGGCCGGCCTGCAGCGCCGCCTGGGTGCGCACTGGCACGCGGGCCTGAGCCTGTACCGGCGCGAAGGCCAGCTCAGCGCGGCCGTGCTGTTCACGCGCGCGCTGAGTCCCGACACCACGCTGGCCGCGCGCGCGCAGGCCGGTGGCGACGCCGGCCTCACCGTGCAGGCGCAGCGCAGCGAGCCCGACGCCGGCGGCCTGGGCTGGCGCCTGCAGGGGGGCAGCGACGCGCTGAGCGCCCTGGCCGGTGTGAGCTGGCTGGGCCCACTCGGCCGCGTGGAGGCGCAGGCCACGAAATGGCGCCACGACCCCGAGGCCCATCTGCGCGTCGCGGCGCAGGGCGGCGTGCTGTGGATCGGCGGTCAGCCCATGCTGGGCCGCACCATCGGCGAGGCCGCCGCCGCGCGCGTGGACATCGAGGGCATGGGCGGCGTGGGCGTGCGCCTCAACCACCGCGACACCGCCGTCACCGACGCCCAAGGTCGGGCCTGGGTCTGGGGCCTGCAGCCCTGGCAAGAAAACACCCTGGGCGTGGCCGCCGACGTACTGCCGCTGGACGTGGTGCTGGGCGTGCCCGAGCTGCAGGTGCGCCCGCCCGCGCAGACCGTGGTGCGCGTGCGTTTTCCTGCCCGGCGCACGCGCTCGGCGCTGGTCAGCGTGCGCCTGCCCGACGGCAGCCCCGTGCCACCGGGCGCGCGCGCCTACCGCATGCCCGCTGGCGCCCCGGCCAGCGACGAAGGCGCGCCCTTCGCCCACGGTGGCCAGGTCTGGCTCACCGATCTCGGGGACCTCAACACCTTGCGCGTCGAAGGCCCACAGGGCCTGTGCCGGGTGAGCTTTGCGCTCCCGCCGGACCAGGGCGCCGCCGCCACCCTGGGCCCATTGACCTGCACACCATGAACACCAAGCCCCTCCTGCGCGCACTGCTCCTGCTGGCCGGCCTGCTCTGCGGCACCGCCGCCCGGGCGCAGAGCTGCGGCGTGAGCGCCACGGCCCTGGCCTTCGGCAACTACACCTCGCCCGGCGGCGCGCGCGCCGACAGCAGCGCGGCCGTGCTGGTCACCTGCACGCCGCAGTACCTGCTGCTCGCCTGCAAGAGCAGCTACACGCTCTCGCTGTCCGTGGGCGACCACGCCAGCGGCGCCCAGCGGCAAATGGCCGCCGGCGCGGGCCGCCTGGCCTACGGCCTGTTCAGCGACAGCCTGCGCCAGCAGCCCTGGGGCGATGGCGGCGCCAGCGGTCCCACCACCGGCGGCACCATCACCACCAGCCTGCTCAACCTGGTGTGCCTGCCAGGCAGCAAGTCGCACACCCTCTATGGCCGCATCCCCGCCAACCAGAGCGTGCCGGCCGGCAGCTACAGCGACAGCGTGGTGCTGACGGTGACCTACTGAGGTGAGGAAAAAGTGATGAGCCGCGCAGGACGTGGAGGTTACTGAAGGCGCTTCCCATCCGCTCGCGCTTTCCCTCGACATGCAACGCTTCTCCTCCTTCTTCTTCTCGACCCCCAAGCCACCGTTCATCCCCCGCGCCGAGCACAAGCCCCTCATCCACCGAAGCGGCACCGAGGCCACCGACAACCCCCTGCCCTCCAGCCGCAACGAAGCCAACCGACGCAACGCGCGGTTCCTGGAGGAAGCGCTGAACATCCAGGACCAGCGGGTCCTCGCGCAGGCCACGCAGGCCTTGGAGTCGACGCTCAATGCCCTGCTCGACAGCCGCCCCCCGGTGCTGCGCGTCTGGGATGGCAACGGCGGCTGGCACTGCAGCGCCACGCCAGCGAATGCGCAGCAGGTGGAGCACCTGCTGCACCTCGGCCAGTTTCTGCTCCAGCACCGACAGAGGACCGCCGTGTTCGTGCTGTCGGCGACCGTGCTGCAACTGAAAGACCCTCACCACCCCCACATGCCCAGGCTCATGCTCGCCTGCGGCCAGGCCGTTCGCCAGTCGCGCGGAGACATCGACCCCCGCCTGCTGCAGGCCCTGCAGGGCCTGGCCAGCGACTGCGCCCAGGCGAACCGGCTGTCGCGCGATGAACTCGCGCTGTTCCTTTCAGCAGAGAAGGAAGCGCCGCCCCACCCCGCCTTCGACGCCCTGCTGGACCAGCTCGGCGCCAGCGCCGAGCAGCGCCGCCAGGCCCTGGAGCGCGACGACCTGCGGCAGGCGTTCGACACCCTGCAGTCGGGCGAGCCCCCAGCGCTCACGGTGTGGGACGAGGGCGGCTGCCGGCACTGCCTCGTGCCTCCGGGCGACGAGCGTGGGGGGCGCTTCGACCAGTTGGTCTGGTTCGCCCACCAGTTGCAGGCACTGCAGATTCCCGGCGCGGCCAACCTGCTCGCGGCCCTGAGCCTGGCCGCCCACCACCAGGGTGGCCGGGAAATCGACCTGATCGAAAGCTGCGGCAGGGCCCTGCTCGGCCGGCTCACCCCACCGCCCCACGGCCGCGCCCGGCCCGCGCGGGCCGGCGCCCTGCCCCGCGGGGTATTGAAGGCGCTGTGCGCACGCGTTGGCGAGCTGGTCGCCCGTGGCGCGCTCCCCGCCGAATGGCTGCAGACCTTTGAATCGGTTGCGCGACAGCACCAGGCCCCGGGCTGCGTGGCCGGGCTTCGCCTGCGGGGCATCAGGCTGGACATCCAGCGCCTGGGCGCCATGGGCGCGGCAGAGGAGCGGCAGGCACTCGCGGCGCGGCTGGTGCTCGACATCCAGAAGGTCCACCGCCTGCTGGGCGCCCATGGCCTGGACGGCAGCAGCGCCCTGGCGTTGATGCGAACGCTGCACGCCGTCTGTGGGAACGACGCCCAGGCCAAGGCCGTGCAAGCGGCCCTGGACGCCATGGGTCAGAAGACCCCGCAGCAACTCGCGCTCGAACAAGGCATAGACGACACGCGCGAGGCGATGGCGTCCTGGCTGCCATCGTTCGACAAGCACCCGGTGGACCGCGCGGTGCGCCTCTATCTGTCGCGCGACGACGCGGCCTCGACCAAGCTCACGCGGCGGCGCCAGAGGCAGCTTGTGCAATACATCGAGGATCTCGCGAACGGCCCCCAGCCCCCCCGCGCGCTCATCGAGCGGCTGGTGGAGTTCACCCTCAGCGCCTTTCCCACGCCAACCTCGACCACCATCGACGAAGCGCTGCGCCTGCTCGGCCAGCTGGACGGCGCCCCGCTCGGCGAGCGGCTGACCCTGTGGCTGCAGACCCTACCGGCCGGCACCCCTTGGACCACGCCCGAGCGAGAGCGCCTGGTCGCCCTGGTGCTGCGCGCGCCACTGTCCGCCACCACGCTGCTGAAGCTGTGCGTGGAGCGGGGCCCGTTGACCGGCGTCTCCCCTGCCGAGCAACAGGCTCTTGGTGCCTTGTCCTTTGGACTGAGCCAACTGGCCAGAGGCACGAAGACCGAAGCGATGCTCGTGCACGTACTGCACACGCTCGACAAGAGCGTCGTCGCCGACGTGCCAGAGTGGCGCCCCCTGACTCAAGGGCTGCTGGTCGCCTCGCTGGAACGGGACACCATCGTCTGCGAGTATTCGCCCGACTTGCTGCACTTCATCGTCGATTTCGCCATGCCGCCCGTCGAGCACACCGCTGCGGCCGAGGCCGCCTGCGCCGAACTGGCCGCGGTCCTGCGCCACACGCTGCTGCGCTTGGACATGCGCGAAAAAAGCAGCCGTCTGCCCGCCCCGGTCGAGCTGTTCGGCAGCACGCTGTTACAGCCCAGCGCGAAGCACATCGCGCGGTTGCGGCGGCCCGAAGGCCTGGCCCAGCTGCAGGCGGCCTGGCGGGCGCTGGGCCCCGAACGGCCCGAGGCCACCGCCCCCCTGCCCGCGGCCGACACGCCGGCCGCCGAACCCCCGCCCTTCGCCGGCTGACGCCAGGCGCGGCGCAAGCGGCGCCCCCGGGGCCCTGGGGCGCCATGCGTACACTCGTGGCACCCCATGAGCCCGCAAGACTACGTCCAGCAGAAGGCCGCCGCCTCCGGCAGCAGCTTCTACTACGCCTTCCTCTTCCTGCCGCCCGAGCGGCGCGCCGCCATCACCGCGTTCTACGCCTTCTGCCGCGAGGTGGACGACGTGGTCGACGAGGTGAGCGATCCGGGCGTGGCGCAGACCAAGCTGGCCTGGTGGCGCGGCGAGGTGGCGCAGGCCTTCGCGGGCCAGCCCAGCCACCCGGTGACGCAAGCCCTGATGCCGCTGGCCGCCGCCTACGGCATCGAGGCGCGCCACCTGCTGGGCGTCATCGACGGCTGCCAGATGGACCTGGAGCAGAGCCGCTACCTCGACTTCGCCAACCTGCAGCGCTACTGCCACCTGGTGGCCGGCCTCGTGGGCGAGGTCGCCGCGCGCATCTTCGGCCAGACGCAGGCGCGCACCACCGAGTACGCGCACCGCATGGGCCTGGCCTTCCAGCTCACCAACATCGTGCGCGACGTGGGCGAGGACGCGGTGCGCGGGCGCATCTACCTGCCCATCGACGAGCTGCAGCGCTTCGACGTGAAGGCGCACGAGCTGCTGCGCCGCGGCGCAGCGCCGGGTGGCGAGACGGCCGACTTTCAGCGCCGCTTCACCGCGCTCATGGCCTTCCAATGCCAACGCGCACTGGCCACCTACGACGAGGCCCTGGCCCTGCTGCCCGACGCCGACCGCCGCAGCCAGAAACCCGGCCTGATGATGGCCAGCATCTACCGCACGCTGCTGCGCGAGATCGCGGCCGAGCCCTTGCTGGTGCTCACGCGCCGCGTGAGCCTGACGCCGCTGCGCAAGTTCTGGCTCGCCTGGAAGGTGCAGGCGCTGGGGCGGCTGTGACCGGCGGGGGCGCCGTCCGGCCGCCCGAAGGCGCCCGCGCCGAGGCCGCCAGCGACGGGGCGTCGGTGGGCAGCGGCCCCAGCGTCGCCATCGTCGGTGGCGGCTGGGCCGGCTGCGCCGCCGCCGTGGCCGCCGTGCAAGGCGGCGCCCAGGTCACGCTGTTCGAGACCACCCACACCCTGGGCGGGCGCGCCCGCCGGGTCGACATCGCCCACCCCGACGGCGCGCCCCTGCCGCTGGACAACGGGCAGCACATCCTCATTGGCGCCTACACCGCCACGCTGGGCTTCATGCGCGCCGTGGGCGTGAACCCGCGCGAGGCCCTGTTGGCGCTGCCGCTGTCGCTGCGCTTCGCCGACGGCCAGGGCCTGGCGGTGCCGCCCTGGGCCGCGCGCTGGCCCGCGCCGCTGGACGCGCTGGCCGCCATGCTCGGCGCGCGCGGCTGGCGCACCACCGAGCGGCTGGCCCTGCTGCGCGTGTCGCTGCGCTGGCGCGCGCAAGGTTTTGCCTGCGGCGCGTCGGACACCGTGGCCACCGTCTGTAAGGGCCTGCCCCCGCGCGTGATGGACGAGCTGATCGGGCCGCTGTGCGTCTCGGCCCTGAACCTGCCGCCCGACCAGGCCAGCGGCGCCACCTTCCTGCGCGTGATGCGCGACGCGCTGTTCGGCCGCGGCGCGCCGGGCTTCGCGCCCTCGGCCCTGCTGCTGCCGCGCCACGACCTGTCCGAACTCGGCCCCGACCCGGCCGCGCGCTGGCTGCGCGAGCGCGGCCACGCCGTGCACCTGGGCCGGCGCATCGAACGCATCGAGGCGGACGGGCAGGGCTGGCGGCTCAGCGGCGAAGGCCGGAGCGAGCGCTTCGACCGCGTGGTCTGGGCCACGCCCGCGGCGGTGGCGGCCGACACACTGCGTGGCATCGCCCCCGACTGGGCCGGCACGGCGGCCGCGCTGGCCCACACCGCCATCACCACGGTCTACGCCCTGGGGCCGCGCGAGCACCCGCCCTTGCCCGCGCCCATGGTGTCGCTGCGCGGCCGCCCCGCCCAGTTCGCCTTCGACCGCGGCCGACTGCGCGCCACCGACACCGGCGTGCTGGCCTTCGTGCTCAGCGACAGCCACGGCGAACGCGAGGACCTGCAGGCCGCCACGCTGGAGCAGGCGCGCGCGCAACTCGGCCTGCAGGGCCTGATCCCGCTGCGCACCATCACCGAGCGGCGCGCCACCTTCGCCTGCACGCCCGGCCTGCGCCGCCCACCGGCCGCGGTGGCGCCCGGGCTCTGGGCGGCGGGCGACCACGTCGACGGCCCCTACCCCGCCACCATCGAAGGCGCGGTGCGCAGCGGCCAGGCGGCGGGCCAGGCGGCCGCGCGCGGGCGCTGAAAACGCCCCATCCGTGACGTACGGCGGTCTCATGGACCGCTTCGCCCCTCGGCACGGCGAATCGGGGCTGTTAACCTTGGCCCCTCGGGGGAACCTGGGCCGCGCGAGCGGCTCCCACCCCCTTTGTTGTTTCTTGACCCGAGGAAAGGAGCCCATCGCCATGCCGGTCAACACCGTTGCACGATCCCTGTTCCGCGGCCTGTTCGCCCTGAGTCTGGGTGTGGCCGCCATCAGCGCCCATGCCCAGAACATGGTCAGCATCAGCGGCAGCACCGTGAACATGCGCGATGGCCCCAGCCTGCAAAGCACCGTGCTGTGGGAACTGCGGCGCGGCTTTCCGCTGCAGGTGACCGAGCGGCGCGGCAACTGGCTTGAGGTAAAGGACTTCGAGGGCGACACCGGCTGGGTGGCGCGCTCGCTCACCGGCGACGAACCGCACCACATCGTCACCAGCAAGATCCTCAACGTGCGCAGCGGCCCCGGCCTGAACAACGAGGTGGTGGTGCAGGCCCAGTACGGCGAGCTGCTCAAAACCCTGGAAAAGCGCGGCGACTGGGTGCGCGTGGAGCGTGAGACCGGTGAGTCGGGCTGGGTGTCCGAGCGCCTGGTCTGGGGCTGGTGAAGCGCGGGCGGGCGCTCAGTCCTCGCTGAGGTAGCCCCGCTCCAGCTGCTGCTGCGGGTTCGAGAAGATGGCCATGGCCGTCTTCATGCGCAGGAAGCCGAACTTCCGATAGAACGGCTCCTTGCCGGGCACCGCGTACAGGATGATCTTCCTGTGGCCGCGTGAGCGCTCCACGAGGTGGGCAACGATCTGTTTGCCCAGGCCCGTGCCCTGGTGGCTGGGCAGCACGGCGATGTCGCAGAGGTAGGCGCAGTCGGCGCCGTCCGCCAGCGCCCGGCCGGCGCCGACCAGGCGGCCGCCCTCGAACACGAAGCACTTGAACAGGCTGTTGCCGAACACCGTTCGCAACAGGTCCGGCGGCTTGTCGCCCAGCGGAGCGTCCCGGTAGAGCGCGCTCAGCTCATCCCAATCGATGCCTTCGGTGGTGTGCCGCCAATCGAGTGCCATGCGCCCGCTCCCGTCCGTGAACTCAGCCGCTCTCGCGCACGCGCAGGTAGGCTGGCCGCTCCAGGCAGCGCCGCAGCCATTCGTGCATCAGCGGGTGCGCGCCCAGCAGGGGCCGCGACACGCGCACCCAGTTCAGCACGCTGGCCACGCACAGGTCGGCGACGGTGAAGCGCCCCGCCGCCAGCCAGTCCTGTCCCGCGACCTGCTGCCGCTTCAGGTGCTGTTCGAGCACGCGCAAGGGCACCGCCAGGCGCCGCTCGGCCGCCAGCGCGAGCTCGGGCTTGCGGCGCTCTTCGGGCATGGCGTGCAGGTGCGCCAGAACCGTGAGCGCGTCGCGCTCCACCTCGTTGACCACCCAGAACGACCAGCGCAGGGCCTCGGCTTCCTCGCGCGCCGTCGCCGGCGCAATGCCGCGGCCATCGGGCCGGCCGTGCACGCGCGCCAGATACAGGGTGCAGGCCATGCTCTCCCAGACCACCACCTCGCCTTCGGGGCGGCGGTCGATCAGCACCGGGATGTGGCCGTTGGGGTTGAGTTCCAGAAACGCCGGCGTGCGCGTGCTGCCGTCCGCGTAAGGCGTGGGCACGTGCGCGACGTCCAGGCCCAGCTCGGCCGCGGCCCACAGCGGGCGCAGGGCGCGCGACGCGGGAATGCCGTGGATGGTGAGGCTCATGGGGCGAGCGACCTCAGGCCAGTTGGTTGCACAGCGTCATGAGGTCGGCCACGGTGGTGTGCGGCGCCAGCGGCGCGTGGTCCCAGGCGTGGCCGTCGCGGTTGAGCCAGGCCACCTGCAGGCCCGCCACCAAGGCGCCCAGCGCGTCGAGCTGCGCGTCGTCGCCGACGTGCAGCACCTCGCCGGGGCGCACGCCCGCCGCGCTGGCCGCCGCGTGAAAGATGCGCGCGTCGGGCTTGGCGACGCCAAACTCGCGCGCGCTGATGGCCGCGCGAAAGTGCTGGCCCAGGCCGATGCGCTGCACGTCGGCGTTGCCGTTGGACAGGGCCACCACCGGGTAGCGCCCGGCCAGCCATTCGAGCGCGGGCAAGGCGTCGTCGAACAGCTCCACGCGCTGGCGCTCGGCAAAAAACACGTCGAAGGCCTCCTCGGCGAGCTCGGGGTCGTCGCCGGCCTTGAGCAATACGAAGCGGATGGACTCGCGGCGCAGCGCGCTCAGGTCGTGCGACAGATCGGGCCGCTTGATCTGCAGGAAGTGCCGCGCCTCGCGCAGCGACTGCGGGTTGGCGGCGAGGATGGCGGCGGCCGGCGCGTGCTCGCGGAACCAGGCCAGCAGCGCGGCCTCGGCGCGCTCGATGGTGGGCGCGATGGGCCAGAGGGTGTCGTCGAGGTCGATGCTGATCGCGCGCACGCGCGACGGCTCCAGCGCGGCGGCGCCGGACCCGGCGGGCCCCGGACTCAAGGAATCGTCTTTCATGCTTGCGAGAGAATAGCGCATGCCCTTCGCGACCGAACCGCCCCTCCCCCATGGCCGCGCCGAGCGCACGGCAGTGATCTGGTGCAACCTGGGCACCCCCGACGAGCCCACGCCCGCCGCCCTGCGACGCTACCTGGCCGAGTTCCTCGCCGACCCGCGCGTGGTCGAGATCCCGCGCCTGCTGTGGTGGCCCATCCTGCACGGCGTGATCCTGCGCGTGCGGCCCGCGAAGTCGGCCGCCAAGTACGCCAGCGTCTGGACCCCCGAGGGCTCGCCGCTGAAGGTCTGGACCGAGAAACAGGCCAAGCGCCTGCTGGGCCACCTGGGCGAGCGCGGGCACGCGGTGCTGGTGCGCCACGCCATGCGCTACGGCCATCCCTCCATCGCCTCGGTGCTCGACGAGGTCAAGGCCCAGGGCGCCACGCGCGTGCTGGTGCTGTCGGCCTACCCGCAGTACAGCGGGGCCACCACCGCCAGCCTCATCGACGCCGTGAACGCCTGGAGCGCGCGCCAGCGCGCCGTGCCCGAGCTGCGCTTCGTCAACCGCTACCACGACGACCCGGGCTACATCGAGGCGCTCGCGCGCCCGGTGCGCCAGCACTGGCAGGCCCACGGCCAGGCCGAGCGGCTGGTGATGAGTTTTCACGGCGTGCCCGAGCGCACCCTGCACCTGGGCGACCCCTACCACTGCGAGTGCCACAAGACCGCGCGGCTGCTGGCGCAGGCGCTGGGCCTGGCGCCGGAGCGTTTCACCGTCACTTTCCAGAGCCGCTTCGGCAAAGCCCAATGGCTGCAGCCATACACCGAGCCCACGCTGGTGAAGCTGGCGGGCCAGGGCGTGAAAAGCGTGGACCTGATCTGTCCCGGCTTCGTGGCGGACTGCATCGAGACCCTGGAAGAGATCGACATGGAAGCGCGCGCCGCATTCCTGCAGGCCGGCGGCGAACGCTTCGCCTACATCCCCTGCCTCAACGACCGCCCCGAGTGGATCCAGGCGCTGGGCGACATCGCCGCGCGCCACCTGCAGGGCTGGCCCACGGCGCCGGCCGGCGAGGCCGAGCGGGCCGCCAGCCGCGAACGCGCACTGGCCCTGGGCGCGAAGGACTGAGCCCGCGCGCTCAGTGCGCGCGCGGATCGCTCAGGAAGCGCTGCACCAGCTCCAGCTGATCGGGCACGTTGAGCGCGGGCGCGTGTCCGCAGCCGGGGATGGTCACCACCAGGGCGCGCGGTCCGCGGTCGCGCATGGCCTCGGCGGTCTCGGCCAACAGCAGGTCGGACTCCGCGCCGCGCAGGCACAGCACGGGCACATCGATGGTGTCGAACACCGGCCAGAGCTCGTAGTCGTCGGGGTGGTGCTCGAACTGCTGCACCATGGCCGGGTCGTAGTGCGGCGTCACGCGGCCGTCGGGCAGCCGGCGCATGGAGCTTTCGCTGAGCAGGCGCCACTGCGCGTCGGGCAAGTGGCCGTAGGGCTTGTAGACGGCGCGGAAGTACTGCTCCAGCTCGCGCATGGTGTTGAAGGCCGAGGGACTGCCCGCGTAGCTGCGGATGCGCTGCACCGCCGGCGCCGCGAGCTGTGGGCCGATGTCGTTGAGCACCAGCCGCTCGATGCGCCCACGCAGCGCTGCGGCCGCGCAGACCATGCCGATGGCACCGCCCATGGACGTGCCCACCCAATGGAACTGCTTCAGGCCCAGCTGGTCGACCAGCGACTTCGCCAGGCGCGCATAGAAGTCCAGACAGTACTCGGCCTTCGGGTCCGGGCTCCACTGCGACAGCCCGCGCCCGATGGTGTCGGGGCAGATCACCCGCCAGCCCTGGGCGCACAGGTGCGCGGCCAGCGGGTCCATGTCGCGCCCGGTGCGCGCCAGGCCGTGCCAGGCCACCACCACCGGGCCACCGGCCTGCGCGGGCACCCAGTCCATGAAGTGGATCTCGCGCTCCTCGCAGGTGATGTAGCGCGAGCGCGGTTCGAGAGCGGCGAAGTTCATGTCGACTCCTTCGTCGCCTGGTGCGCCGCGCGCTCGCGCAGCTTGCCGACGACACCCGTGGGAAAGTGGTAGACGGACAGCACAAACAGCAAGCCCAGCCACAGCAGCCAGCGGTCGGGCGTGAGCAGCGCGGGCAGCAGCGGCAGGCCCTCGAAGAGCCCGCCGAGCCAGCGCAGCAGATCTTGCAGGTAGCTCTGCGCGACCAGGAAGACCACGCTGCCGATGATGGCGCCGTACAGCGTGCCCATGCCGCCGATCACGACGATGAGCAGGATGTCCAGCATGATCTCGAAGGACAGCGAAGTGTCCGGCCCGTTGTAGCGCAGCCAGAGCGCGAGCAGGCAGCCCGCGAGCGTGGCGAAGGACGCGGCGATCACGTTGGACAGCGTGCGGTAGACCACCACGCGGTAGCCCAGGGCCTCGGCGCGGAAGTCGTTCTCCCGGATGGCCTGCAGCACGCGGCCGAAGGGCGAGTTCACGATGCGCAGCATCACCAGGAACATGGCCGCCACGCTCACGAACAGCAGGTAGTAGGTGATGAAGCGGCCGTTGAGTGGCACGGCGCCGAAGGGCCCCTGGAAATCCTCCTCCATCAGCGCGAAGCCGGGCGACAGCAGCTCGGGCAGGCGGAAGGTCAGGCCGTCTTCGCCGCCGGTGATGTCCGACAGCTGCGATGCCAGCGTGAGAAAGGCCGAGGCCACGGCCAGCGTGATCATGGCGAAGAAGATCGCCCGCACGCGCAGCGAGAACAGGCCGATGAGCAGCGACAGCAGAAAGGACAGCAGCAGCGCGCCCACGGCGCCCACGACCAGCGCCCACCAGGTGGGGCCCAGCGCGCTGGCCGAGATGGCGATGCCATACGCGCCGATGCCGAAGAACATGGTGTGCGCGAAGCTGACGATGCCGGTGTAGCCCAGCAGCAGGTCGAAGCTGACCACCAGCGCGATGAAGATCAGCACCTTGGCCGCGACGTTGAGCGCCTTCACGCCGGGGAAGAGGAAAGGCGCGAAGGCCAGGCCCAGCACCAGCAGCGTGAGCAGCAGCGCCAGCCAGCGGCTGCGCGGCAGGTCGTGGGAGAGCAGACGGGAAAACATGGTGGATCGAGCCTCTCAGGACCGAAGAACGGGGGCGGGCGTCTGGCGCGGCAGCCGTGGAACCGGCTGTGCCGGGCCACTGGCTGCGCCCCCCTTCAGGGGGGTGACGCCGAAGGCGGCGCGGGGGGTGTTCATCTGTTCGCCACGGGGTACACGCCCTGCGGCCGCCACAGCAGGATGGCGACCATCAGCGCGATGTTGGAAAACAGCGCGACCTTGGGCATGAGAAAGCCGGTGTAGTTGGCCATCAGGCCCACCAGCAGCGCGCCCACCAGCGCGCCCAGCGTGGAGCCCAGGCCGCCGATGATGATGACGATGAAGATCAGCACGTTGACCTGCGCGCCCATCTGCGGCAGCACGGTCTGCTGGTACAGCCCCCACATCACGCCGCCCAGGCCGGCCAGCGCGCTGCCCGCCACGAACACGCCCACGAACAGGCGCCGGATGCGGTAGCCCAGCGACTCCACCATTTCGCGGTCCTGCACGCCGGCACGGATCAGCAAGCCGACCTTGGTGCGGTTGAGCGTCCAGACCATGGCGGCGAACACCGCCAGGCCCACGGCCATGGCGAGCAGGCGGTACTTTTCGATCGAGGCGTCGCCGAGCAGAAAACTGCCACGCAGTGTCTCGGGCAGCGGCAGCGCGAGCTGGCCCGGACCCCAGATCACCTTGATGAGCTCCTCGCCGATGATCATGCCGCCCATGGTGATGAGGATCTGCTTGAGGTGCTGGCCATACACCGGGCGCACGATCACGCGCTCGAACACCAGGCCCACCGCGCCGGCCACCACCATGGCGGCCAGCATGGCCGGCACCAGGGCCGCGAGGTTGAGCCAGAAGCTGTCGGCGATGGCGTAGGCGTTCAGGCCACCGAACACGCTGACCGCGACGAAGGCGCCCAGCGCGATGAACACGCCATGGCCAAAATTGAGCACGTCCATCAGGCCGAACACCAGCGTGAGGCCGGAGGCAATGATGAAGACGATCAAGCCCATGGCCAGTCCGGCCACGGTGAGCGTGAGCCAGGTCGGGCCGCTGCCCACGGCCGGCAGCGCCAATGCCGCCAGCAGCGGCACCAGGGCCACGGGTTTCCAGTCGAAGTCCGTCAGGGCCTTCATTGATGCGCTCCCAGCGAGAGGCCGAGCAGGCGCGCCTGCAGCGCGCTGTCCTCGGCGAGTTCGGCCATCGCGCCGCTGTGCACCACGCGGCCGTCGTCCATCACGGCCACGCTGTCGCCGAGCTGGCGCGCGAAGTTGAAGTTCTGCTCGACCAGCAGGATGGTGGTCTGCGCGGCCTTGAGTTCGCGGAAGGCCTCGATCATGTTCTGGATGATGGCCGGCGCCAGGCCCTTGCTGGGCTCGTCGATGAGCAGCAGTTGGCGCGGCTCGACGATGGCGCGCGACACCGCCAGCATCTGCTTCTGCCCGCCCGAGAGCTTGCCCGCCGGGTGCAGCCAGAACTTCTTCATCGCCGGGAACATGTCGAAGATCCATGCCAGGCGCTTCGGGTCGATGTCGTCGATGGCGCGCGCGCCGCGCGCGGCCAGCAGCATGTTCTCCTTCACGCTCAGGTCGGCGAAGATGCCCATGCTCTCGGGCACGTAGGCCACGCCGCTCTGCGCGATGTCGGGCGTCGCCTTCGCGGTGATGTCCTGACCGGCGAGCGTGACCCGTCCCCGGCTCGCGTGCCACAGGCCCATGATGGTGCGCAGCGTGGTCGTCTTGCCCGCGCCATTGCGGCCCAGCAGCATGGTGAGCTGGTTGGCGGGCACGGCGAGGTCCACGCCGTGCAGGATGTGGTAGGCGCCGATGTGCGTGTGCACACCTTCGAGGCGCAGCAGTGCGGCGTCGCTCATGCGCTCACTTCCTCTTCGGGGTTGATGCCCAGGTAGGCCTGCTGCACCACCGGCGAGGCGATCACCGCCTCGGGTTCACCATCGGCCACGAGCTCGCCGTTGTGCAGCACGATGATGCGGTCCGACAGCTCGCGCACCACGTCCATCTTGTGCTCCACCAGCAGGATGGTCTTGCTCTTGTCGGCCTTGAGGCGGCGGATCAGGTTCAGGATCACCGGCACCTCGTCCACGCTCATGCCGGCGGTGGGCTCGTCGAACATGTAGACCTTGGGGTCCAGCGCCATCAGGATGCCCACCTCCAGCTTGCGCTGGTCGCCGTGCGGCAGGCTGGCCGCGCGCGCCTCGGCCTTGTCGGCCAGGGCCACGGTCCGCAGGATTTCATCGGCCTGGTCCAGCAGGTCCTTGCGGTCGCTCCAGATGCGGAAGAAGTCCAGCCCCGCGCCCGCGCGCGCCTGCACGGCCATGCGCACGTTCTCGCGCACGCTGAGCTGCGGGAACAGGTTGGTGAGCTGGAAGGCCCGGCCCAGGCCGGCGCGCGTGCGCAGCGGCGCGCTCAACGGGGTGAGCTCGCGCCCATCGAGCGTGACCGTGCCGGCCGTGGCCTTGATCTGCCCCGAGATCAGGTTGAAGTAGGTGGTCTTGCCAGCGCCGTTGGGGCCGACGATGGCGGTGAGCGTGCCCGGCGCGAACGCGCAGGAGACAGCGTTCACCGCCACGTGCCCGCCGAAGCGGACCGTGAGGTTCGAGGTTTGCAGCATCAAGACTCCGCGACGAAAGAGGGGGAGTCGGTCGCCGCAGGTGCGGCGACCTTCCAGGAACACCACGGAACCGGCTTTGCCGGGCCGTCGGTGTTGTCCCCCTTTTCAAGGGGGAAGCCGCGTCAGCGGCGCAGGGGGATTACCGGCGATTCCGAATCGGAATCGCCATCTGCTCGGGCTTGATCTCACGCACGAGTTCAGGCACCCCCCAGGCGAAGGCCGGGTCGGCCTTGATCTTGAAGTGGTACATGCTCTGCATGGCCTGGTGGTCTTCCTTGCGGAAGGTCATGGTGCCCTTGGGCGTCTCGAAGCTCATGCCTTCCATGGTCTGGATGAGCTTCTCGCTGTTGGTGTCGCCGTTGGTCTTCTTCAGCGCGGTCACCACCGCCATGGCGGCCGAGAAGCCGCCGGCGGTGAAGAAGTCCGGCGGCTGCTTGAACTGGCGGTAGTGCTCGGCCACCATGGCGTCGTTGACCGGGTTCTTGGGGATGCCGAAGTAGTAGTACAGCGCGCCTTCCATGCCCGGAAACTGCTTGTAGGCCACCATGGCCGGCAGGATGTTGCCGCCCGTGGCGAGCTTGATGCCGTAGCGCTTGTCCAGCTCCATCTCGGCGATCTTGGGGAAGGGCGTGGGTGCGCCCGACCACACCACCGAGATGTACTTGTTGCCCGGCTGGTCCTTGAGCTTGTCGACCAGGCGCAGCAGGCCGGCGGTGAAGTCCGTCGTGCCCACGGGCAGGTACTCCTCGTGCACGATCTTGGCCTTCTTGGTGAAGTCCTTGGAGGCTTTCACGGCGTCGCGGCCGAAGGCGTTGTCGTTGGCCAGCACACCGATCACGTTGTTCGGGGCATCGAGGGCCACGGCGTTGGCGGCGGCGTCCTGGCTGCTGTTGCGGCCGGTGCGGAAGATGTACTTGTTCCACTTGTCGCCGGTGATGGAGTCGGCCACGGCGGGCTCCACCAGCAGGATCTTGCGGTACTCCTCGGCCACCGGGAGCATGGCCAGCGCCACGGGTGAGGCCGTGGGGCCGATGGCGAGGTCGACCTTGTCGTCGGCGTAGGCGGCCGCCAGCAGGCTCTTGCCCACGTCGGGCTTGCCCTGGTCGTCCTTCTCGATCACCACGATCTTCTTGCCGGCCACCATCATGGTGCCGCCCGTGGCGTAGTTCAGGCCCATCATCAGGCCCGCCTGGGTCTGCTTGGCGTAGGCCTCCAGCGGGCCGGTCTTGCTGTGGATGTGGGCGATGCGGATCTCGCCCTTGTTGGCTTGGGCGAAACCCAGGGTGGCCGTGCAGGCCAGGGCGATCACCGCCAGGCGGCGGGTGGTGTCGAACATGCTTGTCTCCTGATGGTTGCTGGCACAGCGCGGTGCGCCGTGCGCCTCTTTTGCACATGCCGTGCCAACCCGGCAAGGCCTTGATGCCAAAGGAATTTTCTTCTGCCCCTCGATCGATTGCCTGAATTTCAGACAATCGATTGCGCTCAATTTGTCTGAAATTCAGACAGACGCCGGAATTTCAGACAGACCGTCCAGCGTCGAGAGCCGGTCGTACAGGCTGGCGCGCGAGATGCCCAGCAGCTTGGCCGCCGCGCTGCGGTTGCCGCCCGTGGCCGCCAGCGCCTGCGCGATGGCCCGGCGTTCGAGCTCGGCGATCTGCTCGGCCAGCGGGCGCAGAGCGTCCTGCCGCGCGGGCGCGGCGGGCGGCGTCTCGCGCACCGGTGCCAGGGCGGGCAGGCCGGCCTCGCGCAGCACCTCGTCCACCTGCGCGGCATCGATGAGGGCCGAGTCGGTGCGCAGCGCGAGCTGCTCCAGCACGTTGCGCAGCTCGCGGATGTTGCCGCGCCAGGCCTGCGCGGCCAGCAGGGCCTGGGCCTCGGGGCCGAACTCCAGCTGCGGACCGCCGCCGCGCGCGGCGATGTCCTCGCACAAGGCCTCGATCAGCAGGGGCACGTCGCTCTGGCGCTCGCGCAGCGGCGGCACACGGATGGGCAGCACGTTGAGGCGGTAGTACAGATCCTCGCGGAAGCGCCCTTCCCTCACCATCAGCGGCAGGTCGCGCGAGGTGGCGGCCACCACGCGCACATCGAAAGGCACCAGCTGGTTCGAGCCCAGGGGCTCGATCTCCCCTTCCTGCAGGGCGCGCAGCAGCTTGACCTGCATGGCCATGGGCATGTCGCCCAGTTCGTCGAGGAACAGCGTGCCGCCGTCGGCCAGCTTGAACTTGCCGTCGCGGCCCTTCTTGTCGGCGCCGGTGTAGGCGCCGGGTGCGACGCCGAAGAACTCGGCCTCCAGCAGGGTCTCGGGCACGGCGGCCATGTTCACGCTGACGAAGGGCCGGCCCGCGCGCGGCGAAGCGGCGTGGATGGCGTGCGCGAGCAGCTCCTTGCCGGTGCCCGTTTCGCCGAGCAGCAGCACCGGGCTGCTGGAGAGCGCGGCGCGGCGCGCCTGGCGCTTGACCTCCACCGCCGCCGCGCTGGTGCCGACGAAGCTGGCGAAGGTGTACTTGCTGCGGCGCTGGTGGGCGAGCTCGCGGCGGGCGTCGTTCAGGTCCTGCTCCAGCCGCGCGAACTTGGTGATGAGGGGCTGCAGCGTGGTCTCGGGATGGTCGAACAGCACGATGCCGAGCACGCCGAGCACGTCGCCAGCCTCGTCGCGCAGGGGGATGCGCGTGACGACGAACGTGCCGGCGCGGTTGGTGAGCAGGTCGATGAGGATGGGCTTGCCGGTCTCCAGCACGCGGTGCATCTGCGTGTTGTGCACCACGTTGCTGACGGGCTGGCCGACGAAGTCTTCCTCGCGGTCGAAGCCGAGGGCGGGCAGGAAGCGCCGGTACTGGTCGTTGATCCAGACCACGCGCGCGTGCCGGTCCACCAGCAACATGCCCTCGCTGGCGTTGGCGAAGAGATCGAACATGGAGCGCGCGGCGAGCTCCAGGATGCTCTGCGCGTCGCGGGGCAGGCGGTCGTCGCGGGTCATGCCCGGGATGGTACCCGGGGTGGGTATTCAGGGGGCGGCCAAGGCCGGAGGCTCTACCTGATTGACGGACGGAAGTTCAACCACCAGGTCACAGGCTGCGATGGTTTCAGGGCGGTGCGCGATCACGATGCGGGTCATCTTCAGGCCACGAACGGCGTCATTGATCGCCCGCTCCAGGGCCACATCCAGATGGCTGGTTGCCTCGTCCAACACCAGAATCTTCGGCTCGCGATACAAGGCCCGCGCCAGCAGGATGCGTTGCCTTTGCCCTCCCGACAACGCGGTCCCCATGTCCCCGACCAGTGTGTGGTACCCCATGGCCATGTGCCGGATGTCGTCATGGATGCAATCCAAACGCGCCACGCGCTCAATCTTCTCGAGATCTGGCCTGGGGTCGAAGAAGGCAATATTGTCCGCCAGTGAACCGGTGAACAGATGGTCGTCCTGCATCACTGCGCCCGTGATGTAACGCAAGTGTCCCGCGTCGGACAGACTACGTTCACGGCCTTGCACCGCAATCCTGCCCGCGGTTGGCCGCAAAAGACCCAACAGCAACTTGGCCAGCGTCGTCTTGCCGCACCCCGAAGGTCCGACGATGGCCACTGCGGCCCCGGCGGGAATGGTCAGCCTCGTTTCCCGCAAAACCCAGGGGTCCAGCTCGGAGTAACGGAAGCTCACGGCGTCGAGACACAAGGACGGCAAGCTGGTATCGCCCATGCCTTCTGGCTCGCCGTTCGCCTCCCGCGAGGTGAGGACGATGTCCGCCAGCCGCTCGCCCTGGAGTCGGAGTGTTGACGATCACCCAATACTGACCCGTCGTGATCATTCAAATTTGACCCACCCTCAAGGCTACCTGACGGCAGCCGGTTCTGTGGATAAGTCCTTGTCTGGACTCTCCGTCTTAGCTCCTTTCTTTCGTTTGCTGGTGGTTGGTGAGCGCGCAGCGCTCGTGCTGCTGTGCCTGAAGCGCCAGGACTCGTTTCCCGTCTCCACGATGTGGCAGTGATGCGTGAGGCGATCGAGCAGCGCAGTGGTCATCTTGGCATCGCCGAAGACCTGGCTCCACTCCCCGAAGCTGAGGTTGGTGGTGATGACCACGCTGGTGTGCTCGTAGAGCTTGGAGAGCAGGTGGAAGAGCAGCGCACCGCCCGACTGGCTGAACGGCAGGTAGCCCAGCTCGTCCAGGATGAGCATGTCCACGTACATCAGGCGGTGTGCGATCTGCCCGGCTCTGCCCTGGGCTTTCTCGATCTCCAGCGCGTTGACCAGCTCCACCGTGGAGTGGAAGCGCACCCGCTTGCCGTGGCGGTGCACGGCTTGAACACCCAGGGCTGTAGCCAAGTGCGTCTTGCCGGTCCCAGGACCGCCGATGAAGACCACGTTGTGGGCCGAGTCGGTGAAGCTGCTCGTGTGCAGCTTATTGATCAACTCCGCGTCGATGGCGCTGCCCTCGAACTCGAAGCTGGCCAGATCGCGGTGCGCGGGGAAGCGCGCGGCCTTCATCTGGTAGCTGATGGAGCGAAGCTCGCGCTCAGCACCTTCTGCGCTGAGCAGTTGCTCGACCAGGGCTTCCGGCCCCAGCGCCGAGTGGCGACAGCGCGCCACCAGCTCAGGCCAGTTGGCGGCCATGCCGTGCAGCTTGAGCGCCTTCAGGCGTGCAACGATCTCGGTGCTCATGCGCGCACCTCCCGCAGCCGGTCGTAGCGCTGCACGTCAGCACGCGGCTCCTCCCGCAGCGCCGGGGTGTTCGCCTCCAGCGGCTGCAGCACAGGCAAGCCCTCCTTGAGGCGGGCCAGCACGTTGAGCACGTGCTCGGCGCTTGGGCGCTGCGCCTCCAGCGCCACCTCCGCAGCCACGATCACCGCTTCCAGGCCGTGCACGGGAACAGCGGCGAGCACCTGCGTCATCACCCGGACTCCACCGGCGTGGCGCAGCAAGTGCCGCTGCAGCGCCTGCAGCGCCTCAGGCATGGTCTTGAACGGTGCGCCGTTGCGCAGCGCCCCGGGCTTGGTCTGCACCAGATCGATGTAGTGGCGCCAGTCGTAGACAGTCTGCTCGCGCTCGAAGCAGCGCACATGGCGCGCCACCTCCACCCCTTCAGCCACCAGCACGAGCTCGCGCGGGTACACCCGCAGGCTCAGGATCGCGTTCACGTGGCGGGTGGGCACGCTGTAGCGGTTGCGCTGGAAGTGGATCAGCCCGGTGGCCGAGACCCGAACCGGTTGCTCGACATAGCCATCAAAGGGCTTTGGGCAAGGCATGAGGCGCGCCTGCTCGTCCTGGAACACCTCGGCCACGGTGAGCTCGGGCCACTCGGGGTGGGCACTGTCCTCCCAGCACTGGCGGCAGCGCTCGCCCAGCCAGGTGTTGAGCGCCTCCAGATCCGCCCAGCGCCGCTCGGCGGCCTCGCGCCAGACCTGGCGGCGCCGGTCCTGCACGTTCTTCTCCACCACCCCCTTCTCCCAACCCGAGGCCGGGTTGCAGAACTCTGCATCGAACAGGTAGTGCGAGCACATGGCGGCAAAGCGCACGTTCACGCTGCGGGCCTTGCCCGTTCCCACCTTGTCCACAGCGGTCTTCATGTTGTCGTAGATGCCGCGCCGCGGCACTCCGCCGAAGGCGGCAAACGCCCGGGCGTGGGCATCGAACAGCATCTCGTGGCTTTGCGCCGGGTAGGCCGTGAGCCAGAACGCGCGCGAGGCGGCCAGCTTGGTGTGCGCAACCTCCAGGCGCCGGCGCAGGCCACCCACGAAGACGTACTCGCAGCTCCAGTCGAACTGGAACGCATCGCCCAGCTCGAAGCTCATCGGCACGAACGCCGCGCGCCGGGGCGCGTTGGCTTGCTGCTCGCGCCAGCGGCGCACCCACACCGCCACCCGCGGGTAGCTGCCCTTGTCGCCGAGTGCGCGGATCTGCTCGAACAGCCCCTTGGCGGTGCGCCGCTCGCGCGCCGCGCGGTGCTGGTCGGTTCGCAGCGCCGCCTCCAGGTGCTGCGCCCAGGCGTCCACGACGCTGACCTCGCTTCGCTTGGGGTACTTCGGCTCGGTCACGTCCTGCTGGCGCAACCACCCTCTCACCGTATTCCTGGACAGCCCGGTGACTCGGCTGATCTCCCGGATGGACTTCCCATCCCTCAGGTGCATTCGCCTGATCTTGGCCAACATGCCCACGTTGATCACTCCTGGTTCCCCTGCTCAAACATTGAGCAGGGCAGTGTCTACACGTGGGTCAGATTTGCTCGATCGCGCCCCTTACAGGTGGGTCAGTTTTGAATGATCGTCAACAGTCCCGAGGTGACGGCAGCCTTGTGCCCGCACAACCTCTGAACGAAAGAGTGTCATGGCGCGGCAGTTCTGATCGACTGGATCTCGTAACCGGCCTTGCGCAAGAGCTCCAGCAGGCCGCGCTCTCCGGGGTAGTGGAACGCACCCAACACAAAGAGCTGGGGGGACGGGCCAACATAGGACTCGATGTACGCCAGAAAACGCTGATTCCTTTTCTCCAGCAGATGCTCGGCCAACACCCTGGTGGTCTCGTCAGCGTAAAAGGTGTCATCCATGGCTTTCTCAAGCGCCGCCACATCAGCTTGAAGAACCGCTCGGAGCAGGTTTTGGAGCCGCTCGAACCGCTCTTGCCTGATATCAGGTGTAGAGGCAGCGTCTTCCAGTGCTTCTGCAAACAGGCTTTTCGGCACAGCGGCCATCGCTGCAAATTGCTCATCCAGACTTTCGATTCCCTCGGGCTGCAGGTTTCGGTTCTTCTGCAGCTGCTCTTTCAGCAGTGCCTCAAATCCGTACGCGGAAGAGATCCCTTGGGCGCGCAAGAAGGCGTTTTCACAATCTATTGCAGCAACCCACAGACGCACGCGTTGCGCCACTTTTGGCGAAAGCCCCAGGGTTTCGTAACAGGAACCAACCAAGCGACGGGCTTCTGGACTGAGGAATTTCATCCCTTGCTCATCCGGACCTGCAACAACCAAATCCTTGCGTGTCAGCGCACCAGGCTTCAGTTCAAAGTGCATCGACGCAGCGGTATTGAGCACACGCAGAAATTCGGGCCCCATATGGATCGAATCGGGCGCCGCTGCATGCACGCTTGGCACCAACAGCAGCACACGTTCCCCGCGCTGCGCGCGCCACAAGGCTTGCGCCGGCGCGGCCGTGTGCAACAGGCTCGCAAGCAGCAGCCCCGCCATGCGGAGCTGAACCGTCCAACTCACTGCACTGCGTCAAGTCGGCCATCGCCGCCGGACCACAGTGCTCGCCAATCGCGGGCTTTGGCAAACACCCCCAAGAAGGAGCACAGCGGGCGAAACAGCATCTCGCGCAGCACCCAGCCTTTCAGGTTTCTGCGCTGGCGCACACCCACTTGGAAGGCGATGTCTTCGGCAAACCAGCGTGTGGGGTGTTTTGCCAGGCTCGCAAGCACCGGATACCTGCGCATCCAGCGCACGTACGGAACACCCCACAGGTGATAGCCGCGCATGGTTCGCGCTGAGAAGTTCTGGCGGCTGTAGCGAATGTCAGCCAGCCAAACCTCATGGTCGATCTCGCCCGCACGACACAACTCGGTGCAGATGACCTTGCTTCCGCTACCGCCACCTCCGTCGCTGTCCGACGCGGTGGTACATACCGATCCACCTTCTGGACTCTCGGATACGGCGCAACTGTCGACAGAGGCTGGAGCCGGTCCCGTCGCCACGTTTTCCATGCAACTCATTGCGGACGCCACAGCCGCAACCCCTGCAACCGCATTGGCAGGCGTACCAGGCGCCGTAAGTCCGACCGCGCCTACGTTAGCAGCAAACCCTAGGCAGTCCGCGGTCGCATTGCCAGCGCCCACCTGTTCCATTTCACATCTTTCAATGATTCTCACGATCCACTCCTTTTTTCAACGACCGGCTTGCCAATCTCACGATCAAAAGAACAAAAAAAATTCCGACTAGCTGCCATACAAGAAGCACCCATTTCTGCTCTAGCAAAGACGCCGCAACAAAAAGTGCGGCACTTGTCCCCAGGAGCAGTATCTGGTGCAACGCACCAGGTCGCGCAACAAGCACAGAGACAGACAATCCCAGCGCCACGCCTATCAACAACGAAGCATTCATTTCCAACTCCCGTTCCCCCGGTTGCGCCACACAGTCCCCAGAATCATTCCCAACGGCATTGCGTGAGCAAATGACCGCCAAAACAGCCTGCCCAAGGTGGCGCCCCAATCGTCGGGCGGTGCCGCCCACAGGTAGAGGGTGAGCGCCGTTCCCCCGAAAACGATCAGATGGGCCAGGACGTAAGACAGCACCCACACGGGCCATTCGGTCAACCCGCGTTTCTCCGCAGTCATACGCAGCCTCCCGCCACCTGCCGACCACGCTCCAATTGCGCAAAGAGGGCCCGCGCGAGCGTGTCCACATCGGTGGGCCAGGGTGGTTGGAGCATGTCCCACTCGATGCCGAGTGCTTTCTCAAGCGACAACTGCAGGTCAAGCAGTGCCAGCGAATCGAAGGATTCGTACAGCTCGGTGAACGGTCGACCCGCAAGCAAGGCGGCAGGGTCGATCCCGAAGCGCTGCGCCGCCAGTTCGATCAGCTTCGCCCTAAGGTCAGGCAAGGTCAGCGTTGCCGCATGACCGATAGGCCGCCGGCGCTTGGCGGCACTTGAAGAACACGCATGGAGTTCGCTCCCTGTCTGGCACCGGCCCCGGCTCACGCCGGATGTGCCTTGTCCGTTGAATCGATGGCTTCGGATCACTGCGAATACCGCCTGCGATCCAAAGTCAAACCGACAACGAATATAAGAAAAACGAACTAATCAACACCCTGCCGCTTGGGCGGCATCAGGCGTTCATGAGGACCACGCTTCAGGCGGTCAACTCGACATGCTGCCTTCGCGCCAGCACCCTCGGCACCACCAGCACCCCCACCACCACGAGCAGCAGCACAAGCGACATCGGGCGCTGCACGAAGATCAGCCAGTTGCCTTCGCCGATCGACAGCGCGTTGCGCATCTGCGCTTCGGCCAGCGGCCCGAGGATCAGGCCCACGATCACCGGCGCCGCCGGAAAATCGAAGCGGCGCATCAGCACGCCCAGCAGGCCGATGCCCAGCATGAGGTACAGGTCGAAGGCGCTCTGGCGCATGCCGTAGACGCCCACCGTCGCGAAGATCATGATGCCCGCGTACAGCTGCGGGCGCGGGATCTTCAGCAGCTTCACCCACAGGCCCACCAACGGCAGGTTCAGCACCAGCAGCATCACGTTGCCGATGTAGAGCGAAGCGATCAGCGCCCACACCAGGGCGGAAGACGTCTGGAACAGCTGCGGCCCGGCGTTGATGCCGTAGTTCTGCAAGGCAGACAGCAGGATCGCCGCCGTCACCGAGGTTGGGATGCCCAGCGTCAGCAGCGGGACCAGCGTGCCCGTCACGGCCGCGTTGTTCGCCGCCTCGGGGCCGGCCACGCCTTCGATCGCGCCCGTGGTGCCGAACTGCTGCCTCGCCTCGGGGTCGGCCAGCTTGCGCTCGGTGGCGTAGCTCAGGAAGGTAGGGATCTCGGTGCCGCCCGCGGGAATGGTGCCGAAGGGAAAGCCGATCGCTGTGCCACGCAGCCAGGCCGGCCAGGACCGCCGCCACTCGCCGCGCGTCATGTGCACCTTGTTGAGGTGGTTCATCGTGGTCTGCATGCGGCCTTCGTACAGCGCGTTGTAGAGCGCCTCCGTCACCGCGAACAGGCCCACGGCCACCAGCACCACCTCCACGCCGTCCATGAACTCCAGGATGCCGGCCGTGTAGCGCACCTGGCCCGTGATCTGGTCGATGCCCACCAGCCCCAGCGAGATGCCCAGGAACAGCGCGGCCAGGCCGCGCAGCGCGCTTTGCCCCAGCACCGAGCTCACGGTCGTGAAGGCCAGCAGCATCAGGCAGAAGTACTCGGGCGGGCCCAGGCGCACGGCGAAGTCGGCCAGGAAGGGCGCGAACAGTGTGACCAGGATGGTGGCGATGGTGCCGGCCACGAAGGAGCCGATGGCCGCCGTGGCCAGCGCGGCGCCCGCGCGGCCGTGCTTGGCCATCTTGAAGCCTTCGAGCGCGGTCACCATGGTGCCGGTCTCGCCCGGCGTGTTGAGCAGGATGGAGGTGGTGGAGCCGCCGTACATCGCGCCGTAGTAGATGCCCGCGAAGAAGATCATCGAGGCGGTGGGTTCCACCTGGCCCGTGATGGGCAGCAGCATGGCCACCGTGACGGCCGGGCCCAGGCCCGGCAGCACGCCGATGGCCGTGCCCAGCGCGCAGCCGGCCAGCGCCCACAGCAGGTTGATGGGCGTGCCCGCGGTGGCAAAGCCACCCATGAGTTGAGCAAGGATGTCGCCCATGTCAGACCGCCCGCCGGGCCGCCCCAAGGGCGGTCTGCGCCCCCTCGGGGGGCAGCGAATACACAAGGTGATGAGCGTGGGGGGTCATGTTCAGATCCAGCCGCTGGGACTGATGCCGGGCAGGTTCACCGCCAGCACCTTGGTGAACACCCAGAACACCGGCGCCGAAATCAGCACGCCGGTGACGAGGTCGATGAAGGTGGTGCGCGCGCCGCCGGCCGCGCGGCCTTCGCTCAAGCGCAGGCCGCGCACGGCCAGGGCATAGCACAGCGTGCAGCTCAGCACGAAGCCGATGGTGGTGATGAGCGAGGCGTTGGCGACCACGCCGCCAGCCACCCAGGCCAGCGCGCGCCAGTCGCCGCGCTCGGCGCCCGAGGGCGCTTCCACATGGCGCCAGCCGCCGCGCAGCGCCTGCCACACCAGCAGCGCGCCGCACACGGCCATGGCCGCGCACATCACCCAGGGCAGGAAGTCGGGGCCCACGCCCGCGTAACCCGCGGCCGAGGGAATCTGCCAGGCACCGACCGCCAGCACCACGGCCACGCCCAGCGCGCCCAGGCCGATGGCCACCTGCCCCGCGTCCGTGGACGCGGGCTGCTGCATCTGCTCGCTCATGACCAGGCCTGGGTCAGACCATGCCGGCGCGCACCATGGTCGCGCGCAGGGAGGAGAAGTCGCGGTCCACGAACTCCTCGAAGGCCTTGCCGGTCAGCAGCGCGGGCGTCCAGTTGTTCTTCTTCACCGCTTCCGCCCAGGACTTGCTCTGCGTGGCCTTCACCACCATGGCCACCAGCGCGTCGCGCTGCGCGGGGGTGATGCCGGCCGCACCGTACACGCCGCGCCAGTTGCCGATCTCCACGTCGATGCCCTGCTCTTTCAGCGTGGGCACGTTGATGCCGTCCAGGCGCTTGCCCGAGGTGACGGCAATGGCGCGCATCTTGCCGCTCTCGATGTAGGGCTGGAACTCGCTGTAACCGCTGCCGCCCACGGTGACGTTGCCGCCCAGGATGGCCGCCACCGCCTCACCGCCCCCACGGAAGGGCACGTAGTTGATCTTGGCGGCCGGCACGCCCACGGCCTGCGCGATCTGCGCCGCCGCGATGTGCTCGGTGGAGCCACGCGAACCACCGCCCCATTTGACGCTGCCCGGGTCCTTCTTGAGCTGCTCGACCACGTCCTTCATGGTCTTGAGCGGCGACTCGGCCGGCAGCACGAAGACGTTGTACTCGGTGGTGAGGCGCGCCACAGGCGTGACCTGGGTGATGGACACCGGCGGCTTGCCGGTGATGATGCCGCCCAGCATGACGGCGCCCATCACCATGAGCGCGTTCGGGTCGCCCTTGCTGGCGTTGAAGAACTGGGCCAGGCCGATGGCGCCGGCCGCGCCGCCCTTGTTCTCGAAGGTCACCGAGGAGGCCACGCCGGCGTCGCGCAGGGCGTCGCCCAGCGCACGGCCGGTGCCGTCCCAGCCGCCGCCGGGGTTGGCGGGGATCATCATCTTGATGTTGGCGCTGGCCCAGGCCGCGTTCGGCAGGGCGCCAGCGGCGGCCAGGGCGGCCAGGGATTTGAGGAAGGTATCGCGGCGCATGGCTTGTCTCCGTGGTTGATGGGAACGACGCCGCGAATGGTCGGGTGGCGGGCTGTCAGTTGGCTGTCGGGCGCCCTGGGATAAACCCTGAGGCGCGCGCGTCCCCATAATCGGTCCCCCCATGAAACTCCTGCTCGTCGAAGACAACACCACCATGCAGGCCACGCTGAGCCGCGCCTTCGAGCGGCGCGGCATCCAGGTGGTGACCTGCGACGACGGCGAGCGCGCGCTGGCGGTGTGGCGCGACACCCAGCCCGACGCCGTGCTGCTGGACCTGTCGCTGCCCGGCAGAGACGGCCTGGAGGTGCTGGCCCAGGCGCGCGGCAGCGGCCTGAAGACGCCCGTGATCATCCTCACCGCGCGCGGCACCGTGGGCGATCGCATCCTGGGCCTGAACACCGGCGCCGACGACTACCTGCCCAAGCCCTTCGACCTGGACGAGCTGGAGGCCCGCGTGCGCGCCCTGGTGCGCCGCGCGGGCGACGCCGACGCCGCGCCCGCCGCCTGGTGCGGCATGGCCGTGGACCGCGAGAGCGGCGCCGTGTACCACCTGGGCCAGCCGCTGGAGCTGCCGCCGCGCGAGCTCGCCCTGCTGCGCGCCGTGCTCGCGCGCCCGGGCCACGCCATCGCCAAGGAGCGCCTGTTCGAACTCGTCTTCCCCGGCGAACCCGACGTGCAGCCGGAAGCGATCGAGGTCGTGGCCTACCGGCTGCGCAAGAAGATCGCGCACACCGGCGCGCAACTCGTCACCCTGCGCGGCCTGGGCTACCTCATCAAGGCCCAGCCATGAAGCCGCGCGCGACCTCGCTGCGCCGCACCCTGCTGCTGGGCATCCTGCTGCCGGTGTTCGGCTACGTGGTGTTCAACACCGTGGTGCTGTACCGCCAGGCCCTGGCGGCCGCCGACACCGCCTACGACCGCACGCTGCTGGCCACCGCCAAGTCGCTGGGCGAGCAGCTGCAGGTCACGTCGCAGGGCGGCGAGGTCCACGTGCAGGCCACGGTGCTGTACTCCGCGCTGGAGGCCTTCGAGGCCGACAACCGCAGCCGCCTCTTCTACCGCGTGAGCGGCTTCCAGGGCGAGATGGTCTCGGGCTTCGCCGACATGCCCGCGCCGCGGCGCCACGCGCCCTCGGACAACATCTACGCGGCGCTCGTGAGCTTCTACGACGACCACTACCGCGACATGCCGGTGCGCATGGCTGTACTGCTGCAGCCGGTGGCCGGCGTGCAGGGCCAGGGCATGGCCACCATCCAGGTGGCCGAGACCCTGGAGCTGCGCGAGACGCTGGCGCGCCAGATCCTGGTGGACACGCTGTGGCGCCAGGCCGCGCTGCTGGCCGTGATCGCCTTCGTGGTGGTGCTGGTGGTGCAGCGCGCCACGCGGCCGGTGCGCGACATCAGCCGCGCCCTGGCCTCGCGCAGCGAGAACGACCTGTCGCCCCTGCCCGGCCAGGACGCGCCGCGCGAACTGCTGCCGCTGCTGGACGCCACCAACCAGCACATGCAGCGACTGTCGCAGTTGCTGGAACACCAGAAGCGCTTCGTGCGCGACACCTCGCACCAGCTGCGCACGCCACTGGCGGTGCTGAAGACGCAGGTGCAATCGGCGCGGCGCGGCGACGTGGAGCCGCGCCAGGCGCTGGACGAGATCGCGCACACCGTGGACCGCGCCACCGAACTGGCCAACCAGATGCTGGCCCTGGCCAAGGTGGAGCAGCTGCGCCAGGACCGTGACGTGCCGGTGAGCGACTGGGCCGCCGTGGTGCGCGCGGTGGCGCTGGACCTGTCGGCGCTGATCGCCGACCGGTCGCTCGACTTCGCGCTCGACGTCGGCGAGGCCGCGCCGGTGCGCGCGCACGAATGGGCGCTGCGCGAGCTCACACGCAACCTGCTGCACAACGCCATCAAGCACTCGCCGCCGGGTGGCGCGCTGCGCGTGGGCCTGCTGAGCGACGAGCGCACGGCGGCACTGATCGTGCGCGACAGCGGCCCCGGCATCGCGCCGGCGCTGCGCGAGCGCCTGTTCCAGCCATTCGCCACCGACCACCGCGCGGGCCCCAGCCTCTCGGGCTCGGGCCTCGGGCTCGCCATTTGCCGGGAGATCGTGCAATCGCTCGGTGGCCAGATCGAGCTGGACAACCGCACCGACGGCGGCAGCGTGCGCGGACTCGACGCCACGGTGCGCCTGCCCCTGACACCCGCGACCGCATGACAACCCCAACCGAACCCGCGCGCGTGCGCCTGGACAAATGGCTCTGGGCCGCGCGCTTCTTCAAGACCCGCGCGCTCAGCGCCGAGGCGATCGACAAGGGCCGCGTGAGCGTCAACGGCCAGGCGGCCAAGGCCTCGCGCGAGCCGCGCGTGGGCGACACCATCGAGTTCCGCCAGGGCAGCGAGGCGCGCGTGGTGATCGTGCGGGGCCTGAGCGCGGTGCGCGGACCGGCACCCGTGGCGCAGCAGCTCTACGAGGAAACGCCCGAGTCGGTGGCGCGCCGGCTGGCCGCGGCCGAGCAGCGGCGCCTGGCGCCCGAACCGGCATTGAGCCAACCCATGGGACGCCCCACCAAGCGCGACCGGCGCTCGCTCAAGGACTGGGGAGACCGCTGGAGCGCGTCGCTCGACGACGACGGCAGCGAATGAACCTGGCCCCGCGCGCCGGCCTCAGCCCTTGCGCAGGCCCAGCCACATGACCGTGGCCACGACGATCAGGCCGCCGGCCACCTGAATGGCCGCGATCGATTGCCCCAGGAACACCCAGGCCAGCACCAGCGCGAAGATGGGCTCGATGTTCATGATGGCCGAGTTGCCCACCACCCCCAGGCGCGGCAGCACCGTGAACATGATGGTGAAGGCCGTGCCATAGAGGAAGGTCAGGCCCAGCAGCCCCCACCAGCCCGGCAGGGCGTTCGGGAAATGCAGCCCGCCCTGCGTGGCGCTCGCGGCCAGCGCGATCACCGCGACGATGCCCATGGTGGTGGCGGTGCGCAGGCGGCCGTCGAGATCGCCCGCCTCGTGCTGCGTGAACACCAGCGCCAACCCGAAGCTCGCGGCGGCCGCCAGCGCGAAGCCCACGCCCACACCGATGCGCGCCCAGTGCCCACCCGCGCCCAGGCCCGAGGCCGCGCCCGACACGTCCAGCGCCAGCGCCAGGCCCAGCAGCATCAGCGGCATGGCCTTGAGCAGGTGCGGTGCCGGCTTCTGGCCGTAGACGATGCGCGACCACAGCGCCGTCCACAGCGGGTAGGTGTTGAAGGCCAGCAGCGCCAGCGCCACCGGCAGGCGCGCCACCGCCGCGTACAGGCACAGGCTCTGCACGCCCACCAGCAGTCCGATGGCGGGCAGCGCCTTGCGGTGCCGCGCGGTGAGCGCCAGGGGCACGCGGTAGAAAAACAGAATGCCGGCCACCACCAGCGCGGTGATGCCACTGCGGAAGGTCACGGCCGTGGCCACGGTCACGCCGTGGTCGAAGGCCAGGCGCGCGGCCACGTGGTTGGCACCCATCATGAAGGCGATGAGCAACAGGGTGGCGAACGCGGTGCGCGACAGGCTCTGAGACATGGCGGGTCCGGCGGCAACAACAGCAGGAGGGCAAAAAACAAAGGCGCCCCGCAGGGCGCCTTGTCGATGTGAACATCTGGCGGAGTGAGAGGGATTCGAACCCTCGATGAGGCTCTACACCCCATACTCCCTTAGCAGGGGAGCACCTTCGGCCACTCGGTCATCACTCCGCGAAGCCCGCATTATGCCCCAAAGCACAAGCGGGCCAGGCCCTCTCAGGCGCTGATCGTGTCGGCGGCCTGGTCGAGATCGAACTCGCGGTGCAGCGCGCGCACGGCCAGCTCCATGTACTTCTCGTCGATGACCACCGAGGTCTTGATCTCCGAAGTGGAGATCATCTGGATGTTGATGCCTTCGGTGCTGAGGCAGCGGAACATGCGGCTGGCCACGCCCACGTGGCTGCGCATGCCGATGCCCACGATGCTGACCTTGCAGATGCGGTTGTCGCCCACCACGTCGGCGGCGCCCAGCCCGGGCACGACCTGCGACTTGAGCAGGTCCAGCGTCTTCTGGTATTCGTTGCGGTGCACCGTGAAGCTGAAGTCGGTTTTGCCGTCCTTGCTCAGGTTCTGGATGATGACGTCGACCTCGATGTTAGCGTCGGCCACCGCGCCCAGGATCTGCGCGGCGATGCCGGGCTTGTCGGGCACGCCGAGCACCGAGACCTTGGCCTCGTCGCGGTTGAAGGCAATGCCGGAAACGACGGCTTGTTCCATGTCTTCGTCTTCCTCAAAAGTGATCAGGGTGCCGGAGGCCGCTTCTTCGGCCAGGTCGATGTCCCAGGGCGTGAAGCTGGAGAGCACGCGCAGCGGCACGTGGTACTTGCCCGCGAACTCCACCGAGCGGATCTGCAGCACCTTGGAGCCCATGCTGGCCATCTCCAGCATTTCCTCGAAGCTCACGCGCAACAGGCGGCGCGCCTCGGGCACCACGCGCGGGTCGGTGGTGTAGACGCCATCGACGTCGGTGTAGATCAGGCACTCGGCGGCCTTGAGCGCCGCGGCCACGGCCACGGCCGAGGTGTCGCTGCCGCCGCGGCCCAGCGTGGTGATGTTGCCGCCGTCGTCGATGCCCTGGAAGCCGGTGACGATGACCACCTTGCCCGCGTCCAGGTCGGCGCGCACGCGCGCGTCGTCGATGGATTCGATGCGGGCCTTGGTGTAGGCGTCGTTGGTCTTGATCGGCACCTGCCAGCCCGCGTAGCTCACCGCCTCCAGGCCTTCGGCCTGCAGCGCGATGGCCAGCAGCGCGGACGAGGCCTGCTCGCCGGTGGCCGCCAGCATGTCGAGTTCACGGCCATAGGACTTGCCCGGTTTGGCGGGCGCGACTTCCTTGGCGAGCGCCAGCAGGCGGTTGGTTTCGCCGCTCATGGCGCTGGGCACCACCACCATCTGGTGGCCGGCCTTGTGCCATTTGGCGACGCGACGCGCGACGTTGCGGATGCGTTCGGTCGACCCCATGGAGGTGCCGCCGTACTTGTGAACGATGAGGGCCATTGGAAGGGAGGAAGGACGCGGCGCGGCGCGTCCTTCAGGGCTTCGTCGGGGCGCGCGCCGCACAGCCACTGGGGCCGGGCAGAACCGCGGGATTATACCTAGGGGGTATAGGCCAGGCACGCGCCGTCGCGCACCACGAAACCCTCGGCCACCTTGAGCCGGATCGCGTGGCCGCGCGTGCGGCAGGCACCGACCTGGTCGAGCAGTTCGTCGAGCTGCGCGGCGCTCGGCGCCACGCCGTGCGCGCGGCGCAGCCAGTGCCGCAGGGTGTTGGCCTGGCGGTCGCGCGACAGGCCCTGCAGCGCCACGATGCGCGGCGGCTCGCCGGTGGCCGCCAGGTCCAGCGCCGCCAGTTCGTCCAGCAGGCGCTGCGCCTGCGCCGCGTGCGCCGCGCTGCGCGCGAGCGCCGCGCGGTAGCCCGGAAAGGCGCGCGCCCAGGCCGGCATCAACTGCGCGCGGATGCGGTTGCGCGTGTAGCGCTCGTCGCCGTTGCTGGGGTCGTCAACGAAGCGCTGGTCGCGCGCGATCAGCGCTTCACGCAGCGTGTGCGCGGGCACGCCGAGCCAGGGCCGGCCAAAACGCTGGCCATGGCGCTCGAAGGCCTCGGGCATGGCGGACAGGCCGGGCAGGCCCGCGCCCCGCGAGAGCGCGAGCAACACGGTCTCGGCCTGGTCGTCGCCGTGCTGCGCGAGCAGCACCCAGCCGATGCCCCGGTCCCGCGCCAGGCCCGCCAGCGCGGCGTAGCGCGCGAGACGGGCCGCGTCCTCGGGGCTTTGGCCCGGTGCGTGCCGGGCGTCGACGCGGGCCACGTGCACGGGCAGGCCCAGGGACGCCGCGACCTCACGCACGCAGGCCTCGAAGCCGTCGGCCGCGGCCTGCAGGCCATGGTGCACGTGCAGTGCCACGCAGCGCCCCGGCCAGCGCGCGTGCGCGGCCAGCAGCAGGGCCACCGAGTCGGCGCCGCCGCTGCAGGCGATGCCGATCGGCGTGGTGTCCTGATCGAGGGAATGGCGCGCCGCCCAGCGCTGCAGCTCGGCGGCACCGGGGAAAGCGTCCGCCTCAGCGGCGGTCTTTGGCCTCGGCCTTGGTGTCGGTGAAGCGGCCATAGCCATCGAGGCGCGCATGGCGGCGCTCCAGCAGTTCCTTCACCTTGAGGTCGGCCACCTGGCGGTAGGCATCGCCCAGGGCGCGCTTGAGGAAGGCGGCCATCTGCTTGTGGTCGCGGTGCGCGCCGCCCACGGGCTCGTTGACGATCTTGTCCACCAGGCCCAGGGCCTTGAGGCGGTGCGCCGTGATGCCCAGGGCCTCGGCCGCGTCGCTCGCGCGCTCGCTGGTCTTCCAGAGGATGGAGGCGCAGCCCTCGGGGCTGATCACCGAATACACCGAGTACTGCAGCATCAGCACCTGATCGGCCACGGCGATGGCCAGCGCGCCGCCGGAGCCGCCCTCGCCAATGATGGTGGAGATGATGGGCACCTCGAGCTGCGCCATCTCGAAGATGTTGCGACCGATGGCCTCGGACTGGCCACGCTCTTCGGCGTCGATGCCCGGATAGGCGCCCGGCGTGTCGACGAAGGTGAACACCGGCAGCTTGAACTTCTCGGCCAGCTTCATGAGCCGCAGGGCCTTGCGGTAGCCCTCGGGCTTGGTCATGCCGAAGTTGCGCAGGCCGCGCTCCTTCGTGTCACGGCCTTTCTGGTGGCCGATGACCACGCAGGGCTGGCCATTGAAGCGCGCCATGCCGCCGACGATGGACAGGTCGTCGGAGAAGTGGCGGTCGCCGTGCAGCTCGACGAAGTGCGTGAAGATTTCGCGCACGTAGTCCAGCGTGTAGGGCCGGTCGGCGTGGCGCGCGATCTTGGTGATCTGCCAGGGTGAGAGGTTGCTGTAGATGTCCTTGGTGAGCTGCAGGCTCTTGGACGCCAGCTTGTCGATCTCTTCGGAGATGTCGACCGCCGATTCGGTCTGGACGTAGCGCAGTTCCTCGATCTTGGATTCGAGTTCCGCGATCGGTTGCTCGAAGTCGAGAAAGTTCTTTTTGGCCAAGATAGGCTCCTTTGCTCAGGCGGCTCAATAGCTCACGGGGAGCGGATCGAGCGACCGCCAAATATACCAAGTGGCCACGCTGCAGAACGGGGCCCAGGAGCCGGCCACCTCGCGGATCTCGCTGCGGCTGACGGGCTCACCCGAAAAATAGGCCTGACTGATACCGTTCTGCAAGCCGATGTCGTCCAGCGGTAGCACGTTGGGCCTCATGAGGTGGAAGATGAGGAACATCTCGGCCGTCCAGCGGCCGATGCCGCGGATGGCCACCAGCTCCGCGATGATGGCCTCGTCGTCCATGTGCGGCCACTCGTTCACGCGCACGCGCTTGTCCGAGAAATGCAGCGCCAGATCCACCAGGTACTCGACCTTGCGCACCGACAGGCCGGCGGCGCGCATGTCGTCCACCTTGAGCTTGAGCACCTGCGCGGGCGTCATCTTGCGGGTGAGCGATTCGAAGCGGTCCCATACCGACTGGGCGGCCTTCACCGAAATCTGCTGGCCCACGATGCTGCGCGCCAGCGTGACGAAGGCGTCGCCGCGCGACTGCAGGCACACGTCGGGGTGGCGCGGGATGAGCTTCTTCATCACGCGGTCGCGCTTCATCAGGTGCTTGCAGGCGTCCTGCCAATACGCGGGCTCGGGCACGGTCAGCACGGCGCTCATCAGGCGCGCTCCCAGGTGGTGCCCGCGGCGCTGTCTTTCAGCACGATGCCCTGGCCGAGCAGCTCGTTGCGGATGCGGTCGGCTTCGGCGAAGTCGCGGGCTTTCTTGGCGGCGGCGCGCGCGGCGATGCGCGCGGCGATCGCGAGCTCGTCCAAGCCCGATGTCACATGGGCATTGCCAGAGACGTAGGCGCCCTGACCAACAAGGGCGCCAAACGCTTCATGATGCCTAGATGGCCCGCCCTGCAACCATGCCACCGGATCGGCCTGCAACAACCCCAGCACACCGCCCAGCGCGCGCAGCAGGCCCGCGTGGCGCGGGTCCTTGCCGCGGTTGACCTCGCTCGCGAGCTCGAACAGCACGCTCAAGGCCACCGGCGTATTGAAGTCGTCGTCCATCGCGGCCTTGAAGCGCGCGGCGAAGGGCTCGCTCCAGTCGATGGAAACGTCCGCCGCGTTCACCACCGACAGCGCGGTGTACAGGCGCTTGAGCGCGGCGCGCGCGTCGTCCAGATGGGCGTCGCTGTGGTTGAGCGGACTGCGGTAGTGGGCCCGCAGCATGAAAAAGCGCACCGTCTCGGCGTCGTACTTCTGCAGCACCTCGCGGATGGTGAAGAAGTTGCCCAGGCTCTTGGACATCTTCTCGTTGTCGACGTTGACAAAGCCGTTGTGCATCCACACCGCGGCCAGCGGCACGCCGTTGGCGCCCTCGCTCTGCGCGATCTCGTTTTCGTGGTGCGGGAACTGCAGGTCGGCGCCGCCGCCATGGATGTCGAAGGTCTTGCCGAGCAGCGCGCAGGCCATGGCCGAGCACTCGATGTGCCAGCCCGGACGGCCGCGGCCATAGGGCGAGTCCCACTGCGCGTCGGCGGGTTCGTCGGGCTTGGCCGCCTTCCAGAGAACGAAGTCCAGCGGGTCGCCCTTGCCCTGGGCCACGGCCACGCGCTCGCCCGCCTGGAGTTCGTCGAGCGTCTTGCCGGAGAGCTTGCCGTAGCCAGGGAAGCGGCGCACCGCGTAGTTCACGTCGCCGTCGGCCGCGCGGTAGGCCAGTTGCTTGTCTTCGAGCGTGCGCACGATGTCGAGCATCTGCGGCACGTAGTCGGTGGCGCGCGGGTCGTGCGTGGGGCGCGCGATGCCCAGGGCATCGAAGTCCTGGTACATGGCGGCGATCATGCGGTCGGTGAGGCCGCGCACCGTCTCGCCGTTCTGCACCGCGCGGCGGATGATCTTGTCGTCGATGTCGGTGATGTTGCGCACGAAGGTGACGCGGTAGCCGCTGGCCTCGAGCCAGCGGCGAGCCACGTCGAAGGCGATGTTGGAGCGGGCGTGGCCCACGTGGCACAGGTCGTAGACCGTGATGCCGCAAACGTACATGCGCACGTGGCCGGGCTCGATGGGCGCGAAAGGCTCGAGCCGGCGCGTGAGGGTGTTGTGGATATGCAGGGTCATCGCAAGGCGCAGGGCAGGCGCGGTGCCGACCGCTTCCAACCACGCTCGCCAGCGCGGCGCCTCACGGGTCCGGCGCCCCGCAGGCACGGTCTGAAACGACCGGCTCGCCGGTACCCCTCAGATACAATGCGTCAGTATATCGACGCCCATCCCGCGCACGCACGCACCGATGGGCGCCACTGGTCGGGCATCCGCTTCGCCCGGCGCATCCCATGAGGTTCCATGTCTCACCGAGCTTCACCGCTGGACCGCGCCGTCCTCGCTTGTTTCCGTGGTGTCACCCGAGCGCTGCTGGTCGGCCTGGCCGCCGCCCTGCCCTGGCTGGCGCAGGCCCAGTCGCCCAGCATCCCCGCGCCCTCGGCCTATGACGAGGTCTCGCGCCTCATGCGCGCCCAGCAGCTGGACCAGGCCCTGAGCCGCGCGCAGGACTACCTGCGCGGCAACCCGCGTGATCCGCAGATGCGCTTCCTGCTGGGCGTGGCGCAGAACCAGAAGGGCGACAGCGCGGCCGCGCTCGAGACTTTCACCAACCTCACGCAGGACAACCCCGAGCTGCCCGAGCCGCACAACAACCTGGCCGTGCTGCACGCCGCGGCCGGCCGCTACGACGAAGCCCGCGTCGCGCTCGAGGCCGCGATCCGCGCCAACCCGCGCTACGCCGTGGCGCTGGAGAACCTGGGCGACGTGTATGCGCGGCTGGCCGAGCGCGCCTGGCAGCGCGCGCGCGACGTCGACGCGCAGAACCCGCGCCTGGCACCCAAACTCAAAGCCGTGCAGAGCCTGCTGGCCACCACCCCCCGCTGAGGATTTCGCCCATGACATTGCACCGACGCGGCTTCGCCCGCCTGGCCACCGCCCTGACCACCAGTCTGGCGCTCGCGCTGGCCTTCACCGCCCGGGCCCAGGACAGCAAGGCACCGCGCGTGCGCCTGTCCACCTCGCTCGGCGACATCGTCGTCGAGCTCGACCCCGCCAAGGCGCCGAAGACGGTCGAGAACTTCCTGCAGTACGTCAAGGACAAGCACTACGACGGCACGGTGTTCCACCGCGTGATGGGCAACTTCATGATCCAGGGCGGCGGCTTCACGGCCGACATGCAGCAAAAGCCCACGCGCGCGCCCGTGCCGCTCGAGGCCGGCAACGGCCTGAAGAACGACCGCGGCGCCATCGCCATGGCGCGCACCGGCAACCCCGACTCGGCCACCTCGCAGTTCTTCATCAACGTCGTGAACAACCCGGGCCTCAACGCGCCCTCGCCCGACGGCCACGGCTACACCGTGTTCGGCAAGGTGGTCGCCGGCATGGACGTGGTCGACAAGATTCGCGCGGTGCCCACCGGCAACCGCGGCATGCACCAGAACGTTCCGCAGACCCCCGTCACCATCGTCAAAGCCAGCCTGGAGAAATGAACATGGCCAATCCGAAAGTCGAACTGCACATCGCCGGCATGGGCGTCATCACGCTCGAACTCGATGCCGAGAAGGCGCCGCAGTCCACCGCCAACTTCCTGGCCTATGTGAACAAGGGCCACTACGACAACACCGTGTTCCACCGCGTCATCCCCGGCTTCATGATCCAGGGCGGCGGCTTCGAACCTGGCATGAACCAGAAGCCCACCGACAAGCCGATCCAGAACGAGGCCAACAACGGCCTCAAGAACGACGTCTACACCGTGGCCATGGCGCGCACCAGCGACCCACACTCGGCCACCGCGCAGTTCTTCATCAACGTCACCAACAACGGCTTCCTCAACCACACCGCGCCCAGCGCGCAGGGCTGGGGCTACGCCGTGTTCGGCAAGGTGGTCGCGGGCAGCGAGATCGTCAAGCAGATCGAGGGCGCGCCCACGGGCCGCCGCGGCTTCCACGACGATGTGCCGAAGACCGACGTCGTGATCGAGAAAGCGGTCGCCGTCTGAGCGACCGGCCCACGCCCATGACCGAGCGCTTCCCCGAGCTGGTGGCGCCCGCGTCGTGGCGATCCGTCGAGCTGATCTCCGATCTGCACCTGCACGCGGGCGATCCGGCCACACACGCCGCCTGGCTCGCCTACCTCGCGCGCGCGCCCCGGCCCGACGCGCTCTTCATCCTGGGTGACCTGTTCGAGGTCTGGGTCGGCGACGACCTGCTCGCGCCCGACGAGGCCCACGACGACGCCGACCGCCGCTTCTGGCGCGGCTGCGCCCAGGCCCTGAGCGGCTTCGCCCGCCACACCCCCACCTTCTTCATCGCCGGCAACCGCGATTTCCTGCTCGGCCCCGAGGGCCTGGCCGCCTGCGGCATGACGGCCCTGCACGACCCCACCGTGCTGGTGTTCGCCGGTCAGCGCTGGCTGCTCAGCCACGGCGACGCGCTGTGCCTGGCCGACACCGACTACCAGGGCTTTCGCGCCCAGGTGCGCGGCGCCGATTGGCAGCGCGACTTCCTTGCCCGCCCCCTGGTCGAACGCCAGGCCATCGCGCGCGATCTGCGCTCGCGCAGCGAGGCGCGCAAGCGCAGCCTGGGCCCCGACCCCGGACTGTGGGCGGACGTGGACGCCCACGCGGCCACCGCCTGGCTGGAACATGCCGGCGCCGCCACGCTGATCCACGGCCACACGCACCGCCCGGCCGAGCACGCGCTGGCCCCGGGGCGCCGGCGCCTCGTGCTCAGCGACTGGGACGCGCTCGCCCAGCCGCCGCGCGCCGATGCGCTGCGCCTGAGCGAGCGCGGCGCGCAGCGGGTGAGCGCCGCGTGAGCTGGCTGGCCTCGCTGCGGCGCCGCTGGCGCCGCCCCGCCCCCATTCCCGAGGCCCTGTGGCGCGACACGCTCGCGGCCCTGCCCTTCCTCGCCGCGCTGAACGGTGGGGACCGCGCGCGCCTGCGCCTGCTGTGCCAGCACTTCCTGGTCGAGAAGGAATTCAGCGGCGCCAACGGCCTGGTGGTCACCGACGCCATGGCGCTGTCCATCGCGGCGCAGGCCTGCCGCCCGCTGCTGCACCTGCACGGCCCCGATGGGCGCGCCCTGCGCCGCGCGCCCGACCTGCTCGACTGGTACGACGACTTCGTGGGCATCGTGCTGCAGCCCGGCGCCGTGCTGGCGCGCCGCAAGGTGCACGACGCCGCTGGCGTGGTGCACGAGTACACCGAGGCCCTGGCCGGCGAGGCCATGGACGGCGGCCCGCTGATGCTGAGCTGGGAGGACGTGGCCAGCGCGGGCGAGCGCGCCGCCATCGGCCACAACGTGGTGATCCACGAGTTCGTGCACAAGATGGACATGCGCGAGCTGCAGGCCGGTGAGCACCCGCAGGGCGCGCCCACCCTGCCCCAGGGCTTCCTGGGCACGCGCGATCCGCGCGAGGCCCGCGCGCGCTGGCAGCGCGTGATGGCGGCGCATTTCGACGGCTTCCGCGAGGCCGTGTCCATGGCCGAGCGTTTCGGCGGCGAGCCGCCCTGGCTGGACGGCTACGCCGCGAAGGACCCGGCCGAGTTCTTCGCCGTGACCTGCGAGGCCTACTTCGTGAACCGCGAGCGCTTCGGGCAGGAGTTCCCCGCCCTGCTGGCGCTCTACGACGCCTTCTTCCTCAGCGCGCGCCCGCTCAGCGCTTGAGCAGCGCCTTCAGCGCGGCCTGCAGCCGCCGCGCCGACTTCTCGTCGTGCGCCCCGCCCAGCACCTGGGCCACGTCCTGCGCCCAGGTTTCCGTGGGCGATGGCGCGTTGCGGCGCGTGAGCAACTGCAGCTGCAGCAGGCGGCGCTCGCTCAGGTGCTCGGCCGGGGTCGGCGCCTCGGCGGCGATCTCCAGGCGCAGCAGGGCCTCGGCGGGCAAGGCATTCGCGGGCTGGCCGAGCGCGGAGACCCAGGCCGAACGCTGAGCCGGCGCCACGCGCCCGCCCAGGGCCTGCGCGGCGGGCAGCTGCTGCGCGTCGCGCGCGCGCCAGGCGTCCAGCACCTGGGTGAGCACCTCGCCGTGCGCCTGCTCGGCCAGGCGGCGCAAGCTGGCTTGCGCGGCTTCCATGGCCTGGCGCTGCGCGCGGAAGGCGGTGTCGCCCAGGCGCGGGCCGCGCGGTTCGCGGTCCTCGCGCGAATCGCGGAAGTCGCGGCGGTCACGGCCATCGCGACCGTCTCGGCCGCCGCGCGCGTCGGGGCGGCCGGAGCGGCCATCGCGGCGCGGGTCGCGGGGCGCGGGTTCGGCTTTCCTGGCACCGGGGCGGTCGTCGCCCCGCATGGCCACCAGCTTGCGCGGCGCGGCCGGAGGCGCGGTGGGCGCGGGCGCGGCCTCGGCGCCGTCGGCCGGTGCGGCCTCCCCGCCAGCGGCGGCCTCTGGCGCCGCGGCCGGCGTGGCCGCCGGTGGTGCCGCGCGCCCGGCGGCCTCCAGCGCGGCCATGGCCGCGCGGATGCGTTGTGCGTCGCCCGACTGCGTGGCGGCTTCGAGCTCGCGCGAGGCGTCCAGCACGCGCTGGTCGACGGCGCTGAGCGCGCCGGCCTGCTGCTGGCGCTCGCTGGTCTTGCGCTCGAAGGCGGCGTCGATGGGCGAACGGAAGGCCTCCCACAGCTTCTGTTCCTGCTTGCGGTCGAGCGGCACGGCGTGCGCCTCGGCCTGCCAGCGCTGCTGCAGGGCCTTCACGGCGTCGATGCGCAGCGGCTGCGCCTGCGACAGCGCGGCGGCCTCCTCGATCAAGGCGCGGCGGCGCGCCACGCTCTCGGCCTGCGCGGCCTCCAGGCGCGCGTGCGCCTGGTGCATGGTGTCCTTCCACAGCGGCTGCACCTCGGCGAAGGCCTTCTCGCTCAGGTGGCCGGCCTGGCGCCAGCGCTCGGAGAAGGCGTGCAGCTCGCGCAGCTGGGCTTTCCAGTCGCTGCTCTCGGCGTGCGCGGCGGTCCAGGCCTTGAGTTCGTCGATGATGGCCTGGCGCTGGGCGCGCGTGGCCTCGGCCTGCTGGCGCACCTGCGACAGCCAGGCCTCCACGCCCTTGTGCGCCTCGGTGCAGGCTTCGTCGAAGCGCTTCCAGAGCGCGTGGTTGGGCGCACCGCCCTGGTCGGTGGTCTTCCACTGCTCGCGCAGTTGGCGGATGGCTTCCTGCAGCTTGCGTCCGGTGGGCCGCTGGCCCTCGGGTGCCTGCGTCAGCGCCTCGGCCTTGGCCACCAGCTCCTCGCGCAGCTGGTCGGCGCGCCAGCGCTGCCAGCCTTCGAGTTCACCGGCTTGCGACAGCACGGCATGGGCGCGCGCTTCCAGCGCCTGGCCGATCAGGCGGCCGTGCTGCTTGAGCAGCTGGCGCAGCTCGGCCGCGGCCTTGGGCGTGGCCTTGCCATGGCCTTCGGCCACCTCGGCCTCGAGCGCGGCCACGGCCTTTTCGATCTCGGCGCCGGCGCGCTCGCGGCGCGCCTGCTGGGCCTGTTGCGCCTGCTCGTTGGCGGCCTGCTGCTCGGCGGGTGCCAGGCCGCGCGCGGCGCGCAACTCGTCGGCCCACACGGGCACGGCCGGCAGCGGGGCATTGGCGTCGGCGGCGGCCGCCGTGGCCTGGGCCAGCGCGGCATCGAAGGCGTCCCAAACCAGCTGCAGCTGCTGGCGCGAGGCCTCGAGCATGGGCGGGAACTTGGCCTCCACGCTGGCCCATTGCGGGTCCTGTGTCAGACCGTCGATCTGCTGCTGCCACTGGGCCACGTCGCCGCGCAGCGCGTCGGCGGCCTGGCGGGCCTCCTGCCAGGGCTTGGTGGACAGCACCTCGATGCGCTGGGCGATCAGCACGGCGGCCTCCCGCTCCACCTGCACCGCGTGCTGCAGGTCCTCGATGGACTTGATGCGCTCGGCCAGGCGCTGGCGCAGCGTGGCCAGGGGCTCGCGCGACAGCGGCGCGCCGGCGCGCGCGGCGTCGCGCTGCCAGGCCAGGGCATCGGCCAGGTTCAGGCGCGACGCGGCCAGCAGGGCCTCGGCCTTGGCCGACCATTCGCTGGCCGCCTGCTCCTGCGACTTCTGGCGCTTGAGCTCGTCGAGCTTTTCCTTCAGCGCCTTGGCCGCGCCGCGGTCGCGCTGGCTGAGCTCCTTGAACACCTCGTTCATGTGCTCGGCCGAGGGATCGGTGGCGAGCCAATCGCGCACGCGCGCGGCGCGCTCGCCGGCGGTGGGGGCCGAGAAGACGCCGCCGGTGAGCGCGTCCAGGGGATGGGCGTTGGCGGACTTGGGGTTGGAGGGGGTGTTCACGGCGGGCTCGGGGACGGATGTCTGGCGCGGAGAAAACAGCGACATGTGAAAAGGGCAGCGGATGCGCGGCGGGCCGCGCGGAGAAACGCGTATTGTCACCGCTTGGCGCGGCGCCGGCTTTCCCCGGGTCACGCCGCTCAGCGCGGCGCCGGCTTTCCCCGGGTCGCGCCGCTCAGCGCGGCGCCGGCTTACCCGCGGTCGCGCCGCTCAGCGCGGCGCGAGTTGCAGTTCGGCCCGCGGCACCCACTGGTCGCCGCTGGCCTGGGTCTTGGGCGCGCCCAGGAACAGGCGGTCCTCGGGCAAGCGCAGGCCGGCCAGGAAGTCCTTCACCGCCACCGCGCGCGCCACCGCCAGCTCGCGCATGGTGTCCTCGGTGGGCGATTGGGCGGCCAGCAGCAGCGCCTCCATTTCTTCCAGCGGAATGTCCTTGGCCAGGCCGATGAGGTTGCGCGGCTTGGGAATGTCGGCGCGGCGGTAGGCCTCGCGCAGCAGTTCGGGGCGCTCCTGCGCGCTCACGCTCACGCGCGCGGGCACCTCGCCGCCGGCGCGCGCCAGGCGGCGGCGCTTCTCGGCCTGCAGCAGCCCGTCCAGCCGGGCGCGCTGCCAGCCCGCGCGCTCGGCCTCCAGGTTGCTGTGGCCCACGATGGTGACCCGCAGCGCCGGCCGGTTCTCCAGCGCCTTGGCGAGCGACTCGAGCTGCGTGCGCTTGGCGTCGCTCAGCTCGGCACGGCCGGGATCGAAGCCGATCTGGCTGGCGTCCGCGCCGCCGCCCGAGAAGGCGCTGGCGATGAGCGAGAACGGCGCCGTGATGGCCTTGCCGATCAGGTTGACGATGACCCGCACGATCACCGGGCCAAGCCGGAACTGCGGGTCGTTGAGCGAGCCGCTGATGGGCAGGTTGATGTCGATCACGCCGTTGCGGTCGGCCAGCAGGGCCACGGCCAGCTTCACCGGCAGGTTGGCCGGGCTGTCGGGCACGCGCTCGCCGAAGGCGAGCTGGTTCAGCACGATCTGGTTGCTGGCGGTGAGCTGGCCGTTCGGCTCCACCTGGTAGGCCACGTCCACGCTGAGCTTGCCGCGTTCGATGCCGTAGCCCGCGTACTTCACGCTGTAGGGCGACAGCGGCGGCAGCTCCAGGTCGCGCACCACGCCCTTGATGTCCAACGCCAGCGGCGTGGCCAGCGGGTTGATGCGGCCATTGATGTCCAGCGTGGCCGTGCCCTCGGCGCGGCCCTTGAGCGAGAGCGTGGCCATCTCGGGCGGCTGGCCGGGCGCGGCCGGGGTGCTGGAGAACGCGCTGAGCGAGCCCGTGACCTCGCTGAGGTTGGCGCTGTAGTTGGGCCGCACGAAGTGGTCCGAGAACAGGATGCGGCCGTTGACCAGGCTGATCGGGCCGATGCGGATGTCGGCCGCCGGGCCGGGCGGCGGCGCGGCGGCCGTGGTGGTGGCGGCGTTGGGCGCGGGCGCGCCGGGTGCCGGGGCGGTGGCCGCCGGGGCGGCGGGCGCGGCCGGCTCGCCCGGCGCGGGCTTGACCAGGTCCTGCAGGTTGAAGCGCCCGTTGGGGTCGATGGCGATGCGCGCGTAGTAGTCGCTCAGCACGGTCTCGGCCACCTGTACCGACAGGGGTTGCCCCGGCGCCTGGCGCACCCGCAGGCCACGCACCTGCAGCGACTGCCACTGCAGCAGTTCCTCGCCGGGCGAGCCGGTGTTGGCGCGGAAGTCCTCCACCGCCAGGTCCACCGCGGCCTGCACGCGCGGGCCATTGGCCGGCAGGGTCAGGTCGATGTCGCCGCGCACGCTGGTGTCGGCGCGCAGCAGCTCCAGGTTGAGGTAGTCGGCCAGGTAGGGCTCCAGCGCGTGCACGGGAAATCGCTCCACCTGCACGCGGCCGCGCCAGTGCAGGTCGGGGCCGGCGCCGGCCGGACCGGGCAGGCGCAGGCGGCCGTCGGCGGCCACGGTGCCGGCGGTGGGCCCGCCGCCGGCCACGCGCAGCTTGAGGTTCAGCGGCGCCTCGGGGGCGCGCTCGCCGGGGGGCTGCAGGTCCTGCAGGCGGACGTCGAAGCGGTCGAGGTCCAGCCGCACCGGGTTGGCCTTGCTGTCGTCGATGAAGCGCACGCGCCCGCCGCGCAGGCGGGCGTCGGCCAGGCGCCAGGTCCAGGGCGCGGCGGGCTCGGCCGCCTGGGCGGCCTGGGCCGCTTCTTTCGTGGCCGCCGGCCCGGCGGGCGGGGCGGCGTGCGCGGGCTGGAGCCAGCGCTCCACCATCCAGCGGCCCTGCGCGTCGCGGTGGGCGTCGAACACGGGGTTGTCCAGCGCCACCTGGCCCAGCTCGGCGTGGTGTTTCGCCAGGTCGATCTTCAGTTCGGCCAGGCGCAGGCTGTCCAGCCGGGCCAGCGGGCGCTTGGCCGGGCCCAATTGCAGCTTTTCCAGCACCAGCTCCGACCCCTGCAGGCCCAGTTGGTCGGGCTTGCCCTCGGCGCCGCGCACCCAGTCGAACACCAGACTGGCGCGGGCGCGGCCGTCGAGTTCGGGCGTCAGCACGCTGGCCAGGTAGGGCGCGGCCAGGCGCAGGCCCCAGTTGTCGAGCGCGGCGCGCACCTGGGCGCGGTCGCCCGCGACCTCGCCCTCGGCCTTGAGCGTGGCCTCGCCCACGGCGGCGGCGAGCTGCAGGCGCGCGGGTTCCTTCACCGGCCAGGCGATCGGCGCAAGCGTGAGTGAGGCGATGCGCAGGTCCTGCTCGGCCCGGGGCTGCACCGAGGCGTCGCGCCAGCGGACCAGGGCCTCGCTGAGCTCGAAGCCCTGCACGGCCAGCTGCCAGGCCGCTTCCGGCGCCGGGGCGGGGACGGGTTTGGCCTCGGCCGCCGGGGCCATGGGCCAGCTGGCCGACAGCCGCTGGAGATTGAGCCGCCCCTGCGCGTCGCGGCGCAAGTCGAGTTCGAGTCCCTGCCAGCGCACCGCGCCCAGCGCCACGCGCCGGCGCAGGGGCTCCACGCGCTGCAGCGCCACGTCCAGGCGCGGCGACAGCAGCAGGGGCGCACCACCCGCTTCGTCCAGGCGCAGGTTCGACAGGCCCGCGGTGCCGGCCACCACCAGGGTCGGCTCGGCGTGCTGCTCGAAGTCGAGCGTCAGGTCCAGGTGCAGCGCCCCCGAGGTGAGCTGCACCGGCCAGGCCTTGGGCCAGTACGGCCGGTAGGGCGCCAGGTCCAGCTCGGGTATCTGCAGGCGCGCGCGCGTCTGGTGGTCCTCGGCGAATGGGGTGGTGGCCACGCGGCTGTCGAAGGCGCTGCCGTTGAGCGTGAAAGCCAGCCGCGGCTCGGTCACCACCTCGCGGCGCGACCCCAGGTTGCTCAGGAAGGGCACGGCGATCTGCAGACCGTCCAGGTGGTGGGTCACGCCCACGGGCTCGTCCCGCACGCTGGCCTGGCCGTTGACCACTTCTATATTGAAGACGGCGAAGCGCGCGGGCGAGTCGTCCTGGGGCCCGCTGGGCGGCGGCGGCGTCAGGCGCTGCAGCACGTCGTCGAAGTCCCAATGCCCTTGCCCCAGGTGGCGCAGCGCCAGGCGCGGCGTGTCGACCTTCAGGGCATCGATCACCGGCGCGAGCCGCACCAGGGACTGCAGCTCCGCATTCATATAGAGCTGCTTCACCGACAGCAGCTCGTCGGCGCCCTCGGCGCCGGCGACCCGCAGGCCATCCACCCACAGCTCCAGCGACCAGGGGTGAAAGCGCACCTGCTCCACCGTGACCGCGCGGCCCAGCCGCTCGCTGCCCTGCTTTTGCAGCTGCCACTTCAGCAGCGGCGGCAGGCCCAGCCAGGTCAGGCCCCACAGCAGCAGCAGGCCGGCGACCACCCAGGCCAGGCGCCGCGCGAGGCGCGAGCGCGGCGTGGCAGCGGGCGGAAGGGGGACGGGGGAATCCGTTGCGGTGTCGGCCATGCGCGAGTGTCGCGCAAGCCAGGGCCACGCCGCATGACGGCCCCAAAAACAAGAAACCCCGGCGGGAAAAACCCGCCGGGGTTGACGGCGGGCAATGAAGCGCTTGCCGTCGGTTGGGTGGTGGGAGGGTGATGTCCCGCCAGCCGGGGAGCAAGAGATTGCTCCCAAGGGGGCCGTTCGGTGGAACTCCACCGGGTCGGCTGTGCCGGTCTGCGACCGACGGATGAAGCGTACGCCGGGCCACCGGTCGAATCAAGGCACACGCGTCGCCCGACCATGGAACTTTTCAATCGCGGCCCGGCCGCCCATTCCGGCGCCCCAAAACCCCGTTTTGCCCCATGAAAGGTGGGCATCGGCCGACCAGCGGTCATACGCCTGTCATCGCGCGCAAACCCGCGTGGCCATTGGCGGCGGCGCTGCACTTGTCCAATTTGGCACGTCGGCCGGCGATTTTATATTACTAATTATTCTTCAAACAGCGTTCAAAGCCATTGACTGGCTATTAACGCCTCCCTACCATCCGCCGACTTTTGCCCACGCGAGGGTAAACCCGGGCCTGTACGGCAGGCCCACTCGCTGGAACCGGCCCCCGCGGCCATCCACCGAGAGCCCCCCCAACGACCGCCCGAGCCGTTCTCACGAACGCCGCGGGCGACCTGCAAGGAGCGACCCATGAGGACCCACTCGCCGACGCCGCAGAAGAGCACGACACGTGCCTTGGCATCGTCCCTGAACCACGCCGCCTCCGACGTGTACCAGGGGTTCATCCACACCACGCAGAACAGCCTGGCGCTGCTCGGCACGGTGGCCGCGGTGGCCCTGCTCGTCTTCGGCATGCGCGCCGACCTGCGTGCCAGCGCCGAGGAGCGGCTGCTGAGCTGGCTGCTGCAGCGCCAGGAAGCGCAGCAGATGGTCGAGCGCGACGTCGAGGTGGAACCCACCGCCATCGACCGCGTGACCGTGGCCAACCTGCGCGACCTGACCGAGCAGCAGGCCAAAGTCACGCAGTGGCTCAGCCGCAAATACCGCGTGGCACCCGAACCCGTGGGCGCACTGGTGGCCGAGGCCTACCTGATCGGCGAGCGCAGCCGCCTGGACCCGACGCTGCTGCTGGCCGTGATGGCCATCGAGTCGCGCTTCAACCCCTTCGCCCAGAGCCCCGTGGGCGCCCAGGGCCTGATGCAGGTGCTCACGCGCGTGCACACCGACAAGTACGAGGACTTCGGCGGCGAACTGGCGGCCTTCGACCCGCTGTCGAACCTGCGCGTGGGCGCTCGCGTGCTGAGCGACGCGGTCAAGCGCGCCGGCTCCCTGGAGGGCGGCCTGCGCCTCTACGTGGGCGCGGTCACCACCGACGGCAGCTGGTACATCAACCGCGTGATGGCCGAGCACCTGCGCATCCAGCGCGTGGCCCAGGGCAAGCCGCTCAAGCACTTCGACGCGCCACCGCCGGCGCGCGCCATCCCCGTCAATGCCCCGGCGCCGAGCAACGAGGTCGAGGCCGAGGTCCGGCCCACGGTGGCGCCCCCGTCCACGGCCATTCCGTCCTGAAAGCGGCCCGCCCGCGCGGCCGGCGGGATCCGCAGCCCGCTGGGCTAAACTAGCGCGGTGCGCGACTGGCGATAGGCGGCCACCCCTTGCGGGGATCGGCCGCTGACGTGGACACCCGGCCCCCTGTTCAGGGCGACCACCGGGACAACCACTGGGAAGCGCACCGCCCGCGCCGACAGGCCGGGCGTTCAGCCGTTCGCCTGGGCAGCCCTTGTCACGCGCAAGGTTCCTCGTCATTCAGGACTGCCATGTACGACCGCCGCATCCTCATCGAACAGACCGACCCCGAGCTGTTTGCCGCCATCCAGGCCGAAAACGCGCGCCAGGAACACCACATCGAGCTCATCGCGAGCGAGAACTACGCCAGCCCGGCCGTGATGGCCGCGCAGGGCACCCAGCTCACCAACAAGTACGCCGAGGGCTACCCCGGCCGCCGCTACTACGGCGGCTGCGAGTACGTCGACGTGGCCGAGCAGCTGGCCATCGACCGCATCAAGCAGCTGTTCGGCGCCGAGGCCGCCAACGTGCAACCGCACTGCGGGGCTTCCGCCAACGAAGGCGTGTTCCTGGCCTTCCTCAAGCCCGGCGACACCATCATGGGCATGAGCCTGGCCGAAGGCGGCCACCTCACCCACGGCATGGCGCTCAACATGAGCGGCAAGTGGTTCAACGTGGTGTCCTACGGTCTCAACGAGAAGGAAGAGATCGACTACGACGCCATGGAGCGCAAGGCCCACGAGACCAAGCCCAAGCTCATCATCGCCGGCGCCTCGGCCTACAGCCTGCGCATCGACTTCGCGCGCTTCGCCCAGGTGGCCAAGGACGTGGGCGCGCTCTTCATGGTCGACATGGCGCACTACGCCGGCCTGATCGCCGCCGGCGTCTACCCCAACCCGGTGCCGCACGCCGACGTGGTGACCTCCACCACCCACAAGAGCCTGCGCGGCCCGCGCGGCGGCTTCATCCTCATGAAAGCCGAGCACGAGAAGGCGATCAACAGCGCCATCTTCCCTGGCCTGCAGGGCGGCCCGCTGATGCACGTGATCGCGGCCAAGGCCGTGGCCTTCAAGGAAGCGCTCTCGCCCGAGTTCAAGGCCTACCAGCAGCAGGTGGTGAAAAACGCCCAGATCGTGGCCGAGACGCTCACCCAGCGCGGCCTGCGCATCGTGAGCGGGCGCACCGAAAGCCACGTGATGCTGGTCGACCTGCGCGCCAAGGGCATCACCGGCAAGGAAGCCGAGGCGGTGCTGGGCCAGGCGCACATGACGATCAACAAGAACGCCATCCCCAACGACCCCGAGAAGCCGATGGTGACCAGCGGCGTGCGCATCGGCACCCCGGCCATGACCACGCGCGGCTTCAAGGACGAGGAAGCGCGCCTGACCGCCAACCTGGTGGCCGACGTGCTCGACAACCGCGACCCGGCCAACATCGCCGCGGTGCGCGAAAAGGTCAACGCGCTGACCGCGCGTTTCCCGGTCTACCGCTGAACCCGGAGCGGCGGCGATGCGGTGCCCCTTCTGCGGCCATCTCGAGACCCAGGTGGTCGAGACGCGGGTCTCGGAAGACGCCGACTTCATCCGCCGCCGCCGCCGCTGCGGCCACTGCGAGAAGCGCTTCACCACCTACGAGCGGCCCGACGTCAGCTTCCCGATGGTGGTCAAGAAGGACGGCCGCCGCGTCGAGTACGTGCCCGACAAGCTGCGCGCCTCCTTTGCGCTGGCCCTGCGCAAGCGCCCGGTGAGCACCGAGCAGGTCGATGCCGCGATCGAGCGCATCGAGGAAAAGCTGCTCAACCTGGGCGTGCGCGAAATACCGGCCAACCGCATCGGCGAGATGGTGATGCGCGAGCTCAAAAAGCTCGACAAGGTCGCCTACATCCGCTTCGCCAGCGTTTACCGCAGCTTCGAGGACATCGACGAGTTCCGGGCGCTGGTGGATGAGGTGAAGCGCTGATGGCCCCCCGGTGCGCGGCCCGCGCCCGCGCAGGAGCCGCAAGGTGAGCACCGGGCCCCTGGCGGCGGCGCTCGAACTGGCCGAGCGGGCCCTCTGCCTGTCGAACCCCAACCCCCGCGTCGGCTGTGTGCTGGTCGCGTCGGACGGCCGGGTCATCGGCTCGGGCCACACCCAGCAGGCCGGCGGGCCGCACGCCGAGGTCATGGCCCTGCGCGACGCCCAGGCGCGCGGCGAAAGCACGGCCGGCGCCACCGCCTATGTCACGCTGGAGCCCTGCTCGCACCACGGCCGCACCCCGCCTTGCTGCGACGCGCTGATCGCGGCCCGGGTGGCGCGCGTGGTGGTGGCCACCACCGACCCCAACCCCCGCGTGGCCGGCCAAGGCCTGCAGCGGCTGCGCGCCGCCGGCCTCGCAGTCGAACTGCTGCCCGGCGACCACCCCATCGCCCGGGCCAGCCGCGAACTCAACATCGGCTTCTTCAGCCGCATGGTGCGCGGCCGGCCCTGGGTGCGCATGAAGATGGCCGCCTCGCTCGATGGCATCACGGCCCTGCCCAACGGACAGAGCCAGTGGATCACCGGAGAAGCCGCCCGCGAAGACGGCCACCGATGGCGCGCCCGGGCCTGCGCCGTGCTGACGGGCGCGGGCACCGTGCTCGAAGACAACCCCCGCCTGGACGCGCGCTTGCCGGGCCTGCTGCGCCAACCGCACCTGGCCGTGATCGACAGCCGCCTGGACACCCCGCCCACGGCGCGGCTGTTCGAGCCGCCGCACGGTGGCCTGCCGCGCCAGCGGTGGTTCTTCCATGCCGACCCCGCCGAGCCCCGGGCCGCGGCGCTGCGGGAACGCGGCGCCGACACCCTCCCGACGCCCGGCGCGAACGGCAAGGTCGACCTGGGCGCCGCGCTTCAAGAACTGGGCCGGCGCGAGGTGAACGAGCTGCACGTCGAGGCCGGGGCCAAGCTCAACGCGTCCCTGCTGCGCGAGGGCTGGGTGGACGAGCTGCTGGTCTACCTGGCGCCCCGCCTGCTCGGCCAGGGAGCCGGCATGGCGCCCTTCGGCCCGCTGGAACGTTTGGCCGACGGCGTGGCCCTGCGCTGGCTGGACACCCTGCCGGTGGGCACCGACCTGCGATTGCGCGCCCGGCTCGAGGGCCGAGACGCATTTCTCACGGACCACTGATCACCCGGGCGCGACCGTTGGCGGTCGAACTACCGCAAAGTGAGTAGCACTTAGTTCTGCATCCGTTTGGCCATGCAGTCCATCGGCTGATGCCCGGCGGGCCTGGCGAAGCGGCTGAACCATCGCGGGCCATGTCGCGCTCGCCCTGCTCCCGTCCCCTGCCCCATCCCGCGCCTGGCCCGGCGCCCATCCCCCGTCCGCCACGCACCCCACGCCCGGCAGCGCATCTGCCGGGCTGGCTGCTGTGCGCCATCGGCACCGCCGCCGGGCTGGGCGCGGTGGAGGTCCAGGCCCAGCCCAGCCAGCGCCCGCTGCTGGTCAGCAGCACGGGCGCCAAACCCAACATCGTGGTCTCGCTGGACAACTCGGGGTCGATGGCGATCCCCTATCCCGATGGGTACGACGTCAGCCGGCCAGGGTGGCGCGGCCTGCCCACCGGAGACGACGGTCAGCCGATGTTCGAGGCGCAGCGCTCACCCGACGTCAACCCCATGTACTACAACCCTCGGATCACCTATCGGCCACGGGTGGATGCCAAGGGTGAGCCGCTGCAAGCCAACGACGGCATCCAGTTCATCTCCAACGCCAGCTCCGCGGCGTTTTCGTACAAGGTCTTCGCCGATCCGATGGACCCGGCCGGCGCCGGCCCGGTTCTGATCATCAGCGCCCAGTTTCCCAACTACCCGCCGGTGCAGGAGCCAAAGAACCAGACGCCGCTCTACTCCCTCAGTCTGAGTCAATGGGCCCCGGTGAACCGCCCCCATGGCGCCGCCGATCTCAACAGCAACACGCCACCGTTCACCTACGTCCTCTGCGACAAGGCCGCGCCCAACGGCGCGCTGAGGAGCACGGCATTCGGCACGACCTGCAATCGGGTACTGCGCACGGTGGACGTCCGCCACGACGGCACCGACCCGATCGCCTTGCCGGCCGACCACCAGCGCACCGACTGCGCCCAGGCCCTGAAGCTGCGCTGCACCCGCGAAGAAGAAGTCACCAACATCCTCAACTGGTACCGCTACTACCGCACCCGCATCGAGGCGATCAAAACCGCCCTGGGCCAGGCCCTGCACAGCGACAAACTCACCGACGGCCTGGCGCGCATCGGTTATCGACCGATCAACATGGTGCCCGAGTCAGGCGCCGTGCCGCAGTTGGGCAAGAGCACCAGCAGGCCCCAGGTGCTGCGGGGCGTGCGCCCCTGGGCGAAAGGCCCGGCCAACGATCAGTTCTACCAATGGCTCTATGGCAACTACGCCAACGGCGGCACCCCCCTCCAACGGGCCTACAAGGACGTGGCCAGCTACTTCGGTGTGGGCACCGGCGCCAAGGAAAACCCCTGGGCCCGAGACCCGAGCCGCGTGAGCGACGCCTCCAACCCGGAGCTGGGTTGCCGGCGCGCCTACCAGGTGGTGCTGTCCGACGGCGGCTGGAGCGACGACGACCTGCGGGGCACGCCGCCCGACACCCCCAACCAGGACGCCACCCAAGGCCCGGGCTTCACGCGCAGCACCGCCGGCAACGCGCCCGCCGAGACCTTTGCCTACCAGCCCGAGGGCATCAGCAGTGGCCGGCAACGGTACGTCCCCTACCCCGGCCCCGCCACGGGCGGGCTGGCCGATCTCGCCGCCCAGTACCACTGGCATACCGACCTGCGGCCTCAACTGGAGAACAACGTCCCCACCCGCGACTTGCAGCCCGCGTTCTGGCAGCACCTCACCACCTACGCCATCGGCTACCTGATCCGCCCCTCGGGCGACAACGGCGTCGCATCGGGCCTGAGCTTTCAGCAGATCAATACCTACCGCAACCAGTACCTGGCGAACGGGTACCAGGGCGCCACGTCCCCCCGTTGGCCCTCCAAGGGCGCCGATCTGCGCACCACCGCGTGGAACAACAGCTACAAATTCTGGGAATTCGCCCGCCCGGAATCCGACCGCATCGACGACTTCATCCAATCCGGCTACACCGGCGGCGGCCGCAGTTTCAGCGTGCAGGACGCCGCCGGCGTGCGCGCCACCATCGACGCCATCCTCTCGGACATCCTCGACGCCAGCGGCAACGACGCCGGCATCGCGCTGGGAAGCGCTCCGGCCGCGGCCGATTCGCTCGACGGCCGCCTGAAGTTCAAGGTGGACTACCGCACCACCGACAACATCGGCAACGTCACGGCCCAGCAGGTTGATCAGAACGGCAACCCCCAATTGCTCGACCAGGACGCCAATGGCCAGGCGCTCAAGCCCCCCAGCGAGACCTACTGGTCGGCCCAGCAACAAATGCCCGCTCCCGCCGACCGGCGGCTCTACAGCCTTGGCGACGACGGGCTGGGCGTCGAGCTGAAGGGTCGCCTCGACCGACTGCCCAGCGGCATCCGCAGCGCCCTGCGCACGGGCGCCCACGCCGACAAGCTCCCCGACGACGAGCGCTTCGTCGACTACCTGCGCGGCAAAGACCCGGTCATCGACCTCAGGGACCAGCCGTACCGCCTGCGCGCCTCGCCCCTCGGCGCCATCGTCAACAGCGCCCCGGTGCTGCTCGGCGCGTCGCAGCACTATGGCTACGAAGACGCCCAGAGCACCGTGAGCGGCAAGGCAAGTTACGCCGCCTACCGCGACCGAATCGCCCTGCCCCCCGACACCCTGTTCGTGGCCACCAACGCCGGCGTGGTGCACGCCCTCGACGCCGCCAACGGCCGGGAGATCGCCGCCTACATGCCCCGGCGCAGCCTGCGCCGCCTGCTGGACCAGGCCCAGCCCGACAGCGGCTTTCGCTACGTGCTGGACGGCCCGCTCAGCACGCACGACGTGTTTGACGGCAGCTCATGGAACTCGCTGGTGGTGGGCAGCGGCGGTCGGGGAGAGCGGGTGGTCTATGCCCTGCGGCCCCGGCTCGGCGCGCGGGGTGAGACCCAGATGGACCAGAACGACTTCCTCTGGGAAACCGGCCCCGACGCCATCGACACCGCCAACGACGGCGACAACACGCCCTTTGCCACCGGCCACATGACCAACCCCGCGCGCAGTGGCCAGACCGATTCGGGCGATTGGGTGGTGGTGCTCAACAGCGGCCACTACAACGGACAGGCCGACGGCAGCCGCCACGGACTGGTGGTGCTCAACGCCCTGACAGGCCAGGTGCTGCGCACGATCACCCTGCCGGCGGCCTATTCCGCGGGCCGTGGACTGGGTGGCGCCACCCTGGTGCGCGATGCGCGCAGGCGCATCGTCGCCGCCTACGCGGGCGATGCCATGGGGCACCTGTGGCGCTTCGATCTGCGCGGCCAACCCGCCGACTGGAAGGTCTCGTACGGCCAACCGCTGTTCACCACCGAAAACAACCGCCCCATCTACGCCGGACCGGCCTGGCAGGCCCACCCCAAGGGCGGAATGATCGTGGTGCTGGCCACCGGCATCCTGCTCCAGGACAGCGACACCACCGACACCACGCAGCGCGAGGCCATCTACGGCATCTGGGACCCGACCTCGCGCACCGATGGCAAGGAGCTGGCGAACTTCCAGCAGGCGACGCCCGGTCAGCTGCTGGAGCAGAAGGTCGAGGCGCTCAAGGCCAGCGTGGGCAGCAACAGCTACTACTCGATCAACCGCAACCGAATCGACTGGCAGCTCCACAAGGGTTGGAAGCTGCAGCTCGGCGGCTGGGGCGACAAGGACCAAATGACGCGAGCGGGCGAACGGGTGATCGAGCAGGTGGCCAACGCCGGCTCCAGCGTGCTGATCAGCTCGGTGGTGATCAACCGGGGCAACAGCGAGGACGAGAGCTGCACGGGCAGCGATGCGCCGGGCAACGCCATCTACGTGCTCAACGCGCTCGACGGCGCGGGCAAACCGGCCTTCGATACCGACAAGGACGGACGGCCGAACGACGTGTCCATGGTCTTTGTCGCCGCCGGTGGCTACGCCCGTGGCTATGCTCTGGTCAACACCACGCCCGACGCCAGGATGAGCCCCGCGCAGCAGTACGAACGGCACGTGGCCACCCAGGACGGCGAAAGCTCGTACGACGACACCGGGTGCCGTGGCGGGAACACCAACATCACAGGCACGGGCAACGGTGGCCTGCAGGCGGCCACCGAATGCGCCAGGACCTGGAGCCGCCAGCAGTACCAACTCACCCGGCTGCCGCAATGAGCGAACGCCCTCCCCACCAGCGGGTAGCGCGTGGCGTCACCCTGATCGAGTTGATGGTGGCCATCGCCGTGCTGGCGGTGCTGCTGGCCATCGGCATGCCCTCGTTCGCCGCGCTGGTCCGCCAGTGGCGGCAGGACAGCGCCGTCGACGCCTTCGTCGGCGATGTGCGCCTGGCGCGCAGCACCGCCACGCGCACCTCCCGGCCCGTCGTGGTCTGCGCGATCGGCAGCGCCGGCAGGTGCTCCACGGGCGCCGACTGGGCCGGCGGCTGGCTGGTGTTCTCCGATCTCGACGGCAATGGCGAGCGCGACGCGGGCGAACCGGTGATCGCCCAGCGCGGCGCGCAGGCCGGCATCGCCGCCATGCGCGACAAGAACTCGTCCGCCCAGCTGAGTTTTCGCAGCAACGGCACGCTCAGCGGCACAAGCGACACGGTGAGCGTCCAGCCCCAAGGCGCGAGCGGGCCGACGCAGGTCATCACCATCAACATGCTCGGTCGCGCCCGCGTGGGTACGCCCGAGGCCAAGCCATGAGCCCTCGACAAGCGGCCCGGGGCTCGACACTGATCGAAGTCCTCATCGCCCTGCTCGTGACGTGTGTCGGCCTGCTCGCCATGGCGCGCCTGAGCGCCGCCGCCATCGGCCACCAGAAATCGGCGCAGCTGCGGCTGCTGGGGCAGACCCTGGTTCAGCAGTACGCCGAACGCGCCCGGTTGAACGTCTATGGCTTCGACCTGGGCGCCTACGACCTGGCCCTGGGTGCCACGGCGCCCGCCGCGGCCCCGCTGGACCCCGACGCCGCCGACCTGGTCGCGGCCCAGGCCGTGGCGCAGGCGGACCAGCGCGAATTCCTCCAGGCGGTGGCCAGTGCCCTGCCCGAAGGGCGCGCCCAGGCCCGCTCGCTGCCCAGCGCCACGGCACGCAACCTTGATGTCTGGCTGCTCTGGCGCGACACCCCGGTCAGCGACGCCCCAGGCCTGGTCCCGGCCGCCACGCGGCAGTGCCCCCAGGGCCTGAGCGACAGCGACCGCCAGGGCGCCAGTTGCATGCATTTCCGGGTGGGCCTATGAAACGATCCACCCGCCCATGGCCTGCAGCGCGCCAGCGCGGCTTCACCCTGGTGGAGCTGATGGTGGCCCTGGCCCTGGGCCTGTTCCTCGTGGGCGTGGTGGGCTTCACCTACCTGCAGGCGGCCAGCGGCACGCGCTTCGGTGCCCTCGAATCGCAGATGAACGAGGAAGGCGCGCTGGCGCTGGACACGCTGCGCTCGCAGCTGCGCCTCGCGGGCTATTCCGAAACGGGCGCCGACGGCCTGCGCCTGCTGAAGGAATCGCCCCTGCGCGGCTGCGACGGCGGCTTCACCAGCGCCACCGAGACCGGCGCCCTCGAATCGCTCGCCTGCCAGGGTGGCGGCGGCAACGACGCCATCGCCCTGCGCTTCCAGGCCACCGCCTTCAACACCCAGATGGTTCTCGCCAGCGGCACCAACACACCGCTGCCCGCCAACTGCACGAACGTCGGCATCGCCGGGACGGCCCTCGCCCCCAAGGTCGGGCCATCGTTCGCCGACAACCGCTTCTACATCGCCACCGACCCCACGAACGACAACGTCCCCACGCTCTACTGCCGCGGCAGCGACGGCCCCGGCAGCTTCAGCGCCGCGGCGGCGCTGGTGCCGAACGTCGAAGGCCTCCAATTCCGGTACGCGATCACCCGCCGCCCCACCGCAGGAGAGGTGCCCCCTCACCAGGTCACGGCCCTCGTCTCGGCCAGCGACCTGCCACCCGGCGACGGGTGGGCGCGCGTGGCCGCGGTGGAACTGTGCCTGGTGGTGCGCTCGGCGCGGGCCGTGCCGCGGGACGGCCTGAACATGAACGACACCACCCGCCACATCGGCTGCGACGGCGCCGTGCACACCGCCGCCGATGGCCGCCTGCGCCGGGCCTACCGCGCCATGGTCCCGCTGCCCAATGTGCGCCCGACCCTGCCCCAGCCCTATGACGCCAGTGCCGGCGCCGTGGCCAATCCCTACCGCGACCTGAACACCAACCCATGAGGAACCGCCCCCTGCCCGCTCCCACCGCGACGGCGCGGCGCCCCGCGCGCGGCCGGGGCCTGGCGCTGCCCGTGGTGCTGGTGCTGCTGCTGGTGATGGCCTTCGCGGGCCTGCTCGCAGCGCGCCGCAGCGCCACCGTGGAAGAGATCAGCAACAACGCGCGGGTCCACCAGGTCGCCTGGCTGTCCGCCCAAAGCGGCCTGCGCTACTGCGAGGCCGTGGTTATCGACTCGGTCGAGGGTGGCACCCGATTCGACGCCGTGATCAAGCAGCGCGTGGGCACGGCCGCGATCGCCGACGCCAGCGACCGGAACGCGGCCTGGGCCAAGCTCGCCAACTGGGCCGACACCAGCGCCGTGCTGATCACCGCGCCGGTGGCCGGGCAGAACGCCAGCGCCGCCCTGCAGGGCGCGCCCGCGCCGCGCTGCCTGGCCGAGCCCCTGACCGGCGGCCGCTACCTCGTCACGGCGCGCGGCCTGTCGGCGGGCGCCAGCTTCAATGGCAACGGCCAGTTGCTGGGGGGGGCGGAGGTCTGGCTGCAATCGGTCATCTCGCCCGATCCCGTGCACTTCAATGGAACAGGCTATGAATGAGCTTCGTGTCGCGTCGCACCCACCGCACCCCGCCTGGGCCACCCGGCGCCACGCGCGCGGCGCCCGGGGCTTCACCCTCATCGAACTGATGGTCACCTGCGCCATCGTCGCCGTGCTGGCGGCCATCGCCTACCCCAGCTACGCCGAATACGTGCGCCAGGGCCGGCGGGCGGACGCCCAGCGCGCCCTCGAAGAGGCCAGCCAGTTCCTGCGCCGGCGCTACAGCAGCATGGACACCCACGTGGGCGCCACACTGCCCCCCGCCCTGACCCAAAGCCCACGCGAAGGCTCGCCGGCCTACACCCTCACGCTGGTCGAAAACGGCCAGGCCGTGGGCGTGGCCACCCAGGCCCACACCTACACCTTGCGCGCCGTGCGGGCCGGCGGCATGGCCGCCGACCGCTGCGGCGACCTCGAACTCGACCACACCGGCGCCCGTGCCCTGCGCAACGCCGCCGCCAACGCCGTGCTGGCGGACTGCTTCCACGGTGGCTGACCCCGCCTGTCGCGGGGCCGGCGACGCGCCCGCGACGGACGGTCCCTCAAACCCTGCGAAAATGCCCGGATGTTCACCGGCATCATCACCGGCGTGGGGCGCATCGCCGACTCCCATGCGCTGGGCGGTTCTTTGCAGCACGGGCGGCGCCTCACCATCGAGGCCCCGGCCGGGTACCTGGCCGACGTCGGCCTGGGCGACAGCATCGCCCTCAACGGCGCCTGCATGACCGTCACCACGCTCGACACCGCCCGCAACCGCTTCACCATCGACATTTCCGCCGAATCGCTCGCCCGCACCGCCGGGCTGGACGCCGTCGGCGGCCGCCTGAACCTCGAAAAGGCCCTGCGCGCCCACGACCGGCTCGGCGGCCACATCGTCTCCGGCCATGTGGACGGCACCGGCACCGTGCTGCGATTCGCCCCCGTCGGGGAAAGCCACGAACTCGCCGTGCTCGCGCCGTCGGAGCTGGGCAAGTACCTGGCCTACAAGGGCTCCATCACCGTCAATGGCGTGAGCCTCACCGTCAACCGCGTCGCCGACCGGCCCGACGGCTGCGAGTTCAGCATCAACCTCATCCCTCACACGGTGCAGCACACCACCCTGGGCGACCTGGTCGCCGGCAGCGCCGTCAACCTCGAGATCGACACCGTGGCCCGCTACGTCGAGCGCATGCTCGGCGCGGGCCTCAGCCCGGCCAAGGAGCCCGCATGAACGCCCCCGAAACCCTGGCCCCCGTGGCCATCTCCCCCGTCGAAGCCATCGTGGCCGACATCCGCGCCGGCCGCATGGTCATCCTCGTGGACGAGGAAGACCGCGAGAACGAGGGCGACCTCGTGCTGGCGGCCGACCACGTCACGCCCGAGGCCATCAACTTCATGGCCCGCTTCGGGCGCGGCCTGATCTGCCTCACGCTCACGCGCGAGCGCTGCGAGAGGCTGAACCTGCCGCCCATGGTGCCGCGCAACGGCACCAAGATGGGCACGGCCTTCACCGCCTCCATCGAGGCCGCCGAGGGCGTGACCACCGGCATCTCCGCCGCCGACCGCGCGCGCACCGTGCAGGCCGCCGTGGCCCCCAACGCCAAGGCCAGCGACCTGGTCCAGCCCGGCCACATCTTCCCGCTGCAGGCGGTCGAGGGCGGTGTGCTCATGCGCGCCGGCCACACCGAAGCCGGCTGCGACCTCGCCGCCATGGCCGGTTGCTCGCCCGCCGCCGTCATCTGCGAGGTGATGAAGGACGACGGCACCATGGCCCGCCTGCCCGACCTGCAGCTGTTCGCGGCCGAGCACGGCATCAAGATCGGCACCATCGCCGACCTCATCGAATACCGCAGCCGCACCGAGTGCCTGGTGCGCAAGGTGGGCAGCCGCCCGCTCAAGACGGCTTTCGGCACCTTCACCGCCCACGCCTTCCGCGACCAGCCCAGCGGCGCGCTGCACCTGGCCCTGGTGATGGGCGAGTGGCAAGCCCATGAGAGCGTGCCGGTGCGCGTGCACGAGCCGCTGTCCGTGCTCGACGCGCTCGAGATCGACCGCTCCATGCACAGCTGGGGCCTGGACGCCAGCCTGCGCCACCTGGCCCAGGCCGGGCGCGGCGTCGCCGTGCTGCTCAACTGTGGCGAGGCGGCCGAGCAGTTGCTCGCCCAGTTCGAGGGCACCGCCCGCTCCGCCCAGGCGCCCGAGCGCGGCCGCATGGACCTGCGCACCTATGGCGTGGGCGCGCAAATCCTGCGCGAGTGCGGCGTGAGCCGCATGGAGCTCCTGGGCACGCCGCGCCGCATGCCCAGCATGCAGGGCTATGGCCTCGAGATCACCGGCTTCATCGGCCACCCCCACTGACCCCCCACGACAACGAAAGCCCCTCCATGTTTGGCGCAGACAAAGGCACGGCCGACCTGCTCGACGGCAAACGCCTGCACATCGGCATCGTGCAGGCACGCTTCAACGAAGCCATCACCGACGCGCTGTTCAGCGCCTGCCAGGCCGAGCTGCTCGCCCTGGGCGTGCACGAGAAGAACATCGCCCACGTCAAGGTGCCCGGCGCGCTGGAAGTGCCCCTGGCCCTGCAGGCCATGGCCGAACTCGACGAGTACGACGCCCTGATCGCCCTGGGCTGCATCATCCGCGGCGAAACCTACCACTTCGAGCTGGTGGCCAACGAATCCGGCGCGGGCGTCACCCGCGTCGCGCTCGACCACCAGATCCCCATCGCCAACGCCATCCTCACCACCGAGAACGAGGCCCAGGCCCTGGCGCGCCAGATCGACAAAGGCCGCGACGCCGCGCGCGTGGCCGTCGAAATGGCGCTGGTGCTCGACCGCATCGGCTGATCCCATGAGCACCGCCCCCGCTTCCGACCCCAGCCACGCCAAGCCGCGCAAGGCCACCGACAAGTCGGCCCGCACCCGCGCCCGCGAGTTCGCCCTGCAGGCGCTGTACCAGCACCTGGTGGGCCGCAACCCGGTCGACGACATCGACGTCTTCACGCGCGACCTCACCGGTTTCCACAAGTGCGACAGCCTGCACTTCGACGCCCTGGTGCGCGGCTGCATCGAACAGGCCGCCGAACTCGACGCGCTCATCGCCCCGCGCCTGGACCGCCCGCTCGCCGAGACCTCGCCCATCGAGCACGGGGTGCTCTGGATCGGCGCCTACGAGCTGCGCCACTGCCTGGACGTGCCCTGGCGCGTGGTGCTCAACGAGTGCATCGAGCTCGCCAAGTCCTTCGGCGGCACCGACGGCCACAAGTTCGTCAACGGCGTGCTGCACCCCCTGGCCGAGCAGTTGCGCCCCGCCGAGGTGGCGGCGTCGCCCCGCGCCGGGGCCCGCCGATGAGGGTCTCGCGCCGGGCCGAGCGCGTCGAGCCTTTCTACGTGATGGAGCTGGCCAAGGCCGCCACCCGCCTCGCGGCCGAGGGCGGCGCCGGCCAGCGCCCGATGATCTACCTCAACATCGGCGAGCCCGACTTCACCGCCCCGCCGCTGGTGCAGCAGGCCGCCGAGCGCGCCATCCGCGACGGCCGCAGCCAGTACACCCAGGCCCTGGGCCTGCCCGCGCTGCGCGAGGCCATCGCCGGCTGGTACGCCACGCACTTCGGCGCCACGGTCGACGCCTCGCGCATCGTCGTCACGGCCGGTGCCTCGGCCGCGCTGCAGCTGGCCTGCCTGGCGCTGATCGACGCGGGCGACGAGATCCTCATGCCCGACCCCAGCTACCCCTGCAACCGCCAGTTCGTGCAGGCGGCCGAGGGCGTGGCACGCATGGTCCCCTGCGGGCCCGGCCAGCGTTTTCAGCTCAGCGCGGAGCAGGTGCAGGCGCACTGGGGCGAGCGCACGCGCGGCGTGCTGCTGGCCTCGCCGTCCAATCCCACGGGCACCTCGATCGCGCGCGACGAACTGCAGCGCATCGCCGCCGCCGTGCGCGAACGCCAGGGCATCACGCTGCTCGACGAGATCTACCTCGGCCTGAGCCACGACGCCGCCTTCGGCCAGACCGCGCTCACCCTGCCCGACGGCCTGGGCGAGACCGTCATCAGCGTCAACAGCTTCAGCAAGTACTTCAACATGACGGGCTGGCGCCTGGGCTGGCTGGTGCTGCCGCCCGCCCTGGTGCCCGCGGTCGAGCGCCTGGCGCAGCACCTGTTCATCTGCCCCAGCGCCATCTCGCAACACGCCGCGCTGGCCTGCTTCGAGCCCGACAGCCTGGCCGAGTACGAGCGCCGCCGCGCCACCTTCAAGGCCCGGCGCGACTACTTCATTCCCGAGCTCAACCGCCTGGGCCTCACCGTGCCCGTGATGCCCGACGGCGCCTTCTACGCCTGGGCCGAGGTGGGCGCCCTGTGCGAGCGCTGGGGCATGGCACCGCCCGGCGACAGCCCCGAGACCGGCGGCAGCTGGCCCCTGGCCTTCGAGCTCATGCGCCGCTGCCAGCTCGCGGCCACGCCGGGGCGCGACTTCGCGCAGGCCGAGGCCGGGCGCTACCTGCGCTTCTCCACCGCCAACTCGATGGAGCAGCTGCAGGAAGCCGTGGCGCGGCTGGAGGCGGCCTGGTGAATGCGCCCCCGCCGCTCATGGCGCCTTTCGAGTGGCGCGTGCGCGTCTACTGGGAAGACACCGACGCGGGCGGCATCGTGTTCTACGCCAACTACCTCAAGTTCTTCGAACGCGCCCGCACCGAATGGCTGCGCGCGCGCGGCGTGGAACAGCAGCGCCTGCGCGAGGCCGAGGGCGCCATGTTCGTGGTGAGCGCCACCGACCTGCGCTACCTGCGCCCGGCGCGCCTCGATGATTTGCTTCTCGTTACCGCCGAGGTCACGGAAGCGGGCCGCGCCTCGCTGACAATCGCCCAGTCGGCGCGCCGGGACACCCCGGCGGGGGAATGCCTGTGCGAAGGCAGCATCCGCATCGGCTGGGTCGACGCCCGCACCCTGGCGCCCCGGCGCATGCCGGCCTCGCTGCTCCAGGCCCTGGGCCTGGCCTGAACCGCGCCCGGTGACAGACCGAAACCTTTTCCACCCGTTCCGATCTCTGCACCCATGACCCCAGAACTCTCCATCGTCCAGCTCATGCTCCACGCAACCTGGGTGGTCCAGGCCGTGGTAGCGCTGCTCGTGCTGATGTCGCTCATCAGCTGGGCGGCCATCTTCCGCAAGCTTGGCACACTCAAGCGCGTGCGCGCCCGCAACGACGCCTTCGAGCGCGAGTTCTGGTCGGGCACCAACCTGAACGAGCTGTACGCCGCCGCCGCGCAGAACGCCCGCAATGCCGGCCCCATGGAACGCATCTTCGCCAGCGGCATGCGCGAATTCAGCAAGCTGCGCGAGCGCCGCATCACCGACAGCGGCGCCCTGCTCGATGGCGCGCGCCGCGCCATGCGCGCCAGCTTCCAGCGCGAACTCGACGTGATGGAGTCCAACCTCTCCTTCCTCGGCACGGTGGCTTCTGTGGCCCCCTACGTGGGCCTGTTCGGCACGGTCTGGGGCATCATGCACGCCTTCACCGGCCTGGCCTCGCTGGCCCAGGTCACGCTGGCCACGGTGGCGCCTGGCATCGCCGAAGCCCTAGTGGCCACGGCCATCGGCCTGTTCGCCGCCATTCCGGCGGTGGTGGCCTACAACCGTTTCGCGCACGACATCGACCGCGTCGCCAACGGACTGGAGACCTTCATGGAGGAGTTCTCCAACATCCTGCAGCGCAACCTGGGCTCGCACCCGCCCCAGCACGCCACGGCGTCGGCATCCACCTTCTGAGGCACCGAACATGGCCAAGCTCGCCGCCCGCGGCCGCGGCCGCCGCACGATGAACGAGATCAACATGGTCCCGTTCATCGACGTCATGCTGGTGCTGCTGATCATCTTCATGGTCACGGCCCCGCTCATCACGCCCAGCCAGATCGCCCTGCCCACCGTGGGCCAGGCCCAGCGCCAGCCCGACCGCTTCGTGCAGGTGACCATCGACAAGGAAGAACAATTGCGGGTGCGCGAAGGCAGCAGCAGTGGCGAGGGCGCGCTCGTGCCCCTCAACCTGCTGGCCGCGCGCGTGCTCGAGCTGCAGGGCACGGGCCAGGCCGATCAGGCCAGCGTGCCCGTGATCATCAGCGCCGACAAGACCATCCGCTACGAGACCGTGGTGCGCACCATGGACACCCTGCAGCGCGCCGGCGTGCAGCGCGTGGGCCTGTCGGTGCAGACCACCCGCTGAGCTTGCCAGCCCCGATCGCCATGCGCTCCACCGCCGACCACCTCGACCTTGCCCCGCCGCCACAGGGCCGTTGGGGCGGCGCGCTGGGCAAGGCCATCGGCGTCCACGCCCTGCTGATCCTCGCGCTCACCTGGGGAGTGAACTGGCGCCGCGACGCCGACACGCCGGCCGTGGAGGCCGAGCTGTGGTCGCGCCTGCCGCAGCAGGCCGCACCGCGCGCCACCGCCCCGCCACCGCCACCCGCGCCGGCCCCCACGCCGGCCCCCACGCCGCCCCCGCCGCCTGCGCCGGCCCCCGCGCCGCGCCCGGCGCCACCACCACCGCCCGCCCCGGCGCAGCAGCAGGCCGACATCGCCACGCAGAAGGCCAAGGAAAAGGAGAAGGCGGAACGCGAACGCGCCGAGCGCCTCGCGGCGCAGAAGAAAGCCGAGGAAAAGCAGGCGGCGGAAAAGGCCGCGGCCGAGAAGAAAGCCGCGGCCGAAAAAGCCGCCGCGGAGAAACTGGCCGCCGAGAAAAAACGCGCCGAGGCCGAGCGCCAGCAAAAGCTCGCCGAGGAAAAACGCGAGGCCCAGCGCAAGGCCGAGCAGGAGAAGCGCCAGGCGCAGGTGCAAGAGCAACTGCGCAAGGAACAGATGGCCCGCATGATGGGCCAGGCCGGCGCCAGCGGCCCGCCGCAGAGCACGGGCACGGCCCAGCAGTCCAGCGGGCCGTCAGGCAGCTACCTGGGCAAGGTGATCGCAGCCATCCGGCCCAACATCGTGTTCACCGACATCGCGCCGGGCAACCCGCGGGCCGAGGTCGAGGTGCGCGTGGCGCCCGACGGCACCATCACCGGCCGCCGGCTGGTCAAGAGCAGCGGACACCCCGCCTGGGACGAGGCCGCACTGCGCGCCATCGACCGCACCGGCAACCTGCCCCGCGACACCGACGGTCGCGTGTACTCACCCATGCTGATCGGCCTGCGGCCGCAGGACTAAGGTCCGCGGCACACTGCGGACATGCCCGCCGACCCACCCGCCGCCCCGACGCTGTTCAAGAACGCCAAGGCCTTCGAGGCCTGGCTGAAGAAGCACCACGCGACGTCCGACGGGCTGTGGCTCAAGATCGCCAAGCGCGGTGCCACCGAGCCCAGCGTCACCTACCCCGAGGCGGTGGAGATTGCGCTGTGCTGGGGCTGGATCGACGGCCAGAAGAAGGGCCTGGACGATCGGCACTTCCTGCAGCGCTTCACGCCGCGGCGCGCGCGCAGCCTCTGGTCGAAGACCAACGTCGACAAGGTGGCCAGGCTGATCGGGGCGGGCCGCCTGCAGCCGCCGGGCCTGGCGCAGGTGGAGGCGGCCCGGGCCGACGGCCGCTGGGCCCAGGCCTACGACGGTGCGAGGACGTCCACCGCGCCCGAGGACCTGGTCGCCGCGCTGGACGCCAACCCGCCGGCCAAGGCCTTCTTCGCCACCCTCAACGCGAGCAACCGCTACGCCGTGCTCTGGCGCATCCAGACGGCCGTCAGGCCAGCGACGCGCGCGAAGCGCATCGCGCAGCTGGTGGACATGCTCGCCCGCGGCGAAACCGTGCACGCCTTCAAGCCGAAGCCCAAGGCCGGTCCCTGAAACCGGCACCTGAAGCCGGCACCTGGGGCGCCGGCCCATCGCGCATGGCCCGGCGCCTCAGCCGACCGCGCGGTGTCCGCGGCGCCCGGTCAATCGAACACGATCTCCGCGCGCTGCTCGTGCGCCTGGGCCATCCAGCTCGCCAGCGCCGCGTCCGTCGGGAAAAACAGCGCGCGATCGTCCAGCTGCAGCTCGCAGCGCGCGCCGTCACGCTGCAAGGCCAGGCGCACCGGCAGGCCGCGCACGAACTCGCCCTGGTCGCTCATCTCGCGCTTGGGCGGGAAGTCGCGCACCAGCTGCGCCACGGACGGCGCGTGCCCGTTCACCGCCACGCGCAGGTACTTGCCGAAGCGGCAGCGCGCGCTGGCCAGGTCCCAGACCTGCTGGATCTTCAGGCGCAGGCCGCCCGAGAAGCGGTCCGGCTGCGCCACCGCCTGCACCACGATCAGCTCGTCGTCTTTGAGCAGCGCGCGGTGCGTGTTGATGAGGTTCTCGTCGGCGCTGGTTTCCAGCACGCCGGTCTTGTCGTCGATCTTGAACAGCGCGAGCTTGCCGCGCTGGCCATTGATGACGCGGAAGTCCGTCACGATGCCCGCGAGGATCACCGGGTCGCGGCTGTCCACCACGTCCACCAGGCGCGTGCGCGCGAAGCGGCGCACCTCGCGCTCCACCTCGTCGAACAGGTGGCCCGAGAAGTAGAAGCCGATGGCGCTCTTCTCGTGCGTGAGCTTTTCCTTCACGCCCCAGGGCATGGCCGCGACCAGGTCGGGCTCCTGCGTGCTGGAGCCATGGTCGTCGCCGCCCAGCATGTCGAACAGCCCGCCCTGGTGCGCGTTGGCCTGCGTGGTGGCCGCGTACTCGAAGGCGATGTCCAGCGTGGCCAGCAGCTCGGCGCGGTTCAGGTGCAGGGCGTCGAAGGCGCCGGCCTTGATGAGGGCTTCCACCGTGCGCTTGTTCAGGCGCGTGCGGTCCACGCGCAGGCAGAAGTCGAACAGGCTCTTGAACGGACCGCTCTCGCCGCCGTTGGGGCCTTCGCCACGGCCCTCGCGCGCGGCCACGATGGCCTCGATGGCCTGCTGGCCCGTGCCCTTGATGGCGCCCAGACCGTAGCGGATGAGCTTGTCGGTCACCGGCTCGAAGCGGTAGACGCCGCGGTTCACGTCGGGCGGCTCGAAGGCCATGCCCATCTTCTGCGCGTCCTCGAACAACACCTTGAGCTTGTCGGTGTCGTCCATTTCCACGGTCATGTTGGCGCAGTAGAACTCCGCCGTGTAGTGCACCTTGAGCCAGCCCGTGTGGTAGGCCAGCAGCGAGTACGCGGCCGCGTGCGACTTGTTGAAGCCGTAGCCCGCGAACTTCTCCATCAGGTCGAAGACCTCGTCGGCCTTGTCCTGCGGGATGCCGTGGGTCTTGAGCGCACCGGCGCGGAATTTCTCGCGGTGCTCGGCCATCTCCTCGGCCTTCTTCTTGCCCATGGCGCGGCGCAGCAGGTCGGCGCCGCCGAGCGAGTAGCCGCCCAGGATCTGCGCCGTCTGCATCACCTGCTCCTGGTAGACCATGATCCCGTAGGTCTCGCTGAGCATGTCGGCCACGGCCGGGTGCGGGTACTCCACCGCCTCGCGCCCGTGCTTGCGCGCCACGAAGCTGGGGATCAGGTCCATCGGGCCCGGCCGGTACAGCGCGTTGAGCGCGATCAGGTCCTCCAGGCGCGTGGGCTTGGCGTCGCGCAGCATGCCCTGCATGCCGCGGCTTTCAAACTGGAACACGGCTTCGGTCTGGCCACGCGAGAACAGGGCATAGACCTTGGGATCGTCAAGCCGCACGTCCTCGAAGCGGAAGTTCTCCTGCCCCTTGTGGCGCTTCATGATGAACTCGCGCGCGATTTCCAGGATGGTGAGCGTGGCCAGGCCCAGGAAGTCGAACTTCACCAGACCGATCGCCTCGACGTCGTCCTTGTCGTACTGGCTCACGGCCGAGTCGCTGCCGGGCTGCGCGTACAGCGGGCAGAAGTCGGTGAGCTTGCCGGGCGCGATCAGCACGCCGCCCGCGTGCATGCCCACGTTGCGGGTCATGCCCTCGAGCTTCTGTGCCAGCTCGATCAGGGTCTTGACGTCTTCTTCCTGGCGCACGCGCTCGGCCAGCAGCGGCTCCATCTCGAGCGCGTAGTTGTTCTTGTCGCCCTCTTTCTTGGGCACGGGCGGGTACTGCAGGGTCACGCTCATGCCGGGCTTGTTGGGCACCAGCTTGGAGATGCCGTCGCAGAAACCGTAGGACAGGTCGAGCACGCGGCCCACGTCGCGGATGGCCGCGCGCGCGGCCATGGTGCCGAAGGTGGCGATCTGGCTCACCGCGTCCTTGCCGTATTTCTGCTTCACGTACTCGATGACGCGGTCGCGGTTGCCCTGGCAGAAGTCGATGTCGAAGTCGGGCATGGACACCCGCTCCGGGTTGAGGAAGCGCTCGAACAGCAGGTTGTATTGCAGCGGGTCGAGGTCGGTGATCTTGAGCGCGTAGGCCACCAGCGAGCCCGCGCCCGAGCCGCGGCCCGGCCCCACCGGGCAGCCGTTGTTCTTGGCCCAGTTGATGAAGTCGCCCACGATGAGGAAGTAGCCCGGGAAGCCCATCTTGAGGATGGTGCCGATCTCGAACTCCAGGCGCTCCACGTAGCGCGGGCGCTGCTTCTCGCGCTCGGCTTCGTCGGGGTACAGGTGCGCCAGGCGCTCCTCCAGGCCCTCGAAGGAGGACTGGCGGAAGAAGTCCTCCATGGGCATGGGCACGCCATCGATCAGCGGCGTGGGGAAGTTGGGCAGCTGCGGCTTGCCCAGCACCAGCGTGAGGTTGCAGCGCTTGGCGATCTCGGCCGTGTTGGCCACGGCCGATGGCAGGTCGGCGAACAGCGCGCTCATGTCGGCGGCGGGCTTGAACCACTGCTCGCGCGTGAAACGGCGCACGCGCCGGTTGTTGGCCAGGATCTCGCCCTCGGCGATGCACACGCGCGCCTCGTGCGACTCGTAGTCGTCGGGCCGCAGGAACTGCACCGGGTGCGTGGCCACCACTGGCAGGCGCAGCCGCGCGGCCAGCTGCGCGGCCGCGACCACGTGGCGTTCGTCGTCGGCGCGCCCGGCGCGCTGCACCTCGATGTAGAAGCGGTGCGGGAACAGGGTGGCCAGGTTCAGGGCGGCGTCGCTCGCGCGCTGCGGATCGCCGGCCATCAGCGCCTGCCCCACCGGGCCGGCCTGCGCGCCCGACAGCAGGATCAGGCCCGCGTTGAGCTCTTCGAGCCATTCGCGCTTGATCACGGCCTGGTCGCGCACCACGTTGCGCGTCCAGGCGCGCGCCAGCAGCTCGCTCAGGTTCAGGTAGCCCTGCTTGTCCTGCACCAGCAGCAGCACGCGCGGCAGCGGCGGCTGGTGGGCGCCGGGCATGGCGTTCGGGGTTTCCTCGGTGAAGCCTTGCAGCAGCACCTCGGCGCCGATGACGGGCTTGACGCCGGCGTCGCGCCCGGCGCGGTAGAACTTGACGGCGCCGAAGAGGTTGCTGAGGTCGGTGATGGCCAGCGCGGGCTGGCCGTCGGCCGCGGCGGCGGCCATCACCTCATCGATGCGGTTGGTGCCGTCGACGACGGAAAACTCGGTGTGCAGGCGCAGGTGAACAAACATCACCCGATTTTAGAAGGCGCCCCTCTGTCCCCGATTCAGTCGCGCAGGATGTGCAGCACCTCGGAGCGGAATTCCCGGCTGTACAGGATGGCCGTCACCACGGCCGTGGCCATCACCATGGCCAGGGGCGAGACGAACCAGCCCAGCAGCGCGAACGAAAAGTAGTACGCGCGCAGGCCGTCGTTCATGGTTTCGGCGGCCGAGGCCACCAGGGCACCCGCGCGGTCGGCGTAGGCCCGCCGGTCGAACTTGCCCGCGGCGAAATCTTCGGGCGGGGGCATGGAGCCGATCACCAGCGCCACGAAGGTGTACTGCCGCATGGACCAGGAGAAGCGGAAGAACGAGTACACGAAGATCGCGATCAGCACCAGGATCTTGAACTCGAAGACGATCAGCGTGGTCGCCTGCGCGAAGGGGATCTCGCTCATCAGCTCGGTGGCCTTGTCCGTGGTGCCCAGCAGCGCGAACAGGCCGCCGATGATCAGGATGGACGTGGACGAGAAGAAGGACGGCGTGCTCGACAGGTTCTGCGTGATCAGGCCGTCGAGCATGCGCGGGTCGCGATCGATGGCCTGTTCCATCCAGTAGCGCCGGTAGCGGTTGGTGGTGGCCAGCAGCGAGGGCCTGCGCCGGGCCCAGGGCTTGGCAACGGTCGCGTAGCCGATCCAGAGCGAAAAAAAGCAGACCAGCGCAAGCCAGTCTGCCCAGGGGAGGATGCTGAAGATCTTCATGGAGACAGCATGCTACGCCTCCACGGAGCGGCTCAGATCAGGGTTTGAACCGTGCCGCGATCGCCGCCACCCGCTCGCCGAACAGGCGCGCCGTTTCCAGGTCGCCCGCCAGCATGTCTTGGGCGCCCGCGTCGGACGGCGACTGCGCGATGGCGCCGCTGTACGACACGAGGTAGTTCACGTCGTCGCGCTGGGCCGCCTTGGTGTTGGCGGGCATCAGTCCCTGGCTCACCCAGATCATGCCGTGCTGCATGGCCAGGGTGAACAGGGTGTTCAGCGTGGCCAGCTTGTCGCCGTTCATGCCCGCGCTGTTGGTGAAGCCGGCGGCGATCTTGTCCTTCCACTTCTGCGCGAACCAGGGCTTGCTGGAGGCGTCGGCGAACTTCTTGAACTGCCAGCTCACGCTGCCCATGTAGGTGGGCGAGCCGAAGACGATGGCGTCCGCCGCGTCCAGCGCCTCCCAGCCGCCCGTGGGCAGGTTGCCATCGGCGTCGATGGCGATGAGCTCGGCCCCCGCGCCATCGGCCACCGACTGCGCCATGCGCTGCGTGTGGCCATAGCCGGAGTGGTAGACGACAACCACTTTGGTCATGCGTGTGCGCTCCGGGTCCGCTCAGGCGCCGCGCTTGGCGTCCAGGCTCCAGCCGCCGGCGCCGAAGGCGGCGATGGCGAGCAGGCCGCCCACGATGGCGATGTTCTTGAAGAACATCAGCGATTGCATCATCTGCGCATCGGCCGGCATCGCCCAGAAATTGTGGAAGAAGAACGAGGCAACCAACGTGAACACCCCCAGCACCAGTGCGGCGGGGCGGGTGCACAGGCCGATGACCAGCAGGATGGACGCGCCGACCTCGACCAGGATCGCGAGCGCCGCTCCCACTTCAGGCATGGGCAGGCCGACCGAGCCGATGTAGCCGGCCGTGCCCGCGAAGCCCGAGATCTTGGAAATGCCGGCGGGCAAGAACAACACCGCCATCAGCAGGCGGGCCAGCAGGGCGAAGGGATTTTGCAGGGCGTTCATGGGAGGTTCTCCAGGGTTGAAAAGCGGTTGGGGGAATCAGTGGGCGAGGTCGAACACCAGCACCTCGGCGTCTTTGCCCTTGCCCAGGGTAAGCGAAGTCTCGCCGTCCAGCACGGCCGCGTCGCCGCCGGCCAGGCGCTGGCCATTGACCTCGAGTTCGCCGCGCACCAGGTGCACATAGGCCTTGCGCTTCGGGTCCAGCGCGATCTGCGCGGCCTCCGCGCCGTCGAACAGGCCCGCGTACATGGCGGCGTCGGCGTGAATGGTCACCGAGCCGTCCCGGCCGTCGGGCGAGGCCACCAGGCGCAGTTGGCCGCGCTTGTCGGCCTCGGCAAAGCCCTTCTGCTCGTAGCTCGGCTCGATGCCGCGCTGGTTCGGCTCGATCCAGATCTGCAGGAAGTGCGTGGTGTCGTTCGGCGCATGGTTGAACTCGCTGTGGCGCACGCCGCTGCCGGCGCTCATGCGCTGCACGTCGCCGGGCGGGATGCCCTTGACGTTGCCCATGCTGTCCTTGTGCGCCAGGTTGCCCTGCAACACGTAGCTGATGATCTCCATGTCGCGGTGGCCGTGCGTGCCGAAGCCAGTACCCGGGGCGATGCGGTCCTCGTTGATGACGCGCAGGTTGCCCCAGCCCATCCAGGCGGGGTCGAAGTAGTCGGCGAAGGAGAAGGAGTGGTAGCTCTTGAGCCAGCCGTGATCGGCATAGCCACGGGCGTCGGAGCGGCGGATCTGCATCATGGTGGGGTCCTTTCTTTCGGGGGGGCCAGCGGGCTGGCATGGGCTGAATTCTGGGCGCCGGCCCCCCGACCGGGGCCGCAGGCTTTTGATGGCATCATTCAAAATCTTTGAACAGAAACACCCCCAGATGCCCGCTCCCATCAGCGCCCGCAGCGCCCTGTCCGCCGAGAACCTGGCCCTGGTGGAGGCCGTCTCCCGGCTCGGCAGCATGGCCGCCGCCGCGCGCGACCTGGGCATGGTGCCCAGCGCCCTCACCTACCGCATCCGCCAGATCGAAGACGCGCTGGACGTGCTGCTGTTCGACCGCAGCGCGCGCCGCGCCATGCTCACCCCGGCCGGCGAGGAACTGCTGCGCGCGGGCGAATTCCTGCTCAACGAGTTCGACGCCGTGGCGCGCCGCGTCAAGCGCGTGGCCACGGGCTGGGAGCCGCAGTTCACCATCGCGGCCGACGCGCTGATCTCGCGCGCCACCCTGTTCGAGCTGTGCGAGTCCTTCTACGCCACCGGCGCGCCCACGCGGCTGCGGCTGCGCGCCGAAACCCTCTCGGGCACGCTGGAGGCCCTGCAGAACGGGCTGGCCGACATCGCCCTGGGCGTGGCGGCCGATTCCGTGGGCCCGGGCCTGCAGGCCGCGCCGCTGGGCACGGCAGGCTTCGTCTATGCCGTGGCGCCACACCACCCGCTGGCGCGCCTGGAGGCCACGCTGACCGAGGAGCACATGCGCCAGCACCGCGCCGTGGCCGTGGCCGACAGCACCCAGCGCGGCCGCGGCGTCAGCCACAACCTGCTGCCCGGCCAGGACGTGCTCACCGTGCCCACCATGCAGCACAAGCTGGAGGCGCAGCTGCGCGGCCTGGGCGCGGGCTTCCTGCCCACGGCGCTGGCCCAGCCTTTCATCAACGCCGGGCGGCTGGTGGTCAAGCCGGTGCAGCAGGGCGAGCGCAGCTTCCGCGTGGCCTACGCCTGGCGACAGACGCGCCACGCCGCCGACGGAGCCCGCGCGCTGCGCTGGTGGCTGGACCACCTCAAGCACGCCGGCACGCGCGAGGCCTTGCTGAACAACCACCACCAGAGTTGAGCACCGCCGCTGCTACATTCGCCCAATGACTTCACGCCCTACCTCGATTCCGCGCGCCCCCTTGCACGTCGCCGTGGTGGGCGCGGGCATGGCGGGCGTCACCGCCGCGCGCACCCTGCTGCAGGCCGGCCACCGCGTCACGCTGATCGAGGCCGCGTCCGCCGTCGGCGGGCGCATGGCCACCCGGCGCACCGAGTTCGGCGGCTTCGACCCCGGCGTGCAGTACTTCACCGTGCGCGATGCGCGCTTCGAGCTCGCGCTGCGCGCCACCGCCACCCGCGCCGTGCGCGCCTGGAGCGCCAGCACCGTGCGCGTGCTCGACGCCGTCGGCCACGTGCTGGCCAGCGCCCCGCCGCCCACCGAGCCGCACTTCGTGGCCGCGCCGGGCATGAACGCCCTGGTCGCGCTCTGGGCGCAGCCGCTGCTCCAACCCGAGGCCCACGGCCAGGCCTCGGCCCTGGCGCTGCTGGACACGCGGGTCGCGCGGATCGAAGCCGACGCCCTGCACCCCCGGCAATGGCAACTGCGCACCGACGACGGCGACGGCGGCCAGCGCGTGCTGGGCGGCTTTGATCGCGTGCTGCTGGCCATTCCCCACCCGCAGGCGCACGCGCTGCTCCTGGCCTCGGGCCTGGCGCCCGAGTTGCGCGCCGCGCTGGCGCCGGTGCACGTGGCGCCCTGCTGGACGCTGATGGTCGCCTTCCCCCAGGCCATGCAACCGGGCCTGTACCACCTGGGCCCGCAGTGGAGCGCGGCGCGCAGCACGCACCACCGCATCAGCTGGCTGGCGCGCGAGTCGAGCAAGCCGGCGCGCGACCCCATCGAGCGCTGGACGGTGCAGGCCAGCCCCGCGTGGTCGACCAAGCACCTGGAAGACGACGGCGAGCGCGTGAAGGCCAAGCTGCTCAAGGGCTTCGCCGAAATCACCGGTATCCGCGCCACGCCGCCCTTCGCCGAGGTGCAGCGCTGGCGCTACGCGCAAACCCAGACCCCGCTGGGCCGCAGCCACCTGCTCGACACCGCGCTGGGCATTGGCCTGTGCGGCGACTGGTGCCTGGGCCACCGGGTGGAAGACGCCTTCGTGTCTGGCCTGGAGCTCGCGTTGGCCGTGGCCTGAAAGCCCCATGACCCGGTGAGCTACCGCGGACGCTTCGCGCCCTCGCCCACCGGCCCGCTACACGCGGGCTCACTGGTGGCCGCGCTGGCCAGCTGGCTGGACGCGCGCGCCCACGGCGGTGCCTGGCTCGTTCGCATCGAGGACGTGGACACGCCGCGCTGCATCCCCGGGGCCGACCGGCTCATCCTGCAACAGCTCGCCGCCTGCGGCCTGGAGAGCGACGAAGCCGTGGTGTGGCAATCGGCGCGCGGCGCACGCTACCAGGCCGCGCTGGACCGGCTCATCGCGCAGGGCGATGTGTTTCCCTGCGCCTGCTCGCGCCAGGACATCGAGCGCGCCCTGCTGGCCAGCGGCACGCCGCGCGAGCGCCACCAGGCCGCCGTGTACCCCGGCACCTGTCGGCCCGAGAGCGGCGGCCTGCGGGGCCGCGCGCCGCGCGCCTGGCGCTTTCGGGTGCCGGACGGCGCGGTGGTGCACTGGCACGACCGCCGCCTCGGCCCGCAGTCGCAGGACGTGGCCGCCACGGTGGGCGACTTCATCCTGCGCCGCGCCGACGGCCTGTGGGCCTACCAGCTCGCCGTGGTGGTGGACGACGCCGCGCAAGGCATCACCCACGTGGTGCGCGGCGAGGACCTGGCCGACAACACGCCGCGCCAGATCCTGCTGCAACGCGCGCTGGGCCTGCCCACGCCGCGGTACCTGCACACCCCGCTGGTGCGGGGCGACAACGGCGAGAAGCTGAGCAAGCAGAACGGCGCTCAGGCGCTGGACCTGAGCGACCCACTCGCGGCCCTGAACGCGGCGGCGCGCGCGCTGGGCTTGGGCCCGCGCACGGGGAGCGTCGCCTCGGCGCTGAAGGACTGGTCCCAGGCCTGGGCCGGCTCTGCGCCTTAAGCGCTCCATCAGGAACGGGCCTGTCCGGCCCGACCACTCAACCGGCGTTCAGCGATCGCGGCCCGCGGCCGCTGCCTCACCGCCCGACCATGGAACGCTACTCACCCCCTACCACGCCCAGGACCACGCCGCCGTCCCGGACCCGCGCCGAGACCGAAACCGCCTCACCCGAGCGCCGCCCCGCCCCCCCTCAGCGAACCGGGTTGCGATCCAGCATTTCCACGCACTTCCAGCGGCTGGGCATCGAACTCAACACCACCTTCAACAAAGGCGGCCAGTACGAACAGGCCCACCGCCAACTCATGGCATGGGGGCACGACGCGCGGGAGGCCACGGCCATCGCCAAGACGGCCGACTACCCCCGCCTGCACGCGCTGGTGTTCGGCACCCTGATCGGCCCGCCGCCCTTCGCCCCGCGCACGCCCACCCTGAACGAAAGCGACACCCAGGCGCTGCTTGCCGTGTGCCATGCCTGGCTCGAAGCCGGCAACCCCATGGCCGCCTCCCGGCTGGTCTGTGCCGTGTTCAAGGACCGGCCCCAGGACGCCGCGCTGCTGCACCAACTGCTGTGCCGTGCACCCAAGGCCCCCCAGATCCTCATGACCGGCTTCGAGCCCGATGCGACGCAGCATCTGGTGCCGGCCATCCTGTGCCTGGCCGAGCGCGGCTGGACGAACCGCGCGGACCCGTCGGTGCACCTGAACGCCGCGTCGCGCGACGCGCTCGACAAGCTGGTGCAACGCGCCGACCCCACCCAGTGGATGCGCCTGTGCCTCATCACGGCCAGGCAGCGCGTGCAAGCCGGCCAGCCCTTGGGCGAACGCCAGGCCCGCAAGCACCTCCAGCGCATGGAAGACCTGCTCCAGCGGCCAGACCTGGAGGCGGAATGGCACGACGCGGCCGTCGACTGTGCCCTGGGCCTGGCCGCGCTCTGCCCGAGCCTGCGCGACAGGGCCCGCCAACTCCAGGCCGACCACGAAGCCCAGCGGTTGCGCCAACTCACCCAGCGCATGGCCGACTGGCTGCAGCTGGACATCGCGGTCCCCACCGACCTCGTCACGCCCCGTGGCTTGACCGCGGTGAACGTCAACCCCGAAACCCTGGCCCAGCTGGAGCCGTCCGCATTGGACAGCGCGCGGCACACGTTTCGCGACTGGCTGATGCGACAGGCCCAAAGCCCCCAAGGACTGCCTTGCGAACAACTGAACATGGTGGTGCGCGCCGTGGCCGGCGCCCCCCCATCGCGCGACTGGGTCCCACTGGGCTTCGAGCTGCAGCTGACGCTGACCCTGGTGCACAGGGACCTGGCGCGCGGCGTCGACGCCACCCACCACCTCTTGCACTTCCTTGAAGCCGATCCCGCCGGATTCCGCCTCGACGCCCCCCAACTGGCCCGGACCCTGGCCACCATCCAACACCCTGGCGTGGCCCCCCTGGCCCGGTACGCGCTCCTGAGCCACCTGCTGTCGTGGCTGCCGCCCCTCGCCACGGCGCCGCTGCAGCACAAGGCCTGGCTGAGCACGGTGCTGTCCCGATCGACCGAACTCCCAGAGGACCTGCGCTACACGCTGATCGACGAGCGCCACCGCACACGCGAACCGGCGGGCATCGATGAGCCCAGAACCCGGCAGCTGCACGACGACCAGAACCGCTGCCACCAGGCCACCGCCCGCGCCGGCGACGCGTCCCCGCTCCGGGCGGCCCTGTTCGATTGGTGCGTGGAGCGGACCCAGGCGCCCGCCACCAACGCCGACTGGACGGTCTGGCGTGCCGTGGCCAGCGCCTGGCTGCGCGACATCGCGAACCTGCAGGGCCCTGCCGATGAGAACCGGCTCGTCCCCCTCATCCAGACACTCGCCCAGCCCGACCCCTCCCGGCCACACGACTGGGTCCCGCGACTGGCCGAGCTGCTGAGCGACACCGTGGAGCACCTGCCACCCGAGCGGCGCCTGAACTGGCTGCAGGCGCTGGACGCGCAGGCCACGCGGATGCTCAACGCGCAATGGCCCGCGGAGACAGCCTTCCCCGTGGCGCTGGCGGCGCTGTGCGGCGCCGTGCGCGCACTCATCGACGCACACAGCGACCCGGCCCCCCCGCCCCTGGATGGGGTGTTCACCACCCCGTCCCGCGACGACAACCCGCGCCTGATCGAGCTGTTCCGCCGCTGCGCCTCGGCGGCGCTGGCCTATCACGCCGGCGATGCGGCCAAGGCCGCGACGCTGGCCCGCCGGACCCACTCGACCATGCACCTGTCCGCCCACACCCAGCGCCCGCTCCCCCCGGGGCTCTACGACGTGTTCAAGGCCGTGGGCCAGCGCTACCGCCAGCCCACCGACCCGAGCGAAACGCGCAGGCGTTTCGACGCCCTGAAGCTCTGACGCGGTGCCCATCGGGCACCGGCCTCCCCTCGGGCGTGTTCCGCTCCACCGGCCTCACACCATGAACCACAACCCTGGCACCTTCGCGATCGAGCTCGCCCGCCTGCTGCAGGCCGAGCCCGAGCTGTTCGGCCAGCTCGAAATCGAGGGCCAGGTGGTCAGCGGCGCGCTCGGGCACGAGCACCCCATGGCCTGGCGCCGCCTGAACGATCTGGAGGCCGTCGAGACCCTGACCCTGGTGTCGCCCTCACCGGCCGAGCTCGACACCATGCCCCACTGGCGCGACCCGGGCTGGTCCATCTCGACGCGGGACCTGGCGCCCGAAGCCAGCCTCACGCTCTGGTGGCACGCGGCCACGCAGCAGGCCATGCTGGCCTCGCAGATCCCGCTGACTGAACTCAGGCACGACGCGGTGGCGCGCACGCTGCGCCTGCACCACGAAGGACTGGACCTGTGCCGCCGGATGGCGCGCCAGGCCTGGGCCGACGCCCGCCCGCCCGGCGCCATCGCGCTCGGGGGCACCGAATCGCCGGGCTTCGGGTTCGCCTGATGCCACCGGTTGCGCCTGCGCCCCCACGTCCCAACCCACCCCTCACTGCCGATGAGACCGACACCGACCTACGTTGGCAAGAAGACACGCAGAGCGGCCCCCCCAGAGGACAAAACCCGCTCCCTGTCGCGCTCGCAGACCCCGACCACCGCGCTGTCCAGCTCTGAAGAGACGGCACGCGCGTCGACGTCCCCGCGCGCCTCGGCCTCCACCCCCTCCACCCCTCAACTCGCCAGGGAAGCGATCGCCTCCGGCCCCGAGCGGTTCACGCTCCCCGAGCCGAACCCGCACCACCACAGGACCGGGTCCTGGTCCCTGAGCGCCAGCCGCGAATCCCACCCCCATGGGGCGGGCAAGCCCTGCACCGACACCGCCGCTCCCACCCCACGCACGGCACCCCCTTCGGCGCAGCAGCAGCTGCTGGGCGGCGACTCACCGCCGATCCGAAAGACCGGCGAGGGATCGGGGGTGTCGTTCCAGGTGTTGCGGTGCGATGAGCTGCCCCAGTGGAAACACCCGATCGTCCAGCTGGCCCTGCAATGGCTGGAGGGTGCGCAAACCATGGAAGCGGTCCGCTTGCTCACCGCGGTGGCGTCGAGCACCACCGACCCCGCGCTGCGGCGACACCTGCTGGGCCAGATCAAGCGCTGGGAGCCTCACCTCATCCTGGTGTGCCGGCAATGGTTCGCGCAAGGTCGGGCACCAGACGCGCTCTTGCTGCTCGATGCGGCGATGGCGGCCGCCAGCAACCACCACTTTCCCTTCAACCTGCTGAAGGCGCTCACGCCGCAACTCATCCCGCTGGCCCGCCAAGCGACCGCGCTCAGGCACTGCCCGGGCATCGGCCGGGCCATCCGGCTGCTGGCCAAGCCCGGCTGGTGGATGCCCCAGCAGCCTTGTTACCTGGACCCCGCCGTGCGGAGCGCGCTGCTGGCGCTGGGCGACTGGGCCTCGGTGGTGGTCGCCCTTGACCAGGAAGTGAGCGAACGGCTCGGGCAGCCGGTACAGGCCTGCGGCCCGGACGGTATCGACCCCCTTCTGGACGCGCTGGAGACCTTGTTCCATGGCGCCGACGAACACCAGGACAAGCCCCTGATGCTGCGCGTCCTCGGCTGGACGCAGTACCTGGCCAGCCATGGCGCCTCGGCCCTGGCCTCGCAAGCCGAGCGGCTCCAGCGCCATGAGCGCCTGCACCAGCGCTGTGGCGAGGCCTTGCGCGAGCGGGGCGACGCGATTCCAGCGGACCCCTCGCCACCGCCCAACACGCAGCCGGAGCTGGCCAGTTGGCGCGCCCCCATCGTGTCGGCCCGCGGCCCGCGCAAGGAACCGCCCTCCCCCGTGCGCCTCTCCGGTGGCGGCCTGCGCGGCAGCGATCCGTCCAGCGAGAAGCGCCCGCCGGACACTGTGGATGGCATCGAAACGGCCTGGGAACAGCCGATCGATCGGGCGTTCGCGCTGAAGCTGTGCATCGAACACGCCGCGCGCACGAAAACCCTGCAAGCGCTGCTGGACCACCTGCAGCGGTGGCCGGGCGGCCCTCCCACGAAGCCGTCTCTGGCCAGCCTGCTGGACATCGCCGGCCAGCCCACCCACAGCGACGCGCAGCGGGCCGCGTTGATCCGCCACCTCATCCCCTGGCTACCCGCCAGCGACCCGGCCGACGCCGCGCTGCACACCGCCTGCGTCACGGCCATCCTGGGCCTGGCGGCGGGCGAGGTGCGCGAGCGCTGCGCCCAGCAGTACCTGGCCGCCTTTGCCGGCGGCGCGGAAAAGGCCATGGCGCAGCTGTTCGCCCTTTCATCCGACGCCCATGACATCGCCGCGCGCGTCACCGGACTGCTCACGTTCGACACCCACTGAACCCCGTGCGGCGGCGCACCCCGCGTCGTCCGCCGTCCGCCCAGCGCCGCACGCACGCGTGCGCCCCGCCACCACCGCATGCAAAAAGAAACGCCCCCCATTCAGCTCGGTGCCAGCCGGCGAATACGCCCACTGTCCGGGCCGCCCGTGAACACCGCGCGCCCCCCGCCCGACGCGAACCCCTCCAGCCCTGGCCACCCGTCCCCCACGACCACCGGATCGCCCCCGACGGGCCGGCCAGCCGCACAGGTGCTGAGCGACGACCCGCCGCCCCGCTTCGCGCCAGGCCCCGTTCCCCGGTCTGGGGGTGGCGCCTCTTCCCCCAGGGCATCGGTGTACCCCCCTCGGCCCATGGCCCAGGGCAATTCGCCGTCCGATCGGGTTCGCGGCCACCTGCAGGCGCGTTCGCCCAAGAAGCCCCTGGTGCCGCTCCTCCAGGCGCACGCGCCGCCCCTCGCCCCGCAACCGCTTCCCGACGGCGACGGCCCGCCCCCGCCCGCCGAGGCCCACGCGGGGACCTGCCCCGACTGGCTGCACCTGATGCCGGTCGACGGCACCGGCCCGCGGCGCCTGCGGGCCCTGCACATCAACGCCCGAAGCCCGGCGCTGGCCACGCCGCAGGGCCGCGAGCGGGCCTGGGCCGACTTCCTGCAATGGGCCGAGCGGCGCTTGCAAGACCCCGAAGGCCCCAGCTGGGAGGACATGGAGCAGCTGATCGCGCACGTGCTGCCCGCCGTCCAGCAGACACTGGATGGCACGCCGTGGCTGCAGCTGCAGCTGCGGGCCCGGATGCGCACGCCCGACCCCAAGGCCTTGCGCCTCTGGCTGTTCCAGGCCGTGCCCGCGCACATGCCCTGGTTCGACAACCCCGCGCTGCGCGACCTGATCCGCCTGTGCCACGAGGCCAAGGCGGACCGCCCCGAGTGGGACAAGCTGCTCCAAGCGCTGCGTCAGCGCCCCGGCTTCGCCCGCCTGCCCGCCAACGCCCACCTGCTGCCCCTGCTCAACCCGCCCACCGGCCCACAACCCTGCGGCACGCCGCCTGGCCCGCCACCCGAGCAGGACACCGCCAGGTCCGATCCACGGGACCCCTGGTTCCGGATCGAACGCGCCGACCCTGTGGGCGACAGCGCGGGCCCGGTGCGCTATTGGGTACCGCGCGGCCCCCAGGCCCCCCCAGACGCCCGATCACAGGGAGCAGGCCCAGGAGGCCGTGCTCACCTGGGTGCTGCGCGAACTCGCGGACCCGAGCGGCCTGCGCTGGCCCGCGCTGATGGACACCGTCAAAGACATCGAAGGCGCCTGGCAGTACCGCGTCGACCGCCAGCGCCTGTTGGCCCTGTGCGTCTGGACGGCCGAGGAGCACAAAGACCCAGGCCCTCTGCTGCAGTTCCTGCACTTGCTGGAGGGCTGCGAACCGGCCGAGTGCGCCTTGGCCGGCCTGATCGAACAGGCCAGGAACGGGCACTGGGCGCCCCCCATCCGCAGCGCGCTGCTGCAGGCCATCGGGCCGCGGCTGCCCACGCTCGACGACACGGCGGGCCCGCTGCACGCCCGCTACCTCGACGCCATCCTCACGCTCCCCGACCCCGGGGACCGCCACACCCTTCTGCGGTACTACCTGAACAGCCAGCACGTCGACACGTCCAGCGAAACCGGGCGCCTGATCAAGGCCGTGCTGCAGCAAGAGGCCACACCGCCCGCACCGCTCGATGAGTGGCTGGCGCTGTTGCGCGGCCTTCAGCGGCGCGAAGTCACCGCGGTATGGGCGGTGTGGCGCGTGCTGTGCGGCGCGCTGCTGCAGGGCGCGGCGCCCCGCCTTGCTGAATGCCAGTCAGGGGCCGACGCCCGCCTGACCCCGGCCACCCACGAGCTCATCCGCCAGCTGCTGTTTCGCCTGGCCCACCCCGAGCGGGGCGACAGGGCCCAGGCCATCGAACGCCAGTTCGAGCTGCTCGGCGCGCTGGTGGAGGCCCTGCCCCGCGAGCGGCGCCCGGCGTTTCTCGAACAACTGGACGGGGCCTATGCCCAGCACATCGACGAGGCGCTGGTGGCCTGTCTGGAACACCCGCAGCGGGAGGCGCCCGTCACCGCGCTCGCCATGCGCGGCGCCATCCGGGTGCTGAGCGCCGCGCTGCGCGACGGGCCGGCCAGCCCCATGCCGCGCAAGGACAGCTCCACCACCGGCAAGGCCGTTCGCTTCTTCGCCGACTGGTTCGCGGCCCTGCGCCAGCCCGGCGCGGCGGACCTGTCGGGCATCAAGCTCCTCCACCAGGCGCAACTGTTCCAGGTGCGAATGGACCCGCTGACCCGCGACCTCACCGCCCTCATGAACGGGCTGTTCAAGCTGCACGGGCTTTCGCCATGAGCCGACGCTTTTCGATCGAACCCAAGGCCCCCGCGCGCCCCACATTCCCCGCGCCACAACACCCGCCTGTCCCTGGCACCGACCCCACGGACCCCTTCCACACACCGGCCAACCGTCCGCCCCAGTGGCGGCCCATCGCGGCCAGCCGCTCCGGCGTCAGGGCGCCGTCGCGCCACACGGTCATCGGCTCGCCCCCGGGACACGATCCGGGCGCGCCGACCCCGCTGACGCCCCGCCGCCCCGCCCGCGACGCAGCCCCCGGCGGCAGCGCCCGCGACGCCCTGCTCGGCGGCGACCCGCCGCTGCTGGTGCGCGAAGCATCCCCCGGGCGGCCAACGCGGTTTCGCTTCACCCGATCGATCGATCCGGCGACGCACCACGCCCTCATCGCCGCCGCCTGCGCCGAATGGTTCGCCTCACCGGCACCGCAAGACCCTCAGGAAGGCCTGGCCTTCCTCGCCGCGGTCATCGATCAGGCGGACACGCCCACCCTGAGCCATCAGCTGCTGGACAGGCACGGCGACGCGCTGCTCACGCTTGCGCCCCCACCCTGGGACAGCGGCCGCCTCCCCGCCATCGCCACCTGCCTCCACGCGCTCGGCCACCAGCTCACGCGGCACACCCCAGCCGCATTGCGCCGGCTCGTGCTGGCCTTTCACCCCGAGGCGGAGGTCGCCACCGCGCTGCGGGAATTGAGCGCCACCGTGCAGGCGCTCGAGCAGGCCAAGGCCCCCTTGTCCGCGAACGACGCCCAGCAACTGGTGCAGCGCCTGTACCACCTCAGCCGGCAAGCCCTGGACCTGGGCAGCCATGCGCTGGTCCGCACCGCCGTGGACCTGGCCCAACGCGTGGCCAATGGCGCCGCACCCACCGGCCGGGCCAACCCCGCCACTGTCCAGGCACTGGTCAACGTGATGGTCCAGTCTCTGCCACCCGAGCTCAGCGTCGTGACCACGCTGCGGATCAACGACTGGCTCTTTCTGAACATCGCCTGGCCTGCCGGACCCGACGGGCGACGGCTCCTGGACGTCCGGGTCAAGCAGGATCTCATCGACAGGGACCCGGAGACCGCCCGCCGGGAACTGCTGCAGTGGGCGCACGAACAGCAGGCCCAGGGCACGGACGCCCTGCCCTGGGCCGAGCTGCAGGCCCTCGTCGATGAGCTGATGCCGTGCCTGCACCGCCCCCTCAGCCTCGAGGAGCGGCTGGCCCTCTGCCGGGACGAGGCCCTGCTCCGCCTCAACCCCCAGCCCCTGCTGAACCTGCTGAGCAGCTGGCTCGACGGCGCGCCGGCCGACGCCGGGCTGCTGCACGAGCTGCTGGAGCGCTACCGGCGTCCCGACGTGCCGGCCGAGCGGCGCCTGGCCTTGCTGCGCGGGACGCTGCCGCTGCTGCCGCACCCCTTCGACGACCCGCGCCTGCACCTGGCGTACCGCCAACTGATCGACACACTGCCCGACAACGACGCGGCACGCGCCGCGCTCGAACAGCACGAGGCGGCGGTCCGGCCCCAGCGGGCGCCGCCGAACGCCCCCTCGGGCTACGTTCGCCAGCGGCTTCAGGACCGCGCACGGCACGAGGCGCCGCCCGGGCCATCCGGACCCGCCGCCGACGACGACCCCCTGCCGCCGCCGGACGAGGCCTGCGCCTGGTTCGGGCCGGCGTTCGCCACCAGCGAAGCGGACGTCGGCGAGGCGCTCGACAGGCTGTTCAGCGGCGCATCCGCGCCCCTGCGACACAACTTCCAGCACGACACCTTCGAGCTCACCGTCCACCGAAGCGATGCGCTGCTGCCGCACCTGCCCGCCGTCAGCGCGCTGTGCGCGGCCTGGTTCCGGGACGGCCAGGCCCCACGGGCCATCGCCTTGCTGGGCCTGGTCCTGTCGGCCGTCGACGACCTGGGCGCGCACCACACGCTGCTGGCGGCGCACGCGGCGGCGCTGAACGACAGCCCCGCCAGCGCCTGGGCCGGCGGGCAAGGCGGCGGTGTGCTCGACGCCATCCGCGCCCTGGGCGCCAGCGGCTGGTTCCTGGCGGACACCCCCCGCCACCTGACTCCCCCCGCGCGCCTGGCGCTGCTGCAACTGCTGGGTCGCTTCGACCCCGTGGCCGCCATCAGCCTCGCCGCCAGCGAGCTGGGCCACCGCCTCTCCCATCGCCCGGTGCCAGCGCCCGCGCCGACCGAGGGCAAGCACCTCGCCGACCTGCTGGGCCTGCTGCTGCGCCTGGGCAGCGAACAGAACGATCCCGCCGTGCTCAAGCAGGCGCAGGAGGGGGCCAAGGCGCTGGCCGCCGCCTGCGGGTCCCGGCCCACCGGCGGCGCGGCCGTCTTGCAGGCGCGCTTCCACCAGTTGGTCCGGGCGGGCCACCAGGCGCTGGCCCAGGTGCACATCGCGCAGTTGTCGGACTGGCTCACGCTCGAATGGAAACGCGGCTCGGGCAGCCAGCCCGACACCCTGTCCAGGATCCGGGTCCGGCAAGACGGCGGCGCGTTCAAGCGGCCGAAGGACCTGCCGCTCGCCCTGTCCGCGCTCATGGGCTTCATCGACGGGCAGCTGGCCCATCCGCAGGGCGTTCCCTGGGGCCAACTGGTGCAGCTCGCCGTCACCGTCAGCGCCACCCTGGAGCGCCCGTTCGATGCCCTGGTGTGGTGGCACTGGTGCGTCGCGGAGGCCCAGCGCACCGGCAAGACCCACGCCTTGCAGTACCAGCTGGAACACCGCCAGTCCATTCACTCGCCCGACAGCCCGCTGTTCGATGACCTGCTGTCGGTGTGCGGGGACCCGCGGCTGAGCGAGAGCGATCGCGCCGCGCTGCTGCGCACCGCCTGCCAGCAGCTCCAGCTCGCGGCGGCCTCGAACGACGCGCGCGACGACGCCGCTCGCGCGCGCGTCGTGGCCTGGCTGCACGAGCAGGCGGGCCGGACCGGGGGCCTGCCCCTGGTGGCGATCCACGCGCTGTGGCCGGCCTTGCCCTGGCCGCTGGGGCCCGGAGAGTGGCTGAGCCTTTGCCTGAGCGACGCCCGGCAGCGCGGCCAGCCGCAGGCGCTGATCGATTGGTTGAAGGCCCCGCCGCCAGACGACCACCGCTTCATCGACAAGGAGCTGTTCCAGGATGTCCTGGACATCGCCCAGAACGCCCCGCTGAACCATGGCGACCGCCGGCGCCTGCTCCTGGCGGCACAGGCGCTGCTGAACGAGCACCTGCGCGACGTGCCCCTGCAAGCGCGCTGCGCCGATGCCCTGCGCGAGCTGCGCAGCCCGCGCAAAGGCGGCGGCGGTTACCCGCAGGCCTACCAGACACTCTTCCAGAACAGCCCCTGCCTCTTTTCACCGCCCGGCGACGAGCGGCCCGACACCTTCCAACTCAACCAGCCGGTGCTCAGCCCCGGCGAGGTCGACGCCCTCATCACCGTGTGCGACACCTGGGCCCAGGGCATGCAGATGCAGAAGGTCCAGAAGCTGCTGGATGCGGTGCTGCGCGGCACCCAGGACCTCTCGCTGCACCGCCGCCTGTTGACGCTCTACGCCGACCGGCTCGCGGCCCTGCGGCCCCAGGCGGCCCAGCAGACCCAATGGCAGGGCATCCTGTCCGCCATCGCGGGGCTGGCCCGCCAGGGCTGGGCCACGGCCGGCCACACCCACGAGACCGATGCCGCCACACGCACGGTGCTCCGCACCCTGGTGCGCGCCATCGACTGGGGCCAGTACGCCCACATCGAGCTCAGCGCCATCGAGCACCAGATCCAGCACCTGCCGGCCACACCGCTGCGGGGCGACACGGGCCGCGCCCTGCTGGAGCAGCTCACCCGACTGAGCCTGGCGAGCATCGGCAAGGACGATGCCCTGGTCGCGCAGCGCACCCTGAGGCTCGCCCGGGCGCTCGCCCGGCGCCTCGGCGAGGACCATGAGCTGCAGGCCGCATTGAAGCCGCTGTTCACCGAGGTGTCGCAGCGCTGGTTCGACCAGGCCAGGCCAGCGCTGCAACCCTGGTTCGTTCTGCAACGAAGCACCGCGCCCTCGTCCAGCCCCCGGGCCGGCCAGGCGAGGCTGACGTACGGATGGAGCGGCGCCGACAAGGCCCTCGCCACGCCCGAACAACAGGCGAACGCCTGGCGGGCCTTGCTCCAATGGGTCCGCATCGAACTGGAAAACCCGCAAGGGCCTGTCTGGGCGGACATGCGCGCGCTGCTCGAGCTGGTCGAAAGCGCCTGGAAACGGCCGCTGGACGACCGGCAATGGCTGGCCCTGTGCCTGCTGGAGGTGTCGCGCACGGGCGGTCTGTCCTCGCTGAACCAGCGCCTGGCCATGCAGCGCGCGCGTCCGCTCGACGAAGCCATGCTGCGCAAGCTGCTGGCGCTCGCCAGCGAGGCCCGTTTTCCCACCGCGGACCGCGCCGCCCTGCTGAGGCACCTGGCCCAGAAACTGCCGCCCTACGAGGCGCACACCGCGCTGCACGAGGACTTCCTGCGCGTCCTGTTCCGCCGGTTCGAGCCCGACACCGGCAAGGTCTTGCTGAGGACCTACCGGGACAGCCTCTCCCCTGCGGGCAAGGGGCTCGTCGCCCTGGTGGAGCTCGTGGCCCGCCTGGAGAACGAGGACTACCGGTCCAGCGAGAGCGCCTGGAAGCGCTTCGGCGAGGCCCCCCACCCGGACGCCCGCGTCGACTGGGACCACTGGCGCCGCCTGTGCGGGCAGATCGCCCGGTCGATGGCCGAGCGCATCCAGCGCTTCCAGACCGCGTCATTCCCGTCGGCGGACCGGCAGCGGTTCAACACGCTCATCGTGCAGGTCCTGTGGCGGCTGTCGGCCCAGGCCAAAACCCGCGCGTCCACGGCCATCGACCGCCAGTTCGAGCTGCTCGGCGACCTCGTCCAGGCCCTGCCCGAGGAACACCGCGAGGCCTTCCTGCACCAGCTCGACGCCACCTGCACCCAGCTCATCGCCACGGCCCTTCAGCCGGGTGACACCGCACCGGCGCCGCCCATGCCCATCCCGCTGCTGGCCCTACAGGGCGCCGTGCGCGCCCTGGCCACGCGGCGTGGGGACCAGGCGGCCACGCCCCCGGCGACCGACCGGCCCTCGAACGTCGAGCGCGCCGTGCAGGACTTCAGCGACGTGTTCCGTGCCGTGCGGGCGTCGCGCACGGGGGACCTCAAGGCGCTGCGAAACGCCCACAGAAGCGCCCAGGAGAGAGGGGACTTCACCTCGTCGCCATCCCCCTATCCCCGGGAGGTGGCCGGCGCGCTCATCGAACTGCTCGCCCGGCACATCGACCACTGAACGCCACCTCACCCCCCTGGACCACCCCCCATGCGCCCCCAAGTCCCCCAACTGGGCAACACAAGAACCCGCCGCGTCCCGGTGCCACCGACGACGGGGGGCCCACAACCACCCACCGCCACCACCGATCCCGGCCCCACCCACGGGTCTCCACCAGCCAACCCCGCCGCCTTGGTGCTCGGCGCCAACCCCGGCCCCTTCAGCGCCACGCCGCCCACGCCGAACGAGCTGCGCGAACGCTACGGCCTGCAGAGCCAGCTGGAACCGCAGGCCGCATGGGACCCCGTCGCTGGCACCTGGACATGGGCGGGGCTGACCTATCCCGAGAAATGCCTGACAGACAAGCCGTCGCGTCGCGAGCAAGTCCTGTTCTACAGAGACATCGGCCGCCTGCTGAAAGGACCGCCGCCCGCGCCCTGGGGCCTGGTGGCGCGGGTGGTCGTCGCGGCCATGAAGCGGCACCAATGGCAGCCCGACAGCGGGCTCTGGCTGTCCTGGGCCCTCGAGGCCAGCCGGCACGGCGACATGCAGCCCGCGCTCCAGCAGCTTCGCCTCATCGAGAGCGACTGGGGACCCGATGAAGCCCGGCGCCAGTGGTTCCTCCGTCTGTACGACCACCTCAAGTCGGGCATGCCCTGGAGCGACAAGCTCGCCGCCGACCAGGTGGTGCAGGCGGAGCTGAACTGGGCGCTCAGCGCGAAGAACGAATGGGCGCTGTGTCTGCTCTGCGCGCAACGCGGCGACGCCACCCCCCTCATCGACCTGCTCGCGCAGGCACAGGCCACCGACCTGGTCGATCGCGAGCGCCTGGGCCAACTCCTGGCGCTGTGCCAAAACCCCCAGTGCGCCCTCACGGCGAACGCCCTCGTCCGACTGATCGACGCCGCCCAGCCCCACCTCGGCCCACACGACGATCTGCGCCAAGGCTTCAAGGCGCTGCGGGAAACACGCCAATGGCGCCAGAGCCGGCGCGCGCCGCTGGCGGGCCAGGCGCTGGCGGCGCTGGGCGCCTGGTTCACCCTCGAAACCACGGGCGACGGAACGGCGGTGATTCGCACGTCTCGCGCCAGAGCCCCCGCGACGAAGGAAGACCAGGCGCGCTTCGAAGCCCTTCTGTTCAGCTGGATGGACGTCGCGCTGCAAGACAAAGCCCATGCCTGGTCAGACCTGCTGGGCATCGTCACCCACCTGGAAGGCGTCTGGCGGCTGCGCATCGACCGGGTGATGCTGCTGGACCTCTGCCTGGCCCACGCCCGGCGCGCGCGCGCCCCCAAGGTCTTGCTGGACCACCTGCAGCCCCCCTGGCAGGACGAACGCCCCCATGAGCCGGCCCTGCTGGCCATCCTGGGCATCGCCAGCGACAGCCAGCTGAACGACATCATCCGCGCCGCCCTGATCCAGCGGCTGTGGCACTGGGTCCATCCCACGCAAAACATTGAACTGGTCGACGCCTGCGTTCGGGCCGTCCTCTCGCTGCCGCCCGCCCTGCGCGACAACTGCATCGAGGGCTTCGTGGCCACGTACGGCGGGGGTTCGGACATGAGGCGCTGGTTCGGCCGCCTCGCCGAACAGGGCGAAGCGACGCCGCCCGACCCCGCGGCCCTGCTGGAGGCGGCCTTGGCGGCGGTCCCCCAGTTTCCCCCCCAGGTCCCATGGCCCGCCTGCCGCGCCTTGAGCCGCGTGCTGCTGGCGCGCGTCGCGCCCGCCCTGTGGCAAGCCATGCAACAGAACCCGCAACACGGCCCGGCCACGCACCGGGTCTTCGACGCCTTGGCCCGCCTGGCGACACCCACCTCGGGCGCCCTGTCGATCGCCATTCCCCAGCTGTTCGACCTGGTGCGGGACCTGGCCGACGCCTTGCCGCCGGCCGATCGTTTGTCCGGCCTCCAGGGCCTGTTCAACGCGAGCCTGGAGTGGCCGGGTGCGCCTGCCCTGCAGGCCGCTTGGCAAGGCGCCCTGCAAGCGTTGATCGCGTACGCGACACCCCTGCGCGATCTGCCGCCCTCGCCGGAGACGAACCAGCCCGTGGTCGACGAGGCGGCCGTGCTGTTCGCCCATGGCTTCCTGAGCCAGCTGGCGGCCCGCGACCAGCAGGAAGAGTCCCGGCGGCACTGGCTGAACGCCCTGTCTCAGCGTTTCGACCGGTCCATCACCAAGAACCACGCGCCGGACATCGCCCAACTCATCCACACGCTGTTCAAGCCCAAGCCCCTCCACTGAACCCGGTCCATGTCCTGCAGCAAGGCCTTCTCCACCTCCCACGCACGGCGCCACCCATGGCCTGGCCCGGGCCTGCCGACCCCCAGCCCCCACCCACCGCACAGCCCACTCGCCGTCGGGCGTGCCGCGCGGCTGGTGCGCGACAACCCCCCGCCCTTCAGCCACCACCGGCCGCCCAACCCGGCCTCGACCCTCTGGTTGCTGCTCATGCCCCGCTTGCCGGCGCGCACCCCGGAGCAGGCGGCGACGCACGCCGCTGTCCTGCGCGTGCTGCTGGCGCAACCAGACCCCGCGGCGCGCGCGGACCTGTTCCGCGGCTACGAGCGGTGGCATCCCTTCCATGCGCCCAGCGACCCCACCGCCCGCCTCTTCCACCTGGTGTCCCACCTGCAAAAGCCCGAGCACCGAGCGACCGAACGCACCTGGGCGGCCCTGCACCGCGCACCCAGCCCGGGCCCATCGACGGACTGGACCGTGTGGCGCGAGCTCTGCCGCGTGCTGGCCGCGCAGTTGGCGCCGGTGGTGCAATCGTTCCAGCGGTCCCGGCAGTCGGCGCCGAACCAGCGCCGGCTCGACGACCTCGTCCTGCGCGCGCTGCTGCGCCTGTCGGACCCCGATGGGGGCGATGCCGCGACGGCCATCCAGCACCTGTTCGAGTTGCTCAGCGACTTGACGCACGCGATCGACGTGGCGCATCGACCGCACTTCGCGCAGCGGCTCTATGGCGCCTGTGCTTCGTGGATCCAGCAGTCGATGCGCCCCCCCGTCGCCCCTTTCACGCCGGCCCGGCCGCCCGTCCACCTCCTGGCCCTGCAAGGGGCCCTGTACGTGCTGCGCAAGGGCCTGGGCCCCTCTGGGGATGCGTCGCCGCTGCGCGCGCCGCCAGGGCTGGCCCACACAGTGTCCACCTTCGCCCAGTTGTTCTATGCCCTGCACGCGCCCGATCCCGCGCAACGCCAGCGCCAGCTGGCCGCGCTGCGCGATCGCGTCGAGACCGATGCGCTGCTGTCGACGCACCGCGAGGACGCGGCCCAGGCCCTTCAAGGCCTGCTGTCGTTCTATCTGCACGATTGAAGCCGTCTCGCGGACGGGCCGGGGGAACCTGGGCCTGGGCGGCCCGCCCCCTAAAATCCCGGCCCGACCATGACCGACCCCCGCCACGCGCAACCGCGCACTCCCCCCAGCGACGTGCCCTACCTGCGGCAGGTCAAGAGCTACGTGCTGCGCGCGGGCCGCACCACGGCCGCGCAGGCCAAGGCCTACGAGGTGTATGGCCCGCGCTTCCTACTGCCTTACACCGCCGACCAGCGCCTGGACGCCCGCGCCGCCTTCGGCCGCGAGGCCCCGCTGGTGCTGGAGATCGGCTTCGGCATGGGCGGCGCCACCGCCCACATCGCCAGCGTGCGGCCGCAGGACAACTTCCTCTGCTGCGAGGTGCACGAGCCCGGCGTGGGCGCGCTGCTCAAGCTCGCCGGCGACGGCGGGCTGGAGAACATCCGCATCCTGCGCCACGACGCGGTCGAGGTCATGGACCACATGCTGGCCGACGCCAGCCTGGACGGCGTGCACGTGTTTTTTCCCGACCCCTGGCACAAGACCAAGCACCACAAGCGCCGCCTGATCCAGGGCCCGTTCGTCAACCGCCTGGCGAACAAGCTCAAGCCCGGCGGCTACCTGCACCTGGCCACCGACTGGCAGCCCTACGCCGAGCAGATGCTGGAGGTGCTGCGCGCCGAGCCCCTGCTGTGCAACACGGTCGAAGGCTACGCCCCCAAGCCCGACTACCGCCCCCTCACCAAGTTCGAGAACCGCGGTTTGAAGCTCGGCCACGGCGTGTGGGACCTGGTCTGGCGCCGGGTCTGAGCGCGCCAGCCCTCAGCCCTTCATAAGGACCCGGGCAAGGGCCGTGGCGACTCAAGGCCGCACGGGGCCGGCCGACCCCGCCATCGGAGCCCCCCTTTGATCCCCCGCCAGACCCAGCCCCGTCCATACAACGCCTCGCCTTCGTCCAGCGCGCGCGGGCGCACCCCACCGCCAGGAAACCCGGACCCGGCGCCGTCAGCCCCCAGCCTCGCTTCGCGCATCGCCGCCGTGATTGCGGGCCACCTGGGGCCGTTCGCTCGGTCCGGCCCACCGGGTGCCCGCCACTTGGACGAGCGCGCGCTGCCTGTGCTGCTGCAGCAAGCCAGCGACCGGCAATCCACGCCCCAGGAGCGGCTCGTGCGGTTCGAGGCCATCTTCGATCAACTGCCGGCGCGCGACGGCGCAAGCGGCCCGCTGCACGCGCGGTGCCTACGGGCCATCCTGACGCTGATCGACCCCGTGGAGCGCCGAGACCTCTTCTTGCACTACCACCGCCGGCACCGCTTCCAGCTGCGAACCGACCCCACGCCCCGCCTGTTCGCTCTGGTGTCGGAACTGCAGAAGCCGGAACACCGCCCGACCCCAAACGCCTGGGCGTCGCTGGACCGCGTGTGGTCGCCTGGCCCCTCCACGAACTGGCCGGTCTGGCGCGGGCTCTGCCGCGTGCTGGCCGCGCAGATGGCGGAGGTCATCCAGGCGTTCCAGCAATCCAGGGAATCGCCGAAGAACAAGCGCGACTTCAATGAGCTCGTCCTGCGCGCGGTGCTGCGGCTGGCGGCGCCCGCCGGCGGCGATGCGGCGACCACCCTCACCCGCCAGTTCGAACTGCTGAGCGACCTAGCTCATGCCCTGGCGGCAGACCACCGCTGCAGCGGCCTGCACCTGCTCGAAACCGCTTGTGCCGAGTGGATCGAGAAAGAAATGAACAACTGGCCCAGCAAGCCGATGGCCGAGCTGGAGACGGAGCTGGGCCTGCTGGCGGCCCTGCGTCTCGTCGGCGAGCAGCACAGCGGCCGTGGCCAGGGGCGAAGCGCCGTCCGCCTGGACGACGGCCGTGCCGAGTCCGCCGTGCAAGGCTTCTTCGATCGGTTAAAGAAGGGCCAGCGCCTCCAGGAGGCCGCAAATCTCTAGGGAAGCTCTGCACAACGTTCGCCGCACAGCGTTCGGCGCACGCCCCAACCATTGCTCAGCGTCAGCGGCGTGTGCAACTGCGCCGTGTTCTTGGCCAAGCCGCAGTGGCGCACCTTCACATGCCTGCACCGGCGCTGGATGGGCCACCCCCTGGTCGCCCGGGTCGGCATCCACCCTGATGTGTGCTTGCATCCCGAAGTGCCACTGCTTGCCCTTCTGGCGCGCTCTCTTGGTCCTGCGCTCGAATCCGCTTTCGCCCAGGCTCATTTGCCTCATGCGGCAATGCCTCACATCGCGCGGGCGGGCCAGCGTTGGTGCAGATCCTCCCGAGTCAGACAGGATGCCTCCCTATCCCGCGGAGGTTGCGTGTTTTCAGTAGAAAGCGCTACCGGGACTCCAGGGCGTGAAATCTACATGCGCGATGGAACGATTTGCAGAGCCGTCCAGGATGAGTGCTTTGAACTCGTCCCCATTGCAATGGCGGCTCTATCGCACCGAGACAAGCCGGCTTTCGCGTTGTGATGGATGGAAAGCGACTGACCCTCCAAATTTACGAAAATATTTTCATGGCATACTGGCGAGAATTCGCCGGAATAGGCGACCCCTAGCGTGGGGCGTCACATCGAAAGAGTATTGCAATGCGCCTGGATCTACACGAGGCCAATCGCCTCTCCTGGAATGCCGCGACAGTCGCCCACAACAGCCATAAGGCAGACCAAGCCGCTTTTTTCCGCGAGGGTGGTTCGACATTGTTCCCTGAAGAACGCGACCTTCTTGGCGAGGTTGCGGGTTTGAGCCTGCTCCATTTGCAATGCAATTCCGGCCAGGACAGCTTGAGCCTCGCACGCCTCGGTGCCGAGGTGACAGGTGTCGACATCTCCGACGAGGCGATAGGATTTGCTCGGCGTCTTTCGGTCGAAAGCGGCATATGGGCTCAGTTTGAGCGAGAGGACCTGTTTACCTGGTTCGAGCAAGCGGCAAGCAGTCGCCGGCTATTCGACCGGGTTTTCACCTCTTACGGCACGATCTGCTGGCTTTCGGACCTCGATGTCTGGGCGCGGGGCATTGCCAGCGTCCTGCAGTCACGCGGTCGTTTCACCTTCATGGAGTTCCACCCCTTTGCCATGGTGTTCGATGAGAAGTGGCAGCCGCACCATGACTATTTCAATACAGCCCCGATCGAGGAAGGTGGCGTCGGCGACTATGTGGCCGAGTCCGAAGACGGACTAATTCCTGGGGACAAATCGGCAGGAATTGTCGGCTTTCGCAATCCGCACCGCTCGTACGAGTTCTATTGGGGGGTGGGTGAGGTGGTTTCCGCGCTCATCGGTGCAGGACTGACACTCGAAAAAATGGTTGAGTTCCCCTATGCCAACGGCTGGCGCGGTTTCGAGGGCATGCGCGACATTGGTGGCCGACGCATGGTCCCGCCTGCCAATATGCCATCCATTCCACTCATGTACGGTCTTGTCGCGGTTAAGCCCTGAATATGCGGCAGCATCTAACACCGTTTCCGGCGGAGCAATATGAACTGCGCCAACAACCGGCAAAAAAGTCTATTACCACCCATGCCCCCGACAGATGAAATGCACAATCGATATGGAAAATTGGCCTCTTGGGTTTACAACTTAGACAAGCCGGTCGGCCGTTCCTTTGGGGATATCGAATACTATCGACAGCGCCTCCAAAATGGCCCGACCGGCCCTATTCTTGAGCCCGCTGTCGGCAACGGCCGAATTTTTGTGCCAATGCTTGAGGCTGGTTTTCAAATTGAGGGCTTCGATGCGTCCAATGAGATGCTTGATTATTGCCGAAGTGAGTGCCGTGCCCGAAATCTCTCCGCCAGCCTGAAGCAACAGACATTCGAAGAATTTTTCTACGAGAAGAGCTTTGCCGCCATCATCGTTCCAGCGGGGTCGTTTCAGCTGGTTACGGACGTGGCCTCCGCTGGCGCCTTATTGAAGCGGTTCCATGATCAGTTGTCGCCCAATGGGAGGGTGATCATAGACCTCGATGCCATCGGCGGATTTCTTGGGCCTTCCGCTTCTGTTCGCAGTTGGGTGACGGAAGACGGCGACCTGCTGACATTGACGGATCATCGGCTCGAAACCAACCACATCTCGCAGACGACCCTTTCCTATCTCCGCTACGAGCACTGGCAAAATGGACGCCTAATGGCGACCGAGCTCGATTTGTTCAAATTGCGCTGGTGGGGTGTCCATGAATTCTCGCTCGCGTTGCGAGAGGCCGGTTTCACTGATGTGGTGGTGTCAGGCAACTACCAGCACGGAAAAGCGCCGCAGAAGGACGACGACATCATCAGCTTTGAAGCGCGGCGCCCGTAGAGTGCTGTCTGCCACTGAAAACTGACCCGGCGGGGGCGCGGATGGAATCTTGGACGACTTGGAGGGTAGTTCATGTATTCATACGAAGAGGGCAGTGCGCAGCGCAGTCGGTCGGCCCCGTGCTGTTGAGGCTCGGCGACGACCCGCGGGTGCGCCACGCCAGCCCGCTGCCCGTGCCCGACGCCCCCGGCCGTCGCCTGCTGTACAAAGCGTCCCTCTCGCCCGTCTGACACCCGCATGGCGCACCGCCCCAAGAACCCCCTGATTCCCACGCGCGAGGGCGTGTCGCCCAGCTGCGTGGCCATTCCCTTCACCCAACCGGCGCCCTGGGCCTCGGTGCTGCAGTTCCTGAGCGAGCGCTTGCCGGTGATCGCCCCCGGCGAATGGGCGCGGCGCCTGGCGCGCGGCGAGGTGCTGGACGACCATGGCCAGGCCCTGGCGCCCGAAGCCCCCTGCGAGCCCGGCGCCCGGCTCTACTACTGGCGCCATGTCGAGGACGAAGCGGAGATTCCCTTCGAGCCCCAGATCCTGTTCCAGGACGGGCACCTGCTGGTGGCCGACAAGCCGCACTTCATGCCCGTCACGCCCAGCGGGCGCTATGTGCGGCACAGCCTGATGGTGCGGCTCAAGCAGCGCACAGGCCTCGACTCGCTCAACCCCATCCACCGCATCGACCGCGAAACCGCCGGCCTGGTGGTGTTCAACCTCCGGCCGCAGGACCGCAACGCCTACCATGCGCTGTTCCGCGAGCGCGCGGTCGACAAGGCCTACGAGGCCATCGCGCCGCACGACCCCACGCTCGCGCTGCCCCTCACCCGCCGCAGCCGCATCGAAGAGGACGTGGAGGCCTTCTTCCGCATGGTGGAGGCCGAGGGCGAGCCCAACAGCGAGACGCGCGTCGAGCGCCTGGAGGTGCGCGGCGCCTGGGCCCGCTATGGCCTGGCACCGCTCACCGGCAAGCGCCACCAGCTGCGCGTGCACCTCGACGCCCTGGGCCTGCCCATTGCGGGCGACCAGTTCTACCCGCGCGTGCGGCGCGGCCCCGACGGGGTCGAAGATTTCACCGAACCCTTGCGGCTGCTGGCGAGCGCCATCGCTTTCACCGACCCGGTGACGGGCCAGGCCCGGCGCTTCGAGAGCGCGCGCACGCTGGACTGGCCCTTGCCCTGACCGGCGGTCGCCCACAGGCGCAGGCGATCCGCTGGCGGGGAACGCCAGGTCAAGAAAACCTCGAAGCTGCCGACGAGAGGGTGGGCCACCGCCCTCGCTGTCCCCGCTGTCGCGCTTTCGCCTTACATGCCCCGCACTTCCATCGATACGCCCGCCGCCGTCGTGCAGGCGCTCAACCACGACGGCGCCGTGCTGCCCCCGCGCAGCTCCTGCGACGTGTTCTCCCAGACCCAGGCCAAGGTGCAGTGCATGGTCTGCATCGCGCCGGCCATGAAGCGCACCGTGCCCCACGTGGTGGTGGTGCTGATGGGCGCCGACCGCCACGACCAGCGCGAGGCCGCGACCGTGCTGCAGCGCCTGCTGGGCGAGGGCTCGGCCACGCCGGTCGACCTGCGCGTGCTGCAGTCCGGTGGCGTCACCCTCATGCTGGCCCCCTGGGCCGCGCGCGAGCTGGTGCGCGGCGTGGCCGACTCGGTGGCCAAGAGCTGGCACCCGCAGCGCATCACGGTGGACGGCTCGCGCCTCGACGGCGACGGCGTGGTCGTGGTGCCCGGCCCGGGCTCTCAGGGCGACATGGCGGTGGAAATCCGCCAGGCGCTGGAGTCCTTCGTGGCGGACACCGGTTCGCTGTGGGAACACGCCCGCCGCCTGCTCTCCAGCAAGACCGAGCCCAAGCGCTGGACGCTGCCCCTGGGCTGCAGCGTGATCGAACGCCACGAGGGCCGCCAGGTCTGCTGGGACATCGGCTTTGAGGACATGCGCAAGCTGGAGCGCGCGGTCGCCCTGGTCGACGCGCGCCTGGCCATGGGCCGCGACCACCTGCTGCGCCCCTGGGCCGCCGCCGAGGAAGACGCGGTGGAAACCCGCCTGCCCTCGATCTCGCTGATGGCCCTCGCGCCCTCGCGCGAAGCGCGCGCGCAACTGGCCCGCCTGCTGCGCAACGTGCTGTTCCAGATCGGCCGGCTGGGCTTCGTGGCCTCGCGCCCGGCGGACCTGGCGGACACCTCGGGCCAGCCGGGCTGATCAGACGCGCTCGGCCACCCAGCCCTGCACCGAGGCCAGGGCCTTCGCCAGCCCGCTCGGGTCGGTGCCGCCGGCCATGGCCATGTCGGGCTTGCCGCCACCCTTGCCGCCCACCTGCTGGGCGACGAAGTTCACCAGCTCGCCGGCCTTCACCTTGCCCACGCTGTCGGCCGTGACGCCGGCGGCCAGCTGCACCTTGCCGCCGTCCACCGCCGCCAGCACGATGGCCGCGCTCTTGAGCTTGTCCTTGAGCTTGTCCATCGTGTCGCGCAGGGTCTTGGCGTCGGCGCCGTCCAGCGTGGCGGCCAGCACCTTCAGGCCCTTCACGTCCACCGCGCGGCCCAGCAGCTCGTCGCCCTGGCTGGACGCCAGCTTGCCCTTGAGCGCGGCGATTTCCTTCTCCAGCGCCTTGATCTGCTCCAGCGTCTGGCCCACGCGCGCGGTGAGCTCGGCCACCGGCGCCTTCAGCGCGCCCGCGGCCTGGGCCACGGTGCTTTCCAGCGACTGCAGGTAGGCCAGCGCGTTCTCGCCGGTGACGGCCTCGATGCGGCGCACGCCGGCGGCCACGCCGCCCTCGCCCACCACCTTGAACAGGCCGATGTCGCCGGTGCGCGTCACGTGCGTGCCGCCACACAGCTCGCGGCTGCTGCCGATGTCGAGCACGCGCACCGTGTCGCCGTACTTCTCGCCGAACAGCATCATGGCGCCGGTCTTCTGGGCCGACTCGATGTCCATCAGGCGCGCCTGCGTGGCCGCGTTGGCCAGGATCTCGGCATTGACCAGGGCCTCGATGCGGCGAACCTGTTCGTCGGTGAGGGGCGCGTTGTGCGCGAAGTCGAAGCGCGTGCGCTCGGCGTTCACCAGCGAGCCCTTCTGCTGCACGTGATCGCCCAGCACCTCGCGCAGGGCCTTGTGCATCAGGTGGGTGGCGCTGTGGTTGCGCACGGTGGCGGCGCGCTGCGCGGTGTTCACCTGCGCGTTCACCGCGTCACCGACGTTGAGCGTGCCCTGCTCCACCGTGCCGTGGTGGCCGTACACGTCGGCCTTGATCTTCTGCGTGTCGGCCACCGCGAAGCGCGCCGAGCCGGCCGTGATCAGGCCTTCGTCGCCCACCTGGCCGCCGCTCTCGGCGTAGAAGGGCGTGCTGTCGAGCACCACCACCCCGCTCTGCCCGCTCTTGAGCGCGGCCACCGGCGTGCCGTCGAGGTAGAGCGCGACGATCTTGCCCGGGGCCTCGAGCCGCTCGTAGCCCACGAACTGGTTGCCCGCGCCGCCGTACTCCAGCGCCTTGTCCATCTTGAACTTGCCAGCCGCGCGGGCCTGCGCCTTCTGGCGCTCCATGGCGGCCTGGAAGCCGGCCTCGTCCACCGCCACGCCGCGCTCGCGGCAGACGTCGTTGGTCAGGTCCAGCGGGAAGCCGTAGGTGTCGTGCAGCTTGAAGGCAATCTCGCCGGACAGGATCCTCATGTTGCCCGGAGGAAGATCACCCATCGGTTCGTTGACAGGGCCGGTCCTTTCATCAATCCGGGCGACTTCCTCGTCCAGGATCTCCATGCCATTGGCCAGCGTTTCATAGAAGCGCTCTTCCTCGGCCTTGAGCACCTCGACGATGCGCTGCTCCTGGCGGGCCAGGTTGGGGTAGGCCGCGCCCATGAGCCGCACCAGCACCGGCACCAGCTTGTGGAAGAAGGGCGTCTTCTGGCCCAGCTTGTAGCCGTGGCGGATGGCCCGGCGCACGATGCGGCGCTGCACGTAGCCGCGGCCCTCGTTGCTGGGGATGACACCGTCGCTCACCAGGAAGGCGGTGGCGCGGATGTGGTCGGCGATGACCTTGAGCGAGGGGTTGGCCAGGTCGCTGGTGTGGGTCTCGCGCGCGGCGGCCTCGATCAGCGCCGCGAAGATGTCGATCTGGTAGTTGCTGTGCACGTGCTGCAGGATGGCGGCCAGGCGCTCCAGGCCCATGCCGGTGTCCACGCAGGGCGCGGGCAGCGGCACCACGCTGCCGTCTTCCTTCATGTCGAACTGCATGAACACGTGGTTCCAGATCTCGATGAAGCGGTCGCCGTCCTCGTCGGGGCTGCCCGGGGGGCCGCCGGGGATGTGCGGGCCGTGGTCGTAGAAGATTTCCGAGCAGGGGCCGCAGGGGCCGGTGTCGGCCATCATCCAGAAGTTGTCGCTCTTGTACTTGCCGCCCTTGTTGTCGCCAATGCGGATCACGCGCTCGGGCGGCAGGCCGATCTCCTTCGTCCAGATGTCGAAGGCCTCGTCGTCGTCGATGTAGACGGTGGCGAGCAGGCGCTCCTTGGGCAGCTTGTAGACCTCGGTCAGCAGTTCCCAGCCCCACTTCAGGCTCTCGCGCTTGAAGTAGTCGCCGAAGCTCCAGTTGCCCAGCATCTCGAAGAAGGTGTGGTGGCGCGCGGTGTAGCCCACGTTCTCCAGGTCGTTGTGCTTGCCGCCGGCGCGCAGGCAGGCCTGCACGGACGCGGCCCGCACGTAGGGGCGCTTGTCGGTGCCCAGGAACACGTCCTTGAACTGCACCATGCCCGAGTTGGTGAACATGAGCGTGGGGTCGTTGCCCGGCACCAGCGGGCTGGACGGCACCACCGTGTGCCCCTTGGAGGCGAAGAAGTCCAGGAAGCTCTTGCGGATGTCGGCGACGGAGACGGGAGCGGTCGTGGGGGCTGTCATAGGACCTTTGGGGCTGCGGAATGGGAGCGCGCCGGGCACGCGAACCCGCTATTTTCCAACATGCGGGACAGGCGCCCCCATCCCGGGGAAAACCACCGCCCCGGGTGGGCGGTCGCCAGCGCTCACACACCCCCGTCCCCCCCCCCGGGGCTATGCTCCCACCCCGGATCGGGAGCACAATCGCGCCCTGAATTATTTAACAAGTTAAATTTTCACCTTCCCGCTGCCTCGCGAACCGACGGAGACACCCATGGACATGAAAACCTCCCCCCTGGCCCTGCTGAAAGACCCCAGCCTGCTCAAGACCGACGGCCTCATCAACGGCCAGTGGGTCAAGGGCGGCGCCCGCTTCGACGTGCACGACCCCGCCACCGGCCTGAAGCTGGCCGATGTGGCCAACCTGGGCGCGGCCGACGCGGAAGCCGCCATCGCCGCCGCCGACAAGGCCTGGCCGGCCTGGCGCGCGCGCAGCGCCAAGGAGCGCGCCAACCTGCTGCGCAAGTGGTACGACCTGCTGATGGCGAACCAGGAAGACCTGGGCCGCATCCTCACCGCCGAGCAGGGCAAGCCCTTTGCCGAGGGCAAGGGCGAGATCGCCTACGGCGCCAGCTTCGTCGAGTGGTTCGCCGAGGAGGCCAAGCGCGTCAACGGCGAGACCCTGCCCACCTTCGACCCCAACCGCCGCCTGCTGGTGCTCAAGCAGCCCATCGGCGTGTGCGCGGCCATCACGCCCTGGAACTTCCCCCTGGCCATGATCACGCGCAAGGTGGCGCCGGCCCTGGCCGCCGGCTGCCCGGTGGTCATCAAGCCGGCCGAGCTCACGCCGCTGACCGCCCTGGCCGCCGCCGAGCTGGCCGTGCGCGCGGGCATCCCGGCTGGCGTGCTCAACGTCATCACCGCCGACTCGCAGCAGAGCATCGCCGTGGGCAAGGCCCTGTGCGCCAGCGACACGGTGCGCCACCTGAGCTTCACCGGCTCCACCGAGGTCGGCCGCATCCTCATGGCGCAGTGCGCGCCCACGGTGAAGAAGCTGGCGCTGGAGCTGGGCGGCAACGCCCCCTTCATCGTCTTCGACGACGCCGACATCGACTCCGCCGTGGAAGGCGCCCTGGCCAGCAAGTACCGCAACGCCGGCCAGACCTGCGTCTGCGCCAACCGCTTCTACGTGCAGGCCGGCGTGTACGACGAGTTCGTGCAGAAGTTCGCCGCCAAGGTCCAGGCCTTCAAGGTGGGCAACGGTTTTGAAGACGGCGTGGTGCAGGGCCCGCTGATCGAGGACGCGGCGGTGGAGAAGGTGCAGCGCCACGTGGACGACGCCGTGGCCAAGGGTGGCACGGTGGTGGCCGGCGGCAAGAAGCTGCAGGGCCAGTTCTTCGAGCCCACGGTGGTGGCCGGCGCCAAGGCCGACATGCTGTGCGCGCGCGAGGAGACCTTCGGCCCCTTCGCGCCGGTCTTCAAGTTTCAGACCGAGCAGGAGGCGATCGACGCCGCGAACAACACCGAGTTCGGCCTGGCCAGCTACTTCTACAGCCGCGACGTGGGCCGCATCTTCCGCGTGAGCGAGGCGCTGGAGTACGGCATGGTGGGCATCAACGTGGGCATCCTGGCCACCGAGCACGTGCCCTTCGGCGGCGTCAAGCAGTCCGGCCTGGGCCGCGAAGGCTCGCACCACGGCATGGACGACTACGTCGAGATCAAGTACCTGTGCCTGGGGGATGTTCTGAAGTGAGCTCCCCGATGCGGTTCAGCGACTGGAACAACCCCTACCCCGTCTCGCGCGCGCCGCTGATGGCGCGCAACGCGGTGGCCACCACCCAGCCGCTGGCCGCGATGGCCGGGCTGCGCATGCTGCTCAAGGGCGGCAACGCGATCGACGCGGCCATCGCGACCGCCGCCGCGCTGACGGTGGTGGAGCCCTGCTCCAACGGCCTGGGCAGCGACAACTTCGCCATCGTCTGGGACGGCGAGCGCCTGCACGGCATGAACTCATCGGGCGTGGCGCCCATGGGCTGGAGCAAGGCCTACTTCGACCAGAAGCACGGCGGCCAGATGCCCCTGCGCGGCTTCGACGCCGTCACCGTGCCCGGCGCCGTGGGCGGCTGGGCGGCGCTGTCCGAGCGCTTCGGCGCCCTGCCCTTCGCCGACCTGATGGCGCCCGCCATCGAACTCGCCGAGCGCGGCCACGCGGTGGCGCCGGTGATCGCGAAGAAGTGGGCGCAGGCCGTGCCCCTGCTGCGCGACAAGCCCGGCTTCGCCCAGGCCTTCCTGCCGCGCGGGCGCGCGCCGCAGGCGGGCGAGCGCTTCGCTTTCCCCGACGCGGCCCGCGCGCTGCGCGCCATCGCCCAAACCCGCGGCGAGGCCTTCTACCGCGGCGAGATCGCCGCCGCCATCGAGGCCTTCGCCCGTGAGCACGGCGCCCAGCTGCGCGCCAGCGACCTCGCCGCCCACCAGGCGCAATGGGTGCGGCCCATCGAGATCGGTTTCGCCGGTCACACGGTGCACGAACTGCCGCCCAACGGCCAGGGCATCGCCGCGCTGATGGCGCTGGGCATGCTGGAGCAGCTGGACATCGGCCGCTTCGGGGCCGACAGCATCGAAGGCCAGCACCTGCAGATCGAGGCCATGAAGCTGGCCTTCGCCGACACCTACCGCTGGGTGGCCGACGAGCGCTACATGACCGAGGTCACCGCGGCCGATCTGCTGGACCCCGCCTACCTGCGCGAGCGCGCCCAGCGCATCGACCCCAAGCGCGCCATCGACCCCGGGCCGGGCGAGCCGCCGCGCGGCGGCACGGTGTACCTCACCACCGCCGACGCGCAGGGCCGCATGGTCAGCCTGATCCAGTCCAACTACCTGGGCTTCGGCAGCGGCGTGGTGGTGCCCGGCTGGGGCGTGAGCCTGCAGAACCGCGGCCACGGCTTCACGCTGCAGGACGGCCACCCCAACCAGGTGGCGCCGGGCAAGCGGCCCTTCCACACCATCATCCCGGGCTTTCTCACGCGCGGCGGCCAGCCGGTGATGGGCTTTGGCGTGATGGGCGCCAACATGCAGCCCCAGGGCCACGTGCAAACGCTGGTGCGCATGCTGGTGCACGGCCAGCAGCCGCAGGCCGCCAGCGACGCGCCGCGTTGGAAGTGGGGCAAGGGTCTGGACGTGGACTTCGAGTCCACCATGAACCCCGCGCTGCGCGAGGGCCTCAAGGCCTTGGGCCACCGCTTCGAGCCCACCGCCGACAGCTACCTCGACTTCGGCAGCGGCCAGTTCATCGCACGCCTGAGCGACGACCTGGAGGACGGCTACGTGGCCGCCAGCGATTCGCGGCGCGACGGGCAAGCGGTGGGGTTTTGAGCGCCCCGGCGGCGCGCCCCCCTTTCTGCGCCATCGACTTCGGCACCTCCAACTCGGCCATCGCGCTGCCGGCACCCGGCGGCGGCGTCGAGCTGGTCGAGGTGGAGCCCGGCCGGCGCACCATGCCCACCGCGGTCTTCTACCAGGTGGAGGGCCTGGCGGCCCACGAGGAGCCGCAGCGCGCGTACGGCCGCGAGGCCCTGGCCGCCTACATGCAGGGGCATGAGGGGCGGCTCATGCGCTCGATGAAGAGCATCCTCGGCTCCAGCCTGGCCGAGCAGAGCACCGAGGTGGGCGCCGGCCGATCGGTGCGCTACCTCGACGTGGTCTCGGGCTACCTGCGGCACCTGAAGTCGCTGGCCGAGCAACAGGCCGGCGCGCCGCTGGAGCGCGCGGTGCTGGGCCGCCCGGTCTATTTCGTCGATGGCGATCCGGTGCGCGACGCCCAGGCGCAGCGGGCGCTGGAAGACGCGGCGCGCGCCGTCGGCCTGCGCGAGCTGAGCGTCCAGTACGAGCCGATCGCCGCCGCGCTCGACTACGAGCAGACCGTGCAGCGCGAGCAGCTGGTGCTGGTCGCCGACATCGGCGGCGGCACCTCGGACTTCTCGCTCGTGCGCATCGGCCCCGAGCGCCGCCAGCGACTGGACCGCCAGGACGACATCCTGGCCAACCATGGCGTGCACGTCGCCGGCACCGACTTCGACCGCCACATCGAGCTGGCCAGCATCCTGCCCCTGTGCGGCTACAAAGGCCTGGGCCCGCGGCGCCCCGGCGAAACGCCGCGCGAGGTGCCCAGCCGCGTGTACTTCGACCTCGCCACCTGGCACCTCATCAACACGGTCTACAGCCCCCGGCGCATGGCCGAGCTGCGCCGCATGGGCGGCTTCTACGGCGACCCCGCGCAGTACCGGCGGCTGATGACCGTGCTGGAGCAGCGCCTGGGCCACGCCCTCGTCGGCCAGGCCGAAGCGGCCAAGATCGCCGTCGCCGAGGGCGGCGCCACCCGCATCGACCTGGCCCGGCTGGAACCCGGCCTGCAGGCCACGCTCGATGGCGCCCAGGCCGTGCAGGCGCTGGACGCGCAGCTGCAGCGCATCGTGGCGGCGGCCGACGAAACGCTGCGGGCGGCCGGCGTGCGCGCCGACGCGGTGGACGCCGTGTACTTCACCGGCGGCTCCACCGGCTTCAGGCCCCTGACCGAGCGCATCGCCGCCCGCCTGCCGGCGGCGCTGGCCTGGCATGGGGACCGCGACGCCAGCGTGGCCCGGGGGCTGGGCGTGCAGGCGCAGCGGCTGTTCGCGTGAGCGGCCGCGGCGGGCTTGCCCGGCGCGATACCGCGTATCGCTGCGAGCGATGCGCCAGCGCCATCCCCGCCCGTAGACTGCCCGGCGTTCCCTCAACGCCACGGCAGACCCCATGAACATCAGTCAGGAAGGACAAGGGCCCCTCGTGGTCCTGAGCCACGCACTCGCCCTCGACCGCCACATGTGGGACGCGCTCACGGCCCGGCTCGCGACCCACTGCACCGTGGTGCGCTACGACCACCGGGGCCATGGCCAGGGCCCGTCGCCGGAGGCGCCCTACACCATCGACGACCTGGCGGACGACGCCGCTGCCGTGATCCGCTCGGTCTCGTCGCGACCCGTGGTGTTCGCCGGCCTGTCGCTGGGCGGCATGGTCGGTCAGGCGCTGGCGGCGCGGCACCCGGCGCTGCTGCGCGGCCTGGCCGTCATCAACTCCGCGCCCCACTACGCCGACCGCGCGCTGTGGGACGCGCGCATCGAGGCCGTGCGCCGCAGCGGCATGCCCGCCGTGGCCGACGCTTCGCTCGACCGCTGGCTGACGCCGGCGTTCCGCCAGAGCCCGGCCGGCCAGGCCGTGGCCGAGCGGCTGCGCCAAAGCCTGCTGGGCACCGACACGCTAGGCTATGTGCGCGCCTGCGAGGCGATCGCGGCCATGGACCTGCGCCCGGGCAACCGGCGCATCCACACGCCCACGCTGGTCGTCGCGGGCCGGCACGACCTCGCCACGCCGCTGGCGCAGTCGCAAGCCATCGCCGCCGACATCGCGGGCGCGCGCATCGCCGAGGTGGAGGCCGCGCACATCAGCGCGGCCGAGTGCCCAGACGAACTCGCCCGCGTACTGGGCGACTGGGTGCGCGCGCTGCCCGCCGAGGCGGCCTGAGGCCGCGTGCACGCTTTGGGCTTTGGGCTTTGGGCTTTGGGCTTCAGGGGCTGCGGGTGGGCGGGCCGAGGGTTCGGGCAATGGCGGGGCGGGCTTCAATGCGCAGCCCCTCGCTGCGCGAGGGGTCCGCTGCGGTGCTCGGGTGAGCGGCCCCGCGGCGGAACTCGCTGCGTGGGCTGCGCCCACTGCGCTCAAACAGCCGCCGCGAGTCAGTTGACGAAGCGCGCTGCGCGCGCGGGCCGCCCACCCAGCGCTCCTCGCCTGCGCATAGGCGCCCACCCCGCCATTGCCCGAACCCTCGGCCTGCAGACAGGACTGGCGCGAGAAGCAAGGTTCTTTCGTTGATTGGCCAGCTCAGGTGCCGCACGCCACGGCCCTGCGCCCGGCCCTGACACCCACCACCCACCCCTCACCACCCAGGCAACGACCATCACCCGCCCGGCGCATTGGCCGCGCGGCCGTTGCGGTCGTAGGCGCGCGCCTGCAGGCGCGGGAACTCGCGGATCAGCGCCTGGCGCAGCCACTGGTTGGCCGGGTCGGTGTGCGCGCTGCGGTGCCAGTACAGGTTGGCCTGGAACGTGGGCGGCCGAAAGGGCAGCCGCACCTGCTTGATGCGCGGGTGGTCGATGATGAAATCGGCCAAGGCCTGCGGCACCACGGCCACCGCGTCGCTCTCCGCCACGATGACGGGCACGCTCATGAAGTGCGGCGTGCGCAGCACCACGTCGCGCTGCAGCTGGCGCCGCTGCAGGAAGCGGTCGAACACCTCCTGGCTTCGGCCGGTGGCCTCCACCACCACGTGCGGCAGGCGCGCGAACTGCTCCGGCGTCATGCGCTCGCCCAGCTCGGGGTGGCGCGCGGCCGCCAGGCAGGCGAACGAGTGCAGCGCGATGCGCCGGTGCATGAAGGCCGAGCCCTTGATGTCGGGGTAGAAGCCGGCCGCCATGTCCACCTCGCCCGCCGCCATGGCCTCCTCCAGGTCGCGCGGCGCCATGAACACCGAGCGCAGGCTCATGCGCGAGGCGTTTTCCTTCAAGGCCCGCAGCGCGATCGGCAGGTAGATGCCCTCGGCGATGTCGGTGAGCGCGATGCGGAACTCGCGCGTGGAGGTGGTGGGGTCGAACACCGGCGGCTTGAGCACCTCGGCGTCCACCGCGCGCATGATGCCGCGCACCGAATCGGCCAGGCTGCGCGCGCGGCTGGTGGGTTCCATGCCGCTGGCGCCACGCAGGAACAGCGGGTCGCCGAGCTGCTTGCGCAGGCGCGCCAGCGCGGTGCTCAGACCAGGCTGGCTCATGTTCAGCGCCTGCGCGGCACCGCCCACGCTCTTGGTGTCGTACACCGCGAGAAACACCCGCAGCAGGTTGAGGTCGAAGCGGGGGGCGGCGTCTTGTCCCATCTGCAATCCAGATACTGTTGATCGCCTTCATCTTATCGACTTATGGGTGGCGCGTACCTAGCATCCGCACACCTTCTTCATCCCGCCCCCACGAGACATGGACACCACCTCCTGCGAACTGCACGACGCCGACGCGTGCGCTGGCGCCGCGAGCGCACGCGCGGCCGAGGCCCCCGTGGCCCCGCCCGTGAGCCTGCGCTGGCCCGCCGGCGGCGCCACGCGCGTGCCCTACCGCGTCTTCTCCGATCCCGCCATCTACCAGATGGAGCAGGACAAGATCTTCCGCGGCCCGATCTGGCACTACCTCTGCCTGGCGGTGGAGGTGAAGAACCCCGGCGACATCCGCACCACCTGGATCGGCGACACACCCATCATCGTGACGCGCGACGAGAACGGCGAGCTGCACGCCATGGTCAACCGCTGCGCGCACAAGGGCGCCCTGGTCTGCCTCAAGGACCACGACAACAAGAAGTCGCTGACCTGCGTGTACCACGCCTGGAACTACCGGCTCGACGGCCGCCTGCGCGGCGTGGCCTTCCAGAAGGGCGTCAAGGGCAAGGGCGGCATGCCCGAGGACTTCGATGTGTCCCAGCACCGCCTGCAGCCGATCCGCGTGTCGGTGATGGCGGGCATCGTCTTCGGCACCTTCCAGGACGAGACGCCACCGCTGGAGGAATTCCTGGGCGATCGCATCACCGCCTTCCTCAAGCGCAACATGGACCACCCCCTGAAGATCCTCGGCACGCACAGCCAGATGATCCACAACAACTGGAAGCTGTACGCCGAGAACGTGCGCGACTCGTACCACGCCACGCTGCTGCACACCTTCTACACCACCTTCAAGGTGAACCGGCTCGACATGGACGGCGGCATCATCCTGTCCGAGAAGAAGTGGCACCACATCAGCTACAGCAAGCGCGCCACGCTGGACGCCGCCGCCGAGTACCAGAGCGCCGAGGTGCATTCGGCCAAGTACAGCTCCGAGCTCGACGGCCCGCAGCTGCTGCAGGCCTGGGACGGCTTCGACGACCAGATCACGCACAGCATCCAGACCATCTTTCCCACGCTGGTGAGCCAGCTCACGCTGAACTCGCTGGCGGTGCGCTTCGTGGTGCCGCGCGGCGTGGACAAGACCGAGCTGTTCTGGGTCTTCCTGGGCTACGAGACCGACACGCCAGAGCAGGAAAAGATGCGCGTGATGCAGGCCAACCTCACCGGCGCCGCCGGCCTGGTGGCGCTGGAGGACGGCTGCATCAACTCCTTCGTGCAGCGGGGCACGCGCGGCTCCGACGACAAGGCCTCGTTCATCGAGATGGGCGGCCGGCTCGCCGAATCGAACGAGTCCTCGCGCGCCACCGAAGCGGCCGTGCGCGGCTTCTGGCACGGCTACCAGACCATCATGGGATTCCACGAATGAGCGCCGCCGTTCTCTCCCCCACGCCCGCCCCGGTCCAGGCCGCGGCGCCGGCCCTTTCCCCGGCGGCGCGCGAGGCCATCGCCGACCTGCTGGAGCGCTACGGCCAGGCCCTCGACGACGACCGCGTCGAGGAATGGAGCGGCTTCTTCGAGCCGGACGGCGTCTACCAGGTGACCACGCGCGAAAACCAGCTGGCCGGCCGCCCCATCGGCATCGTGTTGTGCGAAGGCCGCGGCATGCTGGACGACCGCGTCAAGGCGCTGCGCATCGCCAACATCTTCGAGAGCCACACCCACCGCCACGTGATGGGTCGGCCCCTCATCGAACCCCGGGCCGACGGGTGCTGCGAGGTGCGCACGTCCTTCGTGATCTACCGGACCATGTACACCGGCGAGACCGAGGTCTTCGCGACAGGTCGCTACGACGACGTGCTCAAGCCGGGACCCCAGGGATGGCGAATCGCGCAAAGACGCGTCGTGCTGGATTCGCGGATGGTCGACACCTTGATGGTCTATCCGCTCTGACCCCCCACCCTTCCGGAGACAAAAGCCCATGACACCCACGATCCCGCGCCGCCTGGCAGCGCTGGCGCTGCTCGGCGCCGGCCTCGCGCTCTCCAGCCCCTTTGCCCTGGCCAGCGACCCCTGGCCGAGCAAGGCCATCCGCATCGTCGTGCCCTACGCGCCGGGCGGCATCGGCGACATCGTCGCCCGCATGATCCAGCCCGTCCTGCAGGACGAGCTCAAGCAGCCGGTGATCATCGAGAACAAACCGGGCGCCGCCGGCAGCCTGGGCACCGAGTTCGTGGCCAAGGCCCCGCCCGATGGCTACACCCTGCTGCTGGCGCTGGCCGCGCCCCAGACCCTGAACCAGTACATCTTCAAGGTCGGCTACGACGGCGTGAAGGACTTCGCGCCCATCACGCTCATCAACACCAACCCCCTGGTGCTGATGGTCAACCCCTCGCTGCCGGTGACCAACCTCAAGGAGTTCATCGCCTACGCCAAGGCCAACCCGGGCAAGCTCAACTTCGGCGGCGCCGGCGGGCTCACGCAGTTCGCGGGCGAGATCCTGAAGCACCAGGTGGGCATCAACATGGTCCACGTGCCCTACCGCGGCGGCGCGCCCGCCGTGGCGGCGGCCGCGGCCGGCGACGTGCACCTGAGCTTCGCCAACTACTCCGACGCCTTGACCTGGATGCAATCGGGCAAGCTGCGCGCCATCGCGCTGACCACGGCGCGCCGCTACCCGCAGACGCCCGACATCCCCACCATCGCCGAATCGGGCGTGCCCGGCTTCGACGTCACCGGCTGGAGCGGCCTGTTCGCGCCGGCCGGCACGCCACCCGCCATCGTCGAGCGCATCGCCAACGTGCTGCGCCCGGCCCTGCAGACGCCGGCCATGCGCAAGCGCATGGAAACCGTGGGCGCCGAGCCCGGCGGCAACTCGCCCGCCGAGTTCGCCAAGCAGGTGGCGGACGACGCGCGCAAGTGGTCGGAGTTCGTCAAGACCAGCGGCATCCAGGTCACCCAGTAAGCTCTTCCCATGATCCACGAACTCAAACGCTACGAGGCCGCGCCCGGCCAGGGCCCGGCCCTGCGCGAGCGCTTCGCCCGGCTCACCATGCCCCTGTTCCAGCGCCACGGCATCACCCTGCTGCATTGCTGGGAGCCTGAGGGCGAGCCCGACACCTTCGTCTACCTGGTGGCCTTCGCCGACGCGGCCGCCAGCGAGGCCGCCTGGAAGGCCTTCGGCGCCGACCCCGACTGGAAAGCCGGCAAGGCCGCCAGCGAGGCCAACGGCCCGCTGCTGGCGCGCCAGACCACCACGGTGCTGCGCCCCAGCGCCTTCTCGCCCGGCGCGCACTGAGCCGCCCGGCCACCCGCTGCCCATGAACGCGCGCCTGCTGCCCCTCACCGTGGGGCTGGCCTTCTTCATGGAGCAGCTGGACTCGACCATCATCGCGCCGGCCATCCCCGACATCGCGGCCAGCCTGGGCGTGGACCCGCTCAGCCTGAACCTCACGATGACGGTCTACCTGCTGTGCAGCGTGGTCTTCATCCCCACCGGTGACTGGCTGGCCTCGCGCTTTGGCACGCGCACCGTGTTCCAGGCCGCACTGGCCGTGTTCGCGCTCAGCTCGCTGATGTGCGCGCTGGCCACCAGCCTGCCCCTGCTGGTGGCGGCGCGCGCCCTGCAGGGCGCCTCGGCCGCGCTGATGGTGCCGGTGGGCCGCACGTCCATCGTGCACGTCACGCCCAAGCCGCAGCTGGTGAACGCGCTGGCCTGGATGATCACGCTGGCCATGGCCGGCCCCATGCTGGGCCCGCCGCTGGGCGGCCTGCTCACCACCTGGCTGTCGTGGCACTGGGTGTTCCTCATCAACGTGCCCATTGCGCTGCTGTGCCTGCTGGGCTCGCTGCGCGCCTTCCCGCAGATCCGGCAGGCGGCCGACGGCCGCTTCGACCCACTGTCCTGGCTGCTGCTCGGCGGCGCGCTCGCCATCGCCATCGTTGTGCTCGAAGGCCTGCGCGAAGGGCGCTGGAGCGGGGCCTTGTGGCTGGTGCCGATGGCCGCGCTCGGCCTGGCCTACGGCTGGCGCCACCGCCGCGCGCGCCTGCCCATGCTCGACTTTTCGCTGTTGCGCGTGCCCACCTTCGCGGCCTCGTTCTGGTCGGGCTCGCTGCTGCGCGTGGGCTACGGCGCCCTGCCCTTCCTGCTGCCGCTCATGCTGCAGCTGGGCCTGGGCTACACGCCGGTGCAAAGCGGCCTGGTGCTGCTGGCCGCCGGCCTGGTCGCCATGCTCACCAAGACACAGACCACGCCCATGCTGCGCCGCTGGGGCTTTCGCCGCGTGATGCTGGCCAACGGCAGCCTGTGCGTGGCCGGTCTGCTGGTGTGCGCGCTGTTTCGCGAATCCTGGGGCCTGGGCGCCATCGCGCTGGCCGTGTCCATCGCGGGCTTCTTCCGCGCGGTGCAGTTCAACGCGGTGGCGGCCATCGCCTACGCCGAACTGCCGCCGGCGCGCATCGGCGCGGCCACCACGCTCAACACCATGGTCTGGCAGCTCGCCATCATGGTCGGCATCGCGCTGTCCTCGGTGGTGGTGTCGCTGGCGGCGCGCGGCGCCGGCCGGGCCGAGGCCGCGCCGGTCGACTACGGCATCGCCTTCCTCATGCTCGCCCTCATCGGCGCCCTGGCCACGCCCGCCTGCCTGCGCCTGCCGCGCGACGCGGGCAGCCAGCTCAGCGGCCACAAGGCCTGACCCTCCCTCTGCGTTTCGCCATGAACCACACCACCCTGATCAGCGCCGACGACCTGGCCGCCGCCCTGCGCTCGCCGAACCCGCCCACCGTGCTCGACTGCAGCAGCGACACCAGCGATCCCGAGATCGGGCGCCGCGCCTACGAGGCGGGCCACATCCCCGGCGCCCACCACGTGCACATGGGGCGCACGCTGTCCGGCCAGCGCACCGGCGACAACGGCCGCAACCCCTTGCCCGAGCCCCTGGTGTTCCTGCAGGCCATGAGCGCGCTGGGCATCGGCACCGACACGCGGGTCGTGGCCTACGACAACAGCGGCGGCGTGTACGCCTCGCGCCTGTGGTGGATGCTGCGCTGGATCGGCCATGGCGCGGTTGCCGTGCTCGATGGCGGCCTGGGCGCCTGGAAGTCCGCGGGCCAACCGGTGACGGCGGAAGTGCCGCCACGCCCCACGCCCGCGGCGCTGAAGGCCCGCCCCTCGCTCGCCACGGCGGCGGACCATGGGCAGCTGCGCGCCAACATCGACGCGCCGCGCTGGCTGGTGCTGGACGCACGCGCGCCCGACCGCTTCCGCGGCGAGAACGAAACCCTGGACCCCCAGGGCGGCCACATCCCCGGCGCGCGCAACCGCCTGTTCCGCGACAACCTGCAGGCCGACGGCCGCTTCAAACCGGCGGCCACGCTGCGCGCCGAGTTCGAGGCCGTGCTGGATGGCCACCCACCCGAGGCCGTGGTGAACCAATGCGGCTCCGGCGTCAGCGCCTGCCACAACCTGCTGGCCATGGAGATCGCGGGCCTGGGCGGCTCGATGCTCTACCCGGGCTCCTGGAGCGAGTGGTGCAGCCGGCCCGGCGCGCCCATCGCCACCGGGGCGGCCTGAGCGCGGGACGCTAGAATCCGCCCCGATGCGGGTGTAGTTCAATGGCAGAACGGCAGCTTCCCAAGCTTCATACGAGGGTTCGATTCCCTTCACCCGCTCCACCACCGTCTGCCGCGAGCGCTGTCGCGCCATCCGCGATGCCCGCCGCTCGCCGCCACCTGAGCCGGGAGGCCTTGCCATGAAGCTGAAACCGCTCGCCACCGGCGCCGCCGCACTCACCGTCCTGGGCCTCGTGGCCTGCCAAAGCCCCATGCCCAGCGCACCAGCCACCCCGGGCGCCTGCCGGCCCGATGCCGCGCAAGCGCTCGCCGGCAAGGACCGTGTCAGCGACGACCAGGCCCGCCAGCTCACCGGCGCAAGCCTGGTGCGGCAGATTGCCCCCGGCCAGCCCGTGACCCTGGACTACCGCCAAGAGCGGGTCACGATCGAGACGGACCCCAAGACCGGCAAGATCGTCCGCGCCTTCTGCGGCTGAACGCGGCCGGGCCACCTCAGTAGGCCGTGGCGGACGGCAGGTTCTCCTCCCGCAGCTCCGACAGCCATTCCTCGAACGCCGCCAGGTTGCGGCGGGCCGGCGCTTGCCGGGCCTCGCGCGCCGGGCGCACCAGCGCCGCGGCCTGTTCCAGGGCGGCAATGAGCGACAGCACGCGAAAGCCCGCCTCCAACTGCACCGGGCAGGCACCCCAGGCCAGCCCCGGGGTCGGCCCGACGCACAGGTTCACCAGCTGGGCGCCTCGCGGCGGTGGGCCATGGCACACCAGCACCTCGGCATCGGCCGGGCGCACCAGCGCCCATTGCGTGGTACTGCGCGCCATGGCGATCGGGAACAGGGCCGCGAACCGCACCCGAACCGCCTCGGGCAAGGCATGGACACCGATCCTGATGGGCGTTTTGATGGGCGTTTTGCTGGGCGCTTGCATGGCGTGGTCGCTGGAAGCCGTGAGGTCTGCACCTTATGCCCACACCCCCTACCCGTACATCGTTTGGATGCTCTACATCCGAATGCCTAGGCGCCCCCCGCGCCCCGTCAGCGGCCGCCCGCGCCAGCTAGCGCGCCAGCACCCCGATCACCAGCGCGTTCACCAGGTCGATGAAGAAACCGCACACCAGCGGCACCACGAGGAAGGCGCGCGGCGCGGCGCCGTACACCCGCACGATGGCGCTCATGTTGGCGATGGCCGTGGCCGTGGAGCCCAGGGCAATGCCACCAAAGCCCGAGCAGATCACCGTGGCCTCGTAGTCGCGCCCCATGCAGCGGAACACCACGAGCGCCGTGAAGCCCACGGCCAGCACGATCTGCAGCGCCATGACCGTGGTCATGAACACCATCACCGGCTCCAGCACCCACAGCTGAAGGCCCATCAGCGCCATGGTGAGGAACAGGCCCAGGCTGACGTCGCCGATCAGCGCCACGCCCAGGCGCATGCCGCTCCAGTCCCAGAGGCGCTCGCCGTTCGGTGACAACCACTGCCCCAGTCCGCGCAGCGCGATGCCCGCCATCAGGCAGCCCACGAAGCCCGGCAGCTTCAGGCCCGTGAGCGCCACCAGAGAGTTGAGGCCCTCGCCCAGCATGAGCGCCAGGTTGAGCCACAGCAGGGCCAGCAGCACGCCCTGGTAGTCCAGCCGCGCGTGCGGCTCGTCCTGGTAACGCAGGCCCACCTCCACCTCGGCCGCGCCCGAGGGCGCGATGCGGTGGCGCCGCATCAGCCAGGCGGCCATCGGCCCGCCCACCAGACAGGCCGCCACCATGCCCACCATGTTGGCCGCCAGGCCCAGTTCGCCGGCCTCGGCGATGCCCAGGGTTTCGGTGAAATGCGGCATCCAGGCCAGCGTGGTGCCGACGCCGCCGGTGAGCGAGATGGAGCCCGCCATCAGGCCCGCGCGCGGGTCCATGCCGAAGGCGCCGGCCACCGCCATGCCCAGCCCGTTCTGCAACAGCATGAAGCCGCTGGCCAGCGCCAGCAGCACCAGCAGCGGGCGGCCGCCCTCGCGCAGCGTGCGCACGTCCGTGCCCATGCCGATGGCGGCGAAGAAGTACAGCAGCAGCATGTCGCGCGCGCCCAGCGTGAAGACCATGCGCACGTCCAGCAGGTAGTACAGCGCGCACACCACAAGCGCACAGAGCATGCCGCCCACCACCGCTTCCGGGATGTTGAAGCGGCGCAGCCACTCGTACCGCCGCATCAGGCCCTTGCCGATGAACAGCAACAGGATGGCCAGCGTCAGCGTGACGAAGGCGTCGATCTCGTGCGTGGTGCGCCAGTGCGGGGGAAGCATGGAACCGATGCTAGCCAAAAGGGCGGCCGATGCCCCGGCACAGCCCTCACTAGGCCGTCCGGTGAATGGCTTTCCGTCGGGGTTTTTCTTTCAATGCCCTTCTCTTTTCCCATCGGGGCCATCGAGATGAACACGTTCAAAAGGTACTTGTCTTGCGCGACCGTGTGGACGGCCGCTTGCCTCCTGACCGCCTGCGGCGGGCATGTCGTCGATGGCGGCGGATCGCCATCGGATGGCGGAGGCGGCTCTGCGGCGCTGAGCCTCACGCCGCAAAGCGTCAAGACCTTTCACTTCAGTTGGGCCGAGGTGGCCGGCGCCACCAGCTACGTCCTGCTTGAGGACCCGGACGGCCAGTCGGGCTACACGGCCGTGGCCACCCTGCCCGCCGGCACCCGCGCGTACGACCACGAGGTATTTCTGCCGGCGCGCGTCAATGCGCGCTACGCGCTGCAGGTCTGCAACGCCAACGGCTGCGCCAACCGCGCCAGCGTCGACGCCAGCGGGCATCTCGCGGGCGCCATCGGTTACGTGAAGGCCTCCGCACAGAGCCAGAACATGGGCTTCGGCGCCCGTGTGGCAATGTCCGGCGACGGGAACACCCTGGCCGTGGGCGCCAGCGGGGACGGCAGCGACGCCACGGGCACGACCGGCACACCCGACCCGCTCAACCACGGCTCCCCCAACAGCGGCGCGGTCTACGTGTTCGCGCGCAGCGGCAGCGGCTGGGTGCAGCAGGCCTACCTCAAGGCGTCCAACCACGACGCGGGCGACATGTTCGGCGACCATCTGGCCCTGTCCGCCGATGGCACGGTGCTGGCCGTGAGCGCTGTGGGCGAAGACGGGTTCTCCAACAGCGTCGCGAACCCAGACCCGGTCGACAACAGCGCGCCCAACGCGGGCGCCGTCTACGTGTTCCGGCGCAGCGGCGCGGCCTGGAACCAAGAGGCCTACGTGAAGGCCTCCAACGGCGAGGCGGGCGACGCCTTCGGCAGCGGCCTCGCCCTCTCGGGCGACGGCACCACCCTCGCGGTGGGCGCGCCTTCCGAGCAAAGCAACGCCACGGGCATCAACGGCAACCAGCACACCAACAACGGCCCGGACTTCGGCGCCGTCTACGTCTTCGTCCACAACGGCATCGGCTGGGCGCAACAAGCCTATGTGAAGGCCTCCAACGCCGACAGCGGCGACCTGTTCGGCGCGTCGGTCGCGTTGTCCAGCGACGGCAACGTCCTGACCGCGAGCGCCCCGGGCGAAGACGGCTTCTCCAACGGCGTCGCCAACCCCGACCCAGCCGACAACAGCGCGCCCAACGCGGGCGCCGTCTACGTGTTCCGGCGCGGCGGCACGGCCTGGAGCCAGGAGGCCTACGTGAAGGCCTCCAACGGCGAAGCGGGCGATGCGTTCGGCATCGGTCTCGCTCTCTCGGGCGACGGCACCACCCTCGCGGTGGGCGCGCCCGCCGAACAGAGCGGCGCCACCGGCCTCAACGGCAACCAGCACGTCAACAACGGCCCAGACTTCGGCGCCGTCTACGTCTTCACCTACAACGGCACAGGCTGGGCGCAGCAGGCCTACGTGAAGGCCTCCAACGCCGGCAGCGGTGACCAGTTCGGTGTGTCGGTCGCGCTGTCCAACGATGGCAACGCCCTGGCGGTGGGGGCGTGGCAGGAGGGCAGCCATGCCGCGGGCCTCAACGGCATTCAAACCGACAACAGCCTCGCTTACAGCGGCGCCGTCTACACCTTCGCCCGCCAGGGCAGCACCTGGGCGCAGCAGGCCTATGTGAAGGCGTCCAACCCGGACGCGAACGACCAGTTCGGCGGCAGCGTGGCGCTGGGTGGCGGCTCGGGCGGCCGCCCCCTGACACTGGCGGTGGGCGCGGTCAACGAATCCAGCAGCGCCACCGGCGTCAACGGCAACCCGGCCGACAACAGCGTCGCCGGTAGCGGGGCCGCCTACCTCTACTGAGCGCCGGTCAAGGCCGGGCCCGCTCCCAGCAGGGCGAGCACACCCAGCACCGCGAAGATCAGCGCCGCGACCGCGTGCACCAGCTTGATGGGCACGCGGCGCGTGATCGCTTCGCCGAAGAACACCACCGGCGCGTTGGCGATCATCATGCCCAGCGTGGTGCCGATCACCACCGCGAACAGGGGCTCATACTGCGCGCCGAGGGCGATGGTCGCGATCTGCGTCTTGTCGCCCATCTCGGCCAGGAAGAAGGCCCAGGCCGTGGCGGCGAACACGCCCAGTCCGCGCGAAGCCTTCACCTCGTCGCCATCCAGCTTGTCGGGAATCAGCATCCACGCCGCCATGGCGATGAAGGACAGGCCCAGCACCCAACGCATGGCCACAGGCCCCACGGCGGCCATGACCCAGGCCCCGGCCGCGCCCGCGAGCGCGTGGTTGAGCAGGGTGGCCACGAGAATGCCCGCGACGATGGGCCAGGGCTTCTTGAACCGCGCGGCGAGCACCAGCGACAGCAATTGCGTTTTGTCGCCCATTTCGGCGAGCGCGACGATGCCGGTGGACAGGAGGAAAGCTTCCAAGGGGGGACTCCAACGGCCGGCGAACAAACCAAAGACCGCAGCGCCTCCCCGGCGCGTGCGGAGGCGGTGCGGTCAAAGGTCTTGCCAGGCTGGAAGGCTGCTCGCGCCATGGCCTGCGGGCCAAGTCTGTTGACGCGAGCCCCGGCGCGTGGCGCGCCGGGCGGCTACTCCCCAATGACGGGTGCGGGCGGGAGTATACCCGCCATGCGCATCAGACCAGGGTGACGCCGGTCTTGGACTGGATGAACTCGCGCGTGACGCCGGGCGCCAGCTCCACGAGCTTCAGGCCCTGCGGGGTCACGTCCATCACGCCCAGGTCGGTGATGATGCGGTCCACCACGCCCACACCGGTGAGCGGCAGCGTGCACTGCGGCAGGATCTTCAGGTCCTCGCTGCCGTCCTTCTTCTTCGCCACGTGCTCCATCAGCACGATGACGCGCGGCACGCCGGCCACGAGGTCCATGGCGCCGCCCATGCCCTTGACCATCTTGCCCGGGATCATCCAGTTGGCCAGGTCGCCCTTCTCGCTCACCTGCATGGCGCCCAGGATGGACAGGTTGATCTTGCCGCCGCGGATCATGGCGAAGCTGTCGTGGCTGCCGAAGATCGACGAGCCCTTGATGGTGGTCACGGTCTGCTTGCCGGCGTTGATGAGGTCGGCGTCGACCTGGTCTTCCGTGGGGAAGGGGCCGATGCCCAGCATGCCGTTCTCGCTCTGCAGCCACACCTCCTTGGTGCCGGTGTGGTTGGCCACCAGCGTGGGGATGCCGATGCCGAGGTTGACGTAGAAGCCGTCCTCGAGCTCTTGTGCCGCGCGCGCGGCCATCTGGTCTTGGGTCCAGGGCATGGTCAGGCCTTTTCGGTGATGGTGCGCTTCTCGATGCGCTTCTCGGGATTCGGGTTGTGCACGATGCGGTGCACGTAGATGCCCGGCAGGTGCACCTCATCGGGGTGGATGGCGCCGGTCTCGACGATCTCCTCCACCTCAACGATGCAGACCTTGCCCGCCATGGCCGCGGCCGGGTTGAAGTTGCGCGCGGTGTAGCGGAACTGCAGGTTGCCGCTCTTGTCGGCGCGGTGCGCCTTCACCAGCGACACGGCCGGCACCAGCGAGCGCTCCATCACATACGTCTCGCCATCGAACTCACGCAGCTCCTTGCCCTCGGCCACGATGGTGCCGACGCCGGTCTTGGTGAAAAAGGCGGGGATGCCCGCGCCGCCGGCGCGCAGCTTCTCGGCCAGCGTGCCCTGGGGCGTGAACTCCAGCTCCAGTTCACCGGCCAGGTACTGGCGCTCGAACTCCTTGTTCTCGCCCACGTAGCTGCTGATCATCTTCTTGATCTGGCGCGTGTCGAGCAGCTTGCCCAGGCCGAAACCGTCCACGCCCGCGTTGTTGGAGATGACGGTGAGGTTCTTCACGCCGCTGTCGCGCAGGGCGTCGATGAGCGCTTCGGGAATGCCGCACAGGCCGAAACCGCCCACGGCCATGAGCTGGCCATCGGCGACCACGCCCTGGAGCGCCGCGGCCGCGCTGGGGTAGATTTTGTTCACGGGGATTGCCTCCGGGGAGTCGTGCTGGGGAATGCGGGAAAGCGCAACGATACTACGTAGCGGATTACGTAGTATTTCGTAAAGGGCAACCACGATGGACATCGACTACCGACTGGCCTTCGACCTGGCCCCCGTGGGGCTGGCGCTGTCGCGCGAGCGCTTCATGGTCGACTGCAACCAGGCCCTGTGCGAGATGTTCGGCGCCACGCGCGAGCAGCTGGTGGGCCAGAGCTTCCAGATCCTCTACCCCAGCGCCGACGAGTACGAGCGCCTGGGCGCGCGCATGGCGCCGCTGCTGGGCCGCAGCGGCACCTACGCCGACAACCGCCTCATGAAGCGCGTGGGCGGCCGCCAGGCGGGCGAGATTTTCTGGTGCCACGTGACGGGCCGCGCGGTGGACCGCGGCGCGCCGCACGCGGCGGGCATCTGGAGCTTCGAGGACCTGAGCTCGCACCGGCCGGTGCGCGCCGAACTGACGGCGCGCGAGCGCGAGGTCGCCGCGCTGATCATGGACGGGCTCACCAGCAAGCAGATCGGCAAGCTGCTGGCCATCAGCCACCGCACGGTGGAGGTGCACCGCGCGCGCCTGATGCGCAAGTACCAGGCGCACAGCACGCCGGACCTGGTGCACCGGCTGATGGCGGGCTGAGGGGCCTCACTGCGGCTGGTAGCCGCTGTCCTTGATGATGCGGGCCCAGACCTCGCGGTACGCGGCCTCGCGCTTGCCGAGTTCGGCGCCGCTCATGTAGCCCACCGTCAGGCCCATGGCCGAGAGCTTCTGGCGCACGTCGGGCAAGGCAATCACCTTCTGGACCGCTGCGCCGAGTTTGTCCACGGCCGCCGCCGGTGTGCCGGCGGGCGCGAAGATGCCGTAGTACGGCATGTCCTCGAAGCCCTTGATGCCCAGCTCGCTGAAGGTGGGCACCTCGGGCAACGCGGCCTGGCGCTGGGTGCCCATCACGGCCACCACGCGCAGCTTGCCGGCCTTGTGGTTTTCAATGAAGTCGGGCACCGAGCCCACGCCCGCCGGGATCTGGTTGCCCAGCATGTCGCCCATCATGGGCGCGCTGCCCCGGTAGGGCGCGGCCACCAGGTCCAGACCGTACCGCTTGCCGATCACCTGCACCGCGAACTGGGGCGTGGAGGCCGGCGCCGGAATGCCCACGGTGGCCTTGCCGCCGGCGGCCTTCACGCTGTCGATCCAGGCCCTGAAGTCGCGCGCGGGCGTGCCGCCCGACAGCGCCACCGCGTTCACGAAGGTGGCGAAGCCGGCCACGGGCACGAAGTCCTTCGCCGGGTCGAAGCCCGGGTTCTTCATGGTCAGCGGCAGGATGCTCACGCTGTGGTCGTGGCTGAGGAACACGGTGCTGCCGTCGGCCGGCGCGGCCTTCAGGGCCTGGCCCGCCAGCTGGCCGCCCGCGCCGGGCTTGTTGTCCACCACCACCGCCTGGCCCAGCTCGGGCTGCAGCTTCTCGGCCAGGATGCGCGCGATGGCGTCGGTGCCGCCGCCGGGTGGGAAGCCCACCAGGATGCGCACATTGGACTGGGCCTGTGCCAGGCCGGTGCCCAGGGCCAGGGCGGCCAGCAGCGCCACGCGGCGGGTCAGGGGGAACGATCGCGACATGGAAAACCTCCGGTAGAAAAGAAAGGACGAAAACTTCAGCGCGGCTCGCCGTCGACCACGCTGGCGGCGGTTCGAAAGGCGTCCACGGCGGTGGGGATGCCGCAGTACACGGCGGCGTGCAGCAGCACCTCCTGCAATTCCTCGGGCGTGGCGCCGTTGTTGAGCGCGCCGCGCACGTGGCCCTTGAGCTCGTGCTGCTTGCCCAGGGCGGTGAGCATGGCCACGGTGATCAGGCTGCGGGTCTTGCGGTCCAGCACGCCACGCTGCCAGACGTCGCCCCAGGCGCGGCGCGTGATGTGGTGCTGCATGGGCTCGGTGAACGGGGTCATGCTCCCCAGGGCGCTGGCCACGAAGGCCTCGCCCATCACGTCGGTGCGCGCGGCCAGGCCGCGCTGGAATTCGGGGTCGTCGGGCAGGTTCATGCGGGCTCCGTGGGTTCAGGGCGGCGCAACGATACCGCACCACGCGCGCGCGGCGCGTCCGGCGGCTCGGGGATACTGGTGGCCGTCGACACCCCCAGCACAGGAGACACGCCATGGCCCGCTACCCCTTGCCCGACCTCAACAGCCTGCCCGAAGACATCCAGGCCCGCATCCGCGAGGTGCAGGAAAAATCGGGCTTCGTCCCGAACGTTTTTCTCGCGTTCGCGCGACGCCCGGCGGAATGGCGCGCCTTCTTCGCCTACCACGACGCGCTCATGCTCAAGGAGACGGGCAGCCTCAGCAAGGGCGATCGAGAGATGATCGTCACCGCCACCAGCGCGGCCAATCAGTGCCTCTACTGCGTGGTGGCGCACGGCGCCATCCTGCGCATCTACGAAAAGAAGCCCCTGGTGGCCGACCAGGTGGCCGTGAACCACCGCAAGGCCGACATCACGCCGCGCCAGCGCGCCATGCTCGACTTCGCGCTCAAGGTTTGCGAGCGCTCGCACGAGGTGGATGAGGCCGATTTCCAGGCCTTGCACGCGCATGGCTTCGACGACGAGGACATCTGGGACATCACCGCCATCACGGCCTTCTTCGGTCTGTCCAACCGCATGGCCAACGTCACGGGCATGGCGCCCAACCCCGAGTTCTACCTGCTCGGGCGCGTGCCCAAGGCCAAGCCGGCGGCCTGAGCCCCTGTAGGACAAGGCCCCCTTTACGGGCCGATACCGCCAGGCAACCAAAAAAAACGGAACACCCGGCGGCCGGGCGTTTCAATACCTCGTCATCACTTCGGAGGTTCACCATGCCGCTCAGCCACACGTTCCGCGTCCGCGCCTTCCTGCTTGCCTCGGCCCTCGCCCTGGGTGTGGGCGCCGCGCACGCCGAGGATCTGAAAGGCCGCATCCAGTCCATCGACCACAGCGCGCGCAGCTTCACGATCAACAGCGAAGTGGTCTACGTCACCGACAAAACGGACTACGAAAACGACTACAAGCGCTTCGAAGACCTGCGCGAGGGCCACTACGTGGAAGTGGACATCAAGCGCCGCGACGGCCGGCTGTACGCCGACGACATCGAGTTCAAGAAGAACAAGCAGTGAGCGCGCGCGGCCGCCGCGGCACGGCCACGGCGCGGCCAGCCACCCCGGGTCAGCCTTCCAGGTGCTGGCGCAGGCTGTCCGGGATGGGCGCGGACTTCTGCTGAGGGAAGTTCACCCACACCGTGGTGGCGCCGCCCGAGGCGTAAACCGTCTCGGGGTCGTCGGCGCGCGTGAGCGTGCACCAGCTCTCGAAGCTGGTGCGGCCGGTGTCGCTCACGTACATGGTGGCGATCACCTCGCCAGGGAATTCCAGCTGCTTGTGGAAGGTGCAGAAGGCATTGACGATCACCGGCCCCTCGCCGCGCGGATCGGGCTGGCAGCCGATGGACTGCATCCACTCGATGCGGATGGTTTCGAGGTAGCGGAAATAGACCGTGTTGTTCACGTGGCCCATCGCGTCCATGTCGCCCCAGCGGATGGGGATGCGCATGCGGTGAACCTGTTTCTTCTTCTCGGGCAGTTCGAATTTCATCGGTGGGCTCGGATGGAGGCAAGGATGCCCAGCACGAACAGCGCGCACGCCAGCCACTGCATGGCGACCGGCCACTGCCCGTTCCAGGCGAAGGTGTAGAGCAGGCCGAAGACGGTCTCGCTCACGATGAGTTGTCCGGCCAGGCTGGGGCTCAGGCGCCGGCTGGCCATGTTCCACAGCACCGAGGCCACCCAGGCCGCGCCGATGCCGGTGACCAGGCACACCGCCACAAACAGGCCGAAGCGCGGCTGGGCGACGAGTTCGGCCGGTGCGCTGCCCGCCACCGCCGCGATGCCCAGCGCCCCCAGGCCGGCGGCCACGCCCAGCCAGTTGGCCCACAGCGTGGAGTTCACCTCGGGGTGGCGCGCCAGCCAACGCGCGTTGAGCAGGCCGTAGGCCGTCCAGGAAGCGGTGGCCAGCAGCGCGAACGACACGCCCAGCCACAGCCTGGAGCCGGCGCCGGCCTCCCCGCCATGCGCGCTGGCACGCACCATCAAAGCGATGCCCGCGGCCGTCAGCAGCAGCCCGGGCAGCAGCGCGCGCCAGCGCAGGCCCTGCGGCTTGCCCAGCAGCATCACCCACAGCGGGATGGTGCCAATGATGAGCACCGGCAGCGCCGCGCCCGCCGCCTGGATGGCCAGCACCAGCAGCAGGTAGTAGCCCGTGTAGCCCAGCAGGCTCAGGCCCAGCGCGGCCCAGGCCTGGGGCGCCGTGGGCCAGCGCGCGCCCCCGCGCAGCGCGGCCCACAGCAGCAGCGCCAGCGACAGCAGACCGCAGGCGAGGAAGCGGCCCACCGTGAGATCGACCGTGCCGAACTCGGGCAGCACCAGCGGCGCCACGAAGGTGGTGCCCCAGAAGGCGCCGGCGCCCAAGCCGGCAAGCAGGCCCAATCCAGAAACACCGAGGAACCGGCTCTGCCGGGCCGCCGGTGTTGCCCCCTGGGGGGTGACGCCGAAGGCGGCGCGGGGGGATTCCATCTAGGCGCCAAAGCCGTCGTCGGCGGCGATCACCGCGCCGTTCACGAAATGGCTCTCGTTGGCGCACAGCATCACCAGCAGCGCATCGAGGTCGCTCGCCTGACCCAGGCGCTTGCGCGGCGTCATCTCGATGAGCCTCTTGCCCTGCTCGGTCTTCCAGTGCTCGTGGTTGAGCTCGGTGTCGATGTAGCCCGGGCAGATGGCGTTGACGTTGATGCCGAAGCGGCCCCATTCCACCGCCATGGCCTTGGTCATCTGCACCACGGCGGCCTTGCTCATGCAGTACACGCCGATCTGCGGCAGCACCTTCAGCCCCGCCATGGACGCGATGTTGACGATGCGCCCACCGACGAAGGTGCCCGGCGCCGCGCCCTTGGCGCGCGCGATCATGCGCTTGCCCACCTCCTGCGCAACAAAGAAGGCGCCCTTGGTGTTGGTGTCGAAGACGAAGTCGTAGTCCGCCTCGTCCACGTCCTGCAGGCGCTGCGTGGTGCTCACGCCCGAGTTGTTGACCAGGATGTCGATGGGCCCGACCTCGGTCTCGGCGTGCGCGATGGCGGCCTTGATGGAGGCCATGTCGGTCACGTCCAGCGCCACCACGTGCGCCGCGCCGCCGCTGGCCTCGATGTGCGCGCGCAGGTTCATGAGGCGGTCGGTGCGGCGGCTGGCCAGCACCACGGCGGCGCCGGCCTGGGCCAGGGTTTTGGCGAACTGCGCGCCCAGCCCGCTGGACGCGCCGGTGACCAGGGCCACGCGGCCCGACAGGTCGAGGGTGTAGGCCATGCTCAGTCTCCCCAAATGTGAACGGTCGTTCGATTTTGTGCGGTCGCCGCATAAAATGCGGTCCGCTCCGGGACACGAGCCCTTCGCAAAGGAGGGTGGCCGGAGGTTGCCAAACATTATGAGCGAGACCCCCCATGACGCATGATCAGATCCTGGCCCAGTTCGGTCCCCGCGAAGCCATGGAGTACGACGTGGTCGTGGTCGGCGCCGGCCCGGCCGGCCTGTCCACCGCCATCCGACTGAAGCAGCTGGCCGCCGAGCAAGGCAAGGAGGTCAGCGTCTGCGTGCTGGAGAAGGGCTCCGAACCCGGCGCGCACATCCTCTCGGGCGCGGTGATGGACCCGCGCGCCATCAACGAGCTGTTCCCCGACTGGAAAGCGCGCGGCGCGCCGCTGAACCAGCCCGTCACGGGCGACGACCTGCTCATGCTCAGCGAGACGGGGTCGAGCCGCACGCCCGATTTCCTGATGCCGCGCAACTTCCACAACGAGGGTTGCTACGTCATCAGCCTGGGCAACGTGGTGAAGTGGCTGGCCGAGCAGGCCGAGGCCCTGGGCGTGGAGATCTTCCCCGGCTTCACCGCCGCCGAGGTGCTCTACAACGACGACGGTTCCGTCAAGGGCGTGGCCACGGGCAACCAGGGCATCGGCAAGGACGGCGAGCCCACCGAAGCCTTTCAGCTCGGCATGGAGCTGCACGCCAAGTACACCGTGTTCGCCGAGGGCGCGCGCGGCCACCTGGGCAAGCAGCTCATCGCCAGGTTCGACCTCGACAAGGGCAAGGACCCGTCGAGCTGGGCCATCGGCGTCAAAGAGCTGTGGGAGGTTCCGGCCGACAAGGCCAAGCCCGGCCTGGTGGTGCACACCGCCGGCTGGCCCATGACGGACGACACCTTCGGCGGCGGCTTCCTCTACCACCTGGAGGACAACAAGGTCACGCTGGGCTTCGTCATCGGGCTGGACTACAGCAACCCCTGGCTCTCGCCCTTCGAGGAGATGCAGCGCTGGAAGACGCACCCGGCGATCAAGGCGCACATCGAAGGCGGCAAGCGCCTGGGCTACGGCGCGCGCGCCATCAACAACGGCACGCCGCAGGCCATGCCCAAGACGGTGTTCCCCGGCGGCGCGCTGGTGGGCTGCGACGCCGGCTACCTGAACGCCGCGCGCATCAAGGGCAGCCACGCGGCCATCAAGAGCGGCATGCTCTGTGCCGAGGCGGCCTTCGAGGCCGTGACGGCCGGCCGTTCGAGCGACGAGCTCTCGGCCTACCCCGCGGCCTTCGAGAAGAGCTGGCTGCACGAGGAGCTCTGGCAGACCCGCAACTTCAAGGCCTGGTTCAAGAAGGGCCCGACCATCGGCAAGCTGATGACGGGCATCGAGCAGTGGTTCCTGCCCAAGATCGGCGTGAGCGCGCCGCCCTGGACCCTGCACCGCGACAAGCCCGACCACGAGTACCTCAGGCCCGCGGACCAGATGCCCAAGATCGCCTACCCCAAGCCGGACGGCGTGCTCAGCTTCGACCGCCTCTCCAGCGTCTTCGTCTCCAACACCAACCACGAGGAGAACCAGCCCGCGCACCTGACGCTGAAGAACAGCACGGTGCCGGTGCAGGTGAACCTGGCGAAGTACGCGGGCCCGGAAAGCCGCTATTGCCCGGCCGGCGTGTACGAGTTCGTGAAGACCGATGCGGGCGAGGACCGCCTGCAGATCAACGCGCAGAACTGCGTGCACTGCAAGACCTGCGACATCAAGGACCCGACGCAGAACATCGTATGGGTGACGCCCGAAGGCGGCGGCGGGCCCAACTACGCGGGCATGTGAGGCGGGGACGTGTGACGTCCCTCACGCGATCGCCACGAAGCCGCCCCCGGGCGGCTTTTTCACGCCCGCGTGACACGCGAGCGTCATGTGCCCCGCCCAGAGTGCGGCGTCCACCGCCGCCTGCGCACCGCCCATGCTCATCAAGACCGACAAAGGCCGCACCGAATTGCTCCCGGGCCATCGCTCGCTGGGCCAGCGCGAGCGCGCCATCCTGCTGGTGGCCGATGGCCGCAAGTCCACCGATTCGCTCAACGCCCTCTTCCACGGCGAAGGCCGCGCCATGGTGGAGGCGCTGCTGGCCGACGGCTACCTGATCGACGAAGCCCCGGCCGCGCCGCCCGCGCGCCCGGTGCCGCCGCCACCGCGCGGCTCGGTGGACACCTTCAGCGGGCCGCGCTCGCTGGCCAGCGCGCGCATGTTCCTGTTCGATCTGTCCGACCGCATGTTCGCCGCGCGCGACCGCGCCCTGGCCGACCGCTTCCGCCAGGCGCTGCGCGAGGCGCGCGACGCCGCGAGCATGTTGGCCGTGGGCCAGGACATGCTCACCGAGATCGAGCGTGTCGCGGGCGCCGAGCGCGCCGCCTCGATCAGTGAGCGCCTGGCCAAGGTGCTGCCCGAGACCGCCCCGCAGGACGCCTGAGCGCGCCCTCGCGCCCCTGAGGACGCCGGGCGGCGTTGTCCGTGCGCGCCGGGTTCCCGGCTAGAATCCGCCGCATTGTCAGGAGAGCGTTCCCCCGGGGAACCGCCGAAGGCGCAGGGGCCGGACCAGGCCCCGAACGCTCAGGCAAAAGGACTGGCAAACGCCCGCCACCCGGCGGGCGATCCCCCCTGGAGAGAGGCCCCACCCGATGGGGTCCACCGAAGGAGCAAGCGTGGCATCGCCCGCGTGAATCTCTCAGGTAAAGCGGACAGTGGGGCAGCGCACGGATGAACCCGTGTCCCGCCCCGCGAGGGGCCTGCCCCCGCCAGAGAACCCGCCGTGTCCGCCGACGCTCCCACCGACCTCCTCAAGACTCCGCTGCACGCGCTGCACCTCGAACTGGGCGCGCGCCTGGTGCCCTTCGCGGGCTACAGCATGCCGGTGCAGTACCCGGCGGGCCTCATGGCCGAGCACCTGCACACGCGCGAAGCCGCCGGCCTGTTCGACGTCTCGCACATGGGCCAGCTGCGGCTCATCGGCCCCGACGCCGCCGCCGCCTTCGAAAGCCTGATGCCGGTGGACGTGATCGGCCTAGCGCCCGGCAAGCAGCGCTACGGCCTGCTGCTCAGCGACGAGGGCACTGTCATCGACGACCTGATGTTCGTGAACCGGGGCGACGACCTCTTCGTCATCGTCAACGGCGCCTGCAAGCACGGCGACCTCCAGCACATCGTCGAGCGCATCGGCGCGCGCTGCACCGTGGAGCCGCAGTTCGACCGCGGCCTGCTCGCGCTGCAGGGCCCGCGGGCCGTGACGGCCCTGCAGCGCCTGGTGCCCGGCGTGGAGAAGCTGGTCTTCATGACCGGCGGCGCCTTCAGCTGGCAGGGCAAGCCCCTGTTCGCCACGCGCAGCGGCTACACCGGCGAGGACGGCTTCGAGATCTCGCTGGCCGCGGCCGACACCGAGGCCTTCGCGCGTGCCCTGCTCGCGCAGCCCGAGGTGAAACCCGTCGGCCTGGGCGCGCGCAACTCGCTGCGCCTGGAAGCCGGCCTGTGCCTCTACGGCAACGACATCGACACCACCACCACGCCCGTGGAGGCCGCGCTCAACTGGGCCATGCAGAAGGTGCGCCGCACAGGCGGCGCGCGCGCGGGGGGCTTCCCCGGCGCCGAGCGCGTGCTCGCGCAGCTCGACGGCAGCGCGCCCCTGTCGCGTGTGCGCGTGGGCCTGCTCGCGCAGGAGCGGGTGCCGGTGCGCGAGCACACCGAACTGCAGAGCGAGGCCGGCGAGCGCCTCGGTGAAGTCACCAGCGGCCTGCTCGGCCCCAGCATCAACCAGCCCATCGCCATGGGCTACGTGCCGCCGGCCTTCGCGGCCGTGGGCACGCGCCTGAACGCGCTGGTGCGCGGCAAGGCCGTGCCCATGCAGGTGGCCTCCCTGCCTTTCGTTCCCAACCGTTACCACCGCGGCTGATCGCCGCAGGAGCACAACCATGACCGTCAAGTACACCCCCGACCACGAGTGGATCCAGCTCGAGGACCACGAAGCCGCCGTCGTCGGCATCACCCTGCACGCGCAGGACGCGCTGGGCGACGTGGTCTTCGTCGAGCTGCCCGAGGTGGGCCGCAGCTACGCCAAGGGCGAGGTCGCCGGCGTGGTCGAGTCGGTGAAGGCCGCGGCCGACGTCTACATGCCGCTGGACGGCGAGGTGACCGAGGTCAACGAAGCCCTGCGCGCCGACCCCTCGCTGGCCAACAGCGACCCCCTGGGCAAGGGCTGGTTCTTCAAGGTCCTGATCAAGGACATGGGCCAGTTCGATCCGCTCATGGACGAGCCGGCCTACCAGAAGTTCGTCAAGGACAACGCCTGACCTTTCCCCCGCCACCGAGGCCCGCCATGCTCATGCCCTCCGTCAAGCCCCTGGGTGAACTCGAAAACGTCAGCGAATTCGTCGCGCGCCACATCGGCATCGACGAAGCCGGCGAGCGCCACATGCTCTCGGTCATCGGCGAGGCCTCGCGCCGCGCGCTGATCGACAGCATCGTGCCGCGCCCGATCGCGCGCCGCCAGGGCATGCAACTGCCCGCGCCGCTGACCGAGGCCGCCGCGCTGGCCGAGCTCCAGGGCATCGCGCGCCAGAACAAGCTGCTCAAGAGCTTCATCGGCCAGGGCTACCACGGCACCCACACACCGGGCGTCATCCTGCGCAACATCCTGGAGAACCCCGCCTGGTACACGGCTTACACGCCCTACCAGGCCGAAATCTCGCAGGGCCGAATGGAGGCGCTGGTCAACTTCCAGACCATGGTCACCGACCTGACGGGCATGGACATCGCCAACGCCTCCATGCTCGACGAGGCCACGGCCGCAGCCGAGGCCATGACGCTGGCCAAGCGCTCCGTGAAGGCCAAGGGCCATGCCTTCGTGGTGTCGGGCGACACGCACCCGCAGACCATCGAGGTGATCCAGACGCGCGCGGCGCCGCTGGGCCTGGAGGTGCGCGTGGCCATGTCGGGCGAGGAATGGGACGCCATGCTGGCGGCCGACGACTACTTCGCGGCCTTCACGCAGTACCCGGCCTCCAGCGGCTGGCTGCACGACTGGACGGCGGACGCCGCCACCGTGCACGGCAAGAACGCCGCCTTCATCGTGGCCGCCGACCTGCTGGCCCTGACCCTGATCAAGCCGCCCGGCGAGATGGGCGCCGACATCGTGGTCGGCACCACGCAGCGCTTCGGCATGCCCATGGGCAATGGCGGCCCGCACGCCGCCTACATGGCCTGCCGCGACGGGTTCAAGCGCAGCCTGCCCGGCCGCCTGGTGGGCGTGAGCGTGGACACCCATGGCCAGCCGGCCTACCGCCTGGCCCTGCAAACGCGCGAGCAGCACATCCGCCGCGAGAAGGCCACCAGCAACATCTGCACGGCGCAGGTGCTGCCCGCGGTGATCGCCAGCATGTACGCCGTGTACCACGGCCCGCAGGGCTTGAAGCGCATCGCGCAGCGCGTGGCGGCGTACACGGCCATCCTGGCCAAGGGCCTGGCCCAACTGGGCTACACCGACACGCACCACGGCGACCAGGGTGTGTTCGACACCCTCGCCCTGCGCGTGGACCCGGCCCGGGCGAACGCGCTCATGGCGCGCGCCGTGGCCCACGGCGCCAACCTGCGCCAGGCCTGGGACGAGTACGTGATCGTCACGCTGGACGAAACCACCACACGCGAGGACATCGCCCTGCTGTGGACCATCTTCGCGAAGGACGGCCAGGCCCTGCCCTCGGTCGAGGCCTTCGAGAAAGGCCTGGAGCCGCTGATCCCCGACGGCCTGCGCCGCAGCAGCGGCTTCCTCACGCACCCGGTCTTCAACACCCACCACAGCGAGACCGGCATGCTGCGCTACATCCGCATGCTGTCGGACAAGGACCTCGCGCTGGACCGCAGCATGATCCCGCTGGGCTCGTGCACCATGAAGCTGAACGCCACCAGCGAGATGATCCCCATCACCTGGCCCGAGTTCGCGAACGTGCACCCCTTCGCCCCGGCCGACCAGCGCCAGGGCTATGCCCTGCTCGACCGGCAACTGCGCGACTGGCTGTGCGAGGCCACCGGCTACGCCGGCATCAGCCTGCAGCCCAACGCCGGTTCGCAGGGCGAGTACGCCGGCCTGCTGGTCATCCAGGCCTACCACCGATCGCGCGGCGAAGGCCACCGCAACATCTGCCTGATCCCCAGCAGCGCGCACGGCACCAACCCGGCCAGCGCGCAGATGGTGAGCCTGCAGGTCGTGGTCACCAAGTGCGACGAGAACGGCAACGTCGACCTGGCCGACCTGAAGGCCAAGTGCGAGCAGCACTCCAAGCACCTGGCCGCGGTGATGATCACCTACCCCAGCACGCACGGCGTGTTCGAGACCCAGGTGAAAGAGCTGTGCGCCCTGGTGCACCAGCACGGCGGGCGCGTCTACGTGGACGGCGCCAACATGAACGCCCTGGTGGGCGTGGCCGCGCCGGGCGAGTTCGGCGGCGACGTGAGCCACCTCAACCTGCACAAGACCTTCTGCATCCCGCACGGCGGCGGCGGCCCGGGCGTGGGCCCGGTCTGCGTGGTGCAAGACCTGGTGCCCTTCCTGCCCGGCCACGCGGCGGGTGGCCTGCCGGTCAATGGCGTGGGCGCCATCTCGGCCGCGCCGCTGGGCAACGCGGCCGTGCTGCCGATCTCGTGGATGTACATCCGCATGATGGGCGCCGAGGGCCTGCGGCACGCCACCGAGACGGCCATCCTCTCGGCCAACTACATCAGCGCGCGCCTCAAGGACCACTTCCCCACGCTGTACGCGAGCGCCAACGGTCATGTGGCGCACGAGTGCATCCTCGACCTGCGCGACCTGAAAGACACCAGCGGTGTGATGGCCGAGGACGTGGCCAAGCGCCTGATCGACTACGGCTTCCACGCGCCCACGCTGTCCTTTCCGGTGGCCAACACGCTCATGGTGGAGCCCACCGAGAGCGAGACGCTGGAGGAAATCGACCGCTTCATCGAGGCCATGATCGCCATCCGCGAGGAAATCCGCCGCATCGAAAAAGGCGAATGGCCGCAGGACGACAACCCCCTGAAGCACGCGCCGCACACCGCGGCCAGCCTGCTCAAGGGTGAGTGGACGCGCGCCTACCCGCGCGAGACCGGCGCCGCCGTGCTGGACACGCGCGCACACGCCAAGTACTGGCCGCCCGTGGGCCGTGTGGACAACGTCTACGGCGACCGCAACCTGTTCTGCAGCTGCGTGCCGATCGGGGACCTGGCGGACTGAGGTGGGCGGCCGCCAGCGCCCGAGACACCGAATCCGCGCGGCCGACCCGCCGTGCCGCCGGGGCCCGGGTCACTCGGCGCGCGAAAAAACCCAGATGCCGCATAGCACGAGGACGGTGCCCGCCACCATTTCCGGCGTCACCGCCTCGCCCAGGAAGTAAGTGGCCAGGGCGACAGTCATCAGGGGGCCGACCATGCCGACCTGAGCGGCGGATGCGGCGCCGATCCGCTCAATGGCCAGCATCATGAGCACGACGGGAACCACCGTGCCCACCGTGGCGTTCAGGAAGGCGAGCCAGAGAACCTCGAGCCCGACCCACAGCGTGTCGACCTTCCGGACCAGGAGAAAGTGCACGACACACAAAATACACGCAACGCTGGTGGCCAAGCCCACCAAGCGCAGCGACCCAAGCCGGGGAATGAGGCGGGCACTGAAGACCAGGTAGATGGCGTAGAAGAATGCGCTGCCGAACACCAGGGCAGACCCGAGAGCCAGCTGGGCCCCATCCGCATTCAGTTCACGCACGAAGACCAGGACGATCCCGGCGTAGCTGACGGCGATGCCGGCCCAGTGCAAGGGCTTTATCACGCGCCTGTGCAAGACGAATCCCAGCACCAGAACGATCGTCGGGCTCAAGTAGAAGATCAAGCGCTCAAGGGAGGCGCTGATGTACTGCAAGCCCGCAAAATCGAGCAGGCTGCTGAGGTAGTACCCACTGAAGCCCAAGCCCAAGACGGCGAGCCAGTCACGCGAGGTCAGGTGGGCCCGGCCTCTGCCCGACCACCAGGCGAGCCCGGCGAAAAGTGGAAACGCAATCAGCATCCGCAGCGTGATCAGCGTCAAGGCGTCGACGGGGTGTTGGTAGGCCAGCTTCACCAGGACGGCCTTCGCACTGAAGGCGAACGAACCGATGAAAGCGAGCGTCCAGCCCCATGCGACGCGCCGGGCCGATGCGGCGTCGTTCAATGGCCGCTGCCGGCCTGCTGGCCTTGAGGCCGCGCAGTCACAGCGCCCGCCAGAGGTGGGGCCTCGCGCGAAACGCCGTGCGTGACCTGCTTGGCGAGCTGCTCGGCGATTCGGTGCCGCGAAGAGAACGTGTCACCTTTTCGGGGCCGATACCAAACCGTGATCCAGTTCAGCGAACCCAGAATGCCCTTTGAGGCCAGCGAAGGATCCACTGCCGCCAGACCACCAGACGCGATGCCTTCCCGAAGCACGCTCTCGAACAGGTGTTCGTAGGCATCGCGCATCGCGACGACTTCCTTCAGTGCCTCCCGCTCTGACGCGCTGGTCGTGGTGGACTGGTGAAGCTCCACGCCCTGGACCGTGACGCGCTGGTAGTGCAGGTACTCCATCATCACCATCGCGTGCCGGTAGGACATGCTTTGCAGCTTCTGGATGGCATCCAGCGACGTGTCCTGAACCACCGGCAATTGCGCGCGCAGGTTCAGCACCATGGCACGTTTGTGCACGGCAAAGAACAGGTCGGCTTTGCTGCGGTAGTGGTAGTAAACGCTGCCCTTCGTGGCACCGATCTGGGCCGCGATGGCATCGATGGAAGCGGCGGCAAATCCGAAGTTCGTGAAGGCCCTCGCCGCCGCGTCGAGGAGTGCCAGTTGGGTCGCCGGCATCGACTCGTAGTCGGTGTCCACCCAAGCAATGATGTTGTCCGGGAACTCCAAGGATCGGCCTCTCTCCACGCGCGCAGGGTCGTCGATCCTACTACGGGCCCGGGACGCGTCAGCCTTGGTCGAACGGGTCGGCATTGGGCTCCAGCGTCATGCTCCCCAAGGTGGGCGTCGCCCGGCGAATGCTCCCCGGCGTGTCGGAAAGCTTGATGGGAATGCCGGGCCCCACATAGCCCGGTTGGCGGACCACCATTTGCCGGTACTGGGCGTGCTCGGAGGCTGCAACGCTGGCGATGTCGAGAATCGGCGCGGCCGGCACACCGTCCGCCAGCAATTGCTTGCCGAACGCGTCGCCGTCCACCTGGGCGAAGGCCCGGGAGAGCTCCACTTCAAGCGCCTCGCGATTCTCGACCCGCAATTTGTTCGTCGCGAAACGCGGGTCCGTGGGCAGGTGAGGCGTCTGTAAATGTGCACACAGCTTCGCGAACAGGCGGTCGTTCGCCACGGCAACGAACAGCGGGAAAGAGGCTGTCTGGTAAACGTTGTAAGGCACGATGTTGACGTGCCGGTTTCCCGTCGGAACCGGCACTTTGCCCGAATGGAGGTAGTTGCTCAGGAAGGGATGCGCAACCGACACGGCGCAGTCGAAGAGGCTGACGTCCGCCATCTGGCCGCGGCCCGTTCGGGCACGGGCCTGCAGGGCAAGCAAGACCGCCATCGCGGCGTTCATCCCGGTGGTGAGGTCAACGATGGGCACGCCGATGCGCACCGGCTCACCGCCTTGATCGCCGTTGATGGAGAGCAGCCCCGCCATCGCCTGCACGGCGGCGTCGTAGCCAGGCAGCCCGCCGTAGGGGCCGGTATCGCCAAAGCCCGTGATGCGGCAGTGGATCAAGCGCGGGTAGCGCTCAGTGAACCACTGGACGTTGGGAATTCCCCAGGATTGCAGCGTGCTGAGTTTGAAGTTCTCGAGCAGGACGTCGGCCGTCTCCAGCATGGAGTAAAGGCGATCACGCTCCTGCGCCTTCCCCAGGTCCAGAACGACGCTGCGCTTGTTGCGGTTGACGGCGTTGAAGTAAGCCGAATGCCCGTTGACAAACGGAGGACCGAAACCACGGCACTCGTCGCCCTCCGGGCTTTCGATCTTGAGCACGTCCGCGCCGTGGTCCCCCAGGATCTGCCCGGCAAAAGGTCCGGCGAGCACGCGCGCGGCATCGACTACCTTCAGGCCCGCCAGCGCGCCCTGCCCGGATGGCAACGGGCTCTCAACGCTCATCGTCATTTCTTGATGCTCCAGCGCAGCTCATGCCCGCCATTGGTTTCCTGGTGCACGAAACCCAGGGAGAGCCGGTGGTTGTGGGCTTGCAATGCCCCTTCGAAGAGACCGTTCCAGGCCAGATCCAGGCCTTGATCCCACTCAGCTACCCCTTCCCGGAATGCCCAACCTTGCTGCCTCACTTCTGCTGCGTCGCCAAGCCTGGTCAGATCGGCGCGGTCACCATGGGCGATCGCGATCGACTGGAGGAAGCGGCCAAAGCCCGCGGCTTCTGTCCCGAAGTCTTCGCCGAGCCTGCGCGAGGTGGCGTGATAGAACTGCATGCCGATCATCTTGGCCGCCAACCGAAGGCGCGAAGAGGCCTCATCGGGTCCCCACAACGCGAGAGCAGTGGGGAATGCGGAGCGCACGTATTCCATCGCGTAGTTGCGATGCGCTTTGTCAAGGCGCTCTTGCGGCCAGGTCTGGGTTGGCAGCTTCGGCGCCTTCTCGGGATCGAAGTTCGGTGCGTCCTCGTTCCGGGCGAAACGCAGCCGCTCGTGCGGCGCCAGGTCACGGTCGTACTCGAAGTAGTAGCCCTCAAGGCCCGATTGACCATCGACTGTCTGCTTGGTGCACACAAACCCCAGACGCGGATTGTTCAACATGGTCCCGTTCTGGGCGTGCCAGCCCAGGAGCATGGCCCTGGAGACCTCGGGAGGAATGCCGCACAGTGCGGTGTCCGCCCAGATCCACCGCGGCGCGGCGTACCGGATCCAGGCTTTTCGCTCGGTCTCGGGCATGAACTCCACGGAAACGCCGCCAATGTGGTTCGAGAGGTAGTGGTACTGCGCCGCAGCGACCGCGGGCGGCAACTGATCGATGCCGAGCTTCTTGAGCCCTGGGAGAAATCGCTCGCGGCGTTGCCGGCAGAAAATCTCATACACCAGCTCCTCCGCTTTGGCCGTGCCCAGTCGAGACACGGCAAACAGCACGATGCCGGTGAAGTAGGCATGGTAGAGCTCGGCGACGGCGCGCCATGCGCCGGTCTTCTCTGTGATGGGGTGTTCCTGCGGCATCTTCGAGGTGGATTTCATCGTTGGGAATGGGAGGCCAAGGCCTCTCGCTTAACCGCCCGGGCGATCACCAGCCGTTGAATCTCCGAGGTGCCTTCGTAGATTTCCGTGATGCGCTGATCGCGATAGCAGCGCTCCACGACATTCGGCTTCACGTAGCCACGACCGGCCAGAACGGACATCGCCGTGTCGCAGATCTCGTGGGACGCCTCGGTCGAGAAGAGCTTCGCCATGGCGCCGAGCGTACTGACGTCCTGGCCCGCGTCATAGGCTTTCGCCGCCTCGAAAACCATCATGCGCGCCGCGGAGAAGCGGGTCGCCGCGTCGGCCATCATGAAGCCAACGCCCTGGTGGTCGATGATCGGCTTGCCGAAGGTCTTGCGCGACGCCGCGAACTCGGCGGCCGCCCGGTAGCTGCACAGGGCGATGCCGAGCGCCTGCGCCGCGACGACGATCCGTCCGACATTGAGCGTCGACAGGGCGAGCTTCAAGCCGTGCCCTTCCTCGCCAACCATGCTCTCTTGCGGCACCCAGACATCCACCTTCAGGTTCGTCGTCGTCGTGCCGCGAATGCCCATCTTGTCTTCGTAGAAATCGACGACCGCGCCCTCTGTTGACACGGGCACCCAGAACGCCGTGATGTTGTTGCGCACACCCTCTTCGCCGGTGCGGGCAAACACGATGAAGTGCTTCGAGTGCCCACCATTGCCGAGCCAGCACTTCTCACCCCGGATGCGCCAGCCCTCGCCTTCGCGGACGGCCGTGGTCACGACCGCCGCCGCGTCGGAGCCGGCGCCACGCTCGCTCAGCGCGAAGTTGACCGCCTCTCCCTTGCGGGCCAGTCCTCCGAGCAAGGCCTGCTTCTGCACTTCGTTGCCGCCAAGGAGCACCGGAAAGGCGCCAAGAGACAGCGCAGCCATGATGGCCGCGGTCGATCCGCAGCCGGCGCCAATGGCCTCCACCACCGCGACAAGCGACACGAGGGACGCGCCGCCGCCACCGTATGCCTTCGGCAGAAACATGCCCGAGATACCGGACTCCAGCAGCCGGCCCAGATGTTCGATCGGATAGCGCTGCTCGCGGTCGATCGCATCGGCGGCCGGCGCGAAGTACTGGGCGGTGAGCCCTTGCGCGAGACCCCGCCAGTGCAGCGACTCATCATCCAGCGGCATTTCCCATAGAACCGACATCTGCATCTCCTCGTTTCAGATCAATCGCACATTCACATACCTATTGGTATCCTACCTGCTCAGCCACAATGTATCAATAATCCATTGAACTATTCAGCCTATTGCCATATTCAAAAGATACTTTTTAGTATGTTGAAAAGTAACGCAGGATGTCATGACTGGACCATTGCTTGGAGTTCGAGTGCTGGACGCGACCGCCGCCCTTTCGGGACCGGTCGCGACACAGATCCTTGGTGACATGGGTGCCGATGTCATCAAAGTGGAGTCGCCTGACGGCGACACCATCCGCGGGATGGGCCCCGCCCGCCATGACGGCATGGGCGCGATGTTCCTGCACACGAACCGCAGCAAGCGGAGCATCGTTCTCGACCTGAAGGAAGGCGCTGCACGAGAGGCGTTTGTTCGCCTGGCGGGCACCTGCGACATCGTCGTGTGCAACACGCGACCGAAGGCCATGGCCCGCCTGGGCCTGGACTACGCGAGCCTCAGCAAGGAAAGGCCCGATCTCGTCTACGTGAGCATCGTGGGTTACGGGGCCGGTGGGCCCGACTCCGACAAGCCCGCCTATGACGATCTGATCCAGGCCGTTGCGGGCATCCCCTTGCTCCACGCGCCAGGCGAGCCGGCGCGGTACGCACCCATTGCCGTCGCGGACAGGGTGACCGGCATCTGCGCCGCGAACGCCGCACTGGGTGCGATGGTGCACAGGCTGCGCACAGGCCAGGGCCAGCACGTCGAAGTCCCCATGTTCGAAACCATCGCAGCGCTTGTCCTCGCCGATCACATGGCGGGACTGACGTTCGAGCCCGCCTTGGGCCCACCCATCTTCCAGCGGTACGTGTCCATCCGGCGGCCATTCCCGACCACCGACGGCTCCATCTGCCTCATGGTCCTGACAGACAAGCAGTGGCGCACGTTCTTCAGCACCGCCGGCCAGCCCGAGGTGATGAACGATGAGCGCTTCACCACGGTTGCCAGCCGCACCCGGCATCTCGACGCGCTGTACGAGATCGTTGCCTCTGTGCTCAAACAGCGGCCCACGAACGAGTGGATCGCCCTGCTGCAGGAAGCCGACATCCCTGTGGCCAAGCTGGAAACGGTGCAGTCGCTCATGTCGCATGCGCATTTGATCAAGACGGGTTTCTTCCAGGAACTGGAGCACCCCAGCGAGGGCGCCATCCGCACGGTCGCCAAGACCAGCAACTGGTCCCTCACGCCAACGGGGCCGACCAGGCCGACGCCGAGGCTGGGCGAACACACGCGCGAAATCCTCGCGGAATGCGGGTATTCGCCGCAGCAGGCAGACCAACTCATCGCCGCGGGTGCGGCCCGGGAGGCCCAATGAAAGCCGTGGTGTGCCGTGAGTACGGCGGCCTAGACGCAGCCAGGCTGGAGGACGTGCCTTCTCCGACCATGCGACCCGGCTGCGTGCGCATTCGGGTAGAAGCTTGCAGCGCGAGCTTCGCGAGCCTTCTGGTTATGGAGGGCAAGCACCAGAACAAGGCGCCCTTGCCACTGATTCCCGGTACGGAACTGGCCGGCGTGGTCACCGAAGTCGGCGAAGGTGCGTCGCGATTCACCGTCGGCGACCGCGTCATCGCAGGTGTCCCATCTGGAGCCTATGCCCAGGAAGTCGTTGCGCCCGAAGAGACAGTATTCGCCATGCCTGACGGTGTGAGCTTCGACACTGGCGCGCAGATCCCCACGATCTACGGCACGGCCTTCGGCGCATTGGTCTGGCGGGCGAACCTTGAGCCTGGCGAAGTGGTGCTGGTCCATGGTGCAGGCGGCGGCAGCGGCCTGGCGGCCGTCGAGGTCGCCAAGGCCTTGGGGGCGCGCGTGATTGCCACAGCAGGTTCGGACGACAAGGCCGCCATCGCGCGGGCCCATGGCGCAGACCTGGCCATCAACTACCGCAAGGACAACTGGCGAGAGGCTGTCCTCGCCGCGACCCACTCCCGCGGCGCAGACGTCATCTACGACCCGGTCGGCGGCGAGACCTTCGACCTCTCGCTGCGATGCATCGCGCCAGACGGACGCATCATTCCCATGGGCTTTGCCAGCGGCACCATCCCGACCGTCCCGGCCAACATCGTGCTGGTCAAGAACATCACCGTCATCGGGGTGTACTGGGGCTACTACTTCGGCTGGGGCAAGCACCCGGTTCCAGCCGCCAACGACGCGAGGCTGAGGCGCACCTACGCCCAACTGCTTGCGTGGGTCCTCGAAGACAAGCTGCGCCCCCGCGCGCATGCCGTTCTTCCGCTCGTCAACTTTCGCGAGGCCCTCGAAATGATTGCCTCTCGCGAGGTCATCGGCCGCGTCCTGATGCGGCCACAGCAAGAGGCTGAGTCGTCAGCCTCGACAACCACCTGAACCCAGAAGGAGACACCATGTTGATTCGCCGAGCCCTGTGCGCCATTTCGCTGCTTGCCCTCATCTGGGCCGCACACGCGCAGGACAAGTACCCGTCCCGTCCCATCATGCTGATTTCGCCTTACGCGGCCGGCGGGGCAACAGAGACCTTCGCGCGCCTGCTGAGCGAGGATTTCTCGGCCATCATCGGGCAGCCCCTGGTCATCGAACAGCGAGCAGGCGCCTCCGGAACGATCGGCGCACGGCACGTCGCCGTCAGCAAGCCGGATGGGTACACGCTGCTCGCGAACACCTCACAGCACGTGATGTACGAGGGCATGTACCGCAAGCTGCCCTTCGATGCCATGAAGGACTTCAAGCCTGTCGGCATCCTGGGCTCCTCGCCGATCCTGGTCGTCGTTGCCGACGCGTCCCCCTACAAGAGCTTCAAGGACGTGCTCGAAGCCGCCAAGACGAAGGACATCACCTACGCCTCTGGCGCCTTGGGCTCCTTGCCGCACCTGACAGGTGAACGCGTCGCGAGCCAGGCCAAGGTCAAGATGACCCACGTCCCGTTCTCAGGCAACGCGCCGGCGGTGACCAACACGCTCGGTGGACACGTCGACATGATGTACTCCACCGCCCCCAGCGTCATCACGCAGATCAAGAGCGGAAAGATGCGGGCCTTGGCGGTCTCCACCAGGGACCGCATGCCCGAACTGCCGGATGTGCCCACCATCGCCGAGTCCGGCATGGCCGGCTTCGACGTCACGGCCTGGTACGCGGTGTGGGCACCGAAAGACACGCCGGACGAGGTGGTGCGAACCATCAATGAAGCGCTGCGCGCCGCCTCCGCGAAGCCGGCGACCCGCAAACGCATGGCCGACGCGAGTGTAACGCCCAGCAACCTGACCGCCGAGCAGTTCGCGGCCTTCACGGAGCGTGAGCGCCAGACCTGGCTGCCCGTGATGAAGGCTGCCGGCCTGGAACCGGCGAACTGAAATGGACAACGGTGGCGTTGAGGTCCGCGTCGACGGACACGTGGCCTGGGTGACGATCAACCGGCCAGACCGGATGAATGCGTTGGCCAAGGCCACGTTTGCCCAGCTCGCGGAGGCTTCGCTCACGCTGGACGACGATCCGCAGGTTCGGGTCGTCGTCTACACCGGCGCAGGTGAACGCGCGTTTTCCGCGGGCGTGGACCTGAAGGAGCTGAACGCCGCCGGCCACATGACGCACCCCATGGGCGGACGGGAGCGAAACCTCAATGAGCTGGTCCTGGAGATGTCCAAGCCCACCATCGCCGCCATCAACGGTGTCGCCGCTGGCGGCGGGTGCGAACTCGCCCTCGCTTGCGACATCCGCATCGCGGCGCAAGGCGCAAAGATGGGCCTGCCGGAAGCCAAGGTGGGGATGGGCGCCAACTTCGGCAGTGTCGTCTTGCCTTTGCTGGTCCCACGAGGCATTGCCCTGGAACTCTTGTACACCGGACAACTGGTCGACATGGAGGCGGCGCAGCGAATCGGCCTGGTGAACCACGTGGTGCCTCAGGCCGAGCTCATGGAGCGAACCCGTGCGCTGGCCAACCAGATCGCTGACAACGCGCCGCTGACGGTGCAGCGCATGAAGGCCGTCGCCTTCAAGAGCATCGGGCTGCCGGCCTCGGCGGCTCTGCGCTTGAACGTGGGCCCCAATCCGTACGCCTCTGAAGACCGGCTCGAAGGCAACCGCGCCTTTGTGGAAAGGCGCAAACCGAGGTTCCTTGGCCGCTGAGCGTCGACGCTGAACGTGAAGCACAAGCCGGCGAAGGGGCGCACCTCATCGCCTGGCGCCCTCGCCCACGGTGAACCTGCCCACGGTGATCTGGTCGCCACGGCCGCTGAGGCGCAGCACCACGTCCTGGTCCTTCTGCGTGGCTTTGCCGAAGCCGATGGACAGGCGCAGCATGGGCCTGCCTGGTGGCCGGTGCCACGGTCTGCAGCCAGCGACAACGGCCATGTGGCGCACGAGTGCATCCGGGACCTGCGGCAGCTCAAACCCGGCGGCCGCTCAGCGGCCCGGCCGGCGGTGCGACTCGCGCACCTCGCGGTAGCAGGCCTGCTGCTGCCGGCGCGACTGGGTCCAGCAGGCCTCGCCGTGCCGGCCGCCGGGGTTCTTGTCCAGGCAGAACTGCAGGGCCGCGGCGGCCACGCGGTGGCAGTGGCGGAACTCGTCGGACGTGGGTGAAGCCCAGGCCGTGCCCAAGGCGAGCCCGGCGGTGACGGCGGCCAGCGCGCGGGTCCCCCGATGCCACCAGCGCGGTGCCATCAGCGCATGCCCGGCAGCACGAACACCGGGCGCTGCGGCACCGCCGGGCGCGAGCCGCCACCCAGGTCGGGCATGCGGAACGCGGGCACGGTCACCGGGGCCTCGGCCTGGCGCACGCGGCGCTCGCCCTGGCCTTGGGCCTGGAACATGACGGTCTGGCCGTCCAGGTGACAGCGGTAGCTCGCGCTCTCGCTGGGCACGTCGCACTTGCCGACCTCGTCGATGTCGCCGTCGCTGTCGTGGTGCACCTCGGCCCAGGAGCCGTCGCGGTAGGTGAGCTGGCCCCAGCCGAAGGGCAGCACGTCCTGCTCGCCCTGGGCCACGTAGGCCGGCGGCGTGCGGCCCTCGCCGCGGTAGCTCACGCCGGTGTAGCGCCAGCCGCCGTAGTAGCTGCCGCCGCCGTTGTAGAACACCTTGCCGCGCTGGCAGCGCAGGGCATCGTCGAAGCGCTCGCAGGTGGCGAGGCGCCGGTCGCGCTCGGGGTCGGGGCTGTCCTCAAGCTTGGATCCGTGCGCGTACAGCGCGGCGCGCGCCGGGCGCAGGGCGCCATCCACCCATTCGATGTCGCCAAACCAATAGAGCGCGCTGCCCAGCACCGTGAGCACGCCTTGGCCGCTGCACTGGCGCAGATCGCTGTCGCAGCGAACGGGGATCTCGCTGCGGCCCAGGCCCACGCTCAGCTTCGGCTCACCCAGCGGGCGGAAGGGCACGCCGTCCGCGTGCACCGGCAGGCGCACGGTGAAGCCGCCCTCGTTCAGGCCGATGCTGCCGGCGGCCGTGCCGCTGCTGACCGAACCGCGCTCGCAGACCAGGCGCGCGGCCTCGAAGCGCCATTTCACGCAGGCCGACACCAGGGCCACGCCCTGCTCCGCGTCCAGGCGGTTCAGGCGCGCCGCCTCGGGCGCGGCCTCGCGCCACGAGGCCAGCTCCAGGCCCCAGGGCACGGGGTCGTTCTCGAAGTACAGCGTGCCGTCGAGCAGCCGGCCGCCGTTCATGCGCGCCTGCTCGATGTAGATCTCGCCGTCCTCGGCGAACACCAGGTCGTGGATGTCGGCCTCGACGCCTGGGAAGGGCCGCAGGCGGGCGAGCACGCCCATGCCCTGCAGGGAGCCGTCTTTGAACACGCCCTCGCGGAACCAGGCCGCCGGGCGCGCATCGGGCGCGCCGCTCCAGCTCGCCGTGCCCTTGCCATGCAGCACGCTGTTGGCGAAGCTGCCCGCCATCACGTGCACGCCCGGCAAGGCCTGGCCCTTGCCGTCGAAGTAGAAGTACCGCTTGCTGGCCTCGCCCGTGAGCATGCCGCGCTTGAACTCGCCGCGCAGCCAGGCCACGGCCGTGTTCTCGCCCATGCGCCGACGCACCTGCAGCTCGCCGCGGCCCTCGACCGGCTGGCCCTTGCAGGCCGGTCCGCTCCACTTGAACGCGACGTCGGCCACCTCGGGACCGGGCGGGAAGAAGAAGGCCACACAGCCGCTGGCGCTGCGGTAGGCCTGGGTCTGTTCGTGCTGGCCCGCCGGGGCCGCGAAGCCCTTGATGGGCTGGGCCGGGCTGAAGCCGGCGAGCGTGGGCCGCTCGCCGCTGTAGGGCAGCCCGCGCACGAAGTCCAGGCGCGCCTGCGGGTCGGTCAGCACCTCTTTCTGGCCGCTGTTCTGGGCCTGGGCCGCGTGCGCGGCGCCGACGAGGGCGGCACCCAACAGGAGGCGCCGCAGAAAAGGGGAATGGGTCATCGTGGGTGTGGCGTGGAGATCAGCGCGGGCCCAGAAGGGCCCAGGCCGCCGGCACGGGGTCGTTCAGGGAAGCGGGGAAATGCGGCAGCAGCTCGTAGCGCTCGACGGCGGCGTCGGGGCCGCCGGACTGCCGCACCAGCGTGGGAAAGCGCAGCAGCCGCGGCGACTGGCCCGGCACCACCGCGCCCGAGACCAGCGGCTGGCCGTCGACGCGGAGCGTGAAGCACAGGTCGGTGGGCGGGTGCGCGCGCGGCGCGCCGGGGCCGTCCAGCGACAACAGGCCGCCCCGCCAGCGCAGCTCCAACGGCCCTTGCACCACCCAGGCCTTGAAAGGATCGGCGGCGTCGACACCGGCCATGCGGCCGAAGTCCTCGCGTCGGTGGGCGTCCTGGCACTGCTGCAGCACGCCCGGCCGAAACGGATGGAAGAACAGCAGCTGCCAGCGCGGCGGCGCGCCATCGCCCGCCAGCGCCACCCCGGCGGCGAGCGCCGCCAGCGCGACCACTGCGGCGCGCCTCATGGCCTGGCGCCTTCGCCCACGGTGAAGGTGCCCACGGTGACCTCGTCGCCCCGGCCGCTGAGGCGCAGCACCACGTCCTGGTCCTTCTGCGTGGCTCGGCCGAAGTCGGTGGACAGGCGCAGCATGAGCGTGGTGGCCGGCGCCACGATCTGCTGGCGGTGGCCATAGAACTGCGCCTTCACCGTGTAGGTGCCGGGCTTGGCCTGGCGCAGCGAGAACTCCTCGGGGCCGTAGCCGCCGACGAAGTCGCGCGACATGCGCCCGCCCTGGTAGGTGAGGCGGTTGGCGTAATAGGCGCGCTCGCCGTTGGGGTCGATCACCCAGAGGTCGATGTCGGTGTTGTCGGCGTCCCAGGACAGCACGGCGCGCAGGTCCAGCGGCAGGTTGCGCCGCAGGCGCGGGTCCAGGCGCCACAGGTCCACCGGCCGGCCGGTGGCCTCGGCGCGCGCGGCGATGGCGTTGAGCTCGGCCAGCGCGATCAGTTCGATGTCGGGGAAGCGGTCGTTCCAGGCCCGCGAGACGACCTCCACCAAGGTGTCGACCGCGCGCTGCGCCTCGCCGAACTGGGCCAGCGCCAGGCCCAGGTCGCGCCAGGACTGGGGTTCGTCGGGCGCCAGGCGCCGCACCTGCTCCAGCACGGGCAGCGCGTCGGCCACGGCGCCGGCCTGCTGCAGGCGATAGGCCAGGATGCGCAGCAGGTGGCGGTTCTCCAGGTCCATTTCGGCCAGGTTGGACAGCACGCGCAGCGCCAGGGCGTTCTGCCCGCGCGCCACCAGCAGGTCGGCCACGTCCAGGAAGAAGGCCGAGCTTTTCGCGTAGCCGGGGCGCTCGTCGAGGTAGATGGCATAGAGGTCCTCGTCCCTGGCGGCGCGCAGGCGGCGCGCGTAGGGCTCGTCGGGCTGCCAGGGGCGCAGCGCGATGGTGGTGTCGCCCGGCAGCGCCGGTTGCGGGGCCGCGCCACCGGGTGCGGGCGCGGGCGCGGGGGCCGGCGGACGGGCCATGGCCGCGGGCGCCGCGCGCCGGTTGTCTGAGCCGCTGCCCGGCGCGACCCGGGGCGGCGGCGGCGCGTCCTTCGGGAAGGCCTTCTCCCACCAGGCCAGCTTCTCGTTGAAGCGCTCGACCGTCTTCGCCAGCGCGATCTGCTGGCGGCGCACCGCGCCTTCGCGCCGGTGCAGCATCAGCGTGTCCCACTCGGCGCGCAGATCGGGCGGGGGCTCGACGTCGAACAGCACGTAGTCCTCGGCGGTGTCGAGCACCAGCAGCGAGGTCTCGGTGCTGGCGATGCCGAAGGCCTGGCCCAGGCGGCGGATCGCCTGGCGCTGGCGCTCCAGGTCGGCCTCCAGCCGGGCGATGCGCCAGCCGGCCCAGCGGTGCGCGGCCACGGCCACCGGCGTGGCGCCGCGCACCGGCGGCGGCGCGCCGTCGGCGGACAACTCAAGGCGTCGGACCTGGCGCGCGCCGTCGGGCGCCGAGAGCGTGAGCTGCAGGCGCGCCCGCGGCTGTGTCAGCACGCCGGCCACGCCGATCCGCCCGCCCTGCGGGTAAACCGAGCCCAGCTCCAGGTCGCGCGCGCCCTCGGCCTGCACGTCCACCACGCGCTGGCGCTCGTGCGTGAGCAGCGGCAGGGCCTGCGCCGTGTCCAGGGCCTGCAGGTCGGCGTAGGCGCCGCCACTGGCCTCGGCCGCGTGGCGCAGGGTGCGCGCCGCCGCGCCCGCCGAGGACGAGAAGGCCACCAGCGGCATGGCCGGGCTGGGCAGGCCGGCGGCGCCCCAGTTGCCCATGCCGTCGGAGAACAGCACGGCGATGTCGGCGTCGGCCGGCGGCTGCAGGGCCTTCAGGCGCGTCGCGCCGTCGTAGGGCAGGGCCTGCAGGCGCTGGCGCAGGGCGCTCCAGTCACCGCCGCGCACGGTGTGCGTCTGCACCGGCTCGGCCTCGTTGCGCGCCACCACCAGCTGCACCTGCACCTCACCCAGTTGGCGGAACCAGGCATCGAGCACGGCGAATTCGCGCGCGTGGTCGCGCTGCGCGCCGGAGGCCGAGGCGTCCCACAGCAGGGCCACGCGGCGCGGTGCCGGGCGGGCCCAGCGCGATGCGGCCACCGGCAGCTCGGCCAGGAAGTAGCGCTGGTCCTGCCAGGTGTCGGTGCTCACCAGGGGTTCGCGCGGCGCGGCCGGCAGGGCAAGGCGCAATCCGTCGTGGCCCTGATGCTTGACCCGCCCGAAGGCGATGCGGCTACCGCCGTTGTGCGCCGTGGCGTCCAGGCGCTCGGCGCCCAGCGTGGCCGAGAGCGCGCGCGGCGCCACGCCAGCCACCAGCACCGCCACGTCCAGGGCACCCACCGCGCCGCCGAAGCGCAGCGGCAGGCGCCAGACCGGCCGGGCGCTGGCGGGCACGGACTCGCGGATCTCCAGCACCACGCGGCGCTGGCCGCGGGCCGGCAGGGGATACACGTGCAGCTTGTGGTGCCCGCCCTGGGTGGCTTCCAGCAGCGCCGGGTCCACGCGGGCGCGCACCACGTCCTCGAACACCTGGCGGCCCTTGACCTTCTCCACCGGCACCGCCGCGCGCAGCTGGCCGCCGATGTCGAGCGCAAAGCCCGTCACCACCTGCCCGTCCAGCAAGGGAAACTGCAGTTCGGCCTGCAGCGCCTCGGCGTTCGGGTTGAACAGCTCCAGCTCCACGCGCGTGGCCGCCGCCAGGCCGACGATCTCGGTTCGCACCACGGCCCGCTGCACCCGCACCGGCTGCCGCGCCTCGGGCGCCAGGATGCGAATGGGTGGCAGGGGCGGCTCGGGGGGCAACCCCTGGGCGATGGCCGTGGCCGCGATGAGCAGCGCCGACGCGCCGATGGCCAGCCAGCGCCCCAGGCGCGGCGGCGAAAAACGGATCACAGGCATATCATCCCCGGGCATCGCGGGCATTCTAGGAAGCCCCCCGGGGTCGGCCGCATAGTGCAAATGCACCGCCCCCGCGAAGAAGACCACAGCCCGAGCCGCCGTCCACCCGCCCATGTCCATCGAAGACTTCAGCCAGTTCGTCCTGACGCTGTACCGCCTCTCGCACGAGCTGCCGCTGGAGCGCTTCCAGGATGCGGCGCTGCAGCATCTGCGCCAGGCGCTGCCCTTCGACTCCTCGATGTGGGGCACGGCCACCAGCCGGCCCGACGGCATTCACATCCACACCATCCACCTGCACGAGCAGCCGCCCGAGATGCTGGCCAGCTACGAGCAGATCAAGCACCTGGACACCGCCGCCGTGGCCGCCGGCCTGCAGCCGCGCACCACGCTGGCCTTCAACGCCCGCGACTGGTTCCACCACCGCGAACAGGCGCCGCTGCGCGAGCACGGCCGCCGCTTCGAGCAGGCCAACTTCTTCATCAGCTCCGAGCACGACCCACGCACGCGCTTCGTGCACTGGCTCACCCTGTTCCGGGCCGACGAACGCGCGCGCTGCGCTGGCGACGAGCAGCGCCTGCTGGCCGCGCTGTCGCCGCACGTGATGCAGGCCCTGGCCTTCAACCGCATCGCCCACCTCGACCGGCTGGAGGCCTCGCGCCGGCCGGCGCACGGCACGGCCATCGCCGATCCGCACGGCGTGATCTACCACGCCGACGCCGGCTTCGAGTCCGCGCTGCGCGCCGAATGGACCGCCTGGAACGGCGGCACCGCCCTGCCCCCCGTCCTGCTGGACCACCTGCGGCGCGGCCAGGCCCGCTACCTGGGCGTGCGCGCCGTGGTCTGGCACCGCGTGGAACAGGGCCTGCTGTTCCTGGGCGCGCGCCCGCGCTGCGCGGCCGACGACCTGTCGCCGCGCGAGCTGGTGATCGCGCGCCTGGTGGCCAAGGGCCACACCCACAAGGAGATCGCGCGCCTGCTGGAGCGCGCGCCCGCCACCATCCGCAACCAGATCCAGGGCATCTACGGCAAGCTGGGCGTGGGCAACATCGCCGGCCTGGTCGAGGCGCTGCGCCCGCTCGACTGAACGGGGGCGCCGCGCCGCCCGGGCCGCGGCCCCGTACACTGCCCGGCTCCGCCCTGCCATGACCGCTTCCGCCTTCCGCGTGCTCAGCGTCATCCCGCCGATGACGCAGCTCAACACGCCCTACCCCTCCACCGCCTACCTCACGGGCTTCCTGCGCTCGCGCGGCATCGAGGCCGAACAGACCGACCTGGCCCTGGCCCTGGTGCTGCGGCTGTTCACGCCCGCTGGGCTGGACGCCATCCGCGAGCGCGCCCTGGCCCTGCCCGAGCGGCAGCGCAGCGCCAGCGTGCACGCCTTCCTCGACGACTTTGCGCGCCACCGCCGCGCCATCGCGCCCACCATCGCCTTCCTGCAGGGGCGCGACAGCACGCTGGCGCACCGCATCGCCGCGCGCGAGCTGCTGCCCGAAGGCCCGCGCTTTGCGGCGCTGGACCAGTACAGCCACCTCAACGAGGAAGAGAGCGGCGACCCGCTGGGCTGGGCCTTCGGCGCCCTGGGCACGAACGACCGCGCGCGCCACATCGCCACCCTCTTCCTCGACGACCTGGCCGACGTGGTCCGCGACGCGGTGGACGAGCGCTTCGCCTTCGTGCGCTATGGGGAATCCCTGGCCAGCAGCCAGCCCACCTTCGAGCCCCTGGCCCAGGCCCTGGCCGCGCCACCCACGCTGGTGGACGAACTGCTGCGCGAGCTGGCCCTGAACGCGGTGGCGCGCGCGAACCCGCAACTGGTGCTGCTCTCGGTGCCCTTCCCCGGCGCGGTCTATGGCGCGCTGCGCATCGCGCAGGCCATCAAGTCGCGCTGGCCGGCGCTGCCGATCGCGCTCGGCGGCGGCTACGTCAACACCGAGCTGCGCGAGCTGAAGGAAGCGCGCCTGTTTCACTTCGTCGACTACGTCACCCTGGACGCGGGCGAGCGCCCGCTGCTCGCGCTCATCGAGCACCTGCAGGGCCGGCGAAGCGCGCAGCGCTTGGTGCGCACCTTCCTGCGCGACGCCGGCAGCGGCGCGGTGAAGTACCTCAACCTCGCCGAGCCCGACGTGCCCTTCGAGGACGTGGGCACGCCCACCTGGGACGGCCTGCCGCTGCACGATTACCTGAGCCTGCTCGACATGCTCAACCCCATGCACCGGCTCTGGAGCGACGGGCGCTGGAACAAGCTCACGGTGGCGCACGGCTGCTACTGGAAGAAGTGCAGCTTCTGCGACGTGGGGCTGGACTACATCGGCCGCTACGAGACCGCCGCCGCCAGCACCCTGGTCGACCGCATCGAACGCATCGTCGATGAAACCGGCCAGACCGGCTTTCACTTCGTCGACGAAGCCGCGCCGCCCAAGGCCCTGAAAGCCCTGGCCGAGGAACTGCTGCGCCGCGACCTGGCCATCAGCTGGTGGGGCAACATCCGCTTCGAAAAAACCTTCACGCCCCAGCTCTCGCAGCTGCTGGCCGACAGCGGCTGCATCGCCATGAGCGGCGGGCTGGAGGTGGCCAGCGACCGCCTGCTCGCGCTCATGAAAAAGGGCGTGACGGTGGACCAGGTGGCGCGCGTCACCAAGGGCTTCAGCGACGCCGGCATCCTGGTGCACGCCTACCTGATGTACGGCTTTCCCACGCAGACCGTGCAAGACACGGTGGACGCGCTGGAGTACGTGCGCCAGCTCTTCCTCAATGGCTGCATCCAGAGCGGCTTCTTCCACCGCTTCTCCTGCACGGTGCACTCACCCGTGGGGCTGGACCCGAAGGCCTACGGCATCGAGCTGGTGCCGCTGCCGCCGGTGAGCTTCGCGAAGAACGACATCGGGTTCATCGACCCCACCGGCGTGGACCACGACGCGCTGGGCATTGGCCTGCGCAAGGCGCTCTACAACTACATGCACGGCAGCGGGCTGGACGAGGACGTGCGCGCCTGGTTCGAGCACCTGCCGCACCCGGTGCCACGGCCCACGGTCAAGAAGCAACGCATCGCGCGGGCGCTGGCGCAGCGCGAGGCGGCCTGAGCGGCCATCCCCCTACACTCCCCGCATGAGCCTGAAGATCACCGTCTATTCCAAGTCCGCCTGCCCGCAGTGCGAGTCCGCCAAGATGCTGCTGAAGTCCCGCGCAATGGACTTCGAGGAGATCAAGATCGACGACGAGGCCGAGCGCCTCGCGTTCTACGAAAAATGCGGCCCCTCGGTGCGCCAGATGCCGCAGATCTTCATCAACGACCAGCGCGTGGGCGGTCTGGCCGGCCTGCAGGCGGCGCTGGCGCAGCTGGGACGCTGAGGGCGCCGTCCATCTGGCGCGCGGCTTCCTTGCTGCGATTTTCAAAGCACACAGACTTGCGTGCGGATAGGCACACTGGTTAACCTGCGGCCGCATGGACGCGTTGAACTGGCTGCCACCCGCCCTGCTGACCTGGCTGCCCTCGCTGGGCAGCATGCTGGTCGGCGTGCTGCTCGCCAGCCTGGCCTTTCGCATCGGCGAACGCCTGGTGCGCCGCGCCACCCGCGATGCGCCCGTCGCGGCCAGCGTGGCCAGGGCCATCCGCTCACCCGCGAAATGGGGCCTACCGCTGCTGCCCGTCAATGCCGTGCTGCAAGGCACGCCGGCCAACGCGCCGGGCCTGGCCGGTGCCCAGCAGCTCTGCGCACTGCTGCTGATCGGCGCCGTGACCTAGCTGGTGTCCAACGCTGTGCGCGGCGTGGCCCAGGGCGTCATCGACACCAACCCCACCAGCACCGCCGACAACCTGCACGCGCGCCGCATCCAGACACAGACGCGCGTGCTCGCGCGCACGCTGCAGGGCCTGGTGCTGCTGATCGGCCTGTCGCTCATGCTGATGACCTTTCCACAGGCGCGACAGATCGGCACCAGCCTGCTGGCCTCTGCCGGCCTGGCGGGTCTGGTGGCGGGCTTCGCCGCGCGGCCGGTGCTGGGCAACCTGATCGCGGGGCTGCAGATCGGCTTGAGCCAGCCGATCCGCCTCGACGACGTGGTGATCGTCGAGGGCGAGTGGGGCGTGATCGAGGAGATCACGGGAACCTACGTGGTGGTGCGCATCTGGGACCAGCGCCGCCTGGTGGTGCCGCTGCAGTACTGGATCGAGAAGCCCTTCCAGAACTGGACACGCACCACATCCGAGCTCATCGGCACCGTCTTTCTGTGGGTGGACTACCGCACGCCGCTGGCGCCTCTGCGCGAGGAGTTGCAGCGCATCTGCGAGGCCTCGCCCCACTGGGACAAGCGACTCAACCTCTTGCAGGTGACGGAAGCCGGCGAACGCGCCCTGCAATTGCGCTGCCTGGTCACGGCGGGCTCGGCCGGCGCGGCCTGGGACCTGCGCTGCGAGGTGCGTGAAAAGCTGGTGGACTTTCTTCAGCGGGCCTACCCGCAGTACTTGCCGCGCCTGCGCGCCGAACTGGACATGGCCTCGGCGCCTGCGGCAGCGCCGGCGCATGGCGGCGAGGCGCGCGAACCGACCCGCTGAGCCCCGCGCCGCCGCGCGATCACTCCACCTGCCCGGCCGCGATCTGCCGCAGCGCCTGCTCGTAGGCCGCCGCCGGCTGACCGCCCGAGATCAGGTGGCGGTCGTTGACGATCACCGCCGGCACCGCGTGGATGCCGTGCGACAGGTAGAACTGCTCGCGCTCGCGCACGTCCTGCGCGAATTCGTCGCTGGCCAGAATGGCCTGGGCGCGCGCTTCGTCCAGCCCCGCCTCGCGCACGCAGGCCAGCAGCACATCGTGGTGGCCCATGGCCTCGCTGCGCGTGTGACAGGCGGCCATCAGCGCCTTCTTGAGCGCGTGCTGCCGCCCGGGCGCGCCCTCTTCGGCCGCCCAGTGCAGCAGGCGGTGGGCGTCGAAGGTGTTCCAGATACGGCCCCGGCCGGCGGGATTGAAGCTGAAGCCCACCTCGGCGCCACGCGCGGCGATGGTCCCGCGGATCTGGGCCTGCTGCTCGGGCGTGCTGCCGTACTTTTCCGTCAGGTGCTCGCCGATGTCCTGGCCCTCGGCGCCCATCGCCGGGTTCAGCTCGAAGGGCTGGAAGCTGATGTCGGCCGCAACCTGGCCATCGAGCCGTCTCAGGGCCTGCTCCAGCCCGCCGAGGCCGATGGCGCACCAGGGGCAGGAGACGTCGGAGACGAAATCGATCTTGAGGCGTGGGGTGTTCATGGCCGAATTGTCCCGCCCGGCGCTGCGAGACAATGCCGGGTTCCCCGCAAAGACCCTGTCCGCAGGGCGTGTTAGCCCCGAGGCCCCACCCATGACCGACCGCTACGCCGTCATCGGCCACCCGATCTCGCACAGCAAGTCCCCGCAGATCCACGCCGCCTTCGCCCAGGCCACCGGGCAGGACATCGCCTACACCGCCATCGAGGCGCCGCTGGACGGCTTCGCGGCCACGCTGCGGGCCTTTCGCGAACAGGGCGGGCGCGGCGCCAACGTCACCCTGCCCTTCAAGCTGCAGGCCTGCGAACTGGCCACCGACCCGAGCGAGGCCGCGCGCCTAGCCGGCGCGGCCAACGCCCTGCGCTTCGAGCCGGGCGATCGCATCCGCGCCGAGAATTTCGACGGCGTCGGCCTGGTCAACGACATCCAGCGCAACCTGGGCCACGCGCTCAAGGGCCGGCGCGTGCTGCTGCTGGGCGCGGGCGGCGCCACGCGCGGCGCGCTGCTGCCCATCGCGCAGCAGGGCCCGGCCGCGCTGGCCGTGGCCAACCGCACGGCCGACAAGGCGCACGCGCTGCGCGCCGATTTCGCCGCCCACGCCACGCTGCAGAGCGGCGGCTACGCGGACCTCGCGGGCGAGCGCTTCGACGTGGTGATCAACGCCACCTCGGCCGGCCTGTCCGGCGAGGCCCTGCCCCTGCCCGGCGGCCTGTTCGCGCCCGGCGCCCTCGCCTACGACATGGTCTACGGCAAGGGCCTGACCCCGTTCCTGCGGCAGGCGCGCGAGGCCGGGGTGCACGCGCTGGCCGACGGCGTGGGCATGCTGGTGGAACAGGCGGCCGAGGCCTTCGCCTGGTGGCGCGGCGTGCGCCCGGGCACGCGCGAGGTGATCGCACGGCTGTCGGTGCCGCTGGTTTAAAGTCGGTCGGATCACAAGGAAAGCCCGTCCATGCCCGCCATCCTGCTGCTCAACGGCCCCAACCTGAACCTGCTCGGCACGCGCGAGCCCGCCACCTACGGCGCGGCCACGCTGGCCGACGTGGAGGCCAGCTGCCGCGCCACCGCCGAGCGCCTGGGCCACACGCTGGAGGCGCTGCAGAGCAACCACGAGGGCGCGCTGATCGACGCCATCCACGCCGCCGGCCGGCGCTTCAAGGCCGGCGAGCTGCTGGGCGTGGTGATGAACCCCGGCGCCTACACCCACACCTCCATCGCGCTGCACGACGCCATCGCCGGCGTCGCGCCGCTGCCGGTGATGGAGGTGCACATCTCCAACGTGCACGCGCGCGAGGCCTTCCGCCACCACTCCTACGTGTCGCCGGTGGCGGCGGGCATCGTGGTCGGTTTCGGCGTCGCGGGCTACGAACTCGCGATCGAAGGGCTGGTCCGCAAGGCCGCCGCCCGGTGAAAACCCGCCACTTCGCCCAGCTCGTCGGGCTGTCGGCGCTCTGGGGGGCTTCCTTCCTGTTCCTGCGCATCGCCACGCCGGCGCTCACGCCGCTGCCGCTGGCCGGCATCCGCGTGGCGCTGGCGCTGGTGGTGCTCACCATCGTCATGCGCGCGCTGGGCCAGCGCTGGCCCTGGAAGCACTGGCGCGAGCTGCTGGGGCTGGGCACGCTCACCGTGGTCCTACCCTTCCTGCTCTACGCCTGGGCCGCGCTGTACCTGCCGGCCGGCTACAGCGCCCTGCTCAACACCACGGCCGTGCTGTTCGGCACCCTGGCCGCCGCCTGGCTGAAGGAAGACACGCTGACGCGCCACAAGCTCATCGGCTGCGCCCTGGGTTTCGTGGGCGTGGGGCTCATCGTGCAACTGGGCCCGGTGCGGCTCGATGGCCCGACCATCCTGGCCGTGCTGGCCTGCATCGCCGCCTCGGCCGGCTACGGGGCCTCCACGCCGCTGATGAAGCGCGCCACCACGCGCATGGAGCCGCTGGCCATCGCGGCCGGCCTGCACGCCGGCGCCCTGGTGTTCCTGCTGCCCGGCGCGGCCTGGGCCTGGCCGCAGGCCACGTTCACGCCGGCCGCGCTCATGGCGGTGGGCGTGCTGGGCATCGTCACCTCGGGCACCGCCTACTGGGTCCACCTGCGCATCCTGCGCCACGTTTCGCCGGTGGCGGCCATCAGCCCGGCCTTCATGATCCCGATCTTCGGCGTCACCTGGGGTCACCTGTTCCTGGGCGAGGAGCTCTCCAGCGGCCTGTTCATCGGCGGCGCGCTGGTGCTGGTGGCCACGGGCCTGGTGACGGGCTTCAACCCGTTCCGCCGCTGGCTCGCGTCAACGCCCGCACCCTGAGCGCGCAAGCGGCGGCCACCAGCCCGCAGAGCGCGCCCAGCCAGAACACGCTGGCCAGGCCGAAGCGGCTGGACACCAGGCCGCCCAGCAGGCCGCCGGTGACGCCCGACAGGCCGTAGCCCAGCACCGCGTACAGCGCCTGCCCGCGCCCGCGCAGGCGACCCGGGAAGTGCTCGCTGATCCAGGCGATGCAGACCGTGTGGTGCGCCGCGAAGGTGATGGCGTGCGTCAGCTGCGCCAGCGCCAGCAGCGGCCACACCGACGGCAGCCCGGCCGTGACCGCCATGCGCAGCGCGGTGAGCGCGCCGCCCAGCGCCAGCCAGCCCGGCAAAGACAGGGCGGGCATCCAGCGCCCCTGGGTGAGGAACCAGCCGATCTCCACCAGCACCGAGGCGGCCCAGAACGCGCCGATGGCCGACTTGGGGTAGCCCAGCGCGTCCAGGTGCAGCGAGAAGAAGACGTAGATGAACACGTGCGCGAGCACGTGAAAGAACACGGCCGCGAAGAACCAGCGCATGCGCGGCTGGCGCAGCACGGGCCCGATCGGCTCGGCCCTGGCCTGGTGCGCGGCGGGCTCGCGCGCGTCGGGCAGCAGCCAGGTGCTCAGCGCCACGGCGGCCAGGCTGAGCGAGGTCCAGGCCGCGAAGCTGCCCATGCCGAAGGCCTGGAACCAGGCGCCGGCCGCCAGCACCGTGACCAGGAAGCCCAGCGAGCCCCAGACCCGCACGCGGCCGTAGCGGCGCACGTCCAGCCGGCCATCGCGGCTCACCTGCTGGGCCAGCACAGCCTCGCTCATGGGCATCATGCCGCTGGTGTGGGTGAACATCAGCAGCAGCACCACGAACAGCAGCGGGCCGCTCAGTTCGAACCACAGGCCCAGCGAGCACAGCAGCGCCACGCCGGCGCCCACCCGCAGCAGGCGCACGCGCTCGCCGGTGTGGTCGCTCAGCCAGCCCCAGCCATAGGGCGCGAACAGGCGCGTGGCCGCCTGCACCGAGGTGAGCACGCTGATGGCCAGCAGGCCGAAGCCCAGGTCCTTGAGCCAGAGCGGCAGGTACGGATTGAAGAAACCGATGTGCGCGAAGTAACTGCCCGACAGCGCGCAGAAGGCAAAGAGCCGGCCGCGCTCAGCCACGGGCGCGCGCGGCGATGTCCGGTGTGTCCGTGCGCACGTCGCCGCACTGCGCGCGGTGCAGCAGCGCGTGGTCCATGACGACCAGGGCCAGCAGGGCCTCGGCGATGGGGGTGGCGCGGATGCCCACGCAAGGGTCGTGGCGGCCCTTGGTGATGAGCTCGGTGCTCTTGCCCTCGATGTCGATGCTCTCGCGCGGCACCAGGATGGAGCTCGTGGGCTTGATGGCGATCTGCACCTCCAGGTCCTGCCCGGTGCTGATGCCGCCCAGCACGCCGCCGGCCTTGTTGGCCGCGAAGCCCTCGGGCGTGAGGCTGTCGCCGTGCGTGCTGCCGAAGTCGGCCACGCTGGCGAAGCCGGCGCCGATCTCCACGCCCTTGACCGCGTTCAGGCCCATCAGGGCGTGCGCGATGTCGGCGTCGAGCCGGTCGTACAGCGGCTCGCCCAGGCCCACGGGCATGCCGGTGGCCGTGACCCGCAGACGCGCGCCGCAGGAGTCGCCGCGCTTGCGCAGGGCGTTCATGTAGTCCTCGATGGCCGAGACGTCGGCCATGGGCGCGAAGAAGGGGTTGTGGGGCACGTGCTCCCAGCCCTCGAAGGGGATCACGAACTCGCCCACCTGCACCATGCAGCCGCGGAAGTGGGTGCCGAATTTCTGCGCCAGCCACTTCTTGGCCACGGCGCCGGCGGCCACGGTGGGGGCGGTAAGGCGGGCCGAAGAACGGCCGCCGCCGCGCGGGTCGCGGACGCCGAATTTCTGCCAGTAGGTGTAGTCGGCGTGGCCCGGGCGGAAGGTGCGGGCGATCTCGCTGTAGTCCTTGCTGCGCTGGTCGGTGTTGCGGATGAGCAGGCAGATGGGGGTGCCGGTGGTCTTGCCCTCGTACACGCCGCTGAGGATTTCCACCGCGTCGGGTTCGTTGCGCTGGGTGACGAACTTGCTGGTGCCGGGGCGGCGGCGGTCCAGGTCGCCCTGGATGTCGGTCTCGGACAGGTCCATGCCGGGCGGGCAGCCGTCGATGACGCAGCCGATGGCCGGGCCGTGGGATTCGCCGAAGTTCGTGACCCGGAACAGGGTGCCAAGGGTGTTGCCGCTCATAGGCCGCCGATTATCGGCGAGGCCCTTGCCGGGCCTGCTCCGGGGCGCTGGCCGGGATGTTCCCCGCGGCACGGCAGCATGTCCTGGGCATCGCCCAGCGCACGCAGGGTAAGGGAAACGACGCGCCCGCGTACCTGTCAGTCGGCGCCGGCCAGCCACCATCCATGCAGCGCCTCGATATCGCCGGAGCACAGCATCGGCATCGCGTCGCGGATGCGCTCGATGGGCCAGTCCCACCAGCGCATCTCCAGCAGCAATGCGATGCGTTCGTCGCTGAAGCGCTTGCGGATCGTGCGCGCGGGGTTGCCGCCGACGATGGCGTAAGGCTCGACGTCCCGCGTCACCACGGCGCGGCTGGCGATCACCGCACCGTCGCCGATGGTCACGCCAGCCATCACGATCGCCTCGGCGCCCATCCAAACATCGTTGCCTACCACGGTGTCCCCCGCGGGCTGCCACGCGTCCAGCGCCCGGGCGAAGGCCGGCTCTTCCTTCATGTAGAAGAAAGGAAACGAGGAGACCCAGTCGTACCGGTGTCCCTGGTTGCCCGCCATCACGAACGACACGCCGGTGCCGATCGAGCAGAAGCTGCCGATGCGCAGGCGATCGGCCGCGCCACCGGGCTCGGGCGAGAGATAGCGGGCGCAGTCGTCGAACGATCTGCCGTGGTAGTAGCCTGAGTAATAGCTGTAGCGGCCGACTTCGATGTTCGGGTTGGCCACCTGCTCCGAGAGGAGCTTGCCCTTGAAGGGACTGTCAAAGAAGTTGTCGTGCATGAGCCGATTGTCGGCTCATGCACGACCGCTCCCGGTCGTGTGCCGCCATCCATTTCGACGCAAAGCGGTCCGTCCCTGGGGCCGCGACGCACCGACCGCGTCGGGGCTTCTCCGCTCGCTCATCGGCCTATGGCTGAGGGCTGGGGCTGCGACGATGGGGGCGCCTGCGCGCAGCCGAGGAGCGCAGGGGACCCTTCGCGCAGCGAAGGGCTGCGCGTCGAAGCCCCCAGCGTCGCAGCCCCAGCCCTCAGCCCGCCCACCCGGGCTGCGCGCTGCGCCACGCACACCAGGTCCCGCGCCACTTCGCAGGCGATGACGCACGACCACACCACCGGCCGGGCGAGGCCGGCTCCGTCGTGTCCCGGGACGGGTGGCGGTGGGCGATCAGCGCGCGACGCGCAGCTGCGGCGGCGGGTCCGCGGGCGTCTCTTCCTCGGGCCAGTCGCGGATGTAGGCCTTGAGCATCTTGTTCTCGAAGTTCTGGCTGTCCACCACGGCCTTGGCCACGTCGTAGAAGCTGATGACGCCCATGAGCATGCGGGCCTCCATCACCGGCATGTAGCGCGTGTGCTTCTCCAGCATCATGGGCCGCACGGCTTCCAGCTCGGTCTCGGGCGTGCAGGTCATGGGGTGGTCGTCCATGACGCTGCGCACGATCTTGCCGCCCAGCTGGCCGCCGTTGGCCGCCAGCGTCTCGATCAGTTCGCGGAAGGTCAGCATGCCCACCAGCTCGCCGTGCTCCATCACGGCCAGCGAACCGATGTCGAACTGCGCCATGGTTTGCACGGCCACGTCGAGTCGTTCGTCGGGCGAGACGGTGTAGAGCGTGCCGCCCTTGACGCGCAGGATGTCGCTGACTTTCATGGTGGGTCTCCTCTGGGGGTGTCGCTTCCGCTCTGAGCGGGTGGGTCAATATAGCCCACAATCATCGTGCCCCCACGCTCCGCCGCTGCGCGGGTCGCGGCCCCCAGAGGGGGCTGATCCGCCTTGGGGCGGCCCGGCGGCGTATCGGTTTTCACTGACAGGTTCTTCTGGAGACAACACCCCATGGCAGGCCACGCCGACCCCGGCTTCGACACGCTCGCGCTGCACGCGGGCGCCGCGCCCGACCCCGCCACCGGCGCGCGCGCCGTGCCCATCCACCTCACCACCTCGTTCGTTTTCGAGTCGAGCGACCACGCCGCCGCCCTGTTCAACCTGGAACGCGCGGGCCACGTCTACAGCCGCCTGAGCAACCCCACCAACGCGGTGTTCGAGCAGCGCATGGCCGCGCTGGAAGGCGGCATCGGCGCCATCGCCACCGCCAGCGGCCAGGCCGCGCTGCACCTGGCGGTGGCCACGCTCATGGGCGCGGGCTCGCACATCGTGGCCAGCACGGCGCTGTACGGCGGCAGCCAGAACCTGCTGCACTACACCATGCGCCGCTTCGGCATCGACACCACCTTCGTCAAGCCCGGCGACATCGATGGCTGGCGCGCCGCCATCCGGCCCAACACCCGCCTGCTCTTCGGCGAAACCGTGGGCAACCCGGGCCTGGACGTGCTGGACATGCCCACCGTGGCGCAGATCGCCCACGAGGCGCGCGTGCCCTTGCTGGTGGATTCCACCCTGACAACCCCTTACCTGGTCAAGCCGCTGGAGCTGGGCGCCGACCTGGTCTACCACTCGGCCACCAAGTTCCTCAGCGGCCATGGCACCGTCATCGGCGGGGTGCTGATCGACGGCGGTAGCTTCGACTGGGACGCCGCCGGCCACTTCCCCGAGTTCAGCGCGCCCTACGACGGCTTCCACAACATGGTGTTCACCGAGGAATCCACGGTGGGCGCCTTCCTGCTGCGCGCGCGCCGCGAAGGCCTGCGCGACTTCGGCGCCTGCATGAGCCCGCACACGGCCTGGCTGATCCTGCAAGGCATCGAGACCCTGTCGCTGCGCATGGAGCGCCACCTGGACAACACCGAGAAGGTGGTGCAGTTCCTGGCCAGCCACCCGCTGGTGGGCCGCGTGGGCCACCCGCTGATCGAGTCGCACCCCAGCCACGCGCTGGCCAACCGGCTGCTGCGCTTCGGCGCGCGTGGCGCGGGTTCGGTGTTCAGCTTTGACATCAAAGGCTCGCGCGCCCAAGGGCGCGCCTTCATCGAGGCGCTCAAGCTGTTCAGCCACCTCGCCAACGTGGGCGACTGCCGCTCCTTGGTGATCCACCCGGCCAGCACCACGCACTTCCGCATGAGCGACGAGGCCCTGGCGGGCGCGGGCATCGGCCCGGGCACCATCCGCCTGTCCATCGGCCTGGAAGACGCCGACGACCTGATCGACGACCTCAAGCGCGCGCTCAAGGCCGCTGAAAAAACGGGGGCCTGAACATGTGCCCCCACGTTCATCACTTCGTGTATTCACTGCCCCCCGAGGGGGCGCAGCCCCCCCTTGGGGCGGCCCTGCGGAAGGCCTGACATGGAACTCACCGTCAACGGCGCCAAAACCTACTGCTACACCGGCGGCAAGCCCTTCGACGCCGCCCAGCCCACCGTGGTCTTCATCCACGGCGTGCTGAACGACCACAGCGTCTGGATCCTGCAGAGCCGCTACCTCGCCCACCACGGCTTCAACGTGCTCGCCGTGGACCTGCCGGGCCACGCGCGCAGCCAGGGCGAGGCGCCGGCCAGCGTGGAGGCGGCGGCCGATTTCGTCGCCGCGCTGCTGGACGCCGCCGGCGTGCAGAAGGCCGCGCTGGTGGGCCACAGCTGGGGCTCGCTGATCGCGCTGGAGGCCGCGGGCCGGCTGAAGGAGCGCATCACGCACGCCGTGCTGGTCGGCACGGCCTACCCGATGAAGGTCTCGCCGGCGCTGATCGAGGCCTCGCTGAACCAGCCCGAGAAGGCGCTGGCCATGATCAACGTCTTCAGCCGCAGCACCCTGGCCGCGCCGCCCTCGGCGCTGGGGCCGGGCACCTGGGTGTACGGCGCCAGCATGGCCCTGGGCCGGCGCGTGCTGCGCAGCAACCCGAAGGTGAACGTGTTCCACCGCGGCTTCGTGGCCTGCGACACCTATGCCCACGGCGAGGCCGCGGTGAAAGCCCTCACCTGCCCCGTGCTGTTCCTGCTCGGCGCGCAGGACCAGATGACCCAGGCCAAGGCCGCGAAGCCACTGATCGACGCCGCCCAGGCGGCCGGCAAAACCGTGAAGGTGGTCACCCTGCCCGTGGGACACCACCAGATGACCGAGACCCCCGACGCCACGCTGTTCGCGATCCGCGACTTCCTCCAGGCATGACGATCACCGCCGACCACATCACCCCGCCGATGGGCGACGCGCGCGCGCAGGCCATCGCGCAGGCCTTCGACCTGCGCGCCCTGCCGCCCGACTTCTTCACCAACCCCTACCCGGTGTACCGCGCGCTGCGCGAGCAGGACCCGGTGCGCCGCATGCCCGACGGCTCGGTCTTCCTCACGCGCTGGGCCGACCTGGCCGCCGTCTACCGCGACGCGGCCTCGTTCAGCTCCGACAAGCACGTGGAGTTCGCGCCCAAGTACGGCCTGGGCACGCCGCTGTTCGAGCACCACACCACCAGCCTGGTGTTCAACGACCCGCCGCTGCACACGCGCGTGCGCCGCCTGATCATGGGCGCGCTCACGCGCCGCGCCATCGCCGACATGGAAGCCGGTCTGATCGAGCTGGTGGACCGCCTGCTCGACGGCATCGCCGTGCACGAGGGCGGCGACCTGATCGAGGATTTCGCGTCCGCCATTCCGGTGGAGATCATCGGCAACCTGCTGGGCGTGCCGCACGCCGAGCGCGGGCCGCTGCGCGACTGGTCGCTGGCCATCCTGGGGGCGCTGGAGCCCACCCTCACCCCCGCCCAGGCCGAGCGCGGTCACCGCGCCGTGACCGAGATGTGCGACTACCTGCGCATCCTGGTGGCCGCGCGCCGCCAGGCCCCGGGCGACCCGGAGCGCGACGTGCTCACGCGCCTGATCCAGGGCGAGGCGGACGGCGAGCAGCTCAGCGAGGTGGAGCTGCTGCAGAACTGCATCTTCCTGCTCAACGCCGGCCACGAGACCACCACCAACCTGATCGGCAACGCCCTGGTGGCGCTGCAGGAGCACCCCGCGGTGCGCGAGCGGCTGCTGCAGCGCCTGGGCGGCGAGGACGAGGTGGCCGTGCTGGACCGCGCGGTGGACGAGTTCCTGCGCTACGAATCGTCCAACCAGCTCGGCAACCGCCGCGCGGTGAAGGACGTGAGCATCGGCGGCGTGGACCTGCCCGCGGGCACGCTGGTCACGCTGTGCATCGGCGCGGCCAACCGCGACCCGGCGCAGTTCGCCGACCCCGAGGCGCTGGACATCGCGCGCGAGCCCAACAAGCACCTGGCCTTCGGCTTTGGCATCCACCAGTGCGCCGGCCTGAGCCTGGCGCGGCTGGAGGGCCGCATCGCCATCGGGCGCTTCCTGCACCGCTTCCCGAACTACCGGCTCACGGCCGCGCCCACGCGCGGCGGGCGGGCGCGCTTCCGGGGGTTTCTGGCGGCACCGTTCGCGGCGGGCTGAGGCGCGCCGCGCCTCAGCGCAGCGCCATCGCCTCCGGCAAGGCCTCGGCCACGGTCATCCCCGCCCAGCGGCTTTGCTCCCACAGGCGCGCCGTGGGGCCCTGGCGCGCCAGCAGCAGGCGCTCCATCAAGGGGCCCAGCGCCGTGTGGTCGGGGTCGATGAGCAGCACGTAGCGCTCGCCCTCCTCGTCCAGCCGGCCCAGCCAGTCGAGCGCGACCAGCGCCGCCACGGGCTCCTCCAGCTGCAGGGCCTCCACGCGCAGGGAGGCGGCCAGCGCCTCCAGGCTTTGGCCGCGCGGCGCCTCGGCGCGCGCGGCGCCGAGCTGCGCCAGCACCTCCAGCGCGAGCTGGAAGTTCCAGCCCGGCGAATCGCCGCGCCGCGCCACGCCCCGCAGCAGGCTCGGCAGGTAGGCCGCGATCACCGCGCCCAGCAGCACGATCACCCAGGCCAGGTAGATCCACACCAGCAGGATGGGCGCCGTGGCGAAGGTGCCGTACAGCACCGAAAAGGTCGGCACCTGTTTCAGGTACCAGGCCAGCAGCTCCTTCGCCAGTTCCAGCGCCACCGCGGCGAAGAAGCCGCCCGCCAGCGCATGGCTCCAGCGCACGCGCGTGTTCGGCACGTAGCGGTACAGGGCCGCCAGGCCGCCGGTCACCAGCAGCAGCTGCAGCGAGTCGAGCAGGAAGCCCAGCGGGGCGGGCAGCGCCGCCGCGTGGCGCGCACTGCCGATGGCGTAGGTGGTCGCCGCCGTGCTGGCCGTCAGCAGCAGCGGCCCCAGCGTTAACACGGCCCAGTACACCAGGATGCGCTGCGTCACCGGGCGCGGCTGGCGCACGCGCCAGATGTCGTTGAGCTTGCGGTCGATGGTGAGGATCAGCGCCAGCGCCGTCACCAGCAGCGCCAGCGCGCCCGCGCCGCCCATCTGCGTGGCCTTGGCCGCGAACTGGTTCAGGTACATCAGCACCGGGCGGGCGATGCTCTCGGGCACCAGGCTTTCGACCAGGTTGCGCTGCAGGTTGCGCTGCAGGCGATCGAACATGGGAAAGGCGCTGAAAATGGCCAGCGCCACCGTGAACAGCGGCACCAGCGAGATGGTGGTGGTGAAGGTCAGGCTGCTGGCGGTGATGCCCAGCCGGTCCTCGCGGAAGCGCTCGCGCAGGGTGATGGCCGTGGTGCGCCAGGGAAAACGCAGCGCGCCGTGCCAGGCGTCGCGCGCCAGTTCGCGCAGGGTGTCGAGGCGCTCGGACAGGGTCATGCCGGTATCATGCCAGCCTCATTTTTCGCCCCGCCCGCATGCCTTCCATCGACTCCACCACGGCTTCGCGCGTGGCCTTCACCCGCCGCCTCGCGGTGGCCTGCCTCGTCGGCCTGATCGTGCTGGGCCTGGCCTGGGAACTGTGGCTGGCGCCGCTGCGCGAAGGCGGCTCCTGGTGGGCGCTGAAGGTGCTGCCGCTGACCCTGCCGCTGGCCGGCCTGCTCAAGAACCGCATGTACACCTACCGCTGGCTCAGCCTGCTGGTCTGGCTGTACTTCACCGAAGGCGTGGTGCGCGCCACCAGCGGCGAAAGCGCCCTGTCCACCGCCCTGGCCGCCGGGCAGACCCTGCTGTGCCTGCTGCTCTTCGTGGCCTGCGCGCTGCACGTGCGCATCCGCCTGCGCGCCGCCGGCCCCGAGGCCGTGGCGGCCGACGTGGCCGCCGCCAACGAGGCCGCCGAGCGCGCGGCCGGCCAGCCATGAGCGGCGCCTTGCTGGCCGCCCTGCGCGAGGCCGTGGGCGCCGCCCATGTGCTCACGCGCGACACCCACGACCTGGGCGCCTACGAGCGCGACTGGCGCCAGCGCGCGCACGGCCACGCGCTGGCGGTGGTGCGCCCCGGCGCCACCGCCGAGGTGGCCGCCGTGGTCCGCGCCTGCGCCGCGCACGGCGCCAGCCTGGTGCCCCAGGGCGGCAACACCGGCCTGGTGGTGGGCTCGGTGCCCGACGGCAGCGGCACCCAGGTGGTGCTGAGCCTGCAGCGCATGAACGCCGTGCGCGCCATCGACCGGGCCAATCTCACACTGACGGTCGAGGCCGGCTGCGTGCTGCAGTCCGTGCAGCAGGCGGCCGAGGCCGAGGGCCTGCTGTTCCCGCTGAGCCTGGCGGCCGAGGGCAGTTGCACCATCGGCGGCAACCTGGCCACCAACGCCGGCGGGACCCAGGTGCTGCGCTACGGCAATGCGCGCGATCTGTGCCTGGGGCTGGAGGTGGTGACGCCCGATGGCGAGGTCTGGCATGGCCTCACCGGCCTGCGCAAGGACAACACCGGCTACGACCTGCGCGACCTGTTCGTGGGCAGCGAGGGCACGCTGGGCGTCATCACCGCGGCCACGCTCAAGCTCTTTCCGCCGCCCGCGGCCAGGCTCACGGCCTGGGCGGCCGTGCCCACGCTGCAGTCCGCCGTCGATCTGCTGGGCCTGGCGCAGCAGCGCCTGGCCGCCGGGCTCACCGGCTTCGAGGTGATGGGCCAGTTTGCGCTCTCACTGGTCGACCGGCACATGCCTCCATTGCGCGTGCCCCTGTGGCGGGAGTCGCCGTACTGCGTGCTGCTGGAAAACAGCGACAGCGAGGGCGAGGACCACGCCCGCACCCAGTTCGAAGGCCTGCTGGAGGCCGCCATCGAGCGGGGCCTGGTGAGCGACGCCGTGGTGGCCGAGTCCATCGCCCAGGCGCATGGCCTGTGGCACATCCGCGAGAGCATCCCGCTGGCGCAGGCGCAGGAAGGCCTGAACATCAAGCACGACATCAGCCTGCCGGTGTCGCGCATCCCCGCCTTCTGCGACGAGACCGACGCCCGGCTGGCGCGCGAGATCCCGGGTGTGCGCCTGGTCAACTTCGGCCACCTGGGCGACGGCAACCTTCACTACAACGTGCAGGCGCCGGCCGGCGTAGATGCCAAAAAGTTCCTCCAACAGGAGGAAACGCGGGTCAACCAACTGGTGTTCGACGCCGTGGCTCGCTACGATGGTTCGATCAGCGCCGAGCACGGCGTGGGCAGCCTCAAGGTGGAGCACCTGGCGCACTTCAAGGACCCGGTCGCGCTCGCGCTGATGCGCCGCATCAAGCAGGCCATCGACCCCCACAACCGCCTCAACCCCGGCCGAGTGATCCAGTGACACACCTTCGCCACGCGTCGCGCGCCCCCCTCGAGGGAGTGGTGCCCGCGGGCCGGCCCGACCGGCCCCGGGGCGCCTCGCGGCTCGCCCTGGGCGCGCTCGCCCTGGGCCTGCTCGCGGGCCCCGCGCAGGCGGCGGCCGACGCCAGCGAACGCCAGGCCTGGCGCGAACAGGCCGTGGCGCTGGAGCACGGCGAGGGCGTGGCGCGCGACATGGCGGCGGCCATGCGCCTGTACTGCCAGGCCGCGCTGGCCGGCGACGCGCCATCGGCCTGGAACCTCGGCTGGATCCACGCCAACGGCCGTGGCGTGCCGCGCAACGACGGCCTGGCCGCCCACTGGTTCGCGCGCGCCGCCCTGTTGGGCGACGACAAGGCCGAGGCCATGTTCCAGCGCCTTGGAGTGCCCGCCGACAAGCCCGACTGCGTGCGCGAGGCCGAGGCGCGCGAGTCCCGCCTCGCCGCCGACCAGGCCGAGCAGCAGCGCCAGGCCGAGGAGAAGCAGGCCCTGTCCACCGCCTACCGCGCGCACGTGGACACGGCCGAGCAGCAGCGCATCATGAAGATCGTCTACAAGCTCGCGCCGCGCTACGGCCTGGAGCCCGGGCTGGTCTACGCGGTCATCCGCGCCGAATCCAACTTCAACGTCAACGCCCTTTCCGACAAGAACGCCCAGGGGCTGATGCAGCTGATCCCCGAGACCGCGGCGCGCTTCGCGGTCAGCAAGCCCTTCGACGCCGAGCAGAACATCCGCGGCGGCATGGCCTACCTGCGCTGGCTGCTGTCCTACTTCCGAGGCCAGGTGCCGCTGGCCGTGGCCGCCTACAACGCGGGCGAGGGCGCGGTCGACAAGTACGGCGGCGTGCCGCCCTTCGCCGAAACGCGCGACTACGTCCGCCGCATCCAGCGCTTCTTCGCGCTCACCGAGCACCCCTTCGACGCCCGCTTGACGGCGCCTTCGCCCCTGCTGCTGCAGCCGGTATCCGCGCAGCGCTGACGGCAGCGGCGCGGGCCGGTGCACAATGCCGGCGACCCGCGCCACCTCTCCCGCGCCACCCCCATGACCGCCCCCCGCCCCGCCCGCTCCCAATACGAAGACTTCATGCGCCACGTGTTCACCACGGGCGTGCCCAAGACCGACCGCACCGGCACGGGCACCGTCAGCGTGTTCGGGCACCAGATGCGCTTCGACCTGAAGGAAGGCTTCCCCCTGGTCACCACCAAGAAGGTCTTCACCAAGGCCATCATCGTGGAGCTGCTGTGGTTCCTGCGCGGCGACAGCAACGTGAAGTGGCTGCAGGAGCGCGGCTGCACCATCTGGGACGAATGGGCGCGCGAAGACGGCGACCTCGGCCCGGTGTACGGCGTGCAGTGGCGCAGCTGGCCCACGCCCGACGGCGGCCACATCGACCAGATCGCCGAGGTGGTCAAGCAGCTCAAGACCAACCCCGACTCGCGCCGCATCATCGTCAGCGCCTGGAACGTGGCCGACCTGAACAAGATGGCGCTGATGCCCTGCCACGCCTTCTTCCAGTTCTACGTGGCCGACGGCCGGCTGAGCTGCCAGCTCTACCAGCGCAGCGCCGACATCTTCCTCGGCGTGCCGTTCAACATCGCCAGCTACGCCCTGCTCACGCACATGCTCGCGCAGCAGTGCGATCTGGAGGTGGGCGAGTTCATCTGGACGGGCGGCGACTGCCACATCTACAGCAACCACCGCGAGCAGGTGCAGGAACAGCTTTCGCGCGCGCCTTACCCCTACCCCACGCTGCGCATCAAGCGCCGCCCCGATTCGATCTTCGACTACACGCTCGAGGACTTCGAGATCCTGGACTACCAGCACCACGCGGCCATCAAGGCACCCGTCGCGGTCTGAGCGCCATGCCGCGCCTCCACCTGATCTATGCCCGCGCCGCGAACGGCGTGATCGGCAAGGACAACGCCCTGCCCTGGCGCCTGCCCGAGGACATGGCGCACTTCAAGCGCCAGACCCTGGGCCACCCGGTGCTCATGGGCCGCAAGACCTGGGACTCGCTGCCGCCGCGCTTTCGGCCGCTGCCGGGGCGCCGCAATCTCGTGCTCACGCGCGATCCGTCGTGGCGGGCCGAGGGCGCCCTGCGGGTGGGCTCGATCGACGAAGCGCTGGCCCTGTGCGCCGACGCGCCCGAGGTCTGGGTGATCGGCGGCGCCGAGGTCTACCGCCAGGCCCTGCCGCGCGCGCAGCGCGTGGTGGTGACCGAGATCGCGCGCGACTTCGAGGGCGACGCCTTCATGCCCGCGCTGGGCCCCGAGTGGCGCGAAACGGCGCGCGAGGCCCACACCGCCGCGAACGGTCTGCCCTTCGCCTTCGTCAGCCACGACCGTGCGGCCGCTCGACCCGATACGCAAAGACAAGAACCATGAAGCTCGCCACCTGGAACATCAACTCCCTCGCCGTGCGCCTGCCCCAGGTGCTGGACTGGCTCGCCGCCAACCCCGTTGACGCGCTCGGCCTGCAAGAGCTCAAACTGGTGGACGAGAAGTTTCCGTTCGACGCCTTGAAGGAGGCTGGCTACCACGCCGCGGCCTTCGGCCAGAAGACGTACAACGGGGTGGCAATCCTGAGCCGCACGCCGATCACGGATGTGGTGCGCAACATCCCGCAGCACACCGACGACCAGTCGCGCGTGATCGCAGGGACCCTGGACACACCTGACGGGCCCCTGCGCCTGGTCAACTGCTACTTCGTCAACGGCCAGGCGCCTGGCACCGAAAAGTTCGCCTACAAGATGCGCTGGCTGGAGGCCCTGCACCGCTGGCTGCAGGAGGAGTTGAAGGTGCACCCCCGCCTGGTGCTGCTCGGCGACTTCAATGTCGCGCCCGAAGACCGCGACTCCTACGACCCCGTGGGCCTGAAGGACACGATCCACCACACGGTGGAAGAGCGCCAGCACTTCCAGGCCCTGCTCCAACTGGGGTTGACGGACGCCTTCCGCCTGTTCGAACAGCCCGAGAAGAGCTATTCGTGGTGGGACTACCGCATGCTCGGCTTCCAGAAGAACCGGGGGCTGCGCATCGACCACATCCTGGTGAGCGAGACCCTGCGCGGCCGCGTGACGGCCTGCCAGATCGACCGGCTGCCGCGGAAAAACCCGCAGCCCAGCGACCACGCGCCGGTGGTGCTCACGCTCGGTTGAGCCCCAAGGGATGGATCACTCCATCCCCAGTTCCTGGATCTTTCGCGTGATGGTGTTGCGGCCGATGCCCAGCTTGTGGGCGGCCTCGATGCGCCGCCCGCGCGTGTTCGCGAGCGCGGTCTGGATCAGCCGGGTTTCGAAGCGCCGCGTGAGCACGTCCCACACATCGGTGCGGCCGTTTTCCAGCAAGGCCAGGGCCTCGGCCTGAAGGCCGGCCTCCCAGGCGGCCGGCGCGCTCTCCGCTGGCGGCGCGTCCACGGGGGCGGGGGTGGCCTGAGGCGCCGGCGCCCCAGGCGCCACCATCGCGGGCCCGTTCACGGCCACCACTTCCGCCGGCCGCGTGACCGGCACCGGCGCGCTGACCACCCCACCCGACACGTCGGTCGCTCCGACGGCATGGAGCACCTCGGGCGGCAGGTCCTTGACCTCGATCACCTGGGCCGGCGCCATCACGGTCAGCCAGTGGCAGACGTTCTCGAGTTGGCGCACGTTGCCCGGGAAATCGAAACCGCTGAGCAGCTTGAGCGCCGGCTCGGCGATGCGCTTGGGCTCCACGCCGAGCTGTTTGGCGCTTTGCTGCAGGAAGAAGCGCGTGAGCATCGGGATGTCTTCCCGCCGCTCGCGCAGCGCGGGCAGGCGCAGGCGGATGACATTGAGGCGGTGGAACAGGTCCTCGCGGAACACGCCTTCCTTCACCCGCTGCTCGAGGTTCTGGTGCGTGGCGGCGATGACCCGCACGTTGGCGCGCACCGCGCTGTGTCCCCCCACACGGTAGAAGTGCCCGTCGGACAGCACGCGCAGCAGGCGCGTCTGCAGGTCGAAGGGCATGTCGCCGATCTCGTCGAGGAACAGCGTGCCACCGTCGGCCTGCTCGAAGCGGCCGCGGCGCATGGTCTGCGCGCCGGTAAAGGCGCCGCGCTCGTGGCCGAACAGCTCGCTCTCCAGCAGATCCTTGGGAATGGCGGCGGTGTTGATCGCAACGAAGGGGCCGTTGGCGCGCGGCGAGTGCTTGTGCAGCGCGCGCGCCACCAGCTCCTTGCCCGAGCCCGACTCACCCGTGATCAGCACCGTGACCTGGCTCTGGCTGAGGCGGCCGATGGCGCGGAAGACGTCCTGCATGGCCGGGGCCTGGCCCAGCATCTCGGGTGCCGCGCTCAGCCGCTCCTCGGACACCTCCTCGCGCAGGCTTTCGTCGACGGCGCGGCGGATCAATTCGACCGCCTTGGTCAGATCGAAGGGTTTGGGCAGGTACTCGAAGGCGCCGCCCTGGAAGGCCGCGACCGCGCTGTCGAGGTCGGAGAAGGCCGTCATGATGATGACTGGCAGCAGAGGGAAACGCGCCTTGACCTTCTCCAGCAGGTCCAGGCCGGAGCCCCCCGGCATGCGGATGTCGCTCACCAGGATCTGCGGGCCGTCGGTGTCGCCCGGGTCGCTCAGGGCCTTGAGCACTTCTGGCGCGCTCGTGAAACTGCGGGTGGGCAGGTTCTCGCGGAGCAAAGCCTTCTCGAGAACGAAGCGGATGGACTGGTCGTCATCCACTATCCAGATCGGCTTCATGTATCGGTCGTCCCTTCAGTCGCGCAAGTGCGTGCGTGTCGAATCGGTCAGGGCAAAGGGATCAGGATCTTGAAATCCGTCTCCCCCGGCGCGCTCTCGCACTCGATCAGGCCATGGTGCTGCTGCACGAATGTCTGCGCCAGCGTCAGCCCCAGGCCGGAGCCGCCCTCGCGTCCCGACACCAGCGGGAAAAAGATGCGGTCCTTGATCGAGTCCGGCACACCGGGCCCGTTGTCGATGACATGCAATTCCAGTGCCAGCCGGTAGCGCTGCTTGCCAAAGGTGAGCTGGCGGCCCACGCGGGTGCGGAAGGTGATGCGCGCATCGCCCGCCTCGATGCGCTCGGCCAGCGCCTGGGCCGCGTTGTGCGCGATGTTGAGCACCGCCTGTATCAACTGCTCGCGGTCGCCGCGGAACTCGGGGATGGAGGTGTCGTAGTCGCGCACCACCCGCAAGCCCTTGGGAAACTCGGCCAGGATGAGCGCGCGCACGCGCTCGCAGACCTCGTGGATGTTGACGTCGCCCACCACGTGCGGGCGGCGGTGCGGCGCCAGCAGCCGATCGACCAGCGATTGCAGGCGGTCGGCCTCGTGGACGATGACCTGGGTGTACTCGATCAGCTCCTTGGCCTGCAGCTCCATCTGCAACAGCTGCGCCGCGCCGCGGATGCCGCCCAGCGGGTTCTTGATCTCGTGCGCCAGGTTGCGGATGAGCTCCTTGTTGGCCTGGGCCTGGTCGAGCAGGCGCGCCTCGCGCTCCTGCCGCGTCTGCTGCTCCAGCGGCAGCATCTCCACCACCACCTCGCCCGTGCCCTCGGTCTGGGCCACGACGACATGCACGGACAGCGAGTCGTGGTTGAGGCGGCGCAGGTGGGCGTCGTAGCGCAGGGCCGCGAACTCGTTGTCGCGCGCGCCCTTCAGGGCGTTGTCGAGCAACACGGGTTCGGTGAAGCAGTCTTGCAGCTGGGCACCGGTGATGCTGCGCCGGGACAGGCCCAGCGCGTCTTCCAGCACGGCATTGGCGAAGAGCACGCGGCCCTGGTGGTCCACCACCGCCACGAGGGTGGCCAGCAGATCGAGCGCCTGGAAGCGCGGATGGGCGGCGGGCTCCTTGGGCGCCGCGCCGCGCCGCGCGACGAGGTGGATGAGGGAAGTGGCGTCAGGCGTTTTCAAGCCACCCATTGTGCGGCAGAAGCCGCGGCGCCAGCGCCCTGTCGGCAGGGCTCAGTTGGCGGCGGGTCCCAGGCGCTGCAGTTCGCGCCGCAGGCCGGCCACGTCGCTCTCGGCGCGCGCGACGGCGGCCTTCAGTTCTGCCACCCGGTCAAGGTAGCGCTGGTAGTTCCGGCTCTCGATGCCCTGCTTCTCGGGCTCCCCGTTGGCATAGGCCTTCTGCGCCTCGGCGAGCCGTTCTTCGGCCCGCCGCAGCTCGGTCTCGAGAATGGCGCGGGCGTCTGCGTCGCGGGCGCGCTGCGCGGCGTTGTCCACACGCGGCGCGCTGCCGCTGCCGCCACTGGCGCTGGGATTGCGCGGCGCAGCGGCCGGGCTGGGGCGCGTGCCTTCGATGACAGTGACATTGCCCCCCTGCAGCGGCGTGCAACCACGCTGCTTGGCCACCGCGGCGTTGTTGGTGTATTCGTTGCCACAGCGGTAGATGGTGTCCTGCGCCATGGCCGGCGTGGCCAGCAAGGCCGCCAGGACCAGCGGCAGGCGGGGCATCGGACGGGACGGGACAACGGACACGGAACCTCCAGCAAGGGTGAGCGCGGGGCAGTATGACGCAATTGCCCGGCGAAAGTGCCGGGGGCGAACCCGCAGCGACGTGCGCCCAAAAAAAAGGGACGGCCGGAGCCGTCCCTTCTGCGAATGCGGGCCCGCTCGCGCGGGCCGGCCATCACAGGCTGTAGTACATGTCGTACTCGACCGGGTGAGGCGCCATGCGAAAGCGCGTCACCTCTGCCATCTTGAGCTCGATGTAGGCGTCCAGCATGGAGTCGGTGAACACGCCACCCTTGGTCAGGAAGGCGCGGTCCTTGTCGAGGTAGTCCAGGGCCTGGTCCAGGCTGTGGCACACGGTGGGGACCAGCTTGTCCTCCTCGGGCGGCAGGTGGTACAGGTCCTTGGTGGCGGCCTCTCCCGGGTGGATCTTGTTCTCCACGCCGTCCAGGCCGGCCATCATCAGTGCCGAGAAGCACAGATAGGGGTTGGCCGAAGGATCGGGGAAACGCGCCTCGATACGGCGGCCCTTGGGATTCGCCACATGCGGGATGCGGATGGAGGCCGAGCGGTTGCGCGAGCTGTAGGCCAGCTTCACCGGGGCTTCGAAGCCAGGCACCAGGCGCTTGTAGCTGTTGGTGCCGGGGTTCGTGATGGCGTTGAGCGCGCGGGCGTGCTTGATGATGCCGCCGATGTAGTACAGCGCGAAGTCGCTCAGGCCGGCATAGCCGTCGCCAGCGAACAGGTTCTTGCCGTCCTTCCAGATGGACTGGTGCACGTGCATGCCCGAGCCGTTGTCACCGGCATAGGGCTTGGGCATGAAGGTCGCGGTCTTGCCATAGGCGTTGGCCACGTTCCAGACCACGTACTTCAGCACCTGGGTCCAGTCGGCGCGCTCGACCAGCGTGCTGAACTTGGTGCCGATCTCGTTCTGGCCAGCACCCGCCACCTCGTGGTGGAACACCTCGACAGGAATGCCCAGCGATTCGAGGATCAGGGACATCTCGGCGCGCATGTCCTGCGTGCTGTCGACCGGGGGCACCGGGAAGTAGCCGCCCTTGACGGTGGGGCGGTGGCCGCGGTTGCCGCCTTCCAGCTTGGCGCCGCTGTTCCAAGGCGCTTCGTACTCTTCGATCTCGAACATCACGCGGCCGGGCTCGTTGCTCCAGCGCACGCCGTCGAAGATGAAGAACTCGGGTTCCGGCCCGAAGAAGGCGGTGTCGCCCAGGCCGGAGGCCTTCAGGTAGGCCTCGGCGCGGCGGGCGATGGAGCGCGGGTCGCGGTCATAGGCCTTGCCGTCGCTGGGCTCGACCACGTCGCACTGCAGGAACAGGGTGGTCTCTTCGAAGAAGGGGTCGATGTTGGCGGTGTTCGGGTCGGGCATGAGTTGCATGTCCGAGGCCTCGATGCCCTTCCAGCCGGCGATGGACGAGCCGTCGAAGGCGTGGCCCGAGGTGAACTTGTCCTCGTCGAAAGCCGAAATCGGCACGGTGACGTGCTGCTCCTTGCCGCGGGTGTCGGTGAAGCGGAAGTCGACGAACTTGACTTCGTTGTCCTTCACCATCTGCATCACGTCTGCGACGGTCTTGGCCATCAATTGCTCCTGTATCTGGAAGGGTGGGTTGAAAAGCGACTACGGGGGCGTGACATGCAGTTTCCATGCCATGCAACGGCGCCCTCGGGTGCACGCGCACCGCCTTGGGACCGCCTGGCCGGCCTATTTGTCACCGTATTGGTGCACTCATGCACTGATTTGGAGATTTTTAAGGACGCACCAACTCGGGGCCCATTTCGGCCTTGCACGCGCGCAGGCCGGCCAGCAGCTCGGCAAAGGCGGGTTCGACGTCGGGCGCGGCGCCCTTGACGCCCAGCTCGATGTGGCGGCCGTAGGTGGGATGGTCCACGCTGGGCAGGCTGAACACCTTGACGGCGTGCGCGGCTTCGATCTGTTCCATCAGCGGGGTCAGCGCCGCTTCCATGGCCCCCATGACGATCACCGAGCGCTCGCGCCAAGCGCCTTGTCGGTGCAGGTGGCTGTAGCGCTGGTCGAGTACCCAGGCCAGCATGGGCCAGGCCATCACCGGGAAGCCGGGCACGAAGTGCACGTCGGCGCCGCCAGGGCCGCGGCAGCTGAAGCCGGGGATCTTGTTGTACGGGTTGGGAATGAGGCTGGCGCCCACCGGGAACACGCCCATGTTGTAGCGGTGCACGTTGTCCGGCCGCTCGGGTTCGAAGGGCACGCCCTGCTCTGCCGCCACGTCGCGCATGCGCTCTTCGATCAGCCGCGCCGCCTCGGGGTGCAGAGCGAGCTCCACGCCCAGAGCCGCGGCCGCGCATTGGCGGGTGTGGTCGTCGGGCGTGGCACCGATGCCGCCGCAGCAGAAGACCGGCTCGCGGCCCTCGAAGGCCGCCCGCAGCACGTCGGTGATGCGCGCGCGCTCGTCGCCCACCACCTGCGCCCAGGACAGCGCCAGCCCGCGCTCGGCGAGCAATTCGGCCACCTTGGGCAGGTGCTTGTCCTGCCGCTTGCCCGACAGGATCTCGTCGCCGACGATGATCAGACCGAAGCTGGTGCTCATGGTGCGGGCGCGGGTGCGGTGGGCGGCAGGGGCAGCGGATCGGGGCTGGGCGGCGGCGCTGGGGGCTCCAGCGTGGGCTCGACCGGTACCACCTCGACCGGTACCACGGCGCGCAGGTGCTCCAGCACGGCCAGCGCATAGTGCGCGAACCACAGCGACGCGAACGCGAACACCAGCGTGTAGACCCAGATCGCCACCGGCACCAGCAGCGGCGCCAGGGCGATGAACATGGCACCCGAGGCCCACAGCAGGCTGGGCGCGGCGCCCAGGTAGCCGCAGAGCACCCCCATCAACAGCAGTGTGCCGCGGTGCTCGCGCATGATGCGCCGGCGCTCGTCGCCACTGGCGTGCGTGGCCAGGGCATCGAACGCGAACACGCGGTAGGTGAGCCAGCCCCAGATCAGCGGCGGCAGGATCAGCACCAGGGGCGGCACCAGCCACAGCGGCATGGACAGCACCAGCACCACCACCGCCAGCAGCGTGGAGCCCAGCGACCAGAACACGCTCACGATGAACGAGCCGCCGCGCCGCTTCTCGAGCTGGGGGAAGCGGCGCTGCCCCACGAGATCGACCATCGCGGGCGTCATGAACACCGCCACCAGCAGCAGGCACAGCAGCACGATCACCGGCGTGGCCAGCACCAGCACGATGAGCGGCGCGAACACCGCGCGCAGCGACCCCATGCCCATGCGCTCCAGCCAGCCCAGGAAGGCTTGCACCAGGTCGAAGGCTTCGAACCAGGCCATGACGGAGGCCACCGCCCCATCCCAGAAGAAATAGCCCAGGGCGAACGACAAGGCCACCATGAGCACCAGAGGCAGGAAGGACAGCGCGATCACGCGCGGGTGCAGGCAGTAGGCCACCGCCCGCCAGAAGGCATCGAACATCGCTCGCATGGCGCGAAGAATACCCGCAAGCGCCGACAAACCGGCCGCTAGGATGTCGCCCATGGATCGCATCGACATTCACGGCGTGCGGCTGGAGGCCGCCCACATTCCCGGTCCGTCCGGCCCCGCCCCCCTGGTGTTCCTGCACGAAGGCCTGGGCAGCGTCGCCATGTGGACCCAGCGCAACCTGTTCTGGCCCGAGGCGCTGTGCCGCGCCAGCGGGCGCGCCGGCTGGCTGTTCTCGCGTCGCGGCTACGGCCAGTCGGACCCGGTGGCCGACGTGCGCGGCACGCCGCGCCAGGACGGCTTCTGGCATGTCGGCCGCCACGAGCCCGACTACATGCACCGCGAGGCCTTCGAGGTGCTGCCCTTGCTGCTGTCCCGCCTGGGCCTGCGCGAACCGGTGCTCGTGGGCCATTCCGACGGGGCCACCATCGCCCTGCTGCACGCCAGCCGGCACCCGGTGGCGGGCTGCATCGCCATCGCGCCGCACGCCTTCGTCGAGGACGTGTCCATTCGTTCCATCGCCCAGGCGCGCGACCAGTACCTGGCCACGCACGACGACCCGCGCGGCCTGCGCCAGCGCCTGGCCCGTTACCACCGCGACGTGGACAACGCCTTCTGGCAGTGGAACGACATCTGGCTCAGCCCGGCCTTTCGCGACTTCGACATCCTGGGCGCCTGCGCGGACATCCGCGCCCCGCTGCTCCTGGTGCAGGGCGAGCAGGACGAATACGGCACGCTGCAACAGTTACATCGCGTGCGGGAACAAGCGCGCCACGCCGACGTCCTGACCCTGCAGGATTGCGGACACAGCCCGCACCGTGACAAACCACACGAACTCACCGAGGCACTTGAACACTGGTTCCGGTCTTCCATCACGGCCTGAGCGGGGATTCCCTTCCCTGAGGGACGGAGTGCGCCCCATCCCACCCCACAATCGCCTCGCACGCCCCGTTCCCACCCCCGCCCCGCAGCCTGCAGACCACAGCCTGGCCGCCAAATCACCAAACAAATCACGAGCGGCCCGGCTTTGCCCCAAGGCGGATACCCGGTGCGTCCGGCACCTCTATACACTTTGATACATCTTGGTCGCCCCTGACCCCAACGCATGAGCATCTGGACCCACCCCTGGCTGATCGCCGCCCTCGTACCCGCCCTGCTGGCGGTGGGCGCGCTGGCGCATCGGGCCTGGGCGGAGCGCCAGGCGCGGCAGAAGCGCCGCCTGCCCAAGCATTGGCCGCTGACCGGGCGCCCGCTGGCCAACAGCGAGGAAGCCCGCGTCTGGCATTGGCTGGCGCGGGCCTTCTACGACCACCACGTCATGATCAAGCTGCCGGTGACGCGCTTCACCCTGCCTCGCCAACGCGAGGAAGGCATGGAGTGGTACCGGCTTCTGGGCGGTGTGTACTGCACCTTCACCGTCTGCAAGTCCGATGGCCGCGTCATCGGCTGCCTGGACGTGCCGGGTCCCGCGGGCATTCCGCGCAGCACGCGCGCGCTCAAGCACTCCCTGCTGAGCCAGATCGGCCTGCCGTACTGGGTGGTGCGCTCCAACAGCCTGCCCACGGTGGCCGAGATCCGCGCCGAGTTCCTGGGCGAGTCCGAACTCAACCGCGCCATGCGCGAACGCGAGATGGAAGAGCGCGCCATCATCGCGGCCCAGACCAACCTGCGCAGCGCGCTCAACCGCCAGCGGAGCACGCGCTCGCACAGCGACTTCAACCCCTTGTCCAGCTGGCCCAACAGCGTGCCCGACGCGCGCAGCAGCGACTACCACTCGCAGTGGCAGGACAACAATTCCTTCCTGATGCCACTGGACAGCCGCAAGGGCGACCTGCTCTGAACGGCCCGCGCGGTGCGCCGCTCAGCGCCCGCGCAAACCCTGCACTTCCTCTGGCGTGAGCCAGCGCCAATGGCCCGGGGCCATATCCGGCGGCAGACTCAAGGCGCCAATGGCCGAACGGTGCAGCGCCTCCACGCGGTTGCCCACCGCGGCCACCATGCGCTTGACCTGGTGGTATTTGCCCTCGGTGAGCACCAGCCGCAGGTGGTGAGCGTCCACCAAGGTCGCGCCAGCCGCCCGCACCGGCCGGGGATCGTCGTCGAGCACCACCCCATCGAGCAGCCGCTGACAGGCGAGACCGTCCATGGCGTGGCGCAAGCTGACCTCGTACACCTTGGGCACGTGGTGGCGGGGCGAAGTGAGGCGGTGGATGAACGCGCCGTCGTCGGACAGCAGCAGCAGCCCCGTCGTGTCGTGGTCGAGCCGGCCGACGGCCTGCACCCCGGCGGCCGCGCCACCGCCGCGCTGGCGCAGCGGCGCGGGGAGCAGGGTGTAGATGCTGGGGTGCGCGCCGGGACGCTGGGAACACTCGAAGCCAGCGGGCTTGTGCAGCGCCAGGTAGGCGCGCTCGTGCCAGGTCCAGGGCACCCCTTCCACCTCGAACACGAAGCCCTGCGGCTCGAACAGCGCGTCGGGGTCCAGGCAAGGCTGCGGCGGCGAACCGACGCGCACGCGACCCTGCTGCACCAGGCCACGGCACACGCGGCGGGTGCCGAAGCCCTGGGTGAAAAGCAGTTCTTCCAAGCGTTTCATGGGCCGCGAGTCTACTGAGGCGGCAGGCCGCGACAATGGCGCCAGGCGCTCCGCGCGAACTCGCTGCGCCCGGCCGGATCGGTGAGAGACCGCCGCCACCCCCATCTGCCGCCTTTCCCCGTGACATCCCGTTTTTCACAAAAACTCAAGGCCTGGCTGCCCACGCCCGAGACCATCCTTGGCAACCGCTGGCTGCGCTGGCTGGCACCGTTCATGGCCCATCCGCGTCTGTGGCACCTGAGCCGCAAGGGCGTGGCCCTGGGCGTGGCGCTGGGCGTTTTCTTTGGCCTGCTGATCCCGATCGCCCAGATGCCCGTGGCGGCCACCCTGGCCGTGGTGCTGCGCGCCAACGTGCCGGTGGCCATGGCCAGCACGTTCGTCACCAACCCCGTCACTTTCGGGCCCGTGTACTACGTGGCCTACCGGCTCGGCAAGGCCGTGCTGGGCGAGGACGAAGCCGTTCAGCCGCCGGCCATGAGCGAAGAGCGCCTGGTGGAAGAACTCACCGCCACGCCCGACCCGGAGGCCGAGCGGCTGGGCCTGGTCGACCGGCTCAAGCGCTGGCTGGCGCAGATCGGCCAGGTCGGCAAACCGCTGTTCGTGGGATTGGCGGTCCTGGCCGTCGCTTGCGGCCTGGTGGCGTACGCCATCGCGCATGCGGCGTGGCGCTTGCGCGTGCGCTGGGACAGGCGTCGGCGCCTGAAACAGCGCGAGCCCGCGGGCCAGCGGCCCACGGGCGGAAAAGGTGGTGGAGCTGGGGGGAATTGAACCCCCGTCCGCAAGCCTTCTTCGAGCAGTTCTACATGCGTAGCCGTCTGTTTTGGGTCTCGCCGGCCGGATCGCGCAGTGGCACGCTACCCGGTCAACCAGCAGCCTTGGATCTCATCCCGCGCCAAGCTGCCCGGCGCGGAACCAGTCGATGTGAATGACCTCGCGGCTTCAGGCCTTGCGGCCCTCGGCGCAGCCCATCGACGAGCTGTTGCGAGGATCGGGGAGGTTAGGCCCCGAACGACTCTACTTAGGCCGCGAGGGCGAAAGCTTTGTCGTTTGCTGCTTCAGTATTGGCAGTTGGTTTGTTTCTGCGGTTTTACGAGGTGACAGAACCTCGGCATGCCCTGCTGCGCGTCCGAACCCACGTCGAAACCGGTGCAGCCCCAGGAGAGTGGGATTTTAGGGCAGTTCGATCAGATTCAAGACCTCGAGTGGCGCATCGATCTGCGCATCGGCGCCCCAGGCCGCGACGTCCGCGCCAGGACCCAGGTAACCGTAGCGCGCGGCCACCGTGCGCATGCCGGCGGCACGCCCCGCTTGGATGTCGCGTTCGTCGTCGCCCACGTAGACGCAGCGCCCTGGGTCGACCCCCAGGCGCCGGGCCGCCTCCAGCAGCGGTGCGGGGTGGGGCTTGGCGTGCGGCGTGGTGTCGCCGCAGACGATGGCCCCCGCCGCGTCGAACAGCCGCAGCGACCGGGCAATGGGGTGGGTGAGCCGCTCGGCCTTGTTTGTCACCACGCCCCAGCGCATGTCCGCGCCACTCAAGGCCTCCAGCAGCGTTGGCACGCCGTCGAAGGGCCTCGTGAGTTGCAGCATGCGCGCCTCATAGGCGTCGAGGAAGGCCAAACGCAGGGCGGCGTACTCTGGGTGATCGGGCGCCATGTCGAACGCCACGCGCAACATGCCACGCGCGCCCGCGCCGGCATGGGCGCGGTACGAGCCGATCGGCAGCGCTGGCAAGCCGCGCGCCTCGCGCAGGCTATCGGCCGCACCGCCGAGATCGGGCGCGCTGTCGAGCAGCGTGCCGTCCAGATCGAATAGCACGGCCTGCAGGCCATTGAAGCGCTGACCCATCGCTCAGACCTTGCGCGTGCCGAACAGGTAATTCACGCTGGTGTCACCGCTGAGCCAATAGCGCCGCGTGAGCGGGTTGTATTCCATGCCGCGCGTGTGCTCCAGCGCCAGGCCGGCGCCGCGGCAATGGGCCGCGAGCTCACTCGGCCGAATGAAGCGCGCGTACTCGTGCGTGCCCCGCGGCAGCAGGCCCAGCACGTACTCGGCCCCCAGGATCGCGAACAGGAAGGCCTTGGGGTTGCGGTTGAGCGTGGAGAAAAACACGTGCCCACCCGGCTTCACCAGCGCGGCGCAGGCGCGGACCACGGAGGATGGATCGGGCACGTGCTCCAGCATCTCCATGCACGTCACCACATCGAAACTCTCCGGCTGCTCGCGCGCCAGTTCCTCGACGCTGATCTCCTGGTAGCGCACGCCGGACGTACCCGCCTCCAGGGCATGGAGCTGGGCCACGCGCAAGGCCTTGGACGCCAGGTCGATACCGAGCACGTCCGCACCCAGCCGCGCCATGCCATCGGACAAGATGCCTCCACCGCACCCCACATCAAGCACCCGTTGGCCCTTCAAGGGCGCAATGCCATCAATCCACGCCATGCGCAGCGGATTGATCTGGTGCAAGGGCCTGAATTCACCATCGGGATCCCACCAGCGGTGGGCGAGGTCGGAAAATTTGGCCAGTTCGGCCGGATCGGCATTCGTTTGCGCAGTCATTGGGCAATTATCGAGAAGACAACAAAAAACCGCGCCGAGGCGCGGTTCTTTGAGAACGATCGAATCGATCAGTTCTTGCGAGTACCGACCACTTCGACTTCCACGCGGCGGTTCTTGGCGCGGCCTTCGCGGGTGGCGTTGTCGGCCACCGGCTGGGTCAGGCCCTTGCCTTCGGTGTAGATGCGGTTGCTTTCGATGCCCTTGCTCACCAGGTAGGCCTTGACGGCTTCGGCGCGACGAACCGACAGGGTCTGGTTGTAGGCGGCCTTACCGGTCGAGTCGGTGTGGCCCACGGCGATCACCACCTCGAGGTTGATGCCTTTCACCTTGCCAGCCAGGTCGTCCAGCTTGGCTTTGCCTTCGGGCTTGAGCACGGCCTTATCGAAATCGAAGAAGGCGTCGGCGGCGTAGGTCACCTTGGTGGCGGCGGGGGCCACGGGGGCGGCGGCAGGCGCGGGCTTCGGGGCCGGAGCGGCGGCGGGTGCCGGAGCCGGGGCCGGGGCGGGGGCCGGAGCGGCCGCCGGCACGATGGCGCCGTCGCAACCCTTGGCAGCGGTCGCGGGGGTCCAGGAGGCGTCACGCCAGCAGAGTTCGTTGGTGCCGTTTTTCCACACCAGCTCGCTGGTGCCATTGCGCCAGTTGTCGATGGTCTGGGCGCCAGCAGCCGTTGCCATGGCGGCGGTTGCAAACAGCATTGCCACTCGGTTGAGTTTCTTCATGGTTTTCCTCTAGGTAAGCCGCAGACGACCTGCGTGACGTATTTAGATATAGAGGCGCCTGGATGTGAGCACTCCAAAACGCTCAAGTCATTGTGCCACAAGGATCATCGCGCCAATCCCGGGGCGCCAAGATCAGACAACGCCTACGGGCCTGACGCGACATCCGTTGCCCAGGTACAACATGACCGCCCAGGCAAGCGCCCGATTGGCGCCGATTAAAATCTTCCGTTGCCTTGCAGAGACCCATCACGCGCCCTTCTTCCATGACCTCATTCGCCAAAGAAACACTGCCCATCAGTCTGGAAGAGGAGATGCGCAGGAGCTACCTCGATTACGCCATGAGCGTGATCGTGGGCCGCGCCCTGCCAGACGCCCGCGACGGTCTCAAGCCGGTGCACCGGCGCGTGCTCTATGCGATGCACGAGCTCAACAACGACTGGAACCGGCCCTACAAAAAATCGGCCCGTATCGTCGGCGATGTGATCGGTAAGTACCACCCGCACGGCGACTCGGCGGTGTACGACACCATCGTGCGCATGGCCCAGGACTTTTCCCTGCGGCACATGCTGGTGGACGGTCAGGGCAACTTCGGCTCGGTCGATGGCGACAACGCCGCGGCCATGCGATACACCGAGATCCGCCTGTCGAAGATCGCCCACGAGATGCTGGCCGACATCGACAAGGAGACGGTCGACTATGGCCCCAACTACGACGGCAGCGAGAAGGAGCCGCTGGTGCTGCCGACGCGCCTGCCCAACCTGCTGGTCAACGGCAGCGCGGGCATTGCCGTGGGCATGGCCACCAATATCCCGCCGCACAACCTCAACGAGGTGGTGGACGCCTGCCTGCACCTGCTGAAGAACCCCGAGGCCTCCATCGACGAACTCATGGAGATCATCCCGGCGCCCGATTTCCCCACCGCCGGGATCATCTATGGCGTGCAGGGCGTGAAGGACGGCTACCGCACCGGCCGCGGCCGCGTGGTGATGCGCGCCAAGTGCCACTTCGAGGACATCGACCGCGGCCAGCGCCAGGCCATCATCGTTGACGAGCTGCCCTACCAGGTCAACAAGAAGACGCTGCAGGAGCGCATGGCCGAGCTGGTGCACGAGAAAAAGATCGAGGGCATCAGCCACATCCAGGACGAGTCGGACAAGTCCGGCATGCGCCTGGTGATCGAGCTCAAGCGCGGCGAGGTGCCCGAGGTTGTTCTGAACAACCTCTACAAGCAGACGCAGCTGCAGGACACCTTCGGCATCAACATGGTCGCGCTGGTGGATGGCCAGCCGCGACTGTGCAACCTGAAGGACCTGGTCACGGTCTTCCTGGAACACCGCCGCGAGGTGGTGACGCGGCGCACCATCTTCAACCTGCGCAAGGCGCGCGAGCGCGGCCACGTGCTCGAAGGCCTGGCCGTGGCCCTGGCCAACATCGACGAGTTCATCCGCATCATCCGCGAATCGCCCACGCCGCCGGTGGCCAAGGCCGAGCTGATGACCCGCAGCTGGGACAGCCAGCTGGTGCGCGAGATGCTCACGCGCGCCAAGGCCGACGGCGGCACGATCAACGCCGACGACTACCGACCCGAAGGCCTGGACCGCGGCTACGGCATGCAGGGCGACGGCCTGTATCGCCTGTCGGACACGCAGGCCCAGGAAATCCTGCAGATGCGCCTGCAGCGCCTGACCGGCCTGGAGCAGGACAAGATCGTCGCCGAGTACAAGGACGTGATGGCCGAGATCGATGACCTGCTCGACATCCTGGCCAAGCCCGAGCGCGTTTCGATCATCATCAGCGAAGAACTGGTCGCGGTGAAACAGGAGTTCGGCCAGACCAAGCTGGGCGCGCGCCGCAGCGAGATCGAGCACAACGCCCAGGACCTGGCCACCGAGGACCTGATCACGCCGACCGACATGGTCGTCACGCTGAGCCACTCGGGCTACATCAAGAGCCAGCCGCTCAACGAGTACCGCTCGCAAAAGCGCGGCGGGCGCGGCAAGCAGGCCACGGCCACCAAGGAAGACGACTGGGTCGACCAGCTCTTCATCGCCAATACGCACGACTGGATCCTGTGCTTCTCCAACCGCGGCCGCCTGTACTGGCTCAAGGTCTGGGAGGTGCCCAGCGGCTCGCGCGGCTCGCGCGGCAAGCCCATCGTGAACATGTTCCCGCTGGCCGAGGGCGAGAAGATCAACGTGGTGCTGGCGCTCACCGGGGAGTTCCGCAGCTTCCCCGCCGACCACTACGTGTTCATGGCCACGGCGGGCGGCACGGTCAAGAAGACCGCGCTCGACGAATTCAGCAACCCGCGCAAGGCCGGCATCATCGCCGTCGACCTGGACGAAGGCGACTACCTCATCGGAGCCGCGCTCACCGACGGCCGTCACGACGTGATGCTGTTCTCCGACGGCGGCAAGGCCGTGCGCTTCGACGAGAACGACGTGCGCCCCATGGGCCGCAACGCGCGCGGCGTGCGCGGCATGATGCTGGAGGACGGCCAGAGCGTGATCGCCATGCTGGTGGCCGAGGACGAGACGCAGAGCGTGCTCACCGCCACCGTCAACGGCTACGGCAAACGCACCCCGATCGGCGAGTACACGCGCCACGGCCGGGGCACCAAAGGCATGATCGCCATCCAGCAGAGCGAGCGCAACGGCAAGGTCGTGGCCGCCACGCTGGTGCACACCGACGACCAGATCATGCTGATCACCGACAAGGGCGTGCTGGTGCGCACCCGCGTCGCCGAGATCCGCGAAATGGGCCGCGCCACGCAGGGCGTGACGCTGATCTCGCTGGACGATGGCGACGAACTCTCCGGCCTGCAGCGCATCGTCGAAAACGACGCCAACGTTCCCGAGGGTGGTGAACCCGACAGCGGCGACGCCGCGCCGGCCGCGTGATGGCGCGGCCCTACAACTTCTCCGCCGGCCCGGCCGCGATGCCGGCCGAGGTGCTGGAGATCGCCGCGCGCGAGATGCTCGACTGGCACGGCACCGGCATGGGCGTGATGGAAATGAGCCACCGCGGCAAGGCCTTCGGCGAGATCGCCGCCCAAGCCGAGGCCGACCTGCGCGAACTGCTGGCCGTGCCCTCGCACTTCAAGATCCTGTTCATGCAGGGCGGCGGCCTGGCCGAAAACGCCATCGTGCCGATGAACCTGTCGCACGGCGGCGTGGTCGACTTCGTGGTCACGGGCGGCTGGAGCCAGAACTCGCTGAAAGAGGCCGGGCGCTACGCGCGGACCCATCTGGCCGCGAGCAACGCCGACAGCCGCCACACCACCCTGCCCGATCCGGCCAGCTGGCAACTCTCGCCCGACGCGCAGTACGTGCACATCTGCAGCAACGAAACCATCCATGGGGTGGAGTTCCAGGCGCTGCCCGACCTCAAGGCCCTGGGCAGCCATGCCCCGCTGGTGGTCGACTTCTCTTCGCACGTGGCCTCGCGCCCGGTGGACTGGTCGCGCGTCGGCCTGGCCTTTGGCGGCGCGCAGAAGAACCTGGGGCCGGCCGGTCTCACGCTGGTGGTGGTGCGCGAGGACCTGCTCGGCCACGCCCTGCCCATCTGCCCCAGTGCCTTCAACTACAAGACCGTGGCGGACAACGCCTCGATGTACAACACGCCGCCCACCTACGCGATCTACATCGCGGGCCTGACCTTCCAATGGCTCAAGCGCCAGGGTGGCGTGGCGGCCATGGAGGCGCGCAACATCGCCAAGGCCAAGCTGCTGTACGACTTCCTCGACCAGTCGCCCTTCTACGAAAACCGCGTCGCGCCCGACTGCCGCTCGCGCATGAACGTGCCGTTCTTCCTGAAGGACGAGTCGCGCAACGAGGCCTTCCTGGCCGGCGCACAGGCGCGCGGCTTGCTGCAGCTCAAGGGGCACAAATCGGTCGGCGGCATGCGCGCCAGCATCTACAACGCGATCCCCATCGAAGGCGTCCAGGCCCTGGTGGACTACCTGCGCGACTTCGAAAAGGAAATGGCCTGATCCGATGGCAGCTTCACCGCAACAATCCGAAGCCCTGGGCGAACTGCGCGTTCAGATCGACGCGATCGACCAGCAACTGCTGACACTGCTGAACCAGCGCGCGCTGGTGGCCGAGAAGGTCGGCGAACTCAAACGCCAGGAAGGCTCGCCCTTCTTCCGCCCGGACCGCGTGGCCCAGGTCATCGAGAAGATCCAGACCGCCAACCCCGGCCCGCTGCTCAACCAGCACGTGGGCGCCATCTGGCGCGAGATCATGTCGGCCTGCCTCGCGCTGGAGACGCCGCAGCGCGTGGCCGTGCTGGGACCGCAGGGCACCTTCTGCGAGCAGGCGGCCATCGAGTTCTTCGGCAGCGCCGCCAACCTGATCCACTGCGCCAGCTTCGACGAGGTCTTCCACGCCACCGCCGCCGGCACGGCCCAGTTCGGCGTGGTCGGCGTCGAGAACACCACCGAAGGCGTGGTCGCGCGCTCGCTCGACCTGTTCCTGCGCTCGCCCGTGCACGTGGTGGGCGAGGTGAGCCTGCTGGTGCGCCACAACCTGCTGTGCCGCGAGGCCTCGCTCGAGGGCATCGAGGTCGTGATGGCCCACCCCCAGGCGCTCGCGCAGTGCCAGGGCTGGCTGTCGCAGCACCTGCCGAACGCCGAGCGCCGCGCCGTCTCCAGCAACGCCGAGGGCGCGCGCCTGGCCGCCGAGGACCCGCGCTTCGCCGCCCTGGCCAGCGAGCGCGCCGCCGCGCAGTTCGGCCTGCACATCGTCGCGCACGCGGTGCAGGACGAGGCCTACAACCGCACGCGCTTCGCCATCATCTGCCTGCCGCAGACCCTGGCCATGCCGCCCGCCAGCGGGCGCGACTGCACCAGCCTCGTGGTGTCGGTGCCCAACCGCCCCGGCGCCGTGCACGACCTGCTGGTGCCGCTGAAGCAGCACGGCGTGTCCATGACGCGCTTCGAATCGCGCCCCGCCAAGTCCGGTCAATGGGAGTACTACTTCTACATCGATCTCGCCGGCCACCCCTCGCAGCCGCACGTCGCGGCCGCGCTCGAAGAACTGCAACGCCTGTGCGCCTTCTACAAGGTGCTGGGCGCCTACCCGGTGACGGAATGATGTTTGAGCAACTCGGACTGATCGGCTGCGGCCTCATGGGCGGCTCCTTCGCGCTCGCGCTCAAGCGCGCCGGGCTGGTCAAGCGCGTGGTGGGCTACAGCAAGTCGCCGTCCACCACCGAACGCGCGCGCCAGCTCGGCGTGATCGACGTGGAAGCACCGTCCGCGCTGCTCGCCGTCTCGGGCGCCGACCTGGTGCTGCTGGCCGTGCCGGTGTCCGCCACCGAGGCCACCTTCAAGGCCATCCGCCACCTGGTGCGCAACGACGTGCTCATCATGGACGTGGGCTCCACCAAGCGCGAGGTCATCGACGCCGCGCGCCGCGTGCTGCGCGAGCAGGTGGGCGTGTTCGTGCCAGCCCACCCCATCGCCGGCAAGGAGCTGGCCGGCGTGGACCACGCCGACCCCGACCTCTACACCGGCCGCCAGGTCATCCTCACGCCCATCGAGCGCACCCTGCCCGCGCACCTGGACAAGGCCGAGAAGGTCTGGCGCGCGCTGGGCTGCCAGGTCAAGCGCATGACGCCCGAGGGGCACGACGCCGCCTACGCGGCCATCAGCCACCTGCCGCACCTGCTGGCCTTCGCGCTCATGAACGCCATCCAGAAGCAGGACGAGGGCAAGGACTTCCTGGCCCTGGCGGGTCCCGGCTTCCGCGATTTCACCCGCATCGCGGCCAGCGACGCCGCCGTCTGGCGCGACATCCTGCTGTCCAACAAGGAAGAGCTGGTCTCGCAGTCGCGCCATTTCCTGCGCGCCCTGCAAGAGCTGGAGGCGGCGATCAAGAACAACGACCCCGACGCGCTCGAAACCTTGATCGACCAGGCCAGCGAGGCGCGCGCCGGCTGGCGCATGACGGCCGTCAAGCCCCAGGGCTGAGCCGCCGACCGCGCATGTTCGACATCCCCAGCCTCGACCTCCCTTCCCTCACCAGCGCCGGCGGCCGCGTGCGCCTGCCGGGCTCCAAGAGCATCTCCAACCGCGTGCTGCTGCTGGCCGCGCTCAGCGAAGGCCCCACCCTGGTCGAGGACCTGCTCGACTCCGACGACACGCGCGTGATGCTCGCGGCCCTGCGCCAGCTGGGCTGCGCCATCGAAGAGACCGGCCCGGCCAGCGTGCGCGTGCAGGGCCTGGGCGGGCGGCTGCCGGTGCGCGAGGCCGCCCTCTTCCTGGGCAACGCCGGGACCGCCATGCGCCCGCTGACGGCCGCGCTGTCGCTCCTGGCCACGGCCCAGGGCGCACGCTTCGAGCTGTCCGGCGTGCCGCGCATGCACGAGCGCCCCATCGGCGACCTGGTCGACGCCCTGCGCCAACTCGGCTGCCCGGTGGCCTGCCTGCAGAACGAAGGCTACCCACCGCTGCGCCTGGGCGACGGCAGCACGCACCCGCTGCGCCTGGACGGGCCCATCCGCGTGCGCGGCGACGTCTCCAGCCAGTTCCTCACCGCCCTGCTGCTCGCGCTGCCGCTGGTGGCGCAGGAGCGCGACGCGGTGATCGAGGTCACCACAGAGCTCATTTCCAAGCCCTACATCGAGATCACGCTCAAGCTGCTGCAGCGCTTCGGCGTGGATGTGCGGCGCGAGGGCTGGCAGCGTTTCACCATCCCGCGCGGCAGCCGCTACGCCTCGCCGGGGCGCATCGCCGTCGAGGCCGACGCCTCCTCGGCCAGCTACTTCATCGCGCTGGGCGCGATCGCGCCCGCCACGCCAGGGACCGACGGCGTCGTGATCGAAGGCGTGGGCACGGACTCCATCCAGGGCGACATCCGCTTCATCGAGGCCGCGCGGCTCATGGGCGCCGAGGTCGAGGGCGACGGCAACCGCCTGCGCGTGCGCCGCGGCGCCTGGCCGCTCAAGGCCATCGACCTCGACTGCAACCACATCCCCGACGCGGCCATGACCCTGGCCGTGATGGCGCTCTACGCCGACGGCACCACCACGCTGCGCAACATCGCCAGCTGGCGCGTGAAGGAAACCGACCGCATCGCCGCCATGGCCATCGAAGGCCGCAAGCTCGGCGCCACCATCGAAGAAGGCGCGGACTTCATTCGCGTCACGCCGCCCGCGGGCCCCGCCGCCGGGACGCCCCAAGGCGGGGCAGCGCCCTCGGAGGGTAGCGAACCACACGCAGTGGGGAGCGTGGGGGCCTACGGATGGCGGCGGGCCAGCATCCACACCTACGACGACCACCGCGTCGCCATGTGCTTCTCGCTCGCGGCGTTCAACCCGGCCGGCCTGCCGGTGCGCATCGAAGACCCCAAGTGCGTGGGCAAGACCTTCCCCGACTACTTCGAAACCCTGTTCGGCGTCTGCCACACGCCGGCCGAGCGCATCCCCGTCATCTGCATCGACGGCCCCACCGCCTCCGGCAAGGGCACGCTGGCGGCCGAGCTGGCCTCGCGCCTGGGCTACCACCTGCTCGACTCCGGCGCCCTGTACCGCCTGGTGGGCCTGGCGGCCGAGCGCGAGGGCCTGTCCACCACCGAAGCCGACCTGCGCGAGCCCGCCCATGCCGAGCGCCTGGGCCGCCTGGCCGCCGGCCTGGACGTGCGCTTCACCCCCGGCAAGACCTGGCTGGAAGGCGAGGACGTCACCGAAGCCCTGCGCGCCGAACCCGCCGGCATGGCGGCCTCGCGCGTCTCGGCCGTGCCCCAGGTGCGCGCCGCCCTGGTCGACCTGCAACTGCAGATGCGCCACCTGCCCGGCCTGGTGGCCGACGGCCGCGACATGGGCACCGTCATCTTCCCCGGCGCCCCGCTGAAGATCTACCTCACGGCCAGCGCCGAGCAGCGCGCCCAGCGCCGCCATAAGCAATTGATTTCAAAGGGAATACCGGCTATACTCGACGACCTTCTGGCCGACCTCAAGGCGCGCGACGCTCGCGACATGAACCGCGCGCACGCTCCCCTGAAGCCGGCCGAAGACGCGGTGCTGCTGGACAACTCCGAACTGGACATCGAGCAATCGGTGCAATTCGTGTTGAAACGCTGGCACGGCCAACAGGCTTTCCCGGTCCGCTGAGCAAGCCACCCCCAGGCCCCGAAGACCCCGCCGGATGTTCCCCGTCCGCAGGTCCCAGGGATCGTCAACCAACCCGCCGTGTTCCACACGGCACAACGCTACACCGCCCACCCGTCGTCACCCGCGCCGCCCCCTGCGGGCCTCCGTGCGCCGACACCAAGCGGTTTCAGGAAAACCCAATGTCTGAATCTTTTGCCGCCCTCTTTGAAGAGTCCCTCAAGCGCGCCGAAATGCGCGCGGGCGAAGTCATCACCGCCGAGGTCGTTCGCATCGAACACAACCACGTGGTGGTCAACGCCGGTCTGAAGTCGGAAGCCTACGTCCCGCTGTCCGAATTCAAGAACGACCAAGGCGAACTCGAAGTGCAGGTCGGCGACTTCGTGTCCGTCGCCATCGACTCCGTCGAGAACGGCTTCGGCGACACCCTGCTGTCGCGCGACAAGGCCAAGCGCCTGGCCTCGTGGATGGCCCTGGAAAAGGCCCTGGAGTCGGGCGAATTCGTCACCGGCACCACCACCAGCAAGGTCAAGGGCGGCCTCAAGGTCATGGTCAACGGCATCAGCGCCTTCCTGCCGGGCTCGCTGGTCGACAGCCGTCCCACCAAGGACCTCACCCCCTACGAGAACAAGACCCTGGAATTCAAGGTCATCAAGCTCGACCGCAAGCGCAACAACGTGGTGCTGAGCCGCCGCGCCGTGGTGGAAGCCTCCATGGGCGAAGAGCGCGCCAAGCTGATGGAAACCCTGAAGGAAGGCGCCATCGTGCACGGCGTGGTCAAGAACATCACCGAGTACGGTGCGTTCGTCGACCTCGGCGGCATCGACGGCCTGCTGCACATCACCGACATGGCCTGGCGCCGCGTGCGCCACCCCAGCGAGGTGGTGCAGGCCGGCCAGGAAATCACGGCCAAGATCCTCAAGTTCGACACCGAGAAGCAGCGCGTCTCGCTGGGCCTCAAGCAGATGGGCGACGATCCCTGGCTGGGCGTGAGCCGCCGCTACCCGCAGGGCACCCGCATGTTCGGCAAGGTCACGAACATCGCCGACTACGGCGCGTTTGTGGAACTCGAGCCGGGCATCGAAGGCCTGGTGCACGTCTCCGAAATGGACTGGACCAACAAGAACGTGGCCCCGTCCAAGCTGGTGTCGCTGGGTGACGAGGTCGAGGTCATGGTCCTCGACATCGACGAAGACAAGCGCCGCATCTCCCTGGGCATGAAGCAGTGCCGCGCCAACCCCTGGCACGAATTCGCCGAGCAGACCAAGCGCGGCGACCGCGTCAAGGGCCCGATCAAGTCGATCACCGACTTCGGCGTGTTCGTCGGCCTGGCCGCCGGCATCGACGGCCTGGTGCACCTGTCCGACCTGTCCTGGAACGAAGCCGGCGAACAAGCCGTGCGCAACTACAAGAAGGGCCAGGAAGTCGAGGCCGTGGTGCTCGCCATCGACGTCGAGCGCGAGCGCATCAGCCTGGGCATCAAGCAGCTCGACGGCGACCCGTTCACCACCTTCGTGTCGGTGAACGACAAGGGCTCCGTCGTGACCGGCAAGGTCAAGACCGTGGACGCCAAGGGCGCCGAAATCGACCTCGGCGAAGACGTGCTCGGCTACCTGCGTGCCTCGGAAATCAGCCGCGACCGCGTGGAAGATGCCCGCAACGTGCTCAAGGAAGGCGACGAGGTCTCGGCCGTGGTCGTCAACGTCGACCGCAAGACGCGCAACATCCAGCTGTCGATCAAAGCCAAGGACAACGCCGACGCGCAGGAAGCCATGGCCAACCTGAGCCAGAGCGCGGGCAATGCCGGCACCACCAGCCTGGGCGCCCTGCTGCGCGCCAAGCTGGACAACAGCAGCAACGGCCGCTGATCCGCGTCCAATGACCCGCAGCGATCTTGTCGAAGCCCTGGCCGCCCGGTTCGGCCAGCTCACCCACCGCGATGCCGAGTTCGCCGTCAAGGCGATCCTCGACGCCATGGGCGATGCCCTGGTGAAGGGCCACCGCATCGAGATCCGGGGCTTCGGCAGTTTCTCGGTCAATCGCCGCTCGCCTCGCATCGGACGCAACCCGCGTTCGGGCGAGAGCGTGATGATTCCCGAGAAGCGCGTGCCCCACTTCAAGCCCGGCAAGGCCTTGCGCGAGCAGGTCGACGAGCGCACCGCCCTCATGCAGCAGCACGAGGACCAGCGACGCACCGGCTGATACCCCCTCGCTACAATCGTCCCCCACCACTTGAGGGGATGTTTTGAAGTACCTCATGTGGCTGCTCAACGCGGCCATTTTTTTTGTCCTCTTCGCCTTCGCGCTGAACAACCAGGACAGCGTCACGCTCAAGCTGTTCTTCGGCCACAGCTGGGAGGCACCGCTGGTGCTGGTGCTGCTGCTGGTGCTGCTCATCGGCGTGTTCCTCGGTGTCATCGTGATGCTGCCGCTGTGGCTGCGCGCCCGCCGGCACCGCCAGCGCGGCAACACCACCCTGTTCGGCAGCGAAACCACGCTGATGCCACAAGACCCCGTCGATCGCCGGCATGGACTTTGACCTGACCTGGCTGCTCTGGGGCCTGCCGGTGGCTTTCGCACTGGGCTGGGTGGCCTCGCGCCTGGACCTGCGCCAGTGGCGCATCGAAGGCCGGCAGGCGCCCAAGGCCTATTTCCGCGGCCTGAACCACCTGCTCAACGAACAGCAGGACCAGGCCATCGACGCCTTCATCGAGGCCGTGCAGGGCGACCCCGACACCACCGAGCTGCACTTCGCCCTGGGCAACCTGTTCCGCCGCCGCGGCGACTACGACCGCGCCGTGCGCGTGCACGAACACCTGCTCTCGCGGGCCGACCTCAACCGCAAGGAGCGCGACCGCGCCCAGCACGCACTGGCGCTCGATTTCCTCAAGGCCGGCCTGCTCGACCGCGCCGAGTCGGCGCTGAGCAAACTGGAAGGCACGGCCTTCGAGAACGAGGCGCGCCTGGCGCTGCTGGGCATCTACGAACGCTCGCGCGACTGGGCGCAGGCCCGCGCCATTGCCGAAAAGCTCGACTCGGCGGAGCACGGCGCCTTCACCACGCGCGTGGCGCACTACCTGTGCGAACTGGCCGAGCTCGCGCACCGCGAGGGCCAGGCCGAGCGCGTGCGTGCCCTGCTCGATGAGGCCGTGCGGCGCGCGCCCACGCTGGCGCGCGGCTGGATGGCGCGCTCGGCCCTGCGCAGCCAGCAGGGCGACGCGGCCGGCGCCCTGGACGACCTGCTGGCCCTGGCCGAGCAGGCGCCCGCCGCCCTGCCGCTGGCCGCGCGCGCCATGGCCGAGCTGGCCCAGCAGACCGGCCGCACCGACCCCGTGCTGCGCGCCCTGGGCAACGCCCAGGCGCGCGCGCCCTCCATCGATGTGACCGAGGCCCTGGCCCGCCTGGCGCCGCAGCCCGAGGGCGCGCGCGGCATGTACCTGCGCCACCTGGAAGCTGAGCCCTCGCTCGTGATCGCCAGCCAGTGGCTGGCGGGCGAGACCCTGTCCAACCCGCAGGCCCAGTCCAGCGTGCAGCGTGCGCTGGAGCATGCCAGCGGCCCGCTGCGGCGCTACCGCTGCGCGGCCTGCGGCTTCGAAGCGCGCCAGCACTTCTGGCAGTGCCCGGGCTGCCAGGCCTGGGACAGCTACCCGGCGCGCCGCGTGGAAGAGCTCTAGGCCTGCCCGTACCCGCCGCCACCCGGCGTGTGGATCTCGAAGATGTCGCCCGCGGCCATCTCGGCCTGGCCGATGTGCTTGAGTTCTTCCGTGCGCCCGTCGGCGCGCACCACGCGGTTGATGCCCAGCGCCCCCGGCTGGCCACCGGCCATGCCGAACGAGGGGTGAACGCGCCCGTTGGACAGGATGCTCGCCGTCATGGGCTCCAGGAAGCGCACGCGGCGCACGCCCCCGTCGCCGCCATGCCAGCGCCCCGCACCACCCGAGCCCTGGCGGATCTGGTAGCTCTCCAGCCGCACCGGGAAGCGGAACTCCAGCACCTCGGGGTCCGTCATGCGCGAGTTGGTCATGTGCGTCTGCACCACCGACGTGCCGTTGAACCCGTCGACCAGCCGGCCCGCTTCGTCCGTCACGCCGCCCGCGCCGCTGCCGCCCGAGATCGTCTCGTAGTACTGGTGGCGCGCATTGCCGAAGGTGAAGTTGTTCATCGTGCACTGGCTCGCCGCCATCGCCCCCAGCGCGCCGTACAGCGCGTTGGTGATGCAGGTGGAGGTCTCCACGTTGCCGGCCACCACCGAGGCCGGGGGGTTCGGGTTGAGCATGCAACCCGGCGGGATGATGACTTCAAGGGGCTTGAGGCAGCCCGCGTTGAGCGGAATGTCGTCGTCCACCAGCGTGCGGAACACGTACAGCACCGCCGCCATGCACACCGCCGTGGGCGCGTTGAAGTTGTTGGTCTGCTGCGGGCTGGTGCCGGTGAAGTCGATGCGCGCGCTGCGCTCGGCGGCGTTCACGCGCACCGCCACCTGGATCTGCGCGCCGTTGTCCAGCGGCAGGGTGAACTGGCCGTTCTTCAGGCGCGTGATCACGCGGCGCACCGATTCCTCGGCGTTGTCCTGCACGTGGCGCATGTAGGCCTGCACCACGTCCAGGCCGAACTGCTCGACCATCTTGCGCAGCTCCTGCACGCCCTTCTCGTTGGCGGCGATCTGCGCCTTCAGGTCCGCCATGTTCTGCTGCGGGTTGCGGCTGGGGTACTCGCCGCTCTGCAGCAGCGCGACCATCTCGGCCTCGCGCAGGCGCCCGCCCTCCACCAGCTTCACGTTGTCGATCTGCACGCCTTCTTCCTCGATGCGCGTGGAGAACGGCGGCATGGAGCCCGGCGTGGTGCCGCCGATGTCGGCGTGGTGGCCGCGCGAGCCCACATAGAAGGTCGGCTGGTCGGCGCCGCCGATGTAGACCGGCGTGATCACCGTCACGTCGGGCAGGTGGGTGCCGCCGTGGTACGGGTCGTTGAGCACATACACGTCACCCGGTTGCATGCGGCCCGCGTTCTTTCGGATCACGGTCTTGATGCTCTCACCCATCGAGCCCAGGTGCACCGGCATGTGCGGCGCGTTGGCGATCAGGTTGCCCTCGGCGTCGAACAGCGCGCAGGAGAAGTCCAGCCGCTCCTTGATGTTCACCGAGTAGGCGGTGTTCTGCAGCTGCAGACCCATCTGCTCGGCGATGTTCATGAACAGGTTGTTGAACACCTCCAGCAGCACCGGGTCTACCGTGGTGCCCACGGCGTGGCGCGCCGCGCGCGGCACGCGCCGCTCCAGCACGAGGTGGTCCAGCGCGGTGAGCTGGGCCTCCCAGCCCGGCTCCACCACGGTGGTGGCGTTCTTCTCGGCGATGATGGCCGGGCCGGGGATGACGTCGCCCGGGCGCAGGTCCTCGCGCACCACCAGGGCGGCGTCCTGCCACTGGCCCTCGGCGTACAGCCTGACCGTGTCGCGGCGCGGCACCTCGCGCGGCTCGTGCAGGGCGTGGCGCGGCTCGGCGGGCGCGTCGCCCGCCACCACGGCCTCCACCGACACCGCCTCGGCGATCAGGCGCTTGCCCGGCATGAGGAAGGCGAAGCGCTGGCGGTAGGCCGCCTCGAAGGCCGACTCGATGGCGGCCAGCTCGCCGAAGGGCACGATGAGCGCGGCGTCGCTGCCCTCGTAGCGCACGTGCACGCGGCGGTGCATTTGCACCTCGCCCTGGCTCACCTGCTGGGCGCGCAGCTCCTCGCCCGCCGCCTGGGCCAGCGCCTCGAGCTGCCCGGCGATGGCGTCGAGCGCGCCGGCCTCCAGCACGCGCTCCACCGCCTGCTCCTTGATCACGTTCTGATCGGCCAGGCCCATGCCATAAGCGCTCAGCACGCCCGCCAACGGGTGCACGAACACGCGGCCCATGCCGAGCGCGTCGGCCACCAGGCAGGCGTGCTGGCCGCCCGCGCCGCCGAAGCACTGCAGGGTGTAGCGCGTCACGTCGTAGCCGCGCGCCACCGAGATCTTCTTGATCGCGTTGGCCATCTGCTGCACGGCGATGCGGATGAAACCCTCGGCCACGTCTTCGGCCGTGCGGCCCGTGTCGCGCGCGAGCGCGTCGAACTTCTCTCGCACGGCCTCGGCGCTCAGGGCCTCGTTGGCCTGCGGACCGAAGACCTTCGGAAAGTGGGCGGGCTGGATCTTGCCGAGCATCACGTTGGCGTCCGTCACGGCCAGCGGACCGCCGCGGCGGTAGCTCGCGGGGCCGGGGTTGGCGCCCGCGCTCTCGGGGCCGACGCGAAAGCGCGAGCCGTCGAAGCTGAGGATGGAGCCACCGCCGGCCGCCACGGTGTGGATGCTCATCATGGGCGCGCGCATGCGCACGCCAGCCACCTGGGTCTCGAACTCGCGCTCGAAGGCGCCCGCGTAGTGCGACACGTCGGTGGAGGTACCGCCCATGTCGAAGCCGATCACCTTGTCGTGTCCAGCCAGGGTGGCTGTGCGGGCCATGCCCACGATGCCGCCCGCCGGGCCCGAGAGGATGGCGTCTTTGCCCTGGAAGCGGTGCGCATCGGTCAGGCCGCCGCTGCTCTGCATGAAGAACAGCGGCACGCCGGGCATCTCGCTCGCCACCTGGTCCACGTAGCGGCGCAGGATGGGCGAGAGGTAGGCGTCCACCACCGTGGTGTCGCCCCGGCTCACGAACTTCATCATCGGGCTGGTTTCGTGCGAGGTGCTGACCTGCGTGAAGCCGATCTCCCTGGCCAGCCGCGCGGCCGCGGCCTCGTGGGCGGTGTAGCGGTAGCCGTGCATGAAGACAATGGCCACGCTGCGCAGGCCGGCATCAAAGGCGGCCCACAGGCGCTCGCGCAGGTGCGCCTCGTCCAGCGCCTCGATCAGCTCGCCGTGCGCCCCGACGCGCTCCTGTGCCTCGATCACGCGGCTGTAGAGCAGCTCAGGCAGGACGATGTGGCGGTCGAACAGGCGCGGGCGGTTCTGGTAGGCAATGCGCAGCGCGTCGCGGAAGCCGCGCGTGGTGACCAGCAGCGTGGGCTCGCCCTTGCGCTCCAGCAGCGCGTTGGTGGCCACGGTGGTGCCCATCTTCACGCAGGCCACCTGGCGGGGCGTCACCGGCTCGCCGGGCTTGAGGTTCAGCAGGTGGCGGATGCCCGCCACCGCCGCGTCGCGGTATTGCTCGGGGTTTTCGGACAGCAGCTTGTGCGTGGTGAGCGTGCCGTCGGGCCGCTTGGCCACGATGTCGGTGAAGGTGCCGCCGCGGTCGATCCAGAACTGCCAGCGGGGGTCTTGCGTTGAGGTCATGTCGGTGGGGCGCGTGCGCCGTGAAAGGGAAACAGGGAGGAAAGCCGCGTCCACGCGGGAAGCCATCCCGCGGATCGTAGCGAGTCGCGTGCCAGGCCGGGTCTCAGCCCTGCATGCGCGAGGGCAGCCAGAGCGCCAGCTCGGGCAGCACGTAGGTCAGCAGAACGGCGGCCATCATCAGCGTGAACAGCGGCAGCGCCGTGCGCGCGATCCAGGTCACCTCGCGCTGCGTCAGCCCCTGCAGAACGAAGAGGTTGAAGCCCACCGGTGGCGTGATCTGCGCCATCTCCACCACCAGCACGATGAAGATGCCGAACCAGATGAGGTCGAAGCCCGCCGCCTGCACCGTGGGCAGCAGCACCGCGATGGTCAAGACCACCATCGAGATGCCATCCAGGAAGCAGCCCAGCACGATGAAGAACAGCACCAGCAGCAGCATCAGCGCGAAGGGAGACAGCTGCAGGCCGCCAATGAACTCGGCCACCTGGCGCGGCAGGCCGATGAAGCCCATGGCCAGCGTGAGAAAGGCCGCGCCCGCCAGAATCAAACCGATCATGCAGTACGTACGGCAGGCCGCCACCAGGCCTTCGCGAAAGCTCTCCCAGTTCAGCGAGCCCTCCAGGCGCGAGAGCACCAGAGAGCCCGCCACGCCCAGCGCTGCCGCTTCGGTGGCGGTGGCGATGCCGCTGTAGATGCCGCCCAGCACCAGCGCGATCAGCGTGACCACCGGAATCAGATGGCGGGAGGCGTGAAGCTTGTGCCGCAGGGAGGTTGCCGGTTCCTTGCCGGGCAGGCGCTCCCGGTTGAGCAAAGACCAGACCACGATGTAGCCGCTGAACAGCAGGGCCAGCACCACACCCGGCACCACGCCCGCCAGGAACAGCTTGGCGATCGACACGTTCGCCGCCACACCGTAGACGATCATGATGATCGAGGGCGGGATCAACAAGCCCAGCGTTCCCGCGCCCGCCAGGGTGCCAATGGCTTGAGCGTCCGGGTAGCCTCGCTTCTTCAGTTCGGGCAGTGTGATCTTGCCGATGGTGGCGCAGGTAGCGGCCGACGAGCCTGAAATGGCCGCGAAGATCGCGCACCCCACCACATTGGTGTGCAGCAGACGGCCGGGCAGCCAGTTGAGCCAGGGCGCCAGGCCCTTGAACATGTCGTTGGACAGCTTGCTGCGAAACAGAATCTCGCCCATCCACAGAAACAGCGGCAAGGCGGTCAGCGTCCAACTCGAGGTGGAACCCCACACGGTGAGCGCCATGCTGTCGCCCACCGGGCGTTGGGTGAACAGCTCCATGCCCACCAGGGCCACGCCCAACAGCGACAGGCCGATCCACAGGCCCGACCCGAGCACGGCGAACAACAGCACGATGAGGGTCAATGCGATCACGGCTTCCATGACAGTGGCTCCTTTGGTGGATTCATTCGGTGCGGGCGGCCGCGCCCGACGCCAGCAGATCGGCGCCCCGCCAGCGGTGCAGCAGCACCTGCAGGAACGCCAGTGCCAGGCCCACGCAGCCCACGGCCATGGCGATCTGCGGGATCCACAGCGGCGTCACGTCGGCGCCAGGCGAGACGTCGTGCGTCACGCGAGAGACCCACACCAGGCGCGCCGCGTACCAGCTCAGGTAGAGCGACAGCGCCGTGCCCGCGAGCAGGCACCACCACTCCAGGGCGGCGCGCCCCCGGGCGGGCAGACGCTCCAACACCAGCGTCACGCGGATGTGCTCGCCGCGCAGCAGCGTGGCCGGCAGGGCCAGGAACAGCGAAGCGGCGATCGCGTAGCCCGCGTAGGCGTCCAGCCCGGCGATGTCCCAGCGCAAGAGGCGCGCCAGGATGCCCAGCGAGACGGAGACGAAAGCCGCGAGCATGCCCACACACGAGAGCGCAAGCAGCCAGCGATGAACAGTACGGACGAACGCATCCATCGTGCCCTCCGGCATCGGTTCAAAGAAAGGAAGGAAGAAAGCGCCGTCGGCGGGACGAGGCGGCCTGCGCGGGCCGGGCCCCGCCGTGCGCGAATCGGTTCAGGGCTGTTTGCGGTACGTGTCGACGATGGCCTGCCCCTCGGGACCCGCGGCCTTGATCCACTCGGCGGTCATGGTCTCGCCGATCGACGCCAGCGCCTTCTTCATGTCATCGCTCGGTTGGCTGATCGACATGCCGGCGGCCTTCAACTGACCGATGTATTCGCTGTCGAGCTTCTCGCTCAGGGCCCAGCCGCGTGCCTCCGCCTGCGCCGCCGCCGTGGTCAGCGCGTTCTGCGTGGCCTTGTCCAGCGCGTTGAAGTCCTTGAGGTTCACCACCGTCACATTGCGCGGCAGCCAGGCCGACACCGGGTAGAAGTGCTTCACCTGCTCGTGAAGCTTGCTCTCCACGCCGCTGGCGCTGGAGGTGAGGAAGTTCTGCACCGCGCCCGTGGCCAGGGCCTGCGGCAGCTCGGCGAGCTGGATCGTCACGGGCTGCGCCTTGAGCAGTTGGGCGATGCGCGTGGTGGCCGGGTTGTAGGCGCGCATCTTGGTGCCCTCCAGGTCGGACGCGTAGTTCACGGGCTTGATCGAGTACAGCGACTGGCCGGGCCAAGGCACCGAGAACAGCACCTTCAGGCCCTGCTGGGCCAGCAGCTTCTCCTGAGCGCCTTTGGCCGCCTGGTACAGGCGGCGCGATTGCTCGTAGCCCGTGGCCAGGAAGGGCACCGAGTCCACCCCGAACAACGGGTTCTCGTTGGCCGCGCCGGAGAGGATGAACTCGCCGATCGGCGTCTGCGCGGTCTGCACCGCGCGTTTGATCTCGTTGGCCTTGTAAAGCGATCCGCCCGCGTGCAGGGTGATCTTGAGCTTGCCCCCCGTGGCCTTGTCCACGTCGTTGGCGAACTGCTGCAGGTTCTGCACCTGGAAGGTGTTGGCGCCGTAGCCGCTGGGCAGATCCCACCGGGTTTGCGCATGCGCCGCGCCGGCCAGGGCCAGGGCACACAGGCCGATGGTTGTCTTGATCATGGTCGTTCTCCTTGTTCGCTCGCGAGTTGCTGGTTGAGAAGGTCGGTGATCAGCATCGCGCCCGGGGCGTGCGTGATGCAGAACGGGAGGCGGGCCTGGGCGATCGCCGCCTGGGGCGTGACCCCGCAGGCCCAGAACACGGGCACCTCGTCGGGCAGCACCGCCACGGCCTCGCCGTAGTCGGGCCGCGAAAGGTCCTGGATACCGATGGCCGCGGGGTCGCCCACATGCACCGGCGCGCCGTGCACGTCGGGAAAGCGCGAGGTGATCTCCACCGCGCGCGCCGCGTCGGCCAACTTGAACGGGCGCATGCTCACCACCATGGGGCCCGCGAACGGCCCGGCCGGCGCGGTGGCCAGACGGCTTCGGTACATGGCCACGTTGCGGCCTTCGTCCACATGGCGCAGCCGCATGCCAGCGTTCATCAGCGCCTGCTCGAACGAGAACGAACACCCGATCACGAAAGTCACGAGATCGTCCCGCCAGACGTCGGCGATGTCTGTTGGCTCGTCGACCAGTTCGCCGTCGCGCCAGACGCGGTAGCGCGGCATGTCGCTGCGGATGTCGATGCCCTCGCCCAAACCGGGCAGGGAAGGATCGCCCGGCCGCCCCACCGCCAGCAGCGGACAGGGCTTGGGGTTGCGTTGGCAGAAGAGCAGGAAATCGTCCGCCAGCGCCTGCGGCAGGATCACCACGTTGCCCTGCACGAGTTCGTCGGCCAGGCCGCTGGTGTGGTTCGTCCATTCGCCGCGGCGAATGGCGCCGCGCACGCGGCGGGCCAAGGCTTGCGCATCGGCATCGATTCGCCGCGTCGCCAGGTCGTCCAGGAATCCCACTGCGTTTGCCTCCGGTCCTTTGTGTTCGTGACGAGCCCGTCACATTGGGGCCGGATTGTGGTCAGAGGCAGAGGCCTCCACAAACGAAAATTTTCTTGCTTATCTCATCGATTTTTTCGATGCCTTCGACTGGGGCGTTTTCTGCGGCGTCTTTGTGCGCGGCCGCCCCAATGCGGTGCCGTCGTTCGACCCGCTCCAGGCATCGACGAAGGCCTGCGCCGAGCGCATCACCGTCTCCACCGCTTGCGCGGACGGGTCGCTGCGGTAGCTCGCATGGATAGGCAGCGGCTGCAGGCGCGCGTCGCAGGGCAGCTCGCGCAGGTCGGCCACCACGAACAAGTGCCGCACCGCCTCGCGCGGCAGCGTGGCCACACCGAAGCCACCCTGCGCCATCTGCAGCATGGCCGACACGGATGAGATGGTGTGCACGCGCCGCGGCTCCACGCGCGCCGCGCGAAAGAGTTCCAGCAGGGCCACGTGCGGCAACGAGCCGCGCTGGAAGGTGAGCAGCTCCAGCTCGGCCAGCTCCTGCAGCGTGTAGCGGCGCCGCCGGTGCAGGCTGGCGCTGCCCACGAACACCATCTCCATCGACGGCAGCGCGCGCGAGCGCACGCCATCGGTGGTGGCCGGCAGCGCCGTGAACACCAGGTCCTGCGTGCCGCGGCGCATCTGCTCGATCAGCACCGGCGTGGTCTCGACCGACAACTCCAGCTCCAGCGCCGGGTTCTCGGTGCGCAGCTGCTCCATCCACGGGATCAGCCAGGCATGCAGCACGGACTCGATGGCGCCGATGCGCAGCGACACCGCCAACGCATCGCCCGAGCCCATCTCGGCCTTGGCCTCGCGTTGCAGCTCCAGCAAGCGCTGCGCGTAGACCAGGAAGCGCGTGCCGGCCATGGTCAGCCGGAACTGCTTGTCTCGCCGATCCAGCAGCAGCACGCCCAGCTCCTCCTCCAGCGCGGCGATTCGGCTGGACATGGCCGATTGCGTCAGGAAAAGCTTCTCGGCCGCGCGCGTCACGCTCTTGAGTGTGGCCACCCAATAGAAGGCCTCGACGAAGCGCAGATTCATGGTTTTCTCCGGGGAAATACGGACGGGCCTGGCCCGGCTTTTGCAACTATGCTGCCCGTCTTCGTCATCCGTTCAACTTTCTGGAGCGACCATGAACTTCAAGCTTGCCCTGGCCGGCGCGGCCTTCGCACTGAGCGCCAGCGCTCAGGCACAGACCGCCTGGGACCTGCCCGCCGCCTACCCGGCGACCAACTTCCACTCGGTCAATCTTGCCAGCTTCGCCAGCGACGTCGACAAGGCCACCGGCGGCAAGCTCAAGATCACCGTGCACCCCGGCGCCTCGCTGTTCAAGGCACCGGAGATCAAGCGCGCCGTGCAGGGCGGTCAGGCGCAGGCGGGCGAGATTTTGCTCACGGCCTTCCAGAACGAGTGGCAGGTCTTCGGCGTGGACGGCATCCCCTTCCTGGCCACCAGCTACGCCGATTCGAAGAAGCTCTACGCCGCGCAGAAGCCCATCCTGGAGAAGAAGCTCGCCGAGCAGGGCATGGTGCTGCTGTATGCCGTGGCCTGGCCGCCGCAGGGCCTGTACAGCAAGAAGCCCGTGGCCAGCGCGGCCGACCTCAAGGGCAGCAAGTGGCGCGCCTACAGTCCGGCCACCTCGCGCATCGCCGAACTGGTGGGCGCGCAGCCCGTCACCGTGCAGGCCGCCGAGCTGTCGCAGGCCCTGGCCACCGGCGTGGTCGAGAACAACATGACCTCGGGCGCCACCGGCGTGGACAGCAAACTCTACGAGCACCTCAAGTACTACTACGACGTGCAGGCCTGGTTGCCGAAGAACGCCGTCATTGCCAACAAGAAGGCCTTCGACGCGCTCGACAAGGCCACGCGCGACGGTCTCATGAAGGCAGCGGCCGACGCCGAGGCGCGCGGCTGGGCGGCCTCCGAGAAGGTCAACACCGACACGCTCGCCACCCTCAAGGCCAATGGCATGGCGGTGGAGCCGCCCTCGGCCGCGCTCAAGGCCGACCTGCAGAAGGTGGGCGCCACCATGCTGCAGGAATGGCTGTCGAAGGCCGGCCCGGAAGGCCAGCAACTGATCGACGCGTACAGGAAGTAACACCCCCGCCGCGCTTCGCGCGACCCCCTCGAGGGGGCGGCACCTGAGGACCGGCGCGGCCGGATCCTCGGTGCCCTGGGTCTGGCTTCGCGGCGCCACCACCGTTCCTCATGCGCAAACTGCTTGACTCTCTCTACCTGGGCGCCGGCTGGCTGGCCGCCCTCTTCATGATCGGTGTGCTGGTGATGGTGCTGCTGTCCATCGTGAGCCGAGTCGCCGGCTTCTACGTGCCGGGCACCGACGCCTACGCGGGCTACGCCATGGCCGGCGCCGGCTTCCTGGCGCTGGCGCACACGCTCAAGAGCCACGAGCACATCCGCGTCACGCTGATCATCGGCAAGCTGCGCGGCGGCGCGCGGCGCGGCCTGGAGCTCTGGGCGCTGTCGGTGGCGGTGCTCATGAGCGGCGCGCTGGCCTGGTACTCGTGGCGTCTGGTGTGGCAGTCCAACACCTTCCACGACATCTCCACCGCCGCCGACGCCACGCCGCTGTGGATTCCCCAGGTGCTCATGGGCCTGGGATGCACGGTGCTGTTCATCGCGCTGCTGGACGACTGGGTGCTCGAATGGCGCGGCCAGCGCTCGCGCGCCGAGGGGGACACGCGCCATGAATGAGTTCGTCGTCACCAGCCTGCTCATCCTCTCGCTGTTCCTGCTGCTGGGCAGCGGCGTGTGGATCGGCCTCACGCTCGCCGGCGTGGCCTGGATCGGCATGGAGCTGTTCTCCTCGCGCCCCGCGGGCGACGCCATGGCGCTCACCATCTGGGGCTCGGCCAGCAGCTGGACACTGACCGCGCTGCCGCTGTTCGTGTGGATGGGCGAGATCCTGTTCCGCACCAAGCTGTCGGAGAGCATGTTCAAAGGCCTGGCGCCCTGGGTGAACGCCCTGCCCGGGCGCCTGCTGCACACCAACATCCTGGGCAGCACCATCTTCGCGGCGGTGTCGGGCTCGTCGGCGGCCACCTGCGCCACCATCGGCAAGATGACCATCCCCGAACTCACGCGGCGCGGCTACCCGCCCGAAAAAATCGTGGGCTCGCTTGGCGGCGCCAGCACGCTGGGCCTGCTGATCCCGCCCTCGATCATCATGATCGTGTACGGCGTGGCGGCCGAGGTCTCCATCGCCAAGCTCTTCGTCGCCGGCGTCATCCCCGGCATCGTGCTGGCGGCCCTGTTCAGCGGCGCCATCGTGGTCTGGGCCCTGCTCAACCCCGACAAGGTGCCCAGCGCCGACACGCGGCTGAGCTTCGCCGAGAAGCTGCATGAGGCGCGCCACCTGATCCCTGTGGTGCTGCTCATCGGCAGCGTCATCGGCGCCATCTACAGCGGCATCGCCACCGCCACCGAGGCGGCGGCCATCGGCGTGGTGGGCTCGCTCATCCTCTCGGCCTCGCAGGGCTCGCTCAACTGGGTGAGCTTTCGCGACTCGCTGCTGGGCGCCACGCGGCTGTACTGCATGATCGCCTTGATCCTGGCGGGCGCGGCCTTCCTCACGCTGTCCATGGGCTACATCGGCCTGCCGCGGCACCTGGCCGAATGGGTCGGCGGCCTGGGCCTCACGCCCGGCATGCTGCTGATCGCGCTGGCCGTGTTCTACATCGTGCTCGGCTGCTTCCTCGACGGCATCTCCATGATCGTGCTCACCATGGGCGTGATCCTGCCGACGGTGCAGGCCGCCGGCATCGACCTGATCTGGTTCGGCATCTTCATCGTCATCGTGGTGGAGATGGCCCAGATCACCCCGCCCGTGGGCTTCAACCTCTTCGTGCTGCAAGGCATGACGCGGCGCGAGATCACCTGGATCGCGACGGCCTGCCTGCCCTACTTCCTCATCATGGTGTTCGCCGTGCTGCTGCTCTACTGGTTCCCCGGACTGGTGAACTGGCTGCCGTCCCAGATGTAGGCCCGGGCTTCTCCCATCGGCAACCCGCCACCGTTCGGTGAGCGGGTTTTTCTTTGTCGCCGCGGCGGCGGGCGCGCGCCATCGACGCAACAGTGCCAACCAAAGCATCACGCTTGCGCCGCATCGGCGCCGGCTGCGGCCAGTTCGCCCAGCATGGTGCCCCGCTCAAACCAGGGAGTCCACCATGCACAGCCCGCCACCCGCGACGCTGGCCGACGTCTTGCTCAACGCCGCCAGCCTTCCCTCCCCCCACGCCCTCGTCACCGTGCACCGCGACGGCAGCGAGACCCCCTTGAGCTACCCCGGCCTGCTGGCCCGCGCCCGGGGCCTGCTGGCCGCGCTGCAGGCGCAGGGCCTGTCGCCGGGCCAGGTCGTGTTGTCGCAGGTCGGCGCCAGCGCCCGCCAGCTCGAGGTCTTCTGGGCTTGCGTGCTCGGGGGCCTGGTGCCCGTGCTGCTGCCCAAGGTCGCCAGCTGGCGGCGCGAGAGCGAGGCCTCCCGCCGGCTGCGCGCCGTGTGCTCGCTGCTCGGGCCCAGCGCCACGCTGCTGATCGACGAAGACCAGCGGGCCGACCACGCCGCGGGCGCGGCGGCCCTCCCCCGCGGCATGCGCTGGCTCTGCGACCCCGGCGAGGCCGACGCCACGCGGGCGCGCGAGCACCGGGCCCAGCCCGGCGATCTGGCCTACCTGCAACTGTCGTCAGGCTCCACCGGCATGCCCAAGGGCGTGCGGCTCACGCACGCCAACATGCTCGCCAACCTGCGCGACATGGCGCAGGCCCAGGGGCTGCTGCCGGCGCACGGTTTCCTGAACTGGATGCCGTACTACCACGACATGGGCCTGGTGATGTTCCACCTGCTGCCCGCCTACCTCGGGGCGGGCCAGGTCAAGCTCGATGCCGCCGACTTCGTGGCCGATCCGCTGCTGTGGCTCACCAAAATCCACCAGCACCGCTCGGCCGTGGTGGGTGGCCCCAACTTCGGCCTGCGCCACGTGCTCGACAAGCTCGACGGCGGCCCGCCCGAGGGCGTGGACCTGTCCTGCGTGCGCCTGTGGTTCAACGGCGCCGAGCCGATCTGGGTGCCGACGATGCGCGCGTTCGTGTCCCGCATGGCCGCGGCCGGCCTGCGCCCCGACGCCATGGCGCCGGCCTACGGCCTGGCCGAGGCCACGGTGGTCGTGTCGCTCTCCCCGCGGGGCACGCGCGCGCTGACGCACCGGCTCGACCGCCAGGCGCTGTTGCGCGACGGCCTGGTGCGGGACGCCGCCGAGGGCGTCGAGGCGATCGAGTACGCCGATGTCGGCCTGCCCCTTGCCTCCACGCAGGTGCGCGTTGTCGGCGAAGACGGCGGCGACCTCGGCGAACAGCGCCTGGGCGAGGTCCAGGTCCGAGGCGCCAGCGTCACCAGCGGCTACGAGACCCGCGCCGAGGGCGCCACGCGCGAATGCTTCGACGCCCAGGGCTGGCTGCGCACCGGCGACCTCGGCTTCCTGCGCGGCGGCCGCCTCACCATCACTGGCCGACTCAAGGACGTGATCGCCATCCACGGCCGCCAGGTGATGGCGGTTGACGTGGAGCAGCACCTGGGCCAGCTGTTCGGGCTCAAGACCGGGCGCATCGCCGCCTGCGGCGTGCCGCAGGCCGATGGCAGCGAGGCCGTGGTGCTGTTCGTGGTGGCGCGCGCGCACGACGAGGGCTGGCGCCTGCTGCACCGCCTGCGCGCCGCCGCCGAGGCCTACCTGGCGCACCCGGTGGTCGGCGCCTTGCCGGTGCGCCGCATCCCGCACACCTCCAGCGGCAAGCCGCAGCGCCACCCGCTCGCGCGGCAATGGCAGTTGGGCGCCTTCGCCGAGCTGCTCCAGGCCTTCCACGCCCACGCGCCCCAGGCGCCGGCCCCGGCGCCGGCCAACGACGGCCTGGTGCGCCAGGTGGTGCAGGCCTGGTCCGAGGCCCTGCGCCAGCGTCCCGGCGACATCGGCCTGGACACCCCGTTCACCGCCCTGGGCGGCGGCTCGGTGCAGGCGATCCAGGCATTGGCACTGCTCGAAAGAAGCCTGGGCCGCCGCCTCGGCACGGGGCTGCTGATCGATGGCCGAACGGTGCGCGACACCGTGGCCTGCCTGGAGCGCCACCTGGCGCCAGAGGCCACATGTGCCGCCTCTGCAGATACCGCCGTCTCCGTCTCCGCCTCTGCGGGCGCCTGCGCGCCAGCGCAAGCGCCCGCCGACCCATCGCCGGCCATCGCCGTCATCGGCATGGCCTGCCGCTTCCCCGGCGCGGCCTCGCCGGCGCAGTTCTGGGGCCAGCTGCGCGACGGCGTGTCGTCGATCCGCGAAGTGCCGGCGCCCCCCTGGATGCCCGAAGGCCAGCGCCTGCACATGGGGCGCATCGATGGCATCGAACTGTTCGCGGCCGACTTCTTCGGCCTGGACGACGAAGAGGCTCGGCTCATGGACCCGCAGCAGCGCCTGATGCTCGAGGTGGGCTATGAAGCACTCGACGACGCCGGCTACACCGGCACGCGCATGCCGGCGCAGCGCCAGGTCGGTGTCTACGTCGGCGCGACACACAACGCCTACCTGGAGTCGCTCATCGAACTGCGCCGCCGGGGCGACTTCCCTGCCGCGCAGCACCCGCAGCTGCTGCCGGGCAACCTGTTGAGCATCATCGCCGCGCGCCTGTCGCAGCGGCTCGACCTCAAAGGCCCTGCGCTGCACATCGACACGGCCTGCGCGTCCTCGCTGGTGGCGCTGCACTGCGCCTGCACCGACCTGCGGTCGAGCCAGAGCGAGATCGCGCTGGCCGGCGGTGTGAGCCTGCTGTCCACGCTGAGCATGATGCAACTGCTCGGCCAGACCGGCACCCTGTCGGACGAAGGCGTCTGCCGCGTGTTCGACGAGGCCGCCAGCGGCATGGTGGCCAGCGAGGGCCTGGGCCTGGTGGTGCTCAAGCGGCTCGACCAGGCGCTGGCCGACGGCGACCGCATCGACGCGGTGATCTCGGCCACCGCCGTCACCAACGACGGCCACTCCATCGGCCTCATGGCGCCCACGCTGGAAGGGCAGGAAGCGATGCTGCGGCAGGCCCTGGCCCAGGCCGGCCTTCACCCCTCGCAGATCGGTTACGTCGAGGCCCATGGCACCGGCACGCCGGTCGGCGACGCGATCGAGGTGCACGCGCTCACCAACGTCTTCGGCGAGCCGGCCGGCCCGCCGTATTGCGGCATCGGCTCGGTCAAGGCCAACATCGGCCATCCCATGGCCGCGGCCGGCGTGGCGGGGCTGATCAAGCTGCTGCTGTCCCTGCGGCACGGGCTGCTGCCGCCCACCTTGAACCTGCGCAAGCCGCACCCGAACCTGCGCCTGGAGCACACGCCGTTCTGGCCGGTGCTGTCCGCCGCGCCCTGGCCCCGGGGCGTGGCCCCGCGGCACGCGGGCATCAGCTCCTTTGGTTTCGGCGGCACCAACGCGCACGCGATCGTGTCCGACGCGCCGCTGCCCGCCGCCCGCGCGCGCACCACGCGATCGCACCACCTGCTGTGCCTGTCGGCGCGCAACCGCGAGGAACTGCTGGCGGTGCGCTCCCGCCTGCTCGACCAACTGCTGGAGCAACCCGACCTGTCGATGCTCGACCTGTCGTACACCCGCTGCGCGGGCCGCGAAGCCTTCAGGCTGCGCGAATGCCTGGTGGTCTGCGGCGTGCGGGACGCCATCGAACAGTTGCGGCACGGACCGCGGGCATGGCCCGGCGACGAGGGGCTGGCGGCGCTGGTGGCGCTGGGCCAGCGCTGGCTGCGCGGCGAACCCGTCGACTGGAGCGAGCACTTTCGCGGCAGCGGCGCGCGCATCGTGCCCCTGCCCACCTACCCCTTCACCCGCCGCGCGTACTGGTTGCCGGGCAGCTCACCCGACACGCGGGGGCAGCCCGCGCCCGCGGCGCGCGAGCGGGCCGGCGGACCGCCCGGCGCCAGCGCCGCGGGCCCCGACGGCCAGCGCAGCGCCCCCGCGCGGGCCACCATCGCGGAGGAAGCCACCCGGCGGACCGCGCCCGGCACCACCACCGTCACCACCACCGTCACCGCCATCGCCAGCCCCCCGGCCGCCCCGCCACCCGCCCGCCCGCTGGCCGAAGACACCGTGGCCCACTGGATCGAGACCGAGCTCGCGTCGCACGGCATCCTGTGCGCCGACCGCTCGGTGCCGTTCGCGCGGCTCGGCGCCGACTCGCTGATCGCCGTGCACACCTGCCACGCGCTGGCGGCCCGGCTGGGCGCCGACGTGTCCATGGCGCTGTTCTTCGAGTACGCCTCGGTCGAGCGCCTCGCGCGGCACCTGGTCCGCCTGCACGGCCCATCGATCGAACGCCTGCTGGCCGAGGCCACCACCCGCGCGCCGCTGACGCCGCCCTAGTCCACCGCCGCTAAGATGCACACCCCGCCACCGCCCAGGTGCGCGGGGTTCGTTTTTCCGGAGATCCCTTTCGTGTTCAAGAACCTCACGCTCTACCGCATCGGCCCCGGTTGGGCGCCCACGCCCGAGGCGATGGAGAAGGCCCTGGACGGCCAGCGCTTCGTGCCCTGCCCCGCCACGCAGGACAAATCGGTCGGCTGGGTGGAGCCGCGCGGCGAGGCCCACGGCCCGCTGGTGGAAGCCATCGCCGGCCAGCGCATCCTCAAGCTGCAGATCGAAACCAAATCGGTGCCCGGTGCCGTGGTGCGCCGCAAGGCCCAGGAGGCGGCCGACCACATCGAGGCCACCACCGGCCGCAAACCCGGCAAGAAGGAAACCAAGGCCCTGCGCGAAGACGCCCTGCTCTCGCTGCTGCCCCAGGCCTTCTCGCGCCAGCAGACGTCCTGGGTGTGGATCGACCCCGAGCGCGGCTGGCTCGCCACCGACGCCAGCAGCCAGGGCAAGCTCGACGACCTGGTCACCGCCCTGGTGCGCGCCTTCGACGGCCTGGTGCTCACGCTCTTCAATACGCAGCAGACGCCGCAGAGCGCCATGACGCAGTGGCTCAGCGCCAGCGACGCCGAGGAATGGCCCGAGGGCCTGGCCGTGGAGCGCGACTGCGAGCTGCGCTCCAGCGATGAGGAAAAGTCGGTGGTGAAGTTCACCCGCCACCACCTCTTCAACGACGAGGTGCGCCGCCACATCAGCGAAGGCAAGCTGCCCACGCGCCTGGCGCTCAACTGGGAAGGCCGCGTCGGCTTCACGCTCACCGAAAGCATGGCGCTCAAGAAGATCCAGTTCCTCGAAGGCGTGTTCGAAGAGAACCAGGGCAAGGAAGAGCAGAGCTTCGACAGCAACGTCGCCATCGGCACGGGCGAGCTGCGCGGCGTGCTCGACGCGCTCATCGCGGCGCTGGGCGGCGAGCTGCAACCGGGCCAGGTGCCGGGGCATGAGCCCGCGCCGGCCGGCGCGGCGCCCGCCTCCGACGCCACCCCGGCCAGCGCCAGCGACGACGCGCCGTTCTGAACATGGCCTCGGTGCTCGCCATCTGCCTCGGGGCCTGCGTGGGCGCGCTGCTGCGCTGGCGCCTCGGGCTGTGGCTGAGCCAGCCGCACAGCCTGCTGCCCTGGGGCACGCTGGCGGCCAACTGGATCGGCGCCTACGCCATCGGCCTGGCCGTGGCCGTGTTCCACGCCAACCCGCACTTCGACCCGGTCTGGCGCCTGGCCATCGTCACCGGTTTGCTGGGGGCGCTCACCACCTTCTCCACCTTCTCCGTCGAGGTGGTCACGCTGCTGCAGCAGGGCCGGCTGGCGCTGGCCCTGGGCGTGGCCTCGCTGCACCTGTTCGGCTCGCTGCTGCTCACCTGGCTGGGGCTCAAGACCCTGGCCTGAGCGGCGGGCGCGCCCCGCTCAGGCCGACCGGCCGTCGAAGTGCTGCACCGGAATCGCCGCGAGGTCGATGCCCTCCACGCAGCGCAGGTTGATCGCTGCCATGGCATGGCCCTGGGGGTCGGTGCCCTCGGCATACGGGTGCCAACCGCAGCGAGGCGGCCAAAGGGGACGGAAGTCGGGCATGGGGGGCTCCCGGGGGGCAAGGTTCAAACCGGCGAGTGGCAAGCCACGCAGAGCTTGTTGCCCTCCGTGTCGCGGAAGTAGGCGCCGTAGTAGTGGGCGTGGTACTCGGGGCGCGGCCCGGGCGGGCCCTCGCAGGCGCCGCCGCTGGCCAGCGCCACGGCGTGGGCGCGGTCCACGGTGGCGCGGCGCTCGGCCAGGAAGGCCACCATCTGGCCATTGCCCACCGCGTGGGCCTGCGCGTCGTGCGGGCGACCGATGAGGAACAGCGGGCGCGGGCCGGGCGCCGACTGCCAGCCGGCCCAGGGCCGCTCGGGCTCGCAGAAGCGCTCGCGGATGCCGAGCACGGGCATCAGTTGCCGGTAGAAGGCCAGCGCCCGATCGAAGTCGCTCACGCCGAGGTGGATGTGGGAGAACACGCGGGCCCCCTTCGTCAACGGGATGCCGCGCAGCGCCGCGGCTGGAGCACGCGCTCGTGGCGCGCCTCGGGTGGCCGGTCGGCGCGGCAGCGCTCGCAAGGGGGTCGCAGCTGGAGCATGGAAGGCCTCGTCGGGTCGCGAACGGAGCGGCCAGTGTAGGCAATCCCCGGACCGGAAGGCCCGCGCCGAGCCCCCATCGTTTGGTCGGGATTGGGCGCTGACCAACAATGCCCCGACCACCCGGGCCACGCGCCCATCCACCCCGCAGGAGATCCTCCATGGCCCAGCACAAGGTCGGCTACATCATCGGCAGCCTCGCCAGCGCCTCCATCAACCGCCAGCTCGCCAAGGCCTTGGTCAAGCTCGCGCCGGCGGAACTGGCCATGCACGAGATCCCGATCAAGGACCTGCCGCTGTACAGCCACGACCACGACGCCAGCTACCCGGCCGTGGCCACGGCGTTCAAGCAGGCCATCGCCGACGCCGACGCCCTGCTCTTCGTCACGCCCGAATACAACCGCTCCATCCCGGGCGGCCTGAAGAACGCGATCGACTGGGGGTCGCGCCCCTGGGGCAAGAACTCGTTCACGGGCAAGCCCTCGGGCGTCATCGGCGCCTCGGTGGGCGCCATCGGCACCGCGCTGGCCCAGGCGCACCTGCGCGCCGTGCTCAACTTTTGCAACGCGCCGCAGATGATGCAGCCCGAGGCCTACATCCAGTTCAAGAAGGACCTGGTGGCCGAGGACGGCCGCGTCACCGATGCCAGCACCGAGGAATTCCTGCGCAACTACATGAAGGCCTTCGCCGCCTTCGTGGCGGCGAACAAGGCCCGCGGCTGAGCCCGTGGGCGCCCCGGCCACCCCCCTGGCGAGCGTGCTGTCGCGCTCGCCCAGCTACCGCCTCGACCAGGTCACGCCCCTCGCGGGCCGCTGCCGCGGCACCTTGATCCACTGCACCTTCGAGGCGCACACGGTGGAGATCCCGCCGCTGGACGAGGTGGTGCTGCTGGCCGCCAACGAGTACCGGCTCAAGCGCGCGCTGTTCGACTTCGGCTGGGGCTTTCGCGACCACTTCAGCAGCCACCCGCACCCGCTGCACGTCTTTCCCGCCGGCAACGCCTACCGCTGGTGCAAGGACGGCTATGCCGACGTCACACTGCTGGCGCTGTCGGCCGGCGACCTGAATGGCCTGCTCGACGAACTGGGCCACCGCAACCCCGGCGATGGGCTGTGGCAGCTGTCGCAGCGTGGCTTCGCCAACCCCACCATCTACCAGTTGGTGACGCAGTTCATGCAGCACGCCTCCAGCGCCAGCCCGCGGCTGATGGTGGACAGCTACTGCGCCGTGATCGCCAACGAGCTTGGCCAGCAGTGGGGCGCGCGCGGGCGCACCGGCCCGGCGGTGCGCAAGCTGCCGCCGGCCGTGCTCAAGCGGCTCATCGACCACATCAAGGAACACCTCACGCAGGACCTGAGCCTGGACGAGCTCGCTGCCATCACGGGCTTCTCCAAGTTTCACTTCCTGCGCTGCTTCAAGGCCTCCACCGGCCGCTCGCCGCTGCAGTACGTGGGTGACCTGCGCGTGGCGCACGCGCGCCGCCTGCTGGAGCGCACCACCCTGCCCATGGACACGGTGGCGCGCGACAGCGGCTTTTCCGGCGCCGATCACCTGGCGCGCGCCTTCGGCAAGGCCACGGGCCTGTCGCCGCGCGCCTACCGCACCGCGCTGGGCGGCGTGGGCGGACGGCGCCAGCACTGAAGGCGCCGTCCGCGTAGCCTCAGCCCGCGTGGCGGCGCTCGTGGTCGGCCGCGGCGCGCAGCACCAGCGCGTCGTCGAAGTGGCGACCGATCAGCATCAGGCCCACCGGTTTGCCGTCCGCCTCGCCGCAGGGCACGCTGACCGCGGGGTGGCCAGTGAGATCGAAGGGGCTGGTGTTGGCCAGCATGGTCCAGCTGTGCTGGATCACCTCGGCCACCGGCGCATCGTCGGATGGAATGGGCAGCGTGGGGAAGGGCGTGGTGGGCATGAGCAACAGCTCGCGGCCGGCCAGCGCCTCGTCGTAGGCCGCGCGCAGGCGCCGGCGCAGGTTCTGCGCCTTGGCGTAGAAACGGCCCTGGTACTGCTGGTGCAGGTAAGCGCCGAGCAGCATGCCGATCTTCAGCGTGTGCGGCATCTCGTTGGCACGCGCGCGCAGGCCGCCCAGCGCGGTCATCAGCGACAGTGGGTACGCGCCCGTGGTGAGGTGGCCCGCACCCTGCCCGCCGTAGAGCGTGTGGTAAGTGCCTTCGTTGGCGATGGCGCTCCAGATCGCGAAGCCATGGCGGTGCCAGGGCACCGAGACCTCGTCGACCACCGCGCCCGCCGCGCGCAGCGCCTCGACGGCCGCGCGCACGGCGCTGTCGGTGCCCGGGTGCGACTCGGGCCAGCCGAAGGACTCCTTCACCACGCCGATGCGCAGCCCCTTCACGCCACGGTCCAGGCCCTGGGTGTAGCGCTCCACCCGCACGCCGCGCTGGCGGCCGTCGATGCCGTCCTCGCCCGCGATCGCCTCCAGCAGCAAGGCCACGCCGGCCACGTCGCGCGCCATAGGCCCCACGTGGTCGATGCTGTGGTCCAGGCCCATGACGCCGGTGTAGGGCACGAGGCCATAGGTGGGCTTGAGGCCCACGATGCCCGAGAACGAGGCCGGGATGCGGATGGAGCCGGCCTGGTCGGCGCCGATGGCCAAGTCCACCTCGCCCGCCGCCAGCAGCGCGGCGCTGCCGGTGGTGGAGCCACCCGGCGTGTGGCCCGGATTGCGCGGGCTGTTCACCGGGCCACCCGCGCTCGTGGCGCTTCCGCCCGAGAAGGAGAAGTACTCGCAGGCCGACTTGCCCACGATGTGGCCGCCCGCGTCCAGGATGCGCGTGACCAGCGTGGCGTCGCCCTCGGGTGCATAGCCTTCCAGCAGCGAGGCGCCGTTCATCATGGGCACGCCGGCGATCTGCACGTTGTCCTTGATCGCCACCGTCTTGCCCGCCAGCGGACCCTCGGCCGCGCCACGGATGTCGCAGCGCACCGACCAGGCGCCCCAGGGGTTGTCCTTCGCCTCGGGCCGCGTGCCGCCGGCGCGCGGGTAGCGCACGGGCAGGGTCTGGTCGGGCAGGCGGTCGACGGTGCGGAACTCGGGCACCAGCGGGGCCAGCATGTCCAGCACGGTCTGCGCGTAGTCGGCGTCGACGTCGATGCCCAGTTCCTCGCCCAGGTAACGCAGGCGGTCCTTGTTCGGCAGATGGAATGCCATGGTGTTCCCTTGAAAGTCTTGTTGGAGATCGGCGGGCGCTGGTCGCGCCGCCTCAGCCCGCGAACTCGGCCGACTCGACCAGCGCCGCCATCGCGGCGGCGTCGCTGGCGCGGGCCTCGCGCACGGTGCGGCCCTTCTCCAGCACCACGATGCGGTCGGACAGGGCGCGCAGAAAGTCGAGGTTCTGCTCGACCAGCACGATGGACAGGCGGTGGCGCTCGCGCAGCGCGCGCAGCAGCACCACCATGTCCTCGATGATGGAGGGCTGTATGCCCTCGGTGGGTTCGTCCAGCAGCACCAGCGTGGGCCGCGTGCACAGGCAACGCGCCAGCGCCAGGATCTGCTGCTCGCCGCCGCTCAGCAGGCCGCCGGGGCGCTCCAGCAGGCGCGCCAGCGCGGGGAAGTCGGCCAGCACCTCGTCCACCACGCGCGCCGCCTCGCGCCGCCCGTGCACCGAGGCCGCGAACAGCAGGTTCTCGCGCACCGACAGCAGCGGGAAGATGCGCCGGCCCTGCGGCACGTAGCCGATGCCCAGCGCCACGCGCCGGTGCGTGGGCAGGCCCGCGATCGACTGGCCCCGCCAGCGCAGCGTGCCCGCCGTCAGCGCGATCTCGCCCACGATGGCGCGCATGAGCGTGGTCTTGCCCATGCCGTTGTGCCCCAGCACGCCGAGGAACTCGCCCTCGCCCACCGACAGCGAGACGCCGTCGAGCACGTTGATGCGGCCGTAGCCGCCACGGATGCCTTGCAGTTCAAGCACGCACATGCTCCTCTCGGCCCAGGTAGACGTCGCGCACCACGGGGTCGGCCAGCACCGCGTCCACGGCCCCGTCGCGCAGCACGGCGCCGCGGTGCAGCACTGTCACACGCTCGGCGATGCGGCGCACGAAGCGCATGTCGTGCTCCACCACCACGATGGCGCGGCCCGCGCCGCGCATGGACAGGATCAGCTCGGCCGTGCGCGCGGTCTCCTCCTCGCTCATGCCGGCCACCGGCTCGTCCAGCAGCACCAGCCGCGGGTCGGTCGCGAGCACCATACCCAGCTCCACCCACTGGCGCTGACCGTGCGAGAGCGCGCCCAGCTGGCGCCGGCGCACCGCGCCCAGGCGCAGCTGATCGAGCACCTCGTCGACCACCGAACCCACCGGGCGGCGCGCGCGGTGGCGGCCGGCGGCCACGCGCAGGCTGGCGTCCACCGTGAGGCCGTCGAACACGCTGGACACCTGGGTCTTCACGCCCACGCCCAGCCGGGCGATCTCGTGGCGCTCGAAGCCATTGACCTCGCGGCCCAGGATGCGCACGCGGCCCGCGCTCGGCGCCTGCTGACCCGTGAGCGTCTTGAACAGCGTGCTTTTGCCCGCGCCGTTGGGGCCGATCAGGCAACGCAGCTCGCCGCGCGCCACGGACAGGTTCACCCGGTCCACCGCCACCACGCCGCCGAAGCGCACGCTCAGGTCTTCAGTGTGGATGGCCAGGTCCTGCGGGGATGCCGGGGCGCTCATGCGGTGCCCCCGTGGCGGCCCGGTACGCGCTCGCGCAGCCAGGGCAACAGGCCCTTGGGCAGCAGCAGCACGCACAGCACGAAGATCGTGCCCAGCACCAGGTTGGTGTCGGCCAGGCGCGTCTGGCCCAGCCAGGTGGTCAGCCACTGGATCAGCACACAGCCCAGCACCGGGCCGAGCAGCAGGCCCACGCCGCCCACCTGGGCCCAGATGATGATCTGCGCCGCGAAGCTGATGCCGAACACATCGGGTCCGACGAAGCCGCCCCAGGCTGCGTGCAGCGCGCCTGCCAGGCCGGCGATGGCCGCGCCGATCACGAACACGCCGAGCTTGTGGGCGCGCGCGTCGTAACCCAGCAGCTCGGCACGCAGCTCGTGCTCGCGGATCGCTGCGACGACCTGCCCGAAACGCGACCGCACCAGGCCCTTGAGGCCCGCATAGACCAGGACCAGCAGCGCCGCGCTCAGCAGATAGAGCTGCGCGAAGTCCAGCTCCTGTCCGAACAGCGCGATCGGCGGCACGCCTGGGATGCCGTTGTAGCCGCCCAGCGCCACCGCGCCGAGGCGGAAATCCGAGCCCGACACGGTATTGACCAGGTGGAACAGTATCAACGAAGCGGTCAGCGTGATCACGCCCAGGTAGACGTCGCTGATGCGGCCGTAGAACAGGAAGTAGCCCATCAGCGCCGCGCCTGCCACCGGCAGCAGCAAGGCGGCGCCCAGGGCGACCGCGCTGCCCTGGCCGTTGAGCGCCAGCACCGCGTAGGCGTAGGCGCCCAAGCCGAAGAACACCGACTGGCCGAAGCTGAAGATGCCCGCCACGCCCCACACCAGCGCCATGCTCAGCGCCAGGATGGACAAGATCACGTAGACGTTGAGCGTGACCAGCGTGGCCAGGTCCACCAGCCAGGCGACGCCGAACAGCGCCGCCACCGCCAGCGCCCACGCCAGCGGCTTGAAGCCTGCGATGCGCGCGCTCACAGCGACCTCCGGAAGAAACGGCCGGTGATGCCCGAGGGCATGAGGCGCAGCAGCACCACGGCCAGCGCCAGCAGCGCCACGTGCCCGGCCACCGGCGTGGCCCAGCGCGTGACCAGCTCGCTCAACGTGCCGAACAGCGAACTCGCCACCACCGTGCCCGTGATCGCGTTGGCCCCGCCGGTGATGACGGTGATGAAGGCGCGCGTGACGTAGGCAGTGCCGATGGTGGGCACCGCGCCGGTCAGCGGCGCCATCACCGCGCCCGCCAGGCCGCTGATGGCCGCGCCGGCCGCGAAGGTCCAGGCGTAGACGCGCGAGGTGTTCATGCCCAGGGCTTCGGCCATCGGCGCGTTCTGCATGGTGCCGCGCGCCAGCAGGCCGGTGCGCGTGTGGCGCAGCACCCACCAGGTGCCCAGCACCAGCGCGGTGGCGACCGCGATGATCAGCACGCTGTACCAGGAGTCGCGGTAGCCGCCGAGCGTGAAGCTGCCCAACGGCGCGACCACGCCGCGCTGCTGGAAACCGAAGGCCCAGGTTGCCAGGCCGATGAGCGCCAGGCTCACGCCCCAGGTGGCGAGGATGGTGTCGAGCATGCGCCCGTAGAGGTGTCGGATGATCAGCCGCTCCAGCGCGTAGCCCACCAGCCCCACCACCGCCGGCGCGACCACGAACATGGCCAGCCAGATGTTGAGGCCAGCCTGCACGCTGAGCACCAACGTGTAGCCGCCGATCATGAGGAACTCGCCGTGCGCGAAGTTCACCACCCGCATCATCCCGAAGACGATGGCCAGGCCCAGGCTGGTGAGCACCAGTAGGGCAATGGCGTAGACGAGGTGGAAGGACAGGACCGCGTAGTCCATCAGATGCGCGGCTCGAACTGCTGGTTGGTGTTCGGGTTCTTCACCAGGTCGCACTGGCCCACCATGTCGATGGCCGTGACCGCGCGGCTCTTGTCCAGCACGCGGTAGCCGCCGTCGCGCACCTCGGCCAGGTACATGTCGTAGGTGCAGTGGTGGGTGGCGGGGTCCAGCGCCACCTGGCCATGCGGCGCGTCAATCGACAGGTTCGACTCCAGCGCCTTGAGCACCGCGTTGCGGTCCAGGCTGCCGGCCTTGGCCACGGCGGCAGCCCACAGCCGCAGCGCCACGTACTCGTTCATCGTGGTGTTGCTCACGTAATCCTTGTGGCCCGCATCGCGGTAGGCCTTGATGAAGGCCTTGTTCGAGGGCATGTCCAGCTCCTCGAAGTAGTTGGTGCAGACGATCACGCCGTTGGTGATCTCTTTGGGCATGAGCAGGTGCTCGCCCACGTCGCCGAAGGTCTGCGAGGCCAACGCGACCTTGCCCTTCATGCCCGAGGCCGCCCACTGGCCGTAGAAGCTGCCGTGCGCCGGACCGACGAAGCTGTTGATGATGGCGTTGGGCGCCGCGGCCTGGATCTTGGCGATGGTGGTGTTGAAGTTCGCCGCGTCCATGGGGAACAGCTCCACACCCACCACCTCGCCGCCGTGCTCGGCCGCGAGCCGGCGGATCCACTTGGCCGAGAGCTGGCCGAAGTTGTAATCCGCGCCCAGCACGTAGAGCTTCTTGCCGTGGTTCTTGATCAGGTGCGGCACGATGGTGCGCAGCGCGTGGCTGGGCGTCACGCCGGTGAGCACGGTATTGCGGTCGCACACGCCGCCCTCGTAGGGCATGTTGTAGAAGTAGGGCACGTTGGCGCGGCGCAGCACGGGGCGCACCACCTCGCGCGCGGCGCTGGTCACACCGCCGAAGGCCACCACGGCCTTGTCGCGCAGCGCCAGCTGCTGGCCGAACTGCGCGTAAAGCTGGTTGTTCGACTGCGTGTCGTACTCGACGATGCGCAGCGGTCGGCCCAGCAAGCCGCCGGCCGCGTTGATCTGGGCCACGCCGAACTTGAGCACGTTGCTCTTGCCGCGCCCGAAGGGCTGCAGCGGACCGGACATGTCCTGGATGCTGCCGATGACGATCTCATTGCCCTGGGCACGCGCCAGGGAAGACAGGCCCGCGAGCGGAGCGGCCAGCAGGCCGGAGGCCAGGGAGCCGGTGAAGGCGCGGCGGTTCAGGTTCATGGGAAGTCTCCTCGTCGTTGCCACAAGACCCGGGCGGGTCGAACGGGGAGCGAAGGTATGTCAGGCCAGCGGTGCTGGTGGGCATCACCGGAGCGCGCGGCCCAGCTTCCGCGCAATTTCGGCCGGGTCGGCGCAATCCGTTCCGGATAGGCTGGGCACGCGGCTTGCCGCCGCGCGGCTTTCCCCCATTTCAAGGAGGTATCACATGGCCCGATGCGACGTTTGCGGCAACGACTACGACCGCTCCTTCCAGATCGTCACCCAAGACCGGACCGTCACCGTCGACAGCTTCGAATGCGGCATCCACTCCTGCGCGCCCGCGTGCGCGCACTGCGGCTGCAAGGTCATTGGCCACGGCGTGCAGGATGGCGAGCGCATCTTCTGCTGCGCGCATTGCGCGCGCGAGTCGGGCGTGGACGCGCTACAAGACCGCAGCTGAACACAGCGGCTCCAGCAGCGGCACCCAGACGGCGGCCGCCACCATTGGACCCGCGCAGGGCAGGTGCCCGAGCGCCAGCAGCACCATCAGGCGCGCGAGCCGCAGCATGATCCACCCGCCTTGGCCGCCGGTGCGCTCTCGTAGCGGTCGTGGTGCCGCACCCAGCCCATGGTGTTGTCCAGGCCGTCTTCGTGGCGCCCGCGCGGCGTGAGGTCCAACAGCCGATAGGTGCCCATCATCACCTCCACCCCGCGCCCGTAGGTGGAGTAGGTGTGGAAGACCTCGCCGGCGCCGTTCTTCGCGAACACGCTCACGCCGGGCATCTCGTCGTTGGCGAAGGGCCGTTGCGCGAAGTTGTAGTGCATGGATTGCGCGGCCACCTCGGCGGGCGTGAAGCTCACGCCGAAGTCGCGGTTGAAATCGCTGCCGTGCGAGGACACCCAGCGGAAGTTCCAGCCCATGCGGCGGCGGAAGCGCTCGATCTTCGCCAGCGGCGCGCGCGAGATCGCCACGAAACCCACGTCGCGCGCGGCCAGGTGCGCCAGCATGCCGTCGGTGTGGTCGGCCATGAACGAGCAGCTCTTGCAGCCCTGCTCCCAGTCCGGGCCGAGCATGAAGTGCTGCACCAGCAGCTGGCTGCGTCCGTCGAACAGGTCGGCGAGTCCGCGCGGGCCCTCGGGCGTGTCGAACACGTAGCGCTTGTCCATGCGCACCCAGGGCAGCGCGCGGCGCGCCTCGGCGAGTTCGTCGCCCAGGCGGCTCAGTTCCTTCTCGCGGGCGAGCAGCGCGAGGCGCTGCGCCAGCCATTGCTCTCGGTCGGTGGTGGTGGTCGGGTTCATGTGACGCTCCTGTCTCAGGATTGAAGGGACTTGGGCCGGCGCACGGCGCGCACCTTGCCGCTGGCGCCGCCACCGCAATAGAACAGCTCGGCGCCGTCGGACTCCAGCCCGCTCACGCCCTCGCCCGCCGGCATGCGCAGGCGCTGCAGCACCTCGCCGCTGGCGGGGTCGAGGCGGCGCAGCTCGCTGTCGTCGGCCTCCCAGGTGCCGTGCCACAGCTGGCCGTCGACCCAGGTGACGCCGGTGACGAAGCGGTTCGATTCGATGGTGCGGCGGATCGCGCCGGTCTCGGGGTCGATCTGATGAATCTTGCGGTCGCGGTACTGGCCCACCCACAGGCTGCCCTCGGCCCAGGTCAGGCCCGAGTCGTACCCCTGGCCCGGCGCGGGAATCGACGACAGCACCTTCCCCGTGGCCGGGTCGATCTTGTCGATGCGCGACTCGGCGATCTGGTAGAGGTGCGTGCCGTCGAAAGCGGTGCCTGCGTCGCACGGCTGCTCGATGCGGCGCACGGTCTCGCCGCTGGCGGGGTCGAAGGCCACGATGCGCGGGCCGGTGGCGGCCCACACGTGGCGGCCGTCGTAGCTCACGCCGTGGACCTGGGTGGCGCCGTCGAAGGGGCCGTACTCGCGCACGACCTCGGCGGGCTGGATCGATGGCTTGCTCTTCATCGGTTGCTCCTTGAGGGCGCCACACGCGGCGCCTTGAGGTGCACTCTAGTCAAGCGGCAGCGAAGCGGGGAGTAACAAGATCGTCGTGAATCCCGCCAGCGGCGGCGCCAGCCAGCGGCGCGCGCGGGCCTGTCCGATGGCGCGCGCACGGCCCTGGTCCTGGAGCTCCGCCAGGGCGCGCTGCACCGTGCGCTGGCTGGCGCCCAGCGCCAGGGCCAGGGCCGACGTGGACCAGGCCGCGCCATCGGACAGCAGCGCCTGCAGCGCGGCCTGCTCGCCCTCGATCGGCGGCGCCAGCACGATCACGGGCCGCTCGTCCCGGGGCACGAGCCGAAAACCGCGCGGCGTGGCCGTGATGTCGGCCACGCCCGCCGCCATGGCGCGCAGGCGACCGATCTCCACGCGCAGCCGCGCGCGGTGCGTCTCGTCGGGGTGCTTCGTTCGAAAGGCGCGCGCGATGAGCGCTTGCCGGTCCACGTCGCCGGGCCAGGCCTGCGCCAGCGCGAACGCCAGCGCGAACAGCACCGGGCGGCTGGCGAGCGACTGCCATGCCGCGCCCGCGCTGAGGCCGCGCCGGCAGGCGTCCACCACCAGGGCGCGCGACGCGAGCAGCGCCTCCACGTCCTGCAGGCGAAGCACCTGCTCACCACCACCACCCACGCGGCGCGCGGCCGGGCGGTCCAGGGCCGCGCGGGCCTCGTCCACCTCGGCCCGCAGCGCGGGCACGCCCGCGCGCTCGGCCGCCTGCGCTGCGCGCGCCAGCGCCTGGCGCGCCGGGCCGGTGCGCAGCGAGCGCAGCGCGAGCTCCGCCGCGGTGAGGTGGGCCAGGGCGGCCAGTGGCGGCGGCAGGGCCTGGCCATTCAGCGGCGCCAGCTGCGCGGCGGCCTCGTCCAGCCGCCCCATCAGCAGCGGCCAGCGCGCGGCGATCAGCTGCGCCCGCAAGGCATTGGCCCTGTCACCGCGCGCGGCCAGGGCCTTCGTGGCGGCCAACAGCGCGCGCGGCGAGCCCCCCAGCTCGCGCTGGGCCAGCGCCACCTCGGCCTCGGCCACCACGCAGCGCGCGCGGGCCAGGGCCTCGTGCGGTCCGAACCCCTTGCCCGCGCGCCGCAGCAGCTCGCGGGCGCGCGGGTACTCGCCCAGCTGCGCCATCGCGGTGCCGCGCAGGGCCAGCGCGGGCGGGTCCTCGCGCAGCGCCACGCGCTGCAGCGCGCCCAGCGGATCGCCGGCGGCGAGCGCGCGGGCGGCGGCGGCGATGAGGGAGTCCATGGGCGCGCAGCTTAGCGGCCTCGCCCCAACCGGCCCAACCGGCCCAACGGGCGCTCACACCGGCGCGTACGCCCCCGTGCCGTCCGGCCAACGCGTCAGCACCTCATATCCCTCGGGCGTCACCGCCACCATGTGCTCCCACTGCGCCGACAGCGAGCGGTCCTTGGTCACGACGGTCCAGCCATCGGCCAGGGTGCGCGTCTCGCGCCGGCCGGCGTTGAGCATCGGTTCGATGGTGAACACCATGCCCGCTTCCAGCCGCAGCCCTTCCCCGCGCTGGCCGTGGTGCAGCACATCCGGCTTGTCGTGGTAGACCCGCCCGATGCCATGCCCGCAGTACTCGCGCACGACGCTGAAGCGCTCGCGGTGCGCGACCGACTGGATGGCATGACCGATATCGCCCAGCGTTGCACCGGGCCGGACCTGGCGGATGCCGGCCACCATGGCCTCGTAGGTCGCGTCCACCAGACGGCGGGCCAGGATGCCGGGCTCGCCGACGAAATACATGCGGCTGGTGTCACCGAACCAGCCGTCCTGGTTGACGGCGACGTCGATGTTGACGATGTCGCCCTTCCTCAGGATCTTGTCGGGCGAGGGAATGCCGTGGCAGACGACCTGGTTGACGGAGGTGAGGATGGTCTTGGGGTAACCGTGGTAGCCCAGGTTCGCGGGGATGGCGCCTTGCACGTTCACGATGTGCTCGTGGCAGATGCGGTCGAGCGCCTCGGTGCTCACGCCCGGCACCACGTGGGGCGCAACGGCGCTCAGCACCTCGGCCGCCAGTTGGCCGGCGCGCCGCGCCTTCTCGATGCCCTCGGCGGACTGGATGGTGACGCCCTGGGTCATCCGCGTTTTCCGTTCGATGGCGCGCGGGAATGGCGGCCCTTGCCCTCGGGCGTGACCGCCACCGCGATGTCCAGCCCCCCCTCGAGTTCGGCCCGGACCAACAACTGCGCAATCGCCTGGTGGTCCAGGTCCGGGTGCAGCTCGGCCAACATGCCCACGCGCATCCAGTGTTCGGCTTGCGCGTTGATGGAGCGGCCGAGGGCGTTGCTCGCCACGCGCAGGTTCTCGTGCATCCGGTCCGAGATTTTCACGATGCCCATGGATCAGCGTATATACGAAACATATACGAATTATATAAACCCGGATGGCGCTCGTGTCCAGGGGCGCTGACAGGGGCGCAGCCCCCGCGGAAACATCTGCGAACACCCTTTCGCCGGCGCTGCGCGCAGACTGCGCGCTGCCCCCCACCACCTGACGCGACCCATGAAGCCCCTCCCCCTCCTGGTCTCCCTGAGCGCCGTGGCCTTGGCGCCCGCCGCGCTGGCACAGGCCCCCGCGCCCCAACCCGCGGCCAAGCTCGCTTCCGCCGCCCAGACACCGACCCAGAAACGCGCGCCCCTGGCCCGCTCCGCGGCCAAGGCCGTGGAAGAAGCGACGCCGATCGACGAAGACACCGACGTCTCCCTGAGCGACGCCGACCTCGCGGTGGCCCAGCGGGTCTACGTCGGCAACATCCCCTGCGAACTGGGCAACACCGTGCAGGTCACGCCCGCCAAGCGGCAAGGCTTCTTCATCCTGCAGGTCGACAAGCCCCGCAAGGCGCGCTACTTCATGCACCCCGTGGAAAGCCGCACCGGCGCCATCCGCCTGGAAGACCCGAAACGCGGCGCGCTCTGGCTGCAGCTGGGCAACAAGTCCATGCTCATGAGCCAGAAGCTCGGCCTGCGGGTGGCCGACGAGTGCATGAGCCCCGAGCAGGTGACCCTGGCCGACGAGATGAAGCGCAACCCGCCCAGGAGCATCCTGGAGCCGGCAGAACCTCAGCGGTAGGCCGCAGACGGCGCCTCACCCTCGCCCTGCGCGGCCCGGCTCATCAGGTCGCGGCCGATGTTGAGCATGCGCTCGCCGAGCGCGGCGCGGCGCGTCGGGTGCAGGCGCGATTCGCTCGCCACCAGCACGATGGCGCCCACCGGCCGGCCGTCGCGCTGCTGCAGCGACACCCCCAGCGCCCAGTAGCCCGGCACCACGATGCCCGGGATCACCGCGTAGCCGCGTTCGCGCGTCTCGGCCACCAGGTGGCGGATCACCGCCACCGGCGACTTGGGAAAGTGCTCGTCGATGTAGGGGCCGTTGACCGACAGCGCGTGCTCCACCTCGTCGTCGGGCAGCGCGGCCAGGATGGCCAGGCCGCCCGCGCCCACGCCCAGCGGGTGCCGGTCGCCCAGGCGCAGCGCGTCGCTGGGGATGGGGCCGTGCCCCGTCTCGCGCGACAGGCAGATCGCCTCCAGACCCTGCACCACCGAGAAGAACACCCAGTCGCCGGTCTCCAGCGCCAGCGCGCGCAGCGAGGCCGTGGCCAGGCGCTGCAGCGAGTAACTGGGCTCGGCCGCCAGCCCCACCACGAAGGACTCCGGCCCCAGGCGGTAGCAGCGCGTGGCCGGGTCGTGCACCACGAAGCGCTCGTCGGCCAGCGTGTGCGTGAGCCGCACCGCCGTGGCCTTGCTCAGGCCCAGGCGGCGCCCGATCTCGCCGATGCGCAGCCCCTCGGGCTGATGGCGCGCCAGCAGCTTCAGGATGCCCAGCCCCCGCCTCAGGGTCTGCGCGCCGGCGGTTTCGCCAGCCGGTGGTTCGGGTGTGTTCATCTTGGTGAAAACCCGCAAACCGCGGATCACATAGTGGACTGCTTTTGCGGACGGATTCAGGGTTTTCCTCTGACGCAGCCCCGGGTTGTGCTGCCAACATCGGTCCATTCGATTCACATTCTGGACATTCAACCTCACAAGGGCGAGATGGACAACCCCAATCAGCACGGCGGGCGCATCGCCCTGGTCACGGGCGCCGCCAGCGGCATCGGTCTGCAGATCGCGCAAGACCTCGCGCAACAAGGCGCCACGGTCTGCATCGTGGACCGCAACGGCCCGGCGGCCGAGCAGGCCGCGCAGGGCATCCGCCAGGCCGGCGGCCAGGCCGAGGCCCTGGTGCTGGACCTGGCCGACGCCGAGGCCATTCAGCGCGCCATGGCCGCGCTGGACCGGCGCGTCCCGCGGGTGGACATCCTCATCAACAACGCTGGCGTGGTCTCCACGCAGCCGCACGACCAGGTTTCGCTGGCGCAGTGGAACACCACGCTGGCCATCAACCTCACCGCCCCCATGCTGCTCACGCAGGCGGTGCTGCCCGGCATGAAGCGCCAGCGCTGGGGCCGCATCGTCAACGTCTCGTCCATCAGCGGCGTGCGCGCGGGCACCGGCCGCCTGGCCTATGGCAGCTCCAAGGCCGCGCTCATCGCCATGACGGCGCAGTTCGCCATCGAACTCGGCGAGCACGGCATCACCGTCAACGCCATCGCGCCCGGCTTCGTGGACACGCCCATGATCCGCACCCTGCACGGCAGCTCCAAGGCCAACACCTACCTCGACGTCTGCCCCATGCACCGCTTCTGCTCACCGGCCGAGGTCTCGGCCGCCGCGCTGTTCTTCGCTTCCGAGCAGGCCAGCTTCGTGACCGGCCAGACGCTGGGCGTGGACGGTGGCTACCTCGCCAGCGGCCTGTACATGCGCCAGCTGTTCGACATCCCCGCCGCCACCGCGCCCGCCGCCTGAGCCGCACCGCTTTCCCCGCCAGTCCCACCACACAGAGGAGACACACGATGAGCCTTTCCCGCCGCACCCTGATCAAGGCCACGGGCATTACCGCGGCCAGCATCGCCGCGCCGCTGAAGCTGGCGTACGGCCAGAACGCCGAGTTCACCTTCAAGTACGCCAACAACCAGCCGCCGCAGCACCCCATGAACGTGCGCGCCAAGGAAGCGGTGGAGGCCATCAAGAAGGAAACCAACGGCCGCATGGACATCCAGCTGTTCCCCAGCAACCAGCTCGGCTCCGACACCGACACGCTGAGCCAGCTGCGCTCGGGCGGCGTGGAGATGTTCAACCTCTCCGGCCTCATCCTGTCCACCCTGGTCACGCCGGCCGCGCTCAACGGCCTGGGCTTCGCCTTCCCCAACTACGACGCCGTGTGGAAGGCCATGGACGGCGACGTCGGCGCCTACATCCGCGCGCAGATCGCCAAGGCCAACCTGCACGCGCTCGACCGCATCTGGGACAACGGCTTCCGCCAGACCACCTCGTCCACCAAGCCCATCAACACGCCGGCCGACCTCGAGGGCTTCAAGATCCGCGTGCCGGTGTCGCCGATGTGGACCTCGATGTTCAAGGCCTTCGGCTCCTCGCCGATCTCGATCAACGCCTCCGAGATGTACACGGCCCTGCAGACCAAGGTCGCCGACGGCCAGGAGAACCCGTTCGCGGTCATCTCCAACTTCAAGCTCTACGAGGTGCAGAAGTACTGCTCGCTCACCAACCACATGTGGGACGGCTTCTGGACGCTGATCAACCGCCGCGCCTGGGACCGCCTGCCACCCGACGTGCGCGACATCGTCGCCAAGCACATCAACGCCGCCGCCGTGAAGGAGCGCGTGGACGTGGCCGCCAACGAGGCCACGCTGCAGAAAGACCTCACGGCCAAGGGCATCGTCTTCAACTCGCCCGCCACCGCGCCCTTCCGCGAGAAGCTGCGCAGCGCCGGCTTCTACGCCGAGTGGAAAGCCAAGTTCGGCGACGAGGCCTGGGCGGTGATGGAGAAGTACACCGGCAAGCTGGGCTGACATGAGCGAACTCATCGCCGGCACCTCCGCCGACGCCGACGGCGCCTTCAAGGGCGCCGTCCTTCACGACACGCGCCGCAGCCCGTTCTGGCTCAAGCCGCTGGAGGCCGTCTCGGCCCTCCTGATGCTCAACATCACGGTGCTGCTGCTCGTGGGCGTGATCTCGCGCTACCTGTTCAACAAATCCCTGGTGTGGTCCGACGAGGTCGTCTCGATCTCCTTCATCTGGCTCACCATGCTGGGCGCGGCCATCGCGGTTCACCGCAACGAGCACCTGCGCCTGGGCCTGTTCGTCGACCTGCTGCCGCCGCGCCTGCGCGAGTTCGTGCACGCCTTCGCGCTGGTGGCCATCGCCGCCGTGCTGCTGGCGCTCGTCGGCCCGGCCATCGACTACGCCAAGGACGAGTGGTTCATCCACACGCCGGCGCTGGACCTGCCCAACACCTTCCGCGTCAGCTCCATCGCCTTCGGCTTCATCGCCATGCTGGCCCTCATCGTGCAGTACGCGGGCCGCTCGGCGCGCAAGCTCGACCTGGTGCTGGCGGTGCTGCTGGTGGCGGCCGTCGCGGGCCTGTGCTGGCACTTCTCGCCGCAGCTCATGAAGCTGGGCACGGCCAACATCGGCTTCGTGCTCATCGGCTTCGCCGCCGCCTGCCTGGTGGCCGGCGTGCCCATCGCCTTCTGCTTCGGCATCGGCGCGGTGTGCTACCTGGCCTTCACCACGCACGTGCCGCTCACCGTGGTCATCGGCCGCATGGACGAGGGCATGTCCAGCCTGGTGCTGGTCTCGGTGCCCATCTTCGTGCTGCTGGGCTGCATCCTCGACGCCACCGGCATGGGCAAGGCCATCGTCGACTTCCTGGGCTCGCTGCTCGGGCACGTCAAGGCCGGCATGTCCTACGTGCTGCTGGGCTCGCTGTTCATCGTCTCGGGCATCTCGGGCTCCAAGGTGTCCGACATGGCCACCGTGGCCCCCGCCCTCTTCCCCGAAATGAAGCGCCGCGGCCACAAGCCACGCGAGATGGTGGCCCTGCTGGCCACCGGCGCCGCCATGGCCGACACCGTGCCGCCCAGCATCGTGCTCATCGTGCTGGGCGCGGTGGCCGGCGTGTCCATCGCGGGCCTGTTCCAGGCCGGCTTCGTCATCGCCATGGTGCTGCTGGCCGTGCTGCTGGTGCTGGCTCGCTGGAAGGCGCGCCACGAGGACATGAGCCACACCCAGCGCGCGCCGATGCAGATGGTGGGCCGCTTCCTGCTGATCGCCGCGCCCGCCCTGGTGCTGCCCTTCCTCATCCGCGCCGCGGTGGGCGAAGGCGTGGCCACCGCCACCGAGGTCTCCACCGTCGCCGTGGTCTACGCGCTGTTCGTGGGCCAGGTGATGTATGGCGGCATCGGCCTGCGCAAGTTCTACGACATGCTGGTGGAAACCGCCGCGCTCTCGGGCGTGGTGCTGCTGGTGCTGGGCTCGGCCTCGGCCATGGCCTGGTCCATCACGCAAAGCGGCGTGGTGCAGCACCTCTCCGGCTTCATGACCACGCTGCCCGGCGGCTGGGTCGGCTTCATGGCCGTCACCATCCTGGTCTTCGTGGCCCTGGGCTGCCTGCTCGAAGGCCTGCCCGCCGTGCTGCTGCTCGCGCCCATCATGTTCCCCATCGCGCACAAGCTGGGCATCAACGACGTGCACTACGCCATGGTCATCGTCTGCGCCATGAACATCGGCCTGATGATGCCCCCCATCGGCGTGGGCTTCTACATCGCCTGCCGCATCGGCGACGCACCGCCCGACGAGGTGATCGGCGCCATCTGGCCCTACCTCATCGCGCTGCTGGTGGGCGTGCTGATCATCGCGGCCGTGCCGGGCATCACCACGCTGGCCCTGTGACCCATCCAACCGTCTCCATGATCGATCTCTACCGGACCATGGCGCGCATACGCGCCTTCGAACTCGCGGCCGAGGTGGCCAGCCAGGGCGGCGTGGGCGTGCTCGGCGCCAAGGTGGACGAGCGCGCCAAGGTGCGCGGTCCGCTGCACCTGTCCATCGGACAGGAGGCCGTGGCCGCCGGCGTCTGCGCCCACCTCACGCGCGAGGACCTGCTCACCAGCACCCACCGCGGCCACGGCCACACCCTGGCCAAGGGCGGTGACATGCGCCGCATGATGGCCGAGCTGTTCGGCCGCGCCGGCGGCAGCAACGGCGGCAAGGGCGGCTCCATGCACATCGCCGATTTCTCGGTCGGCATGCTGGGCGCCAACGGCGTGGTCACGGCCGGCCTGCCCATCGCCTGCGGCGCGGCGCAGGCGCTCAAGCTGCAAGGCAAGCCCCACCTCGTGGCCTGCTTCTTCGGCGACGGCGCCACCAACCGCGGCCCCTTCCTCGAAGCGCTCAACTGGGCCGCCGTCTACCGGCTGCCCGTGCTCTTCGTCTGCGAGGACAACCGCTACTCCGCCACCACCGCCACCGCCGGCCTGAGCGCCGGCCCCGGCGTGGCCGCGCGCGCGGCGGCGCTGGGCGTGCCCGGCGAAACCGCCGACGGCAACGACGTGGAGGCCGTGCACGCGGCGGCCGGCCGCCTGGTCGCCAGGATCCACGCGGGCGAAGGCCCGCAGCTGCTGCACGCCCTCACCTGGCGCGTGCGCGGCCACGTTTCGGTGGACACGCAGGGCTACCGCGACCCGCAGGACCTGCAGGGCGCCATCGACGCCGACCCGCTGCGCCGCGCGCGCGAACGCGCCCTGGCGCGCGGCGCCACGCTCGCGCAGCTCGACGCCATCGACGCCGAGGTGCGCGCCGAGATCGACGACGCCGTGGCCTTCGCCGACGCCTCGCCCGCGCCCGACCCGGCCAGCGCGTTCACCGACATCCAGACCACCGGAGCCGGCCCATGGCACTGATCCGAACCACCTACGCCGACGCCGCCGTGCGCGCCCTGGCCAACGCCATGCGCGCCGACCCGCGCGTCGTGGTGCTGGGCGAGGACGTGGGCCGCGGCGGCATCTTCCAGCAGTACAAGGGCCTGCAGGCCGCCTTCGGGCCCGAGCGCGTGATCGACACGCCCATCTCCGAGGCCACCATCGTCGGCGCCGGCGTGGGCATGGCGCTCGTGGGCATGCGCCCCGTGGTGGAAATGCGCGTGGTCGACTTCGCGCTCTGCGCCATGGACGAGATCGTCAACCAGGCCGCCAAGAACCGCTACATGTTCGGTGGCCAGGGCCGCGTGCCGCTGGTGATGCGGCTGCCCATCGGCTTCTGGTCCAACTCGGCGGCGCAGCACTCGCAAAGCCTGGAGGCCTGGTTCGCCCACCTGCCCGGCGTGGTGGTGATGTGCCCCGCCACCCCGCAGGACAACTACAGCATGCTCACCCAGGCCCTGCGCGGCGAGGACCCGGTGATCTACATGGAGAACAAGGAACTCTGGGGCCTGGAGGGCGACGTGGACGAATCCCTCGTCGCCACGCCCGGCCGCGCGAACGTTCTGCGGCGCGGCGATGACCTCACCCTCGTGAGCTGGTCCGCCGCCGTGCGCACCGCCAGCCAGGCCGCCGACGAGCTGGCCGCGTTGGGCGTGCGCACCAGCGTCATCGACCTGGGCACGCTCTGGCCCTGGGACCGCGACACCGTGCTGGCCGACTGCGCGCGCACGCGCCGCCTGCTGGTGGTGCACGACGCGGTGCAGGCCGGCGGCTTCGGCGCCGAGGTGGCCGCCACCGCCGCGCAGGCCACGGGCTGCCGCGTCGGCCGCCTGGGCGCGCCGCGCATTCCCGTGGGCTACGCCACGCGCCTGGAGACCGTGGCCCGCGTCTCCCCGTCCGCCGTCGTCGAGGCGGCGCAACAGCTCATGGCCGACGCCGCGCAGGCGACGGCCGCCTGATCCCCCTTCTGTTTTCACCCACCACCGACAAGACCATGAAAGTTTTCTACGACAAGGACTGCGATCTGTCCCTCATCAAGGGCAAGACGGTCGCGATCATCGGCTACGGCAGCCAGGGCCACGCGCACGCGCAGAACCTCAACGACAGCGGGGTGAAGGTGGTGGTGGGCCTGCGCAAGGGCGGCGCGAGCTGGGACAAGGTGGGCAAGGCCGGGCTGAAGGTGCTGGAAGTCAACGAGGCGGTGAAATCGGCCGACGTGGTGATGATCCTGCTGCCCGACGAGCAGATCGCCGAGGTCTACCGCAACAACGTGGAGCCGAACATCAAGCAGGGCGGCTCGCTGGCCTTCGCGCACGGCTTCAACGTGCACTACAACCAGGTGGTGCCGCGCGCCGACCTGGACGTGTGGATGGTGGCGCCCAAGGCGCCGGGCCACACGGTGCGCAGCACCTACGCGCAGGGCGGCGGCGTGCCGCACCTGGTGGCGGTGCACCAGGACAAGAGCGGCAAGGCGCGCGATCTGGCGCTGAGCTACGCCATGGCCAACGGTGGCGGCAAGGCCGGCATCATCGAGACCAACTTCAAGGAAGAGACCGAGACGGACCTGTTCGGCGAGCAGGCGGTGCTGTGCGGCGGCGCGGTCGAGCTGATCAAGATGGGCTACGAGACGCTGGTGGAAGCCGGCTACGCGCCCGAGATGGCCTACTTCGAGTGCCTGCACGAGTTGAAGCTGATCGTGGACCTGATCTATGAGGGCGGCATCGCCAACATGAACTACTCGATCTCCAACAACGCGGAGTACGGCGAGTACGTGACGGGTCCGGAGGTGATCAACGAGCAGTCGCGCGCGGCCATGCGCAACGCGCTCAAGCGCATCCAGAACGGCGACTACGCCAAGATGTTCATCCTGGAGGGCCGCACGGGCTACCCCAGCATGACGGCGCGCCGGCGCAACACGGCCGAGCACAGCATCGAGGTGGTGGGCGCCCAGCTGCGCGCCATGATGCCCTGGATCGCCAAGAACAAGCTGGTCGACCAGAGCCGCAACTGATCCCGAACGAAGGAACGCCCACGCCATGCCGCAGGACGTACAGGAACACAAGGTCGCCATCGTCACGGGCGCGGCGCGCGGCATCGGCCTGGCCAGCGCGCGCTGGTTCCTGGCCCGCCAGTGGCGCGTGGTCATCGTCGACAAGGACGCGCCGGCGCTGAACGCGGCGCGCGAACAACTCGAATGGGAAGCGCCGGGCCGCTCGCTCGCCCTGCCCGCCGACGTGTCCCACCCGGCGCAGGTGGCCGAGGTGGTAGCGACCGTGGACACCACCTGGCAACGCATCGACGCGCTGGTGAACAACGCCGGCGTGGCCGTCTTCAAGCCGCTGGTGCAGACCAGCTTCGAGGAGTGGCGCTACGTGATGGCCACCAACCTCGACGGCGCCTACCTCTGCAGCCAGGCCGTGGTGCCGGTGATGCGCCGCCAGGGCGGCGCCATCGTCAACATCGCCTCCATCTCGGGTCTGCGCGCGAGCACGCTGCGCGTGGCCTACGGCACCAGCAAGGCCGCGCTCATCCACCTGACCAAGCAGCAGGCGGTGGAGCTCGCGGGCCTGGGCATCCGCTGCAACGCCATCGCGCCCGGCCCGGTGGAAACGGCCATGGCCAAGCAGGTGCACACGGCGGAGATCCGCGCCGACTACCACGCGGCGGTGCCGCTCGCGCGCTACGGCTCGGAAGAGGAGATCGCCAACGGCATCGGCTTCCTCTGCTCGCCGGAGGCCAGCTACGTCACCGGCCAGGTGCTGGCGGTGGACGGCGGCTTCGATGCGGCTGGGGTGGGCTTGCCCACGCTCAGGCGGGATTTCGGCGGGGTCTGAGGGGTTCGTCTTCTTCAGGATGGTGCGGCACCCGCCGTTGGGTGCGGCGGGTGGACGGGCCGAGGGCCCGGGGGGCTTTGCGGCGGGCTTCGATGCGCGGCCCCTCGGCCAGCGAAGAGGCTGGCACGCGCGAGCGGGAAGCCATTGCCCGGTGTTGGCGAGCTCAAGCTTCATCTTTCAATGGACGCCAATGCGATGGCCACAAATGGCCAATTGCTCGAACAACTGACACGACAGGGAGGTGACCTGCCCGGTTTCTTCGGTCCAATAGTTTCTAGGAAGATGGCTCCCAACCTGCGAGGAGCCCATGAGGAAGAGCCGATTCAGCGAAGAACAGATGGTCGCGATCCTGCGAGAAGCAGAGCGCACCAGCGTGGCCGAGGCCGCCAAGAAGCACAAGGTCAGCGAGCCCAGCATCTACGCCTGGCGCAAGCACTTTGGACAGATGGACGTTGCTGACGTCAAACGCCTCAAGACACTGGAGGTCGCGAACGCGCGGTTGAAGAAGCTGCTGGCCGAGCGCGATCTGGACATCGAGGTTCTCAAGGAGATCAACGCAAAAAATGGTGAGCCCGCAGGCCCGACGCGAACAGGTCGCGCTCGCTTGCGAGCGTGGCCTGTCAGAGCGGCGGGCCTGCGGGCTCATCGGGCTGGCGCGATCGGGCTTGAGGTATGAACTGCGCCTGCCGGCCAAGGATGCCCCTGTCATCGCGGCCATGCGCGCGCTCTCGGCGCAGTACCCACGCTACGGCTACCGGCGCATCCGCATCTTCCTGGGCCGCCAGGGCTTCGAGTTGAGTTGGTCGCGCGCGCATCGCCTGTGGCGCCAGGCTGGCTTGCTGGTGCCCAGGAAGAGGCCGCGCCGTCGCGTGGCCAGCTCGCGACCGCGGGCCTACACGCCCTTCAAGGCCAACGCGGTGTGGGCCTACGACTTCGTCTTCGACACCACCGCCGAGGGGCAGCAGATCAAGTGCCTGACCGTCATCGACGAGTACACGCGCGAGTGCCTGGCGATCGACGTGGCCGGATCCATCCGTTCTCGGCACGTGGTGGAGGTGCTCTCGCGCCTGGTCAGCGTGCATGGCGCGCCGCTGTTCATGCGTTCGGACAATGGCCCCGAGTTCGTCAGTCAGGCCATCCTGGAATGGATCTCGCAGGCAGGTATTGGCACCGCCCTGAACGATCTCGGCAAGCCCTGGCAGAACGGCGCCGACGAGAGCTTCAACGGCAAGCTGCGCGACGAATGCCTCTCGCTGGAGTGGTTCCGATCACGCCGAGAGGCCGCCGTCGTCATCGAGGCCTGGCGCAGGCACTACAACACCGTGCGCCCCCACAGCAGCCTGGCCTACATGACCCCTCACGAGTTCAAGAAACATCAACTGCACAATCCACCCATTCCCAACCGGGCCGTCTTACAGGAATGAATGGTCCGAATAAGCCGAGCAGGTCAGGGCATACTCAGGTTGGTTGGTTGAGAAGGCCACCGCTGCAAGATCTTGGTTTCCTCCATATGGAGATCAAAGGAATCCTCATGCACCTCCAAAATAGGTTGATCCGAGTTTTCAAGTACTTTTGCTCATTGTTTTCCGCGGTAGTTCTGGTTAATCTAGTGTTTTTCTCTAGTTTGGAAAAGACGGGTCGAGTTATTGCCATTGCACTATGCTTCTTCATCGCGCTTTACTTTGGCATGAGGTTACTTGCAAGACGCTCAGCTTTGGGGTTGTGTTCGGTGCCTGCTGACGATCTTCGGGAAAGCATTCACTACTGCGATGGGGTTTCGCTGGCGCTGTTGATTCTCCTATTCACGCTATAGTCGAAATTGCCTCGCCGACATTCTCACAAGATTTCGCTTGGGCCAGTGCTTTCATAGCCACGGCTTTGCCTCTTTCATTTCCACACAGAGTCAAGGCCAAGCACCAGTCAGCCGTGCCCATTTACTAGCACCACCCCAACCGTTAATCGCTCCCGTCGCTCTAGGAAATGAAGTAGCCCGAGTCATCGGACATTTGATGCGAGACTTAAGTTTAATTCGCCGCATAAGGTTGCATGCTGCTTGGACCGTTTCGAAACACGCCCGTCGATCCAAAGGCCGGCTATCACCAAGTCCCTGTTGCTGTGATTGCATTGCCGAATTTGCGTAATTTTGCCTCGCGCAGAGCGGTGTTGATCGCACTTATGCTGGTCGATGCAATGCTATTGGTTCTTGGCGTAGTCGGGCAGCAGCGCCAGCGTGCATTAGTGGAGCAGCTCCAATTGCTGCTGCGCTGCCTCCCGATCTCCGTAGCGCGTAGGTCTAGAGTCCGATCAACCCGAGAAGGAGATCGGACCGATGAAGAAGCGATACACCGAGGAACAGATCATTGGCTTCCTGCGCGAAGCCGATGCCGGGCTGCCGGTCAAGGAGCTGTGCAGGAAGCACGGTTTCAGCGAACCGAGTTACTACGCCTGGAAGGCCAAGTTCGGCGGCATGAACGTCTCGGACGCGCAGCGGCTGAAGTCGCTGGAAGCCGAGAACACCAAGCTCAAGAAGCTGCTGGCCAACTCGATGCTTGAGATCGACGCGATGCGCGAGGTGCTCAAGGGAAAGTGAAGGCCGTGGCGGCCCGTCGGGAGGTCGTTCGGCAGTTGCAGGAGCTGGGCCTGAGCGAACGCCAGGCGCTGCGGCTGGTGGGCATGAGCGCCAGCACCCTGCGCTACCAACCCCGCGACGACGGCAATGGCGAGCTGCGCGAGCGCCTGACGCAGCTCGCCGGCCAGCACCGCCGCCACGGCTACCGCATGCTGCACAACCGTCTGCGATTCGACGGCTGGTCGATCAACGTCAAGCGCACCTACCGTATCTACCGCGAGGAAAGCCTGATGGTGCGTAAGCGCCGGCGCAAGAAGCTGCCCGTGCCCGAGAGGCAGTCCTTGGTACGCCCCACGCAACCCAACGAGTTGTGGAGCATGGACTTCGTGTTTGACGAGCTAGCCAACGGCCGGCGGGTGAAAACGCTGACGGTGGTTGATGACTGCAGCAAGGAGGTCGTGCAGATCGCCGTGGACACCTCCATCCCGGCGCTGTACGTCGCGCGCATGCTCGACCAAGTCGCAGCTCAGCGAGGCCTGCCCATGGTGATCCGGACCGACAACGGTCCGGAGTTCGCGGGACGCACGATGCAGGCCTGGGCGGCCAGAAACGGGGTGGAGCTGCGCTTCATCCAGCCAGGCAAGCCGGTACAAAACGCCTACATCGTGAGCTTCAACAGCCGCTTCCGCGACGAGTGTCTGTCGCAGCACTGGTTTGCCAGCCTGAGCCACATGCGCAGCGTCATCGACAACTGGCGCGAGGACTACAACCACCACCGGCCGCACAGCACCTTGGGGTACGTGCCGCCGGCCGTGTTCGCCGCGATGTGCCGCCAGCGCGCTGGCGGCACATCGCAAACCACCGCATCCACTACGATGCAATCCTCCGGACTCTAGATCGCGGTGCTACGAAATCTGGGGGCAGCGCACCTATGTGCAGGTGCAGCTACTGGTGTGTCATTCGCAGCGAAAGGGGTTTCTTACGCGCTAAATCCGCCTGGGCCAAGAGAGCTCATCATGGATACCACGACGACGATCTCGGGGCCGCTCGTCATTGACCGCCTTTTGACCATCTCGCCATTAGCCTGGTTTGCGACACAAGCCAGCACTTCTCTCGGAACTGAACTATTCAAGCAACACGCACGGCATGGTGACACGCAGGCTGCGGGTAAATAGGAGCGCTGATGAATACTTGGACACCGCCCCCTACCGATGCACAACGCAAGGCCTCGGTTCGTTCTCGCCAAGCGGCATACCTGTTTGCATTCTTTGCTGCAGTGGCCGGGGGCGGGCTCTTCGTTATCGAAGGATGGCCTGACTGGCTAGGTTATCTAGGCTGGTTGGCCGGAGTGATCGGATGGGTGTTGTTCGTGAGGTCGCGACAGGAGCTTGCCCCTCCTGGAAAGGGTCCATTTGGAGGTCCGGGCTAAGCTTGGGTGAATCGCCCCGGTTTTTTTGAGGAGGCTCAACACTCTGAGAGGATTGAGCCATGAGCAAGTCGAACAAGTTCTCACCCGAGGTGCGTGAGCGTGCGGTGAGGATGGTGCAGGAGCACCGAGGGGAGTACCTGTCGCTGTGGGCGGCCATCGAGTCCATCGCGCCCAAGATTGGCTGCGTGCCGCAGACGTTGAACGAATGGGTCAAGCGCGCCGAGGTTGATGCTGGCGTGCGTGAAGGGGTCACGACAAGTGAGGCCCAGCGGGTCAAGGAGCTGGAGCGCGAAGTCAAGGAGCTGCGCCGGGCCAACGAGATACTGAAGCTGGCCAGCGCGTTTTTCGCCCAGGCGGAGCTCGACCGACGGCTCAAGTCCTGAAGGACTTCATCGACAAACATCGCGATGCCTTCGGGGTCGAGCCGCTCTGCAAGGTCTTGCAGGTCGCCCCGTCGGCATATCGAAGGCATGCGGCGCTGCTGCGCGAGCCCTACAAGCGCTGTGCCCGGGCTCATCGCGACGAGATGCTGATGCCACAGATTGAACGTATCTGGCAGGCCAACATGCAGGTCTACGGCGCCGACAAAGTGTGGCGGCAACTGGCACGCGAAGGTGTTGTCGTGGCCCGCTGCACGGTCGAGCGATTGATGCGCAGGCTCGGGCTGCGTGGCGTGATGCGCGGCAAGGTCGTGCGCACCACGGTCGGCGATGCGAAGGCGCCATGCCCGTTGGACCGGGTGAATCGGCAGTTCCGTGCCGAGCGGCCCAACCAGTTGTGGGTCAGCGACTTCACGTACGTCTCGACCTGGCAGGGCTGGCTGTACGTGGCCTTCGTCATCGATGTGTTTGCCAGGCGCATCGTCGGCTGGCGGGTGAGCAGTTCGATGCGAACGGACTTCGTACTTGATGCGCTGGAGCAAGCTCTCTACGCCCGGCAGCCTGAACGCGATGGAAGCCTGGTCTGTCACTCCGACAGGGGCTCGCAGTACGTCAGCATTCGCTACACAGAACGACTGGCAGAAGCGGGCATCGAACCGTCTGTGGGAAGCAAGGGCGACAGCTATGACAACGCCTTGGCCGAGACCATCAACGGGCTCTACAAGGCCGAACTCATTCATCGCCGAGTACCCTGGAAAACCAAGGAGGCCGTGGAGTTCGTAACGCTCGAATGGGTGTCGTGGTTCAACCACCATCGCCTGCTCGAACCCATCGGGTATATCCCGCCAGCAGAAGCCGAGGCAAACTACTACCGGCAACTCGCCAGTCAGAACACCGAGGTGGTGGCCTGACTTAAACCAAACAGCCTCCGCGAATCCCGGGGCGATTCAAACTGCCAGCCTATTGGATGGCCGCGCAAGCTGTGCCAATGACAGGTTTTGGATGGGATGCTCACCGTCACTTCAGGGCCCCAAGCAGTCGTCCTCCCCTGACTACGACGCCTTACAGATTTCAGTCTTCAATGAATCAGTCGAATGAAATCCTCATCCTCACCGGTACTCCTGGCGCAGGAAAAACGACCACAGCCAAAGCGTTAGCAGAGGCGTCAGGCTCGCCCAAGGTACATCTTCATTGCGATGACTTCTGGCACTTCATCAGGCACGGCGCGATCCCTCCATTTCTGGAAGCGGCGCACAAACAAAACCAAACGGTCGTAAAGGTGCTGGCCCAAGCGGCAGAGGGCTATGCGAAGGGCGGCTACTTTGTGATTGTGGATGGCATCGTCGGGCCGTGGTTTCTGGACGCCTTCATTGGACTTTCGGTGCGCCTTCACTACATCGTGCTTCAGATCGATGTCGAAAGCGCAATTGCGCGCTGCCAATCTCGTGGTGGCGACACGCTTACCGACGCGAAAGCTATTGCGTCCCTGCATCGCCAGTTGTCCTCCCTGGGGGTGTTGAGCAAGCATGCACTGGACGTACGAGGCCTGTCGCCAGAACTCACAGCGGCTGCCGTAGTTGGAGCAGTTGAAAGCGAGATGTTTCTTCTGAACGCCTAAGCGTCTGAGTTGGCGCCCCCCCCTTGGTTGAGGACCGTCCGCTGCTGGCCAGTTGCAGAAATCGTAGCCGAGAGAAGCAAACGCTTGCCGGCCATCTACCGATGGCTCTCTGTCTCAACCACTCTGGCTGCAGCGTGGGCCAGTCGAAGCAACAAGGGCTCAAGCGATGCGCGCCCTGCAGACGAGCCTCCCCAAAGCCTTGATGTCTCGCCCATGCCAGGACCACGCCAGTGATGCCCGCCCCTGACACGCCAACCCGTTGGCGCGCAGCAGGTAGCCGCCCTCACTCCCGCTCCACCCAGGCCCCGCCCTCTTCGTCCCGGCACCACTGCCGCCAGCCATGGCGGTACGCGTGCTGCACATAGGGTCCGCGCAGGATGCGGGGGTCGGCTTCGGTGCTGTGTTCCTGGCCCAGCAGGTAGACCGCGCCGGCCCAGGCGCTGACCCGCGTGGGCCGGGCACGGCGCAGGGCTTCGTCCGCGAGGGCCGCCGCCTGCTCCACCGAACCGGCGCGCACCAGCAAGCCCGTGTCCGGCCCGTTGGGGCCGCCGGTGAAGGGGTCGTCGGCATCGTTGCCCCAGCGGATGACTTCGTACAGGTTCATGAAAAACGTCACCCGTTTCAAGGGCCGGGGCAGTGTACCGTCGGGGGCTACACCAACCGTCCCCCAGCCCTCGCATGAAGCCCCATCGCGCCGCCCCGATCCTCGCCGCCGCCCTGCTCGCGCTGTCGTTCACCGCCGGGGCCCAAACCCCAGGCAACCAGGGCAAGCTCGACTTCCAGCCGCCGGACCTGCCGGCCGAGCTCAAGGGGTTGAAGAGCCTGCAGCAGATCGGCGGCGCCTGCGACATGCTCTTCAACCGCACCACCAAGAGCCTCAGCCAGGCGTACTTCCAATCCACCGACAGCGCGCGGGCCGGCACGGTCTTCGGCTGGATGCGCGACCTCTCCGCGCGCCGGCATGCGCTGGACACCGCCGGCCTGACGGGCATGGGCATCGTGCCGGCCGACATTCCGGTGATCCAGCAGGCCTTCCGCGCCCCCAACATGAGCCCCGCCGGCATGGAGCGCGCCTTCAAGTTCTGCGACGAGCTGGGCGACTCGGTCACGGCGGCGGTCAAGCAGGCGCTGGACGCCAGCGGGTGGGCGGACTACCAGGCCCAGGTGTCCAGGCGCACGCTCAAGGCGCTGATGGACCACGCCCCCGCCGAGAAGAAGAACAACTGAGGTGGCCCGCCCGCCTCACTGCACCGGCGCCACCGCCAGCAGGTGGTTCGAGAAGCTGGTCTCCGTTTCGCAGCGCCAGGTCGCCCACAGCTTGCAGCCCTCGGGCGCGCCCTCGTCCAGTTCCAGCGCGAGCCAGTTGCGCGCTGCCATCACGTGCTTGTCGTGGCCGGGGAACAGCATCATCTCGGCCACGTACATCACGTCGATGGCCTGCGGGTGCTTGGCGCTGGCATTCAGCCAGGACAGGAACAGCCGCTCCATCACGCCCATGAGCGAGGGGTGCACCACCGCCGACGAGGTGAACTGGTGCATCTGCGACCAGGTCTCGGAGGCCGGCAGGTCCTTGCGGTAGGCCGTGCCCCAGGCGGCCACGTGCACGTCGCCCGAGACCAGCGACACGCGGATCTTCTTGTCCTTGGCCAGGGCCGAGAACACCTCCAGCAGGCGCTTGCGCTCGCCCTCGTGGTCGTCGTGCGACCAGTGGTCCTTCAGGTCGTCGGCGTTGCTGTCGGTCACGTGGTCGGCGCCGAATTTGTCGAGCAGCAGCTCGGCCAATGAAAGCTTGGGGTGCACCACGGGCACCGAGGACATGAACAGCAGGTGCCGGCAGGGCTTGGATTTCGCCGGGCTGTCGCTGCCGGGCAGCGCGCCCAGCCAGGCCTTGATCTCGCGCCAGGTGTCGGTGCCCATCACCTGGTTGCGCGAGCGCTCGGTGCGCAGGTCGGCCGCGACGACGGCCAGCGGGCCGAGCGAGTACACCGAGGTGAAACCCGGCTGCCGGTCCAGCAAGGGCAGCGCCAGCGGGTCCTTGGCCAGGACCTTGCTCCACGCGATGGGTTGGAACAGCGGGTCTTGTGTCGAGAAGCCCGGTGGCGTCGCGTCCTGCAGCTCGGGCAACTCGTCCAGCGCGTGCTGCATCTGGAACACCCAGAAGGCGCGGCGCGCGTGGCGGAACAGGGCCTGGAACAGCGGGCTGTGCTGCATCTCACCGCTGTAGGAACCCCAGCCGTCGAAGATGTCGTGGTCGTCCCACATCATGAGGGTGGGGATGCGCGACAGGGCCGTGGCCGCGTCCAGCGCGGGCGTCTGGGCGGACCAGGAACCGCGGTCCTTGGGCAGCCAGCGCTGGCGGTACAGGCCGAAGTAGTAATCGGCGATCTTCTTGTCCAGCGCGGCCGTCACCGGAAAACTCAGCTGGTCCGCGCGCGGCAGGGCCACCCACTGGCGCAGCGCCTCGATCTCTTCCCAGATGGCGTCGAAGTAGATCTGGTCACCGCCCATGAGCATGAGGTGGAAGCGCTGCAGCTGCTTGTCGTGGATGCGGCGCTCGTGCCAGAGCTGCTCCTTGTCCAGCAGCTTGGGCTCACCCGAGGGCAGCGGCACGCGCAGGGACTTGTCGTGGCTGAACAGAAGGTCTTCCCACACGGCGTTGGAGGTGCGCACCAGCTTGCGCATCACCGCCGGGTCCGAGAAGCCGTTGCAGGACACGTAGGCCATTCGCGGCGCCTCGTCCCTGGCCGGCACGGTCATCGCCCAGCGCGGCCCGCCGACGACGCCGTAGCCCACCAAACGCTCGTTCTTGAGCCGCTTGCACGACAGGTCGTAGCGCAGGTAGCGCTCGCCCGAGGTGAGCAGCAGCTCGCGGGGCTGGGGGCACGGCTTGCCGTCCACCTCCAGGGTGGGGATGGGCGCGGCCTCCTTCAGGCCGATGAGCGCGGTCACCTTCCAGGTGCCCCCGTCGCTGCCCCGGAAGGACAGCACGGGGCCGAGCAGCAGGTCTTTCTCGTTCATGGGGTTCTCCGTCCGGGCCTGGGGTGGGGCCGGCCCGGCGAGCATGAACCGGTTTCCGACGACCCAGGCGACAGGCAATGGACGAATGGGGGATGTGCCGCGCTGCCATTCTGGGCCTGCTCGCTGGGGCCACCGGCATGTACGCGCTGATGCAGGCGCGCTGAGAGCCAGCCCATGACCACCGCCGTCAGCGAGGACGTCGTCCTGGAATGAGGGGGCTTTCCCCTCAAGCCAGAATCGCAATGGCGGCGCCGACCACGGCCATGATGCTGCCGATCCAGGCCAGCACCGGGAAGCGTTCCCCGCGAAACACCGACATCAGGAAGATGTAAATCACTGGCGACATCGACGACAAGATCACGGCACGGACGATCCCTGCGCTGGCCAACGCGGCCAGCAAAAGGGTCATGCCGCCGATCGTGCTGACCAGCGCGCTCACCAGGACAATGGGCAGGTGGGCGCTGCCCTTGGCGCGCGGCGCCCCCCGCAAGACCAGGAACACGGGAAGGAAGGCGACGGTGGCAGCGAAGGTCCGGACGAACGAGGCGAAGAACGGCGCCACCCCGTCGACCACTTCCTTGGCCAGCAACGCACCGGCGACCTGACAGGCGAGCGCCACGGCGACCAGCATGAACCCCAGACGGGCCGTCGCGGGCTTGTGATACGTACCGCCGGCCTTCTCGGTCGGCGCGCGGAAGATGACAGCCGCATACACCCCCGCGAAAGCCAGTGTCACGCCGAGAACGGTCAGGGGCTTCACCGCTTCGCGGAACAGGACGCTGCCCAGAACGGCGGTCAGCGGCGCGTGCAGCGCGAAAATGACCGAAGACCGGCGCGGCCCCAGCAGGAACACCGCCTGGAACAGGGCCGCCTCGCCCAGGGCCACGCCGATCACGCCCGAAGCCGCCAGATAGGCCATCGCTCGCGTGTCGCCGAGATGGACATCCCCGAGCGCGAACGCAATGAGAAACAGCGCCAGGGCCGCCGTGAAGAACCGGTACATCGAAAACCGGAACGTGCCGAGCGCCTCGACGCCCTTGTAGGCCACCAAGGGACCGATGGCCCAGCACACCGAGGCGCCCAGGGCGAAGCCTTCGCCCAGGAAAGGAACGGCCATCACACCGCGGCCTCGAGGACCGCCGCGCTTTGGTCGGGGCTTTCGGTGCGGACGACAGCATCCAGCGCGCCGATCCAGGCCAAGGCGAAGGTCTCGATGTCGGCGCGATCGAACAGGTTGTTGCGGTACTGGATCAGCAGGCTGGTGGCGCCGTCGTGCTCGCGGACGTAGGACATCTTGTCGAACTTGACGGCGAAGCCGAGGTCCGAGAACCCCCACTCGCTCGGGTCGAGCGGGCTGTGGCCTGCGCCGCAGAAGTTGAGGTAACTGATGAAGATCGTGGTCAGCGGAAACCGCGATTGCTCGAACGGCAATCCCAGGTCGGCCACCAGCCGGTCGTACTGGTAGTGTTGGTGCGTCATCGCGCAGGCGACGTCCTGCATGGTCCGGCGCACGTGGTCCAGCGCGCTCTGGCCAGCGTCGCGGTGGCTGCGCACGCAGACGAGCGAAATGAAGTTGCCCACGAGTTCCTCGGTGCCCTGGATCTCGCGCCCGGCGGCGGGCGTGCCGATGACGAGGTCTGGCTGGTCCAGCAGCCGGTGGAGGGCCTGGAACTTGGCGCTCAGGTAAAGGCTGAACTCGGTCACCCTGTGCGCGCGCGCGTAGGCCTTGACCGCAGCGCGGGTGGCATCGGGCACCTTGACGCAATAGCCCTGACCTCGGTCGTGGCCCGGCCCGGTCCACTTCTCGGCGAAGACGTGCTTGCGGTAGGGCGTCGCGAACACCCGCGCCCAATAGGCCTGCGCGTCGGACCCCGGCCCGAAGCGCAGGGGTTCCTCCCGGGCGGCCCAGTCGGCATAGGCGAGGTAGTTGAACCGCGACGGGGCGGAAATGGCCCTGCCCTCTTCGAGGAAGCCGCGCAGCTGCGTCTCGACGAGGTTCATCGAGAAGCCGTCGCCGATCATGTGGTGCATGGCGAACACCACCGCCGACCGACCGCCCGGCAGGTTCGCGACACTGGCGCGAAACAGCGGCCAGGTGTCCGTGGGGATCTCGGCATTGGCCACGTCCAGTCGCAGGGCGTTCAGCATCCGGGCGGCGGCCTCGGCGGACTGGCCCGAGAAATCGTGCACCTCGATGTCGAGCGAGGTGGCGTCCATCACAGGCGTTTCTTTCAGCAGGACGCCACCGCTGTGCTGCACGAAGCTCAGCCGCATCGAATCCTGGTGGCGCGACAGATCAAGCAGCCCGCGTTCGAGTCGTCTGGCATCGACCGCATGGTCGAACTTCAGCACCCGCACCATCGTCGCCCAGGAGCGGTTGCCCTCTGGCATGTAGATGTTCCACCAGCGGCGCTGCTGCGGCGACAAGGCATAGGTCTCAGCCCGGAGAAGGCGCGGGATCTCGACGTGCGCATGCGCGAGCGAACGGTCGATCAGCGCGGCGATCTCGGCCAGGCTGGCCAGGGCGAAGACGTCCGCAAAGGCCAGCGACTTGCCCAGCTCGTCTTCGATCTTGCCGATCAGAAAGGCCACGTGGATCGAGGTGGCGCCCAGGCCGAACAGGTCGGCCGTGGCGCGGGGAACGTCGCATGCCAGGATCGCGCCGACCGCGCGGCATAACCAGGCTTCGGTGTCGGTGGCGGTGGCCTCGCGCCCTTCGTCGGCGGGCACCAGCAGATCGGCCAGGCGCGCCCGATCGATCTTGCCATTGGCGTTCTTGGGAAACGCCGCCACCTTGCGCCAGATCGTCGGAACGATGGCCTGCGGCAGATGGTTGAGGGCATGGTCACGCGGGGCGTTGTCGGGCAGGGCTTCGCCTGCCGGCCCGGCGATCCAGACCGCCGCCAGCCGTGGCTCGGACCCGCCGTGCGGCGTGGTGGCGAAGACGCAGATGTCCTGCGCACCCGGATAGCCCTGCAGCGCCTGGGTGACCTCGTTGGGGTGAACCCGGACCCCATTGATCTTCACCTCGTCGTCGGCCCGTCCGACGATCACCAGATCGCCCGCGGCCGACACCTCGCCCAGGTCGCCGGTGCGGTAGGACACGGTCCCGTCGCCGTTGCGCGCGAACCGCGCGTTCTCGGCCGCTGGGGCATTGATGTAGCCCAGCGTGGCGTGGCGCGTGGTGATCACCACTTCGCGCCCCGGGCCGGCGCCGCCGAACCCGAACGACGTCCCCGGCAGGGGGCGGCCGACCGGGATCGGTGCGGGGTCAGCGGCATCGACCCGTCCCACCCGAAAGAAGAACTTGGCCAGCGTGGTTTCCGAGGGGCCGTAGAGGTTCACGTACTCGGTGGTTCCCGCAAACGCCGCGCGCAGCTCGGCCACGGTGGCGGGATAGAGCTTCTCGCCCGCCAGGAAGACCAGCCGCAGCTGGGGAACGGCATCGCTCATCGCGCGGGCCCAGAGTTTGGCGACCGATGGCACCGCGTGGACGACCGTGACCCTCTCGCCGGCCAGCCAGTGCGCCGTGGCGCGCGGCGTCGCGAGGTGCCGGTCCGAGGGAATGACCAGCACCCCGCCGTGCAGCAGCGGCAGGAAGATGTCGCGCAGCGACACGTCGAACCCCACTGGCGTGAGGAACGAGACGCGGTCGCCGGCCGACAGGCCGAACTCCGCACCTTGCCAACGGACGAAATGCACCAGTGCCGACACCGAACCGAGGATCGCCTTGGGCTGGCCGGTGCTGCCCGAGGTGAACATGACATAGCCGGGCCTTTCCCCGTGGTTCGGATGGCCAGGAATCGCACTAGGCCACCCCGTCGCGTGCAGGCCGTCGTCCGTGATGACGGTTTGTGGCGGCACGGTGTCCATCATCGTCTGGACGCGGGCGTCGGGAAGGCGGGGGTCGATGGGCATGGCCACGGCGCCCAGCGCCAGGACCGCCAGGAGATCGACCACATACCGCTCGGATTTCTCGCGGCGAATGGCGACGACGTCGCCGTCGCGCACCAGGGACGCCAGCTCACGCGCGCGCGCATCCACCAGGGCGATCAGCTCGCCATAGGACAGGGTCCGGCCGTCGCATTCCACGCAGGTTCGCATCCACTGGGCAGGCTGGACACAGCGGTCAAGCCGAAAGCAATCCGGAGGTGTCATCGAATGCCCCGTTTCTCAATAGGTTCGCCCGGTCGCTTTGGGCCGGACGCTTGCCGCGCCGTGCGCCATCAACCGTTCACGATGCGGACTTGGGCCGGCAGCATGTGCACCTTGTGCATGTCCAGCGACCGGACGTTCACTGTCTTCATCAGCCAGCGGTTCATGACCGCGCCTTCGTCGCCGATGCGCACGACTTCCTTGTTGTGAATGCACTCGTTGTTCGCCGATCCGACGAAGTCGCCCTTGAGGATCAGCAGGCGCTTCTTCAGCGCATGCAGGGCACGCACGACTTCGTCCACCAGTTCCTGGGAGGCCCTGTCGAGGCCGACCGTTCTGTTCTCAAAGAAGCGAATGTCGTGGTCGGTCGCCCCGCCCAAGATGGGGTGGACGGGCGCCGGGCCCAGCCTCTTGTTCGGCGACGACAGGGTCAGGTCGTCGTAGGGCGTGTGAAACTTTTCCTCGCGCAGGCCCTTCAGCACGCGCTCGTCGAGGTACGCCAGCAGGTCGCGGTTGCGCACGAACGAGGTATGGATCTCGTTCTGCGCAGAGGCCCGCAGCCCGAGAATGTTCACCCAGTCGGGGCGGACAAAGTGGTTCGCCAGGTCTTTGTGGAAGAAGATGGACTTGGCCGCCTTCTGGGACTGCGTGGCCATCAGCGAGCGCATCGGGTGGATGTCCTGAAAGACATCGCCGTCGTTCACGTTGATGTAGCCGATCGGTTGCTGCCCCATCAATTCGGCATAGAGCACCAAGAAGGCTTCGGCAACGTAGGTGGTCTTGCGGTTTCGCTTGTCGACGACCGGGTTGTCAAGGTCGAGCATCGGCAGCTCGGGGTCGACCGGGCAGTTCTTGAGAAGCACGTACGGGTCGTCAAATGAATTGACGCGTCTTTTGGCGCAACAGAAGCGGCGGAAGTCCTCGGGGATAGGTCCGGTTTCGGCCATCACCCGCAGAACGTCGGACTGAAAACCGGCGTAGCTCTTGTAGGGATTGGTCCGAATCTCCAACAAGCGCCGGGTGAGCGCTTCGTTGGCGTCATTCGAGAAGACGTAGTCCACTGTCATCTCCCACATCGGGAAGCTCCTTTCCATGGCGCAACGCAGGGCTCGGCGATGGGTGCGCAGCCCATGCGATGCCACCTTCCCACCCGTTCAAGTCAAAAGGTCGCGAATTCTCGGAACCCGACGGACAGGTGTCACGCCACTGATGGGGGACAGTGATTCAATGTTCATGACCCGCCCTGGGCCGCGCGCTGAACGCCAGCCCAAGAGCCAGGTGCGGCTCAGCCGCCCAAGCGCTGGCCGTTGGCGTCGCTCACCGTCAGGCGCACGTCCATGCCGGCGCGCACGCTCTGCGTGACGGTGCAGAAGGCCTCGAACTGCGAGAGCACGCGGTCCAGGTGCTCCAGCTCGGTGGCGGGCTTGCCCAGGCTCAGCGCCACGTCCACGCCCGTGACCCGCAGGCGCTTGTCTTCGTTGCGGCCGATGGTGGCGGTGGCCGTGGCGCGCAGGGTGCCCGGGTCCTGCTTGTACTTCTGCAGCGAGAACAACAGGCTGGCGCTCAGGCAGTTGGCCACGGCCGCGAGCAGCAGGTGCTCGGGCGAAGGGCCTTCGCCCTGGCCCAGCGGCGCGGGCAGGTCCGCATTGAGCGTGGGCAAGGCGTCGCCAAAATCAACGAGGAACTGGTAGTTCTGCTGGCGGGTGATGGTGACGCTGACGGAATCGCTCATGGTCTGGGGCGGGTGCGGTGGTGGGGGATTGCCACACCTTAACGCGCGCGCGGCGGGCCAGGCTTGAGGCAGGTCAATACCGGCCGCCGCGGCGCACCACCCAAGGCACCTGCCGTGTCACACTGCGCCCGCCCCGCCCACGCCAAGCGGCGCGGGACATCGAACCCACCCCTCCGCTCCATCACCCGGCCCAGCCGCAACGCCCATGAGACACAGCGAACGACACCGAACCCACCGGACCGGCTGGCTGCGCGCCGCCGTGCTGGGCGCCAACGACGGCATCGTCTCCACCGCCAGCCTCGTGCTGGGCGTGGCGGCCACCGGGGCCGGCACCCAGGCCATTCTGGTGGCGGGCGTGGCCAGCCTGGTGGCCGGGGCCATGTCGATGGCGGCGGGGGAATACGTGTCGGTGAGTTCGCAGGCCGACACCGAAAACGCCGACCTGGCCCGCGAGAAAGCCGAGCTGGCCGACAACCCCCAGCAGGAGCACGCGGAGCTCACCGCGATCTACGTGAAGCGCGGGCTCGACCACCCGCTGGCCTCGCAGGTGGCGACGCAGCTCATGCAAAAGAACGCGCTGGAAGCGCACGCCCGCGACGAGCTGGGCATATCGGACACGCTGGCCGCCAAACCCGTGCAGGCCGCGCTCGCCTCGGCCGCCACCTTTGCGGCGGGTGCGGCCCTGCCCTTGCTGGTGGTGCTGCTGCTGCCGGCGTCGGCGCTCATGTGGGGGGTGGCGGGCACCTCGCTCTTCTTCCTGGCGGCGCTGGGCCTGATCGCGGCGCAGGCCGGCGGCTCACCGCTGCTGGTGTCGACCGCGCGCGTGAGCTTCTGGGGCGCCCTGGCCATGGGCCTGACCGCGGGCGTGGGGGCGCTGTTCGGGGTGGCTGCCTAAGCCGCCGTCGTTCAGCGGGCGCCGGCCCTCACAAGGGCCGCGTGCCCTTGCAGGCCGGGTAAGCCGAGCAGCCCCAGAACGCACTGCCGGCGCTGGCGCCGCGCTTGGCCACCCGGCGCACCATGGATTGGCTGCACACCGGGCAGGTGGGCACTGCGGCGGCCGACGCCGCCCCCGCAGCCGCTGGTGATGTCGAGGCTTGCGCGGCGCGGGGCGCCGAGGCCGCGCGTACGGGCGCCGTGGAAGCCCCTGCGGCGGGCCGGCCGCTGCGAATGAGCTGCAGCAAGGCGGGGCCCGTGAGCAGCCGGATGTTGCGGCCCTGCGCGAAAGCCTCGGCCTCATCGGTGAACCGCCCCGAGCTGACGACGAAACCACCCGCCGCGCCGCGCGCGGCCATCACGCCAAACAGCTCGCGCACCACCGACACCCCGACCTTCAAGGCCTTCCATTGCTTGCACTGCACGAGAAAGGTTTCGCCGTCTTTGCGCAGCACCAGATCGACGCCCCCGTCGGCCCCGCCGCCGCCCGACTCCTGCACCGAGTAGCCGCGCTGGCGAAAGCCCTCGCCCACGAGGACCTCGAAGTCCCGCCAGGACATGCGCTCCAGCGCGTCGGCGGCGCTGCTTTCCCGCACCTGCTGATGCAGGGCTTGGCGCTTGCGCCGCTGCAGGAAGGACAGCAGCGCGCCCAGCAGACAGACCAGGGGCAGGATGAACTGGCCCGCCATGGCCAGCGCTTTGAGCCAGGTGCCCCAAATCAGCGAAGGGCCGATGCCGCCCGGGGTGAGCGGTGCCGATGGCGCCATGGCCACTGAGTTGAGCAGCAGATAGCCCACCGGGGCGAGCGCCACGCCCACCCACCAGGGCATCAACGCCACGAGATCGACCAGATCATCAAAAAAGCTGGATTTGCGCCTTCTGGGCATGGGTGTGTTTCCTCCCCGGTGGGTCCGGTGTGTTGGTTGGATTCAGCGCGCATGTTGGGGGCAATGGCGCGGTGAAAGGCAGGCGCGGGGAGGAATTAAGGGAAATCCCTGGTTTGCGGGAGATTGGGGAGAGCAAGGGAGATTTGCGAAGGGTGGAGCGCGTCGCGCATCTGCTGAAGCCAAAGGGAGATGTTCCGACGGCGGTAGCATTCCAAACACCCTTCGCACTTACACTGCGCGCCATGGCGCAGCTTGATCACCTCCTCAAGTACGTTCGCACAGGCACGGCGGAAGGCGATCGTGCTTTCCTTGGGGAAATCTTCATCCCTCCTGCTCAGTTTGCACAACTCTGTGCCATCGAACCTGGAGGGCTGAGGCTACTGGTCGGCGACAAGGGACTCGGCAAGAGTGCACTAGTAGAGTGGATCCACAAAGTCGCCACGCAAAAAAAGCTCCCATCCCTGCTTGTACGACCCGAAGACATCGTCAACAAGGACTTGCCAACCTCGTCCGACATCGCATCGCTCAAGCGCTATTACTACGATCTGCTTCTCAGGACTATCTCAGCTCAGATCGGCAGACGACTGCAAGGCTTCCTCAGAGGTGACGCTGCCAGGCTTCATATCGAGGCCAAGCAAGCCGGCCTCACCGAAGACGACTTCGTGCAGAAGTCGCTCTCCCTGATTAGCGCTGTATCGCTACCGGTTACCAAGGTAAATGGGGTCCAGCTCGCCAAAGAGTTGTCGGGAAAAAACTCTCTGACCACGTTGGCGGGCGCGATTAACAAGCAACTGCTGTCCTCGGGCAGCATCTTCTTCATCTTCATCGACGACACAGACCAGCTTGCAGCCCCCGATCAACCAGCACATCTCAACCGTCTCTGGGGTCTCATCCTGGCCATGCGCAAATTGGTTGGTGAGTGTCCGGCCATCCGGCCGATCATCACGCTGCGAACTGGCGTATGGAGTCGTCTAACGACCGAAAGCCAGGGTCAACGTGATCAAACTGACCATGTGCGAGGCTACGTAATTCCTCTCAAAGTCGACGACGCTTTGATCGAGGGGATCGTGCGCAAGCGCCTGCAACGCGCCGCAGAGGACATGGATCGCCGCGGAGTCGATCCCTACACACTTTTTTTTGATCAGCCGTATATGACACTCCCCAATAGCGACGATCGTCGCAGTTGGGACTCATTCGTCACAAAGTCCTCACGGAATCGGCCACGCGACGCGATTCAACTCATTAAGAACATGATCGATTGCGCGTCCACCCGTGGCGGATCGCAAATTGGCAGCGCTGACGCTGGGTCTGCGATGCATGTCTACTCCAAGGAACGAGTGGACGATATCGCCAATGAGTTTTCGCTCGACTGCAGGAACATCCGCGAGATCATCAATACGTTCTTCGATGTACCGTTCGAGCTCGGATTCGAGGTGCTTCGCTCGCACCTCCGGACTGTTCCCGGTATTGGGAACACCACTATTCGCGGCGTTGTGATGAAGCCTGAGGTCGACGAAGACGCCATCACGATTCTTGCGTTGCTGCACGAAGCCGGCTTCATAAATCCTCGCTTCCCGGATACGACAAAGCCGCGAGGCTTTCGGCATCAGCTCTATCGAGATGATGCGAGCTTCGTGAGCTACTCGAACTGGAACGGCATGCAAGCTGCGACATGGGAGGTTCACCCAGCGTTTCGCACACACCTAATGGGCATCCGAGATGCAAAGCTTGCCCGCAAGGCGTAGCGGCTCTTGCGCATGCCGCCCCCATGTCTGATATATACCTGTCCTGTCGCTCGAGCAGACCTGCACCGGCAATGTGCGGTCCGTTCAACCCGAACGTTGAGAAGGTCTGCTTTGCAGCTGACCGATGAAATGATGCCGAAGCCGGCTTTGTGTCGATAGCTGCCGACAGGGTCGTGAAAGGTAAGCTTCCGAGCTCAGTCTCTAGCGGACGTCCACTACTTCGACGACCCGTCGCAGCCTCCTCAACCGCTCGAGGCATTTGGCAAACATGCGCACTAACGCGACCTTTCGCCAAAACCACCCACCTCATACACCAACTGCCGCCCCGCCACCTCCCCCACCGGCCGCAACAGCGCATCCCGCACCAGCGGCTCCGCCTCAAACCGCAACAGCAGCGGCCCCACCTCCCGGGCCTCGCCCAACGCAGGCATCCACAAGGCTTCGATCCATCTGAGGTTCCAGCTCGGCCCAAGCCCGTGCTGCCGATCGAGGCGGCCAATGCATCGGAGGTCGGCCCTGTTGATCGCGGAGACCAACTCGACCAAGGCATCGTCAGAGCCCACCAATGAGGTCTGCGACACCCTGTGCCCCCTGCGGCAACTCACGTCGTACACAAGCAGGTACCACGGCGCCTCCAAGGCACGGGTGACAACAGGCCAGTGGTTCTGGCTGCGCGCGTTGCGAGAGGGATGGAGAAAGGGGGCCGAGCCCTTGGCAAGGATGAACATGGGTGAACACTCCGAAGGCAGAGAGTGTTCCCACGGTGTCGAGGGGGCTGGCCCTTTCTGAGACAGAAAATGCAGCCCCACTTGACAGGCGGCGGCCATAGAAGCGCCGCAGGCACCCCTACAGGTGGAAATCCCCCGCCGCTTCCGGCTGGTACAGCACCTTCTCGATGCGGATGCGGCAGGTGCGGTTCGGCATGCGCCAGTTGAAGGTGTCGCCCGCCTTGTAGCCCAGGATGGCGGTGCCGATGCCGGAGCACACCGAGAGCTTGCCGGCGCTGTCGTCCGCGTCCTCGGGGTAGACCAGCGCCACTTCCCGCGCCTCGTCGTCCACCTGGAGCAAGGCCTTGGAGTTCATGGTGACCACGTCGTCCGGCACCTGCCGGGGGTCGACGACGATGGCGCGCTCGATCTCGTGTTCCAGCTCAAAAATGTCCGCGCCGCGTTCCAGGTCGAGGTCGAGCAGGCGGCGCAGCCGCGCCCTGTCGGCTTCGGTGATGTGGATGGGGGCGATGTGCGCCGCCGGGCGCTCGCGCAGCAGCTGCAGGTAGCGCCCCGCGTTCAGCACCAGCGATTTCGCGGTCGGCGTTTCGCTGTGCAGCGCAAAGCCGCTGTTCACAAAGGCCTTCATCGACCGGGTGTTGTCCGGGTGGATCTTGGCGATGAGCTTCTCGGCCCGCATGTCGAAGAAGGCGAGTTTCATGCCTTCGCGGATGGCGCTGGCGCCGAGCTTGCGGCCCCAGTTGTCGCGGTTGCCGATGACCAGGACCATCTCGACGTCCTGCCCCGTCTTGACGAGGCGCACAAAGCCCACCGGCACGTCGCGCTGGTCGTAGGCCATGAAGAAGCGGCCGCCCTGGTTGAACAGGTGGGTGAGGATGGGCAGTTGAACCCGGCCAATGACCTGCTCGATGAAGCGGGAGACGTGGCGCGAGTCGCTGAGGTAGCGCGTGACTTCCTCGTCTTCCAGCCAGTCCATGAGGGTCAGCGCGTTGGCCCGGGAGATCTCTGGGCACAGAGAAATGAAAGGCTTGTTCATCTTCACCACCTGTGGTTTCAAGAATGAAAGCCTTCCATGGGCGCGGCCATGGCGGTTCTTTCGAATAACCCGGCATTTTACCGGGGGTGGCCGCGCCGCGCTCCCCGTCTCAAATTGAGAACAAATCCTGACGCCCCCGGACTCCAAGGGTTAACCCACCCCTCCCCTCCCGACCCCGAGTGCTCCACTGTCCCCGGCTTCCCCACGAACCCAGGAGACAACCATGCCCGTAGAACTCAAGGTCAACGGCCGTGCCGTGACCGTGGACGCGGCACCCAACACGCTGTTGGTGCACGCCCTTCGTGAACACCTGCGCCTCACCGGCACGCACGTCGGCTGCGACACGGCCCAGTGCGGGGCCTGCACCGTGCACCTGGACGGCAAGGCCATCAAGTCGTGCAACGTGCTGCTGGCCCAGGTGGCGGGGCGCGAGGTCACCACCATCGAGGGCATGGCCGCCGCCGACGGCACCATGCACCCCATGCAGGCCGCCTTCAAGGAGTGCCACGGCCTGCAGTGCGGCTTCTGCACGCCGGGCATGGTGATGAGCGCGGTTGACCTGTGCCAGCGCCACCCGGGCGCCAACGAGGCGCAGATCCGCGAGCAGCTCGAAGGCAATCTGTGCCGCTGCACGGGGTACCACAACATCGTCAAGGCCGTGCAGCAAGGCGCTGCAGGAATGAAGTAACACCCCCGCCGCGCTTCGCGCGACCCCCTCAAGGGGGCGACACCAGCGGCCCGGCCAAGCCGGTTCCGCGGTGTCTCCCGATGAATACCGATAGGAGACATTGCAATGGGTGCCATCGATTTCGCCAAACTCCCTCACATCGGTGAGCCGCTGCGCCGCAAGGAGGACTACCGCTTCCTCACCGGCGCCGGCCAGTACACCGACGACATTCAGCTGCAGGGCATGAAGCACGCGGTGTTCGTGCGCTCGCCGCACGCGCACGCCGCCATCCGCTCCATCAACAAGACCGCCGCGCTGGCCGCGCCGGGCGTGGTGGGCATCTTCGACGGGCAGGACGTGGCCAACGACAAGGTGGCCGGCCTGCCCTGCGGCTGGCTCATCACCAGCACCGACGGCCAGCCCATGAAGGAGCCGCCGCACCCCTTCCTGGCCCAGGGCAAGGTGCGCTACGTGGGCGACCACGTGGCCATCGTGGTGGCCGACACGGTGGAGAACGCCAAGAACGCCGCCGAGCTGGTGGAGGTGGACTACGAACCCCTGCCCGCCGTGGTGGACGTGCGCGACGCGCCCAAGGGCACGGCGCTGCACGACGTGGCGCCCGACAACCACTGCTACAAGTGGGCCATCGGCGACAAGGCGGCCGTGGACGCGACCTTCGCCAAGGCCGCGCACGTGACCAAGATCGACCTGGTCAACAACCGCCTCGCGCCCAACCCCATCGAGCCGCGCGCGGCCATCGGTTCGTACAACCGCGCCAGCGACGAATACACGCTCTACGTGGCCAACCAGAACCCGCACGTGGAGCGGCTGCTGATGACGGCCTTCGTGCTGGGCCTGCCCGAGCACAAGGTGCGCGTGATCGCGCCCGACGTGGGCGGCGGCTTCGGCGCCAAGATCTTCCTCTACGCCGAAGACGTGGCCGTGACCTGGGCGTCGAAGAAGCTCAACACGGCCATCAAGTGGACCTGCGAGCGCGGCGAGGCCTTCCTGTGCGACGCGCACGGCCGCGACCATGTGACGCACGCCGAGATGGCGATGGACAAGGACGGAAAGTTCCTGGGCTTTCGCGTGCACACCGACGCCAACCTGGGCGCCTACCTGTCCACCTTCTCCACGGCGGTGCCCACCATCCTGTACGCCACGCTGCTGGCGGGGCAGTACACCACGCCGCAGGTGTATGTGGAGGTGGACGCCTGGTTCACCAACACCTCGCCGGTGGACGCCTACCGCGGCGCCGGCCGGCCCGAGGCCACCTACCTGCTGGAGCGCATCGTCAGCCGCGCCGCCTGGGAGATGAACCTGAGCCAGGACGAGATCCGCCGGCGCAACTTCATCACCCAGTTCCCGTACCAGACGCCGGTGGCGCTGCAGTACGACACGGGCGATTTCCACGCGTGCATGAACAAGGCCACCGAACTGGCCGACGTGGCCGGCTTCGCCAAGCGCCGCGAGGCCAGCAAGGCCAAGGGCCTGCTGCGCGGCATCGGCTACAGCAGCTACATCGAGGCCTGCGGCCTGGCGCCGTCCAACCTGGCGGGCGCCCTGGGCGCGCGCGCCGGCCTGTTCGAGTGCGGCGAGGTGCGCGTGCACCCCACGGGCAGCGTCACGGTGTTCACCGGTTCGCACAGCCACGGCCAGGGGCATGAGACCACCTTCGCGCAGGTGGTGGCCTCGCGCCTGGGGCTGGACCCGTCGCAGGTGGACATCGTGCACGGCGACACCGGCCGCGTGCCCTTCGGCATGGGCACCTACGGCTCGCGCTCCATCTCGGTGGGCGGCGCGGCCATCATGCGCGCGCTGGACAAGATCGAGGCCAAGGCCAAGAAGATCGCCGCGCACCTGATGGAAGCGAGCGACGCCGACATCGAATTCGCCAACGGCGAGTTCAGCGTGAAGGGCACCGACAAGAAGATTCCCTTCGGCCAGGTGGCGCTCACGGCCTACGTGCCGCACAACTACCCGCTGGACAAGCTGGAGCCGGGCCTGAACGAGACCGCCTTCTACGACCCGACCAACTTCACCTTCCCCGGCGGCACCTACATCTGCGAGGTGGAGGTGAACCCGCAGACCGGCGAGACGCGCGTGGACCGCTTCACCGCGGTGGACGACTTCGGCACCATCATCAACCCCATGATCGTGGAAGGCCAGGTGCACGGCGGCCTGGTGCAGGGCATCGGCCAGGCGCTGCTGGAGCACTGCGTGTACGACCGCGAGACGGGCCAGCTGGTCACCGGTTCCTTCATGGACTACGCCATGCCGCGCGCCGACGACGTGCCCAGCTTCACCCTGGGCCACGTCTGCACGCCCTGCACCACCAACCCGCTGGGCACCAAGGGCTGCGGCGAGGCCGGGGCCATCGGCTCGCCGCCGGCGGTCATCAACGCCGTGCTCGACGCCCTGGCGCCGCTGGGCGTGAAGGACATCGACATGCCCGCCACGCCCTCGCGCGTGTGGCAGGCGATTCAATCGGCCAAGCAGTGATTCATTCAAGGAGACAAGACCATGTACGCCTTCACCCTTGAACAACCCAAGACCCTGGCCGATGCCAAGCGCCTCACCGGCGGCGGCGCGCAGGCGCTGGCGGGCGGCCAGACGCTGATCGCCTCGCTCAAGCAGCGCCTGGCGCAGCCCGGCGCGCTGGTGGACCTCGCTGGCGTGGCCGAGCTGCGCGGCATCCGCCGCGAGGGCAACAGCCTCGTCATCGGCGCCATGACGCGCCACGAGGAGGTGGCCACCAGCGCCGACGTGAAATCGTCCATTCCCGGCCTGGCCGCGCTGGCCGGCGGCATCGGCGACCGGCAGGTGCGCGCCATGGGCACCATCGGCGGCTCGGTGGCCAACAACGACCCGGCCGCCTGCTACCCCAGCGCGGTGCTGGCGCTGGGCGCCACCATCGTCACCGACAGGCGCGAGATCAAGGCCGACGACTTTTTCCAGGGCCTGTACAGCACCGCGCTGGACAGCGGCGAGCTGATCACGGCGATCCGCTTCCCCATCCCCAAGAAGGCGGCCTACGCCAAGTTCCGCCAGCCGGCCTCGCGCTTCGCGCTGGTGGGCGTGTTCGTGGCGCTCACCGACGGCGGCGCGCGCGTGGCCATCACCGGCGCCGGCAACGGCGTGTTCCGCCACGCGGGGCTGGAGGCGGCGCTCGGCAAGGGCTTCACGCCCGAGGCCGTGCAGGGCGTGGCGATCGACGCCAGCCAGCTCAACGCCGACCTGCACGCCAGCGCCGAGTACCGCGCGCAGCTGATCCGCGTGCAGACCCAGCGCGCGGTGGCCGCGGCCAACGGCTGATGCCCGAACTCGCCGCCGCCTCCACCGAACCGCGCGACATCGACGGCTGGCTGGCCGCGCTGCGCGGCGTGGGCTACCACGCCCCGCGCGCGCTGGCCACGGCCGTGTTCCTGGCCATGCGCCTGCAGCGCCCGCTGCTGCTGGAGGGCGAGCCCGGCGTCGGCAAGACCGAGCTGGCCAAGGCCCTGGCGCGCGTGCTGCAGCGCCCGCTGCTGCGCCTGCAGTGCTACGACGGCATGGAGCAGCGCGAGGCGCTGTACGAGTGGAACCACACCGCGCAGCTGCTGCACATGCGCGCGGCGCAGAACAGCGCCACGCCCGAGCAGATCGAGCGCGAGGTCTACCAGGAGCGCTACCTCATCCGCCGCCCGCTGCTGCAGGCCCTGCAGACGCCGCCGCCCGGCGCGGTGCTGCTGATCGACGAGGTGGATCGCGCCGACGAGCCCTTCGAGGCCTTTCTGCTGGAGTACCTGGGCGAATACCAGGTGAGCATCCCCGAGCTGGGCACCATCGCCGCCATGGCGCCGCCGCTCACCCTGCTCACCAGCAACCGCACGCGCGACCTCAACGACGCGGTGAAGCGCCGCTGCCTGTACCAGTGGCTGGACCACCCGGACCGCGAGCGCGAACTCGCCATCGTGCGCAGCCAGGTGCCGCAGGCCAGCGCCGCGCTCACCGAGCAGATCGCGCGCTTCGTGGAGCGCCTGCGCGCGCAACCGTTCGCCAACGCCTTCCAGCGCGCGCCCGGCATCGCCGAGAGCGTGGAATGGGCCAAGGCCCTGGTGGCGCTGGACACGCTGGTGCTGGACCCGGAGGTGATCCAGGACACGGCGGGCATCCTGTTCAAGCAGCGCGAGGACGTGGCCGCCCTGCTGCCCATGATCGACCAGCTGCTGGAACCGGACGTGGCCTGAGCGGAAGCGCCGTATGCAACTCGGGGATGCACGCAGCGGCAAGCTGCCGGACCAGATCACCGCCTTCGGCCGCGCCCTGCGCCGCGCCGGCGTGCCGGTGGACAGCGCGCGCATCGCCGGCGCCATCAGCGCCACGCAGCTGGTGGGCCTGGAGCGGCGCGACGACCTGCGGGCCGCGCTGTCCGCGGTGCTGGTGAGCCGGCCGCAGGACATCGAGGTCTTCGGCGAACTCTTCGCCGCCTTCTTCCGCAACCCCGAGCTGGAGAAGCAGCTGCTGTCGCAGATGCTGCCCAAGGCGCCCACCGCCCAGCCGCCCGCGCGCAAGGCGCGCGCGCAGGAGGCGCTGACCGTGGCCGGCGCCAGCGCCCAGCGGCGCGCGCCCGGCGAGAGCGAGCTGCGCCTGGACGCCGCCATGACCGCCAGCGACCTGCGGCGCCTGCGCCACGCGGATTTCGCGGGCCTGTCGGCCAGCGAGTTCCGCCTGGTCGAAACCCTGGCGCGCGACATCGCCCTGCCCCTGCCCGAGCTGCCGGGCCGGCGCCAGCGGCCCGGCCCGCGCGGCCACCGCATCCACTGGGGCCGCGCCCTGCAGCAGGCGCGCCGGCACGAGGGCGAGCTGCTCGCCCCGCCGCGCCGCGAGCGGCGCCGCCAACCGCTGCCGCTGCTGGTGCTGGTGGACGTGTCGGGCTCCATGGAGCGCTACGCGCGCCTGCTGCTGGCCTTCCTGCACCAGGCCACGCGCGGCGTGCCGCGCTCGGCCTTCGCCTTCGGCACCCGCCTGACCGACCTGCGCGCCGCCTGGAAGCAGGCCGACGCCGACGCGATGTTGGCGCTCGCCAACGCGGCCATCGCCGATTTCGCGGGTGGCACCCGGCTGGGCGCCTCGCTGGCCGAGCTGCGCGAGCGGCACGCGCGTTGCCTGGTGGGGCGGCGCACCGTGGTGCTGCTCATCAGCGACGGGCTGGACACCGGCGCGCCCGAGCAGCTCGACGCCGAACTGCACTGGCTGCGCCGCCACTGCCGCCAGGTTCTCTGGCTCAACCCGCTGCTGCGCTACGCTGGCTACCAGCCGCTGGCGCAGGGCGCCAGCGTGCTGCACCGCCACGCGCACGGCATGCTGGCCGTGCACAACCTGGAACACCTGCAGCAGCTGGCAAGCGCCCTGGCCGAACTGTTGAAATCATGAAACACCCCCGCCGCGCTTCGCGCGTCCCCCTCAAGGGGGCGGCACCTGCGGCCCGGCGAAGCCGGTTCCGCGGTGCCCCTCGCTTGCGTGATGGGTATTCGACGCATTGAATCCCGTTTAGAAGGACCCCACCATGGACATGCAAGGCAGCCGCCTCCTCCCCGTCAACCAGGTGCAGGCCTGGGACGCCCTCAACGACCCGGCCGTGCTCAAGGCCTGCGTGCCCGGCTGCGACAAGTTCGAGCCCCTGGGCGACGACGCCTACGCCGTGGGCGCGGGCATCAAGATCGGCCCGGTGTCGGCCAAGTTCACCGGCCGCGTGCAGCTCAGCGAGATCGTGCCGCCGCGCAGCTACAAGCTCGGCTTCGAGGCCCAGGGCGGCGTGGCCGGCTTCGGCAAGGGCGAGTCCACGGTGACGCTGGAACCCGCGCCGGGCGGCAGCGAGCTCACCTACACCGTCAAGTCCACCGTGGGCGGCAAGATCGCCCAGCTGGGCCAACGCCTTATCGACGGTGCGGCCAAATCCATGGCCGACGACTTCTTCCGCCGCTTCGAGGAAGAATTGCTGCGCCGCCACCCCGAGGCGGCGGCCGCCCGCGCCGCCGCCGCGCCGGTGCCGGCGGTGGTCGCCGGGCCATCCGGCCCCTGGCCCGGCTGGGCCTGGCCGGCGCTGGCCTTCGCCATCACCTTTGTCATCGGCCTCATCGTTTTCTTCACCGCCGCCTGGAGGTGAACCGACCGCCATGGAAAACCTCGATCTCTTCGTGCTGCGCACGCTGCTGGACTGGCGGCGTGCGGGCAAGGCCACGCTGCTGGCCACCGTCACCCGCACCTGGGGCAGTTCGCCGCGCCCGGTGGGCTCCATCATGGCCCTGTGCGAGGGCGGCGCCGTGGTCGGCTCGGTCTCGGGCGGCTGCATCGAGGACGACCTGATCCACCGCTTCCGCGACGCCCTGGCCGACGGCCCGCCCCAGAAAACCAAGTACGGCGTGAGCGCCGACGAAGCCCACCGCTTCGGCCTGCCCTGCGGCGGCACCCTGGAGCTGCTGCTGGAGTTCAACCCCGACACGGCCACGCTGGGCGATCTGGTGCAGCGCCTGAGCGCGGGCCGCATGGTCCAGCGCAGCACCGAGATCGCCAGCGGCCGCGTGACGCTCACCGACATCGAGCAGCCCGAGGCCTTGCGCGAGCAAGGCGGCTGGCTGCACAACGCCTTCGGCCCCGAGTACCGCCTGCTCATGATCGGCGCCGGCCAGCTCACCGAGTACCTGGCCACCATGGCCCTGTTCAGCGGCTTCTCCGTCACCGTCTGCGACCCGCGCGAGGAGTACCGCGGCGGCTGGCAGGTGGCCGGCGTGACGCTCACCACCGACATGCCCGACGACGTGGTGCGCGCCTTCCGCGCCGACCGGCGCACCGCCATCGTCGCCCTCACGCACGACCCCAAGCTGGACGACCTGGCGCTGCTGGAGGCGCTGGAGACCGAGGCCTTCTACATCGGTGCGATCGGCTCGCGGCGCAACCAGATGGCGCGGCACCAGCGCCTGATCGAGCACTTCGAGCAGACCGAGGACAGCCTGGCCCGGCTGCGCGGGCCCATCGGCATCTACATCGGCAGCAAGACGCCGGCCGAGATCGCGGTGAGCGTGATGGCCGAGGTGCTGGCCGTGAAGAACGGCGTGCCGCTGCCGCGCGACCTGGCCGTGGGCCCGGCCAAGGACCAGCTGGACGTGGCGCCGAACGCCCCGTCCATGGTCTGCTTCATGCGCGAAGACCCGTGAGCGGCGCACGGCCGCCCGAAGGCGCTCGCACCGCGGTGTGCGGCGCGGAGGTTTCCCGATGAAGCCCTGGAGCGACACCACCGCGCTGGTGCTGGCGGCCGGCGCGGGCCGCCGGCTGGGCGGTGTGCCCAAGTGCCTGGTCCGCGTCAACGGCCAGACCCTGCTGCAGCGCCTGCTGGACGCGCTGGCCGAGGCCGACGTGCACGACGTGCGCCTGGTCGTGGGCCACCACGCCGAGGCCATCGCCGCGCACGTGAGCGCCCTGGCGCCCGAGCGACGGCCCGTGCTGCTGCGCAACCCCGAGCCCGGCGACGAGCCCGCCGATTCGCTGCGCGTGGGCCTGCGCAGCCTCACGTCCATGCCCAGCCGGCTGCTGGTGCTGCTGGGCGACCAGCCGCTGCTGGGCGCGCCGCAGATCCAGGCGGCCCTGGACGCCTTCGACCAGCGCGAGCGCGGCCGCCACGCCCTGGTGCCGACGGTGAACGGCCAGCCCGGCCACCCGGCGGTGCTCGACGGCCTGGCCTGCGCCCTGCTGCGCAACCAGAGCGGCGGCCTGCGCGCCTGGCGCCAGCGCCAGCCCGAGGCTGTCGCGTTGTGGAACACACCGGACGAGGCGCACGTCCGCGACCTGGACACGCCGGAGGACCTGCCCCGCCTGGCGCAGGCCACCGGCTGGACCGTGGCGCTGCCCGCCGCCGAGGCTTTGCCGCGCTGCGGCATGGACAACGGTTGATCGACGCGCGGCGGGCTGATTCAATGCACCCCATGCCCACCGGCCCCGCCGCCTCCCCCGCCGACCGCCTGGCCCTGATCGCCCAGGCCCGCCGCGCCGTGCTGGACGCGCGCGACCCCGACGCCGGGCCGCGCCTGGCGCCCTGGGTGGCGCGCTCCTGGCGGCGCTGCCTGCAGCTGGGCCTGGAGCCGCGGCGCGAGGTCGCCTTCGACCCCGTGAGCAGCGCGCAGGTGCGCCACGCGCTGGACGCCAGCCAGCCGCTGCTGCGGGCCGCCGCGCCCGTCATCCGCTCGCTGGCGCGCGCCATGGCGCACACGCGCTACTTCGCCATCCTCACCGACGCGCAGGGCGTGGTGATCGACGTCAACGGCCCCGTGGACCGGCACGAGCCCAGCGTGGGCCGCATCGCGCGCGTGGGCGTGGACCTGTCGGAGCGTGCCGTGGGCACCACCGCCATCGGCATGGCGCTGACCGACCTGCAGCCCGTGTGGCTGCACCGGGGCGAGCACTTCTTCGACGCCACCAGCGTCTACAGCTGCGCGGGCGCGCCCATCTGGGACCCGGACGGCCAGTGCGTGGGCATGCTGGACCTGACCGGCGTGAACGTGGCCGAGCAGCCCGCGCTCAAGCACCTGGTCTCGCAGTCGGCGCGCAGCATCGAGAACGCGCTGACGCTGGCGCGGCCGCACCACCTGCTGCTGCGCCTGAACTGGCCGGGCCGCGTGCTGGGCGACGACAGCGACGGCCTGATCGGCCTGGACGCGGACGGCCACATCACCGGCCTGAACCGGCCCGCGGCCGACATGCTGGGCGTGGCGCCCGGCGCGCCGGCCGGGCACGCCAGCCTGCATTTCGCGGCGCCGGTCGAATCGCTGTTCGACACCGCGGCCGCGCACGGCGGCGCGCTGGAGCTGCCGCTGTGGTCGGGCCTGCGGCTGCAGGTGCTGGCCCAGCTCGACCGCCCCGCCGCGCGCAGCGCCGCCGTGGCCCAGGCCGTGCCCCTGAAAGACCTGGAAACCGCCGCCATCCGCAAGGCGGTGGACGACGCGCGCGGCAACGTGCAGGACGCCGCGCGGGCGCTGGGCATCAGCCGGGCGACGATTTACCGCAAGCTGGGGGCGAAGGGGCGCTGAACGCCCGCTTGTCACCGCTTGAAGAAGTTCTTCAGCTTTTCAAGAGGTGTGTACGGGACACTGCCATCTTCCAGCGTGAAGAGATCGAAGGACTGGATGACTTCGCCGTCCTTCACCTCTGTATAGATCTTCCGCCCGGGAGGAACGGGCCATGGCGGCTTGCCCTCGGGCGTCGCCGTTGCCGGCGGCACCGCCGGACCGTCGGCCGAGCCCCGCGGAGTCGCTTCGCCAGTGTCCAGTCCCTGGCGGGGACTCATCCCGGGGGACGAGGGGCCCGGCAGCAAGGTAGCGCCACCGTACTGTGCGAACAACTCCTTGTTGAGCGTGGCGGTGTCGGGTGTTTCGCGGCGGTGGGCGCGGCGCCGATGCAAGGCGCCCATTGGCAACCCCGAAGACTCAGCCCCTTTCTCCGAAGGCTCCGCTCCTTGCCCATCCGGCGCCTCAGCGGCCACACGCGGGCGCCTCACCCGCATCGAACGGCCGTCAGCGGGGCGCGGAGTGTCGATCTTGAAGGCGCTCGGCGGGTCGGTGTCGGCCTGCAACGGTCCCGATGGGAGGGGCAGCTCCAAGGTCTGCATCCATTGCGCGAAATCCTCGGGAGACAGGTCCTTGAGCTGCGCCAACTCGCTTTCTGGACTGTCGACCCGACGGGTTTGCCGTGGAGGCGACGTCACCGCCATCTGATTCACATCCTCGATGGCGCCATCGAGCCGTCGGATCTGAGCCCGGGGTTGGCGCTTGAGGCGACGCTTTCCGTCCACGCCTGGACCATCATCTGAGGGTCGGGACGCATCCTGCGAAAGGGCGCGCCCTCTGCGGCGGGGCGCCGGATTCTCCAACTGGGCCAGCATGTCGTCGAGCTCGCGGGTGCTGGCTTCTGACAAACGCCGCGCGGGACGGGTGGGTTCGCTGAGCCTTCGCCGCGCCTTTTCTCCAGTGGGCTCGGGCGGTATGTCAATGGGCTGGGCGTCGATCTGCAGGGGGGTTGCCCCCACCGTGTCCCTGCGTTGGGCGCGCGCGATGGTGGCGTCGTATCGGGGGGCGGCGCTGCGCCTGGCCGCCCCCAGGTACCCGCGCTGTCGCGCCCGCAGGTCCAAAGCCGCACGGGCCTTTTGGCCTTGCCGGTGCGCCTCGCCGACCATCGCCATCGCGAAGCCGGTGGGATCGGACAGCATCTCTCCAATGGTGAGCATGTGGTTGCCCCATTCGAGGGCGTCGCGTTGCAGCGCAGGCGACCAGTTGTCCCCCAACACCCCAGCCATCAGCCCATGGCTCATCACGGCCAGGCCTTTCTGGTAGACAGCCGTCAGCTGAACGATGCGCTCACTGCACGCCAGGATGGCCTCGTGGTCCGGCCCACCCGCCACCGTGGGCAAGGACAGGTGTTTCAACTCATCCCACGCGTCCTGCAAGGCCTGTGGAAGCTCCGCTTGCAGAACGTCGAACGGGTCTTCCTCGGCAAAGCTTTGGTCGCTGGCGAACGCCGCCCAACTCTCCCTCAGGCGGGCATCCAACCCCGCATCGGGGCGGTCGCGCTGGGAGGGCAGTTGCCCCCATCGCCGCCAATCGTCGAGGCGCTGAACCCCATCGAAAAGCTCGGCCAAAGCCTGCCGGTAGCGTTCCTCCTGGGCCTTCTCCGCCTCGGGCCCGCGCGCCGACGACGCATCGCTCAAAGGCGGTTCGGTCGGTGCGGTGCCGGAAGGGCTGTCCAGCGACAGCAGCAATGTGTTGCCGCAGGTATTGAGCGCTTCGGCCCTCCCCCCCACCTTGCGGGCGGCCAAGCGCATCTGGGCCGCATGAAGGGTCTCTGCGGCCCACTGACCGGCCTTCATGAAGTCGCTGTCGGGATCCAGACTGTGCAACGACAGGTTCACCAGGCTGACGCCCAACGCGGCCACCGACTGCCCCAGCCGCCCAGGCAGTTGGGGCGCCCCGTTCTTGATCAGCCAGTGCCCCATTTGGGCTTGGCGCTCAATCGTCTCCCGGATCAGGGGCATCAGCGTCTCGCAGTACCGAATGATCTTCTCGTCGCGCTTGGTGTCGCTCCACAGCACCTCGATCTTGTGTGCATCGCGCACTTGAGCCAACAGCAAATTGATGCGCTTGTATGGCTCGACCAGCAGCGCTTGCTGAAGTGCCTCCGCTGCCCCCCCCAAAAGCACGGTGTTGCCACGGCCTGCCGGTTTGAACGCCGACATCGGGCCGCCTTCGAAGTGCTTTTCCAGTGCTTTTTTCGCCTTCGGCGATTCGGCTATCCGCTCGCACTCGCTCGTCAAGACGGCACCCCATTCGGCCGCTCGCTCAAACTCCTCGGAACCGCGCCCATTGACCACAAAACCATCGACCCCCACTTCGTCTCCACCACCGTACTGGCGAGGCTGCCACTGCAATTGCTGGGCGCGCTGTTGAACATCGCCCGATCGCTTGGTGGCGGCCGCGCATTGCTGTGCATTCGACACGGGCCTCCAGGCAGCGCACAGCTGATCAAGAGTGGCCCTGCCCGTGTTCTGGTCACGCAGGGCGGCGATGTTCGTCAATGCCTTCGTTGCGTTGCTCGTATGGCTGTTCTTGTCATAGCCGCCATAGACGAGTTGGTTGGCGAGGCTGCCCAAATGATCGGCGATGTAGTTCAACGCCTTCTGATGATCACGCGCCGCCTTTTTCCCCGGCTTGGCGGGCACGATGTACACGGCACCCTTCAGAACACGCAGTTGGACGGCGCTTTTGTATGGCTGCGCCTCGGGCTTGGCGCTGTCCTTCAGCGTGTGGGCATTCTTGTCCAATCGGACGAAATCCTGCGTCGACAGGAACTTGCTGCTGCCCGACCTCAGCATGTCAAGAAATTTGGTCCCCATTGCTCACCACTTTCAATTCAAAACAGAGATCGATCAAATGCGTTCGATCAACTGACTTGGCAGCTCGGGCGATAGCGCCGCCCCGCGGCCAGCCTGTTCGATGGCCTCGCCCCACCAGCGCCGCAAGCCCTCGAAATGAATCAGCGCCGCGCAAAACCCCTCGACGTCCGCGTCCTCGGGGCCCCATTCGCCAATCAGCAGCAGCTCGCCGTCCTCGCCGTCGCGCGCCATGCGCAGCTTGCCCAGTTGGCGCCACAAGGCGTTGTAGGACAGCGCCAGGTTCAAGGCGATGCGTTCGCCCTCGGGCGGCGGGTGGCCCAGTTCGGCGGTCAGGACCAGCCAGCCCCAGTCGTCCGACCATTCCAGCTCGTAGGCCCCGCCGTCTTTGAACAGCACGTACCAGCGGTGCGGCTCGATGGCGGCGAAGCGCAGGTGCTCTTTCAGGCGCTCGCCCGCCTGCGCCAGCAGCCGGGCGGCATCGTCGACGGTGTTCAGGGCGTTCATGGAACGGAAAGAAGCGGAGTTGCGCTTAGGTAGGCCGCTCAGGCGCCTTCGTTCCGGGACTAGACCATCGCTCCGACCGCGCAGGCACCGAGCTTCAGTCGGGCGACCACGCACCACTGGCCGTTGACGGCAGCGCGCGCGGGTGGGCGGCCTGCATGCCAGGCGGCGGCGGGCGAAGGGTGGACCCCAGGGGTTGGGGGTCCTTCTTCGCTTTCAAAGCCCATTTCAAGACCTTGAGCGGGCCTCCCTTCGGCAGTTCGACGGCCCGGACAGCGTTCCAGGCGTCAGCGCCAGCCACCTCGGTCCGGCGACTCCCATCGAACAACGCCACGGTGCCAGACCGTCCGCCAGGGGCCAGCGGCACCATGGCGCGGCGGTCCGACGGCGGCGGCGAGCCGGCGCCCACGCCCAGGAGGTCTTTGACTTTGTCGAGCAGCTTCCCACCCGGGCGCTGCGTCCGCGCGTATTGGCGCCGCGCCTGCATGGCCGCCTCGATCGTCTCCTCATCCAGCTCCAGATCGATGCCCTTCGCCGCGTCGCCAGCGGTTCGGCAGGCCTTCAGCCGTTCTTGCGCCTGTGCGCCCAGCGCGTGCATGCCATGCCGCGTCAGACTCAGTGGACTGAGCGGGCTGCGGTGCAGGGCCTCCAGTTCCAAGAGCGCGGTGGCGGTGTTGCCCAGCAGTGCCTTGAAGGCCTCGTGCGCCCCGGCGCTCGACAGGCCCTCGGCAAAGGCCGCCATGCGTTCGGCGGCCGTGCGCAGCTTGCCCAGGTACGCCTCGATGCGCGCCAGCCCCTCTTCGCTCAAGCGAACGATCGTTGTTTCGTGCGCTTGGCTCTGAGTGGCCGACCAAATCTCATCGGCGTTCTGCTCGATGGCGGATGGCACCTTCGCCAAGGCCAGGTCCATGAAATCGATGTCGATGCCGAGCTCCGCCAGTCCGGTCTCCAGACCTTGCCACAGGACACGCTGCGGCGATCCGGCCGCACCGGCAAATCCGTCGAAGTCATTGAACAGGCGCTTGAGCCGGCCCTGCGTCTCTTCGATCTCCCGCTCGAGTTGGGCGTCGGGCAAGGGAGTTGCGTCGAGCCCGGCATCCGCGGGTCCCGCACGTCGGGCCAGCTCCCCGTGCACACCCGGGCCGGGCGCGGGCTGGCCTGGCTGGTCTTCGCGTTCGAGCGCCAGTTGCAGGTCGTACCAGTTGACCTCCTGCTCGAGCGCTTGCACGCGCTGCTCCCCGTTGTCTTGCTGCTCGAGCCGCGTGGTCAACAGCGCCCAGTGGTCATCCGCTTCCTGCTCCCGCACCAGATCGGCGTTCAACGCCGCCACCTGCTCGTCAATGGCGTGGGCCGACGGTTCCGGCGCAGGACGCGCGGCGCGCGCCAGCTGGCGCACGGCCGGCGTGGGCGGCTCCTCCACCGCTGGCGTGGCATGCTGCGGCGCCATCAGGTCGCGCAAAGAGCCCTGAAGGCTGTCGACGCCCATGAGCGCTCGATCGAACGCCCCGCGGTCTTCGGGGGCCTGCGGTTCCTGCTGTTCCAGCAGGTGCAGAAAATCGTCGATCTCCGCAGGCACCTGGCCGAGCGGCCCTTGGGCTGGCGTCAGCCAAGCATGCGCGGCCCGGCTCAAGCCCATCACGGGCCCCATGGGATCGCGGTAGCTCGCGACCAACTGCGCCAGGCACAGCGCCGTGTCGGTCATGGCGCTCGCGGAAGCCTGGGGCACCCCCTTCTGGCTGGCCAGCTTTTTCAGGCAAGCCGCCACGGTTTCGATCTGCTCGATGTGGTCCAGCGCCCCCTGCTGCCATTGCCGGACCAGGCGCTGCACCTGCGGGTCCGACGCCGGGTCGATCTGCCGTTGGCGGCACCCGAGAACCCGCTGCTCCAGCTCGCGGTACCGAGAGCCGAAATACAGCGGCATCTTCTCCAGCCTCAGGGGCAGCGAGCGCAGATCCAGGTACGCGGTCTTAGGGTGGCCACGCAGCTCGAGTTGGAGCTTACGCATCAGGGGGCGCTTCTCGTCGTTGGGCACCTCGTCATCGCGGCCGAAGCAGCTCACGCACGCTCGAACGGCCGCCTGTTCGGCCTGCAGAGTGGCGTCCGCCAGACCAGCCCCCTCACGCCGATGCCCCCCCATCTCCACGGGGCGCGCGCGAGACAGCGGCTCCTTGCCCGACACCGGCACCTTATCCCCCTTGGGCCGCGCGAAAGACCAGACTCCTCGGGCGTTCAAGGGCTTGCCGGCGGGCACAGGCCCGGCCGATCCGTTCCCTTGGGCCGAGAGGTCCCGGGTGACCGACAGCGCCTCATTCGCCTGCCGATAGCCCCGCATCATTGCGCTGGAGGCATTGAGATGCGCCATGAACAGATCGGCCAGGGCCTTGCCGCTGTCCACCAAAAGGAAGTGGAACTTCTCCGGCAGTTCATTGACCCGGAACTGGCCGCTCAGAATGTGCGCCGCCTGAATCAAGCCATCCAAATACGCCTCAATGCCTTTGACCAACAAGGTGGCCTGCAAGCGCACTTCGGTCTGATACATGGGGTCGGCGTCGCGGGCGTCGCTCTGCGCCAGCAGTTGGTCCAGCTTCGCTTGGCAATCGGCGAGGGACTGGACCTTGTCGACCAGCAGTTGCTGAAACAGGGTCTGCGCCCGGCACCCCTTCAAGGACGGCTGCGATGGAAGGACCGTGTTCAGCCAGTTCACCAACCCGGTTCGGTCCTCGTCGTCCTCCGTCGGCTGCCTTTCGTCTGGCAGGCCGTGCGCGGCGAAGTCCTGTGCCTGCCTGCGCGCCGCGAGCAAGGCCGCCTCTTCCGCCTGCACTGCCGCCGCGCCAGACGCTTCATTGGCCGTCGGCACCCCCCGCCCGGTCGGTATATCGCGTCGAAGGGCGACGAGCCACCCTGTCCAGTGCGCGGCCATGGCCCGGATGTCGATAGCGGTTTGGTGCATGGCGACATGGGCGCTCTCGTCCCGCCACCCCCGAAATGCCGCCAGGTCGTTCGGACCAAAGCGCTTGCCGGTGTGCTTGAGCTGTTGCAAGCCCTGCAACGCCGCCTCCACATCCAGGCCTTGGCGCTCCAAGCGATCGCGGTGTTTGTTCAGCGCTTTCGTCAGTCTGGTGCAGGCTTTGTGAAACTGCCGGGTGCTGATGCCCGACGCCGTCGAATCGCTGGAGACGTACACCCCGCCCCCCGCTGTCACGAAATGGAACTCCCCGTGCTTGTCGGGCGCCTTCTGCGCATTGCTCTGCTGAATATTGACGCTCCGCAGAAACAGACCCAATTTTTGCGGGCTCATGGTGGGGGAGCCCCACAAGCGAGAAATGATCGTCATGGCCTTCGCACCTATTGCCGGATGAATGTCGACCCGCCCCCAAGCCCCATGGGAAGACGGCTTCGAAACTGAGTGAACCACCTAGCCCCCTTGTTCCGGGACTAGGCCATCGCCTCACCGAACGGCCCACCCCAGGGCCCAGGCGCGGCAGAATGCCGCCCGTGCAGTGCCTGGAGACCAAGCTCCCCGCGCCCGTGGTCGCCGCCCTGGTGGGCGCGGCCATGAAGTGGTCGGCGCGCGCGGCCGGCGTCGCCATCGACCCGAGCGCGCTGCGCATGCAGCTCGGCGTGGGCCTGTCGCAGCTCAGCGCCGCCCTGGCGCTGGCGGCGGTGGTGGGGCTCTGGTGGGCCCGCACCACCATCAACCCGCTGCAGCCCGAGAAGGCCACGAGCCTGGTCACGGGCGGCGTCTACCGCGTCTCGCGCAACCCGCTGTACCTGAGCCTGCTAATGCTGCTGGTGGCTTACGCCATTCGCCTCGACGCCGCGCCGATGTGGCTCGGCCCGCTGTTCTTCGCCGCCTACGTCACGCGCTTCCAGATCGCGCCGGAAGAGCGCGCGCTGGCGCTCAAGTTCGGCGAGGACTACCAGCGCTACCGCGCGCGCACGCGGCGCTGGATCTGAGACCCACGGCCCGGTCTTGACACGTTCTTGACACCCACCCCCGAAGTCTTTCGCCCGTCTTGACGGGCCCCTGCCTACGCTCACCGAGGTCTTCACTTCGGGGGTTCCCATGGACTTCGTGACGCTCGCCGCCCTGTTGGCGGCCGGGCTATTGGCCTACCTCGTCGCCGTGCTCGCGCGGCCGGAGGATTTCTCATGAGTGCCGCCTGGCCGCCCAAAGGCACTCGCACCGCAGCGCGCCGCGCGGAGGTACTCCTATGAACGCCGCCGCCTGGAGCCTGCTCGCGCTCTTCCTCACGGCCTTGCTCGCCCTGGCCTGGCCGCTGGGGCGCTGGATGCACACCGTCATGGAAGGCCGCTTTGCCGCCGGCCACCGCATCGAGGCGCCGCTGTGGCGCCTGCTCGGCGTGCGGCCCGAGGCCGAGACCGGCTGGTGGCCCTACGCGCGCGGTCTTCTGCTGTTCAACGCGCTGGGGCTGCTCGCGGTGTTCGCGCTGCAGCGGCTGCAGGGCGCGCTGCCGCTGAACCCGCAGGGCTTTGGCGCGGTGGCGGTGGATTCCGCCTTCAACACCGCCGTCAGCTTCGTCACCAACACCAACTGGCAGGGCTATGGCGGCGAGACCACCATGAGCTACCTGACGCAGATGCTCGCGCTGACGGTGCAGAACTTCCTGTCCGCCGCCACCGGCATCGTGGTGGTGATAGCGCTGATGCGCGGCTTCGCCCGGCACTCGGCGCGCGCGGTCGGCAACGTGTGGGTGGACCTGTCGCGCGCCACGCTGTGGGTGCTGCTGCCCATCGCCACCGTATGGGCGCTGGCCTTCGTGGCCACGGGCGTGATCCAGAACCTTTCGCCCTTCCTCACGCTCACGCCGCTGCAGCCGGGCGTGGGTGAGCAGACCCTGGCCATGGGGCCCACGGCCTCGCAGCTCGCCATCAAGATGCTGGGCACCAACGGTGGCGGCTTCTTCAACGCCAACTCGGCCCACCCGTTCGAGAACCCGAACGAATGGAGCAACGCCCTGCAGATGCTGGCGATCTTCGCCATCCCCGCCGGCCTGTGCTTCACCTTTGGCCGCGTGGTGGGCGACCGGCGCCAGGCGTGGGCCGTGCTCGCGGCCATGGCGCTGATCTTCGTGCTCGCCGTGGTCGCCGCCACCCATTTCGAGCAGCAGGGCAACCCGGCCCTGGCCGCGCTGGGCGCCGACCAGGCCGCCAGCGCGCTGCAGTCGGGCGGCAACATGGAGGGCAAGGAGGTGCGCTTCGGCATCGCCGCTTCGTCGCTGTTCGCCGTGGTCACCACCGCCGCCAGCTGCGGCGCGGTGAACGCCATGCACGACAGCTTCACCCCGCTGGGCGGCCTGGTGCCCACGGCGCTGATGCAGCTGGGCGAGGTGGTGTTCGGTGGCGTGGGCTCGGGCCTGTACGGCATGCTGGTGTTCGCGCTGCTGGCGGTCTTCGTGGCCGGCCTGATGATCGGGCGCACCCCGGCCTACCTGGGCAAGAAGATCGAGCCCTTCGAGATGCAGATGGTGTCGGTGGCCATCCTGGTCACGCCGCTGCTGGTGCTGCTGGGCACCGCGGTGGCGCTGATGAGCGAGGCCGGGCGCGCCGGCATCCAGGACGCGGGCCCGCACGGCTTCACCGAGGTGCTGTACGCGCTGAGCTCGGCCGCCAACAACAACGGCAGCGCCTTCGCGGGCCTGTCGGCCAACACCCCCTTCTACAACGTGCTGCTGGCCATCGCCATGGCGCTGGGCCGCTTCGGCGTGATCCTGCCGGTGCTGGCCCTGGCAGGGTCCTTCGCCGCCAAGCCGCGCGCCGAGGCCACCACCGGCAGCCTGCCCACGCACGGGCCGCTGTTCGTCGGCCTGCTGGTGGGCACGGTGCTGCTGGTGGGCTTGCTCAACTACGTGCCCGCACTGGCCCTGGGGCCGGTGGTGGAACACCTGACCCTGTGGGCGAAGTGAGGAGCCCGCCATGACACGCAAAACCTTGACCCTGTTCGACCCGGCCCTGTTGCGGCCGGCCCTGATCGGTGCGCTGCGCAAGCTCGACCCGCGCGCGCAGATCCGCAACCCCGTGATGTTCGTGGTCTACGTGGGCAGCGCCTTCACCACCGCCCTGTGGCTCGCGCGGCCCGAGGGCTTCACGCTGGCCGTGGCGCTGTGGCTGTGGTTCACCGTGCTGTTCGCCAACTTCGCCGAAGCGCTGGCCGAAGGCCGCAGTCAGGCGCAGGCCGCGAGCCTGCGCGGGCTCAAGCGCAAGACCTGGGCGAAGAAACTCGACGGCGCCTTCAAGGCCGGCACGCCGAGAAGTGCCATGCGCTGGCTGCCGATCGAGGCCGACTCGCTGCGCAAGGGCGACGTGGTGCTGATCGAGGCCGGCGACACCGTGCCCGCCGACGGCGAGGTGATCGACGGCGTGGCCTCGGTGGACGAGAGCGCCATCACCGGCGAATCGGCGCCGGTGATCCGCGAGTCGGGCGGCGACTTCTCGGCCGTCACTGGCGGCACGCGCGTGCTGTCCGACGCGGTGGTGGTGCGCGTGAGCGTCAACCCCGGCGAGACCTTCGTCGACCGCATGATCGCCATGGTGGAAAACGCGCGGCGCCAGAAGACGCCGAACGAGATCGCGCTGACGATCCTGCTGGTGGCGCTGACCCTGGTCTTCCTGGGCGTGGTGGTGACGCTGCTGCCCTTCTCCACCTTCAGCGCGCAGGCCTCGGGCGGCGCCGGCCAGCCGGTCGGCCTGGTGGTGCTGGTGGCCCTGCTGGTCTGCCTGATCCCGACCACCATCGCGGGCCTGCTCTCGGCCATCGGCGTGGCGGGCATGAGCCGGCTGATGCAGGCCAATGTGATCGCCACCTCGGGCCGCGCGGTGGAGGCGGCGGGCGACGTGGACGTGCTGCTGCTCGACAAGACCGGCACCATTACCCTGGGCAACCGCCAGGCCGCGGCCTTCCTGCCGGCCACGGGCACGAACGAGCGCGACCTGGCCGACGCCGCGCAGCTCGCCTCGCTGGCCGACGAAACGCCCGAGGGCCGCAGCATCGTGGTGCTGGCCAAGCACCGGCACCAGCTGCGCGAACGCGAGCTGCAATCGATGGGCGCGCACTTCGTGCCGTTCAGCGCGCAGACGCGCATGAGCGGCGTGGACCTGGCCGACGGCCGCCAGATCCGCAAGGGCGCGGCCGATGCCATCCGCCGGCACGTGGAATCGCTCGGCGGCGCCTGGTCCGCCCCGGTGCAGGCCCTGGTGGACGACGTGGCGCGGCGCGGCAGCACGCCCCTGGTGGTGGCCGAGGGCGCGCGCGCGCTTGGCGTGGTGGAGCTCAAGGACATCGTCAAGGGTGGCCTCAAGGAGCGCTTCGCCGAGCTGCGCCGCATGGGCATCCAGACCGTGATGGTCACCGGCGACAACCGCCTCACGGCGGCGGCCATCGCGGCCGAGGCCGGCGTGGACGACTTCCTCGCCGAGGCCACGCCCGAGGCCAAGCTCGCGCTCATCCGCGAGCACCAGGCGCGCGGCCGCCTGGTGGCCATGACCGGCGACGGCACCAACGACGCGCCCGCGCTGGCCCAGGCCGACGTGGCCGTGGCCATGAACACCGGCACCCAGGCCGCCAAGGAGGCCGGCAACATGGTGGACCTCGACAGCAACCCCACCAAGCTGATCGAGATCGTGGAGACCGGCAAGCGCCTGCTGATGACGCGCGGCGCGCTGACCACCTTCAGCATCGCCAACGACGTGGCCAAGTACTTCGCCATCGTGCCGGCCGCCTTCGTCACCACCTACCCGCAGCTGCAGGCGCTCAACGTGATGCAGCTGGCCAGCCCGACCTCGGCCATCGTTTCGGCGGTGGTGTTCAACGCCCTGGTCATCGTGGCGCTGATCCCGGTTGCGCTCAAGGGCGTGCCCTACCGCGCCGTGGGCGCGGCCTCGCTGCTGCGGCGCAACCTGGCGGTCTACGGCCTGGGCGGCGTGGTGGTTCCCTTCATCGGCATCAAGGCCATCGACCTGCTGATCGCCGGCCTGGGCCTGGCCTGATCCCACAGGAGTTCCCATGAACACCGAATCCCCCTCCACCGACAAGGCCCCGGCCGGCGAAGGCCTGGGCAGCACCCTGCGCGCCGCCGTGCTGCTGTTCCTGCTGCTCAGCGCGGTCACCGGCCTGCTCTACCCGCTGCTGGTCACGGGCGCGGCCCAGGCCCTGCTCCCGCGCCAGGCCAACGGCAGCCTGATCGAGCGCGGCGGCCGCCCCGTGGGCTCGGCCCTCATCGGCCAGGCCTTCACCGAGCCGCGCTATTTCTGGGGCCGGCCCTCGGCCACCGCGCCCGTGCCGTACAACGCCGCGGCCTCGGGCGGCTCCAACCTGGGGCCCACGAGCGAGCCGCTGAAGGACGCCGTGCGCGAGCGCATCGCGGCGCTGCGCGCGGCCGACCCGGACAACAACGCGCCCGTGCCGGTGGACCTGGTCACGGCCTCGGGCAGCGGGCTGGACCCGCACATCAGCCTGGCGGCCGCGCTGTACCAGGCGCCCCGCGTGGCCCGCGCGCGCGGCCTGGCGCCGGGCGCCGTGGCGGCGCTGGTGGAACGCCAGGCGCAGCGCCCGCTGATCCCCGGCCTGGGCGAGCCGCGCGTGAACGTGCTTGAGCTCAACCTGGCGCTCGATGCCGCCGCGGCGCCGGTGCGATGATGCGGTCCCGATGAACGACGCACGGCCGCCCGAAGCCGGTCGCACCGCAGCGCGCCGCGCGAAGGTTTTTCCATGAACGACGCCCCGCAGCGACCCGACCCCGACATCCTGCTCGCGCAGGTGCGGGCCGGCGAAGACCGGGCGCGGCGGGGGCGCCTGAAGATCTTCTTCGGCGCCTCGGCCGGCGTGGGCAAGACCTACGCCATGCTGTCGGCCGCCCGCGCTGCCCAGGCCGAGGGCACGCCGGTGACCATCGGCGTGGTGGAAACCCACGGCCGGCCCGAGACCCAGGCCCTCACCCAGGGCCTGCCGCGCCTGCCGCTGCGCGAGGTGGCGCACAAGGGCCACACGCTGCGCGAGTTCGACCTCGACGCCGCGCTGGCCTTCGGCGCCCGGCACCCCGACGGCCTGGTGTTGCTCGACGAGTTCGCGCACAGCAACGCGCCCGGCTCGCGCCACCCCAAGCGCTGGCAGGACGCCGAGGAACTGCTGGCCACCGGCATCGACGTGTGGACCACGATGAACGTGCAGCACCTCGACAGCCTGAACGACGTGGTCAGCGGCATCACCGGCGTGCGCGTGTGGGAGACCGTGCCCGACCGCCTGTTCGACGAGGCCGACGAGGTCGTCGTCGTCGACCTGCCGCCCGATGAGCTGCTGGAGCGCCTGCACAGCGGCAAGGTGTACCTGCCCACCCGGGAAGGCGGTGGCGACGACCAGCGCGCCGAGCGCGCCGCCGCCCACTTCTTCCGCAAGGGCAACCTGCTGGCCCTGCGCGAGCTGGCCCTGCGCCGCACCGCCGACCGCGTGGACGACGAGGTGCGCGCCTTTCGCCAGGCCGGCGCGGTGCGCCCGGTGTGGCCCAACCGCGAGTCGCTGCTGGCCTGCGTGGGCCCGGGACCGGCGGCCGACAAGGTGGTGCGCTGCGCCGCGCGCATGGCCGCGCAGCTGGACCTGCCCTGGCACGCGGTGCACGTGCAGGCGCTCTCGCGCGAGCCCAGCGCCGCCACGCAAAAGGCGCTGGACCTGGCCGAGTCGCTGGGCGCCAGCGTGAGCAGCTTCAGCGACCGCGACCCGGCCGCCGCGCTGGTGCGCCACGCGCGCGAACACAACCTCAGCCGGCTGGTGCTGGGCCGCGCGCGCCGGCGCCGGCCCTGGTCGCGCCCGCTGGCCGAGCGCATCGCGGCGGTGGCCGGCGACCTGGAGCTGCTGCAGGTGGCCGAGCCGTCCGGCGCGCGCGAACGCGAGGGCGCCGCCCCTGCGGCCGAACCGCCGCGTGGCCCGCGCTGGCCCGGCTACCTCGCCGCCGGCCTGGCCTGCGCGCTCACCGCCGTGCTGGCCACGCCGCTGATCCCGGTGCTGGAGCTCAGCAACATCGTGATGATCTTCCTGCTCATCGTGGTGGCCATCGCGCTGCGCTACGGCCGCGGCCCGGCGGTGCTGGCGGCCTTCCTGGGCGTGGCGCTGTTCGACTTCTACTTCGTGCCGCCGCGCTTCACGCTCGCGGTGAGCGACGTGCAGTACCTCGTCACCTTCGGCGTGATGCTGGTGGTGGCCCTGGCCATCGGCCAGCTCACCGCCGTGCTGCGCCAGCAGGCCGACGCCGCCACGCGGCGCGAGCGGCGCGTGCGCGCGCTGCACGACATGTCGCGCGACCTGTCCGCCGCGCTGCTGCCCGAGCAGGTGGCCGACATCGGCGCGCGCTTCGTGCGGGCCGAATTCGGCATGCCCAGCACCTTGCTCGCGGCCGACCTGAACGACCGGCTGCAGCCCCTGCCCGGCGGGCAGGCGCCGGTGGACATGGCGGTGGCGCAGTGGGCCTTCGAGCGCGGCGAGCCCGCCGGCCGCGGCACCGACACCCTGCCCGCCAGCGCCACGCTGGTGGTGCCGCTGAAGGCACCCATGCGCGTGCGCGGCGCGCTGGTGCTCGACCCCGGCGGCGCGCGCGCGCTGGACACCGAACAGCGCCGGGCGCTGGGGGCCTGCGCCTCGCTGCTGGCCATCTCGCTGGAGCGCATCCACTACATCGAGGTGGCGCAGCACAGCACGGTGCAGATCGAATCGGAGCGGCTGCGCAACTCGCTGCTCGCCGCCATTTCGCACGACCTGCGCACGCCGCTGGCCTCGCTGGTGGGCCTGGGCGAGGCGCTGCGCCTGACGCCGCCGGCGCTGTCGCCCGCGCAGGCCGAGTTGGCCGAGGCCATTGCCCAGTCGGCGCGGCGCATGGCGGCGCTGGTGAACAACCTGCTGGACATGGCGCGCCTGCAGGCCGGCGCCGTGCCGCTGCAGCGCGCCTGGCAACCGCTGGAAGAGGTGGTGGGCAGCGCCCTGGCCGCCTGCGGCGACGCGCTGCACGGCCGCGCGATCCAGGTCGATCTGCCGGCCGACCTGCCGCTGCTGCAGTTCGACGCCGTGCTGATGGAGCGGGTGCTGGTGAACCTGCTGGAGAACGCCGCCAAGTACACGCCGCCCGGCTCCGCCATCCGCCTGTGGGCCGAGGCCGACGCCGAGGCGGTGCGCCTGCGCGTGGACGACCACGGTCCCGGCCTGCCGCGCGGGCAGGAGGCGCGCGTGTTCGAGAAGTTCGAGCGCGGCGCGCGCGAAAGCGCCACGCCCGGCGTCGGCCTGGGCCTGGCCATCGGTCGCGCCATCGTGGAGGCGCACGGCGGGCGCATCGAGGGCCACAACCGCACCCGCGAGGGCCGCGTGGAGGGCGCGCGCATCGAGATCACGCTGCCGCGCGGCACGCCGCCGCCGGCCGACAATCCGCCGCCATGAGCACCGCCCGACCGCCCGAAGGGGTTCGCACCGCAGCGCGCCGCGCCAAGGTTTCACCATGAGCACCCACGCCCCGCAGATCCTGATCGTCGAGGACGAGAACGACATCCGCCGCTTCGTGCGGCTCACGCTGCAGGCCGAGGGCCATGAGGTGCACGAGGCCGCCACCCTGCAGCGCGGACTGATCGAGGCCGGCACGCGCCGCCCCGACCTGGTGGTGCTGGACCTGGGCCTGCCCGACGGCGACGGCGTGGACCTGATCCGCGACTTGCGGCAGTGGTCGGCGGTGCCGGTGATCGTGCTCTCGGCGCGCAGCGCCGAGGCCAGCAAGATCGAAGCGCTGGACGCGGGCGCCGACGACTACCTCGTCAAGCCCTTCGGCTCGGGCGAGCTGATGGCGCGCGTGCGCGCGCAGCTGCGCCGCCACCGGGCGCAGACGCCGGCCGGCGAATCGGTACTGCGTTTCGGCGACGTGGAAATCGACCTGGCGCGCCACCAGGTGCAGCGCGCGGGCGAGCCGCTGCGCCTGACGCCCATCGAATACAAGCTGCTCACCCACCTGGCCAGCCAGCCCGAGCGCGTGGTCACGCACGCCCAGCTGCTGCAGGCCGTCTGGGGCCCCGGCCACCGCGAGGACACGCACTACGTGCGCGTGCACATGGCCAACCTGCGCAAGAAGATCGAGCAGCACCCGGCCATGCCCCGGCACCTGCTCACGGAAACGGGCATCGGCTACCGCTTCGTGCCCTGAGGCCGCGCCCCTTCAGTCCAGCACGTTCACCGCGCGCAGCGGCCGCAACACGCTGGAGGGCGTCATGCCGAAGGTGTGGCGGAACATGCGGCTGAAGTGGGCCGAATCGGCGAAGGCGCCGTCCAGCGCGGCCTCGGTCAGGCTGCCGTCGGGCCGGTAGGCGGCCATGGCGCGGCGCACCTGCGTCCAGATGCGGTAGCTGCGAAAGCTCACGCCCAGCGCCTCGCTGAACAGGTGGTTGAAGCGCGAGGCCGACAGGTGCGCCGCGCGCGCCAGCGCCTCGCGGTCGGGCACGCCCTCGCCCGCTTCGCGCAGGCGCCGCAGGCTGCTCAGCACGCGCGGGTCCACGCTGGCCAGGGGCGGCAGGCCACCCGGCCCCAGCAGCGTGGGCAGGTCGAAGCTGTGCAGGCGCTGCTCGGTGTGCCAGCGGATGCGCGCGCGCGGCACCGGCTCGCCGATGACGGGACCCTGGGCCGCGAACACCCGCCGCAGGCGGCGCACCTCGGGCGCGTCGGGCTCCAGGTACATCAGCGCCACGCGCTCGCCTTGCGGATCGAACACGTGCTCCACGCCGGCGTCGATCAAGGCGCTGTGGCAGCTCTCCTCGCGCCCTTTCGGCAACAGCAGGCGAAAACGCCCCGACAAGCCCAGCAGCAGCACCGGCGCGGCGTGGCGGTGCCAGCCGGTGGCGGGGATCTCGCCCAGGTAGAGCGCCTTGTCGGCGCACAGGGTGAGCGCGTTGCCGATCAACACAGCCCAAACCTCCAAGACAGGCGCGCCAGCCGCCCGTACCGTGGCGGCTTCATCCACCCACACCACAGGAGAACGAGTTGTCGATCCGCACCGCCCACCACTGGGCGCTGAACCTGGCCGCGCAGGCCGGCGTCGTCCACACCGCGAAGAGCGGGCTGTCGCATGTGCTCAAGTCTCCTCTGGTGAATCTGAACCGCCGGCTCGCGGGCCTTGCGGCGCGCGAGGTCCGGGTGGCGGGGCACGGCCTGCATTATCTGGAGGGCGGGCGCGGCGAGCCCGTGCTGCTGTTGCACGGCATCTTCGCCGAGAAGGACCATTGGGTGGACCTGGCGCGCCGGCTGACCCCGCACCACCGCGTGGTCGTGCCCGACCTGCCCGGCTTCGGCGCCAGCGAGCGGCACGAGGACCAGCGCTACGGCTACGCCGAGCAGGTGGAGCGGCTGCGCGCTTTCATGGACGCCATCGGCGTGCAGCGCGCGCACGTGGCCGGCAGCTCCATGGGCGGCGCGCTGGGGGCCCTGCTGGCCGGGGAATACCCGGGCCGCGTCGCCTCGCTGGCGTTCATCGGCGCGCCGCACGGACTGCGCTCGCCGCGCCCCAGCGAGACCGACCGGCTGATCGACGCCGGACAGACCCCGCTGATCGCGCACGACGCGGCGGAGTTCGACGCGCTGCTGGCGCGCCTGTTCGGGCAGCGGCCCTGGCTGCCCTGGCCCATCCTGCGCGCCGCGCGCGAGGACGCGATCCGCCGCGCCCCCTCCAACCACCGCCTCTGGCGCGAACACCTGGCCGACCGCTACCTGCTGGAGCAGCGCCTCGCGCGGGTGCCGGCGCCGCTGCTGGTGCTGTGGGGACGGCGCGACCGCGTGTTCCACGTATCGGGCGCGCGCACGCTGCGCTGGCAACGTCCCGATGCGGACATCCAGGTGCTGGACCGTTTGGGACACTTGCCCATGATGGAGGCGCCGCTGACCGTGGCGCAGCGCTACCGCCCCTTCCTGGAACGCCACCGCTGGATGCGCCACCGGACATGACACCGCCCGCCCACCCCCTCGCCCCGCCGGCCGCGCGCGCCGCCGACCGGCTGGCGGCCACCGCCGCCCTGTGGGTGGCCTGCGCCGCCCTCGCCGGCTGCGAGACCGCGCCCCGCGCCGGCGGCCTGACGCGCGCCCAGGTGCTGGACGTGGTGAAGGACCGCCACGGCGTGCGCGACGGCCACCCCGAGCTGTACGCGGCCCTGCGCGCCGGCGTGACCCGGCGCGAACTCGAGGAAGGCCGGCTGTTCGAAGGCGAGTGCGGGCTGCCGGACGCCGCGCAGGCCTCGGGCATGCGCTGGCTCACGGTGACGGTGCTCGCCCCGGCCGGCCTGCGCCTGGCCAGCGGCAGCGTGGTGGACGTGCGCGGGCTGCGCGCGGCCTGGCCGGCCGTGGACGGCGGGGCGGCGCCGCGCTGGCACGGCGTCTATGCGGGCAGCGCCAGCGCGCTGGGCGAGGCCGCGGCCTCCGCCCTGAGCCCCCGGCCCGGTGCGCCCTGCCAGGCGCCGGGCGCGCCGCCCGGCCAGTGGCGCGTGAAGCTGCGCGGGCCGGCACCGGCCTGGGCCTTCGACTTCGCCCAGGCCGGCCTGCGCCGCCTGGACGCCCTGCGCGACAGCGACCTGGCCGCTGGCCGCGTGCTGCGCCTGGGCTGCCAGCTCAAGGTGTTGGACGGCGGCGACTGGTACGCCCCGGTCTGGGTGGCCACCGCCCCCGAGGCGCTGCGGCTGCGGGTGGGCGACGTGGTCCGCCTGCGCGCGGGTGCCGAAGCCGGATCGAAGGACCCGGACCCGCCCGCCGAGGTGCTGGAACGGCTCACCGGCGTGGCCGCGCCCGGCGGCCACGCGCTGGTGCGCTGCGGCTAGCCGGCCGCGCCCGGGGTCAGCGCCCTGAGCCGCTGGTGCGCCGGCCCGTTCCGGTCCACCGGCCGGTTCTGCTTGCCTTTGAGGTAGTGCTCGCTGAACACGTCCAGCCAGGCGGCCAGGGCCTCGGCCGCGCGCGCCTCGCCCGCCAGGGCCAGGCACAGGGCCGCCACCTCGGCGGTGCAGAAGTGGTCGGCGCGCGCGGCGCGGCGCAGGCGGTAGTTCGAGGGGTGGTCGGGGTGCAGGCTCAGCACCGGGAAGGGGTCGAGGTAGCGGCTCTTGTTGAACATCTTGCGCGCCTCGGACCAGGTGCCGTCGAGCAGCACGAACAGCGGGCGCCGCGCGGGTGCGCCGGCGGTGGCGGCAGCGGCCGGCGGCGGCGCGGTGATCACGCGCGCCGGGTCCACGAATTCGCCGGGGAACACCACGCAGGGCTGCCACTGCGGGTCGTTCAGCAGGGCGATGAGCGCGGGGTCGATGACCGTGCGCGACCAGGCAAAGGCCCAGGTGTCGGCCACCAGGTCGGCGATCAGCCAGCCGGTGTTGCTGGGCTTGAGCGCCTCGATGTCGCCCATCAGCAGGCAGACGCCGGCGCGCGTGTCCACGCGCGGGCGCAGGTCGCAGATGCAGTAAGGGGAAAAAAGCCGGCAGCGCGCGCAGCGCCCGGGCGCGGAGCCGCGCGCGACGAAGGACTTGGAGCTGGCGGCCAGGCGCGCGGCGCGCAGGCGGGAGACGGCGTGGGGCATGGGGCAGCGACTGTACCGCCGCCCCGCGCACGGCCGGTTCAGGGGATGAAGTTCAGCCCCTCCGGCAGATCGCCCTGGATAGGCACCTCGAACAGCGGCCCGCCGGCGTCGGGGTCGATCACCGTCGCGCCGTGGCTGGCGAAGAAGACCGCGATCTGGGTCTGCGCCGCCACCGCCAGCGGCGCGGCCGCCGCGATGCCGATGTTGGTGAGGAAGGTGTGCGGGTTCTTGGGGATGCCCGGATTGGCGGCGAAGGCCAGGTCGTTGCGGTAGTAGGTGACGCGGTCTTTGAGCCCGCCCGCGCGCACGATGGCGCTGCTGGTGGGGTTGGGCACGGTCACGTCGCCCTTGGCGAACTGCACGATCACGGGCTTGGCTGCGTGGCCCGCCGGCGGGTCGCGGCGGATCAGCTCGGCGTAGGACACCGGGTTGCCCGACTGCTGCACCCATTGGTTGCGGTCCAGCAGCTCGGCGATGGCCATGGCGCCCGGCACGGTGTTGACCAGCGGCGGCTGGTCGCGCAGCGGGATGTTCTCGTCGAAGTTCAGCGGCACCGGCCGCTCGGGCGTGGGCGGCAGGTTCAGCAGCACCGGCTGGCGCGTGGCCAGGCTCAGGCCGGTGAGGATGCGAAAGGCGGGGCTCAGGCGCGCGATCTCGGTGATGGAGCCGCCCGGCACGTTGGGCACGCCAGCCTTGATGTTGCGCTCCACGCCCAGCAGGATGGTGCCGTAGATGCCGCCGAAGGACTGGCCGGCGTAGTAGATGCGGCCGGGGTCGAGATCGGGCGCGCCGTCGCCGTCGGCGTCGACGCCGACCTCGATCTGGCGCACCAGCTGCATCAGGTCGATCACCGTCTGGCGCAGGCCGTCGCGGCTGCTGACGATGGTCTGCGGCGCGGCGGCGTTCACGCCCTCGGTGCTGTCGATGCTGCCGTTGCCGTCCTGGTCGATGCCGCGCCCGCCGGCGGGGATCTGCACCGGCGCGCCCACGGTGGGCAGCGCATTGAGCGTGCCCAGGGCGCCGCCGCCGTGGCCCACCACGTTGATCGACACCGTGGCGATGCCCTGCGAGGCCAGCACCGAGGCCACCGTCCAGGGCGCGCCGTACATGCTGTCGGTGAAGCCGTGGCCGAAGATCGCCACCGGCCAGCCCATGGCCGGCTTGGGTCCGGCGGGCAGGAAGAACTGGGCCGTCAGCGTCTCGCTGCCCAGCAGGCGCGGCGCGCCGGTCAGCGTATCGGTCGCGGGGATCACCTTGGCGGCGTTCTGGTACGAGGGCGAGTCGAAACGGCCGTAGGCCACCTGGCCCACCGCGCCCGGCACCACCTGCAGGGCCGGCGTGGGCAGGAAGCTGGGCGTGAACGCCGGTGCCGTGCCGGTCTGGCGGTTGAACTGGATGCCCTGCAGCCCCGCCACCGGGAACAGCGCGCGCACGCTGCCGCCGTTGCCCACCATGAAGTTCATGGGCGCGGGCGTGCTGGCCTTGATGCGCCGCTGGATCTTGAGCAGGTCGCCGGTGGCCGACTGCGTGGTGAACAGCGAGGCCGCCACCACGTTGCGACCGCCGCCGCGCGCCATCGGCAGCGCGTCGCGCAACTCGCGCTGCTGCGGGTCGCGCCCGTCCAGGAAGCTGGCCGACTTGATCTTCTTGCCGCTGGCGTCGCGCACGCCGTTCGTGATCACCAGCAGGTAGCGCGAGCGCTCCTGCAGCAGCTCGTCGGATTCGAAGGCCAGGGTCTTGCTCGGCGGGTCCCACACCACGCGGTTGATGCCCACCTTCTGGCCGAAGCCGCGCAGGGTGAGCACGTCGCCCAGGTTGACCAGGTAGATGCTGTCGCTGCCCACCGACGCCGGGTCGATGTCGCCCGTGAACGGCACCGTGAAACGCGGCTGGGTGGAAAAGCCGTCCAGCGTGTTGATGACGTCGATGTCGGCGCAGTCGCTGGGCCGCGCGGCGCAGTCGGGCTTGGGCAGGTTCACCCGGCGCAGTGTGGCGTTGCCGAAGTCGGGCACCGTCCAGCGGTTGCTGGGGAAGGGGGCCGCAGTGGCGTCGTAGCGCACGGCCACGCCGTCGGCCAGGGCCAGCACCGGCCACAGGGCCAGCAAAGGAATCCAACGGGTCGAACGCGCGCGAAGCAGGTGCATGGCGTGTCTCCTGGGTGAGCCGCGGGGCGGCTCGGGGGCCGGGTGCTGTTCCGAGCGGCGGTTATAGGCCTGCCGTGGCGCGCGCACCAGGGGGGTCTGGCGTTTTCCCTGAGCCGCGCGTACCGTGGTCTGTCGCCTGCGCGACGCGCCGGACCGCGGAACCTCCGCCGGTCACCCCGCTCCATCCCTGGCCATGGAGATGTCATGTTCAAGACCGTCAAAGACCTGATCGAGCGGCTCACCGGCGAGCTCGCCGCCCCGGCGGACACGCCACTCGACGAGCACACCCTGCAGCTGTCCACCGCCGTGCTGCTGGTCGAGGTGATGCGCGCCGCGCCCGAGGTGCACGAGGGCGAGTACGCCGCCGTGCTGCGCGCCCTGCGCCGCCAGTTCCAGCTCAGTGACGACGAGTTGCAGCGCCTGATCGAGCTGGCCCACGAGACCGCCCGCACCGCCTACGACTACCAGCGCTTCACCCGCCTGCTCAACGAGCGCTTCACGCACGCGCAGAAGGTGGCCATGGTGGAGGCCATGTGGGCCGTGGCCTACGCCGACGCCCACCTGGACGTGCACGAGAACGCGGTCATCCGCAAGGTCGCGGGGCTGCTGCACGTCACGCACGGCGAGTACATCGCGGCCAAGCTGCACGCGCAGCACGCGGGACCGCCGTCGGGGCACGACGTGCTGCCTTGAACCCACACAATCTTTGCGGTGGCGCCGCAACCGGTTTACCGGCGCGATACACGGCCTGGGCACGATGAAGGCTCAACAACACCTCCCGAAAGGAGACCGAGATGAAAGCCCGTTCGCTGATCTCCATCGCCGTCGCCACCGCCACGCTCGCCATGAGCACCGCCGCCCTGGCCCGCGACGACCACCGCCACTTCTCTCGCCATGACGGCCCGCGCGCCGAGCGCCACGTCGATCGGCATGTCCACGACCGCGGCCCCCGTTTCGACCGAGGCCCGCGTTTCGACCGAGGCCCGCGTTTCGAGCACGGTCCGCGCGACGTGCGCATCGTGAACCGCAACCACTACTACTACGGCCCCGCCCCGCGCTGGCAGCGCGGCCAGTACCTGCCCCGCGAGTACCGCGGCGGCCGCTACATCGTGGTGCAGCACAACCCGCGCCTGTACCAGCCGCCGCGCGGCCACCACTGGGTGCAGGTCAATGGCGAATTCCTGCTGATCGCCGCCGCCACCGGCCTGATCGCCCACGCCATCCTCAGCAACTGATCCGGCACTACCATCGCGGCATGAAACGCCGCCACGCCCTCCTCTCCTCCATGGCCGCTTTTGCGGCCATGGGCTTTTTGTCCGCCTGTTCGCGCGAGCCCGATGCCGCGCCGCCGGCCCCACCCATCGACCACAGCCAGGCCTTGCAGGTGCTCGCCGCCGAAGGCAAGGGATTCACCGTGGGCGCCATGATGGCCGCCCAGACCGTTTATGTGCTGTTCGACCCGCAGTGCCCGCACTGCGCCGCGCTGTGGGAGTCGTCGCAGCCCCTGCTGCGCCAGGCGCGCTTCGTCTGGCTGCCTGTGGCCCTGCTCAACGCCAAGAGCCTGCCCCAAGGGGCGGCCATTCTCGGCGCGGCCAACCCGGCCGAGGCCATGGCGACCCACGAGAAAAGCCTGAGCACCGGCCAGGGCGGCATTTCCGCTTCCGCCAGCGTGCCGGCCGAACTGGAAGCCGCCATCAAGCACAACACGGCCCTGCTGACGCGCCTGGGTGCGGAATCGGTGCCCTTCATCGTGGCGCGCGACCCGAAAGGCAATGGCGCCCGCACCGTGGCTGGCGCCATGCCCACGGGGCAGCTGGCCAGCTTCATTGGCCTGGGCGGGCAGTAAAAAAACCGGTCAGGCGGCGAACGTGCGGGCATGGCCGCCAGACGCAACGGATTCTTAATCAATTAGTGCCAAGGGAGTATCTAGAAAGTAGGCCGATCGGCTGAAACTTGGTGGACGCCCGCTACCGCTTTCGGGCGGTGCCCCACCAACTGTTCATCGATCGCTCCATGCCTCGTCCCTTGCTTCCACCGTGGGCCATGGCGGCCCTGGCGGCTCCGCTGGCCATCGCGCCCTGCTGTGCCCAGGCCGATCCCGGCCCAGCGGCCCCCGTCCCGGCCGCCTCCCCGTTCGGCGCTTCGCCCAAGGCGCCCCGGCCCCCGGCGGACGGCAGCCCGGTCATGCCCGACCGGCGACCGGGGCAGGCCAGCCAAGCCCACCCGGCGGTGCAGGCCGGCGGCCTGAGCCTCAACGACTCGGGCGCCCAGTACAGCAGCGAATCACGCGACACCCGGCTCAGCGCCAGCATCGGACGCGACTGGGGGGGCGGCCGCGGCCTGCGCGGCGGCGTCGACTACGCCCGCCTGCTCAACGACCAGTGGGCCGTGGGCGGCAACTTCATGGCCAGCATCGAGCACCAGGAGGCCGTGCTCAACGGCCTGTACTCGCCCAGCAAGGACCTGCACGTCGGCCTGTCGCTGGGCTGGCTGCGCGACACCGACACCTACCCGTTCTATTCCGGCCCCGCCGACGTGTCGGTCGACCAGGCCTCGGCGCTGGCGCGCGTGATTAAACGCTTCGATGAAGGTGCCTGGCTCACGCAGCTCAACGGCAGCGTCTACATGGCCCGCGCGCGCAAGCCCGACGTGCCCGACGCGGTGATGGTGGAGGAATCGCCCACGCTCATCCGCTTCCTCGTCGACCCGCGCGAGATCGCGCCCGGCCGCCTGCAGGGCTTCAACGTGGGCATGGGCCTGCGCCCCTGGGCCAACGCCGAGCTCAAGCTCTCGCTGGGCCGCGAAGCCCTGCGCTACCACTTCCAGGACGGCTCGGGCGAAAAGGACAGCCGCACCACCGCGGGCCTGGGCTATACCCATTCCCTGCCAGGCTGCTGGCAGTTGGAGGGCAACGCCAACACCGGCGTGGCGGGCGATCGCCTCTCGTTCGGCGTGCGCCACGGCATGTGGAACGTGGCGCTGGCACGCGACGGCGGTGCCCCGGGCATGAAGGCCCGCACCAGCCTGGTGGTCGGCGTGGACGTTCCACTGGGCAGCAACCCCACGGCGCGCTGCGCGGCCGGCACGGGCCTGCGCCAGACGCGCGATGTGCGCCGCCTCGACGAGGTCTTTCAGCGCCCGCGCGAGCTGCCCTCGCGCGCGCTCGCCAAGGTCGACCTGACGGCCGTTCCCCTCGTGCTGGCCAGCCTCGACAAGGCCGGCCTGGGCGGCTCCACCGTGACCGCCACGCCCGACGACCTGATCATCAAGCTGCCCACCCCCGCCGCGAACGTGGCGCAGCTGAGCTTCAACGGCCTGCCCACCAACAACCTGGGCAGCGACGGCCGCCCGCTCGTCTGGGTGCAGGACGGGGCACTCCATATCGGCATCCACCGCTTCCCCAATCCGGGCGCCGGTTCGGCCACGCCGGTGTCCGTGGTCGTGGTGATGGCCGACGCCTCGCTCACCCTGGTCAGCTTCAACGCCGTGGGGTTCTGACATGCGCCTCGTCCCTCGCTTCGTTCCCTGGTTCGCGCGGCCGCTCGTCCAGGGCCTTCTCCAGCGGCCCTGGCGGTGGCTGCTGCTCCTGCTCGCCTCCCCCTTCGCGTGGGCCGCGGGCGTGAGCATCAACCACCTCACGATCACCAACGTCCAGCAGCTGTCGTTCGCGCAGGCCCGGTTGGACGTGCCGGTGGGTGCGCAGGTCACGCAGACCGCCACGGTGCGCCTGAGCCCGGGCGCGGTCACCTACCGCAGCGGCGACACCGCCGTGGCCGCAGTCAATGCCCAGACGGGCCAGGTCAGCGGCGTGCTGTCGGGCGAGACCACCATCGTCGCCACGCAGGCCGCCTCGCCGCCCTATCCAGCCGCCAGCGCCAGCTACACCATCAGGGTGAAAGGCCAGCCCATCCGCTTCAACCCTTGGCAACTGGCCAGCGTGGCATACGGCGTACCGTCCTTCCAGATCGCACCGCCCACCTCCAACGTCCAGGGGGCGACCATCGTCTACAGCCTCAAGGACAAGACCACCGCGGTAGCCAGCATCACCGAGCAAGGCCTGGTCACGGTGAAAGCGGTCGGCAAGACCACGATCGTGGCCACCCAGAGGCCGCTCGGCGCCTACGACGGCGGCACCACGGAGGCCGAGCTCGAGGTGACGGCGATCACGGGCCTGAACGACAGGGAGATTGCCTACACCCCGGTCCCCATCGACCTGCCGCCCCAGCTGGGCGGCCAGCCGGTGACCTACTCGAGCGGCGCCCCGGCTGTGGCGACCGTCATGGGCACCAGCGGCCAGCCCCAGGTGTCCCTCAAGGGCCTAGGCCAAACCCAGCTCAAAGCCGCCAATGCCGCGGGCACCGTGATCGCCACGGCCACCTGGACGGTGATCGCGGCGCCATCCGGCCTGAGCCTGGCCAACGTGACGCTCCCGTCCACCGCCTTTGAAACCACCCTGCAAGCGAGCTCGAACAGCCCGGGCGCCATCAGCTACAGCCTCCCGAGCCAGGACAGTCCCAACATCGCCGAGCTCAGCCCGAGCGGGCATCTGCTGGTCAAGGGACCGGGCACCGTCCAGGTGCAGGTGTCACAAGCGGCCAGCGGACCGTATGCTGCCGCCAGCATCACGGCGTCCGTCACCATCAGCGATGGCCGGCCGGGCGTCGTGATCACCTCCTGGCCCACTCAGGTCTTGCACGCCAACGACACCTTCGAGGTGCGCTACCGCGTCAACTATTTCCCCGGCGGGGTGAGCGGCGGCGTCTATTCGTACAGCAGTTCGACCGGCTGGCGCGCCGACAGCAACGTCCAACGGGTGTCGTACACCCCGCCAGCGGCGCCCGGCCAAGAGGGCGTATTCGTCTTCAAGGTGGTCGACCACCCCCTCACGGGAGGCTACCGGTTCGCGCTGACCTACGTGGCCGGCCCCTTCGGCGACGGCCTCGAATGGGAGCTCGACAACCCGGACGTCTACCGCGACATCGCGATCCAGTACGTCAACCCGCACCCGCTCAACCTGGGACCGGCGTGGCAGATGGTGTACGGCGACAAGCCGGTCATGCCCCCGACCTACGACGACGCCGGGAACCCCATCCCCGCCAACGATCCCCGCTACTGCCCCTATTTCATGTCCAGCAACCCGAACGTGCTGCGCGGCGTGGGCGTTCCTTTTGGCAGCGCGGCGTACGACAAGGACCATTGGGAAACCACGGGCGTTGGCCAAACCACCATCAGTTGTGGCAAAACCGGCGACTACCTGAGCACCACGCTGACGGTGATCGGCGCCGACCCCCGGCTGCAGGCCTTCCCGGCGGTCACCCTGGGCATGGATTCGAATCCCTATCCGCTGCTGCCAGCGGCGTCGCTCAACCCCTCGACCGACTGGCGCTACGAGATCGTCCAAACCCCGGGCCAACCCGTGGTGGCCAAGATCCAGAACGGCCAGGTCGTGCCCCTGGCGGCCGGTACGGCCACCCTGCGCGCCACCCAGGCGGCCAGCAACAACTTCCGAGAAGCCTCCATCGATGCCACCTTGACGGTGACGCCGGCCCAGGCCAGGGTGTTCGACAACATCGTGGCCACCTTTGGCGACCCCGACTTCGACGTCCCGCGACCGCAGGGCATCCCGGGCAACGCGCCGGTGTCGTACCAGTTCCCGCAGGCGGGCCAGGACGTGGCCACCCTCATCGGCTCAAAGATCCACATCCTGCACGCGGGCACGACGCCCATCCAGGCGGTGGTCGGCGGCACCACGTACACCGGGACGCTCACCGTGAACAAGGCCAAGCCCCGGTTGTTCTTCTACTTCACGCCGCGGCTCTTCTTTTCGTCCACCTGCGGACAGGAATGGACCTGGCCCATCGCCAACCAGGGCACCAACAACACCGTGGGCGGCACCCTGATCACGAACAGCGATGGCCCCTTGTTCTACCCCATGGGTTCCGAGCCGGGCAACATAGGCAATGCCGGGCCCAACCAGTTCAAGCCCTACTACCTGCGGTGGATAGGCCACCGGGCCTATACGCCAGAGATGGCGGTGTGGAGCGATGCCTGGGTGGAGCAAGGCGCCACCCGGGACTTCGAAGCCGCGACCAGCGAGAAGATCCAGTTTTCCGTGTGGGGGAACGACCGCGTGATCTTCGCCAACGGACAGTGGATCTTGTCCTGCAGCCAATGAAGCCCCGGCGGCCGCGACACCTCAGCGCCGCCGCGGCCCGCGCGGCGGCCGCCGCTCCTGCAGCCGCTCCTGGCGGCGTTGCGCGTCCGCCGCCTGTCCCGCGCGCAGCCATTGCAGGTACTGCTCGGGCGTCTCCAGCGTGATGCGCCCCATCAGCGTGGCGCGGAAGTCGCCGATCACCAGCTCGGCGGCCTTCTGCGCGTCCACGCGCCCACCGCTCACCAGCGCGCCGCGCTGGCGGCCGATGGCTTCGAGCAGTTCTTCCGCCGGCGCCTGGGCCAGCGCCTCGGCCGTGAGGCCGAAGCCGTAGCGCGCGAGCAGCAGCGCGGGATAGGCGAGCTTGAGGTTGTCCAGCAACTCCAGCGCCACCTCCTGGTCGTCGTAGGCGTTGCGGCCCACCGCCCCGCTGGCCGCCAGGTGAAAGCCACTCTGCGGGACGATGATGCGCGGCCACAGCATGCCCGGCGTGTCGTAGAGGTAGAAGTCGTCGGCCAGCACCAGGCGCTGCTCGGTGCGGGTCACCCCGGCCTCGTCACCGGTCTTGGCCGAGCGTTTGCCGACCAGGGTATTGATGAGCGTGCTCTTGCCCACGTTGGGAATGCCGCAGATCAGCACCCGCAGCGGCTTGACCATGCCGCCGCGGTTCGGCGCGAGTTCTCGGCAGGCCGCGATCAGCGCGCGCGCGGGCGCCACCACGCCCGCGTCGAGCGGGATGGCGCGGGTGCCGGGCTGGGCGTTGTAGTGCGCCAGCCAGAGCGCGGTGCGCTCGGGGTCGGCCAGGTCCTGCTTGTTGAGCACCTTGAGCGAGGGCCGCTTCTTGGTGAGCTCCCCCAACAGGGGGTTGGCGCTGGAGCCCGGCAGGCGCGCGTCCAGCATCTCGATCACCACGTCGATGGACTTCACGCGCTCGGCGATGGCCTGGCGCGTGAGGTGCATATGACCGGGGAACCACTGGACGCTCATGGGAAGACGGGCGGCGAACGGACGCGCCGCCAAGGGGCTGGAAGGTCGCGCATTGTGCCTTGGTGTAAGCCCGTAGGCCGCCCCCGGGTGGCCTGCCTAGAATGCCCCGTCCCTCCTCCCACCCCGCGAAAGGCGCCCATGGCCATCACCGTCAAGATCGACCTCGGCTACGAATTCGCCGTCAAGGCCAAGGCGGCCGATGTGTTCAAGCTGCTGTCGGACGTGCCCGCCTCGGTCGCGCACTTCCCCAAGGTCGAGAAGCTCACCGATCTCGGCGGCGGCAGCTACCAATGGGAGATGGAGAAGGTCGGCACGGCCCAGGTCAACATCCAGACCGTGTACGCCAGCAAGTACACCAGCCAGTGGAACGACGCCAAGGGCACGGGCACCGTGAAGTGGGTGCCCGTCAAGGGCGTGGGCAACGCCCAGGTGGGCGGTCACTGGAAGATCAGCGACCAGAAGAAGTCCACCGCGATCGAGTTGGCCATCGAGGGCACGGTGGACGTGCCGCTGCCCAGCCTGATGAAGATGGTGGTGGCGCCGGTGGTCGAGGCGGAGTTCGAGAAGCTGGTCGACAAGTACATCGCCAACCTGGTCAAGAAGTTCGGCGGCGAGGCCTGAACGATGGTCTGAGCGGGCCCTCAGGCCGCCAGCGCCTGGCCCTGGCCCGCCACCGTGCGCGGGCGCCCCAGCCGCTCCGCGGACACGTATTCCTGCCGGTACACCTCGAAAGGCAGGGTGTCGGCCGCCTCGATGGCGCGCTGGTCGTCCCACGACCGTTGGGCCAGCGCCTCGAAGCGCGACTGCTGCGGCTCGCCCCAGGGCAGGCCCAGCAGCTGCCGGTGCGTCAGCGCCGATTGCCCGCGCACGAAGGCGACGAAGGAGTCGTCGTGGTGCGCCGACATGGCGTGCAGCACGCGCGCCGAGGGCAGCAGGTCGGGTTGGCGCAGCGTGCTGCGCGCGTGCGCCACGGCCAGCGCGTGCGCGTCGGTGCCATCCAGTTCGTCCAGCGCGTCGGCGATGGGCTGCAGCTGCTCGACGATCTCCAGGCCCCAGTCGCCGAGCTTCACGGGCGCGCCGCGGCGCAGCAACTCCAGGCCCGGCTCGCGACCGCGCGCGGCCGTCAGGTGCTGGTTCTGCGCCAGCTCGCGGATCTCGCTGGGTGTGTCCGGGGGGCTGTCGCTCAGCAGGCAGTGCAGCAGGAACACGTCGAGGAAGCGCAGCGTCATCGCATCGATGCCGATGGGCTCGAAGGGGTTGAGGTCCATCAGCCGGACCTCGATGTACTCCACGCCCCGCTCGCGCAGCGCGTGCAGCGGGCGCTCGCCCGGGAAGATCACGCGCTTGGGGCGGATGGTGCCGTAGAACTCGTTCTCGATCTGCAGCAGCGTGGTGGCGAGCTGGTTGTAGTCGCCCCCCGGGTTGCGGATGCCCACGGTTTCGTACGCGGGCCAGGGCCGCGTGAGCGCGTCGTGCAGCGAGGCCGCATAGCCCTCCAGGCCGTTGTAGCTCACGGCCAGCGTGCCCTGCGCCTCGCTCTGGTAGCCCAGGCGGCCCATGCGCAGCGAGGTGCCGTGCGGCATGTACAGCGTGCCGCTGGCGCCGAGCTTCTGCAGCTCGTGGGGGCGGCCCTCGACGAAACTCGAACACACCGCCGGCGAAGCGCCGAACAGCGTGAGCAGCAGGAAGGCGTGGCGGCGGAAGTTGCGGATGAGCGAGAAGTAGCCCTCGTTGTCCACGCCAGGCAGCGACCAGTTGTAGTGGATGCCCGAGATCGTCTGCATGCGCCGGCCGTAGCGGTGGGCCAGGCCCATGCGGTAGACGCTCTTGGCGCGGCCCACGTTGGACGAACCGTAGCGGCCGATGGGAATGGTCTCGTCGGGCGGCAGGCCACAGGGCATGCTCGACACCCACAGCCGCTCATCGCCCTGCGCCTGCAGCGCGCGCAGCACGAACTGGTGGATTTCGGTGAGCTCGGCCAGGCAGCTGTCCACGCTGGCGTGCACGCCCGTGATGAGCTCCAGCTGCGACTCGCTGTAGTCGGTGGTGATGTGGGGGTGCGTCAGCGCGCTGCCCAGCGCCGCCGGGTGGGGGGTGAGCGCCAGCTTGCCATCGGGCAAGGAGCGCAGGCTCTCCTTCTCGATGCCGCGGCGCATGCCCCGAAGTCGCTCGGGCCCCAGGGCGGCCAGCCGTTGTTGCAGTGCGGACATAAAGCAGAGACTCTTGCGAAGCGGGGGCCGGAAGTTAACACGGCTGCGCGGATTCTGCCGAGGCCGCTTCCCGGCATCCCCAGGCGGCCTGGGCCCGTGCGATCCAGGCCTCGATGGCCTGCGGGTCATGGTGTAGGCGCAACTCGTCGAAGGCGGCCTGCGCCTCGGGGTGGCGGTGGCGCAGGTAGTTGAGCCACTGCTTGAGCCGCCCCGCGCGGTGGCGCCGCTCCACGCGCGCGCTCACGCGGGCCCAGAACTGCGGCAGCAGCGGCACCACGCGCGACCAGGGCACGCCGCCCTCGCCGCGGATGGCCGAGGCCAGCCCCGGGTCGGTGATCTGGCCGCGGCCGATCATGAGGTGCTCGCAGCCCGTCACGGCCGCGCAGCGCCGCGCGTCCTCCACGCACCAGATCTCGCCGTTGGCGATCAGCACCGGCCGCTGCGCGGGCAGCGCCTGCGCCACCTGCGCGATGCGCTCCCAGTGCGCGGGCGGCTTGTAGCCCTGGGCCTTGGTGCGCGCGTGGATCACGAGCTCGCTCGCGCCCGCGTCGGTGATGGCCAGCGCGTTGTCCTCGGCGCGCGCGTCGTCCATGTACCCCAGGCGCATCTTGGCCGACACGGGGATGTGCGCCGGCACCGCGCGCCGCACCGCCGCCACGATGCGGCCCACCAGCTCGGGCTCGTCGAGCAGGACGGCGCCGCCCCGGCTGTTGTTCACCGTCTTGGCCGGACAGCCGAAATTCAGGTCGATGCCCGGCGGCTGCAGCGTGGCCAGGCGCGCGGCGTTCTCGGCCATGAGCGCGGGGTCGGAGCCCAGCAGCTGCGGGCGCACGGGCACGCCGGCCACGGTGCGCCCGCCGTTCAGCAACTCGGGCACCACGCGGATGAACGCGCGCTCGGGCAGCAGGGTGTTGGTGATGCGGATGAACTCGCTGGTGCAGCGGTCCACGCCACCCAGGCGCGTGAGCACGTCGCGCAGGGTGGCGTCGAGCAGGCCTTCCATGGGAGCGAGCAGCAGCATGGGGCGTATTGTCCCGTGCCGCGCCGCCGCCCCCGGGCGGCGGGGACAATCGCGCTCCATGGACGTTGTCGACGATTTGCGCGTGGTGCACGAGGACGAGGCCTTGGTGGTGCTGGACAAGCCCTCGGGCCTGCTGGCCGTGCCGGGCCGCGGCCCGGACAAGCAGGACTGCCTGAGCGCGCGCGCCCAGGCGCGCTGGGCCGACGCCCTGATCGTGCACCGCCTGGACATGGCCACCTCCGGCCTGGTGGTGATGGCGCGCGGCCTGGCCATGCAGCGCGCCCTGTCCCTGGCCTTCGAGAAGCGCCGCGTGCACAAGCGCTACACCGCCGTGGTGGCCGGGCGGCTCGACAACCCCGACCCCGGCAATGGCTGGCAGACCATCGACCTGCCGCTCATGATCGACTGGCTCAACCGGCCGCGCAGCATCGTGCACCACGGCATGGGCAAGCCCAGCCTGACGCGCTGGCGGCTGGCCGGCGATGACCCAGCCCCGCGCACGGGCTTGGTCACGCGCTTAGAACTGGAGCCCGTGACCGGCCGCACCCACCAGCTGCGCGTGCACCTGCAGGCCATCGGCCACCCCATCGCAGGCGACCCGCTCTACGCGGACGGGACACAACGCGCCCTGGCCGAGCGCTTGCTGCTGCACGCGGGCTGGCTCGCCCTGCCGCACCCGCTCAGCGGCGACACGCTCGAACTGCACAGCCCCTGCCCCTTCTGAACCCCGAACCGAACGAGACAGCCACATGACGACATCGCATCTCACCATCCTCACCGGCGCCTCGCGCGGCATGGGCCAGGCCATGGCGCGCCAACTGCTGTCGCGCGACCGCGTGCTGCTGTGCCTGTCGCGCCAGATCAGCGACGAACTGCAGGCCGAGGCCGAGCGCCTCGGCGCGCCGCTGACCCAGTGGTCGCAAGACCTCGCCGATACCCACGGCGCGCGCGAGCGCCTGGCGAACTGGCTCGCCGGCCTCGACCCCAAGGCCCTCGCCAGCGCCACGCTCATCAACAACGCGGGCGTGATACCGGCCATCGCGCCGCTGGGCGACTGCCCGCCCGAAGGACTCAGCACCGCCCTGCGCGTGGGCCTGGAGGCCCCCATGCAACTCACGGCCGCCTTCCTCGCCGCCACGCGCGCCTGGGCGCGGGCGGGCTGGGGCGGGCCGCGCAAGGTGCTCAACATCTCCTCCGGCCTGGGCCGCAACGCCATGGCCTCGCAAGCGCCCTACTGCGCGGCCAAGGCCGGGCTGGACCACTTCACGCGCTGCTGCGCGCTGGAAGAAGCGCCGCAGCCCAACGGCGCCAAGCTGGTGTCGCTGGCGCCGGGCGTGATCGACACCGACATGCAGGTCCAACTGCGCGCCGGCGAGGCCAGCGCCTTCCCCGACCGCCAGCGCTTCGTCGACCTGCGCGAGAAGGGCATGCTCAGCACGCCCGAGGACGCGGCCCGCCGCGTGCTGGCCTGGCTGGGCCGCGCCGATTTCGGCCAGAACCCGGTGGCCGACGTGCGCGACGCCTGAGCGTCGCCGGCCCTGTTGCCCCTGCGCGCTACCATGGCCGGCTTCCCCTCCCCCTTTCGATCCCTGGAGTTCACATGAGTCGAGACGTCTACGTCGTCAGCGCGGTGCGCACCGCCATCGGTACCTTCGGCGGCAGCCTGAAAGACACGCCACCCACCGCACTCGGCGCGCTGGTGGTGCGCGAATCGCTCGCGCGCGCCCAGGTCGGCGGCGAGGACGTGGGCCACGTGGTGTTCGGCCACGTGGTGAACACCGAGCCGCGCGACATGTACCTCTCGCGCGTGGCCGCGCTGGACGGCGGTTGCGCCCAGGGCACGCCGGCCTTCAACGTCAACCGCCTGTGCGGCTCGGGCCTGCAGGCCATCGTCTCGGCCGCGCAGGGCATCCTGCTCGGCGACACCGACATCGCCATCGGTGCCGGCGCCGAGAACATGAGCCGCGCGCCCTATGCCAGCCTGAACACGCGCTTCGGCGCGCGCATGGGCGACGCCACGCTGGTCGACATGATGGTCGGCGCCCTGCACGACCCCTTCCACAAGATCCACATGGGCGTGACGGCCGAGAACATCGCCGCCCGATGGGGCATCGGCCGCGAGGAGCAGGACCAGCTGGCCGCCGAAAGCCACCGCCGCGCGCAGCGCGCCGTGGAATCGGGCCACTTCAAGGACCAGATCGTTCCCGTGATGCTCAAGGGCCGCAAGGGCGAGGTCGCCTTCGACACCGACGAGCACTTCCGCCCCAACGCCACGGTGGAGGACATGGCCAAGCTCAAGCCGGTGTTCCTGAAGGACAACGGCACGGTCACCGCGGGCAACGCGTCCGGCATCAACGACGCCGCCGCCGCCGTGGTGCTGATGAGCGGCGAGCAGGTGAAGGCGCGCGGCCTCAAACCCCTGGCCCGCCTGGTGGGCTATGCGCACGCCGGCGTGGACCCCAAGTACATGGGCATCGGCCCGGTGCCGGCCACGCAGGCCGTGCTGAAGAAGACCGGCCTGAGCGTCCAGGACCTGGACGTGATCGAGGCCAACGAGGCCTTCGCGGCCCAGGCCTGCGCGGTGATCCGCGACCTGGGCCTGGACCCGGCCAAGGTCAACCCCAACGGCTCGGGCATTTCGCTGGGCCACCCCATCGGCGCCACCGGCGCGCTCATCACGGTGAAGGCCCTGCACGAGTTGCAGCGCCGACAGGGCCGCTTCGCGCTGGTCACCATGTGCATCGGCGGCGGCCAGGGCATCGCCGCCGTCTTCGAACGCGCCTGAGGCCGCGCATGCACGGACTGCCGACCGCCGCACCGGCGGACCTGGGGCTGTGCCCCGAACGCACGCAGGGCATCGTGCAGGCGCTGCAGCGCGACGTGGACCGCGGCCGCCTGCCCGGCGCCGCGGTGCTGCTGGCGCGGCACGGCCGCGTGGTGCTGGACGCGGCCGTCGGCCACCTGGACCCGGCGCGCGACACGCCCATGGGCACGGATGCGATCTTCCGCATCTACTCCATGACCAAGCCCATCGTCTCGGTGGCGGCCATGCGGCTCGTCGAGCAGGGCCGGCTGTTGCTGAGCGATCCGGTGGGCCGCTACATCCCCGGCTTCTTGCGACAGCAGGTGGCCGTGCCCGGCCCGCACGGCGTGGCGCTGGTGCCCGCCGCGCAGCCAGCCACCGTGCAGGACCTGCTGCGCCACACCGCCGGCCTCACCTACGAATTCACCGGCAACGGCCACGTGAACGCGCTGTACGCCCAGGCCGGCCTGGGCAGCCGCGACCAGACCAACGCCGAGCTCTGCGAGCGCCTGGCCGCGCTGCCGCTGGCGCACCAGCCCGGCAGCGCCTGGGCCTACAGCCGCGCCACCGACGTGCTGGGCCGGGTGATCGAGGTGATCACCGGGCAGGCGCTGGGCGAGCACCTGCGCGAGACCATCCTGCAACCGCTGGGCATGCGCGACACGGGCTTTCACGTGCCCGCCGAACACCACCACCGCATCGCCGAGGCCTTCGGGCACGACCCCGACGGCGGCGTGCAGATGCCCATGCACGACCCGCGCGAGCGGCCCCGGCTGGAGATGGGCGGCGGCGGCCTGATGTCCACCGCGCACGACTACGCGCGCTTCCTGCAATGCCTGCTCAACGGCGGCGCGCTGGACGGCCATCGCCTGCTGTCGCCGCACACCCTGGCCTTCATGACGGCCGACCACCTGGGCGCCAGCGTGGCCCACGCCGACAACCCGCTGCTGCCGCCCGGCCACGGCTTCGGCCTGGGCTTCGCGGTGCGCACCGCCTTGGGCGAAGCCAGCGTGCCCGGTTCGGTGGGCACCTACCACTGGAGCGGCATCGGCGGCACGCACTTCTTCGTCGACCCGGCGCTGGGGCTGTTCGCGATCTTCATGGCGCAGGCACCGAACCAGCGCATCCATTACCGGACGGTGATGCGGGGCCTGGTGTACGCGGCGGTGACCGGCTGAGGCGCGGGCCTGGTCGCACCGCGCCGCGCGCCAGCGCGGCAAACGACCCCATCCCGTTCACTCCGCCGGGACGGCAATTCGCGGCGCCCCGGCGCCGTTTCGTCGCAAGGGCGTGGCCCCGGCCGGGCGCGCGACGCACAGTGCGGCACCGCTGACCCCACCCCTTGTCCCTCGCCGGAGATGCCCATGCTGCTGCAACTGCTCGCCAACCACCCCGAAGCCATCGGCCCCATCCTGCGCGGCACGCCCGCCTGGGTGTGGGGCCTGCTCGCGGGCCTTCTGGCGCTGGGCGCCAGCCAGCTGCGCGAGCGCACCGCCAGCGTGGCCCGGGTGTCGCTCATGCCCGCGGCCATGACCGCCTTCTCGGTCCTGGGCACCTGGTCGGCCTTGAGCGCCTCGCCGCACCGGGCCGGCGCGGTCGCGGCCTGGCTCGCCGCCGCGGCCCTGGCCTTCGCCCTGTTCGCGCGCCGGCGCGCGGCGGCGCGGTTCGATCCGGTGCAACGCACCTACCGCCTGCCGGGCAGCACCGTGCCGCTGCTGCTGATCGTCGGCATCTTCCTGGTGAAGTACGGGGTGGGCGTGGAGCTCGCCATGGCGCCGCGGCTGGTGGACGGCGCGCCGTACGCGCTGGGCGTCGCGGCGCTGTACGGCGCGTTCACCGGCGCCTTCGTCGGCCGGGCCTGGGGCCTGTGGCGCCTGGCCTGGCGCCCCGCCGCCGCCAGCGCCACCGCCTGAAACGGCCGCCTGCAACCGGCGCGGCGCCTCAGCCCCGTCCCGGCAAGGCCTTCAGGTACAGGTGCAGGGCCCGCAGATCGGTCTCGCTCATCTGGCCCAGCGAGCCGAAGGGCATCACCTGCACCGCGCTGCCGTCCGGCCGCTTGCCGCTGCGAAACATCGCGATCAGGGACTCGGGGTCGGGGTAGCGCGCCATCGCGCCGCCCGGGCCGGGCCGCAGATCGGCGGCCGGCGGCCAGTCGGGCGGTCCGCCCGGGATCTTGCCGCCGCGCAGGCCCTCGCCGTGGCAGCCCAGGCACATGTTGGCCACGTACTGGCCGTGCGCCAGCGTCACGCCCTCGGGCACGGGCGGCTGCGGCGGCCGTGAGTGGTCGATGCGCGAGGCGGCGTCGGGAATCAGGCCAAAACCGTACATCGCCTTCACCGGCAGCGGCAGGCGGACCACCGCGCCCTGCCCGTTCGCGGGCGGCAAGGAACGGATGTAGGCCACCAGCGCGGCCAGGTCGTCGTCGGTGAAGCGGTTGTAGTCCTCGCTGGGCATCACCATCAGGGCGCGGCCCGCCGGGTTCACGCCATGGCGGATGCTGCGTACCCAGTCCACCGGCTGGTAGGCGCCCACCACGCCGCCGGGACCGGTGGTGATGTTCGGGCCGGCGATGGTGAGGCCGCCGTCTTCCACGAAGGTGCGGCCCGCGCCGTTGGCCCCGTGGCAGTCGACGCAGCCGCGCGAGCTGAAGAGGTAGCGCCCGCGTTCGACCGAGGCCGCGTCGGTGCGGTAGGCCACCGGCTGCACCGGCACGTCGACCTGGCGCGCCATGCGGCGCTCGGCCAGAAACAGCCCGGTGGCCAGCGCCGCCGCCACCAGCAGAACCAGCGCGCCCAGGCCCAGCCCGAGCGCGCGCACCCATCGCCGCTTGTTCGCCATCTCCGCCTCCTCGTGTGGGGAGTCGCGATTGCATGCGCGTTGCGGCGCGCCGTCAAGCACCCCGGCGCCCTTCGGCGCGCCGTCGGGGCGGCGGCGCCCCGCTCAGACCCGGCCCCCATCCACCAGGATGCTGCGCCCCGTGATCCAGCGCGCGTCGTCCGAGCACAGGAACGCCACCGCATCGGCGATGTCCTGCGGCTCCGCCAGTCGACCGAGCGGGGTCAGCCGCGTTTCGCCCTCCAGGTAGTCGGCGGGCAATCCGGCCGTCATGTCGGTGCGCGTGACCGCCGGTGCCACGGCGTTGACGCGGATGCCGCGCGCGCCCAGCTCGATCGCACAACCGAGCGTCAGGCTGTCGACCGTCGCTTTGCTGGCCGAGTAGCTGACGGTCTGCGGCTCCGGACGCACCGCCAGGCTGCTGGAGACATTGACGATGGCACCGCCCGAAGCGGGAAAGTGGTCCAGCGCCGCCTGCGTGCTGGCCAGCACGCTCCAGGCGTTGGTGAGCAACTGGTTCTGGAAGGACTGGCGGCTGATCCGGCCCACCGGTTCGCTGTGGAAGACGCCGGCGTTGTTGACCAACACGTCGACGCGCCCGAAACGGGCCGCCACCTCGCGCAGGGCCGACCCGACCGCCACCTCATCCGCCACGTCGGCCCGAAAAGCCTCTGCTTCGCCACCGCTGGCCCGAATGGCCTGCACCGTGGCGGCGGCCGCCGCGCCGTTGTCGCGGTAGATCAAGGCCAGCCGTGCGCCGTCGGTCGCCAGCCGGCGCGCGATGGCCGCGCCGATGCCGCGCGAGCCACCCGTGACGATGGCGACTTTTCCAGACAACTTCATGTTCGCTTCCTTTCCACGATTGAGAGAGAAAGCCAACGATAGTCAGCGCCCCGCGGCGCGGGTAGTCCGCCCCAACGCGACACGGGGTTCCAGAAATGGAACGCCTTCAGGCGCCGCCGCGGAATCGCTCTTGCAGAAAGTCGATCAGGGTGCGCACCGCGAAAGCCAGCCCGCGCCGGCTGGGGTATATCGCATACACCGTGGACGCCGGTGGCTCCAGCCCGGGCAGCAGTTCAACCAAGGCGCCGGTGCGCAGTGCGTCGATGCAGGCCTCGCGCGGGATCTGGGCCACACCGGCGCCGCCCAACAGGGCTTCGCGCAAGGCCAGCAGGTTGTTGCTGACGAAGCGGGCCTGCGGCTGGTAGTTCAGTTCGTGCCCGTCGGGTCCACGAAAGACCCAGGGGCGAACGGTCTCGCCCTGAACCTGCGCGATCAACGGATAGCCGCCGAGCTCGGCGATCGAGTGCGGCGCGCCGTGGCGCTCGACCAGGGCCCGGTGGCCCACCAGCACCATGCGCCCGGTGCCGATCGGCCGGGCCACGAGATCCGCCGCCGCCAGCGGCGCCGCCGACACCCGGATCGCCAGGTCGATGCGCTCGGCCAGCATGTCCACGTAGTGGTTCGACAGGTCCAGCGACACCGTGACCTTCGGGTACCGGTTCATGAACTCGGCCAGCCAGCCCGCCAGGAAAAGCTCGCCTTGCAGCAGCGAGGAACTCACGCGGATCAGGCCGCTCGGCTCGGCCTGCGCCTCGCTCACCGTGGCCCGCACGGCGTTCGCCTCGTCGGCTATCGCGCGGGCGTGCCGGTGGACGCGCTCGCCCACGTCGGTGAGGTGGAAAGCGTGCGACGAGCGCTGCACCAGGCGCACGCCCAGCTCCTTCTCCAGCGCGGCGATGCGCCGGCTCAGGCGCGACTTCGGAACGCCCGTGCTGCGCTCGGCCGCCGAAAACCCGCCGGCATCGGCCACGCGCAGAAACGCCATCAGGTCGTCGAGCCGGTCCATCCGTCTCAGCTGCCCTTGGCGGGCACCGGCTGCGCTCGCCAGCGGAAGAACATGGGGTAGACCTTCTCCACCACCGGTCCGTCGAAGTCCCAGGACACGCACTGGCCCAGGTGAGCGGGCGGGCGGCCGTCGCCGGGCGGCGCGAACGAGCCGGCGCGGGTCTGCATGGCCGCCGTCGCCAGGTTGTAGAGCAGCTCGCGCAGGTGGGTGCAGCCGTCGGTGTGGCCCAGGTGGCGCTGGATGGTCTGGCGCCAGCCCTTGCCCAGCACCTCGCCCACCATGCGCCGCATGTTGGGCAGGATGCTCGGGCAAGGGCCGTGCGGGAAGGCGTCCATGGCGACGGCGATGTCGCGGATCACCATGTCTTCGCCATAAGTCACGCGGATGCGCATGTGGTGGATGGGCTCGTCGGCCGCCCAGTGGCCCTCGCCGCGGATCTCGAAGTCGAAGGGCTTGCTGTCGTGCAGCTCGCCTTCGATGTCCCATAGGCCATCGTCGCGGCGAAAGCCCTGGTAGGTGACGCGGCGGGTGTGCATGGGCGTGCGCGGAGCGGGGGTGGGCAAAGGCAAGGCGGCTCTCCGGGTGCGGGAAAACCCGCAATTGTCGGGTCAACGGGCCGCACGCGCTGGCACACTGGTGTCTTGTCCCCCGAGGAGCGCGCCATGGCCCACGATCACCCGCACGACCATACCCATGACCACGACCACCCGCACGACCACGGCCACCCGCCCGAGGGCGCCCGCTGGAAGCACGACGGCGTGCGCGTGATCCCGGGCAACCAGCTCGACGGCAATGTGCCCTCCACCCCGGGCATGGACCGCAAGGCCGCGATCAACTTCGCGCGCGTGGGCGCGCAGAAGCTGTGGGCCGGCACCGTCACCATCCACCCCGACGCCAAGACCGGCGCCCACCACCACGGGCACCTGGAAAGCGTGATCTACGTCGTCAAGGGCCGGGCGCGCATGCGCTGGGGCGAGCACCTGGAGTTCACGGCCGAGGCCGGGCCGGGCGACTTCATCTACGTGCCGCCCTACGTGCCGCACCAGGAAATCAACGCCAGCCCCACCGAGGTGCTGGAGTGCGTGCTGTGCCGCAGCGACGGCCAGGCGGTGGCGGTCAACCTCGACATCGAGCCGGTGGAAAAGCCGCAGACGGTGCTGTGGGTCGACCCGACGCACCCCACCGGGGGGGTTTGAGCGCGCGCCGATCGTTCGCGCCTTGACGGCGTCGACGCCTTCGGCGGATAACCCTCCGCCCATAACAGCACATTCCTCGAGGGAGGGGATACCCATGACAAACCGATACCACTCGGCCCTGGTCCGCTTGGCGCTGGGCAGCGCCCTGGCACTGGCGGCCGGCGCGCTCACACTGGCGCAAGCGCAGGACAAGGACGCCGCCCAGGCGGAGATGCAGCGAAAGCTGGCCTCGCTGTCCTGGTACACGCCGGGGCAGGTCGGCGACATCGCCGGCAAGGCCACCTTCGCCGCGAACGAGAAGTACACCTTCCTCAACCCGGCCGACACCGACACCTTCCTCCAGCTCAACGGCAACCCGCCCCAGCGCGGGGCGTACACGGTGGCCAGCACGCAGACCGACTGGTTCGCCATCCTGAACTTCGCCCCCGAGGGCTACGTCAAGGACGACGAGACGATCGACGCCGACGCGCTGTTGAAGCAACTCAAGGACAACAACGGCCGCGAGTCCGAGGAGCGCCGCAAGCAGGGCTACCCGGTGCTCACGCTCACCGGCTGGGCGATCGCGCCGCGCTACGACGCCCAGAACAAGCGTCTCGAATGGGGCACGCTGCTGCGCGACGAGAGCACCCAGCAGATGCACGCCAACGTCAGCACCAAGGTGCTGGGCCGCAGCGGCTACACCAACGTGGTGCTGGTGACCTCGCCCGACACCGTGGAGCGCGACCTCGCCGATTTCAAGACGGCCCTGGGCGGCTTCAACTACGTCTCCGGCGAGAAGTACAGCGACTGGAAGCAGGGCGACAAGGTGGCGGCCTACGGCCTGGGCGCGCTGGTCCTGGGCGGCGCGGCCGCCGTGGCCACCAGCAAGGGCGGGCTCAAAGCGCTCGGCATTGCCGTGCTGGGCGGGCTGGCCGCGCTGTGGGCTGGCATCAAGCGCTTCCTGGGCCGCGGCAAGAAGTCCTGAGCCCGCCGCCCGTGCCCCACGAAATCGCCCTGTTCTGGCTCGTCGTGGCCGGCTTTCTGCTGGCCGACAACCTGGTCTTCGTGCCGGCGGGCTGCGAGCTGCTGCGCTTCGGGCGCCGGGGGGCCTTCCGGTACGACGCCAGCGCGCGGCTGACCGCAGCGCGCCGCGAGGTCGTGCTGCTCAATCCTCTGAACCTGTTCGACCGGGCGCTGATCACCACCCGCTGCTTCGGCGACGTCGAGCCGCGGCAGTGGCGCCAGGGCCGTTCGCTGGTGCGCTCGGCCCTGGCCACGCTCAATGGCCTGAGCGCGCTGGGCTACTTCTACATGCTCATCACCGCCTGCCTGGCCGCGGTGTCGTTCCACCTGCCGTTCACCCTGGTGTTGCTCGGTTTCGTGGTGGTGCATCTGCTGATGTGGACGCTGAACACGGCCGCGCTGGTCGCCCTGCGCCACCGGCTCGGCCTAAGCGGGTACGACACCTTCGTGCTCTGCGTCGAGGCCATCTTCGTGCCGGCCTATCTGATGAACATGGGCAAGCGCGCGGTGCACAAGAAGCGCATCGCCATTTCCGCTTTGGGCCTGGGCCTGCGGACGCTCAAGCGCACGGACGACGAAGGCGAGCGCGAACTGCTGGCCATTCGCCTGCGCGAAAGGCTGCAATGGCTGGGCATGACGCAGGGCCATGAAGTGGACGACACCTGTGCCGCCGCGCCAGCGCTCAGCAGCACCCAACAATGGATCTCAAGGGCCGAGGCATGTTTGACGACCTGAGCACTCAGGAGTGGTTCTTTCTCGCCCTGGCGGCCGGCACCGGCTTCCTGGTGGTGCGCCACTTCATGGACAAGCTGTCGGATGGCACGGGCAAGGGCGCGGGCCCGCAGCAGGCGGCACCCGCGCCCCCCACCCGGGACGGGGCCGATCAAACCTCCTGGTTTCGCGGCGACGCGCAAGCGGCCGACGGCGCCGGGGACCAGGGCTTTGCCCGCGGCGGCGAGCGCGGGGGTGACGACGGTGGCGCCCACGCCCCCCCCGCGACACGCCCGCGGCGCCCTGGTACCAGGTGCTAGAGGTCAGTCCGACGGCCCCGGCCGGCGACATCAAGGCCGCCTACAAGCGCAAGATCCGCAAGTACCACCCCGACAAGGTCGCAGGGCTGGGCCCTGAGTTCATCGCCATTGCCGAAGCCAAGGCCCAGGAAATCAACCGGGCCTATCAACAGGCCTGCGCGGACCGCAGCATCACCGACTCGCCGCCCTGACCCCGGCCGGCCGGACCGCGACCTGAGTGCGGCGGACGGCGTGCCGGGGTGGCGGCGCGCGAACCACAGGGTCATGGCGTCGGCCTTGAGCCGGCGCGCCCAGGCCGTCAAGCGCCCGATGGGGCCACCGACCATGACGGGACGCGCCGCGCTCAGTCGCCCTGAAAACCGCCCGCCCGCAGCGTCACCACCAGCGTATCGCGCCAGCCGTGGCCGTCCGCCGGGTCGGGCTGGATGGGCGTGCTTTCGTGGATCACGCGCTGATCGTCCAGCAGCAGCAGCGACCAGGGGTCGCGCAGGGTGAAGCGCTGGCCGCTGGGGCCGTTGGCCTCGAACACCCGGCTTTCGCCGCCCTTGATGGCGTGGCGTCGCACCAGGAACACCGCCACCAGGTCCACGCCGTCGCGGTGCGCCCCCTCGGGCGTGGGCCGACCGATGCCGTCGGTGGTGTCGATGCGGAAGGGGTGCGCCTCCACATACCAGGGCTGCTCGCCACGCAAGGCGCTGGCCGCCGCCGCCAGGCGCCGCAGCAGCAGCGACCAGGCGGGCGCGTTCGCCATCGCGGCCTCCATGGGCTCGAACCAGCGCTGCATGCCGCCGTGCAGGGCGTTGTATTCCACCGGTTGCCAGTGCGCGCGGTGCGGCTCCAGCGCCACGCGCTCGCCGTCCACCACGAAGCAGCTGTGGCGGCGCTGGCGGTAGCGGCCGCCGTCCTTCAGGTAGGCGTCGGGGGCCAGCCGGTCCCAATGCGGCTCCAGCGCGCGCAGATCGGCCAGCGGCACGCCGATCCAGGCGGCGCTGTCCTCGCCGCTGAGCAGGCCCACGCCGCGCTCGCGCAGGGCGGTGTCGATGGCGTTGGGGGAGAGGTAGGGAGGGGAGAACTCGGCGGCGCTCATCGGCTGCGGTTGGCTGCGGCAAAGGGAGCCGCGAGCATACGCCGGGTCGCCAAGGGTAAGCCCGCATCGGGGAATACCGGCGCCGATGGCCCAATGCCGCCATGACCGCCACCGCCGACCCCACCCCGCCCGAGGCGCCCCCGCCCAGCGACGCGCCGCGCGAGCCCTCGGTGTTCGAGCTGCCCATCGCCGACCTGCGCCCCGCCGACCCGCTGCGCTGGCTGCGCGCCGGCTGGGCCGACTTCCTGCGCTGCCCCGGCATCGGCCTGTTCTACGGCGCCTGCTTCTTCGCCATGGGGCACGCGCTGCTGGCCGTGTTCCGCGCCGCGCCGGCCTACGTGCTGGCGCTGTCGGCGGGCTTCCTGCTGATGGGGCCCTTCCTGTGCCTGGGCCTGTACGACGCGAGTCGCGCGCTGCAGCGCGGCGAGCCGCCCTCGCTGGGCCGCTCGCTGCGCGCCTGGCTGCCCACCAAGGGCACCATGGCCCTGTTCGCCGGCGTGCTGCTGGTGCTGGAGATGCTCTGGGGCCGCGCCTCGCTGGTGGTGTTCGCGGTCAGCTTCACCACCTTGCCGGACACGCAGCACCTCCTCGGCCAGATGCTGCGCGGGCAGCACCTCGAGTTCCTCATCACCTGGACGCTGGTGGGGGCCCTGTTCGCCGGGCTGATTTTCGTCACCAGCGTGGTGAGCATCCCCATGATCCTGGACCGCGGCACCGACGCCATCTCGGCCGGCCTCACCAGCATCCGCGCCTGCCTGCAAAACCCGGGCGTGATGCTGTTCTGGGGCCTGCTGATCAGTGCCACCGTGGCGCTGTCGATGCTGCCCTGGTTCCTGGGCCTGCTGGTGAGCGGCCCGGTGATCGGGCACGCCAGCTGGCACGCCTACCGCGCCACGGTGGCGCCGGGTGAAGCGACCGCGCGGGCGCCCTAGTCAGGCACCGTGGTGGGGCCGGCGGCGCTCGCGCCGGCCGGCCGCCGCGCCCAGCAGGGCCGGCTCCACCAGGCCTTCGAACAGGGGCTGCAGCTTCATGACGCGGTCCATGGCGGCCCGCTCTTCCAGGCCGCGGCACAGCCACTGCAGGAGGTCGGGGCGCATGAACCACAGGGCGCGGGCCGATTCGGCCACCAGCAGGCGGTGGCGCAACTGCTCGGCCTCCCATCCGCCGTCTTCGCCGACCAACGCCAGCATGGCCTTGCGCACGCGCGCCAGGCGGTAAGGGTCGTCGTCGTGGCGGTTCTCGCCCTGCAGCCGCTGGGCAACGGTGTCGAAGAGCGTCGAGAGGAACTGCTTCATGCCTGGGCGGGTGCGATTTCTGTCTGTGGTTGTGGGCACAACGGCGGGCGGCGCCCGCCATTCCAGCACAAAACGGCCATTTTGTAACCGTCCTTGTCAGCCCTCGCCGCGCCACAGGCGCGCGAGCAGCCACCATGAGAGGAGCGTGTTCGTCAGCGCCAGCAGCCCGAGCATGAGGCGCAGGCCGGCCGGCGGCTCGTGGATCTGGATGAACAGCACCAGGGCGCTGGACAGCGCCTGAAAACCCAGCATGAGCCAGAACAGGCCCTTGCGCGGCTGCCACACGCGGCGAAAGGCGTCGGTGAGGGACGGCATGCCGCTCATTGTGCCCGGGCGGGTTCGGTGCGCTCGAGCTCGCGCTCCTGCAGCCAGCGCCACATCACCTTGCCGCTGCCGCTCTTGGGCAGGGCGTCGGCGAACGCCACTTCGCGCGGGCACTTGTAGGCGGCCATGTGCTCCCGGCACCAGGCCAGGATGTCGGCCTCGCTGGTCTTGCCCTGGGCGTCGGCGCGCAGCACCACCACGGCCTTCACGCTTTCGCCGCGGTAGGCGTCGCGCGTGGCGATGACGCAGGCCTCGGCGATGGCGGGGTGTTTGAACATCAGCGCTTCGACCTCGGCCGGCCAGACCTTGAAGCCACTGGCGTTGATCATGCGTTTGAGGCGGTCGGTGAGGAAGAAGTAGCCGTCCTCGTCGATGCGGCCCAGGTCGCCCGAGCGGAAGAAGCGCTTGCCCTCGATGTCGATGAACGCCGCGGCCGTGGCCTCGGGGCGCTTCCAGTAGCCGTCGAACACCATGGGGCCATGGATCACGATCTCGCCGGCCTCGCCCACCGGCAGTTCGCGCAAGGTGTCGGGGTCGACCACGCGGGCGTCGCAGCTCATGAAGGGAATGCCCAGGCACTGCTGCTTGGGGTCGTCCGGCGGGTTGCTGTGCGAGGGCGCGGCGGTTTCGGTGAGCCCGTAGCCTTCCGCGTAGCGCAGGCCGAACAGCTCCAGCAGCCGCTGCGCCACGGCCTGCGGCATGGCCGCGCCGCCGCCGCCGATGTAGACCAGGCTGGACAGGTCGTAGCGCTCGAAGCTGGGGCTGGCGAGCAGGTCGATCACCATGGTCGGGATGTTGGTCCAGTGCGTGACGCGCCAGCGCGAGATCAGCCGCCCCGCCAGCTCGCGGTCCCAGCGCGGCATGAGCACGATGGTGGCGCCGCCGTAGATCGCCGTGTGCATGCCCGACACCATGCCGGTGATGTGGAACAGCGGCACCACCAGCAGCGACACGGCCTCCGCCGTGCTGTTGCCCCACAGGGCGCCGGCGACCGCGTTGTGCATGAGCGTGCGGTGCGGGTGCATGCAGCCCTTGGGCAGGCCGGTGGTGCCGCTGGTGTAGGGCAGCACGGCCAGGTCGTCGGGGCCGCGGTTGTGCTCGGGCAGCGGCGCGGTGCTGGACAGCGCCTCGGCCCAGGTGGCCACGCTGCCGCCCGCCAGCGCGGGGCGTTCGTGGCGCGCGCCCAGCCAGGCCTGCCAGGCGGGCGGCACGTCCGCCGCCGGGCCGATGGCGTCGGCGTAGTGCGTCACCACCAGGTGGCGCAGCCGCTGCGCCTCGGGCAGCGCGGCGTCGGCCTTGAGCAGTTCGCCGGCGAGATCGGCCGCGCAGAGCGCCACGCGCGCGTCGGGATCGGTGATGTAGTGCCCGAGCTCGTCGGCCTTGTTCATGGGGTTGACCGGCACCACCACGGCATTGGCGCGCAGCACCGCGTAACAGGCCACGACCCACTGCGGGCAGTTCTGCATGAACAGCAGCACGCGGTCGCCGTCGCGCACGCCTTGCGCGCGCAGGTGCGCGGCCAGGCGTTCGGCCTGGGCCAGCAGCTCGGCGTAGGAGGTGCTGAGATCGAAGAAGACCAGGGCGGGCTTGTCCGGGTAGCGCCGCGCGCTCACCACGAGGTTGTCCCACAGGGAGGTTCGGGGTGTCCGAATGGCGTAGGGCAAACGGCGGGGCCAGACGCGGTGGTGCGCCCGCGCCGGTGGATCCTGAGGGCTCATCTCCGCGGGTCTCCGGTGGTCGTCTGTCGTGGCACGAATTCTGCGTTGCCCTCCGGGGGCGCAGTCGTGCGGATTGTTCAATAAAGCATCGGCATGGCACTCCCACGTAAACCCCGATCCCCGGTGGAAAAAGCGGGGTCTACATTGGCCCGCTTGCGGCTGGGCACCGAACAGGTGCCTGTCCGTTCGTGTTCGACAACTGACACTGACTACGGAGTACCCGATGAATCTCAAGGCCCTGAAGCTGACCGCCCTGACCCTGGGCACCACGGCCGCGCTGCTCGCCCTGCCGGCGCACGCGGGCAAGGACCTCGACGCGGTCAAGAAGCGCGGCGAACTCAACTGCGGCGTCAACACCGGCCTGCCCGGCTTCTCGGCGGCCGACAGCCAGGGCAAGTGGAGCGGCATGGACGTGGACGTGTGCCGCTCGGTCGCCGCCGCCATCCTGGGCAACCCCGACAAGGTGCGCTACGTGCCGCTGACGGCGCAGCAGCGCTTCACCGCCCTGCAGTCCGGCGAGATCGACCTGCTGGCCCGCAACACCACCTGGACGCTCACGCGCGACGCCTCCCTGGGCCTCACCTTCGTCGGCGTCAACTTCTACGACGGCCAGGGCTTCATGGTGCCCAAGAAGCTCAACGTCAAGAGCGCCAAGCAGCTCAAGGGCGCCACGGTCTGCGTGCAGTCGGGCACCACCACCGAACTCAACCTCACCGACTACTCGCGCGCCAACAACCTGGGCATCAAGCCCGTGGTGTTCGAAAAGCTCGAGGCCGCTCTCGCCGCCTACTCGTCCGGCCGCTGCCAGGCCTACACCACCGACTCCTCTGGCCTGGCCTCCTCGCGCGCCAAGGACATGGCCAAGCCCGATGACCACGTGATCCTGCCCGAGCTGATTTCCAAGGAGCCCCTGGGCCCGGCCGTGCGCCGTGGCGACGACGACTTCGCCGCCATCGTCAAGTGGGTGGGCTTCGCGCTCATCGAGGCCGAGGAGTACGGCATCACCCAGACCAACGCCGACGAGCTCAAAAAATCCAGCACCAACCCCTCCGTGATGCGCCTGCTCGGCATGGGCAACGAGGACACCGGCAAGCTGCTGGGCCTGGACAAGGAATGGGCCTACCGCGCCATCAAGGCCGTGGGCAACTACGGCGAGCAGTTCGAGCACCACGTTGGCCCCAAGACCGCCATCGGCCTGCCGCGCGGCATCAACAACCTCTGGACCAAAGGCGGGGTGCTGTACGCCCCCCCGATCCGCTGAACCACGCCGGGCCGCCACCGCGGCCCGGCCTTGGTGCGGCCCGCAGCGATGCCCGTCGCTGCGGGCGTTCTTCGTTCCTGTCATTTCTTCGTCGCGAGGTCACCGTTGACCACCCCCGCATCCCCCCCACCCCCGTCCCGGCGCTGGTCGCTCAACAGCCGGGCCACGCGCGGCGTGCTGTACCAGTTGCTCGCCCTGGCCCTGCTGGGCCTGGGCCTGTGGTACCTGGCGCACAACACCCAGGCCAACATGCAGGCGCGCGGCATCCAGAGCGGCTTTGACTTCCTGGGCGCCAGCGCCGGTTTCGACATCGGCGAAACCCTCATCCGGTACGACCCGAGCCAGAGCTATGGCAAGGCCATCTGGGTCGGCGTGCTCAACACCGTCAAGGTGGCCCTGGCGGGCATCGTCTTCACCACCCTGCTCGGCGTGGCCCTGGGCGTGGGGCGGTTCTCGCGCAATGCCCTGGTGCGCGGCCTGTGCTACGGCTATGTCGAGCTCTTCCGCAATGTACCGCTGCTGCTGCAGTTGCTGATGTGGTACCTGGTCTTCATCGAGCTGTTGCCCGCCTCGAACGAGGCCATGTCGCTGGCCGGCCTCGTCTTCCTCAGCAAGGGCGGCCTGTCGGTCCCCTGGCCCACGGCCGGCGTGGGCGCGGTGATCGCCGGCCTGGCCGTGGGCGCGGTGGCCGGCGTGCTGTGGCGCCGGCGCGTGCAGCGGCGCTTCGAGGCCACCGGCCAGGACGGCGACCGCCTCTGGGTGCCGCTGGCCCTGCTGCTGGTGTGCGCCGTGCTGGGCTGGGTGGTGGCCGGCATGCCGCGCGAGTGGAGCGTGCCCGAGCAGCTGCCCTTCATGGTCGACGGCGGCCTGGCCCTCACGCCCGAGTTCCTCGCGCTGCTCATCGGCCTGACCACCTACACCGCGGCTTTCGTGGCCGAGGTGGTGCGCGGCGGCATCCAGTCGGTGAGCCGCGGCCAGGACGAGGCCGCCTCCGCGCTGGGCCTGAACCCGCGGCAGAAGATGAAGCTCGTGGTGCTGCCCCAGGCCATGCGCGTGATCATTCCGCCGCTGACCAACCAGTACCTCAACCTCACCAAGAACTCCTCGCTCGCGGTGGTGGTGGGCTACCCCGACGTGGTCTCCATCGCCAACACCACCATCAACCAGAGCGGCCGCGCGGTGGAGTGCATCGCCATCATCATGCTGGTCTACCTCAGCACCTCGCTCACCACCTCGCTGCTGATGAACTGGTACAACCGCCGCATGGCGATCAAGGAGCGTTGATCGCCATGGGCACGCAGTTCCAACCCATCGCGCCCCGGCCCTCGCCGGTGCGCCAGTCCGGCCCCCTGGTGTGGGCGCGCCGCAACCTCTTCGCCGACTGGAAATCCAGTCTGTTCACGCTGATCATCGGCGCGGTGCTGGTGTGGGCGCTGCCCAGGCTCTGGCAATGGGTGATCGCCGGCGCCGTGTTCCAGCCCGATCCCAACGCCTGCCAGGCCGCGCGCGGCGTCGGCGCCTGCTGGGGCGTCATCGCCGAGAAGTACCGCGTCATCCTGTTCGGCCGCTACCCCTACGACGAGCAGTGGCGCCCGCTCGTGGCCACGCTGCTGATGGTGGCCACGGTCGTGGTCAGTTGCATGCGCGTCTTCTGGACGCGCTGGCTGGCGCTGATCTGGGTCGCCTCCCTGGCCGGCTTCTTCGTGCTCATGGGCGGCGGCGTGCCGGGCCTGTCCAAGGTGCGCACCGAGCTCTGGGGCGGCCTGCCGCTCACGCTCATGCTGGCCGTGCTGTCGCTGTTCCTGGCGTTCCCGCTCGCGGTGCTGGTGGCCCTGGGCCGGCGCGCCAGGCTGCCCGCCATCCGCACCATCAGCGTGCTCTATGTCGAACTGGTGCGCGGCGTGCCGCTGATCTCGGTGCTGTTCATGGCCTCGTTCATGTTCCCGCTGTTCGTGCCCCAGGGCGTCACGGTGGACGTGCTGGTGCGCGTGGTCGCGGGCCTGACGCTGTTCATCGCGGCCTACATGGCCGAAACCGTGCGCGGGGGCCTGCAGGCCGTGCCCAAGGGCCAGTTCGAGGCGGCCGACTCGCTGGGCCTGGGCTACTGGCAGGCGCAGCGGCTCATCGTGCTGCCGCAGGCCCTGTCCATGGTGGTCCCCAGCATCATGAACACCTTCATCTCGCTGTTCAAGGACACCTCGCTGGTGACCATCGTCTCGCTCTACGAACTCACCGGCGCGCTCGCCCTGGCCCTGAACTCCGACGTGCAGTGGCGCCCGTTCAAGCTCGAGGCCTATTTCTTCATCACGCTCATCTATTTCTCCGGCTGCTTCGCCATGTCGCGCTACAGCCTGTGGGTCGAAAAGCAGCTTGCCGCCAGCAAGGCGCGCTGAAAGCACAACATGCCAGAACAATCCCCCGCCATCATCCGCTTCGACAAGGTCAACAAGTGGTACGGCAACGACTTCCACGTGCTGCGCGACATCGACCTGTCCGTCGCCAAGGGCGAGCGCATCGTGATCTGCGGCCCGTCGGGCTCGGGCAAGTCCACGCTGATCCGCTGCATCAATCGCCTGGAGGAACACCAGCAGGGCGTCATCGAGGTCGACGGCGTCGAACTGCGGGACGACATCAAGGCCATCGACCAGGTGCGCAAGAACGTGGGCATGGTCTTCCAGCAGTTCAACCTGTTCCCCCACCTCACGGTGCTGGAGAACCTCACGCTCTCGCCCATGTGGGTGGGCAAGCTGCCCAAGAAGGAGGCCGAGGAACGCGCCATGCAGCAGTTGAAGCGCGTGCGCATCGCCGAGCAGGCCGGCAAGTACCCGCTGCAGCTGTCGGGCGGCCAGCAGCAGCGCGTGGCCATCGCGCGCGCGCTGTGCCTCACGCCCAAGATCATGCTGTTCGACGAGCCCACCTCCGCGCTCGACCCGGAGATGATCAAGGAAGTGCTGGACGTGATGATCGAGCTCGCCAACATGGGCATCACCATGCTGTGCGTGACGCACGAGATGGGCTTCGCCAAGGCCGTGGCCGACCGCGTGATCTTCATGGACCAGGGCCAGATCGTCGAACAGAACACCCCCGAGGCGTTCTTCAACAACCCGCAGAACGAGCGCAGCAAGGACTTCCTGTCCAAGATCCTCGGGCATTGACTTGAGGCGGTCATCGCGCGCTGGGAGAATGCGCCCGATCAGAGGCCCGCACCGAGCGGGCCCGGCAAGGAGACCGCCATGCAGCTGCCCACCCCACCCGCCGCCCGGCGCCTGACCTGGCTGCGCTGGAGCTGCACCACCGCCCTGGGCCTGTCGATGTGGTGCGCGGGCGCCGCCCTGGCCTTCGACCTGCAGGGCCACCGCGGGGCGCGCGCCCTCGCGCCCGAAAACACGCTCAGCGGCTTCGAGCGCGCGCTCGCCATCGGCGTGAGCACGCTGGAGCTGGACGTGGTGCTGAGCGCCGAGGGCGTGCCCATCGTCTCGCACGACACCGCGGCCAACCCCGACATCACCCGCGACGCCTCGGGGCGCTGGCTGCAGTCGCGCGGCCAACCGTTCCACCAGCTCACGCTGGCGCAGATCGGCGAGCTCGACGTTGGCCGCATCAACCCCGCGAGCCGCTACGCGCGCGATTTCGCGCAGCAGCAGGGAGTGGACGGCGAGCGCATCCCCACGCTGGCCGCCGTGTTCGAACGGGTCAAGCGCCTGCGCGCCGACCACGCGCGCTTCAACATCGAGCTCAAGCGCCACCCCGAGCGCGCGCAGGAGTCGCCCGAGCCCGAGGCCTTCGTGCGCGCCGTGCTCGAGGTGGTCCGGTCCGAGGGCATGGCCTCGCGCACCAGCCTGCAGAGCTTCGACTGGGGCCTGCTCAAGATCGCCCAGCGCCTGGCGCCCGAACTGCCACTGGCCTTCCTGAGCGCGCAGCGGCCCCGCTTCAACACCCTGCACAGCGGCACCTGGAGCGCCGGCCTGCGCGAGGCCGACTTCAAGGACGCGCCGGCGCTGCTCGCCGCCGCCGGCGCGCGCTTGTGGTCGCCCCATTTCCACGACCTCAACCGCACGCTGGTCGAGCGCGCGCGCCAGGAAGGCCTGCGCGTGATCCCCTGGACCGTGAACGAGGTGCCCGACATGGAGCGCCTGATCGACTGGGGCGTCGACGGCCTCATCACCGATCACCCCGACCGCCTGCGGGCCGTGATGGAGCGGCGCGGCATGACCCTGCCGCCGCCGGTGGCGCCCTTGGTGGCGCGGCAGAATTGAGCGCCATGCGCCCCCCTACCCTGCTCCAACCCGTGGCCGATGCCCTTGCCGGCCTGCGCGAGGGCTCGCTCTCGCCCGCCCAGGCCAGCGAGCGCCTGCGCGCGCAGCACGACCTGCTCGCCGCCCTGCCACCGCGTTTCGCCGAGGTGCTAGGCAATCTGCTGGACCGTCTCGAATCCAGCGCGCTGTTCGACGGCGAAAGCTGCTCGTTCAGCTCGCACGAACTGCACGACAGCCTGCAGTACTGGATCGACAAGGCCCAGGCGCAGCTGGCGAACGCCTGAGCCGCGCCAGGGAACTTCCCGCCCGCCCCGCGGCTCATTCCCGCGCGCTGCGCACACGCGCAGCGCCACCCCGGACAGCCGAAAGAACCAACACCATGCCCGCCACGAACCGTCGACAACTGCTGTTGGCCAGCGCCGCCCTGGCCCTGCCCATCGGGGCCCTGGCCCAGGCCAAGTCCCCCCTGCCCCCGCTGCAGGTCTGGAAAGACCCCAACTGCGGCTGCTGCAAGGACTGGGTGAGCTACCTGCAGGCCGACGGCTTCACCGTGCAGGTCTACGACAGCGGCAACACCGCCGTGCGCCGCCGCCTGGGCCTGCCCGAACGCTACGGCTCCTGCCACACCGCCCTCATCGGCGGCTATGTCGTCGAAGGCCATGTGAACGCACGCGAAATCCGCCGCCTGCTGGCCGAAAAGCCCCAGGCCCTGGGCCTGGCCGTGCCCGGCATGCCGGTGGGCAGCCCGGGCATGGACGGCCCCGACTACGGCGGCCGCCAGGACCCCTACGACGTGCTGCTGGTGCAGCGCGATGGCACGGCGCGGATCTACCAGTCCTATTTCAAGCGCACCTGAACGCCCGCAGGGGCGTCCACCCCCTGGCCGCCCGACGCCAAGAGGATTTGATCTGGGTCAAACCCGGCGCCGGAAAACGCACCGGGCCCTGAGGCGGTACTACATATCGGCGAGGTAATGCCGATAGCGCATGGGTGAAGCGGCCGATCACAGCGCCGCCCCTCCCCAACCACCATCTCATGCGCGCCAACCTGCCCGTCTCCCAACAGGAATACGTCATCCCCGATGGCGTCACCCTGGTCTCCACCACCGATCTGCAGAGCCACATCACCTACTGCAACCCGGCGTTTGTCGCGGTCAGCGGTTTCAGCCGCGAGGAGCTGATGGGCCAGCCGCACAACATCGTGCGGCACCCCGACATGCCCCCCGAGGCCTTTCGCGACATGTGGGAGACGCTGCGCTCGGGCCAGCCCTGGTCGGCGCCGGTGAAAAACCGGCGCAAGAACGGCGACCACTACTGGGTGATGGCCAACGCCACCCCCGTGGTGCAGGACGGCCGCACCGTGGGCTACATGTCCGTGCGCACCAAGCCCACGCGCGAGCAGGTGCAGGCGGCCGAGGCCCTGTACGCCCGCCTGCGCGCCGAGCGCGACCAGGGCCAGGACCGATTGAGCCTGCGGCGCGGCCAGGTGGTGCAGAAAGGCCTGTCCGGCCTGCTGAGGCGCGCGCTGCGGCCCAGCCTGGGCCGCGCCATCGGCGGTGTCTGCGTGGCGCTGGCCGCGGCCGGCGTGCTGGTCGGCGAGATCGGCGCCCGCCTGGGCCTGGCGGCCCACCTGGCCATGGCCCTGCCCCTGCTGGCGGTCGCCCTGTTCGCCGCCTGGGCGCTGCGGCGCCAGACCGTGCAGCCGCTGGCGCAGGCCGTTCGCTTCGCCAACACCATGGCCGCGGGCGACCTCACCTCGCGCCTGGCCCTGCGTGGCCCGGCCGAGTTCGGCGACCTGGCCGTGGCGCTGAACCAGCTCAACGTGAACCTACAGGCGGTGGTGGCCGACGTGCGCCACGAAATCGAGGGCGTGCAGGTCGCCAGCCACCAGATCTCCAGCGGCAACCACGACCTGTCCTCTCGCACCGAGGCGCAAGCCGGCAACCTGCAGCAGACGGCCGCATCCATGGAACAGATGAACAGCACCGTGGCCCAGAGCGCCAGCACCGCGCAGGAGGCGGCCCAGCTCGCGCAGCGCGCGGCCGCGGTGGCGCGCGAAGGCAACAGCGCCATGTCGCAGGTGGTCACCACCATGGGCGAGATCAGCCGCGGCTCGGCGCGCATCGGCGAGATCATCCAGGTCATCGACGGCATCTCGTTCCAGACCAACATCCTGGCGCTCAACGCGGCGGTGGAGGCCGCGCGCGCTGGCGAACAGGGCCGCGGCTTCGCCGTGGTGGCCGGCGAGGTGCGCCACCTCGCGCAGCGCACGCTGGACGCGGCCAAGGAAATCAAGGCCCTGATCGAGGACTCGGCCGACCAGGTGCGCCGCGGCAGCGAACTGGTGCACGGCACCGGCCAGACCATGACCCAGGTGGTGGGCGCGGTGGAGCAGGTCAACGCGCTCATCGGCGACATCACGCACGCCACGCGCGAGCAATCCAGCGGCATCGCGCAGATCAACCAGGCCGTGGGCCAGCTCGACTCGGTGACGCAGCAGAACGCCGCCATGGTGGAGCAGCTCGCCGCGGCCGCGAGTTCGCTGCAGTCGCAGGCCGAGGTCATGCACCAGGCGGTGCAGGTGTTTCGCCTGCAGCCGCGCGGCAGCGCCGCGGACTGAGGGCCGGGCGGCCGGCGCCTCCCACTCGCCCCGCCCCTCGCCCCTTCTCGCCCCGCCCTTCTCGACCCGGCCTCGCGCGCGAGCCTCTTGCGCTGACCGCCTCGCGCGGGCTCCCTCGCGCGGGCATTTCGCGCCGCTGCGGCGGCGTTTCACGGCGCACCCGCGCCGTTTCGTCTCAGCCCCGTGGCGCACGCGGGGCCGGCGGCCGACAGTGCGGTCTCCCCCGCCCACCGGAGACCGCCATGCAGCTCACCCCCGTCATCGCCATCCACCTCAGCGCCGCGCTCGCGGCCCTGGCCATCGGGCCGGTGGCGCTGTGGGCGCGCCGCGCCGGCCACCCGCGCGCGGTGCTGCACCGCGCGGCCGGCTACGCCTGGGTCACGCTGATGCTCATGGTCGCGATCACCGCCGTGTTCATCCGCGATTTCCGCCTGCCCAACCTCGCCGGCTACACGCCCATCCACCTGCTGGTGCCCATCACCCTGGGCACGCTGGCCCTGGCCTTCTGGCACCTGCGGCACGGACGCATCCGCTCGCACCGGCTGACCATGATCGCGCTGTACCTCAGCGCCTGCATCGTCACCGGCGCCCTCACGCTGCTGCCCAGCCGCTACCTGGGCCAACTGGTCTGGGGCCAGTGGCTGGGGCTGCTGTGACCTTCACCCATCCCCCCACCCACCGGAGAACCCGCCATGAACACCCTCTCGATTGACAAGGACCTCGAACGCACCGCGCGTCGGCGCGTGGCCGCCCGCATGGGCTGGACCCTGCACGCCCTGGTGTTTCTCGCCGTCAACGCCGGCCTGGTCTACCTCTCGCTGCGCAGCGGGCGCGATTGGGCCGTCTACCCCGCCCTGGGCTGGGGCCTGGGCCTGCTGATCCACGGCCTGGCCGTGTGGGTGCGCCTGGGCGGCGGCGGCCTGTACGAGCACTGGATGGACCGGGAACGCGAGCGCCTGCAACGCGACCGCGGCCAGCGCCCCTGACCGGGGGCCCGGCATACTGCGCCCATGGCCGCTTTCACCCCCCGCACCGTGGCGCGCCGCGTATTGATCGCCGCGGTGTTCAACACCGTGCTGGCACTGGCGATCAGCGCCATCAAGGGCGACCACTTCGCCCCCACCCTGCTGTACTCGCAGCTCATCGGCCTGTGCATCTGGGCCGGCATCGACGGCGGGCGCTACCTGCTCTCGCCCCAAGGCTGGCCCGGCGTTCGGCCGATGGCGGTGCTGGTGGTGGTGGCCGTGTTCGCGGGCTACGCGCTGGGCCTGACGCTGGGCAACCTCTTGCTCGGCCGGCCCTTGCTGGCCAGCGCGAACAACCTGCCAGGCGCCACCGTCGGCTTCCTGCTCATGTCGCTGGCCCTCGGCGCCTTCGGCGCCTACTACTTCAGCAGCCGCGAGATGCTGGCCATGGCCCGACTGGCGCAGGAGGAGGCCCAGCGCCAGGCCAGCGAGGCGCGGCTGCGCCTGCTGGAGTCGCAGCTGGAGCCGCACATGCTGTTCAACACCCTGGCCAACCTGCGCGCCCTCATCGCCACCGACCCGCCGCGCGCCATCGACATGCTGGACCGGCTCAACCACTTCCTGCGCGCCACGCTCGCGGCCTCGCGCAGCGACGCGCGCGGCGGCCAGCACACCCTGAGCGACGAGTTCGCCCGGCTGGACGACTACCTCAGCCTCATGAGCATGCGCATGGGCCCGCGCCTGCGCGTGCGCCTGGAGCTGCCCGAGACCCTGGCGCCGCTGCCCGTGCCGGCGCTGCTGCTGCAGCCGCTGGTGGAGAACGCCATCCGCCACGGCCTGGAGCCCAGCGCGCGCGGCGGCGAGCTGCGCGTGGCCGCGCAACGCGAGGGCAGCACCCTGTGCCTGAGCGTGAGCGACGACGGCGTGGGCAGCGAGGCCCCGGCGCGCGAGGGCTTCGGCCTCACGCAGGTGCGCGAGCGCCTGCAGGCCCTGCACGGCGCGGCCGCGCGCCTGGAGTGGCACAGCGCACCCGGCCAGGGCACGCAGGCGCGGCTGCTCCTTCCCCTGCCCGACACCCCATGAACGCCACCGCCCTCATCGCCGAAGACGAGCCCCTGCTCGCGCAAGCCCTGCAAGCCGAATTGGCGCGCGCCTGGCCGGGGCTGCGGGTGCTCGCCAGCGTGGGCGACGGCCAAAGCGCCGTGCAGCAGGCCCTGGCGCTGCGCCCCGACGTGCTGTTCCTGGACATCCGCATGCCTGCCCTGAGCGGCCTGGACGCCGCCGCCACCCTGGCCGACGACTGGCCCGCCGAGCAGCCGCTGCCCGCGCTGGTGTTCGTGACCGCGCACGACGAGTTCGCGGTGCAGGCGTTCGAGGCCCAGGCCCTGGACTACCTGCTCAAGCCCGTGCAGGCCGAGCGGCTGCAGCGCACCGTGGCGCGCGTGCAGGCCGCACTGCGCGCGCGCGGCGCCAGCGCCGCGCCCGACTGGACCGGGCTGCGCGCGCTGCTCGGCGGTGCGCCCTCGTCCGCGCCGCGCCTGCGCCACCTCATGGCCAGCGTGGGCGCGGCGGTGCAGCGGGTCGCCATCGACGAGGTGCTGGCCTTCGAAGCGGCCGACAAGTACGTGCGGGTGCTCACGGGCGGGCGGGAGTTCCTGATCCGCACGCCGCTGAAGGAACTGCTGCCGCAGCTCGACCCCGAGGTGTTCTGGCAAATCCACCGCGGCACCGTGGTGCGGGTGGACGCCATCGATCGCGTGACCCGCGACGAGGCGGGCAAGTGGCGGCTGACGCTGCGCGGCCTGGACGAGGCCTTCGTGGTCAGCCGCCTCTACGCCGACCGCTTCCGCGCGATGTGAAGCGGTGGCGGGGCGGGACGCGCCTCAGTCGTCCCAACCGCCGCGGCGGCCGTCGCGGTAGCCGTGCTGGTAGCCGCGTTGGTAGCCGTGCTTGCGCCAGTGCTTGGGCGGGCGGTCGTGGCGCCACTGCGGGGGATAGGCGTACACCGGGTAGGACTGCACCACCACCGGTCGCGGGTGAACGATCACGGGGCGCGGGTAGACCACCACCGGCCGGGGGTCGTACACCGGATAGCCGTAGGACGGGTAGCCATAGACCACGGGGGGCGCGTTGGACACCCCCACACTCACGCCGGGTGAGTTGACGCCGATGGACCAGTAAACGTTGTCGCGGGCCTGGGCCTGCGTGGCGGTGCCCGACAGGGCCCAGGCGCCAGCGGCCAGCGTGAGCAGGACCAGGCCGCGCGTGGCGCGGTGGCGGGGGCTGAGAGACACGGTATTCATGGGGAGACTCCGGAGCGACGGCGGTTTGCCGCCTTGGAATTACAGACAATCCCGGGACCGGGCGCACCCTACGTGCGGTCAAAGCTGTAGCAAGGCGTAAATGGCGAACGATCTTTACATTCCCCCCGAGGCGCAGGCCCTGCTCGACCACTGGTGCGGCGACGGCCTGGCCCGCGGCTGGCCCAGCGAGTCGCGCGACCAGCTCTGGTTCGGGTTCGACCCCGAGCAGGACGAGGCACTGCGGCGCCACTACGGCGCCCTGGTGGAGCAGGCCCTGGCCGGCGGCCTGGCCGACTGGGCCGCCACGCCGCTGGGCCGCCTGGCCCTGGTGCTGCTCCTGGACCAGCTGACGCGCAACCTGTTCCGGCGCCAGGCGCGCGCCTTCGCCGGCGACCCGCGCGCCCAGGCCCTCACGATGGAGGCCATCGCCACGGGAGAAGACGAAGGCCTGCCCGTGGTGGCCCGGGTGTTTCTCTACATGCCGCTGCTGCACGCCGAGTCGCTGGAGCTGCAGGACGAGGCCGTGCGCCGCTTCGAGCGCCTGCGCGAACAGGCGCCGGCCTTCTGCCACGCAGAACTGGACGACAACCTGCGCTACGCGCGGCTGCACCGCGACATCGTGGCGCGCTTCGGGCGGTTTCCGCACCGCAACGAGGCCCTGGGCCGCGACAGCACCGCCGAAGAACGGGCGTTTCTGACGGACGGTCCGCGCTTCGGGCAGTAGGCGTCACGCCAGCGCCACCGACACGACACGCGGACGTCATGTCCGCTGCCTACAACCTCGTGCTTTGTTCTGACTTGCACGAGGAGATTCGATGACACGCGCCAATCGCCGGCCCGCCCCAGGCCGTTTCGCCGCCGCCCTGATCGCCACCGCCGCGCTCGCGGCCTGCGGAGGCGGTGGCGATGGACAGCCCAGCGGCCCGGCGTCGCAGCCCCTGAGCGTCCAGCTCGAGAAGATCGGCGGCTACGCCACCGGCCAGTTCGGCGTGTCGGCGGCGGAGATTCCCGCCTACGACGCGGCCAGCCGGCGCCTGTTCGTGGTGAACGCCCAGGCCGGCAAGGTGGACGTGCTGGACCTGCGCGTGCCCGCCCAGCCGGTGAAGGTCGGCGAGATCGACGCCGCCACCTCGCTCGCGCTGCCGGGCGCCGAAATCAACAGCGTGGCCGTGCACGACGGCCTGGTGGCCGTGGCCGTGCAGGCCGCCACCAAGACCGACCCGGGCCGGGTGGCCCTGTACCGCGCCAGCGACCTTGTCCTGCTCGGCTCGGCCACCGTGGGCGCGCAGCCCGACATGATCAGCTTCACGCCCGATGGCAAGACCGTGCTGCTGGCCAACGAAGGCGAGCCCAGCGACGACTACCAGATCGACCCCGAGGGCAGCGTCAGCGTGGTCGACGTCAGCCAGCCGGCCGCGCCCGTGGTGCGCACGGCCGGCTTTGGCGCCTTCGTCGGCCAGGAGGCCACGCTGCGCGCGCAGGGCGTGCGCCTGTATGGCCCGAACGCCAACGCGGCGCAGGATCTCGAGCCGGAGTACATCGCCGTGTCGGCCGACGGCGCCACCGCCTGGGTGACGCTGCAGGAGAACAACGCCCTGGCCAAGATCGACGTCGCCAGCGCCACGGTCACGGCCGTGCTGCCGCTGGGCTTCAAGGACCACGGCGCGCCCGGCAACGGGCTGGACGCCTCCGACAACGACGGCCGCATCAACATCCGCAGCCTGCCCGGCGTGCGCGGCCTGTACCTGCCCGACGCCATGAGCGCCTACACCGCCGGCGGCCAGACCTACCTCGTCACCGCCAACGAGGGCGACGCGCGCGCCTGGGGCGAAGACAACAACGCCTACTGGGCCGGCGACGCCAGCCAGGGCTTCGTCGAGGAGTTCCGCGTCAAGCACCTGATCAACAAGAGCGGCTGGGCCGGCCGCGCGGGTGATGACCTGCCGCCGCAGCTCAGCGCCATGGCCGCGGGCGGCCTGCTCAACCCGGCCACCTTCGGCTACTGCGGCGCCGTCGCGGGCGACCCCATGGGCTGCCGCGCCGACGACGTGCTCGGTCGCCTGAACATCACCTGGACCCTGGGTTACCGCACCAACCCCGACGGCTCGCCCATGATGTTCGACGCCACGGGCACCGCCAACCCGGCCGGCAACCGCCTCATGTACGACCAGCTCTACAGCTACGGCGCCCGCTCCTTCAGCATCTGGAACGCCAACGGCCAGCTGGTGTGGGACTCGGGCGCCGAGTTCGAGACGTTCTTCGCCAGCGACGCCTGCCGGCTCGGCAGCGCGCGCAACATCCCGTGCAAAGACCATTTCAACGCCGGCCACGACGAAGGCGGCGCCTTCGACAGCCGCAGCGACGCCAAGGGACCGGAGCCCGAAGGCATCGCCATCGGCCAGGTCCGGGGCCGCACCCTGGCCTTCATCGGCCTGGAGCGCATGGGCGGCGTGCTGGTCTACGACATCACCAACCCCGCCGCCCCCCAGCGCCTGGACTACCTGAACAGCCGCGAGGACTGGACGACGGCCGACCCCGGCACCGTGCTGGCGACGGCGGGCGACCTGGGCCCCGAAGGCCTGGTGTTCATCCCCGCCGACCGCTCGCCCGACGGCACGCCTCTGCTGGTGGTGGGCAATGAGGTCAGCGGCACCACGGCGGTGTACCGCGTCAACGCCTCGGGCGGCCAGCCCTGAGCGTTTGGCCCCGGGAGCGGGGCCTCAGCGCTGCGCCAGCGGCCGCAGGGCCGCTGGCAGCCAGCCCGCCAGGCGCGCGTGGATGCGCGCCTCGCGCCGCTGCCACCAGATACCCAAGGCCACAATGCCCAGGCCCAGCAGCGTGAGCACGAAGGGAAACAAGAGGCTGTCGGCGAAGACCTTGTAGCTCAGGTAGCCCAGGTAGCCGGCCACGCCAATGGCGCCCAGCACGGTGAACACGCGCCGGCCGATGGCCGCGCCCAGGAACACCAGCGCCACATTGAGGGCCGCGTAGCCCGCCTTGGCCAGCTCGCTGTCGCTCTCGCGCAGGCTCAGGCCGCACCAGAACATGAGCGCGCCGAACAGGTAGAGCCAGAAAGCGAAGTCCTGCCGGTCGCGCGGGTCAACGGCCAGGCGCGAGCGCAGGTCCACCCACACCGCGATGGCGCAGGTGGCCAGGCCGAACACCAGCGACACGTCGCGCGTGAAGGCCCAGTCGAAGCCGTCCTTCTGCATGAGCATGTGCGCCAGGTCCATGTTCAGGTACCACAGGGTCACGGCCACCGGCATCACCATGAAAGGCAGGCGCAGCCACCACAGCATGACCACGGCGGCGGCCAGCGTGGCCAGCTCCAACGTGAGCCAGCGCCAGTCGATGAAGCGGTGGTAGTCGCGGTAGCTGTCGGGCCCGCCCTCGGGCCACAGGCCCAGGCCGCTCTGCAGCGACCAGGCCGCCAGCGGCACCAGGCAAACCGCGATCGTGGCCAGGATGCCCGCCGGGATGTGCAAGTGGCGACGCTGCAGGTGCCGGGCCACCGCGACCGCGCCCACCGCGTAGCCCACCGACAGCAACAGCACGCCCCAGGCGCCGAACAGCTCCCAGCCCAGGGTCATGAACAGCGTCATGGCACCGATGGCGAGCATGCCGCCGAAGTAATAGAGCACGTGCGTGAAGCCGAAGCGCGCGGGCGCGACGGCCTGGCCGGCCCAGCGCGCCCACAGACGCTCGGCCTGCTCCATCGAGATGTCGCCGGCCCGCGCCGCGGCCTGCAGTTGGCCCCAGTGAATCTGCAGGCCTTGGCCGCGGTCGGGCGCCGGGGTGCTGTCGTCGCTCATGCCAGGTTCCTCCTGGCGCGCACGATAGCGCACCGCGCCGCCCCTCGGCTGGCGGCCCTAAGCCGGGGCCGCCCCGCTTGGCCTAGGCCGGGAACGGCGCGGCGCGCGCCCCCACCCATACGCATTCCTTGATGGTTTCGAAACCGATGCACGCCCTGAACGATGCCAGCGATGCCCTGCGCCTGATCACCCAGGCCGGGCAGCGGCTCGCGCAGGTCACCGGCATCACCGAGGTGAATGACAGCACCTGGGTCATCGACTTCGACGGCGGCGACGGCTTCATGGCCGAATGGTCCGCCGACGGGTCCCGCCTGGTGCTCACCGCCGACCTGGGCCTGCCCACGCCCGAGGGCGAGCTGAGCGCGCTGAACCTGGCCCTGTCCTACAACGCCCTGTGGCGCGAGATCGGCGACCTGCGCATCGCGCGCGATGGCGACGAAGGCGAGCTGATGCTGATCGGCGAACTCGGCCCCGAGGACAGCGAGCCCGAAACCTTCAATGCCGCCCTGCTGCACTTTGTGGCCCTGCGGCGCTGGTGGGCCGACGCCATCGCCCGCGCGGCCAGTGCCAACCCGGCCCCGCCCGCGCCGCCGGGCGTCATGTTCGAGCGCATCTGAGCGCCGCCGGCGTGGATTTGCGGCCCCGCCGCCGCGGTGGCGGGGCGGTGGTCCCTAGAATCCGCCCATGACCTCCCCCGCATCCCCCGCGCCCACCGAAGGCGACGCCAAGGCCAGCAACTTCCTGCGCCAGATCATCGAGGCCGACCTGGCCAAAGGCACCTACGCCAGCCGCCACTGGGCCGGCAGCCCCGGCGACGCCGCCCACCAGGCCGCCGGCCCGCTGGACCCGGCCAAGATCCGCACCCGCTTCCCGCCCGAACCCAACGGCTACCTGCACGTCGGCCACGCCAAGAGCATCTGCCTGAACTTCGGGCTGGCGCGCGACTACGGCGGCGTCTGCCACCTGCGCTTCGACGACACCAACCCCGAGAAGGAAGACACCGAGTACGTCGACAGCATCATCGACGCGGTGAAATGGCTCGGCTTCTCGTGGGAAGGCCGGGGCGGCAGCCACCTCTACCAGGCCAGCGACTACTTCGACTTCATGTACCGCGCGGCCGAGGCCCTCGTCGAGCGCGGCCACGCCTACGTCGACGAACAGAGCGCCGAGGACATGCGCGCCAACCGCGGCGACTTCACCACGGCCGGCACCAACAGCCCCTTCCGCAACCGCACGCCGGCCGAGAACCTGGCGCGCCTGCGCGAGATGCGCGACGGCCAGCTGCCCGACGGCGCGGCCGTGCTGCGGGCCAAGATCGACATGGCCTCGCCCAACATCAACCTGCGCGACCCGGCCATCTACCGCATCCGCCGCGCCACGCACCACAACACCGGCGACCGGTGGTGCATCTACCCCATGTACACCTACGCGCACCCCATCGAGGACGCGTTGGAGCAGATCACCCACAGCTTCTGCACGCTGGAATTCGAGGACCAGCGCCCGTTCTACGACTGGCTGCTGGAGCGACTGACCGAAGCCGGCCTGCTCGCCAGCCCGCCGCCGCGGCAATACGAGTTCGCGCGCCTGAACCTCACCTACGTCATCACCAGCAAGCGCAAGCTGGCGCAGCTGGTGAACGAGAAGCGCGTGAGCGGCTGGGACGATCCGCGCATGCCCACCATCGTGGGCCTGCGCCGGCGCGGCTACACGCCCGAGTCCATCCAGCTCTTCGCCGAGCGCATCGGCGTGACCAAGAGCGACAGCTGGATCGACTACAGCGTGCTCGAAGGTTGCCTGCGCGAGGACCTGGAGAACAAGGCCCACCGCGCCATGGCCGTGCTCGACCCGGTGAAGCTGGTCATGACCAACTGGGCCGAGGCCTTTGGCAGCGACGGCCACACCGAGGACTGCCACCAGCCCGCCCTGCCCCAGAGCGCCATCGCCGAAGGCCAGACCCCGCCGCCGGACCGCCATTTCAAGATCGGCAAGGAGGTGTGGATCGAGCGCGAAGACTTCGAGGAAGTGCCGCCCAAGGGCTACAAGCGCCTGTTCCCGGGCAACGTGGTGCGCCTCAAGGGCGGCTACGTCATCGAATGCACCGGCTGCGCGAAGGACGCTGAAGGCCGCGTGACCGAAGTGCACGCCAAGGTGATCCCCGGCACCAAGAGCGGCACGCCGGGCGCCGACAGCGTGAAGGCCAAGGCCGCCATCACCTGGGTGGGAGTGGCCGACGGCATCGCGGCCGAGGTACGACTCTACGACCGCCTGTTCAGCGACCCGCACCCGGACGCGGGCGGCAAGGACTTCCTCTCGGCCCTGAACCCGGACAGCCTGAAGGTGGTCCAGGCCTGGGTCGAGCCTTCACTGGCGACGGCCCGGCCGGACGACAAGTTCCAGTTCGAGCGGCACGGCTACTTCGTGGCCGACCGCGTGGACCATGGGGTGGGCGGCCAGGCGGTGTTCAACCGGGTGACGGGGTTGAAGGACAGCTGGGGCAAGTGACACGGCGGACCTCAGCGCGGACAACTGTCTGCGCTGGTGGTCTTCGGCACCGGTGGCCGCTGCACGATGTGGACTCCCTCGGCCGGCACCGTTAGCCGCAGCATGCTCTCGCCCGCCAACGTTCCCGCATTCTTCGGCGCCAGCTGAATCAGCCAGCGCGGGCCCAGGTTGGCCAATACCTGGGCATGAACGGAACTCCATCCCCGCTCGTTGCAATTCACGTACCGGGCTCTGTGATCGACCTCCAATGCGCTGTCAATCAAAAGACAGGTGCTGGCGGGGACGCGAAGTTCGAGCGCTCCCTTGGAACGGACACCGGCGAGCTCAGCAATTTTTGTGGGGAACAACGACGGCGAACCCAAAAAAAGTGGCAGGGAGATGGCAAGTGCCGGGAACATCGTCGTGATCATGAGGGCGCAGCCCCACACGGGAATGCGACGAAGAAAGAGGGGCGCGATCACGACGCCCAACCACAGGCCTCCCAGTGTCCACAGATGCGGCCAGCCCGCCCCTTGGCTGGGCCACAGCAGCGCCAGCAAGGCGCCCATGGGAAGAACACCCCAAAGGCAGACCCACAGCACGGCCGGCAAGCGCCACCACCACGCGGGCCTCTGGCCCCGCGTCCTCCATTCGCTCCAGGCCCATACAGCGCCCCCAAGCAGAGCGAGAACACCGCAAATGGCCAGGGTCCAACCCGCATACGGGCGGCACTCCCGCCAAGCCGGAACACCCAGAACGGTCAGAAGAAAGCCCCCTACGCCAAGCACTTGCAACGCGGGCAGTCCCACATTGGCGGCGAGACAGAAGCCCTGTTCGCTGGCCTCTTGCTGAGGCGGCAGTTTCGCGGCGCGATAGGCCCAGAGCGGGCCGACCAACGACACCAACACCCACAGATAGAAAGCGAACGCCAGCATCGCCACAAACACGCTGGCGCCAAGAACCGACGGAATGTCGGGCGGCACAAAATCGATCGACCGAAAGTAGAAGGCCAGCAAGGCCACGCCGAAGCCGGTGCCGATGGCACCCAGCCCGACCCAAGGAATGGCCGCCAGCTGCTGCAACAGCAACCGCGCCAGTCCCACCGGGTCGGGTGGCGGCTCCGCACCTTCGGGCACGGATGGAGCAACTGCCGTCTCGTCGACCCTTGTTTTCATGCGAGCTCCCTGAAATTCGGTCGAATTCTAGGGAGGGTCAGAAACTGGCCCCATACTTGAATGGCCCCCGCTTACTGGACCGCTCCGCCATGCTCGCCAACCTCACCCCCTTCCTCCTCCACTGGGCCCTCACCGCCTTCGCGCTCTGGGTGGCCAGCCATGTGTTCAAGGGCATGCGCTTCAGCGGCACGGGTGCGCTGGTGGTCGCCGCCCTGCTGCTGGGCCTGGCCAATGCCATCGTGCGGCCGCTGCTGGTGCTGCTGACGCTGCCGCTCACACTGATCACCTTCGGGCTGTTTCTGCTGGTGATCAACGCCGTGGTGCTGATGCTGGTGGCCAAGCTGGTGGAAGGCTTCAGCATCGACGGCTTCTGGACCGCCCTGTGGGCCAGCCTGTTCATGTCGGTGCTGAGCTTCGTGCTGGGCGCCTTCGTGCTCGGCGGCACGCCGGACTTCACCATCCAGACGGGCCCGGGGCCGGGGCAGGTCTGGCTGTGAGCGCAAGCTCCAGCGCCTCCCACTGCGTCAGCAGCTTCACCTGCCGCTGCAGGTAGTCCGTGGGGATGGCCTGCGAGCCCCACACCGGCACGCGGCCCGCGTATTCGCCCAGCAGCCAGAACTGGCGCACCGCCACGAAGGGCGCCAGGGCCGCGGTGTCGGCCTCGCCCAGCTCGCGCACCGCGCGATAGGCCGCGATGAACGCGTGCCAGCGCGCCATCGCCTTGTCGCTCCAGGCACCATCGACGGAACGCGGATGCAGCGACCAGGGATACACCGCGAGCTCGTAGGCCAGGTAGCCCGGGCCGATTTCGTCGAAGTCGAAGAACAGCGCCTGGCGTTCCCCGTCCTCCCGCACCGTCACGAAGTTGTTGTCGCCGTGCGCGTCGCCGTGGCACAGCACGCGGCTCAAAGGGCCGAGCGCCAGGATGCGGTCCCGCAAGCGCTGCCCCAGGGCCTCGAACCGGGGACGCAGATCGGCGGTCATGGTGGGGGCCCGCAGCAGGCGCTGCAGCGGTTGCATCAACAGGTAGTCCAGGTCCAGGGTGTAGCGACTGGCGCTGGCATCGAAGCCTTCGGCCGCCGCGTGCAGCTGCGCCAGGCCCCGGCCAAAGGCCTCGATGTTGGCGGGCAGGTCGGCGGTCGCCTCGCCCTCCAGGTGCTCGAAGAGCATGAGCGCGCGCTCGCCTTCGGGCAGGCGCACCCGCAGGGCAACCTCGCCCCGCGCGGTGGGCAGGCTTGCGGCCACCGCGCGGCCTCGGGCCTGGAGGTGCCGCAAGGCCTCGGCCTCGAAACGCAGGTTGGGCTCGCCGCGCGGGCGCTCGGCGCACAGCCGGGCCACCACCCGGCGCCCGTCGGCCAGGGTGAGTCGGTACACCTGATTGAAGCTGCGGCGCAGGAATTCCCCGGCCACCACCTCGCCCAGCGCGTAGTTCGCCTGCACCACCCGGGCCACCGCGGCCGCGGTGGGCGTCGATTGCGCGATCTCCAGATCCATGGCCTGCGCCCCGAAGAAAAAGGGGCGCGATTCTAGGCCCGCGGCGGATACTGGCGCCTCGCCGCCCGCACGCCATGGCCCGCCCGCACCACCACGTCTACGTCATCGAGCTGCACCGCGACGTGCTGCTCGAACACAAGTTCCGCGCCTGCAACCCGGGCTACGTGGACGGCAGGCCCTGCGTCTACGTCGGCATGACCGGCCTGGACCCCGACGTGCGCTTCGACAAGCACAAGGCCGGCATCCAGGCCAATGGCTACGTGTTCAGGTACGGGCTGCGGCTGCTGCCGGACCTGTTCGAGGGCTTCAACCCGCTGCGCTACCGGGACGCGGTGGACAAGGAGATCGAGGTCGCCATCGACCTGCGCTCGGCCGGCTTCGGCGTCTGGCAGGCCTGAGCCGCCGGTCCACGTCAGCCGGTCCGCTTCAGTGCGTGGCGCCGGCGCCCAGCGCCCTGTCCTGCCGCTCCCGCAGCGCGCACCGCACGGCCAGCCGCAGGCCGCGGACGATGCCGTCCAAGGCCATGCTGGGCCGCCCCTGCTCGGGCAGCCAGGGCACGTGCACGAAGCCCCCGCGCGCGTGGCGCAGGCCGCGGCGCGTCGCCAGCGCGTGCATGAGGCCGTAGAACACGTGGTTGCAGACGAAGGTGCCGGCGGTCTGCGAGACCTCGGCGGCGATGCCGGCCGCCTGCAGCTCGGCCAGCATGGTTTTGATCGGCAGGCCCGTGAAGTAGGCGGCGGGCGCGCCGGGCCGCACCGGCGCGTCGATGGGCTGCGCGCCCGCGTTGTCGGCGATGGGCGCGTCGTCCAGGTTGATGGCCACGCGCTCCAGCGAGAGGGCGCCACGCCCGCCGGCCTGCCCCACGCAGATGACCAGCGCGGGCCGGTGTTCGTCGAGCAGGGCCGTGAGGCGCCGCAGCGATTCGCCGAACACGGTGGGCAGTTGCGCCGCCACCACCGTGTGGTCCAGCAGGCGCTCGCCGTGCAGGGCCTGCACGGCCAGCCAGCTCGGGTTCACGCTCGCGCCATCGAAGGGGTCGAAGCCGGTGAGCAGGACCGTCGTCGACGGCGCGGAGGGCGGGCTGGGGAGGGCGGGCATCGCGCCAATCTACCGCAGGCGCCGCCGCCCAGGCCCCCGTCGCTCAGCGCCGCGCGACGCGGCCGCGCAGGTCCACCAGCTTGGCCTGCAGGCGGCGCTGGTTGTCCGCGCCCATGCGCAGCAGGATCTTCTGCCCGGCCGACAGGGCCTCCAGCTGCGGGTCGGCGTACTCGTAGCGCACCCAGGGCCGGGTGGACGGCACCTCGCCCTTCACCTGCACCAGCGCCACGGCTGGTGGCGCGGCGGGCACGGGCGTGGCGATGAGCTGGTCCAGCACCTGCACCAGGCGGTCGTTGAAGTAGCGGCCCGGAAAGCCCAGCTCCTCGTACGCCTGCTGGAACAGCGGGTAGAGGCGGCGGTACAGCGCCACGGCCCGGCCCGTGTCCACCGACTCGGCGAACTGCACGAAGGGCGTGTAGCGCGCGCTGTTGTCCGGAGCGATGGTTTCGCTGGCGCCATCGGCTGCCTTGGTCGAGGCAAAGCGCCCGGGGGTGGGGGTCACGGGCCACATCAGCACGGGCGCGTGCGAACGCCCCAGGTTGTCCACCGTGGCCACGGCGCGCTTGACGAAGCCGTCGAGCTGCAGGAAACGCAGCGCGTTCGGGCGGCCGAGCAGCTCGGCGAGGTGATCGCTCACGTAAGGGTCGGCGTCGGCCAGCGCGGGCAAGGGCGCGGGCGGGGCGCTGGGTTCGGCCGCCGGGGGCTCCACCGGGTGCTGGATGGCGGGCGGCGCCGCGGGGGCCGGTTCGGCGGGCGCGGGCGGGGCGGATGGGGCGACGGCCACCGGCGGCTCCACCGGGGCGGGGACCTGCCGGTCCTGGTAGTACCGCCAGCCGAAGTAGCCGGCGGCGGCCAGCGCCACGGCGGCCGCCAGGATGATGGGAAGGTGGGAGGATTCGTCTCGTTCGGGTTCGCGTGTCATGGCCTCGTCGTCTCCGGCAAGCTGGGGAGGCGGTCCATCCTACACCCCGGGGTTCTGCCGCACCACCGCGCAGGCTCCAGGCCGGAAATCATCGAAAAAGTTCTTATAAATCAAAAACTTACAAGAACCTAGATCATCGCCATCTGTTTCACCGGGGGCATGGAACTTCCGATTTAGCACTCCCTCCAACCGAGTGCTAATATTCTTGTCCGATACCCCGAGGAGGTCATCCATGTCCCATTCGCTGATTCCTGTGGCCGCTGCGCCGAGCAGCGATCTGGCCGTGGCCGGGTCCTGGTCGAACCGCTCGCTCACGCTGCCGCCGCTGGGCAATCTGGACGCCTACATTTCCGCCGTGAACCGCCTGCCCCTGCTCAGCCTGGAGGAGGAACAGGACGCGGCGCGCCGCCTGCGCGACCACAACGACCTGGACGCCGCCGGGCGCCTGGTCCTGTCGCACCTGCGGTTGGTCGTCTCCATCTCCCGCCAGTACCTGGGCTATGGCCTGCCGCACGGCGACCTGATCCAGGAAGGCAACGTGGGCCTGATGAAGGCCGTCAAGCGCTTCGACCCTGAGCAGGGCGTGCGTCTGGTGAGCTACGCCATCCACTGGATCAAGGCCGAGATCCACGAGTACATCCTGAAGAACTGGCGCATGGTCAAGCTGGCCACGACCAAGGCCCAGCGCAAGCTGTTCTTCAACCTGCGCTCGCGCAAGCAGGGCCTGCGCGCCGAAGCCGCCGACGGCGACACCCACCGCGAGGTGCTGAGCGACGCCGAAGTGGGCCTGGTGGCGCGTGAACTGAACGTCAAGCCCGACGAGGTGCGCGAGATGGAAACGCGCCTGGCCGGCGGCGACGTCGTGTTGGACCCGGGCCCGGGTGACGACGGCGAAGAGGCGTTCGGCCCCATCGCCTACCTGGCCGACCAAACGCAAGAGCCCACGGCGGTGCTGGAATCGGCCCAGCGCGACCGGCTCGCCACCGAAGGCGTGGCGCAGGCCATGGGCGAGCTGGACGAGCGCTCGCGCCGCATCGTGAGCGAGCGCTGGCTCAAGGTGAACGACGACGGCTCGGGTGGCATGACCCTGCACGAACTGGCCGCCGAGTACGGCGTGAGCGCCGAGCGCATCCGTCAGATCGAGGTGGCGGCCATGAAAAAGATGCGCAAGGCGCTCGCCGCCTACGCCTGATCCGGCCGGCGCGACGGCACAATCGCGCCCCATGCCTTTCTTTGCTCCCGTAGGGCGGCGCCTGCGCGCCGCCCTGGGCCTTTGCCTGGCCCTGCTCTGCCTCCCCGCCTTCGCCACTGACGCGGCCCCCTCCGATCCCGCGCCCATCGCGCTGGACGCGCGCCGGGCCACCATTTCCCTGGACGGCCGCAGCCAGCAGCTGCTGGACCCGACCGGCGCCTTGGGCATCGATGAGATCGCGGCGGGCCCCCCCGGCCTGAGCTGGCGCCTGCGCGGCGCGGACGAGCGCGTGGTGCTGTCGGGCCAGACCGCGCTGTGGCTGCGTTTCGACGTGCTGATGCGCGACACCCAGGCGCACTGGGAGCTGGAACTCGCGCGCTCGGGCACCGACGCCATATCGATGTACTACCGCGACGCCCACGGCCAGTGGCGCGTGCAGCGCGCCGGCGACCGGCTGGCGGTGAGCGACTGGGCCAACCCCGACCGCTACCCCGTGTTCAGCCTGGACGTGCGCCCGGACGAAACGGTGCGCTACTGGGTGCGGGTGGAGCACGCGCGCGTGCCCTTCTCGGGCGTTTTCCAGCTGCACGACCACAACACCCTGCGCGAGCAGCGCATCCATCAGCAGTTTGTCCTGGGCGCCTATTTCGGCATGGCCATGCTGCTGACGGTGGTGGCGCTGGTGAACATGGCGGTGTTCCGCGACGCCGCCTTCGCAACCTACGCGATCTACATCAGCCTGCTGGGCCTGAGCATGGCCGCGTCCTTGGGCGTGGGCGGACAGTTCCTCTGGCCCAACCTGGTGCGCTGGAACCAGAGGGCGGAGTTCATCCTCCTGCCCCTGATGGGCCTGGTGGGCCTGATGTTCGTGCGCCAGGTCGCCCAGCCGCGGCGCATCGGGCGCACCCTGGACCGGCTGAGCCTGGCGCTGTCGGCGGCCTGGCTCATCGGCGTCGTGTGGGACCAGTTGCGGCCCAGCGCCTTGAGCCTGCAGGTCTTGAGCGCGCTGGGCACCCTGTCCATGCTCACCATCGCGGCCATGCTGGGCATGGCGTGGCGCAGCGGCGAGACCTGGATCCGCTGGTTCGCGGTGAGCATGGTGCCGGTCCTGCTGGCCTCTACCCTGCCGGTGCTGCGCAATTTCAACCTGTTGTCGTCGAGCTTCCTGTCGCAGTACGGCATCGTGATCGCCGCGGCTATCGAGGCGCCCTTGCTGTTCTACGCCCTGCTGATGCGTTCGCGGATTCAGCACGAGACCCAGGCCCGCGCCCATGCGCTGGAGCGCACCGAGCCGCTGACCGGCCTGACACACCGGCCGCATTTCCTGCTGCGCCTGCACGACAGCCTGGTGCGAGCCCAGCGCTACGGCCACCACAGCGCCCTGCTGCTGGTGCACCTGCACAACCACGCCGAGATCGCCGCCCGCCACGGCCGCGAGGTCGCCGACCGCGCGCTGGTGATCGCCGCCTCGCAGTTGCGCGCGGTGGCGCGCGACGTGGACACGGCCGCGCGGGTGGACGACGACAGCTTCGCGCTGCTGATGGAGGGCCCTGTGAAGCCCGATCAGGTGCTGCACACGGCCACCAGCCTGCTGGCCAATGGTCTGCGCCTGTCACCGCGCCTGCCCGCGGGCACCACGCTGCGCCTGCGGGTGGTGGCCGCGCTGCTGCCCGATGCCGACGGCGAGCTCGCTCAGGATGCCGCCGCCCACCTCGAGTGGATGCGCCAGGGCATGCTCACGCTCAGCGAAGAGCCGCGCAAGGCGATCCTGCGGCTGAACTTCTGAGCGCCGGGGTTCAGCTCTCGCGGCGCAGCGCGGGGAACAGGATCACGTCGCGGATGCTGGGGCTGTCGGTCAGCAGCATCATCAAGCGGTCGATGCCGATGCCGCAGCCGCCGGCGGGCGGCATCCCGTACTCGAGCGCGCGGATGTAGTCGGCGTCGAAGTGCATGGCCTCGTCGTCGCCGCCGTCCTTGGCGTCCACCTGGGCCTGGAAACGCGCGGCCTGGTCCTCGGCGTCGTTCAGCTCGGAGAAGGCGTTGCCGAATTCGCGACCGGTGATGTAGAGCTCGAAACGCTCGGTCACCTCGGGTCGCTCGTCGTTGGCGCGCGCCAGCGGCGAGATCTCGGTCGGGTGCTCCATGATGAAGGTGGGGTTCCAGAGCTCGCTCTCCACCTTCTCCTCGAAGAACAGCACCTGCAGCGAGGCCAGGCTGCGCTTGGAGAGCTGGTCTTTTTCCTCGTTGAGGCCGAGCTTGCGCAGCTGGCCGAGCAGCCAGTCGGCGTTGTCCACGTTCGCGCCCGCGTCGGTGTACTTGACGATGGCGTCGCGGATGGTCAGGCGCTCGAAGGGCGAGTCGATGTCGACCGCGCGGCCCTGGTAGCTCACCTCGCCCTCGCCGCGCACCGTGCGCACCACGTGTCGGATGAGCTGTTCCGAAAAGTCCATGAGGTCGCGGTAGTTCCAGTACGCCGCGTAGAACTCCATCATGGTGAACTCGGGGTTGTGGCGCACCGAGATGCCTTCGTTGCGGAAGTTGCGGTTGATCTCGAACACGCGCTCGAAGCCACCCACCAGCAGCCGCTTGAGGTACAGCTCGGGCGCGATGCGCAGGAACATTTCCTGGTCGAGCGCGTTGTGGTGCGTGACGAAAGGCTTGGCGTTGGCACCGCCGGGGATGGGGTGCAGCATCGGCGTCTCGACCTCCAGGAAGCCGTGCGACACCATGAACTGGCGCAGCGCCGTGACGGCCTGGCTGCGCGTGACGAAACGGCGGCGCGCGCCCTCGTCGGTCATCAGGTCCACGTAGCGCTGGCGGTACTTGATCTCCTGGTCGGCCACGCCGTGGAACTTGTCGGGCAGCGGGCGCAGGCTCTTGGTGAGCAGGCGGATCTTGTCGGCGTGAATGGTCAACTCGCCGGTGCGGGTGCGAAACAGCGTGCCCTCGGCGGCCACGATGTCGCCCAGGTCCCAGTGCTTGAAGGCGTTGTGCTGGGCCTCGCCCACGCTGTCGTTGTTCAGGTAGATCTGGATGCGCCCGCCGCTGGGGCCCAGCGAGGCGTCCTGCAGCGTGGCGAAGCTGGCCTTGCCCATCACGCGCTTGAGCATCATGCGGCCCGCCACGCTGGCGCGCACTGGCGTGGCCTCCAGCGCTTCCTTGCTGCTCTCGCCATGGGCGGCGAACAGCGCAGCGGCGTTGTCCGTGGGCTTGTGGTCGTTCGGGAAGGCCACCCCCTCGCCCCGCTTCTGGCCCTCGCGCAGGGCCTTGAGCTTCTCGCGCCGTTCGGCGATCAGCTGGTTCTCGTCTTGCGCCACGGGGGCGGCGGTGTCGGGGGTGTTGGCTTGGCTCATGAAATGAAAAGCGGGTTGGGCGCCTGAATGGCGCGCAACCCGCGATTGTAGTTTTGCGACGGAACCCGCCGCGCCGCGGGGCCTGAGGCCTATTCGCCCAGGTACGCCGCGCGGACCTTCGGATCGGTCAGCATCTGTTTCGCGTCACCGCTCATGATGATCTCGCCCGAGTCCATCACGTAGCCGCGGTCGGCGATCTGCAGGGCGCGGCTGGCGTTCTGCTCCACCAGCAGAATGGTCACGCCCTGCGCCGACACGTCGCGCACGACCTCGAAGATCTTGTCGACCATGATCGGCGACAGACCCATGGACGGCTCATCGAGCAACAGCACCTTGGGCTGGCTCATGAGCGCGCGCGCCATCGCCAGCATCTGCTGCTCGCCGCCGCTCATGGTGCCGGCCAGCTGGTCCTTGCGTTCCTTCAGGCGCGGGAAAATGCCGAACATGCGCTCGATGTCCTGCGCGATGCCGGCCTTGTCCTTGCGCACGTAGGCGCCCATCTGCAGGTTCTCGGTGATGCTCATGCGCGTGAACACGCCGCGACCTTCCGGCACCATGGCCAAGCCCTGCTTCACCAGGTCCCAGGCGCCCTTGCCCTTGATGCTTTGGCCCAGGTATTCGACGTCGCCCGCCTCCATGGCGAGCGAGCCGGTGATGGCCTTCATGGTGGTGGTCTTGCCCGCGCCGTTGGAGCCGATCAGCGTGATCAGCTCGCCCTCGCGCACTTCGAGGTCGATGCCCTTGACCGCCTTGATGCCGCCGTACGAGACCTTGAGGCCGGCGACCTTGAGTAGTGTGTTTGCCATGCTGTTCTCCTGCCGACTCAATGCCCGCCCGTGCCGAGGTAGGCCTCGATCACCTTCGGGTCCTTCTGCACCTCGGCCGGCGTGCCGGTGGAGAGCTGCTTGCCGTAGTCGAGCACGGTGACGCGGTCGCACAGGCCCATCACGAGCTTCACGTCGTGCTCGATGAGCAGGATGGTGCGGTTGTCCTGGCGGATGCGGTCGATGAGTTCGCGCAGCTGGACCTTCTCGGTGGCGTTCATGCCGGCGGCGGGCTCGTCGAGCGCGATGAGCTGCGGGTCGGTCGCCAGGGCGCGCGCGATCTCCAGGCGGCGCTGGTCGCCGTAGCTCAGGGTGCGCGACTTGTAGTCGGCGAACTTGCCGATGCCCACGTAGTCGAGCAGTTCCTTCGCCCGCTCGGCGATCTCGCGCTCCTCGCGCTTGAAACCGCCGGTGCGCAGGATGGCACCGAGCAGGCCCGAGTGCGTGCGCACGTGGCGGCCCACCATCACGTTTTCCAGCGCCGTCATTTCGGCGAACAGTCGGATGTTCTGGAAGGTGCGCGCGATACCGGCGCGGGCCACCTCGTGCACCGCCGTGGGCGTGTAGGGCTTGCCGGCCAGCTCGAACGTGCCGCTGTCGGGGGTGTAGAGGCCGGTGAGCACGTTGAAGAACGTGGTCTTGCCCGCGCCGTTGGGGCCGATCAGTCCATAGACCTGGCCGCGACGGATTTCAATGCCCACGTCGCTGAGGGCTTGCAGGCCGCCAAAGCGCTTGGAGACGCTGGCGACTTTCAGGATGGTGTCTGTCATGCCGCGCTCCTCACTTGCTCAGGGACTTGCCGTGTTCCGGTGACGGCCACAGGCCCTTGGGACGCAGCAGCATGATGACGATCATGGCGAGCGCGATGAGCAACTGGCGCAGGATCTCGGGCCCCAGGCGGCCATCGGTCATGGCCGTGAGCGGGTGCGCCACGTGGCGCAGCAGCTCGGGCAGTCCCGCCAGCACCAGGGCGCCGAGGATGACGCCCGGGATGTGGCCCAGGCCGCCCAGCACCACCATGGCGACGATCATCACCGACTCCATGAGGATGAAGGACTCGGGGTAGACGCCGCGCATGAACGAGGCGAACAGCACGCCGGCAATGCCGCCGAAGGTGGCGCTCATGCCGAAGGCCGCCAGCTTGAGGTTGCGCGTGTTCAGGCCCATGGCCTTGGCGGCGATCTCGTCCTCGCGGATGGCCATCCACGCACGGCCGATGCGCGAATCCTGCAGGCGGTAGGCGATGACGATGGCCAGCACCACGAAGAACAGGATGAGGTAGTAGTACAGCGTGACCGACTGGAAGGTGTAGGAGAACCCCCCGATATCGATCGACAGGCTCTGGCTCATGCGGTGCCCGAAGACGCTCACCGCATCGACGTTCGTCAGGCCTTTGGGGCCGTTGGTGATGTTGATCGGCCGGTCGAGGTTGAGCATGAAGATGCGCACGATCTCGCCGAAGCCCAGGGTCACGATGGCCAGGTAGTCGCCGCGCAGCTTGAGCACCGGAAAGCCCAGGATCAGGCCGGTGACGCCGGCCACGATGCCGGCGACCACCATCACGATCCAGAAGTTCATGTGCAGGCCGTTGGGGAAGGTGGCGGCCAGCCAGGCGAAGGTGTCGGTGAGGTGCGGCGAGGCCAGCAGGCCGTAGAGGTAGGCCCCGACCGCGAAGAAGGCGATGAAGCCGAGGTCGAGCAGGCCGGCGTAGCCCACCACGATGTTCAGGCCCAGGGCCAGCAGCACGTAGAGCAGCGCCACGTCGACGATGCGCACCCAGGAGTTGCTGCCGGTGGCCTGCAGCGCGAGGGGCAGGATCAGCATCAGCGCCGCGATCACCAGGAAGGCGATCAGCTTGACGGGTTTGGCGTTCAGCATGAGGTCTCTCCCGTCACGTCAGGCGCGGTCCGCCACGCGCTCGCCCAGCAGGCCCGAGGGTCGCAGGATCAGCACGAAGGCCAGCACGATGAAAGCGAAGATGTCGGTGTACTGGCTGCCCAGGAAACCGCCGGTGAGCTTGCCGAGGTAGCCGGCGCCCAGCGACTCGATCAGGCCCAGGGCCACGCCGCCGAGCACGGCACCCGCGAGGTTGCCGATGCCGCCCATGACCGCGGCCACGAAGGCCTTGAGGCCGGGCATGAAACCCATGGCGTGCTGCACCGTGCCGTAGTTGGACGCCCACATGATGCCGGCGATGGCCGCCAGCATGGCACCGATGATGAAGGTGGCGGAGATGACCACGTCGGGCTTGATGCCCATGAGCGCCGCCACGCGCGGGTTCTCGGCGGTGGCGCGCATGGCGCGGCCGAGGTTGGTGCGGTTGACCAGCCACATCAGCAGCGCCAGCACGATGACCGTGGTGGCGAGGATGGTGATCTGGGTGATGGAGAGCACGGCGCCGAAGAAGTCGATCGGCTCGCGCGACAGCGTGGCGGGATAGGACTTGGGGTTGGGTTTCCAGATGATCATCGCCAGCGTCTGCAGCAGGATGGAAACCCCGATGGCGGTGATCAGCGGCGCCAGGCGCGGTGAGTTGCGCAGCGGCCGGTAGGCCAGTTTCTCGATGGTGAAGTTGAGGGCCGCGCAGACCACCATGGCGATGGCGGTGGCGATGATGAGGATCATCCAGCCGGCCATGTCGGGCGAGGCCTCGCGCATGGCGGTGATGATGGTCCAGCTGGTGAGCGCCCCCACCATGAGCACGTCGCCGTGGGCGAAGTTGATGAGGCCGATGATGCCGTACACCATCGTGTAGCCCAGGGCCACAAGCGCGTACATGCTGCCCAGCACCAGTCCGTTGAGGATCTGCTGTAGCAAGACTTCCATGAAAGGTTCTCCGTGGTTTTTGACCGCGGGGGTGCTGTTGCCGCGCCCCCCGTTTCAACCTAGCAAAAAACCCGCCAGAGGCGGCCTGGATAAGGCCGGGGGCGGGTCGGTGGTGCGCGATTGTAGCGAGGGGTATCCACGCACAGACTGGGTTGACACCCCTGAAATTCCAGGGAAAACCCGGGTCAGCCGTGACGGTATCAGTTCGTCTGAGGCCCCATCAATCCGCCTGATGGTTGAGGCGGCGCAGCTCGCGCAGCTTCTCGCCGATGCGGATTTCCAGGCCGCGATCGACCGGCTCGTAGAAAACCGGCGGCGCCATGCCCTCGGGGAAGTAGTTCTCGCCAGCGGCGAAACCACCGGCCTCGTCGTGCGCGTAGCGGTAGTCCTTGCCGTAGTCCAGCGACTTCATCAGTTGGGTGGGCGCGTTGCGCAGGTGCAAAGGCACCGGCCGGGTGCCGTCGCGCTTGACGAAGGCGCGCACCTGATTGAAGGCCTTGTAGACGGCGTTGGACTTGGGCGCCACCGCCAGGTAGACCACGCACTCGCCCAGTGCCAGTTCGCCCTCGGGCGAACCCAGGCGCTCGTACACCTCCGCGGCGTCCAGGGCCAGGCGCAGCGCGCGCGGGTCGGCCAGGCCGATGTCCTCGGCCGCCATGCGGATCAGCCGGCGCGCCACATAGCGTGGGTCGACACCGCCATCCAGCATGCGAACGAACCAGTAGAGCGCGGCGTCGGGGTCGGAGCCGCGCACGCTTTTGTGCAGGGCACTGATGGTGTCGTAGAACTGTTCGCCGCCCTTGTCGTAGCGGCGCATGCGCTCGCCCAGCACGCGCAGCAGCCAGGCGTCGGTCACGCGGTCCAGTTGCTCGCGCCGGGCCGCGACGGCCAGCGTCTCCAGGGTGTTGAGCAGGCGGCGCGCGTCGCCATCGGCGTAGGCAATCAGGCGGTCGAGCGCGGCGTCCTCGATGGCCGGCACGGCGTCGATGGCGCGGGCCTTGGCCACGATGGCTCGCAGGTCGTCCTCGGTGAGAGGCTGCAGCACATACACGGCCGCGCGCGACAGCAGCGCGGAATTCACCTCGAACGAAGGGTTCTCGGTGGTGGCGCCGATGAAGGTGAACAAGCCGCTCTCGACGTGCGGCAGAAAGGCGTCCTGCTGGCTCTTGTTGAAACGGTGCACCTCGTCGACGAAGACGATGGTGCGCTGCGGATGCAGGCCGTCGCGCGCGGCCTGGGCCTGCTCCACCGCCTCGCGGATGTCCTTCACACCGCCCAGCACCGCGCTGATGGTGATGAACTGCGCGTCGAACGAATCCGCCATGAGGCGCGCGATGGTGGTCTTGCCCACCCCGGGCGGGCCCCAGAGGATGCAGCTGTGCGGCTGCCCCGATTCGAAGGCCAGGCGCAGGGCCATGCCCTCGCCCAGCAGGTGCTGCTGGCCGATCACCTCGCCCAGCGTGCGCGGGCGCAGCCGCTCAGCCAGGGGCGCGTGGGCGTTGGGAGCGGTCGCCACGCCGTCGGTCAGTTGCGGATCACGTCGGCACCGGCCGGTGGCTCGAAGCGGAAATCGCCCGGTTTCAGGCCCGGGCTGGCCTGCCAGCCCTTGAACGTGAGTTCCGAGCGCTGGCCCAGGCCATCCACGATTTCGAGCACCGCGAGCTGGTTGCCTCGCAGGCCGATGCGCACGCGCTGGAGTTGGCCGTCGCGGGCCTTGGGCAGGGCCTCGACCCACTGCAGGCCGTCCTTCTCGGGCAAGGCCTTGAAGTCGAAGGCCGCGCGCAGCGCCGACAGGTCGCCGCCCGAGGCGATCAGCGCGGCCGGCGTGCTGCCCAGCGCGTCCTTCTGGGCGCGCACGCTCACCTGGTTCAGGTCCACGTCGTGCAGCCAGAGACGCTGGCCGTCGGCCACGATGGTCTGCTCGAAAGGCTTGGCGTACACGAAGCGGAAACGGTCGGGGCGCAAGAACTCGAAGCGCCCCGTGCTGGAGCGCTGGCGCGGCGCGGTCTCGCCCGACTTTTTCGGCGAGGTGACCACCTGGGTGAAGTCGGCGCGCGCGCTGTCCACCTCACGCAGGAAGCTGTCCAGGGCGCTCAGGCCATCGGCGTGCGCGGGCCCGGCCAGGCTCAGCAGCGACACGGCAGCCGCCGTCAACAAGGTGCGAATGTTCATGGCCATGTGACCCCAGGACGGGCTGCGAGTTGCATCATTCCACGCGCCCGCCGACCAGGATGTCGCGCTGCCCGCTGCTGGTGAGCGCACTCACCAGGCCGGCTTTCTCCATGTCTTCCAGCAGGCGCGCGGCGCGGTTGTAGCCGATCTTGAGCTTGCGCTGCACGTACGAGATGCTGGCCTTGCGGTCCTGCAGCACGATGGCCACGGCCTGGTCGTACAGCGGGTCCTTTTCGCCGCCGCCCCCGTCGCCGCCCTCGCCGAACATGTCACCGCCCTCGCCGTCGGCGCCGCCGCCGTCGAGCACGCCGTCGATGTAGTTGGCCTCGCCCTGCTGCTTGAGGTAGCCCACCACGCGGTGCACCTCGTCGTCGCTGACGAAGGCGCCGTGCACGCGCGTGGGAAAGCCCATGCCCGAGGGCAGGTAGAGCATGTCGCCCATGCCCAGCAGGCTTTCGGCGCCCATCTGGTCGAGGATGGTGCGGCTGTCGATCTTGCTGCTCACCTGGAAGGCGATGCGGGTCGGGATGTTGGCCTTGATCAGGCCGGTGATCACGTCCACGCTAGGGCGCTGAGTGGCCAGCACCAGGTGGATGCCGGCGGCGCGCGCCTTCTGCGCCAAACGCGCGATGAGCTCTTCGATCTTCTTGCCCACCACCATCATCAGGTCGGCCAGCTCGTCGATCACCACCACGATGTAGGGCAGCGGCTCCAGCGGTTCGGGCTGCTCGGGCGTGAGCGAGAACGGGTTGCCGATCACCTCGCCGCGCGCCTTGGCTTCTTCGAGCTTGGTGTTGTAGCCCGCGAGGTTGCGCACGCCCACCTTGCTCATGAGCTTGTAGCGCTTCTCCATCTCGGCCACGCACCAGTTCAGGCCGTTGGCCGCGTGCTTCATGTCGGTGACCACGGGCGCCAGCAGGTGCGGAATGCCCTCGTAGACGCTCATCTCGAGCATCTTCGGGTCGATCAGCAGCAGGCGCACGTCCTTGGGGTCGGCCTTGTAGAGCAGCGACAGGATCATGGCGTTGATGCCCACCGACTTGCCCGAACCCGTGGTGCCGGCCACCAGGCAGTGCGGCATCTTGGCCAGGTCGGCCACCACCGGCTGGCCGCCGATGTCCTTGCCCAGGCCGATGGTGAGCAGCGACTTGGCGTCGTTGTAGACCTGCGAGCCCAGGATTTCGGACAGGCGGATGGTCTGGCGCTTGGCGTTGGGCAGTTCCAGCGCCATCAGGTTCTTGCCCGGGATGGTCTCGATCACGCGGATCGACACCAGCGAGAGCGAGCGCGCGAGGTCGCGGCTGAGATTGACGATCTGCGAGCCCTTCACGCCGGTGGCGGGCTCGATCTCGTAGCGCGTGATCACCGGGCCCGGCGCGGCCGCGACCACGCGCACCTCCACGCCGAAGTCCTTGAGTTTCTTCTCGATCAGGCGGCTGGTCATCTCCAGCGTCTGGGCGTCCACCGTGCTCTGCTGGCCCGGCGCGGCGTCCAGCAGGTCCACCTGCGGCAGCTTGCTGTCGGGCAACTCGGTGAACAGGGGCTTCTGGCGCTCCTTGGCCACACGCTCGCTCTTGGGCACCTCGACCATGGTCGGCTCGATGAGCACGGGCACCGGGTGGTGCTCCTCGATCTCCACGCGCTCGGTCTTCACCACCTCCTCGCGCTCACGCGCGGCGGCGCGGCCGATGCGCTCGTCCTCCACCGCCTCGCGCTTCTCGCGCCGGGCCTCGAACCAGCCGTCGACCGTGTGGCCGACCACCTCGGCCCAATGGCCCCAGGAGAAGCGGAACACCAGCGGCAGGCAGGCCAGCAGGGCCGCCAGCAGCGCCAGCGCCGCCCCGGTGAAGCCCAGCCAGCGCTCGGCCACGGGCCCCAGGGACTGCCCCAGCACGCCGCCCGAATGGCCGGGCAGGAGGGCCTCCAGCCGATGCAGGCGGCTCCACTCCAGCGCGCAACTCACCATCAGCAGGACGACCAGGCCGCCCCAGAAGGCCGCACGGCGCATGTGTGGCCGCTGCCACCAGCGCGGCTCGGCCGGCACGGGCGAAGGACCACGCAACCAGCGCGCCAGGCCCGAGAGCCAGGCCCGCACGCCGGCGGCGAAGCACCACCAGACCGAAAACCCGAACAGGAAATAGCTGGCGTCGGCCACGATGGCGCCCAGCCGGCCGGCCCAGTTGCGCACCTCGGGGGACGTGCCCGTGGTGCTCCAGGCCGGGTCGGCCAGCGAGTGGCTCAGCAGGGCAATCAACCAGAAGGCCAGTGCGGCGGCGCCGAGCACGAGGCCGATTTCCTGGGCGAAACGCGCGATGCCACTGGGCGCGGACGCGCCCTGCTGGTCGGCGTTGAGGGTATTGAGTGAATAGGTCATGGCGCGGAAGCAAGCCCAAGCTTACCCCAGCGCACCCCCCTGCCTCAGCCCCTCACGACAGACTCAACCGAGGGTGTTGAGCCGCTCCTTGATGATGGTGCTGCCGTCCTCGGCGACCTCGATGAAACCCCGATCCTCCAGGTCCTTCATGACGCGGCTGACCATCTCGCGCGAGGCGCCGATCATCTTGGCCACGTCCTGACGGGACACTCGCTCGCGGATCATCAGCTGGCCGTCGCGTCCGGGCTGCGCCTGCTCCAGCAGCGCGCGGGCCACGCGGCCGTATACGTCCAGCAGAGCCAGGGACTCAATCTTGCGGTCGGCCTGCCGCAGACGCTGCACCAGGCCGCGCATCACGGCATAGGCCATGGAAGAGTTCTCGGGCAGGCAGCGCGCGAACTCATTGCGGCCCAGGATCAGCACATCGGTCTGCACCTCGGCGCGCACCGTGGCCGAGTGCGGCTGGTTGTCGATCAGACTCATTTCGCCCACGTAGTCGCCCGGGTTCATGGTGGCCAGGATGACCTCGCGGCCGCGGCTGTCGGTGGTGACGACCCGGGCCCGGCCGGTGAGCACGATGGCCAGGCAGTTCGATTTCTTGCCCTGCTCGACGATCATTTCGCCGCGCTTGTAGCGGCGCTTGACCACCGCGTCCGCCACCGATTCGGCCTGGGCCTGCGTGAGGGTTGAAAACAGCGGCACGCGACGGATCAGGTCGAGATTGGACAGAATGGACATGCGTGTAATCCCAGACAGCGGGGAAAAGAGGGCCCGCTTCCCTACAATCCCGGCCGGTCATGGCTTTCGGCGATCGCCGCCATTGACGCGCGTTATTTGACTATCGCGCCGGGTATCTCCATATACCCCCTCGACTCTAAACCAATTGCTCCGTTTTTCGATAGCGCGCACCCATATGAAACACGCCAAAGTCCTGATCCTGGGTTCCGGCCCCGCCGGCTACACCGCCGCCGTGTACGCGGCCCGCGCCAACCTCAACCCGGTGCTCATCACCGGCATCGCCCAGGGCGGCCAGCTCATGACCACGACCGAGGTGGACAACTGGCCCGCCGACGTGGACGGCGTGCAGGGCCCTGATCTGATGCAGCGTTTCCTGCAGCACGCGGAACGCTTCAAGACCGAGATCGTCTTCGACCACATCAACAAGGTCGACTTCTCCAAGCGCCCCTTCACCCTCACCGGGGACAGCGGCACCTACACCTGCGACGCGCTCATCCTCGCCACCGGCGCGTCGGCCCAGTACCTGGGCCTGCCATCCGAAGAAGCGTTCATGGGCAAGGGCGTGAGCGCCTGCGCCACCTGCGACGGCTTCTTCTACCGCGGCCAGACCACCTGCGTGATCGGCGGCGGCAACACCGCGGTCGAGGAAGCGCTGTACCTGTCCAACATCGCCAGCAAGGTCTACCTGGTGCACCGCCGCGACAAGTTCCGCGCCGAGCCCATCCTGGTGGACAAGGTGATGGAGAAGGTCAAGGAAGGCAAGATCGAGCTCAAGCTCTTCAAGACCCTGGACGAGGTGCTCGGCGACCAGACCGGCGTCACCGGCATCCGCCTGAAGGACACCCAGACCGGCGCCACCGAGGAACTGAAGCTGCAGGGCTGCTTCATCGCCATCGGCCACCGACCGAACACCGAGATTTTCCAGGGCCAACTGGAGATGAAGGACGGCTACATCGTCACGAAATCGGGGCTCAGCGGCATGGCCACCATGACCAGCGTGCCCGGCATCTTCGCGGCGGGCGACGTGCAGGACCATGTGTACCGCCAGGCCATCACCAGCGCCGGCACGGGCTGCATGGCCGCGCTGGACGCTCAGCGCTTCCTGGAGCAGCAGGGCGCCTGAGCCCCCCTGCCCGTCCTATTTGGCCGCCCAGGCCGGCTATGGCTATAATTGCGGGCTTTGCTGAAAGTCCGGCGTTGCCGGGCCAACCGCGATTTTGGGTTACCGCCACCCACAACTGGCGAGGTGAGGCTGGACGCCAGTCGCCGGGAATTCCCCCGGCGGCCCGCCGCGAACAGCCGTGTGAATGGATCGGAGTGTCCTCATGGCACGCGTCTGCGACGTCACGGGCAAGAAGCCCCAGGTCGGGAACAACGTTTCCCACGCCAACAACAAAACCAAGCGCCGGTTCCTGCCGAACCTGCAATACCGCCGTTTCTGGGTCGAGAGCGAGAACCGCTGGGTGCGCCTCCGCGTCTCCGGCGCTGCCCTGCGCCTGATCGACAAGAAAGGCATCGACGTCGTGCTGGCCGACATGCGCGCCAACGGTCAGGCTTAAGGAGAATCACCATGGCAACCAAAGGCGGTCGCGAAAAGATCAAACTGGTGTCCTCCGCGGGCACCGGCCACTTCTACACCACGGACAAGAACAAGAAGACCACGCCGGACAAGCTGGGCTTTATCAAGTTCGACCCGAAGGCCCGCAAGCACGTGGAATACAAGGAAGCGAAGCTCAAGTAAGAGCCCGTTTCCCCAACAAAAAACCCGCTGTGAGAACAGCGGGTTTTTTGTTGCCTGCTCACGCCGCCGAGCGGCGTGAGCGCATGCCGCTCAAGCGTGTGCCGAGCGCAGGCGGATGGAGAAGTCGCGCAGCGCGGCGATGCCGCTCTCTTCCGCGCGGCGGCACCAGGCCTGCAGGTCGGCGGCGAGCTGCTCGCGCGTGGCGTTGGTGCTGGACCACAGGGCGCGAAGCTCTTCGCGCATGGTCACCATCTTGTCGAGCACCGGGTGCTCGGCGCGAACCTGGGCCAGCTGCGGCTTGACGGCGGCGGGCACCTTGTCGTCGTCGCGGTGCAGCCAGCGCTTGGCGGCCGTCAGCACCGAAGCGTCCGCCTGGCGGGCCTTGAGCGTGGCGATTTCCACCTTGCAGGCCTCCCGCAATTCGCGCGCGTAGCCGGCCATCACCTCATAGCGGTTGGCGATGATGGCCTCCAACGTCTGCTCGTCGGCCACCGGCTTGACGGCGCCGAAGGCCATCTTGGGCGGCACCTTCTTGACCGTGGCCAGGCCCAGCGACTGCAGGATGCTGATGTACATCCAGCCGATGTCGAACTCGTAAGGCTTGACCGACAGCTTGGCCGAGGTGGGGTAGGTGTGGTGGTTGTTGTGCAGCTCCTCGCCGCCGATGATGATGCCCCAGGGCGAGACGTTGGTGCTGCCGTCCACCGCCTCGAAGTTGCGGTAGCCCCACCAGTGGCCGATGCCGTTGATGATGCCGGCGGCCGTGATGGGAATCCAGGCCATCTGGATCGCCCAGACCATCAGGCCCAGGGCGCCGAACAGCACCACATCGAGGATCAGCATGAGGCTCACGCCCAGCGCCGAGAAGCGCGTGTAGAGGTTGCGCTCGATCCAGTCGTTCGGCGTGTTGTGGCCGTAGCGCGCCATGGTGTCGGCGTTCTTGGCCTCGGCACGGTAGAGCTCGGCGCCTTCCCAGAACACCTTCTTGATGCCGAAGATGTGCGGGCTGTGGGGGTCGCCTTCCTGCTCGCACTTGGCGTGGTGCTTGCGGTGGATGGCCGTCCATTCCTTGGTGACCATGCCGGTGGTCATCCAGAGCCAGAAGCGGAAGAAGTGCGCGGCGATCGGGTGCAGATCGAGCGAGCGGTGGGCCGAGTGGCGGTGCAGGTAGATCGTGACGCTGGCGATGGTGATGTGCGTCAGCACCAGCGCGATCAGCACGACCTGCCACCAGCTGGCGCCGGTCACGCCGTTGATCAGGAAGTTCACCACGCCGTCGAGCAACGCGGAAAAGGCACCAGGGTCGGAAGCGGTCATCGAAGTCCTATCAGGACTGCCCGGAAACGGAGGACAAGCCTTCACACGCGCCCGGGGCAGGCGGGCGGCGCAGGCAGGATTTTAGGCGGGGGGTGTCTCCCGACCAAGCCATTGGTCCCCGGCAAAGGCCGGAAGTGCCCGTTACTTCAGGGCCAATTGACCCCGATCAAGCTTTTTTCCGCCAGACGGCGGCGAAAAAGCCGTCGGTGCCGTGCCGGTGGGGCCACAGGCGCAGGAAACGCCCTTCGTCGGCCGGGCCGCACAAGGACGGGGCGTCGGGCACGCGCAGGGCGTCCAGCAACGGCGCCACCGGTTCAACCTCGAAGCCGGGGTGCGCTGCCGAAAAGGCCTCGGCCACGGCCTCGTTTTCATCGCGCAGCAGGCTGCAGGTGGCGTAAACCAGCCGCCCGCCGGGCTTGAGCAGGCGCGCCGCGCTGTCCAGGATGGCGCGCTGCGTGGCGGCCTGCGCGGCCACGGTCTCGGGGGTCTGGCGCCACTTGAGGTCGGGGCTGCGGCGCAGCGTGCCCAGGCCGGAGCACGGCGCGTCGACCAGCACCCGATCGATCTTGCCGGCCAGGCGCTTGATGCGCTCGTCGCGCTCGTGCGCGATGGCCACGGGGTGCACGTTGGACAGGCCGCTGCGCGCCAGGCGCGGCTTGAGCGCGTCGAGCCGATGGGCCGAGGTGTCGAAGGCGTAGAGGCGGCCGGTGTTGCGCATGGTCGCCCCGATGGCCAGGGTCTTGCCACCGGCGCCGGCGCAGAAGTCCACCACCATCTCGCCGCGCCTGGCGTCGAGCAGCAGCGCGAGCAACTGCGAGCCTTCGTCCTGCACCTCGAGTTCGCCGTTCACGAAGGCCGGCAGCCGGGCCAGCGAGGGCTTGCCCTGCAGGCGGATGCCCCAGGGCGAATGCACCGTGGGCTCGGCCTTCAGGCCCGCGGCGCGCAGCGCGGCGAGCGCCGCCTCGCGCTTGGCCTTCAGGGCGTTGACCCGCAGGTCCAGCGGCGCCGGCTGCAGCAGGCTCGAGGCCAGCTCGTCGAAGCCCTCGCCCACCTGCGCGCGCAGGGCGTCGGCCAGCCACTGCGGCAGGTTGTGGCGGTGCGGCGCCAGCCATTCGTCCTCGCGCACCTGGGCGCAGGCGTCCAGCCAGACCTTTTCCGGCTCGCTCAGCGCGCTCTTGAGGAAATCGCGGTCGCCCGAGAAGCCCAGGATGGCCAGGCGGCGCCACTTGGAGCCACTGCCCGAGCGCGCCAGCCATTCGAACTTGAGGCGCTCACGCAGCGCGGCGTAAACGGTATCGGACAGGGTGGCGCGCTCGCGCGGGCCCAGCGACTTGTTCTCGCGGAAATGGCGGGCGACGACGGCGTCGGCGGGGTGGTCAAAACGGAACACGGCCTCGACCAGGGCGGTGCATTCGTCGAGCAGGGCTTTGGGGTGCATGGGGGCGGTATTGTCCCACTGGGATAATCGAGGGCTATGTCTGAAATCCAGGACCAGGTGCGCCGGCGCCGCACCTTCGCCATCATTTCCCACCCCGACGCGGGCAAGACCACGCTCACCGAAAAGCTGCTGCTCTTCTCGGGCGCGATCAACATCGCCGGCAGCGTGAAGGCGCGCAAGGCCGCGCGCCACGCCACCAGCGACTGGATGGAGATCGAAAAGCAGCGCGGCATCTCGGTGGCCTCCAGCGTGATGCAGATGGAATACCGCGACTGCGTCATCAACCTGCTGGACACCCCCGGCCACCAGGACTTCTCTGAGGACACCTACCGGGTGCTGACCGCTGTGGACGCGGCGCTGATGGTGATCGACGCGGCCAACGGCGTGGAGCCGCAGACGCGCCGGCTGCTGCAGGTCTGCCGCGCCCGCAACACGCCCATCATCACCTTCGTCAACAAGATGGATCGCGAGGTGCAGCAGCCGCTGGACCTGATGGACGAGATCGAGCGCGAGCTGGGCATGACGGTGGTGCCCTTCACCTGGCCCGTGGGCATGGGCAAGACCTTCCGTGGGGTGTACGACCGCCGCGCCGAGCAAATGCGCGTCTTCGCCGCCGGCGACGACAAGCGCGGCGGCGAGGAAGAGGTGCTGGCCGGCCTGGACAACCCCGAAAGCGCCACGCGCTTCGGCAGCGAGTTCGCCCAGGCCAAGGACGAGCTGGAACTGGTGGCGGGCGCCTCGCCCGCCTTCGACGAGCAGGCCTTCCTGGGCGGGCATCAGACGCCCATGCTGTTCGGCTCGGCCGTCAACAACTTTGGCGTGCGCGAGGTGCTGGACGCGCTGGTGGACCTGGCGCCGCCGCCCGGACCGCGGCCGGCGATCCAGCGCACCGTCGAGCCCGAGGAGCGCAAGTTCAGCGGCGTGGTCTTCAAGATCCAGGCCAACATGGACCCGGCGCACCGCGACCGCATCGCCTTCGTGCGCGTGGCCAGCGGCCACTTCGAGCGCGGCATGCGCCTGAAGGTGGTGCGCAGCGGCAAGGAGCTGCGCCCCAACACGGTGGTGAGCTTCCTGTCGCAGCGCCGCGAGCTGCTCGACGAGGCCTTCGCGGGCGACATCATCGGCATCCCCAACCACGGCGTGCTGCAGCTGGGCGACACCCTGACCGAGGGCGAGGCGCTGCAGTTCACCGGCCTGCCCTTCTTCGCGCCCGAGATCATCCGCAGCGTGGAGGTGGCCGATCCGCTGCGCAGCAAGCAGCTGCGCGCCGGCCTCACCCAGCTCGGCGAGGAAGGCGCGATCCAGGTCTTCCGCCCGGTGGCCGGCAGCGTGCTGCTGCTGGGCGCCGTGGGCCAGCTGCAGTTCGAGGTGGTGGCCCACCGCCTGGAGCACGAGTACGGCGTCAAGGCGCGCATCACCGGCAGCTCGTACAACGTGGCGCGCTGGGTGACCTGCGCGCCCGAGGACGGCGGCGAGCAGGAGCTCAAGCGCTTCATCGACGCCAACGCCCACCGCGTCGCGCTGGACGCGGTGGACGCGCCCACCGTGCTGCTGGACCACATGGCGACGTTGCGCGCGGTCGAGGCCAACTGGCCGAAAATCAGGTTCCACGCCATGCGCGAGCACGCGGGGCTGGTCTTCCACAAGTCCATGTGACGGCGCCCATCCATCACGTCCAGGTTCGGCCCGGCCCCATGGCCGGCGTGCACGCCGTGCTGACGCACAGCGCCCGCGGCTTCGGCCGGCACTGGCACGACAGCTTCGGCTTCGGCGTGATGGACGAAGGCGCCCACCGGTCCGCCAGCGGCCGCGGCCCGGTGCTCGCGACCGCCGGCAAGCTGATCGCCACCAACCCCGGCGAGGTGCACGACGGCCTGCCCATCGGCGAACAGGCGCGCCGCTGGCGCATGGTGCACGTCAGCCCCGAGGCCATGGCCGCGCTGTCCGACCTGCGGCCCGGCCACGAGATCACCCAGCCGGTGTTCGACGACCCCCTCCTGCACGGCGCCATCCACCGCCTGTTCCTCTGCTGGGACGGCAGCGCCCCTGCCGCGGATCACGCGCTCTGGGACGAGGCCCTGACCAGCGCCTGCGGCCTGCTGGCCCAGCGCCACGGCAACCGCCAGCCGGGCGAATCCGGCCTCGACACCCTGGGCCTGGCCCGGGCGCGCGAGCGCCTGCTCGACGGCCTGGAGCGAGCGCCCGGCCTGGACGAGTTGGCCGGCCTGGCCGGCCTGTCGCGCTTCCAGCTCGTGCGCCAGTTCGCGCGCGCGCACGGTCTGCCGCCCTTGGCCTGGCTGCTGCAGCAGCGGCTGGGCCGTGCGCGGGCGCTGATCGCCGCCGGCACGCCCCTGAGCGAGGCCGCCCTGGCCTGCGGCTTCGCCGACCAAAGCCACCTGAACCGCCACTTCGTGCGCTGCTTCGGCTTCACCCCCGGCGCCTGGCGCCGCGCCTGGCTGCAATAACGTTCAAGACGGCCCGCGCGCGGCGCGCCAGGATTCGCCCACGGCCCGGTTCATCGGGCCGCCCTGTCGACACCCGGAGCGCCGCATGCCCAGCCTCGAATTCCTCCTCACCTCCGCCGTCGTGGTGGTTACGCCCGGCGCGGGCGTGCTGTTCACCGTCTCCACGGGCCTGTCTCAGGGGCGGCTCGCCAGCGCCTATGCCTCGCTGGGCTGCACCCTGGGCATCCTGCCGCACATGGCCGCCACCGCCCTGGGCCTGGCCGCCGTGATGCACGCGGGCGCCCCGGCCTTCCAGTTGCTGAAGCTGGCCGGCGTGCTCTACCTGCTGTTCCTCGCCTGGATGACCTGGCGGGACCGCTCGGCCTTCGCCGCCGCGGCCCCGGGCACGCCCCCGCAGTCGCCGCTGCGCCTGGTCGTCAAGGCGGTGCTGGTCAACGCGCTCAACCCCAAGCTGACCTTGTTCTTCTTCGCCTTCCTGCCCCAGTTCATGGACCCGGCCAACCCGGCGCCCATGCGGCAGTTCGCCGTGTTGAGCGCGGTCTTCATGCTCATGACACTGGCCGTGTTCGTGGCCTACGGTGCGCTCGCCGACGCCTTCCGCCAGCGCGTGCTGGCCTCGCGGCGCACGCAGGACGCGCTGCGCCGCGGCTTCTCGGCCGCGTTCGCGCTGATGGCGGCCAAGCTCGCGCTGAGCGGGCGCTGAACCGCCCCGGCGGGCCCTCAGCCGCCCGCCAGGCAGCGCTCCACGGCGCGCGGGTAAATCAGGTGCTCCTGCGTGAGCACCCGCGCCGCCAGCGCCTCGGCCGTGTCGCCGGGCAGCACGGGCACCACGGCCTGCGCCAGGATCTCGCCATGGTCAAGCTCGCCGGTGACGCGGTGCACCGTGGCGCCGGCCACGCGGCAGCCCATCTCGATGGCGCGCTGGTGCGTCTTCAGGCCGGGGAAGGCCGGCAACAGGCTGGGGTGGATGTTGAGCAGCCGGCCCTCGTAGTGGCGCACGAAGCCCGGCGTGAGGATGCGCATGAAGCCCGCCAGCAGCACCAGCGCGGGCGCGTGGGCGTCTATGGTGGCCATGAGCGCGGCGTCGAAGGCCTCGCGGTCGGCGTGCCGCTGGTGGTCGACCACCGCGGTGGCCAGGCCGCGCTCGCGGGCCCAGGCCAGGCCGGCGGCGTCGGGCCGGTTGCTCAGCACCGCCACCACGCCCGCGCCAAAGCGCTCGCCCCAGCGGTCCCGCGCCGACGCCTCCACCAGGGCGGCCATGTTCGAGCCGCTGCCCGAGATGAGGATGACGATCGGACGGGCTGGGCGCGCTGGCATGGGGCGGGAGTGTAATGAGGCCGGCCGGCGGCTTGTCGCCGCCTCGACACGCAAAAAACGAACGGTCGTGCGAAACTCGATTCACACGCAACCCGGGGCCCGTTGGGGCCCCGCCGAGGAGACACACGATGGATCTGGCCTTCACGCCTGAGGAGCAGGCGTTTCGCGACGAGATACGCGCCTGGGTGCGCGCCAACCTGCCCGCCGAGATCAGCCACAAGGTGCACAACGCCCTGCGCCTGACGCGCGACGACATGCAGCGCTGGGCGAAGATCCTGGGCAGGAAGGGCTGGCTGGGCTACGGCTGGCCCCAACAGTTCGGCGGCCCGGGCTGGAGCGCGGTGCAGAAGCACCTGTTCGAGGAGGAATGCGCCCTGGCCGGCGCGCCGCGCATCGTGCCCTTCGGGCCGGTGATGGTGGCGCCGGTCATCATGGCCTTCGGCAACAAGGAACAGCAAGAACGCTTCCTGCCCGGCATCGCCAGCGGCGAGGTCTGGTGGAGCCAGGGCTACAGCGAGCCGGGCTCGGGCTCGGACCTGGCCTCACTCAAGACGCGCGCCGAGCGCAAGGGCGACAAATACATCGTCAACGGCCAGAAGACCTGGACCACGCTGGGCCAGTATGGCGACTGGATGTTCAACCTCGTGCGCACCAGCACCGAGGGCAAGCCGCAGACCGGCATCTCCTTTCTGCTGCTGGACATGAAGTCCAAGGGTGTCTCGGTGCGCCCCATCAAGCTGCTGGACGGCGAATGCGAGGTCAACGAGGTCTTCTTCGACAACGTCGAGGTGCCGGCCGAGAACCTGATCGGCGAGGAGAACAAGGGCTGGACCTACGCCAAGCACCTGCTCAGCCACGAGCGCACCAACATCGCCGACGTGAACCGCGCCAAGCGCGAGCTGGAGCGCCTCAAGCGCATCGCCAAGACCGAGGGCGTGTGGGACGACACCCGCTTCCGCGACCAGATCGCGCTGCTCGAGGTGGACGTGGTGGCACTGGAGATGCTGGTGCTGCGCGTGCTCTCGGCCGAGAAGTCGGGCAAGAACTCGCTGGACATCGCCGGCCTGCTCAAGATCCGCGGCAGCGAAATCCAGCAGCGCTACAGCGAGCTCATGATGCTCGCCGCCGGCCCCTACAGCCTGCCTTTCATCGAGGAGGCCATGGAAGCCGGCTGGCAGGGCGACTTCCCCGGCGGCGTGCTGGCCAACGCGCCGCTCGCCTCCACGTACTTCAACATGCGCAAGACCACGATCTACGGCGGCTCCAACGAGGTGCAACGCAACATCGTGGCGCAGACCGTGCTGGGCTGAGGAGACAAGAATGGACTTCGATTTTTCCGACGACCAGGTCGCGCTGCGCGACGCCGTGCAGAAGTGGGTGGAGAAGGCCTACAGCTTCGAGCGCCGGCGGGCCATCGTGCAAGCCGGCGGATTCGACCGCGGCGCCTACGGCGAACTTGCCGACCTGGGCCTGGCCGGCCTTTACGTGGACGAAGGCAACGGCGGCCTGGGCATGGGCCCCGTCGAGGCCATGGTGGTGATGGAGGAACTGGGCCGCGGCATCGTGCTGGAGCCGCTGGCGCAGACGCTCATCGCCAGCGGCGTGATCGGCGCCTATGGCGCGGACGACGTGAAGGCCGGCTGGCTGTCCCGCATCGCCAGCGGCGAGGCCCTGGTGGTGCTGGCGCTGCAGGAGCGCGGCGCGCGCTACCGGCTCGACCGACTGGCCGCCACCGCCAGCCAGTCGGGCGGCGCCTGGACCGTGTCCGGCCACAAGCACCTGGTGGCCGCGGCCGACCGCGCCGACGTCTTCCTCGTGCCCGCCGTGGCCAACGGCCAACCCGCCCTGTTCCTGGTGGAGGCCGACGCCAGCGGCGTGAAGACCACCGGCTATCCCACGCAGGACGGCAGCCGCGCCGGCGACCTGGCGCTGGACAAGGCCCCGGCCGTGCTGGTCACCGCCAATGGTCAGGCCGCGCTGGAGCACGCGGTGGACATCGGCATCGCCGCCACCTGCGCCGAGGGCGTGGGGGTGATGGAGCAGACGCTGGCGCTCACGGTGGACTACATGAACACGCGCAAGCAGTTCGGCGTGGCCATCGCCAGCTTCCAGGCCCTGCGCCACCGCGTGGCCGACATGAAGATGCAGCTGGAGCTGGCACGCTCCATGAGCTACTACGCCAGCCTGAAGCTCAACGCCCCCGCGGCCGAGCGCCGCGCCGCCATGGCCCGCGCCAAGGTGCAGCTGGGCAACGCCATGCGCTTCATCGGCCAGCAATCGGTGCAGCTGCACGGCGGCATCGGCGTGACCGACGAGTACATCGGCAGCCACTACTTCAAGAAGCTCACCCAGCTGGAAATGACGTTCGGCGACACCCTGCACCACCTGGGCGAGGTGTCCGGGCGCATGCAGGACACCGCTGGCGTGTTCGCCTGACCCCGCGCCGCGCCTGCGGCGCGTCACCCCCTCAAGGGGGCAACGCCAGCGGCCCGGCAACGCCGGTTCCGCGGCGTTTCTGGGTCAGGCATGCAGGCGCGACGACTTCGGCAGGTGCGCCATCAGGAACTCCATCTGGTCCGCCAGGATGCGGCGGTTGCGCAGGATGAAGTCCTCCCACAGGCTGGGCACGTAGGGCGTGTACAGCAGCGGCATGTGCGCCTGCTCGGGCGTGCGGTTGCCCTTGCGGTGGTTGCACGACTTGCAGGCCGTCACCACGTTCATCCAGGTGTCGCGCCCGTTCTGGCCGAAGGGCACGATGTGCTCGCGCGTCAGGTCTTCCTCGTGGAAATGGTGGCCGCAATAGGCGCAGACGTTGCGGTCGCGCGAGAACAGCTTCTGGTTCGTGAGCGTGGGCCGCAGCTCGAAGGGGTTGATGCGCGGCACGCCCTGGGTGCCGATGATCGAATTGACCGTGATCACCGACTGCAGGCCCGTGACGGCGTTGTGGCCGCCGTGGAACACCGCGATCTCGGCACCCGCCTCCCAGCGCACCTCCTCGGCCGCGTAGTGCAACACGGCTTCTTCGAGGCTGATCCAGGACTGGGGCAGTCCCTGCGCCGAGAGTTTCAAGACCTTCAAAACGGGCTCCTTCGTGCGTCAAGACACCAGAAAGACCCGGAACCCGCATGGAGCCCGGGGCCTGCGTTTTCGTGTGCCAATATAACAACCTTCGACGACGAATCCGCGTCCATGCGGGACAAGCCCCCGCGATGTGACAAACCTTCCCGCCCCGCCCTTCCCCATGCAAATCCTCCGCGGCCTCTGGAACCGCCCCCACGGCACGCCCGACGGCGTGCGCGGCTGCGCCCTCACCATCGGCAACTTCGACGGCGTGCACCGTGGCCACCAGGCCATGCTGGCGCTGCTGCGCAACGAGGCCCGCCACCGCGGCGTGCCCAGCTGCGTGATGACCTTCGAGCCGCACCCGCGCGACTACTTCGCCGCCCGCCACCGCAAGCCCGAGCTGGCGCCCGCGCGCATCGCCACCCTGCGCGACAAGCTGGAGGAGCTGCAGCGCTGCGGGGTGGACCGCTGCGTGATCCTGCCCTTCAACGAGCGCCTGGCCTCGCAGACCGCCGCCTCCTTCATCGAGGACACCCTGGTCGGAGCCCTGGGCGTGCGCTACGTGCTGGTGGGCGACGACTTCCGCTTCGGGGCCCAGCGCGCGGGCGACTACGCCATGCTCGACGCGGCCGGCGCGCGCCAGGGCTTCGACGTGGCGCGCATGCAGAGCTACGAGGTGCACGGCCTGCGCGTGTCCAGCTCGGCCGTGCGCGAGGCCCTGGCCGAAGGCCGCCTGGACGACGCCGCCGCCCTGTTGGGCCGGCCCTACGCCATCAGCGGACACGTGGTGCATGGGCGCCAGCTGGGCCGGGCGCTGGCCGAGTCAGCCCCAGGCCGCCACGACGGCTTTCGCACCCTCAACCTGCGCTTCGCGCACTGGAAGCCGGCCGCCAGCGGCATCTTCGCGGTGCTGGTGCACGGCCTGTGGGACGAGCCCCTGCGCGGCGTGGCCAACCTGGGCGTGCGGCCCTCGCTGGACCCGAACGACGTCAACGGCGGGCGTGTGCTGCTGGAAACCCATTGCCTGGACTGGCCCGCGGCCTTGTCCCAGCGCCTGCCCGGCGGGGAGGCCTACGGTAAAATCGTGCGCGTGGAACTGCTGCACAAACTGCACGACGAGCTGAAGTACGACAGCCTCGATGCCCTCACGCAAGGCATCGCCAAGGACGTCGCCGACGCCCGCGCGTTCTTCGAGGCCATGCACGGTCGCACCCACCGGCAGACCACACGCGACCGAATTTGACGACCGCCCCCTGGCGGTGGTTGCCCTTCCACAGGCTCGGGGCACGCGCCCGTCGTCTCCCTTTTCCCGCCCACGCCCCGTGGGCCGAGCTTGGCCCCTGCGATCACGCCACACACCATGTCCGAGACGAAGAACGCCTACCCCGTCAACCTGCTGGACACGCCCTTCCCCATGCGCGGCGACCTGCCCAAGCGCGAGCCGGGCTGGGTCAAGCAGTGGAACGACGAGGGCCTGTACCAGCGCCTGCGCGACGCACGCCGCGGCGCCCCGCTGTTCGTGCTGCACGACGGCCCGCCCTACGCCAACGGCCAGATCCACATGGGCCACGCCGTCAACAAGGTGCTCAAGGACATGATCGTCAAGAGCCGCCAGCTGGCCGGCTTTGACGCGCAGTACATCCCGGGCTGGGACTGCCACGGCCTGCCGATCGAGAACGCGATCGAGAAGAAGCACGGCCGCCACCTCAGCCGCGACGAGATGCAGGCCAAGAGCCGCGCCTACGCCACCGAGCAGATCGACCAGCAGCGCGCCGACTTCAAGCGCCTGGGCATCCTGGGCGACTGGGAGCGCCCCTACCTCACCATGGCCCCGGCCAACGAGGCCGGCGAAATCCGCGCCTTCAAGCGCGTGATCGAGCGCGGCTTCGTCTACCGGGGCCTCAAGCCCGTGTACTGGTGCTTCGACTGCGGCAGCTCGCTCGCCGAATTCGAGATCGAGTACGCCGACAAGCAGAGCGACACGCTGGACGTGGCCTTCGAGACCGACGACGCCGGCCAGTTGGCCGCCGCCTTCGGCCTGGCCGCCCTGCCGCCCGGCAAAAGCGGCTTCGCCGTCATCTGGACCACCACCGCCTGGACCATCCCGGCCAACCAGGCGCTCAACGCCCACCCCGAGCTCAGCTATGCCTTGGTCGACACGCCCAAGGGCTGCCTGGTGCTGGCCGAAACCCTGGTCGAGAAGTGCCTGGAGCGCTTCGGGCTGGAAGGCACGGTCCTGGCCGTCACCAAGGGGGAGCAACTGGGCGGCCTGAACTTCCGCCACCCGCTGTACGAGGCGGACAAGGGCTACCGGCGCCTGTCGCCCGTGTACCTGGCCGACTACGTGAGCGACAGCGACGGCACGGGCATCGTGCACTCCTCGCCCGCCTACGGCCTGGACGACTTCAACTCCTGCATCAGCAACGGCCTCAAGGTCGAGGACGTGCTCAACCCCGTGCAAGGCAACGGCGTCTACGCGGCCGACTTCCCGCTGTTCGGCGGCCAGCACATCTGGAAGGCCGTGCCGCACATCATCGCGGCGCTCAAGGCCGCCGGCCGGCTCATGAGCACCGTGGGCATCACCCACAGCTACCCGCACTGCTGGCGCCACAAGACGCCGGTGATCTACCGCGCCGCCGCGCAGTGGTTCATCCGCATGGACGAGGGCGAGGGCGTGTTCACCAAGGACAAGGCGCCCAAGACCCTGCGCCAGACCGCGCTCGAGGCCATCGACCACACCGGCTTCTACCCCGAGAACGGCCGCGCGCGCCTGCGCGACATGATCGCCAACCGGCCCGACTGGTGCATCTCGCGCCAGCGCAGCTGGGGCGTGCCCATCCCCTTCTTCCTGCACAAGGCCACGGGCGAACTGCACCCGCGCACCATGGAGATCCTCGACCAGGCCGCCGCCATCGTCGAAAAAGGCGGCATCGAGGCCTGGAGCCGCGCCACCACAGAAGAAATCCTGGGGGCCGAGGACGCGCCGCAGTACGACAAGAGCAGCGACATCCTCGAGGTCTGGTTCGACTCCGGCTCCACCTTCTCGCACGTGCTGCGCGGCAGCCACGCGCACGCCTACCCCAACGGCGCCTTCCACTCGCAGGGCCCCGAGGCCGACCTCTACCTCGAAGGCCACGACCAGCACCGCGGCTGGTTCCACAGCTCGCTGCTGCTGGGCTGCGCGCTGTTCGACCGCGCGCCCTACCGCGGCCTGCTCACGCACGGCTTCACGGTGGACAGCCAGGGCCGCAAGATGAGCAAGTCGCTGGGCAACGGCATCGACCCGCAGGACGTGAACAAGAAGCTGGGCGCCGAGATCATCCGCCTGTGGGTGGCCGCCAGCGACTACTCGGGCGACATCGCGGGCGACGACAAGATCCTCGCGCGCGTCGTCGACGCCTACCGCCGCATCCGCAACACCCTGCGCTTCCTGCTCGCCAACCTGAGCGACTTCGACGCCGCGAAGCACGCCGTGCCGCTGAAGGACCTGCTGGAGATCGACCGCTGGGCCCTGGCGCGCACCGCGCAGTTCCAGGCCGAGGTGACCGCGCACTACGACCGCTACGAGTTCCACCCCGTGGTGGCCAAGCTGCAGGTCTTCTGTTCCGAGGACCTGGGCGCCTTCTACCTCGACGTGCTCAAGGACCGGCTCTACACCAGCGCCGCCGGCAGCCACGCCCGCCGCAGCGCGCAGACCGCGCTGCACCTGGTCGCGCACGCCATGCTGCGCTGGATGGCGCCCTTCATGAGCTTCACCGCCGAGGAGGCCTGGCCGGTGCTCGCGGGCGCGGCCAACAAGGGCTCCATCTTCTTCGAGACCTGGGCCGACCTGCCGCCGCCCGAGGAAGGCCTGCTGGCCAAATGGACGCGCCTGTGCGAGATCCGCAACCTCGCCAACAAGGAGATCGAGAACCTGCGCACCCAGGGCGCCGTCGGGTCCTCGCTGCAGGCCCTGCTCAGCATCACCGCGCCGGCCGACGACGCCGCGCTGCTGCGCTCGCTGGGCGACGACCTGCGCTTCGTCACCATCACCTCGGCCGCCGACGTGGTCGACGGCGACGAACTGGCCGTGAAGGTCACCCCGGCCACCGCACCCAAGTGCGAGCGCTGCTGGCACTACCGCGAGGACGTCGGCCAGGACCCGGCCCACCCCACGCTCTGCGGCCGCTGCACCAGCAACCTGTTCGGCGCGGGCGAAACCCGCACCGTGGCCTGATGGCACGCGCCAGCCTGCGCGCCATCGCGCCCTGGCTCGGCCTGGCCGCCGTGGCCTTCGCGCTGGACCAGCTCACCAAGTGGCTGATCCTGGCCACGTTCGCGCTGGGCGACAGCGTCGTGGTCACGTCCTTCTTCAACGTGGTGCGGGTGCACAACGAGGGCGCGGCCTTCTCCTTCCTCGCCGGCGCCAGCGGCTGGCAGCGCTGGTTCTTCACCGGCATCGGCGTCGCCGCCTCGGTCTTCATCGTCTGGATGCTGCGCAGCCACCCGGGACAGAAGTTGTTCGCCTTCGCGCTGGCCTGCATCCTGGGCGGCGCCATCGGCAACGTGATCGACCGCCTGGTGCACGGCTACGTGGTGGACTGGCTGGACTTCCACTGGTCCTTCCTCGCCGGCCTGTTCCCGGGCGGGCACTTCCCGTCCTTCAACCTGGCCGACACCTTCATTTCCATCGGCGCGGCCTGCCTGATCCTCGACGAGGTCCTGCGCGTGCGGAAGTCACGCGCCGCCCAGGCCCATTGAGGCCGGCGCTCGCGGCCTCGGCCGCGCGATGACAGAATGCCCGCTCATTCGTCATCCGAGGAGACACCCATGCCCGGCCTGCTGCCCGACGTCGACCCCGACGGCCTGTACGAGTTCTCGGTGGTCTACACCGACCGCGCGCTCAACCACATGTCCAAGCGCTTCCAGGGCGTGATGACCGGCATCTCGTCCCTGCTCAAGCGCGTGTATGGCGCGCACGCCGCGGTGCTGGTGCCCGGCAGCGGCACCTTCGGCATGGAATCGGTGGCGCGCCAATTCGCGCACGGAAAACACGTGCTGGTCATCCGCAACGGCTGGTTCAGCTACCGCTGGACCCAGATCTTCGAGATGGGCTCGATCCCCGCGAGCCACACCGTGATGAAGGCTCGCCCGCAGCACAAGGGCCCGCAGGCCCCCTGGGCACCCGCCCCGATCGACGAGGTGGTGGCCACCATCGCGCGCGAAAAGCCCGCGCTGGTGTTCGCCCCGCACGTGGAAACCGCGGCCGGCATGATCCTGCCCGATGGCTACCTGAAGGCCGTGGCCGACGCGGTGCACGCCGTGGGCGGCCTGTTCGTGCTCGACTGCATCGCTTCGGGCGCGATGTGGGTGGACATGAAGGCCACCGGCGTGGACGTGCTGGTCAGCGCGCCGCAGAAGGGCTGGAGCAGCTCGCCCTGCTGCGCGATGGTGATGCTCAGCGAGCGAGCGCGCCACGCGATCGACGCCACGCAGAGCACCAGCTTCGCCATGGACCTGAAGAAGTGGCTGCAGATCATGGAAGCCTACGAGGGCGGCGGCCACGCCTACCACGCCACCCTGCCCACGGACGCGCTGGCGCGTTTGCACGCCACCATGCTGGAGACCGAGGCCTACGGCTTCGCGCGCGTGCGAGACGAGCAGATCGCGCTCGGCCAGGCCGTTCGCCAGCTGGTGGAGCACCACGGCTTTCCCAGCGTGGCGGCCGAGGGCTTCAAGGCCCCGGGCGTGGTGGTGAGCCACACCACCGACGCCGAGGTGCAATCGAGCAAGGCCTTCCTGGCCCTGGGCCTGCAGACCGCCGCCGGCGTCCCGCTGCAGTGCGACGAAGGCCCGGACTTCAAAACCTTCCGCCTCGGCCTGTTCGGCCTGGACAAGTGGCACGACGTGCCGGCCACGGTGGCGCGGCTGGAGGCCGCCCTGCAGCGCATCGCGCCCGTGCGCGAGGCCCGGGCGGCCTGAGCGGGCCCGCGCCGCCTCAGGGCAGCAGCACCGTGCAGCCCGTCGTCGCGCGGGCTTCCAGGCTCTCGTGGGCCTTCTTCACATCGGTCAGCGCGAAGCGCTGGTCGATGCGGATCTTCACCTGGCCGCTCGCCACCACCTCGAACAGCTCGTCGGCCATCTGCTGCGTGCGCTCGCGGTTGTTGATGTGCGTGAACAGGGTCTGGCGCGTCACGTAGATCGAGCCCTTGGCCGCCAGGATGCCGGGCGCGAACGGCGGCACCGGCCCCGAGGCGTTGCCGAAGCTCACCATCAGACCGAAGGGCCGCAGGCAGTCCAGCGACTTGTCCCAGGTGTCCTTGCCGACCGAGTCGTACACCACCTTCACGCCCTGCCCGCCGGTGATGGCCTTCACCCGCGCGGCGAAGTCCTCGGTGCGGTAGTTGATCGCGTGCTCGGCGCCGTGCGCCAGCGCCAGCTGGCACTTCTCGGCCGAGCCCGCGGTGGCGATCAGGCGCAGGCCCAGGGCCTTGGCCCACTGGCAGGCGATCAGGCCCACGCCACCGGCCGCGGCGTGGAACAGCACGAAATCGCCCGCTTCCAGGCCCTCCACCGGCTTGCAGCGGCGCAGCAGGTACTGCGCCGTCAGGCCCTTGAGCATCATGGCCGCGCCGGTCTCGAAGTCAATGGCATCGGGCAGCTTGCACACGTTCATCGCCGGCATCACGCGCGCGTCGCTGTAGCTGCCGGGCGGGTTGGCCGCGTAGGCCGCGCGGTCGCCCACCTTCAGGTGCGTCACACCCTCGCCCACGGCCTCCACCACGCCCGCGCCCTCCATGCCCAGCGACAGCGGCAGGGGGAAGGGGTACAGGCCCGTGCGCTGGTACACGTCGATGAAGTTCAGGCCGATCGCGTGGTGGCGGATGCGGATCTCGCCCGGGCCGGGCTCGCCCACCGCCACGGTGTCGATCACGAGTTGCTCGGGGCCGCCGGTGGCGTGGATGCGGACGGCGCGGCTGCTGGTGCTCATGGGGGTCTCCTCGTTGGGGGTTCGGTCGGGGGCGATGCTGCCACGAATCCCCTCGGCCTCCGCGCCGGCGCGCGGGCGGCCCCGCGCCAGGGCAGGTCTTCGTCCCCTTGCTACAGTCGCGCCCCATGTCCGCTGCATCCAACGGCCGGTTGACGCCGTCCACCGTCGCCCTGCTCGTTCTGCCGCCGCTGTTCTGGGCCGGCAACGCGGTGGTGGGGCGGCTGATGAACCAGACCGTTCCGCCGAGCACGCTCAACTTCATGCGCTGGGCGCTGGCGCTGTTGGTGCTGCTGCCCCTGGCCTCCTGGGTGCTGCGCCCGGGCAGCAGCCTGTGGCCGAACTGGCGGCGCTTCGCGCTGCTCGGCGCGCTGGGCGTGGGCAGCTACAACGCGCTGCAGTACCTCGCGCTGCGCACGTCCACGCCCCTGAACGTGACCCTGGTGGCCGCCAGCATGCCGGTGTGGATGCTGCTCGTGGGGCGGGTGCTCTATGGGGTGCCGGTGTCGCGCCGCGCGGCCGCCGGTGCCGCGCTCTCGCTCTGCGGCGTGGCCGTGGTGCTGTCGGGCGGCAGCCTGGCCCGCTTGCTGGCCGTGCAGCTCGTGCCGGGCGACGGCTGGATCCTGCTGGCCGCGCTGGTCTGGTCCTGGTACAGCTGGCTGCTGGTGCGCCCGCCCGAGGGCGGCGACCCGCCCGACATCAAAGGCGACTGGGCCGCCTTCCTGATGGCCCAGGTGGCCCTGGGCCTGGTCTGGTCGGGCGGCCTGGCGGCGCTCGAATGGGTCTACCTGCCGGCGGCCGATCTGCACATCCGTTGGGGCTGGCCGCTGGTGGCCGCCCTGGCCTACTTCGCCCTGTTCCCCTCGGTGCTGGCCTACCGCTGCTGGGGCGCGGGCGTGGCGCGCGTGGGGCCCGCCATGGCCAGCTTCTTCACCAACCTCACGCCGCTGTTCGCGGCCGTGCTGTCGGCCGCGATGCTGGGCGAGCCACCGCGCTGGCACCACGTACTGGGCTTCGCGCTGATCGTGGGCGGTATCCTGGTGTCGACACCGCGCGCGAAGCGCTGAGCCGGGCGGCACTCAGAACGTGCCCGGGTAGGCGCCGCCGTCGGCCAGCACGTTCTGGCCCGTGATGTAGCCGGCCTGCGCGCTGCACAGGAAGGCGCAGATCGCCCCGAATTCGGCCGGCTCGCCGAAGCGCTTGGCGGGCACGGCCTGGCGGCGGCCATCGGCGATGGCCTCGTAGCTCTTGCCCTGCTTGTGCGCCAGGCCGCCGAGCGTGGTGCGCAGGCGGTCGGTCTCGAAGGCGCCGGGCAGCAGGTTGTTGATGGTCACGCCGCGCGCGGCGATCTCGCTGCGCGCCAGGCCGGCGACGAAGCCCGTGAGCCCGCTGCGCGCGCCGTTGGACAGGCCCAGCACCTGCAGCGGCGCCTTCACCGCGCCCGAGGTGATGTTGACGACGCGCCCGAAGCCCCGTTCGGCCATGCCGTCCACCGTGGCCTTGATGAGTTCGATCGGCGCGAGCATGTTGGCGTCCAGCGCGGCGATCCAGGTGTCGCGGTCCCACTGGCGGAAGTCGCCGGGCGGCGGGCCGCCGGCGTTGGTGACCACGATGTCGAAGGCCTTGCCGGGGCCGCCGGCCACGCCGAAGGCCGCCGCGCGGCCCTCGGGGGTCGTGATGTCGGCCGCCACGGGCAAGGCCGCCACGCCCGGGTGCGCGGCGCGGATGGCCTGGGCCGCGGCCTGCAGCGCCTCGGCGCCGCGCGCCACCATCACCAGGTTCACGCCCTCGGCGGCCAGCGCCTGCGCGCAGCCCAGCCCCAGGCCCTTGCTCGCGCCGCCGACCAGCGCCCATTTGCCTTTGATGCCCAGATCCATGTCGATCAATCTCCCGTGTCGATGGGTTTGGCCGCCGCCCGGGGCGTGCCGAAGCGCGTCACCAGGAACACGCCCGAGAGCACGAGCACCGTGCCCACGACGATCCAGCCGTTGAAAGGTTCGCCCAGAATGAACACGCCCATGAGGATGGTCGACATGGGGCCGAGCATCCCGGTCTGCGCGGCCAGGCCGGGGCCGATGCGCTCGATGGCCATCATCACCATGAGCACCGGCGCGAAGGTGCACAGGGTGGCGTTGAGCAGCGACAGCCAGATGACCTCGGGCGCCACCGTGGCGGCCGACAGCGGGCGCAGCAGCAGAAACTGCGCGATGCACAGCACGCAGGCCACGCTGGTGGCCAGGCCCACCAGGCGCGTGGAGCCCAGGCGCTTGACGAGTTCGCCGCTGTAGACGAGGTAGATGGCGTAGCTGATGGCGCTGGCGAACACCAGGAAGGCGCCCAGGGCGGCATTGGGGCCCTGCTCGCCCAGCTCGTGCCCGAAGACCAGCAGCACGCCGGCGTAGCTCACGGCCATGGCGATGGCCTGCAGCGCGCCGATGCGGCGCCGGTACAGCAGCCAGCCGAGCAGCAGCACCAGGGTGGGGTTGAGGTAGAGGATCAGGCGCTCGAGGCTGGCGGTGATGTACTCCAGGCCCCAGAAGTCCAGGAAGCTGGCGAGGTAGTAGCCGGTGAGGCCGAGGCCGAGCACGCCGAGCCAGTCGCGCCGCGTCAGGGGTTCGGGCCGCTTCGCCAGGCCGGGGCGGTGGGTGGACCACCAGGTGAGCGCCAGGAACAGCGGCAGCGCGAACAGCATGCGGTACATGATGAGCGTGACCGCGTCGACGCCGTAGCGGTACGCCAGCTTGACGATGATGGCCTTGCCGCTGAAGGCGATGGAGCCGAGGATGGCGAGGGTGAGGCCGGAGGCCAGGTGGGGGTGGGGGGCGGCGCGCGACATGAAGCCGCCGATTATCGATCCCGGCCCATGGGCGCCGGGGACCGTGGGCTATTGCACCGGCGGCGTGCAGGCCAGCACCTCGTCCAGGGTGGTCAGCCCCTCGGCCACGCGCGCCGCGCCGGCCAGGCGCAGGGGCCGCATGCCGTCCGTGACCGCCTGCGCCCGCAGGGCCTCCAGCCGCGGCTCGCGGATGACCTGGTTCTTGAAGGCCTCGCTGACCGTGAGCAGCTCGTACAGGCCCATGCGCCCACGAAAACCGGTCATGCGGCAGTCCACGCAGCCCACCGGCTGGTAGGGCCGGTAGCCGCCCGTGATCTGCCAGGGCTTCACCAGTTCGGCCAGTTGCTCGCGCGCCTGGGCCGCCTCGTCCTTCTCCACCCGCGTCTTGCAGGCGGGACATAGGGTGCGCACCAGGCGCTGGGCCAGCACGCCCAGCACCGTGGCGTTGATGAGGTAGGGCGCAATGCCCAGTTCCATCAGGCGCATCACCGCCGAGGGCGCGTCGTTGGTGTGCAGCGTGGAGAACACCAGGTGGCCGGTGAGCGCCGCCTGCACCGCCATCTCGGCGGTGGCCAGGTCGCGGATCTCGCCCACCATGATGATGTCCGGGTCCTGCCGCATCAGCGCGCGCAGGCCCTGGGCGAAATCCAGGTCCAGGTGCGGCTGCACCTGCGTCTGGTTGAAGGCCGGCTCGATCATCTCGATCGGGTCCTCCACCGTGCTCACGTTCACCTCTTCCGTGGCCAGGCGCTTGAGCGTGGCGTACAGCGTGGTGGTTTTGCCCGATCCCGTGGGCCCCGTCACCAGCACGATGCCGTGCGGCCGGCGCGTGAGGCCTTCCCAGCGCGTGGCGTCGTGCGCGCTGAAGCCCAGCGCCGCCAGGTCCTTCACCGTCGACTCGGGGTCGAAGATGCGCATCACCAGCTTCTCGCCGAAGGCCGTGGGCAGGGTGGACAGGCGCATCTCCACCTCGTCGCCCTTGGCCCCGCCCATGCCGGGCTTGAGCGTCTTGATGCGGCCGTCCTGCGGCCGGCGGCGCTCCACCACGTCCATGCGGCCCAGCAGCTTGATGCGCGCGGTCATCGCGTTCATCACGCCCAGCGGCAGCTGGTACACCGGGTGCAGCACGCCGTCGATGCGGAAGCGGATCACGCCCTGTTCGCGGCGCGGCTCCAGGTGGATGTCGCTGGCGCGCTGGTCGAAGGCGTACTGCCAGAGCCAGTCCACCACCTGCACCACGCCCTGGTCATTGGCGTCGATCTGCTTGTTGCCCTTGCCCAGCTCCACCAGCTGCTCGAAGCTCTGGAAGCCCGCGGCGCCGCCGGTCTTGCTGGCCGCGCGCACCGACTTGGCGAGCGCGAAAAACTCGGCCGTGTAGCGCGTGATCTCGGCCGGGCTGGAGAGCACCAGGCGCACGGTCTTGCGCGTCTGGCGCTCGACCTCGCCCACCCAGTCGGTGATGAAGGGCTCGGCCGTGGCCACCACCACCTCGGCCGGCCCCACCTGCACGGGCAGCACCTTGTGGCGCTCGGCGTAGGCCGCGCTCATCACGTCGGCCACCTTGCCCACCTCCACCTTCAGCGGGTCGATGCGCAGGTAGGTGAGGCCGCAGCGTTGCGCCAGCCATTGGGTGAGGGCCTCGGCGTCGAGCACATGGCCGTCGGCCGCGCGCGCCATGCCCACCACGGCCAGGCGCTGCAGGGGGTGCTGCGCGCTGTGGGCGGACGAGATGCGCGCCTCGGTGCGGCGCGCCTCGTCTTCGCCGATGACACCGTCCTCCTTCAGCCAGCGCAGCACCAGCCGCCAGTCGAGCGGGCCGTTGGGGGCGGTGGTCGCGGCGGCGGGAGCGGAGGCGGTCTTCATGCTTATTCGCGAACGGGTTTGAACAGGCGCATCCACTTGACGGCGGGCAGGCCCCAGCGCTGCTGCACGGCCTCGGCGCGCGCCAGCAGTTCGAGCCGCGAAGGGCGCGAGGCGTGGCGTTGGGCCAGCACCACCGTGTTGCCTTCGCGCGTGGGCCGGAAGGCCCAGACCGCGTCTTCGCCAAAGGCCTCGGCCAGGCTGGCCAGCGAGCGCGCGTAGCTCGAGTCGCGACCGAACAGGTTGACCGTGAGGCAGCCCTCGTCGCTGAGCGCGTCGCGGCAGTCGGCGTAGAAGCCGGCCGAGTCGAGCACGGGGGCGGCGGCCTCGTGGTCGTACAGGTCGACCTGCAACGCGTCGTAGCGCGCGCGGTGCTCGTCGCGGCGGATCAGCTCGCCGGCGTCGCCCATCAGCACGCGCAGGCGCGCGCCGTCGGGCGGCAGCTTGAACCAGCGGCGGCACACCGCCACCACCTGGGGGTTGATCTCGATCGCGGTGGTGTCCATGCGCAGCCGCTTGTGGCTGAACTTGGTGAGCGCGGCCGAGCCCAGGCCGAGCTGCAGCGCGCGGCGGTGCGCCACCGAGTCGGGCTCGACGAACAGCAGCCAGGCCATCATGCGCTGCACGTATTCCAGCTCGATGTCGAAGGGCGCGTCGAGCAGCATGGAGCCCTGGACCCATTCGGTGCCCAGGTGCAGGAAACGGACCTCGCCGTCTTCGGAGATGTTGACTTCGGGCAGGGGATTCGTGTTTTTCATCGGTGCGCAGCGCTACCTTCGGGGCCGCGGCCTGGCCGCGAGGGAACCATCAACCACCGGGAAGGCAGGAGCCATTATGAACACGGAAGTCATCTGGAACTTCATCGTCACGCAGGGGGCCGACTTCGGCCTGAAGGTGCTGGGCGCGATCGCGGCCTGGATCATCGGGCGCTGGCTGATCGGCATCGCGGTGCGCCTGATCGGCGTGGCCATGGAGCGCGGCGGCCGCATCGACATGACGCTGATCCGCTACCTCAAGTCCATCCTGTCCGTGCTGCTGACCGTGGTGCTGATCATGGCCATCCTGGACATCTTCGGCATCCGCACCACCTCCTTCGCGGCCCTGCTGGCGGGCGCGGGCCTGGCCATCGGCGCGGCCTGGAGCGGCATGCTCGCCAACTTCGCGGCGGGCATCTTCCTGCAGGTGCTGCGGCCCTACAAGGTGGGCGACTTCATCAGCGCCGGCGGCGTCACGGGCACGGTCAAGGAACTGGGCCTGTTCGCCACCACCATCCTCACGCCGGACAACGTGACCACCATCGTGGGCAACAACAAGGCCTTCGGCGACAACATCCAGAACTACAGTACCGAGGCCTTCCGCCGCGTTGACTGCGTGGCCAAGGTGGCCAACGGCGTGGACGTGAACGACGCCATGCAGCGCCTGCGCACGGCGGTGGCCGCCATCCCCAATGTGAAGGCCGCGCCCGCGCCCGACGTGGAGATCCTGCAGTTCACGCCCGAAGGCCCGCTGCTGTGCGTGCGTCCCTACACGCACACCGACCACTACTGGCAGGTCTACTTCGACACGCACCGCGCCATCGTGAGCACCTTCGGCGCGGCCGGCTACCCGGTGCCCGAAACGCCGGTGCTGCACCGCACCGTGGCGGCCTGAGGGCGGTCCGCCTCAGGTGCCGGCGATGTCGCGCTCGGCCTGGCGCCGGGCGCGCCAGGCGCCAAAGATGGCGATCAGGCCCGGCACGAGGATCAGCGCCCAGATGATCTTGCTCAGGTTGGCCTGCACCCAGGGCAGGTTGCCGAACAGGTAGCCCGCGCCCACCAGGCCGATCACCCAGATCAGCGCGCCAATCACGTTGTAGGCGGTGAACTTGGCGCGCGTCATCTCGGCCACGCCGGCCACGAAGGGCGCGAAAGTGCGGATGAAGGGCATGAAGCGCGCCAGGATGATGGTGATGCCGCCGTAGCGCTCGTAAAAGGCGTGCGCCTGGTTGAAGGCGTCCTTGTTGAACAGGCGCGACTTCTCCCACTGGAAGACCTTGGGCCCGAAGTAGCGGCCGATGGAGTAGTTGGTCTGGTCGCCCAGGATGGCCGCCACGACCAGCAGCGCCATGGCCAGCGGCAGGCTCATGAGCCCGGCGCCGCACAGCGTGCCCACCACGAACAGCAGCGAGTCGCCCGGCAGGAAAGGCATGACCACCACGCCCGTCTCGGTGAAGATGATGAGGAACAGCAGCGCGTACACCCACATGCCATAGGTCTGCACGAAGGCCTGCAGGTGCTGGTCGACGTGCAGGATGAAGTCGATGAGGAAGGTGATCAGTTCCATGGGCGGGCATTATCGGCGCGGCTTCCTACAATCCCGCGATGACTTCCCTGCCCCCGCGCCGCCCCATCCGCGAACTGCCCGATGAGCTGATCAGCCAGATCGCCGCGGGCGAGGTGGTGGAGCGGCCCGCCTCGGTGGTGCGCGAGCTGGTGGACAACGCGCTGGACGCCGGCGCCACGCAGATCACCGTGCGCCTGCTCGGCGGCGGCGTGCGGCTGATCGCGGTGGAAGACGACGGCATCGGCATCCCGCGCGCCGAACTGCCGCAGGCCCTGAAGCGCCACGCCACCAGCAAGATCGCCAGCCTGGCCGAGCTCGAATCGGTGGGCACCATGGGCTTTCGCGGCGAGGCGCTGGCCGCCATCGCCTCGGTGGCCGAGATGGGCCTGCTCTCGCGCACCGAGGGCGAGGGCCACGCCTGGCAGCTGGAGGCCCGCAGCGGCGAACTCGCGCCCGGCGCGCGCTCGCGCGGCACCTCCATCGAGGTGCGCGAGCTGTTCTACGCCACGCCCGCGCGGCGCAAGTTCCTCAAGTCCGACAACACCGAGCTCGCCCACTGCATCGAGGCCGTGCGCCGCCACGCGCTGGCGCGGCCCGACGTGGGCTTCGCCATCTGGCACGAGGGCAAGCTGGCGGCGCAGTGGCGCGCCGTGCCGCTGCCGGGCCTGGACGGCATCGCGCGGCGCCTGGCCGACGTCCTGGGTGAGGATTTCATCGAGCGCGCCGTGCCCCTGATGTGGCCCGCCGACGGCTCCGACGCGCGCGGCCTGCGCGTCAGCGGTTTCGCCGGCATCCCCGACGCGGCACGCACGCGCGCCGACCAGCAGTTCGCCTACGTCAACGGCCGCTTCGTGCGCGACAAGGTCATCGCGCACGCGGTGCGCGCCGCCTTCGACGACGTGCTGCACGGCCAGCGCCAGCCGGTCTACGCGCTGTTCGTGGAGATCGCGCCCGAGCGCGTGGACGTGAACGTGCACCCGACCAAGATCGAGGTGCGGTTCCGCGACAGCCGCGAGGTGCACCACGCGGTGCAGCAGGCGGTGGAGTCGGCCCTGGCCGTGCCGCGCGCCGGCCAGGCGGTGGAGCCGGCGCCCGGCGCCGCGGCCGCGTCCCCGGCCCCAGCGCCCGCCTGGGCGCCGCCCGGGCGCCAGGCCGGCTTCAGCTTCCCGCCGCGCGAGCCCGAGCCGGGCCACCGCGTGAGCGACGTGTCGGCGCTGTGGGGCGCCGCCGCCACGGCGCCGGCTGGGCCCTTCGCCTCGGCCCCCACCCGCCCACCGGCCCTGGCCGAGGGCGGCTTCGCGCCAGCGCCGCGCCCCGGCGCCGCCGAGGCGGCCGCCCACACGCCCCTGCCCGACGGCGACTGGCCCCTGGGCCGCGCCATCGCCCAGCTGCAGGGCATCTACATCCTGGCCGAGAACACCCAGGGCCTGGTGATCGTGGACATGCACGCCGCGCACGAACGCATCGTCTACGAGCGGCTCAAGCGCCAGTTGGCCGAGCGCGCGCTGGCCAGCCAGCCGCTGCTGATCCCCGCCACCTTCGCCGCCACGCCCGAGGAAACCGCCACCGCCGAAAGCCGGGCCGAGGCGCTGGCCGCGCTGGGCCTGGACGTGGCCCCGCTGTCCGCGCGCACCCTGGCGGTGCGCGCCGTGCCCACCACCCTGGCCCAGGGCGACCCGGTGGAGCTCGCGCGCAGCGTGCTGGCCGAACTGGCCCAGCACGAGGCCAGCCACGTGCTGCAGCGCGCCGAGCACGAGCTGCTGGCCACCATGGCCTGCCACGGCGCGGTGCGCGCCAACCGCCGCCTGACCCTGGACGAGATGAACGCGCTGCTGCGCCAGATGGAAGTCACTGAGCGCAGCGACCAGTGCAACCACGGCCGCCCCACCTGGCGCCAGCTCGGCCTGCGCGAACTCGACGCCCTGTTCCTGCGCGGAAGGTAGGCCGCGCCCGACCCGGCATCGACCTTGCTTGCCTGGGATTTACCCCAGCCAGATGAACTTTTGTGGCGCGCCGCGCCTCTGTTCCCCGGTCATGACCCGCCTGCTATTGAGCCTCGCCACCGCCCTGGCCCTGTTGGCCGGCTGCGCCACGCTGGACGAGAAGCAGCGCGTCTGGATCTTCCAGCCCTCCGACCGCGCCTGGAGCGGCGGCGCCTACGCCGCCGAGTCCATGGAAGACGTCTGGATCGACTTCCATTCGGCCCAGGACAAGGAGGACGTGCGCCTGCACGGCCTGTGGGCGCCGCACGAGAACTTCGCCGCCAACCCCCAGGCCCCGGTGCTGCTGTACCTGCACGGCGCGCGCTGGAACGTCACCGGCTCGGCCTTCCGCATGCGCCGCATGGAAGAGCTGGGCTTCTCGGTGCTGGGCATCGACTACCGCGGCTTCGGCCAGAGCACCAACCGCCTGCCCTCGGAACACACCGCCTACGAGGACGCGCGCGCCGCCTGGGACTGGCTGGCCCGGCGCTACCCCGACCGGCCGCGCTACATCTTCGGCCACTCGCTGGGCGGCGCCATCGCCATCCAGCTCGCCACCCAGGTGAACGACGAGAAGGGCACGCTGGTGGAAGGCACCTTCACCTCCATCCCCGACGTGGTCAGCACCTTCAAGTGGGGCTGGCTGCCGCTCTCGCCGCTCATCACGCAGCGCTTCGACTCCCTGCAGCGCGTGCCCGACATCGGCTCGCCCCTGCTGGTGGTGCACGGCAGCGCCGACCAGCTCATCAAGCCCGAGCTCGGCCAGCGCCTGTTCGAGGCCGCCAAGGGCCCCAAGCGCTTCGTGCTGGTGGAGGGCGGCTCGCACCACAACACCAACTCGGTGGGCCAGGCGCAGTACCGCGCGGCCCTGGCCGAGCTCTTCGGCCTGGACGACAACATCCGCCTCGTCGCGCGCTGACGTGAAACACCCCCGCCGCGCTGCGCGCGCCCCCCTCAAGGGGGCGGTACCCACGGCCCGGCAGAGCCGGTTCCGTGGTACCGCTCGGTTCGACCACCTCATGCGGCACGGGTCGCCGTAGCACGCGGGCCAGCGCGGGCATCTGCTACCCTCGATTGGATGTCCGCCCCCTCCTCCGCCATGTCGCCGGGCCTGGTCGTGCTCGTGCTCACGCTGCTGCTGGGCATCCAGCCCGTCACCACCGACCTCTACCTGCCCGCCCTGCCCACGCTCACCCAAGGCTTCGGGGCCAGCGTGGCGCAGGCCCAGTTCACCCTCACCGCGCTGCTGCTGGCCTTCGGGGTCTCGCAGCTGGTGTGGGGGCCACTGTCCGACCGCTTCGGCCGCCGCCCCATCCTGATCGGCGGCATGCTGCTGTACATGGCCGCCACCACCGGTGGGGCCTTTTCCCAGTCCATGGACCAGCTCATCGCCTGGCGCACGCTGCAGGGCGTGGCCATGGGCTCGGCCGTGATGTGCGCGCGCGCCATCGTGCGCGACCTGTACGCGCCCAGCGAGGGCGCCCGCGTGATGAGCAAAGGCCTCACCGGCCTGGGCGTGATCGCCTGCTGCAGCGCGCCCCTGGGCGGCCTGCTGTCCGACCACTACGGCTGGCGCGTGGCCCTGCTGGCGCTGTCGGTGTTCGGCGCGGGCACGCTGGCCCTGCTGGTGTGGCGCTTCCAGGAAACCGTGCCGCGCCTCAACCCCGACGCGCTGCGCCCCGGGCCGCTGCTGCGCAACTGGGCCACCATCGCGCGCAACCCCACCTTCTGGGCCTGGACGCTGCTGGCCACCGCGTCCTACGCGGGCCTGTTCAGCTACCTCGCGTCCTCGTCCTTCGTGCTGATCGGCGTGCTGGGGCTGAGCAAGACGCAGTACGGCATCGTGATGTTCACCATGTCGCTGGTGTACATCGTGGGCACCTTCATCTGCCGCCGCCTGCTGGTGCGCCTGGGCGTGCGCCGCACGGTGGGACTGGCGGCCATCGTCACGCTCACGGGCGGCACGCTCATCGGCGTGCTGCCCCTGCTGGGCGTGCAAGGCCTCTGGAGCGTGCTGCTGCCCTTCTACCTGTTCATGCTGGGCCACGGCGTGCACCAGCCCTGCGGACAGAGCGGCGCGGTGGCGCCCTTCCCGCAGGCGGCCGGCGCGGCCTCGGCGCTGGCGGGCTTCCTCATGATGGTGGTGGCCTTCGGCATCGGCGGCTGGCTGGGGCTGGCGCTGTCCGATCCCGCGCTGGGCGCCGGCACGGTGCGCCCCCTCACCAACAGCGTGTGGTTCTGGTGCGTGGTCATCGCCACCACGGCCTGGACCCTCGTGCAGCGACACGGCGAGCCGCACACGCCGCCGACGCGTGTCGCGACGATATGAGCCCCCACGCTCCGCCGCCGCGCGGGTCGCTGCCCCCCGAGGGGGCTGATTCGGCCTGGGGCGGCCCGGCGCCGGATCGTGGCGTGGATTCGCGACCGCGCTGCATCGCCCTGGCCGGCCCCACCGCCAGCGGCAAGACGGCGGCGGCCCTGGCCATCGCCGCCCGCTGGCCGGTGGAGATCGTCAGCGTCGACTCGGCATTGGTGTACCGGGGCATGGACGTCGGCACCGCCAAGCCCACGGCGGCCGAGTTGGCGGCCGTGCCGCACCACCTGATCGACATCCGAGACCCCGCGCAGGCCTACAGCGCGGCCGACTTCGCGCGCGACGCCACGCGCCTGATCGCCGAGATCGGCGCGCGCGGCCGCACCGCCCTGCTGGTGGGCGGCACCATGCTGTACTTCAAGGCCTTGCTCGACGGGCTGGACGAGCTGCCCGCCGCCGACCCCGCCGTGCGCGCCGCGCTTGAGGCGCGCGCGCGCGCCGAGGGCTGGCCCGCGCTGCACGCCGAACTGCAGCGCGTGGACCCGGTCAGTGCCGCGCGCCTCTTCCCCAACGACGCGCAGCGCATCCAGCGCGCGCTGGAGGTGTTCCAGGTGTCGGGCCGGCCGCTGTCGGGTTTTCATTCGGGCCGTGGACGCGACCCCGAAGGCCCGCTCGACGAAGCCCACCTGATCTCGCTCGAACCGCAAGACCGCGCCTGGCTGCACGCGCGCATCGCCGAGCGCTTCGAGGCCATGCTCGCGACCGGGCTGCTCGACGAGCTGCGCGCCCTGCGCGCGCGCGGCGACCTGCACGCCGACCTGCCCGCCATGCGCTGCGTGGGCTACCGCCAGGCCTGGGCCACACTGGACGCCTCGCCCACGCCCGACGCCGCCGCGCTGGCCGGGCTGCGCGACCGCGGCGTCTTCGCCACGCGCCAGCTCGCCAAACGCCAGCTCACTTGGCTGCGCTCCATGCCCCGGCGCGTGGTGGTGCCGGCCGACGCGCCCGACGCGCTGGAGCGGGTGCTGGCGCAGGTCCGGGAGTGGCTGGGGAACCCGCCATGAGCCTCATCGCCGAGAACCTGGGCAAGTTCTACGGCGACACGCCGGTGTTCCGCCACGTAGACCTGCGGGTCGAACCCGGCGAGTTCATCGCCATCGTGGGCGAATCCGGCGTGGGCAAGTCCACGCTGCTCAACTGCCTGGCCGCGCTCGACGACTGGAGCGAGGGCCGCGTGTGTCACGGCGGCACCGACCTCGGCGCCCTCGACGAAGCGCGCCGCGCCCACTGGCGGCGCGCCAACCTGGGCTTCGTCTTCCAGGCCTTCCACGTGCTGCCGCACCTGGACGTGGCGCAGAACATCGGCCTGCCCCTGCTGCTGCTGAACCGCCCGGACCCCGCGCGCGTGCGGTCCCTCATGGACGCGGTCGGCCTCGAGGGCCTGGGCGCGCGCCTGCCCGCGCAGCTCTCGGGCGGCCAACTGCAGCGCGTGGCCATTGCGCGCGCGCTGGTGCACCGGCCCGCCGTCGTGCTGGCCGACGAACCCACCGGCAACCTGGACCCGGCCACCGCCACGCGCGTGATGGACCTGCTGTGCGCCCAGACCCGCGAACAGGGCGCCTCGCTGGTGCTGGTGACGCACGCCGAGGCCGCCGCGCGCCGCGCCGACCGTGTGCTGCGGCTCAGCGCCGACGGCCTGCGCGCCGATACCACCGCGACTTGACGGAACCCCGGCTCTGCGACACGGTCGCACCTGGGCACACCCAGCCAAAGGTAACCCGTTGGTAACTTTATTTCACTATGATCGACCCACTTCGTAACTCGTGAAGCCAACCGCCCCAACGATGGAGACCAGCACCCCACCCGACGCGCCCCTGGACCTCGTCATCTTCGGCGGCGCGGGCGACCTGTCCCTGCGCAAGCTGCTGCCGGCGCTCTACATGGCGCACCTGCACAAGACCCTGCCGGACGACACGCGCATCGTCGCCCTGGGCCGCCACGCCTGGGACCGCGCGGCCTTCACGGCCTTCATCGACGACAAGGTGCGCGGCTTCATCACCGCCGACGCGCTGGACGACGCGGGCTGGCGCGGCTTCGTGCAGCGCCTGGTCTACGTCTCGCTCGACGCCACGCGCCCCGAGGACTTCGCCGCGCTCGGCCAGGCCCTGCGGCCTGGCGTGGACCGCGTCTACTACCTCGCCACCGCGCCCACGCTGTTCACCGCCATCTGCGCGAACCTGCACGGCGCCGGTCTGGTGGACCCACGCTCGCGCGTGGTGCTGGAAAAACCCCTGGGCCACGACCTGGCCTCGGCGCGCGCCATCAACGACGAGGTGGCCCGGTACTTCAGCGAATCGCAGACCTTCCGCATCGACCACTACCTGGGCAAGGAGACGGTGCAGAACCTCATGGTGCTGCGCTTCGGCAACGCCATCTTCGAGCCCCTGTGGCGCAGCCCCAGCATCAAGAGCGTGCAGATCACGGTGGCCGAATCGGTGGGCGTGGGCAGCCGCGCGGGCTTCTACGACGGCACCGGCGCGCTGCGCGACATGGTGCAGAACCACCTGCTGCAGCTGCTGTGCATCGTGGCCATGGAGCCACCCGTCTCGCTCGACCCCGACGCCGTGCGCGACGAAAAACTCAAGGTGCTGCGCTCGCTGCGGCCCATGACGGTGGCCGATGTGGCGCGCGACACCGTGCGCGGCCAGTACGGCCCCGGCAACGTGGGCGGCGAGCGCGCCGTGGGCTACCTGCAGGAGGACAACGTCCCCGCCACCAGCGAGACCGAGACCTTCGTCGCGCTGCGCGCGCACATCAACAACTGGCGCTGGGCCAACGTGCCCATCTTCCTGCGCACCGGCAAGCGCCTGGCCGAGCGGCGCAGCGAGATCGTGGTCGAGTTCGCGCCCCTGCCCTATTCGCTGTTCCCCGACGCGCCGCGCGAGCCGGTGAACCGCCTGCTGATCCGCCTGCAGCCCGAAGAACACGTGCAGCTGCAGATGATGGCCAAGCAGCCCGGCAGCGGCATGAAGCTGCGCCCGGTCGCGCTCGACCTGGACCTGCAGTCGGCCCTGGCGGGCCGCCGCGCCGAGGCCTACGAGCGCCTGCTCATCGACGTCATCAAGGGCCGGCTCACGCACTTCATGCGGCGCGACGAACTGGAGGCCGCCTGGACCTGGGTCGAGCCCATCATCGAGGGCTGGAAGTCCCTGGGCGAGAAGCCGCGCGCCTACGCCGCCGGCAGCTGGGGCCCGGCCGCCTCCTCCGCCCTCATGGCGCGCGAAGACTCCACCTGGTCGGAAGAAACCTGAGCCCATGAACCAGCACCCGTGCAACACGCCCGCCGAACTCGCGCAGCGCCTGGCCGCGTGGACCGGCCTGCGCCTGCACCAGGCCATCGCCGGGCGCGGCCATGCGGTGCTGGCGGTCTCGGGCGGCCGCTCGCCGGTGCCGCTGTTCCAGGCCCTGCGCGCGCAGCCGCTGGACTGGTCGCGCGTGAGCATCACCCTGGTGGACGAGCGCTGCGTGCCGCACGACCACCCCGACAGCAACACCGCCCTGGTGCGCGAACACCTCTTGCAGCAGGGCGCCGCGGCGGCCACCTTCGTGCCCTGGTTCGACGAGCTGCCCGCCACGCTGGACGACACCGCGCTGCAGGCGCTCGCCGACGCCGCCAGCCAGCGCCTGGCGACCCAGCCCTGGCCCTGGGACCTCGCCATCCTCGGCATGGGCGAGGACGGGCACACCGCCTCGCTTTTCCCGCACGCGGGCGGCCTCAGCCAGGCCCTGCACGCCAGCGGCCCCGTGGCCTGGACGCGCCCGCTGAACGCGCCGCACGCGCGCCTGACCCTGACCCTGCCCGCGCTGCTGGCCACGCGGGAACTGGTCTTGCCCCTCATCGGCCCCGCCAAGCTGCGCGTGTACCAGCAGGCCCGGCTGTCCGAAGACGACACGCTGCCGATCTCGCTCGTGTTGCACCAGCACCAGACCCCGGTGCAGGTGTGGCTCGCCTAACGATGAACACCCCCGCGCCGCTTCGCCTCACCCCCTCAAGGGGGCGGCACCCACGGCCCGGCACAGCCGGTTCCGTGGTGCCCCTGGGGTAGACCACCTCATGCGAACAGCTTCTTCCATTCAGCCATGAATCACTTGAACCCCATCCTCGACCGCGTCACGCGGCGCATCACCGAGCGCAGCGCGCCCTCGCGCGGCGCCTACCTGCAGCACATGGCCGCGCAGCGCACGCGCGGCACGCAGCGCGCCGGCCTGGGTTGCGCCAACATGGCCCACACCACGGCCGCGCTGCCCCATGAAGACAAGCTGCGCATCCACGCCGAGCGGGCGCCGCACATCGGCATCGTCACCGCCTACAACGACATGCTCTCGGCGCACCAGCCCTTCGAGGCCTACCCCAGCCTGATCCGCTGGCACGCGCAGCAGATCGGCGCCAGCGCCCAGGTGGCCGGCGGCGTGCCCGCCATGTGCGACGGCATCACCCAGGGCGAGGCCGGCATGGAGCTGTCGCTGTTCTCGCGCGACACCATCGCCCTGGCCACCGCCGTGGCGCTCTCGCACAACGTGTTCGACGCCGCGCTCATGCTGGGCGTGTGCGACAAGATCGTGCCCGGCCTGTTCATGGGCGCGCTGCAGTTCGGCCACCTGGCCACGGTGTTCGTGCCCGCCGGCCCCATGACCTCCGGCCTGTCCAACGACGAGAAGGCCAAGGTGCGCCAGCAGTACGCGCAGGGCCTGGTGGGCCGCGAGGCCCTGCTCGAATCGGAAGCGCGCGCCTACCACGCGCCCGGCACCTGCACGTTCTACGGCACCGCCAACAGCAACCAGATGCTGATGGAGATCATGGGCCTGCACCTGCCGGGCAGCTCTTTCGTGAACCCGGGCACGCCGCTGCGCGAGGCCCTCACCAAGGCCGCCGTGGAGCGCGCCGTGGCCAACAGCGGGCGCACCGGCCAGCCCTACGTGCCGCTGTGGCAGATCGTCGACGAGAAGGCCATCGCCAACGGCGTCGTCGGCCTGCTGGCCACGGGCGGCTCCACCAACCACACCCTGCACCTGGTGGCCATGGCGCGCGCCGCCGGCATCCTGATCGACTGGGACGACTTCGCCGAGCTGTCGGCCGTGGTGCCGCTGCTGGCGCGCGTCTACCCCAATGGCAGCGCCGACGTGAACCACTTCCATGCGGCCGGTGGCCTGGGCGTGCTGATGCGCGAGCTGCGCGGCGCCGGCCTGCTGCACGCCGACGTGCACACCGTGATGGGCCGGGGCCTGGACGCCTACGGCCTGGAGCCCTGGCTGGACGGCGAGCGCCTGGCCTGGCGCCCCGTGCCCGAGCGCAGCGCCGACCTGAACGTGCTGCGCCCCGCGAGCGACCCGTTCAGCGCCGACGGCGGCCTGCGCCTGCTCACCGGCAACCTGGGACGTTGCGTGATCAAGGTGTCGGCCGTGAAACCCGAGCACCGCGTGGTGCGCGCGCCCGCCGTGGTGGTGCACGACCAGCAGGAGCTGCTGGCCAAGTTCAAGGCCGGCGAGCTGGAGAAGGACTTCGTGGCCGTGGTGCGCTACCAGGGCCCGCGCGCCAACGGCATGCCCGAGCTGCACAAGCTCACGCCGCCGCTGGCCGTGCTGCAGGACAAGGGCTTCAAGGTCGCCCTGGTCACCGACGGCCGCATGTCCGGCGCCTCGGGCAAGGTGCCCGCGGCCATCCACGTCACGCCCGAGGCCGTGGCGGGCGGGCCGATCGCGCGCGTGCGCGACGGCGACCTCATCACGCTGGACGCCGAGCGCGGCCTGCTCAAGGTGGACGTGGACGAGGCCACGCTGGCCGCGCGCGCCCTGCCCGACCCCGACCTGTCCCACAACACGCACGGCAGCGGCCGCGAGCTCTTCGGCCTGTTCCGCGCCCACGTCGGTGGCGCCGAACAGGGTGCCTCGCCGCTGTTCGCCTGAACCCTCAACGCCCGCACACCATGCAAGACCAGCACCTCAGCCACCCCGCCTTCCAGTCGCGCGTCGTGCCCGTCATCGTGCTCAGCGACGCGAAGCAGGCCGTGCCACTCGCCCAAGCCCTGCTCGACGGCGGCATCGACGTCATGGAGATCACCCTGCGCTCGGACGTGGCGCTCGATGCCATCGAAGCCGTGGCCCGGACCGTGCCCCAGATGCACCTGGGCGCCGGCACCGTCACACGGCCCAGCGATGTGCCGCGCGTGATCGACGCCGGCGCGCGCTTCGCGCTCTCGCCCGGCTGCACCGACGCGCTGGTGGACGCCATGCGCGCCACCGGCCTGCCCTTCATTCCCGGCGTGATGACCCCCGGCGAGGTGATGCGGGCGCGCGACCAGGGCTTCACGCTCATGAAGCTCTTCCCCGCGCAACAGGCCGGCGGCATCGGCATGCTCAAGGCCCTGGGCGCGCCCATCCCCGACGTGCGCTTCTGTCCCACCGGCGGCGTGGGCCCCGAGAACCTGCGCGACTTCCTCGCCCTGCCCAACGTCGCCATGGCCGGCGGCTCCTGGCTCACGCCGGCCGACGCCCTGCGCGACGGCGACTGGGCGCGCATCACCCGGCTGGCGCGCGAAGCCACCGCGCTCGCACAGGGACAATGAACGCCACCGGCGCGCCCAAAGGCGCCTGCGCCGCGCGCCCGCCACACCCATGACCACCATGCCACTGCCCGTCGCCCTGCCCGCCTGGCAACACCTCCAGGCGCTCGCCAACGAACCGTCGGTGCCGCTGCGCGAGCGGCTTGCCGAGCCCGAGCGCGCGCGCCGCCTCACCTGGTCCGCCGCCGGCCTCACGCTCGACGCCAGCCGCCAGGCCATCGGCACCGAGATCGAACGGGCCCTGCTCGACCTGGCCGCGCAGAGTCAGATCGCCGAGCAGCGCGAAGCCATGTTCCGCGGCGAGGCCATCAACACCACCGAAGACCGCCCCGTGCTGCACGTGGCCCTGCGCGGCGGCGAGGCCGGTGGTCCCTGGGGCAACGCCATCCACGCGCTGGTGCAGCGCGAGCTCGACCGCGTCTGCCGCTTCGCCGAGGAGCTGCGCGCCGGCACCGTGCGCGGCCACGCGGGCGACGCCTTCACCGACGTCGTCAACATCGGCATCGGCGGCTCCGACCTGGGCCCGCGCATGGCGGCCGACGCGCTCGCCCACCTGGCCAGCGACGCGGTGCGCGTGCACTACGTCTCCAACCCCGACGCCTGGGCGCTGTGGAGCGTGCTGCGCGGGCTGGATGCGAAACGCACGCTGTTCATCGTCTCCAGCAAGACCTTCACCACGCAGGAAACCCTCACCAACGCCGCCAGCGCGCGCCACTGGCTGGCCGACCAGGGCGTGCCGGCCGACGCCATCGCCCGGCACCTGGTGGCCATCACCGCCACGCCGGCCAAGTCCGCCGAGCTGGGCTACGACCCCGAGCGCACCTTCCTGTTCTGGGACTGGGTGGGCGGGCGCTACTCGCTGTGGTCGGCGCTGGGCCTGCCGCTGGCCATCGGCATCGGCGCGGCGGCGTTCCGCGAGCTGCTCGCCGGCGCGCGCGCCATGGACGGGCATTTCCTGCACGCCCCCTTGCAAGAGAACCTGCCGGTGCGCCTGGCCCTGCACGGCGTGTGGAACCGCAACTTCCTGCGCATGCCCACGCAGCTCATCGCCTGCTACGCCTCGCGCCTGGTGCGCTTCGTGCCCTTCGTGCAGCAGATGGACATGGAATCCAATGGCAAGCGCACGCACCTGGACGGCAGCGAGGCCACGGTGGACACCGGCCCCATCGTCTGGGGCGGCCTGGGCATCGACGGCCAGCACGCCTACTTCCAGCTGGTGCACCAGGGCCGGCACGCGCTGCCGGTCGATTTCATCGGCGTCCTGAGCGAAGACACACCACTGCCACTGGCCAGCGCGCACCACGCCGTGGTGAACCTGAACCTGCGCGCCCAGGCCAAGGCCATGGCCCTGGGCCGCACGCTCGAAGAGACCGAGGCGCAGCTGCTGAAGGACGGCGCCGACGCCGAGACCGCGCACGCCCTGGCGCCGCACCGCCAGTTCCCCGGCAACATCCCCAGCCACCTGCTCTGGCTCGACCGGCTCGACCCCAGTCGCCTGGGCGCGCTGATCGCCCTGTACGAGCACAAGGTGTTCTGCCAGGCCGCCCTCTGGCGCATCAACGCCTTCGACCAGTGGGGCGTGGAGTTGGGCAAAACCATGGCCAAGGCCATGGAACGCGCGGGCGGCTGAAGCCTCCAACCCATCGTTGACGGGCCTCGTCCGGCGCGCGGGTCGGACCGGTCCTACACGGCCCGGCGCGGGCCCTTCCTAGCATGGGTGGACGCGACGGGCCCCGGTCCCGCGCTTTCAGGAGAACGCCCATGACCCAAGCCTTTCATTCCCCCACCGCCTTCACCCGCCACTGTCTGGCCGCCGCCGCCCTGGCGCTCGCGCTGCCCGCCTGGGCCCAGGGCGCCGGCGCGGCCAAGACCTCCACCGACAACCGCTACCAGCAGGAGCGCGCCGCCTGCGCCGCCATGAGCGACCCCGAATCGCGCACCAGTTGCCTGCGCGACCTGGGCGCGGCCCGCCAACAGGCCCGCAGCCAGCCGCGCGCTCCGGTGTCGCCGGAACAGCTGCAGCGCAACGCCCTGCAGCGCTGCGAGGTGCACACCGCGGCCGATGAGCGCGCCATCTGCGAGCGCATGGTGCGCGGCGAAGGCCAGGTCTCGGGTTCGGTCAGCGGCGGCGGGCTGATCCGCTCGATCGAAACCACCGTGCCGGCGCCGATGCCGCCGGCCGAACCGCCGCTGCGGCAGTGAGGCCAGGCCCCCGATCGGGCCTGCTGCGAAGGTGGTAGACCCGACCCGCCGGCCAGGGGCGGCGATCCAGTGAGAGAAACAACAGCGTGCGGCACCGGGACCGGTGCTAGCTTGTGCGCCCTCGGTACTCCCCTGGGTTCACGGACATGGCTCTTCTCCGGCATGGAACGCTTCCCGCCCTGCTCTGCGCCGCCGGGCTGTCGGCCTGCGGCGGCAACCCGTCCGGCACCGCGCCGCCCGCCGTGGTCGTGCTGCCACCGCCCGCGCCCGCCCTGATGGCCAGCGCGCCCGCCCTGACCCTGGCCGCATCGGGCCAGCCTCGGCACGTTCTCATCACCAACGTCGGTGGACAGGCCGCGCTCAACCTCGTGGTGGGCGCGGCCAGCGCGCTGCCGGCGGGCAGCGCCTTCGGCACCGATTGCACCGCCACCCTGTCGCCGGGCGCCAGCTGCACCCTCACGCTCACCCCCGGCGCCACGCCCTCGGCCGCGCCCGGGGACACCGCGCCCACGCCCGCCGAGCTGCGCATCGGCGGCAGCAACACGCCGGCCCTGGCGCTGCCGGTGTGGGTGCTGGGCTTCGGCAGCGTGTACCAGGGCGGCTACGTGTTCGACCTGGACGACACCACGCCCCCCACGGGCGGCGTGGGCGGCAAGGTGATGGCGCTGAACAACGCCTGGCCGACCGCCGTCCAGGCCAACGACGCCCCCCTGGCGTCCAGCCCCACGGAGGGCGCCGCCAACACGGCGACCCTCGTCAACGCCGGCGGTCCACCGCCCGACCCGAACAGCCCCTACGCGGCCTGGACCTGCGACGACGCCAGCGACGCCGGCTTCACCGACTGGTACCTGCCGGCCATCTGCGAACTGGGCTACGACCGGGACAACCGGGGCTCCGGCTGCGGCAGCGCCGCCGCGCCCACCCGGCCGAACATCCAAAGCCATCTGGTGGACAAGGGCGTGAGCGGCGGACTGGTCGGCAACAACGAGTACTGGAGCTCGACCGGTGCGGGTGGTGTCACATGGACGCAGTACATCGGGCCGGGCCCTACAGCAGCACAACACGACGTCCCCTCGGGCGCCCTCTCCCTGGTCCGCTGCGTGCGCGCCCTCACCCCCTGAGCGACGCGGCCGGGCGCGCCAGCCGCCGCGCGCTCAGGTCACCGGCGCCGGGTTGAACAGCACCAGCTGGTTGTGCAGCTTCCAGCGCTCGGCCCAGGTCTTCTGGCGCCCGCTCGCCACGTCGAGCATGAAGCGGAACAGCGCCCAGCCCACGTCCTCGATGCTGGCCTGGCCGTCGGCGATGGTGCCGGCGTTGATGTCCATCAGGTCGTGCCAGCGCCGCGCCAGCTCGCTGCGCGTGGCCACCTTGATCACCGGCACCGCCGCCAGCCCGTAGGGCGTGCCGCGGCCAGTGGTGAACACGTGCAGGTTCATGCCCGCGGCCAGCTGCAGCGTGCCGCAGATGAAATCGCTCGCGGGCGTGGCGGCGTAGGTCAGGCCCTTGGCGCGCAGCTTCTCGCCGGGCGACAGCACGTTGGCGATCGGCGCGCTGCCCGACTTCACGATCGAGCCCATGGCCTTCTCGACGATGTTCGACAGCCCGCCCTTCTTGTTGCCCGGCGTGGTGTTGGCGCTGCGGTCCACGCCGCCGCGCTTCAGGTACTCGTCGTACCAGGCCATCTCGCGCACCAGGGCCTGCGCCACCTCGGGCGTGGCGGCGCGCGCGGTGAGCTGGGCGATGCCGTCGCGCACCTCGGTGGTCTCGGAGAACATCACGCTGGCGCCCGCGCGCACCAGCAGGTCGGTGCAAAAGCCCACCGCCGGGTTGGCCGTGACGCCCGAAAACGCGTCGCTGCCGCCGCACTGCACGCCCACCACCAACTCGCTGGCCGGCACCGTCTCGCGCCGGCGCGCGTTCAGGCGCTTCAGGTGCACCTCGGCCTGGCGCAGGATGGACTCGACCATGCTCATGAAGCCCACATGGGCCTCGTCCTGTAGACAGACCACCCCCCCCGCGCCGCTGCGCGGCTCCCCCCCTGGGAGGGGGGGCACCGCCAGCGGCCCGTCAGAGCCGGTTCCACGGCGGTCCTGAATGGGGATCCCCTCGCTGGGAAACAGCCGCTCGGGCTGCAGCTTCTCGCAGCCCAGGCTCACCACCATCAGCTCGCCCCCGAAGTTGGGGTTCTGGCTGATGTGGCGCAGGGTGCGGATGGGGATCGCCGCGCCGGGCGCGTCGATGGCCACGCCGCAGCCGTAGCCGTGCTCCAGCGCCACCACGCCGTCCACGTTCGGGTACTTGGGCAGCAGCTCGGCCTGGATGCGCTGCACCGCGAACGCGGTGACGCCGGCCACGCACTGCACGGTCTGGGTGATGGCCAGCAGGTTGCGCGTGCCCACCGAGCCGTCGGGGTTGCGGTAGCCCTCGAAGGTGAAGCCCTCCAGCGGGGGCAGCGGCGCGGCGCCACGCGTGGCCATGGGCAGGTCGTCCAGGCCGCGCGCGCCGGGCATCTGCAGCAGGCGCTCGTGCACCCAGCTGCCGGCGGGAATGTCCTGCAAGGCGTAGCCGATGGGCACGCCATACCGCCGCACGGCCGCGCCCTGGGGCAGGTCCACCAGCGCCACCTTGTGGCCCTGCGGCACCCGCTCGCGCAGCGCCGGCCCGCCGGGCAGCGCGGTGCCGGGCGGCAGGCCGCCGTCGTTGGCGACGATGGCCACGTTGTCCTCGGCGTGCATGCGGATCGTCAGCGGCGCCACGGCCGCGGGGTTCGCCAGGGTATCGGGCATGGGCGTCTCCTATGATGCGGCGCACCCGCCATCCCCCGGCCCCTTGACCGGACGCGTGGCGCGGAGCGCTTGGTACCGGTACCATTCTAAGCCGCACATGAAAGAATCCGACAACTCCCGGCGCGCCCGACGCGGCAGCGGGGCCATCACCGTGCGCGACGTGGCCCGCCTCGCGGGCGTCGCGCCCATCACCGTCTCGCGCGTGCTGAACACGCCCGCGCAGGTCTCGCCCGACGTGCGCCAGAAGGTGCTGGAGGTGATCCAGAAAACCGGCTACGTGCCCAACCGCATGGCCGGCGGGCTGGCGTCCTCGCGCAGCCGCCTGATCGCGGCGGTGGTGCCGAGCACGGTGATGTCGGTGTTCATGCCCACCATCGAGGCCTTGAACGAGACCCTGTTCAACGCCGGCTACCAGCTCATGCTCGGCCAGTCCGACTACTCCGCCGCGCGCGAGGAGGCCTTGCTGGAGGCCATCGTCGGCCGGCGGCCCGACGGCATCTTCCTCACCGGCATCCTGGGCCCGAGCCAGGGCCGCACGCGGCTGCTCGCCTCGGGCATTCCGGTGGTGGAAACCTGGGACCTGACGCCCACGCCCATCGACATGCTGGTGGGCTTCTCGCACGCCGACATCGGGCGCGAGGTGGCGCGCTTCCTCATCGACAAGGGCCGCCGCCGGCTGGCGCTGATCCGCGCCGAGGACGAACGCGCCGAGCGCCGCGCCGGTGCTTTCACCGAAGCGGTGCAGCGGGCCGGGCACGGGCCGGTGGCGGTGGTGAACGTGGGCGCCTCACGCTCATTGCGCAGTGGGCGCGAGGCCCTGGGCCGTCTGCTGGAGCAGGCGCCGGACGTGGACGCCATCTTCTGCAGCTCCGACCTGCTGGCGCTGGGCGTGGCCACCGAGGCGCGCGTGCGCGGCATCGCCGTGCCGCACGACCTGGCGCTGGTGGGCTTTGGTGACGTGTCCTTCGCGGCCGACATGGCGCCGGCGCTGAGCACGGTGCGCATCAACGGCGCCGAGATGGGGCGCCTGGCGGCGCGCTGCCTGATCGACCGGGCCGAGGGGCGGGAGGTCTCGCCCGCGGTGTTCGACGTCGGCTTCTCCATCGTCGAGCGCGAAACCACCTGAGCCGGGAAATCCCCGACGGACAGGCGTTGACGGGCCCTTTTGGTACCGGTACCATGCCCACCGGATTCATTTGGTACCGGTACCAAATGAAGACCCCTTTCCACCCAACAGGAGACAAGCCACCATGAAAAAACTGTTGTGCGCGCTCGGCGCCACCATGACCCTCACCACGGCCATGGCCTGGCCCGACAAGACCGTCACCATCGTGGTGCCCTTCCCGCCCGGCGGCTCCACCGACATGATCGCCCGCACCCTGCAGCCCAAGCTGCAGGAAAAGTTCGGCGGCACCTTCGTCATCGACAACAAGCCCGGCGCCACCGGCACCATCGGCGCCACGCTCGTCACCCGCGCCGCGCCCGACGGCCACACGCTGTTCGTCTCCTCCCTCGGCCCCTACGTCATCGCGCCGCACCTCACCAAGGTCACCTACGACGCCACCAAGGACTTCGACTACATCACCGTCGCCGTGCAGGCGCCCAACGTGCTCGTGGTGCCCGCCGCCTCGCCGCACAAGAGCATGGCCGACGTCATCGCCTACCAGAAGGCCAACCCCGGCAAGATGACCTTCGCCTCGTCCGGCAACGGCAGCAGCGACCACCTCACCGCCGAGCTCTACTGGCAGCAGACCGGCACCAGCGGCGTGCACGTGCCCTACAAAGGCGGCGGCCCCGTCATGACGGACCTGCTCGGCAACCAGGTCGACTCGTCCTTCATGAACATCAACACCGCCATGCCGCAGATCCGCGCCGGCAAGCTGCGCGCGCTGTCCATCACCAGCGCCCAGCGCTCGTCCCTGCTGCCCGACGTGCCCACGCTCGACGAGCTCGGCATCAAGGACGCCAACGTCTACTCCTGGCAGGCCGTGGCCGCGCCCAAGGGCATTCCGGCCGACCTGAAGACCAAGCTGCAGGCCGCCATCAAGGACGCGCTCAACGACCCCGCCATCAAGCCCAAGCTGCTTGAAGTGGGCTTCGAGATCGTGGCCAACACGCCCGAGGAATTCACCAAGTTCCAGGCGGCCGAGTTCGCGCGCTGGAAGAAGCTGATCGAGTCGCGCAACATCAAAGCGGATTGACCGTTTCATGCTGAACCCCGTCCCCGTCGGCGCCACGCCGCGCATCACCGAGCTCATCGCCATTCCTGTCGCGGGCCGCGACGGCATGCTGCTCAACCTGAGCGGGGCGCACGCGCCCTTCTTCACGCGCAACCTGCTGATCCTGCGCGACAGCGCGGGCCGCACGGGCGTGGGCGAGGTGCCCGGGGGCGAGAAGATCCGCCAGACGCTGGAAGACGCGCGCGAGCTGGTGCTGGGCCGCTCCATCGGCGACCACCAGCGCGTGCTGCGCGAACTGCACACGCGCTTCGCCGACCGCGACGCCGGCGGGCGCGGCCTGCAGACCTTCGACCTGCGCACCACCATCCACGCGGTCACCGCCATCGAATCGGCCCTGCTCGACCTGCTGGGCCAGCACCTGGAAGTGCCCGTGGCCGCACTGCTCGGCGAAGGCCAGCAGCGCGCCTCGGTGGAAATGCTGGGCTACCTGTTCTTCGTGGGCGACCGCACCAAAACGCCCCTGCCCTACACCGATCCGGCCAGCGAGCCCGAGCACGCTGACGCCTGGTGCCGCCTGCGCCACGACAAGGCCATGACGCCCGAGGCCATCGTGCGCCTGGCCGAGGCCGCGCGCGAGCGCTACGGCTTCAACGACTTCAAGCTCAAGGGCGGCGTGCTGCGCGGCGACGAAGAGGTCGACGCCGTGACCGCGCTGCACGAGCGCTTTCCCGACGCGCGCGTGACGCTCGACCCCAACGGCGGCTGGCTGCTGAAAGACGCCATCCGCCTGGGCCAGCGCATGCGCGGCGTGGTGGCCTACGCCGAAGACCCCTGCGGCGCCGAGGACGGCTTCTCGGGCCGCGAGGTGATGGCCGAGTTCCGCCGCGCCACCGGCCTGCCCACGGCCACCAACATGGTCGCCACCGACTGGCGCCAGCTCAGCCACGCGCTGTCGCTGCAGAGCGTGGACATCCCGCTGGCCGACCCGCATTTCTGGACCATGGCCGGCAGCGTGCGCGTGGCCCAGACCTGCCGCGACTGGGGCCTGACCTGGGGCTCGCACTCCAACAACCACTTCGACGTCTCGCTGGCCATGTTCACCCACGTGGGCGCGGCCGCGCCGGGCAAGGTCACGGCCATGGACACGCACTGGATCTGGCAGGACGGCCAGCGCCTCACCCAAGAGCCGCTGAAGATCGTGGGCGGCCACGTCCAGGTGCCCCAGAAGCCCGGCCTGGGCATCGAACTCGACATGGCCGAGGTGGAGAAGGCGCACCAGCTCTACCGCCAGCACGGCCTGGGCGCGCGCGACGACGCCACCGCCATGCAGTACCTGATCCCGAACTGGACCTTCCACCCCAAGCGGCCCTGCATGGACCGCTGAGGCCGATCCCTTCGCCGGATCGCGCCGTTCTTTCCACACCCCCACAAGGCAACCGCATGCGACCGAACCGACTGCGCGAGATCTGGGCCCAGGGCGGCGCCGCCGTCAACGGCTGGCTCGCCATCCCCAACAGCTTCTCGGCCGAGACCATGGCCCACCAGGGCTGGGACTCGCTCACCATCGACCTGCAGCACGGCGTGGTGGACTACCAGGCCATGGTCCCCATGCTGCAGGCCGTGAGCACCACCAACACCGTGCCCGTGGTGCGCGTGCCCTGGCTGGAGCCCGGCATCCTGATGAAGGCCCTGGACGCTGGTGCCTACGGCGTCATCTGCCCCATGGTGAACACGCGCGCCGACGCCGAGAAGCTGGTGGCCTACACGCACTATGCGCCGCGCGGCACGCGCAGCTTCGGCCCGGTGCGCGCCCTGCTCTACGGCGGCGCCGACTACCCCCAGCACGCCAACGACACCATCGTCGCCTTCGCCATGATCGAGACCGCGCAGGCGCTGGACAACCTGGACGACATCCTGGCCACGCCGGGCCTGGACGCGGTCTACATCGGGCCTTCGGACCTCTCGCTCGCGCTGGGCTGCAAGCCCACCTTCGACGACCTGGACCCCAAGGCCGCCGAAGCCGTGCAGCACATCCTGGCGCGCGCCAAGGCGCACGGCGTGGTGGCCGGCATCCACAACGGCACGCCCGAGGCCGCGCTCAAGCGCATCGCCATGGGCTTCCAGTTCGTCACCGTCAGCTCCGACGCGCGCCTCATGGCCGCGGGCGCGCAGCAGGTGGTCACCACCATGCGCGGCGGCATGAAGACCAGCAAGCCCGCCAGCGGCTACTGACCCCCTCCCTTCAACGGAACACTCGAATGAAAGTCGGATTCATCGGCCTAGGCATCATGGGCACGCCCATGGCCCTGCAACTGCTCAACAAAGGCCACCAGCTAACCGTGCACACGCGCCGCCAGGTGCCCGAGGCCATCACCGGCGCCGGCGGCGTGCGCGCGGCCAACGCCGCCGCCGTGGCGAAAGAGGCCGAGGTCATCATCACCATGCTGCCCGACACGCCCGACGTGGAGGCCGTGCTGTTCGGCGAACACGGCGTGGCCGAAGGCCTGAAGGGCCACGCTGGCGAGCGCAAGGTGGTGATCGACATGAGCTCCATCTCGCCCATGGCCACCAAGGACTTCGCCCAGCGCATCAACGCCCTCGGCGCCGACTACATCGACGCGCCCGTCTCGGGCGGCGAAGTGGGCGCCAAGGCCGGCACGCTCACCATCATGTGCGGCGGCGATGCGGCCGTGTTCCAGCGGATGAAGCCGCTGCTGGAATGCATGGGCAAGAACATCACCCTGGTGGGTGGCAACGGCGACGGCCAGACCACCAAGGTGGCCAACCAGATCATCGTGGCGCTCAACATCGCGGCCGTGAGCGAGGCCCTGGTCTTTGCCAGCAAGGCCGGCGCCGACCCGGCCAAGGTGCGCGAGGCCCTCATGGGCGGCTTCGCCTCCAGCCGCATCCTGGAAGTGCATGGCGAACGCATGATCAAGCGCACCTTCAACCCGGGTTTTCGCATCAAGCTGCACCAGAAGGACCTGGGCCTGGCGCTGCAGGGCGCGCGCGAACTCGGCGTGGCCCTGCCGCAGACGGCCAACGCCGCGCAGCTGATGCAGGCCTGCGCCGCGCATGGGCTGGGTGAGCTGGACCATTCGGCGCTGGTGCAGGCGCTGGAGATCATGGCCGAGCACCCGGTGGCGAAGGGCTGAGCCAGCCCCCGGGCGCGGCCGGCGGACAAGGCGCCTCATACAGCAGGCGCCGGCCCGCGGCCTCAGCCACGGGCAGCCGATCGGTGGTGCGCAATTGCGGGTCGGTACCCAGCTGGAACAGCAAGGGGCCGAGGGCCGGCGACTCGCCCGGCGCGGGCGCCCACAGCGCGCTGATCCATTCCAGGGCCCAGCTGGGGCCTGCATCGCGGCGCCGCTCCAGACGCGCAATGCCCCTGAGGTCGGCCATGGGAATGCGGGCCAGCAGGTCCAGCAGCGTCGTGTCCCAGGCCACCAGCGAGGTCTGCGACAAGGTCTGGCCCTTGCACGAGACCCGGTGAACCAGCAGGTACCAGGGCCGCTCCAGCGCGAGCGTGATGGCCGGCCAGTGCGTCTGGCGCGGGGCGACCTGGGAAGGGTGGAGGTGCTGGACGAGGCCGGGGGCGGTGATGAACACGTGCGAACTCCCAAAAGGCAGCCAGTGTTGCCAGCGGGAGTTGGGGGGTGGTTTGTTTTGAGCAACCAACTGGCTCACGAAATTCTGCAGATGAGACCGTGGGGCGACAGCAGCGCCTCTCCAGGGGCGGATGGGCAAGCTCTCCTTTGTCAGAGACGAAACCGACGGCTTGATTGAAGAGGTGCTGGCGCAGAACATGGTCGCGGCAAGGAAGCGGCTGATGCTCACGCAGGAAACACTGAGCCAGCGATCAGGCGTCAACAGGGCCCTCGTCGCGAACATCGAGCGTCAAGCGCGCAACCCCTCGCTGCAGACGCTAGCGAAGCTTGCGGCTTCGCACGAACTGTCACTCGAAGCGCTGCTGAGTAAGTAGCTTGGCGGAGGCCAAGCCGGTTTGTGCTGATTCGCTTTGAGGGGCTGATTTGCGGCGGTTGCGGACGCTGCGATTGCTGGCCTGAAGCGCTCATCCCAACCTAGTCCGACTAGTTGTCTTCAAGGACAACATCCCATCGCTGGCAGAACATACCGACCTGGAGCATCCCCTGTGTAGTCCCGATGAAATATTTGGTTGACGGGCTAGAACATAGGCTGTTCATTCAGACGAGAATGAACCACAGAAAACGAATACCCGTAACGCTGAACTACGGCAGTTACTAAGCCAGAAAGCCAGTTTGGAGCGCTTGGGGCAACGTAAATATTATCGATAAGTCGCTCAAGATCGACTCTCAGATTTATTCCATGCTCAATCGTTTCTTGCGTAAAGTCGAAACCCGTTTCTCCAGTCGGCCACTTCGAGATGACCGCTCGAACCTCTCGTTCGTGTTCAAAACTCTTGCGCTTGTGAACGAACGGTGAGAAAAGATTTTTCGCGTCAACCCATTCACTTTCGTAGTCAATGTATTTGACCACACCAAGATAAACATCGTCCTCTGCAGTAATGGCATCCCTAAGCTTTCGATATGTGGATTGAATGGCTATCCCCTCTTCGCTTTTTAGATAAAGTTTCCACATCGCGGCAGATTCATGATCATTCATGTGCCAGCAGTTTATTGCGGTAAATCGCGGCAAATTTTTATTCCACTCACTCATTCCCTTCATGGCACGCCGAAAATTTTCGTGCGCCTCTGCCGGAATTTCAGGCGGAATGTTTTGGCGTGCAATGATGTTCATTTTTGGCCACGAACCCTCAAACGGATCGTCAAATTTGTCTGCACGAGTGAAATAGAGCCGTCTTGAGTCTATCAATGAAACAAACTTTGTGAAATCCATATACCGCCAGACGCGGACCTCCTCATTTTCTGGCTGTACGAAAACTGGGTGAGCTGTGTACATGGGTGACTCTTAATATGGTGCAGGTCGTATCGATCTGTGGTTCAAATCTGCCGGTCGCCGCGTATGCTGAATGCACCCGCAACACCACGAGGTTGGTGTCAAATTGACTTCTATATCCTTATTTTAGGTGCTCTGATACGTCAGAGCATGGCCTCGATTTTTCGTAGCCAACCCTCCACCTCGCCGGCTGGATCGCGCTGCTGGAGGCGGGCTGCTGTCATGCGCGGAAAGGCTTGGTTCGCCAGCCGCTTTTTGGCAGTGCTGTCGCTGATCGGATTGCCGATTGGATTTGCCGCAAACAGTGCAGCAGAGAACAGCGCAGGAACCGCCTTGCCTGCAGCATCCCGCTGATCGGGCACCACAAAAGTAACGCCGAACGCTTCCTGAATAGCATCGGCATGCAGATAGTTCTCGATTTCGTACTTAGACGTCTGCAGTGCCCAAGAGCCGTCGGAGCGCCGATTAACCGTGGCAACCGATGCACCATAGGTCGCTACGTCACTGTCGTAGATATGAACCTCGGGACGGCCCAGCGCCTTGAGGTAGTGCTCGGTGACCCAATGCTGCAGCGTCGAGCCGCCGAGCACGATAAACGCCACCCGCCCGTCAGTACCCAAGTCGGGGATGGTCGCATCGCCGAGATGCAATGCGCGGCTTAGGCACTTTAGGGCAGTCACATCTGTCGGTCCTTCAACGCATAGCAAGACCTTGATCTTGCTGTCGGCAACCACGCCCAAAGCCTGAGCCACTTGAGCGAACACATCGACACCTGCCTCAATGGTCGGGTTGCCGGTGGCGTCTCGTGTGACGAACCGGATGCTGTCAGTAGGCAGTTCGGCGGCAAATCCAGGGCTGTGCGTCGTTAGCAGCACTTGGTAACCATTCTCTCCAGCGAGTGCTTTGAAGGACTCGATCAGAATCTTCTGGTTGTTTGGATGCTGCGCGGTCTCGGGCTCTTCGATTGCATAGATGATGTTGCGTGTGCTACCACCGGTCGCCAACCGCCGTTCTGCCGCCGCTTTGAAGAAGCTAACAAGCACCAGTCGTCTAACGCCGCTGCCGCGCTTGTTGAGAGGAATGCCGTCATCAGTCTCCATGTTGACGGAGAACAGGCCGGTCCACTTCGCGGTGGTCGGGGGTGTGAATTGCGGGATCAGCTCCTTGGCAAGGTTGGGATCGATGGCCATGAGAGCCTCGTGCGTGTTGCGCGCGATTTCCTCGGCTTTCTCCTTAACCATTTTTTGGATCAGATCGATTTCATCCTGAACCTCAGCGATTGCTGCGGCGACAGCCGCTTTCATCGGTGTCTGGACCTCCCCATCAGAATCCCGACTGTTCCGATCGCTTTGGAACAGCGCAAACATCGGCAAGTGGCATTCGAGCTGCTCCCAGATGCGTTTGCTGTCTTCCTTCGGTTTCGTCAACGCCAGCGTGACTTCGGCCAACTTGAGATCGGCCTCGGCGTCCCACAACGCTTTGCGCATACCGGGATTGCCTTTGAGCTGGACGGCGAGGCCTTTAGCCTTCACCAACGCCTGTAGTTCCTTCTCTTTGAGATCGAGCAGACCAGTGACCCCTTCGGCGGTCGGATGCTGAGCTACGACGAAGACTTCGACACTAGGCACCTTGCTCTTGCAATCGTAGACCTTCTGAATCTTAAGCGTACCCGCTGCCGTCAACAGATGTTCGCCGGCTAGCGTGGTTTCTGCTCCAGCATCCAGCGTGAGTGAATCTGGTGGGTCCGCAAACTCGCAGGTGATAGAAATCTTCGAATCGCCGCTGTAGACATTGGCGTCGCCGGCTTCGATCTTCACGACTTCGTTGTTGAAGAAGATCTCCAAGGCCTCGAGTACGGATGATTTTCCGATGTCGTTCTTGCCAACAAACGTTGTGAGGTCGTCGATCCGAACCATCACTTCCTCGCGATAGCAACGGAAGTTCTTGATCGCAACGGATTCCAGTCTCATAAATCTCCCTCAATTGGTTGTCGTGGGCAATCCTATCCTTTGAGGCAATGGTAGGGCACCCCACTCGTGCGACGTAAGCCGACCTGAGGCTTTCGCGGCTCGACAATGCAAGCAATGTTGCGCATCACAACGCTTGTGGTGGCCGGCGGTTGACGACGGTCCACTCCTAGCTCGCGAGGATCGATCGTTCGCCTCCGGCTGGTTTCAAGGCATAGCTGCCGTGGACAAGCGTGTGCGGCGAACGACAGCTAACAGTCACCGCAGCCCTTCAATCCGCAAACTTCACGGGCAGCCAGTCTTGAGCTGACCTTGAAGCCCAGACTACGGCTTCGCAATAAGCGCTGACAGACGCAATCTTGCGGTGCATGTATGCGGCTGGACTACAGTTTGTTTGGGTCGCCATCTAAGGAACGCCCTGCCCAGTCAGACACCTCGATCACCATAAGCCCATCATCCGGATCGATGAACTGCGCGAAGTGATTGCGTAGTCCTGCTGCGGTCGTATTCACGCGCTTGAATGCCCAAGCCGATTCCAGGTACCTGACGGCAGCAAAGCGTGCAAGCTCGTCATAAAGTGACTGGTAGTCTCGCTTCTTGCGTAGGTCGTACTCTAGAAAAAAAAGGGACATTTCACCTCCTAGAGAATTGGCCACCGTACAGCGATCTCTTCGCACGCGGCGGTGATGTCATCCCACCGCTTAGAGAGGCTCCTCGGGGCATGAACAACCGAACGTCTGAAGACGTCGATCGACATGCAATGCGAGTGGAGTGGCGTGTGGCCTTCCGGCCCATATTGCCGTAGCCACTCATGAAGCAATACTGCAACGTACTCCGCCCCAGCTCTATTCAGCGCGGACTCAGGGTTCTTGATGTAGTGGAGTTTCAGTGCTCCCACGTAAAGCCGCCGTCGTCGCTCGAGTGTCAGCAAAAAGTCCGGACGAACGCTGACCGAAACGCCTGCTATCAGCAGCTTCGCTGCATCGTGCGGCCCCTGCGAATAGGTCGCATCGCCTGGGAGCTGATCGGCAAACTCAGCGAAACGCTCCAAGGCGTCGGCAGTATTCGTCTTGTCCTCAATTGACCAGGCGGTCCCTGATCCATCCGCTCTGAGTACCCTGGAGGCATTCTTCAGCACATCAAGGTCGCGCCCGTTCGTCAAGTAGCTGGCAACAGGCTCGACTGCCTGGCGATACCGGGCAACGATATTTGCCGAGGGGTGCTTTTGGTCAAAGACGATGCGCCGACGGCGCGTAGGGCTCGTCGTCACGAGCATCTCTGCCAGCTTGTTGACCGAAATTTTTGCCATTTTTGCCCCCTTGGAAACAACCCGTCAGACGCTGATTTCCGAAGTGTGCCCGATGAAGTATCCCTATGCTTCACGGCGCTTCTACATGGTCTCTTAATGCATAGGTCTCCGATTCGGGTTCAGGTCGGAACCCTGTTGGGTCAGGTCAGACGGTCGAGGGCGGCCGTTTGGCCCCTCTGCCTAGCCCCAGCCATTGATCAAATTAGCTTCGAAGGACGACGTCCAGTCTGAAGCCGAAACTCGGGTTAGCAAGGACGCCACAGCAGCGCCACCTGATAGCGAGAGGCAGCGCAACTTCCAACGCCGGCCAACCGATCTTCAGTGGCAGTGATACGGCTTCGAGCCAGCGTGACAACCGTTCTTGTCGGTGCCGCCTGAATGCGCATGCGCAAACGAGATCGTCGCCAATGCCACCAAGAGCAAAACAATTCCTTTCCTCATGTCAGATCTCCTCTTCAGGGTTGAACTACATCGGATGCTTCTCGTGCCACTGGTTTAGCTAAAGCAGCGGACCGAGACGCCACGCACACGCAGTGTGCTGTTTCCAATCTAAAGAGATCGACACGCCGGCGACATCCTCAACATGTGGAATGCATAACCGCTAGCGTGAGAAAGTTGCAGTTTCTGGAAATAGAAGAATGCGGCGGCCAAGTTCGCTCGGCGTCCGGGACGGCTGACCTGACCCAGTTGTCGTGGCTACGGCTGTCCGCAGCGAATCAAAGGGCACATGTTCGTTGCAGCAGTTCGGCCCGCAGCCCCCCGTCTGGAACTGTCCCCCCAAACCCGGCAGAGCCGCCCTCACCCAGCCATCGCCGGCGAAGGACAGAAAAATGGCTCCAGATGATCCAAATCAAGCCCGGCACCCCGGGTCAGGTCCACACTGATTGCAATAGCCAACAAGGCCACCCCGCTCCCGGTGGCGTTCAGCCAGTGGGTCGAGTCCATCCACCGGTGATGGCCTTCTGGGCGATGAACAGAAGATGAACGCGCCGTTCGGCCTGCAGGCGCGAATGCGTGTCCAGACGGCAGGCATGTCTCGCGCTGACCCGCCTTGAAAGCACCTCCCATGAAACGCCAACCCGCTTTGCGCCACGGCTTGCTGGCGCTGTCGCTCTGCCTCACGGCGCTGCCCGCTCTGGCCGACGACGACTGCGATGCACCGCTGAATCGCTGGCAGTCGCGCGACGCCGTGCGGCAGATGGCGGTCGCTCAAGGCTGGCAGATACAGCGGCTCAAGATCGACGACGGCTGCTACGAAGTGCGGGGGACCGATGCCCAAGGCCGCAACTTCAAGGCGCGGATCGATCCGGAAACCCTGAAGGTCTTGAAGTTCAAGCAGGACGACCACCAACGTGACCGCGACCGTGAGCGCGACCGGGATCGCGATCGCGATCGCCGCACCGAATAACCCCCATCCCCACAGGAACACCGCCATGTCCAAACCACTTTCAAGCCTTCTGGCCACCGCTTGCGCGTTGGCCGTTCCCGCGCTGGCCCACAGCCGCCCGCTCACGCTGACCGCCCAGCTCAAGAACTACGGCGGCGACGGCGCCTACATCGCCGCGTACCTCACCGATGCCAAGGGTGCCTATGTGAAAACGCTGTGGGTCGCCGGCGGCAAGGCCAAGTACCACAAGCACTTGTCCGACTGGAGCCGCCTTTCGGCTGGTGACGCCAAGCGGCTGGACGGCGTCACCGGCGCCAGCGTGGGCGCGGGGCGCACCCTGAAGGTGACGGCCGACCTGGCCGATGCGCTGATCGACGCGGGCTACGAGATCCGCATGGACGCGGCGGCAGAAGACATGCGCGACAGCCCGTCGGAGGTCCGCATTCCGCTGTCCACCGCCAACGCCGGCAAGCCACAGCCCGGCAAGCAGTACATCCAGTCCGCGACCTTCGAGTTCAAGTGAAGGGTCTCGCGTGACCTGGAAGGCCATCCACCGCTGGCTGGGTCTGACGCTGGGCTGCCTGGCCGTGCTGCTGGGCGTTACCGGCGCCGTATTGGCGATCGATCCGGTGCAGCAGGCGTGGCAGGCACCCGCCGCACCGGGCGATCTTCCGGTGGCGACACTGGTGGAGCGCGTGATGCGCACGGTGCCCGACGCGGAAGAAATCCGGCACCTGCCCTCGGGCGCCATCGTGGTGTTCAGCTTTGCAGGCGACCAGCCGCAGGCGTCTTACGTGGACCCGGCCGACGGCCGGGTGCTGGGCGCGTGGCAAGCCGCGGCGCTGCCGCGCTGGGTGAAGAACCTGCACCGCTCGCTGCTGTTGGGCGACGCCGGGCGCTGGGGCGCGGCGGGCATTGCGCTGGCCATGGGCCTGGTGTGCGCCTCTGCCCTGGTGCTGCTGCTGCGTCGCATGGGGGGCTGGCGGCGCCTGGGGGCGCGGGTGCGTGGCTCGCTGGCGCAACGCATTCATGTGGTCACCGGCCGGGTGGTGCTCGTCGTCCTGAGCCTCACATCGCTCACGGCGCTGACCATGAGCGCGTCCACCCTGGGCTTGGTCGCGCTGGACGCCGGGACAGAGCCCGACATGCTGTCGGTGGCCACCGGCCAACCGGCGCTGCCCGCCGCCCAGCTGGCCCCGCTTCAAGCCATGGCCGTGCGGGACCTGCGCAAGCTGAATGTTCCCGGCACCACCGACCCAGAGGACACCTGGACAGTCGCCACGGCCCAAGGTCAAGGCTGGATCGACCGCTACTCGGGGCACCTGCTGGCCTGGCAGCAAGCCACCGTGGCGCAGCGCGTGTACGACCTGGCCGTGGTGCTGCACACGGGCGAATCGGCCTGGCCCTGGGCCGTGGTGCTCGGAGCCGTGGGCGCCAGCGTGCTGCTGTTCTGGCTGTCGGGCGTGGTCATCTGGTGGCAAGCCCGCCGCCAGGCGCCAAAGATCACGGGCAACACCCCGCTGGCACAGGCCGACGTGTTGATCTACGTGGCCAGCGAAGGCGGCAGCACCTGGGGCTTTGCACAAACGCTGCAGGACGCGCTGAGCCAGCTGGGCCTGCGCGTGCACACCAGCGCGCTGGAGAACTTTCAAACCACCGCCGCCACGCGGCAGGTGTTCGTGCTGGCGGCCACCTATGGCGAAGGCCAGGCCCCGGCCCACGCCAGCCATGCCCTGGCGCGCATCGCCCAGCTCAAGGCCGGCGCCGTGCCAGTGACGGTGCTGGGCTTTGGCGACCGGCAGTTCCCGGCCTTCTGCGCCTTTGCGCAAGCGCTGGACCAGACGCTGCGCGCGCAGGGCTGGCCCTCGCTGCTGCCGCTCGAATGCATCCACCAGCAATCGAGCCAGCAGTTCGCGCGCTGGGGCCTTGCCTTGGCACAGGCGCTGGGCAAACCGCTGGTGCTGGAGCATGTGCCGCGCGTTCCGCCCACCACGACGCTCACGCTGATCGAGCGCCGGGACTACAACGGTGGCGCCGGGCCGGCCACGGCGATCCTGCGCTTTGCGTGGCCGGCACAGCGCCTGGGCCAGCGCCTGCGCGGGCACGGCCTGGCGCGGTTTGCAGCGGGCGACCTCGTGGGCATCCTGCCGCCGGGGTCGGCCGTGCCGCGCTACTACTCGCTGGCCTCGGGCCAGCAAGATGGCTTCCTGGAAATCTGCGTGCGTCAGATGGCCGGCGGTCTGTGCTCCACGCATTTGCTGGGCCTGAAGCTGGGGGACGGTGTCAGCGCCTTCATCCGGGCCAACCCGGGTTTTGCGTTGCCGCGAACGCGCCGGCCCGTGCTGCTGATCGGTGCGGGCACCGGCGTGGCACCGCTGGCCGGGTTCATCCGCCGCAACCACAGGCACCGCCCCATGCACCTGTACTTTGGCGGGCGCGACCCGGCGCGGGACTTCTACTTCGGCCCCGACATCCAGCGCTGGCTCGCGGAGGGGCGCCTGACCACCTTGCACACGGCCTTCTCCCGCGTGCCCGACGGTGGGGGCTATGTGCAGGATGCCCTGCGACGCGACGCCGAACAGCTGCGCGAGCAGGTCGCACGGGGCGCCATCGTGCGCGTCTGCGGCGGCCGCGCCATGGCGCAGGGCGTCGCCGAGGCGCTGGACGCGGTGCTGGCGCCACTGCGGCTGAGCGTGGCCCAACTCAAAGCCAGCGAGCGCTATGCCGAAGACGTCTTCTGAAGCGGCTGTGACGGGCAGGCACACCACCCTGCACGGCCCGACCATGGGCACGCGCTGGTCGGCCACGCTCGACACCGACAACACCCTGGACCTGGCGGCCTTGCGCCTGGACCTTGCGGCCGCCGTGGCGCAGGTAGACGAACAGATGTCGCCCTGGAAGCCGGACAGCGACCTCATGCGCCTGAACCGCGCGCCTGTGGGCACCTGGGTGGACCTGCCCGCTGAAATGCTGGAGGTGCTGGACTGCGCGCTCGATGTCCAGGGCCTGAGTGCGGGTGCGTTCGATCCCTGCGTGGGGGACCTGGTCGACGCCTGGGGCTTCGGCGCGGTGCGCGACGCACCCGACGCGGATGCCATCCGCGCCGCGCGCCAGCCCAGGCCGCCCATGGCGCACGCAGGCCTTGAGCTGGAACGGTCCGCCGGCCGTGCCCGAAAGAGCACGCCCCTCCAGCTCGACCTGTGCGGCATTGCCAAAGGCTACGCGGTGGACCGCATGGTCGCGGTGCTGCAACGGCACGGCGTGCGGCACGCACTGGCCGCGCTGGACGGCGAGCTGCGCGCCCTGGGTCGCCAGGCCGGCGGCGCGCCCTGGGCCGTGGCGCTCGAACGCCCCGAGGTGGGGCTGCGCGCGGTGCACGGTGTCATCGAGCTGGAGGACCTGGCGGTGGCCACCTCGGGCGACTATCGGCGCTTCCTGCGGGTGGGCGATGCGCGCCTGGCCCACACCATGGACCCGCACCGCCGGGCGCCGGTGAACAACGCGGTGGCGTCGGTCACCGTGCTGGCGCGCACGGGCATGCACGCAGACGCCTGGGCCACGGCCTTGCTGGTGGCGGGTCCCGACGACGGTCTGGCCATGGCACAAGGCATGGGGCTGGATGCGCTGTTCCTGCTGCGCAGGGCAGAAGGCTTGGTGGCGCTGGGGCTGGGCCGGTTGGGCGAATCCGCAGAGCCGGCCAACGGATGACCTTCGAGTGCGCCCCGCGGGGATGACGCCAGGGCCCGGTGCCGCCAGAATGCCCCTTCGCCCGAACCCACCAAGGAGGCTTCCCGCATGGCAACCCAGCAACTGCACCGTGGCCGGCTCATCGACCACATCCAGCTCGTGGTGCGCGACCTCGCGGCCTCGCAGCGCTTCTACACCGCCGTCTTCGACACCCTGGGCATTCCCATCGGCGGCAGCGACGACAGCTACTTCTGGGCCGATGAGCTCTTCGTCTCCACCGCCGACAGCATCGCCGCGCAAGGCCATCTCACCGGCCGCCACCACCTGGCCTTCCAGGCCGCCAGCCGCGCGGCGGTGGACGCCTTCCACAAGGCCGCCCTGGCCCATGGCGGGCGCGACAACGGCGCCCCTGGCGAGCGCCCCTACCACCCGGGCTACTACGCGGCTTTTGTGCTCGACCCGGACGGCAACAACATCGAGGCCGTGTACCACGGCGAGGCCGAGCGCAGCGCGGCCTCGGTCAGCATCCGCTTCTGAAACCGGCCCCGCTCGCCCGGTTTCAGCGCGCCGGGCGGGCCTCGCCGCGCCAGGCCTTCTCGATCGCCGCCACGTCGATCTTGCGCATGGTCATCATGGCGTCGAAGGCGCGCTTGGCGGCCGCGCGGTCGGGGTCGTTGACGGCCTCGGTCAGCACCCGCGGCGTGATCTGCCAGGACACGCCCCACTTGTCCTTGCACCAGCCGCATTCGCTTTCCTGGCCGCCGTTGTTCACGATGGCGTTCCACAGGCGGTCGGTCTCGGCCTGGTCGTCGGTGGCCACCTGGAATGAGAAGGCCTCGCTCTGCTGGAAGGCGGGGCCGCCGTTGAGGCCCAGGCAGGGAATGCCCAGCACGGTGAACTCGACGGTGAGGACATTGCCCGCCTGGCCCGACGGGTAGTCGCCGGGCGCGTGCATCACGCGGCCCACCGCGCTGTCGGGAAAGGTCGCGGCATAGAAGCGCGCGGCGTCGAGCGCGTCGCGCTCGTACCAGAGGCAGATGGTGTTCTTGGCGGGCATTCAGCGTCTCCTGATGCTGTGAGCGGGCACGCCCCGCACGGCGTTGTGGGGTCCAGCTTACAGGGCCCGCGACTTGACGCCCATCAACCCGCCTCGGCGATCCCCGCCTGCGCGCGCACGGCGGTGCGGTTCGTTGACGCGCGTCAGATTGGCGGGTGCACGCCCACCTAGAGTGGCACACGGCAGGAAAGACATCCCGGCCCCACCCATCCACCCCAGGAGGCACCATGCCCAACCGACGCACCGTTTCCGTTTCGCTGCTGGCCGTCACCGCGACGGCGTCCATTCTTCTGGCCAGCGGTTGCGCCAGCGCGCCGCCCGTGGCGGACAGGATGGTGGTCGACCCCATGGGCACCGTCACCACCTACCACCGCAAGAGCTCGGGCAGCCTGGGCAACTTTGACGGCACGGTGGTGTGGACCCATGCGCCAGCCACCTGGCAGGGCCAACCCGTGGTGGCCTTCGGCTCGCCGCAGGCGGGGGTGGGCCTGTACGACCCGGTCAGCTTCGATCAGCTGGCCACCCTGCGGCCCGACGGCACACCGCTGATGGCGTTCAACCCGCCCATTGGCTATCGGTGGCCATTGGAGGTCGGCAAGACCTGGACGTCCAGCCACGAGCTGACCCTCTTTGCCACGGGCGGCAAGATGAAGAACACCATCCAGTGGAAGGTGCTGTCCTACGGCGACGTCACCGTGCCCGCCGGCACCTTCAAGGCGTGGCAGTTGCAGTGGACCGACAGCTTCGGCGAGGTCGAGACGCGCTGGAGCGCACCCCAGGACGGTCTGGCCACCATCAAACGCCATGTGGAGCGGCCGGCCACCCATCCGCAAGGGGCGGGTGTGCTCGACGCCGAACTGCTGTCGCGCGTACGGCCCGCGAAATGACCGCAACGCACCCATGAAAAAAGCCGGCCCGAGGGCCGGCTTCTGCTGAGGCAGGCGGCTTACTTGCCGCCGCGCGCCTTGGCCACGGCGGCCTGGGTTTCTTTCCACAGGTCTTCGCCCACGTTGCTGGCAATGCCGGCGTTCACCGCGCTGAGCTTCTCGCGCATGCGGTTGGCCTCGGCCGGGCTGAGCTGGTTGATCTGCATGCCCTTGCCCTTGAGCTCGGCCAGGGCCTTGTCGGCCTCGGCGCGCGTGTCCTTGCGCTCGAAGTCGCGGCTCACTTTCGCGGCGTCCGCCAGCACTTTGCGCTCGGCCGCGCTCAGCTGGTCCCACCACTTCTTGCTCACGGTCACGATCCAGGGGCTGTAGACGTGGTTGGTGACGGTAAGGTACTTCTGCACCTCGTAGAACTTGCTGGAGAGGATGGTGTTGTACGGGTTCTCCTGGCCGTCCACGGTCTTGGTTTCCAGCGCGGTGAACAGCTCGGAGAACGGCAGCGGCACGGCGTTGGCGCCCAGGGTCTTGAAGCTGTCGATGAAGACGTTGTTCTGCATCACGCGCAGCTTGATGCCGTCCAGGTCTTCCAGCTTGGCCACGGCGTGCTTGTTGTTGGTGAGGTTGCGAAAGCCGTTCTCCCAGTAGGCCAGGCCCACCAGGCCTTTCTCCTGCAGCTTGTCCATCACCTTCTGGCCCACCGGGCCGTCGAGCACGGCGTCGGCTTCCTGGGCGTTGTTGAACAGGAAGGGCGTGTCCCAGATGGCCATTTCCTTGGTGATGCCCACCAGCGTGGCGGTGGAGCCCACCATCATTTCCTGTGCGCCGCCGATGAGGGCCTGCTGCATCTGCACGTCCGAGCCCAGCGCGGCGGCGCCGATGGCGCGCACGCGCATCTTGCCGCCCGAGGCCTTCTCCACCTCTTGCGCGAACAGCTTGACCGCGCGGCCCTGGTTGGAGTCTTCGTTGAGGCCGTAGCCGAAACGGATGATGCGCGGCTTGAAGTCCTGCGCGTGGGCCAGGCCGCCGGCCACGGTGGCCAGGGCCACCGACAGCGTGATGGCGAGTTGCTTGAATTTCATGGTCATCTCCTGGGTTGTTGGCGGCGTGCGCCGTCGGGTGAAAACGGGAAGGGGTTCAGAACATCCACTTGAGTGGCTGCAACACGATCGCGGGGAAGCCGATCAGCAAGGCCAGCATGGCGACATAGACCAGCAGGAAGGGCATCACCCCGCGGATCACCGGCTCCATGCGCAGGCCGCCCACGCCGGCCACCACGTTGAGCACCGTGCCCACGGGCGGCGTGAGCAGGCCCAGGCAGCCGATGAAGATGAAGACGAAGCCGAAGTACACCGGGTCGATGCCGGCCTTGGCGGCGAGCGGCGCGAGCACCGGCGCCAGGATCAGGATGGTGGGCGTGAGGTCCATCACCATGCCCACGGCAAGCAGGAACACGGCCACCACCGCCATGAAGAGGTAGGGGTTCTGCAGCAGGGGGCCCATCACGCCTGCCAGTTCGTTGGGCAGGTCGGCCAGGGTGATCATGTAGCTGGCCGCCGTGGCGGCGCCGCACAGGAACATCACCACGCCGGTGGTGCGGGCGGCGTCCACGAACACGCGGTACAGGCCCGCCACGCTGAGCTCGCGGTACACGAACATGGCCACGATGAGCGCGTACACGGCCGCCACCACCGCCGCCTCGGTGGGCGTGAACAGGCCCAGCCGAAGGCCGCCGATGATGATCACCGGCATGAACAGCGCCCAGATGCTGGAGCTCAGCACCGCGCGGCGCTGCGCCCAGCTGGTCTTCTCGGCCACGGGCAGCTGTTCCTTGCGCGAGACGCGGCGCCACACCAGGACCAGGCTCACCGCCATCAGCAGGCCAGGCACGATGCCCGCGAGGAACAGCTTGCTGATCGAGGTGTTGGTGGTCACGCCGTAGATCACCATGGGCATGGACGGCGGGATGATGGGCGCGATGATGCCGCCCGAGGCGATGAGGCCGGCGCTGGTGCCCTCGGGGTAGCGCTGCTGGCGCATCATGGGCAGCAGCAGCGTGGCCAGCGCGGCGGTGTCGGCGATGGCCGAGCCGCTCATCGAGGCCAGCATGACGGAGGCCGCGATCGCCACGTAACCCAGGCCGCCCGGGATGTGCCCCACGAAGGCGCGGGCCAGGTCGATGATGCGCCGGCTCAGGCCGCCGGCGTTCATGAGCTCGCCAGCCAGGATGAAGAAGGGCACGGCCAGCAGGGGGAAGCTGTCGAAGCCGGCCTGCACGTTCTGCGCCAGCAGCTGGGCGTCGAAGAAGTCGAGCTGCACCATCAGCGCCAGCGCCGTGAGCATGAGCGCGAAGGCGATGGGCACGCCCACCGTCATGGCGGCGAACAGCACCAGCAGGAAGAGCGCGATGGTCATGCGGCACCTCCTTCGCGCCCGCCGCGCAGCTCGTTCACGGCCTGCAGCGCCAGCAGCAGGGCCATGCACACGCCCATCACGAAGATGGCGCCCGCCGCCAGCGACAGCGGGTAGTTCATCACCGGGCTGCGGCTGTTCATGCCCACCACCACCTGGGCCCAGGCGCCGGCGATGAGGTAGTACAGCGACAGGCCGATGAGCGCGCGCGTGAGCCAGCGCAGGGCCGCCGCGGGCTTGCCGCTCAGGCGCGTGGTCACCAGATCGAAGCCCAGGTGCTTGCCCTCGGCGAAGGTCAGCGTGGCCGCGACGGAGACCAGCCAGACGAACAGCAGGCGGGACAGCTCCTCGGACACCACCCAACCCGTGCCCCACACGTAGCGCAGCACCACGTTGCCGAACACCGCCACCACCATGCCCAGCAGACACAGGGCCAGCAGGCCCTCGGCCAGGTGCTTGATCGCGTTCAGGGCTTTCATGCGCGCACCTCCTCGTCCGGCGCGGGCACGGCGCGCACCCAGTCCGCCACGGCATTCACGAGTTCGGGCAGCGGGCGCATGGCATCCAGCGCCAGCACGCCGGGCTCCAGCGAAGGATCTTCCAGCGCCTCGAACTGGCTGTCGACCAGGCTCACCGGGAACAGGTGGCCAGGGCGCGTGGCCACGCGATCGCGCGCCTGCTCGCGGCTCAGTTGCAGGAACACGAAGCGCAGGCCCGGGGCCGCGGCGCGCAGGCGCTCGCGGTAGCGGCGCTTGAGCGACGAGCAGGTGAGCACCACGCCGTCGGCGCGCGCGGCGAGCTGGGCGGCCAGGGTGTCGAGCCAGGCGGCGCGGTCCTCGTCGCTGAGGGCGATGCCGCCGCGCATCTTGGCCAGGTTGGCGGGCGGGTGGAAATCGTCGCCCTCCAGCAGCGGCAGGCCCAGCGCGGCAGCGCTTTGCTGGCCGAGGCTGGATTTGCCGCAACCGGCCACGCCCATGACGACGAGGCGGGTGGGAACAGGGTTCAAAGCCATTTGGTAGCGCTGTCCAATGAATCCGAAAGAAACGGCCCTGGGAACAGGACCGTCTGCGGGTGTCGCGTTCACTCGGGGATCACTCTGAACTGTGTGATGATCAGGGCGAATCCGGATGCGAAGCCCGCTATGGTAGCGCTATCCTATTGCCGATCCGCACCACCCATCGACAGGGAAAACCCTTGCCCCCCACCCCGCCGCCGACCGAACGCCGCCGCCGCCCCAGCGGGCGCATCACCTTGCAGGACGTGGCCCGCGAGGCCGAGGTCAGCCCCATCACCGCCTCGCGCGCGCTGCGCGGCGAGCGCGGCGTGGCCGCCGAGCTGGTGGAGCGCGTGAAGACCGCCGCCGATCGCCTGGGCTACGTGCCCGACCCGGCCGCGCGCGCCCTGGCCTCGGCGCGCGGCACCCAGGTGCCGGTGCTGGTGCCGCTGCTGTCCAACGCCCTGTTCGTGGACGTGATCGAGGCCGTGCACCGCGTGCTGCTGCCGCACGGCTACCAGCCGCTGATCGGCGTGACGCACTACGACCCGATGGAAGAAGAGCAGCTGCTGCGCAGCTACCTCGCGCAGCGCCCGGCCGGCGTGCTGCTCACCGGCTTCGACCGCACCGAGGCCGCGCGCCAGATGGTGGCGGCCAGCGGCATGCCCTGCGTCTACCTGATGGAGCTGACCGAGGCGCCCGGCGTGCACTGCGTGGGCTTCTCGCAGCAGGACGCGGGCCACGCCATCACCCAGCACCTGCTGGACCGGGGGCGCCGGCGCATCGCCTTCGTGGCCGCGCAGCTGGACCCGCGCGTGCTGCAGCGCGCCGAGGGCTACCGCCGCTGCCTGCGCGCGGCCGGCCTGTACGACGCCCGGCTCGAACTGCTGAGCCCCCAGCCCTCGTCCATGCGCCTGGGCGGCGAGCTGCTGGAGGACCTGCTGCGCACCCGGCCCGAGGTGGACGCGGTCTTCTTCTGCAACGACGACCTGGCGCAGGGCGGCCTGCTCGCAGCCTTGCGCCTGGGCGTGAGCGTGCCGCAGCGGCTGGCCGTCGCCGGCTTCAACGACCTGTCGGGCAGCGACCAGATGCTGCCGCCGCTGACCACCGTGCGCACGCCGCGCCGCGCCATCGGCGAGACGGGCGCGCGCATGCTGCTGTCGCTGCTGCGCGGAGAGGCGGTGCCCACCAACAGCGCCGACCTGGGGTTCGAGCTGGTGGTGCGCGGCAGCAGCTGAGCCCGGCGCGGCCCCGGCGGCCTTGTTACAGCTCGCAACCAGTGCCGCTGGCCGCCTTAACCCGTCTTAACCTGGGCATTGGACAATTCCCGCCCATGTTTTCGACCCTCCCCCGCCGGGCGACGCTCGCCCTGGCGCTCGTTGCCGCGATCGCCGCCGCGCTGCCAGCCAGCGCCCCCGCCTTCGAACTCCCCTCGCTCGACCCCATCGTCCACTACCAGCCCAAGCTGCCCCTGCAGGTGCTGACGGCCGATGGCGAAGAGATCGCGCAGTTCGGCGCCGAGCGGCGCGAGTACGTGCCGCTGGAGCGCATCCCCCTGCAGCTGCAGCAGGCCGTGCTGTCGGTGGAGGACGCGCGCTTTCGCGAGCATTCCGGCGTGGACCCCAAGGGCATGGCGCGCGCGCTGGTGGCCGCCATCACCGGCGGGCGCAAGCAGGGCGCCTCCACCATCACGCAGCAACTGGTGCGCACCATGCTGCTCACGCGCCAGTTCTCGGCCGAGCGCAAGGCCAAGGAGATCTGGCTGGCGCTCAAGCTGGAGAACGAGCTCTCCAAGGACCGCATCCTGGAGATCTACCTCAACGAGATCTTCCTGGGCCAGCGCGCCTACGGCTTCGCCGCCGCCGCACAAACCTACTTCGGCAAACCGCTGGACAAGCTCACGCTGGCCGAGAACGCCATGCTCGCGGGCCTGCCGCAGAACCCGTACTACGCCAACCCGGTGGCCAACCTGGAGCGCGCCACGCAGCGCCAGCGCGTGGTGCTGGAGCGCATGCGCGCCACCGACGCCATCACCGACGAACAGCTGGCCCAGGCCAAGGCCGAGAAGCTGCGCCTGCGCACGCCCGGCCAGCGCAGCGTGCACGCGGCGCACGTGGCCGAGATGGCGCGGCAGGCGGTGGTGGAGCGCTTCGGCACCGAGGCCTATTCCAAGGGCCTGCGGGTGACCACCTCGCTGCTGGCGGCCGATCAGCGCGCGGCACACGCGGCCGTGCAGCGCGGCGTGCTGGCCTTCGACCGGCGCGGCGCCTGGCGCGGGCCGGAAGACAAGGAAACCCTGCCCGCCGGCAATGGCGCCGAGCTGGAGCGCGCCGCCGCCGAGGCCCTGAAGGACCACCGCGACGACGAGACCCTGCGCGTGGGCATCGTGCTCGAGGCCAGCCCCAAGGCCCTGCGGGTGCAGCTCGCCAGCGGCGAACGCGTCAGCGTGCAAGGCGAGGGCCTGCGCTGGGCGCAGCGCGGGCTCGACGCCAAGGCCAAGGCACCCCTCAAGATCGAACGCGGCGCCATCGTGCGCGTGGTGAGCACCGGCAAGACCAAGGACAGGAAGGGCGATGTCTGGGCCATTTCGCAATGGCCCGAGGCGGAGGCCGCGCTCGTCTCCATGGACCCGCGCACCGGCCGCATCCGCGCGCTGGTGGGCGGCTTCGACTTCACGCGCCAGCCCTTCAACCACGTGACGCAGGGCTGGCGCCAGCCGGGCTCGGCGCTCAAGCCGCTGCTGTACTCGGCCGCGCTGGAGTCGCGCGTGATGCCGGCCACCGTGGTGGACGACCTGCCCTTCACCGCCGCCAATGGCTGGAGCCCGTCCAACAGCAACGGCCAGCACCAGGGGCCGATCACCGTGCGCGAGGCGCTGGCGCGCTCCAGCAACCTGGCCAGCGTGCGCGTGCTGCAGCACACCGGCACGCCGGCCGCGCGCGAGTGGCTCGCCCGCTTCGGCCTGGACCCCGCGCGCCAGCCCGACGACCTGACCCTGGCCCTGGGCACCGGCAGCGTCACGCCGCTGCAGATGGCCCAGGCCTACGCCACGCTGGCCAATGGCGGCTGGCGCGTCTCGCCGGTGGTGATCGAGAAGATCACCGACGCGCAGGGCAAGCTGCTGTTCGAGGCGCCCCCCGCTGCGCCACTGGCCGAAGAAGACCGCGCCATCCCGGCGCGCAACGCCTACGTGATGGGCAGCCTGCTCAACGAGGTGACGCGCAGCGGCACCGCCGCGCGCGCGCAGGCCGTGCTCAAGCGCACCGACGTCTATGGCAAGACCGGCACCACCAACGACGCGGTGGACGCCTGGTTCGCGGGCTACCAGCCCACGCTGGCCGCCACCGTGTGGGTGGGCTACGACCAACCGCGCAGCCTGGGCCGCAGCGAATCGGGCGGGCGCGCGGCGCTGCCGATCTGGATCGACTACATGGGCGCGGCGCTCAAGGGCCAGCCGGTGGTGCCGGTGCCCGCGCCGCCCGAGGGCCTGGTGCGCGAAGGCGATGACTGGCTGTACGCCGAGTGGCGCGACGGCGGCTGGGTGTCGCAGATCTCGGACACCGCCGGCACCCAGTACAAGACGAACTTCGGCGGCGAGATCGGCAAGCTCTTCGATTCCATCGGCAACTGGCTGCGCAGCGGCACGCGGCCGACGCCGCCCGGCGAGTGAGACCGGCCGCGGCCCCGCCACCGGGGCCTTGGCCGCTCAGCCAACGGTGGTGGCCTCGTCCAACAGGCGCCAGAGGTCGGGGTCTTCGCTCGCGTCACACAGCTGCAGGAACACCGCCAGCACCAGGTCGGGGTCGATCGCTTCCATCGGCCCCGTGAGCAGTTCGCGCAGGGTGGACGGGTCGAGCAGCCCCAGGCGCATCACCCGCACGATCTCCTGCGCATGGGATTCGCTGCGGTGCCCGACGGCCGCGCGGCGCGTGGCGAAGGACACCCCGCTCAGCGACACCTGATCGCTCATGGGCAGCCACTCCTGCTGCACGAAGCCGTCGGCGAGATCGGGATCGTTGTGCAGGTGGAAGAAGAAGAAGGCCCTGAGCCCGCCCACGCAGTGGGCCAGGAAGTAGTCGCCCCGGCCCAGGCCTCGCCACAAGGGCTTGATGAACACGTCCCTGAGACCGGACCAAGGCGACGGTCCGCCGGAAACCAGGTGTGTGCTCCCCAGCAGCAGGTTCTGACAGACCACCGCGCGCAGGGCCTGCAGTGTCGCGCCCCCCGGCAAAGGATGGGGCAGGCTCATGTACACGGCGCGGACCCGGTCGAAGGTCTGGAGGAAGGTGATGAGTGTTTTCACCAGCCCCACATCGCGCGGCCCCGGCATGCCACCGCCGCAGACGATCCTCAGCTCGCGCAAGGTGTCATGCCGCTCCGGATTCATCAGGGCCTGGAGGAGCGCCACGGTGGTGTCCACCCGGTGGGTGCCCAGGGTGAGGTTCAGGGGGTGCAGCCATTCCACGAGCCAGGCCGCCAGCGGGGCCTCGTCCGCGCCGTCCACGCCCAGCCGGACCGTCTGCACACGGGCCATGGGCCGCAGGGGGAGCCCTTCGGGCGCCGCCCAGCCGTCCACCACCGCCTGGGGCTGGATCTCCACCTCGACGTGGCGCAGCGAGGGCTGCCCCACCACCCGGGTCCACAGCAGCATCCAGGCTTGCCCGTCCAGGCGCCCGCTCACCCGCAGTTCGATCGAATGCAGCAGGGGATGGGGCGTCGCCAGCCACTCGGCCAGCGGCCCGATGGTGGCGGGGGTGAGCGAGAGGTTCAGGCACAGGGGCACCTGGGCATTCGTCAGGCGCGTGTACGCCCCCGCATCGGGCAAGGCCGCGAGACGCCACTGGTGGCCGGGGCTGAGCACCGCCACGGCGCGCAGCAACGCGTCTTCGCCGGGGGTCTTCATGGCGAGCGTCGACAGCACGCTGGCCGCCTGTATTTCCAGGGCACGGCCCCGCACGTCGCACAGCGCCATGTTCAAGAAGTCGGCGAGCGTCGGGTCGGGTGGGTTCCGGACCCAGGCCGGGTCGCCCACGATCAAGGGGCGCACGGAAGCGCCACTCAACACGAGGCAGGCCTTGGAACCGGCGAGCGCCCAGCGCAGGGGTTCGGGGATCGGCCGCTGAATGCCATGGTCCACCGTCACCGTGAGACCCACCAGCCGGCCTTGCGCCGCCAGGGAGTCGAGGGTGGCCAGCAACGGCGCCAGCGCCGAGGCCTCGATGTGGACCGACAGGTGCAGGTGCAGAGCGGGCACCTCGGCGTCGGCCCGCTGCAGGGACTGGACCAGCGCATCGACCGCGCTCGGCCCGTCGATGCGGATCGGTTGCGCGCCTGGGTGGGAGGGACCGTCGCGGGAGGGCGCTCGGCGCTGCGGATCGGTGGTGCGCGTGAGGTGGTCGGACGAGAGCGATCGTTGAAGGCGTTGCATGGCGGGCGCAGGGGAACGGGCGTGGCGGGAATCGAACCCGCCCTGCGTTGCCGCGGTGGGCGGTTCGTTCCCCCGACACGCCCGGCTTGAGCAAACCCAAAGAACCCGTCCCCGCCTGCCGCACGCGCCACTCAGCCGGCCAGCCGCCGCGCGTACTCCGCCTCCAGCCGCGTGTGCAGTTCCCAGTAGCGCGGCCGGGCCTCGCCCCGCACCCGCGTCACCAGCAGGTCCAGGTGGGCGTGCCAGCCGGCCGAGACACTGAGCATGTCCTCCAGGCCGCGCAGGCGCTGGTGCGTGACCACCAGGCGCACGCCGCCGCCCGATTCGCTCAGCTCGTAGCGCACCTCGCCCTGGTCGCCCCAGGTGTGGGCCAGCAGGCGCGGCGGCTCGCATGCCGTCACCACACCGGTCAACCGTGCGCTGTCGGCCATGTCCGCGTACCGGGGTGGCGCGGGGTCGTCGGCGTAGGTCAGCTCCTTGTGGCGGAACTCCAGGCGCACCGCGCCGCCCACGCGCAGCTCCAGCGTGCCGCGCGCCATCCATTGCTCGCGTTTGTCGTTCTCGGTGAGCCAGGCCCAGATGTCCTGGACCGAGCCGGGCAGGTGGCGTTCGATGCGCACGGTGTCGTTGGACAACCGTTCGCCGTAGAGGGAATCCGTCGTCATGGTTTTCTCCGTTGGGGGGATGAAGGCGCGGCGCGCACCAGGCGCTCGAGGGTGTCGAGCCGCTCGGTCCAGAACCGCTCGTAGTGGCGCAACCACTCCATGCCCGCGTGCAGTGGCCCGGCCTCGAGGCGGCAGGTGTGCGTGCGCCCTTGCACCGTGCGCCGCACGAGGCCGGCGCGCTCCAGCACCTGGATGTGCTTGGAGGCGGCCGCCAGCGACATGTCCAGCGGCGCGGCCAGCTCGCTCACCGACAGCGCCTCGCCCGCCAGGCGCCGCAGCATGTCGCGGCGGGTGGGGTCGGCCAGGGCCTTGAAGACGGCGTCGAGATCGGCGGAGGAATGTTGTTCAACCATGTGATTGAATTTAATCGCGGCCCGATCGATATTCAACCACTCGGTTTATTTTTCTGACGAACGGCGAAGCCAAAAAAAAGCCGGCGCGAGGCCGGCTGTTCAGGGAGGGCGCGCCCGCTCAGGCCGCGCAGAGCCGTGCCTTCGCCTCGGCGTACTCGCGCTGCAAGCGCGCCACCAGCTCGCCCGCGCCCATCACCTCGCGGATGGCCCCGATGCCCTGGCCGCAGCCCCAGATGTCGCGCCAGGCCTTGGCGGCGTTGCTGCCCTCGCCGGTGGCGAAGTTCATCTTGCTCGGGTCGCTCTGCGGCAGATTGTCCGGGTCCATGCCGGCGTTGCGGATGGAGCCCTTGAGGTAGTTGCCGTGGATGCCGGTGTAGAAGTTGCTGTAGACGATGTCGTCGGAGTTGCTGTCCACGATCATCTGCTTGTAGCCCTCGACCGCGCGCGCCTCGTGGGTGGCGATGAAGGCCGAGCCGATGTAGGCCAGGTCCGCGCCCATGGCCTGCGCGGCCAGGATGGCGCCGCCCGAGGCGATCGCGCCCGACAGCGCCACCGGGCCGCCGAACCACTCGCGGATCTCCTGGACCATGGCGAAGGGGCTCTTCACGCTGGCGTGGCCGCCCGCGCCCGCGGCCACCGGGATCAGGCCGTCGGCGCCTTTCTCGATCGCCTTGTGCGCGAACACGTTGTTGATGACGTCGTGCATGACGATGCCGCCCCAGGCGTGCACGGCCTGGTTCACGTCCTCGCGCGCGCCCAGGCTGGTGATGACGATGGGCACCTGGTACTTGGCGCACAGCTGCATGTCGTGCTCGAGCCGGTCGTTGCTCTTGTGCACGATCTGGTTGATGGCGAAGGGCGCGGCCGGCTGGTCGGGGTGGGCCTTGTTGTGCGCGGCCAGGCCTTCGGTGATCTCGGCCAGCCACTCGTCCAGTTGCGAGGCCGGGCGCGCGTTGAGCGCCGGCATCGACCCCACCACGCCGGCCTTGCACTGCGCCAGCACGAGCTTGGGGTTGCTGATGATGAACAGCGGCGAGCCGATCACCGGGAACTTGAGGTTCTTGAGGACCGGGGGCAGGTAACGCTCGGGTGCTGGCATGTTGTCTCCGTGAAGGGGATCGGTCGGTGTCGCTCAGAAGGCTTCGATGGCCATCGCCGTCACGCCCTCGGCGCCGTCGACGATGGAGGCGGCCACGCCCGGCGCGCGGCTGAGGATGTGGTCGGCATAGAAACGCGCGGTGGTGATCTTCGCGTCCATGAAGGCCTTGTCCTGTCCCTTGGCCGACAGCGCCTCGGCCACCAGCAGCGCGCGCGCCATCTGCCAGCCCGCCACCAGGTTGCCCGCCAGCATGAGGTAGGGCACGCTGCCCGCGAAGGCGGCGTTGGGGTTGCCCTTGGTGTTGGCGACGATGAAGTCCACCGCCTGCTCGAAGGCCTCGCGCGCGGCCGCCAGGCGCTTGCCCACGGCCTGGGCGTTGCCACTGCCTTTGGCGAGCTCGGCCTCGGTCTGGCGGATCTGGGCGGCGATGGCCTTGGCCACGGTGCCGCCGTCGCGCGCGGTCTTGCGGCCCACCAGGTCGTTGGCCTGGATCGCCGTGGTGCCTTCGTAGATGGTGAGGATCTTGGCGTCGCGGTAGTGCTGGGCCGCGCCGGTCTCCTCGATGAAGCCCATGCCGCCGTGCACCTGCACGCCCAGGCTGGTGACTTCCAGGCTCATCTCGGTGCTGTAGCCCTTCACCAGCGGCACCAGGAACTCATAGAAGGCCTGGTTCTGCCGGCGCACCTCGGCGTCGGCGTGGTGGTGGGCGGCGTCGTAGGCGGCCGCGGCCACGCTGGCCATGGCGCGGCAGCCTTCGGTGGCGGCGCGCATGGTCATGAGCATGCGCTTCACATCGGGATGGTGAATGATGGGCGCGGCGGTGTTCATGCTGCCGTCCACCGGGCGGCTCTGTACACGCTCGCGCGCGTAGCCCACAGCCTGCTGGTAGGCGCGCTCGCTGATGGCGATGCCCTGCACGCCGACCGCGTAGCGCGCGGCGTTCATCATGATGAACATGTACTCGAGGCCACGGTTCTCCTGGCCCACCAGGGTGCCGATCGCGCCGCCGTTGTCGCCGTATTGCAGAACGGCCGTGGGGCTGGCCTTGATGCCCAGCTTGTGCTCGATGCTGACGCAGTGCACGTCGTTGCGCGCGCCCAGGCTGCCGTCCTGGTTGACCAGGAACTTGGGCACGGTGAACAGGCTGATGCCCTTGACGCCCTCGGGCGCGCCGGTCACGCGCGCCAGCACCAGGTGCACGATGTTGTCGGCCATGTCGTGCTCGCCGTAGGTAATGAAGATCTTGGTGCCGAAGATCTTGTAGGTGCCGTCGGGCTGCGGTTCGGCGCGCGTGCGCACGGCGGCCAGGTCCGAGCCGGCCTGCGGCTCGGTGAGGTTCATGGTGCCGGTCCACTCGCCGCTCACCAGCTTGTGCAGGTAGGTGGCCTTCTGCTCATCGCTGCCGGCGGTCAGCAGGGCCTCGATGGCGCCGTCGGTGAGCAGGGGGCACAGCGCGAAGCTCAGGTTGGCGCTGTTGAGCATTTCGCCGCAGGCCGAGCCGATGGTCTTGGGCAGGCCCTGGCCGCCGAAATCCACCGGGTGCTGCAGGCCCTGCCAGCCGCCCTCGGCGTACTGGCGGTAGGCGTCCTTGAAGCCGGGCGTGGTGGTGACCACGCCGTCCTTCACCGAGGACGGCTTGAGGTCGCCCTCGCGGTTGAGCGGCGCCACCACGCCTTCGTTGAGCTTGGCGCACTCCTCCAGCACGGCCTGGGCGGTCTCCAGGCCCGAGTCCTCGAAACCGGGCAGTTGAGCCACCTGGTCGATGCGCGCCAGGTGCTCGATGTTGAACAGCATGTCCTTGACGGGGGCGGTGTAGCTCATGGCTCAATGTCTCCAGGGGTGCGCCCACACAGAAAACGGTCGGCGCGATGCAAAAAAAGGGCATCGCACGCGATGCCCTTGGGGTGCTCTTCGGATCAGAGCGCCTTGACCAGCTCGGGCACGGCCTCGAACAGATCGGCCTCCAGGCCGTAGTCGGCCACGCTGAAGATCGGCGCCTCCGGGTCCTTGTTGATCGCCACGATCACCTTGGAGTCCTTCATGCCCGCCAGGTGCTGGATGGCGCCCGAGATACCGGCGGCGATGTAGAGCTGCGGCGCCACGATCTTGCCCGTCTGGCCCACCTGCAGGTCGTTGGGCGCGTAGCCCGCGTCCACCGCCGCGCGGCTGGCCCCGATGGCCGCGCCCAGCTTGTCCGCCAGCGGCGTGATCACCTCGTTGAACTTCTCGCTGCTGCCCAGCGCGCGGCCACCCGAGACGATGATCTTGGCCGCCGTGAGTTCGGGCCGGTCGCTCTTGGCGATCTCGCTGCCCACGAAGCTGCTCTTGCCCGAGTCGGCCACCGCGTTGGCGGTCTCCACCGCCGCGCTGCCACCGCTGGCTTGTGCCGGGTCGAAGCCCGTGGTGCGCACCGTGATCACCTTCTTCTCGTCCGTGGCCTGCACGGTGGCAATCGCGTTGCCCGCGTAGATCGGGCGCTCGAAGGTGTCCGGGCTGATGACCTTGGTGGCGTCGCTGATCTGCGCCACGTCCAGCAGCGCGGCCACGCGCGGCGCCACGTTCTTGCCGCTGGCGGTGGCGGGGAAGAGCAGGTGGCTGTAGGCGCCGGCGAGCGCCACGACCTGGGCCGCGACGTTCTCGGCCAGGCCGTGTTCGAAGCCGGCGGCCTCGGCGTGGATGACCTTGGCGACGCCGGCGATCTGGCTGGCGGCCTTCGCGGCTTCAGCGGCGTTGTGGCCCGCGACGAGCACGTGCACGTCGCCGCCGCACGCCAGTGCTGCGGTCACGGTGTTGAGGGTGGCGCCCTTGATGGACGCGTTGTCGTGTTCGGCAATAACCAGTGCAGTCATGTCAGTTCTTCCTCAGATCACCTTGGCTTCGGTCTTGAGCTTGGCCACCAGCGTGGCCACGTCGGGCACCTTCACCCCGGCACCGCGCTTGGGCGGCTCGCTCACCTTCAGCGTCTTGATGCGCGGCTTGACGTCCACGCCCAGCTCCTCGGGCTTGACCGTCTCCAGCGGCTTCTTCTTGGCCTTCATGATGTTGGGCAGCGTCACGTAGCGCGGCTCGTTCAGGCGCAGGTCCGTGGTAATGACGGCGGGCGTGCTGATGGACAGGGTTTCAAGACCACCGTCCACTTCACGGGTGACCTTGGCCTTGTCACCGTCGATCTCGACCTTGCTGGCGAAGGTGGCCTGCGGCAGCCCGGCCAGTGCGGCCAGCATCTGGCCCGTCTGGTTGCAGTCGTCATCGATCGCCTGCTTGCCCAGGATCACGAGACCGGGCTGTTCCTTGTCCACCAGGGCCTTCAAGAGCTTGGCCACCGCCAGGGGTTGCAGTTCCTCAGACGTCTCCACCAGGATCGCGCGGTCCGCGCCAATGGCCATGGCCGTGCGCAGCGTCTCCTGGCACTGGCTCACGCCGCAGGAAACCACCACCACCTCCGTGGCCGCGCCCTTCTCCTTCAGGCGCACCGCCTCTTCCACCGCGATCTCGTCGAACGGGTTCATCGACATCTTCACGTTGGCGATGTCGACACCGCTGCCATCGCTCTTCACGCGGACTTTGACGTTGTAGTCGACCACGCGCTTGACGGGGACGAGAACCTTCATGCTGAGCTGCTCCTGTGGTTTGGGGTTCGGGGTGCAATTGACGTGCACGTCAATTGGGCATTGTAGGTGGGCGCTGGGAGCGACCAAAGCGATGGCCAGAAAATCGAACGACCGTGCTTTTTTCGAATTATATCGATCGCCACGCGGGTGCCACGATGCCCGCGACGCACGGCGGGATGTCGTTGGGGCGTCATTTCGCCGACCGCTTGGTCGGCGAACTCGGGTAAGTCTGGAGGGCGTCGCGCAATGCGTTCACCTATAGTGAATTTGCGCCCTTTACTTATGTTGAGTAACGATGGCGCGCCCCTTCACCCCGTCGTTGGAGCACCCCGCATGAAGCTGATTCCCCTCCTGGCCACCGCCGCCCTGCTGAGCGCCGGCGCGGCCTCGGCGCAGACCGTGTTCACCGCCTCATCGTGGGTCCCCCCCACGCACACGTTGAGCATGGCGCAGAAATCGTGGTGCGATCTGCTGGAGAAGGAAAGCGCGGGTCGCATGAAGTGCAACATCCTGCCCAAGTCCGTGGCGGCGGCGCCCGGCACCTTCGACGCCGTGCGCGACGGCCTGGCCGACATTTCCTACACGGTGGACGGCTACACGCCGGGGCGCTTCGTCTTCACGCAGCTGGCCGAGTTCCCCTTCCTGGGCGACAGCGCGCTGGCCACCTCGGTGGCCTACCAGCACCTCTACGCCAAGCACTTCGCGCCGCTGGGCGAGCACCGCGGCGTGAAGGTGCTGGCCGTGTTCACGCACGGGCCCGGCATCATCTTCAACAGCAAGCAGCCAGTGAAGACACTGGACGACGCCACCAAGCTCAAGTTCCGCATCGGCGGTGGCAACATCAACGAGCTGTCCAAGCTCATGGGCTTCAACACCACGCTCAAGCCCGCGCCCGACTCCTTCGAGCTGCTGTCCACCGGCGTCATGGACGGCACCTTCTTCCCCGACGAGTCGATCGCCTCGTTCAAGCTGAACATGATCAAGCACGCCACTACCTTCCCTGGTGGCCTCTACAACACCAGCTTCGTGTTCATGATGAACCCGGCCAAGTACAACGCCCTGTCCGCGCAGGACAAGGCCGTGGTCGACAAGATCTCGGGCGAGGTCGCCACGCGCATCTTCGGCGAAGGCTGGGACAAGGTCGACGCCGCCAGCCGCGAGCTGCAGAAGGCCCAAGGCGTGGCGCGCATCCAGGCCGACGACTCCTTCATCAAGGCCGTCGCCGCCAAGCAGGCCGAGCTGGAGGACAAATGGGCCGCCGCCGCCGCGGCCAAGGGCCTGAAGGACCCCAAGGCCGTGCTGGCCGAGTTCCGCGCCGAGATCAAGAAGGTCAAGTAAGGCATCGAGCCGCCACCCACCCCGCACGGCGGGCAGTCGCCAACCCGGCTGCCCGCCGTTGCTTTTGAACGCTCCCCCGACATGCTCACCGTCCTGGATCGCGCGCTGCGCTGGTCGACCGGCCTCATGGCCGCGATGGCCTTGTTCTCCATCATGCTGCTCACGCTCGTCGACGTGACGGGCCGCAAGTTCTTCAGCCACTCGGTGCCCGGCGGGCTCGAGGTCACCGAGATCCTGATGGTGATCGTGATCTTCGGCGCGCTGCCCTTGGTCTCCTGGCGCGGCGAGCACGTGGTCTTCGACTCGCTGGACGCCTTCATTCCCAGTGGCCTGCGGCGCATCCAGCAGCGCGTGGTGCACCTGTTCTGCGCCATTGCCTTCGCCTGGATGGCGCGCCTGATGCTGCTGCGCGCCGACCGCTTTCTCGACTACGGCGACATCACGGTCCACCTGCAGCTGCCCATGGCGCCGGTGGCCTGGATGATGGCGCTCTTCCTGTTCGTGACCGCTCTGGTGCACCTGGTCTTCGTCTTCTTCCGTCCTCCCGAGCCCGCTTTCCACGGCGCGGCCCAGCCGGGAGACGCCGCATGACCGCCGCGCTGCTGGGTTTTCTGGGCGTCTTCGCCATGGCCTTCCTGCGCGTGCCGCTGGCCGTGTCCATGGCCACCGCGGGCTTTGTGGGCATGGGTGTGCTGCGGGGCTGGCAGCCGGCCCTGGCCAGCACCAGCCAGGTGATCTTCGAAACCGGCTTCGCCTATGTGCTGTCGGTCATCCCGCTGTTCGTGCTGATGGGCAATTTCGTCGCCCGCGCCGGCATGGCGCGCGAGTTGTTCAACGCGGCCAATGCCTTCGTGGGCCACCGCCCGGGCGGCCTGGCCATGGCCAGCATCATTGCCTCGGGCGGTTTTGGCTCCATCTGCGGCTCGTCGATCGCCACCGCGGCCACCATGACCCGCGTGGCCTTTCCGGAGATGAAGGCGCACGGCTACAAGGAGACCCTGGCCACCGGCGCCATTGCCTCGGGCGGCACGCTGGGCATCCTGATCCCGCCGTCCACCATCCTGGTGATCTACGGGATCATCACCGAGACCGACATCGGCAAGCTGTTCATCGCCGGCATCCTGCCCGGCATCGTCGCCATCACCTGCCTGTGCCTGGCCGTGGTGTTCGTCACCTGGCGCGATCCCCAGGCCGGCCCGCCCGCCGAGCGCTTCACCTGGCGCCAGCGCCTGGCCGCCATCCGCGGCATCTGGGGGGTGGCGCTGCTGTTCGCGCTGGTGATCGGCGGCATCTACGGCGGCGTGTTCACCGCCACCGAAGGCGCGGGCATGGGCGCGGCGGGCGCATTTTTCTTCGCGCTGGCGCGCCGCACGCTCACGCCGCGGCTGCTGCTGGAGGTGCTGATCGAAAGCTCGCGCACCACGGCCATGCTGTTCACCATCCTGATCGCCGCGATGATCTTCACCAATTTCATCAACTTCACGTCCATGCCGGCCGATCTGCGCGACTTCGTGCTGCAGTTCAGCCCCGAGCCGATCATGGTGGTGGTGGTGATGATGGTGATCTACCTGGCTCTGGGCATGGTGATGGAGGAACTGGCGATCGTGCTGCTCACGATCCCGGTGTTTTTCCCCGTGGTCACCGGCTTGGGCTTTGACCCCATCTGGTTCGGCATCCTCATCGTGACCATCGTGGAGATCGGCATGATCTCGCCGCCCGTGGGCCTGAACCTGTTCGTCATCAACTCGCTGCTGCCTGGGGTCAAGCTGACCACCATCTACCGCGGCGTGTGGCCCTTCGTGACGGCCGATGTGGTGCGGCTGGGCATTCTCATCGCCTTCCCGGTGATCTCGCTCTGGCTGCCCGGTTTCATGAACCGCTAGTGGCCACCGCGCCGTCTCCCTCGCGCAGCACGTGCACCACGCGCTGCGGGAAGGGGATCTCGATGCCGTTGGCGCGCAGCGAGGAGAGGATGGCCATGTTGATCGCCGAGCGCAGCGCGAGCTGCCCGTTCTCGGGATCGCCGATCCAGTAGCCGAGCGTGAACTCCAGGCCGTCGGCGCCGAAGTTGGACAGGGCCACCGAGGGCCCGGGGCTCTTGAGCACGCGGGACTGCGCGGTGGCGGCCTCCAGCAGCAGGCGCGACACCAGGTCGACGTCGCTGTCGTAACCCACCGACACCACGGTCGACTGCCAGACATTGGGATCGGCCAGCGACAGGTTCTCCACGCGGTTGGTGATGAGCATCTCGTTGGGCACGATGGACTCGCGCCCGCTGAGGTTGCGGATCAGCGTGTAGCGCGCGTTGATGTCGGTGATGCGGCCCTCGAAGTTGTCCACGCGCACGTTGTCGCCGATGCGCATGCTGCGCTCGGCCAGGATCACGAAGCCGCTGACGTAGTTGGACGCGAGCTTTTGCAGGCCCAGGCCGATGCCCACGCCCACGGCGCCGCCCAGCACCGAGAGGGCGGTCAGGTCGATGCCCACAGCCGAGAGCGCGACGATGAGGCCCACGAACAGGAGCAGGGCCCGCGTGGCGTTGCTCACCGCCTGGCGCAGCGAGCGGTCCCGGCCCACCACGTTGCGCAGCAGCCGGGCCTCGATGGCCGATGAAATCCACAGCGTGATGATCAGCACCGCCGACGCGGTGACGATGCCTTCGATGAGGGTGCGCAGGCTCAGCGTGGTGGCGCCCACCTTCCAGCGGATGTCCTCGGCCTCGGCCAGCATCACCGGCAGCAGCCCGCTGACCCACAGCACCATGCCCAGCCAGGCGGCCCAGGAGATGGTGCGCTCCAGCACCTTCACCCAGGGGCTGTCGTCGAAGGCCGCCTGCAGCACCTTCACCCCCAGGCGGATCACCGCCAGCGACACCAGCACGGGGATGGCGACGTGAAAGACCGCCAGCGGCACGAAGTGCATCAACAGCCCGCGCGCCACGAAGCCCAGCACCAGCAGCACGATGGGGAACAGCGCGCCATCGACGATGCGCCGGCCGAACAGCACCGACTGGGGTTCGTTCCGCATGGACAGGGCACGGCGCAGGCCGGCCACCAGGGACCAGGCCAACAGGGCCACGGCCGCCAGCGCGGCCAGTTCGGCCAGCGCCGCCGGCTGCAGGAAGCTATTGAACCAGGCGGACAGGTCGTCCACCGGCCGCAGCGAAGCGGAGGAAGGGTTCATCGTCAAAGCAGGTGACAGGAAAAAAACGGCATCAGCTCAGACGCCCGCAAGCGCGCGCAGGTGCGCTTCCACGCTGCGCGCCAGCGCGTCCAGCGCGTAGCCGCCCTCCAGGCAACTCACGACGCGGCCCTGGGCGTGGCGATCGGCCACCGCCTGGATGCGCTCGCTCAGCCAGGCGTAGTCCTGCTCGACCAGGCCCAGCTGGCCCATGTCGTCCTCGCGGTGCGCGTCGAAGCCGGCGCTCACGAACAGCATCTGCGGCCGGTGCTCGTCCAGGCGCGGGATCCAGCAGGTCTCGACCAGCTCGCGGATGTCCATGCCGCGCGTATAGGCCGGCACCGGCAGGTTGACCATGTTCTTCGCCGTGGAGTGCGTCCACGCCGGGTAGAACGGGTGCTGGTAGAAGCTGCACATGAGGATGCGCTCATCGCCCTCGATGATGTCCTCGGTGCCATTGCCGTGGTGCACGTCGAAGTCGATGATGGCCACGCGTTTCAGGCCGTGGCGCTCCAGCGCGTACTTGGCGGCCACCGCCACGTTGTTGACGAAGCAAAAGCCCATGGCCTGGCGGCGCGTGGCGTGGTGGCCCGGCGGTCGCACCGCGCAGAAGGCGTTGCGCAGCTCGCCGGCCAGCACGGCGTCGGTGGCGTCGATGGCCGCGCCCGCGGCCATGAGGATCGCCTCCCAGCTGTGCACGTTCATCGAGGTGTCGGGGTCGACCTGCGCGCGCTGCGGCCCGCCGGCGGCGATGTCTTCCTTGAGGGTGTCGGCCAGGCCACGCAGCGCGGCCAGGTGCAGGCGGTCGTGCGCGAGCTCCAGGTCGGCCAGGGCGGCGGGCGTGGCCTCGCGGCGCTCGAGCGCGGCGTCCAGGCCGGTCAACAGCAACCGGTCCTCGATCGCATCGAGCCGTTCGGGGCATTCGGGGTGGCCGGCGCCCATGTCGTGCTGCCAGCATGCCCGGTGCGTGAAATAACCAGTGGCGTGGGCCATCTCTGAACTGCGGTGAGAATCGCGGCCAATATGCAAGCCCAGATGCAACAAGACTCCAAGATCCAGCGCCTGCTGAGCCAGCTTAACACGGTGATCGTGGGCAAACCGCAGCAGGTCAGCGACTGCGTGGCCTGCCTGCTCGCGGGCGGCCACCTGCTGATCGAGGACGTGCCCGGCGTGGGCAAGACCACCCTGGCCCATGCCCTGGCGCGCTGCTTTGGGCTGCAGTTCGCGCGCGTGCAGTTCACCGCCGACCTCATGCCCACCGACCTGATCGGCGTCTCCATCTACGAGCGCGGGCGCGAGGCCTTCGTCTTCCACCCGGGCCCGGTGTTCGCCCAGGTGCTGCTGGCCGACGAGATCAACCGCGCCAGCCCCAAGACCCAGAGCGCGCTGCTGGAGGCCATGGAAGAGAAGCAGGTGACGGTAGAGGGCGAGACGCGCGCCCTGCCCCAGCCCTTCTTCGTCATCGCCACGCAGAACCCGCACGACCAACTGGGCACCTACGCCCTGCCCGAATCGCAGCTCGACCGCTTCCACATGCGCCTGTCGCTGGGCTACCCCGACCGCGCCGCCGAGCGCGAGCTGCTGCGCGGCCAGGACCGGCGCGAGCTGATCGATTCGATGCCACCGGCCCTGGACGCCGACGAGCTCGCCCGCCTACAGCGCGCCGTGGCCGAGGTGCACACCGCCGAACCGGTGCTCGACTACCTGCAGGACCTGGTCAACGCCACGCGCAGCGGCCGCTGGTTCCTGCAGGGCCTGTCGCCGCGCGCCGCGCTGGCCGTGGTGCGCGCGGCCAAGGCCCAGGCCTTCCTGCAAGGCCGCGACTACGTGGCGCCCGACGACATCGCCGCCATCCTGCCGCAGACCACGGCGCACCGGCTGATCCCCGTGCGCGACGCCGGGCGCGGTCCGCTGGAGCAGGTGCGCGCGATGCTGGACGCCGTCCCCCTGCCGTAATGAGCCCCCCCAGAAGCGCCTTCGGCGCCTCCCCCCAGGGGGCGGCGCCAGCGGCCCGGCAACGCCGGTTCCGCGGCGCCCTGGGTGCAATACCCGCGGGGCTGAACCTCAGGGCGCGCGCGCGGGCCTGGTTCCACAACCGGCTCAGGCGCAGCGACACGCTCACGCTCACCCAGCGCAACGTCTACATCCTGCCCACGCGCCCGGGCTGGATGCTGGCCCTCACCCTGCTCCTGCTGCTGGTGGCCAGCATCAACTACCAGCTCAACCTGGGCTACCTGCTGACCTTCCTGCTGGCCGGCAGCGCCCTGGTGGGCATGCACGTGTGCCACAACAACCTGCGGGGTCTCACGCTGCACCTGCACCCGCCCGAGCCGGTGCACGCGCACCAGGCGGTGGTGCTGGAGGTGCGTCTGTCCAGCGAGCGGCGGCGCGCGCGCCACGGCATCGGCCTCGGCGTGCTCCCCGAGGACGGCGGCGCGCCGGCCCTGGCCTGGGCCGACGTGCCCGCCCAAGGCAGCGCCGATCTGCAGCTGGCCTGGCAACCGCCCGCGCGCGGCCTGCACAAGCTGCCGGCACTCAGCGCCATGACCCTGTTCCCGCTCGGCACCTTTCGCGTGTGGACGGTGTGGCGCCCGGCCGCCCAGGCCCTGGTCTACCCCACGCCGGAAGAGCACCCACCGCCACTGCCGCCCGGCGAACCGCTGTCGGGCGGTGCCGGCAGCGCGCGCGTGCAGGCCACGGGCGAATACGACGGCGTGCGCGCCTACCGGCGCGGCGACCCGATGAAGGCCGTGGTCTGGAAGAAGGCCGCCCAGGCCTTCGCGAGCGGGCGCGACGAGCTGGTCAGCCGCGACGCCCTGTCCAGCCAGCGCCAGCGGCTCTGGCTGGACCTGAACCAGTGCGGCGGCACGGGGCTGGAAGGACGCGTGTCGCGCCTGACCGCCTGGGTGCTGATGGCCGACCGGCTCGAACTCGACTATGGCCTTCGCCTGCCGGGCCGCGAGATCGCCCCCGACCAAGGCCCGGTGCACCGCAACCAGTGCCTGGAGGCGCTCGCGCTGTGCTGAACGCGCTTCGAACGTCCCGCGCCGCCGGTGCGCCACCCTCGCTGCCCCGCGAGACGCGCGACACCCTGTTCGTGCTCGCGGTCATCGCCTGGGTGGTGGCCCTGCAGGCCGCGCACATTCCCTGGTGGACCACGGCGCTCACCGCCGGCGTGCTGGCCTGGCGCGCCCGGCTGGCGCTGCGCGCCGCCCCCCTGCCCGGCTGGCCCTGGCGCCTGGGGCTGTTGCTGCTCACGCTGGGCGCCACCTTCGCCAGCCACGGCACGCTGCTTGGCCAGGAGGCCGGCGTCACGCTGGTGGTGGTGCTGCTGGCGCTCAAGACCCTGGAGCTGCGCGCGCGTCGCGACGCCTTCGTGGTGTTCTTCCTCGCCTTCTTCACCCTGCTCACGCACTTCTTCTACTCGCAGTCGCTGCTCACGGCGGCCGGCATCCTGGTCGCGCTGCTGGGCCTACTCACGGCCCTGGTGAACGCGCACATGCCCGTGGGCCAGCCGCCGCTGTCGCAGGCCGCGCGCTACGCCGCCGGCATGGCGCTGATGGGCGCGCCCATCATGCTGGTGCTGTTCCTGCTGTTCCCGCGCCTGGCGCCCTTGTGGGGCACGCCGAACACCGACCCGAGCGGGCGCAGCGGCCTGTCGGACGAGATGCGTGTGGGCGAGATCGCCCAGCTCGCGCTGGACGACAGCATCGCGCTGCGCGTGCGCTTCGACGACCCGCGCCCACCGCCGGCCGGCCTGCTGTACTTCCGCGGCCCGGTGTTCGGCAGCTTCGACGGCCGGCAGTGGCGCCCGCTCGAATCGGGTTTCCCGCGCGAGCAGCGCCTCACGGCCCAGCTGCGCCCGCGCGGCGAGCCCGTGGGCTACGAGGTCACGCTGGAGCCCAACCGGCGCCCCTGGGTCTTCGTGCTGGAAGCCGCCACCGCCGCGCCCGAACTGCCCGGCGGCAACCGCGTGCGCATGAGCGAAGCGCTGCAATGGACCGCCCAGCGCCCCATCAACAGCCTGGTGCGTTACCGGGCGCAAAGCCACCTGGACTTCGGCCACGGCCCGCTGGAGGCACAGATCGGTCTGCAGGACTACCTGCAACTGCCGCCCGGCTTCAACCCGCGCACCCTGCAGCTGGCGCAGGAGATGCGCCGACAGCACGGCCCCGGCCCCGCCGCCGCGCCGGCGCTGGTGAACGCCGCGCTCGAACGCCTGCGCACCGGCGGCTACCGCTACACGCTGGAGCCCGGCGTTTACGGCCGGCACACCGCCGACGAGTTCTGGTTCGACCGCAAGGCGGGCTTCTGCGAGCACATCGCCAGCGGCTTCGCCGTGCTCATGCGCGCCATGGACATCCCGGCGCGCGTGGTCACGGGCTACCAGGGCGGGGAAACCAACACCGTCGACGGCTACTGGACCGTGCGCCAGCGCGACGCCCACGCCTGGACCGAGGTCTGGCTGCAGGGCCAGGGCTGGGTGCGCGTGGACCCCACGGGCGCGGTCTTCCCTGGCCGCATCGGCTCCGTGCAGCGCCTGCAGGCGCCCGCCGCCGGTTTCGCGGGGGCCTTCGCCGGCGCGCTCGGCAACCTCAACCCCACGCTCACGGCGCAGCTGCGCGCCACCTGGGAGGCCGTCAACAATGCCTGGAACCAGTGGGTGCTGGACTACACGCAGGGCAGCCAGCTCGAGCTGCTGCGCGCGCTGGGTTTCGCCTCGCCAAGCTGGCAGGACCTGGCCACCGTGCTGCTGGGCGTGGTGGTCGGCGTGAGCCTGCTGGGCGCGCTCTGGGCCCTGTGGGAACGCCAGCGGCACGATCCCTGGCTGCGCCTGCTGCGGCGCGCGCGCCAGCGGCTGGAACGCCTGGGCGTGGCCTCGGACGAGCGCACGCCCCCGCGCGAACTGGCTCAACGCATGAAGGCGCAACTGGGCGATGGCCCGGCCGTTCAAGGTCTGGCCGACTGGCTGTTGCGCCTCGAAGCCCAACGCTACGGGCGCGACAGCGGCAGCACCCTCGCCCAGCTGAGGCGGGAATTCCGCCGGCTGGCCTGGCCGGTCCGCCGCCGCGCGTGATCCAATCGCGGGCAATGCAACGCCGATCGATCGCCCTGGCCGCCCTGGCCACCCTCTCGCTGTCCACCCTGCCGCTGCCGGTCGCCCTGGCCCAGGCCACCCCCCTCGCCAAGCAGCGCCCCACGAGCCGCCCGTCCGCGCGAGCGCCCTTCTTCTACCGCGACCACCCGGCCGCCATGGCCTTCGCCGAAGACCTGGCCGCGCGCCGCCAGCTCGACCCGGCCTGGGTGCTGGCGCAGATCGGCCAGGCGCAGCGGCTGGAGGCCGCCATCCGCGGCGTCACGCCGCCGCCGCGCGGCGTGCCCAAGAACTGGGCCGCCTACCGCGCGCGCTTCATCGAGCCCACGCGCATCGCCGCCGGGCAAGCCTTCTGGCAGGACAACCGCGAGGCCCTGGCGCGCGCCGAGGCCGAGTTCGGCGTACCGGCCTCGCTCATCGTCGGCGTCATCGGCGTGGAGACGCTCTACGGCCGCCACACCGGCACCCACAAGGTCATCGACGCGATCACCACGCTCGCCTTCGACTTCCCCGCCAGCCACCCACGCGCCGCCGCGCGCAGCGCCTTCTTCCGCGACGAGCTGGAGCAATTGCTGAGCCTGTGCCAGCGCAACGGCAGCGACCCGCAAGGCCTGCTGGGCAGCTTCGCCGGCGCCATGGGCCTGCCGCAGTTCATGCCCAGCAGCTGGGCGCGCTACGCCATCGACTTCGACGGCAACGGCAAGGTCGACCTGTTCGACAGCCCGGCCGACGTGATCGGCTCGGTGGCGAACTACTTCAAGGCCTTCGGCTGGACACCCGGCATGCCCACGCACTACCCGGTGCGCTTCGACCCGGCCACGCTGGACCTGGAGACCCTGCTCGCGCCCGACATCCTGCCCAGCTTCACGGTGGAGGCCTTCCAGGCCAAGGGCGCCATGCTCGAGGGCGCGGCGCTGCAGCACCCCGGCCCGCTGGCACTGGTCGAGCTGCAGAACGCGGGCGCGCCGTCCAGCTACGTGGCCGGCACGCAGAATTTCTACGTGGTGACCCGCTACAACTGGAGCAGCTACTACGCGCTGGCGGTGATCGAGCTGGGCGAGGCGGTGAAGGCGGCGCTGCCCGAGCGCTGAGCGGCTGGGGCGGCCGAGCCATCGGCCATTCGATGGGGGCGGTTTCCCGCTGGTCGGCACCAGCACCGCCATGCGGCCGAGGCCGGCGCAGACCACGGAACCCTCACGACCGAGCGGGGCACGGATCGGGCAAGACCGGCTTCGAGGCCCCCACATGATCCGCAGCAAAGCAGCCCAACTCCGGCATCACACAGTCGCCCCCCTCCCCGGCCCCAAGCGCCCCGCCGACGGCAAGCCCACCAAGCCAGGCCTTCAGCTTCTTCCACCTCAAGCCCCCCGCTTGAAGCGCCAGAGGTCCTTGCTGGAGAAAATTCAGCACCGATGGGCCAAGCTGATGGCCCCCCCTGCCGCGCGCACCCAGCGGACACAAGAGAAGGCCAGCCAGAAAACCCATGAAGCCACGCAACTGTTGCTGGCCCACCTGCTTGTCGATCTGCCGTCACCCGAGGCCATTGATGGGCACCTGGACCGGATCAACCGGGCCAGCCGTCCCCTGACCAACGCCGATGCCCATCAGGCGACCGACGCATTCCGCAAATGCCTGCGCATGCAACTGTTCGCCTTGCCGCCTGAGGACCTGGATCAGTTGCAAGCGCGCGTCGACCTGGCCCCAAGCGGCCAGCGTGATGCCGTTCTGCGCGGCCTGGTTCGCGAGATCGATGCCTTGCGCAAGGACAGGCAAGACATCCTGAAGTTCTTCGACAAGGCCCTCCAAGCCAGCGAGAACAAGGACCCAGCCACCATGGACGACCAGCTGTCACAGGCCTGGGGAAAAGCCGTTCGCCTGCTGCAGAACTACCAGTTGGTGGGCCCCGCTGAAGACCCTGTCGCGTTGGGCGAGGCGCTGCTCAAGCCCCTCTGCGCCTTGTGGCTGCAGGGGCAACCCGCCGACGACGAACAACTCAAGCGCTTCTTCCAAGCGATGCCCGCCTCCCGCCAGGCCGCCTGGCTAGCGGCGGGACCCCAACATATGTCCGTGGATGGCCGGGCCGTCGACCGACTGCTGAAAAAGGCCATCGCGCAAACCGAGGCAACGCTCGTCGCAGCGCTGCGCGACGCCTGCAAGGCGGCATACGAGCAACCCTCGATCGAGACACTGGTCAAGCTGGCCGATGCCTGGGCCGCCTTGCAGAAGCACTGCAACACCCTGAACCGCCCGACCGCTGCCGCTGGATTCCAATACCGCGTGGCCATGACCACCCGGCTCGCCAGCGAGCACCTGAAGCTGCCGGATCGGCCTCTGGATGCGCTATCGGATCAGGAACTGCACCCGCTGAGCCAGGCCCTGCAAACGCTGAACATCCCGCACGACCCCCAGGCCTTCGTCCGCGAGATCGCTGAGCGCCAAGCATTCCGCCGAGAGCCGTGCGCGGAATCCCTGCAAAGGGCGTTGAGGCAACTGGCCAACGGCGACCTGGACGTGGCCCTGGGGTATCTGGCGGAGGTGGATCGGCACTTCGAATCGCTGGTGCCGATCCACGAGGCCCTGGCGGGCCGCCGCCTGGACATCGACGGCAGGACCGAACTGGCCTATCGGCTCTTCCAGGAAGTCTTCGAGAACGCCGCGCCACACACGCTCAAGTCGGCCTTCGCCACCCTCAACGACGAGCAGACGCTGCTGCTGACCCAGGTGCTGATGAACATGGGCCTGCAGGCGGAGGACGATGACGCCACAGACAAGGCCGCGTTCAGCCGGATCGGAACCCAGCTGCTGCTGCTCAAAGGCGCCCTGGCCCAGCAACTGCAGAAGACCGGCGAAATGAAGAGCCTGTCCAAGGAGCAAGCCCAAGCGGCCGCCGGACTGCTGGACCGCAAGACCTTCGCGATCGCGTTTCGCTTCACCGACGGACTCGTTCAGCGGCCCATGGAATGACTCCACCCCTCCAAGACGGCCCAAGCCGGGTACCCCCCATCCTATTGACCGACGGCCTTTTTTCCACGGAACAGGCGTTCGGCGCCCGGCCACCCAACACCGTCGAACAGAGACGGCGGGCCACGGGGCACGCCGCACCGCCGCCCATTGCCCATGGAGAAGCCCATGAACACCGATGACGTCATCCAGGCCATCGCCACGGCCATGGGTGTGCCCGAACTGCGGCTGGACGAACACGGCTGCGCGCGACTGCGGGTCGACGACCGCATCGACGTCAACTTCGAGGCCAGTGGCAGCAGCCACTTGCTGCACATCTATTGCACGCTGGGCCCCGTGCCCACGAGCGATCGCGAACGCACCTTCGAGCAACTGCTCAGCGCCAACCTCTTCGGCGCCGACACCGGCGGCGCCGCGCTGGCCATCGACGTCGAGTTCAACGAGATCGTGCTGTGCTCGGACATCGGCAACCACGGCTGGACGGCCGAACTGATCATGTCGCGCCTGCAGCGCTTCATCGATGCGGCGGAGACGTGGCAGGAACGCTTCGCTGCCCTCCCGTCCACCGCGGCCAGCGCCGATCCGCGCCCCCCGGCCGCCCCCTCCTTTCTTTCAGTCTGAAGCCGGCCGCGCCGCGCCTGGCGCCCGGCGTCGACCAAACCCTCCGCGCATTCACGTTCAGCGAGAGACGACCATGCCAGTTGGAAACACCACCACCGCTCACCTGCCCCTGCCGATCAACCATGTGTTCCACGACAGCCCTGTCGGAAAGTTCCATGGGAGGTCGCGGGCTGCAACCGTGCTGCCCTCCCAAGCGAAACGCACCGGATGGAACAAGGTGGCCCATGGCATGGTGCGTGGATGGAGCCGCTTCCTCAACGCCATGACCCCTGGCGGTGTGCGGGTCGACCCCAAGTACCGCCATGCGCTGAAAGACACCAGCCGGGCCGTTGGTGATCTGCTGGGCAACCTGATCCATCCTCAGGGAAACCTCAGTTCGAAGGCACTGAAGAAGGCATTCGGCGCCATCGAAAACACCGCCGCGCCCGTGACGCAGCGCGGCGTGCCGCTGGATCAGCTGCTGACCCAGCGCTTCGAGGTTCACCTGGCTCAGTTCACGCCCGCCGAACTCAAGACCTTGCGCACCCAACTCCAGATCTTGTTCGCGGACGGAACCGATGCCGCGGTGGCGCTGCCTCTCAAGCGCTTGAGCCAGGCGTTGAGCGCGGAAGTCGAGCGTCGCGTCTTCGCCGATGGAAGAACCCAACTCTTGCCCAGGCTCAAGGAAGCCATCGCGGAGGCCCAGCAACAGTCGCCTCGCGCCCCAGACACGTACAACGGTCTGTCGGGCGTGGTCAAAAACATCATGGGCCAATACGGCATGAACCATGCCGCGAAATACGGGGATGAGACCCAACTGGCGCTGAGCGTGCTGGGCGCGGCCCTCAACGGGTTCCTCAGCAAGGGCGATGTCTCCGCCAGCGACATCAAGACCTTGCTGGACGCCCTGCCCAGCGAAGACCAAGCCGCGCTGCAAGCGGCCGACAGCGCCCATTGGGTCGCCAGAAGCACCGACCTGATCGACACCCTCATCGCGGACGTCGCGGTGCAACGCCAGCGACACACGCAGGAGCGCTTCCTGGCCGCCGCCCAAGGTGCGCTGTTGTCGCTCTCACCCCCCGGTCAGGTGGACCCGCAGGGTCTGCGCCGCATCATCGACGCCGCCGGACAATGGAAGGCGCTGCAGAAGCACCATGGCGCGCATGGCCTGAGCACCGACCCGCAGGTCACGCAGGCATTCGAGGCGATCGTCCATCACGTCCCTCGGCTGGTGCTCCATCAGGCGGCCCTCGATGAGCTGAGCGCGGCGGAGCTGCCCGCGCTGTCCAAGGCCCTGGCCATCTTCGGCAACACCCAGGCCGAGCCCACCCTTGCCCAGGCCATCGACGAGCGACTCGATTGGGGTGTACGGGAATGCCATGAGGCCTTGCTACCCGTACTGGACCAGTTGAACCAGGGCGACCTGCACGCGACCTTGAACGCCCTGGCGGCGACCCAGAGGGTTCTGGCCAAGGTGAAAACCCAGCAGGAGCTGCTCAAGGGCTTGCATCAGACGGGCGCCGACGATGTCCGCGACTTCGAGTACAGCGTCTATGAGCCCTTGTTCACGAACATGGGCCCAGACCAGCTGCCAAGGCACGCCCAAGCGCTCGCCAGCCCCGCCACACAGCGGCTCGTCGAGACCCTTCGAGGCATGGGCCAGGACCTGTGGAATGCCTCGGGCGGTGACGCAACCGATCCACGCTTTGCGACGGCCGAGCAGTTGCTCGGCATCAGCCAGACCCTGATGCAATTGGCCGATTCGGCGAACCGGGCCCAGGCCACCCGCACAGGGGTTGAGGCGCCGGCCGCACCGGAGTACGACCCCAGCCAGCAGGACCCGGACGTCCGCAACGCCGTGAACGGGGTGTTCCAGATCCCCGTGAACTGAGCCATCGGGGCCGCGTCCGGCCGGCGATTCAGCCCGCCGGCACCAGGAAGTCCTGGCTGATGCGCCAGCCCAGCTCGTTCACGCGGTCCAGGAACTGCGTGAGGTAGGCGTGCAGGCCGGTGGCCAGGATTTCATCGATGCGGCCGTACTGCAGCTCGGCCTTGAGCTTGCCGGCGCGGCGCAGGGTCTCGCCGCTGTGATCGCTGGCGACCACGGCCAGGTTGTTGACCACCTCGTTCAGGCTGGCGGCCAGGCTGCGCGGCATGTCGGCGCGCAGGATCAGCAGCTCGGCCACGCGCTCGGGCGTGATCACGTCGCGGTAGACCTTGCGGTAGACCTCGAAGCCGCTGACGCTGCGCAGGATCGCGCTCCAGTGGTAGAAGTCGTATTCCTGGTCGAGCTCGCTGGCGGCGCCGAAGAAGTCGCTGTGCACCGCATGGAACTTCACGTCCAGCAGGCGCGCGGTGTTGTCGGCGCGCTCCAGGAAGGTGCCCATGCGGTAGAAATGGAAAGCCTCGTCCTGCAGCATGGTGCCGATGGCCACGCCGCGCGACAGGTGCGAGCGGAACTTCACCCACTCGAAGAACTGCCCCGGGTCGCGCTCGAAGGCCTTGCCCTGCAGCGCGCGGTTGAGTTCCAGCCAGGTCTGGTTCTGCATCTCCCACAGCTCGGTGGTGAGCGCGCCGCGCACCGCGCGCGCGTTCTCGCGCGCCGCGCGCAGGCAGGACACGATGCTCGACGGGTTGTTCTCGTCGCGCACCATGAAGTCGAGCACGTTGCGCGGCGTGATGGCCTGGCCGTACTGCGCGCGGTAGGCCGGCAGCAGCTCGCTGATGGTGAGCAGGCCCTCCCAGCCCACCTGGGCCACCGCGGCCGACTGCGGCAGCAGCGAGGTCTGGTAGTTGACGTCGAGCATGCGCGCGGTGTTTTCCGCGCGCTCGGTGTAGCGCGACATCCAGAAGAGGTGGTCGGCGGTGCGGGACAGCATGTCTAGGACTCCATCAAACCGGCATGAGGCGGCAGCACAACCCAGAGGTACCACGGAACCGGCTTTGCCGGGCCGTTGGTGCCGCCCCCTTGAGGGGGTGACGCGAAGCGTCGCGGGGGTGCATCAATCCTCCAGCACCCAGGTGTCCTTGGTGCCGCCGCCCTGCGACGAATTCACCACCAGGGAGCCTTCCTTGAGCGCCACGCGCGTGAGGCCGCCGGGCACCATCTGCACCTCCTTGCCCGAGAGCACGAAGGGCCGCAGGTCGATGTGGCGCGGCGCGACGCCGCTCTTGACGTAGGTGGGGCAGGTCGACAAGGACAGGGTGGGCTGCGCGATGTAGCCCTCGGGGTGGGCGGCCACCGCCTGGCGGAAGGCCTCGATCTCGGCCTTGGTGGACGCGGGCCCGACCAGCATGCCGTAGCCGCCCGCGCCGTGCACCTCCTTCACCACCAGGTCCTGCATGTGGGCGAGCATGTACTTGAGGTCTTCCGGGTTGCGCCCCATGAAGGTGGGCACGTTGCTCAGGATGGGCTTCTGTCCCAGGTAGAACTCGATCATCTTGGGCACGTAGGGGTAGATCGACTTGTCGTCGGCCACGCCGGTGCCCACGCCGTTGCAGATGCTCACGTTGCCGCTGCGGTAGACGTCCAGCAGGCCCGCGCAGCCCAGCGTGGACGTGGGCCGGAACACCAGCGGGTCCAGGAAGTCGTCGTCGACGCGGCGGTAGATCACGTCCACCCGCTTGGGGCCGCGCGTGGTGCGCATGTAGACGAAGTTGTCCTTGACGAACAGGTCCTGGCCTTCGACCAGTTCCACGCCCATCTGTTGCGCCAGAAAGGCGTGTTCGAAGTAGGCGCTGTTGTACATGCCGGGCGTGAGCACCACCACCGTGGGCTCGGCCGTGGTGGCCGGGCTCACCGCGCGCAGGGTCTCCAGCAACAGGTCGGGGTAGTGCGCCACCGGCGCCACGCGGTTCTCGCCGAACAGCTCGGGGAACAGCCGCATCATCATCTTGCGGTCTTCGAGCATGTAGCTCACGCCGCTGGGCACGCGCAGGTTGTCCTCCAGCACGTAGTACTCGCCCTCGCCGTCGGCGTTGGGGGCGCGCACGATGTCGATGCCGGCGATGTGCGAGTAGATCTGGTGCGGCACGTCCACGCCCATCATCTCGGGGCGGAACTGCGCGTTCTGGAAGATCTGCTCAGCCGGGATGACGCCGGCCTTGATGATCTCCTGCCCGTGGTAGACGTCGTGGATGAAGCGGTTGAGCGCGGTCACGCGCTGCACCAGGCCTTCTTCCATGGTGCGCCACTCGTGCGCGGGGATGATGCGCGGGATCAGATCGAAGGGAATGAGCCGCTCGGTACCGGCGCCTTCCTCGTCCTTGGCGCCGTAGACGGCGAAGGTGATGCCGACGCGGCGAAAGATCATCTCCGCCTCTTCGCGCCGCGCCGCCATGGACTCGTCGGCTTGTTCGGCCAGCCAGCGGGCGTAGTGCCGGTAGTGCTCCCGCACAACCCCGTTCGGGGCGTGCATCTCGTCGAACATGGGTCGGCTCATGGTGCTGCTCTCCTGCCGAGGGAGCATAGCAAGGAGCGGGCCAGGGGAAACCCCTGGTGCAACGGCCGACGCGCCGGCGCGGCCGACTTACTCGTCGGCGCTGGCGAGGACCAGATCGAGGTTCAGTTGCCGGAGCTGGCGGCCGTAGGCGATCGCAGCCGCCGGCTCGGTGGGCCGGTGCCGCACGGCCTCGCCCAATTGGTTCGCGCGGCTGGCTGCGCTGGGGTTACCGCGGCTGCGAAACTGGCTGGCGATCGCGCCCACCAGCTTTCGGTAGCGGCTGGACGCCTTGCCCGCATCACCGAAAGACGGCGGGTTGCGCGAGACGTAGAGGCCACCGCCCCGCACGTACAACGCGTCAACGATCTTGCCCTGCTTGCTGTAGTACCTGCGCAGCCTGGCGTCGGCCCCTGGATGGGCCTTGGGGTTCATGGCCTGCCGCTTGAGCTGGAAGCCGTCGAACTGGGTCTGCAGGCGGGCGGCGAAATAGGAGAGAGAGGAGGACTTGGACATGGTGCTCGACACGGAATGCGGGTGAGCCCCGCAACGAATGCCGGGCGAACGTGTGTGGCCGCGCGCCCGCCGAAGTTCGCCGGGTCGGCACTGAAATGGCCTAGGCCATTGGGGTTGGGCGCTCGCCCCGACTCAATCGGCCGCGGGCGGCGCCGGCGCGAGCGGGACGTCCTGGTGCCAGTACCGCCGCCCCGCCACCCGCTCGCACCGCAGTTCGTCAGGCCGGTCGCTGCGCCAGGTCGCCGCGCCGCAGCGCGGCGATTCCACCCAGGGGATGCCCCTGGCCTCGTAACGCTCCACCACCACCCGCGCCGGGTGGCCGAAGCGGTTGCGGTAGCCCGACTGCACCACCACCCAGCGCGGCCGCAGGCTGTTAAGCAGCACCGGGCTGGAGGAGCTGGCGCTGCCGTGGTGCGGCGCCAGCAGCAGGGTGGCGCGCTCGCTCGGCCGCTCCAGCGCCAGGCGCACCTCCTGCGCGGCGGGCAGGTCACCCGTGAGCCAGGCGCTGGCGCCCTGGCGGGTCGCCACGCGCAGTACGCAGGACATGGCGTTGGTGGACAGGCCACGGTTGGCCCAGGCTTCGGGGCCGGGATGCAGGATCTCGAAGTCGACGCCATCCCAGGTCCAGCGCTGGCCGGCCAGGCAGTGGTTCGCCGGCGCTTCGTCGTAGGACGACAGCCAGCGCGCCTGCGCAAACGCCGCGCGCACGGCCTTGGCGCCACCCGAGTGGTCGCTGTCGCGGTGGCTCACCACCACGGTGTCGGGCCGCTCGCCCAGCGCCCGCAGCAAGGGCAGCACGATGCGCTCGCCCGCGTCGGCCTCGGGGCTCCAGGCCGGGCCGGTGTCGTACAGCAGCGCGTGGCGCGCGGTGCGCACCAGCACGGCACCGCCCTGCCCCACATCCAGCGCCAGCAGTTCGAACGCCCCCTCGGGCGGGCGCGGCGGCGCCCACAGCAGCACGGGCAGCACCAGCCAGGCCCCGGCCGCGCGCACGACCGCCGGCAAGCGCATGGCCAGCAACACACCGCCCACCACGGCGGCCAAGGCCAGCGGCAAGGGCGGCACCGGCCGGTGCAGCACCGCGCCGGGCCAGGCCGCCAGCCATTGCAGCAGCGGCACCAGCGCGTCCACCGCCCCCGCCGCCGCCGTCCACAGCGGCGGGGCCAGCAGGCCCAGCAGGGCCAGCGGCGTCACCACCAGCGTGACCCAGGGAATGGCGATCAGGTTGGCGGCCAGGCCCACCAGCGACACCTGGCCGAACAGCAGCAGCGTCAGCGGGGCGAGGGCAACCGTCATCAGCGCCTGTTCGCGCAGCAGGCGCTTGAGCGCCTGGGCGCCGCGCCAGGCCAGGCCGCTGGCCGGCGCCTCGCGCGCCGGGTCGCTCGCGAACAGCAGGCCCACCGCCACGAAGCTGAGCCAGAAACCCGCCGACAGCAAGGCCCAGGGGTCCAGCGCCAGCACGGCGGCCATCGCCAGCAGCCACACCGCCGGCCAGGGCCAGCGCCGACCCGACAAGCGCAGGCCCACCACCAGCGCCAGCATCAGCACCGTGCGCTGCGAGGGCACGCCCCAGCCGGAGAACACCGCGTAGCCGACCGCGCAGGCCACGCCGCCCCAGCCGGCCACCCAGGGCAAGGGCCAGCGCCGGGCCACGGCCGGCCAGCGCGGCGCTCTGCTTCGAAGCCACCGGCATTGAGGCTCGAATCAACCTTTCCCACGGCTCGCCACGGCTTCCAACGCCGCCTATCACTGCGCCTATCGGACTTGAAGGTCGTCTCTGCCGGCGAATACCTCGAATACTTTGAAATCAAGGCAACGCCAGAGAACAGCAGGCAGGCGATGTACACCTTCAACCACGCGCAACCCAGCGTCAATGCAGTATGCCTTCACTGTGGACGACTGCAATCGCGAGTTGTTGTAGCCACCCTTGTCCACCATCCATGCGGCGTAATACGTATTCCACCGAATCGACTCCGTGTCAAAGTGGTTGTCCGTGAGCATCCATTGGATGGCTTGGTTGTCACTCAACTTGCCTCCGAAGACCTCGCGACTTGTTGCGTATTCAACAGCCAGCTGCTGGCTACGTTCAGCCATGCCCAACGCCAAACCACCAAGGCGCATGCGAAATCTGTTGAATTGGTGCTGAGCGATCTCAAATCCCGCCCCTTCTTCCCCCAGGAGGTTCTCAGAAGGCACGATGACGTTCTCCAGCTTTACCTCCTGCTCGATTCCCCACGTGCGCGAGATAACAGGAATGTCGCGGGTCTTCTCGAAACCTGGGGTGTCATTGTCAACAAGAAAGACGCTGATACCCTTGTACCCCTTGCTGGCATCAGTTACGGCTGCCACAGCTGTGTAGGAAGCGCCGTGGTGACCTGTACGCCACATTTTTGTGCCGTTGATGACCCAGTGGTCCCCCTTGCGCACTGCGCTGGTCTGGATACGAGCCAAGTCAGAACCTGCCTGAGGCTCCGTAAAGCACATCGACCACCCGGTTTTCCCCTCCAACACAGGGTAAAGGTACTTCTGCCGAATCGGTTCAGGCGCTTTGTAGAGCACCGGCCAAGGTGCAAACGGGCCACCGGGCATACGACGGGGAGCCTTGGCAAACTCGGTGAGCACGATGACATCCTCCATTGCTCCCAGACCTTGACCACCAAACTCTTTAGGAACAATCAGTTTGGTCAAACCATACTCGCCAAGTTTTCCCTTGAGATGTGCGGTCAACTCTGCGCTGTACTCCGCAGAAGTGATGGGCCAGGTGCGGTAGTTCGGCAACACCTCGGTCGAGATGAAGTTTCTCGCACGTTGCTGGAGGTCAAGCTGGGCTTCAGTAAGTTCGAAGTTCATGGTGGTATCAAGGTCTGTTTTCTGTCTGGGGCTAGCGTGTTTTTAGTTCACTTTGGACTGCGAAGCGGATGCAGTCCGATACTGGTCACGAACAAGCCGCTTCAGCAGCTTTCCGGTCTCGCTCCTGGGGAGTCCACTCGCAAAATCGACACTACGCGGGCACTTCAGATGAGACAAGCGCTGCCGGCAGTATTCAATCAGCAATGCGGCTGTGGCGGCTGAGGCCTGCGAGGGATCACGCAGCTCGATGACCGCCTTAACCTCCTCACCAAAATCGGCATTCGGAACGCCGACCACGGCAACATCAGCTACGAGGGGATGCTGAAGAAGCACGTTTTCCGTTTCCTGAGGGTAGATATTCACGCCCCCAGAAATGATCATGTTCGCTCGTCGGTCGGTGAGGTAGAGATAGTCGCTGACCTCAACCACTACCTTACCGATGACATCCCGTCCTTCAAGCCGAGCTATTGCTTGTGGCGCCTTCTCCATCGGATAGGACTCGGTCACTTGTGGTCGGATACGTCCGTTTGACCATAGCTCCAGGAGAGACATCACGTTTCTGCTATTGCCCTCCGGGTCTTCGCGAACAAAGGTGCGCCAGTCAACGCCAACGATCTGACAGCTCTTCAGTAGAGTTAAGTTGAGCGGAATCTTCGGTATACCAGCGGTGAACCCAACAACCAAGTGCCTACCACCTCTGGCCATGCAGCGAAGGGCTGGTTCGGAGTAGTTCCCTCCCACGGGGTCGAAGACCACATCCACACCCTCTGGCGCAACTTGCTTAAGCCGCCTCGTCAGTTCTCGCTGTGGATCCCCCGGAAGAAGGTCGGCTTCGTAGACCACGCCATCGACCGCACCACACGACTTTGCGAAGTCCAGCTTCTTCTGAGTCGAAGCTCCCGCCAGGACTTTGGCGCCAAGAGCGCGTCCAACTTCCACGGCGGCGCTTCCAACCCCACCGGCCGCCCCCAAAACGAGAAGTGTCTCGCCTGGCTGTATCCGTGCCGCACGCGAGCTCAACCGCCGCTTGTGGTGGAGAAGTCTGACGGAGTCTACATCTGGGACATCGACGGCAAGCGATATTTAGACACAGTCGCCTCCTTGTGGAACGTCAACGTTGGACACAACCGGCGCGAGATAAAAGAGGCCATCACGGCCCAACTGGACAAGATTGCCTACTACTCCACGTTCACGTCAACTTCGAACCCCTCCGCAATCGAACTTTCGGCTCGGCTGATGGGGATGTTCTCCGCAGAGAAGATGGCCAGGGCGTTCTTCTCGTCGGGTGGTTCTGACGCGATTGAGACAGCACTGAAGATTGCGCGCCAGTACTGGAAGCTCGAAGGCCAGGCCGATCGAGTCAAGTTCTTCTCGCTGAAGCTGGGGTATCACGGGGTGCACTTCGGAGGTGCCTCGCTGAACGGCAACCCCGCATTTAGGCAAGCCTATGAACCACTGATGCCTGGCTTCTTCCAGGTGGAGACACCCTACACCTATCGAAACCTCTGGAATGAGTCGGACCCGGAGAGGCTAGCGTCCCTTTGCCTTGCAAACATTGAGCGCGAAATCCTTTTTCAAGGCGCGAACACTATCGCAGGGTTTGTTGCAGAACCTGTGCAAGGTGCTGGCGGCGTCATTGTTCCCCACGAGTCCTTCTGGCCCGGGCTTCGAAAGCTTCTTGACAAGTACAGCATCCTGCTCATCAGCGATGAGATCGTCACCGGCTTCGGGCGACTGGGATCAATGTGCGGCGCGCGCGCGTGGGGCGTAGCTCCCGACATCATGGCCATGGCGAAAGGCATCAATTCGGGCTATGTCCCTCTCGGCGCTACCCTGGCGAATGATCGGGTCATCTCCGCGTTCGACAAGCCGGGAGTGCCTGCACCTTTCATGCATGGCTACACCTACAGCGGCCATCCACTTGCTTGCGCCGCCGCCAATGCCAACCTGGCCATCGTCGAGCAAGAGGATCTTCCTGCAAAGGCTTTGGAGATTGGTGGCTATCTTCTGGAGCGCATGCAGGAACTGATGCGTCACTCCCATGTGGGTGAAGTTCGAGGCAAAGGCTTGATGTGCGCAGCAGAACTGGTGGTCGACCGGTCGACGCGCGAGATGCTGATGATGACATCCCCTTATGCACAAACACTGGTGCGAACCGCATTGCGCGAAGGCGCAATCATTCGCATCCAGGGGAACCGGCTGATTCTCTCCCCTCCTCTTGTTTTCACGCGCGCAAACGTCGATGAAACGATGCGCATTCTCCACCTGGCGTTCGAAGCCGCAGAAGGCGCTTAACTTTTTTGACCTGGAGCCATCCAATGAAAGTTGTCCTCGCATCCACTCTGATTGCTGTAACGTCCATCACCGCATGGGCTCCTGCATTTGCGCAAGACAAATGGCCTTCCAAGACCATTGAACTTGTGCATCCGTATCCTCCGGGCAACGACACTGATGCTTTGCTTCGACTGATTGCCCAGGGCATGAGCAAGCGGCTGGGGGTTCCCGTTCAGGTGATCAACAAACCAGGTGGTGGTGGCGTCGTCGGAACCAACGAAATTGCCAAGGCCAAACCCGATGGCTACACCCTTGGAACTTTCACGCTCGGCGCCGGAATTGCTCAAGTTTTGGCAGGCGTTGCCCCCTACAAGCAAACGGACTTCACACCTATCTCAGGCGTTTTTTCGACCGACTTCGTTCTCGCAGCTCGTGCTGACATTCCAGCCAACAACATCAAAGAGCTTGCAAATTGGTCGAAGTCCACCGGGAAGCCGGTCGTTGTCGGAACGTACTCCCCAACATCCGTCATCGGGCTGGTAGCGGCACGCGTCGCCAGGCAAGCAGGCTTTGGCTACAAGATCGTCTCCTTCCCCAATCCTAGCGCCAAGGAATTGACTGCAGGCGATGCCGACGTGGTCACTACCAGCGCTGAAATGGTCTCGCCGTTTGTGAAGGCCAAGCAAGTGAAGGTGCTCTCGAGTTGGGCTCCGGAACGAGCCAAGCACTACCCTGATGTACAGACTTCTGAAGAAGAGGGGTTCGGTGAAATCAACATGTGGGTCGGTCTGTTCGCACCTGCAGGAGTGCCTCCCGAGATCGCCGACAAACTGAGTGAGGCTGTTCGCCAGACACTTACCGACAAAGAGCCCAAGGAGCTTCTCGCTCGCATTGGCTCACCCGCCTACCCGCTCACCCGCCAAGAGATGGCACAACGCATCCAGTTTGAAAACAAGTGGATCAGCGAGCTCATGAATGAGCTCGGGATGAGCAAGAAGTGAGCACGGGTCAGACTCACGCATCGATGGCATCAAAAGGGCCCTATCGGGCTCTTTTGCTAGCGATTGCCATTGGGTCGGCAGCCGCAGCCTACGCCGTTCCGTGGCTGATAACGCCTTACGACCCGTCAATTCCCTGGTATCAGTCGACAGCCTTCTTTCCGAGAGTTGCGCTGTCTCTTGCCACCATGGGTGCACTGATCGAGCTCGTCAAACCCCATGCGCGGATTGAGGGGTCTGACGAAATTGATGCGAGCGAGTCGAACGTGCGCGTCGCGCTCATAGTGGTTGCCACGTTTGTCGCTTACGCACTCTTGGTCCCGGTCCTAGGGCTTCTCATTTCCACGGCCGCATTCTCTGTCCTGGCAGGACTTGTCGCGGGACTTCGAATCCGCACCGCCTTGGCGCTGGCTATCCCTCTAGCCATTGTGCTTTGGGTTGTTTTTGCCAAGCTGCTTTTGGTGGCGTTTGGCGGCTTCTTGTAATTCACGAGCTCGTTCGAGACTGAGATGGAATTCTTCCAAGACTTTGCCTTAGGGGTGAGCGCACTTTCGTCACTGACGGTGATGCTCAGCATCCTGTTTGGCGCAATTCTGGGTATTGTTGTCGGAGTTCTTCCCGGTGTTGGGCCCGGCGTAACGATTGCGGTGCTCTTACCCTTCACCTATGGCATGCCGCCCCTCGCAGGAATCTGCCTCCTGCTAGGCGTCTACTGCGGAGCGTTCTACGGAGGTGCCGTCACCTCCATTCTTATTCGCACCCCGGGTGAGGCCTCGTCCATCATGACGATGTTCGATGGCTACCCCATGGCGCGCAAAGGTGAAGCGCAGCGCGCGCTCTCCCTGGCGTTCATGTCGGCATTTCTCGGAGGCATTCTCAGCGCCCTCCTCTTAGGCCTTGCAGCGCGACCGCTATCGACCATGGCGGGCAAGTTTGGCGCTCCTGAGACAGCGCTGGCCATCGTGTTGGCATCCCTCTGCGTCGCCAAAGCCTACCAGCGCCAGTTCTTCCTGGCCCTAACGATGACCGCCCTGGGCTTCTTCATTGCGACGATTGGCATCGATCCGAACTCCAACGAGCAGCGGTTCACCTTCGGGTCGTCCGGAATGCTCAGCGGCCTGCCATTGGTGGCAGTTGCGGTGGGTCTTTTCGGTATGGCGCAGGCGCTCGTCATGATCTCCTCTGCAAAACCCAAGTTTGATGCGACATTGATTGAGAAGGCAGGACTTACTTGGCGAGGCTTGACCGAGGCACTTCGCTACCCGAAGGCTCTGGCGAAGGGCCTGTTTTTGGGAGGCGCGATCGGCATTCTTCCTGCGGTCGGAGCAGGGCTGTCCACCTCGCTGGCTTACTTCTGGAGTCAGCGCGGTGCGAAAAACCCGACGCCCTTTGGCAGTGGGAATCCCGAAGGAATCGTTGCGGCCGAATCCGCAAACAACTCCAACTCGGGTGGAGCGATGATCACCGTTCTCACACTTGGAATTCCCGGTGACGCCATCACGGCGATCATCATGGGCGTATTCGTAGTGCATGGAATCGTTCCAGGGCCCACGCTCTTCTTCGATCGCCCCGAGATCGTCAATGGTGTCTTCGTCGGACTTCTTGTACTGAACGTCATCATCCTTGCGTTGCTCGCGTTGTCGATCCGTAGCTTGGCACGCCTAATGGTCGTGGATACAACCTCAACGTGCCGCTGCTACCAGGCGGCGGCTTTGGAGCCTACCGGTACGCCTTCGAGAGAGTGATCCTGCCGGCGCTGGAGGCGTTCAAGCCAGAGCTCATCATCGTGGCCTGCGGATACGACGCCGGAAAGATGGATCCACTGGGTCGCATGCTACTGGATGGAAGGGCCTTTCGCTGGATGACGGAGGCCGTGCAAGACGTGGCACGCCGTCACTGCAGAGGACGCCTTGTACTTACCCACGAGGGTGGCTACTGCCCCGTCTCGGTGCCCTTCTTCGGTCTTGCGGTGCTCGAGCAGATGTCCGGCACTACGACTGATGTCGTTTGCCCTATCACTGCAAACCACGACCGCACGCCAGGTCAAGCATTACAAGCTTGGCAAAAGGAGCAGATAGACCAGCTCGCCATGTATTTTTAAGAGGTCCGATCAACGGCTTGGGCATAGTACAGGCCGATAGGCTGAGACTTCCTGCTGTTCACCTCGGTTGACACCGGTGTCATTCCAACTTGACCCACAATGAGTTCTGTTTTCGATACCGAGAAGGTCAAGGAAGTGGTCCGTCAAGTCTACGGAATTGACGGGAACGTCACTGCGCTCACCGGCGAAGTGGATGAGAACTTCCGCGTGAGCGGCCGCGATGGTGACTTTGTCCTCAAGATCTCTGGCTCAGACGTGAATCCGTTCACGGCACAGTTAGGACCCTACGCACTGGACTTCATCGCCAAGAGCGACCCAAGTCTTCCAGTGCCTCGCATCCTCAAGACGAAGGCTGGTCGGGCTCTCGCTGAGGTTGTGGACCGGTCGGGTCGATCACGCTGGGTGCAGTTGATGACATGGTTGCCCGGGGTTGCGCTTGAGTCTGCACCTGGTTCACGGTCTCAGCGGACTTCTTGTGGTGCTCTAGCCGGGTCAACCGCAAAGGCTCTTCGTGGATTCAGTCATCCCGGTCTTCGGCGGCCTATCATCTGGGATCTCACGCAACCGCGCTTGCTCCAACCGTATCTGGACGAGATGCGGGACTTCTCCGCTCACTCCAGCCTCACTGACTTCTTCTCCAGGTACCTGGGCATTCTGCCGAGCTTCTCAGCGTTGCCTCGGCAGGCGCTTCACAACGATGTGAATCTGCGCAATCTGTTGGTAGATGAGAGAGACTCAGACAGGGCCGTTGGACTAATTGACTTCGGCGACGTGGTCGAAACCATCGTCGTCGCTGACCTCGCAATCGCCGCTGGAGCTCACCTGATTCGTGCTCCTGGCTCAGGCGGGATCACTATCCAGGACTCAGTGAAGCTCTCAATTCTCGATGTTGTCGACGGGTACCGGTCAGTTGTCCCATTGGGAGCTGCGGAGCTATCGGTCCTCAATTGGCTCATCGCCGCGCGCTTGGCCAGCGGCTTACTGGTGACGTCCTGGCACCGCAGGCGTCATCCACACAGCAATCACTTTCCCGAGAGAAGCGATGCCGATGTAAAGCATCGTCTTTCCCTCATAGCTGAGGTCGAATCCATGAGGTTTGTCTGATGTCCACATACGTTCACGACCAACTCGAGCGACGAAGAAGGGCACTCGGCCCAACTTACACGCACTTCTACCAAGAACCATTGGAGCTCGTTCGCGCAGAGGGCGTTTGGATGTTCGACTCCACGGGCAAGAAATACCTAGATGCATACAACAACGTTCCAGCCGTTGGCCATTGTCATCCACTGGTTGTAGAAGCTCTGGCCAGGCAGGCCTCACGGCTGAACACCCATACTCGCTATCTCAGCAGGGAACCAACTGAACTCGCCGAGCGGCTTCTTTCGACGATGCCTCCTGATATTCAGAACGTGGTGTTCACTTGCTCGGGGAGCGAGGCCAACGACCTTGCGATAAGAATTTCTAAGTTCGTCACGGGCGGCACAGGGTTCATCGTGACCCCACACGCGTACCACGGAACCACCGAACTCACGAGTGGAATGTCCCCCTCGATGAAGGGCTACGCAAAAGGCAAAGACGTGTACATCACGTCAGCACCTCTGGGAGACGAGGGCCCCTCAGGGTTCGTCCTGGGGGTTAAGGCCTGCCTAGAGAAGATGCGTGCAGATGGTGTTAAGCCAGCGGGATTGTTGATCGACACGATCGTCTCTAGCGATGGACTCTGCATCAACCCTCCCGGTTTCCTCCAGGAGGCTGTGCAAGCTGTTCGAGATGCTGGCGGCTTGTTCGTTGCAGATGAAGTCCAGCCAGGGTTTGGTCGCATGGGCTGGGGTATGTGGGGATTCGAACTTCACGGCTCAATCCCCGATATCGTGACCATGGGAAAGCCCATGGGCAATGGTCACCCCATTGCGGCATTGGCGGCGAAGCCCGAAATCATGAATGCCTTCGCTCAGCGTTTTGGTTACTTCAACACGTTCGGAGGCAACAATGTCAGCTGCGCCGTGGCCCTTGCTGTTCTTGATGTTATTGAGAATGAAGGCTTGATTGAGAATTCTCGAAGCGTCGGCCTCCTACTCAAAGATGGGTTCAGGAGGCTTTCGAGCACATACCCAGCAGTCGTGGGCGAAGCGAGGGGTAGCGGGCTCTATTGGGGCCTCGATATGCTGTCCGGCGTTGAGACTTCTGATGTCGTGAACGGTATGCGAGATGCCGGTGTCTTGATTAGTTCGATGGGGTCCCGAAAGAACACGTTGAAGATCCGACCGCCTCTTATCTTCTCTCGTGAGAATGCAGAACTGTTCTTAGACGCACTAAACAAGGTGCTTCAACTCAAGATGTCTAGCCTGGAGAGAGCGGCTCCTCGCGTGCTGCCTCACGCTGTTTGACGCCTGAATTGAAGGAGGGCTGCTCCCCATTCTTCGCTTGAGCAAAAAGAGAAGGAGCCTGCTCGAATGCTCTCACCCACTATCTGCATATTTCAATCCTTCCTGATCGGTCGGTCCAGTCCGACTCGACTAGGCAGTTTGAATCGATCTGAGCTGGCAGTCCGAGCCGGTTTTTCGTGCCGCCCGTGCATCCATTGACCGCCTCCCTTCTTCACAATTGGCTACAAGCGGGCGTGCGACTAGACTTCCGCAATCGGCCAGAAGAGAAGCGGACGTCCGCCAAGGGTAGGTCTTCAGCGCGACGCTGGTCACAGCGTGTCTTACGGGCTTCTCACCGCGCCACAACTGAGCTTCAGCAAAAGCGTAGAGATCTTCGTCATTGCAACGCGAACACGTTAGGTCCCATACATATCCATGCGTCTTCGCCTTCTCCTCGCCATCCTGATGCTTGCGCCTGCGCTAAGCTCTCACGCGCAGAAGCTGCCTGCCCCGAGCCGTGACGTCTACCGTTGTGCGGTTGGCGGCAAAGTCACGTACTCGGACGCTCCTTGCCTTGGCGCCAAGAAGGTTGATGTCGAGCCCACGCGAGGACTCAATGCCACTTCAGGGAATGAACTTGTGGGCGCTGATGTTCAGCGCGAACGTCGCCGGGAACAATTTACCGAAGCGGTGCGGCCGATCACCGGCATGGACTCCAAGCAGTTGGACACCCAGGCCAAGCGAACGAAGCTTTCCGCAGCGTCGCGGCGCGAGTGCCAGGACCTGGATCAGGCGATACCTGCGGCTGAGAGCCAGGAACGCGCCGCATCTGGAGAGGCGATGAAGTCGGTGCAGCTACGCCTACTTTCCCTGCGCAAGCGGTTTATCTCGGTGGGGTGCTGAGTGACGGGGCCATACCTTTCGCTCAAGCGGGCTAGCACTGGCAGGGCACCTTTGTCGCGAAGCGTGCAGTCGCATCGTTCGCTTCGAGGCCTTGGCACCCTGCCGATACGTGCCGCTCAGCAATAACGTTTGGGTACTCGCTAACGCCATTGTGCGCAGCACCTTTTCACCGCAGAATGCCCCAAGCGCGGCATGTTCTGAGGCACGAAACTTGCGACCAGGTTTAGAAGTTGGACAAGCGATCTAGGTACGCCCTTCCATATCTCATATGTCGTTGAGCAGTTTGCTTACTTCGTCTACGCAAGTCGCGACAAGAGCGACGCGCTCTTCTCAGCTCGACTTGCATCTCGATCAGCTTCGAGACTGGACACTTGAGTATGAGCAACTTGAGTGCGGCGCTTTCATGGGCGACTTCTTGGACATCAGACTCCCTGGAGTACAGGTGTTTAGGGAGTTCACCAATCGATCCCTTCGCCAGCGAGGATCGATCCAGATGAGCGCCGCCGGAATTGCGTTTCAGGACACGCCGAACAGCTCTTCGAGCTCGCAGGCAATGTTTGGCCCGACGAGCTCGAGTATTGATCTGACAACTCCATCAACGTGCACCCTATTGGGGTTGGTTGTTGACTCCAGCCTGCTTGAGTCAGTGCTTGGTCCTGAAAGACCAATGATTCGCTGCAGTTGCTGGGCGAACAATGAATTCACGAAAGCCACCCGTGGTTTTTTGGACGAGGTAGTTGCACTACTGAGCCGCTCGACTTTGACGTTGCCGGCTGTTGGCGCCGAGGATCTTGCGACGCAGGCGGCTATCCACTTTGCCGATGTAATGTCAGGTGGCGCGTCCGAGCCACTTGCGTATCACAACACAGAGCGAAAGCGTGTGTTTGAACGAGCAAGAGAGTTTGTACTTTTGAAACCTGACTCACCACCTACGCTGCTAGATCTGTGCAGACACACAGGCGTTAGTTCGCGCAAGCTGACCTACTGCTTCCAGGAAGTCATTGGCATGTCTCCGCAGTCCTACTTGAGGATCGCGCGGCTGAACTCTGCTCGCAAGGAGTTCGCCCGAAGTGAAGGGGATGCCGGTGTGTGTGACATTGCAAGCCGCTGGGGTTTTTGGCACTATTCACGGTTCTCGGCTGACTACAAGAAGCTGTTCGGCGAGCTTCCCTCCGAGACGCTCCGGCAAGGCCGCGCACGTCACCGCCACTAACGCTTGATAGTTGCGCCTGGTCGAGGTTGTGCACGGCACCAGGGAACAGCAGGGTCGGACGTTGTTACTTCAAAGCGGTGGCGGCCAGATCTACCGTTCAACCGAGGGGATCTACTGGCGTAGTCGGTCGTACGGCACTCTCAATGGCCTCTCCGATGTCAAAGCAATGGCCCTCACAGAAGTGGTCAGCGATTATCTGAACTCCAGTGGGCACGCCTGCCTGAATGCCGGTGGGCACCGAAAGGGCAGGCAAACCCAAGAAGGGCACCACGAAGAGTGGCCCCTGTGCCAGCAAGATTTCCCTGAATACATCCGGACCTTGCTGGTCATAGTCCAATGGGAAGGGCGCCTTCCAAGAGACCGGGGTCACTACGACGGGATACTTCTCCATGAAGACCCGCCAGGCCGTCCTTACCTGCTCACGCACGCCGAGCATCTTGCTGAAGTCAGCAAAGTCAGACAGCTTGGTGATGTCGATCCATGTCCCCAAAGCCTTTCGTATACGTGCATCGCCAATCTTCTCAGCCACAGCTCGAAAGCCTCGCCCGAACTCCGATAGTGCAAACCCCGACCACATGTCGGCCGTTTCCGCAAACTGAGGGGGAACTACTTCCTCAACGATGTACCCCGCACTCGTCAGCGCTCGAGCAGCGACTTCCAACCCCTTCGCAACGGAAGGGTCGACCTTTACGCCGGGAAGCCTTGCCAATATTGCCACGCGAGTTCGAGGAGGCAAACGCTTCGGAGACACTGCTGCTTCGCTCCACCATGAATCTCGCACGTCTCGAGCGGCCAGAACAGGCAGAGAAACTCTCAGGTCAGCGACATTGCGAGCTATAAGTCCCTCAACGGCCATCAGTTGCACCGCAATCGGTCGAGGCATGTTGCCGGAAGACGGGTTGTAGCCCGCCACTCGACCAATGGATGGGCGAATACCTACCACTCCACAGCAATAGGCGGGATATCGAATCGAGCCTCCAATGTCGTTACCGTGCGCCAGCGCGCCAATACCCGAGGCCACCGCAGAGGCAGCGCCGCCGCTCGACCCCCCGGGCGTAAGAGTCTTGTTCCATGGGTTGAGCGTCTGTCCGTGTAAATCGTTGTCGCTGAACCAGCGAAACGAGAATGCCGGCACATTGGTGCGTCCGAAGATGACTGCGCCGCCCTTGCGCAAGTTGGCAACCGGTGATGAGTCCTCCTTGGCAATTGCGCCCTTGAGGGCCACGATGCCATTGGTAGTGGCGCGCCCAGCGTAGTCAACGTTGATTTTTGTAGTTACGGGCACCCCATGCAGAGGAGCAAGCTTCGAGCGCGGCGTATTCTGCGTTTGCTTGTCTGCAGCATCCGCAGCTGCCAGCGCTTCGTCGCTCAAGGTCTCTACCACTGCATTGATGGTAGGGTTGACTTCACTTAGACGTTGCAGCGCACTTTCAGTTGCCTGTCGAGAAGTGATCTTCCCATCTCGAATCGACTGGGCCAGATCCGTCGCAGACCAAGACCACAACGGCTGGGAGGAAGAGCTACGTGTCTTCAGCTTAGATGTTCCTTCGGCAGCATCGACCTGAAATGCAGTGATTGAAGCGGAAGCCGCCGCTGCCTGAGAAAGGAATCTACGTCGATCCATGGTTACTCTCCAAGTTGAATGGGACGCACATGAATTTCGCCAAATCCGGGTAGCCAAGCAGCCACCGAAGGGCGGCACTTTCGACATCCGGATCTAGCACTAGGCTGTACGTTCATGGCATTCCGTGCCGGAAACGCATCGCCACAAGCTGCACTTCACCTCTTCGCCGGCCGGCTCAGGTTCAGCGTCGGGGTCTCGTCGAAGTAGTTCCAGGGCTTCAGCAGGACGTTGACCCATTCGGTTGGCATGATGGGCCACTCCTCGGCTCGCGCAACGTGAGTGGTACCCGTTGTCAGCCACACCACGTTGTCCGTGCCGACAATTGGCTGGTCGTCACTAGTGAACTGCGCAAGACCCGTGTCAGTGTTCGACCTATTGGGATACTTACCTTCGGGAAACATCTCGTCCGGGCTGTATCGCGTTACCCATATCTGCCGATCCATGAAGCTCAGGCGATGACTTATCCACTCATCCTTCCCAAATGCAGCGCCCTTTGCGATTGGGTGAGTTCCCCCAGCGTAGGGGATCAATTGATAAGAAACTGGATTGCCCACCTTGTTGTTCTTGGATGGGTTACTCAAGAGACGAATGGTCGACGGGTCAAATTTTTGAGCGGCACTCAGTTCACTATCGACGGTTCTCTGTGTGGTTTGCATCGTGCTTGTGCGAGGACCGCCACGAGTGTTTGGCAGAACCACAGGATCAATCTCAGTGAGAGTGTTCAACTCGCCATCGATGTCCAGATCCAGGCGGAAATTGTAGATGTGCTGATGGGTAGTTCCCACTATGTTGTGATCCAACAGAGTACCGAATCGCGTGTCTTCAAGTGCAGTGGGGTCCTGCATGGTTCGAGTGACAACGCCCTTTACGGCCTCAATGCCGGTTGCTCCAGCATTGATTCCGATTGTTCCGTTCTCCGAGAAAACCCAGTCGAACATGTAGTCGTAGTTGCCTACAGTACTGATCCAGCGAACAACCAGTTCCCGGCGCTCTACGCTCACGTTGGGGCCACCCATCGGCTGATGTTTGAACTCCGGTCCAGCATAGCGTTCGAAGATTGCTATCGCTCGAGGAATCTTCATCGGCTTTCCAGCGTAGTCCGCAATCACCGCGTCCATGAAGACGGCGTTCTGCGGAGCGTCCTTCATTGGCTCGATGGGAGATGTGAGCGTACCCATCCCGTACTCGCCTGAGTCGAGATACGCCTTGAAATACCAGCCAACATCTGGATCGCCGTACGGGACAATCATCCCTCCGAGAGAACCTTCATACATCACCTTTCGCTTCACCCCCTTATCCCTGTAGGTGACGGTTGAAAGGACCACGCCCACACGTGAATCAAGACGAACGTGAAAGTCCCAGTTGCGCCAATGCAGGGTGTTTGCTGCTATGGTGTAGTTCTTCCCCTCAGGTTCCAATATGTCGAGTGGCTTGTGTGGTTCAGCAGCGATTTTGTCTCGGCCGTCGTAAGGGGTAAGCTTCATTGGTACAGGTATGACGCCTCCGTCTTCGACTTTGACTACGACCTTCTTCTCGAGGTCGACAATCGCAACTAGGTTTTCAATGGGGTGAGCCCAGAAGTTTCCGTCGCCAACGTCCAGGTAGCTCACCACCTTCAAGAGTCGATCCTCTTGCTTCAAGCCGTCTTTTCCATCGAAGTAGCCCACGGTAAGTGGGCTGCTAACCACCTTCTTCACGTCTTTGATGCCGCGCTTGGCAAGCGCCTGAGCAAACTCAGGACTCGCCTCGACTGCAGCCTGTACGTCTGCAAAGTCGTTAAGTAGCACCATGCCGTGAGCACCTGGGACAGGAGTCCACTTCGTCACACTTCGTCTTGCCAGGTCGACCGCGCCCTCGATGAGGGATTTACCGTCAAGAATCACAAAGTCTGCTTGACGCCCCTCTTGAACTGGGGCACCAGTGAGTGCGAAAGCCCAGACTTGATCTTTTGGTGGCCGCCTAACGACTATCTCGGTGAAGCGATAGCTCGGCTTATAGCGACCTGCGCTTTTTAGGATTTCGACGGTCTGATGGATCTCTTCCACGCTCAGCGGATTGACAGGATGTGGTGCCTTCTCCACGACGAAGGTTTTGTCCAAACCAGATTGAAAAACTTGGTTGACGAAGTCGTGAGAAACGTAGGCAGTTCCTTTGCGCATCACAACTGGAACATCCAGCTTGTGTGGATTGCCGTTTACCAGGATTTCCTTGGAGTCAGGTTTCAGTCTCACGATGACCCCATGGCGGGAGATCGTGAAGACTCCTGTGTAGTCGTCCCACTTGACCACTCCACCAAAGTCCTCAACAGTCTGCTTCAACGGAAGCATCTTGGCTGCTGCGCCGTGGGCTAGCGCATCCGGAACTGAAAGGGAGACCACTGTCGCGCCAAGGACAAGAGCAGCCATAGTCGCGCGCAGAGGCAGAAGACTCTTGATGAGTGGCGGCAGGTCGACTGGTTTCTTCATGATGCGTTTATCGGAACGAGGCGATGTAGAACCGCCAAAGTTACCGACTTCCGACCACTGCAGTTATCCAGTTCTGGCAAAAGAAGGGGGGTCTCCGCTCTTGAGATGTCAACCGGCTGAGACAACGACGGGTGGACGTTACCGAACGATGTTAGGCATTTCGTGTCCACCTTCTGCAACGGAACGTCTCAGAACGCCGCATCGAGGATCCTTCAGGTGAGGCACGAGAAGTTTCAGAGCCGAGAGGCAGCCTGAAAGCCCTGCGCGGAAGAGGCTTGCGAGTTCGGAATCGCCCGACCAGTCACGGATGTCACAGGGAAAGCGATGTTGATCTGGCCCGTGCCCGAAGCGCCGAAGTACGGCGTGATGACCTCGCCGTGGCCGTCGTACTCGCTCCAGCCGAGTGCGCCGAGCATCATGGCCGTGTCGTGCATGAAGCCTTCGCCGTGGCCCTTCACGGCGTACTCGGGCAGCATCTCGCAGAAGGCCTTCCACTCGCCGCTCTGCCACATGCGCACCACCTCGTGGTCCATGGTTTCCAGGAACGGGCTCCAGAGCTTGAAGGCGTATTCGGGCGCCAGGCCGTTCTGCGCGAAGCGGTGGCTGAGCGATCCGCTGGCGAGGATGGCGACGGTGCCGTCGTATTCGTCCTCGATGGCGCGGCGCAGGGCCCAGCCCAGGCGTGCGCTGTCGTTGAGGTAGTGGGCCATGCACAGGGCCGACACGGACACGGCCTTGAAGTGCTGGTCGGGGTTCATGTAGCGCATGGGCACGAGGGTGCCGTACTCGGGCGCGAGGGTGGTGCCGTCGTGGGCCAGCGTGTCCACCTTCATCTGATTCGCCACCTTGGCCAGCAGCTTGCCCAGTTCGGGGTTGCCGGGGATGGCGTAGGGCATGTTGGCGATGAAGTGCGGCAGCTCGTTGCTGGTGTAGTTGCCCTGCCAGTGTTTCGCGCAGTTGATGTGGTAGCTGGCGTTCACCAGCCAGTGGGTGTCGAACACGATGAAGGTGTCGACGCCCATGTCCCTGCAACGCTGGCCGATGTCCTTGAGGCCATCGATGGCGTCCTGGCGCGTGCCCTTGCGCGGCCCTTCGTCGATCTCGCTGAGCACGATCGAGGGAACGTGGGTGATCTTGGCGACGAGAGCGAGCTTTCCCATGTCAAATCCTATTGATGTCGTGGCGCAAACGCGCGCTCGTACGCTACATCCGACAGTCCAGTAGCCGCGAGCTTCAACGACATTCCTTTATCTGGATCGACCGCAATCTTCACTGAAGCGCATCTAGCTAGAGATCCAGGGTAAGAGAAGGTGTCAACGCTCGGCTGCAACAGATCATGATTACGTTGTTAGCGCTTCGCTCTTGCTCGGACAGCAAGCTGTCTCGGTGGTCTGGAATCCCGTCCAGGAGTCGTGTCTCGCACACACCACAGATGCCCTGCTCGCAAGAACGAGGAGCGCTGACGCCAGCCTCTTCTAGAGCCTGCAGAATGGACTGCTCCTCTTTCACTCGAATGCATTTCCCCGACTTGGCGAGAACAACTTCGAATCCGCCCGAGTTGACAGGCGGGGGAAGTTCCGCAGAGAAACGCTCCAGATGGACGTTTTCCTGAGGTCTCGAAGCGCATGCCTCCACGTACGACGCGAGCATTGGCCCAGGCCCACAGCAATAGAAGTGGGTTTCCGGGGCGGCTTCTTCGACAAGCTTCTTCAGATCGAGCACTCCCCCGGCGTCCTTGTCACGGTGGACGGTGACTTTTCCTGGCCAACGACTGATCTCGCTCGAGAAGGCTTCCTGTTCTACACCTCTGACTGCATAAACGAGCCTCCATGGCCTTCCCAAAGCCTCCATATGAGCGGCCATGCTCAGCATCGGTGTGATTCCAATGCCACCAGCTATCAACAGTGCAGGTGCATCCCCTTCATGCAAAGGAAAGAGATTCTTCGGAGGACTGGCCATTAGGACGGCCCCGACTTTCAGCTGCTCATGGATGTAATCCGAACCGCCACGACCATTGCGTTCGCGAGCGATGCCCAGCACGTACCTATGCGTCTCGGAAGGGTCATTTAGAAGAGAGTAGCTGCGCTCGCCGACCGGCAAAACCAGTCCGACGTGCGCACCTGCCGTAAAAGGAGGCAGGTGAGCGCCATCGGCGCTGACGAACTCATAACTATTGACGAGTTCGTTGTGCCAGCTGACTCCCTTTAGCCGCAGGCTGATCAAATCATTTTCGGCCATCATGCCCCGCGATGCACTCATTGGTCGCTGGATCGAGGATGGCATTGCCAGCCACGATGTTCACAAAGTAGGACTCACTGGGGATCGAACCAATGGGATTCGAGCCAGCAGCCACTTGAGCGGCCTGCTTCTTGAAGAGTCGACGCATCATTGCGATGCCGGCGTCGATTCCCGTCAGATGCTCTTCGGAGTGAAGGTTGATGTCTCCCTGGCCCTTCTGCGCGACGTAGTCCGTCTGCCACAACTGATGATCCTCGAGCGACCACTCCAGGAATGGACGTCCGTGCTTAGGACCCCATTCATCGGTGAGCATTCCCACGTTGTAGAACGTCGCAAACGGGTTCACGCCCTTCTTCTTGCGAAACAAGTGGAAATGCAGGAACGACTCGTCGGTTGACGGGACAATCCAGCCGAGATTTGCCTTGCCCAGGTCATCATCAGTGACACCAGGTGTGCAGTGCATGTTCGGCAGAATCACTTGGCTTACTCGCTGGTGGAGGCGACCATCCGGTAGGGTGCGATGCTGCACGGTTCGCACACCGTCGGGCATGTATTCGAACTTCACCTCGGGAAGGATTCCGAGGCTAGGCACAAACTGGGTGCCGTTGATGAGGTAATGGGTGACCACGGCGTGGAACGGGTCCATGAAGTTGTCAAACGTTTGCCACCAGTTGTAGTCGGCGCGTGCAGAAATTTTCGGATGCGGGCCGTTCGGGCCACACGTGGTCTGAATTGCCAACACCTCCTCGTCCTCCTCAAGACCTTCTGTAATGGAGAACGTCGGGAAGGCGGGCTGGCTTTCCGGTGGGCCCATGTAGGCAAAGATCAGCCCATGGTGCTCGTGTAGCGGGTACCAGGGCTGACGCACCGCGCTGGTAGTCGGCGTCATCTTCTCGCACGGCATATCCAGAATCACGCCTTGGGCGTCGAACTTCCAGCCGTGGTAGCAGCAACGAATGCCGTCTTCTTCAACGCGACCGTACAACAACGAAGTACCACGGTGAGCGCAGCGCGGGTACAGCAGGCCGGGACGACCTTTTCCATCCCGGAAGAGGATCAGCTCTTCGCCCAACACATGGATGGATTTGGGGAGACTGCCCGCATCGGTGGAAAGCGCGACTGGCTGCCAGTAGCGCCGCAACAGCTCGCCGCCAAGGGTGCCCGGACCGCAACGAACCAGGTCTTCATCAGGATGCGGCGCGCTGCGCCCGTACGCACGACCCATCAACTGAATCGGTTTGGTTTCCATGGGGCTCTCCTTCGATGTCTCAGGTTTAGGAATCTCAATTTTAAGATACTTTTGCACATGAAAACCAAGGGTTAACCCCAGTTTGAAGACCTGGTGAGGCCCACGTAGGAGTAGGGTCGCAGGCGGCTAGATGAGCGTCTTGACTAAGGCCGCGCGCAGTGACGCACGGCGCATCCATGCGACATGCTCCGCAGAATTCGGAGCTTCGAGATACGAGGGGGGCCTAGAGGATTCCAGGGAGCGCAAACTCCCCTACTCAGGAGATGCGGCACCTCCAGTTGCGCCGGCGTAGCCGGCCCAAGAACTAGGACTGCCGAGGCCTAGCCTTGCGCGTCGACGTCTTGGCCGTAGCGCGCTTGGGTTTGACGACCTCAGCGTCGGACTCCATGTCGTGAACCAGCGGGTTTTCAGAGTCGTCCATCATTCGGTCGTAGAGGAGACCGAGTTTCTTGAGGACACCGGTAAACACACGAACTTCAGCAGGATCCTTGAAAATCGTCGTCAACGGCTCCCCGAGCAGGCGAAAAGTTGAATCGACGGCTTTGTCCACCAATTCCCGGCCGCTGTCTGTCAATTGGATGACCACACTGCGCCGGTCCTCCGGGTCAGGGATGCGTGTGACCAAGCCCGCCTGCTCCAAGTTATCGATGCGATAGGTGATGGTGCCCGAGGTGACGCGAAGCAGCTTGTAGATATCGGTTGGCCGCATCCTGTACGGCTCCCCTCCACGTCGAATGGCGTAAAGGAGATAGAGTTCTGGCCCCTTCAGGCCAAGCTCCTTGCTGACGACAACGGCCTGCTGGTCCATCAGCATTGCCAGCGCGCGAATACGCAGCAGGATGCCGAAATGTTCCATGTTGGAGTTGACCCGGTTCCGTGGACACATCATTCTTTGTGTTCAAGGAGCCGCAAATGTCCAAGGTCAGACCGCCGTACCCGGCGGAATTCAGACAGCAGATGGTCGAGCTGGTGCGTGCCGGGCGCACGCCGGCCGAGCTCTCGCGCGAGTTCAACGTCACCGCGCAGTCCATCACCAACTGGGTCGGCCAGGCCGCTATCGACAGTGGCAAGCCGTTGCCCGGCAAGGAAGGCTTGAGCACGGCTGAGCGCGAGGAGCTCAGCCGGCTGCGTCGCCAGGTTCGCCAACTGCAGCAGGAGCGCGACATCCTGGCAAAGGCTACGGCCTGGTTTGCCGGTCGCAGCGATGCGACTTCGACGAAGTCTTCGGACTCGTGATGGCGAACCAGGCCGACTTCCCCGTGCGCACCATGTGCCGTGTTCTGGGCGTCTCCGCCAGCGGCTTCTACGCCTGGCGCGAGCGCGCTCCTTCTCAGCGCAGCATCTCCAACGCGGTGATGACCGAGCGCATTCGCCAGATTCACAAGGACTCCTACGAGTCCTACGGCATGCCACGCGTGCGGGCCGAGCTCATCGAGCAAGGCGTGTGCATCAGCCGCCAGCGTGTGGCGCGTCTCATGCGCACAGCGGGCATCCGGGGCATCAGCCGCCGCCGGGGCTTCACCGTGACCACGCGCCGCGACAAACGCGACTCACTCGCCCACGACCTGGTCAAGCGCCAGTTCCGGGCCAGCGGCCCCAATCAGCTCTGGGTGGCCGACATGACCTACGTGCCCACCTGGACGGGGTTCCTGTACCTGGCGGTGGTCATCGACGTGTGGAGCCGGCGTGTGGTGGGTTGGTCCATGGGCGAGCGCATGACGGCCGACCTGGTGCTCTCGGCGCTCAACATGGCGCTGACCCAGCGCAAGCCGCAAGACGTCATCCACCACAGCGACCAAGGCAGCCAGTACACCAGCCTGGCCTTCGGCGAGCGCTGCCGTCAGATGGGCGTTCGCCCTTCGATGGGAACCGTGGGCGATGCCTACGACAACGCGATGGCCGAGAGCTTCTTCGCCAGCCTGGAGGCTGAGCTCATTGAGCGCCACAGCTTCGAGTCCAAAGCGCAGGCCCGCATGGCCGTCTTCACCTGGATTGAGGGTTGGTACAACCCCAGGCGCCGCCACAGCGGCCTGGGCTACCTCTCACCCCTGAACTTTGAAAGGAGCCAACAGACCCGATTCAATGCCCCCGAGCATGAACCACAGCATGCTGACGGGACACCTCAGATGGTTTGAGAATCAAACCGGAAACCGTCCACCGGACCGGGTCAACTCCATGTCGACATCTGGTCGCTCCTTTGCCCACTGAGCAACCAGGACGTCACTTGAACTCTCGTTTGGCAACCTTCTTTCGGCTTCTTCAGTCATCAATACGTCTTGGTCGGACCGGTCAATCTCCATGCTATCACGCAGCAGAAGGCTCTTTTCGCATACCACCGACCCCTAAGTACGCCTGAATCACACGCTCGTCTGTGGCCAGCTGAGGAGCATCTCCCTCAAGGGAGACACGCCCCCCTTCGACAACGTAGGCGTAGTCAGAAATCTGCAGGGCAGCCCGGGCATTTTGCTCAACCAACAAGATTGACACCCCTGCGTCCCGGAGCTTTGCGACGGCGTTAAGCACTTCCTGCACGACCAAGGGAGCAAGCCCAAGACTAGGTTCATCGAGCATCAGAACCTTCGGCTTGGCCATCAATGCACGCCCAAGCGCCAACATCTGACGCTCGCCGCCCGACATGGTCGCGGCCAACTGATCGACCCGCTCCTTCAGCCTGGGAAACAATTGAAAGACAAAATCAAGCTCATCCAGCCAGTGGGCTTTCGCAACCTTCTTACGGCTTTGCCCGCCGAGCACAAGGTTCTCCATCACTGTCATCGTGCCGAAAAGCTCTCGACGCTCCGGGACGAGGCTTAGACCACTACGCACACGGGACTCGACAGTAAGACGATCTACCGGCACGCCTTCTAGCCAGACGCCCCCATCGACAGATGCGGTGGGCGGTTGGACACCCATCACTGCGTTCAATGCGCTCGATTTTCCTGCACCATTCGGGCCAATGACGCTCACAATTTTCCCGGGCTGGATGGTCAGGTTGATTCCGCACACAGCCGGAACCTTCCCATAGAGCACGTGAAGATTTTCGATTCTCAGAATTGGCGACACCACCATTACTCCATTCCCAGGTACGCGCGCTTGACAACGTCGCTGCATTGAATCTCAGCGGGAGTTCCTTCAGCAATGCGAGTCCCAAAGTCAAGAACAAAGATGCGGTCAGCCAGTTCCATCACAAACTGCATGTCGTGCTCGACCAGCAAAATGCTCACGCCATTCTGCTTAAGCTCACTCAGCAACTTCCCAAGCGCAACCTTCTCCGCAAATCGCAGGCCGGCGGCAGGCTCATCGAGAAGCAGCATCGAAGGATTGCCCGCCAGACCTCGCGCAATTTCGATCAGCCGCTGCTGCCCCAGAGACAAAGATCCCGCTGGGAGGTGCAGGCAGTCACCCAATCCCACGCGACGCCCCTGCTCCGCTGCATTGGCCAGAATCGCGGCCTCTTCGGAGCGATCCAGTCGCAACACACTCTGGAAGACGTTTCCCTTGCTCTCAAGATGAGCGCCAATCGCAATGTTCTCAAGCACTGACATTGCGGGCAACAACTTGACGTGCTGAAACGTGCGGAAGATGCCCGCCTTGGCAATGGACCGGGAGGTCGCATTCGAAATGGGCGAGCCATTGAAGATGACCTCACCCTCGTTCATCGGCAACACACCTGTGATCAGGTTGAAGGTAGTCGACTTCCCTGCACCGTTCGGACCGATGAGCGCAACGATCTCGCTTGGACGAACCTCCAGACTCACCTTGTTCACTGCAACCAAGCCACCGAATCGCTTAGTAGCCCCATTCACCACAAGATGGCCACCATTGACAGCGTCCGAGCGCGGAGCAAACCCCGAGAACGAAGCAGCCACCTGCAAGCGCCGCGTCCCCAAGCCAAATCGCCGAGCCAGATACGGCCACAGTCCCTCGCGCGTCTTGATAAGTAGCAGAACCATAGCCACCCCCAGAACCACGCTTTCGGCGTTGCCGCTCAAGGGCAGCAGCTTGGGGAGGTACGTCTGTAGGCCGTCTTTGGTGAACACCACAATCGCAGCGCCGACAATCGAGCCCCAGATGGACGTCGCGCCTCCGATGACTGCCATGAAGACGAACTCCAGGCTGTACATCGGACTGAACGCACTGGGACTCACCGCGCGAATCATGTGGGCATACAGCCAGCCCCCAGTGGACGAAAGCAACGCAGCAATGACGAACGCTGTACGTTTGGCACTCACGGTGTCGATGCCCATCGATTCCGGCATCATCTGCCCGCCTAGCAACGAGCGAATAGCTCGTCCTGGCCTCGAGTCAAGCAGGTTCCTTGCAAGGAGCAACGCCAAGAGAACCACAGTCCAGATGACGTAGAACATGGCGACCTGGGACTGCAGTGACATGCCCCCGATGGACAGAGGAACAATGCCGCTCAAGCCATCATTGCGACCCAGAATCTCCAAGTTGGCAAAGGCAATGCTTAGCGCCAACCCCCAAGCCAGCGTAGCGATCGGGAGATAGTGGCCCGACATCGGCAACGTGACTGCGCCAAGAATCCAGGCGCAGGCAGCCGTCAAGGCCCAGCCCGCAAGCAGGCCGAGCCAGGGCGACCAGTCAAGATGTCCCACCACCAATGCAGTCGTGTAGGCACCCAGGCCCATGAAGGCCGCTTGGCCGAAAGAGAGCATGCCTGCGGTACCAGTGATCAAAACCAGCCCTAGCGCAGGCAGCGCATAGATGCCGATATAGCTGAGCGTCGTAAGCCAAGAGCCCTTCAGCGGCAGCATCGGGAACACGATCAGTGTGCAGATTCCCAAGAGAATCCAAAGTCGAGGGTTTCTCATACGAATCAGTGGTCGTCCGTGGGGTGGTGGCCCGAGAGGGACCTAACGAGGAGAACAGGGACGATCAGTGTGAAAACGATGGCATCTTTCCAAGCGCTCGCCCAAAACGAAGAGAACGACTCAAGAACCCCGACCGCAATCGCACCGATGGCAGCAATGGGATAACTCGCAAAGCCTCCAATCACCGCTGCGACGAAGCCCTTCAGCCCAATCAGCACACCCGAGGAGCTGTTCAAGGTGGTGGTCGGGCCAATGAGGATGCCGCAGATCGCACCGATGGCCGCCGCCAAACCAAAGGCCAACATGCCAGCTCTCGACGTACTGATACCCACCAACTGGGCGCCAACTCGATTCACGGCCGTCGCACGCAATTTCTTACCCTCCAACGAGAAGTAGAAAAAACCGTAGAGAAGAACAACCAGGAGGATAGTTACGCCGATGGTCCAAAGCGAGTGGCCGGTCACCACCAGATTGCCTAGCTGCATAGAGAAGTCGCTATAGGCTTCATTGCGCACGCCATCTGGCCCAAAGAGCAACAGCGCCATACCGACGATGACCGCATCAATGCTGACTGCGACCATGAACATCACCAAAACCCCCGCGTCCTGAATCGGCTGAAACGCAAGCCGATAGATCATGGGCGCCAGCGGCACCGTAATCAGGAGCACGAACGCCATCTGAAGCAGGCCCGGGACTTTGGTCCACGGCACGTACACCGCTGCAACGCAAAGAAGCAGCGGTGCAACAAGGCAAGCTGTAGCCCATCCAAGAATTCGCTGCAGCGTCAAGGTACGCTGCCGCTTGGCCTGAAGGAGCTGGAGAATGAAACACCCCACCCCGAGAACGAGCAACAAGGCCGCCACGCTAGGGGCCTTGCCGTTCTGCATCATGTTTAGCGACAGGGCTGAGTAGGTGACAAATCCTCCCATCGGGATGAAGGGAACCCTGGTCACGGAGTAAACCAGGATGAGTGCGAGTCCCAGAAGCGCGTAGATTGCGCCCGTTACCACGCCGTCCTGCGCCAGCAGGGCTGCTATCGACCAATCCATGAAACTTGTCCTGACGAGCCGCTACTTCATTTGGCGATGCGCGTCCAAGACCCGTCACGGAGCTCGAAAACCGTGGTGGACCGAAGATCGAAGCCCATGTGGTCCTGAGGGCTCATCGAAATGATGCCCATCGCAGTCGAGAGGTTTTTAGTCTTCTCAAGGTGATCGCGAAGTGCAGAACGGAATGCAGGGGTGCCAGGCTGTTGAGTCTTCAGCACTTCAGGAAGAGCGTTCTGCAGCAGTTGCCAGGCCGTCCAAGCGTTGACGGCGGAGGGGCTCCAACTGCCTGCGCCATATGCGGCTTCGTACTTCTTGTTCAGCTCTTCGGTGGCCAGGCGAACAGGGTCGTCCCTATCCATTTGCTCAGGAACGAACCCCAGCCAGTTGGCGGCAATCGTGCCTGCCATGTCTTTGCCACCAATCTTGAGGACTTCCGGCACCGAAGCACCATAGGTCTGAACAATCAAGCCCTTGTATTGACGTTCGCGCAGCGTCTTGTGCGGAAGAGCTGCGGGCGTACCGCCAGCAGCGATAAGAACTGCATCAGGGGAAGTCGCCATCACTTTAGCAACCTGCGCAAGCACGGTGACATCAGAACTAGCGAAGCGCTCAGTACCGACGAGCTCCACCCCGTACTTGCCACGCAGGCGATTCACCTCGGCGAGCCACACATCGCCGTAGGCATCTCCACTCCCAATGAATGCGAGCTTGCGCTTGTTCGTCTCAGAGAGGTGCTTGAGAGTCGTCTCAACCATCGCCGACTCGTCCATCACCACCTTGAAAGCCCACTTGCGCTTGTCATCAACAGGCGAGACGATCCTCGAACTGGAAGCCATGCTGACCATAGGGGTCGAGAGCTCAGCGGCCACGTTGACCACAGCAATGGACGGGGCGGACGCCGACGGGCCGATGAGCACGTCGACCTTGTCGTCTGCCATCAATTTGCGAGCAGCCTTGACCGCCTGGTTGGTATCGGTGGCATCGTCCATGACGATGTACTCAATGGTCTTGTCGCCGATACGACGCGGCATGAGGTCCACGACCCGCCGCTCCGGAATACCGATCGACGCGGCCGGCCCTGTAGCGGAAACTATTACTCCGACTTTGACTTGTGCGCCGGCAGTAGCACCAATCGATGCAAGCAGTCCGACCGAGAGCAGCCGAGGGAACAGACCTTGGAACATGGGGGAGATCTCCTAAGTGGATTTATGTTTCTCGACTTTAAGTATCTCAAATTCGAGACATCTATCCGTAATGGTTAACCCTGCCCCTCGTCCGGCCAGGAAGCCGCCGACCTAGGAGAGGGTCTGCTGCACAAAGGCAACGAACCAGCACGGCAGCAAAGCTACCATCGACGAATCCACGGCGCTGACCCCTGGGGTCAGAGCGCTTTTCGAGCACTATCGCGCGGGATGCAGATCTGGGCCGACGTCCAACGTCGCCAACCCAAACAGTGGCTGGCCCTAGACGATGACACCGAAGGTTGGCCAGACTGGGCCCAGGACAACCTTATCGCTTGCGATGGAAGAACGGGCCTTTCTTCGATTCGAGTCCAGGCTGAACTAGAAGAGAAGCTCAGTCGATGCCACCAAGCACTGGCCGGGCCGCATATTCAGTTGCCAATACGGTGAACTTGCATGTTCATCAATAGGGACAAGCCGACGTCACTTCATCCCGCCAAGGTCTGAAAAACGAGGTTTCGCGGCCTACGACCGCTATGCGTTCTCGGTCGTTTCGCCACTAGTCATGAACTGCTCGATTCGATAAAGCGGTCACACATTCAACGTTTGACGCCGTGTATGAGGCTTCTGGCAAGTTGAACGAACGCCGCGCCGGCATCAGTTCGCCGACTGTCCGGTCGGCGAATGAGAAAGAGCTCCCGAGTCAAGGTGGGTCTCCTGATGGGGATGCCTTTAAACCCGTTAGCGCCACAGTCGAATAGCGTTGGCAAAACAGACGCATAGCCTGCATTTCGAACCATGGACAGCAAGGTCGACAGCTGGTCTACCTCCACTTTCCAAGGGATGTGAAGTCCCAGAGATTCAAGTGCACCATCGAGCTGAAGGCGCGTCGAGCTGAGCGGGTTTAGTCCAACGAACTTCAGTTTCTTCAGTTCCTGCCAGTCCACCGACTTTCGAGAAATCAGCTTGGATGCTTCAGAGCCCGGTGCGAGTATGAGATTGAAGCCGTAGTGGCCTAGCGACTCTGCCTGAATCGAAGGACCGAAGGTCAACTGCGTGGTGATGCCAAACTCAACCACCCCCTGCTCAACCAGATTCGTTACCAAAGCGGCAGTGCCGTCGCGTATCGACAGGAGAATATCCGGATGCGATCTCAGAAGCGCTGCGCAGATGTGGTGAAGCGAAGAATTCGCCACGGTGGCTAGGCGCGCGCCGTCTCGCTTCAAGCACGTGGTGCAGACGGAAGCGAAGCAACCCTGGCATGGATGCACTCGTGAAAAAGCTTCACGCAAGCAATTCGTTCTCCTTCGAAAACGTCGCAGCCAAGGTGAAACGTGCGATGAAGCGAGTAAACGGAAAAGGCTGAGAAGCCCCATCGTTCCCCTAAGCCCGCCGAATGCGGACTTTTCTTTTGCTACCGGGTTCATGGAGGGGATGTGAAAAGGTTCACGTGTCATGCTCCGCTCTTCCTTGCCTGCCTTCAGATCGCGAACGCCGCTCCTCTCCTGAAAATATAAGACCGGGTGCTAGACGGTTCTCAGCCGCCTCTTTCACGGCTTAACCAGGAACCATCAAATGAGCAGACCCTTCTTCACTTTCCCCATCAACGCCGCATTCGAACGGCACATCTCACAGGGCTCGTTTGTGAGCCACGAATACCTGGACGCTGCAAGCAGAGCGCAGCTCGGCAAGTCTGAGGTGCCCATCCTGAGGCTCCAGCTGAACAAATCGGTACTCACGGGAAAGCACACCTTGGGCCACGGACTTGTTCGCACGCGCGACTGCAATCTGTTTTTCTTCGAAGTGTGGCGAGGCAACTCTTGCTCAAGCTTCCTGCTCAATCTGGCTGACCCTGTGGTCGCTCAAGCCTTTGAGGCCTGGGACAAGGCCGGATTCTGCCGAGTCATGCTTGTTGGCCCAGACAAAAGGCTGGCGTTGATGAAGGGCGACTTCTCCATCGAGTCAGCTGTCGGAAACGCACTCGAAGAGTCGCGCGACAAGCCAGGGTTCCTGGATGCGGTTCTGCGTCACTTCCACATCCTTGCAGAGCCTGGGTTTATCGAGAGCATGATTGCTGACCGGACCGGGCGACTGCCAGGCAAGGTGGATATGGGATTTGTCATTACCGAGCACTCGAATCCAGGCTTGCCGGAGGCCACCGCGACTCCAGCGGGACCAGACGACTTGGTGCATTGAAACTCAGGACGCGACAGCGCCGAGGACCTGACGAAGGTAGTCAACTTCGAGCCATCGGATTTTCTCTGCTCAGGGAGATGCCCATCGGAACAAGTCCATCGCTACATGATTCCACCTCGGGTTCGCGAATGCGCACACGTAGGTGAAAAACACAACGGCCCCATCGGGGCCGTTGTCTGCGAGAACCTCTGCTTACAGCCCATGCTGCATCCTGATTAACCGCCACAAGCGTGATCCGTCAGGTCGGTGGGGCAGGCACTTTTTCACTCGCCAAGGTGCCTAGTGCAAGTCAGAACCCCGTCGATGAGCGAGGACGTCCTGACCAAATCACGGATTCGAATACGGTTCCTCCGTTCTTTGGCTCCGCCGATGAGATCGCGTCGTGCTGCTTACGGGTGAGCGGCTCCAGGGTGTCGAACACTTCTTCTACTTCCGGTCTGAGGCTACCCTACGTTTGCCGACATTGAGCGAGTCCACAGAGATGTGCCTGACCTGTTTGGACCCGCTCCCCCCTATAACAGGCTGTCCGGCACCACAACCGTTCAGGGCGTCATCGATGGAACCAAGAATGACTAGTCGCATGGCTTATGCGAAGAAGACGACCGAAGAGCCTGATGGCCCGGATAATGACGCAGCAGCGACTTCGCCTGCCCTCGGAGCCAACGTGGCACGCGCGGGGTATCTTTTGGGTCCATCAAGCGCTTGAGGAGCTCTCGCGTTTGCAAGACTGCGCGAGTGCGCTCGAACGGGATGGTCATCTCCATGTCCTTGTGATGGGGCACAACATCCACGTCCTCCGCTCGTTCGCAAGTGCAGGGGATGAAGGGTCGGTGCTGGCGTCATGAAAACATATCGAATACGATATGTTTTGTCAACCCCTTACACCCCCTCATGAGCGCTGCCGCCCCTTTGCTCACGCTTGACCCGTCGCGTTTGGCCGCTCCCAGCCGCCCCCTCGTGATCCTGGATCTGGATGACGTCATCTGCTTGAACAAGCCGCATGCTGAGTCGGACTTACTGAGGGCGCGCTTCCGTTCCGCCAAGACTGCACAGAGGTAGCTGCTTCAGTTCGAGAGTCATGTCTCCCTGCGCTGACGCTTAAGGGCATCTGGCAATGCAATGACAACCATTATTTGCGCTTCTTCGCTCCTATGCACCCAATGGTTTCCGTTATGCCATCCTCGTCCCCCCTTCTCTATCCGCCACAGAGAAAGTTGCTAGCTGAACTCGGACAGCGCATACGGCAAGCTCGACTACGCAGAAGGTTTACCGCATCGCTTGTCGCTGCGCGCGCTGATGTTTCTCGTCAGACGCTCACGAAGGTCGAACGCGGTGCCCCTTCGGTGACGATGGGTACGTACCTTCGCGTGCTTACTACCCTGAACCTTGAAACCGACCTATCCAAGGTTGCGCAAGACGATGTTGTTGGGCGGCGCCTGCTGGATGCGCAGCTGGAGACACCTCGCCGTGTGCGCAAGAAGCCCTTCGCTGAGACTTGACACAGTAGTTACTTTGCTTGTGCTCGAACCCACCGTGGCACGCGCGGTGCAGCTTTTGGATCAAACAAGCGCTTGAGGAGTCGCAGCGTTTGCACAACTGCGCGGGTGCGTTCGTACGGGGTGGTCATCTCCATGTCCGCGTGGTGGGCGCAACCTCCACGACCGCCGTTCGTTCGCAAGCTCATTCATCGAAGCGTCAGTGCTGGCGCCAGCAAAACATATCGAATACGATATATTTCGTCAACCCCCCTTACACCCCCTTCATGAGCGTTACCGTCCCTTTGCCCACGCTTGAGCCGTCGCGATTGGCCACTCCAAGCCAACCCCTCGTGTTTCTGGATTTGGACGACGTTATCTGCATGAACAACCCGTATGGCGGCTATGACGTCCTCGTGCAGTCGCACCCGGTTGACCTCTGGGAAAAGTTGTTCGCTCAAGACGCCACTGAAGTTCTGTTGGGCGTCCTTCGCGAGCACCGACCTCGCATCGTGCTCACGACAAGCTGGATCCGACTTCTCGAACGAAGTAGCTTTGAGCGGATTTTTCTGGCCTGCGGCCTTGGCGCGTTGGCCGAAGCACTCCATGATGAGTGCGAGGCGGCGCAGAACTCTGGCGAGTCCCGACTGCGTGCTATCGACCGATGGCTCACGCAACACCACCGGGGCGAGCGGTACGTCGTCCTTGACGACTATTTGTCAGGAACGGAGCTGGAGGGGTCGCATATCGACAAGGCTGGTCGATTGGTGCTCTGCGACGTGGGGGTCGGTCTCCAACCGTCGCATGTGGACCGAATTCGGCGAGCGCTGCGTGGATGAGCTGGAGACGGGTGGTCGGCCATGCCAAAGAGAAGCGGTAAAAAGGCTCGACGCTCCCCCAACTTCAGGAGAACGCCGCGTACCCAAGCCGCTCCGGCTTAGTTTCCAGGTCGAACATGCCCGATGCTCAGGCGCCCTTCACAAGACCGCTGGACTATCCCCCAGAGCGGGTTGCCTGTGTCAGGACCAATGTCGCGCGAATGAGCCGAGTGGCATTCGCCTCGCTCATGCACGTGAGCGTCTCGACCATTCAGAGGTGGGAGTCACATGGTGCCGGCAAGCATCCAAGGGGTGCAGCAGCCAGACTCCTGCAGCTTGTGGAAACCAAAGGCGTCGAGACACTCCTTCTGTGAGAGGCGTGAGCGCGTATTAGCGGCGTAGGGCTCAGTGCCGAATGTAGGCCGGTTCCCATAGGGCTTCGCCATTATGGAGATCCACATAATTCTCCATAACGGCTCCAGGTAACGACTTCAATGTCAGTCAATGTGCCAGACGGACCCGTAGCAGTTAAAGACTTCAATGTCAGTTTCACGCCCCTAGGAGATGGTCGCAAGGGGAGAAACAGGAAATGTCTTTAATGTCGGTCTCCAGCTCGATGGCCGACTGGTCGCCCACCGCGAGCGCCGCCAGCACGCCCGCCGCGCGCGAGTGGCCCAGGCGCTCGCCCATGGCGTCGGCCACGCGCTGGCGCGCCAGGTCCACCGGGTGCAGCCAGGTCTGTCCCAGGCGCTGGGGCACCGGGTCGCGCGGGCCGGCGCGCACGTAGCCGGTGGCCAGGATGCCGCGCTCCCACAGCCAGCGCTCGCGGTCGAAGCCGTGCGGGTTGAGGCTGCCGTGCGCGCGCTTGAGCCGCACCTCGAAAGCCCAGCGCTCGCCGGCCACCAGGCCCGGGTTGGGGTGCGCCACCGCCCAGGCCCCCGGGCGGCCGGGACGATCGCCCCCGGCGGGGGGTCCACCGGTCCAGCCCAGCAGCAGGCGCGGCGGCAGCGGCACGGGCCGGCCGTCCAGGCTGGCGCGCTCGACGATGAATTCGACGCGCTCCCCCTGCGGGTCTTTCACCGGCAGGGACGCCACGCGCCCGACCACCGCGATGTCGCGTCCCTCCAGCGCGCCCGCCAGGGCCTGCTCGGACAGCGACAGGGCGCGCAAGCCCGCGCCGCCAAAGGCCAGCGCCGCGCCCGCCAGCAACCAGGCCAGGCGTCCCCGCAAGGCCAGCGCCAGCAGGCCCGCCACGGTGATGCCGATACAGACCCCCCACCCCCACAGGTCCGGCTGCTGCAGCTGCGCGGCCGTGCCCAGCACCCCGCCGGCCAGGGCCCAGCCCGGGCGCCAGGCGCGCGGTGGCGCCGGCGCGCAGACGTCATCGCGCAATGGCGCAAGACTTGCTAGCATGATTTTTCAACCGCGTGGAGGCGCTCGCGCGATCCCGCGTCATCCCTTTCCCTGAAAGCCTTTTCATGGCCATCCACGTCGCCCTGAGCCACATCACCCACTACCGGTACGACCGCCTGGTGCGCCTGGGGCCTCAGGTGGTGCGCCTGCGGCCGGCCCCGCACAGCCGGACCAAGGTGCTCTCGTATTCGCAGCGCGTCGAGCCCGCCACCCATTTCGTCAACTGGCAGCAGGACCCGTTCGCCAACCACCAGGCCCGCCTGGTGTTTCCCGAGCCCACCACCGAGTTCAAGATCACCATCGATCTCGTGGTCGAGATGGCGGTGCACAACCCGTTCGACTTCTTCCTGGAGCCGCAGGCCGAGCAGTTCCCGTTCGAGTATGCCGAGGCGCAGCGGCGCGAACTGGCACCGTATCTGGCTGCCGAGCCGCTCACGCCGCGGCTGGCGGCCTACCTCGCGGGCATCGCCCGCGACCGGCGCCGCACCATCGATTGCCTGGTCGACATCAACCAGCGCCTGCGGCGCGACATCGACTACACCATCCGCATGGAGCCCGGCGTGCAGACGCCGGAGGAAACGCTGCAGCGGCAGCGCGGCTCCTGCCGCGACAGCGGCTGGCTGCTGGTGCAGCTGCTGCGCCACCTGGGGCTGGCGGCGCGCTTCGTCTCGGGCTACCTCATCCAGCTCGCGCCCGACGTGAAATCCATCGACGGCCCCAGCGGCCCCGAGCGCGACTTCACCGACCTGCACGCCTGGTGCGAGGTCTTCCTGCCCGGCGCGGGCTGGATCGGCCTGGACCCGACCTCCGGCCTGCTCGCGGGCGAGGGCCACATTCCCCTGGCCTGCACGCCGCAGCCCGGCAGCGCCGCGCCCGTGGAAGGCGCAGTGGACGAGTGCGAGGTGGCCTTCGAGCACCACATGACCGTGCGCCGCGTGCACGAATCGCCGCGCGTCACCCGGCCCTACACCGATGAGCAATGGGCCGCCGTGCTCGCGCTGGGCGACCAGGTCGACGCGGACCTGACGCGGCACGACGTGCGCCTCACCCAGGGCGGCGAGCCCACCTACGTGGCCACCAGCGACCGCGACGCCGCCGAGTGGAACACCGAGGCCCTGGGCCCCACCAAGCGCGGCTACGCCACCGAGCTGCTGGGCCGCCTGCGCGAGCGCTACGGCCAGGGCGGCTTCGTGCACATGGGCCAGGGCAAGTGGTACCCGGGCGAGCAGCTGCCGCGCTGGGCGCTCTCGGTGTTCTGGCGCGCCGACGGCGAGCCGTGCTGGAACAATCCCGCGCTGCTGGCCGACGAGCGCGACGAGGCCCACTGCACCAGCGACGACGCTCGCCGCTTCGCGCAGGCGCTGGCGCGCCGGCTGGGCCTGAGCACGCAATACATCACCGCGGGCCACGAAGACACCTGGTACTACCTCTGGCGCGAACGCCGCCTGCCCGTGAACGTGGACCCCTTCGACAGCCGGCTCGACGACGAGCTGGAGCGCCTGCGCCTGCGCCGCGTGTTCGAGCAGGGCCTGTCCAGCGTGGTGGGCTACGTGCTGCCGCTGCAGGCCAACGCCGGCCACCCGGCCCTGGGCGGCACGGTGTGGTCCACCGGCCCCTGGTTCTTCCGCGACGAGCGCCTGTACCTGGTGCCGGGCGACTCCCCCATGGGCTACCGGCTGCCGCTGGACTCGCTGCCCTGGGCGGCGGCCGGCGACCGGCCCCAGACCATCGAACAAGACCCGTTCGCGCCGCGCGCGCCGCTGCCGCGCGGCGCCCCCGTGCGCGCGCAATGGCAGGCGCACGCGGCGGCCGGCGCGCCGCCGGACGTGGCGGCGGCGCGCGGCTGGCCCGGCAGCGGCCCCTCGGCCCAGGCCCAGGGCCTGTCCTCGCACCACCCGCGGCGCGGCGAATCGGCCGGCTGGCTCACGCGCACCGCGCTGTGCGTGGAAGCGCGCGACCCGCAGCGCGCCAACGGCCCCAAGGCCGAGAAGGACAAAGGCGGCCAAGGGCAGCACCTCTATGTCTTCATGCCGCCGCTGGCGCGGCTGGAGGACTACCTCGACCTGCTCGCCGCCGTCGAGGCCACGGCCGATCGGCTGGGCGTGAAGGTGGTGCTCGAGGGCTACCCGCCGCCGCGCGACCCGCGCCTGAAAACGCTGCAGGTGACGCCCGACCCCGGCGTGATCGAGGTCAACATCCACCCGGCGCACAACTGGAGCGAACTGGTGGAGCACACCGAATTTCTCTACGAGGCCGCGCACCAGACGCGCCTGTGCGCCGAGAAGTTCATGACCGATGGCCGCCACACCGGCACCGGCGGTGGCAACCACATCGTGCTCGGTGGCGCCACGCCAGCCGACTCGCCCTTCCTGCGCCGGCCCGAGCTGCTGGGCAGCCTGGTGGCCTACTGGCACAACCACCCCGCGCTGAGCTACCTGTTCAGCGGCCTGTTCATCGGCCCCACCAGCCAGGCCCCACGCGTGGACGAGGCGCGCAACGACCAGCTGCACGAACTGGAGATCGCGCTGGCGCAGATCGAGCGGGCGCGCCAGGTGCATGGCGAACACATGCCGCCCTGGCTGGTGGACCGCACGCTGCGCAACATCCTCATCGACGTCACTGGCAACACGCACCGCAGCGAGTTCTGCATCGACAAGCTCTACTCACCCGACGGCCCCGCCGGCCGCCTGGGCCTGCTGGAGCTGCGCGCCTTCGAGATGCCACCGCATGCGCGCATGAGCGTGGCCCAGCAGCTGCTGCTGCGCGCGCTGGTCGCGCGCTTCTGGCAACAGCCTTACCGTGCGCCGCTGGCGCGCTGGGGCACCGAACTGCACGACCGCTGGATGCTGCCCACCTACCTGCGCCTGGACTTCGAGGACGTGCTGGCCGAGCTGAGCGAGGCCGGCTATGCCTTCGACATGGCCTGGTTCGAACCGCACTTCGAATTCCGCTTCCCGCTCATCGGCGAGCTCGCGGTGCGCGGCATCGAACTCACGCTGCGCGGCGCGCTGGAGCCCTGGCACGTGATGGGCGAAGAAGGCGCCATCGGCGGCACCGTGCGCTACGTCGACTCCTCGCTCGAACGCCTGGAGGTGCGCGTGCGCGGCTGGACCGACCGGCGCTACGCCGTTACCTGCAACGGCCGCGCGCTGCCACTGCACCACACCGGCACGGCCGGCGACTATGTGGCCGGCGTGCGCTACAAGGCCTGGGCGCCGCCCTCGGCCCTGCACCCCGGCATCGGCGTGCACGCGCCGCTCACCTTCGACATCGTCGACACCTGGATGCAGCGCTCCCTGGGCGGTGGCCAGTACCACGTGAGCCACCCCGGCGGACGCAGCTACGACAGCTTTCCGGTCAACGCCTACGAGGCCGAAAGCCGCCGCCTGTCGCGCTTCTTCCCGATGGGCCACACGCCCGGCCGACTGCGCGTGGCGCCCGCCGCCGTGAACCGCGAATTCCCCTGCACGCTGGACCTGAGAACGTGAGCCTCGCCCGGCCGCCCGCCAGGGGCGCGCAGGCATACTGCGCGCCGTGAACGCCGATCCTGACGATTCCCTTTTCGGCCCCCTGGCCCCCGAGCGGCCGGGCGAATGGGCCCTGTCTCTGGCCGTGCCGGCCGACCCGGGACACCTCGACGAGCTGCTGGGCGATGGCCCGCACGGCCTGGCCCCCAGCTGGTCCGCCTTCTTCGACCACACCGGCACCGAAGGCCTGGCCGACCTGAACCGCCGCGCCGAGAACCTGCGGCGCCAGATCCGCGACAACGGCGTCACCTACAACGTCTACGCCGACGACAGTGGCCTGCAGCGGCCCTGGGCGCTGGACCTCTTTCCCATGATCCTGGGCCCGGGCGACTGGGCGCAGATCGAAGCCGGCGTGCTGCAGCGCGCGCGCCTGCTCAACGCCGTGATGGCCGATCTCTACGGCCCGCGCGAACTGCTGCAGCGCGGCCTGCTGCCCGCCGCCCTGGTGCAGGGCCACCCGGGCTACCTGCGCGCCATGCAGGGCGTGCGCCCGCGCGGCGGCACCTGGCTGCACATCGTCGGCTTCGACCTGGCCCACGGCCCCGACGGACGCTGGTGGGTGGTGGGCCAGCGCACCCAGGCGCCCTCCGGCCTGGGCTACCTGCTCGAGAACCGCATCGCCATCGGCCGCCAGTTCCCCAAGGCCTTCGCCGGCCTGCGGGTGCAGCGCCTGGCCGCCAGCTACCGCGCGCTCATGGACGGCATCAAGTCCCTGGCGCCCGAAGGCGAGAACGCGCGCATCGCCCTGCTCACGCCCGGTCCGTACAACGAAACCTATTTCGAGCACGCCTACCTGGCGCGCTACCTGGGCCTCACGCTGGTGGAAGGCAACGACCTCACCGTGCGCGACGAGCGCCTGTTCCTCAAGACCCTGGCGGGCCTGGAGCCGGTGCACGCCCTCATCAAGCGCGTGGACGACCCGTGGCTGGACCCGCTGGAGCTGCGCCCCGACTCCACCCTCGGCGTGCCCGGCCTGCTGCAGGTGCTGCGCGCCGGCCACCTGGTGCTGGCCAACGCGCCGGGCTCGGCGCCGCTGGAGTCGAGCGCGCTGCTCGGTTTCCTGCCCGCCATCAGCGAGCACCTGCTGGGCGAGCCGCTGGCCCTGCCCTCGCTGGCCACCTGGTGGTGCGGCGAAGACGCCGCGCTGCGCGGCGTGCTGCCCCTGCTCAGGGACGGCGTGATCAAGGCCACCTACCCCGGCGGCGGGTCCGACACCGTGATCGGCCAGGGCCTGACGCCGCGCGAGATCGACGAATGGACCGGCCGCCTGGTGCGCCAACCCGAGCAGCACACCGTGCAGTCCTGGCTGCCGCTCTCGCAGACCCCCACCTGGACGGGCGACCGGCTCATGCCACGCTCGGCCATGCTGCGCGTGTTCGCGCTGGCCGATGGCGCCGGTTCCTGGCGCGTGCTGCCCGGTGGCCTGGTGCGCCTGGCGCCGCGCGGCCAGCTGGTGGCCGCCATGCAGCGCGGCGGCAGCAGCGCCGACTGCTGGGTGCTCACCGACGGCGCGGTGGACCCCACCAGCCTGCTGAGCGGCCAGCCCAGCTCCTTCGCCATCGCGCAACAGAAGCAGCCCGTCACCAGCCGCGCGGCCGAAAACCTGTTCTGGCTGGGCCGCTACACCGAACGCGCCGAAAACACCGTGCGCCTGGCCGAAACCGTGCTCGACCAGCTCGACGGCGAGGAACCCGGCACGCAGGCCCTGCTGGCCTGGCTGACCGAGGTCTCGCGGGAGAACGCACTGGTGCTGGCCGACGTGCCCGACGCCCTGCACTCCTCGCGCGTGTTCGCGCGCTCCCTGATGGCCAACCTGGCGCCCCACCCGCAGGACCCGGCCGCCGCCAGCTCCTTCAGCGTGGGCTTCAACCTCGGCGCCCTGGCCAACGCCGCCGCGCAGGTGCGCGAGCGGCTGTCGCGCGAGCACTGGAACCTGATCGAGCGTCTGCGGACCGGCTTCGCGGCCGGCGCCGCGCGGCTGCTCGACAACGGCGACTTCAACACCGGCGGCGCGCAGCTGCTGCTGCAGGAGGCCAGCCAGCAGCTGGCCGCCATCACCGGCTCGCAGACCGACCGCATGGTGCGCGACGACGGCTGGCGCCTGCTGTCCATCGGCCGCCACATCGAGCGCCTGGCCACGCTGTCGCGCGCGCTGGCGCTGGGCCTGCAAACCGGCAGCGTGCATGAACCCGCCGGCTTCGAGGCCATGGTGGCGCTGTTCGACAGCACCATCACCTTCCACGCCCAGTACCAGCAGCGCCGCGACATGGTGGCGCTGATCGACCTGCTGGTGCTCGACCGCGACAACCCGCGCTCGCTGGCCTGGGTGGTGCAAACCCTGCGCGCGCGGCTGGCCCGTCTGGGTCAGAGCGTGGCGCCGCAGGACGCCGAACTCGCGCGCGGCCTGCCCGACCCGGCCGGCTGGCAGCTCGCCGAGCTGAGCAACTGGCAGCGCGACGCCGACGGCCGCCGCGTCTGGGGCGCGCTGCTGCGCGTGCTGGAAGACTGCGAGGCCGCGGCGGTCGAGCTCTCCGACGAGATCACGCGCCTGCACTTCAGCCACGCCGACCGGCGCAGCCAGACGCTGTCCATCTGAACGGCCATGAAACTCCGCGTCCTGCACCGCACCACCTATCGCTACCAGAGCGCGGTGGACATGGCGCAGCACATGCTGCACCTGAGCCCGCGCGCCAGCGCGCTGCAGCGCGTGCTGTCGCACCGCATCGCGATCGAGCCCGAGCCGGCCACGATGCACCAGAGCACCGACGCCTTCGGCAACCAGCGCCGCTTCTTCGCCCAGCAGGCGCCGCACGACACCTTGAGCGTGCTGGCCGACAGCACGGTGATGACCGCCGCGCCGCGCCCCCTGCCCGAAGACGCGCCCTGGCGTGGCATGACCTGGGAGCGCGTGCGCGAGCACTTCCGCTACCGCGTCAATGCGCCCTACGAGGCCGCGGCCGAGTTCCTGTTCGCTTCGCCCCTGGTGGAACGCGACGAGGCCTTCGTCCAGTGGGCGCGCCCGGCCTTCGCGACCGGCGCGCCGGTGCTGCAGGCGGCGCGCGCGCTCATGGAGCGCATCCACGGCGAACTGCAGTACGACAGCGCCAGCACCGAGGTCAGCACGCCGCCGCTGGAGGCCCTGGCCCAGGGCCGGGGCGTGTGCCAGGACTTCGCCCACATCATGATCGGCTGCCTGCGCAGCCTGGGGCTGCCCGCGCGCTACGTCAGCGGCTACCTGCTCACCCAGCCGCCGCCCGGCCAGCCGCGCCTCATCGGTGCCGACGCCTCGCACGCCTGGGCCGCCGTCTACGTACCGCGCGAGGACGGCGGCGACGGTGAGTGGTTCGACTTCGACCCCACCAACAACCGCTGCGGCTGGGGCAGCCCGGGCGAGGACTACGTGACCCTGGCCATCGGCCGCGATTTCAGCGACGTCTCGCCCATGCGCGGCGTCATCCAGGGCGGCGCCCAGCACACGCTGGACGTGGCCGTGACCGTGGCCCCGCCGGACGAGCTGGAAGGCCGTGACCTGGATACACCCACACAAGCGATGCCCGGCGCAACAGCGCCGCCTCCCTGATCCCTTCCGCCACGCGCGGGCCAACCCGTCGCTCAGGTGGGCACGCGGCCTGGCGATTCGTGAATTTTGGTTAAAGCCCCCGCCGGCAGTCCAGACGCCCTGGGCCCTCGCCTGATGTGATCGCGCGCTCGTGCCGCCGGCACGGGCGTTTCGGATCGCATCGGGGGGACGGGGCATGCACAGACATCACCTGTGGGAGGGGCTCAAGGCCGCGCGCAGCCGCGCCCAACATGGGTCGGGCCTTCTCGCCCTTGTGCTGCTCTTCGGTCAGCTGCCGACGGCCCAAGCCGCCTGCGACCCCAGCGTGAGCTGCTGCGCCGGTGCCCCCAGCACCGGCAGCCCCTGCGGCGGGGCGGGCGCGGCCACCCTGGGCAACACCTCGGGCGTGGACAGCGGCGCGGGCAACCCCCTCAATGTGCTGGGCGGCAACAAGTTCCAGCGCGAGGTGGACATGCCCGCGCTGCCCGGCGTGCTCGGCCTGGAACTCATCCGCTACTACAACAGCGCCGACACCGAGCGCCACCTGCTCGGGCGCGGCTGGCGCCTGAGCTACGAGACCACGCTGCGCGTGGGCACCGGTGCGCTGGCGGGCACGCTGGAAGTCGTGCAGGCCGATGGCACGCGCATCGCCTTCGCCCTGCCTCCAGACGAACGCCAAGGCCCAGGCCAGGGCCAAGGCGATCTCTACCGTGGCCTGAACCCGCTGCAAGGCCTGGTGCACCGACTGCACACGCCGCGCGGCAGCGAGTACCTCTGGCGCTGGGCCGACGGGCGCCAGCTGCGCTTCAACACCCGGGGCCAGCTGGAGCAGATCCGCGCGCCCAGCGGCGAATTCCTCAGCCTGCGCTACGACGGGCGTGGCTGGCTCAGCGAAGTGATCGACCCCGCCGGGCGGCGCCTGCGCCTGCATGTGCTGGACAAGGCCAGCGCCCAGGACCCGCAGCGCTACCGCGGCGTGCAGGGCATCGACACGCCCGTGGGGCGGTTTGTTTATGAACACGGCGGGCAACTGCCCGAGGGCTCCAGCGCCAGGCCCAGCGAGCCCATCGCCAACCTCAGCCAGGTCATCTATCCGGCGCAGGCGCCGAGTGAAGGTGGCGCGGCCTCGGAGATGCGCAGCCGCCGCTACCACTACGAAGACCCGCGCTTTCCGACGCTGCTCACCGGCATCAGCGCACAGCGGCTGAGCCGCCATGGCCAAGCCCGCAACGAGCGCCTAAACACCTGGGCCTACGACGAAGAGCGCCGCGCCGTGCTCAGCTTCAAGGGCGAACGCCCTTCGAGCACGACTGGTACGACTGGCACGGCGGTCGCCACGGGCCAGGATCAGGTGAGCCTGCAACACGGACCCACCGAGCACGGGCAGCGCACCACCGTGCTCGCCAACAGCCTGGGCCAGAGGACCGTCTACACCAGCACCACCATCGCCGGCGAGCCGCGCCTGCTGCAAGCCATCGGCCCGGGCTGCGCGAGTTGTACTCCGGGCAACCGGCGCTACGGCTACGACCGCGTGGGTCGGCTCATCGAAGAGACCACCCTCGACGAGAAGGGCCACCCCCTGCGCAGCACCCGCACCGAACGCGACGCCTACGGCCGCCCGGTCAAGGTCAGCACCATCACCTACCAGAACGGCAAAGCCCAACCAGCCCAATGGCGCGCGCGCTACGAGTACGCGGCCATCGATGCGAGCGATCCGTATGCGGTACCCAGCCCACAACCCGTGCTCATCGCCACGCCCAGCGTGGTCCCGGGCAAGGAGCGGCTCACCCGCATTGCCTACAACGCCGCGATGCAGCCTGTCGAGGTCACCGAAGAGGGCTTCAGCCCGGTCGACGAACAGGGTCAGTTCAATCCACAAGGGGTGGCCATCCGGCGCAGCACCACCTACGGCTACGCCCAGATCAACGGACGCAGCGTGTTATCGAGCGTCGATGGCCCCTTGCCCAACGGCCCGACCAGCCGACCCGAGGACTCGGACATCACCCGCTACGAATGGGACGCGCGCGCCGACCACCTGCAGCGCATCGTGCGCCCCGGCCCACGACCCCTGGATGTGCACCGCGAGCCCGAGAGCGGGCGCATCGTCGGCCTCAGCGGGCCGGATGGGCTGAGCCTGCCACTGCCCCAGCCGGTGCCAGTCTGGGACGCGCCCCAGCAGAGCGCAGCGCCCAACGCGGACCTGAACGGCCACGCAGGCCTAAGCGGCCGCGCGGACCTTCTCATCGAGCACGACCCCTGGGCCCGGCCCGTGGCCTGGCGAACGGTGGCAGGGGCAGCCTCAGGGACAGCGTCAGGCGACGACAGTGAAGCGCTGCTCAGCGCCACCTGGGGCCCACCGGGCAGCGTGGCCGAGTCCAGCGTGCTCGGCTTCGCCACCCCCCACGCCCAGGCCCAGCGCCGGCTCGACGACTTCGCTCGCGTCGTGGCCATCCGCCACCCCGGCCAAGGCTGGCAGTTCGCGCGCCACGACGAGGCCGGGCGTCTCCTCCTGACCATCGACCCCAGAGGCGCACGCCAGCGCGCCCGCTGGGACCTGGCGGGGCGGCTCGTGCGCCTGGAGCGCTTCGCTCCCGGTGCTGAGGCCGGCACCACCGCAGAGCAAGTCATCGAGCGCCGCTACGAGCATGAGCGCCTTGCCGAAGAACGCATCAGCGACAAGTACGGTCAACGCATCACCCGCCTGAGCTACGACGAACGCGGCGCCCTGGCCAGCGAAACCCTGCGCATCGAGCCCGCCGGGGCACTGCGGGCCGCCTTGCCCGAGCCCATCCAGTTGAGCCTGGCCTACCGCCGCGAAGCGGACGGGCGCCTGAGCCGCACGCTCACCGGTGCCGATGGGCGCCGCCTGGGCATCGCGTACCTACCCAGCGATGCACCGCTGGATGGACCACTGTCCAGGCCGCTGGGTGGGCCGGTCACCCGCATCCGCACCGAAGGCGCGCTGCCGGCCTGGCTCGGCGGCGGGCGCGACATCGTGCGCGACATCCGCTGGCAGGACCTGGGGGCGCTGCGCTACGCCACGGCCATCACCCATGGGGACGGCAGCGTCGACCGCTTCGAACCCGTCCCGCCACCGGCACAGCCAGAGACCAGCCGAAGCGGCCTCGCCGGGAGCGACACGGCGTCCTGGCTCGCCCCGCCGGGGCAAGAACACGACAGCGCGGGCCTACCCAGCCGCATCAGCACCAGCCAAGGCGTTCAGCGCCTGCACTGGAACGCGGCCGGACAGCTCGAACGAACCGAGAGAGAAGACGGCGGCCACAGCGACTACCTCTACGACGCGCGCGGGCGCCGCGTCATCCAGCTCGTGAGCGAGGCCAAGGGCCAGGTCCTCGCCAGCCTGAGCCTGTACGAAGACAGCCGCCTCGTGGCCGAAGCCGACGCCCAGGGCCGCTTGACGTATGCCCACGTCCACCTGGGCTACCGCCCCGTGGCGCAGATCCCGCTGCAGCCCGCCAGCGCCTGGCAGCGCTTCACCGCCTGGCTGCTCGGCCCAGAAGCCCGCCACCTGCACACCACGCGCGCCGGGCGCGTGCTCAGCGTGAGCGAGCAGGGGCGGACCGTCTGGCGCGACGGCGAACGAGGCGCGGAGCGAGGCGCAGGGCCGTCCGAAGGACCAGACGAAAGGCGCGACGACGGCCAGTCGCCCCGCATCCACCAACCCCTGCGCTACGTCGGCCAGGTCCACGACGCCGACAGCGGCCTGAGCTACCACGGCGCGCGCTTCTTCGAGCCGACACAAGGCCGCTTCATCAGCCCCGACCCAGCCGGCATCGCCGACGCCATCAACGATCTGCCCGCGGGCCTGCTGCTGGACCTCTACGCCTACGCGGGCGGGCGCCCCGACGCGTACTTCGATCCCGATGGCGCGGCGCGCATCCGCTACTTCGCCATCACCACCGACGCCAAAGACAAGGCGCTGGGCATCGACCAGGGCTTCGTCAAGGCGCGCTGGGCCTTCATCGTCGACGACGTGCAGGGCGGCGGGGACGCCAGTGCGCTGGGCCAGAAGCGCAATGAGTACGCGCGGGCGGCCAGTGCCTTGCTCGTGGACGTCGGAGGCAACTTCCTGGGCGGTGGGCAAGCCGCCAGCGCCTGGGGCGGCGCGGACAACCCCATGGCGGCGGACTTCTTCCAGCACTACGGCGAGGCGCTCATCGCCATTCCCGAATTCACCATCGACAACATGAGCGACGACGACGCCACCGCCTTGATCGCCAGCTACATCCAGGCCGATCGGGAACAGGTCTTTGGGCGATCGTGTCCGTCGCGCGCGGCGCTGCTGCCGCCGATTCGGTTCGCGCCAGGGGAGACAGACATCCACGTCGATCGCGAGAAGGAGCCGCCGCTGACGGGCCTGCCGGGCAACCAGGCCAACGCCCAGCGCATCCTCAACTGCAATCGCCCCACGACCTTGCCCGTGGCGTATGCCAACGACGAGGAGCGGCGGCGCATCGCCAAGTACGAAGCCGCAGCGGAGCTGCAGGAATCTCCCGCGACGTCCGCCATCTACAAGGACTGCTCGGCCAACAACGGCTGCCGCAGCAACACCGCCATCAAGATCAACGGGCACGAGTACTACGCCAGCTATGGGCGCACACAGTTCGTGGTGGAGACGTTTCTCAGAACGCTCAGGACGATGGCCAAGGGCTTGAGCGCGCAACAACGCCACCAATTGCGCCTGGATCAGCCCGTGCGACTACCGAATGGCTCGATGGGAACCATGTTGGATATGGTGGGGATTGCGAATGAGCGTGCTACGGCAACTGCAAACGTCCTCAAAAAAATCCGGAGTTCGAAAACCGGTTTCGGAAGTGGCCTTGCTGCACAGCAGGCAAACCAGGTGTGGAACTCTTTGTCTGAGCAAGAGCATTCGAAATTTCAAAATGAAACGGGTTTGAATCAGTCTGAATTCGTCGACATGCTTGGTTTCATCCCGGAGGGGCGGGCTCGCACAGAAGCCGAAGCAAGAAACGCCTTCGCGGCAGCGGCTGCGACGCGCATACTTGACGGCGACGGGCAGTCAAGTTTCGCAGAATGGCTGATGTGGTTGTACTCCAGTCAAGATGAATATGGTTTTGTCTCCAAAACATTCCTTAAAAATAATCTGTCAGTGGTGATGGACGCATCTTCGCTTCGCGGTCATTTTTTGAACAAGGAAGCACCGGGGTCCATTGCATATCATCAGCGTCAGCGCGAAATTGAGATTGATTTGGCTCAGCGTGTGGCGGCAATGCACAACTGGGGGAGTGTTCGCCGAATCACTATGCCAAGAATGGAACTCTCGCCTGGAGTGCAGAGTTATGTGGATGAATTCACACGGCTTAAAGGGCGGGGCGACTGGAATGCTTTGCGATGTGGCGAAGAATTGACGCGTGTGACCGGGCTTGAAATGCAGCCGTTGAAGCTGAATTGAAATGAGAAAAGTTTTTGTACTGATGCTGGGTGGATTGGCAATTGTTGCTCTTGAAACAGAGGCTGCAGCGCAGGTCTCCCTGGACCTAGTAATGGAGCCGCCGACATGCAAGACGCCTCCTGCAAAGCGACCCAAACTTCACGCCGAACGAGGATCGGAGTCCAAGGGCGCGATCGAGACCGGCTGGTATTCACCCTTGGTGGCCGACTTCAACGGCGATGGATGGTGCGATTTCGCGTGGGCTGTTCCATATCCAATGAACTCGAAAATGGAATCCTACTTTTTGGATGAAATCATGACGCTGGGTGGTCCAAAAAGATGGCGGCCGCCTTTGAAAGAAACGGGTGCAACGCTGTTTGGTTCGGATTTCAGAGTTTCTCCAGACCAGAACGTGGACCTCACTGAGGTCACCATGATTTACCCGAAGTCCGGTGGAGCACCTTACGTACTCGGGATCGGTCCGGATGGTCTGGAGTATGTGGCCCTAGGTTGCCGAGAATACGTTTCCGTCCACCGCTGGGACAACGAAGTCGATGCCTTCAAGAAGGTCGATGACGTGACCCGCGACGCCGTTATCACTTTCTATTACTCGACCGTAGGCCAGCGATGCGATCGGTCAAAAAAGTGATCGATACGGCTGCGCGACATGGGCGGCGCCAACGCCCTCACGCAGGTGCTCTACGACCCGCGCGGCAGCTTCCTCGGCTCCTCCGCCAACCCGCTGGGCGCCTCGTCCAAGGCGTATGCGCAGTGGAATTCGTCCCAGCCGAAGGCCCAGGACACCGTGCAGGCCTTCGTTGCCCACTACGTCAACGACATGCTCTCGCCCGACAGCTTCACGCAAGAGATCGACGATGCCGCCGCCCTGCAGCTGCTGGAGGACCTGCAGACCTTCGGTGACGTCACGCGCAAGTACACCGCGGCGGCGTGCTCCGGTGGCAACGCGGCGGCAGGCGTGGCCGACGACCAGCTCGTGCTGCCGAGCGTGAAGCTGCGCGGACTCACGCTCTCGCCGGGTGGTATCGCAGGCATCAACGACGAGCCGGGTGGTCAGCGCATCGACCAGGGCACGGACAGCTTGACGTGCCAGCAGGCGATGACGCCCGAGCGCGCGTTCCAGCGGCTCAAGCGCGCGGTGCAGATCAAGGAGTCCGGCGGGATGGACTGCAGCAAGACGGGCTGCGCTGCGTTGGCGCAGAACCCCGCGGGCACACCGGCCAGCTACGGCTCCACCCAGTTCGTGGTCTCCACCTTTGTGGACCGAATGCTGACGTTCTCGGATGTGCGCAAACCCAGCACGAACCAGAACCTGGTCTATCAAGCCTTGTTCAACAGCCAGGCGAATTTGAACGACGAGGAGAAGAAGGCCTTGGGGTTGATCGATGCGCAGGGGCAGGACACGGGATTGAGACAGCGCTTGGACCAGGCGCTGCAGCGTGCCGTCTACGTCCTCGGTGGAACCTACAAGGGAAAACGTATTGTGGGTTGGAGAACCCGTTTGACGGCGAACACGCCGATCGACCCCGCCAGCGACAGCCAAGTGCAGCAGTTCGCCAAGGAAACAGGCTTCAGCCATACGCCCGGCAGCACGAGCAGTGAGGCGTACGGTATGTACGTCAGGATGGTGAAGTGGGCGAAGATGTTTGATTTGATGAATGAGCTTCGCAAGACCGCCAGAGGAAGCCCCGATGAAGCCTATGCATTGCTGAGAAAAGAAAGCCTTAAGGAGCAGGCGCAAGGTGTTGCCACGACAAAGGAACAGCAATTCGATGCGCTGCTGGCCAATCTGCGGATCACGCGCGACGGGTTTCGTCTCTACCTGAAGCAGCCTGCGAACTGGAACGAAGGTTGGCAGGGCTTTGCCTCGGCCGCCGTCTTCACGGACAAAACGCTTAAGGCGGTGCTATTAGATGCGCCAAGTGCCTTGTTCAAGAGCCGACAGAAATTCGATCTGATCTCCGACCGCGAGATTCGATGGAAGTACGCGGCGTACAGGATCAAGTACCCCGATGAGACGGAAGAGGACATCGTGGCGCGCATCGGCTACTTCCATAACGCGGGTTCGGACGCCACGACCTTGTCGATGGCGCGGAACTTTGAGTATGCGAAGGGATTGGTGGGCATCTGGAGCGATACCGCCAAGATGCCCTGCGACGTCATGAACGCGCCACGACTGGCACTCGACCCCATCAAACCGAAGCAATAGGAGAAGCGTAATGACACAAGCTGGTTGGATAGCGATCGCCACGACGTTGTTGATCGTTGCCTCGGGACCCGTGCAGGGGCAGGAGCCATCAAACCCTTCGAACACCGAAGCCACGGGGTTGACGATCGATCTGCCCGCGTGCAGACGGGACATGAAAGCTTGGAAGTTGTTTTCTCCGGGAAAACTCGATTTTGACCCGAGACTATGGAACGACCCCTATTTCAAGAAACGGATCAAAGAGTCCGATGCGCGATGGCGCAAGGAGGATGTCATCGACGTGACTTGGGTGGACGTCGACGGTGATGGCTGGTGCGATGCGATCGTCTCGAGCGAAAAGGAGCCGTACGGAAACGTGAAGGGCAAGCCCATATTGCTGTTCCAACCGCGAGAAATCCATTTGCGAACAGCGCAGGGCTTCAAGCCCTTTGGGGGAGGAAAACGCTCGATTGACTACGAAGGCAGCTCTTTCACGGTTTACTGGGACACCGAATCCCACTCCGCCGCCATCTACTCGCGCATATGGCAAGGCAATCTCATTGCGGGGCTGGGGCCCGGCGACGACGCCTTTCATTTCCGCCAGATGATGCGCGCCTCGTTCGCCGCTCACAAAGCCGGCAACGTCGATGAAGAGAGTCAGTACGCCACCGAGGTCGAGCCCTTCCTCTATACCTCCAGGTACCTGCCCCGCGCGGTGGTCAAGCGCATCTGGGCCGAGGAGGCCCAACGTGCAGGGGTGGATTTGGCGTTTCCTTACGCCGATTGAGCGTCGAGGTGTTGGGCCCAGCCAAAGAAGCCGCGGCGTGTCCCTCGCACGCAGCCATCCATCACGCCCATGGGGCGCCACTAGAATGGCCCGCTCTTTTTCGCCATTCCCATTCCCTAGGAGCGACCGATGAGCGCACTCGCCAAGCTCAAGCAACTGGGCATCACCCTGCCCCCCGTGGCCACCCCAGCCGCCGCCTATGTGCCCTTCGTGCAGACCGGCCAGCTGGTGTTCATCAGCGGCAACATCGCCCGCAAGGACAACAAGGCCTGGGTCGGGCAGCTGGGCCTGACCATGGAAACCGACGAGGGCAAGGAGGCCGCGCGCAGCGTCGCCATCGCCCTCATGGGCACGCTGCAGGCCGCCTGCCAGGCCTCGGGCAAGACGCTGGACGACGTCAAGCGCATCGTCAAGGTCATGAGCCTGGTCAACAGCGCCCCCACTTTCACCGAACAGCACCTGGTCACCAACGGCTGCAGCGAGCTGCTGGGCGAGGTCTTCGGCGACGCCGGCCTGCACGCGCGCAGCGCCTTCGGCGTGGCGCAGCTCCCCATGGGGGCCTGCGTGGAGATCGAGTTGATCGCGGAGCTGAACTGAGGCTCGGCGCCTGAGGTTCAGCGTTGGCGGCGCGCGTTCGCGCGCCGCACCTGCCGGCTCTGGCCGGCGGCTTGCTTCGCCTTCTCCCGTTCCGCGCGCCGCTGGGTGAAGTACCTCGTGGCGTAGCGGGACACGGCGAACGCCAGCACCCCAACCGCGACCGCGATCACCACGCCGGTGAGTTCGCCAGATGGCATCGTTTCACTCCTGGGGCCCGCCCACGGCGCGCCCATAACCCGACAGAAATGCCTCGAAGCGCGCCAGCTCCTCGTCGAGCGCGCGCTTGAAGGCGGCGTCGTGCGGCGCCCGGCCCGACACGAAGCCCAGCTCGCGCACCAGGCGCCCGCGCTCCAGGCGCAGATTGGCCCAGCCCAGCACCTGTTCTCCCCACAGCAGCGGCAGCGCGTAGTGGCCCATGGTGCGCCGGGGCGCGGGCAGGTAGGCCTCGAAGCGGTAAGCCCAGCCCCACAACATTTCGAAGCGGCGGCGGTCCCACACCACGGGGTCGAAGGGCGCGAGCAGTCGCAGGCCTGTCCCATCCGGCTGGTGGCGGCGCGAGGCGGGGTTTTCGTCGGCCGGCCAGAACCAGGTGGTACCGTCGACCACCGCGTGGCCGTAGCGCGTGCGCGCGGCCGTGGCCACGGCGCGGGCCTCGGCCGCGAGCTGCGGCGCGCCGTAGCGCAGCAGCGTGACCAGGTAGCCGAGGCTGGGCGCGGGCAGCGGCGCGTAGAGGTTCACGATGGTGTCGACCAGCGCCTCGGCGCGCGCCCGCCGCGCGGCGGGACTGTCGTCCTGCACGGCGTGCTCCATGGCCTCGTACAGCCGCGTGCCGCCTTCGCGCCGGCGCACGCGCAGCCAGCCGTGGTAGTGCATGTGGTCCAGCAGGCGCGTGCTGGCGTTCAGGTCGCCGCCCCAGTAGCCGGCCACGCGGCCGTGGTGGGCGAAGGCCTCGCCCACCTCGCGCGGGTGCGCCAGGCCGCGCTCGCGCACGAAATCGAGCACGGCCCGCGCGCGCTGGGTGGTGTCGGCGTCCCAGGCCTGGCGCGGCGTGCGCGGGTGCAGCAGGGCCAGCATGCCGCGCGGCACGAAGCCGTAGTTGACGAAGGCGTCTTCCTCCAGGCCCAGGCGCTCGTAGCGGCGCTCCAGGTCGCCCGCGCGGTAGTCGCGCACGCGCTGGAACAGGATGAGGTCCTGCGCGCGCGCCGGCGCGCGCATGGGGTCGGCCTGCACGAAGCCCAGCCGGCGCACCGCGGCCGGCAGCGCCAGCGGCCTGAACAGGCTGCGCGCGATCGCGTGGCGGCGCAGCGCGTCGAGGGTCAGGGGCTTGGCCATCGGCAACGGAAGGAACCGGTGTGGCCGCGCGGCTTACTCGACCCGCGTGACCCGCGAAGGTTTGAAACCCAGGTCCGCCGCCTTGCCCTTGCGGCCGCGCGCGGCGCGGGCGTTGTTCAGGCTGCGGATCTCCAGCGTTTCCTCGCGCTCCTTGCCGCCGCGGCCGACGCCTTCGATCTTCACGCTGCGGATGTAGGCGGCGGCGCCGGCCAAGGTGTCCTTGGGCTCCAGGTCGATCAGCATGAGGCCGCGGCCGCCCTTGTCCATCTGCTTGAGTTCGGTGATCTCGAAGGTGAGGATGCGCCCGCCCGTGGAGGCGCAGCACACGTGCGTGGCCGGCACCAGCGGCTGACCGCCTGAGGAGAAGGCCGCGTGCGAGGGCGCGCAGGGCGTCTCGCCCTCGCCCAGGCTGATGAAGGTCTTGCCGCCGCGCTGGCGCGACACCATGGACTCCACCGTGGCGATGAAGCCGTAGCCGCCGCTGCTGGACAGCAGCAGCGCCGCGTTCGCCGGTCCCGCGAAGTAGTGCAGCGGCTGGGTGCCGCTTTCCAGGTCGATCAGCGTGGTGACGGGCTGGCCGTCGCCGCGCGCGCCGGGCAGGCTGGCCACGGGCACCGAATAGACGCGGCCGTTGCTGCCGATCACGATGAGCACGTCCACCGTGCGGCATTCGAAGGTGCCGTACAGGCCGTCGCCGGCCTTGAAGGCGAAGGCCGAGGCCTCGTGGCCGTGGCCGGTGCGCGCGCGCACCCAGCCCTTGCTGGACACCACCACGGTGACCGGCTCGTCCACCACCTTGATCTCGGCCACGGCCTTCTTCTCCGCCTGGATCAGCGTGCGGCGCTCGTCGGCGAAGGCCTTGGTGTCGGCCTCGATCTCCCTGACCATCAGGCGCTTGAGGCTCGCGGGGTTGGCGAGGATGTCCTCCAGCTTCGCCTGTTCCTCGCGCAGGTTCTTGAGTTCCTGCTCGATCTTGATCGCCTCCAGCCGCGCGAGCTGGCGCAGGCGGATTTCGAGGATGTCCTCGGCCTGGCGGTCGCTGAGCCGGAAGGCCTCGATCAGCGCGGCCTTGGGCTCGTCGCTGTGGCGGATGATGCGGATCACCTCGTCGATGTTGAGCAGCACGAGCTGCCGGCCTTCGAGGATGTGGATGCGGTCCAGCACCTTGTCGAGGCGGTGCTGGGAGCGGCGCTTGATGGTGGTCTGGCGGAATTCGATCCACTCCACCAGCATCTGCCGCAGCGATTTTTGCACCGGCCGGCCGTCGAGCCCGATCACCGTGAGGTTGATCGGCGCCGAGGTTTCCAGGCTGGTGTGCGCCAGCAGTTGCGTGATGAGCTCCTGCTGCTCGATGCGGCTGCTCTTGGGCTCGAACACCAGGCGCACCGGCGCGTCCTTGCTGGACTCGTCGCGCACGCCGTCGAGCACCGCGAGGATGCTGGCCTTGAGCTGGTTCTGCTCCTGCGTGATCGCCTTCTTGCCGGTCTTGAGCTTGGGGTTGGTGAGCTCTTCGATCTCTTCCAGCACCTTCTGCGTGCTGGTGCCCGGCGGCAGCTCGGTCACCACCATCTGCCACTGGCCGCGCGCCAGGTCCTCGATCTTCCAGCGCGCGCGCACCTTGAGGCTGCCGCGGCCGCTGCGGTAGGCGTCGGCGATGTCGCCGGCCGGGCTGATGATCTGGCCGCCGCCCGGGTAGTCGGGGCCGGGCACCAGGGCGAACAGCTCTTCGTCGCTGAGCCTGGGACTCTTGATCAGCGCCACGCAGGCCTCGGCGACCTCGCGCAGGTTGTGGCTGGGCACCTCGGTGGCCAGGCCCACGGCGATGCCGCTGGCGCCGTTGAGCAGGTTGAAGGGCAGGCGCGCGGGCAGCTGCCGCGGCTCGGTGGTGGAGCCGTCGTAGTTGGGCACGAAGTCCACCGTGCCCTCGTCGATCTCGTCGAGCAGCAGGCCGCTGATCTTGGCCAGGCGGGCCTCGGTGTAGCGCATGGCCGCGGCGCCGTCGCCGTCGCGCGAGCCGAAGTTGCCCTGGCCGTCGATGAGGGGGTAGCGCTGCGCGAAGTCCTGCGCCATGCGCACCAGGGCGTCGTAGGCGGCCTGGTCGCCGTGCGGGTGGAAGCGGCCGAGCACGTCGCCGACCACGCGCGCGCTCTTGACCGGGCGCGCGGCCGCGTTGCCGCTGTAGCCCAGGCCCATGCGCTCCATGCTGTAGAGGATGCGCCGCTGCACCGGCTTCTGGCCGTCGCACACGTCGGGCAGCGCGCGGCCCTTGACGACGGACAGCGCGTACTCGAGGTAGGCGCGCTGGGCGTAGGCCGCCAGGCTGTCGTCGGGTTCGGCCGCGGGCGCCAGCGGCAGTTCGGGGGTGTTCACATCAGACATCAGATATCCACCTCCACGGCGTCACCGTGAAGTTCCATGAGTTCGCGCCGCGCCGCGGCTTCGCCCTTGCCCATCAGCTGGGTGATGCGCGCCTCGGTGGTGGCGAAGTCGTGCGCGCCCAGGGTGACGGGCAGCAGGCGGCGGGTGTCGGGGTTGAGCGTGGTGTCCCAGAGCTGCTCGGCGCTCATCTCGCCCAGGCCCTTGAAGCGGCTGACCTGGCATTTCTCGGCCGGCACGCCTTCCTTGGCGGCCTTGTCGAGCGCGGCGTGCAGCTCGCCCTCGTCCAGCGCGTACACCTTGGCCGCGGGCTTCTTGCCGCGCGCGGGAATGTCCACGCGGAACAGCGGCGGGCGCGCCACGTAGACGTTGCCCGATTCGATCAGCTTGGGGAAATGGCGGAAGAACAGCGTCAGCAGCAGCACCTGGATGTGCGAGCCGTCGACGTCGGCGTCGGACAGGATGCAGACCTTGCCGTAGCGCAGGCCGCTCAGGTCGGGCGAGTCGTTGGGGCCGTGCGGGTCGACGCCGATGGCGACCGCGATGTCGTGGATCTCGTTGTTGGCGAACAGGCGGTCACGCTCCACCTCCCAGGTGTTGAGCACCTTGCCGCGCAGCGGCAGGATGGCCTGGCATTCCTTGTCGCGGCCCATCTTGGCGCTGCCGCCGGCCGAGTCGCCCTCGACCAGGAAGATTTCGTTGTGGCTGAGGTCGCGGCTTTCGCAGTCGGTGAGCTTGCCGGGCAGCACGGCCACGCCGCTGCCCTTGCGCTTCTCCACCTTCTGGCCCGCGCGCTGGCGCGTCTGCGCCGCCTTGATGGCCAGTTCGGCCAGCTTCTTGCCGTGTTCCACGTGCTGGTTGAGCCAGAGCTCCAGCGCAGGCCGCACGAAGCTGGACACCAGGCGCACCGCGTCGCGCGAGTTCAGGCGCTCCTTGATCTGGCCCTGGAACTGCGGGTCGAGCACCTTGGCCGAGAGCACGTAGCTGGCGCGCGCGAACACGTCCTCGGGCAGCAGCTTCACGCCCTTGGGCAGCAGGGCGTGCAGCTCGATGAAGCTCTTGACCGCCTGGAACAGGCCGTCGCGCAGGCCGCTGTCGTGCGTACCGCCGGCGCTGGTGGGGATGAGGTTGACGTAGCTCTCGCGCACGGGCGCGCCGTCCTCGGTGAAGGCCACGCACCAGGCGGCGCCCTCGCCCTCGGCGAAGCTGTCGTGGCCGGCCTCGGCGAAGCCCTCGCCCTCGAACATGGGGATCACCGGATCGGCGGTGAGCGTCTGCTGCAGGTAGTCGCGCAGGCCGCCCTTGTACTGCCAGGTCTGCGTCTCCTTCGTCTTCTCGACCACCAGCTGCATGGTCACGCCAGGCATGAGCACGGCCTTGCTGCGCAGCAGGTGCACCAGCTCGTTCATGGGCAGCGCGGCCGATTCGAAGTACTTCGCATCGGGCCAGGCGCGCACCGAGGTGCCCTGCTTGCGGTCGCCCTCGCCGCGCGGCGCCACGGCCAGCGGCTCGATCACGTCGCCGCCGGAGAAGGCCAGGCGCGCCACCTGGCCGTCGCGAAAGCTGGTGACCTCCAGCCGTTTGGACAGCGCGTTGGTCACGCTCACGCCCACGCCGTGCAGGCCGCCCGAAAAGCTGTAGGCGCCGCCCTTGCCCTTGTCGAACTTGCCGCCCGCGTGCAGGCGGGTGAACACCAGTTCGACCACCGGGGCCTGTTCCTCGGGGTGCAGGCCGAAGGGAATGCCCCGGCCCTCGTCTTCCACGCCAACCGAACCGTCGGCGTGCAGCGTGACCTTGATCTTCTTGCCGAACCCCGCCAGCGCCTCGTCGGCCGCGTTGTCCAGCACTTCCTGAATGATGTGCAGCGGGTTGTCGGTGCGGGTGTACATGCCCGGCCGCTGCTTGACCGGCTCCAGCCCCTTGAGGACGCGGATGGAGCCTTCCGAATAGGTGGAGGGGGTGCTTGCCATGGGCGCGGATTGTAGGGGCGGACGGCGAAAACCACTGGATGGATTCCCAGCCCTTCTGTCGGCGCGGGCCGGCGATGCCCTGCGCGCAACAAAAACGCGCAGAAATTTCAATCGCCCCTGCCTCCCCCGCGACGCCCGGGGCGAATGGCCCTTGGGCACAATCCGCCGATGACCTCCGCCACTCCGGGCGCGCCGCGCCTCTCCGCCACCCAGGTCCTGCTCTGCGGGGCCCTGATCGTCACCTTGTCCATGGGCATCCGCCACGGCTTCGGCCTGTGGCTGCAGCCCATCACCCAGGCCCAGGGCTGGACGCGCGAGACCTTCGCCTTCGCGCTGGCGGTGCAGAACCTGGCCTGGGGGGTGTTCGGCATCTTCGCCGGCATGGCGGCCGACCGCTTCGGCGCCTTCCGCGTGCTGCTGGTGTGCGCCGGCCTGTATGCCCTGGGCCTGGCGGGCATGGCGCTGTCCACGTCCACCCTGTCGTTCGCGCTCACCACGGGGGTGCTGATCGGCGCGGCCCAGGCCGGCACCACCTACGCCGTCATCTACGGCGTGATCGGCCGCCAGATCGCGGCCGAGCGCCGCTCCTGGGCCATGGGTGTGGCCGCGGCCGCCGGCTCCTTCGGCCAGTTCCTCATGGTGCCGGTGGAAGGCTGGCTGATCGCGGGGCTGGGCTGGCAGAACGCGCTGCTGGTGCTGGCGGTGGCGGTGCTGCTGATCGCGCCGCTGGCCATGGGCCTGCGCGAGCCCGGTTTCGCGGGCAGCGCGCCGGCCAGGCGCGAGCAGACCATCGCCCAGGCCCTGCGCGAGGCCTTCCAGTACCGCAGCTTCCAGCTGCTGATGGCGGGCTATTTCGTCTGCGGCTTCCAGGTGGTGTTCATCGGCGTGCACATGCCCAGCTACCTCAAGGACAACGGGCTGTCGCCCCAGGTGGCCAGCTACGCGCTCGCGCTCATCGGCCTGTTCAACGTCATCGGCACCTACGCCGCTGGCGCGCTGGGCCAGCGCATCGCCAAGCGCCACATCCTGGCCTTCATTTACCTGGCGCGCGCGCTCGCCATCGCCGGCTTCCTGTGGGCGCCGCTCACGCCCCTGAGCGTGTACGTGTTCTCCTCGGTGATGGGCCTGCTGTGGCTGTCCACCATCCCGCCCACCAACGCCACCGTGGCGCAGATCTTCGGCGTGGCCCACCTGTCCATGCTGGGCGGCTTCGTCTTCTTCAGCCACCAGATCGGCAGCTTCCTGGGCGTGTGGCTGGGCGGCTACCTCTACGACCGGACCGGCAGCTACGACATCGTCTGGTACATCGCCATCGCCCTGGGCGTGTTCGCGGCCATCGTGAACCTGCCGGTGCGCGAGGCGCCGATCCTGCGCGGGCCACGGCGCGTGGGAGCCAGCGCATGAACATGGACCCCCACGCTCCGCCGCTGTGCGGGTCGCTGCCCCCCGGGGGGGCTGAGCCGCCTTCGGGCGGCCGGGCGGCGGCTCGGCTGTGGCAGCGCGGCCTGGTCTGGACCGCGGCGCTCGCGGGCCTGCTGGCCACGTTCGCCCTGTACCAGCGGCCCGACTTCCTCGTGGACCTCGCCGACCGGCTCTGGAGCTGCTTCTGATGCACGGCACGCCAGCGCCATCGGCCTGGGTACGGCGCTGGTCCCACCTGGTGCCGGCGGGCGGTGCGGTGCTGGACGTGGCGTGTGGCCACGGACGCCACCTGCGCTGGTTCGCGCAGCGCGGCCACCCGGTGACGGGCGTGGACCGGGACCCCGAGGCCATCGCCGCCATCCAGGGACTGGGCCGCGCCGTGCAGGCCGACATCGAGAACGGCCCCTGGCCTTTCGAGGGCCAGCGATTCGCCGGCGTGGTGGTCACCAACTACCTGTGGCGCTCGCTGATGCCCCGCCTCCTGGACAGCGTGGCCGAGGGCGGCGTGCTGATCTACGAGACCTTCGCCATCGACCACGCCAGCGTCGGCAAGCCCTCGCGGCCCGACTTCCTGCTGCGCCCCGGGGAACTGCTCACGGCCGCCAGCGGTCTTCGCATCGTGGCCTATGAAGACGGTTTCTGCGCGGCCCCCGACCGCTTCGTGCAGCGCCTGGCGGCGGTGCGCGAAACCCGTTCCCGCGAGGCAGCACCCGCTCGGTACCCCCTGGATGCCGCTGGGTAGAATGCTCCGCTTATCCGCCCCTCGAGGGCGTCCAGCGCGCGCCCGGCCGCGCTGACACACCGATCCGCCATGCAAATGATCACCGGCAGCATCGTGGCCCTGGCCACCCCGTTCAACCCCGACGGCAGCGTCGACTACCCCGGCCTTCGCAAGCTGGTCGACTGGCACATCGCCGAAGGCACCGACTGCATCGGCGTGGTCGGCACCACGGGCGAATCGCCCACGGTCACGGTGGAAGAGCACTGCGAAATCATCCGCGTCGCGGTGGAGCAGGCCAACAAGCGCGTGCCCATCATGGCCGGCTGCGGCGCCAACTCCACGGCCGAGGCCATCAACCTCGCCAAGTTCGCGCGCGGCGTGGGGGCCGACTGCCAGCTGCAGGTGGTGCCTTACTACAACAAGCCCACGCAGGAAGGCCAGTTCCAGCATTTCAAGGCCATCGCCGAGGCCACGGGCGACCTGCCCATCGTGCTCTACAACGTGCCCGGCCGCACCGTGGCCGACATGCAGCTCGACACCGTGCTGCGCCTGAGCCAGGTCAAGGGCATCGTCGGCATCAAGGAAGCCACCGGCAACATCGAGCGTGCCCAGTGGCTCATCCGCGAGGCGCCGGCGAACTTCGCCATCTACTCGGGCGACGACCCCACCGCCGTCGCCCTCATGCTCTGCGGCGGCCACGGCAACGTGAGCGTCACCGCCAACATCGCGCCGCGCGCCATGCACGAGCTCTGCGTGGCCGCCGTCGCGGGCGACGCGAAGCAGGCCATGGCCATCCAGAAGCGCCTGCTGCCCCTGCACAAGCAGCTCTTCTGCGAATCCAACCCCATTCCGCTCAAGTGGGCCATGGCCCGCCTGGGCCTGTGCGGCGAGACCATGCGCCTGCCGCTCACGCCCATGTCGCGCCAATACGTGCCGCAGGTCGAAGCCGCGCTGCGCGAGTCCGGCCTGCTGAGCTGATTCCCCCCATCCACCGATGCCCCGCCCTTCCATGCCTTCGTCCGCCGTCCGCACCGTGAGCCAACTCCATCGCCTGGGCCTGATCGCGTGCGCCGCGCTGCTCGCCACGGGTTGTTCCATCCTCAAAGAGGACAAGATCGACTACAAGACCGCGCAGGAAGGCAAACGGCTGGACGTGCCGCCCGACCTGACGCAGCTCAGCCGCGAGTCGCGCTACGTGGTGCCGGGCTCGGCCGTCACGGCCAGCGGCTTCCAGGCCGGCCAGGCCAATGCCGCCGCCGCGCAGGGCAGCGGCACCGCCACCGTGGAGGTGGGCGACGTGCGCATCGAACGCGCCGGTTCGCAGCGCTGGCTGGTGGTCAACCGCCCGGCCGGCCAGCTGTGGGGGCCCATCCGCGACTTCTGGCAGGAGAACGGCTTCCTGCTCGAAACCGACCAGGAAACCCTGGGCATCATGGAAACCGACTGGGCCGAGAACCGCGCCAAGCTGCCGCAGGACATCATCCGGCGCACCATCGGCCGCCTGTTCGACAGCCTCTATTCCACCGGCGAGTACGACAAGTTCCGCACCCGCCTGGAGCGCAGCGCCAGCGGTGGCACCGAGATCTACATCACCCACCGCGGCATGGTCGAGGTCTACACCAACCAGCGCGAGAACCAGACCGCGTGGCAGCCCCGCCCGGCCGACCCGGAGCTCGAAGCCGAGTTCCTGCGCCGCCTGATGGTCAAGCTCGGCGTGAGCGAGACCCAGGCCCAGGCCGTGGCCGCCACCGCGCCCGCGAAGTCACAGGCCGCGCGCGTGACCACGGTGAACAACCGGCCCGCGCTGCAATTCGACGACAACTTCGACCGCGCCTGGCGCCGCGTGGGCCTGTCGCTGGACCGCAGCGGCTTCACGGTGGAAGACCGCAACCGCAGCGAAGGCACCTACTTCGTTCGCTACGTGGAACCGGCCAAGCCGGGTGAGAAGCCCGGCTTCTTCGCCCGCATGTTCGGCGCCGACGACAAGCAGCCCACGCCGCAGCGCTACCGCATCGTCGTCAAGAGCGAGGCCGAGCTGACCACGGTGTCGGTGCTCGACGCGCAGGGCCAGCCCGACGCGTCGGCGAACGCGCAGCGCATCGTTCAGCTGCTCGCCGCGGATCTGTAAACACCCCCGCCGCGCGTCGCGCGCGGCCTTACAGGCCCAAGGTGGTCGGCGCGAAGGCCGGCCGCCCCTTCATCCACCACTCGTCCAGGCGCTCGTGCAGCGCCACACGGCGCTCGGGCGCGCGGCTGGCCACCAGGCTGCAGCGCACCGGGTCCAGTCGTTCCAGCGTCCAGTCCGCGGTCCAGAACACGCCGGGCAGTTCGTGCGGCGAGGCCTGGGGCACGGCGTGGGCCTCGATCAGGTGGGACCAGGTGGTGCGCCAGGCCGTGAAGCGCGGGTGCAGCGTGCGCAAGGCGCTGAAGTCGCGCGCCAGCAGGCGCATGCGGCGCCCCCGCTGGGCCCAGGCGTTCAGCCCCGCGATGACCGAGCGCTCCCCGAGCGGCCAGTCGGCGAAGTCATCGTCCACCAGCCAGAGCATCGGCCAGGCCTGCGAGGCCGCCACGCCAATGGCCTGGCGCACCGCGTCGGCGAAGGCCACGCGGCCGACCAAGCGGCCCTCGGGCAGTTCCACCGGATCGGGCGCGGGGCTGTCGCGGGCTTCGGTGTCGGGCATGGGCCTCCCTCGCTCACTCGGGTTCGTGGTGCAGCCAGCCGGCCGCGAACCAGTCGGCCAGCACGGCCAGGGCCTCGGCGCTCGCGCTCCGGGTATCGCCCGCGCTCAAGCGTCGCTGGTCGGCCAGGCGGCGCATGAGGCGCGCGTCGGCGCCACCGGCGCGCAGGCCTTCCCCATTGATGAACACGTGGCGGTCGTCGTACATCATGCGCGTGCGCCGATCCAGCCGCAAGGCGCCGGGCGTCCAGGCGCCGGCGGGCTCGTCGAACCAGGTGTGGGGCTTGGGCTCGGTCATCACCTCGCCCAGGGCCAGCGCCAGCGCATCGCGCTCGCCCAGCAGGCGCTGCAGCGCGTCGGCCGCGAAGGCCTGCAGGCCCTCGGGCAGCCGGGCGGGCTGCGCGGTGGCGGCCTGCGCCGGGTCGCGGTAGAGGGTGTCGTCCTCCAGGGCATCGGCCATGCGCTGCAGCAGTTCGCCGGCCAGACCGCCGCGCTGCGGCGCGCGAAAGCCGATCGAGCAGGTCATGCAATCACCGCCCACGGCCTCGCCGTCGTGCGCCCAGCGCGGGGGCAGGTAGAGCATGTCGCCGGGCTCCAGCACGAACTCTTCTTCGGGCTCGAAGTGCTGGAGGATCTTGAGCGGCACGCCGGGCCGCAGGCTCAGGTCCTTCTGGCGGCCGATGCGCCAGCGCCGCCGGCCCGTGGCCTGCAAGAGGAAGACGTCGTAGCTGTCGAAATGCGGGCCCACGCCGCCGCCCTCGCTGGCCCAGGACACCATGAGGTCGTCCAGCCGCGCGTCGGGCACGAAGCGGAAGCGCTGCAGCAGCGCGTGCGCGGCGTCGCTGTGCAGGTCCACGCCCTGCACCAGCAGCGTCCAGCGCGGCCGGTTCTGCGGCGGCAGCGCACGCCGCGCGAACGGGCCGTGGCGCAAGCCCCAGCCGGCGCGGGCGTGCTCGACGAGCCGCGACTCGACACCCTCCCGCCCGGCCAACTCGAACAGGGCGGCGCGCGCCAGCGGCGGCTGGAAGCCGGGGATGGCCTGGCGGATCAGCAAGGGCTTCTTCTGCCAGTGGCGGCGCATGAAGCGCTCGGGGCTGAGGCCGCCGAGCAAGGCCAGCGGTTCGTCGGACAGGGGGGCGGGCCTCGGGCCGGTGTTGGGGCTCATGGGAGAATTGTCCGATGAAATCCGACGCCGCTTCCCCGATGGCCGTGACGCCCCAGTGCGTCGTGGCGCTCTCCTGGACCCTGAAGGACACGCTGGGCGAGGAACTCGACGTGCTGGAGGAGCCGGTCGAATTCCTCGTCGGCGGCAACGACCTGCTCGGCAAGATCGAAGAGGCCCTGCAGGGCCACGTGGCCGGCGACACGCTGGACCTGCACCTGGAGCCGCTCGACGCCTTCGGCGACTACGACGACCAGCTGCTGTTCCTGGAGCCGCGCGACCGCTTCCCCGAGCAACTGGAAGAGGGCATGGGCTTCGAGGGCCTGCCGCCCGGTTGCAACCCCGCCGCGCCACGCGACCGCCTCTTCTTCGTGAGCGACATCTACCCCGACCACGTGGTGCTCGACGGCAACCACCCGCTCGCGGGCATCGCCATCCGCATCCACCTCAAGCTGCACGCGGTGCGCGAGGCCACGGAGGAAGAGATCGGCCAGGGCACGCTGGGCGCGGGCTTCTTCCGCACCCAGCTGGACGTGACGGACCCGGCGCAGTCGCCGCCGGTCCCGCCCACCCTGCACTGACAAGAAACACCGCCGCCGCGCTTCGCGCACCTCCTCAAGGGGGCGGCGCCTGCGGCCCGGCAAAGCCGGTTCCGCGGCGCCTCTTGGTGGTGTGGCTGGTGCGGCGGAGGTTTTTCAGCCTCGTCCTGTCGAGCCGTAGCCGCCCGCCCCGCGCGCGCTCTCGGCCGCGAAGTCGTCGACCACGTTGAAGCGCGCCTGCACCACGGGCACGATGACCATCTGCGCCAGGCGCTCCATGGGCTCGATGGTGAAGGCCACGTCGCTGCGGTTCCAGGCGCTCACCATGAGCTGGCCCTGGTAGTCGCTGTCGATCAGGCCGACCAGGTTGCCCAGCACGATGCCGTGTTTGTGGCCCAGGCCCGAGCGCGGCAGGATCAGCGCCGCGTAGCCCGGGTCGGCCAGGTGGATGGCCAGGCCCGTGGGCACCAGCTGCCAGGCGTTGGGCGCCAGGTGCAGCGGGGCGTCCAGGCAGGCGCGCAGGTCCAGCCCGGCGCTGCCCGGTGTGGCGTAGGCCGGCAGCTGGCCCGCCATGCGCGGGTCGAGGATCTTGACGTCGATCTGCATGCGCTCGGCCTCAGTTGCCTTTGGGTTTCAGCGCGTCTTCCAGCGCCTTGTTCGGGTCGACCTCCGCCGGCGCCGCTTCTTCGGGCTCGGGCTTGAGCCCGTCGGCGGACGGCTCTGCCGACGGCGTCTCTTCCTCCGTGCCGTAGCCGCTGTCCTCGGACGGTGGCGCCATGTCGCGCAGCAGCTCCTGCACGGCCTGGTTGTCCACCTTGACGGGCGCGCCCAGGCTGCCGACCACGATGCCCGGGTTGAGCATGACCACCGCGACCATGATCAGTTGAAGGACGATGAAGGCGATCGAGCCCTTGTAGATCTGCGCCGTGGTGACGGCCGGGATCAGCTGGCCGGTGACCTTGTCGGTGTAGTCCTGCCGCGCGGCCACGCTGCGCAGGTAGAACAGCGCGAAGCCGAAGGGCGGCGTGAGGAAGGAGGTCTGCATGTTCATCGCCAGGATCACGCCGAACCAGATCAGGTTGATGTCCAGGCTCTGGGCCACGGGCACCAGCAGCGGCACCACGATGAAGGCGATCTCGAAGAAGTCGATGAACATGCCCAGCACGAACACCAGGAAGTTCACGACGATCAGGAAGCCCATCTGCCCGCCGGGCAGCTTGTCGAACAGGTGCTCGACCCAGATGTGGCCGTCGGCCGCGTTGAATGTGAAGCTGAACACCGTGGAGCCGATCAGGATGAACAGCACGAAGATGGACAGCTTGGTGGTGCTCTCCAGCGCCTCGCGCAGCAGCTTGAGGCTCAGCGTTCGCCGGCCCGCGGCCATGATGAGCGCGCCCAGCGCGCCCATGGCGCCGCCCTCGGTGGGCGTGGCCACGCCCAGGAAGATGGTGCCCAGCACGAGGAAGATCAGCACCAGCGGCGGGATCAGCACAAAGGTCACCTGCTCGGCCAGGCGCGAGAGCAGGCCCAGGCGGAACAGGCGGTTGAGCAGCGCCAGCACCAGCGCCAGCACCGACGCGACGCTGATGGACATGATCACCACCTCGTCGCCACCGGGCGCCATCTGGCGACCGATCAGGGGATTGATGATGGCCTCGTGGTTGCGGGCCCAGAACCAGCCGGCCACCGCGCAGATCACCAGCAGCACCAGCAGCGAGCGGTGGCCCGAGGCGCCGCTGGGCTCCGAGTAGATGCGCGCTTCCTTGGGCAGCGCCGGCACCCACTTGGGCAGCACGATGGCCACCACGGCGATGAACAGCAGGTACAGGCCCACGAGCATCAGACCCGGGACCAACGCGCCGGCATACATGTCGCCCACCGAGCGGCCCATCTGGTCGGCCAGCACGATCAGCACCAGCGAGGGCGGGATGGCCTGCGCCAAGGTGCCCGAGGCCGTGATGGTGCCCATGGCGATGGTGCGGTTGTAGCCGTAGCGCAGCATGATGGGCAGCGAGATCAGGCCCATGGAGATCACGGCGGCGGCGACCACGCCGGTGGTGGCTGCGAGCAGCGCGCCCACGAGAATCACCGCCACGGCCAGGCCACCGCGCACCGGGCCGAACACCTGGGCCACGGTCGACAGCAGCGCCTCGGCCATGCGGCTGCGCTCCAGGATGATGCCCATGAGTGTGAAGAACGGGATGGCCAGCAGCGTCTCGTTCTGCATGATCCCGAACACGCGCAGCGGCAGGGCCTGGAACAGGCCGGGCGGAAAGAGCCCAATCTCCATGCCGACGTAGCCGAAGAACAGGCCAGTGGCCGCGAGGGCGAAGGCAACCGGGAAGCCCGACAGCAGGAAGGCCAGCAGGCCGCCGAACAGCAAGGGCACGAAGTTGTGGGTAAGGAATTCGACCATGGCCCGCTCGCTCAAGCCTTCTTATGGGAGGCGGTGTCGGCCTCGGACATTTCTCGCACCAGGAAATCGGCCTCTTCGGGCTCCTTGTGGGCCAGCACGTCGGGGCCTTGGCCGCTCAGAAACGCCGCGCGCTTGACGATCTCGGAGCAGCCCTGCAACAGCAGGATGGCAAAACCCAGCGGAATCAGCAGGTACACCGGCCAGCGGATGAGGCCGCCGGCGTTGGACGACATCTCGCCCGACGCCCAGGCACGCGCGAACACGGGCCAGCCTTCGTACATCATGAGCAGGCACAGGGGCGCGAGGAAGATGACGATGCCGGCGATGTCCACCCAGTTGCGTTGGCGCGCGCTGAACTTGGACGACAGGAAGTCGATACGCACGTGCGCGTTGCGCAGGAAGGCGTAGCCGCCGCCCAGCAGGAACACCGCGGCGAACAGGTACCACTGCACCTCCAGCCAGGCGTTGGAGCTGGTGCCGAACACCTTGCGGACGATGGCGTTGACCGCGCTGATGAGCGTGGCCGCGAGAACGAACCACATCATCAGGCGGCCGATGCGGTCGTTGATGGCGTCGATGAGTCGAGAGATCGAAAGTAAGGCTTGCATGTGAACCCCATGGGTATGGGCGTGGGCCGCGCGGGGGTGACCGCATGGCCGGGGCGCCCCGCGGGCGTGTCACCCGCGGGACAGGGGCCACGAAGGCCCGAGAAAAAAACCCCGCCGTGGCGGGGTGCCGGCCCGGGGGCCGGCGAGGCTCAGAGCTTAGCCGATTGCATGTAGCGGTCGAACTGGGCCTCGGTGAAGCGGAACCACAGGTTCTGGTCCCGGCGGAAGTTCGAATAGTCGGCGTAGATCTTCTTCCAGTGGGGGTTGGAGGCGTTGAGCTCCTCGTACAGGCCCATGGACTCTTTGAAGGCCAGGTCCATGATCGGCTTGGGAAAGGCCAGCACCTTCGCGCCGCCGGCCACCAAGCGCTTGAGGGCCGCGGGGTTGCGCGCGTCGTAGCGGGCCTGCATCACCGTGTGGGCGTGCGAGGCCGCGTTCTCGACCATGGCCTTGTGCTCGGTCGACAGGCCGTTGTAGGCGGCCTTGTTGACGTAGAACTCGAGCTGCGCGCCACCTTCCCACCAGCCCGGGTAGTAGTAGTTCTTGGCAACCTTCTGGAAGCCCAGCTTCTCGTCGTCGTACGGGCCCACCCATTCGGTGGCGTCGATGGTGCCCTTCTCCAGCGCCTGGTAGATCTCGCCGCCGGGGATGTTCTGCGGCACGCCGCCCATGCGCGTGAGCACCTGGCCGGCGAAGCCGCCGATGCGCATCTTCAGGCCCTTGATGTCGGCCGCGGTCTTGATTTCCTTGCGGTACCAGCCGCCCATTTGCGCGCCGGTGTTGCCGCCGGGGAAGTTGACGATGTTGTACTGGTCGTAGAACTCGCGGAACAGCTTGAGGCCGTTGCCGTCGTACATCCAGGCCGTGAGCTGGCGGCTGTTCAGGCCGAAAGGAATGGCGGTGGCCATGGCGAAGGTCGGGTCCTTGCCGAAGAAGTAGTAGGGCGCCGTGTGGCCCATCTCCACCGTGCCGGCCTGCACCGCGTCGACGACGCCGAGCGCCGGCACCAGTTCGCCCGGCGCGTGCACGCTGACCTCGAACTTGCCGCCCGACATCGCCTTGATGCTGGTGGCGAAGACGTCGGCGGCGCCGTGGATGGTGTCCAGTGCCTTGGGAAAGCTGGATGTCAGGCGCCAGCGGATGGTGGCCTGGGCGTGCACCGCAGGCGCGATGCCGGCGGCGAGCACGCCGGCGACTCCGGCATGCCGGATAAGAGAACGACGGTCCATGTGTTTCAACTCCGTGGTGGTTATGTCGGCCCGCCACTGCGTGCGGGCGCCCCAGAGGGCCACGGAATTCTAGAAATCGGCCCCGCGCTCACCTCGGGGGTTTTCCCTCGAAGCGAGGGCTTGTCCGGGGGGAAGCGTTCAGCCTGGCGTCAGGCTGAGTCCGGCCTGGGTCAGGCCACGACCTTCAGGCCCGACGCACCGTCCAGAAGCGCGCCGAAGCGCTCGCGCACGCTGCGCTCGATGCCGGCGGCGTCCAGGCCCTGCAGGGACAGCAGCTTGGCCGGATCGCCGTGTTCGATGAAGCTGTCGGGCAGGCCCAGCGCCAGCACCGGCAGCGCCAGGCCCTCGGCCTGCAGCGCCTCCATCACGGCGCTGCCGGCGCCGCCCATGACGCTGCCCTCTTCCACCGTGACGATGGCCTCGTGCGTGCGCGCGATCTCGCGCAGCAGGCCGGTGTCGAGCGGCTTGGCCCAGCGCATGTTCGCCACCGTGGCGCCCAGCCGCTCGGCCGCGCCGAGCGCCGGGTAGAGCAGCGTGCCGAAGGCCAGGATGGCCACGCGGCGGCCCTTGCGGCGAAGCTCGCCCTTGCCGAAAGGCAGGCCGTCCAGGCCCTCGGGCTGGGCCGCGCCCACGCCCGCGCCGCGCGGGTAGCGCACGGCCACCGGATGGTTCTGCGCGAAAGCGGTGGACAGCAGCTGGCGGCACTCGGCCTCGTCGGCCGGGCAGGCCACCGACACCTGGGGAATGCAGCGCAGGTAGGCAATGTCGTAGGCGCCCGCGTGCGTGGCACCGTCGGCGCCCACCAGGCCCGCGCGGTCGAGCGCGAAGACGACCGGCAGGTTCTGCAGCGCCACGTCGTGGATGAGCTGGTCGTAGGCGCGCTGCAGGAAGGTGGAGTAGATGGCCACCACCGGCTTGAGGCCTTCGCAGGCCAGGCCGGCCGCGAAGGTCACGGCGTGTTGCTCGGCGATGCCGACGTCGAAGTAACGGTCGGGGAAGCGGCGCTGGAACTCGACCATGCCCGAGCCCTCGCGCATGGCCGGCGTGATGCCGACCAGGCGCGAATCGGCCGCGGCCATGTCGCACAGCCACTGGCCGAAGACCTGCGTGAAGGTGGTCTTGGGCGGCGTGGCGGGCTTGGTCAGGCCCACGGCGGGGTCGAACTTGCCGGGGCCGTGGTAGGCCACCGGATCGGCCTCGGCGAGCTTGTAGCCCTGGCCCTTCTTGGTGACCACGTGCAGGAACTGCGGGCCCTCGTGGGCGTCCATGAGCTGGCGGATGTTCTCCAGCGTGGGGATCAGCGAGTCGAGGTCGTGGCCGTCGATGGGGCCGATGTAGTTGAAGCCGAATTTCTCGAACAGCGTGGCCGGCACCACCATGCCCTTGGCCTGCTGCTCGAACCGCTTGGCCAGCTCGAACAGCGGCGGCGCTCCCTTGAGCACCTGCTTGCCCACGTGCTTGGCGGCGGCGTAGAACTGCCCGCTCATGAGCTGCGCGAGGTAGCGGTTGAGCGCGCCCACGGGCGGCGAGATCGACATGTCGTTGTCGTTGAGCACGACCAACAGCTTGCCGTCGGCCACGCCGGCGTTGTTCAGTGCCTCGAAGGCCATGCCGGCGGTCATGGCGCCGTCGCCGATGATGGCCACCGCGCGGCGGTCCTCGCCCTTGGCCTTGGCCGCCAGGGCCATGCCCAGCGCGGCCGAGATGCTGGTGGACGAGTGGGCGGTGCCGAAGGTGTCGTACTCGCTCTCGTCGCGGCGCGGGAAGCCGCTGATGCCGCCGAGCTGGCGCAGCGTGTCCATGCGGTCGCGCCGGCCGGTGAGGATCTTGTGCGGGTAGGTCTGGTGGCCCACGTCCCACACCAGCCGGTCCTCGGGTGTGTTGAAGACGTAGTGCAGCGCGATGGTGAGCTCGACCGTGCCGAGGTTGGAGCTCAGGTGCCCGCCGGTGCGCGCCACGCTGTTGAGCAGGAACTGCCGCAGCTCGTCCGCCAGCGGCTTGAGCTGCGGGCGCGTGAGCTGGCGCAGCTGCGCCGGCGATGAGATGGTGTCGAGCAAGGCGGTGATCGGTGCGTTCATGGAGCGTCGTCGTTCACGGACGGTTCTCGGGCCTCAGCTGGCGCGGTGGGCCACCCAGTCGGCCAGGGCATGCAGCGTGCCAGGCCGCTCGAGGCCGCTGCGGTCCAGCGCGGCGTGGGCGCGCGCCAGCACATTGTCGGCATAGGCCTGGGCCGGCCCCAGCCCCATGAGCGACACGAAGGTGGGCTTGTCGGCCGCGGCGTCCTTGCCCGCGGTCTTGCCCAGCGTGGCCGAATCGGCGGTGACGTCGAGGATGTCGTCCACCACCTGGAAGGCCAGGCCGACGCAGGCGCCGTAGTCGGCGAGTGCGGCCAGGGTGTCGCGCGCCACGGCGCCGGTGGCCGCGCCCATGGTGACGCTGGCCTGCAGCAAGGCGCCGGTCTTGCGCCGGTGCATGGCCTCCAGCTGGCGCTGGTCCAGGGCGATGCCCACGCTGGCCAGGTCCACCGCCTGGCCGCCGGCCATGCCGTCGGCCCCGGCGGCCAGCGCCAGCAGGCGGCACAGGCGCGCGCTCATGGCGTCGCCCAGGCTGCCGTCGCCGGGCACCAGCAGCTCGAAGGCCAGGGCCTGCAGGGCATCGCCCGCGAGCAGGGCCTGGGCCTCGCCGAACTTCACGTGCACCGTGGGCTTGCCCCGGCGCAGCACGTCGTTGTCCATGCAGGGCATGTCGTCGTGCACCAGGGAGTAGGCGTGGATGAGTTCCACCGCGCAGGCCGCGCGCATCGCGGCGTCGGCCTGGCCGCCCACGGCCTCGCAGGTGGCCAGCACCAGCAGCGGGCGCAGGCGCTTGCCGCCGTCGAGCACCGCGTAGCGCATGGCCTCGCCCAGGCCGGCAGGGGCGTCCAGGGGCACCCAGCCCGACAGCGCCTGCTCCACCGCGGCCTGCTGCGCGCTGCGCCACTGCACGAAGGTCTGGTCCAGCACCGCGCGAGCCGCCGCCGGGCCGCCCCAAGACGGCTCAGCCCCCTGGGGGGGCCGCGACTCGCGCAGCGAGGGAGCGTGGGGGGCCCCGTTCATTCGGCCTCCCAGGGCTTGCTCTGCCCGGCCTCGAACACCTGGATCTGCTGCTCCACCGCCTGCAGACGGTCGCGGCAGAAGGCCAGCAGCTCGGCGCCGCGCTGGTAACGCGAGAGCAGTTGGTCAAGGGGCAGCTGGCCGGCGTCGAGCTGGGCAACGAGTTGCTCGAGTTCCTGCAGCGCGGCCTCGTAGCTGGGGGCCACGGGCGGTGTCTCGGCGGGGGCCTTGCGGGCGGGCGGTGGCGTCATGGGCCTCGTGGGAAAGAAACCCCTGGGGGGCATTCGAGACAAAGCGGCCATTTTAGCGAGGGGGCATTTCCGCCGCCCCACGCCCGATGCACCCCAGGGGTACAATCCGCGCTCTTTTTTTCCGAAACGACGGGCCCTGCGGGCCCGGAGGGACGCACCCACACCCATCCCGCGCGAATTCGTCTGACGAGCACAGCGCTTCCCTGCCCCTTCATAGGGGGAGTCTTTAGGTCAGGACAAGCATGTCTGATTTGAGTCTTCAACTTCAGCAGGCCAAAAGCCAATTCCCGGTGTCGAGTTACTTCGACCAGGCGCTGTTCCAGCGCGAGCTGGAGACGATCTTTCAGCGCGGGCCCCGCTACGTGGGGCACGCTCTCTCCGTTCCGAACATCGGCGACTACCACGCCCTGCCGCAAGAGGGCGGAGGCCGCGCACTGGTGCGCACACCCTCGGGCGTCGAGCTGATCTCCAACGTCTGCCGCCACCGCCAGGCCATCATGCTCAAGGGCCGCGGCAACCTGCAGGGCCACCAGCCCGGCCACGCGGGCGGCAACATCGTCTGCCCCCTGCACCGCTGGACCTACAGCGGCACCCACACGCCCGCCGGCGCCGGCCCCGCCGGCCAGCTGCTGGGCGCGCCGCATTTCGCGCACGACCCCTGCCTGAACCTCAACAACTACCGGCTGCGCGAGTGGAACGGCCTGCTGTTCGAGGACAACGGCCGCGACATCGAGGCCGACCTGGCCGGCATGGGCCCGCGCGAGACGCTGAGCTTCGAGGGCATGGTGCTCGACCACGTCGAACTGCACGAGTGCAACTACAACTGGAAGACCTTCATCGAGGTCTACCTCGAGGACTACCACGTGGGGCCCTTCCATCCGGGCCTGGGCAACTTCGTCACCTGCGAGGACCTGCGCTGGGAGTTCCGGCGCGAATACTCGGTGCAGACGGTGGGCGCGCAGAACCTGCTCGGCCAAGCTGGCAGCCCCACCTACCAGCGCTGGCACGACGTGCTGATGAACTACCGCCAGGGCCAGCTGCCCGAGCACGGCGCGATCTGGCTCACCTACTACCCGCACATCATGGTGGAGTGGTACCCGCACGTGCTGACCGTCTCCACGTTGCACCCTATCGGCGTGGACAAGACGCTCAACATGGTGGAGTTCTACTACCCCGAGGAAATCGCCGCCTTCGAGCGCGAGTTCGTCGAGGCGCAGCGCGCGGCCTACATGGAGACCTGCATCGAGGACGACGAGATCGCCGAGCGCATGGACGCGGGCCGCAAGGCCCTGCTGGCGCGCGGCGACAACGAGGTCGGCCCCTACCAGAGCCCCATGGAAGACGGCATGCAGCACTTCCACGAGTGGTACCGCGAGAAGATGGGCACGGCCTTCGCCGGCTGATATGCGCATCTACGCGAACAGGTTTCGCCGCCGGGCCGCCCCAAGGCGAAACGCACCCCCTCGGGGGGCAGCGAGCCGCACAGCGGCGGAGCGTGGGGGCTGACGCATGCAGGCGCTCTGGATGCTGCTCGCATCCCTCTTCTTCGCGAGCATGGGCGTGTGCATCAAGTTCGCCGCCGCGCACTTCAACAGCTTCGAGACCGTGTTCTACCGCGGCCTCGTGGGCATGGCCTTCCTGTGGGGCCTGACGCGCTGGCAGGGCGTGTCGCTGGCCACCCGCGTGCCCATGATGCACGCCTGGCGCAGCCTGGTCGGCACCATCTCGCTCACGGCCTGGTTCTACGCCATCGCCCTGCTGCCGCTGGCCACGGCCATGACGCTCAATTACATGAGCAGCGTGTGGATCGCCACCTTCCTGCTTGGCGGCGCGGTGCTCACGCAGGCGCGCGGCTCGCCGGTGCGCGAACAGGCGCCGCTGTTCTTCACGGTGATCGCGGGCTTCGTGGGCGTGGGCCTCATGCTGCGGCCCAGCTTCCACCATGACCAGGCCTTCGCCGGCCTGGTGGGCCTGCTGTCGGGCGTGTTCGCCGCCCTGGCCTACCTGCAGGTGGCCGCGCTGTCCAAGGTGGGCGAGCCGGAGAGCCGCACGGTCTTCTACTTTTCGCTCGGCTCGGCGCTGGCGGGACTCCTCGGCATGATGTTCGTCGGCGCCACCCCCTGGCACTGGCCCGGCGCGCTGTGGCTGCTGCCCATCGGCCTGCTCGCGGTGTTCGGGCAGCTGTGCCTGACGCGCGCCTACGCGCAAGGCGCCACCATGGTGGTCGCCAACCTGCAGTACTCGGGCATCGTGTTCGCGGCGCTGTTCGGCATCACCGTGTTCGGCGACCGCCTGCCGCTGATCGGCTGGGTCGGCATGGCGCTGATCATCGTCAGCGGCATCGCGGCCACCGTGCTGCGCTCGCGCACCGTGCCGCCCGTGCCTGCGGAAGAACCCTAGCCCCGGGCCAAGGGAAACGCATGCGATCTGCATCACAATGTGCGCATGCTTAACTTGTTGATACAAGTCCGCGAGCTGCGGGCCCTGCTCGACACCGGCGCCCCCGTGCTGGTGATGGACTGCAGCTTCGACCTGATGAACCCGGCCGCGGGCCGCGCGCAGTTCGAGGCCGAGCACCTGCCCGGCGCGATCTACGTGGACCTGGACCGCGACCTCAGCGACAAGGGCCGCCCGGCCAGCGAGGGCCGCCACCCCCTGCCCAGCCGCGAGCGCTTCGCGGCCCGGCTGGCCGAACTGGGCCTGAACCCGGGCGTGCAAGTGGTGGCCATGGACCGCCAGGGCCTCAACTACTGCGGCCGGCTGTGGTGGATGCTGCGCTGGTGCGGCCACGAGGCCGTGGCCGTGCTCGATGGCGGCCTGGCCGCCTGGAAAGCCGCCGGCGGCGCGTTGGACAGCGGCCCGGCGCAGGCCCGTCCGGCGGGCGACTTTCGCCTGGGGCCTTCGCTGGCGCCCACGGTGGACACGGCGGGCCTGCAGGCCCGCCTGGGCCGGGCCGACACCACCGTCATCGACGCGCGCGCGGGCGCGCGCTTTCGCGGCGAGGTCGAGCCACTGGACCCGGTGGCGGGCCATGTGCCGGGCGCACTCAACCGCCCCTTCGGCGAGAACCTGCAGGCCGATGGCCGCCTCAAGCCCGCCGACCAGCTGCGCCGCGAATTCGACGCCCTGCTCGGCGGCCGCGACCCCGCCGGCGTGGTGCACCAGTGCGGCAGCGGCGTGAGCGCCGTGCCCAATCTGCTGGCCATGGCCGTCGCCGGCCTGGGCACCACCACCCTGTACCCGGGCAGCTGGAGCGCCTGGTGCAACACCGAGGGAACGCCGCGTGCGAGAGGCTGATGCAAGGGCCTGACTCGGTCGGCGTATCGGCGCGGGCCGAAACGCCCGACGCGGCCGACCTGCGCAAGACCCTGCTGTGGGTCTGCATGGTGGTCGGCATCGCGGCGCTGGGTATCGCCGCGATGGACCTGCTGCTGTCGCCCCCCGAGCAGAGCGAGGCCTCCCTCGCCGGCGCCCTGTCGGCCGTGGCCTGGGCCTGCTGGCTGGCGCTGCGCACGCGCCGGCTCTCGCCGGAACCGGTGGCCGCGCTGGTCATCCTGGGCGTGCTGACCACCGCCACGTTCTCGGTGGTCGTCTATGGCTCGGTGCGCACGGCGGTCAACTTCCTGTTCGTGGCCGCGGTGGTCGGGGCGGGCATCTTCCTCGGACGGCGCGCGCTGCTGGCCTCGGTGGTGGTCACGGCCGCGCTGCTGGGCCTGCTGGGCTGGATCGAAGCCCAGGGCGGCTTCGCGCACACGCCCAACTTCTCGATGAACCTGCGCGTGTGGCTCACGCAGGCCACCACCCTGGTGGTCGTGGGCCTGGTCGTCATGCACGGCCGCGCCGTCAGCCACCGCGCGCTGCAGCGCCTGCGGCACGAGCTCGAGCGGCGCCACCAGACCGAGCAGGAGCGCGACCGCAGCCTGGAACGCTTCACGCGCATCTTCCGCTCCAGCCCGAGCCCCATGATCGCGCAGTCCGCGCGCACGGGCGCCATCCTCGACGTCAACCCCGCCTTCGAGCGCTGCTACGGCCACCGGCGCAGCCAGGTACTGGGCCGCCAGGACACCTTCCTCTGGGCCGACCCCATGGAGCGCGAGCGCTACATGGAGCGCCTGATCGCCGAGCGCCACATCGCCCAGCACCGCGCCCGCGGCCGCCGCGCCGACGGCAGCGAGTTCGACGCCATGGTCTCCAGCGAGATGGGCAACGACGACGAGGACCGGCTCATCATCACCACGGTGAGCGACATGACCGGCCGCGAAGAGCTCATCCGCCGCCTGCAGCGCTCCGAGGCGCTGTTCTCCAAGGCCTTCCACTTCGCGCCGCTCAACCTCACCATCACGCGCCTGTCCGACGGCCGCTTCCTGGAAGTGAACCGCGCCAAGGACAAGGCGCAGGGCCTGGAACCCGAGGAGTTGCTGGGGCGCACCTCGGTCGAGGTCGGTGCCTGGCTCACGCCCGAGGACCGCGAGCGCTTCATCGAGCGCCTGCGCCGCGATGGCCACGTGGACGGCTACGACACGCAGATGCGGCACAAGGACGGCACGCTGGTCGACTCGCGCGTCTGGGCCGAGATCGTCGACATCGACGGCGAGCCCTGCATCCTGTCCTCCAGCGTCAACGTCAGCGAAGAGAAGCGCCGCGAGGCCCTGCTGCTCGAAGTGGCCAAGGGCGTGGCCGCCGAGACCGGCGAGGCCTTCTTCGGCGCGCTGGCGGAAACCCTGAGCAACGCCATCGGCGCCAACCTCGTGGCCCTGGCCGAGACCACCGACGACGGCGAGCTGCAGACCCTGGGCGTGTGGCGCGACGGCCGCGCCGCACGCAACTTCCGCTTCAACGTGGCCGGCACGCCCTGCGCCGACACCCTGCGCCAGACCGGCCTGATGACCTGCACCGCCCAACTGGCCGAGAACTACCCCAACGCGCCGCAGCTGCGCGCCCAGGGCTTCCAGGCCTACCTGGGCCAGGCGCTGCGCGACGCCGATGGCCAGGCCACGGGCATGCTGATCGCCATGTGGCGCACGCCGGTGACGGTGAAGGCCGACGTCCAGGCCCTCATCTCCATCTTCGCCAGCCGCGCCAACGCCGAGCTGCTGCGCCTGCGCCGCGAGCGCGAGATCGTGAGCCTGAACGAAACACTGGAGCAGCGCGTGCGCGAGCGCACGGCCGAGCTGCAGAAGCTCAACGCCGAACTCGACGCCTTCGCCTACTCCGTCTCGCACGACCTCAAATCGCCGCTGCGCGCCATCGACGGCTTCACGCGCCTCATGCAGGAGCAGCTCGACGGCAAGCTCGACGAGGACACGCAGCAGCTGTTCGACCGCGTGCTGCAGTCCTCGCAGCGCATGGGCGCCATCATCAACGACCTGCTGGCGCTGGCGCGCGTGAGCCAGGGTGTGCTGCAGCGCAGCCCGATCGACCTGAGCGAGCTCGCGCGCAGCGTGCTCGACCACGAACTGGCGCGCGCGCCGCAGCGCCGCGTGCGCGCCGAGCTGGCGCAAGACCTGGAGGCCGACTGCGACCCGCGCCTGGCCCGCATCGTGCTGGAAAACCTCATCGGCAACGCGCTGAAGTACACGCGCGACCGCGAGGAGGCCCACATCGAGTTCGGCCTGGACGGCGTTGCCGAGGACGGCACGCCCAGCTTCTTCGTGCGCGACAACGGCGTGGGCTTCGACATGAAGTACGTCGACCAGCTCTTCAAACCCTTCCAGCGCCTGCACCGGCCCAGCGAGTTCGAGGGCACCGGCATCGGCCTGGCCACGGTGCGCCGCATCATCGAGCGGCACGACGGCCGGCTCTCGGCCGAAGGCGCCGTCGGCCAGGGCGCCACCTTCCGCTTCTGCTTCGGCAACCCGCCACGCTGGAGCGAGAGCGAGTCACAGAAACTGTGAGCGGGCGCCCGGCCCGGCGCGCTCAGTGCCCGCCGTGCGCCAGGCCGCTCACCAGCGTGACCATGCCGATGCCCACCGCCAGCCAGGCAATCTGCGCCACCGTCTCGCGCAGGCTCAGCCGCTTCTGCAGCTGCGGAATCAGGTCGGCCAGCGCCACGTAGACGAAGCTGCTGGACGCCGCCACCAGGAAGTACGGCAGCCAGTCGTCCAGCGAGGCCAGCAGCGCGTAGCCCACCAGGCCGCCCAGGGCCGTGACCGTGCCCGCCATCGACACCTTGAGCAGGGCCGCGCGCGGCGAGCGCGAGGTCTGGCGCAGCACCACCAGGTCGCCCATGTGGTGCGGCACCTCATGCGCCAGCACCGCCAGGGCCGCCACCACGCCCAGCCGCAGGTCGGCCACGAAGGCCGAGGCGATCAGGATGCCATCGCCGAAGGCGTGCACGCTGTCGCCCAGCAGCACGGCCCAGCCGCCGGCGCGCCGCTCCTCGTGGTGGTGGTGCCCGTGGTGGTGGTGGGCGTGCCCGACCCCGGCCTCCTGGCCGTGTTCATGGCCATGCTCGTGGCCGTGGTGCCAGAGTTCGGCCTTGTCGAGCAGGAAGAAGAACACCAGGCCGCCCAGCAGCAGCGCGAACAGCTCGTGCGCGCCGGCCGCGCTCTCGAAGGCTTCGGGCAGCAGGTGCATGAAGGCCGTGGCCAGCAGCGCGCCGGCCGCCAGGCTGAGCATGTGCTGCGTGAAGCGCGCCAGCATGGCGTAGCCCAGCAGCGCCGCGATCCACACGCTGCCGACACCGGCCGCGACCGTTCCGATAAGAATGGCCAACAAGGTCATATCAGTCTTCAGTTACTCGGTAGAACAAGACCTGCGGAGCACGGGCGGTCGAACCGAGTGACACCGCGGAACCGGCTGGGCCGGGCCGCGGGTGTCGCCCCCTTGAGGGGGTCGCGCGAAGCGCGGCGAGGTGTCTCGTTTCAGGCCACGCCGTGCTGCTTGAACCAGGCCAGGGCACGCTTCCAGCCGTCCTCGGCCGGCTCCTTGCGGAAGCTCGGCCGGTAGTCGGCGTGGAAGGCGTGCGGTGCGTCCGGGTACACCACGAAGGTCGATGCCTTGGCCGCCGCGCTGCCGCCCGCCAAGGCCGATTTCATCTTATCAACCGTGTCAAGCGGGATGCCGGTGTCGGCCGCGCCGTAGAGCCCCAGCACCGGGCCGTGCAGCTGGCCGGCCACGTCCACCGGGTTCTTCGGGGTGAGCGCGTTTTGCTGCCCCACCAGGCGCCCATACCAGGCCACGCCCGCCTTCACCGCCGGGTTGTGCGCGCTGTACAGCCAGACCTGGCGCCCGCCCCAGCAAAAGCCGGTGATGCCCAGCTTGCGGGTGTCGCCGCCGTTGGCGGCCGCCCACTTCACGGTGGCGTCCAGGTCGCCCATCACCTGGGCGTCGGGCACCTGGCTGATCACTTCGGCGATGAGCTTGGCCATTTCGCCGTAACCCTGGGCGTCGCCCTGGCGCACGAACAGCTCGGGCGCGATGGCCAGATAGCCCGCCTTGGCGAAGCGGCGCGCGGTGTCGGCGATGTACTCGTGCACGCCGAAGATCTCCGACAGCACCAGCACCACGGGCAGGCCGGTCTTGCCGGCCGGCGCGGCGCGGTAGGCCGGCATCTTGAAGCCGGCCACATCGATCATCACCTCGCCCACGGTCAAACCGTCGGACGGGGTGCGAATCGCCGTCTGGGCCATCAGCGGCGCGGCGGCGGCGGCATAGCCCGCGCCCAGGGCGGCCTTGAGGGCGGTGCGGCGGGTGGGGCCCGCTTGATCGGCACGGCCGCCCAGCAGGGCTTCGGCGTCGCGGGTCATGTCTTGTTCGAGCATGGGTCGTCTCCTGACGGGTGGTGGAAAGTCAAGCTGACTCGTTGGCGGGCCTGAAGTTCTGGTCAATCGGGCCCGACGCAGCGCAACCCAGAAACACCGCGGAACCGGCTGTGCCAGGCCAATGGTGTTGCCCCCTGGGGGGCGCGCGAAGCGCGGCGGGGGGATTCGTGGTCAATGCGCCTTGTCCCAGTTGGGGCCGACGCCGATCTCGGCCAGCAGCGGCACCCGCAGCTCGGCCACGCCGGCCATCAGGCGCGGCACTTCGCTGCGCACCCAATCGACCTCGTCCGCGGGCACCTCGAACACCAGTTCGTCGTGCACCTGCATGATCATCTTGGTGCGGCGCTCCTGGTCGTCCAGCGCGGCCTGCACGGCCACCATGCTCATCTTGATGAGGTCGGCCGCGGTGCCCTGCATGGGCGCGTTGATGGCCTGCCGCTCGGCCGCCTTCTTGCGCGGGCCGTTGCCGCCGTTGATTTCCGGCAGGTACAGGCGGCGCCCGAAGGCGGTTTCCACGTAGCCCTTCTTCTGTGCGGAGGCCACCGTCTGCTCCATGTAGCGCTTGACGCCCTCGAAGCGCTCGAAGTAGCGCTGGATGTAGTTCTTCGCCGCCGTGTTGTCGATGCCCAGGGCCTTGGCCAGGCCGAAGGCGCTCATGCCGTAGATGAGGCCGAAGTTGATCACCTTGGCGTAGCGGCGCTGCTCGCTGCTGACCTGCTCCAGTTCCACGCCGAACACCTCGGCCGCGGTGGCGCGGTGCACGTCCTGGCCTTCCTGGAAGGCGCGCAGCAGGGCCGCGTCCTCGCTGATGTGGGCCATGATGCGCAGCTCGATCTGCGAGTAGTCGGCGCTGGCGATCACGCTGCCCGGCGGCGCCACGAAGGCCTCGCGCACGCGCCGGCCCTCGGGCGTGCGAATGGGGATGTTCTGCAGGTTCGGGTCGTTGCTGGACAGGCGCCCCGTCACGGCCACGGCCTGCGCGTAGTGCGTGTGCACGCGGCCCGTACGCGGGTTGGCCATCTGCGCCAGCTTGTCGGTGTAGGTGCCCTTGAGCTTGGACAGGCCGCGGTGCTCCAGGATCTTGGCCGGCAGCGGGTAGTCCTCGGCGAGCTTTTCCAGCACCTCCTCGTCGGTGCTGCGCGCGCCGGTGGCGGTCTTCTTGATGACGGGCAGGCCCAGCTTGTCGAAGAAGATCTCGCCGAGCTGCTTGGGGCTGCCCAGGTTGAAGGGCTGGCCGGCGATGGCATAGGCCTCCTGCTCCAGCGCCACGATGCGCTGGCCCAGTTCGTGGCTCTGCGCGGCCAGCGTGGGCGCGTCGATCAGCACGCCGTTGCGCTCCACCCGGTACAGCGTTTCGCTGCTGGCCATCTCCAGCTCGTAGATGAACCTCAGCTTCTCATCGGCCTGCAGGCGCGGCCACAGCACGCGGTGCACGTCCAGGGTCTGGTCGCTGTCCTCGCAGGAATACTCGGCGGCCTTGGCCACGTCCACCTGGGCGAAGGGAATCTGGTGCGCGCCCTTGCCGCAGATGTCCTCGTAGCTGATGCCCTTGCGGCCGGTGTGGCGCTCGGCCAGGCTTTCCAGGCCGTGCGGCTTGTGCACCTCCAGCACGTAGCTTTGCAGCATGGTGTCGTGCTCGTAGCCGCGCACCTCGATGCCGTGGTTGGCGAAGACGTGGCGGTCGTACTTGACGTGCTGGCCCAGCTTGGGCCGCATGGGGTCCTCCAGCCAAGGCTTGAGCCGGGCGAGCACCTCGTCGAAGGGCAGTTGCTCGGGCGCGTCGGGGCCGGCGTGGCGCAGCGGGATGTAGGCCGCCTCGCCCGGCGTCACGCTGAAGGAGATGCCGACGATCTCGGCCACCATTTCGTCCAGCGAAGTGGTTTCCGTGTCCAGGGCGGTCAGCTCGGCCGCCTGCAGGCGCGCCAGCCAAGTGTCGAACAGGTCCCAGCTCAGGATGGTGTCGTACCTCAGCGCGGGGCGCGCTGCACCGGACGCGGGCGGGTCATCGAACAGGCCTTCGGTGGCACCGGGCGCCACGGCGGTCGAGCCCGGCGCCACCGGCGCCTCCTGGCCCGCCGCCGCCTTGGCGGCGAGCGACTTGAAGCCGTACTGGTCGTAGAAGGCCTGCAGGGCCTGGTGGTCGGGCTCGCCCAGGCGAACCGCGTCCAGCGCGGGCAGGCCGGGCACGAAGCCGTTCAGGTCGCAGTCGGTCTTGATGGTCAGCAACTGGCGCCCCGTGGGCAGCCAGTCCAGGGCCTTGCGCAGGTTCTCGCCGGCCACGCCCTTGATCTCGCCAGCGCGCGCCACCAGCGCGTCCAGCGAGCCGTACTCCATCAGCCACTTGGCGGCGGTCTTGGGACCCACCTTGTCCACGCCCGGCACGTTGTCCACCGCGTCACCCACCAGGGTCTGGTAGTCGACCATCAGGTGCGCCGGCACGCCGAACTCGGCCTGCACGCCCGCGAGGTCGCGGCGCTTGCCGCTCATGGTGTCGATGATGGCGATGCGTTCATTGACGAGCTGGGCCAGGTCCTTGTCGCCGCTGCTGACGATGACGTCGAACCCCTGCTCGGCCGCCGTGCGCGCCAGCGTGCCTATCACGTCGTCGGCCTCCACGCCGGGCACGTCCAGCACGGGAAAGCCCAGCAGGCGCACCACCTCGTGGATGGGCGGGATCTGCGCGCGCAGGTCCTCGGGCATGGGGCTGCGGTGGGCCTTGTACTCGGCGTAGATCGCGTCGCGGAAGGTCGGGCCCGAGGCGTCGAAGACACAGGCGGCGAACAGCGCGGGCACTTCCTTGCGAAGGCTCTGCACCATGTTGATCATGCCCCGGATGGCCCCGGTGGCGGGGCTCGTCGGGTCGCCAGGCACGGCCCGCAGGTCGGGCATGGCGTGGTAGGCGCGGTAGAGGTAGCTCGATCCGTCGATCAGCAGCAGGGTTCGGGTGGCGTCCTGGGTCATCCCGACATTGTGGGGGAAGGCCGCGCCGGCGGCGGGCCCATGCCACGCGGGACCACCCCGGTGCCTACAATGCGCGGATGGCCTCCACCCCTTCCCTTCTGCGCGCGGTCCTGCTCGCCGCGCTGGCCGCGCCGGCCCTGGCGCAGCAGCCCGCACCGGCCGAGTCCGTGCCGCTGCAGCGCGCCCCGGGCGACCGCATCGAGCGCATTACCCACGAGGACGCGCTCACCCGCATCGACGAGCTGCGCGTGGACGGCCAGACCCAGTCCATCCAGGTGCAGCCCAAGAACGGCGCGCCGGCCTATGAAATCCAGCCGCGCGGCGCCGCCAACACCCCCGGCGAAACCGCGGGCCGCCCCTCGGGCAACAGCGGCCGCAGCAGCTGGCGCCTCTTCAACTTCTGACATGGCCGTCTATACCGAGGTCCCGTTCGCCGAAGCCGCCGCCCTCATCGAACGACTGAACCTGGGCACCCTCACCGAGCTGCGCGGCATCCAGGGCGGCATCGAGAACACCAACTACTTCGTCACCAGCGAACGCGACGGCCAGACGATCGAGCACGTGCTCACCGTGTTCGAGCGCCTGAGCGCCGAGCAGTTGCCGTTCTACCTGCACCTGATGAAGCACTTGGCCACGCACGGTATCCCCGTGCCCGAGCCGGCGGCCGACGCCCAGGGCGAGATCCTGCATCGCGTGCAGGGCAAGCCCGCCGCCGTGGTCGACAAGCTGCGCGGCGCCAGCGAGCTGGCGCCCACGGCCGCGCACTGCGCCGCCGTGGGCGCGCTGCTGGCCCGCCTGCACCTGGTCGGCCGCGACTTCGAGCGCCGCCAGCCCAACCTGCGCGGCCTGCCCTGGTGGAACGAGACCGTGCCCGTGGTGCTGCCCTTCATCGACGGCGCCCAGGCCGCCCTGCTGCAGTCCGAGCTGGCCTACCAGAACCATGTGGCGCAGAGCAGCGCCTACCTGGCCCTGCCGCGCGGCCCCATCCACGCCGACCTGTTCCGCGACAACGCGATGTTCGAGGACGGCGCGGTCAGCGGCGTCTTCGACTTCTACTTCGCCGGCGTGGACACCTGGCTGTTCGACATCGCCGTGTGCCTGAACGACTGGTGCGTGCGCCACGGCGGCGACACCGACGGCCAGCCCGAGCCCGCGCTGGAGCAGGCTTTCCTCTCGGCCTACGAAAGCGTGCGTCCGCTGACGCCGGCCGAGCGCCGCTTGCTGCCCGCCATGCAGCGCGCGGGCGCGCTGCGCTTCTGGCTGTCGCGCCTGTGGGACCTGCACCTGCCGCGCGAGGCCGCCATGCTGCAGGCGCACGACCCGGGCCACTTCCAGCGCGTGCTGCGCGCCCGCCTGCCGAACGCGCCCGCGGCGAGCGCGGCGCCGGAGGCCTTGGCCGCATGAAGCTCCAGGTCAACAAGGCCAGCCTGGGCTGGTTGTGGGTCAAGCTCGGCATGCGCACCTTCCTGCGCCAGCCGCTGGCGATGTCGGGCCTGTTCTTCATGTTCATGGCCCTGGTCTCGGTGCTGTCCATCGTGCCCATCCTGGGCACGGCGGTGGCGGCGGCGCTGGTGCCTGCGGCCACGCTGGGCCTGATGGCCGCCACGCGCGAGGCCGAGCAAGGCCGCTTCCCCATGCCTTCGCTGCTGCTCACGGCCTTTCGGGGCGGCACCGAGCGCCGGCGCGGCATGCTGCTGCTGGGCGCCATGTATGCGGTGGCGCTGTTCCTGGTGATGGGCGTCGGCGCGCTGTTCACGGACGGTGCCCCCACCCCCTTGCCCGAGGGCAGCGCCGAGGTCACGCCCGAAATGGTGGGCGCCGCCGTCGGCCGCCCCGGCCTGTGGGCGGCCCTGCTGGCCTACCTGCCCGTGCTGATGGCCTTCTGGCACGCGCCGGCGCTGGTGTTCTGGCACGGCGTGCCGCCGGCCAAGAGCCTGTTCTTCAGCCTGGTGGCCTGCTGGAGCAACAGGGGCGCGATGCTGCTCTTCGTCGCCGGCTGGACGGTGGTCTTCATGCTCACCGGCCTGCTCCTGGGCATGCTGGGCTCCATCGTCGGAGGGCCCGAGGTGATGCAGGTGGTGGTCTACCCCATCGTGCTGTTCATGGCCTCAATGTTCCACACCTCGCTGTGGTTCACGGTGCGCGACAGCTTCGCTTTCGACGCGCCCGAGCCGGACGCTTCCCCCTCGGCCTGAGCCCCGCCGCGGGCGCCCCAAAAGAAAAGCCCGCACCGGCCAACGGTGCGGGCTGTGTTCTGGCGCGAGCGCCGGATCAGGTGCCGATCACGCCGCCATCGTCCTTGGTGATGACGACGGTGGCCGAGCGCGGCAGCGCCGCCCCGCCCTCGGGCCAGTGGCTGTTGCCGCCCTCGCCCGGGTGCTGGATGTTGATGAACAGCGTCTTGCTGTCGGGCGTGAAGCTCAGGCCCGTCACCTCGCACTCCACGGGGCCGACGAAGAAGCGGCGGATTTCCTTGGTGCGCGGATCGGCGCACAGCATCTGGTTGTTGCCCTGGTTGGCGTAGTTGCCGGTGTTGCTGTAGTTGCCGTCGGTCTGGATCCACAGGCGGCCATCGCGGTCGAAGCCCAGGCCGTCGGGGCTGTTGAAGGTGTTGTCGCTGGTCACGTTGGCCGAGCCCTTGTTCAAGGGATTGGCCTGGGCGATGGTGGGGTTGCCGGCCAGCACGAACAGGTCCCACTCGAACGTCAGGGCGGTCGGGTCGCCGCCGGTCTCGCGCCAGCGGATGATCTGGCCGTAGACGTTGGCTGTGCGCGGGTTGGCGTCGTCGGTCGTCGAACGGCCGGAGTTGTTCGTCAGCGTGACGTAGACCTCCTGGGTCTGCGGATGCACCGCCACCCACTCGGGGCGGTCCATGGGCGTGGCCCCCATGGCGTCGGCCGCCAGGCGCGTATTGACCAGGATCTCGGCTTGCGTGGCGTAGGCGGCCAGGGCCGGGTTGGCCGTGGTCATGGGCATCCACTCGCCGGTGCCCATCATGTCGTTCGCCACGGCGCCAGCGTTGAACTTGGCCACATACAGCGTGCCGGTGTCGAGCAGGTCGCGGTTGTTGGCGGTGTCGCCTTCGATGTAGTGGCCGGCGGTCACGAACTTGTAGATGTAGTCGTTGGCCTGGTCATCGCCCATGTAGACCACCACGCGGCCGTCGGCGGCAATGGCGTAGGCGGCGTTCTCGTGCTTGATGCGGCCCAGCGAGGTGCGCTTCTTGGGCATGGAGGCCGGGTCAAAGGGGTCGATCTCGACGATCCAGCCAAAGCGGTTGGCCTCGTTGGGCTCCTTCTGCCAGTCGAAGCGGTCGTGGTACTGCTCGTACTTGCGCGAGGTGCCGGCGCCGGCCAGGCCGTAGCGCAGCTGGTTGGCGTTGCGCGTCATGCCGGGAGCAGCGGTATTGGTGGTGCCGAAGTACTGGTTGAAGTTCTCTTCGCAGGTCAGGTAGGTGCCCCAGGGGGTGAAGCCGTTGCCGCAGTTGTTCAGCGTGCCGAGCGCCACGGTGCCGGTGGCGTCGGCCGTGGTCTGCAGCAGCGCGTGGCCGGCGGCGGCACCGGTCAGCTGCATCGGCGTATCGCCCGTGATGCGGCGGTTGTAGGTGGAGTCCAGCACGATGTTCCACACGCCGGCGGTGCGGCGGATGTGCACCACGCTCACGCCGTGCGCGTTGAGGTCCTTGTTGGCGTCGTCCAGGCTGTTGACCACGCCGTCGGTGAACAGGTACTGCGGGTTGGTGTACTCGTGGTTCATCACCAGCAGGCCTTCGTCGCTGCGGCCGGCCAGGGCGAAGTAGTGGATGCCATCGTGGTTGTCGCCCATCTGGCGCGCCTGCGCGGCGGCGTCTTCGCTGGCGTCGCCGGCCCAGGTCGAACCCGCGCCGCTGGAGAACAGCGGCGTGCCCCAGGGCGCCAGCACCGAGGCCGTGTAGCCCGGGGCGACGTGCACGCTGTCGTCGGTGCCGATGGCGATGCCGGTGAAGCCCAGCAGGTCGGGGTCGGCCGCGGGCGGCGCGGGCGTCGGGTCGGCGTCGCCGCCGCCGCCGCAGCCCGCGAGGCCAGCGGAGAGGAAGGCCACGGCAGCGGCCCCCACACCGGTCTTGAACAGGAAGCCGCGGCGGTTGACCGCGCGGTTCACCACGTTCTGGAAGTGCTCGTTCTGGCTGGTGTTGGTGGGCAGGTCTTCGCTATCGAAGTCGAGGGTCATGGAATGTCCTGTGGGGTTGGGAAATGCGACAGGCGGAAAGGCTACGCAGGCCTCGTGAAAACCTCGTGAATCCGGTGACATGGCGCTCGAGCGGAGCGCGGGCGGTGCTCAGAGTGCCAGCGACGGGCTCCAGCCCTCGGGCAGCGCGTGCGGCCAGCCCACGGTCTGCAGGAAGATCCCTTCCACCTGGCCGGCGATGTGCCGCCAGTCCAGCGCCGCCACCTGCGCGCGCGCCTGCGACGCGGCCGCGCGCACCAGCGCCGGGTCGCGCGCCAGCAGCGCGGCCTGGCGCGCGAAGGCGGCTTCGTCGTCCACCGGCAGCAGCCAGCCGTTGTGCCCGCCGCGCACCCAGTCGCCCGCCGCCGCGGTGTCGAAGGCCAGCACCGGCAGGCCGCTGGCCAGGGCCTCGATGGTGACGTTGCCGAAGGTCTCGGTCAGGCTCGCGAAGGCGAACAGGTCGGCGCTGGCGTAGTGCGCGGCCAGGTCCTCGTCGCGCCGCATGCCAGCGAACAGGGCCTCGGGGCAGCGCTGGCGCAGGGCCACGCGCTGCGGGCCGTCGCCCACAAAGACGAGCTTCACGTCGGGGTTCTGCGCGCGCATGGCCTCGTAGGCCTGCAGCACCACGCCCAGGTTCTTCTCGGCCGCCAGGCGGCCGACGGCCACCATCACCAGGGTGCCGTCGCCGGCGCCCCAGCTGGCGCGCAGCGCGGCGCTGCGCCGCGCGGGGTTGAACCGCTGCGTGTCGACGCCGCGCGCCACCACGCTGACGTTGCGAAAACCGATGGCCTGCAACTCCGCGCGCAGGCTCTGCGTGGGCACCATGGTGCAGCGCGTGAGGTTGTGGAACTTGCGCAGGTAGGCCACGATGGGCGTTTTGAGCCAGCCCACGCCGTAGTGCTGGCTGTAGGCGTGGAAGTTGGTGCGGAAGTCGGACGTGACCGGCAGGCGCAAGCGGCGCGCCGCCTGCAGGGCCGACCAGCCCAGCGGGCCTTCCGTGGCGATGTGCACCAGATCGGGCCGCCTCAAGGTCCAGGCGCGCACCAGCGCACCCTTGCCGGGCAGGCCGAGCTTGAGTTCGGGGTAGCGCGGGATCGGCATGCCACGCATGAGCACCTCATGAAACCCCGGGTCGCTGCGCGCGGCGTCCTCGCGCGTCTGGCGCGGGCGGATGAGCTGCACCTCGTGGTTGCGCGCGCGCAGGCCCTGCACCAGGCGCGACAGCGTGAGCGACACGCCGTTGATCTCGGGTGGCCAGGTCTCCGTCACCACGGCGAGCCGCAGGGACGGGCGGGCCGCCGGGAAGGCCTCCACCAGGATCGTTTCGGCGCTCGTGTCGAACATGAGGGGCATGGTGCGGCGGCTTCGCGGCAGATTGATGACACCGCGACAGCGGCGTGACGCGTGCGTGCCCGCGCGGTGACGCACCGGCGATGTCACCGCGCCGTCACGCGCGGCAACCACCATGCGGCCGCTTTTCCCCTTCTTTCACCCGCTTCCTCATTGCCGACGGAGACCGCCTTGAACGACTTCTTCAAGACCCTGGAGATCCAGCGCTGGGACGACCACCGCTACTACCACCACAGCCGCATCAACCAGTCGCTGCATTTGGTGAGCGCGATCAGCTTCGTGGTCGCGTACGTGATGCTGTGGTTCGATCCCGTGATCTCCGCGCTGATCGCCTGGCTGGTCTCCATGACCTCGCGCCAGGCCGGCCATTTCTTTTTCGAGCCCAAGGGCTACGACCACGTGAACCAGGCCACGCACGAGCACAAGGAAGAGATCAAGGTGGGCTACAACCTGCAGCGCAAGGTGGTGCTCATGAGCCTGTGGGCGCTGGTGCCGGTGCTGGTCTGGATCGACCCGACGGTGATGGGCCTGTTCGAGGCGCACCACGACCACTGGGGCTATACGCGCCACGTGGGCACGCTGTGGCTGGGGCTGGGCATCGGTGGCCTGCTGTTCCGCACCATCCACCTGTTCTTTCTGCAGGACATCCAGACGGGCCTGGTGTGGGCCACCAAGATCCTCACCGACCCGTTCCACGACATCAAGCTGTACCACAAGGCGCCGCTGTACCTGATGAAGGGCCAGCTCATCGACCCGGGCGTCGGGCGCCGCTGACTTCCTGTGAGGGGCGGGTGTTCGCTGCCTTGCGCCCGAACGCCTCGCACGGGCCCGGGGCCGCTGAGCGCTCAGCCCTTCTGGCGCAACATCGCCGACAGGGTTTCCCTGCGCAACTGCTTGCCGATCGCCTGGGCGTCCATGCCCGCGGGCAGCGTCCACCAGCCGGCGGCTTGCATGTCCCGGCCCGCCGCCACGCAACGCCGCACCACCTCATCGAAGGCCGCGTCGTCGAAGTTCAGCGCGAAGATGAACCGCCCCGTGCCCACCCAGCTCAAGGCCAGGCCATGCCAGCGCAGGTAGTACTGGAACATCCAGTGGTAGCGGCCCGGCTGCGTGTAGTCCAAGGTCCACACGCTGTGCAGATTCGCCGCGCGCACCGGCAGTCCGGCGTCGGCCATGGTGGCGTTGAAGCGCTCGCGGCGCGCGTTCCAGCGTTCGTCGCTGCCGGCGTACATCGCTCGCAGCTCGGGCGTTTCCAGGCGACGCAGGAAGGCGTGCATGCCGCCCATCACGTGCGGGTGCGCGTTGAACGTGCCGCGCGCGAAGCACAGGTCGGCGGGGCGCTCGGCGCGGAAGCGCTTCATCAGATCGGCGCGGCCGCAGACCACGCCCACCGGATAACCACCCGCGACCGACTTGCCGTAGGTCACCAGGTCGGCCTTCACGCCGAAGTACGCCTGAGCGCCGCCGGGCGCCAGGCGAAAGCCCAGGAACACCTCGTCAAAGATCAGCACGATGCCGCGTTCGGTGCAGACCTCGCGCAGCCGCTGGAGCCAACGCGTGTAAGCCTCGCGGTCATAGCCCGCGTGGCGCAGGCCGGTCATCAGCGTGGAGTCGCCCGGCGCGTTGCGGTTCGGGTGCAGGGCCTGCAAGGGGTTGATGAGCACGCAGGCGATGTCGCGGCGCGTGCGCAGCACCCGCAGGCTCTTGTCGCCCATGTCCTTGAGCGTGTAGGTCTCGCGCGGCGGCATGGGGTTGCCGGGGCCGGGCTGCACGTCCTCCCACCAGCCGTGGTAAGCGCCGCAGAAGCGCACCAGGTGCGTCTTGCGCGTGTGGTAGCGCGCCAGGCGAACGGCCTGCATCACGGCCTCGGTGCCGCTCATGTGGAAGGACACCTGGTCCTGGCCCGAGATCGCCTTCAGGCGCGCGATGTTGTCCGCCACCACCGGGTGGTAGGCGCCCAGCACCGGGCCCAGTTCGAGGCCGATGGTCGCGCCTTCCTCCATGCAGGCCTTGTAGAAGTCCACGCCGAAGACGTTGACGCCGTAGGAGCCCGTGAGGTCGAGGAAGCGGTTGCCGTCGAGGTCCTCCACCTCCAGGCCATCGGCCGATCGCACGAAGGCGCCGACCTTCAGGCGCTCGCGCAGGTAGGGGCTGAAGGGAAAGGGCACGCGGTAGGCGCCGGTGAGCTGCAGGTCGGCCAGTCCCTCGCGCGCGTCGGCGGTCAGGGCGAGCGAACGTTCGTAGCGCTGGGCGTAGCCCGCGCACAGGGCGTCGAAGGCCGCGCGGCGCCGCGCGGCCAGCGCGTCGTCGGCGCCGTCGGCCTGGAAGAAGCGGCGCTCGTCGAAGGCGTAGCCCGGCAACCAGCCCGCCAGGCGCTTGGCCCAGCGCGAGTGGCCCGCCAGCGAGCGGTGCTTGGCGCGCGAGAGCTCGAGGCGCTGTTTCAGGTACGGCAAGGCCAGCAGGAGCGAACCGGCTGGCAAGGCATAAGGCAGAAGGGACATGGCGTTCGGGGCGTCGTGGTGTTCCCGCTCTTGTATGGCCCCCGGATGACCCAACGATGAAAGCCCTGCGACAGAATCCCCACGGCCTTGTGCAACGCCAGCTGCGCCGCCTCGCGCTCAGCGAAGACCTGAACTTCCTGCTCACCAACCGCGTGCCGCGCCTGGCGCTCACGCGCTTCATGGGCTGGTTCAGCCGGATCCGACAGCCCCTGGTGCGCGACGCGTCCATGGCGGTGTGGAAGGCCTTCACCGACCTCGACCTGAGCGACGCGAAGAAGCCGCGCTTCGACAGCCTGCACGACTGCTTCACGCGCGAGCTGCGCGAGGGTGCGCGGCCCGTCGACACCACCCCGTCGGTGCTGGTCAGCCCCTGCGACGCCATCGTCGGCGCCAGCGGGCGCATTGGCGAAGACCCCTGCGCCCAGGTGTTCCAGGCCAAGGGCTTTCCGTACGCGCTCACCGACCTGCTCGGCGATTCGCCGCGCGCGCAGGCGGCCATCGCCACCCTGCGCGGCGGCCAGTTCGTGACGCTGCGCCTGACCTCGGCCATGTACCACCGCTTCCACGCACCCGAGGCGCTCACGCTGGAGCACGTGACGCACTTCAGCGGCGACACCTGGAACGTGAACCCCATCGCCCTCAAGCGCGTGGAACGCCTGTTCTGCCGCAACGAGCGCGCGGCGCTGTTCACCCGCCTGGCCGACGGCACGCCGCTGCTGCTGGTGCCCGTGGCCGCCATCCTGGTGGCCAGCCTGCGCCTGCGCGCCCTGCCGCTGCCGCTCAACACGCGCTACCGCGGCCCCGACGAGCTGCCCTGCGACACGGCCTATGCGCGCGGCGAGGAGATGGGCCACTTCGAACACGGCTCCACCATCGTCGTGCTGGCGCCGCCGGGCTTCACGCTCGCGCCCGGGGTCACGCCGGGCGCGTCCATCCGCATGGGCCGGCCGCTGCTGGCGCGGCCAGCCTGAGCGCCCCCAGCCCCTGTCATGCGCCCGTCACGCCAGCCACGGACGATGGCGCGCAACCCAGCCAGCCAGCACGACGCGGTTGGCACGACGAAGAACGATGGCGGGGTGATCGGCGCCTGAAGCCGCTCGCCATCGCACCCTGCGGGCCCTCCGGTCATCTGACCGGAGGGCCTCTTTTGGCCAGCCCCGGGCTCAGCGCAGCAGCGCCTCGGCCATCGCCCGGTAGGTGTCCAGCGGCGGCACCTCGCGCGCCGGCCGCTTGGCCGCGTCGTCCCAGCGGCGCAGGCGCAGCGCGTCCTGCGCGTGGGCCAGGCGGTCGAAGGCCTCGCAGCCCGCGGCGTCCAGCGGACCGCCCTGCAGCGCCAGGCTGCGGCGCGAATCGTCCGACAGGGCCCGCAGGTAGCGCGGATCGGCGCACAGGCGCCGCTTGGCCATCACGTGCAGCCCGACCGGCCCGCTCACGGCAGGGCCGAACAGGCGCCCCAGCGCGTCGGCGGCGATCGCTTCGTGGCGATCGTCGACGCCGGCGGCGCTGGGCGTGCCCGCCACGCCATGGATCAGGTGGCCGACGTCGTGCAACAGCGCGGCGACCACCAGGGCCTCGCCCGCGCCGCCGCGGCGCGCCAGATCGGCGGCTTGAAGGGCGTGCTCCAGATGGGTCACGGGCTCGCCGGTGTAGCGCTCGTGGCCGCGCGCGGCCAACAGCGCCCAGAGTGAGTCGAAGGAGGGGTTCATGCGGGTGGAACTGTCAACGGGCTTTCATTGTGTGCAATCAACATGACGGCCCGACGTCCATTCGAAGCATCCCCTTCGCCTTTCCCGTGACCGACAAGCGTTTCGACCTGATCGTGGTGGGCAGCGGCATCGCCGGCCTCGCCCATGCCTGGATGGGGCTGCGCCGCGGCCTGCGCGTGGCGCTGATCGAGCGCGACCACCGCTGCGTGGGCGCTTCCATCCGCAACTTCGGCTTCGTCACCGTGACCGGCCAGCGCGCCGGCGACACCTGGCGGCGCGCGCGGCGCTCGCGCGACCTCTGGGCCGAGCTGGCGCCCCAGGCGGGCATCCCCGTGGTGCACCAGGGCCTGTGGGTGGTGGCCCAGCGCGCGCGGGCGCTGGACGTGCTGGCCGAGTTCGCCGGGACCGAGATGGGCGAGGCCTGTGAACTGCACCGCGGCGAGGCCTGGGGCGGGCGCATGCCTTCGCTCAAGTCCCGCGGTGCAGCGGGCGCGCTGTACAGCCCACACGAGCTGCGCGTCGAGTCGCGCGAGGCCATCCCCGCCCTCGCGCGCTGGCTGCAGGCGCTGGGCGTGTGCTTCTTCTGGGGGCAGGAGGTTCTGGGCATCGAGGGGTCCACGGTGCACGGCGCGCAAGGCCAGTGGACGGCCGAGCGCATCGTGGTCTGCCCCGGCACCGAACTCAATGGCCTGGCGCGGCGCCTGCTGCCCGACCACGCACTGGGGCTCACGCGTCTGCAAATGCTGCGCGTGCGCCCGCCGACCGGCTGGCGGCTGGGCGCGGCGGTGATGAGCGACCTCAGCCTGGTGCGCTACCACGGCTACGCCGACCTCGCCAGTTCGGCGCCACTGCTGGAGCAACTGCGCGCCGAGTGCGGCCAAAGCCTGGACGACGGTATCCACCTGATCGCCGTGCAGAGCGCCGACGGAACACTGGTGGTGGGCGATTCCCACCACCCGCACGCCACGCCGGAGCCCTTCGCCAGCGAGGCGGTGGACGATCGCATCCTGGGCCACCTGCACGAGGTGGTCGGGCTGGGCCGCTGTGAGGTGGTGGAGCGCTGGACCGGTGTCTACCCGACGGGCCACAGCGCCGACGCGCTCATCCACGCGCCGGCCGACCACCTGCGCCTGGTGCTGGTGACCAGCGGCACCGGCGCCAGCACCTCGTTCGGCATCGCCGAGGACGTGTTCGCGGGCTGGTAGGGGAACCGGCCCAACGCCGGGCCGGGCCAGGCATCGGCCAGCCCGGCGCGAACGCCCGAGCAACCAGGCCGCCTCGACGGCCCGAGCGCTGGCCTATTCGATGGGCGTGAGCTTGGCCACGCTCAGCGCCAGCCACTTGGTGCCGTGGCGCGGGAAGTTCACCTGCGCGCGCGCGTCATCGCCCGCGCCCTCCACCGCGAGCACCTTGCCCTCGCCGAACTTGTTGTGAAACACCGCCATGCCGCTCTTGATCGGCGTGCCGCGATCGGGTTCGGGCGCGGGCGCGCTGGCGGCCTTCCAGGCCGGCGACCACGCCGGCTGCGGCACCGGGGTGCCCAGCGCGCGGTGGCCACCCCAGCCCGCGCTGCCCGTGCCGCCCCAGCCCGAAGGCTGCGGCGGCGTCAGCCACTTCAGGCAGTGCTCGGGCAATTCATCGAAGAAACGGCTCTTGAGGTTGTAGCGCGTCTGGCCGTGCAGCAGCCGCGTCTGCGAATGGCTCAGGTACAGGCGCTGGCGCGCGCGCGTGATCGCCACGTACATCAGGCGGCGCTCCTCTTCCAGGCCGTCGCGGTCGCTCATGGCGTTCTCGTGCGGGAACAGGCCTTCCTCCAGGCCGACGATGAAGACGCAGTCGAACTCCAGACCCTTGGCCGCGTGCACGGTCATGAGCTGCACCGCGTCCTGTCCGGCCTGGGCCTGGTTGTCGCCCGATTCGAGCGCGGCGTGCGACAGGAAGGCGGCGAGCGGGCTCAGGGTCTCGCCGGTGTCGGCGTCGGGGGCCAGGGGCTCGTCGAGCACGGGGGCGTTCAGGTCCAGGCCCTGGCTGGCCGGGCTTTGCGTCAGCGCCACGGCCTCGCGGCCGAAGCCTTCCTGCATCACGAAGCTCTCGGCCGCGTTGACCAGTTCCTCCAGGTTCTCCACGCGCTCCTGGCCTTCGCGCTCCTGGCGGTAGTGCTCCACCAGGCCGCTGTGCTCCAGCACCAGCTCGACGATGCCCTTGAGGTGGCTGCCCTCGCTGCGCTCGCGCATCACGTCGATCTTGGCGACGAAGCCCGCGATGGCCGTGCCCGCGCGCCCGGTGACCGCGCTCACCGCGTCGTGCAGCGAACAGCCGGCCGCGCGCGCCACGTCCTGCAGCTGCTCCACGCTGCGCGCGCCGATGCCGCGCGGCGGGAAGTTGAGCACGCGCAGGAAGCTGGTGTCGTCGCGCGGGTTCTCGATCAGGCGCAGGTAGGCCAGGGCGTGCTTGATCTCGGCACGCTCGAAGAAGCGCAGGCCGCCATACACGCGGTAGGGCAGGCCGGCGTTGAACAGCGCGGTCTCGATCACGCGGCTCTGCGCGTTGCTGCGGTAGAGGATGGCGATCTCGCTGCGCGGCGTTTCCTCGCGCACCAGGGACTTGATCTCGTCGACCACCCACTGCGCCTCGATGAAATCGCTGGGCGACTCGTTGATGCGCACCGGCTCGCCCGCGCCCGCGTCGGTGCGCAGGTTCTTGCCGAGGCGGCGCTGGTTGTGGCCGATGAGGTGGTTCGCGGCGTCCAGGATGTTGCTGACGCTGCGGTAGTTCTGCTCGAGCTTGATCTGGTGCTGCACGCGGTACTCGCGCACGAAGTCGGCCATGTTGCCCACGCGCGCGCCGCGGAAGGCGTAGATGCTCTGGTCGTCATCGCCCACAGCGAACACCGCGTTGCCCACGGCCACGTCCAGGCCTTCCATGGGGGGCGGCGAGAACAGCTTGATCCAGGCGTACTGCAGCCTGTTGGTGTCCTGGAACTCGTCGATCAGGATGTGGCGGAAGCGCCGCTGGTAGTGCGCGCGGATGGCGTCCTGGTCGCGCAGCAGCTCGTAGCTTCGCAGCATCAGCTCGCCAAAATCGACCACGCCTTCGCGCTGGCATTGCTCCTCGTACAGCGCGTAGAGCTCGACTTTCTTGCGCGTCTCTTCGTCGCGCGCGGGCACGTCGCGCGGGCGCTGGCCGTCTTCCTTGCAACCGGCGATGAAGTACTGCAGCTGCTTGGGCGGGAAGCGCTCGTCGTCGACATTGAACTGCTTGCACAGGCGCTTGATGGCCGAGAGCTGGTCCTGGGTGTCCAGGATCTGGAAGGTGGCCGGCAGGCCCGCGAGCTGGTGGTGCGCGCGCAGCAGGCGGTTGCACAGGCCGTGGAAGGTGCCGATCCACATGCCGCGCACGTTCACCGGCAGCAGGGCCGACAGGCGCGTGACCATTTCCTTCGCCGCCTTGTTGGTGAAGGTCACGGCCAGCACACCGCCCGGCCCCACCTGGCCCGTTTGCAGCAGCCAGGCGATGCGCGTGGTGAGCACGCGCGTTTTGCCCGAACCGGCGCCCGCGAGGATGAGCGCGTGTTCGGCGGGCAGGGTGACGGCGGCGGCCTGCTCGGCATTGAGGCCGGCGACCAGCGGCGAGGGATTCGGGGCGGTGTCCAGGGGCATCGAGGGATTGTAGAAAGCGCCCGCGCGGTGGCCGGTCCATACGTGGGGGCATATGGACCCCATACCGGCCGGGGGACGGGCCATCGGTCTAGAATCGCGCACCGGGCCCAAGATTCTTGCGCCCGGTTTCTTTTTGCCCGCCGCGGCAAGAGAACCGGCCAGGCCAAGCGCTCATCTGTTCGACAACAGCTTTCTGGAGCTTGGTTTCAATGGAAATTTTCGACTACGACAACATCCTGCTGCTGCCGCGCAAGTGCCGCGTGGAAAGCCGCTCGGAATGCGACGCCGGCGTGGAGCTCGGCGGGCGGCGTTTCCGCCTGCCGGTGGTGCCCGCCAACATGAAGACGGTGGTCAACGAGTCCATCTGCACCTGGCTGGCGCAGAACGGCTACTTCTACGTCATGCACCGCTTCGACCTGGACAACGTGGCCTTCGTGCGCGAGATGCAGGCCAAGGGCAGCTTCGCCTCCATCTCGCTGGGCGTGAAGGCGCCCGACTACGCCACGGTGGACACCCTGGTGGCCCAGGGCCTGTGCCCCGAGTACATCACCATCGACATCGCGCACGGCCACGCCGACAGCGTGAAGAAGATGATCGGCTACCTGAAGGAAAAGCTGCCCAAGGCCTTCGTGATCGCGGGCAACGTGGGCACGCCGGAGGCGGTGATCGACCTGGAGAACTGGGGCGCCGACGCGACCAAGGTGGGCATCGGCCCCGGCAAGGTCTGCATCACCAAGCTCAAGACCGGCTTCGGCACCGGCGGCTGGCAGCTCAGCGCGCTCAAGTGGTGCGCGCGCGTGGCCACCAAGCCCATCATCGCGGACGGCGGCATCCGCTGCCACGGCGACATCGCCAAGAGCGTGCGCTTCGGCGCCAGCATGGTGATGATCGGCTCCCTGTTCGCCGGACACGAGGAATCACCGGGCCAGACGGTGGAAGTCGACGGCGTGCTCTACAAGGAGTACTACGGCTCGGCCAGCGACTTCAACAAGGGCGAGTACAAGCATGTGGAAGGCAAGCGCATCCTGGAGCCGATCAAGGGCCCGCTCGCGCACACGCTGATCGAGATGGAGCAGGACGTGCAAAGCTCCATCAGCTACGCCGGCGGCACCAAGCTGCTGGACATCCGCAAGGTGAACTACGTCATCCTGGGCGGGGACAACGCGGGCGAGCACCTCTTGATGTAGTTCGTGCCCCACCCCCGCCGCGCTTCGCGCGTCCCCCTCGACGGAGTGGCGCCCGCGGCCCGGCAAAGCCGGTTCCGCGGCAGCTCGGGGGCGATGCGCCTCACACGCCCAGCAAGTGGCGCGCGAGCGTGTGCAGGCGGTGGTCTGGCGCGACCAGCGCGTCCAGCGCGCTGAAGTGGTTCAGGCCGGGCAGTGCCTCGCACACCGGCACCACCTCGGCGCCCCAGGCCTCGCGGATGAGGTGGTTCTGGCGGTGGTACTCGCCGCTTTCCTGGCCACCGACCACGGCCACCAGCTCGCCGCGCCCCTGCCGCAGCCCGGGCGAGGGCAGGCGCGCCGGGCTGGCCTTGCGCACCTGGTCCGGCGTGAGCTTCAGCGAGGACTGCAGGGACGGCGCCAGGCGCAGCGGCTCCAGATCGAACAGGCCGGACACCGACAGCGCATTGCGCACCAGTGCGGCGGGCAGGTCGGCGCCCACCTGGGGCCAGCGGCAGGCCAGCATCATGGCCGCCAGCTGACCGCCCGCCGAATGCCCCGCCACCGTGATGCGGCTCGGGTCACCCCCGTGCACCGCGATGTGGCGGTGCGTCCAGGCGAGGGCCTGCGCCATCTGCAGCGTGATGCCCGGGACGGTGGTGGCCGGGCACAGCGCGTAGTTCGGCATCACCACGCACACGCCCAGGCGCTGGAACAGTGGCGCCAGGAAGGAGTGGTCGGACTTGTCCAGGGCGCGCCAGTAGCCGCCGTGGATGAAGAACAGCACCGGCGCGGCGCCGCCGGCGCCCCCCTGGGCCGGAAAGACGTCCAGCTGTTCGGCGGGCCCGTGCCCATAGCGCAGATCGATCAGCGCCCCACCCCGCTCGCGCACCTGCTTCGAGTCCCGGGCCCAGCGCTCGAAGTACGCCGGGTGCTCGGGCACCCGGGCGCGGTTGTTGTATTCGCGGTCCAGCCAGGCCGGGTCTCGGGGGAAGGGCGATTGCATGGCGGGCGATTGTGTCATGGGGGCTTGGGGTATTCCCTCTGGGGACGCTGGCGCCGGCACCGCCTGGGGTATGCTGCGCGAATTCCGTATACAGAATTCGCACCACCCGCCCGCCCCCATGACCGCGCAGTTGTTCAGGATCGAATCGACGCCCGATCTGGCCGACCAGGTCTACCGGGCCTTGCTCGACGCGATCAGCTCGGGCGCGCTGCGGCCGGGCCAGCGCATCCGCCAGGAAGAGCTGGCCGAGCGCTTCGCGGTGTCGCGCCAGCCGGTGATGCAGGCCCTGCGCCTGCTGCGCAAGGACGGTTTCGTGCAGGACGCGCCCCAGACCAGCGGCGACCCCGGCCGCGTGCGCGGCCTGCAGGTGACGCCGTTGGACGGGCGCTGGATCGCCCAGGTCTACCAGGTGCGCGTGGCGCTGGACCGCCTGGCCGTGCGACTGGCCGCCCAGCAGCGCACCGTCATCGACCCGGCCGTGCTCAAGGCCGGGCGCGCCGCCGAGCGCCGTGACGACGTGAAGGCCCTGATCGACACCGACCTGGCCTTCCACACCGCCATCTACCGCGCCGCCGGCAACCCGCTGATCGAACAGAGCGCGCTGCTGCACTGGCAGCACATCCGCCGCGCCATGGGCCTGGCGCTGCAGCTGGAGCACCTGCGCGAGCCCGTGTGGGACGAACACGAGGCCATTGCCCGCGCCATCGCCCAGGGCGACGCGGACGGGGCCGAATCGCTCATCGCCGAACACGCCGAAAATGCCTGCGGCACCCTGGCCGAGCAGATCGCCCACGCCTCGGCCGAACCCGCCGAGGACGACACCGTTCAACTCCGTGGTCCCCAGCTATCTCGATAGCCGGTCCACTTGCGCGGTCCTCGGCGCGAGCCGGGGACCGCGATTTTTTTTGCCCGAACACCGCCTCCGCGCCCTGCCCTGAAGGGACACGCACCGTGACCGACTCCCCCGCCGCCCCGGCAACCACTCCCTCCCACGCCGTCGCCATGCTCGGCATCGGCCTGATGGGCTTCCCCATGGGCCGGCGCCTGTGCGAAGCCGGCTGCGCCGTGGACGCCTGGAACCGCTCGCGCACCAAGGCCGAGCGTCTCGCGCCCTTGGGTGCGCGCGTGGCCGACACGGCCGCCGACGCCGTGCGAGGCGCCGACATCGTCATCACCATGCTCGAAAACGGCGAGGTGGTGGAGGACGTGCTGTTCCGCCAGGGCGTGGCCGAGGCCCTGCCCCGTGGCAGCCTGGTGATCGACATGTCGTCGATCCAGCCGCGCCAGGCGCGCGACCACGCGGCCCGCCTGGCCGCGCTGGGCGTGCACCACCTGGACGCGCCGGTCTCGGGCGGCACCGTGGGCGCCGAGGCCGGCACCCTGGCCATCATGGCCGGCGGCAAACCGGCCGACGTGGAGCGCGCGCGCGCCGTGCTGGAGGTGCTGGGCCGCGTCACGCACGTGGGCCCGCACGGCTCGGGCCAGCTCGCCAAGCTGGCCAACCAGATGATCGTGGGCATCACCATCGGCGCCGTGGCCGAGGCGCTGCTGCTGTGCGAGAAGGGCGGCGCCGACATGGCCAAGGTGCGCCAGGCCATCACCGGCGGTTTCGCCGACAGCCGCATCCTGCAGGTGCACGGCCAGCGCATGGTGGAGCGCGACTTCGGCAAGCGCGCCGCGATGGCGGTGCAGCTGAAGGACATGCGCAACGCGCTCGGCACGGCGAAAGAGATCGGCTTCGAGGCGCCCATCACCGCGCTGTTCGAGCGCCTGTTCGCCGAGGCGGCGGACCACGGCCTGTCCGACCTCGACCACTCCGCGCTGTTCGTGGAACTCGCCAGCCGCAACGGAATGGCCTGACAAAAGATTCGCTAGAATGCGCGATTCGTGGGGACGTAGCTCAGCTGGGAGAGCGTCGCGTTCGCAATGCGAAGGTCGGGAGTTCGATCCTCCTCGTCTCCACCACCAAACTGAAAAAGGCCTTGCTCCGCAAGGCCTTTTTTCTTGTCAGGGTGGCAGCCCGCGCTGCGCCGCGTTTTCCGCCTCGATCGCGCGCTGGAAGTGGGCCAGGCCCAATTCGTTGAGCACCTTCTTGAAGCGCCCGGCCACCTCGGGCGCCAGTTGCGCGAGACGCGCGCACACCCGCCGCGCCGAGGCGTCGAGCGCGTCGTCGGCCACCACCTGCCACACCAGGCCCCAGGCCTGGGCCTGCGCGGCGCCGATCGGCTCGCCAAGCAGCATCAACCCCTTGGCGCGCGCCAGCCCCACGGCCGCGGGCAGCGTGGCCGTGAGGCCGCCGGTGACGAACACACCCAGCGAGGCCTCGGGCAGCTTGAACCGCGCGCCCTCGGCGGCGATCACCACGTCGGCGTCGAGCGCCCACTCCAGGCCCGCGCCAACGGCCCAGCCCTGCACGGCGGCCACCACCGGCTTGGGCAGGGACACCAGGGCCTGCGCCACGGCCTGCACCAGCCTCAGGTCGTCCTCCGTCGGCGGCGCGCCCATGTCGCGCCCCGCGCAGAACGCCGGTCCGGCGCCCCGCAGCAGCAGCACGCGCACCGTGTCGTCGCGCTCGGCCAGCGCGATCGCCGCCAGCAGCGCGCGCGCGAGGTCGTTGTCGATGGCGTTGCGTTTCTCGGGGCGGTTGAGCGTGAGCGCCATGACGCCGTCGTGGACCTCGACCAGGAGCTTGGCTGGGTTCATGCGGGCTCGACTCCAAAGTGGTGAAGCACATTGCGCAGCAAGGCACCGAACGCCTCATCGGCCCCCAGCACCCAGCTGGCCCCCACGGCCCCGGCGTTGAACACGCGGCCGCCCTGGGGACGCTCCCAGTAGACCATCTCGGCGGACAGGCCGTCGAGCGACTGCGTGGCGCCCTCGAAGAAGTCGAGGTAGGCGTCCAGCCGGCCCGGCACGCGGCGCACGCCTTCGGCGAGCACCTGCAGGCCGGGATGATCGCGCGGCAGCTCGGCGCCCCGCGGGATGTGGTGGGTCATGCGGCGCAGCGTGGCGATGCTCAGGTCCCACTCGTGGCCGATGGCGCGTGGCAGGGCGCCGCCGGGCCCGTGGCCGAAGCTGTCGCCGGCGCGCAGGCCGGTCTCGTGCGGCCGGTGGAACAGGAAGTGGCCGGCGTCGCGCACCCGGTAGACACCAAAATCCGCGGCGTCGGCGAAGGCCCAGCCCGCGGTTTCCAGGCCGATCAGATCGCTGCACGAGCGGTCGTTGAAGCGCCAGAGCCCGCCGCGCTCGCCGTCTTGGCTGTGGTATTGCTCGCCGTGCACGCCGCCGGGCGCCGCGTGTTTGTCCAGCGCCGCCTCGTGGTCGTCGGCGGGCGTCAGCGTTTTGCGCTGCTCCATCACCGTGGCGTCTTCGTCGAAGCTCACGCGCCAGTACAGGGAGTTGCCCGACAGCACCACCGCGCTGCCGCCCCCGCGCAGGTAGGCGTCCAGCCCCTCGAAGGCCGGCGCCGACCAGTACTCGCTGTGGCCGTTGATGACCACGCTGCGGTAGCGGCGCAGCAGGCCGGGGTCGCGGTGCAGGTCGAGGTCGCTCACCACGTCGTACGCGTAGCCCTGCGCGTCGAGCCAGCGGTGCAGGCAGCGCTCCAGGCGCGGGCCCTGGCTGAAGCCGCTGCCTTCGGGCGCGTAGAAGGCGTCGGGCGCGGCGTTGGGCCAGGGCAGGCGCAGGCCGGCGTAGTAGGTGGGCTGGCCCTTGCGGTGGGGCGTGTAGTGGTTGTACTCGGGGGCGTCGGGGTGGCTGTTGGGCAGCGGCGCGGCGCGGCGTGGCCAGTGCGCCGGGCCCGACACGTTGCGCGCGAACGGCGAGGCGGCGTAGGCGCGCCAGCTGTTGGTCGCGCACAGCACCAGCAGCGGCGCGGGCGCGGCATCGGCGGCTGGCCGCACGACGACGCTCACGTCGTAGCGCACGGGCCGGCCGTCCACTTCGCATTCGAAGCGGCCCACGTGGATGCCGGGCTTCGCCCCGCGCGGCACCGTCACGCGGTGCGATTCGGCCCAGCGGCAATCCACGAGGTCGTCGCTCGCCAAGCGAAGGCCGTGGCCACGCAGGCGGTCGCTGGCGGCGGCGTACTCGCCTTCGCGGCGCGAAAAGCGCGGCACCCGCGCGGGGTCGAAGGCCGGGCCGACGATCATCCAGGTGCCGTGGTTGATGAGGCGGCCGTGGCGGCCCTGCCCGCTGGCGTCGGCGATGCGCTCGCCGCGCTGCTCGCTCAAGGGCCAGCAGGCCAGCAGGCCGGGGCCTTGCGCGGCCTGCTGGCCGCGCTGCGCGCAGCGCTGGGCGATCTCGGCGGCGCCGAGCGCGCGGCCGTAGAGCGCCGGCATCACGAGGTCCGCGTCCAGAAAGTGCGTGGCCACGCCCCCCGCCGACGCGGCGCCCAGGCGCAGCGCAGCGCGGCCCGGCCGACCTGGGCCCGCCGCGCCCTGCGCCACCCGGCGGCCGTCGATCCACAGCGACAGGTGGCCCTGGTGCAGCACGGCCACCAGGTGCGCCCAACGGCGCGGCGCCAGGACCGGCCCGCTGAGCCGCGAACGCCCCAGCCGCAGCACGAGCGTGCCGTCGGCCTCGATGAACAGGCCGACGCCTTCGTCGGCGACCTCGTCGTCGCATTGCGCGATCACGGCCTGGCGCTCGCCGAAGCCCCAGGGCATGAGCCAGCACTCCAGGGTGAGCGCCTCGAGCGCGCCCTCGGGCAGACCGCGCTCGATGTGCACGTAGGAGCCGGGGTGGATGGCCTGGACCCGCGCCGGGTGCTCACCCCCGGCGTGCAGCACCGGGTCGCGCGAGGCGTCGTCGGCGTCGGGCCCCAGCGCACAGAAGGAAAAGCGGTAGGGCACCGAACTGCTCACGTGAAAGCCGATGGCCTCGCCGGCCGCCACGCTGACGGCGCTGGCATAGGCGTGCAGGCCGGGCAACGCGATGGCCCGGTGCGGCGGGATGCCCGCGCTCAAGCGAGGCCCCGCCCGCGCACCTCGTCGTGCAGGTCGGCCAACGCGCGCTCCAGCAACGCCACCAGCAGGTCGAGTTCGGCGTCGCTGGCGGTCAGCGGCGGCGTGATCATCTGGAAGTCGCCGAACTCGCCGCGGTTGGCGCGCCGGTTGTAGAGCGCAATGCCATGGCGCAGACCGTGCTCCGTGAGGCGCGCGGGGGCGTTGAAGTCCACCGGCAGCGCCCGGCGGCTGGCCTTGTCCGCCACCAGCTCGATCGCCCCCAGCAGCCCGAGGCCGCGCACGTCGCCCACCAGCGGGGAGCGCGCCGCCAGCGCATGCAGCCGGTCCTTCAGGTAGACGCCCGCGGCCTGCGCGCGCGCCACCAGGTCCTGGCGCACCACCTCGTCAAGCACCGCGTTGGCCACGGCGCAGGACAGTGGGTTGGTGAAATAGGTGTGGCCGTGCACGAAGCCGCCACTCGCGGCGACCGCGTCGACGATGCGCTCGGGCGCGAGCACCGCGCCAAGCGGTGTGTAGCCCGCGGCCAGGCCCTTGGCCAGCGTGACCAGGTCGGGCCGCGCCTCGGGCCAGTGGTGCGCGGCCAGGAAGCGGCCGGTGCGGCCGGCGCCCGACATGATCTCGTCGAACACCAGCAGCACGCCGTGGCGGTCGCAGATCTCGCGCACGGCGCGGAAGTAGGCCGGCGACGAGACAACCGCGCCGGTGGACAGGCCGCCAATGGGCTCCAGGATGAAGGCGAGCACGCTGTCGGCGCCTTCGCGCACGATGGTGTCTTCCAACGCCTGCGCGCAGGCCGCCTCGAAGGACTCGACGCTGTGGCCGTCCGGCACGCGGTAGGACAACGGGGCCGCCACCTTGGGTTGGGCGCGCAGCATCGGGCCGTAGAGCGCGTGCGCGCTGGCGTCGCCGGTGACGGTGAGCGCGCCCAGCGTAGCGCCGTGGTAGCTGGGGTTGCGCGAGATCACTTTCCAGCGCCCGGGCTGACCGCTGACCACCGCGTACTGGCGCGCGAGCTTGAGCGCCGACTCGTTGGCCTCCGAGCCCCCCGAGACGAAGAACGCCCGGTCCAGGCCCGGGCCCGCGAGCGCGCACACGCGGTCGGCCAGCGCAATGCTGTCTTCGCTCTCGAAGAAGCGCGGGTAGGCGAAGGTGACCTTGCGCGCCTGCGCCTGCATGGCCTGCAGCACCGCAGGGTTGCCATGGCCGATGTTGGTGACCACGGCGCCCGAGGTGGCGTCGAGGTAGCGGCGGCCATCCTCGTCCCACAGGAACACCCCTTCGGCGCGCGCCACGCGCGGCGGGCGCGGTGTGCCCTTGGGCGCGTAGAAGCCGAGAACCGATCCGCCCGCTGGCGTGTCGCCCACCGTGCGGCGGGCCGTCGCTGTCTGCATGTTCACCTCGGCGTCAGTCCGCGGTGAAGCCCGAGGCCTTGACCACCGGCGCCCATTGCGCGAGGTCGCTGGCCAGCAGCTGGCCGAGTTCGGCGGGGCTGCTAGGGTTGGCCTCCATGCCCAGCTTGAGCAGGCGTTCCTGGATGTCGGGCGTGGCGAGCACCTTGCGCGTCGCGGCATTGAGCCGCTCCACCAGCGCCGCTGGCGTGCCGGCCGGCGCCAGCAGCGCGGTCCACTCCAGCGTGTCGAAGCCGGCGATGCCGAGCTCCTTCAGCGTGGGCACGGTGGGCAGCAGCTGCGCACGCTTGGCGCCGTTCACCGCCAGCACGCGCAGCTTGCCGGCCTGGTGGTGCGGCGCGACGTCGAGGATGGGCAGGATGCCGGCCTGGATCTGGCCGCCCAGCAGGTCCTGCACCAGCGGCGCGGCGCCCTTGTAGGGAATGGCCTGCAGGTCGACCTTGTTGTCCTGGCCGAGCCGGTAGCCGAGGAAGTGCGACACGCTGCCGGCCGCGGGCACGCCGAAGTTGCCGGCCTGCGGGTTCTTGCGCGCCAGGTCCAGCCACTGGGCGATCGAGGTCGCGGGCACGCCGCTGGGCACCGACAGGGCCTCGAAGAAGCTGGTGAGCCGCACCACGGGCGCGAAGTCCTCGGCGGGCTTGTACTTCGCCCCCTTGGTGGTGAGCGGGAGCATCACCATCATGTGGCTGTTGGCGACCAGGATGGTGTTGCCATCGGGCGCCGACGCGCGCACGTATTCGGCCGCGATCTGCCCGCCCGCGCCGGGGCGGTTGTCCACGATGATGGCCGTGCCGAGCTCGTCCTTGAGCTTCTCCGCGACCATGCGCGCGAGCGCATCGGAGGAGCCACCGGCCGTGTAGCCGACGACCAGGCGCAGTGGCGCCTTGGCGGCCTGCGCGTGGCCGATCGCGGGCAGCGCGGCCAGCGCCGTCAGGGCGGAGCAAAGAAGGAACCGGGACAGTTTCATGGGCGGACCTGTGGGGTGGGAAATGGGTCCGCGCAGTATTTGGCAAAGGCCCGCGGCCGAGTAGTATGCCGACCCCGATAAGCTTGATACGCCACACGTATGACGGCCAAACTCGATCGCCTGCAGCTCATCACCACCTTCCTGGCCGTGGCCGAGCGGCGCAGCCTGTCGGCCGCCGCGCGCGCGCTGGGCACCACGCAGCCCACCGTGAGCCGGCGTCTGCGCGACCTGGAACAGCTGCTCAACGCGCGCCTGGCCACGCGCTCCACGCACCGCTTCGACCTCACGGCCGAAGGCGAGGAACTGCAGCGCCGCGCCGTGGCCTGGGCCGACGCCTGGAACGAGTGGGAAGACGCGCTGAAGGTCAGCGCCGGCCTGCCCAAGGGCAAGCTGTCGCTGATCGGACCACACGCCTACGGGCACGCCTTCCTGATGGACGCCGTCCGCCTGTTCCGCGAACGCTACCCGCAGGTGGAGGTGGAGCTGCGGCTCACCGACCGACCGGTGGACATCGTGGGCCAGGCCTGCGACTGCTGGATCCGCGTCGGCAGCAGCGCCGACCAGTCGCTGCACGTGCGGCCCATCGGTCGCATGCGGCGCGTGCTCGTGGCCTCGACGGCCTTCGCGGCGCGGCACCGCGTCCGCACGCCGGAAGACCTGTCGTCCCTGCCCTTCGTGGGACTGATTCCCTACGTGATGGACCGCCTGCCCATGCACACGCAGGACCAGACCGAGCGCCGCACCGTGCCGATCCGCACCCCCTTCACCACCGACGGCCTGCTGGCCAGCTACCGCGCCATGCTCGAGGGCCTGGGCATCGCGGCGAGCGCGCGCTGGCTGTGCGGCCCGGACATCGCCAGCGGCCGGGTCAAGCGCATCTTGCCCAAGTGGGAGCTCGAGCCCATCGCCATCGAGGCGGTGTCCGTCGCCGGCCGCTTCCGGCCCGCCCGCATCAACGCCTTCATCGACGTGCTGTGCGAGGTGATGGCGGGCGTGGAAGGCTTCGATCCGGCCTGAGCCCGGGCCAAGGCGCCGGCCACTCAGCTGCCCATGTCGAGCAGCGCGTCCACGTTCAGCAGCGTGATGCCGCCGTAGCCGGTGCGGATCCAGCCCTGCGCGCGCATCCGGCTCAGCGCCTGGTTGCAGCGCGGCCGCGACAACGAGGCCATGCTGGCCAGCTCTTCCTGCGACAGGCGCAGCTGCGGCGATTCGCTGGGGTTGTGCAGCGGGTGCAGCAGGCCGCACAGGGCGCGCGCCACCTGGGCGTCGGCGTCGAGCAGGCTGTGGTCCGCGTGCTTGCCCATGAACCAGTGCAGGCGCTCGTTGATCTGGCGCAGCAGGAACTCGTTGAACGCGGGCTGCGTGTCGCGCAGCGCCAGGAAGGTGTCCAGCGGCATCAGCGCAACGCGGCTGTCGCGCAGGGCCACCACGTCCGCGTTGCGGGGCTTCTGGCGGATCAGCGTGCCTTCGCCGAACCAGCTGCCGCCGAGCTGCCCGCCCAGCGAGACGCTGCGGCCATCGGCGCTCGACACCGACCATTTGAAGAGCCCGTCGATCACGCCGTACCAGTGGCCGGGCAGATCGCCGCGGCGCCCGAGCGACTCGCCCAGGGGCACCACCACCTCGATCAGGTCGCCGCGCACCCCGGCCTGCACGGCCGGCGGCAGCGCGCGGAACCACGGCGACTGGGCCAGCAGGCCGTCGAGCGTGGGCGAAGGGGCTTTGGAGCGGCGCGAATTCAAGGGAAAACCCTTGGCTGAACTGTCATCGGGTGAACTGTGAGGATACCCGCGGCTGCCCAGAATGGCCTCATGCAAGCAGACCCCCACCCCGACGGCTACGGCCAACTCCTGTGGACCCCTTCGGCCGAACAGGTCGCCGCCAGCCGGCTGGCGCACTACCAGGCCTGGCTGGCCGAGCATCAGGGCGTGCGCACCACCGATTACCACGGGCTCTGGCGCTGGTCGGTGAATCACATCGAGGACTTCTGGGCCTCCATCTGGCGCTACTTCGACGTGGTGGGCGAAGGCCCGCTCACGCCGGTGCTCGGCCAGCGCGAGATGCCGGGCGCGACCTGGTTCCCGAACACCCGCCTGAACTACGCCGAGAACATCTTCCGCCAGGCCAGCACCGAACGCCCCGCCCTGCTCGCGCGCAGCGAGGACGCGCCCTGGCGCGAGGTGTCCTGGGCCGAACTGGAGCGCGACACCGCGGCGCTGGCCGCGCGCCTGCGCGCACTGGGCGTCGGCCCCGGCGACCGCGTGGCCAGCTACATGCCCAACCGCACCGAGACCGTGGTGGCCTTCCTGGCCTGCGCAAGCATCGGCGCCATCTGGTCCAGCTGCGCCCCGGACATGGGTCCCACCGTGGTGCTGGACCGCCTGCGCCAGATCGAACCGACGCTGCTCTTCGCCACCGACAGCTACAGCTACAACGGCAAACGGCACGACCGCGTGCCGCAGGTGGACGAACTGCTCGCCGCCCTGCCCAGCGTGCGCCACGTGGTGCAGGTGCCCGGCCCGCTGCAGGCGCAGCGCGGCGCGCCGGCCTGGCGCGACCGCCTGGCCTGGGCCGACTGCATCGCCACGCCGGCGCCGCCGCGCTACGAACGCCTGCCCTTCGACCACCCGCTGTGGATCGTCTACTCCTCGGGCACCACCGGCCTGCCCAAGGCCATGGTGCACAGCCATGGTGGCATCGTGCTCACCCACCTGAAGACCTGCGCGCTGCAGCACGACCTGCGGCCCGGCGACCGCCTGCTGTTCCTGGGCAGCACCGGCTGGATCGTCTGGAACTTCCAGGTCGGTGCCCTGTTCACCGGCGCGAGCATCGTGCTCTACGACGGCAACCCCAACTGGCCGGACCCGGGCGCGCTGTGGCGCTTCATCGACGAGCGCCAGGTGTCCCTGCTCGGCTGCGGCGCGGCCTACCTCATCGCCGCCAAGAAGGACGGCCTGCGCCCGCGCGACATCGGCCCGCTCAAGCACCTGCGCGCCATCAACGTCACCGGCTCGCCGCTGCCGGTGGACGCGTACCACTGGGCCTACGAGGCGATCAAGCCCGACCTGTGGCTGGCCTCGATCAGCGGCGGCACCGACATCGCCTCGGGCTTCGTGGCCTGCGCGCCCTCGCTGCCGGTGCACGCGGGCGAGATCCAATGCGCCGAACTGGGCGTGGCGGCCCAAGCCTTCAACGACGCGGGCCAGCCCGTGGTGGACGAGGTGGGCGAACTGGTGATCACCCAGCCCATGCCCTCGATGCCGGTGCGCTTCTGGAACGACGCGGACGACCGCCGCTACCGCGAGAGCTACTTCGAGACCTTTCCCGGGGTATGGCGGCACGGCGACTGGATCCGCTTCACGCCGCGCCACACCTCGGTCATCTACGGCCGATCGGACAGCACCATCAACCGCTTCGGCATCCGCATGGGCACGGCCGAGATCTACCGCGTGGTGGAGGAACTGCCCGAGGTGCGCGACAGCCTGGTGGTGGACCTGGAGTACCTGGGCCGCCCGTCCTTCATGCCGCTGTTCGTGGTGCTGCAGCCCGGCCTCACGCTTGACGACGCCCTGCGCCAGCGCATCACGGAACAGATCCGCCGCAAGGCCTCGTCGCGTCACGTACCCAACGAGGTGGTGCAGGTCGACGACATCCCGCGCACGCTGAGCGGCAAGAAGATGGAGGTGCCGGTGCGCAAGCTGCTGCTGGGCGCCGCGCCCGACAAGGTGGCCAGCCCCGACGCGATGCAGAACCCGGCCAGCCTCGACTTCTTCGTGGCCTACGCCAACCGACTGGAGCACACCCCATGAACCTGGACACCGAACTGGACCGGCTGCGCGAGGCCTACGCGGCGCGCCACCCCGAAAGCCTGGCCCGCTACCAGGCCGCCACCGAGGTCATGCCCGGCGGCAACACCCGCTCGGTGCTGTTCTACGACCCCTTCCCCCTGGCCATCGCGCGCGGCGAGGGTGCGCGCCTGTGGGACGCGGACGGCCACGAATACACCGATTTCCTCGGCGAGTTCACCGCCGGCCTGTACGGCCACAGCCACCCCGTGATCCGCGCCGCCATCGATGCCGCGCTGGACGGCGGCATCAACCTCACCGGCCACAACCTGCTCGAAGCCGAACTCGCGCGCCTGGTGACGCAGCGCTTCCCCTCGCTGGAGCGCCTGCGCTTCACCAACTCGGGCACCGAGGCCAACCTGCTGGCCATCACCGCCGCCCGGCACTTCACCGGCCGGCGCCAGGTGATGGTGTTCAAGGGCGCGTACCACGGCGGCGTGCTCACCTTCGCGGCCGGGCCTTCGCCGGTGAACGTGCCCTTCCCCTTCGTGATCGGCACCTACAACGACAGCGCCGGGGCCGCGGCCCTGGTGAAGGAGCACGCGGCCGATCTCGCCGCCATCGTGGTCGAGCCCCTGCAGGGCGCGGGCGGCTGCATCGTCGGCGAGCCCGGCTTCCTGCACGAACTGCGCCGACTGGCCAGCGAGGCCGGCGCCCTGCTCGTCTTCGACGAGGTCATGACCTCGCGCCTGGCGCCCGGCGGCCGGCAGGCCCAGCTGGGCATCCGGCCCGACCTGACCACCCTGGGCAAGTACATCGGCGGCGGCATGTCCTTCGGCGCCTTCGGCGGCCGCGCGGACGTGATGGCGATGTTCGACCCGCGCGCGCCGGGCCACCTGGGCCACGCGGGCACCTTCAACAACAACGTGCTGAGCATGTCGGCCGGCATCGCGGGCCTGAGCCGCGTCTACACGCCCGAGGCGGCCCTGGCCCTCAACGCGCGCGGCGACGCGCTGCGCGAGCGCCTCAACGCCAGCTGCCGGGCGCACGGCCTGGCGCTGCAGTTCACCGGCCTGGGCTCGCTCATGAACCTGCACGGCACAGGCGCCGCGATCCGCTGCGTGGACGACGTCCCCGCCGGCGAGCGTTTCGTCAAGGACCTGTTCTTCTTCCACATGCTCGAACAGGGCTTCTACCTGGCGCGGCGCGGCTTCACCGTGCTGTCGCTGCCGCTCACCGACGCGGACCTGGAGCGCTTCCACGCGGCGGTCGAGGCCTTCCTTCAGCGCTATGGGCCGGTGCTGCCGCGCTGAGCGCGCGCCGGTGCAGGGCCCGGTCCCTGTCGCGCGCGGGGCGGCCGTCGCGCGTGATGCATAGCTTTCTTCAATACCTGGCTGGAGAAATTTGAATGGCGTGGATGGCCCCCTGAGGCCATCCGCGTCACGGAACGGTCACGCGGGCTGGAAAGACTCGCGCCATGACCCATCCCGTCCTTCGGGCGCAAGACCTGCGCCGCACCTACGGCACCCGCGCGGCCCTGCGCGGCGTGTCCTTCGACGTCCGCCGCGGTGAGCGCGTGGCCCTGCTCGGCGCCTCGGGCTCCGGCAAGTCCACGCTGATCCGCTGCCTGAGCGGGCTGGAGACCACCGACCCCGGCACCGGCCGCATCGAGGTCTTCGGCCAGGCGCTGCAGGAGGGCGGCCGCAACAGCCCGCGGATCCGCGCCCTGCGCCGGCGCATCGGCGTCATCTTCCAGCAGTTCAACCTGGTGGGCCGCCTGGGCGTGATGAACAACGTGCTCACCGGCCTGGCCGCCGACGCGCCGCTGTGGCGCGGCCTGCTCGGCCGCTACACGCTGGCGCAGCGGGCCCGCGCGCTCGACGCGCTGGACACCATCGGCCTGGCGCCCCAGGCCTTCCAGCGCGCGTCCACGCTGTCCGGCGGCCAGCAGCAGCGCGCCGCCATCGCCCGCGTGCTGGTGCAGGGCGCCGAACTGGTGCTGGCCGACGAACCGGTGGCCTCGCTGGACCCGCAATCCACCCTGCGCGTGATGGAGCAGCTCGCCACCCTCAACCGCGACGCCGGGCTCACGCTGATCGTCAGCCTGCATCAGGTCAGCCTGGCGCGCCGTTACTGCCACCGCGTGCTGGCGCTGCGCGACGGCGAACTGGTCTACGACGGCCCCAGCGCCGCCCTCACCCCCAGCTTCCTGCAGCAGCTGTACGGCACCGCGGCCGACGAGCTGCTGCACGACGGCCCCGGCTTCTCGGCCGCGGCCGCCGAAGCGCCGCCGCTCGCGCTGGCCGCCTGAACCGGTCCCCGCGCGGCCCTTCCGTTTCCCTTCGCCAAAGCCACCACCATGTTCAAACACAAAGCCCTCTTCGCCTTCGCCGCCACCCTGATCGCCAGCAGCGCCACGCTGCACGCGCAGGAGATCAACTTCGGCATCATCGCCACCGACACCGCCTCGACCCAGCGCGAGCGCTGGGAGCCTTTCTTCCGCGACATGGAGAAGAAGACGGGCCTGACGGTCAAATCCTTCTACGCGCCCGACTACGCCGGCGTCATCGAGGCCATGCGCTTCAACAAGGTGCAGGTGGCCTGGTTCGGCAACAAGTCGGCCATGGAGGCGGTGGACCGCGCCAACGGCGAGGTGTTCGCGCAGGTCATGTTCGCCGACGGCAGCTTCGGCTACAAGGCGCTGCTCATCACGCACAAGGACAGCCCGTACCGGTCGCTCGACGACGTCTTCAAGCACTCGAAGTCCATCAACTTCGGCATCGGCGACCCGAACTCCACCTCCGGCTTCCTGGTGCCCACCTTCTATGTGTTCGCCCAGAACAAGGTGGACTACCGCACCCGCTTCAAGACCATCCGCAACGCCAGCCACGGCGCCAACATCCAGGCCGTGCTGGCCAAACAGGTGGACGTGGCCACCAACAACACCGAAGAGATCGAGAAGCTGCGCGCCAACAAGCCCGAGCTGCTGGCGCAGCTGCGCGTGATCTGGGAAAGCCCGCTGATCGCCAGCGACCCCTTCGTCTGGCGCAAGGACCTCGACCCGGCCGTCAAGACCAAGCTGGCGAACTTCGTCGTCAACTACGCCAAGTCCGACGAGCAGGAGAAGGCGATCCTCAAGAACATCTACAACTACGGCGGCTTCCGCGCCTCGACCAACGCGCAGCTGATCCCCACCCGCCAGCTGGAGCTGTACAAGGACCGCAACAAGGTCGAGAACGACGCCGCGCTGGACGCCGGCGCCAAGGCCAAGGCCCTGGCCGAGATCGACGCCAAGCTCGCGCAGCTGCAACCGTGAGCGCCGCGCACCCCATCAACGCCAGCGCCGCCTCGCTCGCGCAGTTGCGCCAGCGCGCCGCCGCCGAGCGGCCCGGCCCGGGCACCTGGGCCGCCTGGGCGGCGGTGGCGGTGCTGCTCGGCTGGTCGTGGCGGGGCGCCGAGATCCAGCCCTTCGCCCTGGTCGACAACGCCGGCAACATCGCCACCTACGCGCGCGACTTCTTCCCGCCGGACTTCCACGATTGGCGCATCTATGCCCGCGAGATGCTGGTCACCCTGCACATCGCCGTCTGGGGCACGGTGCTGGCGGTGCTGGCCGCCGTGCCGGCCGGCCTGCTCTGCGCCTCGAACATCGCGCCGGCCTGGGTGCACCAGCCCATGCGCCGCCTCATGGACGCCTGCCGCGCGATCAACGAGATGGTGTTCGCCATGCTGTTCATCGTCGCCGTGGGCCTGGGTCCCTTCGCCGGCGTGCTGGCGCTGGCGGTGCACACCACGGGCACGCTGGCCAAGCTGTTCTCGGAGGCGGTGGAGGCCATCGACCCGCGCCCGGTGGAGGGCATCCGCGCCACCGGCGCGCACAAGCTGGTGGAGGTCGTTCACGGCGTGATCCCCCAGGTGCTGCCGCTGTGGATGGGCTTCACGCTCTACCGCTTCGAATCGAACGTGCGCTCGGCCTCGGTGGTCGGCATGGTCGGCGCCGGCGGCATCGGCGTGGTGCTGTACGAGGTGATCCGCAGCTTCCAGTACGCGCAGACCGGCGCGGTGCTGCTGATCCTGGTGGTGACGGTGTCCCTCATCGACCTGGCCTCGGCGCGGCTGCGCCAGCGCTTCATCTGACGCGCTAGAGGAAACGGGAGATCTGCTGCACGTCTTCCTCGAACAGCTGCCCGACCTCCGACATCACGACCCGCCCGTCCCGACCGCGCACGCAGGTGACGGGTATGGCCTTGCCCGGGCGGGGCATCACGCGCTCGATGGCGGGCGTGTAGTGCGCGGTGGGGAAGGTATAGCCCCGCCGCGCCATGTACTGGCGCGCGTCCTCGATGCGCTTGTCGACCGCCAGGCCAAGCATCAAGAGGCCGCGCGGGCGCTGCGCGTCCCACAGCTTCTGGATGAAGGGGTTGGTGGCGCCACAGAAGGGGCACCAGCTGGCCCACCAGTAGACGAGCACCACCTGCCCTTGCGCCGCCGAGGCCTTGAAGGCGCTGCCATCGAACAGCGGGGCGTCGGGCAGCGCCAGGGCGGTGCCGACGGCCGGTGGCGGCACCTCGTCCGCTGCCTGCGCCAGGGGCGCGCGGGCCAGGGAGGCGGCGCCCAGCGCCTGGAGAAGGGTTCGTCTGTCCATGGCTTCAGTCCTTGCCGCGCGGCGCGCGCTGTGGCCTGGCGGGCGCCTGCGCGCGCAGCGCCTCCCGCAGGCGTTCGATGGAGGCCGCCTTGGCCGCGTCCGGCGGTCCCTGGCGGGTCACGAAGTAGGTGCTCCAGCCCGCGCTGGTCTTGAGCAGCGGCGCCACGCAGAAGTCCCGCTCGGCCAGGTGGCGCGTGGCGTACAGCGGCAGCACGGCCACGCCGAGCCGGGCGCGCACCAGCTCCAGCGCGGTGGAGAGCAGTTGCACCTCGTAGCCGATGGCCAGGCCTTCGTGCGCGGCGATCTGGTCCTGCAGCAGCAGGTTCCATTGGCCGCCGGTGCGGCCCACCAGCACCAGGTCGGTGTGGTGCAGGTCGCTCCAGCCCAGTCCGCCGGCCCGCTCGGCCTGTTCGTCCAGTGCGCCGCCGCGCGCGCACACCACGGCGATGCGGTCCTCGAACAGCAGCGTGGAGCGCAGCTCGCCCGACAGGCGCAGCGGCGAATCGATGGAGCCGACGGCGACGTCGGCCTCGCCCTGCAGGAGCATGTCGCCCAGCATGCCCACGGGGCGGTCGAAGAGCGCGATCTTCAGCTGCGGGTCGCTGGCCTGCAGGCAGGCAATGGCCGGCGGCAGCAGCGCCGCCGACGAGAGCGAACCGGCCGCCACGCGCAGCACGACGCGCTGCGCCGCCCCGCCCAGCCGCAGGTCCTTCAGGGCGCGGTCGATCTCCAGGTCCGCGCGCTGGCCGGCGCGCTGCAGGTGCTCGCCGGCCTCGGTCAGGCTGATGACCCGCCCGCGCTGCACCAGGGGCATGCCGATCTCTTCCTCCAGTTCGCGGATGAGCGAACTCACGGCCGACTGCGTGATGAAGAGCTTCTCGGCCGCGCGCGTGAAGCTGCCGGTCTGGCCGATGAGGGCCAGGGCCTTGAGCTGGCGAAGGGTGGGCATGGCCGATTATGGTGGCCGCGTCCGCCCGCGGCGGGCGCGCCGCCTCAGGCCAGGGCGCGCTCTGCCACGCGGCTGGTCGCCAGCTCGATCAGGCAGGGGCCATCGAGCACCTTCGCGGTATCGGGGTCCGACGCGGGCCAGGGCCGCTCCTCGCCGCTCGCCAGGTCCAGCCAGCGCCGCACCCGAAGGTCCTGCGTGTCCAGCCAGTCGGGCAGCTGCATGAGCGCGGCGCCCCCCAGGGGCAGCACCAGCAGCAGCTGCGACCGGTCCATCCGCGCGGCGCCGACCAGGAACTGCGGGTCGCGCACCCAGCGCGGTGTGTCCATCGCGGGCAGCTCGCTCAGCGCGCCGTGCAGGTTGCGCAGCGCCTGGCCTTCGCGCTTGGGGTTGAAGCGGCGGTCCACCAGGCCGGCGCGCGGGAAGTAGCCGCGGTCGACGTCGCTGAGCGTGTCGAGGAACACGTCGGCCTGCGGGCAGCCGCGGCTGGTGAAGGCCGCGCCGAGCGCGCGCACGCCGTTGGCCTGTGCATCGGTCCGCGCCTGGGCCGGGCTGTCGGACGCCAGCCGCACGTGCACCTGCGCGCGCAGGCCGTGGCGCGCCGCGAAGGCGGCGGCGCCGGTGATGCCTTCGTCGACGTCGGTGTCGGCCGCGACGCGGAACACCAGGCCGTCGAAGCCCTGGCCCCGCGTGGCCTGAAGCAGCGCCTCCGCGGCCGGGTCGGCCGGGCCCGCGAAGCCGTGGTCCACCAGCAGCTTGATCTGTTTGCCGTCGCGCGACTGGCCCGAGGCGCTCCAGAAGCGCGAGAGGTGCAGCGGCACACCGACCCGCGCGCGCAGCGCGCCGAGCCTCCCGCCGAGGTCCGGCGCCAGCGGCCATTTCACGATGAGCTCCAGCGCCCGCAGCAAGCCCTGGTGTTGGCGCAGCAGCTCGATCTGCTCGTCCGTGGGCCAGCCAAACAGGAAGACCGTGAAGCGGCTGCCCAGCGCGGCCAGGGCCCGCATGCGCGCGCGCGAGGCCGGGTCGGCCAGGTCGTCCAGCGGCACGCGCAGCGCGCGAATGCCCATCTCCCAGAGCGCGAGGATGGGGTAGTCGTTGCGCGCCTGCTTGCGGCGGAACTCGTCAAGCATGCTGCTGTAGGGGATCTGGTGCAGCTCGCCCCAGTGGTAGCGCAGGTCCAGGCCCAGGCCGGGTTCGCGCCCGGCGGCGGCGGGCGGCAGCTGGGGCCAGTCGCGCTGCACCTGGGGCGCGGCGCCCTCGGGCCGGTCCTGAGTACGGATGAACTGCGGCACCAGCCGGTCCGGATACACGTCGACCACCAGCACGCCGAGCTTGGACACGTCGTTGCGGCCGTTCTCGTGCTCGCTCGGCTGGCCCACGGCGAACAGCTCCGAGTAGTCGCCGCGCACGAAGGCGGTGGACGGCAGCGAGAAGATCGGCGTGCCCGCGTGCTCGTTGAAGAAGAAGTTGTGCACGTGGCCGGTGAACACGGCCGCCAGCCGGTGCCGCGCCACCAGCGACAGCAGCCAGGAGCGGCCGGGCTCGTCGATGTTGTCGTAGTGGCCGTGCTCGTCGGCACGGGCGATGAAGGGCGGGTAGTGCACGAAGAGCAGCGTGCGCCGGCCGGCGTGGGCCTGCAGGTCCTGCTCCAGCCAGCGGGCCTGCCGCGCCTCGGCGTCCAGGCCCGAGTTGATGAGCGAGGTGTTGATCACCACGAAGTGGCAGTCGCCCCGGTCGAAGGCGTAGAAGTGCTCGCCGAAGTGGCGCTGGTAGAGCTCGACGTAGGGCTCGCAGATCTCGCCGGCGGGCACGTAGTCCGCGCGCTTGTCGCCCACGTCGTGGTTGCCCGGCACCAGGTGCAGGGGCGCCTTGAGCCGGCCCACCGCCGCCTTGAAGCGCGCCACCGCGTCGGGGTAGGACACGGCCTCGGGCACGGGGTGGATCATGTCGCCCACGTGCACCGTGAAATCCGGCGCCAGGGCATTGAGCACCTCGACGGTGTGCGCGAGGCGGGCGTTGGTGAGCCGGTGCGACTCGTAGGGCGAGATCAGGTCTTCGTCGGAGGGGTTGACGTGGCTGTCGGCGATGACCGCGAAACGGAAGAGGCGTTCGGACATGCGGACCTTCTCAGCTGGCGGCCGCGCCCGAGTACTTGACGGCGGCCTGCCACAGCTTCTGCTCGCTGGCCATGGTGGCGGCGTAGTCGCGCGCATCGCGGTAGGCCACGTCCACGCCCACCGCGCCGAGCTGCTCGGCCACGGCCGGCGTGGCCAGCACGCGCTTCATCGCGCCGCTCCACTGGGACAGCACCGCCGCCGGCGTGCCGCTGGGCATCATGAAGCCCAGGTTGGTGCCGCTGGGGATACCGCGCACGCCGAGCTCGTCCAGCGTCGGCACATCGGGCAGGGAGGCCGAGCGCTTCGAGCCGGTCTGCGCCAGCGGCACGATCTTGCCGGCCTTGATGTGGTTCAGCGTGGGACCGATGGCGTCGATGCCGATGTCCAGCTCGCCGCTGAGCACCGAGGTAATGGCCGCCGGGCTGCCCCGGAAAGGCACGTGCACGATGAAGAGCTTGCGCTGGGCCTTGAGGCTCTCGAAAGCCAGGTGCGCGGTGGTGCCGCTGCCGGGCGAGGCGTAGTTCAGGCGGCCCGGCGTGGCCGCGATGCGGCGCAGCAGCGCGTTCAGGTCGCGCGTGCCCAGGGCGGGCGAGCCGTAGATGACGCTTTGCGCCACGCCGAACTGCGCCACGGGCACCAGTTCCTTGTCGGCGTCGTAGGGCAGCCGGGCGTACAGGTAGGGCGCGATGCCGAGGTTGGCCGAGGTGGACAGCAGCACTGTGTAGCCGTCGGCGGACGCGCGCGCCACCTGGCCGGTGGCGATGGTGGCGGAGGCGCCGGGCTTGTTGATGATGGCCAGTGGCTTGAGGCCCTCGTCGGCCAGGGCGTTGGTGACGACGCGCGTGGCGACGTCCATCGCACCCCCGCCGGGAAAGCCCACCAGCACCTGGATGGCGCGCGCGGGATAGGCCTCCTGGGCCCAGGAGGGCCGCCCGCCCATGAGGGCGGCGGCGCCGATGGCGTGGATCAGTTGTCGTCTTTGCATGGGGCGGTCTCGTTGAAGTCCGGCCCATTGTGGGCAACGAGGCCGCGCGACTGAAGCGCAAATTTCTAATGCGCGGATAAGCAGAACTTCTGCCGCCCGCCGCTCAGGCCCGCCGGCGCAGCACGGCCGCCAGGTCGGGCGTGCGCGGGTCGAGCTGCAGGTTGCGCTCCACGCTGGTGATGTGCTGCTCCATCAGGCGCGAGGCCGCGCGCCCGTCGCGCCGGGCGAGGGCCTCGACGATGTCCACGTGCTCGGCCTGCGAGTGCTCGGCCGAATGCCCGGACTGGTACATCAGCGCGATCAGCTGAGAACGCGACAGCAGGTCCGTGATCATCTCCGCCAACACCTCGTTGCCCAGCAGGCGCGCCAGCACCACGTGAAAGTCCGCCAGCAGGCGTGTGCGCCCCGGCACGTCCGATCGCACCACGGCCTGGCGCTCTTCTTTCAGGTGCGTGCGCAACTCGGCGATCTGCGCGTCGCTGATCTGGGCGGCCAGCTGGCGGACCATGCCGCCTTCGACCAGGCGGCGCACCTGGAACACCTGGCGGGCCTCGTCGATGCTGGGCATGGCCACGAAGGCCCCGCGCGCCGGCTCCAGCGTCACCAGCCGGTCGCGGCTGAGCTGGTTGAGCGCCTGCCGCACGATGGTTCGCGACACCGAGAACACGTCGGCGATCTGCTGCTCGACCAGGCGCGTGCCGGGCATCAGCCGGCGTTCGACGATGGCACCGGTGATGGACTCCGTGATCTGGTCGGTGGCGCTGGCCTCGGTGCGCGGGGCGCGTTTCGCCTCGGCGGGCCTGGGGTTCGCGGCGGGCTTCTTGGCCATGGGTTCGGTCCCTTGAACTGGGCGGTGGGGCGGTGGAGCGGACGGGCGACGGGTCAAGCGGGCCTCAGGGCGCGCGTTGCCACCAGCCGTCCTGGAGCTGCGCCTGAAGCCAGGCGATGAAGGACTTGACCTTCTGCGGCACGAGCTTGGGCGAAGGAAACACGGCGTGCATCTCCTGCGACGGCAGGGCGTGGCCCTCCAGCAGCGGCACCACACGGCCCGCCGCCACCGAATCGCGCGCCACGTACCACGGCAGGACAGCAAGCCCGAAGCCCGCCTCGCACGCGGCCAGTACCGCGCTCAGGTTGTTCGAACGCAGCGGCCCCTTGACGGGCACGGACTCGTCCTCTCCCGAGGCGCCGTGGAACAGCCAGCGCGCATCGCCCTGCACGCTGCTGTAGATGAGGCAGTCGTGCGCGGCAAGCTCGCCCGGCGAGCGCGGCCGGCCGCGCCGCGACAGGTAGGCCGGGGCGGCGCCCAGCATCCAGGGATTGGTGCCCAGGTAGCTCGCTCCGAGCGTGGAATCCGCGAGGCGGCCCATGCGGACCGCCAGGTCCACCCCCTGCTCCACGAGGTTGACGTAGCGGTCATCGAAGCTGAGGTCGATCTGCAGCATCGGCTGCTCGCGCATGTAGCGCAGCACCAGCGGCGCCATCACGCGCCGCCCGAAGGCCACCGAGGCGCTGATGCGCAGCGTGCCCGTCGCCGCCTTCTGAAGCAGCGCGGCGATGTTCTCTGCCTCTTCCACGTCGCGCGTGATCAGCTTGCAGCGCTCGTAGTAGAGGCTGCCCGCCTCGGTCGGCGTGACGCCGCGCGTGCTTCGGTGCAGCAGCCGAACACCCAGGCGCCCCTCGGCCTCGGCCACGGCCTTGGTGGCGGTGGGCTGGGTGGTGCCCAGCGCCGCCGCCGCCTTGCTGAAGCTGCCGGTCTCGACGACGCGCACGAAGATCTGCATGCCTGCAACTTTGTCCATACCGAAATGTATACACGCCAAGGGCCGCATTCCCACCCGGAATAAGACATATCCCCTGGCTGGAATTCCCAGCCGGCCCGCGCCGCACCACCATCGCGTCCGTCCCAACCAAGGAGCCGGATATGGCGAAGATGAAGGCCGCGATGGCCGCGGTGCTGGTGCTGGAGAAGGAAGGCGTGACCCAGGCCTTCGGCGTGCCGGGGGCCGCCATCAACCCGCTGTACGCGCAGCTGCACGAGCGACAGACCATCGCCCACGTGCTGGCCCGCCACGTCGAGGGCGCCTCGCACATGGCCGAGGGCTACACCCGCGCCAGGGCCGGCAACATCGGCGTGTGCATCGGCACCTCGGGGCCGGCCGGCACCGACATGCTCACCGGCCTGTACTCGGCCCAGGCCGACTCCATCCCCATCCTCTGCATCACCGGGCAGGCGCCGCGCGCCCGGCTGCACAAGGAAGACTTCCAGGCGGTGGACATCGCCGCCATCGCCAAGCCGCTCACCAAATGGGCCACCACCGTGATGGAGCCGGCCCAGGTGCCGCGCGCCTTCCAGCAGGCCTTCCACCTGATGCGCTCGGGCCGCCCCGGCCCGGTGCTGATCGACCTGCCCCTGGACGTGCAGATGGCGGAGATCGAGTTCGACATCGACACCTACGAGCCCCTGCCCGTGTACAAGCCCACCGCCACGCGCCGCCAGATCGAGAAGGCGCTCGACATGCTGGACGCTGCACAGCGGCCGCTGATCGTGGCCGGCGGCGGCGTCATCAACGCCGAAGCCTCGGACCTGCTGGTGCGCTTCGCCGAACTCTCGGGCATTCCGGTGATCCCCACGCTGATGGCCTGGGGCGCGATACCCGACGACCACCCGCTGATGGCCGGCATGTGCGGCCTGCAGACCAGCCACCGCTACGGCAACGCCAACCTGCTGGCCAGCGACTTCGTGATCGGCATCGGCAACCGCTGGGCCAACCGCCACACCGGCAGCCCGGAGGTGTACTGCAAGGGCCGCCAGTTCATCCACATCGACATCGAGCCCACGCAGATCGGGCGCGTGTTCGCGCCCGACTACGGCATCGTCTCCGACGCCCGCGCCGCGCTGGAACTGCTCATCCAGGTGGCCGAGGAGCGGCGCGCCGGCGGACGGCTGCGCGAGCGCGGCGCCTGGGCGGCGCAATGCCACAGCCGCAAGGCCGATCCCCAGTACCTGCGCAAGACCCACTTTGACGACGTGCCCCTGAAGCCGCAGCGCGTCTACCAGTGCATGAACCGGGCGTTTGGCCAGGACGTGACCTACGTCTCCACCATCGGCCTGTCGCAGATCGCCGCCGCGCAGTTCCTGCACGTCTACGGGCCGCGCCGCTGGATCAACTGCGGCCAGGCCGGACCGCTGGGCTGGACCGTGCCGGCCGCGCTCGGCGTGCGCGCGGCCGACCCCCAGCGCAAGCTCGTCGCGCTCTCGGGCGACTACGACTTCCAGTTCATGATCGAAGAGCTGGCCGTGGGCGCGCAGTTCAAGCTGCCCTACCTGCACATCGTCGTCAACAACAGCTACCTCGGCCTGATCCGCCAGGCGCAGCGCGGCTTCGGCATGGACTACTGCGTGCAGCTGGCCTTCGACAACGTCAACATGCCCGCCGGCGAAGTGGCCCGCGGCTACGGTGTCGACCACGTGAAGGTGGTGGAAGGCCTGGGCTGCAAGGCAATCCGCGTGCACCGGCCCGACGAGATCGCGCCCGCCATCGCGCAGGCCGAGGCCTGGATGGCGGAGTTCGAGGTGCCCGTCGTGGTCGAGGTGATCCTCGAGCGCGTGACCAACATCGCGATGGGCACCGAGATCGACAACGTGAGCGAGTTCGAAGCGCTCGCGCAGGACCGCGCCGACTCGCCGACGGCGATCGCCGCCACCTGGTCCGACTGAGCCGCCCTCCCCACCACCCCAAGGAAAGACCCGACATGCCCCGGTTCGCGGCCAACCTGACCATGCTCTTCGACGAGGTGCCCTTCCTCGACCGCTTCGCGCTGGCGCGCGACGCGGGCTTCGAGGCCGTGGAGTTCCTCTTTCCCTACGACCACGCGCCGCAGGAGATCCGCCGCCGCCTGGACGACAACGGGCTGCGGCTCGTGCTGCACAACCTGCCCGCCGGCGACTGGGCGGCCGGCGAACGCGGCATCGCCTGCCTGCCCGGGCGCGGCGACGAGTTCCGCGCCGGCGTGGACCTGGCGATCGACTACGCCCAGGCCCTGGGCGTGCGGCAGCTGAACTGCCTGGTGGGCCAGGTCGCGGCGGGCGCGGACCCGGCGAGGTTGCGCGGCAACCTGCTCACGAACCTGGGCTTCGCCGCCGAGCGGCTGCGCCGGGCGGGCCTCAAGCTGCTGCTCGAACCGATCAACAGCCACGACATACCGGGCTTCTACCTGAGCCGCAGCGACCAGACGCTGGACCTGCTCGACGAGCTGGGCGCCGACAACGCCTTTCTGCAGTACGACATCTACCACATGCAGCGCATGGAAGGCGAGCTCGCGGCCACGCTGGAGAAGCGGCTGCCGCGCATCGCCCACATCCAGCTCGCCGACAACCCGGGCCGCCACGAACCGGGCACCGGCGAAATCAACTACCCCTTCCTGTTCGCCCTCCTCGACCGCCTCGGCTACGCCGGATGGATCGGCTGCGAATACAAGCCCGCCGGCCGCACCGAAGCGGGCCTGGGCTGGCTCGACCGCCTGACGGCATCCGCACCCACCACCTGAAAGACCACGAATGAGCACACCCCCCTTGAAGATCGGCTTCATCGGCCTCGGCGTCATGGGCCGCCCCATGGCCGGCCACCTGCTGAGCGCCGGCCACGCCCTCTATGTGTTCGCGCGCGGCAAGGTGCCGGCCGAGATCGCGGACAGCCGGGCCACGCAATGCACCCACGCGCGCGGCGTGGCCGAGCGGGCCGACATCGTCATCACCATGCTGCCCGACACGCCGGACGTGGCCTCGGTGCTGTTCGGCCCGGACGGCGTCGCCGAAGGCCTGACGCCGGGCAAGGTGGTGGTCGACATGTCCTCCATCTCGCCCGTGGACACCCAGGCCTTCGCCCGGCGCATCGAGGCGCTGGGCTGCGACTACCTGGACGCGCCCGTGTCCGGCGGCGAGGTGGGCGCCCGCCGCGCCACCCTGTCCATCATGTGCGGCGGCAAGCCCGAGGTCTTCGAGCGCCTGAAGCCGGTGCTCCAGGCCATGGGCCAGAACATCACGCGCGTGGGCGGCAGCGGCGATGGGCAAACCTGCAAGGTGGCCAACCAGATCGTCGTGGCGCTCACCATCCAGGCCGTGGCCGAGGGCCTGCTGTTCGCGGCGCGCGCCGGCGCGGACCCGGCAAAGGTGAGGGAGGCGCTGCTGGGCGGCCTGGCCACCTCGCGCGTCCTGGAGGTCCTGGGCGATCGCATGGTCCAGCGCAACGTCGAGCCCGGTTTTCGCATCGCCCTGCACCAGAAGGACCTGAACCTGGCGCTGGGCGCCGCCCGCTCGCTCGGGCTGGCGCTGCCGGGCACGGCCACCGCCCAGCAGCTCTTCAGCGCCTGCGTGGCGCAGGGCGGCGCGGCCTGGGACCATTCCGGCCTGGTCCGCGCACTCGAACGGCTGTCGGGGGTCGAGATCGGTCGGACGGCCGGCGACCCCGTCCCATCGGCCTGACACGGGTTTATCCGAAGGTGAATGGCACACAGAACTGTATACACTTTTTGCCATTCGGTCGCCGCGGGTTCCCTTGACGGGGATCGCGACCCTTGCTCCTCACAGAGCCCGCTGTGGTGGGGGGAAGAACCGGTCAGCCCTGGCCGCCTTCCCCCTTGGATCCGTTCCGCCAGGACGCTCGCCACCGCTGAGGCTTGAGGAGACGACCCCATGTCCACCCCCGCTGTCCACCCCGTGGACGAAAAACTCCCCGTCGGCCAGACGGCCGCGCTCGGCCTGCAGCACGTGCTGGTGATGTACGCCGGCGCGGTGGCGGTCCCGCTGATCGTGGGCCGGGCGCTCAAGCTCTCGCCCGAGCAGGTCGCCATGCTGATTTCCGCCGACCTCTTCGTCTGCGGCCTGGTCACGCTGATCCAGAGCCTGGGCGTGACGCGCTGGTTCGGCATCAAGCTGCCCGTGATGATGGGCGTGACCTTCGCCGCGGTCGGGCCCATGGTGGCCTTCGCCAACGCCATGCCGGGCGTGGACGGCGCCCGCGCGATCTTCGGCGCCATCATCGGCGCCGGTGTCATCTCGATGCTCATCGCGCCGATGGTGAGCAAGCTGCTGCGCTTCTTCCCGCCCGTCGTGACCGGCACCATCATCGCCATCATCGGCATCAGCCTGATGCGCGTGGGCGTGGGCTGGGCCATGGGCGGCCCGGCGCCCCTGGCGCAAAGCGTGGACGTGCCCAAGCTCGTGGCCATGGTCGACGGCGCCAAGGCGGTCCAGGCCGCGGCGGTGGCCAGCGGCGCGAGCGCGCCCGCCCTCGTTCTGCCGGGGCCGATCCCGATGGTGAACAACCCGAACTATGGCTCGCTGAGCCACATGGCCGTCGCCGCGGCCGTGCTGCTGGTGATCCTCCTGCTGGTGAAGTACACCCGGGGATTCATCGCCAACATCTCGGTGCTGCTGGGCATCGTCGCGGGCTGCGCGATCGCGGCGTCCATGGGCGCGATGAACTTCGACAAGGTGGCCAAGGCCGACTGGTTCGCGGTGGTCACGCCCCTCGCCTTCGGCATGCCGACCTTCGACGTCGTGATGATCCTGACCATGGCCCTGGTCATGATCGTCGTGATGATCGAATCGACGGGCATGTTCCTGGCCCTGTCGGACATGACGGGCAAGAAGATCGACCAGAAGGACCTGGCGGCCGGCCTGCGCACCGATGGCCTGGGCACGCTGATCGGCGGCCTCTTCAACACCTTCCCCTACACCAGCTTCAGCCAGAACGTCGGCCTGGTGGGCGTAACCGGCATCCGCAGCCGCTGGGTCTGCGTGGCGGGTGGCGCCATCATGGTGGTGCTGGGCCTGCTGCCCAAGATGGCGGCCTTCGTCGAGTCCATCCCGACCTTCGTGCTGGGCGGCGCGGGCCTGGTGATGTTCGGCATGGTGGCGGCCTCGGGCATCCGCATCCTGTCGACGGTGGACTACCAGGGCAACCGCAACAACCTCTACATCGTCGCGCTGTCCATCGGCTTCGGCCTGATCCCCCTGGTGGCGCCGCGCTGGTCGCAGCAGATGGCCCATGGCCTGCACCCCCTGCTCGAGTCGGGCATCCTGCTGACGGCGGTGGCCGCGGTGGTGCTCAACCTGTTCTTCAACGGCACGAACGGCGACGTCCGCGCCGCCATCAACGCCGCGAAAACGGCGGAAGCGCACTGAGCCCGATTCACCAGCGCGCCCGCGCCAGGTGCGCGGCGCGCGCGCCGAATTCGTAGAAGGCCTCGCGCGCGGCGCGCAGCGGCGCGGCGCGTGGCGGCGTCACGGGCAGGGCCATGTCGGCCTCGCCCAGCTGCCCCAGCACCAGGCGCGCGAATTCGCGGCCGAACACCGTGCCCGGCGCGATGCCCCGGCCGTTGTAGCCGCTGAAGGACCAGGTGTCGCGCGCGAGGCGGTGCAGGCGCGGCAGCGCGTCGCCCGTCATGCCGATCTGGCCGTACCACTCGTGCTCCACCTCGACACCACGCAAGGCCGGGAAGAGGCGCGCGAGCGAGCGCCGGCCCCAGCCGGTGTGGATGGCGCGGCCCGCGCCGCGCAGGGCACCCACACTGCCGAAGACCAGCCGCCCCGCGGCGTCCAGCCGGAACGAGGAGAGCACCATGGCCGTGTCCCAGGCGCCCTGGCGCTGCGGCAGGATGGCGGCGCGTTCGCGCTCGCCCAGCGGACGCGTCGCTAGGTTGAAGTACGGGAAGCGCACCAGCTCGCCGTCGAGCGCGGGCCAGGGACCATCGGGTGCGCTGTAGGCGTTGCTGGCCACCAGCACCCAGCGCGCGTGCACCGTGGCGCCCTGCGCGGTGCTCAAGCACCAGCGCGCGCCCTCGTCCCGCAGCGAGGCCAGCGGCGAGCGCGCGTGCAGCGAGGCGCCGGCCGCGAGCGCGGCGCGCGCCAGGCCGCGCGCGTAGGCCAGGGGCTGCAGGGTGCCGGCGCGCCGGTCGAGCAAGGCGCCGCGGTAGGCGTGGGTGCCGGTGAGCCGCGCGGCGGCGGGCGCGTCCAGCAGCTCCACCGGTGCCCCGAGCGCCCCCCACTGGCGCGCGCGTTCGCCCAGTTCGCGCCAGCCCGAAGCTCCCACTGCACAGTGCAGCGTGCCCTGGCGCACCGCCTCGCAGGCGATGCCGTGGCGCGCGATCAGATCGAACACCACCGAAGGCCCTTCGCCCAGGCGCTGCAGCAGGCGCGGGCCGTACACGGGGCCCAGGCGCTCGGGCAGCGCCTCGGGCATGACCCACAGGCCCGCATTCACCAGGCCCACGTTGCGACCCGATCCGCCGTGGCCGATGTCCATGGCCTCCAGCACCAGCGCCGAAGCCCCGCCCTCGGCCAGGTGCAGCGCGGCCGACAAGCCGGTGTAGCCGGCGCCGACGATGGCCACGTCCACCGAGCGGTGCCCCTGCAGGGGCGGTGCCTCGGGCGCGGGCGGTGCCGAGGCCGCCCACAGGCCATGCGCGCGCGGGTCGCACTCAGCCACAGGAGCCCACGTAGCCGCAGGCCGTGCAGTGGTCGCAGCCGTCCTTGCGGATCATGGCGTGGGCGCCGCACTCGGGGCACTTGCGGCCGGCCATCTGGCCCGGCACCGACAGCGCCACCGCCGAGGGCGCGGCGGCGGGCGTGGCGACAGACGCCGCGCCCACCACGCCCCGGCGGCGCTCCAGGATGTTCTGCACCGCGAAGGCCAGCGCCGCCACCTCGGAGTCGTGCCACATGGGGATCACCGCGCCGTCCTCGCGTGTGCGCGTGCCCAGGCGCACGGGACCGCGGTCCCAGGCCACCTTGCGCATGTCGCGCAGCGCGCGCTCCAGGAAGCCGCCGCGCGCGGCCAGCGACAGCAGCCGCATGCTGGCGGTGATCCACTGCTGCGACTCGGCGCGCTGGCCCACCGGCATGAAAAACTCGATGGCGCGCGACTGCGTGCCCGGCCCCTCGGCCGCCGGCACGGGCAGGAAGGACACCACGATGTAGGTGGTGTGGTGGCCCTCCTGCGTCCAGTACTCGATCTTCTCGGCCACGGCGTCGAGCGCGCCCAGCGGGCGCTGCTCGATCACGCTGCGCATGGGGTCGCCGGGCGACGGCGCCACGGACGCCTCGGCCTCGACCGCGCCCGGCACGGACAGCACGGCGCCCAGGATATCGTTGGGCCGGTAGGTGGCCAGGCCCTTCAAGCCGCCGCTCCAGGCCTTGAGGTACAGGTCCTTGAAGTCATCGAAGGGGTAGTCCGCGGGGACGTTGACGGTCTTCGAGATCGAGGTGTCGATGAAGGGCTGGACCGCGGCCATCATGCCCAGGTGACCATCCACGCCCATCTCCAGCGCCGACACGAAGTACGGCGGCAAGGCCTGCGTCTCGCCCCCGAGCGCGCGCCACAGGCGCCAGGCGTGGTCGCTGACCTCGTGCTCGCGCGTGCCGCCGTCGGCCTCGCGCTTCTTGCGCGTGTAGGTCCAGGAGAAGGCGGGCTCGATGCCGTTGGAGGCGTTGTCGGCAAAGGCCAGGCTCACCGTGCCGGTGGGTGCAATGGACAGCAGGTGGCTGTTGCGGATGCCGTGCGCGCGGATGCCCTGCTGGATATCGGCCGGCAGGCGGCTGGCGAAGGTGCCGCTGGCCAGGTAGCTGTTCACGTCCAGCTTGGGAAAGGCGCCCTTCTCCTTGGCCAGCTCCACCGAGGCGCGGTAGGCCGCGTCGCGCATGCGCTCGGCGATGCGCGCGGCCATGGCCACGCCGGGCTCGCTGTCGTAGCGCAGCTTGAGCAGGATGAGCGCGTCGCCCAGGCCGGTGAAGCCCACGCCGATGCGCCGCTTGGCCTGCGCCTCGGCGCGTTGCTCAGGCAGTGGCCAATAGGTGAGGTCGAGCACGTTGTCCAGCGCGCGCACCTGCAGGGCCACGGTGCGCTCGAAGGCATCGAAGTCGAAGACCGGGTCGCCGCCCACGCCGAAGGGGTGGCGCACGAAGCCCGTGAGGATGACGGGGCCAAGGTCGCAGCAACCGTAGGGCGGCAGGGGCTGCTCACCGCAGTTGTGCACCACCAGCCCGTTGGCGTCGAAGGCGTGCACGTCGTCCACCGTCGCGTCGTATACCACCTCCTCGCCATCCGCCTGGAGCGATTCGACCGTGGCCACGAAGCGTTCGCGGTTGGGCGTGCGCCGATAGGCGCCCAGCGCCTGCTCCAGACGGGCCGCCTTGTCGGTGTCCCGAAAGCCGATGCGCTCGGCAAACACCAGCAGGTTGTCGCCGCTGATCACCAGCTCATGTTGTGCCGCCGTGGCGTACTCGGCCGCGCCGCCGCGGCCGTCCGGCAGGCGGCGCAGGCCGGCAGGCCGCCGCTCGCGGTACACCGTGGAGGCCATGCCCAGGCGGAGCAGCATGCGCTGAACCGCCTGCAGCAGCGTCTCGCTGCTTTGTGACAGGCGCACGCTCACCCCCTTGTCCTGTGAGCCGAGCACGCTGCCGTCCGCGTCGAACAGGCCGCCGAGCAGACCTTCGCTGAAATCGGAGGAGCGCCGCTCCATGGCCGCCGTGATGGATTTCTGGCCCGGGGCCATGCCCAGCGAAAAGGCCAGGTCGCGCAGGGGAACGCTGGACAGGCGCGCTTCGCCCCGGCCAGCGATGGGCCGCTGGAATCCGCCGAAATCGGCCCGGTGGGCGAGCGTGGCCGCGGCGGCCTCGGCCGCCTGAACGATGCCAGCGGCACCTGTGGCCGCGAAGGACAGGGTGTCCTGCCCGACGACGCGCAGCTCGGGCGCCCAGACCGACAGGGTGGCCTTGTCGGCCTTGAGCGTGCCGTCGCCGATCAACAGGCCCAGCAGGTAGCCTTCTTCGCGCGTGCCGGCACCGGCCCAACCCCGCCAGGCGCGGTGGTTGTGGAGCACGATCTCGTCGCCGGTCTGGAGCTGGGCCGCCTCGGTCCAGTCCAGCGCCATGCCGTAGCGCGTGCGGCGCGCCACACGGCGCACGCGGTGGTCAGCGGTCAGGCGCAGCGCATGGCCCTCGCGCGTGCGCAGGCGCCACACGGGCTTGCGCCCGGTGGCGAAGAAACCCGCACCGCTCACCGCGTAGCTGCGGCCATCGACCAGGGCATGAAAGTCCCTGCCCACGAGCTCGCCCACGGTGCGCGGCCCGTCTTCGGTCATGACCCAGGTATCGGCCGTCACGCACGGGTTGGTCGCCTCGATGTTCTCGATCGCGCGCAGGTTGTTGTCGCGCCCGATGGCATCGATGAACAGGATGCCGGGCTCGGCGAAGTCGTAGGCGGAGCGCATGATCACGTCCCACAGCTCGCGGGCGCGCACGGTCTCATAGACCCACAGGCCGTCGTCGCGCTGGCGTGCGCCGCGGGCGAGCTGGTCGGGGCCGGGCTGCGCGCGGTGCACCAGGTCCCAGGGCGCGTCGGCCAGCACCGCGTCCATGAAGGCGTCGGGCACGGCCACCGAGACGTTGAAGTTGTTCCAGCGCCCGGGCGTGCGCTTGGCGGTGATGAATTCGCGCACGTCGGGGTGGTCGATGCGCAGCACCCCCATCTGCGCGCCGCGCCGCGCGCCCGCGCTTTCCACCGTGGCGCAGGACTGGTCGAAGACGTTGATGTAGCTGCACGGCCCGGAGGCGACCGAGGCCGTGACCTTCACGCGCGCACCGCGCGGGCGGATGCGCGAGAAGTCGTAGCCCACGCCGCCACCGCGGCGCATGGTCTCGGCGGATTCGCGCAGCGCCTCGTAGATGCCCGGGTAGCCGGCCTCGTCGCGGCCCTGGATGGAATCGCCCACCGGCTGCACGAAGCAGTTGATGAGCGTGGCCTGCAGCTCGGTGCCGGCCGCGCTCATGATGCGCCCGGCGCCGATGCCGCCTTGGCGCAGGTGCGCCAGGAAGCGCGCCTCGAACCCGGCGCGCAGCTCGGGCGCTTCCACGCTGGCCAGGGCGCGCGCCACGCGGGCGAACAGCTGCTCGCGCGTGCTTTCGCCATCCTTGAGGTATTTTTCGCGCAGCACCTCTTCGCTGATGGGCTGGGGGTCCAGCTGGGGCAACAGCTCGCGCGCGGCGGGTTCTCTGTTCATGGTGTGGGTGTCCTCGGGCGTGGGCACACGCCCCATGGCTGCGTGAAGCCGCAGGGTACCCGCTTCCACGGCGCGGCGCACGTCGGCCCGATCGGCAGCCACCCGGGCCCCGCCGCCGCGCCGGCCCGGGCGCTCATTGCACCAGCGGCGAGCCCGCGCCGTCGAGCGCGATGCCGCGCAGCGTCGCCTCGCCCACCAGGATCTGCATGTACTGGCGCCAGGCCACGGCGCGCGCCTGCAGCGCCAACTCGTCGGCGATGCGATCGGCGATGGCCTCGAAGGGCGGCAGCGTGCCATTGCGCCGACCCAGCACCTCGACGATGTGCAGGCCATGGCGCGAGTGCACCAGGCGCGGGTGCACGCCCATGCCCCAGGCGCTGTCGCGCAGGTGAAAGAGCTCGTTGGCCAGCTCGGGCGCGCAATCCTCGGGGGCGATCCAGCCCAGGTCGCCACCCTGGGCTCCGCTCGGGCAGTTGGACAGCTCGCGCGCGAGGGCCTCGAACCGGCCGGGCTCGGCGTCCTTGCGCGTGAGTTCCAGCAGCGCGGCCTCGGCGCGCTGGGCCAGGCGGTGCACGTCCACCCCCGGCGTGACGGCGAACAGGATGTGGCGCACGTGGCGGGCCTGGCCCACCAGGTAGCGTTGGCGGTGCGCCTCGTAGTGGCGCCGGCAGGACTCGGCGTCGGGCACGGGGACCGTCACCTCATCGTCGAGCATGGCTTCGATGGCGGCGCGCTGGTCCGCGTTGAGTGGCGGCGCAGTGTGCACATCCTGCGCGGGCAGACGGCCCCGCCGCACCGCGGCCTGGCGCAGCAGCTCGGTGTGGGCGCGCTCGCGCAACTCGTCGGGCGCCAGGCGTTCGCCCGGGCCGACCAGCCGGACGCCGTTGACGCTGGGGGTTTCGGTGCTGGCCGCCGCCGGGGCGCCGGCGTTCGCGGCGCAGCCGCAGTGTCCGCTGCCGCAGCCGCTGGGTTCGTGTCCGGTCATGGCTCAGCGCTCCTGTCGGGTAGGCAATCCGAGGCGCCGGCTGCGCACCACCTGGTAGGGGCGCAGCAGGTAGGCCACGGTGGCGAAGCCGCTCCACACGTGCACCAGGCGCGAGAACGGGAACAGCAGGAAGATGGTCATGCCGAGCACCAGGTGCACCTTGTAGGGCCAGGCCAGGTTCAGCAGGCCGCTCGCGTCGGGGCGCAAGGTGACGATGCGCTGCGCCCAGTCGGACAGCACCAGCATCACGCTGCCGTCGCTGTGGCCGAGGGAGAACGGCAGCGTGATCAAGCCCAGCACCAGCTGAACCCACAGGATGACCAGGATGAACAGGTCGGTGCGGTGGCTGGTGAGGCGGATGCGCGGATCGAAGATGCGCCGGTGCAGCAGCAGCGTGAGGCCCACGAAGCAGACCGCGCCAGCCACGCCGCCGGCCACCACCGCCAGCATCTGCTTGTGCGCCGGCGAGATGAAGGGTTCGTAGACCCAGTGCGGCGTGAGCAGGCCCACGGCGTGGCCAAAGAACAGGAACAGGATGCCGGCGTGGAAGAGGTTGCTGCCCCAGCGCAGCTGCCCGGCGCGCAGCAGTTGCGAGGAATCGCTCTTCCACGTGTACTGGTCGCGGTCGAAGCGCGCCAGGCTGCCCATGAGAAAGACTGACAGGCAGATGTAGGGATAGACGCTGAACAGGATGTTGTGCAAGGTGTTCACGGCTGCACTCCTTGGGTGGCGGACCGCACGAAACGAACGGCTTGCGCCGCGCCGGGGCGGGCCTGGCCGGCGGTGGAGCAGCCGTCGAAGACCGGCGGCTCTTCCCAGGTCCGGTCGAGCGGCTCGTCCTCGGGCACGGCCACCGGCTCGGCGCGCTCGCCCGCGAGCTCGAGCACGGCGGCCAGCACGCTGGCGTAGGGGCTGCCTTTCTTGAGCAAGGCGCTGAAGAGGGCGCGCAGGATATGGGCCGTCTCGGCCAGCAGCTCGCGCGCCTGCGCCGGCGGCTGGGTGGACGCGTACTCGAGCAATACGCTCAGGTGGTCGGGCAGCTCGTCCTCGCGCAGCAGCAGGCCGGCCTGCTCGTAGGTGCGGATCAGATCGATCATGGCCGGTCCGCGGTCGCGCGAATCGCCGTGCACGTGTTCGAACAGGTGCAGCGAGGTGCTGCGGCCACGGTCGAACAGCTCCACGAATTCGGCCTCCACCGCCAGCGCGGGGCGGCGCGCCAGGCGCGCCAGCAGCAGCTCAAGCTCGCCGCGGCGCGCCACGGCGAGCGCGCCCTCGCCGGCCAGCGCCTGGGCCATGTCGGCGGCGTGGGCGCGCAAGGCCTCGTCGGGGTAGCTCAGCAAGCGGGCCAGAACGCGCAAGCTGCGCGGGGCCGCGGGTGCGGGCGCGAAAGGGTTCTTCATGTCAGATCTCCGCCTGGATGGGAATCGTGCGGCGCTTCTCGCTGCCGAACAGGCTGGTCTCGGTCACGCCCTCGCTGCAGCCGTTGCCGAAGCTGAAGCCGCAGCCGCCCTTGACGTTGAAGGCGTTCTCCGCGTACTCGCGGTGCGTGCTGGGGATGACGAAACGGTCCTCGTAGTTGGCGATGGCCATCACGCGGTACATGGCCTCCACCTGCGCCACCGTGAGACCCACCTGGTCGAGCACGCTCTGGTTGAGCACCCCCTCCACGTGCTTGCTGCGCTGGTAGGCGCGCAGGGCCAGCAGCCGCTCGAGCGCGCGCGCCACGGGTTGCGTGTCGCCGGCCGTGAGCAGGTTGGCCAGGTACTTGAGGGGGATGCGCAGCTGCGAGACGTCGGGGATCTCCCCGTTGATGCCCAGCTGGCCCGCGTTGGCGGCGGCCGTGATGGGCGACAGCGGCGGCACGTACCAGACCATGGGCAGGGTGCGGTACTCGGGGTGCAGCGGCAGGGCCACCTGCCAGCGCACGGCCATCTGGTACACCGGGCTGTGGCGCGCCGCCTCCAGCCAGGCCTCGGGAATGCCGTCGGCGCGCGCCTGCTCGATCACGGCGGGGTCGTTCGGATCGAGAAAGATGTCGAGCTGCGAGCGGTAGAGATCGATCTCCTGCTCGGCGCTGGCCGCTTCGGCGATGCGGTCGGCGTCGTAGAGCAGGACGCCGAGGTAGCGGATGCGGCCCACGCAGGTCTCGCTGCACACCGTGGGCTGGCCGGCCTCGATGCGCGGATAGCAGAAGGTGCACTTCTCGGCCTTGCCGCTCTTCCAGTTGTAGTAGATCTTCTTGTACGGACAGCCGCTCACGCACATGCGCCAGCCGCGGCACTTGTCCTGGTCGATCAGCACGATGCCGTCTTCCTCGCGCTTGTAGATCGAGCCCGAGGGGCAAGAGGCGACACAGGCGGGATTCAGGCAGTGCTCGCACAGGCGCGGCAGGTACATCATGAAGGTGTTCTCGAACTCACCCACCATGGCCTTCTGCGCGTCGAGGAAGCCGTCGAAGTTGGGGTCCTTGCTGCGCTTGGCGAACTCGCCGCCGAGGATCTCTTCCCAGTTGGGGCCCCACTCGATCTTCTCCATGCGCTGGCCGGTGATGAGCGAGCGCGGCCGCGCCGTCGGCGCGTGCCGCATCTCGGGCGCGGACTGCAGGTGGTCGTAGTCGAAGGTGTAGGGCTCGTAGTAGTCGTCGATCTGCGGCAGGTTCGGGTTGGCGAAGATCTTCATCAGCAGCGACCACCGGCCGCCCTGGCGCGGCTCGAGGCCGCCGTCGGCGCGGCGCACCCAGCCGCCCTTCCAGCGGTCCTGGTTCTCCCATTCCTTGGGGTAGCCGATGCCGGGCTTGGTCTCCACGTTGTTGAACCAGGCGTACTCGGCGCCGGGCCGCGTGGTCCAGACGTTCTTGCAAGTGACGGAGCAGGTGTGGCAGCCGATGCACTTGTCCAGGTTCAGCACCATGCCGATCTGTGCGCGCACTTTCATGCTTGTTCTCCTGGGGCGGGGGATTCGTGGGTGTCGACGCCGAACAGCGTCACCAGGGCCGAGCAGGCCTCGATGGCGCGCACGGCGTGCTCTTCGTCGGGAGGTATGTGGCACAGGTCGCCCGCGCCCAGCACGAGCCGGCGACCCATGGCATCGAACTCGAGGCGGCCTTCCAGGCACTGGATGACCATGCGGTCGCGCACGCGATGCGGCGCGAGCACCTGGCCGGCCGTGAGCACCAGCCGGAAGATCTGCAGGCCACGGTCGCGCACCAGGGTGCGCGACGAGGACGCGGCGAGCGCCGGGCCCAGAGGGCCGGCGGCGATCACCTCGGCGGCGGCGGCGTGGGGCAAAGCCATGTGGTGCTCCCGCCGCGTTCAGGGGTTCTCGCCCTGGGCCTGATAGGCGCGGGCCAGGTGATCGTCGCGCGGCGTGTCGAGCCAGTCCACCCGGCGCATCTTGCGCACCACCACGAACTCGTCGCGGTTGGTGCCGATGGTGCCGTAGTAGTTGAAGCCGTAGCTCAACTGCGCGTAACCACCGATCATGTGCGTGGGCTTGAGCACGATGCGCGTGACCGAGTTGTGGATGCCGCCGCGCACGCCGGTGATCTCCGAGCCCGGCGTGTTGATGATCTTCTCCTGCGAGTGGTACATCATCACCATGCCGGGGTTGACGCGCTGGCTGACCACCGCGCGCGCGGCCACCGCGCCATTCACGTTGAACAGCTCGACCCAGTCGTTGTCCACGATGCCGGCGCGTTGCGCGTCGGTCTCGCTGAGCCAGATCACCGTGCCCCCGCGGTTGAGCGTGAGCATGATCAGGTTGTCGCTGTAGGTGCTGTGGATGCCCCACTTCTGGTGCGGCGTGATGAAGTTCAGCACGATCTCGGTGTGGCCGTTGGGCTGGCGGCCCTGCACCGCGTCGGTGGTCTTGAGGTCCACTGGCGGGCGGTAGCTGCTGAAGCCCTCGCCGAAGGCGATCATCCAGGGGTGGTCCTGGTAGAACTGCTGGCGCCCGGTGAGCGTGCGCCAGGGGATCAGTTCGTGCACGTTGGTGTAGCCCGCGTTGTAGGACACGGTCTCGCTCTCGATGCCGCTCCAGGTCGGCGAGCTGATGATCTTGCGCGGCTGCGCCTGGATGTCGCGGAAACGGATCTTCTCGTCCTCGCGGTACAGCGCCAGGTGCCGGTGATCCCGCCCGGTGGCCTTGCCCAGCGCCTCCCAGGCCTTGACGGCCACATGGCCGTTGGTCTCGGGCGCGAGCTGAAGGATCACCTCGCAGGCGTCGATGTCGCTGACGATGCGCGGCAGGCCGTGCGTGGCCCCCGGCTCGTCGGTGGAGCCGTTGAGCTGGCCGAGCTGCGTGACCTCCTGCTCGGTTTTCCAGCCGATCCCCTTGCCGCCATTGCCCAGCTGGTTCATGAGCGGCCCCAGCGCGGTGAAGCGCTTGAACACGTTGGGGTAGTCGCGCTCGACCACGGCGATCTGCGGCGCGGTCTTGCCGGGAACGAGATCGCACTCGCCCTTCTTCCACTCCTTCACCTCGAAGGGCTGGGCCAGCTCGGCCGGGCTGTCGTGCATCAGCGGCGTGAGCACCACCTCCTTCTCCACGCCGAGGTGGCCCACACAGACCTCGCTGAAGGCTTTGGCGAAGCCCTTGTAGATCTCCCAGTCGCTGCGGCTTTGCCACACCGGGTCCACCGCGGCCGACAGCGGGTGGATGAAGGGGTGCATGTCGCTGGTGTTGAGGTCGTTCTTCTCGTACCAGCTCGCGGTGGGCAGCACGACGTCGCTGTACAGGCAGGTGGTGCTCATGCGGAAGTCGAGCGTGACCAGCAGGTCGAGCTTGCCCTCGGGGGCGGTGTCGTGCCAGCGCACCTCGGTGGGCTTCGCGTCGTCTGGGCCCAGGTCGGCGCCCTGCACGCCGTGCTGCGTGCCCAGCAGGTGGCGGCAGAAGTACTCGTGGCCCTTGCCGCTGGAGCCCAGCAGGTTGGAGCGCCACACGAAAAGATTGCGCGGCCAGTTCTGCGGCGCGTCCGGGTCCTCGCAGCTCATCTCCAACGTGCCGTCCTTGAGCGCCTTGACGACGTAGTCCTTGGGGTCCATGCCCGCGGCGGTGGCGTCGGCCACCACCTGCAGGGGGTTGGTCTTGAGCTGCGGCGCGCTGGGCAGCCAGCCCATGCGCTCGGCGCGCACGTTGTAGTCGATCATGCTGCCGCCCCAGGCGGCCTTATCGGCGAGGGGACTCACGATCTCCCCGAGGTCGAGTTTTTCGTAGCGCCACTGGTCGGTGTGGGCGTAGAAGAAGCTGGTGCTGTTCTGCTGGCGCGGCGGGCGAATCCAGTCGAGCGCGAAGGCCAGCGCGGTCCAACCGGTCTGCGGGCGCAGTTTCTCCTGGCCCACGTAGTGCGCCCAGCCACCCCCGCTCTGGCCGATGCAGCCGCACATCATGAGCAGGTTGATCACGCCGCGGTAGTTCATGTCGGCGTGGTACCAGTGGTTCATGGCCGCGCCGATGATGACCATGGACTTGCCCTGGGTCTTGTCGGCGTTGTCGGCGAACTGCGTGGCCACGGTGATCACCTGCTCGCGCGGCACGCCGGTGATGCGCTCCTGCCAGGCCGGCGTGTAGGGCGCGTCCTCGTCGAACGACGCGGCGCCGCTGCCCAGGCCCCTGTCGATGCCGTACTGCGCGGCCTGCAGATCGAACACGGTGGCCACGAGCGCGTGGCGCTCTTCACCGGCCTTGCCCAAGCGCAGGCGCACGGCGGGCACGCGCGCCAGGTTCACCGCCCCGGCCGAGTCATTGCCCGCGAAATGCGGCGAGGCCTGGCCGCCGAAGTAGGGAAAGCCCACGTCGACCACCTCATGCGCCTGCTCGCCGTCTTCCAGCACCGAGAGCTTCAGGCGGACCTCGGCGCCATGGCGCGCCTCCTTGTTCTCCAGGTTCCAGCGGCCGGCGTCGTCCCGGCCCTCGGGGCCCCAGCGAAAGCCGATGCTGCCCTGCGGCAGCACGGCGCGGCCATCGGCATCGAAGGCCACGGTCTTCCATTCCGGGTGGTTCTTCTGGCCCAGGCGCCCGTTGAAGTCGCTGGCGCGCAGGTAGCGGTCGGGCACCTGCACCACGCGGCCGTCGGGCAGGGTCTTGTCCTTGAGCACCACCAGCATGGGCAGGTCGGTGTAGCGGCGCGCGTAGTGGTCGAAGTAGCTCGATCGGGGGCCGTTCTCGGGAAAGTAGAAGCGCTTGAGTACCACGTGGCCCATGGCCATGGCCAGCGCCGCGTCCGTGCCCTGCTTGGGGTGCAACCAGAGGTCGGCGAGCTTGGCGACCTCGGAGTAGTCGGGTGTGACGGCCACCGTCTTGGCGCCCTTGTAGCGCACCTCGGTGAAGAAGTGCGCGTCGGGCGTGCGCGTCTGCGGCACGTTGGAGCCCCAGGCGATGATGTACGAGCTGTTGTACCAGTCGGCCGATTCGGGCACGTCGGTCTGTTCGCCCCAGACCTGCGGGCTCGCCGGCGGCAGGTCGCAGTACCAGTCGTAGAAGCTCATGCACACGCCGCCGATGAGCGAGAGGTAGCGCGAGCCCGCGGCGTAGCTGACCATGCTCATGGCCGGGATGGGCGAGAAACCGATGATGCGGTCGGGCCCGTGCCGCCGGATGGTGTAGACGTTGGCCGCGGCCACGAGCTGGTTCACCTCGTCCCAGCTGCTGCGCACGAAACCACCCATGCCGCGCACCTGCTGGTAATCGCGCCGCGCCTCGGGGTTCTCGACGATGGAGGCCCAGGCGGCCACCGGGTCCTTGGCCACCGCCAGCGCGGCGCGCCAGCGCTGCAGCAGCCGCCCGCGCACCATGGGGTACTTCACGCGGTTGGCGCTGTAGAGGTACCAGGAGTAGGAAGCCCCGCGCGCGCAGCCGCGAGGCTCGTGGTTGGGCATGTCCCAGCGCGTGCGCGGGTAGTCGGTCTGCTGCGTCTCCCAGGTGACGATGCCGCCCTTGACGTAGATCTTCCAGGAACAGCTGCCGGTGCAGTTCACGCCGTGCGTGCTGCGCACGATCTTGTCGTGCGCCCAGCGGTTGCGGTAGGCGTCCTCCCAGGTGCGGTCTTCGTTGGTGACCTGCCCATGCCCGCCGGCGAAGGACTCGCGCGGCAGCTTGAAATGCATCAGGCGGTCGAGGAAATGGCTCATGTCGGACTCCTTGGTTCCCGGGGCATCAGCAGGGCATGGGCGCGTTGCGGCGGCTGTACTGCCACCAGGTGATCGCGATGCACAGCAGATAGAAGACGATGAACAGGTAGAGCGCGGCCTCGGGTCCGCCGGTGAGGGTGATCGAGGTGCCGTAGCTCTTGGGGATGAAGAAGCCGCCGTAGGCGGCCATGGCGGCGGTGAAGCCCAGCGCGGCCGCGCCCTCGGTGTTGCCTTCGCGCGTGGCGCGCGCCACGGCTTCGGCATCGCGCGGGTCCACGCCCTTGAGCGCCTGGTTCAGGAAGATCACCGGGATCATGCGGAAGGTGGAGCCGTTGCCGATGCCGGTGGTGAGGAAGAGCACCAGGAACATGAGGAAGAAGCCCGCGAAGTGGCCACCGGCGCCCTGCTTGGGCAGGAACAGCAGCACCCCGCCCACGGCCAGGGCCATCACCACGAAGTTCCAGAAGCTCACGCGCGCGCCACCCAGCTTGTCGGCCAGCCAGCCGCCGAACGGCCGCACCAGGGCGCCCACCAGCGGGCCGAGCCAGGCGTAGGCCAGCGGGTTGACGCCGGGGAACTGGCTCTTGATCAGCAGCGGAAAGCCGGCGGCATAGCCGATGAAGGAGCCGAAGGTGCCCAGGTAGAGCACGCACATCAGCCAGTTGTGCTTGCGCCGGAAGATCGCGGCCTGCGCGGCAAAGGAGGCCTTGGCATCGGCGATGTCGTTCATGCCGAACCAGGCCGCCAGCGAGGCCAGCGCGATCCAGGGCACCCAGATGAAGGCCGCGTTCTGCGTCCAGACCTGCACCGTGGCGTTGTTCTTCACGATGGTTTGGGCCTCGCCGCCGAAGATGCCGAAGATGCCCGCCGTCACCACCAGCGGGCTGAGGAACTGCACCACCGACACGCCCAGGTTGCCCAGGCCGGCGTTCACGCCCAATGCCGAGCCCTTGCGCTCCTTGGGAAAGAAGAAGCTGATGTTGGCCATGCTGGAACTGAAGTTGCCGCCGCCGAAGCCGCACAGCAGGGCCAGCACCAGCATGGTGGCGTAGGGCGTGGTGTTGTCCTGCACCGCGACGCCGATGCCGATCGCGGGGATCAGCAGCAGGGCGGTGGAGATGGCCGTCCAGCGGCGCCCGCCGAAGATGGGCACCATGAAGGAATAGAAGATGCGCAGCGTGGCGCCCGACAGGGCCGGCGCCGCCGCCAGCCAGAACAGCTGGTCGGTCGAGTAGTTGAAGCCCAGCGCCGGCAGGCTGACGGCGACCACGCTCCAGACCTGCCAGATGGCGAAGGCCAGGAACAGCGCGGGCACGCTGATCCACAGGTTGATCTTGGCGATGGCTTCGCCTTCGCGTTCCCAGAAGGCCTTGTCTTCGGGTGTCCAGATGGTGAGGACGCGGCCGGTGGAGGCCGTCGCCCGGGTGTTGCTGCTCATGGGCTTCTCCTGCAGGGGCGCTCAGTGCGCGGGCGACGGTTCGGCGGGCCCCGCGCCGCGCAGGACGTCGGTGCGGCGCACCTCGGTCCAGTACATCCAGATCAGCGACACCCACACCACCCCATAGAGCAGCATGAAGGCGCTGGAACGGATGCCGGTGAGGTCGAGCAGCAGGCCGAACAGGATGGGCAGCACGAAGCCGCCCAGACCGCCGGCCAGGCCGACGATGCCGCTGATGGCGCCGATGTTGGTGGGGTAGTCGTCGGCGATGTACTTGAAGACGCTGGCCTTGCCGAAGGCGAAGGCGACGCCCAGCACGGCCATCAGCGCGGTGAAGGCATAGACGTTGAGGCCGATGTAGAAGGTGCGCGGGCCGTCGACGGCGCTGACGGTGAACTGCGTCTTCGGGTAGCTCAGCAGGAACAGGCAGACCCAGCTCACCCACAGCACCCACCAGGTGACCTTGTGGGCGCCGTACCGGTCGCTGAGCACGCCGCCGACCGCGCGCAGCACGCCGCCGGGCAGCGAGAAGCAGGCCGCCAGCAGCGCGGCCAGGCGGATGTCCAGGCCGTACTCGCCGATGTAGTACTGCACCATCCACAGCGCCAGCGCCACATAGCCGCCGAAGACGATGCTGTAGTACTGGCAGTACTTGAGGACCCGGGGGTCCTTGAGCGCCTTGAGCTGCTGCGCAAAGCCCACCTGGTTGGGCACGAGGTGCGCCGGGTCGCTGTGGCTGAACAGCCAGAACAGCAGCACGGTGCCCGCCATGATGGCCGCATACACCTGCGGCACCATCTGCCAGCCGAAGGCCACCAGAATGACCGGCGCCACGAACTTGTTGACCGCCGAGCCGCTGTTGCCGGCGCCGTACACCCCCATGGCCATGCCCTGCCGCTGCTTGGGGAACCAGCGCGCCACGTAGGGCGTGCCGACCGAGAATGAGCCGCCGGCCAGGCCCACGAACAGGCCGATGACCAGGAAGTGCCAGAACTGCGTGGCGTAGGCCATGAGCCAGATGGCGGGCACGGTGGCCGCCATCAACAGCGTCATGACGATGCGCCCGCCGTAGCGGTCGGTCCAGATGCCCAGCGGCACGCGCACCAGCGAGCCCGTGAGCACCGGCGTGGCCGTGAGCAGGCCGAACTGCGTGGCGTTGAGGTTCAGCATCTGCCGGATCGGGATGCCGATCACGCCGAACATCATCCAGACCATGAAGCACACGGTGAAGGCCCAGGTGCTCACGATCAGCACGGACCAGGCTTGGCGGGTTTTTGCGGTGTCGCCGTTCATGAGATCGCTCCCTTGACCATGCCGGTCACTGTGCTGGCGCCGCGGCGTTCGCAACATCCTGCGCATGAGCGATGGCGGCCTCCCGGAAGAAGGACCCTGGCATCCTCCCAAAGAGCTATGCCCGGTCCACAGCGGCCCCGCGGGCCTAGGATGCGCCATGGTCATGCGCATCGCCCTGCCCGGTCAGGCCCGGGACACCGCCACCACCGAAGTGCCGCTGGAAATGCTGTCGGCTTGCCACGGCCGCGTGCAGGCGCAGTGCGAGACGCTGCGGCGCCTGTGCGGGCACCTGCCGCGCCACGGCGCGGACCGCGGCGCCGTGGAAGCGGCCGAGGCCGTTCTGCGCTACTTCCGCCAGGCCGCGCCGCACCACCATGCGGACGAGGAGGCCGACCTGTTTCCGGCGCTGCGGGACGCGGCGCACGACGCCGAACGCGACGCGGTGCTGCGGCTCACGCAGGCGCTGGCGCTGGAGCACCGCGCGCTCGAGAACCTGTGGCGGCCCCTGGAGGCCGGGCTGGAGGGCGTGCGCGGCGGCGACGGCGCGGCGCTGTCGCAGGCCATGGCCGAGGCGTTCATCGCCGCGTATGAGCGGCACATCGAGCGCGAAGAGGCCGAGCTGCTGCCGATGGCCGAGCGGCTGCTCGATGGCGCCGCGCTCGCGCGCATCGGCGCCGCCATGCGCGCGCGACGAGGCATTGCCGCGCCCTGAAGCGGTTCAGGCCAGCAGTCCGCGCTCGGTGGCGTACACCGCCGCGTGCACGCGGTTGCTCAGTTCGAGCTTGCGCAGGATGTGCTGCACATGGATCTTCACCGTGGTCTCGGCGATGTCGAGGGCGCGCGCGATGTGCTTGTTGCTGTCGCCGCGCGCGATCAGGCGCAGGATTTCGCGCTCGCGCGGCGAGAGGGAGTGGATCGGGTCGGACGGCGGCGGCTCCAGCGGCGCGGGCGCTGGCGCGCCCGCCTCGTGCTGCGCCGGCCCGCGCCGCAGCAGGCCCACCAGCTTGCCCATCATCTCGGGACTGATGACCGAATCGCCCTCGAACACCCGCCGGATGGAGGCCGCGAGGTCGGCCGTGTCGATGGTCTTGAGCAGGTAGCCGTCGGCGCCCGCGCGCAAGCCGCGCGCGAGGTCGCTTTCGTTCTCGCTCACGGTGAGCATGAGCACGCGCGCCTCGGGCGCGGCGGTCTTGAGCGCGGCGATCGCGTCGACGCCGGTGACGCCGGGCATGTGGTTGTCGAGCAGCACCAGGTCGGGCCGCAGACGGGCCGCCAGGCCCATCGCCGCGGTGGCGTCGCCGGCCTCGCCGACCACCGAAAAGCCGGGCTCCTGCGCCAGCAGGGCCATCAGGCCGCGGCGGAACAGCTGGTGGTCATCGACCACGAGAAGGCGAATGACCGGCTCGCTCATGGCATGGCGGGCAGATCCGCGGCGGGGGCGGGCACGTCGAGCGACACCTCGGTTCCGCTGCCGGGGCGGGATTGGACCTCGACCCGCGCGCCGATGCGCTGGGCGCGCTCTCGCATGATGTGCAGGCCCACGTGGGTGTCGGCGTCGCGCGCGCCGTCGGTCGAGAAACCCTGGCCGTTGTCGCGCACGGTGAAGCGCCAGCGCGGTCCGCGCTGCACGCCCACCGACACCTCGCTCGCGCCGGCGTGCTTGCGCACGTTGGACAGCGCCTCCTGAACCACATGCAACACCTGGAGCTGGGTGTCCGGCGGCAGGGCCACGCCATGGCCCTGCAGGTCTAGGCGCGCGTTCAGGCCGCTTTGCAGTTCGAACTTGCGCAGCGTGGTGCGCAGCGCGTCCTCGATGTCGCCATCGGGCGTGCGGGTCCGGAAGTGCACCAGCAGTTCGCGCACGTCGTTGGTGCTCTCGCGCACACCGGCCTCGATCTCCTCGATGATGGCCGGCACCGCGGCCTCGTCGCCCCGCTGCACGGCGGCCTTGAGCAAGGCGACCTGGATCTTCAGGAAGGACAGCGCCTGCGCGATGGAGTCGTGCAGCTCGCGCGCGAGCAGGCCGCGCTCCTCGCTCACCGCGGCTTCGCGCAGCAGGGCCTGCACGCGCAGGTTCTCGGCCGCATTGGCCAGGTGGCCCGCCAGCGCGTCGTACAGGCCGCGGTCGTCCTCGCCCAGCAGGGCTTCATGGCGGTAGAACAGGTTCACTTCGCCCAGCAGGTACGCCTGGTGACGAATGGGTATGCCGATCAGGCAGACGTAGCCCTCCTGCGCGCAACCGCCCAGGCGCCGGTCCTCGGCGGTGGCGATGGGGATCACGCGCGTGCGCGCCGTGGCCGCGGGCTGGCCGCAGGCGCACTCGCCGGCCTCCAGGCAGCGCTCGTCTTCCACCAGCTGCTGGGGCAGGCAGTCGCTGGCGAGCATGAAGTAGCGCCGCGAGCCCTCGTCGCTCCAGCGGATGGCCACCGCGTCGGCGCCGCTCACGGCGCGCAGCTTGCGCGCGAAGCCGCGCGCCAGTTCATCGAGCGTGCGCGCGTTGACGATGAGCGAGCTCACTTCGTACAGCGCCGCCAGGCGCGCGCGCTTGGCCTCGAGGTCGCGCGTCTTGGCCTGCACCTGCCGCTCCAGGCCGTGGTACAGCCCCTGCAGGGTCTGCGCCATGTGGTTGAACCCGGCCGCCAGCTCGGCGAACTCCTGGTGCGAGTCCACCTCCACGCGTGCGGTGAAGTCGCCCGCCTCGATCTGGCGCAGGCCGGCCCGCAGCCGCTTGAGGGGGTGGATCACGAACAGCTGGCCCACATAGAGCGAGACCACGGCCGCGGCCACCGCCATGGCCATCATGACGAACTGGAACAGGTTGAGCACCGCCGTGTAGCGCGCCATGGTGGATTCCATGGCGCGCACCAGGGCGTCGATGCGTTCGACCAGGCCGTCGATGCGCGCCGTGAGCGCCGTGAGCGCCGTGGCCTCGCGCCCGGCGTCGCCCGGGGCGGTCCACAGCGGACGCAGGGCCTCCCACCGTCCCTGGATATCGGCGAAATGCCCTCGGCTGGCCTCGCTCCACGGCACGGCCAGCGGGCGCTGCGGGTCGCCCTGGTCGAGCAGCGCCAGCGTGCGGTCGACCTCGGCCACGAGCAGGGGCACCTGGGCGGGATCGCGCCCGCCCTGCCAGGCGCTGGCCAGGCGCCAGGCCTGCATGCGCAGGCGCCCGGCCTCGTTGACTGCGGCCGCGCCGCCTTCGATCTGGCGCGTGACCCACATCGTCAGGCCGATGGACAGCAGCGCCAGCAGCAGCAGCGCCAGGCCGATGAGCACGAACTTGGTGGAGAGCTGGTGCGGCCAGGCTCGGGCGACGAAGGGCATGGTGACAGCAAAGGGTGCCTCGGCATTGTCGGCCCGGCCCCGCGCGCTGTCCACGCACCGCCGGGGTCGTGGCCGGGCCATCGTTCTTCCGGAGGATGGTGGGCGCGGGGCACCTTCCACGGAAGGATGGTGGAGCGCACCCGTCGGCGGCACAGTGTCCTGGTCGGCCGGCCCGCACGGCCGGCCCCTTCCCTGTCTTGACCGCGCCCCGCCATGGCACACGCTCCCCGCCCCATCCCCCTGGCCGCCGCCCGGCCGGCACCGCTCGAACCGGCCGCCCTGCGCTGGCGCCCCGTCCACCTGATGCGGGCGCCGCACCGGCTGGCCTTCGCTGGCGCCACCGCGGTGCTGGTGCTGGGCTCGCTGTGGTGGCTGTGGGTGCAGTGCGCCCGGCTCGGCTGGCTGCCGGCGGGGCCGCTGACGGTGTCGCCCAGCCTGGGGCATGGCGCGCTCATGGTGCACGGCTTCATGCCGCTGTTCTTCACCGGCTTCCTGTTCACGGCCGGCCCCAAGTGGCTGGGCGTGGACGGGCCCGCGGCGCGCGCCGTGCTGCCCGCGGTGGCGCTGCAGGCCCTGGCCTGGCCGTTGTGGCTGCTCGGTGTCCATCTGTCGGCCCGGCTGGCGGTGCTGGCCTTGCTGCTGGCCGCCGCCGGGCAGGCGCTGGCCGGCGCGCGCTTCCTGGGGCTGCTGCGCGCCAGCGACGCCGACGACACCGTGCACGCCCGGCTGGTCGCGCTGGGCTGGGCCGTGGGCGCGCTCACGCTGCTGGGCCTGGCCTGGGGCGTGGGACACGACGATCCCGAGGCCGCGCGGCGTTGGCTGCACACCGGGCTGTGGGGCTTCGTGGCGCTGGTCTACGTGACGGTCGTGCACCGCATGGTGCCCTTCTTCACCTCCAGCGCCCTGCCGCTGGTGCGGCTGTGGCGGCCGATGTGGGTGTTGTATGTCCTGGTCGCCACGGTGGCACTCAAGACCCTGGGGCCCTGGCTCACCTGGGCGGGCCTGGACGCCACCGCCTGGGGCGCCTTCGAGGGCTTCGCGCTGCTGGTGGCCGGCTTCGTGCTGCTGTGGCTGGCCTTCGTGTGGGGCCTGGTGCAAAGCCTGGCGGTCCGGCTGCTGGCGATGCTCCACCTGGGCTTCGTCTGGCTGGGCCTGGGGCTGTCGATCGACGGCCTCGGGCAGATCTGGGCGTGGATCGGCGGCGCGCCCGTGGCGCCGCTGGCGGCGCTGCACGCCACCACCATGGGGTTCCTGGGCTCGCTCATGCTGGCCATGGTCACGCGGGTGGCCTGTGGCCACGGCGGCCGCGCGCTGGTGGCCGATCGCCTGTCCTGGTCCGCCTTCCTGCTGCTGCAGCTGGCGACGCTGCTGCGCATCGCCGCGGCGGTGGCGCCAGCGGCCTGGGTGGGCGGCCTGACCGCCGCCACCGCCGGGCTGTGGCTGCTGGCGGTCGGGCCTTGGGGACTGCGGCTGCTGCGCTGGTACGGGCAGCCCCGCCCGGATGGGCGCCCGGGCTGAGCCCGCCCCCGCACGGGGGCCCCGCCGTGGCACCATTGACGGGCGGCGTGGCCCGGTCGCTCAAGAACGCCGGCCAGCCGCCGAAAACCCGGCAGGGCACGCGCCTGGCGCAGGCCCGGACCTTTCCGATCGCCCCTGGAGCGCGCCATGACGCCATCCCCGCTGAACCCGACGCCCCGGCGCCACAAGATCCTCATCGTCGACGACGACCCGGGCATGGTGCACCTGCTGGCGCGCACCCTGCTCGACATCGCGCAGCTGCATTTCGCGGTGCGCGGCGACGACGCCCTGACCAAGCTGGCCCAGCACCAGCCCGACCTGCTGGTCATCGACGCCGAGCTGCCCGACCTCAATGGCTACGAGGTGATTGCCCGCATGCGCGAGAAGCCGGCGCTGGCCCACACCAAGGTGGTGATGGTGACCTCGCACAACACCTCCTCGTACCGCCAGCGCGCGTTCGAGGCCGGTGTGCTCGACTTCTTCACCAAGCCGATCGACCGCGACCTGATCCGCCTGCGGCTGGAGCAGATCCTCAACGGCGAGGCCATGGAGTACATCGAGCTCGACGAGCGCCCGCTGCCGATGCGCCAGGCCGCCGCGAGCGCCCCCGCGCCCGTGGCCGCGCCGGCGCGGGCCCCGGCACCCGCGCCCGCCCCCATGGCGGCACCCGCGGCCGCCGCGGTGGACGTGAACGCCATCACCTCCGAGCTGTTCGAGCGCATCTCGGCCATCCTGCTGCAGGCCGAGACGCTGCGCGAGCGCGTGCCGGCCGGCGCGAGCGCGGCCGAGCTCTACCCCGTGCAACGCATCCAGGAAGAGTGTGCCGAGGTGATCCAGCTGCTGGTCACCATCAGCGGCGAGGACTGAGCCCCGCGCTCAGGCCTTCAGCGAAAACCCCGCGATCCGCTTGTAGTTTTCGGAAATCTCGCGCAACGCGTCCTGGCTGATCAGGTCGTCGATGCGCGTGAAGGGCTGGCCGCCGCTGAGCTCGTCGGCCTTCATGATGATGAAGTCCGGCGGCAGCGTGCGGTTGGTCTCCACCACCTTCGCCGTCGCCGGCCGGCGCGCGGCCTCGTAGCGGCGCAGCGCGGCCTCGGGGTCCGCCGGCGTGGCGGCGAGCTCATCGGCCAGGGTGCGCGCGTCGATCAGCGCCTGGGCCGAGCCGTTGGAGCCGCGCGGGTACATGGGGTGGGCGGCGTCGCCCATCAGCGTCACGCGGCCCTCGCCCCAGTGGGACAAGGCGTCCTTGTCGACCATGGGGTACTCGAACACCTGTTGCGCGCCCTGGATGAGCGCGGGCACGTCGAGCCAGTCGTAGCGCCAGGCCTCGAAGATCGGCAGGAAGTCCTGCATCCGACCGGGCTTGTTCCAGTCGTTCATGGGCGCGCGCGGGTCGCGGATCTCGGCCACCCAGTTGATGAGCTGGTTCCCCTGGCCGTCCACGTTGTCGACGATCGGGTAGATCACCATCTTGCCGGTGTCGATGCTGCCGATGCGCAGGTAGCTCTTGCCATCCAGGATGGGCTTGTGCACCGTGACGCCGCGCCAGGTGTTGATGCCGGCGTAGCAGACAGGGTCCTGGGGATGGAAGTGGCGGCGGACCACCGAGTTCACGCCGTCGCAGGCGACCACCAGGTCGGCACGCGCGGCCGCGCCGTTCTCGAAGCGCAGCGTGGCGCCCCGCGCGTCGGGCTCGATCGCCACGCAGCGGTGGCCGGTGAGCAGGCGCTGCGCGCCCAGTCGCTGAACCGCGGCGCGCCAGAGCGCGCCATGCAGCTTGCCGCGGTGAATGCCCAGTTCGGGCAGCGGGTAGCCCGCGTGGCGGCCGCGCGGTTCGCTGTACACATACTGGCCCCAGCGGTTGAAGAACACGCTCTCGCGGTTCTCGATCGCCATGGCCTCCAGCTCGGCGCTCAGGCCCAGGGCGTCGAGTTCGCGCATGGCGTGCGGCAGCAGCGTGATGCCCACGCCCAGCTCCTTCACCTCGGCCACACCCTCGTACACCTCGCAGGCCAGCCCGCGCTGCTTCAGGCCCAGCGCGAACGCCAGGCCGGCAATGCCGCCGCCCACCACCGCGATCTTCATCGTGTCGCCCGCTTTCATTAGACAAGCCTCCGTGCGGCGCAGCGCGTCGCTGCTCGCCAGGGGAACGGCCCGGCGGCGCTCATTCGGCCTTGATGCCCTGCGCCTTGATCAGCGCGGCCCAGCGGTCGGCGTCCCGGGCCACCAGCTTCGCGAAGCCGTCGGGCGTGTCGCTCGCCGGGTCCATGCCCTGCCCTTCGAAGGCCTTCTTCACGTCCTCGGCGCGCAGGATGTCGTTGATCTCGCGGTTGAGCGCGGCCACCTGCGCGGCGGGCATGCCCTTGGGCGCGAAGATGCCGTACCACATGTCCACGTTCACCTCGCCGGCCTTGGCCTCGCTCAGCGTGGGCAGGTCGGGCAGCAGCGGGTGGCGCTTGTCGCTGCCGATGCCCAGGGCCACCAGGCGGCCGCTGCGCACCTGCGGCAGCGCCACGTGGATGGGCAGGAACATGGCGTCCACCTGCCCGCCGATCATGTCGGTGACCGCCGGGCCCGTGCCGCGGTAGGGGATGTGCGTGAGAAAGACCTTGGCGGTGTTCTTGAACAGCTCCATCGACAGGTGGTGCGGCGTGCCCACGCCCGGCGAGGCGTAGTTCAGCTTGCCCGGCGCCTGCTTCGCGGCGGCGATCAGATCGGCCGCCGTCTTGAAGCCCGAGCGCGGGTGCGTCACCAGGATGAGCTGGCCCCAGCTCGTCAGGCCCACCGGCTGCAGGTCGCGCACCGGGTCGAAGGGCATTTGCGGGTACAGGCTGCGGTTCATCACCAGCGTGTTCACGCTCACCAGCAGGGTGCTGCCATCGGGCGCGGCGCGCACCACGGCCTCGGTGCCGATGTTGCCGGAGGCGCCCGCGCGGTTCTCCACCACCACCGGGCGCTTGAGGCGCTCGGACAGCTTCGGGCCCACGGTGCGGGCGATCAGGTCGATGCCGGTGCCCGGGGTGAAGGGCACGATCAGGCGCAGCGGGCCTTCCTGCGCGGCGCTCAGGCCCGCCGTGGCCAGCAGCGCGGCGGCGACGAGGCCGCGGCGCAGGAACGAGAAATCGGCAACCATGGACGACCTCCTATCGTTAGCATGCTATTGATGTTGGCGGAAGTTCGCCCCCCGCACATCCGTAGAATCCCGCTCGCCCGACGAACATCATGACCCTGACCGATCTCTACCAGCGCCCCGGCTTCCTGCTGCGCCGCACCCACCAGATATCGGCGGCGGTGTTCGAAAACGCCTGCGCGAGCGTAGGGCTGACGCCGGCGCAGTACGGCGTGCTCACCGTGGTGGCGGCCGAACCCGGGTTGGACCAGACGCGGCTGTCTCGCGCCTTGGCCTTCGACAAGGTGACCGTCATGCGCGTGCTCAAGGGCCTCGAGGAGCGCGGCCTGGTGAGGCGCGAGCGCTCGTCCGTGAGCCGGCGCCAGATGACGGTGAGCCTGACCGCCGACGGCGAGGCGCTGCTGGCCGCCGCGCGCGAGCCAGCCGAGCGCGCCTACCAGCGCCTGCTGTCGCCGCTCACGCCGGCGCAGCGCGGCCAGTTGATCGAACTGCTGCAGACCCTGACCGAAGGCCTGGCGGACGAGGCGCGCGCGCCTTTCGTGCCGCTGGAAGCCAGCGTCCCCGCGGCCGGGGAACCACGGGCGCGCACGCGCAACACCCCTACCTGAGGGGCCCGCGGCCCAAGGGCCGGGGAACCGGGAGACTCAGCGGTCGCGGCGGCCGCGCGGGCCACCCGCGCGCTCGCCGAAGCCGCCACCGCGCGGGCCGCCGAAACCGCCCTCGCGCGCACCGCCACCGGCGTTGGGGCGCTGGCCCCAGCCGCGCGCCTGGGCCGGGCGCTCGTCGCGCGAGAAGCGCACGTCGCCACGCGGGGCGCGCGTGTCGTTGTTGTAGGGCGCACGCGGCTCCTGTTGGTGCGGCGCGCGCGAATCGCCGCGCGCGGGGCGGGCGTCGCCCTGGAAGGGGCGGCCCTCGCCTTGGAAAGGCCGGCCCTCGCCACGGAAGGGGCGCGCCTCAGCGTAGGGCGCACGGCCTTCGCCGCGCGACGGGCCCCAGCCCTCGCCCCGGCCAGCGGGACGGCCGCCCGGCCGGCCGCCACCGCCGCGGCGCTCGGACGACCAGCCGTCGCGGCGCGGCGCGGGCGGGCGCTCGCGCGGCTCCAGGCCCGGCACCACCTCGGCCTTGAAGCGCTGCTGGGTGTAGGCCTCGATGTCGGCGATGCGGCGGCGGTCGCGGAATTCGGCGAAGGTCACGGCCAGGCCGTCGCGGCCGGCGCGGCCGGTGCGGCCGATGCGGTGCGTGTAGTCCTCGGCCTTCATGGGCAAGCCGAAGTTGAAGACGTGCGTGATGGTGGGCACATCGATGCCGCGCGCGGCCACGTCGGTGGCCACCAGGATCTGCACCTGGCCGTTGCGCAGCGCCATCAGGCGGCGGTTGCGCAGCCCCTGGCTGAGCGCGCCGTGCAGGGCCACGGCCGCGAAGCCGGCCTGCTGCAGTTCGCCGGCCAGGCCGTCGCACTCGATCTGCGTGCTGGCGAAGACGATGGCCTGGTCGATGGAGGCATCGCGCAGCCAGTGGTCGAGCAGCTTGCGCTTGTGATCGGCGTGGTCGGCCCAGAACAGCACCTGCTTGATGTTGGCGTGCTGCTCCTGCGGGCTGTCGATCTGCACCTTCTGCACGTGCTTGCCGTTGTCGTGCATCACGCGCATGGCCAGCTGCTGGATGCGCGGCGCGAAGGTGGCGCTGAACATCATGGTCTGGCGGCGCTGGGCGGTCAGGGCGTTGATCTCGGCCAGGTCGTCGGAAAAGCCGAGGTCGAGCATGCGGTCGGCCTCGTCGACGACGAGGAACTGCACCTGGTCGAGCTTGAGCTGCATGGAGCGCTGGAGGTCGAGCAGTCGGCCCGGCGTGGCGACCACCAGGTCGGCGTTTTGCAGCTTGGCGATCTGCAGCTGGTAGGGCATGCCACCCACCACGCTGGCGATGCGCAGGCCGCGGCAGTGGCGCACCAGGTCGATGGCGTCGTGCGCCACCTGCTGCGCCAGCTCGCGCGTGGGGCACAGCACCAGCGCGCCCGGCGTGGCGGCCTTGAAGTGGCGCGGCAGCAGCGGGTTCTTGCGCTTGGGCGCCTTGGGCGGCACCTCGCCGCGCAAGGCGGCCTCGACCGCCAGGCGCTCGCGCTCGGCGCGCTCGGCCGTTTCGCGCGCGGCCTGCTGCTGGATCAGGGTGTGCAGCACGGGCAGCAGGAAGGCCGCCGTCTTGCCGCTGCCGGTCTGGCTGGAGACCATCAGGTCGGCGTAGCGCTCGGCTCCCTCGGCCTTGATGGCCAGGGGCATCACACGCGCCTGCACCGCCGTGGGCTGGGTGAAGCCGAGGTCGGCCACGGCGGCCACCAGTTCGGGGGCCAGGCCCAGCGCGGCAAAAGCGCTGGCGTCCACGGGGGCCGTGGTTTCCACCGGGGCCGTGGATTGTTGTTCGGGAGAGATCGCGGGCGAGGTCTCGCCGCGCGCTTCGAAAGCGTCGCTCATGTCAGTTCCTGCGCCCGCAAAAGCAATGGGGCGCCAATGACCGAATGCCGCGCGAAGGGGAGTTTCAGGCCCCGGGGCGTCGGATCCGTTCGTGGTTACACAACATCAACCACAAACGGTCCGCCCGGAAGCGGTGGCCCCTGCTCGCTCGCGTCGGATGGCGGGCGGTGTTCGGGGGCCGGGGTGTGTGAGGCCAATGCACAAAGGGCTTCGCCGTTGCCAGCGAAGCCCGCTATTCTCGCACAAATTCGGGAAAACCCGAAGCCCTGCACCCATCAGGACATGACTGCGGCCACCAGATGGAAGAGCAGCGCGGCCAGAACCGCCGTGGCCGGCACGGTCACGATCCAGGCCGCCACGATGCGCATGACCACCGATCGCTTGACGATTTCCTTCTTGTAGGCCTTCTTGAAGGCCTTGCGTTCGCCTTTGGCGAACACCGCGCCGTCCAGGCCGCGCACCTTGGCGCGCTGCTTCATCTCGGCCAGCATCTGCTTCTTTTCCTGCACCTCGGCGGCCTCGAAGCGCTGCATGTAGGCCTCGACCTCCTCGCGGTCGGTGCCCTGGTGGCCGGCGCGCACCACGGCCTCCATCTTGGCGTAGTTCACCTTGAGTAACTCGCGCAGGAAGCCCACGCCGAACACCGCGCCAATGGAAATGTGCGTGGTCGACACCGGCATGCCCAGCTGCGAGGCGACGATCACCGTGAGCGTGGCGGCCATCGCGATGGCGTAGGCGCGCATCTGGTCGAGTTCGGTGATTTCCTTGCCGACGGTGCGGATGAGCTTGGCCCCATACAGCGCCAGGCCGACCGCCAGGCCCAGCGCGCCCAGCACCATGATCCACAGGGGCGTGCCAGCCTTGGTGGCGATGGCACCGGCCTTCACCGCCTCGAAGATCGCGGCCAGGGGGCCGATGGCGTTGGCCACGTCGTTGGCGCCGTGGGCGAAGCTCAGCAGCGCGGCCGAGCAGATCAGCGGCCAGGTGAAGAGGTGATTGACGCCATCCTTGGAGTTCTCCTGGCGCAGCGCGATGCGCTCGATGGGTTTGCGGATGAGGCCCCACACCAGCGCCGCCGTGCCCAGGCCGACGATCACGGCCACGGGGAAGGACACCTTGACGATCTGGTTCACGCCCTTGAGCAGCATGTAAGTGGTGTAGGACCACACCATCAAGGCGATCAGCGCCGGCACCACGCGCGCGGCCGCCTCCGTCTTCTCGGTGCGGTAGGTGACGCTGCGCTTGATGACATAGAGGAACAGGGCAGCGAACAGCGCGCCCGACAGCGGAGACACCACCCAACTGACGACAATGGCGCCGATGGTCGGCCAATGCACCAGCCCCCAGCCCCCGGCGGCGATGCCTGCGCCCATGACCGCACCGATGATGGAATGCGTGGTGGACACCGGCGCGCCCAGCGCGGTGGCCAGGTTCAGCCAGAGCGCGCCGGCCAGCAGCGCGGCGAACATGACCCAGGCGAACAGCGTGGGGTCGGTGATGTCGGCCGGATTGATGATGCCGCCCTTGATGGTGCCCACGACCTCGCCGCCCGCGACGATGGCGCCCAGCGCCTCGAACACCGCCGCGACGACGATTGCCCAGCCCATGGTCATGGCACCCGAGCCCACCGCCGGGCCCATGTTGTTGGCCACGTCGTTGGCGCCGATGTTCATGGCCATGTAGGCGCCGACGGCCGCCGAGACGATCAGCAGCCAGACCGCCGTGCGGCTCAGGCCGGCGTCGGCCGCGCCGGTGAGCGAGGCGTACAGCCCCACAAGCAAGAGAAAGGCCACCGCGGTGGCCAGTTGCAGCGTCTCGAAGTGGCGCTCAATGAAGGGGCGGGATTTCTTTTTCATGTGAAATCGGCGTGAAAGTCACTTTATTGTCATGCAAGGCCGGGGTGACGGACCCGCAAGGGGGGGCGGCGGTGGCATCGGGCAACCCCGCCGCCGGCAGGGGCCGGCAAGGCACGGACCCGGCCCGATCAGCGCAGAAACCGCGCGCGGTAGTGCTCGAGTTCGTCAATGGATTCGTGCACGTCGGCCAGGGCGGTGTGCAGCTGGCGCTTCTTGAAGGCGTCGACCACTTCGGGGCGCCAGCGCTTGGCCAGTTCCTTCAAGGTGCTCACATCGACGTTGCGGTAGTGCAGGTAGGCCTCGAGCCGGGGCATGTACTTCACCAGGAAGCGGCGGTCCTGGCCGATGGTGTTGCCACACAGGGGGGCGCTGTTCTTCGGCACGTAGCGCGAGATGAAGTCGATGAGCTGCTGCTCGGCCTCGGCCTCGCTCACCGTGCTGGCGCGCACCTTGTCGATGAGACCGCTGCGGCCGTGCGTGCCCTTGTTCCAGGCATCCATGGCGTTGAGCAGCTCATCGCTCTGGTGGACCACGATGACGGGGCCCTCGATGCGCGGCGTGAGCTGCGGGCCGGTCACCACCACCGCGATCTCCAGCAGGCGCTCCTTCTCGGGATCGAGACCGCTCATTTCGCAGTCGATCCAGACCAGGTTCTGGTCACTCTTGGCGAGCGTGGGCACTTCGGGGGCGGCGATGTCGGCGGGATTGGAGGTCATCCCGCGATTTTCCGTCATCCGCCGGCCCCGGCGGGCCGGCGGGGGCACCGGTAGACTGGCGCCTTCATGGACACCGCTTCCCTCGCTTTCACCGCCCTCTTCTGCGCCCTGTTGGTGCTGGGCCTGCTGACCCGCTTCGCCCTCGCCAGCCGCCAGATCCGCCACGTGGCCCGCCACCGCGATCAGGTGCCCGCGCCCTTCGACGCCACCATCCCACTCGACGCCCACCGCAAGGCCGCCGACTACACCATCGCCAAGACGCGCTTCGGCCTGCTCAGCACCGCCTTCGAGACCGCGCTGCTGATCGGCTGGACCCTGCTCGGCGGCCTGAACGCGCTCAACCTCGGCCTGCTCGACTGGCTGGGCCCTGGCCTGTGGCAGCAGCTCGCGCTGCTCGCCGCCTTCGCGCTCATCGGCGGCCTGCTGGGCCTGCCCTTCTCCTGGTACGCCACCTTCCGGCTGGAGGAGCGCTTCGGCTTCAACAAGATGGGCCTGGGCCTGTGGATCGCCGACGGATTCAAGGGCGCGTTGATCGGCGCGGCCATCGGCCTGCCGCTGGCCGCGCTGGTGCTCTGGCTCATGGGCGCCGCCGGCAGCACCTGGTGGCTCTGGGCCTGGGGCGTGTGGATGGTCTTTAACCTGCTGGCCCTGGTGCTCTACCCCACGCTCATCGCGCCGCTGTTCAACCGCTTCGAGCCGCTGGCCGACGACGCCGTCAAGGCCCGCGTCAACGCCCTCATGGCGCGCTGCGGCTTCTCGGCCCAGGGCCTGTTCGTCATGGACGGCAGCAAGCGCAGCGCGCACGCCAACGCCTACTTCACCGGCTTCGGCGCGGCCAAGCGCGTGGTGTTCTTCGACACCCTGCTCAAGCAGCTCAACCCCGACGAGATCGACGCCGTGCTCGCGCACGAGCTCGGCCACTACCGCCTGCGCCACATCACCCAGCGCGTGCTGCTGCTGTTCGCGCTCAGCTTCGTCGGCTTCGCGGCCCTGGGCTGGGCGGCCTCTCAGGCCTGGTTCTTCACCGGCCTGGGCGTGGAACCCGACCTGCGCGCGCCCAACGACGCGCTCGCGCTCATCCTCTTCCTGTTGGTGGTGCCGCTGTTCACCTACTTCCTGTCGCCGCTGGCCGCGCAGCTGTCGCGCCGGCACGAGTTCGAGGCCGACGCCTTCGCCAAGGACAAGACGCGCGGCGCCGACCTCGCCAGCGCCCTGCTCAAGCTGTACCAGGACAACGCCAGCACGCTCACGCCCGACCCGCTGTACGCGCGCTTCTACTATTCCCACCCCCCCGCCAGCGAACGCCTGGCCCGCCTGACCGCCGCCTGAGAGCGCCTGACCATGCACCCCATCCACCAGAACCGCCGCGCGCTCAACGCCACCGAGATCGTCACCCAGCTCAGCCAGCTCAACGGCAGCGAGGCCGACGGCTGGAAACTGATCGACGGCGCCATCGAGCGCACCTTCCGCTTCGCCAACTACCACGAGACCATGGCCTTCGTGAACGCCATGGCCTGGATCGCCCACCGCGAGGACCACCACCCCGACGCGGCCTTCGGCTACAACCGCTGCACCCTGCGCTTCAATACGCACGACGTGAACGGCGTCTCGGTCAGCGACTTCCACTGCGCGGCGGCGATCAACGCCTTGCTCGCGTCCTGATGGGCGGCACGCGCCTGGCCCGTGTGGTGGCGGCCCATGGCCGCCATTGCCTGGTCGAGGACGAGAACGGCCAGCGCACCCTGTGCCACCCCCGCGGCAAGAAAAGCGCCGTGGTCGTGGGCGACATCGTCGCCTGGCAGCCCAGTGGCGACGAGGGCAGCATCGAACGCATCGAGACCCGGCGCAACCTCTTCTACCGCCAGGACGAGATGCGCACCAAGGCCTTCGCGGCCAACCTCGACCAGGTGCTGATCCTGCTCGCCGCGGAGCCCGTGTTCTCCGAGGCCCAGCTCACGCGCGCCCTGCTCGCGGCCGAGGCCGAGGGCATCAGCGCCTGCATCGTGCTCAACAAACAAGACCTGGGCGAGTCCTTCGACCAGGCCTGGGCGCGGCTCGAGCCCTACCGGCGCATGGGCACGCCCGTGCTGCCGCTGGGCCTTCACGACGGCCACGGGCTGGACGCCCTGCGCCAGCGCCTGACCGGCCGCCACACGCTGGTGCTGGGCCCTTCCGGCGTGGGCAAGAGCACGCTGGTCAACCGGCTGGTGCCCGAGGCCGGCGCGCAGACCGGCGAGATCTCGCGCGCCCTCAACACCGGGCGCCACACCACGACCGCCACCACCTGGTACTGGCTGGAGCCGGCGCGCGAAAGCGCGCTCATCGACTCGCCGGGCTTCCAGGAATTCGGCCTGCACCACCTTGAGGCCGAACGACTCGCGCAGCTCATGCCCGACCTGCGCGCCGCGCTGGGCGATTGCCGCTTCTACAACTGCACGCACCGGCACGAGCCGGGCTGCGGCGTGCGCGCCCACGTGGGCGCCGATCCGGCGGCGGACCCGCTGGCCATCGACCAGAACCGCTACCGGCTCTACGACGAACTGTTCGATGAGCTGAGCAACAAGCGGACGTATTGACCCGTCCACCCCTGCCGCGCGGCGCGCGATCCCCTCAAGGGCGCGCGCCCGCGGCCCAGCAAAACCGGTTCAGTGGCGCGTCGACCCGCGCGGCCTACACCCGCGCCAGCGTGAGCAGCGCCAGCAGCAGCATCCACAGCACCACCGCGCGCCACACCAGGCCCACCACGCTGCCCAGATGGGCGAGCTGGGGCTCGGGGCGCGCGCCGGGGTCGGTCTCGTCCGGGGGCGGGGCCGCCGGGTCCTGCGGCGTCAGGCGCACGTTGATGGCGCCCGAGGTGGCCGCCAGCACCACGCCGTCGCTGCCCGGCGCGAAGCGCTCGGCGTCGGCGCGCCAGCTGGCCACGGCTTCCTCGAAATTGCCCACCACCGCGAAGCCCAGGGCCGTGACGCGCGCGGGCACGTGGTCGATCCAGCGCCAGGCCGTGGCCGCGGCGCGGCGCAGCGCCGCGCTGGGCGTGCCGTCGGGGCGCTCGCGCCAGTTGCGCGACAGGTACTCGGCCAGCCGGTAGAACACCGCGCCCGCCGGCCCCAGGCCGATCACCCAGAACACCAGGAAGCACACGAACACGCCGAACACGTGGCGGTGCGCGGCCAGCACGGAGTGCTCGATCACCTGGCGCAGCAACTCGGTGCGCGGCAGGGTGCTGGCGTCCACGCGCAGCCAGCGCGCCAGTTGCTCGCGCGCGCCACGCTCATCGCCGTCCTCCAGGCTGCGGCGGATTTCGCTGAAGTGGTGGCTGAACTGGCGAAAACCCAGGGTCACGTAGAGCACCGCCACCGTCCAGACCAGGGCCAGCACGCCGCTGAGCTCCCACAGGGCGTGGTAGATCAGCGCCGCCAGCGCCGCCGGCACGCCCACGGCCAGCAGCCAGGCCATCCACCCATGCGAGGACTGGCCCGCATCGAGGTTGCGGCGCACGCCGCGGCCCCAGGCGCGCAGACCGGCGTGCACGGGGTTGTCGAACGACAGGGGACGGGCCTGCTCGATGAGCAGCGCCAGCAGAATGGCCAGAAAACCCATGGGCCGATGATAGTGGGCACACGCGACCCTCCGATCAACGGACGCGACCAGGGCGCGCGCCAGGCCCCGGTCAGGCCGTGAGCAGGCGGTACAGGTTGCGCAGCATGCCCGCCGTGGCGCCCCAGATGAAGCGCTCGCGCTGGCCGTCGTGCCAGGGCATGGAGTACCACTCGCGCGCGGTACCGTCGAAATTCATGAGGTGGCGGCGGTGGTGGCGCGGGTCCATCAGGAAGCGCAGCGGCACCTCGAAGACGTCGTCCACCTCGTGCGGGTTGGGCTTGAGCGTGAAGCCGGGCCGCACCAGCGCCACCACCGGCGTCACGTGGAAGGCGGTGCCAGTGATGTAGACCGGCAACGTGCCCAGCACCTCCACGTTCTGCGGCGGCAGGCCGACCTCTTCGTCGGCCTCGCGCAGGGCGGCGGCGATGGCGTCGGCGTCCTGCGGATCGACTTTGCCGCCCGGGAAGGCGATCTGGCCCGAGTGCGTGGACAGGGTGGCGGTGCGCTGGGTGAGCAGCAGGTTGAGCTCGTCGCGCACCACCAGGGGCAGCAGCACGGCCGCGTCGGCCGGCTCGCGCTCGGCGAAGCGGCGCTCGCGCCGCAGCTCGGGTGTCCAGACCGGCGGTGCCTCGAACAGCGCGCGCAGGCCGTCGGGCGTGAGGCGGTGCGGGGACGGCGGCGGCAGACCTTCGCTCGCCCCCGTGGCCACCACCGGCACGGTGCGGGGATCGAAGGGCGGGATGCGGACGATGGGTTCGGTCATGGACACAAAAAAGCCGCTCCATGGAGCGGCTTTTGCGCGGTGCCGGATCAGGCGCCCAGCTTTTCCTTGATGCGGGCCGACTTGCCGCTGCGCTCGCGCAGGTAGTACAGCTTGGCGCGGCGCACGTCGCCACGGCGCTTGACCTCGATCTTGGCGATCAGCGGGCTGTACAGCGGGAAGGTCCGCTCCACGCCTTCGCCGCTGGAGATCTTGCGCACGATGAAGCTGGAGTTGAGGCCCCGGTTGCGGCGGGCGATCACGACGCCTTCGTAGGCCTGCACGCGCTTGCGGGTGCCTTCGATGACGTTGACGCTGACGATCACGGTGTCGCCGGGGGCGAAGGGCGGGATGGTCTTGCCGAGGCGGGCAATCTCTTCCTGCTCGAGGGTCTGGATGAGGTTCATGTTTCCTGTTCCACGATCGTGGCCGCGCTGCACTGAAGGCCGCGAATCCGTGGGTCAGGACTGACTGAGGAAACGGTCGCGGCGGCCGGCCAGAGGATCGAAAAGCCCACCATTATAGCCAGACCCGCCAGAGCGGGGAATCCGGCCCGCCGGCTCAGCCCAGGCCGCGCAGAAAGCGCTCGTCGTCCGGCCCCAGCCGGCCCTCGGCCCGGGCCCGGGCGATCAGGTCCGGCCGCTGGCGCGCGGTCAGCGCCAGCCGCTGCTCGCGGCGGTAGCGCTCGATCTGCCCGTGGTGCCCACCCAGCAGCACCGGTGGCACGCCCAGGGGGCCGTGCGGGCCCTGCCAGACCTCGGGCCGGGTGTGGTGCGGGCTGTCGAGCAGGCCGTCTAGCGCGGGGTTGAAGCTGTCCTGCTGGTGGCTGCCCTCGTCGCCCAGCACGCCGGGCTGCAGGCGAGCCACGGCGTCCAGCAGGGCCATGGCGGGGATTTCGCCGCCCGAGAGCACGAAATCGCCCAGGCTGAGCTGCAGGTCGACGCAGGCGTCGATGAAGCGCTGGTCGATGCCCTCATAGCGGCCGCAGACCAGCACCGCGCCCCGCGGCCCGGCGGCCCAGGCCTCGACGCCCGCGTGGTCCAGCCGCTCACCGACTGGCGAGAACAGCACCACGGGCGCGCGCTGGCCCTCGGGCTCGGCGCGCTCGGCCCGGATGGCCTGCAGGCAGCGCCACAGCGGCTCGGCCATCATGACCATGCCAGGGCCGCCACCGAAGGGGCGGTCGTCCACGCGCCGGTAGTTGCCCTCGGCGAAATCGCGCGGGTTCCACAGGCGCACGTCGACTTGCTTCGATTCGAAGGCCCGCCGGTTGATGCCGTACGCCAGGAAGGGCTGGAACAGCTCGGGGAACAGGGTGATGACGTCGAAGCGCATGGGCGCCTGCCCCGCTCAGTAGTCTTTTTGCCAGTCGGCGGTGATGCGCCCAGCGGCGCGGTCCACGCCGTCGATGTAGGCGGCCACGAAGGGGATCATCCGCTCGGCGGCGCGCTCCTCGCCGTCCACCGTCTCGAGGTACTCGAGCACCAGCACCGAGGTCGGTCCCGTGCTCACGAGGTCGCGCACCACGCCCAGGTCCTCGCCCTCGCGGTTGACGACCCGCAGGCCGATCAGGTCGACCCAGTAGTACTCGCCCTCTTCGGGCTCGGGAAAGGCGCTGCGCGGCAGGCTGATGCGGCAGCCCTTGAGCGACTCCGCCAGGTTGCGGTCGTCGACGCCCTCGAGCCGGGCCACCAGGCCGTCGGCGTGGGCCTTGAGCTCGGCCACCCGCACGGCCATGCAGCCCTTGAAAGCAGAAAAGCCGCGCGCGAAGCGGGCTTCGGGCGGCTGGAGGTACCAGTCCTGGCTGGCGAACAGCGCGTCGGTGTCGGCGCTGTGGGGCTGGATGCGGACCCAGCCCTTGATGCCCCAGGCATCCTGGACGCGGCCCAGTTCAACGGCATCGGCCGGCAGGGCCGACGCGACCAGGGCCGCGGACATGGCGCGATCAGGCGGCCGGCGCAGCGGCCTTGGCTTCCTTGACCAGGCGCGCGACGGTGTCGGACGGGGTGGCGCCGACGCCGAGCCAGTAGTTCAGGCGGTCCGTGGCGATGCGCAGCTTCTCTTCGCCGCCCTTGGCGTTGGGGTTGTAGAAACCCAGGCGCTCGATGAAATTGCCGTCGCGGCGCGCACGCTTGTCGGCGGCGACGATGGTGTAGAACGGACGGGCCTTGGCACCGCCGCGGGAGAGTCGAATGACGACCATGATTTATCCTTCGGGTGGTTGGGCACCGACCGGGCCTTCCGGGGTGCCGCCGGATCTTTCGATCCGCTGCTTCACAGCAATTTCCGCGGTGCCTGAGACACACGACTGACCACCCGGCCAGCGAAACACCGCAAAGCCGGCGATTATAGCCCGCCGCCGATTCCGCCACGCCGCTCTTCTTCCGGCCACCCGCCATGCCCCTGATCCGCCCCAGCACCGACGACGACCTCGCCGCCATCACCCGCATCTACGAACACCACGTGCTGCACGGCACGGGCACCTTCGAGACCACCCCGCCCACCCCGGCCGAGATGGCCCAGCGCCGCGCCGACGTGCTGGGCAAGGGCCTGCCTTGGCTGGTGATCGAAGAGCAGGGCCAGGTGCTGGGCTACGCCTATGGCAACTGGTTCAAGCCGCGCCCGGCCTACCGCTTCTCGGTCGAGGACTCGATCTACCTCGCCCCCGAGGCCGCCGGCCGGGGCCTGGGCCGCCTGCTGCTGGCCGAGCTGCTGGCCGTGCTGCAGCGCGCCGGCATCCGCAAGGTGATGGCCGTGATCGGCGATTCGGGCAATGCCGGCTCCGTCGGCGTGCACCGCGCGCTGGGCTTCACGCCTGTGGGCACGGTGGCAGCCTGCGGCTGGAAGTTCGGCCGCTGGCTGGACATCGTGATCATGGAAAAGCCGCTGGGCGAGGCGCACCACACCCCGCCGCAGGAGGGCTGAACGTGGCGGCACGCAAGAACAAGACGCTGGCCGTCTGGCTGGCGCTCATCGGCGGCGCCCTGGGCCTGCACCGTTTCTACCTGCGCGGCCTGGGCGACTGGGTGGGCTGGCTGCACCCCCTGCCCACGGCCCTGGGCTGGTACGGCGTGGAGCGCGTGCTGGCCTACGGGCAGGACGACAAGCTCTCCTGGGTGCTGATCCCCCTGCTGGGCCTGAGCATCGCCGCCGCCTGCCTCACGGGCATCGTCTACGCCCTGGCCGACGCCGAGAAGTGGGACCGCTGGTTCAACCCCGCAACCCCTGGGGGTGCGGGCAGCCACACCAATTGGCTGACCATGATCGCCCTGGTGCTGCTGCTGCTGACGGGCACCATCGCCTTCATGGGCAGTCTGGCCTTCGGCTTTCAGCGCTACTTCGAATACCAGGTGGAAGAGGCGCGCAAGATCAGCCAGTGAGGCCCGCGGCTCAGCCCGCGAGCGGGTTGAGCCAGGCCATCGCCGTCATCACCACGCTCAGGGTGAACAGCGCGAGCCCGGTGGACAGGCCCATGCTCGCGGTGGTGAGCGCCTGCGCGGTGTCGTAGCGCTGCGCGAACAGGAAGACGTTGGCGCCCACCGGCAGGGCGGCGGCCACCACCATCACCGTCAGCGGCAGGCCGGTGATGCCCAGCCCCCAGGCCGACAAACCCACCAGCAGCGGCAGCAGCAGGTTCTTCACCAGCGACACACCCAGCGCGGGCCGCCAGTGCCCGGCCAGCGGCGTGCGCGCCAGGCTCACGCCCACCAGCACCAGCGCGATCGGGCCGAAGGCGCTGCCCAGCAGCTGCAGCGGCTTGTCCACCACCACGGGCAGGGCCCAGCCGGTCTGCGCGTACAGCAGGCCGCACAGGATGGGCAGCGGGATCGGGTGGATCACCGTGCCCTTGATGACCGAGCCCAGCGTGGCCCACAGCGGCGGCGTGGTCTCGCCGCGCTCGCGCGCCTCGCGCGTGACCACCAGCTCCAGCACCACCGAACCCACGCTGAGCAATATGAAGGCGTGCACCGACACCAGGGTCAGCATGGTCACCAGCGCCGGCTTGCCATAGGCCAACTCGGCCAGGGTGATGCCGATCATCACCATGTTGGAGAACACCCCCGCCATGGCCACCACCACGCTCTCGCGGCTGAAGCCGCGCCAGGCGACCGCGGTGAAGAAGACCAGCAGCACCACCGGGAAGTAGGCCAGCACGGGCCGCAGGTCCAGCTCTTCCAGGTGCACCGAGGCCATGGTGCGAAACAGCAGCGAGGGAATGAGGATCAGGAACACGAGGTTGGACAAGTCCTTGACCGCCGTATCGCGGATCCAGTCGCGCCGACCCGCCAGGTAACCCAGCGCGATGAGCAGGAAGACGGGTGTGAGGGAGACGAAGAGAGGGTGCTGGGCCAGGTTCACCCGGCGATGGTATCGCCCGCTCCCGCCGGCACCGGGTGCGGGCGGGCCAGGCGCGGTGCGTCAATGCGCGTGGCGCAGGCCGCAGTACTTGCCCAGGGCCAGTCCCTTGCAGGCCTCGGCGAGCGCCGCCTGGCAGGCCTTCTCGCCCTTGCCCGCCTCCAGGCATTTGGCCGCGCCTTCGTGCGCGGCCGCCATGGCGCGGTGGCGCTGGATGTCTTCCTGGATTTCTTTCTGCGAGTGCTGCGCGAAGGCCGCGCCAGCGGACAGCAAGGCAGCGAGGACGGCGGGAATGGCGAGGGCTTTCATGGTTCAGCTCCGGGGTTGGGAAAGGGTGTCGGTATCGGCGCAGCGCGCGCACACGCCCAGCAGGGCCAGTTCCGCGCGCTCGACCACCACGCCCTGGCGCGCCAGCGCGCGCTGCAGGCCGCGCAGCCAGGCCAGGGCGGTGGGCGTGTCGTCCAGCGTGCGGTCCTGGCCGCAGCGCCGGCATTCGAAACGCGGCCGCAGCGCCGGTGCGCCGCGCGGGGAAACCGGCGCGGCGGGGTCCTGCAGGCGGTAGCGCCAGGTGCCCCGGTCGTCGCTGTGGCGCGCCAGCACGGCGCAGGCGGCCAGGCGATCGAGCAAGCGGTAGAGCGTCACGCGGTTGGGCTCGTGCCCGCGCTGGCGCAGGGCCTGCAGCACCTGCGCGTGCGTGAGCCCCTGGCCCGGGCGGGCCAGGAACACGCCCAGGGCCGCGCGCGTGGCCAGGGTGCGGCGCAGGCCGGCGGCGTCCAGGCGCGCCTGCAAGGCGGCGGGCACGGCATCGGTGTCAGCGGGGAAGCGGGCCATGGCGTCAATGTTATCGCAACAGAGTTGCAAATAATAACCCCATGCAAGGCCCCGGCCGGTTCGCCGCGCGGCGCCTGACTACACTGCCCGCTCCCTCCCCACCCGCACCGACCTTGCCTACCCCGCACCTGCTGCTTGCCCTGGCCGTCGTGGCGGTCTGGGGCACGAACTTCGTCGTCATCCGCTGGGGGCTGGACGGGCTGCCACCCTTCCTGTTCGCCACCCTGCGTTTCACCTTCTCCGCCCTGCCCTGGCTGCTGTTCGTGCCGCGACCCAAGGCCTCCTGGCGCTCCATGGCCGCCGTCGGTGTGCTGCTGGGGCCGGGGCAGTTCGGGCTGCTGTTTTTCGGCATCAACGGCCACATCTCGCCCGGCCTGGCTTCCCTGGTGGTGCAGGTGCAGGTGTTCTTCACCATCGGCCTGTCGCTGTGGCTCCTGCGCGAGCGCGTGCGGGGCTACCAGGTCGCCGGCCTGCTGCTGGCCATCGCCGGCCTGGGCGTGATCGCTGCCCACCTGGACGCCAGCGTCACCCTGCTCGGGCTGGGCATCATCCTCGCCGCCGCGTTCTTCTGGGCCGCATCCAACCTGGTGGTCAAGTCGCTGGGGGGGGTGAACATGCTGCACTTCATGGTCTGGAGCAGCGTGTTCGCGGTGCCGCCGCTGCTGGCGATATCGCTGATGGTGGAGGGGCCGGCGCTGATCGCGCAGTCGCTGCGCTCGGCCGGCGCGGTGGTGTGGGCCAGCGTGCTGTGGCAGGCGCTGGGCAACACCCTGTTCGGCTACGGCGTCTGGAACTGGCTGCTGGGGCGCCACCCGGCCGCCACCGTCACGCCCCTGGCGCTGCTGGTGCCGGTGTTCGGCATGAGCGCCTCGGCCCTGTCGCTGGGGGAGTCGCTGCCCGGCTGGAAGCTGGGCGCGGCCGCCCTGGTGCTGCTGGGTCTGGCGGTGATCGTCTGCTGGCCGGTGCTGCAGCGCCGGCTGGCCGCCTGAACCCGGGCCCCGCGTCATGCGCCCAGCCGACGACGACCCGTTCAAGGACTGGATCGCCACCTCGGCCGTGCGCGCCAAGCCGTCGCTGACCGACTTCGCGCTCGGCCGGGGCGAAGACCTGGCCAGCGTGCGCTGGTTCGTCTTCGGCGCCCAGGACGAACTGCTGTCCCACCCGGCCCTGCGCCCGCTCGGCCTGGCCGAGCGCAACCGCCTCGCCGCCGCGCGGCTGGTGCACTTCCTGGACGACATGACGCTCACCGAGCACCGCATCGTCAACACCGCCGCGCAGGCCATCGCGCAGAACCTCCTGAAGGACTTCCTGCCCGAGCCCATGGCGCTGGACGCGCTCAAGCTCTACACCGACGAGGGCTACCACGCCTTCTTCACCGCGCACGCGAGCCGCGCGCTGCGCCAGTGCTTCTCCCTGGCGGCGCGCGACGAACCGAGCCTGAAGATCGCGGCCTTGGAGGCCTGGGTGGCCGAGGCCCCGCCGGCGCAGCGCGACCTGGCCTGGTTCATGGTCGGCTTCGTCGGCGAGACCATGATCACCAAGGCCATCGTCGACTCGATGCGCGGCACCGCGCACTCGGGCCTGCAGCGCCTGCTGCTGGCCCACCTGGAAGACGAGTGGGTGCACGCGCGCTACTTCGCGCAGGCCTTCGCGCTGGTGTGGAAGGGCCTGGACGCGCCGGCGCGCGCGCACTGGGGCGGCCAGCTGCCGCGGGTCATGGCGGCCTTCCACGCGCGTGATCCCCGCCTCCACGGGGAATGGCTGGAACAGGCCGGACTGGGCGTCGCCGCGCGCGAACGCGTGCTGGGCAGGCTGTGCGGCGGTGAGGGCCTGGCCACCCGCACGCGCCAGCTCTGCGCCAACACCCTGCAGGTCCTTGAGCGCTGCGGCGCGCTCAAGGACAGGGCCGTGCGCGAGCGCTTCGTCGAGGCCGGCCTGATCGACCCCGACCACCACCGTTGAGGCGCGGCGCCCTACTTCGCCAGCCGCGCGAAGGTCTTGCGGAACTTGGCCACCTTGGGCGCGGCCACCGCCATGCAATAGCCCTGGTGCGGGTTGCGCTCGAAGAAGTCCTGGTGGTAATCCTCGGCCGGCCAGTAGTTCTCCAGCGGTTGCACCTCGGTCACGATGGGACGGCCGAAGGCGCCCTCCCGGGTGAGCTCGTCGATGATGGCGCGCGCCTCGGCCTGCTGCTCGGGCGTGGTGAAGTAGATGCCGCTGCGGTACTGCGTGCCCACGTCGTTGCCCTGGCGGTTGGGCGTGGTCGGGTCGTGCACCACGAAAAAGATCTCCAGCAGCTCGCGCGTGCTCACCTCGTCGGGGTCGTACTCCAGGCGCACCACCTCGTTGTGGCCGGTGCCGCCGGTGCACACCTGCTCGTAGCTGGGCTGCTTCAGGTGCCCGTTGCTGTAGCCCGACTCCACGTCGGTGACGCCGCGCACTTCCTTGTAGACCGATTCGGTGCACCAGAAGCAGCCGCCACCCAGCACCAGCACCTGTTTGTCGCTCATCGTGAATCTCCAGTGGTCCTTGCCAGACCGTGAGTAGACCACCCGCGGCTTTCACGGCGCCGCAGCGGGGCCTTGGGCCGCCGCCAGGGCGCCTACCTAGCCGGTGAGCACGGGCCGGAGCGCTTCGATCTCCGCCACCATGAACTCGAAGAAAGCGCTGACCCGCGCCGTCTGGCGGATCTCGGGCAGCGCGAGCAGCCGCCAATCGCGCGCGAGGGCCGGCACCGGCCCGAGCACCCGAACCAGGTCCGGGTCGGCGTCGCCCAGGGCGGTGGGCAGCGGCCCAATGGCCACACCCGACTTCACCGACAACAGCAGGCCCAGCACGCTGTCGTTGCGCGCCACCAGCGTCGCGTTCGGGGCCACCTGGCGCAGCCACTGGCTGGCCCGGTGCCTGGCCATGCTCTCGTCGAAACCCGCCAGGGGGTGCGCCTCGAGCGCTTCGATGGAGGCCGGCTGGCCGTGGCGCGCCACGTAGTCCCGGCTCGCGTAGACCGCCCACAGCGAATCGCCCAGCTTGCGGCCGACCAGCGCGCCATCGTCCGTGTCGCCGGAGCGCAGCGCCACGTCGGCCTCGCCGGTGCGCAGATCGACGTACCTGTCGCTCATCACGAATTCCACGTGGTAGGCGGGATGCTTCGCCTGGAAGCGCTCCAGCAGCCCCGACTGCGTGAGCCGGCTCACCAGCGGCTCGGGACAGGTGAGGCGGATCACGCCCGCCGCATTGCGCCGCGACACCACCAGTGCCTGCTCGAAGGCGGCGACGGACTGTTCGACCCGCTGGGCCGCGTCGAGCATCTCGGTGCCGAAATCGGTGAGCCGGTAGCCGCTGGGGTGGCGCTGAACCAGGGCGCGGCCGATATGCCGCTCCAAGGCGCCCACACGCCGCTGCACGGTGGACTGGTCGACCCCCAGCGCGCGGCCCGCGGCCAGCGTGCTGCCGTGCCGCGCCACCGCCACGAAGTACCGCAGGTCGTTCCAGTCGAGCATGGCCCGTTATGCACCACTGCGGCCCCCTTGTGCAAATCCGCGCCTTCCAGCGGTCGCCGCGCGGGCCTACGCTGGGTGCCCCGATCACCTGGAGACAGCACCATGAACCTCCCAACACCACAAGGGGCCACCGGCCCGGGTGCCAGCGGCGCCGCCAGCGCCTGGGATCGCGCGGCCGACGGCTGGGACCGCAGCACCCCGCTCATCCACGCCTGGCTGGCCCCGGCCACCGCGGCCATGCTGGCCCGGCTGAGGTTGCGGCCCGGCGCGCGGGTCCTCGACCTCGCGGCCGGTGCGGGCGATCAGACCAAGGACGTGGCCCAGGCCGTCGGCCCCACCGGCCATGTGCTGGCGACCGACATCTCGCCCAGGATCCTGGCCTTCGCCCAACGCAACCTGGGCGCGGCAGGGCTGGCCCATGTGCGGTACGCCGTCGCGGATGCGGAGCAGGCCGTGCCAGGCGAGGCGCCGTTCGATGCGGTGCTGTGCCGGCTCGGCCTCATGCTCTGCGCGAATCCCGCGGCCGCCCTGGCCTCGGCGTTCGAGGCCCTGCGGCCGGGAGGGCGCTTCGCCGCCCTGGTGTTCGGCGAGCCCGCGCACAACCCCTGCATCACGACCCTGATGAGGCTGGCCCGCCAGCACCGGGGCCTGAACGGCGGGGCATCGCCCTACACCGCGGGCGGCCTGTTCAGCCTGGCCGAGCCCGGCCGGCTGGCTGGCCTGCTGGCGGCGGCGGGGTATGCCGACATCGAGGTGGAGCCGCTCGCGGCGCCGTTCGCGCTGCCCGACGTGGCCACCTACATCGCCTTCGTCCGGGACTCGGGCTCGCCGATCATGGAACTGCTCGCGCCGCTGGACCCGTCGGCCCAGGCGGCGGCCTGGCAGGCCATGGCGGCGGCGCTGCAGCCGTTCACGGGTGAGCGTGGGTGGGTGGGACCCAACGAGCTGCTGCTCTGTTCGGCGACGCGGCCCCTCACGCACTAGTGCCCTGGCGCAACAGGACGCTGGCTCCGCACGACATCGAGAAAGGCCGCCAGCGCGGCGCTTTCATCGCCGTCCCGCCAGAGGCAATGCGTCTCGTACGGCGGCGAATCGCCCTGCAGCGGCACGAAGGCGGCCCCCGGCAGCCCGGCCTGCTGCAGGGCGGCCGGCACCAGCGAGACGCCCAGGCCCTGCGCCACCACCGACACCACGCTGAGCCAGTGGCGCAGCTCGAAGCGCACGTCGGGCTCGAAGCCGTGGTCGGCGCACAGGGCGAGCAGGCGGTCGTGGTAGTCGGGCGAGACGGCACGCGAGATCGCCACGAAGGGCTGCCCGGCCAGCGCGGCAGGCGCCAGCCGCCGCTTGCGCGCCAGCGCGTGGCCCGCCGGCACGCAGGCCACGAAGGCCTGGCGCGAGACCAGCACCTGCGAACAGCCCGGCGGCACGCGCGTGGTGTGCACGAAGCCGGCCTCCAGCCGCTGGTGCTGCAGGTCGATGAGCTGGTCGCTGGAGCTCATTTCGCGCAGCACCAGCTTCAGGCGCGGGTGACGCTGGGCGAAGCCGCGCAGGATCTGCGGCAGGCCCCGGTACAGCACGGTGCCCGCGAAGCCCACGCGCAGCTGGCCGCTCACGCCCTGGGCCACCTCGCGCGCCTCGCGCGCGGCCGCGCCAGCCGCCTCCAACAGGGCCCGTGCGCGTGGCACGAAGGCCTGGCCGGCGGGCGTGAGGGCCACGCCCCGGCTGTTGCGCACGAACAGCGGGGCGCCCACCGAAGCCTCCAGCTGCTGGATGTTGAGCGACAGCGGTGGCTGCGTCATGGCCAGGCGCGCGGCGGCGCGGCCAAAGTGCAGCTCCTCGGCCAGGGCGAGGAAACAGCGCAGGTGGCGGAACTCCATGGCCTTCTCCATCGATTTGCCGTTTGTATTTTTAGATACAGGATCGATATTAGACAGCTATGGCGCCACGGCGGACAATCGTTCGATTGCCCCAACGCACACGGAGACAGGACATGCTCTCGCCCAAGAAAGCCAAAGCCAGCTTCAGCTGGGAAGACCCCTTCCAGCTCGACGGCCAGCTCACCGAGGACGAGCGCGCCGTGCGCGACGCCGCCCACGCCTACTGCCAGGAACGCCTGCTGCCGCGCGTGACCGAGGCTTTCCGCAAGGAAGTCACCGACCCGGCCATCTTCCGCGAGATGGGTGACCTGGGCCTGCTGGGCGTGACCATCCCCGAGGCCTACGGCGGCGCCGGGCTCAACTACGTCTGCTACGGCCTGGTGGCGCGCGAGGTCGAGCGCATCGACTCGGGCTACCGTTCCATGATGAGCGTGCAAAGCTCGCTGGTGATGGTGCCCATCAACGAGTTCGGAACCGAGGCGCAGAAGCAGAAGTACCTGCCCAAGCTGGCCACGGGCGAATGGATCGGTTGCTTCGGCCTGACCGAGCCCAACCATGGCTCCGACCCCGGCAGCATGGTCACGCGCGCCAAGAAGGTGGCCGGCGGCTACGGCCTGTCGGGCGCCAAGATGTGGATCACCAACAGCCCGATCGCCGATGTCTTCGTGGTCTGGGCCAAAGACGACGACGGCGCGATCCGCGGCTTCATCCTGGAAAAGGGCGCCAAGGGCCTGTCCGCGCCCGCCATCCACAGCAAGGTGGGCCTGCGCGCCTCCATCACCGGTGAGATCGTGATGGACAACGTCTTCGTGCCGGAAGAGAACGCCTTCCCCGAGGTGCGCGGCCTCAAGGGGCCCTTCACCTGCCTGAACAGCGCGCGCTACGGCATCGCCTGGGGGGCGCTGGGCGCCGCCGAGGACTGCTACTTCCGCGCCCGCCAGTACGTGCTGGACCGCCAGCAGTTCGGCCGCCCGCTCGCGGCCAACCAGCTGATCCAGAAAAAGCTGGCCGACATGCTGACCGAGATCAGCCTGGGACTGCAAGGTTGCCTGCGTCTGGGCCGCCTCAAGGACGAGGGGGCGGCGCCCGTGGAGCTCACCTCCATCCTCAAGCGCAACAGCTGCGGCAAGGCCCTGGACATCGCCCGCCTGGCGCGCGACATGATGGGCGGCAACGGCATCAGCGACGAGTTCGGCGTGGCGCGCCACCTGGTCAACCTCGAAGTGGTCAACACCTACGAAGGCACGCACGACATCCACGCCCTGATCCTGGGCCGGGCGATCACCGGCATCGCGGCGTTCAACTGAATCGCCTGAGCCGGGCGCCCGCGCGCCCCGGTGCAACCCGCTGAGCGGCGTGCACGCTTTCTGCTAGCGTGCGGGCGTGCACCACCTGCTCGACGCCCTCTCCCTGCCGCTGTTCGCCGCCGCCGCGCTGGTCTTCGTCAGCGTGCTGGCCGGCGTGGTGTCCACGCGCGCCGGCTTCTCGCTGCTGCTGGTCTTCCTGGTCGCGGGCATGCTGGCCGGCAAGGACGGGCCCGGCGGTTTCAGCTTCAACGACTTCCGCCTGGCCTTCTGGGTCGGCAACGTCGCGCTCGCCGTGATCCTGCTGGACGGCGGGCTGCGCACCGAACTGGCCACCTTCCGCACCGGCCTGAGGCCCTCCATGCTGCTCGCCACGGTGGGCGTGCTGGTGTCCGCGGCCATCACCGGCGCGGCGGCTCACTGGCTGCTGGCCCTGTCCTGGCCCATGGCCCTGCTGGTGGGCGCCATCGTGGGCTCCACCGATGCGGCGGCGGTGTTTGCGCTGCTGAAGTCGTCCGGCGTTCGGCTCAACGAGCGCGTGGCCGCCACGCTGGAGATCGAGTCGGGCATGAACGACCCGATGGCGGTCTACCTCACCCTGGCCTTCATCGGCGTGGCGCTGGCCCTGGGCAACGCGGTGGCGAACGAGGTCACGCTGGGCGGCATCGCCTGGTCGCTGCTGCTGCAGTTTGGCTGGGGCGCGGCCATGGGTCTGGGCAGCGGCTGGGGCCTGGCCGAGCTGCTCAAGCGCCTGGGGCGCGGCGCCGACGGCGGCGGCGGCATCCGCGCCCTGCTCATCGTCTCGGGTGGGCTGGCGGTGTTCGCGCTCACCACCTGGCTGGGCGGCTCGGGCTTCCTGGCGGTCTACGCCATGGGCGTGGTGGCGGGCAACCGCGCGCGCCGGCTGGTGCGCTCCTCGCTCTCGGCCATGGACGGCTACGCCTGGCTGGCGCAGGCCGGCATGTTCCTGCTGCTGGGCCTGCTGGTGTCACCCAGCGAAATGATGGACACCTTGCTGCCGGCCCTGGGCGTGTCGCTGGTACTGATGCTGGTGGCGCGGCCGGTGGCGGTGTGGCTGTGCCTCAGGCCTTTTCACTTCTCGCCGCACGAAATCGGCTTCATCGCCTGGGTGGGCCTGCGCGGCGCGGTGCCCATCGTGCTGGCGGTGTTTCCCATGATGGCCGGCGTGCCCGGCGCGCACGGGTTCCTGGACGTCGCCTTCGTGGTGGTGCTCACGTCCCTGCTGCTGCAGGGCTCCACCATCGGCCTGGCGGCGCGCCGCGCCCACGTGGCCCTGCCGGACCTGGACGACACCGAAGAAGCCCGCCTGGTGTTCGGCGACTTCGTGCTCGACGCCAACACGCCGCTGGAGGGGCTGTGCGGCTTCTACGGGCTGCCGGTGCCCGGCGAATCGGACCAGACGGTGGGCCAGTGGCTGCGCAACGAACTGCACCGCCCGCCGGTGGTGGGCGACGTGGCGGAACTGGGCAAGGCCGAAATCAGCGTGCGCGAGATGGACGCGAGCCGGATCACACGGGTGGGCATCAAGCTGGGCTGAGCCCGCGCCGGCGGGCGTGCGCTGGCGCCGGCCCCGACGGGGCCCAGGCGGCACGCCGCATGGGCGGCTGGGGTATATTAATAACCCATCGGTCAGTAACTAGCGCCCCATGCCCGCCACCCCCCCGTCACCGCCCGCCGAGGTCCCGCGCCGCGCCCGCCGCAAGGAAGCGCGCCCGGGTGAGCTGATCGAGGCGGCCCTGGCCCTGTTCGTCGAGAAGGGCTTCGCCGCTACGCGCGTCGAGGAGGTGGCCGCGCGCGCCGGGGTGTCCAAGGGCACGCTGTTCCTGTATTTCCCCAGCAAGGAAGACCTGTTCAAGGCCGTGGTGCGCGAAACCGTCGCGGGCCGCTTTCCGGAATGGTCGAACGAGTTGGCCGAGTTCCAGGGCGACAGCGTGGAGCTGGTGCGCTACGCCATGCACACCTGGTGGGAGCGCGTGGGCATGACGCCCGCGTCGGGCATCACCAAGCTCGTCATGGCCGAGGCGGGCACCTTCCCCGAGATCGCCAGCTTCTACCAGAACGAGGTGGTCGCCCCGGGCCACGAGCTGATCAAGCGCATCCTGCAGCGCGGCATCGACCGCGGCGACTTCCGCGAGATGCCGCTCGACTACGCGGTCTACAGCCTGATCGCGCCCATGATCTTCCTGCTCATGTGGAAACACGCCATGACGCCCTGCGCCCCGCCCTCGCAGCAGATCGATCCCCTGACCTTCATCGACACCCAGGTCGACCTGATCCTGAGCGGCATGCTCAAACGCCCGCGATGAGCCCCGCACGACCGCCCAAAAGGGCCCGCACCACAGCGCGCCGCGCGAAGGTTTCCCCATGACCACCTCCCGTCTGCGAAAGACCCTCTACTGGGCCCTGGCCGGGCTGGCCGTGGCCGCGCTGGCCCTGGGCGTGGTGCGCGCGCTGCACAAGCGCAGCGCCCAGGCCGCGCAGGCGAACGCCGCCGCCCAGGCCCTGCAGACCGCGCCGGTCTACGAGGTCGCCGCGCGTGACGTGTTCACGGTGCGCCGCCTCGCGCTGCAGCAAACGGCCGAGGTCTCGGGTTCGCTGGTGGCGGTGCAGACCGTGGCCATCAAGGCGCGTGTGGCCGGCGAGCTGCAAGGCCTGAACAAGCGCGAGGGCGACAGCGTGGCCGCCAACGAGGTGGTCGCGCGCATCGACCCGACCGAGCCGCAGGCGCGCGTGCGACAGGCCGAGCAGCAGGCCGAGTCGGCGCTGGCGCAGGTGCGCATCGCGCAGCGCAACCAGAACAACAACCAGGCCCTGGTGCAGCAGGGCTTCATCTCGGCCACCGCGCTGGACACCTCGCAGGCCAACCTGGCCGCGGCCGAGGCCAACCACCGCGCGGCCATGGCCGCGCTGGACATCGCACGCAAATCGCTCGCCGACACGGTGCTGCGCTCGCCCATCGCCGGCCAGATCGCCAGCCGGCCGGTGCGCAACGGCGAGCGCGTGGGCGTCGACACCCGCGTGCTCGAGGTGGTGGACCTCTCGGCCTTTGAGGTAGAGGCCGCGCTGAGCCCGGCCGACGCCGCGCGCATCGCCCCGGGCCAGCGCGCGCGCCTGGTGGTGGAGGGCCTGCCCGAACCGGTGAACGCCACGGTGGCGCGCATCAACCCCAGCGTGCAGGCCGGCAGCCGCAGCGTGCTGGTCTACCTGCGGCTGACCGCCCAGCCGGGCATGCGCCAGGGCCTTTTCGCGCGCGGCGGGATCGTGGCCGGCACGGTCGAGGCCCCGGCCGTGCCGGTGTCGGCCATCCGCAACGACCGGCCCGAGCCCTACGTGCAGGTGCTGCGCGACGGCGTGGTCAAGCACGTGGGCCTGACGCCCGCGCCCACGGGCAGCGTAGACGGCGTGCCCCACCAGGCGGTGCCCGCCCTGGCCGAGGGCGACACCGTGCTGGCGGCCACGGCCGGCGCCATCCGCGACGGCACGCGCGTGAACCTGGCCGCCGCGGCCAAGCCCTGAGCCCCGGGAGCGCGACACGCCATGTGGTTCACCCAGGTCTCGCTGCGCAACCCGGTCTTCGCCACCATGGTCATGCTGGCCTTCGTGGTGCTGGGCGCGTTCTCCCTGCAGCGCCTGCAGGTGGACCAGTTCCCCAACATCGACTTTCCGGTCGTGGTGGTCACCACCACCTACCCCGGCGCCTCGCCCGAGATCGTCGAGTCCGAGGTGACCAAGAAGGTCGAGGAAGCCGTCAACGCCATCGCGGGCGTGAACAGCCTCACCTCGCGCAGCTACGAAGGCAACTCGGTGGTGATCATCGAGTTCCAGCTCACCGTGGATGGCCGCAAGGCCGCCGACGACGTGCGCGAGAAGATCGGCATCCTGCGCCCGCTACTGCGCGACGAGGTGGACGAGCCGCGCGTGCTGCGCTTCGACCCCGCCAGCCGCTCCATCTGGTCGGTGGCCGTGGTGCCCGAGGCGGTGGACGGCCGCGCGATGTCGGCCGTGGAGCTGTCCACCTGGGCCGACCAGGTGCTCAAGAAGCGGCTGGAGAACGTGCGCGGCGTGGGCTCGGTCACGCTGGTGGGCGCCACGCGGCGCGCCATCAACATCGAACTCGACCCCGCCGCCATGCGGGCGATGGGCGTGACCACCGAGCAGATCAACGCCGCCGTCCTCAGCGAAAACCAGGACCTGCCCGTGGGCACGCTCAAGACCGGCGAGTCCGAGCGCGTGGTGCAGGTGCTCTCGCGCCTGGCCAACCCGCGCGATTTCGACGACATCATCGTCGCCCGCCGCGGCGGCCTGCCCATCAAGCTGGGCCAGGTGGCGCACGTGAGCGACGGCACCCAGGAAGTCGAGAGCCTGTCGCTCTACAACGGCCAGCGCACCTTGTTGCTGCAGGTGCAGAAGGCGCAGGACGAGAACACCATCGCGGTGGTCGACGGCCTGAACGCGGCACTGACCGCGGTCAAGCCCGAGCTGCCGCCCGGCGTACGGCTGGAGCCCATCGCCGATGGCGCGCGGCCGATCCGCGTGTCGGTGCAGAACGTGCGCCAGACGCTGATCGAGGGCGCCATCCTCACCGTGCTGATCGTCTTCCTGTTCCTCAACTCCTGGCGCTCAACGGTCATCACCGGGCTCACCCTGCCCATCGCCATCATCGGCACCTTCTTCGTGATGAACGCGTTGGGCTTCACGATCAACATGATCACGCTGATGGCGCTCACGCTCTCGGTGGGCCTGCTGATCGACGACGCCATCGTGGTGCGCGAGAACATCGTGCGCCACGTGCAGATGGGCAAGACGCCCTACCAGGCCGCCATGGAAGGCACGCAGGAGATCGGCCTGGCGGTGCTGGCCACCACGCTGTCCATCGTGGCGGTGTTCCTGCCCATCGGCTTCATGGGCGGCATCATCGGCAAGTTCTTCCACGAGTTCGGCATCACCATGGTCGCGGCCGTGCTGATCTCCATGTTCGTGAGCTTCACGCTGGACCCGATGCTGTCCTCGGTGTGGCACGACCCGGCCATCGACACGCACGGCCAGCCGCCTGGCCGCTCGCTCTACGACCGCACCCTGGGCCGCCTGACGCACTGGTTCGACCGCTTCCAGGACGACCTCGCCGACGGCTACCAGGCCGCGCTGCGCTGGTCGCTGCGGCACAAGCTGGCCACGCTGGCCCTGGCCCTGGCCACCTTCGTCGCCAGCCTGGCCCTGCTGCCGCTGCTGGGCACCGAGTTCGTGCCCAAGGCGGACTTCTCCGAGACCTCGGTCAGCTACCACACGCCAGTAGGCAGCTCCCTGCCCGCCACCGAGGCCAAGGCGCGCGAGGTCGAGGCCGTCCTGCGCACCTTCCCCGAGGTGCGGTACACGCTCACCACCATCAACACCGGCAACGCGCAGGGCTCGATGTACGCCAGCACCTACGTGCGCCTGGTGGACCGCAAGGACCGCACGCTCAGCGCCGACGCCATGTCGGCCCTGCTGCGCGACCGGCTGCGCGCGGTGCCCGGCATCACCGTCACGCACGCCGGCCTGCTCGACGCCGTGGGCGGCGGCAAGCAGATCGAGTTTTCGCTGCAGGGCGACGACCTCGACGAGCTGGAGCGCCTGAGCGCGCTGATCACCGAGCGGCTGCGGCCCATCGTCGGCCTGGTGGACCTGGACTCCAGCCTCAAGCCCGACAAGCCCACGGTGGACGTGGTGCTCAGGCGCGACCTGGCCTCCGACCTCGGCCTGTCCACCAAGGCCATCGGCAACAGCCTGCGCACCCTGGTGGCCGGCACCACCGTTGGCAACTGGCGCGCCCAGAACGGCGAGACCTACGACGTAATGGTGCGCCTGCCTCCGCCGCAGCGCCAGCGCACTCAGGACCTGCTGCAGCTGCCGCTCAGCGTGGGCAACGCGGCCGACGGCAGCGTGCGCACCGTGCCGCTGGCGCAGGTGGCCGACATCGTGGAAGGCACCGGTCCGAACCAGATCAACCGCCGCAACCTCAACCGCGAGGTGTCCTTCAGCGCCAACGTCTACGGCCGCTCGGCCGGCGAGGTGTCGGCCGAGATCCAGCGCGTGGTCGACGGCATCGCCCTGCCGCCGGGCTACCGCACCGAATTCAGCGGCTCCACCAAGAACATGAAGGAGTCCTTCGGCTACGCGCTGTCGGCGCTGGCGCTGGCCATCATCTTCATCTACATGATCCTGGCCAGCCAGTTCCAGAGCTTCCTGCAGCCGCTCTCGCTCATGACCTCGCTGCCGCTCACGCTGATCGGCGTGGTGCTGGCGCTGCTCATGTTCGGCTCCACCATGAGCATGTTCTCCATCATCGGCATCGTGCTGCTCATGGGCCTGGTGACCAAGAACGCCATCCTGCTGGTGGACTTCGCCATCCGGGCGCGCGAGGGCCGCGCCGGCGGCCCGCCGCTGCCGCGCGACGAAGCCCTGCTGCTGGCGGCCAAGGTGCGGCTGCGCCCCATCCTCATGACCACCCTGGCCATGGTCTTCGGCATGGTGCCGCTGGCCTTCGCGCTCACCGAAGGCTCGGAGCAGCGCGCGCCCATGGGCCAGGCCGTGATCGGCGGCGTCATCACCTCCTCGCTGCTCACGCTGGTGGTGGTGCCGGTGGTCTATGGCTACCTCGACGACCTGGCCGCCTGGCTGCGCCGAAAGGCCGGGCTGCCGCCCGCCGCCACGCCCCCGCAGGACAGTGCGCCATAGGGCGCCTCCTAAAATCCACCGGTTGTGCCGACCCCATTGGAGAAATGAGATGACCACCGCGAACAGCCTCGAACAGGCCCGCTTCAACATGATCGAGCAGCAGATCCGCCCCTGGGAGGTGCTCGATGGCCGCGTGCTCGAGCTGCTGGGCCGGGTGCGCCGCGAGGACTTCGCCCCCGCCGCCCACCGGGCCCTGGCGTTCACCGACATGGAACTGCCCCTGACCCAGCCCGCGGTCGATGACCAGTGCATGCTGGCACCGCGCGTGCAGGCCCGCTTGGTGCAGGACCTGGCCCTCAAGCCCACCGACAAGGTGCTGGAGATCGGCACCGGCAGCGGCTACACCGCCGCCCTCATGGCCAGCCTGGCGCAGCGCGTGCTGTCGCTGGAGATCGAGCCCGCGCTGGCCTCGCAGGCCCGCACCCGCCTGATGCAGGCCGGCGTCACCAACGTCGAGGTGCGCCAGGCCGACGCTGCGGCGAACGGCTTCGCCGCCTGCCGCGCCGACGGGCCTTACGACGCCATCCTGCTCGGCGGCTCGCTGGCCGAGGTGCCGCCCGCCCTGCTGGGCCTGCTGGCGCCGGGCGGGCGCCTCGCCGCCATCGTGGGCGACGAGCCCGTGATGCGCGCCACCTTCATCACCCGCGCCGGCGAGGCCGACTACCGCAGCGCCCAGCCTTGGGACACCCTCGCGCCGCGCCTGCGCCACTTCCCCGAGCCGTCGCGCTTCCGCTTCTGAACCGGCGCCACCGCATGCAAGCCATCACCCCCGCCCAGCTCGACGACTGGCTGCGCCAGGAAACCGCGGACGGCGCCGCCGCGCCCCTGCTGCTCGACGTGCGCGAGCCCTGGGAACTGCAGACCGCGAGCGTGCCGCCCGGCCCGGGCTACGAACTGCTGGCCATGCCCATGCGCAGCGTGCCCGCGCGCCTGGCCGAGCTGGACCGCGACCGCCCCATCGCCTGCCTGTGCCACCACGGCGGGCGCAGCGCCCAGGTGGCCCGCTTCCTGCAAGACCAGGGCTACACGCGCGTGGTCAACGTGCACGGCGGCATCGACCTGTGGTCGCGCGAACGCGACCTGTCGATCCCACGCTACTGATATGAAGCACCCCCTGCGCCGCTTCGCGGCTTCCCCCTCTCTCGCCTTCGGCGGGAGGGGGACGGCACCTGCGGCCCAGCAAAGCCGGTTCCGCGGTGCCCCCGGACCGTCGTCTCTGAGGAGCTACCCATGACTGTTGCTGTTCCCCTTCGTCCCTTGGCGGTTGCCGCGCTCCTGGCGCTGGGGGCGGCGTCCGGCGCGCAGGCCCAGAGCCTGGTCCAGCTGTTCGAGGCCGCGCGCGGCTTCGACGCCACCTACCTGGCCGCGCGCTCGCTGTACGAGGCCAACCTGGCCCAGGCCGACCAGGCGCGCGCCGGCCTGCTGCCCCAGGTCGGCCTGGGCGCGGGCGCCAGCTGGGCGAACCGCGACAGCAGCAACAAGCTGCTCGACGGCACCAGCAACAGCCAGAACGTGACGCTGTCGGCCAGCCAGCCGCTGTACCGGCCGGCCAACAAGCTCGCCAACGACCAGGCCATCCTGTCCAAGGACATCGCTCAGGCCCAGCTCGTGCAGGCCGAGCAGGACCTGATCGTGCGCGCCGCGCAGGCCTATTTCGACGTGCTCGCCGCCCAGGACACGCTCACCTTCGTGCGCGCGCAAAAGACCGCGGTGGAACAGCAGCTCGCCGCCGCGCGGCGCAACTTCGAGGTCGGCACCGCCACCGTGACCGACGCGCGCGAGGCCCAGGCCCGTTTCGACCTGGTGATCGCCCAGGAGATCGCGGCCGAGAACGACCTGCGGGTGAAGAAGCTCGCGCTCGACCAGCTGGTGGGCCGCAGCGGTGTGACGCCCCTGCCCCTGGCCACGCCGGTGGACCTGCCGCCGCTGGAGCCCGCCACGCCGCAGGCCTGGCTGGACCGCACGGGCGACCAGCACCCGGTGATCCTGAGCGCGCAGCGCAACCTGGAGATCGCCAAGCTTGAAACGCAGCGCGCCGAGGCCGGCCACAAGCCCACGGTGGACCTGGTGGGCCAGTACCAGGTGGCGCGCGCGCCGTCTGGCGTGCAGGGCATTCCGGGCAACGTGCGCAACAACAACGCCAGCGTGGGCGTGCAGTTCAACATGCCGCTGTTCGCGGGCTACTCCATCCAGAACCGCGTGAAGCAGACCCTGGCGCTGGAGGAAAAGGCCCGCGCCGACCTCGACGCCGCCCGCCGCACGGTGGACCTGCGCACGCGCAGCGCCTTCCTTGGCCTGGTCTCGGGCCAGGGCCAGGTGAAGGCGCTGGAAGCGGCCGAGACCTCCAGCCAGAGCGCGCTCGAAGCCAACCAGCTGGGCTACCAGGTGGGCGTGCGCATCAACATCGACGTGCTCAACGCCCAGAGCCAGCTCTACCAGACCAAGCGCGACCTGGCCCAGGCCCGCTACAACGTGCTGCTGGGCAGCCTGCGCCTGCGCCAGGCCAGCGGCGAGCTCACGCCCGCCGACCTGCAGGCGGTCGACGCCTTGCTGGCGCGCTGAGCACCGGTCCCACCGGGTGGGCGGCGTGCGAGCCGCCCACCCTGGAGCCGATACACTCCCCCGATTGCCCACCCGCCCGGCCCCAACCGGGCGGGCCCGTTTTTCACCCTGCAGGAGATGACGTGCAAGCCGTCAACGTGCTGTGCATCAAATGGGGCCGCAAGTACGGCCCTGAATACGTCAACAAGCTCCACAGCATGGTGTCGCGCCATCTGAGCCGGCCCTTCCGCTTCGTCTGCCTCACCGACGACGCCACCGGCATCCACTCGGGCATCGAGGTCAAGCCGATTCCCGCCGTGGGCTTCGATCAGTTCGACCAGCGCAAGCCCTGGACCTTCGGCCACGGCTGGCTCAAGCTCACCAGCTTCGCCGACCCGCTGTACGACCTCAGCGGCCGCACCCTGTTCCTGGACCTGGACATCGTCATCGTCGACAGCCTCGACCCTTTCTTCGATCAGCCCGGCGAGTTCGTCGTGATCAAGGAATGGGACAAGACGGACGGCACGGGCAATACCTCGTGCTACCTCTACACCATCGGCGCCCACACCGACGCGCTGGAGCACCTGAAGACGGGCTACCCCCAGTCCATCGCCGACGTGCGCAACGAGCAGGAGTACATCACTGGCTACCTGGGCCGCCAGGGCAAGGTGAGCTTCTGGCCCGAGGGCTGGTGCGTGAGTTTCAAGCGCCACTGCATGCAGCGCGGCCTCATGGGCTGGTTCAAGCCGCCCGAGATCCCGCCGGGCGCCCGAATCATCGCCTTCCATGGCAAACCCAACCCGCCCGACGCCATCGCCGGCGTGAGCGGCAAGTGGTACCGACGCGTGCTGCCCACGCCATGGGTGGCCGAACACTGGCGTTGAACCCGCCGCGCGCCACCGCCACGCTGAGGGCCTACCGGGGCCTGAGCCGCGCGCTCGCGCCCTGGCTGCTGGGCTGGTTGTGGTGGCGCGGCCGGCGCGAACCCGGCTACCGCGAGCGCCTGGGTGAACGCCTGGGCCACCTCCCCATCGACCCCGGGCGCTTCGGCGGCCTGTGGCTGCACGCGGCCTCGGTCGGCGAGGTGCAGGCCGCGCGGCCGCTGATCGAGGCCCTGCTGCGCGACTGGCCCGCGCACGCCCTCACCGTCACCACGCAGACGCCCACGGGCGCGGCCGCGCTGCGCGCCGCCTGGGGCGATCGCATCGCGCACCGCTTCGCGCCGCTGGACACGCCGGGCGCGGTGCGCCGCTTTCTCGACCGGCTGCAGCCGCAGGCCCTGGTGCTGGTGGAGCGCGAGCTGTGGCCGCAGTGGCTGTTCGAATGCGCCGAGCGGGCGCTGCCGGTGCTGCTGGCCAACGCGCGCCTGTCCGAGGCGTCCGCGCGCAGCTACAGCCGCTGGCCAGGTCTGATGCGGCACGCCTGGCCCCGGCTCGACGTGGCCGCCGCCGACGGGGCCTCGGCCGAGCGCTTGCGCGCGCTGGGCGTGCCGCCGCAGCGGCTGGCGCTCACGGGCAACCTCAAGTTCGACGCCGCCCCGCCCGCGCAGGCGCAGGCCCTGCCGCCCGAGCTGCGATCGCGTCGCCTGGTGGTCGCCGGCAGCACGCACGAAGGCGACGAAGCCGCCTGGCTCGACGCCTGGCGCGGCCTGCGCGAGCGCCACCCCGACGCCCTGCTCGTGCTCGTGCCGCGCCACCCGCAGCGCTTCGACGCCGTGGCGGCCGAGCTGCGGCGCCGCGGCCTGGCCTTCGCGCGCCGCAGCGCGGGCGACACCGTTGTGGCGCAGACCAGCGTGCTGCTGGCCGACACCATGGGCGAGTTGATGCACTGGTACCGCCACGCCAGCCTGTGCTTCGTCGGCGGCACGCTGGCGCCCGTGGGCGGCCACAACCCGCTGGAGCCCATGGCCCTGGGCCAGGCCTTCCTGTTCGGCCCGCACACCACCAACGCGCCCACCCTGTTCGCCGACGCCCAGGCCGCTGGCGCCGGGCTGGCGGTGCACGACGCAGCCACGCTGGAGCGCGCGGTGGACGAGGCGCTGCGCGACCCCGCCGCCTGGGCCGCGCGCGGCGCGGCGGCGCGCGGCCTCATCGACGCCCACCGCGGCGCGGCGCAGCGCACCCAGGCCCACCTGCGCGCGCGGCTGGGCGATGTCGACGGCTCGGCGCTCGGACCGGTGCGGGTCACCGCGCAAGGTGGCGACACGCTGTGGCACGACCCGCGCCGCGTCGACGCGACCGACGCGGCCCACCTGTTCGAGGCCGAGGCGCCCGCCGAACGCCTGGCCACCGGCAGCGGCCGTGGCCAGGCGCGGCTCGTGCAGCACCAGGGCCAAGGCCTGGTGCTGCGCCACTACCGGCGCGGCGGCCTCATGGCCCGCCTGAGCGAAGACCGCTTCCTGCGCGAGCCCGCGCACCGCAGCCGCGCCATGCGCGAATTCGCGCTGCTGCGCCTGCTGCGGTCCTGGCGGCTGCCCGTGCCCGAGGCCGCGCTCGCGCGCCACCGCTCCCATGGGCTGGTCTACAGCGCCGACATCGCGGTTGGCCTGATCCCGGGCAGCCGCAACCTCGTGCAGCGACTGCAGTCCGCGCGCCCCACGCCGGCGGACTGGGCGGCCCTGGGCCGCGCCATTCGCGCCCTGCACGACCGACAGGTCTTCCACGCCGACCTCAACGCCCACAACCTGCTGCTCGACGCGCCTGGCCGTGCCTGGGTGGTCGACTTCGACAAATGCGCCGTGCGCCCGGGCGACGCCTGGAAAGCGGACAACCTCGCGCGGCTGCATCGCTCGCTGCGCAAGGAAGCGACCCGCGTGCACCCGTACCACTGGGACGAAGCCGACTGGACCCACCTCACCACGGCCTACGAGCGGCCCGACGACACCCTCCCATGAGCTTCACCCACGCCTGTTCCACTGGCGCCCGCGCCGCCCTGGTGCTGTGCTTCCTGGCCTTCCCCATGTCCGTGGCCCTGGCCAACGTGGCCCTGCTGCTGACCCTGCTGCTGTGGCTGCTCTCGCTCGCCGGCGCGCCGGCGCGTGCCGAGCTGCGCGAGGCCTTGCGCAATCCGCTGGCCGCGCCCGCGCTCGCGCTGTTCGCCTGGATCGTGATCGCCGTGGCCTGGTCGCCGGCCGACCCCCAGGGGGTTTTGGGCGCCGTGCAGAAGTACCTGAAATTCCTGATGGTGCCGATGTTCATCGCGCTGCTGCAGGACCCGGCCACCCGCCGGCGCTGCTGGCACGCCTTCATGCTGGCCCTGCTGTTCACGCTGGCGGTCACGTGGCTCAGCGTGTGGATAGAGATTCCCTGGACGCGCGCCAGCCGCTTCGGACGGGTCAACGACCACACGGTGTTCAAAGACCACATCTCGCAAGGCTTGATGATGACGGTGTTTGCCACGATCGCTGCCCTGGTCGCCATCACCTCCAGCAAAACCGTGTGGCGGTGGCTCGCAGGCGCACTCTGGGTGCTCGCCACCGGTTCCATCCTCTTCCTGTCCGAGGGTCGTACGGGCTACCTTGCCTGGGCTGCGTCCAGTGGCGTGTTCGCCGTCACACTGGCCTTCGCGCACTCCAGGCGCGCCGTTCTCGGCGCCGTGGTGGGCCTGGTGGCCGTGGGGGCGTTGGTTTTCGCGACCTCTCCAGTTTTCCAGGAACGAGTGGCCAATGCGTGGCGAGACATGCGCACCGCTCAGTTGGACAACACCCCCGGCGCCGTGGTCACCTCCACCGGCGCGCGCGTCGAGATGGCCCGCTTCGCCCTCGACGCCTCGCTCCAGGCCCCGGTGTTCGGCCACGGCACCGCGTCCTATCCCGTACTGGCCAAGCAGCACTTCACCAGCACCGAGTGGTGCTCGGTGGTGTGCCCGCACCCGCACAACCAGTTCCTCTTCTTCCTGGTCGAACAGGGCGCCATCGGCCTGCTGCTGTTCCTGTGGTTCATCGCCGCCATCGCGCGCGAGGGCTGGCGGCACGACCTGCCGCGGCGCGCCTTCTCCCTGGCCTTCGTGGCCACGCTGGCGGCGGCCTGCCTCTCGCACAGCTCGTTCTGGTTGTCGACCGAGAACCATTGCCTCATCCTCATGAGCGCGCTCACCATGGCCAGCCTGCGCGCGCGGCGCGCGCCGGTGTCCGCATGACCCGCCTCACCATCGCCTTCCATTCCAACCAGATCTCGCTGCGCGGCACCGAGGTGGCCCTGTACGACTACGCGGTCGGTGCCGAGGCGGTGCTGGGCCACCGCGCCGTGATCCTGCACGACGCCACCCACCCGGGCAACGACGGGCAGGCGATCGCCAAGTTCCGCGCGCGCTTCGAGGTGGCCGCGTACCGCGATCGCGGCGAACTCGACGGCCTGCTGCAGCGCCACGGCGCGCAACTGCTGTACGCGATCAAATCGGGCAAGAACGATGGCCTGATGTCGCACACGGTGCCCACCATGGTGCACGCGGTCTTCCCCACGCACCCGCGCCAGATGCATGGCGCGTCCTACGCCTTCATCTCCGAGTGGCTGAGCCGGCGCTGCAGCGCCGGCCGCATCCCCGCCGTGCCGCACATCGTGAGCCTGCCCGCCGAGGACAGCGACCTGCGCGCCGAACTGGGCATTCCCACGAAAGCCAAGGTGCTGGGCTGCCACGGCGGCGCGCACAGCTTCGACGTGCCGGCGGCCATCGAGGCGGTGAAGCACGTGCTGGCCACGCGCGACGACACCTGGTTCCTCTTCCTCAACATCGAGCCCTTCGTCGACCACCCGCGCGCCCGCTTCCTGCCTGGCACCAGCGACCTGGTGTTCAAGACGCGCTTCATCAACAGCTGCGACGCCATGCTGCACGCGCGCCTGCAGGGCGAGTCCTTCGGCCTGGCCTGCGGCGAGTTCTCCGTCCGCAACAAGCCGGTGTTGACCTACGCGCGCAGCAAGCACCGCCACCACCTGGACGTGCTGGGCGACGCCGGCTGGCCCTACCGCGACGCCGACGACCTGGTGCGCCGCATCGAATCGCTGGACCCCACCGCCGTCCGCGCGGGTTCCTGGGACCGCTACACGCCGCTCTACAACCCCGAGCGCGTGATGGGCCTGTTCGACCAACACCTGATCCAACCCGCGCTGCGCAACCCCTCGCGCGAGCGGCCCCAACTGCACGTGCCCTGGGTGGACACCCTGGCCTATTGGCGGCTGAAGCTGGACATGCGCCTGCGGCGCGGCGCGCGCCTGTGACACCGACGAAACGGCCCTTCCCATGAGCCTGCCTCTCTTCGAACCCCGGGATCCCGGCGCCGCGCCAAGGGTCTACGACTGCTTCACCTACGACGGCGAAGACTGCCTGGATCTGAGGCTGCGCGCGCATTGGGACCGCGTCGACGTCTTCGTCATCGTCGAGGCCGCGCTGACCTTCGCGGGGCAGGCCAAGGCCCTGAGTTTCGACGCGGCGCGCTTCGACTGGGCCATGCCCAAGATCCGCTACCTCCCCTTGAGCGAGGACAGCTTCGCGGGCTGCAAGACGGCCTGGGACCGCGAGCGCCGCCAGCGCGATGCCCTGCGCCAGGGCTATGCCGATGCGGCCGACGACGACGTGGTGGTCATCGCCGATGTCGACGAGATCCTGCGGCCGGAGAAGATCGGGCCCGTGCCCGCGGGCGAGGTTCAGGTCTTCGAGCAGCTCATGCTTTATTTCTACTGCGACTACCTCATGATCTCGGAGCCGTTCTGGCGCAAGGCCATCGCCGTCAGTGGCGCCGATGCCCTGCGCCACACGCCCGAAGACCTGCGCAACGACAAGGCGCTGAGGCAATCGATGCGCGAGGTGGTGATCCCCGACGCCGGCTGGCACTTCAGCTACCTGGGCGGCATGGAGATGATCGAAAAGAAGCTGGAGCGCTTCTCGCACCAGAACCTCAACAAGCCGAAGTACCGCGACCGCCAGAAGAACCTGGCGCGCCTGTACGCCGGCAAGGACATCTACCACCGCCCCAAGCAATGGGGCCGCGTGCAGCTCACGGCCGGGCAATGGGCCCCCGAGGTCGTGGAGCGCTGGTTCCGCGAGCGTCCCGAGCTGCGCGCGCCCGAGGACATCCGCAGCGCCGGAAGCCTGGCCGACGTGCTGCGGCGTCAGCGCGAGCGGCCGCGCTGGCGGCGCACCTGGGACAAGCTGCGCCTGCGGATCTGGAACGCCTTCTGAGGCCCCGCGCCGGCCGCTACGGCCGCCAGCGCGCCAAGCCCATCCAGCGGCCCGCCATGCGCGCCAGCAGGCGCGGCGACCAGGCGATGGCGCGCAGCGGCAGCGCCACCGTGGTGCCCAGCAACACGCTCCAGCGCTGCCGCCGCGCCTGCGCGGGCGAGCGGTGCTTGGCCGTGTAGATCAGCTTGGACTGCGCGTGGTGGTAGCCGCGCAGGTACTCGCTTTTCCAGGGCGCCTTGCCTTTGACGGAGCCGCGCGCGCGGTGCACCGCCACCACGGCGGGCCACACCACCAGCGGGCGCTGGTGCTGGAACAGGCGCAGGCAGAGGTCGTCGTCTTCGTAGTACAGGAAGAAACGCTCGTCGAAGAAGCCCACGCCCTCGAAGCGTGCCAGGCGAAACAGCATGGCCGCGCCGACCACGAAGCCCACGCAGGCCGGGCCCTCGGCACCGGGGCCGCGCGAAGGCCACAGCGTGCTGGGCCAGCGGTAGTTCACGTCGGGCCGGCCCGGCGCGCCTTCCAGCTGCGGCGCGACGACGGCGGCCTCGGGCATCGCCTGGGCGGCGCGCACCAGCTCGCGCAGACCGTCCGGCGTGACCTCGCAGTCGGGGTTGAGCAGGAAGGCGAAGGGCGTCTTCACCTGCGCGATGGCACGGTTGTTGGCCGTGCCGAAGCCCAGGTTGCGGCCATGCTCCAGCACCGTGGCGCGCGGCCAGCGCGCGCGCGCCTGCCCGGGCGTGCCGTCGCCGCTGCCGTTGTCGGAGATGACGATGTTCGGGCAGTGGGCGAGCAGGCCGTCCAGCGCGTCCAGGCAGTGCGCGCTGTGGAAGGTGACCAGCACCACGGTCACGTCATTGAGCAGATCCTCAGCCATGCGTGCCCTCATCGGGAAATGCCGCGGAACCGGCTTTGCCGGGCCGCTGGCATTGCCCCCTTGAGGGGGTGGCGCGAAGCGCCGCGGGGGTGTTCATATTTGTCAATGCGCGCTCGCGCCCACGACGGCGTCGGGCTTGGCCTGCTTCAGCAGGTCCAGCATCGTCGCCTCGATGCGGTGCAGCGCCTCGGTCGTCTGGCCTTCGAAGCGCAGCACCAGCACCGGCGTGGTGTTGGAGGCGCGGATCAGCCCGAATCCGTCGGGCCAGTCCACGCGCACCCCGTCGATGGTGGAGACCCGCGCCGGCGCCTCGAAGCGCGCCAGGTCCACCAGCGCCTTCACCACCGCGTGCGGCTCGCCCTCGGCGCAGGCCACGTTGAGCTCGGGCGTGCTGTGGCTGGTGGGCAGGCCGTTGAGCACGGCGTTGGCGTCGGGGTGGCGGCTCAGGATCTCCAGCAGGCGCGCGCCCGCGTAGCTGCCGTCGTCGAAGCCGAACCAGCGCTCCTTGAAGAAGATGTGGCCGCTCATCTCGCCGCCGAGCGGGCTGTCCAGCTCCTTCATGCGCGCCTTGATCAGCGAGTGGCCGGTCTTGTAGATGTGCGGCACGCCGCCGGCGGCCTCGATGGCCGGGCCCAGGCGCTGCGAGCATTTGACGTCGTAGACGATGGCGCCGCCCGGCACGCGCGACAGCACGTCCCGCGCGAACAGCACCATCTGGCGGTCGGGGAAGATGTTGTGGCCGTCCTTGGTGACGATGCCCAGGCGGTCGCCGTCGCCGTCGAAGGCCAGGCCCAGCTCGGCGTCGGTCTCGGCCAGGGCGCGGATCACGTCGCGCAGGTTCTCGGGCTTGCTCGGATCGGGGTGGTGATGGGGGAAGTTGCCATCGACCTCGCTGAAGAGTTCGATCACCTCGCAGCCCAGGGCGCGGAACAGCGCGGGCGCCGAGGCGCCGGCCACGCCGTTGCCGCAGTCCACCACGATCTTCATCGGCCGCGCCAGCTTCACGTCGCCCACGATGCGGTCGCGGTAGGGGCCGGCCACGTTGACGTGGCGCACCCGCCCGCCCTCGGCGCGCTCGCCGCCGTCGCGCTCGATGAGCTGGCGCAGGGCCTGGATGTCATCGCCGTAGATGGCCCGGCCGCCCAGCACCATCTTGAAGCCGTTGTAGTCCTTCGGGTTGTGGCTGCCGGTGACCTGGATGCCGCTGTGGCACAGCGTGGCGGCAGCGAAGTACAGCATGGGCGTGGTGACCACGCCGACGTCGATGACGTCGATGCCGGCCGCCACCAGGCCCCGGATCAGCGCGGCCGACAGCGCCGGCCCGCTCAGCCGCCCGTCGCGGCCCACGGCCACGGTGCGCTCGTCCTGGCGGCGCGCCACGGTGCCGAACGCCAGGCCCAGCGCCTCGGCCACGCGCTCGTCCAGCGTGCTCGGGACCACGCCACGGACGTCGTAGGCCTTGAAGATGGAGGCGGACACTTGCATGCAGGGGCTCCCGTGAGGTGATGGCAAAGCGGGCATTGTAGGAAGCGGGGGCCAGGCCCCTGTTACAGGATCATGTCCGGAAACGGCGGGTCGGCCGGCGCACGCGGGCCTACCATGGCCGCCATGGACACCCGAACCGCCACCGACGACGACGCCCGCTACCTGGCGCTGTGCGCGCGCGACGCCCGCTTCGACGGCCGCTTCTTCACCGGCGTCACCTCCACCGGCATCTACTGCCGCCCGGTCTGCGCGGTGCGCACGCCGCGGCGCGCCAACTGCCGCTTCTTCGACCACGCGGCCCAGGCCGAGCGCGCGGGCTTTCGCCCCTGCCTGCGCTGCCGCCCCGAGCTGGCTCCGCTGTCGCGCGCCTGGTCGACGCAGGACGCCGGCGAGCTGCTGGTGCAGCACGCCAGCCGGCTGCTGGACGACCCCGCCCAATGGACCGGCGACGACGGCCCCGCCATGCAGCGCCTGGCCGCCCGGCTGGGCGTGAGCGACCGCCACCTGCGCCGCGTGTTCGAGGCCCGGCTGGGCGTGTCGCCCCTGCAGGTGCTGCACACGCGCCGCCTGCTCGCGGCCAAGCAGCTGCTCACCGACACGCGCCTGAGCGTGTCCGCCGTGGCCGCCGCCAGCGGCTTCGCCAGCCTTCGCCGCTTCAACGCCGCGCTGCTGGAGCGCTACGGCCTGAGCCCCACGGCCATGCGCCGGCGCGGCAGCAGCAGCGAAGCGGGCAGCCAGGCCATCGCCTTGGGTTGGCGCCCGCCGCTGGACGTGGCGCCGCTGCTCGCCTTCCTCGACGCGCGCCGCCTGCCCGGCGTGGACGCGACCGACCTGGCCGCCCTGCGCTACTGGCGCACGCTGCGCCTGCACACGCCCTCGGGCGCGCACACCGGCTGGTTCGGCCTGCGCTTCGAACCCGAGCGCCACCGCGTCTGGCTGCACGCCAGCGACGGCCTGCTGCCCGCCCTGCCCACGCTGATCTGGCGCGTGCGCGCGCTGTGCGACCTGGACGCCGACCCGCACGCTATCGACGCCGTGCTGGGCACGCACTTCCCCGGTGGCGCCGGCCTGCGCGTGCCCGGCGCCATCGACGGCTTCGAGCTCGCGGTGCGCGCCGTGCTGGGCCAGCAGGTCACGGTGGCCGCCGCGCGCACCCTGGCCGGGCGGCTGGTGGCCCGCTTCGGCGAGCCGCTGGACACCCCCGATCCGGCGCTCAACCGCCTCTTCCCCACGCCCCAGGCGCTGGCCGAGGCCAGTGGCGAAGACCTCGGCGCGCTGGGCATCGTGCGCCAGCGCCAGGCCGCCATCCAGGCGCTGGCGCGCGCCGTGGCCGACGGCACGCTGGACCTGGGCCCGCACGCCGACCTGGCCACCACCACGCGGGCGCTCACCGCCCTGCCCGGCATTGGTGCCTGGACGGCCCAGTACATCGCCATGCGCGCGCTGCGCTGGCCCGACGCCTGGCCCGCGGCCGACGTCGCCCTGCACAACACCCTGGGCTTGAGCGGGACGCCGCGCGAGCGCGAACGCGCCTGCGAGGCCCTGGCCCGGGCCTGGCAGCCCTGGCGCAGCTACGCCGTGCTGCGCGCCTGGGCCGGCCTCTACCGCGCGGCCCCTCCCCCCACCCCCGCCACGGATTCGCCATGAAACTGCCCCATACCCTCACCCAGTCCACCATCACCACCCCCCTGGGCCCCATGCGACTGGCCGCCACCGAGCACGCCTTGGCCGGTGCCTGGTTCCACGACCAGCGCTACGCGCCCGAGCCCGCCCTGGTCGCGTCGTGGCGGCCCGATCCGCACCACCCCGTGCTGCGCGAAGCGGCCCGCCAGCTCGCCGACCATTTCGCCGCGCGGCGGCAGGCCTTCGACCTGCCACTCGACCTGTCCTTCGGCACGCCTTTCCAGACCGCCGTCTGGCGGGCGCTGTGCGCCATCCCGGCCGGGCACACGCTGAGCTATGGCGAACTCGCCCGCCGGCTGGACGCACCCAACGCCGTGCGCGCCGTCGGCGCGGCCGTGGGCCGCAACCCGCTCAGCGTCGTGGTGCCCTGCCACCGCGTGCTGGGCGCGCGCGGCGGGCTCACCGGCTATGCTGGCGGGCTGCCGCGCAAACAGGCCCTGCTGCGGCTCGAAGCCACCGGGCGGCCAGCCCCCCTACCCACCCCCATGCCCGCATGACACCCCTGCTGCTGCTCGAATTCGTCGCGCTCGCCGCCCTCTGGGGCGCGTCCTTCCTGTTCATGCGCCTGGGCGCTGCCGAGTTCGGGCCTGTGCCCACGGCGGGGCTTCGCGTGGGCATCGCGGCCTTGTGCCTGCTGCCCATGTTCCTGAAGGCCGCCGTCTGGACCGACTTCCGCGCGCGCTGGCGGCCCATCCTGGTGGTGGGCCTTCTCAATTCGGGCCTGCCCTTCCTGCTGTTTTCGTTCGCGGTGCTGCACATCCCCACGGGGGTCTCGGCCATCCTGAACGCCACGGTGCCGCTCACCGGCGCGCTGGTGGCCTGGCTCTGGCTGAAGGACCGCCCGGGTGGCTCGCGCATCCTGGGGCTGGTGATCGGATTCGTCGGCGTCACGCTGCTGGTGCTGGGCAAGTCGGGCGTGGACGCACGCGGCGCGACCAACGCGCAAGGCTCCGTCATGTCGCTGGTGGCCATGGGCGCCTGCCTGCTGGCCACGCTCTGCTACGGCATTGCCGCCAGCTTCACCAAACGTTACCTGTCGGGCGTGGACCCGCTGGCCTCGGCCAGCGGCAGCCAGATCGGCGCGGCGCTGGCGCTGGCCCTGCCCATGGCCTGGCTGTGGCCCGCGCAGCCAGTGAGCGCGGGTGCCTGGACGGCCGTGGTGGCACTGGCCGTGCTGTGCACCTCCATTGCTTACATCCTTTACTTCCACCTCATCGAACGCGCCGGGCCGGCCAAGGCCCTCACCGTGACCTTCCTGATCCCGGTGTTCGCCCTGGTCTACGGCGCGGTGTTCCTGGGCGAAATGGTGAGCGCATGGATGGTGGGCTGCGGCCTGGTCATCGTGTGTGGCACGGCGCTGTCGACGGGCTTGGTGAAGGTGCGCGCGCTGGAAAAGGCGGTGCGCTGAACCTCGGGGCCTGCCGGCTCAGCCGAACAGCCGCAGGTGGAGATAGCGCATCGCGCCGGTAAGCAATCCACCGGCCACACCGGTCAAGGGAATGACCATGGCCGGATGCCGTTCGATGGACAGGCTGTCCACGTCCTGGTCGAGATACGCAGCCGCATAGACCACAGGTGCCAGCAATGCCGCACCGCAGCACCCCCAGGCCACAACCGAAGGCAGCCACTTGGGGTACCGGCGTTCGCCGGTGGCATCCTCTCGAACAGTGATTCGTTCCTGGGTCATCGACAACGGGAAAGTGGGGACGATCAGCAGCTTGTTCTGAGCGGCTTCAACCCGCTCCCGCGTTGCGGGTTGGCTGGACGCGTCGGGAGAAGTTCCGCCAATGCCGTCCTCTGCTGGCGGCTCATCCGAGCTCGATGACACGTCCACCGTGCCGCTGCGGCTCTGCGGCGGCGTGGTCCTGGCTGGCGGGGTGAAGCGGTGCCCCAGGGAATTTTTCTGGCCCATCGATGCCCTCCGGGCGTGAAGCGGTTATGCGCAATGGGGCTCAACGTAGTGCCCCATGGCCCAGGTCACCGTGCCGGCAAGGCAGCCACCGAGGACGGCGAGGCCGGCCCGGCCAAGATACTCATCCGTATGACCCGTCAGCATGAAGGGCACGCCCAAGAAGATGGTTGTCGCGACGCCCGCCGTGATCCCGGCCACCCCACCCTCGCCCAAACATTGGCGCACGGCCTTGCCGTCCGGGCAAGGCCGTGCCTCTGGCAGCGAGGGGCAACAGTTCAGCTTGCTCAGGACCTGCATCAGCAGCCCTGGTTGAGGCGCCGGCGCGCCTTGTGGCTGTGTCCCCGGAACATCGGCGTCCAGGGGGACTTGGTGCTCGTTGCCCAAGCCGGTTGGCTTGGCGGTGGCGCCCTGGGCCGCGACCACCGCGGGCAATGGTCCGGTGGACAGGTGGTTTGACGGGCTGGTCCGTTGCATGAATCTCTCCTGAAACGACGCAATTTCGATGTGGCGACACGCGCCGCTAACTCAGACGCACCACCCGCGCCATCGCCTCGGTCTGCAGATGGTGGTAGCGCTCGTCGCCGCGCCCCAGGGCCACGGCGTGCTCGTAGGCCTGTTGCGCTTCTTCGGTCTCGCCCAGCGCCGCGCAGCATTCGCCCATGCGGAAGGCCGAGGGCGCGTGGGTAGCGTCCTGGCCCAGCGCCAGCAGATACATCACCGCCGCTTCGCGGTAGCGCTGGCGCTTCTGCAGGCACAGGCCCGCGAGGTAGCTGTACTTGACCGAGCGCGCCTCGTGCGCCACCAGGGCCAGGCTCACGGGCAGGGCGCGCTCGTGATCGCCTGCCTCGTAGAGCTGCATCGCCACCGCATACAAGGCCTCGTAGTCTTCATGGTTCATGCCACGCAGGTCACCCGGGCTGTGGCCGGACCGCAGCGCGTCTGCGCACTGCTCAAGCAAGGTCCCCATGCCGGCGAGGGACTGACATGAAGCGGCGATGGCGCCTTCGATGACGGGATCGGGGTGGACGGGGAGCGAATCGATCATGGCTGTTGCTCCACCGAGCCGTCGGTCGTGGACGCCCGGTAGGCCATGTCCAGGAACCCGCCGATGACCAGACCACCAGCGCCGGCCGCGGCGACCCATCCAACGACGGTGCCCAGCGGCACGGAGCCTTCCTTCACCAGGACGGTTGCCATGGTGCTGGTGGCCATGGCCGCCCCACCCAGGCCCCCCTTCAGGCCGGGTGGCAGCTGGTCCCAGTTCAGTCCGAAGAACGAACCGGTCAAGCCGGCTTGGGCCCGCAGCACGGCGTCTGCCTCCGGCTCTTCACCCGCCTGAGGCTCGGTGCCCGGAACATGGCGGGGTGGTGGATGGCTGTCGGCGCCGGCCACGACCAGCGCCGTGGGCGATTTATCGGTGGCGACCGGGCCATACCCGAAGGCCCCCTTGACCGCGTTGGTGAACGCCTGCATGAAACCCTCCTGAAGGTGTGACAGCCTTCGCCGAAGCACGGTGCCCCGGCGCGCTCGCCGGCAGCCGGGCGAACGGCGTCTGAGTGGCGCCGCGCCTGCCGTGGTTCGGGGCACGGTGCCCCCATCAGGCAAACATAAAAAAGGCCTCCACGGTGTGGAGGCCTTGTGCGCGGCGCCGCTCGGGCGCGCGATCTGTTCAGAACCCGGGGTGTCAGGCCGGCACGACCGCTTCCTGCCGCGTGCGCATCTGCAGGTGGGCCAGCGCCGCCTCCACCTGGTCCACCAGCACCAGGCACAGGTCGCCGGGCTGCAGGCGCTCCAGCGCGGCGTCGATGGCGTTGAACTCGCCCCGGATTTCCAGCACCTCGCGCACGCGCGGGGCGCCCGCCAGGCCTTCGCGCAGCAGGCCGATCACCTCGCCGTCGGCGCGGCCGCGCTGGCAGGCGTCCTGGTACAGCACGACCTCGTCGAAGGCCTTGCCCAGGATCTGCGTCTGCTCGCGGATGTCCTGGTCGCGCCGGTCGCCGGCACCGCTGATGACCACCGAGCGGCGCTGCGCCGGCAGCGCCTCCACCGCCTGCACCAACGCGCGCATGGCGTCGGGGTTGTGACCGTAGTCGGCGATCACGGTGGCGCCGCGGTACTCCATCACGTTGAAGCGGCCGGGCGCGTTGTGGGCGTCGTTGTGGAAGCTGGCCAGGCCACGGCGGACCGTGTCCCAGGCCAGGCCCGCGCCCCAGGCGGCCGCGATGGCGGCCATGGCGTTCTCGACCTGGAAGCCGATCTGGCCGTTGCGCGTGATGGGGATACCCGAGAGCTCGAAGCGCTCGCTGAACCCGCCCTGCTCGGCCACCACCGCGCCGTTGTCCACGTAGACCACGCGGCGGCCCTGGGCGCGGTGCGTGGCCATCACGGGCTGCTGGCGGTCCTGCGCGAAATAGATCACCTCGCCGGGGCAGTTGTGGATCATGTCGGCCACGATGGGGTCGGCCGCGTTGAGCACGGCGTAGCCGGTCGCGGCCACGTTCTGCACGATGACGCGCTTGAGCACCGCCAGGTCCTCGACCGTGGTGATGTAGTTCAGGCCCAGGTGGTCGCCCGCGCCCACGTTGGTGACCACCGCCACCTGGCAGCGGTCGAAGCCCAGGCCCTCGCGCAGCACGCCGCCGCGCGCGGTCTCGAACACGGCGGCGTCGACGTCGGGGTGGGCCAGCACGTTGCGCGCGCTGCGCGGGCCGGCGCAGTCGCCGCTGTCGGTCTGATGGCCGTTGACGTAGACGCCGTCGGTGTTGGTCATGCCCACGCGCAGGCCGCTGGACGCGAACAGGTGGGCGATCAGGCGCACGGTGGTGGTCTTGCCGTTGGTGCCGGTGACGGCCACCACGGGGATGCGGCCGTCGCCGCCATCGGGGTACATGTCCTCGATCACCGCCTGGCCAACGTCGCGCGCATGGCCGTAGGAGGGCGAGAGGTGCATGCGCAGACCGGGCGCCGCGTTCACCTCGACGATGCCGCCGGCCTGGTCTTCCAGCGGCTTGAGCATGGTCTCGCAGATCACGTCCACGCCGCAGATGTCCAGGCCGATCATCTGCGCCGCCGCCACGGCGCGCGCGGCGATCTCGGGGTGCACGTCGTCGGTGACGTCGGTCGCGGTGCCGCCGGTGCTCAGATTGGCGTTGTTGCGCAGCACCACGCGGCGGCCCTTGGCCGGCACGCTGTCGGCCTGCAGGCCCTGCACGGCCAGGCAGCCCAGGGCGATGTCGTCGAAGCGGATCTTGGTGAGCGCGGTGGCGTGGCCCTCGCCGCGGCGCGGGTCGGCGTTGACGATGTTCACCAGTTCGCGCACCGTGTGCACGCCGTCGCCGGCCACCTGCGGCGGGTCGCGGCGCGCGGCCGCCACCAGGCGATCGCCCACCACCAGCAGGCGGTAGTCGCTGCCCGGCAGGTAGCGTTCGACCAGCACCTCGCCATAGTCGGCCGCCGTCTGGAACGCGGCGTCGAGCTGCTCGCGCGCCGTCACGTTCACGGTGACCCCCTTGCCCTGGTTGCCGTCGCGCGGCTTGAGCACCACCGGCAGACCGATCTCGAGCGCGGCGGCCCAGGCGTCGTCGGCGTCGCTCGCGGGACGGCCCAGTGGCACGGGCACGCCGGCCGCCTGCAGCAACCGCTTGGTGAGCTCCTTGTCCTGGGCGATGGATTCGGACACGGCGCTGGTGCGGTCCACCTCGGCCGCCTGGATGCGGCGCGCGCGGCTGCCCCAGCCGAACTGCACCAGGCTGCCGGTGGTGAGGCGCCGGTAGGGAATGCCGCGCGCCACCGCCGCGTTGACGATGGAGCCCGTGCTCGGGCCCAGGCGCTCGTCCTCGTCGAGTTCGCGCAGCTCGGCCACGGCGGCGGCCAGATCAAAAGATTCGCCGCGCAGCACGGCCTCGATCAGCCCATGCGCCAGCGCCAGCGCGCGGCGGCCCACGGCCTCTTCGCTGTACTGCACCACCACCTGGTAGACGCCCGATTCAAGGGTGGCCGAGGTGCGGCTGAAGGTGACCGGGCAGCCCGCCTGGGCCTGCAGCGACAGCGTGGCCACCTCCAGCACGTGGGCCAGCGAGAGCGAGCCGCCGGCGCTGTGCAACGCGCCCGGGTGCGGAAACTGCTCGCGCAGGCGCGCCTCGAAGCCCGGCAGGCTGGCCAGGGCGCGTTCGTTGTCGCCGCAGTGCACCACGGTTTCGATCGCGGTGTGGCGGGTCCAGAGGTTGGGGCCGCGAAGGGCCCGAATGCGGGTGAGTTCCATCAGAGGCTCTTCTCGGCAAGGGATTCGGGGGACGGCTGCGCCGCCGGCACGCGGCGGACGGGGGCGTGGGCGATCGGGGCTTCGCGGGCAAAGGTGCGCAGGCCGGCGGCCATGAGCGCGGGCGAAATGTCCAGGGCCCAGGCCGCCGCCAGCGAGGCGAGCAGCACGGCCGTCTTGTCTTCGGGGGCCACGCCCTCGCCCAGCGACACCTGGGCCAGCGACGCCACCACATGCTCCTGCTGGCCGTCGCTGAGCACGATGTCGCCCTGGCGCAGGAAGACCGCGCGGCGGTACTGCGCCAGGTGCTCCACCAGCACCGGCAGCTCGGGGTCCTCGGCGTAGAAGATGACATCGCCGTCGCACAGCGGCGCCATCTCGGCCACCACCGGGTCGGCGGCGTTGAGCACGGCCGCGCCATCGGGCAGCACCACGTCCACCTGGGTGCGCATGACCTTGAAGAGCTGCTCCACCTCGCGGATGTGGCAGGCCGCCAGCGCGGGGCTGCCCGAGGCGTCGGTCACCACGCCCACCTGGCAGCGGTCGTAGGCCAGGCCTTCGTTGACGATGGTCAGCGGGTCGTTCTCGAACACCGCCGTCTGCACGCCGCGGTTCATCAGCAGGCGGCGCGCCGCGCCGGCCTTGGAAAAGTCGCCGTGCTGGAGCGCCCGGCGGCCCAGGAACAGGCCCGCCTTGCACGCCAGGCCCACCTGGGGTCCGCTCAGCGAGGCGAGCCAGGCCACCAGGCGCGCGATACCGGTGGTGCCGCGGCTGCCCGCCACGCCCACCACTGGCACACGGCCCGAATCGCCGGGCACGAAGAGGTGGTCGACGATGGCGCGCCCCACCGGCCGCGGCTGGCCCACTGCGGGCTTGAGGTGCATCAGCAGGCCGGGACCGGCGTTGACCTCGACGATGGCGCCGCCCTGATCGGCCAAGGGGCGCGAAATGTCCTGCGCCACCAGGTCGACGCCGGCGATGTCCAGCCCGATGACACGCGCGGCCAGCGCCACCACGCGGGCCACGTCCGGATGGACCTCGTCGGTGCAGTCCACCGAGAGGTTGCCGTTGCGCATGATCAGCACGCGCTGGCCGGCGGCCGGCACGCTGTCGATGGTGTGGCCCTGGCGCTGCAGCTCGACGGCCATGGCGGGGTACTCGTCGAGGTGGATGGCGTTGAGCGGGAATTCCTCGCTCAGGCCGCGGCGCGGGTCGCTGTTGATCTGGCTGTCGATGAGCTGCCCCACGGTGCTGCGGCCGTCGCCCGTCACCCAGGCTTCGTCGCCGCGCGTGGCGGCCACCACGCGCCCGCCCACCACCAGCAGGCGGTGTTCCAGGCCGCGCACGAAGCGCTCGACCATGACGCCACTGCCTTCGGCGTCGGCCACGGCGAACGCCGCCTCCACGTCTTCCTGGCGCATCAGCTCCAGCGATACGCCCCGGCCGTGGTTCGCGTCGGTGGGCTTCACCACCACCGGCAGACCGATGTCGCGCGCGGCCTCCCAGGCCGCCTGCGGGCTCTCGACCACCTGGCCCTCGGGCACCGGCACGCCGCAGGCGGCGAGCATGCGCTTGGACAGGTCCTTGTCGCTGGCGATGCTCTCGGCGATCGCGCTGGTGCGGTCGGTCTCGGCCGTCCAGATGCGGCGCTGGCGCGCGCCATAGCCGAGCTGCACCAGGTTGCCGTCGTTCAGGCGGATGTGCGGGATGCGGCGGCCGGTCGCGGCGTCGACGATGCTCGCGGTGCTGGGGCCCAGGCAGTGGTCGTCGACCAGCTCGCGCAGTTCGTGCACCGCGGCGGCCACGTCGAAGGGGCTGTCGTTGATGGCGGCCATCAGCAGTTCATGCCCCAGCGTGAGCGCGCGCCGCGCCACCCGCTCGTCGCGGGCGCGAAACACCATCTTGTAGACGGCGCGCACCGGTGTGCTGCGGGTCTGGCCGAAGCCGGTCTGCAGGCCCGCCAGGTTCTGCAGCTCGATCACCACGTGTTCGAGGATGTGGCCGGCCCAGGTGCCTTCCTGCAGGCGCTGCAGGAAGCCCCCGCGCTCGCCCACGCCGCACTGGTGCTCGATCAGGCCAGGCAGCCAGGCCGTCAGGCGCTCGTACAGGCCGGGCAGCAGGTGCGAGGGGTAGTCCTCGAGCTCCCCGATGTCGATCCAGCTCTCGAGCACCGGGCGGTAGGTCCAGATGTTCGGTCCGCCGAGGTAGCTGACGCGCAGAAAACGAATGGGTTGTTTCATGGTTGTCGATTCAACGGCATAACGCCGTGGGGGCGCTGTGGACTTACTCGGCGTTTCATCTAGGACAATATCGGATACGCCCGCGGGCGCCGGTCATTTTCCGGATGGGTCCACTTCTAATGAATTCACCTTTAGCCGAACTTACGTCGCCGTTCAGTGCCTTGCCACAACCGTTTCAAGACGGTCTGCGGGCGCGCTTGCTGGACAACGAGCAGGTTTCAAGTTGGCTGCAGCTTGACCTCGATTCGCAATTGAATTTTTCCGCCGGCTGGCTGGTGCTGACCACCCAACGGCTGTTGAGCTGGGAGCCCGGCGGGGCCGATGCCGGCTGGCGTGAGTGGCCCCTGGGAGGCGTATTGTGCTTGAAGCACAACGACCATGCAGGCCTCGCGCAGCTCAGTGTGCACGGCGCCCAACAGCGGCTGGCTATTTGGCGTTTTACTGCGACGCACAACACACGCGCGCTGCGGTTCATTGCAGAATTCGACCGCCTGCAAGCCCTTCGCCACAGCACTGGATTAAATGATGCAGTGCAAAAATCCACTCCATCATCGACCAACGCAATACCGCTGTCGCCAAATCACGAAAGTGATTTGTCGCCGATTGGCGACGAATTAATCGACGCCCCGGAATTGCACCGGCCGCCGTCCACCTGGGTGCTATTGCGGCTCGGACGATTCGCCAAACCGTACCGCGCGCAATTGGCCCTGGGTTTTGGCCTGACGCTGGCCGCCACAGCCGCCACGCTGGTGCCGCCCTACCTGACCATGCCGCTCATGGACGAGGTGCTGATCCCCTTCCAGAACGGCCAGCGCATCGATCCCTGGCAGGTGGCCATGCTGCTCGGCGGCCTGCTGCTGGCGGCGCTGACGGCCTGGGGCCTGGGCTGGGCGCGCACCTATGTGCTCTCGCTGGTGTCCGAGCGCATCGGCGCCGACCTGCGCACCACCACCTTCGAGCACCTGCTGGCGCTCTCGCTCGAGTACTTCGGCGGCAAGCGCACCGGCGACCTCATGGCCCGCATTGGCTCGGAGACCGACCGCATCTGCGTGTTCCTCTCCTTGCACGCCCTGGACTTCGCCACCGACGTGCTGATGATCGTGATGACCGCGGTCATCCTCTTCAGCATCAACCCCTGGCTGGCGCTGGTGACGCTGCTGCCCCTGCCCTTCATCGCCTGGATGATCCACCTCGTGCGCGACCGCCTGCGCACCGGCTTCGAGAAGATCGACCGCGTCTGGTCGGACGTGACCAACGTCTTGGCCGACACCATCCCCGGCATCCGCGTGGTGAAGGCCTTCGCGCAGGAGAAGCGCGAAGCCGCCCGCTTTCGCGAGGCCAACCGCCACAACCTGGAGGTCAACGACAAGCTGAACAAGACCTGGTCGCTGTTCACGCCCACGGTCACGCTGCTCACCGAACTCGGCCTGCTGGTGGTCTGGGCCTTCGGCATCTGGCAGGTCTCGCGCGGCGACATCACGGTGGGCGTGCTCACCGCCTTCCTGGCCTACATCGGCCGCTTCTACAGCCGGCTCGACTCCATGAGCCGCATCGTCTCGGTCACGCAGAAGGCCGCCGCCGGCGCCAAGCGCATCTTCGACATCCTCGACCACGTCTCCAACGTGCCGGAGCCCGCGCAGCCCGTGCGCCGGCCGCGCATCGACGGTGGCATCGAGCTGAGCGACGTGCACTTCCGCTACGGCAACCGCTCGGTCATCCGCGGCATGAACCTGGCCATACGGCCCGGCGAGATGATCGGCCTGGTGGGCCACAGCGGCTCGGGCAAGAGCACGCTGGTCAACCTCATCTGCCGCTTTTACGACGTCAGCGGCGGCAGCATCCGCGTCGACGGCATCGACGTGCGCCAGTTCGCCGTGGCCGACTACCGCCGCCACATCGGCCTGGTGCTGCAGGAGCCCTTCCTGTTCTTCGGCACCATCGCCGAGAACATCGCCTACGGCAAACCGGACGCCACACGCGCCGAGATCGTGGCCGCCGCGCGCGCCGCGCACGCGCACGAGTTCATCCTGCGCCTGCCGCACGGCTACGACTCCCTGGTGGGCGAACGCGGCCAGGGCCTGTCGGGTGGCGAGCGCCAGCGCATCTCCATCGCGCGCGCGCTGCTGATCGACCCGCGCATCCTGATCCTCGACGAGGCCACCTCCAGCGTGGACACCGAGACCGAGAAGGAAATCCAGAAGGCGCTCGACAACCTCGTGGCCGGGCGCACCACCATCGCCATCGCGCACCGCCTCTCCACATTGCGCCGCGCCGACCGGCTGGTGGTGATGGACCGGGGAGAGGTGGTGGAGGTGGGCCCGCACGACGAGCTGATGGCGCGCGAGGGCGCCTACTGGCGGCTCTACATGGCGCAGCTGCGCAACGTGGACGTGGAAGACGAGTCAAGCCTCGCCCCACCCCACACCAACCCCACGGCGCATGGCGCCACGGCGGGCACCGACTGAACGCGGAGATCAGCATGACGACGATCGACTGGACACTGCGCCGAGACCCGCAAGGCCCGCTGCAGCTCACCACCGCCGATGGGCGGGTGCACGCCGGCGTGCTGCCCGTGCGCGCCTTCCCCCTGGCCGCGCCCGACGAGGGCCTGTCGCTGGTGGGCAGCGACGGGCACGAGCTCGTGTGGATAGAGCGCCTGTCGGCGCTCGACGCCGCCACGCGGACGCTGATCGAGGAAGAACTGGCGCCGCGCGAGTTCATGCCCCGCATCCAGCGCATCCTGGGTGTCTCGGGCTACGCCACGCCCAGCACCTGGACGGTGGAAACCGAGCGCGGCCCCGCGCAACTGGTGCTCAAGGCCGAGGACGACATCCGCCGGCTCGACGGAAAGCGTCTGTTGATCCAGGACGGCAATGGCCTGCAGTTCCTCGTCGCCGACCGTTTTGCGCTGGACCGGATCTCCAAGCGGATCCTTAATCGATTCTTGTGACCGCTAATTGCCGGTGAGCGGCGAACCGATTACTGGGCAGAAGAAAAGTCGGCCGGTCGACGGCCCTTTGGCTGCACCGCCGACCTTCATTCTTCCCATTAACAGGGCCTGGCCTCCGTGGCTAACAAGCCGTTGATACCACCTAAGGCAAAGCCTCCATTGGAGGAATGAAACAATTTTCACACCGCTGCCTGGATCACTATAGGACGCGTTGCAGAAGGTCTGCGAACTGCTAATCGACATCTGAACATCCTTTCCTGCCTCGTCAATTAGGAAACAAGTATAAACACTGTGCCAAAGGGGAAAGCACCACGTGCTTGACCTGTTGATGCAGTCAAACCTTTCTGACCAATCCGTCAGAAGCGGTTCACATTGCGTTCACACATCATAAACCTCACATAACGATGACTGTGCCGCCCCGCGTTTGAACTGTCGCCAGTCAGTTTTCGCGTCTCTTTAGAGGACTGGCGCAATCTGCGCCCACACCCCAAACGTTGTGATCGCGAAACCTGTTATCAATGGTGCGGGCAGCGCCAAAACACCATCTCAAAAAGAATTCAGAAGTTTTGATTCACAGATATTCACAACAACTGATTTTAACCAAAAGGTAAAAGGAGTGCGTCTAGCCGTTCGAAATCAGCAGCCTTGAAATTATGCGATCGACCTTCGTTCACGATATCAGCGCGGAGAGGCATTGGCGACTGAAAATCCGTCAATGCTCGCCGGCGCCTAAACTGCTGTTTGGCACAGAAGCAATTCTCTTGGGCGCCAACATGAGATCACCACCAGATGATGCATTGCTGCGCGTCCTTGAACCATCAAGAGCCTTGGTCTTCTCCGTCGCAACATTGCTCAGAAACTCGATGCGGTGCGCAGCACTACATGGAAAAATTGATTCTCCCGACAATTCGCATTGTTATTGAACACAGCATCCGAAGTTTTTATGACCTTCATTCGCCATGAATTTTAGCGAAATAGCCGCCCCTAGGATTGGGGTGTAAGGATAGAGAAGCTTTGAGTAGGGCAGTATGCTAACGACAGCCGTCGATACCACTGCCCCAGAAGATCCTACAAGTGGCGAGTGCCAGCAAAATTGACCCAAGGGCGTCAGTGACGGACACCAGCTGGGTCGAAGGAACGATTTAGTTGGTCTACAGCCTCAAGGCTGCAGACCAACCTACATTTTCGCTGTTAGCCAAACTGGGGTGGTTGTTAAGAATTTACCAACTACCCACTGACGCCGATGCTCTCACTTTGGGAAAAAGCAGTACTTCAGAACCCCGGGGCTTGGATCAGTACCAAAAGACGCATTATTACAGGTCATTGAATTATTAATCGCTTTAACCGTAAACTGCACCACACTATTACTACTCCAACCCATGTACCACACCTCACTGCACGGCGTTACAACATTCATACTGCAGTTGGCATTATTATTAGTCACGGTAGTATAAAGTAGGGTCGAACTGCCCTCCGTCGCCACATATTTATAAGAAACAGGATACGACGGGGTTCCATATACAGTGAGCTGCGTCAGTTTCTCACAATTTTTTGCGCGACCGGGATAGGGATCCCCACCCCAATATTGGTTAGTGCAGTACGCCGTACCATCACTGGTAAATCCCTTAAAGGACCAACGACCTTGACAGCCAGAATCTGCGCAGTCAGGAATATCAGTGACGCCAAAACGAATGAAGTCCCCAGCCTTGACCGAGAACGACTGCCCCTCTATCGCAACCGATGACCAGTTCCCACTATACGCCATCGCTGAACCCGCTCCCAACAACGCAACGAGCGCCAAAACACTACCAAAAAGCAGCTTAAAAAGCCTTGATTGACGGATATTCATAACAGCACCTTTAAAAAAGAAAAGAGTGCATCTGGCCATCCAACAGAAATACCCATTGCAAATGGTCGACACGTTCCCAGCAACTCCCTGATACCGTGGGACTCCCGCCAACTGAGCGGACTTCCCAAAGAACTCTTCTGGGAGAGACAGTAATCCATACATGCCAAACACTCAACTCGGCCAATTGGAGGATTCTGCTTGAGCGGTCGAATCTGGCCCCTAGCAGGTGGATCAATCGCAACAACGCGGTGAAGATTACATCGATGGCAGCGCACCCGAGAATCCGGGTCCCGGATGTCACGACTGGCATGCAGGCCTAAGGAAGGTCTGCACAACCCTGGCCCACCCCGCGTGATGCGTGAGACATTGCCGCCACGAAGCAAAAATGAGCCTGAGCGAGAGCGGTTTCGAGCACAAGACCAAGAAGACGCGCAAGCGCGAATTCCTCGACGAGATGAACCTGGTGGTGCCGTGGGCCGAACTGGTGGCGCTGATTGCACCGCACGCGCCGGCTGCGGGCGCGAAGGGCGGTCGCCCGCCGTTTGCGGTGCAGACCATGCTGCGCATCCACTTCCTGCAGCAGTGGTTCAAGCTGTCGGACCCGGCGATGGAGGAGGCGCTGTACGACACGCCGATGTTTCGCGAGTTTGCCAGGCTGGACATGGGCGAGGACAACCTGCCTGACGAGAGCACCATCCTGCGCTTTCGCCACCTGCTCGAAGCCCACAACCTGAGCTTGCAAATCCTGGCCACGGTCAACGCCACGCTGATCGCCGCGCCGAGTTCGACCAAGAACAGCAGCGGCCAGCGCGACCCCGAGATGCACCAGACCAAGAAGGGCAACCAGTAGCACTTCAACATGAAGGCGCATATTGGCGTGGATGCCGACTCGGGCCTGGTGCACACCGTCATCGGCACGGCGGCCAACGTCAATGACGTGACGCAGGCCAGTGCTCTGGTGCATGGTCAAGAGACCGATGTGTTCGCTGACGCGGGCTACCAGGGCGTGGCCAAGCGTGAGGAGACGCAGGACATCGAGGCCAACTGGCACGTGGCCATGCGCCCGAGCAAACGCAAGGCCTTGGACAAGAGCAGCCCGATGGGCGCGGTGCTCGACAAGCTCGAACACGTTAAGGCCAGTATCCGGGCCAAGGTGGAGCACCCGTTTCGGGTCATCAAGCGCCAATTCGGGCATGTGAAGGTGCGCTACCGAGGGCTGGCCAAGAACACGGCGCAGTTGCACACGCTGTTTGCACTCTCCAATCTGTGGATGGTGCGCCGAACGCTTTTGAGCAGGGCCCTGGGATGAGTGCGCCCGCAGCGGCCCGAGGGGCTCGCACGAGGCCACAAATCGGCCCTCGAACGCGCCGAATCTCCCCGCAGCTGGCGCCATCTGACACATCGCGCATCAGCGCTCGCTGCGGCGGGCGTTGTGCAGACCTTCCCTAGCATCCACCTTCTTGTTCGACCCCATGCGCGGGCAAGGCTGCACTGGGAGCGGCTGCAAGGCAGTGCTGGCAGCCTGGCGAGTGAGCGCACCTCGGCAAGCCGATCACCAGTGCCAGGCGCTGACGGGCCGCGAAAATGAAAACGGGTTACGCGATTTCTCACGTAACCCGTTGATGTGTCTGGCGGAGTGGACGGGGCTCGAACCCGCGACCCCCGGCGTGACAGGCCGGTATTCTAACCAACTGAACTACCACTCCTGGCAGGCGGCTTTCGTTCTTTCGAACCAAGTGCCACGACTTGTGCCTACTTGCCTTGCGGCTTGTTTGGCGACCCTACGGGGATTCGAACCCCGGTACTCACCGTGAAAGGGTGATGTCCTAGGCCTCTAGACGATAGGGTCATAACCTGGACGGAAGCCTCGCATTGTATCAGCGGCAGTATCTGCTTTTCCTGCCGTCGCCACCATGCGCGACTTCGAATCTGTGGTGGAGGTAAGCGGGATCGAACCGCTGACCTCTTGCATGCCATGCAAGCGCTCTCCCAGCTGAGCTATACCCCCACAGGGTTCGCTGTTCCGTTTCGCCGATCACTCAGCGTTGCGTCCTAGCGAGCCTCGCATTATATGCCAGAAATTCATGCTTTCTGAAGTCGCTCGAGCACAAGTTCACGCGACTGCAGTTCGAGCACCGCATCGAGCGACGGTGTCTGGGCCGTGCCCATCACCAGCACACGCACCGGCATGGCCAGTTGCGGCATCTTCAGGCCGTGCGCAGCGAGTACCTGCTTGAGCGCGCCCGAGATGGCGGGTTTGTCCCACGCGGGCAGTGCGGCCAGCGCCGCGGCGAGCGCGGCCACGGCAGGCTTCACGGCCTCGGTGATGTGCTGCGCGCGCTCTTGCTCGCTCGGGCTCACGTCGGCGTAGAAGGCCGCGGCCCAGTCGGCCAGTGCCACGGTGGTGTCGCAGCGGTCCTTGAACAGCGCGCAGATGCGCGGCAGGCGCTCGTCGGCCACCAGGCCGCGCTTCTTCAGCTGCTCGGCCACCAGTGGCGCGAGCGCTTCGTCGGCCATGGCCTTGAGGTGCTGGGCGTTGACCCAGCGCAGCTTGGCCTCGTCGAACTGCGCGGCGCTGCGGCCGAGGTGGTCGAGGTCGAACCACTCGAGGAACTGCGCGCGGCTGAAGATTTCGTCGTCGCCGTGGCTCCAACCCAGGCGCGCCAGGTAGTTCACCATCGCGTCGGGCAGGTAGCCTTCGTCGCGGTACTGGGTGACGGGCTTGGCGCCGTTGCGCTTGCTCATCTTCTCGCCCTGCTCGTTGAGCACGGTGGGCAAGTGGGCGTACACCGGTGGCTCCTGACCGAGGGCGCGGAAGATGTTGATCTGGCGCGGCGTGTTGTTCACGTGGTCGTCGCCGCGGATCACGTGGGTGATGGCCATGTCGATGTCGTCCACCACGACGCAGAAGTTGTAGGTGGGCGTGCCATCGGGGCGTGCGATCACGAGGTCGTCGAGTTCGTCGTTGCGGATCTCGATGCGGCCCTTGACCTTGTCGTCCCAGGCCACCACGCCGCCCTGCGGGTTCTTGAAGCGCAGCACGGGCTTCACGCCCTCGGGCACGGGCGGCAGGCTCTTGCCGGCCTCGGGGCGCCAGGTGCCGTCGTAGCGCGGCTTTTCCTTGGCGGCCATCTGGCGCTCGCGCAGGGCGTCGAGCTCCGCCACGCTCATGTAGCAGGGGTAGACCAGGCCCTGCGCCTGCATCTGCGCCAGCACCTGCTTGTAGCGGTCCATGCGTTGCATTTGGTAGAAGGGCCCCTCGTCGGGGTCGAGGCCCAGCCAGGCCATGCCTTCCAGGATCACGTCGACCGCGGCCTGCGAGGAACGCTCCAGGTCGGTGTCCTCGATGCGCAGGATGAAGTCACCCTGCTGCGAGCGCGCGAAGGCCCAGGGGTACAGGGCCGAGCGGATGTTGCCGAGGTGAATGAAGCCGGTCGGCGACGGCGCGAAACGGGTGCGGACTTTCACGGGAGGGTGTCGAGGCCGCGCGAGAGGTCGGCCTGCATGTCGTTGATGTGTTCGAGGCCCACGGCCACGCGGATCAGGCCCTGGCCGATGCCGGCCGCCTGGCGCTGCGCTTCGGTGAGGCGGCCGTGCGAGGTGCTCGCGGGGTGCGCGCACAGGGTCTTGGTGTCGCCCAGGTTGGTGGACAGCGAGAGCACGCGCAGCGAATCGAGCACGTGGAAGGCGCGCTGGCGGGCCTGTTCGGGGTTGGCGGCCTTCACGTCGAAGGACAGCACCGCACCACCGATGCCGCTCTGCTGCTTCATGGCCAGCGCGTGCTGCGGGTGGCTGGGCAGGCCGGGGTTGTGCACGCGCGCCACCGCGGGGTGCGCCTCCAGCCAGCGGCCCAGCGCGAGCGCGTTGGCGCTTTGCGCGCGCAGGCGGATGTCCAGCGTCTCCAATCCCTTGAGCATGACCCAGGCATTGAAGGGCGCGAGCGTCATGCCCGCGCTCTTCATGATGGGCAGGAACTTCTCGGTGACCAGGGCCTGGCTGGCGCACAGCGCACCGGCCATGACGCGGCCCTGGCCGTCGAGGTACTTGGTGCCCGAGTGCATGACGATGTCGGCGCCGAAATCCATGGGGCGCTGCAGCGCGGGCGTGGCGAAGCAGTTGTCCACGCAGAGCAGCGCGCCGGCGTTGTGCGCCAGATCGGCCAGGGCCTGGATGTCGCAGACCTCGGTGAGCGGGTTGGTGGGCGTCTCGGCGAACAGCAGCTTGGTGGAGGGGCGCAGCGCGGCCTTCCAGGCGCCCACGTCGGTCTGCGGCACGAAGCTCGACTCGACGCCGAACTTCGCCAGGTCGCTGCCGATGAGCTTGATGGTCGAGCCGAACATGGACTGCGAACACACCACGTGGTCGCCCGCCTTGAGCAGGCCCAGGCACATGAGCAGGATGGCCGACATGCCCGAGGCCGTGCCCATGGCCGCCTCGCTGCCTTCCAGCGCGGCGAGGCGGCGCTCGAAGCTGGTGACCGTGGGGTTGCCGTAGCGGCCATAGGTGAAGCCTTCTTCGTCGCCCGCGAAGCGGCGGGCCGAGGACTCGGCCGAGGACTGCACGTAGCCGCTGGTGAGGTACAGCGCCTCGGAGTTCTCGCCATAGGGGCTTCGATCGACGGCCTCGCGCACCGCCAGGGTGTCGCGGTGCAGGGTTTTTCTCAGCGCGTCGTCCAACTCAGGCCTCCTGGGCGTTCGGCAATGCCAGACGGGAGGTGTCTTCTTCGCCCTCCTCGCTTTGCGGGCGGCCCTGGTTGAGCCGTTCGATGTCCTGCGGCGTGATGTCGCCGGTGACGTAGACGCCGTCGAAGCAGGAGGCGTCGAAGCCGTCGAGCTGGGCGTTGAGCGAGCCCACGGCCTGCTTCATGCCGTCCACGTCCTGGTAGATCAGGGCGTCGCAGCCGATGATTTCGCGCACTTCCTCCACCGACCGGCCGTGCGCCACGAGTTCGCCCGGCGTGGGCATGTCGATGCCATAGACGTTGGGGAAGCGCACCGGCGGCGCGGCGCTGGCCAGGTAGACCTTGCGCGCGCCGGCGTCGCGCGCCATCTGCACGATCTCGCGGCTGGTGGTGCCGCGCACGATGGAGTCGTCCACCAGCAGCACGTTGCGGCCCTTGAACTCGCTGCCGATGACATTGAGCTTCTGACGCACCGACTTCTTGCGCACGGCCTGGCCCGGCATGATGAAGGTGCGGCCCACGTAGCGGTTCTTCACGAAGCCTTCGCGGTACGGCAGGCCCAGCAGGCGCGCCAGCTCCATCGCGCTCGGGCGCGAGGACTCGGGGATGGGGATCACCACGTCGATCTCGTTCGGCGGCACGGTGGAGATGACGCGCTTGGCCAGCGTGGTCCCCAGGTTCAGGCGCGCCTGGTAGACCGAGATGCCGTTCATGACGGAGTCGGGCCGCGCCAGGTAGACGTATTCGAAGATGCAGGGTTTGAGCACGGCGCCGGGCGCGCAGCGCTCGGCGTGCATCTCACCCTCGAGGCTGACGTAGACCGCCTCGCCCGGCAGCACGTCGCGCTCGAAGTGGAAACCCGTGCCCTCGAGGGTCACCGATTCGCTGGCCACCATCACGCTGCCGTCCTGGCGGCCGATGCACAGCGGGCGGATGCCGTAGGGATCGCGAAAGGCCAGCAGGCCGTGGCCCGCGATCAGGGCCACCACCGCGTAGGAGCCTTTCACGCGCGCGTGCACACCGCGCACGGCCGCGAACACGTCGGCCGGCTTGAGCGGTTCGCCGCGCGTGCACTTCTCCAGCTCGTGCGCCAGCACGTTGAGCAGCACCTCGGAGTCGCTCTCGGTGTTGATGTGGCGGTGGTCGGTCTGAAACAGCTCCTGCTTGAGCGCCTGGGCGTTCGTGAGGTTGCCGTTGTGCACCAGCACCAGGCCGAAGGGCGCGTTCACGTAGAAGGGCTGGGCCTCTTCCTCGCTGTAGGCGTTGCCGGCCGTGGGGTAGCGCGCCTGGCCCAGGCCGCAGTTGCCCGGCAGGGCGCGCATGTTGCGGGTGCGGAAGATGTCACGCACCATGCCCTTGGCCTTGTGCATGAAGAACTTGCGGCCCTGCTGGGTGACGATGCCCGCGGCGTCCTGACCGCGGTGCTGCAGCAGCAGCAGCGCGTCGTAGATGAGCTGGTTCACCGGGGTCTGGCTGACGACGCCGACGATTCCACACATGATGGTGTCCTTGGGTTCAGAAGTTCAGGGGATGTAGCGCGCGAACGGGTCGGGCAGCAGGGGCTTGGCCTGGCGCAACGCGCCGCTCAGTGCGTTGGCGGTGGGCGAGTCCTGCCACCAGGCGGCCGATTGCATCTGCGTCATGGCAATGACCAGCGCCACGGCGAGCAGGATGACCAGGCCCCGCAACAGGCCGAAGGCGCCGCCCAGGACGCGGTCGACCGGGCGCAGGCCCACGGTGTTGATCAATTTCTGCACCAGCCAGGCCAGCACGCCGCCGAGAAAAGCGACGGCGATGAAGACCAGCGCAAAGCCGATGGCCAGTTGCAGCGGCGGCGCGACCTTGTCGATCGGCAGCCAGGGCACGACATCGTCGGCGAAGGCCTGGGCGCACAGGAAGGCGGCCACCCAGCCCAGCACCGACAGCACCTCGAACATGAGCCCGCGCCACAGGCCCAGCAGCACCGACAGCAGCAGCAAGGTGAGCAGCACCCAGTCGGTCAGCAGCATGGCGCCCCTCCGTTCAGAGGGTCAGGATGGCGGCCGGCAGGCCCAGGGACTTGACGCGGGCGGCGGCCTTCTCGGCCTCGGCGCGGCTGTCGAAGGGGCCCACCCGCACGCGCACGCGCTTGCCATCCGCCGTCTGGGCCACGTTCACGTAGGTCTTGAGGCCGGCGCGCTCGAGCTTCTGGCGTGTTTCGCGGGCGCGGGCCTCGTCGGCGAAAGCGCCCACCTGCACCACCACGCGCTCGGTCGCGGCGGCGGTGGCGGGCGGGGTCTGGCCGCGCAAGATGGCCTGGGCGCGCGCGGCGTCGGCGGCATCGCGTTTCGGCGGCTCGGGCGCCGGAGCCGGCGCAGGACTGGGGGCGGGCGCGGGCGCCGGGCTGGGTGCCGGGGCCGGACTGGATGCCGGGGCCGGACTGGGCGCAGGGGCTGGCGAAGGAGCGGGCGCCGGCGAGGGCGCCGGGGCCGGCGAAGGGTTGGGCGCGGGGGCGGGCCGGGCCGTGCTGGCCAGGGGCGGCGCGGCGTCGCGGCCGGGGATGTCGATCGGGATGTCCACCGCGATCGGACGCGGCTGGCTGTCGAACAGCAGCGGAAAACCGATGACGCCGGCGGCCACAAGGATGCTGGCGCCGATGAGCCGATGGCGCGCCCGGCGACGCACCGCTTCGATGGTGGGAGGCGATGCGTTGGCGCCGCCCTGGGAGCCGGAGCGTGAGCTGATCATGGGGTCGCGAGGGCCTTGGTCGGCACGGTTCAGGCGGCGAGGTGCGGCGCCGCGAGCTTCGGCAATCCGTCCTGCAGCACACCACCGACGGTGTAGAACGAGCCAAAGACGAGGATTCTATCAGCGGGGTCCGCCGCGCCCAGGGCCGCGGCCAATGCCTCGCGCGGGTCGCGGTGCAGGCTGGCGTCGCGTCCCCCGGGTCCTTTCAGTCCCTCCACCAGGGGCTTGAGGTCGGCGGCCCGGCTGGCGCGTGGCAGGGGCAGGTCGGTCAGGTACCAGCGGTCGATCAGCGGCGCGATGCGCGCCAGCATGGTGCCGAGGTCCTTGTCGGCCATGGCGCCGAACACGGCGTGCGTGCGCGGGTAGAAGCCCATGGCGTCGAGGTTGGCGGCCAGCGCGGCCACCGAATGCGGGTTGTGCGCCACGTCCAGCACCAGCGCGGGCCGACCGGGCACGATCTGGAAGCGCCCCGGCAGCTCGACCAGCACGAAGCCGGTGCGCACGGCCTGGGCCGTGACCGGCAGGCGAGCGCGCAGGGCCTCGATGGCGGCCAGCGCGCCGGCCGCGTTGAGCAGCTGGTTGGCGCCGCGCAGCGCCGGGTAGGCCAGGCCGCTGTAGCGGCGCCCGCCGCGCGAGGGGTGCATGGCCCAGCCCCACTGCTGCTGGTCGCCCGCGACGTGGAAGTCGACGCCCACGCGCCAGAGCTCGGCGTCGATCTCGCGCGCGTGGTCGATCAGGCTCTGCGGCGGCGCCGGGTCGCTGACCACCGCGGGGCGGCCGGTGCGCATGATGCCGGCCTTCTCGCGGCCGATGCTCTCGCGGTCGGGGCCGAGCAGGGCCATGTGGTCGAGGTCGATGCTGGTGATGACCGCGCAGTCGGCGTCGAGGATGTTGACCGCGTCGAGCCGGCCGCCCAGGCCGACCTCCAGGATGGCCACGTCCACCGCCTCGCGCGCGATGGTGCGCAGGATGGCCAGGGTGGTGAACTCGAAATAGGTCAGGCTCACCTCGGGCTCGCCGCCCTGCCCGCGCCGCGCCACGTCCACCTCGGCCATGGCGGGCACCAGCGTGTCGGCCGACACCACCTCGCCCGCGATGCGGCAGCGCTCCTCGAAATGCACCAGGTGCGGCGAGCTGTAGACGCCCGTGCGATAGCCCGACTGGGTGTAGATGGACTCCAGCATGGCGCAGGTGCTGCCCTTGCCGTTGGTGCCGGCCACGGTGATCACCGGGCAGCTCAGTTGCAGGCCCATGCGCCGCGCCACGGTCGTCACGCGCTCCAGGCCCATGTCTATGGCCTGCGGGTGCAGGCGCTCGGCGTGGGCCAGCCAGTCGGCCAGCGTCACGGGGTGGTCGGGAACGGGGATCTCAAGCATCTCGCGATTGTCCCACCCGCCCCCTGGCCCGACATGGCTGACGGACAATCCCGCCCATGATCACGCTGCATGGCATTCCGAACTGCGACACGGTGAAGAAGGCGCGCGCCTGGCTGGACGCCAACGGCCGCGAACACCATTTCCACGATTTCAAGAAGCAGGGCGTGCCCGAGGCCGGGCTGGACGCCTGGCTGGCCAGCGCGGGCTGGGAAACCCTGGTGAACCGCAAGGGCACCACCTGGCGCCGGCTCGACGAGGCCACGCGCGCCGCCGTGGTGGACAGCGCCAGCGCGCGCCGCCTGCTGCTCGAGCAGCCCAGCCTGATCAAGCGGCCCGTGGTGCGGTGGAGCGACGGCGCCATCACCGTGGGCTTCGACCCGACTGACTGGGCCGCCCGGCGCTGAGCCGCGGCCGGCCCCCCCGACCGCCCTCCCGGGGCCGCGACCTAAAATCGCGGCTTTGCCTTCATCACGCCCCCCAGCACCATGACCACCACCCAGATCAGCGGCGTCACCGTCGCCACCCAGGCCAACGTCTACTTCGACGGCAAATGCGTGAGCCACAGCCTCACCCTGGCCGACGGCACGAAACAATCGGTGGGCGTGATCCTGCCCGCCACGCTGACCTTCAACACCGGCGCGCCCGAGGTCATGGAATGCGTGGCCGGTGGCTGCGAATACCTGCTGGCCGGCAGCAGCACCTGGGTGAAAAACGGCCCGGGCGAGCAGTTCAGCGTGCCCGGCAACAGCAGCTTCCAGATCCGCGTGAGCGAGGCCTACCACTACATCTGCCGTTTCGGCTGAGCCACCACAGGACACCGACATGGCCACCATCCTGCAACACCTGCCCACGCAACAGAAAGTCGGCATCGCCTTCTCCGGCGGCCTGGACACCAGCGCCGCCCTGCTGTGGATGAAGAAGAAGGGCGCCCTGCCCTATGCCTACACGGCCAACCTGGGCCAGCCCGACGAGGACGACTACGAGGCCATCCCGCGCAAGGCCATGGCCTATGGTGCCGAGAAGGCCCGCCTGATCGACTGCCGCCTGCAGCTGGCGCACGAGGGCATCGCCGCGCTGCAGTGCGGTGCCTTCCACATCAGCACGGCCGGCATCACCTACTTCAACACCACCCCGCTGGGCCGCGCCGTCACCGGCACCATGCTGGTGGCCGCCATGAAGGAAGACGACGTCCACATCTGGGGCGATGGATCCACCTTCAAGGGCAACGACATCGAGCGCTTCTACCGCTACGGCCTGCTCACCAACCCCAGCCTCAAGATCTACAAGCCCTGGCTGGACCAGCGCTTCATCGACGAACTCGGTGGCCGCAAGGAGATGAGCGAATTCCTCATCGCCAACGGCTTCGACTACAAGATGAGCGTGGAGAAGGCCTACAGCACCGACAGCAACATGCTCGGCGCCACGCACGAGGCCAAGGACCTGGAGCACCTGAACTCGGGCATCCGCATCGTCAACCCCATCATGGGCGTGCCCTTCTGGCGCGAGGACTGCGCGGTCAAGCCCGAAGAGGTGACGGTGCGTTTCGAGGACGGCCAGCCCGTGGCCCTCAATGGCCAGAGCTTCGCCAGCCCGGTCGACCTCATCATGAAGGCCAATGAGATCGGCGGGCGCCACGGCCTGGGCATGAGCGACCAGATCGAGAACCGCATCATCGAGGCCAAGAGCCGCGGCATCTACGAGGCCCCCGGCCTGGCGCTGCTGTTCATCGCCTACGAGCGCTTGGTCACCGGCATCCACAACGAAGACACCATCGAGCAGTACCGCATCAACGGACTCAAGCTCGGCCGCCTGCTCTACCAGGGCCGCTGGTTCGACCCGCAGGCCATCATGCTGCGCGAGTCGGCCCAGCGCTGGGTGGCGCGCGCGGTCACGGGCGAGGTGACGGTCGAGCTGCGCCGCGGCAACGACTATTCCATCCTCAACACCGAGAGCCCCAACCTCACCTACGCACCCGAGCGGCTGTCGATGGAGAAGGTGGAGGACGCGCCCTTCACGCCGCTGGACCGCATCGGCCAGCTGACCATGCGCAACCTCGACATCACCGACACGCGCGGCAAGCTGGGCGTCTACAGCCGCACCGGCCTGCTGACCGGCGGTGACGGCACCGACATGCTCAAGCTCGGCAAGGACTGAAGCGGGGCCACCGCTTCCACTCGAAAGGCCCGCCAGCTGGCGGGCCTTTCTTTTGGCGCCACCGTCCGGCCCGCGCCGCGATCAGGCCCGCAGCAGCCCCCGAAAGCCGCGCGACGCATAGTAGGACTGCACGCCGTTGTGGTACGTGAACACCTGGCCGTAGCGGCGGTCGCAGAACAGGGCCCCGCCGAGCGCGCGCACGGCTTTCGGGGTGGCGATCCAGCTGGAGGTCTTCAGGTCGAACTCGCCCAACTCCTGCAGCCGGCGGTACATCGCCTCATCGAGCATCTCGATACCTATCTCGGCGGCCATCTCCATGGCGCTGCCTTGCGGCTTGTTCTCCTTGCGCGCGTCCAGCGCCTCGCGATCGAAGCACAGGCTGCGGCGGCCCGTGGGCGTCTCGGCCGAGCAATCGCAGAAAAGGAACACGCCCGAGGCCTTGTCGCGCCCGATCACATCGGGCTCGCCGCCCGATGCCTCCATCCGGTGCAGGGACGACAGAGCGCCGGGGTTCGCCTCCAGCCGCGCCAGCACCTCGTCCCAGGCGATGCCCTTGTGGCGCTTGTGGTGCTTCTCGAACCGGGTCTTCAGGGTCTGCAGCAGCGGGTCGCGTTCGGTGAGTTTCATGTGTGCCTCGCTCAATTCCTCAGGATCTTGTCCATCGCCTTGCCCTTGGCGAGCTCGTCGATCAGCTTGTCCAGCTGGCGGATCTTGCGCATCAGCGGGTCGTCCACCGCTTCGACGCGCACGCCGCACACCAGGCCCTGGATCCGCGCGCTGTTGGGGTGAAACGCGGGCGCCTGGGCAAAGAAGGTCTCGACGTCGCTGCCCTGCTCGATCTGGCGGCGCAGGCCCGCCGCGTCGTAGCCCGTCAGCCAGCCGATGACCTGGTCCACCTCCTCACGGGTGCGCTGCTTGCGCTCGGCCTTCTGCACGTACAGCGGGTAGAGCCGGGCGAACTTCATCGAGAAAACGGGGTGGCCAGCCATCGTCATTCCTCCGGATGAAAACACTCAGATCACCACCGGCTCCGGCTCCAGCCGGATGCCGAAGCGCTCATAGACGCTGGTCTGGATCGCCTTCGCCAGCGTGACCACCTCGCCCCCGGTGGCCCCGCCGCGGTTCACCAGCACCAGGGCCTGCTTGTCGTACACGCCCGCGTTGCCCACGCCGCGCCCTTTCCAGCCGCAGGCGTCGATCAGCCAGCCCGCGGCCAGCTTCACCGTGCCATCGGGCATGGGGTAGTGCACCACCTTGGGCTCGCGCGCAATGATGTCCGCGCATTGGTCCAGCGTCACCGTGGGGTTTTTGAAGAAGCTGCCCGCGTTGCCGATCACCGCCGGGTCCGGCAGCTTGGCGCGCCGGATGCCACAGATCCAGTCGAAGATCGTGCGCGCATCCGGCGTGGTATTGCCGGTTTCGGCGATCTTGCGCTCCAGATCGGCATAGCCCAGCACCGGCTTCCAGGCCTTGGGCAGCCAGAAGCGCACCCGCGCGATGAGCGCGCGGCCCGCCAGGCCGAAGTCGCGCGCATCCGTGGGCTGGTGCTTGAACACCGAGTCGCGGTAGCCGAAGCCACACTGGGCGGCGTCCAGCGTGAACCCCTCGCCCGAGCGCAGGTCGATGGCGTCCAGCGAATGGAAACGGTCCTGCAGTTCCACGCCGTAGGCGCCGATGTTCTGCACCGGCGAGGCGCCCACGGTACCGGGGATCAGCGCCAGATTCTCCAGCCCGGGCCAGCCCCGCTCCAGCGTCCACTGCACGAAGGCGTGCCAGTTCTCGCCCGCGCCAGCCTCCACCAGCCAGCCCTTGGGCGTTTCCTCCACCAGGCGCCGGCCCGCGATCTCCACCTTGAGCACCAAAGGCCTCACATCGCCCGTGATCACCAGGTTGCTGCCACCGCCGAGCACGAAAGGGGGGGTCTCGCGGGTGAGTTGCTGCCAGTCGTCCGAGGCCCGCAGCGCGGCCAGGTCGGCCTCGGCGCGGATGCGCGCGAGGCGGTGCGCCTTGGCCACGATGCCAAAGCTGTTGTAGGCCTGTAGAGGCACCTGCTTCTCGACTATCATGGCCGCGATTTTCTCACCCACCGCCGCCTCGCCATGCCCTCGTTCGACACCGTCCTAGAAGCCGATCTCGTTGAAGTCAAGAATGCCGTCGATCAGGTCGCGCGCGAGATCGGCACGCGCTTCGATTTCAAGGGCACGAGCGCCGCGATCGAGTTGAAGGACAAGGAGATCACCCTCACCGGTGACGCCGACTTCCAGCTCCAGCAGATCGAGGACGTGCTGCGCAACAAGCTGGCCAAGCGCAACGTGGACGTGCGCTTCCTCGACATGGGCAAGGTCGAGAAGATGGGCGGCGACAAGGTCAAGCAGGTGGCCAAGGTGCGCAACGGCATCGCCACCGAAGACGGCAAGAAGATCCAGCAGGCCATCAAGGCCAGCAAGCTCAAGGTGCAGGCCGCCATCCAGGGCGACGCCGTGCGCGTGACCGGCGCCAAGCGCGACGACCTGCAGGCCACCATGGCCATCATCAAGAACGAGATGAAGGACCTGCCCTTGTCCTTCAACAACTTCCGCGACTAATTGAATCCCCCCCGCAGCGCCTTCGGCGCTCCCCCCCTTGCGGGGGCGGCGCCTGCGGCCCGGCAAAGCCGGTTCCGCGGCACCTCTGGGTTTCGGTCCCTTCGCGCGCTGCTGATCTGTTTCCTGTTGGGGTCGGCCGGCCTCGTCGTCGCGCAGTCGGTGTCGCTCTCGGGCGTCTCGGGCAGCAAGGCCCTGGTGGTCATCGACGGCGCCGCGCCGCGCTTCATGGCGGCCGGTCAGGCCCACCAGGGCGTGCGCCTGGTGTCGGTGCAGGGCGACTCGGCCGTGGTCGAGATCGGCGGCCAGCGCCAGGCCCTGCGCCTGGGCGAAGCGCCCGTGAGCCTGGGCGGCGCCACCGGGGCCGGCGCGAACGGGGCCCAGCGCGTGGTGCTCACGGCCGACGGCAGCGGCCACTTCATGCCCCAAGGCCAGATCAACGGTCGCGCGGTGCAGTTCATGGTGGACACGGGCGCCACGCAGGTCGTCATCGGCGAGTCGGAAGCCAAGCGCATCAACCTGGACTACCAGCGCGGCCAGCGCGTGAGCGTGCAGACGGCCAACGGCACCGCGCCGGGCTACCGCGTCACGCTCGACTCGGTGCGCGTGGGCGACGCCCAGGTGCACGCCGTGGCCGCCATCGTGCTGCCACAGCCCATGCCCTTCGTGCTGCTGGGCAACAGCTTCCTCACGCGCTTCCAGATGCAGCGCAACAACGACCAGCTCACGCTGGAGCGGCGCTACTGACTCAGGCCTGCGCGGCCGTCACCACGATCTCGATGCGGTACGCCGGGTTGGCCAGGGCGGCCTGCACGGTGGCGCGTGGCGGCGCGGCGCCGGGCACCACCCAGGCGTCCCAGACCTCGTTCATCGCCGCGATGTCGCGGATGTCGGTGAGGAAGATCTCGGTGCGCAGGATGCGCGACTTGTCGCTGCCGCATTCCTTCAGGCGCTGCTCCACCTGCTGCAGCACGTCCTCGGTCTGGCCGCGGATATCGGTGTCGCCGCGCTCGGGCACCATGCCCGCCAGGAACACGATGCCCTTGAACACGGCGGCTTCGCTGTAGCGCGCGGCCATGCCCACGCGCTGGATGCCTTGTTGGCTCATTTCTTCTTGGCTCCGAGCTGGCTTTCCTTGCCGGCCAGCAAGCGGTTGATGTTCTCGGCGTGGCGCCAGACCAGCAGCACCGCCATCACGGCCAGGCCCAGCACCATCACGCCCGGGGCCTCCCAGGCCACGCCGCCGCCCAGCAGGTAGTAGGCCGGCGCGAACACCGCCGTGACGATGGACGCCAGCGAGGAATAACGGAAGAAGATGGCGATGATGAGCCAGGTGAACAGCGAGGCCAGGCCCAGCCAGGGGTTGAAACCCAGGATGACGCCGGCCGCCGTGGCCACGCCCTTGCCCCCCTGGAACTTGAAGAACACGGGATACAGGTGCCCGAGGAAAGCCGCCAGCCCCACCAGCGCCACCGTGCCCGCGCCCAGGCCGAAAGGCTCGCCCCAGTGCGCCACCACGAACACCGGCAGCCAGCCCTTCACCGCATCGAGCAGCAGCGTGACGATGGCCGCCGCCTTGCTGCCCGAGCGCAGCACGTTGGTGGCGCCGGGGTTCTTGCTGCCGTAGGTGCGCGGGTCGGACAGGCCCATCAGGCGGCTGACGATCACCGCGAAGGACAGGGACCCGATCAGGTAGGCGGCCACGGTGGCCAGCGCGGGATAGAGCGCTTGCAAGGGCATCTCCTCGGTCAACGGTTCTTGTGGTTGGAATGGGGGGCGCGCGTCATTCTGCCAGCGCGCACTGCACCGGCTTCGCGCCCAGGGGAGTGCTCAGCACGGCCGGATCGATGCCGACCAGGAAACCACGCCGCCCGCCGTTGATCCACAGGCGCGGCAGTTCCAGCACCGTCGATTCCACGAACACCGGCATGGCGCGCTTGAGTCCAAAGGGCGAGGTGCCACCCACCAGGTAGCCGCTGTGGCGGTTGGCCACTTCGGGCTTGCAGGGCTCCACCGATTTCGCGCCGATCTGGCGCGCCAGGTTCTTGGTGGACACCGTGCGGTTGCCGTGCATGAGCACCGCCAGCGGCCTGGCGGCCTCGTCCTGCATGATCAATGTCTTGACCACCGCGAACGGGTCCAGGCCCAGCACCTGCGCGCTGTGCTGCGCTCCGCCGTGCTCCAGGTATTCGTAGGGATGCTCGGTGTACACGACGCCATTCGCCTTGAGCCAGGCCGTGGCGGGTGTCTCGGAAACATGTCGAGGCTTGGGCATACCAGGCTTTGTCCAGAGAGGCCGCGGAACCGGCTCTGCCGGGGCCGCAGGCATCGCCCCCTTGAGGGGGTCGCGCGAGGCGCGGCAGGGGCGGTCCTTTTACTGCGCGGGGTCGCGGCTGTCCCAGCGGATCTTGTCCACCGCCGCCTGCAGCTCGGGCGTGAACGGCGTGCCCCAGGCGTCCAGGCACTCGTCCAGCTGGGCCACGGTGGTCACGCCGAGGATGGTGGAGGCCACGCGCCAGTTGTTGTAGCAAAAAGCCAGCGCCAGTTGCGTCGGCGTGAGGCCGTGCTCGCGGGCCAGCGCGTTGTAGCGCTGGGCGGTGGCCAGCGCCTCGGGCCGGCCCCAGCGCTGCTTGCGCATGCTCTCAAAGATCGCCAGGCGGCCGTGCCCGCCCACCAGGCCGGTGCCGTCGTACTTGCCGGTGAGCAGGCCAAAGCCCAGCGGCGAATAGGCCAGCAGCGACACGCCCAGGCGATGGCAGGTCTCGTCCAGCCCGTTCTCGTGGCTGCGGTTGATCAGGCAGTAGGGATTCTGCACCGTGGCCACGCGCGGCAGGCCGTGCTGCTCGGCCAGGCGCACGAACTCGTGCACGCCGTAGGACGTTTCGTTGGACAGGCCGATGGCGCGCACCTTGCCCGCTTTCACCAGCTCGGCCATGGCCTCGAGCTGTTCGAGGATCGAGGCGCAGGGCTTGTCCTTGCTCGGGTCGAAGCTGAGCGCGCCGAAGGCCGGCAGGTTGCGCGCCGGCCAGTGAATTTGATAGAGGTCAATCACCTCGGTCTGCAGGCGGCGCAGACTGCCCTCGCAGGCTTTCACGATCTCGGCCTTGCTCAGTCCCGCGTTGTCGCCGCGGATCCAGGGCATGCCGCGCGAAGGTCCCGCCACCTTGGTAGCGAGCACCAGCTTCTGGCGCTGGCCAGGGTGACGCGCGAACCAGTTGCCGATGATGGTCTCGGTGGCACTGAACGTTTCGGCGCGCGCGGGCACCGAGTACATCTCGGCGGTGTCGAGAAAATCCACGCCGCGCTCGACGGCGCGGTCCAGGATGCGGTGCGCGGTCGGCTCATCGACCTGCTCGCCGAAGGTCATGGTGCCGAGGCAGATGGGGGTGACGTGAAGGGGGCTCTGGCCCAGTGCGACGGGGTTCATGCAAGGATTTGTAACGTCAGAGAATTCCTACGGGGCCGGTAACCCCGGAGGGGTATAAGTTTAGGCGCTGAGTCATCCACCGCTGGCGGCGCCTGGCCGGCGGGGCCTGTTTTCCCATCAACAACGAGGAGTTCCACCATGTCCCACACCGTTTCCCACACCACGCGCGGCCTGACCGTGCTCACCGTGGCGGCGGCCCTGGCCATCAGCGGCTGCGCGAACATGAGCGAAACGCAGAGCGACAGCGCCAAGGGCGCTGGCATCGGCGCGGCGGCGGGCCTCGTACTGGGCGGCCTCACCGGTGGCTCCAAGGGCGCGGCCCAGGGCGCCGTGCTGGGCGCCGGCGCGGGCGCGCTGGGCGGCTACATCTGGTCCACGCGCATGCAGGAGCAGAAGAAGCAGATGGAAGCGGCCACGGCGGGCACCGGCATCGGCGTGAGCCAGACGGCCGACAACCGCCTGAAGCTGGACGTGCCAGCCGATGCGGGCTTCGCGTCGGGCCGCTCCACGCTGAGCCCCACGCTGGTGCGCGTGCTGGGCCAGTTCGCCACCACGCTGCAGCAGAACCAGGCCACGCAGGTGACCATCATCGGCCACACCGACAGCTCGGGCAGCGACGCCATCAACAACCCGCTGTCCTTCGACCGCGCCAATGCCACGCGCGACTACCTGGTGGGCCGGGGCGTCGCGGCCACGCGCATCAGCACCGACGGCCGCGGCTCGCGCGAGCCCATCGCCGACAACGGCACGGCCCAGGGCCGCGCCATGAACCGCCGCGTGGAGATTTATGTGGCCGAGCCGGCCAGCACCGCGCAGCGCTGACCCATCACTGCTGTCACCGCTCTCTCAAGCCCGGCAAGCGCCGGGCTTTTTTTGCGCCCGGCGCGTCACGCGGCGCGTGCGCGTTCCTCTTCCCGCAGGCGCAGCACCCGGCGCTGCACCTTCCCCGTGGTGGTCATGGGCAGCGCGTCGATGAACTCGATCTCCTTCGGGTACTCATAGGGCGCCAGCCGCCCTTTCACGTGCGACTGCAGTTCGGCGACCAGCGAGGCATCGCCGACGTGTCCCGGCGACAGCACCACGTAGGCCTTCACCACCGCCCCCCGCTCCCGGTCCGGCTTGGGCACCACCGCCGCGTTCGCCACCGCCGGGTGCTTGACCAGGCAGTTTTCGATCTCGCTCGGCCCGATGCGGTAGCCCGCGGCCTTGAACACGTCGTCGGCGCGGCCCTGGTACCAGAGGTAGCCGTCGGTGTCGCGCACGGCCAGGTCGCCCGTGCGGCACCAGCTGTTGGCGGGATCGCCGGTGAACTTGCCGCGCGTGGCCGCCTCGTTTTTCCAGTAGCCCAGGAAGAAGATCGGGTCGGGCTCGCCATGCACGTCCAGCCGGTGCACGGCCACGTCGCCGGGCACGCCCACGGGGCATTCCTTGCCGTCGTCGTCGATCACCGCCACCCGATGGCCCGGGTAGCCCTTGCCCATGCTGCCCGGCCGCGCCGGCCACAGGCGCGCGCAGTTGCCCACGATGTAGTTGATCTCGGTCTGGCCGAACATTTCATTCACCGTGATGCCCAGCTCGTCTCGGCACCAGTTGAACACGGCGTCGCCCACGGCCTCGCCGGCGCTCATCAGCCCCTGCAGCACGAAGCGGAACTGCCGCTTGGGGCGCGGGTAGGCCTTCATCATGGCCTTGAGCGCGGTGGGGAACAGGAAGCTGTGCGTCACCCCGTGGCGCTCGATGAGTTCGAAGGCCGTCTGCGGGCTGAAGCGGCCGTTGTGCGCCACGATGGGCCGGCCGAAGTAGAGCGTGGGCAGCAGCGCGTCCATCAGGCCGCCGGTCCAGGCCCAGTCGGCGGGGGACCAGAACACGGCCTCGCTGGGGCGGCTGGTGTCGAAGGGGTCGAAGCCGAACCAGTTCTGGCTGCACACGAAGCCGGTGAGGTTGCCGATGAGCGCGCGGTGCGGAATGAGCGCGCCCTTGGGGTTGCCGGTGGTGCCGCTGGTGTAGATCAGCACGGCGGCTTCGTCGGCGCGCGTGTGCGCGGGTTCGAAGGCCTCCTCTTCCTGCGCCAGCAGTTGGGCCCAGTCGAGCGCGCCGCCACGCGCGGGCCCGGCGGGCGCGTCGACGGCCACCAGCTCGTTCAGCAGCGGGCAGGCGGCGCTCACGCCCTGCACCGCGGCCAGGGTACTGGCGTCGCAGATGGCGAGCACGGCCTCGCTGTCGCGCAGGCGGAACTCCAGCGCCTCGGGACCGAAGAGCTGCGACAGCGGCATGGCCACCGCGCCCATCTGCAGCACGGCCATGTAGGCCACGGCGGTTTCGAAGCGCTGCGGCAGCACGATGGCGACGCGGTCGCCGCGCTGCACGCCCAGGGCGTCGAGCGCATTGGACAGGCGGTTGGCCTGGGCGAAAAGCTCGGCGTAGCTGTGCTCGCGGTCGGCCTGGCTGGGAGCGGTGGCGATCACCGCCGTGCGGCGGCCGCTGGCCGCGCCCGTGGCCCAACGGCGCATGCAGACCTCGGCCATGTTGAATTCGGCCGGCACCTGCCAACGGAAGTCCGCGTGCAGCGCGGGGTAGTGGTCGATCGCGGTGTCACGGCCTGGGCGGCGGGCGGCGTGGGGCATGCCTTTGTCTCCAAGCCCCGCGACCGGGGGCTCTCTATGATCGGGCGAATGTACCAAGCACGACGCCCCTCACGCAGCGAGTTTCTCCCCATCCGCGGCTGGCGCTACCACCTGCGCCACTGGGGCACGCCCGATGCCGCCCGCCCGCCGTTGGTGCTGGTGCACGGCTGGATGGACGTGGCCGCGTCGTGGCAGTTCGTGGTGGACGCGATGCGCGAGGACCGCCACATCATCGCCCCCGACTGGCGCGGCTACGGCGACACCACATGGAACGGCGCCGCCCCCGACAGCTACTGGTTCCCCGACTACCTGGGCGACCTCGACGCCCTGCTCGACGCCCTGGCCGGCGACCAGCCCGTGGACCTGGTGGGCCACAGCATGGGCGGCCATGTGGCCACGTTGTACGCGGGCGCGCGGCCGCAGCGCATCCGCCGCCTGGTCAACCTGGAAGGCTTCGGCATGCCGGCCTCGCCGCCCGAGCAGGCGCCCAAGCGCTACGCCCAGTGGCTGGACGAGATCCGCGCCCTGCGCCGGGGCGACATGGACCTGAGCGACTACGCCGACGCCGAGGGCGTGGCGCGCCGCCTGATGAAAACCAACCCGCGCCTGCCGCAGGACAAGGCCGACTGGCTGGCGCGCCAGTGGGCGCGGCCGAATGCCGAGGGCCGTTGGGCCATCCTGGGCGACCCGGCGCACAAGGTCACCAACGCCGTGCTGTTCCGGCCCGAGGAAGCCATCGAGGTTTACCGCCGCATCGGCGCACCCACGCTGTGCGTGGTGGCCAGTGACGACAGCCTGGGCCTGTGGTGGAAGGGCCGCTACACGCTGGACGAATTCCGCGAGCGCATCGCGCACGTGCCGAACCTGCGCCACGCCCTGATCGAAGACGCGGGACACATGATGCACCACGACCGGCCCGAGGCCCTGGCGGCGCTGATCGAGGACTTTCTGCGCGGCGGCTGAGTCACGTTTTCTTGCATCCCGCGAGCTTCTCGAAACAGGCGGGAAGGCATACTTGGCCGATGCGACCGCTCCATTGTTTTGCCGCCACGGCCGCCCTGCTCTGCGCCCCCGCCTTCGCCTTCAACGCCTGCCCCGGCTGGGACGACCCTTTGCCCGAGGGCCAGTCACGCTACGAGCTCTTCGCCTCGCCGTACACCCACCACTGGTCCCACGACCCGGAACACCGCCCGGTGTTCGCCCTGGCGCTGAACCGCCAACTGCCCGACGACCGCTTCTGCGGCCTGTCCCTGTTCCGCAACTCCTTCGGCCAACCCTCGGGCTATCTATACGCGGGCAAGCGCTGGGACGACCTCATCGACGGCTGGCCCCAGGTCTACGCGCAGGTGAGCGCCGGCGTCATCTACGGCTACGTGGGCCAGTACAAGAACAAGGTGCCCGCCAACGTCGGTGGCTTCTCGCCCGCCATCGTCCCGGCCATCGGCTACCGCCTCAGCGACAAGGCTGGCCTGGAAGTGCAGATCCTGGGCACCGCGGCCCTGATGTTCGGCTTCACCTGGCGCTATTGACGCGCCCGCGGGGCCACGGGCGGCGACCATCGCCAGGACCGCCCCTGCATGAGAAAATCAAGGTTTTTGCCGAACACACGCAGGAACCGCCATGGACGCCGAACAGATCAACGCCATCCGCACGCAACTCGATGACCTGACCACCCGCGTGGTCGAGTTGCGGAGGTATCTTTGACTACGATGCCAAGGCATCGAAGCTGAAAGAAGTCGAATCCGCGCTGGAAGACCCCACCGTCTGGGACAACCCCAAGCGCGCCCAGGACCTGGGCAAGGAAAAGAAGGCCCTGGAAGACGTGGTGCTGGTGCTCGACCGGCTGAGCGTCGAGCTCGCCGACAACACCGAGCTGCATGAGATGTCGGCCGCCGATGACGACCACGCCGGCCTGCAGACCATCGCCAACGAGGCCGCCAAGATCCAGGCCGAGGTGGAGAAGCTCGAATTCCGCCGCATGTTCAACAAGCCGGCGGACCCACTGAACTGCTTCCTCGACATCCAGGCCGGCGCCGGCGGCACCGAGGCCTGCGACTGGGCCAGCATGCTGCTGCGCCAGTACCTGCGCTACGCCGAACGCAAGGGCTTCAGCACCACGGTAGAAGACGAGACCCCGGGCGACACCGCCGGCATCAAGAGCGCCACCATCAAGATCGAGGGCGAATACGCCTTCGGACTGCTGCGCACCGAAACCGGCGTGCACCGCCTGGTGCGCAAGAGCCCCTTCGACAGCTCGGGCGGGCGCCACACCTCGTTCGCCTCGGTGTTCGTCTACCCCGAGATCGACGATTCGATCCAGATCGACATCAACCCCGCCGACGTGCGCGTGGACACCTACCGCGCCAGCGGCGCGGGCGGCCAGCACATCAACAAGACCGACTCGGCCGTGCGCCTGACGCACATGCCCACGGGCATCGTGGTGCAGTGCCAGGACAGCCGCAGCCAGCACAGCAACCGCGACCTGGCCTGGCAGCGGCTGCGCTCGCGCCTGTACGACCACGAGATGCGCAAGCGCATGGAAGAGCAGCAGAAGCTGGAGGACACCAAGACCGACGTCGGCTGGGGCCACCAGATCCGCAGCTACGTGCTGGACAACAGCCGCATCAAGGACCTGCGCACCAACGTCGAGATCTCCGCCACCCAGAAGGTGCTGGACGGCGACCTCGATCCTTTCATCGAAGCCTCGCTCAAACAAGGGGTGTGACCCATGAGTTCCCTGCGTGAAGGCCCCACCACGGTGGTGCGCCGCGAAGACTACGCCCCGCCCGCCTACTGGATCGACACGGTCGAACTCACCTTCGACCTCGACCCGGCCAAGACCCGCGTGCTGAACCGCATGGCGCTGCGCCGCAATCCGGCCGTGCCCGCGCAGCCGCTGCGCCTGGATGGCGAGGAGCTCAACCTCGCGCGCGTGCTGGTCAACGGCGCCGGCTGCTCCTTCAAGATGGACGGCGGCCAGCTGGTGCTGGACAACCTGCCCGAGGGCGACGCGCCCTTCACGCTGGAGATCTTCACCACCTGCGCGCCCGAGAAGAACAGCCAGCTCATGGGCCTGTACGTGAGCCAGGGCACCTTCTTCACGCAGTGCGAGGCCGAGGGCTTCCGCCGCATCACCTACTTCCTCGACCGGCCCGACGTGATGGCCAGCTACACCGTCACGCTGCGCGCCGACAAGCAGCGCTACCCGGTGCTGCTGTCCAACGGCAACCTGGTCGAGTCGGGTGAACTGGCCGATGGCCGCCACTTCGCCAAGTGGGTCGACCCGCACCGCAAGCCCTGCTACCTGTTCGCCCTGGTGGCGGGCCAGCTCGTGGCGCGCGAGCAGCGCATCGTCTCGCGCGGCGGCCAGGAGCACCTGCTGCAGGTCTACGTGCGCCCCGGCGACATGGACAAGACCGAACACGCCATGCACTCGCTCATGGCCAGCGTGGCCTGGGACGAGGCCCGCTTCGGCCTGCCGCTGGACCTCGAGCGCTTCATGATCGTGGCCACCAGCGACTTCAACATGGGGGCGATGGAGAACAAGGGCCTCAACATCTTCAACACCAAGTACGTGCTGGCCAACAGCGCCACCGCCACCGACACCGACTTCGCCAACATCGAATCGGTGGTGGGCCACGAGTACTTCCACAACTGGACCGGCAACCGCGTCACCTGCCGTGACTGGTTCCAGCTCTCGCTCAAGGAAGGCCTCACGGTCTTTCGCGACCAGGAGTTCAGCATGGACCTGTGCGCCGAAGCCTCGGCGCGCGCGGTCAAGCGCATCGAGGACGTGCGCGTGCTGCGCACCGCCCAGTTCCCCGAGGATGCGGGCCCCATGGCCCACCCGGTGCGCCCCGACAGCTACGTCGAGATCAACAACTTCTACACCGTCACGGTCTACGAAAAGGGCGCCGAGGTCGTGCGCATGATGCAGACCCTGGTCGGCCGCGAGGGCTTCGCGCGCGGCATGAAGCTCTACTTCGAGCGCCACGACGGCCAGGCCGTCACCTGCGACCACTTCGCCCAGGCCATCGCCGACGCCAACCCCGACAGTGCGCTGGCGCGCCTGCTGGAGCCCTTCAAGCGCTGGTACAGCCAGGCCGGCACGCCGCGCGTGCGCGCCGAGGGCCACTACGACGCCGCCGCCCGCCGCTACACGCTGTCGCTCACGCAGCGCTGCGCGCCCACGCCGGGCCAGGCCCTCAAGCAGCCCTTCGTGATCCCGGTGGCGCTGGGCCTGCTGGACGCCGAGGGCCGCGAACTGCCGCTGACGCCCGAGCAGCGCCTCTTCGTGCTCACCGAGGTCAGCCAGTCGCTGGTGTTCGAGGGCGTGGACAGCGAACCCGTGCCCTCGCTGCTGCGCGGCTTCTCGGCGCCCGTGGTGCTGGAATGCGACTACAGCGACGCGCAGCTGCTGACCCTGCTCGCCAACGACAGCGACCCCTTCAACCGCTGGGAAGCCGGCCAGCGCCTGGCGCTGCGCCGCGCGCTGGCGGCCATCGCCGCCCCCGGCGCGGTGGACGCCCCGCTGGACGCCGCCTTCATCGAGGCCATGCGCGCGGTGCTGCGCCACGAGCGCCTGGACGCGGCCTTCAAGGAACTGGCCCTCACCCTGCCCAGCGAGACCTACATCGCCGAACAGCTCGAGGTGGTGGACCCGCAGCGCGTGCACGCGGTGCGCGAGGCCATGCGCGAACAGCTCGCCCAGGCCCTGCAGGCCGACTGGGCCTGGGCCTACGAAGCGCACAAAGAGAACGGCGCCTACCGGCCCGACCCGCTGAGCGCGGGCCGCCGCGCCCTGGCCGGGCTGGCGCTCGCCATGCTGTGCCTGCAGGCGCGCCGCTCGGGCGACGCCGTCTGGCCCGGCAAGGCCTACCAGCGATTCAAGGACGCCGGCAACATGACCGACCGCTTCAACGCGCTGTCGGCCCTGGTGGTGGCCGACCACCCGCTGGCGCGCGAGGCGCTCACCCGCTTCCACGCCATGTTCCGCGACGAGGCCCTGGTGCTGGACAAATGGTTCGCCCTGCAGGCCGGCGCGCCCGACCGCGGCGGCAACGTGCTGCCGGCGGTGAAGCAGCTCATGGCGCACCGCGACTTCAACCTGCGCAACCCCAACCGCGCGCGCAGCGTGATCTTCAGCTACTGCAACGCCAACCCAGGCGCCTTCCACCGCGCCGACGCGGCCGGCTACGTGTTCTGGAGCGAGCGCGTCATCGAGATCGACCGCTTCAACCCGCAGGTGGCCGCGCGCCTGGCGCGCGCGCTGGACCGCTGGAAGAAGCTGGCCGAGCCCTACCGCGGCGCCGCGCGCGAGGCCATCGCCCGCGTGGCCGCGCAGACCGAGCTGAGCAACGACGTGCGCGAGGTCGTGACCCGCGCCCTGTCCGACGACTGAGAACACCCGACCATGAGCCAACGCATCTCCCTCACCCGTTACCTCGTCGAAAAGCAGCGCGTCGACGGCCACATCCCCTCGCAGCTGCGCCTGCTCATCGAGATCGTGGCGCGCGCCTGCAAGGGCATCAGCCACGCGGTGAACAAGGGCGCGCTGGGCGGCGTGCTGGGCACGGCCGGCAGCGAGAACGTGCAGGGCGAGGTCCAGAAGAAGCTGGACATCATCGCCAACGAGGTCCTGATCGAGGCCAACGAATGGGGCGGCCACCTCGCGGCCATGGCCAGCGAGGAAATGGACAGCATCTACGTGGTGCCCAACCGCTACCCGCAAGGCGAGTACCTGCTGCTCTTCGATCCGCTCGACGGCTCCTCGAACATCGACGTCAACGTCAGCATCGGCACCATCTTCAGCGTGCTCAAGATGCCCGAGGGCGACCGCGGCGTCGACGAGGGCGACTTCCTGCAGCCCGGCCACAAGCAGGTGGCGGCCGGCTACTGCGTCTACGGTCCGCAGACCACGCTGGTGCTGACGGTGGGCGACGGCGTGGCCATGTTCACGCTGGACCGCGAGCAGGGCTCCTTCGTGCTCACGCAGGAGGACGTGCGCATTCCCGCCGACACCAAGGAATTCGCCATCAACATGAGCAACATGCGCCACTGGGACGCCCCGGTGAAGCGCTACGTGGACGAGTGCCTGCAGGGCAAGGAAGGACCGCGCGGCAAAGACTTCAACATGCGCTGGATCGCCAGCATGGTGGCCGATGTGCACCGCATCCTCACGCGCGGCGGCATCTTCATGTACCCCTGGGACAAGCGCGAGCCCGACAAGCCCGGCAAGCTGCGCCTGATGTACGAGGCCAACCCCATGAGCTGGCTGGTGGAACAGGCCGGCGGCGCCGCCACCAACGGGCGCGAGCGCATCCTGGATATCCAGCCCGGCAAGCTGCACGAGCGCGTCAGCGTGATCCTGGGCAGCAAGAACGAGGTGGAGCGCGTCACCCAATACCACCGCGAGGCCTGAGCCGCCGGCCACGGACCAGGCCCTCGCCCGCTTGGCTATAATGTCGGGCTTCGCCGGTGTAGCTCAGTTGGTAGAGCAGCTCATTCGTAATGAGAAGGTCGGGGGTTCGACTCCTCTCTCCGGCACCACCTTCCCAGCCCCCGCGGTCCATCCGGCCCGCGGGGGTTTTTCATTGGGCCGGCGCCCTCGGCGCCGCAGGCTCAATGGCTGGCGCGCGCCTCGCCGCCGGGCTCGCCCTCGCGCGCCAGACCCGACTTGAGGGTGCCGGCCAGCGCCGCCAGTTCGTCGGCCAGCACGCCCAACACGTCGTCCATCGACAGCACCCCCACCACCGCCTGGCCGTCGTCGCCGATCACCAGCAAGCGCCGCACGCCGTGCCGGCGCATGGCTTCCACGGCCTCGTGCACCGAGGCCTGGGCCGACACGCCATGCAGGTTGGACGAGCACACGCCGGCCACCACCTGGCCGTCGACGGGTCGCTCGCCTGCCAGCACCTGCAGCACCAGGTCGCGGTCGGTGACGACGCCGACGATGCGCCCGGGCTCGAACGGGTCGGTCAGGCCGAGCGCGCCCACGCGCTCGGCCTGCATGGCGCGGGCCGCCTCGCGCACCGAGGCATTGGCGGGAATGGTGACCGGCGCGCGCCGGCAGAGGTGGGCGATCTTCATGGTGGCTCCAAGGGGTCGGGGACCCATGGCGACCACTGTGGCCCAGGCAGCAGACGCCCATGTTGACGGCCATCAAGCTGCCCACCCGGTGCCCCGCGCGACGTTCCGGCCCGCGGACATGACCTGCGTCAAGCACAGGCGCCGCGCCCGGCGTCATGGTGTGTCCATCCCTGTCCCCGATGGAGCAAAGACCATGTCCACCGTCCAGCTCAATCTTGAAACCGACGATGTCGTCCTGCCGCCCGCGCGCACGGAAGGCGGCGCCACGCTGGCCAGCGCACTGCGGCTGCGCCGCAGCACGCGCGAGTTCCTGCCCGACGCCTTGAGCCTGCAGGAGGTGTCCGACCTGTTATGGGCCGCGTTCGGCGTGAACCGCCCGCCCCAGCATGGGCGCACCGCGCCCTCGGCCCACGATTGGCAGGAAGTCACTGTGTTCGCCGTGCTGCCGGAAGGGGCCTTCCGCTACGACCCTCAGGCCCATCGGCTGAGCCTGGTCAAGGCCGAGGACCTGCGCGGCTTCACCGGCCTGCAGGCCTTCGCCGCCTCGGCCCCGCTGGACCTGGTCTACGTGGCCGACTTCGCGGCCATGCACGACGCGCGTGCGGACGAACGCCCTTTTCTTGCCGGCGCCGACGCGGGCTGCATCGCGCAGAACGTGTACCTGCACTGCGCGGCCCATGGCCTGGGCACGGTGGTGCGCGCCCTGATCGACCGGCGCCGGCTGGCCCAGGCGCTGGGCCTCCAGCCCACCGAGCGCATCGCGCTGGCGCAATCGGTGGGCCGCTGCGCGACGCCCGTGGACACTTGAGCGCGACGCCGCCAGCGCGCGGCTCAGCGCGCGGGACAGGCGGCGCGCGGGGGCGTGCGCAGGGGCGCGCCGCGGTCGGCCGCGCGGCGTTCCATGAGGCGGTGGTGCTCCTCCATCACGTGACGGCATTCCTCAGGCGTTTTGGTGGCCCGCATCTGCGCCCGGTGCTGCGCGCGCTCTTCCTTGCTCATCATCGACCAGCCCGGGGTGTAGCGCGGCCCGACGCGAGCACCGCTGGGCGGGGCGTTCGGCGTGGCCGCATTGGGTGCGCCGGGCGGGTAGTTGTCCTCGCCGGGCCGGGGTGCGCTCTGAGCAAAGGCCGCCGCAGCGGCGCAGGCCAGCACGGCCGACAGGGTGATCGTTCGAAGGGTGGAGGTCCGCATGGCAATGGTCCTTGAAGTGGGGAGATGCCCAGCGTAGGAGCGCGCCGGTCGCCGCGGCTTGATGGCCATCAAGTTGCGCGTGCGACGCGCTCAGGCGCCCCGCACGCATTTGTCGAACAGGTGCGGCGCCCGGCCTTGCGGGTCGTAGCGCGCCTTCAGGCGCTCGTAGCTGTCCATGCCGTACGTGCGGTCGAAGACCTCGCGCGTGAAGAAGGCGTCGGAGTACAGGGACTTGATGCCCCCCAGGCGCAGCACCGCGTCTTCGACGCGGCGATTGACGTGGTCGGGCGATTGCCCCGCGCGCACCGGCACCACGTCCCAGAAGCCGAAGTTGACGCACAGCCCGGCCGGCAGGGGGTACAGCGGAAAGCGCGGCGGCGCGCTGCCGCGCACCGGGCAGACCCACACCGGCCAGATGCCGACCTCGCTGCGCAGGAACTCCGAGAAGGCCACCGCCCCGGCCAGGGGAATGTCCACGTCCTGCACCACGCTCTCGTGCCGCTGGCCGAGCAGGCGGTCCAGGCGCTGCGTGGCACGCCAGCGCGCGTTCCAGCGCATCCAGCGCGTGTAGGTGCGCGAATTCAGGTACCGCCGCCCCAGCAGATGGCGCAGCCAGCGGTGCTGCAGGCCGAAGCGGCGCGAGCACCAGAACCAGTCGGTGTCCCAGCGCCACAGGTAGCCGGCGGTGGTCAGCGTGTCCTCCTCGCGCCGCCGCAGCGACTCGTGGTAAATGTCGAGCCAGGTGTAGTCGCTGGCGCGCGCGGCCTCGGGCACGAAGCGCGCCAGGCTGAGCACCTGCTCGCGCGGACCGAACAGCACGCCATCGACGAAGTCGGGGCCGACACCCGCCGGCAGGGGCGCGCAGGCCGCGGCCAGGGCGTCGAAGAACGCCCGCGGGTCGTCGAAGCGCTGGTGGTGCACGTGCACGAAGGGCTGTGTGGGCAGGGTGCGAAGCCGAGCGCTCAGCGCATAGCCCAGGGTGCCGTAGGCGTTCGGAAAGCCGTGGAAGAGATCGGCGTGCTCGTTGTCGGCCGTGCAGTGCACCACCTCGCCACCGGGCAGCAGCACCTCCAGCGCGCTCATGGTCTCGTGCACCAGGCCGTGACGGAACGAGGTGGCCTCGATGCCCACGCCCGCGAGCGCTCCGCCCACGGTGATGGTCTTGAGCTGCGGCACCACCGCGGGCATGGCCCCGCGCGGCAGGGTCCAGGCCACCAGGTCCTCATAGCTGAGCATGCCCTCGGCGTCCACCCAGCCCGCCTGTGTGTCGGCGCCCAGCACCTGGTTCAGGCCACTCAGGTCCAGCCGCTGGCGCGCCGCGCGCTGGCGATGGCGGAACAGGTTGGAGGTGCGCTTGTCCAGGGCCAGGGGCTTGCGCGATGGGTCCTGGCGCAGCCGCTCGGCGACCGCGCGGACGCGGGCCGCGTGCGCGCGCTGCGCTTCACGCGCCGCGCGCGCCTGGGGCATCGACGGCGTAGACATGGTCCCGCGTCATGGGGTAGGCGGTGCGGCCCGCGTTGCCTTTGCTGAACAGCACCTGGAACAGGTGGGTGCAACCGACGGGTGAACGGAACAGTTCGGCGCAGCCCACGAGGTAGACAGTCCAGATGCGGCGGAAGCGTTCGTCGAACCGCGCGGGGTCCAGCGCCTGGATTTCGGGCCAGCGCTGCGCGAAGCGCCGCGCCCACTCATCGAGCGTGAGCGCGTAGTGGCGGCGCAGGTTCTCCACGTCGAGCACCTCGAGCCCGCAGCGCTCCATCTCCTGCATCACCTCGCTGAGCGCGGGAATCCAGCCGCCGGGGAAGACGTGCTTGCGGATGAAGGGCTCGGTGTCGCGCGGTCCCACGTGGCCGATGAAGTGCAGCATGCCGATGCCTCCCGGGCGCAGGCAGTCGGCGTGGGCCTGGATCACCTCGGCCAGCTGGTCGCGGCCGGCGTGTTCCAGCACGCCGATGGACACCAGCTTGTCGAAGCACTCGCCCACGTCGCGGAAATCGGCCTCGCGCACCGACAGCGTAGGCGCCAGGCCCTGGCGCTCCAGCGCTTCGCGCAGCCACTGCACCTGGCCGGTGGCGGTGTTGATGCCGGTGCCGATCGCCCCCGTGGTCTCCCAGGCGCGCAGCAGAAAGCCGCCAAAGCCGCAGCCCAGGTCCACGTAGCGCTCGCCACGCGCCAGGCGCAGCTTGCGGCAGACGTGGTCGATCTTGTCGCGCTGCGCCTGCTCCAGCGAGGTGCAACCCTCGCGCCAGTAGGCGCAGGTGTACATCTTGAGCGGCTCGTCGAGCCAGAGCCGATAGAAGGCCTCGCCCAGGTCGTAGTGCGCGCAGGCGTTGCGTTTGGCCTGGGCGCGGTCGCGGTTGCTCTGTCCCCGCTCGAGCAGGCGGTTCTCCACGCTGTTCACCACCGAGGCCTGTAGGTCGAAGCCGGCGCTCAGGCCCGCGGCCAGGGCCCGGTTCAGGGGCCCGACCAGATCGACCTGGCCATCGAAGTAGGCCTCGAGCAGGCCCATGTGGCCACGCAGCAGCGTGGCCGCGAGCGCGCCCTCGCTGCGAAAGTGCAGGCCGAAGGCGGGGGCGCCCTCACCCGCCTTCAGGCGGCCGCCGCCGGGCAGCACCACCTCGAAGGCAACACCGGCACGCCGCGCGAGCTCTTCCAGGAAGGCGGCGACGGGGGCCATGCGCGCGCCTCAGGCGGACGCCAGCTCATCGCGCACGCGCTGGTCCAGTTCGAGCGCGCTCACCTGGCTCAGGTCCACGGGCAGGCTGGCCTTGAGCAGGCGGCGCGCGCCATCGCCCAGCGCGTCGCGAAGCTCGCCGAGAAAGGGCTTGCCCGCGAACACCACCAGCGCGCGATAGGCCTGGGACCGCGCGCCGGCCTCCAGGTGCTCGGCGAGTTCGCGCGCGAAGCGCTGATGCTCCTTGCGGTGCGCGTCCAGGCGGGGCTCCAGGGCCACGCCGCCTTGACCGCGGCGGTCGGCGCGCTCATGGCCCGCGCGGTCGTCACCGAGTTCGCTGGCCTTGAGCCGGCCTTCGGGATGCGAGAAGGTGGCGATCAGCACCAGGGGCAAACCGGGTTCGCGCTGCAGCAGGCGCGCGTGCGTGGCACTGGCCACCAGAATCCATTCGATGCGGGGCATGGCGCGGTCCTTTCGGGGAAAAGTGGTACTGCCGGTGACGATAGGCCCGCCGCCCGCGGGCGTTGTTGATCCATCGCAAAGCGGTTCCGCGCGCGCCCAGGCACAGTGGGGCCATCGTTCAACGTTCCATGCGGAGACCTCCATGAACCCGTTCAAGCGAATCCTCGTGCCCGTGGATGGCAGCGAGACCTCCAAGAGGGCGCTCGAGGCCGCCATCCAGCTGGCCCGCGCCATGGACGGGCAGATCCGCGTGATGCACGCCATCGATCAGATGATGTACGTGAGCGGCTACGAGGCCACGGTGGATTTGCTCGGCACCGCGCGCACCTGGGCCCGCGAGGCCTTGGACGAGGCGATGGCGACCGTCAAGGCCGCCGGGGTGGCCTGCGATTCGCTGCTCATTGATGAACTCGGCCCGCGGCTGGGCGAATCGGTGGCGCAGGCGGCGCGCGACTGGCGGGCCGACCTGATCGTGCTGGGCACGCACGGCCGACGCGGCGTCAACCGCCTGCTGCTGGGCAGCGGCGCCGAGCAGATCATCCGGCTCGCGCCGTCGCCGGTGATGGTCATCCGGCCCACGGACCTGGCCTGAGGCCGCGCCCGGGGCGCCGCCTCAGTGCGACATCAGCACCGGCAGCGTCATGGACCCAAGTACGGTGCGGCTGACCCCGCCCAGGACCCATTCGCGCACGCGCGCGTGGCCGTAGCAGCCCATCACCAGCAGGTCGGCCGACAGGTCGCAGACGCGCGACAACAGCACCTCGCCCAGGTCCGCGGGTTCCTGGTCTTCCCGGTGCCATTGCACCGAGACGCCGTGCAGCCTCAGCCAGCCGCGCAGGTCCAGCCGGGGGCCTTGCACCAGCGGCCCCGGTTCGGCGCCCCAGCCCAGCACGTGCACCCGCTCGGCGCGCTGCAGCAGTGGCAGCGCGGCGATCACCGCGCGCATCGCCTCGCGGCCGGGCTTCCAGGCAATGGCGATGCACCGCGGCAAGGCCTCGAACTGGCCGGTGTAAGGCACCACCAGCGCGGGCCGCCCGCTGGCGGCCAGCACCCCTTCGACGAAGTCGGGCGGCACGTCGGGCGCGTGCTGCCTGCCCGGGTCGTGCTGGCCCAGTACCAACAGGTCGGCGAACAGCGCCTGCTCGGCGAAGCCCTCGATCAGCGGAAACACCGTCAGCTCGCTCCAGGTGGCGGTGCCATCGGGGCGGCGCATGTCGCGCTCGAAGGCCGCGCGCGCCTGCGCGCAGCGCTGCAGCTCGCGCTGCAGCAGGCTGGCCGCGTTCTCGCCAAGTTCGGGGTATGGCATCGCCAGCGGCACCAGGCTCGCGGCGTAGAGCGCGTCCAGCACGGCGCCGTGCGCGTGGGCCAGCTGGCGGGCGATGCGCAGGCGCTCCAGGCTGCGTTCGTCCGCGTCCATGTGGACGAGGATCTGTTTGAGGGGCATGGCAACTCCTTGAAGCCGCCCGCAGCTTGCGGCGCGCCCGCGCGCGCCGGCTTGATGCCCGTCAAGAAGCGCGGCGGTGCCGCGTCACAGGCGGCTTTCGATGTCCTTCAGCCGCTGGCGGATTTCGCTGCGGCGGCCTTCGTCGGCGGCCGTGCGGCCCGCTCGGTCGGGCGCCGCGAGGGCTTTCTCCAGCGCGGCCTTGGCCTGCGGGTAGCGCTTCTTGCGCAGCAGGAAGTCGCCATAGAAGAAGTTGGGGTCGATGCCGTCGGGGTTGATCGCCAGCGCCTGCTTGAGCAGGGCCTCGGCCTTGGCGTCGTCGCCAAAGCCCAGCGGCCAGCCCGGCACCTGGTAGTACAGGCTGCCCAGGCTGGTGTAGGCCGAGCCGTCGAGCGCCTTGGGATCGAGCTTGAGCGCCTCTTCCAGTTCGGCCTTGGCCTTCTTCACCAGATCGAGCGCGCCCAAACCGCCCTTGGCGCCCGCGTAGGTGCTGAGCACGATGCCGTGCCAGATGCGCAGTTCGGCCGCCGCGGGCTCGGCGGTCACGGCCTGCGCGGCCTGCTGCGCGAGATCGGCGAAGGCGGCTTCGCGCTGCTTGTCGGGCAGCTTGTAGTTCACCTCGGCCCAGCGGGCCTGGATGCCCTCGAGCTGCTGGCGGGCGGCGTCGCCCAGGGCCAGGGCCGGCAGGCTCAGGCCCGCGCCCAAGGCAGCGGCGAGGGTGATGGCGAGAAGGTGGTGTCGGGTTTTCATGGCGAGGCGGTTCCTTGGGTGGGTTGGCGCGCGAAGCGCTGGATGACGGGCAGCTGCTTGCGCAGCGCACGGTCCACCAGGCGCGGCAGCAAGCCGTTGAGGCGGACGAAAAACTTCTCGGGGCTGCCCAGGTAGATTTCCTTGCGCTCGTCGCGCAGCGCGTCGGCGATGCGGCGTGCCACGGTCTCGGGCGGGTCCATGGCCACCTGCAGCTGCCTGTTCATCTGCACCATGGCGTCGGCGTTCATCGCCGTGCGGGTGGAGCGCGGGGCGGCGTACAGCACGCGCACCGGGCCGTCGGCCAGTTCGCGGCGCAGCGCCTCGGCGAAGCCGCGCAGCGCGAACTTGGTGGCGCTGTAGACCGCCTGGCCCGGGTAACCGATGGAGCCGAAGATGGAACCGAGGAACGCCACCGTGGCGCGCGGGCGCTCGCGCAGCAGCGGCAGCATCGCGTGCGTGAGCTGCAGGGTGGCCGTGAGGTTGAGCGCGACCATCTGCTCGATGGCCGCGTCGTCCATGCCGTCGAAGAGGCCGAAGTGGTTGACGCCGGCGGCGTTGATGAGGCCGTCGACGTGGCCGATGTCGCGCGCGGCGTCCACCACGGCCTGGCGGCCGGCGGGCGTGCGCAGGTCGGCCACCACCACGCGCACGCGCTGCGGGTGGCTCTCGGCCAGGGCGTGCAGGGTGTCGGCCTGCCGGCCCGCGACGAGCACCCGCGCGCCGCGCCGGCACAGCTCCTCGACCAGCGCCTGCCCGATGCCGCCGCTGGCGCCGGTGACGACCCAGCGGCTCGATGCCAGATTCATGGGGGGCCTTCCTTTCAGGCGGCGAGCGCGGCCGGCTGCTCGTGCGGGCGCAGCGCGCGGAACAGGTCGCCATAGAGGCGGTAGACGACGCGGGCCGTGTGCAGCACGGCCTGGCGGTCGCCCTCGTCGTCGAGGCGGTTGACCAGGCCGGCGAACAGCTGGATGTGGTCGAGGTCCAGCGCGCCGTGCGAGCTGAGGTAGCTGAAGGCCTTGCCCGGCAGGCCCAGCGTTTCCTGGATGCGCCCGGCCGCGCGCGAGGCGAGCTGGATGCTGGTGCCTTCGAGCACGTTGACCATGCCGAAGAAGCTCACCGGGTTGTGGCGGGCGATGCGGTCGTACACGTAGCCGACCATGAGCTCGGTGGGCAGCGAGGGCTCGCCGCGGCGCACCGCGTCGGGGTCGCCGCCGCAGGCCGCGATGTCGTTGAGGATCCACTCCTGGTGGCCGTACTCCTCCTCGATGTACTCGGCCACGGCCTGGCGCAGCCATTCCAGGCGATCGGGCAGGCGCGCGCCACAGGCCATGAGCAGCGGCACCGTGTGCTTGACGTGGTGGTAGGCCTGGGTCAGGAAGGCGATGTAGTCGGCCGTCGACACACGGCCTTCCATGGCCTGGCCGATGATGGGCGCGCCCAGCAGGTAGGCCCGTTCGCTGGCGGTCTGCGCCTGCAATTGGTCGAAGAAGTTCATGCGATGTCCTTGGGTCGGGAGGTGGGATCGATCGCGGCCAGGGCCGCGTGGTAGTGCGCACGCAGCGCGTCGCGCCGCAGGCGGCCATTGCTGGTGGCCAGGCCGTTGTCCGCGCTGAAGGGTTGCGCGGCGCGCCGCCAGTGGTGCGCGCGCGCGTAGTCGGGCAGGGTCTGGTTGACGGCGGCCACGGCGGCGGCCAGTTCGCCGTCGCTCACGCCGGCGTGGCGGGGCACCAGCACGGCCAGGTTCTCGGGCAGGGCCTCGCCGTACAGCCAGGCCTGCGCGATCGGCGCCTGCTGGACCAGCTCCGACTCCACCCATTCGGGGTTGACGTTGCGGCCGTAGGCGGTGATGAACTGGTGCTTTTTGCGCCCGCTCAGCAGCAGATGGCCTGCTTCGTCGAAGCGACCGAGGTCGCCGGTGGCCAGCCATTCGCCGGTCTCGGGCGCTTCACCCAGGTAGCCCAGGGCGCGCGCGCCCTGCACGAGCACCTCGCCGTCGTCGGCCAGCCGCACGCGCGCGTGCGGCAGCGGTCGGCCCACGGTGCCGATGCGGTTGTCGTTCGGCGCGTTCAGGCACACCACCGAGGCGCACTCGGACAGGCCGTAGCCTTCGAACACCGGCAGGCGCGCGGCCACGGCGCGGCGCAGCAGCGAAGGCGCCACGTGCGCGCCGCCCACGGCGATGAACCGCAGGCTGGGCGGCGGCGTCCAGCCGTGCTCGACCGCGCCCACCAGGGCCTGCAGCAACTGCGGCAGCAGGATCAGGCTGTGCGGCTGGCTCTCGCCCAGGCGCCCGAGCAGGCGCGGCAGGTCAAGCCCGCTCGCGCCCAGCAGGCCGATCTCGGCCATGGGCCGCAGCTCGGTGCTGGCGCCGCCCAGCAGCGGCGCGTACACGCCGGCCACGTTCTCCAGCAGCGTGGCCAAGGGCAGCACGGCCAGGTGCTGGCGCGCGCCGCTGGCCCCCACCACGTCCCAGAGGCTGGCCGCCACGGCGAGCATGGCCGGCGCGTCGAGGCACACGCCCTTGGGCAGGCCCGTGGTGCCCGAGGTGTAGGTGATCTTCACCGTGCCGGGGAACACCGGCGGCGCGTCGGCCACCGGGCGCTGGCTCAGGCCCGGCGCCACGGGGCGAAAGCCCGCCTCCTGAGACCAGGGGGCCAGCGGACCGATGAGCGTGTCCACCCCCGAGCTGTCGACCACGTGGCGCTGCTGCGCGGGCGAGAAGAAGGCCGGCACGGGCACGCAGACCAGGCCCTCGCTCAGCAGGGCGAGGTCCCAGAGCACCCAGTCGATGCCGTTGTCCAGGCACAGGGCCACGCGGCGCGCGCCGAAGCCGGCGAGCTGGGCGCGGCGCCGCTGCACCTGCCGGACCAGCTCGGCGTAGTCCAGGCGCTGCGTGCCATCGCTGAGCGCCGGTCGATCGCCGTGCGCGAGCAGCGTCTGCCAGAAATGTTCGGTGGAAAGCTTGGACGGCATGGCTCACTCCCCGTCCAGCCACCAGCCCGGCGTGCCGGGGTGGCGCGACAGCTGGCGCTGCGCGGGCGGGATCTCGCCGAACACCACCTGGGGCTGCTGGGTGTAATAGCGGCCCCACTGCGGCAAGGCATCGCCCATGCGCGCGGGGTCGGCGGGGGCCAGCACGCGCGGCGCCAGGCCTAGGCGGCGAAAACTGTTCAGCAGGCCGCGCGTGCCGGTGAAGGCGACCCACCGGTAGCCCTGCGTGGCCAGCCAATCGGTCAACGCGACGATGAGCAGGCGGGCGCTGCCCGGGCCCTCGGCCGCGAGGTTGCCCACCTCCACCACCTCGTGTCGCGCCACGGGCTCGCCCGTCTCGGCCGCGATCGCGGCCTCGATCGGCACATCGATGTAGCGCTCCAGGAACAGCGCGCCACCGGCGGCGGGCCGGCAGCCCGCCGCGCCCACGATCGCGTTGTCGGCGTCCATGAGGCCCAGCAGGCCGGGCATGAAGTGCGTAAGCCGCGCCTGGTGTTCCCGCTCGAAGCGGCGCCGGATCAGGTCCAGGCCGCCTTCGCGGGCCGCGCCCACCAGGGGCCGCAGCGACAAGGGCCCGCGTGGCGCGGCGTCCGGCGCGCGGGGCGAGCGGCCTGCGCCAAGGCGCGGGTGAGAGGGAGGGGTTCGGGAGTTCATGCGCCGCATGCTCGGGCGCCCCTCTTAGCCCAACATTAATCCGTGATAACCCTCAGACGCCCGTGCGCACAACTTCATGCCAACGGCGCGAAAGCCCTTCCAACACCTAAGGATGCTCGTTGTAAATAGGGCAAACCATTACAAATGTAATCGGACGGTTATCTTCGCCACGTGGAATAGGCCCGTCGTCCCGCACGGTGCGGGAGGCACGGGTCCTCTCAGGGCCCGAGACCCCCCAACGGAGAAACCATTCCATGAAAAAGAGCCTGATTGCTCTGGCCGCCCTGGCCACCATCAGCGGCGCCGCCATGGCGCAGTCCAGCGTCAGCGTCTACGGCCGCCTCGACGCCTCCCTCGGCTCCGAGAAGGCCGGCGCGTCGGGCGCCGCCCAAAGCCAGTCGCAGCTGTCCAGCGGCCTGCTGAGCACCAGCCGCCTGGGCTTTCGCGGCACCGAAGACCTCGGTGGCGGCCTCAAGGCCATCTTCCAGCTCGAGACCACGCTGGGCGTGGACACCGGCGCCGCCTTCGGCGCCGGTTTCGATCGCCAGTCCATCGTCGGCCTGACGGGTGGCTTCGGCGCGGTCAAGCTCGGCCGCACCGAGACCGCCTTCGACGACATCCGCGACATCAGCGTCGGCAGCGCGCTGTGGGATTCGGAGTTCTCGCCGACCAAGATCGCCTACGTCAACAGCGTGGGTGGCGTCGCCGTGGGCCACGTGGCCGACTACTCCTCGCGCAGCAGCAACCAGATCCGCTATGAGTCGCCGAACTTCGGCGGCTTCACCGGCGGCATCAGCTACGGCCTGGACGAGCAGGCCTCGCCGGTCAAGCGCGACGTGACCGCCTTCAACCTGCGCTACCGCAGCGGCCCCCTGGACGTGGGCCTGGGCTACCAGGAGCAGAACCACGAGGTGTCGGCCACCAAGCGTGAGTACACCACCCTGGCCGGCGCCTACGACTTCGGCGCCGTGCGCGTCTCCGCCGGCTACAACATGGCCGAGCAGGGCACCCTGGAGTCCAACGGCTTCGTGGTCGGCGCCAACATGCCGATGGGTCCCTGGGACTTCTCGGTGGGCTACGCCTACAACAAGTCCGAGAACGCCGGTGTCGACACCGCCAAGTCCAAGGGCCTGGCTTTCGGCGTGACCTACTCGCTGTCCAAGCGCACCCGCGTGTACGCCGCCTACCTCAATGGCGACGCCGAGAACGGCGCCGGCACCGAGGTCGCCGAGCGCCGCCTGTACGCCGCTGGCATCCGTCACGACTTCTGATCGTGACAGCGGGGCCTCGCGGCCCCGCCCCGGGGCCTTCGGGCCCCTTCCTTTCCAAGGTTTGGTTTTGACAGCCATCGCCCCCGCGGGCGGTGGCTTTTTTCATGGGCCCGGCCTCAGTCAGGCCGCCATGCCCGGGTTGCCCTTCATGCCCACCAGCGTCGGGGTGTTGATCTTCACGCCCTTGACCACCTTCCTGGCGCGCAGGTGGCCGGCCACGACGTCCCACACCGGCTCGCCCTTGACGCCCTCCTGCACCGAGGCCCAGCCGGCCACCTTGTAGGTCTTGTCGGCCTCCACGGGCTTGCCCTTGAGCCGCATGTTCTGGATGCGCTGGCCCATGCGCTCGTTCGGCGCGATGGCGTACTGCATGCCGCCCACGCGCACCATGTCGCCGCCCTGCTGGTAGTAGGGGTCGGGGTTGAAGATGTTGTCGGCCACGTCTTCCAGGATGTCCTTGATCTGGGCGCCGGTGAATTCGTTGAGCGTGGTCGAGGGGTAGGTGATGGCCGTCTGGTCCATCAGCGCTTCCATGGTGATGGTGTCACCCGGCAGCAGCGAGGTGCCCCAGCGCACGCCCGGCGAGAAGCACAGGTCCGCGCCCTTCACGTCGATCAGCGCGTCGCAGATGACCTGGTCCCAGGAACCGTTGAAGTTGCCGCGGCGGTAGAGCAGGTCCTCGGTGACGGCCAGTTTCTCTTCCAACTTGGCCTTGTAGGGCGCGCGCACGCCGTCGATGAAGGCCTGCATGTCGGCGTCGGCCGGCAACAGGTTGGCGAAGATGGGCATGAGCTTGTACTGGTAGCCCTGAACCTTGCCGCCGCGCACGTCGAAGTCGAGCACGCCGAGGAACTTGGTGTTGGAGCCGGCGTTGGTGACCAGGGTCTGGCCGCCGGGGTTCTTCACCACGGTGGGCGCGGGCATGCCGTCGTGCGTGTGGCCGCCCAGGATGGCGTCGATGCCGCTGACGCGCGAGGCCAGCTTCAGGTCCACGTCCATGCCGTTGTGCGAGAGCAGCACCACCACCTGAGCGCCCTTGCCGCGCACCTCGTCCACCATCTTCTGCAGGTGGTCCTCCTGGATGCCGAAGGTCCAGTCGGGCACCATGTAGCGCGGGTTGGCGATGGGCGTGTACGGAAAAGCCTGGCCGATGACGGCGACCGGCACGCCGTTCATTTCGCGGATGGTGTAGGGCTTGAACACCAGGTCCTCGAAGTCGGTGGTCTTGATGTTATGGGCCAGGAATTCCATGTGGCCCTTCAGGTCCTTCTCGACGATCTCCTGCACGCGCTTGGCGCCGAAGGTGTGCTCCCAGTGCGAGGTCATGATGTCCACGCCGAGCTTCTTGCAGGCGTCGACCATGTCCTGCGCGTTGGTCCACAGCGAGGTGGCCGAGCCCTGCCAGGTGTCGCCGCCGTCCAGCAGCCAGGCGTGCGGGCGGCCCGAGCGCAGCCGCTTGACCAGCGTGGCCAGGTGCGCGAAGCCCCCCACCTTGCCGTAGGTCTTGGCGGCCTGGGCGAAGTCGAGGTAGCTGAAGGCGTGCGCCTGGGCGGTGCCGGGGCGGATCTTGAAATGCTTGAGCAGGGCCTCGCCCACCAGGTGCGGGGCCTTGCCGGTGGCGCCGCCCACGCCCAGGTTCATGCTGGGCTCGCGGAAATACACCGGCGTGAGCTGCGCGTGGCAGTCGGTGAAGTGCAGGAAGCTGACGTTGCCGAAGCTGGGCACGTCGTACAGGCGCTCGCCGGCGCCGGCGCTGGCGGCGAGGGCGTCGCGGTGGTCGAGCGCCATGCCGGCGGCGCTCGCGGCGGCCAGCAGTTGCATGAATTCACGACGGCTCAGGCTCATGGGGCACTCTCTCTAGAAGCAAATACTGATATTCAAACGCACAAAAAAGCCCGGCGGCACAGGGGCCGCCGGGCTGCAGGGATCACTTGTTGACGGGCGAGTTCGGGTCGAGCAGCAGCGCCATCACGTGCTTGAGCTGCGTCTCGTTGAGGATGCCCTTGTGGCCGGCGCGCGGCATCTGCGAGCAGGCGTTGTAGGCCCGCGCGTTGTAGAGCTTGCCCCAGGTGTACTCGACGATGGCCTTGGAACCCGCGGCGTTCGGGTCGCTCACGCCGCGCAGCTTGCCGTAGTTGTAGAGGCTGGGGCCCAGGGTGCCGAAGGAGATCTCTTCCTTGCTGATCTGGTGGCAGTTGTAGCAGTTGCCCCCGTTGGCCTGCTTCGCGTCGTCGGTCCAGGTCAGGCCACGGCCGCTCTGGGCGATCTTCTCGCCCTCTTTCCAGTCGCCCAGGAACTTGCCATCGGAAGGCCATTTGATGGTCTTCATGTTGGCCTCCTCGACCGCCTTGGCGAGCTTCTCGTCCAGGGGCTTGCCCGAGAGATCGGCTTGCAGGCAGGTGGCGTTGGCCTGGTCCTGCTCCAGGCGATCCAGGGTGGCGATGCCCTTGGCCTGGAAGGAGTTCTTCATCATGTCGGCCGTGGCCTTCTCGACGTCGGCCTGCGAGGGCGGCATCGAGCAGGCGGCGAGCAGCGCGGCCAGCGGCAGGATGGCGAGGATGGTCTTCTTGTTCATCGTGGGTCTCCTCTTCAGCGCTTGATCGCGGGCACGGCGGACTCGGCGCCCTTGGCGTTGACGCCCATGTAGACGCTCAGCGCCAGCGTGGCGTCGCTGCCGAACTTGGGCTCGGGCCAGCGCATCTGGCGGAAGCAGTCGTTCAGGCGCAGCTGCATGCCCCACATCTGCGCGTTGGACACGCGGTAGGCCGGCCAGGCGGCGAAGCCGACGCCGTCGCCCGGGTTCTTGGTGAGGTTGGGCAGGTCCTGCAGGCGGATGCGCTTGTCGTCCGCACCGTGGCAGGAAGCGCAGGAGAAGTCGTGCGTGCCGCCGCGCGTGAAGAACAGGCGCTTGCCCGTCTCGTACATCATCTTTTCCTGCGGATGCGACTGAGGCAGGTCCATCTTCATGCCCTTGGACGCGGTGGCCACATAGGTGGCGATCGCCGTCACGTTGGCCATTTCCCCGCGGCGAAACGGCGTCTTGCGAACCTCGTCGCCGTTGAAGCCCTGCAGGGTTTCCATGCAGGTGATGATGCGGCCCTCCAGGTCTTCCACCCGGTTGGTGTCCTTGAAGTAGCGCGGCAGCTCCACGAAGGCGCCCTTGATCACGCCCGGGCCCTTGCCCAGGTCGCACTGCTCCAGCGAGGCCTTCTTCGGCCCGCGCTTTTGCTTCCAGAGCTCCTCGCCCTTCATTTCGAACAGTTCGGCGGGGTTGCCGTCCTGCAGCATCTCGCGGTACTTGGCGATGCCGTCGGCCGTGGACGATTGCGCGTGCGCGGCAGCGGCGCCAAGCACCAACGCCGCAAAGGCGATGGCGCGGGAAACAGGTCGCTTCATGGGGAGATCTCCTCTTCTCAGGCGTTGTCGGAAAACCGGCGGCCACCCGTCCCGCCCTGGACGGATGGCCGCGTAGGGGGTACTCAGGCGATCGCCGCTTCGTCGGTGCGCGAGTCGCCCTTGTTGTCGCTCCACTTCACGACGATCTTGTCGCCCTTGGCACCGCCCTTGAACTTGAAGGACAGGAAGGGGTTCTGGGCCACGGCACCGGTGAACTGCGCCTGCAGCACGGTCTTGCCGTTGTGGGTGCAGTCGACGCTCGTGATGAAGTGGCCGGGGATGAGGTTGCCGGACGCGTCGCGGCGCGTGCCAGGCTCCATGATGTGCGACATGAGCACGCGGACGGTGGTTTCGCCGTCGGCAACGGCGGCGCGGATGCGCATCGGATCAGCCATGGGGGACTCCTGTGTACGTTGAATCTCGGAAGGGGTGCGCGGCGGTCAGCCGCCGCAGCCGCCCAGCGTGACCTTGGTTTCTTTGGTGGCCGAGTAGAGCTTGCCGTCGGCCTTGACCACGGCGATCACGTTGGAGCTCTGGCCCATCTTCAGGCGCGTGGAGATCTCGGGCAGCGTGCCGGCCGGGATGGTGAAGGCCGCAGCCAGGGGCATCGGGTTCTTCTCGACGATGAGGAAGATCTCGGTGGTATTGGGCAGCTTGCTCGCGGCGCCGATGGGCACCACGGCGCCGTTCTCGGCGATGTCCGGGGCCACCACGCTCACCTGGTCGCTGTTGGCCGGCGTGCCGCCGACGGCCTTGAGGGCGTCGGCCAGGGTCTTGCCCTCGAAGCTGGCGCGCTCCAGCGCGGCCTGCGCCTGGCTCTGGGTGACGATGCCCAGAGAGACCAGGGTGGCGAAGGCGCCGGTGGTCTTGAGAGCGTCTCGACGGGTCTGGTTCATGGTTGAACTCCTGTACAAATTCGGGGCGTGAGGGGGTGGGAGTTTACTTATCGGGGGCACCGGCCAGCACCCAGGCGGCCAATAGCCTCAATTCGTCGTCTTTGAGACCGGGCTGGGGCGGCATGGGCACCGGGCCATACAGGCCCGAGCCGCCCGACTTGATGCGCGCGGCCACCTTCTCGGGCGCATCGGCCTGGCCCTTGTGCTTGGCGGCCACATCCTTGAAGGCCGGGCCGACCAGCTTGCGGTCGACCGCGTGGCAGGCCATGCAGGCGCTCTTGGTCGCCAGGGCCTTGGCGGCCGCCGCGTCCATCGCGTGCGCCGGCAGCGCCGACACGGCCGCGACCGCGGTCGCGGCGGCAATCAACATCTTCATGCTCATAGACTAATGTTTCCTCGTGGGAACGGACAGGGGGAAAACGCGTAGGGCGCGGGCCCGGTTCAGCGCGGACCCGCGGCGATCCAGCGCGCGATCGCCTGGGCCTCGGCGTCCTTGAGCTGGGGCTGGGGCGGCATGGGGACGGCGCCGAACACGCCGCTGCCCCCGGCCTTGATCTTGGCGGCCAGGTAGGCCTCCAGATCGGCCTTGCCCTTGTGCCTGGCCAGGATGTCGGTGAAGCCGGGCCCCACGATCTTGTTGCTCACGCCGTGGCAGGCCGTGCAGCCGTTGCTGCTCAGCAGCGCCTTGACGTCCACGCCGCCGGACGCGGCGGGCGCGGCGGCGACCACCACCGGCGCGGGCGGCGGCGCGCTGCCCACGGGAGCGGTCGGCGCCGGCTTGGTGGTGTCGGCGCCGCGCACCGGGCCCACCACGCGGTTCTGCTCCTGGATGTTGCCGTGCGCGTCGCGCGCGAAGTCGGGCAGCGCCGAGCGCACCTTGGCCTCGGTCGGGCAGTCCTTCATGCAGGCCACGTTCTTCACGTCGCCCTTGCCGGAGACCTTCCACAGCGGCTCGTAGAACACCAGTCCGTTGCGGTTGGGCAGGCGCTTCTGCACGTCGGCGATGTTCTCGTCCGACAGCGTGTAGTCGGCCGGCACCACATCGGCCAGGCTCAGCATGTAGGCCAGCACGCCGTAAACCTCGTCGGTCTTGAGCGACTTGGGCGCGTTCCAGGGCATGGCGCGGTTGATGTAGTCCCACAGCGTGGACACCGTGGACGCCTTCATCATCGTGGTGCGCTGCGGGAAGACGCTGCCCAGCTCAAGGTTCTTCACCCGGCCGCGCTCGATGTCGGCCTTGGTGGTGCCGCCGACGAGGGGCGTGAACACCTCGTTCGACTCGCCGAACACGCCGTGGCAGGACGCGCACTTCGCCTCCCACACCTGCTCGCCCAGCGAGACGCTGCCCGCGCCCTTGGGCAGGCCTTTGAAATCGGGCCGCACATCGATGTCCCAGGCCTTGATCTCGGCCGGGGTGGCCTCGCGGCCGAGCCCGTGCCAGGGCTGCGCCTGGGCCTGCGCCTGGGCCAGGGCCGGGACCGTCACAAATGCCAGAAGCGCGAACAACCCAGAAACACCGCGGAACCGGCTTGGCCGGGCCGCAGGTGTGGCCCCCTTGAGGGGGTCGCGCGCCGCGCGGCGGGGGTGGCTCATATTCATATCAATACACCTGTACGTTCGACACTTCGCCGTTCTCCGCCACCCGCCACGACTGGATCGCGTTCTGGTGGTAGATCGAGCGCGAGCCGCGCACCGCCCGCAGCTGGTTGATCTTCGGTTGCACGTAGCCGGTGCTGTCGATGGCCCGGCTTTGCAGCACGGCGGGCTGGCCGTCCCAGACCCAGTCGATGTTGAAGCGCGTGAGCGCCTTGTCCAGCACCGGGCCTTCCAGGCGCGCGGTGCGCCAGTTGCGCCCGCCGTCCACGCTCACGTCCACCCGCTTGATCGAGCCGCGGCCCGACCAGGCCAGGCCGCTGACGTTGTAGTAGCCTTTGTCGAGCAGCATCTGCCCGCCCGAGGGCGTGGTGATCACGCTCTTGCACTCCTGGATGCCGGTGTACTGGCGGTGCGTGCCGTCCGGCATCAGGTCGATGTAGTGGATGGTCTCGTCCTTGGTGGCCCACTTCTGGTCGCCCACCTCCAGGCGGCGCAGGTACTTCACCCAGCTCACGCCCTGGATGCCCGGCACCACCAGCCGCAGCGGGTAGCCGTTCTCGGGGCGCAGCATCTCGCCATTCATGGCCCAGGCGACGATGCAGTCCTCCATGGCGCGCTCCATGTCGATGGTGCGCGTCATCGACGAGCCGTCGGCGCCCTCGGCCAGCACGTATTTGCCGAGCTTCTTGTCCACGCCGCACATCTCCAGCAGGGTGGACAGGCGCACGCCGGTGAATTCCGAGCAGCTCACCATGCCGTGCGTGTACTGCACGGACGGCAGGGCGACGTTGCCCCACTCGGGCGCCGAGTTCGCGCCGCATTCGATGAAGTGGATGCGCGAGACGCTGGGCAGGCGCATCAGGTCGTCCATGGTGAAGACGCGCGAGCGCTTGACCAGGCCGTGCACCATGAGGCGGTGCTGGCTGGGGTCGATGTCCCACCAGCCCTGGTGGTGGCGCTCGAAATGCAGGCCGCTCGGCGTGATGATCCCGAACAGGCCCTGCAGCGGCGTGAAGCTCACCGAGGCCTGCGGCACGCGCGTGAGGCCCGGGCTCTGGCGGCGCTGCAGGTTGGCTTCCCACTTGCTGGGCTGGCCATAGGGGTTGTCCGCCACCGGCCGGCCCAGGCCGCGGGTGTGCTCGGGCATCTTCAGGATGGCGGGGTCGCCCTCGCCTTCGCTCGCGCGCGCGCGAGGGGCATGGCCCACGGCCACGGCGCCCGCGCCCATGGCCAGCGCCTTGCCCATGAAGCTGCGGCGCGCCTTGCGCGCGGCGTCGAGCTGGTTGGCGTCGAGGTGGTTTTCAGGGGCGGGCAGCACCCGTCCGATGGTGTGTTGCAGTGCGTCCGACACGATGCGTCCGTTCAGGGAGAGATCTCAGGGCCGCGACTATATCGTTAATTGCTGATATTTGGATGCGAGTAAACCCTTGATGCAATTCCCGACCGGCTGGTCTTCAATGCCCCTGTGCGACCCGCGCATACCGGTATCTGTTTTTCGAGGGAGGCCCGCTGCTACAGTTTTGGGTGCGCTTCCATCCCAACCCGCAATCGGAGACGACGATGCAAAGGACAACAAAATGGCTGGCGGCGGCGACCCTGCTCGCCGCCGCCGCCGGGGCCCACGCCCAGGTCAACCAGATCAAGGTCTGGGCGGCGGCCTGCGCCAACTGCCATGGCACCGACGGCCGGGCCGAGCCCGGCATGATCGCCCTGGCCGGCCGGGACAAGAACGAGCTGCTGCAACAGCTGATGGCCTTCAAGAACGGCCAGCGGCCCGCGACCATCATGCACCAGCTGTCCAAGGGCTACAGCGACGAGCAGCTGGCCCAGATCGCCGCGTACTTCGCGGCCCAGAAGAAGTGAGGAGCCCCGCCATGAAACGTCGTCAATTCGTACAGACATTGGGCGCCGGCTCGGCGGTGGCCGGCCTGGGACTGCTGGCGGGATGCGCCACCGGCGGCGGTGCCGGCCCCAAGGTGGTGGTGGTGGGCGGCGGCTACGGCGGCGCCACGGCCGCCAAGTACCTGCGCCTGTTCTCCGAAGGCCGCGTCGATGTCACGCTGGTGGAGCCCAACGCCAACTTCGTGTCCTGCCCGCTGAGCAACCTGGTGGTGGGTGGCCACAAGACCCTGGCCGACATCACCGTGTCCTACGACCAGCTGCAGCGCAAGCACGGCGTGAAGCTGGTGCGCGACACGGTCGAGAGCATCGACGCCGACAAGCGCACCGTGAAGCTGGCCAGCGGCGCCACCCTGCCCTACGACCGCCTGATCCTCTCGCCCGGGGTGGACTTCATGCCCACCATCCCCGGCCTGGCCAAGCCCGGCGCGGCCGACAAGATCCTGCACGCCTGGAAGGCCGGCCCGCAAACGGCCGCGCTGCACGACCAGCTCAAGGCCCTGCCGGACGGCGGCACCTACGCGCTGTCGATCCCGCTGGCACCCTACCGCTGCCCCCCCGGCCCCTACGAGCGCGCCTGCATGGTGGCGAGCTACTTCAAGGTGGCCAAGCCCAAGAGCAAGGTCATCATCTTCGACGCCAACGACGACATCACCTCCAAGAAGGGCCTGTTCCTCAAGGCCTGGGACGAGCACTACAAGGGCCTCATCGAGTACCGCCCCAAGCACAAGGTGGTCGACGTGGACGCCGCCACCAACACCCTGAAGTTCGAGTTCAACGACGACTTCAAGGCTGGCGTGGCCAACGTGCTGCCCGACATGCGCGCCGGCGCCATCGCCGTCAAAAGCGGCCTGGCCACGGCCAACGCGCGCTGGTGCGAGGTGGACTTCCTCACCTTCGAATCGAAGGCGGCCAAGAACATCCACGTGCTGGGCGACGCGATCCAGATCGCGCCGGCCATGCCCAAGTCGGGCCACATGGCCAACCAGCACGGCAAGACCTGCGCGGCCGCGGTGGTCTCGCTGCTGATGGGCCAGCAACCGCCGCAGAACCCGCTGTACGCCAACACCTGCTACAGCTTCGTCACCGCCAAGGACGTCGTGCACGTGGCCAGCGTGCACCGCTACGACGCCGCGCAGAAGACCATGCTGACGGTGCCGGGCTCGGGTGGCCTGTCCAGCGCGGCGAGCGAGATCGAAGGCGCCTACGCCCTCGGCTGGGCGCGCAACATCTGGGCCGACATGCTGGCCTGATCCGCCGGCCGCCCCCAGGAACCAACCCCGCTTCGGCGGGGTTTGTCCTTTCTGGCGGCGCGGGCTTGACCCTGTACCCGCTACAGGGCTTTCAATCGGTGGACCGGAGAGAAACCACGATGTCCACCACCCGCCACGAACACGCGCACGACCACCACGGCCACGATCACGGCCACGGTCGGCACGACCACAACGAGCGCCACGACCACGGTCAGGCGCAGGCCTGCTGCGACGGCGGCGCCTGCGCCGCGCCGGTGTCGCTCACCCGCCCCGCGCGCGCCGCCGCGCCCGGCGAGCTGCTGCTGCGCATTCCCGCCATGGACTGCCCGACCGAAGAAGGCGAGATCCGCCGCGCGCTGGAGCGCTTCGGCGAGGTCCGCCGCCTGCGCTTCGACCTGCCCGGACGCACCCTGGGCATCGAGGCGCCCGAGGCGTCCTGGGAACCGCTGGACGCGGCCATCCGTTCGGCCGGCTTCCAAACCGAACGGGTCGCCGCGCCGCCCTCGGCGCAGGCCACCGCGCAATCGCAGCAGCGCGAGCTGTGGCGGCTGGTCGCCGCCCTGGTGGTGGCCCTGCTGTCCGAACTCATCGAATTCTTCGCCCCCGGCACCCTGCCCTGGGACGTGCTGGGCATGGGCGTCGCGGCGGGCGCCATCGCGCTGGCCGGCACCTCGGTCTACCGCAAGGGCTGGTCCTCGCTGCGGCGCGGCCAGCTCAACATCAACGCGCTGATGGCGGTGGCCGTCACCGGCGCCTTCCTGATCGGCCAATGGCCCGAGGCGGCCATGGTGATGGCGCTGTACTCGCTGGCCGAGCTGATCGAAGCGCGCTCGGTGGAGCGCGCGCGCAACGCCATCGCCGGCCTGCTGGCGCTGTCGCCGCCCCAGGCGGAGGTGCGCCAGGCCGACGGCCAGTGGGCCCTGGTGGACGCGAAAGCGGTGGCCGTGGGCGCCACTGTGCGCATCAAGCCCGGTGAACGTTTCGCGCTCGACGGCCGGGTCAGCGCCGGCCACAGCGCGGCCGACCAGTCGCCCATCACCGGCGAGAGCATCCCCGTGGACAAGGGCCCGGGCGACGAGGTCTTCGCCGGCACCATCAACCAGCACGGCGCGCTGGAGTTCGAGGTGAGCAAGCCCGCGGGCGACACCGTGCTGGCGCGCATCATCGACGCCGTCGAGCAGGCCCAGTCCAAGCGCGCGCCCACGCAGCGCTTCGTCGACCGCTTCGCATCCGTCTACACGCCGGCGGTGTTCGCCATCGCGCTCGCCGTGGCGCTGACCGGTCCGCTGCTGTTCGGCTGGCCCTGGCTGACCGCCGTCTACAAGGCGCTGGTGCTGCTGGTCATCGCCTGCCCCTGCGCGCTGGTGATCTCCACCCCGGTGACGGTGGTGAGCGGCCTGGCGGCGGCGGCGCGCCGCGGCATCCTCATCAAGGGCGGCGTGTACCTGGAGGAGGCGCGCCGCCTGCGCGTGCTGGCCGTGGACAAGACCGGCACCCTCACCGAAGGCAAGCCGCGCCTGGTGGCGCAGGCCCTGCTGCCCGGCGCGCTGGCGCCCGAGCGGGTGCTGACCATCGCGCGCGGCCTGGCGGCGCGCTCGGACCACCCGGTGTCCAAGGCCATCGCGGCCGGCCTCGACGGCCCCGCCGCGCCCGTCGACGGCTTCGCCGCCGAGCCCGGCCGCGGCGTGCGCGGCCAGGTCGAGGGCCAGGCCTACGCGCTGGGCAACCACCGCTGGATGGAAGAGCGCCGGCAGTGCTCGCCCGAGCTGGAGGCGCTGATGCGCGAGCACGAGGCCCAGGGCCGCACCGTCACCCTGCTCGCGGGCGCCCAGGGCGTGCTGGCGCTGTTCGCGGTGGCCGACACCACCAAGGCCAGCAGCCGCGAGGCCATCCAGGCGCTGAACGCGCTGGGCATCGGCACGGTCATGCTCACCGGCGACAACCCGGCCACGGCCCAGGCCATCGCGGCCCAGGTGGGCATTCGCGAGGTGCGCGCCAACCTGCTGCCGCAGGACAAGCTGGAGGCCATCGAGGCCCTGCGCGCCCAGGGCGCCGTGGGCATGGTGGGCGATGGCATCAACGACGGCCCCGCGCTGAGCGCCGCCACCATCGGCTTCGGCATGGGCGGCGCGGGCAGCGACACCGCCATGGAGGCCGCCGACGTCATCGTCATGAACGACGACCTGCGCAAGCTGCCGGAGACGGTGCGCCTGTCCCGGCGCACGCACACGGTGCTGTGGCAGAACATCGCGCTGGCGCTGGGCATCAAGTTCGTCTTCCTGCTGCTCGCGCTGTTCGACGACGCCACCATGTGGATGGCGGTGTTCGCCGACATGGGCGCCAGCCTGCTGGTGGTGTTCAACGGCCTGCGGCTGCTGCGGGCCAAGGCTCAGTAGCCGAAAAACACGGCGCTGGAGGTGTCGACGTGGTGGCCGCTCAGCAGCAGCTCACTGCCGTCCCGCGTCATCGCGGTGGCCAGGCCGAGCCACTGGTTGCTCAAGGGCGTGGGCGCCTTCAGCCGCGCCTTGAGCACCAGGGGCTGGCTGGCGTCGGGGTTCGCCACGAAGCAGTACGCCGCACCGGCGTCGACCGGCGATTCGAGCCCTTGCGCGTCGTCCAGCACGACCTCCGCCGCCCGCTGCAGGCCCTTGTGCCGGGCGCCGTCCTCGCTGGCCCCCACGAGCAACTGCGGCCCGTTGGCGCTCACCAGGGACACGCTGATGCCGAAGCGGTCGTTCGCGCGCGGCGTGTGCGCCAGCAGGACCGAGTGCTCGCTCCAGACCGCGCCCTGGCGCCGGTACACGGTCACCTGACCCGCGGCTGAACGGATCGGGCCGCCGTCCTGCGGGTCGTAGCCCTTCTCGGCGTAACCCACCGCCAGCCAGTCGCCGCCCGCGCCCATGGACACGGCGCCACCGAAGCCCCGGTAGGCGGGCGATGAAGGAGCGGGGTTGGGCGTCACCGGCGAGGACCGGTTGGCCTGCGGCGCAAAACCCGCGGCCAGCGGGGCCGGCTTGGCCGCGCCGGACCAGAGCCAGGCCAAGTCGTAGATCAGCACGCCGCCGGCCAGTTGCCCGTTGAAGGACGCGCGCGGCGCGCCCACGGCGATCCACTGGGCCGACGGGTCCGCCGCGAGGGCCGCACCGAAGAACACGCCGGTCGATCCCGGCTGCACCGGCGGCTTCACATAGGCCTTGAAGCTGTACAGATCGCCGCTGGCCGCGTACGCGTACAACGCGCCGCGGTCTTCGGCGCTGCGGTCGTTCAGGGCGTCCGCCTCGGCCGTGCCGTAGCGGTAGGCGTCGCCGTCCGCGCCGCCGTCCTCGTTGGGCGCGCCGACGATCAACTGCCCCTCGTTGCCGATGGCGACCGCGGTGCCGAAGGCGTCCTTCGCCCCGGCGTTGGGGGCCTTGATGCGCGCCACCAGGTTCCAGCCACCGCCGCTGGCGTGGCGGTACACCTGCACCGCGCCCGAATCGTTCACCGGCGCGGTGCCCACGGGCGGGTTGGGGTTGACGCCATCCAGGGCGCTCGGCGCGTCGTCGCCCGGTACGCCCACCGCGAGCCATTGCCCATTGGCCGACAAGGCCACGCTGGCGCCGAAATGGTCGAGCGCTGCGCCGTTCGCCCGCGCCAGCGTGAGCGGCAGCGGCGACCAGGCGGCGCTGTCCACCGCGCGCTCGTACAGCAGCACCATGCCGCGCTCACCGTTGGCGCCCGGCAGGCCCACCGCCAGCACCTGGGTATTGCCGCGCTGGCCGCTGGCCATGGCGCGCGCCACCTGGGTGCCGTCGTCGACGTCCGCGGTCGCCGAGACGACGGCGCTGGCGAGGTCCCCACTCACCACGGCGGTGCCCCGGCCCAGGTCGCAGCCGCTGGCACCGCAGGCGGTGACGCGGTACCGGTGGTTCACCGCCTCCACCAGGCTCAGGTTGGTGAAGGTGATCGATGGCCCCTGCGACTGCGCCACTTCGGCGAAGCGGTCGGTGCCGTCGAGCGCATCGGCGTCGCGCTCGATGCGGTAGCTGGAGGCGCCGGCGACGGCGGGCCAGTCGAGCTTCAGGCCGCGTTGTGGCACGGCGGTGATGCTGAGGTTGAAGGCGGTGGGGCCGCCGGTGCCCGGATCGGGAATCGCCCCCGTGCCCGAGCCCGGGGGCGGCGACGCCGGTGGCGAGCCCGAGGGGGGCGGCGGCGCGGGCGGTGGCGGCGGCGTCGGGGTGCCCGGAGCGGGGCTCGGGCTCGGGCTGGGGCTCGGCGTGGCCGACGAACCGCCGCCCGATCCGTCGCGGTGGTTGGGGTCGTCCACCCCACCACCACAAGCACTCAGATACGCCACCGCCATCGCGGCCGCGAACCACCGCATCGAACGACGCGCCATCTGCATTCCTTTTTTTTTGGTTGAGTAGTCGAGAAGGCTCAGTAGCCAAAAAAGATCACGTTCGGGAAGAGCGCGCGTGGGTCGCCGTCGTACATGCCGCTCAGCAGGAACTCGTTGCCGTCCTGGGTCAGGGCCGTGGCCTGGCCCAGCCACTGCTGGTTCTGCGGATCGGGCGACTTCAGGCGCGCCTTCAGGGTCAGGGGCCGGCTGGGGTCGCTGGCGTTCCCGACGAAGCAATAGGCCGCGCCGGCCTCCGCTGGCGACGGCAGGTTCACGGGCACGATGTCCGCCGCTCGCATCACGCCCTTGTGCGGGGCACCGTCCTCGGGCGCACCGACGAGCAACTGGGGCCCGTTGGCGCCATTGACCAGGGCCAGGCTGGTGCCGAAGCGGTCGTTGGCGCGCGGGGCCGGCGCCACGGGCGAGGAATGCCAGGCCCAGGTGTTGTTCTGGTAGCGGTACACGGCCACCTGGCCCGCGTTCGCGGGCAGGGTCTGCCCGGTCTGCGGCACCAGGCCGCCCTTCTCGGCGTAGCCGGCGGCCAGCCAGTTGCCATCGGTGCTCATGAACAGGGCGCCGCCCAGGCCACGGTAGGCGGGGGACAACGGGCTGGTGCTGGCGTCCACGCTGCGATCGCCCCCGGGGCCGAAGGTTTGCAGCAGCTTCCACCGGGTCCAGGGAGGATCGCCCTGCGGGCCCCACGACACCCTGTAGAACGACACGCCCCCGGCGAGCGCGCCGTCGTACGACGCGCGGGGCGCGCCCACGGCCACCCGCTGCCCGGCCGCGTCCATGGCGAGGGCGGCACCGAAGTACATCGACGACTGGGACGCGTCCATGACGTATGGCTTCACGTAAGCGTCGAAGGCATAGCCCTGCGCGGTGTTCGCGTAGGCGTACACGGCGCCCCGGTCCTGCCTGTTGGAGGGGCCATCGCCCAGCTCGGGCGCGTCGGCGGAGGACGGTTGGTACACGCCGGGGTCGGCCGCGCTGTCCTCGTTGGGCGCTCCCACGAGCAGGTTGCCGTCGTTGCTGATGGCCACGGCGGTGCCGAAGGCGTCGCCCGCCCCCGCGTTGATGGCCTTGAAGCGGGCGTCAGGCGTCCAGCCCTGGCCCGCCACGTACTGGTAGACCTGCACCGCGCCCGAGTCCTGCACGTCGCGCGCCAGCGCCGAGGGCTGGGGATTGACGCCCGTGCCGGCGGTGGCGTGGTCGTCGCCCGGCACGCCCACCGCCAGGTACAGGCCATTGGGCGACAGGGCCACGCTGGCGCCGAAGAAGTCGCCCAGGGCCGCCTGCGGCAGCGACAGGGTCTGGACCTCGGTCCAGACCCCGCCAAACGGCGCGCGCTCATAGACCTTGACCAGGCCCATGCCCTGGTTCGCCCCCGGCAGGCCCACGGCCAGCACGTGCCGCACGACGTCCTGGTCGCGCAGGGCCGTGGCCATCGCGCGCGCCCGGTTGCCGCCGGAGTCGTCCACCGGGTTGGACAGGCTGTCGACCGCGGCGGCCAGGTCGCCGCTCACCGTGGCGACCGCCGTGCTCAGGACGGCGCCGCTGGGCGTCATGGCACTGACGCGGTACTTGTGGTTCATCGCCTCCGTCAGGCGCAGGTCGGTGAATGTGCGCGTGGGCGGCGCCGAAGACGGGACGAAGCCGAGCGCGCCGGAGCCGAAGTTGTCGACACCGTCGCTGGCATCCACGTCCCGGTCGATCCGGTAGTAGTCGGCACCCGCCACGGCGGTCCAATCGAGTTTCAGGCCGCGCTGGGGCACGGCCGTGATGCTGAGGGCGAATGGGGTGCTTCCCGTGCCCGCGCCGGGATCGGGAATCGGCGCCGAGCCCGAACCCGGCGGCGGCGCGGCCGGCGGTGTGCCGGCGGGCGGCGGCGCGGGGACGGGTGCCGGGGCTGGCGAGGGCGCCGTACCGCCGCCCGGAGCGGGACTGGGACTCGCACTGGGGCTCGCCGCGCCGCCCGATCCGCCACCACCACTGGCGGCATCGCCCCCGCCACCGCCGCAAGCGGTCACGGAGACCAGCGCCATCGCCGCCGCGAACCACGCCATCGATCGAGGCACCGTCTGCATGCCGTATTCCCCAGGAAGCCGGGCCCACGCACGCCCTTGGGAACCCCCGCAAGCGCCACCGGGCGGGCCCGCCACCCGGTCAAGCCACAAGGTAGCCAGACGGCACGCGCGCGGGTATCCGCAGCCCGGCCGAGACCGCCCCGGCTGGACGGCCGACGGCCCGATGGTCAAAGGTCAGAGGGGCTGCTGATCGGGCTCGTCGGCCTGCAGGGGCGTGGCCTGCGCCAGGGCGAGCCATACGCCCAGGGGCAGCTGCGGCACGGCGCGGCGCGGCGCCTCGCGGCGCAGCTCCCAGCCCCCGGCCGCGCCCGCGTCCACCAGCACGCCACAGTCCTCGGGCACGTCGCGCTCGTCGCCGACGGGGCGGCCCTTGGCATCGCGGCCCAGCACGTACCAGACCGCGCCCGCCATGCCGAGGTAGGCCGCGCGCTTGTCCGGCTTGCGCCGGTCGGACAGCAGGTCGGCGCGGCTCACCTTGATCTCGTGCACCACGGGCTCCAGCCAGTCGGCGCGCGAGCTGCGGCGGATCGAGTACACGTCCGGGCAGGCCACCACCCAGTGATGGGCCAGCGGTTCGCCCTCGCGCGGCAGCGGCGCGCGCAGCGCCAGCCCACACCAGGCCAACCGGCCCGCGCGCGCCTGCTCCAGCGCCACGCGCTGCACCAGCGCCTCGTGCGCCGACAGCGCCGCGCGGTTGCGCGCGTAGATGCGCGCCAGCAGCGCGATGCCCGCATCGCTCACGCGCAGGTGCTCGCGCCCGGCGCCGTCGAAACAGCGCTGCAGGCAGCCGGCCGCGATCAGCTCGACCTCGATCGGATCGTGGCAGGGCCAGCCCGCCGAGCGGTGCATCTCGCGCAGGCGCTGGTGGTGGCGCCGGGTCAGGGGAAGCGGCAGTGGCAACGGGGGAGGCTCGCTCACCGCGCCATTGTCCTTCCTGTCCTTCCGTATCATCCCCGCTCCGTGTCCGCCGAACCCGTCCCCGAGCCCCTGCGCGTCGCCGTGCGGCGCCTGTGCGACTTCGCGGCGCGCACGGGCGACCTCGACCACCGCTTCACGCCCGCGCCCAGCGCCTTCGAGGGCATCGTGGGCCACGCCAGCGTGGCCGCGCGCCGCCCCGCGCACTACCAGCGCGAGCGCACGCTGTCGGGCCTGTGCGAGGGCCTGCTGCTGCAGGGCCGCGCCGACGGCTACGACCCCCAGGCCCGCCGCCTCGACGAAACCAAGACCCACCGCGGCGACCCGGCCCTCATCGCGCCCAACCGCCAGACCCTGCATTGGGCGCAGGCGCAGGTCTATGGCTGGCTGCTATGCGAAGCCGAGGGCCTGGCAGCGATCGAACTCGCGCTGGTCTACTACGACATCGACAGTGGCCATGAAACGGTGCACACGCGCCAGGCCACGCGCGAGGCCCTGCTGGTCTTCACGCAAGGCCTGTGCGCGCGCTACCGCGACTGGGCGCGGCAGGAAGCCGCGCACCGCCGTGCGCGCGACGCCGCGCTGGCCGCCACGCCCTTCCCTTTCAGCGACTACCGCGCCGGCCAGCGCGAACTCACCGAGGCGGTGTTCCGCGCCCAGCGCGCGGGCCGCCACCTGCTGGCGCAGGCGCCCACCGGCATCGGCAAGACCGTGGCCACGCTGTTCGGCGCGCTGCGCGCCATGCCGCTGGTGCGCAGCGACCAGCTGCTGGTGCTCACGCCCAAGACCACCGGCCGCGCCATCGCGCTCGATGGCCTGCGTCGGCTGAAGGTCCAGCCGCTGCGCGTGCTGGAGCGCCTGGCGCGCGAAAAGGCCTGCGAGCACCCCGACAAGGCCTGCCACGGCGAGTCCTGCCCGCTCGCGCAGGGCTTCTACGACCGCCTGGACGGCGCGCGCCAGGCCGCCGCGCAGCGCGCCTGGCTGGACCGCGAGGCCCTGCGCGACATCGCGCTGGCGCACCGCGTCTGCCCCTACTACCTCGCCCAGGAAATGCAGCGCTGGGCCGACGTGGTGGTGGGCGACGTCAACCACTGGTTCGACCTCAGCGCCCAGGCCTGGTCGCTCGCCCAGGCCGAGGGCTGGCGCGTGCAGCTGCTGCTCGACGAAGCCCACAACCTCGCCGAACGCGCGCGCGCCATGTACAGCGCCGAACTGGACCCGCAGCGCTTCGGCGCCTGGCGCGCGCAGGCGCCGCTGGCCTTGAAATCCAGCCTGGACGCGGTGCACCGCGCCTGGGGCGCGCTGGCCCTGGACGGGCCCGGCACCACCACGCTCGACGACGCCCTGCCCGCCGCCTTCATGGCCACCCTGGGCCGCCACGCCGCCACGCTCAGCGACTTCATGGCGCGCCACCCGCAGGCCGGCGCCGCGCTGCAGCCCTGGCTGTTCGAGGTCCTGCACTTCCTGCGCGTGGCCGAGCGTTTCGGCGCGCATTCGGTGGTGGAGCGATCGCCCGGCCCGCCCGCGCGGCGCGGCAAGCCGCGCCCGCGCCTGGCGCTGCGCTGCCTGCTGCCGGCCGAGCTGCTCGCGCCGCGCTGGGCCGACGCGCACGCGGCCACGCTGTTCTCGGCCACGCTGGCGCCCATGGCGCACACCCAGCGACTGCTCGGCCTGCCCGATCCCGTGGCGCGGCTCGACGTGGCCTCGCCCTTCGACCCGTCGCAGTGGTCGGTGCGCGTGGCGCGCGGCCTGTCCACGCGCTGGGCCGACCGCGCGCGCACCCTGCCGCGCCTGGTGAACGAGCTCGGCGCGCACTACCGCGCACACCCGGGCAACCACCTCGCTTTCTTCAGCAGCTTCGACTACCTCACGCAGGCGCTGGAGGCCTTTCGCGCCGCCCTGCCCGACGTGCCCGTGTGGTCGCAGTCGCGCAGCATGGACGAGGCCGCGCGCGAGGCCTTCATCGCGCGCTTCGCCGAAGGCGGGCGGGGCATGGGCTTCGCGGTGCTGGGCGGTGTGTTCGGCGAAGGCATCGACCTGCCCGGCTCGCGCCTGGTGGGCGTGAGCATCGCCACCCTGGGCCTGCCGCCGCCCGACCCCTTGAGCGAGGCCCTGCGCGAGCGACTGCAGCAGGCCGGCGCCCAGGGCTGGGCCGATGCCTACCTCTACCCCGGCCTGCACAAGGTGGTGCAGGCCGCCGGCCGCCTGATCCGCACGCCCGAGGACCGCGGCACGCTGCTGCTGCTCGACGAGCGCTTCGCCAGCCCCGAAGTGCGCGCGCTGTTGCCGCCCTGGTGGGGCGTGGGCTGAAGCGGTGGCGGATCAGCCGTCCTGGCGCGCGTCGGGCGCTTCGGCGTCGTCCGGCGGCAGCGGCGTCACCCGCACGCGCGCGATGCGCCGGCCGTCCAGCGCCTCCACTTCGAAGCGCCAACCCGCGCCGTCCACGTGCTGCCCCTGGTGCAGCAGCTCGCCGGCCAGGGAGTGCATCAGCCCCGCCACGGTGGCGTAGCGGCCCCTGTCGTCGTCGGGCAGCGCGTCGATCTCCAGCCTCGACTTCAGCTCGGCCACCGGCATCGCGCCGTCCACCTGCCAGCTGCCGTCCTCGCAAGGGTGCGCCCAGGCGTCCACCGGCCGCTCGGGCGAGAGCTCGCCCGTGATCGCCTCCAGCATGTCCAGCGGCGTCAGCAGGCCCTGCACCACGCCGTACTCGTCCACCACGAAGGCCATGCGCGTGGCGCGCGCGCGGAACTGCTCCAGCAATTCCATGCCGGTGAGCGTCTCGGGCACGAACACCGCCGGCTGCGCGAGCGGGCCCACCGGCCCCCGCTCGCCCCCGGCCTGCAGGGCCAGCAGGCGCGGCACGTGGATCACGCCCACCACGTCCTCCAGCCCGCCGCGGCACACCGGGTACCACGAATGCCCCGAGGCCGCGGCCTGGCGCACCGCGTCGTCCACGCCGATCGCCGCGTCCAGCCATTCGATGTCCGAGGCCCGCACCATGATGGAGGTGAGCAGGCGTTCGTCCAGGCCGAACACGTTGCGCACCATGCGGTGCTCCTGCGCTTCGATGATGCCGGCGTCCACGCCCTCGGCCAGGCTGGCCTGGATCTCTTCTTCCGTGACCACCTGCGCGGCGCTGTTGTCCACGCGCAGGGCCTTCAGCACCCACTGCGTGGTGTGCGTCAGCAACCACACGAAGGGCTTGGCACCGCGCGCCACCGCCGCCATGGGCCGCGAGACCCAGCGCGCCACGGCCTCGGGGTAGAGCTGGCCGATGCGCTTGGGCACCAGCTCACCGAACACGATGGTGATGAAGGTGATGACCGTGACCACCAGCGCCGTGGCCAGCACGCCGGCCACGCTGTCCTTGAGGCCCAGCGACTGGAACCACAGGCCCAGGTCGTCGCTGAACGCCGCCTCGCCCACGATGCCGTTGAGCATGCCGATGGAGGTGATGCCCACCTGCACCGAGGACAGGAACTGCGTGGGGTTGTCGAGCAGGTCGAGCGCGGTGCGCGCGCCCTTGTCGCCGGCCTCGGCCATGGCCGCCAGGCGGGCCTTGCGGCTGGACGCCAGCGCGAGCTCGGACATCGCGAAAGCGCCGTTGAGCAGCGTCAGGAAAACGATGAGGACGGTATCCATGGCAGGGGCGGTACCCATAATCGGGCGATGGCAATTTATCTCATCGGCGACGTGCAGGGCTGTGACGAGCCCCTGGGCCGCCTGCTGGACCTCGTGGACTTCTCGCCCAGCCGCGACCGCCTCGTGGTGCTGGGCGACCTCATCAACCGCGGCCCCGCCTCGCTCGCCGCGCTGCGCCGGCTGATCGCGCTCGGTGGCAGCGGCCAGTGCCTGCTGGGCAACCACGACCTGCACCTGCTCGCGGTTTCGCAGGGCGTGCGCCGGCCGCACCGCGTGGACACCATCGGCGACATCCTGGCCGCGCCCGACCGCGAAGCCCTGCTCGACTGGCTGCGCCAGCGCCCCCTGGCCCTGATGGAGCGCGGCTGGCTGCTGGTGCACGCCGGCGTTCTGCCGCAGTGGGACGCGGCCGAGGCCCTGCAGCTCGCGCACGAGGTGGAAACCGTGCTGCAGTCCCCCGACTGGGGCGGCTTCCTGCACCAGATGTACGGCAACCAGCCCGCTCGCTGGCACGAGGCCCTGCAGGGCAGCGACCGCCTGCGCGTGATCGTCAACGCCTTCACGCGGCTGCGCTTCTGCACGCCCGAGGGCGAGATGGAGTTCGAGACCAAGGACGGCGCGGGCGCCGCGCCCGAGGGCCACCTGCCCTGGTTCGAGGTGCCTGGCCGCCGCACCGCGGACACCCCCGTGGCCTTCGGCCACTGGTCCACCCTGCGCGGCGTGCACCGGCCGCGCCTGCTGGCGCTGGACACGGGCTGCGTGTGGGGCGGCTGTCTCACGGCCGCGCGGCTGGGCGCCTCGCCGGACGATCTGGAGCGCTTCGAGGTGAACTGTCCCCAGGCGCAGCGCCCGGGGCGGTGAGGGCCGGTCCGGTCAGGACGCGGCCGGCGGCGGCGCGCTGGACTTGAACAGCGCCGGCACCTTGCGCCGCTGCTTGATGTTGGGCGACAGGCCCTTGGGCGCGTTCGCACGCTGCGCGGTTTCCCACTGCGGCGGCGCATCGCCGGCCGGCTTGGCCTCGTAGGGCTGGTCGAAGAAGGGGTCGGCCGGCGCGCGCGCCGCGCGCGGGGCCGGCGCACGGGCGCCACGCGGTTCACGCGATTCGCGGTTGTCGGCGCCTTCGCGCCCCGACCCCTCGCGCTGCCAGGCGCGCTGGCCGTCGTTGAAGCGGCCCGCGGGGCGGCGGTCCTGCTCCAGCTCCAGCGCCTCGATCTCCAGCTTCTTGCCCAGCAGCTTTTCCAATTCGCCCACCAGGCGCGCGTCGCGCCCCGAGACGAAGGACACCGCCAGGCCGGAGGCGCCCGCGCGGCCGGTGCGGCCGATGCGGTGCACGTAGTCCTCGGCGTTGAACGGGATGTCGAAGTTGAACACCGCCGGCACGTCCTTGATGTCCAGCCCGCGCGCGGCCACGTCGGTGCAGACCAGCAGGTCGACGTTGCCCTGCTTGAAGGCGTCGAGCGCCTTCAGGCGCTCGTCCTGGCTCTTGTCGCCGTGCAGCGCGGCGGTGTTCAGGCCGTCGCGCTCCAGCGAGCGCGCCAGGCGCGCGCAGCCGAGCTTGCTGTTGACGAACACGAAGGCCTGCTTGAGCCCGCGCTCGCGCAGGATCTGGCGCAGCGTGCCGCGCTTGTCGTCGTCGTCGACGCGGTAGAAGTGTTGCTCGACCGTGGAGGCCGTGGCGTTGGAGCGCGCCACCTCCACCGTGATGGGGTCCTGCAGGTAGCTGCCAGCCAGGCGCTTGATCTCGGGCGAGAAGGTGGCCGAGAACAGCAGCGTGGTGCGCTGCTTGGGCAGGTAGCTCAGGATGCGCTGCAGATCGGGCAGGAAGCCGATGTCGAGCATGCGGTCGGCCTCATCGAGCACCACGTACTCGACCTGGTTGAGCACGCAGTTCTTGGCCTCGATGTGGTCCAGCAGGCGCCCCGGCGTGGCCACCAGCACCTCCACGCCCTTCTTCAGCTCCAGGGTCTGGGGCTTCATGTCCATGCCGCCGAACACCACGGTGCTGCGCAGCTGCGTGTACTTGGCGTAGAGCTTGACCTGCTCGGCCACCTGGTCGGCCAGCTCGCGCGTGGGCAGCAGCACCAGGGCACGCACCGGGTGGCGCGCGGGCGAGGTGGAGGCGTTCTCGTGCTTGAGCAGGCGCTGCAGCAGCGGCAGGGAGAAGGCGGCGGTCTTGCCGGTGCCGGTCTGGGCCGCGCCCATCACGTCGCGACCGGTGAGCACCTGCGGGATGGCCTGCGCCTGGATGGGCGTCATGGTCTCGTAGCCCATTTCGGCCACGGCCTTCGCGAGCGCGGGCGCGAGGTTGAGTTCGGAGAAGCTTTGGGTCATGTCGGGAGCGCCGGGGTGGCGGTAAGCCCTCTATTGTCGCACCCGCGCTACAACCCCGCCGGAAACGCCCCGAGTAGTGCCATGGAACCGGTTCCGCCGGGCCGCCGGCGCGGCCTCCCTCGAGGGAGCCGCACGACGCGCGGCCGGGGCACTCAGAGCGAGGCCGCCTTGAAGGTGTCGCAGGCCCGCACGTCGCCCGTCTGCAGGCCTTTCTGGAACCAGCGCTGGCGCTGGTCGCTGGTGCCATGGGTGAAGCTGTCGGGTACCACGTGGCCCTGGCTTTTCTTCTGCAGCGCGTCGTCGCCGATGGCCGCCGCCGCGTTGAGCGCCTCCTCGACGTCGCCGGGCTCGAGGATCTGGCCCTGCTGGTGGTTGTGGTTCGCCCAGATGCCCGCGAAGCAATCGGCCTGCAGCTCCAGGCGCACCGACAGCGCGTTGTACTCGCGCTCGCTCATGCGCGCGCGGGCCTTCTCCATCTGATCGGTGATGCCCATGAGGTTCTGCACGTGGTGGCCCACCTCATGGGCGATGACGTAGGCCTGGGCGAAGTCGCCGGGTGCGCCGAGCTGGCGGCGCAGGGTGTCGTAGAAGCTGAGGTCGATGTACACCTTCTGGTCCGCCGGGCAGTAGAACGGCCCCATGGCCGACTGGCCGGTGCCGCAGGCGGTGGGCGTGGCGCCGCGGAACAGCACCAGGCGCGGCTTCTGGTACTGGGCGTTGGCGGCCTGGAAGATCGCGCCCCAGGCGTCCTCGGTGCCGCCGAGCACGGCGGCCACGAAGCGGCCCGACTCGTCGCTCGGCGCGCCGGCCTGGCCCTGCGGCGCCTCCATGGGCGCGGGGGCCTGCAGGCCGCCGCCGTCCAGGGCGCCCAGGATGGTGAGCGGGTTGAGGCCGAATATCCAGCCGGCCACCAGCGCGATGGCGATGGTGCCGAGGCCGATGCCTCGGCCGCCGCCGATGCGCGGCAGGCGCCCCCCGCCCCCCGGGCTGTCGCGCCGGTCCTCGATCTGGTCCGACTGCCGGTTGTTTTCCCATTTCATCGCCAAGCTCCTTCACCCGCCGCGCGGGCCTGCTCGCGATGGTACGGCCAGCGGCCGCCGATCAGGCCTTGGGCAGGGTCACGCCCACCTGGCCCTGGTACTTGCCGCCCCGGTCCTTGTAGGACACATCGCAGACCTCGTCGCTTTCGAAGAACAGCACCTGGGCGCAGCCTTCGCCCGCGTAGATCTTGGCCGGCAGCGGCGTGGTGTTGCTGAACTCCAGCGTCACATAGCCCTCCCACTCGGGCTCGAAGGGCGTGACGTTGACGATGATCCCGCAGCGCGCGTAGGTGCTCTTGCCCAGGCAGATGGTGAGCACGTTGCGCGGGATGCGGAAGTACTCCAGCGTGCGCGCCAGAGCGAAGCTGTTGGGCGGGATGACGCAGACGTCCTTGTTGACGTCGACGAAGCTGTTTTCGTCGAAGTTCTTCGGGTCCACCACCGTGCTGTGGATGTTGGTGAATACCTTGAATTCGGGCGCGCAGCGGATGTCGTAGCCGTAGCTGCTGGTGCCGTAGCTGATGACGCGCTTGCCGTCGACCTGGCGGACCTGCCCCGGCTCGAAGGGTTCGATCAGGCCATGCTGCTCGGCCATGCGGCGGATCCACTTGTCGCTCTTGATGCTCATGGGCGGCGATTGTAGGCAGCGCCCCCACCACCTTTTTCATCCATTTTTTTGCATCCATTTGCGAATCGTTCGCATTTGTGTTTATGATGCAGGCATGCCGTCCGTGAAGCCCGCCACCCCCCTCCCGCCATCGACGCCCGCGCCCGCGCCCTCGCCGGTGCCCGCGGCGCAGGTGCAGTTCGGCCAGCTGAGCGGCGGCCGGCGCGACGTGTTCATCGAGCACGACGGCCAGCACTACAAGCTGAGCCTGACCGCGCAGAACAAACTGATCCTCACCAAATAGGTTCCACCGGCGCGCCGCGGCGCGCGCCTTTCGCTACCAGCCAGCCAGTTGCCGCTTCGCGGCGCGCGAGCCAGCCCGTGTCTTTCACCACAAACACCGGGTGCCCTCGTGCCACGCCTTCGCCTTTTCCCTTCTTCCGCCCTCCACCCCGTCGCGCTGGCCTGCGCGCTGCTCGCGGCCGCGCCGGTCCATGCGCAAACCGTCCCCGGCTCCGCCACGCAGGTCGCCCCCGGCTCGCTCAAGCCCGTGGTGGTGTCCGGCTCGCGCAGCGAGCGTGAGCTAGAGGAAGTGCCCGCGCGCATCGACGTGATCGAAGGCGAGGCCTTGGACCCCACCCGGGCCCAAGACATCCGCGAGCTGGTTCGCGAGCTGCCCAACGTGGAGGTCAAGCGCGCGCCGCAGCGCTTCGGCGCGGTCAGCGGCTCCACCGGCCGCGACGGCAACGCGGGCTTCAACATCCGCGGCCTGGACGGCAACCGCGTGCTGCTCACGGTGGACGGCATCCGCATGCCGCGCGAACTCAACAACCAGGTGTTCGGCGCCGCCGCATTCGGCCGCGACTACTACGACCTCGGCCTGATCTCGCGCGTGGAGATCCTGCGCGGCGCGGCCTCGGCGCTCCACGGCTCCGACGGCCTGGCCGGCATGGTGGCCATGACCACCACCGCGCCCAAGGACCTGCTAAAGGAGGGCCAGACCTTCGGCGGCCGCGCGGGCGTGCGCGCCGACACCGAGGACAAGAGCGCGGGCACGGGGCTCACGCTGGCCGGCATCGCCAGCGACCGCCTGCAGTGGCTGGGCAGCGTGCAGGTGGGCCGCGCCCGCGAACTGGACAACAAGGGCGACAACCGCTCGCTCAACAGCAACCGCACCGCCCCCAACCCGCAGAAAGACCGCAGCGTCTCAGCGCTGGGCAAGATCGTGCTCACGCCCGGCGCGGGCCAGACCCACACCTTCACCCTCGAACACGTCGACAAGAACACCGCGGTCGAGGGCTACACGGGCCGCTCGCCCACGGTCACCGGCGTGCAGGACCTCGATGGCACCAGCGAGATGCAGCGCACGCGCGCCAGCTGGGACGGCCGCTTCTTCCTCCAGTCCGCCTGGGCCGACACGCTGCGCGCCACCCTGGGCTACCAGCAGTCGCGCTCGCGCGAGTGGTCGCGCGAGGTCCGCACCGCCCTGCCCACCGTGCGCGAACGCGACGTGCGCTACGAGGAAGACCTCTGGCAGGCCGTGCTGCAGGCCGAGCGCACGCGCCCGCTCGGCAACGGCTGGGCCCATACCCTGGTCTACGGCGCCGACGTGTCGGTGGCCGAACTCGACAACCTGGTCACTGGCGTGGCCGGCCCGGCCTACGAAACCTACCCGCTGCAGCGCTTCCCCAAGACGCGCGAGACCAACAGCGCGTTCTTCCTGCAGAGTGAGTTCGTGAGCGAGCGCTGGAGCGTTATTCCCGCGCTGCGCTACGACCGCTTCTCGCTCAAGCCGCAGAGCAGCCCCCTGTACCAGCTCGCCCCGGCGGCGCTGTCCGACAGCGCGCTCTCGCCCAAGCTGGGCCTGATCCTGCGCCCCCAGCCGCACTGGCAGGTGTTCGCCAACGCGGCGGCCGGCTTCAAGGCGCCAAGCCCGCTGCAGCTCAACAACTTCTTCCAGAACGCGCTCGCCAACTACCGCACCCTGCCCAACCCGGACCTCAAGCCCGAGACCAGCCAGACCCTGGAGCTCGGCGCGCGCGGCGAGCACGGCCGGCTGAACTGGTTGGTCACCGCCTTCACCGGCCGCTACAAAGACTTCATCGAGGACAACGTGCGGGTCGGCGGCACGGGCGCGCCGGGCAATCCCATCCTGTTCCAGGCCGTCAACCGCGGCCGCGTCAAGCTCAGCGGCGTCGAACTCGAAGGCCGCTGGACCGTGACGCCGGCCACCACGCTCAAGCTGGCCTATGGCCGGACCAAGGGCCGCGACACCTTGCTGAACCAGCCGCTGAACTCGGTGAACCCGGCCAAGCTGGTGCTGGGCGTGGACCACCGCATCGCCGACTGGACCCTGGGCGCCGTGCTCACGCACGCGCTGGCCAAGGACAGCGAGGACATCGACCGCAGCAGCACGCCGCAGCAGTTCGCCACGCCCGCCTGGACCACGCTGGACCTGCGCGCCACCTGGCGCATCACCCCCCGCACGCGCCTGAGCGCGGCGATCCACAACCTGACGGACCGTAAGTACTGGCTGTGGAGCAGCGTGCAAGGCGTGGCCGGCAACCTGGCCACGCTGGACGCCTACACCTCGCCCGGCCGCAGCCTGTCGCTGGCGCTGGTCACCGACTTCTGAGCCCCACAAGGAGAACCCGCATGGAGATCCACGACATCCGCACCGCCTACCAGGCCGCGCGCGCCCAGGGTCGGCGCGCGCGCGACGCCGCCGAATCCATCGGCGTGAGCGAGGGCGCCGCGCTGGCCGCGCACATCGGCGCCGACGAAGGTCCCACGCGCGCCGTCGCGCTCAGGGCCGACTGGCTCGCGCTGCTGCGGTCACTCAAGCCCTGCGGGCCGCTGCTCGCGCTCACGCGCAACGAGGGCGCGGTACACGAGAAGACCGGCGTCTACGACAAGCTCTCCGGCGAAGGCGCCATCGGCCTGGCGCTGGGCGAGGACATCGACCTGCGCCTTTTTTTCCACCAATGGCACGCGGGCCTGGCGGTGACCGAGTGGACGCAGAACCCAGGCAGCGAAGCCCTGCCCAGCCTGCAGTTCTTCGACCGCCACGGCACCGCCGTGCACAAGATCTTCTTGCGCGAGACCAGCGACCGCGCGGCCTGGCGCCGCGTGGTCGAGCAGTGGCAGGATCCGGCCGCCACGCCCGCCTTCGAGGCCCCGGCCTCGCCCGCCACCGAGACCCCCGCGCGGGTCGACGCCAAGGCCTTCTCCGAGGCCTGGGGCGCCATGACCGACACGCACCAGTTCTTCCCGCTGCTGCGCCAATTCGGGGTCGAGCGGCGCCAGGGCTTCCGCCTGGTCGAAGGCCGCTACACGCGCCGCGTGGAGCGCGGCGCCGTGCGCGAAACGCTCACCGACGCCGCCTTCAACGGCACGCCCATCATGGTCTTCGTGGGCAGCCCGGGCTGCATCCAGATCCACACCGGGCCGGTGAAGCGCGTGGAGCCGCTGGAGATGAACGGCCAGGCCTGGCTCAACGTGCTCGATCCCGGCTTCAACCTGCACCTGCGCGAGGACCTGATCGACGAGGCCTGGGTGGTGGAGAAGCCCACCAGCGACGGCGTCGTCACCTCGCTGGAGGCCTTCGACGCGCGAGGCGAGCTCATGGCCATGTTCTTCGGCGCGCGCAAGCCCGGCCAGCCCGAGCGCGGCGCCTGGCGCGACGTGCTGGCGCAGCGGCCCACGCTGGACGCGCCCACCCCGGCCTGAGGCGCGCCATGGCACCCACCCGCGTCCCCCCGCGCCGCCGCGCGCTGCTGCGCGCCACCGCCGCCCTGGTCGCCGGCACCGCCCTGCCCGCCTTCGCTGCGGCGCCACCGCGCGCGCCACGCCTGGTCACCGTGGGCGGCGGCATCACCGAGGTGGTCTACGCGCTCGGCGCGCAGGACCTGCTGGTGGGCACCGACACCACCAGCCTCTACCCCGCCGCCGCGCTGGCCACGCCCAAAGTCGGCTACCTGCGCCAGCTCTCCGCCGAAGGCCTGCTCGCGCTGCGGCCCGACACCGTCATCGCGCCAGGCGACGCGGGGCCGCCCGTGGTGCTCGACCAGCTGCGCTCGGCCGGCGTGACGGTCGATCTGATCGAGAGCAGCCACGACTGGGGCGAGGTGCGCCGCAAGGTGCAGGCCGTGGGCCGCGCCGCGTCGAAGGCGCGCGCGGCACAGGACCTGCTGGTCGCGCTGGACGCGCAATGGGACCAGGCCTTGCGGCGCGTGCGCGCGCACGCCGGCCCCGCGCCCCGCGTGCTGTTCGTGCTCGCGCACGGCGGCAGCCCCATGGTGGCCGGCGAGGCCACGGCGGCCCACGCCCTGATCGGCTTCGCCGGCGCGCGCAACGCCCTCTCGGGTTTCAAGGGCTACCGCCCGATGACGGCCGAGGCCATGGCCGCCGCCGCGCCGCACGCGATCCTCACCACCACGCAGGGCCTGGACGCCATCGGTGGCGAGGCCGCCTTCTGGCGCCGCCCCGAACTGCCGCTCACGCCCGCCTGGCGGCGCCGCGACAGCGGCCGCGCCCTCGTGCACCTGGACGCGCTCGAACTGCTGGGCTTCGGCCCGCGCCTGCCCCGCGTGGTGGGCGAGTTGCACCAGCGCCTGGTGGCCGCGTGAGCGCCGTTCGCAAGAGGATGCCGTGAGCACGCTCGCGCGCGCGAGCGCCTCGCCCTGGCCACCGGCGCAGCGGCGCGGCCCCTGGACCCTGGCCCTGTTGGGCCTGCTGCTCGCGCTGTGCGCGCTGTGGGCCGCCGGCCGGGGCGCCTACGGCCTGCCGCTGCGCGAACTGCCCCCGCTGCTGTGGGGCGCGCTCGGCCGTGGCGCCGAGGCCGCGCGCAGCGGGCCCGAACTGGTCTTCTTCAACATCCGCCTGCCACGCCTGCTGCTCGGCGTGGCCGCGGGCGCCGGGCTGGGCATGGCCGGCGCGCTCATGCAGGGCCTGTTCCGCAACCCGCTGGCCGATCCCGGCCTCATCGGCGTGAGCAGCGGCGCGGCGCTGGCGGCGGGCGCCACCATCGTGCTGGGCGCCACCTGGTTCCCCGAGCTGCCGCGCGCCCTGGGCAGCTGGCCGCTGGTGCTGATGGCCTTCGCGGGCGGGCTGGCGGTCACGGGCCTGATCTACCTGCTCTCGCGCAGCGAAGGCGGCACCCGCGTCGGCCTGATGCTGCTCGCCGGCATCGCGGTCAACGCGCTGGCGGGCGCGGGCCTGGGCCTGCTGAACTTCCTGGCCACCGACGAACAGCTGCGCAACCTGCAGTTCTGGCTGCTCGGCAGCCTCGGCGGCGCGCGCTGGAGCGCGGTGCTGCTGGTCGCAGGCATCACCACCGCCGCGCTGGCCATCGGCCTGCGCCTGGCGGGCGCGCTCAACGCGCTGGCGCTGGGCGAGGCGCAGGCCGTGATGCTGGGCGTACGCGTGGAAGGCCTCAAGCGCCTGTGCGTCGTGGTCACGGCGCTCGCGGTGGGCGCGGTCACGGCCACCACCGGCACCATCGGTTTCATCGGCCTGGTGGCGCCCCACATCGTGCGCCTGCTCGCCGGCGCCGACCACCGCTGGGTGCTGCCGGGCTCGGCCCTGCTCGGCGCCTGCCTGGTGCTGGTGGCCGACGCCTGGGCGCGCACGGCGCTGGCGCCGGCCGAGCTGCCGCTGGGCGTGATCACCGCCGGGGTGGGTGTGCCCTTCTTCCTGGCCCTGCTGCGCAGTGCGCACGCAAGGACGCTGTGAGCGGCGGCGGCGACCCGAAGCGGCTGCACGCCGAGGGCCTGTGCGTGCGCCATGGCGCGCGCGAGGTGCTCAAGGGCGTCGACCTGCAGCTGCGCGCGGGCGAGGTGGGTGTGATCCTGGGCCCCAACGGCGCGGGCAAGTCCACGCTGCTGGGCACGCTGGGCGGCCTGCAACGCACCGACGCCGGCCGCGTGTGGCTCAACGGGCAGCCACTGCACACCGGCAGCGCGGCCGGCTTCGCCCGCCACCGCGCTTACCTGCCGCAGGACCTGGTACCCGCCTTCGACTTCACCGCGCAAGCGGTGGTGGAACTGGGCCGCTACCCGCACCGCCAGCACCCCGAACCCGATGAGGCCGCCATCGTGCGCGCCGCCATGCGCCGCGCCTCGGTCGAGGCGCTGGCGCGGCGCGGCATCCGCCAGCTCAGCGGCGGCGAGCGCGCGCGCGTGCAGCTGGCGCGCGCCATGGCCCAGGTCTGGCGGCCCTGCGCCGACGGCCTGCCGCGCTGGCTGCTGCTGGACGAACCCACCGCCGCGCTGGACCTGCAGCACCAGCACCAGAGCCTAAGCGCGCTGCGCGACTGGTCGCGCGAGCAGGGCATCGGTGTGCTGATGGTGTTGCATGACCTCAACCTCGCGCTGCGCTACGCCGACCGCGCGTGGGTGCTGGCGCATGGCCAGGTGGTGGCCCACGGCGCCACCGCCGACGCCCTCACCGCCGACCTGGTGCGTGCGGTCTGGCGCGTCAAGGCCCACCCGGTGCTCGACCCGGCGGGCGTGCCGCAGTTCGTCATGACCCCCTGAGGCCCGGCCGGCCGGGCCGTCCAGGCCGCCGGCCCTCAGCGAAGGCCCTCAGGCCAATTCTGGAATTTCAGTAATTTCTGAAACTTCAGGCCAAACCGGCTACAGTGCCGGCCATGCCGCTGCAAGACCACCTCCCACCCCTCAACCGCGAGTTCGTCGCCCACTTCGGGGAGATGGGCAGCCGCTGGGGCATCAACCGCACCGTGGGGCAGATCTACGCCCTGCTCTACCTCTCGGACCAGGCGCTGTGCGCCGATGAGATCGCCGAAACCCTGGAGTTCTCGCGCTCCAACGTCAGCATGGGCCTGAAGGAGCTGCAGGCCTGGCGCCTGGTGCGGCTGCGCCACCAGCCGGGCGACCGCCGCGAGTACTTCGAGGCGCCGGCGGACGTGTGGGAGATCTTCCGCGTGCTGGCCGAAGAGCGCCGCCGGCGCGAGATCGAGCCCACCCTGTCCATGCTGCGCACCGCGCTGCTGGAGACGCCCAAGTCCGAGGCCGAGCGCCACGCGCAGCAGCGCATGCGCGAGATGCACGACCTCATCGACCGCCTCATGACCTGGTTCGACGACGTGCAGAAGCTCGCGCCCGAGACGGCCTTGCAACTCATGGGCATGGGCGCTACGGTCACGCGTGTGCTCGAGATCAAGGACCGCCTGACCGGCAAGGCCCCCGCGCGCGGCGACAAGGCCGGCAAAGCGGCCTGACCCAGAACCCGAAGGAGCGCCCGCCATGGAATTCGACACCCTGCTGCTCTCGCGCCTGCAGTTCGCCGCGAACATCAGTTTCCACATCCTCTTTCCCACCATCACCATCGCCCTGGGCTGGTTCCTGCTGTTCTTCCGCCTGCGCTTCGTGCGCACGCGCGAACAGGCCTGGGAGGAGGCCTATTACTTCTGGACCAAGGTGTTCGCGCTGAGCTTCGCGCTGGGCGTGGTCTCGGGCGTCACCATGAGCTTCCAGTTCGGCACCAACTGGCCGGGCTTCATGGAAAAGGCCGGCAACATCGCCGGCCCGCTGCTGGGCTACGAGGTGCTCACCGCCTTCTTCCTGGAGGCCAGCTTCCTCGGCATCATGCTGTTCGGCCGGGGCCGCGTGAGCGAGCGCGTGCACCTCATCGCCACCTTCCTCGTCGCGCTGGGCACCACGTTCTCGGCCTTCTGGATCCTCAGCCTCAACTCCTGGATGCAGACGCCGGCGGGCGCCGAGATCGTCAAGGGCGAGTTCATTGCGGTGGACTGGTTCGCCATCGTCTTCAACCCCTCCTTCCCCTACCGCCTGGCGCACAAGCTGCTGGCCTCGGGGCTCACCGCGTCCTTCCTCATCGCGGGGCTGTGCGCCTGGCAGCTCCTCAAAGGCAGCGCCACCGGCGGCACGCACAAGGCGCTGCGCACCGCCGTGTTCGCGGCCGCGCTCATCGCCCCGGTGCAGATCTTCGTGGGCGACCTGCACGGCCTCAACACACTGAAACACCAGCCGGCCAAGGTCGCCGCGATCGAAGCCGTCTGGGAAACCGAGAAGGGCGCCGCCCTCACGCTGTTCGGCATCCCCGACGAAAAGGCCGGCACCACGCATTACGCCGTCAAGGTGCCCAAGCTGGGCAGCCTCATCCTCACGCACGAGTGGGAGGGCGAGCTGCGGGGCATCGCCGACTTCCCGAACGCGCACCCGCCCGTGGCCCCGGTGTTCTATGCCTTCCGCGTCATGGTGGGCGTGGGCTCGCTGATGCTGCTCGTCGCGCTGTGGGGCGTGTACAAGCTGTGGCCGCAGCGCGGCGACGCGCGCACCCGGCTGCCGCGCCCGCTGCTGTGGACCCTGGCGGCCATGACGTTCTCGGGCTGGCTGGCCACGCTGGCGGGCTGGTACGTCACCGAGATCGGCCGCCAGCCCTTCATCGTCTATGGCCTGCTGCGCACGGCCGACGTGGCCACCACCATCGCCTCGGGCCACGTGGCGCTCACGCTCGCGGCCTACCTCACCGTCTACGGCCTGCTGCTGATCACCTACGTGGGCGTGCTCAAGTACATGGCCGAGCATCCCGTGAAGCACGCGCCCGAAGCGCCGCATGGCGAACTGGGCAAGGCCGGCGCCTGAACCTCGACGGAGATCCACATGACCTGGGCCGAATTCCTCCCCCTGATCTTCATGGCCGTGATGGGCCTGGCGCTGCTGGCCTACGTGGTGCTCGACGGCTACGACCTCGGCGTGGGCCTGCTGCTGCCGCTGGGCGAGCGCGACCAGAAGGACACCATGATCGCCAGCATCGGCCCCTTCTGGGACGCCAACGAAACCTGGCTGGTGCTGGGCGTGGGCGTGCTGCTGGTGGCGTTTCCCAAGGCGCACGGCATCGTGCTGCAGGCGCTGTACCTGCCGGTGGCGGTCATGCTGGTGGGCCTGATCCTGCGCGGCGTGGCCTTCGACTTTCGCGTCAAGGCGCCCACCCGGTACCTGCCGTTCTGGAACCGCGCCTTCTTCGCCGGATCGCTGGCCGCCAGCATGGCCCAGGGCTGGATGCTGGGCAGCTACATCACCGGTTTCGACACCGGCCCGATCGGCACGCTGTTCAGCCTGGGCATCGCCGTCACGCTGCCCGCGGCCTACCTGCTGCTGGGCGCGGGCTGGCTCATCATGAAAACCGAGGGCGAGCTGCGGCACCGGGCCGTGGGCTGGGCGCGCCGCGCCCTGTGGCCCATGGGCGTGGCGCTGCTGGCCATTTCGGCGGCCACGCCGCTGGTGAACCCGGCGGTGGTCGAAAAGTGGTTCGGCCTGCCGCAGATCTTCGCCCTGCTGCCGGTGCCGCTGATCTGCGCGGCGGCCTTCTTCGCCGTGCATTGGGTGGTCACGCGGCCGAACCTCATCGACGCCGGCTATGGCTGGCTGGTGTTCGTGAACACCGTGCTGATCTTCGTGCTGGCCTTCTTCGGCCTGGCCTACAGCATCTTCCCGGACATCGTGATCGGCCGGCTCACGCTGTGGGACGCGGCGGCGGCCACGGGCTCGCTGACCGTCATCTTCATCGGCGTGGCGATCACGCTGCCGGTGATCGTCGTGTACACGATTTATTTGTACCGCGTCTTCTGGGGCAAGGCGCACCCGCTCACCTACAACTGAGTCCGGCGGCCCACCCGCCGGTGGGCCTGCACCCTGGCGAATGCGCCGCGCCGGTTCCGAACGGCCGCGCATTCACGCGAATGCCATGGGGCTTCCCGATCATTGGTGCGCCAACAGTTTTTCGTTGGCACCACCACAACGCGGAAGACCTCCATGCTCGCCAACAACAATGCCCGACCCCGTGCCAGCGCGCTCGCGCTGGCTGCCAGCCTCACGCTCGCCGCCTGCGGGGGTGGCGGTGGCGGCGCCACCGACAGCGCCACCCCGCCCAGCCCGCCACCCAGCACCCACCCGACACCAACCACGCTCAAGATCGGCGTGATGCCCGACACCCAGGGCAGCAACTCCGGCGTGGCCCTGCACCCCATGAAGGCGGTGCTCGACTTCCATGTGCAGCAAGGCGTGAAGATCGTGCTCGCCGTCGGCGACCTGGTCGAGAACGGCACGCCGCAGGAATACGCGATGTGGCGCGGACTGGCCGACCAGTACAAGGACAAGCTGACCATCCTGCCCGTGATGGGCAACCACGAGCCCAAGGGAACGGACCAGGACTGGCACGACACCGTCGAGTCCCTCATCCCGGCCGACGCCGAGCACATGCCCGGCTCCCGCAACAAAAACTACGCGCTGGTGCGCGACAACGTGCTGCTGATCAACATCTCCTACGGTTGGTTCGAGCGCGCCTACGGCTTCGTCGAGGCCATGGTCAACAAGCACGCGGCCAAGGTCGACCACATCATCCTGCAGACGCACAACTCCTTCGCCGGCAGCCGCTACGGCCTGGTGCGCGAGAACATCGTCGACGGCAGCATCTCCATCGTGAACGACGTGCTGTTCCGCGACGCCTACGACAAGTACCGCCAGCTGCTCGCGGCGCACGACGTGATCTATGTGAGCGGCCATGAGCACCACTACTCGCGCAGCCTGATCCGCGACGACACCGACCGCCCCTTCCTGCAGATCATCTCCGGCAACGCCGCCTACAAGGGCTACGAAACCCGCTTCAGCGAGCACGAGCGCATCCAGGACTACCTGATGATGAAGGTGCAGAGCGACAGCACCGGCTTCGTCGACGTCAACGCCTCGGTGTTCGAGGTGACGGGGCCGACGATCGACTACCGCTCCTACTTCGTCACCCATTCGGTGCTCAGCAACGCCGCCGCGCTGCAGCAGCTGGACAACCCGAGCTGGACGCTGATGGACCGCTTCGTTCGCACCCGCGACCGCTGCGCCAAGACCGTCTACCCCTCCAGCGTGCCCAGCGACATCCAGCGCAATGGCGCCTACGACCCCTCGTACCGCACCAGCCCCTGCACATCGGCCGGCGGCAGCCGCGCGCGCCTGCTCGATGGCGTGAACAACACCTTCAACCGCCACGACACGCGCACCCGCACCATGAGCGCCACGCCAGGCTATTCCTTCGCGAACAGCAACCTGGAGATGGAGTCCATGATGTACCGCTACCTCTTCCAGCGCCACCAGAGCTACAGCCCCAACCTCAACAACAGCCAGCGCGCGCGCGTGATCAACGTCGGCGCGCCCGACGAGGAAGTGGAGGTGCGCGGCACCACCATCGACCTGAAGAAGCAGGTACTGCTGAACTGGCAGGCGAAGGGCGCGGCCACCCTGAGCGACGAGCTGATCGTCAGCGGCATCAGCGGGCAGGGTGGCACCTACATCGACCCGTACGGCGTCGCCAAGGACATCGCCACCGACACCGGCCTGGCCGGCAGCTACGGCAACGGCACCGAGCTGGGCAAGGCGCCGGTGGTGCTGCCCACGCACGCCACCAAGGCCTGGGCGCTGAGCGAGGCCACCGTGGGCGACAGCTACGTGCTCGAGTTCACCGCGCCCGCCGGTCGCACCGCGGCCAACAGCGCGATCGCCCGTTACGACACCGCGGCACGCGCCTGGGTGCCGCTGGCCGACGCCGGCTGCGTGAGCGCGCAGGCCTACCAGACCGGCTACCTCACGGCCCTGCCCCCCGACGTGAACGCCAGCTGCGGCAACACCACCGTGGTGGGTTTCGACGCCGGCCGGGGCGCCTTCTGGGCCCGCCTGAACCGCGACGACCGCCTGGCCATCGTGGCGCGTTGACGGCGGGCGGGTGGGCGGGTGCCCGCCCGTGCCGGGCCGCGCCCGCGCGGACGGGCCCTAGCGGCCGTTGACCACGGTGCGCGCGACCACGCGGTCGTCGCCCAACACGATCAGGGCGAACAGGAACTCGTCCAGGCTGTCGGCCTGGGCGGTCTTGCGCGCCAGCAGTGGCGTGGCCTTGGGGTCCAGCACCACGAAGTCGGCCTCATGACCCGGCTGCAGGTTGCCCACCACGCCTTGCAGGCCCAGTGCGCGCGCCGCGCCCGCCGTGTGCTGCCACCAGAGCTGCCCGGGCGAGAGGCTCAATCCCGGCTTGGTCTGGCCCTCGCGGCCCACCGTGTAGGCCGCCAGCATGGTGCGAAACGGCGAGAAGCTGGTGCCGCCGCCCACGTCGCTGGCCAGGCCATAGCCCATGCCGGCCGCGTCGGCGGCCCGGTAGTCGAAGAAGCCGCTGCCCAGGAACAGGTTGCTCGTGGGGCTCACGGCGGCCACGGCCCCGGTGGCCGCCATGCGTTCGCGATCGGCCTGGCTCAGGTGGATGCAATGCGCGTAGACGGCGCGCTCGCGCAGCAGGCCGAAGTCCTCGTACACGCCGAGGTAGCTGCGGCTGTTGGGGAAAAGCTCCAGGGCCCAGCGCACCTCGTCGAGGTTCTCGGCCACGTGCGACTGGATCCAGACCTCGCGGTGGACCGCCGCCAGTTCGCCCGCGCCGCGCAGCTGCGCGGGCGTGCTGGTGGGCGCAAAGCGCGGCGTGATCGCGTAACCCAGCCGGTCCACGCCATGCCAGCGGCGGATCAAGGCCTCGGTGTCGAGCAGGCTTCGTTCGGTGTCGTCGCGCACGCCCTCGGGGCTGTGCCGGTCCTGCAGCACCTTGCCGGTGATGAAGCGCAGGCCGCGCGCGCGGGCCTCCTCGAAAGCCGCGTCCACCGAGACCGGGTGCGAGGTGGCGAAGGTGAGCGCGGTGGTGACGCCGTTGCGCGCCAGTTCGTCGAAGAAGAAGCGCGCCACCTCGCGCGCGTGAACGGGGTCGTGGAAGCGCGATTCGTGGGGGAAGGTGTAGCGCTCCAGCCAGGGCAGCAGACCGGCGGCGGGCGCGCCAATCACATCGGTCTGCGGGTAGTGCACGTGCATGTCGATGAAGCCCGGCGCGATCAGATGGCCGCGCAGGTCGTGCACGGCCACGCCGGGGTAACGGTCGATCAGCGCGCCATGTGCACCGGCCGCGCGCACCACGGCACGGCCTTGGTGGTCCGGCCCGATCACCAGCAGGCCGTCGTCGTCGAACTGGGGGGCGCCGCTGTCCTCGTCGAAGCGCAGCAGGCTGGCACGGTAGGCATTCATGGCCGGGAGCCTACACGGCCCGGCGCACACTGTCATACGGCCGCGCCGATGCGGCCTATGCCCGCCGCAGGAGGCGGTTTCAGTTCAAGCTGCCTTGCACGCCCTCAACGAACCAGTTCATCGTCAGGATCTGCTCGTCGCTCAGGCGCTGCCCGGCCGCGATGACTGTCTGGCCGTTCTGGCCGCGCACCGGGGCCGAGGCGGGCGCCGCAAACACCGCCAGGCGGCCGGCGGCCATGTCGGCCTGGCGCGCGTTCACCTCTTTCTGCACGGCCTCGGGCACCTTCTTGCCGAAGCCCTCGACGCGGATGAACCCCTGCGCCACCCCGCCCCAGACCTGCTCGCTGCGCCAGCTGCCATCGAGCACGGCCTTCACGCGGCGCGTGTAGTAGTCGCCCCAGCGGTGGGTCACGGCCACCACCTGCGCGTCGGGCGCCACCGCGCGCATGTCGGAGTGGTAGGCCACGGCGAGCTTGCCGCGCTCCTGCGCGGCCACCATCACGGCGGTGCTGCCGGTGTGGAAGGCCAGCACCTCGGCGCCCTGGTTCATCAGCGTCATGGCCGCGTCGCGCTCGCGCGGCGGGTTGAACCACTCGCCCAGCCACACCACCTTCACCGTGGCGCGCGGGTTCACCGAGCGCATGCCCAGGGTGAAGGCGTTGATGCCCTGGATCACCTCGGGAATGGGAAAGCCCGCCAGGTAGCCGGCCTGCGTGGCCAGCCGGCCCGCCGCCACGCCCGCCAGGTAGCGGCCCTCGTAGTAGCGCGCGTTCGCCGTGGCCACGTTGGGCGCGGCCTTGTAGCCGGTGATGGACTCGAACTTCACGTTCGGGAAATCGCGCGCCACCTTCAGCGTGGGCTCCATGTAGCCGAAGCTGGGCGTGAAGATGATGTGGTTGCCCTGCTGCGCGAGGTCGCGGATCACGCGTTCGGCGTCGGCGCCTTCGGCCACGTTCTCCACGTAGCTCGTCTGGACGCGCTCGCCCAGCGCCGCCTGCACGGCCTGGCGGCCGAGCTCGTGCTGGCGCACCCAGCCGGCCTCGGTGAGCGGCGTCACATAGACGAAGGCGGCCTTCACCGGCGGTTTGACCGGCTGGGCCTGAGCGACAAGGGGGGATACCAACACGGCGGCCAATGCCGGCGCGAAGGCGCGCCAGGCCGCGAGGTTTTTGTACATGGTGTTCCTCTACATGGCTTCCGGTGATGAAAAAACGCGAGCCGGGGAAGCACCGGATCGCGTCGGGGCCGTATTGTAGGCGGGCCCTCGACCGCGGGGCCTTCGTCTCACTGGCGCAGGAAGTCCAGGCCGGCCTGGTCCGCGCCCTGCAGTTGCACGTCGCGCTGGCTCGGCGTGTACGAACACCCCAGGCACAGCGGGTCGGACGGCGTCACGGTGTAAGCCCCATCCGGCAGCACGAAACCGTAGGCCCCGAGAGCGTCGACGGCGCGCACCAGGGAGGCCGCGCCGGCGCCCACGGTGATCCAATCGGCCGTGCTCGGCAAGCCGCTGCCGGCCCAACTCACGCCACCCGAGAGGCGGTGGGCCGGCGCCTGGAAGTCCACGTCCCCCACGTCGGCGGACACGATGTCGACGGTGCGCGAGGCCGGCTGGAAGGCGAAGCCGAACGGCCCGGACCGCGGCGTCACCGCATAGCGCCCCGGCGGCAGGCAGCTCAGGGCGTAGTCGCCCCGCGCCGCGCCGCTCATGGGCAAGGCCGTGGCGCTGGCGGGACCGGCCAGCGCCACGCTCACCCCGCTCTCCGCGTAGCCGAGGCCCCAGAGGCCGCCGTCGCTCAGCACACGCCCGGACAGCGCGAACGACGGCCCGGTCTTGCGAATGTCCAGGCGCGCCGTGCCGGTGAGCCCGGCCGTGTCGGTGGCGGTGACGGCGATGCGGTTGGTGCCCGGCACCAGCGGCACGGTGGCGCTCCAGGTGTGCCCGTACAGGCCCAAGAAGGGGCTCGTCTTCACCGACTGGCTGGCCGTGCCGGCGGCGCCCGAGGTCTCATTGCGCCAGGTCACGGTGACCGCGGTCATCTCGACCGCCGAGCCGCCGCAGCAATGCCAATCGGTCGGGCTGATGAAGGCCTCGCCGCTCAGGCCAAGCTCGTTGCACACCGTGTCGGTCGACGCGGGGGCATCGATCACGACCCAGCCCGACGGTGGGGGTGGCGGCACCGAGCCCCCACTGCCGCCACAGGACAACTGAGCCAGCGACAGACCCACGGACAACAGAGCACGCCCAACGCGCATGGCTCACCCCTTGCGATGCGATGGGCCACTCTAGGCCGACCCGGCCGGCCGCAGGATGACGCGCGTCAAGGCGGCGCGCTGGCCGCCTCCAGCCGCGCCAGGTAGCGCCGGCGCGTGTCCTCGTCGATGAAGCTCGCCTCGAAGCTGTTGCGCGCCAGGGTGATGACCTCCTCGCGCGACAGGCCCAGGGCTTCGACGGTCTGCACGAAGTTGGCATTGAGGTAGCCGCCGAAGTAGGCCGGGTCGTCGCTGTTGACGGTGGCGCACAGGCCGGCGTCCAGCAGGCGCTTCATCGGATGCTCGCGCAGGTCGTTCACCACGCAGAGCTTGAGGTTGGACAGCGGACAGACCGTGAGCGGCGTGCGCCGGCGCGCCAGCTCGGCGACCAGCGCGGGGTCGTCCAGGCAACGCACGCCGTGGTCGATGCGCTCGGCCTTCAGGTCGTCCAGCGCGCCCCAGATGTAGGCCGGCGGCCCCTCCTCGCCCGCGTGCGCCACGACATGCAGGCCCAGTTCGCGACAGCGCGCGAACACGCGCGAGAACTTCTCCGGCGGGTGGCCCAGCTCGCTCGAGTCCAGGCCGACGCCGACGAAGTGCTGGCGGTACGGCAAGGCCGCGTCCAGCGTGGCGAAGGCCTCTTCTTCGCTGAGGTGGCGCAGGAAGCACAGGATGAGCCGGCTGGAGATGCCCAACTCGGCCTGCGCCCATTCGCAGGCGCGCTGCAGCCCACCGATGACCACGCCGATGTCCACGCCGCGCGCGGTGTGCGTCTGCGGGTCGAAGAACAGCTCGGCGTGGATCACGCGGTCGGCGTAGGCGCGCTGGAAGTAGGCCCAGGCCATGTCGAAGAAATCGGCCTCGTGCAGCAGCACGCTGGCGCCCGCGTAGTAGATGTCGAGGAAGCTCTGCAGGTTGGTGAAGGCGTAGGCCTCGCGCAGGGCCTCCACGCCGCGGTACGGCAGCTTCACGCCGTTGCGCTGCGCCAGCGCGAAGATCAGTTCGGGTTCGAGCGAGCCTTCGATGTGGATGTGCAGTTCGGCCTTGGGCAGGTGGGCGGCAAGTTCGGCAGGCGACATGGTCAGCAGGTTCCCAGGGCAATGCCCAGTCGTTGAAGGTAGCGGCGGTAGGCGCTGCTCACGCGGTCGGCGGGGCCGTGCACTTCGGCCACGCGGGCGGTGCGGCCGATCGGCAGCGCCTTGGGCGTCTGGGACTCCACCACCGGCCGGTCCTGCGCGAACACCGTGTCCTGGAAGTCGACCAGCGCTTCGTCGCTGGAGCGGTCGTTCTGCGTGGCCATCACGAACCAGGCGGTGCAGGCCTCGTCGCCATCGGGCCGGATGAACAGGGCGATGGCGTTGCGCACCGGGTCGCCATCGCTGGCGTCCTTGCGCAACAGCGCGGCGTAGGGGTGCGGCACCTCGTAGGCGTAGTCCACCCAGGCGCCGCCGCCGGCTTCGGCATAGCCGCGCGGCTGCCAGGCGCGGGCCTTGAGCACCTGAAGGCCTTGCGGGCTTTCGCTGACCACGCCGCCGAGCACCTGCGCGTGTCCGCGTTCGCCCAGCCAGCCTTCGTGCACGAAGCCGAAGTGGCTCAGGTCCAGGAAGTTCTCCACCAGGCGCGGCGCACTGGTGGCCACCGCGTACGGTCCGCAGACCACTCGGCGCCAGCCGGCGTCCCCGGCCTCGGCGAAAGCGGGCGGCGCGTCGGGCAAGCCGGCCGTCGGCGCGTCCAGCCGCACCCACACCAGACCGTGCGCTTCGCGCGCTTCGAAGGCCGTGGTCGCGTGGCCCAGGGGCGGCTGGAAATCGGGCGAGGCCGGCACGTGGCGGCAGCGCCCGCCGGCCTCGAACTGCCAGCCGTGGTACGGGCATTCCAGGCGCGGCCCCTGCACGGTGGTGAGCACGCGCCCCAGCGACAGGCGGGCGCCCCGGTGCGGGCAGCGGTCGGCCCAGGCGTGCACCGCGCCGTGCTCGCGCCACAGCACCAGCGCTTCGCCCAGCAGGCCCCGGGCCAGCGGCGCCTCGCGCAGCGTGAGCGAAGCCACCACGGGATGCCAGAGTTGCCGTTCGATCATGGCCGCCATTCAAACAAAAAGGGCTGCCTTTGGGCAGCCCTTTTCGGTTTAGGGGGCTTTCGCTCAGTTCGGCAGCTTGCCTTCCACGCCCTTGACGTAGAACTTGATGCCCCCCAGGAAGGCGTCGTCCGCCTTCTGGTCCTTGGCCAGCACTTCCTTGCCGGCCTGGTCCAGGATGGGACCGGTCCAGGGGTGGAAGCTGCCGTCCTTCAGGCCGGCCTTGATGGTGTCGATCTTGGCCTTGGTCTCGGCCGGCACGTCGTCGGCGATGGAGACCATGTCGATCGCGCCTTCCTTGTGGCCCCACCACACACCGCCGGTGCTCCAGGTGCCTTCCAGCACGTCCTTGGTGGCCTTGATGTAGTACGGGCCCCAGTTGATGACGGCCGAGCCCAGGTGGGCCTTGGGACCGTAGGCGGTCATGTCCGAGTCCCAGCCGAAGGCGCGCTTGCCGGCCTTCTCGGCGGTCTGCAGCACGGCCGACGAGTCGGTGTTCTGGAACAGGATGTCGGCGCCGCCGTTGAGCAGCGAGGTCGCGGCCTCGGTCTCCTTGGGCGGATCGAACCAGCCGTTCACCCAAACCACCTTGGTCTTGATCTTCGGGTTCACCGACTGCGCGCCCAGCGTGAAGCTGTTGATGTTGCGGATCACCTCGGGGATGGGGATGGAGGCCACCACGCCCAGGGTGTTGGTCTTGGTCATGGAGCCCGCGATCACGCCGGCCATGTAGGCGCCCTCATAGGTGCGGCTGTCGTAGGTGCGCATGTTCTCGGCCGTCTTGTAGCCGGTGGCGTGCTCGAACTTCACGTCCTTGAAGTCGGCGGCGACCTTGAGCATGGGCTCCATGTAGCCAAAGGTGGTGCCGAAGATGAGCTTGTTGCCGTTGGACGCCATGTCGCGGATCACGCGCTCGGCGTCGGCGCTCTCGGGCACGCTCTCCACGAAGGTGGTCTTGATCTTGTCGCCGAACTCGGCTTCCAGCGCCTTGCGGCCGTTGTCGTGCGCGAAGGTCCAGCCGCCGTCGCCCACCGGGCCGACGTAGGCGAAAGCGATCTTCAGCGGCTCGGGCGCGGCCGGGGCGGCGGCGGGCGCAGCCGGGGCGGGCGCGGGCGCGGGCGCGGCGGCCTCTTCCTTCTTGCCGCAGCCGATCAGCACGGCGGCGGCCAGCGCGCTCATCGCGGCGACCTTGAACAGGGAACGCTTGTGGAGGTCTGTCATGGGTTTCCTCGGGTGTCGACGGTTGGGTGAATCGGACCGGTGCGGGCGCCGCAGCTCCACCCCGGTGGGGTATTCAAAGTGACACGCAAATTATGACCCCGGGTAGAACGGTTTCCCGATCGACGAGGGCATGTTCACGCGGATCCAGGTCGGGTTGCGCGAAATCAGCACCAGCACCACCACGGTGGCCAGGTAAGGCAGCATGGTCAGGAACTGGCTGGGGATCTGCAGGCCGATGGCCTGCAGGTGGAACTGCAGCATGGTGACACCGCCGAACAGGTAGGCGCCGAGCAGCACGCGCGCGGGTCGCCAGGTGGCGAAGGTGGTCAGCGCGAGGGCGATCCAGCCCTTGCCGGCGATCATGCCCTCCACCCACAGCGGCGTGTACACAGTGGACACGTAGGCGCCCGCCAGGCCGCACAGGGCGCCGCCGGCCATCACCGCCAGCAGGCGGATGCGCCGCACCGGGTAGCCCAGGGCGTGCGCCGACTCGGGGCTTTCGCCGACGCTGCGCAGCACCAGGCCGGCGCGCGTGCGGTACAGGAACCAGATCAGCCCCAGCGCCATGGCCATGCAGGCATAGACCATGGGGTGGTGGCGGAACAGCGCCGCGCCCAGCAGGGGGATGTCCGCCAGGCCGGGGATGGCCCAGCGCACCTGCTCGGGCAGGGTGGCCTGCACGTAGCCCGTGCCCGCGAAGGCCGAGAAACCCGCGCCGAACAGGCTGAGCGCCAGGCCCGTGGCGTACTGGTTGGTGTTGAGCCAGATCACCAGCACGCCGAAGACGGCCGCGAGCAGCGCGCCCGCGCCCATGCCCGCCAGGAAGCCCAGCCAGCTGCTGCCCGTGTGCACCACGGTGGCGAAGCCGGCCAACGCGGCGCAGAGCATCATGCCCTCGGCGCCCAGGTTGACGATGCCGGCCTTCTCGTTGATCAGCAGGCCCAGCGAGGCGATGGCCAGCACGGTGCCCGCGTTCAGCGTGGCGGCGATGAGCAGTGCGTACGATTCCATAGGTATCAGTTGTTGAAGAATGGCCTGCCGCCGGGCCGCCCCAAGGCACGGCCGCTCCCCCTTGGGGGGCAGCGTCCCGCAAAGGGGAGCGTGGGGGTCGTCATTGCTTCCAGCGCACGCGGTACGCGATGAGCGTGTCGCAGGCCAGCAGCGAAAACAGCAGCAGGCCCTGGAACACGCCGGTGATGGACTTGGGCAGGCCCAGGCGCGACTGCGCCAGTTCACCGCCGATGTAGAACATGCTCATGAGCACGGCCGAAAAAACAATGCCCACCGGGTGCAGCCGCCCCACGAAGGCCACGATGATGGCCGCGAAGCCGTAGCCCGCCGGCACGTAGGGCGTGAGCTGGCCGATGGGGCCGGCGACCTCGAAGGCCCCGGCCATGCCCGCCGCGCCACCCGAGGTGAGCAGCGCCACCCACAGCGCCTTGCGCGAGGAAAAGCCCGCGTAGCGCGAGGCCATGGGCGCCAGTCCGCCCACGGTCTGGGCATAGCCCGAGACCGTGCGGAACAGGAACAGCCACACGCCGGCCACGCCCAGCAACGCGAACAGCAGGCCGATGTTCACGCGCGAGCCGTCCATCAGGCGCGGCATCTGCGCCACCCGCTCGAAGGTCTTGGTCTGCGGGAAGTTGTAGCCCGCCGGGTCTTTCCAGGGGCCGTACACCAGGTAGTTGAGCACCTGCACCGCCACGTAGACCAGCATCAGGCTCACCAGGATTTCGTTGGCATTGAAGCGGTCGCGCAGCAGCGCGGTGATGCCGGCCCACAACATGCCGCCCAGCATGCCCGCCAGGATCACGGCCGGCACGATCCACAGCCCGGTGCCCTTGTCCGCGGTGAGCGCCACGCCCCCCGCGAACACCGCGCCGATGATGTACTGCCCCTCGGCGCCGATGTTCCACACGTTGGAGCGGAAGCACACCGCCAGGCCCAGGGCGATGATCAGCAGCGGCGTGGCCTTCACCAGCAGCTCGGAGAGGGCGTAGCCGCTCTTGATGGGTTCCCAGAAGAACACCTGCAGGCCGCGCACCGGGTCCTTGCCCAGCACCTCGAACAGGGCGATGCCGATCAGCACCGTGATGGCCAGCGCCAGCAGCGGCGAGGCGTAACCCCACATCGTCGACGGCTGAGGACGGGCTTCAAGCCGCAGCATGCGCGGTCTCCTTCTGGTTGTTGTCCCGCTCGCGCCCGGTCCACAGGCCCGACATCCATTCGCCGATGCGCTCCACCGTGGCGTCCGCGCGGTCCAGGCTGGGCGACAGGCGCCCCTTGGCGATGACGTGCAGGCGGTCGCTGATCTCGAACAGCTCCTCCAGTTCTTCGCTCACCACCAGCACCGCGCAACCGGCGTCGCGCAGCGCCAGGATCTCGCCGCGGATCTGCGCCGCCGCCCCCACGTCCACGCCCCAGGTGGGCTGGCTGACGATCAGCAGCTTGGGCCTGGCCTCGATCTCGCGCCCGACGATGAATTTCTGCAGGTTGCCGCCCGACAGCGACTTGGCCGCCGCGTCCGGCCCGTTGGCCTTGACCCTGTAGCGCTCGATGATGTCCGCGGCCTGGCGCCGCAGCGCGCCCACGCGGATCCAGCCACCACGGCCCACCGCATCGCGCCGCGACAGCAGCAGGTTCTGCGCCAGCGACAGCGTGGGCACCGCGCCGCGGCCCAGCCGCTCCTCCGGCACGAAATGCAGGCCCAGGGCGCGCCGCCTCGCGGGGCCCAGCGCGGCCACGTCCCGCTCGCCCAGCCGCACGCTGCCGGCCGGGGCGCGCACGTCTTCGCCCGAGAGCGCGCGCAGCAGCTCGCCCTGGCCATTGCCCGACACGCCGGCGATGCCCACCACCTCGCCCGCGCGCACGCTCAGCGCCACGTCCTGCAGCGCGGTGCCGAAGGGGTCGTCGCTGGCCAGGGTGAGCGCGTTGACCCGCAGCACCGGCTCGCCGGCGTGCAGCGGCCGGTGCGTGAGCTCGGGCGGCTCGGCGCCGATCATCAGGCGCGAGAGCGAGGCGTTGCTTTCCTCGCGCGGATCGCACACGCCGGTGACCTTGCCCCCGCGCAGCACCGTGCAGGCGGTGCACAGCTCGCGGATCTCGTGCAGCTTGTGGCTGATGTAGAGGATGCTGCAACCCTCGGCCGCCAGCTGGCGCAGCACCACGAAGAGCTTGTCCACCGCCTGCGGCGTGAGCACCGAGGTGGGCTCGTCCAGGATCAGCAGCTGCGGGTTGGTGAGCAGCGCGCGGATGATCTCCACGCGCTGCATCTCACCCACGGACAGGGTGTGCACCGGGCGCTCGGGGTCCACGTCCAGCCCGTACTCGCCCGCCTTGGCGCGGATGGCCGCGCGCACCTGCGCGAGCGAGAAGGATCGGTCCAGTCCCAGCCAGACGTTCTCGGCCACGGTGATGGTGTCGAACAGGCTGAAGTGCTGGAACACCATGCTGATGCCCAGGGCGCGCGCCTCGCGCGGGTCGCGCACGTGCACGGCCTGGCCATTGAAGCGCACCGCGCCTTCGTCGGGCTTGGCGGCGCCGTAGATGATCTTCATCAGCGTGGACTTGCCGGCGCCGTTTTCGCCCAGCACGGCGTGGATTTCGCCGGGGCGCACGCTCAGCGAGACGCCGTCGTTGGCCACCACGCCGGGGTAGCGCTTGGTGATGCCGCTGAGTTCGAGTCGTAGAGAGGGGAATTCGCTCATGCGGCCTCGGCGCGGGTGGATTCGCTCGCGCGCAGCGAGGCGGCGACGGACTTGACCTGGTCACGCAGCCAGCGCCCCGCCTTGGACGCGTGGGTGCGCTCGTGCCAGAGCTGGTAATACATCATGCGGGGGAAGCTCACGGGCGGGGTCAGGATGGTCACGGGCAACTGCGCCGTGAAACGTTCGCAGTATTGCCGACCGGTGGTAAGCACCAGCAGGCTGCCCGCCACCATGGCCGGGATCAGTCCGAAATGCGGGCAGCGCGCCGTGATGTGCCGCGTCAGGCCAAGGCCGGCCAGGTGCTCGTCGATGACGCCGCGCGCGCCCGGGTGCGTGGGCGTGGGCGCCACGTGCTCGGCGCTGAGCCAGGCCTCGGCGTCCCAGCCACGGCGCACCGCCGGGTGGTGCTTGGCCACCAGGCTCACCACCTCGTCGCCGAACAGGCGGCCCAGGTGCAGGTCCTCGGGTGGGCGCATCCAGTTCCCAATCACCACGTCCACCGTGCCCTGGGCCAGGTGGTTGCGGTAGTCGGCGTCGCTGGACAAGGGGTGGATGTCGATGCTGGCGTTGGGCGCCTGCGCCTTGATCTGGGTGACCAGCTGGGGCAGGAACAGCGGGTCCAGGTAGTCGCTGGCGGCCAGGCTGAAGACGTGGGAGGCGGTGGCCGGGTCGAAGGCGCGGGCGTCGGAGAACAGCACCTCGGCGCTGCGCAGGATGTCGGCGGCCGGCTCGATCATGCGCAGTCCGGCCACCGTGGGCACCATGCCGGCGCCCGAACGCACCAGCAGGGGGTCGCCGGCCAGCTCGCGCAGGCGCTTGAGCGCGGCACTCACCGCCGGCTGGTACATGCCCAGCTTGATGGCCGCCCGCGACACGCTGCGCTCCGTGAGCACGGTGTGCAGCACACGGATCAGGTGCAGGTCGATGCGCTCGAACATGGGGCCGTATTTCATGGCGCAGTCGGGTTCAGTGGCATCGGATGGAAGGCATTGGCGGCATACGCCCAAGCATATGACGTGCCGTGCCGGTATGGGTATGCTGGCCCGCATGAGCGTCGCCCGGCCGCCCGAAGACGCTCGCCTCGTAGCGCCATGCGCGGAGATTGTCAATGTCCGTCCAGAATTCGCCCGCCCAGCCCCTGACCTTCCTGCGCCGCGGCCAGCCCGTCACCCTGCCCGCCGTGCCGCCCGACCGCACCCTGCTGCAGGTCCTGCGCGAGGACCTGCACTGCACCGGCACCAAGGAGGGCTGCGGCGAGGGCGACTGCGGCGCCTGCACCGTGGTGCTGGGCGAAGCGGTGGACGGGCGGCTCCAGCTGCAGGCCGTCAATGCCTGCATCAAGCTGGCGCACTCGGTCCAGGGCCAGGCGGTGTTCACCGTGGAAGACCTGGCCGTCGACGGTCAGGCCCACCCGGTGCAGGAAGCCATGGTGCAGTGCCACGCCAGCCAGTGCGGCTTCTGCACCCCGGGCTTCGTCATGAGCCTGTTCGCCCTGTACGAACACACCGGCGGTGGCCAGGGCGTGGACCACGCCGCCGCCCAGGCCGCGCTGTCGGGCAACCTGTGCCGCTGCACGGGCTACCGGCCCATCCTGGACGCCGCCGCGCGCATGGGCCAGCTGCCCTGCCCGGCCGGCGCCCGCGTCGACGAGGCCGCCGTGCTGCGCGGCCTGCGCACCCTGGGCCAACCCGACCCCGAGGCGCCCTACCAGCGCCCCGCCAGCCTGCAGGCCCTGCTGCAGGCGCGCGCCGCCCACCCCGAGGCGCAGGTGGTGGCCGGCACCACCGACGTCGGCCTGTGGATCACCAAACAACACCAGCGCTACCCCCGACTGCTCGACGTGACCGGCGCCGCCGAGCTGCGCCGCGTGGAGACCTACCCGCACCACATCGCCATCGGCGCCGCCGTGAACCTGACGCAGGCCTACGCCGCGCTGGTGGCCGAGCGGCCCTCGCTCGCCGCCTTCGCCCACCGCTTCGCCGGCCTGCCGGTGCGCAACGCCGGCACCCTGGGCGGCAACGTGGCCAACGGCTCGCCCATCGGCGACAGCATGCCGCTGCTCATCGCCCTGGGCGCCAGCGTCGTGCTGATGCGCTGGGACACGAAGCGGCGCGCCATCGCCCACCGCGAGCTGCGCCTGGAAGACCTGTACACCGGCTACCGCCAGAACGTGATGCGGGCGGACGAACTGCTCTGCTGGATCAAGGTGCCGCGCCCCTCGCCGGATGAGTGCCTGCAGGTCGACAAAGTGAGCAAGCGCTTCGAAGACGACATCTCGGCCGTCTGCCTGGCCGTGAAGCTGCGCATCGACGGCGGCGTGGTGCGCGAAGCCCGCATCGGCGCCGGCGGCGTGGCCGCCACGCCGGTGCGCGCGCCCCAGACCGAGGCGGCGCTCACCGGCCAGCCCTGGAACGAAGACACCGTGATGGCCGCCAGCGCCGTGCTGCGCGACGAGTTCCGCCCCATCAGCGACATGCGCGCCAGCGCCGACTACCGCCGCGCGGTGCTGGGCAACCTGCTGCGCCGCCACTGGTTGGCGCAGCAGGGCCAGCGCGGCCTGCGGCTGGAAACCCTGGACCTGGAGGCCCTGGCATGAACGCCCCCGACACCGCCCTGCTGCAGCGCCAGACCACCAGCGCCGCTGGCGCCTCGCGCTTCCATGAAAGTGCGCGCGCCCAGGTGGCCGGCGCCGCCACCTACATCGACGACATCCCCGAGGTGCGCGGCACCCTGCACGCCGCGCCCGTCTGCTCGCCCGTGGCCCACGGCCGCCTGAGCGGCTTCGACACCGCCGAGGCCCTCGCCCTGCCCGGCGTGCGTGCCTTTGTCGGCGCGGCCGACGTGCCCGGCGACCCCATCCTCGCCGCCTTCGGCCACGACGAGCCCGTGTTCGCGCAAGACTCGGTGCAGTTCCTGGGCCAGGTGATGGGCCTGATCGTGGCCGACGACGCCATGACCGCACGCCGCGCCGCCCGCCTGGTCAAGCCCCGCATCGAGCCCCTGCACCCCGTGCTGAGCGTGCACGAGGCGCACGAGCTCAAAAGCTATGTGCTGCCGCCCGTGCACGTGGCGCGCGGCGACGCCGCCGCCGCGCTGGCGCGCGCGCCGCACACCCTGGACGGCGAATTCGAGGTTGGCGGCCAGGAGCACTTCTACCTGGAAGGCCAGATCGCCTATGCGCTGCCGCTGGAGCAGAACCAGTGGTGGATCCACAGCAGCACCCAGCACCCCGGCGAGGTGCAGCACTGGGTGGCGCACGCCCTGGGTGTCCCCAACCACGCGGTGACGGTGGAGTGCCGGCGCATGGGCGGCGGCTTCGGTGGCAAGGAAACCCAGGCCGGCCACCTGGCCGTGTGGGCCGCGCTGGCCGCGCGCAAGACCGGCCACCCGGTCAAGCTGCGGCTGGACCGCGACGACGACTTCATGGTCACCGGCAAGCGCCACCCCTTCGCCTACCGCTACCGCGTGGGCTTCGACGGCGACGGCCGCCTGAGCGGCCTGCACATCGTCATGCTGGCCAACTGCGGCTTCAGCGCCGACCTCTCGGGCCCGGTCGCCGACCGCGCCATCTTCCACTGCGACAACGCGTACTTCCTGGAAGACGTCGCCATTCACTCCTTCCGCTGCAAGACGAACACGCAGAGCCACACCGCCTTCCGCGGCTTCGGCGGGCCGCAGGGCGTCATCGCCATCGAGCGCATCCTGGGCGACATCGCGCGCCACCTCGGCCTCGACCCGCTACAGGTGCGGCTGCGCAACCTCTACGGCATTGGCGAACGCGACCAGACGCACTACGACATGAAGGTGGAGGACAACATCCTCGAACCGCTCATGACGGCGCTCGCGCGCAGCGCGGACTACGAACGCCGCCGCGCCGCCATCGAGGCCTTCAACGCCCGCAGCCCGGTCATCAAGAAAGGCATCGCGCTCACGCCGGTGAAGTTCGGCATCAGCTTCACCGCCACCCTGTTCAACCAGGCGGGCGCACTGGTGCACGTCTACACCGACGGCAGCGTGATGGTGAACCACGGCGGCACCGAGATGGGCCAGGGCCTGAACACCAAGGTCGCGCAGGTGGTGGCCGATGAGCTGGGCGTGCCCTTCGAGCGCGTCATCGCCACCGCGGCCGACACCAGCAAGGTGCCCAACGCCAGCGCCACCGCCGCCAGCAGCGGCACCGACCTGAACGGCCGCGCCGCGCAGTTCGCCGCGCGCCACGTGCGCGACAACCTCGCGGCTTTCGTGGCCGGCCAGGACGGCTGCGGCGCGGGCGCGGTGCGCTTCCTCGGCGGCGAGGTGATCACCCCCAAGAGCACGCGCCGCTTCGAGGACGTGGTGAACGCGGCCTACGCCAACCGCATCCAGCTCTGGAGCGACGGCTTCTACCGCACGCCCAAGATCCACTACGACAAGCTGACCATGAAGGGGCGGCCCTTCTACTACTTCGCCTACGGCGCGGCCTGCAGCGAAGTCGCCATCGACACCCTCACCGGCGAGAGCCGCGTGCTGGCCGTGGACATCCTGCACGACGTGGGCCACAGCATCAACCCGGCCATCGACATCGGCCAGATCGAGGGCGGCTTCATCCAGGGCATGGGCTGGCTCACCACCGAGCAGCTGGTGTGGAACCACAAGGGCTACCTGCAGACCCACGCCCCCAGCACGTACAAGATCCCCACCGCGGGCGACCTGCCGCCGCGCTGGAACATCGACCTCTGGCCCGAAGCCAACCGCGAGGACAACGTGCACGGCAGCAAGGCCGTGGGCGAACCGCCGTTCATGCTGGCGATCAGCGTCTACGAAGCGCTGCGGGACGCGGTGGCGCAGGCCGGCGGCGACCCCGAGGCGATGAACGCACCGGGGACGGCGGAAGAGGTTCTGAAGGCCCTGGGCGGCTGACGCGGCGGCGCCCTCAGGGGCCGAACAGGCAGCGCGTCGTCGCCATCAGGCGCATCTGCCGGGTGGCGTTGATCGACGGCGTGTGCAAGAGGCGCATGTCCATCAGGTAGACATCGCCCGCGCGCCCGGACATCTCGACGACGTCGACCCCGAGCGCCTGCAGCCGCGCCGCCCGATCCGCCGTTGAACGCAGCGCCTCGCGCAGCGACACCCCGTCGGCGCCGCGCTGCGCCGCCGCCCGATGCGATCCCGCCAGCGCCAGCGTCGCGCCGCCGTGAGGCGCCACATCGTCGATCAGGAAAAACGCCTGGATGCCCGGCAGGCGCCCGGGGGGATCGGCCACCACATCCACGTGCCAGTTCAGGCCGTCCAGGCGCCAGGCCCCTTGCTGCGGCGGCGACAACAAGAGCTGAAGCGGCTGCGGCACAGGCGCAGCACGCCCGGACAGCTGGCCGATGCACGCCATCAGGGCTGGCGTCACCAGCGCCCCGTGCGCCCCGGGCACCTTCACCAGGGACGACAGCTTGCCGATCTGCTGAAACACCGGCAGCCCCTGCACCGCGCGCGGCAGGCCCTTGCCGCCGGTGAGGCGCCGGAGCTCGTCGAGCACGCGCTGCCGCACGGGCGCCACGCCCCGGGCGTGAAAGCCGTCCAGTCGCACGATGCCCCTGTCGTTGAAACTGTGGACCTGGTCGGGCGTCATCGATCGCCGACACTAACGGATGACCCGCCCCTCCCGCAAGCGACCCGACAGACATGAAACCCTTCCTCCCCGACTGGGCCCACCCCTGGATCGAAGCCATCACCATCGCCCTGCAGATCGTCGTGATCGTCCTCGTCGCGATGCTGCTGCGCTCCCTGCTGCACCGCTTCATCACCCGGCTGGCCGCCGAGAAGAACCTGCCGCTGGACTTCACCGTGGGCAGCAAGCGCCTGGTCACGCTGCTGCTGAGCGGCGCCGCCCTGCTGTGGATCCTCGATCGCCTGGGCGTGTCGGCCGGCGTCATCTGGGCCGGCTTCACGGGCTTCGTCACCGTCGGCGCCATCGCCTTCTTCGCGGCCTGGAGCGTGCTCTCCAACATCTTCTGTTCGGTGCTGATCTTCACCACGCGGCCGTTCGGCCTGCACGACCACATCGAGCTGCTGGAAGGCGGCGACAAGCCCGGCCTGGCCGGCGAGGTGCTGGACATCAACCTCGTCTACACCACCCTGAAGGAAGACCCTGTGGACGGCAAGGAGCCCACGCACCTGCGCATTCCCAACAGCCTGTTCTTCCAGCGCACCACGCGCCTGCGCAAAAGCCAGCAGCCGGTGCTCGGATCGTTGCTGGACTGAGCCGCCAGCCGGCCGCTTCGTAAAGCCCGTTACCGATCTGTTTCCACTCCCGCGCGCCAGAAACCGGTGGTTACAGGCGCCCCTGGCCAGCGCCGCAGACTCGCGGCCAAAGGAGTGAGCCACATGGACACATCAATGATCAAGGGCATCGCCATCGGCGGACTCGCCATGGTGGTGCTGGGCGCCGGTGCCGTCGGCGGCTACCAGACCCTCGCCAGACCCAAGCTGGCCGAGGTGGTGTCGGTCAAGGAAGTGATGACCACCGTCAACACGCCACGCGAGGTGTGCGAGAACGTGGCCGTGCAGCGCCAGGCGCCTGTGAAAGACGAACACCGCATCGCCGGCACCGTGGTGGGCGGTCTGGCCGGTGGCCTGCTGGGCAGCACCATCGGCAAGGGCTCCGGCAAGACCGTGGCCACCGTGGCCGGCGCCGCCGCCGGGGGCTACGCGGGCAATCAGGTGCAAAAGCGCATGCAGCAAAACGACACGGTGACGACCACCGAACGCCGCTGCCGAACGGTGAACGACAAGTCGCAGAAGCTCTCCGGCTACGACGTGACCTACCGCCTCGACGGCCAGGACGCCACGGTGCGCACCTCGTTCAAGCCCGGCGCCACGCTGCCGGTGAAGGACGGCAAGGTGGACACCACGCCACCGGCCGCCGCGCGTTCCTGACCGGCCCCACCCGCGCTTGCGCGGGTGTTCAACGCATCGAGTGCAGGCCGATCAGGTTGCCCTCGGTGTCGCTCACCAGGGCGATGAAGCCGTACTCGCCGATGGACATCTTGTCCTTGAAGACCGAGCCGCCGTGGGCCTTGGCGCGCGCCGCCTCGACGGCGCAGTCGTCGCAGACGAAGTACACCAGCGTGCTGTTGCCGCCGGAAGGCATGCCCGCCATCTTCACCAGCGCGCCGGGCGTGCCGTAGCCGTCCCTCACGGACGGAAAAGCCCACATATCCAGGGGTTCGCCGGGGGCGGGGTTGCCCAGCGGTTCCAGCGCGCCCTGAAACACCGCCTCGTAGAAGGCCTTGGCGCGCGGCATGTCCTGCACATAGATCTCGAACCAGCCCACGGGGTTGTTCTTCATGCGGGTCTCCTTGCAATCGATCGGTGGAAGGGCTTTCACTATGCCCACACCGGGCCCCGGCGTACACTCCCCTCTGCTCCGGGGTGCCCCGGCCTGTGAAGGCCCGGCGCTGAGATGGCTGAAAGGCCGAACCCGTGAACTTGATCCGGCTAGTACCGGCGAAAGAAGAGCGCAGCCGAGATGAGCGGCATGCCAGCCCACCGCCCCATGGCGGCACGGGTGCCCGGCATGAACTCCCGCCCGGCGGTCCTCCGGAGCACACAGCCCCCGTTGCTCGCCACCAGGAGACCGCCCCATGAACGCCCCCGACAAGTTCGCCCCCCTGCTCACGCTCACGCGCGAGCCCTTCCCCGCCTCCACCAAGGTCTTCGTGCCCGGCGCGCAGGCCGGCGTGCAGGTGCCCATGCGCGAGATCGCGCTCACCAACGGCGAGCGCGTGACGGTCTACGACACCTCGGGCCCCTACACCGACCCGACGGTGAGCATCGACGTGAGGAAGGGCCTGGCCCCCGTGCGCGCGGCCTGGATCGAGGCCCGCGGCGACACCGAGGCCTACAGCGGGCGCGAGCGCCAGGCGCTGGACGACGGCGTGAAGCACGAGGTACCGGATGCGCACGCGGCCGAGCGCATCGCCGCCCTGCGCAGCGAGGCCGCCGCGCTGCAGCGCACGCCGCGCCGCGCCAAGGCCGGCGCCAACGTCACCCAGATGCACTACGCGCGCCAAGGCATCGTCACCCCCGAGATGGAGTACATCGCCATCCGCGAGAACGGCAAGCGCGACTGGATGCGCGAGTACCTCGGCGACCCCGAGCGCGAGGCGCGCCTGCGCGGCAACCCCATGGGCGCGCGCATCCCCGAGATCATCACGCCCGAGTTCGTGCGCGAAGAGGTGGCGCGCGGGCGCGCCATCATCCCGGCCAACATCAACCACCCCGAGCTCGAGCCGATGATCATCGGCCGCAACTTCGGCGTGAAGATCAACGCCAACATCGGCAACTCGGCCGTTACCTCCAGCATCGAGGAAGAGGTGGAGAAGCTCGTGTGGTCCATCCGCTGGGGCGGCGACACGGTGATGGACCTCTCGACCGGCAAGAACATCCACACCACGCGCGATTGGATCGTGCGCAACTCGCCCGTGCCCATCGGCACCGTGCCCATCTACCAGGCGCTGGAGAAGGTGGGCGGCGTGGCCGAGGACCTCAGCTGGGAGATCTTCCGCGACACCCTGATCGAGCAGGCCGAGCAGGGCATCGACTACTTCACCATCCACGCGGGCGTGCGCCTGCCCTTTATCCACCTCACGACCAAGCGGCGCACCGGCATCGTCTCGCGCGGCGGCTCCATCCTGGCCAAGTGGTGCATCACCCACCACAAGGAGAACTTCCTCTACACGCACTTCGAGGAAATCTGCGAAATCATGAAGGCCTACGACGTGAGCTTCTCGCTCGGCGACGGCCTGCGCCCTGGCAGCGGCGCCGACGCCAACGACGAGGCCCAGTTCGCTGAGCTGCGCACGCTGGGCGAGCTCACGCAGATCGCCTGGAAGCACGACGTGCAGACCATGATCGAAGGCCCCGGCCACGTGCCCATGCACCTGATCCAGGCCAACATGGACGAGCAGCTCAAGCACTGCCACGAGGCGCCCTTCTACACCCTGGGCCCGCTGACCATCGACATCGCGCCGGGCTACGACCACATCGCCTCGGCCATCGGCGCGGCCATGATCGGCTGGATGGGCACGGCCATGCTGTGCTACGTCACGCCCAAGGAGCACCTGGGCCTGCCCGACCGCGACGACGTGAAGCAGGGGATCATTGCCTACAAGATCGCCGCGCACGCGGCCGACATCGCCAAGGGCCACCCCGGCGCGCGCGCGCGCGACGACGCCATGAGCAAGGCGCGCTTCGAGTTCCGCTGGCGCGACCAGTTCGCGCTCGGCCTGGACCCGGACACCGCCGAGGCCTACCACGACGAAACCCTGCCCAAGGACTCGTCGAAGGAGGCGCACTTCTGTTCCATGTGCGGCCCCAAGTTCTGCTCGATGAAGATCACGCAGGACGTGCGCGACTACGCCGAGCAGAAAGGCCTGGCCGAGGCCGAGGCGTTGCAGCAGGGCATGGCCGAGAAGTCGGCCCAGTTCAAGGCCGCGGGCGGCGAGTTCTACGTGCCGCTCGACACGCTGAAGAAGGGCTGAGCATGGCGCGCATCGCGATCGCGGGCGCCGGGGTACTGGGCCGCCTGCTGGCCTGGCGGCTGGCGAGCGAAGGCCATTCGGTGAGCGTGTTCGACCCGGCCGACGGCCCCCAGCCGCCCACGCCGGGCCAGGTGGCGGCGGTGAACCCGCGGCCGCACGCGGCGGGCTTCACCGCCGCCGGCATGCTGAGCCCCTTGGCCGAACTCGACGGCGCCGAGCCCGCGGTGGCGCGCCTGGGCTGGCGCTCGCTGCCGCTGTGGCAGGCCATCGGCCGGCAGCTGGCCGAGGGCGGGGCGCCCGGGCTGGTGCGCACCGAGGGCAGCCTGCTGCTTGCGCACGGCAGCGACCGGGGCAACGCGCAGCGCACGCTGGCGCGCCTGAACGGCGTGCCCGAAGCGCCCGCGCCCCAGCCCCTGGACGCCGCCGCGCTGCGCGCGCTGGAGCCCGCGCTGGCCAGCGGCCTGCTGGCCTGGCTGCTGCCCGGCGAAGGCCAGCTGCTGCCGCGCGAGACCCTGCTGGCCCTGGCCGAGCAGGCCGGCGGCGTGCAATGGCACTGGAACACCCTGGTCGACACCGTGGACGCGGGCCGCCTGCGCCTGATCGGCGGCGACACCGCCGCGGCCGATCTCGCCATCGACACGCGTGGCCTGGGTGCGCGGCCCGAGGTGCCGCTGCGCGGTGTGCGCGGCGAGGTGCTGTGGCTGCACGCCCCCGGCGTGCGCCTGCGGCGGCCCGTGCGCCTGCTGCACCCGCGCCACCGCGTCTACCTGGTGCCGCGCCCGGGCGACCGGATCGTGGTGGGCGCCAGCGAGATCGAGAGCGAGGACCGCTCGCCCGTCAGCCTGCGCAGCGCCGTCGAGCTGATGTCGGCCGCCCACAGCGTGCTGCCCGAGCTCGCCGAGGCCCGCATCGACCACCTGGAAACCAACCTGCGCCCCGCGCGCGCCGACCACCTGCCCAGCATCGAGCACAGGCCCGGGCTGCTGCGCATCAACGGCCTGTTCCGCCACGGCTGGATGGTCGCGCCCGCGGTGGTGCAAGACGCCCTTGCCGCCGCGGGCTTGGCGAGCGAGGGACAATCCCCGCCATGACAGCCCCCCTTCCCACCGTGCGCCTGAACGGTCGCGAACTGCCCTGCCCGCCCGGCACCACTCTGCACAGCCTCCTGGAGCGCGAAGGCCTGCGCCCCGAACGCGTGGCCACCGCGCTCAACGCGCGCTTTGTGCCGCGCGCCGCGCGCGCCGACACCCCCCTGCAGGCTGGCGACGAGGTGAGCACCTTCGAAGCCATCGTCGGAGGCTGAGCGTGGACCTTCAGACGACACCCCTCATGGACCCTGCGCCCTGGGCCGCCTATGGCGAAACCCTTGCCACGCGACTGATGCTGGGCACCGCCGGCTACCCCTCGCCCACCGTGCTCCAGCAGGCCCTGCAGGCCAGCGGCGCGTCCGTCGTCACGCTGGGCCTGCGCCGCATGGCGGCCGCCGGTGGCGCCGAGGGCAACGCCTTCCTGGCCGAGCTGCTGCCGCCGCTGCGCGCGCGCGGCGTGCGCCTGCTGCCCAACACCGCCGGCTGCCGCAGCGCGCGCGAGGCCGTGGCCCTGGCGCACATGGCGCGCGAGTTGCTCGACACGCACTGGATCAAGCTGGAGGTGGTGGGCGACGAGCACACCCTGCAGCCCGATCCCTGGGGCACGGTCGAGGCCGCCGCCGAACTCGTGAAGGCCGGCTTCGCGGTCTTTCCGTACTGCACCGATGACCTCGTCACCTGCCAGCGCCTGCTGGACGCCGGCTGCGAGGTGCTGATGCCCTGGGGCGCGCCGATCGGCTCGGGCCAGGGTCTGCTCAACCCCTGGGCCTTGCGCACGCTGCGCGCGCGCCTGCCGGGCGTGCCCTTGGTGGTGGACGCCGGCATCGGCGCGCCCTCGCATGCGGCGCAGGCGCTGGAGCTGGGCTTCGACGCCGTGCTGCTGAACTCCGCCGTGGCGCACGCGCGCGAGCCCGTGGCCATGGCGCGCGCCTTCGGCGACGCGGTGCGCGCGGGCCGCCTGGCCTTCGAGGCCGGCGTCATGGCGCCGCAGGACATGGCCGTGGCGAGCACGCCCGTGAGCGGGCGGCCCATGCTGATCGGCTGAGCACCGCCCCCGATCGGCGACACTCCCGCGACCATGCAATCCCCCGCTCCCACCGAATCGCCCAGCGACGCGACCACCGACGCCGTACTGCGCCTCACCGCCCACGAGGCGGCCGCGCGCCTGGGCCTGCCCGCCGGCCGCCTGTCCGTTCCCGAACTCGCCCGCGCGCTGCGCGACCAGGGCGCCAGCGACGTGGTGATCACCGGCGACCCGCACGACTGGCTGGACACCCTGAACGCGCAGGGCTGGCTGACGCGCCCGCGCTCGGGCCCCACGGACCACGCCCTGCGCTTCAGCGCCGCGCTGGCGCAAGGCTGGGTCGCCGCCGACGCGGCCGTGCTCGCGCGCCTGCCCGAGCGCGCCAGCTCGCTCGATCTGCCGGTGCTCTCCGTCGACGAGACCCCGGCGCGCTGGACGGCGCCGCTCTCGCACGTGCCCGCGCTGGGCGTTTACGCCATCGTGGACAGCGCCGAGCGCGTGCGCGCCTGCGCCGAGGCCGGCGCCGGCCTGATCCAGCTGCGGATCAAGGCGCGGCGCGACGACCCCGCGCTGGTGCCCGAACTGCGCGCCGCGCTGGACGCCGCGCGCGGCGCCGGCCGCGCCGCCCTGGTGGTGAACGACCACTGGCGCCTGGCGCTGTCGCTGAATGCGCCCGCCCTGCACCTGGGGCAGGAAGACTGGCTGGCGTTGCGGCACACCGAGCGCACCACCATCGCCACCGCTCAGGCGCGCGGCCTGCAGCTGGGCATGAGCTCGCACAGCCTGTGGGAGCTGTGCCGCGCGCGCGGCGCCGGGGCCGACCTGATCGCCTGCGGCCCGGTCTGGCCCACGCTCACCAAGGACATGCCCTGGCACGCGCAGGGCCTGGACAACCTGGCCTGGTGGGTGCGCATGGCCGGACGGCCGGTGATCGCCATCGGCGGCATCCTGGACCCCGACCAGCTCGAACAATGCGCCACCACCGGCGCGGCCACGGTGTGCGTGGTGCGCGGCCTGGGCGAGGACCCGCGTGCCACGCTGCCGCGCTGGCAGCGCGCTTGGGAAGCGGGACACGCCGCGCCGCGCCGCCCCGCCCCGGCGTGGCCACATCCCACGCTGTCGCCCGAGTGCGCGTGAACGACGACGACCTGCCCCCGCTGACCCCCACACCGCCCGGCCTGTACCGCCACTACAAAGGCGGCTGGTACGAGGTGATCGACACCGTGCGCTGCAGCGAGACGCTGCAGCCGCTGGTGCTGTACCGCGCGCTCTACGGCGCGGGCCTGAAAGGCGGGGGCCTGTGGGTGCGGCCTTCGGCCATGTTCAATGAGACCGCTGTCTTCGAGGGCCGGGAGCAGAAGCGCTTCCGCCGCGTCCGCGCGGCCGAGCTCATGCCCGCCGACCGGGCCAGCGCGCAGGCGCTGATCGCGCACCTGCGCGGCCGCGCGCAGCGCCAGGGCGTCGACCTGGACAGCGCCCTGCGCGCCCCGCCGCCCGAGCCCGGCACCTGCTGCGGCCGCGGCTGCCACGGCTGCGTGTGGGAGGGCTACTACCACGCCGTGCGCTACTGGGCCGACGACGCGCTGGAACGGCTGGGCTGAGGCCGCCGGCCGCGTCAGAACAATTCCCGCTGCGCCGACAGCGCCGCCGGCTGGAAGCGCGACAGGTCCATGGCCTCGCGCTCGGTGGCGTAGCCCAGCCGCGCGCAGGCCTTGTGGAAGCGCTGGCGCAGCAGCTCGGCCCAGGGGCCGCTGCCCTTCATGCGGGTGGCGAAATCGCTGTCGTAGTCGCGACCGCCGCGCATGTCCTGGATGCGCGCCATCACCCGCCCCGCGCGCTGCGGGCAGTGCTGCAGCAGCCACTGGCGGAAGATGGGCGCCAGCTCCCAGGGCAGGCGGATCACCTGGTAGAAGGCGCGCCGCGCGCCGGCCTCGCGCGCGGCCTCCAGCACCTGCTCCATGTCTTCGTTCAGGAAGGGAATCTGCGGCGACACGCTCACGCCCACGGGGATGCCGGCCTCGGCCAGGGTGCGGATGGTGCGCAGTCGCCGGTGCGGCGCGGCGGCGCGCGGCTCCAGCGCGCGCGCCAGCTTGGGGTCCAGCGTGGTGATGGTGACGTAGACCGCCGCCAGGCCCTGCTCGGCCAGCGGCGCGAGCAGGTCGATGTCGCGCTCCACCCCGCTGCCCTTGGTGACGATGCCCACCGGGTGGCGCGCGCGGGCCAGCACGTCCAGCGTGGCGCGCGTCAAGCGCAGCTCGCGTTCGATGGGCTGGTAGGCGTCGGTCACGGTGCCCAGGGCCACCATGCTGGGCTCGTAGGACGGGCGCTGCAGCTCGCGCACCAGCACCTCGGCGAAACCACGCTTGGCGATGAGGCGGGTCTCGAAATCCAGCCCCGGCGAGAGGTTGAGGTAGCTGTGGCTGGGCCGCGCGTAGCAGTACACGCAGCCGTGCTCGCAGCCCCGGTAGGGGTTGAGGCCGTGCACGAAGCCGATGTCGGGCGAGGCGTTGGTGGTGATCGCGCTGCGGGCGTCCTCCCAGCTCACGCTGGTGGCGGGCGCGGCGTGTTCTTCGGCCTGCGCGGCGTCGAGCGTGCTCCAGCCGTCGTCGAAAGCGGCGCGCGCGGCGGACTCGAAACGGTGGGGCTGTCGGAAGGACACGCCTCGCCCTTTGAGGGCCGCCACGGGGATGTGGACCTCGGTCATGAGGGCCTCCAAAATACTGTACAAAACCACAGTATATGAAGCACCCAGCCGGTGCGCACGGCCGCCCGTCGTCGCCGCCAGGGCCACGAACCGGCCCGGTTCCCCGCGCGCCCCCCACTTGTGTGACTTATGCCCGTCGCCCAATGTGGGGGCACGCATCGGCCCCTCCTTATACTGACCAGGGTAAGCCAAAAGACGTCCAGCCCTCGCGCTGAGATCGCCCGTTCTTCCAGATTTCAAGAGGGACCCCGGTTGAGCCAATCGAACATCGGCGGCTTTCGCCTGGCCGGCGTGAGCACCTGCCTGCCGCCGACGGTGGTGGACAACCTCGACCCGGCCCTGGGCTTCGCCCCCGAGGACGTGCGCAAGGTGGTGGCCATGGCCGGCGTGCGCGAGCGCCGCGTGGTCACGCCCGGCCTCACCTCGGCCGATCTGTGTTTTCGCGCCGCCACGCGGCTGATGGAGCGCCTGGGCTGGGCGCCCGACACCGTGAGCGCGCTGATCTTCGTCACCCAGACGCCCGACCACTTCCTGCCCTCCACCAGTTGCCTGTTGCAGCAGCGGCTGGGCCTGCCCGACAGCTGCGCCGCCTTCGACGTCGGTCTGGGCTGCTCGGGCTACCCCTATGGCCTGTACCTGGCGGCCGCCATGCTGCGCGGCGGCGGCCACCGGCGCGTGCTCATGCTGCACGGCGAAACGCCCAGCCGCTTCGTCAGCCCCGAGGACCAGGCCACCGTGCTGCTGTTCAGCGACGCCGGCTCGGCCACCGCGCTGGAACTCGACGACGACCCGGCCGCTGGCGGCCAGTTCGTGCTGCACACCGACGGCAGCGGCGCCGAAGGCCTGATCCTGCGCGGCGGCGCCTTCCGCGACCGCGAGCCGGCCGACCCGCGCCACCGCTTCCTGGAAATGGACGGCGCGGCCATCTTCAACTTCACCATCAAGCGCGTGCCCGCGCTGATCGCCGACACCCTGACCTTCGCCGGCAAGGCGGTGGCCGACGTCGACGCCTTCGTCTTCCACCAGTCCAACCGCTTCATCATGAAACACCTGATGAAGAAGAGCGGCCTGCCGGACGAGCGCGTGCCGATGTCGATCGAGGACAGCGGCAACTGCGGCGGCCCGTCGGTGGCGGTGGCGCTCACGCGCCGGATCGCGCCGCCGCCGCCCGGGCAGCACCGGCTGTGGATGCTGCTGGGCTACGGCGTGGGCCTGTCCTGGGGCGCCGCCCTGGTGCGGGCCGATCACCGCACCCTGCTGCTGCACGACGACGGCGAAGGCCTGTGATCCACCCCAACCGCTCCGCATGACGCCCAGCACCCGCCCCACCATCACCCAGACCGAGGCCCTGGCCATGCTGGCCGAGTGCTTCAACGTGCCGCCCGAGAGCCTGCACCCGGACGTGGAACGCGAGTCCATCGAAGACTGGGACTCCATGGGCGCGCTGATGCTGATCGCCGAACTCGACGAGCGCTTCGGCATCGAGCTCACGGCCGAGGTTTCGCGCGAGATGACGCGCATCGGCCACGTGCTGGACTTCCTGCGCGAGCAGGGAGCGCTGCGTGCGGGCGACTGAACCGAGCCGCCCCGTGGCGCCGGCACCGGCGCCGCGCGTGCCGGCGCACGACAAGCTCGGCCGCCTGGTGGCGCGCAGCCTGGGCCTGGACGAAGCCGCGCTGCGCGAGGGCTTGCGCCCGGCCACGCTGGACGACCTGCCCGAGCTCATCGCCCTGCGCCGCGAGCACCTGCTGCCCGGCCACGAATGGGACGACGACGCCTACCTGCGCTGGCGCTACCGCCTCGGGCGCGAGGGTGCGGGCTTCGGCGAGCTGTGGTGCCTGCACGCCCACGGCCGGGTCCTGGCCACCATCGGCGTGGAAGACCTGCCCATCGAACTGGACGGCCAGGCACTCGCCGGCGCACAGGTGATGGACCTGCTGGTGCGGCCGCAGGCGCAGGAGTCGGGCCTGGGCATCTGGCTCAACCAGGCCATGCTCGCGCGCCACGGCTTCACGCTCGCGGTGGGCGCCAACCAGAACTCGGCCGGCATCGTGCGCCGCCTCTTCGAGCCGCTGCCGCCGCGCCTGACCTTCACCCACCCGCTGGACCTGCAGCCCTTCGTTCAGCGCCGCTGGCCCGCGCTGGCCGCCACGCCACTGGCCATGCGCCTGGCCAACGCCGGCCTGGCCCTGCGGCGCCTGGCGCTGCGCCGCCACCGCCCGCGCGGCTTCACGCTGGAGAACACCCCGCGGCTCGACCCCGCGCTCAGCGCGCCGGTGGCGCGCGGGGCCGCCGGCGTGCACCTGCGCCACGGCGGCGCCTACCTGCAGCGCCGCCTGCTCGACAACCCGCGCCGGCCCCTGAGCCTGCGCGTGGCGCGGCGCGGCGACGCCGTGGCCGGCCTCATCGCCTGGTCGATGGAGACCGACGACCGCGGCCGGCCCGAGCTGCACCTGGTCGATTGGCACCACGACGGCGACGACACCCTGCTGGTGCTGCTGCACGAGGCCATCCGCGAGGCCGCCGCGCAGCGCTGCACCTGCGTGCGCCTGCTGCTGCAGGACGAGGCCTCGCGGCGCGTGGCCGCGCGCGCCGGCTTCCTGCCGTCCCAGGACGACGGGGGCCGCCCCTGCGGCGTGCAGTCGCGCGATCCCGAACTGGCCGCCCGGCTGGCCCGCGCGCCCTGGCGCCTGACCGACCTGCGCGACGACGCCGATGGCTTCTAGGAAGCCTGAGCGCCCCTTGCCGAGCGAGGTCTGAGCATGTGCGGCATCGCCGGTCTCTTCAGCCCCCGCCAGCCGCCCCGGCGCGAGGAACTCGCCGCCATGGCGCGCGCCCTGCACCACCGCGGCCCCGACGGCCAGGGCGTGTGGCACGACGGGCCGATCGGTCTGGCGCACGCGCGCCTGGCCATCATCGATCTTGACGGCGGCGCCCAGCCCATGGCCAGCGCGGACGGCCGGGTGCAACTGGTCTTCAACGGCGAAATCTTCAACTACATCGAACTGCGCGCCGAGCTGCGCGCCTTGGGCCGGCACTTCCGCACCGACTCCGACACCGAGGTGCTGCTGCAGGCCTACCAGGCCTGGGGCGATGGCTTCCTGTCGCGCCTGAACGGCCAGTTCGCCCTCGGCCTGTGGGACGCGGCGCGCCAGCGCCTGCTGCTGGCGCGCGACGGCGTGGGCATCCGCCCGCTGTTCTGGACACGGATGGGCGAACGCCTGGCCTTCGCCTCCGAGGCCAAGGCCCTGTTCGCCCTGCCCGCCGTGCCGCGCGCGCTCGACCCGGCCGGCCTGGCCGCCAGCCTGGGCTGGTGGGCGCCACTGGCGCCGCACACGGCATTCGAAGGCATCCACTGCCTGCCGCCGGGCCACCGCCTGGTGGTGGACGCGGCCGGTGAGCGCCTCAGCCGCTGGTGGGACTGGGACTTCCCCGACAGCGACCCCTTCGCCCCCGTGGACGAGGACGCGCTGGCCGACCAGCTGCACGCCCTGCTGGTGGACGCCGTGCGACTGCAGCTGCGCGCCGACGTGCCCGTGGGCGCCTACCTCAGCGGCGGGCTGGACTCGTCCATCCTCACCACCATCATCCGCCGCCACACCGACACGCCGCTGCGTTGCTTCTCGCTCACCTTCGACGAGGCCGAGTACGACGAGAGCGAGCACCAGCGCCTGATGGTGCGCCACCTGGACACGCGGCACAGCGCCATCGGCTGCGGCCGGGCGGACATCGCCGCCGCTTTCGCGCGCAGCGTGTGGCACGCCGAGACCCCGCTGGTGCGCACCGCCCCCGCCCCCATGCTGCGCCTGGCCGACAGCGTGCGCGCGGCCGGCTACAAGGTGGTGCTCACCGGCGAAGGCGCGGACGAGGTGTTCGGCGGCTACGACCTGTTCAAGGAAGCCAAGATCCGCCGCTTCGTTGCGCGACTGCCCGGCTCGGCGCGGCGCGCGCGCGCGGTGGAGCGGCTCTACCCCTGGATGGCGCGCTCGCCCGGCGGCGCCAACAACGTCCTCGCGCAGCGCTTCTTCACCGACAGCCGCGTGCCCGACGGCGACCCCGGCTTCGCCCACCAAACGCGCCTGGCCAGCACGCGCCGCGCCTGGGCCTTCTTCACGCCCGAGTGGCAGCACAGGCTCGCCGCGCACGAGCCCGCCGCGCAATGGCGCGCGCGCGTGCCCGAGGCCTTCGCCCGCTGGCAGCCGCTGGCGCGCGACCAGTACACCGAGGCGCACACGCTCATGAGCGGCTACCTGCTGGCCGCGCAGGGCGACCGCATGGCCATGGCGGCGTCCATCGAAGGCCGCTACCCCTTCCTGGACCCGCGCGTGATCGCCTTCGCCGCCGCCCTGCCGCCGCGCCTGAAAATGCGCGGCCTGCGCGAGAAGCTGCTGCTGCGCCAGGCCTTCGCGCGCGAGCTGCCACCCGCCATCGGCCAACGCACCAAGCAGCCCTACCGCTCGCCCGACAGCGCCAGCTTCTTCGACAACGGCCAGCCCCTGCCCTGGGTGCGCGAGCTGCTGAGCGAGGACAGCCTGCGCGAGGCCGGGCTGTTCGACGCCCCCGCCGTCGCGCGGCTCAGCGCCAAGTGCGCGGCCGGCCGCGCCATCGGCTTCGCCGACAACATGGCCTTCGTGGGTGTGCTGTCCACCCAACTGCTGCACCGGCAGTTCGTGCGCGCCGAGGCACCGGCGATGGAGCCGTCATGAGCATGGGCCCGTTTGTGCACAGCGCCTTCGAGGCGCGCGGCCGCGAACAGCCGGGCAAGACCGCCGTGGTGGTGGGCGAGCGGCGCCTGAGCTACGGCGAACTCGCGGCCATGGCCCAGGGCATCGCCGAGGCCTTGCAGATGGAGGGCGTGCGGCGCGGTGATCGCGTGGTGCTGCTGCTGGACAGCGGCGCCGAGTACGTGGCCGCCCTGCACGCGGTGTGGCGCCTGGGCGCGGTGGCGGTGCCGCTGGGCCCGCAGACCAAGGCGGCCAAGCTCGCCCACGTGCTGGCCGACACCGGCGCGCGCGCCCTGCTCACGCAGGCCACGCTGGCCACCGTGTGGACCGCCGCGCTCGCGCAGGCGCCCGGCACGCTGGTGTGGGCCCATGGCCCGGTACCCGCGGCCACGGCCACCCAGCCCTGGCCCCGGCCCGCCCCCATCCCCGCGCCCCTCGCCGGCCCCACCAGCCCTGGCGAGCTGGCCACCCTGATCTACACCTCCGGCACCACCGGGCAGCCCAAGGGCGTGATGCTCAGCCACGCCAACATGCTCGCGGCCTGGCGCGCGGTGCAAACCTACCTGCAGCTGCGGCCCGACGACGTCATCGGCCTGGCGCTGCCGCCCAGCTTCAGCTACGGCCTGTACCACGTGGTGATGGGACTGGGGCTGGGCGCCACGCTGGTGCTGGAAAACAGCGCCGCCTTTCCCGCCAGGCTGCTGCAGCGCCTCGCGGCCGAGCGCGTGAGCGTTTTCCCTGGCGTGCCCATGCTGTGGGCCAGCCTGCTGGCGCTGGACCTGGGCGCGCACGACCTGTCCGCCCTGCGCCTCATCACCAACGCCGCCGCCGCCCTGCCGGCCGCGCACACCGCGCAGCTGCGCCAGCGCCTGCCCCGGGCGCGCCTGCTGCTCATGTATGGGCTGACCGAGTGCATGCGCGCGAGCTACCTGCCGCACGACGAGGTGGACATCCGTCCCGACAGCGTGGGCCGCGGCCTGCCCTTCCAGGCCCACTGGCTGATCGACGAGCATGGCCAGCGCCTGCCCAACGGCGGCCTCGGCGCCACCGGCGAGCTGGTGGTGAGCGGCCCGCACGTGAGCCCCGGCTACTGGAACGCGCCGCCCGGCCAGACCGGCCGCATCACCCCGGGCCCACGCCCCGGCGAACACACCCTGCACACCGGCGACGTCTTCCGCTGCGACGCGCACGGCTGGCTCTACTGCGTGGGCCGCACCGACGACATGTTCAAGTCGCGCGGCGAGAAGGTCTACCCGCTGGAAGTGGAGCACGCCATCTGCGAGCTGCCCGGCGTGCTGGAGGCCGCCGTCGCCCCCATGCCCGACGAACGCCTGGGCCTGGCCGTGAAGGCCCACGTGCGGCTGCAACCCGGCGCCACGCTGAGCGAGCGCGAGGTCATCCGCCACTGCCAGGCCCGCCTGGAGAGCTGGATGGCGCCCAAGGCCGTGGCCTTCGTCGACCAGCTGCCCCAGACCGAGTCCGGCAAGCTGCGCCGGCGCGACCTGGCCTGAGCCCTTTTCCTTGACTCCCCAACGAGCACACCACCATGAGCACCATCAAAGCCGAGGTCCGGCGCTACATCGAAGAGAACCTGCTGCTGGGCGCGGGCGCCGTCTCGCCGGGCGACGACGAGTCCTTCCTGGAGCACCAGGTGCTCGACTCCACGGGCTTCCTCGAACTCGTGGCGCACCTGGAGGCGACCTATGGCATCACGATCGGCGACGAGGAAATGGTGCCGGAGAACCTCGATTCGCTGAACGCGATCGAGGCCTTCGTGCGCAGCAAGCAGGAAACCGCGGCATGAGCGCCGCACCGCTGGGCCCGCACAGCCTGCAACTCGACTGCGCGGCCGAACTCGCGCGCATCGGCGAATGGATTCCACGCGTGCTGACGCAGAAGCTGCGCCGCCGCGGCCTGGTGGTGGCCATCAGTGGCGGCATCGACAGCTCGGTCTGCGCCGCGCTGAGCGTGCGCGCCGTGGGCGCGGACAAGGTCTTTGGCCTGTTGCTGCCCGAGCGCGACTCCAGCGGCTTCAGCAGCGAGCGCGGCCGCTTGCTGGCCGAGCACCTGGGCATTCGGTACCAGGTGCACGACATCGCGCCCGCGCTGGAGGCCCTGGGCTGCTACCAGCAGCGCGACGAGGCCATCCGCCGCGTGGTGCCGGCCTACGGCGAGGGCTGGAAGAACAAGATCGTGCTCGCGGGCGGCCTGGAGGGCGGCATCAACTTCTTCAAGCTGGTGGTGCAGTCGCCCGACGGCCAGCAGCAGAGCGTGCGCCTGCCCCCGCGCGAGTACCTGCAGATCGTGGCGGCCACCAACTTCAAGCAGCGCGTGCGCAAGACCATGGAGTACTTCCACGCCGACCGCCTGAACTACGCCGTGGTGGGCACGCCCAACCGGCTGGAATACGACCAGGGCTTCTTCGTGAAGAACGGCGACGGCTCCGCCGACCTCAAGCCCATTGCCCACCTCTACAAGACCCAGGTCTACGCCATGGCGCGCCACCTCGGCCTGCCCGAGGCGATCTGCGCCGCCGTGCCCACCACCGACACCTACACCCTGCCGCAGGGCCAGGACGAGTTCTACTTCGCCCTGCCCTACGAACAGATGGACCTGGCGCTGTGGGCGCTGGAGCATGGGCACACGGCCGACGAGCTGGCCAGCGCCCTGGGCATGACACCCGCGCAGGCGCAGCGCGTCTACGACGACATCCGCGCCAAACGGCGGGCCACCGAGTACCTCGCCGCGGCGCCGGCGCTCATGCCCGCTTGAAGCCAGGGCGCCCGGCGACGCCACCGCCGGGCGTTGGCGGGCGGGTTCGCCGGGTTACATTGGCGCCCTCGCATCACGAGCACCAGGAGGCCACCATGCCCAAAGGCGAACAGCGCAGCAACAAGATGGTCAAGAAGCCGAAGAAGGACACCAGCCCGCCGCAGGAAGCCTCGGCCGGGGCCTCGCTGTCCCCCCGCCCCACCCCGCCCGTCACGGCGGTGATGCCCAAGGGCAAGATGAAGAACAAATAGCCGGTCGGCACCGGCCACGGCCCGGCCGGCCGCGCTTGCATGGACATCAAGCTCATCGAAGATCTGGCCGCGCTGGAACGCTGCGCGAGCTTCGTGAAGGCGGCCGAGGCCCGCCACGTCACCCACCCGGCGTTCGGGCGGCGCATCCGCGCGCTGGAAGACTGGGCGGGCGTGCCCCTGGTGGCCAGCACGCGGGCCCCCGTTCGCCTGACCCCCGAGGGACAGGCCCTGCTCACGCAAAGCGCGCCGCTGCTCGCTGGCCTGCGGCAGCTGCGCACGCAATGGGGCGCGCGCGACCGCGCCGACGGGCAAGGGACCGGCCTGCTGCGCGTGGGCACCGGCCGCACATTGGCGCGCACCCTGGTGGCCGACTGGCTGGGCCGGCTGCGGGGCACCATCCGCGGCGCCCGGGTGCAACTGCGCACGCAAGCCATGGAAGAGATCTGCGCCACCTTCGAGCGCGGCGAGGTCGATCTGCTGATCTGCTACGAACACCCGGCGCTGTCCTACGGCCTCACGGGGCAGCGCTTTCGCCACATCACCCTGGCCACGGACCGCCTGCTGCCGGTGGCGCGCGTCGACGCCTCAGGTCGCCCGCGCCACGACCTGTTCGATGCCACCTGGATCGGCTACGCGCCCAGCCTCACCCTGGGCCGCCTGCTGGAGGACCACCTGGAGGCCACCCGCAGCGGGCAGCAATCGCCACCCACCATCGTGTGCGACTCCGCCGACGCGGTGCTGGAGTTGGCCATCAAGGGCCTGGGCATGGCCTGGCTGCCCCATTCGCTGGCCGCGTCCGCGGTGCGCGCCGGACTGCTGAAGGTGCTGGGCGGCCGTGGGGACCAGATCCACTTCGAGGTCCGCCTGTACCGGCACCGCGCCCGGCAATCGGACCTGATCGAAGCGGCCTGGGAGCACAGCAATCGCTAGTCGGCACGCATCGGTGCCGATCCGGCACCTTGTCCACCGGCGAGCCACCTAGAGTCCGCTTCACCGCTGCGCCATCGCAGCCAACCAGGAGCGCCGATGAAGTCCCCACTGATCCGCCGCCGTGAGGTTCTGCTTCTCACGGGCGCCGCCGCCACCCTCGGGTGCGCGCCGGCGTTGGCCCAGAGCAACCACTACCCGAACCGCCCGATCACCCTGGTGGTGGGCTACCCACCAGGCGGCAGCACCGACCTCACGGCGCGCGTGCTGGCAGAACAGCTGGCCCGCTCGCTGGGGCAGCCGGTCGTGGTCGAAAACGTGGGCGGGGCCGGTGGCGCATTGGGCGCCCAGCGGGTGGCGCAGGCCACGGCGGACGGGCACACCCTGCTGCTGGGCAGCAACAACGAGATGGCCATCGCCGGGTTGATCAATCCCGCGCTGCGCTACGACCCCGTCAAGCAGTTCACGCCGGTGGGCATGGTCGCCTCGCAGCCCATGGTGCTGGTGGCCAGCCCCAGCGCCGGCATGCCCAACATCGCCGGCTTCATCGAACGCGTGAAGCAGAACCCGGGCAAGTTCAGCTACGGCTCCGCGGGTGTCGGCACCGCCCTCAACCTGGCGGGCGAAATGGTCAAGCAGGCCGCCGGGCTGTTCATCGTTCACATCCCTTACCGCGGCGTGGGTCCGCTGACGACCGATCTGATCGGCGGCCAGGTGGAGCTGGGCGTGTACGTGCTGTCCAGCGGCCTGCCCCAGATCAAGGCGGGCAAGGTGGTGCCGCTGGGCGTGACCGAGCGCGAGCGTTCGCCCGTGGCGCCCGACATTCCCGCGCTGGCCGAGACGCCCAGCCTGCGCCATGTGGACATCGGCACCTGGTTCGGCCTGTGGGGGCCCGCGGGCCTGCCGGCGCCCGTCGCGCAGCGGCTGCGCGGCGCCCTGACCGAGTCGCTCAAGGTGCCCTCCCTGGTGGAAAAGCTGACGGCTTCGGGGGCGACCATTGCCCCGGCCAGCGCGGTATTGGCCGACTTCCAGGCGGCCGAAATCGCCAAGTACCGCCGCATCGTCGACCACGCCGGCATCCGCGTGTGATGCCGCCGCCGTTCGAGATTTCTCCGCCCGACATGGGCCCCTGGCTGGCCGGCAACACCGGCACGCCCGGCGTGTGGCAGTGGACGGCCAGCGAACCCGGTCGCCGCGTGATGGTGAGCGCGCTCGTCCACGGTAACGAGCTGTGCGGTGCCTGGGCGGTGCGCGATCTGCTGGCCAGCGGTTTGAGGCCGCGCCGCGGAACGCTCACCGTGGTACTGGCCAACCTGGAAGCCTTCGCGCGCTTCAACCCGCAAAGGCCCCATGTTTCGCGCTGCGTGCACACCGACATGAACCGCCTGTGGGGGGACATGCCCTGGCGCCGCGACGGCACCGAGCTGGCGTCCGAGCACCGGCGGGTGCTGGAACTGCAACCCCATGTGGAGGCCAGCGATTGGCTGCTGGATCTGCACTCCATGCACGAACCGGGCCCGCCGCTCGCACTCACCGGGCCGCTGGCGCACCACGCCAGCCAGGCGGCCGCCCTGGGACTGGGCGCCCTGCGGGTGGCCGATCCCGGTCACAAGGCGGGCGTTCGTCTGCGCGACCATGGCCGCTTCGGCAGGGCCGACGCGCCGGATGCCTTCGCCTTGCTGGTGGAATGCGGCTACCACGGCGCGCGGGCATCGGTGGCCGTCGCCCGCGACGCGCTGGCGCGCTTTCTCGATCTGAGTGGCGTGGTGGACGCGCCGGACATACCAGCCGACTGGCGCCAGCCCCATGCCCATGGCAGCGGCCCATTGCTGGTGGTCACCGACGCCGTGACCGTGGCGCCCCACGCCGTGCCGGCGTTCACACAGCCCTGGAAAAGCGGCGACCGGATCGCCAAGGCGGGCACCCTGATCGGGTGGAACGCGGCGCTGCCGGTCATCACGCCATACGACGATTGCGTGCTGGTGATGCCCACGCTGCTGCACGCGCGGCCCGGCGCCACGCTGGTCCGCTTCGCCCGCGCCACGCCCTAGGCGTGTTGGCCCGCCGGCAGCACCAGCAGCGCCCGGAAATCGTTCACGTTGGTGTGCGTGGGCCCGGTGATCACCAGGTCACCCAGCGGCTCGAAGAAGCCGTAGGCGTCGTTGCGCTCCAGGTGCTGGCCCACCTTCAGGCCTTGGGCCGCCGCGCGCGCCAGGGTGTCGGGCGTGACCAGCGCTCCCGCGTTGTCCTCGATGCCGTCGATGCCGTCGGTGTCGGCCGCGATGGCCCACACGTTCGCCTGACCGCCCAGGGCCTGGGCCAGGCCCAGGCAGAACTCGCCCGCGCGCCCGCCGCGCCCTCTGGGTTGGCCCTCGGCGCGCGGGCGCACGGTGACCGTGGTCTCGCCACCGCTGAGCAGCACGCAGGGCGCCTGGAACGCGCTGCGGCCCAGGGCCACCGAGCGCGCCAGCGCCGCGTGCACCTTGCCCACCTCGCGCGATTCGCCTTCGATCTCGTCGCTGAGGATGTGCGCGGCCAGCCCCAGCGCGCGCGCGGCCTCGGCCGCGGCCTCCAGGCTTTGCTGCGGCGTGGCGATCAGGCGCGTGTCGTGGCCAGCCAGGCGCGCATCGCCGGGCTTGGGCGTTTCCAGCGCGCCCGATTCGAGCGCGGCGCGCACGGGCGCCGGCACGGCGATGCGGTAGCGGTCCAGGATGGCGAGCGCGTCGGCGCAGGTGCTGGCGTCGGCCACGGTGGGGCCACTGGCGATCACGCTCACGTCGTCGCCGGGCACGTCGCTGATGGTGAGCGTGACCACCTGCGCGGGCGCGCAGGCCGCCGCCAGCCGCCCGCCCTTGATGCGCGAGAGGTGCTTGCGCACGGTGTTCATTTCGCCGATGTGCGCGCCGCTGTCCAGCAGCTCACGGTTGATGCGCTGCTTGTCCTGCAAGGTAAGGCCTTCGCAGGGCAGCGTGAGCAGGGCCGAGCCGCCGCCCGAGATGAGGCACAGCACCAGGTCGTCGGCCGTGAGACCTTGCACGAGTTGCAGGATGCGCTGCGCGGCCGTCAGGCCGGCGGTGTCTGGCACGGGGTGCGAGGCCTCCACCACCTCGATGCGCTCGCGCAGCCCCTCGGGGCGCGGCGGCGTGTGGTGGTAGCGCGTGACCACCAGGCCCGACAGCGGCGCCTCGGCCGGCCACAACGCCTCCACCGCCTGGGCCATGGCGCCGCCGGCCTTGCCCGCGCCGATGACCACCGTGCGGCCCTTGGGCGGCGGCGGCAGGAAGGCGGCGGTGTTGTGCAGCGGCAGCGCGCGGCGCACAGCGGCGTCGTACAGGTGGCGCAGCAGGGCGCGGGGGTCTTGGGTGGCGAAGTTCATGTCGGGCGGGGCTGGGTGGGGGTATCGCGGCCAGCCGGCATTGTCCACAAGGCCGCGAGGGCCGCGGGAGAGCGGCGTGCGTCAGGGGCCCGGCCCTGACACCCGCTACCCAACAAGACCTGGACAGGGACGCGCCTCAGGCCGCGCCGGGCCAGCGCAGCGGCCGTTCTTCGAACTCGGTGCTCAGCACCACCGTGCTGGTGGTGCGCGCCACGCCCGGGATGGCCTTGATGGCGTAGAGCACGTCTTCCAGCGCACGCGCGTGCGTGGTACGCAGCTTGGCCATGAAGTCGTACTCGCCCGCCACGCTGTGCAGCTCCAACACCTCGGGCAGCTCGCGCAGGCGCGGCGCGATCTCGCGGCAGTGCACGCCGCCGTCGTTGCGGATGGCGACGAAGGCGGTGAAGTGCAGTCCCACGCGCTCCGGGTCTACGCGCAGCGAAAAGCGCTCGATCACGCCGCGCTCGACCATCTTCTTCACCCGCTCGTGCACGGCCGCCGTGGACAGGCCCACCTCGGCCGCCACGTCGGCATAGGAACGGCGGCTGTCAGCGCTCAGCGCCGTAAGAATTCCGGCGTCGATGTCGTCGAGCTGAATATTTGCTTGCATGCGCGCCCAGTTCTGATAAAAATACGGACCCTCGGCCAATCGCCGGAAATCTTACGACACAGGTGGCCGCATGCCGTCCATTTTCAACCGATTCGGGGCGAACAACGCCTCCTGGCGCCTTGCCCTGGCGCTGCTGATCGTCTACCTCGTCTGGGGCACCACCTATTTCGCGCTGGCGGTGGCCATGCAGACGCTGCCGCCGGTGCTCATGAACGGGGCCCGCTTCATCGCGGCCGGTCTGGCCATGCTGGCCATCGCGCGCTGGCAGGGGCTGGCCTGGCCCACGGCGGCGCAGTGGCGCGCCAGCGCGCTCATCGGCGGGCTGATGGCCTTCGCCGCCATGGCCCTGGTGGTGCTGGCCCAGCAGGCCGGGATCGGCTCCGGCCTGATGGCCACGGTGGTGACCACCATGCCCATGTGGCTGGCGCTGTGGACGCGCTGGGGCGGCGAGCGCGTGCCGCTGACCAGCTGGCTGGGCCTGGTGCTGGGCGCGGCGGGCGCCGCGTTGCTGGCGCTGGAGGGCGACTTCTCCACCACCCTGCTGGGCACGCTGTGCGCCTTCGGTGCGCCACTGGCCTGGAGCCTGGGCTCCTATGCCTCGCGCAAGCTCGCGCTGCCGCCGCCGGCCATGGCCTCGGCCGCGCAGTGGCTGCTGGGCGGTCTGCTGTGCACGCTGGCCGCGCTGCTGTTCGAGCCCGGCGCGCGCGGCTTCCAATGGGCGCAGGTGTCGCTGGCCTCGGCCCTGGCCTGGCTCTACCTGGTGGTGATGGGCACCATGGTCACGCTCAACGCCTACCTGTGGCTGCTGAAGAACACCAGCGCCGCGCTGGCGGGCAGCTACTCCTTCGTGAACCCGGTGGTGGCCCTGGCGGTGGGCGTGGGCTTCGGCGGCGAGCGGCTCACGGGCTGGGTGTTCGTGGCCCTGCCCCTGATCGGCGCGGCGCTGGCGCTGATCCTCTACGGCCGACCGGTGGTGGACGCCGCCGGCGCGCTGTGGCGGCGGCTCGCGCCGTCTCAGGCCAGGACCTGAAGCAACCAGCGGTTGAGGTCGCCCACCTCCTCGGGGCACACGCTGTGGCCCATGGGGTAGCTGTGCCATTGCACCGGGTAGCCCAGCGCCAGCAGGGCGTCGCGCGAGGCCTCGCCGCGCGCGGGCGCCACGATCTCGTCCGCATCGCCGTGCGCCATGAAGATGGGCAGGCCGGCGTGGGCCGGGCTGCGCTCGGCCGCCGTGCGATCGGGCAGCGGCAGGTAGCCCGAGAGCGCCACCAGCCCGGCCAGGCGCTGCGGCGCGCGCAGGCCGGTGAGCAGCGCCATGGCGCAGCCCTGCGAGAACCCCATCAGCACGATGCGCGAGGCCGGCACGCCCTTGCCGATCTCGCGGTCGATGAGCGCCTGCACCTGCGCCTGGGAGGCGCGCAGGCCGGCCTCGTCCTCGCGGCGCGGCAGGCCGGGGTCGGCCGGCGGCGGATAGATGTCGTACCAGGCGCGCATGGCGTAGCCGCCGTTCAGCGTGACGGGCCGCACCGGTGCGCTGGGGAAGACGAAGCGCACCGGACCGACGGCCGACAGGTCCAGCATCTGCGCCACCGGCACGAAGTCGTTGCCATCGGCACCGAGGCCGTGCAGCACGATGAGGCTGGCGGCGGTGGGCGCGTCGGGCGCGCCCGAGCGGCCTTCGAGCAGCTCGAGTTCGAGGGGGGTGTCGTTCATGGGATGGCAGCATAGCCGCGCGCCCACCACAATGCCCCGGATGACCCCCGACACCCTGCTGCACCACTTCGACACCGGCCGGCCCTGGGCCGCGCGCCTGAGCACCCGCCCCGGCTACGGCCTGGACACCGCCTACGCCGACGCCCTGGCCGTGCGCGCGCTGCGCGTGGCACGCGGCGAGCGCCCCCTGGGCTACAAGGTGGGCTTCACCAACCGCGGCATCTGGCCGGTCTACAACGTCTACGCGCCCATCTGGGGCAGCGTGTACGACAGCACCGTGGTGTTCTGCGACGGCGAGGGCCGGCTCGACCTGTCGCACACCTGCGAGCCGCGCATCGAGCCCGAGGCGGTGTTCGGCTTTCGCTCGGCGCCCGCCGCCGAGGCCTCCATCGGCGATCTTTTCGACGCCCTGGACTGGGTTGCGCCGGGCTTCGAGATCGTGCAGTCGCACCTGGCGGGCTGGAAGTTCGAGGCCCCCGACACCGTGGCCGACGGCGGCCTGCACGCGCGCCTGCTGGTGGGCCGGCGGATGCCGGTGCGCGAGATCGCGGCCGACGCCGCCGGCCTGAACGCCGCCCTGGCCGGCGCGGGCGTGGTGCTGGCGCGCGACGGCCAGGCGCTGGACCGGGGCACGGGCGCGGCCGTGCTCGACGGCCCCGTGCAGGCCCTGTGGCATTTCGTGCAGGCGCAGCGCGCCTGCCCCGGCGCGCCGGCGCTGCGTGCGGGCGACATCGTCACCACCGGCACCTGGACCGACGCCTGGCCCGTGGCACCGGGCCAGACCTGGCACGGTGCCTTCGACGCGCCGCTGTCGCCGCTGAGCCTGCGGCTGGAGTGAGCTCTCCAATCCAGGGGGACACGGGGAAAACCCACTGAGGAAATCACGCACCGATCGCTAGGCTGGCCGGGTTTCAGACATCAAGGAGACCCGTCCATGAGCGAGAAGATCGCGCCCGCGCTGCTGGCCCTGCAACGCCTGTACGACTGGGAGGCCAAGGCGCCCACGCGCGTGGCCCTCACGCAGCCCATGGGCGGCGGCGTGGTGCACGATTTCACCTGGGCCCAGGTGGCCGACCAGGTGCGCCGCATGGCCGCCCACCTGCAGGCCCAGGGCTGGGAACCCGGCAGCAAGGTCGCCATCCTGTCCAAGAACTGCGCCTGGTGGATGATGAGCGACCTGGCGATCTGGATGGCCGGCCACGTATCGGTGCCGCTGTACCCCACGCTCGCGCCCGAGACCATCCGCCAGATCCTCACGCACAGCGAGTCCAAGGCCCTGTTCGTGGGCAAGCTCGACGGCTGGGACGGCATGAAGCCCGGCGTGCCCGCCGGCCTGCCCTGCATCAGCTACCCGCTGTCGCCGGTGGACGCGATCCAGGACTACGACGGCTGGGACGCCATCTGCGCGCGCACCGAGCCGCTCCAGGGCCAGCCCGTGCGGGCCGAGGACGATCTCGCCACGCTGATCTACACCTCGGGCACCACCGGCCTGCCCAAGGGCGTGATGCACAGCTTCGGCAACTTCGCCTGGGCCATCGACCGCGGCCTGCAGCGCATCCCGCTCACGGCCAAGGACCGCATGCTGAGCTACCTGCCGCTGGCCCACGTGGTGGAGCGCATGCTGGTCGAGCACGGCTGGCTGCGCACGGGCATGCACGTGTTCTTCGCCGAATCGCTGGACACCTTCGCGGCCGACCTGCAGCGCGCGCGGCCCACGGTGTTCTTCTCGGTCCCGCGCCTGTGGGTCAAGTTCCAGCAGGGCATCCATGCCAAGATGCCGCCGGCCAAGCTGGAGCGGCTGCTGCGCATCCCCTTGCTGGGTGGCATCGTGCGCCGCAAGATCCAGAAGGCCCTGGGCCTGGACCAGTGCCAGTTCGCCGCCGGCGGGGCCGCGCCCATGCCGCCCGCGCTGCTGCAGTGGTACGCCCAGCTGGGCATCCCCATCAACGAGGGCTACGGCATGACCGAGAACCTCGCGCTCTCGCACATCACCGAGCCGGGCAAGAACCAGCGTGGCACGGTGGGTCCCCCCTACCCCGGCGTGGAACAGCGCCTGGACCCGCAGACCGGCGAAATCCAGATGCGCAGCCAGGCGCTGATGCAGGGCTACTACAAGGAACCCGAGAAGAGCCGCGAGGCCTTCACCGAGGACGGCTGGCTGCGGACAGGCGACAAGGGCAGCATCGACGCCGCCGGCCTGCTGAGCATCACCGGCCGCGTGAAGGACCTGTTCAAGACGGGCAAGGGCAAGTACGTGGCGCCCGCGCCCATCGAGGACAAACTGGTGATGCACGAGGCGGTGGAGGCCTGCGTGGTGACGGGCGCCAACCTGGGACAGCCCCTGGGCATCTGCATGCTCAGCCCCGAGGCCGCCGCGAAGACGAGGAACGCCGACGAGCGCGCCGCGCTGGAGCGCTCACTGGCCGAGCACCGGGCGGCCATCAACGCCACCCTGGACCCGCACGAGCAGATGCAATGCCTGGTGGTGGTGTCCACCCCCTGGACGGTGGACAACGACATGATCACGCCGACCTTCAAGGTCAAGCGCAACCGCATCGAGGACGTGTACGCCCGCCACTACGAGAAGTGGGAGGTCACCGGCAAGCCGGTGATCTGGGCCGACTGAAAGAACACCCCCGCCGCGCCGCGCGCCCCACGGGCTGGCAGCGCCGCGTCTTGCGGCCCCGCTAACATCCGGCCATGCACATCCTGCTCACCGGCGCCGCCGGCTTCATCGGCATGCACACCGCGCTGCGGCTGCTCGCGCGCGGCGACACCGTCACCGGCATCGACAACCTGAACGACTACTACGACCCGGCGCTCAAGCAGGCCCGGCTGGAGCGGCTGCGCCCGCACGCCCCGTTCCGCTTCGAGCGCCTGGACCTGGCCGACCGCGCCGGCATGGAGGCGCTGTTCGCGCGCCAGCGCTTCGACGCCGTGGTGCACCTCGCCGCGCAGGCCGGCGTGCGCTACTCCATCACGAATCCGCACGCCTACCTGGAGAGCAACCTCACCGGCTTCGGCCACGTGCTCGAAGGCTGCCGCGCGCAGGGCCTGGGCCACCTGGTCTACGCCTCCAGCTCCAGCGTCTACGGCGGCAACACCAAGATGCCGTTCGAGGAAAGCGACCCGGTCGACCACCCCGTGAGTCTGTACGCCGCCACCAAGAAGGCCAACGAGCTGATGGCGCACACCTACAGCCACCTCTACCGGCTGCCCGCCACCGGCCTGCGCTTCTTCACGGTGTACGGGCCCTGGGGCCGGCCCGACATGGCCTACTTCTCCTTCACCAAGGCCGTGCTCGAAGGCCGCACCATCGACGTCTTCAACCACGGCGACATGAAGCGCGACTTCACCTGGATCGACGACATCGTCGAGGGCCTGCTGCGCGTGCTCGACAAGCCCGCCACGCCCGAGACCGAGGGTGGCGCGCCGCACCGCGTGTTCAACATCGGCAACCACGACCCGGTGCAGCTGATGGAATTCATCGCCTGCATCGAGCGCGCCACCGGCCGCGAGGCCAGCAAGCGGCTGCTGCCCATGCAGCCCGGCGACGTGCCCGCCACCTACGCGAGCACCAAGGCCCTGAACGACTGGGTGGGCTTCGCCCCGGCCACGCCGCTGGCCGAGGGCATCGAGCGCTTCGTGCGCTGGTACCGCGACTACTACAAGGTCTGAGGCGCGGCCTCGGGCGCCAGACCCGCCAGGCGCTCGATCACGCGCGGCGCCGCGCGCTCGCACAGGACCATCACGTTCTCGAAGCCTTGCAGGGGGCCGTAGTAGGGGTCGGGAACCTCTTCGAACCCCAGACCCGCGTAATCCAGGAACAGGTGCAGCTTGTGCGCCTGCGGCGGCGGGCAGCGGCGCCGCAGCTGCGCAAGGTTGCCCTCGTCCATGGCGAGGATGGCGTCGAAGCGCTCGAAATCCTCGGGCCGCACGGCGCGCGCCCGCTCGGCGTCGATGGCCGCGTAGCCGCGCGCGCGCGCCAGCTTGACTGCGCGGCTGTCGGCGCGCTCACCCGTGTGGCCGCCGTACACGCCCGCCGAGTCCACCGCGACGCGCCCTTGCAGGCCGCGGCGTTGCACCTCAGCCTGCAACACCGCGCTGGCCATGGGCGAGCGGCAGATATTGCCCATGCAGACCACCAGTACCTGTTGCATGGGCCCGAGCATAACGAGGCGCGGGCCGCGCCCCTTCACTGGCCGGTTCGCCCGCCCCCGCCGGACCGCGCTCAGCGCGGTCCGGCGCTGCCCAGCGCGCGGCACTCGGGCGTGCCGTTGGCCTGGCGCAGGTAGGCGATGAGGTCGGCGCGCTCGCGCGGATCGGCCACGCCGTCGTAGGTCATGCTGCTGCCCGGCACCACCTGAAGGGGGCGGGCCAGGAAGCGGTCCAGCGTCTTCTCGTCCCACCTGAGGCGCGAATCCTTCATGGCCTGCGAATAGGCAAAACCGGGCACGCTGCCCGCGCGCCGGCCGAGCAGGCCGCAGTGACGTGGACCCACGCGGTCCTGGGCCAGCGCATGGCAGGCCAGACAACGGTTGTAGACCTGCGCGCCGCGCTGCGCGGACGGCTCCTCGGCCCAGGCGACGCCCAGCGCGGCCAGCGCCAATGCCCCGACCAGTCCCAGCCGCACACCGTTCACTGGACGGCCCTGCATGCGGCGCGCGGCGGGGGCCGTGTGCCTGGGGAACGGCCCGGCGGCGCTCATGACACGAAGGCCGAGGGCACCGGCGTCTCGCCCAGGGCCTGGCGCAGCACGGCCCAGTGCATGGCCTCGTCGCCCAGGATGCTGGCCGCGGCCTTGGACAGGTCGCGGTTGCCGAACAGCGGCACGGCACCCAGGTAGGCGCTCACGGCGCCCTGCTCCAGCCGCGCCGCGAAGCGCAGCACATCGGCCTGCGACTTCAACTGCTCCACGGGAAAGCCGTAGGCGGCCTTGGCGGCCACGGGCTTGCCGCCCAGCTTCTCCACCGTCTTGGCCAGTACCTCGGCGTGCTCCTTGTGGTGCGCCTGGAAGCTCAACGCCAGGTCGAGCGCGGTTTTTTGCAGCAGCTGGCTCTCGGCGCCCAGCTGGTAGGCCGCGATGGCCTCGAGCTCGGCGCCCAGGGCGGTGTTGAGGATTTGCACGTCCTGCGGCGCGGCGGCGCCGGCCTGCGCCGCGAGCGCGTCGCGGCCGGCGAGCAGCGCGACGGTGGTGCCGGAGAGGATGAGGCCGGACTGGCCGAGGAAGCGGCGGCGGGCCGCGGCGGGGTGGGGCATCTGCAGGAAAGACATGGGGGTCTCCATCGGGGGTTGGGGTCACGATCGACCCTTTGCCCATTGGATGGAGCGCTTTTGCGCCCCGTTCCCGCGCGGCGCGGGAACGGGGAGGCGGCCTCAGCTCAGGCGCTGGAGCACGTGGGCCACGATGCGGTCGCAGCGCTCACCATCGAACGAGAAGGCGTCGGCGATGGCCATGTCCACATCGCGCGAGAGCCCTTCGCGCAAGAGGCTGCGCGCGCGGAAGAAGCGCGTGCGCACCGTGGCCTCGGGAATGTCCAGCGCCTGCGCCACCTCCTCCACGCTCAGCTCTTCCACGCCGCGCAGCACGAAGACGCTGCGAAAAGCCTCGGGCAGCCCGTCGATGCGCGCCTCCATCAGCCGGCGGATCTGCTCGCGCATGGCAAGGCGGTCCGGCTGGCGGTCCACGTCGTCGCTCAGCCAGCGCTGCATGTCGGGCTCGAGGGACGCCATCGCAGCGTCGAGCGGAATCACCGGCACCTCGCGCCGGCGCAGCCGCCCCAGGGCTTCGTTGATCACGATGCGCGCCAGCCAGGTCGACAGCCTGGCGTCGGCGCGAAAGCCGCCCAGCGCGCGCCAGGCGCGCAGGTAGGCGTCCTGCAGCACGTCCTGTGCCTCCTCGTCGTTCTTCAGGATGCTGCGGGCCGTGCGAAAGAGCAGTCGGTTGTGGCGTCGCATGATGGTCTCGAAGGCGGCCTCGTCACCGTGGGCGGCGCGCGCCGCCAGCGTGTTGTCTGCGGCGTCCGCCGGCTGCTCATCGGCCGGCACGGGCGTGCCGCCTTGGGTGCTGTGCATAAGAACCTCCGCCCATTGGATGGCCGGCCCGGCGGCGCCGTTCCCGCCGCCGCCGGGCGGTGGCGTCAGGCCACCTCGACCACCAGCGCCGCATCGAAGGCGGCGTTCTCATTCACGCCGTCACGGGCATAGCCGCGCGGGTTGCACAGCACACGCGTGCCATGCAAGGGGTAATCGAAGCTGTCGTGCGTGTGGCCATGAATCCACAGTTGCGCGCGCCGGCCGTCCAACAGGTGCTCGGCGTCGGACACGAAGCAGGCGTTCAGGGCCGAGCCGGCGAAGCGCGGGTGGATGCTGCGCGGCGAGGGCGCATGGTGCGTGATCACCACGGTCGGCCCTGGGTGTGGCACCGACAGCGCCCCATCCAGCCAGCGCGACTGCACAGCGAACAGATCGGCCGTATCCCGCGGCGCCAGCACCGCGTCCGAGGGCGGCGCGTCCCGGCGGATGCGGCTGAAGTCGCGCATGAAGCGCTGTGCCTCGGCCATGGCCTCGGCCTCACGCTCCCCCTCGCCCTGGAATCGGAAGTCGGTCCAGAGCGTGGTGCCCAGGAAGCGCACGCCCTGCAGGATCACCGCGTCGCCGTCCAACAGGTGCACCGGCGTGCCTTCGCACAGGCGCCGCAGCTCGTCCCTTACCTCGGGCAGGCTGGAGCCGTAGAACTCGTGGTTGCCCGGCACGTAGAGCACCGGCTTGCCCAGGCCCAGGGCCCAGGCCACCGCCTCCCGGGGCCGCGCGATGTCGCCCGCCAATACCACCGCGTCGGCCTCGGTGGGCGGCGGCGCCATGCCCTGGACGCCCAGGTGCAGATCCGACAGCACGTGCAGTTTCATGCGATGGCCCTTTCACCGGCCTTGGCGGCGCGCGGCGGCTGATCGGGTGCCGCCAGTCTGGTGAAAAGAAAAAAACCCGCCGGATGGCGGGTTTTTGTCGAACAGGGGGTGTTATTAAGCTGATGGCCCAAGAAGAGCTTAAGTATATGATTCTAAAAGACTTTCCTTGCACTTTTGTCGAAGGTTTCGGGTGTGTTTGAGGAAAATTAGACCGTCGCTTCCGTAGGCGGAGCTCAAAGTGTCATTGCGCCTAATGAGGAGTTGGCCAACTATTGAGCCGCTGAACCCGCGAAAACCTGTTTTCCAAGGCCTCGGCACTCTGCTAGAACGCAGGCATGCCCTCTTCATTGACCTCCCAGCTGGTTCCCGCCACCTTGGCCCGCCGGGGTACGCGGTCCAGTCGGATGGCGCAGGAACTCTCCTATGCCATGGCGCGAACTGAACCCAAACTGCTGGCTCAATGGGGGTTGGTGACGGGCAAGCACTTCGCGGGTGCCCTCACTCGGCGCGGGAAGAACGTTGTGCAACTCGCAGGCTCAGTTGTCAGCGGCGTTGGCAGAGAAAGCAGGCGTGCCTAGCCGCATACGACTCCAGGCAAGTCACGGGGCACGTATGCAGGGATGCCAATGTCCGTCGGCTCTTCAGAGTCCTTCGTGACGACTACGTCGTTGGCCTGAAGGGTGAAGCGGTCAATCTGGGCGTCCGTATGCGTGCCAAATCACCCCGGGCGGCGGCAAGCGCGCTGACCAGCCACTTCACCTCCGACGGAGTCCTCTGCCGACTCATGCTCGGGCACCTCCGGCGTCCCGGAGAGCGAGCGCAGCGCGTCGAGGCCGGAGCTGCCTTTCCATCGATAGAGGGCGTACTTCTGCGTACTGTCGGGGCTGGGGAGTCTCTCCAAAACCCCTTCCCTCTGGGCTACCGCCCACAGGGTTTTCTTGACGCATTTTCGGAATGAGGCCCGCTCCGAGGGAGTGATGAGCATCAACCCGAAACGGGCTCGGGCCAATCCGGTCAGCTCGAAACTGGAGACTGGGTGCGGTGCCGCGCTCGCCAGTGTTTCTTTGAGGAACACGGATAGGCCTCCCCATTTGCCGTATTTGCCCTTCCACGGCACGACGCACCCTGCAGCGTCGGGCCGTATCTGTGCGTTTGCCATGGAAATCGACACATCCATAGCAGCAATGGCCTTGGTCTTCTCTGCGACGGACCGCTCGGCAGCAGCCCGTTGTTCGGTGGCCACGGCCAACACGTGCTCGTAGCGGCGAATCTTCTTGTCGAGCAGCTCGGCTCGCTCTTGGGTCTTTTTGACAAGTCCAACGAGAGCAGCACGCTCGTTCAGGAGCCATTTCAGCTCGGGGGAGGCTCGGAAGGGGTGGGGTGAGTCGTTCACGAAGGTATCGCATCAAGTCAAGATACCTTCGTGAAGCGACTCGAAGTGCTCAACGAATAAGCAAAACGGCCCACGAGGGGCCGTTTTCAATCAGTTTGGGCCATCAGCTTGATAACACCCCGAACAGGGGCGGTGGGGTCAGATCTTGTACGCGTCCAGATCCTTGCCAGCGGCGAGCGCGTCGCGCACCCACTGCGGCTTGCGGCCCGGGCCGCCGGCCCAGAGTTCGCCGTTGGGGCCACGGTACTTGGGCGCCGCGCCGGACTTGGACTTGGCCGCCTTGCGCCCGCCCGCGCTGGCGCCGCCCAGATCGGCCACGCTGATGCCGTACTGCTTCATCTTGGCCTTGATGTCGGCGATCACATTGGACAGTTCGTCCTTGCGGGCCTGCTCGGCCTGCGCCATCAGCGATTGCGCCTGGGCCATCAGTTCGGAATACGTTGCCATACCGGTAATCCTTGTCGCTCTGTGAAATGAATCGGGGCATCGATGCGATGCGCCGCGAATTCTATTCGGTTTTCACAGCGAATCGACGAAGCCTTGCAGTTCGTTCGGCAATTCCGTTTGCAATTGCAAAGGAGATTGACTTTGCGGATGGGTCAGGCGCAGGCGCCAGGCGTGCAGGAACATGCGTTTGAGGCCATGCCGCGCCAATTCCCGGTTGCGTTCGAAATCGCCGTATTTGTCGTCGCCGGCGATCGGGTGGCCGGCGCTCGCCAGGTGCACGCGGATCTGGTGCGTGCGCCCGGTCTTGATGGTCACCTCCAGCAGGCTCAGCGGCCCGCCCCCGCCGGGCGAGGAAGCCCAGCGGCGCGCCACTTTAACGAGAGTGATCGCCCGCATGCCATCGGGATCGTCGGCCGAGGTCACGCGCACGCGCCGCTCGCCGTCGGCCAGCAGGTACTTGTGCAGCGGCACGTCGATCACCTTGCGCGCCGCCGGCCAATCGCCCAGCACCAGTGCCAGATAGGTCTTGCCGGTTTCCCGTTCGCGAAACTGGTCTTGCAAGGCCTTCAGCACGCTCTTCTTTTTCGCAATGAGCAACAGACCACTGGTTTCGCGGTCCAGCCGGTGCACCAATTCGAGCAGACGGGCGGTCGGCCGCGATTGCCGCAATTGCTCGATGACGCCGAAACTGACGCCGCTGCCGCCGTGCACGGCAACCCCCGCCGGCTTGTCGATCGCGAGCAATCCCTCGTCTTCGTGCACCACCGGGAATTCGCGCGCCGGGGCCGGCCGTTCGGCCTTTTCCTCGATGCGCGCGGACAGCCGAATGGGCGGGATGCGCAGCACGTCGCCGGCCGCCACGCGCTCGTCGGCGCTGGCGCGCGCCTTGTTGCGGCGCACCTCGCCGGAACGGATGACCCGGTAGATGTGGGTCTTGGGCACGCCCTTGAGGTGGCGCATGAGGAAGTTGTCCAGCCGCTGGCCGTCGGATTCCTCGTCGACGGTGAGATGGCGGACGGCGGGCGGGGTGTCTATCGGGGCTTTCATGTATCCACCACGGACGCGGGGGACGTGTCTATAATGCGCGACGCCCGTTGTGTGCTGTAAGTGTTTGATTTGCCTTGAGTTTAAGGCAGCCAACACGGCAGCGGCCAACCCGGATGCCGGGAGCCCGGCGGGCGAAGGTGGCCAGCCGCGGCACCCGGCCCTCGCGCCAGACCCCGATGCCGCTTCGCGCATCCCGGTCGGCCCCCGTGCCGGAGGACGCCGCGGTGGAATCCGCAGACCCACAGCGAACCGACAACGGAATACCCCAATCGCCCAGGCCCCGACAGCAACGGCCTGGACGAGGAGACGACCCAGCAGCCACCGAGGCCCGACGCTGTCACCGACAGCCGTCGGCCCCTAGCGGCCCTGCCCTCGGCTCCACGCGCCCATGCCCGACCCGGCACCCTGTCGCAGCGCCCGAGCGCGCGCGCACCGTGCCCGGTCACGGCTCTCCGGCAATTCCTCCTACGTTCGTTGCGTGTGCGGCTTCCCGGCCTTGCGGGCGGCCCGGGCAGATCGGCCCGAGCGCCGCCGTGTGCCAACGAAGGGAAACGCACCATGAAACGCATGCTGATCAACGCCACGCAGGCCGAAGAGCGCCGGCTGGCGATCGTGGACGGGCAGAAACTGCTCGACTACGAAATCGAGATCGAGGGGCGCGAACAGCGCAAGGGCAACATCTACAAGGCCGTCGTCACGCGCGTCGAGCCCTCACTGGAGGCCTGCTTCGTCGACTACGGCGAAGACCGCCACGGCTTCCTGCCGTTCAAGGAAATCGCCCGCCAGTTCTTCCAGGGCAACGTCTCGCCCTCGCAGGCGCGCATCCAGGACGTGATCAAGGAAGGCCAGGAGCTCATCGTCCAGGTCGAGAAAGAGGAGCGTGGCAACAAGGGCGCGGCCCTCACCACCTTCATCAGCCTGGCCGGCCGCTACGTGGTGCTGATGCCCAACAACCCGCGCGGCGGTGGGGTCTCGCGCCGCATCGAAGGTGAAGAACGCGCCGAACTCAAGGCCGCGCTCGACCAGCTCGAGTACCCCAACGGCATGAGCATCATCGCGCGCACGGCCGGCATCGGCCGCGACGCCGCCGAGCTGCAGTGGGACCTGAACTACCTGCTCAAGCTCTGGACCGCCATCGACGGCGCCGCCGGGGCCGGCAAGGGCGCCTTCCTGATCTACCAGGAATCGAGCCTGGTGATCCGCGCCATCCGCGACTACTTCAACAGCGACATCGGCGAGATCCTCATCGACACCGATGACATCTACGAGCAGGCGCACCAGTTCATGAGCCACGTGATGCCCGAGCACGGGCACCGCGTGAAGCGCTACCGCGACGACGCGCCGCTGTTCAGCCGCTTCCAGATCGAGCACCAGATCGAGACCGCCTACAGCCGCATCGTGCAGCTGCCCAGCGGCGGCGCCATCGTGATCGACCAGACCGAGGCCCTGGTGGCCGTGGACGTGAACTCGGCGCGCGCCATCAAGGGCGGCGACATCGAAGAAACCGCCACACGCACCAACCTGGAGGCCGCCGACGAGGTGGCGCGCCAGGCCCGCCTGCGCGACCTCGGCGGCCTGATCGTGATCGATTTCATCGACATGGAGGAGAGCAAGAACCGGCGCGAGGTGGAAAACCGCCTGCGCGACGCGCTGCGCCAGGACCGCGCGCGCGTGCAGTTCGGCTCCATCAGCAAGTTCGGCCTGCTCGAAATGAGCCGCCAGCGCTTGAAGCCCATGCTCAGCGAGGGCGCCTCCATCCCCTGCCCGCGCTGCGGCGGCTCCGGCCACATCCGCGACACCGAATCCTCGGCGCTGCAGATCCTGCGCGTGATCCAGGAAGAGTCGCTCAAGGACAGCACGGCCGCCGTGCTCGTGCAGGTGCCGGTCGAGGTGGCGAGCTTCCTGCTCAACGAAAAGCGCACCGAGATCACCAAGATCGAACTCAAGCAGCGCATCAACGTGCTGCTGGTGCCCAACAAGTCGCTCGACACGCCCAACTACAAGCTCGAGCGCCTCAAGCACGACGACCCGCGCCTGGACAACCTCGACTCCAGCTACAAGCTGGCCGAGGAGGTGGACGACGTGGCCAGCTTCACGCGCCGCAGCCAGGAACGCACCAACAAGCAGGAACCAGTCATCAAGGGCGTGCTGCCCGATGCGCCGGCGCCCGTGGCCGTGCCCAAGCCGGCACCCGCCCCCGCGGCCCCGGTGGCCGTGGCCGCGCCCGTACCGGCCGCCGCGCCGGCCGAAAAAGGCTTCTTCGGCTGGCTCAAGGGCCTCTTTGGTGGCGCGCCCGCCGCCACCCCCGCGCCGGCGCCGGCCACCACCCCCGCCGCCAAGGACGCTGGCCGGGGCGATGGCCGCCGCGATGCCGGCCGTGACGGCGGTCGGGGCCGTGGCAACCGCGGTGGCCGTGGCGGCGAAGGCCGTGAGGGCCGCGCCGAAGGCCGCGACAACCGCGAAGGCCGTGGCCAGCGCGACGGCCAGCCGCGCGAGGCGCAGGCGGCCGAGGGCCAGCGCCCGGCCGGTGGCCGCAACGGCGAGAGCCGCCGCGGTGAGGGCCGCCAGGACAACCGCGGCGAAGGCCGCGCCGACAACCGCGAAGGGCGCGGCGAAGGCGCCCGCGGCCAGAACGAGCGCCGCGAACGCCGGGGCGAGCGCCGCGACGCACCCGCCGCCGAGACCGCCGAGCTGAACGCCAACGCCGTGCCGTCCACCGACACGGCCGACAACGCCGACGCGCCGAACCGGCGCGAGCCGCGCCGTGGCCGCGGACGTGGTGACGGTCGCGAGGGCCGCGAAGGCGAACAGCGCCGCCGCCCCGAGGGCCTGGATGCGCCGCGCGGTGACGAGGAAACCGCCGCTTCCGCCGACGCCGTCGCCGCCAGCCCGGAGCAAGGCGACGACAACGCCCAGCGCGCGCCGCGCGAGCGCCGCACCCGCGACCGCTACGGCCGCGACCGCCGCGAACGCGGCCCGCGCGAGGAAACCGCCGCCGAGGCGCCCGCCGAAGCCGGCGACACCGTGCCCATGGCCATGGAAGGCGAGGCCACCGAGGACACGCCGCCGGTGCGCAGCTACTTCACCCTGCCCGCCGCGCCCGTGGCCGCCCCGGTGAACGCGCCCGCTCCCACCCCCGCACCGGTGGCGGAGAGCGCCCCGCGCGCCGCCGCGCCGGTGGCCGCCGCCCCGCTCGCCGTCGCACCCGCGCCGGCCCCGGCCGACGCGCCGCGTGGCATGCCCAAGGTGCAGGCCTACCAGCTCGGCGTCGACGAACTGCGCGCCGTGGCCGCCTCCAGCGGCCTGGAATGGGTCAACTCCGACGCCGAGAAGGTCGCCCAGGTGCAGGCGGCCATCGCCGCCGAGCCCGCCCCCATCCACGCGCCGCGCGAGCCCAAGCCGCCGGTGGTTGTGGACGAAGGCCCGCTGGTGCTGGTCGAGACCCGCAAGGATCTGCGCGACATGACGCTGCCCTTCGAGCAGCGCTGACCGGCCGGCGCGGCGCCACTGGCGCCGCGGGGTGGTCCCGGAAACAAAAGGCCAGCGCACGCGCTGGCCTTTTTGTTGGCGGCTTCGCCCTGGGTCCGCCCTACGGCGACGGCGTCAGTCGATCTGCGCGGCCTGCCGCCAGGCCTCTTGCGCGGCCTCGGTGTCGCCCCGCTCCTCGGCCAGCCGCGCCAGCGAACGCCAGGTGCGCCGGCGCAGCGTGGCGTCGCGCAGCCCGCTGCGCGCCAGCCCCAGCAGTTGCGCGGCCTTGCCCCACAGCTGGCGGTGCAGGCAGGCCTGGCCCGCCAGGTACTGCAGGTGGGGGTTCTGCGGCCACTGGCGTTGCAGCAGCTCCAGGCGCGCCAGGCCGGCGGCGTCGAGTTGCGCCAGGTCCGGCTCCAGCGCGAGCGCGAGGCGGGCCTGGTGGCGCTCGTCGAGTGCGCCGAAATCGTCCCACAGGGGCGCGAGCCAGTCCCGCACGCGTGAGGCGACGTCCTCGCGGCGCATGTCCTCGCGGGTCTCGTCGGCGCCTTCGTCCTCGTCCAGCCGCGACAGCGCGTGCGCGCGGTCGGCCGCCGCCAGCGCCAACTCGGGCATGGCGCGTTCGGCGGCGTCCAGGCCGTCCCATACCCGCTGCAGCTGGGTCAGGTCGTGCGCGCCGCGCAGCGCGTCCAGGGCCAGGCCCAGCAGCAGGCTGCGCGCGGCCTCGGGCGAGAAGGCGCGGTGCTTGGCGAGCAGGCGGGCGGTTTCCAGCGCCTCGCCGGTGGCGTCGCCCAGGCGCGCCACGCGCAGTTTCAGGCGCAGGGCCTGCACGCGGCGCTGCGCGCCCTGCGGCAGCTCGGCCAGGCGCGCGCGCGCGGCGCTGGCGTCGCGGTCTTCCACCGCCCAGCGCGTGGCGCGCAGCAAGGCGCCCTCCAGCACCTCGGGCGAGTGGCGCGCCATGGCGGGATTCAGCGCGGATTGCAGGTGCTCGTCGCGCTGCGCGCGGTTCTGCAGGGAGTGCGCGCTCTCGGCCGCCAGCAGGTGGGCCAGGGCGCGCAGTTGCTCTCGGCGCGGCCAGTCGGCGCTGGTGCTGCCGTTGAGGTGGTCGAGCGCGTTCTGCGCCGCCGACTGCGCGCGCACGAAGCGCCCCGCCAGCTGGTTGGACAGCGCGTCCAGCACCCAGCCCACCACCGCACGTTCCATCTGCTGGCTGCGCCAGCGCCGCGCCTGCAGCGGCAACTCGCGCAGCAGGGCCAGCGCGCGCAGCGCGGCGTACAGCAGCACAAAGCCCCCCACCAGCACGAACAGCACGAGGTTGAAGGACACGTCGAAGCGCCAGGGCGGCCAGAACAGCGTGACGGTGCCGCGGTTGTCGCCCATCAGCATGGCCAGGGCCACGGCCAGGGCCGCCAGGCCGAGCAGCCAGAACACACTGCGCATGGCGCCCCGCTGCCGCGCCCGCATCAGCGGCCTCCGGCGGCCGCGGCCAGCGCCGCGAGCGTGTCGTCGGGGCGCGGCAGGTCCTGTGCCACCAGGTCGCGGCGCAGGCGGCCCAGGCCGCCGAGCGCGCTGGCCACGGCCGGCGCGCTGGTGTCGAAGTAGTGCTGCAGCAGGCCTTCGACGGCCACCACGTCGGCGCGCGCGGCGCTCATCTGGCGCGCCAGCAGGGCCAGGCGCGCGTTGAGCAGCTTGAGCTTGATGTTCTCGCGCAGGAAGAAGGCCTGCTCGGGCGCGAGCAGCGCGGCGTCGGGGTGGTCGATGCGGCTCACGTGCACGAGATCGCGCGAGCCCTGGACGACCTGCCCGAAGGCCTCACGCCACCAGCGGTTCCAGCGCTCGGCGAAGCGCTGCCAGGGCGAGGCGTCGGCGGCCGGGTCCCCCTCGGCGGCGGGCGTGTCGGGTGCCGCGGCGGGCGCGCCCGCCTGCGGCGCGGGCCGGCGCGGCTTGCGCGGCGCGGCGCGCTCCACGCCCACGGCGTTGAGCGTCGGCCAGCCATCGACCTGGCGCACCAGTTCGTCGATCTGCAAGGCCAGGTTGGGGATGTCGGCGAGCGCGGCGGCGCGGATGCGGTCGACGTCGCGCGCGATGGCGCGCTGCACCGGGTTCAGGCGCGGCTGCGCGGCGCGCTGGATGCGCTGGTCGGCCGCCTGCAGGGCCGACACCAGGGGCTGTGCGCTGCCGGTGAGCTGGGCCTGCTGCAGCGCCAGGCGCAGCGAGGCCTCGAGGTCCTGGATGAGGTTGTCGTCGCGCGAGCGCGACAGCGAAAGCATCAGCTCCTCGAGCTGGCTGCGCTGCAGGCTGACCTCGGACAGGCGCACCTCGGCCACGCCCAGGCGCGCCTGCAGTTCCTGCACCTGCGCCTCGGCCTGCGAAGCGACCGTGCGGGCCTCCACCACCTGCAGCTCGGCGTCGTGCGCGCGCCGCGCGAGCTCGGCCTGCGTGAGGTTCAGGCGCTGCCACATCATGCCGGCCATGACCAGCGCGGCGGCGGCCACCAGCAGGGCCAGCAGGGTCAGGCCCACGCCCGCACGCCGCGGCGCCTCGGGCGCAGGACTGGTGGAGGAAGGGGCGCTGGGCGCGGGGGCCGCCACGGGCGCGGGATCGTTGTCGGGTGCGTTCATGGCGAAGCAGATGCCCAGGATTCTAGGCCGCGCCCCACGTCGGCCAATGTAGGACGGCACCGGATCACCCGGGTGAAACCCAGGGCCCGCGCCGCCTCGGCGATGCGCGGGTGTGTGGCCAGGGCGACCGCGCGCGCGTCGGCGGGCCAGTGGCCCTGCAGGGCCTGCACCGCCTCGCTGCTGCTGAACAGCCACACGGTGGCGGCGCCGCTGGCGGCGCGCAGGCGCTCGCGATCGGACTCGCCAGGCGGCAGGCGCTCGCGCCGGTAGGCGACGCAGGCCTCGACCTCGGCACCGGCCGCACGGCACTGTTCGATGAGCCAGTCGCGCCCCTGGCCCGACGGATCGCCCTCGGCGGCGCCGCTGGTGCCGCGCACCACCAGCACGCGCCGGCCCGGCGCCAGCTGGGCGCGCACCACGGGCCACAGGTGCTCGGAGTCAAACTGCTCGGCCGCCGGCGGGGGCGTGTCGATGCGGTCCTCGCCCACGCCCAGCGGCCACAGCGCCTGGGCCAGCGCGCGCGCGGTGCCGGGGCCGGGCGCCCAGAAGCGCGTGTGCGCGTTCGGCGGCGCCACGGGCTCGGCGAAGAAGCGCTGCGCGGCGGCGCTGCTGACGAACATCAGCGCGTCCTGCTTCGGCCAGGCCGCGCGCCAGGTGCGCAAGCGCTCCAGCGCGGGGCCTTCGGACGGCTCGGCGATGCGCAGCAGCGGCCAGGCCTCGGCGGGCCAGCCGCGCTCGCGCAGCGACGCCACCCAGCGCCCGGCCTCGGGTTCGGGACGCGTGACGATCACCCGTTCGATGGCGTGCGCGGCAGCGGCGGCCAAGGCCTCAGGCCTCCCCGTGCGGGGCGTGCGCGCCGGCGGCGCGCAAGGCGGCGGCGACGCGCGCGCCCAGGGCCTCGGCTTCTTCCAGGCTGGCCACCGAGGCGGTGTCCTCGGCGCGCACCAGGGTGGTGGCGCCCTCGGGTTCGCCCCAGGCGGTGCGCAGCCACAGGCGCTCGCCCACCCATTCGGCGTGCGCGGCCAGCGGCATGGAACAGCTGCCGCCCATGGCGCGCGAGACGGCGCGCTCGGCCGCCACGCGCAGCCAGGTGGCCTGGTGCGCCAGCGGGCGCAGCGCCTCGATCAGGTCGGCGCGGTCGGCGCGCACCTCGATGCCGAGCGCACCCTGCCCCGCCGCCGGCAGCGATTGCGTGGGCTCGAAAACAGCGCGGATGCGATCGCCGAGGCCCAGGCGCTTGAGCCCGGCGGCGGCGAGCACGATGCCCTGGTACTGGCCCTCATCGAGCTTGCGCAGGCGCGTGTCGAGGTTGCCGCGCAGGGGCTCGATGCGCACGTCGGCGCGGCCCAGGGTGGCCAGCGCCTCGCGCAGCAGCACGACACGGCGCAGGCTGGAGGTGCCCACCACCGCGCCCTGGGGCAGATCGGCCAGGCCCGCCGCGTGCGGCGACACCCAGGCGTCGCGCGGGTCCTCGCGCTCCATCACGCAGGCCAGGGCGAAGCCCTCGGGCAGCTCCATGGGCACGTCCTTGAGCGAGTGCACGGCGATGTCGGCGCGGCCGTCGGCGAGCGCGTGCTCCAGCTCTTTCACGAACAGGCCCTTGCCACCCACCTTGGACAGCGTGCGGTCGAGGATCTGGTCGCCCAGGGTGGTCATGCCCAGCAGCGTGACCGCGTGACCGCGCGCTTCGAGCAGGGACTGCACGTGCCGGGCCTGCCACAGGGCGAGGCGGCTTTCGCGCGTGGCGATGGTGATGGCCGGGGGCGAAGACATGGGCAAACTCGAAGGACGGACACCCGGCTGACGGAGCGCGGAACACGGGGAATTCGGTACCCGTTTCGGAACCGGAACAGGGCGCGGGCGATGCTAGCATGCCCCCTCCCCCACACTTGGTAAGCCTTCCGTCAAGGCCCCTCCCGCCATGAGCCGATCCACCGCGGGCGCCGCCCGACGCGACAAGGACCAACCCCTCATCCTCGACATCCGCCTGCTCGGCCGCATCCTGGGCGACGTGATCCGCGAGCAGGAAGGCAAGGACGCCTTCGAACTCATCGAGCGCATCCGCCAGCTCTCGGTGGCTTTCCGCCGCGACGACGACCGCTCGGCCGACAAGTCGCTGAAGAAGCTGCTCAAGTCGCTCAGCGCCGACCAGACGGTGAGCGTGATCCGCGCCTTCACCTACTTCAGCCACCTCGCCAACCTTGCCGAGGACCGCCACCACATTCGCCGCCGCGCCGTGCACGAACGCGCGGGCGAACGCTCGCAGACCGGCAGCCTGGCGTTCGCGCTGGGGCGCCTGCGCGAGGCCGGTGTCGCGCCCGCCCAGGTGGCGCGCACGCTGGCCAGCGCCCACCTCTCGCCGGTGCTCACCGCCCACCCCACCGAGGTGCAGCGCAAGAGCATCCTGGACGCCGAGCGCGCCATCGCGCGGCTGCTGGCGGCGCGCGACGAGGCCACGCCGCGCGAGCAGGCGGCCATCGACGCGCAACTGCGCGCGCGCGTCACCCAGCTCTGGCAGACGCGGCTGCTGCGCTTCACCAAGCTCAGCGTGGCCGACGAGATCGAGAACGCGTTGAGCTACTACGAGAGCACCTTCCTGCCCGAGATCCCGCGCCTGTACGCCGAGCTGGAGGCCGGCCTGGGCCGCCCCGTGGCGCCCTTCCTGCGCATGGGCCAGTGGATCGGCGGCGACCGCGACGGCAACCCCAACGTCACCGCCGGCACGCTGGAGCTGGCCCTGCAGCGCCAGGCCGAGGTGGCCTTGCGCCACCACCTCACCCAGGTGCACCTGCTGGGCGGCGAGCTGTCCATGTCCGGCATGCTGGTGGGCGCCAGCGAGGCCATGCAGGCCCTGGCCGCGCGCTCGCCCGACACCAACGCGCACCGCCAGGACGAGCCCTACCGCCGCGCGCTCACCGGCATCTACGCGCGGCTGGCGGCCACGCTCACCGCGCTCACCGGCGCCGAGGCCGCGCGCCACGCCGTGGCGCCGCAGGACCCATACGCCAGCGCGGCCGACTTCCTGGCCGATCTGCGCACCATCGAGGCTTCGCTGCGCGCCCACCACGGCGAAGCCCTGGTGGACATGCGACTGAGCGGCCTGATCCGCGCGGTGGAGGTGTTCGGCTTTCACCTCGCCACCATCGACCTGCGGCAAAGCTCCGACCAGCACGAGCTCGCCGTGGCCGAGCTGCTGGCCGCCGCGCGCCTGGCGCCCGGCTACGCCGCGCTCGACGAGGCCGCCAAGCGCGCCGTGCTGCTGCGCGCGCTCGACGACGTGCGCCCGCTGCGCGTGCCCGGCACCGCCTACAGCGAGCACACGCGCAGCGAACTCGCCATCTTCGAGGCGGCGCGGCGCGGCCGCGAGCGCTTCGGCCCGCAGGCCATCCGCCACGCCATCATCAGCCACACCGAAACCGTGAGCGACCTGCTCGAAGTGCTGGTGCTGCAGAAAGAGGCCGGGCTGCTGCACGGCACGCTGAACGACGGCGCGCAGGCGGACCTGATCGTGGTGCCGCTGTTCGAAACGATCGAAGACCTGCGCAACGCCGCGCCCATCCTGCGCGACTACTACGCCCTGCCCGGCGTGCGGGCCATGGTGCAGCGCGGCGCGGCCGACGGCTACGGCGAGCAGGACGTGATGCTGGGCTACTCGGACAGCAACAAGGACGGCGGCATCTTCACCAGCAACTGGTCGCTCTACCAGGCCGAGACGGCCCTGGTGGCGTTGTTCGACGAGCTCAACGCAGGGAAGGAAGCATTCGCCGCCGGGCCGCCCCAAGGCGAATCAGCCCCCCCGGGGGGCAGCGCACCACGCGCAGCGGGGAAGCGTGGGGGGCCCGTTCGGCCCATCAACCTGAGGATGTTCCATGGCCGCGGCGGCACCGTGGGACGCGGCGGCGGGCCGAGCTACCAGGCCATCCTGGCGCAGCCGCCGGGCACCGTGCGCGGCCAGATCCGCCTGACCGAGCAGGGCGAGGTGATCGGCGCCAAGTACGCCAACCCCGAGATCGGCCGGCGCAACCTGGAAACCCTGGTGGCCGCCACGCTGGAGGCCACGCTGCTGCAGCCCACGCGGGACGCCTCGCCCGCGTTCCTGAAGGCGGCCGAGGCGCTGTCGCAAGCCAGCATGGCGGCCTACCGCGCGCTGGTCTACGAGACGCCGCGCTTCGCCGACTACTTCTTCAGCGCCACGCCGATCCGCGAGATCGCCGAGCTCAACATCGGCTCGCGCCCCGCCAGCCGCAAGGCCACGGGCCGCATCGAGGACCTGCGCGCCATTCCCTGGGGCTTCAGCTGGGGCCAGTGCCGGCTCACGCTGCCGGGCTGGTACGGCTTCGGCTCGGCGGTGCAGGCCTTCGTCGCCGCAGACCCGAAGAACGCCGCGCTGCTCAAGCGCATGCACCGCGACTGGCCGTTCTTCAACACCCTGTTGTCCAACATGGACATGGTGCTGGCCAAGAGCGACCTGGCGCTGGCCTCGCTGTACGCCGAGCTGGTGGAAGACAAGGCGCTGCGGCGGCGCGTGTTCAAGGCCATCGAGGCCGAGTGGCAGCGCACGGCGCAGGCGCTGGCGCTGATCACCGGCGAGCGTGAGCGCCTCGCGGGCAACGTCGCGCTGCGCCGCTCCATCGAGCACCGCTTCCCCTACATCGACCCGCTGCACCACCTGCAGGTCGAGCTGATCCGCCGGCACCGGGCCGGCAGGCTGAATGCCGACGACGAGGGCCGGGCCAAGCGTGGCATCCACATCGCCATCAACGGCATCGCGGCGGGTCTGCGCAACACCGGCTGAGCCGACCCCGGTGACAGCGCGGCCAATACCCCCACTTTTACAATGTCAAGCGTGAACCCCCTGCTCAACGCCGACCTGCACTGCCATTCCACCGTCTCGGATGGCACGCTGGCGCCCGAGGTCCTGGCCGCACGCGCCAAGGCCAATGGGGTCGAGCTCTGGGCCCTCACCGACCACGACGAACTCGGCGGCCAGCAGCGCGCCCTGGCCGCCGCGCGCGCCCAGGACCTGCCCTACCTCACCGGCGTGGAAATCTCCGTCACCTTCGCCGGCATCACCGTGCACATCGTCGGTCTGGGCATGGACCCGGGCGACCAGGCCCTGCTCGACGGCCTGCGCGCCACGCGCGGCGGGCGCGAGCAGCGGGCCCGCGAAATGGCCGATGGACTGGCCCAGGTCGGCATACCGGACGCCTTCGACGGCGCGCTGCGCTACGTCGGCAACCCGGACCTGATCTCGCGCTCGCACTTCGCGCGCCACCTGGTGGACACCGGCGTCTGCAAGGACATCCCCGAGGTCTTCCGCCGCTACCTCAGCGAAGGCAAGCCCGGCTTCGTGCCGCACCGCTGGGCCGCGCTAGGCGATGCCGTGGGCTGGATCACCGGCGCTGGCGGCATCGCCGTCGTCGCCCACCCGGGCCGCTACAAGTTCACCCCCACCGAGGAATACGCCCTGTTCACCGAGTTCAAGCAGCACGGGGGCCGGGCGGTGGAGGTGGTCACCGGCGCCCACAGCCAGGCCGAGTACGCCAAGTACGCCGGCTTCTGCGCCGAGTTCGGTCTGGCCGCCTCGCGCGGCAGCGACTTCCACAGCCCCGACGAGAGCCACACCGACCTCGGGCAGCTGCCGGACCTGCCCGGCAGTGTGACCCCCGTGTGGACCCTGCTGGAAGAGCGGGTGCGTTGATGGGCGCCGCCGCGCCCCGGCCCGGTCAGGCCCTGGCCGGCATCGGCTTCCTGGTGGCCGCGACGGCCTGCTTCGCGGTGCTCGACACCACCGTGAAGGTGGTGGGCGCCGTGGTCTCGGTGCTGCTGGCGCTGTGGTTCCGCTACACCTTCCACGCGGTGGCGGTCACGGCCGTCATGCTGCCGCTGCGCGGGCGCGCGCTGCTGCGCACCGAGCACCCCCGCTACCAGGCGCTGCGCGGCGCGCTGCTGCTGTCGGTGAGCCTGGTGTCCTTCGTCGCCGTGCAGTACATGCCGGTGGGCGAGTTCACCGCCATCGTCATGGTCACGCCGCTGGCGGTGACGCTGCTGGCCGCCCTGTTCCTGGGCGAGCGCGTGGCCCCGCTGCGCTGGCTGCTGGTGGCGGGCGGCTTCGCCGGGGCGCTGATGGTGGTGCGCCCGGGCGGCGGTGTGCTGGGCTGGGCCGCGCTGATCCCGCTGGGAATGGTCTTCCTCTATGCCTGGTTCCAGATCCTCACCGCCAAGATGGCGCGCACCGAGGACCCGATGACCATGCACTTCTACACCGGCTGGGTCGGCGCCCTGATCGCCAGCCTGGCGCTGCCCCTGGTGTGGCAGGCCGTGCCGGACGCGCGCACGCTCGCCCTGCTCTGCCTCATCGGGCTCATGGGCACGGTCGGGCACTTCCTGCTCATCCTGGCCTTCCAGCGCGCGCCGGCCTCCACCATCTCGCCCTTCCTCTACACCCAGATCGGCTTCGCGATGTTCTGCGGCTGGCTGGTGTACGGCCATGTGCCCGGCGCGCTCGAACTCGCCGGCATCGGCCTGATCGTGCTCTGCGGGGCGAGCGCGAGCTGGCTCACCGCGCGCGAGCAGCGCCTGCCGGTGGAGCCGCCGGAGGCCTGAGCGCGCCCGCACCATGACGGCCCTCACCGCGTCCGCCCCCGCCGCCCGCGCCCTCGCGGGCATCGCCTTGCTGATCGCGGCCACGGCCTGTTTCGCGGTGCTCGACACCACCGTCAAACTGGTGGGCGCGGTGGTCTCGGTGCTGCTGGTCATCTGGTTCCGCTACCTGTTCCACGCGGTGGCCATGACGGCCTGGCTGCTGCCGCGCCGGGGCCGCGCCGCGCTGCGCACCGCCCACCCGCGCTTTCAGCTGTTGCGCGGCGCGCTGCTGCTCTCGCTCAGCCTCATGGGCTTCGTGGCGCTGCAGCGGATGCCGGTGGGCGAGTTCACCGCCATCCTCATGTTCACGCCACTGGCCGTGACGCTGATGGGCGCCACCGTGCTGCGCGAGCGCGTGTCGGCCGGACAGTGGCTGCTGGTGGCCGGCGGTTTCGCGGGCGTGCTGCTGGTGGTGCGCCCCGATGGCGGCGACATCGGCTGGGCCAGCGCGCTGCCGCTGGCCATGGTGCTGCTCAGCGCCTGGTTCCAGATCCTCACCGCCAAGATGGCGCGCACCGAGGACCCCATGACCATGCACTTCTACACCGGCTGGGTCGGCGCCCTGGTCACCAGCGCCCTGCTGCCCCTGGTGTGGCAGACCATCCCCGACGGGCGCACCCTGGGCCTGCTCGTGCTGGTGGGCATCGCGGGCACCGTCGGCCACCTGCTGCTCATCATGGCCTACCAGCGCGCCCCGGCCTCCACGCTCTCGCCCTACCTGTACTCGCAGATCGCCTTCGCCATGGCCTTCGGCTGGCTCGTGTTCGGCCACGTGCCGGGGGCGGTCGAACTCGCCGGCACGGCGCTCATCGTGCTGTGCGGTGCGCTCAGCGGCTGGCGCACCGCGCGCGGCCACCTGCCGATCCGCCCGCCGGAGGACTGACCACATGAGCCCCCACGCCCATCACTTCGTGTATTCGCTGCCCCCCGAGGGGGCGCAGACCGCCCTTGGGGCGGCCCGGCGGGTGGTCTGAACCATGTCCCAGCTCTTCAGCGTCCACCCCGACAACCCGCAGCCGCGCCTGCTCAAGCAGGCGGCGGCCGTGCTGCAGCGCGGCGGCGTGATCGCCGTGCCCACCGACTCCAGCTACGCCCTGGCCTGCCACCTGGACGACAAGGCCGCGGCCGACCGGCTGCGCCGCATCCGCCAGGTGGACGACAAGCACCACCTCACCCTGCTGTGCCGCGACCTGAGCGAGCTCGCCAGCTACGCCAAGGTGGACAACCGCCAGTACCGCCTGCTCAAGCTCGCCACGCCCGGGCCCTACACCTTCATCCTGGAGGCCAGCAAGGAGGTGCCGCGCCGCGTCAGCCACCCCTCGCGCAAGACCATCGGCCTGCGCGTGCCCGAGCACCGCGCGCTGCGCGAGCTGCTGGAGCAGCACGGCGCGGCCCTGCTGGCCACCACGCTCATCCTGCCCGGCGAGCCACACCCGCTGAACGACCCCGAGACCATCCGCGACCGCCTGCAGCACGAGGTGGACGCGGTGATCGACGCCGGCGCCTGCGCGCTGGAGCCCACCACCGTGCTCGACCTGGTGCCCATGGGCACCGGCGGCGAGCCCGAGGTGGTGCGCCAGGGCCAGGGCTCGCTGGCCCCGCTGGGGCTCTGACGCCCCGGCGCCCGCGTCTGGGACAATCCGCGCATGGATATCGCCCTCATCGTCCAGACGGTCACGCTCTACGCCATCCCGGTGCTGTTCGCCATCACCCTGCACGAGGCGGCGCACGGCTACGTGGCGCGCCACTACGGCGACCCCACGGCCTGGCAGCTCGGTCGCGTCACGCTCAATCCGATGAAGCACATCGACCCCTTGGGCACCATCCTCATGCCGCTGCTGCTGTACTTCGCCACGGCCGGCACCTTCCTGTTCGGCTACGCCAAGCCGGTGCCGGTCAACTTCGGGCGGCTGCGCAACCCCAAGCGCGACATGATCTGGGTGGCCCTCGCGGGCCCGGCCTCCAACCTGCTGCAGGCCGCGCTGTGGCTGCTGCTGCTCTACGTGCTGCAGTCCATCGGTGTCAGCGAGCGCTTCTGGCTCGCCATGTGCCGCGCCGGCTTCGTCGTCAACCTGGTGATGTTCGCCTTCAACCTCTTCCCGCTGCCGCCGCTGGACGGCGGGCGCATCCTCACCGGCCTGCTGCCCTGGAAGCAGGCCGCCGCCTTCTCGCGCATCGAGCCCTACGGCTTCTTCATCGTGCTGGCGCTGGTGGTCACGGGCATCGTGGGCAACCTCTGGCTGCGCCCGCTCATGAACATCACCGGCAGCGCCATCGAATGGCTGCTCACCCCGATCCGTCTGCTCCTGCTCTGATATGAATCCCGTTCGCGTCCTCACCGGCATCACCACGTCCGGCACGCCCCACCTGGGCAACTACGTCGGTGCCATCCGGCCCACCGTTCGCGCCAGCCGCCTGCCCGGCGTCGAGAGCTTCTACTTCCTGGCCGACTACCACGCGCTCATCAAGACCAGTGGCGACCCGGCCCGCGTGCAGCGCTCCACGCTGGAGATCGCCGCCACCTGGCTGGCCTGCGGGCTCGACCCCGAGAAGGTCACCTTCTACCGCCAGTCCGATATCCCCGAGATTCCCGAACTCACCTGGATGCTCACCTGCGTGACCGGCAAGGGCCTGCTCAACCGGGCCCACGCCTACAAGGCCGCGCTGGACAAGAACGCCGCGGCCGGCGCCGAGCCCGACGACGGCGTGACCGCCGGCCTGTTCATGTACCCGGTGCTGATGGCGGCCGACATCCTGATGTTCAACGCCCACCAGGTGCCCGTGGGGCGCGACCAGGTCCAGCACCTGGAGATGGCGCGCGACATCGCCTCCAGCTTCAACCACCTCTATGGCGAGCACTTCACGCTGCCCGAAGTGGTCATCGAGGAACAGGTGGCCACCCTGCCCGGCCTGGACGGCCGCAAGATGAGCAAGAGCTACGACAACACCATCCCGCTGTTCGTGCCGCGCGAGCAGCTGAGGAAGCTCATCATGGGCATCGTCACCGACTCGCGTGCGCCCGGCGAACCCAAGTCCACCGAGGGCTCGGCCCTGTACCAGCTCTACCAGGCCTTCGCCAGCGCGGAGGAAACCGCTGCCCTGGCCAAGGCCTATGCCGAGGGCATCGCCTGGGGCGAGGCCAAGCAGCTGCTGTTCGAGCGGCTGGACCGCGAGATCGCGCCCCTGCGCGAGGTCTACGACGACCTGATCCAGGACCCCGCGCGCATCGAGAAAACCCTGAAGATGGGCGCGGCCAAGGCGCGCGCCACCGCCACCCCCTTCACCCAGCGCCTGCGCCACGCGGTGGGTCTGCGCCCACTGGACGCCCAGGCCGATAGGGCCGGTGCCTCGGCCAAGGCCGCCAAGGCGGCCCTGCCGGTCTTCAAGCAGTACCGCGAGAAGGACGGCCTCTTCTATTTCAAGCTCGCCGACGCCAAAGGCGAGTTGCTGCTGCAAAGCCAGGGTTTCGCCGCCCCGCGCGAGGCCGCCCAGGCCATGGCCCGGCTGCAAGCCGAGGGAAAGACCGCGCTCGATGCCTTGGCACCCCAATTGATTGCGCCCAATGATGTGGAGCGCGTCACGTCCGCGCTGCTGCAGTTGCGCGAATCGGCCACCTGAATTGGTTCACAATCGGCCCCCAGGCGGATAGCGCAACCCTCCTCCGCCTTCAGCGTGCCCCTGGGGAAGGGCGCCCGGCTATCGCCAAATCGGTTATATGCCGATATGCTGTGCCGTTAAACCAAATCATGAATTGCGCATCCTGACATGAGTATTTTTGTCATTGACGATCACCCGCTGATGCGCGAGGCCGTGGTCATGTTGCTGCGCCGCCTGCGCGCATCGACCCAGGTGGTCGAGCTCGAGCGCCTGGCCTCGGTGAGCAAGGCCATCGCCGAACACGGCGAGCCCGAGCTCGTCTGTCTTGACCTGAAACTGCCCGACACCAACGGCGTCTCCGGTGTGCGCGAGATCCGTCAGATGCTGCCCGACACCTCGCTGATCGTGCTGTCGGCGTCCCCTTCATCCGATTACGAAGACCTGGCCCGCGAGGCCGGCGCCGACGCCTACGTGGAAAAGTCCGCTGGCGCGGCCCAGATCGCCAAGGTGCTGCGCGAATTCCTGGCCGATGAGGTCGAGGACGAGAACGCCCCCACCATCCCCGACAAGCTGTCCAAGCGCCAGAAGCAGTTGCTCGTGATGCTGGACCGCGGCCTGTCCAACCGCGACATCGCCGAGCAGCTGCAGATCAGCGAGCACACCGTCAAGGTGCACCTGTGGCGGCTGTTCCGCCGCCTGAACGTGAAGAGCCGCTCCCAGGCCAGCCACCTGGCCCGCACCGCTGGCCTGCTGGACCTCTGAAGACCGCGCCCCTTCCCGCCAAAACCGCCGTCCACACGGCGGTTTTGTTTTGTCAGCCCCGTGCCACCACCGTGGGCTGCGGGTCGGCGGTGTCGTCCTGCTGGGTATAGGCCGGCAGCATCACACGAAACACGCTGCCCCGGCTGGCCTCGGACTGCAGCGCCAGTTGGTAACCCATGAGCGTGGCCAGCTTGGAGACGATGGTCAGGCCCAGGCCCAGGCTGTCCTCGGTGCCCTGGTGCTGGGAGACGCGAAAGAACTCCTGGAAGATGGCCTGCTGGTGCTCGCGCGCGATGCCCACGCCCGTGTCCCAGACCTCGAACACCACCATGTCCTGGCGGCGGCGCAGCGCCAGCAACACGCCGCCGCGCGTGGTGTGGCGCAGCGCGTTGGACACCAGATTGCCCAGAATGCGGCGCAGCACCACCGGGTCGGACCACAGCGTGATCGGCTGGGCCCGCGTGCGCAGCCGCAGCTGCTTGCCCGCGGCCACCGGCTCGAACTGCAGCGCGATGTCGGCGAACAGCTTGTTCACCTCCACGTGCTGCAGGCGCACCTTGTAGTTGCCGGCGTCGATGCGCGTGAGGTCGAACAGCGAGTCGAACAGCTCGTTGATGGCGCGCGTGGACTGCAGGATGCGCGGCGCGATGTCACGCGCCATCTCGGGCTCGCTGGCCAGCCAGTCGGCGTACAGGCTGAGCGCGTGCACCGGCTGGCGCAGGTCGTGCGCGGCCGAAGCCAGGAATCGGTTCTTGGTGGACACGGCGCGCAGCGAAGCGCGCGTCTGCAGCGTGAGCGAGTCGATCAGTTCCTGGTTGGAGAACTGCAGCTCGAAGCTGGACCGGTAGACCTGGTGCAGGCGCACGCCGGCCATCTGCAGCAGGGCCCAGAAGACCACCAGCACCGCGAACAGGGCCGTGGTCTGCAGCGGGTCGGTGCGATCGAAATAGAGGACGGTGGCCAGCACCAGGCCGATCAGGGCGGACAGCGACAGCGCGTTGGTGTAGGAGCGGTAGATGGGCCGGTAGGCGCTGTAGGCGGCCAGCGTCACCAGGCCCTGCCCCACCACCACCAGTGCGCAGACGAACTGGGTGATGAAACTGGCCTGCAGGTAGCTGAGCGCCACTGGGCCGCCCCAGAGCAGGCCGATAGCGGGCCAGGACCAGCCGTAGCGCTCGATGAACGCCTGGCGCTGCGGGCCGTCCACGCTGTCGTAGCGCAGGCGGTAGATGCCAATGAGTCGAAAACGGAGCACCAGGCTGATCAGCATGGCCGCCGTCCAGAGCACCAGGGCCGGGGTGGAGACCTCGCCGGCCATGAGGTAGACCAGGATCGGCAGCGACAGCCCGCCCAGCAGCAGGGTGGACCCGAGGTTGTCCATCATCACCCCCACGAGCTGGGAATTGACCCAGGCGTCGCGCACCTCTGGCGCGGCCGGAACGTGCTGGTGGGTGGCGGGCTGGGTGTCGACGAGCATGGCGGCGGCGGAAGGGTCGCGCGATTGTGCACGGCGAAACGGCGGCTGCGGCGGAACCTGGAGGGGTTTCGCCGCCTGCTAGAATCGCGGGCTTCGACACGGAGAGATGGCAGAGTGGTCGAATGCACCGGATTCGAAATCCGGCGTACAGGTTCTCCTGTACCGAGGGTTCGAATCCCTCTCTCTCCGCCAGCGAGTCTGAGGCCCCTGCAGTGCAGGGGCTTTTTTGTTGGGTGAACGCGTGAGGCCTGGCGCTGAGTTGCGCAGGGCTTAAGCGTTTGTCTCGGCGCTCAAAAGTACCGGCAGCGACGCGCTCGGTTCGGCAGAGGCCGACCTGCTCTTGAGCGGGGAGGTGCTCGATCCGGACGAGGCGGCAGGCAGCGTCAGCTTTTCATGGGGGGGGTGCCGTGAACCCGACGCATTCACTTGCAGGGCGTTAGACAGGCCCTCAACGCCGGCACAGCTTCACCGGCCCCAGCCCCTGGCAGCCCCGGCGCTGGGTTTCCACGCTGCACTTCAGGTCGTAGGCCGAACCCTTCCACGCCCACACCGGCTCGCAGAAGCCCGCCGTGCCGATGCGCAGGTCCCGCCAGCCCTGGCTTCGTGTCGGCAATGGCGTGACGCTCGCGCCGGGAAAACCCAGTTGCTGCGCATAGCGGCCCTGCGCGTCTTTCACGAACAGGAACACCGAGGAGCCGGTGTGGCCCGAGGTGCAGCCATTGCCCGCGATCACCAGCACCTCGGGCACACCGTCGCTGTTCAGGTCGAGCACCTGGGTCTCGTGCGCGATCTCGCCGCAATCGGGCGCGATCAAGGCCTTGCCGCCCGGGGCGATCCGGTAGTCGAGCAGGCGGAAGATGGCCTGCTGATCGGCCTCGGGCAGCCGGCTGGCCGCGTCGCCGAACAACAGGCGCGGCCCCGCCGGCTGGGCCCAGGCCGCCGCAGCGGTGGTGAACCACAGCGCGGCCAGCCAGCGCGAGCACCATGCCACGAAGCGCTCCTCAGAGCTTGGGTGCCGCACCGCGCGACAACCGCGCCTTCACGGCCTCTTGCCGTTGCTGCTCCACCCAGTCCCTGGCCTTCTGGTGCGTGCCGGCCCAGGCGCCGTAGTCCACCAGCCGCACCGTGAGGTTGTGCACCGGCTCGCCGGCCATGCTGGCGGCGGCGGCCAGCCCGCAGGTCGAGGGGTCTCGCGGCACATAGCCCTTGTCCTGGCCGCGTTTGAGGCCGCTCAGGATGTCGGATGCTTCGCCCACCCCGATCACCGTGGTGTTGGGCGTGCTGCGCCAGCACATGGGTTTGCCGGGCTCCCCCCAAACGAAGTTGGTGGTGGTGTTGCTCTTGCCGCTGGTGGTGGGCGAGCCGTAGCGCTGCGCCAGCTGGGCACCGAGCTGGGCCTGCGTGGGAGGAGACTTCAGGCTCACCTGACGCGTCATGCCGAGCACACGCGACGCGCTGGGCGGCGGTGCGAAGTAGAGCCGGAAATCCTCGCGGCCTTGCGCGTCGTCGAAGGTCACCCACAGCTCGTACAGAAAGGGCGGCGTGTTGAGCTGCTGCACGCCGTCGCTGTAGTTGTAGGTCATGTTGCGCTTCTGCACGCGCATGCCGGGGCGGTGTGCGGTGAGCGCCGCCATCGCTTCGGCTTCGCTCATGCCCGGGCGCAGGCCCACGATGTCAAACGACGGTTGGGCCGCGGCGGGCTGGCACAGCGCGGCGGCCATGGCGAGCAGCCCGGCCGAAGCGCGCCGGAAAACGGCGTAACGCATATCGACTGTCCTCGGTTGTGATGGGCCCATGCTAGGTCGCGCGGGCATGCGAGGCACCTCCCAAATGGGAGGTGCGCCCATGGGCGGTGCGAGGCGCGCGGCGATGCCGGGCGGGGTCACGACCTCAGTGCATCTGCAGCGGCCGGGCCGACTGCGTGACCCGCACCAGCAGCGCGATCAGTTCGCTCTGTCGCGTGGACCCGGTTTTCTGGAACAGGATCTTCAGGTACCAGCGCGCGGTGGCATAGCTCATGCGCGCGCGCGACGCGGCTTCGCGCAGCCCTCCCCCGTCCATCAGCGACAGCGCCAGCCGCGCTTCGGCCCCGGTGAGTCCGAACAGCGCGGCCAGCGTCTCGCGCGCCTGTGCGACCGGCGGCGCCAGCGGTTCCGACAGGCTCACGAGGACGGCCGCCTGCGGCGACACGAACACGCTGCGCGTGCTGCGCAGGGGTGTCATCTGCAGCACCAGCCCCTGAACCACGAGCGCGGCCGGCTGGAGCGGTTCGGCCCAGGTGCTGCCGGCCGTGCAGGCGTTCAGCAGGGCATCGAGACGCGCCTGGTCTTGCGGCTCGCGCGCGGCGAGCCGGCCGCCGCGCAAACAGAAGCCCTTGCCGCGCGCGAGCAGCCGCAGCGCCGCCTGGTTGGCCTGCAGCAAGGCCCCTTGCGCGTCGAGCACGGCCATGCCCTGCTCGATCCGATCGAGGGCCGTCGTGCTGTCGCTGCAACGCTGCGTCAGCGTGTCGAGCTTCACCACCATGCGCATGGCGCGCTCCATGTGCTTCGCGAGCCGATCGAGGCGGCGCTGCTCGGCGAGGCCGAAGCCGCCGCGACCGGGCTCGCGCAACAGGCTGAAGTTGAGCACCAGGCCCTCCTGCACCCACGGCGTGATGCCCATGGTGTGCGCGAGGCCCTGCGGCCGCAGCCACTCGTTGAAGTAGGTCGAGCGCCGCAAGGCCGCCGGGTCACCCAGGTGAGCGAGCATGCGTTCCTCGGTGCGGACCACGCCTGGCCGGTGCAGCTCGGGCGTTTTCAGGCAGGGGTTGTCGGGCAGGTAGAAACTGGCCGAGAAGCGCTTGATGTGTGCCCGATCGACGCCTTCGATGCGAACGGGCCGCAGAGCGCGCGCGCGCAGGTCCAGGCAGTACAAGGCTTCCACCCGCGAATGGAACAGGGCACGCAGCGCCCGCATGGCATCGTCCCAGGCGGCTGGGTCGATCACGGCGTCGTACAGGGCCTCGGTGGCCCGGTGCATGAGGACATCGGGTCGGGACATGCCGGCGTTTTAACCGATATCGGCACTCGGCCGGCGCGTCCGACGGCCGCCGCAGGACCGCTCAGCCGGCCCGGCCGGATGCCGCCAGTTGCTCGCGCAACTTCGCCTTGAGGATCTTGCCGGCCGCGTTCTTGGGCAGTTCCGCGGCCTGCAGGTAGCGCTTGGGTCGCTTAAAGCGCGCGATGTGCTCGATGCAGAGCTGGTCCAGCTCCTGCACCGTGGCGACCTCGCCGTCGCGGCAGCTGTAGACGGCCACCACCGATTCGCCCCAATCGGCGTCCGGCATGCCGAGCACGCACACCTCGCGGATTGCGGGGTGGCGCAGCAACACCTCCTCGACCTCGCGCGGGTAGATGTTGGTGCCGCCGCTGATGATCACGTCCTTGCTGCGGTCCTTCAGCGTCAGCAGGCCGTCCGCGTCGAAGGCGCCGACGTCGCCCGTGTACAGCCAGCCGTCCCTGAGGGTCTTGCGGGTCGCGTCCGGCAGGTTCCAGTACCCCAGCATGACCGTGGGCGCGCGCACCACGATCTCGCCCGTCTCGCCCACCGGCAGGGCCTCGCCGCGGTCGTCCAGGATGCGGATCTGCACGCCGGTCTGCGCGTAGCCGCAGGACGCCAGGCGCGCCTGCAGCCGGGGGTGGCCGCGCTCGTGCTGCGAGCGCGTCAGCGAGCTGATGGTCATGGGCGTTTCGCCCTGGCCGTAGATCTGCGCCAGGCGTTCGCCAAAACGGTCCATGGCCTGCACGCAATCGGCCACGTACATCGGCCCGCCGCCATAGACGAGCGTCTGCAGGCCGGGCAGGTCGGTGGCCGCCGACAGCGTGAGCCGGGTGACCATGGTCGGCGCGGCGAACATCGACACGCCCCGGTGCACGGCCATCAGGCGGTCGATCTCGTCGACCTCGAAGCCGCGCGACTCGGGGCAGATGTGCAGCGAGCCGTGCAGCACGTGCGGCAGGATGTACAGGCCCGAGCCGTGCGACATGGGCGCGGCGTGCAGGATGGCGCGGCCCATGCCTTCGGGCTCGACGTCGTTGGTGTAGGCGCTGGCCATCGCCAGCAGGTTGGCGTGGCTGAGCATGGCGCCCTTGGGCCGTCCGGTGGTGCCGCTGGTGTAGAACAGCCAGGCCAGGGCGTCCGGTGCCACCGGCTCGGGCGCCATCGGGGGCGCGCCCAGCAGGCGCTGGTAGTCGGCACCGCCGACCGCGATCCCGGGCGTGCGCGGCACCAGGCCGAGCGCGTCCAGCGCGTCCTGGTGGCCCGGGTCGTGGAACAGCGCGCGCGCCTGGCAGTCGTCCAGGATGAACGCCAGCTCGCGCGCGTGCAGCTTCACGTTGACCGGCACGACCACCAGACCACGCGCCCAGCAGCCGAACATCAGGGCCAGCCACTCGGGCTGGTTCTTCATGAACATCACCACCCGGTCGCCGGGCCGGCAGCCCAGGCGGGCCAGCCCGGCCGACACGTCCAGGGCGCGCGCGAGCAGATCGCCGTAGCGCGCCACGACCCGTTCGCCCAGGGCCACGGCCGGGGCCTGGGGCCGCTGCGTGGCGGTGCGCCACAACAGGCCGAAAACACCGTGATTGAAATGCATGGGGACCCTTTCAGCGCCGCGGCATCGGCTGGTAAGTCTGCCAGCCGGAGCCCGCCAGCCAGCCGCAGTCCACCACCAGGGTGGTGCCCGTGACCGCGGCGGCCTGGTCGGACAGCAGGAAGCGCACGCTCGCGGCGATCTCCTGGGGGGTCGCGAAGCGGCCCATGGGCACTTGCGACAGGATGGCGTCCGCGTCGCGCAGGCCGGCGTCGATCTTGTCCTGCAGCGCCTGCGTCAGCGTGAAGCCGGGCGCCACGGCGTTGATGCGCACACCGTGCGGCGCGTAGGCCACGGACAGCGAGGCCGTCAGGTTCTCCAGCGCCGCCTTGGCGGGACCGTAGGCCAGCAGCGGCGTGGCGCGCTGCGCGGTGACCGAGGACACGGTGACGATGGCGCCGCGCCCGGCCACCCGCATGCGCTCGCCCCACAGGCGGCAGCAGTGGTAGCTGCCGTGGTAGTTGATGCGCCAGACCCGCTCGTGCACGGCCAGGTCCAGCGTTTCGATGCCGTGCATGGGCTGCAGCACGCCGGCGGCCAACACCATGTGCTCGACCCGCACGCCGCGCGCGTCGAGATCGGCGGCAATGGCCTCCAGCGCGGCCGCGTCGGACACGTCGACCTCGCGCGTCTCGACCGCCACGCCCAGCGGGGACAGGCGCGAGCGCGCCGCCGCCAGGCCGGCTGCGTCCACGTCCAGCAGCACCAGGGCGCTGCCTTCTTGCGCCAGCGCCTGCGCGCAGGCCAGGCCGATGCCGCTGGCACCGCCGGTGACGAGGGACCAGCGCCCCCCGAATGCTTGTGTCTCAGCCAATCCAGGCCCCTCCGTTGACGTCGATGACCTGGCCCTGCACGTAGCTGGCCGCCGGGCTCATCAGAAACGCGATGATCCGCGCCACCTCCACCGGCTCCGCGGCCCGCCCCAGCGGGATGCGCGAGGCGTCGTACGAGCGACCCTCGATCATGGGGGTCAGCGTGACCCCGGGCGCGACGGCGTTGACGCTCACGCCGCGCGGCGCGGCGCGCTGCGCCAGCCAGCGCGCCGCGGTGTGCAGGGCGCCCTTGCTCGCCGCGTACTGCCCGCCGGCCAGCAGGCCGCCGTTGCGCGCCGCCATGGACCCGACGAGCACGATGCGCCCCCGGCCGCGCGCGGCCATGGCGTCGAGCATGCGCAGGCTCAGCCGCAGCGGTGCCGCCACGTTGATGCGGAACACGGCCTCGAAGCTCTCGTCCCATGCCGCGGATGCGGGGTCGAGCCCGGACTCGTCCGGGCACACCGCGCTGGTGATGGCCAGCGCATCGACGTCGCCGCACAGCGCCAGCAGGCGGTCCTGCTCCGAGGTGTCGGACAGGTCCATCGCCAGCCACCGGTGCGAGGCCGCCTCGCACAAGGCGTTTCGCAGGTCCTCGCCGGGCAGCTGCCGGTCGACCAGGGTCAGGCGCGCGCCGAGGGCCGCGCCGATGCGCGCGAGCGCCCAGCCGATGCCGCCCACGCCCAGGATCAGCGCGTGCTGTCCCCTCAGGTCGACGCCCAGCGCGTCGATGCCTTCTTCCGGGTTCATCGTGTCGTCTCCCTATCGAAACACCGCGTCGCGCAGCGTGAGCGAGATCTCCGGCACCGCCGAGATCAGCCCCAGGCAGAGGATGACCACGCCCACGAACGGCAGCAGCGGCTTGACGAGCTGGTCCAGGGGGATGCGCGCCACCGCGCAGGCGGCGAACAGGTTCACCCCCACCGGCGGCGTGATCATGCCCAGGGCCAGGTTCACGATGACGATCAGCCCGAAGTGCACCGGGTCGATGCCGAAGAAGACCGCCACCGGGGCCAGGATCGGCGCCAGCACGATGATGGCCGCCCCGGTCTCGACGAACATGCCGATCAGGAACAGCGCGAGGTTGACGCCCAGCAGGAAGTTCATCGGCGTCTTGAGCGTTTCCTGCAGGTAGTGGCCCAGGGTCTCCGGGATACCAGCGTAGTTCACGAGGTAGGAGAACAGGCCCGCGTTCATGATGATGAACATGATCACCGAGGTGGTGACCGCCGACTGGCGCAGCACGCGCGGCAGCGCGCGCCAGCTCAGCCCCTTGTAGACGAACAGGCCCACGAGCACGGCGTAGACCACGGCCACCGCCGAGGCCTCGGTGGGCGTGAAGATGCCGCCGTAGATGCCGCCCAGGATGATCACCGGCATCATCAGCGCCCAGAACGCGTTGCGCCCGGCCACCCAGAGGGCCAGCCGGCCCTCGCCGTCGCGCTTGCCCATGCCCGTCACGCGCGCCCAGATGAGCACGTAGAGCATCAGCGCCCCCGCGATGAGCACGCCCGGGCCGATGCCGGCGACGAACATCTCGCCGATCGAGACCTCGGCCGCGACGCCGTACAGGATCATGGGCACCGACGGCGGCACGATCACCCCCAGCTCCGCCGAGGTGGCCTGCAGCGACGCCGCCCAGTTCGTGGGATAGCCCATGCGCACCAGGGCCGGGATGAGGATGGAGCCGACGGCGAACGTGGTGGCCACGGACGAGCCCGACACCGCCGCGAAGATCAGGCAGGTGAGCACGCAGCTGAGCGCCAGGCCGCCCTGGATGCCGCCCACGAGCGCGCGGGCGAACTCCACCAGGCGCTGCGAGATGCCGCCCTCCTCCATCAGCTTGCCGGCCAGGACGAAGAAGGGCACCGCCAGCAGCGGAAACTTGTCGAGGCTGGAGAACATCTCCTTGGGCACCACCACCAGCGGCAGGCTGCCCGACATCAGCACGCCGCCCAGGCTGGCCAGGCCGATCGACACGGCCACGCTGACGCTGAGCGCGAAGCACAGCAGCATCGTGCCGAACATCATTCCTGGCATGCCATGCCTCCAAACTCCTGCCGGCCCGGCGTGTCTTGCGACGGGGCGATGAACTGGGCGACCAGGGCGATGGCGGCGAAGGCCGCGCCCACCGGAATGGCCGCGTAGGCCCAGGTCATGGACAGCTCCACGCTGGCGAAGCTCTGAAAGCGAACCCGCCAGGCCATGTCGGTGCCGATCCAGGCGACCGTCACCAGGAACACCAGCGAGAGCAGGAACACGCTCGATCGCACGAAGGCCCGCAGCCAGGCTGCCCGCACGCGGTTGATGACATCGACGCAGATGTGCGCGCCGTAGCGAAAGCCGATGGACAGCCCGATCGCCACCAGCCAGATCATGGCCCGCCGCAGGAACTCCTCCGACCAGGGCGAGGGTTCATGCAGCACGAAGCGCGTGGCCACCTGGAAGAAACCCAGCAGGGCCATCGCACCCATCAACACAGTGAGCGCGAGCGCGCACAGGCGCTCGCACCCATTGGCAAACCCCAGGTAGGCGCGGCGCACGTTCGGGCTCACTGCACGCGCTGGATGGCCGCGATGTCGGGGCCGAACTGAGCCTCGAACTTCTTGAAGGTCGGCGCCAGCGCCTTGCGGAACTCGGCAGTGTCCGGGCGCGTGATGCTCATGCCTTCTTTCTCCAGCAGGGCCACGGCGGTCTGCGCCTCGCGGGTCACGCGCTCACGCTGCGCCGCCGCGCCGGCCTTGGCGGCGTTGAGGAACAGCTGCCGGTCGGCGGCGTTGAGCTTGGCCCACAGCGCCGGGCTGGCGATGAGCAGGGTCGGCGAATACACGTGCGAGGTGAGCGCCAGGTGCTTCTGCACCTGCCACAGCTTGGCCGTCACCAGGATGGACAGCGGGTTTTCCTGTCCGTCGATGGTGCCCTGCTGGAGCGCGGTGTAGACCTCCGGCCAGGCCATCGGCGTGGGCAGCGCGCCCAGGGCGCGGAAGCTCTCCACGTGCACGCGGTTTTCCATCGTGCGCAGCTTGATGTTGGCCAGGTCGCCCGGCGCGCGGATCTCGCGCCGCGAGGTCGTCAGGTGGCGAAAGCCGTTCTCGCCCCAGGCCATGGCGATCAGGCCCTTGGCCGGGAAGGCGGCGAGCAGCCTCTGGCCCACCGCGCCGTCGAGGGCGGCGCGGGCGTGTTCGGTGTCGCGGAACAGGAAGGGCACGTCCAGCACGCGGATGTCGGGCACGAAGTTGCCCACCGTGCCACTCGACACGAAGGCGACGTCGAGCGAGCCGATCTGCGCGGACTCGACCATCTCACGCTCGTTGCCCAGGGTCGCGTTGGGGGCCTGGCTGCACTTGAAGCGGTTCGCGGACCCTTTCTCCAGCGTGTCGCAGAACGCATCGGCGCCAGCGCCATAGTGGCTGTCGCGGGACACCGCGTAGCCGATCTTGACGATCTGCTGGGCGTGGGCGGCGGCGCCGGCCAGCGTGGCGCCGGCCACGGCGATCGCCGCCGCGAGGGTGCGGAAGGTGCTCATGTTGTGTCTCCTGGTTGTCGGTTGAATCGGGATCAGTTCTTGTAGGACGGGTCAAGGCGGTCGAGCTTGCGCAGCAGGGCCGGCCATTCGCGGTTGGCGTCGCTGCTGAAGTCCTCCTGCCATTGCTGGTCGGTCAGCGCGCACACCTGTGGCTCGGGCACCAGCAGGCGCTGGCCGGTCGACTGGGCCGTGATCTGGGCCTGCGCCGCTTTCTCGAGGTAGTACATCTCGACGAAGGCGCCCCCCACCGTCTTGCCCACGGTCAGGGTGCCGTGGTTGCGCAGCACCAGCGCGCGGTGCTGGCCCAGCGCCGCGACGATGCGCTCGCGCTCCCCCGTCGACAGGGCGATGCCTTCGTAGTCGTGGTAGCCGATGCGCCCGTAGAAGCGCAGCGCGTGCTGACTCAGCGGCTGCAGGCCGTCGGGCAGCATGGACAGGGCCATGCCGTGAATGGTGTGCAGGTGCATGACGCTGCCCATGTCTTCGCGCGCCTGGTGGACACCCCCATGAATGACGAAGCCGGCGGCGTTGGGGCGATAAGGCGTGTCGCCGATGACATTGCCGTCGTAGTCGATCTTCACCAGCGAGGAGGCCGTGATCTCGTCGAAGGCCAGCCCCAGCGGGTTGACGAGGAAGTGCCCCGACGTGCCCGGCACACGCGCCGAGATGTGGGTGTAGATGAGGTCGTCCCAGCCGTGCATTGCGCACAGGCGGTAGGCTGCGGCGAGGTCCACGCGCACCGCCCACTCTTCGGCGGTGATGCCCACGGGGTCGGGCCGCCGGTTCGCGTCGAGTTCGAAGCTGCGAAAGCTGGTCTGGCCGGCCTGCGCGGCCTGTTCGGCGGATTGCTGCATGATGGGGAGCGTCTCCTTTTTATAAACTGAACGTTCAGTATATTAACATCGCGACACCATGTCTACTCGAACGCCTTCCGACAATTCAGTGGTTGAAAGCAAGAGACCGCGCGGGCGCACGCGCAGCAAGGAGGCCGAAGAGGCGGTGCTGGATGCCGCCTATGCCCTGCTGTCGGAGCACGGCCTGCAGGCCACGACGGTCGATGCCATCGCGGCCCGGTCGAAGGTGAGCAAGGCCACCATCTACAAGTGGTGGCCCAACCGCGCCGCGATCATCATGTCGGCCTTCCGGCGCGAGTCGCTGGTGGCGATCCCCTATCCCGATCGGCTGTCGCTGGACGTGGTGATCGACCGGCTGCTCAACATGAGCGAGCAGTTCCGAGGCCCCCTGGGGCGCATGATGGCCGCGCTGATCGCGGAAGGGCAGTCCGACCCGGCGCTGGCCGAGGCGTTTCGCGAAGGCTATATCCGGGCCCGGCGCGAGGAAGGTGTTCGCATCGTCAAGTCCAGCATCGCCGATGGCACCGTGCGCAACGCCGACCCCGAGGTCATCCTGGACGTGCTCTACGCGCCGCTGTACTACCGCCTGCTCGTGGGCCACCAGACCCTGACGCCGAAGTTCGTGCGCGAGTACCTCGACCTCGCCATGCACGGCGTGCTGAGCGAGAACGTCAAGCTCGACGCAGTCCGGGCCAAGAAGCCGGCGAAACCACCGAAAAAGGGCCAGGACACGAAGGCGCCCGCCGCTCGCGCGGGCACCCGCTCCTCCTAGGCGGGGGCCCGGCTGCCTTGCGCCTCCCTCACCAGGCCCACGAACTTGCGCGCCAGCACGCGCGGTGAATCGCGGCCGTCCGGGTTGAACCACAGGGTCGCCCAGTTCAGCGCGCCCATGAGCATCAGGCGCAGGGCGCGCCGGTCGGTCCCCGCCGGCAGGGGCAGCTGCGCCACAACCTGGCGAAAGACCTGCTCGTAGCTGTCCCGCAGCTCCCGCAAGCGGTCCGCGGCCTGCGGAATGTCATCGGGCAACACACGGATCAGGACCTGGGCGTAGTCGCTGTCGCGCAAGACGGTCTCCAGGTGCGCCTTGCACATCGCCTCCAGGCGGTCCCAGGGATCGGTCTCCTTCGCCACGGCTTCGGTGGCCGCCTTTTCCAGTTCGATCACGCCGGCCTGGTACACCGCGAGCAGCAGGTCTTCCTTGGAAGGGAAGTGGTAGTAGAGCGAGCCCGGCAGCATCTTGATTTCGACGGCGATGTCCCGCATGGACGTCGCGGCGTATCCGCGGCGGGCAAAGAGGCGCGCCGCGGCATCCAGCAGCTCCGGCAGTCGGTTGTCGGATCGGGGCGATCGGGCCGGTTTGGTGCTGGACATAGAGGCAGTCGTCGGTGGGATGGGTTGGGGAAAAACACGCCTTGAGGCCGGTCCGCCGGTGGGGCCCTCAATCGAGGGTCTGCCGGTAGCGCGCGAGCGCGACCACGGCCGCCACCAGCAGAAAGGCCAGCATGGGCCACAGCTCGGGCAACACGTCGGCCAGCGTGCTGCCCTTGAGCAGGATACCGCGCACGATGCGCAGGAAGTGCGTCAGCGGCAGCACCTCGCCGATGGCCTGCGCCCAGGCCGGCATGCCCCGGAACGGGAACATGAAGCCCGACAGCAGCATCGAGGGCAGGAAGAAGAAGAAGGTCATCTGCACCGCCTGCAGCTGGTTGCGGGCGATGGTCGAGAACGTGAAGCCCACGCCGAGGTTGGCCACGATGAACACCCCGATCATGGCCAGCAGCAGCCAGACGCTGCCCACCATCGGCACCTCGAACAGCACGAAGGCCGCGCCCAGGATCACGCCGAGCTGCAGGTAGCCGATCAGCACGTAGGGCAGGATCTTGCCCAGCATCACCTCCGCCGGCCGCACCGGCGTGGCCAGCAGGCTCTCCATGGTGCCGCGCTCGCGCTCGCGGGTCATGGCCAGGGAGGTCAGCATCACCATGGTCATGGTCAGGATGGTGCCGATCAGGCCCGGCACGATGTTGTAGCGCGACAGCCCCTCCGGGTTGTAGCGGCGGTGCACGCGCAGATCGAACGGCGGCGCGGCCGCCTGCAGGCCGCGCAAGGGGCCCACGAGGTCGTGCTCCAGCGCCCGCGGCACCAGCTGCGACAGCGCCGCGATGGCGTTGGCCGCCGCCGACGGGTCGGTGGCGTCCACCGAGACCAGCAGCGCGGGCGTCTCGCCGCGCAGCAGCCGGCGCGAGAAGTCGGCCGGGATCGCCACCACGAACTGCACCTCGCCCAGGGCGATCAGGCGCTCGGCCTCGGCCTCGCCGGCCGGCTGGTGGGTGATGCGGAAGTAGCCCGTGTTCTCGATCGCGCTCACGATGGGTTGGGCCAGCGCGCCCCGGTCGGCGTTCACCAGGGCGGTGGGCAGGCCCTTGGGGTCGGTGTTGATGGCGTAGCCGAACAGCACCAGCTGCAGCACCGGAACGCCGACCGCCATGGCGAAGGTCAGGCGGTCGCGCAGCATCTGCTGGAACTCCTTGACGAACACGGCCAGCGTGCGCGCCCAGGAAAGGCCGTTCATGCGCGCCCCATCAGGTTGATGAACACGTCCTCCAGGCTGGCCTCGATGCGCTGCACGCCGAAGCCCTGCTGCTCGAGCGCCCGCAGGCGGGGCTCCACGGGTGCCGCGTCGCGCGCGCTCAGGTGCAAGGCATTGCCGAACGCGGCCACGCCGAGCACGCCGGGCCAGGCGCGCAGCGGCGCGGCGAGCGCGCCCACCCCCTCCCCCTTCAGCGACCACACCACCAGCCCGGCCGCGTCCAGAATCTGCCGCTCGCTGCCGCGCGCCAACACGCGGCCGTCGACGATGTAGACCAGCTCGTGGCAGCGCTCGGCCTCGTCCATGTAGTGCGTGGACACGAGCACGGTGATGCCCTGGTCCGCCAGGTCGTGGATCTGGTCCCAGAACTCGCGCCGCGCCTTGGGGTCGACGCCAGCCGTCGGCTCGTCGAGCAGCAGCAGGCGCGGCTCGTGGATCAGGCAGGCGGCGAGCGACAGGCGCTGCTTCCAGCCGCCGGACAAGGCGCCGGCCAGTTGCCCCTGGCGCGCGGCCAGTCCCAGCCGTTCCAGCGTGCGCGCCACCACCTCGCGCCGCCGCGGCAGTTCGTACAGGCGCGCGACGAAGTCCAGGTTCTCGCGGATCGACAGGTCCTCGTACAACCCGAAGCGCTGTGGCATGTAGCCCACCTGGCGTTTGATGCGCGCCGCCTGCTCGCGCAGGTCCAGGCCCAGGCAGGTGCCGCTGCCCGCGTCCGGGCGCAGCAGGCCGCACAGCAGGCGGATCGTCGTGGTCTTGCCGCTGCCGTTGGGGCCGAGGAAACCGCAGATGCGCCCGGCGGCCAGCTGCAGCTGCACGCCATCGACCACCTTGCGTCCGCCGTAGGCCTTGGTCAGGCCACTGACGTCGATGGCCAGCGCGCTCATGGCGTGCCCGCGGCGGGGCGCTCGACGTCGACCGGCTGCCCCGGGTGCAGGCGCACCGCGTCGGCGGACTCGGGCCGGGCCTCGACCATGAACACCAGCCGCGCGCGCTGCGCGTTTGAATAGATCACCGGCGGCGTGTACTCCGCCTGCGCGGCGATGTGCGAGACACGGACCTGCAGCGGCGCGTCACAGCCGTCGCAGCGCGCCGCCAGGGACTGGCCGAGGCGGATACCGGACAGCTCCGCCTCGGGCACGAAGAAGCGCAGCTTGATGTTCCCCGGCGGCAGCAGCGCCAGCACCGGCTGGCCGGCCGGCACGAACTCGCCGGGGCGAAAGAAGACGTCGTTCACCACGCCGGCCGCCGGCGCGAACCGCCGCGTCTTCTCCAGCTGGCGCTCGAGCAGGCGCAGGGCACCGCCCGCCGCCGCCACGTTGGCGCGGCTGGCTTGCTGCTCGTCGCCGCGCGCGGGCAGCTGGGCGACCCGCAGCGCGGCCGACAACTCGTCGACCCGCGCGGCCGCCGCGCGCTGCCGCGTGCTGGCGTCGTCGACCTGGGCCAGCGACACGAAGCCCTGCGCCAGTAGGCGCTGCTGGCGCTCGACCTCGCGCTGGGCCAGCGCGAGCGCCACCTGGGCCTGCGCCAGCTGCGCCCGGATCACCGCCTGCTCGTCGGCGCGGCGCCCCTTCTCCAGATTGGCCTGTTGCGCCTGGGCGGCCTGCAGCCGCGCGGCGGCCTCGTCCCGGGCCGCGGTTTCGCTGGCCGAATCCAGCTCGAACAGCGGCGCCCCGCGCGCCACGGTGTCGCTGGCGCGCACCTCGAGGGACTCGAGGGTGCCCGCCAGCGGCGCGGCCACGTAGACGAAATCCCCCACCGCATAGCCGGACCAGGTGGCGGGCGGCTCGGGCGAACAGGCCGCGAGCGCCAGCGCGGCGGCGGCGCAAAGTCCGCGGGCGACGGGGGGTGCGCTGGCACGGCAGAACATGGCGCCAGCTTAGAGGAAATGGCCGCCGGTGTCCCCCGGCTGGCCATGACCTGGATCAAGCCGGCGCGCTGCCGGCGACCGCCTCAATCCACCTTGAGCTTGACCGCCTGGAAGATGCGCGTGAGGCGCTGGGCCTCGGCGCTGTAGAACTTCTGCGCCTGGGCCAGGGGCATGGCGCGCTTGAGCGCCACGCCGCCCGCCTCGCGTGTGTAGTTCTCGAATTCAGGTCCCTGCAGGGCGGTGTCGACCGCGCGGTGCAGCGTGGCCACCACCTCGGCCGGCACCTGGCGCGGCAGGAAGACACCGGTCCACACGGTGTAGACGAAGTCCTTCAGGCCATCCCCGTCGCCCAGGCGCGGCACGCCGGCCACCGGCTCGGCCGCGGCGTTGGCGATCAGGCGCAGCGAGCCCTGCTCGATCAGCTTGGCCGTGCTGCCGGCCATGGGCAGGAAGGCGATGTCGACCTGTCCGCCGAGCAGGTCATTGAGCGCCGGCGCCAGCCCCTTGTAGGGCACGTGCAGCAGCTGTCCGCCCGTGAGCGACTTGAAGTGCTCGCCCATGAGGTGGTAGAGCGTGCCGCTGCCCGGCGTGGCGTAGCTCAGCGCCTTGGCCGACGGGTTCTTCATGTGCTCCAGCAGCTGTTGCACCGAGCGGATGTTCAGGCTGGGCCGCACCACCAGCGCAATGTTGGTGTACGACAGCTGCGACACCAGGACCAGGTCCTCGGGCTTGTGGCGCACGTTGGGCATGGTCAGGGGCGGCAGGATGGGCTCGGCCACCGTGGCCAGCAGCACCGAGTGGCCGTCGGGCGGCGCCGACAGCACCTTGCCCACGCCGAGCGCGCCGCCCACGCCGGCGAAGTTCTCGACGATCACCACCTCGCCCAGCGCCTTCTGCACCAGGGGCTGCATGACGCGCGCCACCATGTCGGCGGGCCCGCCCGCGGGGAAGGGCACCACCAGCGACACGCGGCGCGCGGGGTAGCTGGCCTGCGCGAAGGCCAGGGGGGCGATGGGACTCAGGGCCGAGGCCGCGGCGGCGGCCAGCAAAGTGCGGCGATGGAACGTCATGGGCTTGTCTCCGGTGAGGGGGATGGGAATCAGGCAGCGGCCTTGTCGGCGCGCGCGCCGCGGCCCTGCCGGGCCTGGTCGATGCGGTACAGGCGGGTGGCATTGCCGCCCATGATGAGTTCGATGGCGTGGTCCGGAATCTCCGGCATGCCCAGCGCCTTGGCGTGTTCGTTGATGCCCTGCACGGTCTTGTGGAAAGTCCACATGAAGGGGTTCTCCGAGCCGTAGAGCAGCCGCTCCCAGGGATTCACGCAGCCGAAGTCGTGGATCAGCTGGTAGACGGTGCGCGGGTGGTAGAAGCCCAGCGCGCTGAGGTCGGCGTGGAAGTTGGGGTTGCGCGCGACCACGCCCATGGCCTCGGCCGCGTAGGGGTAGCCCAGGTGGCAGATCACCACCTTCATGTCGGGGAAGCGCTGGCCGACCTCGTCGAGCAGCCAGGGCTGCTGCAGTTTCATGTCGGCGCCGCACACGGGCGTGAAGCCCATGTGGAAATGCACCGGCACGCCCAGCGCCGTGGCCGCTTCGTACAGCGGGTCGCAGGCCTTGTCGCGCGGATCGAAATGCGCGTAGGTGGGGTAGAGCTTGATGCCGCGGAAGTCGAGGTCGCGCACGCAGCGCTCCAGCTCGTCGGCCGCGCCCCAGGGGTCGACGATGGGGTCGGCGCTGCAGATGCCGATGAGGCGGCCGTTGGACGCCGCCACCTGCTTGGCCACGAAGTCATTGGGCACGTCGTAGGGGCGGTGCTCGGGCTTGAGCACGCGGTTCCAGTTGCCCGCGAGCACGCAGCAGACGTCGATGCCGACCTCGTCCATCACGTGCACCAGCATCTCGCCGTCGCGCCGCTCGGACTTCACCTCGGTGCTGTGGTAGCGGAAGCCCCGCTCGCTCCAGTTCTTGCGCAGCTGCTTGTACACGTGCTCGGACACGTGCACGCCGGGCTGGCCCAGGTGGATGTGGTTGTCGACGACGAACATGCGGTCTCCTGTCTCTTGGTGGTCCGTGACGGGAGTCGAATGGTAGACGTCGAATAATTTGATGTCAAACTAATAGACGTCGAATCAACAGGGGGCGCGTGCTATCCTGCCGCCCCGCATGGCCGCTCCCCCCGACACCCCCTCGCCCGCCCTGGGCAACCTCGACGCCTACCTGGGCTACCACCTGCGCCGGGCGCACAACCGCTCGCTCAAGCGCATCGACCAGGCGCTGGCCAAGCTGCAGCTCACCACGGCCATGTACGGCGTGCTGGAGCTGCTGAGCTGCAATGCGGAGTTGTCGCAGGGGCGGCTGGCCAAGGCGGTGGGACTGACCAACCCGTCCATGGTGCCGCTGGTGGACAAGCTGGCCGAGCGCGGCCTGGTGGAGCGCTGCCGCCACGAGCACGACCGCCGCAGCGTGCACCTCAAGCTCACGCCCGAGGGGCGGCGCTTCTGGACGCGCGCCGCGCGCGTGGTGCGCGAGCACGAGAACCACCTGCGCAGCGGCCTGTCGGACAGCGACGTGGCGGAGCTGATCCGCCTGCTGGGCAAGGTCGGGGAGTAGGAAGCCGCGGGCGCGCGCCGGCGCCCGGGCGGGCTCAGGCCTCGACGGCCCCCAGGCGGAACACCGACACCGTCGACACCAGTTCGTCCGCCTGCTGGCGCAGGCTGTTGGCGGCCGCGGCCATCTGTTCCACCAAGGCGGCGTTCTGCTGCGTGGTCTGGTCCAGCTGCACCACCGCCTCGCCCACCTGGCCCACGCCAGCGCTCTGTTCGCCGCTGGCGGTGCTGATGTCGGACATGAGCCGCGACACCTTCTGGATGGAAGCGATCACCTCGCGCATCGTCTGGCCGGCCTCGTTCACGAGCACGGTGCCCTGGTCCACGCTGTCCACGCTGCTGCCGATCAGGGCCTTGATTTCGTGCGCGGCCTGGGCCGAGCGCGTGGCCAGGTGGCGCACCTCGCTGGCCACCACCGCGAAGCCGCGGCCCTGCTCGCCCGCGCGCGCCGCTTCCACGGCAGCGTTCAGCGCCAGGATGTTGGTCTGGAAGGCGATGCCGTCGATGACGCCGATGATGTCGGCGATCTTGCGCGAGCCGGCGTTGATGTCGCCCATGGTGTCCACCACCCGCTGCACGGCCGCGCCGCCCTGCTCGGCCAGCTCGCTGGCCGAGCGCGCGAGCTGATCGGCCTCGCGCGCGTGCCCCGCGTTCTGGCCGACCGCCGTGCCCAGCTGTTCCATGGACGCGGCCGTCTCTTCCAGCGCGCTGGCCTGGCCTTCCGTGCGGCCCGAGAGGTCCTGATTGCCCTGCGAAATCTCCGAGCTGGCCGTGGCCACCGCCTCGGCGCCCTGGCGCACGCGCGCCACCACGCCCGCGAGGTCGCGCTGCATGCGCGCCAGCTGGGCCATCAGGCTGTGCTGATCGCCCGGGCGCACGGGCACGGGCTGGCCCAGGTCGCCGCGCGCCACGCGCTCGCTGACCGCCACGGCCTCGGCCGGCTCACCGCCGAGCGGGCGCAGCACCAGCCGCTGCAGGGCCCAGAGCAGGCCCAGCGAGACCAGCGCGACCGAGACGGCGCCCAGCGTCCCGGCGGTGACGCGCAAGGCGTTCACCTCGGCCAGGATGCGGTCCTGCGGCACGGTGGCGGCAAAGGCCCAGAGCGAGCGGTCCTTGCCCACTTGCACCGGCACGTAGATGCGCGTGACCTCGGTGTCCAGGCGCGGGTCTTCGTGGTTGACCCGCACCACCCGGCCATCGCGCAGGGAGGCGTTCAGCGGCTCGCGCTCGTCGGCCGCCGTCAGCTCGCGCCCCACGTTGGCGGGATCCCGGTCGCCCACGAACAGGCCGCCCGCGGACAGCAGGCTGGCGTAGCCGGTGTCGTAGACGCGGATCGCGCCGACCTTGTCCTGCAGGCTGGACAGCGCCACATCGATGCCCGCCACGCCGACCAGGCGGCCGCCCATCACGATGGGCACGGACGTGGTGGTGATCAGCACCTCCTTGCCCGCCACGGTGTACTTGTACGGCTCGATCAGCGTCTCCTGGCCGCTGCGCTTGGGCAGCTGGTAGTAGTCACCGGCGCCGGGCTTGTCGTAGTCCACCAGGACCTCCACCGACGCCACGCCGCTGCCGCGGTTCCAGTAAGGGATGTAGCGACCCGAGGCGTCGTGCCCGGGCTTGCCCGCGAACTCCGCGTCGCGGCCATCGAAGGCGTCGGGCTCCCACGCGGTCCACACGCCCAGGAACTGCGGCGATCCCTCCAGCACGCTCTTGAGCAAGGCGTCGGCCTGCGCGCGATCGGCGCGACCGCTCGCCTTCAAGCCAGCCAGCGACTGCGCCAGGGTGCGCGCGGCCGTCATGGTGGCGTTGAGCTCGGCGCCGATCTGCGCCGCGTTGCGCGTCGCAAGTTCCTCGGCGTACATGAGCGCCGTCTTCTCCTGCAGCTGGCCCGCCTGGCGCGTCAGCGATACCACCGTGGCCGCGAAACCGGCCAGCACGACGCCCACCACCATCAGCAGCAGCTTGGTGCGCAGGCTCAGGGAAGCGAGCCAGGGGCCCGGGGAAGGGGACTGGGAAGACAACACGCGCGATTCCTTTCGTCGGCCGACATGACCGCCAGGGAATCTCCCACGTCCGCCGCCCCGTGAAGCCGGGAACAGCGCGGCGAAGCGGCGCTTATTCCGCCGCCAGCCGCTCCAGCCCGCCGAGGTAGGGTCGCAGCGCGGCCGGCACGGTGATGCTGCCGTCGGCGTTCTGGTGGTTCTCCAGCACCGCCACCAGCGCGCGGCCCACCGCCAGGCCAGAGCCGTTGAGCGTGTGCACCAGCTCGTTCTTGCCCTGCGCGGTCTTGAAGCGCGCCTGCATGCGCCGCGCCTGGAAGGCCTCGCAGTTGGAGCAGCTCGAGATCTCGCGGTAGGTGTCCTGCGCCGGCACCCAGACCTCCAGGTCGTAGGTCTTGGCGGCGCCAAAGCCCATGTCACCCGTGCACAGCGCGACCACACGGTAGGGCAGCTCCAGCTTCTGCAGGATGGCCTCCGCGTGGCCCACCATCTGCTCCAGCGCCGCGTAGCTCTGGTCGGGGTGGGTGATCTGCACCATCTCGACCTTGTCGAACTGGTGCTGGCGGATCATGCCGCGCGTGTCGCGGCCCGCGCTGCCGGCCTCCGAACGGAAGCAGGGGCTGTGCGCGGTCAGCTTGATGGGCAGATCCGACTCGGCCAGCACGCGCTCGCGCACGGTGTTGGTGAGGGAAATCTCCGAGGTGGAGATGAGGTACTGCTCGGCCGCGGCTTCATCGCCCCCACCCGCTGCGGCATCACCGGGGCCCCTCCCCCGGTAGACCCAGAACATGTCGTCCTTGAACTTGGGCAGTTGGCCCGTGCCCTCCAGTGCCTCGCGGTTGACGATGTAGGGCGTGTAGCACTCGGTGTAGCCGTGCTCCAGGGTCTGCACGTCCAGCATGAACTGGGCGAGCGCGCGGTGCAGGCGCGCGATCGGGCCGCGCAGGAAGCTGAAGCGCGAGCCCGAGAGCAGGGCGCCGGTCTCGAAGTCCAGCCCCAGCGGCGCGCCCAGGTCGACGTGGTCGCGCACCGGGAAGTCAAAGGCGCGCGGCCCCTTGCCGCCAGGGCTCCAGCGGCGCACCTCCACGTTGCCCGACTCGTCGCCGCCCACCGGCACGCTCTCGTGCGGCAGGTTGGGCACGGCCATCAGCAGGGCCTGCAGCTCGGCCTGGATCACGTCCAGCCGCGCGGCGCCGGCCTCCAGCTCGGCCTTGATGGCGCCGACCTGGGCCATGGCCGCCTCGGCCTCGGCGTGCTGGCCCTTGCCCTTGAGCATGCCGATCTGTTTGGACACGCTGTTGCGCTGGGCCTGCAACTCCTCGGTGCGGGTCTGCAAGGTCTTGCGCTCGCCTTCGAGGGCCTGGTAGGCCGCGACGTCGAGGTAGGGCTGGGGCTGCTTGCGCGTCTCGAGCCGGGCCACGGTGGCGGGCAGGTCCTTGCGCAGTTGAACGATGTCGAGCATGGAAAAGGGGCGGTGGATGGAATCAGGGGGCGCTGGTGCCGCCGAGCTTGAGGCCTTTGGGCAGCGGGAACTTGACGGTCTCCGACAGGCCGTCCATGGAGCGCACGGATATGGCGCCGAAGGCCTTGATGCGGTCGACCACCTGGCGCACCAGGATCTCGGGCGCCGAGGCGCCGGCCGTGAGGCCCACGCGCGCGCGGCCCTCGAACCACTCGGGGCGCAACTCGTCGGCGCTGTCCACCATGTGGGCCGGCGTGCCGCGCTTGAGCGCGACCTCGCGCAGGCGGTTGCTGTTGGAACTGGTGGGGCTGCCCACCACGATGACCACGTCGACCTGGGCGCTGAGCAGCTTCACCGCGTCCTGCCGGTTCTGCGTGGCGTAGCAGATGTCCTGCTGCTTGGGCTCGCGCACCTGGGGAAAGCGCGCCTTCACGGCGGCCAGGATCTCGGCCGCGTCGTCCACCGACAGCGTGGTCTGCGTCACCACCGCGAGCTTGTCGCCCAGCGCCGGGCTCAGGCGCGCCACGTCGGCCACGTCCTCCACCAGGTGGATGCCGCTGTCGAGCTGGCCCATGGTGCCTTCCACCTCGGGGTGCCCCTTGTGGCCGATCATGATGAACTCGTAGCCCTCGCGGTGCAGCTTGGCCACTTCCACGTGCACCTTGGTCACGAGCGGGCAGGTGGCGTCGAAGACCTGGAACCCGCGCTGCGCGGCCTCGTTCTGCACCGCCTTGCTCACGCCATGGGCCGAAAACACCAGGGTGGCGCCCGGCGGCACGTCGGCCAGGTCCTCGATGAAGATCGCGCCCTTGGACTTGAGGTCGTTGACGACGTAGGTGTTGTGCACGATCTCGTGGCGCACGTAGATGGGTGCGCCAAACTTGGCCAGCGCGCGCTCGACGATCTCGATCGCGCGGTCGACCCCGGCGCAGAAGCCCCGCGGCTCGGCCAAAACGATGTCTTGCAGCGACGCCATCACAGCACCCCGATCAGTTGCACCTCGAAGCGCACGGGCTGGCCGGCGAGCGGGTGGTTGAAATCGAACAGCACCGCGCCGTCCTCGCGCACCTCGCGCACGGCCCCGGCATAGGTGCCGGTGCCGTCGGGCGTGGGGAACTGCACCACGTCGCCCACGGCGTAGCACTCCAGCGGATCGCCCAGCTGGTCGAGCAGCTTGCGCGCCACCCACTGCTGCATCTCGGGCTGGCGCTCGCCAAAGGCCTCGCCAGGCGCCAGGTCGATGACGGTGCGCGTGCCCTCCTCCAGGCCGATGAGGCGCTGTTCGATGGCCGGCGACAGCTCGCCCTGGCCCAGGCTCAGCGTGGCGGGCTGGCCATGGAAGGTATCGATGATGACCTGGCCGCCCGCATCGCTCATGCGGTAGTGCAGGGTCAGGAAGGAGCCGGGCTGGACGTGGGACATGGCGGGGGTGGCGATGCACCCGGGGGGATGGGGTGAAACGCGTATTGTAAAAAGCGCCGGCCACCCAGGGAGCCAAGGCATGCAAGTCCATCCGGGGGTCGGGCTCAAGGCCCTGCCCAGCGACGCGCGACCGCGCGAAAAACTGCTCGCGCGCGGCGCGAACGCCCTCAGCGACACCGAGCTGCTGGCCGTGCTGTTGCGCACCGGCCTGGCCGGCAAGCACGTGCTGCAGCTCGCCCAGGAGCTGCTGGACACCTGCGGCGGCATCGCGGGCCTGGTGGCCACCGACGCCGCGGCGCTCGGCCGGATCAAGGGGCTGGGGCCGTCCAAGCGCGCGCTCATCGCGGCCGTGATGGAGATCGCGCGCCGCGCCCTGGCCCAGCCGCTGAAAACCCGCGACCTGCTCAACGACCCGGCGGCGGCCGGCGATTTCCTTCGCCTGCAGCTCGGCGACCGCCCGCACGAGGTCTTCGCCGTGCTGCTGCTCGACAGCCAGCACCGCCTGATCGCCTTCGAGGAGCTGTTTCGCGGCACGCTCAACCAGGCCAGCGTGTTCCCGCGCGAGGTGGTGCTGCGCGCCCTGCACCACCAGGCCGCCGCCGTGGTGCTGGCCCACAACCACCCCAGCGGCGTGGCCGAGCCCTCGGCGGCCGACGTGGCGCTCACCCGCAGCCTGTGCGACGCGCTGGCCCTGGTGGGCGTGCGGGTGCTCGACCACATCGTGGTCACGCGCGAGCGCGCCGCCTCCCTGGCCCAGCTCGGGCTTCTCTGAGCCCCGCGCCACGCGTGCGCGGCCCGGCCCGACAATGCGGGCCATGAAGGTGAACGCCCTCAGCGAGCTCCAGTCCATCCGCCACGCGCTGGCCGAGCGCCGCGCGCGCGAGGCCGCCGAGCGCGAAGCCGAGCGCCTGGCCGCCGCGCGGCGCGAGCGCGAGCGCCGCCTGTTCGAACTCGCCGTGGGCCCCGTGGAACGCCTGCCCGCGCACGGCCGCGCCGAGCCCGCCCGCCGCCCGCCCGAGCCCCGGCCCCTGCAGCGCGAGCGCGACGAGGCCGCTGTGATGCGTGAGGCCCTGTCCGACGAGTTCGACGTCGAAACCCTGCTGCACACCGACGAACTGCTGAGCTACCGCCGCCCCGGCCTGGGGCTGGACGTGGCGCGCAAGCTGCGCGAGGGCCGCTGGGCGATCCAGCGCGAGATCGACCTGCACGGCCTGCGCACCGACGAGGCGCGCGACGCCCTCGGCCGCTTCGTGCGCGAGAGCCACCAGCAGGGCCTGCGCTGCGTGCGCGTGGTGCACGGCAAGGGCCTGGGCTCGCCAGGCCGCGCGCCGGTGCTCAAGGGCCGGGTGCTGCGCTGGCTGGTGCAGAAGAAGGAAGTGCTGGCCTTCGTGCAGGCCCGCCCGGCCGACGGCGGCGCGGGCGCCCTGGTGGTGCTGCTGCGCCCGGCGTGACGCCCTGCACGCCCGCCGCCCCGCGTGGCGCCGCCGGCCGGCCCGGACGAGACCGCTGTCACCGGCGCACGGCATGATCCGCGCCATGCCGGTTTCCTCCCACCCCTCGCGCCCCGATCGCCGCCACTGGCTGCTGGCCACCGGCGCCGCCCTCGCGGGCTGCGCCGCGCCAGGGCCCTCGCCCGGACCCGACGACGGGGGCGTCGACGGATCGGCCTGGGCCCGCGCCTGCTCGTTCGACGGCCTGGCGCCCGCCGGCCCCTGGACGCACCGCCGCTACGGCAACCGCCGCCCCACCGACTACCGCGCCACTGAGCACGGTGGCCGCCCGGCCGTGCACGCGCGCAGCGCCGCGGGCAACAGCCTCATGCGCCTGCCCCTGAAGGCGGCGGACTTGCCACCGGGCGCGCGGCTGCGGTTCTCGTGGTGGGCCGACGCGCTGCTGGAGCAGGCCGACATGAAAGACCCGCAGGCCGATGATGCCGTCGCCCGCGTGATGCTCAGCTTCGACGGCGACCGCCAGACCTGGAGCCGGCGCGACCACATGCTCTCGGAGCTGGCGCAGCTGATGACCGGCGAGCCCCTGCCCTACGCCACCCTCATGTACGTGTGGGACAGCCGCTACCCCGTGGGCACGGTGATCGAGAACCCGCACACGCGGCGCATCCGCAAACTGGTGGTGCAGCAGGGGCCGCTGCAACTGGGGCGCTGGGTGGAGCACGAGCGCGATGTGCGGGCCGACTACCTCGCGGCCTTCGAGCGCCCGCCAGGCCCGCTCACGGCCCTCGGCCTGATGACCGACGCCAACAACCTGGCCGCCATGGCCGAGGCCTGGTACGGCCCGCTGGTGCTGCGCGACGCCGCGCCCACCACGCGCTGAGGCCGGTTTCAGCCCGGGCTGTTGCGCATCCAGTCGGCGGTCTGGAAGAAGCTGCGTTTCAGGCGCTCGCGCAGCTCGGCGTCGACCCCGGTCTCGCCCATGGCCTGGTCCATGCAGGCCAGCCACTGGTCGCGCTCCAGGATACCGATGGCGAACGGCAGGTGGCGCATGCGCAGGCGCGGGTGGCCGAAGCGCGAGACGTAGTGGTCCGGCCCGCCGAGCCAGCCGCACAGGAACCAGAACAGCTTGTCGCGCGCGCTGTCCAGCGTGCTGCCGTGCGCGGCGCGCAACGCGCGGTAGCCGGGCTCCAGGTCCATCAGGTCGTAGAAGCGGTCGACCAGGGCGCGCACGCGCGCCTCGCCGCCGATCCATTCGAACGGGGTGGCGAATTTCGCCGGTTCTTCGGGTTGCAGGAGTGGATCGCTCATGTCTTCAGGTCGCCGCGCGGCGCAGGGTTTCGACCACCGGCGTGCGCAGGATGGCGCGCAGCCCCCACCAACCCGCCGCCAGCGCCAGCACCGCGCCGGCGAGCGCGCCGCCCAGCGGCACCCAGAGCGAAGCCGTCCAGGTGAACTCGAAGGCATAGCGCGCGAGCGCCCAGCCCACGGCCACCGCCACCACCGAGGCCAGGAAGCCGGCCAGCAAGCCCACGCCCAGCAGCTCGATGCGCTGCACCTGGCGCAGCAGGCCCGAGCCCGCGCCCACCGCGCGCAGGATGGCGAACTCGCGTTCGCGTTCGCCGCGCGTGGCCGTGACGGCCGCCAGCAGCACCACCAGCCCGGCCGCGAGCGTGAAGGCGAAGAGGAACTCGATGGCCGCGATCACCTGGCCCAGCACGCGCTGCACCTGGGCGATGGCCTGGCTCATGTCGACGTTGGTGATGTTGGGGAATTCGTGCACCAGGGCGTTGTCGAAGCCGCGCGACTCGGGCGCGCGAAAGGCGCTGATGTAGGTGACCGGGACGTCGTTCATCTCGGCCACCGGAAAGAGCACGAAGAAGTTGACCCGCATGGAGCCCCAGTCCACATGGCGCAGGCTGGTGATGCGGCGTTGCACCAGCTGCCCGGCGATGTCGAAACCCAGGGTGTCGCCCAGCTTCAGGCCCAGCTCGTCCGCCAGGCCCTCCTCCACGCTCAGGCCGTCGGCCTCCTCGGGCGTCCAGCGGCCGGCCACGATGGGGTTGTTCTCGGGCCGCTCGGCGGTGTGCGAGAGGTTGAACTCGCGTTCGACCAGGCGCTGCGCGCGCTCGGCCTCGAAGTCCTCCGGCTGCACGGCCTTGCCATTGATGTTGACCAGGCGGCCCCGAATCATGGGGAACCAGTCGTACCGGTCCACGCCCGCGCCGCGCAGCGCCTGCTGGAAGGCCTGGGCCTGCTCGGGCTGCACGTTGATGACGAAGCGGTTCGGCGCGTCGGGCGGCGTGGCTTGGCGCCAGCTGTCAATGAGGTCGGTGCGCAGCAGCACCAGCAGCACCAGCGACAGCAGGCCCACGGCCAGCGCGCTGATCTGCACCACCGCATAGACCGGGCGCGCCGAGAGCTGGCGCGTGGCCATCACCAGGGCGCGCGGCGCGGTGGCCTCGTTCACGCTGGCCCGCAGCACGCGCACCGCGAGGAAGCTGGCGCCCGCGAACAGCAGCACGGCGGCCGCGAAGCCGCCCACCGCGATGCCACCGAGCAGCAGGTCGCGGCTGGCCGCCAGCAACAGGGCCGCGAAGCCGAGCACGCCCAGGCCCAGCACGCCCAGCGTGGCCGGCTTGAGCTGGCCCACGTCACGGCGGATCACGCGCAGCGGCGGCACCTTGGCCAGCTGCAGCACCGGCGGCAGGCCGAAGGCCAGCAGCAGCGTCAGGCCCATGCCCAGGCCCAGCAGCACCGGCACCGGGCCGGGCGGTGGCAGGCTGGATTCCACCAGGCCCGCCAGCAGCCACACGAAGACGTGGTGCACGGCCCAGCCCAGCAGCACGCCCAGCGCGCTGGCCAGCAGGCCGACGGCGGCGAACTCCACCGTGTAGGCGCGCGCCATGTTGCCCTGCGACAGGCCCAGCACGCGCAGCATGGCGCAGTCGTCCAGGTGGCGCTGGGCGAAGCCGCGCGCGGCGATGGCCACGGCCACGGCGCACAGCAGCGCGGCCAGCAGGGCCACGAGGTTGAGGAACTTCTCGGCCCGGCCCAGGGTGCGCTGCATCTCGGGCCGGCCGCCCTCCAGCGACTCCAGCCGCACGCCGCGCACGCCCGGGCGTTCGAGCGCTTCCTTCGCCCAGCGGCTGAACGCGGCCACGGCGGCGTCGGGCCCGGCCACGGCGAGTCGGTAGCTCACGCGGCTGGCGGGCTGCACCAGGCCGGTGGCGGGCAGGTCGTCGTTGCGGATCATCACGCGCGGCGCGAAGCTCATGAAGCCGCTGCCCCGGTCGGGTTCCACCGTGAGCACCCGCTCGATGGTGAAGCGCGCATCGCCCAGCAGCAGCGGCTGGCCCACGCGCAGGTCGAGCTGCACCAGCAGCGCCGCGTCCACCCAGGCGGTGCCACGCGCGGGAATGCCGGGGGCGACCACGTCGGGCGCGTCCGGCGATTCGGACACGCGCACCGTGCCGCGCAGCGGGTAGCCCTCGCCCACCGACTTGAGCGCCACCAGCCGGGCGGCGCCGCCCTGCTCGTCGGGCGCGCGGCCCATGGTGGGAAAGCCCAGGCTCAGCGTGTGGCGCAGGCCCAGGGCCTCGGCGCGCGCCGCGAAGGCCGGATCGGCCGGCTGGTCGGACACCACCACGGCGTCGCCGCCGATGAGGGCGCGCGCGTCGCGCGCCAGGCCGCCCTGCAGGCGGTCGGCGAAGAAGCCCACGGCGGTGAGCGCGGCCACCGCCAGCGTCACGGCGACCACCAGCAGGCGCAGCTCGCCCGCGCGCCAGTCGCGCAGCAGCGAGGTCCAGCCGATGCGCCAGAAGGAAGGGGCTTGGGGATTCATGGCCGCGACCCTATCGCAAACGGAATAACAAAGCTGTCATCCGGACACCGGCAGGCCAGCCCCGAAACCGGGGATGCCACGGATCCGGCTCCGCCGGTCCGTCGGCATCGCCCCCTCGGGGGGAGGCGCGCAGCGCCGCAGGGGGGCCTACTTCGTGCCGAAGATGCGGTCGCCGGCGTCGCCCAGGCCCGGCACGATGTAGCCGTGGTCGTTCAGGCCGCGGTCGATCGCGGGCGTGTAGACCGGCACGTCGGGGTGGGCGTCGTGGAAGGTCTTGAGGCCTTCGGGGCAGGTGACCAGGCAGACGAAGCGGATGGAGCGCGGGTGCGTCTTCTTGAGCCGGTCCACCGCGGCCACGGCCGAGTTGCCCGTGGCCAGCATCGGGTCGAGCACGATCACGTCGCGCTCGTGCATGTCCTGCGGCATCTTGAAGTAGTACTCCACGGCCTGCAGCGTGGCCGGGTCGCGGTAGAGGCCGATGTGACCCACGCGCGCGCCCGGGATCACCTGCAGCATGCCGTCGAGGAAGCCGTTGCCCGCTCGCAGGATGGAGGCCAGCACGATCTTCTTGCCGTCGATCACGCGCGACTTCATGGGCTCCAACGGGGTTTCGATGTCGATTTCCTGCATGGGCATGTCGCGCGTGAGCTCGTAGGCCAGCAGCGCGCTGAGCTCGTGCACGAGCTCGCGAAAGCTCTTGGTGCTGGTGTCCTTGCGGCGCATCAGCGTGAGCTTGTGCTGCACCAGCGGGTGGGTGATGACGTGGACGTCGCGGGGCATGGCAGGGTCGGTCGGCGTGAAAGAGGCGGATCGCCGGGGGGTATCGGCGCGGCCGTCGAGTGTAGGGCCTGGCCAGCGCCGCGCCCAGGCGCCTGCGGCCCGGCGGGCCTACCGGTCCGCGCCGGGCGGGCGCAGGTAGCGCGCGTCCGACCAGGTGGCCAGCCACTGCGGCACGAAGGCCACGAACACCGCGCACACCATGCCGGTCAGGAAAGCATCGCCCCAGGCCATGAGCCAGACGGCCACCAGCGACCCGTCGTGGCCCAGGGGCTGAAGCCAACGCATCAGGGCGCCGGCGACGAACACCGACACCGCCGTGCCCAGGAAGCCGCGCCCGAGCGTGTAGACGAAGGGGTTCGCCGGCAGCCAGCGGCGCAGGGCCGCGCCCAGGACCAGCGCCAGGGTGGCGGGCACCACGCCCAGCCACCAGAGCTGGATCAGCGCCAGCCGCGGCCCCTCGGTGCCCAGCCCCCACACCAGCAGCGCCACCACGGCCAGCAGGGGCACCGCGAGCGGCCAGCCCAGCACCAGCACGAGCAGGCTGGCCCCGGACAACTGCACCCGAAGGCCCGCGGGCATGGACTGCGGCGTGAGCCAAAGCAAGGGCAGCAGGACCAGCGCCGCCAGCGCCGGTGTGAGCAAGGGGCCCTTGAGCAGCCGCCAGGGGCGCAACCAGAGCGCGCACAGCAGCGCCAGCGCCGTGCCGATGGTTTCGATGCGAAGCCCCTCCATGCAACCCCGTGCGCCGACAGGCCGGGCTGGGTGGCGGCGCCGCTCAGCCCATGCCGGGCAGCTTGGGCATGCCTTTCATGCCGCCCATGCGCTTCATCATCTTCATGAGGCCGCCGCCCTTCATCTTCTTCATCATGCCCTGCATCTGCTCGAACTCCTTGAGCAGGCGGTTGACCTCCTGCACGTGCACGCCCGCCCCGGCGGCGATGCGGCGCTTGCGCGTGGCCTTGATGATCTCGGGCTTGCGGCGCTCGGCGGGGGTCATGCTGCAGATGATCCCCTCCTTGCGGCGGATGTCCTTCTCGGCGCGCGAGAGGTCGGCGGTGCCGGCCTTGGCCGCCATCTGCGCGGGCAGCTTGTCGATCAGGTTGGACAGGCCGCCCATCTGCTTCATCTGGCGCAGTTGGCCCAGGAAGTCATCGAGGTCGAAGCCCTCGCCGCTCTTGACCTTGGCCGCCAGCTTCTGGGCCGAGGCCATGTCGACGCCGGCCGTGACCTGCTCGACCAGGGCCACGATGTCGCCCATGCCCAGCACGCGCTGCGCGTGGCGGTCGGCGTCGAACACCTCCAGGCCGTCGATCTTTTCCGACACGCCCGCGAACTTGATCGGCGCGCCCGTGATGGCGCGCACCGACAGGGCCGCGCCGCCGCGCGAGTCGCCGTCGAGCTTGGTGAGCACGATGCCGGTGAGCGGCAGGGCTTCCTTGAAGGCCTTGGCGGTGTTGACCGCGTCCTGGCCCTGCATGGCATCCACCACGAACAGGGTTTCCACCGGGTTCAGCACCGCGTGCAGCTCGCGGATCTCGCGCATCAGCGCCTCGTCGATGGCCAGCCGGCCGGCCGTGTCGACCAGCAGCACGTCGAAGTGGTGGCGCCGCGCGTGGTCGAGCGCGGCGCGCGCGATGTCGGCGGGTTTCTGGTCGGGCGTACTCGGGAACCACTCGGCGCCGGCCTGGGCCGTCACGGTCTTGAGCTGCTCGATGGCGGCCGGGCGGTAGACGTCGCCCGACACCGTGAGCACCTTCTTCTTGCGCTTCTCGATCAGGTGGCGCGCCAGCTTGGCCGTGGTGGTGGTCTTGCCCGCGCCCTGCAGGCCGGCCATCAGGATGACGGCGGGCGGCTGCGCGGCCAGGTTGATGTCGGCCACGCCCTCGCCCATGGTGGCGGCCAGCTCGCGGTTGACGATGCCCACCAGGGCCTGGCCGGGGGTGAGCGAGCCCACCACGTCCTGGCCGAGCGCCTTGTCCTTCACGCGCGCGATGAAGTCGCGCACCACCGGCAGCGCCACGTCGGCCTCGAGCAGGGCCATGCGCACCTCGCGCAGCATGTCGCTCACGTTGCTCTCGGTGATGCGGGCCTGGCCACGCATTTCCTTGACGATGCGTGACAGGCGGTCGGACAGGGCTGAGGCCATGGCTGCGGTGGGAGGGTGTGGAGGGCGCCGACGGAGCGCCACGGTGGACCCGTCGAACGGGTGGCCGGGCAAGGGAGGGGCCCGGGTGGCGCCGTTAAGATGTGCGGCTGATTTTAGCCCTCGGCACCTCCCGTGTTGGCCCGTGGCCATGAACCTGTTTCCCCAACTGGCTTCCAACCTGCCGGCCGCCGTGCTGTCCACGCTGGCCGCGCTGGCGTACGCGCTGGTGGCCTGGGCGCACCCCCGGCTGGGCAGTTTGCAGGCGCGCGCCCTGCTCGCCATCACCTGGGGCCTGCACCTGCTCGCGCTGCTGGCCGGCCTGCTCAGCGAGCCGGTGCGCTTCGGCTTCGCGCCGGCGCTGTCGGTCACGCTGTGGCTGGTGCTCACCGTCTACCTGGTCGAAAGCCGCCTGTACCCGCAATTGCGGGCGCGCTGGGCGCTGGCGCTGATGGGGGCGGCGGTCATGCTGCTGGTGATCGTCTTCCCCGGCGCCGAGCACCCCACCCTGCCCTCGGTGTGGATGCCGCTGCACTGGGCCCTGGGCATCGCGGCCTATGGACTCATCGCCGCCGCCGTGGTGCACGCCTGGCTGATGCAGCGCGCCGAGCGCGCCATGCGCAGCGGCGTGGCCAGCGACACCACCATGCCGCTGCTCACGCTGGAGCGCCTCACCTTCCGCTTCGTGGCCGCCGGCTTCCTGCTGCTCAGCCTCACGCTGCTGGCCGGCTGGCACTTCTCCGAACTCCTCAACCAGCGCATGGTGTGGAACCACAAGACCGTGTTTTCCCTGCTCGCCTGGGCCACCATGGGCGTGCTGCTGTGGGGCCGCTGGCGGCTGGGCTGGCGCGGACGCACCGCCGTGCGCACCCTCTATGTGGGCGCGGGCTTCCTGCTGCTGGCCTACGTGGGCTCGCGCTTCGTGCTCGAGGTGCTGCTGCTTCGCCCATGAGGCCCCACCGATGAAATACCTGCTCGTGCTCGCCGTCGTCGTCGTGGCGTTCTACGTCTGGCGCAACAACCGCCGCGTCGAGCGCCAGGAGCGCGAGGCCGCCGCGCCGCCGCGCCCCGCCCGCGCAACGGGCCAGCCGATCGCCATGGTGGCCTGCCGCGCCTGCGGCACCCACCTGCCGCAGAACGAGGCCGTCACCGGCCGCCAAGGCAGCTACTGCAGCGCCGAGCACCGGCAGCGCATCGAGGGCCCGCCGGCCTGAGGACCCCGCATGCCACGCGACGACAGCTCCAGTTTCGCCCCGTCCTGGTACTCGGCCCACGAAAGCCCGGCCCTGCAGCGCGCCCGGGCCTTCGAGCGCCTGTGGCGCGCCTTCATGCGGGCGCGCGTGTTCGTGGCGCTGGTCCTGCTCGCGCTGCAGCTGTTCCTGCTGCTGACCGCCGACGGCAGCGCCACGGTCTGGCCAACGGCCCTGACCTCCACTTACCTGCTGGCCACCGTGGCCGTGATGCTGATGTGGACGCCGGCCGAGCACGGCCGCGCGCCCACGGTGCAGTGGCTCATCACCGTCGGGGTGGACGTGGCGGTGGTGGCCGCGCTGCAGTACTTCCAGTCCGGCAGCAGCATCAACTTCACCCCGCTGTTCGCGCTGCCCGTGCTCACGGCGGCCATCCTGGGCCCCATGGTGCTGGGACTGGGCACCGCGGCCGGCGCCACCCTGCTGCTGCTGGCCGATGCCTGGCTGCACGGGACCGGCCCGGGCCAGCTCGACACCGCACGCTTCCTGCAGGCCGGCCTGGCGGGCACCGGCTTCTTCCTGGTCGCCGTGCTGGCCCACCAGCTGGCCAGCCGCCTGGCGCGTGAAGAAGCGGTATCGGCCAGCAGCCAGGCCGCCGCGCGTGCGCAGGCCGCCGTCAACGAGGTGGTCATCGAAAGCCTGGGCGTGGGCGTGCTGGTGGTGGACGCACACGGCGTGGTGCGCAACGCCAATCCCGCCGCGCGCGGCATGCTCATGGGCGACAACTACCCCGAGGGTGCGCGCTTGCTGCTGTCGGCGCGGCCGAGCTGGTCGCACCTGGCGGCCCTGGTGGAGGAGAGCTTCGCCGTCGACGCCGCGCTGGAGACCGAGACCACCATCGAACACGGCGAGCGCCCCAGCCAGCGCCTGCACGCGCGCACCAAGCTCACGCCCGCCGTGGGCGAGCGCGGCTCGTTGTGCGTGCTGTTCCTGGAAGACCTGCGCGAGGTCGAGGCGCGCGTGCGCACCGAGAAGCTCGCCTCCATGGGCCGCATGTCCGCCGCCGTGGCGCACGAGATCCGCAACCCGCTGTCGGCCATTACCCAGGCCAACGCCCTGCTCGACGAAGAGGTGCGCGACCCCGCGCACAAGCGCCTCACCACAATGATCGAGCAGAACGCGCAGCGGCTCTCGCGCATCGTCGACGACATCCTCAACGTCGCGCGACCCCAGCCCAGCCGCGCCGACGGCCACGTACCGCCCCTGCCGCTCGATTCGATGGTGCGCCAGGTGACCGCCGAGTGGATGCGCCAGAACAGCGTGACGCAGACCCTGGGCGTGCACCTGCACGCCTCGCAGGGCCTGGTGTCCTTCGACCCCGAGCACCTGCGCCGACTGCTCGTGAACCTGCTCGACAACGCCCAGCGACATGCCAGCGGCAAGCCGGCCTCCATCCGCATCATCACCCAGCCCAGCGGGGGCGAGCACCTGCGCCTGTCCATCTGGAGCGACAGCGGCCCGCTGGAGGCCACGGTGCTCAAGCACCTGTTCGAGCCCTTCTTTTCGTCCGAGAGCCGCTCCAGCGGCCTGGGCCTGTACATCTGCCGCGAGCTCTGCGAACGCTACGGCGCCCAGATCGCCTACCAGCGCGCCCGCCTGGACCAGCGCGAGGGCAATGAGTTCTACGTGCTCATGCCGGCGGTGCGCGGCGCGGCCATGGCCGCGCCGCCCGCGCGCGACGGCGGGCAACAGCAGAGCCTGTCCTATCCCTCGCAAGCCGCTCAGGACCATGAGCACACCATCGTCGATCCGCTGCGCTCGGGCCACCCGCCCCTGGCCGCCAGCTGATCCCGCCGCCGCGCATGTCCGTCGCCGCGAGCGCCTCCATCCTGGTCGTCGATGACGAGCCCGACCTGCGCACGCTCTATGAGCTGACGCTGCTGCGCGAGGGCCACGCCGTCACCACCGCCGCCGACCTGGCGCAGGCGCGCGAGTGCCTGGCCCAGCAGCGCTACGACGTGCTGATCACCGACATGCAGCTGCCCGACGGCCTGGGCCTGACGCTGCTGCGCGACATCGCCGACAGCCCGCGCACCGAGAAGTGCATCGTCATCACCGCCTTCGGCTCGGCCGAGAACGCGGTCGAGTCGCTCAAGGCCGGCGCTTTCGACTACCTCACCAAGCCGGTCGATCTGCGGCAGTTGCGCAGCGCCGTCGGCTCGGCCCTGCGCAGCCAACGCGCGCCTCTGGCGACCGCCAGCGAGCGCCCGGCCACCAGCAACGAGCCCACGCGCAGCGCGCCGCCGCCGCCCAGCGGGGTGCGCGCGCTCGCGCGCCTGGTGGGCCAGGCGCCCAGCATCGTGCAGACCAAGGCGCGCATCGAGAAGGTCGCCACCAGCATGGCGCCGGTGCTCATCCTGGGCGAGTCGGGCACCGGCAAGGAGCTCGTGGCGCGCGCCGTGCACGAATGCAGCCACCGCGCCAGCGGTCCCTTCGTGGCGGTGAACTGCGGCGCCATCCCCGAGAACCTCATCGAGGCCGAGTTCTTCGGCGCCCGCAAGGGTGCCTATACCGGCGCCAGCGCCGATCGCGAAGGCTATTTCCAGGCCGCGCACGGCGGCACCCTGTTCCTCGACGAGATCGGCGACCTGCCGCTGTCCATGCAGGCCAAGCTGCTGCGCGCCATCCAGGAACGCCGGGTGCGATCGCTTGGCGCGGTGCAGGAAGACGTGGTCGACGTGCGCCTGGTCAGCGCCACCCACCGCGACCTGCCCGCGCTGGTGCAGGCCGGCCAGTTCCGCCAGGACCTGTACTACCGCCTCAATGTGATTGGCCTGCGCACGCCCGCCCTGCGCGACCGGCCCGAGGACCTACCCCTGCTCGCGCAGGCCCTGCTGGAGCGCTTGTGCGCCGAGGCCGGCCAGGCCGTGCCCGAGCTCTCGCCAGCCGCACTGGCCTGGCTGCAGGCGCGCGAGTTGCCGGGCAACGTGCGCGAGCTCGAGAACCTGCTACAGCGCGCGCTCGCGCTGGCCAGCGGCCCCGTGCTGCAACCCGCCGACTTCGGTGAAACCGGCGACACGGAACCCGCCACGCTGCCCGACCCGCTGCCCGACGCTCCAGTGCCGGCCGGCGGGCCCTACCGCTTCGTGCCCCTGGCGCCGGCCGCTTCCGCCGACGAGCCCGCCCTGCCCAGCGACCTGCAGAGCTACCTCGACGAGCAAGAGCGCCAGGTGCTGCTCAAAGCCCTGCAGGAATGCGGCTACAACCGCACCGCGGCGGCGGCGCGGCTGGGCCTGAACCTGCGGCAGATCCGCTACCGCATCCAGCGCCTGGGCATCGTGGTCCCCGGCGCGACCGGTCATGGCGACGCCGACGCCACCGACTGAGCGCCGCTGGCACGGCGGCTGGTGGCGCGGCGCTCGGCGGATCGATTCGCCCAACCATGGCGCGCGGCCGCGCGGCACGGCCGTCGACCTGATCGTGCTGCACTCCATCAGCTTGCCGCCCGGCGTGTACGGGGGTGACGAGGTCGAGCGCCTGTTCACCAACCGGCTCGACTGGGACGCGCACCCTTATTTCCAGTCCATCCGCGGCATCGAGGTCTCATCGCATTTCTTCGTGCGCCGCGACGGGCGGGTGCTCCAGTTCGTCTCCACCGTGCGCCGCGCCTGGCACGCCGGCGCCTCGCACTGGCGGGGCCGCGACAACTGCAACGACTTCTCCGTCGGCGTCGAGCTCGAAGGCCTGGAGGGCGAGGCCTTCGAGGCCGCGCAGTACGAGGCGCTGGCGCGCTTGTGCCGTGCGCTGCGCACACGCCACCCCATCGAGCAAATGGCCGGGCACGAGCACGTCGCACCGGGCCGCAAGCGCGACCCCGGGCCGGGTTTTGACTGGCCCCGGCTGCGACAGCTCGTCGGGTGGAACCCCTCGTGTTTTCCCGAGGCTACAGGCTGAGGGTATCGGGGTATTTCGCGCGCCACCTTGCGCGCGCCATCGGACACCAGAGACGGCACGCGGCCTGCGGCCCCGAATCGCCTTGCACCCCGCATGAACACTGCGCTTTTCGCGCGAAACGCAGGCGCGGCCAATGCTGCGCGCGCCCCCTCGCGCGGCAGCTGGTTCCCTGAGGGCATCCATTGGCCGCGATGGATTCACAAACACTATCGGTAGTGCCTTGTTGCCCCCCTACACACCAGATATAGTGTGCCCCCGGATACCCCCCGCCCCTGAAAACCGCGCCGCTGCGAGCCCACCCGGCGCCAGGCACCAGGGGCGGACCGACCCGATCACCGAGAACAAATCCTGAATCGAGAGGAACCATGCTGAGCGCAGCCACCCCCCAGTCCCCCGCCGCCAACGTCCCGACATCCGCGCCCGGCGTCTCGCCCTCCACCGCCACGGCCCCCATGTCCGCCTACGCCCAGTACCAGATCATCCGGCGCAATGGCGCCGTGGTGCCCTTCGAGCCCAGCAAGATCGCCGTGGCCATGATGAAGGCCTTCCTGGCGGTGCACGGCACGCAGGGCGCGGCCTCGGCCAGCGTGCGCGAAACGGTGGACCAGCTGACGCAGGTCGTGGTGCGCGCCCTCATGCGTTCGCGTCCGGGCGGCGGCACCTTCCACATCGAGGACGTGCAGGACCAGGCCGAACTCGGCCTGATGCGCAGCGGCCACCATGAAGTCGCGCGCGCCTACGTGCTCTACCGCGAGCGCCGCGCCGCCGAGCGCGCCACCCAGGCCGCCACCGCGCGCGCCGCCGAGCCCCAGCTGCACGTGCTCGATGGCGGCCAGCGCGTGCCGCTGGACATCGACGCCCTCACGCGCCTGATCACCGACGCCTGCGCCGGCCTGGGCGCCGACGTCAAGGCCGACCCCATCGTCGCCGAGACCAAGCGCAACCTGTACGACGGCGTGCCCATGGACGAGGTCTACAAGGCCGCCATCCTGGCCGCGCGCACGCTGATCGAAAAGGACCCCGACTACACCTACGCCACCGCGCGCCTGCTGCTGCACACCATCGTCAAGGAGATCCTGGGCCAGGAAGTGCCGCGGGCGCAGATGGCCCAGCGCTACGCCGACTACTTCCCCGAGTTCATCCAGCGCGGTGTCAACGCCGAGCTGCTCAATCCGGACCTGCTGAACTTCGACCTCGCCCGCCTGGGCGCCGCGCTCAAGCCCGAGCGCGACCTGCAGTTCGACTACCTCGGCCTGCAGACCCTGTACGACCGCTACTTCCTGCACGTGCGCAAGACGCGCATCGAGCTGCCGCAGGCCTTCTTCATGCGCGTGGCCATGGGCCTGTCGCTCAACGAGATCGACCGCGAAGCCCGCGCGATCGAGTTCTACGAGATCCTCTCGACCTTCGACTTCATGAGCAGCACGCCCACGCTGTTCAACAGCGGCACGCTGCGCTCGCAGCTGTCCAGCTGCTACCTCACCACCGTGCCCGACGACCTCGACGGCATCTACGAGTCCATCAAGGAAAACGCCCTGCTGTCCAAGTTCGCCGGCGGCCTGGGCAACGACTGGACCCGCGTGCGCGCCCTGGGCAGCCACATCAAGGGCACCAACGGCGAATCGCAAGGCGTCGTGCCTTTCCTGAAGGTCGTCAACGACACCGCCGTGGCCGTGAACCAGGGCGGCAAGCGCAAGGGCGCGGTCTGCACCTACCTGGAGACCTGGCACCTCGACATCGAGGAATTCCTGGAGCTGCGCAAGAACACCGGCGACGACCGCCGCCGCACCCACGACATGAACACCGCGAACTGGATTCCGGACCTGTTCATGAAGCGTGTGCTGGAAAAGGGCGAGTGGAGCCTGTTCTCCCCCTCCAACACCCCCGACCTGCACGACAAGTTCGGCACCGACTTCGAGAAGGCCTACGTGGCCTACGAGGAAAAGGCCGCGCGCGGCGAGATCAAGCCCTACAAGAAGGTGCCCGCCACCGACCTGTGGCGCAAGATGCTCTCGATGCTGTTCGAGACCGGCCACCCCTGGATCACCTTCAAGGACGCCTGCAACGTGCGCAGCCCGCAGCAGCACGCCGGCGTGGTGCACAGCTCCAACCTCTGCACCGAGATCACGCTCAACACCAGCGACACCGAGACCGCCGTCTGCAACCTCGGCTCGGTCAACCTGCTGCGCCACCTGAAGGACGGCGCGATCGACCACGACAAGCTGCGCAAGACCATCGCCACGGCCATGCGCATGCTCGACAACGTGATCGACATCAACTACTACGCGGTCAAGAAGGCGCGCGACTCCAACCTGCGCCACCGCCCGGTGGGCCTGGGCGTCATGGGCTTCCAGGACGCGCTGTACGAGCTGCGCATCCCCTACGCCTCGAACGAGGCGGTGGAATTCGCCGACCGCTCCATGGAAGCCGTCTGCTACTACGCCTACTGGGCTTCCACCGAACTGTCTCGCGAGCGCGGCCGCTACAGCAGCTTCAAAGGCTCGCTGTGGGACAAGGGCATCCTGCCGCCCGACACCCTGGACCTGCTGGCCCGCGAGCGCGGCGGCTACGTCGACGTCGACCGCTCCAGCAGCCTCGACTGGGACGCGCTGCGCCAGAAGATCGCCCGCGACGGCATGCGCAACTCCAACTGCGTGGCCATCGCCCCCACCGCCACCATCTCCAACATCATCGGCGTGGACGCCTCCATCGAGCCCTGCTTCGGCAACCTCTCGGTCAAGTCCAACCTGTCCGGCGAGTTCACCGTCATCAACGGCTACCTGGTCAAGGACCTCAAGCGCCTGGGCCTGTGGGACGACGTGATGGTCATGGACCTCAAGCACTTCGACGGCTCGCTGCGTCCCATCGACCGCGTGCCGCAGGAGGTCAAGGCCCTGTACGCCACCGCCTTCGAGGTCGAACCGGTGTGGCTGGTGGAAGCCGCTGCGCGCCGCCAGAAGTGGATCGACCAGGCGCAAAGCCTGAACATCTACATGGCCGGCGCCTCGGGCAAGAAGCTCGACGAGACCTACAAGCTCGCCTGGCTGCGAGGCCTCAAGACCACCTATTACCTGCGCACCACCTCGGCCACGCAGGTGGAGAAATCCACCGGTCGCACGGGCCAGCTCAATGCCGTGTCGGTGACGCCGAGCGCGCCGATGGCCGCGAGCGCCAGCGCCGCCGAAGCCGCGAGCGAACCCGCCACCGATGTGAAGTTCTGCGCCATCGACGACCCGGGTTGCGAGGCCTGTCAGTGATTCGGATTGCGCGCAATCGAAGCCTGAAGCGGTGCGAAACGTCGAATCATTCGATGCAACACCGCAACAGAATTCGTGAGCGCGTGGCCTGATTGCTTTGCAATTCGCACAGACACTTTGATAATTCGCTGAATCGGACCGATCCTTATGTTGACCTGGGAAGAACCCGCAACGCCATCTTCGACGTCGACGCACAGCCCCCGCCCTTCCGGCCAGCCGGGCTTGCAAGTCTCATCCTTCGGTGAGGCACCTACCTCCGTCGCCAGCGCTACCGCCTTTGCCGCGGCCGCCGCGCAGTCCCCGTCGCAGGAAGCCCAGCGCGCCAAGCAGGCCGCGCCGCAGCGCCGCATCAATGTGGCCGACAAGCGCATCATCAACGGCCAGACCGACGTCAACCAGCTCGTTCCCTTCAAGTACAAGTGGGCCTGGGAAAAGTACCTGGCCACCTGCGCCAACCACTGGATGCCGCAGGAAGTGAACATGAGCCGCGACATCGCGCTCTGGAAAGACCCGAACGGCCTCACCGAGGACGAGCGCCGCATCGTCAAGCGCAACCTCGGCTTCTTCGTCACCGCCGACTCGCTGGCCGCCAACAACATCGTGCTGGGCACCTACCGCCACATCACGGCGCCCGAGTGCCGCCAGTTCCTGCTGCGCCAGGCTTTCGAGGAAGCGATCCACACGCACGCCTACCAGTACATCGTGGAATCGCTGGGCCTGGACGAGGCCGAGATCTTCAACGCCTACAACGAGGTGCAGTCGATCCGCGACAAGGACGAGTTCCTGATCCCCTTCATCGAGGCGATCATGGACCCGAACTTCCACACCGGCACGCCCGAGAACGACCAGACGCTGCTCAAGAGCCTCATCGTTTTCGCCTGCCTCATGGAAGGCATGTTCTTCTACGTTGGCTTCACCCAGATCCTGGCGCTGGGCCGGCAAAACAAGATGACCGGCGCCGCCGAGCAGTACCAGTACATCCTGCGCGACGAGTCGATGCACTGCAATTTCGGCATCGACCTGATCAACGCGATCAAGATGGAGAACCCGCTGCTTTGGACGGCCGAATTCAAGGCCGAGGTCAAGGAGCTGTTCCTCAAGGCCGTCGAGCTCGAATACCGCTACGCCGAAGACACCATGCCGCGCGGCGTGCTGGGCCTCAATGCCTCCATGTTCAAGGGCTATCTGCGCTACATCGCCAACCGGCGCGCCACGCAGATCGGCCTGGAGCCCCTGTTCCCGAACGAAGAGAACCCGTTCCCCTGGATGAGCGAGATGATCGACCTCAAGAAGGAACGCAACTTCTTCGAAACGCGGGTGATCGAGTACCAATCGGGCGGAGCGTTGTCCTGGGACTGATGTCCCGGCCGGACGCTTCGCGCATTGCCAGAAAACAAGAAGACGAATTGAATCATCAGGACAGCCGCAGGGCGCGCAGACGCCCGCACTGGCCTGACCCCCGGATTCAGCGACCTGGGGTCTGTTGTGGATGCATCCACCTGACCGCAGTACGTTGAATCGCTTCACCGGCCATCCGACCGGCTGAAGTGCTCTTTGCAACTTGATCAAGGAGAAAGCAATGGCAACTGCGAAGAAGGCCCCGGCCAAGAAGGCTGCGGCGAAGAAGGCGCCGGCGAAGAAGAAAGTCGCCGCCAAGAAAGCCCCGGCGAAGAAAGTCGTGGCGAAGAAGGCTCCGGCGAAGAAAGTCGCGGCGAAGAAAGCCCCGGCGAAGAAGAAAGTCGCCGCCAAGAAAGCCCCGGCGAAGAAAGTCGCGGCGAAGAAGGCTCCGGCGAAGAAGAAAGTCGCCGCCAAGAAAGCCCCGGCGAAGAAAGTCGCGGCGAAGAAGGCTCCGGCGAAGAAAGCCGTTGCCAAGAAAGCGCCGGCGAAGAAAGCCGCTGCGAAGAAGGCGCCCGCGAAGAAAGCGGCAGCCAAGAAGGCCCCTGCGAAAAAGGCTGCCCCTGCGAAGAAGGCGGCCCCCGCAAAAAAAGCTGAGCCGGCCAAGAAGCCGGCTGCCCCTGCCCCCGCGGCCGCTCCCGCCGCTCAGACCAAGCTCAACCCTCAAGCCGCCTGGCCGTTCCCGACGTCCAGCAAGCCCTGAGACAGCCTTGAGTTGATCTGAAGGCCCGGTGCGAAAGCACCGGGCTTTTTTTATTGCCGGCCCGCGCTCAGGCTTTGAGCGCGGCGTCCACCGTGTAGTTTTGCGGACCGCGCACCGCGATCTTGAGCGCCCCCAGGCGGTTGCCCAGTTCGGCGCAGCGCGCCAGCGGCCAGCCCTGCGAAAGGCCGTGCAGCAGGGCCGCGCGGAAGGCGTCGCCGCAGCCCGTGGGGTCGACCACGGCCTCGGCCTTCACACCCGGCACGCGCGTGGCCACGCCACCTTCCCACGCGTCGCAGCCCTGGTCGGCGAGCGTGACCACCAGGCCACGCACGCGCTGGGAGATGTCCGCCAGCGACAGGCCGGTGCGGTCGCAGAGCATGCGGCCTTCGTAGTCGTTCACGGCCACCCAGCTCGCCTGGTCGATGAAGCGCAGCAGCTCTTCGCCATTGAACATGGGCAGGCCCTGGCCCGGATCGAACACGAAGGGCACGCCCGCGGCCTTGAGCTGCGCGGCGTGGGAGAGCATGGCCTCGCGGCCGTCGGGCGCGATGATGCCCAGCGCCAGGTCCTGGCGAGCGGGCACGGGCGTGTCGTGCGCGAAGGACATCGCGCCCGGGTGGAACGCGGTGATCTGGTTGTTGTCGCGGTCGGTCATGATCATGGCCTGCGCCGTGTAGGCGTCAGCCACGGTGCTCACGTGGGTGGTGTCCACCCCGAGTTCGCGCATGCGCGCGAGGTAGTCGGCGCCATCGCTGCCGAGCGCGGCGAGCGGGGCCACCTCGGCGCCCAGTTGCCGCAACCCGTAGGCGATGTTGCCCGCGCAACCGCCGAAGTCGCGCCGCAGACCGGGCACCAGGAAAGACACGTTCAGGATGTGCAGCTGGTCGGGCAGGATCTGATCGGCGAACCGGCCCTCGAAGGTCATGATGGTGTCGAAGGCCAGCGAGCCGCAAACGAGGATGGGCATGGTGTCGGAGGGTGGGTTTCAGGGATAGAAGACCAGGGCACGGTAACCCGCGGTGGGCACGCCCTCGCCGAGCGAAATCGAGAGGCGGAAGCTGACCGACAGGCGCCCACCGGGCGGCAGGGCGGCGGTCTCGACGGGCCAGTCCTGCGGCAGGAAGACCCGGCGCGAGATGACGAGCCCGTTGGGGTCGGTCAAGGTCAGTTCGAGCGCGGGCAGCGCCACCTCCAACGGCGACTGGTTGTGCAGCACGAGGTCGAACGAGTGGAAGTTGCCCAGGCGGCGCACCAGTTCGGCGCTGTCGATCACGATGGCGTCGATGCGGCGCACCGGCGCCAGGTCGCAGCCCAGCCAGCCGCAGGCCTGCACGATCAAGGGCTTGAGCGCGGGCTGGGCCGCCACCAGGCGGTGGCGCTGCTGGATGGCCCATTGGCCCCCGAGCAGCGCGGTCAACAGCAGCGCCAGCAGCACCAGCGACACGCGCACGCCGGGCGACGACCAGAACGCGCGCCGGCGCGCCTGGCGCACGAAGCCAGGCTCGGCGTCGGGCGCGTCGGCATCGGCTGGGGGGCGGCTGTCCATCCGCGCCTCGCTGGCGGGCGCGGGAGGGGCTGGCGCGGCGGGCGACGCACCGCTGTCGCCATCGGCCGGTGGGGCTTCGGGCACCAGGGGCGCCCGGGACGAGTGCGCGAAGCGCTCGAGCTCGGCGTGGAAGTCGGACTCCGGCCCCTCGCGCGATTCGACGGCGAGCGTCTGCAGCACGCTGGGCACCGCCAGCGCATCGGGGGGCTGGATGGAGTCGGGCCAATCGGCGGGTGTGCGCCGCTCGACACCGTCTTCGTCCTCGCGCGAATCCCGCGGGCGGGGCGCCGGTGCGGCGCTCGGCGGGGCGACCACGGGGGACTCGGTGGCGGGCGGCTCGGCGGGTGAGACCGACGGCGCCACGGCGGCTGGCTCCAGCGGGCCCTCTCCGAACCAGGCCTTCGGGTCGTCATCGTCGGGCACCGAAGGCGCGTCGACCGGCGCTGGCGCCGCCATGGGTGCAGCCGGCACGGGCGCTGGCTCAGCCGTGGCCGGCGGCGCAGCGCTCGCAGGCCCCGGCGCGGGCGGCGGCACAGCGACCGGCGCCACGCCCGCAGCGGGCGCCCAAGCCTCCAGGTGGATGGTGGCGTCGAACACGTCGGAGCAATGCCCGCAGCGCACCCAGCCATCCGAAATTTTGAGTTGATCGGCCACCACGCGGAACACGGTGCCGCAAGCCGGACAGCGGGTGGTGAAACTCATGGGGCCCGATTATCGCGGGCCGCGCCGGGCGGACCTCAAGGCTTGCGCGCGGTCATGAGGATCCAGCCGTCCTCTTCGTCGCTGACCTCCAGCGCGAGCCAGGGCGCGTAGGCCTCGCGCAGCTCGTCGGCTTGGCGCGCGAGGATGCCCGCGAGCACCAGGTGCCCGCCGGTGCGCACATGCGCGCAGAGCAGCGGTGCCAGCACCTTGAGCGGCGTGGCCAGGATGTTGGCGAGCACCAGGTCGTGCTCGCCCTTCGCGGCGTCGGGCAAGCCGGCCTGCAGCGCCACACGGTTCGCCTCGGCGTTCAGGCGCGTGGACTCCACCGCGGCCGGGTCGATGTCCACCGCCAGGATCTCGCGCGCGCCGTGCTTGGCCGCACCGATGGCCAGGATGCCGGAGCCGCAGCCGTAGTCGAGCACGCGCGGCCCCACGGGCGCGTGCGTGGCCATCCAGCGCAAGCACATGCGCGTGGTGGGGTGGGTGCCGGTGCCGAAGGCCAGGCCCGGATCGAGCCGGATCACCTCGCGCGCCTGGGCCGGCGGCTCGTGCCACGACGGCACGATCCAGAACGTGGGCGTGATCTCCACCGGCTCGAACTGCGACTGCGTCAGGCGCACCCAGTCCTGCTCGGGCACGGCGCGCACGCCCTGCACGCGGCAGCCGTCGAAGAAGTCCTGCGCGGCCAGCAGTACGGCGGCTTCGCGCGCCCCGGCCGCATCGGGGAACAGCGCCACCACGCGCGAACGCTGCCAGCCCTCCTTGGGCGGTGGCATGCCGGGCTCGCCGAACAGGGCCTGCTCGGCCTCGGTCATGGCATCGGCGTCTTCCACCGACACACTGAGCGCGTCGAGCGCGTCCAGCGCCTCGCCCACGGCTTCGATGGCCGCCTCGGGCACCACCAGTACCAGCTCGAAGGGCGTGGTCGCGCCGGGCCGTTCAGCGCTCACGTTGCGAGAGCCACTCTTCGAGGTAATGGATGTTGGTGCCGCCAGCCACGAAGTTGGCGTCCACCATCAACTCACGGTGCAGCGGGATGTTGGTCTTGATGCCCTCGACCACCGTCTCGGCCAGCGCGGTGCGCATGCGGGCCAGCGCCTGCTCGCGCGTGTCGCCGTGCACGATGATCTTGCCGATCATGGAGTCGTAGTTGGGCGGCACGAAGTAGTTGGCGTAGACGTGCGAATCCACGCGCACCCCGGGGCCGCCCGGCGGGTGCCACATGGTGATCCGGCCCGGCGAGGGCGTGAACTTGTACGGGTCCTCGGCGTTGACGCGGCACTCGATGGCGTGGCCCTTGAGCTGCACCTGGCGCTGCGTGAACGGCAGCTTTTCACCCGCGGCCACCGCGATCTGCGTGCGCACGATGTCGATGCCGGTGATCCATTCGGTCACCGGGTGCTCCACCTGCACGCGCGTGTTCATCTCGATGAAATAGAACTCACCGTTCTCGAACAGGAACTCGAACGTGCCCGCGCCGCGGTAGCCGATCTTCTTGCAGGCCGCCGCGCAGCGCTCGCCGATCTTCTCGATCAGGCGGCGCGGGATGCCCGGCGCCGGCGCCTCCTCGATGACCTTCTGGTGGCGCCGCTGCATGGAGCAGTCGCGCTCGCCCAGGTAGACGGCGTTGCGGTGCTGGTCGGCCAGCACCTGGATTTCGATGTGCCGCGGGTTCTGCAGGAATTTCTCCATGTAGACCTCGGCATTGCCGAAAGCGGCACCGGCCTCGGCCTTGGTGGTCTGCACCGCATGCAGCAGCGCGGCCTCGGTGTGCACCACGCGCATGCCACGACCACCACCGCCGCCCGCGGCCTTGATGATCACCGGGTAGCCCACCGCCTTGGCGGTGCGTTTGATCACCACCGGGTCGTCGGGCAGCGCGCCGTCGGAGCCGGGCACGCAGGGCACGCCGGCGCGGATCATGGCCTGCTTGGCCGACACCTTGTCGCCCATGAGGCGGATGGAGTCGGGCGTGGGGCCGATGAAGGTGAAGCCGCTGCGCTCCACGCGCTCGGCGAAGTCGGCGTTCTCGCTCAGGAAACCGTAGCCCGGGTGGATGGCTTCGGCGTCTGTCACCTCGGCGGCCGAGATGATGGCGGGCATGTTCAGGTAGCTCTGCCCCGATTGCGCCGGGCCGATGCACACCGCCTCGTCGGCCAGCTTGACGTACTTGGCGTCGCGGTCGGCCTCGGAATAGACCATCACCGCCTTGATGCCCATCTCGCGGCAGGCGCGCTGGATGCGCAGCGCGATCTCGCCCCGGTTGGCGATCAGGATCTTCTTGAACATGGGTGCGCGGCCCTCACTCGATCGCGAACAACGGCTGGCCGTATTCGACGGCCTGGCCGTTCTGGACCAGGATCTGGGTGACGGTGCCGCTCTTGTCGGCCTCGATCTCGTTGAGGATCTTCATCGCCTCGACGATGCAGATGGTGTCGCCCTCCTTCACCGTGTCGCCGACCTCGACGAACGGCTTGGCGCCCGGGGCCGAGGCGCGGTAGAACGTGCCGACCATGGGGGACTTGACCGTGTGACCGGCGGGCTGCGCGGGCGCGGCCGGCGCCGCGGCAGGCGAAGCCACCTCCACCACCTGGGCCGGGGCGGCGGGGGCCTGCATGGGCGGCATGCTGTAGGTGATGGGGGCGGGCATCACGGCCGGGGTGGCCTTGACGATGCGGACTTTGCCTTCCGCTTCGGTGATCTCGAGCTCCGACACGTTCGATTCCGACACCAGATCGATCAGCGTCTTGAGTTTTCGCAAATCCATGATTTCTCCAACGAAGTTCGGCGAAATTGGTACTAAATGCTCTCTATTTCACAGAATGGAGATGCCCAAGCCGCCAAAGGGTGGGGCAGTGTACACGAAGGGCCGAACCGCGCCCGTTCGGCCATCCTGCCGGAATTCACTGAAGATGGCCGCGCTTGATGCGCGTTGAGCGCGTCAGACCGATCCGGCCCATGCCCTCAGGTCGGCCTCGTGGACCTGGCCGATCTTGCGGTGAACGGCGCGGCCGTCCGGCCCGAACACCACCGTGAACGGCAAGGCGCCGGTGGCGTTGCCCAGCGAACGGCTGAGCTCGGTGCCGGCGAAGCCGGTCATGCCCACGGGAAAGCGCAGCGGCAGGCGCTGCAGGAACTGGCGCACCGGCTCTGCCCGGTCCACCGCCAGGGCCAGGAACTGCCAGCCTTTGGGTGCCTGCTTCTCGTGGAAGGCGTTGAGCAGCGGCAGCTCCTCCACGCAGGGCGGGCACCAGGTGGCCCAGAAGTTCACCAGCAGCGGACTGCCGCGCCAGTTGGCCACGGCCAGTGAACCGCCCTCGGGCGTTTCAAAGGCGGTCTGCCAGAAAGCGGTCTCGGCTCCGTCGAGCACCGGGGTCGGGCTCAGGCGGCGCTCGGCCCACCAGGCGCCGGCGCCGGCGGCGGCCAGAGCCACGCCCCCTGCCAGCCAGTGGCGGCGTTGCATCTTCATGGCCATCAGGCGCCCTCCCCCGCCTCGGCGATCAGGCGCTCGCGCAGCGCGGTGGCGTCGCCGCGCGGTTTGCGGCCCTGGCTGTCGGGCTTGAGCGCGCCGCGCAGGCCGTCCAGGTCGTGCACCAGCAGGTGCAGGAGCACCCACTGGCCCAGCGCCTCGCTGCGGGTGCGCACGGTCAGGGCGTCGACCGCTTCGCCGCGCCAGCCGCTGGCCGTGCCGGGGTGGTAGTCCACCTTGTGGTCGATCAAGGCCCATTCGGCCTGCTTGGGGTCGTCGCAGAAAAGGTGCATGTGGAGGTCGCTGTGGCGCGTGGCCGTGCCGTGCCAGGCGGCGCCGCCCAGGTGGGGGCGGAAGGCCTGGAGTCGATCCATCCAGACCAGCGCCAGTTCCCGCAGCGCGCGCAGCTCGGCCGGCTGGGTGTCGGCGCAGAACACGGCGATGTGCTCGCGCACGGCCGCTTCCAGCGTGTCGTTGTCGGGCAGCGGGGTTCGGGCGGGCAGGCCCAGCTGGCGGAGGGCGGCGCGCTTGGCCGCGGCGTAGTCCTGGCCTTCGTCGACCACCAGGCGCGCGGCCACGGCGGCGATCTCGGCGGCGGTGTCGTCTCGCGAGAGCATCCGGGGATTGTGCCCCGTGGGCAAAACCTAGAATCCGCGGATGCATATTCACATCCTGGGCATCTGCGGCACCTTCATGGGCGGTGTCGCGGCCCTGGCCCGCGAGGCGGGCCACCGCGTGACCGGCTGCGACGCCGGCGTCTACCCCCCCATGAGCGACCAGCTGCGCGCGCTGGGCATCGACCTCATCGAAGGCTTCGGCGCCGACCAGATGGCGCTGAACCCCGACATCTGGGTGGTGGGCAACGTGGTGAGCCGCGGGCGCCTGCCGGACGGCACCCCCAAGTTCCCGCTGATGGAGGCCATCCTGGAGGCCGGCGCGCCCTACACCAGCGGACCGCAGTGGCTGGCCGAGCACGTGCTGCAGGGCCGCCACGTGCTGGCCGTGGCCGGCACGCACGGCAAGACCACCACCACGTCGATGCTGGCCTGGGTGCTGGAGGCCTGCGGGCACAAGCCCGGCTTCCTGGTGGGCGGCGTGCCAATGAACTTCGGCGTGTCAGCGCGGCTGGGCGAAGGCCAGGCCGATCCCGCCGCAGGGCCGTCCCAGGGCGGGATCGGCCTTCCCGCGGCGCAGCGGCGCAGCGTGAGGGCCCCGTTCGTCATCGAAGCCGACGAGTACGACACCGCCTTCTTCGACAAGCGCAGCAAGTTCGTGCACTACCGCCCGCGCACGGCCATCCTCAACAACCTCGAATTCGACCACGCCGACATCTTCGACGACCTCAAGGCCATCGAGCGGCAGTTCCACCACCTGGTGCGCACCGTGCCGGGCAGCGGCCGCGTGGTGGTCAACGGCCTGGAGGACAGCCTGGAGCGCGTGCTGCACCAAGGATGCTGGAGCGAGCTGCGCAGCTTCGGCGCCGCCGTGAGCGACTTCACCGCGCAGGGCGAGCCGCACGATTTCGCCGTGCTGTACCGCGGCCAGGCGGTTGGCCACGTGCGTTGGGCGCTCAGTGGCGTGCACAACCAGCTCAACGCGCTCGCCGCCATCGCCGCGGCCGATCACCTCGGCGTGCCGCCGGCCGAGGCCGCGCAGGCGCTGGCCCACTTTCAGAACGTGCGCCGCCGCATGGAGGTGCGCGGCGCCGTGGCGCGCGCGGGCGGGGACATCACGGTCTACGACGACTTCGCGCACCACCCCACGGCCATCCGCACCACCCTCGACGGCCTGGCGCGCCGACTGGGCCAGCCGCGCGGGCGCATCCTGGCGGTGTTCGAGCCGCGCAGCAACACCATGAAGCTGGGCACCATGAAATCGCAGCTGCCCTGGAGCCTGGAAAACGCCGACCTGGCCTTCTGCCATTCGGGCGGGCTCGACTGGGACGCTGCCGAAGCGCTGGCCCCCATGGGCGCGCGCGCCCAGGTCGGCGCGAACATCGAGACGGTCGTGAACCAGGTGGTGCGGGCCGCCCAGGCCGGCGACCACATCGTGTGCATGAGCAACGGCGGCTTCGGCGGCATCCACGAGCGCCTGCTCAAGGCGCTCGCCGGCTGATGCCCGCGCGTCGGACTCAGTAGCTCAGCGACTGCGCCGGCACATCCACCGTGACCAGCGGCTTGGCCAGCGCCGCGCTGGCCGCGCGCGCGAAGGCCAGGGCCCAGTCGCGGTGCGCCGCGTCCTGGAAACGCGGCTGGCCAGCGGCCTGCGCGATGCACAGGATCTTGTCGGCCGTGAGCACCTTGCCCGTGGGGCGGATCGGCTCGCAGCCCATCCGCGTGAACTGCTCGTCCAGCCAGTGCCGCGCCTGGTCGTGCGGCATGGGCTGCACCTCTTCCAGGTCGATGCGGTAGGTGGCTGGCTCGCCCCAGGTGATGATGACTTGGCTGCGCATGTGGGTCTCCGCAAGGCGTGTTGTCAGGCCATTGTGCCGCGCGCCGGGGCGCGGCACGGCGCAAACCCCTGGGCGGCTCAGCCCGCGCGGCGCCGCGCGGCCTGCACCGACTGCGACAGGATCTCCAGCGCCTGCACCGAATCGTCCCAGCCCAGGCAGGCGTCGGTGATGCTCTGGCCGTACTGCAGCGCCGCGGGGTCGTCCTTGCCGGGGGTGAACTTCTGCGCGCCGGCCTCGATGTGGCTTTCGATCATCACGCCGAAGATGGACCGGGAGCCGCCCGCGATCTGCGCGCCCACGTCGCGCGCCACGTCGAGCTGCTTCTCGTGCTGCTTGCTGCTGTTGGCGTGGCTGAAATCGATCATGAGGCGAGGCACCTGCTTGGCCGCCTCCAGGTCCTTCACGGCGGCGGCCACGCTGACGGCGTCGTAGTTGGGCGCCTTGCCGCCGCGCAGGATCACGTGGCAGTCCCGGTTGCCCTTGGTCTGCACGACGGCGACCTGGCCGTTCTTGTGCACCGACAGGAAATGGTGGCCGCGGCCCGCCGCCTGGATGGCGTCGGTCGCGATCTTGATGTTGCCGTCGGTGCCGTTCTTGAAACCGATGGGCGCCGACAGGCCCGAGGCCAGTTCGCGGTGCACCTGGCTCTCGGTGGTGCGCGCGCCGATGGCGCCCCAGCTGATGAGGTCGCCGATGTACTGCGGCGAAATCACGTCAAGGAACTCGCTGCCCGCCGGCAGGCCCTGGCGGTTGATCTCGATCAGCAGCTGGCGCGCGATGCGCAGGCCCTCGTCGATGCGGTAGCTCTCGTCCAGGTAGGGGTCGTTGATCAGGCCCTTCCACCCCACCGTGGTGCGCGGCTTCTCGAAGTACACGCGCATCACGACTTCCAGCGTATCGGCGTGCTGCTCGCGCAGCTTCTTCAGGCGCCGCGCGTAGTCCAGGGCGGCGCCGGGGTCGTGGATGGAGCACGGGCCGATGACCACGAGCAGCCGGTCGTCCTTGCCGTGCAGGATGCGGTGGATGCGCTGGCGCGTCTGGCTGATGAGGTCTTCCGTCGCCGTGCCGGCGATGGGGAAGAAGCGGATGAGGTGTTCGGGCGGGGGAAGCACGGTGATCTTCTGGATGCGTTGGTCGTCGGTCTCGCTGGTCTTGTCGAGCGGACGCGCATACCAGGCGTCGCTGGCGGCGGAAGTGGCTTTGGCGTTCATCACGGGCTCCTGGGTGGGTCTAGAGAAAATGGATGGGGCGAAAAAAAACCGCCGGGCTTGAGGCTCCGGCGGTTGTTGTTCGAGATGCTTGGCGCGCTTACGACTTCGCCTCTCGTCCGCCGGGGACAGAGAACCAAAAGTAAAAAGCAAAGTAAACGGCGCGCGAAAGCATGGCACGCAATGTAGCACAGGGCCTGAGGCGCTCGCCCCTCAGCCCGCCCAGCCGCTGGTTTTGAGCAACACCCCCAACGCGCCGCAGGCCGCGATCACCGGGATGACGCCGAGCTTGAAACGCACCAGCGCCAGGGCCGCGAGCGCGGCGATCGCCAGCGCGGCGGCATCGACCGGTCCGCCAGGCAAGGGCCGGGCGATATGGGCCAGGAAGAACACGCCGAGGCTGGCGATCACGCCCACCACCGCCGCCGTGATGCCGGTGAGCGGCGCGGTGAAATGCACCTGCCCATGCGTGCTTTCCACCAGCGGGCCGCCCGCGAGAATGAAAACGAACGAGGGCAGGAAGGTGAACCAGGTGACCACCGCCGCCGCCAGCGCCGCGCCCCAGAAGCGCGCATCGGGGCCCAGCACCTCGGTGTGCCAGCCGCCCAGGAAACCGACGAAGGCCACCACCATGATCAGCGGCCCCGGCGTGGTTTCGCCCAGGGCCAGGCCATCGATCATCTGCGGCCCGCTGAGCCAGCCGTGCTGCACCACGGCACCCTGGTAGACGTAGGGCAGCACCGCGTAGGCGCCGCCAAAGGTGAGCAGCGCGGCCTTGGAGAAGAACAGGCCCATGGCGCCCAGCACGCCCTGCGTACCCTGCCACGCGAGCAGCGCCGCCATGGGCAGCGCCCACAGGAGCGCGCCCACCAGCAGCACGCGCGCCAAGCGGCCCCGCGAGAAGCGCGCGTGCGCCGGCGGGGGGGTGTGGTCGTCGATGAGCGCCACAGGCGGCGCGGGCGCCGGTGCCGCCGAGGCCGTGGCCTGGACGCCGGCGGGCAGGAACTGCGAGGGCGCGAAGCGCCCGCCCAGCCAGCCCAGCGCCAGCGCCGACAGCACCACCAGCGGAAACGGCAGCTGGAAGACGGCGATGGCGGCGAAGCTGCCGACCGCCATGGCCCACAGCCAGGGCGCGCGGCGCGGCGAGCGCAGCACCTTGCCGCCGATGCGCCAGACCGCCTGCACCACGATGGCCGCCACGGCGGGCTTGATGCCATAGAGCAGGCCCGCCACCCAGCCCACCTGGCCATACACCAGGTAGGCCCAGCTCAGGCCGATGAGCAGCAGCAGAGAGGGCAGCACGAACAGCGCGCCCGCCGCGATGCCACCCCAGGTGCGGTGCAGCAGCCAGCCGATGTAGGTGGCCAGTTGCTGGGCCTCTGGGCCGGGCAGCAGCATGCAGTAGTTGAGCGCGTGCAGGAAGCGCCGCTCGCTGATCCAGCGCCGCTGCTCCACGAGTTCGCGGTGCATCACCGCGATTTGCCCCGCCGGGCCACCAAAGCTGATGAAGCCGAGCTTGAGCCAGAAGCGCAGGGCCTCGCCAAACGGCACCGGCCCTGGCGCTCCCGCGCTCAAGCCGTGCCGCCGACCGTGAGGGCCTCGATGCGCAGCGTGGGCTGGCCCACGCCCACGGGCACGCTCTGGCCTTCCTTGCCGCAGGTGCCCACGCCGCTGTCGAGCTTCATGTCGTTGCCGATCATGCTCACGCGCGTGAGCGCGTCCGGGCCGTTGCCCACCAGGGTGGCGCCCTTCACGGGGTACTGGATCTTGCCGTTTTCGACCCAGAAGGCCTGGCTGGCCGAGAACACGAACTTGCCGCTGGTGATGTCCACCTGGCCGCCGCCGAAGTTGGTGGCGTACAGGCCCTTCTTGATGCTGGCGACGATCTCGTCGGGGTGCTTGTCGCCGCCGAGCATGTAGGTGTTGGTCATGCGCGGCATGGGCGTGTGGGCGTAGCTCTCGCGCCGGCCGTTGCCGGTGGGCTTGACGCCCATCAGGCGTGCGTTCATGGCGTCCTGGATGTAGCCGCGCAGGATGCCGTCTTCGATGAGCACGTTGCGCTGCGACACATGGCCTTCGTCGTCGACGTTGAGCGAGCCGCGGCGATCGGCGATGGTGCCGTCGTCGAGCACGGTGACGCCCTTGGCCGCCACGCGCTGGCCAATGCGGCCGGCAAACGCGCTGCTGCCCTTGCGGTTGAAGTCGCCTTCCAGGCCGTGGCCCACAGCCTCGTGCAGCAGGATGCCGGGCCAGCCGCTGCCCAGCACCACCACCATCTCGCCCGCCGGCGCGGGGCGCGATTCGAGGTTGGTCAGCGCCTGCTCCACCGCCTCGTCCACGTAGGACTGCACCATGGCGTCGTCGAAGTAGGCCAGGCCGAAGCGGCCACCGCCGCCCGAATTGCCCATCTCGCGCCGGCCGTTCTGTTCGGCGATGACGGTGACCGACAGGCGGATCAGCGGGCGCACGTCGGCCGCCAGCGTGCCGTCGGCGCGCGCCACCAGCACCACGTCGTGCTCGGCGGCCAGGCCGGCCATCACCTGGGCCACGCGGGGGTCCTTGGCCTTCGCCAGGCGCTCCACTTTTTCAAGCAGCGCCACCTTGGCGGTGCTGTCCAGCGAAGCGATGGGGTCCACGCCGGCGTAGAGCGAGCGCGAGGGGGCGACCTTGGGCGCCGCCACCTTGACCTTCTTCGTCTGGCCCTGGCCCGAGATGCTGCGCACGGTGCGCGCGGCGTCGAGCAGCGAGTCCCAGGACAGGTCGTCGGAGTAGGCGAAGGCGGTCTTCTCGCCGCTGACCGCGCGCACGCCCACGCCCTGCTCGATGTGGAAGCTGCCGGTCTTGACGATGCCCTCCTCCAGGCTCCAGCCCTCGTTGCGCGTGGCCTGGAAATAGAGATCGGCGTCGTCCACCCCGTGCGAGCGGATCTCCGCCAGCGCCTGGTGCAGGTGGGCGGTGGTGAGGCCGAAGGGTTCGAGCAGCAGTTGCTCGGCGGTGGCCAGTCGGGCCAGGGTGGGTTCGCGGGCGATCATCCAGGCATTGTAGGAACCGCCCGACCGCCTGTGGGCCTCAGGGCTTTGGTTCCGGCGGGGGCAGTCCCGCCGGGTGCTCGCGCATCCAGTCGAGCAGCGCGCCGTCGTCCTGGCCGGCCATGCCCTGCGCCAGCGCGGCGGCGAAGACCGCGGCGGCCTGCGGGCCCAGCACGCCCTCGTGGCCGGTGGACCGACCGGCGGCCACCGCCAGGCGGGTGTCCTTGGCCAGCAGGCTCATGTGGGCGCGCGGTGCCGTGTCGCCGGCCAGCCGGCGGCGCAGGCGGTCGGTGCCGATCCAGCTCTGGCCGCTGGACCGCTCGATCACGTCCAGCGTGCGCGAGAGGTCCAGCCCCAGGCGCTGGGCCAGGGCCAGGGCCTCGGCCGCGCCCGCCAGGTTGATGCCCGCCAGCAGGTTGTTCACCAGCTTGGTGCGCGCCCCGTCGCCCACGCGGGCGCCGACGCGGAACTGGCTGTCGGACAGGTCGGCCAGCAGGCCCGCGTGGCGCTGCAGGGTGGCCTCGGGGCCGGCGAGCATCAGGCTCATGGTGCCGGCGCGCGCCCGGGCCGGGCCGCCGGACATGGGGGCGTCGATGGTGTCCACGCCCTGGGACGCCAGCCGCGCCGCGATGGCTTCGGTGTCCTCGGGGGCGATGGTGGGGCACAGCAGCAGGGTCTGGCCCGGCCGCAGCGCGGCGGCGGCACCCTGCTCACCCCAGAGCACCTCGCGGCACTGCGCGGCGTCCACCACCACCAGGGCCAGCACGCCGCCGTCGGCCAGGCGCTCGGTGGCGGCGCGCGCGCTGGCGCAGACCGTGGCGCCGGCCGCGCGGGCGCGTTCGGCGCAGGCGGGGTCGACGTCGCGCACCACCACGGCCCAGCCGCGCTCGCGCAGGCGCTCGACCATGGCACCGCCCATCAGGCCGGCGCCGATGACGGCCACGGGGTGATCGCCGCTGCACTCCGGTGCGCCGGTCATGAGGGCACCAGTCGCTTGGCGCGCGAAATGGCCAGCAGCATGCCCAGGCCCACGCCCATGGTCACCATGGCGGTGCCGCCGTAGCTGACGAACGGCAGCGGCACGCCCACCACGGGCAGGATGCCGCTGACCATGCCCATGTTCACGAAGGCGTAGACGAAGATGTTGAGCGTGAGCGCACCCGCCAGCAGGCGGGAGAACAGCGTGGGCGCCTCGGCCGCGATGACCAGCCCGCGGCCGATGAGCGCGGTGAAACCGGCCAGCAGCACCAGCACGCCCACCAGGCCGAACTCCTCGGAGAAGGCGGCGTAGATGAAGTCGGTGGTGCGCTCGGGAATGAACTCCAGGTGGGTCTGCGTGCCCTGCATGAAGCCTTTGCCCCAGACGCCGCCCGAACCGATGGCGATCATGCCCTGGATGATGTGAAAGCCCTTGCCCAGCGGGTCGGTGGTCGGGTCCAGCAGGGTGCACACGCGCTGGCGCTGGTACTCGTGCAGCACCTGCCAATCCACGCCGGGGGCGCACCAGGACGATTCATTGAAGATCAGCACCACCACGCCGATGCCCAGCAGCACCACGGGCGGCACGATCAGTTTCCAGCTCAGGCCGGCGAAGAAGATGACGGCCAGGCCGGAGGCCAGCACCAGCAGCGTGGTGCCCAGGTCGGGCTGGAGCAGGATCAGCCCGATGGGCACGGCCAGCAGCCCGCCCGCGACCACGAAGTCCATGGGTTTGAGCTGGCCTTCGCGGCGGTGGAACCACCAGGCCAGCATCATGGGCATGGCGATCTTCATGATCTCGCTGGGCTGGATCACCGTCACGCCGATGTCGAGCCAGCGCTGGGCACCCTTGCGCATGATGCCGGCGAACTCCACCCCCAGCAGCAGGGCCACGCCCACCAGGTAGAGCGGCAGCGCCAGGCTCATCAGGCGCTGCGGCGGGATTTGCGAGCACACCAGCATGACGGTGGCGCCGATCAGCATGTTGCGGCCGTGCTGGGAAAAGCGCGAGCCGTGGTCGAAGCCCACCGAGTACATGGTGACCAGGCCCAGGGCGGCCATGAAACAGATGATGGCGATGAGCGGCCAGTCGAAGCCCCGCATGAAGGGGATCGCGCGCTGCAGCAGACTGGGTTTGTCGAGGACGACGGCCATGGGCCGCGATTATCCTCAGTCGATGCACCCCCTCCCCACCACCCACCTGCTCTACCTGCACGGCTTCCGGTCCTCCCCCCTGTCGATGAAGGCCCGCCTGGTGGGCGAGCGCGTGCGCCGCGCGCACCCCGCCGTGACCTGGTGGTGCCCCCAGCTGCCGCCGTCGCCGCGCGCCGCCACCGAATGGATCCGCCAGGCCACGGCCGACTGGCCGCGCGAACGCACGGCGGTGGTGGGGTCCTCGCTGGGCGGGTTCTACGCGCGCTGGTTCGCCCTGCAGACCGGCTGCCGGGCGGTGCTGCTCAACCCCGCGGCCCACCCCGCGCGCGACCTGGCCGCCCACATCGGCGAACAGACCACCTGGCAGAACCCCGAGGAGCGCTTCTTCTTCGAGCCCGGCTTCGTGGACGAGCTGCGGGCGCTGGAGAGCGACATCGCGCGCCTGTCGCCGGCCTCGCCGGCCACGCCCGAGCGCCTGTTCGCGCTCATCGCCAAGGGCGACGAGGTGCTGGACTGGCGCGAGATGCAGGCCTTTTGCGCGGGCGGCGGCATCCGCCTGCTGGAAGGCGGCGACCACGCGATCAGCGATTTCGAGGCCCACATGGACGCGGTGTTCGGCTTCCTGCGGCTGGCCTGAGCCGGGCGGGATGGGACAATCGCGCCCATGCACATCCTGTTCGACGAGGCCGGCAAGTTCCTGACCGGCCGCCTGCTGTCCGAGTCCGACAGTTCCCTCCAGGTGGAACTCGACTCCGGCAAGCGGGTGAAAGTGAAAGCGGCCAACGCGCTGCTGCGGTTCGAGAAACCCGCGCCCGCCGAGCTCCTGAAGGAGGCCGGCGCGCTGGCCGAGGGCATGGAGCTCGAACTCGCCTACGAATTCGCGCCCGAGGACGAGTTCGGCTTCGCCGACCTGGCGCGCGAGTACTTCAGCGCCCAGGCCGGCACCGCCCAGCAGGTGGCCGCGCTGCTCACGCTGCAGAACGCGCCGCACTACTTCCGCCGCGCCGGCAAGGGCCGCTTCAAGAAGGCCCCGCCCGAGATCGTGGCCCAGGCCCTGGCCGCCATCGAGAAGAAGAAAGAGCTGCAGGCCCGCATCGAGGCCTGGGCCGCCGAGCTGGTGGCGGGCCGCTGCCCCGAGCCGGTGCACCAGCAGCTCTACCGCATCCTCTTCAAGCCCGACAAGAACGGCCCCGAATACAAGGCCGTGGTCGAGGCCGCGCGCCTGAGCCACACCGCGCCGCTGGTGCTGCTGCAGCAGGCTGGGGCCATCCGCAGCGCCTACCAGTTCCACTGGCAGCGCTTCCTGTTCGAGCACTTTCCCAAAGGCACGGGCTTCCCTGCGCTGAACGCCCCGCCGGTGGCCGAGGCGCTGCCGCTGGCGGCCGTGGCGGCCTTCTCCATCGACGACTCCGCCACCACCGAGATCGACGACGCGCTCTCCGTGCAGGGCCTGGGCTCGGGCACGGTCACGCTGGGCATCCACATCGCGGCGCCGGGCCTGGCCATCGCGCCGGGCGACCCGCTCGACGAACTCGCGCGCACGCGCCTGTCCACCGTCTACATGCCCGGCCACAAGATCACCATGCTGCCCGACGCGGTGGTCGACGCCTACACGCTGCAGGCCGGACGCGACTGCCCGGCCGTCTCGCTGTACGTGGAGATCGACGAGGCCACGCTGGCCGTGGGCCCCAGCCGCACCGCGCTGGAGCGCGTGCCGATCGCCCACAACCTGCGCCACGACCGGCTCGACGCAATCGTCACCGAGGCGTGGCTCGCCGGCGAGGCCAACGCCCAGGCCCCGGCCGAGCTGGCCGGGCTACAGCCCGCGCTGGTCTTCCTGCACCGCTTCGCGCGCGAACACAAGGCGCAGCGCGAAATCGCGCGCGGCAAGCCCGAGACCTTCGCGCGCCCCGACTACACCTTCAAGCTGGAAGGCGTGCAGGGCGACGAACCCGCCGGCGACGAACGCGTGCTCATCGGCACGCGCTCGCGCGGCGCGCCGCTGGACCTGATGGTGGCCGAGGCCATGATCCTGGCCAACAAGACCTGGGGCCTGTGGCTGGCCGAGTGCGGCGTGCCCGGCATCTACCGCAGCCAGGCCAGCCTGCTGCCGGGCATCAAGGTGCGCATGGGCACCAAGGCCCTGCCGCACGCGGGCATCGGCGTGAAGGCCTACACCTGGGCCACCTCGCCGCTGCGCCGCTACGTCGACCTGGTCAACCAGTGGCAGATCGTGGCCTGCGCGCGCCACGGCAAGACCGCCGCGCTGGCCGCGCCCTTCAAGCCCAAGGACGCCAACCTGCTCGCCGTGGTCAGCGCCTTCGACGCCGCCCACACCGCCTACAACGGCTTCCAGGGCGGCATGGAGCGCTACTGGACGCTGCAGTACCTGCGCCAGAACGGCATCACCGAACTCACCGCCACGCTCATCAAGGACGGCCTGGTGCGCGCCGACACCCTGCCCCTGGTGCTGCCGGTGCTGGGCGCCGATGGCCTGCTGCGCGGTGCCCACCTGCGGATCCGGCTGGGGGCCATCGACGACATCACCTTGGAGCTGAGCGGCACGGTCATCGAGCGGCTCGACCAGCCGGTGGAAGATCCCGCGGCGCTCGAGTCCGAGGCCGAGGAGGACGAGGAAGAGCCGCTGGGCGCCCCGGTGGCGCTGGCCATCGACCTGAACGAGGCCGCGGCGGCCGAAACGCCCCCCGACGGAACGCAGAACGGATAATCCCCCGCGTGAAATCCGCCGCCCGCGCCAAGGCCGTCCGCACCCTGAGGAACCTGAGCACGCTGCAGCTCGCGCTGCTGGTCTCGCTCGGGGTGCACGCGGCCCTGCTGGCGGTGCGCTTCGCCGACCCGGAGCGCTTCGACCGCGTGTTCAAGGACACGCCGCTGGAGGTGATCCTGGTCAACGCGCGCAGCGACCAGCGCCCCGAGAAGGCCCAGGCCATCGCCCAGGCCGCGCTGGCCGGCGGCGGCGACGCCGAGCGCGGGCGCGCCACCTCGCCGCTGCCCCCCGCTGCCATCGCCCGGCTGGGCGACACGCCCGACGAAGAACTGCGCCGCATGGAGGCCCTGATGGAGCAGCAGGTGCAGCTGCTCGCGCAGGTGCGCCGCGCGCTGGCCACCATGCCGCCGCCCGCTCCCGCGGCCCAGCGCCAGACGCCCGAGGCCCGCGAGCAGGAACAGAGGCGCCAGGCCCTGGTGCGCGTGCTGGCCGAGATCGAGAAACGCATCAACGAGGAAAACGCGCGGCCGCGCAAGCGCTACATCAGCCCGGCCACGCGCGAAGCCGTCTACGCCGTCTATTACGACGGCCTGCGCCGGCGCATCGAGCAGCACGGCACGGCCAACTTCCCCGAGGCCGCCGGGCGCAAGCTCTATGGCGAACTCACCATGGTCATTACCGTGAACCACACCGGCCAGGTGCTCGACACCGAGGTGGTGCAGGGCTCCGGCAACCGCCTGCTCGACAGCCGCGCCCAGGCCATCGTGCGTGGCCTGGCCTTCGGTCGCTTCAACGAGGCCATGCGCCGCCAGGCCGACCAGATCGTGGTCGTCTCGCGCTTTCGCTTCACGCGCGAGGACGGCCTGCAGACCCAACTGTCGGGACAGTAGTGGTACGCGCCTTCGGTCGCTGGCTGCTGTGGTTGGTGCTCGCGGGGCTGGCCCTGCAGCTGTACTTCCTGGCCGGCATCGCCCTCATGACCGTGCTCGACCCGCAGAGCACCGCCTTCCAGCGCTCCGAGGCCTGGCGCGTGGCCACCGCCAGCGCGCGCGGCGAGACCCAGTGGCGCTGGCGCCAGCGCTGGGTCGACGGCGAGCAGATCAGCCCGAACCTGTGGCGCGCCGTGGTGGCCTCCGAGGACGCCGGCTTCTTCGACCACGGCGGCGTGGACTGGACCGCCATCGAAAAGGCCTGGCAGAAAAACGAGCGCCGCCAGGAGCAGGCCGAGCGCCGCGCCGCGCAGAACCCCAACCGACCCGTGCGCGAGGCCAAGGTGGTGGGCGGCTCCACCATCACCCAGCAGCTCGCCAAGAACCTGCTGCTGTCGGGCGAGCGCACGCTGTTGCGCAAAGGCCAGGAGCTGGTGCTCTCCCTGATGCTCGAACTGCTGCTGGACAAGCGCCGCATCCTCGAGATTTACCTGAACAGCGTGGAATGGGGCGAAGGCGTGTTCGGCGCCGAGGCCGCCGCGCAGCGCTACTTCAACAAGCCGGCCGCGCGCCTCAGCGCCTACGAGGCCGCGCGCCTGGCGGTGATGCTGCCTTCGCCGCGCTTCTTCGAGACGCGCCAGGGCTCGGCCTACCTGGCGCGCCGCACCGCCACCATCGTCGCCCGCATGGGCGACGTCAAACTGCCCTGACATGCGCCTCGCCGCCACCGCCGTCGGCTACCTCCTGCTGGGCCTGGTGCGCCTGCTCACCGGCGCGCAAGCGCGCTGGTACGGCGCGCCGCCCAAGGCCGAGCAGCGCATCTACTTCGCCAACCACCAAAGCCACGCCGACCTGGTGCTGATCTGGGCCGCGCTGCCCAAGGAACTGCGCGGCATCACGCGGCCCATCGCCGCCAAGGACTACTGGACCGCCTCGCCGCTCAAGCGCTGGATCACCACCGAAGTGTTCAACGCCGTCTACGTGGAACGCGAACGAAAGGGCGACGAGGACCCGCTGGCGCCGCTGATCGCCGCCCTGGAGAGCGGCGACTCGCTCATCCTCTTCCCCGAGGGCACGCGCGGTTTCGAGGAAGACCCGCAGCCCTTCAAAAGCGGCCTGTACAACCTGGCCATGAAGTTCCCCGAGGTGGTGCTCGTGCCCACCTGGATCCACAACGTGCAGCGCGTGATGCCCAAGGGCGAGGTGGTGCCCGTGCCCGTGCTGTGCACCGTGACCTTCGGCGAACCCGTGAAGCCCGGCGCCGACGAGCCGCGCGCCGACTTCCTGGCGCGCGCGCGCCTCGCCGTCATGGCGCTGAGGGACGTCTGATGACCGGCTTCCTGCGCGGCCTTACCTCCGACCAGCAGGTCGGTCTGCTGTTCCTCGTGGTGTTCGGCCTGCTGGCCCTGGCCACCGTCGCGGGGGTGCTGCTCTCGCTGCGCGAGCGCCGCGCGCATGGCGACGACCCCGCGCTGGCCCGCCGCCGCCACGACAACGCCGACCTGCTGCGCATCTCCTGGCTGATGGCCGTGGTGTTCTGGATCGGCTGGGTGATGGGCCGCGGTCCGTCCATCGCCCTGTTCGGCGTGCTCTCCTTCTTCGCCCTGCGCGAGTTCATCAGCCTGTCGCCCACGCGGCGCGGCGACCACCGCAGCCTGGTGCTGGCCTTCTTCGTGGTGCTGCCGGCCCAGTACGCGCTGGTGTGGAACGCGCAATTCAACCTGTTCACGGTCTTCATCCCTGTGTACGTATTCCTGGCCCTGCCGGTGGTGAGCGCGCTGCGCGGCGACCCGCAGCGCTTCCTGGAGCGAAGCGCCAAACTCCAGTGGGGCATCATGGTCTGCGTCTACGGCCTCAGCCACGTGCCCGCGCTGATGCTGTTGCAGTTCCCGCGCTGGCTGGGCAACAACGCCTTCCTGGTCTTCTTCCTGGTGCTGGTGGTGCAAACCTGCATGCTGGTGCAGCACCTCGCCGCGCGCGGCCGCCAGCGCCCGGTGGCGCCGGCCATCAGCGCCAGCTTCCACTGGGCCAGCTGGGGCTGGGGCCTGCTGGCCGGCGGCCTGCTGGGCGCGCTGCTGGCGGGCTTCACGCCCTTCAAGCCCCTGCCGGCCCTGGCCATGGCCCTGGTGGCCTGCGTCGCGGGCTCGCTGGGCCACCTGGTGATGAAGGCCATCAAGCGCGACCGTGGCGTGACGAACTGGGGCGGCGAGCGCCGCTCGGTCACCGGCGCGGCCGGCCTGCTCGACCGCGTCGACGCGCTGTGCTTCGCGGCGCCGGTGTTCTTCCATTCGGTCCGCTGGACCTTCGGGCTGTGAGCCCGCGCCACGACCGCCCATGAGAATCCTCGGCATCGACCCCGGCCTGCAGTGCACCGGTTTCGGCGTCATCGACACCGAAGGCCCGCGCCTGGCCTACGTGGCCAGCGGCACCATCCAGACCAGCCCGAAGGATGGCGCCCTGCTGCCCGAGCGGCTGAAGGTGCTGTTCGACGGCATCACCGAGGTGACCCGCCGCTACCAGCCCGAGGTGGCGGTGTGCGAGATCGTGTTCGTCAACGTGAACCCGCAGGCCACGCTGCTGCTGGGCCAGGCGCGCGGCGCCTGCCTCACCGCCCTGGTCGCCAATGGCCTGGGCGTGGCCGAATACACCGCGCTGCAGCTCAAGAAGGCCGTGGCCGGCCATGGCCGCGCCACCAAGGAGCAGATGCAGGAAATGGTGAAACGCCTGCTGCAGCTGCCCGGTCTGCCCGGCAAGGACGCGGCGGACGCCCTGGGCCTGGCGATCACGCACGCCCAGGTGGCGCGCACCCAGGCCGCCATCGAACGCGTGGCGCCGCTGCGCGCGCGCACGCACGCGGCGTACAAGGGTGGGCGCAACTACTAGCCGCGGGCCTTGAGGCGATCAAGGCGATCGGTCAGTACCGCGTCTCCAGAAAATCGCCGCCCGGCATGTCGAACCGGGAGATGCCGCCACCGGGTCGCTCGATATCCCAGCCGAACAACACCCCATCGGGCTTGAGGCGGAACTTCAGACGAAGCGCGCCGCCCTGGGCGCGGATGTCGCGCAGGACTTCATCGGGGATGCGGGCGGCGACAGGGATGGTGTGGTCACCAAGGATGGTGCCGCCATACCAGGTCGCGTGGCTGTAGTCATAGCGCCCATCCTTTCGCCATACCGCACGGACCGCTGTCGGTGCCCGAGTACCACCAAGCGCCATGATTTCGCGAGTGCGTCGACTCACCAGCGACTTGGCATAAACCACGTGCTCCCTGTCGTCGTAAAAAACAACGCCCTCCATCTGCGCGCCGGGCACCGCGTCAACCACCAGCACGAGCGCAATGCCACGCAGGCGCTGCTGTTGATCGATACCCGAGCCACCGATCCCACTCGCAGGTACCGTGCAACCCGCGCTACAGGCGCACCAGCCCAGCAGCGCGAGCAACTGACGCCTAGCGGGGTGACTCCTTGCCGTGTCATTCATCGTCATTGCACCTCCATGTCGATGCCGTAGCCATTGGCATTGAGCCAATCCAGATAGCCCTGCATGTCCACTGTCCCCGTGACGAACTGCTGCCTGCGCGGATCGTCGACCGGCAGGTAATGGATGAAGGACTGCGTGTCCGCCCAGCTCATCCCTTCGGTGAAAGGCATCTCGCGTTGACCAGCGCGCGCTCCGTTGCGGTAGCGCACCTGCCTGTCTTCCGATCCTGGAGCCGGCGTACCGGTCTGGATGCTGTCGCTTTTGTCGTGGATAACCGGGTTGGTCACGATGCTATGAAGTTCATCGGGGTCGGCCATGTTGACACCGGCCGCCTTGGCTTGATCCAGCATCCAGACTAGGGCCACCTGAGCCAATTGATTCTCGTCCTCCCCGAAACCACCCCCAATGTCGGCTTGCGCGCCAATAAAGCCGCGCTCGGTGCGCGTCTGGCCTTCTAACGGCGCGGGACTCGCCATGCCCGGCAAGATGGACTCCAGCGGAAAAGCCCCCACAGACCCATAGGGATGAGAGATGTCGCCTCGGTACTCATTCAATGCCACCGCATGGGCCACATAAGAGAACTCGGTTGGAATGCCCAGCTGATAGGCGTGGCCACTCCAGTTCGTGCTCAGCACCGTGTCGAACAACCCCATGAATCGGAAATTGACCTTCTGGCAGCGCGCTTCCTGCGCGCCGTCGCTGCCGGTCACCGTGTAGCGGTAGAAACCGTCGTGGGTGGCGCCCACGATCTGGTTGGCGAAGTCGCGCGCCTGGGCGGCCCCGCGGCTGAAACCGACGATGTCGATCTCCATGGCCTCGTCGTCCTTGGTTGCGAGATCCGCTTCGTCGTTGAAGTACTGGAGCATGCGGTCGATGCGAGCGGGCCCCGTGGTGTTGACGGCATCGTCCAGCCCGGGGGCAATGATGTCGCCGTACTGTGGATCACGATGCAAGGTCCCCACGCCACTGACATAGCGAGCCGCACCGTCCTGGTACAACTGACGAAACTGCCACACGTTGGTCAACGAACTGCCCCGCGCCCGCAGCCAGGCCTCGTCGTTGGTGTTGTCGGTTCCATCAAACGCAAACAACACCAACCCCAGCGGATCGGCAAACCCCAGCGGGTTGTTGTCCGCATAGGCATAGGCATTGAGACCACCCGCCAACCCCAGCGGATCGGGGCTGAGGTAGCGCCCGGCCTGGGGGTCGTAGTAGCGCTGGTCGTTGTAGTACAGGCCGGTTTCTTCGTCTTCCCATTGCCCGGGCAGGCGCAGGTCCAGCCGCAGGCCGCGCGCGTTGCCGGGCGGCTCCTGGTCCGTGGCCGTCTTGAGGAACCCGCCGGACTGCGACGCCAGGCGCTGTCCGAAGGGCGCGTAGTCCGCCGCCCAGGTGGTGTGGCCGCGCTCGTCGGTGGCCGCCACGGGCGCGCCCAGGTGGTTCACGTGCACGTAGTGGACGCTCGGCGCGGCGCCGCTCAAGCGTTCCCAGGCGGTTTGCGCCGTGCGCCACAGCGACCCGAACACGCCTTCGGCCGGTGCGCGCAGCGCCAGGGGCTGCGGCGGGTCGATCACCGCCAGCAGTTGGTCACCGAGCCACACGTACTGCCGCGTGAGCCGCCCCTGGGCGTCGAGTTCGGCGGTGCGGTGGCGCTGCCCGTCGTAGAGGTAGTGCTGTTGCGCACGGCCTTGCTTGGCGATGCGCTGGCCCCGGTGGTTGTAGCGGTAGCGGGTGGTGATGCCCTCTTGCGTGACGCTCGCCAGCCGCCCCAGGCTGTCCCACGCGTAGCGCCGACCGCCGTCTTGCAGCACCCGGCCGGCCGCGTCCAGCACCGGGCCGCGAAGCCGGTTGCTGTCGGGCGCGTAGGCGAGTTGGTAGGTGGCCGTTGGGCCCTGCGCCGCTTGCGACTGCGCGAGCAGGCGGTTGCCCAGGCTGTCGTGGTGGTAGCGCCAGACGGCCAGGGACTGCTCGGCGTCCACGCCCACACCCTTGTTCCGGGCGATGCCCGTGCGCAGGGCCTGCGCCAGTTGGTCCTGCGCGTCGTAGGCCAGCACCGTCTGTGCGGGCTGAGCCGCGGCGCTGTCGGCGAACTGGCTTTGCATCAGGACGTTGCCCGCCGCGTCGTACCGCAGGCGGCTGTCCCACAGCGCGGGCGCCTCGTCCGGTGCCGCCCCGTACACCACGCGCACCAGCACGCCCTCGCGGCTGCGCTGCCAGCGCCCCTCGATGCCGTTGCCGTAGCGCAGATGCGTGAGGCCGACAAGGTCGCGTTGCAGCCCCTGCGCCAAGGTCATGCGTCCCCAGCCGAAAGGCGCCCAGGACGGGCCCGTCTGCCGATGCAGCGCGACGACCTGCCCCTGGCCGTTGCGCTCGAACTGCAGCTCGCTGCCGTCGGGCAGGCTTTGCGCGGCGAGCCGGCCCCAGGCGTCGTAGCGGTAGCGCGTGGTGTTCTGCACCCGCCGGCCATCGTTGAGGCGCAGCGCGATGCTGGCCGTGCCGAGGCGGCCCTGGTCGTCGTAGGTGTAGCACTCCGTCTGCTCCGGCCCCTGGATCTCGACCAGGCGGGTGCCTTCGTAGAGGTAGCGCACCGTCTGCGGCGCATGCCCACTGTCCGCCTGGGCCGCGGATGGCGCCGTCGCGCTGCGGCGCACCAGCCGCCCGAGCGCGTCGTAGGCGAAGTCGACAGCGCCGCCATCGGCCTGCAGCACCCGCACGAGTCGGTCCGCCGCATCGAAGCGGCGCAGCTCGCGGCCGCTGTCGGGGTTGTCGACGAGCACCTCACGGCCGAAATCGTCGAGCAAGCGCCGGTGGGTCGCGCGGCGCACCACGCGCCGGCCATCGTGGGCTTCGGCGTCGAGGCGGCGCCAGTGCCCTCGGCCATCGCTGGCATAGCGCAAAACCAATGGCTTGCCGGTGTGGGCCGACCGCACGGTGCGCAGTCCCTCGGTGTCGCGCTCGTAGCGGGTCCAGCGGCCCAGTGGATTGATGGTGGCGATCAAACGCCCGACCTCGTCACGCACCAGTTCGCGGAGACCACCGGTGTGGTCGTCCACGCGCAGCAACCGTCCCTGGGCATCGCGGCCGTAACGCTCTTGCTGGTCGATGCCGGCACCGACGACACGCGAGCGGAGCAGATGGCCTTCGGTGTCGTAGCTCGCCAGGCGCAGCACGCCGAGCGCATCGGCTTGCCACAGCAGCCGCCCGGCGGCGTCGAAGGCCTGTCGTGTCTGCGGGACATCTCGCTCACCGATGCGCCGAAAGCTCTCGATGGGCAGGCCGTTGGCGTCGTAGCGCAAGCGCTGCTGCGACAACACCACTTCGCCGCGCCGCCGCGTCAGCGAAATCAGATCGCCTCCCGGGGCGTAGGTGGGGATGTCGGTGACACCGTCGGGACCGGTGAATTGTGCGATGCGGCCGCTGTCTGGGTCGGTGGTGATGCTTGTCCTCAAGCCACCGGGGGAGATGAAGGCCGTGAGGTGGTCACCGCGCGCGTCCCACTCCAGGCGGGTGATGTCGGCATCGACGGTGCCGTTCAACGCGCTGTTTGATGCACTGTTCGACGCGCCGTCGGGCAGCGGCCCGTCGATGCTCTGCAGAACGCTGCGGCCGTTCACCGTTGCGTAGCGGTAGGCCCTGGTGCGGGCGATGGGCACACCCTGCGCGGCGGCAAGGCCCTGTTCGTCCACGGGACTGAAGCCTTCTTCGGTGACCTCGACAGGCTGCATCGCGGCGTTGTAGGCAATGCGGGTGGTGTGCTCCTTGCCCGGGACCACGCTGGGAATGGCGATGAGCACGGGCCTCGGGCTGGGCAGCGCCTGCGGATCGCTCACATCGACGGGCGCGTATTCGTAGCGCACACGCGGTTGGGGCGCCTGTGCCTTGCCGTTGCGGTAGGTGATGGTGCTGACCTTGACCGGACGGCCGTAGGCGTCGCGTTCGGTGCGGGTACTGCGCAGGGGGTGGCCCTTCTCGTCGAGGGTGGTCTCTTCGATGAGCCGACCCACGCGGTCGTAGCCGTAGCGCCGGTTGCCCGGAGTACAACTCGCGCAGCCGGGCCCGATGGCTTGCAGCAGGCGCGGCTCGCCGGCGATGGTGGTGCTGGTGTAGACGGTCCTCTGGCCCAGGCTGTTGGCGAGCACGGTGGTGCGCTGCCCGTGCTCGGTGGGCCCGTGTTGCAGGCTCACCTGATCCTGGCCCGTGGCGACCGCCGTGCCAGTCGTACCAGTCGTGCTCGAAGGGCGTTCGCCCTTGAAGCTGAGCACGGCGCGGCGCTCTTCGTCGTAGGCCCAGGTGTTTAGGCGCTCGTTGCGGGCTTGGCCATGGCGGCTCAGCCGCTGTGCGCTGATGCCGGTGAGCAGCGTCGGAAAGCGCGGGTCTTCGTAGTGGTAGCGGCGGCTGCGCATCTCCGAGGCCGCGCCACCTTCACTCGGCGCCTGCGCCGGATAGATGACCTGGCTGAGGTTGGCGATGGGCTCGCTGGGCCTGGCGCTGGAGCCCTCGGGCAGTTGCCCGCCGTGTTCATAAACAAACCGCCCCACGGGCGTGTCGATGCCCTGCACGCCGCGGTAGCGCTGCGGGTCCTGGGCGCTGGCCTTGTCCAGCACATGCAGGCGCAGGCGCCGCCCGGCGGGGTCGATCACTTCGCTGAGCCAGCCACGCCCGTCGTAGCGCAGGCTGAGGAATTCGCCGCTGGGCGCGCGGATCTGCTCCAGCTGGCCCCGGGTGTTGAAGCGCAGCTGGCGCCCGTCGGCCCAGCGCCAGAGGTACTCGCTGCCGCGCGGCGTGTGCAGTCGGTGCACCAGGCCTTGCAGCGGGTTCAGGCCACGGTAGAGATCGCCTTGGCCCTGGCCTGGGCCTTGGCGTTCGTCTGGAGGCAGGGCGAAGGCGATGCGCGTGCCATCGGCCTGCACGACTTCCAGCGTGCCCGCCAGCGCACCGGTGCCCACGCGCAGCGTGGTCTCGTAGCTCAGGCGCCAGCCGCGCCCGAGCAGGTGGCGCTCGGTGTCGGCGCTGTTGTAGTAGCGGATGAGTTCCAGGCCGAGCACGCCGGGCAGCGCGGGCATGTCCACCTCGCGCTGGAACTTGTTGCCGCCCAGCACATTGAGGGGGTTGCCCGCACCGCTGTCCACGCCCGAGGTGTTGCCCAGGGTGGCCGCGCCCGCCCCGCCGCAGGGGCTGCCGGTGCTGGGGGCACCGGCGCAGCAGCTCACGCTGGGGTCGCAGGCGGCCGATGCGCCAAGCCCCGTGAGCAGCAGCGCCAGACCCAGCAGGCCAGACAGCCACCTTGCACCGCTACGCGCGGCCTTCAGCACCACGCGGTGGTGATTCCAGTTCATGCACTGCCTCCCCGATGCGATCCGAAACGCCCGTGCCACGGCACGAGCGCGCGATCACATCAGCCGGCGGCACGGGGCGTCGGCGTTGCCGGCAGGGCTTGAAGCAAAGCTCAGAACCGACGCGGGTTCCGTCCCCCACCGGGGGGATCAGGCGCCGGGCAGCAAGGCCTGGACCTCACCCAGCGTGCCGGCCTCGTGCAGGGGTTTGTCCTCGCGCACGCGCAGCATGCGCGGGAAGCGCAGCGCCACGCCGCTCTTGTGGCGCTTGCTGCGCGCGATGCCTTCGAAGGCCAGCTCCACCACCAGCGTCGGGCGCACGCTGCGCACGGGGCCGAAGTGCTCCAGCGTGGTCTCGCGGATCACGGCGTCCACGGCCTGGAACTCGGCGTCGCTCAGCCCCGAATAGGCCTTGGTGAAGGACACCAGCTGCAGGCCTTGCGGGTTGGCCGGTCGGCGATCGGCGATCGCGTCCACCACCGCCTGCGCCTCGGCCGGATCGCGCGGCGTGCGGTTCCAGACGGCGAAGCTGTAGTCGGTGTAGACCGAGGCGCGCCGCCCGTGGCCGGCCTGGGCGTAGATCAGCACGCCGTCCACCGTGAACGGGTCGATCTTCCATTTCCACCAGGCCAGCCGCTCGCCCTCGCCCGAGCGCTTCACGCGCCCGGTGCCGTAGGCGCCGTCGCGGTGCTTGAGCATCAGGCCCTCGACGCCGAGTTCACGCGAACGCGCGCGCCAGGCGGCCAGCGTGGCCCAGTCGGCCGCGCCGAGCAGCGGCGAGCAGGGCAGCGGCGGGGCGCAGGCCCGCGCCAGGGCCTGCAGGGCGGCGCGGCGCGCGTGCTGGGGTTGCCCGCGCAGGTCCTGTCCGCCGCGCTCCAGCAGGTCGTGGGCGATGAAGCCCACGGGCGCATCGGCCAGCACGCGGGCCGTGAGCGTCTTGCGCGCGATGCGCTGCTGCAGCGTGGCGAAGGGCGCGGGCCGGCCCGGCGTCTCGAAGCCCGGCAGGGGCGCGGCCAGCGCGTCCCAGGCCACGATCTCGCCGTCGACCACCGTGCCGTCGGGCCAGGCCGCGGCCAGGCGCTCCAGCTCGGGAAAGCGCTCGGTCATCAGCTCCTCGCCGCGCGACCAGACCCAGGCGCGGCCCGCGCGCTTGACGATCTGGCCGCGGATGCCGTCGAACTTCCACTCGGCGAACCAGTCGCCCACCTCGCCCAGCGTGGCCTCGGGCGCCCCCGCGAGCGCGGACGCCAGGAAGAAGGGGTAGGGCTGGCTCGGGTCGCGTGCGGCCGCCCCTTCGCCCTCGGCCGGCGCCACGATGGCGCGCCAGGCCTCGGCCGTGGGCGCGCGCTGGCCGCTGGTGTAGCCCATCATGCGCGCCGCCACGAGCTTGGGGTCCAGGCCCGCGAACTCGGCCACGGCGCGCTGCGCCAGCAGCTGGCTCACGCCGACGCGGAAACCACCCCCCACCAGCTTGACGAAGAGGAAGCGGCCCAGGCTGTCGAGCTCGGCCCACCAGCCCAGCACCGCGGCCGCCACCGTGGCCTCGTCGGCGCCGCGCAGCGGCAGCAGCCGCTGGGTCATCCAGCCGTGAAGGCCGAGCTCGGCGCCCCCCTCGGCCGGCGCGGGCAGCACCAGGGCGATGGTCTCGGCGAGGTCGCCCACGGACTGGTAGCTCTCCTCGAACAGCCATTCGGGCAGGCCCGAGGCCCGCAGCGCCAGCGCGCGCAGCTGAGCGGTGCGGATGAGTTGGCGCGGCTTGCCGCCCGCGAGGAAGTACACCGCCCAGGCCGCGTCCTCGTCGGGCGCTTCGCGCAGGTAACGCACCAGGGCGGCCACCTTGGCGTGGGTGGCGGTGCTGGCGTCGAGTTCGGCGAACAGCGCGCCGAAGCGCTTCATGCGGCGGACTCCGCCCCGGCGGCGGGCGGATCGTCGGCGCCGTCGCCGTACTCGGTCTTGAAGCCTTCGGCCCGCAGGCCCTGCTCCTGTAGGTAACGCACCAGGGTGGGCACGCTGCCGTGGGTGACGATCACGCGCCCGGCGCCGGTCGCGCCGATGGCCGAGAGCAGGCCGGGCCAGTCGGCGTGGTCGCTGATGACGAAACCGCGGTCATGGCCCAGGCGGCGGCGCCAGCCGCGGATCTGCATCCAGCCGCTGGCGAAGGCGTCGCTGGTGTCACCGAAGCGGCGTATCCAGGGCGAGGACAGGGCGCTGCCCGGGCACAGCACCAGGGCGCGGCGCAGGTCCGCCGGGTCGTGCGTTCCCTCCGCCGCGAGCGTGGCCGGCAGGTCCACGCCCGCCGCGCGGTAGGCTCGGTTGAGCGGCTCCACCGAGCCGTGGCAGACGATGGGGCCGATGGACGGGTCCACCCCCGCCAGCAGGCGCTGCGCCTTGCCCAGGCTGTAGCAGCTGATCACGCTGGCGCGCCCGACGGCCGCGTTGTCGGCCCACCAGTGGTTGAGTTCGGCGAACAGCTCGTGGTCGGGACGCCAGCGGTAGATGGGCAGGCCGAAGGTGGACTCGGTGATGAAGGTGTCGCAGCGCACCGGCTCGAACGGCGCGCAGGTGCGATCGGGCACGCCGTGGGCGGGCGTGGGCCGGTAGTCCCCGCTGGCCACCCACACCTGGCCCTGGTGTTCCAGGCGCACCTGGGCCGAGCCCAGCACGTGGCCCGCCGGGTGCAGGCTGATGCGCACGCCCCGGTGCGTGACCACCTCGCCGTAGTCCATCGGCTGCAGGGGGATGCCCTCCCCCAGCCGCGCGCGCAGCAGCCCGGCGCCGGGCGCGGCCGCGAGGTAGTGGCGGTGCCCGGTGCGCGCGTGGTCGGCGTGCGCGTGCGTGATCACCGCGCGGTCGACGCGGCGCCAGGGGTCGATGAAAAAATCGCCCGGCGGGCAGTACAGGCCCTCGGGGCGCTGGACGATCAGGTCCTGCATATCAGGGACGTGGGGGCGGCCACCGCCTCCTCAATAGCGGTGGCCGGTGAGAAACAGCACCGTGCGCATGATGCCGAAGGCGATGCGGTCGAGGATGCGCTGGCCCCAGGGCCGGCTGTTGAGCGCCTCCGCATGGATGGGTGTGCTGCGGTGGCAGACGATGTGATCCAGGTGCGCGCGCAGCAGCGCCGCGAAGCGCCGGTCGGTGCTCATGACGTTGGCCTCGCGCGCCAGCAGCAGCGACAGCGGGTCCAGGTTGGTGGAGCCCACCGTGGCCCAGCGCTCGTCCACCACGGCCACCTTGGCGTGCAGCGCGCTGGGCGCGTACTCGCAGACCTCCAGGCCCGCGTTCACCAGGCGCTTGAGCGCGGGCCGCGCGGCGCGGTACTGCAGGAAATGCTCGTAGCGCCCCTGCAGCAGCAGGCGCACCCGCACGCCGCGCCCGACGGCCATCAGCAGGGCCTTGCGCAGCCGGCGCCCGGGAATGAAGTAGGCGTTGACGATGAGCACCTCCTGGCGCGCCTCGCCGATGGCCTTGAGGTAGGCGCGCTCGATGTCGTGGCGGTGCGCCACGTTGTCGCGCAGCAGCAGCGCGGCGCGCGCATCGTCCACGCCCATCAGCGCGCTGCCGGTGTCTTCCTCGCCGCCGGGCGCCAGGCCCCGCGCGCGCGTTTCCAGCTTGCGCAGCAGCTTGGAGAAATCGCCCGAGGCGCTCGAGCCGCGCAGCGCCTGCCAGGCGGCCGAGAACTCGCGCTGGCGCGCGGCCCGCACGGCCTGCAGGCGCCACCAGAGCTGCTCCATGGTCTCCGTCATGTCCTGCACCAGCGGCCCGGCCACGCGCAGCGAATAGTCCAGCCGGGGTTCGTCGAGCCGGCCCAGCGACACGTCGTCGCGGTCGTCGATGATGTTGACGCCGCCGCAAAAACCCACCGTGCCGTCCACCACGCAGAGCTTTCGGTGCAGGCGGCGCCACAGGCGGGGGAACAGCAGGCCCAGCCGGCCCAGGGGCGAGTAGATGCGCCATTGCACGCCGGCGGCGCCGAAGCGCCGGCGCCATTCTTCGGGAATCGACGGCGTGCCCACGCCGTCGACCACCAGGCGCACCGCCACGCCGCGCCGCGCCGCGCGCTCCAGCGCCTCGGCCACCTGCAAGGCCGAGCCCGCGAACTCGAAGATGTAGGTCTCCAGGTGCACCACCTGGCGTGCCGCGTCCATGGCCTCGGCCAGCGCGGGGAAGAGCTCGTCGCCGCCCACCAGCAGCACGAGCTGGTGCCCATCCTTCATCGTCGCGTGCAGGCGTTTCACGGGAATTCGAGGTCGGCGATGATCGGCAAGTGGTCCGACATGCGGCGCCAGGCGCGCCCATGCGGCACGTGGGCCGAGACCGGGCGCAGGCCGCGAAAAAAGATGCGGTCCAGGTGCAGCAGCGGCAGCCGCGCCGGGAAGGTGGGCAGGCGGATGCCCTCGAAGGTGTGCAGGTCCAGCGCGGCCATGGGTTTGAGCAGCTGCGCGCTCCAGTCGTTGAAGTCGCCCGCCACCACCAGCGGCGCGCCGGCGGGAACCTCGCGGGCGATGAACTGGCCCAGGCGCTGCACCTGCCGTTCGCGGCTGGCGTGCACCAGGCCCAGGTGCACCACCACCACGTGCAGCTCCAGGCCATCGACCAGCAGGTGCACGTGCAGCAGGCCGCGCTGCTCGAAGCGGTGGTCGGAGACGTCGGAATGCCCCACGCCCACCACCGGCCAGCGCGACAGCAGGGCGTTGCCGTGTTCGCCGTGGCGCGTGATGGCGTTGCTGCGGTAGACGGCCTCGTAGCCCTCGGGCGAGAGGTAGCCGGCCTGGTCCATTTCGGGCCAGCGGGTGAAGTAGCGTTCCAGCTTGCGGTGGTGGCTGCGCACCTCCTGCAGGCAGACGATGTCGGCGTCGAACTGTTCGACCGCGTGCACCAGGTTGTGGATTTCGAGCCGGCGCGCCGGGCCCAGGCCCTGAACGCCCTTGTGGATGTTGTAGGTCGCTACGCGCACCATGCTCATGGCGCACATGATCGCACGGGCCAAGGGCCCCGCGCGGGCGCACGCGCGGGGCGTGCGCGGCCGGACGGCATGGCCCTACGGCCTCGGCGCCCCGCCCAGCCGCGGCAGCCAGCCGATGGCCTCGGCATTGGAAGGAGAGAAGCAGCGCTGCGCCGCCTCGCACCACGGCAGCCAGACCTGGTCGCGGTGCTCGCGCGGGCTCAGCCGCACCGGCGCGGCGCGTGGCACACACAGGCCGAACACGCGCTCCGTGTTGTGCGTGACACCCGGCGCGTAGCGGTGCCGCCACTGCGGGTAGATCTCGTAGACATTCTCCAGGCCCCAGTCGCGCAGGGCGTGCCCCGGCGCGGCGGCGTTCAGACCGGTCTCTTCCCTCACCTCGCGCGCGGCGGTGAGCTCGAAGGGTTCCTCGGGCCTGTCCTTGGCGCCGGTCACGGACTGCCAGAACCCCGGCGCATCGGCGCGCTCGATCAGCAGCACCTCGAAAGCCGGGGTGTGGATGACCACCAGCACCGACTGCGGGACCTTGAAGGCCCGCGCCGGCTCAGCGCTCACGGCGGGCCGCGCCGAAGCGCTGCCACAGGCGCCACAGGGACAGCGCGCGCAGCGGCAGCGAGACCAGCCGGCTGGGGCGGCGCGCCACCCACAGCCCGGCCACGGCGGCCAGGGGCAGGGTCAGCTGGGGCGGCCAGCCGCGCAGCCACCGCCAGGCGTCCTGCACCCGGTCGGCCCAGCCGAACACGGGGCGCAGGGACTCGGCCTGCATCCCGGCGCGCACGCGCAGCGTGCGGGAGCGCCGGCGCAGCGACAGGTGGCGCTGCCTGAGCTGTTCGGCGCGCGGAAGGCTCATCGGATCGCCTCCGCGCCACGCGCTGCGGTGCAAGCCCCTTCGGGCGGCCGGGCGGGTCTCATGGGTCCAATGCCTCGCGGTCCTGGCGCAGCTCGTCGATGCTGGCCGAGAACAGCCGCGAGCCACGCAGCACGCGCGCGCGCGCCTGCCAGATGGCCAGCAAGCCGACGAACAGGAACAGGCCGGTGAAGGTGGCCAGCGCCGCCAGCCGGTGCTCATCCCACAGGGCCACGGTGATCAGGATGGCCAGAAAGCCCACGCCGAGCGCCAGGCACACCAGGGCGATGGCCCCGTAGGCCACCAGCCCGGCGAGGCGCAGCACCTCCTCCTGGGCCTCGACGCTGAACAGTTCCAGGCGGACCTGGGCCAGTTCGACCAGCGTGGCCGCCAGCCCGCGCACGGAGGCCGAGAGGCGTTGAGCGGACGGCTCCATGGCGGCGCTCAGCGCCGGGCGATGAGCATGCCGATCAGCAGGCCCACGCCAGCGGCGGTGCCGATGGCCTGCCAGGGGTGCTCGTGCACGTACTCGTCGGTGGCGCGGGCGGCTTCCTTGGTGCGGGCAGCGACGGTTTCCTCGATGTCGCCCAGCTTGTGCCGGGCGGCGATCAGGTTCTCGCGGATGCGCTCGCGCATCTCGATCACCTTGCCCTCGGTTTCGTTGGCGGTGGCTTGCAGCAGCTCTTCGGCGTCGGTGATGACGCGCTGCAGATCGCGCACGAGCTTTTTCTTGCTGGTTTCGGTGGTGGCGTCGGCCATGGCGGGCTCCTTTCCAGGCGGTTGGGACAATCGATCGGAAAAACCGATAGTGCGATCGCCCAAGGATACGCAGGTTCCCACGAAAAAGGCGCCCGAAGGCGCCTTTTGCGGTCTGGTCCTACAAGGATCTCAGCTGTTCTTGACCGAATCGGGGTTTCGCAGGCGGATGTGCAGCTCGCGCAGCTGCTTTTCGTCCACCGGGCTGGGCGCCTGCGTGAGCAGGCACTGGGCGCGCTGGGTCTTGGGGAAGGCGATCACGTCGCGGATCGACTCGGCGCCCGTCATGAGGGTGACGATGCGGTCCAGGCCGAAGGCCAGGCCACCGTGCGGCGGCGCGCCGTACTGCAGCGCGTCGAGCAGGAAGCCGAACTTCAGGCGCTGCTCTTCGGGGCCGATCTTGAGCGCGTCAAAGACCTTGGCCTGCACGTCGGCGCGGTGGATACGGACCGAACCGCCGCCGATTTCCCAGCCGTTGAGCACCATGTCGTAACCCTTGGCGATGCAGCGGCCCGGGTCGCTGACCATGAAGTCCTCGTGGCCGTCTTTGGGCGCGGTGAAGGGGTGGTGCACCGCGGTCCAGCGGTCTTCCTCGTCGTCGTGCTCGAACATGGGGAAGTCCACCACCCACATCGGCGCCCAGCGGTCCTCGAACAGGCCGTTCTTCTTGCCCAGCTCGCTGTGACCGATCTTGATGCGCAGGTTGCCGATGGCGTCGTTGACCACCTTGGCCTTGTCGGCGCCGAAGAACAGGATGTCGCCGTTCTGCGCGCCGCTGCGCTGCAGGATGGCCTCGAGCGCCGCGTCGTGCAGGTTCTTCACGATCGGGCTCTGCAGGCCGTCGCGGCCCTTCGCCACGTCGTTGACCTTGATCCAGGCCAGGCCTTTGGCGCCGTAGATCTTGACGAACTCGGTGTACGCATCGATCTCGCTGCGGCTCATCTCGCCGCCGCCGGGCACGCGCAGGGCCACCACGCGGCCGGTCTTCATCTGCGCGGGCGCGCTGAAGACCTTGAAGTCCACGTCGGCCATGACGTCGGTGAGTTCGGTGAACTCCATGGTCACGCGCAGGTCGGGCTTGTCCGAGCCGTAGCGGTGCATGGCTTCGGCGTAGGGCATGACCGGGAACTCGCCGAGGTCGATGCCGAGCACGTTCTGGAACACCGTTTTGATCATGCCCTGGAACATGTCGCGGATGTCCTGCTCGGTCAGGAAGGAGGTCTCGATATCGATCTGCGTGAACTCGGGCTGGCGGTCGGCGCGCAGGTCCTCGTCGCGGAAGCACTTGGTGATCTGGTAGTAGCGGTCGAAGCCGGCCACCATCAGCAGTTGCTTGAACAGCTGGGGCGACTGCGGCAGCGCGAAGAACATGCCGTCGTGCACGCGGCTGGGCACCAGGTAGTCGCGCGCGCCCTCGGGCGTGCTCTTGGTGAGCATCGGCGTCTCGATGTCGATGAAGCCGTTGGCGTCGAGGAACTTGCGCACTTCCATGGCCACGCGGTAGCGCAGCATCAGGTTGCGCTGCATGTAGGGGCGGCGCAGGTCGAGCACGCGGTGCGTGAGGCGGGTGGTCTCGGACAGGTTGTCGTCGTCTAGTTGGAACGGCGGCGTGACCGAGGGGTTGAGCACCTTCAGCTCGTGGCACAGCACCTCGATCTTGCCGCTCTTGATGGTGTCGTTGGTGGTGCCCTCGGGGCGCGCGCGCACCAGGCCGACCACCTGCACGCAGAACTCGTTGCGCACCTCTTCGGCCGTCTTGAACATCTCGGGACGGTCCGGGTCGCAGACCACCTGCACCGTGCCTTCGCGGTCGCGCAGGTCGATGAAGATGACGCCACCGTGGTCGCGCCGGCGGTTCACCCAGCCCGACAGCGTGACGGTTTGGCCCATCAGGGCTTCGGTCACCAGACCGCAGTAGTGGCTTCGCATGGACATGGGGTCTTCTTTCTCAGGGTTGCGTCTCGGCCTCGGCCGCGAGCGGGATCTTGGGGTTGCGGGGGCCGCCGGGCACGATGACGCCCATGGACACGATGTAGGTGAGGGCCTCGTCCACGCTCATGGCGAGCTCGACGCAGTCGCGCGCGCGCAGCAGCACGAAGTAGCCGCCCGTGGGGTTGGGCGTGGTGGGCACGTAGACGCTGAGGAACTCGTCTTGCGGCGGGTCGCTGCCGGGTCGGGCCTGCAGCTGCTCCAGCAGGTCGCCCTGGGGCGAGCCGGTGAGGAAGGCGATGGTCCACATGCCCTCGTGGGGCCACTGCACCAGCAGCGCCTTGCGAAAGGCGTTGCCCTTCTCGGAGAACAGCGTGTCCGACACCTGCTTCACACCCGAATAGATGGAGCGCACCACCGGAATGCGGTGCAGCAGCGCGTGCCACCAATGCACCAGCTTGTTGCCGATGATGTTGGAGGCCAGCGCGCCGATGGACAGCACGATCACCAGCGCGAACAGCACGCCCAGCCCGGGCACGTGCACGCCCAGCCAGGCGTCGGGGCGCCAGGACGTGGGCAGGATGTTCAGGGTCTGGTCCAGGGTGCCGACCACCCAATCGAGCACCCACAGGGTGACGATGAGCGGCACCAGGACCAGCAGGCCCGAGAACAGCCACTTGCGCAGGGCGGTCATGCGGGCCCGATCAGGTGCTGGGGGTGGACGGCGTGGCCGGGGCGGGGGCCGGGGCCGGCGCGGCGGCCGACTCGGTCTTGGCGCCCGCGGCCGGCGCGGCGCTGGCCGCGCCATCGGCGGGCTTGCTGTCGCTCGGGGCGGCCGCCACGCCGGAATTGGCGCCGCTGCCGTTGCCGCCGCGGAAATCGGTCACGTACCAGCCCGAGCCCTTGAGCTGGAAGCCGGCGGCGGTGAGCTGCTTGCGGAAGGCATCGGCCCCGCAGGCCGGACAGACGCTCAGCGGAGCGTCGGAGATCTTCTGGAGCACGTCCTTGGCGTGGCCACAGGACTCGCACTTGTAGGCGTAGATGGGCATAAGTACTCGAATCACCCCCGCCGCGCTGCGCGCGACCCCCTCAAGGGGCAACACCTGCGGCCTGGCAAAGCCAGTTCCGCGGTGTTTCTCGGTTCGACCGCTTCATGCGTCGCGGGTCGCGCCGAGCGCGGCGGGGAATGGATAAACAAAGGACGCGCCCGCCCGGAGCCGGCGGACAAAGCCGGCGATTATAAATTCCGGGGGTATTCCCTGGCCCGGCCCGGCCAGCTCACCACAGGCGCACGCGCAGCAGCAGCTGGGTCAGCACCAGCCCCAGCGCAAAACCGATGCCGCCGTAGACGATGCCCTGCAGCAGCCGGTTGGTGCGCCGCTGCTCGGCCAGCAGCACGTCAAGCTCCTTGCGCAACTCGTTCGGCCGGTGCTTGAGGTAATCGTGCATCAGCCGGGGCAGCGCGGGCAGCAGCTTGGCGTACTGGGGCGCCTCGGCCTTGAGCTGGGCCAGCAGCTTCTGCGGGCCGAGCTGCTCCAGCATCCACTTTTCCAGGAACGGCTTGGCGGTGGCCCACAGGTCCAGCTCGGGGTCGAGCTCGCGGCCCAGGCCTTCGATGTTGAGCAGGGTTTTCTGCAGCAGCACGAGCTGGGGCTGGATTTCGACCTGGAAGCGCCGCGAGGTCTGGAACAGGCGCATCAGCACCATGCCCAGCGAGATTTCCTTCAGCGGGCGGTCGAAATAGGGCTCGCAGACCGCGCGGATCGCTGACTCCAGTTCGTCGACCCGGGTCTCCGGCGGCACCCAGCCCGATTCGATGTGCAGCTCGGCCACGCGCCGGTAGTCGCGCCGGAAGAAGGCCGTGAAGTTCTGCGCCAGGTACTCCTTGTCGTGCTCGGTCAGGGTGCCGACGATGCCGAAATCGAGCGAGATGTAGCGGCCGAAGCTGGCCGGCGCCACGCTCACCTGGATGTTGCCCGGGTGCATGTCGGCGTGGAAGAAGCCGTCGCGGAACACCTGGGTAAAGAAGATGGTGACGCCGTCGCGCGCCAGGCGCGGAATGTCCACGCCCAGGCGGCGCAGTTCGTCGACGCGGTTGATGGGCACACCGCTCATGCGCTCCATCACCATCACGTCGTTGCGGCACCAGTCCCAGACCATCTCGGGGATGAGCACCAGGTCCAGTCCGGCCATGTTGCGGCGCAGCTGGGCGGCGTTGGAGGCCTCGCGCAGCAGGTCCAGCTCGTCGTGCAGGTATTTGTCGAACTCGGCGACCACCTCGCGCGGCTTGAGGCGTCGGCCATCGGCCGACAGGCGCTCCAGCCAGCCGGCCATCAGGCGCATGAGGGCCAGGTCCTTCTCGATCACCGGCAGCATGTTGGGCCGCAGCACCTTGACGGCGACCTCGCGTCCGGCCTCGCGGCCGCCGCGCAAGGTGGCGAAATGCACCTGGGCGATGGAGGCACTGGCCACGGGCTCGCGCTCGAAATGGCTGAACACCTCGTCGAGCGGGCGGCCGAAGGCGCGTTCGATGGTGGCGATGGCGATCTCGCTGGGGAACGGCGGCACGCGGTCCTGCAGGCGGGCGAGTTCGTCGGCGATGTCGGGTGGCAGCAAGTCGCGTCGGGTGGACAGCACCTGGCCGAACTTCACGAAGATCGGGCCCAGGCGCTCGAGCGCCTCGCGCAGGCGCTGACCGCGCGGGCTGTCCAGGCGGCGGCCAGTGGAAACGATGCGGGTGAGCCGGCGGATCCACGGGTGATCGAAGCTGGAGAGCACGAGCTCGTCGAGCCCGTATCGCAGCACCACCCAGACGATGAAGCCACCGCGCAGGAACCGGGTCACTCGAACGCCTCCGCGCGGTGCGCTGCGGTGCGGTCGCCCTCGGCCAGCCGGGCCGCGATCATGCGGCGCCCCCGCCGGAGCCCGGCGGGCGGGGCATGCGGGCGACGAAGCCCTTGAGCGCCTGCGCGGCCTGGCGCGCGAAGCCGACCAGGGTGTGCGCCGCCGCGTCGCCCATCAGGCGCGAGAGGTCTTCCTCCACGTCCCAGCGCACGTTGTCCACCAGCCAGGCCACTTCGGCGGCGAACTGCACGTCGCCCTGGATGTCCACGGCCGGCTTCTCGCCGGCCAGCACCCGCCGCGCCAGCTCGGCGGGCGAGGCCTGGGTGAGGCTCACGGTGAGTTCGGGCGGGTGCAGCATGGGGTCGACACGCTCCAGCAGGCCGGCGCGCGTGGGCGCCACGCAGAAATGGAAATCGCCCCACTGCACGCGCAGCGGCTTGCCGGCCTGGCGGCGCAGCCGCTCGGAGGCCGCCGGCTCCTGCTGCAGCACGTGGTTGAGGAAGAGCACCAGCTTGTTCTGCAGCTCGTCGATCACCCAGCCGGGTGGGCGCAGGGCCTGCAGGATGGAGCGCAGCGGATCGGTCGGCGCGCCGGCCGGGCCTTGCGGGCCGGCCGGGCCGGCACCAGAAACGGAATCGGGTGGTACATGGGCCATGACCACCCGATTCTGACGGATAACGGGCGCCGCGCCGGCGCCGCGTCGGCTTACTGCAGGGCCTGCACGCCGGCCACCAGCCAGCCGCCCGGACCGCTCTTGGGTCGGGTGATGTTCCAGACCTCGCGGAAGGGGTTGGGACCGGCCGAGGGCTCCTCGCGGATCAGGCCGGAAAACTCCACGCTGGCCATGTACTCGCCGTCGAGCTCCTCGATGCCCAGCAGCTGCGCCTCGAGCATCACCACCTCGGTGTGGTGGGCCGCGCCGGGACCGCTGCGCTCGCGCTCGGCCAGCTGGCCCTTGATCTGCTCGAGCATCTCGTCGGTCATCATGGCGCGCAGGCTGGGGATGTCGGACTTGTCCCAGGCGGCCTGCAGGTTCACGAAGTTGGCCTTGGAGGCCTTGAGGAAGCCTTCGGTGTCAAACCCGGTCGGGATGCCCCAGGTCTGGCGGCCCTGCAGGGCCGAACCGATCATGGAGCCGTGGCCGCTGTCGAGCGAGGCGGGCGCGCTGCGCTCCCAGGGGCGGGCCGAGGCGTCGTTGCCCACGTTCTTGGGGCTGTAGCTGGCCGGCGTGGCGGGCTCGAGGTCGAGCGGCGCACGCGCCGTGGCACCGGCCGCGCCCTGGTACGCCAGGCCACCGCTGCGGCCGGCGGCCTGGACCGGCGCCTTGCGGCGCATCACCATGCCGACGACGGCCAGCACCACCACGGCCAGCAGGGCGAACAACAGGAACTGCGCGAAGGCCTCGCCGAAGCCCAGGGCCGAGGCCAGCCAGGCCAGGCCCAGACCGGCCGCGAGGCCGCCCAGCATGGCGCCCCAGGGGCGCTTGGGCGCGGCGGCGGCCGGGGCGGCGTTGGCCGGGCGCTGGGCAGCGGCGTTCTGCGTGGGCGCTGGCGCGGCCTGCTGGGCGGGCGCCTGGTTGGGTGCGGTCGGCGCGGTGCTGCGCTGCGTCACGTTGCCGGACTGCTTGCCGAAGGACCCGCCGCCGCCCAGGCGCTTGGCCATCACGTCGGCGGAACCGACGGCCAGGGCGCAGGCCAGCAGAAAGGACCAGAGTTTGTGTTTCTTCATGCGATGTGTCTCCGATTGCAACGATTCCGACGCCGGGGGCCGAGGGGCCACCCGATCAACACTTGATGCCCAGGTGCAAGGCGACGACACCCCCGGTGAGGTTGTGCACATCGACGTGTCCGAAGCCGACCCCCTTCATCATCTGCCGCAGGCTCTCCTGGTCCGGGTGCATGCGGATGGACTCGGCCAGGTAGCGGTAGCTCTCGGCGTCCCCCGCCACCAGCTGGCCCAGTTTCGGCAGCACATTGAACGAATACCAGTCGTACGCCTTCTCCAGCGGCTTGGCCACCCGGGAAAACTCCAGAACGAGCAGTCGGCCACCGGGTTTGAGCGTCCGATGCATTTCGGCCAGCGCAAGTTCCTTGTGCGTCATGTTGCGCAGGCCGAAGGCCACCGAGACGATGTCGAAGCTGGCGTCGGCGAAGGGCAGCTTCTCGGCGTCGCAGACCATGGTGGGCAACACCACGCCGGCGTCCAGCAGCCGGGTGCGGCCCTCGCGCAGCATGGCCTCGTTGATGTCGGTGTGCACCACGCGGCCCGTGGGGCCGACCTGGCGCGCGAAGGCCAGGGAGAGGTCGCCGGTGCCGCCCGCGATGTCGAGCACCTGCTGGCCAGGCCGGGCGTTGGCCACGGTGACGGCGTAGCGCTTCCAGAGCCGGTGCAGCCCGCCCGACATCAGGTCGTTCATCACGTCATAGCGCGAGGCGACGGAGTCGAACACGCCGCGCACGCGCCGCGCCTTGTCGCCCTCGTCGACGGACTGGAAGCCGAAATGGGTCTGTGCCATGGCGCCGGCTCTCAGTGGTGGCCGCAGCCGTGGCCGGCCGCGGCGGGCATGGGATCGTCGCGGCCCACGCCCGCCGCCTGCAGCCGGGCCTCGTAGTCGGCCCAGAGCTGCGCCTGCTGCGAGCCCAGGAAGTACAGGTAGTCCCAGGAGAAGATGCCCGACTCGTGGCCGTCGTCGAAGGTCGGCTGGATGGCGTAGTTGCCGATCGGCGCCAGCGAGACCAGGCGCACCTCGCGCTTGCCGGTCTGCAGCACCTCCTGCCCGGGGCCGTGGCCCTGCACCTCGGCCGAGGGCGAATAGACGCGCATCAGCTCGAAGGGGATGCGGAAGGTCTGGCCATCCGAGAAGGCCACCTCGAGCACGCGCGAGGCGCCGTGCACGGTGATGTCCTGCGGGATGGGGGTGTTGCGGTCCAGGCCGGCCATGGTCGGTCTCCCTTGAATCAGACGAGCACGCGCTCGATGCCGCCCTGGTTGGCGCGGGCCACGTACTCGGGCAGCCAGTTCTCGCCCAGGATGTGGCGCGCCATCTCGACAACGATGTAGTCGGCCTCCAGCAGGCCGTTTTGCAGGTCGTCGCCGTAGCGGGTGAGGCCCTGCAGGCAGCTCGGGCAGCTGGTGAGGATCTTGACGTTGTCCTCGGCGCCGACGGCGCCGCTGGCGCGCAGCGCCGCCTCGCCCTTGCGGATCTCTTCTTCCTTGCGGAACCGCACCTGGGTGGACACGTCGGGGCGCGTGACGCCCAGCGTGCCCGATTCGCCGCAGCAGCGTTCGCTCTTGAGCACCTGCTCGCCCACCAGCGCCTTCACGGTCTTCATGGGCTCCTGCAGCTTCATGGGGCTGTGGCAGGGGTCGTGGTACAGGTAGGCACCCTTGGATTCGAGGCGAATGCCCTTCTCCAGCAGGTACTCGTGGATGTCGACGATGCGGCAGCCCGGGAAGATCTTCTCGAATTCGTAGCCCTGCAGCTGGTCGTAGCAGGTGCCGCAACTCACCACCACGGTCTTGATGTCCAGGTAGTTGAGCGTGTTGGCCACGCGATGGAACAGCACGCGGTTGTCGGTGATGATCTTCTCGGCCTTGTCGAACTGGCCCGAGCCGCGCTGCGGGTAGCCGCAGCACAGGTAGCCGGGCGGCAGCACGGTCTGCACGCCGGCGTGCCAGAGCATGGCCTGGGTGGCCAGGCCGACCTGGCTGAACAGGCGCTCCGAGCCACAGCCGGGGAAGTAGAAGACCGCTTCGGTCTCGGCCGTGGTGCCCTGCGGGTTGCGGATGATGGGAACGTAGTCCTTGTCTTCGATGTCCAGCAGCGCGCGCGCGGTCTTCTTGGGCAGGCCGCCCGGCATCTTCTTGTTGATGAAGTGGATGACCTGCTCTTTGATGGGCGCCGGGCCCAGGGTAGCCGGCGGCGCGCTGGTCTGCTTGCGCGCCACGCGCTTGAGCAACTGGTTGGCCAGGCGCTGCGCCTTGAAGCCCACGCCGACCATGGCCGTGCGCATGAGCTTGATGGTCTCGGGCTGGGTGGCATTGAGGAAGAACATGGCCGCCGCGTTGCCGGGACGGAAGCTCTTCTGGCCCATCTTGCGCAAGAGGTTGCGCATGTTCATGGTGACGTCGCCGAAGTCGATCTTCACCGGGCAGGGCGTGAGGCACTTGTGGCAGACCGTGCAGTGGTCGGCCACGTCCTCGAACTCCTGCCAGTGCTGGATGCTCACGCCGCGGCGCGTCTGCTCTTCGTAGAGGAACGCCTCGATCAGCAACGAGGTGGCCAGGATCTTGTTGCGCGGGCTGTAGAGCAGGTTGGCGCGAGGCACGTGGGTGGCGCAGACCGGCTTGCACTTGCCGCAGCGCAGGCAGTCCTTCACCGAATCGGCGATGGCGCCGATGTCGCTCTGCTGCATGATGAGCGACTCGTGTCCCATGAGGCCGAAGCTGGGCGTATAGGCGCGCGAGAGGTCGGCGGTGTGGGCGCCGTCCATGGCGCCGCGCAGCAGCTTGCCCTTGTTGAAGCGGCCCTCGGGGTCCACCTTGGCCTTGTAGTCGGCGAACGGCTGGAGCTCCTCGTCGGTGAGGTACTCCAGCTTGGTGATACCGATGCCGTGCTCACCCGAGATCACGCCGTCCAGGCCGCGCGCGAGCACCATGATGCGGTCCACCGCCTCGTGCGCGGTCTGCAGCATCTCGTAGTCGTCGCTGTTCACCGGGATGTTGGTGTGCACGTTGCCGTCGCCCGCGTGCATGTGCAGGGCCACCCACACGCGGCCCTTGAGCACGCGCTTGTGAATGGCGTTGCACTCGGCCAGCAGCGGGCCGAAGGCGGCGCCGGCAAACAGCTGCTGCAGCGGCGCGCGGATCTGGGTTTTCCAGCTCGCGCGCAGGCTGTGGTCCTGCAGCTGCGGGAACAGGCGGTCCACGTCCTGCAGCCAGCCGCCCCAGAGGGCGCGCACCTCGCGCACCAGGGCCAGTGCCTGCTGCACGCGGTCTTCCATCAGTTCGGCGGAGGGGATCTCGCTGGCGTCGTCGCCCTTGCCTAGGGGCAGGTTGCCGCGCTGGAAGAAGGCCTCCAGCTCGTCGGCCAGCCGGATCTTGTTGCGCAGCGAGAGCTCGATGTTGATGCGCTCGATGCCCTCGGTGTACTCGCCCATGCGCGGCAGCGGGATCACCACGTCTTCGTTGATCTTGAAGGCGTTGGTGTGTTTGCTGATGGCGGCCGTGCGCTTGCGGTCGAGCCAGAACTTCTTGCGCGCCTCGGGGCTGATGGCGGTGAAACCCTCGCCGTGGCGCGTATTGGCGATGCGGATGACCTCGCTGGTGGCGCGCGCCACCGCGTCCGGGTCGTCGCCCACGATGTCGCCGATCAGCACCATCTTGGGCAGGCCGCCGTTGCCCTTCTTGCTCTTGGTGGCGTAGCCGACCGCCTTCAGGTAGCGGTCGTCCAGGTGCTCCAGGCCGGCCAGGACCACGCCCGAGCGCTTCTGCTCGGCGAACATGAAGTCCTTGATCTCGACGATGCTGGGCACGGCGTCCTTGGGGTTGCCGAAGAACTCCAGGCACACGGTGCGGGTGTGCTCGGGCATGCGGTGCACGATCCAGCGCGCGCTGGTGATCAGGCCGTCGCAGCCCTCTTTCTGGATGCCCGGCAGGCCCGAGAGGAACTTGTCGGTGACGTCCTTGCCCAGGCCTTCCTTGCGGAAAGTCTTGCCCGGGATGGCCAGGGTTTCGGTGCGGCGCGGGGTCTTGCCGTCGGGCGCGAAGTAGCGCAACTCGAAAGTGGCGACCTCGGCGTCGTGGATCTTGCCGCGGTTGTGGTCCAGGCGGGTCACCTCCAGCCACTCGGCCTGGGGCGTGACCATGCGCCAGCTGACCAGGTTGTCCAGCGCCGTGCCCCACAGCACGGCCTTCTTGCCGCCCGCGTTCATGGCCACGTTGCCGCCGATGCACGAGGCCTCGGCGCTGGTGGGGTCGACCGCGAACACGTGGCCGGCGCGCTCGGCCGCGTCGGCCACGCGCTGCGTGACCACGCCGGCCTCGGTCCAGATGGTGGGCAGCGGCTCGTCGTGCCCGGGCACCTTGACCCATTCCACCTCGGTCATGGCCTCGAGCTTCTCGGTGTTGATGACCGCGCTCTTCCAGGTCAGCGGGATGGCGCCGCCGGTGTAGCCGGTGCCGCCCCCGCGCGGAATGATGGTCAGGCCCAGTTCGATGCAGCCCTGCACCAGGCCGGCCATTTCGGCCTCGGTGTCGGGCGTGAGCACCACGAAGGGGTATTCCACCCGCCAGTCGGTGGCGTCGGTGACGTGCGAGACGCGCGACAGGCCGTCGAACTTGATGTTGTCCCGGGCCGTGAGCCGGCCCAGGGCCTTCTGGGCGCGCTGGCGCAGGGCCGCGACCTCGTCAAAAGAGCGGGCGAAGGCCTCGACGGCGGCGCGGGCGGCCACCAGCAGCTCGCCCACCAGGGCGTCGCGGGCCGGGTCGTCCTGGGGCGTGCGGCGCTTCTGCACCTCGGCCAGGCGGTGGTTCAGGGCGTCGACCAGCTGCCCGCGGCGCTTGGCGCTGGACAGCAGGTCGTCCTGCAGGTAGGGGTTGCGCTGCACGACCCAGATGTCGCCCAGCACCTCGTACAGCATGCGGGCCGAACGGCCAGTGTGGCGCTCGCCGCGCAGCTGGTCCAGCAGCGACCAGGAGCGCTCGCCCAGCAGCCGGATCACGATCTCGCGATCCGAGAAGGAGGTGTAGTTGTAAGGAATCTCCCGCAAGCGGGGGGTATCGTCCGTGGCGGTGGCAAGCAACGTGAGCGGGGTGGGAGCGTTCATGGGGCACCCGGCACCGTCATAGGGCACCGAGGCGGGGATGGTATCGCAGCGCAACATCCCATCCCTTCCTTATGGAAACCCCCCGTTGTCATACCCGGGCAACACCTGTGCAATCGATCCGTCACACCAGACCGATAGCCTGCGGCTTCCGCAGCATCCCCTACCCGAGGAGCCTTTCATGAAAAACCGATTCCTGCCCCTGGCCGGTGCCGTCGCCCTGGCCGCCACCCTTGCCGGCCCCGCCCACGCCCAGACCGAGATCCAGTGGTGGCATTCCATGGGTGGCGCCCTGGGCGAATGGGTCAACGACCTGGCCAAGGACTTCAATGCCAGCCAGACCCAGTACAAGATCGTGCCCACCTTCAAGGGCAGCTACGACGAGTCCATGACCGCCGCCATCGCGGCCTTCCGGGCCGGCAACGCCCCGCACATCCTGCAGGTCTTCGAGGTCGGCACCGCCACCATGATGGCCAGCCGCCAGGCCATCGTGCCCGTGGGCGAGGTGATGAAGAAGGCCGGCGTGACCTTCAACCCGGACGCCTACGTGCCCGCCGTGGCCGGCTACTACACCGCGCCCAACGGCCAGATGCTGAGCTTCCCTTTCAACAGCTCGACCACCGTCTTCCACTACAACAAGGACGCCTTCAAGGCCGCCGGCCTGGACCCGGACAAGCCGCCCAAGACCTGGCCCGAGGTGGCCCTGGCGGCCGGCAAGCTCAAGGCCTCGGGCCACAAATGCCCCTTCACCACCAGCTGGGTGAGCTGGACCCAGCTGGAGAGCTTCTCGGCCTGGCACAACACCGAGTTCGCCACCCTGGGCAACGGCATGCGCGGCCTCAACACCCGCCTAAGCTTCAACAGCCCGCTGCACGTGCGCCACATCGAAAACCTGGCCAACATGGCCAAGACCGGCCTGTTCGTCTACAAGGGCCGCGGCAACGCCGCCGACGCCACCTTCGTCTCGGGCGAGTGCGCCATGGTGACCGGCTCCTCGGCGCTGTACGGCAACGTCAAGCGCAACGCCAAGTTCACCGGCGGCATCAGCACCCTGCCCTACTACCCCGACGTGGCCGGCGCGCCCCAGAACACCGTCATCGGCGGCGCCAGCCTGTGGGTGATGTCGGGCAAGAAGGAGGCCGAGTACAAGGGCGTGGCCCAGTTCTTCGCCTTCCTGTCCAAGCCCGAGGAAGCCGCCAAGAGCCACCAGCGCACCGGCTACCTGCCGGTGACCAAGGCGGCCTACGAGCTCACCGAGAAGTCGGGCTTCTACAAGCAGAACCCGGGCACCGACGTGTCGGTGGAGCAGATGATCCGCAAGACCACCGACAAGTCGCGCGGCATCCGCCTGGGCAACTTCGTGCAAATCCGCACCATCAACGACGAGGAACTCGAACAGGTCTGGGCCGGCCGCAAGGCGCCCAAGCAGGCCCTGGACGACGCCGTCAAGCGCGGCAATGAGCTGCTGATCCGCTTCGAAGCCGCCAACAAGGGCAAGTGATGGCCCGCCGGGCGCCCCAGGCGCCCTGCCCGCCCCGCACCGGCGCGACCCGGGCGGGGCGGTTTTTGTTGTAGCGTCGCCCCTCCCCAAGTCCGCGAAACCCCCATGGAAAAACGCGTCCGGTTCCGATCCGCCTGGCTGCCCTGGCTGCTGGTGGCCCCGCAAATGGCGGTGGTGCTGGTGTTCTTCTTCTGGCCCGCCGCCCAGGCGCTCTACCAGAGCGTGCTTCAGCAGGACGCCTTTGGCATCTCCACCGAGTACGTGGGCCTGGCCAACTTCCAGCGCCTGTTCGACGACCCGGGCTACCTGGCCTCGTTCAAGGTAACGGCCCTGTTCTCGGCGATGGTGGCCGGCTTCGGCCTGGTGATCGCCCTGCTGCTGGCCGTGATGGCCAACCGCGTGCTGCGCGGCGCCTCGGTCTACAAGACCCTGCTGATCTGGCCCTACGCCGTGGCGCCGGTGGTGGCCGGCGTGCTGTGGCTGTTCATGTTCGCCTCGCCCTATGGGGTGGTGGCCCACGCGCTGCGCTGGCTGGGCATGGACTGGAACCACCTGCTCAACGCCGACCACGCCCTGGCCCTGATCGTGATGGCCGCCGTGTGGAAGCAGATCTCCTACAACTTCCTGTTCTTCCTGGCCGGCCTGCAGTCCATCCCGCAGTCGCTGATCGAGGCCGCCACCATCGACGGCGCCTCGCCCTGGCGGCGCTTCTGGACCATCGTCTTTCCCCTGCTGTCGCCCACCACCTTCTTCCTGCTGGTGATCAACGTCGTCTACGCCTTCTTCGACACCTTCGCCATCGTGGACGCCACCACGCACGGCGGCCCGGGCAAGGACACGGCGATCCTGGTCTACAAGGTCTACTACGACGGCTTCAAGGCCCTGGACATGGGGGGCTCGGCGGCGCAGTCGGTGATCCTCATGGGCATCGTCATCGCGCTGACGGTGCTGCAGTTCCGCTTCGTCGAGAAGAAAGTCCAATACTGAGGAGCCGGCCATGATGATCGAACGACGCCCCGTCCTCACCGCCGTCTCGCACCTGATCCTGCTGATCGGCGTGCTGGTGGTGGCCTTTCCGGTCTACATCACCTTCGTCGGCTCCACCCAGACGGCCGAGCAGATCGCCAGCAGCAACCCGCTGTCGCTGGTGCCCGGCAGCCACTTCCTGGAAACCTACCGGCTCGCGCTGTTCGGCGGCAAGACCTACAGCGGCTCCACCATCGCGCCGGTGGCGCCCATGCTGTGGGTCAGCTTCGTCTGCGCCATGGTCATCGCCATCGGCAAGATCGCGATCTCGCTGCTCTCGGCCTTCGCCATCGTCTACTTCCGCTTTCCGGCGCGCGGCCTGGTGTTCTGGATGATCTTCGTCACCCTGATGCTGCCGGTGGAGGTGCGCATCGGCCCCACCTACGAGGTGGTGTCGGACCTGGGCATGCTCAACAGCTACGCCGGCCTCACGGTGCCGCTGATCGCCTCGGCCACCGCCACCTTCCTGTTCCGCCAGTTCTTCCTCACCGTGCCCGACGAGCTGGTGGAGGCCGCGCGCATGGACGGCGCCGGGCCCATGCGCTTCTTCTGGGACGTGCTGCTGCCGCTGTCGCGCACCAGCATCGCGGCGCTGTTCGTCATCCAGTTCATCTACGGCTGGAACCAGTACCTCTGGCCGCTGCTGGTGACCACCAGCGAGGACATGTACCCCGTGGTGCTGGGCATCAAGCGCGCCATCTTCGGCGAGGTCTACGTGGAGTGGAACGTGGTCATGGCCACGGCCATCCTGGCCATGCTGCCGCCGGCCATCGTGGTCATGCTCATGCAGAAATGGTTCGTCAAGGGCCTGGTCGACACCGAGAAATAAAGAGACGCTCCATGGCAACGCTGCAATTCAAGAACGTCATCAAGCAATACCGCCAGGGCAAGCAGTCCCTGCAGGTGATCCACGGCGTGAGCGCCGACATCGCCGACGGCGAGTTCATCGTCATCGTCGGCCCCTCGGGCTGCGGCAAGAGCACGCTGCTGCGCATGGTCGCCGGCCTGGAGGAGGTCACGGGCGGCGAAATCTGCATCGGCCCGCGCGTGGTCAACGAACTGGAGCCGGCCGAGCGCGACATCGCCATGGTGTTCCAGAACTACGCGCTCTACCCGCACATGAGCGTGTTCGACAACATGGCCTACGGCCTGAAGATCGCCAAGGTGCCCAAGGACGAAATCAAGGCGCGCGTGGACAAGGCCGCCCAGATCCTGGAACTGGGCCATCTGCTGGAGCGCAAGCCGCGCCAGCTCTCGGGCGGGCAGCGCCAGCGCGTGGCCATGGGCCGCGCCATCGTGCGCCAGCCGCAGGTCTTCCTGTTCGACGAACCCCTGTCCAACCTGGACGCCAAGCTGCGCGCGCAGACGCGCATCGAGATCCAGAAGCTGCACCGCGAGCTGGGCATCACCAGCCTGTTCGTCACGCACGACCAGGTCGAGGCCATGACGCTGGCGCAGCGCATGATCGTGATGAACGCCGGCCACATGGAGCAGTTCGGCACGCCGGAAGAGGTCTACAACCGCCCGGCCACCACCTTCGTGGCCAGCTTCATCGGCTCGCCGCCCATGAACCTGCTCAAGCAGGCCCCGGGCGGGCGCGAAGGCCGCCTCCTGGGCATCCGCCCCGAGCACCTGGACATCGGCCCCGAGGGCTGGGCGCTGCAGGTGGAGACGGTGGAGCTGCTGGGCGCCGAGCGCCTGGTGCACTGCCGCCTGGGCGAGGAAGCGGTGATCATCCGCACCCACGAGGACGAAGGCGCTCCGGCCGTGGGCAGCACCATCCACGCCCGCCCGCGCGAGGACCGGCTGCACTGGTTCGACGCGGCCTCCGGCCAGCGGGTCGAGGTCTGAGCGTGGCCACCCCCTGGCCCTACCCGCGCTGGATCGCGCACCGCGGCGCCGGCAAGCTGGCGCCGGAAAACACCCTGGCCGCCTTTCGCCTGGGCGCGGCGCACGGCTACCGCATGTATGAGTGCGACGCCAAGCTCAGCGCCGACGGCGTGGTCTTCCTGCTGCACGACGCCACGCTGGAGCGCACCACCAACGGCCACGGCGTGGCCGGCGAGCGCCCCTGGAGCGAGCTGAGCCGGCTCGACGCCGGTGGCTGGCACTCGCGCGCCTTCGCGGGGGAGCCACCCTGCACGCTGGAGACCCTGGCGCGACACTGCCAGGCGCAGCGGCACTGGCTCAACATCGAAATCAAGCCCACGCCCGGGCTGGAGCTGGCCACCGGCCGCGCCGTGGCCGCCGAGGCGCGGCGCCTGTGGACCGCCCAACCGGGCGATCCGCCGCTGCTGAGCTCTTTCCGCCCCGAAGCCCTGCAAGGTGCGCGGGAGACGGCCCCCGAACTGCCGCGCGGCCTGCTGATGGACGCCCCCTGGGACGGCTGGCAGCGGGTGGCACGCGAGCTGGGCTGCGTGGCCCTGGTGTGCAACCACGCCCTGTGGGACCGGGCCCTGGTGGACCTCGCGCGCGACCAGGGCTGGCGCGCCCTGGCCTACACGGTGAACGACGAATGGGCCGCGCAGCGGCTGATCGACCTGGGGCTGGACGGGATCATCACGGACCGGGTGGACCTGTTTTCCCCCGCCGGCTGAGCGCTTAACGGCCCCGCAGCCACCAGGCCAAGCTGCCCTGCACCAGCACCAGGGCCGCGTAGGTCGCCACCCGGCCGTCGCGGCCGAAGGCGATCAGCCCGGCCAGCAGCACCAGCACCCCACCGGTGACCAGGACGGCCAACTGGGTGCCGCGTCCGAAGCGCCCCGCCCGGCGCAAGCGCAGGCCCAAGGCGAGCACCAGAGCCACGCCCACGGCAGGCGCGATGAAGGCCAGCACATGCTCAAGGAGCAATACCGCGGTCATTGAGAAGGATCAAGGCCGTCCATAAGCGGCAAATTTTATAATCTGGGTTATGTCTGTCTGGACGCTCGGCATCAACCACCAGACGGCCCCGCTCGACCTGCGGGGCCGTTTTGCGTTCGCGCTCGACCAGATCCAGCCCACCCTGCACACCCTGCGCAGCGCCCTGCCGCGCCAGCCCGAGGCCACCCTGCTGTCCACCTGCAACCGCACCGAGCTCTACGGCGCGGGCGACCCGGCGGTGCTGGACCCCACGCTGGACTGGCTGGCCGGCGCCGGCGGCGTCAGCCCTCAGGTGCTGCGCGACCACGCCTACGTGCTGCGCGACGACCAGGCCGCGCGCCACGCCTTTCGCGTCGCCAGCGGCCTGGACAGCATGGTGCTGGGCGAGGCCCAGATCCTGGGCCAGATGAAAGACGCGGTCCGCGCCGCTGACGAGGCCGGCGCCCTGGGCACCACCCTGCACCAGCTGTTCCAGCGCTCCTTCGCAGTGGCCAAGCAGGTGCGCAGCTCCACCGAAATCGGCGCCCACTCCATCAGCATGACGGCCGCCGCCGTGCGACTGGCCTCGCAGCTGTTCGAGGACCTGCGCGAGGTGCGCGTGCTGTTCGTCGGCGCGGGCGAGATGATCGAGCTCGCCGCCACGCACTTCGCGGCCAAGACGCCCAAGGCCATGGCCATCGCCAACCGCAGCATGGAGCGCGGCGAGAAGCTGGCCCAGCGCTTCGGCGCCCAGGTGATGCGCCTGGCCGACCTGCCCGAGCAACTGCACCAATTCGACGTGGTGGTGAGCTGCACCGCCAGCACCCTGCCGCTGATCGGCCTGGGCGCGGTGGAGCGCGCGCTCAAGAAGCGCAAGCACCGCCCCATGTTCATGGTCGACCTGGCGGTGCCGCGCGACATCGAGGCCGAGGTGAAGGCGCTGGACGACGTTTACCTCTACACCGTGGACGACCTCGCCACCGTGGTGCAGACCGGCAAGGACAACCGCCTGGCCGCCGTGGCGCAGGCCGAGGCCATCATCGACGCCGGCGTGCTGAGCTTCATGCACTGGATGGAGCGGCGCGACCCCGCCAACGGCGTGGTGCCGCTGATCCAGCAGATCAACGCCCAGGCCGACGCCTGGCGCGCCCACGAACTCGGCCGCGCCAGACGCTTGTTGGCGCGCGGCGAGCCCGTGGAGGCCGTGCTGGAAGCGCTCTCCAAAGGCCTCACCCAGAAGATGCTGCACGGCACCCTGGCCGAGCTGCACAGCGGCGACGCCGCCGCGCGCGCGGCCACGGCCGAAACCGTCTCGCGCCTGTTCCTGCGCGACGGCCGGCCGCCCCAAGACCCCCGCTCCTAGCCCGCCCGGCGCGCGGTGGCCGTGGCGCGTCCAGCCACGGGCGCCTCGGCCAGGCACCGCCCATGAAACCCTTCGTCCGCCACGCCCTGCTGAAACAGCGCGCCCGCCTCCACGAACTCGACGCCCTGCTCTCGGCGCCCGACGTGGTGGAGGACATCGCGCGCTTTCGTTCCCTGAGCCGGGAGCACGCCGAGGCCAGCGAGGTGGTGGCCGTGTTCGACCGCTTCCTGGCCCGCGAAGCCGACGAGCAGGCCGCGCGCGACCTGCTGCGCGACCCCGAGATGGCCGCCATGGCGCAAGAGGAGATCGCCGCCTGCGCCGCCGACCTGGCGGCGCTGGACGGGCAGTTGCAGACCCTGCTGCTGCCGCGCGACCCCGACGACGCCCGGCCGGCCTTCCTGGAGATCCGGGCCGGCGCTGGCGGTGACGAATCGGCCCTGTTCGCCGGCGACCTGGCCCGCATGTACAGCCGCTACGCCGAGCGCCAGGGCTGGCGCGTCGAGCTCATGAGCGAATCGCCCAGCGAACTGGGCGGCTACAAGGAGGTGGTGCTGCGCATCGACGGCGACGGCGCCTACGGCCGGCTGCGCTTCGAATCGGGCGGCCACCGCGTGCAGCGCGTGCCCGCCACCGAAAGCCAGGGCCGCATCCACACCAGCGCCGCCACCGTGGCCGTCATGCCCGAGCCCGACGAAGCCGCAACCATCGAGCTCAACCCGGCCGAGCTGCGCATCGACACCTTCCGCGCCAGCGGCGCGGGCGGCCAGCACATCAACAAAACCGACTCGGCCGTGCGCGTGACGCACCTGCCCACGGGCATCACCGCCGAATGCCAGGATGGCCGCAGCCAGCACAGCAACAAGGCCAAGGCCCTGCAGGTGCTGGCCGCCCGCCTGCGCGAGAAGGACCGCGCCGAACGCGCCGCCAAGGAGGCCGCCACGCGCAAGGGCCTCATCGGCAGCGGTGACCGCAGCGACCGCATCCGCACCTACAACTTCCCACAGGGACGGCTCACCGACCACCGCATCAACCTCACGCTCTACCAGCTCGCCAGCGTGCTGGAAGGCGAACTCGACGAGGTGGTGCACGCCCTGCAGGTGGCGCGCGGCGCCGAGCTGCTGGCCGAACTGGAACAGGCGGCGGCATGACGCTCGCCGAGACCCTGCGCGCCCTCCTGGCCGATGGCGTGCCGCGGCTGGAGGCGCAGCAACTGCTGCTGCTGGCCCTGGGCCGCGACCCCCAGGCGCGCGCCTGGCTCACGGCGCACGACGATCTGGCCCTGGACGACGCGGCCGGCATCCGCCTGACCGCCCTGGCGCAGCGCCACCGCGAAGGCGAGCCCATGGCCTATCTGCGTGGCGAGCAAGGCTTTCATGGGCTGGTGCTGCGCACGGATGCGCGCGCGCTGGCGCCGCGGCCCGACACGGAAACCCTGGTCGACTGGGCCCTGGAGGTACTGGCCGACCTGCCACCCGATGCGCGCGCCATCGACCTGGGCACCGGCAGCGGCGCCATCGCTCTGGCGCTGCTGCACGCCGCGCCGGACCTGCGCCTGACCGCCACCGACGCCAGCGAGGCCGCCCTGTCCCTGGCGCGCGACAACGCCCAGCGCCTGGGCCTGAGCCCGCGCTTCGCGGCCGGCGCCTGGCTGGCCGCCGTGCCTGGCGAGCGTTTCGAGCTCATCGTCAGCAACCCGCCCTACATCGCCGCTGGCGACCCGCACCTGGCGGCCCTGCGCCACGAGCCGCTCTCGGCCCTGGTCTCGGGCGCCGACGGGCTGGACGACATCCGCACCATCGTGGCCCAGGCCCCCAGCGCCCTGGCGCCGGACGGCTGGCTGCTGCTCGAACACGGCCACGACCAGGCCGAGGCGGTGCAGGCCCTGCTGCGCGCCGCCGGCTTCGAGGCCGTGGGTGGCCGCACCGACCTGGCGGGCATCGTGCGCTGCAGCGGCGGGCGCTGGCCGGCGGCGCGATAATTCCCGTTCTTTCGGGGCGCGCCCCGCCAGCAGGACCACGACATGAGCGACACCCAGACCCGCATCGACCAACTGGTCAAATCCCACGACATCGTGCTCTTCATGAAGGGGAGTGCGAGCTTTCCCATGTGCGGTTTCTCGGGCCGCGCGATCCAGATCCTCAAGGCCAGCGGGGTCGACCCGCGCAGCCTGTTCACGGTGAACGTGCTCGAGGACGACGCCATCCGCCAGGGCATCAAGGACTACAGCAACTGGCCCACCATCCCGCAGCTCTACGTCAAGGGTGAGTTCATCGGCGGCTCGGACATCATGATGGAGATGTACCAGTCGGGTGAGCTTCAGCAGGTACTCAGCGCGCAGAACTGAACCCCATCCGTATCGCCACCGAAGCCGCCCACCGGGCGGCTTCGTGCTTTTGGCACGCTCTGCACGAAAGTGAACGCCAGCGGGCCTTTTCCGGTCCTTATCAGGGAGCCGGAATGGCACGCACCGTGCTTGAATATGCTCACTGCCGCGTTCGAAGGAGAGTTCCATGAGCAGCTCACGCAGCCTGGTCGCGCCATCCCCCCTGGGCCTGCCCATCGCCCAGATGCGCAGCGTGTTCAACACGGACGAAGTCGAGCGCAAGCTGGCCAAGCTTCAGGCCAGCGGCAACGAACGCGAACACGAAGGCCTGCGCAACACCTGGCAGCGCATGCTCGAGCGCGGCCCGCAGCGCTTCGCCGTCAAGCCCTCCGGCCTGCCCGACATGGCGCCGCTCTATGAACTCATGCCCAACTTCGGCGAGGCCCTGGACGACGTCAAACGCCACGTGGCCCTGAGCCAGGACAGCCGCGACAGCCTGGAGGTGACGCCGATGCTGCTGCTGGGCCCGCCCGGCGTGGGCAAGACGCACTTCGCGCGCCAGCTCGCCGACCTGCTGGGCACCAGCATGAACCTGGTGCCCATGAGCAGCATGACCGCCGGCTGGCTGCTGTCGGGGTCCTCGTCCCAATGGAAGGGCGCCCGCCCCGGCAAGGTGTTCGAGTCGCTGGTGGACGGCCAGTACGCCAACCCCGTGATCGTGGTGGACGAGATCGACAAGGCCAGCGCCGACGCCCAGTACGACCCGCTGGGCGCGCTCTACAGCCTGCTCGAACACGACACCGCGCAGCACTTCGTCGACGAGTTCGCCGAGGTGGCGATCGACGCCAGCCAGGTGATCTGGGTCACCACGGCGAACGACGAGCGCGCCATTCCCGAGCCCATCCTCAACCGAATGAACGTGTTCGAGATTCAGCCGCCCTCACCCGAAGCGGCGCGCAAGATCGCGGCCAACCTGTACCGGGGCATCCGCGGCGAACACGACTGGGGCCAGCGTTTCGACCCCGATGTGCCCGCCGACGTGCTGGACGTGCTCGGCGGCCTGCCACCGCGCGAGATGCGCCGCGCGCTCGTCACCGCCTTCGGCAACGCACGCCTGGACCAGCGCTACCGCCTCGAACCCGAGGACCTGCCACGCGGCGGGCCGGCCAAGGGCCGCCTCGGCTTCCTTCAGTAAGGGGTTTCAGGCGTCGGGGTGCGCCCACTGGCGCGCCGCCGCCTGCACGGCGTTCGGGTACTCGCTGCGACCGCGGCTGCCGTTGTAGCGGCCCAGGGCCATGAAGGCGTTGCCGCGCTCGCGGTCCAGGTAGTGCCGCAGGATCACGCAGCCGAAGCGCAGGTTGGTCTGCATGTGGAACAGGCCGCCCACGTCGCCGTCGCCGATGAGGCGCGCCCAGAACGGCATGATCTGCATGTAGCCGCGCGCGCCCACGCTGGAGATGGCGAACTTGCGGAAACCGCTCTCCACCTGGATCAGGCCCAGCACCATGGTGGTGTCCAGCCCCGCGCGGCGGGTCTCGTACCACACGGTCTGCAGGAACTCGATGCGGGTCTGGAAGTCGGGCTTGCGCCGGCGCAGGCGCTCGCTGTTAGCGCCCAGCCAGCGCAGATAGGCCAGCCGGCGCTCGGTGTCGAAGAACTCGGGTACCGGAGGCGTGTCGTTGGCGATGGCCGCGCTCAGCGCCGTGCGCACGGAATCGGCCAGGGGCTCCTCCAGCTGGCCAGCCCGCGCCGCTGGCGGCAGCCAAGCCCCGCCCACCAGAGCGGCCATGGCGGCCAGCCCGTCGCGCCGGGTCCAGCCGCCCGCGTTCATGCCGTGAGGCGGGCCTTTACGTGGGCCGCCACTTCCGCCAGTGGCACGGCCGTGGCCGCACTGTCCCGCCGGTGCTGGTATTCGGCCTGACCGGCCTTCACGCCCCGGTCGCCCAGGGTGATGCGGTGGGGCACGCCGATGAGCTCCCAGTCGGCGAACATCGCCCCGGGTCGTTCTCCACGGTCGTCCAGGATCACATCCACGCCTTGCTCCAGCAACTGGGAGTAGAGATTGTCCGCCGCCGCCTTGACTTCCGGGCTGCGGTCCATGCCGATCGGGCACACCACCACGGTGAACGGCGCGATCGCGTCCGGCCAGATGATTCCGCGCTCGTCGTGGTTCTGTTCAATCGCCGCCGCCGGCAGGCGCGTAATGCCAATGCCGTAGCAACCCATCTCGAAATGCTTGGGCTTGCCGTCCTCGTCGAGGAAGGTGGCGGCCATCGAGCGGCTGTACTTGGTGCCCAGGTAGAACACGTGGCCGATCTCGATGCCGCGCTCGATCGCCAGCACGCCCTTGCCGTCGGGCGAGGCGTCGCCCTCGACGATGTTGCGGATGTCGGCCACGCGCGTGGGTTCGGGCAGGTCGCGGCCCCAGTTCACGCCGGTGAGGTGCACGTCGGCCTCATTGCCGCCACAGACCCAGTCGGCCATGACGGCGACCTCCCGGTCCACCACCAGTTCCACCGGCTGCTTGAGCCCGATGGGGCCCAGGTAGCCCGGCCGGCAGCCGAAGTGCGACTCGATCTCGGGCGGGGTGGCAAAGCGCCAGCCCTGGTCGAGGCCGGGCACCTTGCCCACCTTGACTTCGTTCATGTCGTGGTCACCGCGCAGCAGCAGCAGCCACACCTTGGAGGCCTTCACCGCCCCGGCGTCGTCGAGCGTGTCGGTGGCCAGCACGATGGACTTGACCGTGGTGGCCAGCGGAACGCCCAGGAACTGCGCCACGTCGGCGCAGGTGCTCTTGCCGGGGGTGGGCGTGCGCGCCAGGGGGTTGGCCGGCGCGGGACGCGGCCCCTGAGGCGCCAGCGCCTCGGCCTTTTCCAAGTTGGCGGCGTAATCGCTGCCAGGGCAATAGACGATGGCGTCCTCGCCCGTGGCGGCGATCACCTGGAACTCCTCGCTCAGGTCACCGCCGATGGCGCCGCTGTCGGCCGCGACCGCGCGGTACTTCAGGCCGAAGCGGTCGAAGATGCGCCGGTAGGCCTGGGCCATCACCTCGTAGCTGCGCTTGGCGCTGGCTTCGTCGCGGTCGAAGCTGTAGGCGTCCTTCATGATGAACTCGCGCCCGCGCATGAGTCCGAAGCGCGGCCGGCGTTCGTCGCGGAACTTGGTCTGGATCTGGTACAGGTTCTTGGGCAGCTGCTTGTAACTGCGCAGCTCCTGGCGAGCGATGTCGGTCACCACCTCCTCGCTCGTGGGCTGCACCACGAAGTCGCGGTCGTGGCGGTCCTTCACGCGCATCAGCTCGGGGCCCATCTTCTCGAAACGGCCACTTTCCTGCCAGAACTCGGCCGGCTGCACCACGGGCATGGTGAGCTCCACGGCACCGGCGCGGTTCATCTCCTCGCGCACGATCCGCTCGACCTTGCGGATCACGCGCAGCCCCATGGGCATGTAGTTGTAGATGCCCGCCCCCAACTTGCGAATCATGCCGGCGCGGGTCATGAGGCGGTGGCTCACCACCTCGGCGTCGGCAGGCGCTTCCTTGAGCGTCGTGATCAGGAACTGGCTGGCTTTCATGAAGGGGCCTGCACCGGGAGGTGCGCGAAAGGGGGTTCAGGAGGGGTGGCGCCGGCACCGCTTGCGGGTATATCCCTAGGCGGGACGCGGGGCCGTGCGGTGTGCGATCACTTCGCTGGGCGCGGGGTGCGATGCATAATGGTCGCAGTTCAAAAATCGAGGTTGATTATGCTTGACAGAGAGGGCTTCAGGCCCAATGTCGGCATCATTCTGCTCAACCAGAAAAACCAGGTGTTCTGGGGCAAGCGCATCCGCTCCCATTCCTGGCAGTTCCCGCAAGGGGGCATCGACCGCGGTGAAACGCCCGAACAGGCGATGTTCCGCGAACTGCACGAGGAAGTCGGACTGCGCCCCGAGCACGTGGCCATCGTGGCCCGCACGAAGGACTGGTTGCGCTACGAAGTGCCTGACCGCTTCATCCGGCGGGATGCCCGCGGCCACTACAAGGGGCAGAAGCAGATCTGGTACCTGCTGCGCCTCGTCGCGCAGGACTGGCACCTGAACCTGCGCGCCACCAGCCACCCGGAGTTCGACGCCTGGCGCTGGAACGACTACTGGGTGCCGCTAGACGTGGTCGTCGAATTCAAGCGCGGCGTCTACGAGATGGCCTTGACCGAGTTGGCGCGTTACGTCCCGCGCCAGGACGGCGGCCGCGGCCGCTACCCGCGCCACCACCCGGGGCGCGGCTATCGCCCGGTTGATGGCTTTCCCGCCGCCGAGGCGCCGCCCGGCCTGGAACTGCCCCCCGGCGCCAGCTTCGACCCCGGGCCCCAACCCAGCATTCGCCCCGAGGGCGCCGTCTCCAAATGAACAACCGGTTCTTCCGCGCGGCGGCCTGTGCCGTCGCGCTGGCCTCCATGGGCGGCCCGCTCTGGGCGCAGTACCCGTACCGCGAACCCGAGACCTGGAAGGAAGGCGAGGTGGCGCTGCCGGCGCGCTTCAGCACCGACCGGCTCGTCACTGTCGAGATCGAAGACCGCTCGTCCTTCGAATACGGCATCGACCCGGACACGCTGAGCGTCGGCGCCGATGGCGTGGTGCGCTACGTCTTCGTGGCGCGCAGCCGCAGCGGGGCCCTCAATGCGCTCTACGAGGGGGTGCGGTGCAACGCGGCCGAGGTCAAGGTCTACGGCCGTTGGGACCCGGACAGCGCGAGCTGGCGCACCAGCGCCTCGGACGACTGGCAGCCAATGGACACGCGGGGCAGCACCCGGCGCGCGCTGAAGCTCGCGCAGTCCGGCCTGTGCGACGGGAAAGCCCCGAACGGGTCGCCGCGCCAGATCCTCCAGACGCTGCGGGGCGAGCACCCCTACCGTTTGCGCTGAGCCGGCTCAGCCGCGGCTGAGCACCAGGTTGTCGCGGTGGATCATCTCGGGCTCGGCGGCGTAGCCCAGCAGGCGCTCGAAATCGGCCGAGGACTTGCGGCACAGCAGGCGCGCTTCCGAGCTGGCGTAGTTCGCCAGCCCGCGCGCCACTTCCTGGCCGCGAGCGTCGCGCACCGCGATCACGTCGCCGCGCGAGAAGTCGCCTTCCACGGCGGTCATGCCGATCGGCAACAGGCTCTTGCCCTCGCCCGCGATCTTGGCCGCCGCGCCGTCGTCCACCACCACGGCGCCGCGCAGCTGCAGGTGGTCCGAGATCCAGCGCTTGCGCGCCTGGTGCTTGGCCGTCTGCGCGACCAGGGCCGTGCCGATGGCCTCGCCGGCGCACAGGCGCAGCAGCACGTCGGGCTCACGCCCCCAGGCGATGACCGTGGAAGCGCCCGACGCCGCCGCGCGCTTGGCGGCCAGGATCTTGGTGATCATGCCGCCCTTGCCGATGCCGCTGCCCGCGCCACCGGCCATGGCCTCCAGCGCCGGATCGCCCGCGCGCGCCACGTGCACGAAGCGCGCCCCGGGGTCGCGCCGCGGGTCGGCGGTGTAGAGGCCCTTCTGGTCGGTGAGGATGACCAGCACGTCGGCCTCGACCAGATTGGCCACGAGCGCGCCCAGCGTGTCGTTGTCGCCGAACTTGATCTCGTCGTTGACCACCGTGTCGTTCTCGTTGATCACGGGCACGACGCCGAGCTGCAGCAGCGTCAGCAGGGTCGAGCGGGCGTTGAGGTAGCGTTCGCGGTCGGCCAGGTCGGCGTGGGTCAGCAGCACCTGCGCACTGCCGACGCCGCAGGCGCGCAACTGCGTCTCATACATCTGCACCAGGCCCATCTGGCCCACGGCGGCGGCGGCCTGCAGCTCGTTGATCTCGTGCGGCCGTTTGCTCCAGCCCAGGCGCTTCATGCCCTCGGCGATGGCACCGCTGCTCACCATGATGAGCTCGCGCCCCTGCTGGACCAGGGCCGCGAGCTGCTGGCTCCAGTGGCCGATGGCCCCTTCGTCCAGGCCTCGGCCTTCGTTGGTGACCAGGCTGGAGCCCACCTTGACGACGATGCGCCGCGCGTGGCGCACGAGGTCGGCCGCTTCGCTGGCCGTGCTGTCGATGACCTGGCTCATGGTGTGATGGATCCGGATCCGTCGTCGCCGCCGCCCGGCGCGAAACGGGGGTCGATCTCGACGGGCCCGATGGCCTGTTGCCGCTGCGCCTCGATGTGTTCGTAGGCCTTCTGCACCAGCCGCTCGCAGCCCTCGCGCGTCAGCGCCGAGATCTCGAACACCGGGCCCTTGTAGCGCAGGCGTTTGACGATGTCCTTGACGCGGGCCCCGCGCTCTTCGGGCGGCAGCATGTCCACCTTGTTGAGCACCAGCCAGCGGGGCTTGGCGTGCAGCTCGGGGTCGAATTTCTTGAGTTCGGCCACGATCGCCTTGGCCTGCGCCACCGGGTCGACGGCCTCGTCGAACGGCGCCGCGTCCACCAGGTGCAGCAGCAGCCGCGTGCGCTGCAGGTGGCGCAGGAACTGGTGGCCCAGCCCCGCGCCCTCGGACGCGCCCTCGATCAGGCCGGGCACGTCGGCCACCACGAAGCTCTTTTCGGGCCCCACCCGCACCACGCCCAGGTTGGGGTGCAGGGTGGTGAAGGGGTAGTCGGCGATCTTGGGTCGGGCGTTGGAGATGGCCGCGATCAGGGTGGATTTGCCCGCGTTGGGCATGCCCAGCAGGCCCACGTCGGCCAATACTTTGAGCTCCAGCTTGAGCGCCTTGCGTTCGCCCGGCCAGCCGGGCGTCTTCTGACGCGGCGCGCGGTTGGTGGAACTCTTGTAGTGCATGTTGCCAAAGCCGCCATCGCCGCCCTTGGCAATCATCACCTGCTCACCGGCTTGCAGCAGTTCGCATAGCACCTGGCCCGACTCGGCGTCGGACACGATGGTGCCGACCGGCACCTTGAGCACCACGTCGTCGCCCTTGACACCGAACATGTCGGAGCCCTTACCGTGTTCACCACGCTGTGCCTCGAAGCGGCGGGTGTAGCGGAAATCGACCAGGGTATTCAGGCTCGGATCAGCCAGCATGAATACGTGGCCACCTCGCCCGCCGTCCCCGCCATCGGGGCCGCCGAACTCCTTGTACTTCTCGTGCCGGAACGACGCGCACCCATTCCCCCCATCGCCAGCGGCGACGTCGATGGTGGCTTCATCAACGAACTTCATGGGAGTTGGATGCGAATGCTAGCTCGAAGACAACAAAAAGGCCCGCAAGCGCGGGCCCCTTGCGCGAGGATCGTGCAGGATCAGGCCGGGGTGACGCTGACCACGTGACGACCCAGAGCACCCTTGACCGCAAACTGCACATGGCCGTCCACGGTGGCGAACAGGGTGTGGTCCTTGCCGACGCCGACATTGGTGCCGGGGTGGAACTTGGTGCCGCGCTGGCGCACGATGATCGAGCCAGCCGTGATCAGCTCGCCGCCGAACGCCTTGACGCCCAGCATCTTGGGCTTGGAATCGCGCCCGTTGCGTGTAGAGCCGCCGCCTTTTTTCTGTGCCATCTTGCCTGCTCCTTAGGCCGAAATCGAAGCGATTTCGATCTCGGTGAAATTCTGCCGGTGACCCTGGCGCTTCTGGTAGTGCTTGCGACGGCGCAGCTTGAAGATGCGCACTTTGTCGTGACGACCGTGCGCCACCACCTTGACCGTGACCGATGCGCCGGAGACCAAGGGAGTGCCCACTTTCAGCTCGGTGCCGTTGCCGACCGCCAGAACCTCATCGAACACAATCTCTTGGCCCACGTCCGCAGCAATCTGTTCTACTTTAATTTTTTCGCCGGCAGCCACGCGATACTGCTTGCCACCGGTTTTTATGACCGCGTACATAGGAACCTCTTGAAGTTGGCCTTCCCGCAGAGCCCGGCCAAGACAGCCGGCTGACCACGAAGGCATCGGCAGACGGATTTCCGCCGAACTGCGAATTATAGCCTTCGGCGAACCACCAGGCAAACCGGCCGGTCCGTACCGCCAGGGCAGGCCCAGGGCCCGAGGGCCGTCGGACGGGCTTCCTATAATCCAGCGCCGCCCAACGCCACCCAACCACGGGCCCCTCACTTGTCCCTTGCCTTGTCGACGAACAACCCGCTCGAACTGATCCGCGCCGACATGGCCGCGGTTGACCGGGTGATCCACGAACGCCTGACCACCGACGTACCCCTTGTGCGGGAGGTGGCCCAGTACATCATCTCGGCCGGCGGCAAGCGTCTGCGCCCGGCCCTGCTGCTGCTGGTCAGCGGCGCCCTGGCCTGCGAGCACCCGCACCGGCACACGCTGGCGGCCGTGGTGGAGTTCATCCACACCGCCACCCTGCTGCACGACGACGTGGTCGACGAATCAACGCTGCGCCGGGGCCGTGCCACGGCCAACCAGACCTTCGGCAACGCCGCCAGCGTGCTGGTAGGCGATTTCCTCTACTCGCGCGCCTTCCAGATGATGGTCGACGTGAATCAGATGCGCGTGATGGAGGTCCTGTCGGACGCCACCAACGTGATCGCCGAGGGTGAGGTGCTGCAGCTCATGAACATGCGCGACGCCTCGATCGACGAGGCGTCCTACCTGCGCGTGATCCGCTCCAAGACGGCCAAGCTGTTCGAGGCCAGCGCGCGGCTCGCCCCCATCCTGGCGCAGGCGGACCCGGCCGTCGAACACGCCTGCGCCACCTATGGCCAGGCCCTGGGCACGGCCTTCCAGGTCATCGACGACGTGCTCGACTACGAGGGCAGCGCCGACGAACTCGGCAAGAACCTGGGCGACGACCTGCGCGAGGGCAAGGTCACGCTGCCCATCATCTGCGCCTTGCGAGCGGGGAATGACGCCCAGCGGGCGCTGATCCGCGACGCGATCGAACACGGCCGCATCGAGAACCTGCCGGACATCCAGCGCATCATCCTGGGCACCGGCGCCCTGGACACCGCACGGGCGGCGGCGCACGCCGAGGCGCAGCGCGCGCTCGACGCCGCGGCCACGCTGCCGTCGAATCCGCACCAAGAGGCTTTGCTACAATTGGCGGCTGCACTGCTGGAGCGTCGCTCCTGAAGTTCACGGTTCTGGCACCGTCATCAGCCAAAGGATCCGCTGATCCACACGGGGTGTAGCTTAGCCTGGTAGAGCGCTACGTTCGGGACGTAGAGGCCGGAGGTTCGAATCCTCTCACCCCGACCATCATCTGGTCACATCAACGACCGCTGCGCGGCCCAGTAGCGCTCCAAGGCCCCCAGCTGGCGGCTCGCCCGACGCAACGCAGATACAACGTCAATCGACGTGAGTCCCTGTTTTCCGGATAACTGGCGTCAATTGTGACGTCCAAGTTGTTGATTTCCGTTAGATTACGGGCATATGGCGTCAGTTGATTCGGTGAACCAGGACAGTCCGTCCATGGCCCTTCCGGGGCTTGGGCGCGCGCTCGTGTCCGCGGGCAAGCTCAACCAGCGCGCGGCCGAGGACCTTTACCGCAAGGCCCAAAGCAGCCGAACCAGCTTTATTGCCGAGTTGACCGGCTCCGGCGCGGTGTCGCCCACGGACCTGGCGCACACCATGTCGGTGGCTTTCGCGGCCCCCCTGCTCGACCTCGATGCCATCGATGTGCAGCGGCTGCCTGCCGGCTTGCTGGACGCCAAGATCTGCGCCGACTTCCGCATCGTCGTCCTTAGCAAACGCAACAACCGCCTGATCGTCGCGACGGCGGATCCGTCCGACCAGCAGGCGGCCGAAAAGATCAAGTTCGCCACGCAGATGGGCGTGGACTGGGTCATCGCGGAGTTCGACAAACTCAGCCGCCTGGTCGAAGCGCAGACCAAATCGGTCACCGAGGCGATGGAGAACATCGTCGGCGACGTCGAGTTCGATGAGCTGGCTGCCGAAACCACCACCGCCGATGCCGCCGAAAAGGCCAGCGAAGTCGACGATGCCCCGGTCGTCAAGTTCCTGCACAAGATGCTGATCGACGCGTTCAACATGCGCGCTTCCGACCTGCACTTCGAGCCCTACGAACACCAGTACCGCGTGCGCTTCCGCATCGACGGTGAACTGCGCGAGATTGCCTCACCCCCGGTCGCCATCAAGGAAAAGCTGGCCTCGCGCATCAAGGTCATCTCGCGGATGGATATTTCCGAGAAGCGCGTCCCGCAAGACGGCCGGATGAAGCTCAAGGTCGGGCCCGATCGCGTCATCGACTTCCGTGTCAGCACACTGCCCACGCTGTTTGGCGAGAAGATCGTGATCCGCATCCTCGACCCAAGCCAGGCCAAGATGGGTATCGACGCCCTGGGCTATGAGCCGGAAGAGAAAGAGCGTCTGCTGGAGGCCATCCAGCGCCCCTACGGCATGGTGCTGGTCACCGGTCCCACGGGCTCCGGCAAGACGGTCTCGCTCTACACCTGTCTGAACATCCTGAACAAGCCCGGCGTAAACATTTCGACGGCCGAAGACCCGTCCGAAATCAACCTGCCCGGCGTGAACCAGGTGAACATGAACGAGAAGGCGGGCCTGACCTTTGCCGTCGCGCTCAAGGCCTTCCTGCGCCAGGACCCGGACGTGATCATGGTCGGCGAGATCCGCGACCTGGAAACCGCCGACATCGCGATCAAGGCCGCGCAGACCGGTCACATGGTCATGTCGACGCTGCACACCAACGACGCGCCGACGACACTCACGCGGATGATGAACATGGGCATTCCCACGTTCAACATCGCCTCCAGCGTGATCCTCATCACCGCCCAGCGCCTGGCGCGCCGCCTGTGCCCCAACTGCAAGGCGCCGCTGGACGTTCCCCGCAAGGCCTTGCTCGAGGCCGGCTACAAGCCCGAGGAGCTTGACGGCACCTGGACGCCCTACAAGCCGGTGGGCTGCTCGGCCTGCAACAACGGCTACAAGGGGCGCGTCGGCATCTACCAGGTGATGCCGATCTCCGAAGAGATCCAGCGCATCATCCTGCGCGGCGGCACCTCACTGGACATCGCGCAGCAGGCCAGCAAGGAAGGCGTTCGCTCGCTGCGGGAGTCCGGCTTGCTCAAGGTCAAGCTGGGACAGACCTCGCTTGAGGAAGTCCTCAGCGTGACGAACGAATGACCCACCGCTCACCCACAGCCCCCTGAGGAATTCCATGGCCACCGTCGCAAGCAAGAGCGTCAAGGACTTCGTGTTCGAATGGGAGGGCAAGGACCGCAACGGCAAGGCGGTGCGCGGAGAAACGCGCGCCCAGGGTGAGAACCAGGTGACGGCCACGCTGCGCCGGCAAGGCATCATCCCGGTCAAGATCAAGAAGCGCCGCACGTCTTCGGGCAAGCGCATCAAGCCGAAGGACATCGCGATCTTCACGCGCCAGTTGGCCACCATGATGAAGGCCGGTGTGCCGCTGCTGCAGTCCTTCGACATCGTGGGCCGCGGCAACCCCAACCCGAACGTCACGCGGCTGCTCAACGACATCCGCGCCGACGTGGAAACCGGTACCTCGCTGAGCGCGGCCTTCCGCAAGCACCCGATGTACTTCGACAGCCTCTACTGCAACCTGATCGAGGCGGGCGAAGCGGCCGGTATCCTGGAAGACCTGCTCGACCGCCTCGCCACGTACATGGAGAAAACCGAGGCGCTGAAGTCGAAGATCAAGTCGGCCCTGATGTACCCCACGGCCGTGATCATCGTGGCCTTCGTGGTGGTGGCCGTCATCATGATTTTCGTGATCCCCTCCTTCAAGGAGGTGTTCACCTCGTTCGGCGCCGACCTGCCCGCGCCCACGCTGTTCGTCATCGCCATGAGCGAGTTCTTCGTCCAGTACTGGTGGCTGATCTTCGGCGGTCTCGGCGGCGGCATCTACTTCTTCCTGCAAGCCTGGAAGCGCAACGAAAAGGTCCAGCGCTTCATGGACCGCCTGCTGCTCAAGCTGCCCATCTTCGGCGACATGATTGAGAAATCGGTGGTGGCGCGCTGGACGCGCACGCTGGCCACTATGTTCGGCGCGGGCGTGCCGCTGGTCGAAGCGCTCGACTCCGTGGGCGGTGCGTCGGGCAACTCGGTCTATGCCATCGCCACCGAAAAGATCCAGCAGGAGGTGTCGACCGGCACCAGCCTCACGGCCGCGATGACCAACGCGAACATTTTTCCCTCGATGGTGCTGCAGATGTGCGCGATCGGCGAGGAATCGGGCTCCATCGACCACATGCTGGGCAAGGCCGCCGACTTCTACGAGGCCGAGGTCGATGACATGGTGGCCGGCATCTCCAGCCTGATGGAGCCGATCATCATCGTGGTGCTCGGCACGGTGATCGGCGGCATCGTCGTCTCGATGTACCTGCCCATCTTCAAGCTCGGCCAGGTGGTCTGATGGCGGAGTTGGCCACCGGTGCGCCCGCCGCGGCGCTGTTGGGCTTGCTCGGCCTGCTCGTGGGCAGCTTTCTGAACGTGGTTATCCACCGCCTGCCCAAGATGATGGAGCGGCAATGGGCCGCCGAATGCGCGGAGTTGCAAGGCACGGCGCAAGAGGCCCAGGCACCGGCAGACCGCTACAACCTCCTGGTGCCGCGCTCGGCCTGCCCGCATTGCGGCCACCCCATCCGCTGGTACGAGAACATCCCCGTGCTGAGCTACCTCGCGCTGCGGGGCCGGTGCAGCCAGTGCGGCGCGGGCATCGGGCCACGCTATCCCCTGGTGGAAGCGGCCACCGGTGCGCTGTTTGCCTGGGCAGGCTGGCACTGGGGCCTCAACACCGCCGGCCTGGCCTGGTGCGGGTTCGCCGCGGCCGTGGTCGCGCTGGCCTGCATCGACTGGGACACCACCCTGCTGCCCGACGACATCACGCTGCCCCTGCTGTGGGCGGGCCTGGTCGCCGCGGCACTCGGCGTTACGCCCACCCACCTGGCCGATGCCGTCTGGGGGGCGGTCGGCGGCTACCTGTCCTTGTGGCTCGTCTACTGGGCCTTCAAGCTGCTCACCGGCAAGGAAGGCATGGGCTACGGCGACTTCAAGCTGTTCGCGGCCTTCGGCGCCTGGTTCGGCTGGCAAGCGCTGGTGCCCATCATCCTCATGGCCTCGGTGATCGGTGCGGTCGTCGGCATTGGCATCAAGCTGGTGGGTCGCCTGCGCGAAGGTGGGTATGTGCCCTTCGGCCCCTTCCTCGCGCTGGGGGGGCTCACCGCCATGGTGTTCGGTCCCTCGGCCATCCTGGCCGCCGTCGGCCTGTGAGCGCCGCGCGACCGGCCTGGCGGATCGGCCTCACGGGCGGCATTGGCAGCGGCAAAAGCACGGTCGGCGCCCGGCTGCAATCGCTCGGTGCGGAGCTCATCGACGCGGACGCCATCTCCCGCGCCAGCACGGCGGCCGGGGGCGCGGCCATTCCCGCGGTGCGCGACGGCTTCGGCCCGGATTTCATCGACAGCGACGGCGCGCTGCACCGCGCCCGCATGCGCGAGCTGGTGTTCGCCGACCCCGGCGCCCGCCAACGGCTCGAGGCCATCGTTCATCCCATCGTCGCGCGCGAGATCGCCATCCGCGTGACCCAAAGCAACAAAGCTTGCGTCGTGTTCGACGTGCCCTTGCTCGCCGAGTCGCCGCGCTGGCGGCCCCAACTCGACCGAGTGCTCGTGATCGACTGCAGCGAGGCCACGCAGCGCCGCCGCGTGCGCGCCCGCAGCGGCTGGGACGACGCGGTGATCGATGGCGTGCTGCGCAGCCAGAGCCCCCGGGCCCTGCGCCTGGCGGTGGCCGACGCGGTGATCTTCAACGACGAGGACGATCTCGACCGTTTGCATGGGTTGGTGGACCGGCTATCGGTAAGCTTCGGGCTATGATCCGCCCATGCGCGGCCAACACGGCCCCACGCGCCGCGAGCCCGTGATCCTCTACGAATACCCTTTCAACGAACGCATCCGCACCTACCTGCGGCTCGAGCAGCTGTTCAAGCGCCTCGCCGCGCTCGTGCCACGCGACCACCCGCTGGATCACCACTACGCGATCCAGACGCTGTTCGAGATCATGGACGTGGCCTCGCGCGCCGACATGAAATCGGACGTGCTCAAAGACCTCGACCGGCAGAAACAGGCGCTGGCGGGCTTTCGAGGCAATCCCGCCATTTCCGAGTCGGCGCTGGAAACCGCCATTGCCCAGCTCGACACCTGCTTTTCGCAGATCGCCGACGTGCCCGGCAAACCGGGCCAGGCGCTCACCGAGAACGATTGGCTGATGGCCATTCGCAGCCGCATCGGCATCCCCGGCGGCACCTGCGAATTCGACCTGCCGGCCTACTACCACTGGCAGCACCTGGCCACCGACCAGCGCCAGGCCGACCTGAGCGCCTGGTCGCGCACGCTGGCGCCGCTGGCCGAGGCCGTGGTGCTGTTGCTGAAGATGATGCGCGAGACCGGCGCGCCGCAGAAGGTGGTGTCCAGCGGCGGGCAGTTTCAGCAAAACCTGCCCCAGGGGCGCACCTTCCAGTTGCTGCGCTTGCGCATCGACCCCTCGTCCGGCCTGGTCCCCGAAATCAGCGGCAACCGGCTGATGTTCTCGGTGCGCCTCATGCGCCTGGGCGAGGACCACCGCCTGCACCCCGCGGGCGAGGACGCGAGCTTCGAACTCGCCTTGTGCGCCTGAGGCCATGGCCGAGCCGGTCGAGCCCCGCATCGTGCGCTGCCCGGCCTGCGGCGGCGACAGCGTCTACGCCCCCTGCAACCGCTGGCGCCCGTTCTGCAGCGAACGCTGCAAGCAAGGCGACCTGGGCGCCTGGGCCAGCGAGCAGTACGCCCTGCCCGACAAGGGCACGCCGGTGAACGACTGGGACGCCGAGTCGCCGCGCTGAACCGCGCCGCGCCTCAGGCGGCGTCGGCCTCTTCCTGCAGCCAGCGCAGCACCGGCACCGTGCCGGGCAACACGGGTTCGCAGCCCACCGGCAGGCGCTCCCAGCGGCTGTCCTGGCCCTCGTGCATCTGCAGCTCGCCGGACCACTGGAACACCTTGCAGAAGTGCAGGCGCACAAGCCCGTGGGGGTAGTCCACCAGCTGGACGCGCCAGACGTTCGCCGGCCCGATGGTCAGGCCGATCTCTTCCTGCAGCTCGCGCCGCAGCGCCTGTTCCACGGTCTCGCCGGCCTCGAGCTTGCCACCCGGGAATTCCCAGTAGCCCGCGTAGACCTTGCCCGCGGGGCGCGAGGTGAGCAGGAAGCGCCCCTGATCGTCGATGAGAACGCCGACGGCCACGTCCGTCGCGCCCTGGGCGGCGACGGCCTCGCGCCCCCCGTCGACGACCAGCACCTCGGCGCTCATGCCCCGGCCTCGGCGCCGTGCGAGCCGGCGTAGTCGCGCGCGAACTGGTAGGCCACGCGGCCGCTGCGCGAGCCCCGCTCCAGCGCCCACACCAGGGCCTGCGGCCGCGCCGCCTCGATCGCCCCGGCCGCCACGCCGAAGGACGACAGCCACTGCGCGACGATGGCCAGGTACTCGTCCTGGCTGAAGGGGTAGAAGCTGATCCACAGGCCGAAGCGCTCGGACAGCGAGATCTTCTCTTCCACCACCTCACCGGGGTGCACCTCGCCGTCCGCCGTGTGCGTGTACGTGAGGTTCTCCTTCATGTACTCGGGCAGCAGGTGGCGGCGGTTGCTGGTGGCGTAAATCAGCACGTTGGCGCTGGACGCCGAGACCGAGCCGTCGAGGATGGACTTGAGCGCCTTGTAGCCGGGCTCGCCGTCTTCGAAGCTGAGGTCGTCGCAATAGACGATGAATTTCTCGGGCCGGCCGGCCACCACCTCGACGATGTCGGGCAGGTCGACCAGGTCGCTCTTGTCGACCTCGATCAGCCGCAGGCCTTGCGCCGCGTACGCGTTGAGGCAGGCCTTGACCAGCGAGGATTTGCCCGTGCCGCGCGCGCCCGTCAGCAGCACGTTGTTGGCCGGCAGGCCTTTCACGAAGTGCTCGGTGTTGCGCTGGATGCGCTCCTTCTGCGGCTCCACTTCCTTCAGGTCGTCCAGCGCGATGCTGGCGACGTGGCGCACGGGCTCCAGCAGGCCATGGCCGCTGCTGCGCTTGCGGTAACGAAAGGCATGGGACGCCGACCAGTCCGGCGCCGACAGGGGCCGCGGCAGCACGGATTCGATGCGGTCGATCAGGGCTTCGGCGCGCTGCATCAGGCGCTCGAACGAGGGGTTCATGAGCGGTAGTCGGCGTTGATGGTGACGTACTCGTGGCTGAAGTCGCAGGTCCAGACGGTGTCGCTGGCCGTGCCGCGGCCCAGGCCGATGCGCACCTCGATCTCCGCCGGCTTCATCACGCGCTGGCCGTCTTCTTCACGGTATTGGGGGTGGCGGCCGCCGCGCGTCACCACATGGACATCGCCCAGCCACAGGTCGATGCCGCCCACGTCCAGGTCGTCGATGCCCGCATAGCCCACCGCCGCCAGGATGCGGCCCAGGTTGGGGTCGCTGGCGAAAAAGGCCGTCTTGACCAGCGGCGAATGCGCCACCGAATAGGCCGCGCGCAGGCACTCCGCCGTGTCGCGGCCGCCCTCCACGCGGATGGTGATGAACTTGGTGGCGCCCTCGCCATCGCGCACGATGGCGTGCGCCAGGCGCTGGGCCAGGGGCGTGAGCGCGTCCAGCAGGGCGCGGCCCGACGGGCTGGACAGGTCGGTCACCGGCGGATGGCCTGCCTGGCCGGTGGCGATGACCACGAAGGAATCGTTGGTGCTGGTGTCGCCGTCGACCGTGACCCGGTTGAACGAGGCGTCGGCCAGGCGCCGGGCCAGTTCGTTCATGAGTTCGGGCGCCACCGCCGCGTCGGTGGCCAGGAAGCCCAGCATGGTGGCCATGTTGGGCCGGATCATGCCGGCGCCCTTGGCGATGCCGGTGGCGCGCAGCGCGCGGCCCTCCAGCTCGAAGGACACGCTGGCGGCCTTGGGCAGGGTGTCCGTGGTCATGATGCCCTGGGCCGCGGCCAGCCACTGGGCGCCGGAGTCGTGCTGCGCCAAGCAGGCGCTGGTCAGCGCCGCCGGCAGGCCACCGAGCAGGCGGTCCATGGGCAGGGGCTCCATGATCACGCCGGTGGAGAACGGCAGCACCTGCTCGTGGTGCAGGCCCAGCGAGCGCGCCAGCGCGGTGCAGGTCTGGCGCGCGTCGGCCAGGCCGCTCTCGCCCGTGCCCGCGTTCGCATTGCCCGTATTGATCACCAGCGCGCGCACGCCCTGGCCACTGGCCAGGTGCTCGCGGCACACCTGCACCGGTGCCGCCGCGTAGCGGTTGCGCGTGAACACCGCGCCCACCGCGCTGCCCTCATCGAGCAGGAACACGGTGAGGTCCTTGCGGTTGGCTTTGCGGATGCCGGCTTCGGCGACACCGATGCGCACGCCCGCGATGGGCAGCAGATCGGCCACGTCGGGACTGGAGAGCTGGACAGGCATGGAGGGGTTCTCGGATCGGGAAGGGGACGGCTGGCCAGGGCGCCAGCCGCTCAGTCGAGTCGGCCGTGGCAGTGCTTGTACTTCTTGCCGCTGCCGCAGGGGCAAGGATCGTTGCGCCCCACGCGCGGCACCTCGCCCGCCATCGCCTGGGCGACGGCGGCCTCGGGGCGGGTCTCGGCCTCACCGGTCTCGGTGGGCGCCGTGTAGGTGACGTTGCTGATGGCCTCGGCGCGCTCTTCCATCTGCTCGGCCGCCTGCGAGATCTGCTCGGCCGATTGAACGCGCACGTTCATGAGGATGCGGGTGACGTCGTTCTTCACCGAGTCGAGCAGCTGGCCGAACAACAGGAAGGCCTCGCGCTTGTATTCCTGCTTGGGCTGCTTCTGCGCGTAGCCGCGCAGGTGGATGCCCTGGCGCAGGTAGTCCAGCGCGGCGATGTGCTCGCGCCACTGCGAATCGATGGTCTGCAGCAGCACCACGCGCTCGAACGAGGTGAAGTTCTGCTCACCGACCTGGTCGACCTTGGACTCGAACACCGCCTTCGCGGCCTCGCGCACGCGCTCGGCGATGTTCTCGGCCTCGACCGCCTCCGCCCCGGCCACCCAACTCGCGAGCGGCACGTCCACCGCCCACTCCTCGCGCAGCGCCTTCTCCAGGCCGGGCAGGTCCCACTGCTCTTCCACGCTTTCCTCGGGCACGTACTGTTGCACCAGGTCGGTCATGGCGCCGTTGCGCAGCGCGTCGATCTGCGCGCGCAGGTCCTGCGCGTCGAGGATGTCGTTGCGCTGCTGGTAGATGACCTTGCGCTGGTCGTTGGCGACGTCGTCGTACTCCAGCAGTTGCTTGCGGATGTCGAAGTTGCGCGCTTCCACCTTGCGCTGCGCGCTTTCGATGCTGCGCGTGACGATGCCGGCCTCGATGGCCTCGCCCTCGGGCATCTTCAGGCGGTCCATGATGGCGCGCACGCGGTCGCCCGCGAAGATGCGCATCAGCGGATCGTCCAGGCTCAGGTAGAAGCGGCTGGACCCCGGGTCGCCCTGGCGGCCCGAGCGGCCGCGCAGCTGGTTGTCGATGCGGCGCGACTCGTGGCGTTCGGTGGCGATGATGCGCAGGCCACCCAGTGCCACCACCTTTTCGTGGTCGGCCTGCCACTGCGCGCGCAGCGCCTCGGCGCGCGCGGCGCGGGTGGCCTCATCCAGCGAGGGATCGGCCATCACGGCCTCGACCATCTTCTCGAGGTTGCCGCCGAGCACGATGTCGGTGCCGCGGCCCGCCATGTTGGTGGCGATGGTGATGGCGCCCGGCCGGCCGGCCTGCGCGATGATGTCCGCCTCGCGCGCGTGCTGCTTGGCGTTGAGCACCTGGTGCGGCAGCTTCGCCGCTTCGAGCAACTGGGCAATGATCTCGGAGTTTTCGATCGACGAGGTGCCCACCAACACCGGCTGGCCGCGCTCGTGGCACTCGCGGATGTCGGCGATCGCAGCGTCGTACTTTTCCTTGGTGGTCTTGTAGACGCGGTCGAGCTGGTCCTGGCGCTTGCTGACGCGGTTGGGCGGAATCACCACCGTCTCCAGGCCGTAGATCTCCTGGAATTCGTAGGCCTCGGTGTCGGCCGTGCCGGTCATGCCCGAGAGCTTGCCGTACAGGCGGAAGTAGTTCTGGAACGTGATGGAGGCCAGGGTCTGGTTCTCGGGCTGGATGCCCACGCCCTCCTTCGCCTCCACCGCCTGGTGCAGGCCGTCGCTCCAGCGGCGGCCGGCCATCAGGCGGCCGGTGAACTCGTCGACGATGACGATCTCGCCGTTCTGGTTCACGTAGTGCTGGTCGCGGTGGAACAGGTGGTGCGCCTTGAGCGAGGTCACCAGGTGGTGCAGCAGCGCGATGTTCGAGGGGTCGTACAGCGAGGCGCCTTCGGGCAACAGGCCGGCCTTGGACAGCAGGGCCTCGGCGTTCTCGTGACCCTGTTCGGTGAGGTGCACCGAGCGCGCCTTCTCGTCGAGCGTGAAGTCGCCCGGTTTGATCACGCCCTCGCCGGTGCGCGGATCGGCCTCGCCTTCCTGGCGGCTGAGGTGCGGCACCAGGCGGTTGATGGCCACATAGACGGCCGTCTGGTCCTCGGCCTGGCCGCTGATGATCAGCGGCGTGCGGGCCTCGTCGATCAGGATGGAGTCCACCTCGTCGACGATCGCGTAGTGCAAGGGGCGCTGCACGCGGTCCGCGGCCTCATAGACCATGTTGTCGCGCAGGTAGTCGAAGCCGTACTCGTTGTTGGTGCCGTAGGTGATGTCGGCGCGGTAGGCGGCCTGCTTCTCCTCGCGCTGCATCTGCGGCAGGTTCACGCCCACCGTCAGGCCGAGGAAGTTGTAGAGCTTGCCCATCCACTGGGCGTCGCGGTTGGCCAGGTAGTCGTTGACCGTCACCACGTGCACGCCCTGGCCGGCCAGCGCGTTCAGGTAGACCGGCAGCGTGGCCGTGAGCGTCTTGCCCTCGCCGGTGCGCATCTCGGCGATCTTGCCGCTGTGCAGGGCGATGCCGCCCATGAGCTGCACGTCGAAGTGGCGCATCTTCATGACGCGCTTGCTGGCCTCGCGCACGACCGCGAAGGCCTCGGGCAGGAGGGCATCCAGCGTCTCGCCCTGCGCCAGGCGCTGGCGGAAGACCTCGGTCTTGGCCTTGAGTTCGTCGTCGCCGAGCTTCTCGAACTGCGGCTCCAGGGCATTGATGCGCTCGACCGTTTTGCGGAACTGCTTGAGCAGGCGGTCGTTACGGCTTCCGAAGAGCTTGGTGAGGAAATTGGTGGCCATATGAGGGCGTCCGGGAGGCCAGGCCGCGAGGCCCTGGCGTGGACAGCAAGGATCGATCGGAAGGACGCTTGCGCGCCCACGGCCTGCGACAACGGGGCACAAGGCCTCTACATGCCGGCGAACACGCGGCTTTCAAGCGCGAAACCGGCATTTTAGCGGCCGGCCCCGGTGCGCTTCAGCGCGTGCGTGGGGCGTTCGGCCCGGGCGGCGAGCGGGCCAGGGTTTCGCCGGCCTGCAGGAATTTCTGCGGGTTCTGCGGCACGCCCGCCACCCACACCTCGAAGTGCAGGTGCGGGCCGGTGGAGCGCCCGGTCGAGCCGACCTCGGCGATCTTCTGGCCGCGTTTGACGATGTCGCCCTTCTTCACGAAGACCTTGGAGGTGTGGGCGTAGCGCGTCACCAGGTCGTTGCCGTGGTCGATCTCCACCAGGTTGCCATAGGCGGCGTGGTACTCCTGCGCGATGACCACGCCACCGGCGGCGGCCACGATGGGCGTGCCCGTCTCCGCGGGAAAGTCCAGGCCCGTGTGCAGGGCCGACTGGCCGTTGATCGGGTCGATGCGGAAGCCGAAGCCCGAGCCCACCCGCCCGTCCACCACAGGCTTTTCCGTCGGTATCAGGGTGCTCTGGATCTTCTGGTCGAAGAGGCGCGACTCGATCGCGGTGAGCCAGTCCACGCGGGCGCCGCTGCCGGCGTCCGCCGCCTCCATCTCGCGCGCGAGCTCCTCCAGCGTGAGCGAGCGGTTGGAGACCAGCACACCGCCCGAACCGGGCAGGGGCGGCCGCGCCTGCGCGGGCTCCAGGCCGGCCAGGCCGGCGACGCGCTCACCGAGCGAGTCGATCTGCATCATGCGCGCTTGCATCTCGCCGAGCTTGCGCGCCATCGCGTCGAGGTTGGCGCGCAGGTAGGCGTCGCGTTGGCCGGGGTCATCGCGGTGCACCAGGCGCGCCACGGAAGCGAAGCCGGGCCAGCCCTGGCGAATGCCCTCCAGGAACACCCAGTGGTAGGTGGCCACCGCGCCGAACATGAGGCCCAGCACGGCCAGCACGGCCACGGCGATCAGCTTCCAGCCGTTCAGGTGCAGGGCCTGGCGGCGGGCGAGCCAAGCGTCGGTGATGATGATGTGCACGGCTCTGTTCCTTTGCTGAGCGACCCGCTCGACGCGGCACGACCGACTCGGTCAGAATGACCGCATGCCGACCCGACAATCCCCCTCCGTCTTCAGCCTGCAGGAGGCCGTTGGCGCCGCGCCTGGCCTGGCCGAACTGCAGGCCAGGATCCGCCAGTCGCAGCGCTGTCTCGATCTTGTTCGGGAGCGCATTCCCCATGCCCTGCGCACCCAGGTCACCGCCGGGCCCCTGCAGGACGCCGAGTGGTGCCTGCTGGTTCGCAGCAGCGCGGCGGCGGCCAAATTGCGGCAGCTGCTGCCCGCGCTGCGTGACGCATTGCACGAAAGCGGGGCGCAGGTTAGCGCAATCCGCATCAAAGTCCAAACGCCAGGCCGATGAGCGCGCCCGCCGGGAGACCGGGTGGTGCCGCTTGTCCGACTCGAACGGACGACCTATCGCTTACAAGGCGATTGCTCTACCAACTGAGCTAAAGCGGCCGGGGCAGCGATTCTAGGTTCACTTCACTCGCTTGAGCTGCGGCCGGCCACCCGGACGGCCAGGGCCATCACCGCCCGGCTCGGGCGGGGTCGGGTCGTCGGGCGTGACAGCCCGCAGCGAGGACGGCGGGGCAGGTTCCGCAGCCGCCGGCGGCTGCGAGGGCGCCGGCGCGGGAAAGGCCATGCCCTGCCCGTTCTCGCGCGCGTAGATCGCGATGACGTGGGTGATCGGCACCACGATCTCCCGCGACACGCCGCCGAAACGCGCCTTGAAGGTGATGTACTCGTTGTCCAGGCGCAGGTCCTTGGTGGCCTCCATGCTCACGTTGAGCACGATCTCGCCGTTGCGCACGAACTCCATCGGCACCTGCACCGAGGCATCCACGTGCACGGCGATGTAAGGCGAGTACCCGTTGTCGCTGCACCATTCGTACAGCGCCCGGATGAGGTAGGGGCGGGTCGACGGGACCGGTGGCTCTGCCTGGGTCATGGCGCTGCGGCGGAACGGGCGCGCCTTACTTGCGCATGACCTTCTCGGACGGCGTCAGCGCCTCGATGTAGGCCGGGCGCGAGAAGATGCGCTCCGCGTACTTCAGCAGCGGCGCGGCGTTCTTGCTGAGCTCGATGCCGTAGAAGTCCAGGCGCCACAGCAGCGGCGCAATCGCCACATCGAGCATGGAGAAGTTGTCGCCCAGCATGAACTTGTTCTTCATGAACACGGGCGCGAGCTGCGTGAGGCGGTCGCGGATGTGCGAGCGGGCCTTTTCCAGCGCCTTGTCGTTGCCCTTGCTGGTGCGCGATTCGAGCACCGACACGTGCGTGAACAGTTCCTTCTCGAAGTTGAGCAGGAACAGGCGCACGCGTGCGCGGTCCACCGGGTCGCCCGGCATGAGCTGCGGGTGCGGGAAGCGCTCGTCGATGTACTCGTTGATGATGTTCGACTCGTACAGGATCAGGTCGCGCTCGACCAGGATCGGCACCTGGCCGTACGGGTTCATCACGGCGATGTCTTCGGGCTTGTTGTACAAGTCGACGTCGCGGATCTCGAAGTCCATGCCCTTTTCGAACAGCACGAAGCGGCAGCGGTGCGAATAGGGGCAGGTGGTGCCCGAGTACAAAACCATCATGGTTGGCGTCTCCTGAAACAGAAAACAGTGGCTTGCGATTGTGCCGCTTGGGCACCGCAAGCCACTGTGGGCGACAAGGGGTGGGTTGCACCCCGAGACGAAGGCTTATTTGACGTCTTTCCAGTACGCGGCGTTGAGGCGCCAGGCGACGACGGTGAAGAAGCCGAGGAAGATCAGCACCCACACGCCGATGCGCACGCGGTTCTTCGCGGCGGGCTCGGCCATCCACTGGAGGTAGGCCACCAGGTCGCCGACGTTCTGGTCGTACTGGGCCTGGGTCATGGTGCCCGGCTTGACCTGTTCCCAGCCGCGCAGCACCTCGACTTCGTGGCCGTGGCTCTCCACCTTGTCGTAGACGGGCTTGCGCTCGCCCTGCAGCTCCCACAGCGGGTGCGGCATGCCGATGTTGGGGAAGGCTTTGTTGTTCCAGCCGGTGGGCTTGGTGTCGTCGCGGTAGTAGGTGCGCAGCAGGGTGTAGAGGTAGTCAGGGCCGCTGCCGGCCGAGCTGGCGCGCGAACGGGCCACCAGGGTCAGGTCGGGCGGCACCTTGCCGAACCAGTCCTTGGCCATCTTGGGGTCGATGGCCGCCTTCATGGTGTCGCCGATCTTGTCGGTGGCGAAGGTGAGGTTTTCGGCGATCTGCTTGTCGTTCAGGCCAATGTCGCGCAGGCGGTTGTAGCGCATGAAGGCCGCCGAGTGGCAGTTCAGGCAGTAGTTGACGAACAGCTTGGCGCCGTTCTGCAGCGCGGCCATGTCGTTGGTGCGTTGCGGGGCACGGTCCAGCGGGATGCCAGCGCCGGCGGCCAGGGCGGCGCCGCTCAGGCCCAGGGACAACGCGATGCCCAGAAGAATCTTTTTCATAACGTTCGCTCTCCGGATGTCGTCGCGTTGGCTCAGTGCGGCTGGAAGGTCACCCGGTCGGGGACCGGCTTGAACTCGCCCAGGCGGCTCCACCACGGCATCAGCAGGAAGAAGCCGAAGTAGAACAGGGTGCCCACCTGCGACACGCGCTCGCCGATCGGCGAGGGCGCCTGGATGCCCAGGTAGCCCAGCACGAAGAAGTTGATGACGAACACGGTGTAGAGCCACTTGTTCCAGCTCGGGCGGTAGCGGATCGACTTGACCGGGCTGTTGTCGAGCCAGGGCAGGAAGAACAGGATGATCACGGCGGCGCCCATGACGATCACGCCCCAGAACTTGGCGTCGTAGGTCAGCATGGCCGCCGACACCAGCAGGGCGGCGACCACGATCACGCCTTTGAGCGCCGCGTTGACGCGGGCCTTGATCAGGCCGAACACGGCGGCCAGCACCACGCAGGCGACCAGCACGTACATGAACTCGGCGGTGATGGCGCGCAGCATCGAATAGAACGGCGTGAAGTACCAGACCGGCGCGATGTGCAGCGGCGTGGTCAGCGGGTCGGCCGGGATGAAGTTGTTGAACTCCAGGAAGTAGCCGCCGAACTCGGGCGCGAAGAACACCACGGCCGAGAACACCATCAGGAAGACCGCCACGCCCAGGATGTCGTGCACGGTGTAGTAGGGGTGGAAGGGGATGCCGTCGACCGGCTTGCCCGACGCGTCCTTGTTGGCCTTGATCTCCACGCCGTCGGGGTTGTTGGAGCCCACTTCGTGCAGGGCGATGATGTGCGCCACCACCAGGCCCAGCAGCACCAGCGGCACCGCGATGACGTGAAAGCTGAAGAAGCGGTTCAGCGTGGCGTCGCCCACCACGTAGTCGCCGCGGATCAGCAGGGCCAGGTCAGGACCGATGTAGGGAATGGCGGAAAACAGGTTCACGATCACCTGGGCGCCCCAGTAGGACATCTGGCCCCAGGGCAGCAGGTAGCCCATGAAGGCCTCGGCCATCAGGCACAGGAAAATCGCGCAGCCGAACACCCAGACCAGCTCGCGCGGCTTGCGGTAGCTGCCGTACAGCAGGCCGCGGAACATGTGCAGGTAGACCACCACGAAGAACGCCGAGGCGCCGGTGGAGTGCATGTAGCGGATCAGCCAGCCCCAGGGCACGTCGCGCATGATGTACTCGACCGAGGCGAAGGCCACGTTCGCGTCGGGCTTGTAGTGCATCACCAGGAAGATGCCGGTGACGATCTGGATGACCAGCACCAGCAGCGCCAGCGAACCGAAGAAGTACCAGAAGTTGAAGTTCTTCGGCGCGTAGTACTCGGCGAGGTGCTCGTTGTAGAGCTTGGAGAGCGGGAACCGGTTGTCGACCCAGTTCAGCGCCTTCTGGCTCAGCGGTGCGTCGGGGGAGATTTCTTTGAATTCGGCCATGGCTTGCGTGCCTCGATGTTCCGTGGGTGTTCAGGCTCGATGGCGCGGCCTCAGGCCGGCTTTTCCTCGCCGATCAGCAGCATGTTGTCGGAGACGTAGTAATGCGGCGGGATCTCGAGGTTGTCGGGCGCGGGCTTGTTCTGGAACACGCGGCCGGCCAGGTCGAAGGTCGAGCCGTGGCAGGCGCAGAGGAAGCCACCCAGCCAGTTGTCCGGCAGCGAGGGCTGCGGGCCGGGCGTGAACTTGTCGCCAGGCGAGCAGCCCAGATGGGTGCAGATGCCGATGGCCACGAGGATTTCGGGCTTGATCGAGCGGGTGCGGTTCTTCGCGTACTCGGGCGTGGGGAACGCGGTGCGCTCGGACTTCGGGTCGGCCAGCTGGGCCTCGTCCTTCTCCAGCGTCGCCAGCTGCTCGGGCGTGCGGCGCATCACCCACACCGGCTTGCCGCGCCATTCCACGATGCGCTTCTCGCCCGGGGCGATGGTGGAGACGTCCACCTGAACCGCCGCGCCTGCAGCCTTGGCGCGCTCGGAGGGCTGGAAGGAACTCACGAAGGGCACGGCGACAGCCGCGGCACCCACGCCACCCATGGCGCAGGAGGTGATCAGCCAGGTCCGGCGACTGTTGTCCACAGCGGCCTTGCCTTGGTTGGCGGGAGCTTCACTCATGGGGGACTTTCTCGTCTTGCGGGAGGGGAATCAGGGACAACCCGGCATTGTACTGGACCATGTCAAGGGTCCAGCCAGGTTTTGCCCGGGGCCCGCCACCGGGGCGCGCCGGAATTCGCGTGTGACAATGCGCGCCCGACCACTACCCCCCGGAGAAGGCACATGGGCATGATGCAGGAGTTCAAGGAATTCGCCGTCAAGGGCAATGTCATCGATCTGGCCGTGGGCGTGATCATCGGCGGCGCCTTCGGCAAGATCGTCGGCTCGCTGGTGGACGACGTGATCATGCCGGTGGTGGGCCTGGTGTTCGGCAAGCTTGACTTCAGCAACCTGTTCCTGGTGCTGGGCACGGCACCGGAGGGCACGGCCCGCACCCTGGCGGCCATGAAACAGGCCGGCGTGCCGGTGCTGGCCTATGGCAGCTTCATCACCGTGGCCATCAACTTCTTCATCCTGGCGTTCATCATTTTCCTGATGATCAAGCAGGTCAACCGCCTCAAGCGCGAGACCCCGCCGGCCCCCCCGGCACCGCCCGCCGCGCCGCCCGAGGACATCGTCCTGCTGCGCGAGATCCGCGACAGCCTCAAGAAGTAAGGCCGGCACCCTCCGGGGCCGCGGCCATCGCGGCGTCGATGGCCGCCAGCAGGCTGTCAGCGCTGGCGCGCCCGCTGCCGGCGATGTCGAACGCCGTGCCATGGTCCGGGCTGGTGCGCACGAACGGCAGGCCCAGGGTGGTGTTCACGCCGTGCTCCAGGCCCAGCAGCTTCACGGGAATGAGCCCCTGGTCGTGGTACATCGCCACGACCACGTCGAAGGCGCCCTGGCGCGCCCGCATGAACACGGTGTCCGGCGGATGCGGCCCGCTGGCCGCGATGCCCAGGTCGCGCGCCGCCCGCACAGCGGGTTCGATCGCTTCGATCTCCTCGCGCCCGAACAGCCCACCCTCTCCCGCGTGCGGGTTCAGCCCAGCCACTGCAATGCGGGGCTGCGCCAGGCCGGCGCGGCGGAAATGGGCGTCGGTGGTGCGGATCGTCTCCAGCACACCCTCGGTCGTCACCGCGGCCAGGGCATCGCGCAGCGAGACGTGGATGCTCACCAGCACCGTGGCCAGGCCAGGCGCGCTGAGCATCATGCGCACCGGCAATGCCGCCACGGGCACGCCCTGGTGCCGCGCCGCGAGGGCCTGCAGCAACTCGGTGTGGCCGGGGTAGGGTTCGCCGGCCGCCGCCAGTGCCTCCTTGTGGATCGGTGCCGTGACCAGGGCGCGCGCCCGGCCGTCCAGCGCCGCCTGGGCCCCCTGGCGAATGGCCGCCGCCGCCGCCCGGCCCGCCGCCGCGCTCACCTGGCCCCAGGCGGGTGGCGCCAGGGCGTCGCCCGCCTGCCACACGCCCACGGCGCCGGGCGGCAGTCCGGCCCATTGGGCGGGTTCTTCCAGCTCGGCCAGCACCAGGCCGCCCTCGGCCGAGTCGGGCACCACGCCCAGCCGCGCCGCGCGCCGCAGACAGGCCATGTCGCCCACCACCACCACCTCGCGCCGCAGCGCGGGCCGCTCGCGCAAGGCGCGCCACACGATCTCGGGGCCGATGCCCGCGGGATCGCCCATGCTGATCAGGACCGGGCGCTTCGCCATCACGCGGGGTTGGGAATGTCGATGAAGCGGTGCTCGAGACCCAGCGCCGAGGCCACGTGGGCGGCGACGGCGGGGGCGCCGTAGCGCTCGCTGGCGTGGTGACCGCAGGCCAGGTAGGCCACGCCGCATTCGCGGGCGTAGTGGGCCTGGGGCTCGGAGATCTCGCCGGTGATGAAGGCGTCGGCGCCGGCCGCGATGGCGGCCTCGAAATAGCCCTGAGCCCCGCCCGTGCACAGCCCGATGCGGCGCACCGTGTGGCCCGGCGGCGCCACCAGCGTCACCGGCCGGCCCAGGGCCTGTTCCACATGGGCCGCCAGCGCCTCGGCCGGCGCCGCGGGGCGCTGCCCCATGAAGCCCAGCGATTGGTCGCCGAAGCGCACACCGTCCTCCAGCGCGATGTCCAGCACCCGGGCGAGTTGCGCGTTGTTGCCCAGCGTGGGGTGGGCGTCCAGCGGCAGGTGGTAGGCGATCAGGTTGATGTCATGCGCCAGCAGGCGCGACAGGCGCTGCTTCATCCAGCCGGTGACCCGCCCGTCCTGGCCGCGCCAGAACAGCCCGTGGTGCACGAAGATGGCGTCGGCTTGCATCTCGATCGCGGCCTCGATCAGCGCCAGGCTGGCGGTGACGCCGCTGATCAGCCGGCGAACCTGCGCCCGCCCCTCCACCTGCAGGCCATTGGGCCCGTAGTCCTTGAACGGCGCGGGCTGCAGCAAGGCGTCGAAGGCGTGAACCAGGGTGTCTCGGGAGGTGCTCATGGGGAAAGCCTGCGCGCGGCGGCTTGAAATGCGGCATTCTGACAGCCACATATCCCTCAGCCGAATGCGGGACAATTCCGCTCTTTCCTCCGCCGACTTTTCCATGAAACGACTCTGGCTCGTGTTTGCCCAAACCGTCACCGTGCTGGTGGCGGTGTTCTTCGTGGTGGCCACGCTGCAGCCGCAGTGGTTGGGCCGGCGCTCGCTGCCCTCGGTGGTGCCGGTGTTCGAGGCGCCGTCCAGCGCGCCCGCCGCGGCCGACCCGGGCACCGTGAGCCTGCGCGCCGCCGCCAAGACCGCCTCGCCGCCGGTGGTGAGCATCAACACCAGCAAGGCGCCCGCCAACAACCCGCACAGCGTCGACCCCTGGTTCCGCTTCTTCTTCGGCGACCAGGCCAACAGCCAACCGCAGACCGGCCTGGGCTCGGGCGTGATCGTCAGCCCCGCCGGCTACGTGCTCACCAACAACCACGTGGTCGAAGAAGCCGACGAGATTCAGGTGAGCCTGAACGACGGCCGTCAGGCCGCCGCCAAGGTGATCGGCACCGACCCCGAGACCGATCTCGCCGTGCTCAAGATCGAGCTGACCGACCTCCCGGTCATCACCCTGGGCAACTCCGACGCCCTGCAGGTCGGCGACCCGGTGCTGGCGATCGGCAACCCCTTCGGCGTGGGCCAGACCGTCACCAGCGGCATCGTCAGCGCCCTAGGCCGCACCCAGCTCGGCATCAACACCTTCGAGAACTTCATCCAGACCGACGCGGCCATCAACCCGGGCAACTCGGGCGGCGCCCTGGTCGACGTGCAAGGGCACCTGATGGGCATCAACACCGCCATCTACTCGCGCTCGGGCGGCTCCATGGGCATCGGCTTCGCCATCCCCACGTCCACCGCGCGCAGCGTGATGGAGGCCATCGTCAAGGAGGGCAAGGTCACGCGCGGCTGGATCGGCGTGGAGCCGCAGGACCTCACGCCCGAACTCGCCGAGAGCTTCGGCGTGGGCCGGCGCAGCGGCGTCATCATCACCGGTGTGCTGCAGAACGGCCCGGCGGCCCAGGCCGGCATTCGCCCGGGCGACGTGATCACGGCCGTGAAGGGCCAGGAAGTGAAGAACGTGCCGCAGCTACTGGCCGCCGTGGCGGCGCTGCCGCCGGGCGAGAAGGCCCGCCTCGACGTGCTGCGCCGCGAGGCCTCGATGCAGATCGAGGTGACGCCAGGCCGGCGCAACATCGCGCAGCAGACCATCAACCGCCGCTGAGGCCCGTGGCCTGCGCCGCGTCCGCCGTCAGGAGGCGGTCTTCTCGTCGCTGGCTTCTTCGCCCTCGGCCTGTGTGCGCTTGACGAACACCTGCGCGCCCCAGATGCCGGCTTCATAGAGCACGATCATGGGCACCGCCAGCGCCAGTTGCGAGATCACGTCGGGCGGCGTGACGATTGCGGCGACGATGAAGGCGATGACGATGAAATAGCCGCGGAAGTCCCGCAGCTTCTGCACCGACACCATGCCCATCTTCACCAGCAGCACCACCACGATGGGCACCTGGAACGCCAGGCCGAAAGCCAGGTACAGGCCCAGGATCGCCTCCACGTAGGAGGCGATGTCGGGCGTGGCGGCCACGCTGGCGGGCGTGAACTTCTGGATGAAGCCGAACATCTTGTCGAGCACGAAGAACTGCACGAACGCGATGCCCGCGTAGGCCAGCAGGCTGCCCAGGATGATCAGCGGCACGGCGAACCGCTTCTCGTGGCTGTACAGGCCCGGCGCGATGAAGGACCAGAGCTGGTACATCCACCAGGGCAGCGACAGCAGCACCGCCGCCATGGCCAGCACCTTCAACGGCACGAAGAAGGGCGAGAACACGCCCACGGCGATCAGTCGCGCTTCGGGCGGCATGTGGGCGCGGATGGGAATGGCGATCAGGTCGATGAGACCGCTGGGGCCGGGCCACAGGGCCAGTGCGGCCATGCACACGGCCAGACCGATGATGCTGTAGATCATGCGGTCGCGCAGCTCCATCAGGTGCTGCACGAAAGGCTGTTCGGTACCGGCCAGCTCGTCGTCGGAATCGGGCTTGTTGGACATCAGGGCTTGCTGGACGGGCGGGGCCGGAAACGCGCCACGCGCGCGGCGCCCGACTGGGTGCGGGTGCGCACGCCCGTGCGCGCCTTGAACCACTGCGGCACGGCCTTCTGCTTCAGGCGAAAGTTCTTCTTCGGGTGCCGGTAGACCGGGTACACCCCTTGCCCGATGGCGTTCATGGCGTCCGCCTCGGTGGGCTCTCGCAGGGGTTCGTTGTCGAGGCCGGCGGTGGCGTCCGACCAGGATTTCTCGAAATCGCTGGCGCCGGACTCCACGGAGGACTGCACGTCGCGCGCCGCGGTCTCCACCGAGTCCTTCATCTTCTTGAGCTCTTCGAGCTCCATGGACCGGCTGACCTCGGCCTTGACGTCCGCCACGTAGCGCTGGGCCTTGCCCAGCAGGGCGCCCACGGTGCGCGCCACGCGCGGCAGCTTCTCGGGGCCGATGACGATGAGCGCCACCGCGCCGATGAGCGCGAGCTTGGATATGCCGAGGTCGATCATGGATCAGCCGCTGCGCCAGCGGCCCCGCCCGGAACGCCCGCGGGGATCACGGGCCAGGAAGGGGCGCAGGCGAGGCGCCTCAGCTCTTTTGCTTGGCTTCGACGTCGATGGTGCCCTTGTCCGCAGAGCTGTTCTGCGTGACCTGGGCCGTGGGCGCGGCGGTGGTGTCGGCGGCGTTCTGGCCACCTTCCTTCATGCCGTCCTTGAAGCCCTTGACGGCGCCACCGAGGTCGGAGCCGATGTTCTTGAGTTTCTTGGTCCCGAACACCATGACCACGATGAGCAGCACGATGAGCCAGTGCCAGATGGAAAACGTACCCATGTCAATCTCCAGAGAGGTGGGGTGAGCGCGCGCGCAATCCTGGGATTCTAAGCCGCCACCCGGGGTTCAACCGGCCGTCCCGGCATGACACAGCCGGCCGCAGGGATCAGCCCCGGACCCAGGGGCGGGGACCGCCGATCACGTGCAGGTGCAGGTGGTGGACTTCCTGGCCACCCTCCTGGCCCGTGTTGCACACGATGCGGAATCCGCCTTCGGGATAGGGGTTGCAGCCCTGCTCCATCGCCAGCCTGGGGGCCAGGGTGAGCAGGCGGCCCATCAGGCGCTCATGCTCGGGCCCGACCTGGGCCATGGACGGGATGTGCGCCTTGGGCACCATGAGAAAGTGCACCGGCGCCCAGGGATTGATGTCGTGGAAGGCGAACACCTCCTCGTCCTCGTAGACCTTGCGGGACGGGATCTGGCCGGCGACGATCTTGCAGAAGATGCAGTTCGGGTCGTGTGCGCTCATGTGTCGTTGGCCTTATTGCGGCATGGGGCGGTTGGCATTCATGTTCACCATGCCCTTGACGATGCGGTAGAGGAACCAGATCGAGATCAAGCACCAGGCGATCCAGCCGGGCACGAAGAGCAGCAGCCAGAGCGGGATCGTCACCACGTACAGGATGGCCGCCCAGATGACCGAGCGGATGCGCCAGGAGAAGTGACTGGCCTGCCAGGTGCCGGCGGCCTCGCCCTGCTTCACCAGGTCGATGATCAGCGCCACGATGAGCAGCGCGATGCCCGGCTGCGCCGAGGGCAGCACCGCGCCCACCGCCACGATGAGGTGCAGGATGTAGCTGAGCCAGCCCACGCTCTTGAGCGACTGGGCTTTCTCGCTGTCGGTGGTTTCCACGTCGATCACGTCGCTCACGGCATCACTCCTTCGCTTCGCGTTCGCGCACCTTGCGCAGGGCTTTCTCTTCCAGGCCGCTCAGGCCTTCGCGGCGCACCAGCTCGGCCACCACGTCGGACGGCCCGAGCCCGAAATGGGCCAGGGCGATCATGCTGTGAAACCAGAGGTCGGCGGTTTCGTTCACCAGCTTCTGGCGGTCGCCGCCGCCGTGCTCCAGGTCCTTGGCGGCCATCACGGCCTCGGTCGCTTCCTCGCCGATTTTCTTGAGGAAGGCCTCGGGGCCCTTGTGCAGCAGGCGCGCGACGTAGCTTTTCTCGGGATCGCCACCGTTCGCGGGCTTGCGGCTCTCGATCACGGCGGCCAGACGGGCCAGGTCGTCGGTGCTGGTCAATTGGATACCTCCGCGCAGCGCGCTGCGGTGCGAGCGACTTCGGGCGGCCGTGCGTCGCTCATGGCCTATTTGTAGATGGATTCCGGGTCTTTCAAGACCGGTTCCACGGTGACCCATTGGCCGTTCTCGTGGCGCTGGAAGAAACAGCTGTGCCGGCCGGTGTGGCAGGCGATGCCCGGCTCGTGACCGAGCTGCGTGACCTTGAGCAACACCACGTCGTTGTCGCAGTCCAGGCGGATGTCGTGCACGGTCTGCACGTGGCCGGACTCCTCGCCCTTGAACCAGAGCTTGCGGCGCGAGCGGCTGTAGTACACCGCCCGGCCCAGTTCGGCGGTCTTGTGCAGCGCCTCGCGGTTCATCCAGGCGAACATCAGCACATCGCCGGAGGCGGCTTCCTGCGCGATCACGGGCACCAGGCCCTGCTCGTCCCATTTCACGGCGTCGAGCCAGTCCATCACAACCTCACCGGAATGCCGCGCTCGGCCATGCGGGCCTTGGCCTGCGCGACCGTGTATTCACCGTAGTGGAAGATACTGGCGGCCAGCACCGCGTCGGCGCCGCCTTGCTGCACGCCGTCGGCCAGATGGTCCAGGTTGCCCACGCCGCCGGAGGCGATGACGGGCACGCTCACCGCGTCGGCCACGGCGCGCGTGAGCGCCAGATCGAAACCCGACTTGGTGCCGTCGCGGTCCATGCTGGTGAGCAGGATCTCGCCGGCGCCGAAATCGGCCATCTGCCTGGCCCAGGCCACGGCGTCGAGCCCGGTGTTCTTGCGCCCGCCGTGGCTGTAGACGTCCCAGCCCTGGCCGTCGGCACGGCGCTTGGCGTCGATGGCGACCACGATGCACTGCGCGCCGTACTTGTCGGAGGCGTCGCGGATGACCTGCGGGTTGGCGATGGCCGCCGAATTGAAGCTGGTCTTGTCGGCGCCCGCGTTGAGCAGGCGGCGCACGTCTTCCACGGTGCGCACACCGCCGCCCACGGTGAGCGGGATGAAGACCTGCGAGGCCACGGCCTCGATGATGGGCAGGATCAGGTCGCGGCCGTCGCTGGTGGCGGTGATGTCGAGGAAGGTGAGCTCGTCGGCGCCCTGCTCGTTGTAGCGCGCCGCGATTTCCACCGGGTCGCCCGCGTCGCGCAGTTCGACGAAGTTCACGCCCTTGACGACGCGGCCACCGGTGACGTCCAGGCAGGGGATGATGCGTTTGGCAAGCATCAGGTCTCAGCCATTCAATTCGTCCGCGAGCTTCTGCGCGGCCTCGAAATCGAGGTCCCCGCTGTAGATGGAGCGGCCGCAGATCACGCCCTCCACGCCCTCGTCTTCCACCGCGCAGAGCTGGCGGATGTCGTCGAGCTTGGACAGGCCACCCGAGGCGATAACCGGGATGGACAGGGACTGCGCCAGCTTGACCGTGGCCTCGATGTTGATGCCGCTGAGCATGCCATCGCGCCCGATGTCGGTGTAGATGACGGATTCGACGCCGTAGTCTTCGAACTTCTTCGCCAGGTCGACCACCTCGTGGCCGGTGAGCTTGCTCCAGCCGTCGGTGGCGACCTTGCCGTCCTTGGCGTCCAGGCCCACGATGATGTGGCCGCCGAAGGCCGTGCAGGCGTCCTGCAGGAAGCCGGGGTTCTTCACCGCCGCGGTGCCGATGATCACGTAGCGCAGACCGGCGTCCAGGTAGCGCTCGATGGTGTCGAGGTCGCGGATGCCGCCGCCGAGCTGCACATCCACCTCGCTGCCGATCTCTTTGAGGATGGCACGGATGGCCTGCTCGTTCTTCGGCTTGCCCGCGAAGGCGCCGTTCAGGTCGACCAGGTGCACGCGGCGCGCGCCCTTGTCGACCCAGTTGCGCGCCATGGCGGCCGGGTCGTCACTGAACACCGTGGATTGGTCCATGTCGCCCTGTTTGAGGCGAACGCAGTGGCCGTCCTTGAGGTCGATGGCGGGAATCAGCAGCATGGTCTTGGGCAGGCGCGGGTGCGCGGCTCAGGGGTTCCAGTGGAGGAAGTTGCGGTAGAGCGCGAGGCCTTGGTCCGCGCTCTTTTCGGGGTGGAACTGGGTCGCAAAAATGTTAGCGCGCGACACCGCGGCTGCAAAGCGGCCGCCGTAGTCCGCTTCGCCGACCACGTGCTCGGGCCGCTCGGGCCGCGCGTAGTAGCTGTGCACGAAATAGAAGTAGGCCCCGTCGGCGATGCCCGCCCACAAGGGGTGCACGCCGCGACCCAGGTCGTGGAAGACCTGGTTCCAGCCCATCTGCGGCACCTTGTAGCGGCTGCCGTCGGGCTGGCGCTGGCCTTCCAGCTCGAAGCGCACCACCCGGCCGGGAATCAGGCCCAGGCCGTCGGTGGGCCCTTCGTCGCTGCGGTCCAGCAGCATCTGCATGCCCACGCAGACGCCGAACAGGGGTTTGTGCGCGCAGGCGTGCAGCACCGCGTCCTTCAGGCCCGAGGCCGCGAGCGCGCGCATGCAGTCGCCCATGTGGCCCTGGCCAGGCAGCACCACGCGCTCGGCGGCCATCACGTCTTCGGGGCGCTGGGTCACGACCACTTCCACGCCGCTGCCGCGCGCGGCATGCAGCACGGCCTGCGAGACCGAACGCAGATTGCCGCTCTCGTAGTCGACGACGGCGACCGTCCTGGCTTTCATCACGGGGAAAGGAACGGGTTCAGAGCGAACCTTTGGTGGAGGGGATCACGTCGCCCAGGCGGGGATCGCGCTCGAGGGCGAAACGCACGGCGCGCGCGAAGGCCTTGAACACCGTCTCGGCCTGGTGGTGCGCGTTCTCACCGTGCAGGTTGTCCACGTGCAGCGTGACACCGGCGTGGTTGACGAAGCCCTGGAAGAACTCGTAGGTGAGCTGGGTGTCGAAGGCGCCGATCATGCCGGCCTTGAAGGGCACGCGCATGTGCAGGCCGGGGCGGCCGGAGAAGTCGATCACCACGCGCGAGAGCGCCTCGTCGAGCGGCACGTAGGCGTGACCGTAGCGGCGAATGCCCTTCTTGTCGCCCACGGCCTTGGCGAAGGCCTGACCCAGGCTGATGCCCACGTCCTCCACGGTGTGGTGGCCATCGATGTGCAGGTCGCCCTTGGCGATGATCTCCAGATCGATCAGGCCGTGGCGCGCGATCTGGTCGAGCATGTGGTCGAAGAAACCAATGCCGGTGGACAGCACGGCGACGCCGCTGCCGTCCAGGTTGATGCGCACGCCGATCTGCGTTTCGTTGGTGTTGCGCTGCACCTGGGCGGCGCGGTCATTCGGACCCGGCGGGGGAAAAGTGGGCGTGGTGGAAGTCATATGGCGGTCTGCAGGGCCTGGATGAGCCGGGCATTCTCGTCGGGGGTACCCACGGTGAGCCGCAGGCACTGGGCCAGCAGCGGGTGCATTTTAGAAACATTCTTCACGAGCAAACCGCGTGCCTTGAGGCCGTCGAAGGCGCGCTGCGCGTCGGGCACGCGCACCAGCACCATGTTGGCCTCGCTGGCGAAGGCCCGGACGCCGGGCAGGCGGGCCAGCGCGGCCATCAGCGCCTCGCGCTGCTCGCGGATCACGCCCGCCTGCTGGGCGAACACCTCGGCGTGCTCCAGCGCGAACAGCGCGCACTCCGCGTTGAGCACGCTCACGTTGTAAGGCGGGCGCAGCTTGTCGAACTCGTGCACCAGGGCCGCCGGGCCCAGCAGGTAGCCGATGCGCACGCCGGCCAGACCGAACTTGGAGAGCGTGCGCATGAGCAGCACGTGCGCGTTGGCCTCGGGATGGGCGCGCATCTCGTCCAACCAGGTGTGGCTGGAGAAGGGCTGGTAGGCCTCGTCCACCACCACCAGCCCGCCGAAGCGGGCGGCCTCGGCGATGAGGCGGCGCATGACGTCCGGGTCGAAGCGGTTGGCCGTAGGATTGTTCGGGTAGGCCAGGTAGGTGATGGCGGGCTGGTGCGCGCGCATCGCGGCCCGCATGGCGGCCTCGTCGAGCGCGAAGTCGGCGGTGAGCGGCACGCCGTGGAAGGCCAGGCCCTGCAATTGCGCGCTCATGGCGTACATCACGAAGCCGGGCAGCGGGGCCAGCAGGCTGGCGCCGGGCAGGTCGCAGCCCATGGCCAGCAGGGAGATCAGTTCGTCGGAACCGTTGCCCAGCATCAGCGCGTGGCCGGCGGGCAGGTCAACGTAACGCTCCAGCGCGCGCTTGAGTTCGTCGATGCGCGCGCCAGGGTAGCGGTTGATGGCCACGGCGCCCAGGCGCCGGCCCAGCTCGGCCTGCAGCTCGAGCGGCAGCGGGAAGGGGTTCTCCATCGCGTCCAGCTTGACCAGGCCGGCCGATTCCTGGATGGCGTAGGCCTGCATGGACTGGATGTCCTGGCGGATGCGCGCGAGCGGGTTGGGGTTCACGGGGCTGTTCATCGGGCATCGCCTCGCATCGGGGGCACGGTGGGCAGGCGCAGTTCGGCGGCGCGCGCGTGCGCCTGCAGGCCTTCGCCGTAGGCCAGTTCGGCGGCCACGGCGCCCAGGGTCTGCGCGCCCCGCTCGCTCACCTCGATCAGGCTGCTGCGCTTCTGGAAGTCGTAGACACCCAGCGGCGAGGAAAACCGCGCGGTGCCGCTGGTGGGCAGCACGTGGTTGGGGCCGGCGCAGTAGTCACCCAGGCTTTCGCTGGTGTAGGCACCCAGGAAGATGGCGCCCGCGTGCTTGAGCAGCGGTTCCCAGCGGTGCGGCTCGGCGCTGGAGACCTCCAGGTGCTCGGGCGCGATGCGGTTGCTGATGGCGCAGGCCTCGTCCATGTCGCGCGTGAGGATGAGCGCGCCGCGGTCGTTGAGGCTTTTGGCGATGATGGCCGCGCGCGGCATGGTGGGCAGCAGGCGGTGGATCGCGGCCTGCACGGCCTCGATGTAGGCCGCGTCGGGGCACAGCAGGATGCTCTGCGCGAGCTCGTCGTGCTCGGCCTGGCTGAACAGGTCCATGGCCACCCAGTCGGCCGGCGTGCTGCCGTCGGCCAGCACCAGAATCTCGCTCGGGCCCGCGATCATGTCGATGCCCACGGTGCCGAAGACGCGCTTCTTGGCGCTGGCCACGTAGGCGTTGCCCGGGCCGGTGATCTTGTCGACCTTGGGCACGGTGGCCGTGCCATAGGCCAGCGCGGCCACGGCCTGGGCGCCACCGATGGTGAAGGCGCGCGTGACACCGGCCACGTGGGCCGCCGCGAGCACGAGCTCGTTGCGCTCGCCGCGCGTGGCGGTGGCGGCGCCGCTGCCGCCTTCCACGCCACCGGTCGCCACGCTGCCGCGCACGGGCGTGGGCACCACCATGACGATCTCGGGCACACCGGCCACGTGCGCGGGCACGGCGTTCATGATCAGGCTGGACGGATAGGCCGCCTTGCCGCCGGGCACGTAGATGCCCACGCGGTCCAGTGGCGTGACCTTCTGGCCGAGCAGGGTGCCGTCCTCGTCGCGGTAGCTCCAGCTCTCGCCGTTGGCCTTCTTCTGCGCCTCGTGGTAGCGCCGCACGCGCGCGGCCGCGGACTGCAGGGCTTCGCGCTGGGCGGCGGGCAAGGCGTCGAAGGCGGCCTTGAAATCGGCCTGGCTGAGTTCGAGCTCGGCCACGCCAGTGGCCCGCAGGCCGTCGAAGCGCGCCGTGTACTCCAGCACGGCGGCGTCGCCGCGCTGGCGCACATCGGCCAGGATATCGGCCACCCGCTGCTCGATCGCGTGGTCCGTCTCGCTCGACCAATGCAGGCGCTCGGCAAAGCGCGCCTCGAAATCGGGCTGGGCGGTGGACAGGCGAAGGGGCTGGGCGGTCAGGGTCATGCGGTGGCGGGCTCCACGGCCCGGGCGAAGGCGTCGATGAGCGGGCGCAGCCGCGCCTGCTTGAGCTTGAGCGCGGCCTGGTTGACCACCAGGCGCGAGCTGATGTCCATGATGCGTTCGACCTCGATCAGGTTGTTGGCCTTGAGCGTGTTGCCGGTGGACACCAGGTCCACGATGGCGTCGGCCAGACCGGTGAGCGGGGCCAGTTCCATGCTGCCGTAGAGCTTGATCAGGTCCACGTGCACGCCCTTGCTGGCGAAGAACTCGCGCGCGATGGCCGTGTACTTGGTGGCCACGCGCAGGCGCGAGCCCTGGCGCACGGCCGAGGCGTAGTCGAAGTCGGCCCGCACGGCCACGCTGACGCGGCAACGCGCGATGTTGAGGTCCAGCGGCTGGTACAGGCCCTGGCCGCCGTGCTCGATCAGCGTGTCCTTGCCGGTCACGCCGAGGTCGGCGCCGCCGTGCTCCACGTAGGTGGGCACGTCGGTGGCGCGCACCAGCACCACGCGAACGTCTTCCTGGCTGGTGGGCAGGATGAGCTTGCGCGACTTCTCGGGATCTTCGAGCACCTCGATGCCGGCCGCGCGCAGCAGCGGCAGGGTCTCGTCGAAGATGCGGCCCTTGGACAGGGCAAGCGTGATGGACGGGCTCATTTGACGCGCTCGATGTCGGCGCCGATGGCGCGCAGCTTCACTTCCATCTGGTCGTAACCGCGGTCCAGGTGGTAGATGCGGTCGACGGTGGTCTCGCCCTCGGCCACCAGGCCGGCGATCACCAGGCTGGCCGAGGCGCGCAGGTCGGTGGCCATCACGGTGGCGCCGGACAGGCGCGGCACCCCCTCCACCATCGCCACCTTGCCCTCGGTCTGGATGCGCGCGCCGAGGCGCACCAGCTCGTTCACGTGCATGAAGCGGTTTTCGAAAATGGTTTCGGTCACCTTGCTGGCGCCCTCGGCGATGCAGTTGACGGTCATGAACTGCGCCTGCATGTCGGTGGGAAAGCCCGGGTACTCGGTGGTGCGGAAGCTCTGCGCCTTCATACGGCCCGAGGCGCGGATGCGGATGAAAGGCCCGGCCGCGTTGGCGCCGGCCTCGATCTCCGCGCCCGCCTCGGTGAGCTTGTCGATCACCGCGTCCAGGTGGTCGGCGCGACCGCAGCGCAGCAGCACGTCGCCGCCGGTGGCGGCCACGGCGCACAGGAAGGTGCCGGCTTCGATGCGGTCGGCCACCACCTGGTGGTCGCAGCCGCCCAGGCGGTCCACGCCCTGGACGTGGATGCGGCTGGTGCCGTGGCCTTCGATCTTCGCGCCCATGCGGATCAGCATCTCGGCGAGGTCGGTCACCTCGGGCTCCTGGGCGGCGTTCTCCAGCAGGGTCTCGCCCTCGGCCAGGGCCGCGGCCATCAGGAAGTTCTCGGTGCCGGTGACGGTGACCATGTCGGTGGCGATGCGCGCGCCGTGCAGGCGCGCGCGGCCCTGGGGCAGGCGCGCCACCATGTAGCCGTGCTCGACCACGATCTCGGCGCCCATGGCCTGCATGCCCTTGATGTGCTGGTCCACCGGGCGCGAGCCGATGGCGCAGCCACCAGGCAGCGACACGCGCGCGCGCCCGAAGCGCGCCAGCAGCGGCCCCAGCACCAGCACCGAGGCGCGCATGGTCTTCACCAGGTCGTACGGCGCCTCGGGATTCAGGCCATCCGGCGCCTGCAGCCGGATGCCGCCGCGCTCGCCCAGCGTGTCGGTGCGCACGCCCATGTTGTTGAGCAGCTGGCGCATGGTGGCCACGTCGCGCAGGCGCGGCACGTTGGTCAGCGTCACCGCCTCGTCGGTGAGCAGGGCGGCGCACAGCTCGGGCAGCGCGGCGTTCTTGGCACCGGAAATCGGCACCTCGCCGCTGAGCTTGCGGCCGCCGCGGATCAGCAGTTTGTCCATGGTGTCAGTGTTGGGCCGCCCATTCGGCGGGGGTGAGGGTCTGCATCGACAGGGCGTGCACTTCGTCGGTGTGCATGCGCTGGCCCAGCGTGGCGTAGACGGCCTGGTGGCGCTGGATCAGGCGCTTGCCTTCGAAGGCCGGCGACACGATGACCGCGGACCAGTGGCGGCCGTCGCCCGTCACCTCGATGTGATGGCAGGCCAGGCCCCCGGCGATGAGGGATTGCAGTTGTTCGGCGGTCATGGGATCAGTGGCGGACCTTGTAGCCGGTCTTGAGCAGGTGCAGGGCCAAGGCACTGACCGCCAGCAGGGCACCGCCCACCAACGCCAGGCTCAGCCAGGGCGAGACGTCGCTGCGACCGAAGAAGCCGTAGCGAAAGCCGTCGATCATGTAGAAGAAGGGATTGAGGTGGCTCACGCTCTGCCAGAACGCCGGCAGGGAATGAATCGAGTAGAACACGCCCGACAGGAAGGTCATGGGCATGATGATGAAGTTCTGGAACGCGGCCATCTGGTCGAACTTCTCGGCCCACAGGCCAGCGATCAGCCCCAGCGTGCCCATCAGCGCGGCACCCAGCACGCCGAACACCAGGATCCACAGCGGCGCCACGAAACCGGGCTGCGCGAACAACCAGGCCACGATCAGCACGCCCAGGCCCACGGCGAGGCCACGCACCATCGATGAGCCCACGTAGGCCACGAACCAGGCGCGGTGCGACAGCGGCGTGAGCAGCAGGAACACCAGGCTGCCCATGATCTTGCTCTGGATGAGCGACGAACTGCTGTTGGCGAAGGCGTTCTGCAGCACGCTCATCATCACCAGGCCCGGCACCAGGAAGGCGGTGTAGCTCACCTCGCCGTAAACCACGGCCCGGCCCTCGAGCACGTGCGCGAACACCGCCAGGTACAGCAAGGCGGTGATGACGGGTGCGGCCACGGTCTGGAAGGCGACCTTCCAGAAGCGCAGCACCTCTTTGTAGAAAAGCGTTTGCCAGCCCGTCATACCGATGCCTTCAGCGGCTGATGGGCGGGGATCGCCGATGCGCCACTGCCCGTGAGATCGAGGAACACGTCCTCCAGGTCGGCCTTGCGCACCTCGATGTCCTCGGGCATGACGCCGGCCTCGCGCAGGCGCGACAGCACATGCTCCACGGCACGCGCGTCCAGCGCGGGCAGTTGCACCACGCGGCCGGTGATGCGCGCCTGCGCCGCGATGTCGGCCGGCAAGGCTGTGTCGGTCTTAAAGCGCAGCACGTTGGCCGCCGCGCGCGCCAGCAGGGCCGAGGTGGACTCCAGCGCCACCACCTGCCCCAGCTTGAGCATGGCGATGCGACTGCACAGGGCCTCGGCCTCTTCCAGGTAGTGGGTGGTCAGCAGCACGGTGCTGCCCAGGCGCTTGTTCAGGCCCGAGACGAACTGCCACAGCGTCTGGCGCAGTTCCACGTCCACACCGGCGGTGGGCTCGTCGAGCACGATGACGGACGGCTTGTGCACCAGCGCCTGGGCGATCAGCACGCGCCGCTTCATGCCACCCGACAGCTGGCGCATGTTGGCCGTGGCCTTGTCGGCCAGTCCGAGGCCACTGAGCAACTCGTCGATCCAGTCGTCGTTGCGGCGGATGCCGAAATAGCCCGACTGGATGCGCAGCGCCTCGCGCACATTGAAGAAGGGGTCGAACACCAGCTCCTGCGGCACGACGCCGAGCTGGCGGCGCGCGGCCTGGTAGTCGGTCTGCACGTCGTGGCCGTGCACGGTGATGCGGCCCTCCGTGGCGCGCGCCAGGCCGGCCAGGATGCTGATGAGCGTGGTCTTGCCCGCGCCGTTGGGGCCGAGCAGACCGAAGAATTCACCCGGCTCGATGTCGAAACTGACCGAGCGCAGGGCGTGCAGGTCGCCACGCGAGGTGGCGTAGGTTTTGGAGACGTTCTGGAATGAGACGGCTGGCATGCGCAGCTACCGCGAATCCGGCCCGAGGCACGGGACATCCGTGGCGGGCGGAGAACCGGGGATTCTACGGCTGGCCCCTTGCCCGCGCTGGCGAAGGGCTGCCCCGGCCCAGGTTCAGGCGGGCAGCAGTTCCTGCACGCCGTAGGCGGCGACCAGGTCGCGCAGGCGCGGCGGCCAGTGGGTCACGCTCAGCGAGCGCCCGGCGCGCTGGGCCTCGCGCCGCAGCTCCAGCAGCAGGGCCACCGCGGACGAGTCGAAGCTGCGCAGCCCGCCGGCGTCGACCGTGAAGGCGCCGCCCGGCTGCGCGGCCAGCGCGCGGCGCAGGCTGTCCAGCGTGGCCGCGGCCTCCGCTGTCGTCAGCCGCTCGGGCAGGCGGGCCTCGCCCATCAGTTGGTTTTGGCGGTGGCGCCGCCGGCCTTGTTGCGCTGCGCCAGGGTCTGGATCAGGCCGTCGATGCCCTTGGCGTTGATCTCCTGGGCGAACTGGGTGCGGTAGGTCTCCACCAGCCACAGGCCCAGTACGTTGAGGTCGTAGATCTTCCAGCCGTCGCCGGCTTTTTCCATGCGGTAGTCGAGCTGGATGGGCTCGCCGCGGCCACGCACCTCGGATCGCACCACCACCTCGGTATCACCGGGCTGCATGCGCAGAGGCTTGAAGCTGAGGGTCTGGTCGCGCACCTCGCTCAGGGCCCCGGAGTAGGTGCGCACCAGCAGGGACTTGAATTCGGCCTGCAGGCGCTGCTGCTGCTCGGGCGTGGCCTGGCGCCAGTGGCGACCCACGGCGGAGGCGGTCATGCGCGTGAAATTCACGTTCGGCATGATCTTTTCGTCCACCACGGCCATGATGCGGTCGATGTTGCCGGCCTTGATGGCGGGATCGGCCTTGATCAGGTCGAGCACCTCGGTGGACAGGCGCTTGACCATGGCGTCGGGGGCCTCGGCGGCGCGGGCGGGCAAGGTGAAGGCGGTCAGGGCCAGCGCGATGCCGGCCAGCCAGGAACGTCGGTGCAGAAAAATCATGAAAGTCCTTTCCAAGGCTCGTGGCCTGAGTGACCGCATTGTGGCCAGGCGGTGCACCTCGAATGTGACGGGTTCGCGAGGGATCGTGACGAGGCGTTTCAGCAGCGAGCACCCACTATCGCCTTACTCCCCATCGCCCGTGCCAATGCCTTTGTCGATCATGTCGTCGATCTGGCGCTGGCGGCGGCCCAGGTAGAAATCGCGCATGAGGCTGTACTTGTCGAGCGCGGCGCCCTCGAACAACTCGCCGGCGCGCAGCAGGCCGGCCCGCGTGTCCACCACGCGCAAGGCATAGAGGGAATTGCGTGTGGGAATGTGGTTGACATGGTCCACCAGATCGCCCTCCCAGTCCACCACCAGGCCACCGGTGTCGCGCACGGTGGACGGGCCAAAGAACGGCAACACCACATAGGCGCCCGACGGCACGCCCCAGCGGCCCAGGGTCTGGCCGAAGTCGATGCGCGTGCGCGGAATGCCGGCCTCGCCGGCGATGTCGAGCAAACCACCGAAGCCCAGCACGGTGTTGACGCCGAAACGCAGCAGGTTGTCGGCGGTTTCGCGCGGGCGCAGCTGCAAGCCGGCGTTGACGGCGGACCATAGGTCGCCCAGGTTGCTGAAGAAGTTGTTGACCCCGGTGCGCACCGGGCTGGGCGTGATGTCGACGTAGGCCGTGGCCACGGGCTTGAGCACCGCCGTGTCGATCGCGTCGTTGAAGCGGTAGACGCCGCGGTTCAAGGGCTCCAGTGGGTCCTTCGGGTCGGCGTCGGGGCCGGTGGCGCAGCCGGCCAGCAGCACCAGGGCGGCGGCCACCGCCAGCGCGGGGCGGGGGGTGGAACGTGCGGGGGTCATCGGGTCTCCCAGTCGTGGACTGCTCTTTGTTTATTGGGCGCCGGGTTCGGATTTCTTTTCGCCACCTTCGGCCGCCCGACTGAACAGGAACTGGCCGATCAGGTTTTCCAGCACCAGGGCCGACTGCGTCTGCGTGACCAGGGCGCCATCGGCCAAGTTCTCCGGGTCGCCGCCGGGCTCGATGCCCACGTACTGCTCGCCGAGCAGGCCACTGGTGAGGATCTTCATGGAGCTGTCGCGCGGGAAGGCGTAGCGCTTCTGCAGCGTCAGCCCGACGCTGGCCTGGAAGGTCTTGTCGTCGAAGCCGATGGTCTCGACCCGCCCCACCACCACCCCGGCCGAGCGCACGGCCGCGCCGGTCTTCAAGCCGCCCGCGTTGTCAAAACGCGCCGTGACGCGGTAGGTGGGCTCGAAGCTGATCTGCAGCAGGTTGGCCGACTGCAGCGCGAGAAACAGGATGGCCGCGCCGCCAATGAGCACGAACAGGCCAACCCAGAAATCGTTCTTGGAAGAGGTCATGGTCTTTCTCCGACGCATCCTCAGATGCTGAACATCATGGCGGTAAGCACGAAATCGAGGCCCAGCACCGTGAGAGAGGCCATGACCACCGTGCGGGTGGTGGCGCGCGATACGCCCTCGGGCGTGGGCTGGGCCAGGTAGCCCTGCAGCAGCGCGATGAAGGTAACGGCGAAGCCGAACACGGCGCTCTTGATGACGCCATTGCCAACGTCGTCCCAGACGTCCACCCCACCCTGCATCTGGCTCCAGAAAGCGCCGCCGTCCAGGCCGATGAGGCCCACGCCGACGACCCAGCCGCCGATCACGCCGACCGCACTGAACACGGCCGCCAGCAAGGGCATGGTGATGACACCGGCCCAGAAACGCGGCGCGAGCACGCGGCGCACCGGGTCCACGGCCATCATCTCCATGGCGCTGAGCTGTTCGCCGGCCTTCATGAGGCCGATCTCGGCCGTGAGCGAGGTGCCCGCGCGGCCAGCGAACAGCAGCGCGCTCACCACCGGGCCCAGTTCGCGCACCAGCGACAGCGCCACCAGCAGGCCCAGGGCCTCGGTGGCGCCGTAGATGCGCAGCGTGTAGTAGCCCTGCAGGCCCAGCACGAAGCCCACGAACAGGCCCGAGACGCCAATGATGGACAGCGAGTGGTTGCCCAGGAAGTGGATCTGGTCGCGCACCAGGCCGAAGCGGCGCAGCGCCGCCCCGCCCAGGAGCAGCAGGCGCAGGAACAGCCGCGCGCCATGGCCCAGCGCGATGATGTGCTGGCGCACGGCGCGGCCGACATGGGCGGGGTGCAGGGCCTTGAGCATCAGGCGGCTCCGGCGCCGAAGTCCTCGGCCAGCGCGGGCGCGGGGTGGTGGAAGCGCACGGGGCCGTCGGCCCGGGCGTTGACGAACTGCGCCACCAGCGGGTCGGTGCTGTGGCGCACCTCGTCGGGCGTGCCCTGGGCGGCGATCTTGCCGTTGGCCAGCACGATGACCTGGTCGGCGATGCCGAAGGTCTCGTCCAGGTCGTGCGAGACCACGATGCTGGTCAGGCCCAGCGCGCCGTTGAGCTCGCGGATCAGGCGCGCGGCGGTGCCCAGAGAAATCGGGTCCAGGCCGGCGAAGGGCTCGTCGTACATCACGAGCTCGGGGTCGAGCGCGATGGCGCGCGCCAGGGCCACGCGCCGCGCCATGCCACCCGACAGCTCGCTGGGCATCAGGTCGCGCGCGCCGCGCAGGCCCACGGCATTGAGCTTGAGCAGCACGATGTCGCGCACCAGCACCTCGGGCAGCTTTGTGTGCTCGCGCAGCGGAAAGGCCACGTTGTCGAACACGCTCATGTCGGTGAACAGCGCGCCAAACTGGAACAGCATGCCCATGCGCCGGCGCGCGGCGTACAGCGCGCCCTGGTCCATGGTGGTGACGTCGACGCCATCGAACAGCGTCTGGCCGCGCTGGGCGCGGATCTGGCCGCCGATCAGGCGCAGTACCGTGGTTTTTCCGCCACCCGAGGCGCCCATGAGCGCGGTGACCTTGCCGCGCGGCACGGTCATCGAGATGTTGTCGAGGATCACCCGCGGGCCATAGCCGAAGGTGAGGTCGCGCAGTTCGACGAGGGGGGCGGAGGGTGTGGTGCTCATCAAGCAAAAGCCGGGTGGAAACCCGGCCGCCGCATGATACGGGATTCGCATGGGGCGGACTGGCGCCTCTTGCACCCCGTAACACCGCGCAACCGGCGTCGCCTGGCCGCGGGTGTTGGCCTCCCGAAGGTGCGGCGCGACGCGCCGCTGGAGGTCAGCGGGGCAGGTCGGAATAGCCCATCAGGAACTCATCCACCGAACGGGCCGCCTGACGGCCCTCGCGGATGGCCCAGACCACCAGCGACTGTCCCCGGCGCATGTCGCCGGCGGCGAACACCTTGGGCACGTTGGTCGCGTAGCCCCCCGTGAAGTCGGTCGTGGCCTTGGCGTTGCCGCGCGCATCCTTGTCGACGCCAAAGGCCTCGAGCACGGTGGCCACGGGGTTGGTGAAGCCCATGGCGAGCAGCACCAGGTCGGCCTTGTATTCCTTCTCGGTGCCCGGCACCTCGACGAACTTGCCGTCCTTGAACTCCACGTGCACGGTCTTCAGGCCCGTGAGCTTGCCGTTCTTGCCGATGAACTCCTTGGTGGAGATAGCGAACTCGCGCGCGCAGCCCTCTTCGTGGCTGGAGCTGGTGCGCAGCTTGAGCGGCCAGTAGGGCCAGACCAGGGGCTTGTTCTCCTGCTCGGGCGGCTGGGGCATGAGCTCGAACTGGGTCACGCTGGTGGCGCCGTGGCGGTTGCTGGTGCCCACGCAGTCGGAGCCGGTGTCGCCGCCGCCGATGACGATGACCTTCTTGCCGTCGGCACGCAGCTGACCCTTGAGTTTGTCGCCCGCGTTGACCTTGTTCTGCTGGGGCAGGAACTCCATGGCGAAATGGATGCCGTCCAGCTCGCGGCCCGGCACGGGCAGGTCGCGGCTCTGCTCGGCGCCGCCGGTGAGCAGCACGGCGTCGAACTCGGCCTTGAGCTGCTCGGCGCTGACGGTTTCCTTGGCCCAGTTGGTGACCTTGCTGCCTTCGGGCAGAGCACCCACCAGCACGCCGGTGCGAAAGACCACGCCCTCGGCCTGCATTTGCTCGACGCGTCGGTCGATGTGCGACTTCTCCATCTTGAAGTCGGGGATGCCGTAGCGCAGCAGGCCGCCGACGCGGTCGTTCTTCTCGAACACGGTCACGTCGTGGCCGGCACGCGCCAACTGCTGCGCGGCCGCCAGGCCGGCGGGGCCAGAACCCACCACGGCCACCTTCTTGCCGGTCTTGTGCTTGGCCGGCTGCGGCGCCACCCAGCCTTCGGCCCAGGCGCGGTCGATGATGGCGTGCTCGATGGACTTGATGCCCACCGGGTCGTCGTTCACGTTGAGCACGCAGGCGGCCTCGCAGGGCGCGGGGCAGATGCGGCCGGTGAACTCGGGAAAGTTGTTGGTGCTGTGCAGCACCGTGATCGCGTTCTTCCAGTCGCCCTGGTACACGAGATCGTTGAAGTCCGGAATGATGTTGTTGACCGGGCAGCCGCTGTTGCAGAACGGCGTGCCGCAGTCCATGCAGCGAGCGCCCTGGACCTTGGCCTGCGCGTCATCGAGCCCGACAACGAACTCCTTGTAGTGCTTCAGTCGATCGGGCACGGGCGCGTAGCCCTCCTCGATGCGCTCGTATTCCATGAAGCCGGTGACTTTTCCCATGGTGCTGTCCTGTATCTCGTGGGGCTGTATCTCGTGGGCTTACTTCGCGGGCGCGGTGGCCTTCTTGGCCGAGCCTTGCGCCTTGGTGGTCGCGGCGGCGGCCGTCTGCTTCGCGGCCATCTCGCCGAGCGCGCGCTTGTACTCGTTCGGGAAGACCTTGAGGAACTTGCCCCGCGCCGTGGCCCAGTTGTCGAGCAGTTCGCGCGCGCGCTTGCTGCCGGTCCAGCGGTTGTGGTCTTCCAGCAGTTTCTTCAGCAAGGCCTCGTCGGTCTGGCCGCGGTGCCAGGCGCCGGCGCTGGACGCGGCCTCCTGTTCCTTGGCCGTGGGCACGGGCTCCAGGCTCACCATGGCGGTGTTGCAGCGCTCGGCGAAGCGGCCATCCTCGTCGTAGACGTAGGCCACGCCGCCGCTCATGCCGGCCGCGAAGTTGCGGCCGGTCTTGCCCAGCACCACCACGGTGCCGCCGGTCATGTACTCGCAGCCGTGGTCGCCGGTGCCCTCCACCACCGCGGTGGCGCCCGACAGGCGCACCGCGAAGCGCTCGCCGGCCACGCCGGCGAAGAAGGCCTCGCCCGTGGTGGCGCCGTAGAGCACGGTATTGCCCACGATGATGTTGCGCGTGGCCTCGCCGCGGAAGTCGATGCTGGGACGCACCACCACGCGGCCGCCCGACAGGCCTTTGCCGGTGTAGTCGTTGGCGTCGCCGATCAGGTACATCGTGATGCCCTTGGCCAGGAACGCACCGAAGGACTGGCCACCCGTGCCTTCCAGCTGGATGCGGATGGAATCGTCCGGCAGGCCTTCCGGGTGGTGCTTGGTGAGCTCGCCCGAGAGCATGGCGCCCACCGAGCGGTTCACGTTGCGCGCGACCTCGATGAACTGCACGCGCTCGCCCTTCTCGATGGCGGGGCGGCATTTTTCGATCAGCACCTTGTCCAGCGCCTTGTGCAGGCCGTGGTCCTGCTGCTCGGTGTGCAGGCGCGGCACGTCGGCCGGCACGGCGGGCAAGGCCAGCAGGCGGCTGAAGTCCAGGCCGCGCGCCTTCCAGTGGGCGATGCCGGCGCGCGTGTCGAGCAGGTCGGCGCGGCCGATCAGCTCGTCAAAGGTGCGGATGCCCAGCTGCGCCATGATCTGGCGCGCTTCCTCGGCGACGAAGAAGAAGTAGTTGACGACGTGCTCGGGCTTGCCCGAGAACTTCTTGCGCAGCACCGGGTCCTGCGTGGCCACGCCCACCGGGCAGGTGTTGAGGTGGCACTTGCGCATCATGATGCAGCCCTCGACCACCAGCGGCGCGGTGGCGAAGCCGAATTCGTCCGCGCCCAGCATGGCGCCGATGACCACGTCGCGGCCGGTCTTCATCTGGCCGTCGGCCTGCACGCGGATGCGGCTGCGCAGGCGGTTGAGCACCAGGGTCTGCTGGGTCTCGGCCAGGCCGATCTCCCAGGGGCTGCCCGCGTGCTTGATGGACGACCAGGGCGAGGCGCCGGTGCCACCGTCGTGGCCGGCGATCACCACGTGATCGGCCTTGCACTTGGCCACGCCCGCGGCGATGGTGCCCACGCCCACTTCCGACACCAGCTTGACGCTGATACTGGCGTGCGGCGCCACGTTCTTCAGGTCGTGGATGAGCTGAGCCAGGTCTTCGATGGAGTAGATGTCGTGGTGCGGCGGCGGGCTGATCAGGCCCACGCCCGGCACCGAGTAGCGCAGCTTGCCGATGTACTCGGACACCTTGCCGCCGGGCAGTTGGCCGCCCTCGCCGGGCTTGGCGCCCTGGGCCATCTTGATCTGCACCTGGTCCGCGCTCTGCAGGTACTCGGCGGTGACGCCGAAACGGCCCGAGGCCACCTGCTTGATCTTGGAGCGCAGGCTGTCGCCGTCTTCCAGCGGCAAGTCGACCTCGACCACGTCCTCACCGATGATGGACTTGAGCGTCTCACCCTTGGTGATCTTGATGCCCTTGAGCTCGTTGCGGTAGCGGCGCTCGTCCTCGCCGCCTTCGCCGGTGTTGCTCTTGCCGCCGATGCGGTTCATGGCCACGGCAAGGGTGGCGTGCGCCTCGGTGCTGATGGAGCCCAGCGACATGGCGCCGGTGGCAAAGCGCTTGACGATCTCCTTGGCGGGCTCGACCTCGTCCAGCGGGATGGCCTTGCTCGGGTCCAGCTTGAATTCGAACAGGCCTCGCAGCGTCATCTGGCGGCGGCTCTGGTCGTTGATGAGCTGGGCGTATTCCTTGTAGGTGTTCCAGCTGTTGGCGCGCGTGCTGTGCTGCAGCTTGGCGATGGCGTCGGGCGACCACATGTGCTCTTCGCCGCGCGTGCGCCAGGCGTACTCGCCGCCGGCGTCCAGCATGGTGGCCAGAACCGGGTCGTCGCCGAAGGCGGCCTTGTGCATGCGGATGGCTTCCTCGGCGATCTCGAACACCCCGATGCCTTCCACGCGGCTGGCGGTGCCGGTGAAGTACTTGGCCACGGTGTCGCTGTTGAGGCCAATGGCCTCGAACAGCTGGGCGCCGCAGTAGCTCATGTAGGTGCTCACGCCCATCTTGGACATGATCTTGGACAGACCCTTGCCGATCGCCTTGGTGTAGTTGTAGATGGCCTTGTCGGCGCTCAGATCGCCCGGCAGGTCCTTGTGGATGGCCACCAAGGTCTCCATCGCCAGGTAGGGGTGCACGGCCTCGGCACCGTAGCCGGCGAGCACGGCGAAGTGGTGCACCTCGCGCGCGGTGCCGGTTTCCACCACCAGGCCAGCGCTGGTGCGCAGGCCTTCACGCACCAGGTGCTGGTGGATGGCCGAGAGCGCCAGCAGCGCGGGAATGGCCACCTGCGCCGGGCCGATGCCGCGGTCGCTGATGATGAGGATGTTCTTGCCACCCTTGATCGCGTCCACCGCGGCCGCACACAGCGAGGCCAACTTGGCCTCCACGCCCTCGCGGCCCCAGCTCGCGGGGTAGGTGATGTCCAGCGTGACGCTGCGGAATTTGCCCTGCGTCACGGCGTCGATGTTGCGCAGCTTGGCCATGTCGGCGAAGTCCAGCACGGGCTGGCTCACCTCCAGGCGCATGGGCGGGTTGACCTGGTTGATGTCGAGCAGGTTGGGTTTGGGGCCGATGAAGGACACCAGCGACATCACGATCGCTTCGCGGATCGGGTCGATCGGCGGGTTCGTGACCTGCGCGAACAGCTGCTTGAAGTAGTTGTAGAGCGGCTTGTTCTTGCTCGACAGCACGGCCAGCGGGCTGTCGTTGCCCATGGAGCCGATGCCCTCCTCGCCGTTGGCGGCCATGGGGCTCATGAGGAACTTGATGTCCTCCTGCGTATAGCCGAAGGCCTGCTGGCGGTCCAGCAGCTCGGGCGACACGCGCTCCACGCCAGCGGCTTGGGGTTCCGTCTGCGCCACGGGCAACTCCTGCGCGGCCTCGCCGGCCACCGGGTGCTCGACGTCGTCCAGGCGAATGCGCAGGTTGTCGATCCACTGCTTGTAGGGCTTGCTGTTGGCGAGGTTGGCCTTGAGCTCCTCGTCGTCGATCATGCGGCCCTGTTCAAGGTCGATGAGGAACATCTTGCCGGGCTGCAGGCGCCACTTGCGCACGATCTTGTTCTCGGGCACGGGCAGCACGCCGGATTCCGAGGCCATGATGACCAGGTCGTCGTCGGTGACGCAGTAGCGCGAGGGGCGCAGGCCGTTGCGATCCAGGGTGGCGCCGATCTGGCGGCCGTCGGTGAACACGATGGAGGCGGGGCCGTCCCAGGGCTCCAGCATGGCCGCGTGGTACTCGTAGAACGCGCGGCGGCGCGGGTCCATGGTGGTGTGCTGCTCCCAGGGCTCCGGGATCATCATCATCACGGCCTGCGACAGCGGATAGCCCGCCATGGTCAGCAGCTCGAGGCAGTTGTCGAACGTGGCGGTGTCAGACTGGTGCGCGAAGCTGATCGGGTAGAGCTTGTGCAGGTCGGCGCCGAGCACGGGCGAGCTCATCACGCCCTCGCGCGCCTTCATCCAGTTGTAGTTGCCCTTGACCGTGTTGATCTCGCCGTTGTGCGCGACGTAGCGGTACGGGTGGGCCAGCGGCCACTCGGGGAAGGTGTTGGTGGAGAAGCGCTGGTGCACCAGGCCCAGGGCCGACACGCAGCGCGGGTCCTGCAGGTCCTTGAAGTAGGTGCCCACCTGATCGGCCAGCAGCAGGCCCTTGTAGACCACGGTGCGGCTGCTCATGCTCACCACGTAGTACTCCTTGGAGTGCGTGAGCTTGAGGCGCTGGATGGCGGCACTGGCGGTCTTGCGGATCACGTACAGCTTGCGCTCCAGCGCGTCCTGCACGATGACGTCGTTGCCACGGCCGATGAAAACCTGGCGAATGATCGGCTCCTTGGCGCGCACCGTGGGCGACATGGGCATGTCGGCGTTCACGGGCACCTCGCGCCAGCCCAGCAGCACCTGGCCTTCGGCGGCGATGGCGCGCTCCATCTCCTGTTCGCAGGCCAGGCGGCTGGCGTGTTCCTTGGGCATGAAGATCATGCCCACGCCGTACTCGCCAGCGGGCGGCAGCGTCACGCCCTGCGCGGCCATCTCGGCCCGGTACAGCGCATCGGGCATCTGGATCAGCAGGCCCGCACCATCGCCCATCAGCTTGTCGGCGCCCACCGCGCCGCGGTGGTCCAGGTTCTCCAAGATCTTGAGCGCCTGCTCGACGATGGCGTGGCTCTTTTCGCCCTTGATGTGGGCCACGAAACCGACGCCGCAGGCGTCGTGCTCGTTCGCCGGGTCATAGAGACCGTGCTGTTGCAAATGCGCTTTCTCGGCAGCCGTGTTCATGGCGCGCTTCCTTTTCGTCTGTGGGGCGAATCCGTGGGACCGCGGAGCTTATTGCATTGCACCATGCGTGCCAAGCATTTTAAATGGGGTCAGATTCCAATTAATCAGCCGATCAATGATCCTCAAAAATAATTGGGGACACATTAGAAGAGCCGATAGCGACACTCTCTCGCGCGCGATCAGCCCTCGGTCTGGGGTGCAGGCGCCCCCGGCGGGCGACCCCGCGCCGCGCGCGACACCCGGCGGGCCGTCTGCTTCTGCAATTCCTCGGTGAAGCGCTCGTCACCCAAGGCCCAACCATGCAAAGAGGCGTCGGTGATGGCCTTTTGCTGCTGCGCACCGAGGCCTGTCCGCACCCACTCGGCGTACGCGGCCTCCCGCGCGAAAGGCGTGTTGCCCAGGGCCCAGTAGACGGGGTGCGGCGTGAGTTGACGGTCCACGCGCTGCCCAATGTGGTGCAGGTGGCTGGACCAGGGGTACTGCCGCGGCTCCGCGACCATGCCGGCGCGCACTGGATTGAGCTCGATGTAGGCCATGCAGGCCAGGAGGTAGCGCTCGGTCTGAACCAGCGTGGATTTGTAGCGCCCTTCCCACAGAGTCCCCGTGCGCTGGTGGCGATCGTTGAAGCGGCGCACGTAACTGCGGCCAACGTCCTGCATCCAGCGGGGGACTCCCTCCACCGTTTCCGGTGTGGCCAGCAGGTGGAAGTGGTTGTCCATCAGCACCCAGGCGTGCAGCGCCACGCCGTGTTGGCGAGCGCGGGCCGTGATCAGTTCGAGCAGGGCGTCCCGGTCTTCGTCGTCGCGCACGATGACCTGGCGGTTGTTGCCTCGCTGGATGATGTGGTGCGGGTAGCCAGCGACGGTCAAACGGGGCAATCGGGCCATGGCGCTCAACTACTTGCAATTGGAATCTGACCCCAATTAAAGCATGCGGGGCCGGGCCCCGCGGGCCAGCCACCGTCAAGCCGGGAGCGTGCGCTGGATGCGGTGCGCCACCCAGAGACCCAGCAGAGAAGCCGCGCCGGTGACGACCCAGGTGAGCTGCCACCCGCCCACCTGCGTGGCCACCCAGGCCACGAACGGCGGTCCGACAAACTGCCCCAGCGCCGAAAGCTGCTGCATCCAGCCCACCGTCGTGGAGATGGTGTCTTCACCCGGCGCCAGGCGCACCGCCAAGCCGAACAGGGTGCCTGGAATGAGCCCGCCCAGGCCCGAGAAGGCCAGCACAGCGAGGTACTGCACCACAGGTGCGCCCTTCAAGCCTGGAGTTGACCCGGTTCCGTGGACACATCATTCTTTGTGTTCAAGGAGCCGCAAATGTCCAAGGTCAGACCGCCGTACCCGGCGGAATTCAGACAGCAGATGGTCGAGCTGGTGCGTGCCGGGCGCACGCCGGCCGAGCTCTCGCGCGAGTTCAACGTCACCGCGCAGTCCATCACCAACTGGGTCGGCCAGGCCGCTATCGACAGTGGCAAGCCGTTGCCCGGCAAGGAAGGCTTGAGCACGGCTGAGCGCGAGGAGCTCAGCCGGCTGCGTCGCCAGGTTCGCCAACTGCAGCAGGAGCGCGACATCCTGGCAAAGGCTACGGCCTGGTTTGCCGGTCGCAGCGATGCGACTTCGACGAAGTCTTCGGACTCGTGATGGCGAACCAGGCCGACTTCCCCGTGCGCACCATGTGCCGTGTTCTGGGCGTCTCCGCCAGCGGCTTCTACGCCTGGCGCGAGCGCGCTCCTTCTCAGCGCAGCATCTCCAACGCGGTGATGACCGAGCGCATTCGCCAGATTCACAAGGACTCCTACGAGTCCTACGGCATGCCACGCGTGCGGGCCGAGCTCATCGAGCAAGGCGTGTGCATCAGCCGCCAGCGTGTGGCGCGTCTCATGCGCACAGCGGGCATCCGGGGCATCAGCCGCCGCCGGGGCTTCACCGTGACCACGCGCCGCGACAAACGCGACTCACTCGCCCACGACCTGGTCAAGCGCCAGTTCCGGGCCAGCGGCCCCAATCAGCTCTGGGTGGCCGACATGACCTACGTGCCCACCTGGACGGGGTTCCTGTACCTGGCGGTGGTCATCGACGTGTGGAGCCGGCGTGTGGTGGGTTGGTCCATGGGCGAGCGCATGACGGCCGACCTGGTGCTCTCGGCGCTCAACATGGCGCTGACCCAGCGCAAGCCGCAAGACGTCATCCACCACAGCGACCAAGGCAGCCAGTACACCAGCCTGGCCTTCGGCGAGCGCTGCCGTCAGATGGGCGTTCGCCCTTCGATGGGAACCGTGGGCGATGCCTACGACAACGCGATGGCCGAGAGCTTCTTCGCCAGCCTGGAGGCTGAGCTCATTGAGCGCCACAGCTTCGAGTCCAAAGCGCAGGCCCGCATGGCCGTCTTCACCTGGATTGAGGGTTGGTACAACCCCAGGCGCCGCCACAGCGGCCTGGGCTACCTCTCACCCCTGAACTTTGAAAGGAGCCAACAGACCCGATTCAATGCCCCCGAGCATGAACCACAGCATGCTGACGGGACACCTCAGATGGTTTGAGAATCAAACCGGAAACCGTCCACCGGACCGGGTCAACTCCAAGCCAAAGGCCAACAGGGCCCCCAGGCCCATGGCCAGGTAGGCAAAGCCCATCACAAAGCGGGGGCGGCCGCCGCGCGCGATCCAGCGGCCAGCACCGATGTTGCCGCCCATGTTCACCGCCGCCGCGGCCGCGCTGAGCAGGCCCGCCAGCAAACCACTCACGCCGGCCTGGGCCAGGATGGTGGGCAGGAAGCCCACAACCGCCAGCCACTGCCCCGAGTAGAGGAAGAACGCCACGGCCACCAGCCAGGGCCCAGGCGCACCCAGCGTGCGGCGCAGGCGCGGGCCCAGCGGCGCGCCCTGCCCCGCCAGTGCCGCGTCGGACGGCAAGCCGCGCCACAGGGCCACCAGCGCCAGCAGCGAGCAGGCTGTCAGACCCAACCAGACGGCGCGCCACCCGAGCCACTCGATGACCGGCGCGCCGAACAGCAAGGCCAGGGCCGTGCCCAGTGGCATGTAGGCACCCCACCAGCCCAAGGCCTTGGCCAGCAGGCGCGGCTCGGCCACGTGGCGGCGGATCAGGCCCGGCGCCGGCAGCACGGCGAGCAGGAACCCCAGGCCTTCCAATGCGCGCGAGGCCAGCAGGTCGGCCGGCGAACCGGCCGTCGCGCCCCAGGCGCTGCCCAGGGCCAGGGCCACCAGGCCGACCAGCATGATCCGGCGCGGCCCGATGCGGTCGGCCGCCAAGCCCACGAACAGGCCCAGCGCCATGCCGGCCAATTGCACGAGCGAAAGCAGGAAGCCCGCCTGCACCAGGCTCACGCCCAGCCCGGCCTGCAACGCAGGAATGGCGACGGGCAGCTTGCCGATGTGCAGGGCGCAGGTGACGCCCACCGCCACGACCAGAGCGGCGGCACGAACGGGATGGGACTCGGGCGGTGGTGTGGCAGTCATGGAAACAGTACCGAGCCGAACAGGCGCTCGTGCTCGCGGATGGCGAAACGATCGGTCATGCCAGCGATGTAGTCGGCCACCGCGCGCTCGATGTGCCGGCGTTGACCATGGGCTTCGGGCATCTCGCCGGGCTCGGCCAGGTAGCGCCCGAAGAGATCGCCGATCACCTGGCGTGCGCGGCCGGTGGTCTCGACCACCTGCGGGTGGCGGTAGAGGTTGCGAAACAGGAAGGCCTTGAGCGCGCGGCTGCGCTCGCGCATCGGGTCGGAGAAAGCCACCAGGGCCGCCTGGGTGCGCGCCTCGTCGGCCGAGGCGACGCCCGAGTGTCGCAGGCGCTCGCGCGTGGCGGCGATCACGTCGTAGACCTGGTCGCTCAGCATGCGGCGGATGCTCTCGAACAACAGCCGGCGCCCCTGCAACTGCGGGTGCTCCCGCAGGGCCTGGCGGCGGTAGTGGTCGAACAGCTCCACGGATTCGAGCTGCTCCAGCGAGAGCAGGCCCGAGCGCACGCCGTCGTCGATGTCGTGCGCGTTGTAGGCGATCTCGTCGGCCAGGTTGCACAACTGCGCCTCGAGCGAAGGAGCGCCGCCTCGCAGGAAGCGCGCCGCCACGCCGCCGGGCTCCAGCCGCTCCAGGCGCTCGGCGTTGTGCCGGGAACAGTGCTTCAGGATGCCTTCGCGCGTTTCGAAGGACAGGTTCAGGCCGTCGAACGCGGGGTAGCGCTCCTCGAGCTCGTCCACCACGCGCAGGCTCTGCAGGTTGTGCTCGAAGCCCCAGCCGTCGGGCGCGCGGCCATCGGGGCCGAGCGCCTGCAAGGCGGCGTGCAGCGCGTCCTGGCCGGCGTGGCCGAAGGGCGTGTGGCCCAGGTCGTGCGCGAGCGCGATGGCTTCGACCAGGTCTTCGTTGAGCCCCAGCGATCGCGCGATGCTGCGGCCGAGCTGGGCCACTTCCAGCGAGTGCGTCAGGCGGGTGCGGAACAGATCTCCCTCATGGTTGAGGAACACCTGCGTCTTGTAGACCAGCCGACGGAACGCGGTGGAATGGATCACCCGGTCGCGGTCGCGCTGGTAGTCGGTGCGCGTGGGGGCGGGGGGTTCCGGGTAGCGCCGGCCACGGCTGCGCGCCGGATCGCTGGCGTACGGTGCCAGGCTCATGCCGGCTGGCAGCTTCGCGCGATCACCCCCGCCACGACGGCATCGCTGGCCGGGCGCATCGAGGCCCGGCCCGGTGGGTCGATGAGCACGAAGCGGATCTCCCCCGCTTCGGCCTTTTTGTCGACACGCATCAGCTCAAGGTAACGCTCGGCATTGCGCGCGGGATCGAGCACCGGCGCCACCGCCGGCAGGCCGGCACGGACCACCAGGCGCCTGAGGCGCTCGACGAACGCCTCGTCCACCAAGCCCAGCGCCTGCGACAGGCGGGCCGCCATCACCATGCCGCAACCCACGGCCTCGCCGTGCAGCCAGGCGCCATAGCCCATGCCGGCCTCGATCGCATGGCCGAAGGTGTGGCCAAAATTCAGGATGGCGCGCAGTCCCGATTCGCGTTCGTCGGCGCCCACCACCTGGGCCTTGATCTCGCAGCTGCGCCGCACCGCATGCGCCACATGCGCCGGATCGCGCGCCATGAGGGCCTCGATGTGGTCTTCGATCCAGTCGAGGAAAGCCATGTCGGCGATGGGCCCGTACTTGATGATCTCGGCCATGCCGGCACTGAACTCGCGCTCGGGCAGGGAGCGCAGCGCGTCGAGGTCGCACACCACCCTCAGCGGCTGGTGGAAGGCGCCGATCATGTTCTTGCCCAGCGGGTGGTTGATGCCCGTCTTGCCGCCCACCGACGAGTCCACCTGCGCCAGCAAGGTGGTGGGCACTTGCACGAACGGCACCCCACGCATGTAGCAAGCGGCCGCAAAGCCGGTCATGTCGCCCACCACCCCGCCGCCCAGCGCGTACAGCACCGTCTTGCGGTCACAACCGGTCTCGAGCAGGCGATCAAAGATGGTCTGCAGCGTCTGCCAATGTTTGTGGGACTCGCCGTCGGGCAGCACCACGTCCAGCACACGCGCATGGCGCCCGCTCAGCGCCGCCCGCAGCGACGCCAGGTACAGAGGCGCCACCACCTCGTTGGTGACAATCACGCCGGTGCTCGCCGTCGGCAGGCCGGCAAAGGTGTCGGCACGGCCGATCAGGTCGGCGCCGATGTGGATGTCGTAGCTGCGTGCGCCCAGGTCGATGGCGACGCGCTGGGTCTCGGTGGTCGAAGTGGCGGGGGACATGCCCCGAGTGTATGCCGCCCCCTCTGGGCGGCTGGGGCGCTCACCGCGGCGTGTCAGCCCCGTCCGCAGGCGGTGCGCTGGACACCAGCCCGGCCAACTCCAGCTGCATCAGGATCATGTTGACCAGCGTGGCCACCGAGGGGCGTCCCGTGTCGATCGCGAAATGCGCTGTCTCGGCGTACAGCGGGTGCCGCTGCGCGTGCAGGTCCTTGAGTCGGACCAAGGGATCGGCCACCTGCAACAGCGGACGGTGGCGGTCGTTGCGCAGACGGCGAAAAAGATCTTCCGGCGTCGATCGCAGGTAGACCACGCGCCCACGCTCATGCAGGTGTACCCGATTCTCCGGGCGCAGCACGGCGCCGCCGCCGGTGGCGATCACCGCCAATGGACCGGCGGTGACTTCATCAATGACCTGCGCCTCGAGATCCCGGAACGCCGCCTCCCCCTCGCGATCAAAAAACGCCCGGATGCTCGACCCTATGCGTTGCTCGATCACGTGATCGGAATCGACAAAGGGCAAACCCAGCCGCCGGGCCAGTTGGCGCCCGACGGTGGATTTGCCCGATCCAGGCAGCCCGACCAGGAAGACCGACTGCGTGGGGTTCAATTAGTTGATGGCGGTGCGCCCCAGGACCCGCGGCGTGATGAAGATCAGCAGCTCAGAACGCTGATCGATCTGGTTGCGCGACTTGAACAGGTTGCCCACGGCGGGCAGATCGCCCAGCAGCGGCACCTTCTGGATCTGGTTGCGCTCGGTGCGCTCGAAGATGCCACCGATCACCACCGTGCCGCCGTTCTCCACCAGCACCTGGGTTTGCACGTGCTTGGTGTCGATGGCGATACCCTCGGAGGTGGTTTCGCCACGGGTGTCCTTGTTCACGTCGAGGTCGAGAATGATGTTGCCCTCGGGCGTGATCTGCGGCGTAACTTCCAGCTTGAGGTTGGCCTTGCGGAACGCGATGGCCGTGGCGCCGCTGGACGTGGCGGTCTGGTAAGGGAACTCGGTGCCCTGCTCGATCAGCGCCTTCACCTGGTCGGCCGTGACCACGCGAGGACTGGACACCACGCGGCCCTTGCCATCGGATTCCAGCGCCGAGATTTCCAGCGCCAGGAAGCGCGAGGCGTTCGGGCTGAACAGCGACAGGGCGTAGGACGCGGCCTGACCGGACGGGGGCAAGGCGGGCAGGTTCACGAAGGGGGCGGAGGTCAGAGACGGTCCGGTGGTCACGGCCCCGTAGTTGCTGCCGAAGTTGCCGCGCACCGGATTGCCATTGGCCGAGCCTGCGCTGAAGTCCCGCACGCCACCGCCCAGACGCACGCCGATGGATTTGCTGAAGTCGTCGTCGGCTTCCACGATGCGCGCCTCGATCAGCACCTGGCGGATCGGGATATCGAGCTTGGTGATCAGCTCCTGCACCTGCGCCAGGCGTGAAGGAATGTCCGTCACGAAAAGCTGGTTGGTTCGCGGCTCGGCGATCACGCTGCCACGGGGGGACAGGATGCGCGCGTTGCCGGAATTGCCTCCGCTGCTGACCGTCGACGACGACCCGGCCGTCAGTTGCGTGGCGATGTCGGACGCCTTGGCGTAATTCATCTGGAACGATTGCGTGCGCACCTGCTCAAGGCTCTCCACGGTGGCGCGCGCTTCCAGCTCCTGTTTCTCGCGGGCCGCGATTTCATCGCGCGGGGCGATCCACAGCACGTTGCCCGACTTGCGCAGGCCCAGGCCCTTGGCCTGCATGATGATGTCCAGCGCCTGGTCCCAGGGCACATCCTTCAGGCGCAAGGTGACCGAACCCGCCACAGAGTCGGAGGTCACGATGTTGAAGTTCGTGAAGTCGGCGATGACCTGCAGCAGCGCACGGACTTCGATGTTCTGGAAGTTCAGCGACAGCTTCTCCCCGGTGTAGCCCGGGCCTTGGCTGAGCTTGTTGGGATCCACGCGTTGCTCGCGCACCTCCAGCACGAACTGGTTGTCGCTCTGGTACGCGGAATGCTCCCAGTTGCCCGCCGCCGCCACCACCATGCGCACGCGGTCACCCGTCTGCGTGGTCGTCACCGACTGCACCGGCGTGCCGAAGTCGGTCACATCCAGGCGGCGGCGCAAACCCTCGGGCAGGGAACTCTTCAGGAACTCCACCACGAGGCCCGTGCCTTGCTGGCGGATGTCGACACCGACCTGGTTGTTCGGCAACTCGACGACGACACGCCCCGTGTTGCCCGTGCCGCGGCGGAAGTCGATGTCGCGCAGCGAGCTGACGTCCAGGTTGCGGCTCTCGGCAAAATGCGTCGGCGGATTGGTTTGGGCCGTCACCGCTTCGGGACGCTCCATGACCACCAGCAGGCTGTTGCCCTCGACGCGCGTCTGGAACGGCGCCGGCTGCTTGAGGTTGATCACCACCCGCGTGCGTTCGCCCGCCTGAACCACGGTGGCCGAACGGAGATTGCCTTCGTTGATGTCAACGGTGCTGCGCCCCATGGCATTGGCCACGCCCGGAAAGTCCAGGGCGATGCGCGCGGGCGACTGCACAGTGAAGCTAGACGGCGTGGCCTTCAGGGGTTCGGACAGGTTGATCCGGACCACCTCGGCACCACTTTGAATCCCACCGGTGACCGACTGGATCGCAGACTGCGCCTGCGCCCAGCAGGCCGACAGGACGAGACCGAGAACCAGCCCCCCCTTGACCATCCTCCGCCCCCACGCCGTTCCAGCGGTCGCCTGTTCTGGCTTTTTCATTTAGCGTCCTCTACTAGCTGCAGCGCCGTGGGGCGCTCGATCCATTCACCCGACGGGTCCTGCACGATTTCGCGCAGGGCGACTTCGGTCTCGGTGATGCGGGTTACGCGTCCGAAGTTCTGTCCCAGGTACTGTCCTTGACGCACCTGGTACAGCAGGCGGTCCACCTTGATCAGCGCCACCAGTTCCCCCGAACGGTCCAGGCTGCCGACCATGGTCATGGAGTCCAGGGGGAAGGCCTCGAGTGGCTGTCGCCGACGCGCCAGCTCGGGCTCGATCAGCGCGGCATTGGCGGCGCTTGCCGATTGCGTGCCGCGCAGCAGGCTGGCCAGCTTTTCCGTGCTGAAGGGCGGCGTTTCGCGCTCGACACTGTAGGGTTGGGGTTCGAACCGCGTGGGTTCGGGAATCGGCTGAACCGATGGTTTGATCGAATTGCGCTCGGCCTGCATCCAGGACCGCAGCTCGTCCTGCCCGGACGAGGTACAGCCCGCCAACACAAGGCCCAGGACCAACAAGGAATAGGGGGCGAGGCGGCTCACTTCTTTGCCCCCTTCGCTTTTTGCTGGGCCGCGATTTCCTCGGGGTCCAAGTACCGGAAGGTCTTGGCCACGCCCTCCATCGTCAAGTAACCGTCGCGGGTGGCGATGGGCGTCAGGCTGAGGTTGTTCAAGGTGACGATGCGCGACAGGTTGGCGATATCAGCGGCGAACAGGCCGACGTCGTGGTATTTGCCCGTGACCCGTATGACGATGGGCAACTCGGCGTAGTACTCACGGACCACCACCTGTCCGGGACGGAACAGTTCAAACTGCAGACTGCGGCCCAGACCGGCTTGGTTGATGTCGGACAACAAGGCGTCCATTTCGGCCTTGCTGGGCAGTTGCTTCTCCAGCTGCGTCACGTACTGCTGGACCTGCTCCAGCTGCTTGCGCAGGGCGTCCAGGTTGACGGCCTGCACCAGCTTGCTGCGGTAGGTGGTGCGCAGTTGCTCTTCACGGGCCTTCTCGGCCACCAGCTCTTCGTCGACGCCCTTGAGCCAGACGAACCACAGCGCGGCCACGACGCCCAAGCACACGGCCACGAACAGCAGGTTTCGGGGCAGCGCCGGCCACAAGGACGGATCGTTGGGATCGAGACCGGTGAACTGGGCGCGCAGCTTGTCCTGCACGCCCTTCAGATCGATATTGATGCTCGACTTCTTCGCCATCACGCCACCCCGGGTCAGACTTTGCCCGCCGCGGGTGCGGTGGCTGGCGTGACCGGCGCCGGCGTGACCGCCGGCTTGCGCAAGGTCACGCGCATGGTGAAGTTGGCCACGCGCCGCGCATCGGCGCCACTGATGGCCGCGTTGGCGGACACGATTTCCACCAGCTCAGGGCGCGTCAAGGCGGGGCTGTTGTTGGACAGATTGCGCAACAGCTCGGACACCCGCTCCTGCGACTGCGCCGTGCCCGTCAACAGCACACTCATGTTTTCCTGCTTCATCGACCGCAGGAAAACCCCCTTGGGCAGTTGATTGACGAGCTCCTCCAGCAGATAGACCGGCAGGTTGCGGCCCGCCTGAAGGTCCTCGACGGCCGTCTGGCGCGCCCGCAGCGACGCGATTTGCTGCTGCAGCGTGGCAATGTCCTTGATTTCCGCGTCCAGCTTGGCGATTTCCTGGGTCAGGAATTGGTTGCGGTCTTGCTGGATGGAGATCTGCCCCTGGTACCACGTGAAGACGGCGCCACCGATGATGCCCCCCAGCAGCGCCGACAAGCCCAGCTGCGTATAGAACTGTTCCTTCTGGCGCTTGCGCGCTGCCTCGCGGTGGGGCAGCAGGTTGATGAGGATCATTGGTAGAACCTCCGCAGCGCCAGCCCGGTGGACGTCAGGTAGGCCGGCGCCTCACGTGAGATCTTTCGCGCCTGAACACCCGCCCCCAGTTCCATCGCGTCGAACGGGTTGATCAGCATGCACGCGAACGAGGTTTGGTGGGTCACCGCCTCGGTGAGCCCCAGCAAGGCGGCGCTGCCGCCGGCCAGCAGGATGTGGTCGATCTTGTTGTACGGCGTGCTGGTGAAGAAAAACTGCAGCGCGCGGCCGATTTCCTGGGAAAGGCTCTCAATAAACGGCTCCAGCACGGCGCTCTGGTAGTCCTCCGGTAGGTCACCCGAGCGCTTCTTGGCTTCGGCCTCGTCGGGCGAAAAACCGTACTGGCGGATGATGAGCTGGGTGAGCTGACCGCCACCAAAGGCCTGGTCGCGCTCGTAGAGCACTTCGTCGTTGCGAATGACCTGCAGACTCGTGGTCATGGAGCCGATCTCGAACAGCGCCACCAGCGCGTCCACCCCCTGGTTCGGCAAGGTTTCGATCACGCGGCCGGCGGCCAGCCGCGACGCATAGGACTCGACGTCCATGACCACGGGCTTGAGACCCGCGGCTTCGGCCAGGCCTTGCCGGTCGGACACCTTTTCCTTGCGGGAGGCGGCGATCAGCACCTCGACATCGCCCACGGACGTCGCGCTGGGGCCGACGACGCAGAAATCGAGGCTCACCTCGTCGAGCGAGAACGGGATGTACTGGTTGGCCTCGGACTCGACCTGCGCCTCGAGCTCCTTGTCGCTCATGCCACCCGGCAGAACGATTTTCTTGGTGATCACCGCCGAGGCCGGCAACGCCAGGGCCACGTTCTTCGTCTTGCTGCCGCTCTTGCGGACCACCCGGCGCACCGCGTCGGCCACCTCATCGAATTTTTCGATGTTGCCGTCGGTGATCCAGCCGCGTTCCAGCGGTTCCATGGCGCAGCGCTCCAGCACGAACTCGCCGGCGCGGTTGCGGCTGAGCTCGACAAGCTTGACGCTCGACGAACTCACGTCAATGCCCAGCAACGGCGCTGGCTCTCGGCTGAATAGCGATCCCAGTGAGATCAAGATGGCCCCCAAATCGCGTGGCGATGTACTACGCCAGACTTAAGAATTCACTTCAATGCTAGCAGTAAGCCCATTGAGCGGCAAAGATTTTTTGCCAAACGCACAAATCGAAACGTTGTCAAAAGCCGACGGGATGAAGGGCCGATACGACGGCCTGAACGCCCACCGACAATCCGGTCCACAAGCCCAAACCCCTACGTTCCGTTCATTCCATGTCGGCACCTTGGTCGACTTCTAAAATGCGGCACGTTTCCAGTCCGAGTTCGCATGCCCCAAGAATCCCAGCCCTCTCGCGCGGCTCCTGCCAAGGCAGTATCTGCGGCGCCCCGCACGCTCATCTGGATCGGTCGCTTGGTGGTGGTTGTCGCCGGACTGGCGGCGGCAGGTGTTGCGGCCATGCTGATGGCCCTTGGCATCGCCCTGGCGGTGGCCTACCCCAATCTGCCCGACGTCACGGGCCTGGCCGACTACCGCCCCAAGCTGCCTTTGCGCGTGCTCGCCGTGGATGGCCAGCTCATCGGCGAGTTCGGTGAAGAGCGGCGCAACCTGCTGACCATCGACCAGATCCCCGACGTGATGAAGCACGCGGTGCTGGCCATCGAAGACGCGCGCTTCTTCGAGCACAGCGGCGTGGACTACCGCGGCATGGTGCGCGCCGCGCTGGCCAACCTGCGCGAGGCCAAGAGCCAGGGCGCCTCCACCATCACCATGCAGGTGGCGCGCAACGTCTACCTGTCGGCGGAAAAGAGCTACACGCGCAAGATCTACGAGGTGCTGCTCACCTTCAAACTGGAGCACATGCTCACCAAGGAGCAGATCCTCGAGATCTACATGAACCAGATCTTCCTGGGCCGGCGAGCGTATGGCTTCGCGTCGGCCTCGCAGATCTACTTTGGCAAACCGCTGAAGGACGTGACCATCGCCGAGGCTGCCATGCTCGCGGGACTGCCGCAGGCGCCTTCGGCCTACAACCCGGTCCGCAATCCCAAGCGCGCCCGCACGCGCCAGCTGTACATCATCGACCGCATGGTCGAGAACGGCTTCATCACCGCCCAACAGGCCGAAGAGGCCAAAGCCCAGGAGGTCAAGGTCCACCGGGGGGCGATGGACGACGGCCTGCGCGCGGAGTTTGCCGCCGAGATGGTTCGCCAGGCCATCGTGGCCCAGTATGGCGAGGCCGCGTACACGCGCGGCCTGGTGGTGTCCACCACCATCGACCCGCGCGCCCAGGAAGCCGCCTACCGCGCCGTGCGCCAGGGCGTGCTGGACTACGAGCGCCGGCAGTTCTACCGCGGCCCGGAACTGTTCATCAACCTGCCCGAGGACCCGCAGGAACGCGACACGGCCATTGACGAGGCCCTCGCGGAACGCCCCGACAACGGGGACCTGCTGTCGGCCGTGGTGCTCCAGGCCGACCCACGCAAGGTGGTGGTGGTGCGTCAGGACGGCGACCCGATCGAGATCACCGGTGAAGGCCTCAAGCCGGTGCAAAGCGGCCTGTCGGACAAGGCCGGGCCGAACATCAAGCTGCGCCCGGGCGCCGTCGTGCGCATCGTCAAGGTGGGCGACAAATCCTGGCGCGTGACGCAATTGCCCGAGGTCGAGTCCGCCTTCATTGCGCTGGACCCGCGCAATGGCCGCATCGCGGCCGTCATCGGCGGCTTCGACTTCAACAAGAACAAGTTCAACCACGCCACCCAGGCCTGGCGCCAGCCGGGGTCCAGCTTCAAGCCCTTCATCTATTCCGCCGCGCTGGAAAAGGGCCTGACGCCAATGACGGTGGTGAACGACGCGCCGCTGTTCTATTCCGCCGCTGATACGGGCGGCAAGCCCTGGGAGCCGAAGAACTACGACGGCCAGTTCGAAGGCCCGATGTCGGTGCGCCGCGCGCTGGCCAAGTCCAAGAACATGGTGTCCATTCGCGTGCTGCAGCTGGTGGGCACGCAGAACGCGCAGAACTGGGTCACGCGCTTCGGCTTCGAGGCCGACAAGCACCCGCCCTACCTCACCATGGCGCTGGGCGCCGGTTCGGTCACGCCGCTGCAGATGGTCACGGCCTATTCGGTGTTCGCCAACGGCGGCCACCGCGTGACGCCCCTGCTGATCACCCGCGTGACGGACGCGCGCGGGCGCGTGCTGTTCGAGGCGCCCCAGACCACGCTGGACAACGCGCCGCAGGCGATCGAGCCGCGCAACGCCTTCATCATGAACAGCCTGCTGCAGGAGATCACCCGCTCAGGCACCGCGGCGCGCGCGCAGGCCACCCTCAAGCGGCCCGACCTGTATGGCAAGACCGGCACCACCAACGACGCGGTGGACGCCTGGTTTGTCGGCTACCAGCCCACGCTGGCCGCCGCGGCCTGGGTGGGCTACGACACGCCGCGCAACCTGGGGAGCCGCGAAACCGGCGGTGGCCTGGCGCTGCCGATCTGGATTTCCTTCATGCAGGAGATGCTGAAGAACGTGCCCGTGGCTACCTATAGCGCACCGCCCGGCGTGGTCAACATCGGCGGCGAGTGGTACTACGAAGAATACGGCCCGGGCAATGGCGTGCATGGCCTGGGCCTGGCGGACCCCTGGCCTGGCGCGCCCGCCGGCGCGGCGGTCGATGCCAATGGCGTGCCGATCGCGCCACCGCCGCCGCAGCCGCCGGTGGAGAACCGGCGCAGCATCCTGGATCTGTTCAGGAACTGAAGCGCAGCGCCTCGCCCGACTGCTCGCTCGCGTAACGCGACAGGTTCTCGAAGAACTCGCCGTTGCCCTTCGTGTCTTGCCAGGCGCGGCCATCGTGCTTGTAGTGAAAGCCGCCGGCGCGTGCGGCCATCCACACCTCGTGCAGCGGCTTCTGCAGGTTGATCACGATCTGGCTGCGGTTGGCAAAGGTGAGTGTGATCATGCCGCCCACGCGCTGGTTGTCGATGTCCGCATCGCTGTCTTCGTTGATGCGGTCGCAGTTCAGTTCGATGGCGCGCAACAGGGCCTCGGCGCGATCCTGGTATTCGAGGTCGGTCATACAATGCGCGAATGTTTGGGTGGCTGCGCATTCTAGGTCGCTGTTCAGGCCCCGCTCGGGTCATGGCCTTGTCGCTGCTGCTGTCGGGCTTGGCGGCTTGCGGCCAGAAGGGTCCGCTCTACCTGCCGCCCCCCAAGAGCCCCGAGACCACGCCCAAGCCCGCCAACAATGCCCCTGTCGCCCCTGCCCGCCTTCCTGACGCAACGTCACGGTGAACTGCACGTCGAGGACCTGAGCCTCGACAGCCTGGCCCGGGCCCACGGCACCCCACTCTTCGTCTACAGCCAGGCCGCCATGCTGCAGGCCCTGGGCGCGTACCAGCGCGGCCTCGCCGGGCGCTCGCACCTCATCTGCTATGCGATGAAGGCCAACTCCTCGTTGGCCATCCTGCAGACGCTGGTGCGCGCGGGCTGCGGGCTGGACATCGTCTCGGGCGGTGAGCTGGAGCGTGCGCTGGCCGCTGGCTGCGCGCCCGAACGCATCATCTTTTCGGGTGTGGGCAAGACCCGCGCCGAGATGCGCCGCGCGCTCGATGTCGGCATCGGCTGCTTCAACGTCGAGAGCCGCGCCGAGCTGACCGTGCTCGATGAGGTCGCGCGCGCCGCCGGGCGGCGCGCGCGCGTGAGCGTGCGCGTCAACCCCGACGTGGACGCGCAAACGCACCCTTACATCTCCACCGGCCTGAAGGACAACAAGTTCGGCATCGCGCACGACGAGGTGCTGGACACCTACCGGCAGGCTGCGGCCTGCAGCGGCCTTGAGGTGGTCGGCATCGACTGCCACATCGGCTCGCAGATCACGCAAGCGGCGCCCTACCTCGACGCGCTGGAGCGCGTGCTGGACCTGGTCGCCGCCATCGAAGGCCTCGGTTTGGGCCTGCGCCTGCACCACATCGACTTCGGCGGTGGCCTGGGCATCGACTACCGCGGCGATGCGCCTCCCGCCGCCGACGCGCTGTGGGCGCAGTTGCTGCAGCGCCTGGACGCGCGCGGCTTCGGCGACCGCCAGATCCTGATCGAGCCGGGCCGCTCCATCGTGGGCAACGCCGGTGTCTGCCTGACCGAGGTGCTCTACCTCAAGCCGGGAGAGCACAAGAACTTCCTCATCGTGGACGCGGCCATGAACGATTTGCCGCGCCCCGCGATGTACCAGGCCTACCACCGCATCGAACCACTGCGCGCGCGCACCGACACCGCCCCGCTCACTTGGGACGTGGTCGGCCCTGTCTGCGAAAGCGGCGATTGGCTGGGCCGTGACCGCGAGCTGGCGGTGCAGGCCGGCGATCGGCTGGCGGTGCTGTCGGCCGGCGCCTACTGCATGAGCATGGCCAGCAACTACAACACGCGCGGCCGCGCCGCCGAGGTGCTGGTCGATGGCAACCGGGCCACCGTGATCCGCCAGCGCGAAACCGCCGCCGATCAGATGCGGCTGGAAACGCCCCTGCCCTGAGGGGCCCCCCAGCGCCGCCAGGCGCGCCAGCCCAGCAGCGCGGCAAAGAGCATCGCGTAGACCGCGACTTCGTTGAAGTCGTGCTTGCCCGCGCGCATCCAGAAGAAGTGCAGCACCGCCAGCGCCGCCACCGCATAGACCAGCCGGTGCAGGGCCTGCCAGCGCGGCGCCCCCAGCGCGCGGATGGCGCGGTTGAAGGACGTGGCCGCCAGCGCGAGCAGCAGCAGCCAGGCCAGCGTGCCCACGAGGATGAAGGGGCGCTTGGGGATGTCGGCGACCACCTCGGCCCAGTCGAAGCCCATGTCGAACCAGGCGTAGGCCAGCCAGTGCAGCGTGGCGTAGAAGAACACGAACAGCCCCAGCATGCGCCGAAAGCGCGCCAGCGCCGGCCAGCTTAGGGTGACGCGCAGCGGCGTCACCAGCAGCACCAGCACCAGGGCGCGCAAGGTCCAGTCGCCCAGGGATCGGATCAGCGCCTCGGCGGGGTTGGCGCCCAGGCGGTCGGCCGCCGCGGCCCAGAACAGCCAGGCGAAAGGCAGGAGCCACACGGCAAATACCAGGGGTTTGGCCAGCGGGTGCAGCAGCGCCCGCTGGACCGCGGCGCGGTTCAGCCAACGCCCCGCGGGCAACGCGGTACGGGCCCCTTCGGGCGGCCGGGCGGAGCCCATGGCCTCAGTAGAACTTGCGCAGGTCCATGCCGGCGTAGAGCTGGCCCACCTGCGCTTCGTAGCCGTTGAACATCAGCGTCGGGCGGCGCTTGGCGAACAGCCCACCGCCTTCGCCAATGCGCCGCTCGGTCGCCTGGCTCCAGCGCGGGTGCGCCACCTGCGGATTCACGTTGGAGAAGAAACCGTACTCCTGCGGCGCCGCCAGATTCCAGGAGGTGCGCGGCTCCTTCTCGACGAAGCGGATCTTCACCAGCGACTTGCCGCTTTTGAAGCCGTACTTCCAGGGCACCACCAAGCGCACGGGCGCGCCGTTCTGGTTGGGCAGCACCTCGCCGTACAGACCGAAGGCCAGCAGCGTGAGCGGGTGCTGCGCCTCGTCCAGGCGCAAGCCTTCCACATAGGGCCACTCCAGCACGTTGGCGCGCAGGCCGGGCATCTGCTGCCTGTCGGCCAGCGTCACGAACTCCACGTACTTCGCGCTGCCCTGCGGCTCCACGCGCTTGATGAGCTCGGCCAGCGAATAGCCTTGCCAGGGCAGCACCATCGACCAGCCCTCGACGCAGCGCAGGCGGTAGAGGCGCTCTTCCATGGGCGCCAGCTTGAGCAGGGCGTCGAGGTCGAAGCGGCCGGGCTTGTTCACCAGGCCCTCAACCTCCACCGTCCAGGGACGGGTCCTGAGCTTGCCCGCGTACTGCAGCGGGTCGCTCTTGTCGGTGCCGAACTCGTAGAAATTGTTGTAGCTGGTGGCATCCTCGTAGCTGGTGGGCTTTTCCACCGTGGTGGCCCCGGCCACCGAGGACATCTTGCCCGGCAGAGCGGCCAGTTTGCCGGGGCGCGCCGGCGACGCCTGGGCCCAGGCATCGCGCGAAGCCCAGGCCACGCCCGCCGCGGCCAGGCCGGCCAGCCATTGGCGGCGCCCCAGGTAGGCGTGGCGCGGGGTGATTTCGCTGCTGCGCGGATGGACGAAACCGTCGCGGTCGGTTCGGATGATCATGGCCGTGTCCTCAGTGGCGCGCGGACGCGAGGAATGCCGCGCCCGCCAACCCGTCTGTCGTGTGATCCGCCGAAACCTTACGCGGTTCCGGGCTCAGAGGGTGCCGTAGCTGTGCAAACCCGAGAGGAACATGTTGACGCCGATGAAGGCGAAGGTGGTGATGGCCAGGCCCACCAGCGCCCACCAGGCGGCCACGGTGCCGCGCAAGCCTTTCATCAGCCGCATGTGCAGCCAGGCCGCGTAGTTGAGCCAGACGATCAGGGCCCAGGTCTCCTTCGGGTCCCAGCTCCAGTAGCCGCCCCAGGCCTCGGCGGCCCACAGGGCGCCCAGCACGGTGGCGATGGTAAAGAAGGCGAAGCCGACCGCGATGGCCTTGTACATCACGTCGTCCAGCACCTCGAACGAGGGCAGGCGCTCGGCGATGCGGCCGCGCACCGACAGGATGCCGCCCACAATAAACGCCGACACGCCGAAGTAGATGAACCAATAGACGCCGCCTTTGTCGGTGGCGCCCTGGCGGAACACCAGCGGTTCGAAGCACAGCACCACGCCCAGCACCCACAGGGGCGCCAGCTTGTACCAGCGGGTCTCGCCGGCGCTCTGCTTGATGAGGTAGGCGAAGGCCAGCATGGCCGCGATGGCGAAGGTACCGTAGCCGATGAAGTTGGCCGGCACGTGCAGTTTCATCCACCAGCTCTGCAGCGCGGGCACCAGGGGCTGGATCTCGTGCGCCTCGCGCACCACCGTGTACCAGAGCAGGAAGCCCACGGCCGCGCTCACGATCAGCATGGCGAAGGCACCCATGCGGCGCGTGCCGTACTGCTGCTCGTAGTAAAGGTAGAAGGCCGCCGTCATCCAGCAGAACAGCACGAACACCTCATACAGGTTGCTCACCGGGATGTGGCCGATGCCCGGGCCGATCTGGTGGCTTTCGTACCAGCGCACCAGCGAGCCGATGAGCGCCAGGCCCACCGCCACCCAGGCCAGGCGCGAGCCCAGCGCCTCCAGGGCATCGCCCGCGCGCGTGAACATGCCCAGCCAGTAGAAGGCGGTGCTCATGAAAAACAGCACGCTCATCCACAGGATGGCCGACTGGCTGGAAATGAAGTACTTGAGCAGGAAGACCTGATCGCCGCGCGCCAGGTCGGCGCCGCCGCCTGGGGCCTGGTACAGCCAGATGGCCAGCAAGGCGAAGGCCGCGACCACCGCCGCCAGCTTCTGCAGCGGGCGCCAGAACCAGCCCAGGGCGACCATGCTGGGCACGGTGCCGGCAAGGATCCACTTCTCGTAGATGTCCATGGCGCCGCCATAGCGCAGGAAGGCCAGCACGGCGCCGGCCAGCACGAACGCGGCGAACAGCCAGTCCCAGCGGTTGCGGCGGGCGAAATAGCCAGGGGCCAGTTCGGCGCCGCCCGAGGACTTCTTGAGCGTGATGGTTTGCGTGGCGGTGGTGGTGTTCATGCGGTCACCTGGAAAGCAATTGGGTCTTGAGCTGTTCGAACTCGCGGTCGGCGTCCAGCGTCTTGCGGTTGGTGGACAGGGCCATGCTGGCCTGCGCACCCTGTCCGCTCGGCGTCAGCCAGACCCACAGGCGGCGCTCGCGGACGTAGAGCATGGCAAAGACGCCGATGATGAGCAACAGGCAGCCCAGGTAGACGACGGTCTGACCCGGGGCGCGGGCCACCTGGAAGACACTGGCCTGCACATGGGTGAAGTCCGTCAGCTCGAAGGCCATGGGCGCCGGGTAGAAAAAGGTGTCGGACAGGCTGATCACCGCCTGCGTCATGAAGCGCTGGGCGGGTTCGTCGCGCGCCAGCGGCGCCAGGCCGGCCTTTTCGCGGCTGAGCTGCAGCAGCTCGAACAGGGTGCCGTTGAGGATGCGCACCAGCACGTCGCTGGCGCGCTCGCGCTCGGCCTCGGGCACGTTGGCCTGCAGGAAAGCGGCCACGGCCTGCAGGCCGCCGCTCGCCTCGCGGGGGGCACTGCCGTCGGCGCCCTTCATGGCGCTCGCGCCGTTCGGGCCATTCGCCGCCACCGCGTCCGCCACCGGCGTGACGCGTTCCGCGCCCGAAAACAGCGCCAGCGCGCGCGAGGCCGAGGCCACCAGGGCCTGCTCCAGGTCCGCGCGGCCCGGCTCCACCGACTGCGCGGCGTAGCGGCGCACGGCCTCGGCGCGCAGCGCCGGGTCGCTCAGCGCGGCGCGCAGCCGCACGAAGCCATCCAGGCTGTCGTTCTCGTCGGCCGGCACGCGCAGGTAGCGGAAGCTGTCCTGTGGTGTTTCGCGCAGGCCCAGCAGGTAAACGCGCTGGCCATCGAGCTCCATCGGCAGCATGTAGTTGTGGTATTCCACCGCCTGGCCCGCCGCGTCGCGCAGCTTGTAGGTCACGCTGGGGCCCACGTTGCGCAGGGTCTTCTCGGTCACGGTCTTGTGCGCGGCGCCGAGGCGGCTTTCGATGGACTCGCGCAGGTCGACCTTGCGCACGTCGGCCCCGCTGCCGGTGGCGGCGAAGTTCTCCACGTTGATGACGCGCAGGCTGGTGAACTCCAGCGAGAGCTTCTGATCGCCGTTGCTCAGTTCGGTGGATCCGCCGATGGTGCCTTCGACCTCGAAGGGTTTGCCCGGGCCATTGATGGGCACGGCCTTGAGCTTCACGCGAGAGCCGCCGTCGTCGAAGCTGGACTGGTAGATCGCCACGCCGCGGTGGAAGGCCGGGTGGTTCACCTCCACGCGGGCGTTCTTCTGTTCACCGGTCTCGCGGTCGTGGATCACGATCTCGCTGGCGAACAGCCGCGGCATGCCGGTCTCGTAGTACTCGACGATGAACTTCTTGAGTTCCACCGAGAACGGCAGCTCCTGCAGCAGCACGCCGCCGGGCTGCGTGAGGATGGCCGTGCTGGACGCGGTGCCTTCGGTCACCAGCAGATTGCCGCGGAAGGTGGGGTTGGCGGTGGACAGCCGGTACTGCTCGGGCACGTCGGCGATCAGGCCGCCGCCCTGGTAGATCTGCTTGCCGTTGAACCAGGTCTGGGCGCGCACCATCAGGTCACCGTCCAGCAGGCCGCCGATGCACACCATCACGATGGCGCTGTGCGCCGCGATGTAGCCCCACTTGTTCGCGGCGCCGGCCTTGGCCGCCAGCATCCAGCCGGTGCCCTGGGGCGTCTCGCGCGACTGCAGTTTCACCTTCCAGCCCGAGCCCAGCAGCGCCTGGCCCATGCGGTTGGCGGCGGCCTCGGGCGCCTCGGCCAGCTCGCCCTGCGCCTTGTGCGGGAAGGCCTTGAGGCTTTGCTCGCGGATGTTTTCCTTGTAGGCCTTGAGGTCGGCCAGGATCTTGGGCGTGTTGCGCGCAATGCACAGGCTGGTACTGACCACCAGGAAGGCCAGGATCAGCAGGAACCACCAGGCGCTGTAGACGGTGTAGAGGTTGGCCGCCGCGAACACGTCGGCCCAGAAGGGGCCGAACTGGTTGACGTAGTTGTTGTAGGGCTCGTTCTGCTTGACCACCGTGCCGATGACCGAGGCGATGCAGATCACCGTCAGCAGCGACACGGCAAAGCGCATCGACGACAGCAGCTCGACCCAGTCGCTCAGGCGCCGCGGGGCGGAGCGCAATTCCAGGCCTTGGGTGGAGACGGTCATGGGAGAAACACGTGGGGCAGAAAAAAAGGCGCGTCCCGTACGGACAGCGCCCTATCAGATGGCTTTCATGGCCGGCGGTTCAATTCATCGAGCGACGGGGCCGCATTGTGGGGCCAAACATCACTTGGTGCTTATATCCCAGGCGGGCCGAAGGGGCGCGGCCGGGGCCGCGCCACGCGCTTCAGCGCAGACCAGCGATGTAGTCGGACACCGCCTTGATCTCGCGGTCGGTCATCTTGGCGGCCACGCCGGCCATTTGCGGGTTGTTGGCGCGCGAGCCGTCGCGGAAGTGGCGCAGCTGCGTTTCGGTGTATTCGGCGTGCTGGCCGGCGATGTGCGGGAACTGCGAGGGAATGCCCGCGCCGTTCGGGCTGTGGCAGCCCGCGCAGGCGGCGATGCCGCGGTCGGCCAGGCCGCCGCGGTAGATGCGCTCACCCAGCTTCACCAGTTCGGCATCGGAGGCAAAGCCCTCCTTGGCTTTCTGCGAGGCCAGCCAATAGGCGATGTTGCGCATGTCGTCGTCGGACAGCGAGGCCGCCATGCCCTGCATGATCGCGTTCTTGCGCTTGCCGGACTTGTATTCCTGCAGCTGCTTGATGAGGTACTCGGGATGCTGCTGCGCAAGCTTGGGATTGGCCGGCGTGGTGGAATTGCCGTCCGCCGCGTGGCAGGCCACGCACACGGCGCCATAAGAGGCGGAGCCCTTGGCGAGGTCGGGCTTGGCCGACTGCGCGTGCGCGCTCAGGGACAGGGCGGCGGCCGCGGCAGCGACCAGGAGGGAGGCATGCAATTTCATGTCGGGCTGTCGGTGCGGTCGACGAATACGTGGGGCGCCTGGACCCCGTTCGGGGCGCTCGGCTGGACAAAACCCGCGGATTTTACAATGCGCTCCCAAACTGGCTCCCAATGACCCACGACCTCACTGCGGACCCCGGCCGCGACCCACGACTGGCGAACGGCTGGCTGCACACCGCCCGCTTCCTTACCACCGCCCCCCAACTGGAGCATCTGCCGGCCCTCGAGGTGCCGGAGATCGCCTTCGTCGGGCGCTCGAACGCGGGCAAGTCCACCGCCATCAACACCCTCACCCAGCAAAAGCGCCTGGCTTTCGCCTCCAAGACGCCTGGGCGCACGCAGAGCATCAACCTGTTCTCCCTGGGCAAGCAGGGCGCCACCGACGCCGTGCTGGCCGACCTGCCCGGCTACGGCTACGCCGCCGTGCCGCGCGAGGCCAAGATCCGCTGGCAGCGCGTGATGGCCAACTACCTGCTCACCCGCCCCAACCTGGTGGCGGTGGTGCTGCTGGTGGACCCGCGCCTGGGCCTGACCGAACTCGACGAGGCCCTGCTGGAGGCCATCCGCCCGCGCGTGGAGCAGGGCCTGAAGTTCCTGCTGCTGCTCACCAAGGCCGACAAGCTCACGCGCACCGAGGCCAACAAGGCCTTGTCGATCGCCAAGCTGCAGTCGGCCGGCGGCGAAGCGCGGCTGTTCTCCGCGCTGAAGAAGCAGGGCCTGGACGAGGTGGCCATGCTGCTGTGGCGCTGGACGCATGAGCCGCCCAGCGGCGCCGCCCCCGAGGCCGACACCGACGAGCCGGACGAGGTGGCCTGAAGGCCGCGACTAGAACAGATAGAAGGGTGGCGCGCCCGGCGGGCGCGTCTTGAACCGCTTGTGCACCCAGTAGTACTGCTCGGGCGCCTCGGCGATGAAGCCTTCGAGCCGGCGGTTCATCTCGGCGGTGTCGGCGGTCACGTCGCCCGTGGGATAGTCGGCCCAGGGCGAATGCACCGTGACCTCGTAGCCATCGGGCACCAGCCGCGCCGTCACGGGCACCACCTGCGCGCCGCCCAGGCGCGCCAGACGCGGCAGCGAGGTGAGCGTGGCCGCCGGCACGCCGAAGAAGGGCACGAAGACCGCGTCGCGCTCGCCATGGTCCATGTCGGGCAGCAGGTACAGCGGTAGGCCCTCGCGCAGGGCCGTGGCCAGGGCGCGCAGGCCCTGGCGCTTGCCCACCACGTGCGGGTTGCCGAAACGCTGCCGGCCCTCGGCCATCCAGCGGTCCACGTCGGCGTTGAGCTGCTCGGCGTACAGGCCGCAGAAGCGGCGCGACAGGTGCGCGGTCAGTGCCGTCCAGCCGGCGTCCATGCCCACGAAATGGGGCGCGAAGATCACCGTGGGCGCCTGACCCTCCAGGGCCTCGAGGTCGCCGCGCAGCAGCAGGCGGCGCTTGACCACGTGGCCGGGTGCTTCCCACAGCCAGCCGCGGTCCAGCCAGGCCTGGGCGAAGAACACGAAATGGCGCCGGATGGCGGCGTCGCGCTCGGCCTCGGAATGGTCCGGGAAGCAGGCGGCCCAGTTGGTGCGGGCGATGCGCCGCCGCCGCGTGGCCACCACGTGCAGCACGCTGCCCAGCGCCCAGCCCAGGGCACGCACCCAGTGCAGCGGCAGGCGCGCCAGCAGGCGCATGAGGCCCAGGCCCAGCCGGTTGCTCAGCCGCGCCGGCGGTCCGGTGTCGGGGGCGGGCGCGGGGGACGGGGTGGAGGTCGGCATCAGCGCGGTGGCTTGTAGCGGTCGTACGACCACAGGTACTGGGCGGGCGATTCTCGCACCAGGGATTCCATGGCCGCGTTGACGGCGGCGGCCGCGGCCTGCGGGTCGGCCGGCAGCGGCTCGGCCAGCGGCCGCACGTGCACCACGTAGCCCTGGCCCCAGGGCAGGCGCTCGCCCCAGCTCAGCAGCACCTGGGTGTCGCCCGAGCGCGCCAGCCGGGCCGACAGGGTCATGGTGTAGGCCTCGCGCCCGAAAAACGGTGCCCATGTGCCCAGGCCCTTGGGCGGCACCTGGTCTGGCAACAGGCCCACGGCCTCGCCCGACTTCAGCGCCTGCACCAGCTGGCGCACCCCCGACAGGGTGGTGGGCGCCGTGCGCAGGCCGGGGCGCTCGCGCGAGTGGTCCACCAGCGCGCGCAGCCAGGGTTGGCGCGCGGGACGGAACAGCACGGTCATGGGCCGGCGGGCGCCGAAGCGCGCAGCGTAGGCCTGGGCGGTGATCTCGAAGCAGCCCAGGTGGGGGGTGAGGAACAGCAGGCCGCGCCCGGCGGCCGACGCGGCCTCGATGTGCTCGGCGCCGTCCCAGCGCACCGGCGCCGGCGCGCCCAGCCACAGCCGGGGCAGTTCGGCGACCAGCTTGCCGGCCTCGGCCACCGAGCGCCACGCCACGCCCGGCGGCATGCCCGCCTGTCGGGCGTTGGCCAGCAGCCGCCGGCGGTAGCGCGGCGACAGCAGGAAGCTCAGCCAGCCCAGGACCACCCCCGCGCCGTGCAACAGGGGCAGGGGCAGGCGGCTGCCCAAGGCAAACAAAAGACGGATCAGCGTGACCAAGTGGGGGACGCCAGCGGGGCCGGCTGAACTAGAATCGCCGGATCGCCGAGTTGATGAACTGATTGCGGGGCGATTCACAAATACCGCTAAAGCGTTCGCCGACTTCTGACAGACCGGCAAACGCCGATCCGACAACCTCAGGAGTTTAAATGGCGAGCGACTTCCTCTTCACGTCCGAATCCGTGTCCGAAGGCCACCCCGACAAGGTGGCGGACCAGATCTCCGACGCCATCCTCGACGCGATCTTCGAACAGGACCCGCGCAGCCGCGTGGCCGCGGAGACCCTGACCAACACCGGTCTCGTGGTGCTGGCCGGCGAGATCACCACCAACGCCCACGTCGACTACATCCAGGTCGCGCGCGACACCATCAAGCGCATCGGCTACGACAACACCGAATACGGCATCGACTACAAGGGCTGCGCGGTGCTCGTGGCCTACGACAAGCAGTCCAACGACATCGCCCAGGGCGTGGACCACGCCTCCGACGACCACCTCAACATCGGTGCCGGCGACCAGGGCCTGATGTTCGGCTACGCCTGCGACGAGACGCCCGAGCTCATGCCCGCGCCGATCTACTACGCGCACCGCCTGGTCGAGCGCCAGGCGCAGCTGCGCAAGGACGGCCGCCTGCCCTTCCTGCGTCCGGACGCCAAGAGCCAGGTGACCATGCGCTACGTGGACGGCAAGCCGCACAGCATCGACACCGTGGTGCTGTCCACCCAGCACTCGCCCGACCAGAGCGAGACGCCCACCAAGATGAAGGCCAGCTTCAACGAAGCCATCATCGAGGAGATCATCAAGCCGGTGTTGCCCAAGGAGTGGCTCAAGGACACCAAGTACCTGATCAACCCCACCGGCCGCTTCGTCATCGGCGGCCCGCAGGGCGATTGCGGCCTGACCGGCCGCAAGATCATCGTCGACACCTACGGCGGCGCCTGCCCGCACGGCGGTGGCGCGTTCTCCGGCAAGGACCCGTCCAAGGTGGACCGCTCGGCCGCCTACGCCGCACGCTACGTGGCCAAGAACATCGTGGCCGCGGGCCTGGCCAAGCAGTGCCAGATCCAGGTCGCCTACGCCATCGGCGTGGCGCGCCCCATGAACGTGACCGTCTACACCGAAGGCACCGGCGTCATCCCCGACGAGCAGATCGCCCAGCTGGTGCAGGAGCATTTCGACCTGCGCCCGAAGGGCATCATCCAGATGCTGGATCTGCTGCGCCCCATCTACGCCAAGACCGCCGCCTACGGTCACTTCGGCCGCGAGGAGCCGGAGTTCACCTGGGAAAAAACCGACAAGGCCGCCACGCTGCGCGCCGCGGCTGGGCTCAAGTGAGCCCGGCGATCGCGCAGCGGTGTGAGCAAAAACCCCGAAGCGGCGGCCTGAAGTAAGCCAAAACGCCTCATATGAAGCCCCGCCGGCGAGAGCCCGCGGGGCTTTTTCGTGCGGAAATGCGCTGGAAACACCCCGCTATTGCTCGGCGGGCTGGCTGAATTTTTCCGTTCGGCGTCCGATATCCACCGGCAAGGACCCCTTTTTTCCGAGCCAACCGTACCGGAGCCTTCATGGAGATCGACCTGCCCCTCACCGGCCCCGCCGGCGACAGCGCCAGCGCCCAGTGCCTGTTCGACCAGGCGCCGTGCGGCCTCGTCGCGCTGGACGCCGAGCTGCAGTGCCTGCGCGCCAATGGCACCCTGCTGCGCTGGCTCGGCCATGCCGACGCGCCCGCGCAGGCCCTGGCGGGGCTGTTCGAACCGGCCGACCACGGCAGCCAGCAGCAGGCGCGCCTGCACCTGGACCTGCTGCGCCAGACGGGTGAGCCGCAGACGCTGGACGTGAGCCTGCGCCGCGCCGACGGCAGCGTGTTCCGCGCCCGCCTCAGCTCCACGGCCGTGCGCGACGCCGATGGCCATTTCCTGCACAGCAGCAGCCTGGTGATGCCCGCGCCCGAACCCGTGGCGCCCGCGGCCGCCGCCTCGCCCGCCGAGGCGCTGTTGCGCGGCGTCATCGACCGCGTTCCCGCGCGCCTGGCCTACTACGACAAGGACCTGATCTGCCGCTTCGCCAACCTGGCGCACGCGGCGCGCTATGGCAAGCGACCCGAGCAGGTGGTGGGCTCGCATCTGAGCGAGGTGGTGCGCCCCGATCTGCTGCCCGAGATCCTGCCGCGCGTGGCCGCCGCCCTCAGCGGTGAACGCCAGAGCTTCGAGGCCGAGCGCCTGGACGCCGCCGGCCAGCGCTGCTACTTCGAGATTCACTACATCCCCGACCAGCAGGGCGACGAGGTCAAGGGCCTGCTGATCGAGCTGCACGACATCAGCGAGCGCCGCCGCACCGAGGAGCTGGTGCTCCACGCCAACCGCGACCTCGAGGACCGCGTGCGCGAGCGCACCACCGAGCTCTACGAAAGCGAGCAGCGCTACCGCCTGATGGTCGATGCGCTGCAGGACTACTGCATCTACTTCATCGACGACGCCGGCCGCATCACCGAATGGACCGAAAGCGCGCAGCGCCTGCACGGCCACCCGCGCCCGCAGATCCTGGGCCAGCGCTTTGACACGCTGATGAGCAGCGACAACGCGGGCGAGGACGAGGTCGACGCGGGCCAGGTGCTGCGCCTGGCCAAGTCGCACGGCCAATGGGAGTCGCGCGGCTGGCGGCTGCGCTCGGACGGCTCGCGCTTCTGGGCACACACCGTGGTCACCGCGCTGCGCAACCAGCAGGGCGAGCTGCGCGGCCTGTCGTGCATCACGCGCGACATGACCGCGGCCAAGAACCTCGAGGACGTGATGAACGACCTCAACCGCGAACTGGAAAAGCGCGTGGCCGAGCGCACGCGCCAGCTGGTGGCCGCCAACAAGGACCTCGACGTCTTCTCGCACATGGTCTCGCACGACCTGCGCGCGCCGCTGCGACACATCAGCAGCTTCACCAGCCTGCTCAACGAGCAGCTCGGCGAGTCCGACGAGCCCATGGTCCAGCAGTGCCTGCAGTCCATCGGCAAGTCGACCAAGCGCATGAGCCAGATGATCGAGGGCCTGCTGGAGTACGCGCGCCTGGGCCGCGTCGCCATCGAGTCGCAGCCCGTGCCGCTGAGCCCGCTGCTGCACGGCGTGGTGGCGCACCTGCGCCAGGAGAACGCGCAGCGCCAGATCGAGTGGGTCATCGACCCCGATCTGCCCATGGTGCGCGGCGACGCCATGCTGCTGGCCCAGGCCTGGGGCAACCTGCTGGACAACGCGGTGAAGTACACGCGCAAGCACCCCAAAGCGCGCATCGAGGTGGGCTGCAAGGTCAACCCGGTGGGCGGGCACATGTTCTACGTCAGCGACAACGGCGCCGGCTTCGACCTGGAAAAGGCGCACAACCTGTTCGTGATGTTCCAGCGCCAGCACCACTCGATGGATTTCGAGGGCAACGGCACCGGACTGGCATTGACGCAGCGCATCATCGAGCGCCACGACGGCCGCATCTGGTGCGAGACCGCGCCGGGCCGCGGCTGCACCTTCTACTTCACCCTGCCCTTCGACGGCGCGGAGCCCGCCCCGGCGTTCACCGTCTCGGCCATGGCCGCGCTGGCGGCCTGAGCGCCTGCCCCCACGGGCAGCGGCCGGGATAATCCCCGGCCATGCCCGCTTCCCCCTCCCTGTTCGACCTCGGCGCGCGCACGGCCCTCGTCACCGGCGCCGCGCGTGGCCTGGGCCGCGCCATCGCCGGCGCCCTGGCCGCGCACGGCGCGCGCGTGTGGCTGGGCGGGCGCGACGCGGCCGCCCTGACCGCGGCGGCCGAGGCCATCGGCCCGAACGCCCGCGCCCTGCCCTTCGACGTGTCCGACCACGCGGCCGCCAGCGCCGCCGTGGCGCGCGTGCTGGCCGAATCCGGCCGCCTGGACATCGTGGTCAACGCCGTGGGCCAGCGCCGCCGCGAACCGCTGCAGGCCTTGCCCGCCCAGGCCCTGCGCGACATGCTCGAGTCCAACCTGGTGGCCGCCTGGCACCTGTGCCGCGAGGCCGCCGAGCCCATGCGGCGGCAGGGCCACGGGCGGCTGATCAACATCACCTCCATCGCCGGCCCGCTGGCGCGCGCCGGCGACGCGGCCTACACCACCAGCAAAGGCGGCCTGGAGGCCATGACGCGCGCGCTGGCGGCCGAACTGGGGCCGCATGGCATCACGGCCAACGCCATCGCCCCGGGTTACTTCGCCACCGAAACCAACGCGGCCATGGTGAACGACCCGGGCGTGGCCGACTGGCTGCGCCAGCGCACCTCCGTCGGCCGCTGGGGCCGGCCCGAGGAGATCGCCGCCGCCGCGGTGTTCCTGGCTTGCGACGCCGCCAGCTACGTCACCGGCCAGGTGGTGGCCGTGGACGGCGGCTACCTCGCGCACTTCTGAGCGCCGCCGCGTGGCGGCCCCGCCACGCGCGCCGCGCGTTCGATCACCAAGGCGTCGCGCAGCGCCATCCACCCCCCGTTTCCGGCCTTCACCCCCTTCGACGGCGGCCGATTCTCCGCAGCACAGTTCCCTTCATTTCCAGGAGCCGCCATGCGTGTGAATCTCCCCGTGTCGCAGCGCGAGTACCCACTCGCCGAACGGATGACGCTGCTGTCCACCACCGACACCGACAGCCGCATCACCTACGTCAACGAGGCCTTCGTCACCGTCAGCGGCTTCACGCGCGACGAGCTGCTGGGCCAGCCGCACAACCTGGTGCGCCACCCCGACATGCCGGTGCAGGCCTTCGAGGACATGTGGCGCACGCTGCGGCGGGGCCAGGCCTGGTCGGCGCTGGTGAAGAACCGCCGCAAGGACGGCGACCACTACTGGGTGCGCGCCAACGTCACGCCGCTGCACCGAGACGGCCGGCTCAGCGGTTACCTCTCGGTGCGCACCACGCCCTCGCGCGCCGAGATCGACGAGGCCGAGCACTGGTACGCCCGCTTTCGCGAGGGCCGGGCCGCGGGCCACGGCTTTCGCCAAGGCCTGCTGGTGCGCACCGGCCCGCTGGCCTGGCTGGACTGGGACCGCACGCTGGGCACCGGCACGCGCGCCGCGCTGCCGCTGGCGCTGTGCGCCGCCGCGGGCTGGGCGCCGCTGCTGGCCGGCGTCCCCGCCGGCGCGGGCGCGCTGGCCCTGCTGGCCGCGCAGGCCAGTGCGCTGGCGCTGGGCCTGGCCTGGTACCGCGCGCAGTTCGGGCGCCCGCTGCGCGAGCTGGGCGAGTACGCCCAGGCCCTGTCCTGCGGTCAGATGCCACCGCCCCACACGGCGCGGCGCCTGGACGCCATCGGCCGGCTGCAGCGCTCGCTGAACCAGGCGGCGCAGAACATGAAGGCCCTGGTCGACGACGTCGGCATCCGCGCCGCGCGCGTGGCCGCGGCCAGCCAGCAGATCGCCACCGGCAACGACGACCTCAACCACCGAACCGACCAGGCCGCGGCCTCGCTGCGGCAGACGGCGGCCTCCATGGACGAGCTCTCGGACAGCATCCAGCGCAACACGCGGGCCGCGCAGCTCGCCGCGGCGCGCGTGCACGAAGCGTCCGAGGTCGCCCTGGCGGGCGGCCACGCGGTCAAGGACGTGGTCGGCACCATGGACGGCATCGCCCGCTCGAGCCAGCGCATGGGCGAGATCATCGGCGTGATCGACGCCATCGCCTTCCAGACCAACATCCTGGCGCTCAACGCCGCCGTGGAGGCGGCGCGCGCGGGCGAGCAGGGCCGCGGCTTCGCCGTGGTGGCCGCCGAGGTGCGCGGCCTGGCCCAGCGCAGCGCCGATGCCGCGCACGAGATCCGCGCCCTGATCGCGCAGGCCATCGACACGGTGGAGGCGGGCGTACGCAAGGTCGACGCCGCGGGCGAGACCATCTCGCGCACCAGCGGGCGCGTGAGCGACGCCCACGCGCTGATCGACGAGATGGGCGCCGCCGCCACGCACCAGGCCAGCCGCGTGGCCGAGGTCGGCCAGGCCATGGCCGAACTCGATCAGCTGACCGCGCGCAACGCCGCCCTGGTGGAAGAGCTGCTGGCCGCCGCGCACAGCCTGCGCGGCGAGGCCAGCCGCCTGGACGCGGCCGTGGGCGTGTTTGCCTAGGCCGTGCCGGCCTGGGTGTCCGCCCCCTCGGGCCCGCCCGGCCCGAGCAGGCGGCCATGCCAGCGATCGATCTTCACGAACTGCCCGCCTTCGATCAGCAGGCCGATGTGCCGCGCGATGGTCTCGCGCCGCGTGCCCAGCATGCGCGCCAGCTCGGTGTGGCTGGGGATGCGGAAGGCCGCGCGGCCTTCCTCGTGCGCGATGAGGCGCAGCGCCTCGCCGAGCTGGGCCGTGACGTTGCCGCCGCGTGGCACGCGCGACCAGTCGGCCAGGTTGTCGACGTAGCGCGCCAGGGCCTGGAACAGGCAGCGGCGGAAAGCCCGGTCGCCCATGGCGATCTCATCGACCAGCCGCACCGGGATCTCGCAGACCCGCGCCGGCGTGATGGCCACCAGCGTGAGCGCGGCGGGCTGGCGGTACAGGTTGTTGAGCCCGGCCACATGGCCCTTGCCCAGCAGGCAGACCGGCCGCTTCTCGCCGCGCGCCGCGCGCCGCAGGCCCTGGAACAGGCCCAGCTTGACCACTTTTACGCTGAGCGAGCGCAAGCCCTGCTCCTCGATCTGCCCGCCCAGGGGCACGGCGCGCTCGACGATCTGACCTTGCAAGGCGGCGATGCGCTCGGCCGGCAGGCTGGAGACGATGCAGCGCTGGCGCGTCGAGCAAAGGTCGCAGCGGCCACCGGCGGACGCGGCGGCCTTGGTCATGGCGTGGGCAGACATGGCCGCGATTGTTGACTCGGCCCGGCACGCGCGCTACGACTTTTGTGGCACCCCGGTGTGCGTTCGATCACTAAGGCAGCGGGATCGCCCCCATGAATGCCGCCGCTGGCGCCATGATGGTCCGGGGAAGGTCGTGCCGACCCGGCCTGACGCCGGCGGCGCGGCCGGGTTTCCGCCCGCGAGGGCCCACCTGGCGTCCCGGCGGGGACGGTGCCATGCTTGCATCAGACATCGGCTTTGAGAATCTCGGTTCGTGGCTGCAGGTGCTGCAGCGCATCGTCGAACACAGCGCCAACATGGTCGTCATCACCGACCGCGATCAGCGCATCCGCTGGGTCAACCGCGCCTACTCGGCCGTCACCGGCTGGCCACTCGACGAGGTGCAGGGCAAGCGCGCCAGCGAGTTCCTGCACGGTCCGCTGACCAGCCAGCGCGCCACCGCGCAGCTCAAGACCGCGCTGTCGGGCGGGCGCGCGGTGTCGGGCGTCGAACTGGTGAACTACCGCAGGGACGGCCAGGCCTACACGGTGCTGCTCAACATCGAGCCCATCCACGACGGGCATGGCAACGTGGCGGCCTTCTTCTCGATCCAGACCGACATCAGCGAGCGCAAGCGCCTGGAGCTGGCCAACGCCAGCCTGCAGCGCCACCTGGACGCGGCGCAGAAGCTCGCGCGCCTGGGTCGCGTGGAGTACGACCACGAGAGCGCGCGCACGCGCTGGTCGAACGAGGTTTTCGAGCTGCTGGACCGCGCGCCCGACGACGCGCCGCACGACTTCGCCGAGCTGATGGAGGCCGTGCCCCCTGAGCGGCGCGAGGGCCTGCGCCACAAGCTCGCGCAATCGCTGCGCACCGGCGAGGCCTTCGACGAGGAGTTCCCGCTGCTCAGCGCCCAGGGACAGCGGCGCTGGGTGCGCTGCCGCGGCATCCCGGACTTCACCGGTGAGGGCTACCGCCTGCCGGCCACCTGGACGGTGCAGGACGTGACCGTCTACTACGAGCTATTGGAGGAGCGCCAGCGCACCAACGAAACCTTGAACCGCGTGGTCGGCGAGCGCACGCGCCAGCTCGAGGAGGCCAACCGCACGCTCACCGACTTCTCGCACGCCATCTCGCACGACTTGAAGAAGCCGATCCGCCACATGGTGAGCTTCGCCGAGATCCTGCAGAGCATGCTGGACGCCGGCGACCTGGAGCAGGCCCGGCTGTACGGCGAGAAGGTGCGCGCCGCCGGCCGCCACCTGCAGACCCTGGTGGAGGCGCTGCTGCGCTTCTCGCGCCTGGGCCGCCACGCGGTGGACAAGCAGCCCCTGGCCCTGCGCCAGACGATCGAACCGCTGGTGGCGGAGGCCCTGGCCACGCACCCCGGGCGGCGCATCGAGTTCAGCGGCCTGGACAGCCTGCCCGTGGTGATGGCCGACCCAGTGCTGATCCACGAGGTCTGGGTCAATCTGATCGACAACGCCGTGAAGTACTCCGCCCAGCGCGATCCCGCGCGCATCGCCTTCGGCTGTCGCGAGGAGGCCGCGGGCTGGGACGTCTGGATCCAGGACAACGGGCGCGGCTTCGACCCCAGCCAGCACGAGCGCATCCTGCAGATGTTCGGCCGCGCCTGCGAAGACCCCGAGATCGCGGGCGACGGCATCGGCCTGGCGCTCACCCAGCAGATCGTCGACAGCCACGGCGGGCGGCTGTGGGGCGCATCCGCGCCGGGCGAGGGCGCGACCTTCCACGTCTGGCTGCCCAAGCCCGCCGCACCCTGAACCGGGCGCCGGGACAGCCGCCCGTGCGGCAAGTCTCTTGGCATTCCCCCAGGCTGAATGCTGGTTGATTTCATTGAGGGAAGACCTTGTCAACAGGTCTCCCGGGGCCGTTGGCGCAGTCCCCTCACAGGGGCAGTCGTGGCTGAGCTGGCATGGCGGTCAACGGCCAGCCGCGGGCATTTGGGGAGGCTTTCAGTGACCCTTGAGCATGTCATCGGCCAACTGCTTGTCGTGAACGCCAAACTTGTCCACCAGCGTGGCGCTCGCCTCGTTCAAGCCAAGAACCTCGACCGCCACGCCCTTTCGGCGCAGCTTGAAGACAACCTTGTCCAGCGCGCTCACGGCGGTGATGTCCCAGAAGTGCGCGTGACTTAGGTCGATGCGTACCTGCTTCTGTAGTGCATCGAAGTCGAATGCATCCACAAATCGGTCGGCGGACGCGAAGAACACTTGTCCGTAGATGCTGTATGTGCGCCGCTCTCCCGCGTCGTCCTGAGTGACCTGGATGAGAAGGATTTGACCGACCTTGTGCGCGAAGAAGAAGCCTGACAGCAACACGCCTGTCAGCACTCCCTTCGCCAGGTCGTGTGTGTAGACGGTCACCGCCACGGTAGCCAGCATCACGACGCTCGAGCTCTTCGGGTGATCCCGCAGGTTCCTGAACGAGGACCAGTTGAAGGTACCGATGGACACCATGATCATCACCGCGACCAATGCCGCCATCGGGATGCGCGCCACCCAATCGCCCAGAAACACAACCAGGATGAGCAGCACGACCCCCGCGGTGAGGGTGGACAGGCGACCGCGTCCTCCGGACTTCACGTTGATGACGGACTGACCGATCATGGCGCAGCCCGCCATCCCGCCGATGAAGCCGGTGGCGATGTTGGCCACGCCCTGTCCCACGCACTCGCGGTTCTTGTCGCTTCGCGTGTCGGTCATGTCGTCCACGATGGTGGCGGTCATCAGCGACTCCAGCAGCCCCACCACCATGAGCGTCAGCGAGTAGGGCAGGATGATGGTCAAGGTCTCCAAGGTCCACGGGATGTCAGGAACGAAGAACGACGGCAGGCTGTCAGGCAAGGCGCCCATGTCGCCCACCGTGCGGATGTCCAGGCCCAGTGCGATGGAGGCCGCCGTGAGGACGACGATGGTGACGAGCGGGGACGGTACCGCCCGGGTGAAGTAGGGCAGGCCATAGATGATGAGCAGACCCGCCGCCGTCATCGCGTAGACGTGCCACGTCACGTTGATGAGCTCAGGAAGCTGGGCAAGGAAGATGAGGATGGCCAGGGCGTTCACGAAACCGGTGACGACCGAGCGGGAGACAAAGCGCATCAGCGCCCCCAGTCGCGCCCAGCCGGCCAAAACCTGAAGCACACCCGTCAGGACGGTGGCCGCCAACAGGTAGTCCAAGCCGTGGTTTTTCACCAGGCTGACCATGACAAGCGCCATTGCGCCGGTGGCGGCCGAGATCATCCCCGGTCGTCCACCCGCGAACGCGATGATGGTGGCGATGGAGAACGAGGCGTAGAGACCCACCTTCGGGTCGACGCCCGCGATGATCGAGAAGGCGATGGCTTCGGGGATGAGCGCCAGCGCCACCACGAGGCCGGCCAACAAGTCATTGCGCGTGTTGGAGAACCACGCGCTGCGCAAGGATTGGAGGGACATGACAATGCCGCCCCGCGATGGTTTGGGGGCAGAGAACGAGGGGAGGAAAGGGATGACCTGCGCTGTGCAGGTCGGCGAAGGCCGCGACGGCGCGGTCGCTGGGAACCTCAGGGTGGGCTGACGGAGCGGAAGTGGCCGCGCGGCAAGCCGGAGCCCGGAAAGACAGGTGAGGCCAAGCTCACCAGTGTTACATGTTGCACCGCAACATTATAAGTTTGATCCTCATCCGCCACATTGGCGGTGCTGGCTACCGCTGCGTGGCGCGGTCTCAGCCGCCCGCTCGAATCGGCCAGCCGCCACAGCGCACCTTCGTGAATCCGAACTGCCGCCGCATCACTTGGAACACATGCTCGACCTTGGCTCGGACGCTGCCGCGCCGCAAAGACACGGCCCGGCCGATGCCGGGCCGACGGTCGCGCGATTTACCGGAAGCCCAGCACGGTAATGCCGACGGGTGCCCCGCCCACAGGCACGTTTCTCTGCGCGGTCAGATTGCCCGTTAGCGGGTCTGGCGTGTGAACGGCCAAAGCATTGGTGCTTTGCTGGGCCACATACACCGCGCCAGATACCGGATCGGTGTTGATGCCTTCCGGCAAGCCGCCTGTGGCGAGCTGTCCGAGGAGAGTCAATGCGCCCGTCGTTTGGTCAATGCTGTAAGACCCGACGGTTGCGCTGGTTTCGTTGGTCACGTACAGCGACTTGCCGCTGGCGTCGATCACCATGTTTTGCGCCGTGGTGCCGGCCGGAAAAGGCGCCCCAGCCATGGCGGTCAGATTGCCTGTCGCCGGGTCGACGACGAAGCCGTTGATCTGGTTGCCGCCGGTCGTGATGTACAGGAAGCGGCCCGACGGATCCATGGCGAGAAACCGGGTGTTGACCACGGTAGGGGTCTCCCCCAACGCTGTGGCCGCGCCGGTCGTGGCGTTCAGCGAGTAGATGCTGATGGAGCCGGCAATGTAGTTGGCCACGTACATGAACTGGCCATCCGGCGTCATCTGCACAGCCAAGGGGTACGTGCCTGTTGGCACTGTGCCTTGCAGCGTGAGCGCGCCCGTAGCGGTGTTCACTGCCAAGACGCTGAGGGTGTTGCTTGCTCGATTGGCCGCATAGAGATATTTCCCATTCCGCGACATGGCCATGGCTTGAGGCTGAGACTGCCCGGTTGCGGTGGGAGAGCCAGGCAACGGCGTCAGCTCGCCCGTATCCATGTCGATGGCGTATGAGCGCACGGTATTGGTGACCACATCCGCCAGGTAAAGGAATCGACCGCTCGGTGCGAGAGTGCCGCCGAATATGCCGCCTTGCGAGACCGAAAAGCCGGTCAGGGTCAGATCCCCCGTCACATCATCGACCGTGAGAACCTTGGTCGCCGACAAGAAAGTGGCAAAGGCGAAGTGCGGCGGCCGGTTGCACGTCACGGAAACGGTGGGCGATACCCCATCAGCCACCTGGCCTGCACCGCCGCTCACGGTACACGTCTGTGGAGGCATCTCCGGCGGCGCTTTGACGCTGACCTGATAGGACGCGCCCACGGCCACGGCCGTGGAGAACGAGGTGGTGCCGTCTGCCGAAATGACAAGGTCATCGCCCAGGTTGTTCTGCAGCGTGAGACCCGAACCTTTCAAGCCCTGCACTTGTACCCTGACCGTCTGTGGCGCCGCAGCGGGGTACGGTGTGCGGCTGTCGCCACCACATGCCGTGAGCGCAAGCGCCAGCATGGCCACAGCAAACGGTGGCATCCAAGGCGCGCGCGCAGGCAGCGCGCCGCCAGAAAGGACAGAGGGTGAGGGCATTGAAGTTTCCGGCGACGGGGCGGACGAACGAGCCGCTTAATGCCTGCGCAGAAACGACTTGCCTAAAGAAAGATACAAAGTGTAAGGGCTTGAATCGCCGGGAAGCCCCTGCGGGGCAAGGGCGTTGGTCAGAGCGGGGGGCACCCATGCGGCGCACAGGTGTGCGGTCGGGGCAACGCAGCCGGATGCGTAGGCGCGTTCGGAACGCCCGGCTCAGGCCGCTGCCTGTGCTGCCACCCAGTCCGTGAACCTCGCCTTGCCCAGGCGCGGTGTCGACGCCAGCCTGGCACCGGGGTCGAATCGTCCAGTCGGCCCGGATCGGCCCGCACCTCGCGTGGGTCATTCTTCGCGGCGAAGTGACGTTTCCGCAGCCGCCCGGGCGGCGCGGACGGTTCTTGAAACCGTCACGCCCGCCCTTATCATTAGCACTCGCTGGCGCCGAGTGCTAACATCCGCGCCCGTGTCCCGGTTCCAAGCCGGGGCCCCCTTTTTCCCCTAGCCCTCTTTTCCATTCAGGAGATGCAATGAAACTTCAGCCTCTCGGCGACCGCGTGGTCGTCAAGCGCGTCGACAGCGAAACCAAGACCGCCTCGGGCATCGTCATCCCCGACGCCGCTGCCGAGAAGCCCGATCAGGGCGAAGTCCTGGCCGTGGGCCCGGGCAAGACCGGTGACGACGGCAAAGTCCGCGCCCTGACCGTCAAGGTGGGCGACCGCGTGCTGTTCGGCAAGTACAGCGGCCAGACCGTCAAGGTCGACGGCGACGAGCTGCTCGTCATGAAGGAAGACGACCTGTTCGCGGTCGTCGTGAAGTAATTCCCCTCCCCCCTGATTCGTACTGAAGGAGCCAAACATGGCAGCAAAAGACGTGGTTTTCGGCGGTGACGCCCGTGCGCGCATGGTCGAGGGTGTGAACATCCTGGCCAACGCCGTCAAAGTGACCCTGGGCCCCAAAGGCCGCAACGTGGTGCTCGAGCGCTCGTTCGGCGCCCCCACCGTCACCAAGGACGGTGTCTCGGTCGCCAAAGAGATCGAACTGAAAGACAAGCTCCAGAACATGGGCGCGCAGATGGTCAAGGAAGTCGCTTCCAAGACCAGCGACAACGCCGGTGACGGCACCACCACCGCCACCGTGCTGGCCCAGGCCATCGTGCGCGAAGGCATGAAGTACGTGGCCGCCGGCATGAACCCCATGGACCTCAAGCGCGGCATCGACAAGGCCGTCGTGGCCCTGACCGAGCAGCTGAAGAAGGCCTCCAAGGCCACCACCACCAGCAAGGAAATCGCCCAGGTCGGCGCCATCTCCGCCAACTCCGACGAGTCCATCGGCAAGATCATTGCCGACGCCATGGACAAGGTCGGCAAGGAAGGCGTGATCACCGTGGAAGACGGCAAGTCGCTGGACAACGAACTCGACGTCGTCGAAGGCATGCAGTTCGACCGCGGCTACCTGTCGCCCTACTTCATCAACAACCCCGAGAAGCAGGCCGCCCTGCTGGACAACCCCTTCGTTCTGCTCTTCGACAAGAAGATCAGCAACATCCGCGACCTGCTGCCCGTGCTGGAGCAAGTCGCCAAGGCCGGCCGTCCGCTGCTGATCATCGCCGAGGAAGTCGAGGGCGAAGCCCTGGCGACCCTGGTGGTCAACACCATCCGCGGCATCCTGAAGGTTGTGGCCGTCAAGGCGCCGGGCTTCGGCGACCGCCGCAAGGCCATGCTGGAAGACATCGCCATCCTCACCGGCGGCAAGGTCATCGCTGAAGAAGTGGGCCTGACGCTCGAGAAGGTGACCCTGGCCGACCTGGGCCAGGCCAAGCGCATCGAAGTGGGCAAGGAAAACACCACCATCATCGACGGCGCCGGCGCCGCGGCCGACATCGAGGCCCGCGTCAAGCAGATCCGCATCCAGATCGAGGAAGCCACCAGCGACTACGACCGCGAGAAGCTGCAAGAGCGCGTGGCCAAGCTGGCCGGCGGCGTGGCCGTGATCAAGGTCGGCGCTGCCACCGAGGTCGAGATGAAGGAGAAAAAGGCCCGCGTGGAAGACGCGCTGCACGCCACCCGTGCCGCCGTGGAAGAAGGCATCGTGGCCGGTGGCGGCGTGGCACTGCTGCGCGCCCGCCAGGCCGCTGGCGCCATCAAGGGCGACAACGCCGACCAGGACGCCGGCATCAAGCTGATCCTCAAGGCCATCGAAGCCCCGCTGCGCGAGATCGTGGCCAACGCCGGCGGCGAGCCGAGCGTGGTGATCAACGCCGTGCTGGGTGGCAAAGGTAACTACGGCTTCAACGCCGCCAACGACACCTACGGCGACATGATCGAGATGGGCATCCTGGACCCGACCAAGGTGACCCGCACCGCGCTGCAGAACGCCGCGTCCGTCGCTTCGCTGATGCTCACGACCGAGTGCATGGTCGCCGAGGCGCCGAAGGAAGACGCGCCGGCCATGCCCGGTGGCGGCATGGGTGGCATGGGCGACATGGGCGGCATGGGCATGTAATTGCTCCTTGCCTGAGGGCGCATGGCGGCGTTGCAGCCGCTTGCCGTGGCTCTGCCACCGTCAGCGCGGCTGCGCCTTGCCCTGCTCCCTCAGGCTGCGTCGTTGGAGCGTTTTGGCGTTCCTCGAAGCAGCCGGCCAAAAAAAACCCCGCGAGCGATCGCGGGGTTTTTCTTTTGGGGCCGCCGCTTGGTGCGGGGCTCAGACCATCAAGGCTTCGAGCTTGACCGTGTCGGCCGCGAAGGCGCGGATGCCTTCGGCGAGTTTTTCGGTGGCCATGGCGTCTTCGTTGAGCGCGTAGCGGAAGCCCGCCTCGTCGTAGCGCACGGGCGCGATGTCCAGGCGCTTCGCCGCCTCGGCGTCGAGCGCGCGCGACAGCGGCGCCTCGCTGGCCGCGAGCTGGGCCAGCAGCTCGGGGCTGATGGTGAGCAGGTCGCAACCCGCCAGCGCAGTGATCTGGCCCACGTTGCGAAAGCTCGCACCCATCACTTCCGTGGCCACGCCGTGGCGCTTGTAGAACTCGAAGATGCGGCGCACCGAGCGCACGCCGGGATCGTTGGCGCCGGCGTTGGCGGCCTCGTCCCATTGGGCGCCGGCCTGTTTCTTGTACCAGTCGTAGATGCGGCCCACGAAGGGCGAGATCAGGCGCACGCCGGCCTGGCCGCAGGCCACGGCCTGCGGGAAGGAGAACAGCAGCGTGAGGTTGGTGTGGATGCCTTCGCGCTCCAGTTGCTCGGCCGCGCGGATGCCTTCCCAGGTGGCGGCGATCTTGATCAGCACGCGTTCGCTGTCCACGCCCTCGGCGCGGTACAGGGCGATCAGCCGACGCGCGCGCTCAAGCGTGGCGGCGGTGTCGAAGCTCAGGCGCGCATCGACCTCGGTGGACACGCGGCCGGGAATGAGCTGGAGGATCTCGACGCCGAAGCGCACCAGCAGCCGGTTCATCAGCTCCACCTTGTCGGCCGCGCCGTGGCGCGCAATGGCCTCGGCCAGCAGCGGCGCGTACTCGGGCTTTTGCACCGCCTTCAGTACGAGCGAGGGGTTGGTGGTGGCGTCGCGCGGGGCGTAGGCCGCCAGTTGCCGAAAGTCGCCGGTGTCGGCGACCACGGTGGTGAACTGTTTGAGGGCGTCGAGCTGGTTCATGGGCGGATTATGGCGCCGCCAGGTAATAAAATTTCAGCCATTCGGACCACCTGGTAACACGCCATGCTCGACCGCATCAAGGCCTCGATGCCCTCGCTCGCCCCGGCCGAACAGCGCGTGGCCAAGCTCGTGCTGCAAGACCCGCGCAGTTTCGCCAGCCTGCCGGTGAGCGAGCTGGCCGAGCGCGCGCACGTGAGCAAGCCCACGGTGGTGCGCTTCTGCCGCAGCATGGGCTACGACGGCCTGTCGGATTTCAAGCTGAAGCTGGCAGGCACCGTGAGCGAGGGCGTGCCCTTCATCCACCGCAGCGTGGACGCCGACGACAAGACCAGCGACGTGATGGTCAAGCTCATCGACAACACCGTGGCGGCCTTTCTCAAGTACCGCAACGACGCCTCGCACCACGCGATCGAGCGCGCCGTGGATGCGCTCGTGGCCACGGGCAAGGCGCGCGGGCGCATCGAGTTCTACGGCGCGGGCAACTCGGGCATCGTCGCGCAGGACGCGCAGCACAAGTTCTTCCGCCTGGGCATCAACGCCGTGGCCTACAGCGACGGCCACATGCAGGTGATGGGCGCCTCGCTGCTGGGGCCGGGCGACTGCCTGGTGATCGTGTCGAACTCGGGCCGCACGCGCGACCTGATGGACGCGGCCGACATCGCGCGCCGCCACGGCGCCACGGTGATCACCATCACCACCAGCGGCTCACCCCTGGCGCAGGCCGGACACATCCACCTGGCGGCCGACCACCCCGAGGGATACGACCGCTACAGCCCCATGACCTCGCGGCTGATGCACCTGATGGTGATCGACATCATGGCCACCTGCCTCGCGCTGCGCATCGGCGGCGCCAAGCTGCAGCCGCTGTTGCGCGAGATGAAGAACAACCTGCGCAACAAGCGCTACGCCTGAGCGTCAGATCCGCCCCTCCTCCACCGCGTGGCAGGCGATGCGGATGCCGCCGATGTCCTTCAGCACCGGGCGCTCGTGGCGGCAGCGGTCGTTGGCGTGCGGGCAGCGCGGGTTGAAGGCGCAGCCGCTCGGTGGGTTCAGCGGGTTGGGCACCTCGCCCTGCACCGGCGTGCGCGCCTTGCCGGTGTCGTGCATCTTGGGGATGGCGTCGAGCAGCATGCGCGTGTAGGGGTGGCGCGGGCTCTCGAACAGCGTGTGCTTGGGCGCCAGCTCCACCAGGCGGCCCAGGTACATCACGCCCACCTGGTCGCTCACATGGCGCACCACGGCCAAGTTGTGGCTGATGAACAGGTAGGTGAGGCCGCGCTCGCGCTGCAGGTCCTTCATGATGTTGAGCACCTGCGCCTGCACCGACACGTCCAGCGCGCTGGTGGGCTCGTCGCAGACCAGGAAGTCCGGCTGCGTGGCCAGGGCGCGCGCGATGGAAATGCGCTGGCGCTGGCCGCCGCTGAACTGGTGCGGGTACTTCAGGCTGTCGTGAGGGCTCAGGCCCACGGAGCGCAGCAGCTCATCGACGCGGTCGCGCAGTGTCGCCGGATCGGTTTCGATCTGGTGCTCGCGCAAGGGCTCGGCGATGATGTCCTGCACGCGCCAGCGCGGGTTCAGGCTGGCGTACGGGTCCTGGAAGATCATCTGGATGCGCCGGCGCAGCACGCGCCCGGCGGGCGTCTTGAAAGCGGCGTGCGCGTCCTGGTTGTCGAACTGGAAGCCCCCGCGCGTGGGCTCGTACAGGCCCACCAGCAGGCGCGCCACGGTGCTCTTGCCGCAGCCGGATTCGCCCACCAGCGCCAGCGTCTGGCCGCGCGGGATGTCGAAGCTCACGCCGTCGACGGCGCGCAGCAGCTGGCGCGGCTTGCGCTCCAGCACGCGGTTGAGCCAGGGTGGCGAGACGTCGAAGGTCTTGGCCAGGTCGGTGGCGCGCACCAGCGCGGTGGCATCGGTGGTCACGGCGGTGCTGCTCATGCCGCGGCTCCCGAGGCCTGCAGCCAGCAGGCCGCGCGCGTGGCGCCCGCGTCCATGAGGTCGGGACGCTCGACATGGCAGCGGTCGAACACGCGCTCGCAGCGCGGGTTGTAGGCGCAGCCCTTGGGAATGGCGTTGAGGCGCGGCATGGCGCCGTCGATCTGGTGCAGCCGCTCGCGTTCCTGGCTCATGTCGGGGATGCAGGCCATCAGGCCACGGGTATAGGGGTGGGCCGGCTGGTTGATCACCTCGTGCACGGGGCCGATCTCGGCGATGCGCCCGGCATACATCACGGCCACGCGGTCGCAGGTTTCGGCGATCACGCCCATGTCGTGCGTGATCAGCATGACGGCGGCGCCGCGCTGTTTGCAGATGCTCTTGAGCAACGTGATGATCTGCGCCTGGATGGACACGTCCAGCGCGGTCGTGGGCTCGTCGGCGACGATGAGCTGGGGCTCGGCCGCCAGCGCCAGCGCGATGACCACGCGCTGGCGCATGCCGCCGCTGAACTGGTGCGGGTAGTGGTCGATGCGCTGCTCGGCCGCCGGAATGCCGGTGTCCCGGAGCAGCTGGATCGCGCGCTCGCGAGCCTCGGCCGCGTTCACCGGCAGGTGGGTGGTGATGGTTTCGATCAGCTGGCGGCCCACCGAGTACAGCGGGTTCAGCGAGGTCAGCGGGTCCTGGAAGATGGCGCCGATCTTGCGCCCGCGGATGCGCCGCATCTTTTCGTGCGGCAGGTTGTCGATGCGCTGGCCTTCGAGCAGGACCTGGCCCGAGGCGATGCGCCCGGGCGGCTCCAGCAGGCCAATGATGGACGCACCGGTGAGCGACTTGCCCGCGCCGGACTCGCCCACCACGCCCAGGATCTCGCCGGGCGCGATGTCGAAGGAGATGTCGTCGAGCGCGCGCAGGGTGCCGCGGCGCGTGGGGAACTCGACGACCAGGTTCTTGACTTGCAGCAGGCTCATGGTCAGCGCAGCCTTGGGTTGAGAGCGTCGCGCAGCCAGTCGCCCAGCAGGTTCACGCTGAGCGCGATGAGGATGAGCATGAGGCCGGGGAAGATGGTGATCCACCACTCGCCGGAGAAGAGGTAGTCGTTGCCCACGCGGATGAGCGTGCCCAGCGAGGGCGAGGTGGGTGGCGCACCCACGCCCAGGAAGGACAGCGTGGCCTCGGTGATGATGGCCGTGGCCACCTGGATGGTGGCCAGCACCAGCACCGGGCCCATGACGTTGGGCAGCACGTGGCGGCCCATGATGCGCAGCGGCGCCACGCCGGTCACGCGCGCGGCCTGCACGTATTCCTTGCTGCGCTCCACCAGCGTGGAGCCGCGCACCGTGCGGGCGTACTGCACCCAGCCGGCCAGGGTGATGGAGATGATGAGCACGCCGAAGGCCAGCGTCTCGTGCGCGTTGGGGAACAGCGCGCGGCCCACGCCGGCGATCAGCAGCGCGATGAGGATGGGCGGGAACGACAGCATCACGTCGCACAGGCGCATCAGGAAGCCATCCAGCCAGCCGCCCACGAAGCCGGCCAGCAGGCCCAGGGTCACGCCGATGAGCACCGACAGCACCACCGAAGCCAGGCCCACCGCGAGCGAGATGCGCGCGCCGTACATGAGCGCGGAGAGGATGTCGCGGCCCTGGTCGTCGGTGCCCAGCAAGAACTGCGAATTGCCGCCCTCCTGCCACACGGGCGGCAGGCGCGCGTTCATCAGGTCCAGCGTGGCCAGGTCGAAGGGGTTGTGGGGCGCGATCCACGGAGCGAAGACCGCGCAGACGACGCAGATGAGCGCGATCACCGCCGCCACGATGGCCGTGGGCGAGGTGCGAAAGCTGTACCCGACGTCGCTGTCGAGCGCGCGGCGAATGAGGGCGATCAAGGAAATGTCCCGAAAGAAGATGCGGATCGGAAGGTCAGGGCCAGCGCGGAGCCGGCTGCGCCGGGCCGCTGCTGGCGCCCCCCCTGGGGGGAGACGCCGCAGGCGGCGCGGGGGGTGGCCTCATTTCACCGACATGTAGCGGAACGGCATGAAGTTGTCCGCCAGCTGGGCCAGCGAGACGTTGTTGGCCACGCCCCAGGCCAGGGCCTGCTGGTGCAGCGGCAGGTGGCCGACGTCGTCGGAATGGATCTTGAAGGCTTCGCGGATCATGGCGTCGCGCTTGGCCTTGTCGGTCTCCGACTGGATCTGCTTGGTCAGCTCATCCACCTTGGGGTTGCAATAGGAGCCCAGGTTGAACTGGCCCGACCCCGAATCGTCCACGCAGCGCATGAGCGCGTTGAGCGCGTTGTGCGAGTCGTAGGTGCCCGGCGTCCAGCCCAGCATGTAGAAGCTGGTGTCGCGGCGCAGGATTTTCGGGAAGTAGGTGCCCTTGGTCTCGGCCTGCAGATTGATCTTGACGCCCACGCGCGCCAGGTTGGCGGCCACCGCCTGGCAGATGTTGCCGTCGTTGACGTAGCGGTCGTTCGGGCAGTTCAGGGTCACCTCGAAGCCATTCGGGTAACCGGCCTCGGCCAGCAGCTTTTTGGAGGCCTCGGCGTCGAAGGGCAGGCGGGTGTTCATGGCGGGGTCGAAGCCATTGATGCCAGGGCCGACCATCAGCGCCGTAGGCGCCGAGGCGCCGCGCATCACCGTGCGCTGGATGCCCTGGATGTCGATGGCCTGGTAGAAGGCCTGGCGCACGCGCTTGTCCTTGAAGGGGTTTTTGCCCTTCACGTTGGAGTAGAGCAGCTCGTCGCGCTTCTGGTCCATGCCCAGGAAGATGGTGCGCAGCTCGGGGCCCTGCATCACCTTGGACTTGCCGCTGGCGTTGATGCGGGCCACGTCCTGCAGCGGCACGGGCTCGATCACGTCCACCTGGCCCGACAGCAGCGCGGCCACGCGCGTGGCGTCGTTGCCGATGGGCGTGTACTCGACGTTGGCGACGTTGCCTTCGATCTTGCCCCAGTAGTTGCCGTTGCGCTGGAAGGTGGTCTTCACGTTGGGCTGGCGCTCGCGCAGGCGGAACGGGCCGGTGCCGTTGGCTCGGAAGGAGGCCGCGTTCTCGATGCCCTTGCGGCGATCCACCGGGCGCGTGGCCTGGTTGTCCTCGCACCACTTCTTGCTCATGATGTACAGCAGCGACAGCACATCGGGCAGGATGGGAAACGGGCCCTTGGTTTCGACGTCGACCGTGTGCGAGTTGACCTTGCGCACCTCTTTCACGTCGTTCACGTAGCTCTTCATGTCCGAGCCTTCGCCGGCGGCGCGCGCGAAGGTGAACAGCACGTCGTCGGCGGTGAAGGGCGTGCCGTCGTGGAATTCAACGCCCTTGCGCAGCTCGAAGCGCCAGACGGTGGGCGAGGTCTGCTTCCAGCTCGTGGCCAGGCCGGGCACCAGCTTGAGGTTGCGGTCGCGCGCCACCAGCGGCTCGTAGACGTTGCCCGTCACGGTGAGCTGCAGCGACTCGTTGAGCGAGTGCGGGTCCATCGACAGGGCATCACCCTGGTTGCCGATGCGCACCGTCTGGGCGCTGGCGGCACCAGCCGCCAGGGCTGCGGCCACGAGCAGGGCAGCCGAGGATTTTTTGAGGTTCATGCGTCGCTCCTTGCGGGGGTGGGTGAGGGGGTGGACTGGGAAAGGGTCTGGCGCGGCGTGGTGGGCTCGCTGGCCAATGGCATGCCTTGTTCGATGAGGCTGGCGTGCAAGGCGGCGCCCAAAGGCAGCACCTCGTCGTTGAAGTCGTAGCGGCTGTTGTGCAGGAAGCAGGCGCCCTGCCCGTTGTCGGCACCCTGCCCCAGGCGCAGGTAGGCGCCAGGCTTGACCTGCAGCATGAAGGAGAAATCCTCCGCGCCCATGCTCGGGTCCATGTTGCGGTCCACGTGATCGTGGCCCACCAGCTTTTGCGCCACTTCCATCGCGAAGCGGGCCTCGTCGCGCGTGTTGATGGTGGCGGGGTAGATGCGTTCGTAGTTCAGGTGGGCCGAGGCACCCAGGCCCAAGGCCACGCCCGAGCACACCTCGTGCAGGCGCTTCTCGACCATGGCCTGCACCTCGGGGTTGAAGGTGCGCACGGTGCCGATCAGGCGGGCCGTGCCCGGGATCACGCTGAAGGCGCCCGGGTCGCCGGCCTGCATGGAGCACAGGCTGATCACGGCGCTGTCGATCGCGCGCACGTTGCGCGAGACGATGCTCTGCACCGCCGTGATGATGTGGGCCGCCACCAGCACCGGGTCGACCGTGGCGTAGGGGTGCGCGCCATGGCCGCCCTTGCCGGTGACTTCGATGGTGATGCGGTCGGCCGAGGCCATCATGGGCCCCGGGTTCACGCCCACGGTGCCTGGGCGCATCTGCGGCCAGTTGTGCATCGCGAACACCGAGTTCACGGGAAAGCGCTCGAACAGTCCGTCCTCGATCATGGCCTTGGCGCCGGCAAAGCCTTCCTCACCGGGTTGGAAGATGAGCACGGCCGTGCCGTCGAACTGCCGCGTCTCGGCCAGGTAGCGCGCCGCGCCCACCAGCATGGCCGTGTGGCCGTCGTGGCCGCAGCCGTGCATCATGCCCGGCTTGCTCGACTTCCAGGCGAAGTCGTTGTGCTCGGTCATGGGCAACGCGTCCATGTCGGCGCGCAGGCCGATCATGCGGCCGCTGCCGGTCTGGCGGCCGCGGATGACCGCCACCACACCGGTCTTGCCAATGCCGGTGTGGACCTCGTCCACCCCGCAGACCTTGAGCGACTCCACCACGCGCTTGGCGGTGTAGACCTCCTCGAAACCGAGTTCGGGGTGGGCGTGCAGGTCGCGGCGCAACGCCGTGAGTTCGGGGTGAAAGGCCGCGATGTGCGCGAACGCCGGGCCATGCACCTTGTAGCGGGACTTGCTCATGTCAATGCCCTCCGGCCTTCTCCACGCGCAGGCGCGGATCAACCACAAAGTACAACAGATCGACGATGAGGTTGATCACCACAAAGATCAGCGCGATCAGGCACAGGTAGGCGGCCATCACGGGGATGTCGGCGAAGGTCACGGCTTGGATGAACAGCAGGCCCATGCCCGGCCACTGGAACACCGTCTCGGTGATGATGGCAAAGGCGATGAGGCCGCCGAGCTGCAGGCCGGTGATGGTCATCACCGGCACCAGCGTGTTCTTCAGCGCGTGGCCGAAATGCACCGCGCGGTTGGTGAGCCCGCGGGCGCGCGCGAACTTGATGTAGTCGGTGCGCAGCACCTCCAGCATCTCGGCGCGCACCAGCCGCATGATCAGGGTGAGCTGGAAGATGGCCAGCGTGATCGCGGGCAGGGTGATGTGGATCCAGCCCTTGGTCGTCAGCAGGCCGGTGCTCCACCAGCCCAGCGAGACCACATCGCCGCGGCCGAAGCTGGGGAACCAGCCCAGGTGCACCGCGAACACCAGGATCAGCAGGATGCCGATCAGGAAGGTGGGCAGCGACACCCCCAGCAGCGAGATCGTCATGAAGACCTGGCTGAGGAAGGTGCCGCGCTTGAGCGCCGCGTACACACCCATGGGAATGCCCACGAGCAGCGCGAGCACCGCCGCCACCATGGACAGCTCCAGCGTGGCCGGGAAACGCTCGGCGATGAGGCGCGAGACCTTGGCGCCCTGGCGCAGGCTCAGGCCGAACTCGCCCTGCGCGGCGTTGACCAGGAAGTGCCAGAACTGGACGAAGAAGGGCTGGTCCAGGCCCAGGTCGGCGCGCAGGGCGCGCACCTGCTCCGGCGTGGCGTCCTGACCGAGCAGGAAGACCACCGGATCCCCGACGTACTGGAACAGCATGAATGCGATCAGCGCCACGCTGACCATGACGATCACCGCCTGGGCGAGCCGTCGGAGGATGAATGCGAACATCGATGAAAAAAGCAAGAGAGGGTCGCGCCCGGAAGGAGGCGACCCTCTTTGGTCAGTACCCGATTCAGTTTACCGTGATGAGCCGCCAATCCAGGCGGTTGTCGGCGCGGTGAACCACGTTGATGCTCTTCTTCATCGCCCAGGGAATGACCTGGTTGTGCAGCGGCAGGTGCGACACGTCGGCGTTCGACAGCTCCAGCGCCTCGGTCAGCAGGCGGTTGCGGATCAGCAGGTCGGTCTCCGTCTTGGCACGGTCGATGATCTGGTCCATCTTGGGGTTGCTGTAGCGGCCCACGTTGTAGTTGCCGTCACCGCCCTGCCCCACGCTGCGCACCAGCGACTGCAGGCTGTACATCGCGTCGAAGGTGGGCACGCCCCAGCCCAGCATGTAGATGCTGGCCTCGTAGCGCTGGATCATCGGGAAGTAGGTGGCCAGCGGCAGCGTGCGCAGCTTGGCCTTGACGCCGATGCGCGCCCACATGGCGGTCACGGCCTGGCAGATCGCCTCGTCGTTGATGTAGCGGTTGTTGGGACAGGCGAAGTCGACCTCGAAACCGTCCTTGTAGCCGGCGTCCGCGAGCAGCTTCTGCGCGGCGGCCACGTCGAATGGGTAGCGCTGGTGCACGCCCTCCGTCCAGCCCGTCACCTGCGGCGCGATGAGCGCCCCCGTGGGCTGGCCCAGGCCGCGCAGCGTGACGCGCGCGATCGCGTTCATGTCGATCGCCTGGTACAGCGCCTTGCGCACGCGCACGTCCTTCAGCGGGTTCTTGCCCTTGACGTTGCTGCCCACGAGCTCGTCGCGGTGCTGGTCCATGCCGAAGAAGATGGTGCGGTTCTCGACCCCGTCCATGACCTTGAGGTTGCCGTCCTGGCGCAGGCGCGGCAGGTCCTGCGGGCTCGGATCCAGCACGAAATCCACCTCGCCCGAGAGCAGCGCGGCCATGCGCGTGGCCGTGGCCTTCACCGGCGTGTAGACGATCTCGGTGACGTTGGTCTCGGCGCCCTTGCCCCACCAGTTGGGGTTGCGCGTGAGCACCATCTTCTGGTCGGGCGCCCACTCCTTGAGGACGAAGGGCCCCGTGCCCATGGCATTGCGGTGGGCGAAGTTCTCGTCCTGGGTCTTGATGTCCTTGGGCGCGGTGGAGTTGTTCTTCTCCGCCCAGGCCTTGCTCATCATGCGCAGCTCGGTGAGCTGGTTCACTAGCACCGGGTTGGGGCCCTTGGTGAAGATGTCAATGGTGTTGTTGTTGACCTTGACGATGCGGTCGATGCCCTGGATATAGGGCGTGAAGTTCGAGGTCGGCGCCATTGCGCGCTGCAGCGAAAACACGGCGTCATCGGCGGTGAAGTCGGACCCGTCGTGGAATTTCACCCCGGTCCGCAGCGTCAGCCGCAGCTGAGTGGGCGAGACCTGGTTCCAGCCGGTGGCCAGCAGCGGCTCGGGCTTGAAGGTGCGGCTGTTGTAGTACACCAACGACTCATAGACCGAGGCATGGATGCCATTGGCCAACGCGTTGTTCTGGGAATGGATGTCCCAGGTCGGGATGTCGCTGGCACTCGTCCACTTGAAGGTCTTCGCTTGAAGACCGCCGGTCGTGACAGCCAAGGCTGCCCCCAGCACGACCGCCTGCATGGGCACGGAGAACGATTTCATCGTTGACACCTGAATTAAATGAAGGTGCCGGGACTATGCAACAAGCGTTCCCGCGCCAGCGACGGGACTTACCCGTACCGAGTATGAGCACCCGGATCGACACCGCGCGCCCCCCACCGGTTCGGCCGGAACAGGCCATTTCCGGACACCACTCGAAGCTTTATTCCTCCGTCATTTCAAATAATTCTTTATCGCTATATTTGGCTCGCCTATTGGTCATTTACTTAGGCATTTCAACCCCAAAACCATCAGGAAGGTCCCCTATGAAGAAGCTCCTCGTCGCCGCCTTGTTTGCCCTGAGCGCCGCCACCGGCTTCGCCGCCGTCGACGTCAACAAGGCCTCGCAAGCCGATCTCGACAGCATCAAAGGCATTGGCCCCAGCACCACGGGCAAGATCCTCGAACAGCGCAAGGCCGCCCCCTTCAAGAACTGGAACGACTTCATCGCGCGGGTCCCCGGCATCGGGGACAAACGCGCCGCGAAGTTGTCGCACGAAGGCCTGACGGTCAATGGCGAGGCCTTCAAGGCGACCAGCGCGCCAGCGGGCGCCAAACCGAAGCAGTGAACACCGGCCACTGAACCGCCCATAAAAAAAACCGCCCGGCATGCCGGGCGGTTTTTGCTTGAGCGAAGCGCTTCTGAAGATCAGAAGTTGTGCTGGATGCCCACGCCGAACAGGGTGTTCTTGACTTCCGCGCCGGTACCGATGATTTCGGCTTTGGTGCGGTTGAAGGCAGCGTACGTGAAGGTGCGCTTGGACAGCGCGTACTTGGCGCCGATGCTGAAACCGGTGGTCTTGCTCAGATCCGTACCGCCAGACTCCAGCTTGGAACGGGCCACGCCAACACCGATGTCGAAGCCGGCGCCCAGGGGCACGTCCACACCGATGTTGAACTCGTTGGCTTTCACGTCAGCAAAGCCGTCCGGCTGCACTTTGGCCTGGTTCACGCCACCGACCAGCTTCACGACGCCGAAGTCGTAGGAGCCGTTCAGCAGGTTGTAGGTGGTCTTGCCGGTGGCGGCCAGGCCGGTCAGGATGCCGGTGCTGTCGATGCCGTTCAGGCCTTCGACTTTCTGGCTCTGGTGAGCGAAGCCAGCCACGATCGGGCCGTTGGCGTAGTTCAGGCTGAACGACACCAGGTTGCTGGCCTTGTTGTTCGGCGAGCTGGCGCGGTCTTCACCCAGCGAGTAGGCGAAAGCACCCGAGAAACCGCCGAAGTTGGGCGAGTTGTAGCGGATGGTGTTGTTCGGGTTGTCTTCGTAGCCGAGCCAGGTGGTCCACGACGACGCGAAGTTCGCGTTGAAGGTGTCGTTGGCCATCGAGCGGGTGTCGTCGTACGGCGTCCAGGGCTTGCCCAGCTGGACTTCACCGAAGCCACCCGACAGACCGACCCACGATTGGCGGTTGAAGCTCAGGCCACCGGCGGTGCCGTTGTCCATGGCCAGCGCGCCTTCCAGGTTGAAGTTGGCCTTCAGACCACCACCCAGATCCTCGGAGCCCTTGAAGCCCAGGCGGCTGGTGTTGAAGCCACCGCTTTCCAGCACGGTCTCACTGGCGGAACCGACACCGGTGATGTCCGTCTTGACACGGCCCACCCACACATCGGCCATACCGTAGAGCGACACGCTCGACTGAGCCATCGCGGCGCCGCAGGTGCCCAGAACGGCAAGAGCGATCAGACTTTTTTTCATGGGGAGATTCCTTTTCCTTTGGAACGGTTTGGGAAACGTTTCACACGACTGAAACTGCAGTGATGGTACCCATCGACATGCACGTTACGGGTTTGCCCCTAGGGGTTTTACACAAGACAGGGGAAAAACGTGGCAATGAAGCAACAACGTCATCCCACCTTCTTAAACCTCTTAAGCAAATAGCAGGCCAATCCCCCTAGGCAAAAAAAAAGCCACCGCCGAGGCGGTGGCTTTTGACTTCAGACGCCAGCGGGCCAAGCCCGCAGGACATCAGAAGGAGTGGCGGATACCCAGCTCGAAGCCGGTGCGCTTGTACTCAGGACCAGCCAGCAGACCGGCGTCGGCGCTGATGCGGGCGAAGTTGCCGTACAGGGCGGTGCGCTTGCTCAGGCCGTACTCGTAGCCGACAGCGACTTGGTTGCCATCAACCGAGATGCCAGGGACTTCCACTTCGGTGCGGGTGTACGAAGCCTTGATAAGGCCCGGGCCCACGGGAGCGGTCAGGCCCACCATCAGGTTGTTCACCTTCAGGTCGACGGTCTTCTCCTTCGACGTGGTGTAGTTGAACATCGGCTTGATGAAGCCGAAGTCATACGAAGCACCCACGTTGGTGCGGCGCGAGTCGGCTGCGCCCACGTTGCCTTCCGATGCGGTGGCGAAGCCAACCGACAGCGGGCCGTTGGCGTACGTCAGGCGCAGGCCTTGGTAGTCGCTGGCGCTGGTGCCGGTGGTCACTTCCTTGAAGCCGTAGCTGAGCTGGGCCTGGAAGCCACCCATGTTCGGCGTGAAGTACGACACCATGTTGTTCGAACGCACGGTCGTCGCCTGGAAGAAACCAGCGTTGGGCGAATACATGTTCACCGAGCTGCCCAGACCGTTGGTGCCGAACGGGTCGTACACGGCGTGGTTCCAGAAGGACGGCACGTAGTCACGGCCCAGGCGGACTTCACCGAAGCCACCCGACAGGCTGACGGTGCTGCGGCGCTGGAATTGCAGGCCGGCGGGCGTACCGGTGTCGGGGTTCAGGGCGCCTTCCAGCCAGAAGCTGGCGCTCATGCCACCGCCGAGGTCCTCGACACCGCGGAAGCCCAGGCGGCTCGAAGCGGTACCGTCTTGGCCCATTTCGCTCAGCGAGGTTTTGACGCCGCCGATTTTGGTCGAGGTGTGGCGGACGTTCACGTCCATGATGCCGAACAGGGTCACCGACGACTGGGCCAGTGCTGCGCTGGAGGCTGCGACGGCAGCCAGAGCGATCAGGGTCTTTTTCATCGAGGAATTCTCCAAGGTTTGGGTTAAGAGGCCGGAAGTCTTTGCCCCCGAGCCGACCTCCATTGAGGAAGCTGCGGGCATTGCATCAGAAACAGCTGGTCACCGCCATGTTTGCCGACCTCGATTCGCCCCAGCGTGGTGCCGATGTTGCAGCGTTGCCACGATTCCGAGGGGTAACCCTTAGACAGATGGCGTGGCACCATACTCCCCGCACCAGTCCACTGCCGATTCAACGTGAGAGTTTCATGAGCACTTTCAGCGACGCCCTGGTGGTTGCGGCCGATTCGGCCTTGCGCACCCTGTTCGCCGCCCCGCGGGCCAGCCAGCCCTGCCCCACCGTGCCCGAGCGGCACGACGATGGTGCGCTGAGCACCGAGGACCGGCGCCTCGCCGGTGCCCTGATGCGGGTCAACCACGTGGGCGAGGTGTGCGCCCAGGCGCTGTACACCGCGCAAGCCTTCGCCGCGCGCTGGCCCGGACCGGGTGGCAAGGCATCGAACGAGGCCCTGGCCCAGCAATTGGAAGAGGCCGGCCGCGAGGAAACCGACCACCTGGCCTGGACCAAGGCCCGCCTCGACGAACTGGGCAGCCGGCCATCGCGGCTCAACCCGTTCTGGTACGCCGGCGCCTTCGGGCTCGGCCTGATCGCGGGCCGCCTGGGGCAAGGCCCCAGCCTGGGTTTCGTGGTGGAAACCGAACGCCAGGTGGAAGCCCACCTAGCCAGCCATCTGGACCGCCTGCCGGCCGAGGACCACGCCTCGCGGGCGATCGTGGCGCAGATGAAACTGGACGAGGCCCGGCACGCTCGCCAGGCCCAGCAGGCCGGGGCCGCCGAGTTGCCGGCGCCCGTGAAGGGGATGATGCGGATGGCCGCCAAGGTCATGACGACCGTGGCGCACCGGATCTGAGCGTCCCCAACAAGGGACGCAGGCTCAGGCTTCGACCAGATCGAAGCTGGTCGTGATCTCCGCCGTCTTGGCCAGCATGATGCTGGCCGAGCAGTACTTCTCGTGGCTCATGGCGATGGCGCGCTCCACCGCGCTGGCGGGCACGCCCTTGCCAGTGACGGTGAAGTGCATGTGGATCTTGGTGAACACCTTGGGATCGACCGCGGCGCGCTCGCTGGTGAGCTTGACCGAGCAACCGCGCACGTCGTGGCGGCCGCGCTTGAGGATCAGCACCACGTCGTAGGCCGTGCAGCCGCCGGTCCCCGCGAGCACGGTCTCCATGGGACGGGGCGCCAGGTTGGCGCCGCCGTTCTCGGGCTTGTTGGCGTCGGGCGCACCGTCCATGGCGAGCACGTGGCCGCTGCCGGTTTCGGCAACGAAGCCCATGGCCGATCGGGTGCCGCTGGCGCCGGTCCAGGTGACGGTGCATTCCATGAAAGGGTTCTCCGTGACAAAGCCCGCACTTTCTAAGGGCCTTGCTCTAAAAATGAGGGCAACTTGAGCCGGGTTGTTGCAACGCAGCAATCCGGCGATATACTTACGTCATTGTATTTTCGGTTGTCTCCTCTACCCTCCACGGGTGGATTCAAACCCGGACCAGCAACGTTGGTCCGGGTTTTTTTTCGCCCGCAGATAATGCTTGGTGATGAAAACCCCCGCCGCCCACCTGACGCCCGCCGACTACCTCAAGAAGATCCTGACAGCCCGGGTGTACGACGTCGCGGTGGAGTCGAACCTGGACCCGGCGCGCGCGCTGTCCCGGCGGCTACACAACACGGTGCTGCTCAAGCGCGAGGACCAGCAGCCCGTCTTCAGCTTCAAGCTGCGCGGGGCTTACAACAAGATCGCGCACCTCAGCCCCGAGCAGTTGTCCAAGGGCGTGATCTGCGCGTCGGCGGGCAACCACGCGCAGGGCGTGGCGCTGGGCGCGCGCAAGCTGGGCGCGCGGGCCGTGGTGGTGATGCCGGTGACCACGCCGCAGCTCAAGATCGACGCGGTGCGCGGCCTCGGCGGCGAGGTGGTGCTGCACGGCGACAGCTACACCGACGCCTACAACCACGCCGTCATCCTGCAAAAGAAGCAGGGACTCACTTTCGTTCACCCCTTCGACGATCCTGACGTGATTGCCGGCCAGGGCACGATCGCGATGGAGATACTGCGCCAGCTCCAGAGCCTGGGTTCGAACCAACTCGACGCGGTGTTCGTCGCCATCGGCGGCGGCGGCCTGGTGAGCGGGGTGGCCAACTACATCAAGGCCGTGCGGCCCGAGATCAAGGTCATCGGCGTGCAGATGACCGACTCCGACGCCATGATGCGCTCGGTCGCCGAGAAGGAGCGCGTGACGCTGCCAGACGTCGGCCTGTTCGCCGACGGCACCGCCGTCAAGCTGGTGGGCGAGGAAACCTTCCGCGTCGCGCGCGAGCTGGTCGACGAGTTCATTGCGGTGGACACCGACGCCGTGTGCGCCGCCATCAAGGACATCTTCGTCGACACCCGCAGCATCGTCGAACCCTCGGGCGCGATGGCGGTGGCCGCCATCAAGCAGTACGTGTCCACGCACAAGACCAAGGGTCAAACCTACGCGGCCATCCTGTGTGGCGCCAACATGAACTTCGACCGCCTGCGCTTCGTCGCCGAGCGCGCCGAGGTGGGCGAGGAGCGCGAGGCCCTGTTCGCCGTGACCATGCCCGAGGAGCGCGGCAGCTTCCGCCGCTTCTGCGAGGTCATCGGCTCGCTGCCCGGCGCGGCGCGCAACGTCACCGAGTTCAACTACCGCATGCACGACAGCGCCCAGGCGCATGTGTTCGTGGGACTCACCACGGCGGGCAAGGGCGAGTCCGCCAAGATCGCCCAGCAACTGGTGCGCCATGGCTTCGAGACGCTGGACCTTACGCACGACGAACTGGCGAAGGAACACCTGCGCCACCTGGTGGGTGGCCATTCCGCGCTGGCGCAGGACGAACGCCTGATGCGCTTCATCTTCCCCGAGCGCCCGGGCGCCCTGCTCAAGTTCCTCAGCCTCATGCGCCCGGGGTGGAACATCAGCCTGTTCCACTACCGCAACCAGGGCGCCGACTACGGCCGCATCCTGGTCGGCCTGCAGGTACCGGCCAAGGACGACAAGGCCTTCGCCAAGTTCCTCGACACCTTGGGCTACCCCTATGTCGAGGAAACGCAGAACCCGGCCTACCGGCTGTTCCTGCGCAGCTGAGCACCCCATGGCGCGCGATCCCGCCCTCACGCCCATCAACGCACCGCGCCCGTTCGCGCCCGTCGAGGGCTTGAAGCTGCCCGCCATCGCCGGCACGGCCGATACCACGCTGGAGCACGCCCTGCACCGGCGCCTGCAGCCCGACGGTCAGCCCGCCAACGCCCTGGGCCAGCTGCAGTGGCTGGCCGGGCAGCTCGCGCGCATCCAGCACAGCAGCGCGCTGCCGTTCGATCTGCTGGTGTTCGACGCTCCGCAGCTGGTGGTGTTCGCGGCCGACCATGGCCTGGCCGTGGAGGGCATGAGCGACCTGCCGCAGTCCGCCACCGCCGAGTTGGTCACCCAACTGCTCGCGGGCCGCGCGCCGGTCAACACCCTGGCGCGCCAGCACGGCTTTGAATTGACCGTGGTCGACGCCGGCATGGCCACGCCGATCACCCAGCCGCCGGCGGCGCGCGGCCGTCCGCCGGCCACCCTGCAGGCGCGCAAGATCGCCTACGGCACACGCAACTGCCTGCTCGGCCCGGCCATGTCGCTCAGCCAGACCGTGGCCGCGCTGCACGCGGGCATGGACGTGGTGCGCCATCTGCCGGGCACGGTGCTGGCACTGGGCGAGGTGGGCGTGGCCAACCCGGCCAGCGCGGCGCTGCTGCTGTCGCGCCTGTGCGGCGTGCCCATGGCGGACGCCCTGCCGCGCGACGACGGCCCCGGCTCGGCCTTCGACGACACCGTGCATTTCCAGCGCCTGGACAAGCTCACCGCCGCGGCCCAGCGGCACGCGCAGGCCATCTCCCCCATCCACGCGCTGGCGGCCTTCGGCGGGTTCGAGATCGCCATGATGGCCGGCGCCATGCTGCAGGCGGCCAGCGAGCGGCGCGTGGTGCTGGTCGACGGCTTCGTGGCCGGCGCCGCCGCCCTGGTGGCGCGCGGCCTGAGCCCGGCGGTGGCCGACTACCTGGTCTACGCCCAGCGCTCGCCGGCCACCGCGCACCGGCTCATGCTGATCCACCTGCAGGCCATGCCGCTGCTCGACCTCGATCTGCACATCAACCAGGGCACGGGCGCGCTGCTGGCCTGGCCGCTGCTGCTGGCCACGCAGGCGCTGCTGGAGGCCTGAACCCCCCCGCTAGCCCGACGCCAGCCAGCGCCGTCGGCCGGCCAAACGCTCCACGCCGCGCCAGTTCCGGCACTCGACCGCCACCGCCGGCCATATGCGCTGCAGCAGCTCGCACTCAGCCAGGGTGTCGGCCGCCGCCTGGTGGCGCCGGGGGCAGGTGATGCCGAAATGCGCCATCCACTCGTCCAGCGAGCGGGCCCGCACCTGGGGGTGCGTCACGGCGCAGAGGTGCTCGATGTCCACCCAGGGATTGGCTGGGCGCCGCCCCAGGTGCTGGCGCGCGTGCCGGCCGATCAGCGCTTCGTCGAAAGCGCTGTGGAAGGCCAGCAGCGGCGCCGCGCCGGAGAAGGCTTCGAAGGCCCGCAGCGCCTCGACCGGATCCCACCCGTCGCGCTGGCTCTGCACACCGATGCCGTGCAGCAGGATGTTGTCGCGGCTGGAGGCCCGCTCCTGGCGCAGCACCACCTCGAAGCTGTCGCCCAGGCACACGTCGAGGCGGCGGCGCGACCAGTCCACGCGCAGGCCCACGGCGGCGATGGCCAGCAGGCGGTCGCGCGCCACGTCGAGGCCGCTGGTTTCCACGTCCAGCACCACCCAGCGCTCGGGCGCCGCGGGCGCCGCGTCGCCGCCGCCGAACCAGGCCGACCACCACGCGCTCACCGGTCGTAGTCCAGCGTGAGCCGCTGCTGCAGGGCGCGCAGCACGCGCAGCGTTTCCTTCAGGATGCGGCGGTCGATGTCGTTGAGCGTGTCCACCGCGATGCGGTTCGGGTTGTCGCCCACCGTGGTGCCGTCCAGCTGCGCGTGCAGGCGCAGCAGCTGCAGGTAGTCAAAGCCGCCAACCCAGGCCTGGGCCTCGTGCGCCGGTACGCCCAGCAGCGGCCCCACCGCCTCCAGGCGCTCGCGGGTGTTGGTGGCCGGCACGCCGTGCGCCAGGGCGTACAGGCGCGCCACGTCGACGAAGATGGCCGTGCCCTGCAGTTTGAGGTCCAGCGTGTCGTGGCCCTCCACCGCCTCGGTGTCGATGTTGCCCAGCCAGTTCAGCGGCACCGTGCGCCCCAGGCCATTGAGCGCGAGCTGCTTCAGGAAACGCGGCGTGGTGCGCGCGTGCGCCAGCACCTCGTCGTGCAGCGCGCGGGCCAGGGCCTCGTGGCCAGCGAGCGGGCGAAAGTCGAAAAAGATGCTGGCGTTCAGCAGGTCCTGGGGCGAGCCATGCTCGATCCAGTTCGCGAAACGCTCGCGCCACTGGGTCAGCGTCAGGCACAGCTCGGGGTTACCGGCCATCACGCCGCCCTTGCACAGCGGGTAGCCGCAGTCGTCCAGCGCCTGGTTCACCTCGCGCGCGAAGGCCAGGTAGGGCGCGACCTCGCTGCCATCGGGACGGATCAGCGCGTTGTCCTGGTCGGTGGCGATGGTTTGCTCGCCGCGGCCCTCGGAGCCCAGCGCCAGCCAACAGCAGTCGGGCAAGGCGATGCCATGGCGCTGCGCCAGCAGTTCGATCAAGCGCGCGCCCAGCGCATCGTTCAAATGGCTGATCAGCGCCGTGAGCTGGCGCGCCTGCACGCCCTGGCCCAGCAGGGTGCGCGCGAAACGGCGGATGTCGTGCGCCACCACGCGCAGCGTGTCCACGCCCGTGGCGTTGCGGATGCTGGAGCTCACCTGCTTGAGGCTGAGCCGCTGCAACGCGAACAGGTCGCGCTCGGAGACGATGCCCACCAGCCGCCCCGCGCGCGTGATGGGCACGTGGCGGATGCCGTGCGTGGACATGGCCAGCGCGGCGTCCTGCGCGCTGGCGTCGTGCGGCAGGCTGTGCACGGGCCGCACCATCACCGACGACACCGGCGCGTCCAGCGGCACCTGCGGCAGCACCACACGGCCCAGCACGTCGGAGCGCGTGAGGATGCCCAGCGGCGCGCCCGCGCCGTCCACCACCAGCATGGAGCCGATGCGCCGCTCGTGCATCTGGCCCAGCACCTCGCGCAGCGGCGTGTGCGGCGCGCAACTCACCGGCGCCTTGTGGCCCAGCTCGCTCAGTGGCGTCTCCAGCGACTGCTCGGCCAGCGCCTGCGAGGAATAGGCCACCTGCAGCGCCGCGCGCGACAGCTCCAGGAACTTGAGGATGCGCCGGTTGAGGAAGTCGCCGAATGGCGGGCTTTGCGCCGCCAGGGCGCGCATGTCCTCGGCGCCGATGACCAGCACGAAAGTGTCTTCGGTGGCGTGGTACAGCGTGGTGGGCGCGCGCTGCGCCAGCACCGCGCTGATGGGAAACAGATCGCCCGCCTCGTACTGGAAGGCGCCGCCGGAAACCTCGGACAGCCCGCGCTTGCCGGTGACCGCGCCGCGGCGGATGAAGAACAGCTCGCGCACCGGCCCGTCCTGCGGGTCCACCACCGGCTCGCCGGGCGCGTAGTAGGCCTGGCGCGAGGCCGCCACGAAGGCGGCCACGTGCGCCGCCTCCATCTCATCGAAGGGCGGGTAGCGCCGCAGTTCGTCGCTTAGGTTGGCCAGCAGGCTGCCCGAGGGCCGCAGCGCGTCCGGCAGGGGCGCGGGGTCGGTGGGGATTCCGCCGCGCGGGGCCATGGCGGGCGGCCCTGGGCCTCAGGGCGTGTCGCCCGGCGGGGCGGGCAAGCTCAACTCGAAGCCCTGCTGGCCGCCGCCGGTCGGTGCGAGCCGCGCCGAGCGGCGCTGCACCGACTGGAGCACCACGCCGCCGTCGAGCTCGGCGCCCACGCGGTAGGGCTTGGGTGGTTGTCCGTCGATGGCGATCAGCGCGGCGCCGTCGGCGCCGCCGGCATTGATCACGCCCAGCAACTGGAAGCGCGAGGACAGCGGGGCGGGCGCGCTGGCCGGGGCGTCCACCGCAACGGCCTGCACGGCGCCCAGCACGCGGGCCACGGAGGCCGTGTCGGGCGCAGGCGCCGCCACCGCGGGCGCGGCCACGGGTGTGAGCGGCGAGCGACCCATGGCCTGCAGCACCCAGTAACCCACGCTGAGCCCCGTTGCCAGCCAGAGCAGCACGGCCAGCGCGCCCGGCGCGCGCCGCGGCGCGCCGCCTGGCGCCGCTGCGCCCTCGCCCAGGAAGACCGAGTGCCCGAAGGTGGATGCCCGACTCATGCGCGCATTATGATCGACCGACCCCCGCGCGGGGCGCCCGACGACCCGGTGCCGGAGACTCCCTTGACACGCCCCCTCTTCCCCTCTTACGCACCCACCCGACGCGCACTGCGGCGCGGCTTCACGCTCATCGAGCTGATGGTGGTGCTGGTCATCATCGGCGTGCTGGCCGCGCTCATCGTGCCCAACGTGCTAGACCGAACGGACGATGCGCGCATGACCGCCGCCCGCACCGACACCCACAACCTCATGCAGGCGCTCAAGCTCTATCGCCTGGACAACCAGCGCTACCCCAGCGCCGAGCAAGGCCTGGGCGCGCTGGTCAACAAACCCACCGTCGGGGCGATTCCGCCCAACTGGCGCCGCTACCTCGACAAGCTGCCCAACGACCCCTGGGGACGGCCGTACCAGTACCTCAACCCCGGCGTGCACGGCGAAGTCGACGTGCTCTCGCTGGGCGCCGACGGCCAGGCCGGCGGCGAAGGCGCCAACGCCGACATCGGCAGCTGGCAGTAAACCGGCCGGCCCGCCGACGGCCCGCCCCCACCATGCCGCACGGCCGCCCACGGGGCTTCACCCTGCTCGAACTGATGGTGGTCGTGGCCATCATCGCCATGGCCACGGCGGCCGTCAGCTTCGCGCTGCGCGACGACAGCGGCACGCGGCTGGAGCGCGAGGCCCTGCGCCTGTCGGCCATGCTCGAATCGGCGCGCGCGCAATCGCTCACCAGCGGTCTGCCGGTGGTGTGGCGCCTGCGGCCCCATGGCTTCGAGTTCATCGGCCTGCCGCGTGCGCGTGCCGGCGACGGCCCCACACCCTCCGAGGGCGCGCACCAATGGCTGAACGCCGACACCGGCGCCCAGGTGCTGCAGCCGCCCGGCGCCACCGCCCTGGTGCTCGGCCCCGAGCCGCTGATCCCGGCGCAGCGCATCGCCCTCGGCCTGGGCGAGCGCCGCCTGGTGCTGGCCACCGACGGCCTGGGCCCTTTCCGCGTCACCCCGGACGCGCCCTGACGCCCCTATGAAAAGCGCGCGCGGCTTCACCCTGATCGAGGTACTGGTGGCCCTGGGCGTGGTGGCGCTCGCCCTCACCACCGGCCTGCAGGCCAGCAACGCGCTCACACGCACGGCCGAGCGCCAGACCGAACAGTGGCTGGCCACCCTGTGCGCCGAGAACACACTCATCACCCTGCGCCTGCAGCGCCAGCTGCCCGGCACTGGCAACAGCGAATCCACCTGCCAGCAGGCCGGCCACGACTTGCGCGTGCGGGTTTCCGTCCTGCCCACGCCCAACCCCAATTTCCGCCGCATCGACGCCACCGTGCTGCGCGGCGCCGACGGCCCCGGGGTGCGCCTGCTGACCCTGTCCACCGTGCAAGGGCGCTTCTGATGGGCCAGCGGCGCGCGCGTGGCTTCACCCTGATCGAGTTGCTGGTGGCCCTGGCCATCCTCTCGATCATCGCCGTGCTGGCCTGGCGCGCCATCGACGGCATGGGGCGCACGCAGAGCATCACCCAGTCGCGAGGCGACGAGCTGCGCCGCCTGCAGTCCGCCCTGGGCCAGTGGACGGCCGACCTGGACGCCCTGGTCGACACGCGCGAGGTCGCGCCCATCGCCTTCAACGGCCAGGTGCTTCGGCTCACCCGGCGCGACCCCATGGAGACCGGCCTGGACAGCCGGGGCGTGCGCGTGGTCGCCTGGGCCCTGCTCAACGGCCCCGAGGGCCCGCGCTGGTCGCGCTGGCAGTCGGGCCCGCTGCGCCAGCGCAACGAGCTCACCCTCGCCTGGCAGCGCGCGGCCGACTGGGCCACCGGCCGCGTGAACGCCCCCGGCAACGCCGCCGGCGACGCGCTCACCGCCCCCACGGCCGACAGCGCCATCGCCCTGGTGCCGGCCCTGAGCTGGCAGCTCTACTACCACCGCGGCGAGGCCTGGACCAACCCGCAGTCGGCCGCCGACAGCCCGCCCCCCCGCGGCATGTCATACACCCCCCACCTGAACATGCCCAATGGCGTGCGCCTGCTGCTGGAACTGCCCCCGGCCGGCACCGCCCTGCACGGCGTGTTGCAGCGCGACTGGGTGCGCCCCACGCTGGAGCCCTCGCCATGAGCGCGGCCGGGCCGCTCCCAAGGCACGCCGCTCCGCCGTGCACAGCATGGAGGGCCGTCCCGTGACACGCACCCACCAGCGCGGCGCCGCGCTGTTGCTGGCCATGCTCACCGTCACCCTGGTGGCCGCGCTGGCCGCCAGCGCGCTGTGGCAGCAATGGCGCGCGCTGGAGGTCGAGCGCGCGGAGCGCCAGCGCGCCCAGGCCGCCTGGATCCTGACCGGCGCGCTCGACTGGGCGCGCCTGATCCTGCGCGAGGATGGGCGCGGCAACCAGACCAATGGCAACCCCGACCACCTGGGCGAGCCCTGGGCGCTGCCGCTGGAAGAGGCCCGGCTGTCCAGCTTCCTCGCCGCCGACCGCGACAACACCGCCGACAGCACGCTCGAAGCCTTCCTCTCGGGCGAAATCACCGACCTGCAGTCGCGCCTGAACTTCAACAACGTGGCGCGCCTGACCACTGTCCAGAACGGTGCCGTGCCGCTCAAGTACGAGCTCTCCGAGCCCGACCTGGACAGCCTGCGCCGCCTGTACGAACTGCTCGGACTGCCGCGCAGCGAGCTCGAAGCCGCCGCCAAGGAGCTGCTGGCCAGTGCCCAGAAGTCCTTGAGCGATCCCCTGCCCGCGGACGCGGCCTCGCTGCTGCCGTCCAAGCTCTCGCAGCTCGCCTGGCTGGGCATTTCGCCCAGCAGCCTGGCGCGGCTGGAGCCCCACCTCACCGTGCTGCCGCTGCGCACCACGCTCAACCTGAACACCGCCAGCGCCGAGGCCATCGCCGCCTCTCTGCCGGGATTGGACCTGGCCATGGCGCGCCGCCTCGTCTCGGCGCGGGAGCGCACGCCGTTTCGCAGCATCGCCGAAGCGCAGCGCCTGCTGCCCCAGGGCCCGGCCGTCCTCAGCGACCAGTACCACGGCGTGCGCAGCAGCTTCTTCGAGGTGCGCGGCCGCCTGCGGCTGGACGACACCATCATCGAAGAGCGCTCCCTGGTGATGCGCCAGGCCCTGGACGCGCGCATCGTCTGGCGCGAGCGCTTCACGCGCCGCTGAGACGCCCCAGGGCACCGGCCGCCACCCTGGCGGGTGGCCACTGAAGCCGCCACGCAACGCCCTAGGGCACCTGGATGAGGCTTTGACATGGTCCCTCTCTAGAATGGCCGGTCCCATCCTCTGAAATCCCGCCTGTGCTCATCGTCACGCCCGTCGACTACCTGGCACCGCCCTCGGCCGCTGCCGCGCTGATGCGCTGGGTGCGCAGCACCGACGGCCAGAACCCGGTCGAGGACGGCGAATCGGCCCTGTCGCTGCTGCCGCGCAACGAGGAACTGGTGCTGGCGCTGCCGCCGCGCGCGCTGTCCTGGCACCGACTGAGCCTGCCGCGCGTGAGCGGCCCGCGCCTGCGCGCCGCGCTCGACGGCCTGCTCGAAGACCAGGTGCTCAGCGACGTGGGCGCCCTGCACCACGCCCTGGAGCCCGGCGGCCGCGCCGGCCAGACCGTGTGGGTGGCCTGCACCGACCGCGCCCGCCTGCGCGACTGGCTGCGCGCGCTCGAATCCGCCGGCCGCCCGGTGGCGCGCATCGCGCCGCTCATGTGGCCCCTGGTGCCCGCCCGCGCGCCCGGTGCCACCGGCGCCACGCGCAGCTTCGCCATGGACTCGCCCGGCCAATTGCACTGGGCGCACATCGACGGCGATCAGGCCTGGCTGGCCAGCGCCAGCCTGCTGGGCGTGAGCTGCGTGCCCCTGCGCGCCGACCAGCCCCTGCCCCTGGACGCCCTGCTGCCCGGCGCCACCGGCAACGACCTGCGCGCCACCGACGCCCTGGACGTCTGGCTGGCCGACCCGCTGGTGGCCGAACTCGCCGAACGCGCCTTGCAGCGCCCCTTCGACCCGGTGCCGCCGGCCCGCTGGCTGCTGCGCGCGGGGCAGAGCGACTGGAACCTGGCCCAGTTCGACCTCAGCCTGTCCTCGGGCGCGCGGCGCGGCCAGCGCTGGCGGCGCGCCTGGCGCCAGTTCCGCAGCGGCCCGCAGTGGCGCGCGGCGCGCTGGGGCCTCGCGGCGCTGGTCGCGGCCCAGCTCTTCGGACTGAACCTGACGGCCTGGCAGGAGCGCCAGAGCCTGCAGGACAAGCAAGACGCGGTGCGCACCACCCTCACCACGGCCTTCCCCCACATCAACCTGGTGCTCGACGCCCCGGCGCAGATGCAGCGCGAGGTGGCGCGGCTGCAGCAGGCCAGCGGCCAACTCTCGGCCGGCGACCTGGAAAGCCTGCTGGCCGCGGTGGACCGCGCCGCCGGCAGCGAACCGCTGTCGCCCACCCGCATCGGCTACGACAACGGCGCGCTGCGCCTGTCGGGCTGGCGCACCGGCGAGGAGCGGGTGCGCGCGCTGCAGCAGGCCCTGCAGAGCGGCGGCTGGCGCGCGCAATTCGACGGCAACGAACTGGTGCTGCAGGCACCGCAACCCTGACATGGCCGCCGACCTCGACACCCCTTCCCCGGCGAGCGCCCGCGCCGCCCTGGCCGGCTGGTACGCTGGCCTCGCCGCGCGCGAACGCCGGCTGGTGCTGGCCGCCGCGCTCATCGTGGGCCTGGCCCTGCTGTGGTGGCTCGCCATCCACCCCGCCTGGCGCACCCTGCGCGAGGCGCCGGCCCGCCACGCCACGCTGGACGCGCAGCTCGCGCGCATGCAGCAACTGGCGCAGACCGCCGAGGGCCTGCGCACCGCCTCCACCGGCCAGCCGCCGGGCCGCGACGAGGCCCTGCGCGCCCTCGAGGCCGCCACCGGCGCCCTGGGCGGCACCGGCCAGATCAACGTGCTGGGCGACCGCGCCACCCTCACCCTGCGCCAGGCCGAAGCCCTGGCCCTGGCCGGCTGGCTGCAGCAGGTGCGCGTGAACGCGCGGCTGCTGCCGCTCGAATCCCAACTCAACCGCGACGGCCCAGGCACCACCTGGAGCGGCTCGCTGGTGGTGAGCGGCCCGCCGCTGGCAGGGAATTGAGATGAACGCCGCCCGGCCGCCCGAAGGCGTTCGCACCGCAGCGCCTTGCGCGAAGGGGTTCCCACCCCGCACCGCCGCATGCCACGCGGAGGCTTCTCCATGAGCACCACTGCCACCGTGCGCCGCCTGGCCTTCGCCGCCGCCGTGCTGGGGCTGCTGCTGGCGCTGCTGCTGTTCGCCCCGGCGCGCTGGCTGGCCAGCGCACTGGACCGGGCCAGCGGCGGTCAGGTGCAACTCGTCAACGCGCGCGGCAGTGTCTGGAGCGGCCAGGCCGATCTGCTGCTCACCGGCGGCGAAGGCAGCCGCACCAGCAGCGCCCTGCCCCAAGGCCTGCGCTGGCGCCTGCGCCCCGCCTGGCAAGGCGGCCCCGCGTTCGCGCTGGCGCTGCAGGCGCCGTGCTGCACCCCGCAACCGCTGCAACTGCGCCTGCACCCCGGCCTGAGCGAAACCTCGCTCAGCGTCGCCGGCTTCGACAGCCGCTGGCCGGCCGAACTGCTGGCCGGCCTGGGTACCCCCTGGAACACCCTGCGCCTGCAGGGCGTGCTGGCGCTGCGCAGCGAGGGCCTCACCCTCACCCTGGCCAGCGGCCGCGCGCGGCTGCAGGGCGGGCTGGACATCGACGCCCTCGACATGGCCTCGCGCCTGTCCAGCATCCGCCCCCTGGGCAGCTACCGCGCCACGCTGCGCGCGGGGGCCGAGGGCGACACCGCCCGCCTGGACCTGAGCACCCTCAGCGGCGCCCTGCTGCTGCAAGGCCAGGGCCAATGGGTGGGCGGGCGCCTGCGCTTCGCGGGCGACGCCCAGGCCGCGCCCGGCAGCGAAGAGGCCCTGACCAACCTGCTCAACATCGTGGGCCGCCGCCAAGGCGCCCGTTCGGTCATCACCATCGGGTGAACCTTAGACGTAGGATCGCCATCATGTTTGCCCTCCCCCCCCTGGCCGGCCGCCGCAGCGCACTCGCGCTGGCCTGCGCGCTGGCGCTGAGCCTGCCCGGCGCGCCGACGGCCACCGCGCAGACCCGGCCGACCGAGCCCGTCACCCTGAACTTCGTGGGCGCCGAAATCGAGGCCGTGGCCCGCACCATGGCCACCATCACCGGCCGCAGCGTCGTCGTCGACCCGCGCGTGCGCGGCACCATCAACCTCTCCACCGACCGCCCCGTGCCGCCGGCCGCCGCGCTGAACCAATTCGCCGCCGCGCTGCGCCTACAGGGCTTCGCGCTGGTGGACACCGGCGGGCTCTACAAGATCGTGCCCGAGGCCGACGCCAAGCTTCAGGGCAACGTGGTGAACGCGGGGGCCGCGTCCGCGCTGCCGGCGTCCAACACCGTGGTCACGCAGATCTTCCGGCTCAACCACGAGAACGCGAACAACCTGGTGCCGGTGCTGCGCCCGCTGATCCCGCCCAACAACACCATCAACGTCAACCCGGGCAACAACTCGCTGATCATTACCGACTACGCCGAGAACCTGCAGCGCATCGGCCGCATCGTCGCCGCGCTGGACGTGCCCGGCGCAAGCGATGTCGAGATCATTCCGCTGCAGCACGCGGTGGCGGCCGACATCGTGCCGCTGATCCAGCGCCTGATCGACCCCACCGCCACCGGCGCCGCGGCCGGTGGCGCCGCCGCGGGTGACGCCTCCTTCCGCACCACCATCGTGGCCGAGCCGCGCAGCAACGCGCTGGTGCTGCGCGCGGCCAACCCCGCGCGCCTGGCCCTGGTCAAGTCGCTCGTGGTGCGGCTCGACCAGCCCTCGGCCAGCGTGGCCAGCGGCAACATCCACGTGGTCTACCTCAAGAACGCCGACGCGGTGGCCCTGGCCACCACGCTGCGCGCGGCCATCGCGGCGGGCGACGGTGGCGGCAGCGGCGGCGCCCTGGGCGGCGGCGGCAGCGGCGGCGCGTCCACCGGCGGTGGCCTGTCGCGCGCCAGCACCGGCGGCCTCAACCTGGGCGGCGGCGCCACCAGCGGCATGGGGGCCAACAGCGCCGCCAGCACGCCGGTGGCGGCCAGCGCCCAGCCCTCCACCGGCGGCATGATCCAGGCCGACCCGGCGACCAACTCGCTCATCATCACCGCGCCCGAGCCGCTGTACCGCCAGCTGCGCGCGGTCATCGACCAGCTCGACTCGCGCCGCGCCCAGGTGTATGTGGAAAGCCTGATCGCCGAGGTGAACGACGACAAGGCCGCCGAGTTCGGCATCCAGTGGCAGGGCGCCTCCGGCCAGTCGGGTGACCGCGTGATCGGCCTGCTCGGCACCAATTTCGGCGAGGGCGGGCGCAACATCTTCAACCTCGCGCAGGGCGAGACGGCGCCCGCTGCCGGCCTGAACATCGGCCTGGCGCGCCGCACCGGCGGCGTCTACGTGCTGGGCTTCCTGGCGCGCTTCCTGCAGGAAAATGGCGCCGGCAACATCCTGTCCACGCCCAACCTGCTCACGCTGGACAACGAAGAGGCCAAGATCGTCATCGGCCAGAACGTGCCCTTCGTCACCGGCCAGTTCACCAACACCGGCGGCGGCAACAACGGCTCGGTCAACCCCTTCCAGACCATCGAGCGCAAGGACGTGGGCATCACCCTGCGCGTGAAGCCGCAGATCAGCGAGAACGGCACCATCAAGCTGACCATCTACCAGGAGGTGTCCAGCGTCGCGCCGGCCTCGATCAACTCCAGCACCGGCCTCATCACCAACCTGCGCAGCATCGAGAGCACCGTGCTCGTGAACGACGGCGCCATCGTGGTGCTCGGCGGCCTGCTGCAGGACGAGTACGCACAGAACCAGGACAAGGTGCCCGGCCTGGGCGACGTGCCCGTGCTCGGCGGCCTGTTCCGCAGCGAAACCCGCAGCCGCAAGAAGACCAATCTGATGGTGTTCCTGCGCCCCGTGGTGATGCGCGACGAGCGCGACACCGCCAACCTCGCGCTCGACCGCTACGAGCAGATGCGCAGCATCCAGCGCGGGCTGCAGCCCGAACGCAGCAGCGTGCTCAAGATCAACGAGTCCCCGGTGCTGGGTCCGCAGGCCCTGCCCTACGAGCGCCTGGCGCCGCGGCCCACGCCGCTGGGCGCGCCCGAAGGTTCACCCAACGCCGTTCCCGCGCCCACGCCGCCGGCGGGCGCCCCGGCGCCCGCCCCTGCCCCGCAGCAGTGAGGCCGCGCCCATGAAGTACCCGCTGCCCTACGCCTTCGCGCGCGAGCACCAGTGGCTGCTCGAGGAAGACGCGGGCCGGCTCACCCTGGTGGGCAGCCGCACGCCCGCGGCCGATCCACAGGCCCAGTCCAGGCGCCTGTCGGCCCTGTCCGAGATCCTGCGCCTGCACCCGCTGCTGGACCTGCAGTGGGAAGACGCCGAGGGCCTGCGCCAGCGCATCAGCTCGGCCTATTCGCAGGGCGAATCCAGCGCCGCCGCCGTGGTGAGCGAGGTGCAGAGCGATGCCGACCTCAGCCGCATGATGCAGGAGCTGCCGGCCATCGAGGACCTGCTGGAAACCGCCGACGACGCGCCCATCATCCGCATGCTCAACGCCCTGCTCACGCAGGCCGCGCGGGATGGCGCCAGCGACATCCACATCGAGCCCTTCGAGCGCCACTCCAGCGTGCGCTTCCGCGTCGACGGCACGCTGCGCGAGGTGGTGCAGCCCAACCGCGCCCTGCACGCGGCCCTGATCTCGCGCCTGAAAATCATGGCCGAGCTCGACATCTCCGAAAAACGCCTGCCGCAGGACGGCCGCATCAGCCTGCGCATCGGCACGCGCGCGGTGGACGTGCGCGTCTCCACCCTGCCCAGCGCGCACGGCGAGCGCGCCGTGCTGCGCCTGCTCGACAAGAGCGAGAGCAAGCTCGACCTCGAATCCGTGGGCATGCAGGGCGATGTGCTGGCGCGCTTCCTGCGCCTCATCCAGCAGCCGCACGGCATCATCCTGGTCACCGGTCCCACCGGCTCGGGCAAGACCACCACGCTCTACGCCGGCCTGCAGCGGCTGGACGCCGGGCGCCAAAACATCATGACGGTCGAGGACCCGATCGAGTACGAGCTGCCCGGCATCGGCCAGACCCAGGTCAACCCCAAGATCGAGCTGACCTTCGCCAAGGCCCTGCGCGCCATCCTGCGCCAGGACCCGGACGTCATCATGATCGGCGAGATCCGCGACCACGAAACCGCGCAGATCGCCATCCAGGCCTCGCTCACCGGCCACCTGGTGCTGGCCACGCTGCACACCAACGACGCGCCGAGCGCCGTCACCCGCCTCACCGACATGGGCGTCGAGCCCTTCCTGCTCAGCAGCTCGCTGCTGGGCGTGCTGGCGCAACGCCTGGTGCGCAAGCTCTGCGTGCACTGCCGCCGCCAGGACGCGCAGGGCCGCTGGCACCCGGTGGGCTGCGAGCACTGCAGCCACAGCGGCTACAAGGGCCGCACCGGCATCTACGAACTCATGGTGGCCGACGACCAGATCCGAGCCCTGGTGCACCAGCGCGCGGCCGAGAGCCGGCTGTTCGCCGCCGCCGAGAAGGCCGGCATGCGCACCATGCGCGAGGACGGCCAGCGCCTGATCGAGACGGGCGTGACCTCGGTGGAAGAGGTGATGTCGGTCACCCGCGAATGAACATGAAGCCCCCACGCTCCACCGCTGCGCGACCCGGCGGCCAGGCGGCCTGCTGACATGCCGGCCTACACCTTCGAGGCCGTTGACGCCAACGGCGTAACGCACAAGGGCGTGATCGACGCCGACACCGCGCGCGCCGCGCGCGGCCTGCTGCGCGCGCGCTCGCTGGTGCCGCTGGCCGTGGAGCCGGCCGCGCAGTCGGCGCAGGCCGGCGGCGGCCAGGGGCTCAACGTCACGCTGTGGGGCGGGCGCGTGTTCAGCAACACCGCGCTGGGCGTGTGGACGCGCCAGCTCGCGGGCCTGGTGGCCGCCGGCATGCCGCTGGAGCGCGCGCTCAGCGCCCTGGCCGACGAGGCCGAGAACGACAAGCTGCGCAACCTGGTGGCCACGCTGCGCAGCGAGGTCAACGCCGGCGCGTCCTTCGCGCGCGCCCTGTCGCAGTACCCGCGCGAGTTCGCGGCCAGCTACAGCGCCGTGGTGGCCGCCGGCGAACAGAGCGGCCAGCTCGGCACCGTGCTGGAGCGCCTGGCCGACGACCTGGAAGCGCGCGAGGCGCTGCGCAACAAGCTCATCGCCGCGGCCCTGTACCCGGCCATCGTGACCCTGGTGGCCATCGTCATCGTCGTTTTCCTGGTCAGCTACGTGGTGCCGCAGGTGGCGGGCGTGTTCGAGGGCAGCAAGCGCGCCCTGCCCACGCTCACGGTCATCATGATGGGCATCAGCGCCTTCGTGCGCTCCTGGGGCTGGGCCGTGCTGCTGTTGCTCGTGCTCGGTCTCATCGGGCTGGTGTTCGCGCACCGGCAGGAGGGCCTGCGCCTGCGCATGGACGCCGCCGTGCTGCGCCTGCCCGTGCTGGGCCGCCTGGCGCGCGGCTTCAACGCCACGCGCTTCGCCGGCACGCTGGCCATGCTGGCGGGCGCGGGCGTGCCCATCCTGCGCGCCCTGCAGACCGCCGCCGAAACCCTGAACAACCGCGCCCTGCGCGAAGACGCGCTCGACGCCCTGGTGCGCGTGCGCGAGGGCGCGCCCCTGGCCTCGGCCCTGGCCAGCAAGAAGCGCTTTCCGCCGCTGCTGAGCATGTTCGCGCGCCTGGGCGAACAGACCGGCCAGCTGCCGCAGATGCTGCAGCGCGCGGCCGACCAGCTCGGCGCCGAGGTGCAGCGCCGCGCCATGTCCCTGGCCACGGTGCTGGAGCCCCTGCTCATCGTGGGCATGGGCCTGGTCGTCATGCTCATCGTGCTGGCAGTGCTGCTGCCGATCATTCAGCTCAATCAGCTCGTCACCTGAAACCATGAGCCCCCACGCTCCTCACTTCGTGTATCCGCTGCCCCCCAAGGGGGCGCAGACCGCCCTTGGGGCGGCCCGGCGGGTGGTCTGATGGCAGTCACCCTGGACGGCAAGCTCGTCGTCGCCATTTCCTCGCGCGCCCTGTTCGATTTCGAAGAAGAGAACCGCCTCTTCGAACAGGGCGACGACAAGGCCTACATGCGGCTGCAGCTGGAGCGGCTGGACACCCCCGCCGCGCCCGGCGTGGCCTTCTCGCTGGTGCACAAGCTGCTCGCCTTCAACGACGCCCACGCCCAGCGCGTGGAGGTGGTGATCCTCTCGCGCAACGACCCGGTTTCGGGCATGCGCGTGTTCCGCTCGGCCCAGCACTACGGCCTGCCCATCCAGCGCGGCAGCTTCACGCGCGGCCAGTCGCCCTGGCGCTACCTGCGCCCGCTGCGCGCCAACCTCTTCCTGTCGGCCCACCTGGCCGACGTGCGCGCCGCACTGGACGCCGGCGTGCCCGCCGCGCAGGTCTACCCCACCTCGGTGCGCGCCAGCGACGCCCACCCGACCGAGGTGCGCATCGCCTTCGACGGCGACGCCGTGCTGTTCTCCGACGAGGCCGAGCGCATCTACCAGTCGCAGGGCCTCTCGGCCTTCCAGTCGCACGAATCGAGCAAGGCCGGCACGCCGCTGGAGGGAGGCCCCTTCAAACCGCTGCTGGAAGCCCTGCACCGCCTGCAGAGCGAGGGCACACCGCTCATGCGCATCCGCACCGCCCTGGTGACCGCGCGCAGCGCGCCCGCGCACGAGCGCGCCATCCGCACGCTGATGAACTGGAACATCGAGGTCGACGAGGCCATGTTCCTGGGCGGCCTGCCCAAGGGCGAGTTCCTGCGCGAATTCGAACCCGACTTCTTCTTCGACGACCAGACCGGCCACATCGAATCCGCCGCGCAGCACGTGCCGGCGGGCCATGTGGCCTCGGGCATTTCAAACCCCTGAGCCCGCGCCCGTGCACGACCGCCCCGCCCCCACCGCCAGCCTGAGGCCCGTGGACGGCCCGGGCGGCCTGCCCCTGCTGCGGGTGGACAACCCGCTGGCCCGCGCCACGGTCTCGCTGCAGGGCGCGCAGGTCCTGTCCTTCCAGCCGCACGGCCAGCCCGACTGGCTGTTCCTGAGCCCGCGCGCGCGCTTCGAGGCCGGCCAGGCCATCCGCGGCGGCGTGCCGCTCTGCTGGCCCTGGTTCGGGCCCGATCCCGACGGCCTGGGCCGCCCCGCCCATGGTTTCGCGCGCCTGCGCCGCTGGTCCCTGCGCGGGGCCCGCGACGGCAGCGATGGCGCCACCGAGCTCGAGCTGGTCCTGCGCGACGACGAGGCCACGCGCGCCCTGTGGCCGCACGCCTTCGAGCTGCGGCTCGACATCCGCGTGGGCGCCACGCTGCGCCTGAGTCTGAGCGTCCACAACAGCGGCGACAGCGCCTTCACCCTCACCCAGGCCCTGCACAGCTACTTCGCGGTGGACCGCCTCGACGCGGCGCGGGTGCTGGGCCTGGAAGGCTGCGGCTTCATCGACCAGGTGCCCGGCGCGCCCCCGGCCGGCAGCGCCACCCAGGAAGCCCTGCGCTTCAGCGGCCGGCTCGACCGCCTCTACCAGGGGGTGCCCGATCGCCTGCAGCTGCTCGGCGCGGCCGGCGGCCAGCCCCTGACGCTGCACAGCGCGGGCAGCCGAACCGCCGTGGTGTGGAACCCGGGCGCCGAACTGGCCGCCGACATGGCCGACCTGGGCCCGGGCGCGCACCAGCACTTCGTCTGCGTCGAAACCGCCAACGCGGGCGACGAGCGCATCGCGCTGCCGCCCGGCGGCCGGCACCGCCTCACCGTCGAGATCGCGGCCCAGGCCGCCGGAGCTTTTCCATGACCGAGAAGATCAGCAAGTGGCGCGCCCTGCGCGAGTTCGCCGGCAAGGCCTGGCGGCTGTCCATGCCCTACTACCTCCACTCCGAGGACAAGTGGAAGGCGCGCGGCCTGCTGCTGGCCATCGTGCTGCTCAACCTGGGCGCGGTCTACATGCTGGTGCTGCTCAACGAGTGGAACCGCGTGTTCTACGACGCGCTGCAGAACAAGGACGCCGCGGTGTTCTGGCGCGAACTGGGCCGCTTCACCTACCTGGCCTTCAGCTTCATCGTCATCGCGGTCTACCGCTTCTACCTCACGCAGCTGCTGCAGATGCGCTGGCGCGAGTGGATGACCCGGCACTACATGGACCGCTGGCTCGCCAACCACCGCTTCTACCAGATGGAGCTGGCGCGCTACTCGCGCGAAGGCAACGCACCGCCCGACAACCCCGACCAGCGCATCGCCGAGGACATGAACCTCTTCACCAGCTACACCGTGGGCCTGTCCATGGGCCTGCTCAACGCGGTGGTCACGCTGCTGAGCTTCATCGGCATCCTGTGGACGCTGTCGGGCAGCTTCGGTTTCACGTTCCAGGGCCAGCACGTCGACATCCCGGGCTTCATGGTCTGGATGGCGGTGCTCTACTGCGTCATCGGCAGCGTGCTCGCCCACTACATCGGCCGCCCTCAGATCGCGCTCAACTTCAAGCAGCAGCGCTTCGAGGCCGACTTCCGCCACCACCTGGTGCGCGTGCGCGAGTACAGCGAGTCCATCGCGCTCGACAAGGGAGAAGGCGTGGAGCGCCGCCAACTCGGCCTGCGCTTCGCCGACGTGCTGGGCAACTACCTGCGGCTCATCCGCACGCAGAAGCGCCTGGTCTGGTTCACCAACGGCTTCGGCCAGGCCGCCACGGTGTTCCCCTTCATCGTGGCGGCGCCGCGATTCTTCAGCGGCGCCATCCAGCTCGGCGAACTGATGCAGATCGCCTCGGCCTTCGACCGCGTGCAGGGCGCGCTGTCCTGGTTCGTCGACAACTACGACCAGATCGCCGCCTGGCGCGCCACCACCGACCGCATCACCAGCTTCGATGAGAGCTTCGCCGCGCTGCAGGCCGGCGACCCCGCCACCGCCAGCGAGACCAACGCCGAGGACGCGATCGCGCTCGACGCCATGGACCTCGCCCTGCCCGGCGGCGCGGCGCTGCTGGCGGTGCACGGCGCGCGCATCGCGCCCGGCGATTCGGTGCTGGTCCAGGGGCCCTCGGGCAGCGGCAAGTCCACGCTGTTCCGCGGCCTGGCGGGCATCTGGCCCTGGGCGACACGCCGCCTGCGCCTGCCGGCCGACTTCGACGCGCGCGCCATGTTCCTGCCGCAGCGGCCCTACTTCCCCAACGGCCGCCTGCGCGACGCCCTGGCCTACCCCGAGCCCGCCGCGCGCTATGGCGACGAGGAACTGCAGGCCGCGCTGCGCGAGGCCCTGCTGCCCGGCCTTGTGGCGCGTCTCGACGACCCCGACGCCTGGGGCCAGAAGCTCTCGGGCGGCGAGCAGCAGCGCCTGGCCATCGCGCGCGCCCTGCTCAAGAAGCCGCGCTGGCTGTTCGTCGACGAGGCCACGAGCGCGCTCGACGAGGCCGCCGAGGCCACCATCTACGAGCGCCTGCAGGCCCTGGTGCGCGCGCAGAACGGTGCCCTGGTGTCGATCGCGCACCGGCCCGGCGTGGCGGACTGGCACGCGCGGCGCTGGGTGCTCCAGCCCGGCGCCGCGGACGGTCCGCGCTACCGGGTCGCCACCGGCTGAAGCGCGGCCTCACCAGGCCGCCAGCAGCCGGCCCACGCCGGCCAGGGCCTGCTCGCGCGCCGCCGCGCCCGCCGGGCTGTCGGCCAGGTAGGCGCTCACCAGCAAGGGCGCCCGCCCCGGCGGCCAGACAATGCCGGCGTCGTTCGCGCTCTCGCCCGCGGTACCGGTCTTCTCGCCGATGCCCCAGCTCGGCGGCACACCCGCGCGCAGGCGGCGGTCGCCCGTGGTGTTGGCCTTGAGCCAGGCCGCCAGCTGCTCGCGCGAGGCCGGCGACAGCGCGTCGCCGAGCAACAGCGTGCGCAGGGTGCGCGCCATCGCGCGCGGTGTGGTGGTGTCCAGGTCTTCCCCGGGCGAGGGCTCGTTGAGTTCCGGCTCCATGCGGTCCAGCCGTGTCACCGGGTCACCGATGCCGCGCAGGAACGCCGTCAGGGCGGCCGGGCCGCCCACCTCGCGCAGGATCAGGTTGGCCGCGGTGTTGTCGCTGGTGGTGATGGTGGCCTCGCACAGCTGGGCCAGGCTCAGGCCCCGGCCGCCCACGTGCTTTTCCGTCACCGGCGACCACTGCACCAGATCGCGCTGGCGGTAGCGCACGCGCTTGGACAGCGGCGCCTTGCCCTGGTCGGTGCGCCGCAGCACCAGCGCCGCCGCCAGCGTCTTGAAGGTGCTGAGCATGAGGAAGCGCTCGTCGCTGCGGTGGCCCCATTCCCGCCCGTCGGCGGTGTCGAGGATGTGCACGCCCAGGCGGCCCCGGGACTTCGCCTCCAGCGCGCGCGCCGCGGCGTCGAGGGCGTCCGTGCCCTCCTGACCCCAGGCAAACTGGGGCATCAGAAGCGCCGTCATGGCGGGAGCGGTGGCGGCGAAGCCGAGCAGTTGTCGTCGATGGATCATGGTTTCTCCTGTGGAAAGCGCGAATGCTAGGGACGCCACCCGCGCCGTTCAAACGGAAATAATCTGCCCCAGCCCAAAGAAAAACTTCTATCGACCATGGACCTTCCGCTCAATGCCCTGCGCGCCTTCGAGGTCTCGGCGCGCCACCTCAGCTTCACGCGCGCCGCCGAGGAACTGCACCTGACCCAGACCGCGGTGAGCCAGCACGTGCGCAAGCTCGAGGACCGCCTGGGCCGCCGCCTGTTCCGCCGCCTGCCGCGCGGCCTGGCGCTCACCGACGAGGGACAGGCCCTGCTGCCGGTGCTCAGCGAGTCCTTCGAGCGCCTGTCGGCCACGCTCGCCAGCCTGCAGACGCGCCAGCGGCGCGAGGTGCTGTCCATCGGCGTGGTGGGCACCTTTGCGGTGGGCTGGCTGCTGCCGCGCCTGCGCGACTTCCAGGCCCGCCACCCGCTGATCGAACTGCGCCTGTTCACCCACAACAACCGCGTGGACCTGGCGGCCGAAGGCCTGGACGCGGCCATCCGCTTCGGCGACGGCCAGTGGCCCGGGTGCGAGGCCGTGCCCCTGCTCGATGCCCCACTGGCGCCGGTCTGCTCGCCCGCGCTGGCGCACCGCATCCGCGGCCCGGCCGACCTGGGCCGCGAAACCCTGCTGCGCTCCTACCGCGGTGACGAGTGGCCCGCCTGGTTCGAGGCGGCGGGCGTGCGCGCGCCCCTGCTCACGGGGCCGCAGTTCGATTCCTCGCTGCTGCTGGCCGACGCGGCGGCGCAAGGCGCGGGCGTGGCCCTGCTGCCGCTGCGCCTGTTCAGCCGCGACCTGCAGGCCGGCCGGCTGGTGCGGCTGTTCGACGTGGAGGTGGCGGTGGGCCGCTACTGGTTCACCCGCCTGGCCCGGCGCCGCGCCTCACCGGCCGTGCAGGCGCTGCGGCGCTGGCTGGAAGAGCGGCTGGGCGAGGCCGGCTGACACCGGCCCTCAGCCCGCGGCGCGCGCGCCGGGCGCGAGGGACATGCGGTAGGCCTGCCAGCCCCGCTCGCGCAGCTGGCAGGCGGGGCACTGCCCGCAGCCCCAGCCCCAGGCGTGGCGGTGTTCGCGGTCGCCCTGGTAGCAGGTGTGGGTGTGCTCCACGATCAGGTCCACCAGGGCCTCGCCGCCCAGCTCGCGCGCCAGGCGCCAGGTGCCGGCCTTGTCGATCCACATCAGCGGCGTGTCGACCAGGAAGCGCTGGTCCATGCCCAGCGAGAGCGCGAGCTGCATGGCCTTCATGGTGTCGTCGCGGCAGTCGGGGTAACCGGAAAAATCGGTCTCGCACACGCCCGTCACCAGCACCGAGAGCCCGCGCCGGTAGGCCAGCGCCGCGGCCAGGGTGAGGAACAGCAGGTTGCGCCCCGGCACGAAGGTGTTGGGCAGACCGTTGGCCTCCATGCGAAAGGCCATGTCGCGCGTGAGCGAGGTCTCGGACACCGCGCCCAGCACCGCGAGGTCGAGCATGTGGTCCTCGCCCAACCGGGCGGCCCAAGCGGGAAAGGCCGCGCGCAGCTCGCGCAGCACGGCCTGGCGCGCGTCGAGTTCCACGCGGTGGCGCTGGCCGTAGTCGAAGCCGACGGTCTCGACGCGCTCGAAACGCGCCAGCGCGTGCGCCAGGCAGGTGGTGGAGTCCTGGCCGCCAGAGAACAAAACCAGGGCGTGGGTGTGGCGGGTGGATTCGGGCATGGGCGGGATGGTAGGGCTCAGTGGCCGTCTTCGCGCAGCAGCGCCATGGCGTGGCTGTCGACGGACACCCCGTCGACCCGGAAGGCGCCGCGCTGCAGGCCTTCGTGCGCGAAGCCCATGCGCTCGTACAGCGCGCGGGCATTGGGGTTGTCGGCCCGCACCGTCAGCTCGATGCGGGTGAGGCCCTTGGCCCAGGCGGCGGCGATGGCGGCCCGCATCAGGGCCGCGCCCAGGCCCTGGTGGCGCGCGCGGCGCACCAGACCGATGCCCAGGGTACCGACGTGGCGCCGGGCCTCGCCGAACACGGGCAGTACGTCGCACCAGCCCACCACCTCATCGTCGAGCAGGGCCACGACGTGCGGATGGCCCTGGTCCAGGCTGTCGCGAAAGAAGGCGAAGGTCTGCTCGCGCGGCGGCGCCTGCAGCAGGGCCAGGTAGCGCTTCTCGCGCGCCACCTCGTCGAGCACCTGGTGCAGGCGCTCGAAGTGGGCTTCGGTGAGGGGCAGGATGCGGGTGTTCATGGGCGCGGGGGTCGGGGATCGGGGGCGGCCGAGGCACCCGCCTGCAGAAGGCGCAGGAGGGCATCGGCCTCGTGGGGGGTGCGCGCTTCGCACCAGCGCAGGTGGGCGAAGGTGCCGGCGTCCCGCAGGGCCTCGAACTCGCGCCGGCGGCGGTGGAACGTGCTGAGGATCCACCACAGGATGGACTCGCGCGACAGGAACGACTGGCGGAAGGACTCGCGGTTGCCCTGAAACAGTTGCTCGCCGGAGACCACGCGCGCCACGGTGCGCCGCAGGCCGCGCCAGAACACCCGGGGCAGGCCGAAGTTGAGCCAGACGATGGTGGTGGCGCGGCCCCACAGCCGCTCGCGCGCGAGCCCGTAGTTGCCCGCCGCCACCCAGTGTTCGCCGGCGCTGGCCTGCTCGACCAGCCGCAGAAACTCGGCCGGCGGCTTGGGCGTCCAGGCGGGCGCCCAGTACAGCTCGTCCAGTTCGATGAGCGCGCAGCCACGCGACGCGGCGAGCGCGCGGGCGAAGGTGGATTTGCCGGCGCAGCTGGAGCCGATGACCACCACGCGGTCGGTGCCGGCGCGGGCCTCGCTCATGGTCGCTCGCCTTGCGGGTCCGCGCCCGGTGGCAGCCGCTTGCGCATCAGCGCGTTCGGCAAGGCCAGCCCGCGCCGCACCGGCAGGCGCCGCTCGACCACCTCGAAACCGAAGCGGCGAAAAAAGGCCTCGGCGCTCAAGCTGACGTGGGCGTGCAGCTCTGAGAGCCCCAGCAAGGCCGCTTCCTCGTGCACCCGCCACATCAGCGCGGCGCCGATGCCGCGACGCGGGTGCTGCCCGGACACGAAGAATTGGTCGATGAGGCCGTTGGCCTGGAGATCGGCGTAGCCCACGATCCGATCGCCATCGAGCGCCACGAACGGCGCCAGGGCGCGCACGCGCTGGGCCCAGGCGTCCCGCTCCCCCTCCTCGGGCAACCAGGCCTGGATCTGCTCGGGCGTGTAGTCCCGGCTGGCGATCGACTGAATGGCCGAGCGGTGCACGTGGAACAGGGCAAACTCGTCGCCGGCTCGAAAGCGGCGGGTGCGCAGGGTGCTGGGAAGCGGTTTGTCTGTCGGGGCGGTCATGGGACGAGTGTGCACACTTTGGCGCACCCCACCCACGAACCCGGCTTCAGTGCGCCAGCCGCTCCGAGCGCCGGCCCGCGTGGTCGCGGCTGGTGGCCAGCATGCGCAGCAGGGCGCGGTTCACCTGCTCCAGCGTCAGCTCGTGGCGGCGGCACAGGGTTTCCATGCGGTCCAGCCGCTCCGGGTCGCCCATGGCGCGCGCGATGTCCAGCAGCGGGAAGTAGGGGCCATCGTGGCGCAGCACCGCGTCGGTCACCCGGCCCGCCAGGGGCAGGCGGTGCAGCAGGTCGGCCAGGGGCTGGTGCAGCAACAGGTCGAGCTGCGAGAGCGCCGCGGTCGTGTAGACCTCGGCGCGCAAGAGGTCATCCGAGCCGGTCGCCAGCAGGTGCTGGGCCAGGCGCGACCGCATCACCATGGCGTAGCGCACGGGCTGCAGGTCGACGTCGGGCTCGGCCTCCGGCACCTGCTCGGTGAGCCAGCGGCCCAACTCGCGGAAGCCCAGCATCATGATGGCGTGGCGCAGCGAGCCGATCTCGCGCCGCAGGCCGTAGGCCGCGGAATTCACCAGCATGAGAATGCGGTAGATCAGCACCGGGTCCTGGCGCACCACGCGCTCCAGGTACTCGACCGAACATTCCTCGTCGTCGATGGCCTGCAGCACCTGGCGCACCACGCGCGCGTCGTAGTGCAGCGGCTGGCGTTTGTGGGCGCGCAGCACGTCAACCGCGGGCCAGCCGAGCACGGCGGCGGCCTGGGCCTGGTCCAGCACCTGGCGCAGGCGCTCCTGGGTGTCCACGCCTTCCACCATCTGGCCGGGCATGGGCTCGATGCGGTCAAGGGGCTCCAGCGTGAACAGGTTGCGGTGGTCGACGCCCGGCGTGGGCCGCCCCCGCAGCGCGCTCCAGTCGCCGTGGCGCACCAGCAGGTGGCCGTTGCGCCGCGCGAGCGACAGGCGCGCCAGCGTTTCCTGCGCGCCGAACAGCGCGGCCGGCACCTCCAGCAGGGTGTTGAGCACGGGCGGGCAGGCCAGGGCCTGCTGCAGCAGGCGCGGCGTCTGCAGCGACAGCAGCAGCGGCGGCGCGCCCTCGGGCCAGTCGTCGCCGATGGCCTGCAGCAGGTGGTGGGCGTCCACGCCCTCGGGGTGGATGGCGCGCACGCACAGGCGCACGCCCGCGAGCTCGCGCGCGCGGTTCCACAGCGGCACATAGGCCATGGCGACGCTGTCGAGGACGGTGTGCGCTTGCATCAGCATGGGGGTTCGTCGGCGCGCTTATTTGATGTAGTCGAACAGGGACATGCGCTGCACGGTGGCGTAAGCCTGCAGGCCGGCGTTGAGCGCGAGCTCCTTGTTCTTGAAGTCGGAGATGCCCTTGACCATGTCCAGGTCGACCAGGCGCGATTCCTCCAGCTCCAGGTCGGTGCTGCGGTTGTTCATCAGCAGGTCCATGGAGTCGGCGCGGTTGAGCCATTCGCCGGCGCGCCCGCGCGCCAGCAGCACGCGGTCGTGCCCGGCGTCCACCTCGGTGAGGGCGCGCCCCAGCGCCTGGGTGCGCAGCGCCGATTCGCCCGCGCCCTGGTAGCGCAGGGCGTCGATCGCGCCCTGCACGACGGAGAAGATGTCGGTGGTGCCGGTGGCGGGGGCGAGGTCGATGCGGTCGCCCGCGGCCGGCTGGCCGTTCATTTCGAAGGACAGGCCATCGAAGGCCACGGTCTTGCCGGCCTCGTAGGGCACGCCCGCGTGGCCCGCCACGGGGGTGCCCGTGGTGGTGTTGGTGATGGTGTACTGGATGACGCCGCCCACGTCGGCGAAGTCCACGCGGTAGTCGTCGCCGGTGAGCGCGGTGGCGTCGGTCACCTGCCCCAGGCTGGTGTTCACGCCACCGGTGTTGCTGGTGGGCAGGCTCAGGGTGAAGCTGCCATTGCCCTGCGGGATGCGCATCCAGATGGCGTCACCGTCGAGCGATTGGGGCAGGGTGCCGTTGCCCGCCGCGGGTTGGCCGCGCTGGCCCTCGAACTGCACGCCGGTGCCGCTGGGCCCGTACAGGTCGACGAAGGGCGTGGGCGCGCCGCCCAGGCCACCGAACAGGGTGCGGCCGTTGTTGTCGGTGCGGTTGGCCACGGCCAGCAGCTGCTCGCGCAGGCCTTCGAGCTGGCGCGCCACGTCCTCGCGCTCGGCGTCGGCGAAGCTGGGGTTGCCGGCGGACACCAGCAGGTCGCGCACGCGCTGGATCAGCTCGCCCGATTCGGCCAGGCCGGACTCGGCCTGCTGCAGGCTGGTGCGCGAGGCGTCCAGCGCGCGCAGGTCGGCCTGCACCCGCGTCATGCGGTTGCGGGCCGACTCGGCCAGCGTGGCGGCCACGGGGTCGTCGCTGGCCTTCATCACGCGCTTGCCGGTGGAGATGCGCTCCTGCTGCTTGGCCAGGTCGTACTGGCGCGTGGCGAGCTGGTCGATGGTGCGGTCGAACTGGTTGGCGGTGGCGATGCGAAAGCTCATGGCGGTCAACGTCCCACGGTTTGCAACAGGCTGTCAAAGGTGCTCTGCGCGATCTGCAGGAACTTGGCCGAGGCCTGGTAGGCCTGCTGGAACTGCAGCAGCCGCGCGGCTTCTTCGTCGAGGTTGACGCCGGCCACGTTGCTGCGCGCCTGCTCGGCCGCCGTGGCCACGCCGGCCGAGAAGTCGGCCGCGAACTGCGCGCCCTGCACGCGCGTGCCCAGGTCGGAGAACAGGCTGACGTAGCCGTCGGACAGTGGCACGCCGTCGAAGGTGGCGAGGTCGCGCAAGGCCAGCATGCCGCTGGCGTTGCCGGCGCTCTGCGCGATGGCGTTGGACGGCGAGGCGCCAATGGAAAAGCTGTCGCCAGCGGTGGGGTTGCCGCGCAGCGTGAGGCTCCAGCCATTGAGCACGATGGCCTGGCCGGGCTTGAAGTTGTAGCTCGGCGGCGGGCCGGCGTTGTCGGGCGGGGGGTTGCCCGGGCCCAGGCCGGTGGCGCTGAAGCTGCCGTCGGCGTTGAAGGTGATGGTGACCGGGTCGGTGAGGTTGGCCGAATTGTCGACCGCGTAGAGCTTCTCCACGCTCAGGCTGCCCGAGTTGCCGGTGCCGGGGGTGACCATGACGGGGCTGGCCACGGCCAGCTGCTCGGGGGCGTCGATGGCCACCTGCAGGTTGCGCGCCGCCGCCTCGAATGGCCGGATGCGGAAGCGGTCGCCCGGCACGGCGCCGGCCGCGTCCACCTGGAAGCTCAGGCCATCGACCTCGGCGGGCAAAGCGCCCACGCTGGTGGTGTTGCCGTCGCTCAGGCGCACGATGCTGAAGCCGCCGGCCTCCACGCGCAACTCGTAATCGGAGGCGATCAGCGCCTGCGGGTCGCTCACCACGGCGCTCACCTGGCCGGTGCCACCGTTGGCGGGCGAGGCCAGGCCCTTGGCGGCCGCGGGCGGCACGAAGAAGTTCTGTCCCGGGTTGCCCTTGAGGTCCAGGCCCAGCGCGTGCTGCTGGTTCACCAAATTGGCCGTGGCCAGGGCGATGCGGCCGAGCTGGTTGGCCGCGGCCGCCAGGTCGTCGTTGAGGAAACGCACCACCCCCGCCAGTTCGCCGCCGCCCAGCGAGCCATCGGCCAGCGCGGTGGACACACCGCCCTGCACGAAGTTGATGGTGATGCGCGACGAATCCATGGGATCGGTCTGGGCCGCCAGCTTCGCGGCCTGCGCCCCCAGCACCAGCGGCTGGCTGCCGGCCACGAACACGTTGACCGATCCGGCATCGCCGGGCACGGTGCTGATCTGAACCTTGTCGCTCAGCTGGCGCAGCAGCTGGTCGCGCTGGTCGTACAGGTCGTTGGGCGTGTGCGCGGTGCCGGCCGTCTCGATGATGCGCTGGTTGACCTTGGCCAGGTCCTGGGCGATGCGGTTGATGTCCTCCGTGACCGACTTCACCTGCTGCTGCGTGGTGTTGCGCATCAGGTCGAGCTGGCCCGCGCTGTCGCGCAGCCGGCTGGCGAATTCGTCGGCGCGCGCGATCACCACCGTGCGCGCCGTGAGGTTGCCCGGCGCCGAGCTCAGGTCGGTCCAGGCGTTGAGCATGTCGTTGAGCGCCGTGCCCAGGCCCTTCTCGCCGGTGGGGAACACGGTTTCCAGCTGCTCCAGGCGGGCCAGGCGCGCCGCGTCCGCCGCGGCCACCGAGCCGGTCTGGCGCGCCTCGCGCGTGAGGTACTCGTTGTGGGCGCGCTCCACCGTGGTCATCTCCACGCCCTTGCCGAAGTAGCCGCCGCCGGTGAACTGGTAGCCCGCGCTGGACAGCACCACCGTCTGGCGCGAGTAGCCGGGTGTGTTGACGTTGGCGATGTTGTGACCGATGACCTGCAGCGCCGCCAGGTTGGTGTTGAGCGCGCGGGTGGCGATGTTGAGTGAGGACATGGCTCAGGCTCCCCTTCAGCCTTGCGCACGCTGAAGGCTCAGCGTGGTGTTGATGGCCCGGCCGAGCTTCTCGGCGTAGGACGGGTCGGTGGCGTAGCCGGCGCGCTGCAGGCCCTTGGCGAAGCCCTGAACGGAATGCAGCTGATCCATCACGCCCTCGTAGCGTGGGCTGTTGCCGATCAGGCGGGCGTAGTCGCGGAACGACTCCTCGTACGAGTCGTAGGCGCGGAACTTGGCCGTCACCTTGCGCGGCTCGCCATTGATGTACTCGGTGGTGGTGACCTCGGCGACCTTGCCGGTCCAACCGCCCGTGGCCTTGATGCCGAACAGGTTGTGCGCGGGCGAGCCGTCGGCGTGGCGGATCTCGCCACGGCCCCAGCCGCTCTCGTGCCCGGCCTGGCCCAGCATGAAGGCGGCGGGAATGCCCGATTCGCGCGCCACCGCCAGCGCGGCGGCGCCATGGCGCTCGACAAACGCGCTCTGGCGTTCGCCGGCGCTGGCGCGGCCCACGGTGCTGGGCGTGGCGGGCGCGTCGGGCAAGGCCTGCGTGCCGGACATGCGGCCGGCGAGCTGGCGCTCGATGGCTTCCGACAGGCCGCCCGGCAGGCCGGTGAGCTTCTGCGCGAACTGCTGGTCCAGCAGGTCGGTGCCCAGGTTCTCGCCCTCGCTGTCGAACAGGCCGCTCTTGCTGGTGGCTTCGCGCATGCTCTTGATGAGCTCGCGCATAAACAGGGCCTCGAACTGCTTCGCGGCCTCCTTGAGCGCGGCCTTGCTGTCGCCCGCGCCCTTGAGCGCGTTGAGCGCGTTCGGGTCGGCGGCGAGGCCGCTCGGGGAGGTGAAGGCGCTGCTGCCGATCATGGCCGTCAGATGATTTCGAGTTCGGCGTTGAGCGCGCCGGAGGCCTTGATGGCCTGCAGGATGGCGATCAGGTCCTGCGGCGTGGCGCCCAGGGTGTTGAGCGCCTTGACCACCTCGCTGAGCTGCGCGGCCGGGCCCATGTGGATGAGCGAACCCTTGTCCTGGCTGATCTGGATGCTGGCCTGCTCGCGCACCACCGTTTCGCCGCCCGAGAACGGCGCGGGCTGGCTGATGACGGGCGTGCTGCTCACGCTCACCGACAGGTTGCCGTGCGCCACGGCCACGGGGCCGAGCGTGACCGCCTGGTTCATGACGATGGAGCCGGTGCGCGCATTGATCACGACCTTGGCGCTGGGCACGCTGGATTCGATGCGCACCTCTTCCACGCGCGCCAGGAAGGCCACGCGCTGGGAGGGGTCGGTGGGCGCGTTCAGGCGCACCACGCGACCGTCTATGGCGCTCGCGGTGCCGGCGCCCAGGGCCTTGTTGATGGCGTCGGTGACGCGGCTGGCGGTCTGGAAGTCGTTGCTGTTGAGGCCCAGGTCCAGCGTGTCGCCCGCGTGCAGCGAGGTCGGCACGGCGCGCTCGACCTGGCCACCGCCGGGGATGCGGCCGGCGCTCAGGTGGTTGATCTGCACCTTGCTGCCGCCGGCCGACGCGCCCGCGCCGCCGACCATGAGGTTGCCCTGCGCGAGCGCGTAGATCTCGCCGTCGGCGCCGCGCAGCGGCGTGACGATGAGCGTGCCGCCGCGCAGCGACTTGGCGTTGCCCATGGAGGAGACGGTGACGTCGATGGGCTGGCCCGGTTGCGCGAAGGGCGGCAGCTCGGCCGTCACCATCACGGCGGCCACGTTCTTGAGCTGGGGGTTGGCGCCGGGCGGCAGCGTCAGGCCGTACTGCTGCAGGAAGTTGGCCAGGCTCTGCCCGGTGTAGGGCATCTGCGTGGTCTGGTCGCCGCTGCCGTCCAGGCCCACCACCAGGCCGTAGCCCGTGAGCATGTTGCTGCGCACACCCTGCACCGCGGCGATCTCTTTCACGCGCACGCTTTGCGCGGCGACGGAAAAAGTCGCCAGCGCAACGCAAATCAGCATCAAGTGGCGCAGGCGGTGGACGATATTCATGGCATCGGCAAGTGGTCAAACCCAGGGAGGCCGCGGAGCCGGCTGTGCCGGGTCGCTGCTGCCGCCCCGTGGGGGTCGCGCGAAGCGCGGCGGGGGAATTGCATGATCGCGTCCTCTAGAACGGCAGAACGCTCAAAAAGAAGCGCGCCAACCAGCCAATTGACATGGCTTCGCCCTGCGCGCCGCGGCTGCGCGACTCGATGCGCGCGTCGGCCACCTGGGTGGAGGGCACCACGTTGCCGGGGCGGATGCTGCGCGGATCGACCGTGCCGGAGAAGCGCATCACGTCCACGTTGGCGTTCACGCCGATCTGCTTCTCGCCGACGATGCGCAGGTGCCCGTTGGGCAGCACCTCCTGCACGGTGGCGGTGATGGAGCCGCTGAAGTTGTTGTTGCTCGAGGTCGCGCCGTCGCCCTTGAAGTTGTTGCTGCTCTGGGCGCCGAGGTTGGCCTTGCTCCAGGGCGTGGTGCCGCCGAACAGGGGGATGGCGTTGATGCTGGCCGAGGCATCGGCGCTGCGGTCGATGGAAGCCGAGGAGTTCTGGCTTGCGGTCACGCGCTCGGTGATCTGCACCGTGATGATGTCGCCCGGCAGGCGCGCGCGCGGGTCTTCGAACGCGGGGCGGTAGGTGGCGGCGCGAAACAGGCCGCCGGTGGGCGCGGCGGCGGCCACCTGAAAGGCCTGTTCCTGCTGCACGTACCGCACCGGCTGGGCGGGCGCCAGGTCCACCACGGGTTCGTTGCGCAGGGTCTGGCAGCCGCTGGCCAGCACGGCCAGGGTGGAGAACAACACCCACAACGCCAATCGACGGCACATGACGAGTCCTTGAACAGCGGCCCCCCAATGGGACCTTGCGAGGATTGTCAAAAAACTTGAGGGTGGCCAATGGCCGGAACAAGGCGCCGCAGCCTGGCCTTTTCCAAGGTTCGGCCCCTGGAGCGGGCGATGGCCCGTACCTATGGCCGATGCGGTCATTTGGCCGAGAACTCAGGCGCGCGCCGCGCCACCCAAGCAACATCGGACGACCGCGCAGGGCAGTCGCCCCCCCTCCCCATCCCGCCGAGGTGCCTATGCCGTCGCTGACCAGCTTCTTTTCTCGCAACAAGCTCAAGGAGGAAGCCTGCCATTGGAACAGGAAGGACCTCAATCTCAAGAAGCTGGATGAGCTGCTGTCCCAAGACAAGGTGAAAAGCGGCGCGGTGCTCTACCTCAACACCAGCCGCTCGCCGCTCGGGAAGGGGGTGGACTTCCTGTCGACACGAGAAAGCACCACGTCGCATTCCCTGCTCACCCCCCGCGGCTCCAGCGCGGAGACCGCACGGCGCTTGGAAAACACCCTCACGACGCAGTTTGCCGATCGCTACTACGGGCCCGAGGTGGAAGCGGCTCGGCAGTATGTGCTCAATGCCCTCGCCCAGAACCGGCAAGTGGTCAAGAACCCCCCATTCGCCCAGGCGATCCACACGCTGGCCCATGCCAGAGAGATGCCTCGCCCCACGGGGCCCGCCCAGACCGAGCTTCCACTGGACGTCAGCCGCCCAACCCAACCGGCTTCCCCCTCTGGCACCCGGGCCATCGGCCCGTTTGCGAAAGTCATCGACCATTTGGTCCCCGGCATCTCGAAAGACACGCCGGTGGACCGCGTGATCGAAGCCATGAACGCGCTGCCTGATGACTTGAAAGAGACCCTCCACGAGGTGCTGAACTTTCGGATCAAGCACCACCGCGATGACATTGACCCTGGCATGTGCGAAGCAGCCATCGCACTCTGCGTCGGGCTTCAGCGCCCCGCAGCCGAGGACACCGCCCCCTCCGTCGGCGACACCTCGCAGGCCATCGGCGCTTTTGCCGACACGCTCAAGCGGGCCGCGCTCGCCCATCTGGGTTATGCGGAGTTCGCCGAAATCGATGAAACCACCTCGCTTGATGAGCTTCTGGACAACATCCACTCGCGATCCATCGAGTGGAGGCACGCCATCCGGAACGTCCTCCTTCAGATCATTGACCTGAAGGCCCCGAGCGACAGGAAATCGGAGTGGCCCGTGCTGTTCGGCGATGCCCACATGGCAGCACGGGTGTTGCAAGGCATCGAGCAGAACCCACCCGCCGACCCCTACGCCGACATCGACGGCGCCGACCTGTTCGACTACCGCGGCAACAACGGCTTCGGGTCGCTGACCAGCAGCAGCGTCTGAACCCCGCTCCTCGGCGCCAAGGCGCCGCCCGCGGTCCTCACAGCTGCGCGAGCTTCTGCAGCATCTGGTCCGAGGTCTGGATCGACTTCGAGTTCATCTCGTAGGCGCGCTGGGTCTGGATCATGTCCACCAGCTCCTGCACCACGTTCACGTTGGATTGCTCGGTGTAGCCCTGCATGAGCACGCCCATGCCGGTGGTGCCCGGCGCGCCATTGACCGGCGCGCCCGAGGCCACGCTTTCGCGGAACAGGTTCTGGCCCATGGGCTCCAGGCCGGCCGGGTTGACGAAGTTGGCGAGCTCGATCTGGCCGACCTGCTGCGGCTGGGTCTGGCCCGGCAGCTTGACGGTGACGATGCCGTCGCTGGAGACCGTGACGCTCTCGGTTTCGGCCGGCAGCGTGATGCCCGCGGTGAGCGGGAAGCCGCTGCTGGTGACCATGCGGCCCTGCGCGTCGCGCTGGAAGCTGCCGTCGCGCGTGTAGGCCGTGGTGCCGTCGGGCATCTCGACCTGGAAGAAGCCGGCGCCGTTGACGGCCACGTCCAGCGCGTTGCCCGACTGCTGCAGGCTGCCCTGCGTGAAGTTGCGGCTGGTGGCCACGGTGCGCACGCCCAGGCCGATCTGCAGGCCCGTGGGCAGCTCGGCCTGCTCGGCCGCGTTGGCGCCCACCTGGCGCAGGTTCTGGTACATGAGGTCTTCGAACACCGCGCGCGAGCGTTTGAAGCCGTTGGTGCTGACGTTGGCCAGGTTGTTCGAGATGACGTCGAGCTGGGTCTGCTGCGCCGTCATGCCGGTCTTGGCGATCATGAGGGAGTTGATCATGGGAGGCTCCGTGCTTAGCCGTTGACGTTGAGCAGCTGCGAGGCGCTGCGGTCGTTGCCTTCGCCGTTTTGCAGCATGCGCATCTGGTATTCGAACTGCCGCGAGGCCGCGATCATGCCGACCATGGCCTCGACGGGATTGACGTTGGAGCCTTCGAGCGCGCCGTCGTGCAGGCGCGCCACCTCGCTCGTGGGCAGGGGGTTGCCTTCGGGGCCGCGGAACAGGCCGTCGTCACCGCGCTTGAGCGGGTTGTCGGCGTCGGGCACCACCATCTTCAGGCGGCCCGCCACCTGGCCGGGTTCGTTGCCCACGCGCGTGCTGACGCTGCCGTCGGCACCGATGTCCACGCGCGCGTTCTCGGGGATCACGATGGGGCCGCCGTCGCCCAGCATGGGCAGGCCGCTGGCGTTCACCAGCGTGCCGTCGGCGTTCACCTGCAGCGCGCCCGCACGGGTGTAGGCCTCGGTGCCGTCCAGGCCTTGCACCGCGAACCAGGCGTCGCCTTGTGCGGCAACGTCCAGGTTGCGGCCGGTCTGCTGCACGGAGCCCGCCAGGTTGGAATGGCCGGCCGTGGCCTCGAGCGCGAACACGCGGGTGCTGGCGCCGTCACCGCGGATGGGCACGGCGCGGAAGGTGGACAGCTCCGCGCGAAAGCCCGTGGTGGACACGTTGGCCAGGTTGTTCGACAGCACCTGCTGGCGGTGCGCCGCCGCGCTGGCGCCCGTCATGGCGGTGTAGATGAAGCGGTCCAAGCACAAGTCCTTTCACTCGCCTGCCGCGCCAGCAGCGCTGGCCACGGCGGCTTGAAAGGATTGTGGAAATTCTTGAGGGTGCTCGATGCCCGGAACAGCGGGGGGATCGTCCCGTCAATTCGGTGCTTCAGGGCCCGCTCGCCTGAAGCACCGAAGGATTCACTTCTGGATGTCGAGCGACCGGATCGTGTAGCGCCCGGTCGAGCGGAAGCTGGTGTATTCGGTTTGGAAGGCCACCCCCAGGTCGGCAATCCAGACGTACTTCATCTTGTTGACCACGACGCCGCTCTCGCCGGTCTTGGTGCATTCGATGGGGATGCCATTGCCGGTGAGGCCAGCGTATACCGAGGAGGCCGCCACGGCCGTGCCCGCGACGCAGACCCGTTTTTCGTAAGTGAAGCCGGCCACCTGAGGGGCCAGGCCCGTCTTGGCTTCCATGGTGTAGGTGCGCCCCGGAACGGGTTTGCCCAGCGACCGGTCAAACACCATCAGCTCCTTGGTCTCGAAAGGCTGCTGGGCCGTGGGTCGGTCCAGAAAACTCGTCTGTGAACGCAGGAGGTGGATGTTGGCAAACATCAGCGCCATATTGATGCGGTACGGCACCCCGTTGCGGGCGTACTCGGAGCGGGACTGGACATAGCCATCGCCCAAATCGGTGATCGTGTAGTCCGCGTCGAGCGACAGCTTCCGGCCTTCTTCGTCGAAGTCGGCGGACATGCGGTAGCGGATGCGCTTGAACGGGGGGACCGGCAGGCGCTCGCCCGCTTCGAGCACGGCCCTGACCTTGGGCGGCAGCTGGGCGGGCGTGAACTGCTCGGCCATATAGGCCTCGCTGTTGGTCACGACGGTCTTGGTGTCCACGGCGGCACAACCGCCCAGCGCGGCCGCGATGGCCAACACCAGTACACGAAAGCGCAGATCGGAAGCAGAGGGCATCGGGGAACCTTTGTTTTGGGTCGATGGGAGGTCGTGAGCCCAGACGCCCCTCACGGAGGCCGCGGGCCGCCGGGATTCTAGGTGGGCCGATCAGGCCCGCGCCACCGCGTCAGTCCGGCGTGCGGCGCTGCCAGCGCAGGCCGGGCACGGCGATGCGGTGCTCGACCGTGCCGTCCCATTCGGTCTGCAGGCCCTCGCGCTGCAAGGCCTCGCAGACCCGCCGGCCGATCCGCACGGCGTCCGCCTCGGTCTCGGCGTCCACCGGGCCAAAGGCCAGCATCAGGCCCTCACCATCCAGGGCGTGGTCCATGTCCTGGCTGTGGAAGAAGCAATAGCCCGTGTACCGGCCCTGCGGCACGCCATCGGCGTTGATCTGGTCGCCCACGGACGCCAGGCCTTCGTCCAGCGTGTCGCCGGCCCATTGCACCGCGCAGACGCCTCGCTCGTGCAGCGCGGCGAACGCGCGGTCGAGCCGGTCGCAGTCGGTGTCCTCGGGCCACCGGGTTTCGGCGGCGCGCTTGCGGGCGAAAGCGGCGGCGGCGAAATCTTTCACCCGTTCGAGGTCGACGCCCGCGTCGGCGGCGGCGTTCTCCTCGATCCAGCCATCGATCGCGTCGGCGGCGTGGTAGCCGTAGCCGATCCAGCGCTCGACCAGCTGCAGCTGTTCGTTGGTGGCGTCGTTGGCGTTGGCGTTGGCATCGGTCATGGTGCGGCGTTCCGTGTGGCGAGGCCGGCCATGCTAGCCAGGGCGCGCGCGACGGGCACTCGGCCTGTTGCCGGAGGCCAACCGCTACTGCCCTTGCGGTATTGCGCTGCGCGCCGCAGGCGAGTCAACGCCGCGCGCCACCATTTGGCCCACGCTCAGCGCATGTTCAGCAGCGTGCTCAGCACCTGGTCCTGCGTCTTGATGGTTTGCGCGTTGGCCTGGTAGGCGCGCTGCGCGGTCATCATGTTGACCAGCTCGGCGGTGATGTCGACGTTGGAGTCCTCGGTGGCACCGGCGCGCAGCGCGCCGAAGTTGCCGGTGCCGGGCTCGCCGCGCAGCGGTTCGCCCGACGAGTAGGTGGCCGTCCAGTTGCCGCCGCCGGTGGGTTGCAGGCCCTGCGCGTTGCGGAAGTTCACCAGCGCGATCTGGCCGGCCGCGCGCGTCTCGCCGTTGGAGTACTGGCCGGTGATGACGCCGTTCTCGCTGATCTTCAGGCCCAGGAACTGGCCGGGGCGGTAGCCGTCCGGGTCCAGCTCGGTGACGCCGAAGGCGGTGCCGGTCTGCGTGACGTTGACCAGGTCGAGTGCGGCGGTGAAGGTCAGCGCCGGGTCGTTGGGGGAGGCCAGGCCCAGCGGCGGGATCACCGAGGCCGGGTCCAGCGAACCATCGTCGTTGAAGGTCAGCGTGAAGGGCGTGGACAGCGCGGGGTCGGCGCCATTGACGCCGGTGTAGACCTCCCAGGTGTTGTTGGCCACCTTGCGGAAGGCCATGGACACGGGGATCTCCAGACCCTGGTCGTCGAAGGCGACGAAGGAGGTGCCGTAGGTGGACAGCGGCGTGGGCGGCGTCACGGTGTTCCACACCGGCGCGCGCGCGTCCAGGTTGAACTCGGCCGTGACGTTGCTGGTGCGCTGGGCCGGGATCGGCGCGCTGGTGGGCAGGGTGAGCGGCTGGGTGTCGAAGCTCAGGCGGTTGCCCTGGGGGTCCGTGGGATAACCCATGAGCTGCGCGCCCTGGTGGTTGACGATCTCGCCCTGGTCGTTGAGCTTGAACATGCCGGCGCGGCTGTAAGCCGTGCTGCCGTTGGGCATGGTCAGCTCGAAGAAGCCGGCGCCGTTGATGGCCACGTCCAGGTCGTTGCCGGTGATGGTGATGTTGCCCTGGGTGAAGCTCTGCGTGACGGCCGCGACCGACACGCCGATGCCCATGTTCACGCCGCCCGCCGCGTTGACCGAGCTCGCGTAGACCTCGGCGAACTCGGCGCGCGAGGATTTCATGCCCACCGTGTTGCCGTTGGCGATGTTGTGGCCGATCACGTCGAGGTTCTTGCTCGCGCTGTTCAGGCCGGAGAGTCCTTGCTGGAATGCCATGGTGTGTCCTTGCGTTGCGGAGTCGCGGGTTACATGAACGTGGTGATCTTGTCGTAGCCGACCGTGCTGCCGTTCTGCAGCTGAAGCTGCATCTGGCCGTCCTTCATGCCGACCGAGGTCACCGTCAGGCGGCTGTACATGAACGAGCCCACGGGTGCGCCGCCATTGGAGGCGCGCACGCGGTAGCTGGCCACCTCGTTGGGGTTGAACTCGCTGCCGTCCCAGTTGAAGGAGTGCTGGCCGGCGGTGAGCGCGCCGAAGTCCAGGGTGTCGATCACCTGGCCCGACTTGTCGAGCACGTCGACCTGCACGCTGTCGGCCGGCGCGTCGAGGCGGAACGCGGCCTTGCCGACGGTTCCGTCGAAGCCGAAGGTCTTGCCCTCCACCAGGGCCTCGCGGCCGATCAGCGACAGGCCCTGCAGGTTCTGCATGGCCGTGAACTGCGTGGCCATGCCCTTGAGCGTGGTGTTGAGCGACTCGATGCCCGCGACCGTGTTGATCTGCGTCATCTGCGTCGTCATCTGCGCGTTGTCCATCGGGTTCATCGGGTCCTGGTTGTTCAGCTGCGCGACGAGCAGCTTCAGGAACCGGTCCTGCGTGGCCTCGGCGCCGGTGGCGGCCGTGGCGGACTTGGCGGTGGAGCTGCCCGGCGTGTTGCCGAGGCCGGACAGGTCCAGGGGATTGGAAAACATCATGGTGGGGCGTCCTTGAACGGAATCACTGGCCCATCTGCAGCGTCTTGAGCAGCAGGCTCTTGGCGGTGTTCATCACCTCGATGTTGTTCTGGTACGAACGCGAGGCGGAAATCATGTTGACCATCTCTTCCACCGGGTTGACGTTGGAGTGCGTCACGTAGCCCTGCGCGTCGGCGTTCGGGCTCAGGGGGTCGTGCACCCGGCGTCCCGGCGTATCGCTCTCGGTGATGGTCTGCACCTTCACGCCCGCGCTGCCGGCATCGCCCATGGCGACGGTCTGGAAATGGATCTGGCGGGCCTTGTAGGCCTGGCCGTCCGGGCCGGCCACGGCGTCGGCATTGGCCAGGTTGCTGGCCACCACGTTCAGGCGCTGCTGCTGCGCGCTGATGGCGCTGCCCGAGACGTTGAAGATGTTGAACATGGACATTGAAAACTCCTTTCACGCGCCAAGGACACCACCGAGGAACACCGCGGAGCCGGCTTTGCCGGGCCGCTGGTGTTGTCCCCCTGGGGGGAAGGCGCCGCAGGCGACGCAAGGGGGGTTCATGGCTATTGGCCGGTGATGGCGCTGAGCATGGTCTTCACATGCCCATTGATGAAGCGCAGCGTGGACTCGTAGCGGATGGTGTTGTCCACGAAGTTGGCGCGCTCGCGGTCCAGGTCGACCGAGTTGCCGTCCTGCGCGGGCTGCGTCTGCACGGCGTAGGCGAGCTGGGGGTCACCCGGGTGCGCGCCCACGCTGCGGAAGTGCCGCGCATCGGTGGTGGCGGCGCCAGCGGTGCCGCTGCCCGTGGCGTCCTTGAGCGCGGCGGCGAAATCAAAATCGCGCGCGACGTAGCCGGGCGTGTCCGCGTTGGCGATGTTGCTGGCCAGCACCTGCTGGCGTTGCGAGCGCAGCGACAGCGCCTGGGCATGGAAGTCCAGCCGGCTGGTCATCTGTTCGAACATGCTCACCCCCTGGAGCGGGTTGTCGGGGCCGGCCTCGGGACGAGCCCAGGGCCGGGGCGTGCAGCGATTGTCAAAAGACTTGAGGGCCGCAGAAGCGCGGAACAAACGGGTGCGAATCGGGCAATTCGCGGCTTTGCCCGGGCGCAGGCCGGCCTACAGTGCCCCCTGACACCCTGTCCGTGGAGCCGCCATGAACCCACCCGCCCTGCGCCTCTTGATCGCCGTTGTCTTCGGCCTGAGCCTGCTGGCCGCGTTCTCCTCGTCCGCCCACGCGAACGACAACAGCGGCCTGGAAAAGCTCGCGCGCGATTTCCTGCAGCCCGCCGTGGACCAGGCCCTGGCCGAGCAGGCCGGCACGCCGCTGCGCGCCGAGGTGCAGATGGGCTCGCTGGACAACCGACTGCGCCTGGCGCCGTGCAACGCCATCGAACCCTTCCTGCCGCCCAACGGCCGCCTCTGGGGCCGCAGCCGCGTGGGCTTGCGCTGCGTGGACGGCCCCACGCGCTGGGCCGTCTACCTGCCCGTCACCGTGCAGGCCTTCGGGCCGGCCTGGGTGCTCAAGGCGCCGGTGCAATCCGGTGAGACGCTGACTCAAGAACACGCCGAGCGCGCCGAAGTGGACTGGGCGGCCCACCCCTCGATGGTGCTGGCCCTGCCCGAGCGCTGGGTCGGCCAGCAGGCGGCCTATGCCCTGACGCCGGGCCAGGTCATCCGCGAGAACATGGTCCGCGCCCCGCAGGCTTTCGAGGCTGGCACGCCGGTGAAGGTGAGCGCGGGCGGCAAGGGTTTTGCCATCACCGTGGTGGGCCAGGCGCTGAACGCCGGCCTGGTGGGCCAGAACGCCCGGGTGCGCCTGCCCAGCGGCAAAGTGGTCAGCGGCGTGGTGCGGGCCGATCAGGTGGTAGAAGTACCCCTGTGAGGTGGGCCCACGCCGATGAGCGGTAGAAATAGCGCCTTAAAACACTAAAGTTCCAGGGATCGAGGTCGATACAACGTGCACAGGACCCTGCCATCAGGGTTTGGAGCGTGACATGAAAGTCGATTCGTCAACGGATTCCTATATTGGCTCCGTGGCCGGTGGCCCCGCCAAGGCGCCCGTGGGCCCGAGCGAGGCCGCGGCCAAGCCGGCCGGCGCCAGCGCGCCGCAGCCCGGCGTGACCGTGACCCTGTCCTCGGCCGCCGCCGTGGGCGGTGCCACGGGCAGCGAGGTGTTCAACGCCGAGAAAGTGGCGGCCGTGAAGCAGGCCATCGCCGACGGCACCTTCCAGGTGAACCCCGAAGCCATCGCCGACAAGCTCCTGGCCAACGCGGCCGAGATGCTCAACGCCGCCCGCGGCTGATCCCCATGAACGAGGCCCGCGCCCCGCACCCCTGGATCGTGCTGCTGCACGAGCGGCTCGACGCCCTGGAGCGCGCGCTGCTGCAGGGCGACGCCCTGGGCGCGGAACACGCCAGCGGCGCGGTGCAGGCCGCGTTGCAGGAAGCGCCGCGCACCCTCGAACTGAAAGACGGCCACGCGCGCGAGCTGCACCAGGCCGCCCAGCGCTTCGCCCAGCTGCGCGCCGCCACGGTGCGCGCCGCCGCGCTCAACGAGCGCGCCCTGGGCAGCCTGCTGCCCGACCACCTGCAAAAGCCCACCTACCAAGGCCTGGGCAAGCCGGGCGCGCGCCGCTACGCGGGCGCCTGAGCCCTCCTCCCTTTTTTCTCCCCGCCTTCAGCGCGTCGGCGCCACCGCGTCGCGCGGCCTGGGCGCGCCGGGCGCCAGCGATAACGGCCGCTCGACCGCGAGGAACAGCGCCGCCGATGGCAGCAGCGTGAGCGCGAACATCACCGGCATCAGGGCCCAGAAGAACCACGAGCCGAACGCCGCGCCCGGCATGAGCACCGACATCGCGAGGAAGGCGGCTTTCAGCGCGAGACCGTGGATCAGGTAGTACGAGTAGCTCATGTTGCCGAGCCAGCGCAGGGGCGACCACGAAAACAGGCGCGCCAGCGGGGCCTGCGGCACGCGAAAGCACGCCAGGCACAGCAGGGAAAAACCCAGGCACAGCGACAGGGCGTCGAGCGCGGCGCCGACGGTTCCGTCCCAGGGGAACAGCGTGCTCAGCAGGCCCAGCACCAGGGCCAGCCCGCCCACCAGGCTGGACGGCGTGGGCACGCGCGGGGCGGTCATGGCCTCGAACAGCAGCATGCCGGCGATGAACAGGGCCAGCCGCACAGGGCCGCCGGCCAGGGCGCAGTACACCAGCAGCGCCGCGCCGGCGCCCACGAACAGCGCCGAGCGCCACCGCCCACTGCGCTCGCGCAGGCCCAGGCCGGCGATCACCAGCGGCAGGACCAGGTAATAGAAGAGCTCGTAGCTCAGCGACCAGGCCACCGTGATCATGGGCTCGATGGGGAACAGACCGGGCAGCAGCAGGAAGTTCTGCAGCAGGTAGACCAGGGCCTCGCCGGACTCGGGCGGAATCTTGCTTTCGGCCGGGAACAGGTAGGACAGCGCCACGTAGAGCACGAACACCACGGTGAAGGCCGGGTACAGCCGCTCGATGCGCCGCGCCATGAAGCGCATGAAGGGCTGGCGCCGCGAGATCAGCGAACCGTAGATGAGGTAGCCGCTGAGCACGAAGAACAGGTCCACGCCGGCGTTGCCGACGGTGTGCAGGGCCTCGGCCAGCGGCAGCGCGGCGGCCCCGTCGATCAGCCAGTCCACCACCAGCGTGGCGTAGTGCACCAGGAACACCAGGAACACGGCGAAGCCGCGCAGGCCCTCCATGGGCCGCAGGTTGTGGGCGCTGCCGCGCGACAGCTCGAAATAGGGGCTTAGCCAGGGCAAGGGGCGTTCCAGTCAGGACCAACCGGTCTGGGGCGCGATTGCACCAGCATTCGCCCGCCCGCGGCAGGGGCATCACCCCCAGGCCGGGGGATTCGGCGGCACCCGGGCGTGAATTGCGTCACACCCAAACGGTTCGATTGGACGAATCGGGATCAGAAAACCCAAACCACGCGACCGCAACGCTCACCGAACGGGTCGCCACTCAGCGCCCGGCAGTCCACCTGCACCGGACGCCAACCCCAGCTGTCCACCCTTCGCGCCCATGATTTCGAAAAGCCCGTTCCTGTCCTGCCCCAAAGCCCAACAGCTCGACCAATTCCTGGCCACGCCCACGCCCCAGAGCCTGCTCGAGCCAACGCCCAAACGCAGCCGCGACCAGCAACCCGTTTACGCGACCCGCCGCGAAGACGGCCGCTTCCAACTCTATGCGCTGACCTCCATTGCGCCGATGGGCCATTCGCGCCCGCGCGGGGGCGACCTGGGCGAGTTCCTGGACGAGCTGGCCTCCGACATTCGAGCCCAGAAAGGCAGACAGGCCGATAACGCCGTGCGCGAAATGCGCCTCACGCTGCGGCAACGCGATTGGCGCACCCACCCACCGACGGTGCGGGACTTGCGCCAGCTGAATGCCAAGATGAAACAAGCGCTGAACGACAGGCCCGACATCCCACCGGACGAAGCGGGCTTCCGACAACGAGCGCGCTCGACGATCGCGATCAACACGCTTCAGGACGCCCTGAGCCAAGGGCTGAGGGCCTTGTCCCAGAACGATCCTCGGCGCGAGGCCCTGATGCAGGCGGGCCAGTTGCTGCTGGACATGCTGGTTCAGCCGGACGCCACGCTCTCGCTCAAGGGCCTCGCCGTCGACAGCATCCGCTGGCTGCACGGCAGCGGGCTCCTGACCCGCTTTGCGCATCTGCGGGACGGCATGGATCCGCCGCCGGAACGCCTGATCGCGCCCGAGGCCGCGCAGCACCTGCTCGATCCATTGCAGTGGCCCACCATCCGAACGCTGGTGCTGGTCTGACCGGGGGCGCCCACACCCGGCCCAGCCCGGCCCTTCAATGCTCCCGCAGCTTCGAGCGCAGCCGCGCGATCGACTGGCTGTGCAGCTGGCACACGCGCGATTCGGTCACGCCGAGCACGGCGGCGATTTCCTTCAGGTTCATGTCGTGCTCGTAGTACATGCTCATGATGTGCTGCTCGCGCTCGGGCAGGGTCTTGATCGCCCCCACCAGGGCCATGCGCATGCGCTGGTCCTGCAGCACGGATGAGGGGTCGGCCTCGTGGTCGCCCATGTGGCGGTCCAGGAAACCGTCCTCGTCGTCGCCACCGCCGCCACTGATGTCCTCCAGGTACACCAGCTGCGTGCCGCGCACCTTGGCCAGCAGGGTCTGGTAGTCGGCCAGGGTCAGGCCCATCTCGGCCGCGATCTCGCTCTCGCGCGGCGGGCGGTGCAGCTTCTGCTGCAGGCGGTGCACGGCCTGCTCGATGTCCTTCTGGCTCTTGCGCGAGCCGCGGCTCATCCAGTCGCCGTCGCGCAACTCGTCGATCATGGCGCCGCGGATGCGCTGGCTCGCGAAGGTCTCGAACTGCACGCCCTGCGAGGGCTCGTAGCGGGCAATCGCCTCGGTCAGGCCGATCATGCCGACCTGGATCAGGTCGTCGAGCTCCACGCTTGGGGGCAGCTTGGCGATCATGTGGTGCGCCAGGCGACGGACCAGGGGGCTGTACTTGCGCAGCTGGTCCTCGCGGTTGAGCGTGCCTTTGGCGGTGTACATCGTCAGCTCCAGAAGGGAATGGCGGCCCCGGCGTGCGCGCCGCGGGCGGGAGAGCGGTAGGGAGAGAAGGCCGGCGCGTCGGCGCAGACGAGGGCGGCGTCGGGCACGCGCTGGCCCCAGGCCGGGCGCGTCCACACCGGTGCCTTCAGCTCCAGGTGGCGGCGGGCGCAGTCGACCACGTTGGCCAGCACCTGCGACTGCGCCTCCAGCGGCGCGAGCACCGGGTGCAGGCCCGCGCCGTGCAGCCACTTGAGCGCGCCGTAGGCGTCGATGCTGGCCTGCGGCTGCGGCACCACCGGCACCATCACGCGCGCTTTCACGCCGGCCAGCAGGCTGGCCAGCATCTGGGCGGGCGCGTACAGCAGCAGCAGCGCGCCGGCCGCGAAGGGGGCGAACAGGCGGGTGAGCGCGGTGTCCGCGCCGGCAGCGGCGGCCGTTGCCAGAAGGCTCTGCAGGCCTTGCGCGGCGGGCATCACCAGCCAGTCGGTGGGATCGCCCGGGCGCGCGTCGGCGCCGAGGTTCACCACGCCGCCGTCGGCCAGCGCGTGGCTCAGGCCACCGCTGTCGCCGCGCTCGGTGGCGCAGGCGTCGATCACCACCACGCGCTGGCCGGCCTCGGTGAGGTCCATGGCCAGGCGGCAGAGCCACTCGAAGCCATGCGAGGGCATCGCCGGGCTGGCCAGGGGCATCAGCGCGGGTCCGCCATGGCGGGCCTGGGCCTCCAGCCGCAGGCCGGCGGCCTGGTCGACGCCGAAATCAAACATGCAGACCCCCGAGCGGCATGCCACGGCCACCGGACTGGGCGAAGTAGAAGCCCATGTCGGTGCTCGCGGGGTCGAAGGCGGATTTGCCGGCCGTGCCCATGCTGAGCTTGACCAGCGTGGCGGGGTCGGCGCCCTGCCAGTCTTCCGGCACGCGCTGGCCATTGGCCACGCCGCGCACCGTCACCTGGTGGCGGATGGCCGCGTCCAGCGCGGGGCCCAGTTTCACGGCCTCGTCCACCTTGGACAGCACCACGCCGTGCAGCTTGTCGGCCTTGAAGGCGGCCAGGGTTTCGTCGATGGCGTCACCCTGCGCGCCAGCGTTGAGTACCAGCACCTTTTTGAGCGCGGGCACTTCCAGCACGTCGAGCATGTCCTGCACGCGCTGGTCGCGCTGGCCCAGGCCGGCGGTGTCGATGATGACCAGGCGCTTGCCCGAGAGCAGGCCCAGCAGGTCCTTGAGCGCCGCGCGGTCGTGCGCCAGGTGGGCCACCACGCCCAGCATGCGGCCGTAGGCGCGCAGCTGCTCGTAGCCCGAGACGCGGTAGCTGTCCAGCGTGATGAGGCCCACGCTGCCGGCGCCGAACTGCTTGACGCACTGCGCGGCCAGCTTGGCGGCGGTGGTGGTCTTGCCCACGCCGGTGGCGCCCACCAGGGCGACCACGCCGCCCTCTTCCGTGAGGCCGGCACCCGCCGCGCTGACGCGCAGGTTGCGCTGGATCGCGTCCATCACCCAGCGCAGCGACTCGCCAGCGCCGGCGTCGGCGGGCAGGCGCTCCAGCAGGGCGCGCGCGAGCTGCGGCGAGTAGCCGGCGCGGATGAGCTTGTGCATCAGGCTCGACTGGATCGGGTTCTGCTTGCTCGACCCCAGCCAGGCCAGGGTGTTGAAGCGCTCCTCGATCATGTCCTTGAGAGCGGAGATCTCCACCGCCATGCGGTTGTCTTCCTGCGTGGCGAAGCGCGCGGGCGGCGCGGTGTCCTCGAAGGCGTTCTCGCGCGTGCGGATGGGCGGCTGCGCGCGGCGCGCCGGCTGGGCCATCTCGGCCGGCTCGTTGTAGCGCTGCACCGGCACCATGATGGGATCGGCCGGCTCGGCGATGAGGGGCTTGGCCGGGGCCGCGGGCGCCACGCTCGCGCTCTGCGCGGCGGCGGCCGGCGCGGCGGCCTCGCCCATCTGCTCGCGGCGCTTGCGCAGCATGCGCTCGCGCACGTACTCCTGGAACGACAGGGTGCTCATCGCCATGGCCTCGGTGTCGCTGCCCACCGAGCTCTGCGCCACGGCCGCCTTCGCGGCGCTGGCGGCCGGCTGGGCCGCGGACGCGATGCCCGCCAGGCTTTCCTCGGCCGCGGCCATCACCTCGAAGCCATCCGCCGTCTGGCGGGTGGAGAGGATCACGGCGCTGTCGCCAAACTGGCGTCGCGCCTTGGACATGGCCTCGCGCGAGGTGGGGGCGATGAAGCGTTGGATGTTCATGTGGGCGGTCCCAGGGAAGTGCTATCGGGATTCGGAAGGATCAGGCGGCGAGCTGGCCCAGGATCGGGCCGATGCGGATCAGGTGGGTCTCGGGGATTTCGCTGTGCGCCAGCACCTGCAGGCGCGGCGCGGCGCGGCGCAGCAGGCGGGCCATGGCGCTGCGGATGGCGTCGGGCACCAGCAGGCAGGCTGGCACGCCCTTCTCTTCCTGCTTGTTGGCGATGTCGGTGGCGGACTGGCTCAGCATCTCGGCCACGCCCGGGTCCAGCGCGCCGGCGTTCTGGCCGGACAGGGCCTGCATCAACAGCCGCTCCAGGCCGGGCTCGATGGCGATCACCTCGAGCTCTTTCACCGGGCCGTAGATCTGCTGCACGATGGCCGGCGACAGCGCCATGCGCACGCGGCGCGCCAGTTCGTGCGGGTCGGTCACGTGCACCGCGTGCTCGGCGATGGATTCGATGATGCTGCGGATGTCCCGCACGTGCACGCCTTCCTCCAGCAGCAGCTGGAGCACTTTCTGGAAGGTGGCAACCGAGACCATCTTGGGCACGACTTCTTCGATCAGCTTGGGGGCCAGGCGGGTCACGTGTTCGACCAGTTCCTGGGTCTCCGTCCGGCTCAGCAGCTTGGCCGCCTGGACTTGCATCAAGTGTGAAAGATGGGTCGCCAGCACGGTCTCGGAATCAACCACGGTGAAACCGGCCATTTGCGCCGTTTCCTTCTGGCGCTCGTCGATCCAGTGCGCGGGCAGGCCGAACGCCGGGTCGGTGGTGGGCGTGCCGATCAGGGGCGTGTTGATGCCCCCCGGGTCGATGGCCAGCCACATGCCGGGGAAGACTTCGCCCTCGCCCACCACCACGCCGCGCAGGGTGATGCGGTAGGCGCTGGGGTGCAGCTCCAGGTTGTCGCGCACGTGCACGGGCGGGGGCAGGAAGCCCACGTCCTGCGCGAACTTCTTGCGCACGCCCTTGATGCGCGTGAGCAGGTCGCCCTGGCGGTTCTTGTCCACCAGCGCGATCAGGCGGTAGCCCAGCTCCAGGCCCAGCAGGTCCACGGGCTGCAGATCGTCCCAGCTGGCCTCGCCGTCGTTGGCGGGGCCGGCCGCGGCGGCGGCGGCCGGGTCCGCCTTGGGCGCGCGCTCCTGCTGGCGGCGCCAGTAGGCCAGGCCGCCCAGCAGGGCCGCGAACAGCAGGAAGAACAGATGCGGCATGCCCGGGATGGCGCCCAGCAGGAACAGCACCGAGGCCGTGATTCCCAGCACGCGCGAGGACAGGAACATCTGCTGCGCCACCAGGCCGCCCAGGTCCTCGTCCTTGCCCACGCGCGAGACCACCATGGCCGCGGCCACCGAGATCAGCAAGCCCGGGATCTGCGCCACCAGCGCGTCGCCCACCGCCAGCAGGATGTAGTTGTCCGCCGCCTGGCCCACCGACAGGCCGTGCTGCGCCATGCCGATCGCGAAGCCGCCGATGATGTTGATGATCAGGATCAGGATGCCGGCGATGGCGTCGCCGCGCACGAACTTGGAGGCGCCGTCCATGGAGCCGAAGAACTCGGCCTCCTCGCCCACCTCGGCGCGGCGGCGCTTGGCCTCTTTCTCGTCGATCAGGCCGGCGCCCAGGTCGGCGTCGATGGCCATCTGCTTGCCGGGCATGGCGTCCAGGGTGAAACGCGCCGACACCTCGGCGATGCGCTCCGAGCCCTTGGTGATGACGATGAAGTTGATCACCACCAGGATCACGAACACGATCAGGCCGACCGCGAAGTTGCCGCCGATGAGGAAGTGGCCGAAGGCCTCGATCACCTCGCCGGCCGCGCCGGGACCCGTGTGGCCCTGCAGCAGCACCACGCGCGTGGAGGCCACGTTGAGCGACAGGCGCAGCAGCGTGGTGAGCAGCAGCACCGTGGGGAAGACCGAGAAGTCCAGCGGCCGGCGCATGTAGGCCGCCACCATCATCACCACCAGCGCCAGCGCGATGTTGAGCGTGAAGAAGGTGTCGAGCAGCCAGGGCGGCAGCGGCAGCACCATCATCGAAAGGATGGTCATCACCAGCATGGGCGCGGCCAGGCCACCGGCCAGGGCGCCGTGGCGCTTGAACCATTGCTGCAAGGCGTTCATTGATCAGCCTCCTGGGGCTTCTTCTTGAAATGCGGGTCGAGTTCGGGCGGCACCTGCGGCTGCGGATCGGCCGGCATGCGGCCCTGGCCGTTCATGGCCGCCTTGAACTGGTAGACCCAGGCCAGCACCTGGGCCACGGCGGTGTAGAGCGCGCCAGGGATTTCCTGGTCGATCTCGGCGTGCGCGTACAGCGCGCGCGCCAGCATGGGCGACTGCAGCACCGGCACGGCATTGGCCTTGGCCACGTCGCGGATCTTGAGCGCCAGCAGGTCCGTGCCCTTGGCGATCACGCGCGGCGCGGTCATGGTGGCGTCGTCGTAGCGCAGGGCCACGGCGTAGTGGGTCGGGTTCATCACCACCAGGTCGGCCTTGGGCACCGCGCGGATGCTCTGGCGCTGGGCCAGCTGGCGCTGGCGCGCCCGGCGCTGGCTCTTGACGTGCGGGTCGCCCTCGGCCTCTTTGTGCTCGCGTTTGATCTCGTCGTGCGACATGCGCAGGCGGTGCTTGTGCAGGAAGCGCTGGGTGGGCACGTCGATGGCGGCCACCACGCCGATGACCAACAGCAGCAGGCCCACGCCCATGGCCAGCCACTGCGCGAGCTGGCCGATGCCGGCTTCCAGCGGGCGCATGAGCAGCGTCGCGAAGGCCTCGGCGTGGCCGGCGATGAACTGGCTGGCCACGATCAGCACCACGGTGGTGATACCAACCAGCTTGAAGGTCTCGACGACCTGCTGGCGCGAGAACAGGCGCTTGAAGCCTGAGAGCGGACTGATGTTGCTGAGCTTGGGCTCGATCGGCTTGGTGCTGAGGGCGACGCTGCCGGCGGCGATGAGGGCCACCACCGCCAGGGCGATGACCAGCAGGCCCAGGGGCAGGTAGACGATCAGGGCCTGGGCGGCGTTGTCCGACAGGCGCTGGAGCATGAGCTCGGGCGTGCGCACGCTGGCGTTGTCGAAGCGCAGCTGGCCGGCCAGCGTGTCGCGCATCCGGGCGAAGCCGGTGGGCGCCAGGCCGAACAGCACCAGCATGCCGCCGCCGAGCACGGCGAGGTTGGACAGGTCCTTGGAGCGCGCGACCTGGCCGTCATCGCGCGCCTTTTTCAGGCGCTGCGGCGTCGCTGGCAGGTTTTTGTCTTGGCTCGAGGAGTCCACGGTTCAGGCTCTGGGAAGTGAGCCCGATTGTGGAAAGCGGGACGGAAAACTAAAGGGCGATAAGGCGGGGGGAAAGGGGGCTATTCGATCCCGTGGGCGCACGGCGGCGGAGCGGACACATCGACGACAGGGAGCCGCAGCCGAAAGCAGGTGTACTGCCCCTCCACCGATTCGCCATCGAAAGTACCGCCAAAGGACTCAATCACCCGACGACAGAACGGCAAGCCAAGCCCCGTGCCATCGGACGACTTGGTCGTGAAGAATGGATCGAAGATGGTCGACATGTCGGCCGCCCGGATGCCGGTTCCACTGTCACGAATGGCCAGAACATGGTGCCCGTTCTCCGTCGACATGGAGATCTTGACGTCCCCCTTGCCAGCGACTGCAATCGCCTGCAGGGCGTTCTTGAGCAAATTGAAAAGCACGCAAACCATGAGCGGTTCGGAGCCGATGAACTCAAACCCTTGGCCTGGCACGACCACCACCTTGTCCCATTCACCCGCCCTGTAGGGATAGCGTTCGGCGGCTTCCTTGACACAAGCCTCCATGGAGCAGCGCGTGAAGGTTGATGGCTCAATCATCTTCTGGCGCGCCGACGCCAGAATCACGTCGATGACCACGTTGGATCGTTCCACCTGGTGAGCGATGCTCCCGACGAAGGACGACATTTTGGGCAAATCCGGCACCACTGATGATCCCTTCAGTAGCCCTTTCTCAACCGCCAGTCTGTAGCCACGATGCAGTTCCGGCACCCACAGCTTCAGGACTTCTGCCTGCAGGCGAATGCTGGTCAATGGCGTGCGCATTTCGTGGGCAATCGAGGCGGCCACCGCCAGAGAATTGACGGAGTTTCGGTGTGTGACGGCAATAAGCCCCAGGCTGATCGTGATGAAGAACACCCCCGGCGGATAGAAACTGAATCCATAGTTGCACAGGTAGTCCACTGCCGCCAGGAAATAGATCCACAGGCTGGCCACACACAGGGTCAAGCGGAAACGCCGATCGGTCGACGCCCGACGCGATGCCCGCCAGGTCACGAACAGGCCACGGCTGACCACCACCGCCGTCTGCAGCACGTGCACCGCATGCAAAGGCCCCGCCTTCGGGTAGTGGCCGAAGAAGTACTCGTAGTAGCCGTCGACGAACAGGTCGGTGCCTAGGTTGAACCCACCTAGAACCAGCGCCACGCCGTATGACAGCATCACCCAGCGCCGATCCTCCGGTTGATCAGATACCTCCACCAGGAAGTGGTAGAGGCTGGTCGGCAGAAAGATGATCAGCAGGTAGCCCAGGCGAACCAGCACCTCCGTCCAAAACGGGTCGCTCACCTGAAACAGCACCGCCCAGGTGGCCTGCCAGAAAAAAGTCGTCAGACACAGCGCGAAGAAGCAAAGGCTGACGCGGTTGAGCCCTTTGGCGGCCAGGACGTAGATGCCATAGCCCAGGAATAGCCCCGAGGCCAAGGCCGGAAGCAAGGAATACACGAAAACCCCTCCTGCGGCCGGCAAGGGAGCCGGCTTCGCGCGGGGCAGCTTACTGGCCGCCCAGGCGACCAACCTCTGCAGAAGTCAAACCAAAAACCACCATCACTTCTTCAGCAGAAAGAGCCCGGCCTCTGCGCCTGCCTGCGTGGCGGCAACAGGCGCTGCGGCGCCGACCGGCTCATGCCCAATACAAGGGTGTTCAGAACCCCAGGCTGGCGAGCAGGTCGTCCACCTGCTTCTGATCGGTCACCACGTCGGTGCGGCCTTCGGCGTTGACCACCGGCCCAGCCAGTTCGTGGGCCTTGTCCTGTCCCGGCTGGCCGGTCGGCACCGATTCGAGCAGCAGCCCCAGCAGTTGCTCTTCTATCGTGCCCGCCAGGCCCACCACGCGCGCGATCACCTGGCCGGTGAGGTCGTGGAAGTCCTGGGCCATCATGATTTCGGTCAGGCGCGCGTCGGTCTTCTCGGCAAGCGCCACCACGTCGGTGGACCACTCCAGCAGCTCGGGCATGGCCTTGGCCAGCGCCGGCACGCGCCGGATGGTGTCGGCCAGTTCGCGGCCGCGCTGCGCCAGCTGCTCCTGTTCCTTCTTGCCTTCTTCCACCTGGCTCAGCACCTTCTCGGCGGCTTCGCCGGTCAGGCGGGCGATGTAGGACAGGCGGCTCTGCGCGTCGGGCAATTGTTCCACCGTGCCCTGGAGCTTGTCGGCGTAGCCCAGCTCCTTGAGCGCGTCGTGCAGCTGGCGCGTGATCGCGCCCAGCTTGCGGAACATGTCCGGGTTGGCGGCCTGGCTGTCCGGCGTGTCGGGGGTGTGGTTCATGACCTGGTTCTCCCGACGCCGGTCACAGACCGAGCTTCTTGAAGATGTTCGCGAGCTTCTCTTCCAGCGTGGCCTTGGTGAAAGGCTTGACGATGTAGCCGGCCGCGCCGTTCTGCGCCGCCAGCACGATGTCTTCCTTGCGCGCCTCGGCCGTCACCATCAGCACCGGCAGGTGCTTGAGCTTTTCGTCGGCCTTGATCGCCGCCAGCAGCTCGAAGCCGTTCATGTTCGGCATGTTGATGTCGGTGACGACGAAGTTGAAGGCGCCGGCCTTGAGCTTGCCCAGCGCGATCGCGCCGTCCTCGGCCTCGTCGGCGTCGGCGTGGCCGATCTCCTTGAGCAGGTTGCGCACGATGCGGCGCATGGTGGAGAAGTCGTCAACGATCAGGAATTTCATCGGCGTGGACATGGCAGCCTCCGCAGAGGTGGGGTCGGGAAAGGTCGGGCCGCTCAGCGCGTGCTCGTCTCGCTTGTTTTCGTCAGGTCGGGGGAAATCTGTAGGGCCGTGGTGGCCACCGGCGCGGCCGGGGCCGGGACCGAGGCGGCCGGCGGCAAGCCCAGCACCGGCGCGGCGGGCAGGGCCGGCGGGAACATGCGGCCCTCGTAGTCGCGCGTCATGATCATGATGCTGATGCGCCGGTTGCTCGGGTCCAGGGGCCGGTCGGGCAGCAGCGGCACGCTGGCGGCCAGGCCCTCCACGCGGCGCAGCTTGTCGTCGGGCAGGCCGCCGGCCACCAGCTCGCGGCGCGAGGCGTTGGCCCGGTCGGCCGAGAGCTCCCAGTTGCTGTAGCCGCGGTCGCCACTGCCATAGGGCGTGGCATCGGTGTGGCCGGCGAGCGAAATGTGGTTCTCCACGTTCCCCAGGGAGCCGCCGATGGCGCGCAGGATGTCGCGCATGTAGGGCTTCACCAGCGCGCTGCCGGTGTCGAACATGGGCCGGTTCTGGTCGTCCACGATCAGGATGTGCAGGCCATCGGGGGTCTTGACCATGCGGATCTGCGACCGGTATTCGCCCAGCTTCTGGTCGGTCTCGATCAGCGCGTTGATCTTGCGCTCCAGCGCGTCGATGCGCTCCTGGTCTTTGCGCGCCAGCTCGGCGCGCGCCATCTGGGCCCCAAGTTCCTTGACGGTGCGCTCGGTGTCGCCCGAGTCGCGCTGGCCGTTGGCCGCCGACAGGTCGCGCCCGCCGCCGGGGATGATGCTGGTGCTGTTGCCGGTGCCGTCGCCCCCCATGAGCGAGACCTTGACCGGGTTGGTGAAGTAGCTGGCGATGCCCTGCAGGTCGCCCTTGGCGGTGGAGCCCAGCAGCCACATGAGCAGAAAGAAGGCCATCATGGCCGTCACGAAGTCGGCGTAGGCGATCTTCCACGCGCCGCCGTGTGCCGCGTGGCCCGCCTTCTTCACCCGCTTGATGACGATCGGCTGGAGTTTCTTGCCGTCACCCGCCATATCAGGATCTCCCCTGCCGCGCGTCGCGCGTTCCCCCCAAAGGGGAGACGGCCCCTGCGGCCTGGCAAAGCCAGTTCCGCGGCGCCACTGGGTTCTGCGGCATCACGCCTTCTTCCCTTTCACATGGCCTTCGAGTTCGCTGAAGCTGGGTCGCACGTCGCTGAACAGCACCTTGCGGCCGAACTCCACGGCGGTGGCGGGCGCATAGCCCTGCATGCTGGCCAGCAGCGTGGTCTTCACGCACAGCAGCTCCTTGCCGCTCTCCTCCACCTTCTGCTCCATCAGGCCGCCCAGGGGCTCGAACACCCCATAGGCCAGCAGGATGCCGAGGAAGGTGCCGACCAGGGCCGAGCCGATCATGGCGCCCAACACGGCGGGCGGCTGGCCCACCGAGCCCATGGTGTTGACCACGCCCAGCACGGCGGCCACGATGCCGAAGGCCGGCAGGCCACCGGCCAGTCGGGCGATGGCGGCCACGGGCGCGTGCGCTTCCTGGTGGTGGGTTTCGATCTCGCTGTCCATCAGCGACTCGATCTCGTGCGCGTTGAGGTTGCCCGAGACCATCATGCGCAGGTAGTCGGTGATGAACTCGACCACGTGGTGGTCGGCGGTGATGGTGGGGTACTTCTGGAACACCGCCGACTCGTGCGGGTTGTCCACGTCCTGCTCGATGGCCATCAGGCCCTCTTTGCGGGCTTTCTGCAGCAGGTCGTACAGCAGGGCCATGAGCTGCAGGTAGCGCTCCTTGGTGTAGCGGCTGCCCTTGAAGCAGCCGGCCATGCCTTTGAAGGCGGCCTTGACCACCTTCATCTGGTTGTTGATCAGGAAGGCGCCCATTGCCGCGCCCAGGATGGTGGTCATCTCGAACGGCAGGGCCTTGAGCACCACGCCGATGTTGCCCCCGTGCGCGATGAACACGCCGAAGATGCAGAGCATCGAGACCACGAAGCCGATGATGACGAACATGTTCTGGGTCGAATGAATGGATACAGGACTTATCGACCGACTCTAGGGGCGATGAAGGCCCGTCAGAAACGCGAAAAGGGCCCTTGGGGGGGCCCTTTTCCGGCTTTGACCGCCTGAACCGGCGCTGTCAGTGCAAGCGGAGCGAACCCGCCGCGCTGCCTTTGCCGGCGCGGGCCGGGGGCTGGCACAGACCACAGACGAAATGGCGGGCGTTCTCGTACGGCTCGGTGACGAAGCGGCCGCCGCAGCAGGAGCACTTGGTCAGCGTGAGCATGCCGCTGTCGACGAACTTGATGAGGCGCCAGGCGCGCGTGATGGACAGCAGTGGCTCGATCGCGCTGGCGGTCATCTGTTCGCTGTAGAGGCGGAAGGCCTTGATGACGGTGTCGATGTCCTCCAGGGCGCTGGCCTTGGAGAGGTACTCATGGATATTGAGGAACAGCGATGCATGGATGTTCGGCTGCCAGGTCAGGAACCAGTCCGTGGAGAACGGCAGCTGGCCCTTGGACGGGCTCTTGCCCGCGACTTCCTTGTACAGGCGCAGCAGGCGCTCGTAGGACAGGCTGGTCTCGTACTCCAGCACCTGCAGGCGCGCGCCCAGCTGAATCAGGGCCACCGCGCGCTCGATGTCGCGCGACTCGTTGAGGATGCTTTTGCCTGTGGCCATGTCGAACTCCAGATGCGAGAGAGGGGTCAGTGAGCGGTGGTGGCCATGGACTCGGCGTACTTGCCGGCCATGAGGATGCTGGCGTGCAGCTGCGTGGTGGTGCTGTTGTCCACCTTCTTCACGTTGTGGCTGGTCAGCAGGTTCCACACCAGGTCGTCGTCGACGCGGAAGCGGCACAGCAGCATGTTGCTGGAGGCGATCTTGAGCAGCTGGGCGGTGGAGAGCATGGCCAGCAGGTCGGCGGCCTCTTCCGTCATGCCCAGGCGGAACAGGGCCTCGGCGCGGTCCTTGCGGATCAGGTTCTGCGCCAGCATCAGGTAGGTCAGGTTGGCTTCGCGGATCTCGGCCAGAAGTTGTTCGCTGTCCATCACTCGCTCCTTCACGTATCGGTCGTCGGTGGGAGGTCTTCGCCTGTGCTTGGCTGGACCCGATGTGAGGAATTGTGTCGATCGGTGAACAAACTTGAATCGGGAAACGTCTGTGCGTGCTGTCGGGATTTCCGGCACCCGGTGTCGGCGCAATGCCTACAACCTTGGTTCTAAAAGCCCGGAATTGGCGATGTTCGGCGGCGCTTATCCGACCGTTCGCCATCGGGCAAATCTAAAGAATTCCCGGTCATCACCGAAATTGACGGAGCGAGCTTCCCGATGGAGTTCGTCGCCGGGCCAGCCAGGGCGGCGATCAGTGGCGGTGAGACCCGGAATCTGCCGGGCCAACTTTCACAGTCCATCACAGGAGTGAGTTATGACCACCATCAACACCAACATGATGTCGATGACCGCCCAGCGCAACCTGGCGACGTCGGCGGGGTCGCTCGCGACCTCCATGCAACGCCTGTCCTCGGGCCTGCGCGTCAACTCCGCCAAGGACGACGCCGCCGGGCTGGCCATCTCCGAGCGCATGAACACGCAGGTGCGCGGCCTCAACGTCGCCGCCCGCAACGCCAACGACGGCATCTCCCTCGCGCAGGTGGCCGAAGGCGCCCTGGGCAAGGTGGGCGACATGCTGCAGCGCATGCGCGAACTGGCCGTGCAATCGGCCAACGCGTCCAACAACGCCGATGACCGCAAGGCCCTGCAGGCCGAGGTGACCCAGCTGCGCCAGGAAGTCGAGCGCGTGGCCAAGACCACCGCCTTCAACGGCACCAAGCTGCTCGACGGCACCTTCGCCAACGTCACCTTCCAGGTCGGCGCCAACGCCGGCGAGGGCATCTCCATCGAGTCCATCGTGAGCGCGCGGGTCAAGGACATCGGCGCGACCGATTCGAACATCACGGCCGCGGTCAACAACCTCACCGACCCCGTGGCGCCCGCCGTGCTGGCCGCCGTGCCCGCCGGCACGCTGGAGATCCTGGACGCCGACGGCAATGCCGTGGCCCTGGGCCCCATCGGCGAGGCCACCACCGGTGCGCAGCGCACCGGCCAGGTGATCGACGCGATCAACGCCAAGTCCTCCGACACGGGCGTGTTCGCGCGCCCGGTGCTCGACGCCACCGGCGCCGTGACCGGCTATGAGATCTTCTCCGATCGCGCGCTGACCGCCACCGCCGGCGGCGCCCTGGAAAGCCTGGCCGGCGCGGCCGCCGACGTCGGCACCGTGGGCGCCACCACGCCCACCGCCACGCCCCTCACGCTCGAGGACATCAACATCGAGAACTTCGGCGACAGCCAGCTCGCGATGAAGGTGATCGACAACGCCATCGACGCCATCAACAGCTCGCGCGCCGACCTCGGCGCCCTGCAGAGCCGCTTCGAAAGCGCCGTGGCCAACATCAACATCACCGGCGAAAACCTCTCCGCCGCGCGCGGTCGCATCGTCGACGCCGACTTCGCCAAAGAGACCTCCAACCTCTCGCGCGCCCAGATCCTGCAACAGGCCGGCACCGCCATGGTGGCGCAGGCCAACCAGATCCCGCAGAACGTGCTGTCGCTGCTGGGCCGCTGACCAACCACTGACCCCGAAGGAACCCCATGGCGACCATCACTTCTCCCGGCATGGCCTCCGGCCTGCCCATCAAGGAAATGGTCGCGCAGCTCGTGGCGCTGGAACGCGCGCCGCTCACCGGGCTGCAGACGCAGGTCAGCAAGGCGCAGAGCAAGCTGTCGATCTACGGCACCATCAACTCGCTCGTCACCACGCTGGGCGACGCGGGCGCGAAGCTGGCCGAAGCGAACGCGTTCAAGGCCGTCAAGGCCAGCTCCTCGCTGCCCGATGTGGTGGGCGTGACGGTAAAGGCGGGCACGCCACCCACCGGCTTCTCCCTGGAAGTGCAGCGCCTGGCGACGGCACAGAACACGTCCAGCGCCGTGGTGCCAGCCGGCAGCGGCATGGGCGCGGGCACGCTCACCATCACCCTGGGCAACTGGGGCAGCGGCAGCTTCGTGGCCAACGGCGAGGCAGAGCCGGTCTCGATCACGGTCGAGGAAGGCAAGGACACGCTCAAAGACATCGCCCAGCAGATCAACGAATCCGACGCCGGCATCACCGCCACCGTGCTCAAGGACGCCAATGGCGAACGCCTGCTGCTGCGCTCCAAGTCCACCGGCGCCGAGATGGGCTTCCAGGTGGAGGCTGCCGACGCCGACGCGGCCGACGGCAAGGACCTGGGCCGCCTGGCCTACCTGGGCGCGGGCTCGCCCAGCACCCTCACGCAGGCCGGGCTGAACGCGCAGGCCACCATCAACGGCGTGGCCATCGAATCGGCCAGCAACACCGTCGACGGCACCATCGACGGCCTCAGCTTCGAGCTCAAGCAGCTCACCACCACGCCGGTGAACGTGACCGTGAGCAACGACAAGGACGCGATGAAGAAGACCGTGCAGGGCTTCGTGGACGCGTACAACGCCGTCATGGACCTGCTGGCCACGACCACCAAGTACGACCCGGAAACCAAGGTCGCCGGCTCGCTGCAAGGCGACAGCACCGCCACGGGCCTGCGCAACGCCATCCGCGGCATGATGCGCTCCAGCACGCCGGGTGGCGAGTTCACGCAGTTGCTGGACATCGGCATCGAGATCAAGTCCGACGGCAAGATGAGCATCAACAGCACCAAACTCGACGCCGCGCTGAACAAGCCGGCCGAACTGGGCAAGCTCTTCGGCGCCACCAGCGACGACCCCACGCAACGCGGCTTCGGCCTCAAGCTCGATGCCTTCGCCGATGGCCTGGTGGCCTCGGGCGGCACCATCAGCAACCGCACCGATTCGCTCAACGCGAGCATCAAGCGCACCAACCAGGAAATGGACAAGGTGGTGGACCGCGCCGCGCGCGCCGAGACCCGCTACCTCGCCTACTACAACGCCATGGACGCCAATGTGGCGCGGCTGAATTCGCTCAACGCCTACATCACTCAGCAGATCTCGATGTGGAACAAGAACAGCGGCTGAGCCGAAGCGCGGCTGACAAGGCATGACGGGCGGTGGGTATCCACCGCCCGTTTTGCTTTAGGCGGCGCGTGGCTCAAGTAATCGAGCGCCTGGCCGAAACACCCTGCAACGGACCACGGATCGCGGTTCGTGATCCGGCTCAGGCGCCGGTTGCCTTCCACAACCATTTCACAGGAGTCCGCCGTGACCACCATCAACACCAACGTCATGTCGATGACCGCTCAGCGCAACCTGAGCAGCTCGGCCAACTCCCTGGCCACCTCCATGAAGCGCCTGTCCTCGGGCCTGCGCGTCAACTCCGCCAAGGACGACGCCGCCGGCCTGGCCATCTCCGAGCGCATGAACTCCCAGGTGCGTGGCCTCAACGTCGCCGCCCGCAACGCCAACGACGGCATCTCCCTGGCCCAGACCGCCGAAGGCGCCCTGGGCAAGGTCGGCGACATGCTGCAGCGCATGCGCGAGCTGGCCGTGCAGTCGGCCAACGCCTCCAACAACAGCGACGACCGCAAGGCCCTGCAGTCCGAGGTGACCCAGCTGCGCCAGGAAATCGACCGCGTGGCCAAGACCACCGCCTTCAACGGCACCAAGCTGCTCGACGGCTCCTTCGCCAACGCCACCTTCCAGGTCGGCGCCAACGCTGGTGAGGGCATCGCCATCGAGTCCATCGTCTCGGCCAAGTCCAACACCCTGGGCACGACCACGGTGAGCTCGTCCGACGTGATCGCGGTGGACGTGGAAACCGACAACGCCACCGACGGCGTGGCCCTGGCCGCCGGCGACCTGACCATCACGGACGCCTCGGGCACCGCCGTCGACCTCGGCCCCATCGGCGCCGCCACCACCAATGAGCAGCGCACCTCGCAGATCGTCGACGCGATCAACGCCAAGTCGTCGGACACGGACATCTTCGCCAAGATCGAATACGACGCCACGGGCGCCGTGACCGGCTACTCGGTGTTCTCGTCCTCGCGCACGCTCGACGGCAGCGAGTTCGGCGGCTCCTTCGCGGCCGACCCCACCGGCGACGTCGGTGGCGCCACCTACGCCGACGCCGACTTCGCGCTCGAGGACATCGACATCAACAGCTTCGGCGCCGCCCAGCTGGCGATGAAGGTGATCGACACCTCGATCGACTCGATCAACAGCTCGCGCGCCGACCTCGGCGCCCTGCAGAGCCGCTTCGAGAACGCCGTGGCCAACATCAACATCACGAGCGAGAACATCTCCGCCGCGCGCGGTCGCATCGTCGACGCCGACTTCGCCAAGGAAACCTCCAACCTCTCGCGCGCCCAGATCCTGCAACAGGCCGGCACCGCCATGGTCGCCCAGGCCAACCAGGCGCCGCAGAGCGTGCTCTCGCTGCTGCGCTGATCGCTCCCACATTCCAAGGACACCACCATGACCACCATCAACACCAACGTCATGTCGATGACCGCTCAGCGCAACCTGAGCAGCTCGGCCAACTCCCTGGCCACCTCCATGCAGCGCCTGTCCTCGGGCCTGCGCGTCAACTCCGCCAAGGACGACGCCGCCGGCCTGGCCATCTCCGAGCGCATGAACTCCCAGGTGCGCGGCCTCAACGTCGCCGCCCGCAACGCCAACGACGGCATCTCCCTGGCCCAGACCGCCGAAGGCGCCCTGGGCAAGGTCGGCGACATGCTGCAGCGCATGCGCGAGCTGGCCGTGCAGTCGGCCAACGCCTCCAACAACAGCGACGACCGCAAGGCCCTGCAGTCCGAAGTGACCCAGCTGCGCCAGGAGATCGACCGCGTGGCCAAGACCACCGCCTTCAACGGCACCAAGCTGCTCGACGGCTCCTTCGCCAACGCCACCTTCCAGGTCGGCGCCAACGCCGGCGAGGGCATCGCCATCGAGTCCATCGTCTCCGCCAAGTCCAACACCCTGGGCGACACCGAACTGATCACCGCCGCCGGCACCCTGACCACCACGGCCGGCGCCAACGCCGCGCTCGACGCCGGCACGCTCACCGTCAAGGGCGTCGACCTGGGCCCCATCGCCGCCGCCGCGGACGCGTCGGAGCGCACCACGCAGGTGGTGGACGCGATCAACGCCAAGTCGTCCGACACCGGCGTGTTCGCCCGCGTGGTGACCGACGCCGCGGGCGCCATCACCGGCTGGACCACCTTCTCGGACGACGCCATCGCCACCGCCGACTTCACCGGCTTCACCGCCGCCACCACCGGCGCCTCGCCGGCCGCCGCGGGCGCCGCCGTGGCCTCGCAGCTCGACGACATCTCCATCACCTCGTTCGGCGAATCGCAGCGCGCGCTCAAGGTGATCGACTCGGCCATCGACGCCATCAACAGCTCGCGCGCCGACCTCGGCGCCCTGCAGAGCCGCTTCGAGAACGCCGTGGCCAACATCAACATCACCGGCGAGAACATCTCCGCCGCGCGCGGTCGCATCGTCGACGCCGACTTCGCCAAGGAAACCTCCAACCTCTCGCGCGCCCAGATCCTGCAACAGGCCGGCACCGCCATGGTCGCCCAGGCCAACCAGAACGGCCAGAGCGTGCTCTCGCTGCTGCGCTGAGCGACCGGTTTCTCGAACGACACATCCGTCGTTTTGCGGCGGTGGCCTCCGGGCCACCGCCGCTTTTTCTTTTGGGGAACAAACACCGCCCATTTCCGGCTTGACCACCGGGCACCCGACCGATGGAAGCCCCTAAAGAAGCCGTGAGGCGCACCGAAATAGACGCCAACGGATCCCGAAAAGGTTCGTGACCGGCACTGGGCCCTCGACATGGACACGCGCCGGATCGTTCAGACGGTTCCACCTTTCAAAGGAAACAGCGATGACCACCATCAACACCAACGTCATGTCGATGACCGCTCAGCGCAACCTGAGCAGCTCGGCCAACTCCCTGGCCACCTCCATGCAGCGCCTGTCCTCGGGCCTGCGCGTCAACTCCGCCAAGGACGACGCCGCTGGCCTGGCCATCTCCGAGCGCATGAACTCCCAGGTGCGTGGCCTCAACGTCGCCGCCCGCAACGCCAACGACGGCATCTCCCTTGCCCAGACCGCCGAAGGCGCCCTGGGCAAGGTCGGCGACATGCTGCAGCGCATGCGCGAGCTGGCCGTGCAGTCGGCCAACGCCTCCAACAACAGCGACGACCGCAAGGCCCTGCAGTCCGAAGTGACCCAGCTGCGCCAGGAGATCGACCGCGTGGCCAAGACCACCGCCTTCAACGGCACCAAGCTGCTCGACGGCTCCTTCGCCAACGCCACCTTCCAGGTCGGCGCCAACGCCGGCGAGGCCATTTCCATCGACTCCATCGTCTCGGCCAAGTCCGACTCGCTGGGCGAACTGGACAACACCGAGTTCTTCGTCGCCACCGTGGCCGCGCCGAGCACCGCCGCCAACGCCGCCATCCCGGCCGGTACCACGGGCTGGACCATCAAGGACGCCGCCGGCAACGACGTCGACCTGGGTGGCATCGCCGCCTCGACCACCGCCGCCGAGCGCACCACGCAGGTCGTGGCCGCGATCAACGCCAAGTCCTCCGACACCGGCGTGTTCGCCCGCGAGCTGGCCGCTGGCGGCTACGAGATCTTCTCGGACCGCGACCTGACCGCCGCCACCACCTTCGGCGCCGCCTTCACGGCCGCCGCCACCGGTGCGCCTGGCGACACCGCGCCCCCCGCCACGCTGCGCAACCTGAGCGACGTGAGCATCGAGAGCTTCGGCGATTCCCAGATCGCCCTGAAGGTGATCGACAAGGCCATCGACGCCATCAACAGCTCGCGCGCCGACCTCGGCGCCCTGCAGAGCCGCTTCGAGAACGCCGTGGCCAACATCAACATCACCGGCGAGAACATCTCCGCCGCGCGCGGTCGCATCGTCGACGCCGACTTCGCCAAGGAAACTTCCAACCTCTCGCGCGCCCAGATCCTGCAACAGGCCGGCACCGCCATGGTCGCCCAGGCCAACCAGAACGGCCAGAGCGTGCTCTCGCTGCTGCGCTGAACCCCGCCTGAACCGCCCAACAGGAGCCCCCCATGACCACCATCAACACCAACGTCATGTCGATGACCGCTCAGCGCAACCTGAGCAGCTCGGCCAACTCCCTGGCCACCTCCATGCAGCGCCTGTCCTCGGGCCTGCGCGTCAACTCCGCCAAGGACGACGCCGCCGGCCTGGCCATCTCCGAGCGCATGAACTCCCAGGTGCGTGGCCTCAACGTCGCCGCCCGCAACGCCAACGACGGCATCTCCCTGGCCCAGACCGCCGAAGGCGCCCTGGGCAAGGTCGGCGACATGCTGCAGCGCATGCGCGAGCTGGCCGTGCAGTCGGCCAACGCCTCCAACAACAGCGACGACCGCAAGGCCCTGCAGTCCGAGGTGACCCAGCTGCGCCAGGAGATCGACCGCGTGGCCAAGACCACCAGCTTCAACGGCACCAAGCTGCTCGACGGCTCCTTCGCCAACGCCACCTTCCAGGTCGGCGCCAACGCCGGCGAGGGCATCGCCATCGAGTCCATCGTCTCCGCCAAGTCCGACACCCTGGGTGAAACGCCGGTGCACATGACCGCGCAGATCAACAACGCGGCCGACCCCGTGGCGCCCGCCGTGCTGGCCTCCATGGCCGCTGGCACCCTGAAGGTGGACGACGCCTCGGGCACCGCCGTCGACCTCGGCCCCATCGGCGAGGCCACCACCGGCGCCCAGCGCTCGCAGCAGATCGTGGACGCGATCAACGCCAAGTCCTCCGACACCGGCGTGTTCGCCTTCACCACGCTCGACGCCAACGGCGCCGTCACGGGCTACCGCGTCTGGGCCGAGCGCGCCCTGACCGCGGCCGGCGATTTCACCGGCTTCGGCGCCGCCACCACCGGCACCGTGACCGACACCGCCGCCGTGGCCAACGCCGCCATGGACGACGTGAGCATCACGAGCTTCGGTGAGTCCCAACTGGCCATCAAGGTGATCGACTCGGCCATCGACGCCATCAACAGCTCGCGCGCCGACCTCGGCGCCCTGCAGAGCCGCTTCGAGAACGCCGTGGCCAACATCAACATCACCGGCGAGAACATCTCCGCCGCGCGCGGTCGCATCGTCGACGCCGACTTCGCCAAGGAAACCTCCAACCTCTCGCGCGCCCAGATCCTTCAGCAGGCCGGCACCGCCATGGTCGCCCAGGCCAACCAGAACGGCCAGAGCGTGCTCTCGCTGCTGCGCTGAGCGGCCAGGCCCCCGGGCCGCCCCACGCCCGCCACGGCGGCGGCCCGCAAAGGCCGCCGCCGTTGTCGTTTGAAGCGGACAACACCCCTCTCAGGTATCCCGGGAAACGGCCATGAAACCCACCTCTGATCGCCCACCAAATACCTACAGTCCGGCGCGCGACGGCCGATACAAAGAACATAGCCAGCCAGGAGCCCCCACCATGTTCACCTCCGTCAACACCCGTTCCGCCTCCGTCTACAAACGCGTCGCCGTGGAAACCGGCGTCCAGGCGGCCGACTCGCACCGGCTGGTGGGCATGCTGTTCGACGGCCTGCTGCAGGCCGTGGCGGCCGCGCGCGGCGCCATGGAGCGCGGCGACCTGGTCGCCAAGGGCGAGCAGATCGGCAAGGCGGTGCGCATCGTCGAGGAAGGCCTGAAGGCCGGCCTGGACCCGGCCGGTGGCGAGATGGCGCGCAACCTGGGTGCGCTGTACGCCTACAGCGTGCGCCGCCTCACCGAGGCGAATCTGCGCAACGACGCCAAGGCCCTGGCCGAAGTGGCGGGCCTCATCGAGCCCGTGGCCCAGGCCTGGCAAGACATCCGCGCCCAGGCGCTGCAGGGAGCCTGACATGGGCCAGCACGGTTTGATCGACTACTACATGGCCATCGAGCGCACCAGCGACCAGATGCTGGCCGCCGCCCAGGCCGAGGACTGGGACCGCGTGGTCCGGCTCGAAGGCGCCTGCGCGGTGCTCATCGCCCAGCTGCGCGCCAAGTCGCGCGACACCGAGCTCGCGCCCGAGGAGCGCAAGGAGAAGGCGCGCATCATGCAACGCATCCTGCGCACCGACGCCGAGATCCGCTGCCTGGCCGAGCCCTGGCTGAACGACCTGGCGCAGATCATCGACCGCAACAGCGCGGCGCCCACGCACTGAGCGCGGTGCCGCCTCCCCATGGAAACGGCCCCCAAGGGCCGTTTCTCTTTGAGGGCATCAGCCCGGGCGCCGCAGGCGCTCGTAGGCCCGTTTCGCTTCGCGATAGGCCGCCAGCCGATGCTGGAGCCGGTCCGCCAGCGCTTGCACCACCTCCAGGTTTTCCCGGTGCATGTCGTCCATTTCCTCCCGCAGCGTCTGGGCGTGCAGGCGCAACAGCTCGTCGAACACCAGGGGGTGCAGATGCGCGATGAACACCGGCCTCTCCAGCAGCAGGCGCTCGACGAAATCGTCCGGTGACACCCCGGCCTCCTGGGCCAAGGCCTGGAGCGTCAGCGACAGGGCTTCCCTGTCCAGCGCCACCGCCGCCGCTGGCATGGCTTTCTTCTTGGGCGCGCGGAGGGCCATGGGCCCAGGCGCCCCCGGGGCTTCGGTCTTTGCTGCCTTCGACGGACGGGGTGTCCATCCGTCAAGAACGGCTCTCAGCTGGACCAGGGGCCATGCCTTCCCACCCGAGGTCTTGCCCGGAGTGTGGTCCGGGGTCTTGCCCGGCGAAGCCTGGCCAGGCGCGGCGCGACCTGGCTTGAACGGGGAGGCCACGGGGACTGGCACGAGCGCGCGCCGGTTGAACTCGATCGCGTCCTTCTCCTGTGGGGCATTCGCTTCGCCGAGGCCCGCCGCTCGGCGCCGCCGTATCCCGCGCAAGTGTTCGTCGAATGCCCGCTGCGCGCCCGCGCGATGGAATTCGACATCCGCCTCCGCGAGCGCCAGGTCGTCTTCGGCACCGTTTCGTGCGGCGATGGCCTCATCCAGAACCGCTTTCGCCGCCAGCATCCGCTGCGCGCGGGCCAGGCTCTCGAGGTGTCGGCGCGACGCCGTGCTGTCCACCACCCGCTTCTTCGAAAAATGGTCGCATGCCTGGGTCAGGTCGTCCGGGAGACCGTCGGCCGGCGCCGACCGCAGTTCCGCGATCGTCGGCGCCATCAGCTCGCGAAAGCTGCAGGGCTCGACGCGCCCATGCCACCGACCCACCGGTTTGCGGGTGGGCATCACCCGATCGGGATCGCCTTCGTCCGCATGCACACGCCACTCTTTCCCGGTCGGCCTGGGTGACTTCTCATACAAGGTCTTTGCAAACCCTTCGACATCGAAGCGTTCACCCCGCCGGATCGGCGAGAACGCCGGGACTGGCCTGGCCGGCGAAACGGGCTTCGGGATCGGCGGTGCTTTGGGGCTGACGCGGCGCATGCGAACTCCTCGGGCAGTGGCGGTGGTACAGAAGCGGCATCGGGCAAAACCGATGCGGCCTGTGGGTAACAGCCACACACCAAAGCGTTCATGAGATGGAACTAGGCCATCTCAACCCTGGCCTCGTGCGCGCCCCGGAGAAAAGGCTCAGAGCGGCGCTTGCGCCGCCTCCTGCAGTTGCGCGCGCATGCAATACCGCGCCAGGGCCTGGAACACCGGAGGGCTCAGGTACCGGGGCACCAGGGTCTCGGTCAACCACAGGTGCAGGATCTGGTGCGGGGCCGGCGAGGGGTCGTTGTCGGTGGTGTAGGCGGCGACAAACGCCTCGACTTCATCGGCTTCCACATCAAGGGGGCCCTCGGGGGCGTCCTTCGGTGTGAAGGCCTTGTCCAGCCGCGCCGCGATGGCCGCGTACGCCCGCCGCTGATCGCCATCCCCCCACTCCCGCCAGATGTCGAGCCCGTCCAGAGCAAGCACGCGCTCGCGGTGGCCAAGGTACGCCGCTTCCAGCCGGCGGGCCAGGCGCATCAAGGGCTGTTCCCTCGCCTGGACAGCGACCCGTTCGTTCTTGACTCGCACCAGCCGGGCCAGGGCACCGCGGAACTGAGGTGTGTCGAGATACACGCCATCGACCTGGCAGCACAAAACGCCTTCGATGCACCGGCGCCATTGCGCCTCCTCCGGCAGTCCATCGTCGACCGGCTCGCCGGACAACTCGGCCAGCGGCCCATGCAGGGTGGCGCTCAGCGCCGAGGCGAAGGCGCGGGCGCTCATGGGCGCCAGTCCGCCTTCGGCGTCCTGGGTCATGGCCGGCGCCAGAGGCTGGCCCTGGGGCACCACCGGCGCGAGCCACTCCAGCAGCTGGTCCAGGCTGTCCCCCCGCTGGGGGTCGACAGCGAGCGCCATGTCGCCCTGCACCCCCCGTTCGACGAAGTACGTCAGCAAGGCCTCGAACACCCGGGGCCGCAGGTTGAAGGAGGCCGTGCCCAGCAGGAGGACATGCCGCAAGAACTGCAGCGGCGTCTGCCCCCGCGCCTGGCTGCGTTGATCGATGAAGCGGCGCAGGGCGGCGGTGCGCGCCCGTCCTGCGCCGCCAGACGCACCGTCCGGTACCGCCTGCGCCCAGGCGCAGTTGCATGCGCACGCTTCGTCGCGATCGGCGGTGCGCGCTGCCGAATGGCCATCCTGTTGCCGGACGCTGGCGCGCAGTTCCGAAGGCGCCATGGCCTTCATGGCGTCCCTGTGGGCCCGCATCGCCTTGACGCTGCCGCTGATGTCGAGGAACCGCCCCTGGGCAGCCTTGAGCACCTGCAAAGCGGCCCGCAGTTGCACCGTGTTGAGGCACCGATCCGGGCTCGCGGCGCGCTCCGATTGCAGCAGTTCCAGCGCCGCGCCCACCTCCGGCCAATGCCCGAGGTGCTTCTCGCACCAGGCGATCTCCCAGCCCAGCCGCCTCTGCAGGCGCGCCTGCTCCCGCCCATGGAGCAGGCGCCCGATCCAACCAGTGCGCGAGGAGGATTTGACCGAAAGGTCGACGCCGTTCTTCCTTTTTCTGCACACCAACACCCGCGGCTGGGTCGTGGCAGCCGTCGGCTTCTGGGCCAGCACCTGGCTGATCACGGGCAGGCCTTGGTGGCCTTCGGACCGGTGGGGCCTGACAAAGCAAGGGAAGAACGGCACGAGGATGGGCATGGCGCGACTCAAAGCGCAGAGGCAAACGGACCCTTCGGCGGAAGGGGCCACGGACGGACACAGGCCCAGCGGCCAGGTGGGGGCGGCGGCCCCTACAGGAGCGGCTGAAACACCGGGTCGAGCGCGCAGGCACCGGTGCTGGGGTCGACCGCCGCCGCGAACCGCAGGGCGTTCGCCAGCGCCCCATGTTCCGGCCCCAAGGCCGCCAGGCTCCCGCCCACCAGCGCTTGGCGGACAGCCGCACGCCTCTCAGACGGCGGCAGTGCCTGCGCATCGCAGAGGTTCTGGATCGCCTTCAGCGCACCGAGGCGCGCCGGACCGTAGCGCTCATGCAAGGGCGGGCTCAGGCCTTTCAAGTGATGGACCAGGAGCTGGGCATTGGCGCTCACGGCCAGCGCGGGGGGGAGTGTTCTGGCGTGGGCCTGCAGCCGCGCCAACACCCCGGGATCGCCCCGCAGCGCCTCGACCACCGGTTCCGGCCAGCGCCCCTCCCTCTGCGCGAGGTACGACAGGGTCTTGAGGATCGCCGATCGGGCGGAACCCTCGGGATCACCCAGGCGCACCTGCGTGGCCAACTGGGACACCAGCGCCTTGGCCGCGTCGGCGCCCCCGGCGATGGCCACGAAGGTCGGCCAATCGATCCGAGCCCCGGCCAATTGCTTGAGCACCTCGCCCATGCCCACGATGGCCGCCAGATCGGACGGGCGCACGCTGGGATGGCGGTCGACCAGCACGCCGACATCGAAGGGCGGTGGCACCGGGAACTGCCGGCCGAACAGACCGCTCACCACCCTGTTCGCCATTTCTTCCTTGCGCCGGACGCTCGCCTGCCACCAACCCAGGCGCGCCAACAGGCGCTGCGGCGAATAGGGCTTGCGCTGCGTCACATACAGCACGACCAGCCGCGCTTGGCTGCCCGGCACGCGCACGGTTTTGGCCCGCAGCGCCTCACCCGATTGAACGGCCCTTCTGACAAGTGCTCGGGCGGCCGCGCTCAGGTCGGTGTCGTGCGTGACCACCACCGCATTCCGGTACGGCAGCGGGACACGCGTCAGCGTCGCCCCGATGGGGGCGATCAGATGTACGGTGCATGGTGAGGGTCCATCGGATGCATGGGTGCCAAGCCCTAGACGGCCCAGAGGGGCCGCTTCGCGGCGCATGGGCTTTGGTGACGCTTCTGTGAAGCCGGTTCGAACCATCGGCCCTCCCCAGTGGCCTAGGCCGCCCGCGCCAGCCCCCTGGCAGAGCGCTTCATGGGGCGCGCACCCACTCCCCTGTGCGCGGGCCATCCCCGCGTTCGGGAACAAAGCAGGGGGCGCTGTTCCCTAGGCCATTCTGTGGCGCTGGACAGGCCTGGCGCGACGCAGCCCCCCCTGAGACCCACCACGCCACCATGCAATCCGCCACGTCGTCCTCTTCTTCCTCACGTTCAAGCAGCCCGGAGGGCAGGTCAAGAGGCGCTTCGCGCCAAGCACCGCCGTCGTCCGCCAGCCGCTCGCTGTCCCCTGGCTGCGCCTCGGCCGGCTGGAACTTCTGCCTGTCGAACGAGAACGACAAGCACAACCTCGAACCCGAGGACCTCACCGCCGGCCCCTCACCCATGTCGGCCGCCGAGCCCAGCGGGGAAATCAGACGGCTGTTCAAGCCGTCCCGGCACCTCACGCTGGATGCAGAGGGCCTGCGCCCCAACTACAGCGCCATCAACAACGGCGGGCTCTCGGGGGAAGAGACCGCCCAGTTGCTCAACTGCGCCCGGGATTTCGCCCAGGGGGCACCGCTGGCTCCCCCCTGGCGTTTCGACCCGGCCAGGCATGCGCTGCCGAACGGCGGCCCCGATATGCCCGGCATCCTGGGCGACACCTCACTGAGCCAGTCCCAGCGGATCGAGGTCTACCGCTGGGCCAGGATCTATGCGCCGGACACCATGACCGACCCCACATGCCTGGCGACGTGCTGCGTCATGGGGACAGCTCTCCCGGCGGCCACGCTCTTTGTCACGGGCGCGGTGGTTTTGGCCATCTACCTGACAGGCACCCATGACCCCTCCTCGCCCTGCAGTTACCTGCGCATGAACGCCACCGAGGCCAATGCCCTGCTGCAGGCGGTTCACGAGCAATGCCCCTATCTGGTCAACGCCACCTTGAACAACATGGATGAGTGGGTGCCGTTGATCAAGGACCGCTTCTCGCAGGGCATCTACCGCGACGCGAGCGATGGCCATCTCCTGAAGCAGGTGTGCGTTTCCGTGGCCCAGGCCCTGGACCCGGTGGCGGCCATGAAGCTGCTGATGCTTTTCCTGGTTGTCCAGGCGCTGGCATCGCTGCAGGGCTGAACAGTCCGCCATGCAGCATCACCCCCATCCCGACCCCGAGGTGGCCGCGCTGGTCGAACAATGCGCCGCCCGCCTGGCCCAGGCCGGCGAGCGAATCGGCGACTGGGTGCGCGCGGCCACGGCGGGACAGGCACGGCCGGTCTTGCCGGCGCACGGGCCCGCCGAGGCCGCGCGGCTGCTGACCACCGCCACCCGCCTGTGCGACGAGGGCGCGTTCGATCAGGCGCTGCGGCCCGCCCTGGTCCTGGTCATGCAACACCCCGGGCGGGCGGCATTCGCCTTCCTGGCCGGCACCTGCCTGCAGCGCACGGCCCGGCCGGCCGCTGCGCTGCCGATGTTCGGCCTGGCCGGTCTGCAGGACGGGAACCGCTATGCGGCGCTGGCCGCCTTTCGCTCGGGCGAATGCCTGGCCGCCATGGGCCGGGCGGACGATGCCATCGCGGTGTTCGATGCGGCGGTCGAGGCGTGCCGCCAGCGTCCGGCCTTGGCGGAACTGCAGCGGCTGGCCCAGGACAAGGCTGAGGCCCTGCGCGCCACCGGTTAGGCCAAGCCCTTGGCCCGCGGGCCGGCGGGATGCCCGCCCCGCGGGTCTGGTGGCCTCAAACCGACATGTTCATCACGTCGGTGTAGGCCTGCACCATGCGGTTGCGCACGTGCAGCGCGCTCTGGAAGCCGATCTGCGCCTTCTGCATGGCGATCATGGTTTCCTCCAGGCTGACCTTGGGGTTGCCCAGTTGCACCTCGGTCTGCAGGCGGCTGGCCTCGTTCTGGGCCTTGCTCACCTGGTGCAGGGCCGCCTTGAGGTTGTCGGCGAAGGCCGCGCCCGCGCCACCCGCGGCGCCCGCGGCCGGGCGCTTGAACGCGGCCACGTTGCCCAGCGTCTGGCTGGTCAGGGGGGACAGGCGCATGTCCATGGGGGACTCCTTCGGGAAGCGATCGACAGGCCTGGATGCTAGGCCCCCCTCGGCAACCGGGTCCGGAAATAAAGCCCCAATAAGCCGGCCTTTTCGGGCCCTGACCGGGCGACCCCGCTCAGGGCGCGGCCTTGAGCGGCGACTGCGCCTGGAACTGCACGGCCACGCGTTCGGCCAGTTGGTCGAGCGCCTGGCGGTAGACGGCGTCCACGGCGGCCGGGCCAGAGATCAATGCATCGAAGGACGGAAAGCTGGCCTCGGCGGGTGCCACGATGGCCCAATCCTCATTCGGCCAGGCGTCCACGCCGAAGAACAGCGTCGTGCTGTAGGGGTACCACTGGGCCCCCCGCGGGAAGGAGTGGACGTCGACGTTGAGCTTGGGCACGTAGGCCTGCGTGCCCATGCCCGAATGAAAGCCGATGGCGTCGAACCCCAGCTGCAATCCGATGTCTTCGTCGAAAGCGAGGTTTTCGATGTCGACGTTGTCGGGGTCGTCCGGCCGGCGGGCGATCGACTCCAACACCCGGACCTCATAGCCGGCGGCCCGCAGCCGGTGCGCCACCCGCTCGGCGAAGAACAGGCCGTGGCCCGGCGCATGGGCCCGCATGAGGGCCGTGAGGTCTTTTGACTTCTGGCGCCCGTCCGACAGCGCGCCCAGCGAGGCGAGGGGAAACAGCATGGTGGCCGCCGTCCGGACCGTGACCGTGTACTCCACGGGATCGCCTGCCGGAATGAGCAGAACGCTGCGGGCCGGCAACGGGTCGCCATCGGCGGCACGGGCGCCGGCGGCGAACAGCAGGAAAGTGAGCGCCAGGACGATGCGGTGCATGGGCTTCAAGTCGGTAGTTGCGGTGCGAGGCTTATACCCGGACGGGCACCCCGGCGCGGTCACAAATCCCACCCCCTCGGCACGGCGCGCGGGAAATAAAGGCCCATTACGGCGCCTTTTTCCGGCAATGCCCGCCGGCCCCCCCCGGGATACTCATCCGCATCCGGGGCCCTCGTGCCCCCTTGCGAGCCATCCCGCCCATGAGCACCACCGCCGTCGCCGAAGTGAATGCCCAGCCCGTGCGCGCCAACGCCCTGGCCGAAGGCCTGGCGCGCATGGACAACGCGCAGAAGATCAAGCTCGGCCTGGGCGCCCTGGCGCTGCTGGCCATCGCCCTGGCCTTCTTCTTCATGGGCCGCCAGCCCGATTGGCGCGTGCTCTACGCCAACTTGGGCGACAAGGACGGCGGCGCCATCGTGGCCCAGCTGGCCCAGATGAACGTGCCCTACAAGTACTCGGACGGTGGCGGCGCCATCATGGTGCCGGCCGACAAAGTGCACGACACCCGGCTGCGCCTGGCTTCCCAAGGCCTGCCCAAGGGCTCGGTCACCGGCTTCGAGCTGATGGAGAACAACCGCTTCGGCATGACGCAGTTCCAGGAGCGGCTGAGCTTCCAGCGCGGCCTGGAAGGCGAGCTGACCCGCTCCATCCAGTCGCTGGCCTCGGTGCAGGCCGCGCGCGTGCACCTGGCCCTGCCCAACCAGAACGGCTTCTTTCGCGAACAGCAAAAGCCCAGCGCCTCGGTGCTGCTGACCCTGCACCCCGGCCGCACGCTGGACCGCGCGCAGGTCGCCGGCATCGTGCACCTGGTGGCCAGCAGCGTGCCCGAGATGAACCCCAAGGCCGTGAGCGTGGTCGACGACCAGGGCAACCTGCTGTCCAACCCGCCCGACGGCCAGAACGCCACCGGCGCCGACGTGCAGAAACTGCAGTACGCGCAGCAGCTCGAACAGCTCTACACCCGCCGCATCCTGGACATGCTCGAACCCCTGGTGGGCGTGGGCAACGTGAAGGCGCAGGTGAGCGCCGACATCGACTTCTCCCAGGCCGAGATGACCTCGGAGCAGCACCGGCCGAACCAGGGCAACGAGCCCAGCGCGGTGCGCAGCCAGCAGACCATCGAAGACGGCCGCCCCGGCAGCGCCCAGCCCGCCGGCGTGCCCGGCGCGGTGAGCAACCAGCCGCCGGCGCCCAGCAGCGCGCCCATCAACGGCCAGGCCGCGCCGGTGGGCGTGACGCCGCAGGGCCAGGCCAACGCCGGCCAGGGTGGCTCCACGCGCCGCGAATCCGTCATCAACTACGAGGTCGACCGCACCGTGCGCACCGTGCGCGAGTCCAGCGGCAGCATCAAGCGCCTGAGCGCGGCCGTGGTGGTGAACCACAAGACCACGCTGGACAAGAACGGCAAGCCCGTCAGCGCCCCCATCCCGGCCCAGCAGATCGAGCAGATGACCGCCCTGGTGCGCGAGACCATCGGCTTCAACCAGGCCCGGGGCGACTCGGTGAACCTGATGAACGCCGCCTTCAACGAGGTGGTGGCCGCCGAGCCCGAGGCCCTGCCTTTCTGGCAGCAGGCCGACAAGATCGAACTGGCGCGCAGCCTGGCGTTCCCGCTCGGCATGGTCGGCCTGGGCCTGATCGTGCTGATGGGCATGGTGCGCCCGGCGCTCAAGCTCATGAAGGCGCCGCCGCCGCGCATCACCGAGGTGCAGCCGCTCAACGCCGTGCTCAACGAAATGCCCGAGCGCCCCGGCCTGCCGATGCCGACGCCGGACGAGGAAACGCCCGAGAAACGCCGCATCGCCGACGCCAAGCGGCTGGCGCTGGAGAACCCGGCGGCGGTGGCCAACATCGTCAAGGGCTGGGTCAACGGCGAAGCGCCGAACTGAGGCAGGGAGCAGAGCATGGACGACACCGGACTGCAGGACGCCGCCATCTTCCTCATGTCGCTCGGCGAAGAGGAAGCGGCCGAGGTGTTCAAGCACCTCAGCCCGAAAGAGGTGCAGAAGCTGGGCGAGACCATCGCGCGCACGCGCGCCGTTTCGCACGAGCGCGTGGACCAGGTGATGCAGCGCTTCACCACCACCGCCTCGTCGCAGAGCCTGCTGGTGAGCGACACCGACAACTACGTGCGCGCGGTGCTCAAGCGCGCCCTGGGCGACGACAAGGCCGCGCTGCTGATCGACCGCATTCTGCAGGGCGGCGACGTCTCCGGCATCGAGAGCCTGAAGTGGATGGACCCGCTGTCCATCGCCGAGCTGCTGCGCAACGAACACCCGCAGATCGTGGCCGCCATCCTGGTGCACCTGGAGGCCGACCAGACCGCCGCCGTGCTGAAGAACTTCACCGAGCGCACGCGCAACGAGGTGATGCTGCGCATCGCCACGCTCGAGGGCATCCAGCCGACGGCGCTGAAGGACCTCAACGAGGTGCTCTACAAGGTGCTGGCCGGCGGCGACAAGATCCGCAAGACCTCCATGGGTGGCGTGAAGACCGCGGCCGAGATCATCAACATGATGGGCACGCAGATCGAGAGCTCGGTGATCGAGTCGATCCGCGACTTCGACCCCGAGCTGGCCCAGAAAATCATGGACAAGATGTTCACCTTCGAGGACCTGCTCAAACTCGACGGCAAGGCCGTGCAGCTCATCCTCAAGGAAGTGGCCACCGACCAGCTCATCGTGGCGCTCAAGGGCGCGACCGCCGAGCTGCGCGAGCTGGTGCTGTCCAACATGTCCAGCCGCGCGGCCGAGGCGCTGCGCGAGGACCTCGAAGCCCGCGGCCCGATCCGCCTGTCCGAGGTGGAGGCGCAGCAGAAGGAGATCCTCAAGATCGTTCGCCGCCTCTCCGACGAAGGCCAGATCGTGATCGGCGGCGGCGGCGAGGAAGAGGCTTTCGTCTGAGCGCCCCATGAACCAACGCCCCAAGAACGACCCGTACTCGCGCTTCATCCCGCGCGAGGAGATCGACGGCGTGGCCGCCTGGCAGTTCGCCGCCGTGGACGGCAGCGACCAGCGCCCCGCCCTGCCCAGCGACGGCGCGGCCGAGACCACGCCGCCCGACGAGCGCCTCGCCGAGGCGCGCGAGCAGGCCTACGCCGAGGGCTTTCGCCACGGCCACGACGCCGGCGCGCAGTCGGTGCGCGACGCCATGGAGGCCAGCATGCGCCGCACCGCCGAGGAAACCGCGGTGCGCATGGCCCAGCTGCTGCGCACCACGCGCGAGCACCTCAAACACAGCGAGCACGAGATCTCGCGCCATATCCTGGAGATCGCCTGCGACCTGGCGCGCCAGGTGGTGCGCCGCGAGCTGGTGCAGAACCCGGCGCAGCTGCAGGGCGTGGTGAGCGAGGCCATGTCCCAGCTCATCGACGACGGCCTGCCCGCCACCATCCGCATGAACCCAGCCGACCTGGCGCTCATGAAAGGCGCGCTGCTCGAAACCCTGGGCGAGCCCCGGCCCGAGCTGGTGCCCGATCCCGGCATCACCCCGGGCGGCTGCGTGCTCGAGTCGCGCACCAACTCGGTGGACGCCACGGTCGAGAAGCGCTGGCTGCGCGCCATCGGCAACCTGGGCCTAAGCGCCCCCTTCGACCCCGCCGACACCGACGTCTGACCCGCATGACCGACAGCACTTTCGACGAAACGCCGAGCCGCTGGGGCCACTTCATGGACGACCTGCGCGCCAGCGCGCAGGCGCCCACGCCGCTGGAGGTGCGCGGCACGCTGACCAAGCTCGCCGGCCTGGTGCTCGAGGCCGTGGGCCTGCGCGTGCCCGTGGGCGCGCAGTGCCTGATCGACAACGGCCACAAGCAGCCCGTGCTGGCCGAGGTGGTGGGCTTCTCCAAGGACCGCGCCTTCCTCATGCCCGCCGGCGACGTGCACGGCCTGGCCAGCGGCGCCAGCGTGACGCCGCTGCCGCCCTACCGAACCGTGCCGCGCCTGGGCCAGGACAACCCGCCGCCCTCGCCCAACGACCGCAGCGTGCTCAGCCTGCCCATGGGCGCCGGCCTGCTGGGCCGCGTGGTGGACGCGCACGGCGAGCCGCTGGACCACCAGGGCCCGCTGCGCGGGGTGAGCGTCTCGCCGCTGGAGCGCGCGCCGCTCAACGCCATGGACCGCGACCCGGTGCGCGAGCCGCTGGACACCGGCGTGCGCGCCATCAATGCCCTGCTCACCGTGGGCCGCGGTCAGCGCCTGGGCCTGTTCGCCGGCTCCGGCGTGGGCAAGAGCGTGCTGCTGGGCATGATGGCCCGCTACACCAAGGCCGACGTGATCGTGGTCGGCCTGATCGGCGAACGCGGCCGCGAGGTGAAGGAATTCATCGAGGACATCCTGGGCCCGGAAGGCCGCCGCCGCTCGGTGGTGGTGGCCGCCCCGGCCGACGCGCCGCCACTGGTGCGCATGCAGGGCGCCAGCTACGCCACCGCCATCGCCGAACGCTTCCGCGACGACGGCCTGCACGTGCTGCTGCTGATGGATTCGCTCACCCGCTACGCCATGGCGCAGCGCGAGATCGCGCTGGCCATCGGCGAGCCACCGGCCACCAAGGGCTACCCGCCCTCGTGCTTCGCCAAGCTGCCGCAGCTGGTGGAGCGCAGCGGCAACGGCCTGAACGGCCGCGGCTCCATCACCGCCTTCTACACCGTGCTGTCCGAGGGCGACGACCAGCAGGACCCGATCGCCGACGCGGCGCGCGCCATCCTGGACGGCCACATCGTGCTGTCGCGCGCGCTGGCCGAGTCGGGCCACTACCCCGCCATCGACGTCGAGGCCTCGGCCTCGCGCGTGATGCACAACGTGGCGCCGCCCAGCCACCTGGAGCTGGCGCGCAAGTTCCGTGCGAACTACTCGCGCTACCAGAAAAGCCGCGACCTGATCCAGCTCGGCGCCTACGTGGCCGGCAGCGACCCCGAGACGGACCGCGCCATCGTGCTCTACCCCGGGCTGCAGCGCTTCCTGATGCAGGACATGCGCGAGGCCGCCCCCATGGGCGAGAGCGTGCGCGGCCTGCAGACCGCGCTGCAGGAAGACAAACCGGCGCGCGACGCCACGGCGGGCAACGCCGCGCGCGGCGCGCGGCCCCACCACAACCCGTATGAGGGCAACCCATGAGCGCCGCACGGCCGCCGGCAGGCGCTCGCACCGCGGCGCGCCGCGCGAAGGTTAAAGAATGACCGCACAGGGCTTGGAGACATTGGACAAGGTCATCGAACTCGCCGAGCGCAAGCGCGACGAGGCGCTCGCCGCGCTGTCGGCGGCGCGCCGCGAGCACCAGGCCGCGCAGGAGCAGATGGACCAGCTCACCGCCTACGCCGCCGAGGCGCAGCAGCGCTGGCAGGCCCGCTGCGCCAGCGGCGTGGACGCCGCCTGGCTCATGCACCACCGCCAGTTCATGGCCAAGGTCGAGCACGCGATGGACTTCCAGACCGGCGTGCTCGGGCAGAAGCAGCGCCAGATCGACCAGGTCCAGCAGCAGGTGCACGAGGCCGAGCGCGAGCTCGCCACGCTGCGCCAGTACGTCGCGCGTCAGCAGGAAGCGATCCAGCAGCGCCTGATGCGCCGCGAACAGAAACAGACCGACGAGATGGCGCTCAACGCCCACCGCCGCCGCGCCGAATCCGACAGCACGTTCCAGAGCTTCTCCGCATGACCACGACCGCGCCCAGCAACCCCCACCCGCCCGCGTCGCAGGCGGCGCACAGCCAGCCGCCCAGCCACGCCGCGCGCGCGGCGCACGGGCCCCAGCAGCCGACCGACCTGTTCTCCAGCCTGCTGGCCCTGCTGTCGCCGGACGCCGCGCCGCTGGACCCCCTGGGCACGGCCACCGCCACCGCCGCCGGCGCGCCGGGCGAGGACCCGCTGGCCGAAGACCCTGCCGACAGCGACAACCCCCTGGCCGCACTCATGGCCTGGACCGCGCCGCACGAACTGGCGCCCGCGCCGCTGGCCGGCGACGGTTCGCTGGCCGGCGAGACGCGCGGCCTGGATACGCGCGCCGATCGCCTGGGTGGCGCGCCCGCCGAGGGCCTGCCCCTGGCCAACGGCAGCGCGCCGGGCCGCCAGGTGGCCGCCCCCTGGCAGCCCGCCGCCGCGCGGGCCTCGGCGCCCGGCGCGGCCACCGCCCTGGCGACCGCCGCGGGCCAGCCGGCCGGCGGCGCCGACACCCCCGCCCTGCGCTGGAGCCGCGCGGCCACGCCCACCGAATCCGGCGCCGGCGCCGCCTGGCCCGTGCGCAGCACGGTCGCGCTGGACGCGCGCTTCCAGGCCACCTCGCCCACCGCCACACCCACCGGTGCGCTCGCGGCCCTGGCCGGGCGCGCGGCCGACGGCGACGAGCCCGCCCTGCCCGGCGCCTCGCCCACGGGCGGCGTCCGCGCCACTGGCGAAGCGTCCGCCGGCCCGACGGCCACCGCCGGCGCCACGGCGGCCGACAGCGGCCTGGGTGGTGACGCCACCGCCGACGGCGGCCACGCGCGGCACGAGGCCGGCACCGACCCGAACAGCGCCCAAGACCCCTACGCCGCAGCGGCCGACGCCGAGGCGGTGGAGGTGCAGCACTGGGGCGCGGGCGCCATGCGCCACGCCAGCCTGCGCGTGGGCGAGGACGCCCAGAACGCCATCGACATCCAGCTCGCCGTGCGCGGCGACGAGGTGCGGCTGGACTTCCGCACCGACGACGCCGCCGCGCGCGGCCTGCTGCGCGAGCACGCCCAGACCGCGCTGGGCGACCTCCTGCAGCAGGGCGGCCTCACGCTGGGCCAGGTTTCCGTCGGCGACCAGGGCCAGGGCGATGCCCGCCGCGACGGCCCCACTCCGCCGGCCCCCGCGCCGCGCGCCGAGCGCGCCGACGCCGGCCCGGCCGAGGCCGCCCCCCCGCGTCCGGCCGCGCCGGGCGCCAACGGCCCGGGCCTGGACCTCTTCATCTGAGCCCCCGGGGCGCGGGAAAGAACCGGTTTTTCCGCGCTTATCGAGCGAACGGCGTGGGGGGGGCCCTCCCACAATCCTTCTCAAGCCGCGCGCCTTTGAGCCCGCGGCAACCGACGAAGGAGAGCCATGTCCGCCGCTGCCACCGCCGCCGCCCAACCGGCCGAAGCCGCCCCCAAGAAGAAGGGCAAGAAGCTGCTGTTCGCCCTGATCGGCGTGGTCGTGCTGGGCATCGCGGGCGCGGGCGCCGCGCTGTTCATCCTCAAGAAGAACACCGCCGAGGACGAGGGCCTGGACGAGGAAGCCCCCGCGCACAAGCCGGTGGACCCGAAATCGGCCCCCACCTTCCTGCCGCTGGACAACATGGTGGTCAACCTGGCCGACCCCGGCGGCAACCGCTACATCCAGATCGGTCTCACGCTGCAGCTGCAGGACGCCCACACGGGCGACGCCGTGAAGGCCTTCATGCCCAGCATCCGCAGCCGCATCCTGGTGATCCTGTCCAAGCGCACCGCCGAGGACGTGCTCAGCGCCGAAGGCAAGAGCCGGCTCGGCAACGACATCATCGCCGCCGTCTCCGAGGTGATGGGCTATCCCGCGCCCAAGGCCGAGGACGAGGGCAAGAAGAAACGCGGCCCGGCCAGCCCCGTGCAGGCCGTGCTGTTCTCCAGCTTCATCGTGCAGTAAGCGCGGAGCGATCAGACCATGTCCGAATCGTTTCTGTCACAGGAAGAGGTCGATGCCCTGCTGGAGGGCGTGACCGGTGAAAGCCAGAAGCTCGCCAAGGAAGAGGTGCCGGAAGGCGGCGTTCGCAACTACAACCTCTCCAGCCAGGAACGCATCGTGCGTGGGCGCATGCCCACCATGGAGATCGTCAACGAGCGCTTCTCGCGCAACCTGCGCGTGGGCATGTTCAACTTCATCCGCCGCAGCCCCGAGATCTCCGTCGGCGGCGTGCAGGTGCAGAAGTACAGCGCCTTCCTGCGCGAGCTGGTGGTGCCCACCAACTTCAACATCATGGCCGTGCGGCCGCTGCGCGGCAACGGCCTGGTGGTGTGCGAGCCCACGCTGCTGTTCGGTGTGATCGACAGCCTGTTCGGCGGCACCGGCAAGTTCCACACCCGCATCGAGGGCCGAGACTTCTCGCCCACCGAGCAGCGCGTCATCAACCGGCTGGTGGACGTGGTGGCCGAGGAATACAAGAAGGCCTGGCGCGGCGTCTACCCGATCGAGCTGGCCTACCAGCGCTCGGAGATGCAGCCGCAGTTCGCCACCATCGCCACGCCAAGCGAGATCGTGGTCTCCACCAGCTTCACGCTGGAGATCGGCGACATCACCGGCTCGCTGCACATCTGCATTCCCTACGCCACGCTGGAGCCGATCCGCGACGTGCTCTATTCCAGCGTGCAGGGCGATGCCATCGAGGTCGACCGCCGTTGGGTCAAGCTGCTGAGCCACGAAATCCAGGCCGCCGAGGTGACCATGGTGGCCGAGCTGGCCAAGACCGAGGCCACCGTGGAGCAGCTGCTGGCCATGCAGATCGGTGACTTCATCGAACTCGACCGCAACCCCACCATCACCACCCACGTCGACGGCGTGCCCGTGTTCGAGTGCCAGTACGGCACGCACAAGGGCAAGTACGCGCTGCGCGTGGAACGCAACCTGCGCGGCAGGGACATGAACTGGCTGGGGTCGTCCCCCGAGATGTGACCGGCGTTCAGGAGAAACCATGTCAACCGATACCAACGCACCCAACCAGGACGCCATCGCCGACGAATGGGCTCAGGCGCTCGAAGAGCAGGCCGCCACCGTCGCCGACGAGGGCGCACCGGCCTTCGACGCCGAGGCCACGCCGGTCAAGACCGCCATGGGCGCGGGCGGCGCGCAAGACATCCAGATGGTGCTGGACATCCCCGTCCAGCTCTCGGTGGAATTGGGGCGCACGCGCGTGCCCATCAAGTACATCCTGCAGCTCGCGCAGGGCTCCATCGTGGAGCTCGACGCGCTCGCCGGCGAACCCATGGACGTGCTGGTCAACGGCTACCTGATCGCCCAGGGCGAGGTGGTGGTGGTGAACGACAAGTTCGGCATCCGGCTCACCGACATCGTGACGCCCTCGGAGCGCATGAAGCGCCTGAGCAGAACGTGACCCCTCTGCGTCGCCTTCGGCGCCTTCCCCCCCAGGGGGGACGCCACCAGCGGTCCGGCAAAGCCGGTCCCGCGGTGGCCCTGGGTGGCGGGTCGGCGCTCTCAAGGAATTGAAGCTATGTGGCAAAACGCTTGGCCCGCCTTGGTCCTGCTCGCCCTGATGGTGGGCATCGCCTGGGCATTGAAGTGGGCGCGCGGGCGCTTGCCCGGCCTGCCGGGCGTGCCCGGGCAAAGCGGCCCCGTCCTCAAGGTGCTGGGCAGCGTCTCGCTCGGTCCGCAGCAGCGTTTGGTCACGCTGCAGGTGGGCCAGGGCGAGTCCGCCACCTGCCTGGTGCTCGGCGTCGCGCCGGGCAGCGTCAACGCCCTGCACGAAATGGCGATGCCGGCCGACACCGCCGCCCCGTCGGCGCCGGCGGCACCGCTGGCCGGTGGTTTCGCCGCACGCCTGGCGCAGCAACTCGTGAAAGGCCCGGGCGATGCGCCGCGCTGAAATGCCCCGGCTGGTCTGGCTGCGCGCGCTCGCGCTGCTGCTGGCCCTGATGCTGCTGTCCATCGGCGCCTGGGCGCAGAACGCGCCCGTGGCCACGCCGCAAGGCCCGTCGCTGCCCCTGGTGGTAGGCCAGGGCGCGGGCGGCGCCAGCTACTCGGTGCCGATCCAGACCCTGCTGTTCTTCACCGCGCTGTCCTTCCTGCCGGCGGTGCTGCTGCTGATGACGGGTTTCACCCGCATCGTCATCGTGCTCTCGCTGCTGCGCCAGGCCCTGGGCACGCAGTCGGCCCCGCCCAACCAGGTGATCGTGGGCCTGTCGCTCTTTCTCACGCTGTTCGTCATGGGCCCCACGCTGGACCAGGTCTACAGCAACGCCTACGGCCCCTATTCGCGCAACCAGATCAGCTTCGAGGAGGCGCTGCAGCGCGGCGAACAGCCCATGCGCGCCTTCATGCTCAAGCAGACGCGCCAGTCCGACTTCGAACTGTTCGCCAACCTGGCCCGCCTGCCCGAGGGCGTGACGGCCGAGAACGCGCCCTTTCGCGTGCTGGTGCCGGCCTTCGTCACGAGCGAGTTGAAGACCGCCTTCCAGATCGGCTTCATGATCTTCATCCCCTTCCTGGTCATCGACATGGTGGTGGCCAGCGTGCTCATGTCCTTGGGGATGATGATGCTGTCGCCCGTGCTGGTGGCGCTGCCCTTCAAGCTCATGCTGTTCGTGCTCGCGGACGGCTGGAACATCCTCATCGGCTCCTTGGCCGCCTCATTCGCCCAGTAGGGAACACCATGGAACCGCAAGCCGCCCTCACGCTTGGCCAGAACGCCCTCTTCCTGCTGCTCGCGGTGGCCGCGCCCGTGCTGGCCACGGTGCTGGGCGTGGGCCTGGTGATCAGCCTGTTCCAGGCCATCACCCAGATCCACGAACAGACCCTGTCCTTCGTGCCCAAGCTGATCGCCGCGATCGCGGTATTCGCCATCGCGGGGCCCTGGATGCTGACCACCATGGTCGAGTTCATCCGCACCACGATCCTGTCCATTCCCCAATACGCCGTGTAAGTGAAGCACCCCCGCCGCGCTCTGCGCGTCTCCCTCGAGGGGGCGGCACCTGAGGCCCGGCAAAGCCGGTTCCCCGGTGCCCCTGGCTTGCGCGTGCTCGCTCATCCATGATCACTTTCACTGAAGCACAGATCATGGCCTGGGTCTCGCCGGTGTTCTGGCCGTTCCTGCGCATCCTGGCCGTTTTCAGCAGCGCGCCCATCTTCTCCTCGCGCTCGGTGCCGGTGCGCACGCGCGTGGCCCTGGCCTTCCTCATCGCCTTCTGCGCGCAGGCCGCGCTGCCCGAGCAGCCGGTGGTGGCGCTGACCGACGCGCGCGCCTTCGAAACCGTGGTGCAGCAGGTGCTGATCGGCCTGGCCATGGGCCTGGCGGTGCGCATCGTGTTCGCGGCGGTGGAACTGGCGGGCGAACTCATCGGCCTGCAGATGGGCCTGAACTTCGCCGGCTTCTTCGACCCCAGCACCGGCAGCCAGAGCAGTACCGTGGGCCGCTTCTTCGGCAACACCACGATGCTGCTGTTCGTGGTGATGGGTGGCCACCTCATGCTGCTGCAGGCCGTGGTCTCCAGCTTCGGCACCTTTCCCGTGGGCGGCGGCGCGCTGGACGCGGTGAACACCATGCGCCTGCACGAGCTGGGCGCCGTGGTCTTCCGCTACGGCCTGTGGATCGCGTTGCCGCTGATCGGCATGCTGCTGTTCATCAACACCGTGCTGGGCTTCGTCTCGCGCATCGCGCCGCAGATGAACGCCTTCGCCATCGGCTTCCCGATCACGCTGTCGGCCGGCCTGATCGGCATCGCCTTCACCCTGCCCATGCTGGACACGCCGGTGGCCGCGCTGCTGCGGCTGGCGACGGCGCTGTTCATGGGCTGATCCATTGGCGGGCCTGCGCGGGCCATGATTCGTGCCCATGCCCCCTCAAATATGATGGTTATCATATTTGAATAGACTCGCGCTTCCAACCTCACCGTCCCCGCCATGGACAACCCCACCAGCCGCAAGCAGGCCACGCACGAACGAATCCTGGACACCGCCGCCGGCGTGCTGCGCGCCAGCGGCTTCCAGGGCGTGGGCGTGGCCGACATCATGAAGCGCGCGGGACTCACGCACGGCGGCTTCTACGCGCACTTCGCCTCGCGCGAGGCGCTGCTGGCCGAAGCGCTGGAACGCGCGGGAGAGGACAGCCAGGTCCGGTTGCGCCGCGCGCTGGACGCGGGCGAAGCCAAGGGCGGCAGCCGGTTCCAGGCCCTGGTCGACAACTACCTCGCCGACCGCCACCTGCGTTCCCCGGAGAGTGGTTGCCCGGTGGCCGCGCTGGCCTCTGAAATGCCGCGCCAGCCCGACCCCGTGCGCGAGGCCGCCGCAGCGCGCATCGAGGCCTTGACCCGCACCGTGGCCGCCACGCTGGCGCCCGCGCAGGCGAGCGAGACGGCCGGTGTGATCGCGTCGCAATTGGTGGGCGCTCTGCAAATCGCCCGCACGCTCGGCGACAACGCGAAGGGCCGCCGCCACCTCGCGGCCAGCCGGCGCTTCCTGCTGGAACAGTTCGCGCCGGACAACACCAACACACCACCCGACACCACACACTGACCCCCATCGCGCGCCTTCGGCGCGCGTTCCTCAACGGCCGCAAATATGACGGTCATCATATTCTTCAGGAGTCCTTTGTGCAGATAGAAAACGCTGTCGTCTTCATCACCGGCGCCAACCGTGGCATTGGCCTGGCCTTCGCACGCGAAGCCCTGGCGCGCGGCGCGAAGCGCGTTTACGCCGCCAGCCGCCAACCCCAGCATGTGACGCTCGACGGCGTCACGCCCATCGAACTGGACGTGACCCGCCCCGAGCAGGTTCTTCGCGCCGCGCGCGACTGCGGTGACGTGACCCTGCTCATCAACAACGCGGGCGTCGCCGAGCTCGGCGGCTTCCTGCTGCCCGACGCGCTCGAGGCCTTGCGGCGCCAACTCGAGGTGAACGTCTTCGGTATGCAGCGCATGGCCCTGGCTTTCGCGCCGGTGCTCGCGGCCAATGGCGGCGGCGCCATGCTCAACGTGCTGTCGATCGCGAGCTGGATCAATCGTCCGCTGTTGGGCACCTACGGCGCCACCAAGTCGGCGGCCTGGGCGCTCACCAACGGCCTGCGGCACGAGCTGCTGCAACAGGGCACACAGGTGACGGCACTGCACATGGGCTTCGTCGACACCAGCCTCACGCAGGGCATCGACGCGCCCAAGTCCACGCCGCAGGCGATCGTGCGCGCCGCCTTCGATGGCCTGCAGGCCGGCCTGCCCGAGGTGCTGGCCGACGACATGACTCGCCAAGTGAAACAGTCGCTCGCCAGCGCCACAGCGGCCTATTTGCACGCCTGAGCATGAACGCCGCCACCACCACCGCCAAGGCCAACGCCCCTTCCAGCGCCGCCGACACCCGCCAGCGCATGCTGCACGGTCCCGTGCTGCCCACCTTGATGCGACTGGCCACGCCCAACGTGCTGGGCCTGTTCGCCAACACCATCGTCATCGGCTTCGACGGCTACATCGTGGGCCGCCTGGGCGCCGACGCGCTGGCCGGCGTGGCGGTGGTGCTGCCGCTGGCCATGCTGATGCTGCACATGTCGGCCGGCGGCCTGGGTGGCAGCGCCACGGCCGTGGTGGCGCGCGCGGCCGGGGCGGGCGACGACGCGCGCGCCGCGCGCCTGGCCTGGCACGCGCTGGTGCTGGGGCTGATCGCCTCGCTGCTGTTCACCCTCATCGCCGCGTCGCCACTGCTGTACGGTGCCATGGGCGCGCGCGGCTCGGCGCTGGATCAGGCCACCCGCTACGCCGGGGTGCTGTTCGGGGGCGCCTCAGCGGTCTGGACGGTCAACGTGCTGGCCGGCGTGGCGCGCGGCACCGGGCAGATGGGCGCGGCCGCGTTGGCACTCATCGCCACCACGGTGATGCACCTGCTGCTGGCGCCACAACTGGTGTTTGGCCTCGGCCCCCTGCCGCCCTTGGGCGTGGCCGGCGCGGCGACCAGCACCGTCACCTGCAGCGCGGTGTCGGCGCTGGCCCTGCTGGCCTGGCTGTCGCGCCGGGGCGCGCCGGCCAGGCCGCTGGGCGTGGGCTGGCGGCTGCGGCGCGACGACGCGCGCGAGATCCTTCGCCTCGCCCTGCCCTCCGCCATCAACCCGATCCTGAGCAACGGCTCGATTGCCTTGGCCACGGCCTACGTGGCGGGCTTCGGCGGCCTGGCCGTGGCGGGCTACGGCATCGCCGCGCGGTTGGAGTACATCTTGGTGCCCATCGCCTTCGGCATCGGCGGCGCGCTCACCGCCATGGTGGCCACCAACCTTGGCGCGCAGCAGGCGGCGCGCGCCAAGCGCATCACCTGGACGGGTGCCGCACTGGTCTGGGCGATCACGGGCGCGATCGGACTGGTCGCCGCGCTGTGGCCGTACCTGTGGATGGCGGCGTTCACCCGGGATGCGGCCGTGCAGGCAGCGGGCGCGAGCTACCTGCGCATCGTGGGCGGGGTCTACGGCTTTTTCGGCCTGGGTCTGGCGCTGTTCTTCGCGTCGCAGGGCGCGGGGCGGCTCACCTGGCCACTGGTGGCCAGCGCGGCGCGGCTGGTGGTGGTGGCGGCGGGTGGCTGGTTGGCGACGCGCCTGGCCGGCGATCAGCCGCAGGCGCTGTACACGGTGGTGGGCCTGAGCCTGCTGCTCATGGGCCTGACGCTGGCCATCGCCACGCACCGCAGCGACTGGTCCACGCCGGGCCGTTCGCGCTGAGGGCCGTCCACATCGTCAATCGTCCCAGCGCAGGTCCGCCAGCTTCCAGTCCCCGCCCACCAGGCGCCACTCCAGCCGCACCTTGTAGGGCTCGGCGCGCTCGGGCACCAGGCCCTGCGCGCCGGTGACCAGCACCTGCGCTTCGCTCACGCCCAGCGTGGGTGTCTGCGGGTCCACGCGGTGGCGGCTCGACATCGCCATCACCTGGATGTTCTGGTAGCGCAGGAAGGTGGCGGTCAGCAGCCGGCGCGTGCCGTCGCGATCCAGGTTGCCGCTGCCTTGGAAATGCTCGTCGAGCAGGTCCATCACGTCGCCGGTGTGGCGCGCCTCGATGGCGGCCTGCAGGGCCTTGGCGGCGGCCTCCAGCCGGGCCTGCGGGTCGCCCTTGCCGCAGGCGGCGAGCAGCGCGGCGCCCAGGCCCACCAGCGCCGCCCGGCGCGTCGTCCCGCCGCTCATACCAGCCCGTTGCGGATCGCGTACACCGTGAGCTCGGCGTTGTTCGACAGGTGCAGCTTCTCCAGCACCCGCGCGCGGTACACGCTCACGGTCTTGGGGCTGAGCATCAGCTCCTCGGCGATGTCGCTGAGCTTCTTGCCCGAGGCGATCTTCTGCAGGGTCTGCAGCTCGCGTTCGGACAGGCTGGCGTGCAGCTCCTCGGTCTCGGGCGCGCTGAGCGTGTCCACCAGCATCTGCGCCACCTCGGGCGTGACGTACTTGCGGCCCTGCTGCACCACGCGGATGGCGCCGACCAGCTCGGCCGGGTCGCCGGCCTTGTTGACGTAGCCGCGCGCGCCCGCGCGCAGGCAGCGGATGGCGTACTGGTCCTCGGGGTACATCGAGACCACCAGCACCTTCACCGGCGAGCCCTCTTCCTTGAGCGCGCCCAGCACCTCCAGGCCGCCGCGGCCGGGCATGTTCAGGTCCAGCACCAGCACGTCGCAGGGCGTCCTGCGCATGAGGTCGCGCAGTTCGGGGTAGCTGCCGGCTTCGCCGACGACCTGGATGTCGACCGCTTCGCTGATGGTGTCGCGGATGCCGCGGCGCACCACGGCGTGGTCGTCACACAAAATCACCTTGATCATGGGCTTCCTTGTGCTCCATCGGCGGCGGCAATGTGTCGCCCGACGGCAGCGGTACCGAGAGAATGACCGAGGTGCCACGCGGCGAGGCGCTGACGTCCAGCCAGCCACCCACCTTGGCCGCGCGCTCGCGCAGGCCCAGCAGGCCAAAGGACTTGGCCTTGCGCAGCGCGCCGCTGTCCATGCCAGGGCCGTTGTCGCTCACCTCCAGCGTGAGCACGCCCTCTCCGTCGTTGAGATCGATTTCCACGTGGGTCGCGCCAGCGGCGTGCTTGGCCACGTTGGTCATGGCCTCCTGCGCGGTGCGGTAGGCCACGAGCTGCACGTCGCGCGGCACTTCGATGCGCTCGGCCGTGCGGCGCACGTGCACGCGCAGGCCGGTGCGCCGCTCGAAGCCCGCGGCCAGCCAGACCACCGCGGCCACCAGGCCCTGGTCCAGGATGGGCGGGCGCAGGTTCATCATGATGCGCTGGCTCGCCCCCAGGGCGTGCTGCACCATGTCCAGCGCGGTGTTCACGTGGCGCTGCATGTCGGCGTCGCTGGCGCGCCGGCCCACCCAGGCCAGATCCAGCTTGATCGCGGCCAGCGCGCCACCGATGTCGTCGTGGATTTCGCGCGCGATATCCGCGCGCTCCTGCTCGATGCTGGTCTGCAGGTGCTCGGCCAATTCGGCCAGGCGCTGGCGCGACTCGGCCAGCTCGGCGTCGGCGCGCGCCTTGGCCTTGCGCGCGTCGCTGATCTCCAGCGCGCGCTTCACCACGTGCGCCAGGCGGTGCATGCTGTCCTTGAGCAGGTAGTCGCTCACGCCACGGTGCATGGCGTCCACGGCGGCGGTCTCGCCGATCGCGCCGGAGAGGATGACGAAAGGCACCTGGATGCCCAGCTTGCAGACCACGTCCCAGGCGTCCAGGCCGGTGAAGCCGGGCAGGTGGTAGTCGGCGAGCACGATGTCGTGCTGGCCCGATTGCACCTCGCGGCGGAAATCCTCCAGCGTGTCCACCAGCGTGATGTCGTTGGCGAGCTGGCTGCGCTGCAGCGCGAACTTCACCAGCGCGTGGTCCACGCGGGAGTCCTCCAGGTGGAGGATGCGCACCGGTCGCGGGTGGCTCGCTGTCGCTTCACCGGTACCGGTCATGGGAGGTGCTCTGTGTCGCCTGGCGAAGAAGGGATTAGAAGCGCCTGGAGGTCGACGGAGACGGCCAAAAGGGCTGAATTCCAGGCCGTATTCGGTCGATACCCCAGGAGGCGGCTGCCGAAAATTGTAATACCCCGTATCCGTACCACCTTCCCCCTGCCCCCCATGGAGACCCCCGCTTCGCCGCCGACCCCGCCTTCGGTCACGCTGCCCGTGGCGCTGGTGGCCGATCTGCAGGACTCGCTGCTCATCGCCATGACCGATCTGCAGCGCCTGGAAGGCCTGCTGGACCACGCCACCGGCAACCTGCTGGAGCGCTTCGGCAACGCCAACCGCGACCTGGAAGCCCTGGAGGGCGTTCTGGGCGAGGAGCTCACCCGCATTCGCCACAGCCTGCACCAGGCGGTGACCGAGCTGCAGTTCCACGACATGGCCACCCAGCTGCTGGCGCACACCGGCCGCATGCTCAAGGGCTGCGCCTGGCGCCTGGCCGAGCAGGCCATGGCGCCCGAGGAGGACGAGGTGCCCCTGGACCTCGACCCCATGCCCGAACGCCCCAGCCCCGTGACACAGGGCGAGATGGACGCGGGTTCGGTGGAGCTCTTTTAAGAACGCCCGCGCGCCGCCGATAACACCCGAAGAACGGAGAAACTCCCATGCGATCGATCCTTGCCGTCGACGACTCGGCATCCATGCGAAAAATGGTGTCCTTCACCCTGACGGGTGCCGGCTTTCACGTGGTGGAAGCGGTGGACGGCCAGGACGCCTGGGAAAAGGCGCAGAACCACAGCGTTGACCTGGTGCTGACCGACCAGAACATGCCCAAGCTGGACGGCCTGGGCCTGACGCGCAAGCTGCGCGAGCACCCCAAATTCAAGAACACGCCGATCCTGGTGCTGACCACGGAGTCCAGCGACGCCATGAAGCAGGCCGGCCGCGCCGCGGGCGCCACCGGCTGGCTGGTCAAGCCCTTCGATCCCGGCCGCCTCATCGAAGTCATCAACAAAGTGATTCGATGAAACACCCCCGCCGCGCTTCGCGCGACCCCCTCAAGGGGGCGGCACCAACGGCCCGGCCAAGCCGGTTCCGTGGGACCTCTGGCCAAAGAACACCCCTGCAGGAGAAGTGAAATGGGCGACATGATGAACGAGGGCCAACACCTCGGCAACGACATCGACCTCAGCCAGTTCTATCAAATCTTCTTTGAGGAAGCGGGCGAGAACCTCGATCAGATGGAGCAGATGCTGCTCGCGCTGGACGTGAACGCCGCGCAGGACGAGGAACTCAACGCCATCTTCCGCTGCGCCCACTCCATCAAGGGCGGCGCGGCCACCTTCGGCTTCGCCGACGTGGCCGAACTCACGCACCAGGCCGAGTCGCTGCTGGACAAGCTGCGCCGCCACGAACTGCAGCCCACGACCGCCATGGTGGACGTGCTGCTCGAATCCAGCGACGCGCTGCGCGGCCAGCTGGGCGCCCACCAGGGCGTGGGCAGCCCGCCCGACACCGGCAACCTGGTGGCGCGCATCTACGCCCTGGCCCAGGGCCAGGACGCGCCCGCCGCCACCGCGCCAGCGCCCGTGGCCGCGCCAGCCCCCGTGGTCGCAGCGCCCGCGCCGGCCCCCGCGCCGGTGGCCGCCACCCCCGCGTCCAAGGCCGAGCGCGAGATCGACATCCACATCGGCCCGATCGACAACCCCGCGCAGGCCGACGGCATCGCCGAGCTTTTCCGCGACATCCCCGGCCTGGGCACGGTCTCGGCCATGCCCTGCGACCAGCCCGGCAAGCGCGTGTTCCGCGCCCGCACCGCGGCCAGCGACAACGAACTGCTGGACCTGTTCACCTTCCACGTGAGCAAGGAGCAGATCCAGATCCACCCGGCCGGCGACGTGGTGCACGGCAAGGTGCCCATGCCCCCGGCCACCGAGGGCAAGGACTACGGCTTCTTTGAGGGCTCGCCCGGCCTGCCCGGCGCGCCCAGCGCGCACGCCAGCGCCGCCGCGGCCCGCGACACGCGCGCCGCCGAGGCCCGGGCCAGCGCGGCCGCCCCCGCCGCCGCGGGCGGCGCCGGCCTCGAGTCGAGCACCCTGCGCGTGTCGGTGAGCAAGGTCGACCAGCTCATCAACCTGGTGGGCGAGCTCGTCATCACCCAGGCCATGCTGGCGCAGAAGAGCCGCGAACTGGACAACAACAACGCCAACAACCCCCTGCTGGCGGGCCTGGCCGACCTGGACCGCAACACGCGCGACCTGCAGGAAGCCGTGATGTCGATCCGCATGATTCCCATGTCGGTGGTCTTCAACCGCTTCCCGCGCATGCTGCGCGACCTCGCCTCCAAGCTGGGCAAGAAGGTCGAGCTGGTGACGCAGGGCGAGTCCACCGAACTCGACAAGGGCCTGGTGGAGAAGATCACCGACCCGCTGACGCACCTGATCCGCAACAGCTGCGACCACGGCATCGAAATGCCCGAGGAGCGCCGCGCCAAGGGCAAGAGCGAAACCGGCACCATCACCCTGTCGGCCACGCACCAGGGCGGCAGCATCCTCATCGAGGTGCGCGACGACGGCAAGGGCCTGTCGCGCGAGAAGCTGCTGACCAAGGCCCGCGAGAAGGGCATCGACGCGCCCGATTCGCTGAGCGATCCCGAGGTCTGGAACCTCATCTTCGCGCCGGGCTTCTCCACCGCCGACCAGGTCACCGACGTGTCGGGCCGCGGCGTCGGCATGGACGTGGTCAAGAAGAACATCACCGCCCTCGGCGGCACGGTCGAGATCGACTCGGCCGAGGGCTATGGCATGCGCGTTTCGGTGCGCCTGCCGCTCACGCTGGCCATCATGGACGGCATGTCGGTGCGCGTGAGCGACGAGGTCTACATCCTGCCGCTGGCCAGCGTGATCGAGTCCTTCCAGATCAAGCCGACCGACATCAACACCATGGGGCAGAACGCCCGCGTGGTGAAGGTGCGCGAGGAGTACATGCCGGTGGTCGAGCTCGAGCAGATCTTCTCGGTGCCGCGCTTCGAGCACAACGCCGCGAGCCCCATCATGGTGGTGGTCGAGGCTGAGGGCCAGCGCGTCTCCCTGATGGTCGACGAGCTGCTCGGCCAGCAGCAGGTGGTGATCAAGAACCTGGAGAGCAACTACCGCAAGGTGCCCAACGTCTCGGGCGCCACCATCCTGGGCGATGGCAAGGTGGCGCTGATCCTGGACACCTCGTCCCTGGTTCGCCGCTCCAGGCATTGAACATGTACCCCACCGCGTCGCTGCGCGCCACCCCCCCAGGGGGGCAACACCTGCGGCCCGGCAAAGCCGGCTCCGCGGTGTTCCCCGGCTCGGCCTCGGCGCTCGTCGCGACCGAGGAAGGCCCCGTCGCCGAAGGCCGCGAGTTCGTCTGGTCCGACGCCGACTTCGCGCGCATCAAGGCGCTGATCTACAAGAAGGCCGGGATCAGCCTGCACGACGGCAAGCACGCCATGGTCTACAGCCGCGTCTCGCGCCGCCTGCGCGAGACCGGGCACGCCAGCTTCAAGGACTACATCGATTGGCTCGAGCGCCACGACGGCGCCGAGTGGCAGGAGTTCATCAACGCCCTGACCACCAACCTCACGGCCTTCTTCCGCGAGTCGCACCATTTCGACGCCCTGGCCCAGCTGCTGCGCGCCAAGCCCACGCACGCCTGGCGCATCTGGTGCGCGGCCGCCTCCACCGGCGAGGAGCCCTACTCCATCGCCATGACCTGCGCCGAGTCGCTGGGCGCCAACGGCCAGTACGAGATCGTCAACAGCGACATCGACACCAAGGTGCTCGCCGCCGCGCAGCGCGGCGTCTACAAGACCGATGGCAACAAGGGCCTGTCGGCCGAGCGGCTGCAGCGCTTCTTCCTGCGCGGCAAGGGCGCCAACGCTGGGTACATGCGCGTCAAGCCCGAGCTGCAGAAGCACCTGAGTTTCCAGCCGGTCAACCTGATCCACGAGCTGCCGCTGCGCGAGACCTTCGACGTGGTGTTCTGCCGCAACGTGATGATCTACTTCGACGCGCCCACGCAGCGCGCCGTGCTCGAGCGCATCCACCGCGTGATGCGCCCGGGCGGCACCCTGTTCGTGGGCCACGCCGAGAACTTCAGCGACGCGCGCCACCTGTTCGCCCTGCGCGGCAAGACCGTCTATGAGCGCCTATAGCCCTGCCCGGTCCAACGCGGCGGGCGCCGCCGGCCTGGTCACGCCCCTGACGCCCCTGACACCGCTGTCGAAGATGGCGCTGCCGCGCGTGACGCCGGCCGCTGGCGTGGTCTCGCGCGTGGACCAACTCAAGGCGCGCACGCCCAAGCCAGGCGAGGCCTCCTTCTTCTTCCACGAGCCGCACTTCCGCAGCGACGCGGTGAAGGTGCTGCCCGGCGAGTACTACGTGAGCACCGAGGACCTGGTCATCATGACCGTGCTCGGCTCGTGCATCGCCGCCTGCATCTGGGACCCGTCCGTGCGCGTGGGCGGTATGAACCACTTCATGCTGCCCGAGGGCGGCAGCGACTCGGGCGGCCGCTATGGCTCGTACGCAATGGAATTGCTCATCAACGAAATGATGAAGCTCGGCGCGCGGCGCGAGACCATGCAGGCCAAGGTCTTCGGCGGCGGCCAGGTGATGAGCAGCTTCACCACCATGAACGTGGGCGAGCGCAACACCAAATTCGTGCTCGACTACCTGCAGACCGAACGCATCGCCGTGGTATCCAAGGACGTGCTGGATATCCACCCGCGCAAGGTCTGCTTCTTCCCGGTGACGGGCAAGGCCATGGTCAAGCGACTGGCCCATGCCCAGCCCGAGACGCTGGAAACGCAGGAACGCAAGGGCAGCGCGGCCGCCGTGGTCAAGAGCACCGCCGGCGGTTCCATCGATCTTTTTTGACACGCACCCCCGCCGCGCTTCGCGCGTCCCCCCTCAAAGGGGCGACACCCGAGGCCCGGCAAAGCCGGTTCCTCGGTGCCCCTGGGCCAGGTACCGGTCTTCGAGAGGAAGTTTGAGATGGCCAAGACGAGAGTGGTGGTGGTGGACGATTCGGCGCTGGTGCGAAGCCTGCTGGCCGAGATCATCAATCGCCAACACGACATGCAATGCGTGGGCGCCGCGAGCGACCCGCTGGTGGCGCGCGAGATGATCCGCGAGCTCAACCCCGACGTCATCACGCTGGACGTGGAGATGCCTCGCATGGACGGGCTGGAGTTCCTCTCCCGCCTGATGCGCCTGCGCCCCATGCCGGTGGTGATGGTGTCCACGCTGACCGAACAGGGCGCGGAGATCACGCTGCGCGCGCTGGAGATGGGCGCGGTGGATTTCGTGGCCAAGCCGCGCATCGGCGTGAGCCAGGGCCTGAGCGAGCTCGCGGGCGACATCGTGGACAAGATCCGCGTGGCCGCCGCCGCGCAAGTGCGCCGCCTGAGCGCGCCCGCGCCCACCGCGCCGAACACCACCGGCGCTGGCGCCGCCGCCCCTGCACGCCCGGGCGTGCCGCTGCCGCGCCTGTCGACCGAGAAAATCATCTGCATCGGCGCCTCCACCGGCGGCACCGAGGCCATCCGCGAAGTGCTGGTGCCGATGCCGGCCGACGCGCCCGCCATCGTCATCACCCAGCACATGCCGCCGGGCTTCACCACCAGCTTCGCCACCCGGCTGGACGGTCTGTGCAAGATCAGCGTGGCCGAGGCGCGCGACGGCCAGCGCATCCTGCCCGGCCACGCCTACATCGCGCCAGGCGGACGCCACCTGCGCATCGACCGCAGCGGCTCGAACTACGTGGCCGTGGTGGAAGACACCGAACCGGTGAACCGCCACCGGCCCTCGGTGGAGGTGCTGTTCAAGTCCGCCGCACGCGTGATCGGGCCGAACGCCATCGGCATCATGCTCACCGGCATGGGCGCCGACGGCGCCAGCGCCATGCGCGAAATGAAGGACGCGGGCAGCTACAACTATGTGCAGGACGAGGCCAGCTGCGTGGTCTTCGGCATGCCGCGTATGGCCATTCAGCACGGCGCGGCGCACGAGGTGCTGCCGCTCAACCAGATCGCGCCGGCGGTATTGGCCCGCCTCGCGAACGCACCAGCCGGTGTGCGTCATCGCATCTGATGCCAATGCATACCCTGGAGCCCCCATGTTCCGTCTCACCTCCTGCTCGCGCCGCCTGGCGCTCGGGCTCGGCCTGGCGGCCGCGCTGACCACCCTCTCGCCGCTGGCCAGCGCCGACGGCCTGCCCGAGCCCAAGGGCCGGGTGATCCTCACCATCAGCGGCCACATCGGTCAGCCCAACAAGGGCAAGGACGCGGTGTTCGACATGGCCATGCTCGAAGCGCTGCCCCAGCACAGCTTCACCACCCGCACGCCCTGGTACGACCGGCCCGTGAAGTTCACCGGCCCGCTGCTGTCCGACCTGCTGGACGCGGTGAAGGCCCAGGGCGGCACGGTCAGCGCGACCGCGATCAACGACTACACCATCCGCATTCCGGTCGCGGATGCGAAGGAACAGGGCGCCATCGTGGCCCGCCTGCTCGACGACCAGCCCATGGCGGTGCGGGACAAGGGGCCGCTGTTCGTGGTCTACCCATTCGACAACAAGGCCGAGCTGCGCACCTCCACCTACTACGAGCGCTCGATCTGGCAACTCAAGCGCATGAGCATCGAATGAACAGCCCGCCCAAAGGCTTTGCCGCCTGGGGCATGCGGCAATGGAGCCTGGTGGTCATCGCCCTGCTCGCGCTCACGCTCATCCCCCTGGGCCTCATCCAGTGGCGCCAGTGGCAGATGCTGCAGGACACGGACACGCGCCAGGTCGACTCCATCATGTGGCAGGCCTACCAGCTCGAACGCGAGCTGTCCCGGCTCGATGGCGTGCTGCTGGAAGCCATGGACGGCTCACCCGAGGTGCCGCCCGACGACCTGAGCGAGCGCTACGAGGTGTTCCTCAGCCGCATCCGGCTGCTCAGCGACATTCCCCGTCGCGACCTGCTCGACGCTTGGCCCGGCTTCAGCGCGGTGCTGCAAGAGATCGAGGGCTTCCAGCGCGAGGCGGAGCCCGCGTTCAAGGACCCGAATGCCCTGCTCAAGGACAGCGCCGCGCTCGACCGCCTGCACACCCGGGCGACCGCCCTCAGCCCCTTGCTGGCCGAGCTGACGCAGGCGGCCAACCGCGCGGTGGCCCGCTTCGTGGATGAGCGCAACCAGCAGCTGCGCCACCAAAGCCTGTTGCTCATCGCCCTGGCCGGGCTGCAGGTGGGCGTGATGCTGCTGTTCGTGGCGCTGCTGGTGCGCCACATCCGCCAACAGTCCCGCCAGTTCGCGCGCCTGCAGCAGCTGAGCCAGGAGCTCGCCACAGCGCGCGACCAGGCCGAGGCGGCCAACCACGCCAAGAGCGTGTTCCTGGCCAACATGAGCCACGAGATCCGCACCCCCTTCCAGGGCGTTCTGGGCATGCTCAAGCTGCTGGAGGACACCCGCCTGAGCGGCCAGCAGCGCGACTTCGTGCAGACGGCCTCGGACTCGGCCCTGCACCTGCTGAGCGTGGTCAACGACATCCTGGACGTGTCCACCATCGAATCGGGCACGCTCAAGCTGTCGCCCACGGCGGTGAACCTGCCGGCCATGGCCGACGAGGTCGTGAGCCTGCTGGAGTCCCTGGCGCGCGACAAGGGCGTGGCCCTGAGCTGCCTGTGCGACGAGCGCCTGCCCCCCTGGGTCACGGCCGACGCCACGCGCGTGCGCCAGATCCTGCTCAACCTCGTCAACAACTCGGTGAAGTTCACGGCCCAGGGCAGCATCGAGGCCATCCTGGAGCCCGACACTTCGCTGCCCGACGGCATCCGCATGACGGTGCAGGACACCGGCATCGGCATGGACGAGGCCACGGTGGCCCAGCTCTTCACCCGCTTCTACCAGGCCGACAACTCGCTGCGCCGCCGCGTGGGCGGCTCGGGCCTGGGCCTGGAGATCTCCCGCACGCTCGCGCGCATGATGGGTGGCGACATCACGGTCCGCAGCACGCCCGGCCAGGGGTCGGTCTTCGTGGTCACGCTCAGCCTGCCGCGCACCGAGGCCCCGGCCGAGGCCGCCCGCGGCGTGCCGTTCGAGGACGATGAGGCGTGGGAAAACCGCCGCCGCGCCCCCATTCGCCGCCTGCGGCTGCTGGTGGCGGAAGACCACCCGGTCAATCTGAAGTACCTCAATCTGCTGGTCGAGCGCATGGGCCATGCAGCGGTGTTCTGCGAGAACGGCTTCGAGGCCCTTCAGCTGCTGCACAACGAGCGCTTCGATGCCGTGGTGCTCGACTACCACATGCCGGTGCTCGACGGCATCGCCACCACGCGCGAAATCCGCCTGCTGCCTGGCGAGGCCGGGCAGGTGCCCGTGATCATGGTGACGGCCGATGTGGTCAACGACACGCGCAAGCTCGCGGCCGAAGCCGGCGTCACACAGTTCGCGCCCAAGCCCCTGCAAGAGGCCGATCTGCGGCGCGCCCTGCGCCGCTGCGGCCTGCTCGGCGAGGCCGCCGATACCCAGCCCGCGCCGCTGATGCCCCTGCCGCGCGCGGGACGTGAACCGCATCAGCTGATCGATGCCGACATCTACGGCCAACTGGCCGCCATGATGCCCCGCGAAACCCTTCTGGAACTGCTGGACATGCTGTTCGAAGGGGAGGAGGCCACGGTGCCCGAACTGCAGGCCGCGCTGAATGCGGAGGACGTGGCCCAGGTCGTCTACCACGCGCACCGGCTGAAAGGCTCGGCCATGCTGCTGGGCCTGAAGGCCCTGGCGAACGTGGCCGCGCGCCTCGAGAAGGCCGGGACGGCAGGCGACGTGCGCGCCCTGGGGGCCCTGCGCGAGACACTGGACGAGGACGTGCGCGACACCCAGGCGGCCCTGCACACCTTCCCCCCCACCGAGACCGAGGAACTCACCACCCGCTGAAGCCGGGCGCGCAAGCGCGGTGGCCAGAGGAAGGCAGTGGGGCGGCGGCCCAAGGCGCCGCGGCCGGACACGGCCCGCGCGCGCGGGGCGGTACTAGACCCGCCGATTCACGTGGCTGCCGGCCGGGTCGCGCGCCACGGCGGGGCCTTCGTAGGCATCGAGCGATTTCGAGCGCGCCGCGCTCGCGGCCTCCGGGGCGCGCGCCGCGTCGGCCTCGCGCTGCAGCGCCTGCTCCACCACGGTGGCGCTGGCGTCCCAGACCTGGCGCAGGGTCTGGCGCAGTTGTTCGACGGTGTCGCGCTGCGCCTCCTGGCGCAGGCGCGCACGCTCCAGCTCCTGGGCGCGCAGCTGCGCCTCGGCCTCGCGCTTGAGGGCCAGTTCGGTGGCCTGGCGCACCGGCTCGCCAGGCGCGGTGTCCACCGCCGGCGCGCGCGCCGAGGCCTGGGGCGGCTGGCGGCCCGGCCCCTGCTGCAGGCTGGCCTGCGTGTCGCGCGCGGCCGGCGCCGACGGCGCCACCGCCACCACGGCGGGCACCGAGGCGGCCACCGGCGCGGCCGTGCTGGACCAGGAAACGGAAGAAGTCGGTTGGGACGGGATCATGGGCACCCCCAATGATTCGGTCGCCGGGCGCAGACAAGCCCGGCGCTCTGAACACCCTATCGGCGGAATTGGGGGTGACTTGAGGGGCTTTTCTAGCGATTGGCCGCGCCGCGACAGGCGGTGCGCGGCCCGGCCTCAGCCCTCGACCCGCACCACCGTGACCGGCACGCGCGCGTTCTGCACCAGGTCCAGCGTGACCGAGCCCAGCACGCGGTCGGCCAGGCCCGGCGCGCCGGCGCCCACCACGATGGCGTCCACGCCGTGGCGCTCGGCCAGGTCCAGCAGGGCCGGCCCCACGTCGCCCTGGTGCACCACCTCCACGTCCACGGCCACGCCGGCCGCGCCCAGCAGCTGCTGCGCGGGTTTGATCAGGTCGCGCCCGGCCTCCTCGGCCACGCGGTCCAGCACACCGGGGTCGCGCGCCACCACCATTTCGTACAGATTGGCGCCGGCCTGCACATTGGCCAGCACGCAGCGCGCGCGCAGGCCCCGGCCCACCAGCAACAGCACATGGCGCACGGCCGCCATGGCAGCGGGCGAACCGTCGATGGGAATGAGGATGCGCAACATGACCGTCTCCTTGCTGGCACCGGCCGGCCTCAGGGCCGGTAGGGGCGCTCGTTGAATACGCACCAGTACAGTTCGATGTGCCCGGCGACCTCGATGAACTTGTTGAAGCTGACTGGCTTTTCGATGTAAGAGTTCACGCCCAGATCGTAGGCCTTCCCGAGGTCGCGGTCATCCCGCGAGGACGTGAGCACCACCACCGGGATGCGGCGCGCCAGTTCGTGCCGCTTGAAGGCCTGCAGCACCTCCAGTCCGGTCATGCGCGGCAGGTTGATGTCGAGCAGCATGACCGCGGGCATGGGCTCGCCGGCCTCCCAGCGCGGCAGCCAGGCCATCGCCTCCTCGCCATCGCGCGCCACCTGGATCTGGTTGGCGAACTGGCGCTTGCTGAAGGCCCGCAGCGTGAGGTCCAGGTCCATGGGGTTGTCCTCGACCAGCAGGATGGGCGGCAAGGGACCGGGGCGCTTGAGGGTGCGAGCCGCCGCCGGGCCGCCCCCCGGCGGCTCAGCCCCCTCGGGGGGCAACGACCCGTGAAACGGCGGAGCGTGGGGGTCCTTGTTCATGCGGGGAACTCCAGGAAAAAGGTGGTGCCCTGGCCTGGCACGCTCTCGGCCCAGACGCGGCCGCCCATGCGCTGCACGGCCTTGGCCACCAGGGCCAGGCCGACGCCGGTGCCCGGGTAGTCCTCGGCGCGCTGCAGGCGCTGGAAGATGCCGAAGATGCGGTCGTGGTACTTCATGTCGAAGCCCACGCCGTGGTCGCGCACCCAGAGCCGGTGGCCGCCCTCCACGGGGCTGGCGCCGAGCTCGATGCGCGGCGGCTGGCCGGCGCGCGCGAACTTCAGCGCGTTGCCCACCAGGTTGCGCAGCACCACGGCCATGCCCTCGCGGTCCAGGCGAAGGCTCAGCGGCGGCAGCGCCAGCCGCACCTCGGCGCGGCTGCGTTCGATGTCGGCGCCGAACTCGTCGAGCACGCGCCGCACCGTGGCCTCCAGGTCCAGCGGCTGCGGGTCCATGGCGCGGCGTTCCATGCGCGAGTAATCCAGCAGGTCGTTGATGAGCTCGCTCATCTGCTGCACGCCGCGGCGGATGCGCCGCACGAAGCCGCGCTCTTCCTCGTTCAGCCGCTGGCCGGCCTCTTCCTCCAGCAGCTGGCTGTAGCCGTCGATGCCGCGCAGCGGCGCCTTGAGGTCGTGCGAGACGGTGTAGGTGAAGGCCTCGAGCTCGCGGTTGGCCGCGCTGAGCTGCTCGGTGCGCTCGCGCACGCGGTGCTCCAGCTCGGCGTTGGTGCGCTGCAGGTCGAGCTGGGCCCGCTTGAGGGCGGTGATGTCCAGCAGCGTGCCCGAGTAGCGCCAGCCACTGCCCTCGGGCGCGCGGTGGCGCGCCACGCTGGCGCGGAACCAGCGCTCTTCGCCCAGCCCCGGGTGGCGGCGGAATTCGGTGTGGGCCACACCGTCGCCCTCGGCCGGCGATTGCATGAAGCTGCGCACCCGGTCGCGGTCCTCAGGGTGCATGCAGTCCAGGTAGGCGTCCAGCGTGGGCAGCGGGCCGAGGGCCGGGTCGCGCCCGATGTTGCGGAACATCTGCTCCGACCACCACACCCGGCCGTCGGCCATGTCGAAGCGCCAGCTGCCCAGGCCGGCCAGGCCCTCGGCCTGTTCCAGCAGGCCCTTCTGCTCGTTCAGCGCCTCGCTGGCGCGCAGCCGGCCGGTCACGTCCTGGATGGTGGCGAACAGGCGGTGCAGCCTGCCGTCGGCCAGGCGCAGGGGGCGCACGTCGAGCTCCACGTGCACGATGCCGCCGTCGCCGCGCACGAAGCGTTTCTGCAGCTGGTAGCTGTCGATGTGGCCGGCGCGCAGGGCCTCGAACCGCTCGATGTTGCGTTCCCGGTCGGGCTGCGGTGTCATCTCGGCCCAGCTCATGCGCAGCACTTCCTCGCGCGGGCGGCCCAGGATTTCGCACAGGCGGTCGTTCACCTGCAGCCAGCGCTTGCTGTCGGGGTCGGAGATCGCCATGCCGATGAAGGGCAGCTCGTAGAACAGGCGCTGCACCTCGCTTTGCTCGCGCAGCGCCAGCTGGGCCTCCTTCTGCGCGGTGATGTCGAGCAGGATGCCGCTGATGCTGTCGATCTCCCCGTCGGGGCGGCGCGTGATCGAGGTGCGGTCGTCGATCCAGGCGTAGACGCCGTCGGCGCGGCGCAGCCGGTATTCCTGGCGGTACTCGTGCCGGCCGGCCGCCCAGTGCGCCGCGATCTCGGTGTTCATGCGCTCGACATCGTCCGGGTGCACGAGGTCGTCCCAGTCGATGGTCCCGCTCAGCAGGTCCTGGGCCTCGTAGCCCCATTGCGCCACGGCGCGGCTGAGGTAGGTCATGGGCCAGCCAGGCTGATTGGCCCATTCGATGACGACCACCGGGGAGCGGTCCACCAGGGCGTGCAGGTGCTGCAGCCGCGCCTGGTCGCTCTCCAGGCGCTCGGCCATGCGGTCGGCGGCGGCGCCGATCAAGGCCAACTCGTCGAAGCCCTGCAGGCCGGCGCGCGCCTGCAGGCGCCCCTCGCCCATGTCGGTGAGCGAGCGGGCCAGGTGCTCGGCGCGGCGGAACCACGCGAAGTGCAGCACCAGGCCCAGCGCGCCGGCCAGCGCCAGCAGCAGCAGGGTTTCGCGCAGCATCGCCTCGCGCAAGGCCGCGTGGCGCTGCGCCATCGGCACGGTGATGTCGACCAGCACCACCAGCCGGCGCCCATTGCTCAGCGGCACCGCGCCCACCAGTTCCTGGCCACCGACCCAGTAGCGCGGCACGATGGCCAGCGGGTCGAGCGCGCCGCGCGGCAGGGTGTCCAGGTAGAGCAGTTCGGGCCGGGCGGCGGCCACCTCGGTGAAGTCGCGGCCGACGTCGGCGCGCGTGAGCGAGGCCTGCACCTGGCCGTCGGGCCGCAGCAGCCAGGCCGCGCGCATGCCCTTGTACAGGCCCAGGCCGCCGACCACGCCGCGCGCGAACGGCAGGCTGGACGGATCGGCCTGCAGGTTCAGCCGGCTCTGTTCCACGGTGAGCCGCTCGCGCAGGCGCCGCGTCTCGGCCTCGGTCACCTCGGCCTCGACCTGGCGCATGCCGACCACGTACTTGGTGCCGGCCGTCAGCAGCGCGACCAGCGCCAGCAGCAGCGGCACCAGCCAGCGGCCCTGCGGCATCCAGCGACCGGCCTGTCCGATCACGGGTGCCCCACCACGCGCCGCAGGGCCGAGGTGTCGACCAGATCCACCAGCAGCGGCATGCGGCGCAGCAGGCCCACGTCCATGAGCGCGCCGCCCACCGAGCGCGCCCGCGCCTCCAGCGCCACCGAGGGGCCGGTGAGCTGCTCCAGCGACACGTCCAGCGGCATGAAGGCCACGTCCCGCAGCGCGCCCACGTACTCGAGGGTGCTCAGGCCAGTGCCGGGCGACAGCGCGGCGGCGGCGCGCGTGGCATCGGCGTGCACCTCGGCCAGCCCGGCGGCCCAGGCCCGCAGGAGCCCATCCACCGCCTCCGGGCGCGCGCGCAGCACGCTGGCGCGCACCACCATCACGTCGACCACCTCGCCCGAGATGGCGCGGCTGCTGAAGATGGGTCGGTAGCCGGCGGCGATCAGCGCGCCCGACAGCGGGGCATGGCTCACCGCGGCCGCCACGCGGCCATCGCGCAGGGCGTCCAGGTGGGCGTTGGCCTCCAGGTTGACCACCCGGACCTCGGCGCGCGTGAGCCCGGTCTTGCCCAGCATGCGCTGCAGCATGAAGGCCCCCACCGAGGTGTCCTCCACGGCCACCATCTCGCCGCGCAGGTCGCGCGGCGACTGGATGTCGCGCCGCGCCACCACCACGTCGGCGCCCTGGGAGGCATTGAGCAAGGCCACGATGCGCAGGTCCACACCCGCGTCCACCAGGCGCAGGGTTTCGTCCAGCGTGAGCGCGGCCGCGTCGAGCAGGCCGTTGTTGAGCGCGCGCTGGACCTCCGAACCCGAGGCCAGCTCCACCACCTTGACGCGCCCCGGGTCCACCAGGCCCCGCTCGCGCGCGAGCACCAGCGGATCGGCGCCCACGCGCATGTTCGTGCCCACGGCCAGGGGCGGCTGGGGAACCTCCATGCAGCCCGCCAGCAGCAGGAGAACGGCGCAGCCAGCGGCGCGCCCCATGCGCGCCAGCCAGGTTTTCGTGTGTCGGCCACCCTGATCGTTCATGCCCCGCTTCCGTATCAGCCCGCATTGTCGGCCGAGCTTGTCACTTTCTGAAACAAATCTCGCTAGGGAAGATACGCAGGCGTCGCGGGCGCCCGACGCGAGTACTTTCCACCGACGCCCGCGTGGCGCTGGTCAGGCCGGCGGCAGCGGCAGCAGCACCTCGAACACCGCGCCCTGGCCCGCGTTCGGGCGCACGGCGATCGTGCCGCCGTGGGCCTCGGCCACCTGGCGCGCCACCGCCAACCCGAGGCCGGTGCCCTCGTACTCGCTCTTGAGGTTCAGCCGCTGGAAGGGCTGGAACAGGCGGCCCGCGTGCTCGGGCGCGATGCCGATGCCGTTGTCACCGACCGAGACCTTCACGCGGCCGTCCGACAGGCAGGCGCTCACGCTCACCCGGGGCGCGCGGTTGCGCGGCACGAACTTCAGCGCGTTGGTCAGCAGGTTCTGGAACAGCAGCGAGAGCAGGCTGGCGTGCCCCGGCACCACGGGCAGCGGGTCGATGTGGAGCTCGGCGCCGGTCTCGGCGATGCGCGCGGCCAGGGCGTCGCGCAGCTCGGCCATCACGCGGTCCAGCGGCACCAGGGTGGGCTCGTCGGTCTCGCCGGCCTGCAGGCGCGCGTAGCGCACCACGTCATCGAGCAGGGTGCGCATGCGCGCGCTGGCGCGCAGCACCAGGCGCATGTAGCGCTGCGCCTCGGGCGGCAGCTGGGCGCTGTGGTCCTCGTCGATCAGGCCCACGAACTGGGCGATGGTGTTGAGCGGCTCGCGCAGGTCGTGCGAGGCGATGCGCACGAACTGCACCAGGCTGTCGTTGGCCTGGCGCAGCTCGTCGGCGGTGCGCTGCAGGCTGGCGTGGCTTTCGCGCAGCTCCACCATCGCCACCGCGAGGTTCTGGCGGTCGGCGGCCGACATCTGCCGGAGCTGGTCGTTGGCCTGCTTTAGGCGCAGCTGGGTGCGCACGCGCGCCTGCACCACCGGTGGGTGGATGGGCTTGGCGATGAAGTCGGCCGCGCCGCGCTCCAGGCCGGCCTGTTCGAAATCGGCCTCGGCGTGGCTGGTGACCATGATCACCGGCAGGTCGACCAGCGCCGGGTTGGCCTTGATGGCGTCGAGCACGTCGAAGCCGGAGAGGCCGGGCATCTGGGCGTCCAGCAGCACGATGTCGGGCACGGCGCTGGCGATGCGCTCGAGCGCGTCCTGCCCGTGCATGGCGAAGCGCAGCCGGCCCAGGGGCCGCAGCGCCTTGGCCAGCACCTGCACCATGCCGGGGTCGTCGTCGACGATCAGGATGTCGGGCAACGCGGCGTCGTTCATGGCGTCGTTCATAACAGAACCTCCGCGCGGCGCACTGCGGTGCGAACGCCTTCGGGCGGCCGTGCGTCGTTCATAGAAAAACCTCCGCGCGGCGCGCTGCGGTGCGAACGCCTTCGGGCGGCCGTGCGTCGTTCATGTGGCCAGCTCCCGCTGCAGCAGCTCGGCGGCGGCCGCGAAGTCGAGCGCGCCGATGTGGTTTTCCAGTTCCGAGGCCCGTGCCTCGCCCAGGCGGCGGCGCAGCGCGGCGCCCTGGGTGTCGAACAGGCTCAGGGCGTCGAGGTCGTGGCGCGCGAGCAGCTCGTGCAGGCGGCGCAGCGCCTCGTCGCTGGCGGGCGGCTCGGCGCTGTCGCCGGGCGCGGCGGCCCCGGCCTGCGACAGCCAGGCCCCCGCCGCTAGGCGCAGGCGGCGCAGGCTGGCCTGCAGCTCGCGCCAGGGCGCCTGCAGGGACTGCGCGGGCTGGCCGTCGCGCAGCGCGTTTTCCACCACGCCCGCATGGCGGTGCAGGGCCAGGGCGTCGACCAGGCCGGCCGCCCCGCGCAGCTTGTGCACGCGCGCGGCCAGCCCCTGGCGCGCGTCGGGCGCGAGGGCGGCGGGCAGGGGCTCCTCGGCCAGCGGCGCGAACTCGTCGAACAGGCGGCGCAGGCTGCGGCGCAGCAGCGCCACGTCGCCGCCCAGGCGGCGGTGCGCCTGCGCGCCGTCGATGCCGTCGATCTCGGGCCAGTGATCGGCCACGGCCGCCAGCGGCGCCGGCGCGCTCGGGGGCGCCACGGCCCCGTCCGGGCCCGCCAGCGCCTGCGCCACGACCTCCAGCAGCTGGTCGGGGTCGATGGGCTTGGTGAGGAAGCGGTCCATGCCGGCGTCCAGCGCGCGGCGGCGCTCCTCGGCCAGCGCGCCAGCCGTCAGCGCCACCACCGGCAACTGGCGCAGGTTCGGATCGGCGCGCATCTCGCGCGTGGCCTGCAGGCCGTCCATCTCGGGCATCTGCACGTCCATGAGCACCACGTCGAAGTGCGGCCCGTCGCGCAGCAGGGCCAGGGCCTCGCGGCCATTGCTGGCCAGGTACACGCTGGCGCCCTCGCGCTCCAGCATGTGCTGCGCGATCTCCTGGTTGATCTCGCTGTCGTCCACCACCAGCACGCGCGTGCCAGCCAGGCGCTGCACGGTCTCGGGCGCGGTGTGGCGCTGCGCGTCCAGCACGCGCCGGCTGTGGCCGTGGCGCGCCACCACGCCCTGGTTGACGGCGTTGAACAGCACGGAGGCGTTGACCGGCTTGGTGAGGATGTCGTCGGCCAGGCGCAGGTGGTCCTCGCGCGCGACGCGCTCGCGGTCGCTGGCCGACACCATGAGCGCGGCCGGCAGGCGCAGCAGGCCGTGCCGTTCGGCCAGCGCGGCCAGCGACTGCAGGCCGTTCATGCCGGGCAGCTGCCAGTCCACCAGCAGGGCGTCGGGCAGCGGCTGGCCGGCGGCCAGGCGGCCCTCGATCCAGTGCAGCATGGCCTCGCCCGATTCGCAGGACTCGGTGCGCCAGCCGAAGGCGCGCGCCATGTCGACCAGGGCCTGGCGCTCGGCCGGCACGTCGTCGACCACCAGCACCTCCAGCGCGCCGCTGGGGGCGGTGAGCGGCGCCAGCGCCGAGGGCGTGGCCTCTGCCTCGCGCAGGTTCACCTCGAACCAGAACAGGCTGCCCTGGCCGGGCGCGCTCTGCACGCCGATGCGCCCGCCCATCATCTCGACCAGGTGGCGCACGATGGACAGGCCCAGGCCGGTGCCGCCGTAGCGGCGCGAGGTGGAGGCGTCGGCCTGCGAGAACGGGGTGAACAGGCGCTCCTGCACCTCGGGCGCGATGCCCTCGCCGCTGTCGCGCACCTCGCCGCGCAGGCGCACGGTGCCGCCACCGGACGAGACCAGCCCCAGGCCCACCTCGACCCCGCCCTCGGCGGTGAACTTCAGCGCGTTGCCCAGCAGGTTGGTGAAGACCTGGCGCAGGCGCAGCGCGTCGCCGCTCACCCGCGCCGGCAGATCGGGCGCGGCGCGCACGGTGAGCGCGAGCCGCTTGGCCTCGGCCTGCTGGCGGAACACCGCGTCCAGCTCGGCCAGCAGCACGGAGGGGCTGAAAGGCGCTTCTTCGAGCGTGAAAGCACCGGCCTCGATCTTGGCCATGTCCAGCACGTCGTTGACGATGCCCAGCAGCGACTGGCTGGCCATCTGCGACTTGGCCAGCAGCTGCTGCTGGCGCACGGTGAGCGGCGTGTCGGCCAGCAGGTGCGACAGGCCGATCACCGCGTGCAGCGGCGTGCGGATCTCGTGGCTCATGTTGGCCAGGAACTCGCCCTTGGCGCGCGACGCGGCCTCGGCCGCCTCGGTGGCGTGCACGAGGTCGGTGATGTCGATGCAGAAGCCGGCGATGTGGCCGTCGGGCATGCGGTTCTCGATCATGCGCACCACGCGCCCGCTGCGCAGGCGCTGCAGGAACACGCTGTTGCCCGCGCGGTGATGGGCCATGCGCTGCGCCACCCACTTCTCCCGGTCATCGCCGGTGTCGAGCACCTGGCCGCGCTCGAAGCTGGCGCGGATGATGGTTTCGAACGGCGTGCCGGGTTGCAGCAGGTCGCCCACATGCGCGAACAGGCGGTGGTACTTCTCGTTGCACAGCAGCAGGCGGTCCTCCAGGTCGTAGAGCACGAAGGCCTCGTCCACGGAGTCGATGGCGCCGCGCAGCAGGGCCTCGGTGCGCGCGATGCTCTGCTCGGCGCGCTTGCGCTCGCTCATGTCCATGTAGGTGGTGACGAAGCCACCGCCCGGCATGGGGGTGCCGCGGATCTCCAGCGGCGTGCCGTCGGGACGCACGCGCTCGAAGCGGTGCGGCACGGGACTGCGCGCGTTGGCCAGCAGGCGCTCGATGGTGGGCTCGACGTCGATCTCGCCGTACTCGCCGCGGCGCGCGTTGAAGCGCACGATGTCCTCGAAGCCCGGCACGCCGCGCGCGAACAGGGCGTCGAGTTCGAGCAGGCGCACGAACTCGCTGTTCCAGGCCACCAGCCGAAGATCGGCGTCGAAGGCGCTGATCGCGCAGGGCATGTTCTCCAGGATGCTGTGCTGCAGCGCGTTCACGCGCATCAGCTCGGCCTGCATCAGGTGGCGATCGGTCACGTCCTGCATGGCGCCGACGATCTGCACCACCTTGCCGTCGAAGTCCTGCACCGGCTCGCCCACCACGCGCACGCGCAGCTCGCGGCCCTTGGCCGAGCGGAACGGCAGCTCGATATCGAACGGTTCGGCGCGCCGGCGCGCGGCGCGCAGCGCGTCGAGCAGCTCGCGCTTGGCCTCGCCTTCGTAGAAGCTCAGGGGCGTCGCCGGGTCCAGCGCGAACTCGATGCCGACCTCGTGGATGGCGTACATCTGCGGTGTCCAGACCACCGTGCCGTCGACCACGTCGTACTGCCAGCCGCCCACGCCGGCCACGCGGCCCGTGCGGTTGAGCAGGGCTTCGCTGGCGGCCAGGCGCTGCTGCGATTCCTTGGCGGCGGTGATGTCGCGGTGCGTGCCGTACATCCACAGCGGCTCGCCCTCCTGCGTCCAGCTGTTCACGCGCCCGCGGTCGAGGATCCACACCCAGTAGCCGTTGCGGTGGCGCAGCCGCACCTCGCACTCGTACTGCGCGATCTCGCCCAGGAAGTGGCGGCGCAGCATATCGCGCGCGCGATCGATATCGTCGGGGTGGATCAGCTGCTGCCAGGCGCCCGGGCCCATGGTGTTGAGCTCGTCCAGCGTGAGGCCGACCATCTCGGCCCAGCGCGCGTTGTACAGGCGCTCGCCGGTCTGCACGTTCCACTCCCAGGTACCGGCGTTGGTGCCGCGCAGGATGTTCTGCAGCCGCTCGCGCTCGCGCGACAGGCTGGCGGTGCGCTCGCGCACCAGCTGTTCCAGGCTGGTGTTGAGCTCCACCACCTCGCGCTGCGCCGCGCGCTCATCGGTGATGTCGCGCACGATGGCGGCGGTACCCACCGGCTCGCCGCCGGCATCGAGGATCGGCGACAGCGTGATGGAGACTTCCACGCGCTGGCCGCTGCGGGTTCGCAACCAGCGCTCCATGCGCGGCGTGTCCCCGGCGCCGTCCTCGCCCTGGGCCTGCACCTGCGCGCCGTCATCGTCGGTGGGCACCAGCAGCGATTCGATGGTGGCGCCGGCGGCCTCCTCGGCGCTGTAACCGAACAGCGCCTGCGCACCGCGGTTCCAGGAGGTCACGCGGCCTTCCGGATCGAGGCCGATGATGGCGTCGCGCGTCTGCTCGACGATGGCCGCCAGGCGCAGGCGCTGGCGCCGCACCTCGTCGCTGCGGCTGCCGTTGACCCAGTAGAGGTAGATCAGCGCCAGGCCGACGAGCAGCGCCAGCAGCACCAGGGGCAACTGCCGCAGCGCGGCCAGGCGCGCTTCCTCGGCCACGTGCTCCTGCGGCATCACCACCAGGAAGCGCAGCAGGCCGATGTCGCTGTTGGGGTTGCCGCGCAATTCGGCCTGGCCCACCAGCATGAGGCCCTGGGGTCCCTGCCAGCGCGGCGGCCCGCCGGCGCGGTAGGGGTTGACGGCCACGTACTCGTCCTGCCAACGCTGGCGCTGGCCGGTGTCGAAGCCGTACTCGCGGTCGCGCTGGGGGTGGCGCAGGTAGTCGCCGGCGGCGTTGGTGAGCACGAAGAAGGCGCCCTCGGGCGAGCGCGAGGGGAACTGCATCACGGCGCGATCCAGGTCGACGTGGATGACGACCAGGCCGAAGAGCTGACCGCGCCCATCGAACACCGGCGTGGCGTAGCGCGCCACCGGGCGGCGTGGCAACACCACCGCGCCGTTCTCGCGGTGCAAGGCCATGTCGTGCACGAACACCATGCCGGGCGCGACCCAGCGCGTGTCGCCCAGTTCTCGCTCATCGAGCGCATCCGTCAGGCGCTCGGGCGGCACCGCCTCCACGCCCAGGCCATTGCGCTCCACGCGCACCAGCTCGCGCGGGTTCGGCCCGGCCAGCAGCAGGCTGACGCGGAACACATCGGCCGAGGTGTCGATGTAGCGCTCGAAGGTCTCCTGCAGGCGCACCCTCCACTGGTCTTCGGTCGAGGCGTCCTCGGGGTCGATGCCCCCGTTCTCCCGCGCACGCACCAGCCCCTGCAGCGGCGGCGAGCCGCCCAGGAACTGCACCGACTTGCGGCGGAACGCGCGCTGGGCCTGGGTGTTGTCGGCGAAGCCCCGCGCCGCCGCCTCGAGCTGGCGCTGCGACTGGTCCATGGCCTGGTTGAAATCGGCGTGGTAGCTCACCGCCAGGCTGATCAGGGCCAGCACGGCGCCGATCAGGGCGCCGCGGCGCAACAAGGGACTGCGCACGAAATCCATCGGCCCCCGCGGCGCGCGCGCCCCGGAGCGGCCGGGCGCGGCGATCCAGTCCATGGCCCGGCGCGAGCGCCGCAGCGCCAGCACCAGGCCGCCGAGCCCGGCGCCGATCAAGGCGACGATGGCCGCCGCCCCGACGGGCGTGGGCCCGGGCAGGTGGGCCTGCAGCGCTTGCGTGGCCTGCAGCCGCAGCGTCCAGCGGCGGCCGTGGGCGTCGAAGCCGCTGTCCAGGCTGGCGACGGTGGCGCCGCCGGTGGGGTCGCGCGCGTCGAACAGCGGCGAGGGGTCGCCGCCGTCCGCGAGCGTGACGGCGATGTCGCGCGACGCGGGCATCAGCTCGGCCACCAGCTCCTTGATCACCAGGGGCGCGACCACCCAGCCGACGGTGTCGCGCCAGCGGCGCTCGCGGTCGCCGGCCCCGGGGTCAAGGCCGCGGTAGACCGGCAGCAGGAACAGCAGGCCGTGGTCGGGCTGGCCGCCGGGCTGCTTCAGGCTGAGCGGCGCGCTCAGCAGCGCCCGGCCTTCGCGCGCGGCGGCCTCGGCGGCGGCGCGGCGCAGCGGCTCCGAGGCGAGGTCCAGGCCCATGGCGTGCGCGTTCGCGGGCATCGGGTAGACGTACTGCGTCACGTAGGCCTCGCCCGGGTTGGGCCCGAGCTCGCGCACCTGGAAGTCCGCCGGCCCCTCGGCCCGCGCCTGGGCGAGGAAGTCGTCCCTCTGGTCCACGCCGACGCGGCGCACGAAGCCGAAACCGAACGCGCCCGGGAATTCGTGCGGCAGGTCGCGCGTGGCCATGTAGGCCTCGAAGCCGCGGCGGGTGATCGCATCGCCCCCCGCGGCCATGACGGCGCCGCGCGCGCCGCGCAGGCCGTACTCGATCCGGCTCAGGCGGTCCTGCAGGCGTTGCGTGAGCTGGCCCGCCTCTTCGCGCAGGCGCTCCTGCACGCTCTCGGCGCGCTCGGCCTGCGTCCAGGCGGCGGCGACGGCCGCGCACAGCAGCACACCGGCAATCCACAGCCCCCAAGCCCAGCGGTGCGGCGCGTCGTGAGCGACCTTGTCCAAATCCGGTGTCCTTCGGGCCCTGGGCCCTGTTGCGCGAACCGCCCGCGTGAGGACCCGGCGGGCCCTGGCGCTGGCGGTCGCGGTGTTGTCAGCCTGAGGCGCCCACGCGGGGGGCGCACGCAAAGCATGCTAACGAGGGATGTCGGCGCCCGGCGCGCGAAATGAAGGGATTCCCCGGGGCAATTCGCCCGGCGGCGCGCCCGGCCGGCCGCGGGCTCAGGCCGCGACGTCCTGCAGCACGGCCGCCGCTTCGGCCTTGCCCAGCGGCTTGGTGAGGTAGCCCTTGACGCTGTGGAAGCCGCCGGCGCGCGCGCGGTCGGCCGGATCGGAGGAGGACGAGAGCATGGCCACCACGGCGCTGCCCCGGTGCGCGGGCGGTAGCGCCTCGAAGGCCTCTAGGAAGGCGAAACCGTCCATCACGGGCATGTTGATGTCCAGCAGGATCAGGTCGACGCCGTGGTCGGGCGAGGCGGCCAAGTGGTCCAGCGCGTCCTGCGCGCGCTCGAAGCCCAGCACCTCGCACGGCACGCCGCAGCGCTGCAGCGCCAGCCGGGTGAACAGCAGATCGCTGTCGCTGTCGTCGACCATCATCACGCGGCGGGGCATCGAATCTCCAAGGGGGCACGAACGGGAAACAACCGCAACTGTAAGCGCCGCGTCAGGGCGCACACAATGCGCGGCCCGAACACCCCAGTGGATCGGGAGGTCGGGATGGCGCGCCGCGCGCGGCCTGGCCCGCCACGGGCTCAGGGCGCCATGGCGTCGACGCACCGCCATGTGAGCGCCCGCTTTCCGCGCGGCCACATCAGCGGGCGGCGGCAGACGCAGGGCCCGCCGCGCCGCGCTCGGCGGGCCGGGGCCTCGCGGGGGCGCGCCCCAGGATGCCGGCCAGGATCTGTGGCACCTCGTACAAGGCGCGGTTGTGGTGGCCGCGCACGCGCTCGCGCCAGGCCGGCAGGTCGGCCAGCAGTGCGCTCACGGCCGGCGCCAGGCCGGCGGCGCGGCGGTAGACCAGGCCCACGCCCTGCTCGCGGATCCAGGTGGCGTTGTAGCGCTCCTGCGGCATGGTCCAGGCGTTGTCGGCAACGACCACCGGCAGGCCGCGCTGCAGGGCCTCGCTCACGCTGCCGGGGCCGGGCTTGCCGATGAAGAAGTCGGCCAGGTCCATGTAGCGCGTCACCTCCGGGGTGAAGCCCACGATGTGGCGCGGCGCGCGCGCCGGCAGCCCGGCCAGGGCCCGCGCCAGGGCCTGGTTGTGGCCGCACATCAGGATCAGCGGCACGTCCGGCAGGCGCCGCGCGATGCCCAGCATGGCGCGCGAGCCGTGGCCGCCGAACAGCACCAGGCCGGTGGGCCGATGCGGGTCCAGGCCCAGGCGCGCGCGTTCGGCCGCGCGGTCGGCCACGGGCGGGCCGTAGAAGCCGGGGCGCAGGATCATGCCGCTGGTGGCGTGCACGCGCGAGGGCGCGTGGCCGGCCGCCAGGGCCTGGGCCCGCGCGCGCGGCGTGCCGCAGATGAAATGCTGCGGCTGGCCGCGCTCGATCCAGAAGCGCGGCGGGTGGTCGGCCAGGTCGGTGAGCACGGTGGCGTAGGGCACGCCGGGGCGCGCCAGTGCCAGGCTTTGGTAGAGCGCGCGGTTGAAGTTGGGGATGAGCGAGACCACCAGGTCGGGCTGGGTGGCGGCCCAATGCGCGCGCAGCCGGCGCACCAGGGTCGGGTGGGCCAGGCGGATCACGGCCTGCAGCAGCTTCAGTTCCTGCGACATGCCCAGGGTCCAGCCGCGCGCGAGGCGGCGGTTGTACCAGTCCTCGGGTGCGCTGCCGGTGAGGCGGCGAAAGCTCTGCGAGGGGTCCAGCACCTCGAACAGGTTGACCAGGCGCACGGTCCAGGGCAGCTGCAGTTCGTTCAGCACGCCCTGCAGGGCCAGGGCGGAGGCGCGGTGGCCGCCGCCGGCGTTGAAGTAGATGAGATCGACCTGGGTCATGGGCCTGCCGCGCGTGGTGGCGAAGCGAACAGGCTATGAAGGTCAGGCGACAGTGGCGTGACGTCCGGGCGACGCCGTGGTGACGGCCTCGGCCGGGGCGTTCAGGCAGAGCCGGGCGATTCGCGCGTGAGCGCCACGCCGCCCTGCAGGCGCTCGCTCACGCTGCGCCGCACGCTGTCGGGCGCCTCGGCCAGCAGGGCGGGCCAGTCGGCCTGGGCGCGGCGCACGGTGTCGCGGCACACGCGCAGAAGCGCGCCGGGGCGCGGCAGGCCGGCGGCGGCGATCAGCTCGCGCAGCGCGTCCCAGCCGAAGGCTCGCAGCCTGGCGTCGATGCCGCGGTTGACGCCGTAGTCGGGCTCGGGCACGGCCTCGAACAGCGCGCTCACGCAGACCGGGTCGTACAGCGGCGCCAGGCGGGGCTCTCGCCCGTCGGGGTAGACCAGGGCCCAGTTCTTCAGGTGGGCGTCGGTGTTGCCCATGAGGACGAAGGCCACGAAGCGCTGCAAGAACTCGCGTACGTCGGGCACCGGCGCGCTGGAGTAGCGGTCGAGCACGGCGAGCATGCGGCCGTAGTCCTCGCGGATGCCGCGGCCGTATTTGGCGCGCGGCGCGTAGCCCAGGGCCTGCGCGAACTCCTCCATGTGCACCCGCCGGCCGTCCTGGCGGTCGAAGCGCCGCACGGCCAGGATCTCCTCGAACGGGACCCGCTCGGGCAGATCGGCTTCGGCGCGGGCGATCACCCGGGCCTCGGCCGTGCGCAGGCCCAGGGCGGCGCACAGGCGGTAGCCCGCGGCCTCGTTGCGCACCAGGTCGGGGTGGCGGCTGGTCGGCAGCTTGAGGATGAACTCGCCGGCCGCCCCGTGGCGGCGCACCACGTAGCGGCGGCCGTCCTGCACGGCGGAGAACTTCGCGATCACGCCGGGCAAGGCGGTGGCGTCCTCCACCGGGTCTTCGACGAAGCCGGGCTCCAGCACGTCCAACCCCAGCGCGGTGTGCCAGTGGCGCACGGCCTGGGGTATCTCCTGGTGCGCGGGCGGCGGCTCCACCTCCAGCGCGCCCATGAGGTCGTGGCCGGCGGCGGCGAGCAGCTCGAACTCGTCGTCCACGTCGCAGCCGCGCTGGCGCGCCAGGCGCTCGCGGTTGTGGCCCTCGGGCAGCAGGTTCTGGAAGAACACCGGCCAGCGGCCGTCGACGCGCACCAGGCGCTCGTCGCGCGGCGCGGACAGGATCTGGCGCGTCTGCGCGTCGTTCACCCCGCGCAGGCTCATGGACACCGTGGGCCGCTGCGGATCGGCAATGTAGTCCTCGTCGAAGGACACCCGCAGGATGTCGCCGTAGCGCGAGAGGTGGCCGATGCCGCGCCGCCCACCCTGCGGCAGGTGCAGGTACAGGCGCAGGTAGCGGATGGCGGTGCTCACAGGGCGGCCCTCCGCGCGGCGCGCGGCGGCGCGAACCCTTTCGGCGGGCCGGGCGGTGCCATCAGCGCGACTTGCCCGGCGCGGGCTCGGGCACCGCGAGCAGGTCCACCACCGACTTGGGCGCGCCCACGCCGGCCGGCTGGGCCATCAGGCGGCCGCCCGCGCGCACGAAGTCGTCGATGGCGGGGCGCAGCTCGCGCGGCACCAGCATGAGCTCCAGCCCGAGCGTGCGCGCGAGTTCCTGCAGGGTGGACAGGCGGGGGTCCAGCCCGGCCTCCAGCCGGCCCACGGTCATGCGGTTCACGCCGGCGCGCTCGGCGAGCTCGGCCTGCGTCAGACCGCTGGCCTTGCGAGCGGCTTCCAGCTCGTCCAAAATGCTCATATAAGCGATCATTTTTTATGAAAAGCCAATTTAACTTAGCTTTTTGAGACTATCAAGCCAAAATGATTGATTTGAGTAGCTTTTATTCAAAGAAGATAGTTTTATAGATCATGAACGGGCATCAGATTTACCACAACCCCGCCTGCGGCACCTCGCGCAACACCCTGGCGCTGATGCGCCACTGCGGCGTCGAGCCAAAGGTCATCGAATACCTCAACACACCGCCCACGCGCCAGGAGTTGCGCGAGCTGCTCGCCGCCATGGGCCTGGGCGTGCGCGACATCCTGCGCGAGCGCGGCACGCCCTACGCCGAGCTGGGCCTGGACCAGCCGCACTGGAGCGACGAGCAACTGCTCGACTTCATCGAGGCCCACCCCATCCTGATGAACCGCCCCATCGTGGTCACGCCCCTGGGCACGCGGCTGTGCCGGCCGTCGGAGCGCGTGTTGGACCTGTTGCCCGAGCCGCCGAAGAAGGCCTTCGTCAAGTCGGACGGCGAGGCCGTGCTGGACGATCAGGGCCGGCGCCTGCGCTGAGCGCCGCGCGGGGCCCCCGGTTCAATAGAGCGTCTCCACCGCGGCATTGAACCGGTAGCCCGCCCCGCGCTCGGTCACGATCAGCAGGGGCTTGCTGTGGTCGGCCTCGATCTTGCGGCGCAGGCGCAGCACCTGCACGTCGATCGCGCGGTCGTAGACCTCGGCGCTGTGCAGGCGCGACAGCTCCAGCAACTGGTCACGGCTGAGCACGCGCTGCGGTGCGGCGCAGAAAGCCATCAGCAGGCTGAACTCGTTGTTGCCCAGTTCCACCTTGCGCCCGTCGGGCCCGGTGAGGCGGCGCGTGCGCAGGTTCAGCTCCCAGCCGGCGAAGCGGAAGGCGCGGCGCTGGTCCTCGCGCACGCCTTCCTCGGGCGCCCGCGGCTGGTAGCGGCGCAGCACGGCGCGGATGCGCGCCAGCAGCTCGCGCGGGCTAAAGGGCTTGGTGACGTAGTCGTCGGCGCCGAGCTCCAGGCCCATCACGCGGTCGGCCTCCTCGGCGCGGCCGGTCAGCAGGATCACCGGCACCGGCGCGCGCTCGCGCAGCTGGCGCGCCAGCGCCAGCCCATCCTCGCCCGGCAAGCGCAGGTCCAGCACCACCAGGTCGATGGCCTCCTGGTCGAACACCTCGAACAGGCGCCGCCCGCTGTCGACCGCGCTCACGCGCATGTCGGCCTCGCCCAGGTAACCCTGCAGCAGCTCGCGCAGCGCGGGGTCGTCGTCCACCACCAGGATGTGCGGCGGGTGGGTACTGGCCTGGGCGTCGTCGGTCATCGGCGGCAGAGGAATGTCGTGGCGAACGGTGCGGCGCGTGCCCGCATCCGCTATGGTCGATGGTAGCGTCCACCCCCGCCCCATGGCCTACGAACAAGCCCCCACCCCGATCAGCGAGCTCTCGCTCGACGACGGTGGCGCGTCCGCCGCGCGCGCGCCGCGCTGGCGCGAGCTGCTGTTCGACCGGGTCGTCATCGTGCCGGTGCTGATCGCCGCCTGCCTCGCCGGCGGCCTGGGCGTCGGCCTGGCCACGCTGCGCCAGCAGGTGCTCAACAGCGAGGAGCGCATGCTCGCGGCCCTGTCCGCTGCCCTGGCCGACCAGGCCGACAACGCGCTGGCCGCCGCGCAGACCGCGATGCAGGCCACGGCCGAGGAAATCGTGGGCGGCGCCTGGGTGCCCGACACCGTGGTGGCCGGCGCCGTGCTGCGCGCGCGCGCCGCCGCCCTGCCGGCCGCGCGCCAGATGCTGCTGCTCGACGCCCAGGCCAATGTGCTGCAGGCCGCCGACGAGGAACTGGAAGAGCCCCCGCACGCGCGCGCCGACTACTTCCTCAGCGCGCTCGCCGCCGCGCCGGGCTCGGCCCACATCGGTGCGCCCACCGTGTGGCCCGGGCAGGACACGCCCTGGATCCCGCTGTCCATGCCCTGGTCCACGCCCCATGGGCGGCACAGCGGGGTGATCGTGGTGGCGGCCGACACGGCCCTGCTGCTCGGCGGCTTCGAGCGGCGCTCGCCCGCGCCCGACGCGCGCCTGCGCGTGCTGCGCATCGACGGCACGCCGCTGCTGGAATCCGATCCGTCCAGCGGCTGGCCCGAGCGCGCCGGCACGCTGCATCCGCCCGCCGGCGTGAGCGCCTGGACGCAAATCGTGTCCCGTCCCGGCGACGACGGCCGGCGCCACGACCTGCTGCTGGCCGGCCATGCGATGCAGCGCGCCCCGCTGGCCGTGGTGCTCTCGCGCGACACGCAGGTGGTGCTGGCCGACTGGCACCTGCAGGCCTGGCTGGTGGGCGGCTTCGCGCTCGCCGCGCTGCTGGTCACCACCGTGCTGAGCCTGCGCCACGCGCGCGAACAGCGCTGGCGCGAACACAGCCAGCGCGACCTGCAGCGCCAGCGCGAACGCGCCGCGCGCGCCTTCGCCGCCGCCCGCGAAGGCCTGTGGGAATGGGACCCGGCGAGCGAGCGCCACTACCTGTCGCCGCGCATGCGCGAGCTACTGGGCTTCGACGCCAGCGCCGGCGCCCCGCCGGCCACGCACGCGCTGTCCTGGCCCGACCGCGTGAGCCAGGACGACCGCCGCCGCCTGCGCGAGGCGATCGACGCGCACGTGCGCGAGCGCACGCGCGACTTCTCCGTCACCCTGCGTGTGATGCCGCCCGGCCAGCCGCCGCGCCACGTGCGCCTGCGCGGCCAGGGCCTGCGCGACGCGCGCGAGCAGTTGCTGCTGCTGGCCGGCACCGCCTACGACGTGTCCGACGAGGTGGCGGTGTCGGAGGCCGCGCGCCGGCTCGACGAACAGCTGCAGCGCGCGCGCCAGTTCGAGGCCCTGGGCGCGCTGGCCGGCGGCGTGGCGCACGACTTCAACAACGTGCTCGCGGCCATCCTGGGTTTCGGCGAACGCGCGCGCGCGCTGGTGCCCGAGGGCAGCGCGCTGGCCGGCCACGTGCAGCACATGCTCAGTGCCGGCGAGCGCGGCAAGACCCTGGTCGCGCGCATGATGGCCTTCGGCCGCACAGGGCAGGGCCTGCGCCAGCCCTACCGCCCGCGCGCGCTGGTGCAGGAAGCCTGGACCCTGGCCGTGCAGGGCGTGCCGGAAAGCGTGCAGGCGCGGCTCGACCTCGACGCCGAGGACCCGGAGCTGGTGGGCGATGGCGTGGCCTTCTTCGAGGCCGCGCTCAACCTCCTGCGCAACGCGGTGCAGGCGGTGGGCGATCGCGGCACACTGCGCGCGCGCCTGTCCAGCGAAACCGTGGACCAGCCGCGCGTGCTCTGGCAAGGCAGCCTGCGCCCGGGCCGCTGGCTCGGCCTGCGGGTGGAGGATGACGGCCCCGGCATCGACGCCGAACACCTGCCGCGCCTGCTCGAGCCTTTCTACAGCACGCGCAGCGCGCAGGGCGGCACCGGCCTGGGCCTGGCCGTCGTACACGCCGCGGTGCGCGACGCGCACGGCGCGATCGACCTGCGCACCGCGCCCGGCGAGGGCACCACCATCACCCTGTACCTGCCGCTGCCCGAGCCCGCCACCGCGCCCACGGCGCCCAGCGCCGAAGAGGCCGCGTGGTCCGGCCAGGGCGAGGTGGTGCTGGTGGTCGACGACGAACCCGCGCTCGTGGCCTTGCTGGAAGAACACCTGGCCGAACGCGGCTTCGAGCCGCGCGGCTTCAGCGACGCCGAGTTGGCCTGGCAGGCGTTCAAGGCCGAACCGGGACTGTTCGCCGCCGTGCTGAGCGACCAGGCCATGCCGCGCCTGGGCGGGCTGGAGCTGATCGAGCGCTGCCGGCGCCTGTCGCCCGGCGTGGTGACCATCATCGCCACGGCCTACGGCGGCACCGACTTCGGCGCGCGTGCCAGCGCCGCTGGTGTGCAGGCGGTGCTGGCCAAACCGTTGAGCTGGAGCGAGCTCGACGCCGTCCTGCAGCGGCTGCTGCGCGCCCCGCGCTGATCCCCTCCCCTCAAGCCCCGGGGGGCGCCCCCTTGCCCGCGCTCTGTTGCAAGTGAAATGCCGCCACCCGGGCGACGACACGCCGCGATGCACGAGCACCGCCACGATCCGCCCCGTGGTCGATGACACGCAGCATCGACCGCGACACACAAGCACTGCGACCACGGAGTTTTCATGCTGAACACGCGCAACACCCTCATCGCCGCCGCCATCCTCGCCCTGGGCGCCAGTGCCTGGGCGCAAGGCAGCGCCAGCGGCGCGCTCAAGCAACCGGCCCCGCCGGTCCCGGCCAGCGCACCCGCTGCCATGCCGTCCACCCCCGCACCCGCCGCCATGCCGGCCGCCACCCCGCCGGCCGCCGACAAGATGGCGACCAAGCCGGCCGTGAAGAAGGCCGAGAAGAAACACGCCAAGGCCACGAAGAAAGACCACAAGATGAAGAAGACCACCCACAAGCCGGCCGCCAAACCCGCGCAGTAAACCCCTCCGTTTTCAGACGGCCGGCTGGACGGGCCCGTGCCGTTTGCCCCCTTGGCGGACCTCCGGGTCCGCCTTTTTTATGCGCCGTCGCGCTCGGGTAATCGCGACGGGCCCCGCCTTTACCGCAACATGGCGGCACACCCCCTGCCCGCACCCCATGCCCTCGCCCCCCTGGCCCCACCCCTCTCTCGCCACACTGGCCCGCTGGCGGGCCTGGCCCTGGCGCTGGCTGTTCAGCCTCGCGAGCCTGGCCCTGCTCGCGCTGGCGCTGTGGTGGCTGCACCGCGAGCTCGCCCACCTGCGCCCCGCCGACGTGCGCCACGCCATCGCGGCCCTGCCCGCCTCGGCCCTGCTCGCGGCGCTGGCGGCCACCGCCATCAGCTACGCCGCCCTGGCGGGGCAGGACGCCCTGGCCCTGCGCCTGATCGGGCGGCCGCTGCCGGCGCCTCGCGTGGCCGCCACCGCCTTCATGGCCACGGCCGTCGGGCACAACCTGGGCTTTGCCCTGGTCAGCGGGGGCGCGGTGCGCCTGCGCCTGTATGGCGCCTGGGGCCTGTCGGCCGCCGAAGTCGCCACCGTCATGGGACTCGGCGCCGCGGGACTGGCGATGGGCCTGCTGTTCTGCGGCGGGTTCGCACTGGCCCTGGAGCCCCCGACCCTGCTGGCCGCGTTGGGCCTGCCAGCGGCCCTGGGCCACGGGGTGGGCCTGCTGCTGGCCGCCCTGCCCCTGGCCGGTCTGGCCTGGCTCGCCCGCGCCCGGCCCGGCCAGGCCTTGCCCTGGTGGCCCTACCCCCGGCCCCGACCCACGGCCGGCCTGGCCTCGCTCACCCTGGCCGTGATCGACCTGTCGGCCGCCTCCCTGGTGCTGTGGAGCCTGCTGCCCGCGGGCACGGTGGGCTGGCCAAGCTTCCTGGGCCTGTTCGTGCTGGCCGCGCTGGTGGGCATCGCCAGCCACGTGCCCGGCGGGCTGGGCGTGTTCGAAGCGGTGCTGATCGCGGGCCTGCCGCAGGCGAACGCGCAGGACCTGCTGGCCGCGGCCCTCGCCTACCGCGCCATCTACTACCTGCTGCCCCTGGCACTGACGGCGTTGATCGCCAGCGCCATGCTGCTGCGCGCGCACGGGCGCCGCTGGTGGCGCCTGGCGCGGCGCGCGCAGCCCGCGGTCACCTGGGTCGCACCCTGGGTGGGCAGCGCCATGGTCTTCGCCGCTGGCGCGGTGCTGCTGGTCTCCGGCAGCCTGCCGGCGCGCGGCGAGCGGCTGCACTGGCTCGGTGGCGTGCTGCCCCTGCCGCTGCTGGAGGTCTCGCACCTTGCGGGCAGCCTCATCGGCCTGGCGCTGCTGGTGCTGTCGCAGGCGCTGCTGCGCCGCATCGCGGCCGCGCACCGCCTGGCGGTATTGCTGCTGCTCGCAGGCGCGGCGGCGTCTCTGGTGAAGGGCCTGGACGTGGAGGAATCCGCCATCGCGCTGCTGACGGCGGGTGTGCTGTACGCGGGACGCGCGGCCTTCAACCGCCCCGCGCGGCTGGAGCCCACCGACCTGGGCCCCGCGGCCTGGCTGGGCATCGGCGCGGTGGTGCTGGCCAGCGCCTGGGTGGGCCTGTTCAGCTACCGGCACGTGGAGTACCGCAACGAACTCTGGTGGCATGTCGCGCTGCACGGCAACGCGCCACGCTACCTGCGCGCCACCCTGCTGGTGTCGGTGGCCTGCGCCACGCTGGCGCTGTGGCAGGCGGTGCGGCCCCGACCGCCGGGCAGCGCCGAGCCCACGGCCAGCGGCCTGAAGACGGCCCAGCGACTGATAGCCGAGGCCCCCCGCACCGATGCCGCCCTGGCCCTGCTGGGCGACAAGCGCCTGCTGATCGACCCCGAGGGCCTGGCCTTTGTGATGTACCAGGTGCACGGCGGCAGCTGGATCGCCATGGGCGACCCCGTGGGCGCCGCGCCCGAGGGCGACCGCCTGGCCTGGCAGCTGCTGGAAATGGCCGACCGCCACGGCGCGCGCGCGGCGTTCTATCAGGTCGAGGCGCACCGGCTGCCGCTCTACCTGGACATGGGCTTGGCCGCCACCAAGCTGGGCGAGGAGGCGATCGTGCCGCTGGCCGGCTTCAGCCTGGAGGGCGCGGCCCGCGCCAACCTGCGGCGCGCGCACCGCAAGGCCGAGCGCGAGGGCCTGCGCCACGAGGTGATCGACGCGGCGGCGGTGGACGCCGCGCTGCCGCGCCTGCGGGCCGTGTCGCAGGCCTGGCTGCAGGGCAAAACCACGCGCGAGAAGGGCTTCTCGCTGGGGCGCTTCGACGAGTCCTACCTGCGCCACTTCCCACACGCCCTGGTGTGGCGCGGCGATGAGCTGGTGGCCTTCGCCAACCTGTGGACCGGCGACGGCCGCACGGAACTGTCCATCGATCTCATGCGCCACCTGCCCACGGCGCCCGGTGGCGTGATGGACTACCTCTTCGTGGAGACCATGCTCTGGGGCGCGGCGCGCGGCTTTCAACGCTTCAACCTGGGCATGGCGCCACTGGCCGGGCTGGAAACGCACCCGCTGGCGCCGCTGTGGCACCGCGTGGGCACCGCCCTGTTCCACAACGGCGAGCACTTCTACAACTTCCAGGGCCTGCGCGCCTACAAGGCCAAGTTCGACCCGGTCTGGCAGCCTCGCTACCTGGCCGCGCCCGGCGGCCTGGCCCTGCCGGGCGTGCTGTTCGACCTGGCCTCGCTCATCGGCGGCGGCTGGCGCGGCATCGTCGCGCGCTGACGCCGCCCGCCAGGCGATCCTCCCTTCTCCGTTGCATACGAAACATGGGCGCCGCGGCCGGTAGCCGGCCCGCAACCTCCCGCGCGCATGATTTTTTCCACGCCGGCACCGTGGCAATCCCGCCGCCGCGCCGGCCCCAACGACTGGAGAAGTTCATGCAACAGAACCCCTTGCCATCGTCGGTGACCGGTATCGATTCGCTGATCCACGCGGCCGGTCACCACCGTCCGCTCGCGCCTGGCGCGACCACCACCAACCTCGTGCCGCTGCTCGACGACGTGCGCGACGCCATGGTGGCCATCTACTGCGACCACGACGCGCAGGCCGCGCACCGCATCGAGCACGCCCGCTCGCTGCTGCGCGATCAGGCGGGTGCCTCGATGGCGGCCTGGTCCCTGCTGGAGGAGGCGGCCTTTCACCTGCGGCTGCACCACCCGTGGTCCGCGCTGTCGGCCCTGCGCCAGGCCGGTGACGCGCTGCTGATGGCGCGACTGGACGGAGGCCGAGCATGAACAAACCCCTGATGAGCGCGCGCTACCTGCGCCTCCGCCTGTTGCCGCTGGTGACGGCCATGCTGGTGTCGGGCGCCGTGGGCGGCCTGGCCGTGAGCTGGGGCCTCTCGCGCCACGGCAACCCAGCCTCCATACCCGCCGCCGCCCCCACCACGCCGACCGCCTTCCTGCGCACCGCCGCGTCGGTGGCGGCGCCCGCCGGCGGCCCGGTCGACTTCGCCACCATCGCGCAGGCCAATGGCGCGGCGGTGGTCAACATTTCGGTCAGCGGCACGCGCCGCGTGGGCCTGTCGGGCGACGGTGCGTCGCGCCAGGGCGCCAATCCCTTCGGCTTCCCCTTCCCCTTCCCCGACGGAAGCGGCGAAGCCCCCCGCCAGGACATCGTGCGCGGCCAGGGCTCGGGTTTCATCGTCGACAAGGACGGCCTGGTGCTGACCAACGCGCACGTGGTGGACGGCGCCTCGCACGTCACGGTGAAGCTGCCCGACCGGCGCGAGTTCCAGGCCCGCGTGCTCGGCACCGACCCCATGACCGACGTGGCCGTGCTCAAGATCGAGGCCAAGAACCTGCCCACCGTGCCGCTCGGCACCGAGAAGGACCTGCGCGTGGGCGATTGGGTGCTGGCCATTGGCTCGCCCTACGGCTTCGAGAACACCGCCACCGTGGGCGTGGTCAGCGCCAAGGGCCGATCGCTGCCCGACGAAAGCTACGTGCCCTTCATCCAGACCGACGCGGCGATCAACCCCGGCAACTCCGGCGGCCCGCTGTTCAACGCGCGCGGCCAGGTGGTCGGCATCAACTCGCAGATCTTCAGCCACACCGGCGGCTACCAGGGCCTGTCCTTCTCCATCCCGATCGACGTCGCCTTGAAGGTAAAGGACCAGATCGTGAAGAGCGGCCAGGCGCAGCACGCGCGCCTGGGCGTGGCGGCGCAGGAAGTGAACCAGACACTGGCCGAATCCTTCGGACTGGATGCGCCGCGGGGCGCGCTGGTGGCGCAGGTGGAGCCCGGCAGCCCCGCCGACAAGGCAGGCCTGCGGTCGGGCGACGTCATCCTGCGCGTAGGCAAGGAGCCGGTGGACCGCATCGCTGACCTGCCGCTGCTGGTGGGCCAGGCGCAGCCCGGCGAGCGCGTGGACATCAGCTACTGGCGCGACGGGCGCGAGGCCCAGGCCTCTGTCGAGCTGGCCAGCGCCAGCGACGACAGCACGGGCAAGGCCAAGACCGCCTCGGCCGCTGGCAGCGAGCACAAGCTGGGCCTCATGCTGCGGCCCCTGAGCGAGCCCGAGCGGCGCGCCAGCGGCGCGCGCCAGGGCCTGCTGATCGAGGACGTAACGGGCGCCGCCGAACTCGCGGGCGTGCAGGCTGGCGACCTGCTCATCGGCATCAACGGCAAACCGGTGAGCACGGTGGCCCAGGTCAAGGCCGAGGCGCGCGAGGCCAAACAGGCCATCGCGCTGCAGCTCCTGCGCGACGGCAACACGCTGTTCGTGCCCCTGCGCGTGGGCTGAACGTTGCGGGCTTCAGGCCCGAGGCATGAGGCGGTGGCCCGCTACGCGAGCCACCGCTTTCTTCTTTTGTAGGACTTGATGTCCTTGAAGCTCTTGCGTTCACCGCCGCCCATGCCGAGGTAGAACTCCTTGACGTCCTCGTTGTTGCGCAGTTCGGGCGCGGGGCCGTCCATGACGATGCGCCCGCTCTCCATGATGTAGCCGTAGTCGGCGTAGCGCAGCGCCATGTTGGTGTTCTGCTCGGCCAGCAGGAAGGTCACGCGCTCCTTGTGGTTGAGGTCCTTCACGATCTCGAAGACCTCCTCCACGATCTGCGGCGCCAGGCCCATGCTGGGCTCGTCGAGCAGCACCACGCTGGGGTTGGCCATGAGCGCGCGCCCGATGGCGCACATCTGCTGCTCGCCCCCGCTGGTGTAGGCGGCCTGGCTGGTGCGCCGCGTCTTCAGGCGCGGGAAGTAGGTGTAGACCTTCTCCAGGTTGCGCGCGACCTCGGCGCGGTCCTTGCGGGTGTAGGAGCCGGTCATGAGGTTCTCCTCGATGGTGAGGTGCGCGAAGCAGTGGCGCCCCTCCATGACCTGCACCACGCCGCGCTGCACGAGGTCGGCCGGCGAGAGGTTCTCGATGCGCTCGCCGCGCAGCTCGATGCTGCCCTTGGTGACCTCGCCGCGCTCGCCCTTGAGCAGGTTGGAGACGGCGCGCAGCGTGGTGGTCTTGCCCGCGCCGTTGCCGCCCAGGATGGCCGCGATCTGGCCCTCGCGCACGCTCAGCGAGACGCCCTTGAGCACCAGGATCACGTGGTTGTAGATGACCTCGATGCCGTTGACGTTGAGGACCACCGGCGCGGCCTGGGCGGCGGGCGCGCTCATGACGCGCAGTCGGCCGCGGCGCGGCGCGTCAGCTTCTTGTCGGCCACGTACTTGTCGGCGGCGGCCTTAAGCAGCGGGTTCATGATGGCGGGATCGGCCTGCAGCCAGTCCGAACTCACGTCCCAGGTCTTGCCGTTCCAGGTATAGGCGCGCGCGGAAGAAGGGCCCATGTGGTCCTTGCAGCTCGTCGCCACCGGCCGCATCACATCGTCCAGGCCGAGCTCACGCAGGCGCTTCTGGTCGATGTCGAGGTTCTCGTAGCCCCAGCGCGCCTGCGCCGCCGTCATCACCTGGCCCTTGCCGAACTTCTCCTGTGCGCGGCGCACGCCTTCGACGGCAAACATCGCGTTCATCAGGCCGCGCATGTACAGCGCCGAACCCACCTCGTCCTTCGGACCCGCGCCTTCGTTCTTGGCGTGCAGCGTGGCCAGCACCTCCTTGGCGACCTTCGAGTCGAAGCCCGGACCCGGCAGGATCAGCACCGCGCTGTAGCCTTCGGCGCCGGCCACGCCTTTCACGTCGGAGTCCGAACCCGAAGGCCAAACGCCCACGATGCGGTTGCGCGGGAAGCCGGTGGCCTGCGCTTCCTTCAGCGCGGTGGAGTTCATCACGCCCCAGCCCCACAGCAGCACGTAGTCGGGGCGGCTCTGGCGAATCTGCAGCCAGGGCGCCTTCTGATCCACGCCGGGGTGCGGCACCGGAATATTGGTGAGCTCGAAGCCGTGCTGCTTCGCGCGCACCGTCAGTACCGGGATCGCTTCCTTGCCATACGGGCTGTCGTGGTAGAGCAGCGTGATCTTCTTTCCTTTGAGCTTGTCCATGCCGCCAAGCTTGTGGCCCACGAACTGGATCTGCGTGTCCGCCGACGCCCAGTGCGAACCCGCGATCGGGAAGCTCCACTTGAACACCTCGCCGTCGGCGCTCTCGCTCAGGCCATAGGCCGGCGTGAGGATCGGGATGCCATCGGCCGCGCCGCGCTCGGTGAGCGCGAAGGTGATGCCCGTGGACATGGTCTGGAACACCGTGGCGCCACCGTTCTTGCCCTTCAGTCGCTCGTAGCACTCCACGCCGCGGTCGGTGGCGTAGCCGGTCTCGCATTCTTCCCAGGCCACGCGCACGCCGTTGATGCCACCCTTGGCATTGACCAGCTTGAAGTAGTCCACGAAGCCGTTGGCCCAGGGCGCGCCGCTGGGCGCGTAGGGCCCGGTGCGGAAGGTCAGCAGCGGGAAGAACTGCTCCTTTGCCTGCGCGAAGCCGGCCGTGGTGGTGGTGGCGAGCACGAGGGCCGCGGAAGCGGCGATCAGGGCGCGCGTTCGTTTCATCATCTCTGTCTCCTGTGGGTTATCGGTTCGGGGCGAATCGGCCGTTGTCGTGCACTCTCCCGCTGCCTGTCAGTGAGGGAACGGCCAGGTCCTCATCTTTTGTTTGCCCAGTGCCCACAGGCGGCCCAGCCCGTGCGGTTCCACGATGAGGAACCAGACGATCAGGGCGCCGAAGACCATGGCTTCGGCGTGGGCGACGCCCGTGGTGCTGATGGACACGCCCACGAGCGCGCCCAGCACCGGCAGGGACTGGTTGAGAAAGATCGGCAGCAGCACGATGAAGGCCGCGCCGAAGAAGGCGCCGACGATGGAGCCCAGGCCGCCGATGATGATCATGAACAGCAGCTGGAACGAACGCTCCACGCCGAAGGCGGCGGGCTCCCAGGCGCCCAGGTGAACGAAGGCCCACAGGCCACCGGCCACGCCGATGATGAAGCTGGAGACCGCGAAGGCGGTGAGCTTGGCGTACATCGGGCGGATGCCGATGACCGCGGCGGCCACGTCCATGTCGCGGATGGCCATCCACTCGCGGCCGATGGCGCTGCGCACCAGGTTCTTCGCGAGCCAGGCAAACACCACCACGAAACCCAGGCAGAACAGGTACTTCTCCACCGGCGTGTCGATCGTCCAGCCCATCAGCTGCAGGTTCGACACGGACACCGAGCCAGAAGGCGAGTCGTTGGTGAACCACTTCACGCGCAGGAACATCCAGTCGGCGAAGAACTGAGCGGCCAGCGTGGCGACGGCGAGGTACAGGCCCTTGACGCGCAGGCTGGGCAGGCCGAACAGCACGCCGAACACCGTGGCGCACAGGCCGCCGATGAGCAGGGCCACGATCAGGGGCATGCCATCGACACGCACCAGGCTGTTGTAGGCCATGTAGGCGCCCATGGCCATGAAGGCGCCCGAGCCCATGCTGATCTGGCCGCAGTAGCCCACCAGGATGTTCACGCCAATGGCCGCGAGCGCGAGGATCAGGAAGGGCACGAGAATCGCCCGCAGCAGGTAATCGCTCGCGAGCGCCGGCACCACCAGGCAGACGACCGCCAGCAGGGCCAGCACGAGCCACCGGTCCTGGTCGATGGGGAAGATCTGCTGGTCGGCGCGGTAGGAGGTCTTGAACTGACCGTTTTCGCGATAGAACATGGTCAGCTCCTCAGACGCGATCGATGATCTTCTCGCCGAACAACCCTTGGGGTCGGAAGAGAAGGAAGACGAGGGCGAGCACGTAGGCGAACCAGATCTCGATGCCGCCGCCGACGAAGGGGCCGAGGTAGACCTCGGAGAGCTTCTCGCCCACGCCGATGATGAGTCCGCCGATGATGGCGCCGGGCACGGAGGTCAGCCCGCCGAGGATGACCACGGGCAGCGCGCGCAGCGCCAGGGTGGTGAGCGAGAACTGCACGCCCAGCTTGGAGCCCCAGATGATGCCGGCGACCAGGGCGGTGACGCCGGCGACGAACCACACGATGACCCAGATGCGGTTGAGCGCGATGCCGATGGACTGGGCGGCCTGGTGGTCGTCGGCCACGGCGCGCAGCGCGCGCCCGGTGCTGGTCTTCTGGAAGAACAGGCTGAGCGCGCCCACCAGCAGCGCGGCGATGCAGGCGGCGTAGACGTCTTCGAGGTTGATGAGCACGCCGCCGGGGAAGGTGCTCTCCATGAGGAAGACCGGGTCCTTGGGCATGCCCACGTTGATGGCGTAGATGTTCGAGCCGAACAGGGTCTGGCCCAGGCCGTCGAGGAAGTAGGTGATGCCCAGGGTGGCCATGAGCAGCGTCACGCCCTCCTGGTTGACCAGGTGGCGCAGCACCAGGCGCTCGATCAGCCAGGCCACCACCCACATCAGCGCGGCGGCCAGCACGAAGGCGATGGCGTTGGCCAGGATGAGGCTTTCGATGCCGATCCACTGCGGCACCCAGGTCGAGAAGCGCGCCATCGCCAGCGCGGCGAACAGCACCATCGCGCCCTGCGCGAAGTTGAACACCCCCGAGGCCTTGAAGATCAGCACGAAGCCCAGCGCCACCAGGGAGTACAGCATGCCGGCCATGAGGCCGCCGAAGAGCGATTCGAGGAAGAAGGCCATGGCTACATCTGCTCCATCAGTGGCTCGTGCCGAGGTAGGCGCGGATGACCTCCTCGTTGCCGCGCACCTCTTCGGGGGTGCCGTCGCCGATCTTCTTTCCGTAGTCGAGCACCACCACGCGATCGGAGATGTCCATCACCACCCCCATGTCGTGCTCGATCAGCACGATGGTGGTGCCGAACTCGTCGTTGACGTCCAGGATGAAGCGGCTCATGTCCTGCTTCTCCTCCAGGTTCATGCCCGCCATGGGCTCATCGAGCAGCAGCACCTGCGGCTGCATGGCCAGCGCGCGGCCCAGGTCCACGCGCTTTTGCAGCCCGTAGGGGAGCGTGCCCACCGGCGTCTTGCGGTAGGCCTGGATCTCCAGGAAGTCGATGATGTTCTCGACGAAGGCGCGGTGCTGCTCCTCCTCCTGCTGCGCCGAGCCCAGCCACTTCAGGCCCGCGAACGGGTGGCGAAACGCCTGCGCGAGCAAGCCGCTCTTGACGCGCAGGTTGCGCCCGCTCATGAGGTTGTCGATCACGCTCATGCCCTTGAACAGCGCCAGGTTCTGGAAGGTGCGCGCGATCCCCATCTCGGCCACCTGGCGACTGTTCATGTGCCGGAAGGTCTGGCCACGAAAGCTGATCGAGCCCTCCTGCGGCTGGTACACCCCGTTGATGCAGTTGAGCATGGAGCTCTTGCCCGCGCCGTTGGGCCCGATGATGGCGCGCACCTCGTGCTCTCGCACGTCAAAGCTGATGTCGGTCAGCGCCTTGACCCCGCCAAAGCGCAGGCTGATGTTCTTCACATCCAGGATCACCTCGCCGATCTTCTTGGCGCCCGCGCTGGCGGCCGCGCCCCCGGCGCTGCCCGACTCGCCCGTTTGGTCCATGTCGATCTGCCTCATGCCGCCTCCTTCACCGGGGCGAAGGTCTTGGCGTCTCGGATCTGCAGCGTGGCGCTGACCGAGCCCGTGCGACCGTCCTCGAACTTGACCTGCGTCTGGATGAACTGCTCGCGCTTGCCCGCGTACAGCGCCTCCACCAGCGCCTGGTACTTCTCGCCAATGAAGCCGCGGCGCACCTTGTTCGTGCGCGTGAGCTCGCCGTCGTCGGCGTCGAGCTCCTTGTGCAGCACCAAGAAGCGGCTGATCTGGCTGCCCGCCAGCCGCTCGTCTCGGCTGAGGTCGGCGTTGACCTGCTCCACGCACTGCGCGATGAGCTCGTAGACCTCGGGCTTGGCCGCCAGGTCGGTGTAGCCCGTGTACGGCAAGTTGCGCCGCTCGGCCCAGTTGCCCACGGCCTCGAAGTCGATGTTGACCATCACGCACACGCGATCTCGCCCGTCGCCAAAGGCCACCGCCTCCTTGATGTGCGAGAAGAACTTGAGCTTGTTCTCCACGTACTTGGGCGCGAACATGGCGCCGTCGTGCGCGCCACCGCTCAGGCGCCCCACGTCCTTGACCCGGTCGATGATCTTCAGGTGCCCCGCCGCGTCGATGAAGCCCGCGTCGCTGGTGTGGTACCAGCCCTCGGCGTCCAGCACCTCGGCCGTGGCCTGCGGGTTCTTGTGGTACTCCTTGAGCAGCCCGGGCGAGCGCACCAGGATCTCGCCCGTCTCGCTGAGCTTGATCTGCACCCCCTCGCAGGGCACCCCCACCGTGTCGGCCCTGGCCTCGTGGTCGGGCTGCAGGCACACGAAGACGGCCGTCTCCGTGGAGCCGTAGAGCTGCTTCAGGTTCACCCCGATGCTGCGGTAGAAGCTGAAGAGGTCCGGCCCGATGGCCTCGCCCGCGGTGTAGGCCACGCGCACGCGGCTTAGGCCCAGGTTGTTGCGCAGCGGGCCGTAGACCAGCCAGTCGCCTAGGCGGTACTTCAGCCGGTCCCACGCGCCCACCGGCTTGCCGTCCATGAGGTCCGGGCCCACGCGGCGCGCCAGCCCCATGGCGCTGTGAAAGAGCCAGCGCTTGAGCGCGCCCGCGTCTTCCATGCGGATCATCACGCTGGTCAGCAGGCCCTCGAAGACCCGGGGCGGGGCGAAGTAGTAGGTCGGCCCCACCTCCTTCATGTCGATGCTGACCGTGGCGCTGCTCTCCGGGCAGTTGACCACGTAGCCGCTGACCAGCCACTGCGCGTAGGAGAAGATGTTCTGCCCGATCCACGCCGGCGGCAGGTAGGCCAGCACCTCGTCGCTCGGGCCCAGCTTGTCAAAGCGCGCGCCCGCCCCCGCGCGGTCGAGCAGGCCGCGGTGCAGGTGCACCACCCCCTTGGGGTTGCCCGTCGTGCCGCTGGTGAAGAACATCGCCGCCACGTCATCGGGCTGGCCCTGCTCGACCTGCTCGTCGAAGAACCCAGGGTGCGCCCGATCGAACGCCTCGCCCGCGCCCACCAGCGCGTCCAGGCTTTGCAGCCCCGCCTGCTCGTAGTTCCTCAGCCCGCGCGCATCGTCGTACCAGATGCGCTCGAGCTGCGGGCACTGCCCCCGGATCTCCAGCATCTTGTCCACCTGCTCCTGGTCTTCCACCACGCACAACCGCACCTCGGCGTTGTTGATCGGAAAGACGCACTCCCCAGCCACCGCGTCCTGGTACAGCGGCACCGCGATCGCCCCCAGCGACTGCGCCGCCAGCATCGTCGCGTACAGCCTCGGCCGGTTCGCCCCTATCACCACCAGGTGCTCCCCACGCCTCAAGCCCGCCTCGTGCAAACCACACGCCAGACACCTCACCAGCCGCAGCATCTCGCCCCAGCTCGTCGTCTGCCAGATCCCGTACGCCTTCTCTCGCATCGCGGGTCGGTTGGGGTATCGGGCGGCCTGCCGTTTCAGTTGGCGGGGGAAAGTGGTGTCCACGGAATGGCTTTCTCAGAGAGGGACGTGTTGTCGGCGCGCGGCCAGGAAGCGGTCCTTGAGCAGGCGGTCGTTGGAGCCCGCCACCACGCCTTCGCCATAGGACCAGTGCTCGAGGCTCAGCGGAGCCCCCAGGCTCGCGGCCTCGCACAGGCGCTGCACGGCCAGGCGGCCGTGGCCGAAGCGCATGCTGCGTTCCAGCAGGTCGAGCGCGATGCGCCGGCCCTGCTCGCGCTGCACGGGCGAGGCGCCGGGCGCGGCGCCGCGGCGGGCCTGGCGCTTGAGCGTGCGCAACTGCTGGCGCCCGCCACGCGCGGGCGGCGAAGGCGGCGACGGTCTCATGCCGGTCCGTCCCCGGCCACCTCGACCGGCTTGTCGATCACGTACACCACGCCATTGAGCAGCGCGACGTGCGCGTCGTCGCGCGCGCGCGAAACCCGCACCTGGTAGGTGCCGATCTTTCGCGAGCGTGCCACCTCGGTGGCGTGCGCGATCAGCCACTCGCCCTCTTCCACCGCGGTGGAGATGCTCATCTGGGAGTCGACCAGCGTGGCGATGCTGCCGTAGGTGTTGCAGGCCAGGCCGAGCGCCATGTCGCCAAGCGAGAAGATCGCGCCACCGTGGCACCGCTTGTTGAAGTTGATGTGCATGCGCTGCACGCGCATGCGCAGCTTCACTTCACCGGGCGCGGCGTACAACAACTGCATGCCCATGGCCTGGCCGAAGCCGTCGGCGCCCAGACAGCGCGTCACCAGGGCTCGGGCCTGCTGCGCGCCACCGGGGGCGTGGCGCAGGCCGCGCTGCGGTCGCTGCTCCAGCCACTCCACCAGCGCGTCCATGCCCTCGCCCGACGGCGCAGACACCTTCGTCACCACCGGCGTCCAGTCGGCGTGGCGGCGCAGGCCGATCATGGCGTTCAGGTCCGACTCGGTGCGGCGCGCGTCGGGCAGGTCGGCCTTGGTGACGACAAAGATGTCGGCGATTTCAAGCACGCCGGCCTTGATCGCCTGCACGTCGTCGCCCAGGCCCGGCGGGCAGGCCACGACACGCGTGTCGGCGTAGCGCGTGATCTCCACCTCGGACTGGCCCGCGCCCACCGTCTCGACGATCACCACGTCGAAGCCGGCGGCGTCGAAGACGTCGATTACGTCGCCGGCCGCGGCGGCCAGGCCACCCAGGTGGCCGCGCGAGGCGAGCGAACGGATGAAGACGCCCTCGTCGGACTGGCGCTCGCCCATGCGGATGCGGTCGCCCAGCACGGCACCGCCGGTGAAGGGGCTGGACGGATCGACCGCCACCACGGCCACGGTGCGGCCGCGCTGGCGCAGGCCCACGATGAGCGCGGACACCAGCGTGGACTTGCCCGCGCCCGGTGGCCCGGTGACGCCGATGACGTGCGCGCGGCCCGTGCGCCCCGCCACCGCCTGGCGCACGTCGTGCGCGCGCTCGTCGTTGCTTTCCAGGCTGCTGATGGCCCGCGCGAGGGTCAGGCGGTCGCCGCAGGCGATGCGTTCGCTGAGGGTATTGATCAAGGCGATCACACCATCGTCAAGGGTTGACCGAAGCCCAGCTCCTTGCGCAGCGTGCCGCAGATCTCGCCGTGGGTGGCACCGGCCTCGGCCGCCCGGACCACGTGCTCGAACACGTTCTGCTCGCGGTCGTTGGCCGAGCGCGCGAGCGCGGCGATAGCCTTGTCGACCTCGGCGTTCGAGCGGTTCTTCTTGTAGGCGCCGAGGCGTTCCACGTAGGCGCGCATGCGCTCGGGCGCCGGGTACTCGAGCGAGGGGTAGGTGGCCGGGTCTTCCTCGACCTGGTAGGCGTTGACGCCCACGATGGTCTGCTCGCCCGTGTCGACCCGCTTCTGGAACGCCAGCGCGGACTCGCCGATCATCTGCTGCACGATGCCCTTCTCGACCGCCTGGTACATGCCACCGGCCTCGTCGATCATGTCGATGATGGCGTTGATGCGCTGCTCCATCTGGTCGGTGAGCGACTCGATGTAGTACGAGCCACCCAGCGGGTCGATCACGTCGGTGAGGTGGGCCTCCTCGCGCAGGATGTTCTGCGTGGCCACGGCGATGCGCGCGGCCTCGGTCTTGGGCGTGGACAGCACCTCGTCGTAGGCGTCGGTGTGCAGCGACTGCAGGCCGCCGAAGATGCCCGCCATGGCCTGCGTGGTGACGCGCGCGATGTTGTTGAGCGGCTGCTGGCGCGTGAGGTCCACGCCCGAGGTCTGGCCGTGGAACTTGAAGCGCCAGGAGCGCGGGTCCTTGGCGCCGAAGCGCTCACGGCACAGGCGAGCCCAGACCCGGCGACCGGCGCGGAACTTGGCCACTTCCTCGAAGAAGCTGATCGAGATGTCGAAGAAGAAGGTGAAGCGCGGCAGGAACTGGTCGGGGTCCATGCCGGCGGCGATGCAGTCCTCGGCGTATTGGATGCCCGAGCACAGCGTGAAGGCCATGGCTTCGGCGGGCGTGGCGCCGGCCTGCTGCATGTGCTGGCCAACGATGGACAGCGGGTTCCAGTGGGGCACCTGCGCGTTGCAGAAGCGGATGTGGTCCACGATGACCCGGCGCGCGCCCTGCAGCGCGAGGCGGAAGAACATGTGGTTGGCCACGAAGTGCGAGATGCAGTCGCTCTGGTTCGAGGTGCCGGTGATGCGCGTCCACGGAATGCCGCGGCGGCGTGCCACCGCCAGCTCGAAGGCCAGCAGGGTGAACGGCGATGGATCGTTCATCGCGGTGGAGATGCTGTCGATGGGCACACCATCGAGCGCGACCTGCATGTCGTCGGCGTTGTTGACCACGGTGCCACAGGTGCCGAGCAGCTCGGCCGGCACCTCGTCGGCGTCGTAGCCGCGGAAGACCGAGTTGCAGGGAATCAGCGACAGCGCCGAGGCGCCCAGGCCCAGGATCTCCTTGACGCGGACGTTGTAATCCTCGGGCACGCCCAGGCCGATGAGCTGGCGCTGCGACCAGCTGCGCCCCCGGTACATGGTGGAGTAGATGCCGCGCGTGAACGGGTACTGGCCCGGATAGCCCAGGCTTTCCGCGTAGGACTCGGTGCGCCGGTCGCTGGGCGTGTACAGCGGTTTGACCGGAATGCCCGATCGGTTGTGCACGGTGGCATCGCCCGGCACCGCCTTGGCGAACTCATCGGCCCAGCGCTGCTCACCTTCGGGCACGGACGCGGCGTGCAGGTGCTTGTCGACGGCGTTCATGCTTGCGCTCCTTGCAGTTCGCGGCGCTTGGTCGTGAGCGCCTTCACGTGCTCGACCACCTCGTCGAGCGAGGTGCCCGGGTGGAACACCCGAGCCACGCCGCTCTCGAGCAACACACCTTCGTCCTTGTGCGGCACGATGCCGCCGACGATCACCTGCACGTCGCCCAGGCCGGCCTCGCGCAGCGCGGCCATGAGCCGGGGCACGATGAGGTGGTCGGTGGCCAGCGAGGAGATGCCGATCACGTCGGCGTCCTCTTCCAGCGCAAGCTTCACCACGGTGGGAATCTCCTGCCACGGCGGCGTGTAGATCACTTCCATGCCCGCGTCGCGCAGGCAGGCCGCGATCACGCGACTGCCACGGTCGTGGCCATCAAACCCAATCTTGGTGACGATCACCCTAGGCGGACGTTTCAACATCCTGCTTCTCCTTGACCAGCCCCACGAATTTCCGCGCCAGGGCGCGTGGGGTATCGCGTCCTTGGGGGTCGAACCAGAAAGGCGCCCAGTTCAGGGCACCCATGAGCATCAGTCGCATCGAGCGGCGGTCGATGCCGGGCGCCAGGGGCAGGCCGGCGATGGCTTCGCGGAAGTAGCGCTCGTGGTTGCCGCGCAGATCGCGCAGGCGATCGGCGATGCGGGGAATGTCGTCGGGCAGCACGCGGATCAGCACCTGCGCGTAGTCGCTGTCGCGCAGCACGGTCTCCAGGTGGGCGCGGCACAGGGCCTCGAGCCGCTGCCAGGGATCGGCCTCGCGCGCCACGGCGGTGGCGGAGGCGGTTTCAAGCGCCTGCACGCCGGTGGCGTACACGGCCAGCAGCAGCTCGTCCTTCGAAGGGAAGTGGTAGTAGACCGAGCCCGCGAGCATCTTGGCCTCCACCGCGATGTCGCGCATGGACGTGCCCGCGTAGCCGTGCAGCGCGAACAACCGCGCGGCTGCGTCGAGCAGATCGGGCAGGCGGTTGTCGGAGCGTGGACCCCGGGAGGTCTTGGTGGCGGCCGGCATATAAAAAGCAATCGTTCGTTAGGTTTAAGTGTGATTCCAGATTCGGCCGGTGTCAACCGGCCCCCACCCAGGGTTTTCTTGGATCTGCCGTTCATCGGCTTGTGGGCCGCGCCACCGGCCGGGATGTCGATGCCGCGCGGGCTGGGCCGTCGTGGTGATGCAATGCCCTATTGCGATCACTCAACACACAGGAGAACCCCATGCGATTCATCGTGATGGTCAAGGCCACGGCCGACAGCGAAGCGGGCGTGATGCCCACCGAACAGGAACTGGCCGAGATGGGCCGCTTCAACGAAGAACTGGTGAAGGCCGGCGTGATGGTCTCGGGCGAAGGCTTGCACCCGAGTTCGCAGGGCGCGCGCGTGCGCTTCTCGGGCCAGCAGCGCAGCGTGATCGACGGCCCCTTCGCCGAGACCAAGGAGCTCGTCGCCGGCTTCTGGATCTGGCAATGCGCCTCGCTGCAAGAAGCCATCGACTGGGTCAAGCGCTGCCCCAACCCCATGCGCGGCGAATCGGAGATCGAGATCCGCCGCGTCTTCGAGGCCGAGGACTTCGGCGAGGCCTTCACGCCCGAGCTGCGTGAACAGGAGGAGCGGCTGCGCGAACAGCTGATCGCGCAGCACAAGCGCTGAGACAGCGGGTCCGTCTCCTGGCCGAGGGGACGCAAGCCCTTGGCCCCACGCAGCGCCTGGTGAGGTGCGTGCGGGCAGGCGCCCGGGCGCCAGCCCTCGGTTCATCGCCTGAATCCTTCAGGCAAGCATCACATGTGATACTGTACATAAATACAGTATCTAGATGCCATGCTCTCCCCCTCGGCCGAGCCTTCGGCCCTCCCCCCGTCCGCGGCGCCCTGGCCGCGCCGCGTGGCCGACGCCCTCTGGCGCGGCCATGAAATCGGCGCGCCGCTGGCGCGCGTGCACCCCTCGGGCTGGGACGCGCTGGACCGCGAGCTGCCCGGCGGCGGCTGGCCCTGCCGCGCGCTCACCGAGGTCTTGCAGGCCCGCGCCGGCGCCCATGAGTGGCGCCTGCTCGCGCCCTGCCTGCCGCGCCTGGCCAGCGCAGGGCGCAGCCTGGCCCTGGTGGGACCGCCCTGGGTGCCGCATGGGCCAGGGCTGCAGCAGCTGGGACTGCCGGCGCGCCAGCTGATCTGGGTGCAAGCCGACAGCGAGGCCGAGCGCCTGTGGGCGAGCGAGCAACTCATCCGCGCCAACGCCTGCGGCGCGCTGCTGGCCTGGCTGCCGCAGGCCAGCCCCGAGGCCCTGCGCCGCCTGCAGGTGAGCGCGCAAGGCAACGACGGCCTGGTGCTGCTGTTTCGCCCGCAGGCCGCGCGGCACCAGGCCTCGCCCGCGCCGCTGCGCCTGCTGGTGCAGCACAGCCCCGACTGGGCCCTGCGCGTGCGCCTGCTCAAGCGCCGCGGCCCGCCGCACGACAGCGAATTGCGCCTGCCCTCGGTGCCGGGCGCGCTGGACGCCCTGCTCACCCCGCGTCTGCGCGCGCTGGGCCGACGGACCCCTGAAAACGAGGAGGCCGCCGATGTGGTGGGCCGCACTGATCCTTCCCGAAGCGAGCGGCGGCAGCGGCAGCGCGCCTGAAGCGCCAGGGTGGCGCCTCGCCGAACTGGGCACCTGGGCCTTGCAGTTCACGCCGCGGGTGGCCCTGGTCGAGGGCGCCACGCTCATGGAACTGGAGGCCAGCCAACGCCTGTTCGGCGGCCAGGCGGCGCTGCGCGAGCGCGTGCGCGAGGCGGCCGCGGCCGAGTTCGGCATCCACCGCATCGGCTGGGCCCCGACCGGCCTGGCCGCGCTGGCCTTCGCGCGCGCGGGTGTCGAGGGCGTCGACCCTGGTGTACCGCTGGCGCGCGCGCTGGACCGCTTGCCGATGGACACGCTTGGGGCCGTGGCCCCGCACCGCGGCACGCTCGCGCGCCTGGGCTGCCGCACGCTGGGCGACCTGCGCCGCCTGCCGCGCGCGGGCCTCGGCCGACGCTTCGACGCCGCGCTGCTGGAGGCGCTGGACCAAGCCCATGGCCAACGCCCCGAGACGCACGGCTGGCTCGCGCCCCCCGAGACCTTTCGCGCGCGGCTGGAACTGATGTCGCGCGTGGAAGACGCGCCCTCGCTCATGCACGGCGCGCACCGCCTGCTGCTGCGCCTGGGCGGCTGGCTGGGCGCGCGGCACCGCGGCGTCACGGCCTTCGCGCTGCGCTGGGCGCACGACACCCTGCGCGCGCGCGCCGCGGGCGAAGGCGGCGAACTGGTGCTGCGCACGCGCACGCCCACGCGCCGCGTCGAGCACCTGGCGCGCCTGCTCGCCGAACACCTGGCGCGCACCGAATTGCTGGCGCCGGTGGGTGAGCTGGAACTGGAGGCCCTGGACACGCAGCCGCTGGCGCCGCCCAGCGCCTCGCTCCTGCCCGACGACGGCGCGAGCGACGCCGCGCTGGACGACACCCTGGAGCGCCTCGCGGCGCGGCTGGGCGCGGCGCGCGTGCTGCGGCCCGTGCCGCTGGACGACCACCGGCTCGAGCACATGCAGCGCTGGCAGCCTGTGGGCGAGCCCCTGCCGCGCGCCCGTCCCGCGCCCTGCGCCGCCGACCGCACGCCGCAGCCGAGCTGGGTGCTGCCCCAGCCCTTGCGGCTGCCGGTGCGTGACCACCGGCCCGTGTACCGCGAAACGCTGCAACTCATCGCCGGGCCACACCGCGTGGAAGGCGGCTGGTGGGACCGCGCGCCCGACGGCGTCCAGCACCGCCACGCGCAGCGCGACTACTTCGTCGCGTTCGACGCTCGGGCCGGCGTGCTCTGGGTGTTCCAGGAACGCCTGGCCGACGAGGGCGGCGCCTGGTACCTGCACGGGGTGTTTGCATGAACCCCGCTCGGCCGCCCGAAGGGGTTCGCACCGCGGTGCGCGGCACGGAAGTTTCCGAATGAACACGCCCGCACTGCCCGCCTACGCCGAGCTGCACTGCCTCAGCAACTTCACCTTTCTGCGCGGCGCCAGCCACCCCAAGGAACTGGTGCGGCGCGCGGTGCAACTGGGCTATGCCGCGCTGGCCATCGCCGACGAATGCTCCATGGCCGGCGTGGTGCGCGCGCACGTGGAGGCCAAGGCGCGCGGCCTGCCGCTGATCATCGGCGCGCAGTTCCGCGTGGACGACGCGCCCTTCACACTGGTCGCGTTGGCGCAGAACCGAAACGGCTATGGCAACCTGTGCGAGCTGATCTCGCGGCTGCGCCGCGCCAGCCCGACCAAAGGCGAGTACCGCCTGCGCCTGGCCGACATCGACCCCACGGCGCTGGCCGATTGCCTGGTGCTCGCCGCGCCCGAGCGCGGCACGCCGCTGCCGCGCCTGATCGAACTGGCGCGCTGGCTGCTCACCGGCTTCAGCGGGCGCTGCTGGTTCGCGGTCACGCTGCTGCGCCAGCTCGACGACGAGGCCTGGCTCGCGCGCCTGCGCGAAGCCGGCGAACTCAGCGCCATCCCGCTGGTGGCCACGGGCGACGTGCTGATGCACCGGCGCTCGCGCCAGGCCCTGCAGGACGTGCTCAGCGCCACGCGCCTGGGCCGGCCGCTCACCGACTGCGGCCAACAGCTGCAGCCCAACGCCGAGCGCCACCTGCGCTCGCGGCTGCGCCTGTCCACCACCTACCCGTCCGATCTGTTGGCCGAAACCTTGCGCGTGGCCGAGCGCTGCGCCTTCTCGCTCGACGAGCTGCGCTACCAGTACCCGGCCGAGGTGGTGCCCCAAGGGCGAACGCCCGCGTCCTACCTGCGCGAACTCACGGAACGGGGCGCGGCGCGGCGCTGGCCCGCGGGCACGCCCGACAAGGTGCGCGCGCAGATCGAACACGAACTCGCGCTCATCGCCGAGCTGCGCTACGAGCACTACTTCCTCACCGTGGCCGACATCGTGCGCTTCGCGCGCGGGGAAAAGATCCTGTGCCAGGGCCGCGGCAGCGCGGCCAACTCGGTGGTCTGCTACTGCCTGGGCGTGACCGAGGTCGATCCGCAGCGCCAGACCGTGCTGTTCGAACGCTTCCTCAGCAAGGAGCGCAACGAGCCGCCCGACATCGACGTCGACTTCGAGCACGAGCGGCGCGAGGAGGTGATCCAGTACCTCTACCGCAAGTACGGTCGCGAGCGCGCCGCGCTCACCGCCACCGTCATCACCTACCACCGGCGCAGCGCCATCCGCGACGTGGGCAAGGCCCTGGGTTTCGACGCCGAGGCGATCGACCGCCTGGCCAAGGAGCAGCAGTGGTTCGACGGCCGGACGCCTTCGGCCGAGCGCCTGCTGGCCGTGGGACTGCGGCCCGACGACCTGGCCGTGCGCCAGCTCATCGACCTGGTCGGCGTGCTCACGGGCGAGGCCTCCGACCAAGAGGAGGACAAGGCGGGCGACGTGTTCACGGGCTTTCCGCGCCACCTCTCGCAGCACGTAGGCGGCTTCGTGCTCACGCAGGACCCGCTCACGCGCCTGGTGCCGGTGGAGAACGCGGCCATGGAAGGCCGCACCGTGATCGAGTGGGACAAGGACGACCTCGACGCCCTGGGCCTGCTCAAGGTGGACGTGCTCGCGCTGGGCATGCTCACCGCGCTGCGCAAGGCCCTGGTCTTCATCGGCCAGCAACGCGGCCGGCCCTTCGCGCTGCAGGACATCCCCGACGGCGACGATCCCACCTACGACATGATCTGCGAGGCCGACACCATCGGCGTGTTCCAGATCGAATCGCGCGCGCAGCAGAGCATGCTGCCGCGCCTGCGCCCCCGCACCTTCTACGACCTGGTGATCGAGGTCGCCATCGTGCGGCCCGGCCCCATCCAGGGCGGCATGGTGCACCCCTACCTGAACCGGCGGCAGGGCAAGGAGCCGGTGCACTTCGAGAAAGACGAACTCAAGCCCGCGCTCGAGCGCACCCTGGGCGTGCCCGTGTTCCAGGAGCAGGTGATGCAGCTGGCCATCATCGCCGCCGGCTTCACGCCCGGCGAAGCCGACGAGCTGCGCCGCGCCATGGCCGCGTGGAAGCGCAAGGGCGGCCTGCACAAGTACCACGAGAAGATCGTCAAGGGCATGACCGGCAACGGCTACTCGGCCGAGTTCGCCGAGCGCATCTACCAGCAGATCCACGGCTTCTCGGACTACGGCTTTCCCGAGAGCCACGCCGCGAGCTTCGCGCTGCTGGTCTACGCCTCCTGCTGGATCAAATGCCACCACCCGGCCGCCTTCCTGGCCGCGATGCTCAACAGCCAGCCGCTGGGCTTCTACACGCCCAGCCAGCTGGTGCAGGACGCGCAGCGCCATGGCGTGGAGGTGCGCCCGGTGGACGTGAGCCACAGCGACCGGGACTGCACGCTGGAAGACCTGCCGCGCGAACCCGCGGTGCGCCTGGGCCTGAACCGGGTGGGCGGCCTGTCGCGCGCGGCGGCGGACCGCATCGCCGCCGCGCGCCGCGACGCGCCTTTCCAGGACGCCGAAGACCTCGCGCGGCGCGCGGGCCTGGACCGGCGCGAGCTGCAGGCCCTGGCCGCGGCCGACGCGCTGATCGGCCTGTCCGGCCACCGGCGCCTGCAGATGTGGGACGCGGCGGGCCATCGCGCGCCGCCCGCGCTGCTGCGCCAGGCACCCGTGCACGAGGCGCCCATCGAACTGCCGCCCGCCCCCGAGGGCGAGGCCATTGTCTGGGACTACGCGGCCACGCGCCTGACGCTGCGCCGCCACCCGCTGGCCTTGCTGCGGCCGCAGCTGCGCGCGCGGCGCCTGATGACGGCCGAGGAACTCAAGGCCCTACCCGACAAGCGCTTCGCGCGCGCCTGCGGCATCGTCACCGTGCGCCAGCAGCCACAGACGGCCAACGGCACCATCTTCGTTTCGCTGGAGGACGAGACCGGCGCGGTGCAGGTGATCGTCTGGCGCCACGTGCGCGAGCGCCAGCGCGCCGAGCTGCTGCACGCGCGGCTGCTCGCGGTGCACGGCGTGTGGCAGCGCGAGGGCCCGCTGTGCAACCTGATCGCGGGACGGCTGGAAGACCTCACCCCGCTGCTCGGCCGGCTGGCGACCGAAAGCCGGGACTTCCACTGATTCGATTTCGGGACCTTGTCCTGTTTGACTTCGTCCGGATTTTTTTCATTCACGCGCCGTTCATCCAGCGCACCGGCGGCGCGATTGCTTGTTCCCGCGCCCCGCCTGAGCGACGTGCTTCAGCCCGGCGCCGCCACCGCCGGGCGCCGCATCAGCAGCAGCGCCGTCGTCAGGCAGGCCAAGGCGATCACCGCCGCGCCGGCCAGCGTGACCAGGTGCAGCGACTCCACGAAAGCGCCGCGCGCCAGCGCGGCGAACAGCGGCCCGTCCGATCCGCCCAGCGCCTTGGCCGCGTGCAACGCGCCCGCCAGCGTGTCGCGCGCCGCGTCGGCGGCCGGGGCGGGCAAGGCCGACGGCATCGCCGCGCCCACGCGCGCCTGGTACCAGGCCACGCCCAGGCTGCCCAGCAAGGCCACGCCCAACGCGCCGCTCAGCTCGGATGCGGTCTCCGACAGCGCCGAGGCCGCGCCCGCGCGCTCGGGCGGTGCCGAGGTGATGATGATCTCGTTGCCCAGCGTGAACACCGGCGCCATGCCCAGGCTCATGATCACCGTGCCCGCCACCAGCCAAGGCAGGCCCGTGCCGGTGTCCACCATCAGCAGCATCAGGAAACCGATCGCCGCCGCCACCTGGCCGCCGACAAGGATGCGCACCGGCGCGAACCAGCTCGCCAGGCGCGGCGCGCCCAGCGAACCGACCACGAAGGCCAGCGCCCAGGGCAAGGTGACCAGGCCCGCGCTCAGCGGGTCGAGCGCGCGCACCACCTGCAGGTACTGCGTGATGAAGATGTAGATGCCGAACATGGCCAGGCAGGACAGCGCGTAGGCCGACAGCGCGGCGGCGAAGCGCGGCTGGCGGAACAGCGCGATGTCGAGCAGCGGGTGCGCCAGGCGCGACTGGCGCCGCACGAACACCCAGCCCAGGGCCACGCCCGCCAGCAGCGGCAGCAGCCCGGCCGCCACCAGGCCATCGGTGGCGATGGTCTTGATGCCGTAGACCGCCGCCAGCACCGCGGCCAAGGACAGCAAGGCGCTCGCCAGATCGAGCGGGCCGGCCTCGGGGTCGCGAAACTCGGGCAGCAGCAGCGGGCCCAGCACCAGCAGCAGCACCATCACCGGCACCGCCACCAGGAAGACCGCGCCCCAGTGGAACCACTGCAGCAGCGCGCCGCCCACCAGCGGGCCGATGGCCGCGCCCATGGAGAAGCTCGCGATCCACACCCCGATGGCGAAACGGCGCTGCTCCTCGTCGTGGAACATGTTCCGGATCAGCGACATGGTGGACGGCGCGAGCGTGGCGCCGGCCACGCCCAGCAGGGCCCGCATGGCGATCAGCATCTCGGCGCTGGTCGAGTAGGCGGCCATCAGCGAGGCCAGGCCGAAGGCGGCGGCACCGATCAGCAGCAGCTTGCGCCGGCCGATGCGATCGCCCAGGTTGCCCATGGTGATGAGGAAGCCCGCCACCAGGAAACTGTAGATATCGACCATCCACAGCAACTGCGCGGCGCTGGGCCGCAGCTCGGCGCTGAGCACGGGCAGCGCGAGGTTGAGCACGGTCATGTCCATGGCATAGACCATGCAGGGCAGAGCGATCACCGCCAATCCCAACCATTCGCGGCTGGTGGCCTTGGCGGGCGCGGATGAAGTGTGTTCAGACATCGAGGATCACCTTGAAGCCCCCATAGATCAAGCGTTTGCCATCAAACGGCATGGGGGCGCGGTCGGGTTGCATGCGGGGGTCGGCCATGACCTTTTCCCAGGCGGCGTCGCGCACCTCGCGCGAGGGCCAGACGATCCAGGAGAAGACCACCACCTCGTCTTTTTCGAGCTTCACCGCCATCGGCATGGAGGTGAGCTTGCCCTCGGGCACCTCGTCGGCCCAGGTTTCGACGACGCGCGTGGCGCCGTGCTCCTTGAAGACCGCCGCAGCCTCCTTGCAGTGCTTCAGGTAGGCCTCGCGGTTGGCGGTGGGAACAGGGGCCATGAATCCATCGACGTAGCTCATTTCACTGTCTCCTTGGTGGGGCTGGGAAGGAATTGCAGTTCGAGGTGGCGGCGCAGCACGCGCAGGCACTCGACCGCGGGCTCGATCGACTGGCGCGCCTTGACGAGCAGCAAGGCGCCCTGAATGACGGCCTGCACATACAAACCCAGGGCTTCGGCGCTCCAGCGCGCACGCGGCGCGTATTGGCGCTTGGCCGCCACAGCCATCTCGGTCACCAGGTCTGCGTTGGCCGTGATGTGGCGCTCGCAAACCTCCCGCAGGACGGGGTGCGTGATGTGCACTTCCTGCACCAGGGTGCCGAGCACGCAAGTGATCTCGGCGATCTCGCCCTGCAGCAACTCGATGCGAAAGTCCACATAGCCCAGCAGGCGCTGCAAGGGGTCGGTCTTGTCCATGTAGCCGGCGTGGCGGAACAGCTCGTCGGCCTGTTCGCCGAAGCGCTGCGCGGCGGCGGCGAACACGTCTTCCTTGGTCTTGAAGTGGTGGAAGAACGCGCCCTTGGTGAGGGCCGTGGCGGCGCACAGCTCGTCCACCGTGGTGGCGGCGTAACCCTTGGTGCGAACCAGGGTCATGGCCGCTTCGAGCAGCCGGTCGCGGGAGCTGGGCGCGGGGGTGGCCATGGCAATTTCCGGGGGTTGATGGGAAGGGGTCGAAGACTACCGACCAGTTGGTATGTTCGTCAAGCGACGGGCCGTGGCATCCGGCAAACGGCGAGCCTGGCGCGCGCAGCGCGTCTGGCGGACCGTCACACCGCGTGCGCGGCCCACAGGGCGCGCACCGCGCGCCGCCATTCGCGCGGCGGCACCGGCGCCTCGGGCGCGTTCACGCGCAGCGCCAGCGCGTTGAGCGCGCCATTCATCATGGCCACCGCCAGTTCCAGGCGGCAGTCAAGGCGGATCGCCCCGGCCGCGATCGCGGCCTGCATGCCCTCGGCAAGCGAGGCCTGGCTCAGGCGGTCGTCCAGCGCCTGCCAGCGGGCCCAGCCCAGCACCGTGGGCGCGTCGATCATGAGGATGCGGCGCGCCTCGGGCTCCGAGGTCTTCTCGATCCAGCGGATGGAGCCCTGCACCAAGGCGTCCAGCGGGTCGCGCCGCGCGTCGGCCGCCCGCTCCACGGCGGGCACGATGTCTTCGCACACCGCCAGGCACACCGCCTCGAACAGCGCGGCCTTGTCGGCGAAGTGGTGGTACATCGCGCCGCGCGCCACGCCGGCCTCCTGCAGCACCGCCTCGGTGGCGGTGCCGGCGTAGCCCTGCTCGCCAAACATGCGGCGGGCCACGGCGATGAGGCGTGCGCGGGTGGCGCTGGCGCGTTCGGCGTTCTTCATGGGCGCTCCTTTTCGATCATCCAGATCATTGACAGACAGTCTGTCGGTATCTTACATTGAATAAACCGACTGTCTGTCTATTTTTAAGGAGATATCCATGACCCATCTGGCCCGCTACCAGGATCGCTACCCCATCGTCGTGACGCCGGACATCCGCGCCTGCCAGGCCTTCTGGGAGCGGCGCCTGGGCTGGCAATGCGGCTTCGCCAGCAGCTGGTTCGTGTGGCTGTGCGCCGAGGACGGCAGCGCCTCGCTGGCCTTCATGGCGCCCGACCACCCCTCGGCCCCGCCCGGGCCCGAAACCTTCAGCGGCCAGGGGCTGTGCTTCGAATTGCAGGTGGCCGACGCGGCCGCCGCGCACGCGGATTTCCTGGCGCGCGGCGGTGTGGCGGGCCTGTCCTTGCGCGACGAGGCCTTCGGCCAGCGCCGCTTCGGCTTTCGCGACCCCTCGGGCCTGTGGGTGGACGTGGTCGAGCAGATCGAGCCGCAGGCCGGCTTCTGGGACCGCTACAGGGTCTGAGGCTCAGTCGCCCGTGGGCGACAGGCGGAACTGCTCCACCACCTTCTGCGTGCCCAAGGTGCGCGCCAGCGCCCCCAGGTTCTTCGCCCGCATGGTGCGCAGCATCATGCGGTACTCGAAGGCGTCGCCCTCCTCCAGCCGGTAGCTCAGGTTGGCGATGGTGAAGCCGTGCGCCTTGAGCAGCTGGCGCAGGTCGGCCTCGGGCATGGCCTTGAAGCGGTCGAAGCGCACATTGAGCTGGGCGTAGATGTGCGTCGGCACCACGCGTTCGACGCGGTGCAGCAGCACCAATGTCGCCAGCGTCAGCACCGTGGCGAGCACCGCCGGGAAGTAGAAGCCGATGCCCATGAGCACGCCGATGGAGGCGGTCATCCAGATGGACGCCGCGGTGGTGAGGCCGCGCACCGTGAGCCCCTCCTTGAAGATCACGCCCGCGCCCAGGAAACCGATGCCGGTCATGATGCCCTGGGCCATGCGCGTGGGGTCCATGGTCACGTTGCCCTTGCTGTCCTGCTCGAACCAGACCCCCTGGTACAGCGTCACCAGCATCAGCAGGCTGGAGGCCAGGCACACCAGGGTGTGGGTGCGAAAGCCCGCGGGCCGGCCATGGAAGCTGCGCTCCAGGCCGATCAGGCCGCCGGCCACCATGGCGAAGAGCAGGTGCCGCGCGATTTCCTTGTAGAGCGCCAGGGTCTCGGGATCGGGCAGTTTCAACGGGTCCATCGCGGTTCCTCCTGCCCCATGCTACGCCGAGGCCCGCGAAGCCCCGCGGCGTGAAATCCCTTAGCGCCGCGGGCTCACCCCTTGCCCAGGGGTGGCCGTCCGAAGAGGCTGGACGCGTTGCTGATCGGCCCCAACTCGGCGGCCGCGGCCAGCAGCGAGGGCGCCAGCTCCTGCATGCGCGCCACGCCCAGGCGCGTGCGCGGCCCCGCGATGCTGATGACGCCAATGGCCTCGTGGCGACGCATCACCGGCGCCGCCATCGCACTCATGCCCGGCGCAAACACCTCGTCGATCATGGCGTAGCCCCGCACGCGGGCCGCGTGCAGGAAGCCCAACATCGCCTTGACCGTTGTCGGCGCCTTGGGGCCGTAGTCCTTGGGTTGCCCGAAGCCCTGTCGCGTCACCAGCTCCAGCGCTCGCTCGTCGCTGAGCGTGTGCAGCCAGGCATGGCCCGAGGCCGAGCAAGACAGCCACACGTCCGCGCCCATGTCGGGGTCGTAGCGCACGCCTTGCTGGCGCACGCCCTGGGCCTTGGCCACGAAGGTCAGGCGGTCGTCGTCCACCAGGGACAGGCGCACCAGCTCGCCGGACTGCTGCGCCAGCCGCTCCAGCAGGGGCCCGGCGATATCGACGATGCCACCGTGGCTGAGGTAGCCAAGGCCAATGGAGACCACCTTGGTGGTGAGCTGGTAGTCGCCCTGCTTGCGCTTCTGGCGCACATAACCGCGCTGCTGCAGATCGGCCAGCAGGCGATGGCAGGCGCTCAGCGGAATGTCCAGCTCCTCGGCCATGAGGGCCAGGGGCAGGCCGTCGGGGTGGCGCGACAGGTGCTCGAGCAGCGAGAGGCCGCGGTCCAGGGCAAGGTTCATGTCTCGAGGATTTTGTTATGCGGAAGCCGTTTCCAGCCTGGAAAGTGTTTCCTGTGGCGGCACAAAAATCGTCTCACCGCCAAGCGACAACAGGAGACGACTGTAGGCCAGGCGCCCTTGGCGGCCAAGCCCGCCGCCACATTCCCGCCCCACCATGACCGCCACCGTCCACATCCTCAACGGCCCCAACCTGAACCTGCTGGGCGTGCGCGAGCCGCATCTCTACGGCCACACCACCCTGGCCCAGGTGCGGGACCGATGCCTGGCCCTGTCCGCCGAACTCGGCCTGCGCTGCGTGTTCCGACAGTCCAACCACGAAGGCGTGCTCGTGGACTGGGTTCAGGAAGCGCGCGCCGAGGGGGCGGCCGTGGTCATCAACCCGGCCGGCTTGTCCTTCCGCTCCATTCCGCTGCTGGACGCGCTCAAGATGCTCGATCAGCCCGTGATCGAGGTCCACATCACCAACATCCACCGCCGCGAGGCGCCGTACAGAGACTCGCTCACCTCGCTGGCCAGCACCGGCGTGATCTGCGGGCTGGGACCCATCGGCTACGAGCTCGCGCTGCACGCGGTGGCGCAGCGACTGCGCGCGGCCACCACCCCCTGACACGCTTTCCTTCACAACAACCGCCATTCCCTGGAGACAAGCACCATGAACCGCACCATCGATCGTCGCTCCCTCCTCTGCGCCGGCGCCGGCCTGGCCGCTGGGGCGCTGCTGCCCGGGCAGGCCCGCGCGCAAACCAAGCTGCGTTTCGCCGCGGTGTTCTCGGACACCGACATTCGCGCCGAGATGATCAAGCGCCTGGGCGCCGACATCGCGCCCGACCACAGCATCGAGGCCCACCTCAACTCCACGCTGTTTCGCCAGGGCACGGAGCTGGTCGCCCTGCAGCGCGACAACCTGGAGATGGGCAACATCGCGCCGCAGGACATCTCCAAGCAGGTGCCGGCCTGGTCGGTTCTGACCTCGGCCTACCTGTTCCGCGACGCCAACCACCTCAACGCTTTCTTCGCCAGTGAACTGGGCGCGCAGATGAAGAAGCAGGTGGAGGACCAGCTCAAGGTGAAGATCCTGGGCCCCACCTTCTTCGGCACGCGCCACGTGGGCCTGCGCGGCAAGAAGAAGGTCAATGTGCCGGCCGACCTGGCCGGCGTGAAACTGCGCATGCCCGCCGGCGACGCGTGGCAGCTGCTGGGCCGCTCGCTCGGCGCCAACCCCACGCCACTGGCCTACGCCGAGACCTACACCGGCCTGCAGACCGGCACCGTGGACGGCCAGGACAACCCGCTGCCCAACGTGCAGAACATGAAGTTCTACGAGGTCATGGGCCAGATCGTGCTGACCTCGCACCTGGTGGCCTTCGATCTGCTCACCATGAATCTCAAGGCCTGGCAGGCCATGCCGGCGGACAAGCAGAAGGCCTTCCAGGCGGCGGTCGACAAGGCCATCACCTGGAGCGCCAACGAGCACGTCAAGCGCGAGGCCGAGCTGGCCGAGGGCTTCAAGCGCCAGGGACTGGACGTGTACGTGCCCAACATCACCGCTTTCCGCGAGCACGCGCAGAAGATCTACCTGGCCTCCGACGAAGCGAAGGCCTGGGCCCCGGGGATCATCGACAAGATCGCCGCGGTCAAGTGATGCGCCTGCTCGCGCGGGCGGCCGAGGCCGTGGCCGCCCTCCTTCTCGGCGTGATCTTCCTCGCCTTCATCCTGCAGATCGCGCTGCGCTACCTGTTCGATCTGCCGGTGGGCTGGACGGCCGAAATCTCGCTCGTCGCCTGGCTCTGGCTGATCCTGTGGGGCGCGGCCTTCGTGCTCAGGGACGAGGAGGAAATCCGCATCGACCTGCTCAAGGCGCTGTTCGGCCTGCGCGGGCAGCGCGTGCTGGCGTCCATCGGTTCCATCGCCACCGTCGCGCTGTTCGCACTGGCCATGCCCGCCACCTGGGACTACGTGAGCTTCATGAAGGTGGAGAGCAGCTCATACCTGAAGATCCGCTTCGACTGGCTGTACTCGATCTACCTCGTGTTCGCCGCCGCCGTCATCGCGCGCCACCTGTGGCTGATCGTGAACGCCCTGCGCGGACGCTCGTCGGCCGACCCCACACACATAGGTTCCCTGTGAATCCGACGAGTCCGTTCTCATTGGCCGTGGCGGCCATCGTCCTGCTGAGCCTGCTGGGCGTGCCGATCGGCCAGGCCATGATCGGCGCGTCCATCCTGTACCTCTGGCTCAAAGGCATGGACATGGGCAGCGCGGCCGAGCAGCTGCTCAACAGCACCTATTCCAGCTACCTGCTGCTGGCCATTCCGCTGTTCATCCTGGCCGCCAGCTTCATGAGCTCGGGCAGCGTGCTCGACCGACTGCTGCGCTGGTGCAACGCGCTGGTGGGTCGCTTTCCCGGCGGCCTGGCCCAGGTCAATGTGCTGCAAAGCGTGGTGTTCGCCAGCATGTCGGGCTCGGCCCTGGCCGACGCCGCCGGCTCGGGCAAGCTCATGCAGGCCATGATGACGCGCGATGGCCGCTACCCGCCCGCCTTCGCGGCCGCGCTCACCGCCGTCTCGGCGGTCATCGGGCCCATCCTGCCGCCGTCGATTCCGCTGGTGTTGTACGCGCTGGTCTCGGGCACCTCCATCGGCTACCTCTTCCTGGCCGGCGTGCTGCCCGGGCTCTTGTTGGGTGCGGTGCAGATGGCGCTGATCCACTACCTGGCCAAGCGCCACCGCTTCCCGGTGGAAGACGCCGTGCCGATGCGCGAGCTGCCGGGCATCACGCGCGAGGCCCTGCCCGCGCTGATGATGCCCGTGCTGCTGCTGGGTTGCCTCTACAGCGGCATCACCACGCCCACCGAAGCCGCCGGCGTGGCCGCCGCCTACGCGCTGCTCATCTCGGCCTTCTATTACCGCAGCCTGGGCCTGCGCGACGTCTACCAGTCGCTGCAGCAGAGCGCGCGCACCAGCGTCTCCATCGGCATCCTCATCGCGGGCGCCACGGTGTTCAACTTCGTCATCACCTCGGAGAACATCCCCGCCTCGCTGAGCGCGATGATGCGCGGGCTGGAGCTGTCGCCCTTCACCTTCCTGCTGCTCGCCAACCTGCTGCTGCTCGTGTTGGGCGCCTTCCTCGAAGGCTCGACCATCATCCTGGTGATCCTGCCCGTGCTGTTGCCCACGGCCGTGGCGCTGGGCGTGGACCCGGTGCACTTCGGCGTGGTGGCCGTGCTCAACATCATGATCGGCCTGGTCACGCCGCCATACGGCCTGCTGCTGTTCATGATGACCAAGATCGCCGACGTTTCGCTGGGCGCGCTGGTGCGCGCCACCCTGCCCTTCCTGGGCGTGATGGTGATCGCGCTGGCCATCACCACCTTCTGGCCCGACTTCGTGCTCTTGCTGCCGCGGCTGGCGGGCTACACGGGTTGAACCCGCGAGGGTGCCGCGCATGACCGTGCCCCGCATCGACGGCCACACCCGGGTGATCGCCCACCTCGGCCACCCCACGCACAGCTTCAAGGCGCCGCTCATCTACAACCCCTGGTTCGCGGCCAGCGGCACCAACGCGGTGGTGGTTCCCATCGACTGCCCGGCCGGCGCGCTCGACTCGCTGCTGCCGCCGCTGATGGCCGCGCCCAATGTGCTGGGCGCGCTCATCACCATGCCGCACAAGGTGGGCGTGGTGGCGCTGCTCGACGAGGTCTCGCGCACCGCGCGCGTGGCCGGCGCCTGCAATGCCGTGAAGCGCGCGGCCGACGGCCGCCTCATCGGCGACCTGTTCGATGGCGAGGGCTTCGTGCGCGGCGTGCAGCGCAAGGACCTCGTGCTCAAGGGCGCCAGCGCGCTGGTGGTGGGCAGCGGCGGCGTGGGCTCGGCCATCGCCGCCTCGCTGGCGGCGGCCGGCGTGGCGCATTTGGCGCTGTTCGACACGAACGGCACGGCCAGCGAAACCCTGAGCCAGCGCCTGCGCGCGGCCTATCCCTTGCTGCAGATCAGCACCGGCAAAAGCGACCCGGCGGGCCTCGATCTCGTGGTCAACGCCACGCCACTGGGCATGGCGCCCGGCGATCCGCTGCCACTGGACGTGGACCGACTCGACGCGCGCACCTTCGTTGGCGAGGTGGTGATGCGCGAGCGCGTCACCGCTTTCCTGTCGGCCGCGCAGGCGCGCGGCTGCCGCGTGCAGGTGGGCACCGACATGCTCTTCGAGCAGATCCCCGCCTACCTCGAATTCTTCGGCCTGCCCGTGGCCACGCCCGAACGTCTGCGTGAGCTCGCGGCGCTCGATGGGCCGCCCGCCGCCCCCAGAGCGTCACCACCGCCGCGCGCGAGCGGGGCGCGCTGAGGCACCACCAGCGGCCCCATCACCCCGGCGATCCACTGCATGAACACCTGCACGCGCCGCGGCAGGTGCCGCCGGTGCGCGTACAGCAGGTTCACCGGCAGCGGCGCGGGCCGGTGGCGCGGCAGCAGCTCCACCAGCTCGCCGGCGCGCAGACGATCGGCCACGCCCCAGCGCGGCACCTGCACGATGCCCAGGCCCGCGAGGCAGGCGCCCATGTAGGCCTCGGAGTTGTCCACGGTGAGCGCGCCCGCCATGGTGACGCGGCGCGCCTGGCCACTGGCGTCAAGGTATTCGAACCCCGGCGAGCGCGCGCCCAGCGTGCCCACGTAGTGCACCAGCCGGTGCGCCGAGAGCTGTTCCAGCCGCGTGGGCTTGCCATGGGCGCGCACATAGGTCGCGCTCGCCACGTTGACCAGCTCGCAGCCGCCGAGGGGGCGCGCCACCAGGCTGGAATCCCCCGGCGGCCCGACGCGCAGCACGCAGTCGAAGCCTTCGCGCACCAGGTCCACGCGGCGGTCGGTGCTGCTCAGCTCCAGCTCGAGCCCTGGGTGCGCGGCCAGGAATTCGGGCAGGCGCGGCAACACCATCTGGCGCGCCACGCCCAGCGGCATGTCCACGCGCAAGCGGCCCCGCAGCACGGCGCCTTCGGACTGGAACAGGGTGCGCAGGTCCTCCACGTCGTCCAGCAGGTCGCGGCAGCGCTCGAGAAACAGCTGGCCGTCCTGCGTGACCACCACGCGCCGCGTGGTGCGTTGCAGCAACCGCGTGCCCAGCATCGCCTCGAGCCGCTGCACGGCCGAGGACACGCTGGCCTTGGGCAAGCCCAGGCCAGCGGCCGCCTGCGTGAAGCTGCCCAGCTCGGCCACGCGGGCGTAGATCTTCATGGCGTCCAGGGTGTTCATGGGCTATTTGTTCTGAAATTTCGAACAGATTGAACATATTAAGACAGTTTATTCATCTTCTTCTGATCAATAGACTGGCTCCATCCCCCTTTTCTCAGGAGCCCACCATGAACGCGCCGATCCCGAACCCCATTGCCCTCATCACCGGTGGCAGCCGCGGCCTGGGCCGCAACACCGCGCTCAAGCTCGCCGCGCGCGGCGTGGACGTGGTCTTCACCTACCGCAGCCGCGCCGACGAGGCGAAGGCGGTACTCGCCGACATCGAGCGCCTGGGCGCGCGCGCCGTGGCGCTGCCGCTGGACGTGGGCGACAGCCGCGGCTTTCCCGCCTTCGTGCGGGCGGTGCGCGAGCGGCTGGCCAGCGTCTGGGCGCGCGAGCGCTTCGACTACCTGGTGAACAACGCCGGCATCGGCATCCACGCGCCCTTCACCGAGACGACCGAGGCGCAGTTCGACGAGCTGATGAACATCCACCTCAAGGGCAGCTTCTTCCTGACGCAGGCGCTGCTGCCCCTGATCGCCGACGGCGGGCGCATCGTCAACCTCTCCAGCGGGCTGGCGCGCTTCGCGTTGCCGGGCCATGCGGCCTACGCCGCCATGAAGGGCGGTGTCGAGGTGCTGACGCGCTACCTGGCCAAGGAACTCGGGCCACGCGGCATCGCGGTGAACGTGGTGGCGCCGGGCGCCATCGAAACCGACTTCGGCGGCGGCGCGGTGCGCGACAACGCGGGCCTCAACCAGTTCATCGCCGCGCAGACCGCGCTGGGCCGCGTGGGCCAGGCCGACGACATCGGCGACGCCATCTCCACGCTGCTGCTGCCGCAAAACCGGTGGATCAACGCCCAGCGCATCGAAGTCTCGGGCGGCATGTTCCTCTGAACCGGTGCCCGGGCGCGGAACCTCACTCGCTGGGGATCTCGGGCTCCACCAGCTTGGCCAGCTGCTCCAGCGATTCCTGCCAGCCCAGGTAGCACATCTCGGCGGGAATCGCCTCGGGAATGCCCTCCTGCACCACCTGGAGTTCGGTGCCGCAGACCACGGCCTTGAGGGTGACGCTCACCGTCATGGTGCCGGGCAGGTTCGGGTCATCGAAGCTGTCGGTGTAGCGCAGGCGCTCGCCCGGCACGAACTCCAGGTACTCGCCGCCGAAGCTGTGCGACTGGCCGGTGCCGAAATTGGTGAAAGACATGCGGTGCTGGCCACCCAGGCGGGCGTCCATCTGCTGCACCGCGGCGGTGAAACCGTAGGGCGGGAGCCAGCGGCACAGGGCGGCGGGTTCGGTGAAGGCACGGAAGACCCGTTGTGGCGGGGCCTTGAGGACGCGGTGGAGGCGGACGGTTCCGGTGGGCATGTAAGACTCCTTTAAGACAAACAACCAAATCATGACGGCCACCCGGCCGACACACCACCCAAGACCCATGGCCCTGGCATTGTCTCGACGGAGCAGAGGCCCGGAGATCGACAACCGCTGATCGGATCAACAGCGATCGGCATCGCGATCCCAGGCCCGACAAGACAGGGAGCGTCCCCCGGCACCCACCCATGGGTGGCGGATGCCGTCAACGTCTGCAGGAGCCATCGCATGCCACTCTCACGACGCCCCCTGCTGCTGGCCGCCGCGGCCAGCCTGGGCCTTCCCCGTCTGGCCCTGGGGGCCGCGCCCATACAGTTCGGCTACAGCGCCGTCACGGATTTCGCCTCGGTCTTCGTCGCCGCCACCGAAGGCTTCTTCCGTCGGCGCAAGCTCGACATCGAGCTCCGCTTCATTCCCGTCAACTCCACGATTCCGGCGGCGCTGCAATCGGACGCGCTGCAGATCGGCGGCCCCACCCCCTCGGGCTTCCTGCAGGCCGTGGAAGGCGGCCTGGACCTGGTGGCGGTCGCGGGCGGCGGTGTGACCGCCAAGGACATCGTCAACACCGGCCTGGTCGCCCGGCCGGGCGCGGGCATCGTCACCGCCGCGGACTGCGTGGGCCGCAAGATCGGCGTCCCGGGCCTCAACGCCTTTCTGCACATCACCTGTCGCGCCTGGCTCAAGCAGCAGGGCGTGGACCACCGGCGGGTCCAGTTCGTCGAGGTGCCCTTCATCCTGCAGGCCGATCTGCTGCGCGGCGGCTCCCTCGACGCGACGGTGACGGCCGAACCCTTCCTGACCCGCCTCGTCGACAGCGGCCTCGCCAAGGTCGTGTCCTACTACACCACCTTCCTGCCCGACAACCGGCCCACCGTGCTGCACGTGGCGCGGCGCGACTGGGTGCAACGCAACCCCGAGGCCGTGCGCGCTTTCCGCGAAGCGGTGCAGGAAGGCGCCCAGTTCGTGCGGCAGCCGGCCAACGAACCGCGCGTGCGGGCGGCCCTGAAGCAGTTTCTCAAGCTGCCCGCCGAGGTGCTGGCCAAGGTGCCGATCACCCGGCCCAACGCCACGCTGACCCCGGACCAGCTCGCCTACTGGGTCGAGTTGATGAAAGACCAGGACATGCTGAAAACCACCCCGGACGTTCAGCGCCTGATCGCCAAGTGAACCCCGGCGCCCCGTCCGACGTTTTCCTCCGCTTCGACCGGGTGGCCATCCGCCTTGGCGGACAGGACATCGTCTCCATTCACCGGCTCGACATCGCGCGTGGCGAGTTCGTCTGCATCGTGGGACCCAGTGGCTGCGGCAAGACCACGCTGCTGCGCGCGGCCAGCGGCCTGCTGCGCCCGGCCGAAGGCGAGGTGCGCTGCGAGGGCCGTCCGATCACCGGGCCCTGGCGCGAAATGGCCCTGGTGTTCCAGGACTACGGCCGCGCCCTGCTGCCCTGGCGCACGGTGGAAGGCAACGTGGGCCTGGCGCTGGAGGCCGCTGGCGTGCCGCGCGGCGAACGGACCGCCCGCATCGCCGACGCCCTGCGCAAGGTGGGCCTGCAAGACCATGGCCAGCACTTCCCGGTGCAGCTGTCGGGCGGCATGCAACAGCGCGCGCAGATCGCGCGCTGCCTGGCGCAGCGGCCCCGGCTCATGCTGCTGGACGAGCCCTTCGGCGCCCTGGACGCGCTCACGCGCCAGGGCCTGCAGGACGAGCTGGCCCGCCTGGCGCGCGAGCACGGCCTCACCGTCCTGTTCGTCACCCACGACCTCGAAGAGGCCATCTACCTCGGCGACCGCGTGATCGCCATGCGCGCCCACCCCGGGCCCGGGCGGCCCAGCCTGGCGCACGCGATCGAGGTGCCCATCGCGCGCCCGCGCCACCAGCTCAGCACCCGCGAAGGCCCCGACTTCCTGCGCCTGCGCCGCGAGTTGTTCGACCACGTCGAACGGGGCCATGCCTGAAGCGCATGCCCGCGCATCCGGACCGTGGCGCGCCTTGCGCGCCGCGGCCCTTCCCCTGCTGCTGCTGGGCCTGTTCGAAGCACTCGCCCGGCGCGCGGCCGCCCTGGGCAGCGAGCAGCTGGCGCCGCCCAGCGCCGCGCTGCGCGCGCTGCTGCGCGCGGCCCTGGACGGCTCGCTGTGGCCCGCCACCGGTTTCACGCTCGGCGCCGCCGCGCTGGGCCTGCTGATCGGCGCCGGCCTCGGCACGCTGGTCGGCATCGGGCTGGGCCTGTCGCCGCGCGCCTCGCGCGCCGGCTTCCTGAGCATCGAGCTGCTGCGGCCGCTGCCGTCGGTGGCGCTGCTGCCCCTGGTGATGCTGCTGTTCGGCTTCGGCACCGACCTGGAAGTGAGCCTGGTGGCCTTCAGCACGTTCTGGCCCCAGGTCTTGCTGGTGCAGAGCGCGGTGCGGCAGGTCGACCCCCAGCTGCTCGAGCTGGGCCGGCTGCTGGGCCTGTCCACGACGCGGCGCATCCGCCTCATCGTGCTGCCCGCCATCGCACCGCGCCTGCTCACGGCCGTGCGCATGGGCACGGGCTTCGCCCTGGTCATCGCCCTCACCGTCGAGATCGCCGGCAATCCCCAGGGCATGGGCTTCGCCATGCTGCTGGCCCAGCAAAGCCTGGAGCCGGCCATGATGATCGGCTGGCTCATGTGGATCGGCGCCATCGGCGTGCTGATCAACACCGGCATGCTGCGCCTGCAGCGCGCGCTGAACCGCCGCCTCGGCGTGACCGTGCCATGAAACAGGCCCAGCCCAGCCACTGGCCGGCGTCGCTCGGCCTGCTTGCCGCGCTGCTCGCGCTGTGGTGGGCCATCGGCCGGGCCGGCTGGGTCAGCCCGGCCTTCCTGCCCACCCCCGAGGCCACCGCGCTCAGCCTGATCGACGGCCTGCGCGGTGATTTGTTGCACGCCGCCCTGAACACCATCGGGCGCCTGCTGCTCGGCTGGCTGCTGGCCTCCGCGGCGGGCGTCGTGCTGGGGGCCGCCATCGCCAGCACGGCCGCCCTGCGCCCCTGGGTCCAGCCCACGCTGGAGTTCCTGCGGCCGCTGCCCGCCTCGGCGGTGATGCCGCTGGCGATCGCGCTGTACGGCCTGTCCCCAGCCATGGTGCTGGCCGTCATCGCTTTCGGCGCCATCTGGCCGACCCTGCTGGCCACGGTGCATGGCGTGTCCAGCGTCGAGCCGCGCCTGCTCGACGTGGCGCGCTGCCTGCGGCTGTCGCGCCCGGCCTTTCTCTGGAAGATGGGCCTGCCGCATGCGGCGCCGGACATCCTGGCCGGCCTGCGGTTGTCGCTCACGGTGTCGCTGCTCGTCTGCACGCTGGGCGAGATGCTGGCCACCCAGGACGGCCTGGGCCTGACCATCCTGCTGGCCGCGCGCGCCTACCGCGCGAACGAGCTGTTCGCCTGTCTGGTGCTGCTGAGCCTGATCGGCCTGGCGGGCCACGCCCTGCTGGTGCTGGCCGAACACGGGCTGCTGCGCGGGCGCCGGGCCTGAGCACCACGCTTCGCCACGCGCCGAAGCGTGGCACACGCGATCCGCGCCACAGTGGGGCCCTGGCCCAATTCAGGAGAACGCCCCGTGAACACCGTCTGCTTCATCCGCTACCAGCTCGACCCCTTCCAGGTCCCCGCCTTCGCCGAGTACGCCAGGCACTGGGGCGAGATCATCCCGCGCTGCGGCGGCCACCTCATCGGCTACTTCGTGCCCAGCGAAGGCACGAACGACATCGCCTGGGGCCTGATCGGCTTCGACGACCTGGCCGCCTACGAGCGCTACCGCGCCCGGCTGCGCGCCGACGAGGCCGGACGCGCCAACTTCGAGCGCGCGCGCACGCAGCGCTTCATCCTGCGCGAGCAGCGCAGCTGGCTCAGCGGCGTGCCGGGCACCCTCGCACAGCCGCGCCAGGTGCAGCCATGATCGCGGTGATCTTCGAGGTCGAGCCGGTCGAGGGCGGCGCGCAGCGCTATTTCCAGATCGCGCAGGACCTGCGCCCGCACCTCGCGCACATCGACGGCTTTCTCTCGGTGGAGCGCTTCGAAAGCCTCAGCCAGCCGGGCAAGTTCCTCTCGCTGAGCTTCTGGCGCGACGAGGCCGCGGTGCACGCCTGGCGTGGCCAGGGCGCGCACCGCGAGGGCCAGCGAAAAGGGCGCGGCGGCGTGTTCCAGAATTACCGCATCCGTGTGGCCCAGGTGGTCCGGGACTATGGCCTGCACGAACGCGACCAGGCCCCGCCCGATTCACGCGCCGCGCTGAACTGAAGCCCCCGCATGCACGCCCCGTTCGAACCCGCCCTCACCGCCGTGGCCAGCCTGCTGGCCGACCCCTCGCGCTCGCGCATGCTGCTGCACCTGCTGGGCGGGCGCAAGGCCAGCGCCTCCGACCTGGCCGCCGTGGCCGGCGTGTCGGCGGCCACGGCCAGCGGCCACCTGCACAAACTGCTCGACGGCCGGCTCATCCGCGTGGAGCCGCGTGGGCGGCACCGCTACTACGCGCTGGCCGACGAATCGGTGGCGCGCCTGCTCGAATCGCTGGCCTCGGTGTCCGAGCGCGAAACCACCAGCCCCGCCTGGCGCCACCCGGCGCGCGCGCGGCTGAAGTACGCGCGCTGCTGCTACCGGCACCTGGCCGGTGAATTGGGCGTGGCGCTGTTCTCGGGCCTGATGCGGCGCAGCGCCTTCGAGGCCGTGCCCGAGGGCCTGGCGCTCACGCCCGCCGGGCACGAGGCCTTGCGCGCCTTCGGCTTCACGCCCACGCCCTCGGGCCGGCGCCGCCGCTACGCCTACGCCTGCCACGACTGGTCCGAGGGCGTGGACCACCTGGCCGGCGAGCTGGCCGAGCAACTGCTGGGGCATTTCATCGGACAGGGCTGGCTGCGGCCGGGCGAGGGCCGCGCGCTGGCCCTCACGCCGCGCGGGCAAACCCTGTGGCTGCCCCGCCTGCACGACATGGTGGCGAACGCCTGAGCGCCGCGCGCGCCCATTCTGATCACAGCGGTCCATCGGTCACGGACCCACGCTCGCCTCATCGGCTGAGCCGGCAGGCGTCGCCGCTGGCGGGCCGCTCCACGTCCACGCGCTCCACCACCCACAGGCCGCTGGCCATGCCCTCGAAGATGAAGCGGCACAGGTTTTCCAGGGTGGGCCGCCCCAGGCCCGACACCTCGTCGAGCAGGTGGTGGTCCAGGCGCTCGCGCACCGCGGCGATGCCCTGGCGCAGCAGCGCCAGGTCCACCACCATGCCGCTGTCGGCGGCGGCCGGCGCGCTCACCGTCACCGCCGCGTGGTAGGTGTGGCCGTGCACCCGCCGGCTCGGCGCGCTGTCGTGCGCGCGCTCCAGCGTGTGCGCGGCGTCGAAGAAGAAGCGCTGCGTCAGTTCCAGCTTCATCGGATGCCCAGCGCCTTGTGGGTCTGCACGCTGAGCCGCCAGCGCGGGTCGCGCAGGCACCAGGCCACGGCCAGGCGCGCGTTGGCCGCGCGCGAGGGCCCGTCCATGGGCTGCAGCAGGCGGTGTTCGAAGGCCAGGGCCGCGAGCGCGTCCAGGTCCAGGCCGGGCTGCGGCACCACCACCTTGATCTCCTGGCCCTCGCGCTGAACCAGCGGCGCGCCCTGCTTGGGGCTTACGCACAACCAGTCGATGCCCGCGGGCGCGGCCACCGTGCCATTGGTTTCCACCGCGACGAAGAACCCCCGCGCGTGCAGGGCCTCGATCAGGGCCGGGTCCACCTGCAGCAGGGGCTCGCCGCCGGTGAGCACCACCAGCCGCCGCGCCGCACCGGCGGTCCAGGCCCGGGCCACCGCGCCGGCCAGCGACGCGGCGTCGGCGAAGCGCCCCCCGCCGCCACCATCGGTGCCGACGAAGTCGGTGTCGCAGAAACGGCAGACCGCCCCGGCCCGGTCCGGTTCGCGGCCCGACCAGAGGTTGCAGCCCGCGAAACGGCAGAACACGGCGGGGCGTCCGGCGTTCATGCCTTCCCCTTGCAGGGTGTAGAAGATTTCCTTGACGCTGTAGGCCATGGCGGCGGGCCCGGGCGGGCCGGAAAAAACCGCCAGTGTCGCGCGCGGGGACCGCGCATACCCTCGGCCCTGTGGCCGAGACGGCCCCCTTCACGGCGCCGGCCGCATGGCCGCGCCGCTCCCCGCAAAGGCCGCCCAGCGGCCGGCCTTCAGCCGCCCAGGCCCCACGCCATGGCGGGCTGTTCGGCCGACAGCAGCTGCGCGGCCACCACCTCGCCGCCCGTGTGCTCGCGCACCAGCGCCCGCACGTCGTCCATGGCGGCCAGCACGGCCTCGCGCGGCGTGGGTGGCAAGCCGTCGATGTTGAAGAACACCTGCGTGGTCTCGGGCAAGGTCTGGGTGCTGGCGGCCTGGCGCCAGGTCCAGCGGCGCGTGAGCACACGCGCGCCGTCGGCGAACACGATCTCGCCCCCGGGCGGCGCCTCCGCCGGTCCGCCATCGGGCGGCGCGAAACCATCGCCCGCTCGCGCGTGGCGCAGCGCCAGCCGGTTCTCGCCCACGCCCAGAGGGTGCACGCCGGCCGGCAGCAGGTGGCGCAGCGAGACGATGTTGCCGATGTCGACCAGCGGGTTGATCGAGGGCAACTGGTCGGGCTTGAGCACCCGCCGCGCCAGGGCCTCGATGGCGGCGCGGTGCTCGGAGGGCTTGGCGCCGAAGCGGCGGTAGGCCTCGCGCCAGGCGGCGATGCGCTCGTGTTCGGCCACGTTGCCGCGCACCGCCTCGCGCAGGCCGGCCTCGGCCTCGCGCAGCAGGGCGGCCAGGGCCGGCGCGGCGCGGGTGTTGTCGGCGCCGCGCACCACCACCACGCCACGGCAGTAGCCCGGGTGGGCGGCGAGCACCTCGGCCGCGAGCTGGTAGTGCAGGGTGGTGGGGGTCATGGCGGGGCCCGATAGGGGCGGGCGACGGCGTCAGCCCGCGAGGTTTTTGAACACGTAGCGCACGACCGCGGGCCAGAAGTCGGTGCCCGAGTGCTGCTGCCACAGCAAGGCAAGGTCGGTGAAGGCCTTGTGGAAGACCATGGCCAGCAGGCCCATGAGGCCCAGGATGGCCAACACCTGCAGCACGGTCTTGAACAGGGCGTCGGGGTCGCGTGGCATGGGGGCACAGCTTAGCGGAGGCGGGAATTATTTCCGGTTCGGCAACTGTTCATTCCGCATCCGGTTGTTTATTCCCGAGACGGCAATCCCTACAGTTCATCCCATGCCGGAACACCAAGCGGCATGAAAAGCAAAACCCCATTAACCACCCGTTATCTTGAAGGAACTGCCATGAACGCCGCCAAAAACATCGCCCTCTCCCTGACCCTTGCCCTGGGCGCCGGTGCCGCTTTCGCCCAAGGCCCCATCGAAGGCAACGAAGTCTTCAACTTCCAATCCACCCTGAGCCGCGCCGAAGTGCAGGCCGAGGCCGTGCAAGCCAACCGCGCCGGCCTGGTGGCCCGCGGTGAGGTCTTCCCGGTGGAAGACAAGGTGGCCGACAGCGGCCTGAGCCGTGCGCAGGTGCGCGCCGAAGCCGCGCAAGCCGAGCGCCTGGGCCTGGTGGCCCGCGGCGAAATCGCGTCGGTGTCCGCCGGCGCGTAAGCCCCCGCGACGACCCGCTCGCCCCACGACAACGGCCCTTCGGGGCCGTTTTTCTTGGGGGGCCGTCAGCGCGGCCCGCGCGGGACCAGGTAGCGTTCGATGAGCCGGGTGTCGCTGTCGGCGCCCTGCCCCGCGCCGCTGGCCTCGTCCAGCAGCGCCTGCACGCCCAGCGCGAGGCGCGGCGCCAGCCCGAGCTGACGCGCGGTGTCGATGGCGATGCCCAGGTCCTTGCGCAAGGTGTCGATGGACACGTGCACCGCGTGATCGCCCACCGCGATGCGCGGCGCGCGCTTGTCGAAGATGCGCGACTGGCCGGCGCTGTTCGACACCACCTCGATGAGCTGCAGCGGCTCCACGCCCGCGCGGTGCGCCAGCGCCATGGCCTCGGCCGTGAGCGCGGCGTGCGCCGCCACCAGCAGCTGGTTGATCATCTTCACGGTGGCGCCCGCGCCGGGCGGGCCCACGTGGTAGACGTGGCGGGTGCAGGCGCGCAGCGCGAAGCCGGCGCGCGCCAAGGCCTCGTCGCTGGCGCCGCAGATCGCCACCAGTTCGCCGCCTTCGGCGCCGGTGGCGCCGCCGCTCACCGGGCCGTCGATCAGCCCAATGCCACGCTCGGCCAGCCGCTCGGCCCAGGCAGCGGCGCAGGCCGGCGGGACCGTGCTACCCAGCCAGACCACGCTGCCCGCCAGCAGGCGCTTGAGGGCGCCGCTGGGTCCTTCGAGCACGCGCTCCACCTGCTGCTGGTCATGCACCATGAGCAGCAGCACCTCGGCGCCTTGCGCGGCGCTGGCCGGCGAGTCGCAGGCCGTGCCACCGCGTTCGCTGAAGCGCGCGAGCGCGGCGGCGTCGATGTCGAAGCCGCTCACCGTGTGGCCGGCCTCCAGCAGGCGCGCCGCCATGGCGCCACCCATGATGCCCAGGCCGATGACGCCCACGCGGCGGCCCGCACCGGCACCGGCACCGGCACCGGCGCTGGGCGGGGCGGTCGGCCGGCCGGCGTCAGGCAATGCGGTCCCCTTTCTTGATCACCGCGGCGCGGCTGTCCACGCCGGGCAGCATCTTCGCCGGGTCGCGCGTGACGATCACGTCGATCACCACCGGCCCCTTGGTGGCCATGGCCTGGCGCAGCGCGCCTTCCAGTTCGCCGGGTTCTTCCACGCGGATGCCGGTGCAGTTGAAGGCTTGCGCGACCTTGGCGAAGTTCACCTCATTCAGGTCCGCGCTGATGTGCTTGCCCGCGCCGTAGACCAGGTGCTGCAAGGCCTTCACGTAGCCGGACGCGGCGTTGTTGACCACGATGACGGTGAAGTCCAGGTTCAGGCGGGCGGCGGTTTCCAGGTCGCCCAGCACCATGCAGAAGCCGCTGTCGCCGGTGAGGCTGAACACCGGGCGGCCCGGCGCGGCCAGCGCGGCGCCGATGGCGCCCGGCAGGCCATAGCCGATGGAGGCGAAGCCGCGGTCGGGCACGAAGCCGCGGCCGGCGCGCTTGGTGTCGAACAGTAGGCCGGCCCAGTGCGCGGCGAAACCGCCGTCGGCGACCAGGATGCCGTCCTCCGGCAGCACCTTGTTGATCTCGGTGATCAGGCGCGCGACCGAAATCGGTTTCTCTTCGGAATACAGGCGCCCCGACACCTCCTCGCGCCACTTCGCCATGCGCGCGGGCACGCTCTCGGCCAGCGGCCGCAGGCGGGCCTTGAGCGCGGCGGCGCGCCCGCCGAGCGCGGCCATCAGGTCCTGCAGACCCAGCTTCACGTCGCCCCACAGCATCACCTCGGGCTGCAGGGTGCGGCCGAACTCCTCTGCCACGATGTCGAGGTGGATGACGGTCTTGCCCGGCGCGGGCACGGTGTAGCGCTTGGTGGCGATCTCGCCGAGCTTGCAGCCCACCACCAACACCACGTCGCTCTGCTCGATCAGGCCGTTGGCGATGCGGTCGTAGCGACCGAACAGGCCAGCGCTCAAGGGATCGACGCAGGGGATGGCGCCCTTGCCGGTGAGGGTGTGCGCCACCGGGATGTTCGTGGCCCGCGCGAAGTCGGTCAGCGCCTGCGCCGCGCCCGACAGGTGAACGCCGCCACCGGCCAGCACGATGGGCTGCTTCGCGTTCGCCAGCAGGTCGGCCGCGCGCGCCACCGCCTCGCCGTCGGGCCGCGAGCGCAGCGCGGGTGCGGCCTCGTAGGCCGGGTTCACCACGAAATCGGCCTCGCTGAAGTCGCAGGTGTCGTGCATCAGGTCCTCGGGCACGTCCACCACCACGGGACCGGGGCGGCCGGTGGTGGCCACGGCGAAGGCGCGGCGCATCAGCTCGGGGATGCGCTTGATGGACTCGACGCGGATCAACTCCTTGCACATGGGGCGCAGCGCGTCCACCTGGCGGCTCTCCTGCGTCATGTTCTTCCAGGAGTGGTCGCGGTGCGTATCGCCCACCACGCAGACCAGGGGCGAGCCGGCGTTCAGCGCCTCGGCCAGCGCGGTGAGCATGTTGGTGGCGCCGGGGCCCACGGTGGCGTCGGCCAGGCCCACGCGGCCGCTGACCTTGGCGTAGGCGTCGGCCACGAAGACAGCGTTGCGCTCGTCGTGGATGAGGTGGTGCGGCAGGCCCAGTTCGCGCGCGGCCTCGTAGAGCGGCAGCACCTGGAAGCCACCCATGCCGAACATGGGGCCGCCGCCGAAGGCGCGGATCATGCGGGCGATGGCGGCGCCACCGGACATCGTCAGGGTGGCGGGAGAAGCGGAAGAAGCGGTGGACATTCGGACAACTCAGAAGGTGGACGGCCGCGCGCGGTGGAATGCCGTGGCGGACTGGAAGGCCACGCCGGCGCGCAGCAGGCGCGCCTCGTGGAAGGCGGGCGCCACGAGCTGCAGCGACACCGGCAGACCCTCGGGCGAGAGGCCGCAGGGCAGCGCGATGGCGCTCAGGCCGTGGTAGCCGACGAAGCGCGTGAGCCGGCTGGGCGCGAGATCGGCTTCGTCGATCGTGGCCAGCGGCCGCGCGGTGACGGGCAGCGTGGGCAGCACCAGCAGGTCGGTGTGTTCGAACACGCGGGCGAAATCGCGCACGCGGCGCTGGCGCTCGCGCAGCGCGGCGGCGTAGCGCGGCGCGGCGATGGCGCCGCCGCTCAGCAGCCGCGCGCGCGCGGCGGCGTCGCCCGGCGGCGGCGAGCCGGCGAGCAGGTGGCCGTGCTCGGCGTAGGCCTCGCTGGAGATGATCACGCCGGTCTCGGCCTGGTCGGCGACGAAGTCGATGCGGGCGAAGGCCTCGTCGCGGCGCAGGCAGCCCAGCGAGAGCAGCACGCGAACCGCCTCGTCCACCGCCTGGGCGATGGCGGGCTCGACGGCACCGAGCACGCCGGCCGGTGCAACGCTGATGCGCAGGCCGGCAATGGGCTCGCCCAGGCGCGAGAGAAAGTCCTCCGGCGCGTGCGCGAGCGTGGCGGGGTCGCGCGGGTCGGGGCCGTGCATGGCTTGCAACAGCAGGGCCGCGTCCTCGGCCGTCCAGGCCATGGGGCCCACGGTGTCCAGGGTGTGGCTCACCAGCTCGACGCCGAAGTTGCTCACCCGGCCCTGCGTGGTCTTCAAGCCGGTGAGGCCGCAGAAGGCCGAGGGAATGCGCACCGACCCCCCCGTGTCGGTGCCGATGGCACCGGCCGCGAGGCCGGCCGACACCGCCACGCCCGAGCCGCTGCTGGAGCCGCCGACGCAGCGCTCGACCGCGCCGTCCCAGGGGTTCACCGGCGAACGCAGGCCCTGGTTGGTGCCCCAGCCGCCGTAGGCGAATTCCACCAGGTTGGCCTTGCCCAGCACCACCGCGCCCGCGCCCATGAGGCGCGCGGCCACGGTGGAGGTGAGCTCGCTCGGCGCCCGGTCCGCGAACACGGTGGAGCCGGCCGTGGTGCGCCGGCCTTCGATGTGCAGCAGGTCCTTGAGCGCCAGCGGCACGCCTTCCAGCGGCCCCACGGGCAGGCCGCTGGCCAGGCGCTGCTCGCTGGCCCGCGCCTGCGCCAGCGCGCCCTCGGCGTAGACCTCGAGGTAAGCGTGCAGGTGGCTGTTGCGCGCCGCGATGCGGTCCAGGTAGGCGCGCGTCACCTCCACCGGCGACAGCGCGCGGCGCAGGTAGGCCGCGCGCAGCTCGGTCGCGCCCAGGCGCAGCGGATCGCCCATCACAGCACCCCGGTCACGATCTGCGGGAAGGCGATCATCAGGCCGATCAGCCCCAGCTCCATGAGGATGAAGGGAATCACGCCACGGAAGATCTCGCCCAACTTGAGGCCCGGCACCGAGCCCTGCACCACGAACACGTTGATGCCCACCGGCGGGGTCACCGCGCCGACCTCCACCAGCTTGGTCACGAAGATGCCGAACAGCACCGGGTGGATGCCGGCCGCTTCGATGATGGGGAACACCACCGGCATGGTGATGAAGATCATCGAGATGCCATCGATCAGGCAGCCCAGGATCAGGTAGGGAACGATCAGCAGCAACAGGAGCACGGCCGGCGAGAGGTTCAGGCCCGTCACGGCCTCGGCCAGCACCGTGGGCAGCTGCGTGGTGCCCAGGGCCACGCTGAACACGGCCGAGGCGATCATCAGCAGGAAGATGGAGGCGGTGCTGGAGCCGGTTTCCACCAGGCCCTTCCAGATCGTGCCCTTCTGCCCCTTGCGCAACAGCGCGAAGACCAGCGCCAGCGCGGCGCCGATGCCGGCCGCCTCGGTGGCCGTGGCCACGCCGGTGTAGATGCAGCCGATCACCACCAGGAACAGCACCACCACCTCCCACGCGGCCGCCGTGGCCTTGGCGCGCTCGCCCCACGTGGCCTTGGGAATGCGCGTGCGCTTCACCAGCTCGGGGTCGCGCCGCACCATGAAGTAGATGCCGAAGGCGTAGACGATGGCGGTGAGGATGCCGGGGATCAGCGCGCCGATGAACAGGTCGCTCACCGACACATTGGTCGCGATCGAGTAGATCACCAGGATGCCGCTGGGCGGGATCAAAATGCCCAGCGCGCCCGCGATGGCCACGGGGCCCGCGGCCAGGCGCTGGTTGTAGCCGGCGCGCAGCATCTCGGGCACGGTCACCTTGGAGATGGTCGCGGCCGTGGCCACGCTGGAGCCGCACACCGTGGCGAAGCCCGCGCAGGCGAACACGGTGGCGATGGGCAGGCCGCCGGCGATGTGGCCGACCCAGGCCTTGGCGGCCTTGTACGCCTTGTCCGAGAGCCCGGCGGAGAACGCGAAGTGCCCCATCAGGATGAACAGCGGAATGACGATCAGCGCCAGGTTGGCCACGCTGGTATAGGGCAGGCTTTCCAGCAGGAACTCGGTGCCGCGCACGCCGCGGATGGCGAACAGGCCGGAGGCGCCCACGGCCAGCAGGCTCAAGGCCACGGGGATGCCCAGGGCCAGCAGAACAATCACGCCGGCCACCATCAGGTAGCCGATTTCCAAGGGGGTCATGGTGCTTCGCCTGCGTGGTCGGGCGCGCCTTCGTGGCCGCCGTCGGGGAGGTATTGCGGGGTGGTCAAGGCATCGACCAGGTCCATGAGGAACTGCACGGTGAGCAGCAGCAGGCCCAGCGCCACCACGATCTTGGCGGGCCAGATCGGGTACTCGATCACCGCGTAGGACTGCTCCAGGCTCAGGGTGGAGTCGATCGCGCCCTTGCTGGCGTACCAGGTGAAGACGCCGCACACCAGGGCCGACAGCGCGAAGCGCAGCACCCAGACCCAGCGCTGCGCGTCGCGGCCGATCAGGGTGTCGAGCACGCCGACGTGGAAGTGCTCCTTGCGCACCTGGGCCGAGCCCAGCGCGAGGTAGACGATGAGCACCAGCAGGAAGATGCCCGTCTCGGCCATGCCGTAGACGGCCTCGCCCAGGAAACTGCGCGAGAACAGGTCGGGCACCACGGTGAGCATCAGCAGCGCGGTGCCCGCGCCGGCGATGACGCCCAGCGCCAGACTGAGGCGCCGGATCGCGCCTGAAAGGGGTGAGAACACGGAGGGGTCTCCCGGCCCCCGCGCCGCTGGGCGCGCGAGGGCCACCAGGGGATGGGAATTACTTCTTGCTCAGGCGGTCGAAGCCGGTCACGTAGGGGTGCTGCGCTTCGTACTTGCGGGTCAGCGCGGTGAACTTGTCGACCAGCTGCTGCGGCTCCTTGTAGTAGCGGCGCGCCATGTCGGCCCACTTCTTCTGCACCTCGGGGCGCGCCACGTCCTGCCAGCGCTTGACCTCGGCCTCGTCCATGGGCACGTAGGTCATCTTGGTGGCGGCGCGCGCCTGTTCCACGGCCTTGTTCATCTCGCCCTCGTAGGCCGCGAAGTACTTGCCCGGCACCTCGGCCGCCACCTCTTCCATCACCTTCTGCGTGGCGGGGTCGAGCGACTTCCAGGTGTCCAGGTTGATGGACCAGGTGACCGGCGTGTACACGCCCATGCGGCCGGCGTTGGACGCGTAGGGCGCCATGTCGTAGACCTTGGTGATGACGGCCTGGTTGAAGGGCGTGCCACTCACGCCTTCGGCGCCGCCGCGCTGAACCAGCTCCAGCGCTTCCACCCAGGGGATGCTGATGGGCGTGCCGCCCAGGGCCTTGATGCCGTCGGCCACGCCGATGATGGCGCGGATGCGCGAGCCCTTGAGGTCGGCCGCGGTGCGGATGGGCTTGTTGGTCCACAGCGAGTTCTCGCCGGACGCCAGGGCCCACAGCAGCTTCTGGTTGTTGCGCTGGTACTCCTGCTGCAGCTCGGGCGTGGTGTCCATCAGCTCCTTGAAGGCGTAGGTCACCGCGATCGGGTTCTCCGAGATGAAGGGCATGACCACGCCGGTGAGCGGGAACTCGCGCGGGTTGAAGGCAGCGGGCACGGCGGCGCCGACGTCGGCCGCGCCCTTGGCCAGGCCGGTGCTCATCTCGGCCGTCTTGAGCAGGGTGCCGCCGTAGTAGGGCTGGAAGGTGACCTTGCCCTGGGTGCGCTTGGTGACCTCGTCCATGAAGTACTTCGCCGACATCTCATAGAACTCGCTGGAGCCGTAGAAGGTGGCGTAGGTGAGCTTGCGCGGCTGCTGGGCGGCGGCGCCGAGGGCGGTGAGGGCGCAGGCGGCGATCAGCGCGCCCTTGAAGAATCGTCCGAAGGTGTTCATGCAGGTCTTCTTCCAGGTCAGGGTTGCGGGAGGGGTGAGGGAAAGCGAGGCGATCGGTCGAGCCGGTCAATCGAACAGGTCGGGCTCGGCGCGCGCGACGGCGTCGTAGATCGGCTGGAAATGCAGCCAGGCCGCCAGCGGCGTGGCCAGGTGTTTGGCCGAGTGCGCGGCGGCCTCCGGCGAGATGAGCTTGAGCGGGTGGCCGGTGGCCTCGGCCTTGAGCTGGATCTCGCAGGCGCGCTCCATGGCGATGAACCACCAGGCGGCCTCGTCCACGCTCTCGCGGCCCACGGTGAACAGGCCGTGGTTCTGGTGGATGACGGCCTTGTTGTCGCCGAAGGCGGCGGCCACGGCCTGGCCGGCCTCGCGCTCCACCACCACGGCGCCGGCCTGTTCGGTGATGACCGCGTGGTCGTTGTAGAAGCCGGCGGCCGTCTGCGTGATCGGGTCCAGCGGGCGGCCCAGCGCGGCCCAGGCCATGCCGTTGGCGGTGTGCATGTGGCACGAGGCCAGCACGTGCGGGTGCTGCCGGTGGATGGCCGAGTGCAGCACGAAACCGGCCTGGTTCACGGCCCAGCCGCCTTCGAGCACCGTGCCGTCGTGGTCGACCAGCAGCAGGTCGGACACGCGCACGCGGCCGAAGTCCATGGCGAAGGGGTTGGTCCAGAAGCGGTCGGGGAACTCCGGGTCGCGCACCGTCACGTGGCCGGCGAAGCCGTATTCGTAGCGGTAGCGCGCGAACACGCGGCACACGGCGGCCAGGCGCTGCTTGCGGTGCAGGCGCTCTTCTTCCAGGGTCTTGAAGACCGGCGGCCGCGGAAAGTACAGGCCCTGCTGGGACGGTTGGTAAACGGACGCCTTGGCGGCGGCGGTCGGAGGGGTCATGTCCATGCGGGAGGCCTTGTGGAGAGAAGGGCGGCGTCAGCCGCGCGCGATCGGGAACGAGCGCGCGCCGATGCGCAGCCAGTCGTTGACGTGGAAGTAGAGGAAGCGCGCGCCGCGCGCCATCCATTGCTCGGCGTCGCCCGGCTTGACCATGGTCCCGACGGCGCGCCCGGCCGCGCGGCTGCGCTGCAGGATGTCGTCGACCGCCGCCTGCACGGGCGCCGCGGCGTAGTCGCCGCGATGGCCCATGCTGCGGGAGAGGTCCACCGGGCCGATGAAGTGCGCGTCGATGCCGTCGACGGCGAGGAAATCGTCCAGGTTGGCGTGCGCGGCGGCGCTTTCGATCTGCACCACGAACAGCTTGTCGTCGGCGTCGTGCGGGTGGCAGTAGCGCAGCACCTCCAGCGCGGCGCGCGCCTGCTCGGCGGTGTCCAGGCGCGGCACGATGAGGCCGTCGATGCCGCGCAGCAGCATGCGCTCGATGACCCAGGGCTCGGGCGAGAACAGGCGCACCAGCACGCACAGGCCGCTCAGGCGCGCGGCGCGCGCCATGTCCTCGATGCGCTCGAAGTCGGGGCTGCCCTGCTCGGCGTCCAGCATCACGGCGTCCACACCCAGCTCGGGCCGGGCCAGGAACTCCACCAGGCCGGCGTTGGCGTAGTCGGCGTTGATCACGGCCACCGGCCGGTCCTCGCGCAAAGCCTGCTTGAAGCGCTGCGCCGCCTTCACAGGACGGCCCTCCGCGCGGCGCACCGCGGGGCTGCGCGCCGGGTGAGTTGGCCGGCGGCGCTCATCGGGGCGCCTCCGGGGCGGGCGCCACGCCCAGGGCCTGCTCGAGCGCGCGCGCCTCGCGCATCAGCAGCGCCACGACGGAGGCGCGCCGCTCGGGCCGCATGCGGCTGGTGATGGTGGCGATGGACAGCGCCGCCGCCGGACGGCCCGCCACGTCGCGCACGGTGACGCCGATGGCGGCCATCTCGGGCAGCATCTTGCCGTCGTTGAGCGAGTGGCCCTGCTCGCGCGTCTGGCGCACCATGGCGCGCAGGTTGACCGGGTCGAAGTTGGCGTGCGGCGCGAGCTTCTCGCGGTTGCGCGCGATCACCTGCTCGACCTCGGCGTCGGGCAGCGCGGCCAGCAAGGCCAGGCTGCCGGCGCCCAGGCCCAGCGGGCGGTAGTCGCCCACCTCCAGCGTGAGCGTGCGGATCGGGAAGGAGCCGGTCTGGCGCGCCACGCACAGCGCGCTGTCGCCGGCGCGCAGCGAGAGGTAGACCGTGTCGCCGGTCTCCTCGGCCAGCAGGGCCATGCCGGGCTGGGCCAACTGCACCAGGTCGAAGCGCGCGGCCGAGGCCAGGCCCATGCGGTAGAGCTTGAGGCCGGGGAAGAACAGGCGCGTCTTCTCGTCGTAGTCCACCAGGCCCAGCTTGCGCAGGCCGTTGAGCAGGCGGTGCGCCGTGGGCTTGGACAGGCGCGCCCGTTCGGCCAGCGCGCCCAGCGCGGCGCCGGACGCAGCGTGGTTCACCACCTCTTCCAGCAGGCCAATGGCCCGGTCCAGGCTTTGCGTGAGCGAGGCCTGCGGGCTGGCGGTGTCGTGGTCGGATTCGGCGACTGCGGGCATTGGGACGTCCTTTCGTCTCATTAAATGAAACGAAAGCTTATTCGATTTCAGGCGGCGGACTATGCATACCATTTAACGGTATGTCAACAACATTAAATGAGATAGAGTGAAAGACGGTCCCCCACCCGACGTCCACCCAAGAGGAGCGCCCGTGTCCGATCCCGAGACCCCCCTTTTCCCGTCCAGCCTGGGCAGCGCCGTGCAGGAAACGCGCCGCGCGCTGGACCGCATTGAGCGACTGAACCCCTCGATCAACGCCATGATCTGCACCACCGCCGAGCCCGCGCTGCGCACGGCCGAGGCGCTGGACCGCGCGGCGGCCGCCGGCGAATGGCGCGGCCTGCTGCACGGCATGACCGTCAGCGTGAAGGACAACGTGGACCTGGCCGGCGTGCCCACCACCGCGGCCTCGGTCATCCTGAAAGACAACATCGCGCGCACCAACGCCTTCGTGGTGGACCGCCTGGTGCGCAACGGCGCGGTGATCGTGGGCAAGGCCAACCTGCACGAATGGGTGTTCGGCCCGACCAGCCAGAGCCTGCATTTCGGCCCGGTGCGCAACCCCTGGAACACCGGCCACATCGCCGGCGGCTCCAGCGGCGGCTCGGGTGCCTCGGTGGCGGCCGGCATGTGCGTGGCCTCCATCGGCAGCGACACGGCCGGCTCCATCCGCCTGCCGGCCTCGTTCAACGGCGTGGCCGGCCTGCGGCCCACGGTGGGGCGCATCTCCACCACCGGCTCGCTGCCCGTGAGCCCGCCCTTCGACACCCTGGGTCCGCTGGCGCGCCGCGTGAGCGACGTGGCGCGCGTGTTCGCCGCCATCGCCGGCCACGACCCGCGCGACCCCCTGTCGGCCGACGTGCCGGTGCCGAACTTCCTGGCCCAGCTCAACGAGCCGGTGCGCGGCCTGCGCCTGGGCATCCAGCGGCGCTGGTTCTACGAGGACCTCGACCCCGACATCGCCGCCGCCATGGAGCGCGCCCTGGACGTGTTCCGCTCGCTGGGCGTGGAGCTGGTGGACATCGACCTCGGCGACGTGCAGAACGCGCAGCAGATGCTCACCTTCACCATGATCCCCGCCGACGCCATGCGCCTGCACCGCGAGCGCATCGCCGAGCGCGCGGCCGACTACGGCGCCGACGTGCTCATGCGCATGCGCCTGGGCGAGAACGTCAGCGGCGAGCAGTACGCGCAGGCCATGCGCTGGATGGAGGGCTGGCGCCACCGCCTGCGCGGGGTGTTCCAGCGCGTGGACGCGATCCTCTCGCCCACCACGCCGGCCACCGCGCCCGCCGCACAGGGCCTGGATTTCGCGCAGGCGATCCGGCGCATCCCGCGCTTCAGCTGCGCCTGGCCCATCGCCGGCATCCCCAGCCTGGCCGTGCCCTGCGGGCTGAGCGGCGAAGGCCTGCCCATGTCGCTGGAACTGGCCGCCGGCTGGTACAACGAGCCCACCCTCCTGCGCCTGGGGCACGCCTACCAGTCCCTCACCGACCACCACCTGCGCGCCGCGCCCGTCCTGCATGCTTGACGTCAGCTTCGACCCCACCCACAGCGGCCCGCTGCGCGGCCTGCGCGTGCTCGACCTCTCGCGCCTGGTCGCGGGCAACATGCTGTCGCTGCAACTGGCCGACTTCGGCGCCGAGGTCATCAAGGTGGAAGACCCGGACGGCGGCGACACCCTGCGCCAGTGGCGCGAGCGCGGGCCGGAGCACCCCGAGGGCGTGCCGGTCTGGTGGAAGGTCTACGCGCGCAACAAGAAGAGCCTGGCCATCGACCTGCGCAGCGAGCCCGGGCGCGCGGCGCTGCGCACGCTGGCCGCCGGCGCCCAGGTGCTGATCGAGAGCTTCCGGCCCGGCACGCTGGAGAAGATGGGCTTCGCGCCCGAGGCGCTGCTGGCGCTCAACCCGAAGCTGGTGATCGTTCGGCTCACCGGCTGGGGCCAGACCGGCCCCTACCACCAGCAGCCTGGTTTCGGCAGCCTGGTGGAGGCCATGTCCGGCTTCGCGGCCAAGAACGGCGCGCCCGAGGCGCCGCCCATGCTGCCCAACATGGCCCTGGCCGACATGGTGGCCGGCCTGTACGGCGCCTTCGCCGTGGCCGCCGCCGTGCGCGAGGTCGAAACGAACGGTGGCGCCGGCCAGGTCATCGACCTGTCGCTGCTGGAGCCGCTGCTGTCCATCATGGGCCCCGACGCCGCCGCCCACCACGTCAGCGGCCAGGTGCCCGCGCGCACCGGCAACCGCACCTCCATCACCGCGCCGCGCAACATCTACCGCACCAAGGGCGGCGACTGGGTAGCCCTGTCCGCCTCCACCCAGGGCATGACCGAGCGCCTGCTGCGCGCCATCGGCCGCGCCGAGCTGATCGACGATCCGCGCTTCCGGACCAACGCCGACCGGCTGGCCCACGTGGACGCGCTGGACGCCGTGGTCGGCGGCTTCATCGGCGAGCGCACGCTGGAAGACAACCTCGCCTTCTTCCGCGAACGCGAGGTCACCGTGGGCCCGGTTTACGACATCGCCCAGATCGTGACCGACCCGCACGTGGTGGCGCGCGGCATCGTGGTGCGCGCGCCCGACGCCGACACCGGCTCGCTGCCCATGCACGCCGTCGTGCCGCGCCTGTCGCGCACGCCCGGCGGGCTGGCGCGGCCGGCGCCGCGCCTGGGCGAGCACACGCTGGAGCTGCTGCGCGGCGCCGGCCTGAGCGAAGCGGCCATCCAGGAACTCATCGACAGCAAGCTCATCGCCCCATGAAACTCGAACAAGCCCACGCGCTGCGCTCGCAGCTCTTCGTGCCCGCCCTGTCGGAGCGCTTCGTCGACAAGGCGCACCAGCGCGGCGCCGACGCCATCATCGTGGACCTGGAGGACGCCATCGCGCCCGAGGCCAAGGCCGAGGCGCGGCGCGCGCTGCCCGGCGTGGTGCGGCGCATCGCCGCGCACGGCGTGCCGGTGTTCGTGCGGGTCAACAACGACCCCGGCCTGCTGGGCGACGACCTCGAGGCCGCGCTGGCCACGCCGCTGGCCGGCGTCTTCCTGCCCAAGGCCGAGGACCCGGCGCAGGTGGGCGCCGTGGCCGCGCGCCTGCGCCCGGCCGGCGCGGGCCTGGTGCTGCTGCTGGAGACGCCGCCGGCGGTGCTGCGCGCGGCCGAGCTCGCGGCCTGTTGCCCGGACGAGGTGATCGGCGTGGTCTTCGGCAGCGAGGACTACGCCAACGCCCTGGGCGTGGTGCCGACCATGGAGTCCATGCAATACGCCGCGCACGCCGTGGCGCTGGCCGCGCGCGCCCACGGCCGCGCGGCCTGGGGCGTGGTCGGCAGCCTGGCCGAGTTCGGCGACCTGGCGTTGCTGGGCCGCATGGCGCGCGCGGCGCGGCACGCGGGCTTCACCGGCGCGCTGGCCATCCACCCGACGCAGGTGCCCGTGTTCAACGAGGCCTTCGGTGCCAACGAACAGGAGCTCAGCGACGCCGCGGCCATCGTGGCCGCCTTCGAGCGCGCCCTGTCCGAGGGCCGAGGGGCCGTGCAGCACCAGGGCCGCATGCTGGACAAGCCCATCGTGGAACGGGCGCGGCGGCTGATGGCGCGGGCGGGCCGCTGAACCGCGCGGCGCGGACAATGGCGGGCCCGTTCAACGACCCGCACACACCCCGCCATGAAAACCCAGTACTACGTCGCCAGCTCGCTCGACGGCTTCATCGCCGACACCCAACATTCCCTGGACTGGCTGTTCCAGTTGGGCCAGGCGGCGGACGCCGACATCGGCACCTTCCTGGCCGGCGTGGGCGCGCTCGCCATGGGCTCATCCACCTACGAATGGATGCTGCGCCACCACGTCAAGCCCGGCCAGCCCGACGCCCAGCCCTGGCCCTACGCGCAACCCTGCTGGGTGTTCAGCTCGCGCGAACTGCCCACGGTGACGGGCGCCGACATCCGCTTCGCGCGCGGCGACGTGCGCGCGGTGCACGCCGAGATGGCCGCCGCCGCGAACGGGCGCAACCTCTGGGTCATGGGCGGCGGAGAACTCGTCGGCCAGTTCCACGACCACGGGCTGCTGGACGAACTCATCGTCACCATCGGCTCCGTCACGCTGGGCGCGGGCGCGCCACTGCTGCCGCGGCGCATCGTCACGCCACCGCTGCGCCTGTTGGAAGCCAAGGCCTTCGGCACCGGCTTCGCGCAACTGCGCTACGAAGTGGTGAAGGCTTGACACCCGCCGCGCCCCAGGCATCCGTCACATCCGGTCACATCTCGGGCCTGCGCTATTCTGCGATTCGGCACCAATGCCGTCGGATGGGACGATGACCACATTTGCTTCCTCGCTGAAGAAGGAAATCGCGCGCGTCGCGCGCAAGGAGTTGCGCGAGGAGCTGGACGCTCTGCGCAAGGCCAGCGCCAGCCACCGCAGCGAGATCGCCGCGCTCAAGCGCCAGGTGCGCGAACTGCAGGTGGCGCTGCGCCAGACCAGCCGGCGCGCCGACAAGGCCCTGCACACCGTCGCGCCCGACGCGCCGGCCGAGGCGCCCCAGCGCGGGCGCCGCGCGGTGTTCAGCGCCGAGCGCCTGAAGGCCCAGCGCGAACGCCTGGGCCTCACGCAAAAGGAAATGGCCGCCTACCTCGGCACCTCCACGCTGTCGGTGTGGAAGTGGGAAACCGGCCAGGTGACGCCGCGCGCGCGCTTCCTGCCGGCCATCCTGGCGCTGCGCAGCCAGGGCAAGCGTGAGGTGCTCAGGCAGCTGGCCTCATCGAGCGGCGGCGCGGCCGGCTGAACCCGCGCCGCGCGCGGCGCGCCTCTCAGGAAGCCTCGGTGCGCAAAGACACGGGGAAGAACGGGTTGAAGCCGTTCGCCAGCCCCGAAAACCCGTCCACGGCCGAACTCACGCGCTCCAGGGCCCCGTTGTCGGCCAAGTGGGTGTAGCAGGCCATCCATTCGCGCTGCATGTCCGCGGCCGCGGCGCCCAGCTGCTGCCAGTACTGCGTGGCGCTCTCAAGATCGAAGCGCATGAGGTCGGCCTGGATCTGCATGAGCTGCGCGGGCTCGCTGGCCTCCTTGAGCTTTTCCGCCGCGCGCGCGTAGTGCTGCAGCGCCTGGTGCGCCGCTCTCTCCTGGATCTTTCGCATCGCCTCGAAGCCGCGGAACATCGCGCAGGCGCTTTCGGTCGCCAGGCTCAATTGCTGGCGCGGCAGGTCGCTGGCGGCGTTCCAGGCCGCTTCGGGCGTTGCCGCGACCGGCGCGGCGCTGGGGGTGGTGTGGCGTTTGGTGGCCATGGTTGGCTCCTGATCGTTCAAAGGGGGCACAAAGGCGGTGGCCGCCGGGCGCGCGGGGGCGTGCCTCAGGCGGCGACCTCAAGGTGGTCGACCACGCGCGACACGCCGCGGGCGGCGTAGGCGGTGCCGACCGCGGCCTGCCGGTCGGCCAACGACTCCACCGTGCCGCTGAGGGTGACCACGCCGCCCTCCACGTCCACCGCGATGCGCTGGGCTTCGCGCCGGGCATGCCGCTCCAGGGCCGAGGCAATGCCGCGCGAAATCTCGCCGGCGTTGGCGCGTGCCTTGATCGAGATGTCGTTCGTCACGCCGCGCACGCCCACGAGCGGGCGCACCGATTGCTCGGCGCTCGCGCGCTGGTAGGCCCAGTCCAGCTCACCCGAGAGGCGAACCCAGCCCTCCTCGACCTCGACCTTCACCCGGTCGTCGGGCACCAGCGAATGCCAGCGCAAGGCATGCGCCGCGGCCTGCGCGATCTCGCTGTCGGTGCGCGCGTGCCCGGGGGACAGGCGCACCTCCAGGTCGAGCGCGATGCCACGCGCGCCGGCCACGCGGCGCACCGCGCGCTCCACCGCGTGCTTCTGCGCGTAGCTGTCCAGCGTGCCGTTGAGCGTGACGATGCCCGCGCGCACGGCCACGCCGATCTGGGTGGTGTTGATGGCGGGGTCCCAGGCGAGTTCCGCCGCCACGTCCTGCTTCAGTTGCTCGTCCGTTTTCATGAAAACAACTCCTCGTGTCGAATGGGGCCGTCGGCCATGGGGGCCTCGACGGGAGGCCCCAGTCTGGGCCGCGCGCGCGGCCCCTGCATTGATGCGGCGCAAGTTGCGTCCCGCGCCGCGGCCTCGCGCAGATGGGCGGCCAGCTCGACCGCCCAGCGCGCCGCGTTGGGTGGGTGGCCCAGGCAGGCCTGCACCGTGGTGGTGGTGGCGGCCAGCACCTGCGCGTGCTCGGCCCGCCGGTTCAACTCCTGGCACAGCATCGACCAGGGCACCGGGCTCAGCAGCGTGCCCGACCACAGCTGCACGCGATCGCGCCGCCAGGTCTGCGACACGCCCGTGAGCTTGCGCCCGTCCACCAGCACCTCGCCGGGCGAGCGCCCCGCGAAGCAGGCCCAGTGCGGCACCACCGGCCCCTCGTGGCAGATGGCGTCGATGCCGTGGCCGCGCAGCCAGTCGCGGTGCAGCGCCCCAAACCACAGGGCGGCGGCCGCGGGACCCGGCTGCAGCCGCGGGTGACCCGCCGGCAACAGCAGCATGGCGCGCAGCAGCCAGGGCCCCAGCAGCACCGCGCCGCCACCGCTGGCGCGCAGACGGCAGGGCGACAAGGCCTCGGCGCTTTCGCCGCGCTGCGAGCGCCCCAGCGAGAGGCCCGCGTGCGAAGACACCCCGGCCAGCGCCATCGGCATCTGCATGGCTCACCCCCGCGCGAGCCAGCCGATCGCCTGCTCGCGCGCGAAGCTCGCGCCGGACGGCACCAGGATGCGCTCGAGCACGCCGTCCGCCGGCGCGACGATGTCCAGCGTGCTCTTGACGAGCACCGCGCGCGCCACGGCCTGGCCCGCGCTCACCCGCGCGCCTTCGGCCACCAGCCAGCGGTCCAGCAGGGCCTGGACGCCCTCGTCCACGCCGCTCCAGTGGTCGGCCGGCAGGCCCAGCTCCACGCGGCCCCGGGCGATGGTGGTCATGCCGCCGCCTTCAGCTTGGCATCGACCAGCTCGCAGCAGGCCTCGACGATGCGCGTCACCGAGGGGATCACCGCCTGCTCCAGCGGCCGGCTGTAGGGAATGGGCACATCGGGCACCGCCAGCCGGCGCACCGGCGCGGCGAGCGCGATGCGGTCCATGTTCTCGGCCACCACCGCGGCGATCTCGCCCGACAGCCCGAAGCTGAGGTAGTCCTCGTCCACGATCAGCAGCCGCCCGGTCTTGCCGACGGACTGCAGCACGGTCTCGGTGTCCAGCGGCACCAGCGTGCGCAGGTCGATCACCTCGGCCTCGATGCCCTGCGTGTGCAGCGTGCGCGCGGCCAGCAGGGCCTTGTGCACCATCTGGCTCAGCGTCACGATCGTCACGTGCCGGCCTTCGCGCACCACCGCCGCCTGGCCGAAGGGCAGGGTGTAGGCCTCCTCGGGCACGGCGGTGGTGGCGCCTTCGTGGTACTGCATCCAGGGCAAGCCCATGATGCCCTTGTGGAAGAAGACCATCACCGGGTTGTCGTCGCGGATCGCCTGGGTCATCAGTCCCTTGGCGTCGTAGGCGTTGGACGGCACCACCACCTTGAGGCCGGGCATGTGCGCGAAGGTGGCGTACAGGCACTGCGAGTGCTGGGCCGCGTCGCCGTAGCCGCCGCCGATGGCCGTCATCAGCACCACCGGCAGCTTCACCTGCCCGCCCGACATGTAGCGGTTCTTGGCCAGGTGGTTGTAGATCTGGTCCATGCAGACGCCGAAGAAGTCCACGAACATCAGCTCGGCGATCGGTCGCAGGCCGGCGGCGGCGGCGCCGGTGGCCGCGCCGATGAAGGCGCTCTCCGAGATCGGCGTGTCGCGGACGCGCTCGGGGCCGAAGCGGTCCAGCAGGCCGCCGGTGGCGCTGAAGATGCCACCGTAGCGGCCGATGTCTTCGCCCATCGCGAAGACGCGCGGGTCGCGCGCCATTTCCTGGCCGATCGCCTCGGCGATGGCCTGGGCCATGGTGAGGGTGCGCACTGCGCTGGCGGCAGCGCTCTCAGGGGTGCTCATGGTGGGGGTCCTTCCTCGCCGCTCAGGCGAATACGTGGTCCATGGCCTCCGAAGCGGCCGGATACAGGCTGCCCCGCGCGAATTCGAAGGCCGCCGCAACGCGCGCCTCGGCGCGCTGGTGGATGTTGTGGTCCAGGGTGTCGTCCAGCAGCTTGCGCCGCCGCAGCGAAGCGGCCAGGGCGGGGATCGGGTCGTGCTGGCGCAGCTCGCTCACCTCGGTCTTGGGCCGGTAGACCTCGGCGTCGCCCTGGAAGTGGCCGAAGTAGCGGTCGGTCTTCACCTCGATGAGGGTGGCGCCGCCACCGCTGCGCGCGCGCTCCACCGCCTGGGCGGCGGCCTCGTACACCGCGATGGCGTCGTTGTGCTCCACCGCGATGCCCGCGATGCCATACGAACTGGCGCGCTCGGCGTTGGACGCGATGGCCGTGGCCTTGTCCTTGGCCACCGAGATCGCCCAGCGGTTGTCCTCGCACACGAAGACCACCGGCAGGCGCCACAGCCCCGCGAGGTTCAGCGCCTCGTGGAAGGTGCCCTGGTTGGCCGCGCCTTCGCCGAAGAAGGCCACGGCGATGGCCTGGCTGGCGGTGAGCTTGGCCGCGAGCGCCGCCCCGCAGGCCGGCGGCAGGCTGGCGCCCACGATGCCGCTGCAGCTGAAGCGGTGCGCCGGATCGAACAGGTGCATGTGGCCACCCTTGCCGCGCCCCAGGCCGGTGACCTTGCCGAAGATCTCGGCCGTCATGCGGTCCAGCGGCACGCCCTTGGCGATGGCGAAGTGGTGCGGGCGGTGCGTGCCGACCACGGTGTCGGCCTCGCTCAGGTGGGCGCACACGCCCACGGCCACGGGCTCCTGCCCGGCGGCCAGGTGCATCTCGCCGGGCACGGGGCCCGACGCGATGTCGAAGGCCAGGCCTTGCTGGATGTGCGGCGGCAGCTTGCCCTCCAGGTACACCTGGGCCAGGGTCTCTTCGTAGCGCCGGATCACGAGCATGGTCTCGTACATCCAGAGCAGCTTGTCGGGCGACAGTTTGGTCACGGTGGTCTCCGGCTTGTTGAATGGGTGCGATCAATCTAGGCCTGGCGACGAAAGGAAAGTTGACGTGGCGCAAGAAGGCCGCCGCCCTGCCCCGACCGCGGGGCGCGGGCGAACTTGATCCGCCGCAAACACGGCCGCCCGGGCCACGCGCACAGTGGCTGCGCCAACCGCGCCACGGGCGGCTGTCCTGGCTGTCGAAGGTGGTGAAGGCGACCGGCGCCCCCGCCGGCCGTCGCGGCACGACCCGCGCTCGCCGCCCCTGGACGCAGGCAGCGTTGGGCGCCCACCCCGCCGGTGACCGCGGTTGGCCTCGTCGGCCGCTCGTCTCTTGGGTACCGTCGAGCACCCTTGGGCACCCAGGGGCGCCCAACCGATGCCCGGACCTACCCGAGCTCGGGCAGGAACTCGGCGTCCCAGGTCGAGGCCGGGCCTTCGCGTCCGCCGCGCGAGGTTCTTTCGGGCACCAGGGAGCAGGCGGTGCACAGGTCGCCATCGGGCGACAGGGTCCGGCGCGTGATCGAAATCGGGTCGCCACAACGGGCGCACGCGTCGGGACCGGGGTCTTCCAGGCGGGCCATGGCGCTGTCGAGGCGGTCCACTTCTTCGACGATGTCGTCGGCCTGCCCGAGCGGCAGGTTCTCGCGGCAGAGGCGGGCGACGAGGCGTTCGCGCCGCTGGTGCATGAGGGCGCGCAGGTCGGCGTTGATGAGGCGGCGCGCTGGATCGATGGCGGACATGTGGTCTCCTTGAATCGAATCGTTCCCTGGCGCCCACCAGGCAAGCGAGTCTGGCAGACCGGGCGCGGGCAACCTTGACCGCCGTCAAGAATCGGTGGGCGGGGCGGTCGGCGGGGCCAGGGCCTGGGAAGCCATCTCGGTGCGCAGCCACTCGTCCTCACCCAGCGCTTCCTGCGCGCCGCGCAGCGCGGCCAGCGTGCCCTCGTCGGCCTCCGAGGCATCGCCGCGCCGCGCGCGCAGGCGCTCGCGCAGCACCCCGTCGGGCGCCTCGCAGTGCACGATGCGCCAGGGCACGCGCGCGCGCCGCGCCAGCGCGGCGGCGGCCTCGCGCTCGTGGCGGCGCAGGAAGGCCGCGTCCAGGATCACGGGGAAGCCGGCCTCCAGCGCGGTGCGCGCCAGCGCGAACAGCGTGTCGTAGGTGCGCCGCGTGGCCTCCTCGCCATAGATGTCCCGCCCGCTGGCGCGCGAATCGGCGCTGGCCGGCAGACCGAACAGGCGCTTGCGCTCCACGTCCGAGCGCAGCCGGATGGCGCCCTGCGCCTGCAGCAGGCCTTGCGAGACAAAGCTCTTGCCCGAACCGGGCAGGCCGTGCATCAGGGCCAGCCAGGGCGGTGCATGGCGCACCCAGCGCAAGGCGGCTTCGACATAGCGGCGGGCCGACGCCTCGTGGCCCCTGAGGCACTCCACCTGGGCCCGCACCAGCGCGCGGTACACCAGGGCGTGCCGCAAACCCGGCAGGCCGGCGTGCTCGCCGGTGGCGTCCAGCCAGGCATTGAGCAGGCGAAACGCCAGGTCGGCCCGCCCGCGCGCGCGCAGGTCCATCACGGGGAAGGCGATGTCGTCGATGACGTCGATCCAGCGCAGCGCCGGGTCGAACTCGATGCCGTCGAAGGCGCTGACGTCGCCATCGACCACGATGAGATTGGCCAGGTGCAGGTCGCCGTGGCACTCGCGCACGTGGCCGGTGCGCAGGCGCTCGGCCCAGTGCGGCGCGAGCCGCTGCGCCTGCGCGCGCAGCCAGCGCGACAGCAGCGCCGCTTCCTCGGCCGACACCACCGGCGCCGCCCCCGCCAGCGCGGCGGCGGCGAGCGCCGCGCGGTGCGGCGCACCGGCGAAGCCGCTGTTCGCGCGCGCCACCGAGGCCTCCAGGTGAAAGCGCGACAGCAGGGCCGCGCAGGCGTCCACCTCGGCCTCGCCCAGGCGCCGGTCGCGCAGCCGCTCGCCGAACAGCGCGCCCTCGGGAAAGCGGCGCATGCGCACGGCCCAGTCAATCGCGGGCCCGGCGCCACCGATTGCGGGTGCGTCCACGCCGCCGGTGACCGCCACCACGTCCAGGTAGAGCGAGGGCGCGAGCCGGCGGTTGATCCGCAGCTCCTCCTCGCAGCAGCGCCGGCGGGCCGCCAGCGTCGAGTAGTCGAGGAAGGGCAGGCGCAGCGGCTTCTTCAGCTTGTAGGCGCGGTCTCCCGCCAACAGCACCCAGGAGATGTGCGTCTCGATGAGCGACGCGCCCAGGCGCGCGGCCAGGGCATGGGCCAGCGCCGCGCTGCGCGCCAGCGCGTCGGGCGGGCTGGCACCGGCCTCGCTCACTGGATGGCGATCTTGCGCGCGCCTTCGGTGGCCTTCTTGGGCAGCGTCAGCGTGAGCACGCCATCGGCGTAGCGCGCCTCCACCTTGGCCTCGTCGACGTCGCTGGCCAGGCTGAAGGTGCGCGAGATGGAGCCCTGGTAGCGCTCGCTGCGCAGCACCTTGTCGCCGTTGCCCTTGGTTTCCTTCTCGCTGCGCGCCTCGGCGTCGATCTGCACCACGTTGCCATCGATGCGCACGTTGATGTCGTCCTTCTTCACGCCGGGAATGTCGGCCTTGACCTCGTAGGCCTTGTCGTTCTCCGTCACGTCCACGCGCATCTTGAGCAGGGGCGCGGGCTCCATGTCGAAGGTCGCCGGGGAGAAGAAGCGGCGCATGGTGTTCTCGAACGAATCGCTGAACATCGGGTCCAGCAGGCGAAGTTTGCTCATGGTGGTCCTCATCAGGTAATGGAATCGGTTGCGCACGGCAGGGCGCGCTTTCACTGTAGGCCGCGCCCGCGCGGGGCTTGTTGATGTGGCGCAAGCTGCGCGCGGCCGCCCACCGCTCAGGGCACCAGCACCGCCGCCCCCTGCAGCCGCCCTTCGCGCAGCGCCTGCACCGCGGCCTGCGCCTCCTCCAGCGGGAAGGCCTGCACGTGGGTGTGCACGGGCACCTCGCGCAGCAGGTGGAAAAAGGCTTCACCGTCGTCGCGCGTGAGGTTGGCCACCGACCGCAGTTCGCGCTCGCCCCACAGCAGGCGGTAGTCGAAGGCCGGGATGGTGCTCATGTGGATGCCCGCGCACACCACCACGCCGCCCTTGCGCACGGCCGCGAGCGCCGCCGGCACCAGGGCACCGTCGGGCGCGAAGATCAGCGACGCGTCCAGCCCATCCGCGGGCGCCTCGGTGCTCGCGCCCGCCCAGTGCGCGCCCAGGCGGCGCGCGAAGGCCTGCGCCGCCGCATCGCCGGGCCGCGTGAAGGCGTGCACCTGCTGTCCCTGCGCGACCGCGATCTGGCACACGATGTGCGCCGCGGCGCCAAAGCCCCACAGGCCCAGCCGCGCCGGCCGGCGCCCGCCCGCCAGCCGCCAGGCGCGCATCCCGATCAGCCCCGCGCACAGCAGCGGCGCGGCGTGCAGGTCGTCGACGCCCTCGGGCAGAACAAAGCAGAAGCGTTCGTCGGCCACACAGTACTCGGCGTAGCCGCCGTCGCGGTCGTAGCCGGTGAACAGCGGCGCGTCGCACAGGTTCTCGCGCGCCATGGCGCAAAAAGGGCAGGCCCCGCAGCTGCGGCCCAGCCAGCCGACGCCCACGCGCTGACCGGGCGCGAAGTGCCGCGCCTGCGGCCCCAGGCCCACCACCTCGCCCACCACCTCGTGGCCCGGCACGGCCGACGGCTCGCGCCGCGGCAGTTCGCCGTCGATGATGTGCAGGTCGGTGCGGCACACCCCGCAGGCGCGCACGCGCAGGAGCACCTCGCGCGGGCCAGGCACGGGCACGGGCCGGCGCACCGGCACCAGCCGCCGCGTGGCGGCGTCGATGGCCATGGCCCGCATGCTCGAAACGCTCAATGAACAAGCTCCGCGCGGGGTGTGGCGCGCGCCCCGGCGGCGGCGCTTCCCGTCCGGCCCATGCTAGGCGCCCCCGGGCGCGGCGCAAGCCCGATCCGCGCCGCCCTTGACATAGCGCAAGCGCGCGCGGCGGCCGGGGCCGATCATGGCGGCATGCGAACCGACGACCCGCCGCCGACGACGACCGGCCCGCCGCCCATGGACCTGCCGCTCAAGCTGTGGCTCGCCCGGCTGTCCAACGGGCTGTCGCCGGTCGCGCTGGCGCAGGCCCAGGCCGACTGGTGGCTGCACCTCCTGGTGTCGCCCACCCGGCAGGCGCAGCTGTCGGCTAGCGCGCTGCACAAGGCGCAGGCCTGGGCGCACTACCTCTGGCGCGCCGCCCAGGGCCCGTGCGAGAACTGCGTGGCGCCCGCGCCCCAGGACAAGCGCTTCAGCCGGCCCGAGTGGCGGCGCTTTCCCTTCAACGCGCTGGCCCAGGGCTTCCTGCTGCAGGAGCGCTGGTGGGACGAGGCCACGCACGGTGTGCGCGGCGTCTCGCGCCACCACGAGGAGGTGACGGCCTTCGTGGCGCGCCAGTGGCTGGACATGCTGTCGCCGTCCAACTCGCCGCTGACCAACCCGCAAGTGCTGCAGGAAACCCTGCGCACCGGCGGCGCCAACCTCGCCAGCGGCGCGGCGAACTGGGCGCGCGATGCCATGGCCGTGGCCTCGGGCGGCGAAGCGCGCGGGCTGCAGGCCTTCGAGCCCGGCCGGGCGCTCGCGCTCACGCCGGGCCAGGTGGTGATGCGCAACCACCTGATCGAGCTGATCCAGTACACCCCCGCCACGCCCACGGTGTGGCGCGAACCGGTGCTGGTGGTGCCCTCGTGGATCATGAAGTTCTACATCCTCGACCTGACGCCGGACGACTCGCTGGTGCGCTACCTCGTCTCTCAGGGCCACACCGTGTTCATGGTGTCCTGGCGCAACCCGGGCAGCGCGGACGCCGGCCTCGGCATGGACGATTACCTGGACCTCGGCGTGCTGCAGGCGCTGGCGGCGGTGCGGGAGCGCTGCCCCGGCGCGGGCGTGCACGCCATGGGCTACTGCCTGGGCGGCACCCTGCTGTCCATGGCGGCGGCCCTGCTCGGCGCGCGCGGCGACGAGGGCCTGCGCAGCCTGACGCTGCTGGCCGCGCAGGTGGACTTCCAGGAGCCCGGCGAGCTGGGGCTGTTCATCGACGAGAGCCAGATCGCCTTCCTGGAGGACATCATGGCCGAGCGCGGCTACCTGGACGGCCAGCGCATGGCCGGCGCCTTCCAGCTCATCAACTCCAAGGACCTGGTGTGGTCCAAGCTGGTCCACGAGTACCTGATGGGCGCGCACACGCCCGTGACGCCGCTGCGCGCCTGGAACGCGGACGCCACGCGCCTGCCCGCGCGCATGCACAGCGAGTACCTGCGCCGCCTGTACCTGCACAACGACCTGGCCGAAGGCCGCTACCGCGTGCGCGGCGAGCCGGTGGACCTGGACCGCATCCGCGTCCCGCTCTACCTGCTGGCCACCGAGCGCGACCACGTCTCGCCCTGGACATCGGTCTACAAGCTGATGCGCCTGACACACTCGAACGCCCACTTCGTGCTGAGCTCGGGCGGCCACAACGTAGGCATCGTGAGTCCGCCCGAGGGGCCGCTGGCCAGCCCCGAGGCCTCCTACCGCGTGGGCGAGTGGGCGCCGCGCGCGGCGCCGGCCGACCCGCAGGACTGGCTCGCGCACGCGAAGGCCTCGCCGGGTTCCTGGTGGCCGCACTGGCAGCGGTGGCTGGCCGCGCATTCCTCGCGCCGGGTGAAGGCCCGGGCCGTGTCGGGCCTGCGCGTGCGCGGCCGTGCCGTGCCCGCGCCGGGCGCCTATGTGTTCGACCCCGCGGCGGAGGTGGCCGAATGAGCGCCGCTGGGCCGTTCCCAAGGCGCTCAGCCCCGCAGTGCGCCGCACGGAGGGCCGTCCAATGAGCGTGCGCCACCTCGAGCACCTGTTCCAGCCGCGCAGCGTGGCGGTGATCGGCGTCTCGCGCCGGGCCGACGGCGTGGGCGCGCTGGTCTGGCGCAACCTGCGCGAGGGCGGCTTCGCGGGGCCGCTGTGGGCGGTGAACCGCCAGCCCTTCGAACTGGACGGCGGGCCGGTGTTCACCAGCGTGGACGCGCTGCCGCAGGCGCCCGAGCTCGCGGTGATCTGCACGCCGGCGGCCAGCGTGCCCGAGCTGGTGGACCAGCTGGGCCGCCGCGGCACGCGCGCGGCCATCGTGCTCACCGCCGGCCTGCGCGAAGGCCGAACCAGCGACGGCCGCAGCCTGGAACAGGCCATGCTCGACGCCGCCCGGCCCCACCTGCTGCGCGTGCTCGGGCCCAACTGCATCGGCGCCCTGGTGCCGGGGCAGGCGCTCAACGCCAGCTTCGCGCCGGGTCAGGCGCGCGTGGGCGAACTGGCCTTCGTCACGCAGTCGGGCGCGCTGGCCACGGCCATGCTCGACTGGGCCAACGCGCGCGGCGTCGGCTTCTCGCATTTCGTCTCGCTCGGCGACAGCGCCGACGTGGACTTCGGCGACCTGCTCGACTACCTCGGCAGCGACCCGCGCACGCGCGCCATCCTGCTCTACATCGAGTCGGTCAAACAGGCGCGCAAGTTCATGTCGGCCGCGCGCGCGGCCGCGCGCAACAAGCCCGTGGTGCTGGTGAAGTCGGGCCGGCGGCCCGACGGCGCGCGCGCCGCCGCCTCCCACACCGGCGCGCTGGCGGGCTCCGACCCGGTGTTCGACGCCGCCGTGCGGCGCGCCGGCATGCTGCGCGTGGACACGCTGGAGGCCCTGTTCGACGCCGCGCAGACACTGGCGCGCGTGCACCGCTGGCGCGGCCCGCGCCTGGCCGTGCTCACCAACGGCGGCGGCGCCGGCGTGCTCGCGGCCGACACCTTGGGCAGCGGCGAACTCGCCACGCTCTCGCCCGACACCCTGGCGGCGCTGGACGCCGGCCTGCCCGCCAACTGGTCGCGCGGCAACCCGGTGGACATCATTGGCGACGCTCCGCCGCAGCGCTACCTCGACGCGCTGCGGGTGCTGCTCGCCGCGCCCGAGGTGGACGGGCTGCTGTTCATGCACGCGCCCACCGCCATCGCCTCGCCCACCGACATCGCGCAGGCCTGCCTGCCGCTGCTGCGTGGCGCCGACCGGCCGGTGCTGGCCTGCTGGCTCGGCGGCCAGCGCGTGGCCGCCGCGCGCGAGCTGTTCGACGCGCAGGGCGTGGCCTGTTACGACACACCCGAGAACGCCACCGCCGCCTGGCTGCAGCTGCGCGACCACCAGGCCGCGCAGGCCGCGCTGCTGCAGCTGCCCGAGTCGCGCCCCGAGCTGCACTACCCCGACCGCGACGGCGCGCGCGCCCTGGTGGAGGCCGCCCTGGCGGGCGGGCGCGACTGGCTCGACGAACTCGACGCCAAGCGCCTGCTGGGCGCCTACGGCATTCCCTGCGTGGCCACCGAGCGCGTGCCCGACCTGGACGCCGCGCTCGACGCGGCCGGGCGCATCGGCTACCCGGTCGCGCTCAAGATCGTCTCGCCCGAGGTGCTGCACAAGTCCGACGTGGGCGGCGTGGTGCTGGACGTGGCCAACGCCGCGCAGCTGCGCGCCGAGGCACTGGCCATGCGCGAGCGCGTGGCGCTGGCGCGCCCGGACGCCCGCCTCACCGGCTTCACCGTGCAGGCGATGGCGCACCGCCCGCTGGCGGTCGAGACCATCGTCGGCATCGCCAGCGACCCGGTGTTCGGCCCGGTGCTGCTGTTCGGCGAAGGCGGCACGGCGGTGGAGGTGCGGGCCGACCGCGCGATCGCGCTGCCGCCGCTCAACGCCGTGCTGGCGCGCGACCTCATCGGCCGCACGCGCGTGGCCCGCCTGCTGCGCGGCTACCGCTCGCGCCCGCCGGCGAATCTCGACGCCGTCGTCGACGTGCTGCTGCGCCTGAGCCAGCTCGCCAGCGACCTCGCGCCGGTGGCCGAGCTCGACATCAACCCCCTGCTGGTCGACGCCGAGGGCGCGCTGGCGCTGGACGCGCGCGTGCGCGTGCGCCCGGCCGCGCCCACGCGCGACGGCGCGCACCTGGCGCTGCGCCCCTACCCCTCGGGCCTGGAGCGCGTCACCGTCATCGACGGCGAAGCGCTCCAGTTGCGCCCGATCCGGCCGGAGGACGGCGAGCGGCTCGCGCGCTTCTACGCCAGCTGCTCGCCCGAGGAACTGCGCCTGCGCTTCTTCTTCACGCGACGTGAGGTTCCGCCCAGCGAGCTGGCGCGCTACTGCCAGATCGACTACGAGCGCGAGATGTGCTTCATCGCCTTGTCCGGCGACACCCTGTGCGGCGAGGCGCGCGCCGCCTGCGACCCCGACAACGACACCGCCGAGTTCGCGGTGCAGGTGGCGCGGCCCTGGCAGCGCCGTGGCCTGGGCCGCGCGCTGCTGGGGATGCTGATCGATCACCTGCGCGCGCGCGGCACGCGCGAACTGGTGGGCTGGTGCCTCGAAGGCAACCACGGCATGGTGAACCTCGCGCGCGCGATCGGCTTCGGCATGCGCGGCAGCGCCGACGGCACGCTGGAGCTGCGGCTGGCGCTCGGCCCGCCGCCGGCCGCCCCCGCCGAGCAGGCTGCGCCTTGAGCCACTGGGACGTCTTCAATGGCGACGCCGACGGCCTGTGCGCGCTGCAACAGCTGCGGCTGGCGCGACCGCGCGAGTCGCGGCTGGTGACCGGCCTCAAGCGCGAGATCGCGCTGCTGGAGCGCGTGGACGCCGGCCCGGACGACACGGTCACGGTGCTCGACATCTCCCTCGCGCGCAACCGCGCGCCCCTGCTGGCCTTGCTGGCGCGCGGCGTGCGCATCGAGTACTTCGACCACCACCACGCCGGCGACGACCCCCTGCCGCGCCACCCCGCCCTGAAGCTCGTGATCGAGACCGCGCCCACGCGCTGCACCAGCCTCATCGTGCACCGCCACCTGGGGGGGCCGCACGCGGCCTGGGCCGTCACCGGCGCCTTCGGCGACGGCATGGGCGCGAGCGCGCGCGCGCTCGGTCACGCGGCGGGCCTGGACGACCCGCAACTGGCCACGCTGCGCGCGCTCGGCGAAGCCATCAACCACAACGCCTATGGCGAGTCCGAGGCCGACGTGCTGATCGCGCCGGCCGCGCTGCACGGCCTCATGCGGGCGCACGCCGACCCGCTGGATTTCCTGCGGCGCGAGCCCATCGCTCCCGCGCTCATCGAGCGCCGACGCCAGGACCTCGAGCGCGCCGACGCGCTGGCGCCGCGCTGGCGCTTGGCTGCCGGTTCGGTGTACGAGCTGCCCGACGAGGACTGGGCGCGGCGCGTGCAGGGCAGCCTGGCCTACCGCTGCATCGAGCGCGAACCCGAGCGGGCTTGCGCGGTGCTGCGCGCCGCGGGGACCGACGCCTTCATGGTGAACCTGAGGGCCCCCCGGCAACGGCCGCACGCGGACCGGCTGTGCCGGGACTTCGGTGGCGGGGGCCGCGCGGGAGCGGCCGGCATCGACCGCTTGCCGCGCGCGCGCCTGCCGGCGTTTCTGGCGGCGTTCGAACAGACCTTCGGCACCGGCGGGCCCGCCACGGCCCCGCGCCCCTGAGGGCGCGCGGGACCCCCCATGGCGGCACGGACACGCCTTGGCCTGTGCGCGGCGGCGCGGCCCGCGTCGTCTACTTGGCTTCGGCCGCGCGCTTGCCGATCTTGAAGTCGCTGATGGCGATGCCGAGGTCGAAGCCCTCGCCTTTGCCCGCCAGCGCCAGCGACACCTTGCCCTTGGTCAGCACCTGCGCGGTGCCCGCCTTGGCCACGCCGGCGTCGCCGCTGACCGCCAGGTAGCTGCCCAGCACGTCCTCGATCGCGGACACGTGGGTGAATTTGCCCGTGCCATCGGTGATCTTCCATTTCCCCGCGGTCAGGCCGACGCCCTTCGCGTTGATCGTCACCGGCAGGGACGCGCCGTTGTCGCAGCTCACCGTGCCCTCGCCCTCGGCGCTCGAGTACACGGCCGACCACTGCCTGGACGTGAATTTGAGGGTGCAGCTCAGTTCCTTGTCGGCGGCTGCGCTCATGCCCGAAGCCGCCATGAGGGCGGCGGCGAGCAGTGGGGGAATGAACCGGTTCATGACGCCCTCCTGTGTGAGGCAAAAAGACGCCCACATCGGGCGCCTGCACACTGTCGGCGCGGGCGGCGGGGCGTTCATTGATGCCGGTCAAGCTCGCGGTCCGCGCGCACCGCTTCGTGGCGGCGCGCGCATCCTTGACCGCCGTCAAGCACGCGCCCTGTCGACTGGCCGGATAGTGGTCGCCATGAAGCACACATTGCAGGACAAGGTGGACGCGCTGCGGGACCCGGCGAACCATCGCCTGCCGGTCTCGTCCGTCGAGGCCATCGAAACCCATTTCTCGTGGGTGTTCCTGGCCGGCGAGCGCGCCTACAAGATGAAGAAGCCGCTGCACCAGGGCCTGCAGGACTTCTCCACGCTCGAGCGGCGGCGCCACTACTGCCGCGAAGAACTGCGCGTGAACCGGCGCCTGGCGCCCCAGGTCTACCTGGGCCTGGTGCCGCTGGCGGCGGACGAGAACGGCCGCCTGCGCCTGGACGGGCCGGGCGAGCCGGTGGAGTGGCTGGTGGCCATGCGCCGCCTGCCGCCGGGGCCCATGCTGGACCAGCGCCTGCTGCGCGGCGAGGCCAGCGAGGACGACATGCGCCGCATCGCTGAGCAACTGGCCGGCTTCCATCGCTGGCAGCCTCGCCCGCGCCTGGACCCCAACGGCTACCGCCTGCGGCTGTGGCAGCGCCTGGCCGACTGCGAACAACTGCTGGGTCGCCCCGAATGGCGGCTGCCGCGCACGCGCGTGGACGTGGTGCTGGGCGCGCTGCGCGCCTGGCTGGCGTCCAGCACGCCGCTGATCGAGGCGCGGGCCATGGCCGGCTGCGTGCTTGAGGCCCATGGCGACCTGCGGCCGGAGCACATCTGGCTCGGCGACCCGCTGGCGATCATCGACGCCCTGGAGTTCTCCAAGGCGCTGCGCCAGCAGGACGGCGCCGACGAGGTCGGCTTCCTGGCGCTGGAATGCGAACGCGCCGGCGCGCCGGCCCTGGGCGAGGCCTTGTTGCGCCACTACGCGAACGCCAGCGGCGACGAGCCGCCGCGCGCCCTCGTGCACTTCTACCAGGCCCTTCGGGCCTGCGAGCGCGCCGGCCTGGCGATCGCGCACCTGGCCGAGGCGCGCTACCAGGGCGAGGCACGCTGGCGCCGCCGCGCGCGGCAGTACCTGCGCCTGGCGGCGCGCCACCTGCAGGCGGCGCGCCGGCCGGGGCCTGGGCGCGGCCTGCCGCCCCCTTGATCTGGCGCAAACGGCGACGCCGCCACGCCACTACAGTGACCTGGCCATCGCGCACCGGAGCCAGCCGCCCACCGGCCCATGAAAGCGAGCCCCCATGTTCCATGACCGCCTAGACGCCGCCCGCCAGCTCGCTGCCGCGCTGGCCCACCACCGCGGCAGCCACCCGCTGGTGCTCGCCATCCCGCGCGGCGCGGTGCCCATGGCGGCGCACCTGGCCCAGGCCCTCGGCGGCGAGCTCGACATCGTGCTCGTTCGCAAGCTGCCCGCGCCCTATTCCGACGAATTCGCGGTGGGCGCGGTGGACGAATCGGGCTGGGTCTACGTGGCCCCGCACGCCAACCTGGCGGGCGCCGACGCGGACTACCTCGCGCGCGTGCGGCGCGAACAGCTCGCCGAGATCGCCCGCCGCCGCGCCGCCTACACGCCGGGGCGCACCGCCGCGTCGGCGCGCGGGCGCACGGTGATCGTGGTCGACGATGGTCTGGCCACGGGCGCGACCATGCTGGCCGCGCTGCACGCGGTGCGCCAGCGCGCGCCCGCGCACCTGGTGTGCGCCGTGCCCGTGGGTTCCCGCGAGAGCGTGGCCTTGGTGCGCCCGGCGGCCGACGAACTGGTGTGCCTGCTCACGCCCGCCGATTTCCAGGCCGTGGGCCAGTTCTACGCCCACTTTGCGCAGGTGGAGGACGCCGAGGTGGTGCGCGCCCTGCGCGACGCCGCCCCCGCCGCGGGGCCCGAAGGACCCGGGGCGTTGCCATGATGCGGGCGCTGAGCGAGCCCGCGCCACCGCTTGAGGGCGTGCCGCCACGCCGGCGCCTGCGCTGGCTGCTGCTGTGGCTTCTGCTGGCCTTTCAGTTGCCGGCCTTGCTGCTGTTCGGGGTGGCGGCCTGGCTGGCCATGGATCGCGAGCAGGCGGCTCTGGAGCAGCGGCTGATGGCCCGGACCGTGGCCCTGTCGCACCGCGTGAATGCGCGCGTGGTGGCCGTGCAGGACGCGCTGCAGCGGTTGGCCCAGCAACTGCCACCCGACGGCCAGGACCTGCGCGACTTCCAGCGCGCTGCGAGCGCCCTCGCTCGCGACCTGGAGATCGACGCCATCGTGCTGGCGCGTGCCAATGGTCAGTCTTTGGTGCACGTCCCGCTGGCGGTCGGGGCCGAGCCGCCGCGCACCGCGCCGCCTGCCTTCACCGAGGTGGCCCGAACGGGCCGGGCGGGCGTGGTCAACGCCACCACCTGGCCCGCCCGCGAGGGGCCGGTGGTGGGCATCGGCGTGCCGGTGACGCGCGCCGGAGGCGAAACCCTGGCCCTGCAAGCCGTGCTGGAGCTGCCGCGGCTGACCCCGCTGCTGGAGGCCGGTCTGCTGCCGTCGCATTGGCAGGCGGCCATCGTGGACAACGCGGGCCGCTATCTGGCAAACAGCGCTGGCCCCCAAGGCCCGGCCAGCGAACGCGTGGGCGCGGCGCTGCAGGAGCGCCTGGCCCGCGACGGCTTCGGTACCTTGCGCTGGGTCGAACAGGGCGGCCCGCCCATGACGGTGTCCTACTGGACCGCACCGGCCACGCACTGGACGGCGCTGGTGGCGGTGCCGGCTGATGTCATCGACGCGTCCGCCTGGCGCACTTTGCTGACCCTGGGCGTGTCGATGGGACTGCTGATGGCCATCGGGGGAACCGGTGCCTGGCTGGTGCGCCGGCGCCTCACGGCTGCACTGAACGCCATGCGTGCGGCCACCGAGGCCGCCGAAGCGGGCCGCCGCCGGGGCGAGCAGCGCCTAGAGGGCATGCTGCAGGCCGCGCCCATCGCCACCCTGCTGATCGACGAGACGCACCGCGTGCGCTCCTTCAACCCGGCCGCGCGCGCGCTCTTCGGCCACGCGCCGGAACAGATCCTGGGCCGCAGCCTGGAGCCCTTGTTCACCCCGCTGAGCTGGCGGTACTGCCAGGAAGACATCGCGGCGGTGCTGCGCGGCACGGTGCGCGGCCCCGACGGCGTGACCTCGGGGCATTGCGTGCGACTGGGCGGTGACGTCTTTCCGGCCGAGTTTTCGGTGGCCCCGATCCCGCGCGCCGACGGCGAGCGACTGCTGTCGGTGACGGTGCGTGACGTCACCGAGCGCGAGGAGATCCAAGCCTCGCTGCTGGCCGCCCATCACGAGGTGCAGGAGGTGAGCCAGCGCTTCGAGCGCATGCTGCTGCGGGAGATGGACGCCCGCCAGGAGCAGATCGGGCGCGAACTGCACGACGCCGTGGGCTCCGCGGTGGCGGGCGTCTCGATGCTGCTGGAGGCGGCGGCCGCGCGGCGCAACGACCCCGCGCTGGTCGGCGCGCTGCTGGAGAAGTCGCGCGAGCAGGTGCAGGTGGTGGCCGAGCGGCTGCGCCAGCTCTCGCGCGGCATCGTGCCCGCGGGCAGCGAGGCCGGCGCGTTGCACCAGGCCCTGGAGCAGTACCTGCTCGACGCCGCCGCGCTCATGGGCATCGAATGCACGCTGCGCGCGCGCGGCGACTTCAGCGACGTCGGCGCGGAGAACGCGGGCCACGTCTACCGCGTGGTGCAGGAGGCCGTCACCAACGCGGTTCGCCACGGCCAGGCGCGGCGCATCGCCGTGCACCTGGCGCGCGCCGGCGCGCTGTGCGGCCTGACGGTGCGCGACGACGGCAAGGGCTGCGACCTGAGCCTGGTGCACCCCTCGCACCCTGGCATGGGCCTGAAGTCCATGCAGGCGCGCGCGCGGGCGCTGCAGGGGCGGCTGGCGCTGCGCAACCGGCGCAGCGGCGGTTGCGAGGTGGTGCTCCGCTGGTCGGAACCCCCCGAGGAACTTTGATCTTCGTCAGGGGCGCGCGCGACGGGCCGGCATAAGGTGCCGATTTCCGCTCCATCGGGATGGGGTGCTCCATGGACAACACCGTCATCGTCATCGACGACCACGACATCGTTCGCCTCGGCCTGGAGACGCTGATCGCCGACAGCCCCCACCTGCGCCTGCTGGGCAGCGCGGCCAGCCTGCGCGACGGCCTGGCCCTGATCGAACGCCACCAACCCGCGCTGGTGATCACCGACATGGGCACGGGCGACTCCAGCGGCCTGGCCACCGTGCGCGCGGTGCTGGCGGCCCAGGGGCCGCGCGCCACGCTGGTGCTCAGCATGCAGGACGAGATGCTCTACGGCGAGCCGGTGATGGCCCTGGGCGCCAGCGGCTACCTCATGAAGGAGCGCGCCTCCGCCGAGATCGTGCCGGCCGCGCTGGCGGCGCTCAAGGGCGAGCTGTGGATGAGCCCGCGCCTGAACGCGCGGCTGCTCAGCCGCACGCTCAAGCGCCACCGCCCGGACGTCGCGGACGCTGGCGAGTCCTCACTGACGCCGCGCGAGCGCGAGGTGCTGGATCTGGTGCACCAGGGCCAGGCCACGAAGGAGATCGCCAACGCCCTGGGCCTGAGCGCGCGCACGGTCGACATCCACCGCGCCAACATCAAGCGCAAGCTGGGCCTGCGCAGCGCCGCGGCGGTGATCGCCTCCGGCACGCGGCGCACCTGAACGCCCCGGCGCACCAACGGTTTACCGCCTAGGTACAGGTACCTATCAAGGCCAGCGGCCGGCCCCTGAACATGGCATCGCGCGCGCCGGCCAACGCGCAGGTCCCACGGCCGGACCGCTCGCCGGCCCACCCCGACGCCCCCGCCAGGAGCCCCGCATGGAACTTCAATCCGCTGTCCAGCCCATCCACTTCGTCGATTCGTCGATGCCCCTGTCCGCGGCCCTGTCGCCGGCCGCCGCGCCCGGCCACAGCACCTGCGACACCTGCCTGGTGCGGCACGTCTGCCTGCCCTCCTGGGCCGAGCCCGGCGCGCACACACCGCTGGAGCGCACCCCCATCGCCCGGCGCCGCCTGCGCAAGGGCCAGAGCGTGTTCCGCGACGGCGAGCGCTGCGAGTTCATCTACGCGGTGCGCTACGGCTCCTTCAAGTCGGTGGCGAGCCTGCGCGATGGGCGCGAACAGGTCATGTCCTTCCACCTGCCCGGCGAGCTGTTCGGCTTCGACGGCCTGGCCACCGGCAAGCACCCCACCTCGGTGCGCGCCATCGAGGACGCCGAGGTCTGCGTATTGCCCTACGCGGAACTGAGCGAGGCCGCGGGCGAGAGCCGCTCGGTGCTGCACCACCTCACCAGCACGCTGAGCGCCGAGCTGGTGCGCGAGCGCCACGTGGCCGCGCTGATCGCCAGCACGCGCTCCGAGGAGCGCGTGGCGACCTTCCTGCTCAACCTGTCGCAGCGGCTGCACGCGCGCGGCTATTCCGCCAGCGCCTTCCAGCTGCGCATGACGCGCGAAGAAATCGGCAGCTACCTCGGCGCCACGCTGGAGACCGTGAGCCGCTGCCTGTCCTCGCTGGCGCGCCAGGGCTTCGTCACGGTGCGCCGCCGGCAGATCGAAATCATCGACCCCGAGGGCCTGCGCGCGAGCTACGCCGACTCGGTCTAGCCCGCGCCCACGGCCCCGGCGGACCGGCGGCGGCGCCGCACGCGCGCGACTTGATCCGCATCATCCTGCCGCTGGCCCGGCGCTCCAAGATGGGTCCCGTTGCCGCGCCCCGCGGCCCCCACAGGACCCCACCGGAGAAGCCCATGAACATCGCCAGCCTTTGCCAACGCGCCGCCGTGGCCATCGACGCCGACGCCCCCCTCAACGAAGCCGCCCACCGGATGTTCGACGAACACGTCGGCGCCTTGCTCGTGGTCACCGGCGAGAACCCGCCCCAGGTGGTGGGCGTGGTGACCGACCGCGACATCGTGATCGACGCCCTGGCGCGCTCCAGCGCGGCCGGCGTCGATCTGCGCATCGGCCACCTGGCCAAGTCGCCGCCGCTCGCGGTGCGCGGCACGGCCGACGTGCACGAAGCGGCCAGCGCCATGGAGCAGGCCGGCGTGCGCCGGCTGCTGGTGGTCGAGGAGGACGGCGGCGTGGTCGGCGTGCTCTCCATCGACGACCTGTTCGCCGCCGTGGCCGAGGAACTGCGGCTGCTCGCCGGCGCGCTGCGCAAGGGCCTCGCCCACGAACACCAGGACCGCCAGGCACCTTTGCCGCCCCAGGGCCAGCGCCCGGTGTACCCCTACTTCGGCACGGCGGCCACGCACTGAGGCCGGGTCAACATGGACAGCATTCTCGTCGTCCACTATTCGTACACCGGCGTGTCGCGCCGCGCGGCGCAGCTGCTCGCCTCGCACCACGGCTGGCCGCTGGGCCAGGTGGAAGACCTGCACCGGCGCGCCGGCGCCAGCGGCACCTGGCGCTGCGTGCTCGACTCCCTGCTGAGCCGCCGGCCGCGCATCCGCTACGCGGGGCCCCGACCCGAGGACTTCCGCACCGTGGTGCTGGTCGCGCCCATCTGGATGTACCGCCTGGCGGGGCCGATGCGCAGCTTCCTGCACGCACACCGACTGCGCCGCGTGGCCGTGGTCGTGACCATGGGCTCGGCCGGCGCCTCCAACGCCTTCGCCGAGGTCCAGCGGCTCACCGGCAAGCCGCCGGTGGCGACGCTGGCGCTGACCGCGCGCGAGGTGGAAACGGGCAGCGGCACCACGCGCCTGCTCGACATGGGCGAGCGGCTGCGCCCCGGACACACGGCCGCTCGCCTGAGCGCGGCGATGGGCTGAGGTGGTCATGCTGAAGGACAAGACCGCCCTGGTGACCGGCGCCGCCTCGGGCATCGGCCGCGCCATCGCCCTGGCCTATGCGCGCGAGGGCGCTCGCGTGGTGGTGTCGGACACCGACGCCGACGGCGGCCAGGCCACGGTGGCGCAGGTGCGCGAGCGCGGGGGCCAGGCCCTCTTCGTCCCCGCCGACGTCACCAAGCCCCGCGACCACGAGCGCTTGGTGCAGCGCTGCCTCAAACAATTCGGCCGCCTCGACATCGCCTGCAACAACGCGGGCATCGGCGGGGAGCTGGCGCCCACCGCCGACTACCCGCTGGAGGCCTGGGACCGCGTGATCGGCATCAACCTCTCGGGCGTGTTCCTCGGCCTGCGCGCCCAGATCCCGGCCATGCTCAAGGGCGGCGGTGGCGCCATCGTCAACATCGCCTCCATCCTGGGCGCGGTGGGCTTCGCCAACGCGCCCGCCTACACCGCGGCCAAGCACGGCGTGGTGGGGCTCACGCAGGCGGCCGCGCTGGAGTACGGCGCGCAGGGCATACGGCTCAACGCGGTCGGCCCGGGCTTCATCCACACCCCCATGATCGCGCGCCTGGAAGACGACCCGGCCTCGGCCGCGCAGCTCGTGGCGCTGCACCCCATCGGGCGCCTGGGCCGGCCCGAGGAGGTGGCCGAGCTGGTGCTCTGGCTCAGCGGCCCGGCGGCGTCCTTCGTCACGGGCGCCTACTACCCCGTGGACGGCGGTTACCTCGCGCGCTGAGCGCGCGGGGTACCGGCCCACGTCAGCGGGCGCGCTCGCCCAGCGCCCGCAAGCGGGCCTGCCAGCGCGCCACGTCCCGCGCGCCGAACCGCCCCACCCCGCCCACCACCGTGTCGCGCACCGGCGCGAAACCCACGAACCCCAGGATGTTGCGCTTGAGCGCCTTGAGGCTGTGGGCGCGGTAGAACCAGCGGTAGGCCAGCGCGGGCATGCCCATGGTCACCACGACGCGCGCCGAGCGCCCGCCCAGGCCCCGGCGCGTGCCGAGCGCGCTGGTCGCGTCGTAGCGAAACGCGAAGCCGGGCCGCGCCACCTGTTCGAGAAAGCCCTTGAGCAAGGCCGGCATGCCGCCCAGCCAGAGCGGGTACACCAGCACGAGGTGCGTCGCCCAGCGGATGTCTTCCTGCGCCGGCGCCAGCGCGGCCGGCACGGCGCCGCGCTCCCATTCGCCCGGGCTGCGCAGCAAGGGGAAGTCCAGGTCCGCCACGCGGATCTGCCGCACCGCGTGGCCGGCCGAGCGCGCGCCCGCGGCGTAGGCGTCCGCGAGCGCATGGCAGAGGTGGGAGGTCCCGGGCTCGGGGTGGCCCTGGACGATGAGCACGCGGGCGGGTGGCGGGACCATGCGCGCACTGTAGGCCGGGCGCGGCGGCGGGGGCTTGACGGGCGTCAAGGGGCGGGCGCCGGCCCCCACCGTTGCGGAAACAGAAACGCTGCGTTGCCCCCGGGGTGGTTTTTTCGACTAGGGGAAAACCCTAAAGTACACCCATGCCAAACAGAAAACGGCATTGACAGACAAACACCACCAACAGCCACCCATCTTCAAGGAATTGCCATGAAAACCGCTCAAAACCTCGCCCTCTCCATCGCCCTTGCCCTGGGCGCCGGTGCCGCCTTCGCCGAAGGCCCCATCGAAGGCAACGAAGTCTTCAACTTCCAATCCACACTGAGCCGCGCCGAAGTGCAGGCCCAGGCCGTGCAAGCCAACCGGGCCGGCCTGGTCGCCCGTGGCGAGATCGTCCCCGTGCAGGAAACCGTGGCCGACAGCGGCCTGAGCCGTGCGCAGGTCCGCGCCGAGACCATCGAAGCCCGCCGCCTGGGCCTGATCGCCAGCGGCGAGATCCTGCCGGTGGCCACGCCCGCCCAGGTCGAGCAGATCCGCACCGCCGGCCTGCGCGCCGTGGCCGGCGACAAGCTGGTGCAGTCGGGCCAGCCCGCCGTGACCGCCCACTGAGCGGCCAACGCCTCCACGACAACGGCCCTGCGGGGCCGTTTTCTTTTGCGCCCGCGCCGTCCCGCAGAATCCGATCTGCGATACTGGACTTAATTAACTCAATAGAGAATTAAAGCGCGTGAACAAGCCCTCCCCCGTGGCCCCCGAAGAGCGCCTGCGCGACGCCGACCGATCGCAGGCCACCATCCTCAAGGCCGCGCGCGACGAGTTCTCCGAACACGGGCTGGGCGGCGCGCGCATGGACCGCATCGCCGAGCGCGCGGGCCTGAACAAGCGGCTCATCTACTACTACTTCGCAGACAAGGAGCGGCTGTTCCAGGCGGTGCTGGAGCAGACCTACCACCACATCCGCGAAGAAGAGCACAAGCTCAACCTGCTGCACCTCAAGCCCGAAACCGCGCTGCGCCGCCTGGTGGAGTTCACCTGGCACTACTACCTCGAGCACCCCGAGTTCCTCACCCTGCTCAACAGCGCCAACCTGCACAAGGCGCGGCACCTGGCGCAGTCCGAACGGGCGCGCGAACTGAACTCGCCGCTGGTCCTCATGCTGCAGGACATCATCGAGCGCGGCCAGGCCGAGGGCAGCTTTCGCGGCGGCATCGACCCGGTGCAGCTCTACGTGTCGATCGCCGGGCTGGCGTACTTCTACCTGTCGAACAACCACACGCTGTCGGCCATCTTCGGGCGCGACCTGATGGCCCCCAAGGCCCTCAACGAACGGCTCTCGCACATGTGCGACGTGATCCTAGGGTATGTCCTGAGAGGCTGAGCCGGCGGGCGCCTTGACGGCGGGGGGAGCGGTTCCTAGCATTAACCGTTCGGTGAATTAACCCCCAGGAGACATCGCATGACCACCGCCCGGCCTCTGCGCCAGTTGCTCGCCGCCTCCCTGCTCGCCGCCGCCGCCGCCGGCGCCTTCGCCCAATGGAAGCCCGACCGCCCGATCACGCTGATCGTGCCCTGGGCGCCCGGCGGCTCCACCGACCAGGTCACGCGCGTGACCGCGGCCGAGTTGGAGAAGCACCTGGGCCAGAAGATCGTCATCCTGAACCAGCCAGGCGCCTCGGGCTCGGTGGGCACCAAGAACGCGCTGGCCGCGCCGGCCGACGGCTACACCTGGACGGCCGGCGGCGCCAAGGACCTGGGCACCTACAAGGTGCTGGGCATGCTGGACACCTCCATCGCCGACTGGAACCTGTACCTCAATGTGGCGCACATCGCGGTGGTCGGGGTCAACGCGGACACGCCGTACAAGACCATGGACGACCTGCTCAAGGCCATGAAGGCCAACCCGGGCACGGTCTCGGTGGCCACGGCGGGCGTGAACTCCAGCGGCCACTCGGCGATCGAGGCGCTGGCGCGCGCGGCCGGCGTCACCTACAAGCACGTCACCTACGACGGCGGCGCGCCGGCCGCGGTGGCCGCCGCCTCGGGCGAGACGCAGGTGACCACGCAGCTCGCGGCCGAGCAGACCGACATGATCCGCGCCAAGAAGATCCGCCCGCTCGCGGTGGTGGGCGACAAGTCGATCGAAATCGAAGGCTTCGGCACCATTCCGCCGCTGTCGCAGTTCATCCCGGGCTTCAAGGACCCGATCAACTACTTCGGCGTCTTCGTGCCCAAGGCCGCGCCGCCCGAGGTGGCGCAGACGCTCAACCGCCTCTGGACCACCGAGATGAGCAAGAGCGAGGCGCTGAAGAAGTACGCGCAGTCGCGCGGCGCCATGTTCGCGCCGATGGCGGGCGAGGAAGCGCAGAAGGCCGTGTTCCCCGCGGTCCAGGCCTATGCCTGGACGCAGCAGGCCGCCGGCAAGGCCAAGGTGTCGCCCGACACCGTGGGCATCCCCAAGCCCTGACGCACCGCGGGGTCCCACATGACCGAGGGTGGAACCGCCGCCCGCTCCGATCTGCGGGGCGGGGCGGGCTGGGTGGGCTTTGGCCTGCTGATCCTGATCGGCTCCTGGCGCATGGAGCGCTTCGAGTCCATGGGCGCGCAGCTCTACGCCATGCCGGGCTTCGTGCCGGGCCTGCTGGGCAGCGCCCTGGTGCTGCTGGGCGCGGTGCTGATGCTGCGCGGCTGGACGCGCCGGCGCCAGGCCGCCCGCACGGGCGGCGCCCCTGAAGCCGGCCCCGCGCCGCTGATCAACCGACGCATCGCCGCCACGCTGGCGCTGACGCTGGCCTACGCGGCGGTGCTGATCGGGCGCCTGCCGTTCTGGCTGGCCACGGCGGCCTTCGTCGCGGCCTTCGTGGCGCTGTACGCGCCGAGCGAGCAGCGCGCCGCGCGCCGCCTGGCGGTGGCGCTGCTGGCCGGCGCGCTCACCTCGGCCGTGGTCACCTGGGTGTTCCAGTCCATCTTCCTGGTCCGCCTTCCCTGAGCTTCACGCACCATGTTCGACGGTCTGCTCCTGTTCGGCCAATCCATCGCCCACTTCTCCTCGCCTTCGACGATCGGCCTGGCCCTGCTGGCCTCGCTGGTGGGCGTGGTCATGGGTGCCCTGCCCGGCCTCACGGCCACCATGGCGCTGGCGCTCATGACCACGCTCACGCTCAAGCTGCCGCCCTCGCAGGCGCTGCTGATCCTGATCTGCACCTACGTGGGCTCCATCTACGGCGGCTCGCGTTCGGCCATCCTGCTCAACATCCCGGGCACGCCGGCCTCGGCCGCGTCCTGCCTGGACGGCTACACCCTGGCCCGCCAGGGCCTGGCCGGGCGCGCCATGGGCATCGCCACCACCGGCTCGGTGATGGGCACGCTGATCGGCATGTTCTTCCTCGCCACGCTCACGCCGGTGCTGGGCGGCCTGGCGCTGAAGTTCGGCGCCTACGAGTTCTTCTGGCTCGCGCTGTTCGGCGTCATCATCGCCGGCACGCTCACCGGCGACGACCCGCTCAAGGGCTGGATCGCCGGCATCGCGGGCCTGTTCGTGGCCACCATCGGACAAGAGCCGCAGTACGGCTACGAGCGCTTCGCCTGGGGCCTGCGCGACCTGGCGGGTGGCATCCAGCTGGTGCCCGCGCTGGTCGGCGCCTTCGGCTTCGCCGAGTTGCTCACCAGCATGCGCGCGCGCCAGGCGCCGGTGACCATCAGCGCCTTCGACACCGTCATTCCCAAGCTGCGCGACGTCTTCCAGTACTGGCGCACCATCCTGCGCTCGGGCCTCATCGGCACCGGCGTGGGCATCGTCCCTGGCGTGGGAGAGGACGTGGCGGCCTGGTCGTCCTACGCCGCCGCCAAGCGCGCCAGCCAGGAGAAAGAAAAATTCGGCAAGGGCTCGGTGGAAGGCCTGATGGCCGCCGAGACCGGCGACAACGCCTGCGTGCCGGGCGCGATGATCCCGGTGCTCACGCTGGCCATTCCGGGCTCGGCGCCGGCCGCCGTGCTGATGGCCGCGATGATCATCCACGGCGTCAAGCCAGGCCCCATGATCATGGTGGAGAGCCCGCAGTTCGTGTACGACGTGGTGGCCATGATGCTGTTCGCCACCATCGGCATCCTGATCTACGGCCTGGTGCTCACCAAGGCCCTGGTGCAGGTGCTGCGCGTGCCCCAGCACCTGATCGTGCCCATCATCTTCGTGCTCTGCGCCGTCGGCAGCTTCGCCATCGCGGGCCGGCTGTTCGACATCTACGTGATGCTGGCCTTCGGCCTGATCGGCTTCGCCTTGCGCCACCATGGCTACCCCATGGCGCCGCTGGTGCTGGGCATCGTGCTGGGTGACCTGCTGGAGAAGAACCTGCGCCGCGCGCTGATCCTCTCCGACGGCGACCTCACGCCCTTTTTCACCCGGCCCATCGCCGCCGCCGTGGCGGCATTGATCTTCGCCACCATCGCCTGGCGGGTGTGGTCCCTGGTCCGCCCCTCCCGCACGGGGCGCGCGCCGGCATGAAGCTCTCGCTGTGCAACGAGGTGCTGCACCCGCTGCCGCTGGCCGCGCAGTGCGAGGCCGCCGCGCGCTGGGGCTACGCGGCGCTGGAACTCGCGCCCTTCACCCTGGCCGACGACCCGTCCACGCTGCGCGCCGCCGACGCGCGCCGCTGGCGCGACACGGCGCAACAGCAGGGCCTGGCCATCAGCAGCCTGCACTGGCTACTGATGCGGCCCGAGGGCCTGTCGCTGGTGAGCGATGACGCCGCGCAGCGCCGGCGCACGCTGGACCTGCTGCGCCAGCTGATCGACCTGGCCGCCGCCTGCGGCGCGCGCGTGCTGGTGCACGGCTCGCCGCGCCAGCGCTCGCCCGGCCCGGGGCAGAGCGTGGCCGACGCGCTCGCGCGCTTCGAGGCCGCGCTGGCCGAGCTCGCGCCGCACGCCGCCGCGGCCGGCGTCACCTACTGCGTGGAACCCCTGGGCCGCTTCGAGACGCCGGTGATCAACACCGTGGCCGAGGCCGCCAACCTGGTGGACCGCATCGGCTCGCCCGCGCTGCGCACCATGCTCGACGTGAGCGCGGCCTCGCACAGCGAGAGCGAGCCCGTGCACGAGGTGCTGCGCCGCTTCCTGGCCAGCGGGCACATCGCGCACGTGCAGCTCAACGACCACAACCGGCGCGGCCCCGGCCAGGGCGACACCGACCAGCGCCCCGTGCTGCAGGCGCTCAAGGACAGCGCCTACGCCGGCTGGGTGGCGGTGGAGCCCTTCGACTACATGCCCGACGGCCCAGGCTGCGCCGAGGCCAGCGCGCGTCACGTGCACGAACTTTGGAGCCAGCTGACATGAACGGCGTGAACCTGCGCCTGCACGCCATCGAGCTGTACGAGCGACACGTCACGCTGCGCCTGCCCTTTCGCTTCGGCGCGGCCACCGTCACGCAATGCCCGCAGGCCTTCGTGCGCGTGCACGCCGAGGCCCAGGGCCGCCGCGTGGAGGGCGCCGGCGCCGAGCTGATGGTGCCCAAGTGGTTCGACAAGTCGCCCGCGCTCACGCACGAACAGAACTTCGAGCAGCTGCGCGAGTCGCTGCGCAACGCGCGCGAGGCGCTGCTGGCCCAGCGCGATCCGCTCACGCCTTTCGCGCACTCGCAGTCGGGTGGTGAATCGGCCATCGCCGTGTCGGTGGCCCGCGGCCTGCCGCGCCTGGCCGCGCAGTTCGGCGCCGCGCTGCTGGACAAGGCCGTGGCCGACGCGGCCCTGCGCGCGGCCGGCCTCTCGTGGGTGGACGGCCTGCGCGCCGGTGCGCTCGGCGATCCCTGGAGCGCGGGCCTCACGATCGCCCGCCCCGACGCGGTGGTGCTGCGCCACACCGTCGGCCTGGCCGACCGCCTCAACGACGACGACCCCGGCAGCGACCCCGGCGACGGCCTGCCCGCCACGCTGGAGGCCGCCATCCGCCGCCAGGGCCTGCACCACTTCAAGCTCAAGCTCAGCGGGCGCATCGAGGCCGACGTGGACCGCCTCTCGCGCATCGCCGCCGTGCTGCGCGCGCACGCGCCCGAGCACCGCGTCACGCTGGACGGCAACGAAACCTTCGCCGACGCCGCCAGCCTGGGCGCCTATTGGCAGGCGCTGCGCGCCACGCCCGCGCTGGCCGATCTGCTGCGGCGCACCCTGCTGCTGGAGCAGCCGCTGGCGCGCGCCGTGGCGCTGCGCGAACCCATCGCGCCGCTGGGCATCGACGTCCCCGTGATCCTCGACGAATCCGACGACCACGCCCACGCGCTCGACGAAGGCCTGGCCCTGGGCTACCGCGGCATCTCGAGCAAGGCCTGCAAGGGCATCTACCGTTCGCTGCGCAACGCGCGGCGCATCGCGCAGGACCCGCGCCTGCTGCTGTCGGGTGAGGACCTCACCTGCCAGGCTGGCCTGGCGGTGCAGCAGGACACACTGCTCGCCGCCAGCCTGGGCGTGCGCCACATCGAGCGCAACGGCCACCACTACGTGGACGGCTTCGGCAGCGCGCCCGCCGAGGAGGCCCAGGCCTTCGCCAGCGCCCACGCGGGCTTCTACGACAACGGCGGCGGCCGGCCCCGCCTCGCGGTGCGCGAGGGCCGGCTGGACCTGCGCTCGCTGCACACGCCGGGCTTCGCCAGCGCGGCGGCGCCGCTGTGGCGCCGCCTGAAAGCCATCGACTGACTTCCCCCATCACCCCCAAGGAGACCCATGAAAACCCTCTTCGCCGCGGCCCTGGCCGTGTCCACCCTGGCCCTGGGCCTGCCCGCCGCCGCGCAGGGCGGCTACCCGAACAAGGCGATCCGCGTGATCGTGCCGTTCGCCGCCGGCAGCACCACGGACATCATCGCCCGCGCCATCACCGACAAGATGAGCCAGAGCATGGGCCAGCCGGTGATCGTGGACAACCGCGGCGGCGCCAGCGGCACCATCGGCCAGGCCGCGGTGGCCACGGCCGCGCCCGATGGCTACACCATCATGATCCACTCGTCCTCGCACACGGTGAGCCCCTCCACCTTCGCGAAACTCTCCTTCGACACCGCGAACGATTTCGCCGGGGTCACGCCGATCTCCTCCACGCCCAACGTGCTGGTGATCGCGCCCGGCAAGAACCTCAAGACCCTGCCGCAGCTCGTGGCCCACGCCAAGGCCCACCCCGGCAAGATGAACTTCGCCTCGGCCGGTCAGGGCAGTGCCACGCACCTGAACGCCGAAAAGTTCAAGATGGCCGCGCAGATCGACGCGGTGAACATCCCCTTCAAGGGCTCGGCCGAGGCCGTGACCGAGGTGATCGCGGGCCGCGTGGACTACTACTTCTCGCCCATCGCGCCCGTCATCGGCCAGATCAAGGACGGCCAGCTGCTCGCCCTGGCCGTGGGCTCGCCGCGCCGCGCCAGCGCCCTGCCCGAGGTGCCCACCACCGCCGAGGCCGGCGTGCCCGGCTCCGAGTTCAACTTCTGGATCGGGATGATGGCGCCGGCCAAGACGCCGCGCGACATCGTCAACCGCCTGCACGACGAGGTGGTGAAGGCCCTGGCCACGCCCGAGGTGAAGGAACGCTTCCTCAAGCTCGGCGCCGACGCCTGGACGCTCAAGCCCGAGCAGTTCGACGCCTACATCAAGGACGAGATCAAGGCCAACGCGGCCCTGGTCAAGGCCGCCGGCCTGCAGGTCGGCAACTGAATCCCCCGCACGACGACAGCACCAGCAAGGACCTTCACATGGCAGTCAAGACACTCGGCCTCATCATGCACGGCGTGACCGGGCGCATGGGCATGAACCAGCACCTCATCCGTTCGATCTGCGCCATCCGCGCCCAGGGCGGTGTCGCCCTGAGCAACGGCGACCGCGTGATGCCCGACCCCATCCTCATCGGCCGCAACGCCGAGAAGATCGAGGCCCTGGCCAAGGCGCACGGCATCGCGCGCTGGGGCACCGACCTCGATGCCGCGCTGGCCAACCCCGCCGACACGGTGTTCTTCGACGCCGGCACCACCCAGATGCGCCCCACGCTGCTGGCCAAGGCCATCCGCGCGGGCAAGCACGTCTACTGCGAGAAACCCATCGCCACCAACCTGAACGAGGCGGTGGAGATCGCGCGCCTGGCGCAGGAGGCCGGAAAGAAGCAGGGCCTCAAGCACGGCGCCGTGCAGGACAAGCTCTTCCTGCCCGGCCTGCGCAAGCTCGACATGCTGCGCCGCGCCGGCTTCTTCGGCCGCATGCTCAGCGTGCGCCTGGAGTTCGGCTACTGGGTGTTCGAGGGCGACCTGCAGCCCATCCAGCGCCCGAGCTGGAACTACCGCAAGGAAGACGGCGGCGGCATGATCCTCGACATGATGTGCCACTGGCGCTACGTGCTGGACAACCTGTTCGGCGAGGTGAAGGCGGTGTCCTGCATCGGCACCACGCACATCCCCAAGCGCTGGGACGAGGCCGGCCAGCCCTACGAGTGCACCGCGGACGACGCGGCCTACGCCACCGCCGAGCTCACCGGCCACAACGGCGAGCCCGTGATCGCGCAGCTCAACATGAGCTGGGCCACGCGCGTCAACCGCGACGACCTGGTGACCTTCCACGTCGATGGCACCCACGGGTCCGCCGTCGCCACGCTGACCGGCTGCAAGGCGCAGAGCCGCGTGAACACGCCGCGCCCGGTGTGGAATCCGGACGTGAAGAACACCATGAATTTCTCCGAGCAGTGGCAGGACGTGCCCGACACCCAGGTCTACGACAACGGCTTCAAGATCCAGTGGGAGCACTTCATCCGCCACGTGGTGGAGGACGCGCCCTACCAATGGACCCTGCCCGAAGGCGCCAAGGGCGTGCAGCTGGTGGAGGCCGCGCTGGCGAGCTGGAGCGAGCGCCGCTGGATCGACGTGCCGGCGCTGAAGGTCTGAAGTGAAGTGAACCACCCCCGCCGCGCTTCGCGCGACCCCCTCCAGGGGGCGACACCTGCGGCCCGGCACAGCCGGTTCCGCGGTGTCTCCCGATCAGATCACCTCACGCGAGTCGCCTCGGCATCCGAACAATGAACTTGTCCCTTCAACTGCCCACCGCCTCGGGCGCGATCGAGGCCTACACCCTGCGCGGCAGCGCGCCGGTGAAACCCACACCGGGCCTGACATTCAACCGCATTGCCTACTCGGCCGCGCACGTGGTGGCCGACCCGCGCGCGGCCATCGACCCCTGGCTGCAATGCGCCATCGACTGGGACGCCACCATCGCCTACCGCCAGCGCCTGTGGTCGCTGGGCCTGGGCGTGGCCGAGGCCATGGACACCGCGCAGCGCGGCATGGGCCTGGACTGGCCGACCTCGCTGGAACTCATCCGCCGCTCGCTCGACGCCGCCCAGGACCACCCCGGCGCGCTGGTGGCCTCGGGCTGCGGCACGGACCACCTGGTGCTGGAGCACGTGAAGACGGTCGACGAGGTCATCGCCGGCTACGAGGAACAGATGGCCGCGATCGAGAAGCTCGGCGGCCGGCTCATCGTGATGGCCAGCCGCGCGCTGGCGCGCGTGGCCAAGGGACCGGCCGACTACGAGCGCGTCTACGGCCGCGTGCTGAGCCAGGCGCGGCAGCCCGTGGTGCTGCACTGGCTGGGCGACATGTTCGACCCCGCGCTCGGCGGCTACTGGGGCACCCGGGACCTGGACGCCGCGATGGACACGGCGCTCGGCATCATCGCAGCGCACGCCGGCAAGGTGGACGGCATCAAGATCTCGCTGCTCGACAAGGACAAGGAGATCGCCATGCGCCGGCGCCTGCCGGCCGGCGTTCGCATGTACACGGGCGACGACTTCAACTACGCCGAACTCATCGCGGGCGACGGCTGGGGCAGCGAGCCCACCCACGGCAAGAGCGACGCGCTGCTGGGCATCTTCGACGCCATCGCGCCCGCCGCCAGCGCCGCGCTGGGTGCACTGGCGCAGGGCAACACCCGCCAGTTCCACGACATCCTCGGCCCCACGGTGCCGCTGTCGCGCCACATCTTCGCGGCGCCCACGCGCTTCTACAAAACGGGCGTGGTCTTCATGGCCTGGCTCAACGGCCACCAGAGCCACTTCAGCATGGTGGGCGGCCAGCAAAGCACGCGCTCACTGCCGCACCTGGCCGAGCTGTTCCGCCTGGCCGACGCCGCGAACCTGCTCGAACAGCCCGAGCTGGCGCTGCGGCGCATGAAGACCCTGCTGGCCTTGCACGGGATCGAGTGATGCGCGACTTCTCCACCGACCACCGCTGGTTGTCCATCAACACCGCCACAGTGCGCAAGAGCCAGGGCCAGGACCTGCCGCTGCCGCAGATCCTGGACGCCGTGGCGCGCCACGGCATTCCCGCCATCTCGCCCTGGCGCGACCAGGTCGCGGCCGCCGGCCTGAAGGCCGTCTCCGCGCAGGTCAAGGCCCTGGGCCTGAAGCTCTCGGGCTACTGCCGGGGCGGCATGTTCCCCGCCGTGGACGCGGCCGGCCTGGCCGCCGCGCGCGACGACAACCGCCGCGCCGTGGACGAGGCCTGCGAGCTCGGCGCGCCCTGCCTGGTGCTGGTGGTGGGCGCGCTGCCCGGCGCCCTGACGGGCCAGGCCGCGCACAAGGACATCGCGCGCTCGCGCCAGCAGGTGAGCGAGGGCATCGCCGAGCTGCTTCACTACGCGCAGGACAAGGGCATGCCGCTGGCCATCGAGCCCCTGCACCCCATGTACGCGGCCGACCGCGCCTGCATCAACACCCTGGAGCAGGCCCTGGACGTGTGCGACGCGCTCGACCCCGGGCGCAGCGGCGCGCTCGGCGTGGCGGTGGACGTGTACCACGTGTGGTGGGACCCTAAGCTGCGGGCGCAGATCGAACGCGCGGGCCGCGAGCGCCTGCTGGCCTTCCATGTGTGCGACTGGCTCACGCCCACCACCGACCTGTTGAACGACCGCGGGATGATGGGCGACGGCGTGATCGACATCCCGCGCATCCGCGGCTGGGTGGAGGACCAGGGCTTCGGGGGCTTCAGCGAGGTGGAAATTTTCTCCACCGGCCACTGGTGGCGGCGCGGGCACGACGAGGTGCTGCAAACCTGCATCGCCCGGCACCGCACTGTGGTCTGAGTCACAGGCGCGGTGTGACCTGGGTCACTTCCCGGCGGGTGGCGCCTGCCCGACACTGGCCGGATCGCCGCCCGCGCGGCCCCGCCCCGCACGAAGGAGCCCCATGCCGCCCGCCCCGTTCACGCGTTTGTCCCTGTATGGCCTGCTGGCTCTCGCCCCCGTGGTCGGCGGCGCGCAAAGCGTGCGCAAGCTGGGCGACGGTGAACTGAGTTGCGCGCAGATCTACGCGGAGAGCCAGGCCCTGGAGCAAGCCAGCGAGGCGCAGCGGGCCGATGCCCTGCAGGCCCAGCAGGCCATGACGGACATCCAGAACCAGATGGTGCAGCAGGCCAGCGGCGCGCGCGGCGGCATGGGCTCGGCCATCGGCGGCGGGCTGCTCGGCCTGATCCCGGGCGGCGCGCAGGTGCAGGGCTATGCCATGCAAGCCGCGGCCGAGGCGCGCCGGGCCGACATGCAGGACAGCGTCGACAAGATGATGCAGGCCACCACGCGGCAGATGAACGCGGAGCAGGCCCTGGAGCGCACGCAGGCGCGCAGCGAACACCTGGCCGACCTGTTCCTGAAGAAGGACTGCAAGCTGTCCCAGGTGAAGGCCGGCGCCGACCGGCCTCAGTGACGGTGGGTCAGCGGCACTGTCCGTCCCAGGTGCTCTTCATGTTGGCGATCACGTCGGGGCGGATGCCCAGCCAGGTCTCCACCTTCATGCCCGTGGCCCTGGCCTCGCACTGAAGCCGCGCCGGTGCGGGGGGCGTGGCCGGCATCAGGCGGATCAGACCGGACAGGGCGCCGCAGTACTGCGGCAGGTTCTTCGCCTGCAAGGCCTTGTCGCGCTGGGCGCGCAGCGTGTCGTACTCGGCGCACTGCGGGTCGGGCGCGGCCAGGGCGGTGGTGGCAAGAAGGGACAGGACGAGACCGAGCAGCGGTTGGGACATGGGAGCGGGCCTGAGCGGGGGCGTTGTGTGGACGGCCGCGAGTATCCCGGGCGCCTGTGCCCGGCGTAAGTGACCCCGGTCACATCGCGGGCGGGGCCACCACCGTGCCCGCCAGCGCGTCCATCAGTTGCTGCGCCCGCACGGGCTTGTGCAGGTAGGGCACGCCGCTGGCCTTGATGTCGGCGATGCGCTGGGGCGCGGTCTCGCCGGTGACCAGCACGGTGCGCAACCGCGGCGACGCGCGGCGCAGCGCGAGCAGGTGGTCCAGGCCGTTGCCCTCGCCCGGCAAGCGGAAGTCGGACACCACGGCCTCGATCGGGTGCCGGTCCAGCAGCTGCCGCGCCTGCCCGAGGTCGCCGGCGGGGTACACGGTGCAACCGCAGGACGAGAGCAGCAAGGCCAGGGCCTCGCGGCCGACCGGCTCGTCGTCGATGACCAGCACGTGGCGCGGCAGCTGCTGCTCGGCCGGCGCGGCCGGCGCCCGCCCGGCGTCCGCCGGCCGGGGCGCGTCGAGCGCGGCGGCCCGTCGCACCCAGACCCGAAAGCGCGTGCCCCGCTGCGGCGCGGACACGAGCGCGATGGGGTGGTCCAGCAGGCCGGACAGCCGCTTGACGATGGACAGGCCGATGCCCAGGCCATGGGCGCGGTCGCGCTGCGGGTTGGCGAGCTGGTAGAACTCGTCGAACACCCGCTGCTGGTGCTCGGCGGCGATGCCGATGCCGGTGTCGATCACCTCGAAGCAGGCCCAGCCCTCGCGGGCCGCCGGCGCCCCCGAGCGCGCCGCGATCAGCACGCCACCGCGGCGCGTGTACTTGATGGCGTTGTCGATCAGGTTGCCGAGCAGGCGGGTGAGCAGCTGCGCGTCGCTCACGACGGCCAGGTCCCCCGGCGCGCGGAAACGGATCTGCAGGTCGCGCGCCTGGGCGCTGCCCGAGAACGTGTGGCTCAGCGAGAGGAACAGCTCGTGCACCCGCAAGGGCGCCAGCCGGGGCTGCACCGCCCCCGCGTCCAGCCGCGAGATGTCCAGCATGGTGTCGAGCGACTGGTTCAGCACGCGCACCGAGTGGCCCAGCCGCGCGACCGTGCGCGCGCTGTCGGCGTCGAGCCGGGCGCGCTCGAGCACCGAGGTGAACAGCGAGATGGCGTGCAGAGGCTGGCGCAGGTCGTGGCTGGCGGAGGCGAGGAAGCGGCTCTTTTCCCGGTTGGCGTTTTCGACCAGCGCCACCTGCTGCGCCAGGCGGCGCGCGAGGTCTTCCTTTTCGAAGCGGACCGTGAGCGACTGCGCCAGCAGATCGGCCTGCTGGAACGTCCACTTGAGCGTCATCGCCAGAAAGAGCGCCATGCAAAAGGCCAGCACCCAGCCGACCAGGCCGCCGTGCCAGACGCAGGCGCTGACCATGCCGGCGGCGGCCGGCACGCTGAACGCGGCGATGGTCTGGCGGTGCGTGGAGACGATGGCCGAGCCCAGCGAGATCGCGCCGATGATGAACAGGGAGATCAGCAGCAGGCCGTCGACGCTGCGGTGCGCGCTCAGCAGCCAGGGCGCGGCCCCCCACATGGCGCCCAGCAAAAAGATGTCGCGCACGCGGCCCCGCAGCACCGCCGACAGCTCGTGGTCCTGCAGCGGGCCCCGGGCCGCCAGCCGCCGCCGCCGCAGGTAAGTGAGCAGCACGGCGGCATAGAACAGGCCGAGCCAGACCAGCGGAAGGCTGGAGGCCCATTTCCAGTAGAAAACGATCGCCAGCGGCGTTGCGAAGGGAATGGGCGAGAGGATGCGCACCGGCCCGGTTTTTTCCAGCAGCAGCTCAAGCTGGATGCGCTGCACCGCCAGCGGCGCGGTGAGCGCGGGGGGGAACTGCCATGGCCAGGCGGTCATGGCGGGCCTCAGGAAAAGCGGCCGATCAGCTCGGCCCGGGAACGCACGTTGAACGAGAGAAAAATCGCCGACACGCAGTTCTTCACCGAGCCCAGCGCCAGCCCGGTCTCGGCCGCGATCGCCCGGTTGTCGAGGCCGCTCAGCAGCAGCTCCAGCACCTGGATCTGGCGGTTGTTCAAGGGCACCGACGGCAGCCCCGCGCCACGCGCCGCGCCCGGCCCTGCCGCGCCCGGCGCCGCGGCGCGTTCGATCGTGTCGAGCAAACCGCTCAGGTCGCGGGTGTCGCCGGTCTTGCAGAAGTACCCCAGAGCGCCGTGGGCCAGCGCCTCCTCGCGCACACGGGCATCGTGCGTGCCCGACACGATGGCCACCCGCAGCCGCGGGTAGAGCCGGCCCAGCAGCTTGAGCCCGGACAGGCCGCGCGCATCGCCCAGGTTCAAGTCGAGCAGGAGCAGGAACACCTCATCGGCGTGGCGCTCCAGAAACGACAGGGCCTGCTCCAGGCTGTGCGCTTCCTCGACATGGAAGCGGTCGGCGAAGCGCTGGGCGATGACCTGGCGCAGGCCCACGCGCACCAGCTCATGGTCGTCCACCACCAGTAGGGTTCTCGGTTGCTGCTGCTCGGACATCGCGGGATCGGCCTTTCCTCTGTCGCTCGCCTGCCATGGGCCAAGCCTATCAGCGCCCCAGGTGCGGGTGCCTGGCGAACAGTTCCGCCGCCCATTCCACGAAGGCCCGCACCTTGGCGCTGAGGTGCCGGTTGGGCGGGTACACCACGTACACCGGGATCGTTTCGCAGGCCCATTCCTCCAGCACCTGCACCAGCTCGCCGCGCTCGATCAGCGGCATGGCGACGAAGCCCCCGGTCTGTCCGATGCCCAGGCCAGCCAGCAGCGCGGCCGTCATGGCGTTGCTCTCGTTGACCGAGAGCCGGTAGCGGCCCGAAATCTCCAGCTTCTGCCCGTCCTTGTGGAATTCGTTCGGGTACATCCGCCCCGTGCGCGTGGAGAAGTAGTTGATCACCGTGTGCTCGGTCTGCAGCTGCTCGGGGTGCGTGGGCGTGCCGTGCGCCTTCAGGTAGGCCGGCGAGGCCACCGTCACCAGCGGCAGGTTGGCGATGCGCCGCGCCACCAGCGACTGCTCCAGCAGCTCGCCGCCGCGGATCACGCAGTCCACGTTGTCGGTGATCAGGTCCACCGGGCGGTCGGTCACGCCCATGTCGAGCTGGATGTCGGGGTAGCGGCGATAGAAGTCGGCCAGCGCGGGAATGAGGATGAGCTGCGCCACCGAGGTCCCCACGTCCACGCGCAGGCGACCGCTGGGCTTGGCCTGGGCATTGGTCATGCTGGCCTCGACGTCGTCGAGGTCATTGAGCAGGCGTGAGGTGCGCTCGTAGTAGGCCGCGCCGTCGGGCGTCACCGTCACGCGCCGCGTGGTGCGGTTGAGCAGCTTGACCTTCAGGCGCGACTCCAGGTGCTGCACCAGCTTGGTCACCGTGCCCTTGGGCAGGTCCAGCGATTCCGCGGCCTTGGTGAAGGTGCCCGCCTCCACCACGCGCGCGAACACGCGTATCGATTGCAACTGGTCCATTCCCCGGCTCCTGTGTGTGCTGTGCGGCGATTGTGGGGGCCGGATTGTTCATGCACGGGAAACAGAGCGGTGGCGCGGTCCCGCTTTTTCCGCACGGCCGCTGTGCCTATAGTCGCCGCCATGGATTCCACTGCCTCCCCCTTCGCCGCCGCCGCGGCGGCGCAGACGCTGTCCGTGCCGGGCCAGCCGCCGCTCACGCTGCGTGTGCTGGGCCGCAAGCCGCGCGGCGGCGCACGGCCGCTGGTGCTGCACTTCCATGGCGGCGCGTTCGTCTCGGGCGACCTGGACAGCGGCGCCTGCCTGGCGGAGCTGCTGGCCGGCGCGGGCGCGGTGGTGGCCTCGCTGGCCTACCCGCTGGCGCCCGCGCACCGCTTTCCCGAAGCGCTGGAGGCCGGCTACGCCGCGCTGGAGTGGCTGCACAAGCAGCGCCCGCGCCTGGCTGGCAAGGACGCTCCCCTGTTCGTGGCCGGCGAAGAAGCCGGCGGCAACCTCGCGGCCGCCACCGCGCTGATGGCGCGTGACCGCGCCCACCCGCCGCTGGCCGGGCAGATCCTGGTGGCGCCCATGCTGGACCCGTGCAACGCCACCGCCTCGCTGCGCGAGAGCCTGGGCGAGTGCGTGGAATGCAAATGGGCGCATGGCTGGCAACAGTACCTGCGCGGCCCCATGGACGCCGAGCATCCCTACGCCGTGCCCGGCCTGGCCCAGCGCCTGGCGGGTCTGCCGCCCGCGCTGGTGCTCACGGGCGCCGACGACCCCATGCGCGACGAGGCCCTGGCCTACGCCGAGCGCCTGCGCGGCGCCGGCATCGCCGTGCGGGCCCATGTGCTCGGCATCGACACGGGCTGGCCCGACTCGCTGGCCGAGCCGCTGACGGCGGAATGTCCCTGTGCCCACGAGGCACGGGAACACCTGCGCGCCTTCTTGCAGGCCGCCACGCCGCCGCCACCGTCCTGACGGACGCCCGCACCCCTCCCCCCGTTCTCCCGACGCCATCCCCGGCCACACGCCGGGGATGGCTTTGCTCACCCTCAAAAAGGATCAGACCATGTCCCGCCCGTCCACCAAGCCTTCGTCCCTGGGTCGCATCTGGCTGCCCATCGCCGCGCTGGCCGCGATCTCAGCCGCCGCGTTCGCGATCGCGCAACAGGCCATGACCGCGCAAGCCAGCGCGCCCGCCGATGCGGCACCGCCGCCCCTGCCGGTGTCGGTCGCCACCGTCGCCGAAAGCGACGCCACCCTCTGGGACGAGTTCTCCGGCCGCCTGGAAGCGGTGGAGCGCGTGGAAGTCCGCTCGCGTGTGGCGGGCGCCGTGCTGGCCACGCACTTCCGGGAGGGCGCGCTGGTGGCCAAAGGCGCGCTGCTGGTCTCCATCGACCCCGCGCCTTACGAGGCCGAGGTGGCACGGGCCGAGGCGCAGGCCAGCGCCGCGCAGGCCCGCCTGAGCCATGCCAGCGGCGAGTTCGCGCGCTCGCAGCGGCTCTGGCAGGACAAGGCCATTGCCCAGCGCGAGCTCGACGACCGCCAGAACGCGCTGCGCGAAGCCGAGGCCAACCTGCAGGCCGCGCGCGCCCAGGTACAGGCCGCCCGCCTCAATCTGGGCTACACCCAGGTGCGCGCGCCGGTGGCCGGGCGCATCGGCAAGGTCGACGTGACCGCGGGCAACCTCGTCGCGGCCGGACCGGGCGCGCCGGTGCTCACCACGCTGGTGTCGGTCAACCCGATCTACGCCAGCTTCGACGCCGACGAACAGACCGTGGCGCGCGCACTGCAGGGCCTGAACCAGGGCGGCGCCAGCGCGCGCCGCTCGCTCGAGCGCATCCCCGTTCGCATGGGCACGGCTGGCGACGCCGACACGCCCTTCACCGGCCGGCTGCAACTCATCGACAACCAGGTCGATCCGCGCAGCGGAACGGTGCGCGTGCGCGCCGTCTTCGACAACGCCGACGGCACGCTCATGCCGGGCCAGTTCGCGCGCATCCGCATGGCGCAGCCACGCAGCGCGCACCAGTTGCTGGTGAGCGAACGCGCCATCGGCACCGACCAGGACAAGAAGTTCGTGCTGGTGGTGGGCCAAGACAACAAGGCCGAGTACCGCGAGGTGGCTTTGGGCGCGTCGGTGGATGGCTTGCGCAGCGTGCTGAGCGGCCTGAAGGCGGGCGAGCGCATCGTCGTCAACGGCCTGCAGCGCGTGCGCCCCGGCGCGCTGGTGCAGCCGCAACCCGTCCCCATGAACCAGGCGCGCGTCACCAGCGACGCGCAGGAACTCGCGGCCAAGCAGCCCTGAGGCGCGCCGCAGAAACAGACTTCCCATGAACCTGTCCAAATTCTTCATCGACCGGCCGATCTTCGCGGGCGTGCTCTCGCTGCTGATCGTCATCGCCGGCCTGGTCGCCCTGCGTGGCCTGCCGATCTCGGAGTACCCCGAGGTGGTGCCGCCCTCCGTGGTGGTGCGCGCCCAGTACCCGGGCGCCAACCCCAAGGTGATCGCCGAGACCGTGGCCACGCCGCTGGAGGAATCCATCAATGGCGTCGAGGGCATGCTCTACATGGGCAGCCAGGCCACCACCGATGGCGTGATGACGCTGACCGTGACCTTCCAGCTCGGCACCGACCCCGACAAGGCCCAGCAGCTGGTGCAGAACCGCGTCTCGCAGGCCGAGCCGCGCCTGCCCGAGGAGGTGCGCCGCCTGGGCGTGACCACCGTCAAGAGTTCGCCCGACATCACCATGGTCGTGCACCTGGTCTCGCCCAACGACCGCTACGACATCAACTACCTGCGCAACTACGCGGTGCTCAACGTGAAGGACCGGCTGGCCCGCATCGAAGGCGTCGGCCAGGTGCAAATCTTCGGCGGCGGCGACTACGCCATGCGCGTCTGGCTCGACCCGCAGAAGGTGGCGCAGCGCGGCCTGTCGGCCGGCGACGTGGTGGCCGCCATCCGCGGCCAGAACGTGCAGGCCGCCGCCGGCGTGGTGGGTGCCTCGCCCGGCCTGCCGGGCGTGGACCTGCAGCTCTCGGTCAACGCGCAGGGCCGCCTGCAGACCGAGCAGGAGTTCGGCGACATCATCGTCAAGACCGGCACCGACGGCGCGGTGACGCGCCTGCGCGACGTGGCCCGCCTGGAGATGGGCGCGGCCGACTACTCGCTGCGCTCGCTGCTGAACAACCAGCCCGCCGTGGGCATGGGCGTGTTCCAGGCCCCGGGCTCCAACGCGCTGGAGATCTCGGCCCAGGTGCGCGCCACCATGGCCGAGTTGCAGCAGCACATGCCCGAGGGCGTGGAGTACCGCATCGCCTACGACCCCACGCAGTTCGTTCGCGCCTCCATCGACTCGGTCGTCACCACCCTGCTGGAAGCCATCGCCCTGGTGGTGCTGGTGGTGATCCTGTTCCTTCAGACCTGGCGCGCCTCCATCATTCCCCTGTTGGCGGTGCCAGTCTCCGTGGTGGGCACCTTCGCGGTGCTGCACCTGCTGGGCCTGTCCATCAACGCGCTGTCCTTGTTCGGCCTGGTGCTGGCCATCGGCATCGTGGTGGACGACGCCATCGTGGTGGTGGAGAACGTGGAGCGCAACATCGAGGCGGGCCTGAGCCCGCGCGAGGCCACCTACCGCGCCATGCGCGAGGTCTCGGGACCCATCGTCGCCATCGCCCTGGTGCTGGTGGCCGTGTTCGTTCCGCTGGCCTTCATCAGCGGTCTCACCGGCCAGTTCTACAAGCAGTTCGCGGTGACCATCGCCATCAGCACGGTGATTTCGGCGATCAACTCGCTCACGCTGTCGCCCGCGCTCGCGGCCCTGCTGCTCAGGGGCCACCACGAACCGAAGGACGCGCTCACGCGTGGCATGGACCGCCTGTTCGGCGGCTTCTTCCGCGCCTTCAACCGCGTGTTCCACCGCGGCGCCGCGTCCTACAGCGGTGGCGTGCGCCGCGCCATCGGCCGCAAGGCGCTGATGATGGTGATGTACCTCGCGCTCGCGGGCCTGACCATCGGCCTGTTCAAGGCCGTGCCCAGCGGCTTCGTGCCCGCGCAGGACAAGCAGTACCTGATCGGCTTCGCGCAGTTGCCCGACGGCGCGACGCTGGACCGCACCGACGCGGTCATCCAGCGCATGGGCGAGATCACCCGGCAAAACCCCAACGTGGAAGACGCCATCGCCTTCCCGGGCCTGTCGATCAACGGCTTCACCAACAGCTCCAACGCGGGCATCGTGTTCGCCACGCTCAAGCCCTTCGCCGAGCGCCGGAACGCCGACCAGAGCGGCGCCGCCGTGGCGGGTCAGTTGAACCAGGCCTACGGAGAGATCCAGGACGCCTTCGTGGTGATGTTCCCGCCGCCGCCGGTGGCGGGCCTGGGCACCACCGGCGGCTTCAAGCTGCAGCTTGAAGACAAGGCCTCGCTCGGCTACGAGGCCATGGACGCGGCGGTGAAGGCCTTCATGGCCAAGGCCTACCAGACGCCCGAGCTGGCCGGCATGTTCACGAGCTGGCAGGTCAACGTGCCGCAGCTCTATGCCGACATCGACCGCACCAGGGCGCGCCAGCTGGGCGTGCCCGTGACGGAAATCTTCGACACCCTGCAGATCTACCTCGGCAGCCTGTACGTGAACGACTTCAACCAATTCGGCCGCACCTACAGCGTGCGCGCCCAGGCCGACGCACCCTACCGCGCGCGCGCCGAAGACATCGGCCTGCTCAAGGTGCGCGCCACCAGTGGCGAGATGATCCCGCTGTCGGCGCTGATGAAGGTCGATGCCAGCTTCGGCCCCGAGCGCGCCATGCGCTACAACGGCTACCTCACGGCCGACATCAATGGTGGCCCGGCGCCAGGCTTCTCGTCTGGCCAGGCGCAGGCCGCCATCGAGCGCATCGCCGCCGAAACCCTGCCCGCGGGCATCGGCTTCGAATGGACCGAACTCACCTACCAGGAGATCCTGGCGGGCCATTCCGCGCTCTGGGTGTTTCCGCTGGCCATCCTGCTGGTGTTCCTGGTGCTGGCCGCGCAGTACGAGAGCCTGACGCTGCCGCTGTCCATCCTCCTCATCGTGCCCATGGGCCTGCTCGCGGCCATGACGGGGGTGTGGCTGGACGGCGGGGACAACAACGTCTTCACACAGATCGGGCTGATCGTGCTGGTGGGCCTGTCGGCGAAGAACGCCATCCTGATCGTCGAGTTCGCGCGCGAACTGGAGTTCGCGGGCCGCACGCCGGTGCAGGCCGCCATCGAAGCCAGCCGCCTGCGCCTGCGACCCATCCTCATGACCTCGCTGGCCTTCGTCATGGGCGTGCTGCCCCTGGTGCTGGCCAGCGGCGCCGGCGCCGAGATGCGCTCGGCCATGGGCGTGGCGGTGTTCGCCGGAATGATCGGCGTGACCGCCTTTGGTCTCTTCCTCACGCCGGTGTTCTACGTGCTGCTGCGCCAGCTGACGGGCAACCGCCCCCTGCGGCAACACGGGGAGACACCCCACTTCGAGGGCTTGGCCAGCGGCGGCGCCGACGCCCGGCCCCTGCCCGCGGCCCCGGTCACGCATTGAAGGATTTCCACCATGAACACCATCAACCGCCTCCTGCCATTGGCCGCCGCCCTGGTGCTGGCCGGCTGCGCCACCGCGCTGCCGCCGCTGCCCGCGTCGGTGGACACGCCGGCGCAGTTCAAGGAACAAGGCCCGGCCGCGCAGGCCACGGACCCTGCGCAATGGACCATCGCCCCGCCCGCCGAGGCCCAGAGCCGGGGCACCTGGTGGAAGGCCTTCGGCGATCCCGTGCTCGATGCACTGATCGAGCGCTCGGCCGTGGGCAACACCGACATCCAGCAGGCCGCCGCGCGGCTGGCCCAGGCGCGCGCGCTGCTGCGCGGCGCGCAGGCCGAGCGCGCGCCACAGATCGGCGCGGGCGCCTCGGCGGACCGTGGCGCGGGCGCCAACACCGCGAACGGTTCGACGCCGGCCACACTGCTGCAAGCCGGCCTGAACCTCTCATACGAAGTGGACCTGTTCGGGCGCCTGGCCCGCGCGCAGGACGCCGCTTCACTGGATGCGCAATCGCGCCAGGCCCTGCTGCAGAGCACGCGCCTGCTGGTGCAGGCCGAGGTGGCGCAAACCTACCTGGCCCTGCGCGCCACCGACACCGAGCGCGCCCTGATGCAGGACACCGCCAACGCCTACACCGACACCCTGCGCCTGACGCAGCGCCGCTTCGAGGCCGGTGACGTGGCCGAGCTGGACGTCATCCGCATCCAGACCGAGCAGGCCGCGACCGAGGCCGAGGTCATCGCGCTGGAGCGCACACGAGCCGAGCTGGAACACGCGCTGGCCGTGCTGCTGGGCGAGCCCGCCTCGGGCTTCGCGCTGGCCCCCACCGCCACGGCGCGCACGTTGCCGGTGATCCCGCCCGGCGTGCCCGCCACCGTGCTCGCGCGCCGGCCCGACGTGGCCGCGGCGCAGGCCTCGCTGCTGGCCGCGCAGGCCCGCGTGGGCGTGGCCCAGGCCGCCTGGTTCCCGCGCGTTTCGCTCACCGGCGCGGCGGGCTTTGCCTCGCCGGAGCTGGGTGATCTGTTCCAGTGGTCCGCGCGTTCCTGGGGCGTGGGCGCGCTGCTGTCGCTGCCGCTGTTCGACGGCGGCCGGCGCCAGGCCGGCGTGCAGAACGCGCAAGCCGAGTTCGACGCGGTGGCGGCGCAGTACCGCGGCCAGGTGCTCAACGCCCTGCGCGAGGTGGAGGACCAGTTGTCTTCCCTGCGCCTGCTGCACGAGCAATCGCTGGCCCAAGGCCGCGCGGTCAACGCCGCGCAGCGCGCCAGCGCGATCTCCGAGACGCGCTGGCGCAACGGGCTGGTGAGCCAGCTCGAGCTGCTGGACGCGCGCCGCAACGAACTGCTGAACCGCCGCCAGGCGCAGCGCGTGGAGGCGGCGCGGCAGCAGGCCACGGTGCGGCTGATCCGGGCCTTGGGTGGGGGATGGGGGACAGGCGAGCCGCAGCGCGGCTGAGCGATGGCGCGGCGCCCCACTCTGGGGCCTTGACGCCACGAAAGGGGGCTTGCGTCAAAACCCCATCATTCGGACGAACTCGCCCACCTCGCGCCGCGGTGTCTCAAAGCCGTTCACCGCCGCGCGCTCGTCGCGGTAGCCGAGCGACATGCCGCACACCGTCACCTGCCCCTCGGGCAGGCCGAGCACCGGCGAGATCACCGCGTGGTACGGCGCGAAGCTCACCTGCGGGCAGGTATCGAGCCCGCGCGAGCGCGCCGCGAGCATCACGCTCTGCAGGTACAGGCCCAGGTCCAGCCAGCTGTGCGGCTTCAGGCAGGCGTCGATGCTGAAGATGAGGCCCACCGGCGCGCCGAAGAAGCCGAAGTTGCGCCGCGTCTGGCGTGCGCGCGCGGCGGCGTCCGTGCGGTCGATGCCCAGGGCCTGGTAGTAGCGCGCGGCGAAGTCCGCCTGGCGCGCGCCGTAGGCTTCGGGCAGTGGTGTGGGGAAGTGGTGGGTCGGCGGGAGCTCGCCGCTGTCGAAGACAGCGGTGATGGCCCCCTCCACCTCGCGGATGGCCTTGCCGGCCAGCGCATAGACCTGCCAGGGCTGCGTGTTGGAATTGCTCGGCGCGCGACTGGCCACGCGCAGAATTTCCAGCACCGTCTCGCGAGACACCGCTTCGTCCCGGAACGCGCGCACCGAACAGCGCGAGCGCAGCAGGCCGTCGAGGCAGGCGGTGGTGTCGTCGATGGACAGCGTCATCGCGCGCCCCCGTCCGGTGCCGGGTGGTAGGCGATGCGCCCGGCCGGCAGGAAGAACAGCGCGATCACCGCGCCGCCCTTGGCCTCGGGGTAGTGGTGGCTGCCGGGCGGTGGCGCGGTCCAGCCCGCTTCGCACCAGCCATTCGGGCCCGCCAGCGCGGCGCCCGGCGTCACGGGGATCACCATGTTGAATTCGCCGTAAGGGTGCGCGTGGTATTGCCCGCGGTAGCTGCCTTCGGGGTTGCCTTGCGTGTTGCCCCGGCTGTCCATGTACACGGCGGTGATGCTGAAGTGGTGCGTGCGCGCCGAGGGTTCGAGCAGGCGGCTGCGGCGGTAGATGGGTCCATCGATCTCGATGTTGGCGGCCCAGCCATCGGCCACGCCCCGCCTGATCAGTTTTGCCAGCGTGTCGAACAGCGCGCTGCCCGGGCCACGTTGCGCGTTGAGCCATCGCTCGACCTCGGTGCCCGCCGTCATGTCCTTCACCTCGGCGAGAAAGGGCAGGCAGCACGCGATGAGTTCCTCGCGTTCGCGGATGTCGGTGTCCGGGTTCATCTCACTCCTCCATGCGGAAGCCCGACGCGCGCACCACCGGCGCCCAGGTCTCGCGTTCCTGACGGATCTGGGCCGCGAACTCCTTGGGCGTGCGTGCGCGCACCTCCAGCCCGACCTTCTCGAAGCCGGCGCGCAGAGCGGCGTCCCGGCTGGCCTTGTCGATGGCGGCGTGCAGGGCGTTGACGGTGTCGGCCGGCGTGCCCGGTGGCGCGAAGACACCATAGGTTTCCGCGCCGCGAATCTGGCCAAGGCCCTGCTCGGCGAACGTGGCGACGTTCGGCAGGAAGCGCGAGCGCCGCTCGCCCGTCACGCCCAGGATCCGAACCTTGCCCTGCTGCACATAGGGCAGGAAGTCGGCCACGAAACCGAAGTAGGCGGGGATTTGGCCGCCCAGCAGGTCCTGCATGGCGGGGGCCGATCCGCGGTAGGCGATGTGCTCCAGCTTCAGGCCGCCGGCCTCGGACAGCTGGTAGCCCAGGAAGTGCGCCACCGAGCCCGCGGCAGGTGAGGCATAGAGGGCCGCGTTGGGTGTCTGGCGCACCCAGGCCACGTAGTCGGGCAAGGTCTTCACCGCGGCGGGGGCGTTGGCGGTGATGGCGAAGGCGCAGCCCGCCGTGACCACCGAGGACACAGGCACGAAGTCGGCCTCGGCGTCGTACTGGAGCTTGGTGTAGACGTGCGGGTAGATCGTGAGCGCCGAGGTGTGCGTGCACAGCAGGGTGTTGCCGTCGGCCGCTTCGCGCTTGAGCTGGCCGTTGGCGATGCGCCCGGCCGCGCCGGCGCGGTTGTCGACGATGAAGGTTCGGCCTTCGCGGCGCCAGGCGTCGGCGAGGTGGCGCGCGGTGGTGTCCAGCGTGCCGCCGGCGGGGTAGCCCACCAACAGCTTGCCAGGGGTGTTGGCCAGCAAAGGCCAGGAAGCGCCCGCGGCCGGCAGGGCCGCGAGCAACTGCGCGAAGGCGCGGCGGGAGAGTGTGTTCATGCGGGTCCTCTGCTTTCAACGGCAACCGATGTCCGTAGACCCGAATGCTGCGACGATTGCGGATTGCAGGGAACTGGTCTCTGTGCAATGGTTCGTTGCACAGCATTCATATCGGAGTGGGCGAGCATGAGCATCGGCAAGGTGGACCTCAATCTGCTGAAGGTCTTCGACGCGGTCTTTGAGGAGCGCAACCTGGTGCTCGCGGGGCGCCGGCTGCACCTGAGCCAGTCGGCCGTCAGCCACGCGCTGTCGCGGCTGCGCGAGGTGGTGGGCGATGAGCTCTTCGTTCGCACGGGGCGCGGCATGGAGCCCACCGGGGGTGCACTGCGCATGGCGCCCGCGCTGCGCGACGCGCTGCGGCGCATCGAGGCCACGCTGGACGTGGCGCCATTCTCGGCGCGCGGCTCGCAACGCCAGTTCGTCATCGCGGCCAACGACCACGTCACCGCCGTGCTGGTGGCGCCGCTGGCGCGCAAGCTGCAGCGCGCCGCGCCGGGCGTGGACCTGGTCATCCGCCCGTCCACGCGGCTGGACCTGGCCGAGCAGATCGACCTTGGCCGCATCGATCTCGCGATCGGCATCTTCTCTCAGGTGCCACCGCGCATGAGCGCGCGCACCCTGATGTCGCAGGGCGAGGCGATCCTGATGCGCAAGGACCACCCGGCGTCGCGCGGCCGGCTCACGCTGACGGCCTTCGCGCGCCACCCGCTGGTCACCATCTCGGTGGGCGGGCAGGAAGAAGGCGCGGTGGACGGCTTCATCCTGGAGCGCGGCCTGGCGCGCCAGTCGGAGATGTTCGACCGCGGCGCGCTGCGCGAGGCGCTGGACGCGCAGGGTGTGCAGCCCCGCGTGCGCGTGACCGTGCCGCATTCGCTCGCGATCCCGGCGCTGCTGCGCGACAGCGACATGCTGTCCATCGTGCCGGCCTCGCTGGCGCGGGCGCTCACGCGCGGCGACACCGGCCTGGTGATGCGCCAGCCGCCCTACCCGGCCAGCCAGGCCACCACGCGCGCCGTCTGGCACAGCCGCCACGACCACGACGCCGGGCACACCTGGCTGCGCGACACGGTGGCCGAGGTGGCGGGCGCGCTTGGTGAGCGGCGCGTGGCGAAGGCCTGAGGACCGCGGCCCGAGCTCAGGCCAGCACGTTCACCTGTGTGCCGACGCTGCCCGACGTGGCCAGGGGCAGCGCGCCGGTGACGCCTTGCAGCAGCGCCAGCGCGGCGCTGCCCTGCATGTCCATGGACTTGCGCAGCATCGCGATCTGCACCTTTTGGGCCACGTCGGCCTGCTGGTTGGCCACGACGGCCTGGACCATGGCGGCGGGTGAAACGTCCACGGGAACTCCTGTTGCTCAATGCCTTGTTCCTGGTATCGGTCGGTCGCCCCCGTTCTTGAACCGCGCGCCCGGTTCAGCCCAGGCCGGGGCCCTCCCCCGCCTCCCGCGTCGCCTGCCGCATCAGCTCGATGAACCGCTGCGCCCCCAACCCCAGCGGCCGCTCCGCGTTCCACACCACGTCCACCCACAGGCGCAGCTGGTTGCTGATGTTGCCGAAGCGAATCTCGGTGAGCCCGCCCGCCGCCACCAGCGGCTCGATGAGGCGGCGCGGCAGGTAGGCCCAGCCCAGGCCGGCCTGCACCAGGCTCAGCGTGGCCAGGTGGCTGTCGGTGCGCCAGAGGTGGCGCGACAGCAGCATGCGCGGGTCGCGCCCACGCGGGTCGCGGCTGGCCACGGCGATCTGGCGGATCTCGATCAGGTCGTTGAGCTGCAGCGCGCCCTGGCGCGCCAGGGCCTCGGGGTGGTCGGCGGCGATGACGGCCACGAACAGTTCGGTGCCCAGCTCCTGAAAGCCCTCGCGCTCGTCGCTGCCCGGGCGCTCGAACACCAGGGCCAGCTGCGCCTCGCCGGCGTGCAACATGCGCAAGGCGTCGGCCTGCGGCGCCGACAAAACCTCCACCAGCAGCGCCGGAAATTCTTCGGCCAGCACCGCCAGCGACCGGCTCCAGGGCGCCGACAGCAGCTCGGGCGCGATGGCGATGGTGAGCTGGCGCTCCAGCCCCTGGTGCAGGGCCTGGGCGTGCGCGCCCAGGCGGCGCAGCTGGCTGGCGATCTGGCGCGCCTGCGGCTCCAGCGCGCGCGCCACGTCGGTGGGCCGGGGCTCGCGCGCGCGGCGGTCGAACAGCACCAGGTCCAGCTCGGCCTCCAGCTGCGCGATGGCCATGCTCACCGCCGAGGGCACGCGACCCAGCTGGCGCGCGGCGGCCGAAAAGGAGCCGGTGTCCAGCACCGCCAGGAAGGTGCGCAGGTTGTCGCTGGTGAAGGCCATGGCCGCCCCTATCTGTCAGATTTTTTGAAATTATCTGACTTTTCCCTTCAGAAATGTGCGCATACAGTGCCCCCATCGCCCCCGCCCATCCGCCGCGGGGGCCACCCGAAGGATTCCCGACCATGCAAGGCATTCGACGCAAGATCGTCTACGTTTCCCTCTACGAGCTGTTCGCCATCGCCGCCTCCAGCGCCGGCCTGGCCCTGCTGTCCGACAGCGGCCTGGGCCACGCCAGCGTGGCGGCGGTCGCGGCCTCGGCCATCGCCGTGGTCTGGAACCTGGCCTACAACACCCTGTTCGAGCGCTGGGAAGCGCGCCAGGCCACCAAGGGGCGCGGCGTGGCGCGCCGCATCGCGCACGCCCTGGGTTTCGAGGCCGGCCTGGTGTTCATGCTGGTGCCGCTGTTCGCCTGGTGGCTGGGCGTGTCGCTGTGGCAGGCCTTCGTGCTGGACCTGGGCCTGATCGTGTTCTTTCTGGTCTACACCTACGTGTTCAACCTGGGCTTCGACCGCGTGTTCGGCCTGCCGGCCTCGGCCGCGCCGCAGCCGGCCCCGGGCGGCTGAGCCGGCTCAGGAATCCTGGAACAGGCTCTCCCGCACGCCCGAGACCTCGGGCAGCGGGAACTCCTGGCGCACCGCGCGCCCGAAGTAGCCCTGGCGCACGGCCTGGCTGGTCTGCCAGGCCGCGATGGTGGTCTGCGCCCGCTGCGCCTCGAGCAGGCGCATGGCCGGGGTACGGAAGTAGATGATGAGCGCGGCCTCGCGCGGGTTGAAGCCTTCGCTCAGGCCCAGATCGATGACCGCCTGGCGCAGGTGCGAGGGCACCGTGTTCGACGGAATGCCCAGTTCGCCGAGGGCGCGGCTCAGGCCGAAACGAAACCACGCTTTCTTCAACATGAAGAAATTAGAGCATCGGGCCGCCGCGGCGCACCCCCGGGAAGCCCCTCACTGTCGCCCATCTGTAGGACCTAAGCCACTGATCTGTGGCGGCTCCGCCGCGCCTCAGCCCGCCGCGTCCAGGAAGCGCTCCACGCGATCGTTGAATTCGGCCGGTCGCTCGAAGTACGGCGAGTGCCCGCAGTTCGCCATGACCGCCGACTGCGACCGCGCGAAGTGCGCCGCGACGGCGCGAACGAGGTCCGGCGGCATCAGCGGATCGAATTCGCCGCCCAGCAGCAGCACCGGGCAGGCGATCCGCTTCAGCCGCTCGCGCGGCACGGCCATGGCCTCGCTGTTCAAGACCGCCAGCCGCGCGCGCAGCTCGGCGCCCGCGCCCTGGAACACGAGGGGGTTGAAGCCATTGACCTGCTGGTACAGGAAGGCGAGCGGGGCCGACGCCGCCCGGAACGCCGGCCCCAGGGCGCGCTGCTCCACCTGGCTGCCCTCGGCCGAGGCGAGGTAGCGGGCCACGCTCGCCTGCGCCTCGGACAGGTCGATGCCCATGGACGAGCCGCTGGACACCAGGGCCCAGGTCCGCGCCGGGTGTTCCAGCGCGAAGCGCAGGCCCAGGCCGCCGCCCAGGGACTGGCAGACCAGGGCCGCGCGCCCGATGCCCTCGGCGTCGAGCACCGCCAGCAGGTCCGCGCACAAGGCCTCCCAGGTGAGCGTGTGCGGCTCGGCCTGCGAGCGGCCGAAGCACCGCAGGTCCAGCGTCAGGCAGGTGAAGCGACGGGTGAAGTGCGGGACCTGTTGCCACCAGGTCGCGGCGTTCGAACCCGCGCCGTGGCAGAACACGATGGCCGGCCCCTGGCCATGGCGTTCGCAGTAGACGCGGGCGCCACCGGTGTGAACGAAGCCCATGCGCCGCGCCCTCACTCGTCCAGCTTCATGCCGGGGACGATGGCCCGGTACTTGCGCTCGTCCGCGTCCAGGTAGCGCTGCGCGCCGTCGGCGCTCAGGCCGAAAGGCGGCGTGGCCATGCCGCTGGCGCGGATGAAGGACTGCACCGCCTCGGTCTGGTGGGCGTCGCGCAGGGCCTTGTTGAGGCGGTCCACGATGGGCGCCGGTGTGCCCTTCGGCGCGAACAGACCCAACCAGATGCTGAAGTCGAAGTCGCGCAACGCGGGCAGGCTCTCGGCGAAGGTGGGCAGCGCCGGCGCGGCCTCCAGGCGCAGCAGCGAGCTCACCGCCAGGCCGCGCATCTTCTCGCCCGTGAGGTTGGGCAGCGCCGTGACCGTGGGCAGCAGGATCAGGTCGATCTGCCCGCCCATGAGGTCGGTGATGAAGGGCGCGCCGCCCTTGTAGGGAATGTGCAGCAGCTCGGTTTTCAGGCGCGTGGCCAGGGCGTGCATCACGATGTGCTGGAAGGTCCCGCGACCCGGCGTGCCGTAGGTCAGCTTCGCCTTGCCCGAGGCGGCGATGTCCTTGAGCGAGCGATAGGGCTTGCCCATGCCGGTCAGCAGCACCACCGGCGAGGCGCCCACGATACCCACCGGCTTGAAGTCCGAGGTCTGGTACGGCGCGCTCCTGTTGGTCAGCGGGCTCAGCACCACCTCGTTGAGCGCGCCCAGCAGCAGGGTGTAGCCGTCGGCCGGCGCCTGCGCCACCTTGCGGGCGCCGATCATGCCGCCCGCGCCGCCCAGGTTCTCGATCACCACCGGCTGGCCCAGCTGGCGCCCCAGCTCCTCGCCCCACTTGCGGGCCACGGTGTCCGTGGAGCCGCCGGCGGGATAGGCCACCACCAGGGTGATGGGACGCTCGGGGTAGGCGGTGCTGGCGCTGGCCGCCATGGCGGCGGACAGGCCAAGGACGGTGGTCCAGCGGCGGATGGGTGTCATGTCTGTCTCCGTGTGGGGGGTCCGCGCATTCTGTGGTTGCCCCTGCGCCGGGACAATCGAATAATCCGCATCCGCCCATTCCTTCTGGAAATGCCTTGAGGCTGCCACCACTGCACCTGCTCCAAGCCTTCGCCGCCACCGCCCGACAGGCCTCCATCTCGGCCGCGGCGCGCGAGCTGCACCTCACGCAGGGCGCCGTGAGCAAGAAGATCCTGGAACTCGAGGGCCTGCTGGGCGTGGACCTGTTCGACCGCATCAAGGGCCGGCTGGCGCTTTCCCCCGCGGGCCTACGCTACCTGCCGGAGGTCGAAGCGGCGCTGGGACAGCTCGAACAGTCGACCCTGAACGTGATGACGCTGCGCGGCCGCGGCGGCGTGCTCAACCTCATGACCACGCCCACCTTCGGCGCCAAATGGCTGATTCCCCGGCTGCCGCGCTTCATGGCCCGGCACCCCGAGGTATTTCTGAACTTCCTGCCCTACTCCCGCGAGGCCGCCCAGACGGCCGGCTTCGACTGCGCGCTGCTGTTCGGCGAAGGCACCTGGCCGGGCATGAGCGCGCACTACATCGCCGGGCGCGAGTACACGGTCGTCGCGCCACCGCACCTGCCCGCGGCCGAGCGCCTGCGCCGGCCGCGCGACATCGCGCGGCACGTGCTGCTGCGCCACCCGGCCACGCCCGATGCCTGGGCCCAGTGGTGCGTCCAGCACCGGGTGGAGCACCCGGCGGTGCGCGGCGGCCCCCAGCTGGACCAGGTCACGTCCATCGTGCGCGCGGTCATGGTCGGCATGGGCCTGGGCCTGCTGCCCCGCTGCGTTGTGCAGGACGACATCGACGCCGGCCTGGTGTCGGCGCCCTTCGCGCAGGACATGCTGGGCCAGGCGGGCTACCACTTCGCCTACCCCGACAACAAGCGCCAGCTGCCGCCGCTGGCCACCTTCCGCGACTGGCTGCTGCAAGAGGCGTCCGGTCCGCCTTGACCTGCAAGGTCATGGATCCGATGCACGCCGGCCGGCACAGTGGGCCCCACACCACAAGGAGCCTCCCATGTCGGACCTGTCCCAACTCCCCCTCGCCGTCGGCCACATGATTGGCCTGGGCGCGCTCGGTTCGTGCGTCGGCATCGGCCTCATGGCCAGCCGCTACCTCGAGGCCTCGGCGCGGCAACCGGAGATGATGGAAGCCCTGCAACCCAAGGTCTTTCTGCTCGCGGGCCTGCTCGACGGCGCCTTCATCATCTCGGTGGCGCTGGGCGTGTGGTTCGCGCTGGCGGCGCCCTTCCCCACCTGAACGCCGGCGATGCGCCCCTCCTCCGCCCCGCACCGCGTGCTCGTGATCGGCGCCGTCGGCCGCGCCGGCGCCGCGGTGCTGCGCGAGCGGCTGGGCCGGGTAGACGCGGTGCCGGTGACCGTGCTCTGCACACGCGCCTTCGCGCACCTGCCGCGCGGCCTGGGCCATGCGGTGGTGGACGGCGATGGCTGGCGCGCCGGCCTGCCGCATGTCGCGCCGAGCGATGAGGTGGTGGTCGTGCTCGACGCCCGCCGCCACGCGCGCGAGGCCGTGTTCTGGCGACCCGAGCGGGCGGCGCTGGTGCCGCTGATGCAGGCCCTGCACGCGCGGGGCGTGCGCCGGCTGGAACTGGTGCACGGCCCGGGCCACACCCCGAACGCGGCCGAACGCGCGGCGGTGCAGGCCCTGGGCTATGGCGCGCGCGAGGCCGGTGTCCGCCCGCCGTCGCCGCGGCCGCGCGAGGCCACCACGGGCGGCTGGCTGGAGCGCCTCGCCGCCTGGATGCTGCGCACCCTGATCGACACCCTGTACGCACTGGGCATGCGGCCGCCCCGCTAGCCGCCGACCTCCCGCGGCACGGGGCGCGGCCTGGGAACGCCATTTGCCTGCCAGCCGGCCGGGTACCACGCGGCCGGCCCACCCCCACGATCCAAGGAGTCCTTCATGCCCACCACCCGCCATGCATCCGATGCCTGCACCCTGCTCGACGCCGACCACAAGGCGGTCAAGAAGCTGTTCAAGGCGTACGAGGAGATCGCCCATTCCAGCGCACGCGGCGTCGCCCAGCGCAAGCTCGATCTCGCGCGCGAGATCTGCCGCGAGCTCACGGTGCACGCAACCCTCGAGGAAGAAGTCTTCTACCCCGCGCTGCGCGCCGCCCTCAAGGACACCGCCCCCCTGGCCGAGGCCGAGGTGGAACACGCCAGCGCCAAGGAACTGATCGCCCAGCTCGAGTCCATCGACGAGGTCGACGAAATGTTCGACGCCAAGGTCAAGGTGCTGGGCGAGCACATCGATCACCACGTCAAGGAAGAGCGTGGCCAGATATTTCCCAAGGCGCGCGCGGCGCGCCAGCTGGACCTGGTGGCCATGAAGGACGATCTGCAATCGCGCAAGGAGGCGCTGATGGGCGCCGAAATGGCGTGAGCCGGCGCCACCGGCGCGCGCCTACAGGTCCAGCACCAGCCGCGCCGACGCCGCGCGCGAACAGCAGGGCAGCATTTGCGTGTGCGAGGCCTGCTCCTCGGGCGTGAGGTAGAGGTCGCGGTGGTCCACCTCGCCTTCGAGCACGCGGATCAGGCAGGTGCCGCAGACGCCTTGCTCGCAGGAGGTGTCGATGGCCACCCCCTCGGCCGCGAGCGCCTGCGTGATGGACACGTCGGGCGCGATGCGCACCGTGCGCCCGCTGCGCGACAGCACGACGTCGAAGGAGCCGTCGCCGCGGGTGTCGGCGGCCCCGCCCGAGAAGTGTTCGAAGTGCACGCGCGCCGCGGGCCAGCCGGCCCGGGCCGCGCCGTCCCGCACGGCGGCGATGAAGGGCTGGGGGCCGCAGACGTAGGCGTGCGCGCCGTCCGGTGCCGCGGCCAGCGCGGCGGCGATGTCCAGTTGCCGGCTGGCCTCGCCGCCATCGAAATGGAAGCGCACGCGATCGGCGTAGGGCCGCTCGCGCAGGCGGTGCAGGAAGGCGGTGCGCGCCTCGCTGCGCGCGCAGTAGTGCAACGTGAACTCGCGGCCCTGGGCGTGCAACGCGTCGGCCATGGCCACCAGGGGCGTGATGCCGATGCCCGCCGCGAACAGCAGGCTGGCGCCCGGCGCCTCGCTCAAGGCGAAGTGGTTGCGCGGCGCAGACACCGCCAGTCGGTCGCCTTCGGCCAGCGCGTCGTGCATCGACGCCGAGCCGCCGCGTCCCGCCGCCTCGCGCAGCACGGCGATCTGGTAGGGCCCGGGCTGGCCGGGCGGACCGCACAGCGAGTACTGCCGCACCGCGCCCGAGGGCGTCTTCACGTCGATGTGCGCGCCGGCGGTGAAAGGCGGCAGCGCGACGCCCTCGCCCTCCAGGTCCAGCAGCACGATGCCTTCGGCCTCCACGCGCTTGCGCGCGACCTTCACCACGAAATCCAGGCCCATCGCCGCGATCAGCCTTCCAGGAAGTTGCCGGCGTCGAAGAACACCGGCGGCGCCTCGGGGTCGAAGCTCACGCCCACCGGATCGTCGCCGCGCTGCACGGCCTCCACCTGAGCCTGCAGGAAGCGGCGCAGCATCACGATGCCGCGGTCGGAGGTGGCCAGGTGCTCCTCGGAGTGCCTGGCGATCTTGCCCTGGCTGACCATGGCCTCGTAGTCGCCCGGCGAGGCGCGGTGCTCTTCTTCGGTGAGCTCCTCCCACAGCTTGCCGTTCTGGCGCGAGCGCATCTTGGCCAGCTCACCGGCCTCGCTCACGCGGCCCACCACGTAGATGCGGAAATGGTGGTCGTCGATGGGCAGGATCCAGCCGAGCGATTCGACGCGGCCGAACTTGCCCAGGCGCGGGCTGGGAATCACGCGCAGCGTCGGAATGGCGGCCTGGCTCACGCGGCGGAAGGTCTTGCCGTCGTCGAGCTGGCGCACCGAGGTGGTTCGCACGCCCAGCTCGACCTTGTCCCAGGTGACCTGGGGCATGAGCGCCATCTGCTCGACGAACTGCGTGCCGCTGAAGGTCGAGTGCAGCACCACCACGTGGAAGGGGTCGACCAGGTTCTCGTAGTGCTGCAGCCAGTTGCAGTCGATGATCTGCGGGCCACCGCCGCCGATGCTGCGGTCGTTGGCCTCCAGGAACTCGCCCGGGTCGAGGTTCTCCAGCGCCTCGTAGCGCGGCAGCGTGGGCTTCTTCTCGGGCGGGCCCATGTAGGCCCAGACCAGGCCGTACCGTTCCTGCACCGGGTACCAGGGCTGGCGCACCTTGTCGCGGAACTTGCCGCCCTCGGGCTCGCACGGCTGCTCCAGGCAGCGGCCGTCGGCCGAGAACAGCCAGCCGTGGTAGCAGCAGCGGATGCCGTTCTCTTCCACCTTGCCGTACAGCAGCGAGGTGCCGCGGTGCGCGCAGTGCGGGTAGACCAGGCCGGCGCGGCCCTGCTTGTCGCGAAAGAGGATCAGGTCTTCGCCGAGCACGCGCACCTGGCGCGGCGTGTCGGTGGCGTCGGCGGCCAGGCCGATGGGGTGCCAGTAGCGGCGCAGCAGCTCGCCCATGGGCGTGCCCGGGCCCACCTCGGTGAGCTCCTTCTTGTGGCTGGGCGCCGGGCGGCCGTAGGCCGTGCCCTGGTCGGGAATGAGGGGAATGATCCGTGCGTTCATGGGTCGGGGGCGATCAGCTGGCGCGCATGCCGGCGGCGCGGATCAGCGCCTCCCACTGCGGCATTTCCTTCTGCTGCGACTGGGCGAACTCGTCGGGGCTTTGCGTGAGCGGCGTCAGGCCGAGGTCGACCAGGCGCTGGCGCACCTCGTCGGTCCTGGCGGCCTCGTGCAGGCCCTTGACGATCTGATCGACGACCGGGCGCGGCGTCTTGGCCGGCGCGAGAAAGCCGAACCAGCTCTCGGTCTCGAAGCCGCCCTTGAAGCCCTGCTCCACGAACGTGGGCACGTCGGGCAGGGTGCCGCTGCGCTGGCTGCCGGCGATGGCGATGACCCGCACCTTGGGCTTGCCGCCCGAGTTCTTGTCGCCCTGCAGGTGCACCTTGGCGGTGGCGGGGTTGGCCCAGGCCGAGTCGATGACGCCGCCGAACAGGTCGATGTGCGCGCCGGCCTGGCCCTTGTAGGGCACGTGGTCGATGGGCGCGCCGGTCTGCTTGCGCAGCAGCTCGGTGTAGAGGTGCGCGGCCGTGCCCTGGCCCCAAGTGGCGCAGGTGGCGCGGCCCTTGGCCTTGGCCCAGGCCACGTACTCCTGCACGTTGGTCACCGGCGAGTCGGCGCGCACCATCAGCACCGGGCCGCCCACGCCCACCGGCGTGAGGGGCTGGAAGTCCTTGATCGGGTCGTACGGCGTTTTCTGCAGGAAGGGCAGCACCAGCTGCGTGTGCGTGATGGTGAACAGGAAGGTGTGCCCATCTGCCGGCGCCTTGGCGACGAAGTCGGCGGCGATCATGCCGCCCGCGCCGGGCCGGGTCTCCACCACCACCGGCTGGCCCCAGGCCTTGGACAGGCGCTCGGCGAACACGCGGCCCAGGATGTCCAGCGGGCCGCCGGGCTCGCCGAAGGCGATGAGGCGCACGTGGCGGTTGGGAAAGCTGGGGGCCGTCTGGGCCAGGGCCGTGCCCAGGAAAGGCGAGGCCAGGCCAAGGGCCACCAGGTCGCGTCGGTTCATGCGTGTCTCCGTCGTGGGTTGTGCAATGCGGGGCCGCACGATAGGCCGGTGCGCGCGCCGGATCAAAGCAAACGTTTGGATATGAGATATGCGTGGGGCTGATAGCTGCCCCACCCGCGCCGCTGGCGCGCCCGTCAGAGCGTGCGCTCGATGGCCTCGATCACCTGCCCGCGCAGCCAGACCACGGCCTCGTCCGCCTCGCTGCGCTTGTGCCAGCAGGCGTGCAGGCGGTAGTCGGGCAGCTCCAGCGGCAGCGGCCGCGAACCCAGCGCATGCAGGTAGCGGCGCGCCACGCGCTGCGGGAAGACGGCGATCAGGTCGGTCTCGGCCAGCAGGTCCACCATCTGGCTGAAGGAGTTGACGCCGGCCTGCACCACACGGCGGCGGTCCAGGCGCGCGAGCTGGCTGTCGATGGTGTCGTCGAGCACCGAGCGCGACTGGCCCAGCACCACGTGCCGCCAGGCGCAAAAGGCGTCGAGGTCGAGGCCGCTGGCCAGCACCGGGTGCCCCAGGCGCGCCACGCCCACGTAGGAGTCCTCGCACAGGATGGAGGTCTGCACGCCGGTCACCTGCGTGATGCGCGGGATCAGCGCCAGGTCGATGTCGCCGCGCGCCAGCTCCTCGGCGGTCTTGCTGTAGTCGGCCAGCGACCAGGACACGCGCATGCGCGAGCCCAGCGCGCCCAGCGTCTGGCACAGGCCGGGCATGAGGGTGCGGCAGAGGTGGTCGCTGCCGGCCACGCGCAGGATGCGGTCGGACGCGGCGGGGTCGAAGGGCTGCTGGCGGCTCATGAGCCGCTGCAGATCCGAGAGCACCGATTCCACGCCAGGCGCCAGCGCGAGCGCGCGCGGCGTGGGCTCGACGCCGTACTGGGTGCGCACGAACAGCTCGTCGCCGAAGGCCACGCGCAGGCGCTTGAGGCAGGCGCTGACGGCGGGCTGGCTCAAGAAGAGCCGCGCCGCGGCGCGCGACACGCTGCGCTCGCGGATCAGCGCGTCGAAGGCGCGCAGCATCGTCACGTCGATGCCGCGCACCTCGGCGTACGAGGGGTCGTCCATGGGGTCTCCTGCTGCGGCGGCCACGGGCCTCGGGGGGCACGCGCCGCGCAGGCCGATTCTGACGGACGCCCGCGGGCCCACCGCCCCGCACCGGTCCGCATCGGCTCAGCGCTTGTTCGCGGGCGCGGCGGGCGCCGACGGTTCGCAGGGGTCGCCGTCCTCCTGGCGGCCGCGCTCGATGAAAGGGATCACCGCCGCCGCCGGGCCGGCGGCGGCCCCCAGCGCGATCGCACCGGCCACGCGCCCCGCCAGGCGCCCGCCCTCGATGCCGACCTTGGGCTGGCCCAGCGTGCCGCCCACCGTGACCGGCGTGCGCAGCGACAGCGGCGACCAGTCCTTGGGCTGCGTGACCAGGCGCAGCGCCAGGCTTTCGTCGCGCAGGTTCACGCGGCCCTCGGCATGCACCGTGCTGTCGCGGTTGTCGAGCACGGCGAGCCGCGGCTCGACCACGCCCTCGCGCGCGCGCAGGTCGAAACGCGCGCAGCGCAGCGGCAGCGGGCGGTCGCCGCCCACCACCACGCCCAGGGCCTGGGCGAGGTCCAGGCCCATGGCTTCGGTGGCCACGTGGGAGATGGTGCCGTCGCGCAGGCGCAGGTCGATGGGCCCGTCGAGCGAGCCCAGGATCTCGGCCGTGGACTGGCCCGCCCCCGTCACGTCCAGCCGCGCCGACAGCACGCCGGTGAGGTAGGACTTCAGGCCCTGTTCGTCGCCCTGGCGCGCCCGCTCGCGCTCCCGCTTCAGGGCGGAGGCGGCGCTGGGCGCGGGCGCGCCCTCGCGGCGCAGGCCGCGCAGCCAGCCCGCGACGTCGACGCCGTTCATCTCGAGGCGCGCCCGCCACGAGGCGGGCCTGGCCGTGGCGTCGAGCTGGGTCATGCCCTCGACGCGGCCGCCGGCCACCTCGGCCCGCAGATCGTCGAGCCTCAGCACCCCCTGCGCCAATCGCACGCGGGTGCGCAGCCCACGCAGCGGCGCCATGGCCCGCGTGCCGAAGTCCAGCGACCCGATGGCCACGCGCACGTCGGCGTCCATGGCCTGCAGCGACGGCAGGTCGAAGCGGTGCTGCGGCAGCACGCGGCGCGGGCCCTGGGGGGCGGGCGCGGCGGCACCACCCCCGGCACCGATCGCCGGCCCGAGGTCGGCGAGCGCGAGCCGCTGTCCCTGCAATTCGCCGGTCAGGCGGCGCGGCCGGGCGCGCTGGTGGAACCGCAGATCGCCCGCGAGCCGGCTGCTGCCGATGTGGGCGCGCTCGGCCTGCAGCCGCCACACGCCGTCGCCCTGCGACAGCGTGCCGCGCAGTTCGAAGGGCGGCGTGCGCGGCAATGTGATGCCCAGCGGCCGGCCCACCGCCGCCAGCGAGGGGCCGCTCAAGGCCAGCGCGCCCCGCAGGCGCGGCAGACCCAGCAGCGCCGCGGCCTCGCCGTCGAACCGCAGGCGCGCGGCGCCCGCCGTGCCCTCCACGCGCACCGGCACCCAGGGCGCGTCGGGCGCGGTCTCGGGGTCGTTGAGCAGCGGCAGCGTGCCGCCCGCGTGGGCCTGCAGGCGCAGCGGCAGGGCGCGGTAGCGGCCGCTGAACGAGGCCTGGTAACCGGCGTTCGCGGCCTCGGCCTCGCCCTCGCGGCCGCGCAGACGGATGTCGATGTCGACGTCGGCGATGGGGTCCTTCCAATCGACCTCGCCCTGGCCGATCACCAGCGAGCCGAAGCGCGGCAGGCCGCCCAGGGGCTCGGCCTCGGGCCGGGGTTCGCGCGCGCCCAGCTGCCAGTTGGCGCTGCCATCGTCCAGGCGCCGCAGCCGGGCGTCGAGCGCGTCCGCGCTCAGCGCCTGCAGGCGCAGGCGGTCGCCGCGCCACCAGCGCCAGATGTCGCCCCAGCGCCAGGACAGGCGCACGCCGCGCGCGTCCACCAGGTGCGGCGCGCCGAAGCGCTCGGCCGAGGCGAGGTTCAACTGGCCCACCTCGATGCGCGGGCGCCCGAACAGGTGCAGGCGAAACGGCCCCTCCAGCCGCACCGGCACCGCCGCGGCGCGCGTGGCCGCGCGCTGCACCGGTTCGCGCAGAAAGGGCCAGCCGCGGTGCTCGGCCACCACCAGCGCGGCCACCAACGCCGCGCCGGCCAGGCCCAGGCCTATGAACGTGCGCCGCCGCGGCCCCATTCAGTGCCCCCCGCGCGGTGCGCGCGCCTGGCGGCCCCGCGGCAAGCCCGGGCCCCGGCGATGGAAGTGGAACGGCGTTGCCATGGGTGTGGGAAGCCCGCGCGGCAAGCGGCGTTCCCGGGCCGCTGTATCGGTCTGTGAACCGGATGGGCATGTTCCCGGCCGCCGAGGCGGCGTCGCCCACGCGCCTAGACTCGCCGCATGCCCCCTCCCGACACGCGGCCCGACACGGTCCCGGCGCGGCTGCGCGACCAGCGCGACTACCTGCGCCTGCTGGCCGCGCGCGTGACCGGCGGCGCCGCCAACCAGATGCTGATGGTGGCGCTGGGCTGGCAGATGTACGACCTCACCGCCAGCGCCTGGTACCTGGGCCTGGTCGGGCTCGCGCAGTTCCTGCCTGCGCTGCTGCTGACCCTGCCCGCCGGCCACCTGGTGGACCGGCACGACCGGCGCCTGCTGCTGGCCGGCGCCCTGGGCCTGCAATGCCTGGCCGCCTTCTGCCTGGCCCTGGCCAGCGCCGGGGGCTGGGTGGGGCCGCAGGTGATCCTGCTGCTGTCCGTGCTGCTGGGCGCGGCGCGCGCCTTGCAGATGCCCGCGCACCAGGCGCTGCTGCCCACGCTGGTGCCGCTGGGCCTGCTGCCGCGCGCGGTGGCCGCCGCCAGCTCCACCATGCAGGCCGCCGTGATCGGCGGGCCCGCGCTGGGCGGCGCGCTGTACGCCCTGGGGCCGGCGGTGGCGCGGCGGATGGACCCGCGGGCGCTGGCCGCCGCCGACGCGGCCGGCCAGGCCGGCGCCCTGGGCGCGCACTGGGGCGCGGCGGTCGTGTACGCGCTGTCGTGGCTGCTGCTGATGGTGGCCATCGCCGGCGTGCTGCGCATGCGCCACCGGCCCGCGCCGGGACCGCGCGCGGCGCCTGGTCTGTCGCAGCTCACGGCCGGCCTGCGCTTCATCTGGCGGCGGCCGGTGCTGCTGGGTGCCGTGTCGCTGGACCTGTTCGCCGTGCTGCTGGGCGGCGCCACGGCGCTGCTGCCCATCTTCGCGCGCGATGTGCTGCACACCGGTCCCGAAGGCCTGGGGCTGCTGCGCTCGGCGCCGGCGCTGGGCGCGGTGCTGGTGGGCCTGTGCCTGGCGCGCTTTCCCATCGCACGCCGCGCGGGGCGCCGGCTGCTGGGCGCGGTGGCGGTGTTCGGCGCCGCGATGATCGCCTTCGCGCTGTCCACCAGCTTCTGGGCGGCCTTCGCGGCGCTGGCCGTCAGCGGCGCGGCCGACATGTTCAGCGTGGTGATCCGCCAGTCGCTGGTGCAGCTCGAAACCCCGGACGAGATGCGCGGCCGCGTGGGCGCGGTGAACGCGGTGTTCATTGGCGCGAGCAACCAGCTCGGCGAGTTCGAGTCGGGCGCGACGGCGGCGCTGCTGGGGCCGGTGGGCTCGGTGCTGCTGGGCGGCATCGGCACCCTGGTGGTGGTGGCCGTGTGGTGGCGGGTGTTCCCGGCGCTGGCGCGCAGAGACCGGTTACAGCCGGAAACGCCCGCGGCTGCATAAGATAGGACCGATGACAGCCCGTCCCGCTGCCACCCCCGTGCGCCGAAAGGTCCGCGCCTGATGCCGGTCTCCCTCGCCTTCGCGCGCCGGCCCGTCGCCTTTCTCGGCGAGGTCCTGCTCGCGGCCGTGGCGGCGCTGGGCGGACGGCGCCGCTACCGCGTGCAGGACGCCCTGCGCGTGCTGGCCGACACCAGCGCCCGCGCGGTGGGCATCGTCTGCCTGGTCAACTTCCTGGTGGGCGCCATCCTCGCCTTCGTCGGCGCCGTGCAGTTGCTCAAGTTCGGGGCCGGCATCTTCGTCGCCGACCTGGTGGCCATTTCGGTGGCGCGCGAGATGGCGGCCATCATCACCGCCGTGGTCATCGCCGGGCGCACCGGCGCGGCCTTCGCGGCCGAGCTGGCCACCATGCAGACCAACGAGGAGGTGGACGCGCTGGAGGTGCTGGGCCTGCCGGCGATGGACTTCCTGGTGCTGCCGCGCGTGGCGGCGCTGCTGGTGATGATGCCGCTGCTGTTCGTCTTCGCCTGCCTCGCGGGCCTGGTGGGCGGCATGGTGGTGGCCTCGGTGATGCTCGATCTCTCGCCCGCCGCCTACATGCACCGCACGGCCGAGGCGCTCAGTTGGACGCACCTCGGCCTGGGCGCGGCGAAGTCGCTGGTGTTCGGCGCGCTGATCGGCATGGTGGGCTGCTACCACGGCCTCTACGCGCAGCGCAACGCTGCGGGCGTGGGCCTGGCCACCACGGGCGCGGTGGTGACCAGCATCGTGGCCATCATCGTCATCGACGCCGTGTTCGCGCTGGTCGCGAACACGCTGGGGATCTGAATGGCGGCGCTGCTGAACGTGCAAGACCTGGAGATGCGCTTCGGCGATCGCCTGATCCAGCGCGGCGTCTCGTTCGAGGTGGAGGCCGGCCGCATCTTCGCCATCATGGGCGGCAGCGGCTGCGGCAAGAGCACCCTGCTCAAGCACCTGGTGGGCCTGCTGCCGCCGGCCAACGGCACGGTGCGCCACGGCGGCGTCGACTACTGGGCCAGCGGCGAGGCCGAGCGCGAGGCCATGCGGCTGAAGTTCGGCATGCTGTTCCAGAGCGCGGCGCTGTGGTCGTCTATGACCGTGCTGGACAACGTCTGCCTGGCGCTGGCGCGGCAGACGGCGCTGGACGCCCGGGCGCAGGAGGCGCGCGCGCGCGAGGTGCTGGCCTGGGTGGGCCTGGACCACGCCGCCCACCAGATGCCGGCCCAGCTCAGCGGCGGCATGAAGAAACGCGCGGGGCTGGCGCGCGCCATCGCCGCCGAGCCGCCGCTGCTGTTTCTCGACGAGCCCTCGGCGGGCCTGGACCCGATCAGCTCACGCCGGCTCGACGACCTGATCCTCGACATCCGCCAGCGCACCGGCGCGGCCGTGGTCCTGGTCAGCCACGAACTGCCCAGCCTGTTCGCCATCGCGGACGACGGCCTGTTCCTGGACGCCGACAGCCAAACGCCCATCGCGCGCGGCTGCCCGCGCGAACTCGCGCGGGCCCACGTCCATCCCACGGTCGATGCCTTCCTGCGAAGGGAAGTGCCGCCCGACCCACCAGCGCCCAGCGCGCGGGGAGATTCCGCATGAAACGCTACGCCCTGCTCATCGGCAGCTTCGTCGTCGCCGCCCTGTTCATCGTGCTGGCCGCCATCTTCTGGCTCGGCGGCAGGGACTGGTTCAGCGACCAGCAGAAGGCCACGGTCTTCTACGAAGACAACGTCAGCGGCCTGTCGATCGGCGCGCCGGTGACCTTTCGCGGCGTCGCCATCGGCCAGGTCACCGAGATCGGCATCCGCGTCGATGGCGCGACGCTGCGCACCACGGTGCCCGTGGTCATGCGGCTGCAGGCCTCGGCGCTCGCGGGCGCGGGCGTCGACGTGCCCGCGCTGGTGGCGCGCGGCCTGCGCGCGCGGCTGGTGTCGGAAAGCATCGTGACCGGCCAGAAGGCGGTCGAGCTCGACTTCGCCCCGCAGACGCCCGCCACGCTGCACGGCGGCTCGCGCCACCCGGAGATCCCGGCACTGCAGGACCGCTTTGGCCCGCTGATCCAACAGGTGGCCGAGCTGCCGCTGCGCGACACCGTGAGCGAGATGCGCGCCACGGCCGAGGAGATGCGCAACACGCTCGTGGTGGTGCAGAAGACGCTGAGCGGCGTGCAGGTGGCGCTGTCCGAAGCCTCGGCCGAGCTCAAGCTGACGACGGCGGCCTCGCGCCAGACCCTGGCCGCGGCCACGGAGACCATCCACCAGGTGCAGGCCAGCTCGACGGCGACGCTGGCGTCCGTCGAGCGGCTGTCGCGCAGCACCGAGCAATCCATTCAGGAGGCGCGGCCGGAACTGCAGCGCGCGCTGGTCGGCGCGCGCGAGGCCACGCAATCGGCCAAGCTGGCCATGGACCGCCTGGCCGACCTCTCCGCGCCGGACGCGCCGCTGCGCGCCGACCTGGAAACCGCGGTGCGCGACCTGTCGCAGGCCGCGCGCGGGCTGCGCTCGTTCGCCGAGCTGCTCGAAGAGAAACCCAACGCCATCATTTTCGGGAACCGACGCGAATGAGCACGCCCTCCTTCCCCCGCCGCGCCGCGGCCCTCGCGCTCGCCGCCGCCGCCGCGGCCGTCCTCACCGGCTGCGCCTCGGCGCCCGAGCGGGCGCCCACGCTGCTGACCCTGCCGGGCACCCCGACCATCGCCACCGCGCCATCGGCCGCGCCGCCGGTGGAGAACGCCACGCTCGCGGTCGCGCGCCTGGAGATTCCGGAGTACCTCGTCTCGCGGCGCGTGCGCTACCGCACCGACGGCGCCACCCTGGCCGAATGGCCCGACACCTTCTGGGCCGAGCGCATCGAGGTGGGCCTGGCGCGCGAGTTCACCTCGGGGCTGCGCGCCCGGCTACCGGGCTGGCGCATCTGCGAGGCCCAGTGTTCGGAGTGGTCGCCGGTGGCGGGGCTGCGCGTGGTGATCGACCGCATGGACTATTCGCGCGCGCAGCGGCAGTTGAAGGCGAGCGCGCGCCTCATGGTGGCGTCCATGGGCGCCGGGCCACGCACGGCGAACAGCCAGCGGCTCGACTACGAACTGGCGGCCGGCGCGGACACGCCGCAGGCCCAGGCGCAGGCCTACGCCGCGCTGCTGGACCGCCTGGCCACCGACGCGGCCGCGGCGGTGGCGCGTGCGGCAGCGCTCACACCGCCACCCGCCGCACCCCCATCGCCGGCCAGGGCGCCCGGGGGGTAAACCGCCCAAGCAAAAGCGGCGGCCCCGAAGGGCCGCCGCTGTGTGCGTCGGGCGAGGGCGCGGCGCGCGCGCCGCGGGACTCAGGCGCCCGCTTCCACCGACACGATCTCGCCGCGGGCGGTGCGGCCCGTGCGCTGGGCCTGGATCGCTTCGGCGCGGACCTCGTCGCGGCTCAGGCCACGGCTGGCCACGGCCTGGTCGACCGGGACAATCTCGCCGCGGGCCACCAGGCCGGCCTGGTTGGCTTGCACGGCCTGGGCCTGCACTTCGGCGCGGCTCAGGGTGGATTGGAAGTGGAAGACTTCGTTGCCTTCGATGGGGCCTTCAGCGAAGGCGGCACCGGCACCGAGGGCCAGAGCAAGCGAAAGGGCGACGTTTTTGGCGGTTTTCATGACAATTCCTTTAAGAAGACAGCGGATAGACAGTGGTTTGAATCTCGATGCCGCTTTCTGTTCGGCATGGGATGAACTGTAAAGACTGCCTTCAAAGGAATAAACAAGCCAGATGGAAATGAATAGTTGCCGATTGAGCAACTATTGCGAACGCCACCCGCCGCGGTTCAGCCCGGGTTCAGCCGGAACACCGCCACCGACTCCACCATCTGGGCGGCCTGGGTTTTGAGGCTGGCGGCCGCGGCCGCGCTTTCCTCCACCAGCGCCGCGTTCTGCTGCGTGGCCTGGTCCATCTGCGTCACGGCCTCGCCCACCTGGGCCACGCCCGAACTTTGCTCGCTGCTGGCGGCACTGATCTCGCCCACGATGTCGGTCACGCGGCGGATGCTGGCCACCACCTCGGTCATGGTCGCGCCGGCGCGGTCCACCAGGGCCGAGCCCTGTTCGACACGCTCCACGCTGGCGGTGATCAGGCCCTTGATCTCCTTGGCCGCTTCGGCACTGCGCTGGGCCAGGTTGCGCACCTCGCCCGCCACCACCGCGAAGCCGCGGCCCTGCTCGCCGGCGCGCGCGGCCTCCACCGCCGCGTTGAGCGCCAGGATGTTGGTCTGGAAGGCGATGCCGTCGATCACGCTGATGATGTCGGCGATGCGGCGCGAGCTGTCGTTGATGCCCTTCATGGTGTCGACCACCTGGGCCACCACCTCGCCCCCCTGCTCGGCCACCGTGGAGGCGCTGCGCGCCAGCTGGTTGGCCTGCTGCGCGTTGTCGGCGTTCAGGCGCACGGTGGAGCTGAGCTGCTCCATCGATGCGGCTGTCTCTTCCAGTGCCGAGGCCTGCTGCTCGGTACGGGCCGAGAGGTCGCTGTTGCCCTGCGCGATCTGCGTGCTGGCCGAGGCCACGCCTTCGGCGTTGCCGCGCACGTTGGCGACCACGCGCGACAGGTTGTCCTGCATGCCCTTGAGGGCCTGCAGCAGTTGCGCCGCTTCGTCGCGGCCTTCGCTGTGGATGCGGCTGGTGAGGTCGCCCTCGGCGATGCGGCGCGCGCCGTCGGCGGCCTGGCGCAGCGGCACGGTGATGGAGCGGCTCAGCACGAAGGCGGCGGCCGCGCCCAGCAGCACGGCGAACACGCCGCCGACGATCAGGATCCAGCGGCCCTGGGCCGCGTTGGCGTGGGCCTGGGCCAGGGCCTGGTCGTAGAGGGACTGCTGGTACTCCTCGAGCTTGGCGATGGAGCCCAGGTAGGCCTCGGCCAGCGGGCGCAGGTCGCGCTCCAGCGCGGCGCTCACGTCCTCGCCGACCAGGCGCTGCTTGAGCAGGTTCGCGCGCGGCGTGCGGTAGGCCTCGCGCGCGGCGTCGATGGCCGCGATCAGGCGCTTGCCTTCGTCCTCCTGCACCAGTTCCACCAGCCGCTTGCGCGAGGCCAGGGTGATCTCGGAGGTCTTGTCCATGCGGGCCTGCCAATCGCTGATGCGGCTGGTGTCCGAGTCCAGCACAGCGGCGCGCGTGCGGACCCAGTTCAGGTCGATGGTCTGGCGCCAGCGCACAGCCAGCTGGAGCTTCTCGTTGTCGGTGGTGGCGAGCCGCTGCGTGGTGTCGGCCAGCTCCTGCAGGCGCCACACACCGATGCCGGACATGAGGGCCGTGATGAGCAGAACCAGTCCAAAGGCAAAGGCCAGGCGGCTGCCGACCTTGAGGTCATTGAGTTTCATGCGGGGGGTACCGATGTCATGCGGAAGGGTAGGTCTCGCCCCTCGACCAGACACAACGGGGCGTGCTTCGCGTATCGACGGCGTGTTGCCGATCTTGAGCCGCTCACCGACTGGCGGACCGCGGGCAGGCGCGCCGCGCGCCAAGGCCGGCGCGGGCGACGGGTTCGCGCGTTCCGGTCATCGCCGACAGAAGGAAGCAGAATCCGCGTACCGCCCTCTCGCCTCCGGGCCACCTCATTGCCGCGGCTTTCACCGGTCGCCATGACATGACACACGGACCGCTTTCCGCCGTGCTCAAAGGCGGCCTGCTGGCGCTGCTGGCGGCCACCCTCTTTGGCTTGAGCACGCCCTTCGTGCAGCGCTGGGGCCAGGGCCTCGGTCCATTCACCACGGCCGGCCTTCTCTACGGCGGCGCCAGCCTGGTGTCGCTGTTCATCCGACACCCCCGGGAGCGTGAAGCGCCCCTGAGGCTCGGCGACGCCGGCCGTTTGTTGGGCATGGCGCTGTCGGGCGCCGTCATCGGACCGGTTGCCCTGGCCTGGGGCCTGCAGCGCACCAGCGGCACCTCGGCCTCGTTGACGCTGTCCCTCGAAGCCTTCTTCACCGCCTTTCTGGCATGGCGCCTGTACGGAGAGACCATCGACAAGCGAGTCGTCCTGGCCATGGCGTCGCTGCTGGCCGGCGGCATGGTTCTCGCCCTCGAACAAGGCGTTCAGGGCCGCGCGCAACTGTTCGGCCTGGTCGCGGTGATGGTGGCCACGGCCGCCTGGGGCTTGGACAACAGCTTGTCGCGAGGGCTCGCCGACCGCGACCCCGGGCAAGTCGTGCTGAGCAAATCCTGTCTGGGCGCGGTGGCCACGTTCACGCTGGCCTGGGCATTCGGCGAACCCCTGCCCGGCGGTTGGGTGGCCTGCGGGCTGGTGGGCATCGGCGCCAGCGGCTATGGCCTGAGCCTTCGCTTCTACCTGCTGGCCCAGCGCAGCTTTGGCGCCGCGCGCACCGGATCCGTGTTCGCCTTTGCGCCCTTCATTGGCGCGCTGGGTGCATGGGGTCTCGGGGAACGCGGTGGATCGCTGCTGCTGGTGCTGGGCGGCACCCTCATGCTCGCGGGCGTCGTGCTCCATCTGCTCGAGTCGCACGAGCACGAACACGCGCACGAGCCCATCGAACACGAACACGCCCACACGCACGACGACGGCCATCACGACCACCGCCATGAGCCCATGCCACAGGGTGCCCACAGCCATCGCCATGCCCATGCGGCACTGGTGCACACGCACCCCCACGTGCCCGACCTGCACCATGGCCACAAGCATTGACAGACGCCATCGAGCGTCGAACACCCCGGCGGGAAGCAGGGGCGGGCGCGACGCGGTGAGGCCAGACCCGCCGCCTTGAACCGGGGGCGCTCGGCAAGGCCTCAAGCTTTCGGCCCCTTCGCCGATAGTTGGTCCAAATTCAAGGATTCACGGCCCGCGACACGGCGGGCTTTCGCCACCGCGGGACAACCGGCTGTCGACGCCGCCATGCGACAGCGCCGAACCACCTGAAATGACACTGCGCACACTCATTTTGGCGACTTCGCTTCTCGCACTGACAGGCTGCGCCTCACAGCGCATCGCCAAAGACATGCCGATCTCCACCGGCGCCCAAGAACAGGCGCGGGTTCAACTGCACAACGAGATCGGGCTGCTGCGCGCCGTCTACGAACAGGCCCAGCGCATGGCAACGCAGCGCTACTGCAGCACGGTTCAACCGCACGAGCCCTTCATTCTGATGACGACGGGCCACGTCGACCCCAAGCAGCTGAGCGACGAGCTGCGCGCGGCCTATGCCCAGCTCGGCGTGGACCACAAGGCCCGTGTCGTGTGGGTGGACCCGACGGCTGAGCCGAAGCTCAAGGTCGGCGACGTCGTGGTGGCCATCAACGGCCGGGACATTGAGCCCGACGAACCCTACTCGGCGATGGTGGCCCTTCGAAAAGCCCGCCATGACCTCCAGCCAGACCAGCCCTTCAAGGTGAAGCTCGACGATGGCCAGTCGGTGGAACTGCTTGGACAGCCGGTTTGCGAAGCGGGTGTGTACAGCACCTATTTCGACCCCTACCCGCACCAGCTGGGGTTCGACCTGTCGCCGGGCATCAAGCTCCCGACGAACCTGCTCAAGCAGGCCCAAACGGCGGCCGATCTGCGCTGGCTGGCGGCCTATGGCCTGTACATCACGTCGTCGCCTGAAGCCGAGTCGCGCAGAACCAAGGCGCGAATCGCGGCGGTGCCTGGCTTGGCGGGGCATGTGGCGCTGGCGATCATCCCGGGAGGCAGTTGGCTGTCCGGACGGTACGTCTCGAAGTCGATCCTCTACTTCGGCCTGGACGGTGTCTACCCGACAGCCGCCGAATTCGCCACGCGGGAGCTGCACGCACTGGGCGAAGACCCCTCACCGGGCATCGAGATGTTCGCTCGCGCTCAAGCGCAGAAGATGCAGGTGGGCGACATCGTGGTGTCGGATGCCGAGTTGGCCTCGATCCGTGCCTTGGCGGCGGCCTTGAAGCAGGGAAACGCACCTCAACCCACGTACGAACTGCCCGCCGTGGCATCGAAATAGCGCCCCATCCGCTCGGCGGATTCGCCAAGGGCCACCGCCGGATCGCACCAGGCGATGCGCGATCCGCAGCGCCTCACTCCACCGTCACGCTCTTCGCCAGGTTCCTCGGCTTGTCGACGTCCGTGCCCTTGGCCAGCGCCGTGTGGTACGCCAGCAGCTGCAGCGGCACCACGTGCAGGATGGGCGAGAGCGCGCCATAGTGCTCGGGCATGCGGATGACGTGAATACCTTCGCTGCTGGCGATGCGCGTGTCGGCGTCGGCCAGCACGTAGAGCACGCCGCCACGCGCGCGCACCTCCTGCATGTTGCTCTTGAGCTTCTCCAGCAAGGTGTCGTTGGGCGCCACGGTCACCACCGGCATGGCCGCGGTCACCAGGGCCAGCGGGCCGTGCTTGAGTTCGCCGGCCGGGTAGGCCTCGGCGTGGATGTAGCTGATCTCCTTCAGCTTGAGTGCCCCCTCCAGCGCGATGGGGTAGTGCAGGCCGCGGCCCAGGAACAGCGCGTTGTCCATGCGCGCGAAGTCCTCGGCCCAGCTGATGACCTGCGGCTCCAGCGCCAGCACGGCCTGCAGGGCCACCGGCAGGTGGCGCATGCGCTTCAGGTGCTCGGCCTCGTCCGCCTCGTTCAGGTGGCCACGTACCTGCGCCAGGGCCAGCGTCAGCAGGAACAGGCCCGCGAGCTGGGTGGTGAAGGCCTTGGTCGAGGCCACGCCGATCTCGACGCCCGCGCGCGTGATGTAGGCCAGCTTGCACTCGCGCACCATGGCACTGGTGGACACGTTGCAGATGGTCAGCGTCTCCTGCATGCCCAGGCTTTGCGCGTGGCGCAGCGCGGCCAGGGTGTCGGCGGTCTCGCCGCTCTGGCTGATGGTGACGACCAGGGTGCGCGCATCGGGCACGCTGGTGCGGTAGCGGTACTCGCTGGCCACCTCCACCTGCGTGGGGATCTTGGCGATCGACTCCAGCCAGTACTTGGCGGTGCAGCCGCTGTAGTAGCTGGTGCCGCAGGCCAGGATCAGCACGCGGTCCACGTTCTTGAAGACGCGGTGCGCGCCGTCGCCGAACAGCTCGGGCGTGACGCCGGCCACGCCTTCCAGCGTGTCGGCGATGGCGCGCGGTTGCTCGAAGATTTCCTTCTGCATGTAGTGGCGGTAGGGGCCCAACTCGGCCGCGCCGCTGTGCGCCTGCACGGTGCGCACGGGGCGCTGCGTGGCGTCGAGCGAGCGGCCCCCGGCGTCGGTGACCCAGTAGCGGCCCATCTGCAGGTCCACCAGGTCGCCCTCTTCCAGGTAAACGATCTGGTCCGTCACGCCGGCGAGCGCCATGGCGTCGCTGGCCAGGAAGTGTTCGCCGCCGCTCGCGCCCACGCCCAGCACCAGCGGAGAGCCCGCGCGCGCGCCCACCACGCGGTGCGGCTCGTCCTTGTGGAACACGGCCAGCGCGTAGGCGCCGTGCAGCTGCGCCACGGCCGCGGCCAGCGCGGCGAACACGTCGCCGTCGTAGAGCGAGTCGATCAGGTGGGCGATGACCTCGGTGTCGGTCTGGCTCTCGAACACGTAGCCCTTGGCCTGCAGCGCGGCGCGCAGCTCGTCGTGGTTTTCGATGATGCCGTTGTGCACCAGCGCCACGCGCCCGGCCGCGCCGCCGTTCGTGCCACTGGGAGCGCCCGGGCCATGGCTGAAGTGCGGGTGCGCGTTGTGCACCGCCGGCGCGCCGTGCGTGGCCCAGCGCGTGTGGGCGATGCCGGTGCCGCTGGCGATGCGCTCGCTCTGCACCTGCTGGGCAAGTTCGGCCACGCGTGCCGTGCTGCGCGCGCGCCTGAGGCCGTCGTTGTGCACGGCCACGCCGCAGGAGTCATAACCCCGGTATTCCAGCCGCTGCAGGCCCTGAACCAGCACCGGCACGATGTCGCGCCCCGAAACCCCCGCCACGATGCCGCACATGTGATCGCTCCTGAACAAGAAAGTGGGCGAATGCTAGTGAGCCTTGTGTGAAATGAATGGTCAAAATTCACACAAAAATGACCATTTTTATCCTCCTTGTCATTGAAGGACGATTTATTCCATCGACAATTGAATAATGGAATCTTTGGATATAGACGCCATCGACCTGCGGCTGCTGGAGCTGCTGCAGGAGGACGCCTCCCTGAGCAACCAGGCCCTGGCCGAGCGCGCCCACCTCAGCCCGCCCACCTGCCTGCGCCGCGTCAAGCGCCTGCGCGAGCGTGGGCTGATCGCGCGCGAAGTGGCCCTGCTCGACGCCGACCGCCTCGCCCCGCTGCTGGGCCACGGCCTCACCGTGGTGGTGGAGCTGAGCCTGGAGCGCCAGAGCGCCGAGGCGCTGGACGCCTTCGAGGCCCGTGCCATGGCCGAGCCGCGCGTGCAGCAGTGCTACCGCGTGAGCCCCGGACCCGACTTCGTGCTGATCGTGCGCTGCGCCGACATGCCCGACTACCTGTCCCTCACGCAACGCCTGTTCACGGGCGACGCGAACGTGCGAAATGTCAAAGGCTTCTTCAGCACGCGTTGCGCCAAGTTCAAACCCAGCCTGCCGCTCAGCCGCCCCCTCTGACCGAACGGCTTAAACAGCGCCTTGGGGGCATTGCAAAACGCACACTTCCTCAGTCGTGGGGAGAGACGGGATTGACGGCCCCGATCGGCTGTTACAACCTCATACAATCTCAAGCTTGCTCAAAAAAGCGGCATCTCTCCAGGAGGTTTCATGGACATGATGGTGACGGGTTCGGTGATCGCGGCGGTGGTGCTGGCGCTGTGCGTCTGGCTCTACCTGCGCTTCATGCGGGCCCAGGACGACGGCCGCGACGACCGCTATGGGCCGGAGCGCATCCTGTCGGCCGAGCAGGTGGCCATGCTCGACTACCTGCAGGACACCTTCCCCGGCCAGGTGGTGCTGCCCAACATCAACCTCGGACAGATGCTGTCGGTGCGCCGCGCCGCGAGCAAGAAGGCCGCGAAGGAGCGCCTGCGCGAGCACCGCGTGGACTTCGTGGTGTGCGCCACCGACGGCCGCCCCACCTTCGCCTTCGACATCGAGCAGTACCACCTGAGCAACGCCGAGGCCAAGAGCCAGCGCACGAAGGTGAAGAACCGCATCCTCAAGACCGCTGGCGTGCGCTTCGTCTTCCTCAAGAACGGCATCCACCGCATGCCCTCGCCGGCCGAGTTCCGCGAGCAGCTCAACCTGGTGGAACTGCCCAAGCCCAAGGCGCCCGCGCCCAAGCCGGCCGATGAGCGCGACAGCGTGATGCAGCAGCTGGAAACGCAGATGTCCGGCTTCGACGACCGCTATGGCCGCTCGGGTTACCGCGACTCCGAGGTGCTGGGCCTGAGCGGCCTGATGGACCTGGAAGACGAACTCAAGCCGCGCGAGCAGCGCCGCCGCGGCGGCGCTGGCGGCGGCGACAGCCGCTACGACGGCAGTTCGTTCGACGTGCGCGGCGGGCGCTGAGTCAAGAGGCCTTCGGGGCCTTCTTCGGCCGCGCCCAGCCCGCGATGCTGGACTGGCGGCCGCGCGCCACGGCCAGCGCCCCGGGCTCGGTGCTCTTGGTGATGGTCGAGCCCGCGCCCACCGTGCCGCCCGCGCCGATGGTGACCGGCGCCACCAGCACGCAGTTGCTGCCCACGTGCACGTCGGCCTCGATCACGGTGCGGTGCTTGTTGGCGCCGTCGTAGTTGGCGGTGATGCTGCCCGCGCCGTAGTTGACGCGTTCGCCCACGGTGGCGTCGCCCAGGTAGGCCAGGTGGTTGGCCTTGGCGCCCGCGGCCAGGGTGCTGTTCTTCACCTCGACGAAGTTGCCGATGTGCACCTCGGCGCCCAGGTCCGCCCCGGGGCGCAGGCGCGCGAAGGGCCCCACCAGCGCGCCCGGGCCCACGCGCACGCCGGCCGCTTCGCCGTCGATGTGGGTGAAGGGATGGATCACCGCGCCGGCCCCGATGCGCGCGTTGGCGATCACGCAGTTCGCGCCGATGCGCACGCCGTCCCCGAGTTCGACGCGGCCCTCGAACACGGTGTTGACGTCGATCTCCACGTCCTGCCCGCAGACCAGTTCGCCGCGCACGTCGAAGCGCGCCGGGTCGGCCAGGCGAACGCCATCGGCCATGAAGCGGTTCGCCAGGCGCCGCTGGTAGGCGCGCTCCAGCTCGGCCAGTTGCTGCGGGCTGTTCACGCCGGCCACCTGGACGGCGTCGTCGGTGACGATGGCGCGCACCTCGCGGCCCTCGGCCACGGCGAGCTTCACCACGTCGGTGAGGTAGTACTCGCCCTGGCTGTTGTCGTTCGTCAGCCGGGCCAGCAAGGGCTTGAGCAGGGCCGCGGGGGCGGCCATCACGCCGCTGTACCACTCGGTCAGGCGGCGCTGCTCGGCGTTCGCGTCCTTGTGCTCCACGATGGCCCGCACCGAGCGCCCGGCATCCGGGGCGCGCACGATGCGGCCGTAGCCGCTGGCGTCTTCGCCGGTGTCCACGCTGAGCAGCGCCAGGTGCTGCCCGGCGCAAGCCGCGATCAGCGCGCGCAGCGTGTCCGGCTCGATCAGGGGAACGTCGCCATTGAGCACCAGCACCACGCCGTCGTCGGCCAGCACGGGCACCGCCTGCTGCACCGCATGCCCGGTGCCCAGTTGCGGCTCCTGGCGCACGAAGCGCAGGGCCGTGGCGGCGGGCGCCGCCAGGCCGGCCTCCACCCGCTCGGCGCCATGGCCGGTGATCACCACCACCGAGCGCGCCGACAACCCCGCGGCGCAGTCGATCACATGCTGGGCCAGCGCGCGGCCGCCCAGTCGGTGCAACACTTTGGGCCGTTGGCTTTTCATGCGGGTGCCCTTGCCCGCGGCCATCACCACCACATCCACCGGTAACGACATGAAGACCTCTTTCGCGTCCGCCGGACGCGGCCAGGAGGGCAGCGCCGGAACGCGGCGGATTATCGCCCGCGCCCTGCTGGTGCTGGCCCTGGTCGCGCTGCTGGCCGCCTGCACCGCCGCGCGCTTCGCCTACAACCAGGCGCCCCACTTCGGCTACTGGTGGCTGGACAGCCATTTCGATTTCGACGACGCGCAGGCCGAGCAGGTGCGCGGCGACATCGACGCCTTCTTCGCCTGGCACCGGCGCGAGGAGCTGCCCGCCGTGGCGGGCCTGCTGCGCCAGTGGCAGGCCATGGCCGCGCGCGAGCTCACCGCGCAAGAGGTGTGCGCACAGTTCGAAACCGTGCGCGCCCGCCTCGTCAGCACGGGCGAGCGGCTGATCCCCCCCTTCGCGCGCCTGGCCCCCCAATTGAGCGCCGCGCAGCTGCAGCAGTTGCAGCGCCGCCAGGCGCGCGGGGACGAGGAGTTCGCGCGCGACTTCCTGCGCGGCTCGCCCGAGCAGCGCCTGCAGCGCCGGCTGGAGCAGGCGGTCTCGCGCAGCGAAACGTTCTACGGCCCGCTCAGCGCGGCCCAGCGTGAGCTGCTGCGCCGCTGGCTCGCCGAATCGCCCTGGGACCCCGAACGCGCCCAGGCCGAGCGCCAGCGCCGCCAGGCCGATCTGCTGCAGACGCTTCGCCGGGTCCGGGCCGACCCCGCCCAGGCACAGCCCGCTCTGCGGGCCTACCTGCAACGCCTGCAAGACTCGCCCACGCCGGGCTACCAGGCGCACAGCGACGCTGGCGTGCGCCACGGCTGCGCGCAAGTCGCCGCGCTGCACAACAGCACCACGCCCGAGCAGCGGCGCAAGGCCGTGCGCGAGCTGCAGTCGTACGAACGCGACATGGAAGTGCTCAGCGCCCAGCGCTGAGCCGCGTGGCCGCCGGGCTCAAGCCCCCCAGCGCAGCCAGATCCAGATCACCCCCAGCGACAGCAGCGTCACCGGCGCGCCCACCACGGCGTGGCGCCGCCAGTCGATGACGATGCCCTGGGCGCGCGCGAGGTCGGCCACGATGAGGTTGGCGATGGAGCCCACCAGCAGCAGGTTGCCTGCGAAGGTGGTCACCAGCGCCAGCAACACCCCCGCGCCCGGCTCGCCCGACAGGTGCGGCAACAGCAGCATCACCGCCGGCACGTTGGACACCAGGTTGGACAGGACCACGCCCACCACCATCAGCGGGCCGGGATCGGTGAGGCGCACGCCCTGCCCGGCCAGCCAGGCCACGGCCCCGGCGGACAGGCCCGTGCGCTCGAAGGCGTGGTTCACCACGAACAGGCCCATGAACAGGATCAACAGCGGCCAGTCCACCTGCCTCAGGAAGTCGGCCGAGGCCAGCCGGCGGCTGAGCAGCAGGAGGGCCGCGCCCACCAGGGCCATCACCTCGTGCGGGCCGTCGCGGAACAGGAACAGGCCCATCAGCGCGCCGGCCACCACCAGGCCCTTGGTGGTTTGCCACATGTCCAGCGGCGGGTCGCTGGCGCGCCGGTCGGTGGCCGGCAGGGGCTCGACGCGCACGTGCGGCACACACACCAGCCAGCCCCACAACAGCACCAGGCTGATGAGCACCGGCACAACGGCCGCGCGCGCGTAGCCCGCGAAGTCGAGCCGCAGCACCGAGCCGATCAGCATGTTCTGCGGGTTGCCGATGAGCGTGGCGGCCGAGCCGATGTTGGCCGCGCAGGCCAGGCCGATGAGGAAGGGCAACGGGTTGGCGCCGCGCCGCAGGCACAGGCGCGCCACGATGGGCGTCATGGCCAGGCAGACCACGTCGTTGGAGAACACGGCCGACAGCGTGGCCGCCACGGCGATCAGGGCGGCCAGCAGGGCGTTGTCCGACAGCGGCAGCGCGCCCACGCGCTGCGTGAGGGCGGCGTAGAAGCCGCCCAGGCGCATTTGCGCCGAGATCACCATGAAGGCGAACAGCAGCAGGATGGTGGGCAGGTCGATGGCCTGGGCCGCCTCGGCCACGCCCATGCCCGAGACCGCGATCACGGCGATGGCGCCGAGCAAGGCCACGCCCGAGCGGTCGAGCCGCAGGCGCGGCAGGCCGCCGAGGAACATGCCCAGGTAGACCACGCCAAAAATGGCGATGACGGCCCAGTCGGTGGCGGCGTTCAGCAGGGGATCGTTGGAGGGCATGGAGCGCGCATCGTAGCGGCGGACAGCAAAAAGCCGCCCGAAGGCGGCTTCTCGAAGGGCGCGGCCCGAGGACGGGCGGCTCGGTTCGCTTGCAGGCCCGCCCGCTGCGCGTTCAGGCCTGCAAGGCCGCGGGGGCTTGTAGGCCCGCCCGCTGCGCGTTCAGGCCTGCAAGGCCGCGGGGGCTTGTAGGCCCGCCCGCTGCGCGTTCAGGCCTGCAAGGCCGCGGGGGGCTTGTAGGCCCGCCCGCTGCGCGTTCAGGCCTGCAAGGCCGCCCACATCTCCTTGTCACGCTCGGCCGTCCAGATGCGCGGGTTCTTGATGCCCTGGGCTTCGTCGAAGGCTCGGCTGACGTCGAAGGGCAGGCAGTGTTCGTAGATGAAGACGTGGCCGAACACCGGGTCCATGCTCTTGCGGGTGTGGGCCATGGCGGCCTTGAGGTCCATGCCCGCGGCCGCGGCTTCCTTGCCGGCCTGGAACAGGGTGGTGACCCAGCGCTTGGTGTAGTCCAGCGCCTTGTTCACGTCGGCATTGCCCTTCATGGCTTCGCCCCGGCCCGGCACGATGGCCTCGGCCTTGAGCGCGCGCAGGGCCTCGAGCGTGGCGGGCCATTCCTCAAGCTGGGCGTCACCGGTGTACACGCCGGCCTCGTACTCGACCAGGTCGCCGCTGAACAGCACCTTTTCGTCTTCCACCCAGGCGATGGTGTCGCCGCGCGTATGGCCCTGGCCGGGGTGCCAGATCTCGACCTTCACGCCGCCCAGGTCCACGGTGAGCGAGCCCTGGCGGCCGGGTTGGCCATCGCCGATGACCATGGTGGGCCAGGTCAGACCGGGCACGCTGTCGGCGCCGCGGAACAGGCGCGGGAAGCGCTCCATCTCGCTCTGCATGTCCTCGGCGCCACGCTCGACGATGAGTTCGTAGGTGCCGCGGCTGGCGATGATTTCGGTGGCGCCTTCGGCCAGGTAGGCGCTGGCGCCCAGCACGCGCACCGCGTGGTAGTGGGTCAGCAGCACGTACTTGATGGGCTTGTCGCTGACCTGGCGGATGCGCTGGATCAGGTCCTGCGCCATGGCGGGCGTGGCCGTGGCGTCGCTGACCATGATGAACTTCTCGCCAATGATCACGCCCGAGTTCGGGTCGCCTTCGGCGGTGTAGGCCCAGCAGTGCGGGCTGAGCTGCTCGAAGGTGATCTTCTTGTCCTGCAGGTCGGCTTGGGAAGCGAAGGCTTTGCTCATGGGGTCTGTCTCCGGTGGGGGAAGCTGCGATTTTAACTAAACGAAATTCATTTCATATAAGTAAACGCCCAAAATCCCCTCGGATTCAGTCGGGCCGGCGCCCGGCCAGGCCGTTTTCCAGCACCGACACGACCTCTTCGGCGAAGCCGGCGTAGCTCATCGGGCCACCTGGGCGCAGCCAGATGAAGGTCCAGTTGATCATGCCGAACAGCATCATGGTCAGGGCGGTCTGGTTGGTGGGGGTCACGCGCTCGGGGTAGGCGCGGCGGATGAAGCGCGTGAAGGCCGCCACCACGTCGCGCTGGCGGTTCACCACCAGTTCGCGCTGCGCCGGACCGAGGAACTTGGTGTCGGACACCAGGGCCGCGTGGCGCGTGGCGCTGGTTTCGTACTCGGCCAGGAAGGCGCGCACCAGCTCGCTCAGCGCGTCGCGCTCGGACAGATTCTTGCGCTGGGCCCGGCCCTCGGCCTCGCCGATGAGGGCCAGCAGGCGCTGGGTGTAGCGGTCCAGCAGGTCGAACAGGATCGCTTCTTTGCTCTCGTAGTAGTGGTACAGCCGCGCCTTGCTGGTGCCGCAGGCCTTGGCGATGTCGTTCATGCTGGCGGCCGGAAAGCTCTGGCGCGCGAAGCACTGGGCGGCGACGTCGAGGATTTCGTCGCGTTTGAGGTCATGGGTAGCGGACTTGGGGCGAGCCATGTCAGGATTCTGCCTTCCGCCTTTTCATCCGCCCATGCCCGCCGCCTCCGATCCCTTCGTCGAACACGTCTGCGAACTGCTGTCGCCGCTGGGCCCCGTGGTGGCCCGGCGCATGTTCGGGGGCTGGGGTGTGTCGGTGGACGGCATGAACGTGGGCCTGGTGGCCTGGAACACGCTGTACCTGAAAGGCAATGCCGAGACCGAGCCGCGCTGGCTGGCGGCGGGCTGCCAGCCCTTCGTCTACGAGGCCAAAGGCAAGCCCATGCGGCTGAACTACTTCACGGCGCCCGAGGAGGCGATGGAATCGCCCGCCCTCATGCAGCCCTGGGCGCGACTGGCGCTGCAGGCCGCGGTGGCCGCGCGCGCGCCGCGCAAGAAGGCCGCCGCGCGATCAAGGCGGGTTTGACTCGAAACGCGAGAGCACGCGGCCGCGGCCGGCGACGAGGAACTCGGTGTAGCCCAGCACGCCGCGCAGCAGCCGGCCGAAGGCCAGCGCGGCCTGGCCCAGCGCGAGCGCGAGTTCGCGCGAGGGCTTGACCACGTCGCGCGAGAAGCGCTGCGGGCGGGCCTCGGCCTGCGGCAGCACGCTCCAGTCGAAGCGCAGGGCGTCGCCGCGGGTCCAGGGCTCCATCACCAGGTGGGCGCCGGCCGGCACGAGCAGCGATTCGCCGGCGCAGACGCGGTGGTCACCGAAGCCGTCGGGCTGGTGCGGCAGGTTCAGCGTGACCCAGGCGCGCCCGGCGGTGATGAGCAGGCGGCTGTCTTCGGCGGGGCGCAGGCTGATGGCCCGGTGGGCGCCCACAGCGAAGCCGGGACGCTGCGAGGTTGATGCCGATTCGGAACGGGTTTCCATGGGGTTTCTCCATGCGCCAGGGGGTATTGGCGCGGATGTGATCCTCGGGCCTGGAGCGCAACACGTCCAATGAAAGCCGGCTAAGCTATTGATTCGTCCACCGCATCAATCGGTCATGAGCCTGACGCCCCGCCACCCCCGAACCCGCCCCATCGGCATGGGGCACCTGCGCGCCTTCGAGGCGGTCGCGCGGCACCTGAACTTCCGCGCCGCGGCGGAGGAGCTGTCGCTCACGCAAAGCGCGGTGAGCCGGCAGATCCAGTCGCTGGAGGACGAGGTGGGCACCTCGCTGTTCCTGCGCCACACGCGCGCGGTGGAACTCACCAGCGCGGGCGGCATGCTGCTGCGCGCCGCCTCCAGCGCGCTGGAGCGCGTGGACCACACGGTGCGCCACATCCGCCAGAACGCCGGTCGCAAGAGCGTGGCCATCACCACCTGGGCCTCATTCGCCTCGATGTGGCTGATCCCGCGCCTGGAGGCCTTCCAGCGCGACCACCCCGACATCGACATCCGCATCGACGCCACCGATGCCGCAGTGGACCTGGCCACCGCGGACGTCGACATGGCGCTGCGCTACGCCGTGCCGCAGGCCGTGCCGCCGGGCGCGGTGCGCCTGTTCGGCGAAAAACTCACGCCCGTGGCCAGCCCCTGGCTGCTGCAGAGCCACCCCATCCAGCGCATCGAGGACCTGGCCGGCTGTTCGCTCATCGAGGCTGGCGACGCGCACCGCACGCGCCACCTGGAATGGCTCACCTGGCAGCGCTGGCTGGACCACTTCGCCGGCCCCGAGCCCGCGCCGCGCGGGCGCAAGGGGGCCAGCAGCAAGCCGCGCCTGAACCCGCAGCGCTGGCTGTACTTCAACTACGCGCAGCAGATCGTGCAGGCGGCCATCATCGGCCAGGGCGTGGCCTTGGCGCGCCTGCCGCTGGTGGCCGAAAGCCTGGCCAGCGGCGCACTGGTGGAGCCGCTGCCGCACACGCGCATCGACTCACCGCTGGTGTACTGGCTGGTGCTGGCGCCGCGCAGCGAGCAACGACCCGAGGTGAAGGCCTTCGCCGACTGGCTGCTGGGCCAGGCCGCCGCCACGCGCAACGCCATCGGCGACGTACCGGACCCCGACACCGTCGATCAGATTGACTAACCCCCGCGCCGCCTGCGGCCCGGCAAAACCGGTTCCGCGCCCCCTCGGACTCAACGCTTCTTCGCGCCAACACATGTCCCCACCCAGTAACGGCAACCTCCGCAGCATCGTCGCCATGCTCATCGCCGTGGGCTTCTTCGCGCTCATGGACGCGGTGCTCAAGACCCTGTCGGCGCGCTACCCGGCGCTGCAGATCGCCGCGCTGCGCGGCCTGACCGCGCTGCCGCTGGTGCTGGCCTATATCGCCTGGCGCGGCACCTGGCACACGGTGCTGCGCGCGCGCTGGCCGCTGCACGCGCTGCGCGGCGTGCTGGGCATCGTCATGCTCACGCTGTTCACGCTGGGCGTGCGCACGCTGCCACTGTCGGCCGCGTACACCCTGTTCTTCATCGCCCCGCTGCTGATCACCGCGCTATCGGTGCCGGTCCTCAAGGAGCGCGTGCCGCCCGCGCACTGGTGGGCCATCGCGGTGGGCTTCGGTGGCGTGCTCATCGCCCTGCGGCCCAGCGGCAGCGAACTGCAGGCTGGCCTGGCCACCGCGGGTGGGCTGGCCATCCTGGGCGCGGCGCTGTGCTACGCCGTGGCCGCGGTGGCGGGCCGCCTGGCCAGCCGCAGCGACAGCAGCGAATCGCTGATCCTCACCATGATGCTGTCCATGGCGGTGGGCGCGGGCCTGCTCGCGCTGCCGAACTGGCTGCCGATCGCGCGCGCCGACCTGCCGCTGCTGCTGGCGCTGGCCATCACGGGGTTTTGCGGCCAGCTCGCCATCACCGAGGCCTTCCGCCACGGCCAGGCCTCCATCGTGGCGCCCTTCGAGTACAGCGCGCTCGCCTGGGGGCTGGGACTGGACTGGCTGATCTGGCAGACGCTACCGGGCGCGCACACCTGGCTGGGCGCGGCCATCGTGGTGGGCAGCGGCATCTACCTGGTCCGCCACGAGCGCCGCATCACCGAGGCGCACGCCACGGCCGAGCACCCCTGAGACCACTCAGTTCACCGGCCAGGCCACGCCGGTGTCGCACAGCACGGCGTCCAGCGGCACGTCGTGCGGCTCGGGCCGCAGCATGGGCAGGAAGGCGAAGTCATAGCCCAACCCCACCGTGAACGGCCGGGGCCGCAAGGTGGCCAGCGTGCGGTCGTAGAAACCGCCGCCGTAGCCCAGGCGGTAGCCGCCCGGGCCGTACCCCACGCAGGGCACGAAGATCAGCGTGGGATGGACGATTTCGGTGTCCTTGGGCTTGGGGATGCCGTAGGCGTCCTCTTCCATGGGGCAGCCGGGGTACCAGGTGTAGAAGGTCAGCGTCTTGTCGATCTTGTTCACCACCGGCAGGGCGATGCGGCGGTGCCGCTGCTGGCCCTGCGCGTCTTCTTCGAGCCCCGCTTCCTGCCAGCGAAACAGCGCGGGCAGCGGATCGAACTCGCCCTTGATGGGCCAGTAGGCGCCGATGACGCTGTCGGGCCGGTTCACCAGCCACACGCGCATCACCCGCTGCAACTGGTCGTTTCGCCACAGGCGGTCGCCGAGGCGCTGGCGCTTGTCCACCAGCGCCTTGCGCCACTGCGCCTTCTGCTCGCCGGGCGTGCCGCCGGCCGTCTTGTCCACGGGCGGGGGGGAACTCTGGCCGTCGTTGCTGTCCATAATCGGCTGGTGGTCACGAAGGTCGATATGCAGGGATTTCGCAAGCGCTGGATGGCGCGTTTCGCGGCCCGCCCCATTCAGGGGGCGCGGCTCATTATGGCGGCGCTGCTGCTGCCTTCCATGGCCTGGGCGCAGAACGCCGCGTCCGACCAGACCCTGCTCGCCATGAGCGAGGCCTACCGCCGCGGCCAGTCCGGCGAACTCACGCGCCTGCTGCCCAGCGCGCGCGGCCATGTGCTGGAGCCGCTGGCGCGCTACTGGGAAATGCGCGTGCGGCTGGACAGCGCGCCCGCCCCCGAGATCCGCGCCGCGCTCGACGCCATGGCCGGCACCTACTGGGAGGACCGGCTGCGCAACGACTGGCTGCTGCAGCTCGGCAAGGCGCGCGACTGGGCGCGCTTCGAGACCGAGCGCCCGCTGTTCCGCATGAACGACGACCGCCAGGTCACCTGCTACACGGTCATGCTGGACGCCGCCGGCGGCCGGCTGCCGCCCGAGGTGGCGGCCGAGCGCGTGCGCGAGCTCTGGCTGGCGCAGCGCGACGCCGAGGACGGCTGCGCCACCGCCGCGCAGGCCCTGCTGGCCAGCGGCCACCTGCGGCCCGCCGTGGCCTGGCAGCGCGCGCGGCTCATGATGGAAGTCGGCCGCGGCCGCGCGGCCAGCCAGGCCGTGGGCCTGGTGCGGCCCGAGGCCGTGCCCACGGTGGACGCCGTCGCGGCCAACCCGGCGAAATACCTCGACGACAAGATCACCGCGATCCGCCCGCGCACCAAGGAGCTGGTCACGCTGGCCATCATCCGCCTGGCCTCGCAGGACCCGGCGGCCGCGGCCAGCGAACTCGACAGCCTGAAGTGGCGCGCCCAGCTCACGGCCGAGGAGCGCGGCTGGCTCTGGGGCGTGATCGGCAAGCGCAGCGCGCAGCGCCTGCAGGCCGAGGCGCTGGGCTACTTCGCGCGCGGCGAGCTGCGCTTCATGACCGACGACCACCTGGCCTGGATGGCGCGCGCCGGCCTGCGCCTGGGCCGCTGGGACGCGGTGCGCGACGCCATCTACGCCATGAGCCCCGCGCAGCGCGGCGAGGCCGGCTGGACCTATTGGCGCGCGCGCACCATCGAGGCCCTGCAGGACCCCGACGCCGGCGTGGCGCGCGCCCAGGCGCGCGAGATCTACGAGACCATCGCCTCGCCGCGCGACTTCCACGGCATGCTGGCCATGGAGTCGCTGGGCCTGCCCATCGTGGCGCCCGCGCCGCCCGAGCCCCTGACGGCCGAGGAGCGCCGCGCCGCCGAACAGAACCCTGGCCTGCGCCGCGCGCTCGCCGCCATCCGCCTGGGCCTGCGCGGCGAAGGGGTGCGCGAGTGGAACTACCAGATCGCGCTGCACGCGCCCGGCGGCATGGGCGACCGCGAGCTGCTCGCCGCCGCCGACCTGGCCTGCCGCGAACAGCTGTGGGACCGCTGCATCAACACCAGCCAGCGCACCCGCGAGGCCATCGACATGCAGCAGCGCTTTCCCACGCCGCACCGCGAGCAGGTGGTGGCCCGCACGCGCGACATCGGCCTGGACCCGGCCTACGTGTATGGCCTGATCCGCCAGGAAAGCCGCTTCGTGGTGGAGGCACGCTCGCAGGTGGGCGCCTCGGGCCTGATGCAGGTGATGCCGGCCACCGCGCGCTGGACGGCCCGCAAGATCGGCCTGTCCAACTTCCAGCCGCAGCAGATCGGCGAGCGCGACACCAACATCCAGATCGGCACCGCCTACCTCAAGTTCGCGCTCGACGACTTCGAGGGCTCGATGCCGCTGGCCGCGGCCGCCTACAACGCCGGCCCCGGCCGCGCGCGCGCCTGGCGCAACGGCCCCGTGCTGCCCGGCGAGATCTGGGCCGAGAACATCCCCTTCGAGGAAACGCGCGACTACGTGCAGCGCGTGCTCACCAACACCGTCAACTACGCCGCGCTCATGAGCGGCGCGCCGCAGTCGCTGCGTCAGCGGCTGGGCACCGTCGGGCCGCGCAGCGTGGCGGCACCGGCGGAGAACACCGAGTTGCCATAAGGAGCCATCGCCCCAGGAGGTGCGTCATGAAGAAGGTCCTCGTGCTCGGCGGCACCGGCTTTGTCGGCCGCCACGTCTGCGAGAAGCTGCAGCGGCGCGGCTGGCACATCACGGTGCCCACGCGCCAGCCGGCCAAGGCCGCCGCCGTGCTGCCCCTGCCGCGCGTGACGGTGGTCGAGGCCGACGTGCACGACACGCGCCAGCTGCTGCGCCTCATGGAGGGGCAGCACGCGGTGGTCAATCTGGTGGCCATCCTGCACGGCGACGAGGCCGCCTTCGAACGCGTGCACGTGGAATTGCCACTGGCCATCGCCGAGGCCTGCCTGGCCGACGCGGCCTGCCGCCTGGTGCACATCAGCGCGCTCGGCGCTTCGGTCGATGGCCCCTCCATGTACCAGCGCAGCAAGGCGCGCGGCGAAGAGGTGCTGCGCGCCTCGGGCCTGGCCCTCACCCTGCTGCGCCCCAGCGTCATCTTCGGGCGCGGCGACCGCTTCCTCAATCTGTTCGCGCGGCTGCAGCGCTTCTCCCCCCTGGTGCCGCTGGCCGGTGCCGACGCGCGCCTGCAGCCGGTGTGGGTGGAAGACGTGGCCGAGGCGGTCGCGGCCTGCCTGGGCGACGACGCCTGGGGGCGCGCCAGCATTGGCCGCACCATCGAGTGCGCCGGACCGGAGGTGCTGGAGCTGGGCGAACTGGTGCGGCTCGCCGGCCGGCTGGGCAGCACCCAGCGTCCCGTGGTTCCGCTGCCGCTGGCCGTCGGCCGCTGGCAAGCCGCCCTGCTGGAGCTGTTGCCCGGCGAGCCGCTCATGAGCCGCGACAACGTGGCCTCGCTGTCGGTGCCCAACGTGGCCAGCGGCGCGCTGCCGGGCCTGGACAGCCTGGGCATCGCGCCCGCCAGCGTGCACGCCATCGCGCCCACCTACCTGGGCGAGCGCAACCCGCGCAGCCAGCTACTGCATTTGCGGCAGCAGGCGCGACGTTGATCGCTTCATCATCGCAATCGCGTCCATCGAACGGTACGGGGGTGGTGTTTCGGGGCACACTCGCGCCTCCGCAAATGAGTACCTTTCACTGATAGGTGGACCATGACCCAGTACGACGGTTTTTCGCCCCCCTCCCGCCACGCCAGCCAACCGCGCAGCGAAAACCAGCGCGATGTGGTCAATCGGCTCAAGCGCATCGAGGGGCAGATCCGCGGTCTCATCGACATGGTGCAGACCGAGCGCTCCTGCGAAGAGGTGGCCCAGCAGATGTCGGCCGCGCGCAAGGCGATGGACAAGGCCTTCTACCGCATGATGGCCTGCTCCCTGATGACCGCCGTTTCCGAGTCCGCGGGTGAAGGTTCGGCCATGCGCGACGTGGAGCGCTCCACGCGCATCCTCGAAAAATACGCCTGACCGCGGCGCACCCAGGCATTCATGACGGGCCCGCATCCATCGGGCCCGTTTTTCGCATCGATTCGGCCGCCGGGGGCGCCTAGCATGCGGGCTTCTCACGGAGCCCGTCCATGCCCCTGCAACTGTTCATCGGCAACAAAAATTACTCGTCCTGGTCCATGCGTCCCTGGGTGCTCATGCGCCAGGCCGGCATCCCGTTCGAGGAAGTCCTCATCCGCTTCGACTCCTTCGAAGCCGACTCCGTCTTCAAACAGCGCGTGAAGGCCGTCAACCCGCTCGGCAAGGTGCCCGCGCTGGTCGACGACGGCTTCGCCATCTGGGACTCGCTGGCGATCGCCGAGTACCTGGCCGAGCGCTTCCCCGACCAGTCGCTCTGGCCCACCGACGCCCGCCAGCGCGCCCGCGCGCGCAGCGTCTGCGCGGAAATGCACAGCGGCTTCTCGGCCCTGCGCAACCACTGCCCCATGAACATCGAGGCCTCGCTGCCCGAGACCGGCGCCCTGCTCTGGCGCGACCAGGCCGGCCTGCGCGCCGACGTCGCGCGCCTGGAGGCCATGTGGGGCGAGCTGCTCGCCGCCCAGCCCGGCGACGGCCTGCTGTTCGGCGCCTTCAGCATCGCCGACGCCTTCTTCGCGCCCGTGTGCACGCGCATCCGCACCTACGCCCTGCCGGTGTCGGACGTGGTGCGCGCCTACGTCGACCGCGTGCTCGCCCTGCCCGGCGTGACGGCCTGGGTGGACGGCGCCCTGAAAGAGCGCGACTTCATCGATTTCGACGAGCCCTACCGCCTGCGCCCGGCCGCACGCTGACGCCCACGGCCGGGCCCCGCGCGAGACCGGCCCGAACCGGCCACCTACACTCGCGCCCATGCAGATCTATCTGGTGGGCGGCGCGGTGCGCGACGCGCTCATGGCGCGCGAACTCGGGCTGCCGGCGCCCGCGCAGGCCGACCGCGACTGGGTCGTCGTCGGCGCCACGCCCGAGGCCATGGTGGCCGAGGGCTACGAGCCCGTGGGGCGCGACTTTCCCGTCTTCCTGCACCCCCGCACCCGCGAGGAATACGCGCTCGCGCGCACCGAGCGCAAAACCGCGCCCGGCTACCACGGCTTCGCCTTCCACGCCGCGCCCGACGTCACGCTCGAACAAGACCTGGCACGCCGTGACCTCACCATCAACGCCATGGCCGTCGCGGCGCAGGACGCCGAGCACCCCGACAGCGCCCCGCTGATCGACCCCTGGGGCGGCCTGGCCGACCTGCGCGCGCGCACGCTGCGCCACGTCACCGAGGCCTTCGCCGAGGACCCGGTGCGCATCCTGCGGCTGGCGCGGTTTCGGGCGCGCTGGCCCGGCTTCGACGCCGCGCCCGAAACCGCCGCGCTGATGCGCGCCATGGTCGAGCGCGGCGAGGCCGACCACCTGGTGGCCGAGCGCGTGTGGCAAGAGGTGTCGCGCGGCCTGATGGAGGCCCGGCCCGGCCGGCTGCTCGACACCCTGCGCGACTGCGGCGCCCTGCCCCGGCTGCTGCCGCCGGCCGCGCGCCCGCAGGCCGATCGGCTGCCCACGGCGCTGCCCGGCGAGGCCGACAACCACCCGCTGTTCACCGGCGCGCCGCTGGCCGTGCGCTGGGCCTGGCTGGTGGCACCGCTCGACGCGGCCGCCCAGCAGGCCCTGGGCGCGCACTGGCGCGTGCCCAATGCCCTGCAGGCGCTGGCGCAGATGGCTCAGCGCGAGCGCGCCGACTGGCCCGCGCCCGAGGCCCTGGACGCCGCCGAGGCGCTGCGGCGCCTGCAGCGCTGCGACGCCCTGCGCAAACCCGAGCGCTGCCGCGAACTGCTGCGGGCGATCGAAGGCCTGGCTCTGGCCGATCCCGACGGCGGCGCCGCGGTGCGGCGCAGCATCCGCCGCCTCGATCGGGCGCTGCAGGCCCTGTTGGGCTTCGACAGTGCCGCCGCCGTGCGCCAGGCCCAGGCCGATGGCGCCATGGGTGAGCAGATAGGTGAGCGCCTACACACAGCTCGCCTCCACTATTTGCTGCAACGCGACATCTGGAACGACTGAAGCCGCGCGCGTCAAGCGCTGGCGCAGTCTCTCACCCGAGGGCTCGGACAAAGCCGCCGCAACTTGCCCCAGGGGCGGGGCCAAGGTACGGTGGCGGGCTGATGACGACGCTGCCCACGCTGTCGACCCATGGGTCGGCACTGTTTCTGGACTTCGACGGCACCCTGGCCGAACTGGCCAGCCGACCCGATGCGGTGCGGATCCCTCCCGATTTGCCGAGCCTGCTCGATGCCCTGCACGAGCGGCTGGGGGGCGCGCTCGCGCTGGTCACCGGCCGCGCCCGCATCGACCTGCAGCGCTGGCTGCCGGTGCAGCGCTGGCCCGGCGCCTTCGAACACGGCGCGCTGCGCGTGGGCGCCGATGGCGTCGACCGACTGGCCGTGACGCCCGAGCTGGGCCCCGTGGTCATGGCGGCGCAGGCCTTCGCCGCCCGCCACCCGGCGCTGCTGCTGGAGGTGAAGCAGACCGCCTTGGCCCTGCACTACCGCGCCGCGCCCGAACTGGGACCGGCTTGCGTGGAGGCGATGTTCCAGGCCATCGCCAACCACCCCGACCTGCGCCTGCTGCAGGGCAAAGCCGTGGTGGAGGTGAAGGCCGCGCACACCAGCAAGGGCGCCGCCATCGCCGGCTTCCTGCGCGAGCCGCCCTTCGCCGGCCGCCGGCCGGTGTTCGCGGGCGACGACGTGACGGACGAGGACGGCTTCGCGGTGGTCCAGTCGCACGGTGGCGACGGCATCAAGGTAGGCCAGGGGCCGAGCGCGGCGCGCCTGCGCTGCGACAGCCCCCAGGCCCTGCGCGACTGGTTGCGACAACAAACCAACGAGGTTTCGCCATGACCCCCGCCAGTGGATTCGCCTCGCCAGCAGCCGCGTCGCTGCACCTGGGCGTGATCGGCAACTGCACCATCGGCGCGCTGGTCGATGCGCGCGCGCGCATCGTCTGGAGCTGCCTGCCGCGCTTCGACGGCGACCCCGTGTTCTGTTCGCTGCTGGGCGGCGCCGACGGCGAGTCCGGCTCCTGGGCCATCGAAATCGAGGACCTGGCCGAGACGCGCCAGCGCTACGAACCCAACACCGCCGTGCTCGTGACCGAGCTGTGGGACCGGCACGGCCAGGGCCTGCAGGTGGTCGACTTCGCGCCGCGCTTCGCCGCGCGCGGGCGCTTCTTCCGGCCCATGCAGATCGTGCGGCGCGTGCGCGCGCTCAAGGGCACGCCGCGCATCCGCGTGCGCCTGGCGCCGCGCTTCCATTGGGGCTCGCAGGCGCCGCGCATCACCTCGGGCAGCAACCACGTGCGCTACGTGGGCGAGGACCTCACCCTGCGCCTCTACACCGACGCGCCCATCAGCCACGTGCTCTCCAGCGAGCCCTTCCTGCTGGTGCACGAGCACAACTTCCTGCTCGGCCCCGACGAAACCGTCGCCGGCAGCGTGAGCGACGTGGCGCGCCACTTCGAACAGGAAACGCGCGCCTACTGGCGCACCTGGAGCCAGCGCCTGGCGCTGCCGCTGGAGTGGCAGGAGGCGGTGATCCGCGCGGCCATCACGCTCAAGCTCTCCCTGTTCGAGGACACCGGCGCCATCGTCGCCGCCATGACCACCAGCATCCCCGAGGCGCCGAACAGCCAGCGCAACTGGGACTACCGCTACTGCTGGCTGCGCGACGCCTTCTTCGTGGTGCGCGCGCTCAACAGCCTGTCCGAGATCGGCACCATGGAGGACTACCTGCGCTGGCTGTCCGACGTGGTGGTGGGCAGCGCGCGCCTGGACAGCGGCGGCCACGTGCAGCCGCTCTTCGGCGTGGGGCTGGAACGCCATTTGCCGGAGCGGATCGTCGACACCCTGCCGGGCTACCGCGGCATGGGCCCGGTGCGCGCGGGCAACCAGGCGCACGAACACTTCCAGCACGACGTGTACGGCAACATCGTTCTCGCGTCCTCTCAGGCCTTCCACGACCGCCGGCTGCTGCACCCACCGGGGCGCGCCGAGTTCGAGCGGCTGGAGGCCGTGGGCGAGCACGCGCGGCGCGTCTTCGACCAGCCCGACGCCGGCATGTGGGAGCTGCGCACCCGCGCGCGCGTGCACACCTCCTCGGCGCTGATGAACTGGGCCGCCTGCGACCGGCTGGCCAAGATCGCGCGCACCCTGCACCTGCCCGATCGCGCCGCCTATTGGGCGGGCCACGCGCAGGCCATGCGCGAGCGCATCCTGGCCGAGTCCTGGAGCGAGCAACGCCAGGCCTTCGCCGCGGCCTTCGGCGACCACGACCTGGACGCCAGCGTGCTGCTGATGGCCGAGGTCGGCTTCATCGACCCCAAGGACCCGCGCTTCCTCTCCACGCTGCACGCGCTGGAGGCCCACCTGTGCGACGGGCCCTACATGCGCCGCTACGAGGCCGCCGACGACTTCGGCAAGCCCGAGGTGGCCTTCAACATCTGCACCTTCTGGCGCATCGACGCGCTGGCGCGCACCGGGCGCGTGCGCGAGGCGCGCGAGGTCTTCGAGGCCATGCTCGCGGTGCGCAACCCGCTGGGCCTGCTGTCCGAGGACACGCACGCCACCACCGGCGAGATGTGGGGCAACTTCCCGCAGACCTATTCGATGGTGGGCCTGATCAACGCCGCCGTTCGCCTGTCCGCGCACTGGGATTCGGTGGTATGAGCCGCCTCGTCGTCGTCTCCAACCGCATCGCCGATCCGCGCAAGACCGCGGCCGGTGGCCTGGCCGTGGCGCTGGGCCAGGCGCTGGAGGCCAGCGGTGGCCTGTGGTTCGGCTGGAGCGGGCGCATCGCCGAGAACGGCGCGCCGGGCCAGGGCGAGGTCAACCGCCAGCAGGCCGGCGCGGTGCAGCTCGCCACCCTGGACCTCAGCCGCGAGGACCACGACAGCTACTACCTGAACTACAGCAGTGGCGTGCTGTGGCCGGTGCTGCACTACCGGCTCGACCTGGCCGACTTCGACAGCGGCGGCATCGCGGGCTACCGGCGCGTGAACCAGCTCTTCGCGCAGAAACTCAAGGCCCTGCTGCGGCCCGACGACACCATCTGGGTGCACGACTACCACCTGATCCCGCTGGCGGCCGAGCTGCGCGCCATGGGCTGCGAGCAACGCATCGGCTTCTTCCTGCACGTGCCCTTGCCGCCGCCGCTGATGCTGGCCGCGCTGCCCGAGCACGACTGGCTGATGCGCTCGCTCTTCGCGTACGACCTCGTGGGTTTCCAGAGCCAGACCGACGTCACGCACTTCGAGCGTTACGCCAGCGACGAACTGCGCGCGCAATGGGTGGGCCAGCACGGCTGGCACGCCTTCGGCAAGACCCTGCAGGTGCGCGCCTTCCCCATCGGCATCGACGTGGACGAGTTCCAGGCCCTGGGCGAAGGCAAGGACGCGCGCGAGATGTTCGAGCAGCTGCGCAGCGACTACGCGCGCCGCCGCCTGCTGGTGGGCGTGGAGCGCATGGACTACTCCAAGGGCCTGCCGCAGCGCCTCAAGGCCTTTCGCACCCTGCTGCAGAACTACCCCGAGAACCAGGGCAGCGCCACGCTGATCCAGATCGCCTCGCCCAGCCGCGAATCGGTGGACGCCTACGCCGCGCTGCGCGCCGAACTGGAGAGCCTGTCGGGCGCCATCAACGGCGAGCACGGCGAACTCGACTGGATGCCGCTGCGCTACATCCACCGCAACGTAGCGCGCAAGCGCCTGCCCGGCCTGTACCGCGCGGCCGCGGTGGCGCTGGTCACGCCGCTGCGCGACGGCATGAACCTGGTGGCCAAGGAGTTCGTGGCCGCGCAGGACCCGGCCGACCCCGGCGTGCTCGTGCTCTCGCGCTTCGCGGGCGCGGCCGAGCAGATGAGCGAGGCCTTGCTGGTCAACCCCTACGACACGGCGCGCACCGCCGAAACCATTCAACGCGCGCTGCAGATGCCGCTGGCCGAGCGCCAGCAGCGCCACGCGGCGTTGCTGCAACGCATCCGCGCGCAGGACGTGCACTGGTGGCGCGAGAGCTTCCTGCGCGCCTTGCGCGACACACAAGAACCGGAGAAAGAAGCATGAACGACAACCTCATCGACATCGCCACCGGCTGGTGGCAGTGCCTCGGCAGCCTGGCCACCAGCGGGCTGCGCATCGTGCTCATCCTGATCCTGGCCTGGGTCGTGGTCCGCGTCGCCCAGCGCGCCATCCGCCTGCTGCGCAACCGCGTGGCCGGCCGGCTCGACGACGACCGCGAGGCGATCAAGCGCGCCGAGACGCTCAGCCGCGTGTTCCGCTACCTGGTCGTGGTGGTGGTCAGCCTGATCGCGGGCATGCTGGTGCTGGGCGAACTGGGCGTATCGGTGGCGCCCATCCTCGGCGCCGCCGGCGTGGTCGGCCTGGCCGTGGGCTTTGGCGCGCAGAGCCTGGTGAAGGACTACTTCACCGGCTTCTTCCTGCTGCTGGAGAACCAGATCCGCCAGGGCGACGTGGTGCAGCTCGGCAGCCACTCCGGCGTGGTCGAGGAAGTCACGCTGCGCTACGTGCAGCTGCGCGACTACGACGGCAACGTGCACTACGTGCCCAACGGCACCATCACCACGGTGATCAACATGACGCGCGGTTTCAGCCAGGCGGTCTGCGACATCGCCGTCTCGGTGCACGAGGACGTGGACGCCGTGGTCCGGGTCATCCGCGAGGTCGCCGCCGGGCTGCGGGCCGACGAGGCCTTCGGCGACCGCATCCTGGCCGACCTGGAGGTGGCCGGCGTGGAGCGCTGGGACAACGCCTCGGTGGTGATCCGCTGCCGCTTCCGCACCCTGCCCATCGAGCAGTGGGGCATCCGCCGCGAGTTCCTGCGCCGGCTCAAGGGCGCGTTCGTCGCGCGCGGCATCCGCCTGCCCTACCCCAACCTCACGGTGCACGCCGACGCCGAGGCCGCCAACGCCGCCAGCCTGCGCGAGGCCGCCGCCGCCGCGGCGACGCGCTGAACGGCCGCCCGCCCGGCCAATTGCCCGAGCGCGGCGCGCAGGATTGCCAGACGGCCTTGGTCCGGCGCCGCGCGCGGTGCCACCATGCGCCTTCGACCACCGGAGGCCGCCATGCCCGCATCCAACCCGTTGAACCCGCCGCTCGCCGAAGGCATCCGGCGCCTGGGGTTTCGCAAGTGGTACGAGCGCGAGCTGCTCTCCAGCCACGCGCACATGGCCCTGGCGGTGCTGGCCGCCGTGGCCATGCTGGCGAGCTTCGAGGCCTTCGGCGGCGCCAGCGTGGGCGAGAAGCTGATGGACACCGCCTTCGTGGTGCTCACCGGCGGCATCACGCTGTGGGCGCTGCAGCGTTACGCCTACCTGCTGATGCACGCCGAGGAAGTGGCCAACCAGGCCAACTGCCCGCGCTGCCACGCCTATGGGCAGCTGAGCCTGTCGGAGCGGCCGGTGCGCCGCCGCGGCGGCGAGGACGGCGCGGCGCGCCTGGTACCGGTGTGCTGCAAGCGCTGCGCGTTCGAGTGGGACGTGGACGACAGCTGAGGCGCGCCGGCGCGCGCCTCGGCCGCCGCCCTCACATGCCCGCGAACACCGAATCGCTCTCCGCGTGGGCCGAACCCACGAAGACGCGCAGCATCGGGCCCTGCAGGTCGTGCTCCCACAGGCGGCCCTGGATGGTGAACTGGCGCCCGCCGACGCGGAACACGTCGCCCGGCATGGGCGCGGCGCCGTGGCCTCGCCAGTAGTCGGGCACCACCAGCTGCATGCGCCGCAGCCAGGCCTGGTCCTCGGGGGTGAAGACGAGCACGGTTCTGAGCGGGGTGGTCATGGGGTCTCCTGGTGACGCAGCGGGCGAGGGCCCAGGTTAGCGCAAGGCGGGGCTCAGTCCAAGCCGTCCAGGCCGCGCGCCGCGCCCAGCAGCGCGGGCGATTCGCGCGCGGTGATCACCCACACCGGAATGGCGCGCAGGTAGCCGTTGAAGCGGCCCTTGTCCTCGAAGCGCGCGCGAAAGGGCGAGGTGTCGAACCAGGCGCCCAGGCGCGGCACGATGCCGCCGCCCAGGTACACCCCACCGCGCGCGCCCAGCGTGAGCGCGAGGTTGCCGGCCACCGAGCCCAGCAGCGCGCAGAAGAGGTTCAGCGCCTCCAGCGCCTGCGGCTGGCCGTGCTGGAGCGCGGCCTCGGTCACGTCGGCCGCCCGCTCCACACCCCGCACGGCCACGCCGTCGGCCTCGCAGAGCACGCGAAAACTCTCGAGCAGGCCCGCGCCCGAGCACACGCGCTCGGCCGAGGCCCGGCCGTGGCGCGCCGCCAGCGCGTCCATCAGCAGTCGCTCGCGCGGTGTGGCGGCCGGCAGCGTGACGTGGCCGCCCTCGCCCTCCAGCGGCACCCAGCCGTCCCCGCCGCAGGGCAGCAAGCCCGAGACGCCCAACCCCGTGCCGGGCCCCAGCAGCGCGCGCGCGGCGCGCGGCACGGCGTCGCCGCCGCCCAGCTGGCGCAGATCGCTCGCCGGCAGCACCGGCAGCGCCAGGGCCAGCGCGGTGAAGTCGTTGAGCACGCGCAGGCGCTCCCAGCCCATCTCGGCCTGCAGCGCGCGCTGCGAAAAAGCCCAGTCGTGGTTGGTCATGCGCACCGCGTCGCCCGTGACCGGGTTGGCGATGGCGATGGCCGCGGCGCGCACGCGGCGCGGGCCCAGGCCCCCCAGGTACTCGCGCAAGGCGTCCTGCACCGCCGGGTAGCGGGCCACGGGCAGCACGCTCACCTCGCTCAAGGGCTCACCGGGCGCGGACTGGAAAGCGAAACGGGCGTTCGTGCCGCCGATGTCGGCGAGCAGCCGGCCACCGGGGCTGGGGATGCGCTGGCTCATGGCGGCCGATGATAGGCCGCGCCGCCTCAGCGGGGCAGGTGGGCGCGCGCCCAGCGCACGATGTCGGCCGCGCCCATGGCACCGGGCTGGCGCGCGATCTCGCGGCCGCCCGAGAACAGCGCCAGCGTGGGAATGCTGCGGATGTTCATCGCCGCCGACAGCGCGGGTGCCTCTTCGGTGTTGAGCTTCACCAGCCGCACGCGCGGCTCGAGTTCGCGCGCCGCCGCCTCGAACTGCGGAGCCATCGCACGGCAGGGGCCGCACCAGGGCGCCCAGAAGTCCACCAGCACCGGCAGATCGGAGCGTTCGATGGTCTTGCGCAGGCCGGCCTCGTCCAGCGCCACCGGCGCGCCCGTGAACAGCGGGGCGTGGCAGCGGCCGCAATCCGGCGCGCGGTCCAGCGCGTCGGGCGCGAGCCGGTTGGTGGTGCCGCAGTGCGGGCAGACGAGGTGCAGGGGGGCGGCGGTGGCGTTCATGGTCTTCAGATGAAGGCCGGCGCGCCGATTGCAAGCCCGTCGGCTCAGACCAGGTAGCCGATGAGGCTGGCGATGAAGCTCAGCAGCACGGTGCTGGCGAAGGGCAGGAACCAGTCGCGGCCGAAGGCGCGGAACCGCAGGTCGCCCGGCAGCCGCCCCAGGCCCAGGCGGCGCAGCAGCGGCGTGGCCCAGCTGATGAGCAGCAGGGCCAGGAAGATGACGATCATCCAGCGGATCATGCTCAGAGCCGGTGGGTGCGGTCGCCCTGCGCGAAGCCGATCGGCGTCCAGCCCCCGGCGCTGGCGGGCGGCGCCAGCGCGATGACCTTGAACAGCTCGCCCATCTCGTGCTCGAGCACCAGCATCTGCATGCGCGAGCGCTCGCGCGGGTCGGCGCCCTGCGCGAGCTCGACCAGGCCCAGGTTGATGAGGAAACGCCCCTGGCTGGTGTAGCCGATGACGTCCAGCCCCGCGTCCTGCGCCGCCACTGCCACGCCGGTGAAGTTCACGTGCGCGGTGATGTCCTTCTCGCCCGGGTGATCGAGCACGGCGTCGTCGCTGCGGTGGGCGCGGTGCGCCACCAGCGTGCCCATGTGGCGCTGCGGGTGGTAGTACTCGGCCTCGGGGAAACCGTAGTCGATGAACAGGGCCGCGCCGCGCGCCAGCCGATCGGCGATGGTGCGCACGAAGGCCTCGACCTGCGGGTGCACCTCGGTGGTGTAGTCGTGCTCGCCGGGCACCGCCAGCGGCGGGCGCAGGGCGGTAGGCCGCTCCGCCCAGGCAAAGCCCTCGCCGGCGCGCACGACCACCCGCTCGTGCCAGACCCCGCCGAGGCGCGCCAGCGGCGTCACGGGAATGGCGTCGAGGATTTCGTTGCCCACCAGCACGCCCTCGAAGCGCTCGGGCAGCACCTCGACCCAGCGCACGCGATCGCCGAAGGCCGCGAGGCGCTCGCGCTGGCGCTGGCGCAGCTCGCCCGGCAGGTCGACGATGGTGTAGCGCTCCAGGCGCTCGCCCGCCGCGTCCAGCGCCGCGATCAGCCCGGCCGCCAGCGCACCGCTGCCGGCGCCGAATTCCCACACCTCGCGCGTGCCCGTGGCCTGCAGGGCCTGCTCCACCTGGCGCGCCAGCGCGCGGGCGAACAGCGGCGTGAGCTCGGGCGCGGTGACGAAATCGCTGCCCTGGGCCGGGAAATGGCCGAATTTGGGCGTGGCCGTGGCGTAGTAGCCCAAGCCCGGCTCGTACAGCGCCATGCTCATGAAGCGCTCGAAGGGGATGTGGCCGCCGGCCGCGTCGATGGCCGTGCCGATGCGCGCCGACAGGGCGCTGGCTACACTCCCGGGCTGTTTCACGAATGGGGCGTTCACGCGCCGATTGTCACCCATGCCCTCCCCTCATCCGCCCCGCACCGCGCTGGTTACCGGCGCCGGCCGGCGCCTGGGCCGGGAGATCGCCCTCACCCTGGCGCGCGCCGGCTGGAACGTGGCCGTGCACCACCGCCACTCGCTCGACGAGGCCCGCCAGACGGCGACCGACTGCGAGGCCGCGAGCGGCCGCGCCGGCAGCGCCCACACCTTCTTCGCCGACCTGTCGGACGAGGCCGGCGCGCGCGCCCTGCTGCCCGCCGTGGCCGCGCGCTTCGGCGCCGTGGACGCGGTGGTCAACAGCGCCTCCACCTTCGAACACGACAGCGCCGGCAGCTTCGACTTCGCCACCATGGAAGCCCACCTGCGCGCCAACACCGGCGCGCCCGTGCTGCTGGCCCAGGCCCTGCACGCCCACCTGGCCGAGCGCGACGCGCGCGGCGCGGTGGTGAACCTGCTGGACCAGAAGCTGTGGAACATGAACCCCGACTTCTTCAGCTACACCCTGTCCAAGGCGGCGCTGGAGGCGGCCAACACCATGCTGGCGCTGGCCCTGGCCCCGCGCGTGCGGGTGGTGGGCGTGGCGCCCGGGCTCACGCTCACCAGCCACCTGCTCAGCGACGACCGGTTCGAGCAACTGCACCGCCAGTCGCCGCTGGGCCGCTCGTCCACCGCGGCCGACGTGGCCGCCGCCGTGGCCTTCGCGCTGGACAACGGCTCCATCACCGGCACCACGCTGCTGGTGGACGGCGGCCAGCACCTGATGCGCTTCGAGCGCGACTTCTCCCTCATGTGAGGACCGCATGATCCCCACGACCGCCGCCACCCAGATCCTCACCCTCACCGGCCTGCGCTTCGACGCCAACCTGGGCATCCTCGACCGCGAAAAACACGCGCCGCAGCCCATCCAGGTGGACGCCGAGCTCAACCAGGGCACGCAGCCCCTGCTGCCCAAGGACGACGACATCACCCACGTGCTCGACTACCGCAAGGTGCGCCAGATCATCATCGACGAGTGCACCGCCGAGCACGTGAACCTGCTGGAGAGCCTGATCGGCAAGCTCACACGGCGGCTCATGCAGCTGCCCGGCGTGATCGGCGTGCGCGTGAAGATCGCCAAGCTGGAAATCTTCGAGGACTGCGAGGTCGCCATCCGCATGGAAAGCGGGCAGTGGTGAACAGAGACACCCCCTGCGGCGCTGCGCGCCTGCCCCCTCCAGGGGGGCGATGCCGACGGCCCGGCGAAGCCGGTTCCGTGGCATCCCTGGGTTATGCGGGCTGGCGCTCGCCAAGGAATGGCCATGAACATTGAATTGGAAAACCACAAGCTCGAGAAGCGGCTGTGCCGCGAGGTCGGGCGCGCCATCGTCGACTACAACATGATCGAGGAAGGCGACCGCGTCATGGTCTGCCTCTCGGGCGGCAAAGACAGCTACGGCCTGCTCGACATCCTGCTGAAGCTGCAGCAGCGCGCGCCGGTGAAGTTCGAGCTGATCGCGGTCAACCTCGACCAGAAGCAGCCCGGCTTCCCCGAGCACGTGCTGCCCGAGTACCTGACGAAGCTGGGCGTGAAGTTCCACATCGAGAACCAGGACACCTACTCCATCGTCAAGCGCGTGATCCCCGAGGGCAAGACCCTGTGCAGCCTGTGCAGCCGGCTGCGTCGCGGCATCCTCTACCGCGTGGCCGACGAACTCGGCGCCACCAAGATCGCGCTCGGCCACCACCGCGACGACATCCTGCAGACCCTGCTGCTCAACCTGTTCTTCGGCGCCAAGCTCAAGGGCATGCCGGCCAAGCTGGTGAGCGACGACGGCAAGCACGTGGTGATCCGGCCCCTGGCCTACGTGCCCGAGAAAGACCTGGTGCGCTGGGCCGAGCTGCGCCAGTTCCCCATCATTCCCTGCACCCTGTGCGGCAGCCAGGAAAACCTGCAGCGCAAGCAGGTGGGCAACCTGCTGCGCGAGTGGGAGAAGAAGTACCCCGGCCGGGTGGAGAACATGGCCAGCGCGCTGCAGAACGTGGTGCCCAGCCACCTGATGGACCGCGCGCTGTTTCCGTTTGAAACGCTGCGCGCCACCGGCGTGCCGGACGACAGCGGCGACAAGGCCTTCGACGACGAGCCCGTGGCCGCGCCGGCCGCCGAGGCCTGCGCCGCGCCCGCGCCGCAGGGGAACCCGGCCGCGCCGCGCGCGGTCATACCCATCGCCACCGAAGCCAGCTGAGGCGCAGTCGCACCACGCCAGCCACGAAGGGCCCCTCAACGCAGGAGACGTCCATGCCCTCGATCCGCCTTTTCGCCCTTGCCCTGGCCGCGCTGCTGCTGTCGGGCTGCGCGTCCGTCATCCTGGTCGACAACCAGGTGGAGAGCTTTCCGCGCTGGCAGGACCGCGCGGCCAACGCGGCGGTGCCCGCGCCGCCGCAGGTCTACCGCTTCGAGCGCCTGCCCTCGCAGCAGCAGGACCAGCGCGCCGCGCGCGGCCAGGACGAGTTGGAGCGCTACGCCGAGGCCGCGCTGGCCAAGCTGGGCTGGACGCGCGCCGCCGCCAACGTGTCGGCCCCCTGGGCGGTTCAGGTGGGCGCCAGCAACGTGCGCCTGCCGCGCGCGCCCTGGGAAGACCCCTGGGACACCTGGGGCTGGGGGCCCTTCGGATCGCCTTTCGCCATGCCCGGGCGCGACTACGTGGTCACGGGCACCGGCCAGGTGGTCTTCTTTCCCATGATGGCCCCTCGCTTCGAGACGCCCTACTACCAGCGCGCGGTGTCGCTGGTGATCCGCGACGCCGCCAGCGGGCGCGTGGTGTACGAGACGCGCGCCGCGCACGATGGCCGCTGGAACAGCACGCCCGCGCTGTGGACGGCCATGCTCGACGCCGCGCTGCAGGGCTTCCCGGCGCCGCCCGCGGGCCTGCGGCAGGTCAACATCGAAGTGCCACGCTGAGGCGCCTCAGGCGGGGGCAGCGGCCAACAGTTCCCGGATCGCCTGCGCCAACGCGTCCATGCTGTCCTGCTTGGACAGCACCTCGCGCACCCCGGCGGCGGCGGCCTCGTCCACCAGCCACTCGTTCACCTGCCCCGACACGATGGCCACGCGCAAGTCGGGGCGCAGCGCCCGCGCGGCGCGCGCCACCTCCAGGCCCGACAGACCCGGCATGTTCTGGTCCGTCACCAGCAGATCAGCGGGTTCTCCGGGGTGTGCCGCGAGCCAGTCGATGGCCGCCTGCCCCGAAACGAACGGCGTCACCCGCACGCCCTGGCGACTGAGCAGGCGCTGCACCAGCCCCACCAGCGCCTCGTAGTCGTCCACGTACAGCACATGCCGTCCGCTCAGCGCGCGCAGCGCGCCCGGGTCGTCCCGCGCTTCGGTCAAGGGCATGCCAGGGGCGCCATCGCCCGGCGCCAGCGGCAGGTAGACATCGAACCGCGTGCCGTGTCCGGGTGTGCTGTCCAGGGTGATGGTGCCCTTGTGCGCTTTGACGATGCCGTGCACCACCGCGAGGCCCAGGCCCGTGCCCTCCCCTGGCGGCTTGGTGGTGAAGAAGGGCTCGAACACACGCCGCTGGGTGTCGGTGTCCATGCCGGGGCCGTTGTCGGCCACGCTCAGGCACGCGTAGTCGCCGGGGCCCATGCCCCCGAGGCGCAGCGCCCGCGCGGCGTCGACGGATTCGGCGCCCAGGGCCACGGTGATCTCGCCAGCACGGCCCGCAAAAGCCTGCCAGGCGTTGCTGCACAGGTTCATCAGCACCTGCTGCACCTGGGTGCCATCCGCCATGACGCACAGAGGCGCTGGCGACAGGCGCGTGTCCAGGCGCACGCCCGCCGGCAGCAGCGTGCGCATCAGGCGCAGCGCTTCTTCCACCAGGGGCAACAGGGCCTGCCGCTCCATGGTCTGGGCCTGGCGGCGGCTGAAGGTGAGGATCTGCTGCACGAGCTGGCGGGCCCGGATGGCCGCGCGATGGATCTCGGCCAGGCTTTCCTGCGCGGGATGCTCGGGTCCGACGTCCTCGCGGGCCAGCACCAGGTTGCCCAGGATGGCCGCCAGCAGGTTGTTGAAGTCGTGCGCCACGCCGCCGGCCAGGGTGCCGATGGCCTCCATCTTCTGGCGCTCGCGCAACTGCGCCTCGAACTGGCGCTGCTGCTCCTCCGCCTGCTTGATCTCCGTGATATCGGTGTGCGTGCCGACCAGGCGCGTCGGGCGGCCCTGGGCGTCGCGCTCCACCGCGGCGCCGCGCGTGAGCACCCATATACAGCGGCCATCGCGCGTGCGAACCCGGTGCTCGTTGCGGTAGACGGGTATGCGCCCCTCGAAATGCGCCTGGCGCGCGACGAGCATGGCGGCCAGGTCGTCCGGGTGCGTGCGCTCGTCCAGGTCGGAGGCGAAGCCATGAACGTCTTCGCGCGAATAGCCGTACATCGACAGCAGGCTGTCGGACAGGTATTCCTCGCCCGTTGCCAGGTTCCAGTCCCACACGCCGTCGCCCGCGCTCTCCAGCGCCATCTTCCAGAGCGCCTCGCTGCGGTGAAGAGCCTCCTCCATGCGCTTGGGCTCGGTGATGTCGAGCAGAACGCCCACGCGGTGCACGCCTTCCTCGTCGCGGTAGACCTCACATGAGCGGTTGTGCACCCACTTGAGGACCCCCTCGGGTGTGACAACGCGAAATTCGCCCGAGAGCACCGCCTTGCCATCCAGCAGTGCCTGCGTCTCGGACACCAGGCGCGGGGCTTCGTCGGGGTGCAGCAGGCGCGAGATCAGCGTGGGGTCGTTCACCAGGGCCTCGGGCTCGACGCCCAGCAACTCGCGCGCGCCCGAGCTCACGTAGCGGTAGCGGCGCGTACCGTCGTGGCGCACGACGATCGAAAACACCACGCCGGGGATCTGGTCGGCCAGCGCCTGCATGCGCTCCTGCTGCTCCCGCATGGAGCGCTGCTGCAGCACGCGTTCGGTGATGTCTTCCACCGTGCCTTCGTAGTGCAGCACCTGGCCGGCCGCGTCGCGCACGGCGTGCGCGTTCTCGCTGACCCAGGCCCGTTCGCGTGTCTTGTGGCGAAACACCTCCGACACAAAGCCGCGCACGAAGCCGTCGCGCTCCAGCAGGCGACGGAAGTCGTCGCGTCGGCGCGGGTCCACGTACCACTCGGCGGCGATGTCGCCGACGCCAGCGATCAGCGAGGCTTCGCTGTCGTGGCCGTTGAAGCGCACCAGGGCCTCGTTGGCCCGGATCATCCGGCCGTCGGGGGCGCTGCGGTAGGCGCCGATCGGCAGGAAGTTGAACAGCGATGAGAAGTCGCCATCGGGCGTGGCCATGCGCGGCATTGTCTCGCAAGGCCCGGTACATTTCATCCAGATCGACCCACCCCCACGGACGCCCCTTGCAAGTCACCCGCCTCCTGGCCGTGCGCCACGGTGAGACCGCCTGGAACCGCGACACGCGCATTCAGGGCCACACCGACATCGACCTCAACGACCACGGCCGCTGGCAGGCCCGCCGCCTGGCCGAGGCCCTGCGCGACGAGCCCATCGCCGCCATCTACAGCAGCGACCTCAAGCGCGCGCGCGACACCGCCCAGGCGGTGGCCGAGACGCGCACCCTGCCGGTGCACGCGCACATCGGCCTGCGCGAGCGTGGCTTCGGGCGCTTCGAAGGCCACACCTGGGACGAACTGGAGCTGCGCTACCCCACCGAAACCCTGGCCTGGCGCAAGCGCATGCCCGACTTCGCGCCGCCCGGTGGCGAAACCCTGCTGGCGCTGCGCGAGCGCGTGGTGGGCGCGGCCCTGGAACTGGCCGCACGCCATCCGGGCGAGCAGATCCTGCTGGTCGCGCACGGCGGCGTGCTGGACGTGCTCTACCGCGCCGCCACCCGCCTGGAGCTGCAGGCCCCGCGCAGCTGGCAGCTCGCCAACTGCGCCATCAACCGCCTGCTGTGGTCGCCCGAAGGCCTGGCCCTGGTGGGCTGGGGCGATGTGGGCCACCTGCAGGTGAACGACGACGAAGGGGTGCTGGATGAGCGCAGCGCCTGAGCGTTTCCACGGCCTGGTCGGCCAGGGTGTGGCCGCCATCGACACGCCCGCGCTGGTGATCGACCTGGACGCCATGGAGCGCAACCTGCATCGGCTGGCCGACTGGTGCCGGGCGCGCGGCCTGCGGCTGCGCCCGCACGCCAAGATGCACAAGTGCGCCGAGCTGGCGAAGTTGCAGATGGCGCACGGCGCCGTGGGCGTGTGCGTGCAGAAAACCGGCGAGGCGCTCGCGCTGGCCGCCGCCGGCGTCACCGACATCACCATCACCAACGAAGTGGTGGACCCGGCCAAGCTGACGCGGCTGGCGCGCGCCGTGCGCACGGGCGGCACGCGCTTCGCCCTGGCGGTCGACAGCGCCCTCGGCATCGAGCGCCTGGCGCGCGCCCTGGCCGAGGCCGGCGTGCAGGCACCGGGCTCGATCGATGTGCTGGTGGAAATCGACGTGGGCCATGGCCGCTGCGGCGCGGCGCCGGGCGAGCCGGCCGTGGCACTGGCGCGGGCCGTCGCCTCGCACGCCGTGCTGCGCTTCGCCGGCCTGCAGGCCTACCACGGCGCGGCGCAGCACCAGCGCACGCCCGAGCAGCGCCGCGCCACCGTGGCCCACGCCGCCGAGGCCGTGGCGCACACGCGCGCGCTCATCGAGGGCGCGGGCCTGGCGGTGCCGCTGGTCACGGGCGCGGGCACCGGCACCTTCGTGCACGAGGCGGCCAGCGGCCAGTGGGGCGAGCTGCAGGCCGGCTCCTACCTCTTCATGGACGCCGACTACGCCGCCAACACCGCCGACGAGAGCGCGCCGGCCTTCGAGCACGCGCTGTTCGTCAAGGCGCAGGTGATGAGCCGGCCCGAGGGGCGCGCGGTGGTCGACGCCGGCCACAAGAGCCATGCCATCGACAGCGGCCTGCCGCGCGTCTGGCTGCCCGAGGGACTGGCGTTCGCCAACGGCGGCGACGAGCACGGCGTGCTGCGTGGCCCGGCCCTGCCCGCGCTGGGCGAAACGGTCTGGCTGGTGCCGGGCCACTGCGACCCCACCGTGAACCTGCACGACCACCTGATCGGCGTGCGCGGCGGCCTGCTCACGGGCCGCGTGGAGCGCGTGCTGCGGGTGGACGCGCGCGGCGCGCTGGACTGAGCGACCGGCGCGCCCTCAGGGGCCGAACACGCGGGCCTCCAGGCCCAGGTTGCGCACGGTCTCGGCCGCGGCCTCGGCCTGCTCGCGCGTCTGGAACGGGCCGACGCGCACGCGCGTGAGCGGGCCGCGCGCCGACTCCACCGGGTCGCTGCGCACCGGCAGGCCGGCCTGGCGCAGCCGCGTGGCCGCGCGCTCGGCGTTGGCCGGATCGCCAAAGATGCCCACGTTCACGCCGTGGCCGTGCCAGCGAGGGCGCGGCGCGTCGGTGGTGCCGGCGCTGTCGCCGCTCGCGCCGGGGGCCGGCGGCGCGGCAGCGGGCGCCGCCGGTGCGGGCGTCGACTCGGCCACGGCGGGCTTTGCCAGGGCCGGGGCCGGTGTGGGCGCCTCCGAGGTCACCGCGCCCACCACCACCGCCCCACCGGAGGAGACGGCGGGAGACACCGGCGACACGGGCTCGACCACGCCCTCGGTGGACGGCGGCGGCGCGGGTGCCGCCACGGGGGCGGGCGGGGGAGCCGGGGCCTCGGCCACCGCCCGCGGCGCCAGCACCGGCTCGGGCGCGGCCGCCACGGGGCCACCGCCCGTGCGCAGCCCCAGCGTGCCCAGCAACGCCACCTGGGCCAGCAGCGCCAGCACCCAGGCCCAGCGCCCCGGCCCACCGCGCTGCAACAGGCCGCAGGCCTCCTGCACCGTGCGCGCGCGGCGCACGGCCTCGGTCATGCGCCGGCGCACGTCGGCGTGCAGCCAGGCCGTGCCCCACCAGCCAGGCACCACCACCGCCAGCACGCCGATCGAGGCCAGCAGGCCCCAGCGCACGCCCGCCGGCCAGACCGCCATGAAACCCCGCGCCCACCACCACAGGCCCAGCGCAACGGCCAGGGCCAGGGCGTACAGCAGGGCCTGGCGCCACAGCCGCCGGTACAGCAGCCAGTTCAGGTTCAGCCAGGCCGCCGCGTGGTTCCAGTGCGTGCCCGCCAGACCGCGCTCGTCGAAGCGCGCGAACACCGGCAGGTAGTCGGCCGTGCGGCCCGGGCCCAGCGCCGCGCGGTACAGCGCCTCGGTGGCGCTGGCCAGCGCCGCGGTGTCCGGGGGAGCGGGGGTCGGCGCGCTGGACATGGCGGGGTGGGCGGGCGGCTCAGTCGGCGGCGCCGAACAGGCCGCCCTCGGTGCGCGGCGGGTTCACGCCCAGGTGGCGGTAGGCCGCCAGCGTGGCCGTGCGTCCGCGCGGCGTGCGCTGCAGGTAGCCCTGCTGGATCAGGTAGGGCTCGATCACGTCCTCGATGGTGTCGCGCTCCTCGCCGATGCTGGCGGCGATGTTGTCCAGGCCCACGGGCCCGCCGTCGAAGCGGTGGATCACGGCCTCCAGCAGCTTGCGGTCCATCAGGTCGAAGCCCTGCGGGTCGACGTCGAGCATGGCCAGGGCGCGCTCGGCGATGTCCTGGCTGATGCGGCCGCTGCCCTTCACATCGGCGTAGTCGCGCACGCGGCGCAGCAGGCGGTTGGCGATGCGCGGCGTGCCGCGCGAGCGGCGCGCGATCTCGAAGGCGCCATCCTCGTCGATGGGCGCGTTGAGCAGCCCGGCGCTGCGCCGCACGATGCGCGCCAGCTCCTCGGCCGAGTAGAACTCCAGCCGTGCGACGATGCCGAAGCGGTCGCGCAGCGGGTTGGTGAGCATGCCCGCGCGCGTGGTGGCGCCCACCAGCGTGAAGGGCTGCAGGTCGAGCTTGATGCTGCGCGCCGCCGGGCCCTCGCCGATCATGATGTCGATCTGGTAGTCCTCCAGCGCGGGGTAGAGGATCTCCTCCACCACCGGCGAGAGGCGGTGGATCTCGTCGATGAAGAGCACGTCGTTGGGCTCGAGGTTGGTCAGCAGCGCCGCCAGGTCCTTGGGCTTTTCGAGCACCGGCCCGCTGGTCTGGCGCAGGTTCACACCCAGTTCCTGCGCGATGATGTGCGACAGCGTGGTCTTGCCCAGGCCGGGCGGGCCGAACAGCAGCACGTGGTCCAGCGCCTCGGCGCGTTTCTTGGCGGCGCCGATGAAGATCTCCAGCTGCTCGCGCACCTTCATCTGGCCCACGTACTCGTCGAGCAGCTTGGGCCGCAGCGCGCGCTCGATCGCCTCTTCCTTGGGCGAACCCGCCAGCGGCGAGATCACGCGCGGCGCGGGGGCGAAGTCGTCGGTCTGGATGCTCATTTATTTGGCCAGCGCCTTCAGCGCCAGCTTGATGCCCTCGGCCACGCCCACCTCGGCCGGCAGGGCCTTGAGCGCGGCGGCGGCGTCCTTTTCGTTGTAGCCCAGGGCCATGAGGGCCTGCTGGATGTCGGCCTGGGCGTCGCTGCGCGTGGCGCCCGCGGGCAGGCCCAGGTCCACGCCGAGCTTGCCCTTGAGCTCCAGCAGCAGCCGCTCGGCCGTCTTCTTGCCGATGCCGGGCACCTTGACGATGCGCCCGGTCTCCTGCGTGCTCACGGCCTGGGCCAGGTCGTTCACCGACAGGCCCGAAAGCACCGCCAGCGCGGTGCGCGGGCCCACGCCGCTGATCTTGATGAGTTGGCGAAAGGCGTCGCGCTCGGGCGCGGTGGCGAAGCCGTAGAGGATCTGCGCGTCCTCGCGCACCACGAAGTGCGTCAGCAGCGAGACCCGCTCGCCGCTGGCGGGCAGGTGGTAGAAGGTGCTCATGGGCACGTCCACCTCGTAGCCCACGCCATGGCAGTCCAGCAGGATCTGGGGCGGGTTCTTCTCCAGCAGCGTGCCGCTCAACTTGCCTATCATCGGTGTCCTTTTGGTCGTTCGCCGGGTCGCCCCGGGAACGACCGCGCCCCTTAGAGGGGCCTGGCGAAGCCAGGGTTGGGGGCCATCTTTTTCCTCAGGATTATCGGCTTGATTCTCAGACATACCTTCAGCCCACCGGACAACACCCGCATGGCCCACCTGTGCGGGCCGCTCGACGCCCACATCCGCGCCATCGAGTCCGCGCTGCAGGTCAAGGTGGCGCACCGCTTCGAGCAGTTCCGCGTCGAAGGCCCCAAGGCCAAGGCGCAGCGCGCCATGGAAGTGCTGCAGGCCCTGTACGAGATGGCGCGCGGCCCGATCCCGGCCGAGCAGGTGCAGCTCATGCTCAACGGCAACACCGCGCTGGAAGACCCCGGCGAGGGCGCGCTGAGCCTGCAGACACGCCGCGGCGAGGTGCGCGGGCGCACGCCCAACCAGGCGGGCTACCTGGAGAACATGGCCGCGCACGACATCACCTTCGGCATCGGCCCCGCGGGCACCGGCAAGACCTATCTGGCGGTGGCCTGCGCGGTGGACGCGCTGGAACGCAGCGCGGTGCAGCGCATCGTGCTCACCCGCCCGGCCGTGGAAGCGGGCGAGAAGCTGGGCTTCCTGCCCGGCGACCTGGGCCAGAAGGTGGACCCCTACCTGCGCCCGCTGTACGACGCCCTGTACGACCTGATGGGCTTCGACCGCGTGCAGAAAGCCTTCGAGCGCCAGCAGATCGAAATCGCGCCGCTGGCCTTCATGCGCGGGCGCACGCTCAACCACGCCTTCGTCATCCTGGACGAGGCGCAGAACACCACGCCCGAGCAGATGAAGATGTTCCTCACCCGCATCGGCTTCGGCAGCAAGGCCGTGGTCACCGGCGACGTGAGCCAGATCGACCTGCCGCGCACCCAGCTCAGCGGCCTGATCGACGCCGAGCGCGTGCTCAAGCGCGTGCCAGGCATCGGCTTCACGCGCCTGACCAGCGCCGACGTGGTGCGCCATCCCCTGGTGGCGCGCATCGTCGACGCTTACGAGGCCCGCAGCCCGTCGCGCGAAGAGGCCGAACCGGCCCGCCGGCGCCGCGCCGGCTGACCCGCGCCAACCCTCAGGGAGGACCCGCATGCCACCGACCAGACCGCTCACCCTCGCCGCCCCGCTCGCCGCCGCCCTGCTGGCCGGCGGCTGCGCGCTGCACCATCACCCCTCGGCGCCCGCCACCCAGGGCAGCATCCAGGGCCCGGGCTACAGCAGCGAGACCGTGCGCTACCGCTGCGAGGGCGGCGCCGAGATCGAGGTGGCCTACCTGGAGTTCGGCCATGGCGACAGCTTCGCGGCGCTGCACCACCAGGGCCGCACGGCGCTGCTCAAGAGCCGGCCCAGCGCTTCGGGTGTGCGCTACATCGCGCTGGACGAACAGCACAGCCTGCGCTGGAACACCAAGGGCGAGGAAGGTTTCCTGAGCTTCCTGGCGGCCGACCACACGGCGCAGGAGCGCACGCTGCTGGCCAACTGCCGCTCGCTCCCCTCCCTCAAGGCCGGCAAGGTGGCCAGCTGATGGCCCTGCCCGCGCTCACCCTGTCGCTGCAGTTCGCGCGCTTCGACGGCGTGGCCGAGCACCGCGCCGCGCTGCCGCGCGCCTTCGTGGCGCGCTGCCTGCGCCGCGCGCTCGATGGCGACGCCGAACTCACCGTGCGCATCGTCGACGCCGAGGAGGGCCAGGCCCTCAACCGCGACTACCGCGGCCGCGACTACGCCACCAACGTGCTCACCTTCGACTACGCCCAGGAGCCCCTGGTGATGGCCGACCTGGTGCTGTGCGCGCCGGTGGTGGCGGCCGAAGCGAAACAGATGAAGAAGCCCCTGGCCGAGCACTACGCGCACCTGCTGGTGCACGGCGCCCTGCACGCCCAGGGCTGGGACCACGAAACCAGCGAGGCCGACGCCGAGGCCATGGAGGCGCGCGAGACCGAGGTGCTGGCCGCGCTGGGCCAACCCGATCCCTACGCCCGATCGCGCCGCCCCCGCAAGCCCGGGTAAATCCCCAGCAAAACGCCGGGGCGAGGCGGCCGGCCGCCTCGCCCGCTCGCTAGCATGGGCTGGTCATCCACCCCAACCGAGGAGCGTCCATGGCAGGCTGGTACGAACTCACGAAGAACGGCAAAGGTCAGTATTCCTTCGTGCTCAAGGCGGGCAACGCGCAGGTGATCCTGCGCAGCGAACAGTACGAGGCCAAGCCCTCGGCCCAGGGCGGCATCGAGTCGGTGCAGAAGAACTCGCCGCTGAGCGAGCGCTACGAGCTCAAGACGGCCAGCGACGGCAGCCCCTACTTCAACCTGAAGGCCTCGAACGGCCAGGTCATCGGCACCAGCCAGATGTACTCCTCCGAGGCCGCGCGCCAGAACGGCATCGACTCGGTGAAGGCCAACGGCCCCAGCAAGGACGTGCGCGAGCCCTGATCCCGCGCGACGGGCGCGCGCGAACGGTGGCTCAGCCGCAGTCGCGCGCGCCGTTCCAGCGCTGCACCGGAAAGCGCAGGCCGCCGACGCCCAGGTCGCGCCCGGGTGGCACCAGCAGCTCCACCCGGCCCTCGCGCACGGCGTCGAACAGGGCCTGGTGGCCGGCCTGCGGCGCGCAGTTCGTGTCCAGGCCCTGGCCGGGCAGGTGGCCGCGCACGGCCCACTGCCCGTGCTCGTCGGCCCGCCAGATGCGCGCGCCGCCCGCGTCACGCGCGCCCGGCGCCTGGCGCGCGAGCAGCGCATAGGCCCCATCGCCCAACACCTCGGGCGGCAGGCGCCAGATGAGGCAGGTCTGGGCCTCGCAGGCACCCGGCAAGCCGCCGTCGCGCGCCAGGGCCTCCAGCAGCGCCGGCGGCGCCGTGGTGCCCGGCGGGAACACCGGCAGGGCGCGCAGCCGCTCGGCCAGGCGCTCGCGCCGCGTCTTCGGGTCGCTCAGGGCGTCGCGCGCCAGCGCCTGGCGCGCGGCGGGCACGCCGCCGAACACCGGGTCGTCGGCGGCCAGGGCCTGCAGGGCGCGCCGGCCGAACACACCGCCCTCGCGCGCGAGGTAGCGGATCGGGTCCTGCTCGTCGCTGGTGCCCCGCGCCAGGCGCTGCAGCTGGTCGTTCACGCTCACGCGGCGCGGGTCGATGGCGCCGCCCAGCAGCGCCAGGATGCCCAGCACCACCACCGCCGCGGCCACGGCGTTGGTGGCGGGCACCAGGCAGCGCTCGGCACGGCCCAGCCACTCGGCCACGGCGTTGAGCGCGTAGCCCAGCGCGAACACCGCCACCACGATCGCCACGAACAACCCCCAGAGCCGGTCCACCGTCCAGCCGTACTGGCCGATGCGCAGGCCCAGCGCGTACAGCGCCACCGCCACCATGGGCAGCAGCACCAACAGGCCGGTCGACAGGGCGCGGCGCAGCCAGCGCGGGTAGCGCGGCGCATCCAGCCCGCCGCGCGAGCTGGCGTTGACCAGCAGAACGCACAGCACCGCGAACCACAGCAGCAGGAAGGCCGCGCGCCGCGTCTGCAACAGGGGCTCGACGCCCTGCACCAGCCAGCTCGCCACGAAGGCCACGCCCAGCGCGCCCGCCAACGGGTAGATCCAGCCGCACAGCTGCGTGAGCCGCTCAAACAGGAAGCGCGCCACGGTGCGCTGCGTGACCGCCAGCGACACGCCGTAGGAGAACACCAGCGCGGTGGCGGGAATCCAGAACGCGCCGCGTTCGATGAGTTCGCCCAGGAAGGGCAGGCGCACCAGCCGGAACAGCGCTGCCGCGCTGAACATCACCAGCCAGAACAGGCCGGTGACCAGCCCGCCCTGCGCCAGCAGCAGGGTGTTGTGCAGCAAGGCGTCGAACCAGGGCTCGTAGCGCACGCGGCCCTCGCGCGCCACGGCGGCGGCGGGCACCGCGACCATGAGCGCCAGACCCAGCACGAAGGTGGGGCGCAGGTAGTCTTCCTCGCGCAAAGGCCCCTGCTCGCGCGCGCGCTCGGCCAGCCCGCCCACGGTGAGCCCGTGGTAGGCGCCGATGGCCAGGGCCAGCGCGCCCACGCCGAGCGCGATCGCCACGCGGCGCTGCAGCGGGGCCGCGCTGGCGAGGTAGAAGCCCAGCGGCGCCAGCGCCATCAGCAGGAACAGCGGTATGAAGGCCGCGGCCTCGGTGGCTGGCAAGGCGCCGCGGCGCGCGGTCTCGTACAGGGTGTAGGCCAGTGCGGCCTGCAGGGCGCCCACCAGCAGGTGGGCGCGGGCCTCGGATTCGGGGGCGGCGGGGGTGTTCAAGCGGTTCTCCTGAAAGCGCCCGGGCACCGGCGCACGCTCAGGCCGTCAGGCGCATCGGGATCGTCACCGGACCATCGTTCACCAGGTGCACCTGCATGTCGGCGCCGAAGCGGCCGGTGGCCACCTGGGGATGCGCGGCGCGCGCGGCGGCCACGAAGGCATCGTAGAGCGATTCGCCGAGCGCGGGCGGTGCGGCGTTGGTGAAGCCCGGGCGGTTGCCGCCCGAGGTGTCGGCCGCCAGGGTGAACTGGCTGACGATGAGCAGGCCGCCGCCCACGTCCTGCAGGCTGAGGTTCATCTTGCCGGCGCCGTCGGCGAAGACGCGCAGCTTGAGGACCTTGCTGAGCAGCTTCAGGCCCACGGCCGGTGTGTCGGTGGGCTCGGCGCAGACCAGCGCCAGCAGGCCGGGGCCGATGGCGCCCACGGTCTCGCCGGCGATGTCGACACGGGCCTGGCTCACGCGTTGCAGCAGGGCGATCACTGGAGGGTCTCCTCGGATTCTTTGACAGCCAGCGCTTCCACGCCGGTGGGCAGCAGCTGGATGCTGGCGCGCAGGCCGGGCACGGCCTGCATCAGCGCCTGCTCCACCTCGCCGCGCAGCGCCGCCGCGCGGCCCAGCGGCCAGGCAGCGGGCAGGTGCATGTGCAGGTCGGCGAAGCGGCGCTGGCCGGCCTTGCGCGTGGTGACGTGGTCGAAGCGCACCAGCGGCTGCCCCTGGGCAAAGCCCGCCAGCACGCGCTCGATGCTGGACTGCAGCTCGGGGTCGAGCGCTTCGTCCATCAGGCCCTGCGCGGCGTCCTTGATGAGGTGCAGGCCCTCGCGCAGGATGTTGAGTGCCACCAGGATGGCCAGCACGGGGTCGAGCCAGAGCCAGCCGGTGATGGCCACCAGGCCGATGCCCAGCACCACGCCGACCGAGGTCCAGACGTCCGTGAACAGGTGGCGCGCGTCGCCTTCGAGCGCGACCGAGCGGTGCGCGCGCGAGGCGCGCAGCATCACCCAGGCCAGCCCCCCGTTGAACACCGAACTGATGACCGACAGCCACAGGCCCAGGCCCAGTTGCTCCAGCGGCTGGGGCTGCAGCAGGCGCCCCACCGCGGCCCAGACGATGCCGGCCGCGGCCGCGATGATGAGCACCCCCTCGAAGCCGGAAGAAAAGTACTCGGCCTTGTGGTGGCCGTAGGGGTGCTCGGCGTCGGCCGGGCGCGCGGCGATGGTGACCATGAGCAGGCCGAAGCTCGCGCCCGCCAGGTTGACCAGGGACTCGAGCGCGTCGGACAGCAGGCCGACCGAGCCGGTGAGCCACCAGGCGGCCGTCTTCAGTGCGATGGTGAGCAGGGCCACGGCGATCGAGGCCTGCAGCAGGCGGCGCGGCGTGAGGCGGTCGAGCAGCGGGATGATCACGCGCGGCATTGTGGCCCAGGCCCGCTGAACCCTGGTTCGGCGGACGTTGCAGAATCGCCGCCATGCGACGCGCGTGGATGTCCCGGCTGAATTGGATCGCGGCAGGCCTGGCCCTGTCGCTGCTGGGGGCGTGGTTCATCGCCCAGCGTGGCCTGGAGGCGCAACGCGCGGCCTTCGAGACCGACGCGCGCATCGTGCACCGGCTGCTGAGCCAGCAGGTGGTGCAGCACGACGCGGTGCTCGCCACCCTGGCCCTGCTGGAGCCCGAACGGGCCGAGGCCCTGCCGCGCCTGAGCGCGATCTACCCCCGCCTGCTGAGCGTGATCGCGCGCGCGCCGGACGAGGCCTGGCTGCAGCCGGCGCTGGCGCACGCCGAGGCGGCCTCGCGCACCAGCGGCCGCGGGGCCATGGCCGACGGCGACCTGGGCGCGGGCCGCTACACGCTGGTGCTGGGCGCCGCGGGCGGCGGCGCCTATGCGCTGGTCATCGCGCTCGACGGCCTGGTACCCGAGGCCGACTGGCCCATGGACCGCGCGCGCAGCCCGGTGCGGGTGGCGCTGCGCTGGAACGGCCAGTCGCACACCCTGCAGGCCGGCCAGCCGCTCACCCAGGGCTGGCGCTTTGACTTCGACAAGGTGGTGGCGGCCGAGAGCCAACCCTTCCACGCCGTGGCCACGCGCTGGGTCGGCTGGGGCGAACTGCCCTGGCTCGGCATGGGCGCCTGGGCGCTCGCCGTGCTGGCGGGGCTGGCCGCCCTGGCGCACGCACTGCGCCTGCGCGAGGCCCGCCAGCGCGCCGAGGCCCTGCTGCGCCTGGGCCAACTCGGCCGGCTCAACGCCATGGGCGAATTCGCGGCCGGCCTGGCGCACGAACTGAACCAGCCCCTGACCGCCGTGCTGGCCAGCACCCAGGCCGCGCAGCGCCTGCTGGCCGACGAGCCGCCCGCGCTGGACACCGCGCGCGAGGCCATGGGCCGCGCCGGCGCGCAGGCGCGCCGCGCGGCCGAGGTGCTGGCCCGGCTGCGGCGCGGCCTGGAGCCGCCGGCCGGCGCGGCCGAACAGCGCGCGCTGGACCTCGGCGCCTGCGTGCGCGAAGCCCTGCACCTGCTGCAGCCCGAGATCGACCGGCGCGGCGTGGCCGTGCGCTGGCTGGTCAGCGACCCGGCGGTGGTGCGGGCCGATCCGATCGCCATCGATCAGATCGTGCACAACCTGATCGCCAACGCCCTGCAGGCCATGGACCGCCAGGCCGGCGGCCCGCGCGAGTTGCGCCTGGCCGTGCGGCGCGAGGGCGGGCAGGCCGTGCTCGACGTGGCCGACACCGGCCCGGGCCTGCCGCCCGAGGTGCTGTCGCGCCTGTTCGAACCCTTCTTCAGCACCCGCGAGGGCGGCCTGGGCCTGGGCCTGACGCTGAGCGAATCGCTGGCGCAGGCGCAGGGCGGCCGCCTGGGCGCGGGCGCCGCGCCCGGCGGTGGCGCGCTGTTCTCGCTGCACCTGCCGCTCGACACCGGGACCCCGCCATGAACACCGCCAGCGACGCGCTCTCCCCCACCGTGCACCTGATCGACGACGACGAGGCAGTGCGCGACAGCCTCGCGCTGCTGATCGGCACCGTGGGCCTGCGCGTGGTGGCCTGGGCCGATCCGCGCGCCTTCCTCGCCGGCTTCGAGCGCGACGGCATCGGCGCCATCGTGCTCGACGTGCGCATGCCCGGCATCAGCGGCCTGGGCGTGCTCGACACGCTGGTGGCGCAGGGCGTGGACCAGCCCGTGATCATGCTCACCGGCCACGGCACGGTGGACATGTGCCGGCGCGCCTTCAAGGCCGGCGCGGCCGAGTTCCTGGAAAAGCCGGTGGACGACGAGGCCCTGATCGAGGCCCTGCAGCAGGCCGTGCGCCAGCACGTTCAGCTGCGCCAGCGTGCGCAGACCGACCGCGCCGCGCGCGAGCGCTGGCAGCAGCTCTCGCCGCGCGAACGCGAGGTGCTCGCGCTCATCGTCGAGGGCCTGAGCAACAAGGCCATCGCGCGCGCGCTCGAGCTGTCGCCGCGCACGGTGGAAACGCACCGCGCCCACGTGTTCGAGAAGCTGGGCGTGGACTCGCTCGCCCAGCTGGTGCGGGGCTACGCGGCCCTGGTGAACGAGGCGGGCACCGCGTAGTTCTACGCAGCCGCGCCCGTAGCCGCGCGAATGGTGCGCGCGGCGGGCGCTTCCTACAGTGCGGGCACGGTTGATCGAACCGCAACGCCGTCACGGAGACCCGCTTCATGAACACCCCCATCCGCACCGCCCTGGCCCTCGCCCTGATCGGCGCCAGCGCCCTCGCCCAAGCCCAGAGCGGCGCCGTCCTCAGCGAGCGCAACGTCTCGCTGGCGCTGGCCAACCAGATCGCCGCCGCCACCGTGGCCGCCTGCAGCGCCAGCGGCTATGCCGTCACCGCCACCGTGGTGGACCGCGCCGGCAACGTGCGCGCCATGCAGCGCGCCGACAACGCCGGCCCGCACACCCTGGAAGCCAGCCGCCTGAAGGCCTACACCTCGGCCTCCGCGCGCAACACCACGCTGGCCATGATGGAGGCCTCGCAGAAGAACCCGGCCGCGGCCAACCTGAAGGACATCCCCGGCTACCTGCTGCTCGGCGGCGGCGTGCCGGTGCGCGCGGGCAACGACGTGATCGGCGCCGTCGGTGTGGGCGGCGCGCCCGGCGGCCACCTGGACGAGCAGTGCGCCATGGCCGCGCTGGAGCAGGTGAAAGCGGCCCTGCAATGAAGCGGCGCGCGCTGCTGTCGCTGGCGCTGGCCACCGCGTTCGCGGGCGCCGCGCGGGCCCAGGTGCCGCCCTCGCCCGGCGAGGTCGCGGCCTACCAGGGCCTGCACGCCGCGGCGCAGCGCGGCGATGTGGCCGCCATCGCGCGGCTGCTGAAGTCGGGCGCGGCCATCGAGGCCACCGACGGCGCCGGCCGCACGCCACTGCACGTGGCCACCTTCGCGCGCCAGCGCGAGGCGGTGCGGGCGCTGCTGCAGGCCGGCGCCAACCATGCGGCCCTGGAACACGGGCGCTACGACGCCGTCACCATCGCCGCCGTGGCCGACGACGAAGATACCCTGCGCCTGCTGCTGGCCGGCGGCGCGAGCGCGAAGCTGGTGACCAGCCGCTACGACGGCACCGCGCTGATCGCGGCGGCCCACCTGGGCCATGAAGGCGTGGTGCGCCAGCTCATCGCCGCTGGTGCGCCGCTGGACCACGTGAACAACCTGCACTGGACGGCCGCCATCGAGTCCGTCGTGCTGGGCGACGGCGGCCCGCGCCACCAGGCCACGCTGCAGGCGCTGATCGACGCCGGCGCCAACCTGCAACTGACCGACCGCAGCGGCCACACGCCGCTGGCGCTGGCCCGCTCGCGCGGCCACGCGGCCATGGTGGCGATGCTGGAAAAGGCCGGGGCGCGCTGAGCGCGCCCCCAGGCTGCGCCGGCCGCCCCTTGCAGGGCGCGGCCCGGCGCCGGATCGGATCAGCCCAGCGTCACGCGCGCGAACTTGCGCTTGCCGACCTGCACCACGTAGGTCCCGGCGGCGAGCTTCAGGCCCTTGTCGCTCAGCACCGAGCCGTCCACGCGCACGCCACCACCGTCGATGAGGCGGTTGGCCTCGCTGCTCGACGGCGCCAGGCCGGCCGACTTGAGCAGGGCCGCGATGCCCAGCGGCGCGCCCGTCAGCGACACCTCGGGAATCTCGTCCGGCACGCCGCCCCTGGAGCGGTTGATGAAGTCCTGCTCGGCCGCCTCGGCCGCCGCCGCGCTGTGGAAACGCGCCGTGATCTCCTTGGCCAGCATCACCTTCGCGTCCTTGGGGTTGCGGCCGCCCGCCACCTCGCGCTTGAGCGCCTCGATCGCCTCCATCGACTGGAAGGACAGCAGGGTGTACCAGCGCCACATCAGCTCATCGGAGATGCTCAGCACCTTGGCGAACATGGTGTTGGCGTCCTCGGTGATGCCGATGTAGTTGTTCTTGCTCTTGGACATCTTGTCCACGCCGTCCAGCCCCTCCAGCAGCGGCATGGTCAGGATGCACTGCGGCTCCTGACCGTACTCGGCCTGCAGGTGGCGGCCCATGAGCAGGTTGAACTTCTGGTCGGTGCCACCGAGCTCGAGGTCGCTCTTGAGCGCCACCGAGTCGTAGCCCTGCATCAGCGGGTAGAGGAACTCGTGCACGCTGATCGGCGTGCCGGCGGTGAAGCGCTGGTGGAAGTCGTTGCGCTCCATCATGCGCGCCACGGTGTACTTGGCCGCGAGCTGGATCATGCCCATGGAGCCCAGCGGCAGGCTCCATTCGCTGTTGTAGCGGATCTCGGTCTTCGCCGGGTCCAGCACCAGGCTGGCCTGCTTGTAGTAGGTCTCGGCGTTGGCCTTGATCTGCTCGGGCGTGAGCGGCGGGCGCGTGCTGTTGCGCCCCGAGGGGTCGCCGATCAGGCTGGTGAAGTCGCCGATAAGAAAAATGACTGTATGCCCCAGGTCCTGGAGCTGGCGCATCTTGTTGAGCACCACGGTGTGGCCGATGTGGATGTCGGGCGCCGTCGGGTCCAGGCCGAGCTTGATGCGCAGCGGCGTGCCGGTGCGCTCGGAACGTGACAATTTTTGCGCCCAATCCGCCTCGGGGATCAATTCTTCGCAGCCCCGGCGGGTGACCGCCAGGGCGTGTCGCACGCCGTCCGTCAGGGCCTCGCCGCCGCTGGTGGGGCTGTCCGGCAAGGTGGGAATAGATAAGCCGTTATTCATACGTGTTTCTTCCGATAGGGACGGATCGCCAGCCCGCTACACTTGCCGGCTATCGCCGGATTTTAGTTGGCGTGCTTTTTGCACGAGCTCCCGCACCAACGTAAAGCCCGGCCTGTGGCGTGAACTTCTCGCGTCGCTGCCCGCTCACTCCCTGGATGCCGGTGTGAGGCCCTGCGCCCCCACCGGCCCTTTCATGGATGACCGACCTTGATACGCCAGACCCTGAACGCCGCGGCCCAATGGGGCCAACAGATCGCTGAATCGATTGCCCAGCACCCCCGTCGCGTCATGGGGGGCATCGGCGTCCTCCTCCTCGGCACCGGGGTCACCGCCTTCGGCATCGCGCCGCTGGCGCCCGACGCCGCCGACCTGCCGGTGCGCCAGGTGGTGGAAGCCCTGCCGGTGACCGCCACCCCCCTGTACACCGCCATTCCCGCCAGCGCCGACCTGCCCCCCGAGGCCCGTCCGGTGCTCGCCAGCCCCCAGCCCTGGACCCTGTACCGCAGCGACACCACGCGCAACGACGACACCCCCCAGTCGCTGCTGCTGCGCCTGGGCGTGAACGACGGCGAGGCCCAGGCCTTTATGGCCCGCAACCCCCTGGCGCGCCAGCTGCTGGCCTCGCGCCAGAGCCGCCTGGTGCACGCCGAGGCCACCCCGCAGCAGGTGCTGCAGCGCCTCACCGCCCGCTGGCCCGATCCGAAGAACGATCGTGGCTTTCTGCGCCTGGTGGTCGAGCGGGGCAGCGACGGCCTGAGCGCCCGACTCGAACCCGGCACCCTGGAGGCCGCGTCGCGCCTGGCCAGTGGCGAAATCCGCAGCTCCCTGTTCGCCTCCACCGACGCCGCGGGCATCCCCGACGCGGTGGCCGTGCAGCTCGCCGAGATGTTCGCCAGCGACATCGATTTCCGCCGCGACCTGCGCAAGGGCGACCGCTTCCAGGTCGTCTATGAAACCCTGAGCGCCGAAGGCGAGCCGATGAAGACCGGCCGCATCCTGTCGGCGGTGTTCGTCAACGACGGCCGCCCGCACGAGGCGGTGTGGTTCGAGGCGCCCGGCGTCAAAGGCGGCTACTACGGCTTCAACGGCGACAGCAAGCGCCGCTACTTCCTATCCTCGCCGCTGGAGTTCTCGCGCGTCAGCAGCGGCTATGGCATGCGCTTCCACCCGGTGCTTGGCCGCCAGCGCGCCCACCTGGGCGTGGACTACGCCGCCCCCACCGGCACGCCGGTGCGCACGGTGGCCGACGGCGTGATCGAGTTCGCCGGGGTGCAGCGCGGCTATGGCAACGTCATCTACGTGCGCCACCGCAACAACCAGGTGACGGTCTTCGCGCACCTGAGCCGCATCGGCGTGCGCACCGGCCAGCGCGTGAGCCAGGGCGAGTTCATCGGCAACGTCGGCACCACCGGCATGTCCACAGGCCCGCACCTGCACTTCGAGTTCCGCGACAACGGCGAGCACCGCGACCCGCTGGTGATCGCCCGCCAGAGCGAGGCCATCAAGCTGCCCGAGAACCTGCGCGGCGCCTTCAACCAGGTCGCCCAGGCCCAGCGGCAGGAACTCGCCGCCGCCGGCCGCCTGCAGCAGGCCCTGGCCAGCACCGACGAAGGTCGCTGAGCCCGGAGGGACCCGCAAGGTCCCGCCCCAAAAAAAAGGGAGCCGATGGCTCCCTTTTTTCATGGCCGGCGAACCGGCTCGCTTCAGACGCTGAAGCTCGAACCGCAGCCGCAGGTGGTGCTGGCGTTGGGGTTCTTGATCACGAACTGGGCGCCTTGCAGGTCTTCCTTGTAGTCGATCTCGGCGCCCACCAGGTACTGGTAGCTCATGGCGTCGATCAGCAGGGTCACGCCGTTCTTGCTCATGGAGGTGTCGTCTTCGTTGACGACCTCGTCGAAGGTGAAACCGTACTGGAAGCCCGAGCAGCCGCCGCCTTGCACGAAGACGCGCAGCTTCAGGTCGGGATTGCCCTCTTCGGCCACCAGTTCGGCCACCTTGGCGGCGGCGCTGTCGGTGAAGACCAGCGGCGCGGGCATGTCGGTCTGGATGTTCTCGGCCACGGCACTCATGGGGATTCCTCTCGTAGGGAGCAGGCCCGGAAAGGCCAGCGATACCGCGAATGGTACGGTACGCCGCTCGGGTATGCCCATTCAGCGGTGGTTTGCCGCCAGTTTCAGTGTGGGCTTTTCCTCGGCGCCGTCGCCGGCCATGGGACGCAGCTGGCCTTCGATGGTGGCGCCCTGGTGCATCTCGATCGCTCGGTAGGACACATCGCCCTCGATGCGCGCCTTGGGCTGCAGCTCCAGCAGCTGGCGGGCCAGCACCGGGCCTTTGACATGGCCATTGATGATGACGTGGTCGGCCTCGATCGAGCCTTGCACCGAGGCCACCTCGCTCACGATCAGCAGGCTGGCGCCGTCCGCCGCCGCCCGCACGTTGCCCACGACTTCGCCGTCGATGCGAAGCCCTTCGGCGAACAGCAGGTCGCCCTGGATGCGGGTGCCCTGAGCGATCAGGCTCTTGATCGGGGGCTGCTTGGGTTTGGCGAACATGCGTGATCTCCTGTCGACAACCCTCGATCAGGGATCGAAGGTCTGAACCGACCGCACCGCGCTGCCCTGAAGGAGCTTGGCGGTCACGGTTTTTACAACGGCCTGCGCGGGCAGATCAACAACGCCTTCCTGCCGCAGATAGCCTTTGACGAGCACCGGTTGCGGTGCGGGGGCGTGCTTCGCGGACCAGGGCTTGCCGGCCAACGTGCCGGTGAAGACGATCTCGAGCGCACCCTTGAAGTCTGGCGCGTTGCGCGCGGCCTGGATCATCAGAACCTGCCAACGCCACTGTGTGGCCGACAGGCGTTCGGCCTGCAAGCCGCGGATGGCGAGCGCGTCACCACCCGCGGGGATGAGGCGCTCGAAGAACCCGAGGTCGTTGCGCAGGCTCTGGTTGTCCGCCTCCAGCTGGCGGATCTGTACGCGCAGCTGGTCTTGCAGGGCGCGCTCGATGGTCAGGCGGCTCTCGGCGGTGTGGTCCACCGCGCTGCGCGAAGCCAGTTCCTCGCGCAGGCCCACCACCTCGGTGCGCAGGCGCTCCAGCTCATCGCGCGCGTTGCGGTCCAGGCCGGCGATGTCCTTGCCGAATTCGAAGGCCCACAGCGCCAGCGCCGCGCACAGGCCCAGCATGACGGCGGCCCCGAGCCAGCGCAGCGGCCAGGGCAAGGCGCTGCGGATCGACATGCGCGGGGCGCCTGCCGACCAGCGTCTACGTCCGAAGCGCAATCGCATGCAAACCTCTCAACTGCAAGCAAAAGAAAGTGGGCCCCAGAAAGCAGAAACCGCCCCAAGCGGACTTGCAGGCGGTTTCTGGGGGCGTTTCGCGAAGGCGATCAGCGCTTGCTGAACTGCTTGCGGCGCCGCGCGGAGCGCAGGCCGACCTTCTTGCGTTCCACCTCGCGGGCGTCCCGGGTCACGAAGCCGGCTTGCGACAGCGCGGGCTTGAGGCTCGCGTCGTAGTCGATCAGTGCGCGGGTGATGCCGTGGCGCACCGCGCCGGCCTGGCCCGACTCACCGCCACCGTGCACGTTGACCTGGATGTCGAAGGTCTCGACGTTGTCGGTCAGCACGAGCGGCTGCTTGGCGATCATGATCGAGGTCTCGCGGCCGAAGAACTGCTGGATCTCCTTGCCGTTGACCGTGATCTTGCCGCTGCCCTTCTTGAGGAACACGCGGGCGACGCTGGATTTGCGACGGCCGGTGCCGTTGTTCCATTCACCAATCATTCAGGGCTCCTTAGATGTCCAGCGTTTGCGGCTGCTGAGCGGTGTGCGGGTGCTCCGCGCCGCCGTAGACCTTGAGCTTCTTGATCATGGCGTAGCCCAGAGGACCCTTGGGCAGCATGCCCTTGACGGCCTTCTCGAGCGCGCGGCCGGGGTGCTTGGCCTGCATGTCGCGGAAGTTGGTCGCGTAGATACCGCCCGGGAAGCCCGAGTGGCGGTAGTACATCTTGTCGGTGGACTTGGTGCCGGTCACGCGCAGCTTGGCTGCGTTGATGATGACGATGTAGTCACCCGTGTCGACGTGAGGCGTGTAGATGGCCTTGTGCTTGCCGCGCAGTCGGAGAGCCACTTCACTGGCAACTCGTCCGAGGACCTTGTCGGTCGCGTCAATCACAAACCACTCGTGCTTCACGTCAGCGGGCTTGGCGCTGAACGTTTTGGTCATGTTGAACCTGATAGCGAGGGTTTGGCGGCCCTTTTCCACGGTCGGCGGTTCTCTGGTGGAACCCTCTTAGGTGGAGGTTTGAACTTCGCCGCGGGGCCACAGGAAAACGCTGCGAAGCCCGCCATTGTACGAAATCGGCGCCGGGGCGGCAAATCCGGCGCTACCATCGCCGGCCCATGTTCTCCTACCGCCACGCCTTCCACGCCGGCAACCACGCCGATGTGCTCAAGCACATGGTGCTGATCGCCACCCTGCGCCACCTGCAGCTCAAGGAGCCGGCCATCACCCTGGTCGACACCCACGCAGGCGCGGGCCTGTACCGGCTGGACGGCGATTTCGCCGACAAGGGGGGCGAGGCCGAGCACGGCGTGGTGCGGCTCTTCGCCGCCTGCCGGCCGGCCACGGGCTCGCCGACCGCGCAGGCGACACCGCCGATCGACGACTACCTCGACCTCGTGGCCGGCTTCAACCCCTCGGGCGCGCTGCGCGTCTACCCGGGCTCGCCCTTCGTGGTGCAGCGGCTCATGCGCCACGAGGCGCGCGACCGGCTCAAGCTGTTCGAGCTGCACCCGACCGACGGCAAAACGCTGTCGGCCAACATCGCCCAGCTCGATGCCGGCCGCGCGGTGGTGGTCAAGCGCGAGGACGGCTTCGAGGGCCTCAAGCCCCTGCTGCCCCCGCCCGCCGACGCCAAGGGCTCGCGCCGGGCGATGGTGTTGATCGACCCAAGCTACGAGATCAAGAGCGATTACGCCAAAGTGAGCGCCTGCATACAAGATTCACTGAAGCGCTTCGCCACCGGCACCTACCTGGTCTGGTACCCGGTGATCCCGCGCGCCGAGGCCCATGACCTGCCGCGCAAGCTGCGCGGCCACGCCCAGCGCGCCGGTCGCCCCTGGCTGCACGCCACGCTGGCCGTGGGCCACCCGCCCCTGGGCCCGGACGAGCGCCCGGGCCTGACGGCCAGCGGCGTGTTCGTGATCAACCCGCCGCACACCCTGCACGCCGGGCTGGCCGAGGCCCTGCCGCTGCTGGTGGGCGCGCTGGGCCGTGGGCGCGGCCAAGGCCACACGCTGGAACACTCGGGCTGAACCGCGCGGCCCGGCGCGGACGGGCCCCGGCCCCCATCCATCGCGGCAAAAAAAATTAACCGACCGGCCGGTCGGCTAACTTGGTACACTGCGCGGCCAGAGCCCCACCCGCCGAGGAGACCGCGCATGTACACGCAATCCTTCAACGTGCCCGACGGCACCGCCCCCGGCCCCCAGGCCGTGCCAGCCGCCGCCGACCCCGCCCTGCAGGCCCACTTCGATGCCGTGATCGACGCCGACGGCAAGATCGAGCCGCGCGACTGGATGCCCGAGGCCTACCGCAAGACCCTGGTGCGCCAGATCAGTCAGCACGCGCACAGCGAGATCGTGGGCATGCTGCCCGAGGGCAACTGGATCAGCCGCGCGCCCAGCCTCAAGCGCAAGGCCATCCTGCTGGCCAAGGTTCAGGACGAAGGCGGGCACGGCCTGTACCTCTACAGCGCCGCCGAGACCCTGGGCACCAGCCGTGACCAAATGGTCGACGCGCTGCACAGCGGCCGCGCCAAGTACAGCTCTATCTTCAACTACCCCACCCTCACCTGGGCCGACGTGGGCGTGATCGGCTGGCTGGTGGACGGCGCGGCGATCATGAACCAGATCCCCCTGTGCCGCTGCAGCTACGGCCCCTACGCGCGCGCCATGATCCGCGTCTGCAAGGAAGAGAGCTTCCACCAGCGCCAGGGCTACGAGTCGCTGCTGACCATGATGCAGGGCACGGACGAGCAGAAGGCCATGGTGCAGGACGCGGTGAACCGCTGGTGGTGGAAGTGCCTGGCCATGTTCGGCCCGCCCGACGACAACAGCCCCAACAGCGTGCAGGGCATGCGCTGGGGCATCAAGCGCATCAGCAACGACGCGCTGCGCCAGAAGTTCGTCGACGCCACCGTGCCGCAGGCCGAGGTGCTGGGCGTCACCCTGCCCGACCCCGAACTGAAGTGGAACGCCGAGCGCGGCCAGCACGACTTCGGCGCCATCGACTGGGACGAGTTCTGGCAGGTGGTGAACGGCAACGGCCCCTGCAACAAGGAGCGCCTGGCCACCCGCGTGAAGGCCTGGGAAGACGGCGCCTGGGTGCGCGAGGCCGCCCTGGCCCACGCGCGCAAGCAAGCACAACGCACCATGAAGGAGGCCGCATGAGCACCCCGGCATTGAAGGAATGGCCGCTGTGGGAGGTCTTCGTCCGCAGCAAGCAGGGCCTGGAGCACAAGCACTGCGGCAGCCTGCACGCCAGCGACGCGCGCCACGCCCTGCAGATGGCGCGCGACGTGTACACGCGCCGCCAGGAAGGCGTGAGCATCTGGGTCGTGCCCTCGGCCAGCATCACCGCGAGCGAACCGGATTCGAAGGACGCCTTCTTCGATCCCGCCGCCGACAAGGTCTACCGCCACCCGACCTTCTACGAGATCCCGGACAAAGTGGGGCACATGTGATGAGCTCGGCGCCTGTTGACTATGTGCTGCACCTGGCCGACAACGCCCTCGTGCTCGGCCAGCGCAACGCCGAGTGGTGCGGCCACGGGCCCATCCTGGAAGAGGACCTGGCCCTGGCCAACCACGCGCTCGACCACCTGGGCCAGGCGCGCCTGCTCTACCAGCACGCGGCCGCGCTCATCAACGCCGACCCCGCGCAGGCCCAGCGCTTCGCCCACCTGCAAGGCGCGCGCGCCGATGGCGCCCTGACCGAAGACAGCCTGGCCTACTTCCGCGCCACGCACGAGTTCCGCAACTTCACCCTGCTGGAGCTGCCGCACCACGGCCCGCTCGCCGGCCCCGCGCGCGCCGACCGCGACTTCGCCACCACCACCGTGCGCAACGTGCTCTACGCTGCGCTCATGAACCTGTGGTGGGAGCGCCTGCAGGCCAGCGCCGATCCGCAGCTCGCCGCCATCGCGGCCAAGTCGCTCAAGGAGGTGCGCTACCACCTGAGCCACGCCGGCGACTGGCTGGTGCGCCTGGGCGACGGTACCGATCAGAGCCGCGCGCGCGCGCAGGCCGCGCTGGACCACCTCATGCCGCACACCCAAGAGTTCTGGACCGGCGACGAGGCCGAGTCCGCCGCCGTGGCCAGTGGTACCGGCGTGGCCCTCGCCGAACTCAAGCCCGCCTGGGATGCGCTGGTGGACGAGGTGCTGACCGAGGCCACGCTGCGGCGCCCCGCCGACGGCGGCTACGTGACGCAGGGCAAGCGCGGCCTGCACTCCGAACACATGGGCTTCCTGCTCGCCGAGATGCAGAGCCTGGCGCGCGAGCACCCCCAAGCCGTGTGGTGAGTCCATGGACGCGGCGCTGCGCGACCCCCCTTCGCTGGACGCCGTGCGCGCGGCCATCGCGCACCTGAGCGACCCCGAGATCCCCGTGGTGAGCCTGGCCGAGCTGGGCATCCTGCGCGAGGTGCGCCTGGGCGGGGACGGCGTGGCCGAGGTCGTCATCACGCCCACCTACAGCGGCTGCCCCGCCATGGGGCAGATCGAGGACGACATCCGCGCCGCGCTGCGCGACAGCGGCATCGCCGCGCGCGTGGTGACGCAGCTCTCGCCCGCCTGGACCACCGACTGGATGGCGCCCGCCGCGCGCGAGAAGCTGCGCGCCTACGGCATCGCGCCACCCAATGGCCGCGCGGCGCAGGCCGGCGCCCAGGTGGTGGGCTTCGCGCGCCGCGCCGCCAGCCAGCCCGTGCCCTGCCCGCGCTGCGGCTCTACCCACACCACACAAACCTCGCCCTTCGGCTCGACCGCGTGCAAGGCGCTTTACCGCTGCCTAGACTGCCTCGAACCCTTCGACCTCTTCAAGCCCTACTGACCATGAGCACCAGCCCCCGCGGATTCGTCGAGCTGCCCGTCGCACGCGTGAGCCCCGAGGCCGCGGGCTCGGTGGCCGTCACCCTGACCGTGCCCGCCGAGCGGCGCGGCGCCTTCGCCTTCGAGCCCGGCCAGTTCCTCACGGTGCGGGCGCTCATCGACGGCCAGGACGTGCGGCGCAGCTACTCCATCAGCAGCCCACGCAGCCTGTACACCCGCAAGGGCGAGCTCACGCTGGGCATCCGCCCGGTGGAGGGCGGCGTGTTCAGCCACTGGGCCGCCACGCAGCTCAAGGCCGGCGACACGCTGCAGGCCATGCCGCCCGACGGCCGCTTCACCGTGCACCGCCCGCGCGCCCTGCACCGCGTGGGCTTCGCGGCGGGCTCGGGCATCACGCCCATCCTGTCCATCATGACGAGCACGCTGGAGGAATCGCCCACCGCCAAGTTCACGCTGGTCTATGGCAACCGGCGCATGGCCAGCGTGATGTTCAACGAGGCCCTGCAAGACCTGAAGGACCGCTACCGCGACCGGCTCACGCTGATCCACATCCTCTCGCGCCAGGCGCAGGAGGTGCCGCTGCTCGAAGGCCGCATCGACGGCGACAAGGTGCGCGCCCTCATCGCCGCCCTGCTGCCCGTGCCCAGCATGGACGAGGTCTTCGTCTGCGGCCCCGAAGCCATGATCGAGGCCACCGAGCAGGCCCTGCTGGGCGCCGGCGTGAAGCCCGAGCGCATCCACACCGAGCGCTTCACCTCGCCCACGCTGGAGGCCCTGCCGCGCGGCGAGCGCGAGCGCGTGCAGCTGGGCCGCGCGCCCCAGGCCGAGGGCGAGGTGGCCCTGACCGTGGTGCTCGACGGCAAGCCGCACGAACTGCGCATGGGCCGCGATCAGCGCGTGCTCGACGTGGCGCTGGAGGCCGGCCTGGACCTGCCCTGGTCGTGCCGCGGCGGCGTGTGCTGCACCTGCCGCGCCAAGGTCATGGAAGGCCAGGTGGAGATGGAAAAGAACTTCACGCTGGAGCCCTGGGAAACCGAACAGGGCTTCGTGCTGAGCTGCCAGGCCCGCCCCACCACCGACCGGGTCGTCGTCAGCTACGACGAGCGCTGAGCGGCCACCGCCGGCCCGCTCAATCGGTGTAGAGCACCACGGGCGCCACGCCCGCGCGGATGAGGCCGATGCGCTCGGCCGCGGCGCGGCTGAGGTCGATCACGCGCCCCGGCGCGAACGGCCCGCGGTCGTTGATGCGCACCACCACCGCCTGCCCCGTGGCCAGGTTCTCCACGCGCACGCGCGTGCCGAACGGCAGGGTCTTGTGCGCGGCGGTGAGTTCGTTCATGTCGAAGACCTCGCCGTTCGCGGTGCGACGGCCATGGTGCGGCTCGCCGTACCACGAGGCGTTGCCGCGCCCGATCTCGCGCGCCTCGTGCGCGGCCGGGCCGCCACCCGACGGCGCGTCCGCGCCCCAGTCCTCGCCCGGCGGCCCGCCGCGGCTCGCGCAGCCCACGAGGGCGACGGCGAGCACGGCCAGGGCGGCAAGGCGGGTGGGCGTCATGCGGGTCAAGCGGTGATCAGCGGGTGTCGAGGCGGCGCAGGATCTCCAACGTCGCCGCGCTCTGGTTCATCGTATAGAAGTGCAGGCCCGGCACCCCGCCGCGAAGCAATTGCTCACACAACGACGTGACCACGTCGAGGCCGAAGGACTTGATCGAGGCCGTGTCGTCGCCATAGGCCTGCAGCCGCAGTCGGATCCAGCGCGGGATCTCGGCCCCGCAGGCGTCCGAGAAGCGCATCAGCTGCGTGGAACTGGTGATGGGCATGATGCCGGGCACCACCGGGATGTCGGCGCCCAGGGCGCGCGCCTCCTCGACGAAACGGAAGTACGCATCGGCGCTGTAAAAGTACTGCGTGATCGCCGAATGCGCGCCGGCGCGGACCTTGGTCGCGTAGGCCTTGAGGTCGGCCTCGGGCGAGCGGGCCTGCGGGTGCACCTCGGGATAGGCCGCCACCTCCAGGTGGAAGTCCTCGCCGGTTTCGGCGCGGATGAAGGCCACGAGATCGCTCGCGTAGTGGAACTCGCCACCCAGTCCATAGCCGCTGGGCAGGTCGCCGCGCAGCGCCACCAGGCGCTTGACGCCCATGGCCTTGAGCTGCGCCAGCTGCTCGCGCACGCCGGCGCGCGTGGCGCCGATGCACGAGAAGTGCGAGGCCGCGTCCACGCCCTCGGCGAGGATCTCGCGCACGGTGCCGAAGGTGCCCTCCTGCGTGGAGCCGCCAGCGCCGTAGGTGACGGAGCAGAACAGCGGCGCGCGCGCGTAGAGCTGCTGGCGCACGGCGCGCAGCTTCTGCGCGCCCTCGGGCGTCTTGGGCGGGAAGAATTCGAAGCTGATGGGCAGGTTCATGCCGGTTTCCGAATAAAGACGAAGAATTCGCGGTTGCCATCGCCACCGGCGATGGGGCTGTCGAAATAGTCGAGCGGCTCAAGGCCCAGGCCTTGCAGCGCGGTCGTGATGCGCTCGCGCACCCGCGCGTACGACGCGGCGTCCTTCACCAGGCCGCCCTTGCCGATGTCTTCGGGCTGCAGCTCGAACTGCGGCTTGACGAGCATCAGGCCCTGGCCGCCGGGCTTGAGCAGCGGCGCCAGCGCGGGCCACACCAGCGTCTGCGAGATGAAGGACAGGTCGCCGACGATCAGGTCGAAGGGCGGCTCGGCCCCGGCCTCGCGCAGGCGCTGGGCCGTCAATTCGCGCGCGTTGCAGTGCTCGATGGCGATCACCCGCGCATCCCCGCGCAGACGGGTGTTGAGCTGGCCGCTGCCCACGTCCACACCCACCACCTGGGCCGCGCCGCGCTGCAGCAGGCAGTCGGTGAAGCCGCCGGTGCTCTGGCCCACGTCGAGCGCGCGCAGGCCGCGCGGCTCGACGCCGGTGTGCGCCAGCGCGCCCTCCAGCTTCAGTCCGCCGCGCGAGACATAACGCGCCTCGGCCGCGTCCAGCAGTTCGACCTGGGCGTCCGCGGGCAACTCGTCGCCGTTCTTGGCCACGGGCCGCCAGCTGCCGCCGGCGCGCCAGCGCACGCCAGCCGCGATCAGCCGCTGCGCCTGCGAGCGCGACGCCGCCAGACCACGCTCGACGAGAAGTTGATCAGCACGCACGGTGGAGCGCCAAGACCCGAACCGAGGATGCCGCGGAACCGGCTTGGCCGGGCCGCAGGCATCGCCCCCGGAAGGGGGTCGCGCGAAGCGCGGCGGGGGTGATCAATACCGGTACGTGTCCGGCTTGTACGGGCCTTGCTTGGGCACGCCGATGTAGGCGGCCTGCTCGTCGCTCAGCTCGGTCAACTGGGCGCCGACCTTCTTCAGGTGCAGACGCGCCACCTTCTCGTCCAGGTGCTTGGGCAGCACGTAGACCTTGCCCACGTCGTAGCCCTCGGGGTGCGTGAACAGCTCGATCTGCGCGATGGTCTGGTTCGCGAAGCTGGAAGACATCACGAAGCTGGGGTGGCCGGTGCCGCAGCCCAGGTTCACCAGCCGGCCCTTGGCGAGCAGGATGATCTTCTTGCCGTCCGGGAAGATCACGTGGTCCACCTGCGGCTTGATCTCTTCCCACTGGCACTTCTCTTCCAGCTTGGCGACCTGGATCTCGTTGTCGAAGTGACCGATGTTGCAGACGATGGCCTGGTCCTTCATGGCGGCCATGTGCTCGAAGGTGATGACGTCGCGGTTGCCGGTGGTGGTGACGAAGATGTCGGCCTTGTCGGCGGCGTATTCCATGGTCACCACGCGGTAGCCTTCCATCGCGGCCTGCAGGGCGTTGATGGGGTCGATCTCGGTCACCCACACCTGGGCGCTCAGCGCGCGCAGCGCCTGGGCCGAGCCCTTGCCCACGTCGCCGTAGCCGGCCACCACGGCCACCTTGCCGGCGATCATCACGTCGGTGGCGCGCTTGATGCCGTCCACCAGCGATTCGCGGCAGCCGTAGAGGTTGTCGAATTTGCTCTTGGTGACCGAGTCGTTGACGTTGATGGCGCGGAACATCAGCGAGCCCTTGGCCGACATTTCCTTCAGGCGGTGCACGCCGGTGGTGGTCTCCTCGGTCACGCCGATGATCTGCGCGCTCTTGCGGCTGTACCAGGTGGCGTCCTCGGCCAGCTTGGCCTTGATGGCCGCGAACAGGATGCGCTCTTCCTCGCTGCCGGGCTTGGCCAGCACCGAGGGGTCTTTCTCGGCCTGCTTGCCCAGGTGCATGAGCAGCGTGGCATCGCCGCCGTCGTCCAGGATCATGTTGGGGCCTTCGCCTTCCGTGCCCTTGGCGCCGAAGTCGAAGATGCGGTGCGTGTAGTCCCAGTAGTCGACCAGGGTCTCGCCCTTGACGGCGAAGACCGGCGTGCCGGCGGCGGCGATGGCGGCGGCCGCGTGATCCTGGGTGGAGAAGATGTTGCACGAGGCCCAGCGCACCTGCGCGCCCAGGGCTTGCAGCGTCTCGATGAGCACCGCGGTCTGGATGGTCATGTGCAGCGAGCCGGTGATGCGCGCGCCTTTGAGCGGCTGCTTGGCCGCGTACTCCTCGCGGATGGCCATGAGGCCGGGCATCTCGGTCTCGGCGATCTTGATCTCTTTGCGGCCCCAGTCGGCCAGGCCGATGTCGGCGATCACGCAGTCGGCGGCGGGGTTGATTCGTGCATTCATGTGGCGCTCCAAAACGTTGAAAGCCACCGCACAGGAAGGGAGATGAAGGAACCCATCGCACGTGCAGTGGATGAGCGTGGTTGCCGGTTGAAGGGTCCGAGCCTCACGCCCGCGGCCCGCTCGGTGCGGGTGGGGCGCTGCAACGCTCCTCGGATGGGGCGCGATTCTACCCGGCCTCTTTTCTGGCGTGGGGATATCCCCTCCCAGTGGCACCACGCTGGTGCGGCCCCTGTGAGAAACTGCCGCCCCTCCATGCAACCCACCCCGCTGGCCGATTGGCCCCCGCACGAGCGCGCGCGCATCCATGGCGTGCTCACCGACATCGACGACACCCTCACGGCCGAGGGCGCGCTGGCGCCCGAGGCGGGGGCGGCGCTGCACCGCCTGCGCGCGGCCGGCCTGCCGGTGTTCGCCGTCACCGGCCGCCCGGCCGGCTGGAGCGAACCCTTCGCGCTGAGCTGGCCGATCGACGCCATCGTGGCCGAGAACGGCGCCGTGGCGCTGTGGAACGACGGCGGGCGCCTGCACAAGGCCTATGCGCAGGACGCGGCCACCCGCGCCGCGAACCTCACCCGCCTGCGGGCCGCCGCCGCGCGCGTGCTGCGCGAGCTGCCTCAGGCGACCCTGGCCACCGACAGCGCGGGCCGCGAAACCGACATCGCCATCGACCACAGCGAGCACGCGCACCTGGGCGAAGCCGATATTGCGCGCGCGCTCGCCATCCTGCGGGACGAAGGCCTCACCGCCACCGTGAGTTCCATCCATGTCAATGGCTGGATCGGCGCGCACGACAAGCTCAGCGGCGCGCGCTGGATCCTGCGCGAGCGCCTGGGGCGCGACCTCGACGCCGAGATCGATCACTGGGTCTACGTGGGCGACTCCACCAACGACGCCGCCATGTTCGCGCGCTTCCCGCACAGCGTGGGCGTGGCCAACATCGCGCGCTTCTGGGCGCAGCTCGCGCACCACCCGCGCTACGTGGCGCCGCGCGAGCGCGGCCAGGGCTTCGCCGACGTGGCCGAGGCCGTGCTCGCGGCCAGAGGCCAGTCATGAGCGAACTCCCGCTGCCCGCCGGCGGCCGAGCGCCCGCCGCGCCGCCGGCCCACGCCCGCCTGGGCCTGGTCGCCATCTTTGGCGCCACCTTCTTCGAGCTCGTGGGCTACTTCATGCTCACGCCCCTGCTGCTGCTGCGCCTGAAGGACGGCGGCGAGTCCACCGCCCTGGCCGGCGTGTTCGCGGCCAGCGGCTGGTTCGGCATCTTCCTCATGGTGCCCTTCGCCTCGTCCGTCACGCGCGCGCTGGGCAGGCGGCCCACGCTGTGGCTGTCGGCGCTCATTCCCACGCTGGCCACCATGGGCTTCGCGCTCTCGTCCTGGCTGCCGCTGTGGTTCGGGCTCAAGCTCATCGCCGGCATGGCCTCGGGCCTGCGCTGGGTACTGGCCGAGGCCATCGTGGCGGAGTTCGCGCCGCCCGGCCAGCGTGGCCGCTACGTGGGCATCTTCGAAACCCTGGTCGGCGTCACCTTCGTGCTCGGCCCGCTGATGCTGGCCTGGGTGGGGCCGCCGAGCGACACCGCGATCTGGCTGGCCTTCGGCTGCATGGCCATCGGCCTGGCCTGGAGCCTGCTGATCCCGCGCGTGCCGCCCGCGGCCGACGCGCACGAGGCCCGCGTGGGCCTGGGCGGCGTGTGGCACGCGCTGACCGCGCACCCGCTGATCATGACGGTGGGCTTCGTCGGCGGCTTCTTCGAAAGCGGGCTCACGTCCATCCTGCCGCTGTATGGCCTGGCCCTGGGCCTGGGCGCGGTGGTCTCGGCCCTGCTGGTCTCGGCCAGCGGGCTGGGCAGCGCGCTCATGATGCTGCCCGCCGGTGTGCTGTCCGACCGCCTGGCGCACCACCCGCGCCAGCGCTGGGGCGACGAGCGCGCCGCGCGGCTCCTGCTCATGCGCGGCTGCGCCTGGATCACACTGCTCGGCACGCTGCTGATCCCCTTCGTCGCGAACACGCCCTGGCTGGCCGCGCCCGTGGCCTTCGTGTGGGGCGGCGCGGGCGGCTGCCTCTACACGCTGGCGATGATCGACATCGGCTCGCGCGAACAGGGCATCACCCTGGTGAACAGCACGGCCGTGCTGGTGATGAGCTACACCCTGGGCGGCGTGCTCGCGCCCGCGCTGGGCGCGGCGGCGCTGCAGTGGTCGCCCACGCTGGGCTTCCCGGCGCTGCTGGTGGGCGTGGCGCTGCTGGGGGTGTTCCTGCTGCGGCGCCAGCCGGCCTGAGCTCGCGCTTCGATCGCACGAAGCGGCCGGGCGGCGCCGCGGTCGGAGAGGCGTCCTTGAGGATTTCGCGCCGCGGCGGCCGCCACCGAGAGGGGTTTTCCACTCCGCAGCGCCACGCGCGCCCTCTCCATGATCCCCCGCTCCAACCCCAAACAATACAAGCTCGATGCCGCGCTGCCCGGCCAGGCCCAGGTGACGCCCCTGCGCCAGGTGGTCGAGGCCGCGGTGACCAAGACCGAAAAAGACCAGCAGCCGCGGGTGCTCTACCTGAAGACCACCGCCCCCTCGTCCGATCGGAGCGCGCAGCCTTACATCACCACCAAGTTCGACTCTCGGCACGAAGACCCGCAGATCCGCGCCACGCAGCCCCGCAAGCTCAAGCAGACCCAGCAGCAGGGCGCCACCGCGCAGCTGAAGGACCTGACCACCTTCTGGCTCCAGCTGTCTTCGGCGCCGCGCGACACCCAACGAGCGGCCCGGGATCTCGACAGGCTGTGCAACAGCGACAGCACCCAGGTGTTCGGTCTGCCCTGCACCCCCGAACTGCTGCGGCAACTGAAGCGGATGGAAAGCGGCCAGCGCTCAATGGCATCGACGCCACGGCAGCCGACCGCGCACACGCCCCGATCGAACACGGACCGATCGCCACGGCACCAATCGACGGATGACGAGGAGAGCAGCACCGCCTCACAAACGGCGGTCTCGCTCAGCGAAGAGGGCTCGCCCCCCAACACGGGCGGCACGCCCAGAAAGCCCAAAACCAACCGGGTGGCCCGGCTGCCGGTCAAGCAGGTCGCCCGACAGAACCTGAACCCGATCCGAAAGACGTGCCTGGAGCAACAGCAGCAGAAACGGGAGCAGGCGCTCCTTGAGCTTCAAGACCTCATGTTCCCCCCGGAAAAGCCCATCTCATCGCCCCGCACCCCCGCCAGCGCCCCTGCCCTGCAACTGCCGCTCTTGCCTGTGGGCCGGGACAGGCCATCGGCCATGGGGTCTTCCCGGGAGCCCTCCCCACCAGCCGCCCAGTCGGATCGACCCAAGTCGAACGTCGAGCCCATCCCGGAGGACGGCCTGCGGACCAGCAAGTCCCAGTCGACGCCCACCAGCCCCACCCCGCCCGACCAGCCTCAGCCGACCAGCCCCAGAGCCCCGCTGAAGCAGCAGCGCATGCCACGGCCCAGCCTTCGGGCCAAACAGCCCCCGCCGACACCGCAAGCCACGCCAGGGTCGCCACCGGCGGACCCGGCATCGCCCACCCCGGTGACCCGGCCCGAGCCCCTGCTCGAAGAGCAGTGAGCCCGCGTGCCGCATGGTGACAAGCCCCCATGCGATCCTTGAGGCCGCCGGCCGGGCCCCACGCCCGCCCCGGCCGAAAGGAGTCCCATGCCCATCCCCTGGATCGCCGCGCTGAAGATCATCCCCTGGGGCGACGTGATCGAACACGCGCCCAAGGTGCTCGCGGCCGCGCGCAAGCTGCTCGACAAACAGAAAGCGCCCAGCGCCCCCCCGCCCGTGGGCACGCCCCTGGACCCGGCCGCCGAAACACCCAGCCTGGGCGAACTGCACAAGCGTCTGATCGAAGCGCGCCAGCTCATCGACCAGCAGGCCACCGCCCAGCAGCAGATGGCCCAGACCCTGAGCGAGCTGGCCGAGCAGAACGCGCGCCTGGTGGAAGCGGTGCAGCTGCTGCGCGTGCGCACGCGCTTGCTGATCGGGGTGGCGGTGCTGCTGGCGGTGGGCCTGGGCGTGCTGCTGGCGCGCTGAACGCGGACGCGGCCCCCCCCCTCGCCTCGACCCCGCGGCGAAAAGAAGCGTCGGATGGGCGCTAGGCCAAAGGCCCCCTGACCGCGGGCCGATCCACCTCGATCGCCGCATCGCAGCCCACGCCGGCGGCGATCCAGCGCCGCGCCAGGCGCCGCAGCAGCGGCGCTGCCCAGGCCCAGCGCGGGCCCAACACCCCTGGCGCGTCGCTGATCGCGCCGCAACGGTAGAGGCCCGCCGCACCGTCCCAGCGCAGGGCGTCGCAAGCGCCCGTGCGACGGCGCGATATCACGCGTCCCAAGGGGCAGGGCTCGGCCAGGCAGCACACGCCGCAGCCATTGCAGGGCGCGCCCCACGCGGGCTTGGCCGGCGCGGCGGGGTGGATGTGGATGGTTTGCAGGGGCATGGGTGGCGAGGGACGCCGGCCGGCGGCGCTGGCCCCGCATCATCGCGCCTGTTCGACGCTGTGCGCGATGGGCCATCGCCAACAGGCCGAAGCGCCATCAGACCGGCACGCCAACAGGCCAACGCGCCCAACGGCCATTCGGCCAGGCCCGGAACCCGGCAGCGGGTCCGAACACTCAGTCCGCACCTTCCTGACTGCCCGGCACCACGCCCGTCCCGACCATGCTCCGAATGTCTTCCGCCGACCGCTGGCACCACAAATGCACCGCGGCCCAGCCCATCACACCCCCGCCAGACAATCGGGCGCCCAGCAAGAAAGAGCGGCGGGCCGCAGGCGCCGCCGCCACGTCCTTCAACGTGGTGCTCCAGCATGGGGTCCGCAACAACTACATCTACATCCACCGGTACAAGAAGGGCTGCCTCGCGTACTTTGCCACCAATGCCTGGTCCGCTTACCAGTCCCTGCGGGACGTGTTCAAGCCGGTCAACTACACCCAGGCCCATCGGCAGACACGCGAGCGCGTCGATGCCATGTATGCCATCCTGAGCCGAGACGAAGAGCGACCCCCGGTCGCCGAGGCCGCCAAAAAGGTGTTGAATCTCTTGGCGGCACAGAAGAAGGGCGTGGTCAACACCGCCGAACTGCGCCAGGCCTCCCAGGCGCTCTGCGTGGCCTTGAATGCCGCTTCACCGTCCGGCGATCCGGTGAGCCAAGCGCTGCCTTAGATCAAGATCGGCCAGTTGAACCCGCAAGGCCTTCAGCCCGCCGCCCCTGCGCGCCGCGCCGCCTCGGCGATGCTGGCCGCGTCCACCTGGAAAAACGCGCGCAGCGCCGCGCGCGTGTCGCTGCGGCCGAAGCCGTCGGTGCCCAGGGTGCGGTAGGCCCGGCCGGGCGGCAGCCAGGCGCGCAGCGCCTCGGGCACGGCGCGCACATAGTCGCTGGCGGCCAGCACCGGGCCGGCGGTGTCGGCCAGCATCTGGTGCAACCATGCGTCTCGCCCCTCGGCCTCGGCGGCCTGGGCCTCGCGCGCGAGTTCGCTCCAGCTGGTGATGCTGCACAGGTGCACGCAAAACCCTTGCTGCGCCAGCCGCTCGGCCGCGCCTTGCACCTCGGTGAGGATGGCGCCCGAGCCCAGCAGCGTGAGCGGCGCGCCGTCCACCGGCCCGACGCGGCCGAAGACGTAGCCACCCTTGAGCACGCCCTCGCGCGCCGAGGCTGGCAGGTCGGGCTGGGCGTAGTTCTGGTTCATCAGCGTGAGGTAGTAGAAAACGTCGCGCTGCGCCACCAGCATCTCGCGCAGGCCGGCGTCGACGATGAGCGCCAGCTCGCCAGCGAAGGCCGGGTCGTAGGCCTTGCAGTTGGGGATGGTCGCGGCCACCAGGTGGCTGCTGCCGTCCTGGTGCTGCAGGCCCTCGCCGCCCAGGGTGGTGCGGCCCGAGGTGGCGCCCAGCAGGAAGCCGCGCGCGCGCTGGTCGGCCGCGGCCCAGATGGCGTCGCCCACGCGCTGGAAGCCGAACATCGAGTAGTAGATGTAGAAGGGCAGCATGGCCAGGCCGTGCACGCTGTAGCTGGTGGCCGCGGCCGTCCAGCTGGCGATGGCGCCGGCCTCGCTGATGCCCTCCTCGAGGATCTGCCCGTCCAGCGCCTCGCGGTAGCTCAGCACCGAGCCGATGTCCTCCGGCGCGTAGCGCTGGCCCACGCTGCTGTAGATGCCGACCTGCTTGAACAGGTTGGCCATACCGAAGGTGCGCGCCTCGTCGGCCACGATGGGCACGATGCGCGGGCCCAGCGCGCTGTCCTTGAGCAGGTTGCCCAGCAACCGCACGAAGGCCATGGTGGTGCTCATCTCCTTGCCGCCAGCGTTCAGCGCAAAGCCCGCATAGGCCTCGACAGCGGGCACGGGCACCGGCTGGCACGCGGTCTCGCGCCGCGGCAGGGCGCCGCCCAGGGCGGCGCGGCGTTCGCGCAGGTAGCGCAGCTCGGCGCTGTCTTCGGCCGGCTTGTAGAAGGCCAGGCCCGTGGCCTGCTCGTCGCTCAGCGGTAGCGCGAAGCGGTCGCGAAAGGCCAGCAGCTCGTCGGCGTCGAGCTTCTTCTGGCTGTGCGTGGTCATGCGGCCCTGGCCGGCCGCGCCCATGCCGTAGCCCTTCTTGGTGTGCGCCAGGATCACCGTGGGCTGGCCTCGGTGCGCCACGGCGGCGGCGTAGGCGGCGTGGATCTTCACCAGGTCGTGCCCGCCGCGCTTGAGGCGATCGATCTGCTCGTCGCTCAGGCCCTGCACCAGCGCGGCCAGCGCCGGGTTCTGGCCGAAGAAATTCTCGCGGTTGAAGCGGCCGTCCTTGGCGGCGAAGGTCTGCATCTGGCCGTCCACCGTGTCGCCCAGGGCCTGCGCCAGCGCACCGCCGGGATCGCGCGCGAACAGGCCGTCCCAGTCGCTGCCCCACAGCAGCTTGATGACGTTCCAGCCCGCGCCCGCGAACAGGCGCTCCAGCTCGTCGATGATGCGATCGTTGCCACGCACCGGGCCGTCCAGCCGCTGCAGGTTGCAGTTGACCACCCACACCAGGTTGTCGAGCGTCTCGCGCGCGGCCAGGGTGAGCGCGCTCATGCTCTCGGGCTCGTCCATCTCGCCGTCGCCGAACACGCCCCACACGGTGCGCCCGCCGGTGTCCAGCAGGCCACGGTGCGCGAGGTAGCGCATGAAGCGCGCGTGGTAGATCGAACTGATGGGGCCGATGCCCATGGAGCCCGTGGGGAACTGCCAGAAGTCGGGCATGAGCCAGGGGTGCGGATAGCTGGACAGCCCGCGCGCCCCCTGGCCGGGCGCGGCGATCTCCTGGCGGTAGTGCATGAGGTCGTGCTCGCTCAGGCGACCGTCGAGAAAGGCGCGCGCGTACACGCCGGGCGCGCTGTGCGGCTGGAAGAACACCAGGTCGCCGCCGTGCGATTCGCTGCGCGCGCGAAAGAAGTGGTTGAAGCCGGTCTCGAACAGGTCGGCCGCGCTGGCGTAGCTGGCGATGTGCCCGCCCAGCTCGCCGTGGGCCTGGTTGGCGCGCACCACCATGGCCAGGGCGTTCCAGCGCATCAGCGAGGCCAGGCGCTCCTCGATGGCGAGGTCGCCCGGGAACGGGGGCTGCTGCTCGGCCGCGATGGTGTTCACGTAGGGCGTGTTCAACCGCGGCCGCCAGCCCACGCGCTCGCGCCGCGCCAGCGCCACCAACCCATCGAGCATCTGGCGGGCGCGCGAGGGCCCCTGGGTCTGCAGCAGCGACAGGAAGGCGTCCTGCCACTCGGCGGTTTCCTGCGGGTCCGGGTCCTGGGAGATGAGGTCGTGGGGGTTCATGGCGCGGCACTCTAGCCCTGCGGCCCCGGCATGTGCTGCCGAAACGCTCGCCACCTGTCCCGGCGACAGCAAATAATGCCGCCATTTCATCAACTGACAGCACAAACCGCCATGGACGCCCTTGATCGCCGGATTCTCGACGAGCTGCAACGCGACGGCTCCCTGTCCAACGTGGCCCTGGCCCAGCGCGTGGGCCTCTCGCCCTCGCCCTGCCTGGCGCGCGTGAAGGCGCTGGAGCAATCGGGCGTGATCCGCCAGTACGTGGCCCTGGCCGACGCGGCGCGCCTGGGTTTGGGTCTCAACGTGTTCATCAGCATCAGCCTGACCACGCAGAGCAAGGAGGCCCTGGCGCGTTTCGAGCAGCGCATCGCCGACCTCGACGAGGTGATGGAGTGCTACCTGATGACGGGCGACTCCGACTACCTGCTGCGCGTGGTGGTGCCCGACATCGGCGCGCTGGAGCGCTTCATCCTCGAACGCCTCTCGCCCATGCCCGAGGTGGAAAAAATCCGCTCGGGCTTCGCGCTCAAGCAGGTGCGCTACAAGACCGCGCTGCCGCTGCCGCGCAGCTGAGACCATGGCCCCTCACGCGAGGGATGGGCGTGAATCGCCTGGTGCGGCTCAGGCCCGCCGATCACCGGCTCTCGCGCCTCGGGCGGGCACGCTGGGCCGCAATGCGCTGCCGTCGATCCCCTTCGCGACGGCCGCTGTCGCCTCGCCACTCCTATCATGGCCCGATGCAAGGCTTGCTCACCCTCACGCTCCTTCTCGCCACCAGCCTGCTTGTCGGCTGCGAAACCATCCCCACGAACAACACCGGCGGACTGCGCGCGCTCAGACACAACACCGACGACGCGTCGATCACCGGCCGCTTGAGCGGCGACGCCGATTTGCGCGACAACGCACTGGTCGTCGGCCTGTGGGACCAGCGCCTCGATCTCGCGCGCGCCGCGCTGATCGCTGGCGCCAGCCCGTATCGCACGCTGCCGTACCAGCAACTGGCGCAACTCGAGAGACCCGACGACGGCCCCAGCCCGGCGCGCCTGGCCGACGCCCTCGTCCTGCTGTCACCGAAAGTCCAGGGAGATCACAGTGGGCGCCGGGTGGTCCCCACCCATCAGTTCGCGCGCAGCGACGCCGCCCTGGCTCTGCTGCTCGAACACGGACTGCGCTTCGCGGACCAGGCGGCGCTCGACGAGGCCCTGTACGCGGCGCTGATCGTTGGGCAGGACCCGGCCCTGGCCGACCGCCTGGTGTCCATGGGAGCGCGCATCCCACTGCGGCCACGCCCCCTGTCGGAGCCGCTGCCGCGCATGGTGGCCGCCTTCGCCGAGCCCGCCATGCTCGAGGCGGCGCTGCGCCACGGCCTGGACCCGAATCAACGCTTCAGCTCCGACCCCGACTGGCGCGTGTCCCGGTCCCAGGACGTGCCCTACTTCGCCTACCAGGTCGACTACACCATGCTGCACATCCTGGGCTTGCGCGACACATCGCCCAGCAACCCCGAGCGCGAACGCGACGGCACCCGGGCAGTGGCCAGCGCCCGCCTGCTGGTGGCCGCCGGCGCCGACGTCAATGCCCGTGCCACGCGCGTGCTCAGCGCGGGACACGAACTCGCACGACACGACACGACGCCACTGCACAACGCTTATCTGGGCCAGAACGGCACCGTGAACCAGGCGCTGATCAACTACCTGCTCGAAGCCGGCGCGGACCCGACGATCCGCAACAGCCAGGGCGAACTGCCGCATCAGATGATCGGTCACACCGAGCGCGTGCGACAGGAGCATGCACAGCGGATGGCGCAACGTGAACAACGACGGACACAACGCGCCACGGGGCCCAGCCAGTCGTCGGACAGCGGCTTTTTTGGCCAGGCCATGGCCATCGCCGGGCTGGCCACCGTGGGCGGCATCGCGGCTGGTTCGGGAGCCGATCCCGGTCAGGTCGCCCGGATCGTGGGCGGTGGCGTGGCCGACGTGCTCAGCGACGGCCGCGCTGGCGGCATCGCGCAGGCGCAGCAACAGACCGCGCCACGCGCCGCGGCCCAGGCCCAGGCCCAGGCCCCCATTGGTCCGGCATTCAAGAGCGAGAACCATCAGTTCACCTGCCCGTCGGGCGTGCAAGGCAGCGTGCCTCTGCGCTACCGCACGCCGCAGTGCCGCACCGCGATGATCGACTTCGCGCAGACCTACGCCTGTAATGCCGCCGACCGCTTCCAGCAGGTGCGGCAGGCCTGTCAGACCGCCTGCGGTTCGCCCACTTGCGAACAGCGCTGACGCAGGTCAGTTCCGCGCCAGCACCGGCCCCAGCACCTTGCCCGTGTGCGTGCCCGCGGCCACCACGGCTTCGGGCGCGGCGGCGGCCACCACGCGGCCCCCGCCGGCGCCCCCCTCGGGGCCCAGGTCGATGATCCAGTCGGCCTCGGCCATGACGTCCAGGTCGTGCTCGATCACCACCACGCTGTGGCCACCGTCCACCAGGCGGTGCAGCACGCGGATCAGCTTCTCCACGTCGGCCATGTGCAGGCCCACCGTGGGTTCGTCCAGCACGTAGAGCGTGTGCGGTGCCTTCTGGCCGCGCCGGCCCACCTCGTCGCGCACCTTGCTCAGTTCGGTGACGAGCTTGATGCGCTGCGCCTCGCCGCCCGACAGGGTGGGCGAGGGCTGGCCCAGCGTGAGGTAGCCCAGGCCCACGTCCTTGAGCAGCTGCAGCGGGTGGGCGATGGCGGGCATGGAGGCGAAGAACTCCACCGCCTCGTCCACCTCCATCTGCAGCACGTCGCCGATGCTCTTGCCCTTCCAGGTGACGGCCAGGGTCTCGGGGTTGAAGCGCGCGCCGTGGCAGGTTTCGCAGGGCACCTTCACGTCGGGCAGGAAGCTCATCTCGATGGTGCGCACGCCCTGGCCTTCGCAGCTGGGGCAGCGGCCTTCGCCGGTGTTGAAGCTGAAGCGGCCCGGACCGTAGCCGCGCGCCTTGGCCTCCAGGGTATCGGCGAAGAGCTTGCGCACCGTGTCCCAGAAACCGATGTAGGTGGCCGGGCAGGAGCGCGGCGTCTTGCCGATGGGCGTCTGGTCCACCTCGAGCACGCGGTCCACGGCCTCGCTGCCGATCAGGCGTTCGCAGCCCGACCAGGCGGGCCGCTCGCCCTTCTCCCAGGCCTTCTTGCCGGCCGCCGTGGCGCGCATGGACACCGCCGCCGCGACGTTGGTGAGCAGCACGTCGCGCGCGAGCGTGCTCTTGCCGGAACCGCTCACGCCGGTGACCACCACCAGGCGCTTGAGCGGCACCTTCACGTCGAGCCGCTGCAGGTTGTGCAGCGCGGCGCCGCGCAGGTCGAGCGCGTCCATGTCCGCCGGCATGGCGCGGCGCGCCTGCAGCGGGTGCTTCATGGCGTGCAGCAGGTAGCGGCCGGTCACCGATTCGGGGTTGGCCGACAGGTCCGCCACCGAGCCCTGCGCCACCACACGACCGCCGCGCTTGCCGGCGCTGGGGCCGATGTCGATGACGTGGTCGGCGCGGCGGATGGTGTCCTCGTCGTGCTCCACCACCACCAGGGTGTTGCCCTGGTGGCCGAGCTGGTGCAGCGCGTCGAGCAGGATCTGGTTGTCGCGCGGGTGCAGGCCGATGGTGGGCTCGTCGAGCACGTAGCACACGCCCTGCAAATGGCTGCCGAGCTGGGCCGCCAGGCGGATGCGCTGCGCCTCGCCGCCGCTGAGCGTGGGCGCGCCACGGTCCAGGGTGAGGTAGTTCAGGCCCACCTGCTCCAGGAAGGCCAGGCGGCTCTCGATCTCGGGCAGCAGGTCGCGCGCGATATCGGCCTCGCGTGCGGACAGCGGCCCCCACGCTGCGCCGCTGGCGCGGGTCGCTGCCCCCTGAGAGGGCTGATCCGGCTGGGGGCGGCCCGGCGCCGGATCGACCGCCGCCCCGTCCATGAGACCGCGCACCCATTGCCGCACCTCGCTCACCGACAGGCGCGCGATGTCGGTGATGGCCACACCGCCGAAGCGCACGGCGCGCGCCTGCGCATTGAGGCGCGAGCCTTCGCAGGTCGGGCAGGCCTCGTCGCCCACGCCTTCCACCTCGGGCTCGGCGAAGCTCTGTTCGCGGCCTTTTTCGTCGGCGTCGCGCACCGAATCGTCGAGCGCCTTGCGCTGCTCGCGCGAGAGTTTCACGCCCGTGCCCACGCAGTCGGGGCACCAGCCGTGCTTGCTGTTGTAGGAGAACAGGCGCGGGTCCAGCTCGGGGTAGCTGGTGCTGCACACCGGGCAGGCGCGCGCGGTGCTGAACACCTCCACGGCGCCGATATCGCGCGTGGGGCGGCCCTCGGCGATGGCCTCTTTCAGTCCGTCGAGCGGGTGCAGCAGGTGCAGGATGCCCTTGCCGTGCTCCAGCGCCTTCGCCAGTTCGCGGCGCAGCTGCGCTTCGTCGGCCGGGTTCACCACGAAATCGGCCACCGGCAGTTCGATGGTGTGTTCCTTGAAGCGGTCGATGCGCGGGAAGCCGGTGGTGGGCAGGAAGTCGCCGTCCACGCGCAGGTGGCTGAAGCCGCGCGGGCGCGCCCAGTCGGCCAGTTCGGTGTACACGCCCTTGCGGTTGACCACCAGCGGCGCCAGCAGGCCCACGTGCCGGCCCGCGTGCTTGCGCAGGATGGCGGCCGCGATGCTGTCGGCGCTCTGCGGCTTCACGGCCGCGCCGTCGTGCACGCAGTGCTGGGTGCCCAGCTTCACGTAGAGCAGGCGCAGGAAATGCCAGACCTCGGTGGTGGTGCCCACCGTGCTCTTGCGCCCGCCGCGCGACAGGCGCTGCTCGATGGCCACCGTGGGCGGGATGCCGTACACCGCGTCCACCTCGGGCCGGCCCGCCGGCTGCACGATGCTGCGCGCGTAGGCGTTGAGGCTTTCCAGGTAGCGGCGCTGGCCTTCGTTGAACAGGATGTCGAAGGCCAGCGTGCTCTTGCCCGAACCGCTCACGCCCGAGATGACGTTGAACTTGCCGCGCGGGATGTCCACGCTGAGCTGCTTGAGGTTGTGCTCCTTGGCGTTGACGATGCGGATGGCTTCGTCGCGCGGCGCGCGGCGCGCGGTGGCGCGCGCGCGGTACGGCGCCGGTGCCTCGCCCACCGCGTGCACCGGGTCCATGGCCGCCGCGTACTCGCGCAAGGCCAGCGCGGTGTGGCTCGTGGGGTGCTCGCGCACCTGCTCGGGCGGGCCCTCGGCCACCACGGCGCCGCCGCCCGCGCCGCCCTCGGGACCCAGGTCGACCAGCCAGTCGGCGGCGCGGATCACGTCCAGGTTGTGCTCGATCACCACCAGCGAGTGGCCGGCGTCCAACAGCTTGCGCAGCGAGCGCATGAGCTTGGCGATGTCGTCGAAGTGCAGGCCGGTGGTGGGCTCGTCGAACAGGAACAGCGTGCCCTTGCGCGACACGGCCTGGCGGCTGGCGCTCGCGGACTTGGCGGCCTCGGCCAGGAAGCCCGCGAGCTTGAGGCGCTGCGCCTCGCCGCCCGAGAGCGTGGGCACGGGCTGGCCCAGCTTCACGTACTCCAGGCCCACGTCCACGATGGGCTGCAGCGCGCGGATCACCTCGCGGTCGTGCGCGAACAGCTGGGCCGCTTCGTTGACGGTGAGCTCCAGCGTGTCGGCCACGCTCAGCATCCGGCCGCCGCGGTCGATCTTCACCTCCAGGATTTCGGGCCGGTAGCGCTTGCCGTCGCAATCGGGGCAGCGAAGGTAGACGTCGGAGAGGAACTGCATCTCCACGTGCTCGAAGCCCGAGCCGCCGCAGGTGGGGCAGCGGCCGTCGCCGCTGTTGAAGCTGAACTTGGCCGGCGTGTAGCTGCGCTGGCGCGCCAGCGGCGCGTCGGCGAACAGCGCGCGGATGGCGTCCCAGGCGCCGACGTAGCTCACCGGGTTGGAGCGCGCGGTCTTGCCGATGGGCGATTGGTCGACGAAGACCACGTCGGCCAGCTGCTCGGCGCCGAGCAGGCGGTCGTGCGCGCCGGGCGATTCGGTGCTCTGGCCGAAGTGGCGCATGAGCGCAGGCGCCAGCACGTCCTGGATCAGCGTGGACTTGCCCGAGCCCGACACACCGGTGATCACCACGAGGCGCTGCAGCGGGAACTCCACCGACACGTTCTTCAGGTTGTGCTCGCGCGCGCCTTCCAGGATGAGGCGCGGCGTGCTGTCGGTGACGGCGCGCTTGAAGCCCATGCCGATGGTCTTGCGCGCGCCCAGGTAGGCACCGGTGAGCGTGTCGGCCGAGCGGATCTGCGCCGGCGTGCCGTCGAACACGATGCGCCCGCCGCGCTCGCCCGGGCCGGGGCCCATGTCGATCAGGCGGTCGGCCGCGAGCATGACGGCCGGGTCGTGCTCCACCACCACCAGGGTGTTGCCGGCGTCGCGCAGGCGCTTCATGGCGTCGACGATGCGCGCCATGTCGCGCGGGTGCAGGCCGATGCTGGGCTCGTCGAGCACGAACAGCGTATTGACCAGCGAGGTGCCCAGCGCCGTGGTGAGGTTGATGCGCTGCACCTCGCCGCCGCTGAGCGTGCGGCTTTGGCGGTCCAGCGTGAGGTAGCCAATGCCGACCTCGCAGAGGTAGCGGATGCGGGTGTTGATTTCTTCCAGCAGCAGCTTGAGCGCCTGCTGCTCGCCCGTGCTGCCCGCCTGCGCGGGCACGATGGAATCGAAGAAGCGCCGCAGGTCCGTCAGCGGCATGAGCATGAGGTCGTGCAGGCACAGGCCGGGCAGCGCCTCGAGTTGCGCGCGCGACCACTTCACGCCGGCGGGCAGGTAGCGCTGCGAGGGCGCCAGCACCGCGTCGGCCTGCGCCGCCGTGCCCACGCGCCAGAGCAGGCTGTCGGTCTTGAGGCGCGCGCCGCGGCACACCGGGCACTCGGTGTAGCTGCGGTACTTGGACAAGAGCACGCGGATGTGCATCTTGTAGGCCTTGCTTTCCAGGTACTCGAAGAAGCGGCCCACGCCATACCAGTGCTGGTTCCACTTGCCGTTCCACTGTGGCGAACCGTTCTTCACCCAGGCCTGCTGCTCGGGCGTGAGCTTGGCCCAGGGCGTGTCGCGCGGAATGCCGGCCGCCTCGGCGTGGCGCATCAGGTCGTCCTGGCATTCCTTCCAGGCCGGCGTCTGGAACACCTTGATGGCGCCGTTGCGCAGCGTGAGCTTGTCGTTCGGGATCACCAGGCCGTAGTCGACGCCGATCACGCGGCCGAAGCCGCGGCAGCTGTCGCAGGCGCCCACCGGCGAGTTGAACGAGAACATGGACGGCGCGGGCTCGCTGTAGCGGATGTCGCTCTCGGGGCAGTGCAGGCCGGTCGAGAATTTCCAGATCTCGGGCTCACCCTCGTCCTTCAGGACGTACACGGTGAGCCGGCCGCCGCCGCGCTTGAGGCCGGTCTCGATGGCCTCCATCACGCGTGCGGGTTCGGCGCCGGCGACACGGAAACGGTCGGCCACCACATCGAGCAGCTTCACGGCCTCGATCACCGGCTTGGCCTTCTTCGCCCCTTTGGCGGCGGGCGCCTCTTCCTTCGCCTCGCGCTGCACGGTGCGCTCGGCCTGCACGCGGGTGTAGCCGCTGGCCGAGAGCCACTGCTCGATTTCCTCGGGCGTGGTGTTGGCGGGCAGCTCCACCGGGAAGGTCAGCACCAGCCGGGGGTCCCCTTGCGCCTCGGCGCGCCGCCGCAGCTCGGCCGCGATGGTCTCGGGCGAGTCGTGCCGCACCGGCAGCGCGGTCTCGCGGTCGAACAGCTCGGCGCCGCGCGCGAACAGCAGCTTGAGGTGGTCGTTGAGCTCGGTCATGGTGCCCACGGTCGAGCGCGAGGACCGCACCGGGTTGGTCTGGTCGATGGCGATCGCGGGCGGCACGCCCTCCACGCGGTCCACCGCCGGCTTGTCCATGCGGTCCAGGAACTGCCGCGCGTAGGCGCTGAAGGTTTCCACGTAGCGCCGCTGGCCCTCGGCGAACAGGGTGTCGAACACCAGGCTGGACTTGCCCGAACCACTGGGCCCGGTCACCACGGTCAGTTCGCCGGTGCGGATGTCCAGGTCCAGGCCTTTGAGGTTGTGCTGGCGCGCGCCGCGGATGCGGATCAGGCCCTCGGCGCCGCCCCCATCGGCCGCCCGTTCATCGGGTTCGGCCGGGGTGGAGAGGTCGGGGCGGCGATCGTCGGACATGCAGGGCTCCTGAGCGGGAAGCGGAAGATTCTAGGGACCGCCCGCGACCGCTGCCGCGCCCTACGTCATTTCCACACTGTCCTTCCGGGGGAGCCTCTGCGCAGAATCGCGCGCCATTACAAATGGAGACAAAGATGAGGCACCGCCTGCTCGTCGCCATCGCCCTGACCATCCTCCTCGCACAGGCGCACGCCCAGCTGCGCATCGGCCAGCCCTCGGGCTTCAGCGGCTCGGTGGCCGCCGGGGTCAAGGAAAACACCGAAGGCGCGCGGCTGTACTTCGACGCCGTGAACGCGCGCGGCGGCGTGCACGGCGAGAAGATCGAACTGATCTCGGTCGACGACAAGTTCGACCCCAAGGTAACGGTGCAGGTCGCGCGCGAGCTGATCACCCAGCGCGGCGTGCTGGCCCTGTTCCTCAACCGGGGCACGCCGCACTCCGAGGCGCTGCTGCCGCTGCTGGCCGAGCACCAGGTGCCGCTGGTGGCGCCCAGCACCGGCGCCATGGTGCTGCACCAGCCGGTCAACCCCTGGGTGTTCAACGTGCGCGCCACCTACCAGCGCGAGGCCGCGCGCGCCGTCGAACACCTGGCCAGCATCGGCCAGAACCGCATCGCCATCATCGAGACCGACGACTCCTTCGGCGCCGACAGCGCGGCCGGCGCGATGCAGGGTTTCGCCAAGGCCAAGCTGGAACCGGTGTTGCGCCAGAAGACGCCGCGCGACAAGCCCGACTACAGCGCCGTGGCGGCCGAGATCGCCCAGCGGCAGGCGCACGCGGTGATGGTGATCGCCTCGGCCGGCAACACCGCCAACGCGGTGAAGGCGCTGCGCGCGGCGGGATCGCGCGCCCAGGTGGTGACGCTGTCGAACAACGCCTCGGACGGCTTCATCCAGCTGCTGGGCGAGCACGCGCGCGGCGTGATCGTGACCCAGGTCTTCCCCAACGAGCGCTCGGTGAGCTACCCGTTGATCAAGGAAGCCCAGGACCTGGCCAAGGCCAAGGGCCTGGCGGGTGTGTCGCCCGCCATGATGGAAGGCTTCGCCGGTGCCAAGGTGGTGGTGGAGGGCCTGCGCCGCGCCGGCCCCAAGCCGACACCGCAGAAGCTGCGCGACGCGCTGGAGGGCCTGTCGCGCTACGACCTGGGCGGCCTGACCGTGAGCTACAGCCCGGGCAACCACACCGGGCTGGACTTCGCCGACCTGTCCATCATCGACGCCAGCGGGCGCTTCCGGCGCTGAGCCGGGGCGCCGCTCCGCGCTTCTCAGCCCTTGACGATCAGCACCGGGATGTGCGCGTGCGTCAGCACCTTCTGCGCGACGCTGCCCAGGATCAGGGCCTTGACGCCCTGGCGGCCGTGCGAGCCCATCACGATCAGGTCGCAGCCCTCGGCCTTGGCGGTTTCCAGGATGCCCTCCCACACCAGGTTGCGCTCGATGGTGTCACCCGCGAACGGCACGTTCTTCGCGCGGCAGGCGTTGGCCACGCTGTCCAGCGCGTCGCCGGCCACGCGCTTGGCATCGCTTAGGTAGGCCTGCAGGCCCACGGCCGAGGCGTCGCCGATGCCGATGTAGGGGAAGGGGTCGATGACGTACACGCCCACCACCTGCCCGCCCGACTCGCTGGCCATCTGGGCCGCCGTGGCGGCGGCTTGGTGCCCCACCTCGGAGCCGTCGGTGGGAACGAGGATCTTCTTGAACATGCGGGCCTCCTGTGGTCGCGGATCGATGGCCCATGATGGGCCAGGGTCGCGGCCCGGGGCTTGAGGCGGGTCAAGCCGACGCCGCCTCGTGCGCCGCGGGCCGCACGTCCACCGCACAGTACTTGAGTTCGGCGATCTTGCCCAGCGGATCGAGCGCGGGGTTGGTGAGCAGGTTGGCCGCCGCCTCGGCGTAGGCGAAGGGGATGAAGGCCGTGTCGGGCGGCATCGCGTCGTCGACGCGCACCGGCAGGGCGATGGCGCCGCGCCGCGAACGCACGCGCGCCAGCGCGCCCGCGCGCAGGCCCAGGCGCTCGGCGGTGGCGGGGTTCAGGCTCACCACCGGGCTGGGCTCGATCGCGTCGAGCACCGCGCTGCGCCGCGTCATGCTGCCGGTGTGCCAGTGCTCCAGCTGGCGGCCGGTGATGAGCACCAGCGGGTACTCGCCGTCGGGCCGCTCGGCCGGCGGCACCAGCGCGGCGGGCACCAGGCGCGCGCGGCCCTCGGGCATGGGAAAGCCCTCGGTGAAGACCACGGGCTGGCCCGGGTCCTGCTCGTCGCTCACGGGATAGGTCACCGCGCCATCGCGCCACAGGCGCGGCCACGACAGGCCGGCGATGCTGGGCATGAGCGCGCGCATCTCCTCGTACACGGCGCCGATGCCCTGCGCGCCGTCGCCGGTGCCCGAGCCGTCGGGCGCGATGCCGTAGCCCCAGCCCAGGCCCAGGCGGCGGGCCAGTTGCTCGGTGATCCAGGCGTCGGCGCGCGCCTCGCCGGGCGAGGCCACGGCCTTGCGGCCCAGCTGCACGCAGCGGTCGGTGTTGGTCACGCTGCCGGTCTTCTCGGGCCAGGCGGTGGCGGGCAGCACCACGTCGGCCAGCGCGGCGGTCTCGGTGAGGAAGATGTCCTGCACCACGAGGTGCTTCAGTCCCGCGAGCGCCGCGCGCGCGTGCGCGGCATCGGGGTCGCTCATGGCCGGGTTCTCGCCCTGGACCAGCATGGCGCTGATGTCGCCGCGGTAGGCGGCCTCGATGATCTCGACCACGGTGAGCCCGGGCTCGGCGCCCAGGGTGCCGGGCGCCAGGCGCCACAGGGCCTCGGCGCGCTCGCGCGCCGAGGCGTCGTTGACGCGCGCGTAGTCGGGCAGCACCATGGGAATGAGGCCGGCGTCGCTCGCGCCCTGCACGTTGTTCTGGCCGCGCAAGGGGTGCAGGCCGGTGCCAGGCCGGCCGATCTGACCCGTGATCAGCGAGAGCGCGATCAGCGCGCGCGCGTTCTCGGTGCCGTGCGCGTGCTGGCTCACGCCCATGCCCCAGAGGATCATGGCGCTCTTGGCGGTGGCGAAGGCGCGCGCGACCTCGCGGATCGCCTCGGGCTCGATGCCGCAGACCGGCGCCATGGCCTCGGGCGTGAAGGCCGCGACGTGGGCCTGAACGGCGTCGAAGTCGCGCGTGTGCGCGGCGATGTAGGCGGGGTCGGTGAGGCCCTCGGCCACGATCACGTGCAGCATGGCGTTGAGCAGGGCCACGTCGCTGCCGGGCGAGAAGCCCAGGTAGCGCCAGGCGTGGCGCGCGAGTTCGGTGCGCCGCGGATCGGCCAGCACCAGGCGCGTGCCGCGGCGGATGGCGTTCTTGATCCAGGTCGCGCCCACGGGGTGGTTCTGCGCCGGGTTGGCGCCGATCAGCAGCACCAGCTCGGCGTGTTCGACGTCGCGCAGCGGGTTGCTCACCACGCCCGAGCCCAGGCCTTCCATGAGCGCGGCCACGCTGGAGGCGTGGCACAGGCGCGTGCAGTGGTCGACGTTGTGCGTGCCGAAGGCGGTGCGCACCAGCTTCTGGAACAGATAGGCCTCTTCGTTCGTGCCCTTGGCCGAACCGAAGCCCGCCACCGGGCTGGCGCGGCCGCGCGCGGCGGTGGCGCCCAGCGCGGCGCGGAAGCCCGCGGCCGCGGCGTCCAGGGCCTCGTCCCAGCTGGCTTCGCGGAACAGCTCGCGCCAGTCGCGCCGTTCGATGGCCGTGGGGTCCTTGGGCGCGTCGGCGCGGCGGATCAGCGGGCGCGTGAGGCGCTCGGGGCTGTGCGCGTAGTCGAAGCCGAAGCGGCCCTTGACGCACAGGCGGCCCTCGTTGGCCGGGCCCGCGATGCCTTCGACGTGCGCGATGCGCCCGCTCTCATCGACGTGGTAGCGCAGCTGGCAGCCCACGCCGCAGAAGGGGCAGACCGAGTCGACCCGCTGGAGCGAGGGCTTGGCGAAGGCGCCGTTGGCCGGCGCGATGGCGCCCGTGGGGCAGGCCTGCACGCACTCGCCGCAGGCCACGCAGGTGCTGGCGCCCATGGGGTCGTTCTGGTCGAACACGATTTGCGCGTGGCCGCCGCGAAAGGCCAGGCCCAGCACGTCGTTGCCCTGGGTCTCGCGGCAGGCGCGGATGCAGCGCGTGCACTGGATGCAGGCGTCGCGGTTCACCGCCATGGCCGGGTGGCTGAGGTCCTCGCCGATGGCGCCGCGCGGCGCGAAGCGGCCGGCGCGCGCGCCGGTCTCGCGCGCCCAGTGCGCGAGTTCGCTGTCGTGCTTGAGCGCGGTGGTGGCCGGCGCGTCGGCCTGCAGCAGCTCGAGCACGGTGCGGCGCGCGTTCGCGGCGCGCGGCGTGTCGCTCCTGACCACCATGCCGGCCGTGGGCGCGCGGCAGCACGAGGGCGCGAGCACGCGCTCGCCCTCGATCTCGACCACACAGGCGCGGCAGTTGCCGGCCGGGCGCAGGCCCTCGCTGGCGCACAGGCGGGGCAGCACCACGCCGGCGCGCTCGGCGGCGTCCAGCAGGCTGTCGCCGGGCGCGGCTTCCACCGCGCGGCCGTCGAGCGTGAAGGCAATCGGCGCGGCGTGGCGCGGCAGATCGTTCGTGTTCACAGGCCCACCTCCTGGGCGAAGAAGCGGCGCACGCTGTCCACCGGGTTGGGCGCGGCCTGGCCCAGGCCGCAGATGCTGGCCTCGCGCATCACGGCCGAGAGTTCGTCCATGCGCTCGGCGTCCCAGCGCGGCGCCTGCATCAGGCGCACCAGTTGGCCGGTGCCCGCGCGGCAGGGCGTGCATTGGCCGCAGGACTCCATCTCGAAGAAGCGCATGAGGTTGAGCGCGGCGTCGCGCACGCTGTCGTGCTGGCTCATGACCACCACGGCCATGGAGCCGACGAAGGCGCCGTGCTCGGCCAGGGTGTCGAAGTCCAGCGGAACGTCGGCCAGCGACGCGGGCAGGATGCCGCCCGAGGCGCCGCCGGGCAGGTAGGCGCGCAGCTCGTGGCCGGCCTGCATGCCGCCCGCGAACTCGTCGACCAGCTCGCGCAGCGTGATGCCCGCCGGCGCCAGGTGCACGCCGGGCCGGTTCACCCGGCCCGACACCGAGAAGCGCCGCAGGCCGTGGCGCCCGCGCCGACCCAGCGCGGCCCAGGCCGCCCCGCCCTGCGCCAGCAGCTCGGGGACCCACCACAGGGTCTCCAGGTTGTGCGCCAGCGTGGGCCGTCCGAACACGCCGTTCATGGCCACGATGGGCGGCTTCAGGCGCGGCAGGCCGCGCCGGCCTTCGATGGACTCGATGAGCGCGGACTCTTCGCCGCAGATGTAGGCGCCCGCGCCGCGCCGCAGCTCGACGCGCGGCGGCCGGTAGTGCGGGAAGCGCTCGCGCAGGGCCTGCAGGCGCGGCGCCAGCGCGTCGATCTCGCGCTGCAGCATCGGCCGCAGGTCGTGGTACTCGTCGCGCAGGTAGAGCCAGACGTGGTCCAGGCCCACCACCTCGGCCGCGACCAGCACGCCTTCCAGCACCTGCGGCGCGCCCATGCTGAGCACCAGCCAGTCCTTGAAGGTGCCGACCTCGCCCTCGTCGATGTTGACCACGCCGTGGCGCGGGCCGGGCTGCGCGCGCACCGTGTCCCATTTGCGCCAGGCCGGAAAGCCGGCGCCGCCCAGGCCGCGCAGGTGGGCGGCCTTGAGTTCGGCGATCACGCCCTCGGGCGTGAGGTCACCCGCCAGCAGGCGCCCCAATTGCGCCAGATCGTTGGGCAGCGGGTGCGGCAGTTGGCGCGGCCCGGTCTCGCCGCGCGCCACGTGGTCCACGATGGACTCGGCCGTGGCCTGGGGCAGTTGCCGCTGGCCCGCGCAGGCGGCGGGCGCCTGGTGGCACTGGCCGATGCAGGGGGCCTCCTCCACCGCCACGTCGGCGCGGCCCGCCAAGGCCTCGCGCGTGCGGGCCAGCAGGTCCTCGCCGCCGGCCATGGCGCAGGCCAGGCTGGTGCACACGCGCACGGTGGTGGCGGGCGCGGCGGCCTCGTCGTCGACCACGTGGAAGTGGTGGTAGAAGCTCGCGACCTCGTAGACCTCGACCTGGCTCAGGCGCAGGCGCTCGGCCAGCGCGGCGAGCTGGCCCCGGCGCAGGGCGCCCTCGGCGTCGTTGAGGCGGTGCAGGTGCTCGATCAGCAGATCGGGGCGCGGCTCCAGGCCGGCGCACAGCGCGGCCACGCGTTCGCGCGCGGCGGGCGCCACCTGGCGGCCTTTGGGGGTGCGGCGCGCGGCCCCACGCGCCTGCCGGTCCAGCGGGCGGATGGGGATGACCGCGCGGGTGTCGTGGGGCGGGTTCATCGTGCCGGCAGGCTAGCACCATGCACGGCACTTAATATGTTTTTTGTTGCCTATATGAACGCCGATCGGCACCGGCTCACGACTCGCGGGCGTCGTCGGTGGTCGTCCGGGGGGTGCCGGGCACGGCGTCCCGGCCCCGGGACGAGGCCAGCAGCGTCTGGGTCCGGAGGCGCTGCGCCTCTCGCACCTGAGGCGGCATCTGTGTCGTGACCTGCGGGGGCGGTGCCTGCAACAGCCCCAGGTGGCGACCCCCCTGACGCACCTGGGAGGCGAGCGCGGACGCCAGGTAGGCCAGCGCCACCAGCAGGCCGTCGGGGTTCCGGGGGTTGAAGCCGTCGCGCGGCGCCATCGCCGAGGCCCTGGGGTCGGTGGTCCTCAGGTAGCTCAGCTCCCGGCCGCGCAAGGCGCCGAGAAACCCGTTCAGCACCACCGCCACCCACTTGAAAAACAGCGCCAGCCCGTGCTGTTCCAGGTGGGTCGCCAGCGCCGACGCGGTGTTGAACGGGTCCTGCAGGCCGACGATGTCGCTGCGCCCGGCGATGTGGTCGGCCATGTGCGCGGGCACGGCCGCCGGTTGCAGGGGCACGCCGGGTTGCAGCAGGAAGTCGTCGTCGCCCAGCCCCAGGGTGCCTTTCAGCCAGGACACCCATCGGGCCGACAGGATGGCGATGTCGGGATTGAAGCCGTCCACCATTTCGTTCAGCGTCGACGGCAGCGTCTTCATCAGCTCCCGCAGCAGCCGGTCGCCGGTGGAGCGCGGCGCGCCCCATCCGGCCATTTGTTCATCAAGGTGCCGGCCAAGGAAGAAGAGAAAGCCGATCGAGCTGCCCATGTAGAGGGCGTCGCGGCCGCAGTTCACGAAGAAGGTCAGTTGGGCGGGCAGGCCCGCGCCGCGCGCGTCGGTCAGGCGGAACAGGCGCGCCAGGGGCTGCGTGCCGCTCTGCATGACCTGGCGCAGCGCGCGCATGACGTTCATGAGGTACAGCGCCTCGCCGAGATCGAAGGGAAGCTCGAGGCCATTCGCCGCCGGCAGGATGCCCGTGCACAGCAGCAGTCCCGACAGGCACACCGTGTTCAGCACGGGAACGTACCGGATCAGGTTGTCCAGGATCGGGCTCGGGTTCAGCTGGTAGTCCGGCGACTTGGCGTGTTCGAGGTGGTACCGCGCCCACAGCGACAGGACCATGCAGACCCCACCCAACAACGGAAAACTCCAGCCGCCCATGTAGTGCGCGCCCAGGCGCACCGCGAACATGGCCACACCGTGCGCACCGCCTTCGCGCGCGCCGTTGGCGGCCACCCCCAGCGCGCGCAGCAGGATGGCGGACGCGCTCATGGGCGGGTTGCGGCGGGCGTCGTTGCGTTCGGAGTAGACCAGTTCGGACAGCAGGCGCCGCACCAGCAGGTACTTGTCGCGCCCGTCCGGGTCCGTGCTGGATTGCGCGATCTTCAACAGCGCCAGCTCCACGCGCTTGGGGGGCAGTGCCATGGCGCAGAGCAGGTGGTCGCACTGCTCGCCCGGGGTGAGTTCGACGGCCTGCCCGTCGGGACCCGTCCGGGTGGTGGGCGGGTCCGACAGCCACGCCTGAACCCGGTGGAGGTCTTGATCGACCAGGGGCGCGTGTTCGCGCCATCGGTTCAACAGTTTCTGGTGGTGGTCCAGGGTGTCCGCCGAGGCGTGCGGCCTGGCCGCACGGGGATAGAAGATGTTCAGTCGCTGGGGCGTCCTGGCCTTGTGGTAGGGCAAGGCGATGCAGAGCAGGCTGTGGTCGTGCTCGGCCATCAGGATCGCGGCGGCGCGCCGGATCAAGACCCGCTGGGTGTCGTCGAACGCCACCGGTTCCGCCAGCGCGGCCATGAGCGCCAGCGCGACGTTCGCGTCCAGGCCCAGGTGGTGGCGCAGCACCTCCAGCAGCGCATGCCCCGATGTCGACGCCGCCAACGCCGCTCTCACCGAATCAAGCCACAGGGCCGCCGCGTGCTCGCGGTCCGTCTTGACGCCCAGCGCGTGCTGGTAGCGCTCCAGGGCCTGGCTCAGTTCGGCCCGCTGGCGCGAGGGCTCGGGGTGGCGCTGGTACAGCAGGATCCACAGTTCCCGCACCCACTCCTCGGCCCCGATGCCCGCGGGCACGGCGGGCGGCACCACCCAGGCCCGGGCCTGGGTCGACAGCAGCCGGTACCAGTCGCGCACGCGCTTCAGTGGCTGGTCGCCCCGTCGCTGGGCGATGCGGTGCCGGTAGACGTCGTCCTCCAGCGCCAACAGGGCCGGGTACTGCTTCAGCAGCGCCGTGTCTTCCACCAGGGTCGACAGCACCTGCCATTGCTGGGGCGGGCTCAGGTGGGCGAGCAGGCGCTGCAGCGCGGCCACCCCCCCTTGTTGCAGCACCCGCCGGCAAGCCTCGAGCCTCACGCCGAGCCAATGCGGGTGTTTGCTCAGCCCCCGAGGCTGGCGTCCGTGCAAGGCGCCCACCCGGTGGATGAGCTGGCCCAGCGCGCCCAGGGCGTCCGGCTCGCGCTGCACCGATGGGGGCACCGGGGTCGGCGGCGCCTCGCCCGGTCCGGGCCACCGCTCGATCTCGGCGATCAGTCCGTCGAGGGTGGCGGCGGTCGACAGGCTCTCGCGCAGCAGGCCTTGCCGCAAGGCCGTGAGGCAGGACAACACCGCTTCGCGCTCGTCCTCCGACAACGGGGTGCGCTCGCCCGAGTGCGCGCCTTCGCGCAGAGCGCACTCCACCTCGTTGATCGCGTCCCAGAGCTCGCTGCCGGTGCGACCGCCAAACAGCTCGATGAGAGCGGCGTTGTCGCCTTCACCGAACTTGCCCTTGCGCAAGCGACCGATCAGCCCCCCCATGTCCAGCGGCGCCGGGGCCTCACGGTCGCCGGGGTGCGCGCCCCGGAGCAAGGCCGCGAGCAGCCGGTCCTCTTCCTTCACCTCGACGCCCTGCCGCATGGCCTCGATGAGGGCGGCGATCCGGTGGCCATCGGCGTCGCTGATCGTGAGCATGTCAAGGAGCTCGTGCAGGCTGAGCTCGACTTGGTCGAGCGCCCTGAGCCGATCGATCCCCTCCAGCGGGCCCAGCGAATCCCAGGCATCGGTCAGGTCCGCGCCCTCCCGGTGATCGAGCAGCAGGTGGACCGTGTGCCGCGCCTGCCGGTCGGACAGCGGCGCCTGGCGCGCAGGCCATGGCGGGAAGCAGGCCTCTACCACCGGCTCGGCATCGGTGCCGGCGTCGGTCAGGCCCGGCGTGTCCTGCACCGGGAACCCCAACGGCGGCGGCTCGGGCGGCTCGGGCGGCTCGGGCGGCTCGGGCTGCTCGGTGGTGGCCTCGGCGTCGGCGGTGGCCTCGTGCAGCAAAGGCTCGAACAGGTTGTTGAACGCCTTCAGCTCGTGGCGCTGGGTCCGCAGGCTCGCCTGCCCCACCTGCAGCACCTGCACCACGGCGTCGTACAGCGCCGGCCCCTTCAATGGCCCGAACAGGCTGCCGCGCGGATCCTGGGGATTCCACTGGCCGGTCCAGTAGCTGTTGAACACCGCCTGGGGATCGAACACCGCGCCGGCCAGCAGCTCGTCCACCGACTGGACGACGCTGGGCTTCAGCGGTGAGGCCTGGGCGGGGTCGCCGCCCCGCCGCTCACCCGGGGCGCTGGGCCGGTCGTGGAGCGTGCCGACCGGCGCCGAGGCCGAGCGACGACGAGGGAATGCCGTGGGCGGCTGGGAAGTGAAAGGGTTCATGGAGAGGCCAGCGGGTCAATGGAACGGGAAGCCACCGGGCTCGCGTCGGCCCGCGTGGCGCATCAGGGCCAGGCTTCGGGAAACAGCTGGCCCTGGCGCCAGCGCGCGGCCTGGCTGGCCAGGTGGCGCAGGCGCACGCGGAAGGCCGCCTCCGCGCCTTCGGCCAGCGACAGCTCGTCCGTCAGGCACACGGCGTCGGCGCTGGCCTCCAGGCCCAGCACCGCGCCGTGGCCCCGCAAGGCGATGAGCAGGTTGGCCTGCAGCAGGCTCAGCAGCATCGGCAGCGGATCGCGTCCGGGCAGCGGTCCCAGCACGCAGACCACGCGCGCGTGGTCGGGCCGGTTCTCCAGGTCGTGCTGCAGCAGCACCGTCTCGGTCCCCACCCGGCACTGGGCGGCGAGCAGCGACCCGGGGTCCAGCGAAGGGTTCAGCGCGGCGCCGAGTTCGACCGGGTACCAGGCGCAGCGCATGGCCGCCAGCCAATCCACCAGGAGGCGGCGCGGGTCGTGCGTGGCGAAACGGAACGTCGGTGGTGGGGTTGGCATGGGCGTGCGCCCTCCTGCCGGCCGGGCCGGCGCCGAAGCACAAAGGGAACAAAGGCCGGCGCGGGCGCGAAGAGCCCGCGCCGTTCAGGCGCGCAGGCTGGCGCTCAAGCCATCGGCCAGGGGCGCGGCACCCAGGAAGTGGTCGTCCCGCCAGCGCCGCGCCATGTGCGCCAGGCCGGTCATGGTGGCCAGCAGCAGGCGCGCGCTCGCGGTGGCCAAGGGCACCACGTGCAGCAGGTGCAGGCGGCGATCGCCCGGCTCGTAGCCGGCCACGGTGCCCGAGCCGGCCGTGAGCTGGCTCACGCGCAGCAATTGGCGCAGCGCGGCCTCGGCCAGGGCGTCGCCTTCGGGCACGGGGCCAAGCGGGCAGGCCACCGTGAGGCAGGCCGGCGAATGCCGCGGATCGCACCGCAGCGTCACGGGCATCGAGGCGATCTCGACATCGAAGAGAAACGGCCCCTCGCCCCGTGGTGGGGCGAGGGGCCGGTCGGCGGGCAGTTCCTCGGACAGCGCGTTCAACAAGCGCTCGAGCAAATCGGTGGCACGGGGTTCGGTCATGCGGGGCGTCCTGTGTGTTGTCGGAACGCTCACGAGGCCCATCCATCCCCTCCTCGCGAACGCCTGAACGTCATTCATGCAAAAGGCGGACCTTAGGTATCCCGATGGCCGATGCGGGTTCTCTACCAATTCATCACGTCAGGAAACGCACAGGGCCCAGCCCCCGCACCGCTCGACCGGCCAGCGCGCGCGGCGGCTCGCTTAATATGTCCGGCCATTCACATAGCCGCCGCGCCATGGCCGTCCGCCCCCCGCCCGAACCGCTGCGCGTGAGCCTGCAACCACGCTGGCGCGTGGGCCGCGCGGACGACGCCCCGCTCGACGCCACCCCCCTGCTCGAACTGCTGGCCACCGTACAGGCCACCGGCAGCATCGCCCAGGCCGGGCGCGAGGCCGGGCTGTCCTACCGCCACGCCTGGGGCCTGCTGCGCCAGGCCGAGGCCCTGTTCGGCGAACCGCTGCTGCTGCGCGGACGCGGGCGCGGCTCGGCCTTGACCGGGCTGGGCGAAAAGCTGGTGTGGGCCGATGCGCGCATCGGCGCGCGCTTGCAACCCCTGCTGGAATCCCTGGCCTCGGAGCTCGAAGGCGAGCTGGGCCGCGTGCGGCCGCACGCCCCCGCCGTGGCGCGCCTGCACGCCAGCCACGGCTTCGCGGTGGCCGCGCTGCGCGAGCAGCTGGCGGCGCGTCAGGTGCCGGTGGAGCTGCGCTACCGCTCCAGCCTGGAGGCCGTGGCCGCGCTGGCGCACGGCGAGTGCGACCTGGCCGGCTTTCACGTGCCCTTGGGCGAATTCGAAGCGGCGGCCGCGCAGCGCTACCTGGCCTGGCTGCGGCCCGAGCAGCACCGCCTGGTGCACCTGGCCGTGCGCACGCAGGGCCTGTTCGTGGCGCCGGGCAACCCGCTGGGCCTGCGCGGCCTGCAAGACCTCGCGCGGCCCGGCCTGCGCTTCGTGAACCGGCCCGAGGGCTCGGGCACGCGCGTGCTGATCGAGCTGCTGCTGCAGCGCCAGGGCATCGCGCCGCGCTCGCTGCTGGGCTACGACAACACCGAGTTCACGCACGCGGCCGTGGCCGCCTACGTGGCCAGCGGCATGGCCGACGCCGGCATCGGCGTGCAGACGGCGGCGCACCGCTTCGGCCTGCACTTCATTCCGCTGCTGCGCGAGCGCTACTTCTTCGCGGTGCCGGCCGACGCCTCGCAGCGCCCCGGCCTGCGGCCGGTGCTGGCGGTGCTGCGCTCGCCGGCGTTTCGCGCGCGGGTGGCGGCGCTCAAGGGCTACGAGGCGGCGCAGACCGGCCGCGTGCTGACGCTGGCCGAGGCCTTCGGCGGCTGAGCCGCCTTGACGCTCGCGCACGGGCGCCGTCTACTGGCCCATCGGAGGAAGACCCCATGCGATCCCTGCTGCTGTCCCTGTCCCTGCTCGCGGCCTTGCCCGCGCCCGCCGCGCCCCCCGACGCCGAGGCCAGCGACCCCGCCCGGCTGGGCTGGATGAAGGGCGCCCCGCCGCCGGCCGAGCGCACCATCCGCTTCGCCGATGGCAGCTACGCCGACTTCCCGGCCTGGCGCTGGAGCGTGGCGCACTTCCGCGAACTGATGCCCACCGTGCAGGTCTCGCGCGGGCTGGGCGCGCCGCGGCCGCTGCCGCGCGCCGAACGCGGCGACATCGACGGCCTGCGCTTCACCCCGCTGGGCGGCGGCGAGCCCATCACCTGGGCGCAATCGCTCGCGCTCAACTACACCGATGGCATCGTCGTGCTGCACCGCGGCCGCATCGTCTACGAGCGCTACTTCGGCGCGCTCACCGAAGAAGGCCAGCACGGCCTGATGTCGGTCACCAAGTCCTTCACCGGCCTGCTGGGTGCGGTGCTGGTGGCCGAAGGCCGGCTGGACCCGGACCGGCGCGTGGACCACTACGTGCCCGAGCTCGCGGCCTCGGCCTTCGGCAGCGCCACCGTGCGCCAGTTGCTGGACATGACCACCGGCATCCGCTTCAGCGAGGACTACGCCGACCCCCAGGCCGACGTCTGGCAGCACGCGCAGGCGGGCAGCCCACTGCCCAAGCCCGTCGGCTACCAGGGCCCGCGCAGCTACTTCGAGTACCTGCAGACGGTGCAGCCCCAGGGCCACCACGGCGAGGCTTTCGGCTACAAGACCGCCAACAGCGACGCCCTGGGCTGGGTGATCGCGCGGGTCAGCGGCCAGTCGGTGGCCGAGCTGCTGTCGCGGCGCCTGTGGCGGCGCATCGGCGCCGAGCAGGACGCCTACTTCACCGTCGACTCGATCGGCACGCCTTTCGCCGGCGGCGGGCTCAACGCGGGCCTGCGCGACCTCGCGCGCGTGAGCGAGCTGCTGCGCAACGGCGGCCGCCTGGGCGGGCAGCAGATCATTCCGCGCGCGGCCATCGCCGACATCCGGCGCGGCGGCTCGAAGGCCGATTTCGAGAAGGCCGGCTACGCCCAGCTCAAGGGCTGGAGCTACCGCAACATGTGGTGGGTGACGCACAACGACCACGGCGCCTACATGGCCCGCGGCGTGCACGGCCAGGCGCTGTACATCGACCCGAAGGCGGAGATGGTGATCGCGCGCTTCGCCTCGCACCCCACGGCCGGCAACGCGGCCAACGACCCGAACTCGCTGCCGGCGTACCACGCGCTGGCCAAGCACCTGATGGCGCGGCGCTGAGGCGCGCGCCCCGCGTTCAGCGCCGCTGCACGCCCACCGCCGTGCGCGCGGCGGCCTCCCAGGCGCCGCCCTGGAACCAGGCGTCGCCGTCCAGCCAGGCCTTGAGCATGGGCAGGGCGTCGAAGCCCCAGAAGAGGCGCCCGTCCACCACCAGGGCGGGCACGCCGAACAGGCCCAGGGCCAGGGCCTGTTCGCCGTTGGCGCGCAGGCGCTGCTTCACCACATCGCTGTCGGGCTCGACCCAGGTCCGGCCGCGCTGGGCCATGTGGTCTTGCAGCCGCGCCCGCAGATCGGCCAGGCGCGCCGGATCGGCCGCGTCGGCCCCGCCGTGCCAGACGTGCTGGAACAGCAGCTCGGTGACGTAGCGGCTGGTCTCGCCGGGCGCTTCGTCCACGGCGGTGGCCAGGCCCAGGCGCAGCAGCGGCAGCGGGTTGAAGGGGTGGGTGGCGGGCAGCTCGAGCCGGATGCCGTGCGTGTGCGCGAGCCACTGCACCTGGCGGTAGGTCCAGTCGCGCTTGGCCGGGATCTCGGCCGGCCCCAGCTGGCCGTGCGCCTTGAGCAGGCCGGCGAACAGCACCGGGCGGTAGTGCAGCGCCACGCTGTGGCCCATCAGCGCCTGCGGCAAGGCCGCGAAGGCCAGGTGCGCGTAGGGCGAGATGGGGTCGTAGAAGAACTGGACGTCTTTCATTCGGCGATCGGCTCCCGGGTGTCGAGCTGCGCCCACACGGCCAGCTTGTCGGCGTCGCTCATGCGGCTCCAGGCGCCGATCTCGGCCAGCGTGCGCAGGCAGCCCACGCATTGGCCCCGGCGCTCGTCGAGCCGGCACACGCTCAGGCAGGGCGAGGGCACGGCCACGCCGGGCTGGCGCATGCGGGCGCGCTTGAAGTTGGGGCGTTCGGGCGCGTTCATGCGCGATCCGGCGCCGGGCCGCCGCCAGCCGGATCCGCCCCCGCGGGGGGCAGCGACCCGCGCAGCGGCGGCGCGTGGGGGCCCGCGTCACCCTGGACCACGTCGGCCACGGGCGCGCCGGTGTAGCGCTCCAGCTCCTGCGGCGTGAGCGGGAACACGGCGTGCGGGTGGCCCGCCGCGGCCCAGACCACGTCGAAGCGGAACAGCTCGCGGTCGATCAGCGTGACGGGCTCGTGGGCGTGCGCCAGCGGCGACACGCCGCCGATGGAGAAACCGGTCTGCGCCTTGACGAAGTCGGCGTCGGCGCGGCCCAGCTTGTGGCCCTCGCCGCAGACCAGGGCCTGCACGCGCTTCTCGTCCACGCGGCGGTCGCCGGAGGTGATGACCAGCACCGCGCGCTCGTCGCCCTTGCGGCGGAAGATGATGCTTTTGGCGATCTGTCCCAGGGCCACGCCCAGCGCGTCGGCCGCCTGCTGCGCGGTGCGCGCGGCGTCGTCGAGCATCACGGGCGCGTGCGCGTGGCCCAGCGCGGCCAGGCGCTCGGCCACGCGGCGGATGGCGGGGGAGGTTTGCAGTTCGGACACCGGCGTCATGCGCTCAGCCTTGGCGCTTGGCCAGCACGGCGCGCGCCACGCGCGAGTTGGTGGGCCGGCCCAGCTGCTGGCTGATGTAGGCGCCGGCGTCGATCAGGGCGTCGAGGTCGATGCCGGTGGCGATGCCCATGCCGTGCAGCAGGTAGACCACGTCCTCGGTGGCGACGTTGCCGGTGGCGCCCTTGGCGTAGGGGCAGCCGCCCAGGCCGGCCACGGAGGCGTCGAACTGCCACACCCCCATCTCCAGCGCAGCCAGGGTGTTGCCCACGGCCTGGCCGTACGTATCGTGGAAGTGGCCCGACACCTGGTCGACGCCGTAGTGCTTGAAGGTGGCCTCGAAGGCGGCCTGCACCTTCTTCGGCGTGCCCACGCCGATGGTGTCGGCCACGCCCACGTGCTCCACGCCAATGCCCTTCATGAGGCCGGCGAGGTAGTCCACGCGCGAGGGCGGCACCTCGCCTTCGTACGGGCAGCCCACGGTGCAGCTCATGGCGCCGCGCACGGCGATGCCCTTGGCCTTGGCCGCCGCCACCACGGGCGCGAAGCGCTCGATGCTCTCGGCGATGCTGCAGTTGATGTTCTTCTGGCTGAAGGCCTCGCTGGCGGCACCGAAGACCACGATTTCGTCGGGCCGGTCGGCCAGCGCGGCCTCGAAGCCCTTCAGGTTGGGCGTCAGCACCGAGTAGCGCACACCGGCGCGGCGCTGGATGCCCTGCATGACCTCGTGGTTGTCGGCCATCTGCGGCACCCACTTGGGGCTCACGTAGCTGGTGACCTCGATCTCGGTCAGGCCGGCGGCCTGCAGGCGGTGCACGAGCTCGATCTTGACCGCGGCGGGCACGGGCTGCTTCTCGTTCTGCAGGCCGTCGCGCGGGCCGACGTCGACGAGCTTGACGCGCTGGGGGAGCTGGTTCATGGGATGTCCTTTCAATAGCCGCGCTGGCGGTCCACCTCGCCCGCCACGGCTTCGCCGCGTTGCAGCGCGGCGATCTTGCGCGCGATCTGCGCGATGCTCTCTTCGCGCAGGGTGCGGGCCGAGGTGTGCGGCGTGAGCGTGATTTTCGGGTGGTTCCAGAAACCATGCCCGGCGGGCAGGGGTTCGGTGCGGAAGACGTCGAGCGCCGCGCCGGCCAGGTGACCGCTGTCGAGCAGGGCCAGCAGGTCCTCGTCCACCAGGTGGGCGCCACGCGCGAGGTTGATCAGGTAGCCGCCCGGGCGCAGCAGGCCCAGGGTGCGGCGGTTCAGGATGTCCTGCGTCTGGGGCGTGAGCGGCAGCAGGTTGATGAGCACGCGGCAGCTCGACAGGAAGGTGTCGAGCTGCGCCTCGCCCGCGTGGCAGCGCACGCCGTCGATGGCCTTGGGCGAGCGGCTCCAGCCGTGCACGGGAAAGTCGAACACCGTGAGCGCGCGCGCCACGCGCTCGCCGAGCACGCCCAGGCCCATCACGCCGACCGGGAAGTCGGCGCGGGCGCGCGGCTTGCGGTAGCTCCAGCGGCCCTCGCGCACCTCGGCCTCATACGCGTCCAGCTCGCGGAAATGGCGAATCACCGCGTGGCAGGCGAACTCGGCCATCTGCACCGACATGCCGGCGTCGTCGAGCCGCACGAGGCGCGTGGACGGCGCGACGCGCAGGCCGAGCAGGGCGTCCACGCCGGCACCGGTGTTGAACGCGGCCTTCAGGCCCGGCTGTTCGTCGAAGAAGGCCTGGGGCGGCGCCCAGACCACCGCGAAGTCGGCGGCGGGCGCGCCGGGCCGCCAGACGCTAACGGTGGCATCCGGCAGCGCGGCCCGCAGGCCCTCCTGCCAGGGTTCGGGCTTCTGTTGGCTGAGGCAGACGGTGATGTGCATGGTGCGAAGCGTGGGTTCCTCAATGCGCGGCCAGCTTAAGCAGCTCCGCGCCCTCGGCCACCTGGTCGCCGGGCGCGTAGAGCAGCTCGGCCACGGTGCCGTCGGCCGGCGCGGCGATGGTGTGCTCCATCTTCATGGCCTCCATCACCGCCAGCGGCTGGCCCTTCTTCACCGCGTCGCCGGCCTTCACGGCGAAGGACACGACCTTGCCGGGCATGGGCGCGGTGAGGCGGCCGCCCTCGCCCTCGCCTTCGCCCGCGTGGGCCAGCCGGTCGATCTCGACCAGGCTGGTGGCGCCGCGCGCGCAGAACACGTGCACGGTCTCGCCCGTGGTCCAGGTCTGCACGGTGTCGCGGCGGCCGGCGAACTGCAGGTCGAAGCGTTCTCCGGCCAGCGGCTCGACCACCAGCGGGCCCTGCACGTCGCCCAGCGCCAGCGTGAGCGCGCCGCCGCGCCCGTAGGTGAGCGTGGCCTGCAGCGTGGCGCCGGCGACCTCGAAGTCGAAGCGGCGCGTGGTCAGGCCGTGCGAGCGGAAGCCGTCGCGGCGCGAGAAGGGGTCGGCGCCTTCGAGCGCGTGTTCGCCCAGCAGGGTTTGGGCCACGGCGGCGGCCACGGCCGTGGGCGTGCCCACGCGGTCCTGCTGGAACAGCACGGCCGATTCGCGCGGAATGAGCGCGGTGTCGAGCCGCGCCTTGGCGAAGGACTCGCTGGCCACCACGTGGCGCAGGAACTGCACGTTGGTGGCCAGGCCGACGATGCGGGTCTCGGCCAGGGCCGCGTCCAGCCGCGCCAGGGCCTGCTCGCGGTTGTCGCCGTGCACGATGAGCTTGGCGATCATGGAGTCGTAGAAGGGGCTGATGGCGTCGCCCTCGCGCACGCCGTCGTCCACGCGGGTGGTGCCGCGCTCGAAGGCGGTGTGCGCCGGCTTGCGGTAGACCTGCAGCGTGCCGGTGGCCGGCAGGAACTGGTTGTCGGGGTTCTCGGCGCAGATGCGCGCCTCGATGGCGTGGCCGTTCATGCGCAGTTGGTCCTGGCGCAGCGGCAGGGGCTCGCCCGAGGCCACGCGCAGCTGCCACTCCACCAGGTCCAGGCCGGTGATGGCCTCCGTCACCGGGTGCTCCACCTGCAGGCGCGTGTTCATCTCCATGAAGTAGAAGCGCATGGCCTCGGGGTGGTCGTAGCCCTCGGGCTGCTCGACGATGAACTCCACCGTGCCCGCGCCCACGTAGTTCACCGCTTTCGCGGCCGCCACCGCGGCCTCGCCCATGCGCTGGCGCAGCGCGGGCGTCATGCCGGGCGCGGGCGCCTCCTCCAGCACCTTCTGGTGGCGCCGCTGCACCGAGCAGTCGCGCTCGAACAGGTAGACGCAGTTGCCCCGCGTGTCGCCGAAGACCTGGATTTCGATGTGGCGCGGGCGCTGCACGTACTTCTCGATCAGCACGGCGTCGCTGCCGAAGCTGTTGCGCGCCTCGCGCTGGCAGCTGGCCAGGGCGGCGGCGAAGTCCTCGCTTTTTTCCACCACGCGCATGCCCTTGCCGCCACCGCCCGCGCTGGCCTTGATGAGCGCGGGGTAGCCGATGCGGTCGGCCTCGCGCTGCAGCAGGGCCGGGTCCTGGTCGGTGCCGTGGTAGCCGGGCACCAGGGGCACGCCAGCCTTTTCCATCAGGCGCTTGGATTCGGCCTTCAGGCCCATGGCCTCGATGGCCGACGAGGGCGGGCCGATGAAGACCAGGCCGGCCTTGGCGCAGGCGTCGGCGAAGGCCTCGTTCTCGCTGAGGAAGCCGTAGCCCGGGTGCACGGCCTGCGCGCCCGTGGCCCGGGCGGCCGCGAGAATGCGCTCCCACTGCAGGTAGCTGTCCTTGGGCGCGGAACCGCCGATGTGCACGGCCTCGTCGCAGGCGGCCACGTGCTTGGCGCGCGCGTCGGCGTCGGAGTACACGGCCACGGTCTTCACGCCCAGGCGGCGCGCGGTGGCGGCGACGCGGCAGGCGATCTCGCCGCGGTTGGCGATCAGGATCTTGTCAAACATGGGAGGGTCTCCGGGTGGATGGCCACGCGGGCGCGTGGTCCAGGGTGAGGTGCGGCGCGACGGCGCGCGGCGTGGGATCGGCCAGGCGCGGCACGCGGCCCCAGCAGGGCGCCCGCAGCAGCGCCTGCAGCGATGACAGGTTGAGGTCGGCGTGGGCAAAGGCCGGGTCGACCGCGTTGGCCACCCAGCCCGCCAGCCGCAGGCCACGCGCGCGCACGGCCTCGGCGGTGAGGGCGGCGTGGTTGAGGCAGCCCAGGCGCAAGCCCACGACCAGCAGGACGGGCAGGCCCAGGTCGACCGCGAGATCGGCCGTGTCCCAGTCCGGCAGCAGGGGCACGCGAAAACCGCCGACGCCTTCGACCACCAGCAGATCGGCGCGTGCGGCGAGCGCGCGCGCCGCCGCCAGCACGGCCGCGCGCTCGACCGGCCGGCCTTCGTGCGCGGCCGCGATGTGCGGCGCGCAGGCCTCGCGCCACTGGAACGGCCCGACCTCGGCCTCGCTCAGCCCCAGGGCCTGGGCCGCGTGCAGGTGGCGCACGTCTTCGTTGAACCAGCGGCCGTCGGCGTCCTGCCGCTGGCCGGCCGCCAGGGGCTTGAGGGGCGCCACGCGCCAGCCCCGCGCCTGCAGCGCGTGCACCAGGCCGCCGCTGACGCAGGTCTTGCCGATCTCGGTGTCGGTGCCGGTGACGAACAGGCCTTGCATCAGGCCACCTCCAGCGCCACGGACAGCGCGGCGCGTTCCAGGGCGTGCAGCAGCTGGTCCACGTCCTCGGGCGCGTGGCTGGCGCACAAGGTCACGCGCAAGCGCGCGCTGCCCACCGGCACCGTGGGCGGGCGGATGCCCGGCACGCGCAGGCCTTCGGCCTCGAGCCGCGCCGACAGCGCCATGGCCGGCGCGTTGCCGCCCACCACGAGGGCCTGCACCGGCGTCTGCGAATCGATCAGCCGCCAGCCCAGGCCGGCGTGGCGCGCCAGCAGGGCCTGGGCGCCCGCGCGCCATTGGGCGACGCGCTCGCGCAGCGCGGCGCGGCGCCGCCGGCCTTCGGGTCCCTGGATGAGCCGCAGCGAGGTGAGCACGGCGTGCTCCAGCAACGGCGGCGCGGCGGTGGAGAAGATGTAGTTGCGCGCGCTCTGCAGCAGGAACTCGATCACGCGGTCGTGCGCCACCACGAAGGCGCCGGCCAGGCCCGCGGCCTTGCCCAGGGTGCCCATCAGCACCAGGCGTGGGCTGCGCAGGCCCAGCAGCTGCAGGGCACCCAGGCCGTCCTCGCCCAGCACGCCGAAGCCGTGCGCGTCGTCGACCACCAGCAGGGCGTCGTGCGCCTCGGCCAGGGCCAGCAGCTCGCGCAGGGGAGCGATGTCGCCGTCCATGCTGAACACGCTGTCGGTGGCGATGAGCTTGCGCGGCGCCGCGCTGGCGGCCAGTCGCGCGGCCAGGGCCGCGGTGTCGGCGTGCGGGTAGACGCTCACACGCGCCCGGGACAGGCGCGCGCCGTCGATGAGCGAGGCGTGGTTGAGCTGGTCGCAGAAGAGCTCGACCTCGGCGTCGCCCAGCGCGGTGAGCACGCCCAGGTTGGCCATGTAGCCGGTGCAGAAACCCAGCGCGCGGGCCTGGGGAATGTGCCCGGCGAAGGCCTCGCCGAGCCAGGCCGCGACGGCCGCGTGCGCGGCGCTGTGGCCGCTCACCAGCGGCGAGGCGCCCGAGCCGCCGCCCCAGCGCCGCGCGCCCTCGGCCAGGGCCTCGGCGATGGCGGGGTGCGCGGCCAGGCCCAGGTAGTCGTTGCCGCAGAACATGAGCAGCTCGCGCGTGCCGCCCCGCGGATCGCGCACGCGCTGGCGCGGCGCGGTGCCGCTGTCGGCTACGCGCAGGCGCCGCCGCAGGTCGCGCGCGTCGAGGTCGTCCAGGCGCTGGTTCAGGTGCTCAAACCACATCGTTCAGCGTGTCCGTGACGGCCTCGGCCAGCCAGGCCGCGGTGGGAGGGTCGACGAGGTACGGCGGCATGAGGTAGACCGTGCGGCCGATGGGCCGGATCAGCAGCCCGTGCGCGCGCCCCGCGAGGTGGAAGCGCTCGGCGACATCGGCCGCCGCGCCCGGCAGGTCGAAGGCCAGGATGGTGCCGCGCTGGCGCAGGTGCGCCACGCGATCGTCCTGCGCCAGCGGCGCGAAGGCCTGGGCCAGCCAGGCGGCCTGCTCGGCGCAGCGCGCCTCCTGGCCGGCGTCGAAGCGGTCGAGCACCGCGTTGGCGGCCGCGCAGGCCAGCGGGTTGCCGGTGTAGGAGTGCGAGTGCAGGAAGGCCCGCGCGGGGTCGTCGGACCAGAAGGCCCGGAACACGGCCTCGCCGCTGAGCACCACCGACAGCGGCAGGGTGCCGCCGGTGATGCCCTTGGACAGCAGCAGGAAGTCGGGCCAATCGGCCGGGCCCGCCGGCTCGGTGTGCGACCAGGCGAAGAAGCGCCCGGTGCGCCCGCAGCCGACGGCGATCTCGTCGGCGATCAGGTGCACGCCGTGCGCGGTGCACAGGCGGCGCAGCTCGCGCAGGTAGCGCGGCGCATGCATCACCATGCCGGCGGCGCCCTGCACCAGCGGCTCGATCAGCACGGCGGCCAGTTGATCGGCCTCGCGCGCCAGCAGCGCGGCCAGCGCGGCCAGCGCCTGGTCTTCATTGCCGAGGCGGCTGTCGGGCGCGTCCACCAGGCGGCTGCGCATCAGCAGCGGGTCGTAGGCGTCGCGGAAGATGGCCACGTCGGTCACCGACAGCGCGCCCAGGGTCTCGCCGTGGTAGCCGCCGCGCAGGGCGACGAAGCCGCGCTTGCCCTCGAGGCCCTGGTTGCGCCAGGCGTGAAAGCTCTGCTTGAGCGCGATCTCGACCGCGCTTGCGCCGTCGCTGCCGAAGGAGGCGTGCGCCAGCGCGCCGCCGCTGCGCGCGCACAGGCGCTCGGCCAGGCGCACCACGGGCTCGTGCGTGCAGCCCGCCAGCATGGCGTGCGGCAGGGTGTTCAACTGCGCGGTGATGGCCGCGCGCAGGCCCTCGTCGCTGTGGCCGAACAGGTTGACCCACCAGGAGGAGATGGCGTCGAAGTAGCGCCGGCCCTCGCTGTCGAACAGCCAGGGGCCTTCGCCGCGCGCCAGGGGCAGCGGCGGGCGCTGCGCGGCGCGCGCCATCGAGGTGCAGGGGTGCCACACGCGCGCCAGGCTGCGCGCGGCCAGCTCGGGCATGGCCGATCCGTTGTTCGTCATACCGGTTCTTGTGCCCGCCCCAGCGCGCGGCGCCAGACGGCGCGCAGGAAGCGGAACAGCGTCCACGTGATCCACCACATGACCAGCACGATAACCACCAGCAGGACCGCAAACACCAGGGGGTGGTTCGTGGCCAGCCACAGCGCGGCCACCACCAGGCCGTCTTCGAGCAGGCTTAAGCCCAGGTTGGTGAAGGGTTCGGGCGAGGCGTTGGCGGCCGCGCGCGCGCTGGTCTTGGCGGCCTGGCTGGTGGCCGCCAGGGTGCCGCCCAGCAGCGCGGCCATCAGCGCCAGGGTGGCGCTGTCGGCGCCCAGCGCGCCGGCGGCGAGCGCGGCGCCGGCCGGCACGCGGATCACGCTGTTGACCAGGTCCCACAGGGAGTCGACCCAGGGGATCTTGTCGGCAAAGAACTCGATGAAGAGCATGAAGCCGCTGGCGCCCAGCAGCGCGGGGTGCTGCAGCACCTGCAGGCCGGGCGGCAGCTCGAGCCAGCCGATCCAGCCCGCCAGGCCGGTGAGGAAGACCACCAGGTACAGGCGCAGGCCGCTGGCCCAGCCGAGCGCGGCGGCCAGCGCCAGCAGCTCGGGCGTGCCCAGGGATTGCAGTGCGTCATTCATGTCGCGTTGCCTCCGGAGCACCCGAGGCACTGGCTTTGCCAGGCCTCTGGGTGCGCCCCGCTCCCGCCGAAGGCGAGAGAGGGGGGAGCCGCAAAGCGGCGCGGGGGCAGCTTCATCTCACTGCCAGTTCGGCGCGCGCTTGTTCAGGAAGGAGGCCAGGCCTTCGCGGCCTTCCTCGCTGGCGCGTATGTCGGCGATGCGGCGCGCGGTGTCGGCGCGCAGCTCGGCCGTGAGCGGCTGGCCGGCGACGTCGCGCACCAGGGCCTTGCAGGCGCGCGCGGCGGCCGGGCCGTTGTTGGCCAGGGTGGCCACGATGCCGTCGACCGTGGCGTCCAGCGTCTCGGGCGTGGCCAGCTCGTGCACCATGCCCAGGGCGTGGGCCTGCACGGCGCTGAAGCGCTCGGCCGTGACCATGTAGCGGCGCGCGGCCTGCGCGCCCATGGCGCGGACCACGTAGGGGCTTATGGTGGCCGGCAGCAGGCCCAGGCGCGCCTCGGACAGGCAGAAGGTCGCGCCCTCCACGGCCACCAGCACGTCGCAGATGGCCGCCAGGCCCATGCCGCCGGCGTAGCAGTCGCCCTGCACGCGCCCCACCACGGGCACCGGGCACTGGTCCAGGGTCCAGAGCATGTCGGCCAGGCGCTGGGCGTCGGCGCGGTTCTCTTCCCACGAGTAGCCGGCCATGGCCTTCATCCAGTTCAGGTCGGCGCCGGCGCAGAAGGCCTTGCCGTGCGCGCCCAGCACCACCACGCGCAGGTCCGCGTCCTGCGACAGCGCGCCGAAGGCGTGCGTGAGCGCGGCGATCACCTCGTCGTTGAAGGCGTTGCGCACATCGGGGCGGTTGAGCCAGACGCGCGCCACGTGCGCGCTGGGGCGGGAAACCTCGATCACATCGCTCATGTCAGTACCTCTTCGCAACCTCTTCCAGCATCACTTCGGTGGCGCCGCCGCCGATGGCCAGCACGCGCGCGTCGCGCCACAGGCGCTCGATGGCGGTCTCGCGGATGAAGCCCATGCCGCCGTGGAACTGCTGGCAGGTCTGCACCACCTCGTTCACCAGTTCTCCGGTAAGCGCTTTCAGCATCGACACCTGCTGCACGATGTCCTTGCCCTGCGTGACCGCCCAGGCGCAGTGGTACATGAACTGGCGCGCCGCGCGCACCTTGGCGTCGAGCATCGACAGGCGCTGGCGGATCACCTGCTGGTCCCACAGCGGCCCGCCGAAGGCCTGGCGCTGGCGCACGTGGTCCAGCGTGAGCTGCAGCGCGCGCTGGCAATGGCCCACGGCCATGGCGCCCAGGGCGATGCGCTCGGTCTGGAAGTTTTTCATCACCGCGTAGAAGCCCTTGCCCTCCTCGCCCAGCAGGTTGGCGGCGGGGAGGCGCACATTGTCAAACACCAGCTCGGCGGTGTCCGAGCTGAGCCAGCCCGTCTTGTGCAGCGCGCGGCCCACGCTGAAGCCGGGCGTTCCCTTCTCGACGATGAACATCGAGACCTCGCGCTTGCCCGGCCCGGTCTTGGCCGCGACGAAGTAGAGGTCGGCGTGCACGCCGTTGGTGATGAACATCTTGGTGCCGTTGAGCACCCATTCATCGCCCTCGCGCACGGCGCGCGTGCGGATGCCGGCGACGTCGGAGCCGGCGCCGGGTTCGGTGATCGCCACGGCGCAGATCGATTCGCCCGCGCAGACCTTAGGCAGGTGCCGGGCCTTCTGCGCGGCGCTGCCGGCGTGGTGCAGGTGCGGGCCGGCCATGTCGGTGTGCACCAGCACGGTGATCACGAAGCCGGCGAAGGTGCTCTGCGACAGCGCCTCGGCGAACACCAGATTGGTCAGCGCATCGGCGTCGCCGCCGCCGTATTCGCCCTCGAAGGCAATGCCCAGCAGGCCGGCCTGGCCCATGCGGCGCAGCACCTCGCGCGGCACGAAGCCCTGCTGCTCCCAGGCCATGCCGTGCGGCTCGACCTCGCGCGCGATGAAGCGCGCCACCTGCTCACGCAGGGTCTGGTGCTCGGGGGTGTCGTAGATCGTGGGTTCCAAGGCTGGTGTCTCCGTCAAGGGTGGTCGGCTTCAGCCGGTCCGGGCGGGCTGCAGCTGCAGGAAGCGCACGAGGTCCAGTTCGGGCCCCGGTTGCCCCAGCAGGGTCAGTGCCGCGGTGATCTGGCCGCGGTGGTGCGTGGCGTGGTTGAACACATGGGCCAGCGTGGGCGCGAAGGGCAGGTCCATGGCCTCGCCATTCGAGCGCGTGTAGCGCAGGCGACCGTCGAAGCGCTCGGCGGGCCAGTGGGTGATGGCCCCGTCCCAGGCCAGCGCGCCATCGAGCACCGCCTGCGCGAGCCGCGCGCGATCGGGCTCGGCCTCCATGTCCAGGGCCAGCGCTGGCGATTCGCCCCGCGCGAAGCGGGGAAACCACAGCAGGCTTTCGCCCACCAGCAGGTGGTTCAGCGTGCCGTGCACGCTCTTGAAGAACAGGCCGACGTCGCGCCGGTAGGCGTCTTCGTCGAGCGCGGCCACCGCCTCCAGCAGGCGCCGCGTGGCCCAGGCGTGGTAGCGCGCGAGCGTGAGGAAATGGGCGCGGGCGTCCATGGCTGCGCTCACATGCGGAACACGCCGAACTTCGGCTCGCCGATGGGCGCGTTCAGCGTGGCCGACATCGCCAGCGCCAGCACGCGGCGCGTGTCGGCGGGGTCGATCACGCCGTCGTCCCACAGGCGGGCGCTGGAGAAGTAGGGGTGCGACTGGTGCGCAAACTGATCGAGCAGGGGCTGCTTGAACTTCGCCTCTTCCTCGGCGCTCCAGGACCCGCCCTTGGCCTCGATGCCGTCGCGCTTGACGGTGGCCAGCACGCTCGCGGCCTGCTCGCCGCCCATGACGCTGATGCGCGCGTTGGGCCACATCCAGAGGAAGCGCGGGCTGTAGGCGCGGCCGCACATGCCGTAGTTGCCCGCGCCGTAGCTGCCGCCGATGATGATGGTGAACTTGGGCACCTGCACCGTGGCCACGGCCGTGACCATCTTGGCGCCGTGGCGCGCGATGCCCTCGTTCTCGTACTTGCGTCCCACCATGAAGCCGGTGATGTTCTGCAGGAACAGCAGCGGCACCTTGCGCTGGCCGCACAGCTCGATGAAGTGCGCGCCCTTCTGCGCGCTTTCGGAGAACAGCACGCCGTTGTTGGCCACGATGCCGATGGGCATGCCTTCGATGTGCGCGAAGCCGCAGACCAGGGTGCTGCCGAAGCGCGCCTTGAACTCGTGGAACTCGGAGCCGTCGACCAGGCGCGCGATGACCTCGCGCACGTCGTAGGGCTTGCGGGTGTCGGTGGGAATGACGCCGTACAGCTCCTCGGACGGATACCTGGGCGCGCGCGGCTCGATCAGCGCCTGCCTCGCCTCCTTGCGGCGGTTCAGCGTGGCCACGGCCTGGCGCGCCAGCGCGATGGCGTGGGCGTCGTTCTGCGCCAAGTGGTCGGCCACGCCCGAGAGGCGCGTGTGCACGTCGCCGCCGCCCAGGTCCTCGGCGCTCACCACCTCGCCGATGGCGGCCTTCACCAGCGGCGGGCCGCCCAGGAAGATGGTGCCCTGGTTCTTCACGATGATGGTCTCGTCGCTCATGGCGGGCACGTAGGCGCCGCCGGCGGTGCACGAGCCCATCACCACCGCGATCTGCGCAATGCCTTGCGCGCTCATGTTGGCCTGGTTGTAGAAGATGCGGCCGAAGTGCTCGCGATCGGGGAAGACGTCGTCCTGGTTGGGCAGGTTGGCGCCGCCCGAGTCCACCAGGTAAATGCAGGGCAGCTGGTTCTGCATCGCCACCTCCTGCGCCCGCAGGTGCTTCTTCACCGTCATGGGGTAATAGGTGCCGCCCTTGACGGTGGCGTCGTTGCAGACGATCAGGCAGTCGACGCCGCTCACCCGGCCGATGCCGGCGATCAGGCCGGCGCAGGGCGCGTCGCCGTGGTACATGCCGTGCGCGGCCAGGGGCGCCAGCTCCAGGAAGGGCGTGCCGGGGTCCAGCAGCATCTGCACGCGCTCGCGCGGCAGCAGCTTGCCGCGCTTGACGTGCTTGGCGCGCGCGGCCTCGCCGCCGCCCTGGGCGGCCTGGGCGAGCTGGACCTTGAGGTCCTCCACCTGGGCGCGCATGGCCTCGGCGTTGGCCTGGAATTCGGCCGATCGGGGGTTGAGCTTGGTCTCCAGGATGGGCATGGCCTGTCTCGTGTGGTGGGCGAACGAAGGGCGAGGGTACACCCCCGGCCGCCGCCGCCGGCCGCCATGGCGGTTGCAAATCGCGCCACAAGACCAGGCGCGGTGGCACACTCGCGCCATGCCCGCGGACACCCCCGACCTGCTGCCCGGCCCCGCCCTCACGCCCATGGCGCTGGTCCGGGCCATGGTGCTGGCCTACCGGGCGCGCGGCATGGACCCGGCGGCGGCCCTGGCGCAGGCACAAATTCCGCCAGAGCACCTGAACGATCCGCCAGCGCGCATCACCGCCGCGCAGATGGAGGCTGTGTCCTACGCGGCCATGCGCGAGCTCGACGACGAGGCCCTGGGCTGCTTCGAGCGCGCGCTGCCCTGGGGCAGCTACGGGCTGCTGGCGCGGGCCTCGCTGTCCTCGCCCACGCTGGCGGTGGCGCTCAAGCGCTGGTGCCGCCACCACGGCCTGCTGGCGAACGCGGTCGCGCTCTCGGTCGAGACCAGCGGCGAGCGCGCCGCCATCGCCCTGCGCCTGCGCCGCGACCCCGGCCCGCTCACCGAGCTGTGCGTGGTCTCGGTGCTGCGCAACATCCACGGCCTGGCGGCCTGGTTCGTGGATTCGCGCATCCCCTTGCTGGAGGCGCATTTCCCCTACGCGCCGCCGCCGCACGTCGAGGCCTATGCGGTGCTGTTCGACGCCCCGGCCCGCTTCGGCACAGACCAGGCCGCCATCCACTTCGATTCGCGCTACCTCAGCCTGCCCCTGCGCCGCGACGAAGCGGCCATGAGCCAGTTGCTGCAGCGCGCGCTGCCGCTGACGGTGCGTTCCTACCGGCGCGACCGCCTGCTGGTGCAGCGCGTGCGCCAGCTGCTGGCCCGCCAGCCGCTGGAGACCCACAATGCCGACGACCTGGCCGCCCTGCTGCACACCTCGGCGCGCACCCTGCACCGCCAGCTGAGGGAAGAAGGGGCCAACTTGCAGGCGCTGAAGGACGAGGTGCGGCGCGAGCGCGCGAGCCAGCTGCTGCTGCGCACCGACCGGCCCATCAAGCAGGTGGCCGAGGCGGCGGGCTTTCGCAACGAGAAAAGCTTCATCCGCGCCTTCCGGGCCTGGACGGGACAGTCGCCTGGCGACTTCCGGCGGCGCTGACGCGGCAGCCCACCCGACGAGCGTCGCGCGCCCCCGCACGCCGGCCTCGGCCCGGCAACGCCGGTTCCGCGGTGTCTCGGGACAAAAGCCGGTCACAATCGGGAATCGTTCTCATTTAAATTGCCCGCCCATGATGTTGCGCATTCCCCAGGTGCTGACGCCCGAGCAGCTGCGCCAGTGCCGCCAGTCGCTGGAGACCGCGGACTGGACCGACGGCCGCGCCACCGCCGGCCACCTGGCCGCCCAGGTCAAGCACAACCAGCAGCTGGGCGACGACCAGCCGGCGGCGCGCCAGGTCGGCGACCTGATCCTGCAGGCCCTGGGCCAGCACCCACTCTTCCTGTCGGCCGCCCTGCCGCTGAAGGTGCTGCCGCCGCGCTTCAACCGCTACCAGGGCGGCGGCCGGTACGGCGCGCACGTGGACGCGGCCATCTTCAGCGTGCCGGGCACGCCGCACCGGGTGCGCAGCGACCTGTCGGCCACCCTGTTCTTCAGCGAGCCCCACGAGTACGAGGGCGGCGAGCTGACCGTGCAGGACAGCTTCGGCCAGCACAGCGCCAAGCTGGCGGCCGGCGACCTGGTGCTCTACCCCGGCACCAGCCTGCACCACGTCACCCCGGTCACGCGCGGCGTGCGGCTGGCGGCCTTCTTCTGGGTCCAGAGCCTGGTGCGCGACGACAGCCAGCGCGCGCTGATGCTCGAACTCGACACCGCCATCCAGCAGCTTGTGCGCGACACGCCCGGGCACCCCGCGCTGGACCGGCTCACCGGCGTGTACCACAACCTGCTGCGGCAATGGGCGAACACCTGATGTCGCCATCGGCGAGCCCACGCGACATGAAGCCGCCGCTGGCGCAGATCCCGCCCGAGGTGGCCGCCGTCAGCGACTACGAACCGCTGGCGCGCGAGCGCATGACGCCCGCGGCCTGGGCCTGGCTGCAGGGCGGCGCGGCGGATGAAATCACCCTGCGCGAGAACCAGGCCGCCTTCCAGCGCCTGCGCCTGGCGCCGCGCGCGCTGGCCGAGCTGGCCGGCGCCCACACCCGGCTCACGCTGCTGGGCCAGGCCTTCGAGCACCCCATCTTTGTCGCCCCGGTGGCCTACCAGCAGCTCGCGCACCCCGACGGCGAGAGGGCCACGGTGCTCGCCGCCGGCGCCCTGGGCGCGGGCATGGTGGTGAGCACGCAGGCCGGCCTGCCATTGGACGCGCTGGCGCGCCAGGCCACCGCGCCGCTGTGGTTCCAGCTCTACGTGCAGCACGACCGCGGCTTCACCCGCGAACTGGTGCACCGCGTGCAAGCCGCGGGCTACCTCGCCCTGGTGGTGACGGTGGACGCGCCCGTGAGCGGCCCGCGCAACCGCGAGCGGCGCGCCGGCTTCGCGCTGCCGCCGGGCCTGAGCGCCGTGAACCTGCAGGGCGTGCGCAACCCGCCGCCCCACACCGCGCCCCTGGGTCGCCCGCCCCTGTTCGGCAGCCCGCTGGTGGACACGGCCCTGACCTGGCGCGACATCGACTGGCTGCGCGAGCAGACCGCGCTGCCCGTCCTGCTCAAGGGCGTGCTCTCGCCCGCGGACGCCGTGCGCGCGGCCGACGAGGGCCTGGATGGCGTGATCGTCTCCAACCACGGCGGGCGCGTGCTCGACACCGTGCCCGCCACCATCGAGGCCCTGCCCGCCATCGCGCGCGCCGTGAACGGCCGCTTGCCGCTGCTGCTGGACGGTGGCGTGCGCCGCGGCACCGACGTGTTCAAGGCGCTGGCCCTGGGCGCCTCGGCCGTGCTGGTGGGCCGGCCCGTGCTGCATGGCCTGGCCGCCGCCGGCGCGCCCGGCGTGGCGCATGTGCTGCACCTGCTGCGCGCGGAACTGGAGATGGCGATGGCCCTGACGGGCTGCCGCACGCTGGCGGATATCGACGAGAGCCGGATCTGGCGCGGCGGCTGAGTCGCGCCCCGCTCAGAGCCGCAGCTCGCGCATGTGGTGGAACACCCGCGCCACCGGCAGGCCCTCGAAGGCGCGGCCATGGCCCTGGGTGCAGAAGCCCCAGACCGTGGCGCCCGCGGCCAGGCCGGCCTGGGCGCCGGGCGCGGTGTCCTCGATGACCAGACAGCGCCTCGGGTCCACCCCCAGGTGCGCGGCGGCGGCCAGGTAGACGTCGGGCGCCGGCTTGGAGCGCGGCAGGTCGTGGCCGCTGAAGATGGCGTCGCCGAACCAGCGCGCCAGGTCCACCTGCTCGAGCTGCATCACCACCTTGGCGCGGTCGGCGCCCGAGGCGCAGGCGATGCGCCCGCCCACCGAGCCGTGCAGCTGTGCCACGGCCTCGTGCACGCCCTCGATGGCCTTGAGCTCGGCGCGCAGGCGCTCATTGCGCCGCGCGTAGAAGGCCTGCAGCCATTCTTCGGACCAGGGGCGGCCGGTGTGTTGCTCGATCAGCGCGCGCTGGTCGCGCACCGCGCGGCCGATGAACAGGCGCTCGCAGTCCTCAGGCGAAATCGCCCAGCCCGCCTCGACGAGCGACTCGCGCAACACACCGTTGGTGATGGGCTCGCTGTCGACCAGCACGCCGTCGCAATCAAACAAAACCGCCTCGAAACTCACCGCTTGTCCTCGCTCGGAAAATCGCCGTCCACGTAGTACCAGAGCCCCCCCTCGCGCACGAAGCGGCTGCGCTCGTGCAGGCGCTGGCCCCGGCCCGCCACGCGCGAGCGCGCGACGAACTCGACCTCGGCGTGGTCGGGGTCGATGGCGCGGTGCGCGCGCACCTGCAGCCCCAGCCACTTCACGCCCGGCTCCAGGTCCAGCGTGGCCGGCCGCGTGCTGGCATGCCAGGTGGCCAGCAGGTGCGCCACGTCGCCGCGCACGAAGGCGCTGTAGCGCGAGCGCATGAGCGATTCGGCGTCGGGGGCGGGGGTGGCGGTGCCGAGGTAGCGGCCGCAGCAGGCGTCGAAGGCGGGGCCGCGACCGCAGGGACAGGGCGCGCTGGTGGGGGTGGGCATCGGGAATCGCGGAAGAGGGCGGATTATCGATGCCCCTGCAATCCCTGGGGCCACGCGGGGCGGACCGCACAATGCGCGCACCCCAAGGAGAACCCATGACCGCTCTCGACAGCTTCCCGATCACGAAGAAGTGGCCCGCCCGGCACCCCGACCGCCTGCAGCTGTACTCGCTGCCCACGCCCAATGGCGTGAAGGTGTCCATCGCCCTGGAAGAAACCGGCCTGCCGTACGAGCCGCACCTGGTGCGCTTCGACACCAACGACCAGCTCTCGCCCGAGTTCCTCTCGCTCAACCCGAACAACAAGATCCCGGCCATCATCGACCCGAACGGTCCCGAGGGGACGCCGCTGGCGCTGTGGGAATCGGGCGCCATCCTGGTCTACCTGGCCAGCAAGAGCGGCCAGCTCCTGCCCCGCGACGCCGGCGCGCGTTACGAGACCCTGCAGTGGCTGATGTTCCAGATGGGCGGCATCGGCCCCATGTTCGGCCAGCTCGGCTTCTTCCACAAATTCGCCGGCAAGGACTTCGAGGACAAGCGCCCGCGCGACCGCTACGTGAACGAGAGCAAGCGCCTGCTGGCGGTGCTGAACCAGCACCTCAAGGGCAAGCGCTGGATCATGGGCGAGCAGTACACCATCGCCGACATCGCCACCTTTCCCTGGGTGCGCAACCTCGTGGGCTTCTATGGCGCGGGCGAGATCGTCGGCTTCCAGGACTTCCCCGAGGTGCAGCGCGTGCTCGAGGCCTTTGTCGCGCGCCCCGCCGTGCAGCGCGGGCTCAACATCCCGGCGCGCGACTGAGCCCAGGCACGAAGGGTCGTCGTCCAGGGGCGCCGCGGAACTGGCTCTGCCAGGCCGCAGGCGCCGTCCCCCCTTCCGGGGGAAGCCGCGCAGCGGCGCAGGGGGGCTTCCTACTTCCGCCAGAAGTGGCCGGTGAAGAGCACCAGCACCGTCAACAGCTCCAGCCGGCCCAGCATCATCGCGAAGCTCAGCACCCAGATCTGGCCGTCATTGAGCACGCCATAGTTGCTCGCCGGCCCCACCAGCCCCAGGCCCGGGCCGATGTTGTTGACCGTGGCGACCACGGCGGAGAACGCGGTGACGATGTCCAGCCCGGTGAGCAGCAGCAGCATGGTCAGGCCCACGGTGGCCGCGCCGTAGATCAGCATGAAGCCGAACACCGCGTTCATCACCTGCGGCGGCACCACGCCGCCGGCCAGCGTGACCGGGTTGACCACGCGCGGGTGGATGATGCGGACCAGTTCGCGCCGCGCCTGCTTGATCAGCAGCACCATGCGGACCATCTTGATGCCGCCGCCCGTGGAACCCGCGCAGGAGGCGAAGCAGCCCAGGAACATGAGCAGCACCGGGGCGAACACCGGCCACTGCGCGTAGTCGACCGACGCATAACCCGTGGTGGTGGCCACCGAGACCACGTGGAAGGCCGCGCTGCGCAGGGCGGTTCCGACGTCCGTGTACACCCCGTTCACCAGCAGCAGCAGCGTCACCACGGCGATGGCCGCGGCCAGCACCACCAGGTAGGTGCGGATCTCGCGGTCGTTGGTGATGGGCCGCAGCGAGCGGTGCTTGATGACCACGAAGTAGCGCAGGAAGCTGATGCCCGCCATGGTCATGAAGGCGGTGGCCACCCACTCGATGCGCGCCGAGTTGTAGTGGCCGAAGCTGGCGTCGTAGGGCGACAGGCCGCCCAGGCCCATGGTGGTGCACATGTGCATGAAGGCGTCGGCCCAGCCCATGCCGGCCCAGCGGTAGGCCAGCATGCAAGCCACGGAGAACAGCGCGTACACGCCCCAAAGGCCGCGCGCGGTCTCGGCGATGCGCGGGGTGAACTTGGTGTCCTTCATGGGGCCGGGCGTCTCGGCGCGGTAGATCTGCATGCCACCCAGCCCCAGCAGCGGCAGCACGGCCACCACCAGCAGCATGATGCCCAGGCCGCCGACGAGCTGCAGGAAGCAGCGCCAGACGTTGATGGACACCGGCAGCAGGTCCAGCCCCGAGATCGCTGTGGCGCCGGTGGCGGTGAGCCCGCTCATGGCCTCGAAGTAGGCCTTGCTCAGGCTCAGGTCTGGCACGCTGTAGTACAGCGGCGCGGCGGCGTAGGCCGGCAGCACCACCCACACCAGGTTCACCAGCAGAAAGCCGTCGCGCGGCATGAGCTCGCGGCGGTGCCGCCGCGTGAGCATCCACAGGGCCCAGCCGCTGCACACGGTGGCCGCGAAACCGAAGGCCCAGACCAGCACGTGGTGGTTCTTGTCGAGGAACCAGGCCCAGGCCATGGGCACCAGGAAGGTCGGCGAGAACGCCAGCAGCACGCGCGAAAAGACGTTGAGGACGGGCAGCCAGAGGGATTGCATGGTCGCTCGGCCGTCAGCCGAAGAAGGTGGCGCTGACCTGGAACAGCTTCTCGACCTCGCGCACCAGGCGCTTGTTCGGGATGAACAGGATGATGTGGTCGCCGGCCTCGATGAGCCGGTCGTGGTGCGGCATCAGCACCTCGGAGTTGCGCCCTTCGCCGCGCACGATGCCACCGATGCGCGTGCCCTTGGGCAGCTTGAGCTCTTCGATGCGGCGGCCCACGAGCTTGCTGGTTTTGGCGTCGCCGCGCGCGATGCCCTCGAAGGCCTCGGCCGCGCCGCGGCGCAGGCTGTGCACGGCCGCCACGTCGCCGCGGCGGATGTGGGTGAGCAGCTCGCCGATGACGGCCTGCGAGGGCGAGATCGCGATGTCGATGGTGCCGCCCTGCATCATGTCGGCGTAGGCGCGGCGGTTGATGAGTGCCATGACGCGGCCCGCGCCCAGGCGCTTGGCCAGCATGGCCGACATGATGTTGTCCTCGTCGTCGCTGGTGAGCGCGAGGAACATGTCCATCTCGCCCACGTTCTCCTCCTCCAGCAGGTCTTCGTCGGCGCCATCGCCCTGCAGGATCAGCATGCTCGAGGGCAGCTGGCTCGCCAGGTACTCGCAGCGCTTCTTGTCGCGCTCCAGCAGCTTCACCTCGCACTGGCCCACCAGGCTGCGCGCCAGGCGCAGGCCGACGCGGCCGCCGCCGGCGATCATCACGCGCTGCACGGGCTTGTCGGTGTTGTGGATGGCCGAGAGCACGTCGCGGATCTTGTCGGTGTCGGCGAGCACGAAGATCTCGTCGCCCGCGAGGATGCGGGTGGAGGGCGTGGCCTCCATCTCGGTGTCGAGCCGGTAGAGCGCGACCACGCGCATTTCGCAGCGGGTGTAGCGCTCGCGAAACTCACCGATGGTGTGGCCCACGAGCGCGCCGCCGTGGTTGGCGCGCACCGCGATGAGGCTGGCGCGGCCATCGGCGAACTCCAGCACCTGCAGGGCCTCGGGGTAGCTGATGAGCTGGCGGATGTAGCGCGTGACGGACTCTTCGGGACAGAGCACGTGGCTGACGGAGAAGCCGGTCTGCGAGAGCAGTTCGTCGCCCTCGATGAACTCGGGCGAGCGCAGGCGCGCGATGGTGGTGGGCACGTTGAACACGTCGTGCGCCACCTTGCAGGTCACGAGATTGGTCTCGTCGGCCGCCGCGCAGGCGATGACCATGTCCGCGTCCTTGGCGCCGGCGTCGCGCAGCACCGAGGGCTGGATGCCGTTGCCCACCACGCCGCGCAGATCGAGCTTGTCTTCGAGCAGGCGCAGGCGCGCCGGGTCCATGTCGATGACGGTGATGTCGTTCTGCTCGGAGACCAGACTCTCGGCCACGCTCTCGCCCACGCGGCCGGCCCCGAGGATGATGATGTTCATAAAAGGATGGTACCCCCCGCGCCGCCTGCGGCGTCACCCCCCAGGGGGCGGTGCCTGCGGCCCGGCAAAGCCGGCTCCGCGGCACCCTCGGTCAAGGCATTTCGCGCCGGAGGGGTTCTCTGGTCATCAGGCCAGGGCGCGTTGGATGAGGATCTTCTGTACGTCCGAGGTGCCTTCGTAGATCTGGCACACGCGCACGTCGCGCCAGATGCGCTCGACCGGGAAGTCGCTCACGTAGCCGTAGCCACCGTGCACCTGGATAGCGTCGCTGCACACGCGTTCGGCCATCTCGCTGGCGAACAGCTTGGCCATGGCCGCCTCCTTCAGGCAGGGGCGCCCGGCGTCGCGCAGCGCGGCCGCGTGGAGCACCATGGCGCGCGCCACCTCGATCTGCGTCGCCATCTCGGCCAGGCGGAAACCCACCGCCTGGTGGTTGAAGATGGGCTGGCCGAAGCTCTCGCGCTGCTTGGCGTAGGCCAGCGCGCAGTCGAAGGCGCTGCGCGCCATGCCGACGCTCTGCGCCGCGATGCCGATGCGCCCGCCCTCCAGCGCCGACAGCGCGATCTTGTAGCCCTCGCCCTCCGCGCCGATGAGGTTGTCGGCCGGGATGCGGCAGTTCTCGAAGTTGATCTGCGCCGTGTCGCTGCTGTGCTGGCCCACCTTGTCTTCCAGCCGCGCCACCACATAGCCCGGTGTGTCGGTGGGCACCACGAAGGCGCTCATGCCACGCTTGCCCGCGGCCTTGTCGGTCACGGCGATCACGATGGCGAGCTGGCCGTTCTTGCCGCTGGTGATGAACTGCTTGACACCGTTGAGCACGTAGTCGCCGCCCTGCTTCACCGCGGTGGTACGCAAGGCCGAGGCGTCCGAGCCCACGTGCGGCTCGGTGAGGCAGAACACGCCCAGCATCTGGCCGGCGGCCAGCGGACGCAGCCAGCGCTCCTGCTGCCGGGCGCTGCCGTAGCGCATGAGGATGGCGTTGACGGGACAGTTGGTGACGCTGATGGCCGTGCTGGTGCCGCCGTCGCCGGCGGCGATTTCCTCCAGCACCACGGCCAGGCTCACGTAGTCCAGGCCGGCACCGCCCAACGATTCGGGCACGCAGATGCCGTAGGCGCCGAGTTCGGCGAGGCCGCGGTGCACGTCGGCCGGGAAGTGGTGCTCCTTGTCCCACTTCGCGGCGTGGGGCCAGAGCTCGGCCTGGGCGAAGGCGCGCACCGCCTCGCGGACGGCTTCCTGGTCGGGGGTCAGCAGCATGTCATTCCTTCTCGGGACTCTGTTCCTGGACCAGCTGCGCGAGGTAGCGCGCGCGCATGGCCTCCTGGGTTTCGGTGGGCGCGGCGAGCCCCATCTGGTCGCTGATCATCTGGTTCATGGTCGGCAACGCGTGGCGCGCGGGCCAGCCCGCCGGCTCCCACAAGCGCGAGCGCATGAAGGCCTTGGCGCAATGCAGGTAGACCTCGCGCGCCGCGACTTCGATCACCAGCTTGGGCCGCTGGCGCTCCTGGGCGAAGCGGTCCACGAACTCGGGCTCGTCGCGCAGGCGCGCGCGGCCGTTGATGCGCAGCGTCTCTTCCACGCCGGGCACCAGGAAGATCAGCGACAGGCGCGGGTCGGCGATCAGGTTCTCCAGCGTGTCGAGCCGGTTGTTGCCGCCCGAGTCGGGCAGCAGCAGGGTGTGCTCGTCGAGCACCTTCACGAAGCCGGCCTCGCCGCCACGCGGCGAGGCGTCGAGCAGGCGGCCGTTGGCGCCGCCGCTGGCGAGCATGCAGAAGGGCGACAGCGCGATGAAGCGGCGGGCGTGCGCGTCGATGCGCGACAGCTGCTTGCGGCGCGCGCGCTCGCCCGGGGCGGCGTAGAGGCCGCGCAACTGTTCGAGGGTCTGGATCATGGAAAGCCCCTGGCTCACCAGCCGTCGAACGGCCGGCCGTCGTGGTCGATGAAGCGGCCGCCCTCGCGGGGCGTGAGGCGCGCGAGGGTGCGGCGCATGTCCGCCACGCTGCGCTCGGGCGAGAGCGGGGCCGAGGCCCCGCCCATGTCGGTCTGCACCCAGCCGGGCGAGATGGCGACGAGGATGGCCTCGGGGTAGTCGTGCTGGGCCGAGGCCACCGCCATGTTCAGCGCGGCCTTGCTCGCGCGGTAGACCCAGCCGCGGCTGTCGGCCACGCCCGCGATCTGCGCCATGGCGCTGGACAGGAAGGCGAAGCGCCCGCGCGCGGCCTCCACCAGCGGGGCCACCTGCGGGATCACCTGCATGGCGCCCAGCAGGTTGGCGTGCATGGCGTGGTCGAAGGCCTCGCGCGTGGGCGGCGTCCGTGCGCTGCCCTGCGGGAACACGCCCGCCACGTACAGGGCCACGTCGATCTTCTCGCCCTCGAGCTGCCAGGCCAGGCCGCTCACGCTGGTGGGCTCGGCCACGTCCACGCGCAGGGCCTCGGCACCGAGTTCGCGCAGGCGCGCCAGGCCGGCGTCGTCGCGCGCGGTGGCGATCACGCGCTCACCGGCCTCGCGGTACTGGCCCACGAATTCGAGGCCGATGCCACGCGAGGCGCCGATGACCAGAACGGTGGCCATGCGGGTCAGAGGGGAAGCGACCCAGGGACACCCCGGAACCGGCGTTGCCGGGCCGTCGGTGCCGCCCCCCCGAGGGGGTCGCGCGAAGCGCGGCGGGGGTGGTTCACAGCAGCTCGATGGCCATCGCCGTGGCTTCGCCGCCGCCGATGCACAGCGTGGCCACGCCGCGCTTGCCGCCGCGCGCCTGCAGCGCGTGGATCAGGGTGACCAGGATGCGCGCGCCGCTGGCGCCGATGGGGTGGCCCAGGGCGCAGGCGCCGCCGTTGACGTTGAGCTTGTCGTGCGAGACCTTGAGCTCGGCCATCAGGGCCATGGGCACCACGGCGAAGGCTTCGTTCACTTCCCACAGGTCGACATCCCCCACCTTCCAGCCGGTGGCGGCCAGCAGCTTCTGCGTGGCGCGGACGGGCGCGGTGGTGAACCAGTTGGGCTCCTGCGCGTGCGTGGCGTGGCCGACGATGCGGGCGATGGGCTTGGCGCCCAGGCGCTGCGCGGTGGAGGCCTTGGCCAGCACCAGCGCGGCGGCGCCGTCGTTGATGGAGGAGCTGGAGGCGGCGGTGATGGTGCCGTCCTTCTTGAACGCCGGCTTGAGCGCGGGGATCTTGTCGAGCTTGATCTTGCCCGGGCCTTCGTCGATGGAGACCACGCGCTCGCCGCTGCGGTCCTTCACGGTGACGGCGGCGATCTCTTTGGCGAAGGCACCGCTCTCGGTGGCGGCCTTGGCGCGCGACACCGAGGCGGTGGCGAAGGCGTCCTGCTGCTCGCGCGTGAAGGCGTACTTGGCGGCGCAGTCCTCGCCGAAGGTGCCCATGCTGCGGCCGGGTTCGTAGGCGTCTTCCAGGCCGTCGAGCATCATGTGGTCGAAGATGCGGTCGTGGCCCATGCGGTAGCCGCCGCGGCCCTTGAGCATGAGGTAGGGCGCGTTGGTCATGCTTTCCATGCCACCGGACACCATGAGCTGGGCGCTGCCGGCCATCAGCATGTCGTGCGCCAGCATGGTGGCCTTCATGCCGGAGCCGCACATCTTGGACAGCGTGACCGCGCCGGTGGACAGCGGCAGCCCGCCCTTGAGCGCGGCCTGGCGCGCGGGCGCCTGGCCCTGGCCGGCCATCAGGCAGTTGCCGAACAGCAGCTCGTCGACGCCCTTGGGGTCGACGCCGCTGCGTTCGATGGCGGCCTTGATGGCGACGCCGCCGAGGTCGTGCGCGGCCAGCGGCGAGAAGTCGCCCTGGAAGGCGCCCATCGGCGTGCGCGCGGCGCCGAGGATAACGATGGGATCGGACATGGTGTACTCCTTGGTTCGAAAGATCGGTCGAAAACGGTGGCGGCGCGCGGGTGGCGGAACTCAGCCGCGCGAGCGGTCCTTCACGCCGGCCACGGCCTGGCGGTGCACCGCCTCCAGGTCGGCGTTGCCGCGCACGGTCATGCGCAGGTCCTGCACCAGGCCGTCCTTGAGGCCGTAGACCCAGCCGTGCAGGGCCACGGCCTGGCCGCGCTCCCAGGCGTCCTGCAGCACCGTGGTCTGCGCGACGTTGACCACCTGCTCGATGGCATTGAGTTCGCACAGCGCGTCGTGGCGGTGCGCCTCGGGCAGCGCGGACAACAGCGTCGCATGCTTGTCGCGCACGTCCTTGATATGGCGCAACCAGTTGTCCGCCAGCCCCACGCGGGTGTCGCGCAGCGCGGCCTGCACGCCGCCGCAGCCGTAGTGGCCCACCACCATGAGGTGCTCGACCTTGAGCACGTCCACCGCGAACTGGACGGTGGACAGGCAGTTCAGGTCGGTCGGCACCACCACGTTGGCCACGTTGCGGTGCACGAAGACCTCGCCCGGGTCCAGGCCGGTGATTTGGTTGGCGGGCACGCGGCTGTCGGAACAGCCGATCCACATGTAGCGTGGGCTCTGCTGCTGCGAGAGCTTGGTGAAGAAGCCGGGGCGTTCGGCCTCGATCTGGGCCGCCCAGCGCCGGTTGTGATCCAGCAGGTGTTGAAGGTCGTCGCTCATGGAAGGATTGTGCTGCCTGCCGCCCGCCGGGCGGCTTACATGGTTTCGGCGAAGAGTTCGCGGCCGATGAGCATGCGGCGGATTTCGCTGGTGCCGGCGCCGATCTCGTAGAGCTTGGCGTCGCGCCACAGGCGGCCCAGGGGGTACTCGTTGATGTAGCCGTTGCCGCCGAAGATCTGCACGCCTTCGCCGGCCATCCAGGTGGCCTTCTCGGCCGTCCACAGAATGACGGAGGCGCAGTCCTTGCGCACGCGGCGCACGTGCTCGCTGCCCAGCGTGTCCAGGTTCTTGGCCACCGTGTAGGCGAAGCTGCGCGCGGCCTGCAGCACGGTGTACATGTCGGCCACCTTGCCCTGGATGAGCTGGAACTCGCCGATGCTCTGGCCGAACTGCTTGCGGTCGTGGATGTAGGGCACCACGTTGTCCATCACCGCCTGCATGATGCCCAGCGGCCCGCCGGTGAGCACGGCGCGCTCGTAGTCCAGCCCGCTCATGAGCACCTTGGCGCCGTTGTTGAGGCCGCCCAGGATGTTCTCCGCCGGCACCTCCACGTTCTGGAACACCAGCTCGCCGGTGTGGCTGCCGCGCATGCCCAGCTTGTCGAGCTTTTGCGCGATGGAGAAGCCCTTCATGCCCTTCTCGATGAGGAAGGCCGTGACGCCGCGCGCGCCCAGCTCGGGCTCGCTCTTGGCGTAGACCACCAGGGTGTCGGCGTCGGGGCCGTTGGTGATCCACATCTTGCTGCCGTTGAGCAGGTAGTAGCCGCCCTTGTCCTCGGCCTTGAGCTTCATGCTGATGACGTCGGAGCCCGCGCCGGGCTCGCTCATGGCCAGCGCGCCCACGTGCTCGCCGCTGATGAGCTTGGGCAGGTACTTTTGGCGCTGCGCGTCGTTGCCGTTGCGCTTGATCTGGTTGACGCACAGGTTGGAATGCGCGCCGTAGGACAGGCCCACCGAGGCGCTGGCGCGGCTGATCTCTTCCATGGCGACCATGTGCGCGAGGTAGCCCATGTTGGCGCCGCCGTAGGTGTCGGGCACGGTGATGCCCAGCACGCCGAGCTCGCCCATCTTGCGCCACAGGTCCATGGGGAACTGGTCGCTGCGGTCGATCTCGGCCGCGCGCGGCGCGATCTCGGCCTGCGCGAAGTCGCGCACGGCGTCGCGCAGGGCGTCGATGTCCTCGCCAAGCTGGAAGTCGAGGCCGGGCAGTTGGGTCATGGCAAGTCTCCTGTGGGTGTTGGTGTGGGAGGTGTCAGCCGCGCACCTTGTCGCGGCCCAGAACGGTCATGAGGGTGCAGCCCATGGTGGCCACGAGCTTCTCCCGGCCCTCGTGCAGGGCATAGGCCTGGCCTTCGGCCACGGTGACGGTGCGCCCGGGCTTGATGACCGTGCCGACCATGCGGAAGGACTCGCCCTGCGCGGGCGCGAGCAGGTTGATCTTGAACTCGATGGTGAGCACGGCGGCGTCGGCCGGCATGAGCGAAAACCCCGCGTAGCCGCAGGCCGAGTCGAGCGCCGTGGACACCATGCCCGCGTGCAGGAAGCCGTGCTGCTGCGTGAGGCGCGCGGCCCATGGCAAGGTGATGACCACGCGCCCCGGCGCCACCTCGGCCAGCGAGGCGCCCAGGGTGTCCATGGCGGCCTGGCGCGCGAAGCTTTCGCGCACACGCGCTTCGTAGTTCGGGTCCTGGGCCTGGAAGGGGGTGCTCATCGGTGCGGGGCCGCGCGGCCCGGGGGATGGGAGAGCCCCGATTCTAGGTTGACGTTTACGTAAACGTCAAACCAGCGGTCGACCGGGCCGCCGGCGGCTCAGGCGCCCTTGCGCTCGATCTTGGTGAGCAGGGCGCGCGCCTCCTTTTCGTGCGCCTTGACCTCGTCGAGGTTGGCCACCAGGTCGGCCATCTGCTCCTCGAGCTGGCGGCGGTGCTCGGCCAGCACGGCGAGGAACTTGCGCAGCTGCGGCCCGGTGTCGCGCGGGCTGTCGTACATGTCGATGATGTCCTTGGCCTCGGTGAGCGACAGGCCCAGGCGCTTGGCGCGCAGCGTGAGTTTCAGGCGGGTGCGGTCGCGCGCGCTGTAGACGCGGTTGCGCCCGCCCGGGCCTTCGCGCAGCGGCTGCAGCAGGCCCACGTCTTCGTAGAAGCGGATGGCGCGGGTCGTCAGGTCGAACTCTCGCGCCAGATCGCTGATGGTGTAGGTCGGGTTGGTGGCCATGTGCCGGGCGGGTGTCGGGTGGCGGACAGAGGAGGGAACGGTGGCTCCGTAGAATGCCCTTTTCTTGACGTTTACGTCAACGTCAAGGCGCGCGCATCTTACTGAAATCATTCCCCCACGCCATGAGTCTCACCCGCGATCAGCTCGAAGCCCGGCTGCACTACCCCCTGGGCACCACCCTGCCCGAGCCTGGCCGCGCCCTGGTGGTGGCACCAGGGGTGAAGTGGATTCGCATGACGCTGCCCTTCGCGCTCGACCACATCAACCTCTGGCTGCTGCGCGACACCCTGGACGGCCGCGAGGGCTGGACGGTGGTGGACTGCTGCATCGCCCGCGAGGAGGCCAAGGCGCAGTGGGAGCAGGTGTTCGCCAACGAGCTGGACGGCCTGCCCGTGCTGCGCGTGATCGTGACGCACATGCACCCGGACCACATCGGCCTGGCGCACTGGCTGTGCGAGAAGTGGGACTGCCGTTTGTGGATCAGCGCCACCGACCACGCGATGGCGCGCCTGGGCACCCAGACCACCACCGGCTTCGGCGGCGACGCGGCGGCGGCCTACTTCGCCAGCCACGGCCTCACGGACCCCCAGAGCGTGGCCAAGGTGCGGGCGCGCGCCGGCTACTACCCGAACCTGGTGCCGTCCGTGCCCGCGCAGTCGCGCCGCCTGCTCGACGGCCTGGCGGTGCGCATCGGCGAGCACGACTGGCGCTGCATCAGCGGCTACGGCCACGCGCCCGAGCACATGGCCCTGTGGAGCGAGTCCCTGGGCGTGCTGATCAGCGGCGACATGATCCTGCCGCGCATCTCCACCAACGTGAGCGTGTATGAGCAGGAGCCCGAGGCCGACTCGCTCCAGCGCTTCCTCGACTCCATCGACAAGTTCCTGCCGCTGCCCGAGCACACGCTGGTGCTGCCCTCGCACGGGCGGCCCTTCACCGGCCTGCATGAGCGCATCGCGCAACTGCACGCGCACCACGACGAGCGCCTGGCCGAGGTGGTGGCGGCCTGCCGCGAAAAGCCCCTGAGCGCCTTCGACGCGCTGCCCGTGCTGTTCCAGCGCCAACTGGACCTGCACCAAACCACCTTCGCCATGGGCGAAGCGGTGGCGCACCTGAACCGGCTGTGGCACGCGGGCACGCTGGCGCGCACCCGCGGCGCCGACGGCGTCTGGCGCTTCAGCCCTCGGTGAAGGGCAGCGCCGCGTCCTTGAGCGCGCGGCGGCGCTCGGCGTGATCGGGCATCACGCTGGCGACCACGTCCCAGAAGCGTGGGCTGTGGTCCATGTGGTGCAGGTGGCTGAGTTCGTGCACCACCACGTAGTCGATGGCGTCCATGGACAGGTGGATGAGCCGCCAGTTGAGGCGGATGCGTCCGTCGGCGCTGGCGCTGCCCCAGCGCGTGTCGGCGTTGGACAGGCTCAGCCGGGTCCATTGCACGCCCAGGCGCGGCGCGAAGTGATCCAGGCGCTGCGTGAACACGGTGCGCGCGTGGCGCATCAGCCAGGCCTGCGCGGCGTCGCGGATCTGCGCCTCGCTCGCGTGGCGCGGCAGGCCGACGCGCAACACGCGCGCGGCCGCATCGAAAGCGCCGCCGCGGCCCGAGAAGCCGTGCGCCGGATCGAGTGCCAGGCGCACCGGCTCGCCCAGCAGCGGCAGCTCGGCGCCGTCGGCCCAGCGGATGCGCGAGCTGGCCTGGCGCTCGGCGCGCTCGCGCGCCTCGGCCAGCTTGTCGAGCACCCAGCCGGCCTTTTCCTGCAGCACGGCCTCCACATCGCCCAGCGTGCTCCAGCGCGGGGCGCGCACGCTCAGGCCCTCGGTGCCCACGCTCAGGCCGATGGTGCGGCGCTTGCCGCGCAGGAATTCGTAGCCCACCTCGGCCCCGCGCAGGCGCACCAGGCGGTTGGCGCGCGGGTGGTGCCAGGTGCCGGGCTGGAAGACCTCGGCCAGCGGCAGCGCGTGGTCGGTACCGACCGGGGCGGCCGGGGCCGATGGGGCCGATGGGGCCGGCGCGGCGCGCGGCGGCTCGGGCTCGGCGGGGCCGAACAGATCGAACGCCAGCTGCACGAAGCCCTTCATGGCTTCTATCGATAGGCCTCGGGGTCGAGCCGGCGCATCTCGCCTTCGATCCAGGCCTCGACCTCGCGCATGAGCTCGTCGGCCTCGCGGCCCTGGCTGGGGATGGGCTTGCCGATGGAAAAGTCCACCACGCCGGGCCGCTTGATGAAGGCCTTGCGCGGCCAGCACTTGGCCGAGGTCACGGCGATGGGGATGACCGGCGCGCCGGTGGCCACGGCCAGGCGCGTGCCGCCGGTCTTGTAGCTGCCCTTCTGGCCGCGCGGGATGCGCGTGCCCTCGGGGAACATGATCACCCAGGTGCCCTGGTCGAGCAGGCGCTGGCCCTGCTCGACCACCTTGTTGAAGGCCTGGGTGCGCTTGCTGCGGTCGATGTGGATCATGTCCAGCCGGCCCATGGCCCAGCCGAAGAAGGGCACGTAGAGCAGCTCCTTCTTGAACACGTAGGCCAGCGGGTGCGGCATCAGCGTGGGCATGGCGAAGGTTTCCCAGGTGGACTGGTGCTTGAGCAGCAGCACGGCCGGCGCGGTGCTGCCCACGGGCAGGTTCTCCAGGCCCGTGACGCGGTTGCGGATGCCCAGGATCAGCGTGCCGCTGTGCACCGCCACGCGCAGCCAGTTCGCGCACATCCAGTACAGCGTGGTGCTGCTCACGAAGGGCGAGACGATCACCACCGCCAGCCCCCAGGGGATCACGGTGATCACCATCACCAGCAAATGCAACACGGAGCGCAGGAAGTGGATGGCGATCATGCTCGGGGGTCAGGCGGTCGGCTTGGAAGGGGGTGGGACCTGGGCCAGCAGCCAGTCGGCAAAGGCGCTGAGGTCGGCGTGGACCTGGGTGGCGGGCGGCAGGCCGGCGATGGTGGCGCCGGGCTGGCCGCCCAGCGTGGCCGACTGGCCGGTGAGCAGCAGGTGCGTGGCGCAACCGGCGGCGGCGCCAGCCTGCACGTGGCGCAGCGAGTTACCGGCGGCCACCACCTCGGCCAGGGGCACGCCGAAACGCGCGCCGATCTGTTGGAACAGGCCGGGCGCGGGCTTGCGGCAACCGCAGGCGTCTTCGGGCGCGTGCGGGCAGATGAAGATGGCCTCCACCCGCGCGCCGGCGGCGGCCAGCAGGCGGTGCATCTTGAGGTGGATGGCGTTGAGCGAGGCCATGTCGAACAGGCCGCGGCCGATGCCCGACTGGTTGGTGGCCAGCACCACGCGCCAGCCGCCGTGGTTGAGCCGCGCCACCGCCTCGAGCGCGCCCGGCAAAGGCTCCCATTCGTCCGGCGACGCCACCTTGTCGTCGCGGCCGCGGTTGAGCGTGCCGTCGCGGTCGAGGATGAGAAGCTTCATGATCCCTTCCCATGCAGGGCGTCCGCGTGGCGCCGGCGGGCCCAGGCTTCGATGCTGCCGACCGGGTACTGGGTGCCATCGAGTTGGCGGATGCGTTCGATGAGGACGTTCACATCCAGATGGCCTTGCTCGAACAAGGCCCGCAGGAACTCGGCGTCCTTCTCGCGCCCGGCCACGCATTTGGACACGGCCAGATCGTGCAAATCGGGGCAGATGGCCGTGATGTCGCCGAAGTAGTGGAAGACCGCGCGGTCCATCCAGTCGGCCGGCATCACGGCCGTGTCCGGGCTGACCCCATCGGCGTGGTAGCCGAACTCATCATGGAACGGCGAGAGCGCGCCAAGCGCACCATCGATCAGATCGGCCTTGTCGGGAGCAACAGCGGGATACAGGTCGATCTCTTCGGACAAGGTCAACCGTCCCTCGGGCTGCTCCAGCAGCAACAGCACCGCTTGACTACCGACCAGCACGAAGCTCTTCTCGCCGGAAATCTCGGCGGCAGCGCGCAGCACATGGGCGAGCTGGGTCCGTTTCATTGCGCCATGGCTTCCCGGCGAAGGCGCTGCCGCTCTTCGTCCGGCAGCACGAAGCCGAGCGGGGACATACCCCGCAAGGTCGCCGCGTGATCGCCGTCGGCGCAAACCGCCTGGGTCAGCCGCGACACGTCCCGCGCGAGCAGCAGTTGCCGCCACTCCTCGCGGTAAGGCGTCGATCCATTCGACAAACCCGAGGCTTCCCAACGGTCCAGCACGGCCAGCGCGCGATCGATCAGCTCGGGCGACCGGGCCACCCGTTGCAAAGCCTCCCGGTGGAAAGCCAGGGTGAAGCGCTCAATCTGACGCGGGGTGGGCATGGCGCAATGGTAGTGGCGTCCGGTGATCTCAGGCCAGCCGGGACAGGTCGGCCACGCGGTTCATCGCGCGGTGCAATTGTTGCAGCAGGGCCAGGCGGTTGGCCTTGAGCGCGGGCTCGTCGGCATTGACCATGACACCGTCGAAGAAGGCGTCGACCGGCTCGCGCAGCGCGGCCAGGGCCTGCAGGCTGGCGGTGAAGTCGCCGGCCTCGAACTGAGCGTCGGCGCCGGGCACGGTGGCCTGCATGGCGTCGAACAGGGCTTTCTCGGCGGGCTCCTTCAGCAGGCCAGCGTTGACCGACTCGCCCACGCCCTCGGACTTCTTGAGGATGTTGCCGATGCGCTTGTTGGCGGCCGCCAGGGCCGGGGCCTCGGGCAGCGCGGCGAAGGCGCGCACGGCCGCCAGGCGCTTGCTCACGTCGGCCAGGCGCGCGGGGCGCAGCGCGAGCACGGCGTCGATCTCCTGCGCGCTGTAGCCCTGCTCGCGCAGGCTGCCGGCGAGGCGGTCGCAGATGAAGTCGGTGAGCGCGGTCACGTCCGCCGAGCGGTCACGGTGGATCTTGTCGCCGAACGGGTCGCCCGCGTTGTGCAGCAACCAGGGCAGCTCCAGATCGGGCGCCTGCTCGATCAGCATGCGCACCACGCCCAGCGCGTGCCGGCGCAGCGCGAACGGGTCCTTGTCGCCGGTGGGCAGGTTGCCGATGCCGAACATGCCGACCAGGGTTTCCAGCTTGTCGGCCAGGGCCACCACCGTGCCCACGGCGTTGCGCGGCAGCGCGTCGCCCGCGAAGCGCGGTTTGTAGTGGTCCTCGATGGCGAAGGCGATGTCCTCGCTCAGGCCGTCGTGGCGCGCGTAGTAGCCGCCCATGATGCCCTGCAGCTCGGGGAACTCGCCCACCATGTCGGTCAGCAGGTCGGTCTTGGCCAGGCGCGCGGCGGTGTCGGCCTGCTGGGCGAGCACCTCGCCACCGAGCCGTTGGCCAATGGCCTTGGCGATGGCGCGCACGCGCTCCACGCGCTCGCCCTGCGTGCCGAGCTGGTTGTGGTAGACCACCTTGCCCAGGCCCTCGACGCGCGATTCCAGCGTCTTCTTGCGGTCCTGGTCGAAGAAGAACTTGGCGTCGGCCAGGCGCGGGCGCACCACGCGCTCGTTGCCGCCGATGACCGCGCTGGCGTCGGCCGGGCGGATGTTGCTGACCACCAGGAACTGGTTCGTGAGCCGGCCTTGCGCGTCGAGCAGGGGGAAGTACTTCTGGTTGGCCTTCATCGTGAGGATGAGGCACTCCTGCGGCACGTCGAGGAACTGCTTCTCGAATTCGCAGATGAGCACGTTCGGGCGCTCGACCAGCGCGGTCACCTCGTCGAGCAGGGCCTCGTCCTCGATCGGGCGGCAGCCGCCGCCCACGCGCGCGGCGGCCTCGGCGAGCTGGCGCGCGATGTCGGCACGGCGCTCGGCGAAGGAGGCGATGACGGCGCCGTCCTGGGCGAGCGTGTCGGCGTAGGCATCGGCGTGGGCGATGGGCACGGGATCGACGCGGGCCTCGAAGCGGTGGCCGTGCGTGGCATTGCCGGCCTTCAGGCCCAGCGCCTTCACGGGCACCACCTCGGCCCCGTGCAGTGCCACCAGACCGTGCGCGGGGCGCACGAACTGCACGCTGTCCCAGCCCGGCAGGGCGCAGCCGGACTCGAGCTGGTAGGTCATGACCTTGGGAATGGGCAGTTGCGCGATGGCCTCGTCGAGCGCCTTCTGCAGGCCCGCGGCGAGATCGGCGCCGGGCGCCACGCTGTCGAAGAACAGGGCCTCGGCCTTGCCGTCCATGGCGCGGCGCAGGCCGGCCACGGCCGACGCGTCGGCGCCCAGGCCGGCCAGGCGCTTGAGCAGCGCCGGCGTGGGCTGGCCGCTGGCGTCCAGGCCCACCGAGACCGGCATGAGCTTTTGCGAGACGGGCTTGTCGGCGGCGCGCGCGAGCACGCCCGTGAGGTGCGCGGCCAGGCGGCGCGGCGAGGCGAAGGGCGTCACGGTGGCGTCGGCCGGCGCCAGGCCCTGCGCCTTGAGGCCTTGGGCCAGGCCGGTGGCGAAGGCCTCGCCGAGCTTCTTCAGCGCCTTCGGCGGCAGTTCCTCGACAAACAGTTCGACGAGCAGGTTCTGTGCGGACATCGTTGTTCTTCTCTTCCCGGCTCAGGCGGCCTTTTTCTCGATCTGCGCCACCCACTCGCGCGGCGCCATGGGGAAGCCCAGGCGCTCGCGGCTCTCGTAGTAGCTCTGGGCCACGCTGCGCGCGAGGTTGCGGATGCGGCCGATGTAGGCGGCGCGTTCGGTCACGCTGATCGCGCCGCGCGCGTCCAGCAGGTTGAAGCTGTGCGCGCACTTGAGCACCTGCTCGTAGGCCGGCAGCGCGAGCCGCTCGGCCATCAGGTGCTTGGCCTGCTTTTCGTGCGCGGCGAAGGCGGTGAACAGGAAATCGGCGTCGCTGTGCTCGAAGTTGTAGGTGGACTGCTCCACCTCGTTCTGCTTGTAGACGTCGCCGTAGCTCAGGCCCTCGGTCCAGGTGAGGTTGTAGACGTTGTCCACGCCCTGCAGGTACATGGCCAGGCGCTCCAGGCCGTAGGTGATCTCGCCGGTGGCGGGCCGGCAGTCGATGCCGCCGACCTGCTGGAAGTAGGTGAACTGCGTCACCTCCATGCCGTTGAGCCAGACCTCCCAGCCCAGGCCCCAGGCGCCCAGCGTGGGGTTCTCCCAGTCGTCCTCGACGAAGCGGATGTCGTTCTTCTTCAGGTCGAAGCCCAGGGCTTCAAGCGAGCCCAGGTAGAGCTCCAGGATGTTGGCCGGCGCCGGCTTGAGCACCACCTGGTATTGGTAGTAGTGCTGCAGGCGGTTGGGGTTCTCGCCGTAGCGGCCGTCCTTGGGGCGGCGGCTGGGCTGCACGTAGGCGGCCTTCCAGGGTTCGGGGCCGATGGCCCGCAGGAAGGTGGCGGTGTGGCTGGTGCCGGCGCCCACCTCCATGTCGTAGGGCTGCAGCAGCGCGCAGCCCTGGTTGGCCCAGTACGTCTGCAGCGTGAGGATGATTTGCTGGAAGGTCAACATGCGCGTGAGGCCCGCGCGTGGGCGGGCCGGCGGAAAGGGAGAGGTCTTGTTGGGGGGTGCGCGGTGCGCCGCCCAGGCGGGCCACCGGCGGAATGCGCGATTTTACGGGCCGGGGGTCGGTCCGGCCGGGCTCAGCGCCGCCGCGTGCGGCCGCCCCGGCGGCCCAGGTGGCGCAGCGAGGCGATGACCAGCAGCAGCGCGCCGCAGACCACCCACAGCGGCATCAGGCCCCAGCGCGCGGCCCATTGCGCGTAGGGCGTGAGGCCGCTGCGACCCTCCACCGTGGCCTCCAGCCGGCCGCGCTCCAGGCGCGGCAGCAGCTGTGTGACCACGCCGCGGTGGTCGATGGCGGCGGTGGCGCCGGTGTTGGTGGCGCGCAGCATCGGCCGGCCGAACTCCAGCGCGCGCAGGCGCGAAATCTGCAGGTGCTGGTCGATGGCGATGGAGTCGCCGAACCAGGCGATATTGCTGAGGTTCACCAGCACGGTGGGCGCGCCTTCGGCGGTGGCGAAGCCGGCGGCGATCTCCTCGCCGAACAGGTCCTCGTAGCAGATGTTGGGTGCGATGCGCTGGCCCGCCCAGGTCCAGGGCGCCTGGGGCAGCGCGCCGCGCGCGAAGTCGCCCAGGGGGATGTTCATCATCTGCGTGAACCAGCGGAAGAAGGGTGGGATGAACTCGCCGAAGGGCACCAGGTGGTGCTTGTCGTAGCGGTGCACCTCGGGCGACTGGGCGTTGGCCAGGGCACGGCGCGCGGCGGCGGGGGTGAAACCCCAGGTGGAATTGGTGTAGCCGGTCTCCAGGCTGCCCAGGGGCAGGCCGGTGAGCACGGCGGCGGCCTGCGGGCCGGTCTGCGCGGCGATGGGCTGCAGCAGCGGCTGCCAGAAGGCGGCGCCCAGCTGCTCGGGCAGCAGGGGCACGGCGGTTTCCGGCGCCACGATGAGCTGGGGCCCGTCGGCGCGCGCGCTGGCGGCCGCGATGCCCTCGCGCATCTGGCGCGGGTACCACTCCAGCGCCTGGGCCACGCCGGTGCCAGGCACGAACTTCTGGTCCTGCGGAATGTTGCCCTGCAGCAGCCAGACGCGCAGCGGACCGGTGCCGGCCGTCTCGGTCTGGCCCAGGCCGCGCCAGCGCTCGCCGCCTCCCAGGCAGCTGATGACCAGCAGCAGCACCACCAGCCAGGCCAGGGCGCCGCGCGCCACGGTGAACGGCGACCAGTGGCGCGCCTGCACGCGGGCGGTGGGCGGCGTGGACACGTAGACGCCACCGGCGTTGCGCACGGGCACGGGCCGCACGGGCTGGCGCATCCAGGCCAGGGCGGCGTGCACCGCCCAGGTGAGGACCGAGGCCAGCACATAGGCCAGGATGGCCGCGATGAAGCCCATGCCGTAGACCCCGACCAGCGGCGCCCAGGGCGCCATCAGGTCGACCTGGGCGTAACCGCCCGCGCCCCAGGGAAAGCCGGTGAAGAGCTGGCCGCGCGCAAGCTCGGCCAACGTCCAGGCGGCGGCGAACATCAGCGCCTGTGCGCTGCGCGCCAGCGGCGCCCAGGCGCAGAGGAAGCCCACGGCCAGGGCGTAGTACAGCGCCAGCGCGCCGGCCAGCGCCAGCACGGCCAGGGCGGCCAGCCAGGCCGGCAAGCCGCCATAGGTGTTCATGGAGATGAACAGCCACCAGAAGCTGCCGGCCAGCCAGGCGGTGGCGAACAGCCAGCCGCGCCACATGGCCTGCCCCACGCGCGTGGCGAACTGCAGCGCAAGCACCAGCAGGGCCAGCGACACGATCTGCAGCCCGCCGCTGGGCTGCCCCGGCACCAGGCCCGGCGGCACCCAGGCCGCCGCGGGCCAGGCGATGGCGGCGGCCTGGCCCAGGCCCCCCAGCAGACAGACCCAGAAGAACAGGAAACCCGCCAGCCGCGAACCGCGCCCGGGCGGGCGGCGCGTCATGGGGTGGAAGCTCGAGGGGGTGTGGAGCGATCCGAAAAGGCTGCGCATGGGCCGTGGGTTGGGGGAAGGGGGTCAGGGCTCGGCGGGCACCGGCGCCACCTTGAACCACTTCACGGCACCGCCCTTGGCGTGCAGCACGGTGAAGCGCAGGCCCTCGATCTCGTGCGCCTCGCCGCGCTTGGGCACGTGGCCCATGGTGTGCGCGATCAGGCCGCCGATGGTGTCGAAGTCCTCGTCGGAGAGGTGGAGCTCGAAGGCCTCGTTGATGCGTTCGATCGGGGTGTCGCCACTGACGCGCCAGGTGCTGTCGGCCAGCGCGAAGACGTCGCCAGCGTCCTCGTCGACGTCGAACTCGTCCTCGATCTCGCCGACGATTTCCTCCAGCACGTCCTCGATGGTGATGAGGCCGGCGACGCGGCCGAACTCGTCGATGACGATGGCCAGGTGGTTGCGGTTGCCGCGGAACTCGCGCAGCAGGTCGTTCAGGCCCTTGCTCTCGGGCACGAAGGTGGCCGGGCGCAGCAGGGCGCGGATGTTGAGCGAAGGCGCGCGCTGCAGCTTGAGCAGGTCCTTGGCGAGCAGGATGCCGATGATGTTCTCGCGCTCGCCCTCGTAGACCGGAAAGCGCGAGTGCGCGGTGTCGATCACCAGGTGCAGCAGCTCGTCGTAGGGCGCGTCGATGGCGATCATGTCCATGCGCGGCGCGGCCACCATGACGTCGCCGGCGGTCATGTCGGCGATGCGGATCACGCCTTCGAGCATCACGCGGGATTCGGCGTTGATGATGTCGTTGTCCTCGGCCTCGGCGAGGGTCTCGATCAGCTCGTCCTTGGAGTCCGGCCCGGGGTTGATGAACTCGACAAGCTTCTGCAGGAATCCGCGTTTGTCGGGGGGCCGCAGGCCGCGCTGCGGCCCGCTACTGGGGGGGTGGTCGGCCACTGGGGGAGACGGTGGTTGTAACAACGGGCGAGGATACCCCATGGGTTTGAAGGGACAAACCCCTGGCGCGCCGGTGGCGCACCCGGTCCGGCCGCTCAGCCGCGCGCGCGGTCGCGGGCGTCGCGCACGCCTTGGCGGATCTCCTGCAGCAGGCGGATCACGCCCCAGAACTGCTTGGCCTGGGCCTTGAGGTGGTAGTCGGTCACGGCCACCTGGTCGCTGAGCAGTTCGCTCACGCGCGAGTCGAAGTCGGCCGGCGGCAGGCGCAGGTGGGCCTCGGTCTCGGAGCCGGCGCGCTCCAGCACCGCGCCGGCGTTGCGCGCGATCTTGAGCATGGCCGTGTTCTCGGACAGGGCGTGGATGAAGAGCTGGGAGACGCCCTCGTTGCGCGCGTGCGTGACGGCGCGCTCGAACAGCCGGCTGCCGTAGCCCTTGCCGCGTGAGGCCTTGGCCACCGAGACGCCGAACTCGGCGCAACTGCGCAGCTGCGGGTCGACCGAGAAGGCCAGGTGGGCCATGGCGATGAGGTGCAGGCGGCGGTTGAAGATGCCGAAGACCGCGTCGCGGTCGAAGTCCAGGCGCTCGGCGTAGCGGCCGATCTGCTCGTCGGTGGCGGCGTAGCCGAAGCGCAGGTAGCGGTCGGAGGCGTCGAGCGAGAGCAGGTGCCGCACGATCTCGGCGCGGTGGCCGCTGTCGAGCGCGCGGATGGGCACCGTGCCGCTGTCGGTTCGGTCGTCGCGGGGCGGGGCGGGGTCGCGGGTCGCCATGGGGTGTGCCGGCTGGGGAAAGCGCCCAAGTCTGGCCGCAAGCACCGCCACGCGCAAGCGGTCCGGCGCGACGCCCGCTCAGAGCGGCAGCGCGGTGGTGCTCTTGACGCGGTCCATCACAAAGCTGGTCTTGCAGTCCTGCACGCTGGGGTGCTTAAGCAGCGTGTCCATCATGAAGCGCGAGTAGGCGGCCATGTCGGCCACCACGAGGCGCAGCTGGTAGTCCATGTCGCCGGTGAGCGCCACGCACTCCACCACCTCGGGCCAGGCCATCACGCTGGCGCGGAACTCGTCCATGGGGTTGCGCTTGTTGCCCTCGGCGTGCTTTTCCAGGCGCACGCTCACGTGGGCCGTGAGGCCCAGGCCCACGGCCTCGGGCCGCAGCAGGGCCACGTAGCGCGCGATCACGCCCGACTCTTCCAGGCGGCGCACCCGGCGCAGCACCGCGCTGGCCGACAAGCCCACGGTCTCGGCGACCTGGTCGTAGGTGGCGCGTCCATCGGCCTGCAGGCTGCGCAGGATGGCGCGATCGAGCTTGTCCAAGGCTTCCATCGCCGGCATTGTGCAGAAATCCTGCGTGATGGACAAATGGCGCGCCCACAAACGCCGGAATCGTGACACCCTGCGCCGATACAGTGGCCCATCCCCCAGACCCCACGAAGGAGACCGCCATGAACGCCGCCCTGCCCGCTTCCGCCACCGCCTTTCAGGGCTGGGACAACCCCATGGGCACCGACGGGTTCGAGTTCATCGAGTACGCCGCGCCCGACCCCGTGGCCATGGGCGCGCTGTTCGAGCGCATGGGCTTCAAGGCGATCGCCAAGCACCGCCACAAGGCCGTGACCCTGTACCGCCAGGGCGAGATCAACTTCATCATCAACGCCGAGCCCGACAGCTTCGCGCAGCGCTTCGCGCGCCAACACGGGCCCAGCGTCTGCGCCATCGCCTTTCGCGTGAAGGACGCCAAGGCCGCCCACGAGCGCGCCATCTCCCTGGGCGCTTGGGGCTACGCGGGGCAGGCCGGCCCGGGCGAGTTGAACATCCCCGCCATCAAGGGCATCGGCGACTCCATCATCTATTTCATCGACCGCTGGCGCGGCAAGAACGGCGCCAAGGACGGCGAGATCGGCAACATTGGTTTCTACGACGTCGACTTCGAGCCCTTGCCTGGCGCCGAGCTCGCCCCGGTGGGCCACGGCCTCACCTACATCGACCACCTCACGCACAACGTGCACCGCGGCCGCATGGCCGAGTGGGCCGACTTCTACGAGCGCCTGTTCAACTTCCGCGAGGTGCGCTACTTCGACATCGAAGGCCAGGCCACCGGCGTCAAGAGCAAGGCCATGACCAGCCCCTGCGGCAAGATCCGCATCCCGATCAACGAAGAGGGCAACGAAAAGTCGGGCCAGATCCAGGAGTACCTGGACCGCTACCACGGCGAGGGCATCCAGCACATCGCCATGGGCTCGACCAATTTGTACGACACGGTCGACGCGCTGCAGATGGCGGGCGTGAAGCTGCTGACCACCAGCGAGACCTACTACGAGCTGCTGCCCAAGCGCATCCCGAATCTGGCCGAGGACATCGAGGCCCTGAAGCAACGCAACATCCTGGTGGACGGCGCGCCCGGCGAACTGCTGCTGCAGATCTTCAGCGAGAACCAGCTCGGCCCCATCTTCTTCGAGTTCATTCAGCGCAAGGGCAACCAGGGCTTCGGCGAAGGCAACTTCAAGGCCCTGTTCGAGACCATGGAGCTCGACCAGATGCGCCGCGGCGTGCTGCAGAAAACCTGAGCATCCGGCGGAAAACACCATGGCCGTCGAACCCGTCGTCTACGGCGCCAGCGAGCGCCCCCCGCGCGGGGACTATTCGCGCGCCCGCGACGACTACACCTGCCCTCAGAACTGGTCGGCCTACACCGAGGCCGACCACGACACCTACCGCCGGCTCTACGAGCGCCAGAGCGCCCTCTTGCCCGGCCTGGCCGCGCAGGCCTTTGTGGACGCCCTGCCCGCCCTCGGCGTGCGCGACCGCATCCCGCGCTTCGACGAGATCAACGAGCGCCTGCGCCCGGCCACCGGTTGGGAAATCGTGGCCGTGCCCGGGCTGATCCCCGAGCGCCCCTTCTTCGACCTGCTGGCCCACCGCCGCTTCCCGGTGACCGACTGGATCCGCACGCCGCAGGAATTCGACTACATCGTCGAGCCCGATGTCTTCCACGACCTGTTCGGCCACGTGCCCCTGCTGTTCAACCCGGTGTTCGCCGACTACGTGCAACGCTACGGCCAGGGCGGGCTGAAGGCGCACGACCTCGGCGCGGGCGAGCTGCTCTCGCGCCTGTACTGGTACACCATCGAATTCGGGCTGATCCGCGAGCCCCAGGGCCTGCGCGCCTATGGCGCCGGCATCCTCAGCTCGTCTGGCGAACTGCGCCACAGCGTCACCAGCCCGCGCGCGCGGCGCATCGCGCTCGACCTGGTGCGCTGCATGCGCACCCGCTACAAGATCGACGACTACCAGGCCACCTACTTCGTCATCGACAGCTTCGAGCAGCTCTTCGACATGACAGCGCCCGACTTCACGCCGATCTACGACACCGTGCGCTCGCTCGGCGAACTGCCGGCCGACGCCAGCATCGACAGCGACTCGCCCATCACCCTTGGCTGAAACGCCAGGTCCACATGCGCCGCGCCCGGCACCAGCCGGTTGTCGGCGCCGGGCAGCGTGGCGGTGGGTGCCGGGAACACGATGTTGTCGGTATCCGCGTACCAGCACACGAAGCCGGCGTAGGGCAACTCGCCGCGCTGCGCGCGCTCGCGCTCGGCGAGCTGGACCAGCCAGTCCCCGTCCACGCGCATCTGGCGGCCATTGACGACGCGGCTGAAACGGCTGATCCAGGTCCCGCGGTGCGGGCTGCCGATGGTGACCACCCTGGCCACGCGCGCCGCATTGCGCGGATCGGCCACCAGCCAGGCGCGGGCCGCGAGGCCGCCCATGCTGTGGCACACCAGGGTCGGCCGGTCCGGGCCCAGCCGCTCGGCGCGCCGAACGGCCCCCTCCACCAGCGGCACATAGTCGTCGATCGAGCCGAACACCGGCTCCAGGTTGATCGTCGCGTAGGCCAGGCCACGTTCGCGCAAGGCGCGCAGCCAGGGCAGCCAGAAGCCCCGGTTGCACACGAAGCCATGGATCAGCACCACCGCCCCACCGCGGCCCGGCATCGGTGCCGGGGTATCCGGCAGGAGACGCCAGCGAAAGGGTTGGCGCCAGGCGAACACCCGGGGGGCCACCAGCACCTCGCGCCACCAGGCGCGCACCCAGGCGGTCCAGGGCGTGACTGCGCCGCAGCCCTGGCGGCGGGTGTCCTCGCGGTTCACCCAGGCCGCCAGCGCGCATTCGACGCCCAAGACCAGGGCGTGCCCGAACAGCACGGTCGCCGCCAGCAGCAGCGCCCCGGTCGGGTGCCCGCGCCACCACAGGCCCACCGCCAACAGCAGCAATAGGCCTGCGCCGCACACCAGCAAACGCTGCAGGTCGGCCAGGGCCGAGCGGGCGGTAGGATGTGGTGTCGGCTCTCGCATGCACCGACTATCTCACGCCAACAGCATTCATCGCCGCCGATCACGCCAGGTCTCACCTGCACATGAGCTTCAACACGGCTTTCGCCGACCAGATCCGCGCCCACCTGCACAGCGTGGCCGCGCTCCGCCAGGGTGCCCTGGGCTCGCCCGCCCATGCCGCCGCGGTGCGCACCGTGAAACGGCTGCAGGCCCGGCGCTTCCGCGCCAGCTACGCCGACCTCGCCACCGATCCGCGTACCCAGCCGGCGGTGCGCTTCTTTCTGGAGGAGCTGTACGGTGAACACGACTTCTCTCGCCGCGACGAGCAGTTCGGGCGCATCGCCGGCGCGCTCGAACGCCTGTTCCCTGCCGCCGTCGCCCAACTGGCGGTCGACCTGACCGAAATTCACGCGCTCACCGAGCGGCTGGACGATGCCCTCGCCGGGCACTGGCTGGGCCAGGCCGAAGGCACGCCCATCGCCGAGCGCTACACCCTGGCCTGGCGAGCCTGCGGCGCCCGCGGCGAGCGCGAGCGCCAGTTGGCCGTGGTCCAGCACATGGGCCAGGAGCTACAGCGGCTGACCCGCATGCGCTCACTGCGGCTGGGCCTTCGCATGATGCGCAAACCCGCAGAAGCGGCCGGCCTGGACGCCCTGCAGCACTTTCTCGAGTCCGGCTTCGATGCCTTTGCCGCGCTCGGCGACGCCTCCGCCTTCCTGCACACCATCGCCGAGCGAGAAGCCGGCTGGATCGACTGCCTGTTCGACGCGCCGCTGGCCGAGGCCTGTCGCCGACTCGACGCCGAGTGGTCACGCGCACCGGCATAGGGTGCCGGTCCGACCCACAATCGCCCATGCCCCACGCACCCGCCCTCGCCCACGCCATGCCCAGAGAGCCCTTGGCGGCGCTGGGGATCCAGGTGCTGGAGCGGGGATGGCTGTCGGCCAACAGCGTGGTCGTGCGCACCGAGGCCGGTGGCCTGGTGGTGGACACAGGCTACGCCAGCCACGCCGAGCAGACCGTGGCCCTCATCCGACAGGCCCTTGGCGATCAACCACTGGAACGGGTGGTGAACACCCACTTGCACAGCGACCATTGCGGCGGCAATGCCGCGCTGCTGGACGCTTGGCCCGGTGCCCGGGTCGCCATCCCGCCCGGACAGGCCTTAGCGGTTCGCCATTGGGACCCCGTCGCCTTGACCTACGTGCCCACCGGCCAGTTCTGCCCGCGCTTTGACTACGCCGAGCTGTTGCACCCGGGCGGGCATCTGCGCACCGGTGCCCTGCGATGGGAGGTGCGCTCAGCCCCAGGCCACGACCCTCACGCCATCCTGCTGCACGAGCCCGAATATGGCGTCCTGATTTCCGGCGATGCTTTGTGGGGCAATGGCTTCGGTGTTGTCTTTCCGGAGCTGGACGGCGTCGATGCGTTTGATGAGGTCGGCGCCACCCTGGACCTGATCGAGTCGCTCGCTCCCTCGACCGTGATCCCTGGCCATGGCCCCGTCTTCCAGGGCGAGCAGGTCGGTATCGCCCTTGCCCGGGCCCGCAGCCGCCTGGACCAATTCCAGCGCGATCCCGCCAAGCACCGATCGCACGCACTCAAAGTGCTGGTGAAATTCAAGATGCTGGAATGGCAACGCGTTGAACTGGCCCAACTGCAAAGCTGGTTTGCCGCGTCGGACTACTTCCTCCGCATTGCGCGAATGGACCACCCGGGAACGCCATCGGAGGTGCTTGACACGCTGCTGGGCGATTTGGTTCGGGTACAAGCGCTCGCCATCGACGGCGCTTGGGTTTGCAATTGTTGACCGCCTCCTGCGACAACCCATAACAAGGTCGGCGGTATTGGACACAAAACTTTTGGATACCCCAAAAAGACAAACCCCCAACCGATTGGTTGGGGGTTTGGTTGTAAGAGCCTGACGATGACCTACTTTCACACGGGAATCCGCACTATCATCGGCGCAAAGGCGTTTCACTGTCCTGTTCGGGATGGGAAGGAGTGGGGCCACCTTGCTATGGTCGTCAGGCATAACGGGTTGCTTGGCTGCTGATTGGTTCAGCCAAGCGGATTCATAGAGTCGTGATCCCGCGCATGTTACGGCGGATCGATCAGCGTTTCATTTGATTGCGACAACGATTGGCATATCGTTGCATTTGCTGTTGATGTGAGACATCAAAGTTATAGGGTCAAGCCGCACGGGCAATTAGTACTGGTTAGCTTAACGCATTGCTGCGCTTCCACACCCAGCCTATCAACGTCGTGGTCTACGACGACCCTTCAGGGGGCTCAAGGCCCCGGCAGATCTCATCTTGGAACGAGTTTCCCGCTTAGATGCTTTCAGCGGTTATCTCTTCCGCACTTAGCTACCCGGCAATGCCACTGGCGTGACAACCGGTACACCAGAGGTGCGTCCACTCCGGTCCTCTCGTACTAGGAGCAGGCTTCCTCAAATCTGCAGCGCCCACGGAAGATAGGGACCAAACTGTCTCACGACGTTTTAAACCCAGCTCACGTACCTCTTTAAATGGCGAACAGCCATACCCTTGGGACCGGCTACAGCCCCAGGATGAGATGAGCCGACATCGAGGTGCCAAACACCGCCGTCGATATGAACTCTTGGGCGGTATCAGCCTGTTATCCCCAGAGTACCTTTTATCCGTTGAGCGATGGCCCTTCCATACAGAACCACCGGATCACTATGTCCTGCTTTCGCATCTGCTCGACTTGTCAGTCTCGCAGTTAAGCACGCTTATGCCATTGCACTATTAGCACGATGTCCGACCGTACCTAGCGTACCTTCGAACTCCTCCGTTACGCTTTGGGAGGAGACCGCCCCAGTCAAACTGCCTACCATGCACTGTCCCCGATCCAGATAATGGACCTAGGTTAGAACCTCAAACACACCAGGGTGGTATTTCAACGTTGGCTCCACCCGATCTAGCGACCGGGCTTCAAAGCCTCCCACCTATCCTACACAGATCTGTTCAAAGTCCAATACAAAGCTACAGTAAAGGTTCATGGGGTCTTTCCGTCTTTCCGCGGGGAGATTGCATCATCACAAACATTTCAACTTCGCTGAGTCTCGGGAGGAGACAGTGTGGCCATCGTTACGCCATTCGTGCAGGTCGGAACTTACCCGACAAGGAATTTCGCTACCTTAGGACCGTTATAGTTACGGCCGCCGTTTACTGGGACTTCGATCAAGAGCTTGCACCCCATCAATTAATCTTCCAGCACCGGGCAGGCGTCACACCCTATACGTCCACTTTCGTGTTTGCAGAGTGCTGTGTTTTTAATAAACAGTCGCAGCCACCTATTTTTTGCAACCCGTTCGTGCTTCGTTGTTCACTACACACTACTAGGGCACACCTTCTTCCGAAGTTACGGTGTCAATTTGCCGAGTTCCTTCTCCCGAGTTCTCTCAAGCGCCTTAGAATACTCATCTCGCGCACCAGTGTCGGTTTGCGGTACGGTCGATCACAAGCTGAAGCTTAGTGGCTTTTCCTGGGACCTCGTTCAGTTACTTCGCGAGCAAGCTCGCTCGATCGGCAGCCTCGGTATATGCGCGCCGGATTTGCCTGACGCACGCCTACTTCTGCCTAAACCGGGACATCCAACACCCGGATAACCTATTAAGATCCGTCCCCACATCGCACTTGTGATCGGTGCAGGAATATTGACCTGCTTGCCATCAGCTACGCATCTCTGCCTCGCCTTAGGGGCCGACTCACCCTACGCCGATGAACGTTGCGTAGGAAACCTTGCGCTTACGGCGAGCGGGCTTTTCACCCGCTTTAACGCTACTCATGTCAGCATTCGCACTTCTGATACCTCCAGCAGCCTTTACAAGCCACCTTCACAGGCTTACAGAACGCTCTCCTACCACTCGCCATTGCTGGCGAATCCGCAGCTTCGGTAACTGGCTTGAGCCCCGTTACATCTTCCGCGCAGGACGACTCGATCAGTGAGCTATTACGCTTTCTTTAAATGATGGCTGCTTCTAAGCCAACATCCTGACTGTTTTAGCCTTCCCACTTCGTTTCCCACTTAGCCAATTTTAGGGACCTTAGCTGGCGGTCTGGGTTGTTTCCCTCTTGAGTCCGGACGTTAGCACCCGGTGCTCTGTCTCCCAAGCTGTACTCATCGGTATTCGGAGTTTGCCTTGGTTTGGTAAGTCGCCATGACCCCCTAGCCAAAACAGTGCTCTACCCCCGACGGTAATACTTGAGGCACTACCTAAATAGTTTTCGGAGAGAACCAGCTATTTCCAGGTTTGTTTAGCCTTTCACCCCTATCCACAGCTCATCCGCTAGTTTTG